>CAVWBW010000019.1:0-13493 GCA_963753395.1 uncultured delta proteobacterium | reverse complement strand
GAGCGCGGCCGATGATCCGTGTGAGATGGGATCCCACCCGCATTGCCCGAGATGCCGCAGAAGTTCGACAACTGCCCCGTGTTGTCGGTCCCGTCCTCGTCCGTCGCCAACCTGGGTCAGATCTAGCATCGCGTAACTCGGCTCTCAGCATGAGCCCGATGGTCCTCGGCTGACCACGAGCTGGTGCTTGGCCTAGGAATCTTCGGAGTCACCCACACCGGACGCGAAGGCTCCCATCTTGGCGATCAATTGCGCTTGTGAGTTGACGCCGAGCTTGCGCATTGCCGACGCGAGGAGGTGCGTCACCCTCGAACGCGAGAGGCCGAGCCGGTATGCGATGAGCTTGTGGCTGTCGCCGAGGAGGGCGAACGCGGTCACCTGTCGCTCTTGCTCCGTGAAGCCGCGAGGGTTCGGGACGCTCGGGGGGTTCGGCAGAGCGAGCACGTATCGCCGATCATCGGTGTCGAACCAGTCGACTAGCGACCAGCGCCCGCTCACCAATGCGCGCCACTCGGATAGCGCCTCGTCGAGCGTGTCGTCTTCGCGTCCACGGGTACGTGCCCGGTCGATTCGGACGGCGGCCTGTCGCAGCGCCTGCAGGGCCTCGTTTTCCTGTGCGCCGTTCACGGCTTGTGTGACGCCGAAGTCCTTTGGGGCGATCACCGCCTCCGCACCGTGGGGTAGCTCCGATGAGGGCTCGGGGTGCTCGTCACGTGCGGACCGAATGGCAGTCCGCAATCGAACGCCCGAGGTAATGTGGGCGGCCAACATCTCCCAGCGGTTTCGGTCCGCCTGGCTTAGGCTGACGATCTCCGACGTTGGTGCGAGGATGTGAACGCCGCGTCCATTCGTATCGATCGCCATCAGTCCAATGGCGTCCTTGGCGCCATCAAAGAACGTGCACCACGTCTCATACATCTCAGGATGGGCCGCTGTTTTCTCGGACATGATGAAGACGCCTGAGCGCGTCTGCTCATGCGTCCGCTCCGCGGGCAAGGCAGCGATGGAGGCGATGTGGCGCTCCATCAGGTCCGCGGGGCCGTCCGCGACATGGGTGCTTTCGAACGTGAAGGGCACGTCCGCCGTCGGGCCCTTGACCGCGATGAGGCCGCCGGCGCCACGGCCGTGGTCGAGCAGCGGCAAGCTCGCCTCGAGAAGATGGGGGAACCATTCGTCCTCGCCGGGTTTCAGGTCGTACGTGGCTTCGACCGTTCCGATCAGGGCCTCGGCCTTGGCGCGCCTGGGGGATTTGCGAGTGGCCATCGCCCCGAGCCTACCTCACGAGGCCTCCCGCGTGTCTCGATGCGCACCAATTACGTATGGATTCGCTCCGTGGTCTCTACTAGCGAGCCCGCGCCCGGATCTCCGCGCCAGCGGGACCAAGGGATGTAGAGATCTCCGACAGCAGGCGCCGCACGAAGTCGGTTTGCTCCGGGAAAAAATGATCGCCCTCGAACACCTCCAGGTTAAATGACTGAACGGTCTGCACCGCCCACGCTGCAACGTCGGGCGTCTGGATCAAGGGATCATGGGTGCCATGGAACGCCGTAATCGCGCAATCGAGGGGCGCCTCGGGCGAATACGCGTAGTGCTCGTACAGCTCGCAGTCCGCCCGTAGATACGGTAGCACGAGGTCGAGAATGTCTTCGTCGCCGAGCGCGGCGCTACGGTGTCCCCAAACCTCGGTCAATTCCTTCACCAGGAGGTTTCGAGGGAGGTCGTAGATGCCCCGCCTGTAGGGTCCGCGGTCAGGAGCGTGGATCGCGGCGAGGAACAGGTGGTGGGGCTGCGGGGCACCCCGGCGCCGCAATGCGCGCACCGTCTCGAATGCAACCAGCCCCCCGAGACTGTGACCAAACATGGAATAGGGGCGGTCTAGATGGGGTTCCATCGCGTCCGCAAGCTCTCGCGCCAGGTCGTCCATCCGACGCCGAGAGGCAACGCCGTGCCTGCTCCCTCGACCCGGGGGGTCAACCGCCCACAGCTCGACGAACGCCGAGCTGTGGTGGGACCAGTCACGGAAGTGCGCCGCGCTTCCGCCCATCGGTGGCAGGCAGAAGAGCCGAAGGTGCGGCCTGTGCCCGGATGACGCGACGTGAAACCACTCGTCGACCGTCACACTACCGACCTTGGTGACGTCACTGTGCGAACGGCTCATCCTCGATCACCAGCCGCATGAAGCGTCGCGTCGAGGCCGGCGGGGCCGCGCGCACTCCCAACGCCGCCCCTAACCCACCCTGCTTCAATCGTCTGCTCTCCGAGGAGGGCAGCGACCCGCCGTGCGATTTGCCTTGGGCTCGGATCCTCAAAGAGGATCCGCACTGGAACCCGAAGTCCTACCTCGCGTTCGAAAAGGTCGCGCATCTCCATTGCGGAAAGGGAGTCCAATCCAAGCTCCGGCAACAGGCGCTCCGGGTCGATTCGTTCGGCGTCGACCGTCCCAAGGACCCGCGCCGCGAGGATGCGCACTCGACCTTCCACCCAGGCCCGCCGCTCCTCCAGGGCCATCGCTCGCAACCTCTCGCGGAGCTTGTGGGGCGCTTCGATCGAGGGCTCGCGTCGGGTACTCGTGAGACCTCGGAAGAGCGCCGGGACGTCGCCACCTCTCGTGTGCTCGACAAGAGCAACCACATCCAACGACCCCACGAGGGCGTGTGCATCCCCCGACCCGATGAGCGCTCGAAGTGCCTCGACGGCTTCTTCGCTCGTGATTGCGCTCAGGCCGACCGCTTGGAGGGCCTGCGAGCGAGCCTCGTCTTCGGGGCCGGCGAGCCCCACGTCCCGGCACGGACCCCATGACACGCTCAGCGCAGGGAGCCCCGCCGCTCGGCGATGGAGCGCCAGCACATCGACGAAGCGATTCGCTGCAGCGTAGTTCGCCGTGCTCCCGAGCCCAAGCGTCGCGCTCAGCGACGAGAACATGACGAAGAGATTGAGGTCGTGCGTCAAGCGATGGAGGTTCCACGCGCCGAGCGCAACGTTGCGGAAGGTGCGCTCGAAGCTCTCGGCTCCATGCGCGTTGACCGGCCGATCTTCCGGGGGAGCAGCCATGTGAAAGACGCCGCGAAGAGGTGGGAGCTCGCGATCGATCAACTCGAGGACGCGGCCCAATGCTTCTTCGTCGGACGCGTCGGCGTTCTCGGTGTGCAAGCGGATGCCGCGCTCATCGAAGTCGGCGAAGAGACCGCGGGCTGCCGAGTCCGACAGGTCCGAGTGCCCTAGCAAGACGAGGTGCCGTGCACCGCAATCGGCCAACCAACGGGCAAGGGAGATCGCCGAACCACCGGTGCCGCCGGTGACTAGGTACGTGGCATTCTCCTTCAGTGGCGGCATGTCGCTCGGGCGGCGACGCGGCGTCTTCACGATGCGAGCGACGTAGCGCTTGCCGCTGCGGACGGCGAGCTGGTCTTCGCCGTCGTCTCGAGTGAGGATCTCGTAGAGCGCACGAGCTCGCGCCTCCGGATCTGTGGTCGGGTCGAGGTCTATCAGACCGCCAATGAGATCCGGGTGGTCGATGGCGAGTGCACGTCCGAGCCCCCAGACTGGCGTTTGCGCAACGTCAGGTTGCTGATCGTCCGGGAACACGCGTTCCGCGCCGCATGTCGCAGTCCAGACGGACGCGGTCGTGTTGGCAGAGAGGCATGCGTCTATTGCGGTTTGCAAGCTCGCACAGCGCGCCGGTTGGCCGCGGAGCAATTCGGATGCGTCCATGTTTCGGTCCGCACGGCGGCCATCCATGCCCCAGAGATGCACGACTTGGTCGAAGTCGTAGCGACGGAAGAGCCTCCCGAAGTCAGCTTTGCTCGCGACGCGTATGCCGAAGCGGCCCGAAGAGAGCTCAACGAAACGGGCAGCAGGTGTGACGCGGACGCACGCGCCACCGGCCGCCTCGATGCTCGCACAAAGCGCGCTTCCGACGCCGCCCTCGTCCATGAGCACCAACCACAGGCCGGGGTCTCGCGGATGCGTCGTGCGCGTGATCGGACGCTCCTGCCATTCGAGCGTATGGAGCCAGTCCCGGAAGGAACCCATTGCGGCACGCGCGATATCGTCAGGATCGTGGCGAACGAGCTCGACGCCGGCAAGCTTGGCGACCGCATGCTGGGCGGCGTCCAAGAACACGAGGTCGACATGGAGCCGATCAGACTGAACCTCGACAACCCGGACGCGATGACCAACACGGCCTTCGTCAAAGCCTCTCGGCAAGAGCTCGACGCGCTCGATGCGCTCCATCTGCCAAATGCTATCGCCACCGCCGCCGTCGGTTCCCAACTCCAAGGCCCGCCGAAGCGCGCTCTCGACCCACGCGGGGTTCAGGCAGAAGCCGCTCCGCTCGGCGGACGGGTGGCAGGGCTGCCATGGTGCGAGCTCATCGCCGACTTCGATATCCCCGCCGCAAGACCCCACGAAGCGACCTCGCAGATGGGAGGACCAAGGACCGGGGTCCCCCTCGACCGAGCAGGTGCGACCGAAAGCTTCGAAGCCCAGACAGCCTTCGTCACCGGTGGCCTCGAGATGCACCTGCACGTGGCAGCGTTCCTCTGAGCTCGCGGTCACGAAGCCAGATGCCTCGACCGATTCGAGGCACAGGCCCGAGTCCGCATCGAGGTGCATTCGCGCCGCGGCGAGGACGAGCTCGAGCAGGGCGGAACCCGGAAGAACGAAGAGTCCCTCGACCTGCCGCTCCCTGAACACCGCATGGCGCTCAGGATCCAACTCGCCCTCGTACACCACCCCGCCGAAGACCGGCGAGACCAAGCGACCGTGGAGTAGAGGATGATCAACTCGCTCTGTGTGCTGCGCGCGCCGAGATGGCGAGATCCAATAGCGTCCGCGGTCCCAGGATGGGGTTGGAAGGCGAAGAGCTTGGCCGCCAGACGGATGAAGCTTGGCCCACTCGATGCGACAGCCCGCGGTGTAGAGTTCGCTGAGGGACTCCCGAAGCTTCTCTGCCTCGGGGCGGTCGCGCCGCAATGAGGTCACCACGCGCGCACGGTCCCGCGCCGCCTCGACGAGGCTGCTCTTGATTGCGGGCGTCAGCGCCGGATGCGGGCTCACTTCAACGAACAAGTCGTGGTCGCGCGCGAGGAGCGATACCGCCTCGGCGAAACGTACGGGTTCGCGGAGGTTTCGGGCCCAGTACCCCGCGTCGAGCTCCTCGCCCCCACAGAGCTGCCCAGTCACCGTCGATAGCATCGGGATCCTAGCCGCACGCGGCGCCAGGGATGCGAGCCTTTGTCGGAGCTCCACCGAAAAGGGATCCATCTGCGGGCTATGGGATGCGTAGTCCACGTTGATGAGGCGACAGAAGACCGACTGCTTTTCGAGGTCCTGGAGAACGCGGGCGACCTCGTCAGGGTCGCCTGAGACGATGCAGGAGCTCGGCCCGTTGCTCGCGGCAACGCACACGCGGTCCCGCTTTGCGAGCACGGTCTCGAGTGCGGCAGCAGACAACTCGACCACCGCCATGGCGCCCTGGCCGCTGGCAGCGCGCACGAGACGACTCCGCTCACAAATCACCCGCGCGGCGTCGTCCAAGTCGAGGGCTCCTGCGGCGTGTGCGGCGCCGACTTCTCCCATGCTGTGGCCTACCATCACGGAGGGCTCGATACCCCAGGAGCGCCAGAGGCGAGCGAGCGCGACTTGGATGGCGAAGATCGCCGGCTGCACGATGTCGACACGATCGAGACGAGACTGCTCTGCGGACCTCCCAAGCTCCGCCAAGAGCGACCAGTCGGTGTAGCGGCGGAAGGCTTCGTCGCACTCCTCGATGGCGGAGCGAAAGACCGGCTCCTGCTGCATCATCTGCGCGCCCATTCCAGCCCACTGCGAGCCCTGCCCGGGGAACACGAGGGCAACTCGAGGATGCGAAGTGGCCGCCGTATCGCTGGAACCCGGACCGGCCTCGACGTAGTGGTCGAGCTGCGAGCGCAGGTCTTGGTGCGAGCGAGCGACGATTGCGATCCGATGTTGGTGATGGCTACGCCGGACGGACGTCGTGTACGCGATGTCGCGAAGTGGCATCGACTCTCGCGCGAGCCAATCGCGGAGTGCATCGACGTTGCGCCGCAGCGCGGGCGCGCTGTGAGCCGAAATCGGAACGATGTGCACCACTCCGTCCTCGGGTTCGACGGCATCGTCGTTCTCGTCGGGGATGCGCGGGGCTTCTTCGAGAACCACGTGGGCGTTGGTCCCCCCGAAGCCGAAGGAGCTCACGCCAGCACGCGCGGGGCGACCGGTCACGGGCCAGGGCTCGCTTTCCGTTTGAACGCGCACGTGAAGGTCGTCGAATGGAATCAGCGGGCTGACTCGCGCGCAGTGCAGGCTCGCCGGTATGGATCGGTGCGCGAGCGCGAGCGCGACTTTGATGAGTCCGGCTGCACCAGCAGCAGCCTCGAGATGGCCGATGTTGGTCTTGACGGAGCCAACCCGGAGCGGGTGCTCCAAGTCGTGCTCGACCCCAATGACGGCGCCGAGCGCGCGAACCTCGATCGGGTCGCCAAGCTGGGTGCCCGTGCCATGGGCCTCGACATAATCGACCTCAGACGGCTTCACGCCGGCCCCACGGTAGGCACTCCTCAGCACTTCTTCTTGCGCCCGGCCGCTCGGTGCCATGAGCCCGTTGCTTCGACCGTCGTTGTTGACCGCGCTGCCGCGAATCAGGGCGTAGACGTCGTCCCCATCCGCGCGCGCCCGGTCGAGTCGCTTGAGCACGACGACTCCGACACCTTCACCGCGCACGTAGCCGTCCGCCGCGTCCGAGAAGGTCTTGCAGCGCCCATCTCCGGAGAGCGCACCAGCACTTTGAAGGGACTGCGTGATCTCATCGATGAGGATCAGGTTGACGCCGCCGGCGAGCGCCACTTCGCACTCGCCGTTGCGAAGGCTGGTGCATGCCTGGTGAACAGCCACGAGCGAAGACGAACACGCAGTGTCGATCGCCAGACTCGGCCCGCGGAGCCCGAGCGCGTAGGAAATTCGGTTGGCCGCGATGCTGAGAGCCGAACCCGTCCCGAAGTACGCATCGAGCTCACCGCCCGCGAGCTGCAGCCAGGCGTAGTCACACGACGAGATGCCGACGAACACACCTGCCTTGCGGTCCCCCAGTTGGTCAGCGGGGATACCCGCGTCCGCCAACGCTTCACATGCGACCTCGAGGAGCAGTCGCTGCTGGGGGTCCATCGCCTTGGCCTCTTTGGGCGTGATCTTGAAGTAGCTGGCGTCAAACTGGTCGACACCTTCGAGAAACCCGCCGCGTATCGGGCCCGATGCCGTGCCGCCGCCAACCTTCGAGCTTCGCTCCTGCGATCGCTCTCGGACTGCTTCGACCCCGCCATCGAGCAGTGCCCAGTAGTCCTCTGGTCCCGAGGCACCCGGAAGGCGGCAGCCGATACCAACGATGGCGACCGGAGTCTCTGCGGCGGGGCGCTCCATGCGTGCGCGCGACGCTTTGGCATCGGGTTCTTCCGAGACCGGCGCCCTTGATCCCCGCGCGAGCAGGCGAGCGACATCGCGGATGGTCGGATGGTCCCACACCAGCGTGGGCTCCACGGGCACGCCGAACCACTCTTCGACCTCCCCGGCGAGGGACACCGCGTGCACGGAGTCTAGGCCGTACGTCGCGAAGGGCTCGCTTGGATCGATCTGCCCGGGGTCGAGATCGAGGATCTCGGCGACCCGTCGGACGAGCCAGCTCTCGATCTCGCTCAGCCCGTGAACCGTGTGGAGCTTGTTCGGCGCTTCCGCCGGGACGGGCACATCGGGCTGTTTGACGACGGGATCGCTCCATTCGGCGGTCGTGTTCAAGGCCCCTTCCAAGAGCGCGTCCCGGCAGGCACGTCGCTGAAGCTTTCCGCTGGAGGTCTTGGGAATCGTGCGCGGCGCAATGAGCACGACTCGGTGGGCGTGCAAGTCATGGGATTCGGTCACCCCACGTCGGATTGCCTGCAACACGGCATCGAGGTCGAGGTCGTCGCTCGGGGTTGCCTCCTGCACGACGACAAGCTGTTCGCCGGCGCCCTCGTCGAGCGAAAAGGCGATTCCACATCCAACCCGGAGGGCGGGATGTGCAGCTTGGACGGTTCGCTCTATGTCTTGCGGGTGGTGGTTGCGTCCGCGAATGATGATGAGGTCCTTGATGCGTCCGGTCACGAAGAGCTCATCGTCCATGAGGAACCCCAAGTCCCCCGTGCGAAGGAATGGACCCTCGCCTGTGTCGGCGAGTCTGGCTTGGAAAATCGCGTTGGTTTCCTCGGGTCGATTCCAGTAGCCGTCGGCGACACTATCGCTGGCCACCCAGATCTCGCCGATGCGCCCCTCAGCGCAGGCCGTCAGCGATTCAGGATCCACGATGAGCACGCGCTCCATGTGGTCGATGATGCGCCCTGAACCGATGACGACGCGAGACGGGAGAGCGTCGCTGGCTGCCTCGACACGATTGCGTTCCAACGCCGCGGCATCGACGATCGAGGGAGCGAAGGGGGTCTTGAGTCGAGTGCCAGACACCATGAGCGTCGCTTCGGCAAGGCCGTAGCACGGAGCGAGCGCGTCCTTGCGAAAGCCACTCGGCGCGAACGCTTCTGCGAAACGCTCGAGGGTTCGGGCGTGGATCGGTTCCGCGCCGCAGAAGGCGTGGGACCAACAGCTCAAATCGAGCTGCGCTCGCTGCTCGGGGGTCGTCCGTTGTACTGCGAGGTCGTATGCGAAGTTCGGACCTCCAGCGACGTCCGCGCGATACTTGGAAATGGCTTGGAGCCAGCGCAAGGGCCGTTGCAGAAAGGACAGCGGCGACATCAGGACGCACGAGGCCCCGTGGTAGAGTGTGTGAAGAACGTTCCCGATGAGCCCCATGTCGTGGAAGAGTGGAAGCCACCCGGCCATCGTCATCGCCTCGGTGCTCGAGATGCAGTGCGCAATCAAGGCCTCGTTGTGCAGGAGATTGCGATGCGTGACGCGAACGCCCTTGGGACGCCCCGTCGAACCGGACGTGTATTGAAGGTAGGCAACCTCGTGTGAAGACGCTGGAAGGGGTTCGAAGTCCGAGGGCGCTGGCGCGATGTCGTCGGTGACGACCCAGGCGAGCTCGCCGAGCTCGGGCGCAAGCTGAACCAACCCTTCGCGCAGCGCGAAGATCTGGCGTGTGGTGAGCACGACGCGCGCGCCGGAGTCAGCGACGATGCTTTGCAGGCGCGGAAGCGTTCGGTCCAAGCGCGCCGGATGCGGTGGAAACGTCGGTACGGCCACAGTCCCCGCGTACAAGCTTCCGAAGAATCCCGGGATAAATTCGGGTCCGTCGGCGTACAATAGAATCGCCCGCTCGCCGACCGCATCGAGTCGAACCAGCTCGGAGGCAATGGCTCTGGCCTCACGGTTGAGCCCCGCGTACGTCAGAGCGGGTTGAGGGGTTTCGCCGTTCTCCAAGAAGAGATACGCATCGCGATCCCCGTGGCGCTGTGCACGAAGGCGTAGCAATTCGCCGATTGTCTCTGCGTCGCCGGGCAACTGGGAATAGGAGTTCGATGTCATTTGGCCTTTGGCTTAACGTGGGCCTGGCGGGTCGGTCTATACGCAATTGGTGCGGATGCGACTCCGCCGTCCTCTCGGCTGACCACGAGTTGGTGCTCCGCCGCGATGACAGCGCCCTGCGCTGATTGCCGTATGTGCACTACGTGGATCGCGATGCGTTGGCGGATGGTGCAGCGACTCGCAGAGGAGATGATGGAGAAAGTCTGCCGGCGGCCGGCTCAGCGCCCGCACTCCCTGGAGATCCGGAGCCTGGCGAGAACGGCGCGGCCCTCCCCCGACTTGCGCACGTAGTAGACGGTGTCGGGCTTCGGAGGAAGGTCGAGAACGACCTCGACGCTCCGGCTCTCGTAGCCGTCCGTGGGAGGCACCGGGACCACATGATCGCTCTCACCGTCGCCGTCGGTGTCAATCTCGACGGTGACCACGGCTGAAGCATCCACATCGGAGACGGTTTCGAGACGGACGCATTGGGCGGACGCGCGGGCGTCCTGCGACAGCAGGACCGGAGCACCGACGAGCTCGACGCCGTAGTCGTGGTCGTGCCAGGTGGACACTTTGTCGATCTCCCCCTCTTCGAGGGTCCACACGCAAAGCGTCTCACCGCACCAGAGCTGAAAGCCGGCATCGTCGACGACGTCGGTCTCGCAGGCACTGAGCGCGAGACCGAGCGCGATGCACGACACCGCTCGGATCACGATCGTCTTCATTGCTTCCTCCCGAAATGACCGCTGAGGCCCCCAAGCAACAGGCCACCACCTGCCTGGTGGCGATCGCCGAAGTTGTTCTTGGGTGCGGGCGCGTAGAAGTAGCCGCCCTGAACGTAGAAGCCGCCGTGTTTGCGCGGGATGACCTCGACCCCGCCGAGCCCTGCAATGCTGTAGCCTACCTCGATCTGCTTGTAGCGCTCCTGCGTGGGGGTGCTCTCGGTTCCGTCGCCGCCGCGCACGTAGAGCCGTGTGCCAGCGAAGGTCGGACCGACGCCGAACTGTGCGTACACGCGCAGCTTGTTCTTCACGGGTAAGAACGCACGCGCGTGCACGCCGAGTGCCCAAGTCGACCAGTTGAACCCGTCGCTCGGGCCGATGCCGCTGTCGCGCGACCAGCGCTGGCGTTCGAGGAAGTTGGTCTGGAGGAGCACACTGAAATACGGAAGGACGATCTTCTCGATCGCTCCCGAGAACCGAAAGTGGGTCGGCCCGTAGCGCCGTTCGAAACCGAAGTTGCGGAGCGTACGCGTGTACGCGGTCGAGTCGGGCTGCCAGCCACCGCCAAGGCCGACCTCGATGGACCAGGTCTGCCCGTCGGCGAACGCGGGATCTGCCGCCACGGGCGCCGCGGCCATCATGGAGAGGGCGATGAGTCCAACGGCGATGGCGAACCTGGGACGCATGCCAAGGAGGAGTGCAAAAGCTGTGCCGTCCGAAAAGGCCAGAGTTTCCGGGCCGCAGATCGTGAGCCGTGCGACATCTCGGTCACGGTGTGTGCCCGCAGTTCACGCTTCGGTGACCCGAACGTCGGATGGGTTGATCATCCGCGGGCGCTTGGCTCGAGCCGACGGAATTGTTCATTCACCGCAGCCATAGTATGACGCAGCTTGCTTCCATGCCTGCGCGCCTCGCTCTAGTTTTGAGCGCTGCCGTCGTCCTCATCGGAAGCTGCGGCGACGAAGGAAGCCCGGCTCAGCCCAATCCCACGCTCTTTGGCGCTTGGGCGCTTCTCTCGATCGAGGCAGAGGGGTTGGACACGACCTGTCCCGGCGAAATCGAGCTCACCGCGACCGAGGCGGTCAGTTGCGGAACCGAAACGCTGATGCTGAACGCCGACGGGACTTTTTCGCAGGTCGAAACCACTGAAGAGGCTGGAGATCCGTTCGACTACCGAACCGAGGGCAACTGGACGGCCGGAGACACCATCTTGACGCTCTTTTACCGGCGAGAGGGGACGGACGTGAACAATCTTCAGCCGATCGAGCCAACCCAGGTCGTGAATGCGCTTTGGGGCCTCGATGGAGCCACGCTGACGATCTGGATGCCGACCCTGTCCCCTCCATTCACCAACGTGACGGCGACACTCGAAAAACGCTAGCGAACCCATGCTCGCCGTTGGGTGATGTCGACGACGGATTCAACTTGGGAGGGTCTACCGACAAAGGTCTGCCGGATTCATGCATCGATCCTCAGTACGACGGCAGCTCCACGTGAACAGCCACCACGGGGGATCCCGCGGCGGCTGTTCATTGGTGCGTGGTGCTAAGGAAGTAGGGCTACGGAAGAAGCACGCCGTCGATGGCGTGAGCGATCCCGTTGGCCGCGCGGAGGTTGGGGTCGATAACGCGCGTGCGGTTCACGAAGACCCTGCCGAAGAACGACCACAGGTACACTTTCGACCCTTCGAGTGTCTCGACGCGGCGCTGGCGAACGAGGTCCTTGGCCGTGTTCTCTCCACCGACCACGTGGTAGAGGAGGATCTGTGTGAGCGTCCCGAGCCCGGGCTCCTCGAGCAGCGCTCCGATCGTACCGTCGTCGATCAAGGGCTGGAATGCTTCATCCGTCGGCGCGAAGACGGTGAGTCCGCCATCACGGACGGCGCCCTCGAGACCGGTGGCGTCCAATGCCGCTAGAAGCACCGAGAAGCGTCCGTCGTCCTTCAGAAGCTCGATCAGGTCGTCCGGTTGCGCCGAGGGAAGCAGCACGGCGTCGATGATGTGAACCAAGCCGGTTGGGGTCTTGCCGTTTGCGCTAATGACGCGGGAGTCGTTGATGACGAAGGCTCGCTTCTCGTATCCCACCGACACCTCCGTTCCCTGCAAGGTGGTGACGCTTCGACTGAAGAAGAGCTTGAGCGCTGATCGGCGACCGTCGATGACGTGGTAGAGAAGTATGTTCGTAAGAGTCTCGAGCTCGGGCTCAGCCAAGAGGTCGTCGATGACGCCAGCGTCGATGAGCGGCTGGAAGGCTTCATCAGTGGGAGCGAGTAGCGTCAGCACGCCACTTGCGACGGCCTCGTCGAGACCAGTCGCTTCGAGGGCGGTGAGGAGGACGTTGAAGCGACCGTCGAATCGGAGGACATCGAGTGTGCTCTCGATCGCGATCGGCTCGTCAGGCGGAAGAAGCACTGCGTCGATGGCGTGGTACGTGCCCGATTTGGCGCGGTTGTTGCCATCCGTGATCTCCGAGTCATTGACGAATAGCGCATCCTCGGTTCGCTTGAGAATCACGGGTTCGCCGAGCAGCGTGTCGGGCGTTCGAACCCGCTCGAGGCGAGCGGTGGACGCCCGGCCTTCGACCACGTGGTAAAGTAGAATGTTCGTGAGCGTGGCGAGGCCTGGCTCGTGCAGCAAATCGTCTACGACTCCGGCGTCGATGAGCGGCTGGAAGGCCTCATCGGTGGGCGCGAACAAGGTGACGTCGGCTGCGTCGACAGCGTCGTCGAGCCCCGTCGCATCGAGCGCGGCGAGCAACACATTGAAGCGCCCGTCCTCATGGAGCTCTTCGATGAGGTTGGCGCGGGTGTTGTACTTGATATGGTAAGCGGCGGCGGGAGCGGGCGCGGCAGCCGCAACCGCCACCACGGTCGCGAGGGCAGCGAGAAACAGATGCTTAGGTGCGTTCAGGGTGTTCATGACAAGAATCTCCTCGGATAGCAGGGGTTGACGAGATTGCGTCTAGGTTCTGTCTAGATAATGGCAAGCCCCTTCTGGAAATATGCGTTAAAATCTGGACAAGATTGCGAGATTCTTCTCGAGCAACCTGCGCAGTGGTTCAGCGGGGTTCCGAAAGCAGCGAGGCTGCCGCCGGCCTAGCAGCCTTCCCTAGCAACCTTCCCAGGTTGGAAGCCGGGGCTGCGGAACCGCCCGACCCCGAGGCGCCCTCAGGTCTCGCGAACCGGCATCACGCTCGAGGAGGCCCGATCTGTTCCGGTCCCGTAGATCATTCCAGGGAATTGGACTAGAGCGGAGGCTTAGCTTT
>CAVWBW010000018.1:0-9151 GCA_963753395.1 uncultured delta proteobacterium | reverse complement strand
AGGCCGGAGTACCGCAGGCGGAAGTGCGCGAGCCGCTGGCATGATGCCCGGAGCGGCTCGACCTCATTTGCACACAGGCTCCTTTGGCGGAATACTTAGGGGCCTCGGGGGTTCAGGACCTGTGACGAACGTGGGACCAGCAGCGAAACGGAGCGCCATTGCGCGTCGGCCAGGCCGGCGGCTCGCGATGTTGTCCCTGCTCGTCGTCCTCGTATCCGCTGGCTTTTCCGGCTCAGGCAGCGATCTGTCGAGCGTTGCCGAGTCGGCCCTGAGCCGATTGCCGGCACGCAGCCACACGCTCTTGAAGCCCCCCGCAAAGCGCAGCGGCGCGTGGGCGGACGGGGCCATCGACTCGTTTGAGGAGGATGATCTCGACTGCGAGCAGTCGGCTCCCACCCCTTCCGAGCGGACCGCCTGGGCGACGCCACGCAGCTTTCGGATTCAGTTCTTCGCGAGCGGCGACCTCGCCCGACCCCACCCCGCACGCGGCCCTCCTTCCGCCTGACGAAGTCCGGGAGGGCTTCGTCTCCAGCGTGTGTGATTGCCCCGCGGTATCGGGGCGACGTTGTCTTGAACGCGAAGGCGGATTGTCATGTCGAAAGCAGAGTCGAAGGGCGCGCTACGAAGCGCGCTCCCCATTGCAGATCTCAAAGCAGGATTCCTGGTCTTTTTGATCGCGCTTCCCCTCTCCTTGGGAATCGCGATGGCCAGTGGGTTCCCTCCGATTGCAGGTGTCCTCACCGCAATCATCGGAGGAATCGTCGTCTCGTTTCTGGGTAGCGCGCCTCTGACAATCAAGGGTCCCGCCGCGGGACTCATCGTCATCGCCCTGGGCGCGGTTCAGGAGCTCGGTCAAGGCGACCCGATGGTGGGCTACCGCCGAGCGCTGGCGGTCGGAGTCGTCGCAGCATGCGTCCAGATCGTGCTCGCTCTCCTCCGATCCGCATCAATCGGCGTGGCGATGTCCCCCGCAGTCGTCCATGGAATGCTCGCGGCGATCGGCGTCATCATCATTTCGAAGCAGGCGCACACGCTGATAGGAGTGGCGCCCGCAGCCAAGGAGCCCCTAGAGCTCTTGGCCGAGATCCCCCACAGCATCGCGCACGCCAACCCCGAGATCCTCGCGCTTGGCGTAGTCTCGCTTCTCATCCTCTTCGGCTGGCCGATGATTCGACAGGGGTGGGCGAAGGCGCTTCCAGCTCCCGTCGTCGTTCTCGCGGTGGCGGTGCCTTGCAGCCTGTGGATGGACCTCGACCACTCGCACGCCTACCGTTTTCTCTCGCACCAGTTCCACGTGGGGCCTGAGTTCTTGGTTCAACTGCCGGGCTCGCTGCTCGACGCGATCGTGTTTCCGGATTTCTCGATGGTGTTCAGCGCAGCCTCACTCAAGTACGTCGTGATGTTCGCACTCGTCGGAACGGTCGAATCGACCCTCAGCGTGCTCGCCGTCGACCTCATCGATCCGGAGAAGCGCCCGTCGAATCTCAATAAGGACTTGTTCGCGCTTTCGCTCGGCAACCTCGCCTCTTCGTTCGTCGGAGGCCTCCCGATGATCTCGGAGATCGTGCGAAGCAAGGCCAACGTCGATGCCGGCGCTCAGTCTCGCTGGGCAAACTTCTTTCATGGTGCCTTCCTGCTCGTTTTCGTCGCACTGGCGCCGGGGCTACTGAGCGAGATTCCCCTTGCTGCGCTCGCCGCGATGCTCGTCTACACCGGCGCCAAGCTCGCGTCGCCCCGTGAGCTCGTCCACATCAAGCAGATCGGCCCTGACCAGCTCTTGCTCTTCTTGACGACTCTGTTCGTCACGCTTGCGACCGACCTCTTGGTCGGCGTTGCTGCCGGACTGTTGCTCAAGCTGATCTTGCATCGCCTTCGGGGCGCTACCTTTCGGCAGCTCTTCCGCACGCAAGTCGAACGCACCGAAGATGGAGCGGAGCTGCGCCTCGCTCTACACGGGGCGGCAGCCTTCACGAGCCTGCTTTCGGTGCGCAAGCACCTCGCGAACCTCAATCCGGATGTTCGGCGCGTCGTCGTCGACGTGACGGATGTCGCGATCGTCGACCACACCTTCCTCAGCCGGGTCGAGGATCTCTCGAACGAGTGGCAGAACGTGGCGCTCGAGATCGTCGGTATCGAAGCGCTGATGCCCCACACGGCTCACCCACACTCGACGCGCCGAAGGAGAACCTGATGGCCTCCGTGGCGGACATGATCGACCACGCGGCGCACTTGCTCCCTCAGCAGTCCCCCCTTCACATGTTCGTGCATCACAATACGCTGCACGCCTTCGAGCACCTTCACTTCGAGCAAGCCGTGCTCGAAGGAGCGAACCGCTTTGGAACGGAGCCCTATCAAACGGAGCAAGCCTTCGCACAATGTCTCGAGACCGCGAGGATCCGGCCGGCCGACATCGACGCCGTACTCGCGCCCTTGAACGACGACTCCGTTGCACCCGTCATCGCCGGAGGACCGACCCGCCGGGAGCTGCACGCGCTGCGACTACGCAATCTCTTCGAGATTCCAAAGGGCGCGGCCCTCCATTGGATGCTGGAAGAGACGAGGACCCTGTTTCGCTTTCACGCACGTGTCCCCGAAGCGGCGCGCGCGGCGATCCTGCAATCGGCCGAGCGCATCTGCGTCGACGCGGCACCAATCACGGCGAAGGCCCGAGAAGAGCAAGCCCTCGAACAGATGTGGAGCGCGCTCTTGGCGGTCGCGCCTGTAGTCTCTCGCCCATGCGTCGCCGTGCGGCGCCGCGATCAGATACTCGCCGCGTATGGAGTCGACACGGATCGGCTGGTGCACCCGCTACTGATTCGGTTTTGCGCAGCGTTCGTCGACCAGGGAATCGCCTACTGGCGGATGGCTGAGCGCAGCCAAGGGCTTCTCGGGGCGTTCCGCGTTCTCTACGGGCTCGGCTCCGGGCCCATGGACCGCTGGATGCGAGGCCTCTCGGAAGAACTGAGACGTCAGGAGAGCGAGGACTGGGATGCGGAGCGGACCGTGTCGTGGGCGCTCGAGGAGCTCGACGTGCCCCACGCGGAATGGGAGCGCTACATCGAGGAGACCTTGCTCTCTCTTCGGGGCTGGGCCGGGATGGTTCGGCAGCTCGAGGAGCGCCCCGACACCGCCCCTGTCGACCCACCACCCGCTCGACTCGCGGACTATCTTGCCCTCGAGCTGACCCTCGACCTCCACGCCGCCAAGTTCGAGCTGCGGGAGCACGCGGGCGAAACCGTGACGTTCGCCGACGTTCCCTCGTGTCGCAAGACTCAGGCAGAAGAGGTCGATCTCGAGCTCGTCTATGAAGCGTTCATCGTCGCGCAGTTAGCCGGGATTGGCCCCGCGGAGATGACCACCTCCTCAGCGGCGAAGCGATGGCTTGAAGAAGTCCGCGCGTTCGACTCCAACGAGCGTCGCAGGCTCATGCATTTGGCCTACGAACGGAGGCATCGGGTCGGCGTTCTCGACGGCATCGTGGGCCACTGTCGAGTAAGCCGCGCGCGACCGCCGCACCCGAGCTTTCAAGCCGTGTTCTGCATCGACGATCGAGAGGAGTCGCTGCGGCGCCATCTCGAGGAGATTCGTCCGGACGCGGAGACGTACGGATACGCTGGCTTTTTCGGGGTGGCGATGTCGTATCAAGGCATCGAGGACATCCGACCGAGGCCGCTTTGCCCGGTGGCCGTCCGCCCAAGCCACTATGTCACCGAGCGGGCCCTCGATGACAGCGATGCAGCTGCGTTCGCGGGCAAGCGCCGCCGCCAGGGGCAAGTGACGCATTCGATCGGACTTGGAAGCAAAATGCTCACCCGGGGTGGATTGCTGTCGGCCTTGTTCGGTTTCTTCGCGATGATTCCCCTGCTCGGCAGAAGTCTCTTCCCGCGTCGCACCGAGCGGATGGCACACTGGGCGCTACACCGGACTGCACCGGTTCCGCCAACGCGCCTTTGCATCGAGGGGTATGGGGAGTCGCGACCGGATGGCCTCGCTGCCGGGTACACGCTCGACGAGATGACCGAGATCGTGGCGAGCGTCCTCACTACGATGGGGATCGACGGAAAGCTTCGCTCGCTGGTCCTCATCGTCGGGCACGGGTCATCGAGCCTCAACAATCCGCACGAGGCTGCCCACGACTGCGGCGCGACCGGAGGGGGCCGAGGGGGTCCGAACGCCCGAGCCTTCGCGCAGATGGCCAACGATGCGCGCGTTCGCGAGCGCCTCCACACCCGGAACGTGGTCATCCCCGACTCGACCTGGTTCGTCGGGGCGTACCACAACACCTGCGACGATTCGATGGCCTACTACGACGAGGACTCGCTGCCGGCGCACCTGATCGAGGCTCTCGAAGATGTGAAGGGAGCGTTTGCGGCCGCCTGCAGTCTGGACGCTCACGAGCGATGCCGACGATTCGAGTCGGCCTCGCTCGACCTCGATCCCGACTCCGCGCTCACCCACGCCGAAGCCCATGCCTACGATCTCGCTCAGCCGAGGCCCGAATACGGTCACGCAACGAATGCGGTTTGCGTCGTCGGCCGCAGGGAGCGCACCCGGGGGCTCTTCCTCGATCGGCGAGCGTTTCTCGTTTCGTACGACCCGACGCGAGACCCGGCCGGCGCCATCCTGGCGGCGCTTCTGCGAGCGGTGGGCCCCGTGGGCGCCGGAATCAACCTCGAATACTACTTCAGCTTCGTCGACCCCACGGGATACGGAAGCGGCACGAAGCTTCCCCACAACATCGTTGGGCTCGTCGGCGTGATGGACGGACACGCGTCGGACCTGCGAACGGGTTTACCTTGGCAGATGGTCGAGATTCACGAACCCGTTCGACTGCTGACCATCGTCGAGGCGAAAACGGAAATGCTCGAACGTGTGCTCGCACAAGAGGCGGGACTGGCGAACCTCGTGAACAAGGAGTGGATCCAACTCGTCGCCTGGGACCCGGATAGCGACGCTTTAGCTGTCTATGAAAAGGGCCGCTTTCGTCCCTACGTCACCGAGAACCCGGCGATTGCCGTCGTCGATCGCTCCATGGAGTTCTACCGCGGAAGGCGGGGCCATCTGAGCCCGGCCCACGTACGGGCGGGCCTCTTCGCAGAAGGGAGAGCGTGATGGAATCCGTCGTCCACTGGATGGTTGTCGGAATCGTCGGCTTTCCCGCCGCGGCGGTCTTTGCGCTCGGTCTGAGGGCATGGGTGTACCGACCCTGGAGCGAGCGAACGACCGTCGGAATCGTCGCCTTCGGGTTCACCGCCTCCGTGACGGCCTGCGCCATCGCCGCCGTCTGGTTGCTGCACGCCGACGTCACCGAGGTTCGCGTTCCACTTGGAAGCTGGTTTTCCGCCGGACACTACTCGTTCGACTGGAACCTCATCGCCGACCGCTTGTCGATCCCATTCGCAACGTTCTCGGCGGTCCTGCTTGGGCTCGTGGCGTCGTTCTCGAGGCGCTACCTCCATCGCGAGCCTGGGTTCGCGCGCTTCTTTCTGCTGCTCGCGATTTTTGGAACCGCGGTCCAGTTCGTCGTACTGGCGGGCAGCTTGGATTTGGTGTTCTTGGGGTGGGAGCTCGTCGGATTGACTTCCGCCCTCCTGATCGCGTTCTTTCACGAACGGCGGGGCCCAGTCGAGCACGGTTTGCGTGCGTTCGTGACCTACCGGCTCTGCGATGTGGGATTGCTCGCGGCTGCAGTTGCGCTCCACTTCGCGGTGGGCACGTCCGACGTAGGCCCCTCCACCGGCGGTCCCTGGGCTGGTTTCGTCGTTCCGTCGACATGGGCGGGCGCAAGCATCATCGGGCTGCTGATCCTCTGGGCTTCGATGGGAAAGGCGGCTCAGCTCCCCTTCTCGGGCTGGCTCCCGCGCGCAATGGAAGGACCCACGCCGTCGAGCGCCGTCTTCTACGGTGCGCTGTCGATCCATTTGGGGCCGTACCTGTTGCTTCGCGCGGAGTCGATCCTCCAGGCCTCGGGGCTCGCGGCGGGCGCAGTCATTGCCGTGGGCGCCCTCACCGCGCTTCACGCGACGTTCGTCGGACGAACGCAAACCGACATCAAGAGCGCCCTGGCCTACGCCTCGATGACCCAAGTTGGATTGATCTACGTCGAGATTGGCCTTGGCCTCCGCTATCTGGCTGTGGCTCACATCGTGGGACATGCGGCGATTCGAACTTTGCAGATTCTGCGCTCCCCGAGCCTGCTTCACGACCACCATCACTTGGAGCAGGCCATGGGAAAACAGCTCCCACGCACCGGCGGCCACCTCGAACGCCTTGTCCCGAGCGCCCTCCAACCTTGGCTGTATCGGGTTGCGCTCGAGCGCGGGGGCTTCGACGCCTTCTTGAAGGATTGGGTCGTGTCCCCTGCCCTTCGGTTCCTCGGTCGCATCGATCGATGGGATCGGGCGTGGGTCGACTACCTCACCAAACCAAGCGCGCTCCGGGAACGGGGCAGCCGTCATGACGAGGTACGCCCATGACGATCGCCTTTGCCGCGCTTCAGCTGCTCCTGCTCGTGCCGATGTCTTGGTTTGCGGGCCGCTCGACTTCCTCGAAAGCCGCCCGCGACAAGGCCGGTTATGCGATGGTCGCCGCCGGCATCCTGGCCCTCGGACAGCTCGTGTGGCGCGCGTTCCACCTGCCCGGCGCGGACTGGTCGGCAGCGTGGTTCTCGATGGAGGAGCCGCATTCCTGGGTTCCTGCGTTCTCGCTGATCGCGTGCCTGATCGGCTTCGCGGCCGTCGCGCTGAGTCCGATTAGCGAAACGCGTCCGGCGACCTTTCGTAGGATTTTGCTCCTCGTCCTGGTTGCGTTGCTCTTCTTGTCGATTCGGTACCCAATTGGGTTGGCCGTCCTTTGGGGCGCGTCGGCACTCATCACCTGGCTCGAGCTGAGGGATCTCAAGCAACCGCGAGGCCTCGCGAGGCTCTTCGCGATCTACCATCTGCCTAGCGCGGTCGCGTTTGCCCTTGGAGCGATCCTGCTCGTTCAGGGTGAGGGTGCCGCCGGGCTCGTGCTTCTCCTCGTGGGCATCGGCATTCGCGAAGCGGTGCTTCCCCTCCACAGCTGGTTCCCACCGTTCGTGCAGCACGCGCCGATGGGCCTCGTGGTCGCGTTCTTCGCGCCGCAGCTCGGTGTCTACGCGCATTTGGAGCTGCTTCGAGGCGCGCTGCCCCACGAGCTTGCCCACGGTGTGGCCGCGGTCGGCGCCATCACGGCGGTCGTCGCCGCAGCACTCGGCCTTGCGCAGACCAACGGTCGACGCGCGCTCGCGTTCCTCATCATGAGTCAAACAGGCCTCGTCGCGTTCGGCCTCGATGCAAGCTCACCGATTGCCCAAATCGGCGCACTGCTCACCTGGCAGGTGATCGGCGTGGCGACCGCGGGATTCGCGATGACTCTGGCGTCCCTCCAGGCACGCCGCGGCAACCTTTCGCTGACCTCACCCGCCGGCAGCTTCACGCGAACCCCACGCATGGCGGTCGCGTTCTTGTTCATGGGCTTCGCCAGCGTGGGGCTTCCGCTCACCGTCGGCTTCGTCGCAGAGGATCTCTTGGTCCAGGGCTCGGTTGATGAGTTCCCCGTGCTCGCCTTTGCGCTCATTTTGGCCACCGCGCTCAACGGAGTGTCCGTGATGCGGGCGTTCTTCATGCTCTTCAGCGGCACGGCGGAACACATCGGAGAAAGCGACCTGACGAAGCGAGAGGCAGGCACGCTGACGGTGGTCATGGCGACGTTGCTGCTCGCTGGCTTGTTCCCGGCAGGGACCGTACGCCGGCTCGAGCGCGTCATCGAGGAACCGGGACACGCAGTGGTGCACGCGACTCCCGAGTTGGCGGCGACGGAGCGCCCATCATCTGCAACCAGGTGATTCGTCGACGGTTTCGGTGCACGGCGGAGTCGTGAGCGAACCATGGTAGTGGTAGTGTCGAAGGGAGGGCGGGAGAAACCCCTTGGGGTCGACGACCTCGCCTTCGTAGGTGTGGTTCATCTCATCGGCGTCCTCGGGCGGGTAGCGCCACAGGGCGCCTGTATCACCTGACTCGGCGCCCTGATCGATGAAGACCGCCACGACCGCGTAGTTCAGCGTCCGGATCTCGCTCAACTCCCATCGAGCACGGCCTTCGCTCGAAAGCGCCTTTCGAGGATGAGACGGACCGATTCGCTGCTCAAAACGCGCGCCGTCGGGTACTGTCGCGACGTGCCCCAGATCCGTTTTTGCCAAGCCACCGAAGGAGAGCGCCTGGACGAAGCTCATTCCGGAGCCCGCTGAGCGAGCGACATATGTCCTCGCAACAGTCGTGGGTCTCGCCCTTGCCTTCGCGTTCTGGTCGCCGATGACGGCGACTCTCTGGCGCCTCGAGCAGCCGGTCTTCGTCTACAGCGTTCTGGGCGTCCAAGCCGTCGGCTGGACCACCCTCGTCTGGTCGACCTTCGCGCTTGGCCACTTTCACTTGTTCGGTATGACACAGGCATGGAGCGCGTTCCGCGGCCGATCGCTTCCTGATTTGGAGTTCCGCACCCCACCCATCTACCGCCTGGTCCGGCACCCGATCCAACTCGGCATCCTGATCGGAATCTGGGCAGCACCTGTGATGACCGTCGGGCACTGCGTGTTCGCAACGGCGATGTCGAGCTACATCTTCATCGGCCTCCTTTTCGAAGAGCGCGACCTCGTACGCCAGTTCGGGCAACGCTATCTCGCATATCGTCAGAGCGTCCCGAAGGTGATTCCGCGCCTCTGGCCATCTGCCTCGCCCCTCGAGCAAGCCAAGGCCCCATTGGCCATCGGCTCGAGCGAGCTGCCGAGGAACAGCGACACGCTGTGATGGAGTCCGGTCTCGGCGCGGGAGCCTATGGGGAACGGCGAGCGTCGAAAAGCGGACCGGGCCTCAAAATCGACCGATTTTCACGGGGCCACGGCGAACGGCAGCTCGCGCTTGACCGGTCAAAGGCGCGTGTTAAACAGCCCCGGGCCTTACGTTGGGCTGTTAGCTCAGTTGGTAGAGCAGCGGACTTTTAATCCGACGGTCCAGGGTTCGAGTCCCTGACGGCCCACCCCGAGGCGCAAGCCTCACTTGCTTATTGTCCCCATCGTCTAGTGGCCCAGGACCCTGGCCTTTCACGCCAGTAACCGGGGTTCAAACCCCCGTGG
>CAVWBW010000017.1:0-238997 GCA_963753395.1 uncultured delta proteobacterium | reverse complement strand
CGACCTGACCCAGGTTGGCGTGCTTCGCCGAACCGCCGGCGGGCACCATGACGGAAATGACACGGGAATCCGACCCGCGAGGCACGGCAACGCCAACCACGGTGGGGGCGTCCCATTGCGCCTGGCCAAGGTACCACGACGGCGCAACCACCCGGGCGGGTTGACAATTACGTATAGAGCGCGGCGCGAGCCGCGCACTACGGTCCATCTCGAAAGAGAGGGACGGTATGGATACCAAAGCACTCATCATCGCCACGGCTTGCTTCGCGATCGGATGCGGGGACAGCGACAGCGCTACCGAGCCGCAGACGGTCGAGTTCCGGATGGAGGTGATCACCTTCACCCCCGGCATGGCCGACGTGCCTCTTGCGGATGCGGAAGTGTGTATCCTCGATACGACCAGCTGCGAGACGACGGATGCGGATGGCTGGGTGACGATGACCCTGCCCGCGAGTAGCGAGGTCGCGCTGACCGTGATCAAGGAAGGGTACTCTCCCACCCTCTCACCGCAGTACACGACCGAGGACGACGTCGACGACCTCCGCACCGCCGTGCTCGACGATCAGACGGTGACGCTGCTAGCGGGTGTTCTGGGGACACCCTATCCGCTCGAAGGAGGGGTGATCGCGATTTCGGCACTGACCGCACCGCTTCGCCAGGAGGACAACGGAATCGCCGGGATCACGTTCGCGACAGACGAGCAGACGCCCTACTACCTCGATGAGAACGGCTTCCCGAGCTTCGACATCGACGCCACGACCGAACCCGACGGCGCGGGTGGGTACGTGGAGATGACTCAGGGCGTCTACGAAGTCACTCTTGGGGGAACCGCGAGCAACTGCGTGGTGGTATCGGCTTGGCCAGGGTCCACCGACGACACCATCCGCATCCCCGTGGAGGAAGGCTTCTTCACGCAGGCGTTCATCACCTGCGACGAGGTCGGCGCGCCGTAGGACCTTGACGTGCGAGGCCGGATCCCTGTACCGCAGGTCTGCGCCGTCGAAAGCGGTTCCGCGCCAACCACGGTGGGGTTGTCTCGGGGTTGGCGCTGTTATGATGTCGCCCTCCAGCCCGGCGGCGGCTGCTTCTTCGACTAGGTCGACGGGGCTCGACAAGCCATTGGACCGCCTTAGATTTCGCCGAACAGGAGGGATCATGGCGAAGGCGATATGGCAAGGGCAAGTGCTCGCAGAGTCAGACGACTTCGAGGTCGTCGAGGGGAACGTCTACTTCCCACCTGCCACCCTCTCGAAAGAGTTCTTCGAGCCGAGCGAGCATCGCAGCGTGTGTCCCTGGAAGGGCACCGCCAACTATTACCACGTGGTCGTCGACGGCCGGCGCAACGAGAACGCGGCCTGGTTCTATCCGGAGACGAAACAAGCCGCCGACAATATCAAGGGCCACGTCGCCTTTTGGAAGGGCGTCGCCGTCGAGCGCTAGCGGCCTTCGACGCGACCTCACCCCGCGACCGATACCCCGCGGTGCCCATCGTGGCGGAACCCGAATCGCGCGCGAAGCTGAGGGAGCGCGACGTTCGGGTGGATGCAGGCCTCGACGAAGTGCTTCCCGGCTTGGACGTTCATCCCCATGTGGTCCCCGCGTTGCGGTACGAAGAGGTCGTCTTTGACGTTCCCGTCCAGGGAGGTCGCACGCTCCTATCCACGGACCTGATCGCGGAGGGCACGGCCAAGGGCCTCTTGGGTAAGCTGATGGGAGCGCCGGGTCGGGTGTGCCTCGCATGGTCAAGCTCAGGCAGATCCGCTCCCTCTTCGGCGAGCTGGCGCGGCGACCTGTTCCAGGTTGACCTGCTTCGTCGAACCGCAACGCGTATTTGTTCCCGGGAGGCTATGCCCTGGGTAGCGACACTTTGGGGGATGCCACGGGGCCCCGTTGGGGGCGCCATTCGTCTAGACTCGACGCGCGTCGTACGCAAGCGATGGTGCAGCTATCTTCGCACCCCTTGGGACGGTCATACTCCCGTTTGAGATCGTCGCGCGTATAATCCAGCAGGGAAATGTCCGGCTCGGTTCGGCGCTGGCTGCAGTAGGCCACCTTGCCGAGCTCATCGATGTAGAGGTAGCGTGCGCCAGCCCGGCAGCGCCACGGAGCGGTTCCCCCTTTCAGCATCTTTTGTTCCCAACCTTCTCCGAACTGATGAAAGAAGCTCTTGTTGCAGAGCGCTCGCATCTCCTCATAAAACTCGGGAAGGATGTCGCCGATCAGCCCCGGATCGATCTGCCCTTGTTGGTCATGCAAGAGACCCACTGTCATGTAGAACCCCAGAGAGCGAATCTCGTCGATCAGGTGGCGAGTTTGGTCCGGTGGAGACGATCCGAGTACCGCGTTGATGTTGAGCTTGAACTTCGCGTGCTCTTGCAGCAGCAGAAGCCGCTTCTTGATTTTCGACCAAGACTTCTGTGAAACATCGTTGGGCTCGATATTGTCGACGGAGACCTGCAGCAGCGAAAGGCCCGCATCGTTCATGCGCTCGATCCAGCCTCGCGTGATCGGGTACGCGTTGGAGATCGACGTCACCACCATGCCGCGGGAGACAGCGTGGGCGACGACCTCGTCCAAGTTCGGATGCATGAAGGGCTCGCCCCCCGTCAGTGTCAGAACCAAACAGCCGAGGTCGGCCAAACGGTCGACCCGCGCGATGAGCTCATCGACAGGGATGGGCGGTGAATAGTCGTCGTATTCGTTGCAGTAGCCGCAGCTCAGGTTGCACCTTCGAATGACCACGAGCTGCGCGAGGAGGGGTGATTCGGGTCGCAGTATGGCGTTGACCGCACGCCCAAGCGTTTTGAGAGGGTGCGGAGGAAGGGCCCGCCGGAGGTCCTGTAGAGCGTGATGCCGCATTCGACTGGTTCCTTAGCAGGGCAGATGCCATCACACCCCTCTTTGTGTCAGATTGTGATCAATCTCGCGAAATTGGCGTAATTCTTGCAACATTCGCGCGTATGGGAATCCAGATGGCTCCTTTGCCTCCCTTCAGCAGCGTCGTGAAATCGAACGACGTCGAGGATCCGGTGAACCGATATGTGCACCGACCACTCGCGTATCTGTTCGTAAGGGCGATTTTCAGGACGCGCATCACCCCGAACATGATCACGCTATCGACCGTGATTATAGGTTTTATCGCCGGTTGTGCCTTTGTTTGGGGCACGCCGGCCGCGATGTTCGCCGGAGGTGCTTGCCTGTGGACCGCCGCGATTTTGGACGGCGCGGACGGCATTCTGGCTCGCGCCAAGGATCTGCAATCGGAATTCGGGCGCGCCTTGGACGGGTCGGCCGATGCCTTGGTCGCGGTCTTCACCGTGTTCCCAGCTTTCTATCACATCTGGGTAACCTCCCATAATCCTTACTATCTTGCGCTGATGGTCCCCGCTCTTGGCCTCACCATAGTGCACCTGGCCACCTATGATTTCTACAAGGAGTCGTATCTGCGGGGGACCCGGCCAGACCAGGGCGGCGAAGGCCAGAGCGCCGATGAGATCGGCGAGGCCGTCCAATCCGCTCGCCACGAGGGCCCCATCATTCAGATGGCGATGGAGTACATACTGGTACCGCACTTGATGCGGCAGAAGAGGTTGGTCCACTGGCTCAACCCCGATGCGTGGCAACTGAGCCAGTTACTCGAAAGCGATGAGAAAACGTGCGAAATCTATAGGAAATTTAACGTTTGGCCCATGCGCCTTTGGGCACTCGTGTCATTGGCGCCGCACAGTTACCTGATGGCGATATGCGCCATGTTCAACCGACTGGACATCTACCTTTTCATCCGAGTCTTCCTGATGAACGGCATCTTTTTGGTGGCGGCCATCTGGCAACGCCATGCGACACGCAGGACTATCGAAGAGCTTAGTGGCGTGGGCGCGATCCCCCTGGGCGGCGCCCGGCACCCCGCCGCGACGTGAAAGTTTTGCAACATCACCGTGGCGCGGGTTCACAGGTGTGAAAAAATAGCTGTATCGTGTCTACCCTCCTATTGAGTCAGTCGCAGTGATGCTTGCGCCAGCCCCACGGGACCGCGCGCTGATCCTTGCCGCCGGCCTCGGGAGTCGACTTGCCGATGGGCGCCCCGTGCCCAAGCCACTACGCGAGGTCGCAGGCGTGCCTCTCATCGTTCGCATCATCAGGGCGCTCGAGAACGGGGGAGTTCGTGAGATCGGCATCGTCATCGGTTACCGCGGTGAAGACTTGAGGGCCGGTCTCTCAGACTACGAGCACCACGCGAAGCTTTCGTTCTTCTCTAACGAGGAGTACGAGAAGCCCAACGGTACCTCCGTGTTGAAGGCGCGTGACTTCGTCACGGGGCCAACGCTGCTCTTGATGAGCGATCATTTGTGGTCGTCGCGACTGCTGAAGTCGGTGGCTTCGTATCCGCTGGCGGAGCAAGAGTCCGTGCTCGGTGTCGATGGTCGGATCGGTGCCTGCTTCGACTTGGACGACGCGACAAAAGTCCAGGTCCGCGGCGACTGCATCCTGAGAATTGGAAAAGAGCTCGACGACTACAACGCCCTAGACACAGGCCTTTTCTTGATCACGCCGGCCCTCATCGAAGCGCTGGACCGCGTCAACGGTCCCGAGGGCTGCTCCCTTTCAGAGGGGGTCGCAGCGCTGGCGGCGGAGGGTCGAATGAAGGCAGCCGACGTCGGGGACGCAACCTGGATCGACGTCGACACCCCAGAGTCCCACGCCGAGGCGGAACGCCTGATTGCCGCGCTTGGTGAGGACTTGGATGGCGTCTCCGGGGTGGACTAGGTGAGCAAGCTCCTCGAGAAGCTAGCCAATCTGCAGACTCGCCGACCGTTTGCGATCCTGCTCCTCGCGGCGGTGATCTCTGCGGGCTCTCTGGCTTTCATCCGTAATCTCGGTCTCGACAGCCGTTTCATTGCCCTCCTTCCGGAGAGCTACCCGAGCGTCCAGGACCTCGAGAAAGTGCGCGATCGCGTTCGAGGCCTGTCGGTGCTGACGGTTGCGGTGCAGTCACCCTCAAAGGACGTGGATGCGATGCGGCGCTTCGTCGGGGACCTCGTGAAGCGGCTCGAAGAGCTTCCCCCTGATGAAATCGGCGTCATCGATTGGAACATCGGCGCATACGATGAGTTCATACGGGAGCACAAGCACCTTTACGCTTCGCTCGACCTCTTGGAGCGCCTGCGGGACGCCCTCGAAGACCGCCACGATAGAGAACGGCTCAAAAACAACCCGTTGTGGGTCGACCTACTAGAGGAAGACGAACGGGAAAGCCTCGACGACATCTTGGACGAGCTCGAGACGGAAAGCGAACGCGGAGAGGAGAGATCCGAAAAGTTCCCCGACGGCTATTACCAACACGAGGACGGTGACCTGATCGCGATTTTCATTCGTTCCGAAGTCGGAAGCGATCCCAATACCGCTGGGCGCATCATCGACCGTGTGCAGGCCGAGATCGACGGGCTGAACCCAACCTCGTATGCGCCGGACCTCAGACTGACGTTGTCCGGCGATGTCATCATGGCCGAGGAAGAGCAGCAGGCGATCGCGCGCGAGCTCGTCTTGGCAACGACGCTCACCGTGACAATCGTCCTCCTGCTCGTCGTTCTCTTTTTCGGGCGTCCACGGGCTATCGTCTTGTTGGGCGCTGGGCTCGTGCCGCCCGTGCTGGTGAGCTTCGCCGTTGCAGACATCACCGTGGATTCGCTCAATACGTCCACCGCATTCTTGGGAAGCATCATCATCGGGAACGGTGTGAACCCCAACATCATCTGGCTTTCACGCTATTTCGAAGAGCGACGGCGGGGCTCCGGCGTGCATGACGCCGTCCTCACAGCACACCAGACCACTTGGCTCGCCACGATGATCGCCTCTGGGGCGGCAGCTCTGGCTTACGGCTCGCTCATGATCACCGACTTCCGCGGCTTTCGTGACTTTGGGATCATTGGGGGCGTCGGCATGATCCTTTGCTGGGTGTCGGCAATCGCCGTGCTCCCAGCAGCCGTGGCCGCGTACGAACGCTTTCGTCCGTTCCCTGTGGGTAAGGAAAGAAAGGGACGAGGGGGACACTACGCCGACGTCTTCGCTGCCATTGCCAAACGAGCGCCGCGAGGTGTCATGGCGGTTTCGCTCGTGCTCTCGCTTCTCTCCATCGTGTTGGTCACCTACGCCATCATCCACGATCCCTTCGAATACGATTTCAGCAAACTTCGATCCGTTCGCGAGGAGAGCAACTCTGAGGCGCGTAGCGTACAGGGGCGGGTGAACGACATCCTGGCCTCTCACGAACAAGGACGAGGGATCGCTGTATTGCTCGACAGCGTTGACGACGTGCCGGTCATCGAAGAGCAACTCGATGCAATGCCCCCATCGATCCACGCGGGACACCATACCTTGTTCGAGTTCTTGCCTCAGGACGCCCCCGAAAAGCTGGCCCTCCTGCGCGAAATTCGCGAGATCTCCATCGATATTCGTGAGCACGTCGAAGATGAAGATACCCTGCGGAAGATCGACGACAACATTCCGCCAGAGAAGATCGACGTGCCCAGTCTCGGCGACCTTCCCGATGAAGTGGCGCGGCGTTTCGCAGAAAAGGACGGCACGCGCGGGCGAATCATGGTGGTCGAGGAGGCCGAGGAGGCTTCGATTTGGGACGGGCGTTACCTGGTTCGGTGGGCTGAGGGGCTCAGGACGCTTCGCATGCCCGATGGGACTCGGCCTCCTCTAGCTGGTCGAGCGCCGGTTTTCGCGGACATGATCAGCGCCGTGTACAACGACATGCCCAAGGCTATCGGTGCGGCTTTCTTCGCGACCGTTGTACTGGTGCTGATCTCGTTTCGTAGCCGACGTGACAGCCTGTTTTCGATCATGGCATTGCTCCTGGGCATTCTCTGGATGGCTGGCGCTATGGCTGGCCTCGGCATGAAGCTGAACTTTCTGAACTTCGTCGCTTTCCCGATCACCTTTGGCAACGGCGTCGACTATTCGATCAATGTACTGAGGCGTCACCGTCTCGAGGTGCAAGCCGGGAACCGAGACGCCATCCTATCGGCCGTGCGCCTGTCTGGCGGCGCTGTCGTCCTGTGCTCGCTGACCACGATTGTGGGATATACGTCGCTCTATGTGAGCGCAAATCTGGCGATGAACTCATTCGGTCTCGCCATGGCGATCAGTGAGGTCACCTGTTTGATGGCTGCGGTGCTGACTATGCCAGCCGCCATGATCATGCTCAGCCGGCGGGAGGGGAGTCCATGAGCCAGCTCGCCGCCGTGCCGCGCCGCATTCTGTTTAGTTACGAGAACCTGCTGCCGACGACAGAAGCAGATGCAGAGTCCATCTTCAACACGGCTGCGGCGCTCACTCGGCGCGGACACGACGCGATCGTTTCAGTTCCCGCGCCAACTGATCTTGACCCTGGGTTCGAGCGCGAGGTGCTCGACTACTACGGGATTGACGCGCCGTTGCGAATCACGCCCGTGCCGAGCTTCACCAAGAACATCGCGCTCCAGCACGTCTATCATGCGATGCATTTCCCCGAGCATCCTGCATTTGCCGATGCGGACTTCATCGACGCGCGAAACCCGATCGTCGTGATGCGTGCGCTGCAGTGTGGCCAGCGGGTGCTCATGGACCACTACCGCCCGTGGGGCGATCAGTTCCCCCCGCTTCAACCAATATTTCGGCGCTTCATGACCCACCCGAGGTTCTTGGGTTTGGCTGTGCACTCCGCCTATGCCTATCAGGCGTATCGGAGGCTTGGGGTCCCTGAGGCAAAGCTTCGGGTCGTTCACAGCGGTTTCGATCCCAGCAGAATGAACCCCGTCCTCTCGAAGCAACAAGCACGTGCGCTACTCGACTTCCCTCAGCATAGGCCGATCGTTACCTACGCCGGCCGCATGAATGAAAGGAAGGGGCTCGACGTAGTCCTCGATCTTGCCGGACGGATGCCAGAGGTGCTGTTCGTTCTCGTAGGATCGACTGGGCGCGGCCCGATCGAAATCGAGGCCGAAGCCAAGGACAACGTACGCGTCGTGCCTTGGCAAACCTCTTCATCGATCTCGCCCTATCTCTATGCATCGGACGTTCTGACGATCCCTCCGTCGTCCGCCCCACTCCGGCAATCGGGCAATACCGTCTTGCCACTCAAGATATTCTTGTACCTCGCTGCCGGGCGCGCGATCTTCGCCGGAGCCAATCCCGATACGGCAGAGATTCTCGAGCACGATCGGAATGCGTGGTTGGTTTCTTCGGGCGATGTGTCAGAGGCCGAACACCAACTCAGCGTCCTTCTGAGCGACACGAACCTGCTCGAGCGACTGGGACAGGCGGGTCGAGAACAGGCAGCGGGGCTCACATGGGACAGTCGAGCCGCACAGATCGAAGCATTCGCGGAAGAATGTTTGGCAAGAGACCCGGCCGCAGTCGAGAAGGAACCGTGGTCTGCGTCCGCATGCACGCTAGACACCATGAAGTGGCTCGTCACCGGAATCTCGACCGGAAAGTGGATTTACCAATGATCGCCGGGAATATGTGAGGGCCAGGATGCATTCCCCGGGAGCGACGTGCGGAGTCGGCGTGATATACCGCCTTCTGCGCACAGCGTGCACCACGATAGGAGTAGACAAAAGTGACACGGCCTCAAATCAAACCCGCCAAAGGCAAACTCGGCGTGCTTCTTCCTGGGATGGGCGCGGTGGCTACCACGTTCATCGCGGGGACCCTTCTGGCACGCAGGGGCTTGGCCCAACCGATCGGCTCGCTGACGCAGATGGGGACGATCCGGCTCGGCAAGCGGACCGAGGCGCGGAGTCCTCTGATTCGTGACTTCGTATCGCTCTCCGACATGAAGGACCTGGTCTTCGGAGGATGGGATCTCTTCCGAGACAACGCGTACGAGGCGGCGGTCAACGCCGACGTTCTTACCAAAGAGCACCGGGACGCCGTAAAGGATGAGCTCTCGGCGATCAAGCCGATGGAGTCGGTGTTCTTCCCTGAGTTCGTCAAGCGTCTCCGCGGTGAAAACGTCAAGGCCAGCCAAGACAAAATGGAGCTCGCCGACGCGGTCCGCGAGGACATCCGCCGATTCAAAAGAGAGAATGGCCTGGATCGCTGCGTTGCCGTCTGGTGTGGCTCGACGGAAGTCCACCGGGAACCGACGGAAGTCCACTCGTCCCTGGGTGCGTTCGAGGAAGGCCTGCGACGCTCCGATCCGGCGATCAGCCCATCCCAGGTGTATGCGTACGCCTGCCTACGCGAAGAGGTGAGCTATGCGAACGGGGCCCCGCATCTCACCACCGGTGACGTTCCGGCGATGATGGAGCTTTCGCGCGAAACACGCACACCGATCTCCGGCAAGGACTTCAAGACGGGTCAGACCCTGATGAAGACCATCCTTGCGCCCGGACTCAGTGCGCGAGTGCTCGGCATTCGCGGGTGGTTTTCGACCAATATCCTCGGCAATCGCGACGGCGAGGTTCTCGACGACCCAGAGAGCTTCAAATCCAAAGAGGTCAGCAAGCTCGGTGTTCTCGAGACCATTCTGCAACCAGAGTTCCATCCCGAGCTCTACGGTGACATGTACCATAAGGTACGCATCAACTATTACCCGCCGCGCGGAGACCAGAAAGAGGGCTGGGACAACATCGACATCTTCGGTTGGCTCGGCTACCCGATGCAGATCAAAGTCGACTTCCTCTGTCGCGATTCGATTCTGGCGGCGCCTTTGGTGTTGGACCTGGCGCTCTTGATGGATCTCTCACATCGCGCTGGGCTCAACGGAGTTCAGGAGTGGCTATCGTTCTACTACAAGAGCCCGATCACGCCGGCTGGCCTCTATCCTGAGAACAATCTCTTCGTGCAACTCGGCAAGCTCAAGAACACTTTGCGTTGGATGCGGGGCGAAGAGCTGATTACGCACCTTGGCCGCGAATACTACGAATGACCGCCCGCGCGAGACAGGCTGCGTAGGGTCAACCAGTCGGTGACGAAGCGCCAGTCGTCGCCGAGGATTCGTCGCGTGAGAGTGCCGAGCACTGCAAATGACAGGACGACCGTCGCCGCTTCAGCAGCAAGCAAAGCAGGCGCGCTCCAATCGCAGTTGAGCTTGATTGCGACTGCGGCGGCGCAGCCCGGAGCACAGACGGCCAAGGTCCGCAGATAGCCCTTCATTGGGAATGTTCGCCGCATCGAAACGTCCGAGCAGATCGACATGAAATACATGTACGTGGCCACTTGCGGAATGAACGCGAGCAGCGTGCCGAGGGCCGGCCCCAGGAAACCCACAGTCATGACCAGCGGCGTGCTGATGACGACGTTTGCGAACAAGGCAACCGCGCTGGCCCGCAGCACGAGATTTGGACGGCCCGCCGCGACGATGATCGTGCCGAACGCGGTGATGCGTCCCATGCTCAGAATGGAGTAGATGCGAAGCACGTTTGCCGCTGGCGCGTACCCTGCCGGGAACAGCAGCGCGATGATCTCTTCCGCTGAGACTACGAAGACCGCGGCAAGGGGGACAACGATGAGCATGCTGCCGAGCGCCTGGCGCCGCCACGTTTCAATTGCCGCAACCTTCTTACCCTCCTTGTACAGGATGGCGAACGTGGGTGCGTAGGCGACGCCGACCGCGTAGGCGATACTGGGAATCAAGGGGACTTGCCAACTGCCCGCCTGATACTCCGCGTAAACGGCCTCACTGAAGAAGAACAGGATGAGATACTTGTCGACATGATTGTTCAAGTTCGCGACGATTTCCTGAGCGCCGAGCGGGAGCGCAAACGAGATCATTTCCCGAGTGCTGATTGGAGAGGCCGACGCGGGGGTTCCACGGTAGATGCGGTGAACGACCCACCATGTCCCGACGCCCAAGAGCAACCCAACGACACTCAACGAAAGGAACGCGACCCGAATGTCGTAGCCTAGCGCCAGGGGAACGAGTACGGCGACCAAAAGTGCGACAGCCCGCACCGCGCCGGCCACACCGGCTGCTCTGGGGCGGTTCTCGACGATCAACAGGTTCGGCAGAAGACGCGAAGGGATGTCTCCCAACGGATACAGCGCGACGGCCCACAAATGCCCGAGCATGCCTTCCCCGTCCGAGCCGGCGAGCAAACCGGTTGCGATAAAAGCAACGGAGCACACCGCCGCGATCCCGAGCATCACGTTCAGCGCGCGGCGTGTGATCGCGTACCGTTCCTCGTCGGGCCGTTTTGGCAAATAGTACGACAAGACGGCCGGCAGGTTGACCGTGAGCACCACGGCGGCGGTACTGTAGATCAGTAGTACCTCACCCAGAATCCCGAAGTCTGTTTTCGAGACCAGTCGAGCCACGACGATGGGGACCAGCACTTCGGCGAGTTTGGCCGCGAACTGCCCATACACGAGGATTCCAGCGCGGTATGCTTCGACGGACTTGGCCACGGGAGATTAGCGGTGCGCGCCTACGTCGGATTGAACTTCTTCGGGGCGGAGGCTAAGCAACCGACCTCGCCTGCTCGGACGACGCGCTCGTATGAACAAGCTACCCTTCACGGTCGTGCATTACGGTGACAAGGACCCGAGGTCAACAACCGGTGGTGTGGAGACTTTTGCGCGTAACCTGACGCTCTCGTTTCAACGGGTCGAGTTCATGACCCCGCGCGATCGCGATTTCAACCGTGTTCGTCGCGAGCGCATCCCAGTCATTTGCGACAACCAGCGTGTGCGGGATTGGCCGAAGGATGTCCCGGTCATCGGGTTCCAGCACGGCTTCGCCGCCGAGAAGGCATGGGTCACCAAGTCGCCAGGCCACCTCGTGATGGCCACTGAGCAGTGGCTGGCTTCCCGCCGCCCCAATACCCTGTGGGTCGCTTGCGCGGAGTGGATCGCGAACGCGTTTTCCGAATCGTTTGGTACCCGCACCGAAGAGGTCATTTACCATCCGATCGATGTCGAGCGTTTCGACGGCGCTCTCGACAACGATGGATCGCGCTTGATCCTCCACGACGGGCGAACACGTCACAAGGGCCAGCATCTTCTTCCCAGGCTTCGAGACTCATACCCGGATTGGACGTTCGAGCCACTCGCTTGCAAGCCAGAGGCGGTTCCGGACCGCATGCGTAAGGCACGCGCCTTCATCCATCTGAGCTCGTACGAGGGCAACAGCATCGTCTGCAACGAAGCGATGGCGATGAATCTGCCGTGCATGTTCACCGACGTAGGCCTGATGCGCGACCCCGGACGACCACAGGACGTTCGCGTCATCTCCGCCAAACGTGCTTTTTCGGACGCTCGGTATCTGCACGACGAGCTCGGCGCCTTCCTCCAGTCGCTCGACACCCGATCGTACGCACCTCGCCAGTGGATACTCGCGAATGCTACGGCCGAAGTAGCCATGGAGCGCTGGGCACGCGCAATGGACGCTTTCTTCCAAATGGCTGGCTGGCCAGCTGGCGGCTCGTGAGGCTACTTCTCAACCGGAGAAACTGCTAGAGAGGCCGGAATGCTTAACATGGTGCAAAGGTGGTGGCGCACGCGTGGTACGGACATCTACACCGACGTCCAGGTCCCCCTCGAGTTCCACGGCAGCGCCTACGGGGGCTGGTCCATTGTCGCCGACAGCTTGAGCGCGGATAGCGTGGTTCTGTCGTTCGGCATCGGAGAGGACATCACATTCGACGAGGCAATCATCGCCAAGTACTCGTGTACGGTGCACGCATTCGACCCTACGCCGAAAGCGCTCGCGTACGTGGAGCCGTTCGCCAGCGACAGGCTCAGGGTTTACCCGTCGGGGCTCGGCGCCAAGGACGAGACCCGTACATTCTATCTTCCCAGGAATCCGCGGTACGTTTCGGGCAGCACTTCCCGTTCCAGCCATCTGCGAGACGAGCCCGTCGAGGTCAGCCTTTGGAGCCTGCACACCAGCATGCGCGAGACTGGCGTGACCCGATTCGACATGCTGAAAATGGATATCGAGGGCTCGGAATACGAAGTGCTCCGAGACGACAAGACGATGCAGATCTTGGAGGAGCAGCAACCGCAACTGCTCGTCGAGTTCCACCACCGCTTCGCCTCCTACTCGAAGGCTGACACTCAGGACATCGTCGCGAGGCTTCGGCGCGCCGGCTTTCGCATCGCCTGGGTATCCCGGCGAGGGGAAGAGGTTCTCTTCCTGCCGGCCGCGCGCTTCGAGCTCACGAGCAACGCGGACCGCGGGGCGCGATGAGTGCCTTTCGGGATTTCTGTTTCCTCTGGGCGCTGGGTTCGAGTCTGGAACCGCTCACGGAGTGACTTTGGACGGGCTGTGGTGCCCGACCTCACCCAGATTGGCGTGCTTCGCCGAACCGCCGTCGGGCGCCCCGTCTTTGCTTCGATAGAGAAATGCAGCGTCGGCGATCGGCCCATTCGAGACGGCGTCCTGCCACCTCGAGTTTCACCAGGAAAGGTTACGTCCGAAAAATGGCGGGTGCGACGGAAGCATTCGGCATCGTATGATGACCCCCTGATGGAATCCTTTCGATGTCACTGCGGCGCGACGGTGTTCTTCGAGAACACGCGCTGCATCACGTGTGGGCGCGAGCTCGCGTTCGTCCCGTGGACCGGGGACATGACCGCCATCGAATCCGCCCTTCCGCAGGGTTTCAGGGCGCTTTGCGATGGCGTCGTCTACAGGAAGTGCAGCAACTACTTCGACGAGGGCGTATGCAACTGGTTGGTTCCTCGAGGAGAACAGGGTTCCTTGTGTCAGGCATGTAAGCTCAACCGCGTCGTTCCAGACCTTTCGCAGCCAGAGAACCGCGCGCTTTGGGCCACGATGGAGACCGCGAAGCGCCGCCTTCTCTATTCGCTCAACCGCTTGGGGCTGCCCACGAACGCGAATTCCTCTCCCCCTCTTCGCTTCGACATCAGGCAAGACACGCCCTCGGAGCGCGCCATGACGGGCCACTCTAATGGACTGATCACATTGAATCTCTCGGAGGCGGATTCCGTCGCACGTGAGGAGACCCGTTTGGAGTTGGCGGAGGCTTATCGAACGCCGCTCGGACACTTTCGGCACGAGATCGGCCACCACTACTGGGACCTGATTGTTCGCAGTTCGCGACTCTTGCAACCGTTTCGCGTCGTGTTCGGCGACGAAAGGGCGGATTATTCGGAGGCGCTGCGTCGGTACTATGAAGAGCCCCGGAAGAACTGGAGGGGCAACTTCGTGACTGCGTACGCAAGCTCGCACCCTTGGGAGGACTGGGCGGAGACATGGGCGCACTACCTACACATCGTGGATTCCCTTGATACGGCCCACGCGTATCGGCTGGCAAGCCGCTCGGGCTATGACGCCCGGGACCCGGACGCGTTTGCGAAGGTGATCGACGAGTGGAGCCATCTCGCGCTTGCACTCAACGGTCTGAATCGAAGCATGGGGCTTGCCGACGCGTACCCCTTCGACGTTTCCGGGCCGGTCCGGAACAAGCTGTTCTTCGTTCACCAAGCCGTGTGCTCAGCCACCGCGGCTCACCCGCAAACGGCGAGCGCGCAAGTACTTGCTTGACGGCATCATCGCGTATCTGCGAAGGTCTTTTCTGGCAATCGCGGAGGAGGGCAAGCGTGACGACCCGTCGAAAGATCAGAGCTTGGCGGTGGCGCTTGATGGCCTTGGCTGTGACGATCGCCTTCCTTGCCGGATGCGGAGACGCAGCGGCAGACGACTGCGCTAGTTGTCCCAATCCGGCCATGAAGCCGGCGTGCGAAGAAGCGGCAGCCCAGTGCGACCAGGTCCCCTCGGACATGACACAGACGTGTATCGACGAGGCGCTCGCCCTCTGCGCATGACCTCGAGCCGTCGGGGTTCTCAAGCATGACGACACAGCAGGAATCGCCGAAAGCTCGCTTCGGCTCCGCCGATGTCGGTAGGATCCCTCTGCAATGCAGCTCATCACCGACGCCGCCGAGATATGAAACCCGACAGCCGAGTCGTATTGGGTTTTCTGATGGTGGGCGTCGTCGCGGTCGCCATAAGTGCCCTGCTGGTGCAGCGCATCTCGACGGCGGTCGATGAAATCCAGGCGCTCCACTCACCGGCGTTGGACTTGATACTGAACGTCAGGGGCTCAACGGCCGATGGCGTGCAGGCGAGCCTTGCCTATCTCGTGTCCAGCAACGTGGGAGAGAAACAGGAGAGCCTCCGGAGACTTCGCGAGGCGAGCGAGTCCTTGACCTCGTTCACGCAAGTCGCTCAGCTCGACAAGCCAGGGGAAGGGCAGGAGCGGGCGATCCTCGGTACGATTCGCGCTTGTCAGGCAGACCTCGGGCAGCACGGCGGCAAAACGCCGTATGAAGCCCTACGGGAGAAATTATCCTAGTGAAGAACGTCCGGCTTGATCCCTAACATCACACGACCGCGCGATCCATTGGCTGCGCGGTCAGCAGTCGCAGTCGCCCGACCAGCCGTTCTTCCTCTAGTTGGCGACCGGTGCGAGTCACGTGCCGCACCACGTCGCCAAGGAGTGGTCCGACAAGTACAAGGGGCAATTCGATGAGGGCTGGGACGCACTGCGGGAGGCGACGTTCGCGCGTCAGAAGCGGCTCGGCGTGATTCCCGAGGACGCCACGCTAACGCCGCGCCCTGATGCGATTCCCGCTTGGGATTCGCTTTGCGCCGAGGAAAGGAAACTCTTCGCCCGGCAGATGGAGGTCTACGCAGGGTTTGAGGAGTGCACCGACCATGAAGTGGGTCGCGTTCTCGGAAGCCTCGAGGCGATGGGGCTCTCGGACGACACCCTCGTCGTCTACATCTACGGAGACAACGGAGTGAGCTTGGAGGGCGCCATCTCCGGATCCTTCAACGAGATGACCGTGCTGAACGGAATTCCGCTCACGATCGCACAGCAGCTCGAGGCCATCGAGGCCGACGGCGGGATGAAGGTCTGGGGAGGACCGCGCACCGACCCTCACTACTCCGCCGGCTGGGCGTGGGCGGGCAGTACCCCGTTCCAGTGGGGAAAGCAGGTCGCGTCACACCTGGGCGGTACGCGGAACCCGATGGTCGTCTCGTGGCCTCGGCGGATCTCGAGGTCGAGCGCAACTGGTGCATCTTCTCGCTCTGCTACGGCGCCGACGGCGTGATCGTGGCCAACTCGAGCTTCCTTGGGGGCTTCTCCCTCTACGTCCAAGGCGGCAAGCTCCGGTACACGTACAGCTTTCTTGGCCTAAAGATCGACGACCTGATCGCGGCCGAGCGCATGGCCGAGGGGACGATCGAACGAGTGGTATTCGAAGTAGACTAACCCCAGCCTCATTCGGCGGCTCGTCCAACTATTGTAAGAGCGCGCTCACGGACCGTTGGAGCTCAGCACGGAGCTCAGGCGGAACGTTCCGGTACTTCTTTCGAATCTTGCGAAAGATGCTCTCTAGCTTCCGACCCTCCGCCGCACTCATGGAGCTCAGTACACTGGGCGACTCCTTGGGAGGTGGCAGCTCGCGCCGTGCGTGAGCCCACGCCTGCACTCGGCGACAATGGTCGAGGGCTCGACCGAGCAGAACGAAGGGGAAGTTCACGGCAGGGTGGGGCCCGACGCGAATCCGCTGCCCATCGCGGGGGGACTTGATCAGCGTCTTCGCCTGCTCACCAAGATTGCTCGCGCTCGCGAATCGCTGGGTCAGTTGGTAGAGGCCCACGCCCAAGCCGCCGAGCCCGCCAAGGACAGTCCCCGTCAGGAAGGTGGCCATTCCAACAGCGGCGTCGACCGATCCGCCTGCAACGGCGCCGGTGAGTGTCGTCACGGCGAGGAGAGTTTTCGGAGGCAGACCCATGACGTCCCACGTCTCTTCCGAGAAGAGATCGTCATCGGGCTCGAACACGATCGGGTTCTCAGGCCTCCAATCGTCGAGCTTGTGTAGATACACCCTGCCGATCTCTCGGAGAGCCCGCGTCTCTTTGTCTCGTAACTTGTCGTGATAGCTCAACTCGAGTTTCTCCCGCTCGAAGCGAAGTGCGGTCTTCGGCGGAAGGACGACGACCATGTGAAAAGTGAGGCAGTCGACCAGAAGATCCGTGATGATGTGGGCCACTTCGTGAAGGCGACGCTCTCGCTCTGCTTCGAGAGCTCGCAGCGCCTCCTCAATGGACGACTGCCAGCGCGGCTCCAGCACACTGAACGCCTCCAGAAGTTGGCGCCTCTCTTTCCACGTCACCGTGTGGGCGTCGAAGGATCGTACCAATTTGAAGTACTGGTTCAGGGCCTTGCGCCAATCGTCGACGTGGGCACTGTCTTCGCTCCAGTTGATCAACGCCATCGCAGGCTGTCCCGTGAATCGAAGGATCTCCATCTCGGCTTCGTAGTTTTCTCGGTACGGCTCCTCGCCATTGACCACATACAAGATCGCGGCTCCGTCGAGGACAGGTTTGAGAAGCTCGCGCTCTTGGACGAAGTCGTCGGTACCGGAGAACTCGTCGACGAAGGCTTCAACCTGGTCGACCCGAGCGGCGGCGCTGGTCTCGCGTCGTTGAAGCCAATGAAGTGCGCGGGGGGCGTCCTCGAAACCCGGGGTGTCGACGACCGAAAAGAGGACCCGACCGTCCTGCTCGACCTCATAGCGCACGCACTCGGTGGTCGTTCCGGGGCGAGGTGAGATCTTGATCGCATCGCTCTCGATGAGACTCGCGATGACGCTCGACTTGCCCTTGTTCACACGACCCACCACCGCGAAAATGGGGTAGTCGACGTCGTTCGTCGCGTTCATGACTGCCTCTCCGCATCGCTCATGGCCGTACGATCGAGGGCAAGGTGAGGATCGACCATCTCCGAGAGGTAACCTGCCCAGATTGCACCGCCGTCCCCTCCGTCACTCTCGGTCAGGACCACAATCACCGCTCGCTCGTCTCCGGCCGCGGCGCGCAGTTGGGCGACGAACCTTCGAAAGGCACGATCAGGGTTTGCCCATGGCTCCGCGATCACGAACACGGGAGAGTCGCTCTCTGCGACGCGCGCTAAAAACGATTCATCATCTTCGTAGTCGTGGCTCCCGGCGTTTCCAAGCTCGCCCTCGATGCCGAGGCCATATCGTTCACGTAGAAACGCCTCGAGCACCGAAGCGGCAAAGTCGGCATCTCGCCATCGCGTGCACAAGCCGTTCGGCTGGTCGAAGTGTCGCGGCGCTTGCCGAACCGGCGCATGCCCCTCTCCGAGTCGCGACATATCCGCGGGGTCGTCTCGGTAGCGACGCCGCACCGACTGTCCCGTCAATCGGAGAAGTAGACGCTGGACCTCGGGTGTCGCTGGCGGAAGCATGCGGAAGGCACGGCGCACCTTCCAAGCATCGCCCGCGAGCAGCACGACCCGCGGCACCAAGCCGTAGACCACGATAGAGATGACCAAGAATCGCCACCACTGACCGTAGACGAACGGATCGGCCAACTGATGGGCCACGGGTGGATGGACGTAAGCCCCCTCCAATCGCGAGTACTGTGTTGCGCGCACGAGATCCATGCTGACCGTCGCTTCCTCCCACCACGACCCCCAGGGCGCTGCCAACAGACTGCAAGCACGATGAAGCTCGTGAGCGCCGATGCGCAGCGTCGTGCTCCACCCGAAGGCGAGATCGGTGAACGTCACAGTGGTGAGGAACGCCACCAGCACCCCTAGGTTGAATGAGATGGCAGCCCGTTGGAGCGAACCGAAGACGAGATGGCGCTCGATGCGTGCGTAAAGCGGTCGCCGCTTCCGCATCCAGTTGAGCGCGTCGGCCGCAGCTCCCTCCGAGACTCGTTTGCGCCCGCGCTGCCACAACCATGCGATCCCGGCTCGTATCAGTACGACGACCGGACGATGTTCGAAAAGCGCGGGTGCCGACGACGCAAGCGTAAACGCAGCGATAGTCACGGCGACGGCGAGCAATTGGCCAACTACGAACAGACCAAGAACCACGAGGACGTTGACCGGTTGCGCCCCAGTGAACCGAAGCACGGCCGACGCGGAGCCCGACCCGAAGAGAAACGATACGAGGACGAGAAGGCTCGTCGCCTGTCGGTATGCGCGCGCGAGCGACCGGCCTGGCAGCGTGTCTTTGCTCGTTCTTCGCATTGCGTGGACCCAGGCGGCGAGAACCGCGTGTCGAGAGAGGTCCTCGGACCCGTGCACGATGCCCTCGTCTCGCGCCAGGAGCTCAGGCTCCGGTTGCTCGCGGTCGGCGAATAGTTGGGCCTCGAGATCAACGAGCTCGGACACACCCCATCTCTTGGTTCCGTCGTGACCTCGTGCGCTTGTCGACATCGAAGACGCACAGTACGATGAGTGCGTCAAACGCGTCAAAGAGCCCGTTCGGCGCTTGGCTCGACGCTTTGCGACCTCCCGTCCCTCAACGCAGTTCCCAGCGACGCCTGGAACTGCTGGGCGCGTGGTTCTTGCGGAGCACGAAGTCGACGCCGAAGACGGCGAGGTTCTGGAGGTCGGTTTCGCGGTAACTGTCTCCAGTGCTGACCCGGGGTCGGGTCTTCTTTGGGCTAGAGAAACCGGCGCACAACACATAGGATGCCGTATCCGACCGGAGAACGAAGGAGTCGGGGCCAACCACATCGACTCGGAGGAGGCGTTCCATGGGTGCTTTGAAGCTCGTCCCGAACAGCATCGTAGTTGCGGTGCTGATCATCGGCTGCGGTGGCAGCGGCAGCAGTGATGACACCGTCCAATTCGAGTCAGTCGTCTCCTTTGGAGACAGCCTCAGCGATGTTGGCACGTACGAGGTCGGCACGATCGAAGATCTTGGTGGTGGACAGTTCACGGTCAATGGCGCGGCGCCTAGAGTATGGACCGAATTCCTCAGTGACTCGCTCAACACGCCGGCTCAGTGTGCGGCGCGCACCGGCATGCTACCGAACGACGGCACGACCGGAGCGCCGGTGACCGACTTCCCCGAATGCGACAACTACGCTCAGGGTAGCGCCCGCGTCACCTTCACCGGCACGGGCCCCAATGGCGTTGGCCTTCAGGAGCTTGGACTCATCAATCTCGGCTTTCTCGCTGATTCGCTTCGAAACCAGATCGACCGTCATATTGCAAAGATTGGCGGGACCTACACTGGGCGCGAGCTCGTCACGGTGAACGCCGGGGCCAACGACTTGTTTGTGCAGCTCCAGGCTATCATCCTCGCCGGGGACGGAGGCGTGGATGCCCTGGGTGCCGCGCTCGTCGCAGGTTGGTCTCAGGAGGTGATCGTCCTCGTCTCTGCGGGCGGCGAGGCCGCCACCGCCGCCGGGACTGAAGCAGCGGTCGACTCCATGGCCCAAGCAGGGGCGGAGTTGGTCGAGTACATCGAGGTCTCCATGATCAACAGAGGCGCACGCTACGTGGTGGTACGGAATCTTCCGAATCTCAACGTCACGCCCTTTGGCCGCAGTTTCGACGAAGCCACACAGGGCCTCGTCACCGCCTTGAGCGATGCCTTCAACGGTGCTCTCGAGACGGGCCTTTCGGGTGTTGATGGCGTCCTGCTGTTCGACGACTACGCGGAATCCACCGCCATCGCCGAGGATCCCGCTGCGTTCGGCTACACCAACGTCACAAGTCCGGCCTGCGGAAACAACGCGTTCAGCAACCCTTCCGACGCGCCCGTCGGTCCGTCGATCGTGTGCAATGCGACCAACCTCATCGCCGGCGACACGAGTCAGTTCGCCTTCGCGGACGATGTGCACCCAACACCGTACGCGCATCAGAACACGGCCGAGGCCGTGCTTGAACTCATGACGTCGGTTGGCTGGCAGTAGGAAGAGCCCACCGACGCTGCTCCCCAGGAACAAGACCGCCTTCATCGACGACCACTGCATCCGCCGTGATTGCAACACCTTCGCCGAAGGCTGCCGTTGCGCCGACTGCACGACCCATCGCGAATGCGAGGGCTGAGAATGGGCTGAGAGGTTTCGGGCAACATGCCCCGTCTCCCTGCTATCATTACCCTATTCTGGAATGGACGACAGTACGGAGTCGAGCGTCAGGCGGCTCGCGGAGCGCCCCGCCGTGAAGCGTGTCCGGATTCTCTTCGCTTTTGGCCTCGCGAGCATGTCGGTGAGCCATGCAAGCGCGGAGCCTGAGCCGCCGGCGCCGGCCGAAGGTGCGCCGCCAGCCAGGCACGGGCTGCCGAACGAGGCGTTCGTGCGGCTCGAGCTTCACTACTCGATTCTGACGGAGCTCGCGGACCGCTCCGACCTCGTCCCTGCTTTCGGCTACGCGCTCAAGGGCGGGTACCGGTGGGGCTTCGTCGGCGTGTTTCTCCAGTTCGAGCAGGACTTCTGGATCGGAACCGAGTTTGATGTTCGAGTGACGCAGGGCGCGTACAACATCGCCGTAGGTGTGGACTTCACGTATTTCGAGGGGCGCGCGCACACCAGCATTGCGATCGGGCCCTCGATCCTCGCATTCGATACACCCTTGGACGGCCGCGGGAGCGTCGGCTGGTTCTTTGATTTGCGCCCAATCGGGCTTCAGTGGGACGTGCATCGCTTCGTTCGCCTCGGACTGGACCCAATCAGCTTTGCCATCGTTGCCCCCTCGCTCGATGGCGTCCCTCTCGTGCAGGTCGAGTATCGGACCACCTTCTACCTGGAGACCCCTTTTTGATGCGGTCCGGCGTACCCGTTCTCGCAGTCGCAGCGATGGCATGGCTTCACGCATCGCCGGTCGGTGCCTACACAATTCAGTCCGGTCTGACCGAGGGTTGTCACGAGAGAATCACCGCCGAGGCGTTCGTCGCGTTTCTCGATGCTCCGGCCTGGGCCGAGGTCGTCGTTCCCGAAGGCGACACGTGGCGAAAGCTCGCGCAGCCGCTCAATCAATGGCTGCTCGACGAGGCGTTGATAGAAGAAGATCTTCCCGAGTCTGAGCTCTTCATCTTGTTCAGCTTGGTAGTCGGCGTTCGCGCTCCAGATACGAACGGCCGATCGTCGAGCGATCTGGCCACCCAGCGGAGCATTCATGCCAGTCCCCATCCTGAGGCGCAGTACGTGCACGGGCTCCGAGCTCCCGAAGACGATGAGCCTGGCGGGAGCCAAGCCGCAGTGAGCGGCACGCGCGCGTCGATTCGCCGCTCTTTCGCCGATGCCGCCGCAGCGTGGCGCGAATCGAGTGTAGACCAGATTTCGAGTGCGCCCTTTACGATCGATTTCTACGATTTGCTTCCCGTGGAAGTCTGGCAGCCAGGCTTCCTGCTCGGTGAGGCGGCGCATGCACTTCAAGACACCTTTGCGCATGCGATTCGCTCCGAGGCGCTCGACTACAGGGAGATCGTGCACGTTCTCAACTACGTCGACGCCATCTACAAGGACTTCAGTGAGCCGCGCGACGGGATCGCGCACTCGCGTCATCTCGACAAGTGCGACGCCGCTGATGTCGGTGCGCTGAGGGCAGCCGCTGACGCCGCGATGGAGGACTTGCTCAGCGCGTTTCTTCAAACGCGAGTCGGGGAATCCACGGCCATCGACGACCTGCTCGATGGATGGGTAACTCTTCAAGAGGGTTGTAGTTTCGAGAACGACTTCTGCGACAACGCTTCAGCCGTTGCGATCGCCCGCCAAGATCCTACTGGTCCCGTTCTTCCGAAGTGGATGACCTGTTCGGCACGCGCCGAGGCTCCACCCAGCACTTGGCTCCCGATCCCTGCCATCTGCGTTTTGCTGTGGGTGGCGGCTCGCCTGAGGCGGAACTGAGCCCATGAACCCCTCGGCGAAGCGGAAGCTCGGTGGCTGTATCTTGGCCTTCGTGTGCATTGCCTCTTCGTTGAGCGCTCAAACTGCGCTCGCCGAAGACCAACCCGAAGTCGAGCAAAGCTATCGACTCGAGTGGAACTACAAGCGTGTACACTGGGCAGAAGGTGTCACGGCCGGCGTGCTCGGAGTCGCTGCGATTGTCATCGAGCTCGCTCCGATCCGCGTGAAATCACACTGGACGAGGCAGAACACATTCGACGATTGGTTTCAGCGCCGACTCGTCGCATCAACCGGGAAACAGCGGAGATACGCCAAGGCAAGCGACGCGCTCGCGGCGACTAGCATCGCGTTTCCGGTCCTCGTCGACCTCGTCGGCATGACCTTGATCGGCGATCGGAACAAAGACGTCGGCCTTCAGATGTTTGCGATCCAAGCACAGGCATTTGCGATCACGGGCTTCGTGACCAGCGTAGTGAAGCTGAGCGGTCGCCAGCGCCCCTGCGCGGCATCGGATGCGGACGGTACGGATTGTGACGACCCCAATCGATCCTATTTCAGCGGGCACACTTCGATGGCGTTCACCGGCGCCGGGCTCACATGCGTAGAGCAACAGCATTTCGAGTTCTTCGGCCGTGTCGGGAGTCCAACGACCTGTGCAGCTGCGCTGGCGCTGGCCACGACGACCGGCCTGTTCCGCGTCGTGGCGAACAAGCATTGGATGAGCGACATGCTCACGGGCGCCGGCGTTGGTCTGGTCGCGGGCTGGTTGATGCCTTGGCTGATGCACTACAGGCACGACCTCAGCAAGCGAGAGCACAGCAAGATGCGCCACCTCTACTACGTGGCCCCCTATGGAGATGCCAACTCAGTCGGCCTGAGCGCCGCCGGCGCGTTCTAGCGCGCGTGTCCGAAGCGCCCGTCTAAGCCGCTGCTGTCGCTCGCGTATTCGCTTCGTCTACGTAAAGCCGGCGCTCTTCGTTGACGAGTGCGAGCAGCTGCTTCTGATCGACCAGACCGGCATCGAGCAGGGCGCGCATGTAGCCGTCGGCGTAGCCTCGAGCCTGGGCCAAGGTCGCGTAGTTCGCTCCGCTGAACCGGGTTTCGATCGTCTTTCGCACGAGGCCGCGCAGTGTTCCCTTGAGCTCGTCTAGATTCATGGCCATCCCTTCCTGAGCCCCGAGTGTCGATTTCGGGGTGCTCTGGTCAAGAAAACGGTCGACCTAGAACGAGGTGAGCTTTCGGAAGTCCTGGATGCGCGATTCGATGTCCTCCCGGCTGAGCTCGACCAGGGCGCCGATGCCGACATCCTGCACGCAAAACGAAGCGGTCGAGGAGCCGCAGATCACGGCTTGCCTGAGGTCGGTGTGGCCGTTCTCGGCGAGGTAGCCGAGGAAGCCGCCCGCAAACGAGTCACCGGCCCCGGTCGGGTCGGACACGGCCTTCAATGGATACGCGGGTGCACAGAAGATGTCTTCGTCGAGGAAGAGAAGGGCGCCGTACTCGCCTCGCTTCACGATGACCGTCTCCGGGCCCATTACGCGCAGCGCTTCCGCTACCGCCAATGGATGATGATAGCCTGTGAGCTGACGCGCCTCTTCCTCGTTGATCACTAGGATGTCGACCCGTGTCAGCAGCTCTTTCAGCGCATCGAGCGCGGTGTCGATCCAGAGGTTCATGGTATCGGCGATCACGAGCTTCGGACTCTCGATCTGATCGAGGACGTGAAGCTGGAGCTGCGGTGCGATGTTGCCGAGCATCACGTACGGTGTATTGCGAAACGCCGCCGGGATCTTCGGCTCGAAGTCAGCAAAGACGTTGAGGTCGGTTTGAATCGTGTCGCGCGACGTGAGGTCGTCGGCATACCGCCCCTCCCAATGAAAGGTCTCGCCGATGGCAACTTCCAAGCCCGTGGTGTCGATGCCGCGCGTGCGCAACATGTCGACCGCCTCCCGCGGGAAGTCCTGCCCGACGACGCCGACTAAGCGTACCGACGCGAGTTGTGACGCCGCAAGCGACGCGTACACGGCCGAACCGCCGAGGATCCTCGGGTGAGAGCCGAGGTGATTGTGGATGGTGTCGAACGCGACGGAACCGACGACGAGGAGCTCGCTCATGATGCCTTTCAGGGGATGTATTTGCCAATCAGCGGTCGTAGCTTGTCTCGCACGTCCGGTGAAATCCAATCGGGGTTGGTGATGATAGCGCCGGCGAGCGCCGAAGTCGCTGGACGCCCGCTTGGATCGGGCACGGCCTTGCCGAGCTCGACGATGATCTCCTTGGCTTTCGCCACATTCTCTTGCATCACGGCGACCACCGCTTCCACAGTGACGGCATCGTGGGCTTCGTGCCAGCAATCATAGTCGGTCGCCATCGCGAGCGTCGCGTATGGGAGCTCCGCCTCCATGGCCAATCGCGCTTCGGGAAGATTGGTCATGCCGATCACAGAAACGCCCCACGACCGGTAGAGCCGCGACTCAGCGAGCGTCGAGAATTGGGGGCCCTCCATGCAGAGATAGGTTCCTCCCTCGTGAACCGTCGCGTGGGTCGTGCGGGCCGCGGCAGCAAGAGAGGTCGCAAGCGCGGAATCGATTGGGTGCGCGAATCCGACATGCGCGACCACGCCGTCATCGTCGAAGAAGGTGTCGATGCGATGCCGGGTGCGGTCGATGAACTGCTCCACGACGACCATATCGCCAGGGTGGATATCCTCTCTCATCGAGCCGACCGCGGACACGCTGAGAATCTGCTCGGCGCCCGCCATCTTGAGCGCGAGCACGTTCGCGCGGTAGTTGATTCGGTGCGGCGCATAGCGATGCCCTCGACCATGACGGGGCAGAAAGAGCAGGCGCGTTTCGCCGAGCGACCCTGCGATGATCGCATCTGAGGGCGCACCGAACGGCGTCATGATCGCGATCTCCTCGACGTTGGTGAGCTGCTCCATCTCATAGAGCCCGCTGCCTCCGATGACGCCTAGCGTGCGTGACGAGGTGATCATCCGTGTAGGCCTATCGAAAACCGGTCCATCATGCGCAACCGGCATAGCCGGGTTCTGCGGGAGCGCAAACCTTCGCCAACCCACGATTGACACCCTGCAGCCCGGGAGTACCATGCGTTCAAAGCCCCGAAACTGTGGGTGAAAATGCTCGTGGGCCGAACCGATGTATAAGCTCGTCATCTCGGATGACGAAGGTCACACCACCGTCGTGCCGCTGCTGCGGGACGAGGTCACCATCGGTCGCGAGAAGGGCAACAGCATCCGGCTCACGGAGCGCAACGTGTCGCGCCTCCATGCTCGGCTCCTCAAACGTAATGGATCTTACATTGTCGAGGATCTCGGTTCTTACAATGGTGTGACGCTCAACGGGGCGCGCATCGAGAGCAAAGCCGATCTCGCCGCGGGTGATCAGCTCGGTATTGGAGACTACGACCTCGCGTTTCAATCCGACGTGGTGGTGACCGCCAACACCTTACCCTCTCCCAAGCCGAGGAGTCAGCCGCCACCGAGGCTCGTGGTTCTTGGCGAGCCGGCCGCCGGCGCGGAGTTCACGCTCAGCAAGGCAGCGATGCGCATCGGGCGCGACGAGCGGCTCGATATCTGGGTCAACCACAAGTCGATCTCGCACGAGCACGCGGAGGTTCAGGTGAGTGACGGCAAGGTGACCGTGTTCGATTTGGAGAGCGCCAATGGGCTGCGCGTGAATGGGGTCAGCGCTACGCGCGCCATCCTCGAGAATGGAGACGTTCTTCAGCTCGGCGAGGTTCGGTTCCGTTTTCTCCCTGCCGAGGGTGCTCACAGCTTGCTCCCGTTGCCCGAAGAGGCGCCGAACGCCGCTCCGTCTTCGTCCGCCTCGCGCAAGCCGCTCATCGCGCTCGCGGTCATCGGGCTTCTCTTCCTGGCTGGTGCCGGGGCGGTCTTGACGACCCTTCGTTCGTCACCGCGACCGGACGCGTCGGACGCCGTTCCGACGTACATTGCGCCGGCGCCTGCCTCTCGAGCGCCTGCAAACCGAGTCGCGACGACCTCCGCAGAGGTGCCCGAAGATGGAGAAAGCGGCGGCGCAGCGGTCGACGAGCCGCAAGAATGGGAGAGGGAGCTCGTTCGTGCGCGCAGGGCGTTGGCGCGTGAGCGATTCGATCGGGCCTACGCGATCGCTGAGGAGCTGCCCGCCGACAGCGTGTTGCGCCAGACCCCGGAATTCGGGGAAATCCGCTATCGGTATGTTCAGTCCCACATCAATGACGGTGAGCGCGCCCTTCGGGACGAAGACTTCGACCGGGTCCTTCGTGAGGCGGCGTTGGTTCTCGAGGTGCAGGGCATCACGCCGAAGCAGCGCCAGGAGGCTCGACGGCTGACCCGGCACGCCAAAGCTGCCCAGGGTGGCAGAATCGTTGATTAATGGCCGCCGGCCATGACACACTAGAGGAGGGTGTTTGGGGGAACACAGTCCAGGAGGGATTCGTCCCGGCGGGGTGCATGGCTAGTCCTGCTCCTCCTCGGGGTGTGCGCGCTCCCTAGCTCGGCAGCGGCGCAAGACGCCACGCTCGTGGACGGCGGCATGGATCTGCACCTGTTCCGGCCCGCCGTCGACACGCGCGGCTACTTCGCCGTGAACGGCAGCGAGGTCATGCCCCACAAAGAGTTCAGCTTCGGGCTCATTCTCGACGCCGGCTTCGGCATCCTTCGCTACAACGGCTTCATCAACGACCCGAACGAAGCGGCCGGAGAAGCGGGCCAACAGAACCGAATCGCACGACAGGGGTTCACGGGCACGTTCAAGTTCAACTTCGGCATCATCGATCGACTAGTGGTCGGCATTTCGCTTCCGATCACGTTCTTTCGCGGTCACGCGGTGCAGACGCCCGATCGCCAACCGGGTGGTGATTGCGCCGGGACGACGTCGGCGGGATGCCTCTACAACTATCAAGCCGGCGGCCTGCGCTCCCAGGGAGTCGGGGATCTGACGCTGAACGTCAAGGCTCGCCTCTTGAACCTCGGCGAGTACCCACTCGGAATCGCGGTCACTCTGCGTGCGGGGTTCCCCACGGCCAAAGACACCCAGTTCGCCGGCGAGCCGGGCTACTCGCTCTGGCCCACCCTCGTATTCGAGTTCCAACCAATCGAGAAGATCCGGTTTGCCTTCGAAGGCGGCTATCGCTGGAACTCCGGGCAGGGTGCGACCTTCATCTGGGATGGCAGCTCCATTCCTGCGCCCGGCGAGCTCAATGCCGAAGACCCTGTCGACCAAGGTGAGGGTCGGCGCTTCACGTACAACGACTTAATCACCTTCGGCTTCGGTTCTGCGTTTCGCGTCGCGCAGTCATTCGACATCGTTCTCGAGCTCTACGGAACGCAGATCGCCCAAGAAATCGGGACCAAAGGTACCCTTTCGATGGAGGCCTTGCTCGGGTTCAAGTACTTCGTGACCAACAAGAGCTTCCTCTACGCAGCGGGCGGTGCGGGTATCCCCAAGACGGGGTTTCAAGCGGCGGATGCGCGCGTCGTGCTCGGCTTCATGTACGAGCCTGCCGTGGGTGATCGCGACAACGACGGCATCGCGGACGATGACGACGGTTGTCCGGACGACGCCGAGGACAAAGACGGGTTCGAAGACAGCGATGGTTGTCCCGACCTCGACAACGACGGTGACGGCATCTTGGATATCGACGATGCCTGCCCATTGGTCAAAGAGGACTACGACGGCGATCAAGACGAAGATGGTTGTCCGGAGGGCCGCGACGGAGATCGCGACGGCGACGGGATTCCGGACGACATGGACGAGTGTCCCGACCAGCCCGAGGACTTCGATGGATTCCAAGATGAAGATGGCTGTCCCGATTTCGACAATGACGCTGACGGCATCCCGGACGAGAAGGACCTTTGCCCGAACGATCCGGAAGACTTCGACAAGTTCCAAGATGAAGACGGGTGCCCGGATGTCGACAACGACGGCGATCGCATCCTCGACGTCGACGACGCTTGCCCGAACGATCCGGAGACGTACAACGGGCACGAGGACGAAGATGGGTGCCCGGACAAGGGTCTCGTCATCCTCGAGGATACGCAGATTACGATCCTCGAGAAGGTCTACTTCGAGACCGACAGCGCCATCATCAAGGCTCGAAGCTTCCCGTTGCTGGACGCCGTCGCGGCAACCTTGAACGCCAGCCCTCAGATTACCTTGGTCGAGATTCAGGGCCATGCCGACGAGCGGGGCAGCGACCAATACAACATCAAGCTGACCCGAGCCCGCGCTGCGTCGGTCATGAACGCCCTCATCGAGAGGGGCGTCCTCAAGGAGAGGCTGCGCTCCGGAGGCTACGGCGAACGCTGCCCGGTCGACCCGAAGCACAACATGAGCGCGTGGGAGAAAAATCGCCGCGTGGAGTTCAAGATCATCGAAACCGACGCAGGACCGACCGGAGTTGAGGTAACATGCCCGCGGGGCCGGTCGCTGGTTCCGAGGTGATATGCCGCGCGAGCGCTTCATCGAGTTGATGACCCCTGCACTGACGCGCTTTAGTCAGGATGTGAAGTCGCTGCTACGAATCGTCGAAGACCCTAGTGTCGACGACGAGAGTCGAGTTGCGGCCGCGGGCGCCCTTCTGCACGTCATCTCGTCGACCGGGGCCATTCCGGGCGTCCGTGGTGTGCTCCGACACTTAGGCGACGTCATGGTGATGCGGCTCGTGCTTGATCGCGTGCGAGAGCGCTCTCCAAACGCGTTCGACAAGCACTTGGCCGGATCTCCGGAGATGCTCGAGCCGTTGAGCGAGGAGCTCGATGCGATGCGCGCGTACCTCGGTGATCGTGTGAGCGTGCTCGAGAAGGCCGTCGAGAAATTTCCCGAGTTGAGCCATCAGGGGCAACAAGCCGCCGCTTGCGTCGAGGATCCGGAGTCGTCGACGTGGCTCTACGATGCCGTGCACGAAGCCCTGATCGCCGAGATCGACTTCGACGACGAGGACGTAGTCCGCGAGCTCAAGCAGGTTGACCGCATTCTCGCTCCGCTCGCTTCGCGCATCGGCCGCTAACGCTCAGGCTGCTTTGCGTCCCGGCTCGGAGATCTTTCGAAGGAGCCAAGTTCCGCGCGACGCTTTGATTGGCTTCGGAGCCTCGAGGGCCAGCACTCGCAGTAGGTCGAGCGCATTCACGTCCCACGGGACCAGGCGGAGGATACTCCCACCTTCCTCGCGGAGCTCTGCGTTGGCTCCCGTGCGTCGGCGCATCAGGTCGTCTGCGTCCGACTGCACGCGCGTTTGAACGAGGAGCATGACGCGACGAGGGCGAAGGAAGCCCAACGAGCTCGACGTCAAGACTAAGCTCACGCTGAGCAGACCGACGCGACTGGTCGCCAGGTGAATGCGAAAGCGCGGCCATCCGTCAGCGGCCCGCTCCCACTGGAAGCACATCGCCGGCGCATCGCGCGGCAAGCGAAGGTCAATGGCGACCTGTCGAAGTGTTGCGCTCGTTTCGACCCGTGTGGGTGCGAGGTGAAGCCGGGTCCCCAGAAGGAACACCGGAAGCAGCGCCAAGGCACCTATTGGCTGGCCAGCGGCGAAGAGCGCGGCACTGCATCCGACGAACACCGCAGCGCCGAATGGCGTCGTCGCGTCCAGGAGGTCAGGCGGATCGCTGGTGAGCGTATTGGAAAGCGAGGCCGGGCTCCATACTCGCGGGGCCCGTGGTCTCGTATCGATTGGTCGGTGGAGGGCCACTGCGACTAGGGGAAGCCCCCACGCCACGTGCGTCGGAAGCAGCCACTGTGCGGTGGCAACCCAGCTCGCCGAGGCAGCGAGAGTGGTAGGCCAACTGGTGCGGATCCAAAGTTGTTGGCGACTGAGCTTCGCCTCCATCGTGCGCCGTTTGAGTAGCGCGATGACCGCGAGCAAGAAGATGGCCCACGCGATCGTGCGTTCCTTGGGTGCTCGCAGGGCCCGAAACCCGTCCGGGAGCTGTTCGGCCTTGGCAACGGCTGACAACGCGATCGATCCTCCGGGCGCGTCGAGCGTGAGGGGCCAAGCCGTCATCCGGGGCAAGTGGATTCGCCGCCATCGTACGACCGTGCGTCCGGGGCGTTCGATGACTTCGAAGCCGACTCCAGGAGGAGTGTCCCGCGCCTCTTCGGGGACAACCGTTCCTTTTGGTGCCCTGAGCTCGACCGACACATCGTGAAGCCCCGTCTCCCATGCGGGAACTGACCACACGATGCGGGCACGCGGTTGCCCGTTCACCTGGACCGCGCGCGCGTCGGCCTTCGTCCGGTAGCGCATGAAGACTTTGTACTTGCCTTGGCGCGGCGCTTCGCGCCGATGGAAGCGTAATCGAATTCGGCCGTCTTCGTCGAGCTCGGCTTCGGGGCGAAACAGCTCGCCTTCCTCGGACCGCAGGTATGGAGGCCGGTATCGATCGAGCTCGACGTCGGGGCCGAGGTCCACGAGCTCGAGCTCTTGCAGCCAACCCGCGTGCACTTCGACGTCCAAACGAAGCAGAATGTTGAGCGTCGAGTCGGGCTCTACTTCCACCGTGGCGCGCGCGCTCTGTACGACCGTCCGTGTCCATGCCCGCGCAGGCGAAGACACGCCGAGTGAGGCGACCAAGATCAGGACCAGCAGGCCGGCGGCATGGCGGGGGCGCATGCCCCGAAGCTACGTAATTCAGGCGCTTCGGTGAAATTTCCTACTGCAGCCGGATCCACGAGGGCATGAACAGGAAAACGAATAGTGTGAGGGTTAACCAGCCGACGATCCGGCGGCGGGGCGTCAGGTCCGTGTCCTCCGTTGGCGGATGCCCAGGGCCCGTCGCTCGGGTCAGGAGCCAGAGGACGCCAGCCCACACGAGCCAGTGCATTCCCGCGGTTGCGTCATAAATCAGCGGGTCGCCTCGCACGCCTGCGAGGTAGCTCGGCACCCCATATGCCAAACCGATCATCAACGCGACGAAGGGCAGCAGGCGCAACACGAGTTTCGAGACTCGATTCTGGCGCGAACCAATGAGGGCATACGCAACATGCCCGCCGTCGAGCTGGCCGAAGGGGAGCAAGTTGATCATCGTGACCAGCAGCCCCGCCCAGCCGGCGAGGGCGGTGGGACTGAGGAAGACGTCGTATCCAGGCTCGATCGGGCCCTTGAGGCCATGCAGGATGGCGAGATACAGGAGCGAGTGGCCTTCGACGAAGTATTCGGTTTCGGGGACGGGCTGAATGGGCGACGTCGCAAGCCCGTAGATCACGACGGGCACCGCCACTACTAAACCAGCCAACGGGCCTGCCGCGCCGATGTCGAGCAGGGCGTTCCGGGAGCGGATGCGCTCTCGTATTTGGATGACCGCCCCGAGGGTACCGAGGAGGAAGAACGGGATCGGTATGAAGTAGGGCGGAGAGACGTCGACGCGGTGGTACATACCCGCGAAGAAGTGTCCGAACTCGTGCGCCAGGAGGATGGCCATCAGCGGCACCGAGAAAACCCACCCAGCAGCGAGCTCATCGAGTGAGGCCGGCGGCCGCTCCAAGACGTGCGTCGCGCCGACGTAGAAGGTTGATAGGAAGGTCAGGGCAATCAAGAAGAGCGGCAAAGCCCATCGCGTACTTCGTCCCCGCACCGGCTGGCTGTAGCATGTGCGTTGGAAACCGCACGATCTGCTATCCTGCTCGAGCAGATGGATCTGTACAGCGCTGCCAAGAGGCTAAGCCGGCCTTTCGTATTCACCGACGAAGCCTCTTCGCGGGGTCTCTCCATTGCGGACCACGGCTTGATCGGCGATGGCTTCTCTGCGGCGCTCGTGCGTGCCGACGGAGCCATCGACTGGCTTTGCCTGCCTCGCTTCGACAGTCCTAGCGTCTTTGGCGCGCTTCTCGACGAGGACAACGGCGGGTCGACCTCAGTGGGCCCTGTCGACTATCCGTTCGAAACCCTGCAGCGCTACGATCCCGGCACGAACGTCCTCGAGACCCTCTTTCGCTCGGAGGGCCGGGGCGCGCTTCGGCTGACTGACTACATGCCGTGGACCGACGATCCCCGTTCGGCAATGCACGAGGTGCACCGACGGGTGCAGTGCGTCGAAGGTGAGGTGATGGTGCGCGTGGTGTTCGACCCTCGCTTTGGCTACGGGCTATCGGAAACGACGTTCGAGATCACAGGGACGAGTGCTCTCGCGAAGGGCGCTTCCGGGGAGCGGCTCATGGCAGTGCTCGGAGGCAACGGGCGCTGGGAGGCGCGCCCACGAGGTGGCGTTGAGGCGGTCTTCCCGTTGAAAGCCGGTGAGCGCGTTTGGTTCGTCATTAGCTGGAACACCACTGAGGTTGAATCCGTACTCGCGTACCGCCCGTTCGAGGCACTGCGCAAGACGCGACAGCGATGGCGCGACTGGGTGCGAGGTCTCCAGTACGATGGTCCTTGGCGTCATCATGTGATTCGCTCCGGCTTGTTGTTGAAGCTGCTGATGTACTCGCCAACGGGCGCAATGGTCGCGGCGCCGACGACCTCGATTCCCGAGTGGATAGGCGGAAAACGCAATTGGGACTACCGCTACACGTGGACACGGGACACCGCGATGGCGGTGCGCGCGGCGAATCTGCTTGGCTGTCGAAGTGAGGCGCGCGAGTTCTTTCACTTCGTTCGAGATACGCTCGAACGCGACCGCAAGCTTCAAGTTATGTACGCGATCGACGGTGGTCGCGTTCCCGACGAACGGACTCTCGACCATCTTGCGGGGTACCGAGGCTGCCAGCCGGTACGCGTCGGCAACGGGGCAAGGGATCAAGTGCAGCTCGATACCGCGGGTGCGCTGATGGACGCCGCCTACGTGTACGAGCGTGGTGGCGGGTCGCTCACTGCGCGTGGCTGGCGACGGCTTCGAGAGGTGGTGGAGAATGTCGCGGCGACTTGGCAGGAGCCCGACCACGGGATCTGGGAGCCGCGCGCAGGCAAACGTCACAACGTTCACTCGAAGCTGATGAGCTGGTTGGCGCTCCGTCGGGGTGCCGAGCTCGCTCCGCTCTTCGGCGACAAACGCCTGCAGACCCGATGGCAGAAGACCGCGGACGAGCTTCACGCCGAGCTCTGCGCGCGAGGCCTCGACAAGTCAGGCAAGCGATTTGTCGCGGCCTACGATCACGAGCACCCCGACGCCTCGTCGCTGCTGCTACCGATTCACGGCTTTCTTCCTCCGAGTGACGAGCGAGTGCTTCGCACGGTCGAGTGGATTCAAGCGGAGCTCGGGGACGGTCCTCACGTCTATCGCTATCGTTCCGACGATGGCGTCGGGGGCGCGGAAGGCGCGTTCGTCTTGTGCGGCTTCTGGCTCGCCGAGGTTCTAGCGATGGCGGGTCGTATCGACGAGGCGCAGCAGGTGTTCGTCGCGCATGCCGAGGCATCCAACCATCTAGGCTTGCTCGCCGAGGAGATCGAGCCGCGGACTAAGATGTTGCTCGGAAACTTCCCACAGGCGTTTAGCCATCTTGGGCTGATCAACGCCGCCGCGCGTATCGATCTCGCGTTGCGCTTGCGGGACGAAGGGTCGCGCCGCGTGCCGGAGATCGAGATCGGGCGCTGACGTGGCTCGACAAGGGGACTCGGCTAGGGTGGAGCTGTGGCGCGTAGCGGCGCTTCGGTACCGCTTTCATGCCGCAACCTTGGCGCTGCTGACGGGCCTCGGTTTGTTCTTCGCGGCCGGCGTCCGAGACGGCGCCTCCTGGGCGGTGTTTGCGCTGGCGGTCGTCCTCGCGGTCATCTTGCCCGCAAAGCTCCTCCCCGGTGGCTCGAACAGAGGTTCGAGGCCCGCGCCGATCACACAACACCCGCCCGTGGCCGACGCTCAGGGTGCCTCGCTCGTGTCGGAGCTCCCTGATCCGTTGCGCCGGCCCTCGGAGCCAGCGCGAGATCCCGATGAGGTCGACTACCTGAGAGCCCTTCGACACGAGTTTCGGACACCGCTCAATGCAGTGCTTGGCTTCTCCGACGTGCTCTTGAGTGGCATCGATGGCCAAGTGAATGCATCCCAGCGAGAGGACTTGGAGATCATTCGCGCATCCGGCATTCGCTTGCGAGTGTTGCTCGACAGCGCCCTCGACATCTCTCAGCTCGCCGAGGGTCGACTTCGCCTCGACACCGAGCGCGTCGATGTGCGCGAGCTCGTAGGTCGTGCGGCAGGGGAAGCTGGGCAACTGTGGTCGAACAAACGGGACGCGCGCTGCGCGCTTCCGAGCGAGCCGTGCATCGCTGAGGCCGACGAGGGCCGGCTGCGGCGTTCGATTCTGGTGCTTGCGGACTTTCTGGGCTCGAGTCACCGGGAAGCGGACATCGCGCTGAGCATCTCTCCTTCTGGAGACCACATCGCGATCGAAATTCGTGCGGAGAGCACAGACCGGCCCACGCTCGACGCGTTGCCAACGGCGGCGGAAGTGCTGGCCGCAGAGGATATGTCCAAGATCCGTCAGTGGCCGGTCGCGGTCACATCCGAGATCATTGGTCGCCACGGCGGCTCTCTCTATCATGGAAGCGCGCCCTCGCGTTTTGTGATTCGCCTTCCGATTGGGGGCTCGTCGTGAGCGATTCCACACATGCATCGACCGAGCGCCTGCGCTGGGTGTCCCTCGGGGCAGCAGTCTATTTTGCGGTTTTGTGGATCGCACTCGCGGAACAACACCGAGCGTTGGGGGCGCTTCTGGTGTTTGGTGTGGGGCTTCTCTTGAGTGTGTTCTCCATTCGGGCGTTGGCCCTGCTCCAGGTGCCGCCATCGCGCGCCGCCTCGTCCGAGCCGAAGCCGTTGCCGGAGGCGATGGCGCCGGTGCTCGAGACGATTGATACGTATACGGCGGAGCCAGAAGTGCCCGAGCGTCAGCGGGCTCGATTCCTCGGTGCGCTTGGACACGACTTGCGCAACCCGCTCAACTCCGTGACCGGGTTCTCAGACATGTTGCTTGGGCGCGTGGGGGGAGAGCTCAATGCCGAGCAGGAGCGCAGCGTACGCACCATTCGCGCTGCCGCCGAGCGCTTATTGCGGTTGGTCTCGACCATCGTCGACCAGGCACGGATGGAGGCCGGCACGCTTCGCTTGCAGCAGCAATGGGTTTCGCCGCATGAGCTCGTCACCGAGGCGATCGGGTTCGTGCGGTCGCGCGTTGAAGGCACGTCGGTGATCGGGGGCGTGTCCGAAGGCCTACCTCGAGTCTTCGTCGATCGGCATCGGACGGTGCAGGCGCTGGTCAGCCTCACGGTCTTGGTCATCCGTTCCTCGGAGACGGACATCTCGATTCGTGGCGCGCCTCCTCGCCGCGACCAAGCGGGTAAGGGGTTCGTTCAGTTCGATCTCATGGCTAGTCTCAAGGACTCCATGGCCGATACGCTTGCCATCGTAGAGAAGCTCGAAAGACCGCTCTCTCGTTCCGACGCCCTCGGGCTCGAGGTCGCGGTTGCGCGAAGTGTGATCGAAACCCAGGGCGGCCGAATTTGGACCGAGGCGGGCACCGCGGGGAGCTTGCGCGTGTGCATGACTTTGCCGACTTCCGCTCGCTAGTCGTCGTCCGAGCCTGCTTCGAGTACGGCCCGGTACGCCGCGTTTCGCTTCCACCCGAAGTCGTCGCGCAGCCGCTGAGCCATCTCTTTCGTCGTCATTCCCCGACGTGCCCACTGATCCACCAGCGTTTGGACGTCGACGTCTTGAACCGGTCGCTCGCCGGACTTCCCCGCGAGCACGACCGTGATCTCGCCCTTGGGCGGATCCGCCAGTGCAGCGCGCACGTCCGGCAAGGCGCCACGGAGTGTCTGCTCATGCAACTTGGTGAGCTCGCGGCACACTGCGACCTCGCGGTCGACGCCCAGGCGCTCTTCGAGGTCGCGCAGAGTTGCATGGATACGGTGCGGCGATTCGAAAAACACGACGGTTGCCTCCGACTCGCGCATTCGCTCGAGCGCCTCGCGTCGCTCCTTGCCACCTCGTGCCAGAAACCCCTCGAAAGTGAAACGGCGGACAGGTAACCCCCCGACGCAAAGGGCGGCCAGCACTGCACTCGGTCCGGGTATCGCTTCGACCGTGACGCCAGCTTTCGCGGCGAGCGAGACGAGATGCGCTCCCGGGTCGCTCACCAAGGGTGTTCCGGCGTCGCTCACCAGCGCGTAGTGCCCCCCATTGACTAGTGCGTCCACAACGGCGGCCACTTTCTCGTCGCTGTTGTGCGCGTGAAACGAGCGCAACGGGGTATCAATGCCGTGCCTGGCACAAAGCGTCCGAGTGTGGCGGGTGTCTTCCGCGAGAATGAGCTCTGCCTCGCCGAGAACGCGCAAGGCTCGGAGCGTAATATCCTCCAAGCACCCGATCGGCGTCGCTACGATCGACAAGCGTCCGGCCATGTCTGCGCGTTACCACATCTGCGGCGCGCCGCGAACCCTAGGGCGACTCGTAGACTTCGACGACCGTTTCCCCGAGCTCGTCGCGCAGAAACGCTTTGAGCTTCTTGAGGAGCCGTTTCTCGATCTGTCGGACACGCTCACGGCTCACACCAAACTCGTCGCCAAGCGTCTGGAGGGTCTTTGGATCCTCCGAGACCAACCGGTCGTCGAAGATCCTCTTTTCTTTGCCCTCGAGGGTCTTTCCGAACTCGTGAATCTTCGAGGTGAACTGGTCGCCGATCTGCGCCTCCGCAAGCGTATCGTCCACGCGAACGTCCGCGGACGGCAGGAGCTCGACGCGCGCAACGGAGCGCCCTTCTGATGTGCCCACGGGAGCGTCGAGTGATGCGTCGCCAGCGGCGAGCCGCATGTCCATCGAGACCACGTCGCGCTCCGGCACGTTGAGGCGCTCCGCGATGACCTCCGCAGTCGGCTCGATTCCCATTGCCGAGAGGCGCGCCTTCTCCTTTTGGAGATTGAAGAAAAGTTTGCGCTGCGCTTGAGTCGTCCCGACTTTGACCAGTCGGTGGTTGTTGAGGATGTAGCGAAGAATGTACGCGCGAATCCACCAAGCCGCGTAGCTAGAAAGCTTCACTCCCTTGTAGGGATCGTACTTCTTCACCGCCTGCATCAACCCGATGTTGCCCTCTTGAACGAGGTCGAGGATGTTCTTGTACGCCTGGCGGTAGTCGTACGCGATCTTCACGACGAGCCTCAAGTTGGAGGTGACTAGGCGCTTGGCTGCCTCGAGGTCGTCTTCCTCGAAGTAGCGCACGGCGAGATCGTGCTCCTCCGTCTTGGACAGGAGCGGGTAGCGTTGTACGTCGCGCATGTAGACGCCGAGCGGATCCCGGCGTGAGAGCGCGGAGGCGGCCGGAGCGAGTGCATCTTCCCTGGGCCCGGGATGATCGCGCTCTTCTTCCAAGACCTCGACGTCGTGCTGCTCGTCGAGCTCCTGCGGTAAGTCTTCGTCGTGTTCCGTCATGATCTCCGACCCGGACACCGATCTCTAAAGCACAGCCTCCCGATGCGTCCAGTGGCTGGCGTCACTTTGGCGCTTCAAAAGGCAGGCGCCCTGCCGCCCGGGGCTGCAAACGGCCCCCTACGGACCCGCCGATCGTGTACTGGATCGCGCCGTCGGGCGTCATTGCCGATTTGAGGCCCGCCGAGGCAAGTTCCAGCATTGTCGCCACCTTTGTGCTTCTTTGCTTGTACGCGTCCTCGATCTTGACGCGAACCATCAGGTTGAGCTCGGAGCGCTTCATCGGTCGGCCGAGGCGAACTTTGCCAACCGCGTCGAGCTTGAGGTCTTTTCCGTGGGACTTCGCCGTTTCGATCTCGGCCGTCCCCTCTTCGATGGTTGCGACGAGCTCGAGGTTGCCTGCATCGGCGCGATCGAGTGTCAGACCGCCCAATCCAGGTATGTCGATTTGGGTCTTGCCATCGCCGAGGTTGAGCGCGTCGATGGTGAGGGTGACGTCACCGGTGGACTCTCCGATCTCGCTTGGCATGGCGAGGTCGATCTCCGCATTGAGGGTGCCGGTCATGGGGGCCTTGGTGAACTTGCGAAGAGCCGGAATTGCGCCGAGGTCGATGTCTTGGATCTCCGCCTCGACTTCCATGTTGTCGGTTCCCACCGATACGTCGCCATCAGCCTCGCCCCCGGCGAGCTCCGCATCGAAGCTGAACGATTTCGTGTCCGACATGAGTGAGAAGAGGGATGCGCTGACGGTGAGCTCGTCGAAGATCACGTCCAACGGAGGGGAGCCTTCCGCCGCAGGGAGCATGACGCGCAGGCCCTCGAACGTGAGCCCACTTAGACCAGAGTGAGTGAGATCGATGATTTCGATCTCATAGCCCCGGATGCGAGCTTCCGCCGCCAAGCGATCGGCAAGCCGATCGTAGGGGAATGTTTTGTACGCAAAGAAGACGAAGCACAGGAGGAAGAACGCGGGGTATCCGGTCCACGTCAGGATCTTCTTGATCGGAATGCGCTGCACTTCTGCTCCTATTCCGCCGAATCCGGACCTTCACGGTCATATGCACTGACACCGAGCTTCACCGTGTAGCCGGTTCGCATGCGTCCCCCCGTCATCTGTACATGCTCGATCGCCACGGGGTACGAGCTGTTCTCGATGTCGGCCAGCATCTCGATCAGCGGCCGAAGCTCCACCACTGGAAGATTCACGCGCACCGAGCGTCGGCTGTAGCCACCCATGTCGACCCTTGGCTGGTCGGTGATTCCGAGGCCGGTGACGCCGTACTGTTCGCCGCGTTCTTCGAGAAACCCGCCAAGCGAAGGCGCCTTCCGATTATAGAGCGCATCGATGGCCTTTCTGTCGGCCTTGGCTTGCCGGAGGCGAGGTTCGGATCGCTGAATGTCTTGAAGGACCTGCACGATCTCCTCGTTCTCGTCTTCGACGTCCGAAATCGTCGTGATGCCGACGTACATTGGCAGAGCGATGAGCAGGGCCGCGAACACGACAGCCATTGCGCCGAGCAAGCGCCGCTCACGACCGCTCAAGCTGTCAGACCAGCTTCGCAGATTGTCGAATGCGTCACCAAACGCCACGCTACTCCTCCTTCCTGGGCTTCGAGGGGGCCTCGCATTCCACTTTGACTGCGACCTTGTAGTCCTTCCGATCTCCAACAGTGGTCGAGATAGAGCCCTTCTCGACGTCCGCAAAGCAGCGGTGCAATTGCAACTGTTCGACGAGTCGGTCCCGTTCAGCGATGGAGCCCACCGTGCCTTGGATTTCGAATCGGCCGGTTTCCCCGTCGTCGTCGATCTCGATGAGCAGGCGTCTCGTGTCGTGTTGGATGTCAGCCGGGATGCTCTCGGAGATCCCTTCGAGAACGTCGTAAGCATCGAAGCGAGGTAGTGGGTCGTCGACGCTCGGCCCTGCGATGAGCAACTCGCGGGCATGCAAGGCGCTCCTGGCCTCCTCGCCGAGAAGGTCCTCGCTCAGCTCGGCAAGCCTTTCGGTTAGCTCCTTGTGTTCGGCGCGCGCCACTCGGTAGCGAGCACCGAGCGATACGATGAACGACAGGAGGACTGCGACGACGCACACTGCGATCAGGCGCAAATGCTTTCGGATCTCGCCGGCTGCTGCCTTCGAAGCGAACTCGCCTTGCAGAAGGTCGAGGTGCCTCTTTCTGCTGATTGCCCGTGCCGCCAGCGCGGCGGCTTTGGCGAACTTCGGAGCGGTGTCGTCGTCCGCTCCGGGCGCGCGGGGTACGGGCACCGTGCCGCAGTCGATGCCGAGTTGCTCGGTGAGCCATTGACGCGCGGTTTCCATCGGCGCCGTTTCCCCCGCCAGCAGGATGAGCGATGGCTCCTCTGCCCGCTGAGCCTTGTAGCTTGCGAGTGTTCGCTGCAAAGAGGCACCGAGCTGGGCGCGGCGACCGGACTCCACCAAGTCCATTCCCCCTGACAGGGTTCGGGCGAAGGTGCACTGACCACTTGCGAGCACCGCAAAGTCGGTGCTTAGCGGCCCAACGTCGATGATGAGCACGGTGCGGTCCGCTAGCGATTCGCCGATGAGACCCGCGAGCCCATCGAAGACAGCCGCTCCCACCGCGAGCTCGCGGGGCTCCACGCCCGCGTCCTGGAGTTGCTTTAGCCGCCGCGATACGTTCTCACGTGGCGCGGCGACGGTCATCAATTGGAGCACCGCGTCGCCGCGCCCGACGATTTGGTAGTCGACCACCGCGTCCTCGATATCGAAGGGAAGCAGCGCCTCGAGCTCTCCTGGAAGCACCTCCGCGATCTTCTTCTCCACGCCGGCGGGAAGATCGATCAGCCTCAACGAGGCCGCCTCGCCGTCGAGCGCCGCGATGATGCGGTCCGGGGGCCGACTCGCTTGGGCCACGACCTGGCTGATCGCCTCGCGGAGCGCGTCGGCCTCGGATTGGGACTCGGAGGGACGCGCGATCGGTGCTTCGGCGTAGCGCTCCATCTCCGAGCCGCGCAACGCTGTCTTCAGAAAAGCCCCGCGCACGACGCGTGGTGTGATCTCTAGTCCCAGAACCAACGACATCTCAATTCACCCGATAGTAGTGGAAGACACCCAACCCCGACATGCGTCCGGTGTTCGGCGGTGGCGGAGCCCATCGTTCGTGGAAGTTGACCACGGATTCGATGCGGACTTGTGACCGGCCGACCAGCCCCGTGGATTCGATCGTGAAGATCTTTGCGGAAGTCGCTAGCGAGCGGGCGAGAGCCGTCCTTTCCTCCGCGGCGATCTCGATCGGGAGGAACACGAGCTCGCTGCCTTCAGGCAGGAAACCGGTGATCATCGGATAGAGATCCTTCTCGCCCCCCTTGCCCTCGACGAAGTTGATGAAGTCAGTTGGGCGAGTGAACAGTGGAATGGGGATTAGCCCACGGATCGTGCTCAAGATCGTGGTGAACTTGAGTGACTCCACCGGGTCGGTGCACAAGGTCGACTCTTGCGCGTGGGCGCAGACACGTCCGAGTAGCACTTGAGGACTTGCCTCGTTGATGTTCACGAGACCGGACGCGTAGACTGTCATGATGCGCGATGCGGGGTCGTTGGGAACCGGCTCGACGAAAGTCGCCCAGAAGTCGTCCGTGAACCCGCGGATCAGCCGCAGCTCTTGAAGCGAGTCGAGCGGCGCGTTCTTGTTGCGGTAGCCGTCATCGCGGAGTTGGTACACCGAGTCATCCTCGGTCCCGGTGCCGCCGGTACGGGTCTCTCCTGCGCCCGGGTCGAAGTCCGTTCGCTGGATGTCCGGATCCCACCAGTCGATGACCGCGGCGACGAGGTCGAGGCGCGTCGTGAGTGTGCCCGTTTCGTCCTCTGTGGTGAACAGAGGGTCGTATGGGCTCTCGGGGAGATACCCGCCCGTCAGCGAAAAGAGCTGGTTTGCAACGCTGTCGCGCGCGCGCTGACCGTCCATGAACAGCGGGTCGTTGACGTTGATCTTGCCATTCTCGCTGACGACGCGCACGTGGCATTCGCCAGGTAGATTCTCGAAGCCGACGGTGCCACCAAAATCGATCCCTAGCTGCATGAGCGTGCCCCGCTGGTCTTCCGGCGTGCAGAAGGGCGACAGAAGCTCGTCGATGAAGTTCCAAACAGGTAGCTGTGGTGCCGAGCGTCCGGTGGCCGCGCGGTAGAGCGGGTCGACGAATCGCCGAACTTCGGGCTCCTTTCCAATGAGGAGGCGCGTGAGACTCAATGCGCTCTTGGCCATGTACTCGGCCTGGAGTGCATCCCGCTGTGACGTCGAGACCGCGAACGCAGTACCCGTGGTCTCATGCATGTCCGCCAACATGACCGCTAGGATCGCCACAGTGGTGATCGCAATGATCAAGGCGACGCCTTCCTGGGAGCGCTTCGGGCGCGATCGTGTGTGGGTGCGGGTCATGGGTTGTAGTTGGCGTGGTTCAATGCGTAGGTGAGCGGAATCGATACACGTGTGCCGAAAGTCTTCGTCTTGCCCTTGTGGCGTGGGTCCTTGACGCCGAGCCGAATCCGCACCTGGGTTGGTAGGCGGTTCGGCTGTGCCAAGGTGTTCACGGTGTCCCAAGTCTCCACCCATTCACTCAAGAGTGGGTCGAAGTACTCGAGGTTGAACTCCTCGACGTTCTCGACGAGTATCTGCGACTTCCCTCCTCTGCGTGGGTCGTCGTCGATTCGGTTCTGCTCTCTGCGAGCGAGCACGTTCATGTCCGGTTCGTCCGGGTGCTCGGTGACGAAATAGCTGATCTCGTTTTGATCCGATTCGCGGGCGTTCCGGTACAGGCGTCGGTGAGAGAACGACGTGAAGTCGATCCGGTCGTCTCGGCCGTTGTCCTTCCCGATGAATGCCGTGTTGGAGACACGTAGGTCGAGCGATGGATTCACGTGGGTGGAAACGAAAGCCATCGAGAGCTCGCGAGTGATTCGCTCGAGCGTCATGTGGACCATTCGCGAGTGGTCCACGTCTTCTTCGATACGTGCCTTGTTCAAGGCCGTCTGCGAGAAGCCGCCGTAGACCATGGTGCCGATCAACGCGAGCACCGTTACCGCGAGGATCACTTCGAGAAGTGTGAAACCGCGCCTCATTCTTCGTCCTCTGCTGCGGTCGCGCTCGGGTCCGGACTTGCAATCTGTTCCGACACGAGGAATTGGATCACGTCGAAGCCCCGCTCACTCGGACCCTCCTTCCAACGGACGGTCACGGTGGCGCGGCGAACTTGCTCCTCGAAGAAGGGTTTGAGGATCGGATAGCCAAGCTGCAATGCCATCGTTGTGAGGTTGCCTGCTTGCCCCGCGATTACCTCTTGGGGTGTGCCGCCCCCCTGGGCGTTGATCTCGTCATAGGTTTCCGTGAGCTGTCTTTGCGAACGGTCCTGCGAGCTCTCTTCTTCATCTTCACCTTGAGCGCCGAGCTCGGGTAGGATGATCCGCTCGATGATCCACTCGCACTCGTACCCCTCGACAGGAGCGTGCTCGCAGCAACTGTCGGTGTCCTTCTTCTCGAGTGCTGGGAGGCCCTCGATCGCGACGATCTCCTCGATCTCCCCCATCTTGCAGCGAGCCAGCGTGGCTGCGATGTTCTGGCGCCTGGCGCGCGCCGCGACGTTTGCAGCACCCACCTCGCTCGAGAAAATCGCCGTCAGCGATAGGCCGAGGATCGCGACTGCGATCATGACTTCGAGCAGTGTGAAGCCGCGCGTCATATGTTGTCTCTCACTTCGCCGTCGTCGTCGATCTCGTCCAAAGGCTCGAACGCGAAGTTGTGGATGCGCGCATTGCCGGTGAGTGGATGGATCTCGATGCTGTAGACGGTATCGCTAGAGTCGCTCAACTGGATGACCGCTTGCTCGGTCAACCCGCCGGGAAAGAAGTACACTGATCCTTCTCCTTCCGTTCTCGTGTCCACTTCGTGCGGCGTGATCAGTGCGTGCATCGAGATCCCGTCGCCGAGAGGTTGGGCCGTGTAGCGTTTCAGCGTGGTTCCGTTCGCATTCGTGATTGGTTGAAAAGGCGAGCGCGGAGCCGGTGGGTCGAGCGGCTTCTCCAACCGGCTTCGCGCTAGGTCCCAAGGGTCGACGGCGTCGCCTGACTCGGCGTCGAGGTCGTCGCCTCTTGCAAGGGTGACCGGGGTCGCGCTCTCTTCGACGGCCATCGTGTTCTTTTCGAAGTCGAAGTGGAGGCGCGTCGTCGTGCCCTGCGTGATGGCCCGGTTGTAGGCGAATCGGGTGGCGCTCATCACTCGAAACGACGCGGAACGCAGCCGCGTTCGGGTAACCGCGCCCAATCCGAACGTCGCCCCAGTGACGATCACCGCGATGATCGCCACGACGAGCATCACCTCGATCAAGGTGAATCCCCCGCTTGTCTTCGATTGGGTGCGCCGGAGCATGGCTGCCTAGATGTCGTCCTCGGTGTTGAATTCGAGGTCGGGCCCAGCCGAGAACACGGCGATGTCACCGTCCTCGCAGCTGATCTGGAAATCGGTGTCCCACGCGTCTGCCGTTCGACGGCTGCCATCGAGGTAGCGCTCGCTGACGAGGTCCTCGACCGTCGGACATCCACGCGGATTGTCAGCAACGTAGAGCATCACGGCCGATCGAAGCGCTTGTGCGTCGGTCTTCGTGCTCTTTATGCGTGCCTCTTCTAGTCTCGGTAGCAGAGCGACCGCGACGCCGCCGGCGATCATGGCGAAGATGGTGATGACGATCATGATCTCGATGAGCGTCATGCCCTCCTGTCGCGTCGCACGCGCGATTCGCTGTTTTCGGAGTGTGTCGATTGTATTGGGCATGGAGCCTCCCGTTCGGTTCATTGAATGTTGTCGTCCTTGAGAAGCGAGCCGCTCGGGCCCGCGGAAATCACGTCGGCTTCGTCCTCGAAGTGCCCCGGGCAACGGACGTGGAGAGGCCGGCCCCAGCCATCGGCAGGCATCGAGTCGAGGTAGTGCTTCTGAGAAAGTGGTGGGTGAAGGAGCTCCGTGTGTGTGTTCGGACATCGCCCAACGTCTGCTCGAAAGCGGTCGATAGCCTGCTTCACCTGTGCGATCGCGACTCGGGTGTCGCGCATCCGGACGCGGTGCTCGGCGTAGCGTGCAAACCCGATCAGGAGCGCGACCAGGAGCGCGGAGGCGAGCAGGGCCTGCCAACGCGTGTTCCGCAACGCTCCACGCACGCGGCCTCCGCGCCGCTCCCAGGGGAGCGAAATTCGGTCTCTTCTTCGACGCTTCACCATGCTCATCCCTCATTGAATCATCTCATTGAGCTGGAGGAGCGGCATGAGAATCGCGAACGCGATTCCGCCGACCACGGCGCCCATCACCACGATCAGCAGGGGTTCGAGAATCGACGTCAAGGCTCCCACGCGCACCTCGATCTGTTGATCGTAGGCATCTGCCACGTGAATCAGCATCTCTTCGAGTTGCCCGGTGCGCTCGCCGACGGCGATCATGTGGGTGACGATCGGGGGGAAGCGCTCTCCTTGGCGAAGCGGCTTCGCGATGCCTTCGCCTTCGCGGACGCTCGCTCGTGCGTCTTCGACTACCCGCATCAGCTCGGTGTTGCCGAGGACGTTTCGCGTGATGTCCATCGCGATGAGGACGGGGACACCGCTCGCCAGCAGCGTCGCCAGTGTTCGCGAAAAACGAGCGACGGCGACCATGATCAGTAGCGGACCGAAAAGGGGGACTTCGAGTATGAAGAGATCCCACTTTCGGCGGCCCTCGTCTGTGGCCAACCACCGACGGAACCAATAAACGCCCCCGATGAGAAGCGCGCCCAGCAACCACCAGTAGTTGCTGAAGATGTCGCTCACGAAAATCAAGAGCCGCGTGTACCAGGGAAGGGTCTGGTTGAAGTTCTCGAAAATCGAGGTGACCTTTGGAACGACCACCGACATCATCAAGAACAAGATCAACACGACGACCACCCCCATCACGATCGGATATGCGAGCGCACCGCGCACCTTGCTCTGTAACCGGGTCTGGTCGTCCAAGAACTCGGCGAGCCTGCCGAGGACCTCTTCCAGTGTGCCGGAGGCCTCGCCCGCTGCGACCATGTTGATGTAGAGGGAAGGGAAGATCTTCGGGTGTGCCTTGAGGGCGTCCGCGAGTGCGGTGCCTTCATTTACCTGGTTCCGGGTGTCGGTGAACGCGTTCTTGAGCTCTGGGTGGTCGAGTTGCTCGATCAGGGCGCTGAGCGCCTCGACTAGCGGCACGCCCGAGCGGAGGAGCACCGACAATTGACGCGTCGCGATGGCGACGTCGAGCTGCGAAACCCGTCGAAAGATCCTTCCGAAATCGATGTCGCGCGCGGCCTTGCGGGCGGCTTCGGATTGCTCGAGGATCTCGGTTGCCAGGATTCCGTCCCGCTTGAGCACGCCGCGCAGGGACTTCGCGCTCTCGGCGTCGCGAACTCCCTTGACCGACTTCCCCCGAGCGTCGACTCCTTTGTACGCGAAGACCGCCATTGCCTAGACCTCGGCGGCCTGAGTCGCTGCGAGGACTTCCTCGACACTCGTCACGCCAGCGATGACCTGACGCGCGCCATCCTCACGGAGAAGTCTCATTCCCTGTTGCTGCGCGACGCGCTGAATGGTTTTCGCATCGCTGTTGTTTAGGATCTCGCGGCGCACCGGCTCGTCGATGATCATCAGCTCAAAGATGCCGATTCGGCCGCGGTAGCCGGTCTTGCTGCATTCATCGCACCCACCAGGGCGGTAGAAAGTCAGTTTCGACGGGTTCGAGCTGTCTACATCCGCCAACGAGGGGATGCTGCTCTGTCTGTCGCCAAGCACGGTGGTGGCCGCGACACGTCGAAGCTCTGCGAGCTTCTCTTGGGCGCTTGCGTCGTCGATGCCGAGCTCACGCAAGTCCTGCACGTTCGGCGTGTAGGGAGTCCTGCAGAGCTCGCAGAGTCTTCGCACGAGACGCTGCGCAAGCACCGCCATTACCGAGGACGAGATCTGGTACGCCTGTATGTCCATGTCGACGAGGCGCGTGATGGCGCTGGGCGCGTCGTTCGTGTGCAAAGTGGAAAGCACCAAGTGGCCGGTGAGGGAGGCGTGAATCGCGATTTCGGCCGTCTCGTGATCTCGAATCTCGCCGACCATGATGACGTCGGGGTCCTGACGGAGGAAGCTCCGCAAGCCGGACGCGAAGGAAAGGCCGATCTTCGGTTGGACTTGCATCTGGCCGATGCCTCGGAGCTCGTACTCGACCGGATCTTCGGCAGTGAGGATGTTCTTCTCCGGCGTATTGATCTTGTTGAGGCACCCATAGAGCGTCGTGGTCTTGCCGGAGCCGGTCGGACCGGTGACGAGGATGATGCCGTTAGGGCGGGTGATCAGGCCCTCCAGCTGGTCGAGCTCGCGGCGTGCGAAGCCGAGGTCAATCAGACCGAGCAGCACTGTCTCCTTGTCGAGAAGACGCATGACGATGCGCTCGCCCTTGGCGGTAGGGACCGTCGACACACGAACATCGACGACCTTGCCGGCGATCTTCTTCGTGATGCGGCCGTCTTGGGGCAGGCGCTTCTCAGCGATGTTCAGCCCCGCCTCGATCTTCACGCGGCTGACGATCGAGGCTAAGAAACCTCGGTTGGCTTCCTTGCGTGGGACCAGCCGCCCGTCGATGCGGTACCGCACCACTACCTTCTCGTCGGTCGGCTCGATATGGATGTCGGATGCGCGTTCCTTGACCGCGGTATAGAAGAGATTGTTGACCCAGCGAATGACAGGAGCCTCGTCCGTCATGTCGATGAGGTCGCGGAGCTCTTCGACTTCTTCCCCGGCTTTGGCCTCTGCCAGCCCGGTTTCGTCCTTGCGCTCATAGACGCGGTTGATCGCGTCGTCGATGGTCTCTTCGGAGGCCGCGACCGCTACGATTGTCTTGCCAAGAAGGATGCGGAGGTCGTCGACGGGGAACGGATCGAGCGGATTGGCGATGGCGATTCGGACGCTGTCGTCCGTTTCCGCCAACGGCAGGACGTGGTTCTGTCGCGCGAAGTTGATCGGGACTGCGTTGACGAGATCCTCGGGGATTAGGTCGGTCGCGATCTTTTCGACGAACTCCATACCGACTTCATCGGCAAGCGCGCGAACGACTTTGTCGTCTTCCACGGCGTGAGTCGCCACGAGGAAGTCCCGAAGATCGATCGCACGGGTAGAGGCCGTCTGGAGCGCGTCCTCGAGCTTCTCTGGCGCGAGCGCACCGCGACGAACCAAGATTTCACCGATGTAGCGCTGCTCGAAGCTCATTCTGCCGAGCCCCCCGACCCTTGGTTCGTGGGTGTGGGGTCCGCCTCGGAGGGACCGTCTGCTGTCTTCACGGGTTCGCTAGGCTCCTCGGGTTCGATCACCTCGCCTGGCGCATCGGGCACGGGGTCGTCCGCAGGCTTGGGCTCGGCCGGGGCCTCGGGCTCAGCGCCGTGCTCCGGTTCGAGCAGTGTCGGCTCGGTCGGCTCCGTTGCGGCTGCTTCCGGCTCTGTCTCGGGCTCTGTCTCTGTCTCCGGCGGGGCGGCGGCCTCGGGCTCGATCACTTGCGAGGGCTCGATTCCGTCGGGACCGATCACGTAGGTTTCTTCGTCTTCGCGCGGCTGCACTCGGTACGAGCCGATCGGATCGCGGGCCACGTGCTCGGGCGGAGGCTCGAGCTCTGCAGCGAGCGCCAGCGCGATCTCCTCTTCAACCCGGTCGATCTCATTCACGATTTCCGACACGAGTCCGCGGGTTCGCGAGTAGTCGATGTGCGGCTCGAACTTGTCCTCTCCGAACACGAAGTAGCGGTCGATCATCTGCTGACGCTCTTGCATCTTGCGCTCGAAGATCTCGCGGAGGTCACCGGGATCGCGGATGATGTAGGGAGTCAAGATCAGCAGCAGGTTCGTCTTGCGCTTGTTCTTGCTCGTCCTGCGGAAGAGGGCGCCGAGGATTGGGATGTCGCCCAGCACTGGGACCTTGTCTTCCTTGTTCGAAATCGCGTCGCGCATCAGCCCGCCGATCACGATCGTCTGCTGGTCTCGAACCATGACCTCGGTTCGGGCGGTGCGTCGGTTGATCGAAACGACACCCAAGGTGCCTGAAGTTGCGCCCTGCTCGGAGATCTCTTCTTCGATTTCGAGGCGAACCTCGTTGTTCGCATTGATGTGAGGCACGACCCGAATCCGCGTACCGACGTCCTGGCGGGCTACGCTTCCGAGACCGCCCGCAAGGCCGGCCAAGTTCCCGAGATCCTGGCCGCCCTGTGCGGCAGCTCCTAGCGCGCCCAAGCTGCCAGCCCCGGCAAAGCTGCCGGGCGCGATACCGTTGGTCTGAAGCGGGATGTTCTCGCCAACGCTGATTTCGGCTTCCGTGTTGTCGATCGCGATGATGTGCGGTGTCGAGAGAACGTCAGCATCGCCAGAGGTGGCCAACGCCGTCAGCACGACGCCGAACCCGGGGACCGAGAAGCCGACGAGCTGCTGCGAGTTCTCGATGGTCGGGCCGCGGACGCCGAGCGCGAGGCCGGTGAGATTGTTCTGCGTGATGTCGAGCGACGAGGGCGCATTGAACCCGAACAGTGAAAGTGAGCCGTCGGTGGGGAAATCACCTGCGCCGCCGTGGAACGCGAAACCCAGATCAGAAGTGCGCTCGATGCCGAGCTCCATGACTACCGCCTCGATGAAGACCTGCTTCCGAGGCGCGTCGAGGCGCTCGATGACTCTCTTGAGCGCGCTGTAGTCATGAAGCGAGGAGGTGATGATCAGTGCGTTGGCGGGCTCGTAGGCCGTGACGGCAATGTCACCCTCGAAAAGAGAGCCGGTCGTGACGGCGGCCGCAGCCGCTCGCTGCGCAGCCTGGCCGCGGGCGCCAGCCGAAGGCGTCGGCCGCGGGCCCGATGCGCCGGTCAAGGCGGTTAGAGCTGCTGCGATGTCGGAAGCTGCGCCGTGCTGCACATAGTGAACGTGGATGCGGCCTTCGCCTTCGAGCGCCACGTCGAGCTGGCGGATCATCTCCAAGATACGGAGGTAGGCGCGCTCGGTCGCGATGATGATCAAGGAGTTGGTGCGTTCGTCGGAGATGATGTTTCGGATCGTCGATTCCGCGGCTACATCGCCGACGAGCGTGGTGGCTGAGGCAGCACCCTTCTTGTTCGCGGCGCGGACTTGAGCTGGAGTCTTGCTATTCGAGCCGGGGGCGGGGCCCTCGGCGGGGAAGATCTCCAACAGTCTCGCTGCCATCTCCGAAGCGTTGGCGTAGTGAATCGGCTCGATCCAGGTCTGTGTCCCGCTTCGCGGCAGATCGATCGCCGCCACCAGCCGAAGCATGCGCCGGATTTGCGAGCCTCGGTCCGTGATGATCAGCATGTTCGTCGGTCCGTAGGAGGTAATGTTCCCGGACGACGACTTGAATCGACCGAGCAAGTTGGTGACATCCTCGGCCGACACGTTCTCGAGGTGATGGATGCGCGTGATGTAGCGATCCGAGGCGGGCACAGTGCTTCCGTCTTCGTAAATCGGGATCGTCTGTTGCTCGACGTTCTGCGCATCGATGATCTTCAGGTACCGGCCCGCGGGGACGATCGTGAACCCGTTCACCTCGAGAACGGACAAGAAAGCCTCATACGCCTCGGCGACCGTCACCTTCGTCGGGGCGAAGACGGTGGCCTTGATCGCTCGGAGCTTCGACGGGAGGATGAAGCGGCGGCCGGTCATGTTCGAAATCAGCCGGACCAGGTCGGGGAGCTCCGCTTCTTCGAGATTGAACGTCACGCGTGCGCGCGGGGACATTGGCTCGAACTCCACTCCGGTCTCGAACTGCGGCAGCTCGTTCTCGACCTCGGCTTCCTCTGCCGTCTGCTCCGATTTGGCCCCGGGAGTCGCTGGCCGCAGAGGCACCGGCGCGCTCGGAAGCCGCGACGGCGGCGTTTTGGGTTTGGCTTGGCCCTGCTGAGCGACGGCCCTGTGTCCCGTCCCCAGGAGCAGAGCGCCCAAGACCAAGCAAATGAGCTGTTTTCTAGAAGTCACGATTCTTTCCCCGACTGAGCTTTCCCACTGGCGCCTCATTCAATCCTGTACTCGATGGTCATGTCGTTGTTCTGCCGTTTGACCGCGAGTGTGAGCTTGTCTGCAGTGCGCAATCGCGCGTAGGCCTCGAGCGCGCTGTCCGGGCTCGTCATGTCGAACCCGTTGATTGTTCGGAGCGTGTCGCCGTTTCGCACGCCGAGTCGTCCGAGCAGGCTCGTCCGTCGAATGCCGTAGAGTCGCACGCCTACCACGCGCCCATCTTCCTCGTGCGGAATGACGCGTGCCGCCTTCATCAGACTGCCCTGGTTCGCCAGGACCTTGTCGACGAGGCTTCGTTGGATGACGAACTTCGTGTCGCTGAGCTTCTCGATGCCGTCATCGAGCTCCTCGTTGCTCAGGCCCGCGTTGCGTGCATCGCCCGGCTTGACCGGTCGCGGCCTCGCCGCGGGCGTGGGCAGCTTCGCCGCGCGCTTGGACGCTGATTCTTCCTCTTCGAACATCAGCAGTTGGCATGCGCCGGTCGAGCTGCTGATGACGACGCTGGATGCGTACACGGCGAGTACGCGCGCGCCGTCCGCGTCGCCCCCCTCACGGTAGAGCATCGTCTTGCCGTCGCTCGTCCCGGTGATCGCCGCGAACGACCACTCCGGGTAGCCGGGGTTCATCACCGACCCGACGAGCCGAAGCTTCCCACCGCACTTGGGCGGAGGCTGGCTCGGATCCCATTCATCGACCGGCTCGCCATCGGGTCCGAGCGCCACCTCGGGCAGAGGCTCGGCGGTCAGGTCCCCCCGCTCCGAATCGAAGATGTTGCGGCGCAGAATGATGGTGGCGTCGTGGTTGCGGGGAAACGCTGAGCTCGTCGCGACAACCGGCCCGGTCTTAGGAGCCGGGGCATCCGGGTCGAGTGCCAGCAGCTCGGCCGCCAAAACGCGAGTCGTCCCCTGGGCGAGGAAGAAAGCGCAGAGCACCAGCGTTGCGCTGATGATCGCCCCTGAAACCCGATTCTGCCGCGGAGTTGGCACCAAGGGTCACTAGAGCAACCCCCGTGCCGAAGTTGCGTGGCGAAAAAATCAATAATTTCAGGGCTAAGAGCCAACTCCATGCCAGGCGACCTGGACAGTGTGGCGAGCTTGATCCGCTCGAATTGACAAAATGGCAGATCCGAACGCGTTGTCATCCTCAGAGCCACTCGAGGACGGGACGAGGACCGTCGGTCAGGGGGTCGCGCCGGGAGGTTCAGGTGCTGTCGTCGCCCTTTTCGGCGCCGAGCTTTCGATAGATGGTTCGCGCCGAAATGCCGAGCAGTTGTGCGGCGAGCTGCTTGTCTCCGCTCGTGTGTTTGAGCGTGCCGTCGATCACCCGCCGCTCCACCTCGCTGAGTGGGGTGCCTACGGGAAACGCGAACGCGTCGACCTGCGGTTCGGCCCGCGCAACCGGATCCGGGAGATCCGCTAGCTTGATGACGCCGGACTTGTTGAGTACGACTGCGCGCTCGATGACGTTCTGCAGCTCGCGGACGTTGCCCGGCCAGTCGTAGGCGACGAGTTGTTCGATCGCGTCGCGTTCCACGGCGAGCGGGTCCTTGCGATTCTTCGTGCAGTAGGTCTCGACGAAATGCTCCGTCAAGAGCGGGATGTCTTCCCTACGAGCGCGCAGCGGAGGGCTGGTCAACGCAATGACATTGAGGCGGTAGTAGAGATCTTCACGAAACTCGCCTGTCTCGACTGCCGCGTGCAGGTCGCGGTTGGTTGCAGCGATTAGGCGGAAGTCCGCCTTCTTCGTGCGGCCCCCAACCGGTTGGTACTCGCCCTCTTGAAGCACGCGAAGCAGCTTCACCTGCACCGCTGCCGAAAGCTCCCCGATCTCGTCGAGAAAAAGCGTGCCGCCTTCGGCTTCCGCGATGCGGCCGTCGCGCCGAGCCACAGCACCTGTGAAAGCCCCTTTTTCGTGACCGAAAAGTTCCGACTCGACGATGGTCTCGGGCAGCGCGGAGAGGTTGACGCCGACAAACCTACCGCGGCCGCTACGTTCGTGAATGAAGCGCGCGAGGAGCTCTTTGCCGGTGCCGCTCTCACCGAGGATGAGGACGTTGGCAGTGGAGGGTGCCGCTTGGGTGGCAATCTCGAGGGCGTTTCGAAGTGATGCTGCGGAACCGACGATGCTGCGGTCGCTCAGTTGCGAGAGCTGTTGCCGAAGGTCTTTGTTCTCCACGATGAGTTGGTGTCGCTCGGCCGCCTTGCGAACCGTCTTCACCATCTGCATGCGCTTCAGGGGCTTCTCGACGAAGTCGTATGCGCCCGCGCGCATCGCTTCGACTGCCTTCTCGACGGTTCCGAACGCGGTCATCAAGACGACCTCGGCATCGGGCACGATCGTCTTCAAGGCTTTGACGAGCTCGATGCCATTCATGCCCGGCATCATGAGATCGCTGACCACGACGTGAACGTCGTTGTGCCTGCAGAGCTCGAGGGCCTTCTGCCCGCTGGTCGCTGTCAGCACCGAGAAGCCCTCGCGCTCGAAGATGCGCCGCAGCGAGTCGACGTTCGGCGATTCGTCGTCGACGACGAGGACTGAGATTTCATCTGGGTCGGTCATTTTCGACTCTCTGGCACGCAATGATGACATTTTGTCACGAGATGACAAGTCGTCCGAGGCCTCTGATATTAGATAAGTAGCTGGAATCACGTGTTTATCTCCGGCGCGAGCGATCTTCGAGTCGCCTGCTGCGTACCGGAGGTGCAAATGCTGGGCCAGCTCAGAAGGCGAGCGCGAGCTGGGGGCCCTGCCTGGGACGCGCGGGCGGGGCGACCTCGGTCGCTTCACCGTCGAGACAGTGGAGGCCCAGCCGCTCACATTGCATCGAGAAGAGCCGATCGATGGAGGCCCAGCGGGCACCTCGACCGACCATGCGCGACGAGAACTGGCTGTCGCTCGTGCCCCCCGCGCGGGTGTCGCGGATCGCGTTCATGACTTTCGCGCTCCGAAGCGGGAAGGCTTCGTCGAGCCGTGCCTCGAAGATCGGGCCAACCTCGAGCGGCAAGCGAAGCAGGATCCTGAACGCGGAGGCGGCGCCTGCTTCGCGCGCCCGCCTGAGAATTTCAGGGATCTGATCGTCGTTCAGGCCGGGGATGATCGGGGCGACCGCGACCGCGGTGTCGATTCCAGCATCTGACAGAAGCCGAAGTGTTTCGAAGCGCTTGCTGGGCGAGCTGGCGAAAGGCTCGATGGCGCGCGCGTCGTCGTCCTTGGCGAAAGGAATACTCAGGGCGACACGGCAACCGGCAACATCCCGAAGCTCTTGTAGGACGTCCACATCACGGCGCACCAACTTGCCCTTCGTGATGATCGTCGCTGGCGTCGCATGCTCCGCGCACGCCGCGAGGCAGCCTCGCGTCAGCTCGTAGTGCGCTTCGAGCGGCTGGTAGCAGTCGGTGTTTCCAGAGAACGCGATCAGCTCTCGGCGCCATGACTTCTTCGCGAGCGCGGTATGGAGTCTCTCTACGATGTTCACCTTGACGACGATCTGGCGATCGAAGTCAGTGCCCGCACCGAAGCCGAGGTAGGGATGCGTAGGTCGCGCATAGCAGTACGCGCACCCATGGAAACATCCGCGATATGGGTTCACGCTCCAGCGGAATCCGACGTCAGGGCTCTTGTTCTCCGACAACGCGCTCTTCGCTCGCTCCTCGTGTACCCGCAAGTCCGCTGGTGGCGGCTCGCCCTCCCACTCGAGGTAGGCCTGCTCGAAGCGATTGGGCGGGTTTTCGCGAGGACGAGGCACTGAACGTGTATACAGTATCTCAGGTGCAGCCCGGGGTCCAGTGCCAGCGTCAATCCGCGTACGGGATGGCTTCACATGCTTCGTGGGCGCCCTGCCACCTCATCAGCGTCGTCTCCGGCTTCCCGTCGTCGTCGTATCCGATCACGGCGTAGGTCAATCCACTGTCCTGGCCGAGGTACTGAAGATCGAGATTGATCATCTTCACCCAGGTGCCGGTGTTCACTAAGATGCGATCGTTGGGGAGTTGGAGGAAGCGTGGCCCATGGCTGTGGCCCACGATGAGCGTGTGCGCCCCCCGTATCTTGTTCAGCGCGCGAATCGCCCGTTCATCATAGCCACCGCCGGTGATCTCCAACACCTCTTCACGGACGAGTCGGGGGAAGTGCATGATCCGTTCTCGCCACGCTTGAATCGCGAAGACGCGGTGACGAAGGAAGTACACCGTCGAGCGCCACAAAAACTTGAAGACGAAGCTTGGATCGAGGAGCAGCGACGACCAAAGGAAACGGCGCAGCGGCTGGATCCGATCGATGTGACTTCGGATCTCTTTCAGGGGGTTCATCACTTCGAGGATCCACAAGCTTCCCCATGGGAGCGCGAGCACCTCGGTTCCGTCGCGGCGCTTGCGGGTCATCTGCGCGTAGTCGACTCGATGGATGCGCTCGAACTGGTGACCGTGACGGATCTGAATGCCCTCGGGTAGGTAGTACGTGTCCGACGAAGTCACGAAGTGCACGCGTTCGGCCGCATCGCCGGGCGCGACGTATCGAAGAAACAGTTGCTGCACGCCGCCGAACCAGAGCTCGAGGTCGTGGTTGCCAGGCAGGTACGTCACGCGGTTGGCGGGCTTCTGCAAGAACTCCCGAATCGCCAAGACGAACTTCGGATGCCCCTCGAGGCACTGTTTGAGCTTGGCGACGGCGATCTCTTCAGTGACTTCGGTTGGCCACTGGTTTGCGATCTTCACCTTCAAGAGATCGAAGATGTCGCCGTTTAGGATGAGCTCGATGCTCCCTTCCGGGCCGGCGAGCGCATCGTAGTAAGCGAGAAGCTCCACTAGACGGTCGTCGTGAAAGAAGTCCTCGAGCGGGTTCAGTTGTCCGCGACGGGTTCCAGTCCCGAGGTGGAGATCGCTGAGCACGAGTCGATAGAGAGACACCTTTGCCGCCTCCGATCGAGAGTACGCGAAGCGCGCCGATGGGCCAGCTTCTTACAAGCCGCTCGACTTCAGACTCTGGTCTTGCTCTTTGGTCAGCGGAAGGTGCAACCCGCACTCGCGGGTCTGGCCGAGGATACGACCGTCTCGCGGATCCATATCAGCCGTGGTTGGAATCGTGGAGTGGTGGTCACCGATCGATCGGTACCCCTGGTCGACCATCGGATGATAGGGGAGGTCATGCTTCACCATGTAGGCGTCGACCTGCTCCGAGCTCCAATGGAGAATTGGATGGAGCTTGATGCGCCCGTCTTGGCGATCGATGCGTCGCAAGCCCGCTCGGTGCTCCGTCTGCTCCGAGCGCAGACCCGCCATCCACGCGCGGGCGCCGAGCTCATCGAGCGCGCGCTGCATCGGCTCGACCTTGTTGAGCTGAAGGTAGCGCTTCACGCCTTCCTCACCCTGTTCCCAGAGCTTGCCGTAGAGCGCCTGCTGTCGCGCGGCTGACATCTGCGCCGAGTAGAAGTGCACATCGAGGTCGAGCTGCTTCACGAGCGCGTCGGCGAACTGGTACGTCTCCTCGAAGAGGTAGCCCGTGTCGACGCACACGATCGGAGCGCGTGGCGCAACCCGGTGGACCAAATGCAACATCACGGCCGAAGTCGCTCCGAAGCTAGTGGACGCGATCAGTCCATCGCCGAATTGGTTCGCCGCCCATTCGATGAGCTCTTCCGGCGTCGAGGCTCCGAGCGTTCGATTCTCTTCGTCGAGGTCGGAATCGACGGACGCGATGAGGGCGGCTTCCATGATCGTTCGGAGTAACTTGACAAGTCTGGTGCGCTTTTGCAACGCGTCCAGTGCGAAGAAGCCACTCTAGCCTCCGAATGCTAGAAAATACAGCAAATTGAGCTCTTCTTTACTCGGAAAATTCCCGACTGATTACATCAAGAACTAGCGCAGCGTGACGAACTCTTCTGCGGACGTCGGGTGGATGCCGATGGTGGCGTCGAACTGGGCTTTCGTCGCGCCCGCCTTCATCGCAACCGCCAACCCTTGAATGACCTCTGCGGCCCCGTGGCCGGCCATGTGACAACCGACAACACGGTCGTTGGATGCATCGACGACGACTTTCACGATGGTGTGCTCCTTCCGCTCACTCAAACTCAGCTTGAGCGGCGTGAATACCGACTTGTAGACGCGAACGTCTTGGCATCGATGCCACGCCTCTTCCTCGGTGAGCCCAACCGCGGCGAGCTCGGGTTGGCAGAAGACAGCAGTTGGAACGCTCATGTAGTCGATCCGGTGCGCGCCATCGCCGTAGAAGTGGTGCGCGAAGTGCATCCCTTCGGCGATCGCGACGGGTGTAAGCTGCATGTGGTCGATGACATCGCCCACCGCGTGAATCGACGGGATCGAGCTAGTGAAGTCTTCGTCGACGACGATGCCGTTGCGGGGGCCAAGATCCACGCCCAACGCTTCGAGTCCGAGTCCTTCGGTGTTCGGTGTTCGGCCGATCGCAAACATCGGGAAGTCCGTTTCCAGACGCTGTCCGTTGTCGAGCCGCACTTCAAAGCCGCCACGCTTCCTTTCGAGCGCCGTCACTTGTGTTTCGAGCAAGATCCGCAGCCCCTTGAGCTCGAGCTCATCGTGCAAGTGGCAGCGGAGATCCTTGTCGAAGCCTCGAAGGATTTCGTTGCCTCGGTGAACCAGCGTGACATCTACGCCGAGAGCATTGAGCACGGAGCCGAGCTCGAGAGCGATATAGCCCGCACCGACGACGAGAGCGCGCTGCGGGAGTGCGTCGAGCTCGAAGATCGCGTTCGAGGTGAGTGCCAGCTCGCCCCCTGGGATGCTCGGGACGGTCGGTCGGCCTCCGGTTGCGAGTAGGATCCTTCGAGCGGTCCGCGTCGCACCTGCGATTTCGACTGTGTCAGGGGCGACCAAACGGGCATGCCCCTCGATGAGCTCGACGCCCGCTCTCTCGAGAACACCTTCGTAGATGCCGTTGAGCCGCGCAATCTCACGGTCCTTGTTCTCCCGCAAGGTGCCCCAGTCGAAGGACGGCTCCGCGCTCCACCCGTAGCCCCGCGCATCCCGGAGGTCGTAGGCGAAGTGCGATCCGTAGACGAAGAGCTTCTTCGGAATGCAGCCAACGTTGACGCAAGTGCCACCCAGACGGTCCATCTCAGCAACCGCCACTCGCGCGCCGAGCTCGCTCGCTACGCGCGCCGCTCGGACTCCGCCCGACCCCGCTCCGACGACGAAGAGGTCGTAGTCGTATTCAGCCATCTCTGCTCACCTCGAGTTCCTCGCCGACAGGTATGGTCGACTTGTCGCCGCGTTACCAGCCAGCAAACTCGCGCAGCGCGGCGACGGCGGAAAGCTCGGTGCACCCGCCTTGCAGGAGCGTCATCGCGCCTTCTTCCGTCACGCCGACGTAGAGCTCTCTCGATTCGTCGGGGACGAGCGGGACCAGTCGTTCTGCGACTGAGGCCTTCGCAAGGAGCGCGTTGAGCGCGCGAACCAGCGCCCGCACGGCGACCGTGCCGGTCTCGGCGTCCTCATCGTCTTCATCGGTGACGGCGCTGAACTTCTCTCCGGCGCGCAGGACCAGAGGCCCGTCGTCGGTGCCGATGCGTTGAAGCTGCACCGGCCCAATCTCCGGATTGAGATCCGCCAACATCGCCACGAGCTGGTGAGCGTTCACCAAGAAGCTGTCGTTGTGCATGAACAAGCGATCGCTTTCACGCCGCCGCGTTGCGATCGATGCATCGTCGTTACTGCGATAGTAGTGCTCGAGAATGTCCATTCGCCGAGAGTAGACTCGTGACTCCTCGATGACCGAAGCGATCAATCCGAGCTGATGCGAGTCGAGCTCACATGCGAGGCCTGCAGCCCGCAGCACGCGGACGAAATCCTCGTCTCGCTTCGAATACGGTGCGCTCTCGTCCGGAACGCGCACGTCCTCGGCCGGCGGATGGACCGACTCTTTCGCTGACGCTGTCATGACCCCCTGTCATTTCAGTGTTCCTCAAATGGGAAAAAAGGTCCAATCCCATCCAACCGAACAGCTGTTCATGGCGGTAGGTCGTGATTCGACGCCCAACTAGCGCGTGCTTTGGTGCCCTCGAACGCCGGCCAGTCGAGTCGTGTCGACCTTGAGCGACAGCAACAAGGTGAAGAGGCGACGCGACGTTTCCAGGTCGAAGCCAAGGTCGCGAAGTTTCCGTTTGAGGACCCGACCTGCCCGGTCGTGGGTCACCTTCTTCGCCATGTCGAGGGCCTCCATCTGGTTGAGGCTTTCCGACTCGGTGATCTGGCGGACGATGTCGAGGTAGTCGTTGATCAGCTCGCCCAGGAGCTCGTGGTCCAAAGAAACGGTCCCGAGGTTCCGAGCTTCTTCCTGGAATCGGAGCACAAACTGCCGTTCGGATAGCTCGATGAAGAGCGTGGCCGGCGCGTCGATGTTGCAACTTGCCCCCGATAGCAGCTCTCGAATTTCCGTCTCCCACTCGGCGCGTTGGGCTTCGGAGCCGCGCTGCAGGGTGCGTTCATCGAGGACGACCGCGTTCAATGGCATGCGGCGACGATATCAGCTTCGACTGGGTTCGCACCTTCGCAGGATAGGCTGCTATGGTCGCCCGGTGGCTCGGGATCTGAGCGAACGCAGGAGCGAACTCGTCTATCGGTGGGATCTCGACAAGACCTACCTGCGGACCGAGTTCGACACACTGCGGGATTTGGTCCGCACGGCCTTCGAGCCTGCGTCGCGCAAGCGTGCGTACCCTGGCGCCGGCACCCTCTTGCGGGAGATCCGGGCTACCGAGCCCGCAGCGATTTTCATCCTGTCCGGTAGCCCAGAGCAGATGCGAAGCGTTCTCGAAGCCAAGCTGAGGCTCGATGGAATTCGTTGGGATGGCTTCACCCTCAAGCCGAGCCTTCGCAATCTCGTTCGCGGTAAGTTCCGCTTCCTTCGCGACCAAGTCAGCTACAAGCTGACTGCGCTGCTTCGGTCACGCACAAATGTCGCTCCCGACACCGATGAGATCCTGTTCGGCGACGATGCGGAAGGCGATGCATTCATCTATTCGCTTTATGCAGACATCGTGGCGGGCCGGGTCGACCAGGAGCTGCTGATGAAGGTTGCCGAAGAAGCCCAAGTGTACCCGGACGACATTCCGGACCTCGTCCGGATCGCGGCTCGCGTACCCCGTGGCGATACGGTTCGGCGTATCTTCATTCATCTCGAACGCGTCTCCTCCACGTCCGGGTTCAGCGATTTCGGGCGGCGCGTCTGTCCGTTCTACAACTACTTCCAGCCAGCGTTGGTCTTACTGGAGGATGGGGCTCTCGATGCCCAAGCGGTCCTGCGTGTCGGGGCCGATCTCGTCGTGGCGCACACCTTCAACCCCGAGGTGTTGGTGGCGAGCTTCGACGACCTCTGCAGGCGGGGTTTCCTGAGCAAGCGCGTCGTCGATCGCGTGGCCGCGGTTGCGCAGACTGTCGAGCCCTCCAGGTTTGGGCACGCCTCGGGCCCGCTTCTTGAGCTCGTGCGAGCTATGGAGTCGGCCCGCGGCGAACTTCCGGATGAGGTCGATGTTGACGCGGTACGGGAGGACTATCTCGAGCTCTTCGCCAAAGATCGAGCGCGCGCGAAGGCCGCAAAGCGACGGGCGCTCTGGACTCGCGACACCCTCTAGTCGGCGCTTGCGTAGCCGAGCTCCCGAAGCGCATCTTGGGCGAGCTCTCCGATGGTCGTCTTCGTTTCGTCGTCGAAGTCCTCGATGACCACGGTGCGCGCGTCATCGACGAATCTTTGGATGTCCTCTACGGCGTTGGGCTCTCCGAGTTGAGAGAGAGCCTCGATCGCGGCCGCCACCACGTCCGCGCTCTGGTGGTCGAGGAAGCGGCGAATCAAGGGGAGGGCGCTCGGTTCGGCGATCTCCGCGAGCACCCACGGCAGCTCCGACATGGCGAGGCCGCTATCACCGCGGTCGATTGCGCGCTCGATCGCTCGCGCAACCTCCGCATAGCGTTCGTATCCGACGTCGCGCAGCGCTTCTCCGGCGGCGACCCGAACCCGCGGCTCGTCGTCGTTCAAGATCGCGATCAAAGCGTCGGCCATCGCGGGGCCCGGCACCTGAGCGCAAAGGTCGGCGAGGCGCTCCAACCGAATGGAACCCTCGACCCTGTCTTCCATGGTCAGCGCGTTCTTCGTTTCGACCTCGAGCAAGGAGACCAAGTCGTCGGCACTCCTCTTTCGAAGTAGGGTCTTTTCCGCCTGGCGAAGCGATCGGTCTGCGTCGAATATTCGCTGAAGCTCGTCCGAGAGTGACATCGTGGGTCCTTTGAAGCGCTAGGTCGGCTGTGACCGAAGAGACTCTAGCTCCCGAAGAAGGGAGCGTACCCGATCGACCGCGTCGCCCGAGTCCTCATCTCGATAGCGCCGAGTGAGCTTCATGTCAGGGGAAAGGCTCCACCCCGCGCCTGAAGTAGCGACGAGCGGCATGAGCTTCGCCGGATCGAGCGGTGTGTCCTCACGCAGGTGGAGCGCAACGCGCTTTGCGTCCGCCTCGCACCCGAGGGCAGAGAGCTCGCGGAGCGGCGGCTTGAGCGACATGACGCGGACGAAGTCACGCGCGGGCGGTGGGGGCGGACCGAAGCGTTCCTCCATCTCGGATGCGAGGTCGTCCACCGCCTGCTCGTCAGCCGCCGTCGCAAACCTCCGGTAGAGCGAAAGACGAAGTCCTATGTCATCGATGTACTCTTCCGGGAGGTAGTGCTCTAGCTCGATCGAGAGCTCCGTGTCGACATCATGTTCGACGTGCTCGCCTCGGAGCTCGGAGACGGCCTCGCTGAGCATCTGGACGAACATGTCGAAGCCCACGAGCGAAGCCGTGCCGCTCTGCTCAGACCCGAGAAGGTTTCCCGCGCCACGAAGCTCCATGTCGAGCGTGGCGACGCGAAATCCCGCGCCAAGCCCCGAAAAGCGTTCAAGGGCTTCCATTCGGACCCGCGACTCCTCGGACATCTGGTTGGGCGGTGGCGTGATGAGGTAGCAGTAGGCGCGCTCAGCCGATCGGCCGACTCGGCCGCGAAGCTGGTAGAGCTGCGCCAACCCGAGCGTGTCCGCGCGATCGATCAGAATCGTATTCGCGCGGGGGATGTCGAGCCCGCTCTCGACGATGGCAGTCGAGCAGAGCACGTCGTAAGCGCCCTCGACGAAGTCCGTCATCGCCTGATCCAACAGCGCTGGCTTCATCTGGCCGTGTGCTACCGCGATTCGCGCGTTGGGCAGCAGATCCTGCAAGCGCTGCGCTCGTTCGTAGAGACCCTCGATACGGTTGTAGACGAAGAACGCCTGGCCCCCGCGGCTGAGCTCGCGCTCGATGGCGTCCTTGATGAGGTGGTCGTCCCAGCGACATACGAACGTGCGCACCGCCCGCCGGTCTTGCGGCGCGGTGGTGATGAGCGAAAGATTCCTCATGCCGCCCACCGCGAGCTGAAGTGTGCGCGGGATCGGCGTCGCGCTCAGGGTCAGCACGTCCACGTTGGTCCGTAGCTTCTTGATGCGTTCCTTGTGTGTGACGCCAAAGCGCTGCTCCTCGTCGACGACGAGCAATCCGAGGTCGGCGAAGTGGACGTCCTTGGACAAGATCCGGTGGGTGCCGATCACGACGTCCACTTGCCCAGCCTTGAGCGCGCCGAGCGTTTCAACCTGCTTTTGCCGAGGTACGAAGCGCGAAAGCACCTCGACGCGCAATGGGTACCCGTCGAGCCGCGTCGAAAACGTGCGATAGTGTTGCTGTGCCAGGACGGTGGTGGGACAAAGCACCGCAACCTGACGCCCGCTCATGGCGACCCGAAACGCCGCGCGCAGCGCGACTTCGGTCTTCCCGAAGCCGACGTCGCCGCAGACCAACCGGTCCATCGGCTGCCCCTCGTCGAGATCCACCATCACATCCTCGATCGCTTTCTCCTGATCCGGCGTCTCTTCGAAAGGGAAGGTCGCCTCGAATTCGGCGTACGCGCTTCCGGCGGTTTCGACTGGATGTCGGTGCGACGCGCTGCGCTCCGCGTAGAGCTTGAGCAGCTCTTCGGCCATTTGCTCGACGGCCTTCTGGACCCGTCGCTTCTTCGTTGCGAACGTCGTGCCCCCGAGGCGGTCGAGCCTTGGTTTGTGTCCTTCGCCACCTTTGAACTTCTGGATGACTCCGAGTCGCGTCGCGGGGACGAAGAGCTTGTCGCTGCCTGCATACTCGACGACCATCACCTCCACGGTCTGCGGCGTGCGCCCATGAAGCCGATCCATCGCGCTCAAGCTCAGCGCCTTGTGCTGCAGTCCTAGATACTTCCCGACGCCGTGATCGACGTGAACGACGTAGTCGCCGACGCCGAGCTCCCGGAGGTCCTCTAGAAAACGTTGCTGCTCTCGTCGTGTCGTGCGCTTGGCTCGGCGCTGCCGTACACGGGTTCCGAAGATCTCTTCCTCTGTGACGTAGGCGACCCCCTCGCTCCACAGTACGAAGCCGTCGCGAAGCTCGCCGAGCGACACGCCATCGAGGACGCGCTTGTCGACTCCGTAGCTCCGAAGGAGATCGGCCAAACGGTCGGCTTGGTGCTGGGTTCGGCCAACGAGGGTCACGCGAACCCCGGCGTCCGTCCACTCCGCAATTTGATCTGCCAAAGGCTGAAGCCCGCGATCCCCGTGCCCTTTCTGGGCGCGCAAGCGCGCAATCAGCTCCTGCTGGTCTGACGCTCCGACCCGAAGTACTGCATCGGTCGGCCCGTAGGCTGCCGCGATGGGGCCCTCGTCCTCGCTTGCGGTTCCGTGGATAGCCAAACGGTGTGCGACCAGCGCCGGGTGGCCCGTCAATCGATCCGCAAGCTCGTCTTCGTTCATGTAGTACGACGCAAGCTCGAACGTCGGGCGGCCGGCCCTAGCTCCATGCTCATCTCTCGCGTGGCGGTACTCCGTCGCCACCGACTGAGCGATCGCAATCGGGTCTGCTAGGACAATCCGCGCGTCGGTCGGCACGTAGTCGAAAATCGTATCGAGCCGCTCGAAGTACCCCGGAAGCAGCGCGTTGGAGATCAACGCTCCTGACCCTCGGTCGAGCTCGGCCAGGATCTCGCGAGCTTGGAGCGTGGGCATGTTCATCTCGTCGCAGAGCTCGCGTACGGATGATTTCACGCGTTGGATCGCTTCTGCGGAGTCGGGCACCTCGCGGGCGGGTCCGAGCTGCACGGACTCGATTTCGCCGGCGGTCTTCTGATCCTCGGGCTCGAACGTGCGGATGCGCGTGATGACATCGTCGTCGAGCTCGATTCGACACGGAAGACGCGCGTCCGGCGCAAACACGTCGATCAGCGCGCCGCGTGCCGAAAGAGTTCCGCGATCCTCGACCAGCGGCACGCGGAGGTATCCGAGGGTCAGAAGCCTATCGAGCAGAGCGTCCCGTTCGATTCGCTGGCCAAGCTCGAGCGAGAGAAGACCTGCGCCGACGTATGTTCGCGGAGGCACCCGCCTAAGAAGCCCTGAGGCCGGAACGATGAGGACACGCCAGGGTGCGCCCTCGGCCAAGCGTGCGAGCGTAGCCATCCGCTGCATCTCGGATCGTCGATCCGGCACGATGTCGAGCAGCGGGCTGGTGTCGCTGGCGGAGAAGACGAGCACGTCGCCATTCGGGTCTCCGAGTAGAAACCTCAGATTGGACTCGTGCCTGTACGCCTCTTCGAGGTTGGCGGTGACGACGATCAAACGCTGATCGGGGTTCGAGGCCACGGCTTCCGTGAGCGCCCAGTCGAGTGCGCCCTGCGGAATGGAGCCGACGTCGATGCGTTCTACGCGGTCGAGCGATTCGACCAGCTCACGAATCGAAGCGTTTGCGTTCTCCAGCGCCTCTTCAAGTGACATCGAGTTGGTTCCGCACCACCTGCCGGATGCGGTGGGCCAACCACGGTGGCGTCACCACGGTGCTGGCCATCACCATCAGCACGATTGCCGCGTACACCCCCGCTTCGATGAGGGGGTGTCCATCGTGCATGATTCCCGCGCCGACGTTTGCGAAGATCAAACCAACTTCGCCGCGCGGTACCATTCCGATGCCGACGGTGAGCTTGTCGGCGGTCTTGCCCCGGACGCCGAGGCCAGCGACCAGCTTGCCGACGACTGCGACAACCGTGAGTGCGAGCGCCAAAATGAGAGGCTCGGCTCCGATGCCGCCGAGCTGGACCATCATCCCGGTTCGGACGAAGAAAATCGGTGCCATCACAGCGACGATCGGCCCGATGATCTCGGTTAGGTCGTGGGCCGACTTGCGTCCGAACGGTCGGACATGGACTTCGTCGAGAATCAAGCCCGCAGCGAAAGCGCCGACGATCGGCGCCAGCCCGGCCGCCCCGGAAATGCCCGCAAGCAGGAGGCAGAGCCCGATGGCAACCGCGGCCAGTACGTCTGGCGTGCGGAGCTTCGAGGCTACGCGGAACACGCCGGGCATGACGTAGGCGCCGAGTAGCAGGGCGCCCACGAGGAATCCGGCGGCGAGGCCGATGATCTTCGAGAGATCGAACGGCCCCGGCACCGCGCCGAATTCGGCGATGCTTGCGACGACTGCCAACACGATCAGCCCGAGCACGTCGTCAATCACAGCCGCTCCGAGGATGACGCGGGTCTCAGGCCGGGCCATAGCGTCGAGGTCTTTCAAGACGCGGGCGGTAATGCCGACGCTGGTCGCGCAGAGCGTCGCGCCGATGAAGAGGTGAAGCGAGAAGGGCGCCTCGGGAATGAGCCATGCGCTCGTGCCGTAGCCGAGCAACATCGGCACGACGACGCCAATGATCGCCACCATGCCCGAGGTCGGCGCGACGGCCTTCATTTCGGTCAGGGTGGATTCGAGGCCTACCTCGAATAGCAGAAGGACGACGCCGAGCTCTGCCAGGAACTCCACCGGGACGAGCTCCGCCGAGCCCTGAAACGTGTCGATGCCGAACAAGTAGAGGTTGCCAAGCACGATGCCGGCGCAGAGCTCACCGAGGACAGCCGGCTGGTTGAGCCGAACGGAGACCTCGCCGCCTAACTTTGCGGCAAGGATCATCCCAGCCAAAATCAGCCACACGTCGTAGCTGAGTCCGTGGCCCTCGCCGCTTGCCCAGGCCGTAGCGGGAAGGGCCGCGAACAACACAAGCAGGAGAGAAAAGCGGGCCGGTCGGCGACGCATCGCGCGGGACCATAGATACGGCGGCCCCATTGGGCAAGGCCACGACGCGGAATCCGGCTTGCTGGCGACTGCGTGTTCGGGTAAATGAATGGTCATTCATTCAAGGGAGCGTCATGGAGCGAAGCCTATTTTCCGAAGAGCACGAGATCTTCCGCAGCAACTTCCGCCAATTCGTCGAGACGCGGGTGGTCCCTCAGCAGGCCAAGTGGCGCGAGCGCGGGGTCGTCGACCGAGAGATCTGGCTCGAGGCCGGTGCCGCGGGCTTTCTCTGTCCGTGGATGGAAGAGGAGTACGGCGGCGCAGGAGGTGACTTCCTTCATTCGACGATCGTCATGGAGGAGCTTTCGCGCGCATATGAATCGGGTTGGGCGGCGAGCCTGCACTCGGACATCATCGTTCCCTACATTCATGCGTTTGGGAGCGCCGAGCAAAAGGCCAAGTGGCTGCCGAAGTGCGCGAGCGGCGAGACGATCACCGCGATCGCGATGACGGAGCCGGGGACCGGCTCCGATTTGGCAGGCCTCGCGACCACGGCGAAGCGGGATGGCGACGACTACGTCATCAATGGCTCCAAGACCTTCATCTCGAATGGCATGTCGTGCGACCTCGTGCTCGTTGCTGCACGTACGGAGAATTCCGAAGACCCACATCGCAGCGTCTCGCTGTTCCTGGTCGAAGGGGATCGTGCGGGCTTCATTCGAAGCCGAAAGCTCGAGAAGATGGGCATGGAGAGTCAGGACACGGCCGAGCTCGCCTTCGACGAGTGTCGCGTGCCCGCGGAGAACCTCGTCGGTCAGGAGGGGGCCGGGTTCATGATGTTGATGCAAAAGCTTCAGCAGGAGCGCCTATGCGTTGCGATCATGTCCCAAGCCAACGCCGAGAAGGTTCTCGAGGACACGATCCGCTACACACAAGAACGCAAAGCGTTTGGGCGATCGATCTCCAAGTTCCAAAACACCCAGTTTGTCCTCGCGCAGTGCGCGACCGAAGTCGAGGTCGGCAGGGCATTTCTCGACAGGCTCGTCGCCGAGCATGTTGCAGGGAAGTACCTCGTCAAAGAGTGCTCGATGGCGAAGCTCTGGCAGACGGAAATGCAAGGCCGCTTGGTCGACGCGTGTCTTCAGTTGCATGGTGGGTACGGCTACATGCTCGAGTATCCAATTAGCCGAGCCTACGTCGACGCCCGCGTGCAGCGCATCTACGCGGGAACGAACGAGATCATGAAGGTCATCATCGCCAAGCAGATGGGGCTCTAAGCAATTCATGCCCGCCGAAGTTGGAACTTGACCTAGAAGGTCGACAACGCTTAGGTTCGTGAACGTGACGACGTCTGGTCCGAAGGATGGTGAGGATCTGACCGACGGCATCGAACCCGGCGCGGAGCCGGATTCGGACAGCGGGCCGCGTGTCAGTAGAATGCGTGTAGGCGGCGAGGACATCATCGTCCTCAGCGTTCCGCTTCCTCAGTTGCAGTACCCCGAGGGTACGACCCCCGCCGAGCACGAAATTATCGACCTCGTCCTGCAAGGGCTCACCGCAAAAGAAATCTCCGAGGAACGAGGCGCTTCGCTCCGAACTGTGACGACCCAGCTAGGCACCATCTTCCGCAAGGCGGAAGTGAACTCTCAGGCCGAGCTCATCGCCATCATGACCGATGGCGCCAGACGAGCGGATAGCTGAGAAGCCGGCGAGCCGCGCAATTAAAAAGAGCGACGCGGTCGGTCAGCCCGTTTCCGACCGACCGCGTCGAGGCTCAGTCTCTCGACCGAGCCAGGTGGCATAGCGCACGATTTGGATCTCTGATTTGCTTAGCCCCTGTTCATTCTTAATAGGCTCACCTGGCGCGGGGATCTATACGTAATTGTTCTCGTTCCATACGTAATTGTTCACCCATTTCTCGGAATCAGCCGAAATCCGGGCGAGACCCCTCCCATTTGTGCAGTCCCTGACGCGTCAGGAACGAGCGAGGGCCGTGATGAAAGCAGCCAGCCCTGGCCAGGGCATCCCGGGCGGCAGATTGATCAGAGGCTGTTCCATTCCGAGCTCCCGGCGGCGGGCGATCTCGCGCCGACAGTACAGCGGGTCTCCCGCGATTGTCAGCGCCTCGATCATGTCGTCGGTAACCGCGTCCGGGGCCATCTTTCGAGTTGCCTTGTCTAGGTAGAGCCTGCTGATCTCATCGCACTCCTCGGCGTACCCGAAGTTGCTCAGGAGCTCTTTGTAGTACTCGCCCATCCCGCCCACGTAAAACGAGATGATGTCGCGCGCTTTCGCGGAGGCGCCTCGGCCAGGAATGGGAATCACCGTCGTGAATGGCGCTGTTGCGATTTCGCTCGGGTCGCGGCCGGCCTTGGCGGCGCCTTCGGCGATCCAAGCGCGGCCGTCGCTCAGTCGTTCGTACGGCCAAAAGATCGGCATCCAGCCATCGGCCATTTCGCCGATGCTCGTGATCGACTTCTGCTTCAGTGCGGCGACGTAGATAGGGATGCGGCGCCGCGTCGGTTTGAAGTCGAGCTTGAAAGGTCGGTACTGTCGTAGCTTGGTGTCGGCTTCGCTTAGGGGGCGCCCTTCGAGCATCGCACGCACCACGCGAATCACGTCGCGCGTTTGCGTAAGCGGCTTCTCGAAGTCGCGCCCGTGGAGCCCCTCGATGACCTTCTTGCCACTCGTGCCGATCCCCAAAATGAACCGGCCGCCGCTGATCTCGTCGAGCGTAGCCGCCTGCATCGCGATCAGCGCGGGCGAACGGCTGAACACGTTGACGATCCCCGTGCCGATCTTTATCCGCTTGGTCTTCAGGGCGATCTCCGTTAGCAGCGAGAAGACCTCGTATCCCCACACCTCGGGGAGCCAAAACGAGTCATAGCCGAGCCGGTCGGCGAGGACGGCGGCTTTGACGTACTTCTTCCGATCGTAGTCACGCCAAAACGCAAGGAGGCCGGTGGGGCGATTGCTGAGCATGAGGGGCTTCTAGGACAGGGGCAGCAACCGTGCCAGTGGCAGCGTCAGCGTCAGCGTCAGCGTCAGCGTCAGCGTCAGCGTCAGCGTCAGCGTCAGCGTCAGCGTCAGCGTTCAGCGCCAGCGTTCAGCGCCAGCGTCAGCGTTCAGCGCCAGCGTCAGCGCCCGCGTTCAGCGACTGGCGTCGGGGGGTTTAGTGATATCCACCCACCCACCCCCACCGCGTAGTCCTCCCTCCGCGGCGGCCGCTGCGCTTCGCCTTGGCGGCGCCGTTGGCCCCGGGCTTCGCCGTCCCGGCTCGCGCTCCGCGCATGGACTAGGGCCTGGTTGATTGCGGAGTTGCGTCTGGAGGAGAATCGGTCGGGATGTGCGGCACAGGGAGTGGGCGGGAGGCGAGTCGTGTGTTGCCGTATGGAGCCGGCCGAGCGGGACCCGCTCCCGAGCACGTGCGTCGCGACCGATTCTCCGGGCCGTCCGAGCACGTGCGTCGCGACCGATTCTCCGGGCCGTCCGAGCACGTGCGTCGCGACCGATTCTCCGGGCCGTCCGAGCACGTGCGCCACGAGTCTTCCAGTGGCAGCGCTAGCGCCCTCGAAATTCCGGCTTCCGCTTCTCCAAGAACGCTCGCACGCCTTCCTTGAAGTCTTCGCTCTCGTAGCAGCGCTCAATGGACGCTTTGATGCGCTCGTCGTCGCGTTCGGCTTCGAGCTTGGCGAGCTCTTGAAGGCTGATCTTGGCGCTTCGGATGGTGAGTGGGGCGTTGTTGGCCATGGTGTGCGCGATCTGGTCGACCGCCTCGTCGGCAACGTCTTTCGCGAACACCTCGTTGACGAGCCCGATTCGCCGGGCTTCCTCTGCCGAAACCCGGCGCGCAGTGAACAGCAAGTCGGCGGTCTCGGAGAAACCGACCGTTCGAATCAACGCCCGAATGCCTGCGGTGTGGTACCCGAGCCCGAGACGGGCCGGCGGCACGGCAAACCGCGCGTCGTCGGCTGCGTAGCGAAGGTCCGCGGTCAGCGCGAGCGCGGCGCCGCCACCTATGCAGAACCCGTGAATCAATGCGATGAGCGGTTTTTCGAGGCTTCGAAGCGCCGTAAATGCGCGCGCGGTCAGCTGATCGTAGGCGGGTCCCGCGCTACCCGTACGGGTCTTTTCAAACTCGGAGATGTCGGCGCCGGACACGAACGCCTCGGTGCCTGCACCGCGCATGATGACGACCCGGATGACAGGATCCTCTTGCGCCTCGCGAACCGCCTCGGGGATGGCGTCCCACATGTCCACCGTGATCGCGTTTCGCCGTTCCTCGTGGTCGAACAGCATCCGTGCGATGGGCCCGTCACGCTCGACTCTGACTGCACCACTCATCGGCGGGCAGCCTAGCAGCAAACCCGCCGCTAGAGCATGCGGTTGATGACGGCCTTGCGGCGGATCTCGTCGAGGAAGACCTTCTCCTGCCGAGTCATCGCCACGTCCAGCATCTCTCGGTAGAGCTCTTGCTTCATCTCGTCGTAGGTCGGGAAGTCGGAGCCCACTTGGCGGTCCTCCACGTAGAAGATGTGGAAACCCGTGCTCCCTCGGATGGGCTGGCTGATCTCTCCGGCGCCGAGCCTCGTGAGTGACTGCTCTAGGTCAGCGGGGAGGTCTCCCGGAGAAAGCCAACCAAGCTCCCCGCCGCCGAGCTCTTCCGCCCGCGCCGAGAAGTTCTCTGGGGTTAGGCTGGCGCGGATCTGTTCGACGTTCGCACGAATCGCGGCCACCTCGGTCACCGAGGCGCTTGCTTCGACCGGGATCAGCACGTGCGAGACCTGGTAACGGATGTCGCTACCGCTCTCGCGGGCGCGCTCTTCGTAGCGGGCGCGCACCTCTTCCTCGGTGATGTTGACCCGGGCACGAACGCGCTCATTCATCACCTTGAGCCGGATGAGCTGCTTCTTGAGGTCTTGGCGGTACTCCGCCAGCGCGAATCCCTGCGCGTCCAGCGCCTCCTGGAACTGCTCCTCGGTCATGTTGTTCTGCATCCGCAGATTCTCGATCGCGAGGTCGACATCAGCGTCGGTGACACGGATACCGCTCTGGGATGCGATCTGCCGAATCAACTTCTCATCGATGAGCAGCGTGAGCAGCTCCTCGTAGAGCTCCTTCAGCCGCGCCTTGCGCTGCGCCTCGGTTGGAGCATCGGCGACCTGCGGCAAGAAGGGCGCGGCACGCGTTCGCAGATCACTCAGAAAGATCGCGTCGTTGTTGACGGTGGCGACGACGCGTTCGACGACGTCGGCGCCCGCCACGCCCCGCAACAGCGAGAAGACGAGCACAAGCGCGGCTAGACTACGCGTCATTCGGTCGCCGGAATATCGGAGACGTCGACCTCCAATTGCGCGAGAGCATCGTAGTCGACCTCGACCTCGACCTCTTTACGAAGGCGCTCCGTCAACGCCTCCATGGCGGCTTCTTTGCGCTCCCGCGTGAGCTTGTGCCGAATCGCGCGCTTGGCTTGCTCGTAGGTGCGTTTGAGCTCGGCTCGTTTTCCGGTGAGCATCACGATGTGGTAGCCGTTGCCCTCAGCGATGAGCTCCGGGTAGACGCTTCCAACTTTGTCGAGCGAGAACGCGGCTTCTCGAACCGCCGCCGGCGGCTTTTCGGCATCTGCCGTAAAGAACCGCAGGTCGCCCCCGTCGGCTTTGGTGGTCTCATCCTCCGACTCGGCCCGAGCGAGCTTCGTGAACCCAGGCCGGTCCGCGGCCTTGGCCTCCTTCAGCACGCCTGCTGCCTTCGCCCGGTCCTTGATGAAGATGTGGCTTGCGCGTACCTGCGCTGGGCGGTCGAACTCCGTGGGATTCGCGTCGAATGCCGCTTGCACCTCTTCGTCGGAGATCCCCTGGCCCTCGAGCGGCTCGTCGACTTCCTGCTTGACGAGCTCTTGAATCATGATGTTGCGTCGCGCGCTCACGACTTCGGGGTCGTCATCATAGCCGCGACGCTTGGCCTCGTATACGAGCAGCTCGTATCGCACGAGGTTGTCGAGGAACTCTTTGCGATGCTCGGGGCTCTCGAAGCGGGCCTGCAGGTAGGGGGACTGCGAGGCGAGGCGATCGGCGAGCTCGCCGACGGTGATCGTTCGGTCACCGACTTTGGCGAGCACTTCGTTGGCCTGCTGTTCGGAAAGTCCGTGCTTGGGCAACTCGGCATCGGACGCGGCTTCTTCAGACGGCTTGGAACAAGCCAGCGCTGTGAGGGCGAGCACGATGATTGCGGCGCGTTTCCAGAGCATCCGTCAGCCGGTTAGCATATACCGTGTGTGCGGCAACGAGGCCAAAACTCAGGCCCGTTGACGCCCGGCCAGGACCTCACGAACCTTGTCAGCGAGGTCGTCCAGCTCGAACGGTTTGTCGAGAAAGCCGTCCGCGCCGTAAAGCGGCGAAGTCATTTCGTTCAGCCGCTCGCCAATGCCGGTGAGCATGATGACGCCGGTGCTGCCTAGGGACTCGTCTTCACGAATCGCGCGGCAGACCTCCCAGCCGCTCATCCCCGGCATCATCACGTCGAGCACGACGAGGTTCGGTTTCTCGCGCCTCGCAAGCCGCAGTGCCTCCTCGCCATCGGAGGCCTCGACGACCTCGGCGGGCAGGGCGCTCAGGTGGCGCGCCACCAGCGCAAGGATTTCCAGGTCATCGTCGGCGACCAGGATCTTGGTCGTGGCATCGGTGGTCATCGTTTCGTCGCTCCGAAAATCTCTAGCTCCGGCCGCATCGTCGTTCCGTTGGGTTGCGTTGTCAATGAAGCCTTTCGTCCACGTCGACGAGGCCGACCGCGCTGGCCGCGGCCCAGCCTTCGAGCCCGCTAACCACTCGCAATTTCAAGAAATCACGATCGACCTCGACGACTTCCACGCGATCGCCCCCGCGTGTTTCACCTCGGACCTGGGCACGTTCGTCGGGCCCCTCGCGCAACACGACGCGATCGTCGAGCGCAATGGCCCGAGCCCCGTCTCTGAACATCCCTGCCTTCACGCCGATTCCAAGGGCGGAGAACGCGAGAATGCTGCCGGCCGCGACGGATGCGGCGATCAGCCCGCTGCTCCGACTGCGGGACCTCCATGCCCATGCGAGGCAGCCAAAGAAGCATAGGTTTGCCAGCAGTAGCAGGTAGGCGAGCGCGTCCGCCGTGAAGCTCGCGTAGAGCGCGTCGCCGATGGAGCTCCTTCGCTGAATCGTCGCCTCACCCTCGGCCTCGGCTCGGCGTTCTTCCAGTAGTTGTTCAGCCCTTCGGAGGTTCTTCTGCGTCGCGTCGTCGTTCGGTCGCAGGTCGAGCGCGCGTTCGTAGTTGAGAATCGCCCGGGGGTAGTCGCCGGCCTGCGCAAACGCGGTCGCTAGATTGAAGAACACGTCCGGGTCACGAACGCCTGCGTCGACGAGTGTGCGATAGCCAGAGACGGCGCTCACATAATCCCCGCGAGACGCGGCCACATTCGCATCCTCGAAGACCCCTGCGAGGGACGAGCTCTCGACGGCTTCTGCGGCGGCGCCAGCGGCGAAGATGAGTGTGAGCAACGCGAGGGCGAGGAGACGCTTCATGAGCTTCCCTTGGCGCGTTCGATTCGTTCGATGATCGCCGTGGTTCGTCGGAGGCAGCGTTCCATCTCGTCCTTGTTGACGCCAGAGGCGGCGAAGCGTGCGAAGTCTGCTCCCTCGAGCTCGTTGATGAGTCGTTCGATCAGGTCGTCGTCGAGCTCCACCTCGCTCAAACGCGTACGGAGCGCGGCGTGCGGGAGTCCGCCGACGGGCTCACCGAGCCTCGCGTCGAGCGCATGGGTGATCGACGCCACGATTCCGTCGTAGAACGCCCGTGGATCGCGGTCCGCGACCGCAGCCTGGGCACTGCGAATCAGTTTTCGCTGGACTGCGCCGCTCGTAGTGCTCCGCTGTTCACGACGTCGCGCGAGGACAATCGCGACGATCAGAAGCCCGAACGCCAATGGCGGGAATGCAAGCAACCAGCCGAACCAGCCGCGGCTTCGGATGGGCACTTCCCCACGTCGGAGGGCGCTGTACATGCTGAATGGGCCGAACGCGGCGCTCTTCGGCTCGGCGCGGGGCGCCGCGGGGCCGATGGCGGACTGTGAAGAGCGCACGGCGCCGCTGGCAGTGAAGCTGACCGACGGTGCGCTTGCGGAGCCGTACTGCTCGGTCTCCGGGTCGAAGTAGTGGATCGCGATCGGGGGAATCTCATGCGTGCCCGGCGCTTCGGCGATCAGGATCCACTCCCAGGATCGGGTTCCCGATAGCTTGCCACCGGTGAGCCGTTGTTGGTCGCGAATCACCGGTTGGAGCGCGCGCACTCCCACCACCGCCGGAAGATCGACGCGGAGGTCCTGGACGTTGCCAGCACCGGTCACGTCGATCCGCAAGGTCACCGCATCGCCCGTCTCGACTGCGGTCCGGTCGAGCCACATCTGCATGTCGTACTTGCCCACGACCGCGTTCGCTGGAACTGGCGCTGGAAGCGGTTTCACGTCGACGCTGACGGGGGCGCCCTCGCGCTCGACGCGTTGCGGCGCATCGAAGAAGCTCGTGCCTGCCACGTCAAACGTCACACTCGGCGCGCCGACGTTGAGCTCGCCCGCGCGCTGTGGGAAGGCGACCGAGCGGTGCAGGGCGTAGACCTGGTACCGTGCGCCGCGCACCGTCGCGGTTTGGGCTTGGAGGCTCGTGATGGGGTCGTCGTACACCCAGAAGCCATCCATCGCGGGCTTTCCGGGTATGACCGATTGCGGTCCGAGCCTCAGCCGCGTGTAGAGATACACGGTGACGTTGACCTGTTGGCCGATGTACGCCTCCGTCGGCTCGACGACGGTGCGCAGGAATGCGCGGTCGTCATAGCGCGCCCCGGAGATCTCGGTGTCGCCTTCCTCCTCGGAAGGGGCTGCTGCGGGCGCCGGCGTCGCGCCCAATCCGGCGCCGGGGCGCACGAGCAGCGTCACCGGCTGACTCCGGTGTGTCTTCCCATCGACCTTGGCGACCGCAGGCGAGAACTCGTACTCGCCGGGTGCAGTCGGCCGCAGGATGTAGACGTGGGCGAGGCTCGACTCGACCTGGACCCCCGACCCAAAACCGAAGCTGACCTGCATTGGACGCAGCGTTTGGTGAGAGATGATCTCGAGCTCGGGGTACTTCTTGAGGTCCTCGAGCCCTAGCTGCTCGATGCTTCCGCCTTTGACGCGCACGCGCACCTCGAGGCGCACCATCTCCCCGACGCGCGCCTCCAACGGCGAGGCGTCGAGCGTGACGACGACTTCCGGCTCGGCGAACCCTGGGGCAGGCCACCCGAGGGCGGTCGCCACGAGGACCAGAGCCATGGCGGAGCGCATCACCAATCCTTCTCCGGCGGACGTTGCCCCGAATTCCGGCGCCGCGCGCGTTCGAGCGGCAGGCTCTCTTCATTCTGCTCGAGCGCATCGAGAAATCGCTCGACCTCGGAACGCTGCATCGGGGGCTCGCTCTCGTTCTCGTTCCCGTTCTGCTGTTCCTGTTCCTGCTGTTCCTGCTGCTGTTCCTGTTCCTGCTGCTGTTCCTGCTGCTGTTCCTGCTGCTGTTCCTGTTCCTGCTGCTGTTCCTGTTCCTGTTCCTGTTCCTGTTCCTGCTGCTGTTCCTGTTCCTGTTCCTGTTCCTGTTCCTGTTCCTGTTCCTGCTGCTGTTCCTGTTCCTGCTGCTGTTCCTGTTCCTGCTTCTCCTCCTCCTCCCGGATCCTCTTCAGCGCGTACTCCAGGTTCCACGCTGCGTTTCGGTCTCCGGGGCGAGCGCGGAGGGCTCGTTTGAAAGAGTCGGCGGCTTCTCGGAAGTGCGCGGAGGCCTGCTCGAAGTCCTCCTGCTCCGAGGCGAGGTCGCCTTCTCGCGCCGTCGCGATGCCCAGGTCGTAGTACGCGTCGGCGCGAACGCCCGGAGGGGCCGACGGGTCGGCAGCCGCCGTGAATGCCTCCTTCGCCGGCTCCGCCAGACCCTGCGACAGGAGCGCCAAGCCTCGATTCAGCTGAACGCCGCGCTCTTCCGGGAGCTCGCGCGCGGCGTTGTCGTAGGCCTCGAGGGCTTCGGCGTACTGCTCCTCCGCCATCAGCTCGTTCCCCTTCTTCACGTGGGGATTCTCGGCGCGGAGGGGGCTCCACGCCAACGCCGAGCTCGGGGCGACCAGGGCTGCACAGCAAGTGAGAAACAGCGCAGCCCTCACGTTTCCCTCCTGCGCCGGCGAACGACCCAAGCTTCGGGGAGGAGCGCCTCGAGAACGATCAGCAAGAACGCCGGCAACAACGCGAGCGCGAAACGATTCTCGTGGACCGTGACCCGGCGCGCCTTCTGTTCCGAAGCTTGTAGCTTCGCAAGCTCTCTTCGGATCTCAGTGATTCCCACGGTGCCTTCTTCCGCCCTCACGTATTCGCCTCCGGTGATCGACGCGATCTCTTTCAGCGTTTCCTCGTTTTCGGGGCTCAATGAAGTCATGACGAGGCGCCCGTCCGAATCCTTCACGTGTCCCGTGAGTGTGCCGTCGGCAGTGTAGCTTGGAATCGGCTCTCCGCCCCCGGAGCCGATCCCGACGGCGTACACCTTGACCCCGGCCGCGCTCAGCTCTTGGGCCGCGGCAATCGGGTCGCCCTCGTGGTCCTCCCCGTCGGTCAGCAGGATCACGACTCGCGAGCGGGTTGCGGGCCGTTCCTCCTGGCCTCGCCTCTCGTTGGAGCTTTCGATCAACCTCATCGACGCGATGAGCGCCTTGCCGATCGCGGTGCCGCCGACCGGCATGTCCATGGGTCCGAGGTCTCGTAAGAAGAGCCGGACGGCGGAGTAGTCCACAGTCATCGGGAAGGCCATTGCGTCGCCGGCGAACGCGACGAGCCCCACGCGGTCGCCATCGAGGTCGGCCAAGAGACGCTCGAGCTCGGCCTTGGCGCGTTTGATGCGGCTCGGATGCACGTCTTTCGCGAGCATGCTCTTCGAGAAATCGAGTGCAATGACGACGTCGATTCCGCGTTTGCGGAGCACACGGGTTCGGCTGCCGTATTGGGGCCCGGCGAACGCGATGATCGCGAGCGTGACGCCGGTCAGCACCAACGCGGCACGTGCTGTGCGCCACCAGCGCGCGCGGCCGACGATGAGGGATTCCACCGTCCCGCTTCGGCCGAAGAGCTCCGTCGCGCGCGTTCGTCTGGCCGCGTTCCACCAGAGTGCGCCCACGGCGACCGGGACCAGCGCGAGAAGCCAGAGCGCCTGCGGGTCGGCCCAACTCACGGCCACCTCCGGAGCCAGAGCAGTACGAAGAGCTCGATCAACAAGAACAGCAATGCCGGGGCGACGAACGCGGGAAAGAGCTCTGTGTACATACGTCCGGCGTCTTCGATGTCCGTCTTTTCGAGGGCGTCGAGGATCTGGTGGAAGCTCTGCTCGAGCGCGGCGCGGTCGCTTACCAGGAAGAACTCGCCGCCCGTCTCGGCCGCCATTTGCTCGAGCAGGTCGGGGTTGACGGGGTAGCTGGCAGTTCCGAAGATCGCGCGTCCGAACAGGCCGGTGCCCTGTTGAACCGGCGCGCTGTCACTCACACCCATGAGGATTGGGTAGATCTTCACGCCCATCGTGCTGGCGAGCTCCGCCGCTTGGGAGGGCGACATGTTGCCGGCGTTGGACTCGCCGTCCGTCAGGAGAATGATCACTTTGCTCTTCGCTTGCGAGCGCTTCAGCCGGTTGAGACTAACTCCGACAGCGTTTCCGATCGCCGTGCCCCGGCCGTCGATTTGGTCGAGCTTCAAGCCCCGGAGCGCAGTGCGCAGCGCTTCTCGGTCGGTGGTCAAGGGAAGCAGGGTGTAGGCGTCCCGGCCGAAGACCACCGCACCGATGCGGTCGTTCGGCCGGCGATCGATGAAATCACGGACCACGGCCTTGGTCGCTCGAAAACGGGTGGGGCGAATGTCCGCGGCCTCCATCGAGCCCGACATGTCGAGCGTCAGGATGATCTCGATGCCGTTTACGTCCGCGGTATCTCGCGCGTGAATGCTCTGCGGCCCGGCGAGGCCGACCACCAGGAGCGCTACTGCGATCGTGCGAAGCGCGTTCGGGAGCGAACCGAGGCGCGCTCGCCAGGTGCTCTTGGGGATAGCGAGTGCGGAGGCTTTGCTGAACTGGAGGCGCGGGCGGGATCTTCGCTGCACGGCGAAGCGGCTCAGCCACACCAAGGGGACGGCCGCTAGCAGCAGGGCAGCCCAAGGGCGCTCGAAGCGGAGTTGCTCGTCTGAGATTAGGATCTGGTAGCGCACGCCGAGGTAGCGCAGGCTCACGACGATGCCCACGAAGGCGGCGAACAGGAGCCATCCGATGGCCCAAGCGCGACGTTCTGCGGGCTTCAAGCCGCACCCCCTTCGGCCGGCTGGGGGCTCGGGCGCGTGCGGTCGACCAACGCGAGCGCCTCGTCGATCAAAGCGTGCGAGGCGTCATCGGCCAGGGACGCCTTCGCGAACTTCACGAGGTCGCACTGGCCGAGGAAACCAATCGCTTCTTCGGGCGCGATCGGAAGTGAGGGAGCCTCCGCCAACTGCTCAGCGATTTCATCCGTCGTGCTTTCGAGTCCGTGGAAACCGAAACGCTTGCCGAGGTAGCCTCGGATCGAATCGCTGACCGCGTCGACCCACTCCTCGGTACGCCCCTCCGCGACGGCCGCTTCTCGCTGCGCCGAGTGAGCGCGAAGCTCGGCGAGCGCAGTCTCCCAGGGCGGGGGTGGAGGTGGCGGTGCGGGCGCCGGCCTTTCACGTTTGTTCCACCAGCGCATGATGAGCCACCCCAACAGCACGCCGAGCAAGAGAACGAGCAGCGCACCGAGCGCGATCAGCAATCGATAGTCGTCCTGCTCCACGCCAACGGGATCGCTCGGAGGCTTGAGCTGCGGGTCGGGCTCATTGGCGAGCAGCGAGTGCACTTCGATAGTCCTGGCTTCCGACTCGAGCGTCACCAGCTCACCGTCCGCGCTGGTGATCCGCACGCGCACGGGCCCGACCTGGTGTGCACCGACCTCGAAGCAGAGCAAGTCAAGCTCGAAGGTGAATGTCTTGCCCGAACCGTCGGGCGCAGACTGCACATCGAGCTTCTTTGCGAGGATCTCGAACGGCTCGAACGGCTGATCCGGCACGGCGGCTTCGTCCGTGTCCTCGCCCGTCACAGTCAGGATTAGGGAAATCGGATCCCCGAGCGTGGTCTCGAGCGGTGCCTCAAGAGAAACCGAGCGTTCCTGTGCCGCCGCCCAAGTCGGCAAGAGGACCCCCAGCGCAACGATGGTCGCAGCGCGCCTCACCGGAATCCCGTCATCCTTCGTTGCCGCAGGCGGAAGAGCTCCGTCAACGGCTTGACGAAGTCGCGGTCCGTACTGACGGTGCAGTGATCGAGTTGGAGCCGGCGGAACAGGTGCTCCCGGCTTGCGCGTTGTCGCTGGGCTTCGCGTGCGTACTCGGCGCGCACGTCGAGATTGGAGGTGTCGACCTCCACGAGCTCGCCGGTTTCGAGGTCCTCGACGAGTGCCAAGCCGACGTCGGCAAGCTCGTCCTCTCGGGGGTCGACGACCTGGATCGGGATCAAGTCGTGCTTCGCGGACACGACTCGGAGCGGCTTCTCGTACTGCTCAGCGATGAAGTCACTGATGAGGAACGCGACAGTCCGCCGCTTTCCGATGCCACCGAGAAGGTCGAGCGCAACTCCGAGGTCGGTGCCTTCGCTCTGCGGGTTCGCGTTGAGAATCTCGGTCACGACGCGCATGACGTGGGAGCGGCCCTTCTTCGGAGGGACGAAGCGTTCGACCTTGTCGGTGAAGAGGATGAGCCCAACGCGGTCGTTGTTCTTGATGGCGCTGAACGCCAGGAGTGCGGCGACCTCGGCGACGGTTTCGATCTTGGGTTTGTCGACCGAGCCGAAGCGCTCGCTCGCCGACAGGTCGACGAGCAACATCACCGTCATTTCGCGCTCTTCGGTGAACACCTTGACGTAGGTGTCGTTCATGCGGGCGCTGACGTTCCAGTCGATGAAGCGAACGTCGTCACCGGGCTGGTACTGTCGCACTTCGCTGAATGCCATGCCCCGGCCCTTGAAGACCGAGTGATAGCTTCCCGCGAGCTGGTCGTTGGCGAGCCTCGACGTGAAGATCTCGATCTTTTTGAGCTTCTTGACGAGTTCACGCGAGATCATGTTCGGCCCCGCCTACGGAACTTCGACGGTTTCGAAGATGCGGCGGACGATCTGGTCGCTGGTGATCTCTTCGGCCTCCGCCTCGTACGAGCGAATGATGCGGTGGCGAAGAACGTCCGGACCGATTGCTTTGATGTCCTCGGGTGTGACGTACCCGCGGTGGCGCATGAACGCGTGCGCGCGCGATGCGACGTTGAGCGCGATCGATGCACGTGGCGAAGCGCCGTGCGCGATCATGTCGGTCAGATCACCCAGGCCCACCCGCGCCGGATGCCGCGTCGCCGTGACGATCTGAACGATGTAGTCCTTGATCTTCGGATCGATGTAGACTTGTCCGATCGTCTTTCGTGCCTCGAGCAGCTTGGTGGTCGTCGTCACCTGCTGAACGTCCATCGCGGCGCCGGCATCTCTTCCGAGGAGGAGGTGGTCGGAGATCTGGTCCATGATCTTCCGCTCCTCGTCTTGGCTCGGGTAGTCGACCCGGACGTGGAGCATGAAGCGGTCGACCTGCGCCTCGGCGAGCGGGTAGGTGCCCTCCTGCTCGATTGGGTTCTGGGTCGCCATGACCATGAACGGCTCGGTGAGCTTGTGGGTCGTGTCGCCGATCGTGACCTGAAGCTCCTGCATTGCTTCGAGCAACGCACTTTGCACCTTGGCCGGCGCGCGGTTGATCTCGTCGGCGAGCACTAGGTTCGCGAAGATCGGGCCCTTCTTGGCGCTGAACTCCCCGCTCTGTTGGTTGTAGATGACCGTGCCGATGACGTCGGCGGGCAGCAGATCCGGTGTGAACTGAATCCGCTGGAACTTGGCCGCGATGGTGTCGCAGATCGTGTTGACCGTGAGGGTCTTCGCAAGCCCCGGGACGCCCTCGAGCAGGATGTGCCCTCCGGTCAGCAGCCCGATCAGGATCCGCTCGATCATCACGTCCTGGCCGACGACGACCTTGTGAACCTCGTGAAGAATCGGATCGATGAAAGCGCTCTCGCGCTGAACCATTTCGTTGATGACACGAACGTCGTTGGACATTTTTCTCCCTAAGGGCGAGGGGCTAGCACGGGGCCTTACCCCCTACCAACACCCAACCCGGGCTACTTATTCGGCGCCAGCGCCAGCGCCAGCGCCAGCGCCGGCACCAGCGCTAGCGCCAGCGCCAGCGCCCGTGTAAACCCCCGCACATGTCCGACCCGATCTCCCAAGAGCTCTTCGCCCGCGCTTGCAACGTAATCCCCGGGGGCGTCAATTCGCCGGTTCGCGCCTTTGGCGCCGTGGGTGGTGAACCGATTTTCATCAAGGAAGCCCACGGTCCGACGCTCGTGGGCGCCGATGGCACCGAGTACATCGACTACATCGGCTCCTGGGGCCCGATGGTCCTCGGGCACGCCCATCCCGATGTCGTCGCTGCCATTCAGGAAGCCGCCACCAAGGGCTCGAGCTACGGCGCGCCGACCGAATCCGAGATCACGATCGCGGAGCGAATCCGCGACGCGGTCCCCTCGATGGAGATGTCGCGGCTCGTCTCGAGCGGCACCGAGGCGACCATGGGCGCGCTCCGCGTGGCCCGCGGGTACACCGGCCGCGATCTCATCGTCAAGTGCATCGGCGGCTATCATGGCGGCGCCGACTACCTCCTGGTCAAGGGCGGGAGCGGCCTCGCGACGCTGGGAAAGCCCGACAGCGCCGGCGTGCCCGCCGCGATCGCCGGGACCACGCTGCTCGTTCCCTACAATGATGGCTACGCCCTCGAGAAGCTCTTCAACGAGCGAGGCAGCGAGATCGCCGCGGTCATTATCGAGCCCGTTGCCGGCAACATGGGCTGCATTCCACCCGACCCCGAATGGCTCGAGACGATCCGGACTCAGACCCAGAATCACGGAGCGCTCTTCATCTGCGATGAAGTGATGACCGGATTCCGCGTGGCCTGGGGCGGCGCCCAGGCTCGCTTCGACATCCAGCCCGATCTCACCTGTCTCGGCAAGATCATCGGCGGTGGTCTTCCGGTCGGCGCCTACGGTGGCAGGCGTGAAATCATGGAGAAAATCGCACCTGTCGGACCGGTCTACCAAGCTGGCACCCTGAGCGGAAACCCCCTCGCGGTCGCTGCCGGCCTCACCACCATCGAGCACTTACTTCGCCCCGGCGTGTACGAGGATCTCGAAGAGAAGGGTGCCGAAGTCGAAGATATGCTCGTCCAGCATGCTGGCGTCGCCGGAGTGCCGATCACGGTCCAGCGCGTTGGATCCATGCTCACCGCCTTCTTCCGGAACAAACCGGTCCGCAATTGGGACGAGGCGGCGGACACCGATCGCGAGGCGTTCGGCAAATGGCACGCTGCGCTCATCGACAACGGGGTCTACTGGCCTTGCAGCCAGTTCGAAGCGGCCTTCATTTCGCTCGCGCACGACGGCGATGCGCTCAACAAGACCGGCCGTGCTTTCGAAGCTGCGTTCGCGTCGCTCTGAGGGCGGGCAAACCCCCGGAATTTCCGCGACAGGGATGGTCCACGGCCGACCTTGACCCCACACCCCCCCATGCTATACGCCGCCCGCTCTTTGGGCGCAGATCCTTGGAACTATAGGCGAAAAGATGTGTTGGCCATGTTCATTCCCCGGGACCAACGGGAGCAGCTCAAGCAGGTTCTTGGCCTGTCGACCATTGGGCTCGAGCTCGGGCTCTCGGTCGCAGTGGGCTACTTCGGTGGACGGTGGCTGGATGGCAAGTTCGGCACTGAGCCCTGGTTTCAATGGTTTGGATTGGCCCTAGGCCTTGCCGCGGGCGCGCGTAGCCTCTACAGGGTCGTCCGCCGAGCAAGAAAAATCCTAGAGGACGAAGACAAGAGACCGTGATCGACCACCTCAAAACCCAGACCCCGCGCTATGTCGCCGCCGCCGCCGTGCTGCTGGCGTTGTTGGCGCTCGCCATTGGCGGACGCGAGGTCGGTCTCGGGGCGGCCGCGGGCGGCGTGGTTGCGGTCGTCGACGCGTGGGCGATCATTTGGTTGGTCAGCAAGATCCTCACGGGGACCGGGATCGGGCGCGCGATTGCTGTCGCCCTCCTGGCGAGCAAGCTCATCATCCTTCTTGCCGTTTGTTGGGCGCTGCTCGCTCGCCTCGCGATCAATCCGATCGGTTTTGCGGTGGGGCTCGGCGCACTCGCCGTCGGAATGCTGTTCGCTGGCGCGATGCTCTCGGTCCAAGAAGCCGAGACCGCAGGGGAGAGTTAGGCAATGCCACACGGCGAATCCTGGTTTAGCTTCCTCCCGTTCTACGAGTCCTTCGCGCACTGGTTGTCGGAGGTGTTCGGGCCGAGCTACCTCGAGCACAACGCGCACCTGAGCGCACAGTACGTGCTCGCCTACGCGGTGGTCGTACTCGGTCTCTTCGGGGTCGCCTTGATGGTCCACGGGCGCCTGAAGAATCACGAGGACATGATCCTTCCGGAGGGCAAAGTCACCTTCTACGGGTTCATCGAAACCATCGTCGGGGCGACTTACAAGATGTCCTCCGACTTGATGGGCGCGAAGCCCGCCCGCTACTTCCTGCCGCTCATCGGAACCTGCGCGCTCGTCATCTTCTTTTCGAACGTGCTTGGGCTCATTCCCGGCTTCTTGCCGCCCACGAGCAACCTCAGCACCACCTTTGCCATGGCGATCGTCATCTTCTTCGCCACACACGTCTACGGCATCAAAGAGCACGGCGTCGTCAAGTACGTCGGCCATCTCTTCGGGCCGCCCGTGCCCTGGTGGATCGCTTGGTTCATTCGCCCGCTGGTGTTCCTGATCGAGCTGATCAGCCATTTCGTGCGTCCGATCACCCTCGCGGTTCGTCTCATGGCGAACATGACGGCCGACCACATGGTCCTCGCGATCTTCGTTGGCCTGTTTGCGGGGCTGGGTCTGATTCTGCTGCCGGTCCCGGTGGTCTTTTACATCATGGGCTGTCTGGTCGTGACCGTTCAGACGCTCGTCTTCTGTCTACTTTCGGTCATTTACATCGCGCTTGCGATTCAACACGACGAAGAACACTAGGTTTCCCTCTCGGAAGAGGGGTTTTGAGGAGGCTCTCGAAAATGAAGAAAATGGCACTACGACTGGTCGGCTTGTTCGCGCCGCTTGCGCTGACGGCAACCGCTTTCGCACAGGAGGCGGAGGGCGGGGATGAAGCTGCGGTAGCGGTTGCAGGCAAGGCGCTCGCAGCAGGCCTCTGCATCGGCATCGCGGCATTCGGCTGCGGCTTGGGTCAGGGTCGCGCGGCGGCCACTGCGCTCGAGGGCATTGCCCGGAATCCGAACGCCTCGGGTAAGATCCTGGTGCCTCTGATTCTCGGTCTCGCGCTCATCGAGTCGCTCTGCATCTACGCACTCGTCATCTCGTTCACGATTCTGGGCTGAGTGATAACCCACGCCGGGGTGTGCCGATTACGGCGTGCCCTGGCGGTCGGGGCACACTCGCACCATAGTTGCCTTCATGACGATCGAACACGACGAAAACCCACCGATGGAACCTGCGAAAAAGCGGGGGCTTCCCGGTGCGGTCAAAGTCGGCATCGTGTTCGTCGTGCTCGTGGGAGCGGCCTCGTGGTTGTTGTCGGGCAGCGACAACCCGTTCGTCTACTCGAAGCTGGTGCACGAGGTGATGAGCGAGCCCGACTCCTTCGAGGGGCGCCGCCTCCGCGTGGAAGGCGAGCTCCGGCAGGGGTCGATCCAGTTTCGCGAGGATCCCTGCGAGTGGCGCTTCGTTCTCTACAAAGAGGACAAGGAGATGCCTGTGCGCTTCCCGCAATGCGTCGTGCCCGACACCTTCCGCGACGGGATGGGCATCCAAGTGACGGTCCAAGGTGAGCTCGCCGACGACGGGGTGTTCCTCGCCAACCAGGTGATCCCCCGCTGCCCCTCGAAGTACGAGATGCAGCAGCGGATGGAAGCCGGCGAAGACATTCCGTACGACCCGAACGCCAAGCTCCCGGGCCATAGCTAAAAAGCCCGCCTCCTGAGGAAGCGGGCTTTCGCTCGTTCTGTCGCGCGCGCTACATCTCGTCGATCTGCGCGTTCCGCTTCTCGTGGCGGGTGTTCTCGCGTGCAGCGGCAGCTTCGATGTTGCGCATCTGCTTGTCGTAGAGGTCTTGAACGCGCTTCCTTCGGCTCTCGATCTCCTTGACCTGAGCTTCGTGGCGCTTGAGCTCCTGCGCCGCGAGACGCTTCTTGCGTGACTCCTTTGCGGCGGCAGCTCGGGCGGCCTGCTCTTCCTTACGTTTCTCTGCAGCAGCTTGCTGCTTGGCCTTGCGCTCCTCGGCGGCTGCCTTGCGTGCTTCCGCCTCGGACTCCGCCTTGCTCTTGGCGTCATCGGCTTTGGCCTTGCCCTCTGCCGTGGCGTCATCGGCTTTGGCCTTGCCCTTCGCCTTGGCGTCGTCGGCTTCCTTCTTGGCGGCGCCCGTAATGCCTTCGTGCGCGTCGGCTTGAACCAGCGTCGCCCCCGCGACCGAGGCCCCCAACACGAGTCCAAGCGCGATCAATAGTGATGAAACGATTCTCATTCCTTTTTCCTCCGGTGGGTAGTGCGGGCTCTCGACGGCGTCGCCCCCGCCCGCATTCAGACTCAACCCTAGGCCGCAATGCGTGTTCGCCCAAACGCTCTCGGGGTTCTTGACCGGGTGGACTAAACAGCCGTACAGTGCTGCGAATGAGCACAGTAGGGGGGGACGACAGGGGGGGGGTCACCGCAGTCCCCAGGCCAGCTTTTCGCCGCGTCGAAAAGCCCTGGGCGCGGCTGCGCGGCGCCTCGGAGGTGCTCGAGCGCTGGCAGTCCGACGGCACCTTCCGGAACGTGGCCTGGAGTCATCGGATCGACCCGCATCCGGCCGACATCGCAGACATGCCCGAGGCGCTTGCGCCGGCAGTGCGGCGCGCGCTCCAAGGTCGCGGCATCGAGACCCTCTACAGTCATCAGGCTGAAGCGTTCGAGCTCGCGTCGAAGGGCAAGCACGTGGTCGTGGCGACGCCCACCGCGTCGGGCAAGAGCCTTTGTTACAACCTTCCCGTCCTGCAGGCGCTTGCGTCGGACCCGAGCGCCACCGCGCTCTACTTGTTTCCGACGAAGGCGCTGTCGCGGGATCAAGAGGAAGCCCTGCGCGTGTTCATGCGCGACGCCGAGCTCAGCATCGGCGCCATCACCTATGACGGCGACACGCCTGTCGATGCGCGGCGCGCCGCGCGGCAGCGGGCCGGTGTTCTCCTCACCAACCCGGACATGTTGCATGCGGGCATCATGCCGCACCACACGGGGTGGGCGCGGCTGTTTTCGAACCTGAAGTACGTCGTCGTCGACGAGCTTCACACCTATCGCGGCGTGTTTGGCTCACACCTCGCCAACGTCATGCGGCGCTTGGTTCGGATAGCGCGTTTTCACGGGTCGTCCCCGACGTTTCTCTTTGCCTCGGCTACCATCGGCAATCCGCAGGCGCACGCCTCGCGCATTTGCGGTGAGCCTGTCGAGCTCATCGAGGAGAGCGGCGCACCGACAGGGCCGCGGCAGGTGCTCGTCTACAACCCCCCCATCGTCAACGCCGAGCTTGGGATTCGGCAGAGCTACATCAAGACGGCGGTGCGGTTGACGCGGGATTTGGTCCGGGCGGGGGTGCCGACGCTCGTCTTCGGGAATTCGCGAAACGGCGTCGAGGTGATGCTCAAGTATCTCCGTGACCGGCTCGCCCAAGACCACATCGAGCCTGACGCGATTCACGCCTATCGGGGCGGCTATCTCCCCGACACCCGCCGCCGCATCGAAGCAGCGCTTCGCGCCGGCGAGATTCGCTGCGTCGTTGCGACCAACGCGCTCGAGCTCGGAATCGACATTGGCGCGCTCGATGCGGTGGTGTGCGCCGGCTATCCGGGCACCATGGCAGGACTCTGGCAACGGTTTGGCCGCGCCGGGCGGCGGCGCGATCTCGCCTTGTCGGTGCTCGTTTCTTCGAGCAACCCGATCGATCAATACGTCGCGCGATACCCGCGTCAGCTCGTGTCGGCGCCGATCGAGCACGCGCGCATCGACCCCGACAACATCGAAATTCTCATCCAGCATCTCAAATGCGCCGCGTTCGAGCTTCCTTTCCAGCCAGACGACGTGTACGGCGACGTGCCCGACGACGCGCTCGGTGACGCGCTCGACTATCTGGCCGACAACGGCGTCGTGCACCCGACGTCGACGTCTACGGGGGCTATCTATCATTGGGCTTCGGACAGTTATCCGGCCAACAACGTCTCGCTTCGAAGCGCAAGCTGGGACAACTTCGTCATCATCGAGCTCGACGGGAACCGCACCATTGCCGAGATGGATTGGCGAAGCACGCACACGATGCTGCACGAGCAGGCGATCTACCAGCACGAGGGTGGGCAGTACCAAGTCGAACGCCTCGATTTTGACAACCACAAGGCGTTCGTTCGCCGCGTGAAGCCCGACTACTACACGACCGCCATGACGCACACCAAGGTCACCGTGCTCGAGCAGGATGAAGGCGCCTCGATCGACCTCGGGGAGGTGCCGCTCGAAGCAGGGCTCGGGGACGTGAGCGTCGTCGAGAAGGTCGTCGGCTACAAGAAGATCAAGTTCCACACCCACGAGAACGTCGGGTATGGGGAGGTCCACCTCCCGGAGATGCAGAAGCACACGAGCGCATTCTGGCTCACGTTTTCCGAGGATTTCGTGCAGAGTCAGCCGGAGCCGCGAGCGGTCGTGGTCGACGCGTTGCGCGGGCTCAGCAAGGCGATGCACGTCGTTGGCGCGGTTGGGCTCATGATCGACCCGCGCGACCTTGGTCGAACGCTCGGCAGTCGCAACGAAGACGAAGCTCCTCCGAGCAAAGGGCAGGGCCCTGGGTTCGACCCCACGATCTTTCTCTACGATACCGTGGCCGGCGGGATTGGCCTCGCTTCCCGGCTCTACGAGGAACGTGAAGAGCTCTTGCGGCGCGCGCGCCACTTGATCGAGAGCTGCGAATGTGAAGAGGGTTGCCCCGGCTGCATTGGGCCAAACGCATCGGACGGTGACGAGCTCGAGGCGGCGCGAAAGAAACTGGTGCTAGGCATTTTGGATGCCGCAGGCGTGAGCGCCATACACTGAAAGCGATGTCGATCAAACGAGGACTGGCGCGTCTTGCGCAAACACCCCCTAGGAAACTCGATGTCGCCAGCGTGCGTGGGGCGCTGCCTGGCGGACTTCGCGAGACCGAGCATGGAGCGCTTCATCTGATCGACGAGTACCTAGAACCCCGCCACCATCATGGGCGCACGCCGATCGCGCGCGCGCTCGACGTCTCCACCGAGCGGCTCGCGCAGCTCGCGCTGAACCCCGAGCTCGAGTCGATCGATCTTCGACGGGCCCTGTTTTTCGACACCGAGACGACGGGGCTGGCGGGCGGAACCGGGACCGTGCCATTTCTCATCGGAATCGCATGGTTCGAAGACGAGTCGATGCGAATTCAGCAGCTTTTCCTTCCTGAAATGGGCCAGGAGGCGCCGATGCTGCACTGGCTCCGAGAGCGAGTTGAGCAGAGCTCATGCGTGGTGTCGTTCAACGGCAAGGCGTTCGACTGGCCGTTGTTGCGCACCCGCTTCGTCTTGAATCGCGTACCCGCGCCGGCCTTGCCACCTCATCTCGACTTACTGCATTGCGCGCGCCGTGTCCTCCGTCCGCGGCTTCGGTCGGTGCGCTTGGTCGAGCTCGAGCGGAAGGTGCTCGGGATGTATCGCGAGGACGACGTGTCCGGTGCGCTGATCCCGCAGCTCTATTTCGACTACCTGGACGGTGGCGACGTGTCGCCGATGGCCAAGGTGATCGAGCACAACGCAAACGACCTGATCGCACTCGCCGCGCTCGTCGCGGAGCTCGTCGGTCACTTCGATCAGGTTCATGGCGGCGATGACCCGCGAGACCACTTGGCGTATGCCAAGGTCGCAGAACGCACGGGCGATCCGGCGCGCGCGCAGTCGTTTGCAGTCGCGGCGGCCAATGGCGGTGGCGAGTCTGCGTGTACGGTCGAAGCGTATCTGCTCCATGCGCGCATGGCGCGCCGGGGCGGGGAGGTCGATCATGAAGAAAGCGCGTTGCTTGCCGCGCTCGCGGCGGCCAACACCGAGGAGCTCCGCGCCGAGGTTCGCGTCGCGCTGGCCAAGTTCTACGAGCACCGCCGCAAGGACTTGGAGCGGGCGCTCGAACATGCGGCGGGGACCGCGCTCGCGGAGGGCGAGGACGCGGCTGGGCGGCGGGTTTGCCGTCTGCAACGCCGTCTTGGGCGTGTCAGTGGGGGTGGTGGTTGACGCGATTGGCGTCGGGAGGTTTTCGTTGAATCCACCCGCCCGGACGCCTTCGGCGGCTGTTTGCCCCGCCCCGCCGCCCCCACACTATCTCCTACCCCCACCCGTAGTTCGGCATCACTCTCACGCGAGTGGGCAGCGTGCCTCCGCGCCCCACGCTGCCCTCTGCCTTGGCGGCGCATGCGCGCCGGGCTTCGCCCTGCGGGCTCGCGGCCCTCTTGGAGGGTGAGCGAGTAACTTTTTGCAGTGGTGGGGCTGGGGCTTGGCACGTGATGGCACACCGGCGTACTCTCTCTGCGCCGGAATCATAGGGTTTTTGCTTTACCTCGGCTGGCATTGAACTTGCTCTGTTGATGGTGAACCCCGTGTCCGGAGAGAAGTCATGAGTCGATTTTGGATAGCTTGCGTGGCCGTTGGCGGCCTCGGTCTGTGGTGCGCCGGTTGTGGTGAGACGAGCACCGGCGATGTTGGCCCGACGGAGGGCTATGTATGCGGCAGCGACGGGACGACGTATTCGCTCGAAGACGCCGATCGGGGCGAGCGTGAGGTGCGCCACCGCGGGCGTTGCGATGAGCCCATGCATTGCGACTCACCGACCGATTGTTTCGTGGGCGACGCGTGCATGCCGGGCGCGGCCGCGCATTGGTGCATTCCCGGGCCCACGCGCTGCAACTGCCCAGGCGTATTCGAGCCGGTTTGTGGGGGCGACGGGCGCAACTACATCAATGCATGCGAGGCGGCATGTGCGGGCGTAGGCATCGGCCACGAGGGCTTCTGTGACGAGCCTCCCGGCGAAGGTTGCGTTCGGGCTGGCTGTAGCGACCACCTTTGCGTCGAAGAGGGCATGGACATCGCGAGCACCTGCGAGTGGCGTCCGGTGTACGAGTGCTACCAGCAAGCGACCTGCGAGCGTCAGGAGAACGAGCAGTGTGGCTTCACGCCAACGCATGAGCTGGTCGAGTGCTTGGAGCGTCACGGCGAGGGCATGTGCCGGGTCGACCCGCGCTGGCAGGACGGCTTCCAAGCGGAGTGCGAGAGCCCCCAGGCGCCGGGTATCGTCGGCGTGATCGAGGTCAAGCCTCACGAGATGATGCGGCTCGGGGAGTGGTTTGACGCGAGCTTCCAGCTGCTCGAGCCGCCGGTGTTCGGAGACGTGTACCGCGGTGAGGGCTTGCTCTTTTGCGAAGGAGAGGAGACGGGCTTCCAAGGCGTCGCCGCCATGACGCCTCTCGGGGACCTCGAATTCTTCTGCAGGGTTCTTCCGGAGACCCACCCCGGTGAGTGCTTGGACGACAGCGATTGCCCGCCCGGCCACTACTGCGAGCGCCTTCCGTGGCCGGAGCCCTGGCCTGTCGACGACACCGGCGAGAAGCTCTCCGCCCCCCACCAGCCGGGCATGTGCGTGGACCTCTGCGCATTGATCGATTGCGCGCCCGGATACACCTGCGAAGCGGGCGAGTGCCGCGACGACTGCCCCGTGGAGACACACATCCGGAACTTTCAGGGGGAGTGCGTGCCGAAGTGCTATGGCCCCGAGCAATGCGGTGACGAGCAGCACTGCAATGCGGCTGAGGTGTGCCAGCAAGATCCGGCCTGCCCTGCGTGCGACGTCTGCGTAGGTTGGTGCGAGCCGCCCGCCGGCGACTGCCGCACCAACGGCTGCGCAGCCGGTTGGACCTGCGACTACTGCGAGACGGACGGCGGCAACGCGGAGTGGATCTGCCTCGCCCCCAACGCGGGCGCGTGCCGGCCTCCCGACGAGTGCCGCCCGACCGGCTGCAACGGCGAGATCTGCGCGAACCAAGACATGGCCTCCCCGTGTGTCGCCTTGCCGGAGTTCGCTTGCTACCAAGAGCTTGGCAGCTGCGAGATCCAGCCTTGGGGCGATTGCGGTTGGACCCAAACGCCCGAGCTCGACGAGTGCCTCTCGGAGTTCGACTGTCGGGCCACCGGCTGCGGCGAAGGGAGCTACTGCGGCTACTGCTGGATCAGCTGGGAGTGCATCCCAGACGGCGCAGCCTGCTAAGCGAACGACTTACCGCCTCTGCGCGGCGCTCGTCCGACGGTCTCACCATCACCGGGAGATGAATGTCCGCGCAGAGGTGGCCTTACTGTCGCAGCGTTAGCATTCGGAGAAATCGGTGATCGCTACGTCGGCGCTTCGACGGTGATCTCCGTCGTCACCGAGTTCGCGATGAAGCAATGCTTGTGCGCCTTCTCGTGAAGCTCGTCGAGCTTCTCTTGGCTCGGCGGCTCTCCGCCCCAGCTGATCTTCGGGGTCAGCGTGACTCGCGTGATCGCGATTCGCTTTTCGGCGTTCCGCTCCATGTAGCCGACAGCCTGATCCTCGTAGTCGTCCACCACGAAGCCGTCGCGCGCCGCGAGCGCCAAGAAGGTGAGCATGTGACAGCTCGAGAGCGCTGCGACGAACGCCTCCTCAGGGTCGACGAGGGCCGGATCCCCGAGGTAGTTGGGCGCAGACGAAGCGCGCACCTCGCTGCCACCTTCAAACGTCCAAAGGTGCTCCCGCGAGTATTCCTTTGCCGCGAACTCCTTGTCCTGCCGATTCCAATGAACCTTCGCCCGATGCTCTGACATCTCTGCTCCTTCGAGCGGGAAGCCTAGGGTCGTCCAGACGAAGGGGACAGGATTCTAGCTCCAAAACATTACGTGTTTCCATGGTTTGGAGAGGTAAGAGCCGTTCGTCGTGCCAACCACGGAGACCCAGCTGGCAGTGCAGAGCTTTGGGAACTGAGTCGGGTCCGCCGCGCCAGCGCCGGCGTCAGCCGCCGGAGATGGCGTCGACGTGTACCGGGGGGGTTTCGTCGGTGAGGCGGTTCTCGAGGAAGCCCTCCGGGAGGGAGACTTTCTGGCGGCCCGCCGTTTTGCCTCGGGGGACCCGCATGGCTTCGGGCGGGAAGGGCTCGCGTGGGTCGGCGGCGCGCAGGACCTCTTCAAGCTCGGCCAGGGTCGTGACTCGCATCAACCGCGATCGGAGCTTCGCGCTGCCGCGGAAGCCCTTCGTGTACCAACTGCTGTGCCGACGGAACATGCGCATGGCCGGCCCCTCGCCCGCCCACTCACAAAGCAGCGCGGCGTGCTCGAGCGCGATGTCCGCGATCTCCCCAAACCCCGGCGGGTTCTGAGGCTCACGCCCGTCGAACACGGCGGCTAGGTCGCGGAAGAGCCAAGGGCGCCCGAGACAACCTCGCCCGATCACCACGCCGTCGCACCCAGTCTCTCGCATCATCCGCAGCGCATCGTACGCCTCCCAAATGTCGCCGTTTCCAAGCACTGGGATCGTCCGTACGCGCCGCTTGAGGTTCGCGATCGCGTCCCACTGTGCTTCGCCGTCGTACAGCTGCGCCGCGGTCCGCGCGTGCAAAGCCACCGCCTTGCATCCTTCCCCTTCCGCGACGCGCCCAGCATCCTCGTACGTGAGCAGACTTTCGTCGAGCCCCATTCGAAACTTGATCGTAACCGGGATCTCTCCGGCGTTTTGCACGGCCGCGCGGACGATGTTCGCGAGCAAACGGGGCTTCGCAGGAATCGCCGAACCGCCCCCTTTGCGCGTCACCTTGGGCACCGGACACCCGAAGTTCATGTCGATGTGGTCTACGTGCCCCTCGCCGACCAGCCACTTCACCGCCTCGCCGACGTAGTACGGATCGACCCCGTAGAGCTGCAAGCTCCGGGGCGTTTCGTCCGCGCCGAACTCCGCCAGCATCAAGGTCTTCGCGCGACCCTCGACCAGGGGCCGGGCGGTGACCATCTCGCTTACGTAGAGCCCCGCGCCGAAGCGCCGACACAGGGCTCGAAACGGCCAATTCGTGACTCCGGCCATGGGCGCAAGCACCACCGGTGGCCAAACCGACAGCGGTCCGATGTCCACCGGGGCGAACTCGTCCGGCCGCGCCAGTGCGACGCCGCGATTCTGCTCGCCTTTGTAGACCGGATCCATCGACAGATTGACTCTTCGCAAGAGGGGGCTGACCCTCAGTTCTCGTCAGTTGACCACGGCGAGGTGGCGCTGCCCCGCGCTCCGCAGGACCTTCATTCGCCAGTCGACACCGATGAGCTCGCCGGTCTCGAGAGGAACCCAGATGTTCTCGCCGAGGATCACCTCGCTCGAGAAGATCAGGTGATTGACGTAGCCGCTCTGCGAAGGGGCTTCGCATTCAGGGGAGAGACTCGGACAAGAGTCGCGGTCCGCGCATCGAGTCTTGTACGTCGACCAGAAGAGCTCCTTGCCGCCTTCGGCCGCGACCATGGTCGTGCCGTCCGTCACGATCGTCGTCAGAAGCGACGGCTCCTTGTTGGGGTCGACATCGCAGATCTCGCGCACCTCCGCGAGCGTGGCCCGAAGCGCCATCGTAGCTTCTTCCACCCCGATGCGCCCCGACAGCGGCCCCTGTTGAGACAGGTAGGTGAGAAACAAAAAGAACAAAACCTCGCTGTCGGTCTCGCCGAGGATGTACCGGCGCAGCATGGGCGCCACACGCCGAACGAGCTCCGCCCTATGCTGCGGGAAGTCCTGAATGTCGCCGTTGTGCGCCATCACCCACTTGCCGTATTGGAAAGGGTGGCAGTTCAAGACCGAGTTCTCTCCGTTCGTGGCGCGGCGCACGTGTGCGAGCACCGTCTCGGAGGCGACGATCCCGCTCACGCGCTGAAAGAGCGCACAGTCTATGGCCGTTGTCGGGCTCCTGGTGATGTGCGGGGTGCCGTCCACGTAGAACGCCACGCCCCAGCCGTCCCGGTGATCCGCGCTTTGGTTGCCGAGTGCGTTGTCGGCGTCCATCAAAGAGCGGTGCACCTGGCTCTGGATCACGCTGCGAAACCCGAACAAGCGACACATAACCCGAGCATTTTGACATGAACGGCGGCGTCATGCCCGCTCCGCTTCTCAGGAGAGGCCCCCGGTGTTAGGGTGCGCGCCCGTGAAGCGATTTCGTCGTCTTTTCATCGCGAACCGCGGCGAGGTGGCTGCCCGCGTTGCCAGAACCTGCGACACCCTCGGCATCACTCCGGTGTTCGGCGTGTCGGAGGCGGATCGCGCCGCGCCGTACGTGCGCGGTCGCGAGTCTGTCGTCCTCGGACCATCGCGATCGAGCGAGAGCTACCTCGCGGCCGATCGAATCGTGCAAGCCGCGGTGCAGACGCAGTGCAGCGCGATTCATCCGGGCTGGGGGTTCTTGGCCGAGAATCCGCTCTTCGCGTCGTTGTGCGCTGCGCACGGAGTCACCTTCATCGGCCCGCCACCTGCTGTCATGCAGGAGCTCGGTCGCAAGACTCCTGCGAAGAAGGCCATGGCCGCGGCGGGGCTCAAGCTGATTCCAGGAAGCGAGGGCGTGCTCTCCGGCGTGGCCCAGGCGCGCGAGGTCGCGGAGGCTACGGGGTTTCCCGTCCTCCTCAAAGCCGAGAGCGGCGGCGGCGGGCGCGGGATGCGTGTCGTCCGCGCCGCCGGCGACATCAAAGCGGCGTACGAGTCGGCCCAAGCCGAGTCCGTGGCAGCGTTCGGCGACGGGCGCCTCTACCTCGAGAAGCTCATCGAGGGCGGGCGGCACATCGAGATTCAACTCCTCGCCGACCGGTACGGAAACGTCGTCCACCTCGGCGAGCGCGATTGCTCGGTGCAGCGCAAGCATCAGAAGCTCATCGAGGAGTCTCCTGCCCTCGTGCTCAGCGACGAGGAGCGGGCGCACACGCTGGCTGCCGCCGTTCGCGCCACGGAGGCGATCGGATACGTGGGTGCCGGTACGATGGAGTTTCTTCTCGATGGAGACGGCGAGCTCCGCTTCATGGAGATGAACGCGCGGCTTCAGGTGGAGCATCCGGTGACGGAGATGCGCTCCGGCATCGATTTGGTCGAGGCTCAGATTCGGGTGGCTGCCGGCGAGCGACTTTGGTTCTCGCAGGAGGACGTCGAGCTTCGTGGTCACGCCATCGAATGCCGCATCAACGCAGAGGACCCATCCAACGGGTTCGCTCCGAGCCCCGGCGTCGTCGAGCAATGGCACTCTGGGTCGGACGATAGGAACGTGCGGGTCGATACCCACGTCGAGTCGGGATATGAGGTGCCGCCGCACTACGACAGCCTCGTCTGCAAGGTCATCGCATGGGGCGACGACCGAAACACCGCGTGCGATCGTTTGGCAGAGGCGCTCCGGAACATGCGCTGCCAAGGCATCTCGACGACGATTCCAATGCATTTGGCAGTGCTCTCGTCCAAGGAATTTCGCGAGAATCGGTACGACACGCGAGCCGTGCCAGGGTGGGAGAGCTGATGGCGCATGTTCCAGTAGTTCCGATTGGAAGCGCGCGAGATGCCGTCGTCGACCAAGCCGAGTTCGACCGCGAGCGTGCCGGACACGAGCCGCTCGTCGCGAAGCTCGAGGAGCGGCGCGCGGAGGTCCAGGCGGGGTGGGGCGCGAAGTACGTCGAACGCGTCCACGAAAAGGACAAGCTCACGACGCGGGAGCGGCTCGAACGGCTCAAGGACGATGGCTCGCAGATCTTCGAGGTTGGCACCTTCGTCAACTACGGGCTCGACTTCAACGGGCTGCGTTCGCCGGCTGCCGGCGTCGTCACGGCGTTCATGCAAATCGAGGGACGCTGGTGCGTGGTCATCGCCAACGACAACACCGTTGCGTCGGGCGCCTGGTGGCCGAAGACACCCGAGAAGATCGAACGCGCCCAAGAGATGGCGCGCCGGCTCAAGTTGCCCGCGCTCTACCTCGTCGATTGCAGCGGGCTCTACCTTCCGGAGCAGAGCAAGAGCTTCGCGGGTGCGAAGGGCGCCGGCCACATCTTCAAGATGAACAGCCTGCTCTCGGCAGAGGGCGTCCCTCAGATTGCGGGCGTGTTCGGCGACTGCATCGCTGGTGGAGGCTACATGCCGATCATCAGCGACCGCGTCTACATGACGGAGCAGGCCTACATGGTGATCGCGGGTGCGGCGCTCATCAAAGGCGCCAAGAGCCAACACATCACATCGCTCGATATCGGGGGCCCGGAGGTCCACGTGCACCAGTCGGGCTGCGCCGATGAGCGGGTTCCCGACGACATCACGCTGATCGACTGCCTCCGACGCGAGGTCTCCCGGCTGCCCACCTCAGGCGCGCCCTTCTACCGAGGTGGCGTCGAGTCGATGGAGCCGCGTTTCGCGCCGGCAGAGCTAGAGGGACTCCTCCCTGTCGACCACCGGCAGGCCTACGACTCGACCGAGATCCTCGCGCGGCTCTGCGACCAAAGCCTCTTCTGGGAGGTGCTTCCGTCCGTCGGCCGCGAGATGATCTGTGGCGTTGCGCGGGTTGGCGGACTCTACGCTGGCTTTGTCCTCAATCGCCAAGGCTTGATCGAAGACCCTGAAGCCGAAGGCGATCACCGGCCGGGCGGGATCCTTTATCGGCAAGGCATCGCGAAGATCAGTGCGTTCAGTCGAGCCTGTGACAGCGACGGCATTCCGTTGATTTGGTTACAAGACATCAGCGGGTTCGACATCGGCGCGGAAGCCGAACGCCACGGCCTGCTCGCCTATGGCTCCAACCTCATCTACACGAACAGCACGAACGAGACCCCGATGTTCACCGTCTTGCTTCGCAAAGCATCGGGCGCCGGGTACTACGCCATGGCCGGGCTTCCCTACGATCCGGTCGTTCAGCTTTCGACGCCCGTCTCCCGGCTGAGCGTGATGGAGGGCAGGACGCTCGCCATTGCCTCGTACAACAGCAAGCTCGACGACAATTTCGAGATCGTCACGACGGATCCCAAAGAGCGCTCGAAGATCGAGCAGCGAATGGCCGAGGTCGAGGCGCGCATCGAGGCCGACATGGACCCTTACGTCGCCGCGCGCCAGCTCGACACTGACGAGATCGTCCGCGTCGACGAGCTTCGCGATTGGCTCAAGGTTCTGGTCGAGATGAGCTACCAAGGCATTGGCTACCGTCGCGTCAAGAACCCACGGATTTGGACGCTGCACGATCTCGACGTCCTCGTGACAGGGGGCCGAGCATGAGCGAACGCAAGCAGCTCCTTCGCGCTCGCGCGGCCGGGGAAGGCAGTGAGCTCCTTGCGCCAAGTGTCGGCATCTTCACGCCCAGCGTTGCGCGGGGCGAGCTCGTGAGCGCCGGGCAGTCGATCGGTACGCTCGACATCCTCGGTGTTCAGCGAGCGCTGCTCGTTCCAGAGGGGGTTGCCGGCCGTGTGACCCAAAGGCTCGGTGGTGCGCGCACACGAGTGCCGGTGCAGTACGGCGATGTGCTACTCGCCGTGTCGACCTCCGCCTTGAGCGGCGCGCCCGCAGAGAGTGGGGCGGGCGCCATGGAGACGGCCGGTGCACTCTCGTTCGTGGCGCCCATGAGTGGCCGCTTCTACAGCAGACCTTCTCCAAACGACCCGCCGTTCGTTTCCGCCGGCGACACGGTGACGCACGGCCAGACGGTAGGTCTCTTGGAGGTGATGAAGACCTTCAATCGCTTGGTGTACGAAGGGGACGGCTTGCCGACGTCGGCCATCGTAGAGCGCATCGTTCCGACCGATGGCGACGACGTGGTTCGCGCAGATCCGATCTTGCTTTTGGCCTCTGTCGAAGGCTAGCGATGCGCGCAGTGGCTTGTATTTCCTGCGCCTTCCTCCTGCTCGTGACGGCGGGCTGCAAGTCGAGCGCACCTGCGATCGAGGCCGACGACGTGCCGGAGGTCAAGAGCTACGTCTTCAAGCACGACGACATCGTGCGCAACGTGGGAATCTTCGATCCACGACCCGCTCCGAGCGGGGGCCCGCGTCCCTTGGTCGTGGTGCTTCATGGTGGGCTCGGCGATGATGACGATGCGGTGACCTTGAGCTTTGGCAAGCTCAACACCCTCGCTGCAGAGGACGATTTTTTGGTCGTCTACCCGAACGGGATTGCGGGGCATTGGAACGACGGGCGAAACGTGCAGCGGTATGTGGCCCAGCGTGAGCGCGTGAACGATGTGGATTTTCTCGGGAAGCTCATCGCGGACGTCGTGGAGAAGCGCAATGTAGACGCCGGGTCGGTGTTCGTCGTCGGTGTGTCGGACGGCGCGATGATGGCGCATCGTTTCGCATGTGAACGAACCGACCGCCTCCGCGCATTCGCTGCTGTCATTGGCTCGATGCCCTACAACGTGGCGCGCAGGCGTTCGCGCTGCGGGACGAATCCCCTGTCGGTTCTGATGATCAACGGCACCGAGGACCCAATCGTGCCTTGGGATGGCGGCACTGTGAAGTTCGACGACCAAGAGCTCGGGCGGGTGATTCCGGTGGAGCGCACGTTCTCTTTTTGGAGGCGGCACAACGGGTGTGGCGACGTCGAGATCTCGATGATCCCCGATTTCGTGCCAAGCGACGGAAGCCGAATCGAACGTTGGAAAGCGACGGGTTGCGAAGCCGACACCAAAGTCGAGCTCTTCGTGGTGCAGGGCGCCGGTCACACCTGGCCCTCGGGATGGCAGTATCTTCCGGAGAGCATGGTGGGCCCGACGAGCCGCGACATCGACGCTGCGATTGCCGCCTGGCGATTCTTCCAAAGCACGCTCTAGCGCGGTTCGTTGGTGCTAAGGTTCCCCGATGGTGGAAGCCAAGCTCGGTGATCGCTCTTTGTTTCCTCTTCTCGAGGGTGCTGCATACCTCGCGCACGCCGCGATCTCGCCGCTGTCAGCGCCGGTGTCTGAGCGCATTGCCGAGGTGACCCGGGACTACGCGCGGGGCGGGATGGCAGGGTTCGTTCGCTGGGCGCCGAAACTCGCGCAGGTCCGGCGCGACCTAGCATCGTTGATCTCCGCCGAGGCCAGTGAGATTGCTTTCCTCGCCAACACGACGCAGGGCGTGATCGACGTCGCCTTCGGCATTCCCTGGCGGAACGGCGATCGGGTAGTGCTCTTCGAAGGCGAGTTTCCCGCGAACGTGACGCCGTGGCAGCAAGCCGCGAAGGAGTTTCATTTGGAGGTCGTGTGGCTTCCGCTCGACCCGTTCCAACGCTCGCTCGATGAAGGGCTCGCGGAGCTCGAGCGCGCGCTCCGCGCGGGGGCACGACTCGTCGCTGTGAGCGCGGTTCAGTACAAGACGGGCCTTCGCATGCCTCTCGCAGATATGGCCGCGCTCTGCCACGAGTACGAGGTCGAGATCTTCGTCGATGCCATTCAAGCGCTCGGGGCGACCCCCGTCGACGTCTCGTGGGGTATCGACTACCTGAGCTCGGGGAGTCACAAGCACATGATGGGCGCGGAAGGGGCGGGCTTCCTCTACGTGGCGGAACGCTGCGCGGCATCGCTTGAGCCGAGGCTTGCCGGCTGGCTCGGTCACGAAGACCCGGTTGCGTTTCTGACAGGCGACGAGCCTCAGCTTCGCTATGACAATCCGCTGAAGGCCGGGGCGCGCGCGCTAGAGATCGGAACGAGCAACGTCATCGGTCTGGCGGCCCTCGGGGCGTCCCTAGAGCTCTTGGTCGAGCTCGGGGTCCCCGCGATCCATTCGCACGTCCAAGCCTACCTCGACGCCCTCGAATCCGGGCTGACAGAGCGTGGCTTTCGCAGCAGCCGCGCGGGCGTCGCCGCGCTTCGCTCGACGCTGCTGGGCGTGGCGGTGCCCCACGACGTCCGTCTTAGCGAGCTTGCGGCCGGCCTCCGCGACCAGGGCGTGGTCTGCAACACGCCTGATGGTCTGATGCGGTTCGCGCCCCATTGGCCGAATTCATTCGACGAGGTCCCGGTCGTCCTCGACGCGGTGGACCAAGCGCTGGCAGCCCTGCGCGCTTGAGCCTAGGCTCGGCCGGTGCGCACCGAAAGCGATCGCAGCTTCTTCATCTTCAATGCGGTGGTTTCCATCGCGGCGGTTGGGTTTCTTGGCTGGCTCTTGTTGGTTCGAGAGGGCGGGGGCGTGAATGCGGATCTAAGCTTCATGCCCGGCGTCAACGCTGCGCTCAACGCAACCTCGGCGACCCTGCTCGTGCTCGGCCTCGCTGCCATTCGAAGCGGGCGCCGGGAGGTTCACAAGCGTTTGATGGTGTCGGCCTTCGCCGCGTCCGCTGTCTTTCTCGTGGGCTACGTCCTCTATCACTACGCCCACGGCGACACGCAGTACCAAGGGGAGGGGGTCGTTCGGATCGTGTATTTCACGGTCCTCATCACCCACGTGTTGCTCTCGATCGTCATGCTCCCGATGATTCTGACCACCTTCTATCTGGCCGCGCGCGAGCGCTTCGCCGCACACAAGAAGCTCGCGAGGTGGACGCTTCCGATTTGGCTCTACGTTTCCGTGACGGGGGTCGTGATCTACTTCATGCTTCGCTGAGTCGAGGAGGCAACAATGGGAATCATTTCGTGGATCGTGTTTGGTTTGGTGGCGGGGATCCTTGCCAAGTTCGTCATGCCCGGCGACGACCCCGGAGGGTTCCTCAAGACCACAGTGGTGGGTGTCGTCGGCGCGCTCGTCGGGGGTTTCATCGCGACCCGCATCGGCTTCGGGGACGTGACGGGGTTCAATCTGCGAAGCTTTGCGATTGCGATCGCCGGGTCGCTGCTGGTGCTCTGGGGCTACCGGAAGCTCAAGAGCTCGTAGGCGTGTCGCCGTCGCGTCGGCGCAAGGGCTGGCGCAACGCGATTGGCGTCGGGAGGTTTTGGTTAAATCCACCCGCCCACCCCCACCCGTAGTTCGGCATCACTCTCACGCGAGTGGGCAGCGTGCCTCCGCGCCCCTTGCTTCACTCGGGCTTGGCGGCGCACTTGCGCCGGGCTTCGCCCTTCGGGCTCGCGCTGCCGCGCATGGCTGGTTGCGTGTGGAGGAGAATCGGTCGGGATGTGCGGCACAGGGAGTGGGCGGGAGGCGAGTCGTGTGTTGTCGTGTGGGGACGGCCGAGCGGGACCCGCTCCCGAGCACGTGCGTCGCGACTGATTCTCCGTGCGCCTCCCTCCGCACCCTGCGCTTGCACGCATGCTACCAGTGCCAGTGTCAGCGGGTGTTGCGTAGCCTCCGGACCGCGAGCACGCCCTCTGTGATCATCCACAGGAGCAGCACCAGGAGTAGGGCGGCGAGGGCGGTGAGCGGGGCGTTGCCTTCCGCGAGGAACTGCTGGAGCTTGGTGATCAAGGCGAGCGCGGCGACCGGCATGACGAGCAGCATCGGGATCACGAGCGGCCAGACGGGTCGCTTTCGACCGAAGAAGTAGAGCGCGAGCGTCATCAGCGTGAGGGCTGCCAAGAGCTGGTTGCTGGCGCCGAAGATCGGCCAGAGCACCCAGCCCACGGCTTTGGCCTGCCCGGTGGCAGGGTCCGGGGTTTCCGCGAGCGCCAAGTACATCGCCGGGACGACCGCGATGATGGTCGCGACGTAGGGGTTGGTCAGCGGCTTGATCCGCAGCGCCGCGCCAAGCTCGCTCAGTATGAAGCGCTGGATGCGAGTTGCAGTGTCGAGTGACGTCGCGGCGAACGCGATCACCAGCACGGCCATCAGCGTGCGTGCTAGCTCGGAAGACAAGCCGACGGCTTCGAGGAACGCGCCACCGCCCAAAACGAACGCCGCGGCCTTGTTGCCGCCGGCGTGTGCCCAGGAGTCGTAGTAGACGGCCCAACTCAGATCGTCGACGGCGCCTTGGGTCGGGAGGGCGCACGCGCCGACCAAGCCGATGCCGGCGACCGCGGCGAGCGTCGATGCAAGGGCGAGCGAGCCCTCACCGAGCATGGCGCCGTATCCGATCATGCGCGCGTCCTTGAGCTTGTCGATCTGCTTGGATGTCGTGCCCGAAGAAACCAGGCCGTGAAAACCACTGATCGCCCCGCACGCGATCGTGACGAATAGGATCGGAAAGATCGAGGGGGCGCCCGCTTCCGGGCTACGGTACACGGGTGCGTCGAAGCTTGGGTGCGCGATGAGCACTCCGAGGAACAGAAGACCGAGCCCGACGAAGAGCTGATGGCTGTTGATGTAGTCGCGCGGCTGTAGGAGCAGCCAGACTGGCAACAGGCTCGCGATGGCCGAGTAAATCAGGAGGAAGACGATCCAACCGGTGGTCACGCTGTGCTTGTCGGCCCCCATTGCGACGAAGTCGACCGGGACCTCGACGCCCACCCAGACGAAGAAGTAAAGCACCGCCAGCGCGATGAGTGAGGGGACCAGGATCTTCACCCGGCGTTTGTAGACCAACCAGCCGATCACGAGCGCGACGATGATCTGGATGTTGATCGGGATGACGCTCGTTGGCTGGCTGACGAAGAGGCCGGCGATCGCCATCGCAAACACGGCGAGCACCAACCAAATCAAGACCAGCACGAAGCACATGAACAAGATGCGGGCGCGCTTGCTGATGGTCTTCGCCGTGATGTCCGCGATCGAATGGCCCTTCTCGCGCACGCTCGCGACAAGCGCGCCGAAGTCGTGCGCGGCGCCCATGAAGATTGTGCCTACGACTACCCATGCGAGCGCGGGGCCCCAACCCCAATACGCCGCGACACAGGGCCCAATGATCGGTGCAGCGCCAGCGATCGACGTGAAGTGGTGGCCGAAGAGAACTGCGCGTTGCGTTGGAACGAAGTCCACCCCGTCTTCGAACTCGTGCGCGGGCGTGCTGATGTCTTCTTGATCTTCGAAGACGCGCTCGCCGAGGAATCGCCCGTAGAACCGATACGCGATCAGGAATGAACCGAGGACCAGAGCTGCTGCCAACGCCGCCATTTGCGCGTTGGTCCGCTTTTTTCAGGCTTTGGTCAAGCACAAAACCCGCTTTCCTTTAAGTCGAAAAGGACTAAGGTCCCCCGCATGAGTGGGACGTTTCGACCCCATGGCTTGTGGACAGCCCTGGTCACGCCGTTTTCGAGCGACCTTCAGGTCGACGACGATTCGTTGCGCCGCCTCATCGAGTTCCAGATCGAAGAGGGCGTCGACGGGGTGCTTCCATGCGGAACTACCGGCGAGTCACCCACGCTTTCGTGGCGCGAGCACGATGCGGTCGTCGAGGCGGGGGTCCGCGGAGCCGAAGGGCGCGTTGGCGTGCTGGCTGGCACCGGGAGTAACAACACCAAAGAGGCCATTCGCGCGACCACGCAAGCGAAGGAAGTCGGCGCGACCGCCGTCCTGTTGGTCGATTGCTACTACAATGGCCCGTCGAGCCTCGAGCTCCGCACCGAGTACTACGAGCGGATCCTCGGGGCCGTCCCCGAGATCCCGATCATGCCGTACGTGATCCCGGGTCGGAGCGGGTGCGCGCTGTCGGCGGCGGACGTCGCGATTCTTCACTTGAACGACCCGAAGCGAGTGCCAGCCGTGAAGCAAGCAACGGGCGACCTCGAGCGGATGCGACTCGATCGTCGGCTTTCGGGGTCGGCGCTGAGCATCTTGTCCGGCGACGACGACATGACCCTCACGATGATGCGCGACGAAGGAATCCGCGCGTCGGGCGTGATCAGCGTTCTGGCGAACATCGCGCCCGGCGCGATTGGCGGGATGGTGCGCGCGCAAGCGGCGGCAGATACCGAGGAGACCGAACGGCTTTCCATGGCCCTCGCGCCGGTGCTCAAGCTCGTGACCTGCACCGTGACCGCGGTCCGTACGCTGCCGAACGGACAGAGCGTTGAGGTCACCGACAAGTTCCGCAATCCGGTTCCGGTGAAGACGATGATGGCAGGCCTCGGGATGATCTCGTCAACCAAGCGCCCGCCGCTCGGGCGCATGAGCGCGATCGCCGTTGCCCAGTGCCGCGATGCGCTTCGCGAGGTGCACACCGCGGACCCCGGCATTCTCGGTCCAATCGAGGAGGCGTTCGACGTTCGCATTGGTCAACGCCTCGGCGACGATGGGGTATGGTCGGCTCTCGCCCGCTGAGGGGATCGTGTACCAAGCGCTGATTCGGCCGCTCTTGTATTTGTTGCCGCCGGAAACGGCGCATCACCTCGCGTTCGGGTGCCTCCGCATCTTGGCCGCGATTCCTGGCGTGAAGCCGTTGCTCAGGAGCATCTTTCACGCGCGAGATGCCAAGAGCGTTCGCGCGTTCGGCGTGGACTTCCCAAACCCGGTCGGGCTAGCAGCCGGCTTCGACAAAGACGCGACCGGTTACGAGGCTCTCGGGGCGCTCGGATTTGGCTTCGTCGAGGTAGGCACGCTCACCGGCCAGCCGCAGCCGGGAAACCCCACCCCTCGTCTGTTTCGTTTGCCGAAAGACCGCGCGCTCGTGAACCGGATGGGCTTCAACAATCGCGGCTCCGCGGACGCGGTCGCGCGGCTCGAAGCTCCTCACCGGACGATTGTCGGCGTCAACATCGGGAAGACGAAGCTCGTCCCCGAGGGGGAGGCGGTCGAAGACTACGTGGCGAGCGCAAAGCGGCTGGGGCCCCATGCGGACTACCTGGCCGTGAACGTGAGCTCCCCGAATACGCCGGGTCTGCGCGACCTCCAAGCGACCGAGAAGCTCCGCCCGCTCCTCGCTGCAGTTCGTGAAGCACTTAATGAAGTGTCACCAGAGCGCCGTGTCCCGCTTTTGGTGAAAATCGCACCGGACCTCGCGGACGAGGACGTCGACGCGGTCGCCGAGATGGCTCTCGGCTTGGGGCTCGATGGCATCATCGCCACCAACACAACGATTCGGCGTGACGGATTGCAGAGCAGCGATGCCGAGGTCGAACGTTGCGGGGCCGGCGGTCTGAGCGGCCCGCCGGTGCACCAACGCGCGCTCCAGGTGCTGAAGCGTCTGAAGGCGAGGGTAGGCGACCGACTCACGCTCATCTCGGTCGGCGGCATCGAAACCCCCGAGCAAGCCCGCGAGCGAATTGAAGCGGGTGCGACGCTCGTGCAGATCTATACGGCGTTGATCTACGAGGGGCCGTTCTTGCCGAAGCGGCTGGCAAAGGGCCTCGCCCAGGCTTAGTGCTCCCAGCGGCAGCGGCACGCGGCAGCGGCAGCGGCAGCGTCAGCGTCAGCGTCCAGCGTCAGCGAACGCGCCAGCGTCGGCGTTCAGCGCCAGCTCAGCGTCAGCGCCAGCGGACGCGAGTGGCGTCGGGAGGTTTTGGTTAATCCACCCGCCCACCCCCACCCGTAATCCTCCCTCCGCGCCCCCAGGCTGCGCCGGGGCTTGGCGGCGCGTTCGCGCCGGGCTTCGCCCTTTGGGCTCGCGTTCAGCGCCAGCGTCAGCGGCAGCGAACGCGAGTGGCGTCGGGAGGTTTTAGTTAAATCCACCCGCCCACCCCCACCCGTAATCCTCCCTCCGCGCCCCCAGGCTTCGCCGGGGCTTGGCGGCGCACTTGCGCCGGGCTTCGCCCTTCGGGCTCGCGCTGCCGCGCATGGCTTGGGGGGGGGCGATTGCGTGTGGAGGAGAATCGGTCGGGATGCGCGGCACAGGGAGTGGGCGGGAGGCGAGTTGTGTGCCGCCGTATGGAGCCGGCCGAGCGGGACCCGCTCCCGAGCACGTGCGTCGCGACCGATTCTCCGGGCCATCGCATCCGGCGCATGACTTCTGCGTGTGGAGGAGAATCGGTCGGGATGCGCGGCACAGGGAGTGGGCGGGAGGCGAGTTGTGTGCCGCCGTATGGAGCCGGCCGAGCGGGACCCGCTCCCGAGCACGTGCGTCGCGACCGATTCTCCGGGCCATCGCATCCCGCGCATGACTTCTGCGTGTGGAGGAGAATCGGTCGGGATGCGCGGCACAGGGAGTGGGCGGGAGGCGAGTTGTATGCCGCCGTATGGAGCCGGCCGAGCGGGACCCGCTCCCGAGCACGTGCGTCGCGACCGATTCTCCGGGCCTTCCGAGCACGTGCGTCGCGAGTGGGGGTGCCGCTATTCCTTGGCGTCCACCACCGCAGCCGCGATCGAATCCGACCACACGTTGACCGTCGTTCGACACATATCGAGGATTCGGTCGACGGCGAGGATCAGTGCGACGGCACTGGTCGGCAGCCCTACCGCGTTGAGGACGACGACCATCATCACCATGCCGGCATGCGGAATCCCCGCGGCGCCGATGCTGGCGAGCAACGCCGTCAAGGCGACCAGTCCCTGCTGCGCGATCGTCAGATCGATCCCGTAGACCTGCGCAATGAACAGAACGGCGACGGCTTCGTAGAGCGCGGTGCCGTCCATGTTGATTGTGGCGCCTAGCGGCAGCACGAACGATGTGACCTGCGGTCTCACACCCGCATCCTCGGCGTTTTGCATCGTCAGGGGGAGGGTGCCGTTGCTCGATGCGGTGCTGAACGCGGTCACCAGCGCCGTCATCATGCTTCGCATGTATGCGAGCGGAGAGCGGCCAGTGACCAACTTCAAGATAGTCGGCAGTGTGATGGTCGCGTGAATCAGAAGCGCCACGAACACCGCCAGCACGTACCAGCCGAGGACCTGAAATGCCGCGGGCCCTTTGCCTGCGGCCGCGTACAACGTGAACCCGAACACGCCTAGCGGCGCGAACTTCACCACAGCGAGTGTCATCTGCATCATCACGTCGAAGAGACCCGAAAAGAAGCGTCGCACGACGTTCGCGTCAGCCGAGCCCTCGCGATGCTCTGCGACGCTGATGAAGACGCCGATCAGGAGCGAGAAGAAGATCACCGGCAGCATGTCGCCTTCGGTAGCCGCCGCGAGCGGGTTCTTGGGGATCAGGCTTTCGAGCTGCTCCCACAAGACCACTCCAATTCCGCCGGGCGCCTGGGCCACCAGGGTCTCCGTCGCGCCCTCCTCGAGCAATGCAAGCTCGGCGCCTTCTCCCGGTTTGATCAAGTTGACCACCAAGATGCCCGTGAGGATCGCGAGAAAGCTCGTGGTCAGATAGAACACGATGGCCCGGCCGCCAATCGAGCCGAGAGTCCGCAAGTCGCCCATGCCGGTCACGCCTGTAATCAGCGACGACACGATTAGCGGGACGACCAGCATTTGGAGAAGCCGGAGAAAGAGGTCCCCGACCTCCTTGCCGACCATGGCGACGTACCCGACTGTGCCGGCGTCGACCATGCCCTGTGCGCCAGCCCAGTTGAGTCCCAGCCCAAGGGCGGCGCCTAGACCCATCGCAATCAAGATCCAATGATGGAGTTGCAGTCGTTTCACGGCCGCGCATTATGCGGACGCCCCCCTTCGATGTAAAACGAACCCATGTCCGACGAAAATCCCGACAAAGGACCGCTATTCGAGCTGAGGGCTGCGCTCGATGCCCTGGACCACGAGCTGCTCGGTCTGCTCGTCCGCCGCATGGACATCGTGGCTGAGGTCGCCGCACGGAAGCGATCGCATCGTGTTCGGATCCGCGATCTCGCGCGTGAGCGGAGGATTCTCGAAGACCGCTGCGCCCGCGCCGGGGAGCTCGGCTTGTCGCCGGACAGTATCGAATCGGTCTGGCGGCAGCTCATGTTGATGAGCCGCGAGCGTCAGGCCGCGCTCCGCGCGGAGGTCCCCCCCGATGTCCAAGCGCAGACGATCGCCATCATCGGTGGAGAGGGCGGCATGGGTCGTTCGCTCCGTACGCTCTTCTCGGATCTCGGTCACGAGGTGCTGAGCGCGGACGTCGACACCGAGCTACGCCCCGAAGACGCCGCCGCCGCGGCCGATGTCGTCATCATCAGTGTGCCGATCCGGGACACCCGCGCGGTCATCGAGCAACTGGGCCCGCTCGTCCGCAAAGAGGCGCTCCTCATGGACGTCACTTCCATCAAGACCGACCCCATGGAGGCCATGCTCGCTTCGACTCAGGCGAGCGTGGTCGGCACGCACCCGATGTTCGGTCCAGGCGTCAACACGTACCAAGGGCAGCGTGTCGTCGTCTGTCCCGGACGCGGGGACGAATGGCTCGCATGGGCACGGCAGATGTTCTCAGCGCGGGGTCTCGTGATCACCGAAGCCACCCCCGCGCAGCACGACTCGATGATGGCCATCGTTCAAGTCCTGCATCATTTCAAAACGCAGGCGCTCGGCCTCGCCCTGAGCCGGGCGGGGGTGCCGCTCGAAGACACCCTGCGCTTCACTTCGCCGGCCTACCTGCTCGAAACCTACGTTGCGGGCCGTCACTTTGCGCAGGCCCCCGAGCTCTACGGACCGATCGAGATGCTCAACCCCGACTCCGAACGAGTCATCTCCATCTTTCGGAAGGCCGCCGCTGATCTAGCAGAGATCCTCGCCAACCAAGACCAGGTCGCCTTTGACCAGGTGTTCGCGGACGTCCGCGCGTTCTTCGGCGACTTTACCGAGGAGGCACTCGAGCAAAGCGGCTTCCTCATCGATCGTCTGGTCGAGCTCAGCGCCGGACGCTCGTCGTCGTAGCAACCCGATTGACGCCCGTCGCGCCATCTGCGATGTCGTCTCCATGGTGCAAATTGCGATACACGGAGCGACGGGTCGCATGGGCCAGAGCATCGCGTCGGTGCTGCGCGACGACCTCGAGGGCAGCCTCGTTGCAGCGATGGATCGCGAGGACAGCGGCCTAATCGGGCAAGACATGGGCGTTCTTTCAGGTCGCGCTCCGACCGGCGTGAAGGTCACCTCCGACGTCGAGGAATTTCTCAGCAACGTCGAGGTCGTCATCGACTTCAGCATTGCTTCTGCCACTGCGAGGCTCCTTCCGATCTGCGCCGGCCAACACATTCCCATGGTGATCGGCACGACCGGGCTCGACCCAGACACCCGCGCCGCACTCGAGCGCGCGGCCGAGCGCGTACCCATCGTCTTCGCGCCGAACTACAGCCAGGGCGTCAACGCGCTCTACTTTCTCGCGGCTCGCGCAGCCGAGCTCCTCGGGCCTTCGTTCGACGCGGAGATTGTCGAGATTCACCACAAGCGCAAAGTCGATTCGCCGAGCGGTACCGCGGTCCGTCTGGCTGAAGTCGTTGCCGAAGCCAAGGATCTGGACCCGGAGCGCTCTGTGACCCACGGTCGCAGTGGTCAGGTCGGAGCGCGGCCTCTAGAAGAAGTGGGCGTCATGGCACTCCGCGGAGGCGACGTCGTGGGTGAGCACACGCTCTATCTGGTCGGTGAAGGGGAGCGCGTCGAGCTCACGCACCGCGCTACCGATCGCTCGATATTCGCACGCGGCGCCGTCCGCGCCGCCCATTGGATCGTCGGGCGGCCCGCCGGCCTCTACGACATGAGCGACGTGATGGGCATCCCGCGCTAGCAAACAGTGCGGAAGATACGATTTCTGATACGGTAGGGGCGCGTCATGGATTGTCCGCAATGTGGAGCCGAGGTCCCTTCCGACGATTTGTTCTGCGGTAAGTGCGGGTACGCCACGCGTGACGGCGGCCCGGAGCGTCTTGATCAGTCTCGCATTCGAATGCACGAAGAGCCCGACCCTGCCTCCCAAGAGCGGTCGAGTCAGGGTTCGTCACAACAGCGGATTCGCAAGCACACCGTGATGGGGATGCCCGCCGCTACGCCGCCGACGGGTACCCGGACTCCCCCAACGCCCGAGGCGCCACCGGCTCCGCCAACCGAGATCTCGACGGCGCGGTCGCGAGCCCAGAAGCGCACGCCACAAAAGACCATGCTCGGCATTCCGCGACCGGACTTCCCAGAACAGCAGTCCGTGTCGGCTTCGCATGTGCCGCCCGAGCCCAGGCCCAGCCCGCCCACGACCGAATCAGAGGTGTCCCGGCCGGATTCATCGAGTCCGAGCCATCGCGACCGCGCGCGAGTCCGCTACGACAGCGCCAACGAGCCGTTCCCCGTTCTTCAGCGGCGGAAGAAAGCGCTTCTCGCGCTCGCGGTGCTCGTCGTTCTCGCCGGAGCGCGGCTCGCCTACCGCTACATCTCGTTGAATGGCTAAAACCGCGCCAGGCCTCACGCTCTGTGCCGCTTGCGGAGAACCCAACCCGCCTAACGCGAAATTTTGCGGCAAGTGTGGCCGAAGCCTCGAACGTTCGCTCCCACGGCCCGGCGACATCATCGCCGATCGCTATCGCGTCGTAGAACGGATCGGCGAGGGTGCGATGGGGACAGTGTATCGCGCAGAGCACGTACAGATCAGCAAGGTCATGGCGATCAAGCTCCTCCACCAGGAGGTCGAACAAAATCCGGAGAGCGTTGCGCGGTTTCACAGGGAAGCCGAGGCCGCCTCGCGACTCAATCATCCAAACACAGTGCACGTCTTCGATTTCGGGCGCACCAAGTCGGGCTCGCTCTACCTGGTAATGGAGTACGTCGACGGTGAGGACCTCGGAAAGGTCATCGAGAACGAAGGTGCGATGCCGTTCGGGCGGGTGGCGTACTTGTGTGCGCAAGTCGCGGGCTCCGTCGCCGACGCGCACGCCGCCGGCGTAATCCACCGCGATCTGAAGCCGGAGAACATCGTCATTGCAGAGGGCCGCGACGGCGAGCGCCCCAAGGTGCTCGACTTCGGCCTCGCGAAGCTCTTCGAGGGCAACCTCGAGGCGCAGGTAACGAGCAGCGGTACGATTGTCGGGACGCCGTACTACATGTCGCCCGAGCAAATCCAAGGACACGAGCTCGACGGGCGGAGCGACGTCTATGCAATGGGCACGATCATGTACGAGTGCGTGGTCGGCAAACCTCCGTTCGACGCGCCGAATCCGGTTGGGGTGCTCTCCAAGCATCTATCGGAAGAGCCCGTGCGGCCGTCTCAGCGCTCTCCGTTGTCGGTGCCCGCAGAAGCGGACGAGATCATCATGCGCTGCCTTCAAAAAGACCCAAAGGATCGCTACCAAACCGCCGAAGAGCTGCAACAAGCGTTGATCCACTACGTGACCGGCATAGGCTCCGGCGACTGGCGCCTTAGCACCGTCGCGAAAGCGTCTCAGAAGAGCGGCACTCGCCGGGTGGACGACATCGATTCGATGTTCGCGCCAAAGCGGCGACCGTGGTTGTGGGCGATCCTGCTGGTGTTGGTCGCGGGTGGTGCAGGCGCCTGGCAGATCGCAACGCGGGGTCCATCCGAGCGAGAGCCGAATCACCGTGCCAAGCAGGCTACGCGGCTCGCACAGGACACCGAGATGGAAGCGTATCTCGGCCAACGGATCGACGAGAGCTCAGGGGATGTCGATCTCTTTGAGATCGAAAACGTTGGCGCCGAGCCCCGCGCGGCGAAGATAGAGGTCAGCGCGATTCCAAACATGGATGTCGTCGTCGAGCTCTTGAAGCTCGGTACGGAGGAGCCCCTGGTTGTCGCCAACGCGCGGGGTGTCGGGGAGGGCGAGCGCTTGCCAAACGTCCCCCTCGAGCCGGGCAAGTACCTAATCCGCGTGCGCGAGCGTCCCGTTACAGGCGAGCTCCCAACCGAGAACGTATCGGACGAGTACTCCGTCCGGTGGGAAGTGCTGCCAGAGGACTCCGCATTCGAACGGGAGCCCAACGACTCGCTCGAGCTCGCTGAACCCATTGAGCTCGGGATCGAACGGCGCGCGTGGATCGGCTGGCCCGGCGACATCGACACGTTCTGCCTAGCCGAAGACGCCGACGGTGTCATTGCGCAGGTGAGCGCGCTCGGCGAGGTAGACTTGGTGCTTCGCGTCGTTGACAGACGTACCGAGCGCAGCGGCAAGATCGACGACCAGGGAGTCGGCCGGGGAGAGACGAGCAAGACGTGGCGGAGCTCCGAAGCCGAGAAGCTGTGCATCGAGGTCTCCGCGGACCCGTTGGACGGTGACAGCCGCGCTGCACAGCCTGACGAGACCTACGGCGTACGTTTCATGACGGCCCCCGGGCACTAGATGCGGATTTCCGACCTCGACTATGAGCTCCCCGAAAGCCTCATCGCGCAGGAGCCGCTGAGCACGCGCGACGCCTCCCGGCTCTTGTTGGTCGACGTCGATCGCGCAGAGGTGAAAGCTCGTGTGTTCTCGGACCTACCCGGCCTGCTTCCGCGGAGCCTCTTCGTGTTCAACGACACCCGCGTATTCCCGGCGCGCCTGATCGGAAGCAAAGCGACAGGTGGCAAGGTCGAGCTTCTGCTCCTGCGCAAGCGTGCCGAAGGGACGAATCGATGGCTCGCGATGGGACGTTCCTCCAAGGGGCTTCGGGTCGGCATGGTGCTCTCGCTGTGCGACGGTCGGCTGCAAGCCCGTATCGCGCGAGCGCTCGCCCACGGGCAAGTGGAGGTAGAGCTCCAAGCCGACGGCGATGTCGATGCCTTGATCGAGGAGGCCGGCGATGTGCCTCTTCCGCCGTACATACGTCGCGCAGTGGAGGACGTGGACAAAGAGCGCTACCAAACGGTGTACGCGAGGAAGCCCGGCGCGGTTGCCGCGCCCACGGCGGGCCTTCACTTCACCGAAAAGACGCTCGACTCGCTTCGCGCGGCTGGGCATGAGATCGCCTACGTGACACTGCACGTCGGGCCGGGCACATTTCGCCCCGTTCAGGCCGACAACCTGGACGATCACGAGATGCACGAAGAAGCATACGAGGTGCCGGAGGCCACCATTGCTGCCATCGATCGCGCGCGCGGCGAGGGACGGCCGGTCGTCGCTGTGGGCACGACCGTGGTGCGAACACTCGAGGCATCGGTCGACGTGGACGGCCGACCGATGTCGGGTTTCGGTGAAACCCGTTTGTTCATCCGTCCACCGTACGAGTTCCGCGTCGTCGACCACGTGTTGACCAACTTCCACCTGCCCCGCTCGACCTTACTCGCGTTGGTGATGGCGTTCGCGGGCGTAGACCTCACTCGCCGCGCATACGCACGGGCGATCGAAGAGGGTTTCCGTTTCTACAGCTACGGCGATGCGATGCTGATTCGAGGGTCGGCAAAATGAGGCTTCCCACGGCGGGCTTCTCGTTTCGGGTGGATGCGGTGGACGGCACCGCGCGATGCGGGGAATTCCGAACGCCACGGGCTCAGGTGAAGACGCCTGCTTTCATGCCGGTCGGGACCCAGGCGACGGTAAAGGCTTTGACCCCGGAAGAGGTCGCCTCGACCGGCGCTCGGATGATCTTGGCGAACACCTACCATCTGTGGCTCCGACCGGGGGCGGAGTCGATCGCTGGGCACGGCGGCGTCGTTGGATTCATGAAGTGGCCGCACGCCCTGCTGACAGACAGTGGTGGCTATCAAGTCTTTTCGCTCGCCAAACACCGCACAATCGACGAAGACGGCATCACGTTCCGTTCGCATCTCGACGGCACACTTCACCGTCTCACGCCCGAGGAGGCGATGCGGGTCCAGACGCTGCTCGGGTCTGACGTCGCGATGGTGCTCGACGAGTGCCCGCCGGGTGACGCGCCGCGCGACGTGATCGAGAATGCGATGTCGCGGACGACAGCCTGGGCGGAGCGATGTCTCCGGACGGAGCCCGCAGCCGGTCAAGCGCGCTTTGGGATCGTCCAAGGTGGAACCCAGCTCGACCTGCGGATGGCGCATCTGCAGACGATTGCCGCCCTCGATTTCGATGGCGTTGCGCTCGGCGGGTTCTCCGTCGGCGAGCCGCCCGCCCAGATGTACGACCTGCTTTCGGAGATTGGTCCGGCGATGCCCGCTGATCGACCTCGCTACCTGATGGGCGTCGGGACGCCGACCGATCTGTTGCGCGCGCTCTCTAGTGGTATCGACCTCTTCGACTGCGTGCTCCCGACGCGCAACGCGCGCAACGGCCAGGGGCTCACCTGGGGTGGGCGGGTGAACCTTCGTCAGGCGCGGCACCGGGACGACGAGAGCCCGCTCGATGCCCGCTGTGATTGCTCGGTGTGCGTCACCTACTCGCGCGCGTATCTGCGTCACTTGGTCAAAGCGGACGAGATGCTCGGCCCGCGTCTGGTCTCCCTTCACAACTTGCATTTCTATGGCGCGCTGATGCGCAAAGCGCGCGAAATGATTCGACTCGGACGCCTCCATACGTGGGTCGAAGCGACGCTCAGAGAGATGCACGAACAAGACGAAGTTGGCGATTGACGCCCCTTTGGCGTCGGGGTATGGCCGGACCTTCAGCGGTCGACCGGGCGGCCACCAACGAGGTAGGGGCATGACACAGATCAAGCGTGCATTGGTATCGGTCTCGGACAAGACCGGCATCGTCGAATTCGCCAAGGGGCTGTCCGAGGCGGGCGTCGAAATCCTCTCGACCGGCGGCACGGCGCGAGCACTTCGTGAAGGAGGCGTTCCCGTCATCGATGTCTCCGAGTACACCGAGTCGCCTGAGATCATGGACGGCCGAGTGAAGACGCTTCACCCACGTGTTCATGGCGGCATTCTCATGCGAGACAGCGACGATGACCGCGACGCCCTCGGCGGCATCGGCGGCGCCCCGATCGATCTGGTCTGCGTGAACTTGTATCCTTTCGAGCAGACGGTCGCTCGTGGCGCTTCGCACGAAGAGACGATCGAGAACATCGACATCGGCGGCCCGTCCATGGTCCGAAGCGCGGCCAAGAATCAGGCGCGAGTGACCGTCGTGACTGAGCCCGCCGACTACCCCGAGGTGCTCGCCGCCGTGAAGAGCGGAGACGGCCCGAACGGATCGCTTCGCGCCCGCCTTGCCGCCAAAGCGTTTGCTCAGACGGCTGCCTACGACGGCGCGATTGCGGCGTACCTCACCTCGCAGGGCAGCGACTCGAGATTCCCGGGGGCGCTGACCTTGAGCTTCGCAAAAGCCTACGACGTGCGGTACGGCGAGAACCCGCATCAACAGGGAGCCTTCTACGTCGAGCGCAATGCGCCGGCCGGGAGCTTGGCGCTCGCGGAGTCTCTGGGCGCGGGAGGCAAAGAGCTCTCCTTCAACAACTTGGTCGACGTGGATGCGACCATCGAAGCCGTCCGCGAGTTCGAAGGGCCTGCTGCGGTCGTCGTGAAACACACCAATCCCTGCGGCGTTGCGACCGCGTCCACGCTCGAAGAAGCCTATCGCATCGCCCGCGAAGCCGACGCTCAAAGCGCCTTCGGGGGCATCGTCGCCTTGAATCAGGAGGTTGATGAGGCGACGGCAAACGCGGTCGCCGAGACGTTCATCGAGTGCATCATCGCGCCAGGCTTTGCGCCCGCCGCGCTAGCGCGACTCCAGAAGAAGAAGAATCTGCGTATCTTGGCGACGGGCGCCTGGTTGCCGGCCGACTACCCGGCGCTGCAGTACAAGCGCGTCGGTGGCGGCATCGTCGTCCAGGATCGCGACGCGACCGGTCCGTCGGAAGTGCGCGCAGGCAAGTCCGTGGCCAAGCGCCAACCGACCGAAGACGAGTGGAAAGCCCTCGATTTCGCCTGGCGTGTTTGCAAGCACGTCAAATCGAACGCGATCATCTTCGCGAAGCCCGATCGCACGGTTGGCGTTGGCGCAGGGCAGATGGCCCGCGTCACGGCGGTCGGCATCGCTGCGCAGAAGGCGGGCGAGCTTTCGAAGGGCGCCGTCATGGCATCGGATGCATTCTTCCCATTCCCCGACGGCATCGAAGCGGCGGCAAAGGCTGGCATCACTGCGGTCGTTCATCCCGGCGGCTCCAAGGGTGACGAGGCGGTCATCGCCGCTGCCGACGCTGCAGGCATGGCCATGGTCTTCACTGGCGTTCGCCACTTTCGGCATTGATCATGCGCGTTTTGATCGTCGGCGGCGGAGCGCGCGAGCACGCGCTCGCGTGGCGGCTCTCCCAGGATGACGGGGTCGAGGTGATCGGCGCGCCTGGAAACGCCGGGATCGCTGCGATCGGTCGGACCGTACCAGTCGATCCGACGGACGCCGCTCAAGTCGTGGCCCTTGCCAAGAAAGAGTCGGCGGATCTCGTAGTCGTCGGTCCCGAGGCCCCACTCGTGGCGGGCGTCGTGGACGCGCTCCGCGACAATGGCATCGATGCGTTTGGCCCCGATCGGGAAGCCGCCCAACTCGAGGGATCCAAGATCTTCTCGAAGGAGTTCATGGCGCGGCACGACATACCGACCGCCGGCTTTGCCGTGTTCGACGATCCTGATGCTGCGACCCGCTACATCGAGGAGGCCCAACGCCCGCTCGTCGTCAAGGCCGACGGCCTTGCAGCGGGGAAGGGCGTCATCGTGGCTGCCAACGCAGCCGAAGCGATCGCGGGCGTTGATCGCATCATGCGGGAGCGTGCGTTCGGCGATGCGGGCGACCGCGTGTTGATCGAAGAGTGCCTCGTTGGAGAAGAGGTGAGCTACCACGTCGTCTCCGACGGCGAGCGATTCATCCGCCTCGCCCCAGCCCAGGATCACAAGCGCGCCTTCGACGGCGACAGGGGACCGAACACCGGAGGCATGGGTGCGTACTCACCGCCGCCCGTCGTAACCGCCGAGGTCGAGCAGAAGATCATCGACCGAGTGATCGAGCCGACGCTTCACGGCATGGCCGCCGAAGGGCGCCCCTTTCGCGGGGCGTTGTTCGTCGGTTTGATGATCGTCGACGGCGAGCCGATCGTCCTCGAGTACAACACACGCTTCGGCGACCCGGAGTGCCAGACCTTGATGACTCGCTGGAAGGGCTCGGTCGTGCCCTTGATCCGCGGCTCGGCGCGCGGCGACTTCGGTGACCTGGCCCTCGAATGGGAGGCTCCGGCGTCGCTCAGCGTCGTGCTCGCGTCCGGCGGCTATCCAGGCAGTTACGAAAAAGGGAAGCCGATCACCGGCCTCGACGCCGCGGGCTCGCTTCCGCAGGTGACGGTCTTCCACGCCGGCACCGTGCTCGACGGCGACACGGTGCTCACCTCGGGCGGCCGCGTGCTCTCCGTGACGGCCATCGGTGAGACGATCGACGAAGCCGCCGAGCGCGCGTACGCCGCAGTCGAGAAGATCGATTTCGAGGGCAAACAGCTTCGTCGGGACATCGGCTGGCGCGCCCGCACACGCTGATGGACGACCTCGACGCGCTCGTGAAGGTGCTGGGGCAGGGGGGTGTGGTCGCCTGCCCGACCGAGACCTGGCTGGGGCTTCTCGCAGACGCGCGCAATGAGGAGGCCATCGAGAAGGTGGCGCTTCTGAAGGCACGGCCAGCCGACATGCCGATCGCGCTTCTGCTTCCGAGCGCCGAGGCGGCCTCCGAGGTCGCGTTTCCGTCGAGCCCGGAGGTCGAAGCCCTGATGGATGCCCACTGGCCGGGCCCGCTCACCCTCTTGCTCCGGGCAAAGCCCGGGCTGTGCCGGCGGCTCGTCCGCGACGGCAAGGTCGGCGTTCGTGTGCCTGGCCCGAGCCCTGCGGCGGAGCTCACACGCGCTTTTGGCCACGCTCTCACGGCTACGAGCGCCAACCTCAGCGGAGAGCCACCGCTGCGAATGGCGATCGAGCTCCCGGAGGCCATCGCCCATGGGCTCGATGGCTCCGTCTCCGGTTCCTCACCAGGCGGGCTCCCGTCCACCCTGGTCGACGCCACCGAGACCCCAATGAGGATCCTTCGCGCGGGCGCCATCGAAATCCACCTGGCTGCTCTTTGACACGGGTGGGTCTACTGCGTCACTCTTGCGGCTGGGAGGAACGATGGCGCTGATCGAAACCGAAGAAGCCGCTCGCCGTTTGGCGCGCGCGATCTCGAGCGACCTTGCTCTCTACAACGAGGACAAGATCGCCGATGGCATTCGAAACGACAATCTTTTCGAGGTGATGGCGGACGAAATTCAAGAAGGTCGTGACCTTTATCAGACCCGTGTCGCCCCCGAGCTGATGGGCCGCAATCTCTACGACCGGGCGATCATCGACCTCTTGGTTCGCTCCAAGGGGCACGTCGAATCGTCGATTTGGTAGGCGCCGGGTAGTCATGTTTTCCTGCCGCGGATGGCGGCTGGCCCTGGCCGGCTGCATCATCTCTCTTTGCTTTGCTTGCAGCGATCCGCCTGGAGGCGCGGGGGGCTCCGGCGGCATGGGTGGAATGGGCGGACTCGGCGGTGCGGGTGGGGACTGCACCATCGACGCGATCAACGCTTGCCTCGCACTCCAGAACTGCTGCGAAGCGATCCTGATCAACCCTGTCTTTTTTCAGAGTTGCAACAGCGTCGTGCTGCAGTGCAACGAGGAGCAGTGCAACGCGTTGCTCGCCGGGTACGTTCAGTGCCAGGGCCTGGACCTTTAGCCTTCGACTGCGTCGCGCAGCGTCCGCAGCATGCGGGAGAAATCATCGGGAGGCTCGGTCTCAAAGCGCATGGCCTCGCCGGTGATCGGATGCTTGAAAGCGAGCAGTGCCGCGTGCAGTGCCTGCCGCCCGAGCTCCTGGCCGGCCCGGCGGAGCACCGGATCTCCGATCGACCTCCCGTAGAGCGGATCGCCTAGCACCGCGTGCCCATGGTCGCTCAGGTGGACGCGAATCTGGTGGGTTCGCCCGGTCTCGAGTCTGCAACGAACCAGGGTGCTTCCGTGTAGAACCTCGATGGATTCGAGGTGTGTGACCGCCCGTTTGCCCCGGTCGCCGGTCGAGCTGAACTTCTTTCTGTTCGAGGGGTGGCGGCCGTGCAAGGTTTCGTAGGTGATGGCGGCGGGCGGGCGGCCGCGCACGATCGCCAGGTAGGCCCGCTCGAGAAGGTGCGCCTGAAACATCTCGACCAAGCGCTCGTGCGCCGCGGGGGTCTTGGCGACCACCATCACGCCGCTCGTATCCTTGTCGAGCCGGTGGACGATCCCGGGCCGGATCGGATCGCTCCCGCCCCGGACCGCCGCATGATGAAGGAGTGCATTTACCAGAGTCCCATCGGGATGCCCCGGGGCAGGGTGCACCACCAGCCCGGCGCGCTTGTCGAGCACCAGCAAGTGCTCGTCCTCGAACAACAGGTCGAGCGGGATCGCCTGTGGTTCGGCGCTCATGGCCTCCGGCGGTGCAGGCTCGATGGTCACCTCCGCTCCCGCCTGGGCTTTGCTCTTGCGAGAGACGACCTCTCCCGCCTGCTCGACGCGGCCCTGCTCGATCCACCGCTGGAGCGCGCTCCGCGAGAACTGCGGACAGAGGCGCGCGAGGACGCGATCGATCCGCTCCCCTGCATCTTCCTCGGACAGGGTTAGAGCCACCGGCGCTGACGCCGAGTCGCTCATGGGCTACTTGAGTCTCTTGGTGAGCTGATTGGCGTTGGTCTGCATGTCGATGTTCTGGAACACGCAGATGGTCATCTCGGCTTCGAGGGATTCACAGTGCTCGGCGATCTTTTCGACCGAAGCTTCGTCGTAGCGCGAGCGGTGCCCGGCCGGCCCGGGTAGCCGCATGTAGACCATCTTCGCTTTCGGCGGTGGGTCGTCGGTCAGCGGGTCGTACGCCGCGATGGCAGGACGATCTCCGCAAGCGGCGATGATATCGCTCGGTTTCCAGGCGTCGAGATCAAAAACGATCGGCTGCATTTTGGGAATGAAACCTAGAAATGCTCGAAGAGCGGCGCGATTTGCCTTGCCATGCTTGAACTTTTCGTCGGCTGAGAAGACGACCGCCTTGGCGTTCAGGTCGGTGGCCAACTTGGCGACAGCCTCACAGGTCGCCTTGTTCTCCTTGGTGCGCCGGAAGCCCGACTCACTCACGGACTTCGGCGCGACGAGCGTGAAAAGAAAGTCGTCCGGTGATTCACGAATCCAGCGACGGACGGTGCCCGCGCCCGGAATGGCGATCTCAGTGTCCGAGATCTCCACCGCGTCGAATTCCCTCCAATAACGGCTCACCGGCACGGGGAAACCGGAGCACGCAACCACAAACATTGCTGCGGAGTATACCGGTTTTGTCGAAGAAAGCCCGGGGTGACTCCGCCATTGGCGGGAATTCCAGCCCACCACGCCCTCTCTGGTAGCATCGCGCCCGTGTCTGATTTCGGTTTCGACGCCTATACCCTCGACGGCGACGATGCGGGGGGACACTCGCATCCGCTGGAGATCGCACGCGATCTGATCGCGACGGGCAAACCCCGCTCCGCGCTCGAGGTGTTGAGCCTGCATCATGAGGAGCTAGCCGACGATCCCGAGTACCTGTTGATCTGTTCCGAGGCTTGGTGGGCGAACGGTGACACCTTGCGCGCGCAGCAGGCGTTGCTCGGCGCCGCGCGCCTCGCGCCCGAAGACCCGACTCCACTGCAGCTTCTCGGGGAGCTATTTCGTGAAGCCGGGGAGGACGACAAGGCAGATCGTGTCTTGGCCAAGGCCCGCACGCTCGGATCTTCCGCTCCGCTCGGCCAGGATCCTCGGGATTCGGAGCTTCCTGTCGTGGAAGACGATCTAATCGCGTTCGCGGAGCGACAGGAGCGGAGCACGCAGCCTGGGTTCACGCCGACGCAGATTCTGACGGGCGCCGCCGGGCTGGTGCTGGTCGCGGGTGTCGTGGCAGGGATCGTCGTACTCACGCGACCGAGCGGCGATCCCGTGACGGAGGCAGAGCCAGCGTCAGCGTCTGTGCCAGTGACCGTGCCAGCGTCAGCGCCAGCGTCAGCCTCAGCGTCAGTGTCAGCGTCAGCGTCAGCGTCAGCGACCGTGCCGGAATCAGCGACCGTGCCGGAATCAGCGACCGTGCCAGAATCAGCGCCAGCGACCGTGCCAGCGCCAGCGCCGGAGACCGCGCCAGCGACTGTGCCAGCGCCAGCGCCAGCGACCGTGCCAGCGCCAGCGCGCGGGCCCAGGGGTGCGAAGCCGGCTGCGAGAGCCAAGGCCAAGGCGCCGCCCAAAGCCCGGCGGCCGGCGCCCGAGCCTCCGACCAGCCCCGAGCCCGCGGACGCCGTCGTGCAGGGCGAGCTCGCCTCCATGGATGCGCCGGCGCTCACTCGGCGCGCCGACCAGCTCTTCTCAGAGGGTCACCCCGGGGTCGCGGCGAGCTACTATCGGCGAGCGCTCGAGCTCGACCCGGACTACGCGCCCGCACTCGTCGGGATTGGTCGCGGCATCCTACGCGCCGAGAAATACGAAGACGCGATGGAGAACGCGACCCGAGCGCTCCAACACGCGAGGGGCGTCGACGCCAAGCCGGGGCTCGAGGCAGAGGCCATCTACCAGATGGCCCGCGTCCACTCGAGTCGGGGCGAGCTCGACGCTGCGAGGCGGCTGTTCCGGCAGTCGATTCTCACTGCCTGGAACGCCGCCTTCCGCTTGGTTCTACCTCGGAGAGGCTCTCTGGACGGACAATTCGCCGGCGGCTCGCGAAGCCTACGAACGCTATCTCGAGCTCGTTCCCACTGGCCATTTGGCCGATCGGGCCCGTCGAGCAATTCAGTAGTATGCTTCCCCGATGGGGAAAAAGCAGAACGAGCGGCGCGAAGCACGCAAGGAGCGACAGCGGGCCGCCAAGGAAGCGAAGCAGCAAGCCGCGGCGCAAGCGAGGCAGCGCCGCCGGATGCAGATGCGCGCGGCCGGCGCGGTCGCTGTGCTGACGCTTGGCGGGGCCGGTGTTTTTCTCTGGGTGCTCGACAACCGCCAGCTCATGGGGGTCACGCTGCTCATCGGCGGCGTGCTCTTCTTGTTGCTCGTGCTCAGCACCTTGGCGTCGGGCGTTCAGCCGCGCGACCGCACACGGGCGGGCTCCATCGACTACGGCAACCGCGATTGAGGCCCTTGGTGGAAGACACAGAGTCGAAGCGTTGGGAAGACGCGGAAGAGGGCATGGAGTTGCTCCACGCTGGCGAGCTCGATCGGGCTATCGATGAGCTCGTACGGGTGGCTCGCGAGGATCCGTCGAACGAGTACGCCTTTCACTTCTTGGGGCACGCGTATTTCGAGAAAGAGGCCTACCCCGAGGCACTCAAGAGCTACGTCGAAGCGCTGACGCTAGTACCGGAGTACGTTGGGGCGATGCTTGGCGCGGGGCAGACGCTGCGCATGATGGGCGAATACGACCGCGCGATTCGGATGGGGCAGCGCGTGCTTCAGAAACAGGCAGACGACAGCGACGCGCTCTTCCTAGTCGGTGCTACGCACTTCCAAAAAGGCGAGAACCAGCCGGCGAAGCGCTATCTCGAGCGCTTCTTGGAGACGAGCCCGGAGCTCGAGGTGGCGCTCGAAGTAGAGGGCATGCTTCAGGTCATCCGGGGCGAGGTCTTGCCTTTCCCGGGTGCCGAGGACACGGTAGAGAACTGACAGGAGGCGCCCGTGGCGACGGATCCGGCCGAAAAACCCGCAGCGAAGAGACTGCTTGGCGACGAGGGCAATGGGCTCAGTGAAGCCAGCGAGCGATGGCGCTCCGAAGACGTGCAACGCGCAGTCGCGCGCCACCCGTTGCGCAAAGAACGCTTCTCGACCTTGAGCGACCTCGAGGTCCCCGATCTGCTCACGCCGGCCGACCTCGACGCAGACTATCAACGCGACCTCGGTTTCCCGGGCCAGTTCCCCTACACACGCGGCGTCCAGCCGACGATGTACCGTGGCAGGTTGTGGACGATGCGGATGTTTGCCGGGTTCGGCACGCCGCGGCAGACCAACGAGCGGTTCCGCTACTTGTTGGACCAGGGGCAGACCGGCCTCTCCACCGCCTTCGATTTCCCGACCCTGATGGGGTACGACAGCGACTCGCCACGCTCGCTCGGCGAGGTCGGCATGGTCGGTGTTGCGGTCGACACGCTTCGCGACATGGAGCTCCTCTTCGACCAGATCCCCCTAGAGAAGGTGACGACGTCGATGACGATCAATGGGCCGGCAGCGGTCTTGCTCGGCTTCTACGTCGCGCTTGCGGATAAGCGTGGCATCGCCCGAGACAAGATCGGCGGGACCGTGCAGAACGACTGCCTCAAAGAGTTCATCGCCCAGCACGCCTGGGTTGTTCCGCCGCGCCCTGCGATGCGCATCGTGACCGACTCCATCGAGTTCTGCGCGAAGGAGGTTCCCCGCTGGAACAGTGTGAGCATCAGCGGCTACCACATCCGGGAAGCTGGCGCGACGGCCGCGCAAGAGCTGGCGTTCACGATCGCCGATGGCCTCGAGTACGTGAGTTGGGCGGTCGAGCGCGGCCTCGACGTGGACGAGTTCGCGCCGCGGCTTTCGTTCTTCTTCGATGTGCACAACGACTTCTTCGAAGAGATCGCGAAGTTCCGCGCTGCGCGCCGTATGTGGGCGCGGCTGATGAAGGAACGTTTCAATCCGAAGGACCCGCGGTCGCTGATGCTGCGGACGCACGCTCAAACTGCGGGCGTCTCGCTGACGGCGCAGCAGCCCTACAACAACGTTGCCCGGGTCGCGCTTCAGGCGCTTGCTGCTGTCTTGGGCGGCACACAGTCGCTCCACACGAACAGCCTAGACGAGACCTACGCGCTCCCCACGGAGGAAGCGGTGACCATCGCCCTTCGGACGCAGCAGATCATCGCTGAGGAGTCGGGGGTCGCCAACACCATCGATCCGCTGGCCGGCAGCTACTTCGTCGAGGCGATGACCAATCGCATCGAAGAAGAGGCGATGAGCTACATCCATAAAATCGACGATTTTGGCGGGATGGTCGAAGCGGTCGAGCGCGGCTACCCGCAGCGCGAGATTGGGGCTTCCGCATATCGGCTACAGCAACAGATTGAGAGCGGCGAGAAGACGGTCGTCGGCGTCAACAAGTACCAGCAGGAAGAGCAGCCCGATATCCCGATGCTCCGCATCGATGAGTCCATCCAAAAAGAGCAGGTCGAAAGCCTCGCCAGGGTAAAAGCAGAGCGTGACGACGCGGCGGTGAAGAAGGCTCTCGGCGCGATTGCCGACGATTGCCGCGCCGATCGGAACGTGATGCCTGGCATCATCGAGGCCGCAAAGGTGTATTGCACCGAGCAAGAGGTCTGCGACGTGTTCCGAGAGATCTACGGCCAGCACCAGGACCGCCCTGAATTCTAGGTCACCCGAACGCGATTGGCGTCGGGAGGTTCGGTTAAGTCCACCCGCCAGGACGCCTTCGGCGGCTGTTTGTCCCGCCCCACCACCCCCACACTATCTCCTACCCCCACCCGTAATCCTCCCTCCGCGGCACTCGCTGCGCTCAGCCTTGGCGGCGCCCTTGGCGCCGGGCTTCGCCCTTCGGGCTCGCGCTACCGCGCATGTCTTGTAGGGGGGGACGTGTGGAGGAGACTCGGTCGGGATGCGCGGCACAGGGAGTGGGCGGGAGGCGAGTTGTATGGCGCCGTATGGAGCCGGCCGAGCGGGACCCGCTCCCGAGCACGTGCGTCGCGACCGAGTCTCCGGCTCTTACGGGCCGGTCATTCGGAGCCACATGGCAACGAGCATTGCGGCGACCATGACGGCTAGCGCGAGCGTTCCGATGATGTCTTCCATGCGCTTGCGGCGCTTCCGGTCGTCCATCCAGCCTGGAACCGTGAGCTCGTTGGTCGGGCTCTCTGACGGGAGCGGTGCGGGCGGAGGGATCGGCCTTTGAAGGACGGGGTCGGCCAGGGCTGGAGCGCGGTTGATCACTTCGCTCCACTGCTTTTGGCGCGCCTCCGGGCTTTGGACAACGTGACTGATGTCGCTCGGCGGGCGGTCGCTGTCGCGAGCGACGCGCACCAGCTTGGTCGTGCTATCCCGACGTTTCTGCCGGAAGTGGCTCGGGCGCCGTCGTGGCTTTCCAGGGAGCTCCAGATCGTCGTCGGGGTGTGGCACGGGATTTCCTTCCACCGCCCCCACGCGGCTTCGTTTTGGAGTATACAGCCCAATCGTTCAGTGTCAGCGAGTAGCTCGCGTTTTGGAGAGCGCGATCACAATTAGATGATGGATTGGTCCGAGGCGGCAGAAGAGATCGATGGGGACGTGAATGGCCGTTTGGTGTTCACGTGCGAGCATGCGTCGAACGCGCTCCCTAAGCCGTGGCGCTGGCCCGAAGGGGACCGCTGGCTCGTCGACACGCATTGGGCGAGTGACATCGGCGCGGCCGCGTTCACCCGACGTGTTGCGATCTTGATGAATGCACCTGCAGTCCTTTCGAAGTTCTCTCGATTGCTGATCGATCCGAACCGCCCACTCGATTCCGACACCTTGTTTCGCCAAAACGCCGACGGGCATCGAGTGCAATTGAACGAAACGCTGCTAGCGACCGAACGGCAGGAGCGCATCGATCGCTTCTATCAACCGTACCACGCGGCGGTGAGTGCCATGGTCGAGCGAACCCGTGGGGACACGGTGTTTGGGATTCACACGTTCACGGACGACTACGAAGGTGATAAGCGCGTCCTCGAGGTGGGGGTTCTCTTCGACGACGACGAAGAGCCCGCGTACCGATTGATTCGAGACCTGGAGAGAGCCGGCTTTCACGTCCTGGCGAACGAGCCCTGGTCGGGCAAAGGCGGGCTTGCGTATTCGCCCGTGCGCCATGCCACGGAGTTCGGCCGGTGCGCGCTCGAGATCGAGGCCCGGCAGGACCTCATCGTTCAGGACGCGTTCGCCCAACGCTTGGCGGAAGCGCTGGCCACCCATTTCACCTAAGCTTCGCGCAATGCATCGACTTCGCTCCGAACGCACCGGTATCTCGTACCTTTCGAACGAGGCTGAGGACGCCCCGCTCGTCGTGTGCTTGCACGGGTTTCCCGACATCCCGCGCACATGGGCGCCGCTTACGGAGGAGCTTCGCGACGCTGGGTACAAAGTCGCTTGCCCTTGGCTTCCGGGCTACGCGCCATCGTCCCTCGAAGGCCCGTTCGACCCGCCCGCGCTCTCGCGCGCCTTACTTTCCTTCATCGACGAGCTCTCTCCCTCCGATCCGGTTCGGATCGTGGGTCACGATTGGGGTTCGGTGATTGCGCAGTGCGCGATCGCACAATGGCCCGAGAGGTTTCGTGCCGCCGCGCTCCTCGCCGTGCCGCACATGCTTGCGTTCGAGGAGAACACGAAGGAGCATCCGCGTCAGCTCGGCCGGTTCGCGTACATGGGCCTCTTTCAGTTGCCGCTCCTCTCCGAGCGACTGGTGGCGCTTCGCGACTTCGCTTTCATCGAGCGCCTCTGGCGAAAGTGGTCGCCGGGGTTCGAGCCTGGCGAGGACTACTTCGACGAGCTGAAGCTCTGCCTGCGGACGAGCATGCCCGCACCTCTGCGCTACTATCGCTCTTTGCGGTCGCTGAAGATCGTCAGCGAGATACGCCAAACGCTATCGACCGGTCCGATCGTAGTCCCGACGATCTATCTCCACGGCGAGCGCGACGGCTGTGTCGGCCGAGAGATCGCCGAAGAGCAGGGCGCCCACTTCAGCGCGCTCTTCGAGCAGCTGATCCTCGCCGACGCCGGCCACTTCGTGCACCTCGAACGACCCCAAGTGGTGAACGAGGCGATCGTGGAGTGGTTTCGGGCCCACTAGGGAGTGGGTGGAGTACCCACGCTACACGCCGACCAAAGGCAGCTGCCTTCGCGTCGTCCCATTGTCCCTGACCGGGATTGGGTACCGTCCGCTGAAGCACGCGCTGCAGAAGCCCTCGTCGCCGCCCACTGCTCGCTTCAGCCCCTCGAGGGACAAATAGCCGAGGGTGTCGGCGGTGACGTACTCGTTGACCTCGTCGACTGTGTTGTGCGCGGCGATGAGCTCTTCGCGTGTCGGGGTGTCGATGCCGTAGAAGCAGGGCCAGCTCGTAGGGGGTGAGCTGATGCGAAGGTGTACCTCTTTCGCGCCGGCGTCGCGGATCATCTTCACGATCTTTCGACTGGTCGTGCCGCGTACGATCGAGTCGTCGATGACGATCACGCGCTTGCCTTGCAGCAGGCTTTGCACTGGATGGAGCTTCAGACGCACGCCGAAGTGCCGAATCGACTGAGCGGGCTCGATAAAGGTTCGCCCGACGTAGTGGCTTCGAATGAGACCGAGCTCGAATGGAAGTCCCGCGGCCTCCGCGTAGCCGAGAGCCGCGGCGACGCCGCTATCGGGGACGGGCACGACTAGATCCGCCTCCACGGGCTGGTCCTGCGCCAAGGCGCGCCCCATTCGCTTGCGGGCGTCGTAGACGCTGATGCCGTCAAAGGACGCATCCGGCCGCGCGAAGTACACGTACTCGAAGATGCACATGTAGCGGCGCTTCGGATCGATACGAAACGGCCGCAGGCTCCGAAGGCCCGACTCGTTGACCACAATCATTTCACCCGGCTCGATGTCGCGAACGTACTTCGCGCCAATGAGTTGAAACGCTGGCGGCTCGGATGCCACGACGTACGCGCCGTCGAGCTCGCCGAGACACAGAGGGCGAAATCCGTATGGGTCGCGCACCGCAATCAGCTCGTCCGGCGATAGGAACACCAGCGAGTACGCACCCTCGACCCGGTGGAGCGCGTCCGCCACGCTGTCGACCATCGTCTCGGACTTGGAGCGGGCGATGAGATGGACCAACACCTCCGTGTCGCTGTCCGACGAAAAGATCGAACCGTCCTTCTCGAGCTCGTGCCGTAACGCCACCCCGTTGGTGAGATTGCCGTTGTGCGCCACCGAGATCGAGCCGTGGGCGCAATCGACGGCGAGAGGTTGTGCGTTCTTGATGTGGCTCCCGCCAGCGGTGGTGTACCGGACGTGGCCGATGGCGCTTCGCCCTGGAAGCTTGTCTAGCTGGGACACCGTGAAGACGTCTTGCACCAGGCCCATTCCGCGGTGCACGAAGAGTTGTTTGCCGTTGCTCGAGACGATACCGGCCGCCTCTTGGCCGCGGTGCTGCAGCGAGTGCAGACCGAGATATGTCAGGTTCGATGCCTCAGCGGCATCAAACACGCCGAATACCCCGCACTGATCATGAAAATGATCGTCTTCCAAAACCGCCACGGGTCCGTACTTAGCGCCGCCCCCGGCCCGCGTCCATCGCCCCTGTGGACCCCCTCGAACGCTGCGCTAGAACCCCCTGGTCAGAATGCCGCGGGTGTTGAAACGAATCGAATCGGTTGTTCCTCGTCGGGCGTCCGGATACGGCGGTAAAGCCCGGGGCCTTGCCGCGCTCGCTCGTGCCGGCTTCCCGGTGCCGGCTGCGTACGCGATGCCCGGGTGGGTTGGGGACTCGTTCTACTCGAGTGTGCTCGACGTGGCGGATCGGCCGAGGGCGTTGCTGCGACAACCCCATGTCGCCGACCTCCGTTTGCAAGCGATAGCCGAGCGGGTGCGAGACGCCACGCTCCCACAAGACGTCGTGCGAGCCGTCCAAGATGCGTTGCTGGCAATGAGGGAGGAAGGCGCGACGAGCTTCGCGGTGCGCTCCTCGGGAACACACGAAGACCAGGAAGGGGCGTCCGCCGCGGGCATGCATGCCACGGCGCTCAACCTCATCCGTGAGGATGAGGTCCTCGACGCGATCAAGGTGTGCTGGTCGAGCCTGTTTCGACCAAGGGTGCTTTCGTACTTGCGCACACTCGATGAAGACCTTTCGGTCTCGATCGGGGTCGTGATCCAGGCGATGGTTCCTGCGGAGGTGTCTGGTGTCTTGTTTACGGCCAACCCGCTGACGGGCGATGCAGGCGAGGTCGTCATCAACGCCGCGTATGGCCTCGGCACACAAGTCGTCGAGGGGCGCGTGACGCCGGACACGTATCGAGTCGACAAGACGACGGGGCAGCTGCGAGATCGGATCCTCGGCGACAAGGCCCAGCAGACGCTGCTCGAACGCTCCGGAGGCGTACGCGAAGTCGATGTGCCCCCGTCGGAGCGCGACAAACCCGCTCTCAGCGAGCAGCAGCTCCTCCACTTGAACGACCTCGCGAAGCGGATCGAAAACCACTTCGGAGACGCGCGCGATGTCGAATGGGCGATTGCCGAGAAGCAGGTGTACGTGCTTCAGGCGCGTCCCATCGTCGTGGCGAATGTTCGAAACCGGCGGGGTGCGAGAAGAGACCGCCCTTGGGATCGTCGGAAGATCGTGTGGAGCAACGCCAACGTCGGTGAGGCGCTCCCCGGTGTTGCGACGCCTCTCACCTGGTCGGTCCTGAGTCAGTTCAGCGATCTCGGCTTCCGCCGCGCGTTTGGGGCGATGGGGTGCACCGTGCCGCGCGATGCCGAGTTGGTGGGCGACTTCCGCGGGCGCATCTACATCAACTTGACCGAGTTCAGCGCGATCATGTCACAGGTGCCTTGGATCGATCCGTCGACGCTCGTGCGTCTTGGTGGCGGCCAGTACGCCGTCGAGCTCGATGAGGTCATCGCGGAGCGGAGCTCAACGGGCTTCATTCTTCGTCTACCGCAGACGGTGTCTCGTTACGTACGAGAGAACTATCGCTTGAGTGCACGGATCGACGAGTTCGAGAGCTACTTCGCCGAGGAGCGAACGCGGATCGGATCGATCGACCCGCGCATTCTGGAGCCGAGCGGCCTTGATCGGATGTTGGGCGACGTGGAACATCTGCTCGACGAAACCGGGTCGATCATGCTGACCGCATACGCGAACCTCTTGAGCGCCGTCCTCGCGTTGCTGGCCATACTCCGCATCTTCGCACGCGACCAAGGCTCCGGTTTCTATCGAGACCTGCTGTCCGGTCTGGAGGACGTCTCGAGCGCGCGTCCCGGTTTCGTGCTGTGTCAGATCGCCGAGCTCGCTCGCAACGAACCCAATGTGGCAGAGCAAGTTCGCAGCACGCCTCTCGGGGAGCTTCGGGTGCACGATCTTCCACCGGGACGGACCCGCGCCGCGCTCGAGCGCTTCATCGAAGATTTCGGCTTCCGCGGAGTTCGCGAGGCCGAGATCGGCGCGCCCCGGTGGGCGGAGGACCCAACCCTCATGTTCGCGGCCTTGCGCTCGCACCTCGAGAGCTCGTTCGATCTGCCGGCGCGCGAACGGGCGCTCCGCAGTGCGCGCAAAGACGCCGAGCGGAAGCTCGCACTTAGCGTCCCGCTGCCATTGCGGCCGGCCGCCGGCAAGCTCCTCGAGGTGGTGCGGCGCTTCACGCGAATGCGCGAGCACTTGCGCGGCCACGTCGTCGAGGTGCTCGGCATGTTTCGGCGTGTCGCGCTGGAAGCCTCGCGCCGAATCGAATCGCGCGAGCCCGAGGCGGGACCGAACGCGGCCTTCTTTCTGACGCTCGCTGAAGTGCGTCGCGTGCTGCACGACGAGAACGATCGCGTCGCGATCCGCGTACAGCGGCGAAGGTTGGAGTACGAGCGAAACAGCAAGCTCCCTGAGCCTCCTACGACTTTCGTTGGTTTCCCGCCCGAGGATATGGGCGTCGCCACGGCTGCCAAGCGCTTGAAGGGGCTCGCCGCCAGCCGCGGGACCGCCGAGGGCAGGGTGCGCATCTTGAGAGACCCTGCGCAGGCCTCGAACTTCGCCGCCGGGGAGGTGCTCGTCGTCGCCGCCGCCGACACTGGGTGGGCGCCCCTCTTCCTCGCCGCCTCGGCCGTCGTCACCGAGCTCGGGGGCCCGCTCTCCCATGCGGCGATCATCTTGCGCGAGTACGGAGTGCCCGCGGTCGTCAACGTCACCAATGCCACACGTTCGCTTCGCGACGGAGACATCGTGAGGGTGGACGGGGATGCGGGGACAGTGGAAGTGCTGGGGGAGTAGGCAGTGACGGTGCCGGTGAACGCGTCAGCGCCAGCGTCACTATCTGCGTTCAGCGCCAGCGTTCAGCGCCAGCGTTCAGCGCCAGCGCCAGCGCCAGCGCCAGCGCCAGCGAAACGCGTCAGCGTCAGTGTCAGCGCCAGCGAAACGCGATTGGCGTCGGGAGGTTTTAGTTAAATCCACCCGCCCACCCCCACCCGTAGTCCTCCCTCCGCGCCCCGTGCTTCGCTTGGGCTTGGCGGCGCGTTCGCGCCGGGCTTCGCCCTTTGGGCTCGCGCTTCCGCGCGTGTCTTGGGGGCGGGGGGGGGCGATTGCGTATGGAGGAGAATCGGTCGGGATGCGCGGCACAGGGAGTGGGCGGGAGGCGAGTTGTGTGGCGGCGTATGGAGACGGCCGAGCGGGACCCGCTCCCGAGCACGTGCGTCGCGACCGATTCTCCGGGCCTTCCGCGCCCCGTGCTTCGCTTGGGCTTGGCGGCGCGTTCGCGCCGGGCTTCGCCCTTTGGGCTCGCGCTTCCGCGCGTGTCTTGGGGGCGGGGGGGGCGATTGCGTATGGAGGAGAATCGGTCGGGATGCGCGGCACAGGGAGTGGGCGGGAGGCGAGTTGTGTGGCGGCGTATGGAGACGGCCGAGCGGGACCCGCTCCCGAGCACGTGCGTCGCGACCGATTCTCCGGGCCTTCCGCGCCCCGCGTGTACCTCGACGCCCCGGGGCGTGGTGGGTTCAGCGCCAGCGCCAGCGGTAGTGCTAGTGTCAGCGCGCGTGTCCGCGACCGTGCCAGCTCCCGAAGTCATCTACCGCGATGCCAATCTCCTCGTCGTCCACAAGCCCTCGGGTCTACCGACGACGGCGCCTTCCCCGGACGACGCGTGCCTTGTGCGTTGGGTCGAAGAGCAGTTTCCCCATCTCCGCGCGCATCCCACGTCGCGGCTCGATTCCCCCGTGAGCGGGCTCGTCACCTTCGCCCTCAACAAGGCCGCCAATCAGCGAGTGCTCGAGGCGCGCCGCGCGGGCACCTATGAGCGCCTCTACCTGGGCATTACGCTTCACGAGCTCGACCCGGCCGTGGGTACATGGAGCTGGCCGATCTCGATCGACCCTCGCAACGCGAAGCTCCGCGTGGCAGGCAGCGGCAAGGGTGAGCGCGACGCCAGCACCCGCTACGAAGTCGCCGCGCGGACGCCTCATGGATCGCTACTCCGGCTCACGCCCGAGTCCGGACGCACCCATCAGCTCCGCGTCCACGCCGCGAAGGCGCAGGCGGCGCTCTTTGGTGACCACGCGTATGGCGGCGCGCGACGCCTCACGCTTCCGGGGGGGAGTGTCGTCACCGGGCGCCGCGCGATGCTTCATTGCGCGAGGGTCGGCTTTCCTTGGGGGTCGAGCTTCATCCGCTTCGAGGCCCCAGCGCCGGCGGATATGGAGCGTACCTGGCTGGCCCTCGGCGGGCAGCGTTCGTCCCTGACGGCTTAGCTGTTCGTCGAGAACTTCGTGCCGGGTGGAGGCTCGGTCGGTCGCTTGAAGTGCGCGTCGAGCTCGCGGGAAAGGATCTCCATCACGTCTTCCTGGAGCTCCAGTGGGTGACGAATCAAGCGCTCGATGTTGCGTTGGTAGATGAACAGGCGACGGTGTTCGTCGGCGCCGTGCGTCGCCATCTCGTCGAGCAACAGCGGAGTCCTTGGGTCGACCCCCTCCGCGACGATTTCGAGGCCGGGCAAGTCGGTGACCATGATCAGGTTGCCTTCGAGTCGCTTGGCGAGCTCATCGGGAAGCTCGCGCAGCGCGGTTTGAACCACCTTTTCGAACCGCCCGTGCGAAGCCGCCCACGGAGGTTGTGGAAGCAAACCATCGAGGTGCCTCGTCTTCAGAAACGCGAGCGCGGCTTCGCCTTGGCGCCCTTGTTTGTCGCGCAGGAGGCCGAGGTAGTACATCACGTCGGGTGACGCGTCCGAACGCGCTGCCGCGCGTTCAATCAGGGCCGCGGCGGGCTCGAGCTGCTCGAGCTCGAAGTGGGCGCGCCCGATGAGGAAATCGAGCTGCTGATTCTCAAACGGACCCTCGGGAAGTCCTAGGAGCAGCTCGGCCGCAGCGGCCCGGTCACCTTGCTGCAGAAGCGCGTCGACTTTCAGGACCGAGGCGTCGGCGATGTCGTCGGCCGTTTGGCAGCTCTCGAGAGCCTGGTCCAGCACCCGGATGGCCTCATCGAAGCTTCCGAGCGGGTGGATCAGCAGCTCGGCAGCATTGAGCATCGCCTCGAGGTAGTGCTCATCGAGCTCGATCGCTTGCCGGTAGTGCTCGAGCGCCATGTCGAGGTTCCCATTTGCCGCGTGGATGTAACCGATGAGGTTGTGCGCGTCGGGGGAGTCGCCGTCGAGCTCGAGGGTTTGCTCGGCGGACGCCATCGCACCGTTCAGATCTCCCTGGGTGACGAGCTCCCACCCCCGGTCGAGGTGGGCGCTGAGTCGGTCCATGAACCCTTCTTGCTGCTCGGACATGGTCAATCCGCAAACTTACGTGGCGGCTTTGCAACGTCAAGCGGAACCGTGCGCTATCATGCATTTGGAATGGTTAGGCTTTTCACAGGGCTAGCGATCCTCGCGATCTGCTCGTGCGCGACCGAGCCCTGGTCCGCAGGCGAGACGATCTCGGTGGGAACGTCCGACCGCGGGTACCTCCGCGACGCGATCCCGCTGCCCGACCAGGGGGAGGGCTACCGAAGGCTACGCACAGGGGAGGGCACGCGCTACGGCAGCAGCACGTTGGTGGCGGCCATCGAGCGCGCAGCCCGCGAGGTCGCCACTGCGTTTCCCGGAGGGTACCCTCTTCGCGTGGGTGATTTGTCGGGCCCGCTTGGTGGTACCCACCCCCGGCACCGAAGCCATCGGGCCGGGCGCGACGCGGACCTCTTGTTCTTCGCGCGCGACGAGGGCGGCCTCACCGCTCCCAATGCCGGCTGGATGCACTTCGACCGCTTTGGTTTGTCCGCGCTTCCGGGGCGTGTCGTTGCGTTCGACGAGGCGCGCAACTGGCATCTGGTGCGCACACTGCTCATGGACGACGAGGCGCGCGTGAAGTGGCTCTTTTGCGCGAACGAGCTCAAAGCGCGCCTTCTTCGCTACGCGATCCGTCACGAGCGCTCACCGCAAGCCGTGCTGCGCGCGACTTGGGTGCTCCACCAGCCGTCCCGAGGTGACCCTCACGACGATCACTTCCACCTCCGAGTCGGCTGCAGCGAGGCGGAGCGTGGGTTGGGTTGCACGGAGGATCCGCCGCATTGGCCCTGGCTGAGCGACCCTGCGAGCAAGGAGGACAGCGCGGCGCTCGTCGCGGCGAGTGACGCGCATCTCGTGAACTGGCTACTGGCCGAGGAGCATGTGAATCAACGAGGCCACGTCGCTCGGCGTCGCTTCGACGCCACATCGCAACCAGCCTTCGCCACTGTTCGCTAGGTTCGTCAAATCGCGGTGCGTGTCGTTCGCGCCCCAGATCAATACCGCCGAGCCGCTCGGAAGCTCGTGTGCCAACGTGGCGATCGTCGACGCTTGGATCGACGCCTCGACGCAATCGATCACAACCATCGGGCTGAGCGAGGCCGTCGCTTTCAGGTTGTCCAAGAACGCGACGACGTCCTCGATCTGCTGCACCGCGGCCGCGGCGCCCACTTGCTCGGCGATCTCGCTGCAGCGCCTACGGCTGCTCGTCGCGACGAACACCATGGGTAGCGCGGAGCCCGTCGGCTGGACGGTCGGGTACTTCGACGTGTCGAGCATCGACGGATCGATTTCGCGACGATTGAGGCCCGAATGCTGCCGGTCACGACCGGGCCTCCGGCTTGGGTCCGGGCGCACGGTCTTCTTTGGCGGGTTCGAGCTGGCTTTCTCTGCGTAGCTCACCATCGGTTCGAGGTTCTGCATGACCGCGTCGGTCGCTTCGTTCCCGAGGTAGAAGGCCATGGCCGTTCGAAGATGCTTGTCGACGAAGCGGTGAAGCGAAGCTCCGCTCTTGGGAATTTCGTGCTCGCGCGCCATGTGCAGCGCGCGGTGCAGAATCCGAACCCGCACGTCCGGAGTGGCGACCGTTTCGATCGCCTCTCTCACCATTCGGGCGATCGGAGTTTCCGTATCCATTCGTCCTTCACCCTCGGAGGTAGACTGTCCGCGAGATACCACTGCACCATAATATTACCGTGGTTTCGACGTGCGGCCAAACTCGCCCTCCTGGTGCGCCTCGGGGCGCCCATGGTACATGGCGGTCATGCTCGTGATGGGGGTGGACGAGAACGGGCTCGGGCCGCGACTGGGGCCCCTGGTCGCCACTGGATTGACCCTCGAAATGCCCCGGTACCTGCGTTCTGCGCTTTGCGAGCGCGGCCTCCGGCTTGGGCTCACCGACAGCAAGGAGACGGGCGGGTTCGGCCGGATGGGGTTCACGGAGTCGGTCGCGCTGGCGCTCCTCGGCTCGGGTCCTGGGGGTGTGCCCCGCTCGGCCGACCGGCTTCTTCAACGCGTCTTTCCCGATGTCGAACCCCGCCTGAAGGCGCGGTGCCCCAACGCGTCCACCGCCAACCAATGCTGGGGCGTCGACCTCGCGCTTCCGGTCTTCGGAGGTGACCCGGTCTTCGGCAGAGCGCTGCTCGATCGTCTCGTCGGCCGCTCGCAGCTGCGTGTCGTCGACGTGGAGAGCCGCATCGCATGCGCCGGCGTGCTGAACGCCAAATTGGAATCCGGTAAGAACAAGCTCGCTGTGGACCTCGAGCTCTTCGAAGAGCTCATCGACAGCGTCCGTCGTCGTCACGGAGCGCAGCTCTTGGCCGTGTGCGGCATGATTGGCGGCATCCGCGACTACGGCTCTCGCATGGGACGTTTCGATTCCGCGCGCGTCCGCCCGCTCACCGGCCGGCGGGGGCAGCGTCGCTACGCCATCGAGGGTGTCGGCGAGGTTCGATTCGAGGTCGATGCGGACGCCCGACACCTGCCCGTCGCGCTTGCATCGATCGTAGGCAAGTATGTGCGCGAGATCTGCATGCGCCGAATCGGAGAGTTCTATCGACGGGGGGACCCCGAGCTCCAGCTTGCCAGCGGGTACCACGACCCCGTCACGACACGATTCATCGAAGCGACCGCGACTTCTCGTCGGAGGCTCGCCATCGCGCCCGACTGCTTCAGGCGACAGGCGTGACGCTCGTGGTAGAAGGCTCTCATGACTGAACGCGACAAGCTCCCGAGGTGGGTTCTTTGGCTAGGTCTCGCGGTCGCGGGGGCCTGGTTGCTGTACACGCTGCGCGGCGTGTTGGCGCCCGTGTTCTTCGCGTTTCTCATCGCGTACATGCTCGATCCACTCGTCGACCGCATCGAGGAGAGCCGCTTGCTCCAAGGTCGCTCCTACGGGCGCGCTGTGGGAATCGCCGTAATCCTCGTGGGATTCTTCGTGATTGCCGCAGTCGGCGTACTCGTGATCGTGCCAATGGTCTACGAAGAGGTAGCCAACTTCCTCAGGCGCTTGCCGAGCCTCGTGGCGCGGAGCCGTGCGGAGTGGGAGCCGATTCTGGCTGAGTACGGCCTCGTGATTCCGACGTCGGTCGGGCAGGCGTTCGAAGAGCTGCACCTGGACGTTCAGTCCGTCGTCGCCAAAGGCTACGCTCCTTTCGTCGCCGCCGTGAGGTCGTTCCTTGGCGGAACCGCGAGCGCGGTCGCCGGAATCGTTGCCTCGGTGATGATTCCGGTCTTCGCATTTTACCTCCTCTACGATTTCGATCGATTGATTGCGGCGACAGGCGAGCTCATTCCACCGCGGCACCGCGAGGAAGCCAACGGCTTCTTCGGTGAGATCGACGCAGTGCTCGGGCAGTTCTTCCGCGGGCAGTTCACGGTCATGGTGATCCTCGGCGTACTCTACGCAGCGGGCTACGGTGTGATCGGTGTGCCGCTTGCGCTCCCGATCGGCATCCTGGCCGGCATTCTCGCGTTCATTCCGTACGTCGGCAGCTTCACGGCGCTCGGCCTCGCGCTCACGATGACGATGCTCGATTGGCAAGGTTGGACCCAGCTCTTCTGGGTTCTCGGTGTTCACGCAGCCATCCAGGGGCTCGAGAGCTTCGTCATCACTCCGAAGATCATGGGCGACACCGTCGGCATATCTGCGATCGCCGTCTTGATCGCGCTCCTGGTGGGTGCAGAGCTGCTCGGGTTCACTGGCGTGCTGTTGGCTGTGCCCACGGCGGCGGTGCTGAAGGTCCTGTTCGGGCGATTGGCGGCGCGGTATCGGAGATCAGATTTTTACGGTGGCGGGCCCGATGACGAAGCGCCTAGCGGTGCCGGGACAGGCTAGACAGGTCGACGCGGACGACGACGCGCTGCCCGTCCACGGTGACCTTCGCAGATCGAATGAGCGCATCCCATGGAGGTTCCGCCGCATCCGCTGGAGTCGCGGCGATGGCCCGGATCCGTTCCGCGCTCTTGGCGGCGGCCTCGGGGGTTTCTGCCCGCAGATACACCTCTGCCATTTGGGTCTTGCCCGGTCTGACGGCCAAGCCCATCGCGTCGATACCATCGAGGGCGGACGCGATGCTGTCGAACGTCGTGATCCGCTCGAATGCCGCTTTCCAATGTGGCGGCGGGTCTAGGACGGCGGAGAGGGCAGCGCCGAAGCTCACCGCTGGCCACAATTCCGCGACGGCCGCCCGCTCAGCCAGCGTCGGCACCAAACCGCGGCGAACGGCCATCGCCTCGGCCACGGTCCGAACTGAGCCAGTGACGACCGTTCGGTCGTCGACGAGCGCGAGTGCGCTTCCACGGTCGTCGCTGGCGAGCAGCGGTCCGGTTGGTGCCTCGAGGCGCGTGACCGAACCTCCGCGGGCGTCGACGAGCCGCTCGTAGCAGTTGGCTATCGTCGCAGCGTCTACTTGACCGCCGCTAAGCATCAGGCCGAACGACTGAAACGGTTGCTGCTCCGGGCCTCGGACCCAAACGGTGACCTCAGCGAGCTGGGCAATGGGGTCGATCCCGCAGCTTGCCTCGATTTCGCTGAGTTGCTCCGGGTCGACGAACGCGTGAAGCAGTGTTCGGGCCGCCGAAGACCGGCGCAACGCCGGGGGATCGATCCGCAACACGGCGCGTGCTGTGCTCGGCAGCAGGTGCAGCGCGCGCGTTGCGCGCGCGACGCGCCCCTGACGAAGCGCTCCGTAGATCGCGGCGGCCAACACGATGGCGACCGACGCAGCGACCTTCACGGAGCGAGACACCACTCGAGGGTAGGAAGTTCTTTTCATGGAGCAAGCCCTCGTGCTAACGCGTGCCCCATGCCATGGCGCCGAATGCGGCTTCGCAATGCTGAGGTTCTTGCGCGCTGCGACGAGAACGGCGAGCTCGTCTCGAACGGAGGCCGAGTCGAGGTCCGCTACAAACCGAACGATGGCCGCGCCTACTTTGCCGGCGCATCCAATCTTCGGCCGGCTAGCAACGTGTCGATCGAGCCCGACTCGCATTGCGGGCCAGGGGAGGCGGTGGCCAAGACTGCGAAGCCCAAGAAACAGAAGGCCCCAAGTGGCCCCGCGCCAGAGAAGCCAGAAGCCGACGAGCTGCTCGCCTATGCCGACGGCGCTTGCAGCGGGAACCCGGGCCCTGCCGGAGTCGGCGTGGTGGCCCGTTGGGACGACCAACAACGAGAGCTCAGCGAATTCATTGGCGACGCTACGAACAACATCGCGGAGCTCACCGCCGTACTCCGCGCCGTCGAATTGGCGCACGAGCTCGACCGGCCTCTGCGGCTCTACACCGACTCCCAATACTCGATCGGCGTGCTGACGAAGGGATGGAAGGCGAAGGCCAACAAGGTCCTGGTGGCCGAGGTACGCGAGGCGCTATCCCGGCATCGAGATGCGCAGCTCTTTCACGTCCGCGGACATGAAGGTGTGACGCTCAACGAGCACGCAGACGAGCTAGCCGTCCGCGCAGTGCAGGACCGCAAGTCTACGGGTTGGGTGTCGAACTGAACCGGCGCGCCGCGTGGTTCAGGGTCACGAACTCGTAGCCCGCGTCACGCATCACGCGGAGCGCGGTCTCGAGCGCGAGAATCTTCTCTCTCGCAGAGCGCCTGAGGTCGATGCGATACGGCGCGAGCGCCTGGAGTGCGTCGTCCTCGAGGTCGGCCGCGTCGAACCCGTGGAGTTCGAGATTGATCAGCTGGCGGCCCAGCATTTGCTTCGTGAGGTGAGCCGCCACCCGCTGGCCGCCGAGCACCAACGACGTGCCGATGTACGGCAGTTGGAGCCGTGTCACGCCGATCGGCAGCTCGAGCAGGCCGTCGCCTCGCTGCCAGTACGGTCGGCCCACGCGGTACGGTTGCCTCGGCGCGCGCAGGACCGAAGGCGAGTCCAAGATGCTGGCGCTCGTCCGCCCCTTGAGTCGCATCGACGTCAACGCGGCCGCCTTTGCAGCGTAGTAGCTCGGACACGGGAACACGCTCGAGTCGTAGAGAACGTCACTCCGGTCGAGAGCTCGAATCAGCGCGTCCGACACCGTGTACCCAGGCGCGCGGAACCCCGTTGGCCGGGTACCGCATGCGTCTCCGATCATCGTGGCGCCGCGCTCGATCTCATCCGCAATCTCGCTCTCGCTCCGTCGAACTAAGTCGTAGTGGTGATGATAGGAGTGGTTCCCGATCTCGTGGCCGCCGCGGTGCAACGATGCGATGGTCTCACGGTTCTCGGCGCGATGAAGGTCCTCGCCGATCGCAAAGAAGGTTGCCGGGATCGATTCGGACTGCAGCCAGGCCTCGAGTCGCGGCACGCAACGATCGTAGACGGCGTGCGCCGCAGCTCCGAGACTCTCCCGGATACCGTGGAGTGCAGCGTACCGAGGCACTTCGTCGAGATCGATCGATATCGCCGCCAGCCTCAAAGTCACCTTTTGATCCGGATCGCGATGAAGAGCTCGCCTAGGTTCTTGAGGACGTGGGGAACGCGCCTGGCCAGACCCACCGATGGGGGTCGTTTCTCGAGTACGCGGACCGGGATCTCGCGAACGCCCAACCCGCTACGCTCGGCCCGAATCACGAGCTCGGACGCGAAGAGGTCCCGGTCGACGCGGCAGGCTCGCGCGACCGGTTGAGTCGCCTGTCGCCTGAACGCCTTGAGCCCATGCGTGTCGGTGCCGCGAAATCCAAGCGTCCACCGGAGCATTCCGTTGATCACTCGGGTCCCGAGCCGCCGGTGGAAGGGGCGCTCGTCTCTCGCGCCTGGCATCGCTTTCGAGCCGACGACGAAGTCCACCGACGCATCGTCCAGCACGCCGAGCGCACGGCCATAGAAGTCCGTGTCGCAAAGGTCGATCTCGTCGCAAATGACGATCTCTCCTCGCGCATGGAGGATGCCGTCACGCAAGGCTTTGCCGTAGTTGGGCTCTTCGGTGTGTCTGCAGACGACCTCGGTGAATCGCTCCGCGAGCTCGCGCCCAAGCGCTGTCGTGCCGTCCGTCGATCCGTTCTCTGCGAGAATGAGCTCGTACGACCATCCGAGTGGTGCAAGCCTGTCGATGAGGTCCACTACGGCCGCGTGCAGCATCGCTTCCTCGTTGTAGACGGGGATCACGATCGAGATTGATGGCGCCGGGCTCGGTTCCTGCAAGGCGCGGCACTGTCTTACGACCGCATGTCGCCGTCAAGTCAAGGCGCAGAGCATCGCGTGCGCCGTGCTGAGATCGACCTGTAGCGCACCGAGGCTCGCGGGTAGGGCTGCAGTCTGTCCCGCGCGAAGTGTAAGCGACGCATCCCCTTCGCCGAGTACAAGCTCTCCTCCAAAGGCGGTGATTGCGCGCAGCCGGTCTTCGGCGGGGATCTCGATGCGCCCGGAACCGGTCAGGCGCCGCAGAATGAACGTCTCCGACGGAAGCGGTCCATCCGGGCTCGCCAACCTCTCCAGCGTCGCTGAGTCATTCGTGAGGGCCCGTCCGGCCGGATAGCGAATGCGATCGACCAGCGCGTCGCCGCGCGGCGCCTCCCAATCGGTCAGCTCGAGCGCGCGCGTGGTGTGGAGCGCGCGGGGCTCCCCTGTCGGGTCGGGGTGTCCCTCGGCGTCGTAACGCCGGTTCCAATCCCAGTAGCGGTACGTGATTCCGCGCTTGCCGGGAGTCACGCGTTGCGGCTCGAGTAGCAGTATCCCTTTGCCGATCGCATGCGGGGTTCCAGGATCGATCAAGAAGAGATCCCCGGCGGTCACGGGCACGAACGACATCAGCTCATCGACGCGCGCTTCCTCTGTGAGCGCTCGCATCACCTCCTCGCGCGATACCCCTTCCCGGAAGCCGAGGTACAACCCTGCTTCAGGCTCGGCATCGATGATGTACCAAGCTTCGGGCTTGCCGCTTTCGTTCGGGGCGAGCTCCGGATCGTCATCGGCCGGATGGATCTGAAGCGACAGGTCCTCTGCCGTATCGATCAGCTTCACGAGCAGGGCCGTCGATCCGCTCGACGCCTCGCGCCCGAGCAGGGCAGGGTCAGTCCGCAGGACCTCGTCGAGAGTCGGACCGTCGGTCAGCCGGCTCGGAAAGTCCGGCTCCACTGACAGCTCCCACGACTCGCCTACCGGACCGTCCACCGAGATGCCGGACCGAGCCTTGAGTTGCTCCACAATTCGACGCCCGCCCCATGGAGTCCGTTGCGCCGGGGTGAAGTTATCGGCCTGGAGCAACAGCGGGCGCTGCCAGTTTCTTGTGCCTACGTTATCCCACATGTAAGTTTAGTCCGACCCCTATCCTAGCGCCCGAGGAGGTTTTGATGGGTTATTTGGGTAAAGAGCGCCGAATTCATCGTATTTTCGTCACCCGCAACAGCGAGTACCACATACGCCGCAACGTGTGTGTCGGTGTTCGCGATCGCCGTAGCGGCGATTGGCTGAGCGGTCACATGGCGCTCCGAAGCACCGTCTCGGGTGGCCTCAAGTTCCACGACAACGGGGCCATCAGCGCCTCGGAGGGACTCCCGACCGTCGGAGAATCGCTCTTCTTCATCGCCGCGGGTCGGGACCTCATTACGAGCCCGGTCCTCAACGTCGAACGGCCACCGCGCGACGTCGTCCACGCGTACCCGATGTAAAGACCTGGCTCGGGGATGCTATATCCCACGTCGTGTCATCGCAGATGAAGACCATTCGTGTGGTTGCCGCCCTCGTGGAGCGCGATGGGCGCTATCTCATCACGCAGCGCCGTGAGAACGCCGTGCTTCCAATGCTCTGGGATTTTCCTGGCGGCCGTGTCGAGTCTGGTGAGAACGATGAGGCTGCGTTGGCGCGGGAAGTCGCCGAGCGGCTTGGTGCCGAAGTCGAGGTGGGCCAGCTGATCTCGTTCGTCAACCACCCGTACGAGAAGTACGCGGTCGATCTGTATCTCTACGAATGCAGGTTGCTTACGGAGCAACTCCATTGCCGTGCAGTGAAGGACTACGCGTGGGTGACTTCGAAAGAGATGGAGTCCTACTCGTTCACCCCTGTCGACGAAGCTTCGATGAGCAAGCTGCTCGGCGTGGGTTGACCTGGGCCGTCGAGCTAGACGTCGTAAAAGATCGGTGGCCGCTTACGAACGAAACGGAGCACGAGATCGCGTGCATCGTCGGACAATCCTTCAAACTGGATCCCGATGCCGGGCTCCGACTCTGAAGCGAAGTCGAGCGGGTCGCGGACGAAACGCACATAGCCGTCGCATTCGAACTCCAAGCCACCCGGCAACGTCACCAACAGCGTCACCGAAGTCTCCTTCGGAAGGGTCTCGTACGTCGCGAGGAACACCCCGCCATGCGAGATTTCCCCGCTGAAGCCGACGTAGAAGTTCGATTGGGTCGTCGCGCCGAGGTTGGCCTCGATGCGGTAGCGTTCGCCTGTTGGGATCGGCGCGGGCGGAGGCAGCATCGATGTCGGGATCGGGGCCGGAACGCCCGAAGCCGGTCTCCGAGACGCGGGCCGAATCGATGGCGGTCGACTCGATGCGGGCCGAATCGACGGCGGTCGACTGGAGGCGGGCCGAATCGATGGCGGTCGACTGGAGGCGGGCCGACTCGATGGCGGGGGGCCTGACGCCGGTCGGATGGACGGCGGCTTGCTCGCCGGGGCGCTACTCGTGGGCGGCGTGCTGCTCGATGGCGGCTTGCTCGATGGTGGATTGCTCAAGGGCGGCGCGCTCGGTGCCGCGCTGCCTGGTGCCGGCTCGCTCGGCGGCGCGCTCGCGGGCGGCGAGCTTGGCGGCGTCGTGTTCGGAGGGGCAGCGCTCGAGGGTGACTTCGGCCGCACGCTCGGCTTGTTGGTCAACGGAAAGAGAATGCTGATCACGTCTGCGATGCTCTCGGTCGCGGTCTGGATGCCGGCGTGCTCGCTCTTCACATCTTGAAGCAGCGCGAGCGTCTGGCTCAACGTGCCGAGCGCGCTCTTCACGCAGGTCTTCCCGTCGACCTCAGTCGAGGCGTACTCCGCTTCGAATAACGCACCGACCGACCTTGCGATGTTCTGCGCGACACCGAGGACCTCTTTCGGGATATCCGCATCTTGCTGAAGGGCTTCGAGCGCTTTTCCAAGCGCTTCCCTAGCTTGCCGCGCTTCCCCCGCTGATGAGTAACCCATGCTTGGCATTCCCCCGCTTACCTGCACCTCAGGATACCGGGAGTCGCCAGCAGGTCAAAGCTCCTTGACGAAGACCGCACGTGCGCGTCCCGGCCCAGCGTAGTCAGAAACCTCGCTGCACTCGAAGCCCATCGATTCGTGGAACTGGACGGGCCCTTCGTGACCCGAAGAAGCCAGCGACTTCAATCGCTTCATCCCTGCCCCACGGCACCGTTCGGCGAACTGCTCGTACAAGCGCTTACCAACGCCTCGGCGGCGGTGGTCGGGGTGAATCCCCACGAGGTGGACATATCCGGTGGCGGACGGCGCCGGCACCATGACCCCTAGCAGGAAACCGATGACCCGACCGTCCTGCTCTGCGACCAACGCGTGCTCGCCGAACTCGTAGAAGAACATCGGATCAGCACGCTTTCCGGCTGGCCCCCCCCACCACTGGTCGAGCACCGAAATGATATAGTCGTAGTCTACTTTTGTGAGACCCCGGATTCGCATTGCGCTCGACAGCGGATATCACGAACGCAAGAAGAACGCACGGCGAGCCTTATCGCAGCATGCCTGAGCCCCACGACACGCACGAAGAGCCGAAGATCTTGTTCTGCCCCTTCTGTCGCGACGGATTCGAAGGCGTCGCGGAGTGCCCCGAGCACGAGCTCACATTGCTTCCAATCGACCGTTTGCCGAGGCTCGCCGGACGGGCGCTCGGCGAGGTTGCGTTCTTCGCGGACCCACGTCTCGGACGAGGCGGGGTGCTTCTCGGCGCCGCTCTCGTGCTTGCCGGGTTCCTCGCACCATTCGTCGGCTCCCGGGGGACGGAGGCATCCGCCTTGGAGGTCGCGATCGAAGGCGCGCACAACCTTTGGCTCACGCCGGGCGCCGCGCTGGGTGTGCTCTGGGTGCTTTGGGCGCGCCGCTCGAGGACGGCGATGCGCGCCGCTCGATTGGCCGTCCTCGGACTCGCGGTCGCTGGTGCGCTCCCCTTGGTCTACACGAGCCGGCGAATCGGCCTCGTTGCCGAGGCGTACGCGGCGGAGGTGGAATGGCTCTGGGGATTCGCGGCGATGGCGCTTGGCCTCGGGGTGGCCGCTTTGGCAAGTGCTCGCCTCGGTGGCTCGAACAGCCTGAGCGGCGACTAACTAGGCAGCGCCGGGCAACGTGGGCAGGAAGATGTACCCCTGCTGTTGGAGGACGCACGCGCGATTGGGTCCGGCGACTCGGGCTCGCGCGACCGCAATGCTGGCGGCGTCCAGCAGCTCGCTGTGTGAGCGAATCCGGCCACTCGGGAAGAGGCCGACCCCAATCGCGATCGTCAAGTTGATGGTAGCGTCGCCGAGCTGGTAGGGACGCAGTGCCACCTCTGACACGAGGCGATCGGCGAGAGTCAGCGCTCGGGCGGGTCGTGTGTTGGGTAGGAGAAGACCGAACTCGGCCGTTCGAAACTGGGCGGCGATGTCGGTGGCTCGAATCGTTCTCTGCACTCTGGTGGACACCTCGTCGAGGACGTGCGCGGCCGCGTCGGCGCCGTTATCCGAGACAAGCTTTCGAAAATCGTCCACCGCCACGATGCAGCAGGCCAGCGGGTCGAGATGACGCTGTGCCTCGTCGAATTCTCGCGCCAGGCACTCGTGGAAGTAGTGATGGTCGGGTAGGGTGCGGAGCTGATCGTGAAGCGACGTGTAGTGGATCTCGTTCTTGGCGAACTGCACATCGTCGTGCGCCCGCTTGACCCGGAGCATGTTCTCGATGCGCGCGACGAGCTCGCTGTCTTCGAATGGCTTGGAGACGTGGTCGTCGGCCATGGAATGTGTGCTGAGCCTCCTCCCGCCCGTCTCAGCGGGCGCCGTCAGGAGGATAACGGGCACGAAGTGGTCTTTCGTGATCGTCTTGATCACTTTGCAGGCGTCGATGCCATTGAGCCCAGGCAGGTGGACGTCCAGCAAAACCAGGTCCACCGCTTGCGCACGTACGGCGTCGATGGCCTTTTGACCATCGTGTGTCGGAACGACTGTAGAGCCCTCCGCACGAAGCAGTCGCGAGATTCGCTCGCACGTCGCCCGATCATCGTCGGCAACGACCACCACCGATTTCGGAAATGGTCCAGGAGTCCCCACCGTCACAGAGTAGCCGAGTAGGGCCCGATTCGCGAGCCTCGTGCAGGCGAGTTTCCCTCAGCGCAGGACGTGTCTATACTGCCAAGCGACGCACATCTCCGGTGCGCGGAATGCGAATGGAGCTCAAGCAGCAACTCAAGCTATCTCAACAGCTGATCATGACGCCGCAATTGCAGCAGGCGATCAAGCTGTTGCAGATGTCTCGGATGGAGCTCACCGAGCTCGTGCAGGAAGAGCTCCTCGAGAACCCCGTGCTGGAAGACGGTCCCGACCCTCGGGATTCGAGCGTGAATGCCATCGAGGAGAGCGCGCCCGAGGTCCAAGCTCACGAAGCCAAGAAAGAAGAGATCGACTGGGAGCGGTACCTCGAGAACCAGTCGAATGAAGCGCCCATGCCTGCGGTGCGCCGCGGCCCGGATGAGGACATGCCCGGCCTCGAGGCGACGTTGTCGACCTCGGAGGACTTGACCGACCACCTCGGTTGGCAGTTGCGTATGGGCGACTTCGTCGAGGACGAACGCCGGTTCGGCGCCTTGGTGATCGGCAATCTCGATGACAACGGCTACCTGAAGATCGATGGCGTCCCGCCAGAGGACATCGTGCCGCGGCTGGCATCCGAAGCGGACCTCGATCCTGAGGACGCTGAAGAGGTGCTGGCGATGATCCAGCAGTTCGATCCACTTGGCGTTGCCGCACGCACGCTCGAAGAGTGCTTGATGATTCAGGCCAAGCACTACGGCATGGACGACCTGGTACTTCGCGTGATCTCGGATCATCTCCCGGACCTCGAGAAGCGTCACTACCCGGCGGTCGGCAAGGCGCTCGGTTGCGCGCTCGACGAGGTCTACGACGTCGCCCAGATCATCGCTGAGCTCGAGCCGCGCCCCGCGCGACGTTTCCAAACCGAAGAGCCGCGCTACATCATTCCGGACGTCTACGTCCACAGGGTCGGCGACGAGTACTATGTCGTCGCCAACGACGACGGGATGCCCAAACTCAAAATCAGCGGCTTCTATCGCTCGGCCATGGCGGACAACCCCAAGGCCAAGGAGTACATCCAGGACAAGCTCCGGAGCGCCCAGTGGCTCATCCGGAGCATCGATCAGCGGCGCAAGACGATCGTCAAGGTCACCGAGTGCATAGTCGACAAGCAGCGCGATTTCTTCGACAAGGGGATCGAGTATCTCAAGCCCTTGATCCTCCGGGATGTCGCCGAAACCGTAGGCATGCACGAGAGCACCATCTCGCGCGTCACCAGCAACAAGTACGTCCACACGCCCAGGGGCACTTTTGAGTTGAAGTACTTCTTCAACAGCGCCATAAAGCGGGACCACCAAAACGACATTGCTTCAGAGAGCGTGAAGCAGGCGATCAAGACAATCATTTCTGGCGAAGACTCAAAGGCCCCGCTTTCCGACCAAAGAATCGTGGAGATTCTCGGGCAGGACGACATCAAGATTGCCCGTCGAACGGTCGCAAAGTATCGTGAGATGCTCGGCATTCTGAGTTCGTCGAAGCGCAAGAAGTACTTTTAGAGGCAGGAGGTTCGATGCGTGTCAGTTACACATTTCGCAACATGGAGTCCTCGGACGCCATCAAGAGCTACGCATCGGAGAAGATCGCTAAGATCCAGAAGTATATGAGGGCGCCACTCCACGCCGAGTTCACGTTTTCGATGGAGCGTCACCTCCATCGAGTCGACCTGAATCTCACCGGTGACGGCCATCAATACGCCGGCCATGGTCAGTCAGAAGACATGTACGCGACGATCGACCAGGTCGTGGACAAGATCGATCGACAGGTTCGTGACACGAAGGCAACGGAGAAAGACCGGCGTCGGCATAGCGGCGAGTCACTTCGTCACCCCGAAGACTGAACCGCATTGCGCGCGCAAGACCAGTGGGGTATCGCCTGCCAGTCATGTTGGCGGAGCTGCTGGAACCAGAGCGCGTGCGCGTCGGCCTCGGAGGGGGCGACAAGGACGCAGCGTTGCTCACGCTTGCTTCGCTGCTGACGCTACCCGAGGACGCTGCCAATGTGGAGTCCGTCTACGAGGTGCTTCTCGAACGTGAGCGGCTCGCCAGCACCGGCGTCGGTAGCGGCGTCGCGATCCCGCATGGTAGGTCCGATGACTTCGATGAGCTCCGGGCCGCCGTGGCCGTATACCCCTCTGGCGTCGACTTCGAAGCCGTCGACGGGCTCCCCGTGCAGATCATCGTCGGGATCATCGGCCCCCGCTCGATGCCACAGAAGCACCTGGCAGCGCTCGCAGGCGTCTCCCGCGTTCTGCGCAACCAAGCCGTACGCGCCGGCCTGGTCTCTGCGTCTTCCGATGCGCACGCATACCGGGCGCTGATCGAGCACTGACGGGCAGACAGCCGCGCGCCGCTCGCGTATGATGCGCCGGTGACCCAGTCTTCCTCGCCCCACGTTGGGCTGCCCAGCATGCGTGTGGAGCACGGCATCACGGTCGCTCGCTTGCTGTCCGAGCCGAGGCTCGAGCCCATCGTGCGCCTCGTCGCCGGCGAGAGCGGACAGCAAAGAGCCATCCATCACCCCCGCGTTCAGAAGCCGGGGTTGGCGTTGGCTGGGCACACCCACGGGGTCGTTCCAACGCGCGTGCAGATCCTTGGCGAAACAGAGATCACCTATCTCGAAACGCTATCGCCCGAGACGCAGGCCGAGCGGGCCGCCGTGCTCTTTGGTCTCGGTCTCTCTCTGGTCGTTGTCACGCGAGGCGTCGAGCCACCTGCGGCGCTCATCGAAGCCGCCGATCGCACGTCGACTCCGCTTGCAGTCTCCGAGCTCCGATCGAGCCGCTCAATCCAGACTCTCCATCTCGTCTTGGACGGAATCCTGGCCCCGTCCGAAACCCGTCACGGCGTGCTCATGGACGTTCACGGCATTGGCATCCTGCTCCTCGGGCCAAGCGGGATCGGCAAGAGCGAGTGTGCTCTTTTTCTCGTGGAGCGCGGCCACCGCTTCGTCGCCGACGACCAGGTAATCCTTTCCGTTTTGGCCTCCGAGCAAGTCCTTGGACGGGCCCCTACGCCGCTTAGGAACCACCTCGAGGTCCGCGGCCTCGGCATCATCAACGTCCGAGACTTGTTCGGCGCCAACTCCGTGCGCACTGAGAAGACGGTGCAGATGGTGGTCGAGCTCTGCCCCTGGAGCGATGAAGAGTCGTACGATCGCCTCGGGCTGGATGAATCGACTCTCGAGATTCTGGGCATGCCGCTTTCGTTTCTCCGTGTTCCGGTGCGTCCCGGTCGCAACATGGCCGTCATTCTCGAGGTCGCGGCGCGCAACCACATCTTGAAGGCTGCCGGCCATCACGGCGCCCAGAGGTTCATCGACACGCTGATGGGAGACCTGGAAGACCCGAGCCCGGGACAATCGCGATGAGGGCTGCTCCGCAAGTCGTCGTGGTGACAGGGCTGTCTGGTGCCGGACGAAGCACGGCGCTTCGCGTTCTCGAGGACGCTGGTTTCTTTTGTGTCGATAACCTGCCGCCCGCCCTTGCTCCCGAGCTTCTCGCGTTGGCCCACCAGCAAGGCACGCTCGAGCGCGTCGGTTTAGGGATTGACGTGCGCACCGGCGCGTTTCTGAGTGGGGCCGAGGAAACGCTCTCGGAGCTCGAAGCTGACGGGCACGAAGTGCAAGTCGTATTCCTCGACTGCGCCGACGACGTCTTGGTGCGCCGATTCAGCGAAACGCGGAGGCCGCATGCGCTCGCACGAGACGGCGACCTACAGGTTGCAATCGCGAGGGAACGCGAGCGCTTGGCGGGGCTTCGCGCGCGTGCGGACGTCGTCATCGATACGACCGAGCTCAACGTACATGACCTTCGCCGTCACCTGGTAGACTACATCGGCCGCGGGGCGGATCGCCCGTCGATGGTGGTCCGCCTACTTTCCTTCGGGTTCAAGTACGGAATTCCGGTCCACGCCGACTTGGTGTTCGACTTGCGGTTCTTGCCCAATCCTCACTTCGTCGAGGAGCTGCGCCCGAAAACCGGCATGGATCCCGAGGTCTCGAAGTTCGTTCTCGAGGCGCCCGACACCCAGGAGCTCATTGCTCGCTTACGGCCGCTTCTCGACTTCACGCTTCCGCGATACGCACGCGAGGGGAAGGCGTATCTGACGATCGCGCTCGGATGCACGGGCGGACGGCATCGTTCGGTCGCCATGGCCGAGGAGCTCGCGCGACAGCTCGGAGCCGCGCACGAGGTGGTCGTGTCCCATCGAGACGCGGAGCGGGCCAACCCGTGACGGAAGTGCTCGGGGCCAGCGTCGAGGTGCCGAATCGTCTTGGTCTCCACGCGCGGGCCGCGGCCAAGCTCGTGAACCTCTCAAATCGGTTCGAGGCGCAGATCGACGTGACCAAAGATGGCCAAACCGCCGACGCGAAGAGCATCATGGGCGTCTTGCTTCTTTGCGGTCACCAGGGGTCTGAGCTCACTTTTTCGGCGCGGGGGACGGATGCTGAGGCCGCGCTCGCTGCGCTTTGCGCCCTCGTCGAGGGTGGCTTTGGGGAGGACGTGTGACTCGTCCTCTGCGAATGAAGGGGATCGCCGCTTCGATTGGAGTAGCGATCGCTCCGGCGCGACTCATCGGCCCGGACCGGTGTCGGGTCTCGTACACGAAAGTCGCGAATGTGACCGTTGCAGCGGAGCTAGCGCGGTTCGAAGAGGCCGTCGCGAGGTCCCGCGCCGAGATCGAAGATGCCAAGCAGGAGCTCACCCAGCAGCATGGTGCGGCGTATGCGCCGATCCTCGACGTCTATCTGCTCATGCACGGCGACGCCTTGTTGATAGACGCGGTGTCGGAGGCGATTCGAAACGACGGGATCAACGCGGAGTGGGCCGTTGCTCAGGTTGCCGAGCGACTTCGAGCACCGCTTCTCCGGGACAGCTCTGCGTACTTCAGGGAGCGCGCGCGCGATATTGCGCACGTGGAAGAGCATCTGCTCCGGCACCTCTGTGGCGAGCGCCGCGCCGAGCGGCTTTCGGACGAACCGGTCGTTTTGGTCGCGCACGATCTGAGCCCAGCGGATGCGGTCCACATGCTGGCGCCTCCCACCGTCGGGCTCGTGACCGAGGTCGGCGCCGGGAGTAGTCATACCGCGATCCTCGCGCGCACCTTCGGCGTGCCGGCCGTCGTGGGTGTCGGCCCTCTCGCGCGCGAGATCGAGGAGGGTGAGGAGGTGCTGGTGGACGGCTTTGCCGCGCAGGCAAGCGTGGGCGTTGCAGCGCAGGAGCGCCGCGAATCCGAGGCGCGGCGGAGCCGGTTCGTGGCATTCCTCGAAGGCGAGCGCCCGAGCGCCACGACTACCAAGGACGACGTCGAGGTGACGGTCACTTCGAACGTCGAGCTGCCGACGGAGGTCGAAGCCGCGCTGCAAACCGGGGCCGAGGGGATCGGGCTCTATCGCACCGAGTTCATGTGTCTAGACAGCACCACGCCTCCCTCGGAGGAGGCGCAGTTCGAGGTATACCGGGCGGTCGTCACCGCGATGGCGCCCCACAATGTCGTGTTTCGCACTTTTGATTGGCGCGGCGACAAGCGGATCCCCGCGAACGACCTCGGCGAGCGCGAGCGCGGTTGGTTGAAGACGCAGATCAAGGCCGTTCTCAGGGCAAGCGGGCAAGGGGCTGTCTCACTGATGTTCCCAATGGTCGCAACAGTCGAAGAGCTCCGCGGCGCCAAGGAAATCGTTGAGGAGAGCAGGGCGGACCTCGTTGACGAGGGGGCGCGCGCGGCTGCGCTTCCCGTCGGCATGATGGTCGAGGTGCCGTCGGCTGCCCTTCTCGCCGATCGATTCGCCGAGCACGTGGACTTCTTCGCCGTTGGTACCAATGATCTGGCTCACTACACGATGGCGCTCGATCGCAGTGACCCATCTGCGTCCGCCACGCCGCTCGAGCCCGCCGTCCTGCGTTTGATCGCGGGCACCGTCGCGGCTGCGGAGCGGGCCGGGATTCCGTGCTCGCTCTGCGGCGACATGGCCGCGAATCCCCTCTCTCTCGGCCTCGCGCTCGGGCTGGGTTTTCGTTCGGTTTCGGTGCCGGTCAGCGTGGTCTCGTTGGCGCGTGCGGTCATCCGCAACGTAGACCTCAAGCGAGCTCAGTCGGTCGCAGAGGACGCGCTTTGGTGTGAGTCGGCCGACGAAGTTCGTACGCTGCTCGAGGAGCACCTCGCGAAGGATATCGATCCGTTGTGGACCCCGAACGACCGCTAGTCGGAATGCGCGGAGAGCGGCTCGACGAACTTGGCGAGATCTCCCTCGCTCAAGAGGCCCGTGGCCCGATCGATCTCGTAGCCCTGCGCATTGTAGAGGATGTAGGTCGGCACCGTTTCGATCTTGCCGAGGGTGGTCGCACCATTCTCGACGCCTCCCGACGGATCGGCACCGACGACGAAGGGCGGGTCGAGCGCATAGGCCCACGCCTCCACGAGCTGCGAGCCCCGCGGCTGAGCAGCAATGCCGATGACGATGAGCTCTGGGTGTTGCGGCACGAACGGTCGCAGCGATGTCAACGATGCTTGGCTCACAGCATCGAACGTCGCGAACACGAAGAGCATCACCGGCGTGCCGCGGAGATCTGCGAGCTCGAGCCAGCGCCCGTCCGACAGACGAAACCCGAGGTCGAGCCGCGCGGTGTTCTTCTGTGCGGGCGTGGTTTGCTGTCCGACCGTCGACCCGCTCGCGCATCCCAGGGCGACCACGAGAAGGATCGAGATCAAGCGCGCGCCGCATTTGCGATGGATGCCTGTAGTCATTGCGGTTGGCTTGGCAATATAGCAAGAACCCAAGCGACGTGGACGCTATCCGTGAACGCCTGGATGCGCTACTCGCCGACTTCGATCCCGTGGCCACCCGTGACCGCGATCCTGTCGGTTTCGTGCACCGCTACGCGCGCCAACAGGACCAGGAAGTCGTGGGGCTCGTGGCCGCGAGCCTCGCGTTTGGAAACGTGGTTGCCGCGCGCCGGAGCATCGAGCTCGTGCTCGAGAAGCTCGGCCCGGATCCCGGAGCCCTCGTTGCCACCGCCGATGAACCAGCGCTTCGTCGCCGGCTTCGCGGCTTCGTCCACCGGATCTACCGCGGACGACATCTAGCCCACATGCTTTCGGGGGCAGGGACCCTTCTTCGGAGGCATGGGACGCTCGGAGCGGCGTTCGCTTCGTTTCATGGAAGCCGGGGCGACTTTCGAGAGAGCCTCGCGGACTTCGCGGACGCGATCCGCGCAAATTCGCAAGACCGAAGCACGCGACATTTGACCAGCGATCCAAGGGCCGGGAGCGCGTGCAAGCGCCTTGTCCTGTACGCGCGCTGGATGGTCCGACCCGCAGATGGTGTCGATCTCGGGCTTTGGCCGATCCCGTCCTCCGAGCTCGTGATCCCGGTCGATACGCACATCCTCCGCATTAGCCGGAACCTAGGTCTCACGGCCCGCCGCACTGCGAGCTGGGCCACCGCGGAGGAGATCACAGGCAAGCTCCGTGAGCTCGACCCCGAGGATCCGGTCAAGTACGACTTCGCGCTCTGCCACCTCGGCGTCTCGCGGCAATGCCCCAGCCGGCCGGAGCCCGACAAGTGCGCGCGCTGCGTTTTGCAGGAGGTCTGCGGCGTTTGGGGCGCGCAGAGCTTCGGGCCGTCAGCGAAGGAAGCCGGTTAGTTTTGGTTCGAGAGCGTGGAGGTCGGCGACGCCCTCGACGCCTTCGCCACGCTCGAGGATATCGTCACTGAGCTGCACCAGGCGGTAGTCCTGAAGTGCTTTCAGAGCGGTTTCGAGTTTGAGCTTCGAGAGAGACTCGCGGCGTTCGATCTCGCCAGACAAGTACATCTGCTGGCCGAGTGCCAGGGTGCGCTTGTACCAATCCTTTTTCGGGATCGGTCCATCGAGCACAATCTCGGCGCCGCGAAGCGCTAGCAGATAGCTCTCGAAGAAAGTCTGCAGCATCACCGCGTACCGCTCGAGCCGGTGCCGCTTCAGACCTTCGGTCGCTTGGACGTAGCCGTCGCGGATCTCGACCTCTCCGTCTTCGGCCATCGCGAGCAAAGTATCGTTGAAGATCTCGTCGAAGGTCGCGTCGGTGCGGAAGATGAACTCGTGCTTGAAAAGGCGTGAGAGCTGCTGAACGCGATCGTTGAGCCGCGACCTCTCCGCCCACTGCTCTTTGTCGATGAGAAGCGCGGCCGAAATCAAGGCGCGCGGCACGAAGAAGTGAATGATCGTGTTTTGGTAGTACTCGAGGGCGATGCGCCGTTCGGAGTCGATCGTGTAGATTGGCTCGGGCCCCGTATCGTGGGCCACGATGAGACGTGCATCCAGGAACAGGGCGAGCGCTTCGTCGATCGTGTCCTCCCGAATCCGTCCGTCGCCAACACGAAGCTGATGGGCAACGCGCGCCCCCATCTTCTCGAGCGTCCCCATCAGCGACTCACACGCGCTGAGGAGTGACTCGCGCGTCATCCCGCGCTTTTGGTGGCTGAGCAGCGCCGTTGCGACGAGAGCCGCGGGTGTGACGACGGTCACCTCGTTGATCGAGTACATCACTTTGTGCGCCAACGCCCGGACCGCGGCTCGTTGCTGTTGCTCGCCGATCTCGGCGATCGTGGCGCCGGCGCTGCCTTGGCGTTGAACGAGGTTGCTCACGAATTCGTCGAAGTCGATGATCTCCCCGAACTGCACGTAGAGCCGCCCCCACTTCGAGCGGAGGACCCCCGAGCTCTTGATCAGCCCGCCCATGTTCTCCGACTGCTTATCGCCTCCGGACAGCTCGTGGACGAACGAGCGTTCTTCGATGATCCGCTCGTACCCGATTGAAATCGGCACGAGCTTCACCTTGGTTTGACGGAGCTTGGTCGCGGAGTCGACCACCATGGAGAGCAGCCCATACTTCGGCGGAAGCGACTTGCCCGTCCTCGAGCGTCCGCCTTCGAGGAAGAACTCGACGGTGAACCCCTCGGCGATCAGCTTGCGCATGTACGCCTGCACCAGGACGGGGTAGAGACTGTCGCCGTGAAAGTTGCGGCGGATGAAATAGGCGCCGCCGCGGCGGAGCAGCGAGCCGATGGGAAAGAAGCTCAGGTTCTCGCCGGCCGCAATGAGCGGCGGCATCATGGCGTGCGAGTAGAGCTGGTCACTCAAGACCAAGTAGTCGATGTGGCTCTTGTGGCTCGGGAGCAGCACCAAGGACGCGTCGCGAGCGGCGTCACGGACTCGCTCTAAGCCCTCTTTGTCGAGGACCACGCCGTCGTACATCTTCGACCACATCCACGTGAGGAAACGGTGCATGAGATCCACTACAAAAAGGCTTTGCTTTGCGCAGAGCTTCTGTAGTTGCTTTCGCGCCACACTCTCCGCCTTGGAGTAGGGAATGCCCTTCTCCTCGGCGAAGTGCTGGATGTGACCGCGAACGCGTGGGCTTCTCAGGATCTCGTCCTGGATTCGCGCCGTGGACTTCTTCATCGGCCCGATGATGACGGCGCGGTCCCGCTCCATCCGCCGAAGCAACGCGTAGCGGACTTTGTCGGCGGCCTCGGAATCCGTGAGCTCGGGGTTCTTTTCGAGGAACTCCGACAGATCGAAGGGCTCCCCCGAGCGCAGCTTCGCATCACGGTAATTGAGAAGAAACTGGAAGAAGACCCGGACGCGGCCGGGCCACTGCACCGGGCCGAAGAGGAGGTCGAGCAGGCTGGGGGTCGCCGTCTCCGGCTGCTTGCTCCACACGAACGTCTGCGGGACCAGAAGGATCGGTTGCGAGAAGGTCCGCTGCTTCCCGACGAGCGTCGCGATGAGGTCCACATCGAGATCCCGCCCGCGCCGGGCCTTCGTGCCGAGCTTCGGCGGCCGTCGCAGAAACAACAACGCGCTAAAGCCATCACCGATGGTCTGCTCGAGCGCTTCTGCTTCCGGGATCTGCCTGCGGAGGCTGAGGCGCCGTTCGCCCTTGCCAAACGGCTCGAGAATCCAAAGCCCGAGATCGTTGACGAAGCGGACCAGTGGCAGACCGAACTTCTTCAACAGGAAGTCGAGGCATAGGAAATCGAGGAACGACAGCGATCGCATGACATAGACGACCACGCCTTCGCTCGCGGCTTCGCGAACACCCCGGCTCCAGTTCTCGTCGACCCGGATGTGGGCGAAGAACCTTCGATAGAGCCACCGCAGGATCGCGTTGGGCGTGTAGGGCGCAGGCGTCGCTGGGCGCCGCGCGAGCTCCGGCATATTCGTCATCGCTCTTCCAGACCCTAGCAGCGTGTAAGATGGGGTCGAGTATACGCGGATTCGCTTTTATTCCGGTTTTTTACAGACGCGATCTAGAACTGGGCGCGCACGACTCGGCGCTGCCCCGGACGCAAATTGACCGCGTGACGCTGCTCCGCTCCGCCGAGCCTCACGACGACTTCATACGCGCCCGCGCTCAGCTTCGCCGCAACGCCGGACCCGAGCGTTCCGATGCGCTTGCCGTCCTTTTCGACGGCCACTAGGCCGGTGCCGCGTTGGTCCTTCGAGTCGATTCGCACCTCGAGCAATGCAGTCTTGAAATCGGCGGTCGCTCGGGTGGTCTTCCCCGGGGTGACGAGGACTTCGATGGTTTTCGCAGGGTTGTCGAGCGCGCCGTCGAGGCGGAGTGTGACTTGGCTCTTGCCGGCGGGAACCGAGAGGGCGCGCTTGCACGAACCGCTGGCCACCTGTTTGCCGTTCTGCTCGACGGCCACCGTTCCGTTGCTCGGCGCCCCATTCTCGGTGACCGTGCACCGGATCTGGCCTTCCTGCGCCATGGCGACACCGGAAGTGCCGACGAGGCCCACTCCGACGACGATCGCCAGTGCAGCGGCTCCAGACGGACGCCACCTAGCTTCCTCCCCGGTTTGGATAAGGATTCCCACGTATTGCTGTTTTACCCTAATTTGGCCCGCTTGACACCGATAGGGGCGGCGGCTAGGAAACGCGCCCCGAAACGGGGTCTTAGGAGCGAATCATGGCTACCCAGAGCGCCAAAGCGTCGGAGATCGAACGCAGATGGTATGTCGTCGATGCCGCGGGCCAACCGCTAGGCCGGCTTGCGTCCAAAGTGGCGCACGTCCTGCGTGGGAAGCATCGGCCGGAGTTCACCCCCCACGTCGACACAGGGGACTTCGTCATCATCACGAATGCAGCCCAGATCCGGCTCACGGGCAACAAGCTCGAGGGCAAGTTCTACCATAGCCATTCCGGCTATACTGGCAGCCTTCGCTCCGAGAGCGCGGGGCACCTTCTGGAGCGCCAGCCCGAGCGCGTCGTCGAAAAGGCGGTCAAGGGCATGCTTCCGAAGAACAGCCTCGGACGCCAGATGTTTCGCAAACTGAAAGTCTACCCGGAAGGGACTCACCCTCATGTGGCGCAAAAGCCTGAGCCCTTTCCGCTCTGATTCGAGAGATTACTGAATGACCCACGCTAAAGTCATCGACGGACGTCACTACGGCACAGGCAAGCGCAAGAATGCGATCGCGCGCGTCTTCCTGAGCCAGGGCGCAGGCAACGTCACGGTCAACGGCCGTACGTTCGAGAACTACTTCCCGCGCGAGATTCTTCGGATCATCGCGATGCAGCCGTTCGCGCTTCTCAACAAGCAAGGCCAGTACGACGTACAGGTCAATGTAAACGGTGGTGGCGTCTCGTCGCAGGCCGAGGCTGTGCGCCACGGCATTGCGCGCGCCCTCGTCCTGATGGACGAGAGCACCAAGCCCTCGTTGAAGAAGGCCGGGTACCTGACGCGCGACGCTCGTAAGAAAGAGCGTAAGAAGCCAGGTCAGCCGGGCGCTCGCAAGAAGTTCCAGTACTCGAAGCGTTGAGCACTTCGCATTGCGATTCCAAAGCCGCGGCGCCTTTCGTGCCGCGGCTTTCTTGCTTAAAGGCGTGGACGCGCCACAAGTCAGTATAAGGATGGAGATCAGCAGATGAGCGACAAGACCATACGCGCAATCGTCGTTGGCGGGACCGGCTACACCGGGGCCGAGCTCGTGCGTCTTGCGCTAGGTCATCCGACGCTCGAGCTCGCTGCGATCGTTGGCAACACGACGGCCGGCGAGCCCGTCGACAAAGTTCTTCCGAGCCTCAAGGGCGTCATGAGCGGGGATGTCCAGCCGTTTGATCCGGACGCGATCGCGAAGAACGCCGACGTTGCGTTCTGTGCGTTGCCCCATGCGGCTAGCGCGGCAGCGGTGAGCGCGCTTCGCGAGCGTGGCTTGCCCGTCCTCGATCTCTCGGCGGATTTCAGGTTCGACGATCTGTCCGTCTACGAGGCCTGGTACGGCAAGCACCCCGTGCCCGAGCGTTTGAGTGAAGCGGTGTACGGGCTTGTCGAGCTCCACCGCGAGGAGCTCCGCGGAGCGGACTTGATCGCCGTGCCTGGCTGCTATCCCACTGCATCGACATTGGCATTGGCGCCACTCATCGACACCGGCTTGGTCAAGCCTGAAGGCATCGTCGTCGACGCGAAGAGCGGGGTGTCCGGGGCGGGCCGTGGGCTTTCGAGTTCCACGCATTTCCCCGAGGCGGCCGAAGGCGTACGGGCCTACAAAGTTGGAGCGCATCGGCACGGCCCCGAGATCGAGCAAGAGCTCAGCCGGCTTGCGGGTGAGCCGGTTCGAATCGCGTTCGTGCCCCATCTGCTTCCCATGTCTCGAGGCATCCTCGCGACGTGCTACGCGCAACCTGCCGCAAAGAGCGCGACGGCCGTGGCCTGCACGGAGGCCGCGCGCGCCCTCTACGAGGGCTCGCCGTCGGTTTACGTGCTCGACGTCGGCGAGTATCCCGACACACTCTGGGTGCGCGGCTCCAATCGGGTGCATCTGTCCTACGCGCAGGACCCCAACAGCGGGACGATCGTCGCGATGAGCGCGATCGACAACCTCGTCAAGGGTGCTTCGGGGCAGGCGATCCAATGCTTGAACGTGCGCTTCGGTCTCGATGAGGGAGCGGGCCTTCGGGCAACCGCGCAATGGCCGTGACGAAGGTCCTTCACGTCAGCGATCTGCACCTGGAAGACGGCTTCGCGGGCGTCCCGCTCAGCACGTTCCTCAACAAGCGCGTCGTCGGCTACGCGAACCTCGCGCTTCGGCGCCGCAAGGCATTCGCCGATGCGGAGATGAAGGTCGAGGCGTTGGCTGCGTTCGCACGAGAGCAAGGCGTCGACTTGATCGTTTGCACCGGCGACTACACCGCGCTCGGTACCAATCCGGAGATCGAGTACGCGCGACGGGTTATCGAGCCGCTCACGCAGATGCCGCTCGGCTTCTTCACCGTGCCCGGGAACCACGATTTGTATCTCCGTGACACGGTTGAGGCCGGTTGGTGGGACGAGCACTTCGGTAAGCTCATGAAGAACGATCTCCCGGAGCACGTCGTCGACGGCGTCTGGCCGCAAGTTTGGTTTCCCGCGGACGGGTTGGCGATCGTCGGGGTCAACAGCGCGCGCGCGAATCCTAAGCCCACTCACTCGAGCGGGCGTATCCGAGACGAAGAGATCGAAGCGCTGATTCGTATCCTGGACGATGCACGGCTTCGTGACCGCTTCACGATTATCGCGACGCACTATGCGCCCCGGCTTGCCAGCGGCCGGCGCGATCGCCCCGCTCACGGGCTGGAGAACGCCGACGCATTGCTGAGAGCCAGCGCTTGCGCCGCGAGAGGCGTGATCCTCCACGGACACATCCACTGGCGCTACCACGTTCGGGTTCCGGAGACCCCACTGTCGATGTGCTGCGCCGGCAGCACCACTCACGCCGGGCGCGAGGGGCTTTGGATGCTCGACGTCGGTGACGGGGCCGTGACGGCCACGCCCGGCACGTGGGATCAATCGGGCTACGTGCTCGAAGCCGACCAGGCGGTCGTTCTCGACCCGTAACTTGCCGCCCGGGGGCACGCTGAAATACAAGCGAGGGTATGGCTGCTCGGCAGTTCGGAGCCAAACGCGAGGCGCGAGGGGCGGTTCGACGGCTCGTCGATCTCAAGTGCGAGGTGTATTCCGAGCTCTGGGGAGAGGCGATCTCGCATCGCGCCGTCGAGGTGAGCGAAACCGGGCTCTGGATCCAAACGGAGCTACTTCTCGAGGTGGGCACCGAGGTCACCCTGACGTTTTTTCCGCCCGACTGGGACGAGCCGCTCTGCGTGGCTGGCCGCGTTCGGCGCGTCGAGCTCCGATTGCGCACCGGAGATGCCAACGCCGTGGGCATGGGCATCGCGTTCGAGGCGCTGCGCAACGATGAGCGCCGCCGTCTGACCCACAGCATGCGGTGCTTGCGCGCGCAGGAGTCGTACATCTTGGATCAACGGACGCTCACGGGCGTTCCCGTGGGTGTTGCTGAGGCGTACGAGGCCCCCCCGGAGCCCGGTGGGACGCTTGCGGGGTGGAGCGCTCCTGCGGCCGCGTACACCGGTCGCCCGTCGCGGATCACGGCCACGTCCGCCAGCCGAGAGCGAAGCTCTGAACGAGCCGAGGGCGCGTTTGGGGGCGGACTCGACCTCGCGGCTTCCGTGTTCTCGCCCGACAGCTCAGACTAGCGAACGGGCAGCACACCCGCGTCTACTCGGTTCAGGCCATCCTCCGGCCCCGAATCCACCTTCAAGCGCTCGCCTCCGCTGAACCACCCGACGTACATGACGTAGTCGCCTGGTCGGAAGTTGGCGGGCACGCGGAGCTCTTGGGTGTCTGCGATCACGTCACCGCTTTGCCAGAGCTTGGGAGGGTAGCGGCCCTCGACCGGGTCATGATCCCCGTTGAGCCGAAGGCCGTTGCCGTCGATGTGGACGAACACCTTGTGTCCAGACGGCGGCTTCTCGAGCACGCGCCAGTACCATGTCACGGTGAATCGTTGCCCCGCCCCAACCGAATCGCCGCCTGGGAGGTGGAGGTCGTATCCGAGGAGCTCGACGCGGTCTTCGAAGGTCGCGTTGACCTCGAATTGAACCGGCGGCTCGCCCGTGAGCACGGCGTCCGAGATGAAGCTTTGATTGGGCCGCCCTTCGATTGGCTCAGCAGCCGCGAGAAGAAGCCGGGCGCTTCGTGCATCAGCGACGTAGAGCCGCTGGCCCGTCTCGCGGCGATACGCGCGGTCGACCTTGCCGAGCTCGTCGGCAGGCAGCACTGCCCAACGTTGCCCTCCACCACGCAAGAAGCGGATGAGCGCGCTCTGGTCCTCGAGCTCTTCGATGCGCGCGTCCGTGTAGTAGCTGGCGGCGGTGGTCGGCGCGCGATAGGAGGCGAGCGGTTCGTCGCCGCCTTCCGTCAGCAGGGCATAGCTTTCGAAGACGGGCTTTGGTGAGAAGTGCTGGCCAAGCGCTGGTTGAAACGACCACGCCGTGAAGGCACCGACCGCGAGCCCCGCCGCAAGCGCGGGAAACACTCGGAGAGCGCCCAGTCGGCCGTAGAGATGCTGTGCCCAGGGGAGCCCGAAAACCAGCGCGGCGAGCGCGAACGGGGCGAAGAATGCGTACCGACCCGCGCGGACGACGACGGAGGCGATCCGAAGGTCGAGCGCCAAACACAGAAAGCCGAAGACTAGACACGCCCCGAGCAGCGACATCGCGAGAAGCATCCAAGCCTGCGCCGCTCCCCGCCCTTGCCATCGCGCGCGCAGCGACTGAACCGTCGCTCGCGCGTTCGGCTTCCTCGTGCCGGGGAGGCTGACCAACGTGAGTGCCAACATCAGACCGGACATGGAGAATACGGCCGCCCATCGAAGCGCGGGTCGATATACGTCGGGCACGCTGAGCGTATCTTCGGCCAATCCGCGGAGGGCGCTGTCCGGATAGAGGGCGTAGTCACGGATCAGGAGGCCGGTCAGCAGCGCAACGGTGACCGCCGCTCCCCAGCGTGCGGTTGCTGCCTCGCTCGCCTCCCCGAGCCAAACCCCGATCAGCCCCGCGAGCGGCAGCATCGCCAACCAAGGCGGACTCCCGTATCTCGAAGCAAACAGCGTCCACGAGGCGAAGCCGAAGGCCAACCAGATGACCAGCACCGAGCTCAGGCGCTCTTCGGCGAGCGACCTTCCGTCTCGGGGCCACATCGCCCACGCTACGGCGACAGGCAACGCTGCACTCCACGGGGCGAAACCATGAAACACGACCTCGAGCGCCGCCCCCCACGTGGGCGGGTTGCCGCCTACCGCGCCGCCGCCTAGCCAAAAACTCATTTCGGGCGCGTCGCGGACGACTGCTCGGAACACGCCGACGAGCAGAAGGGCGGACACGAGCGGGAGTATCCATCTCGACCATGAGTTCGTGGCGCGGCCTTCCGAGACCAAGATCCACGTCGCCACGGCGAGAACCGGGGGGAGGGGTCCCAGTAGAACCCCGCTGATCGCGCCGCTCGCCCCAACGCCGAGGGCGAGCAGTCCGTAGCGAAGCCCGGCGCGCCATCCACGCGCTGGGTCCGCGCTGGCGGCGAGAGCGGCGGCGCCGACCCACGCTTGTGCGGCCATCCCGAGTGCATCACCCATCGCAAGCCGCGAGCTGAGCACGAAGAGCGGCGTGGATGCCAAGGTCGCGACCGAGATGACACCTGCCCGGGTACCGACCGCCGTGCGCAGCAAGCCGAAGGTGAGCGTGCCGGTCAGCAGTCCTCCGAGCGCCGCGGGCAACCTGGCTGAGAGCTCGCTCACGCCAAAGAGCGCGAACGCCGTCTCGGCGCCGAACGCCGGCCCGAGCTCCCACGGATCCCAAATTCCGAACGACCCGATCCCAACCAACGTGATGAGCGCGGCGCTCGCGACCACGATCCGTTCGACCAAGACGGAGCGGTCCATGCGTCAGTCCATGATCTCGTCGACCTGTTCGACCAACGGCTCGTCCACGCCTGCCACGATGACCGGCGCGTCCGCGATGCCACCGAGCTCAGCCTGCAATTCGGCCATCGCTGCCTTGTATGCGGGGAGGTCGCGCGCCGGCATTCGCAGGCCTGGGCCGTTGAGCTCGCTGAGCGGATCGAGATAGCGTCCGTATTTCTTGAGGCCGAAGTGAAGGTGCGGGCCGGTCGAGCGTCCCGTCGACCCCACGAAGCCGATGAGCTCCCGCTGCTTGACGTACTTGCCAGGACGAATGCCACTCTTGATGCGGTGGAGGTGGGCATACGCGGTTTCGAACCCGCCGCTATGGCGGATCACGACGAGGTTCCCGTTCGCGCCCTTGCGGCCGGCGAACGTGACCCGGCCTTCGGCAGCTGCCCAGACCGGCGTGCCCGTGGGCGCGGCGTAATCGACGCCGAGGTGCGGCATCGTGCGCTTGAGGATCGGGTGGAAACGTCGCGGGTTGAAGCGCGAGGAGAGCCGATCGTAGCGCAGCGGCGTCCGGAGCCAACCGCCCACCATCGCGCGGCCGGTGTCGTCGTAGAATTGCCCCGTGGCGTTGCCCGGCTCGTAGTAGAACGCCTGGAGCTTGCCGGTCTTCTGGCCGTTGTATTCAAGAGCGTGGATGCGTCCATAGCGAAGAAACTCGCCGTCGACCCGCTCCTCGTCGACGATGATTCGAAACACGTCGCCCTTGCGCGCTTGGAGCGTGAAGTTGACCCGGCCTTCAAACGCTTCGACGAAGAAAGTCGCTAGACCCGCCGGAAGCCCAAGGCCTACCAAGCCGTCGCCGATCGACGTTTCTACTGAAGCCGCGCGCGCGATCGGTGTGCGTTCGACCTTTACGCGGATCTGCTCCGCTCGAAAGACGCCATCTTCCCCCCGCGTCACCTCGACGAACTCCGTCGCGGACGGGTGATACTCGAAGTGCTCGAGCCTGGCGTTCTCGTCGCGCTCGACGATCAGCTTGTGCTCCGGGCGACAGCGCCGGAAGTCGACGATGTGTTGAAGAGCTTGCTCGATGTCTGAGCACTCGTCGGGCTCTAGCCCAGCCTCGAGGAGGGCCCCGCGAAAGCTCGGGACCGTGCCGAACAGAGTTTCGTAGCGGGCGTTCGGCCGTGATCGAGAGAGCGCCATGCGCTCGGTTTCGGTCAGCTCGTGCACGAGGCCTGCGTCCTGATCGAGAGGCGCCAGCCCCTCCGGAACGCCTAGGTCGGCAGCGAGCTTCGCTTCCTGGTTGCCGAGTACGTCCTCCATGAAGACCCAGGCCTCGGGAATCACGCTTCGCGCGATCCAAACGAGAAGTGCGCCTACGACGAGCGTCCCCATCAGGGCGCCGACCACGAGCCTCCGCATCCGCCGAGCCCGAAGCTGGTCGGGCAGCAGAGCCATGTCCACCGACGGCAGTGGCCGCAGCACGCTTGGCTTCTCTTCACTCGACCGATCGGCACTCATCGAACCGGGGGCTTATCAGCGGCCTTGTAAATAGGCAAAGGCCAGACCAATTTGACACCCCTCGGGGTCAGGGTTAAGACGCCGCCTCGAAGCAGCGCGGGAGTAACTCAGTGGTAGAGTGCCATCTTGACAAGGTGGAAGTCGGCAGTTCAATCCTGCCCTCCCGCACCATCTCGTGGCGTCGCGATGCTCCGTGCGCCCCTTGGACCTCTGATCACGTTCAACGCTCAGGCCGTTGATGTCGCTCGCTCGCGAGAACAGCGATCTGCTCGAGGCACGGGAGAATGAACTCCTCGAAGTCTTCGGGTTCGTCGAAGTACACGCCCGAGATCGTGACGGAGAACACGATACGGCCTTTCTGCGTCAGGAAGAGCTGTCCAAAAGTTTCGCCCGCGCTCGTGAGGTAGACATGGGTCGAGCGGTCTCCCCAACGGAAGAACTCGTCCGCGTCTTCGAGCGTGATGTCCTCCTCGAGCGCGGCGTACATCGCCTCGTACGCGACCCGGGCGCCCCCATAGACCGCGAGCGCGTCGGCCGACTTGCGCTCCACGTTCGCGCCGGCCTGAAAAAAGAGGCCCTCAGGGTCTTCGTACTCGTAGTCGATCGAGTAGGTGCCATCGGTGTAGATCGTCTTGCTTGCAAGGACGAGATCGGGGTCTGGCTCGAAGTCCTCCAACCATTCGCCAAGATCTTGGATCGTAGGGACGTAACGGTAGTCGGCTTCCTGCAGCGGAACCTCTGACGCGGCCCAGTTGTCGACCAGGGCGAGCACGGCGACGACCGCCAAGAAAGCGCCGATTCCAGCGGCGGCGGCGAACACGGGCCGACCGAATCGCGACAGCGCCGATTCTCTCTTGGCGGCGGCTGCGGCGAGCGCTTGGCGCGCCTCCGTCGTTGCGTCACCCGCCGGGATGATGGCTACCGAAGTCGGTGGGCTTTGCGGCGCACTTCCGGATGGGAGCCGATGGTCCTCTGAGAAACGCGCTTGTCGCGCGCGCCACCTGGCCACTAGCGAGCTCGTTCCGTGGCCGAAGACGAGCAAGATCCCCGACACGAGAGCGACTCCGAGAACGGTGGAGGTCTGCCAGCCGCCTTCGCGAATCGACATGCCAAAGACGAACAACAACATGATCCAGACGAACGCCGTCATGATGGCCGCTGCCGCGCCGACGAGGGTCTGACCGAGATAGATGTCGCCGAGGCCCGGGAAGATCAGTGACTTGAGGGCAGCAGTGCGGGCGCTCTTGCAGCCGGCTCCGCAGTCGGTGCACGGACCGGAGGTAGACGCTTGTGGGCCCAAGCACGTAGGGCACAAGGGTTGCACGCCGCTGCTTGCGTTCGGGTTCCGTTCGACGATGTCGACCAGTCGGTCGTGCGTCTTGCGTCTCATGCCCTTGAGTTTGAGCGTGCCGTCGCCCGTCTCGACTGCAACGGACAACCCAAACAACCCTGCTTCTAGGCGGCGAATGGCCGTGTACGGGATCTGGTTGGCGTAGAGGGAAGGGCGGCCTTTGCCGTCGACGTGGATCAACAAGAGACGGCGGTCGGTCGCGACGAGGGTCAAGCGGTCTCCCGAACGTCGCCACGAATTGCGCATCCACGCCCAGCCCTTGGACGCGAACACCTTCGAGACGAGCCGCACACGCTCATCGGGCCCGAGCACTTGGGTCAGGACGCTGGCGGCCGCGCGAAGAAGCGCCTCCCGGCCTTCCGCGAGTGCCCAATCGGCGTCGTCGGCCGAGACGCGAAGCTCCGACGGTCCCCCGTGCACGCTCAAGCCATCCGGTGCAGCAACCCGTTTGAGCTCCACGAATACTGACTAACACGCCGCGTGCTAGAACCTCAACGGCATCCTGTGGCCGAGGTGCCATCGACGCGGAAGCCGTCCGACGATCCGCGTTCCTCTCCCTTCAAAGCCCGGGTTGGTTGCGGGCTTTTCCTTTTGCTGCCCGTTGCGGTGGGCTGCGTGCGTGATAAGCCCGATCAGACGAGGAGCGTTTAATGAATGTACGCGAGTCCCTGGGGAGTGATCACCGCGCGATCGAGCGCAAGCTCCGCCAGTTGTCCGATGCGGTGGAGGGAGCCGATTTTCGGACCATACTCGAGGTGTTTCGCGAGGTGGACCGAGGGCTTCGTGCGCACATGGATGGGGAGGAGCAGTATTTGTTCCCGAATTTCGAGACGAGTCACCCCAATGCGATCGAGGAACTTCGTTCCGAGCATGCGCACACCCGTCTGGCGCTAGATGAGCTGATGATCCAGACCGAGCTCCACACGCTGCGAAAAGAGGCCATCGACCAGCTACTCGCGCAACTCCGCGCGCACGCTGCGAAAGAGAACCGAACCTTGTACGCTTGGGCCGATGAGCGCCCGCTCGACGAGCCGCGCAACGGGCTCTTCGCGTTTCTCGAAGAGCGCCGAATGGCGCTTCGGGACGATCAACCCGGGGAAGCAACATGACCGACGAACCACTCATTGCCGTCTTCGTCGATTTCGAGAACCTCGCCATCGGGGCACAGGTGACCGAATCGGGCCGTTTCCAGATCGAGCTCGTGCTGAAGCGACTCCTCGAGAAGGGCCGCATCGTCTACAAGCGCGCCTACTGCGACTGGAGCAGGTACAAGGGCGCGGTCCGCGAGTTTCACGGGCATGGCATCGGGCTCGTGGACATCCCGCAGAGCCGCATGAGCGGGAAGAACAGCGCAGACATCCACATGGTCGTCGACGCTCTCGATCTTTGCTATTCGAAGGAGCACATCGATACCTTCGCTTTGCTTTCCGGCGACAGCGACTTCTCCCCCTTGGTGAACAAGCTCAAAGAGAACGACAAGCGAGTCATCGGCGTCGGTGTCAAGAAGTCCACGTCGGACTTGTTGATCGCCGGCTGCGACGAGTTCATCTACTACGACGATCTGATTCGCGCGGCCAAGCCCAAATCCAATCGGTCCCGGGGTCGCAAGAAGGCCACGAGCAAGAAGGACGAAGCCGTCGACATCTTCATGGAGACCGTCGGGTCCCTCGATCAGGACTACGACACTCTCTGGGGCTCGATGATCAAGCAGGCCGTGCGACGCCTGAATCCAGGCTTCAACGAGAGCTACTACGGCTACCGCAACTTCCAGGACCTGATGAAAGACATCGAGGCCCGTGGCCTGATCACGCTCGAGTACGATGGCACCCGCGGCAACTACAAGGTGCGACCGGAGTAGTGCTGTGCCCGGGCTCAGGTATTCTGCGCGCGCAGATGCGGGCGAGGCTTGCAATCGGCACGCCGTGTGTCAAAAGCCTTTCTTTGGCGCCCTTTGTGACCATAGCTGACAACTCGGCACCCTCGTCCTCGAAATGACGGCGGAAGCGACACCGCGTACCGCCCGCGAGGTGCTCGAAGAGCGTGACGCCCTTCGGAAGGACACAGTGGCTGCCCGCGTGGATGGCCACGTGTACGACCTTCACACGCCCCTTCCGAACGGGGTCGCGGAGGTGAGCGCAATCGGCGCGCACGATGCCGACGCGCTCGCGATCATCCGGCACTCGAGCGCGCACGTCATGGCCGACGCCGTGCAGCGCCTGTTTCCGGGCACGAAGGTCGCCTTTGGGCCGGCAACCGAGGACGGCTTCTACTACGACTATGCCCGTCCAACCGGGACCTTCTCGGAAGATGACCTTCGCGCCATCGAGGAGAAGATGGCGGAGATCGTCGAGGCGGACAGCCCGTTCCGGCGCGAGGTCGTGACGCGCGACGAGGCGCGGAGCCTGCTCTCCTCGCTCGACGAGAACTTCAAGCTCGAACATCTCGAACGGCTCGATGACCCGATCTCGCTCTACCGGCACGGCGAGTGGGTCGATCTCTGCGAGGGGCCGCACGTTCCGTCGACGGGTTTCCTGAAAGCGGTGAAGCTCACCAGCGTAGCCGGCGCGTACTGGCGCGGCGACGAGCGCAACCCGATGCTCCAGCGCATCTACGGCACCGCGTTTGCGTCACCAAAGGCGCTGCGCGCGCATCTCAAGCAACTCGAAGAGGCGAAGAAGCGCGACCACCGCAAGCTCGGCAAGGAGCTCAAGCTCTTCAGCTTTCACCAGACCGCGCCCGCGTCGCCGTTTTTCCTTCCGCGCGGCTCCACGATTTACAATCTGCTCGAGGCCTACGTTCGCCGACTGTACGCCCGCTACGGTTACGACGAGGTGATCACGCCGCAGATCTTCGACAACGAGCTCTTCCACACGTCTGGGCATCTTCCGTCGTACGCCGAGAACATGTACATGGCAGCGACCTCGGAGAACCTCGAAAAGCTTCAGCAAAGGGTGGAAGAGAAGCCGCCTGCGAGCGCCCAAGAGTGGGAAGCTGCGTTCAGCGAGTCGCTCCGCTTCGGTGTGAAACCGATGAACTGCCCGAGTCACTGCTTGATCTACGGCATGACCAAGCGGAGCTATCGCGACCTACCGATGCGCTTGGCCGACTTCGGGCGGCTTCATCGCTTCGAGCGAAGCGGCGTCGTGCAGGGGCTGACGCGTGTACGTACGTTCGCGCAGGACGACGCGCACATTTTCTGCACGCTCGATCAGGTGCAGGACGAGATCAAGAGCTTCTTGGACTTGGTGTACGACGCGTATCGAGACTTTGGCTTCACCGACGTTCGCATCGTGATCGCCACTCGCCCAGAGAAGCGACTCGGCGGGGACGAAGTATGGGACCAAGCCGAGGAGGCCCTCGAAGAGGCAGTGAAGGCCAAGGAGCTTCCATACGAAATCGCCGAAGGGGAGGGCGCCTTCTACGGCCCGAAGATCGAGTTCCACTTGAAGGACGCGATCGGGCGACCGTGGCAGCTCGGCACCATCCAGGCCGACTTCAATCTCCCGGAGCGTTTCGATCTGACGTACGTCGGCGAGGACAACACGGCGCACCGACCGGTGATGCTTCACCGTGCGATTTTGGGCTCCATCGAGCGCTTTTTCGGCGTCTTGACGGAGCACGTGGGTGGCTCGTTTCCGCTTTGGCTCGCCCCAGAGCAGATCGCCTTGTTGACGGTGAGTGAGAAGTTCAACGAGTATGCGGAGACCGTGCAGCAACAGCTTCAGGACCGGGGCTTCCGGGTCACCGCCGATTTGAGCAGCGACAAGCTGGGCGCCAAGATTCGCCAAGCGCGCATGATGCGGATTCCGTATCTCGGCGTGATTGGAGAGAAAGAAGTCGAAGGGCAGGGCTTGGCCCTCCGCTCGCGCGACGAGAACGCGGACCTCGGGTTCATCCCGATGTCCGACGTCATCGAGCGTCTCGAGCGGGAGAACCACCCGCCTTCTGAGCAGGAATCAACAAGAGGAGTGAGTCATCGCTAGACCGAGTATGGGATCGCGCGATCGCCCGCGGAATTTCGGACCGCGCGTGAACGATCGCATTCGAGTGCCTGAAATCCGTGTCATCGGAGCAGAGGGCGAAATGCTGGGCGTCATGAACACCGACGAGGCGCGCCGGATGGCGCGGGGTCTCGACCTGGACTTGGTCGAGGTGAACCCGAAAGCCAGCCCTCCGGTGTGCAAGATCATGGACTTCGGGAAGTTCAAGTACGAAGAGAAGAAGAAACAGAACGAAGCCCGAAAACGCCAGACGCAGATCGCGCTCAAGGAGATCAAGCTTCGCCCGAAGACCGACGATCACGACGTCGACTTCAAGGTGAAGCACGTCCGCCGCTTCCTCGAAGAGGGCAACAAGGTGAAGATCACGGTTCGCTTCCGCGGCCGCGAGATCACACACCCCGAAACGGCAAGGCGGCAGATCGACTTGATCATCGAGGCCGTCGACGACCTTGCCGCGGTGGAGACGCCGGCGCGGCTCGAAGGCCGCACCATGACGGCAATCCTCGCGCCCCGCATCAAAGTCCAGCACACGCGATAGCCGCGAGGCGCGTCGCGGCTCGGGATCGACCTCGGTCAAACGAGCGGCAACCGCCTCGACGAGGTGACGGGTCCGATCAACGTTTCGCGTCGGCCATGATTTGCTCGCGCATGTCCTGCAGAGCTTCGGCCTTGGACTGAAGGGTACCGGCTTTCTGCGCGACCGCGCTTAGCCCGGAGAAATCCCGCTTCGCGAAGGACCTCTTCATCTCGTCGAGGATCTTGCGGCTCTCTGCCAGCGCCGACAGGTTTGCTTCGTGATAGTCGACGCAGCAGGGCGGGGGCGTCACGCGGCGAATCTGCTCCTCCATTCGCCGCGTGTCGGCGATGAGTTGATCGAACCCTGCGGTGGACCCTTCCAACCCCGCCTTGATTAGACCCATGGCAAAGGCCTTGGGGTCGCCGGCGCCCGACTGGGCGTGGAACCCATCCATCCGAAGGAAGTAGGCGGAGACGGCGGAGCCGGCGGCGTCGTGAGGGGCTTGTGGCTTCTCGACTGCGGCTTCCAACATTCGCAAGCAGCGGGGTGCTCTCCGGCGCTGTTCGATGCGCTCGCCAACGGGCTCGGCAGGAAACCCCGCTTCCTTCACGTCCTCCCACTCCTCGAGGTCGGCCCACTCGGGCCAGCGTCGCGGCTCGCCGTCTTCGAAGATCGGTTCGGGCTCCACGAAAGGAGGCGCTGACACGCTCGCTTCGACCACCGGGCTTCGGGTCGACTCACGTCCCAACAGGAACGCGATGACGAGGAGTGCGACCGCGAGCGAGGCGGCCAGCCCCATGAGCAGAGCTCGGTTGGAGGATTCGCCAGACACCTCCATAAAGGTACCTCAGACGCCATGCTGCCGCTGCCGCTGGCAGCGCGAATCCGCGGTTGCCTCCGCAAGCGCTTGAAAACAAAGGCTTCCTAGCGGGGGAGCCTGTCCCCAATCCGCTTGACTCACTTGGGGGGTGCGCTAGACACGGCGTTCTCCGCTCCCTAGCCGCGGTTGCCGCTGGGTTGGGAGCTTTTAAGCGAGGACAGCAAGATGCCCAAGATGAAGACAAAGCGTGCTGCCGCGAAGCGGTTCAAAGCCACCGGGAGTGGGCGAATTCGCCGTTCCACGGCTGGCAAACAGCACCTCATGCGTGGCAAGTCGGCGAATCGAATGCGGAAGCTCAAGAAGAACTCCATGGTCGATCCCGTTGACGAAGCGCGCATCCGGCGTTTGCTTCCTTACGAGCTCTGAGATTCGAAGGAGTAACGCCCCATGCCTAGAGTAAAACGAGGCTTCAAAGCCCGCCGTCGTCGCAATCGTGTGCTGAAGCACGCGAAGGGTTACTACGGCGCGCGTCGCAAGGCCTTCCACGTCGCCATCGAGCAGGTTCACAACGCCTGGGAGGATGCCTACCGGCATCGCCGCACGAAGAAGCGTGAGTTCCGCCGCCTTTGGATCGCCCGCATCAACGCTGCTGCGCGGACGAACGGCATCAACTACAGCCAGTTCATCGCAGGCCTCAAGCGCTCGAAGATCGAGCTCGACCGCAAGGTCCTCGCCGAGATCGCAGTGTCCGATCCCGGCGGCTTCAAAGCCGTCATCGACGCCATCGAATAGAACGTTCGGGACGCGCGATGGCAGAGCCTGATGCGGTTCAGACGTTCGAAGACGGGCTCGACGAAATTCGTGGCGCCTATGGTGATGCGTTGCGCGCAGCCAAGGACGAACCCGAGCTCCGACTGATCAACGGCCGCTACGTTGGACCGCAAGGCGAGCTCACCAAGCTTCTCAAGCTCATGCCGAAGCTCCCGGGCGACCGCCGGCGCGAGCTCGGCCAGGCTGCGAACGCGCTCAAACAGGAGATCCAGGCGACGTTCGATGCCACGCTGAGCGGGATTCATCGGGGTGCGCGCGAAGCGGAGCTCACCGGGCCTGCGCTCGATGTGACCCTGCCTGGGCGTTGGCAGATGCCTGGTCGCCTTCACCCCATCACGCGCGTCCGCAACGAGGTGCTCGAGATCTTCGCCTCGCTCGGCTTCGATATCGCGGATGGCCCGGAGGTCGAGCTCTACGAGAACTGCTTCGACAAGCTCGGGTTCCCGCCCGACCATCCCGCGACTGACGAGCACGACACCTTCTTCATTGAGGGAAACCGTTCGCAGGACCCGGAGAGCGTGCTCCTTCGGACGCAAACCTCCACAATTCAGATCCGCGAGATGCTGAAGCGGCAGCCCCCGCTCGCTATCGTGTCTCCCGGGGCCGTCTACCGTCGGGACGACGACGCGACGCACTCGCCGATGTTCTTCCAGCTCGAGGGCTTCCTGGTCGACGAGGACGTCACCTTTGCCGAGCTCAAGGGTGTGCTCACCCTCTTCCTCCGGCGGCTCTTCGACGAGCACATCGCGGTTCGGTTTCGCGCGAGCTACTTCCCCTTCGTCGAGCCAGGCGGAGAGGTAGACATGAGCTGCGTCTTCTGTCGCGCGTGGGAAGACGACCGCGCCCGCACGGCGGCGTGCCGCGTCTGCAAGGGCACGGGCTGGATGGAGATCCTCGGCTGCGGAATGATTCATCCCGTCGTGTTCGAGAACGTCGGGTATGACCCGGAGAAGTACACCGGTTTTGCGTTCGGCATGGGGCTCGATCGTATCGCGATGCTGAAGTACGGCATCCCCAACATCAAGCTTCTGTACGAAAACGACGTGCGGTTCTTGTCGCAGTTCTAGAGAATCACGATGCTGGTCTCCTATCGTTGGTTGCAAGAGCTCTGTCCGGTCGACGCCGACGTCGCCGAGGTCGCGCGCCGCATTTCGCTCGCCGGCCTCGAAGTCGAAGCGATGGAGGAGAAGGGTCACAACCTCGCCGGCGTGGTGGTCGCGGAAGTCCGCGCCAAGAGTCTGCACCCAAAGCACGAGAAGCTCACACTCGTCCGCGTCTTCGACGGTCAGGACGAGCTCGATGTCGTCTGCGGCGCTCCCAACGTCCCCGGGCCCGGGGGGAGAGTCCTCTTCGCGCGTCCGGGTGCCGTGCTTCCGAATGGTATGGAGATCGCTCCTCGCAAGGTCGCAGGTGTCGAGTCCAGCGGAATGATCTGCAGCGAGGCGGAGCTCGACATTGGAGGCGACAGCGATGGCATCTTCGTGATGGACGCGGACGATGGCGCGCTTCCCGGCACACCTGTCGCTGATGCGCTCGACCTCCGCGATGTCATTCTCGACATCGGCCTCACGCCGAACCGGCCCGATTGCCTCGGGCACGTGGGAATTGCCCGTGAAGTCGGCGTCCTTTTCGGCGTCACGTACGAGCCGCGCAAGGCCGTCGGGCCTCGCCAGACCTTCGCAGCGGGCGCTTCTTTCGAGGCGACGCAGCCGGTCACTGAGCTCGTCCCGCTTTGGGACAACGATGCCGATGCAGTCGCTACGCCGACGCTGCCCGAGATCTCTGTCGAAATCGAAGACGGCGATCGCTGTCCCCGGTACGGTGCCGCGCTCGTGTCGGGCGTAGAGATCGCAGCGTCTCCGTTCTGGCTTCGTTACCGTCTCCACAACCTCGGTCTTCGCTCGCTCTCGAACGTCGTCGACGCGACCAACCTGATCTTGCTCGAGTGGGGGCATCCGATTCATGGATTCGATCTTGATCGTCTTCGGGGATCGAAGGTCGTCGTGCGTCTTGCCAAGGACGGCGAGCGGATGGCGACTCTCGATGACGTGGAGCGGACGTTTTCTGCGGACGATTTGCTGATTTGCGACGGGGAGGGCCCTGTGGCGGTCGCTGGCGTGATGGGCGGTCTCGACAGCGAGATCCGGGACGAGACGCAAGCAGTGCTCATCGAGTGCGCGTACTTCGACCCGCGCTCGATTCGGCGCACGTCACGCCGCCTCGGGCTGAACACCGATTCGAGTCACCGATTCGAGCGCGGCGTGGATCCCGAGGCGATCCCGCAGGTCCTTGCTAGCGCGGCATCTCTAATTGCAGAGCTCGGTGGCGGCGCAGTTGCGACGGCCGCTATCGATCGCATTGCGACCCCATACGAGGCGCGCACCATCCGGCTTAGGGCCGCGCGCGCGACTCGATTGCTAGGGACGTCCGTGTCAGGTGAAGAGTGCCTCCGGATTCTGCAATCCCTCGGATGCCGCATCGTCGAACAGAGCGATGACCAAATCATCGCTCTGGCCCCGAGTTGGCGACCCGACCTTCAGCGCGAGGTCGACCTCATCGAAGAGGTCGCGCGCGTTCGCGGGTACGACGAGATCCCGACTGCTGTTCCACGCGTACATCCGTCGGAAGCCGGTACGCCTGGGCTCCTGAAGACGGTCGATTTGCTGCGTGACGCCGCGGTGACGGCTGGGCTCTACGAAGCGATCAACTACGGTTTCGTTTCCGCCGACGATCTGCGAAAAGCACGCGTTTCGACCAACGCCGTATGCCTCGCGAATCCACTGTCCGAAGAGCGCGCGGTCATGCGCACGTCACTTTTGCCCGGCCTCACGGGCGCTACCGCGCGTGCTCAGCGCCACGGCGCAACCGAGGCCCGTCTCTTCGAGATCGCGCGCACCTTCGAACCGAGCGACGATGTGCTGCCTCGTGAGCAGACCACGCTTGCGATCGCGTTGGCGGGTCAACGCGGCGGGTGGATCGGTGGTGCCAAGCCATTCGACCTCTACGACGGCAAGGGCGCCGTCGAAGCGATCCTCGACGGTGTGTTTGGGCGGGTACCCGAGCTCCGTCCTGGCGAGCTGCCGGCCTTCATGCATCCGAAACGATCGGCACTCGTCGTGCTCGAATCCCGTCCGGTCGGCTTTGTCGGCGAGATCCACCCGGACGTCGCGGACGATCTCGCGCTGATTGGCCGAGTGGTGTACGGGGAGCTGGACGTCGCGGCGCTCTACGCGCTGGCCGAGGAGCTTGGCCCGACGCAAGCACGGGGTCTCCCGAAGTTCCCGGCGGTCACCCGCGATATCGCCATGCTGGTGCGCGACGAGTTTAGCGCAGGGCAGATCGCCGAGGCCCTTGCCGGGGCCTCGAATGGCTTGGCCGAGTCGGTCGCGCTGTTCGACCTTTACCGTGGCGGGCAGATCCCCGAGGGCCACCGCAGCCTCGCGTTCCGGGTCACTTATCGTGATCCGGAGGGGACGCTCACCGACAAGCGGGTCGACAAGGTCCATGCGTCGCTCGCGAAGGTCGCGCGCGATCGCTTCGAAGCCACCATCCGATAGAGATTCTTCTCGATGTGAGAGAATGCGCACATTTCTGAGGGTCGAGTCGCGCCAAACCCTTGAGATTCAAACCGATTTATGGTTTTCTCCGCCGTACCGGGCATCTGGAAGGACTGAACCGAATGACAAAAGCCGAAATCATCGATGCCGTGTACGAGAAGGTTGGGGGCTTCTCGAAGAAAGAGGCGGCGGAGGTCGTTGAAGCCGTGTTCGACACGATGAAAGACGTCTTGGCCGACGGGGACAAGATCAAGATCTCCGGCTTCGGTAACTTCGTGGTGCGCACCAAGAAGGAACGCATCGGGAGAAACCCTCAGACGGGCGCTCCAATTCCGATCAGTGCACGTCGTGTGTTGACATTCAAGCCCAGCCAGGTACTCAAGACCGTGCTCAACCCGCACCGATCCAAAGAAGACGGTGTCGGTTCGCCCGAAGGCCTCTGAGCTAGAGTCATGACGCGGCGCACTCAACTTCCGGACAAGCTCTTCTTCAAGATCGGCGAGGTCGCCGATATCGTTGGCGTCAAACCTCACGCGTTGCGGTACTGGGAGACCGAGTTTCCTGCGCTTCGCCCGAAGAAGACGCGTGGCGCTCACCGCCAGTACAGCCGCAAAGACGTCGAGCTGGCGATGCTCATTCGGCAGCTCTTGCACGATGAGGGCTACACCATTCCCGGGGCTCGGAAGCGCATCCGCGATCTGGGGCGGCACCAGCGAAGCAGCCCTCCCGAGCCGCGCGCCGCGAGGGAAGTCGCGCTCCGGGCCGAGCTTCTCGGGCTCCGTCAGCAGCTCGGCGAGCTTCTCGACGATCTGGCCGGCGCCGCGGCGGCACCTGCCAAGTCCCGAGAGGTTCAGGTCACCGTTCACCAGGTCGTTCCGGTTTCTGCGAGTCGCACCCCGGACTCTTGAGCGAGTGCGGTTGCGGCTTTTCGTTTGCCAATCGGGCATCCTGGGTTACAGTCGGCAGCCCTCGAATAGAGGGTGGACGGGGCGTAGCGCAGCTTGGTAGCGCACCTTACTGGGGGTGAGGGGGTCGCTGGTTCAAATCCAGTCGCCCCGACCATTGGCGGACCGGAGGGCGAAAGCCCGCCGGTCCTCCCTCAATTGCTTTGCCCGCGGCGCGCTTCCGCGTTAGGCCGTTGAAGGCATGCCGGACCGCCCGCTGTTCTTGGTTTCCAACGACGATGGGGTCGACGCGCCGGGCAACATCGCGCTGCGCGATGCGCTCGCCACATTCGCCGACGTTTACACCGTCGCGCCGCAGACCGAGCAGAGCGCCAAGAGCCACTCGATTACGCTGCATCATCCGCTCCGCTTCAACGAGGTCTCCGAGCGGGTATGGGCCGTGGACGGGACGCCTGCCGACTGCGTCTACGTCGCATTCTTTTTAAAGGATCTTCTGCCTCGCCGACCCGACCTCGTCGTGTCCGGAATCAACCACGGTCCAAACCTTGGCAACGACGTGCACTATTCAGGCACCGTTGCCGCCGCTCGAGAGGGCGCGCTTCGCGGTGTGCCGTCGATCGCGCTGTCGAGCTCGTCGTCCGACATGGAAGGCGCCGCGCAGTACGCGAAGCGATTCTGCAAACAGCTCCTTCGAAGCACGCCGCCCAAAGGGCAGGCCGTCCTTCTCAACGTGAACTTCCCGCACGTGCCTCCAAAGGGGGTTCGCGCAACGCGCTTGGGCTTTCGGCTCTACAGCGACGACGTCGAGGTTCGAGACGACCCGCGGGGCCGCCACTATCTGTGGATCGGCGGGCCCGGAGGTGCGAAGAACGAGCCAGTGGAAGGCGCGGACACCGAGGCCCTCGACGAGGGGTACATCTCCGTCACCCCGCTGAGCATCGAGGCCACCCAGCCGGATCACCTTGGCGTCGCAGCCTATGTCGCCGCGCCGACGGAGGAGCGATGAGCGAAGAGCGCTTGAACTTTCTCCGCAGCCGCATCCGCGACATCCCGGACTTCCCGAAGGAGGGCATCCTCTTTCGAGACATCACCCCCTTGCTGGCCGATGTCGAGGCCTTCCGCACCTCGATTCAGCTCATCATCGAGGGCCTCGACGCCACGCCGATTCACGCCGTCATCGGTATCGAGTCGCGGGGCTTCATGTTCGGTGCCGCCCTCGCGGACAAGCTCGGCGTGGGTTTCGTGCCGGTGCGTAAGCCCGGAAAGCTCCCTTCCGCCACGTACCGCGCGGACTACGACCTCGAGTACGGAAGCGACGCGGTCGAGATCCACCGAGACGCTTTGAAGCCCGGGGATCGCGTCGTCGTGGTCGACGACCTCATTGCTACGGGGGGCACCGCCAAGGCGACCGCTGAGCTCGTTTACCAATGCGGTGCCGAAGTCGCCGCGTTCGCGTTCGTGATCAACCTGGTCGGGCTCCAAGGAACGAAGAAGCTCGAGCCGCACAAGGTGATTTCGATTTTGGACTACTGAGGGGCGTGGTCTTGGAGGCGGAGCTCGTGGGCCAGGTCTCGCGCGCGGTTGACGAGCGCGTCCAGGTCGCCATCCAGCCATCGGTCGCGCACCTTGCCGATGAGCTCGCGACGCTCGTTTTCGAGACGACTGTAGAGCTCGACGAGGCCGACCCACTCGCTCATCGAAGCGTCGCTCCGTGCGCGGTCGATGTCGCCACGGCCGAGCGATTCCTTGATGCGTCGGGCCTTCTGCGTCAGCGCATCGTCGAATGCCAGATCGATTTCGCTCATGAGGACGTGGACGTCGTTGAGCTCCCCAAGCACTTCTTGGAGACGCTTCGTCTTTTTGACGATCGGCTGCGCTTGGTCGACGTACGCGCGGACTGGCTCGAGCAGGTACCGGAGGCGCTTCGCCATGATGCGCGCCTCGTGAAGGGCTTCCGAGTCGTCCATGCGTGCGATCTGGCCAAGCTGGACGAGAAGGTCGGTTGCATGCGCCTCGGTGAGGTTCGCCAAGGTGCGGCCGAAGCTCACGTGAGGGCGATCGGCGAGCAGGTTTCGCTCACTCCGCATGATGGCCAAGCGCTCTTCTAGCTTCTCCGCCGTTCGTTTGAACACGTCGCGAACCTCGCCGTCGAGGGCTTGCGAGCACTCCCTTCGTCGGGCGAGAAGCTTCGCCGAGAGCCAGTTGAGCCCGGTCAGGTGCTCGGGCCCGAGATCGCGCTGCTGCTTCGTCAGCCACTCGAGCGCCACGTCCGCCTCGCGGCCGCCGCCAGTCGCGTTTTGGATCGCCCGAAGGCGGCTCCGATCCTTCTTCCGAACCGAGCTCTCCAGTTGAGGCCGGTACGCGCGAAGGAGACTGCGAAGCCTCCGGATTGAAACGCGGAAATCGTGGAGCGCTTCTGGGTCGGGGTGGTCTTCGAGGCGCCGCTCGGCGGCGCGGGCGGCGGACAGGGCTTTGAGCGCCAGTCGCCGCGCACCTTCTTCGTCGCTTCGGAGCAACAGATCGTGGGGCAGGGTGCTTCGTCGCTTAGGTGCCGGGCGGTCCGGTGCGATCTCACCGCCGCTTCGAGCCTCCTCGGGATCGAGGTTCGAGACCGCAATGACTGGGGCGGGATATCGTCGTTCAGCAGTCACGGGGGGAGGAGCAGGAGTAGTACACGCGGGCACGGGACGTCAACCGTTCGCGCTCGCGCATATCTGCATGCTATACGCCGCCACCTACGTCCTCGTAGCTCAGTAGGATAGAGCAGTGGTTTCCTAAACCGAAGGTCGGAGGTTCGAATCCTCCCGGGGACGCCGCACGACGCCTGTTTATTTCTTCGCCCGTTCGCGCTATACGAAGTCTCGAGCGGAATGCGTACCCTCGTCTTGGATCAGGGCTATCAGCCCCATCGAATCATCAGCTGGCAACGCGCCGTGTGCATGATTTTCGATGGCAAGGTCGAAGTCGTCGAGGAGTACGACGAAGACGTACGTTCGGTTAGCATCTGCATCAAGATGCCTGCGGTTGTCCGGCTGCTTCGCACCATTGTTGGCCGCAAACGGGCGATCAAGTTCTCCCGCATCAACGTCGCGATGCGAGACGACTTCAAGTGCCAGTATTGCGGCATGCGCCATCGCCTGCGCGGGCTGACGTATGACCACGTCATCCCGAAGTCCCAGGGTGGGAAAACCAACTGGGAGAACATCGTGATGGCCTGCTACGCCTGCAACGAGAAGAAGGGGAACCAGACGCCGAAACAGGCCGGCCTCCGTCTTCGTCGTCCGCCGGTCAAGCCGCGGTGGTTGCCAGTCGTGGCGTTCCGCATCGATTCGGCCACGTCGATCCCTGAAGCATGGGCAAACTGGGTGTACTGGCACGGGCGCTTGGAGAGCGACCCGTAGTCAGCCGCACCCCGTAAAATCGATGCTTCGCATCGTCCACGGGGCTCTACCAGCTGCTCGAGGAGCCGCCGCCGCCAAAGCTTCCTCCGCCACCCGAGAAGCCACCGCCGCTCGAAAAGCCGCCCCCCGACGACCATCCGCCTCCGGATGACCAAGCCCCGCCGGACCGGCCGGAGCGTTTGCCGCGCGGTTGCCTCTTCTTCCGACGACCAAAGAACGACCACACGATCGGCGCTCCGATGAGCCAGCCGGCGACGAAGAACCTGGCCGCCCATGGCGCCACGGCCGTCATGCCGCCGATGAAGACGAATGGGATGAGGAAAAGGTAGAGGAACAATTGAAACGGGTTCGTGCCGACGACCACGAGCACGAATGGGATCAGAAACAAGAGCCACATGACACCGAAGAACCGAGGCGGCATGTCGTCCTGCATCGTGCTCGAGTCTGGTGGCGGTAGGGTGCTGGTACCTCGGATCAAGCCGTCCATCGCATCGATGGCGTTCAGCACGCCCCCATCGAAGTCTCCAGCGCGGAATCGCGGTCTGAGTATCTGATCGAGGATCCGTTTCGACATGATGTCCGTGAGCGTTGGCTCGAGGCCGTATCCCACCTCGATGCGCATCTTTCGGTCGTTCTTGACGATCAGCAGTAGCGCGCCGTCGTCTTGATCAGCGCGCCCGAGCTCCCAGGCCTCGGCGACGCGTAGGCTGTACTCTTCGAGCGGCTCGCCTTCCAAGCTGTCCATCGTGAGCACGACAAGCTGTGCGCCCGTGTCCTCCTCGAGTGTCGCGAGCCGCTCAGCGATTCGTGATTCGGCATCTGTCGATAGGACATTCGCGTAGTCGTTGACCCGCCCGCCGAGCCGAGGAACGTCGAGCGCAAGCGCCGTCGACGCGATGAAGAACCCAACGAGCGACAGCGAGAGGGCGGCCGATCTATTCATCGCGCAGCCTCGGTTCGTTCGGGAGCTCGTTGGTGGCGTTCGCCGGTATTCCGTGCGCCCCCAAGAGCTCCGAGCAGCGCCCAACCGCATCGACCAAGGCAGCCGCCGGCGCGCCTGCGCGAATCCCGGTCGCGATGTGCGCTGCGATCTCGTCCCAGGCGCCGGCTGCGACTCGTTCCTCGATTCCCTCGTCGGCAAGCACGAGGACTCGATGTTCGAAAAGGGCAACGAAGATCAAGACGCCTGTCCGTTCGGCGGTGGCGAAGACCTTCTCTTCCAAGAACGCCGCCGCAGCTCGCCCTCGCGCCCGGCTCGATAGCGTTTCGCCGCCGATCAGCCATCGCGCAAGCCCTTCGAACTTGCTCGCGAGCCAGCCCGTGAGAAGGCCGAGCTGCAGCCCGATCAGCAGCCATAGATAGTCGGGCGCCCCCCACCCGCCGAAGAGCCGCACTGCCACAGCGGCGCAAGCAGCCCCCACGGCGCCTCCGATGAGCGCGCCTTTCCACGTGAGCTCGGGGTGCGGGTCGCAGCGTTCGACCACGTACACGACCAGCTCGCCGGCGGTGCTCCGTTCAGCATCAGCCGTGGCCGCTCGGATCGCTTCGCGATCAGAGCTCGAAAAGAAAGTGTCGATTCGGCTCGCCACGGACCGCGCTAGAACTCGACCTTTGGGGGCTTTTCGGACCCAGGCGTAGCCTCGAAGTAAGGCTTGTCATCGAAGCCCATGATGTTGGCGAGCAGGATCGTCGGAAACCGGCGGCGCGTCTTGTTGTAGTCGAGCGTTGCGTCGTTGAAGCGTTTGCGTTCGACAGTGATCCGGTTCTCGGTGCCCTCGAGTTGCGCTTGCAAATCCCGAAATGCGTCGGTCGCCTTGAGCTCTGGGTAGCGTTCTACGACGACCAGCAAACGAGACAGCGCTGAGGACAGTTGCGATTGGGCGGCTTCGAACTCGGCGAGCTGCTCCGAGCTCGGCGCCTTGTCGAACGTCACTTGGCCAACCTTGGCGCGGGCCTCCACGACCTTCGTCAGCGTTTCTTGCTCGAAGTCGGCGGCTCCCTTCACGGTCGCGACGAGGTTGGGAATGAGGTCGGCCCGGCGCTGGTAGACATTTTCGACCTGACTCCACGCGCCGTCGACGCCCTCCTCGAGCTCGACGAGCCGGTTGTAGCTACCGACACCCGTCCCGACGAGCGTAAGCCCGATGACGACCAGCACCCCACATCCGATCACGCCTCTACTCATCCCGCCTCCTCGATTACGCGCGACAATGTGCGCATCCGCACGAGCAGGTCAAGCACCGAGGCTAAGCAGAGCGGCGACGAAGCTGTTTTGTGAGGCCTAAACGTCGATTCTCTCGCCTCTTACGGGCGTCAGCACGCTTGGAAAACCGCGCTCGTCGAGGAGGGCTTTCAGCGTTTGTCGCGGCTCGTCCTCTCCATGCACCAATGCGATCTGGCGAAGGGGCCCGGCTCCTCGGACCGCCTCCGCGAACTCGAGGAGGTCGTCCTGCCCCGCATGGGCACTGAACCCATTGAGGATCGCGACTTCGGCATGCCGCTCGCGTTCCACCCCGAAGATGCGCACGCGGGTCCGCCGCTCGACGAGTCGGCGGCCAAGCGTGTGCTGCGCCTGAAAACCCACGATGAGAACGGTGTTCTTCCGGTTTTCGATCGCAGCGACCAAGTGGTGGACCACGCGTCCGAACTCGCACATGCCGCTCGCGGAAATGATCACCGCTGGGTCGTCGCTTCGGTCGATGGCCTTCGAATCTTCGACCGAGGATACGTAGCGGAGCCCCTCGAAATCGAACGGAGAGTCCCCGGTGCTCACGATGTCGCTCGCCTGTTGGTCGAAACACTCGGGATGGGCGCGAAAGACGTCCGTCAGCTTCACCGTCAGCGGGGAGTCCACGTAGACCGGAACACTTGGAAGCCGCCCTTGTTCCTGGAGCTGTTTCAGCGCGTAGATCAGCTCCTGGGCCCGCTCGAGGGCGAACGAGGGCACGATCACCTTTCCTCCGCGGGCGACTGTTCGCTCGATGACGTCGAGGAGCTCGTCCTCCATTCGTTCGATGGGATCGTGGGTGCGGTCGCCGTAGGTGGACTCCATCAGGAGGCAAGAGGCTCCCGGCGGAACGTCGGGGTCGCGCAGAATGGGCATGTTGCGCCGGCCGAGGTCACCGGAAAACACGATGCGCCGCCGTTCGCCCACCACGTCGACGTCGAGCGCGACCATCGCGCTTCCGAGCACGTGCCCCGCGTCGTAGAAGGTCGCCGCAATGCCGTCAGCGATCTCAACCGGTCTACGATACGGCACGCTCACGATCAGCCCGAGGGTGCCAACGACGTCCTTCTGGTCGTACAGCGGCTCGACCGGCTCCATGTGGGCGCCGTTCCGTTCGATCTTCTTGTTGATGTACGCAGCGTCCTGTGCCTGGATCTCGGCGGAGTCCTCGAGCATGGCGGCGCAGAGGTCGCGTGTGGCGGGAGTGCAGTAGATCGGTCCACGGTAGCCCTGCCGGTAGAGTCGAGGCAGGGCGCCCGAATGATCGATGTGAGCGTGCGAGAGCACCATCACGTCGATGTCTTTCGCGCGAAACCCTAGCTCCCGATTGCGTTCGATCGTTTCGGAGCGACGGCCTTGAAAAAGGCCGCAGTCGAGGAGCACACGGGCTTTCTCGGTGTGTACGATGTGGCGTGAGCCGGTTACTTCTCCGCCCACCGCGCCGACGAACTCAACTTGCACGCAGGACCTTCCTCATTCGATCGCCTATAAACTCGCGCACCACCGGGTTGTCTGATTTGAGAAAGGTGTCCGGTGCTCCGGTTGCGCTGACTCGACCGTCGTGGATGAGGGCGAGCCGATCGCTGATGGCAAATGCAGCCTTGAGATTGTGCGTCACCACGACTGAAGTCACGTTGAGGCTCTCCTGAAGCCCGAGTAGCAGGCGGTTGACCCGCGTGACGTTGATCGGGTCGAGGCCCTCGGCCGGCTCGTCGTAAAAGACGATCTCAGGTCGGACCGCTACCGCGCGCGCCAGCGCCACTCGTTTGCGCATGCCTCCGGACAAGTCCGACGGAGCCATGTGCTCGATTCCGGGTAGTGCGACCAACGACAGCGTCTCCGCGACTCGTTTCGCGATCTCCTCGTCCGTCATGGAGGTTTGTTCTCGCAGCGCGTAGCCGACGTTCTCGAACACATCGAGCGAGTCGAAGAGGGCCGATTCTTGGAAGAGCATGCCGATGCGCCGGCGCGTCTCGAACCATTGCTGCTCCGTTTGCCCAGTGACCTCTTGGCCATCGAAGCGGATCGTGCCGGCGTCGGGCTCGACCAAGCCCATCATGGCTTTCAGCAAGAGGCTCTTGCCCGACCCCGATTCTCCGACGATCGTGATCACCTCGCCAGCAAAGATGTCGAGGTCTAGCCCGTCCAGAACCACGTTGCGACCGAACGCCTTTTTGAGGCCTCGAACCTCGAACAATGCCATCGCGCCTCGAGCTCAGCCCTTCATTGCCCAGGAGGTGCAGTACCCAAGCGGATGAATCGGGCCTTTCACCAGAGTGCACTGACCGCACTGGTTCGCTTCCGCAGCTACGTAGAAGGCACAAGTGCCGCAGCTCTTCTTCTCGTCGTGCGGCGAGCGATCGACGTACTCGAGCGCGACACGAAGCTCTGTCTCCTCTGTGCTCAACCCGGTTAGATCGACACAATTGAACTCGGCTTTCTTGCAAGCATGAAGCAGGATCGGCGCCGAGCTGAGAACCGCCAAGTGGACCGTGTTGCGCAGCAGGTTCCGTCTCGAAAGAGTGTTCGTGCTCATAGTTTCACCCTGTCGGCAGGCTAGCACGCGGGCGCCCGAATCAGCGAACGCCGGTCATCATTTCGAGGAACTCATCGCTTTCCAGCAAGCCTGTTACGCGGACGGCCTCGGTGCCGTCGCTGTGGTGCAGCACGACGAGGGGAAGCCCCGGCTGATCGTAGCGCTTGAGGAGCGCCCACTTCTCGTCCGTTGCCTTGTCGGTGCTCAAGTCGACCCGCACCGCTACGAAGCGCTGTGCCTCGGCGACGACCCTCGGGTCGCTCAGGACGTCTCGTTCGAGCTCCTGGCACGCCCCACACCAGTCCGCGCCGAAATCCACGATCATCGGAAGCCCCTGCTCGAGCGCCGTCGACTTGCCGGCATCGAAATCCTCACTCCACGTGATGTGGCTGCCGGGCGGCAGGGCCTCCGCATAGCCGACGATCCCGAGGATACCCGCGACGCACGCGATGACTCCCAAGGCCTTGCGAGCGCGGGCAATCAACGGGCCCCCTTTGAAAGAGAGGTGGATCGCGCCGACGACGACCCCGCCCGCGAGCAAGCCCAGCCCAACGGCCAGCCACATTTGGTTTCGCACTTCGGGTCGAGGGTAGGGGAGTACCCCGCGGAGGTAGTAGAACGCGAGCGCCAGCATCGCGATGCCAAAGATGCTCTTGGTCCACTCCACCCATCGCCCAGACTTCGGCAAAGTGATAGCGAACGTCCCGACGACCCAAAACAAGACACCGATGCCGATCGCATAGACGAACAACGCGAGCGCGCCGAACCCAACGTGCCCCGTGGTCGCGACCCAGGTGAGTAGCACCGCGAGGACCGGGCCCGTGCACGGGGCCGCGATGAGCCCGTTCACGAAACCGAGCACGAATGCGCCGCGAACGCCGAATCCACCGGCTTGGGCCAAGCGGTTCTGCAGGCTCGAGGGCAGCGTGACATCGAACAAGCCAAACATGCTGAGGGCCATCACCGAGAACAGGGCCGCGAGCGCGGCGACGACCCATGGGCTCGCCAGGACGCTGCCGAATGCGCTTCCGGTCAAAGCCGACACGACGCCGAGCGGGGTAAAGAGCGCCGCGATCCCCAGCACGAATGCGGTCGATAGGAGGGCCGCCTTGGCACGGCTCTCTGCCTGCCTCGCACCGAACACGCTGACCGTGATCGCGATCATGGGATAGACGCACGGGGTGAGGGACGTCGCCAACCCTGCCAAGAAGATCAGTCCCAGCGCACCAGCGTAGCTCCCGTCCTGGAGCGCATCAGCGAACGGGCCGGTCAGATCACCCAGCGCATCAGCGGACGCGTGCACCTCGACCGCCAAAGCCGCGACAAATCCGAGCAAACCGACCCACGCAACCCGGCGCATGGCTGAACTATGGTGCTCGTTTGGTTGACCGTCCACGAACCTGGGACGTAGCCTTTTGCTGGGGAGCATTTTGCCGCTACTTTTCCTGCTGTTTGTCGCCATCGCCACGGGAGCGCTGTCCGCCTATGCCGGCCGGGACGAGATACGTCACAGCGGTGAAGCGATGTGGCGAAGCGAGGCCTTTCTTGCCTACGGGCTATTCGTTGGCTTGGTTCTTCTGCCAACGGTCATCTACTTCTACGTATTTCACGGCGATTGGTTTCTCTTCTATTGGATCGACACGGAGCGCGCGCGGTGGGTGTGGGGCTTGGTCGCCGTGTTGCTTCTGTTCGGTGCGGCGTTCGCGGGGTTTCGACTCGGGGTGGCGTTCTGTCGCGCGTCTCGAGATGTTGCTGCCCGCCGCATCACGCTGGCAGCTGGGCTGATGGCGTTGGCGGTATGGCCCGTGGCCTGGGAGAGGCTCTCTGTCGTCGGATCGCACCGGCAGTTCACACGCGAATACGGCCTCCTCGACTTCTTTTCGAGCCCCACGTTCTACTCGGGTTTGGCAATGCTCGTCGCCGCCTCCGTTGCGTTTGCGTGGCTCGTCTATCGCATCGACCGGCAAACCCGTGACACCGTCTGACCGCGGCCTGCGGTCAGTGGGTCAGTAGCCCCATGTGCTCGCGGAGGTGCATGGCCGGGGGCGAAGCCCAGAACTTCATCGCGTCCACGAATACCGGGTGAGTATGGAACGTCTCGCCTTCGGCCTCGCGCTCCGGTGCGATTCGACTTCGGACATCCTCCACCAATGGCCCGAGATCGTCGCAAAGAAGAAGCGCCACGCGCGTTGCGGTGCGCTGCGCGGCGTTGACCCATCGGTCGAATTTCACGCGTCGAGCTTGTGAATAGACGATTGCGGCGTCACGAACGATGCGCCGGTCGCGTCGTGGGATCGCACGCTGGAGGCGACGCGTTTGCTCGTTCAGGAACTCCTCGCTGGTCAATCCGGCGCCGAAGTCGGGCTTCACGAGGCGAGCGGCCGAAGCGAGCAGCACGTCGAGCTCGCGTGGTGTCAGCTTTTCAATCGCGTGGTAGCCGCGCGCGATTTGGGTCATCGGGCGCGCCAGCGCGAACGCCTGGGTGCGCGCGTCCTTCTCCATGATCATCGCCGGGACGAGCACAGCGGGGTGAGCGCCGAACTCGATCGTGATGTCACGGTTTCGAACGCGATGCAGGAACAGGTCGAAATGACGGATGTCGAGGGCGGCTGCGATCTGGTTCGCGATCTCGCGCAGAGGGTGGTTGGCTTCGGTCGGGAGCCGATCGCGCGTTGCGAGCCCGTAGCTTTGGAGCTCGGGGGGGTACAGCTTGGCAAGGGACGGCCCGAGCGCCGCCAAGAGAGCGCCCGCGGCAGCGTCCTCGGGACGTGGTGTGCCTAGTTGTTGGAGCACGCCGGCGCGCAACGACCTCGGCCGTACACGACCGGGCTTGGGCGCCACACCTTCGACCCGTCGGCGGTCGTCTTCGTCGTCGGCGCCGATGACGAGGAGCGGAAGCGTCGCGATTCTCGCTTCTCGGGTCTTGCTCTCGGATTCGTAGGTGTTCGCTAGCTCTCTCCACACATCTTCGTGCATCGGTTCGTGCTTGAGAATGGCTTGCAGTTGCTCCACGGCCGCGTGGTTCTCGCCCCGTGCGCGCAGGCGGACGGCGAGCTCACGTCCAAGCTCGGCGTTGGCGGCGCCTTCGTGTAGCCGGTCGCGTAGCGCTCCGATCGCCGCAGGCTCGTCGCCGCAGTGATCCGAGAGGATGCGTGCGACTTCGAGCCCGGCCCTGACCTTGCCCGCCTCGTCGACTGGGTGGTGCTGCTCGAGCGCATTCGCGTACTTTTGCCAATCTCCCGGTGTCTCGCACAGCTCTTCGAGAGCGCGAGCTGCCTCGCTCTGCGGGCCCTCGAAGACGACCGCCCGGCAAAGAGCCACCTTGGCCTCGTTGTCGTCTCCCGCCGCATGCTCCAGCTGGCCGAGCCGCATGAGGGCATCACCGCGGACTTCGCCACCGCCCACTTCGAGCAAGTGGCGGGCCACCTGCAGTGCTGCCGAGACCTGCCCGAGCGCTTCGTGCACCAGCGAGAGCTCTCGGAGCGCCGTGGGGTCGGACGGATCCGAGGCGAGAGCCGACTCGATGTGTCGAAGCGCTTTCTCGGGCGTCCCGAGGCGTTCGCGGTAGAGCCGTGAAACGTTGATCAACACGCGCTGTGCGCGGCTGTTCCCCGGTGCGGCGGCGAGGAGCTGCTCCATCGTGGCGGCGGCTTCGTGCCAGCTCTGATTCGATTCGAAGTGCCGTGCCAGCCGCTCGAGGGCGTCGAGATGGCGAGGCTCCACCTTGAGGACGCGTTGGAGTGTGCGAATCGCTGCGGGGACCTTGCCGAGCTCCTCGCTCTGGATTCGAGCAACCGTCAGCCAGAGCTCGCTGGCGCGGTCGAGGGATCCCGCTGCGGAAGCCGCGTGCGACAACCGGTCGACCAGCGTCGACCAACCGGAGTCGATCGTCAGTACATCGATCAGCCCATTTGCCGCCCGCTCGGAGTCTGGCCAGAGCTCTAGGGCCTGCTCGAAGTCCCGCCTCGCGCCGTCGTGATCGCCAATCCTCTGCAATCGAACGAAAGCGCTCTGTACGAGAAGCTCCGAAGCGGCCTTCGCGTCCCGCTCCGCCTCGGCTTCGCGCCGGAGCGCGTCGACGAGCGCGGTCGGGTCGTCCGTCTCTTGTGCAACGCGGGTCAGCCCCCGTGCCGCGCCGATGTGATACGGGTCTGCGATCGTCGCCGCGCGGAATTGCTCGATCGCCTCCGTGTCTTCGAAGCCTTCGACCTGCTCAGCCAGTCGCGCGCGATGAGCTGCGGCGACCGTGGGATCCTGCGCGGACTGCGCCATGAGTGCGTCGACCTCTTTCAAGAGATCCGTATCGCGCCTGCTTGCGGCTAGGCGTTCGAGCTCGAGCAATGCGCCGAGGTCGGACGGGTTGCTTTCGAGGATGCGACGGTATGCACTTACGACGTCTTCATATTCGCCAAGTCCCTGATGCTCGAGCAAGCGGGCGAGCTCGAAGAGGGCCGCGGTGCGACCGCCCGAATCCCCGAGCACATCCGCCTCCGCGGCATAAATCCCGCACAACGACTCCCACGCGCCCACCTGGCGGTGAAGCTGCTCCAACGCAAGCAGCGCGCCGAGGTGCTTCTCGTCGATCTCCAGCACGTGTTCCCACGCTTGAATCGCTTGGCGGTGCTTGTCCTGTCGTTCGAGGACCTGGGCCTTGCGTGCGAACAGCGCGATTCGTTGTGCTGGATCGTCTGCAAGCTTCAGCTCGCGGTCGAGGTCGGAAAGTAGATGCGTCCAGTCTTGCTCTTCCGCTCGAACGCGGGCCAAAGCATCGACCGCAGGCCGATAGCCACCGTCGGCGGACACCGCGGTTTCGTAGGCCGTGACCGCTTTGGCCCGGTCGCCAAGGTGTTCCTCGTAGACCTGGCCGAGCAGAAACGCCGCGCGAGCGCGCACTTGGGCCTTGCCAGAGCTCCGGAGCTGCAGCTCCAGCACGTCCACCAGCTCTTCCCAAGAACCGCGTTCGCGAAGCTGTCTGCCTAGCTCTTGGAGGGAAGGTCCGTGCCCCGGATCGACCTTGATGGCCTCCCGATGATATCGAAGCGCGTCGTCGTCGCTGCCAAGTCGATCCCGCGAGATCTCGGCCATCTTTTGAAGCAACGCGACGCGGCGCGGTTTGGCCGAAGTGAGTCGCAGCTCTTGTGCGTAGACGTCGAGCAGATCGTTCCAGCGGCCGGCAGCGTAGTACAGGCGCCCGAGGCTCGATAGCGTCGGTACGTGGCGCGGATCCTTTTCGAGACCACGACGGTAGCGAGCGATCGCCTCATCGCGATCCTCGAGCTGTTCGTCCAGGACCTCGCCCGCGCGGTGGAGCAGGGCGACCAGGCGATCTCGTTCTACCGTGAGCTCGATCTCGTAGTCGAGCGCTTCGAGAAGCTCGCGCGGTCGGTGTGCCCGCGCCGCCGATCGCTGCCAAGCGTGTACCGCGGCGAGGTTGCTTGCGTCTTGTTGGAGGACGCGCTTGTAGGTTTGGGCCGCGAGGGCGTGCTCTGCGAGCACGTCCTCGTAGAGCTGTGCGATCTTGAACAGGTATGAAACCGCTCGCGTGCCCGTGGCTCGGTCGAGCGCGTTTTCATAGAGCTGAATCAACTCTTTGGGCCTATGGACGTCCGCTAGGAGCCGGGCCAGCGCTTTGAACGCGGCTGCGTGCTCGGGCATTGCGTTCAGGGCGCGATGGTAGTGCTCGATTGCATCGTCGACCGCTTGGAGCTTGGCTTCGTAGATCTCCGCGGCTCGGGCGTGCGAGTCTGCGCGTCGCTGCGCGTCGGTCGTGTGCCGGGCCTCCCGCAAACACATGTCGATGAGCTTCGGCCAGGCGCCGCGGACTCGGTAGAGCAGGCTCAGGGCCTGAATGCTCGAGAGTGAGGTGGGATCCAACTGCACGGCGCGCTCGTGCCAGGCGATGGCTTGGTCGACGTCACCGAGCTCTTCTTCGTAGAGGCGCGCGATGCGCTGTGTGAAGGTTAGCCGTTCTGCCGCGTCGTCAGTCGCTTCGCTGAGTGCCACGAGGGTCTCGACGAGCGCTTGTAGCCGCTGCCCAGATTCGTAGTGGCGCGCGAGCTCTCCGAGGATCAGCGCGTCGCTCGGCTGGAGGCTTCGGGCCTGCTCCAGCAAGCGTATCGCCTCGTCACGGTTGCCGAGGTGCTCTGCGTTGACGCGGGCCGCGCGGTAGAGCGCGGAAGCCTTCAGCCCGCCGTCGGTGGCGAGCTGCGCCTCTGCCTCGAGCGTGCGGATCAAGTCCCTCCATCTGTGCTGCCCGTAGTAGAGGCGCTTCAGCGCCTGCACGGCGATGCTGGCCCGAGGGTCTAGCTGAAGGGCGGTCTCGTAGAGCTCAGCGGCTTGTTCGGGGCGCTGTTGGCGGCTTTCGAGCAGTTGCGCTCGCCGGATGATCAGCGCGGCCCGGTGCGAGTCGTCCGACGCGGCCGCGTTCGCGAGCTCCGCCAGGTTGCGATCGACGTCGGCCCAGCTCTGCTTCGCGAAGGAGCGTTGCTCCGTCGCACCGAGGATCGCCGCGTGGGAACGGTCGAGTGCGCGCGCCGTGTGGTACGCTTCTTCCGCAGCTTCGCGGTTGCCAAGGACGTCCTCGAGCAGCCTGCCCTTCAAGAAGAACAGGGTGGCCTTGTCGCGCGGGTGACGGGTGACGCGCGCTTCCGCGTCGAAGAGGGCGAGGGCCTCGGCAAACATCCTCGTGCCGACCAACAGGCGCCGAGCGGCGCGTATGGCGGGGACATAGTCGGGCGCCCGTTCGAGCGCAGCCTGGTAGTGTTGTAGCGCGCGTCGGTTGTCCTCGAGTGCGGTCTCGCACGTGCGCGCCATCTCGAAGTGCAGGCGCGCCGCACGTCGAACATCAGGTTGGCTTTGGAGCTCGCGCTCGCACTCCGCCAACCAACTCCGCGCACGACGGGTGCGGTCGACCTTTGGCGCCGCAGGCTTCGCCGCAGCGGGCTCCTCAGATGGACGCGGGAACGTCGGAGGCACCACGGCGCTTGGTTCTTCGACGAGGTCGTCTTGGCCCAGCTCTTCCGTGGCATCTCGGCGTAGCGCCGTGATGTCCCCTTTGTCGAAACCCATCCTGGCCTACATGCTACCCCGCCTGTGGAGAGTTCGCATCGCTGCTCGGCAAGTGAGGGAATACCCTACATCTGTGCAGTTGGGTTACCCCAAAGTGCTGGGCTGGGGCGAAGCCCCGTAGGCGATGCAAAGCATCGCCTTTACGGGGTCAGGCTGCTGGAGCTAGGTCCTTGAGCTCTTCGGCGAGCTTGCGCTTTGCGCGAGCTTCGAGCTGGCGAGCGCGCTCTCGGCTGACACCGAGCTCGCGGCCGAGCGAAGCCAGGGATGCGGAGTCATCGCTCAGGATGCGTTTCTCGACAATCAGCCGCTCGCGGTCATCGAGAACTGACAGGGCGCCGGCCAGTCGCATTTGAATGCCGCTCTGACGGCGATTGCGCGCGACGGCCACGTCCTGCGGCTCGGCCGAACCCGGCAGCATTTCGACAAGTGTCGAATCAGAGTCGTGATACGCAGGTGCATCGAGCGAGATCTCGCGTTGGTCGAGCCGTCGTAGGAGCTCAGTCATCTTCACTTTCGTCGTGTCGAAATCTGCAGCAAGCCGCTCGATCAGCTCGTCTGGATCGGTGATGACGTTCGACAGCCGGGCTCGCTCGCGTCGCAGCCGAAAGAACAACTTCGAGCGGAAGGGTCCCGAGCCGGCGCCGACCATCGTGCTCGAGCGAACCACCGCTTCGAGAACGAAAGCACGTATCCAGTAGCCCGCATACGTGACGAATCGGGTGCCCCGGTGCGCGTCAAACTTGCGGACGGCGGTCACCAGGCCGACGCTGCCCTCGGCGATCAGGTCGCCGAGCGTCACGCCATAGCGGCGGTATTGGAGCGCAATCGCGATCACATACCGGAGATTGGCTTCCACCAACTTGTCCGCTGCAGCTTGGTCGCCCGCAGCGACGCGCAGCGCGAGCTGGTGTTCGTCTTCCCGGGACAGCTTTGGGATGGCCCGGACTTGCTGGATGTATCGATCGAGGGAGGCGGATGACTGCATGATGTGTTCCTGTATGCGTCTTGTTACGTTACGTTACGGAAGACTGTCAAGAGCCTTTGTCTAACTCTTGTCTAGGGGAGTTATGGAACTTACCAGACAAGAGCGCAAGTAAATTTAGACAAGACATGGACAATAAATTGCCACGCTCGTCTAGTACGCTGAAATGAAACAGGAAATCAGGTCGCGAAGCTCGAGCCGCACCCACAGGTTTGTTTGGCCTGCGGATTGACGAACTTGAACCCTGCACCCTGCAGGCCCTCGACGTAGTCGATCTCGGTCCCTTCGAGGTACTGAGCGCTCATCATGTCGACGTAGATGGGAATCCCGTGGGACTCGAAGGTCTGGTCGACGTCCGAAGTCTCGTCCTCGAAGAACAAATCATACGAAAAACCCGCACAACCGCCGCCAATTACCCGTACGCGGAGTCCTTGACCTGCAAGGCCTTCGGAGTCCTGGATCTCTTTGACTTTTTCTGCGGCGCGATCGGTCAGGTTCAGCATGTTGCTCCTTTAGCGCCGAGTATAAGGTCGCTCGGGCGGTGGCGCCAGCTGTCCAGGTTCCGTTGCGTCACGTTTGTGCGCCACCCACGCCAGGCCCCTCCGAAACCGGCTCGATCAAGCGGGCCGATCTGCCTGCGATTTCGAACCCTTCTTGCTCGGTTTCGTGGCCGCGCTTGAGGAAGCCCAGTGCCTGAACCGCGCCGTCGGCTTTGGTGGCCGACGTCACGTAGCCCACCTCCGTCCCGCCTGTCGTGATGGGCGTCCGTGGCTCCGGTGGCTCCGAGTCATCGACTTTCCAGCGCCAGAGCGTCTTCGGAGCCTTTCCCCGATTCTGAAGCATAACCACGGTTTCCTGCCCGATGTAGCAACCCTTGTTGAACGACACGGCTGAGTCGGCGAGGCCGGTTTCTTGAGGATAGGTCCAGTCGCCAAAGTCTACGCCGAACCGCGGCCGGGCGCGGACCACGTGAGCGTGGCGCCATGCCTCCTCGGATATCCGCCCGCCGCCCGCGTCCACGGCCCGCGCGGAAGCGCGTTCGAGCTCCGCCTGGAGCTCGGCCTTTTCGACGAGCCAAGCGCGGCCTCCCGTTCCAAGGCGATCGCATGGCCAGCCCTCGCTCATGACCTTCGCGCTCCTCGGTCCCTGTGCGAGCAAGATTCGCGTGCTCGGCCGGTGCTCGAGGTCAACGTCTTCCATGATGATGTAGCGGTCGAGGCGTTCGATGAGCGCGTCGACGGCTCCCCCCGGCACGTCCAGCCAGACACCCTCGTCCTCGAAGAACGCCCATGCATCGGCCATGACGCGGCCTTTCAACGTCAGGATGAAGCCGTAGACCGAATCGCCGGGCCCTGCACCTTCGCATTCGTTGGTGATCTGACCTTGAAGCCACTCGTGGGCGTCGTCTCCGCTGACCCAAATCAACGTTCGACCCGTTGGGGAAAGAACACCCACCGACTTCTCTAGCCAATCGAGCTCGCGCGCATGCGACATACGGTAGTTCTGATGCCGCACTCTTCGGCTGGCAAGCGCAGCCCTCATTCGGACGTAGGCTCGATGCGCGCGGCGTGTAGCGATACGACGCCGGCCTTCGTACGGACCCGCGCGGCTCCGGTGTCGTCGATCCCTTCGAAGACGCCGCGACCTTCTTCCCATTGTACCTGTTCGCCCATGAGCGAGAGGTGCGGGCGAAGCGCGTTTACGAGTGGGGGGGGGCCAAGTTGGACGAAGCGCTTGACCCAACCTTCTACGTGCTCGAGCAGGGCCGCAAGTACCAGCCCGCGGTCGAGGAGTCTGTCCTCTTTGCGCTCAGCCTTTAGCGAAGTGGCGATGCCTTGAAGCTCCGGGGGCCACTCCATTCGGTTCACGTTCAGCCCGACTCCGATGATCACCGCTTCGATTTTCGCGCCAAGCATCCGGCTCTCAACGAGAATGCCGGCGCACTTGCGGCGCTCGATCCAGATGTCGTTCGGCCACTTCACCTCTACGCGCCGGGCAGGGAGCCATGCGGCAGCTGCATCGCGCACGCCCAACCCAGTCGCGAGTGTCACGAGCGCCGTCGAGCTAGGCTCGACCTCAGGTCGCGCGACGATCGACAAGTAGAGATCGGAGCCTCCGGGCGACGCCCACGCACGGCCGTGCGCCCCACGCCCGCGCCTCTGCCGATCGGCGAGGACGACGTGGCCGTCCGGCGCGCCTGCCCGCGCAGCTTTCGATGCGTCGTCCATCGTCGACTCGGTGCTCCCGAGCACGGTCAGCGAACGACCCCATTCGCCGGTGATTAGCTCCCGGAGCCGTGCTGGCCGGAGATCGTCCGTCACCGTCAGCTCCAATCGAGGCCGAGGTCGCTCGAAGGCGCCGAGTGAGTCAGGGCGCCGACGCTGATCACGTCGACTCCGAGCGCGCCGAGCACGGCCACTCGTTCAAGGGTGATGCCTCCGGACGCCTCCACGATGGCGCGACCATCGACGGTGGCGAGCGCACGCTTCACCGCTTCGTCGTCGAAGTTGTCGAGCATGATGATATCTGCGCCGGCGGCGAGCGCTTCTTCGAGTTGCTCGTGCGTGTCGACCTCGCATTCGATGCGGCAGGTGTGCGGCGCGTAAGCTTTTGCGCGCTCAATGGCCTGACGGCACCCGCCGGCTGCTGCGATGTGGTTGTCTTTGATGAGGACGGCGGCGCCGAGATCCTCGCGATGATTGAAGCCGCCCCCGCAGCGGACTGCGTATCGCTCGAACGCGCGTAGGCCCGGGGTGGTCTTCCGGGTGTCGGTGATCCGGGTTGTCGACCCATCGGGGACGGCATCGACGAAGTGACGCGTCATCGTCGAGACCCCTGTCAATCGCTGCATGAAGTTCAGTGCCACGCGTTCGCCGAGCAGGATCGAAACGGCGGGACCGGTCACCACGGCAATGGGTGCGCCGGCGGCGAGGCTGTCTCCGTCGGCCACCAGTGAATCGACGTCCACCAAGGGATCCACTCGCCGGTACACCTCTTCGAGGACCGGCAGGCCACAGACGACGACTCTCTCCCGTGCGTGCAGCGTGGCCTCGCCCATCGCGGTTGGAGATACACACGCTTCGGTCGTGACGTCACCACGGTCGATGTCCTCCGCGAGCGCGCGGCGGACCGTCTCTTCGAGAATCGTCGGCGCTGGCGGTGCAGCCTGCATTGCTCAGTTATAGCCAACTCCGCGCCAGAATCTCGGAATAAAGGTTGCTCATGGCGTGGAGCCCAATCGCCGCCCCCACGCCCCCACGCCACGCGCGAACCCAACCGAAGAGCAAGGCAGGGAAAAAGACGGCCAGGCGGGCCGGGTGGGGCTCGACCAGGACATGTAGCAGAGCGAACAGCGCGGCCTGCAGCAGCCATGCTGCAGGCGCGACATCGACGCCAAGCACTCGAACACGCACCTTCGCGAGGTCGGTAAGCCCCGTTTGTAGGAAGCCGCGAAAGAAGGCTTCTTCGGGAAGGGCGACCACGACGAGTTGGGCGAGCGCAAGGTTGGCGAGGTCGGGCGGAAGCGTGAGGTCGAACGAGTGCGCGGGCTCCCACCACCAGTAGTACCCGGCAGCGTATGCGGGAAACACGACCGCAGCGACCGCGACTGCGACACCGAGCTCAGTGACGGCGGAGGGAGCGGCGCGGACGATCGCCCGTCCGAGGTCGAACAAACCGAGGGGGCCTGCGGGTTGCTCATCGTCCGACGGAGTCAGCAGGCCCCCGAGCGCCACGCCATAGTGCGTCGGGTCGCTCCGCGTCAGTCCGATTGCCGCGAGCAGGAAGATGGCGGCGACCAGCAGGTGCACGTATTTCCCGATGCCAGCAACGGGCCCGAGCCGCGTCGCACCGAACACCGCAACTGAGACGAGGGCATACGCCCACAGAACCTGTCTCCGCGATGCGTGCGTATGATGCATCGCGCCACAACTACAGTGGCCTGCGGCGCTTGCCAAGAACCAGGCGAAGCCTACACTCCCCATCACTTCGCAGGGCAGGCGAGTATGGGCGAGACGCGGCGGTGATTTCCGAAGATAAGATTGCTGAGATCCGCGAGCGTGCCCCCATCGCGGACATCATCGGCAACTACGTCGCGCTCAAGAAGTCGGGCAACAGCCTCCGAGGTCTTTGTCCCTTCCACAACGAGAAGACGCCATCCTTCTACGTGCACCCGAACCGCGGCTTCTATCACTGCTTTGGCTGCAAGGCCTCCGGCGACGTCTTCTCGTTCTTGATGCACGTCGAGGGCAAGACCTTCCCCGAAATCGCTCGGGACCTGGCGGAACAGACGGGGGTTCAGCTTCCCGTGTACGACCCACAGCGCGAGGCGGAGTTCCAGCGCAACAAGAAACAGGCCGAGCGCCTCGCGTCGATCATGGAGAAGGCGACGGAGTACTATTGCGCTCAGCTTCGCGAGCATTCGGATGGCGGCATCGCGCGTGCCGAGTATGCCGACCGCGGCATTTCTGACGAGTCCGCTCAGAAGTTCCGTCTCGGCTATGCGCCGCACGGGTGGGATTCGCTCGCTCGGTTTCTAGACCGGACTGGTGCATCGCCTTCCGATGCCGAAGAGGTCGGGCTGATCTCGCCGCGCCGTTCAGGCCGAGGTCACTATGATCGCTTTCGCCATCGCTTGATGTTTCCGGTGACCGATGTGCATGGCCGCGTCGTCGCGTTTAGCGGCCGTGCGCTGGCGCCCGTGCCTTCCATGGAGCAGCAAAAGGACCCGCCGGCGAAGTATCTCAACAGCCCCGAGAACCCGCTGTATCACAAGGGGGAGATCCTCTACGGTTTGCACGAGGGTCGGGTCGAGATCCGACGCGAAGACCAGGTCGTGTTGTGTGAAGGCAATTTCGATTTGGTCGCGCTTCATCAGGCGGGTTTTCAGAACGCGTTGGCGCCGATGGGTACCGCCTTTACCGACGCACACGCCAAGTTGATCAAACGCTTCGCGCAGAAGGTCACCTTCCTCTTCGACGGCGACAACGCGGGCCGAAAGGCGGTGCGCGAGGCGTACGCTGTCGTCACCAAGGTCGGGTTGTCCGCGCACGTCGTGAACCTGCCGCAAGGGGCCGACCCCGACAGCTTCTTGCGAGAGCAAGGCGCCGAGTCATTGCGCACGCGAATCGTGAGCGCGCCCACCATAATCGAACATTTAATCGATGACGCTGCGGGCAATGTGGAACCGAATCCGCACGCCAAAGCCGATGCGATCGCAAAACTTGGTCCGATTCTTGCCAAAGTCGAAAGCCCGATCGAACGCGGTCTCTACGTCGAACGCGTTGCACGCAAATTCGGCGTTGCAGACGTGAGTTTGGTGAAGCGCGAGCTCCGTCGCGGCTTGGGTCGCGGCAAGGAGCGAGGAGAGGTCCGCCGTGACGCAGTGCAGCAGGATATTGCACCGCCAGTGTCGGAGTTACAGTCGAAGTTGATTTCGGTTTTGATCGATCAGCCCACGCTCGTGAGTCATGAAGGCGCGGATAAACTGCCGCAGCTTTTGACGAGCCCTGATCTTCGCGCCATCTTTGATGCCATCTTGCGGATGGTGGATAGGCAGGGATTGCTCGACGTCGCGGCGTTGCTCACTGAGTTGAATGACAACCAACTCAGGCCGTGGTTGGAAGCGAAGTTGGCGGTGCAACAGCACAGCCTGGAAGAGGCGCGTCAAATTCTCGACGACGGCTTGCCACTTCTCGAACGCAAGAACATCGAACAAGAATTGCCCCGTTTGCAGCAGCGCATCGTCGACGCACGCCGAGTTGGCGATGACGCGCTGGCAGCAGGGCTCACCCGCGAGTTCGTGGAGCTGACACGCAGCGCACACAAGCTCAAAGCGAACGCGAAGCAGAGGTAAAGATGGCTAGCAAAAGCTCAGTACGTAGCGGGGGATCAACGGAATCCAAGTTCAAGTCGGAACCGGTGTCTCGTGTCGTTCCCAAGCTCAAGGGCCGGGAGCGCAAGGAGGTGCAGGTGCTCCTCGAGCGCGGCCGCGTGCAAGGTCACCTAACGTACGACGAGCTCAACGAAGCCTTGCCCCCCGACATGGTGACGTCCGATCAGATTGACGACCTCATGGTGTGGCTGAAGAGCGAAGACATCGACGTGGTCGACGGTGCGCCCGAAGGTCAGAGCCGGACCAGTGAAGCTCCAGTGGCTGCGACGCGAAGCTCGACGCGCCGCCCCTCGGCGATTCCTCCACCCGCCGACGATGGGTACGCGCAGAAGTCGAATGACCCTGTGCGCATGTACCTCCGCAAGATGGGCTCGGTCTCGCTCCTGACGCGGGAGGGCGAGGTTGAAATCGCCAAGCGCATCGAAGAGGGTGAGTCCAAAATTTTCAACGTGATTTTGAACTCGCGCGTGGGTGTCGCGGAGATTCTGGAGATTGGCGAGAACCTCCGCAAAGGCAAGCTCCGGGTCAAAGACGTCGTCCGGGACTTGGATAAGGAAGAAGAGGTCGACTTCGAGGCGGCCAAGGTCCGCGCCCTCAAGCTGTTCGACAAGGTCAAGCGCATCGAGTCCTCGGTGTCGAAGGTGCAAACCGAGTTCGACACGAAGCGCCGCGTCTCCGAGCGAAGCAAGAAGCAATTCACCGCCCGGATCGACAAGCATGTCGACGAGCGGATTGTACTTCTGCGCGAGCTCAACCTCACCAAGAAGCAGATTGACCGGGTGGTCGCGCGCATCAAGGGTTACATTCGACGTGTCGAGCGAGCCGAGCGCGAAATGAACGAAGCGGAATCGCGCGTTGGCGGACTGAAGTTCAAAGACATGAAGCGCGTCGTTCGCGACATGCAGGAGAGCAAGTCGGTCGAGAAACGCGTTCTGCGCAAGTATGGTTCGGAGGAACAGATTCTTCTGTCCGAGGAGCACATCCGCGACGCGCAGAAGGCCATCGTCGACGTCGAACGAGACATGGGGCAACCCGTCGAGAACCTGCGCGATACGTACAGTTCACTTGCCGAAGGTGAACGGCAGACCGAACGCGCCAAGGCCGAGCTCGTCGAAGCCAACCTTCGCCTCGTCGTTTCCATCGCGAAGAAGTACACGAACCGCGGCTTGCAGTTCCTCGATCTGATTCAGGAAGGCAACATCGGTTTGATGAAGGCCGTCGACAAGTTCGAGTACCGTAGGGGCTACAAGTTCTCGACCTACGCGACCTGGTGGATCCGTCAGGCCATCACTCGCGCGATCGCCGATCAGGCTCGCACGATCCGAATTCCGGTTCATATGATCGAGACCATCAACAAGCTCATTCGCACCTCACGGTATCTCGTGCAGGAGCTCGGCCGCGAGCCGGACCCGGAGGAGATCGCCGAGCGCATGGAGATGCCGCTCGAGAAGGTCCGAAAGGTCCTCAAGATCGCGAAGGAGCCGATCAGCCTCGAGACGCCCATCGGCGAAGAGGAAGACAGCCACCTCGGCGACTTCATCGAAGACAAGAACGCAGTGTCGCCCGTGGAGGCCGTCATCGGTGGCAACCTCGAGGATCAAACGCGACGCGTCCTGAAGACGCTCACTCCGCGCGAGGAGAAGGTCCTCCGGATGCGTTTCGGCATCGGCGAAAAGAGCGACCACACCCTCGAAGAGGTTGGCCAGGACTTCGAGGTGACCCGTGAGCGCATCCGCCAGATCGAAGCCAAGGCGTTGCGGAAGCTGAGGCATCCGAGCCGTTCGAAGCAGCTGCGCAGCTTCATGGATAACTGAGCGGGCCGCCGCACGGAACGCGATTGGCGTCGGGAGGTTGGGTTTCATCCAACCCGCCCACCCCCACCCGTAGTTGGGTATGACTCTCACGCGAGTGGGCAGCGTGCCTCCGCGCCCCTGCGCTTCGCTTGGGCTTGGCGGCGCACTTGCGCCGGGCTTCGCCGTTCCGGCTCGCGCTGCCGCGCATGGATTGGGGCCTGGTTGATAGCGGAGTTGCGTGTGGAGGAGAATCGGTCGGGATGTGCGGCACAGCGACGGGGCGGGAGGCGAGTCGTATTGAGCCGTATGGGGCCGGCCGAGCGGGGTCCCTGGCGCGAGCACGTGCGTCGCGACCGATTCTCCGGGCCGCCCGAGCACGTGCGTCGCGACCGAGTCTCCGGTTGTACATTCGCGATTCGTTCGCCTTCGTTGGGTGTTCGGGCTAGAAGTGCGTTGAGGGCCCATAGCTCAATTGGTTAGAGCCCCCGGCTCATAACCGGGTTGTTCCTGGTTCGAGTCCAGGTGGGCCTACTAATTACGTCCCAGCCGCCACCCCCACCGTCATCCTCCCTCCGCGGCATTCGCTGCGCTCTGCCTTGGCGGCGCATGCGCGCCGAGCTTCGCCGTTCCGGCTCGCGCTGCCACGCATGGACTGGGGGCTGGTTGATAGCGGAGTTGCGTGTGGAGGAGAATCGGTCGGGATGTGCGGCACAGCGACGGGGCGGGAGGCGAGTCGTATTGAGCCGTATGGAGCCGGCCGAGCGGGGTCCCCGGCGCGAGCACGTGCGTCGCGACCGATTCTCCGGGTCGTCCGAGCACGTGCGTCGCGACCGATTCTCCGGGCCGTCCGAGCACGTGCGTCGCCGCCGATTCTCCGGTCCGTGCAGCGCCACGCCCGCCCGACGCTCAGGTCGCCCTATCGCGTTTTCCTTTCGAAAACAGTTCTCTTGCGTTGGTCGACGAGGCACGCTAGAGCCCCGCCAGCTTTGGATGACGACGGAGGCAGTCCTTGCGAGACGAGCTTGTAGCGCTAGCGAAACTTGCGGAAATGGATGACTCGGCTCGCGATATCGACGCCGAGCTCAAGCAGATACCGGAGCAGCTCGAAGAGCTGCGTGGCAGCGTGCAGATGCTCGAGAACATGCTCGCCCAGGAGCGAGACCAGCTCGCCCAGGCCGAAGGCCTCAAAGCGCAGCAGAGCGCCGAGCTCAAAGAACGCGGCGAAGGCATGCAGCGCGCCCGCAAGAAGGTCGCGCAATCGTCGAACATCCGCGAAGCAAACGCCGCCGAGCGCGAGCTCGAGGCGAACCGCCGCGCGATGAAAGAGCGCGAGGACGAGCTCGGCCGCATCGGCGAAACCATCGAAGCCAAGACGGCCTCGCTCGCCGAGCGCGAGAAAGACTTTGAAGAAGCGAAGGGTGTCCTCCAGGCGCAGGAGGAGACCACGAAGGCTAGGGTTGCCGAGCTCGAAGAGCAGCGGGGCGTCTTGCTCAACGGCCGCGAGCATCTCGTCGCCAAAGTCCCGGCCAATGTCGTGAAACGTTACGAGCGGCTTCGCGGCGGGATCCCCAACGCCGTCATCATCATCAAAGACGGCAACTGCACAGGGTGCCGAATGGCGCTGCCGCCGCAGCTCACGATTGAGTTGCAAAGAGCGAACGAGCTCCACCAGTGTCCGCACTGCCGACGGATCATCATTCATAAGAGTGTGGTCGAGGACTAGCGAGGCCGAGGGCCGACTCAGTTCTAAGTGAACGCGAGTGGCGGGGGGAGGTCTTGTTTCATCCCACCCGCCCGGAACGCGAGTGGCGTCGGGAGGCTTAATTGAATCCACCCGCCCACCCCCACCCGTAATCCTCCCTCCGCGCCCCCGGACTTTGCCGGGGCTTGGCGGCGCATGCGCGCCGGGCTTCGCCCTGCGGGCTCGCGCTGCCGCGCATGGGCTGGGGCCAGCGCCCAGTGCCAGCGTCAGCGCCAGCGTTCAGCGCGTCACACGATTGCTAGCCAGCTCTCGTCGGGGATGTGCTTGCCTCTCACGGCGTCGAAGTAGGCCGTTTGCACCTTTTCGGTGATTGGTCCGCGGGAGCCTTGGCCGATTTGTCGGTCGTCTAGCTCGCGCACCGGCGTCACCTCGGCAGCGGTGCCGACCATGAACACTTCGTCGGCGATGTAGAGCTCGTCGCGTGAGATCAGCCGCTCGTGCACCGTGAGGCCCAAAGCGTGCATGACACGCATCACCGAGTTGCGGGTGATGCCGCCTAGGATCGACACACCCATGGGCGGAGTGGCCACCTCGCCGTCGCGGACCACGAAGATGTTCTCGCCGGAGGCTTCGCTCACGTAGCCCTGGGTGTCGAGCATGATCGCCTCGTCGTAGCCGATCGCTTGGACCTCGCGCTTCGCGAGGATCGAGTTCACGTAGTGGCCGTTGATCTTGCCCTTGCTCATCAAGGTGTTGACTCCGGCTCGCTGGAACGAGCTGACCTTGGCACGAATGCCGCGTTTGAGGCCCTCTTCACCGAGGTATGCGCCCCAGCGCCAGGCGATGACCGACACGTGGGTCGGGTTCGTGCGGGCGCCGAGCCCCATCTCGCCGTCGCCCATGAAGGCGATTGGGCGCAGATAACACTCGTCGAGGCCGTTCTCACGGACCGTCTGAAGGCATGCCTCGACGATTTCCTCCTGCGTATAGGGCATCGGAAGCATACAGATGTGGGCAGAATCGAACAACCGGCGAATGTGTTCTTCCAAACGAAAGATCGCGCTTCGCCCGTCGTCTAGCTTGTAACAGCGGATGCCCTCGAAGACGCCAAGCCCGTAGTGCAGCGTGTGCGTCAATACGTGGACGTTCGCCTGCTCCCACGGAATGAGCTTCCCGTCGAACCAGATCTTGTCCACTTTGTCCACCATGGCTCCTCCACTCCTCACACCCCCACCAATCGGGGGTCGCGCGGTTGTAGCATAAATCCGCAATTCCGCTGAGTTGACCCGGTTGGGGGCATGGAGTAGAAACGGCCGCGCTTCAGGGGCCCGGATCGCATCGTGCATCCGGGCTCCAAAAGCATTGAGGGTTCGTGGTGTTGTACTCATTGTTGTCGATTTTGCTTCAGCCCGAGGTGAGCGGCGGAGCTCCCGTTGCCCCGGCGCCCGGTGGTGGCGGAGCTCCCGCACCCGGTCCGATGGGCTGTGGTGGTGGCGGTGGCGTCGAGCAGATCGGCTTCCTCGTTCTGATGTTCGCGGTTCTCTACTTTTTGATGATCCGCCCACAACAGAAACGAGCGAAGCAACACGATCAGATGCTCGGCGGACTCAAGAAGGGCGACATCGTCCGCACGAACGGCGGCATCCGCGGTGAGGTCACTGCGCTCGACGAGCGCGACGTGACTATCGAAATCGCCGACCGCACCCGCATCAAGGTCCTGCGCAGCCACGTCGCTGGTCTGGACCAAGTCCCCGAAGAAAAAAGCTGAACGTACAGGCGAGGATCATGGATCGAGGCTGGTATTTTCGTTTGGCAATCGTCGTCGGCTCGTCCGTCCTGGGCTTCCTTGCCCTGTGGCCGAGCATCGACCGATGGTTGCCATGCCCGGACATCGTAAAAGAGACTTTCGACAATCAGATCAACCCCGGCCTCGACATCAAGGGTGGGATGCGGTTGATGTACGAGGTCGAGGTCGACGAATACATTCGCGACCGTCGCGACCGAATTGCGGAGCAAGTGCAGCGCCAATGCGGAGTGCTCATCGGCGTCGTGTCCGAAGAAGAGGTCGACGACCTCGACAAGGCGAAGCTCGAGGAGATTCAGCAGCGTTGCAAGGTCGAACGGGTCGACAAAGAAGGCGGGGCGGTTCGCGCGATTCGCATCACCTTCTCGAACGAAGGCGACGCCGCGAAGCTCACAAAGAACTGGGTGCGCGACTACTTTCGCGATCTTCGGGTCGCGAGTGGGGTGGGCGGCCTGGTCGTCGATCTTCACATGCGCGAGGAGCAACTCACCAACATGCGTGAGACTGCCGTTCGTCAGTCCGAGCGCACTATCACGAACCGAATCGACACGATGGGCGTTCTCGAGCCGACCGTCATCGCGCGACCGAACGACGGTGACATCATCATCGAAGTCCCGGGTGCTCAGGAGGCCTCGTTCGAGCGGATCAAGTCGATCATCAGCCGCACGGCCCAGCTCAGTTTCCAAATCGTCGACGACGAGGGCGACTCCCGCTCGGTGTTCAGCGCGCCGCCCGAGGGCGTCTACCTAAACGCCGACTCGCAGACCTTCGCCGAGGCTTTCGGTGAAGACGCCCGCGACCGCCTCCGGGCGTACATCGCTACGCTGCCCGTGCCTGACGATCACGAGTTGGTCATCGGCCGGCAGCAGGCCGACCCCGAGCGGGGAGGCGAGGGCTGGCGAACCTACTACCTGTATCGCCTCGCGGATGCGACCGGTGAAGATCTCGACGACGCGTCCGTCGGCTTCGACCCCCAAAGCGGCACCCCCGAGGTCGACTTCACGATGAACACGCGGGGAGCGGCGCGCATGAGCGACCTCACGGGCCGGAACCTCGGCAAGCGCATGGCGATCGTCCTCGACGATCGCGTCGAGTCGGCGCCGGTCATCCAAGGTCAGATCGGCGCGCGCGGGCGCATCACGCTGGGCGCGTACCAAGACCGCAACGAGCTCCTTCAAGAAGCGAAGGACTTGGTGGTCGTGCTTCAGGCAGGCGCGCTGCCCGCGCCGCTTCGACCGGCCAACGAGCAACTCATTGGTCCCACGCTCGGTCAGGACTCCGTCCGCAAGGGCGCGGTCGCGGCTCTCGTCGGCATCTTCCTCGTCTTGCTCTTCATGGCTATCTACTACGAGGTCGCTGGCCTGGTCGCCGATGCGATGGTGCTGCTGAACCTTCAGCTGATGCTGGGAGTCATGGCCGGAATCGGAGCTACGCTGACCTTGCCGGGTGTCGCCGCAATCGCGCTGACCGTCGGTATGGCGGTCGATGCGAACGTGCTGATTACCGAGCGCATCCGAGAGGAGCTGCGCCTCGGCAAATCGCCGCGGTCCGCGGTCGAGCAAGGCTACGCGCGAGCCTACTCGTCGGTCTTCGACAGCCAGCTCACCACGGCCATCGCCGGCATCGTCCTTTGGCAGTTCGGCACCGGACCCATCAAGGGGTTCGCCACGATGCTGCTCATCGGCATCGGGACTTCGCTCTTCACAGGCACCTTCTGTTCGAAGGTGCTCTTCGACTGGCTCGTGCGCGGCGCCCGCGTGCAACGACTGCGGGTGGGCTGACATGGAACTGATCAAACCCGGAACCTATATCGACTTCATGAAGTACCGAGGGCCGGTCATCACCGTCCTCGCTCTCATGGCTACCTTGAGCCTGGTCTCGTTGTTCTACCCTGGCCCGAACTACGGCATCGACTTCGCCGGCGGTACGGAGGTGCAGCTCGCCTTCGTAGGTGACACCTCCCCGGCTGAGGTTCGGTCGGCGCTCGAGGAGGCCGGCTACTCTCGTCCCGACGTCATCAGCGTCGAAGGCGAGCCGAACCAATACATCATCCGCGTGCGTGAGGTGTCGTCGCTACCCGAAGATCAGATCGGCAAGATCCGCGCGTCTGTCGAAAACGTGATCGGGAAGGATGCTCTTCAAGAGATGAAGGTGTCCCCCGGCGGAGACAAGATCACGTTGCGGGTCTCAGCCGACGTCCACGAGCAGCAGCTCGAGGAAGCGCTCACCGCCGGTGGGGCGCACGTTCGCTCGATCAACTCGCTCGCCGGCAGCCGCGATCCCCGATACGAAGCGCAACTGGTCGGCGTGGCCGATGAGCTAACCGAGCAACTTCAAGCGCACTTTGGCGATCGGGCACCGGCCGAGGCCCTTCGCGTCGAGTGGGTCGGCCCGAAGGCCGGTGAGCAGCTTCGTGATGCAGCCATCCAGTCGCTCCTCTACGCGATCGCGTTCATCATGCTGTATGTCGCGTTCCGCTTCGACCTTCGATTCGCTCCGGGCGGCGTCATTGCGATGCTCCACGATGCGCTGATCACCCTCGGCATCTACGTCCTGTTTCAAAAGGAAGTAAATCTCACCACGGTCGCAGCGTTGCTAACCATCATGGGCTACTCGATCAACGACACCATCGTCGTGTTCGACCGTATCCGTGAGAACATGGTCCGCGTGCGCGACAAGAGCCTTCGCGAGCTGATCAACGTCAGCACGTCGCAGATGCTCTCACGAACCATCGTGACCTCCCTCACGACGCTGCTTTCCGTGTCGGCGTTCTTCTTCCTCGGAACCGGTGTCATCCGCGACATCGCCTTTGCTCTCGGAGTCGGCATTATGATCGGTACCGTGTCGTCGATCTTCATCGCTGCGCCCATCACCGAGCTCATGGACCGGCGCCTGTTCAATCGCAGTCGGGGCTAGCTTCGTGGCTCGGTACAGCGTGCGGCCTTCCGATGAGCGGGCGGCTGGCATGCTTGCCGACGCGTGCGGTCTCGGCCTGAGCGCCGCCCAGATTCTTCTCCATCGCGGGATTCACGACCCGAACGAAGCGCGCGCCTTTCTAGACGCCACCCTGCGAGGTCTGAGCTCTCCAGAGCCCATGGCGGATCGCGGGGCGGCGACAGCGCGAATTGCGCGAGCCATTCGAGCGCGAGAGCGTATTGTGGTCTTTGGCGACTACGACGTCGATGGCACGACCGCCGCGGTCATCCTGAGCCAGGTGATCATGGCTCTCGGCGGTGAGGTGCGAACGCTGATCGCCGATCGTTTCCGGGGTGGCTACGGCCTGAGTGATGAGGCGCTCGAGCGTTGTCTCGCCGAGAACCCCGGCCTGCTCGTGACCTGTGATTGCGGTTCGAGCGACCACGCCCGGATCGCCCAAGCGAGCGCGGGCGGGGTCGATGTCATCGTCGTCGACCACCACCTAGTTCCCGAGGAGCGGCTTCCAGCGTTCGCGTTCCTCAATCCGCATCGCCCCGAGTGCGAGTTCGCGTACAAGGGCCTGTGCAGTGCGGGCCTCGCCTTTTCGCTCGGCGCAGCCCTTCGTACCGAGATGGACGCCAAGCTCGATCTTCGCCGGTGGCTCGACCTCGTCGCCATCGGCACAATCGCCGACCTCGCGCCGCTCACGGGCGACAATCGCCGCTTGGTGCGCGCGGGTCTGAAGACGATCGGCACCCAGCGCTCGAGGCCGGCACTCCGTGCAATGCGCGAGGCTGCGAAGATCAGGGAGACCGCTCAGTTGACCTCTCGGGACGTTGCGTTCCGCTTCTCCCCCCGCCTCAACGCTCCTGGAAGGCTTGGCGCTTCGGACCTCACCCTTCGTTTCTTGATGGCCGACTCGCCGAAGGACGTTTGGGGGCTCCTCGAGGACATCGAGGCAAAGAACAACGAGAGAAAGGCGCTCGCGGACCAGGCCACGCGGGAAGCGCTCTCCCAGGCACTCGAGGTGTACGGTGACTCGCCCGAGCACGGGGTCGTCGTCGCTAGCGGAGATTGGCATCGTGGCGTCGTCGGGATCGCCGCGGCGCGATTAGTCGACGCCTTGGGCGTCCCGGCCGTGGTCATCGCCTTCGACGGCGAGCAAGGTCATGGCAGCGTTCGGACCACCGCGGACTTCGATGTGTACCGAGCGCTCTCGTCCTGCTCGTCTGAGCTTCACGCCTGGGGCGGCCACCGTGCGGCGGCCGGTCTGTCGCTCGACAAGAGCGCGCTGGGCGCTTTCCGCGCGTCTTTCGCGGACGCCGCCCCGGCAAGCAGTTTCGAGCAAACGGGCGTCGTCGACGTCGACGTTGCGATCGGCGGAGCATTTCGCGTGCCCACTCTCGACGACTTGCAGCGCCTTGGCCCGTTTGGTGAGGGAAATCGCGCGCCTACGTTCATGCTCGACGCCCACGTGATCGAGTCGACGGGCGTGGGCGAGGGGCGTGCCCATGGGAAGCTCAAGCTTCGAGTCGGGCAGGATTCGCTGCGCGCATTTGCTCCAGGCCTCTTTTCGAGAATCGAGGGGCACGCAGATCTCCGCCTAGTCGGCGAGATCCAGCCGGACCATTGGATCGGCGGGCAGGCTGTAGAGCTTCTCGTGAACGATGTGCTCGACTAGCGCCCCGTCCACTGGGGCTCACGCTTCTGGAAGAAAGCTTGGAGTCCCTCTTTGGCGTCCTCGCTCGCCAAGAGGGTGTAGAGCTGCTCCCGGAGAAATGGGAGTGCCTCCGCCGCGGTCATTTCGCGCTGCGCGTGGACGGCGTTGAGTCCCATCCGCATCGCCGTGGGAGACTGTTTCGCCAGCTGCCCCGCGATTTCCGCCACTCGGGCATCGAGCTCGTCGTCGGGCACGACTTCGGTGAGCAGTCCGATCTCTTTGGCCTTCCCTGCCGAGATACGATCGCCAAGCAGCATGAGCTTCATGAGCTCTCGGGGTTGAATCACCCGCCTGAGCACGGCAGTGATCATCATCGGGAAAAGGCCGCGCTTGATTTCCGGCGTGGCCAAGATCGCGCTCTCGCACGCGATCGCGAAGTGGCAACAAGCGACGATTCCCATCGCGCCGCCCATCACGTAGCCGGGGATCCGCGCAACCACCGGCTTCTGGAGGTTGTCGAATCGAAGGAGGAGGTCGTCGAACTCGCCCTTCTTCTCGAGCTTGCCCCGGTCGGCCGTCATACCCTTCAAGTCGGCCCCCGCGCTGAATGCGTTGCCAGCCCCGGTCAGGACGATGACCCGGACCTCCGGATCTTCCTCGGCGTCGTCGAGGGCCCACAGGAGCTCGTTGACCAGCTCCTGGCTGAGCGGGTTTTTCTTCTCCGGCTTGTTGAAGGTCAGGGTGACGATATGCCCATCCTGCTCGACGAGGAGGGCTTGGAAGTCGCGATCCTGCATCGCGGGATTCTTGGCCGCCGAGTGGGCGATTTCAAGGCGAATGATTGCGTCGGGATGTCCCGTGGTTGCCGCGATTTCGGGCTCCGGGTAGAGTGGCCGGAGACACTGCCGGAGGGGGCATTGAGCGGGAAACGATTGGTATGGGCGGTTGCGGTAGCGGCGGTGATGACGCTGTCGGCTTCCGTTCGTTCGGTCGCCGCGCAAGTCGACCCCAGCGCGTTCGCCGAAGTCGAGGCACCGCCCAAGGGCACCATTGGCCTCGGACTCGTCGGCGCGGAGCTCGGGCTGATCATTCCGTCGGTATCCGGCCTCAACGAGGTGTGGGCGCTCACGGTGTTCCCGGTGGTAGGCGCGACAGGCGGCGCACTTGCAGGCTACTTTGCGCTCGACAAGCCGGGGCGTGAGAAAGGCTCGGTCGCGGCGCTGGTCGTTGGGCTCGCGGGGGTTCTGCCGGCCATCCTCGTCACCATGAAGGGCGTGCGCCAAGAACGGCAGGATCGATGGGAACCAACTCCGCAGATCGAGGTCCGTAGTGAGAAGGAACAACGCGCATTCGAGACAGCCGAAGCCGGAGCCGGGCTCCTTCGAAAGACGCGTTCCGGCTTCGCCGCATCGATGCCTGGGGTGTCGTTCTCGCGTCGCGCCCCCGCCACCACGGAAACAGCGGCGATGGGTGGGCTCCGGGAGCGCACCGAGATGAGGCTTTCCCTCGCCTCTGGCGTGTTCTAGCGTTCCCCACATGATCACCTCGACGGTGCGCCGGACGGTGCGAGAGCGAGCTTTGCTCTCGCCGGGTGATCACGTGCTGGTTGCCTGCTCGGGTGGGCCGGATTCCACAGCGCTTCTGCATGTATTGCATTGCCTTCGGAACGAGCTGGGGGTCACTCTCTGCGCAGCGTCGATCGACCATGGGCTTCGTCCCGAGTCCGCCGACGAGGTCGAGCGCGTCGGCGCGTTCGCTGCCGCGCTAGGGGTGCCGTTCGTAGGCGCTCGCGTCGACGTGCCCATCGATGGCGCCTCAATTCAAGCGCGCGCCCGCAAGCGTCGCTACGAGAAGCTCCATGAGATTGCCGCGACTCAGTCCGCGACTCAGATCGCCCTGGGTCACACGCAGGACGACCAAGCGGAAACGGTGCTTGCGCGAGTTCTTCGAGGCGCGGGGATCCGAGGGTTGACCGGCATCGAAGCGCGACGGGCCGACCACGTCGTTCGCCCTCTGATCGATTGCCGGCGGGCGGACGTCCTCGCCTACGCTGCCGAGAGGCAGCTCGGCTTCGTCCAGGACCCCTCGAACCACCAGCGCGCGTTCGAGCGGGTCCGGATCCGCCACGAGGTGTTGCCTGTGCTCCTCTCGGAGGACCCGCGTGTAGTCGAGCATCTGAGCGCGTTGAGCGACGAAGCAGCCGAGCTCAACGCGTACTTCGAGGCGGCCACCCCCGAGCTTCCGCCAACCGGGGAGCGTTCGGTCGCCATTGCGGCCCTCGTCGGGCTTCCGGGGCCGGTGCAGATCCGCTGGCTCCGAGGCTGGATCGCCCGGGAGACCGGCTTAACCCCCAGCCGTAGCCATCTGACCGACCTCGGGCGACTTCTTACGGGTCGGGGGGAGGTGCTGCTAGGATCTGGATGGTCTGTTCGTCGCGAAGGTGGCGGGCTTTCGTTGGAATATCGTGATCATCGCAGAACTCGTAGCAATCGTTCCTGAGCCCCGGCGGGGGAGGCGGTTGCCAAGCAGGCGTTGCGGCCTCACAAAGAGAGGAGGGGCATGGGCCCCAGCCTAACTCGACTACGCGGCCCTGCGTCCCGACTTACCGAATGAAACAAAGCCAAAAAACACTACTCTTCTGGGTTCTCGTAATCCTGATGTGCATCGTGATCTTCAACTTCGTCGCACGCGAGGAGCAGCCTCGAAGTGTGCCCTTCAGCGAGTTCGTCACCGACGTCACTGCGGGGAACGTCAAAAAGGTCAAAATACGTCCGCAAGAGAACAGCGGCGAGTACACCTACTGGCTCAAGTCCGTCGACGAGAGCGCGGAGCCAGGGCAGCGTGGCCCTCGCAACGAGAAGGTCACCGTCGGCATCATGGGCGAGCAGATCAATCAGCAGCTGCTCGAGAACGAAGTCAGCGTCGAGTACATGCCTGAGGATCAGAACAGCCTTTGGACGAGCATTCTCGTGACCTGGCTCCCGATGATCTTCCTGGTCGGCATCCTTCTCTTCTTCATGCGCCAACTCCAAGCCTCAGGCGGCAAGGCGATGAGCTTTGGCAAATCGCGTGCGCGGCTCCTCAACGAGTCGCAGAACAAGGTCACGTTCAAGGACGTGGCTGGCATCGATGAAGCCAAAGACGACTGCGAAGAGATCATCGCGTTCCTCAAAGACCCGAAGAAATTCCAGCGGCTCGGCGGGCGGATTCCGAAGGGCGTCCTTCTCATGGGCGCCCCCGGAACCGGCAAGACCCTTTTGGCCCGCGCGATTGCGGGCGAGGCTGGCGTGCCGTTCTTCAGCATCTCCGGTTCGGACTTCGTCGAGATGTTCGTGGGCGTGGGCGCCTCGCGAGTTCGCGATCTCTTCGAGCAGGGCAAGAAGCACGCGCCTTGCATCATCTTCATCGACGAGATCGACGCAGTCGGCCGCCATCGCGGTTCTGGGCTCGGTGGCGGGCACGACGAGCGTGAGCAGACGCTCAACCAGCTTCTGGTCGAGATGGACGGCTTCGAGTCGAGCGAGGGTGTCATCATCATCGCGGCGACCAACCGACCTGACGTGCTCGACCCGGCGATCCTTCGCCCGGGCCGCTTCGACCGTCGCATCATCGTGCCCCGACCGGACTTGAATGGTCGGCAGGGCATCCTCGCTGTCCATACCCGCCGGGTTCCGCTTGGCGACGACGTGCAACTCGACATCATCTCGCGCGGTACCCCCGGCTTTTCCGGCGCCGATCTCGAGAACCTCGTCAACGAGGCAGCGCTCCTCGCGGCTCGTCAAGACAAGGATCTCGTTTCCATGGCCGATTTCGAGATGGCCAAGGACAAGGTGATGATGGGCTCGGAACGCCGCTCGATGGTGATCAGCGAGCACGAGCGCAAGACAACCGCCTACCACGAGGCCGGGCACACTCTCGTGGCTTGGATGCTCCCGAACCATGACCCGATTCACAAGGTCACGATCATCCCGCGTGGCCCCGCGCTCGGGCTCACGATGGCGCTCCCCGAGGAGGACCGCCAGAGCTACAGCGCCGAATGGATTCTCGACCGGATTGCGATGGCGCTCGGTGGGCGTCTCGCCGAAGAGGTGGTCTTCGGTCAGCTCACTACCGGAGCCGCGGACGACTTCAAGAAGGCAACTCAGCTTGCGCGTTCGATGGTCACCGAGTGGGGCATGAGCACCGCCCTTGGGCCGCTCTCCTACGTCGAAAAAGAGGAGTCCGGCTTCCTCGGGCAGACCTACCACAAGGACTACTCCGAGCAGACAGCCAAGGAGATCGACGACGAGGTGCGCAGCATCATCAGCGCCCAATACGACCGGGCGAAGAGCGTCATCGAAGGGCAGCGCGAGAAGCTCGACTCAATCGCCGAGGCTCTTCTCGAGCGCGAGACCCTCGGCCGCGAGGAGATCGAGGCCATCATGAGCGGCAAGGAGTTGCCGCCGCCCGTCATCGTGAGCATTCCGACCTACGCGGAGAAGCGCCGCGAGAGCGAAGAGAAACGAAAGGGCGCGATTTTCCAGCCGCGCCCGCGTGAGGTCCCGAGCGCCGGGTAGTTGACGGAGGTCCCGATGCTCGAGCTTTGGGGCGTCCTCAACGTGACGCCAGACTCCTTCAGCGACGGCGGTCAGTACTTGGATCCGCAAGCCGCCGTCGAGCATGGCCGTCGGCTGGTGGCGGAAGGCGCCCGCGTCCTCGACGTCGGAGGGGAGTCGTCGAGGCCGGCCGGAAAGGCGTACGGGGAGGGCTTTGAGCCGGTGTCGGTCGCCGAGGAGATTGCACGCGTGGTGCCCGTGATCGAGGCACTCACGGGTGAGCTCCGGGCGCGAGTGTCCGTTGACACCGTCAAACCGGAGGTCGCCGTGGCGTCGCTCCAGGCTGGCGCCACGATCGTCAACGACGTCCGGTGCGCAGAGCACCCGGGGCTTGCCGAGGCAGCCGCCGCAGCCGGCGCCGACTACGTGATCATGCACAACCGGGGCCGCGGCGAGGTCCGCGCGCCCAATACCGACTACACGGACTTGGTTGCCGACGTCATGGACGAGCTCCTTGCTGCCGCCGAACGCGTGGAAGGCGCTGGGGTGCCGAAGCGCGCGGTGTGGCTCGATCCAGGACTCGGATTCGCCAAGACAGCGCGCCAGTCGGCGGAACTGCTAAGTTCTCTTGGGCGTTTTCGAAAGACCGGATACCGTGTACTTGTGGGGCCTTCGCGCAAATCTTTCATCGCTGAGCTCGCGCCCGACCCAAGCGGAGGACGGCCGCCTGCCGACGCTCGCTTGGGCGGCACGGCGGCTGCCGTTGCGATGTGCGTCGCGGCAGGTGTGGACGCGGTGCGCGTTCATGACGTGGCCGTGATGAGGCAAGCCGCTGCGGTCGCAGAAGCAGTGTTCAAGCGGGGCGGAGGAGCACCATGATCGAAGTGCTCAGCAGCTTTGCGACCGACCTCAGCGACGGGTTCATTGGCTTCTTCCAACGAAGCCCCTGGGAAGTGCTGCACGACTGCCTCGACATCGGCCTCGTTGCGGTGCTCATCTATTGGGCGCTGGTCATCCTGCGTGGCACGCGCGCGATGCAAATCGCGATTGGCCTCTGTCTCGTGTTCGTCGGCTACTTGTTTGCTCGTCGCATCGGGTTGGTGACCGTCACGACCATTCTCGATTCGGTTCTTGCCTATCTCGCAGTGATCGTCGTCATCATTTTCCAATCCGATATCCGCCGTGCGTTGGCCCGGATGGGAAGGCGGCCACTGCTTCGCGGACAACGGACGGCCAAGGAAACCCAGACGATCGAAGAAGTGATCAAAGCCGCGGGCACGCTGGCACAAAAACGCATCGGCGCGTTGATGGCGTTCGAGCGGAGCGCCGCTCTCGACGAGTTCATCGAACGGGGGACCGAAGTCGATGCGGCAGTCAGCAAAGAGCTCCTGCACAGCATCTTTGTGCCGAGCTTCGAAAACCCGATGCACGACGGCGCGGTGGTTGTCCGCGAGGGCCGCATTTGGCAAGCCGGCGTCTTCTTGCCCATGGCCGGTTCGGCTGGTGGTGACCGCTCGCTTGGGGCCCGGCATCGCGCGGGCCTCGGGATCACGGAAGAGACGGACGCCGTGGTGGTGGTCGTGAGCGAAGAGCGCGGCTCGATTTCGCTCTGCTTCGATGGGAACATCGTGCGCAATTTGGACGTCGCCTCGCTTCGCGACGCGCTTTACGGCTTGTTCTACGCGCCGAAGCCCAACCGGCGAAAGGCATCCGATCGCCGCACTACTCTGGCGCCTCCAGAGATATCTCGTTCTCAGAACCCCGACGCCGTAATTACGGTCAAAAAGGTCGAGGAAACCTGATGAGCAGGGTCGTTGACGCGCTCGACGCTGGTCGTCTGTTTTTCACCTCCAATCTCGGGCTCAAGGCGAGCGCGGTGGGCATCGCCATTCTCATGTTCTCTCTCGTCCACGGCGCAGAGGACATGGAGCGGAACGTCTACATCGACGTCGTCGTTCGGCCGCCCGCCGACGCCGCAGACATGATTCTCGTGACCGAGACGCCCGACCGAGTGCGCGTGCGACTCAAGGGCAGTAGAGCTCGACTCAACGCGATTCGTCAGGAGAACCTGCCGCCCGTCGACGTGAAGCTCAAGACCCGCGAAGAGTCGCGCTACTACTTCGAAAAAGAGATGTTCGATCTGCCGACGGGCGTTGCGGTCGTCCAGGTCGTGCCGCCCTCGCTCACCTTCAAGTGGGTGCCGCGCGCCGTTCGCGAGCTGCCAGTGGAGGTGTTTCTCGATGGCAAGCTCCCGGTGGGCCTCGAGTGGGCCGGAGAGGCAGAGGTCTTTCCCGATACGATCGAAGTCGATGGACCGAGTGACGTCGTCAACGCGATGCGTACCGTGAGGTCCATGGAAGTCGATGTATCGGCTCTCGAGGAAGGCGTCGTCCAGCGCGAGATTCCGCTCGTCGGGGCTCCGGCCAATACCAACTTCGAAGCGCAATCCGTTCTCGTGACGCTTCGCGTCCAACTGAAGATGAAGGAGCGTGTGCTTTCGCCGCTCCGCGTCGACGCCGAAGGCGTCGTGCCCCGTGCGCTTCGTCCGCGCGCCGTCGCCGCGCGGATTCGCGGCCCGCAGGTGATCGTCGACGCCCTCAACCCCGCCTCGGTTCTCGCCATCGTGAATCTCAGCGACACGTTGGTGAGCAAGAAGTCTGTCTCCGTGCCCGTGGAGTTGCGCGGCCTGCCCGATGGGCTGGAAGTGGTGTCGATCCAACCGCCGTCGGTGACCGTGCTACTGCCCGATCCGACGCCCTGAGGCTGGCTACTTCGCGGTCTTGAACTCCTTTTTGGCTTCGGCAGCGATGCCGTTGGCCATGGCCTGGATGCGGTCCTGCTTCGGGCCCTCGATCATCACGCGGAGCTTCGGTTCGGTGCCACTCCAGCGGACCAGAACCCTGCCGTCCTTGCCGAGGGCCTTTTCCGCACTGGCGATTGCTCGCGAGGTCCTCGGCAGCTCGTCGAGTGGGCGCTTGCCGGGGAGCGTGACGTTCACGAGAACTTGGGGAACGCGTTGCATTGCCTCGGCGGCAAGCTCGGAGAGCGGACGCTGCTCACGGCGCAAGATCGCGAGCACTTGCATAGCCGCCACCAAGCCATCCCCCGTGGTTGCATGGTCGAGAAAGATGAGGTGCCCGGACTGCTCGCCGCCGAAGTTGAAGCCCCGCTTTCGCATCGTCTCGACCACGTAGCGGTCTCCAACGTTGCAGCGCACCAGCTTTCCGTTGTCGTTCTCGATCGCTCGCTCGAGGCCGAGGTTGCTCATCACGGTGGCGACGAGCGTGCGTCGCCGGAGACGCTTGTTTCGCAGCATCCGCGTCCCGCACAGGGCCATGATCACGTCGCCGTCGATTTGGTTGCCCTTCTCGTCGATCATGATCACGCGGTCGGCGTCGCCGTCGAGCGCAATGCCGAGGTCGGCGCCTCGCTTTCGTACTTCCCTCGCACAGTTCTCGGGGTGAAGGGCCCCAACTTTCTGGTTGATGTTCTTGCCGTTGGGTCGAACCCCGATCGCATGCGTCGTCGCCCCGAGCTCGGAAAAGACGAGAGGTGCGGTGCGGTATGCGGCGCCGTGGGCCGCGTCGATCACGATCCGGACTCCTTCGAGCGTGAGCTCGTCGGGGAACGATGCCTTGACGAACGCAACGTACCTTCCCGGCGCGTCGTCGAGGCGCTCCGCACGGCCAACCCGAGTGCCGGTAGGGCGCTTTGAATCGAGCTCCGAACCAAAGACGAGCTCTTCGATCTCGTGCTCGACGGCATCGGGGAGCTTGAATCCGTCCGGGCCGAAGATCTTGATGCCATTGTCTTGATACGGGTTGTGTGACGCGCTGATCACGAAGCCAGCGTCGGCCCGCATGCTCGTGGTGAGATGGGCGATGGCTGGCGTCGGAAGCGGTCCCGACAAGAGAACCTCGCCGCCGAGCGCGCAGATGCCGGAAGCCACGGCGGTCTCGAAAAGATAGCCGGAGAGCCGCGTGTCTTTTCCAACGACGATGCGCGGCACGTGCTTGACGCGTTTGCCGGCCTGGTAGGCGATCGCCGCGCCGATGCGAAACGCGACCTCCGGTGTCATGTCGCCGCGGTTGGCAAGGCCGCGAATGCCGTCGGTTCCAAATAGCTTGCGTGTCATGTTGGCCTCAGGGCTCCCAAGTGACGTCGATACTCCAGTTCGATGGTGGAGCAAACGTGCCTGTCGTTACGAAGTTTAGAGGCCAGAGAGCCTCGATCAAAAATCCGGGCCGCTGCGCCTGGCCGGTGGTGTTTGGGCCGCCCTCTGCCCGCCGCGCGACGAACTGACCTTCGACGTAAAGGCCTCGAATCGGGATGTTGTCGGGAAGCACACTGTCGACGTTGAAGCCGACCTGGACCGCGGTGTCGCTTTCGACGTCGTCCGCGGAGGCCTGCCCCTGCTGGATGCCGAAGGTGGGAGCAAAACCGCCGAACTGCGACTGGAGTGAAGCCGACGCGAGGCCGGCTGCGACTCCCGTGAGGAAGTTGCTGGTTTCTTGCGAAGCCTGAGCAGCGCTCGGTCCGGCCCCTCGTTGCTGGCGGGTGCTGCCCGTCACGAGTAGGGCGATGACCTCGGCCTCACTGTTTGTAGGGGCACTCGAGCTGAACTCGATGACGGGGTTGCTCAGTCGGCCGGACACGGCGACGGTGATGGTGTCGTTGCTCCCGCGAAGCGAGTGGCGCGCGACGAGATCCACCTTCGCGTCCATCTCTTTGTCTCCGTCGAATATCATGCTGCCCGAGCGCACCTCGAAGCGCTTGCCGAAGACTCGGAAGTTGCCGCTGTGCAGATTTACGGCACCTCTCACGAGCAGCTCGTCTGCGATCGTCGTGTCGAGGTTGGCGGTTGCCTCGACGGAGAAACCCTGGTCGCGGCTCATGACGACGATCCGATCCTCCGAGCGCAGTTTGAGATGTATCGGATAGGCCGGTGGCTTTCGGACGGCCTCGTACGACTCACCGATGAGGAAAACCTCAGGGTGCGGGGCGAGGTCCTGCGGTGTTGCGGAGCTCTCGGGGATGTCGATGGTCAACGATTTGAGGCGAACCTCGCCCTCGACCCCTTCGTCGCGGAAGTCGGCAATCGTTCGCGCCGTGCCATCGACGCGGGCGACGATAGAGCCCTCCTGCCGGAGCGGAAACTCGGCGGCGTCCACCTCGAAGTCGGCCTTCTTGACGCTTAGGCCCTCGACGATCACCCGTCCGTTCACCTTGGCGCTACCGTTGGTGTCGGTGGCCTTGAGGTCGGCGATCGCCACCCCGTCTTCATCGAAGATGGCGCGACCGCTCACGTCTTCTAGTGTTTGGCCGACGCTTTGCAGATCCACACGGCCATCGGAGAGCTCGACGCTTCCAACCAAATTGGGCTTGTTGACGGACCCCTGCGCGCTCACGCTGCCCTGCAAGATGCCCTCGACGTTGACGACTCCGGCGATCCAGGCGAGCACGGCTTGCAGGGGCATGCGGTCGAAGTTGGCGCGGCCCGAAAGCTCGCCCCGCTTCGCGAGCTCTGGAATCGGGTGTTTGGTGTCCCACAAGAGTGGCACTCGGCCTTCGATTGTGGTCGAGCCTCCGTTCCACCACTCCATGTCGAGGCCGAGCTCGCCAACCCCATCGGCGTAGGATCCGACGATCCGATTCTTGACGGACGGGGTCTCGAGGATCGTGCTCACCATGGCGGTTCTCCGCGCGGGCTCGATTCGGCGCGCCCGCAGATCGTCGGAGTCCATGGAGAACGAAAGCTCCGGGTCGTCCCCGAACAAGCCCTTGGCCCTCAGCTTCGCCTTGAGCGTGCCCGCAGCGTAGCGGCAGAGGTAGGGGATGTTCTCGGTCGGTGCGTCGTAAAAGTCGGCGCTGACCCGGGTTACCGGCCAACTCGGTATCTCCGCAGCCTTGAGCCAATCGTCGATCGGCGTCTCGGCGGAGGCCTCGACGTCGAGCACCTTGGCGTCTCCGACGACGCCATCCATGGCGAGTTGAGTCAACCCGTCGACGAGCTGCGCTCGGATGGTAGCTCGCGGGTTGGAATCGCCTCCGCAGAGCCCCTCCGACGTGTCCGAGAGCCAGTCGAGGCTCGCGTGAAGGTCGCCGCGGCTTCGGAAGGCGCCGCCAGCGATCGTAGCGCTCGCCGCCACCCGCAGTCGGTTTGCATCAGGCACAAACCGCTCGCCGAGGTACTTCGGAAACGCGCTTAGGCGCCTTGGTGGCACCCTCATCGACAGCCGCCAGGGTGAAGTGGCAAGAGCTTCGATTGTTTCTTCGGGCTTTTGCACGAGGTGGACCAGGTCGACCAGCAAGCTGCCCTCGCCCTCGAAGAGCTCGCCTTCTTCGTCTCCGAGGCGCAGCTGTGCGAGCAGTACGCCGTACTCGTAGCGGAACCGAGAGCCGAGCTCGGTCGGCCCCCACCCGCCTACGATCAGCCCTGGGACCTGGATGTTGCCCGTGAATGATGGTGCGTCGATCGGACCGGAGAACCGGATGCTGGCATCGGCAAAGCCCTCCACGTCCGGCATGTCTTCACCGAGGAGGAGCTCGAGCAAGGTCAGGTCCATCGCTCCGGTACTGAGCGTGGTCTTGTACACGCCCTCGCGTAGCGACGGACCGACCCCTCCCGGCATCGGTTCTATGAAGCCGGAAGTGCTAAACGTGAAGTTGCCGCGGCCCGCCATGTCGACCTGAGCATCGGCGTCGAGCACTCCGTCGTCGTAGCGGAGAAGGTACGCTGCGTTGACCGGTGCGATCTCCCAGAGAGTCGCATTCGTCAGGGTGCCTTCCGCCACGATGGTCGGTTCTTTGTCGAGATCACCGCGGAACTCGAAGTGCAAATCGACGCTGCCTTCGAAGTCGAACGCTTCCTCCGGGTACAGGATTTTCAGGACGGCCAGGTCGAAGTCTTCGAGGTCCGCTTGGATGTCGTCCGGGCCGTTGAAGAGCCATTCTCCCTTGGCCTCGAGACGCTGTGAGCCCCGACCCATGAGGATCCGGTCGAAGGACACGCCCTTGTCGACGTTTAGGATCAGGTTGTTGACGGAGCCGCGCCACGAGAGCTCGCTCACCGCGAGCTCGATCGTGTCTACGTTGAGTTGGTAGACGTTGTCGTCTGCTTCGACTCGCGCTTGGAACTCCGCGTGCCGGTCGCCCGGCGCCGAGAACTCGCCTGTCGCGGTGTATTCCCTGGGGCCACCCGTGAGGATGGCCTGGCCATTGCCGATTGGGTAGCCCGCGACACGAACCGCGGCTCCGTCCAGCTCGAGGTCGACCTTCGGTGCTAGTGGGTCCCCCCAGACGCGTCCCTCGAGAATTAGGAAGTGCGCGCGGATAGCGCCGTAGTCGAAGTCGTCGAACCGCACCCGGCCCTTCGTTTCGAAGTCGCCCCGCACTGTCTGTCGGATGCGGACGTCGAACTCGGCGTCGCCTGAGATCCCTTCGGCAAACTGTTGGAAGTTCGGATCTTCGCTGACCGCGGGGATTTCTCCCCACGCGTGAATCTCGGTGATGCCCTTGTATTCGACGTGTCCGTTCATGTAGAGGTTGCCGCCTGAGTACTCAGCCTTCACGGAATCGATGTCGAGACCGTCCTCACGCGAGCGGAGCTTCGCGACGAACGGGGGAATGTAGAAAGGCTCGTAGGCGAACCCGTCGGTCTCGATGGCGACGGCGAGCACGTCTTCGTTCTTTGGGTCCGTACTCAGCTCGAGCTTGCCGTTGGCTTCAACGGCGGGCGCCCCCCCCAGGAGCTCGTCGAGCTTCATGCGTGGACTGACGATCTCGATACGAGTGACGCCTTCGCTTGGAAGCTCTCCCTTGACGCGCGCCTTGCCCCCGGCGGTGTCGAGGTCCGCTTGAAGTCGATAGTTGCCTTCGGGGCCCCAAAGCCGTACCCAGCCGCTCGCCTCGCCCTTGAGGGAGTCCGCCCAATCGAAGCCGACGTCGTGGAGGGTTGGTCCACTGACCGGCTCGAGGCGCACGAAGAGGTCCAGGTCGTATGGATCTTCTGGCGCGGCGCCCTCACTCGGCCGATACACGAGCTCCGCGGTCATGTGCTCGTCGTCCCTGCTCGCCTCTCCTGTGACCTGGGTTCCCCTCGCGTCGGTGTGCACCGTGCCCACGATGTTGTCGATCGTCGCGTCGAAGGGGAACGGGCTGACGATGCGTCCGTCCGCGGACCATACCTCGATGTCGGTGATCCAATGGAACTCCATCCGACCCTTCGTATCGAGGTCGACGATGCGCAGGCCCTGAAGGCCGAGCAATTCCCCGGTGACCTCCAGATTGCGAATGTCCATGTTGTCGACGATCGCGTGGAACGGCTCGCCGACCGTCGGGGACTTGTCAGCGGGCTCGAACGCCGCCAGGAACGTCGGCGCGCCCTCGCCATCGTCGACGAGGTCGACCCACCCGTTCGTCAACTGAGCGTAGTAGAAACGCAGCTTCCCTCGTAGCCCAGCGATCGGGTCGATGCCGAGCTCCACGGTCTCGCCGTATATGATGGCGCGACCATCTGGGTCGTACACGAAGGTGTCTTTGACCACCGTGCGCCAAAGACGAAGCTGCTCAATGTAGCCGGCGTGCATGGTGCCATCCATCAGATCCGAAACGAACTCGTTGAGGATGTCCCGGCCTAGTCGCCGCCCGAGATCAGTGTCCACGTGGAAAAGTGCACTCGCGAGGAGCGACAAGATCGCCAAGAGGGGCCACCCGAGGAACCAACTGAACAGCCGATATAGCCACCGCATCAGAACGCCTCACCGATCGTGAAGTGGATGGCTCCTGGCACGCCGCCTCGGATGAAGCGGAAGATGTTGTAGGCGTTCGGGGGCGCCGCTCCGTTGACGACTTGCATGCCGGGGATCAGGAAGCCGAAGTCCAGACGGATCGGTCCGACGGGCGTGCGATACCGAAACCCGAAACCGGCGGCAGCATGGATGTGGTTGAAGCGCCAAACCGATCCTCGGTTCACGTCGCCGAAATCCATGAAGAGCGCCGTCGCGAACGCCTGCGTGATCGGCACGCGCCACTCGACACCCGCTTCCCACTTCCTGAGACCGCCATCGTTTCGCGCGTCCTGGCCCTCTCGGTTGAGGGAGTCGAGACTGCCCGGGTCGCCCAAGAAACCACCGAAGAAGCCGCGATGAGTCGTTGGACCGCCTGAACGCAGGCGATAGTTCTGGGGGCCGAGCTCTTGGCCGATGAGGTCCAGCCGCTCGGTGTCCCGCGAGAAGATGAACATTGCGCCCATGCCGAAGCGAAAAGCGAGCGTCGAGGAGAGCGGCAGCGGCGCGTAGCCACGGACTTCGGGCGATACGCGGATGTACTGCCACGACCGCTTGAGCTTGGCCGGCGACTGCTGGCTGCTCGCGCGGAAGTAGAACCCAGCGCGCGGGGCGCGAGAGTCGTCTCTGAGATCGACGATGACGGTCTCGTCGAAGAAGACGATCTGGTAGCTCGTGGGGAATCGCGGATCGCGGTCGACCACCAGGTACGCGTCGTAGTTCAGGCCGCCGACGAGGAGCAAGCGTCCGTCGAAGAACGGGCGCGAGAGATTGCCGCGAATCTGCAAATCGTTGCGGCGGAAGAGCTCGAAGGGGTCTGGGCCCCAATCGTGGCGGAACTCGATCGCCGAAGTCGTGCGGGGTTCGAGGAACGCGGGCCGCCGATACGCGATTCGGATCTCATTTCCGAAGATGAATCCTCGATTGAAACGGAAGAAAGGGTCGGGGGCGACGATTTTCGGACGGTCCTCGATACGAAGCTTCCGAAAGCCGGTGATGAAATTCCTATGCTCGAAGAGACCGAATAGGTGGACGTCGGAGATTCGAGTGTCCTGTTCGAGCGTCAATGTGTTGATGTTGCCGCTCTGAATGCCCGCGCCGATGCCCCAGCGAATCTGACGCCCCGGCTCGACCTCGATGTCGATATCGACCACTCCGGTGCATTGCTCCTCCGCGTCGAGCCTCGAGGTCTCGATGGCGTTCACCGACGCCAAGGCCCCAAGCGCGTAGACCGCGCGCTGGGCTTCCGCCACCGCGTCCGAGCTGTACGTGTCCCCGGTGTGCAAGTCCGCAACGTCGAGGATGGTCTTGGCCGGGAGGTCCTGGTACCCGGTGACCGTGATCTCGCCGAGCTTCGACGCAGGCCCGGGCTCTACGAAGATCTCGACGAAGGCCTCTCTTGCTTCGCGGTCGATCTCCACCCGACCCGACGCCCGGCCACACGCATAGCTCGCGCTTCGAAGCCGACGGCGAATATCGCGCTTGCTCCGTTCGTAGAGCGATTCGTCGAAGGCTTCGCCGATCTCCAGGTGCACGGCTTCTTCGATTTCCTTACGGTCGCTGTCGCCCAGGCTCTCTTGCCCGCTCACTCGAATCGAACGCACCTCGACGGGCAGGCCTTCTTCGATCTCGATCCCGATCGAGAGCTTGCACCCTTCGCCCTCGCCCTCTCGGGTACACGGCGCCTCTCCGGGCGTTGTCGTCACGATGCGGTCATCGCCTGCTGCGGACGGCGGGTCGAACTCGGTGCTCACGACCGCTGCGTCGTAGTAGCCCCGAGCCTGGTACCAGCGTTCTATCCGGTCGATGTCACGATCGAATACGGCGGAATCGAGGGTCGGCCATCCCTTGCGGAGCTTCCTCCACAAGTCGAAGGAGAGTCGCTTCCCGTCGAAGGGCGGCACCCCGCATTCGCGGTCCGGGCTCGTACCAAACGCGATGGTGACGCGGTCGCGCTCCTGGGACGCCATGCACGCACGCAGAGCCTCGTCGTCGAGCTGCTCCATACCGGTGAAACGGATCCGATCGATGCCGTATGCATCCTCTGGGATCGTCTTGCACCCGCTCGCAATAAGGAGCAGGAGCCAGATGCATCGCCGGCCGCCCATCTACCTAGAGCTTGTAGCGCGTTGCGCCCTCATTCCGCCAGCGAACGGCGTGATTTCGGCCGTTTGGCGGCGGTGCGGATAGGCTGCTAAGGCTATCGCCGCGACGCCATGAAGCAGTACTTCGTCCAGACCTTCGGATGCCAGATGAACGTCCACGACTCCCGTCGCATCGAGGAGGTCCTGCGCGGCAGTGGCTACCGGGAGGCCACGGAGCCCGGGATGGCCGATTTGCTCATCGTCAACACTTGCAGCGTCCGCGAGAAGGCCGAGCACAAGCTCATGAGCCTTCTTGGGACGTTTCGGCCCTTCAAGGAGGGTCGAAGGGGCACGGTGTTGGCCGTCGCGGGATGCGTCGCGCAGCAAGAGGGCGAGCGCCTGCTCAAGAAGGCGCCGTTTGTCGACATCGTGCTCGGGCCGGACAACATCCCAGAGCTTCCGGCGCTGATTCGGGCGGTCGAGCAGGGGGCACCTCCGGTGACCCGAACCCAGTTCGATATGGATGACCCCCAATTCCTCCGGGCAAAGCCCCATGCCGACCGGCGTGAGGTCACGGCCTACGTCACGGTCATGAAGGGCTGCGACGAGCGGTGCACCTTCTGTATCGTTCCTTATACCCGCGGGTCGGAGCGCTATCGGCCTGCGGACGAGATCGTCGAAGAGATCGCAGGCCTGGTCGCGGGCGGGGTGCGCGAGGTGACGCTGCTCGGACAAACGGTCAACTCGTGGCACGAGCCCGGCGAGGCTGCGGAGGCCGCCAAGGCCGAATCCAAGTTGGCGGCGTCGAGCTCTCAGTTCGCAGGGCTCCTCCGGCGGATCGCGCGAGAGGTTCCGGAGCTCTTGCGTCTTCGCTACACGTCGCCTCACCCGCGGCACATCACGCCGGCGCTCATCGCCGCCCATGCAGAGCTCGACGTGCTGCCTGCGCACGTACACCTACCCGTGCAGTCCGGGTCCGACCGCCTGCTTCGCAGGATGGCCCGGCGCTACACCGTCGCGGAATACGTCGCGCGCACCGATGCACTCAAGCGCGCCAAGCCCGGGCTGACGCTGTCGGCGGACTTCATCGTCGGCTTTCCAGGCGAAACCGACGATGACTTCGAGCAGACGCTCGCGCTCGTTCGCCGTGTCGGCTTCGTCGCCGCTTTCGGTTTCAAGTATTCGCCGCGTCCATATACGCCCGCGCTGAAGCTCGGTGATGGAGTTCCCGAAGAGGTGAAGGACGAGCGATTGGCTCGCTTGTTCGCGCTCGTCGAGACGCAGCAGCAAGCGCACTTGCATTCCTTGGTCGGGCAGGATCTAAGCGTGCTCGTCGAAGGACCCTCGCCCGGTGATACTGGACGCTTCTCCGGTCGCAGTGAACGCAACGAAATCGTGCACCTCATCGCGCCGGAGGGATACGATCCGACCGGCGAGCTCGTGACCGCTACGATCGACGAGCCGTTCCGACACAGCTTGTCCGGCTACATGGTCGGCGCTGAGGGGCGTCAGGCGCCCGCGCGCCGGACCCGTCTTTCCGTGATCGATACGGGAGGCGCGTCCTGAGTGGGGCGTACATGAGAGAGCGGCTTCGCCCATGGCGCTTTGCGCTCCTCTACATGGCGCTCATCTTCGTGATCTCCTCGTTCGCGGTGCAAGTGCCTGGGGTGCGCTACTTGCCCTTTCGCGACAAGGCGATCCATTTCGTCGAGTACGGCGTCCTCGGGTGGCTTTGTGCTCGGGCGTCATCGCTCACCTGGCCGTCGGCTGCGGTCTGGCGGACCGCCGTCTTCGCAGTTTTCGTCTCGGCGCTCTGGGGACTCTCTGACGAGATTCATCAGGCGCTCGTGCCGGGCCGTTCCCCTGAGCTTGCCGACGTCGTGGCGGACCTACTCGGCAGTGCGGTGGGCGCCGCGGCCTGGCATCTCCTTTCGAACAGATCTGTGAGGGAATACACGGGAAAATTCACCTCAACGGACTAGCTGCCATTGACGGTTCCAGTCTGACTGTCTACCGTTTAATCCATGGGGACGTAGCCGTTCCCGATTTGAAAAAACAAAAAACTTCGCCGCTGGAACCCCCCCAATAAGTCCAGCGGCATCCCCGCCCGGTCGTGTCTCCCCCCCCTCCAACGACCGGGCGACCCTTTTTAAGCGCGCGAGGCTGCCGCACGCGGCTGCGTAACTTTCGCGTAGCTCGCGCGTTCCCTGTGCAACCCCTTGGCCCGCCTCAAGCGCTACTTCCCAATTCCGTACCTCATCATCGGCTCCATCGTCGTCGGTTGCGGCGTTTGGGAGCAGGCGCGGGCGGGGCGCGTGAGCCTTGCTTGGGTGGGCGCGATCGTGGCCATTGCGCCGCTCGTGATCTTCATGCTGTCGCTCGTGGTCATCAAGCGGGCGCGCACGTCGCGCAACGAGTATCCGATCTTGGTCGCGTCGGTGGTCGGCACCGGCCTCGCGCTCGTCTACTTCGAGTCCCCCGCGAGCTGGCTCGCCCTCGGTGTAGGACTCATCCCCGCCTTCATCTACGTCTACTGGTACTCCGTCCTCGATCGCTCGGCCTCATCGATCCGGGTCGGCGGCAAGCTTCCGGACCTCGGGCTCGTCGATGCGGAGGGCAGGGGGGTCACGCCGACCCGAGGGAAACACGGGCTCTACATGTTCATTCGCGGAAACTGGTGTCCCCTCTGCATGGCGCAGGTGAGAGAGATCTCGGAGCAGTATCGCGAGCTCGAAGCGCGTGGCGTCGAGATATTTCTGATTAGTCCGCAATCGGAGAAGCACACCAAGGCCTTGGCCGAGCGTTTCGACGTTCCGATTCGCTTCTGCGTCGACGTCGACAATCGCGCAGCGCGAAAGCTCGGGATCGAGCACGTCGGTGGGGTGCCGTTCATGATGGAGCCGCTCGGGTACGAGCCCGAGAGCGTTCTCCCGACCGTCGTCATCGTCGACCCTGAGCGCACCATCCTATTCGCGGATCTGACTGACAACTACCGGGTCCGGCCCGAGCCAAGCACTTTCCTCGCGGTGCTCGACGCGCGAGGGTGAAAAAGCCCGATCTGCGGGCTGGACGGCCCTGACAGAGCCACTTACATTTCGCGCCATGAGTTTCACTCGAACCGATGTCCGGTGGATGCCCCTGATTGCGATGGCATTGTTCGCGCTCGGATGCGCGAAGTCCGAACCGCCAACATCTCAGGAGCCAAGCGCGGGCGACGAGGTCGAGGCCGCGGTCGATCCTCTTCCGTCATGGAACGACACGGCGGCCAAGGCGAAGATCATCGCGTTCGTCGACGCGGTGACCGACCCCGACGGCCCGAACTACGTCGAGCCCGACGCGAGAGTCGCCACGTTCGACAACGACGGCACGCTTTGGATCGAAAAGCCAGCCTATGGAGAGCTGCTCTTTGCGCTCGATCGCGTGAGGAGCCTCGCCGAGGTGCACCCGGAGTGGAAGACGCAAGAGCCTTTTCGCGCGGTCATCGAGGGCGACCGCGATGGCCTCGTCGCTGCCGGTAGTCGTGGTCTGCTCGAGGTCTTGATCGCTTCGCACACGGGCATGAGCGCCACGCTGTTCCACACGATCGCCTCCGAGTGGATCCGCGATGCGCGGCATCCGGAGCTCGACAAGCCCTACACCGAGCTGGTGTACCAGCCCCAGATCGAGCTGCTCCGCTACCTCGAGGCCAAGGGGTTCAGCACGTTCATCGTTTCGGGCGGCAGCGTGGAGTTCCTGCGCACCTTCGCCCAACCCACCTATGGCATCCCGCCCGAACGCGTGATCGGCTCGTCCATCGCGACCCGCTACGAAGTTCAAGGCGGCAGGCCGTCGCTGCTGCGATTGCCGGAAGTCGCTTTCGTCGATGACAAAGGTGGCAAGCCGGTTGGCATTCACAGGCGCATTGGCCGCAGGCCGATCCTGGCGTTTGGAAACTCGGATGGTGACTTCGAGATGCTGGAGTACACGACGCTCGGTAGCGAAGGCGCGCGGCTCGGCTTGCTGCTTCACCATGATGACGCGGAGCGCGAATACGCGTACGATCGCGACAGCACCGTGGGAACGCTGGATCGCGCTCTCGATGCGGCCAGCGGCGCCGGATGGGTCGTCGTTTCGATGAAGGACGATTGGAACACGGTCTTCATAGAGGAGTAGGGGAAATGAACAGGCACTTGATGTTGCGCGGCTTGGTCTGCGCTTGCGCGCTTCTAGCGCTCAGTAGCTGCAAGAAGTCGGAGACCGCGGCGGACGCGAGCGCGCACGACAACAGTGGGATTCGGGTGTTGGACAAGGGCGATCGGCCCCGCTCGCGTCTTCGCTACAACATCCCCGGAGGAACGACGACCGCTTCTTCGAGCACTTTCAAGGTTGCTACACTGGCGACGAGCTCCGACCAGGCTGCCATCACGTTGCTTCCGGGGCTACGGCTCGACATCGTGTCCGGTCCTGCCCAGCCCACCGAGCGCGGAGTGAAGTTCAAGGTCGATGTCGTGAAGTCGGAAGCGCTCATCCCGAAGGGCTTCGACGAACAACTTGCTCAGGAGCTTCGGGACGGAGCGGCGGTTGCCAAGGACATCGGCGGATGGGTGGAGATCGACGATCGTGGCAACATGCTATCCGGCGAGCTCAACGAACGAACCAAGCGCTCAGACGTGCCGATTCGACTCCTCCGCATGGTCGTCAACACGCGCGAGACGCTGACCCGCGTGCGGCTTCCCGAAGAGAAGGTGGGACTCGGTGCGCGCTGGGAGACCCGAAAAGAGATTCGCGCGTACGGGTTCAAAGTTCAGCAAGTCAACACCTATACGCTGGTCGATCATGCGGGTGACGAGATCATGCTCAACGTGACCGTGCAGCAGATGGCCGTGCCGCAGACCATCGAGTTCCCCGACGAGGGCATCGAGATCTCGGTCGAGACCATGATGGCGCAGGCAGATGGCCAGATCATCCTCGACCTCGACGCCCTCGAGTCCGACGCGTCGGCGAACGGGAAGGGCGAGGATCGCATTCTTGTGAAGACGCCGGAAGGCGTCGACACGGTGGAAGTCACAGAAGAGTTCGAAGTCCAGATCGCAAACACATCTGGTTTGTAGCCACCCACCCACCCCCCGGCGGGAGCGCGAGCCCGCAGGGCGAAGCCCGGCGCATATGCGCCGCCAAGCCCAAGCGCAGCGCAGGGTGCGGAGGGAGGATTACGGGTGGGGGTGGGTGGATTCTACTGAACCACACCAGGTACGCAGCACACCCCTCCGCCCCCAAGCCAGCAACAAGAGCTCACTCGTCGATCTTCAAGATCGCGTGGAAGGCGTCTTGCGGGATCTCTACGCTTCCCACCGCTTTCATGCGCTTCTTGCCCTCTTTTTGCTTCTCGAGGAGCTTGCGCTTTCGGGAGATATCGCCGCCGTAGCACTTTGCGGTGACGTCCTTTCGCAGGGCGCGGACGGTTTCGCGTGAGATGATCTTCGAGCCGATCGCGGCTTGGATTGCGACCTCGTACTGCTGCTGGGGAACGATCTTCTTCAGCTTGGCGGCGAGCGCGCGGCCCAGATAGTAGGCCTTGTCCTTGTGGACGACGGCGCTCAGCGCGTCGACTTTGTTGTTGTTCAAAAGCATGTCCAGGCGAACGAGCGGGTTCTCGCGGTAGCCGGCCAGCTCGTAATCCATCGACGCGTAGCCTTTGGTAGCGCTCTTCAGCTTGTCGAAGAAGTCGAACAGAACTTCGGCGAGCGGCATCAGATACGTGATGATGACGCGGTCGGTCGACGCGTATTGGATGCCCTGCTGCTCGCCTCGTCGATCCTGACAAAGCCTGATGACCGCGCCCACGAACTCTGCCGGGACGTGAATCGACACGGTGAAGTACGGCTCCTCGATGCGCACGCGGCCGTCGGGGATCTGGGAGGGGTTGTCGATCTCGATCGTCTCTTGCTCGGTGTGCACCTTGTAGACCACGCTCGGCGCCGTGGTGATCAGGCCGATGTTGTACTCGCGTTCGAGCCGCTCCTGGATGATCTCCATGTGGAGCAGCCCGAGAAAGCCGCAGCGAAAGCCAAAGCCGAGCGCGTCCGAAGTCTCCGGCTCGAACATGAACGCCGCATCGTTGAGGTTCAGCTTCTCGAGCGCGTCGCGAAGCTCGGTGTACTGGTCGCTGTCCGTCGGGAAGATCCCGCAGAACACCATCGGCTTCACCTCTTTGAACCCCGCGAGCGCTTGCTCCGCGCGCTTGTTTGCGAGAGTGATGGTGTCGCCGACCTTGGCGTCTTGCAGCGACTTGATGCTGGCGGCGAGGTAGCCGACCTCGCCCGGCCCGAGGTGGTCGAGCTCCTTTTGGAACGGGGTGTACACGCCGAGCTCGGTGACCTCGTACTCCGCACCGGTCGCCATCAGACGCACCTTGTCACCCTTGCGGACCGTGCCGTCCTTGATGCGCACCATGCAGACCGCGCCGCGGTAGCTGTCGTACCAACTGTCGAAGATGAGCGCGCGGAGCGTGCCGATGTCCTCGGTCGTGGGCGGTGGGATGCGCTCGACGACGGCTTCGAGGATCTCCCGAACGCCTTGGCCCGTTTTGGCGCTGCAGGCGAGCAGCTCCGAGCAGTCGAGTCCTACGACGTCTTCGACCTCTCGCTTCACGCCCTCTACGTCGGCGCTCGGTAGATCGACCTTGTTGAAGACCGGGATGATCTCGAGGTCGTTCTCGACCGCCAGGTAGACGTTGGCGAGCGTCTGCGCCTCGACGCCCTGGGTGGCGTCGACGACCAGCAGAGCGCCATCACACGCGGCAAGTGAGCGTGAGACCTCGTAGCTGAAATCCACGTGGCCAGGGGTGTCGATGAGGTTCAGTTGATACGTCACCCCGTTTGCGGCCTTGAACGGGAGTCGGACGCCCTGCGCCTTGATCGTGATGCCGCGTTCCTGCTCGAGATCCATCCGGTCGAGGAGCTGCGACTTCTGCTCGCGCGCGGTGACCGCCCCCGTCACATCGAGAATCCGGTCGGCAAGGGTGCTCTTGCCGTGGTCGATGTGCGCGATGATGCAGAAGTTCCGAATGTGCCCGAGATCTTGCGCCAAAGTGCGACCGGTCTAGCCTTGCGCCCTGCCTACAGCAACGTGGCGTACTTACGCTTTTTTCGCGGGGGCTGCTTCGAGCGTCATCTGGCCCGGAAGCTCGTCTTGATGGCGGTCGAGAACGAGATCGATGCCTTCGCGGATGTACACCGCCACGGGCACTTTCGTGCGCTCATGCAGGAGCTTGAGGCGTTCGTTCTGCTCGGGGGTGATGTAGACGGTGGTCGAGATCTTTTTGCGCGCCATTCGGACCTCAGAAAGTGGCATGAAGCTACATGGCACCATATATATTGTCAATCTGGGCGCCGTTGGACTTGCCTGAGGGAGCGGATCAGCCCTATTCTTATGGAAGTTCAGGTCCAGGGGGACTTCACGAAGTGACCGCAAACATGAGCAATTTCGCGCATGGATGGGTTTGGCTCACCGCGTTGGTGTGCCTCTCGATGGGGGCCTGCAAGAAGGGCGAGACGAGCGCGACGACGCTGCCCGACGGCTCAAAGGGCGAAGGCGGCGCGTGCGCAGGCAATCGGGTCACAGCGACCGATGTTAACGAAGACGGGCGTTCGGATATTGAACACGTGACGCGCGGCGGGCGTACCTACTGCACGCGTGCAGACATGAACTTCGACGGCAAATTCGATGTGGAACGCTTCTACGAAGACGACGGGGTGCGGGTCGCTCAGGAGCGCCACGACTTCGACTTCGACGGCCGCCTCGACCAACTCTCCTTTTACAGTGACGGCGAGCTCGTCCGCAAAGAGCTCGACACGAATTTTGATAACACCATTGATACCTGGCTATGGTGTAGCGGCGGTTGGGTCGTAAGAGCCGAGCGGGATAGCCAGCGGGACGGCAAGGCCGACGTTTGGGAGACCTACACGCAAGGGGTCATGATCGAGGCAGAGTACGACGAGAACAACGATGGGCGGGTCGACAAGTGGGATTCGTTCCGGAACGGAAAGCTCGTACTGACGCAATACGATGACAATCTGGACGGAGAGCCCGACCGTAGTCACGAGATGCCTCTACAGAGTCTAGGTCCCGCAGACGACGCGCTCCGGTGCGAGAGCGTCACCCCTGCGGAGCTTGCGACGCTCCTCGGGAGGAGCCTGTTATGAAACACTTATTTCCTTTTCTAGTGAGTCTTGCCCTGATGGGCTGCGGTGCGAAGTCAGCCGATCCGGTGACCAGCCCGGGCGCAGGCCCCACCGAAACATCGAGCGGTGGCGAGGTCGCGGACGCAGGCCGCTGCATGCCGAATGGGCCGGGCTATGAGGTGAGCGAGTACGACACCTCCGGCGACAACACACCAGACGTCCGGAAGCTCTTCAAGACCATGGGCGAGGGCAGCTTGGCCCGCCTGGTTCTGGTCTGTCGCGAAGCTGACCTCAATGGCGACCGCCGCAAGGACATCGTCCGCCTCTACAATGACGAGGGGCGACCCGCGCGCGAGGAGGTCGACCGCGACTTCGATGGCACCATCGACGAGATCAGCCATTTCACCAACGGCCGAATCACCCTCCGCGAGGTCGATACCAGCGGCGACGGGATGATCGACACCAAGATCTTCTACGAGTCGGGGGTACCTGTGCGCGCGGAGCGCGACATGAAGGCCCGTAGCAACCTGGCCACATGGCAGCCGGACCGCTGGGAGTACTACGTCGAGGGCCGCACGGTCCGCGTCGGTACCGACCTCGATGGCGACGGCAAGGTTGATCGTTGGGATCGGGATGAGGCACGCTTGCGGAAATCGGCACTGACTGCCGACAACGCGGTCAAGCAGTAGCCTTCTCTGGCACTGGCGCTGAAGCTGGCACCGGCTAGGGTCCCTTCGTGGAGCGCCTTCAAAAAGTACTCGCGCGTGCCGGGGTGGCCTCCCGCCGAGCCTCCGAGGAGCTGATTCTCGCGGGGCGGGTGCGTGTGAACGGGCGCATCGTCAAGGAGCTCGGGACGAAGGTCGATGCGCACAAGGATCGGGTCGAGGTCGACGGCAAGCGACTCGTGGCGGAAAAGCCGGTCTACTACCTCGTACACAAGCCGCGCGAGATGGTGACCACACTCGATGATCCGCAGGGGCGGGAGACGATTGGGGATGTGCTTCGCTACATTCCCGAGCGCGTCGTTCCAGTTGGCCGACTCGACTACCACACGAGCGGGGCGCTGCTGGTTACCAACGATGGCGACATGGTCGACTCTCTCCTGCGGCCGCAGTCCGGCGTACCGAAGGTCTACGCGGTGAAGTTCCAGGGGCACCTCGACGTTCCCGAGCTCGACGCGCTCCGGAACGGGGTCGTGCTCGATGACGGCTACACCACCAAGCCGGCCGAGGTGTTCGTTCTCCGACAAGAGCGAAACAACACCTGGGCGCAGATTACGCTCACCGAGGGAAAGAACCGGCAGATCCACCGCATGGGCGATGCGATCGGGCATCGCGTGATGCGATTGGCGCGCCAATCGTTTGCGGGGCTCAGCATCGAGCGGCTGAGGTCGGGGGAGTACCGCGAGCTCAGTCGGGACGAGCTTCAACAGCTCAAGAAGAAGTTCCTGAATCCGTATCGACGTGCCCGCGGAGACGCCAAAGCAGAGTGAACGCGCTCGGCACGACGAAGAGCGTGAGCACCGTCGACACCAGCAGGCCGCCGAGCACGATCGCGCCGACGCCACGATAGAGCTCGGAGCCGGAACCCGAAAAGACGACCATGGGCAAGAGGCCGGCAAGCGAGGTCGCTGTCGTCATGAAGATCGGCCGGACGCGGGCTTCGACGGCTAGAGGAACGGCGTCTCGGAGTGCCGAGCCCGCACGCAAGCGAACGAGCGAGCCATCGACCACGAGGATCGCGTTGTTCACCACGACGCCGATCAGAATGAGAAAGCCGAGGGCCGTCATCAGATCGAGTGGTTGCTTGCCGAGAAACGCGTTGACCAGCCAGAGCCCACCAGCGCCTCCCGCGGCCGCCAGTGGAACGCTCATCAGGACCGCGAACGGGGAAACGAAGTCCTCGAACAAGGCGGCGATCAGCAAGAAGCAGATGATCAATGCGAGCAAGAGGATATTTCCGAACTGTGCCTGAGCGAGCTCGAGCTTGCCTGCCGCGCCGCTCAACCCGAACTCCACACCGGGCGGCACCCCCCCTGACTGCTCCAATTCCGCGATTACGTCATTTCGAACGATGCCGATGGCGTCCTCGAGCGGAAGGTCTTCCGGTGGCGACACGCTGAGCGTAATTGCGCGACGGCGTTCTAGATGGCGAATGACCGACGGGCCAAGCTCTTCCTCGATCGTAGCGAGGGAGCCCAATGGCACGGTTCGGCCGCTCGGCGTTGCGACCGGTGCCGAGAGCAACGCCGCGGCGTCGGGAAGGAGCTCGCTGTCGGAGTTCACGGCCCGCATCACGACGTCGAGCTTCGGCTGACCTTCGGGCGTGTACTCGCCAATGATGGCGCCGTCGATCAGCGAGTCCACCACCAGGCCGAGCTCTGCGCCTGGCATGAGGAGTTGGGCGGCAGCGCGCCGCTTGGGAATGACGTGGAGCTCCGGCGCGCCCGGATCGAGGCTCGGCTCGGGGCGGATTTGTGCTCCGGGCAGCTTGAGCTTGAGCGCGCGATAGAGGCTCGTGCCCACGGTCGTCATCGTGGGCAAGTCCGAGCCTTTGATGTCGATTTCGATAACGCGGCCGCCGCCGATGGTGCGGCCAAAGAGCGAAGCTTGCGTGGCAAACGAAATCATCCCGGGCACCTTCGCCTGCACCCGGCGGAGGAGATTGAGCATGCGCCCGACCTCCTTGTCGTCTGCGGCGACGGCGCCAGCGAATACCCGGTCGGGGCTCCCGACGTAAAAGCTTCGTTCGATGTTGGGCTCACCGTCGACCTCGGCACCGGTGTAGCGTTGCATCTCGGCTTGCAGCCGGTTCCCCGTCGCTTCGAGCTCGTCGATCGAGTAGCCGGGCGGCGGGACGAGAATCCCGAACACGAGATTCCGATTGCCAGTCGGGAGGTACTCCATGGGTGGAAGGAGTGCCCAGGTCACCAGCAGTGAGGCGACGATCGCCAGAGCGATGGTCGCGAGAGAACGCTGCGTCGAGCTGCAGAGCCACCGAACCTTCTCGGTCACGCTGTTTCGAAAGCGAACACCGAAGTCCGTCAGTCCTCCAATATCGAGCGTCTTTCCCTTGGACAGCAAGCGTGCCGCGAGGCTTGGGATGACCAGAGTCGACACGACGAGCGAAATCGTTACTGCCAGGGCGATGGCGACGGCCACGTCGCGGAGCAACTCGCCCACCTCGCCTTGCCAGAGCGCAATCGGAATGAACACCGCCACGGTGGTCGATGTGGAAGCGATCAACGCGCCCCAGACCTCGCGGATGCCTCGATAGGCCGCCAGTTTGGTGTCGGGAGCCCGGGCGCGCCAAGTATCGATGCTTTCGAGCGCGACGATTGAATTGTCGACGACCATGCCAACCGCGAACGTGATCCCTGCGAGAGACACCACGTTGATCGTGCGTCCGAGGGCCTGCATCCCAAGCGCTGTCGCGAACGCGCAAACTGGAATCGCGATGCTGACGACGGCCGACGCGCCGAAGGTTCGCAGGAATAGAAACAGGACGATGATTGCCAAGGCCGCACCCAGCAACAAATTCTGCTCCACGAGGTCGAGCGCGCCTTCGATGTATTCGACCTGGTCCGCCAGGATCTCGATCTCGAGCCCCTCGGGCGTGAAGAAATCGCGCTGGAGGCGCGCGATCACATCGTAGACCTCGCGTGTGACCTCGAGGACGTTCGTCCCAGATTCGCGCGAGAGCAGCATCACCATCGCAGGCCGATCCTGTACGAAGGCGACCCCGGTGGGCTTTCGAAGCGCCATCCGCACGCTCGCCACATCGCCCAGCATGATCGGAGTGCCGTCGGGCGCGGCCCCGAGGACGATCTGCTCGAACTCTGTAGCGTTCTTCGGCGCGATGGAGGTTCTCACCAGGTAGCGCCGCTTCCCGAGTGTCACGTCGCCACCCGAAAGATCCCGGAGCTCGCTCCGTACCCGGTCGGCGACGCCCTCGATCGACAGCCCGCGTCCCCCAAGCGCTTCGGGGTCGAACAGCACGTGGACCTCGCTGTCTTGACCCCCGATGAAGCGGATGCCGGACACGCCGGGAATGCGATCGATCTCGGGGAGAATCGTGTCCTGCACCCAGGTTCGATACGCGGCCACGCTGTCGCCTTGGGGATCGCGAATCGCGATGACCACCAGGGGAGGGCCAGCGCTGTTCGAGGTCTCGACGATTGGCTCGCGCACCGCATCGGGGTAGCTCGCCACCTGGCTCATCTTGTTGGTGACGCGGACGAGCGCCTCCTCGATGTTCGTGTCGACCTCGAATTCGAGCGTGATGCTGCCGCTGTCCATGCTTGCGCTGGACTCCATGCGGGTGAGCCCCTGAACGTTCTTGAGTACCTCTTCTTGTGGCTCGAGGATCTCCGTTTCGACCTCGACCGGCGCCGCGCCCGGCCATGCGGTGCTGACCGTGATCGTCGGCGTCTGGATGTCCGGCGTGAGCTGAATCGGAAGGTCGACCACCGACAGAGCCCCAAAGAGCACCACGAGCACGATGCCCACGATGACGGTGATCGGTCGCTGGATCGCGATCCAGGTCAGGCCGGTGGGCTGTGGTTCGTTCGCCGGAAGGTTGTCGGGCATGTCTGATCAGCCCTCGGGCACGATCGTGAGAGGCTGACCGGGAAACACTCGCTCGTTGCCACGAGTAACGATCACGTCGCCTGCTTGCAGCGTCTCACCGCGGACGAGAACCTCTTCCCGACCTCGCGCGATGATGTCGACGGGAATCGGCTCGGCGCGTTGATCGTTCACTTTGACAACGTGGATGTCGGCGATGCCGTAGACTAGGGCGTCGCGCGGGACCACGAGTGCGTCGGGCTCGCTCCGCTCGACGCTTAGTAGGACGTCGATCGCGGCTCCGGGGAGAAGCCAGACCGCGGTCTCGTCGGGAACCAGACGAACCCGGATGGTGCGCGACTCCTCATCCAATGCCCGAACGATGCCGACGATCGTCGCGGGTACCGAAGCTGCCTCGTAGCGGAGGAAGGCTTGATCGCCGGTCCTGAGGTACGGAGCGAGCTCCGGAGGAGCGGACACCAACACCTCCACGGCCGTATCGTCGACGAGCTCGATCACCTCGACCCCGGGATCGACCCAATCGCCAGGATCGACCGAACGCTGCGCGACGACCCCATCAAACGGTGCTCTTACTCGGTGCCGGCCGAGTTGCGCGCGCGCTTCCGCCTCGGCGGCGTTGAGGCGCTTTCGTTCTGCGGCGGCTCGCTTCCGTTCAGAGGTGGCTTGCTCGATCTCGGCGAGTGCCGCGATATCGGGACCGGCGCCGCTCAAACGCTCGGCATCCCGTTGCGCTCGCTCGAACTCTGCGGCTCCGGCCGTCTTGGAGGCTTCCGCCGCGCGCACGCGGGCGCTGGCGAGGGAAGGATCGATCTCGACGAGGAGCTCGCCTGCCTTGACGCGGTCGCCAACGCGTACGCGCACCTCGCGCACCTCGCCGGACGCGCCCGCGGCGAGCTCGGCCCGTTTGAGTGCGCGCACCTCCCCTAGGAACGACCACTCGGCGGCGACGCTGCCAGCGCGGACCTCGCCGACCGAGACGCGGGCAGGGGGAGGGCCGTTCGGGCCCGTCTTGGCCGGGGCTTCGCCCTCGCAGCCGATGGCGGTCAGCAATACCGCTACCAGCAGCCAGCTCTGGAGCCTGGAAAGGTCCGAAATCATCAGAAAAATTTAGTCCGTCGAACCCTTTTGACAAGTGAACCGACCTGACTATATATCCGGCCTCTATCGCGGGGTGGAGCAGCATGGTAGCTCGTCGGGCTCATAACCCGAAGGTCGTCGGTTCAAATCCGGCCCCCGCAACCAACGAAGTCGGGCACTTAGCGAATGGGCTAGGTGCCTTTCTTTTTGCTCGGTGCCCTGAGGGTGCCATGCGGTGCTGCAGCAGGCTGCAATCCCTCGACCAAACGCAGTTGTGCGCGCGATCCAAGGTGCGCGTAGACGTGCGTACTTTGCTCGGAACGATGTCCGAGCTGCGCTTGTACCGCCTTGATGGAGTGCCCGCTGGTCACCGCTTGGCTTGCGACCGATGCCGCCCGAGGGCGTGGTGACTGAGCGGTCGAAGCCCGAGCGCCCGCTGGACGGCGACCATCGGGCGTTTGTAGCTGTCGATGTAGCGAGGAAAGGTCCCGTCCTTGCTGAACAGGAACTCCGGGCCCGCATAGCCCTGCCGGATGTGCCAGCGAATCGCGTCGAGGATGTCCTCGGTCACGTCCGAGGAGTACGCCTCGTTGTTCTTGCGCGTGACCAGCATGGCGGGCCGGTCTTTGGTGCCGCGCTGGACCCCCCGGTCGATGATGAACTGGGGTGGGATGTCCCGAAGGCGGCTCCGCGCGATGGCGTAGACCTCCGAGGCGCGAAGCCCGAGGCGGGCCGAGAGGTAGAAGAAGAGGTACCATTCGGGTTGGAGCTCGAACATGCCGGTCAAGAACCGGTCTCGCTCGGACTCCGAGTACCACTTGGGTGGCTTCTTCGCGGTGCGTTCCGTCGGCACGTAGGGCACTGCGGCCAGCAGCCCCCGTTTCCAACAGAACCGTAGGACGGCTCGCACCAAGGCGAGTCGATTGTTGACGGACTTTGGTCCGAGCCGGGAGGGAAGGGCGCGCTTGAGCGCGTCCATCGCCGAGGTGTCCACCTCCTCGATGAAGAGGTGCCCGAGCACCGGTTGGATCTGCGGCCAGAGATTCCCGTAGGAATCTCGGCTGCGATCCTTCATGGTTGTCGCCGACAGGTACTGCTCGTACGCGTCGGCGAATTGGATGCGCTTGTGACCTGAGATCAAGTCTTCGCGCGCCCTTCGTTCGGCTTCGTGCGCCTCGGCCCTCGTCTTGAAGCCAGCCCTTCGCTGGCGCCGGTAGCCTTGGAGCTTGAAGTCGTATTGCCAAGAGTTGGCTCGCTTTCTAACGGCCATACGGTTCATTCCTTTCTGCCAGGAACGTCCGCATCGCCATGTCCGGGTTCGTCAGATAGAGGTCTAACATATCCCGGCGGAACCGGCGCACCCGCGGGCGGCCGTAGACCGGAATTTGGCCTGAGGAGACGAGGTTTCGGAAGTGACCGACCGACCAGCCGGTATAGGACGCCGCCTGGGTGTAGGTGAACCACGTTACCGCTTGTTCGGTGTGCTGCGTCGCCCGCAGTTTCGCCAGAGCGCCTCCCTGGCATCCATCGTGATCCCTCATCACCAATCGCCTCTTCTCCGTGGACTGTGATCGTCACTGCGTGCCGATCCGCCGATCTCTGTTATCGGTTTTGCCCCTCAAAAAGTTGCGCGGATCGGGAATCTTTTTTTCGTGACTCTTTTTGATGGACAGTGAAGCGTTCCGCTCTTCTTTGGCGCATATAGAATCGTTTTGAACTGGAGTGCTTCGCTCTGACTCGCACTGACGAAGTTTTGCGTCATTTCGAAGCAATGCGAGTCACTGCGATTCAGATTGGCGCAAAAAACTTCAAACCGATTCAACCTGGTTCAAAAGGGACCCGACTTGGTTGGGGCAAGGTGGAGTTTTGTTAACAAAACTGCAAGCGCTGCGCGCGACGTCTTTGACGTGCGCGGCTTCGCACTTGGTTGACGTGCTCAACGCCTTCGGCTTATTCG
>CAVWBW010000016.1:0-6388 GCA_963753395.1 uncultured delta proteobacterium | reverse complement strand
TCGTGGCATCGGAGCTTTCCGGGAGAGCCCTTGCCGACCGGACGCACCCGGCTAGCGACCTGCGGTAGTCACCTGAGCCGCATGAGCCAGCGCATCGCTGCCCTCGACGGGGGCATTGCTGCCGAGCTGCAGGAGCATCAGCGAGAGGCCAGCCACGAAAACCATGGGGAGCGCGTACGCCTGGATAGCGTTCCCGATGTGCTCGCTGCGCTGATGCTTGGCTCGTTCGATGACTTGGTGGATGTGTCGGACGTCGCTCATGATGCCCTCTCTCCTTTCGCCCCATCCCCGGGGCTGTGCTCGGGTTACGCCGCACGAAGGGAATCGGATTAACCAAATTGTGCTTTTTTCGACCCTGGCCTCAGAGCTCGCTTGAAGAGCGCCGTCGATGCGCAAGCGCTGAGTCAGGTCGCGCGGCTTGATGCCGACTAGAGCGGAACAGGAAGGAGCTCCTGCACGTCGTGAAGCGGCTTGTGGGTACACTGGGGTTTTCGGAGCACCAGTACATCGCGGTGCGCCATAGCGACAATGACCAAGAGCACACCCACGTGGCCATCAACAAGATCCATCCGGAGACGCTTCGAGCAATCGAAATGCGACGCTGGGACGACATCCATCGAATCTGTGGCCGCTTTGGCGCGGTCCTTCGGGTGCATGGCAACGAGCTCGCCTTCGAGGACGTGAAGCGAGGCATTCGCGTGAAGGCGTCGAGCGTCGGGCACTCGAGGAGAAGGTTCGTCAGCAGCGGCGAATGCTCGCCGCCCTACCCGTGTCCGGGCGCGACCGACAGCGCCTCTGCAAGCAACTAGCGCTCCGCCAAGCGATCTACGCACGTACGCACAGGCGAAGACTCGCCGCTCATCGTCATCCCGATGGGCTTAGAGAGCACCGCATGCCTGAGCCTCTGCGAAAATCCCGTACTCCGTCGCGGCAGGCGACATCGCTCATATCAAGCGGGGCGAGCTTCCATCGCTGGCGGTGCCCTACCGCCTGGAAGGAACGTCGTGGATCGCGGTCGAGGGCTTCGGCCGTCTTGCCGCACCCTTCGGACCCACCAACGGCGAATGGTCGCTGCGCTAGAGCAGCAGCGAGCCCGGCAATATCCCACCAAGTTTCGTTTATAAGAGAAAGATCCGTTGCCACGGATGCCCCTGGGCGTTTACGCTGAAGGTCGTGGGAAAGCAGGAGACCTTGGCCGCGCCGAACGCGGATCTATTCACCCAGGTTCGACGGCTCTCGGAGGCTTCGGAGGCTCCGGTCCCGATTCCGTCGGAGCGAATTGGGCACTACGAGTTGGTCTTCAAGCTTGCCTCGGGTGGTATGGCGGACGTTTATCTCGCGCGCGACGAAAGCGCGCCGAGCGGAGCTCGAGTGGTCGCGCTCAAGCGGGTCCACCGCCATCTCATGGGGCGGACCGACTACAGACAAATGTTTCTGGATGAGGCGAGGATCGCCTTTCAGATCAGCCATCCCAACGTTTGCTCGGTTCTCGACTTCGGCGAGAGCGGGGGCGAGCACTACCTCACGATGGAGTACCTCGTCGGAGAGCCTCTCGCTCGACTGATCAACCGGGTCGCGAGACACGCTGCGCCTTCCAAGACCGCACCGATTGCCGGCCTCTTGGCTCGAACGATCGCGGATTTGTGCACGGGGCTTCACGCCGCGCACAGTGTGACGGACCCGAACGGAGCTCCGCTGCGGGTGGTTCATCGCGACGTTACACCGCGGAATCTCTTCTTGACTTACGACGGCAGAGCCAAAGTCCTCGATTTCGGGATCGCAACGGCTCAAATGAAGCTGCACTCCGGGGACGGTGGGAAGCTCAGAGGCAATGTCGCGTACATGGCGCCCGAACAGCTGACCAACGCTCCAACCGACCACCGAGCGGACATCTGGTCGTTGGGGGTGACCTTCTGGGAAATGCTGGCGATGAGGCGACTCTTCAAGCGCGAGACGCCAGCGGCGACGGCAGAGTCGGTGGTTTACGACGAGATACCACCGCCCTCGGCGCTGCAGCCCGATATCCCCGACGCTCTCGATGAGATCGTGCTGAAAGCGCTCCGGCGCGATCCGAGGGGACGCTGGCAGTCTGCGCGAGAGATGGAGCTGGCGATCCGTCAGGTCTCGAGCGCTCAGCCGGTCGTCGTCGGGCCGGCAGACCTTGCCGACTGGATGGCGCACGTCTTCCCGTTCGAGGAAGCCCGGAAGAGGCAGCTCATCCGGATGGTGGCCGGCGGGGGTCGCGCAAGAGCGAGCGTAGACCCGCAGGAGGAGAGATAGCCATGACACGATTCCGCTTGCGATATCGATCGACCGACCTGGATCTCGCCTTGGGCGACTTCGTCATTGGGCGGAGCTCCCGCTGCAGCCTCGCTCTGGCCGATGCGTTGGTCTCGCGAAAGCATGCCGTGCTCCACGTCGGTATCGACGAGGTCGTGGCCGAAGATCTGGGCAGCCGCAATGGCGTCGTCGTGAACGGTCTTCCAATCAAGACCTCGCGCGACCTCGAGCACATGGACCACATCTTCATTGGCGCCGAGGAGCTGCTCTTCATCGATGCGGAACAGATCACCGATCGAATCGAGCGCGTGAGATACATCGTGTGCGACTCCTGCGGCGCCATCAGCGGATCTGCGAAGCGGCATTGCGGCGACTGCGGTCGACGACTCGACAACGTCATGGGCGCCACGTCCAAAGACTGGAGCAACATCCAAGCGGCCGAATCGCCATGGGGCGACGATACGCGGCCGGTTCGGAGGCTCGAGGTCATCGGAGGCATCGCTGGGAAGGCCATCAAGATGGGACGCATCGACGAGGCCGAGCGGGTCCTTCTTCCTCACCTCGACGAGCTCCTCGAGCGGGCGATCGCGGGGCAGCCGCTCACGGATTCCGAGGACGAAGACGCCGATCTGCTCTTGGAGCGCGCGACGGAGTTTGCCATGAGCCTGGCCCGAGGGCCCCGCGGCACCGCATGGGTCGACTGGGTGTTTCGTATCCATACCGCGACGGAACGTGTCATGAGCGCTGAGACCGTCGATGCGTTACACGACATGGTGCGAAAGCTGAACTATCAAAACCCGGATTACCTGAAAGCCTACGTTCAGGTCCTGGCGCAGCAGGTGATTCGTTGCACAGCCGCGCAGCGGTTCGTGGTCGGTCGCGTCCTAGGGTTGAACAAGGTCGTCGAAGCGCGCCGCCGCGTGATGGGGACTTAACGGCGCCGCCTCAAGTCGCCGCCCGTCAGAAAGTGCCGGACACCACGACGCCCGAGGGCCCGAGGTTCCACGTCGTGGCACGCTCGCGGTTCGTGCGACGATGGCCCATCCCGAACCACAACGCGCTTCCTGCCAACGCGGCCACTCCGATGCTCCCGTAGACCGCCGTCCACGCCGTTGTTGTTCGCTCTGAGGTACACGCCCCGGCGGAGTCCGTCTCCAAACACGCGCCGTTCTGCGACAACCCCACGGCCATGATTGCGACACCCGTGACGCCGACGGCTCCTAGAACCGATCCGCCGATGATCGCGGAGCTGGGGATCTTTCGCCCCGGAGGCTCCTTCAGAGGCGCGGCCGCGGCGTCGCGAGCGGCAGCCTCCATGGCGAGTTGCTCTTTTCGCTTGCTTTCCTCGAGGGCCAGGCGGAGAAACGCGAGCCGCTCACGAACCTCCTGCTCGCGCGAAGGATCCGCGGTGTCGTCCAGGTATTTCTCGAAGGCTTGGATTGCCTCCTCGTGTCTCCCCAGCCGGTCCGCGCTGATGCCCACGTTGTAGAGCAGCTCGCTGCGACCGCTCAGGTCGAGCGCTCGCTTGAAATGAACGAGCGCCGCGTCGTAGTCCGCTCCCCGATACGCGGCGCGCCCCAGCACGAACTGCTCCCGTGCCGCCGCATCATCGGCCTGGCCGCGTTCGGCCTGGCTGCGTTCGATCGGGTCGACGTCCGTCTGTGAGCGTACCGAGCCGGCGAGACCGAATATCCCAACGCCTACCCACGCGATTATCGTCCAATGCATCACCGTCCCCGAGCGCGACATCACACCGTCATATTAGGGGTCGGGCTCGGCGGGGGCAAAATCGGGGCCTGCTCCCCTGAACGGCTACCCAGCGGAAATCCACCCTCCAAGCTTGCCCACCAGGAGCCCCCATGCTCCAATGTAGATGGAATCTTGCGTGATATGTACAATTCAGTGGCCTCGACCTTGTGCGATGACAGCCCCTCCGGCCGGGAGTCCGCCGTAGACGCGAAAGCGGTGGACCGGATGTTGGGAACCGTGATCGACGGGCGTTACCGTGTGGAAGCCGTCATCGGCCGAGGCGGCATGGGGCTCGTCTACCGCGCGCAGCACACTCGGTTGCGTAAGACGCTAGCGATCAAGGTCCTGCAGGCCGGTATGAGGGACGAGAACGCGCTCGCCCGCTTCCAACGTGAAGCCGAATCCGCGTCCGCGATCGGAGACGCGCACATCGTCGATGTGAGCGATTTCGGAACGCTGCCAGATGGTTCCACCTACATCGTGATGGAGTGCCTGGATGGAATCGATCTAAACCGCGCGATCGAGTCAGAGGGCCCGATGCCCGTGGATCGCGCTTGCCAGATCGGCATTCAACTCTGTCGCGCGCTTGGCGCAGCGCACGACATTGGGATCGTGCATCGTGACCTCAAGCCGGAGAACGTATTTCTAATCGAGCGCGACGGCGATCCGGACTTCGTAAAGGTGCTCGATTTCGGCATCGCCAAAGTCACGCATGCGGCGGACGGGCTGACACGAGACAACGATTTCCTTGGAACGCCCCACTACATGTCGCCAGAGCAATGCGAGGGGCTTGGGCTCGATCAAAGAACCGACATCTATGCGCTTGGCGTGCTTCTCTACGAAATGGTCTCCGGGCGCGTTCCCCACGATGCGGATACCGCCATGGCGATCCTCCACAAGCATGTCTACGAGCGCCCGACGCCGATCGACCTCTATGTGCCCCGCGTTCCAGCGGGCATGAAACGGATCATCGCACGGTGCCTCGCCAAGAAACCGGAGCAGCGCTACCCATCGACGCTCGAGCTGATGGCCGATCTCGAGCGCCTGCAACGAGGCGAGCGTGAAGCCCATCTGCGGCTTCTGAGCCGTGGGCGGGGTCTCTTCATGCACCGTACCGGGCTGCTGGGAGTTGGGCTGTTCGTCACCGTAATTGCGTCGTTGGCTGCGTTCGCCAATGGCGCGTCGCGCGAGGAGCTCCCTCCGCCGCTCCCTGCTCGCGCGGAGCCACCGGTCTTGACGAGCACGCGCGGCGTGCCCGAAGCGCTGGCTCGCCCCGAAGGGCAGAGCGTGGAAAAGAGCGTCGATTCCATCGCCCCGCCTGCTTTGCTTGTCCGCCGAGCCGAGCCACCTCGTGACAAGGCTGTTCGCCGCAAGCGAAAGTCCACCCACAGAGAGTCGAGGAGGCTCAGTGAGCCGACAAAGCCAGCCGCACCGCCGCAGCAGGCCGATGATGTGCTTGACCCCTGGATGTAGGCACGTGTAGCTCGTTTTCAGGAACGCGTTCGCTAGCCATTCTGTTTGAAGTGTAATATTCTATATATGTGAAACGAGCGCTGCTCCTGATATTGCCCTTGGTGCTATGGGCCAGTTGCGTCTGGGACGTCGAGGCCGTCGGGAAGGGGCGGTCCAGCGACGGGGGCGCTGGTGGTCTCGGTGGAGGCGCTGGCGTTGGTGGAAGTGGGGGCTCTGGTGCGAGCGGTGGCACAGGCGGCACCCTCGGCGGAGGCGGAATCGGTGGCAGCGCTGGCTTCGGCGGCGGCGCAGGCGGCCCATTCTCCCCGGGCACCCGAGGCACCTGCGAAACCTGCAGGAGCGATATCGACTGCGCCGATACCGATCATCGATGCGTCGAGATGAGCTACTTGGATCAGCGGTTTCCCGATGATGAGACGGGCTTCTGCCTCCGGATCGCGACGCCGCTCTCGGAAGACCCTGCTCCGGAGTACGACTGCGAGGCACCGTACGTGACGCCGCTCATCGAAGGGCGAAGTCTTTCGGACGGTGAGCTCGATACCTACTGCAGCATCCGCCAAAACCTCACGACTTGTTTCGCAGTGCTCGCGCACCAAGGCGCATGGAGCTGCGCCGGCCGCGGTGACGTCGCCTGCCCGGTCGGTGGTTTCTGCGAATGGATTCGGGACGAAGCTTGGCAGGAGCTATGTACTTATTCCTGCGAAAACGCGTCTGAATGCCAGGGACCGGGCGGGGAAGCCTGCTCTCAAAACTACTGCGGTCGTTAGCCGAGGCAGGGCCCGCGGCTCAAGACTGTGACATGTCGAGCACGGCGCGGAAGCGAATCGTGTTGTCCATTACCTTGCCGAACGCTCTCTTAGCTCATCGGGATGACGGTAGGCGCCGA
>CAVWBW010000015.1:0-21826 GCA_963753395.1 uncultured delta proteobacterium | reverse complement strand
AGATGACACCTTCCTCGTCGGCCTCGGCTACAAACAACTGCACGGCAAGGCCAAGCTGAGCATCTTTCGCAACGAGGAGAATCTCGGTTACGGGGGCAATCAGATTCGCGGCTACAAGTACGCCATCGAGCAAGGCCACGACATCGTCGCGCTACTGCACGGCGACGGTCAGTACGCCCCCGAGGCACTCGGCGACCTGCTCGAGCCCCTCGATCGCGGCGAAGCCGACGCGGTTTTCGGCTCGCGCATGCTCAACAAGGGTGCGGCACGCGAGGGTGGCATGCCGCTCTACAAGTACGTCGGGAACAAGATCCTGACGAGCTTCGAGAACGCCATGCTCGGGACCCACCTGAGCGAGTTCCACTCGGGATACCGCCTGTACTCCACCGAAGCGCTGAAGAAGATCCCGTTTGACCGCAACACCCAGGATTTTCACTTCGACACGCAGATCATCATTCAGTTCCACGCGGCAGGCCTTCGGATCGTCGAGCTCCCGATCCCGACCTACTACGGTGACGAGATCTGCCACGTGAACGGGATGAAGTATGCGAAGGACGTCGTGGCGTCAGTCATGCGATACGAGGCGCATGAGCTCGGGCTTCAGCACCACCCCGAGTACGCGGTAGACCAGCCCAACTACACGATGAAGAAGAGCCGGCTCTCGTCCCATAGCCAGCTGCTCGACATGGTGGGCCCTACGATGCAGCGCGTTCTGGACGTCGGCTGCGGCAAGGGCGACCTCGCTCACGCGTTGGCGCAACGCGGTCACACCGTCGTCGGCATCGACCAGTATCCGCCCGAGCAAGAGGTCGATGCGTTCTACGAGGCAAATCTCTTCACGGGTCTGCCTGACGGAGTTCTCGACGAGCGTTTCGACACGATTCTATTTGCCGACGTACTGGAGCACCTGCCCCATCCGGACGCGATGTTGAAGCAGGCTGCGGGCTTGCTCAGCGAAAACGGGAAGATCCTCGTGTCGGTACCGAATGCGGTTCACTGGAGCGTGCGCGCACAAGTCGTGGCAGGGCGTTTCGACTACACGAACAAGGGCATCATGGATCATGGGCACCTGCGCTTCTTCACGCGGCTGTCTGCCGAACGCATGTTCGAGCAAGCGGGCCTACGCGTGGCCGAGCACAGGACGAGCCCCGTGCCTTGGGAAAATGTGCTTCCGCGCGTGTTCGGTAAGTTCCTTCGGGAGAAGGTCGAGCACGCCGACTTCATGCTGTCGCGCATGAAGCCAAACGTTTTCGCCTACCAGAACCTGTTCGAGCTCAAAGCGGCCCGCTGATCTTCCGGAGGTCTACCAGCGCATAGCGATCGTCGCGGTAGACGGCGTGCGCGTCGACGACCGCCTGCAAGGAAAGAGGATTGCCGGCTCGCGCGCGGCGCGCTTCGGCGACCCATGCATCGAATGGCTCGAAGTACTCGAAACGCTCGCCGCGGAGATGCGGGAGATAGACGAGCATGTGCGTCACCCCGTGTACATCACGGAGGCGGAGAATCGGATCGTCAGATGTTGCGAACGCAGCGTCGATGAGCGCGCGCATCCGTTCACGCATCTCGTCGACATACTGCTGGTGGAACACTTGGTGCGTTTCGAAAGTCAGGAGAGCGGTTCGACGCGCCGCATAGGGCACGTTCTCGATGGCGGTGAGCGGCCAACCCGCAACGATGGCATCCACCGGTAGCTTTGCGACAGCTTCGTAGAGAGTCGTGTTGCGCAGCTCGACGTTCAGTCCCGCCCGGCTGCTACCACGACCACCAACGGTGACGAGAACGAAGAGACAGAACACCAAGGTGACACCCGTGCGGAAGACCTTGGTGCTGACAAAGTGATCACCCGCCCAGCCGAGCTTGGCGCAGAGCGCGTAGAACCCAGCCACCGACGTGCTGATCATCAGGACGGCGAGAAGCGGTATCGCATAGGTTGAGTATCGCGTCGGAAGGTAGAGGTACGGTGGCGCCAAGCGGGCAAGCGAATAGCCGATGAAGGTGGCCAGGCCGAGCATCATCACCCGACGGGCTGCACCACTCGACACGATGAACAGCAGCCACCCGACGAGAGTGAACGCCACGATGAACCCGAGAATCGGCAGGGGTTTGTCTGCGGCCCATTCGTAGACCGGCTCCACCCACGGGCGTCCGACGCCTTGGACGCCCCGCAACGCGGCCGTCGATGCGGCTTCGAAGAAGCTTGGGTATGGCGCACGCGAATCGGGCGCATAGCGGCCACCGGGACCCGCCTCCGGGTACTCCGTCACGTCCTGGGTCGTGATGACCGGCCCGTAGCTCGACGAAGTCACGATCGTCGGCAGCAACAACACGAGCGACACACCGGCGACGATGGCGAGGAAACGCACGCGTCGCTGAAGATCCCAGTCCGCTGCGTCCCCGCGATCAGACGCAGGCAAGAGGAGCAGAAGGAAAGTGGTGCCGAGGCCCGTCAAAAAGCCGACAACCGGATAGAAACAAGCTCCTAACCACACCAACGCCGCAAGCCACTTCGATCGGCCGTAGCTCAGCGCCGCAAGCGCCCACGCGAGAATCGGAAAGCCGAACGCGCGCGGCAGGCCGCCGCCCATGCGATCGAGGTAGAGGCCCGCCCCGAGCGCGAGCGACATCGCGGCCCACGCCGCGGCTTTGCCCCCGAGCCGATTCGCCGCGACACCGAGCCCCGCAACCGCGATCATCAGGAGGAGGTACGGGACGACCTTGCTCGAAACGGTCGGATCGACGAGCGGAGCGGCGAGCGTGTAAAGCGCGCGGAAGCCGAGCGGTAGACAATCGAGGTAGTAGTCACCGACGTAGTCGTTGTTGAAGAGCGCCGAATCGGCGTAGCGAAAGAAGGGGTAGATCTGTTGCCGCGCGTCGTCGTTCAAGACGTTGGGGTCAAAGCCGCGGATGACGTGCGCGACGAGTGTCGGCCCATGGACGGCTCCGAGCGCCGCGATCACCAACCCCCAGGGCCACCACGCCTTCATACGTTGGACATCCATGCGCAGGGCCACAATTAGCACCACGCCGTCGGTTTGCCCTATCTTGCGAGGTGTGAGTCGGCTTTCGTCCCTGATGCCAGCGATTAGCCGTGCGCGAGTAGGCTGGGTGGCGATCTACCTCGCCATGATCGCATGGGCGATCCTGTGGAGCTTCCCGTGGCGGTTCTCCACGCCCGGCGGTTGGCCGACCGATCTTTCCTTCACGCCGCTGGCCCATGTCTTCTTCGCGGAAGGGCGCCCCTGGGGATCGCACTCGCTCCACACGAGCGGCATCTGGGGGTTCTTGCGATTTCCCCTCTACCATCCTGAGACGTTTGCACTTTTTGTCGGTGCGAATGTCGCCCTCGGCGCACTCATCGGATGGTTCTTCGCCGACCGGAGCTTTCATCTTCCGCGTCGCCAGTGGGCGCTACTGCTGGCTAGCGTCGCCTTGCTACCCATGCTCGCCGCCAGCGACGACGCTCGCTGGTATATGCCAATCTTTGGCCTTCTGGTCCTCCGCACGGAGGACAGATCCCGGGGCGCTCCTTCGATGCTGGTCTGGGCGCTGGCTCTGGGCGCCGCGCTCGCTTTTCACACGAAGGGTAACCTCTTCATCGCCACCAGCGTGGTCATGTGCGCGATGCTCGCGGCAGACCTCCTCCAGCGACGCATCCCGTGGACCGTGTTGATATTCATCGCGTCTGCGGTCGGACTCGCCTATGCGGGGGGGGCAGACCTCAACGGATTTGGGCGTTACACGATCCACGTTCTCGAGAGCACACGCGCCTACCCGGAGGCCTTCTCGCAAAGCTTCAGCATCTGGGCTCCGGCACTGTTCCTCCTCGGGGTGATCTGCGCCGGGATCGCTAGGTGCCTGCAGGTAGAGCATCGCTGGCAGTGGCCACTCGCCCTCGCCTATAGCCTCGTATTGTTCCTGCTGTACAAGGGGGCATTCGTTCGTGAGGACGCTGTACACATCACGCGCTCGCTGACCGCCGTGCTCCTCGTGGTGGGAACTGAGACAGTGGCGGCAATCTGCGCCGAACCGTCGAGCGCGCTCCCCCCGTGGCGAACCACGACGTCCGCGGGACTCGCTATCGTATCGCTCTGGCTGTTCCTCTCTCCACTATCGGACGAGCACGTTCGCGGGATCTTGGCAGACGAGGTGGCGGGGCGGCCCGTCCTCGCGGCAGGCTTCGTCAAGATATCGCTCGAAGGGCACCAGAGTCGCCTCGATCGGAAGCTTGCAACCATTCGAGAGTCCGCTCCCTATCTCGGAGTCGGAGGCTCGGTGGCAACGATCGGGACGTTCCAAACCCTGGTTTGGGCTCATGGGCTACGGTCGGAGACGCTTCCGGTCGTCGCCCACTACGAGGTCTGGTCGCCGCGGAGCGCCGCCGCCATGGACGAGTACCTGCAGAGCGACGCAGCCCCTCGGTTCCTGGTTCGAACCGCGAGCTTCGCCAGTGCCTTGAACGAGCTTTCGATCGCTCGCTTTTACCAGGAAACCGCAACGCGCGGCTTCAACTACACGCTCCTCGAACGTCGCACGGAGCCGCTGCTCGTGAGCTCGCGAACTCTCTTCGAGGGTGCGGTCGGCTGGGACGAGCCGATCGAGATCCCCGCTGGGCACTGGGACTCGCTCCTCGTGGTCGAGGTAGACTTTCGCCAGAACCTGGCTGGGCGTCTCGTATCTTTTCTCCACCATCCACCGCACGCGCAGATGGTCCTAGGGAGGACTGACGGCACTGAGGCGCGGGTGCGGCTCAACTCGATGCTCGCCCAGCAAGGCGTCGTTGCGGCCGCCGATGTCCCGCACGATGAGTACGGAGGCCATTTGCAGCGACGAGGTGTTCCAGGGGCCAAGACGATCCAGGACGGAGACTGGGGCGGCGGCGCTGATGCGCTGCACCTCGCACGACACGCAATCCTGAGCGAAATCTCGTCAAACGTCCGTCGGATCACATTTAGTGCAGAGACCGTGGGTTTGGAAGCATCCGCGCTCTTCGATCCGGAGCTCCACGTTCGGATTCGCGTGGTATCGCTGAGTGAACGCGCTGAGCCGTAGCTCATACGTCTGGGTCTGACTGTTTCTTCGTCTTTCGCGACAGCTCGGTGACCAAGTACGCGCCAAGTGCCACCACGAGAACGATGCCGATCCACGGGAGAAGCTGCGTCTTCGCTTGAAACCCGTAGTACAGCATCCACGAGGCGAGCAGCGAATAGACTAGCGCCGCCGTAAGTCGCACCGCGGACGGCCGCGGCAAGTCCTCGCGAGCGAACCGCACCCGGAAGAGCGAGAGCACCGTCAACAGGGTGAACAGGGTGAGGATGGCCGCGACGTCATGCATGATGTGCTGAAAGGGCTGCACGAGGACGATCAGGACCGCGATCGCGCCCTGCAAGATGACGGATCCGACCGGCACCCGTCCGTCGTGTGCGGCCAGGATGCGAGGCAGAAACCCGTCCTCCGCCATGGCGGCGTACACGCGGGGCCCGACGAAGGTCATCGCGCTGGCGGCCGAGATGAAGGCGATCACCATCATGACTGACACGGCCGCGCCTGCGCTTTGACCGAACAGATCATGCGCGAGCACGTGCGCGAGAGTAATGCGCTTCTCCTCGTAGGTGAATACCGCGGAGGCGCTCTCCGGAGTCAGGTTGGCCACGAAGATCCAATTGATGACCAAGTACAAGATCCCCACCGCAAGGCAGCCGATGAGAGTGGCTTTCGCGACGTCTCGCTTCGGGTCTTCGAATTCCTCCGCCGCATAGACGGCAGCGTTCCAACCGCTGAACGCAAACGCAATGTAGAACAGGCTGGCCATGAAGGGCGACCAAGCGAAACCGTCAGGGTTGCCTGGGGGCTGCCAGCTCGGCGCCTCGTAGCTGCCGAAGAGGAGCCCCGCGACGACGAAGAGCAGCACGATGAGGATCTTGAGCGCGACGAGCGCGTTCTGCCCCACCTTGGACACGCGGAGGTTCACGACGTGCAGTGTGCTGACTCCCGCAATCACGGCGATCGCGACACCCTTGATGTGGACACTCGGAACGAGCGTCTTGAGGAACGCGGCAGCCGCGATCGCATCAATCGCCACGGGTCCGGAGAACCCCAGCAGCATGGATCCGTATCCGGCGAGATAGCCGAGCGCCGGATGGATGAGCTCGGACAGGTAGCGATACTCGCCGCCGGACCTCGGCACGAGCTCGGCCAAGGTCGCGTACGACAACGCGCCGCATAGTGCGAGCACCAGTCCCACCACCCAGGCGAGCAGAATCGGTCCGGGCCCCAGATCTTGCGCCATGAAGCCGGCGGACAAGAAGACCCCGGCGCCCACCATGTTGGCAACGACGAGCCCAATGCCGGAGCCAAAGCCCAATTTCGGTGAAGCGTTCATCGCCCTTCGCCAACGATCTCCCACGAAATGCTCGCTTGCTCACACGAAATCGCCGTGGACGTTCACTTGCCCCGCATGCCTATCATCGACAAGATCCTCGCCCGTGACGTCGATTCGCACAGGCTCGGTCCTCCTGGCGGTCGCGTTGGCCATCGGCTGCGTGAGGTCGGTCGCTCCGGCTCGCGACGCCTCCATACCCTCGCTCGGGGGTCGCGTCGTGTATCGGCACTACGACGCCCCACGAGTCGAAGACGAGGGTGCGTCGACCGGCGGCGGTCTTCCGCTGGCTCTTGCGATCGACGCCGACAGCAACGCCTGGGTGCTGGGCGAGTTCCACACGCATCTGCAGGTCGTAGATGTCGCGGACTCCGTGAGTGCGACGAGCCGCACTTCGATCCCCCACCATTCCGACGCAGCCCCGTTTACGAACCGCCACGGGGCACAGTCCAAGCGCAGCATGCTCGGGGAGAGTCTAGTCGTCGATCCCAATGGACGCGTGTGGCTCAGCCAAGGCGGAGGCTATCTCATCGCCGAGGGCGCAAACCACAGCCGGGTGGTTTCCTACGATCCGGACAGCGGCATCTTCACCGCATACAATCTACCCGGGAACCGCAACGAAGCCATGGGCCTTCTCTGGGACGACCAGCGGCGACTCGTCTGGGTGGCAGAGTCAGGCAGGCACGCTCTCATTGCGTTCGATCCCGAGAACGCGCCCCACGACAACGAGTTCCTTTGGGACCGGTCCCTGGACGAGACACTATGCCCCGAGCCCACTCCCGATCCGACGAACTGCTTTGCCCGCTACCCACTCCCAGGTGGTGTCGCGACGCCTGCGCAGCTCGTGGGCGACGGCTCTGGCTCCATCTGGTTCACCCTCTTCTGGGGGGCCGCGATCGGACGTCTCGATCCAGACAGCGGTGAGGTCCTAGTCTACCCGCTGGCCGCCGGAATTGGCAGAGACCCCCGCTCGAAGACGGTGGGACCCGGGCCGTGGGACATCGCCATTTCGCCGGACGGAACGCACGTGGTGTGGAGTGAGTTCTTCGACAACACGATCGCGCGCATTCCGCTTGTTCGCGCGTTCGATCCTGCGTGTCGCGCCCTCATCGACGGGCGCAACCCGTGCGTGGAGGAGATGCCGGTTCCAAGCATCTCAGGAAGCCAGCAAATTCACTCGATAGCGTTCGACGCCTTTGGAAATCTTTGGTTCACTCAGTTCAGCTTTCCCGTCGTTCCAGAAGTGCACAACTCGATAGGCTTCGTAACGGCCGATTGGTCTCGCGTCGAGCTCCTGGATCCGGTGGAGCTTCGGCTGAGCAAGGGCGTCTCCTACTCCGGCATCGCCATCGATCCGAAGACAGGTGAGATATGGGTCGCCGAGTACCTTCCACCGGGAGTGGGACGTCTCACGCTCATCAATCCTGACGTCGATCCGGCGACCTGGTAGCGCGCCGGTCGATCGCGAGAACCGCAAGGAGCATCAAGGCGAGGATGAGGCAGAGCCAGAGGCAACTGGTTTGCAAAGTTGCCGAAGGAGCCGCAACGCCGATCGTGTGAGTGCCCGCTGGAAAGGCCAAAACGATCGCTCCGCCTAGCGAGTCGGCTACCGTCTCGACGGGCTCTCCATCGAGCGAGACGCTGAGGTCGGGATCGTGTGAGTAACTGATCCGGACATAGCCCGACTGGGAGGCACGGGCCGTGATCCGAGCTCTGGTCGCCTCCTCGTCATGCTCGAGGACGGCGAACTCCGCCGGGATGCCCGACGGGGCTTTGCCTCCAGCTGGACGTTGGTCGACGAAGATCCGCGTTGCATGCGCGTCGGCGCGGTCCAAGTCCATGGCGCGGAGCAAGGGCATGAGCCTCTCCGAGTCCCGTTTCGCACGAGTACGAAAGAGTGGGTCGAGCGACGGTCCTCGACCCGAATCGAGAGGGTCCTCCCGCCAGGCCTGCTCGAGGACTCCCAGCAGTCGGGGGGAACGGTCGCGCGCCCCCTCGGCCGTTACCCACGCAGGGAGCGAGGCTAGCTCGGGAGCAAAGAGCGCCGGAGATGCATGGTCGAGCTTCAGCAGCTGCGGTGTGAAGGGTTCGCCAACGTCGTTCTCGGGCGCTAGACGAGAAATCGCTGGTCTCCGATCTCGCCCTACCAGGAACTCCACGTGATCTAGGTAGAGCACATCGAGCGCGTCGTCGGAGATAGTGGGCGGCTGTTGGGCAAGCTCCTCGGCGAGGACGCCTGCAAGGGCCAGGCGGACTTGAGTGGCAGGAGAGGCTCCCTGCGGATACGCACCGAAGGGAATAGCCCGCCCGCTCAGGTACGGAGAGAACGAGCTTGCGCCGTAGAACCCATCCAACGAGATAGAGGTTGGGGAAACATCGAAGGTCCGGCTACGGGTCGACGATTCCGGGATGGCTCGGTAGACGTCGAAGCCCGAAGCTGGGAAGTAGCGAGGCGGAGGAATATCGACCGCGAACGTGATCGCCCCTATAAGAGCGGCGGCAGGAATCGCGAAGCGCGACACGCGCACTTCGAATCTCTCAACCCACCGCGACGCCCCATCAATCGCCACCGCACAAAGCGGGTAGAGAAAGAAGGCCAGGCCAATCGCGGCACGCTCGTTGACGAGCACAACCACCGCCAAATTCGTGCATAGCCCGACGAAAAGCGGCAGCCACTTCCGATGTCGGCGGAAGAGCGAAGCGAGCCCTGCCATGGTTCCGAGAACCATCCAAAAGGTCCCGTGGTCTCGCAAGAAGAGGTGCTCGAACCCGGCTGGCACGATGCCGGCGGCCATGAGAATCGGTTCGAGACTTGGTCGGCCAAGGGCCACAAACCCGCTTTCCACCGCGAGCGATCCGCGATCGAGGTGGAGAAGCGCGGGCACGGTCGCGAAGGCAACTAGGGCTGCCCCCGCCACGAGCGATCCAGCAACCGCACCGAAGGCTGCCGCCATTCGGCGTCGATCGGAGGTCACCTGAGCGAGTCGCGTGACCTCGAAGGCAAGGATCGCCGGTAGCACCAAGAGCGCGTTGGCGAAATGCGCGCCGAGCATCCCCCCGACCAAAAGCGCTTGCCCTGCGAATAGACGCCTTGGTGCGACTTGGCCCTCGGAGCATCGCCAAACGAGAGACAGGAGCGCCGGGATCCCGAGATAGAGAAGCGTGCTCGGGTAGTTGCCGACGACCCCAAAGACCATCGCCCGCTCGGCGCAGTGAACGAGCAACACGGCCGCAAGCACGGCCGGGAAGATCCGCCCAGTGAGCCGCCTGACGAACTCGAAGAAGAACACTGCCGACGCGACCTGCGCCGCCCAAACGACCACTTTGACCGCGAGGACGATATCACGCAGCGCGAGACCGACGGCAGCGCTGATCCAGTACCAAACGGGGCTGTAGAACTCCAGCAAGCGGTAGCCGCCATACCAATCGTTTGCCCATCCAGGGTACTGTCCGGCCGCGAATGCGCGCTCGACAAAGGCGGCACGAGCCAAGTGGCTGTGTGCGTCGAAGTCGAGAGGGAGGCCGTCTTCAAGAAAGGGGCCAAGCGCCCACGCGGCGTAGACCGCCACACCGACCCAGACCGCGCGTGACCAGTCGATTCCGCGAAACGAAACTGGACCGGTCCCGCTCATGCCTCGTCTCAGTTCTGGCGGTGCGCAGCCGCGGCCTTCTGCGCGATGCCGACGCAGCCGTCGGGTCCGAGTTGGCTGCCGAGCATCGTGTTGAGCTTCTGTTCAAGCTCCGTGGCACTCAGGCCGGCTGCCTCCCGATTGATCAGGTGCGGATAGACAGGGCGTTTGTGGCGGCAATACCGCGCGCCGCGCATGAACACGTTCGCGTTGGGATCGATCTGATCGACGAGATAGAGGTCGGAAATGCTGTTGGAGATCCCAAAGAAGGACTCCACCGAACGAGGGACCGTGAAATCGAGCCGCGTCCGATCATCGGTGATCACGGGTGCGTCGCCGGCAAACTCGAGGATCTCATCATCGGCCATGACGAAGTAGTTGAGGAAGTCGAACGGGTCCTTGTACGGAATCGTGTCGAGGTCCGCCTTGATCTTCGGGTCCGCGAAGCGCTTCACTAGCAGCTCCAAATCGGGTGGTCTCGGAGCAACGCTCCCGTTGATCACCCAAGAGTAGAGCCACGGACTCTGCCATATCGTGACATGCGGAAAGACCTCTTGGGCGGTGCGCGCAATCATCTTCATCTCCGCCTCGGGCGTATACGCAATGTTCACCCAGATGCTGAAGATCCCGCCTTCGGCGAGGTGATCCCGCGCGAGCTCGAAGAACTCCTTGGTGTAGAGGTTGACGATTCCGCGGGTGTGAAGCTCGGGTGGATCGAGGCGAATGATGTCGAAGCGCTCCCGGCTCGTGAGGAGGTAGTTGCGCCCGTCCTCGATGGTGAGCTCGACTCTCGGGTCCTGGAGGACTTTTCGATTCGTCTCTTCAAAATACGGCGCCGCGTAAACGACCCCTGGGCTCAGCTCTACCTGGGACACCCGTTCGACCGGGTATTGCGTGACGCTCGAGAGGGAGTTCCCGACCCCAAAGCAGATATTGAGGATGTTCTTCGGGTTCGGATGAGGCATCAGAGCGACGTGTGCGTAGCTTCGATCTTCTCTGAAGGTCGTGGTGCCCGCGGTTCCCCTGCCGTCGCCATACCGGATCATGCGCTGACCCTTCTCATCCTCGGTGACCATGACGATGTCCGTGATCTGCTCGCGGTACATCAGCAGCTTGTGATAGCGCTGCTCATAGATGCTCTTGAAGAGATCCTGCGGGATCAGGACGAAGCTCAACGTACCAAGCAGGAGCGCAATACTGACGCCGGCGATCGACGCGCGTGACCAAGTGCCTCCGGCGCCGGCGGGCGCAGCGCGAGAGCTGCGATGAACGAGCAGTGCGCCGAGCGAGAGCGAGAGAAGGATGAGGGTGACGAAGCTGCCGCGGAGTCCAAGGAGCGGCAGGAGAAGGAAGCCGACCGTGACGGCGCCGAGGATCGCGCCGAGGGTGTTGACCGCATAGGCCGTGGCGATCCGCTTGCCAACGTGGTCCACGGATTCGACCACGCAGCGCGCGACGAATGGAAACGTGGCGCCGAAGAGCGTCGTGGTCACGAGCATGGTCACCGTCGCAACGACGAAGATGAGCGCGACCGCACGTCCCCAAGACTGGAGCCCACCGGCGGCCTCGGTCGCTGCAGGAATCCAATCCAGAAGGTTCATGTAGATCAGGAGCGACACGATCACGCTGGCGCCAATCGCGAGCTCGATCGCGCCAAACACCAAGAGCGGTCGCTTCGACCGGTCCGCGAAGCGGGAGCAGACCGCACTTCCACCCCCGATCCCGAGGAGAAAGATCGCGAGCATCGAGGTGTACGCGTAGGTCGAGTTGTGGGTGAACTGCTCGAGTGCGCGCGTCCAGAGCACTTCGAGCCCAAGAGCGGTGAATCCCGAAATACCAAACGCAATCGTGGCGAGCCATGTTCGGGATCGGTCGGCGCCCGCGAGCCGTTCGTCGGACTTGCTGGCATCAACGACCTCCGAGGCGACCGCCGTTGGCTCGGAGCGCATACCTAGCACGACCGCTGCCGCGCCCAGGCCGAGGTTGAGGAGGGCGGCAACGCTGCTGGTCGACTGGAGTCCGAGGCTCGGGATCAAATAGTATCCAGCGGCGACACAGCCGACCACCGCGCCGAGCGTGTTGAACGCGTAGAGCCCGCCGGCGCCGAGCGCGACTTCATCGCGGACGCGCACCGCCGCACGGCTGAGGAGCGGCAGTGTCATGCCCATCAAGGTGCAAGGAATCAGCAACACGCTCGCCGCCAGCGCGAATCGGGCGGTGGCATACGCAGTCGGACTCCCTTCGAGCGCGCCGTGCATCCAAAACTCGATCGGACCGAGCCCAAACAGGACCGTAGGGGCGACGAACCCGAGAACGCCAATACAGATCTCGACGAGGCCGAAGACTACGAGGGGCCTTGGCAGGCGATCGACGAAGCGGCCGGCGATAATCGCACCGAACGCGAGCCCAGCCATGTAGGCGCAGAGCACGGTCGTCACGGCGTACACCGTCACCGAGAGCGTCAGCGTGAGGACACGCATCCAAACGACTTCGTAGATGAGGCCGCAGGCGCCCGAGACCGTGAAGAGCAGGAACAGCGACCGAAGAGACATAGCTTGAAAGTGTCGCATTTTCGCGAGCATCCGGCCAGGTTGGTGACCTCTTCGAGCGCCGCTATGGGTCGGAGGGGATCGTCTCGAAGGTTGCCCCTGCATCGCTTACACAGGCGCGTTGCGCCTCGGCGCCGAGCTGGCCGCCGCAAGCGAGGTCCCGAGCAATAGCGACCGCGGCAACGCGATGGCCTGCTGTTGTGGGATGCCACCAATCGATGAAGAGCGGTACCTTCGCGGCATGGGCGTCTTGAAAGGCTGGAAGTGGATCCACGACGGGCCAGCCGTGCTCCCGCCCAAGTGAGGCGAGCTCGGTCTGCACGGGATGAGGTACGTTCTCCGTGAGCTGTTTCTGATAGGGGAAGGCGACGACTGCGAAGGAAGCGCCGATCGCTTGTGCGGCCTCCGCCATCTCTTCGTAGCGCGCCTGCAACCATTTCCACTCCGGTCGATCCCTACCCTCGATGAAAGTCACGGCGTCCCGTCGCGCCTCGTCATCGAACTCGGGCGCAGTCATTGCGAGCCACAGATCCTGAATCGTGGTGCAGAGCTTCGAGGCGCGGCACCAGCGCAGCGCACGCGATGGCGCGTGTGCCGAGCCGCGTCTCTGCAAAGGGTTCGGAAACGCCGCGTCGGGAATCACGGATAGGGCGATCCTAGTCTGCGCATCGAAGTGGAGGGTCGGGTCGTTGAGATCGTTGATGCAGAACTGGACGAGCACGAGGTCCGGCTCGTAGCTGAGGCCGACTCCTTCGAGCAGCTTCGCCTCGTTGTACGCGTTGTAGCCACCAACACCGAGGTTGACGACTTCGATCTGCGCGTTCGGCGCAAGCTCGCTCAGGAGCCCCTCGAAGACCTGGGGGTAGGCCTCTGCCTCTTCGACGCCGTAGCCGAACGAGACCGAATCACCCATGACCACCACGCGAAAGACGCCATCGGGTTTTGGTCGTGCGTAGACCGAATCGCGAATGCCGTCGGGGTTGATGCGGTAGAGAGCCGCGCCCATCTCAGAAATTCGTCCCTCTGCGCCGGGTCGGAGCTCGAATAGCCATGGTAGATCCGGACGGAACCTGTGCAGGCCGCGAAGCTCCGACGCACCGTGGACTCCCGGTTCGCGTAAGCCGCCTGCAACGCGGAGTCCTACTTCGACGACGACCACCCCGAGAGCCAAGCCGAAGAGCACGAGGAATACGCGAATGAGCCACAGGCGAGGCTCGTGGCTGTTTCCGGAACCAGGCTGCACGTTCCGCATGTTCTATCCTGATTGACAACGAGAAGGGTATTGATATCGGTAGGGGCGATGTCTGAGGAGCGCGATACCGCTAGAGTTTGGGGTTTCTTTGGGCTCACTGGAGCTGCCATCTTGGTGGCAGGGCTCTCGTGCGCGGCGTGCGAGCCCGAGCATGAAAGCAGCAACTTCGACGACATGTTCGAGAATGTCTCGAAGCTCACCTCCGAGGAAGTGGCCGCGTACGGAAACCGCGCGGATGCGTTCAGCCAAGTCGCTTCCAGATTCCGACCGGACCTAGACTTCCGCAACGTGCTGAGCCCAGCGCTCGCCAGTGAGCAACCCCAGTGGAGCCAGGGCTTCGAAGAGCTGATCATCCGTGATTTCTTCGGCGGCAAGAAGGAAGGCGTATTCGTCGACGTAGGGTGCTATCTGCCGCGCGAGTTGAGCACGACGTACTACCTCGAGGATCAGCTCCAATGGACCGGGCTCGGCATCGACGCTCAGCGTAGCTTCGCGCCGGCCTGGAAGCAGCTGAGGCCCAAGTCCGCGTTCGTTGCAACCGCGATCTCCGACAAGGACGGCGAAACGCTGACCTTGTTCATCGCCGGGACGACGGCATCTCTCGAGAAGTGGGCGATGGAGATTTTCACGAAGGACCTCGAGGAGGTCGAAGTGAAAACCATCACGCTCGACACGCTCCTCGACATGCACGTGATCGATAAGGTCGACTTCTTATCCATCGACATCGATGGCGGCGAGATCGGTGCGCTGAAAGGGTTCGATATCCAGCGCTACAAGCCTGAGCTCTGCGCCGTCGAAGCCGTGAAACCCGAGCTCGTCAAAGAGTACTTCGCCGCGAACGGCTACGAGCTGATCGAGAAGTATCTGAAGGTCGACAAGATCAATCTCTACTTCCGTCCGAAGCCTGCAGACGCGCACTAGCGCGACAATGGGGTCGCGCTGAATCGATCAGTCTGTGATTCGGGCCTTGCGTCTCAGGACCGGTCTTTCTATGAGAAGGTAAGTCACCGCAGACACCGCAAGGACGAGGGCGAGGCACGCCACGACGGTCGCGAAAGAAGTCGCTGTCCAGCCCTGAAAGGCCTCCGGGTTGGCCACACGAGAGCGGTGAAGCACCTCGAACTCGATGGGAAGGTGAAACAGGTAGATCGAGTACGAGAGTATTCCGACGCTTCCCATCACACGGTTCGTGAGCAGTGAACCCAAGCGGAGTGGGACTAACAGCGTAACTAGAAGTACCGACGCCCAAAGGAGCGACTCGTAAATGTGCCACGCGTGCCAGACCCATTCAGCAGCGTCGAAGCCCATGAATACCACTTCGCGCAGCAGGTGCCCGAGAGCGAGCAGCAAAGCGAACAATACGAGGTCTCCGCCCCACCAGCGGGCCACTCTCCACCCCGAGCACCGCTTGCGGATCCGATCTCCGAAGCTCTCGTAGACCCAAGCCGCTCCGATACCGACGAGGAAGGCAGGTCCGCGCCCAAATAGGTTCACCCAGAGGTTGGGGCTGAGCGCGCCGCTCGCCAAAGAGAGATAGCTTCCGAAGTACAGCAGCAGAAGACCCAGCAAGGTCCAGCGCCCCAGCTTCGTGCGGAGCAACAACGTGGACAATGCCAGCGCGACGTAGAACTGCGCTTCGGTCGAGAGGCTCCACCAAACGTCGCTATAGGGAAACATCCTCACCGTCAGGCCCACGAAGGAGTCCAAGAAGAGCATGTGCGGAATCGCCTTGGAGAGCATTGAGCCATTCGACTCGTCGAGCCACGAGAATAGGATCACGGCGAACCAGTACAGAGGCAAGATTCGCAGGGCGCGCCGGGCGAGGAACCGTGATCGTGAGACAGGTCGACCTCCCCTGGCCTCCACTATGAAGGCCCTCGAAAGCAGGAACGCGCTGAGTACGAAGAAGAGCGTGACGCCGGTGTGCCCCGCATGAATGAACGCTCCGAGAGGCGACACCCAGGTGCCGATCATGGGTTGTCCGGTCGGGCTCAGGATGGCATCTGCGTGGAAGAAGAACACGAGCAGGATGGCCACTCCGCGGAGAGCCTCGAGCTGCGGCATGTAGTGCGCGGCATCACGGATCCCGGTTGGCGCGTGCGTCTTCGTTTTCACAGCTACTCGATATATCCGAGCGCTTTGAGCTGCGCTTCGACCTCTTTGGTCACAGCTTGCGGGACGTGGTCCGCGATGCCGGCGGTCCAGGCGTCGAGCTCCGCGCGCAGCCTCGCATACACTTCGGGGTGTTGCGCCTGAACGTCGATCGATTCGTCCGAGTCCTCCTGGGTGTCGTAGAGGCTCCGCGCGTACCCGCCTTCGAAGAGGGGGCGCTCTACGAGCTTGAAGCGTCCGTCGCCGACGCTGCGGTCGCGCGTCGTTCCCGCAGGCCAGCGCGCGCGCGCCCGCAGCATCTCCTCGTATAGCGCGGGTTCTTGGGCGCTCAGGTCTTGCTCGAGCTTCGGATCTCGGCGCCAATTGTGAAGTGTTGGAGTATTGAACCCGCGCCAGCACAGCGAGTACTCGTCCTTGTTGATGCAGTACCCTGACGCCTGGTGCCCCGACAATAGACGCGTGTGGTTCCCAAGCACCGGGCTTCCGCCGCTTTCCGCGAACGCGAGCAGCCCTCCGATTGCTCGGTCTCGGCCTGAGGCGTCGACCTGGCTCACGCCGCGCATCGAGGCCCACGTGTCTTCAAGAACCGACGCAAGTGAAAGGAGGGTCGGCGCGACGTCGATGATCCGCACCACCTCGCGCCGTACCGCGCCCGCACCGAAGCCGGCGCCCGCGATGATCAGTGGAACTCTCAGGCTGGCGTCGTGCGCATTCGCGCCATGCGAATAGTACAGGCCGCCCTCCCCGAAGTTCTCTCCGTGGTCGGCCGTAAACAAGACGACCGCGTTGTCGAGGCGCTCTTTCCGCCGAAGGTCTTCGAGAAGTCGTCCGACCTCAGTGTCGGTGTAGGTGATTTCCCGATCATAGGCTTCCCAGCAGTCGTCCAGCCGTTCGCGAGATCGTCCGCCCTGGTTCGATGCGCGAGCGCCGCGCGAGATCTCTCGCCTGAGCTTGGAACACGCGGCCGTCGCAGCCTCGTGTTCGGCACCCGGAGCCTCGTAAGGCCAATGCGGGTCGAGGTAGTGTGCCCACAGAAAGACCGGTTTGTCGACGGGTGCCCTATCGACCAGCGCGCTCGCTTGGTCGGTCAGGTCTCGAGCATTCCATCGCTCGTCCGGCCCCTGATCACCAACCTGGACGAAGGTCTCAAACCCGTCCTCGAGCCCGAGCCCGCGACCTGCGGCAGGATTCCCGACGACGCCAATCGTGGCGTACCCGGATGCTCGGATTGCTTCGGCGACGACTTCGCCGTGGAGGATCGGCTCCCTCACCTCGCGGCTCCCGTGCTGATGAGGCCAAAGTCCCGTCATCATCGACGCGAGCGCAGGCGTCGTCAGTCCCATCGGGACGAACGCGTTGAGAAACGTCGTTCCACGCGCCGCAAGGGCGTCGATTGCCGGGGTCTCTGCAGCTGACGCACCGTATGCGCCGAGGCGGTCCGGGCGAAGGGTGTCGATACTAATGAGGATGAGATCGGGCGGGCCCGTTCGCGGCTTGCGCCGGTAGACTGCGTAGCGGCCGATCCTGGCGTCGAGCGCATAGAGCGCTCCAACGAAATCGTTGAGCTCCTCGAAGTCGCGCAGGAGCTCGGTGCTGTCCTTCTTAGAACCGGTGAGACCCTGGTACCGGTCGTCTGATGCGACGATGAAGACGTCCGGAGGTTCCGCTCGAAGGGACGCCATGAGCTCGTCTTGGTACTCTGCGTTTCGCCAAGGGGTGCGCAGCGGGAAGTTGTAGAGGAAGCGGCTGACCGTGTGCCGCTCCGCGCGGACATAGATCGTCGGGGCGTAGCCCCACACGAAAACGCGCTGTTCAGGGGTCGTCGTCTGTTTGAGTAGCTCCGCAACGCCGCGAATCTCGGCAACGTCGTACAAGGAGAGCGCGTACTCGCTGCGGCTGGCGATGTAGTCGTCCATCGTCTGCCCGCCGGCGGCGACGCGGGCCAGCTCTACGGCTCTGCCGCCCATCGGTGTTGCTGCGATCGCAGCCGTAGTAAGCCCCACCAAGATTGCGAGTCGAGCGCCTCTCTTCGGAACGCGGCCGAGCGCAGGGCGGAGCAACGCGCTCAGGCCGAGACCGGTAACCAGTGCAGATGGCGCGAGGAGCGGGAGGTAGTGGTAGTCGTAGAACTTGCCTTGCACGAGGACATTGGCGAACGCGATGAGCCACCAGCTCAGGACGAGAGCCCAACCGAGCCAGTCCGCGCGGCTCTTCGGTCGCACAGCTACCAGCGCCGGGACCAGAGCAACGAACGGGGTCCAGACGAGCGGCACGAGGTCGGTCTTCGTCCGCTCGAGCGTGAACAACCACGTGAGCGTCCTTGGAACATTGCTTAGGTCCGCTCGATGGCCGATGTAGGACGCCAGACCGAGCTGAGTCTCCATGAAGGCGTCCCACGCACCGCCGATCGAAAGCCAAGCCCAGCAGGCTCCCAAGGTCAGAAGCCCTCCGCCGAACATCGCGGGAACGCCCATCCAGACTCGACGGCCAGTCGAGGCGCCCACCCATGCGAGCGCCAGGAGCATCGGCAATCCGATGAGGCCGGCGGTGTACTTGAAGAGCACCGCTACGCCCGCGGATGCACCCGCGCCGATCCAGAATCCGATCGCGCGGCGACGATCGTGATCAAGCGCCCGCCCGCCGCGGAGAACGGCCCACACTGCGATCGCGGACGGAAGAGTCATCCAGCCGTCGGTCTGCGCCGTCGTCCAGTAGTCGATTTGATAGTAGAAGAACGGCACCGCGAGGCCTGCTGCGAGCGCGGCGTCTCGGCGCTTCCAGAGCCCGAGAGCGATCGAGGCGACCACGAGCCCGGTCGCCGCGGTCCACGCAATATCCATCGCTCGAATCGCCCAGGTGTTCACACCAAACACGCCCATCGCGAGCGCGTGAAGGAGAACGTTCATCGGCGGCTTGTAGGCGTAGACGTCGAGGTAGGGCATGCCGCCGTCGAGAAGCACCCAGGCCGCATAGCCGTAGCTCCCTTGGTCGCGACCAAAGGGATAGATGAGAGAGACCGAGCCACAAATGACGCTGAAGCCAATGATCCAAAGGATCGCCGCTCGGCCAAGCCCGGCCGCGTGCTCTTGCTGACGATCCGGGTCACTACCGATCACGAGCGGCAGTGTAGCAAACTCCGGGTCAGCGGGACGGAGGCCATGCCTGCCAAGCGACGAAGCCGACCGCGAGCGCGGGCAGGTAAATGACGCCAAACACCCCTAGGCCAAACGCGATCCCCATCGTCTCACTGAGACCAAACGCGACTGGGAAGACGAGCGCGAAGAACGCCTCGCGTACGCCCACTCCAGACACCGAGATCGGGAGGAGACCGAGCAACGAGCTCAGGGAGACCACGGCCAGCACGTCGGCGAACGACAAGCCGAGACCGAGCGCGCTCGCCACCAGCCAGGCTTGAAGGTAGTTGATGAGAAATGCTGTGACGGTGGTCGCCAACGGCACGACGAGCGCCCTACCCATCTGACTTCGAAGGGCATCGAAGAACACCGCCGGACCATCCGACGCCTCGGGACCCGCGACGCGAGAATGGAGCCATGTGGCGGCGGGCTCGGCGACCCTCGGTATGAAAAGAAGGAGGGGCGCGAGCGCAACGCCGATCACCGCAAGCCAGGTCGTTGCAGCGAGCGGGGCAGAGAGAGCACTCGTCAGATGCGCGACCCCCAAGCTCACGAACGCAAGGAGCACATACACATCGCACAAGCGATCGACGACGCTCACGGCCAAGCCGTCCGGGTACCGAACGCCATGGTCTCGTTTGAGGTACTGGATCCGCACGAGATCGCCGACTCGCCCCGGGGTGGCTAGCCCCAAGAAGAGCGAAGGCAGATACGCACGGTAGGCCTCTGCGGTCCCGACTCGGAACTTACACGCCGCCAACAGGCTCTGCCATCGCACCAACTTCGCATGAATGACGCCTGCATCGAGTACGACAGCTAAGAGGAGCGGCCAGAGCGCCGCCCGCTCGAAAGCGCTCGCGAGCGCCTGGAAATCACCGAAGCGCCATAAGACCCACCCAAGCAGGAGCGGCCCAACGAAGCGCATCGCCAATCGAAAGCCGCGGGATGCTGAGTTTTGCGAGCGCAAGGCGACGTGTTACCATTTTTCGTTGCGCGCGAGTGCTCCCGACATGCGGCAAGTTCACGCTATCTCAGATCTAGAACGGCAGCAAATCGCTCTCGCCGAAACGCGCGGCACCGATTTTCGTGCCGAGGCGCTCGGTCACTTGGTCGCCGCGCGGATTCAACGCGGCACAGTCGTCGACATCGGCTGCGGCGCCGGCGACATGGTCGCATGGCTCGGCGAACGCGGGTACGAGGTCCGGGGCATCGACGTCAGCGAACGCATCGTCGACGCGGCGCGAGAGCATCTGCGTGACCGTGGGTTGGACCCGGCTTGGATCGAGCAGAGCTCGATTGAGTCTTTCGTCGAACGCGGCGATCGAGCCGACAACATCATCAGCCTAGAGTGCCTCGAGCACATCGAGGATGACGATACCGCATTCGACAGCTTGGTGTCCGCGGTCCGACCGGGCGGCCGACTGATCCTCAGTGTCCCCGCCATGCCCGCCCTTTTTGGGCCGAAGGACGTGGCCGTCGGGCACCACCGCCGCTACACCGCGAAGCGTCTGCGAGCCTTGGCCGAGCGCCCGAACGTTCGCGTCGACGAGCTTCGCTACTGGAACCTTCTCGGAGTCGCTCCGACGTTCGTCGCGGTCCATCTTCTGAAGAGAGCGATCAACGACTCCTTCCGTTTCGGCGCCCCCGGCCTCGGCAACCGCATGCTTCGGCGGGGCTTGTCGCCTTGGTTCCGGCACGTAGAGAACCGGATGGCACCGCCGCTCGGACTCACGTTGATCATGGTCGCTACAGTGCTCGCCGAAGAGGCCCACGAATGAATGCCCTTCTTGGTGGCGTGCCGGTGTTCGCTCGGGAAGTCTCGGTCGTGCTTCCGATCTTCAACGAGGAGGAGAGCCTCCCTGCGATGATCGCGGGTATCCACGACGCGCTCGGCCCCACGGGCATGGATTTCGAGATCGTATGCATCGACGACGGGTCTTCGGACCGAAGCTTCGAGGTGCTGCTCCAGATCGCTACCGGCGACCCGCGGCTCGTCATCGGCCGATTTCGGAGAAACTTTGGTCAGACGGCTGCAATGCAAGCCGGTATCGACCGGGCGGCTGGCGCCGTGATCGTCACCATGGATGCGGACCTGCAGAACGACCCGCGCGACATCCCCCGGATGATCGAGAAGCTCGACGAGGGGTACGACCTCGTCACCGGCTGGCGTGTCGATCGCAAAGATGCCTTTCTGAACAGGCGCCTGCCCTCGTTCCTGGCGAACATTCTCATCGGGCGAACTACCGGAATTCGCTTACACGACTACGGTTGTAGCTTGAAGGTGATACGCGCCGAGCTCGCCAAAGAGCTACGGCTCTACGGAGAGATGCATCGCTTCGTGCCGGTCATGGCGTCGCTGATTGGCGCACGCATCGCGGAGGTCGAAGTCAATCACCGCCCGCGCGAGTACGGCGAATCGAAGTACGGAATCGGCCGAACGGTCCGCGTGACCTTGGATCTATTGACCGTGCTCTTCCTGCAATCGTATCTCGCCCGCCCGATGCAAGTGTTCGGCTTGTCCGGCTTGGTGTGTCTCTTCCTCGGATTCGGCGTTAGCGCCTACCTGACGTTTCAGAAGCTCGCCTTCGGCGCCGAGCTCGCCGACCGGCCGCTGCTATTGCTCGGAGTGATTCTGATCCTCGTTGGTGTTCAATTGGTGTCGCTCGGCCTCGTGGCCGAAGTCTTGGGCCGCACCTACCACGAAGCGCAGGGCAAGCGGCCTTACCACGTGCGCGAGTGGGTGGTCGGCGGTCAGGTCACGCGTGTATCGATCT
>CAVWBW010000014.1:0-350174 GCA_963753395.1 uncultured delta proteobacterium | reverse complement strand
GGTGATCACCGCCATCAATGCACTAACGATTCCGAGGCCTTATCGGAACCACGTTATCGGGAAGATCACAGGATCCCACACGATCTCCCACAATCTTGTCCCCTCCCACCACAAGCTTCCAAACCTGCTGCATCGCCTGGTTCTTCTCCTCGCCACCGACGTGGCTGTAGTGCCACGTGAGTGCCGAGCTCGAGTGGCCCGTGATCGCGCGAGTGACCTCGGCCGACGCGACCTGCCTCAGCAAGTTGTTCGCCGAGTGACGGAGCCGGTGTGCGGCGCCTCGACGCTTCGGGAGGCCGAGCGCGTCGATCGCCTTGTGGAGGATCGGAGCAAACCCGCCAGGGACGTGATGGGCGCCGCCCCGTGCTGGGAAAAGAAGCTCGTCCTCCCGATGGTCCCCGGGATCGCCCAAGACGGCGGCCACGGGCGGGAGAAGCGGGACGCGTCGGACCTTGCCGGTCTTCGGCGTCGTGACGTGCCCGCGCCACACGGATTTCGAGATGATGATCTCGCCGTGCTTGAGGTCGAGGTCCCCCCAAGTCAGCGCCGCGATCTCGCCGAACCGGCAGGCCGTGAACGTGAGCGTCACGAGCATGGGGTACCAGCGAGGTTCGTGTGTCTCGAACCAGGTCAAGATGGCGCCGAGCTCCTCCGGCTCGAAGTCCTTCCGCGCGTCGGGTCCGGCCGAGACCTCTCGGGTTCGACCGTAGGGATCGCGTTCGAGATCCAGTTCGTAGTGAGCCGACTTGAGCAGTGCTCGAAGCACTGTAAGTCGGGAGTTGGCGGTCGCCGGTGTAACGCCCGTCTGGGCATCCCTCCAGCGAACGACGTCCGTGGGTGTGATCGCGTCGACGTAGTAGGCGCCGAGCGCCGGCAAGATGTGACAGTCGAGCACCGAGGCGTAGTGCCGGCGCGTCGATGGTTTCAGTTCACGAAGCTTCGAAGTCATCCACGATTCCGCGTATTCGGCGAGTCGCAGTCGCGACGGAGGCGCGCCCGGGCTGCTTTGGAGATCGATTCTGATCTCCTCGCGAGCCTGAAACGCCGCCGCCATGTTCTTCGCCTCGACCACTTTCTCCGTGTCCTTCCGTTTTCCAGTCTTCGGACAAGTACCCGTTGCTCGAACGAGGTACTTGCCGCTCTTCAATCTCTTCACTCCCGGGTAACGCATGGCTTTCTCCTTTCGGCGCCCCGGGTGTTACGTGTCGCCGGGCACTATAGCTGACTGCGCGATTCGTGAAGAACCTCTTTAAGTCGTCGACATGAAACACGAGCCTATTTCGGGGTCCACGGCCGCAGGGTTTGAGCTCGCCCCGATGCACAGCGGATCGGACGCCATTCGGCGTCATGCCGAGGAAGGGCGCTACGTCCTCGACCGTGTAAATCTCGCCGTCACCGAGGGATCCAGCCATCAGCGCCTCGCGTTCTCCTTCGCGAAGCAGGGTGATAATCGCCGCTTTGCCGGCTTGGTCTGGATCACGGATGATTCTCCTTCGCGTGAGCGCGGTTGATTTCACGGAGCAGCCGTGATGAGAAGCGCGCGCTTCTGTTCCCACAACCGCGACTTGTCACAAGTCATCTCTCTTTCTCATCCCCTGTTATCGGTTTTGGGGGTCGAAAAGTTGCGCGGCTGCGGGCAAATTGTTGTCAAAGCCGCGAAACCGATGAGGAATCCGAGAGCCGCGGGCGGGCGGACTGACGTGTTTTCGTTGTCTTTCGGAAGTGGCGCGAGCAAATGCGTGGCGGAGACAGTAGAAGCCGAGCAGTCAGCTTGAGGGCGACATGACTGCAGCAGGGGGTGTGTAGCGCCCTCTCACGCCGGTAACGCGAGTTCCAACTTCGCATCGTTGGGGTCACCATCCTTGGACCCGGCTTCGGCCGGGCTTTTTTTTCGTAGAGCCACCTCCTCAATCGAGGGCCCTCCCTTATCGGTCGCAGAAGGCGACGGGTCACTGTGCGTGACAAACCTACTTTCTGCTCAACCTCTGGGTCAGGTCTTCCAGGTCTTCACAGCTGGAATGAGAGAAGGGCAGGCACTACCGGATGCTACCCTGAGGTTGGCCACGAATGGACAGCAAGGTCGTCAATAAGCAGATGCGCATCGAGATTCGTCCGCTCCTTAGAGAAGCTGGTTTCTCGAAGTTCACAGGGCGTTCAGCACGTGGCGCTACTCCGGGCCCCGCATCGATGTCATCAACTGCCCGAGCTTCTGCAACGCCTACAACGCCGGCGTCCTCGGCTGCACGACGTACTCGTTCGCAGTCAACCTGAGCTGCTACCTCACGTATCTTCCCAGCGAGCACGGCGAGGGATCAAATCAAGGTCAAGGATGGGCAGCTCCGCCCCGAGGAATATGAGTGTCCGTTTCAACACAGGCTGAGGCGAAGGTTTCCTCAGCCCGAGATGGATCCCCGCTACACGGACATTTGGTACATCAATCCAGAGGGCCGCTACCTGGACAAGGCGCTGCACGACGTCCAGAGGATGATCTTGGCTTCTGAGGGCTTCGCATGGTTCGACGAGTTCGCCGACCGAGCTGCCGTTTTTGTGATGCTCAAGACAATGGTCTCAGAGCACCCTAGCCCGATAAACCACTACCTGACCGGCTACGCCGCGATGGCCGTCAATCGAGCCGGCCCGGCTCGCGCGCATCTACAGGCGGTCGTCGACTCTGGCTGCTTCGAGCACATTCGGACCCGTATTGATGCCGAGCTTGAGGTCATTGCGATCGAGGGGGCACTTGGCCCGGGCTGGCCGCTCGGCCTGCCGTGGCCTGAAGAGCCGAGTCTCGGTCGCTCTCCTCCGATGCGGTGCTCCCGGATAGTGATTCGGACGACTGGCTCGACCAGCGTGCTTCGCTAAGGCCCTCCCACTCTTCGATGAACGCGGAAAATACGTTCCAACTCCAGGTACTTAGGGGTCACCGCCATTGAGGAAAAGCAAGCTCTGCCGGCCGGGCCTTGTTTTCTACCGCAAAGCGCAGCCAGGCTAGCGACCCCCAGCGCGGAAACGTCAACGATTGCGCGGTCGACTGGGTTCTGAGGAGGGACGACCCCGCGATATTTCGGTACATTCGTGCGTGGATCCCCTCCGGAGAGCCTTCGTTGGACGACTCCAGGGAATCCGGTGAGCACCAACGGCGAAGGTAGCCGATACTCTTCGTCCTTCTCTGCGAGGCCAACGCGGGGATATTTGGCGGAGATCGATATTCAGATAGACCTCGGCATACCGGTTTTCGTCCCTCGGACTCGAAGAGAGGCTTCAACTTGCACGGGCCCGACTCAAGTTTCTAGGGGTCTCCCTCCCAGACAACGCGGCGAACTCGGTTTCGCGTTTCATTTCTCCGCGGGGGAGAGGTGGTCCCCCGCCGTACAGGTCGTCGACAGCGGACACTAGCGCGTCGCTTTCAGGCCCTACGGCGCTGAGCGTGACGGATCCTGCGTAGAGTTGGGCGTCTACGCCCTACTATTGTGGCTCCCGTCCATTCCGGCCCCAGGTGGACATCCAACGCGACAATCTGCGTCGAGTGACGTCCAGTGGCTCTCAGTTTCTGGTCCCCTGAAGGGCCGACGTAATGGCCTGAAACGGCGAACACGAGATCCTTGAAACCATTCGTCTTGCTCAGACGTAATCTGTGGTAGTCGCATAGACTTCTGTGGCTTCGTGCAGGCGTTCGAGTTCACAAGTATGCGCGAGGACAGCGAGGGCGAGTGGTCGCATTGGGGGTTGCCCGGAGGTTACACGACGAGCCTGACGCGGGAACCCTGTCGTTCCTCAAAACGTTGTCCGTCGCGAGATGTGAGCCGCGATGATCGCGAAGGTGACCCAGCGGACAGAGTTCGGACCCTTACGTGGTTTGCCGACGGCTCGACGTGCGCGAGTCGAGCGCGGCAACCGCCTTCGCCCTACACGCAGCTGCGCATGGATTGCCGTCGTCGAAGCTCATCATGTTGCCCTCCGAAGCTCGTCCCACTCTTCAACGAAAGCGGAAAATTGGTTCCAACTTCGCATCGTTGGGGTCAGCACAAAATCAAGGGATTCTGATTCCGGTCAGAGTCCCCTGATGCTTTGTGACCCCGTCGAGCTCGCACCTGCCCGGGCGCCCCCCGAGCTCGACGACGCCTGGGCTTGTTGATCGCACGCGACCTCGACGGTCGAGCGATTGGACCGCTGCGTCGCTTGGGCCTCAGCCGTGGCGTTTGTGCGCCATTGGGAGGCGAATATGCCGCCCAGATCACGTTTGTTTGCCGGTCTCTTAGCCCATGGGGCCCATGCTGAGAGGCTTGTTCCCGTCAGGGACCGTACGCCGGCTCGAGCGCGTCATCGGCGAACCGGGACACGCAGTGGTGCAGAGGGCTCCCATAACTGCCGATTAGAGGCGCGTGAGCGAATTGAAAAGGTTGAATTTCGTCAGCTGCACCTCAGCCGTGAACCGCCGACGAGAAATCGGATCGACGAACATCGGGACCGAATCGGTACGCTCGAGCAAGACAGACGGACGCTGAGTCATGGTCCGTGCAGCGGCCCGGACGAATAGTTGTTCCGCCGCGACGGTCGCGGACCTATCCACGGAGAACACAATGACTTCAACAATCGAACAACGTGAACAAGCGCTCAACTCGAGAATTCAGGCCGGGGATGTCCTCGGCGCACTGCAAGAATTTTATGCGGACGACGTTGCCATGCGCGAGGGAAGCGCTCCCGACGCAACCATCGGCAAGGAGAAAAACCTGAGTCGCCTCGGGGAGTTCCTCGGAAGCCTCAAGCAGTTCAACGGAGCCACCCTACATAGCTTCGCGGTCGGTGATGGAGTATCGATGTCCGAGTGGACGTTCGACATGGTTGGCGGCGACGGAGCACCTATCGTTTGGAACGAGGTGATTCATCGTCAGTGGCGTGACGGCCTGGTCACTGAGGAGCGCTACTACAACACGACCCCCTAAGCGTCATGTGCACAAGCCCTCACCCCGAAGACGGAGCGATCGAACCTTGGACGTCTTGAGTGACGTGCTCCGAGCATTTCGACTCCGCGGTACGCTCTATTTCCGGGGTGAGTTCAGGGCACCCTTCGGCGTACAGGTCCCTCGAACGGATTTCGCGGCGCGGTTTCACGTCGTGCTTCATGGTCGATGTTGGGTGAGGGTGTGCGATGAGAGCCCGGTGCTTCTCCAGCGCGGCGACCTACTCGTCATTCCCCAAGGGAGGGCGCACGTCCTTTCGGCGGAGCGAGAATGTGCCGTCACTCCTTTGGAAGTAGCCATCGAAGAAGCGGGGTTCGAGGGCGAAGGGACCTTTCGCCACGGCGGCGACGGGGCTCCTGTGGTTCTGGTGTGCGGGGAGTTCGGTTTCGGGGTCGCTCCAGATCACCCCTTCCTCGACGAGTTGCCGTCCACGGTCCACGTACCCGCGACGGAGTCCAGGAACTTTGTGTGGCTCGACGAAGTCATGCGTTTCCTCGGTCACGAGACCAAGGCACTCGAAGCCGGATCGGAGGCGGTGCTCACGCGACTCGCGGAGATTCTTTTCGTGCAGGTGCTCAGGGCGTACATGGCTTCCGAGAACTCTCCGCCTCGAGGGTTAGCCGGTCTCGTCGACCCTCACATTCAACGCTCGCTGCAGTCGATCCATGACGAGCCCGGAAAACCCTGGACACTGGCGGACCTCGCCTCGCGAGCGGGGTTGAGCCGGACGACTTTTGCGGAGAGATTTCGAAAACTGGTGGGGACCACGCCAATGCAATACCTCACTGCCTGGCGAATCGAGCGCGCCAAGGAGGCGCTCGGGGACCCGACGATGACGATTTCCGCCGTCGCTGAAAGCGTGGGCTACAAGTCTGAAGCAGCGTTTTCTCGTGCCTTCAAGACATTCGTCGGAATGGGTCCAGGCGCGTACCGCTCCAAGACTTGGCCTTCGGCTTGAGCTTACGACTCATCACGTCGAACGCATGAGCGTCTGGACAATCCTTGCGATCATGGAGAGAGCGCAGCTCAGCAATGCGATGGACATCCCTATCCACACGCCCCGCCCCTCAAGTCCGAAGGTCTGAGAGAGAAGCAAGACGAGTGGTATCCCCACGATCCAATAGGAGAAAGAAGCCATGAGCAGTGGAATCATGGTGTCTCGAAACCCGCGTAGAACCCCAGCCGCCGTAGCCTGAAGGCCGTCGACGATCTGAAATACCGCGGCTATCCGCAAGAACGTCACGGCTTGGGCGCAGGTGGCGGCATAGGTCGTCGGTGCGTCCGCGCCGAGGAAGGCGCGGACGATCAGTGGAGCGCCGACCCACAGCAAGAGACCGAGGCCGATCATGACTGCCGAGGTTGCCCACAGTGGAACCAGCGATGCCAGCCGCGCGCCTGCATCGTCGCCGCTGCCGTCGAAGAGGGCCACCCTGACGGTCGCAGCCTGTCCGATCGCCAGCGGAACCATGAGCGAAAGCGCGACCATTTGAACCGCGACCTGGTGGGCCGCCAACTGATCCACGCCGAAGCGTCCCATCAGCACGGCCACGGCCGCGAAAAAGGCGATCTCGACGAGGAGAATCAGTCCGATCGGAACGCCGAGCTTTGCAACATCGAGCAGTTTGCCCGCCCTAAGGGACCAGCGACTTGCAACGAGGCGAATTCCCCTGAGCTGTGGGGCGAGCTTGATGAGGACCATGAACCAGACGATCGAGAAGACCGACGCAAGCACGCTCGACAGCGCAGCGCCGTTTGCGCCCATCGCCGGCGCCCCGAGCTTACCGTAAATGAAGATCCAATTCCCTAGGAAATTGACCGCCACGGTCGTACCCGACACGTAGAGAACCAGGCGACTCAACTCCATGCCTACCACGAATCCACGTAGTGCCGTCGTCACGACCATCGCTGGAATCGCGAAGAGAAATATCTGCAGGTAGCCACTGCCGATCCTGGCTACTTCGGTTTCCTGGCCGGTGAGCTCGAACGCCCAGCGGGTATCCCAGAGCAAAGCGCACAAGGGAATGCACATGAGGAGTCCAAGGACCAGACCGTGTCTGACGCAGGACACGATCCCGCTGTTGTCGCCGGGACTGCGACCCCGTTCCCCGGCCACGAGCGGAGCCACGGCCTCCACCGCCCCTGTGCAGAGGAGGGACACGACCAGCGACAGGTGTCCAGCAAGGCCGACCGCTGCCAGCGAAACTGGGCCCAGACGACCGATCATCATTGTGTCGGTGACCTGGATGGCCACCGTGCCGAGGTTGCCTATGATCGAATGGCCATGCGATCCGCCGCAGGGCCCGCGCCTCGGCCAGGGCTGCGGTTCGGTTGGAAGCAAGGGCTTCCGGTGTTGGTCGAGTTTCCAATGAGCGCTCCGCTGGATGGGCTAGTCGGCCTTGCCCGCCCAACTGAGCAGGGAAGGCCCCGGTCTCACTTCTCTGCGCCTTCGTGCGAGTCGGTAACTCGACCACGCTCGATCTCCTCGTGAATCTGTCCGAAGCGTGCCGCGGTAGACATGACGAGCAGCCCGACGCCGGGGAGGAGAAGAAGAGGTGCCACCCACAGTAACTCGGCGTCCATTGCGCCAACATAGAGCGATTGCTCGAAGATCGAAACGGGGATCCCGCGCCTCGACGAGGAAATCATGCTGGCAGGCCGCCTACGGTGGGGTGGAACCCTGGTCGGAAGAGTCTGCCTCGACAGGCCCAATCAGGTGAGGCGCCAGGCACCAGGAGGCCCGCGGCTGCACGGGGCGGGCGTTCGCGGAATAGAGCTCGCGGAAACGGGCAATGTGCTCGGCCGACATCATCAGCGGCGACGCCAACACGTTCCAGACCACGGTTTCGGTACAAGGCGGAGTCGTCAGCGAACCATGGTATTGGTAGTGTCGAAGGGAAGGCGGGAGAAATGCCTTCGGGTCGACGAGCTTGCCCTCGTAGGTGTGGTTCATCTCATCGGCGTCCTCGGGCAGGTAGCGCCACAGGGCGTCCGTATGACCTGACTCGGCGCCCTCATCGATGAAGACCGCCACGACCGCGTAGTTCCCGACCTGGTCTTGGTGTACCAGGTGCAGCTCGAGCTCGTGCTGTCGCCCCAATTCGGTGTGCTCGCTCGGGCTGTGGAAATGAAACTGCAAGAGACGAAAGGGATGGCCCCCCACCTTCAGCGTGCTGTTGGCCTGGTGGTTGACCTGGATCGTGTGGCCATTGTTCATGATGCGGAGGAGGTCTGCCTGATAGGCGACCTCGAGAGCATCGACATCGGCTGCCGCGATCGGCCCTAGGTCGATGGGTGACTGGAACCTGCCGCTCGCGCACACGCTGTACTCAGGTGACAGCGACGCCCAGCTCTCCGGCGCGCCCGACCCCATGTACCCCCAGGCGTGGGGTCCGCCTTCGGCGACCGGCTCCCCAGCGGGTCGCGCCGTATGCGTTTGAGACCCACTACAAGCCGCGACGCCAAGGAGCGCGAGCAGAGCAGCGCTGAACCGCACGCAAGACACTCTAGGCTTGACCCTTCCTGTCGACGGAAGACGTCTGTTCGAGCTCCTGCTCGGTCTTCGTCGGAGCACGCGGCGGGTCGCCAAAAAAGCGCTTGTAGGCGCGCGAGAACGAGGCCGCCGAAGCGTAACCGACCCGCGCGGCGACTTCTTTGACGCCAAGCTTGCTGTGCATGAGGAGCTCGCGCGCACTCCGCATGCGCCAGGCCGTGATGTAGGCCATCGGAGTCACCCCGATGAGCTCATGGAAGCGCTCGGCGAAAACGGACCTCGAGAGCCCCGCTTCGCCCGCGAGCGAGGCGAGCGACCAGTCTCTCGCGGGCGCCGCGTGAATCGCATTGAGCGCGCGCGAGATGCTCGGCACGTTGAGCCCCCGGTAGAATCCCCCGGGCAGCGCCTCGAGGTCATCGTAGCGACGGAGGAGGTGAATGAGGAGAACTTCACAGAGTCGGTCCGAGACCGCCTGAGAACCTGGTCGATTCGAACGGAGCTCGTCGTCGAGGGCGTGGATCGATTCTCGGACCCAGCTCGCGCTTGTCCCCCGGTCGGCGGGCCAGATGAGGAGATCAGGCAGGAGAGCCATCAGGGGATGAGGTTCGTCGATGTCGAAGTGGAACAAGCCACAAATCAGACGGCACTCAGCCCCTCCGGTTTGGAACAAGGGCGTTCCGGACCGCAACGCGTCGGTCGCGAGCTCGCTCGGAACGCGCTCACTCCTCGGGTCGTCCGCGATCCAGTGCTCTTCGCCAGTGGGGAGCATGGCGATGTCGCCCATTTGCAGGCGCATCGGTTCGGGAGCCTTCGCAAGCGAGATCCACGCGCTTCCTTCGACCACGATGTGGAAGCGCGGCTGGTGCGTCATGTCCAGGGTCATGCCCCAGGGCGCGTGAAGCTCGGACCGGAAGAAGATGCTCGACCGAAGGCGCAGCGTTCGAAGGACCTCTGTGAGGCAATCAGGAGGCCGATCCGCCTGTTCATGGTTCTTGGCGACCACTGCGCTAACACATACCCCGCGCTTGGCGACGTCGCCAGCGTCGCCGGACGCCGAGCCGGTTGCCCATCTCCGGGCTCCTCCCACTTCGAGGCCTCAGCGAAGTGGGAAGCCGCTGAGCACCATGTCGCTGCCGCCCTTGGAGTGGCATCCAAAGCAGCCGGTGACGCCATTGCCAGCCGCGGCGATGGCTCCGGCGTCGGTCGCGCTCGTGACTTCGTACCAGAACCATCCGCGACCCTCATCCGTGTCGTTGCTGGTCTTGGTGTTGACGGCCCAACCCTGAAGTACGCCTTCGGCCGTAAACATCTCCTTGATGGCGGTCGAGCCCGCGGGATGAACCGCATTGCCGGCTTTGAGTGAACGCGCGAGGATGTTGTTGTAGAAGACCCGAACGGGGAGCCCCATTTCGGTGTGCGGACCGCGTCCCGGGTGGGTGCCCTTCTCTCGCGCCTCGAGTTTCTTGTACTCGCCCTTCCTCAGATACGCGTGGAGCGCGTTGATCTCGAGAGGGATTTTCGACGGCGACATGGCTGGGGTCGGGGCAGTCGGTTCCCACTGAGACGGCATCGCGGCTGGGGCTGCCATCGGGCCCGCGGTTCGTGGGAGCAGCTTGGTGCGAACACCGCCGATGCCCTTGGAGCCTGCGGCCTTGCCTGCACGGAGCACCGGATAGTACTGGGTGAACACCCAATCATCGCCCGCGTTCTGCTGGTGGCAGCCATTGCACGAGCTCGTGGGGAAAGGCTCGGCGGTCTCGGCGAGGGTTTCGTGGTCCGGCTGTGTGAAGCTGTAATAGGCCCAATTGCCGGGCTCGTTCGGGAAGTCCTTGGCGCTCTTGATCTCCGCCTCGAGCCCGATGTAGTCGCCTTCGAAGAACCCGTTCCCGCTCGACGCTTGGGTTGCGCCGACGCTCACGAGCTCCTTGATGAGAATCGTCCCATCCGGGAAGCGACCGCTCTCCTTCCACTTCGCCCAGGCGTCCGGGTCGATGTAGACATTGTGAAACTCGGGGAACGGTGCTTTGCCGTTGTTCAGTGAGTCTGGCGTGACCGGCGTACCCACGTACACCCATTCGCGGTATCCGACCGGGCGCTTCAGCACTCCGTCGCGGATCTGAAACCAGGGGCCCTGCTTGGGCTGCGCGCCCGCAGCCTGCGCTTCGTGGGTGCAGCCGCCGCTGCCGCCCAGGCTGACTCCTACAGCCACCAGGACCAGCGCATGAGAGAATCGTGAGACAAAGGATGTGCTCGACATATGGGGTTCTCCTCCTTGGCCTCGATTCTCAACGCCTCTATGCGTCTCGACAATGGCAGTGCGTCTCCCTTTGATGACTCAGCGTCCGGATCTCGAACTGACCCGGAGCGGAAAGCGCTACTCGCCAGACTTGAGAGCATAGCCGAATCAAAAGCCCTTTCCGGTTCACGTCCTTGGCGACATAACGATTAGTTCTGCGCAATTCGGTGCTCACCACTCCCTCGCTGAATCTCACAACTCCCTTTCCTCGCTGGACCGGTCGAGTTCCCGCTGCCGGCTCTTCAGAAGGCGAATCGCGCGAGCATCGCGCTCGGCAGCACGGGTGGCGACGAAATGATGCCAGGTGCCGGGGTGCGGGGTCCTCTGAATCGCCCACCGCTGGGTGGCGTGCTTCTGCTTGACGGCTCGGGTTTCGATGACTTGGCGGAGCGTCAGTTGCTGTGAAAGCCGTCTTCTGTCACCGTTAGACACGGGTGGGCGCTTCGCTTTTCAGCGCTGACGCTCTTCAGCGATTTCCAGCCCTTGTTCGGCGGCGAGTTCAGCCAGTCGCTCTTGTGCGCGCCTCGATCCCAGGAGCGTGACTTCCTTCGTTCCGAACCTCTGCTTGGCGACCCTCACCAGCTGCTCGAGCGCACCTTCGCGGGCCTCGCCGAGGAGCTCGATCGATCCAGCCGACTCTCGGAGCCGCACCCCGTTCGGCAGGTTGTGGACGATGCTGCCCCGACTCGTGCGCGTACTGCGAGACGGAAGGGCGCGAACCTGCTTGTCGCCGCTCTTGATGACCAACCCCCCGGACTTGCGGGCGAGTCGTCGGATTGCCCGCTGGTCTCCGTGTCCAGCGCGGGCTGCCAAGAACTCCTTCCAAGACCCCGGGTGTGTGTGCGACGCTCGAGGGTCCGCCATCCCTTGATCGTCGCCCTCAGCTCTGCGCTCGGCAGCCTTCTTTCTCGAACGAGAGCATCTTGTACATTTTGTGTTTCTCGCGCCCAGGAATCGGCATCGCCGCAATTGCGTGATGCCTCAGCTTGAAATGTCGTCGATGCGCAGCTCGGGCTGCCTCAATCTTGGAGAACAACGCCTCGCGCCGCTCGTCTCGCCGAGCCCGCGCGGTGCGGAGCGCATCCTGGTACTCGTGCCAGAGCCCGTCCTCACGCAGGGTCCCCAGGGGCTCGGGTCGATACACCTCTCGGCTCATGGTCGTGACGTGGTCCGCCGTAGGACCTGCAACGAAATCCCCAAAGCGCTCACAGAGCCTTTGTTTCGACCAGTGACGCCCAAGAGCCGAGGCCTTGCAGGCGAGGTCCCCTCGCGTTGCGTCGACCAGGGCTAAACCATTGCCACGCTTGACGACTCGCACGCCATGTACCGCCAGTCGTGCGTGAAGGTCATTCCAGTTGGAGACGCCGTCTAAGTCGATCTTCTCGCCGATGCGACTCCTCGCCCAGCGAGAAAAACTCTGTACCCCTCGCGCCGACTCGTAGTCGCGTGACCGATCGCTATCGATTCGCCTCACGCTCCGATCGACCTGGTGAAGCCCGAGCTCCACCTCGAGCTCGCTCGCCAACGCTTTGAACGCCTCGACGTCCCGCCAAGGGTGGTGAATCTTCCGCGTCTTCGGGTGAATCTGATTGACCGCAACGTGAACGTGTTCGTGCTCTTGGTCGCTGTGGCGCACCGCGATGTACTGATGTTCGCCGAATCCGGCAGCATGGACCGCACGCCGAACCACCATCCTCGAGCTCCCGTTCGCTGAGTGAACGGTCATCGGGGTGAAGCGAGATGATCAAGTGGTAGGTCCGGTCACCTTTGACGCGGGTGTTCGCCCGCTGAAACGCCTCCACCACATGGATCGCGACGTCCGCATCCTCTTGCCGATCGATCCCCTCGAGGTTTCCTGCCAAGTACCATGTGCACCGCTCGGTGCCTTTGCCCTGGAGCATATAGGTCACTAACGCACGAAAACGCGGGCGCTTCGGAGACATCCCGCCCCCTTTTTTCCACTTCTTCGGCTTGATGATCATCGCGGCCGGGCCAGGCGATCGATCACGGCGCGAATGTGCGCGCTCGTTCTCTCAATCTCGGCGAGCGTTCGTCGAATGTCCGCTTTGTCGCGACGCTCAGTCAGTGTCTTCTTGAGTAGGCCGCCGAGCCGATTCTGTTCGCCCTGAAGCCTTTGGAGCTTCTCGATTTCCTCGAGCGACTCTGCGGTCGGTAAGTCGTGGCTCAACAGGATGCGACGAACCACATCGTTGCGGCTGAGCCCGCTCGCTTCGGCGAGCGCATTGAGTTGAGCGACGTGCGCGTCTCCAAGCCGTACGGTGAGTCGATGCTTCAGTTCCCCCACATGTTCGAGCATAGGCATCGCGATCGCGTTGTCTAGAGGGAAGTCCGTTCTGAGCGCGCGAATAAGCCGAAGGCGTTGAGCGCGCAACTCGCGCAACCGGTCACGCGATCAGCGAGAGAAGGTGGCGCGTGCAGTTTTGTTGGCAGACAAAACTATCCCTTGCCCTCCGGTAGCGAGTCACAAACTGACGCTGGTTGTCCCGGGTGAGTCACAACCTGGCGCTTTCAGTCACAACCGCGACACTTCCTGGCAAGAGTGACAAGAAGTGACAGGAAGTGTCGCGGGTGCGCCAACGGGTGTCGCGTCTACGCCAACCAGGGTCGCGCGAGTGACAACGCGTGCACTGCGAGCGCCAAGTAGCGACAGGTAGCGCCATGCCGCGCCGAGCACGCCAAAGCCGGTGTCAGGCCGTCGGAATTGCCGTGGATTTTTCGCATGCGAAAAAAAGATGCTCTGCCGGAGCAACTTTTCGGGGGGCAAAACCGATAATAAGAGTGATGGACGACGATGAGAGATCTAATTTGACCGGGCGGCTGCGCAAGGCTGCCGAGAAAATGCCGTATCCGTACTTCCTTCTGCGGCTCGAAGAAATCGAGGCGTGGTTGAAAGCGGGCTACTCCGTGAAGGGCGTGTGGCGAATCTACTGTGAAAAGAGCGTACCGTTTCCAGGCTCGTATCGGTCGTTTCTTCGCTACTGCAACGCCCACGCACTGGGACGCCGCCGAGCGAAGGAAGGCACGCAACCAGACCTCCATCGCAGAGGTCAGGCGTTGCCCACGCAGCGACCCAACGAGACCCCGTCGAAACGGGGACCGTTGACGGGTCCCAAGCCGGTGGGCAGTGCCTTTGGCCCGCTGAGGAAGATTTACCCGCCGCCACGCGACCGGCCGCCAGGGCTCACGCCAGAACAAATCGCCCGGATGATGGACCCTGACGGCGACCTGGAGCCCAATCGATGAGCGACTCTGTTGATCTGATCGTCACGACCAGAACCGACCTACGGGAGATCATTCGTGATGCCGTCAGCGAGCGCCGTGGCTCGCGCAACTTTTTGGGGGGCAAAACCAATAACTAGAGTGAGGCAATCACTTTGGCGCGGATCATCTTTGAAACAGACGCTCAAACAAGGATACTTCGTCGCAGGTGGGCGTGTCTGATCGTCCATTTACGCTTCCCGAGATTGCTAGGGCCGCCCGTCGATGGCTTGCTCCGGAGCCGCTCGAGAAGCTGCTGCAAGAGCTGAATGGGGAAGAGGAGAAAGAACCGAAGCTAGCCCCTGCACGAGCCACGGACCGAGAGCGTAACCGAGCCTATGAGAAGCTGCGTTCGCTAGGTAAGCTCCAACGATGAGTGCTCGAAGAAAGATAGAATGCGCCCTTGGCACAATCACCCCGATTACGACCGGGAAGGGAATCCGCTACAGACTTCGCGCGACGATCGACGCGAAGCGGGAGTCTCTCGGGTGCTTCGACACGATCGACGAAGCGCGTGCTCAGTCGCAGGCCTACTTCGAGCTTCTGCACGATCATTCGAAGACCCTCACCGTTGCGGCTTGGGGAAGGCAGTGGTTGGACGACCGTGAGGGAAGGGGGACGCACCGAAGCGTCAAGGACACCCGCGCATTGTGGGATCGACACATCTTCCCGTCTGCTCTGGCCCCGCTCACACTCCGTTCCGTAAAGCAACGACATGTGCAGGAGTGGGTACGGGAGCTCATCACGCGACGCGCGACCCACGGGCCGCGGAAAGGCAAGCCTCTCGCCGAGCAAACCGTAAGGAATGCGCTCAACGCTCTGTCTTCAGCTTTCTCCGACGCGGTAGCAGCCGCCAAGGCTGGCCGAAATCCTTGCAAGGGTGTGCGTGTCCCGCGTCAAGCGAGAACCGATGAGGATTGGACCTATCTGACGAGCGACGAGATTCGTGCAGTCCTCAATCTTCCGGATCTCCCCGCCAAGCAACGCACGGCGTTTATAGTCGCCATCTTTACGGGAATGAGAGCCGGAGAGATCTGGGGCCTCCGCTGGGAGGATGTCGACTTCGAAGAGCGGGAGATCCTCGTTCGCTACTCCTTCGATGGGCCTACCAAGGGCGGGAAGGTTCGTCGCATCCCGATGCTACCGCCTGTCCTCGAGGCGCTCGCGCTCTGGAAGCGAAGAGACGATGTCACGAGGGCGGCAGGACTCGTCTTTCATGCGAGAGATGGAGCCATGCATACGAAGGGATATGACGCGCAGTGGTCCAAGAAATGGCGTTCTGCGGCGGGAATCCGAGCCGACGTGCGTTTCCACGACCTCCGGCATACGTGCGCGAGCCACCTGATCATGGGGACGTGGGGAAGGGCGTGGCGGCTCGAGGAAGTCCAGGTAGTGCTGGGACATGCGAGTCGAACGACGACCGAACGCTATGCGCGCCTTGCTCCGGACTCCATTCGGCGCGTGGCCAATGAAGCGATCGAGCAGTGGTCAGACGACTCGAAAGTAGCCCTCGGATTGGTCAACGATTGGTCAACGCCAAATTCGCCATACATCGCAAGTGCCCGAAATTACTAGAGCCACCGATCAGAGTCGAACTGATGACCTACGGTTTACGAAACCGTTGCTCTACCAACTGAGCTACGGTGGCAATTAGGGCGAAGCTGGTAGCGTGAGCCCACCCAGCTGTCAATCTGTCCTCGTTCAGAGCTCATCGTCGTCGTCGTCGACGATGAGCTCGTCCTCGGTCTCGTCCTCGTCCTCGGTCTCGTCCTCGTCCTCGTCGGCGGTTTCCGGCAGGGTGTATTTCAGCTCCACGTCGGCGTCGGCGAGTTGGGTCTCGAGGAGCTCCATCAGCTCGTCGAGGTCCTCGCCGGACCATTCGTCGACGATCTCAGAGATGAAATCGTAGAAATCGCCGCTGTCGATGCGGCGTTCGATCTCCTCGATGTCGTCGTCGGTGAAGATGCTGGTCAGGTCATCGCGCAATGCATCGATTTCACCATCCTCGATCGCGTCGGCCACCGAGAGCTGGATTTGCCGCATCGCGCGCTTATTTAGGAAGATCTCCATCCCAAAACCTCAGAAGCGGGGGTCGAAACGGCGCTACTATAAGAGAGGGCAGGGGGCTGTCAATCTCGTCTGCGCGGGTTCTCCTCCTTTCTGGAAAGGTGCGAGATCTGGCCGGATTCGGCCCCCTGACCGCGCAGATTTCGACAGTGCGGCGGAAGGCTGTATCGTTATAGTGTTTAAGTGGGGAAGCGGATGCAGTCGGGGACTGAATGAGCGGCGACGCACACCACGATGGTGACGGTCGACCGAGCGTGGACGAGGTCGGCGAAACGCTGGCTCCGGATCCAGGCATGGAGAGCTGGAGCCGTGCGCCCAAGGCCGCGCTCGTGCCCGCGCCGGAGGGACTCGTCTTCAGCGTCTACGGCAAGACCGACGTAGGTCTCGTGCGCGAGCACAACGAGGACAACTTCATGATCGCCGACCTCACGCGCGACGACGGGCCGCTTCCGGGCGAGGAAGAGCTCTCCGGAGTGGTGTCGCCACGCGGCGTTGCGTTCGCGGTGTGCGACGGCATGGGAGGCGCCGCGGCCGGTGAAGTCGCGAGCCACATGGCGGTCGACGCGTTGTTCGAAACCTTGCGTGGCGAGCACCCAGTCGAGGATCGGGATGGCTTCGCGCGACGGCTGGTCGAATCCGTCGAAGAGGCCGGAACGCGGATCTATCTCGCGGCCAAGAAGGACCGCACGCGCCGCGGCATGGGCACCACCGCAACGGTCGCGGGGCTCATCGACAAGGTCCTCTTCATGGGGCAGGTCGGCGATAGTCGCTGCTACCTCCTTCGCAACGGCCGTCTCAGCTTGGTCACGAAGGATCAGTCCTTGGTGAATCAACTCATCGAAGCGGGGCAGCTCACCGAAGCCGAAGCAGAAGCCTTCGAGCATTCGAACATCATCTTGCAGGCCCTCGGCACGACGGAGGAGGTTGCGGTCGACCTCACCTTCGTGGAGCTCCGCCGGGGCGACCGCGTGCTCCTGTGCTCCGACGGTCTCTGCGGTTTGGTTCACGACGATGCGATTCGTGAAGAGATGGCATGCGTCGGTCAGCTTCCTCGGCTCGTCGATCGGCTGATCGACTTGGCCAACGCGGCCGGTGGGCACGACAACGTGACTTGTATCGTTGCTGACTTCGATGGGGCCGCGTTGGAGCCCCCAGACGAAGCTGGCGCGCCGTTCTATCAGCAATACCCACTGCCTCGTGGCAAGCACGAACGGCCGGCGGCGGGCCCGACCCTCCCGCACGTCGTGAAGAGCATGGTGCCACGCGCCACGCCGCTGAGGAAGCGGCCAGGACTCACGGATCAAGGCGAGCCGGCTCCGGTTCGTTGGTCGACCGCCGCCTCGGTGCTTGCGCTCCTCGGGCTTGCTGCGGTCATCGCGATCGCGAGCGCTGGACGCCCCGACGCGTCATTGACCGCAGCGCCACCGCCTCCGGCGTATGCTGACGCGGAGCTTCCCGTCGAGGTCAAGGTTCGGGCCGCGCTTTCGAGCGGCGAGCTGTTCGTCAACGGTCGAAGCTACGGGCCGCTCCGCGAGGACGAAGCGATCCTTCTGAGACTGTTGCCGGGTGCGTACCATATCGAAGCTCGCGAGCCCGATGGGACGCAGGTTGGCAAAGACGTATTGGTCGAGCCAGGTCTCCCCGAAGTCGTGTTGATCCCTCCTACTGATTGAGTTGATTCCCGTGATCCGACTCCGCCAAATCACCGGCGCCGACAACGGACGTGAGTTCGAGTTCGAGCAGGATCTGATTCGTATCGGCCGCATGCCGGACAGCGACGTGAACTTCGATCCCGAGGTCGACTTGGATGCATCGGGTCGCCACGCGGAGATCCGCAACGAGGACGGGCGCTACCTGTTGATCGACACGGGAAGCCGCAACGGGACTTGGCTCAACGGTCAGCGGATCAAGCACGCCGGCCTCAACAAGGGCGACGAGATCGAGTTCGGGCGCGGGGGGCCGAAGATCGAGATTGCGATGGTGCACAATCGCTTCGACAGCCGGGAGCCCACACGGCGAATCACGCGGCGTTCGGCCGAGCGCGAGCCGCGTTTCGATCCGCTCGCCATGCCGGTCACGACTGCGACCCGCCTCGAAGACCTCAGGGCGTCGCCAGAGCTTCTCCCGGAAGGCTTCCGCCTCGAAGAGCCCGCCTCGTCGGCCTCGCGAGAGCCAAAGCGAAGGTCGCGGAGCACCTTGTTGTGGATGGCTGCTGGCGTCGTTCTTCTGGCCGCGGTCGCAATCGTCGTAGGCGCCGCGCTCAAGTAGCTTTGTTGACGCCGACGCCCGTCGTCCGCGAGAAGCCATAGAAGCTCATGCTGCGCGCTGCGATCGCAAGTTGGTTTCAACCGGCCTCTCGGGACTCCGAACCTTCGGAAGGCCGCCAGGCCTATCACTCCGATATTCGCGAGCTCCGGCCGGATGCGTGGACCGCGAATGCGCCGGTCGCTCGCGGTAGAGACATCGAGCAAGCGTTGTTACTTGCCGGTGTCAGCTCGCTCGAGTTCGCGCAGGTCGTCGACCTCGGGTTGGCGCCGCACCTCGTGACACCGGTCGATTCCATCGTCGAGCTTTGCGCGAGGCGGGCGATGGCCTGCAAGGAGAGGGCGGACGCGCTCACGGCCGAGCTCCCGCCGCCCAATACATATGGCAGGCCGCCCCTGCCGTGGCATCGGCGCAGCGCGCGCGAGGCAACCGAGCTCCACCGCGCAGCGCACGCATGGGACATGCTCCGCCGGCTCTTGCTCAGCAATCGCTGGCACGAGTGAGGTCGTCGGCGATGCGTCCTAGGAGCGAACGTGCGTTTGCCTTTGCCGCTTCGAGATCGTCGTCGTCTTCCACGTGGCCGACCGCATAGAAGTAGTACTTGAGCTTCGGCTCCGTGCCGCTCGGGCGGAGCATCGCGCGGTGGCCACCCTCAAGCTCGAACACCAGCATGCTTGGGTCCGGCTCCGAAACGCAAACCACGGGGATACCTCCTATGCGCCGAGGTGGGTTCGCGCGGACGCGGTCGACGACGCCCCGCATCCTCGACTGCGCGTCAGGACCTTCGAACCGAATCGACACTTGGCGGTCGGCGAAGAAACCGTGCTCACACCAAAGCGCATCCCGCGCGTCGAGAAGTGTCTCGCCCTGGCCCTTCAACCTCGAGGCGAGGTCGGCCAAGCGGAGCGCCGAGCTGATGCCGTCTTTGTCGCGAACCAAGGTCGACGGGGCGTAGCCGAGGGCCTCCTCATAGCCGAACACGTAGGTTTGGCCCTCGCGTTCGAGCTCGAGCGCGCGATTCTGAATCCACTTGTGGCCCGTCAGCGTCTGCTCCCAACGCGCTCCGTGGCTTGCGGCGACAGGCCCGAGCATCGGGCTGCTTACGATGGTCGAGAGAACGACGGGTCGTGGCGCTCCGGTTTGGCGCAGGAGGTCGTCGGCTAGAAGCAAGCCGATGTCGTTTCCAGATAGGACTTCGAAGCTCCCGTTTCGACGCACAGCCGCGCCGACCCGATCACCGTCCGGGTCGTTCGCAAGGACGAGGTCGGCCTGAACCTCTTTGCCGAGGGCGAGTACCCGGTCCATGGCCCCGGGCTCTTCCGGGTTCGGAAAGTCCACCGTCGGGAAATTCCCGTCAGGAACGGCCTGCTCGGCGACACTGTGCACGTCGTCGAACCCATTGCGAGCCAGCACCTCCCGCAATGTGCGCTCGGCCACTCCGTGAAGCGCCGTGTAGGCGATGCAGAGCGGCGCGCGGCCAGGCGACTCCGCCACCTCGTCTGCGATCGCGGCAACATAGTCCGCTCGGAGGGAGTCGACCTCTCGGATCAGCCCCGCTCGGCGCGCATTGGGGAGCGGCAGCCGGTCGATCGGCCGCGTGGCTGCACGCTCGATCTCCTTGGCGATGCCGGCGTCGTTCGGGGGAATGATCTGTGCCGCGTTTTCCCAGTACACCTTGTAGCCGTTGTAGCCGGGGGGGTTGTGGCTCGCCGTGATCATTACTCCTGCCGCAGCGCCGAGGCGAAGCGTCGCAAAGGCCAGCACCGGCGTGGGCACGACGTCGGTGAACCGGAAGACCCGGATCCCCGCCGCGGCTGCCACCTCGACCACATCTTGCTCGAACACCTCGCTGTTCGGACGCGCATCCCGGCCCACGCAAATCCCTCGAGCCGAGGCGTTGGGCACTTTGGAGAGGAGCCATGCGCACAAACCGGCCGTGGCGCGTGACACCGTCACTCGATTCATCCGACTCGGTCCCGCACCGAGCAACCCACGCAACCCCGCGGTGCCAAACTCTAGCGTGCCGGAGAACCGCTCTTGCAGTGCGGCGACATCGTTCGCATCGAGCAGCGCATTGAGCTCCTTGCGCGTCTCGGGATCCGGATCGTGTTCGGCCCATGCGCGCGCTTCGGCGAGGAGCGTCACGGCAACGCCTCCACGACGGCCTCGTCCTGAATGTACGTTCGCTCCTTGAAACGCATGGCGAATGGAATGAAGAGCAGGGCCGTCAACGCCATCGCGCCTGCGAAGAACAGATAGTAGCCGGCTCCGTCGAGCTTGGTCGTCCCGTCCGGGTTTTGGATGAATAGATTCACGCCAGCCGTGAACAGGTTCCCGAGCATCACGCTCGAGAAGAAGGCACCCATCACGAGCGACTTCATTCGTTTCGGCGCCTGGGTGTACGAGAACTCGAGCGCCGTGATGGAAACCAGGATCTCCGCTGCTGTCATGAGCACATAGGCCCCGAACTGCCAAGCGATACTGACGGTCTCCCCCGCATCCAGCCGCGTTTCGAGCCAGGCGGGCAACAGGAACGCAGGAACCGTGAGCAGGAGCCCGAGTGAAATCTTTCGGAGCGGCGTGAGTGGCCAGAAGCGGTCGAACGCCGGGTAGACGACGCGGTTGAAGAGCGGAATGAAGAGCAGCACGAGGGCCGGGTTCAGCCACTGTGCTTGGGAGGGATCCCAGTCGATGATGAAGTGGCGGTCCATCCGCTCGGCTTGAAGCACCCACGCCGAGCCCTGTTGATCAAAGAGCGCCCAGAACATCGCGATGAACGCATAGATGACGAACAGCCGACCTAGTGCGCGCAGACCTTCGGCGCCGTTTCCGAACACATCCATCTTCAAGGCTTCGCGGTCGGGCGGGATGTGCGCGAACTTGTGGCGGCCCGACCAGAATACGACCGTCGCGATCGCCATCAGAACGCCGGGGACTCCAAACGCAACAGAAGGACCGAAACGATTGAGGAGGGGCTCCGCGAACAGGATCGACGCGAGCGCACCGACGTTGATCGCGAAATAGAACCAACCAAAGACCTTCGTCAGTAGGTGGGCGTTGGTTTGACCGAACTGATCGCCGACATGCGCCGACACGCACGGCTTGATCCCCCCAGAGCCGATTGCGATCAAACCGAGACCGATGGCCAAGCCCACTCTCGTGTCGTCGATGGCGAGTGTGAGGTGTCCGAGGCAGTAGACGACCGACAGCGCCATGATCGTTCGGTACTTGCCCAAGAACGCATCCGAGATGACCGCGCCGATGATTGGAAACGTGTAGACCGCGGCGACGAAGCCGTGGAACCATGCTTTGGCCTGCTCGTCCGTCATGACGTCGAGCTCGCCCTGCGCGTTCATGAGGAACTTGGTCATGAAAATGACCAGGATCGCGCGCATGCCATAGAAGCTGTACCGCTCCGCGGCTTCGTTCGCGACGATGTACGGAATCCCGGGGGGCGTTCCCGACATCGGCTCAGGTGCAGTGCGGTAAGCGGCCTTCGGCGACATTCATTCGATCCTAGCGGATTCTTTCTGTAGCAGCGGCTTTTTGATGAGCCGCCCGGGCAGGAAGGGACTCCGCTTTTTTTTACGGGGATGTTAGTAGAAGCAACACTTATGCCGCGATGGGGGGGCTTGACCTCGCCGTCCGGACACATCGGAGGAGAGCGTGAAGAAGAGCCATGACCTGAAAATGCGCAACCCGGGGAGGGTCGCGGCGCTGTTGGCGGTTTGCTTGAGCGTCGCTGGCGCGACGTCCAACGCCTCCGCCCAGACTCCGGCGCTGGGTTCCACCCAGATCGACCTCAACCAGTTCCGCCCTGCGGAGCTTGCCACGGACGGTTTCGCCCTCAGCACTGCGGACGGGCAAGGTCACAAGCGCTTCGGGATCATGATCTACATGGACTACAACGATGACGCGCTCGTCTTCCAGCAGGCGGGCACCGACCTTCGAGCCGACGTCGTGCACCGGCAGCTCACCGGTCACCTCGCGTGGAACTTGGGCCTCTTCGATCACCTCGTGCTCTTCATGGATGTCGCCTATCACATCATCGTCGACCCGGGGCAGGGCGCCGCCAGCGCGCTTCCGGTTCCCCCAGGTGGGTCCGAGAGCCCCTACAACTACCTTCTCCCGAACGGCGGCGGGCTTGGCGACCTATACTTCGGTGCTCGAGGCAACATCTACGGCACGCGCGCAGATGTGTTCGAGCTCGCGCTTCAGGCCACGCTTACCGTGAATACGGGTTCGCTCTCGGACAGCGTTCAGAGCTACAAAGGCCAGGTCGACAAGAGCCCTTACATCGGCGGTTGGTTCGAGCTGCTGATGACGTTTAACGCGGGCGATGTAGTCCGCATCCCGATTCAAGTTGGTTACAAGCTCAGCACACAAGGGCAGCAGGTGACCGAGAACCTCTTCGTGGGCAATGAGTTTACGTTCGGCGGCGGTCTCTTGCTCATGTTCGCCGACGACAAGTTCATGCTGTCCGCGGAAGCCTTCGGCCGAACCGCCGCCAACAGCACCGTGAAGTTCTGGACCCGAGAGGAGACTCCCGTCGAGGTCCTCGGCGGCTTCAAGTACCTCCATCCGAAGGGATTCATGGTCGGCGCGATGGGTAGTGCTGGCGTCACGCCCGGCTACGGCGCGCCCGACTGGCGATTCGGCGGCGTCATTGGGTTCACGATGCCCGGCGATCCCGAAATTGGCGACGCGGACGGCGATGGGATCTTGGATGACGTCGATGAGTGTCCAAACGAAGCAGAGGACTTCGACGGTTTTCAGGATGAAGATGGCTGTCCAGACTTGGACAACGACGGCGACGGTGTCCTCGACGAGGCCGACGGCTGTCCGCTCGACGCGGAAGACATCGATGGCTTCCAGGATGACGACGGTTGCCCAGATCCGGACAACGACGGTGACGGCATCCTCGATGTCGACGACCAGTGTCCGAACGAGCCGGGAACACTCGAAAACAACGGGTGTCCTGATCCGGACCGCGACGGTGACGGCGTCCCTGACCGCATCGACAACTGCCCCGACGAGCCGGGCACGGTCGAAAACCACGGTTGTCAGGCCGCTCAGCTCGTCGTCATCGGTGCCGGCCGTCTCGACATCCTCGAGAAGGCGTACTTCAAGTCCGGAAGCGCGAAGCTTCAAAAGCGCTCCTGGGCGCTGCTGGACAACGTGGCTGCGGTCATGAACGCGCATCCGGAAATCGAGCAAATCCGCGTCGAGGGCCACACCGACTCGACCGGCAGCTTGAAGTTCAACATGCGCCTATCCAAGGCACGCGCCAACACGGTGGTTCGCTACCTGGTTGGCCGTGGGAAGGTCGACGCCACGCGACTGGTGTCAGAGGGCTTCGGCCCGACACGGCCGCTCGTGCCCGACGCCAAGACGAAAGAAGAGCTCGCGCAGAACCGACGCGTTGAGTTCCACATCGTGATGTCCGACGAAGAGCCGGCGCCGGCAGGCGATGCACCCGCCGGCGAGGGCGCCTCGGAATAGCCGAGTCAGCTCGCGATTCGCACTGGCCAACGCGGGTTTTCCTCGCCGATCGAGAGATTGGCGAGGAACTGCCGCGCTTGGCGCATGGTGATTCTGCTCGCGGGGTCGCGCCGGATGCAACGCGCGATCAGGGCGCCGAGCTCCTGGGTCTCGGCCTGATCGAGCAGCGCGCGAACGGGCTCTGGGTCCCCATCGTGCGTGACGTGCTGCGTGATCATCGCATCTTCGGAGGCTCCATCGAAGAGCGTTCTCCCCGTGTACGCTTCGAAGATGAGGCAACCGAACGCGTAGACGTCCGCGGCGATCGCGAGCGAAGTGTCGCCGCCGCTCCAGATCTCCGGCGCGCCGTAGTTCGCGGTGCCGCAGCCAGGTCGAAGATGTTTCCCGGCGAGGCCGAAGTCCACCAGCACGGGCTTTGGCAGCTGACCGACTCCTGTGATGGCGTCCGCGTTGCAGACGATGATGTTGGATGGTTTGAGGTCCAGATGTGCGACGCCCACTTCGTGCATCGCGTCGAGCCCGGCGCCCACGCCAAGCAGGAGCTCGCGGGCTCGTGTCAGCGATAGATCGCCCATCTCGAGCATGCGCTCGACGCTCGGGCCCTCCACGAGCTCCATGACCAAAATGGGCTTCGGGCTCGCGCCCGCGTCGAACGTCACGAAGCGAGCGATGTTCGGGTGCTCGGGGAGCGCGAGCAGCGCGCCGGCCTCTTCTCGGAAGAGCCGCAAGAACTCCTCTTCCGAGAGCGTGCGGGCAGCGGCCGCCGAGTAGTCAGGGACCTTGAGCGCAAAGAGTTGCGCGGTGTCGTCTTGGCGGTCTTCGACTCGGCGAGCCACGAACACGGAGCCGACGGCGCCGGTGCCTACCGTTCGAACCAAATGGAACCCGCCGACGATACGACTCGGTGGCGCCCAGGCAGGCAGAGGCGCGTCGGCATCGACGTCGATCGGCACCATGCTCGGCATCCCACGCGGGCCGTCCAACGGGATTGAGCGCAGGTGTTCGAGCACGGCGACCGTCAGGGCCGCAAAGGCACCGGGCAAGTCGTCGGCGACTCGGCGTGCGGCGCTTTCGAATGCGTGATCGATCTCCGATACCGATGCGTGCAGAGCGCGCTCCACTTCGAGCCCCATCGTCCAAATGGCCGCGCCTGAACCGGGTGGGTCGTCATCGAACGCGACGCCCAAGCGCCGCCGAGAGCCCCGCACGAGTCGCGCCATCGTGGCGACGCCTCGTTCGAGCGTGGCCAACGGGGTGCCTGACGAACGTTCAGCCACCTCAGCGAGCGATCTCGATGCAGCGACTGAACGCAGGCCGCGTGAGAGTAACGCGAGCGCCTGTCGAAAGGCCTCGATTCGCGCCGAGTGCGCGGCGGGCAACTCGTTGCCGATGGCTCGCAGCGCGTCCGCGGCTGCGACGAGGCCGCTCCCGCCACGCTCGGCGGTGCGGGTCGACTGCTGAAGTTTCGCGTACGCACGCAGCGCACCCTCGATCTCGGGCACCATGGAGGCCTCCGCCATGGTCTTGAGGTCGTCGAGGTGCGGAACGTGTCCCGCGGCGGCGATCACGACATCGGACACGTCCGCGATATCTTCGCGGACGAGCGCATCACACGTACGTGCCGTTGCCGCGCACAGGGTCCGTCGCAGCGAGCTCTTGGGATCTCTCCGTACGCGCTCGAGAAGAATCCGCTGGGTGAGGAGTCGCCGCTGCCGGACGAGCTCACCTCTCGGGTCCACGTGTGGCCCATCGGCATCGACCAAGTGCAGCATGGTGCGGAGCTGTCGAAGCCGCGTCGTGAATTGCGGGACCTGACTCCCTTCCTCGAGCGGGTCCCCCTCCCGGATCACGAGCCAATTGGTGACTTGCTGGAACAGATCGCCGAGGCGCTCGTGCTGGGCCCGGTGCCCATCGTCGTCCTCGCCGACGAGGAGCAGGTCGTTGAGCGCGGAAGTCTCGAAGAGCGCAGAGTCGAGCTCACGGAGCGCGAGAAAGGCGGCCACGTCCGTGTCCGGGTCCCCGTCGCCCGGCCGTTGCAGCAGCTTGGCTTTCGCCGCCGCGGCCTCGAGGATGACCTCCGCCTCGCTCGCCGCTTCGTAGGCACCCTTGGTGGCGAATGTCTGAAGCGCGTCGGAGAGCATGTCGCGCAGTGTCGGTTCGCGACGGCTCGGGGCACTGCGAAGCTCCGCGGCGAGCGCCTTCATGAGCGCAGTCCGGCCGACGTCTTCACTGGTCCCTTGTGCGACCGCTCTTCGAAGATGCGCTTCGGCCTTCTTGGCCGCCTCCTCGGCGAAGGCCGGCCGAATGCGCTCCCGCCGAAGCTCGACCAGCGCCTCGGCAGTGTCCAACCCACCCACGCGTATCAGTTGCCCGAGAAGAGCCTCCACAGCCGCGGGATGGCTCTCCGCGGCGCGTGGAAGGCCGGCGATCATCGCGGCGGCAACCCCGTGGTCTTGCTGGAATACGACGGACTCGAGGAGCTCTCTGCAAGCCTGAAGCCCCTCGTTCGGTTCGACCGCGATGCTCGCCGCGAACGAAGCGGCAGCCCGCCGCCACTCGGTGACCGTGAACTCCGGGTCGAGGTGTCGCTGCATCTCCTCTCGAAACGCAGGCATCGAGAACGCCAAGAGGCCTCTCGCGGAAGCCACGTGCCGCCAAACCAAGGTCTCCCGGTCCGCGAGCAGCCGATCCCAGGCTTCGCGAACAGGTTGCGTGCAAAACACGCGAACGCCGGTGTCATCGCCCTCGGCCGCGCGGCGGGCTGCTTCCCGCGCGGCTCTTTCGAGGAGCCGGGCCGCCAGCCGGCGCGACGGAAGAGAGCCGGTAGCCGGGCCGCGGAGCCAGTCTCGGCTCAGCTCTTGCCTCGAGATCAACGCGAGCGCGAGCGCATCCACATTGCGTACCGTGCCGATTGGCAACATCAGCGCGAGCGCCACACGCGCGCGCATCGAGCGACCGCTCAGTGCGCGTTGAGAACCGAGGGCCAATTGCGTCGCCACCGACACGAAGGTTTCAGCGTCGCCCTTGCGCAGGCGCTGCAGCACCATGCGCCCGAGCTGACGTTTCATCGGACTGGCAGGCAGCGCGGCTGCAAGCTCGTAGAGCGCAGCTGCGGCCGCCGCCCCCGAGAGCCAATCGAGTTGCTCGATGAGGCCGCTCTCCGCCGCGAGCTCCATGCTTTGTAGCAACGCTTCGGGGTCCAATCCTTCGAGCGGCACGGGCCGGCGTTCGTCTACCACGGCGCGGGCAAGCGTGGCCATCCCCTGTCGCCACGCAGCTTCACGCTGTTCGGAGGTCGACAGCCGGTGCAAGACCGTCAGGCCTTCCAAGCGGTCCCGAGTCGCAGCACGCATCCCTCCATGATTCTAGCCTGCGGATCCGCCAGCCGAAAGCTCGGTTGACAAGAACACGTCAAACATCTAGCCCAGCAAAGGGTGCTGCAGCTTTCGTTCGAGTTTGCGCGTGAATTCCCGCCGGTCGCAGATCGCGGCGCGCCCGATCGCGCTGGGCACGAGCTCGACCGCGCGTACGCCCGTGCTTCCGGGTGGAGTCGCGCACTCGCCGAGCGCCTCGGCCAACCAGTTCGCCTGGTGGTGACGGACAACCGAAGCACCATGTTGTCCGCAAAACCCAAGGGGGGTCGCTTGGAGGTGCGTTTGCACCACATGTTCCTCACGGCAAACGAGGACATTCTGACGGCCGTTGCGGACTACCTCGGTGAAGGTGAACCGGAGGCGGCCAATGTCATCGATCGCTTCGTCGAGCAAAACCGCACGCGCTTCGTCGCGGCTTCCCGTCCCCAGAGCGAGCTTCGCGCCGCGGGGTGTCACCACGATCTCCGCGCCATGGTCGACGATCTCGCGCGGAGGCATTTCGGTGGCCGGGTCGAGGTGCGCATCACTTGGGGCAAGCGCGTTCGGCCGAAGCGTGGTCAGCGCTCACTCCAGCTTGGGACCTATCTGCCCGAGGAGCACTTGATCCGAGTTCATCCGGTGCTCGATCAGTCCTGGGTGCCAAAGTACTTCGTCGAGGCGGTGGTCTTCCACGAGATGCTCCATCACGACATGCCCGCGGTCGTCCAGAACGGCCGTCGCCACTACCACACCGCGGCGTTTCGCAAGCGCGAACGGAGCTTCGAGTACCATTCCGCCGCCGAGCAGTGGCAGAAAGAGAACCTGTGGCGCCTCTTGCGAGGGCGTTGACACTCACCTGAACCATGGCGCGTCGTAGAAGAATTCGGTCATCGATTTCCACGCCGATCACGCTGGGCGCGATCACGGTGCTCTTGAGCATTGCGCTGCTGATTGGCTGGTCGTTTCTTCTCGGTCAGAAGATCATGCGTTCTGCGGACATCGCCGTCGATGTCTGGTTGCTCGTCTTGGGCGCGCTGTCGTTCGTACTCATCATCACCGTGTTGGTGCTGTTCGTGATCTCCTTGGCGCGCGGCATCATCGAAGTCCGAAAGCAGGACACCTTCATCGATTCGGTGACCCACGAGCTCAAGAGCCCGCTCGCATCGTTGCAGCTCTGCCTCGAGACGCTCGGTCGCGAAGGGCTCGAAACAGACGCCCGAGAGAAGCTCCGCACCATGATGTTGGACGATGTCGACCGACTGCGCGCGTTCATCGACGACGTCCTCGAGGCGAACCGGCTGTCTTATGCGCGCGCTGGCATGCAGAACCTGAGCGATATCTCGTTGCGGGAGCTCACCGAGGATTGCGCGCATGCGGTTCGCGTTCGGCACAGGCTTTCCCCGGAAGAAGTCATCATCGACGTCGATCCTGGGCTCGTGGTGTCGACCGATCGCGCTGCGCTCGGGATCGTCGTCAAGAACCTCATCGACAACGCGGCCAAGTACTCGACTCGGCCAGCGCATGTCGAGGTCCTTGGCCGCAGCGAGGCGGATGGCAAGGTCCTGCTCGAGGTGCGCGACGCCGGCATCGGGATCGACCAGAAGAATTTGAAACGGGTTTTTCACCGCTTTTACCGCGTGGAGGATCAAGAGGTGCGGGAGCGTCGCGGCACTGGCCTAGGGCTGTTTGTCGTTTGGGCGATCGTCAAGCAGCTCGGTGGCAAGGTACAAGCGATGTCGGAAGGGCGAGGGCGGGGGACCACCATGCGGGTCGAGCTCCCCATCACGCGCTCGGTACGCGAATGATGGTCGAAAGCGAAGCGCAAAGGCTCCTGATCGTTGAAGACGAGGATCACCTCGCGGCCGGCCTGAAGCTCAACCTCGAGCTCGAAGGGTATCGCGTGGACGTGGCAGGCAACGCCAAGGAGGCCGGACAGCGCCTGCTCGATCCGAGCGGGTACGACGCAATCGTGCTCGACGTCATGCTTCCGGACGTCAACGGCTTCGATCTTTGTAAGAAGTTCCGCGACGCCGGCAACTTCATTCCAGTGATCATGCTGACCGCGCGTTCATCTCCCGAAGACCGGGTCCTCGGGCTCGAGGCCGGCGCCGACGACTACATGGTGAAACCATTCGAGCTCAACGAGCTGCTGGCCCGGGTTCGTTCCGTGCTGCGGCGCCAACGCTGGGAGCAGAACACGGGCAACTACGTCAAGGCCACGACCCTCACATTCGGCGATGCCGAGATCAACTTCGACACCCACGAGGTCACCGTTGCTGGCGAGCCAGTGCAGCTCACCCAGCTCGAGCTCGATTTGTTGCGCTACTTTGCCGAGAACGCGGGCCGTGTCTTGAGCCGTACCGAGCTTCTCGAGCGTGTCTGGAAGCTCCGCAACTACGGCAACACCCGCACGGTCGACAACTTCATCTCGCGGTTGCGCCGTCGCTTCGAGGAAGACGCGAGCTCCCCCGCTCACTTCTTGTCGGTCCGCGGCGCCGGCTACAAATTCGTTGCCTGAACAGCGCGGAAAGACCGCTTTTTACAGAACTATGACAAAACGGGACGGAACCGTGACGGTGCACCGAGAGTCCCTACGATAGCCTCATGGCATGCAAACACGGGTTAGCATGCTCGAGCCGGGAACCGCGGGGCAGAGCCGCGCTCGGCGTTGGCTCAAGGCCTCGCCGTTCATTCTGTCGCATCTCGCCGTCTTCGGCGCCATTTGGTCCGGAGTGACATGGCAAGCCGCCGTCCTTTGCGCGGCGCTGTTCCTCGCGCGCATTTGGGGAGTCACAGCAGGCTACCACCGCTACTTCTCCCACCGGACCTACAAGACCAGCCGGGCCTTCCAGTTCTTTCTCGCGTTTCTGGCGCAGAGCAGCTCGCAGAAGGGCGTGCTTTGGTGGGCTGGGCATCATCGGGTGCACCACAAGCTCTCCGATCAACCCGGCGACGTTCACTCGCCGATCCAGAACAGCTTCCTCTACGCGCACGTGGGCTGGATCTTCGCCGACACCGAGGAAACCCGCTGGGACAAGATCCGCGACTTCGCCAAGTATCCCGAGCTTCGATGGCTCAACAAATACTGGGCCGTTCCGCCAACCGTGGTCGCCGTTGCGTGCTTGTTGATTGCGGGATGGTCGGGCCTCTTCATCGGCTTCTTCTTGAGCACCGTGCTGGTCTGGCACACCACCTTCCTCATCAACTCCGCGACGCACGTGTGGGGCAAGAAGCGCTTCGATACCGGCGATGCGAGCCGCAACAACATGGTCACCGCGCTTCTCACGCTTGGCGAGGGCTGGCACAACAACCACCACCACTACCAATCGTCCTGCCGAAACGGGTTCTACTGGTGGGAGATCGACGTCACGTACTACGTGCTGAAGATGCTCAGCTGGGTCGGCCTGGTCTGGGACCTCCGAGCAGTCCCGGAGCATGTCCTCGAAGAGGGGCGCCGCCGCGATCGAGGCGAGATAGCAGGCACCGAGACGCCTACCGGCACCCCGAAAAAGCTCAGCCTCGCCGCCTAGGCGGCGGCTAGAGCCACCAGCGGAAGATGTGCGCCCACCAAGGGGCGGGTTTTCGGTCCGGTTGCCAGTGACGTTCAGTGGTGGTCATCGGGGTCTCCAACGGGCAAGGTGATCCCAGACCGGCGATTATACAGACATTGACTTCATTTCAAAAGTGTTTCGCACCTTCTCGAAGCACTCGACATCATAGCTGAATTCTCCAAGATTAACCCCGCAGGAGGAGACCCTCATGTCAGAGCTACAACTCGTTTCGCCCCCCCGCCCGCGAGCCCAGGGCCACGCCGCAGCGCTCGTTGGCGGTCTCCGCTCGTATTTCGACACCGGGGCCACGAAGTCGCTGGCTTGGCGCCTCTCGCAGCTGGACGCGCTCGAGCACCTGTTGATGGAGCGGGAAGGGGACATCGTCGAAGGGCTACGGAAGGACCTCGGCAAGCCCGAAACCGAGGCACTCCTCTCTGAGGTGCGCATGATCGTTGGAGAGGTTCGGCTCACGCGAAAGAAGCTTCGCTCCTGGATGAAGCCGGAGCGCGTTCGGACGCCCCTCATTGCGATGCCGGGGCGCAGCTACGTCTACCGAGAGCCGCTCGGCCTCGTGCTGATCATCGCGCCGTGGAACTATCCGTTCCAGACCGCGATTCTGCCACTAGTTGGCGCGCTCGGGGCTGGCAACTGCGTGGTCTTGAAGCCGTCCGAGATCGCGCCGCACACCTCTGCGGTGATCGCCAAATGGATTCCGAAGTACCTCGACACCAAGGCCGTCCAGGTCGTCGAAGGTGGCGCGCCAGAAACGACGGCGCTCCTCGAGCAGAAATGGGACCACATCTTCTACACTGGCAACGGCAGCGTGGGGCGCATCGTGATGGAGGCGGCCGCCAAGCACCTCACGCCGGTCACACTGGAGCTTGGTGGCAAGAGCCCCACCATCGTCGACGAAACCGCCGATCTCGATGGCGCCGCCAAGCGCATCGTCTACGGTAAGTTCTTCAACGCGGGTCAGACCTGTGTCGCTCCGGACTACGTCTTGGTGCACGAAGCTGTCCACGATGCCCTCCTCAATCGAATGGTCTCGACTGTCCGCGAGTTCTACGGCGACGACCCCCAGCAAAGCCCGGACTTCGCCCGCATCATCAACCAGCGGCACCACGCGCGCCTTGTGCGGCTACTCGACGGCACCGACGTGGCGACCGGAGGAGTGACCGACCCGGGCGATCGCTACATCGCCCCGACCATCCTCAAGAACGTCGAGGAAGGCGACGAGGTGATGAAGGAAGAGATCTTTGGCCCGATCTTGCCAGTGGTCTCGGTGCCGAGCGTCCGCGCCGCTGTCGCGTTCGTCAATCGGCAACCAAAGCCCTTGGCGCTCTACTTCTTTTCGACCAGCAAGGACGCGCAAGAGGCGGTCATCGAGGGCACGAGTGCAGGGGGCACGACGATCAACCACGTCTGGATGCACGTTGGTGTGCCCGAGCTTCCGTTCGGCGGGGTGGGGGAGAGCGGCATGGGCGCCTACCATGGCCGCCACTCCTTCGAGACCTTCTCTCACAGTCGAGGCGTGCTCAAGAAGTCGACCCTCAGGGATCCGCCGCTCATGTTTCCGCCGTATGCGCGGTGGAAGCAACGCTGGCTCAAGCGTTTGCTCTAGGGAATCGCCTGCGCGGCGACCTGGTCACTCTCGAGGTGTTGCTTGAGGAAGTGCGGAATCCGCAGAAGGTCTTTGCGCACCGCCGGCCGTACGATGGAAACGAACACTCCGTCACCGATGTCGACCAGCGCGCCGAACGAGATCAGGGTGCGGTCCTTCTTGTAAGGACGAACGCGAATGAACCCCCATCCGGCGCGGATGTCGTGCTCCTGGGAGTGGTCCACGCGAAACACTACAGCCCCGCGCTCGTTCTCGAGCGTGGTTTGCAACACGTAGCGAACGTCGATCGGACCCCATTGCTGGCGGACGGCGACGTCGGCTTCCTGCTCGCTCCGGTTGCTGACGTTGGTTTCCGTCGCGAGCGGGATGAAATTCTTGTAACCGCTTCGGTCCTTCAGAGCGGCCCATGCCACGTTGATTGGAACGTCGACGATCTGCCAGCTTTGGCCGCCGATCAGCTTGTAGGCGCCCCGGTGCTCGTTCTTCTGCTTCACGACCAACTCGCCTTTGGCGAGCATCTGCTTGTCTTCGGGCGTCAGCTGGTCGCTGCTGGCAGCTGACGAGTGGCGCAGCGACGACAAGAACATCGCCAGCACGCAGACGGAGCACACGGCAGCAGTCAAAATTGACCAGTGGTTGCGTTGTTGTCTATCAATGGCTTGGGTCATGCGTGCGTTCCTCGTGGTTTTGGTCGTCATGGCTGGCTTTGCGGCTGCGGCCAGCGCTCTTTCGATAGACGGCGTTTCCACCACGGAGATTCAGGACAAGCTCCTGAATACCATACCAGGCGCATCGGTCGAGATTGCGCAGGGTATGGAAAAGGACGACATGCCCGGCTGGGCGTCGATCTTGCCGCCACTGCTCGCGATCCTGCTTGCGTTGCTCTTTCGTCACGTTCTAGTCGCGCTCGTTCTCGGTGTGTGGCTGGGTGCGTTGCTGCTGGCCGACCTCTCGCCGGTTGCCTCGTTCGCGCGCATGCTCGATACGCACCTAGTCGGTGCCGTTGCCGACCGCGGGCATGCATCGATCCTGCTGTTCAGCTTGCTGCTCGGCGGAATGCTCGGACTCATGACGCAGTCGGGCGGCGCAAAGGGGCTCGCTGGGTGGGCGAGCACCGATACGCGCAGTCGACGACGCGGGCAGCTCACGACCTGGTTTCTTGGTTTGCTCGTCTTCTTCGACGACTACGCGAACTCGCTTCTGGTCGGTGCGTCGATGCGGCCCGTCACTGATCGACTCCGCATCAGTCGAGAGAAGCTCGCGTTCCTCGTCGACGCGACCGCAGCGCCGGTCGCGAGCCTTGCCTTGATCTCATCTTGGATCGGCGTCGAAGTCGGGTACATCGCCGACCAGTTTGCGCACCTCGGGATCGAGCGCGACGCGTACGTCACGTTCATCGAGACGATTCCTTTTCGCTTCTATCCCATTCTGATGTTGGTGTTCGTCTTCTGGGTTGGCTTTCGCGGACGAGACTTCGGACCGATGCGGCGCGCCGAAGAGCGGGCCCTCTCGCAGGGCTTGGTTTCGCGGCCGGGAGCGCAGCCTGCGTCCGACTTCCACGACGAGGCCGTCCCCGAAGATGTCAAGGGGCGCCCCATGAACGCGGTGCTACCCGTGGTGGTGGTCGTCGTCGTCGCGGCCCTCGGCATCTACCTCGACGGTCGCGCCAAAGTGCTCGCTGCCGGGCTCGAGCCGAGTCTTCGGGCGATCGTCGGTGAGGCGAGCTCGAGCGCGGCCATACTCTGGGCGACCGGTGCAGGCTGCGTTTGCGCCCTAGGGCTTTCCGTGTGGAGCGGGGCGCTCTCTTTTGGTAAGGCGATCGACGCATGGATGGGCGGGATGAAGTCCATGCTCTACGCCGTCGTGATTCTCGTTTTGGCCTGGGCGCTCGGAGGTGTCTGTCGCGACCTCGACACCGCGGGCTTCTTGATCGGCGCCGTCGGGAATTGGATCTCGCCTGTCTGGATCCCAGCGAGCGTATTCGTGCTCGCCGCGCTGGTCAGCTTCGCGACCGGAACGTCCTGGGGCACGATGGCAATCCTATTTCCGCTCGTGGTGCCGCTCGCGCACAGTGTGGCTCCCGGGCAGGAGACGATCCTGCTCGGCACGGTGTCTTCGATTCTTGCCGGTTCGGTGTGGGGCGATCACTGCTCGCCGATTTCCGATACGACGGTGCTGAGCTCGATGGCAACGAGCTGCGATCACATGGATCACGTCCGGACGCAGCTTCCCTACGCGCTCTTCATCGGCGGCGTCAGCCTGTTGTGCGCCGAGTTGCCGGTCGCGGCTGGTTGGTACGGGCCGTGGGTGGGCCTATCGGTGGGGGCGCTCGTCATGATCGTGGCGTTCGAGCTACTGAGTCGGCCGGTCCGCGCTTAGCGCTTCGGTCTGAAGGGCGCCCGCTGCGAGCTGGTCGCGAAGGCGGCGCTTGAGGAGCTTGCCGCTCCCGCTTCGCGGAAGCTCATCGACGAACGCGTAGTGGCGCGGCGCCTTGTACGGGGCGAGTCGCTCTCTAACCCACGCGTCGAGGTCCGCAGCGGCTACATGGCCCTTCGGTACGACTATGGCGACGACTTCCTCCCCGTAGTAGTCGTCCGCTCGACCCACCACGGCGGCCTCGCGGACGCAGCGATGATCGGAAAGCACGCTTTCGACCTCCGACGGGTAGATGCTAGCGCCTCCACGGAGGATCAGGTCCTTGCTTCGGTCGACGATCGTGAGGCGGCCCTCCTTGTCGATGAAGCCAATGTCGCCTGTGTGCAGCCACCCGCCGCGCATGACGTGAGCGGTGGCCATCTTGTCGTCGAGGTAGCCAGCCATCACGTTCGGACCGCGCACCAGGACTTCGCCGTGCGCGCCCTCGGGCGCCGCGGCGCCGTTCTCTTGTTCGATGTGCACTTGGACGCCCCTCACTGGCTTTCCCGACGAGCCTGCGATCGCTTCATCCGGTGGCGCGTTGATTGCGGTGAGGTTCGCTTCCGTGAGTCCGTACGCTTGGCGGACGGGCGCGCCGAGGCGAGCCTCTGCTCGGCGCCGAACCTCCTCGCTCAATGGCGCACCTGCGCTCATGCACCATCTAAGCGACGCCGGCGCCGGCGTAGTGTCATGGTTTGCCCAGGCGATGAACATCGTGGGGACGCCGGGAAGCCAGGTCACACCCTGCGCGTTGCAAAGCTCGAGGGTCCGCCGTGGAGAGAATTTGGGGGTGAACACCGTGCGCGCCCCGGCGTAGAAGGGCACGAGGAGCGTCGTGCGGATGCCATAGGAGTGCGTGAGGGGCAGCGTGCCAAGCACTCGGTCGGTTTCGCCGAGCCCGAGTACGTCGTCGACGAGTGCCGCGGTGTGTGCGTGAAGCGAGCCATGGCTGATGCAGGCGCACTTGGGGGCGCCGGTGGTGCCCGAGGTGTAGAGGAGCATCGCGAATGCACCCGCAGGGAGGTCGCAAGGCGCCGCCTCGCCTTGGGCGGCGTCGATCGCTTCTTGCACGTCGAGCAAGAGGGCCGAGCTCGTCGAGCGCGATGCGCTGTCGCGTGCGACCGCGGACCGCTCGGCGTCGGTCAATAGGGCGCCGCAGCCGGCGTGCTCGAGCCGAAACGCGATCTCCGCTGCGGTCGAGGACGCAGGGAGCGGGAGTGTCGCGCAACCGGCATAGACCGCCCCGAACCATGCGGCGACGAACTCGAGGCCGTTGGCCATGCAGATGGCGACCCGATCGCCTTCGCCGAGCCCTCGCGCACGCAGGTGAAAGGCCACCCGAGCGGCGTGGCGGTCCAATTCGCCATAGCTGACGGGGAGGTCGTTTCGGCCGGCATCGATGACAGCCGTCCGCTCCGGGTCGCGTGTTGCCCATCGGTGGAGGAACAGCCCAACGTTGTCGTTCACGCGCCGAACCTAGCACGCCGGGCGTGTTGGACCTCTGCCCGCGGGGCGTTACCATGCGCCTCATGCCAGCATGCAAAGCGATTCGAATTCGTGAACCCGGTGGGCCCGAGGTCCTCGAGGTGGGCGAGATCGAGCTCTCGAACCCTGGCGCTTCCGAGGTTCTGGTCGAGGTCGCCGCTGCCGGTCTGAACCGCGCTGACTGTTTGCAGCGACGCGGCTTCTACCCGGCACCCCCCGGCGTTCCACCGGACGTGCCGGGGCTCGAGTTCGCAGGCGTAATCGAGTCCGTCGGCGCCTCGGTCGAAGGATGGAAGCCCGGCGACCGCGTGATGGGAATCGTGGGCGGTGGCGCGATGGCGACGCGCGTGCTCACCGAGGCCGCCGAGCTGATGCCGATTCCCGACGTTCTCTCGTTCGACGCGGCAGCGGCGGTCCCCGAGGCGTTTCTGACCGCGTACGACGCAATCGTGCTTCAGGGCGGGCTCGACAAGGGGCAAACCGTGCTGCTGCACGCGGTCGCGAGCGGTGTGGGCACCGCCGCCATCCAGCTTGCCAGCGTCCTCGGGGCGAGCTCGGTCGGGACCTCTCGCAGCGCGGACAAGCTCCCGCGCTGCACTGAGCTCGGACTGACGCACGCCGTGTTGGTCGAGGACGGTCAGTTCGCCGACGCAGTGAAGTCCGCGGCGCCCAAAGGCGTCAACGTAATCCTCGACACCGTGGGCGCGGCGTACCTGTCGCAAAACATCCAGGTCATCGCGAAGCAGGGCCGCCTCATCGTGATCGGTCTCATGGGAGGAGTGAAAGGCGAGCTCAACTTGGGCTTGCTTCTTGGAAAACGCGCCTCGGTCCACGGCTCGGTCCTGCGGAGCCGTTCACCCGAGGAAAAGGCCGCGCTGACGAAATCATTCGCTGACGAGATGCTTCAAAGGTTCCCGAGCGGCGAGCTAAAGCCGATTATCGGTGATGTACTCCCAATGACCGAGATCCAGACTGCGCATGGACGGATGGATGCGAATGAGACGTTCGGGAAGTTGGTGTTGAGCTGGTAGCTGTGTTCAGAGCTTCAGAGCTCTCTTTACGTAGTTCGGCAATGCGAACATCGCTTGATGAAGCTCCGGGTTGTAGGCCTTGCAGCCCTCGACGATCGCTGCTTGGCGTTCGTGGATGGGGCGGAGTGGTTCGCCCGTGGCGGAGCACCAGGTCCAACTCCAGGTTCCCGCGCCGTACAGCGGGACTGGCCCGAGGTAGGGGTGCACCTCCGAGAACAGGCTTCGGAGCTTGCGTTGGGTCTCGACGAAGATGTCGATCATCAAGAGGGGCGACTCGCTTTGGAGCGTCATGACGCCGCCGTCGGCGAGCATCCGCCTGCAGCCGCGGTAGAAGCTCTCGTCGAAGAGGACTGCGCCTGGCCCGACCGGGTCGGTGCCATCGAGGAGAACGACGTCGTACTTCTCGTCCTTGCTCGTCTTGACGTACTCGATTGCGTCGATGAACCGAAGGTCGAGTCGCGGGTCATCCCAAGCGGTGCCAATGCCCGGTAGGTACTTTTTCGAAGCCTCCACGACGAGCTCGTCGAGCTCGACCATCACGCACTGCTTAACCTCCGGATGCCGGAGCACCTCCCGCACGGTCCCGCCATCGCCGCCGCCGATCACCAGAACGCGCTCGATGCTCGGTGCCGTGGTAAGGGCTGGGTGCGCCAACATCTCGTGATAGAGGAACTCGTCGTACTCGCTGGTCATGAAGACGTTGTCGATGACCAGAACCCGACCGAAGGTCACCGTGTCGATCACTTCGACCTTCTGGTAGGGGCTCTGGCCGGAGAAGAGCGTTTCTTTGACGCGGAGCCCCAGCCGGGTGTGATCGCCAAACGTCTCGTCGTACCAAAGACCCATTCGATTCTCCCTAGAGACCCAACTGCATCTGTCGTTCGCGGACGACACCAAGCTCGAGCGGTTGCCGCTGTGAGGCGATTTGGAGCTTCGTCCCGCGATGCCCGAGCGCAGCCTCCGCCGAGCAACGCGCGAGCGCGGGGGAATTGTCGGTCTCCGAGAGGTGCATCAGCACGACGTCGGAGGGAGTCTGGTCGAGCGATGCGAGCAAGTCTCCCGCCTGGGCATTCGATAGATGCCCGAGCGAACCGCCGACGCGTCGTTTGAGGGCGCCCGGGTACGGCCCCGTCGCGAGCATGTCCGGGTCGTGGTTGCTCTCCAAAAGGAGGGTCTCGCAGCCACTCAAAAACTCGCTGAGCCCTTTCGGGAGGTGCCCGAGGTCAGTTACCAGGCCGAGCTTCGTCTCCTTCGTCTCGAAGCAGAGAGCGACCTGTGGTGCATCATGCGGAATCTTGTGTGAGTGGATCGCGATGTCACCGATGACGAACGGACGCCCTACGGCGAAAGTCTCTCTGATGGCAGCTTGCCGAAGCCTCAAGGCGTCCATGGTAAGCTCAGTGGCGCGCACGGGACAGCCCAAACGCGTTGCATAGGTCGATGCGTGCGCGCCATGGTCGCCGTGACTGTGGGTGACCAGGACAGCCGCGATGTCAACCGGGATCTTCCGGCCAACCGCCTCAAAACGCTGAACGAGCTTGCGGTACGACAATCCGGCGTCGACCAGGACACTCGTCGTCCCGGACTCCAATAGAAGCGCGTTGCCCTCGCTCCCGCTCCCCAGGATCGTAACCCGCACGCGCCACCTAGAGCACAGCTCCGATCGCTTGGCAAGACTCTTCACTTGCAACTGCGGCCCCAAGGCGCGAGAGTTCCGTCGTGGGTGATACTGACTTGGAATACGACAGCGTGTTCGTTGTCTCCTTCGGCGGTCCCGAGCAGCGCGCGGACGTCATGCCATTCCTAGAAAACGTCGTTCGTGGCAAGAACGTGCCGCCCGAGCGCCTCAAGGAAGTGGCGGTGCACTACAACCACTTCGAAGGCAAGAGCCCGATCAATGATCAAAACCGCGCCTTGATCGCGGCGCTCGATGAGGAGCTCGCAAAGAGCGGCCTCGACCTGCCGGTCTACTGGGGCAACCGCAACTGGCACCCGTACATCTCCGATGCACTCGCCCAGATGAAGGCTGACGGCAAGAAGCGTGCGCTCGCTTTCATCACGTCGGCTTACAGCAGCTACAGCGGTTGCCGGCAGTATCTTCAGAACATCGAGGAAGCGCGCGCCGATCTCGGGGAGGGTGCGCCCGTCGTCGACAAACTTCGAGTGTTCTACAATCATCCGGGTTTCATCGAGGCCAACGTCGAACGACTGCTGGCCGCGCTCGAGACGCTTCCGAAGGATCGGCGTGAATGCGCGCGGGTCGCCTTCACCGGACACAGTATTCCGGACGCGATGGCCGCAACCTGTGACTACGTCGAGCAGCTCGAGGAAACCGCGCGCCTGGTTGCCGAGGGCGCGCGTCACGAGCGCTGGCAGGTTGCGTACCAGAGCCGAAGCGGCCCGCCGCACGTGCCCTGGGTTGGTCCGGACATCCTCGAGCACATCGACGCTCTGTCGCAAATCAACGTGAAGGACGTGATCGTCGCCCCGATCGGCTTCATATCGGATCACATGGAGGTCGTGTGGGACCTCGATCAAGAAGCGACAGCGCACGCCAATGACCTAGGGATGACCCTGACTCGCGCGGAGACGGTGGGAACCCACCCCGCCTTCGTCTCCATGATTCGCGAGCTGATCGAAGAGCGGCTGGGACGCGTCAGCGTCAGGCAAGCGCTCGGAAAGCGCGGGCCGGGGCCCGATGTATGTCCGCCAGACTGCTGCAAGTATCAGCCGAGAGTGTCGAGACCGCCCGAGGGCTGAGGCTTGGGTGGTCCTCTACTCGGGATCCTTGAAGTCTGGCTCCCGCTTCATCATGCTGGCTTGCACCGCTTCCATTTGATTGGGGCTGCCTAGCAGGCCGACTTGGAGTGCGGTCTCTAGCTTCAATGCGTCGGCGCGCGACATCGTCGGGGCCTCATTGAGGAGGGCCTTGCCGGCGCGGATGGCATGGGGGGACTTCGTCGCGATGAGCTTTGCGGTCTCGAGCGCGTCGGCGAGAGGATCTTCGCTGACCCTCGTCGCCAGGCCGAGCTCGACGGCTTCCGCTCCCGAGACGATTCGTCCCGTGAAAGTGAGCTCCTTGGCGACATCCAGCGGAACGAGCCGCGTCAGCGTCTGTGTGATGCTCATGTCCGGGATGAGGCCCCACTTGATCTCGAGCACCGAGAGCTTTGCGTCGGCGGCGACGTAGCGGATGTCGGCGCCGAGTGCGATCTGCAAGCCGCCTCCAAAGGCAACCCCGTGCACCGCGGCGATCACCGGCACGGGCACTTCTTGCCAGATCCAGGCGATGCGCTGCGCCACGTTCGCGGGGCTCTTGGCGCCACGCGCAAGGAGCTTCTGCATCAAGTCTGGCTTGCCCATGAACGACGCGAAGTCGAGACCCGCGGAAAACGCCTTTCCTTCACCATGCAGAACCACGGCGCGCACGCTCTTGTCGGCCATGATCTGCTCGCCGGCGCGAACCATGCCTTCAAACATGTCCGCATCGAGGGCGTTGAGCTTGTCGGGCCGCGACAGACGGACGGTTGCGACGGCGTTGTCGATGGTGACTTTGGCTCGTTCAGACATTGGCGCTCCTAGCTGAAGACTACTGTCTTGTTGTCGTAGATCAGGACTCGATCGTCCAAGTGCCAGCGAACGGCGCGCGCCAGCACGACCTTCTCCAAATCCCGACCTTTTCGGATGAGATCGTCCACTGAGTCGCGGTGCGAGCACCGGACGACGTCCTGTTCGATGATCGGTCCTTCATCGAGCTCGGCCGTCGCATAGTGCGCCGTCGCGCCAATGAGCTTGACCCCTCGTTCGAACGCCCGGTGGTAGGGCTTGCTGCCCATGAACGCTGGCAGGAACGAATGGTGGATGTTGATTACCTGGCCAGTGAAGGCGTTCAGAAAGTCATCGGTGAGAATCTGCATGTATCGGGCGAGCACGACGAGGTCAATGTCGGCTTCCTGCAGAAGCTCCAGGGTTCGAGCTTCTTGTTCGGGCTTCGTTTCCTTCGTGATCGGCAGATGATGGAAAGGAATGTCGAACTGTCGAGCAACCGGTTCGAGGTCCGGATGGTTGCTGATGATCAGGGGGATGTCCGCTGCGAGCTCGCCGGACCGCTGGCGAAGCAACAGATCGTAGAGACAGTGGTCGTACTTCGACACGAAGATCGCGGTCTTGTACCGATGCAAGCGATCGCAGAGGCGCCAGCTCATCGAGAAGCGCTCCGCCACCTCAGCCACGGCCCTCTCCAGGCTACCGCGATCGGTATGGAGCTCCGACATGTCGAACTTGATGCGCTGAAAGAACTGGCCAGCCACCGGGTCGGTATGTTGGTCCGCGTCGAGGATGTTGGCGCCGTGTCCGTAGAGCAACTGCGCGAGCGCGGCGACTAGGCCTTTGCGGTCCGGACAGCAGACGAGAAGGGTGGCGGTATCTTGCACGACGTATTGTTTAGCGGCTGGGGAGGTGATCGGCCAGGAGCCGCTGTTCTAGCGGCTTAGACGCTCCATGGCATCGCCGAAGATGTACACGAGCTGGAGAAAGCCGGCGGCGGTGCCCAAGACGGCGCCGGCCGCAATCAGCTTCCACTCGTCCTGCTGGAAGGCGGGACGCAGCACTCCCTCGTAGCTTTCGCGGTCGAGCGCTTTCATACGGCGTTCGAGCTCACCATGCAGATCGACCGATTCCCCGGCAAACGTATGAAAAAAGCCGCCTGGCTTCGGCCACTCGGTCTTGATGCGCTCGAGGACCTCCGTTCGGAGAGCGGGGCGCTGCTCTTCGGGGAGCACGAGCTTCGCCATCGGGTGCGCCTCGTACTTCGTGATCAGCTCGCCCACCCGGTGCTCCACGATCTCATTCATCCGCGTCGCACCGTCGCCTTCCATCACGGTGCGCACGATGTTGTCCGCGTTGAGAACGCGAGTGGCGACTATGCGGCCGAACGCCTCTGCGACTTCCGGCTGACGTTTGTGGAAGAGACCCTGCACGATGATCGGGCCGACCTTCACCGGTTCGCGCGGCGCGAACACCAGCTTGATCGCGATCCAGTTGGTGAGGTAGCCGACGCCAAACCCCGCGGCGGGGAGAATCCAAGGTGCCGGGTAGAGAACCCACACGATCATCTGAAAGATGCCGAAGAGGAAACCGAAGTAGAGGCCGGACCGCTCGATGAATTTGAACTCCTGCCGTCCGACTTCGAAGAACATCTCGCCCATCAACGCTTTGTGGCGCTCGATCGCTTCGAGGACGGTCCGCTCGATGTCCATGATGCTGTCGATGTTGTCCGCCATGTCCAACGCGATGGTATGCGAAACTTTCACGACCTCGGCGCGGATCTGTTGCCTGACCTTGTTCTGCATGAAATCGCCGGCGTTGTCCCACATCGCTTTGGCGTGCTTGTTGGCGACTTCGTCGATGATCTGCTCGGTGACGTCGTCGACTACAGCTCCGAGCTTTCCGGTGAACGCATCGGCGTTGAACGATTCGTCGAAGAGCTCTCGGAGCGACAGCAGCTTCTCCGTGATCAGCGTGTTCGAGACCTTAGCAAGGCGGAGCGCATTGGCGGGAATGACCCCTTGCCATCCGAGGTAGGGGGGAATTCCGAAGAACTCCACCGGGTGGAACATCATCTTGATCGCCACCACGTTCGTGAACCAGCCGACCATCGCGCTGATCAGCGGGATCAGTAGAACGATCCAGTTGTCTTGAATTCGGGTCAGCAGCTCCATCGTCGTGCAGGCTCCGCCGCCGCCACTACGGCGTATACATGTGCATCCAATAGAGCAGCAAGGCGATGGTCTTTCCATCCTCGATGTGCGCGTCTCTGACCATGTCGCGTACCTGCCACTGGGGGATCGGGAACACCTCGATCTCTTCGTCGGCGTCGAGGTTCTGCGTACTCGGCTGGAGGTCAGTGGCGATGAACCCGTGCATTCGTTCATCCAGGATGCCCGGCGAGGCGTAGAACGAGGTGAGCGGCTTGATCGTCCCGGCGCGGTAGCCGGTTTCCTCCTCGACCTCTCGAGCAGCACAGGCCTCGGGCGTTTCTCCCGGGTCGAGGGTTCCCGCCGGTAGCTCCCACAGGACTTTGCCCACGGTCCGACGCATGTTCCGAATCAGGATGACGCGGCCATCATCGAGAAGCGGCAGGATCACGGCCGCTCCCCGGTGCTCGATCACATCGCGCACGATTTCTTTGCCGTCGGGGCCTTCGAAGGTCAGGCGGGCGACCTCGAAGAGGGAGTTCGACAGGAGCACCTCGCGTGACTTCATGGCGCGCATCATGGCCGACTTCCGATGGCTTTTCACGTCAATTTGACTGGATCGGGCGGGATCGCCATTGTGAGGGCGTGCGGCTCGGGAAACTATGGGGCTCGCCGTTGGCGGTCGTGCTGTTTGGGGTGGTTTTGGCAGGCGTGTGGACGCTTGGCTACGGCGCATCGATGACGGCTGCGGACGCGTCGCCCAAGACACCTGCCGCAATCGATGAGACCGGGGTCTTGAACGCCGTGCGCGGGTCGCAGCGAATGGGACCAAAGCTTCTGGCGCCGCCGCCGAGCGGCGAGCTAGGCCTCGCCATCGCGATCGAGGATCGCGATGGCGAATCGATGAAGGCGCTGCACAAAGCGCTCGCGCGGGCGGAGGCCGGTGAGGGGCAGGCGCGTCTCCTGTTCTACGGCGCCTCGCACGTCGCCGGAGACCTCTTCACCGGCTACATCCGTCGCGAGCTTCAGAGCCGGTACGGCGATGCTGGACATGGCTTCGTCGTCCCGGTGCATCCCTGGCGAACGTACCGTCATCGCGATATCAACATCGAAAGCGACGGCAAACGCTGGGAGACGCACCGGATCCGCGTGGGCGACAACGAGGAAGAGCTCGTGGGGTTGGCCGGCGTCGCGATGACTAGCAAGCTCCCCGGCTCGTTCGGTGCTGTCAGTACCACCGAAGATAACGAGCACGGGCGCACCGCCGACTTCTTCGAGCTCTACTATCTTCAGCACCCGCGCGGCGGTGAGGTGGATATCCTGATCGACGGGCGTCGGGCTCGCCGGATCTCGACGCGCGCGTCGAAAGCATCGACCGCGTACGCGACGTTCCGCGTGCCCGACGCTGGGCACCGTTTCGAGATTCGCACATTGAGCCGGCGCCCGGTCTGGCTGTTCGGAGTCGCTGTCGAGCGCGACAAGCCCGGGGTCGTCGTCGACACTCTCGGCATCAACGGTTCCCGCGCGCGCTACCAACTCTTGTGGAACGAGCAAATCTACCGAGAGCACCTCGAACGGCGAAACCCGGACTTGGTCGTCCTCGCGTACGGCACGAACGAAAGCGGCGATGAATCCCCGCTCGAAGACTACGAGCGCGATCTTCGCACGGTGGTCAAGCGCATGCGGGACACCGTGCCCGACGCGTCGTGTCTCTTGATCGGTCCCTCGGATCGGCCGGTGCAAGTCGAGGAGCGCGTCTTCGAAGACCGGACGCGCACCGCGCGGTTGATCGAGATTCAGCATCGTGTCGCGCTCGAGCACAATTGCGGGTTCTTCGACTTAGTGGCGTTTCAAGGCGGCTCGCTCTCGATGGTGCAATGGGCAGCCAACGATCCGCCGTACGCCTCTCAAGACCACATCCACTACACGCGCATCGGCTATCAGCGTTTGGGTGAGGTGTTGCTCTCGGCGTTGCTCGAAGGGATGCCCGAGTCCGGGGAGCTCGAGTCGAGCGCGTCGCTCGCGCCAGTTGATGCCGGTGAGCCCGATGAACCTGGCTCCCCGAGCGAACCGCCCGCCAGGTAGTCGGCGAAGCCGGCCAGAATGGCCTTGTAGAACATGTTGCCGATGATCTCGTAGCCGGCCGGGGTCGCATGTCGAAAGTCGCCCATCGCGAGCCGCGGCCGCGCCTGGTACCAATGGCGCATGGAATCTTCGCCGCCCATGGCTTGCCAAGTGTCGTAGAACGCGCAGCCCGAGTCGCGCGCTGCACGGCGCTGCGCTTCGATGATGAGCGGGATGGTCGGGAGCGTGCGGATGCGACCCCGCTCGCGTCGTGCCTGATCCAACGGCGAAAACACGAGGCAGCCCAAGTCGTCGCGTCCTTGCCGGATCCGCTCGATCACCTCGACGTAGTCTTCGTAGAACTCTTCTTCCGTCCGGTCATCACTTGCCTCGTTGCCACCGAAACCGAGCACGACGAGGTTCACGCCCCGACGCTCGAGCTGACTCTTGATGTGGTCGGAGTCGAAGTTGAGCAAGCGGTTGGCGCGCGCGCCAACCAGCCCGAGCGAGTCATACACGACGCCGGGACCGTTGCGCTCCACGACCACGCCGTAGAAATGGACGGGGCCGCCGCGCAAGTGCCGAAAATCGATGACATGCGGGCCGTCGGGTGCCTCGATGGAATAGACCCCGTCGCCCCGAGCGTCGGCCTTCGTCGAAACGGTCTCGCGCTTCCCGTCGTCCAGGCGGACCAAGAACTTCCCGCCCCGAGGCTGCAGCTCGTAGTAGATGTCGAAACGCGAGGCGTGCTTGCCGACGTCGCCCCGTTTTGCCGTTCCCACGTGTGCCCACGCTCCACGCATCGCGCGCGATTGGACGCCGCCGTAGCCATAGCGTCCGTAGCGGTCTTGCCGGCGAACGACCTCGCGTGTTTCCCAGGAATCAGGGTTCGACGATTGCCGCACGCCGTGGTGCTTGTACGGGATGTAGCCCTTGGCAGCGAGGACGAAGCCGTGCCCCGCGTCCCCAAACCGCGCTTGCAGATTCTCTCGGACGGTCGAGGTGATCAGGTCGGTCGCGATGTTGGAATCACCGTAGTGGCCTACGCGGGTGACGGCGCCCGCCTCGCCGCGCGCCGTTTTCGCGAGAGCCTCGTAGAACGGCCGCATACCGCGCCCCGTTGGATCTTCGATGCGTACCGAGATGCCGTCGTACTCGGTCGTGTCTATCCTCAGCGTGTCCTCCGACGGGGGCTTCACGACGGGCTTCCGTCCGAGGTTCGCGGCGACGGTCTCCCCCACCGATTCGGCGAGGCGCTCCGACGCCTTGTTGGTCGCTGCCGTCCCGCGATACGAACCGCCGTGGCCGGCGAACGCGGGAATCTCGCCCCAGTGTTTGAACAAGCGAACGATCGGTAAGTCCTCTTCACCCGGGATCCAGGGTCGGAGCTCGTGCATCGGCGGAATCACGTAGGTCAAGGCGCACGCAGCCAACATGAACACGGACACCGTCATGAGGTGTTGGAGAGGTGTGAGCTGGTCGTGGATTCGCTTGAGCATCAGAATTGAAAGTAGATGTAGGGAACGACTTGGCTGGTGGCGACCAGGCTCAGCGCGATGCCCACCGCCGCGAGTGCCACGCCTTGCGCGGGAGCCGACATGTTCTTGAAACGAAGCTCGATTGAGTCGAACCAACCTTTGGGCGTGTAGTGCGCCACGAAGGTCCCGAGGAGAAGCGACCACACGCCTAGCGAGATTTGCCCAATCGAGAAGGTGCCGCTACCGAGGCGCGCGCTTACGTCAGCGGCGTTCTGGAGGCTCGTTGCACGGAACAGAATGCGCGAGAAAACGACGAATTGAAGTGCCCAAAATACTTTGAATGCGTGCGTCTGCCAGGGGTCGACCGTGTCGCGCGTCCGACCGGAGCGGCGGTAGAAGAAGCGGTGGAGCACCATCGCCATCGATTGGAGAAGTGCGTAGAAAACGAAGGTCCACGACGCGCCGTGCCAGATGCCGATGATGAACATCGTGAGCCAGAGATTCCAATACGCCCGGAGCGGCCCAACGTGCGAGCCCCCGAGCGGGTAGTAGAGGTAATCGCGTAGCCAGGTCGAAAGGGTCATGTGCCATCGGCGCCAGAACTCGGCCGGGCTCGCCGACTGGTACGGCCGATCGAAGTTCTCGGGGAGCTCGAGACCCATCAGCTTCGCAGAGCCTCGTGCGACGTCGGTGTACCCGCTGAAGTCGCAGTAGATCTGCATCGTGAAGCCATAGAGCGCGATGACGACCTCCGCGCCGCTGTAGAGCTCCGGCTGGTCAAACACACGGTCGACGAGGTTCACCGAGAGGTAGTCGGCGATCGCGACCTTCTTCACCATGCCGGTCGCAATCAAGAAGAGACCTTGCGTGACTTGTTCGTTCTTCAGAGTGATCTTGCGCTGGAGTTGCGGCAGCAGCTGTGATGCGCGAACGATTGGGCCCGCAACGAGCTGCGGGAAGTACGTGACGAAGAAGGCGAACTGGAAGAAGTTGCGGGTCGGTTCGAGCTTCCTTCGGTAGATGTCGATCGTGTAGCTGAGTGTCTGGAAGGTGTAGAACGAGATCCCAACAGGAAGGAGGACGTCGAGGAAGGGTGGGTTCTCGATCGTGATGCCGAAGAAGAGCTGAAGAACGTCGGCGGTCGCTTGGGAGCCAAAGTTGAAGTACTTGAAGATGCCGAGCAGACCGAGGTTCGACACCAGGCTCACTAGCAGCCAGCGCTTTCGCGCTCTTTCGTTCTCGGTGGCGTGAATTCGCCAGCCCGCTACGTAGTCGACGACCGTCGATCCCAGGATCAGGACGATATACGCCGGGTGCCACGCCATGTAGAAGAGGCAGGACGCGAGGAACACGAAGATGATCCGGAGCTGGGCGTGCCGAGCCAACAGCCAGAACCCCGCGACAACGATGCCCAGGAACAGAATGTAGTCGAGACTGTTGAAGAGCACGGGTCCCCTTGCCCAGCGTGAACGCGCCGGGTTTTAGCCGCAGGCGGCCCTGCACGCTAGCTCCTTGACGGGAAGGCCGCTTGCCCCGAGCATCTGCGGCCGGAGGATGGAATGAATATCAATGGTGCGGTCGCTCTAGTTACGGGTGGAGCCTCGGGTTTGGGCGAGGCGACGGTTCGCGAATTCGTCGGTCGCGGCGGTCGGGCGATGATCGTCGACCTCAACGAGGAGCGCGGGGCGGAGCTTGCGCGCGAGCTGGGCGATGCAGCTGTGTTTGCCAAAGCGGACGTGAGCAATGCCGGCGACGTGCAGGCGGCCGTCGACCAAGCCACCGCGATGGGTACGCTCCGGGCCGCGATTAGCTGTGCCGGCATCGGGATCGGCATGCGAACGATCGACAAGACAGGCGCTCCTCATGATTTGGCCACCTTCGAGAAGGTAGTTTCGGTCAATCTGGTCGGAACCTTCAATGTCCTTCGGCTCGCGGCTTCCGCGATGAGCAAGAACGAGCCTGAGGCAGGGGAGCGCGGCGTCGTGATCAATACGGCGTCCATCGCGGCGTTCGACGGACAGATCGGACAGGTGGCCTACTCGGCATCGAAGGGCGGCATCGTCGGACTGACTCTTCCTGCTGCCCGCGACCTCTCAAAGGCTCAGGTGCGCGTTGTCACGATCGCACCGGGCACGTTCGACACGCCGCTCCTCGGGATGCTGGGAGAAGATATCCGTGCCGCGCTAGCGGCCACGATTCCGCATCCGAGCCGTCTCGGGCAGCCATCGGAGTTCGGGGCCCTTGCCTGTCACATCGTCGAAAACAGCTATCTCAACGGCGAGGTCATCCGGCTCGACGGCGCTCTCAGGATGGCGCCCCGCTAACTTGGCCGGCGTTCCTCCCGCGCGCCGCAAGCGCATTCTCACTCTCGCGCTGCCGATCATCGGGGGCATGCTCTCGCAGAACGTCCTGAACCTCGTCGACACCGCGATGGTCGGAACGCTGGGGGACGCTGCGCTCGCGGGGGTCGGCCTCGGTGGCTTCGCCAACTTCCTCTTCTCGGCCTTCATCTTGGGTCTTTCTGCGGGCGTGCAGGCCATGGCGGCTCGACGCGTCGGGGAAGGGCGTTCGGGCGAGACCGCCATTCCACTCAATGGCGGACTGCTGCTCGCGCTGGCGATGGCGGTGCCATGGTCCGCATTCCTGGTCACCTTCGCCTGGGATTACTTCCCTATCCTCACAAGCGATCCGGCTGTCGTCGAGCAAGGCGTGCCCTATCTCCGCGCCCGCCTGGTCGCAATGTTCGCGATGGGGATGAACTTCGCGTTCCGTGGCTATTGGAACGCAATCGACAAGTCGATCCTATACATGCGGACGCTGATCTCGATGCACCTGGTCAATATTTTCCTCAACTGGGTGTTGATCTTCGGGAACCTCGGCGCCCCGGAGCTTGGCGCCGCGGGTGCGGGCGTCGCGTCCGCCATCGCGACGATCTTCGGCACGGCGTCCTACTTCCTGCTCGGCCGGAGCTACGCCCGTGAGCACGGGTTTCTGCATGGTCTTCCATCTCGCGAGACGATGAAGACCATCCTTCGGCTCGCGGCACCCGCAGGGCTTCAGCAGTTCTTTTTTGCCGCAGGGATGACCGTGTTTCTCATGCTCGTCGCTCGGATGGGAACACCCGAGCTCGCTGCGACGAAAGTCATCATCGATCTGATCCTCGTTGGGATTCTCCCCGGAATCGGCTTTGGCCTGGCTGCGGCGTCACTCGCGGGCCAAGCGCTGGGCCGGGGCGAAGCGGATGACGCCAAGCGCTGGGGGTGGGACGTCGTGAAGATCGCCGTCGGTGTCGTTGCGCTGCTGAGTGTGCCGGCCGTGTTGTTTCCAGAGCTGATTCTCAGCGGCTTCATTCACGATGCGGAGACGCTTGCGCTCGCGAAGAACCCCCTTCGCGTGGCGGCCGGCTTTCTGTTCATCGATTCGGTCGGCATGGTGCTGATGAACGCGCTGACGGGTGTGGGCGATACCCAACGAGTGATGTACATCGGGGTCTCGTTCCAGTGGGTGCTCTTCCTGCCGCTCGTCTACGTATTCGGCCCGATCCTGGGTTTCGGGCTGGTTGTGGTCTTCGCGATGCAGGCCGCCTATCGAGGCCTACAAGCCGTCACGTTCGCGTCGATGTGGCAGCGCGGGCGCTGGCAGACGATCGAGCTTCACTGAGCGCGGCGCTCGTTTTCGCGCAATGCCTCGACGCTGTCTTCCCAGTTCTGTCCGTCGAAGGAGTAGAAGCGAAAATCGGAGGGCTCGACACCGTCGAGGCATCGGATGTTCACGTCGATGTTCTCTGGGTGCGAGCGGGGGCGATAGTATGAATGGATGCCGCAGTGCCCGCAGTAGTGGTGCCTCGCCGTGTGCGTTCCAAACGTGTACGTCCTGATCGCGTCGGCGCCGCGCAACAGCTCGAAGTCGTCTTCCGCCACGATCAGATGAAGGTAGCCCTTCTTTGCACACATGCTGCAATTGCATTCGACGCCATCGCGCTTGCGCACGATGACCCGATAGCGGACGGCGCCACAGTGACAGCCTCCTTCGAGAACCTCGGGCTCCATCACTCCACCGGTTCGCCGCTCGCGCGATCGAGCGTCATCCAAGGAGTCCCCGCGATCTCGACTTGCACGAGCTCTCCCTCGACCGTCACGGTCGGCTGAGTGGTCACGGAGCCGAGCTCTGCGCGCCAGAGCTCTTTCCCGGAGCCGACGTCTTTGGCGCTCACGAGCCCTGGGTCGCCGGCGTTCGCTTCGTAGAGCACACCCTCACTGAGAACCGCCGCGCTTTGCGCTTCGTCGTCGGCTCCGCCCCCTATCTTGGCTTCTCGCTCGATGCGCGAGGCTGCAAACCAGCCGATCAGGGCGACGCCGATCGCCAGCGCCAACATCACGACGACGACCTGTTTGCCCGACTTGCCTTCTTCCGCCACAGGCCGTTCTTAGCACGCACTCAGCGCCGCCACATCTCCCACAATGGGACGACGCTCATCCAGGCGTAGCTCAGCAGCAGCAACAGACCCGAGAGGGCGTACACGCCGATTCCGCCGCCACACTGGTAGGCGACCAGCCATGGCGCGGCGACGTGCAGTACGGTGCCCGCCGAGCCGAGCGTAATCCACGCCGCTTTCGAACGCTTTCGGGCACGCGAGAGCATGTACATGTGGCTCAGGATCAGCAGGTAGACCGGCATCGAGGACAAATGGAAGTGCGTGATCTCGAGCAGCTTTCGGCGAGGCATCGGCTCGTAAGCGGCGAGCTCCTCTCCATCGGCCGGAATGACGAGCGCTGGGCCTCCTTCGACCACGGGCTCTTCGATCAGCGGCGCTGCCCCTCCGCAGTACGGCTTGGCGCCGCTGAGATCGAGCCCAACCATGTCGTGCGTCAGCATCAGCGTGAGCCCAGTCCGACGAGGGTGAAGCCCAAGAACATCGAGTAGACGGCGCGCGCGGTGACGGGTAGGGCGCGTAGCCTTCCGGCGGGTCGGGTGAAGTCTTGCATCTCGATCTACGTCGTCGGCGATAGCACTGTGTCTTGGAGCAAGACGGACGCGCGTTTGACGGCCTTGGCCATCGCCTGAGCGGAAAGTGTGGCACCCGAGATCACGTCGATGTCGTGCCCAGCGCGAAGGCGGCTCTCGGCGCTTTTGCCCACGAACCGGTTGCGAAAGCGCCGCGAGCGAATTCCGTCTCCGTAGGGCTCGCGATATGCGACCACTTCGACGCGCGTTACCAGCCCGTCGCGGTCGAAGAACGTGGCGAAGTCGATGTACTCGTGCTGACCGATCTCGCGGTCGAACAGCGCGTAGCCATCGATCCCGTCGGCTGTGTGCGCGACGTAGAAGATGTATTCGCCCTTCTCGAGCTTCTCGCTCAGCTGTCGCTCGACCTGCTCGCGCAATCTCGAGGAGAGCGTCACGCGCTTGAAGTCCACGATTTCAGAATCCTCGAAATGGTCCGCCAGGAGGCCGCGCACGCTGTAGTACACCTGTGCGTGCCCCGGCGCCGCCATCACGGCGCTCAACACAGCGGCGGCGAGCAGGAGGGGGGCTCTAGTGAAAACGCCTTTCATCTTCGTTAGCGGGGGGTGGGAGCCGGGAAGAACGGCCGCAAGTCGAAAAAAGACGCAGAATTTGCGAATTCCGCCCCGAATTGGAGCCGCCGATACGCCCTGTGGCCACACTTGGTGGCTGATTCATAGTTGCCGAGGTGAGGCTCAGGCTCCTTCTCGCGATCGGCTTTGCTGCTGGGATCGGCACGCTCCATCTAAGTGGGCTACACGAGGGCCTCGACCCAGCCAGAGTCCAGGCCTCCATTCGCGGCGCCGGCGCATGGGGTGGCTTGGCCTTCGTGGCGGCGCACGCGTGCCTCCAGCCCCTTGGTGTTCGCTCCGTCTTCTTCGTCCTGAGCGCGCCCCTCATTTGGTCCCCGGCGCACGCGATCCTCTTGAGCTGGATCGGAGCATTCGTCGCGTCGGTGTTGGCCTTCGGGTTTGCTCGCTACGTTGCGCGGGACTGGGCTCAAGGCCGAGCGACGGGGCGCGTGCGCACGCTCGACGACCGACTCGCTCGAGATGGGTTTCGGACGGTCGCGTTCCTGAGGCTGGTCTTCTACACCACCCCAGCCCTACAAGTCGCCCTCGGGGTGTCGCGTGTCCGGTTCGCACCCTTCGCCTTGGGAACCGGTATCGGCATCGTCCCATTCACCGTCTTGATGACCCTTTTCGGCGCGCAGATCACCGCGCTCTTCTAGGAGGCCGCCATGGGAGGCAAGCTTACATTTTTCTCGATCCGCTTCGCAACCTGGGGCGAGTGTGAGCATGGAGGGCGCTGACCACACCTATCGTGCAGCGCGACGCGCGGTCTGGGTGTCGCTGCTCGGGGTCGTCGCCTTGGCCATCGGGTGCACGGGTGCCCTGCAGAACCTCGGCGCGAAGTGGGCAACCAACAAGATCTCGGCAGTGTTCGATTTCGACGACCCGCAACGCGAGGCGACGCGCGTCGCAGTCGACAGAACCATCGCGGCGGCGCCCGGGTTGCTCGGGCCCCGGCTCGATTTGCTCGTTGCCACGGTCGATCGGACGCTCGCCAAGGGCATGGATGAGCAGCGGATGTTGGTCATCGAAAGGCAGGTCGACATTCTCATGGACAAGGCGGTAGCGTGGATTGTCGACGAGGCAGCGCCGATCTTGGCAACGCTGAGCGACGAGCAAATCGATCACGCCGAGCGCGAGCTCGACGAGCGGCTTCAAGACACCCGTGACGAGCTCAACGCGCCACCCTTAGAGCGCATCGAGTCGCGACAGGAGAAGTTCGTCGACGCGATCGCGAAGTGGACCGGCCGCCTGAGCGACGCACAAGAGAATGCCATTCGCGCATACGTCGCTTCGATGCCGGACGAAGCGGCGGACCGGCTCAGGGCGGACGAGCAACGCCTCGCGCACATCGCGGACGAGCTTCGCAAGCATCCGGACGCGCCCGCGGTTCGTGATCTGCTGTGGAACGCCTGGGAACAGCGCGAGGATTGGGGGGCGGGCACACGCTCCCCCGAAGCTCGACGCGCAGACGGGCGGAAGACGCTGCGCTTCGTCTACGAGCTCCTCGACGCGGAACAAATCGACCACATGAGCGAGCGCCTTCATGAGATGCACGCGACGGTGAAGACCCTACTAGGCACGGGAGGAGGCTGAGGTGCCGCTTACCACTCGCCGTCCAATACCTCGCGTCTATCGGGTGCCTGCGCTCTTCCGCGACCTCCTATCGGTGCTGACACGCGCGCCGTCACTCATTTCGATCTGGATCGGTGGACGTCTGCCGCGTGCGCTCCGAGAACAGGTCGTCGTGGCGGTCGCGCAAGCCAACGCCTGCCGCATGTGCGAGCACGCGCACACCCGTATGGCGCTGGAGGCAGGTGTCACCGACGCGGAGCTCGCCGCCCTCGAAAACATGGACCCCGAGGTCCTCGACCGCCGGACGTGGCTCGCCCTCGCGTACGCCCGCGAGCGCACGAAAACGGATTTCGCGCCCGTCTCCGACACTGCTCAGCACGAAGCACTCGTCGCGGAGCTTGGCGCTCAAACGACGCGTGATGTCGAAGAGGTCGCCCGCGTGATGACGGTTGCGAATCGGATCGCGAACACTCTCAACGCGCTACCGGACCGGCTTCGCGGGCACCCCGTCCCGGAAAGCAGGTGGCCCGACGAGCTGCTCATCAACTTGATGTTTCTTCCGGGCGCCTGGCTCGGAACGCTCATCGCCGCCGTGCGTCAACGGAAGTCGCCCTTCGCCGTTTGGCGACAGGCGCGCGGCTAGAAGGCGTCGACCCCGAGCCCAACGAAGCCCGAGAAATGCGGGTTGTCGAGCAGCCATTGGCTCGGGATCGCCCAACCGACACGTGCGTAGACCTGCCAGCGCCCCCACCGCAAGTCGGTAAACAGAGCGAGGCCGCCGATGCCGCCAAAGCTGTCGAGGAGGCCTTGTCGGCGCGGGTCGTTGATCGTCCCGCCGGCGATCAGCAGACCGAGCTCCTGCGGCTTGTCTTTCTTGGGCCTGACGTGGGCGCTGAGCTGCGCGAGCGCGAGGCGCTCCGAAAGGTTGGCGGACCAAGGCAAGCCAGGGACGACGACGACGTACGGGTTCATGCCGCCGACCCGCATGCGGGTGAGGTCATCTTGAAACCAGCCCCAGTTGAAGGTTTCTTGAAGCTCAATGCGAAAACGGTCGCCGGTCTTCCAGCCCGCGCGCAGCCACTGGTTCAGGGTCCAAATCCCCTTGTTCGGGTCGTTTCGGTCCGGCTGGTCAGTGACGAATCCCCAGGGGCGCACCTTCGAGCGCACGTCGACGCCGACCGATGCACCGACCGCGATACCCTGAATCCGTGGGAAGAGCTTGGACGCTCGATACTCCTCGCCGGGCGAGTCGATATTCCAATAGATGTAACCGAGCCTTGGCTCGAATACCACGGTGTCGGGGGGAAGGACATAGTCTGTTGGGTAGGTCTTGTTGCCGCCAAAGATCCAATACCTGACGTTGGTGAGCACCTCGAGCGTGTGGTGGTCTGCAAGGTGCCATTGCAGCTTCGGCAATAGAACCACGTAGCTGGCGTTGAATCCAAGGTCCGAGTTGCGAAGGCCCTGCTGGTAGTACTGGTGGAGCAGTCCCGAGAAAAGGAACTCGCCTCGAAGGGCGACCGAGAGCTCGAAGTCCTTGCCCAGTGGGATGCGCTCGATCTCGAGGTGAATCGTGTCGGTGTTGTACAGAAGCCGAACGTCACCTTTGCCGACCTTGTCCGCGGCAGTGGCCTCGAAAAGCACGAAGCCAAAACCCGTTGCCTCCGGCGTGAACGCAAAGTCCGCGCCGCCCGCAGCCGAGCCGTGCCAACCTTCCGCCAGTGCAGTGGAGCTGACGAACATCAACGCAAGGACGGTCGGTACTAGACGCATGGCATCTCACAGTCTACATGCCGCGAATGCCGGCGATGTCCAGGACAAGGTTCACTTCCGAGCGCCGTCTCATGGTGGGGGTCCTTCTCACCTTCGTCGGGGTTGGGTTCTTTGCGGCCATCGATATTTCGGCCGACATTCATGAAGGCACCACGATCCGTCACGTCTTCGCGGAAGCAGGGATTCTGCTCGTTGCGATGCTGGGCGCTATCTTCATCGGCTACCGGCTCCTGCTGACGTTGCGACGCGCCCAAGCGGTGGAGGCGGAGGCGATTGAGCTCGCCACGCAGTTGGAAGCGACCCGCGCCGAGGCGAGCCGATGGCGAAGCGAGGCGCGGGAGTTGATGGAAGGGCTCGCCGAAGCCCTCGATCTGCAGTTCGAGCGCTGGGGTCTGTCTCCTGCCGAAAAGGAAGTGGCGCTCCTGTTGCTGAAGGGGCTCAGCCACAAGGACATCGCCGAGGTTCGGTCGGTGGCCGAAGCGACGGCCCGGCAGCAGGCGAGGGCGGTCTACAAGAAGGGCGGTTTGTCGGGTAGGCATGATCTTGCAGCGTTCTTTCTCGAGGACCTCATGTTGCCGATGGAGTGACCCATCGGCGGAGAATGGGTGGTACGATGGCCGGCAGAATGACAAGCGTGAGCAGGGTGCTGGTCACAAGGCCGCTCACGACCACGGTGGCCAGCGGCCGCTGAACCTCGGCGCCTACCCCCGTCGCGAGCATCATCGGAACGAATCCAAGGGCGGCGACGAGGGCGGTCATGATTACCGGGCGAAGCCTCGAGCGCGCGGCGCGACGCATCGCTTCAGCGACATCGACCCCCGTGTCGAGCTCGTTCATTAGCGCGGTCACCAAGACGACACCGTTCAGCACGGCGATGCCGCTCAGCGCGATGAAGCCGACCATCGCCGAGACCGAGAGCGGCAGCCCCCTCGCATAAAGTGCGATCATCCCGCCAACGGCCGCGAAGGGGACGTTGAGCAAGATCATCAGCGCCGGGGAGAGCCGGCGAAACAAGGTCAGCAGCAGAACGAGCATCAAGATGAGGACCGCGGGAATGATCAGGTTCAGTCGGCTCTTCGCGCTTTGGAGGCTCTCGTACTGCCCGCCCCATACCAATACCGCCCCCTCCGGCGCGGCGAGGGCCGGGCCGTCGAGGAGCGCCTGGGCATCCCGGACGACCGAGCCGAGGTCCCTGCTCCTTACGTTGAAACCGATGACGACGCGCCGCTGCGCCATCTCGTGATTCACCAGGGCGGGGCCCCGCTCGGCGGACACGTCGGCCACTTGAGAGAGGGCGACCAGTCCGCCTTGCGGCGTCGGCATGAGGTAGTTCTCGAACGACAAGGCGCTCACGTGAGCTCCTAGTCGAACCCTGATCGGGATCTGCACCGGACCGTCGTAAGTGGTGCCCGCGATGATCCCAGCACGCGCCGCCTCTACGTGATCGAGTACGTCTTTGGAGCGAAAGCCGAACCGGCTGGCGTCGAGCGCTCGTGGCCGCACCTCGAGGAGGCCAACGGACGGTGGCGCGAGGACGCGCACGTCCTCCGCGCCTTCGACTTCGGACAATGCGGAAACCACGGCTTCCGCGAACGCTTGGCTCGTGGCGAGATCTTCGCCGAAGATGCTCAGCGATACGTCGGTGACGCTGCCTCCAACGAGCTCGTTGAATCTCATCTGAATCGGTTGCGTGAACGCCACCTCTTGGGCCGGCGCGGCGCTTGCGATCGCGCCATCGATTTCCTCGATGATCTGAGCCTTGTTGACGCCGTCCCGCCATTCGGCCCTTGGAGCCAGGTCGATGAAGACGTCGGCCTGCTCGAGGCCCATGATGTCGGTCGCGACCTCGGGGCTCCCAATCCTCGATGCGATGTGGCGGACCTCCGGGACGGCAGCGAGAATCGCCGCCTCCATCCGGGTGTTGTCGCTCACTGCGCTCTCGACCCGGATGTCGGCGTCACGAACGGTCTGCACGACGAGGTCGCCCTCATCGAGTTGGGGCACGAAAGCGGCGCCTGCCAATGCCGCCAGCACGATGCCGAGCGCCAGCAGGGCCCCCGCCGACATCATCACGCGCGCGGGATTGGCCATCGCACGGTCGAGCAAGGGTTCGTACTTGGCCGATACCCATCGCACGACGAGAGGAGGTCGATGCGGGACGTCTTTGTCACGGAGGATCAAGCTCGACATGGCCGGCACGTAGGTGAGCGAGAGGACCAACGCGCTACCCAGCGCGAGCAAAACGGTCAGCGCCATCGGCCGGAACATCTTGCCCTCGACACCGGTGAGGCTGAGGATCGGCACGTAGACGAGGATGATGATCAGCACCGCGTAGAAGACGGGCCTCGCCATCGCCGCAGTGGTGTCTTCGACCTGCTCGGCAATGCGACTCTTTCGTTCGTGAGTCGCGTGGAAGACCGCTTCGACCATGACTACGGCGCCATCGACCAAGAGACCGAAGTCGAGGGCCCCAAGGCTCATGAGGTTGCCGGGGACATCGAGCGCAGTCATGCCGATCACCGCACCAAGCATCGACAAGGGAATCACCGAGGCAACCAAGGCCCCCGCGCGGAGACTTCCGAGCAAGAGGAACAGGACGCCTGTCACCAGCAGCCCACCTTCGAGCAGGTTCGTGAACACGGTGCGAAGCGTTGCGTGGACGAGCTCGCTCCGATCGTACACCAACTGCACTTGAACGTCGGCTGGAAGCGCTGCCCCGACCTCGGTCATTCGGCCCTTCACACCGTCGAGAACCTCGAGCGCATTGTCTTCGAGTAGCATCTGCACCATCACGTAGACCGTTTCCCCACGGCCGTCGGTCGTCGCGGCCCCGATGCGCGGGGTGCTGCCCTCCGTCACGTCAGCCACGTCACCGATCCGGATCGGAAGATCTCCTTCGCGGCTCACCACCACGACGCTCGCAAGCTGCGAGGGGTGCTCGGGCCAGGCCACCCCGCGGAGCAGAACACCCGAATGCCCCGACTCCAAGGTCGCACCCGCCGCGTAGCCGGTGCCCTTGCTGGCTGCGTCGGTCAACTGCCCCAGCGTCACCCGATGGCGGGACATGCGGGTGGGGTCTCCCACGATATCCATCGTCCGACGCTCGCCGCCCCAGGAATTGACCTCGACGACCCCGGGCACGGAACGAAGGATTGGCGCCACCCGAAACCGAACCAATTCGAGGAGCTCAGCTGAGGAGCGCGTAGGAGAGCTCACGGTGAACTGGTAGATCTCGCCGAGGCCGCCGGTGAGAGGACCGAGCGATGGAGGGTCAACCCCGGGCGGCATACTTCCGGCTACACCAAGCAGTCGTTCCTGCACGAGCTGTCGCGCTCGAAGGATGTCCATGTCGTCGTCGAAAATCACCGTCACGGAGGACAATCCGTAGCGAGAGATACTCCGCTGGCTCTCCGAGCCCGGTAGGCCTCCAAGCGCCATCTCGATCGGTCGCGTGACCAAGCGCTCGACCTCTTCGGGGGTGAGGCCTTGAGCCTTCGTGAGCACGATGACCTGCTTGCCGGTCACGTCAGGCAACGCATCGAAGCGGAGGCGAGACCCCGCCACCACACCGGTCGCCGCGAAGACGAGGACCGCCACCGCCACCAGGCCTCGCTTGCGCACGGACCAGCGAACGATGCGCTCGATCACGGGGAGTCCTCTGCGCCGTCGTCCGGTGGAAACTCGCTGGCGACTTGGTCTCCAAGCTCGAACGGGCCGCGCACGAGCGCGGAAGCGCCGGACGCGGTGGCGACCTTCACCTCGACCTCCGCGGTCGTATCACCACGCCGGCGGACGAGGAGATTTTTGCCGCCTCGTTGTCGAATCGCGCTCGCCGGAACTTCCCAAACGTCCTCTGCGGCCGCTACGGTCGCCGTTCCGACCAATCCATCGGGGAACGTCACCGCTTCCTTGGGCTCGAACCAGGAGCGCGTGGTGCCGTCGGAGGGAACCACCACGGACGCGATCGGCGTCGGCTTGAGCTCGATGTCACGGCCATCCCCTGTTCTGAACGTGACCGAGCTTGCGTCGGGCCAGGGTTTCGCGGTCCGAACCTCGATGCGCGCCGAGGCTTCGCCCAACACGCGCGCAATCGCCCTCGTGTCGGGTTGATAGCTTCGACCCACCCGCGCAGAAAGCTCGCTCACGACGCCATCGACGGGAGCGGACAGCGTAACCACGCCACGGTCGAGCAGGGCCGACGCTTCTTTCGGGTCTACCCCCGAGGAGCGAAGGATGGCGATCGCACGGAGGCGATCTGCGCGCAGCTCAGCGGCCTTGGCACGCTGCTCGAAGACCTCCGCGCGTCGGACCAAGCCTTCGCCAAGGAGCGCTTCGAGCTGGTCCGCGCGTTGCTCGTGCGTGCGTGCGCGTGAGCTCGTCGAAAGGTACGCCGCGGCGGCGTCGAGCACTTCGGGCATGTACGCGTCCACGATCGCATCGCCCGCGGATACCGCTTGACCCACTTGCACGTGCACCTCGGCGATTCGCAAGGCCGCCGGTGCGGTCACTTCGCCGAAGGCGGTCGCAGCGGCCCGCACGATGGCGGGCGCTTCGAGAATGGAGCGGTCGCGCGGCTTGATGACCGGGATGAATCGGGAAGAGGCGGTGGCCAGAGGGGTGGCGGTCGACTCATCCACCGGCGCCGGCGCGGGCTCAGCAGCGCAGGCAGCGAGGGCGATCAGCAGCACGGCGATCGCTGTCGTTCTCACGGGGCGGACCTTTCCCTCGCAAGCTCTGCCAGTAGGAGCCACATGTGCACCTGCGCCCATGCTTGCGCGCCGCGGGCCCGATGGGCGCCCTCGACCGCGGCGAGCTCGCGATCACGCGCTTCGAACGCGTCGAAGTACGACTCCTCACCCAAGGTGACCCCGCGCTCCCGGCTTTGGACCAACCTACGGAGCTCCGGCAGCGTGTTCTCCTCGAAGAGCTTCATCGTGGCGGCAGCGTGGTGGAGATCGTGCAATGCGTCTTCGAGCTCCGCGCGAGCATGGAGCTTCGCGTCGTCCGTCGTTGCGGAGGCGGCCGCCGCCCGTGCTTCGGCGACCGACGTGAGTCGCCGCGCCTGCCCCGGTCCGCGGAAAGAGATGCCCGCAATCCCATAGGCGACCCATGCTCCAAGACCGCTCCGCTCCCCTTGGGCGCCTAGCGTCAGGACCGGGGCGTACTCCGCCGACGCTTCGATGGCCCGTGCTTGGGCGGCGGTTTCACGCAGGCGCTCGACGACGACATCGGGAACGGCATCGACGTCCTCCACGCGCCTTCGGATCTCGGCCTCGTCGGGCAGAGGTGGTTCGGGCAAGGGACCGACGGTTTCGAATTGATCCTGGGTCGGGGCCTGCCCAATCGCGACCGCGAGCTGCGTAGCGGCCGCAAATTGGTCCCCCTCGATCTCGAGTCGCTGCTGTAGCCGCTCGGCGAGGGTCGCGCGTGCTTCGGTCAGCGCTGGCGATGTGCCGACACCGGTCGCGAGCGCGCGCGCCCGCCGCGCGACGAGCTCCTCCAAGCCGGCGATCCGAGCATCCAAGCTCTCGGCGATCCGGGCCAGCGTCGCCAGATCGATCCATCGGCGGGCGGCTTCCAGCCGTGCCCGCAGGGCTCTTGCCCTCACCGTGGCTGCGAGCGCTCCCCGCTCGTGGCTCGCGGATTCCCGGCGGGCGCCGCCCAAGTCACGGAGGTTCCAGCCCTGGGTGATCGTCGCTTGCATGTCGAAACCCTTCGCCTCAGCAGGTGCGATAATGGCGCCCGGCATGAAGAAGATGTGGGTCATCTCAGCGGTGCCCCTCATCTTCTGGTCACCGGCCTTACGGGCCTCGAGCATGTCCCGGGACTCGGCCACGGCCGGTGTGCCGGCTCCGAGCGCGAGCGCTTGGTCGAAGCTAATCGTGTCAGCCTGGACGCGCTTTGCCCCCATCAACGCGATCAAGGAGGCAGCCATCCATGGGACCGCCCGCAGCAGGCGGCTCGGCCGCCACGGCGCGATTGATCCGAGCGTCATGCAGTCACCTTCTTCACGAGCCGGAACTATTGGCACGCGCGACGTGATCGGTCTATCCCACGGATGTCGTATCAGGCGCCGAAGGCTGCGAAAACCAAGGCTTACGCTGTTTGTGAAGCCGCTGCCCTAGCACCCGAGCTGGCTCGTCGACGAGCCCTCATCGCGTCGTGTCACGGACTGGGTCCCGCGTCTACGCCGCCGTCATCGTCATCGTCATCATCGTCATCATCGTCGATACCGCCGTCCTCGTCGTCGTCGATGCCCTCATCGTCGTCGTCGCCCGCGTCCTCATTTTCACCGGCATCCCCAGGCTCGGTTCCCGCGTCGGATGCCTCGACGAATGGCTTCACGCTCACCTCGCCGCATCCGAGCAGGAAGAGCAGGATCCATGCGATGCAAACCCATCGTCCAATCATCTGAAGTGTACCTCCAGTCCCAGCCCGGCTTGCGCTGCGAACTCGCCGAGGGAGCCGATCTCGTCGGGGCCAGTGGATACCAGCGCACGAGGGAGCAGGGCGCCGAGCTCACCCTGGATCCGCAGCGAGAGCTGCTTCGCGAGCGTGATCCGAAGAGATACGCGTCCAGCGGGAAAAGCCAACCAGGCGGCATCCCTTTGCCCCTTGAGGGCACCGCTGTTGTCGTTGCCTTGACCGTAGGCCCCGAAGCGAGCCGCGGCGACGCGCGCACCGAGCGCCAAGTCGACGCGCTCGGTAACCAACGGGTGGTACGAAATAGCAACCCCCAGCTGGTCGAGGCGTACCCGAGCTTCCAGCTGGCCGGCGTCTAGACCCCGCATGTAAGGCTGAACCGATACGAAGCCCCCAAGCGACCAGTGGCGATGGAATCGGTACCCCAGATCGACTGTGATGAACGCGAGGGGCGCGACACTTCCCGGGGAAAAGAGCAGGTCTGTCCCGACCCCGATCCACCACACTGCAGGCGCAAAAGGCGCCGGCACAGGAGCATCCGCGATGAAGCGCTCCGAGCGAATCCGCTCGCTGACATAGACCGCGACGGACGCTGCATCGTCGCTTGCAGAGATGGCAAAGGCAGCTTTGCCGAGACGTGAGCCGTCCGGATAGAACACCTCGACGCGATCGGGTCCCGATCGACAGGAGGCGAGGGCATTGACGCTTGAACTGGCAAAGGCTTTGCGCCGAGCCCTCCTCAGGCTGCCGGTTCGGGGAGCGGTCGCAACGACACCGATTTGCTCCAACTCCGCTTGAACCGATTCGCACAGCGTCTCCGCTTGTTCGTCGGCTACGATCCACGTCTCGGCGCGTGCGGGTTGACTCACCGAGCACAGCACTGCGACGAAGATGGTGGGGGCTTCCTTCATTCCAACACCGAACGGGCGAGCGCTGCGTGCGGGCCCTGCGGGTAGCGCTCGAGATACCGCTCCGCTGCCGCGCGTGCGCCTGTGTCATCCTCTGCCTGCGCATGAGCCTCGATGAGACGGCCGGCTGCCTCCCTCGCGAAGCGGCCGTCTGGCTGCTCCCGCAGGTACGTCTCCAACCACGTGGCGGCCATTTGCGGCGCTCCGCTATGGAAATACATGCGAGCGAGCATGAAGGCTGCGTCGGCGGCGGCCTGTGTACCCCCGAAGCGGGCACGAATCACGCTGTAGATATACCCGGCGCGTCGATCTTGCACGTGCCGTGCGGCGGCCCCGAGCCCCATCAAGTCGCCAGCCTCGGCCTGCCACAAGGCTCGCTCGATCTCCTCGGGCGAGAGCTTGGCCAGCGCGAGCTCGTAGCGCCCGCGCTCGAAAAGTGCTGTCCAAGGCTCGGGCGCTGGCTCTGTGGTCGAGGCCTCGAGCTCGTTTTCGCTCTCGTGCTCGGCCTGGGCGTCGGGTGCTTCGCTCGGAGGCGTAGGTGGCCGGCCGGGCGCGACGCTCCCTTCGACGGGCGCGGGCTGCTTCGGCGGAAGCTTCAGATCGAGGGCTCGCACAGGCGGACGGGTACTCGACGCTTGCGGTGTGACTTGCCGCGTTCGCTCCGGCGCGGCGGGTTTCTCGCCATGGGCCGACGACGGCGCCAATTTCAGGTCCGCGGGTTCGGCCGCGGGTTCGGCCGCGGGTTGAGGTACGACGCGGAACTCCGTGCCGCCCCGAACGGCCTGTTCCGGAGTGTCCGGTCCGCTGACCCGCACCTCACCCTCGAACACCTCGAGGTCGAACGCGCGTTCTTGCGGACTCCATCTTACGCGAAAGCGCGTTCCCGTGACACGCACCAAGAATGGGCCGGCCCGCACCGACCAGCGTGTCGTTTCCCGGTGCCTCACCGACACCGTCGCCACCCCGCGCTCGAGCTGAAGCGTGGCGCCGACAGCAGTGAGCTCTGCCACACTCGCTCGCGATCCTGGCGTCAGGTGAACCGAGGCGCCGTCCGTGAATCGGACCGGCATCGGGCGATTGTCTGGCGCCGCGATCAATCGGTCGATCGCGCTCGACGGCTCTCCCTCGTCCACCCGATAGGCAATGGGCTCCATCGCGCGCGGCCGAAGCGTCAACACAGCGACTGCGGTCGCCGCCGCGACGGTCAAGGCGAGAGCAGGCCGCCAAGCGCGCGAGGGGGAACGCAGGGGTGGCGCCGAAGTATCCAACAAGCGCCGCCGAACGCGGGCGCGCCGACGCGGGTCGTCGAGCGCCTCATCCTGCGCCCGCGCGACCTCGGAACCGAGTCTTTCCAAGCGGTCGCTCATCGCACACCCCAACGCGGGCTCTCGAGCAGCTCTTGGTAGAGCGCGTCGTCCGTCCTTTTCGCCCGAGCGAGGAAAGCCTGATCGGAGGCCTTGAGCCAGCGTTTGAACGTCGCTAGCGACACGCCGCTGGCCTCGGCGGCTTCAGGAAGCGTCATGCCTTCGATGTAGCGAAGCGAGAACGCGATTCGATGCTTCGGTCGAAGCTTTCGGAGCACCGCGAACACCCGGTCGAGCAGGTCGCTCGCCTCGGGGGCCAAGGAGGCGCTCGGCTGTTCCGGTACCTCGTCACCAGGCAAGAAGACGAGCCACGCTTGGCGTCTCCTTCGTCTGAGCGAACCGCGCGCAATGAAGACCGTCATACGGGTGAGCCACCCCTTGAGTCGGCTGGGGTCGCGGAGCTGGCCGATATTTCCCAGCGCTTCGACGAATACCTCGTGCAGGAGGTCCTCGATCTCGGGGTCTCGACCGAGGACGCGAACCAGCAGCCGCTCCACGTACTGGCCGTACCTGTCGAACAACGCGGCGGGTGCATCCGGCTCATCCGCTCTGAGAGATTCCACGAGCATCGCGTCGTCGGAAACATGCGCCTCCTTGTCGAGCTGCCCCACAGGTTCTCTATCGAGCTCGCTCATCACCTCTGACACGGGCATCTGCCCGTTCATTATAGAACCAGTGTCCAAACAAGCCCGTTTCGGCTCATTTGTATGGAGTTGTAAAGAACTGAGCCGGTTTCTGCACCCGCAACAACTTGGGACGGAGTGAGGCGCGGTGCGATCGGCGCATCGGCTTCACGGGAGGAATTAGCATGTCAAAACAATTGGTACTCTGGTCGCTGGCCCTCAGCGTCCTGACCGGCCTCGGCGCCTGCGCCTCGGACACGAGCGGTAGTAGCGTGGCGGCCGTCCAGGAGGCGATAGACAACTGTCAGGACGAGCTCGCGAACTGCGACGCAATGACCGACGACTGCGAGGCGAACGCCATGGACTGCATGGACGCAGTCTCTGGTGACGGCGCGAGCGAAGGCGACGTCGCGAGTCACTGCGACGGACTCTACGATCTATGCCTCACGAAGACCGAGGACACGACCTTCTGCGAAGAGCTACGGCAAGCCTGTCTGGATTGTGCCAGCGGGCACGATGACGACGACAGCGACGACGACAGCGACAGCGACAGCGACAGCGACAGCGACAGCGACGGGGACACCGACGACGACAGCGACAGCGACAGCGACAGCGACAGCGACAGCGATACCGACAGCGACACCGACTGCTGCGGACACGGTGGCAGCGGCGGCACCGGCGGCAGCGGGGGCGCTGGCGGCGAGATCGTTCAGTAAGGCCAAACTCCGAGGCTGCCCTCCGAGAGGCTCCCGTTGCCTCCCGGGGGGCCAGCTTCGACCCAACGCGCTAGTGGCTGTCGCTGTCTTCTGCGTCGGCCTCCGCGCGTTCATCAGGGGTCCTGGGTCCGCCGAGTTGGGCCGGGTACGCCTGCGCAGCACCATGCTGATACACGAGCTTGCCTCCGGCTTCCCCAACTCGGTAGCCAAGGCCGAACACGAGGAGGGTACCGAGAAGCGCTCCAAGCGATGCAGCCTGCCGAGCACGCCCGTCCGGCAGCGCCAGCGGAAGGGCCATGAGTAGTAGGACGGCAGCGCTTCCCCAGACGAACGCTTCGGCGGCTTCCTCATGGGTCTCGATGGGCCGCTCAGCGACGACTTGCTCGACGCGCTCCTCTTCGCGTTCTCCGGTCCTCGTTGCCGCGACGCCTGAGCCTACCAGGACGAGCTGCAAGAGCAGCACGGCCGCCCATGTGCGCCGGTCGAACCATCCCTTCCACCAGGCGAGAAGCGCGCCCCCGGTCACGAGAGGCATCAATATCGCCAGCGCCATCGGCACGTGCACGACCTTGGGATGAAAGAATAGTGAGTCCATGGGTTCGTCCTCCGAGCGCCATCTTGAGCCAGCGACTTGCGCGATGGCCATCATTCAGATGTGATACGGGCTTGATCTTCAGCGCTTTTCTAGGCGCCGTGCTACTTGAGGCGGATACGCGCGATGCTTGGGAACAGAACGCCGGACGGAATGGACAAGGCCAAACAACTACGCATCGCGACCTACTCCTCGGTTGCTACAGCCTTGCTGCTCGTGAGCCTGAAGCTCGGCGCGTGGCTGATGACGGGCTCGGTCAGCATTCTCGCTTCCATGATGGATTCCCTCATGGACACCGCCGCTTCGGCGCTGAATTTGGTCGCGGTGCGCTATTCGCTCGTGCCCCCCGACGAGGAACACCGCTTCGGCCATGGCAAGGCCGAGCCCCTGGCCGGACTCGCGCAAGCGGCCTTCATCGGCGGTTCGGCGGTGTTTCTAATTCTTCACGCTGTCGAGCGCCTCCGATTTCCTCGCGTTCTCGAGGACTTGGGGGTCGGGGTTGCGGTCATGGTCGTCTCGATCGTGCTCACGGCGCTATTGCTGCGCATCCAGCGGCGAGCCATCCAGCAAACGCAATCCACGGCGATTCGGGCGGATGCACTGCACTACGCGACCGATTTGCTCACCAACCTCAGCGTGATCGTTGCGCTGCTCCTTTCCAACCACGGTTGGGTGTGGGCCGATTCCGCGATGGCGATCGGGGTGGCGGCTTATATCTTCTACAGCGCGGGACGGATCGGATACGAGGCGGTTCAGCACCTGATGGATCGGGAGCTCGGCGCGGAGATCGAAGAAGAGATTCTCACGATCGCGCGGCGCGAGCCCGAAGTTCGAGGGATTCACGATCTCCGCACCCGCCAATCCGGCCAAATGAAGTTCGTGCAGCTTCATCTCGAGCTCGACGGCGGCCTCAGCCTCGAGAGCGCGCACGCCATCGCCGATCGCATCGAACGGGAGATCGCGGCATTGCTCCCCGATGCGGAGGTGATCATTCATCAGGATCCGGGCGACATCAGCGAGCACGTCGACGGCGCGATTCGGTGCCCGCCGCCACAAGAACGCTAGCGCTTGTCGGTATCGACTTTCACTTGCAACGTGTGTGTCACTCGTTCGGCGGACCACAAATCTGAGCCGACTCCGTAGGGACTCGCCACTGTGTTAGAAAGAGGCGCGGACGATGGAGGCTGCGCACTATTCGGCTGGCCTCTGCTTGCCGTTGCAAGGGTCCAAGATGTACGCCTGCTTGTCCCGTCTTCGCGTCTTCTCAGCGATGGCGACCTGCGTCCTCGTGCTCCTCGGTTGTGGGAGCTCGAGCGGCGGGAGCGCCCGGCCAGATGGCGGCACGAATCCCGATGCGGGGCTCGGCGGTCAGGGCGGTGCGGGCGCTTCGAGTGGGACAGGCGGAACTGGCGGAACCGCCGGAACTGGCGGAACGGGCGGAAGCAGCGGAACAGGCGGATCCGGTCAGTTCCATCCTCCGGGCTTCGAGGACCCGAACGTGCACGGCCTCTACGTCAGCCAGGGGCTTCTCGACTGCCGTGTCTGCCATGGCAAAGATCTCACGGGCGGGGGGGACGTGGAGCCTAGCTGCGACACGTGCCACACCCCGGCCGATCCTCCCGCCTGGCGCACCGATTGCGTGTTTTGCCACGGCGGGGCCGAGAACCTCAGCGGAGCGCCACCCAAGAACCTCGACGGCACGCTGACGAGCGAAGGCTCGACCTTCCCCTCGCATGACGCGCACGTGAGCACCCTGCTCGTCGGGACGCTCGATTGCGTGGAGTGTCATGTCAACGCGACGGATGTGTTGTCTCAGGGCCACGTCTTCGACGACACGGCGGGAATCGCGGAAGTAGAGCTAGGTGGTGGCCGTAGCCCACGCGGCACCTACGATCCGGGCAGCGGTTGTGCGAGCGTGTACTGTCACGGCAACGGCCAAGGCGACAACGGCACGATTGCCATGACGAGCCCCGCGATGAACTGCGAGAGCTGTCATGCTGGTTCCGGCAGCTCGCCGACCGAGCTTGGACAGATGAGCGGACGGCATGGCTTTCACGTGTCGATCGGGGCGGGCTGTCAGGATTGCCATCAGTCGACTACCGCAGACGGCGCGACCATCGCGATGCCGTCCCTCCACATCAACGGCCAGCGTGATCATGCCTTCTCGGCACCGGGGTTCTCCTATGATCAAGGCGCGCAGACCTGCTCCGGCACTTGTCACGGGTACCCGCACAGTGCACGGCCGTGGCTTGGCTCCGGCGGCGGTTTCCATCCATCGGGATTCGCGGATCCCGACCTGCACAGTCCGGAGATGGAGCTCCAGCGGATGGACTGTCGCGCGTGCCACGGCGCCGACCTAAGCGGCGGCGCGGCGCCGAGCTGCGACTCTTGCCACACGCCAGGATGGCGGAGCAACTGCCTCTTCTGCCACGGCGCAGGGGACACACTCACCGGCGCCCCACCGCGAGATCTCGGGACCCCCGACCTGAGCCAATCCTTGAGCTTCCGGGGGCACACGATGCACGTCACGTCCGGCGTCACGCTCGCGTTCGATTGCACCCAGTGCCACATCAAACCGAGTGACGTCCTCGATCTCGGTCATGCGTTCGACGACACGCCAGCGAAAGCCGAGGTCAGCTTCGCAGCGGGCCTGAGCTCCGAGGGAAGCTACGACGGAGGCGGGACATGCGCCGGCATCTACTGTCATGGCGACGGACAGGGACCGAACGGGACGATCAGTGACGGAGCGCCTCCGCGCGACTGCGGCAGTTGTCACGCCGGGCTCGACAGCGGGGCGTCGGCATGGGCGCTCATGGGCGGCCTTCACGACTTCCACTTGGCGGAAGGCGCCAACTGCGCCGATTGCCACGCCGGGACGACCAACGATGGCCGCTCCATTGCCACCTTGTCGCTGCACGTCAACGGCGCCGAGGACGTGGACTTCTCACTTCCCGGCTTCTCTTTCGACGTTTTGGATCGGACATGTGCCGGTGCCTGTCACGATCACGTGCACGTCGGCTCGCGTTGGCTCGATGCCCTCGAGCGCTATCACCCACCCAACTACGCGTTGCCCGAGAACCACGGCTACGACATGCAGTTGCAAGAGAACGATTGCCGCAACTGCCACGCGGCCGACCTCAGCGGCAGTCTCGGGCCAAGCTGCGACACTTGTCACACGCCGGGATGGCGATCCGATTGCGTCTTCTGTCACGGGGCAACTGAGAACCTCAGCGGCGCGCCTCCCCGCGACCTTGCGGGCGTGACCGCAAACATCAGCTTCCCGGGACACTCATCCCACGTGACCGCAGGTATCGCGCGCGGTTTCGATTGCGTGCAGTGCCATGTCAAAGCAGTCGACGTGCTCAGCGCAGGCCACGCGTTCGACGATACGAAGGGTGTCGCGGAGGTGGACTTGTCGGACGGACTGAGCCCACAGGGAACATACTCGAGCGCCGCGGGCTGCCAAAGCGTCTACTGTCACGGCAACGGTCAGGGCGACAATGGCGCGATCGCCGTGAGCGCTCCCGGGATGACCTGCGAGAGTTGCCATGCTGGCGTGGCGAGCGGCGCGGCGGGCTGGGACGAGATGGGCGGTCTTCATGCGTTCCATCTGGGCTCGGGCGCTCGCTGCGAGGATTGTCACCAGGCGACGACCACCGACAGCGTCTCGATCGCCGATCCAAGCTTGCACGTCAACGCACTTCGCGATCTCGACTTCAGCGCCGCCGGCTTCACATGGGACGGGACACAACGCACTTGCACGGGCACTTGCCACAGCGAGGGTCACAGTGCGCTGCCGTGGCTTGACGCGGGGCAACGCTTCCACCCGGCAGACTACGCGATTCCCAATCAGCACAGCCCCGATATGGAGCTTCAGCGGACGGATTGTCGCGACTGCCACGCGGCCAATCTGACGGGCAATCTCGGGCCGAGCTGCGATAGCTGCCACAGTGAGGGCTGGCGTTCCGACTGTGTCTTCTGCCACGGCGCGGATGACAATCTCACGGGCGCCCCTCCGCGCGATCTGGGCGCGCTTCCAGGGTCCGGCTCACACGCGTTTCTCGCGCACACGGTTCACGTCACCGAGGGGATCAGCAGCGCATACGATTGCAGTGAGTGCCACACGAAGCCTTCCAACGTGCTGAGCATCGGCCATGCGTTCGACGGGACGCCGGGGCAGGGAGAGGTCAGCTTCGCGATGGGTCTGAGCGCCGCCGCCAATTACAACGGTGCGGGCAGCTGCAGCAGCCTCTACTGCCACGGAAACGGCCAGGGCAACAACGGCTCGGCGGTTGACGGGAGCCCGCCGATGCAATGTGATTCGTGCCACCCGAGCATCAACAGCAGCGAGGGCGCTTGGGAGACGATGAGCGGCGAACACCGTAAGCATCTGCAAGAAGGTGTGAACTGCGGAAACTGCCATTTCGACGTGACCGAGAACGGTCAAACGATTCGGGGGCCGTGGCTGCACGTCGATGGAGCGAATCAGGTTCGTTTCACGGACACGGGCATCACGTACAGCCCGGGGACCGGCCGCTGTTCGGGTCGATGTCACGGGGAACGGCACGAAAGCGAGCGCTGGTGACGCGCTGAAACGATCCGACGCCGACCGTGAAGTGCCAATGCGACTCGAGCAGTACGACGACCTGTTGGATGGGCCGGTAGCTCAACCCGACGGTCGGGACGAGATAGGCTGGCCGATTGAAGGCGGGGTCGCTCTCATTGAAGGTCGTGTCGAAGAAGTCGAGGCGGACGAAAGGTAGCAGCTCCATGACCGTGTCTACCGAGTAGATGACGTTGTAGGGGATTTCCCCGTACACGCCGAAGAGGTTGCTGCCGACGTCGCTCACCGGATCAGTCTCGCCCGGGAGTATCGTGCGCAGCGCGCCAGTGTCGCTCACCTGGAAGTAGACGAGCATCGCGCGCGATTCGAACCCCTTCCGACGGACGCGCCAGTCGGCGGCCGCGCCCCCGACTTTCACGTTGACGTCGAGACTACGCGGTCCTGCGAGACCGAAGTAGGGCGCGATCCCAACCACCATCCCGAGGGTCGGCTCCCATTCCAGTCGTCCCGTAAAGGCCGGACCGTTGAGTGTGGCTTGGGTGGCGGCAAGGCGGCCTCCGCGTAGGCCGGTGGCACCCGAGAAGCCGGTCGCGTCGAGGCCAGCCATGACATAGAACTCGTAACGCACGCCCTCGATCGGCTCACCCCAGATACCAATTCCACCTTCGCGCCACGTGGTGGGGATGATCACGCGGTCGACCAACGGACGCTCGACGCCGTGGAAGATCGGCGGCTCGTGCCATTGGTTGATGATGCCCATGGGGACGAGGACCACGCCGCCTCGGAAGTACAACGCCTCGCTCGTGCCCTTCAGAATCCGCCAATCTATAAACGCCTGCTCGACTTGGAAGCTGTCAGGAACCGCTATACCACTGGAGTCTGCGACCAGCGCGCGCTCGAGCTCGAGCTCGGTATAGAACCGAAACCGATCGTTGAAGTTGTGTGCGATGAAGAGAACCAGGCGATGCAGGTCGAGTACGGCGCTCGCCGGGCTGTCCTCATTCTTGAAGAGGTTCAAGTGGAGCTCTCCATATCCGCCGACGCTGGTCTTTCGGGACAAGCGCGCCTCCTGCATTCCGCGCAGAGGGTCGAAGTCGAGGCCGTACTCGCCCGCTTGGGTTTCTTCCGGCATGGGCTCGCCCGGGACGAGCAGGATCTCGGCGAGGGCACCGCAACTATGATCGGAGTGGCACACCTTGACGCATGCCTCTGCTCGAAATCATTCGGTTTTTCTTCGGGCACGCGACTTGCTAGTCATTAGATGCGCTACAGGAGGAACAGGATGCGTGGTTTTATTTGTGCTCTTGGATTGGCGCTCGTCGCGGGCGCGCTTGGTTGTTCGAACGATTCCGAGGTCAGCGAGTATGAGGCTGCCCTGCGGCAGGCGAACACCTGCGACGATGTCTTGGAGGCGATTCAGGAGGACGCGCTCGCCAAGGTTGACCTCGAGCTCAAGTCGTTCATCGACCAGGACTATTATCGATGGGGCGGCCCTGTCGCATTCGAGGACTTCGGCAGCCCCGGCAGCGGCGGCACAGGTGGTGCCTCGGCTCCCACCGCCGAGGGTGACAACGGAGACTCGCCTTCCGGTTTCTCGGACACCAATCGCCAAGTCGCCGATGTCGATGAAGCCGACATCGTCAAGGTTGGCGACGAGGGGCGCAAGCTCTACGTCATTCGCGGCAATGGATTTCACGAGTTCGACTCGTGGCCGGCCGAAGCGACTTCCAAAGTCGCCGACGTCGAGATCGAGGGCAACGCGATTGAGATGTTCGTCGACGGCGATCGCGCCGTCGTTTTCTCGAGCGTTTGGGGGATCCAGGCTCTCGACGACGGTTCCCTTTGCGAGGGCTACAGATACGGACCCGAGCCCGGGCTGGCCGACGTGGAAGGCTACTACTATTGCGGCCGCTCTTTCGTGAAGACCACGATCATCGACTTGAGCACCGACCCGCACGAGGTCGTACGCGAGATCTACGTCGACGGCTGGTACACCTCTTCGCGGCGTCACGACAGCATCGTCCGAGCGGTGGTGCAGAGCAATATGCAGCGTCCGGCGACCGTGCCGCATCTCTACGAGATCGTCTACAACGGACAAGCGTACCCCGCGTCCCGCGACGCCGAGATTCTTCTTGCTCGTGCGTGGGCGACTCAGGCCAAGGAGGCGATTCGCCAGACCACACTCGAGCAGTGGGTTCCGGCCTGGGGCGAAAAGATCGACGGCGAGATCCAGGCACAGCCACACCAGTGCTCCGATTTTTACTCGCCGACGCCGGGTCTGACGAACTATGGGCTCACACAGATCCTCGGGGTCGACATCGAGAACGGCGGGTCCCCGTCGATCGCCTCGATCCTCGGCCAGGCGTCACACGTCTATGCCAATGGCGAGGCCTTATTGCTTGCGCAGCCCGATTGGAGTTGGTTCGAGCGAGACACCAACAGTGATCGAACGGCGGTCCATCGTTTTGCCGTGTCGGCAGGTGCACCGCGGACGCCCTATCAGGGCTCCGGCTTCGTTCCCGGCGTCGTGAATGACCAATTCTCGATCGACGAGCGTGGTGGGATCATCCGCATCGCCACCACGCGAACGACTTCGAACCATCAGAGCGGCGACGAGATTGCGCCCGACGTGTGGGTTCCGCCGACGACGGATAACCTGGTGAGCACCCTTGGGCTCGTGGGCGACGCGTTGGACGTCGTCGGCCAGACCCCGGGCCTTGCGGAGGGGGAGCGTATCTTCTCGGCGCGCTTCCTCGGCGACGTCGGCTACATCGTCACGTTCCGTCAGGTCGACCCGCTGTTTGCGATCGACCTAAGTGACCCCGCGAATCCGAAAGTACTTGGCGAGCTGAAGATCCCTGGTTTCAGCGACTACATGCATCCCCTTGGCGACAATCACCTGCTGACCATCGGGCGTGACATCGACGCGGAGACGCAACGCGACAACGGGACTGCGCTTCAGATCTTCGACGTCTCTGATCCGGTCAATCCCATCGCGGCTCACAAGACGGTACTCGGCGAGGGCTACTCGGAGGCCAACCACAACCACAAGGCGTTCAACTTCTACTCGACTGGTGATCCGGATGCGGGTCTGCTCGCGTTCCCGTTCGTGTCGTACGAGAGCGATTTCTCGAGCACGCTCGAGCTCTTCGAGGTCAGCGCGGATGAGGGCTTCAGTCGTCGCGGCGCCGTTGACCACTCCGACCTCGTCATCGACGATTGCGGCACGCCGTATCCCGTCGAGGACTTCTACTACTACTGCGGCTACCACCCACAGATCACCCGCGGCGTGTTCATCGACGAATACATCTACTCGATCAGTCACGGCGGCGTGCGGGTTCACGAAGTGAACGACTTGTCGACCCCGGTAGCGACCGCGACGTACTAGGGCTCAGCCGCTCAACGCGGCCACCGCCCAGAGCCAGCCTCAATCAGAGAGGCCTTCGAGGCTATGCTGCTTTTCGGTCCACTCCTCGAAGGCCATGTCTAGCTTCACCTGTGCTTCCGCGACCTCGCGGAGCAGCGTGTCTCGGCGTGCTGCGTCGTCGTAGACTTCAGCCTTGCTGAGCTCTTCATTGTGTTTGGCGATCGTTCTTTCGAGTGATGCGATGGTCTGCTCGAGCTCGCGGACCCGCTTTTCGAGCGGCTTCGTGGTCCGGTTTCGTTCGGCGCGGAGATCGGCCGCCCTGCGGCGTTCTTCCTTGCGCGCTTGGCGGCTCTTTTTTTGTGCAGCAGGTTTGATCCCCGCCTCGGTCGCTGGCGTCATGTCCCGGTCTCTGCAGGACCAGATGTAGTCGTCGAGGGTGCCCCCGTAACTCTCCACGCCGCCGTCGTGAACGACCCACAGCTTGGTGGCGAGCCGGCGGATGAAGGCGCGGTTGTGGCTGACGAACAAGAGCGTGCCGTCGTACGTCGACAGGGCGTCGGTCAGCGCCTCGGTTGTCTGGAGGTCGAGGTGGTTGGTCGGCTCGTCCATCAGGAGCACGTTGCCGGGGTTGACCAGTAGCTTGGCGAGCGCGACTCGCGCCCGCTCACCGCCCGAGAGAACCGAGACCCGTTTGTCGACGCCGAGCTCGTCGAACAGGAGCGCTCCGAGCACGCCCCGAATCCGCTCGTTGGAGGCCCCATCGCTCGAGTAGGCGACCTCTTGGAGCACGCTGTGCTCGAGGTTCAAAGCTTCGGCGTGGTGCTGAGCGAAGTATCGCACCTCCGACTGCCCAGGGAGATGAATTCGCCCGCCCGACGCTTCGATTTCGCCCGCCAGGATCTTGAGCAGGGTCGTCTTCCCCGCGCCGTTCGGCCCGACGATGGCGACGTGGTCGCCTCTCTCGACTGCGAGCGAAACCTGGTCGAGAACCAGGTTGTCCCCGAACGACTTGCTGAGCTCGTCGACGCGCATCGGAATCCGGGCACCTCGCTCCGTCGGCGGAAACGAGAAGTGGGCGTGGCGCGCGGCGCGATGCAACTCGACAGAGTCCATCTTTTCGAGCTGTCGCACGCGGCTCTGAACCTGCGCCGCCTTGCTGGCTTTGGCACGAAACCTTCGCACGAACTGCTCCAGGTGAGCCTTCTCACGCTCGAGGTTCTTCGCGCGATTCTGCAGAAGCTGACTCTCCTCCTCGCGCTGCTGAAGGTATCGCTCGTAGTTGCCGCGAAACGTGCGAACGCCTTCGGGCTCGAAGCTAACGACGCGGTTCACCTGTTCATTCAAGAACTCGCGGTCGTGCGATACGAGGAAGAGTGCCTGATCATAGCTCTTGAGAAAGCTCGAAAACCACGCCACGGATGGCATGTCGAGGTGGTTCGTTGGCTCATCGAGTAGCAAAACGCCGGGCTTCTGAAAAAGGAGCGACGCCAACACTGCACGCATCTTCCAGCCGCCGCTGAGCTCCGAGAGAGGTCGTTCGTGGTCGTGCTGCGAAAAACCGAGCCCGTGCAGAATGCGCTTGGCGTCGTGCTCCGAGAACCGGGCGTCGAGAGCAGCGATTCGCTCGTGGAGCTCGGCGACTTCGCTCGCTGCTTCGACGAGCGCGTCTTCGCCTCCCTCCCCAGAGGTTTGAAGCTCCATGAGCCGCTGTTCCTGACGTGTAAGCTCCTCGCGGAGCTCGGAACGTCCGGGCACGCTGTCGTAGACGAAGTGAAACACCGCTTGGTCGGGAAACGATTCGATCTCCTGCGGAAGAAATCCGACGTGAACCCTTGGCGCCAACTTGATGTTGCCTGCATCGGGCTCGACCGTCCCGGCGAGCATCCGGAGGAGGCTCGACTTTCCGGAGCCGTTCGGACCGACCAGCCCGATGTGATCCCCTTCATGCACTTGCAACGACAACCCCTCGAAGAGTGTCTCCCCGCCGAGCGCCAACGTCGTGTTGTGGACGGTCGCGAGTGTCGTCAAACCAGCTCCGACCGGATCTTGATTTCGTTCAGCAACGTGCGGTGCACTGGGCAGCGACCCGCTATCGCAAGCAGGCGCTCGCGCTGTTCCTCGCTCAGGGCGCCTTCAAGCTCTAGCTTCTTGTCGATCACGTCGATCATCCCCGTGTCCTTGTCGCAGTCCTCGCAATCCTTCGCGTGGATGCGGTCGTGCCGAAGGGTGACCCGGACAGCGTCGAGCGGCCACTCTTTGCGGCCGGCATAGAGCTTGAGCGTCATCGAGGTGCACGCGCCAAGTCCGGCGAGCAGCAACTCGTAGGGATTTGGGCCTACGTTCGTGCCGCCTTTCTCGAGGGGCTCGTCGGAGGTGAACGTGAGGTTCCTCGTGCGGACGCGCTGCAAGAACCCGGTCGTCTTACCTTCCACCACGACTTCCCCCTCGGGCATGTCTTCAGCGAGCTCCTCTTCGGGCTCCTCGGGCAGATACCGGCTCGCCCAAGCCGCGAGCACGTTGGCGACGTAGCGAGCATCGCTCCGGCGGCCGAGCAAGTGGTTGGCCCCATCGAGCGACACGAAGCTCTTCGGGTGGCGTGCCGCGACGAAGATCTCGCGCGCTTCGTCGATCGACACAACGTTGTCTTGCGGGGAGTGGAAGACCAAGAGCGCCGTCTTGAGCCGGCCAATACCGTCGCTGTCGAGTGAACCGGCAATGTTCGACGAGCGAAACGGCGCGCCGATGGTTGCAACACCCACGGCTTCTGGGATCCGGGCTGCCGCCGCAAGTGCGGCCGTGCCGCCGCGGCTGTGCCCGACGAGCAAGGTCGGGGCGTGATGGCGCTCGCGAAGCGCATCCGCCGCTGCGACGACGTCGTCTACGTCGCGCGCGAAGCTCGTGTCCTCGAACTCCCCCTCGCTTTGGCCGAGACCGGTGAAGTCGAATCGGAGCGTTGCGATGCCCTGCTCCGCGAGCGCCGCGCTGACGTAGCGCGCCGCGCGGCTCTCTTTCGAGCACGAGAAGCAATGGGCAAAGAGCGCCCACGCGACGGGCGCGACCGCCGGCATGTGGATCTTGCCGGCCAGCGTCTGACCGCCGGTTCCCGAGAACTCAAATTGCTCGACTTCCGTCATGGGGCCTCCATAGAGAGCCCACTTTACGACAGATGCCGAGCTTCGTTACTCGGCGGCCTCGAGGTAGTCTGCCTCGTCTGGCGCATCGTAGCCGAATGCCTCGAAGACTTCGCGGAGCTCGGTCGAGACTTCCTCGCGGCTGATACCGAAGAACTCGAGATCGACCGTCCGAGGGCTCTCGTACTCGCGCTGTGCGGCCATGGCCTCGTCGAGCCTGGCTTCGAAAGCCTCGCTCACTGGCATGCCAAGGCGCCCGTAAAGGCTGAGGATCGTCCGCTTCGGGTTTTCGATGAGGTCCTCGTAGCGGATCGTGAGGAACTGGTCTTCAGGGATCTCTTTTCGGCACTCGAGTGCGTAGAGATAATAGTCGTACCCCAGGCGCTTGAGCGCTTGGATCTCTTCGCCGTCGGGGCGAATGCCAGGAGAGTGCGCCTTCCAAGCTCGGTAGAACATATTGAGGAACGAAGGCAGGCATTCGTGCGGGTCGCGCACGAGGTAGACGAATGCCGCATCGGGGAAGCGTTCGTGAACCGAACGAACCCGTGTCGAGAAGAAGACGTTCTTGTTGAGGAACCGCTTGCCGCCCGCCTCGTAGACGTGGCGCTTGATCGTGTTCTCGTAGGAATCGAGAAAGGCTTCTCGTTCCTCAGGGGCCTGGCGGTCAATCCAAGTCTGACTCGGGAGATCGTCCATGAACGGAAAGAGCAGGCCGGCTGCAGGCGAGGTCAGGTTCCACAGCAGCGTGCACACATCTTCTTCGGCCTGGTCCAGACTGATGTGATGGACGCCATCCCAACGGCTCTCGAGGGGCGCGTTGAAGAAGTCGTATGCGCGCTGAAGAACCGACCCAATCCGGGTCTCCGACAGCCTGATCAAGCGCTTGAACGTGCGCGTCGCACTGACGGAGGGAAAGATCGTTTGGTAGAGCTTCACCGTGGTGAAGACCTCGTCATCCATGCTGATGAGGCGGTGCGCGAGGGTGGTCCCGCTCCGAGGGTTGGCGAACACGAAGACCGGCCGCTCAACCTTCTGGTTGCGGTACTCGGGGTAGAGCCACTCATCGAGAGCGCGGAACGCCGACGCCGACTGGCGGAGGCCCAGATAGATGGGCGCAATCCACGCGGTGGTCACCAAGCGGCCCACGGTCGGCTTTTTGAGGAGCACGTTTGCGATCTCGCGGATGCCCCGTTTGTTGATGTACATCGTCGTTCCCCTGCGGCCTTGCCCAGCTCTCACTCTAGGGTCGCACCACGAAATTGCAGGGAAAAGCGGGCCAACGGTGCCCGTCTTCAGTTGAACGGTGTTCGGTCGCCCGTGAGCGGAGCCCCTATTCGTCCGTCACGCAGCCTTCTGAAGCAGATTTCACATTTTTGATATACTTGTAAAGCGTGCCTCGCGTGGCTTTGAGTGGGGGCGCGGTCCATGCGGCGCGACGCTCGGCCATCTCTGCCTCGCTCAGCTCGACGTCGATGCTTCGCGTCTCGGCATCGATCGCGATCACGTCGCCATCGCGGACCAGCGCGATCGGTCCGCCCTCCTGCGCTTCGGGCGTGATGTGGCCGATGATGAACCCGTGGGAGCCACCGGAGAAGCGGCCGTCGGTGATCAGCGCGACGTCCTGGCCGAGGCCGGCGCCCATGATCACGGAGGTCGGGGACAGCATCTCCGGCATTCCCGGTCCACCCTTCGGCCCTTCGTAGCGAATCACGACGATGTTGCCCTTGGTGATCTCCCCGCGCTCCATCGCCGCGAGCATGTCTTCCTCGCAGTCGAACACCTTGGCCGGACCGCGGAACTGCAAGCCTTCCTTGCCGGTGATCTTCGCCACCGAGCCGTCAGGCGCCAGGCTACCCCGCAAGACTGTGAGGTGGCCGGTCTTCTTGATCGGCGACTCCCAGGGATGGATGACGTCTTGGCCTTCGCGGAGGTCGGGAAGGTTCGCGAGGTTCTCGGCGAGTGTCTTCCCGGTTACCGTCATGCAGTCGCCGTGAAGGACTCCTTTGCCGAGGAGGTAGCGCAGCACGGCGGGTGTCCCGCCGACGTTGTGGAGGTCTTCCATGACGTACTGTCCGCTCGGCTTCAAGTCTGCCAAGAACGGAATGCGGTCACTCACCGCTTGGAAGTCCTCGAGGGAGAGTGGAACGTCGACGGCGCGCGCCATCGCGATCAAGTGCAGCACGGCGTTGGTCGAACCGCCGAGCGCCATGATGATAACCATCGCGTTTTCGAAAGCCTCGCGCGTCATGATGTCGCGCGGCTTGATGTCCTTCTCGAGGAGCAGGTGAATCGCTTGACCCGCGCGCAGGCATTCCTCGTGTTTTGCAGGGTCTTCTGCGGGCGTTGACGAGCTGTAGGGCAGGGACATGCCCATCGCTTCGATGGCTGAGGCCATCGTGTTGGCGGTGTACATGCCGCCACACGCGCCAGCCCCGGGGCAGGCGTGCTCGACGATGTCGAGTCGTTTGTTCTCGTCGATCGATTTGGCGAGGAGCTCGCCGTACGACTGAAACGCGGAGACGATGTCGAGCTTCTCGCCTTGGCTGCCGTGCCCAGCGCGGATCGTGCCGCCGTAGATCATCAGCGAGGGCCGGTTGAGACGCCCGATCGCGATCATGCAGCCCGGCATGTTCTTGTCGCAGCCTGGAATCGAGATGTTCGCGTCGTACCACTGCGCGGCCATCACCGTTTCGATCGAGTCGGCGATTAGATCACGCGACTGAAGCGAGTAACTCATTCCGTCGGTGCCCATCGAGATACCGTCCGACACGCCGATCGTGTTGAAGCGCATCCCCACCAAGCCGGCGTCCTCGACACCGCGCTTCACGATCGCAGCGAGGTCGTTCAAGTGCATGTTGCAGCTGTTGCCGTCGTACCAGACCGCGGAGATGCCAACCTGTGCCTTGTCCATGTCCGCGCGGCTGAGGCCGGTCGCGTGCAACATCGCTTGAGAGGCGCCCTGGGAGGGGGGCTGGGTGATTCGGCTGCTGTACTTGTTGAGTTTCTTGCTCATATCCTGCTCTCGGGGACGCCGGAGTCTAGCACCGGAAGAGGGCCCCTCCGCCACGGCCGCCGCCGGCTTGACGCTCCTTGGCCCGGGTCCTACGTCTGTTCAAGAAAATTTGAACAAACTGAGCCTCCCGAGTGTCCACAGCCGCCGCCAAACAACAAGACCCCAATGATTCTCAGCCCTTGTGGCGCGAGGCCGAGCTGCAGGCGGCCGACGCCACCGGGCGCCTGATGGAGTTCTGGGGGTTTCGTCGTCACATGGGGCGCCTCTGGACGGTCCTCTACCTCTCACCTGAGCCGATGACGACGGCCGAGTTAGCGGACACGCTCGGTTTGAGCAGCAGTGCGGTAAGTCTCTCCCTCGGGGAGCTGGTGCGCTGGGGCGCCGTGCGAAAGACCTGGCTCCCCGGGGAGCGAAAAGACTTCTACGAGGCCGAAAGCAGCGTCTGGAAGCTCCTCCGGCGCGTGTATGAGCGTCGCGAGCTCATCCTAATCAGAGAAGCGCTCGACGCCTTCGCGGAAGCACAAGAGCGGCTCGAAGCGGCTCGACCGAGCCTCGGTCCCGAAGAGCGCCGCCGCGTGGACTACATGCGCAAGCGACTTTCGCGCCTGAGTGCGCTATCAAAGGCGGGCGAACGGCTTGTCCGCTTGCTCGTCGCGGGGCGCGTAATCAACCCCGTCGAGCTCCAAAGCGCGGAAGAAGAAGAGTGATGGACCAGGGGAGACTCATCGGAGACTTGCCATGTCGTTGATCGCAGCGGTTCGAACCGACGCATCCTCGGATGTGCTCACGAGCCTTCAAGCGGTTTGCGATTCGCAGGGGCTCGACGGCCTCTCCGCGCACTTGGCCGACCTCGCCGATCTCGTGAGGTGGGACATGGCGTCGCTCGAGCGCGGCATCCAGAGCCTGCCGGTCGGAGAGAGCGTCGTCCACAAGAGCGCGCATCACCTCCTCGCGATTGCCGGCAAGCGTCTTCGGCCGATGTGCGTCGTTCTCGCCTCCAGGCTTGGCCAGGGCCTCGACGACAAGACCCGCGAGTTCGGCGTCGCGGTCGAGCTCGTGCACTGCGCGACGCTCCTCCACGACGACGTGGTCGACGCTGGCGACAAGCGCCGGGGCGTTCCGGCCGCACGCACCCTGTACGGAAACGCAGCTTCGATCTTTGCGGGCGATTGGTTGCTCGTCGACGCGCTTCGGCGTGTCCGCGCCGCGGAGATGCCCGAGGTCCTCGTACGGTTGCTCGACATCATCGACGAGATGATCTTCGCCGAGGCAATTCAACTAGAAAACCGGGGCAAGATCGACGCACGAATGCGGACGTACATGCAGGTGGTCGAGGGGAAAACCGCGGCGCTCTTCCGATGGGCGATGTACGCCGGCGCGAAGGCTGGCGGCCTCGATCAGGCCGCTTGCGAGTCGCTCGAAGAATACGGCCGACATCTGGGCGTGGCGTTCCAACTCATCGACGACCATCTCGACTACGCCGGCGACGGCTCCACCATCGGGAAGTCGCCGTTTGCCGACCTGCGGGAGGGCAAGATGACGCACCCGGTTATCGTCGCGCTCGAACGCGACCCGTCCCTCCGTGCAAGCGTCGAGGAGCTCGTCGCGGCGAACGCGGACGAGATCCCTGAGGAAGCCAAGACGCGGCTGCTGGCTGCGCTCGACCACACCGGCGCGCTCGCGTCGACCCGCGATGTTGCAATTCGGGAAGCCGACGCCGCATGCCGGGCGTTGCAAGGGTTGCCCGAGAGTCGCGCGAAGGAAGCATTGTTTACGGTGGCGCGCGCCACCGTTCACCGGGAGTCCTAGCGAGTAACGAAGAAAGAGGCATCGATGTCTAAGCAAACACCAGCCGTGACGAGCCGAATCCCGGGCTTTTATCGCGAGCGCATCGAGGAACGGCTCCGTACGATGATCGATACGGGACTGCTTTCGGAGCAGTCCGTTCGGCATCTGGAGAGTGGCGGAGAGCTCACGCTCGATGTGGCAGATCGCATGAGCGAAAACGTGATCGCCGTGCATGGCTTGCCGCTTTCCGTCGCGCTCAACTTTCGAGTGAACAGCAGCGACGTGCTGGTGCCGATGGCCGTGGAAGAGCCATCCGTCGTGGCGGCCGCGTCCAACGCCGCGCGGCAGGTCCGCATGACAGGAGGCTTCTTCGGCGAGGCCACCGACCCGATCATGACGACCCAGGTTCAGTTCGACGATGTTCCCAACCCGACAGAGGCGAAGGCGCGCGTCGAAGCCGAGCGCGATCTCATCTTTCAAATCGCGGACGAAGCCATTCCCGGGATGGTCAAGCGTGGCGGAGGTTGCCGCGACATGGACGTGCGGGTTCTCCATGAGGACGATGGCGTGCTGGTCGTTCACCTTTATGTAGACGTGGGTGACGCCATGGGCGCGAACGTCGTCGATGCCGTTGCCGAGGCCGTAGCGCCGCGGATTCGCGAGCTCACGGGCGGTACTGTCGGGCTCCGAATTTTGAGCAATCTCCCGCTACGCAGGCGCGTGCAGGTCAGCTGTGACGTGAGCGTCGATGCACTGGGCGGGCCCGAGCTCGCGGACGGGATCGTCAAAGCCAGCCGCTTTGCCGAGCTCGACCCGTTTCGGGCCGTGACCCACAACAAGGGCGTCATGAACGGCGTCGACGCGGTCGCGCTCGCCATGGGCCAGGACTGGCGCTCGATCGAAGCCGGTGCTCATGCGTTCGCCTCCATCGACGGGCAATACAAGCCGCTCGTCGTGTGGCGACGCACCGAGAGCGGTATTCGAGGCGAGCTCGACATGCCCATGGCAGTCGGCACGGTCGGCGGTTCGACGCGCGTCCATCGTGGTGTGCGCGCGGCCTTCGAGCTCATGGGCGTTCAGAACGCGGGCGAACTTGCGATTGTGATGGGCGCCGCCGGCATGGCCTCGAACCTCGCCGCACTTCGCGCTCTTGCGGGGGAGGGCATTCAGCGCGGACACATGCGTCTCCACTCGCGCAAGCAGGAGGTTCAGGAGAGCGCGCGGCTCCAGGCCAAGAAGGTCGAACGAGGTGCTCAGTGAGCGAAGCCGTTCACCAGACCCCGCCTCCCAACCCCGGATCGGGGCAGATGTTCGACCAAATCGCGGGTCGCTACGACCTATTGAATCGGCTCATGTCGATGGGTATCGACCAGTCGTGGCGACGAAAAACAGTGGCCGCGATGGAGCTCCCCCCGAGCGCGCTCGTGCTCGACCTGGCGACTGGCACCGCCGACCTCGCCATGATGATCGCGCGCCTCCACCCCGATGCGAAGGTCATCGGAAGTGATCCCTCCGCCCGCATGCTCGAAGTAGGCCACGAGAAAGTCGAGCGCAGCGCTCTGTCCGGCCGCGTGGCGCTCGAGGTAGGCGACGCGCAATCGCTTCCTTACGACGACGACACATTCGACGGCTGCTGCATTGCGTTCGGCATTCGGAATGTTCCGGATCGCGCCAAGGCTCTCAGGGAAATGGCGCGGGTGACCAAGCCTACGGGCCGCGTGGCCGTGCTCGAGCTCGGGGAGCCAAGCGTGGGTTGGCTCAGCCCCATTGCGCGCTTTCACGTGCGGAAGGTAATCCCTCGAATCGGCGGCATGCTGTCTGGATCGAAGGAATACAAGTATCTGCAGGAGTCGATCGCGGCGTTCCCGTCTGCGGATGAGTTCTCGGAGCTGATGGCAGAGAGCGGCATGAAGGTGCTCCACGCGACGCCTCTGACGTTTGGCGCGTGCACGTTGTTCGTTGCGCAACCAACGGAGTTCGACGCATGAGGTCTCAGAGCGCTGCCTTTGCGTTTGATGGCGTCCCAACGCGCGAGACGTCCCGGGCCTTCTTGGAGCAGGCGCTCCGCAACCGCAGCGCCGACACCGAGAACCTCATCATCACGGTGCCGGCGCCAGTCGCGCCACCGGACGCCCTCCTGCGGGCCTTTCCACGAGAAGCCAGCATGCTCTGGGATCCACCGCAGAGCGCAGCTTGCTCCGGGTTGGGTGTCGCCATGAGCTTGCCACCGAACAGGCGCTCTCTCGGCGACTTCTTCGAGGGCACCGACCACGTCGCGGATGCAGCGAGCCCTTCCCCTCGTGTCTTCGGCGGCTCGGCGTTTTCGCCTGGCGCTGCCAGCTCGATGCCATGGGAAAGCTTTGGGGACGGCTTCTTCTTCCTCCCCACGTGGACCTATCACGTCGACGAGCGCGCATGGTTGTCGCTCGCCGTGCGTGGAAGCGAAGACCCTGAGCTCGAAGCGCGGCTCGACACATTCGACACGCTCTGGGGAAGCCTCGAACGGCCAATCGGTGTGATTCCGTCCCCGGTTTCTGCTCGACGCATCGAAGAGGCCGACCGAGACAGGTGGTCCCGTCAGGTTGGCGAGATCCGGGAACGGATTCGGCTGGGCGACTTCGAAAAGGTCGTGGCTGCACGGCACTGCGTCGTGGAGCTAGAGACAGGCGCCGGCTCGCTCGACGTTCTGAAGCGGCTCGAAGAGCGCTTTGCAGGCTGCACGCGCTTTGCTCTGTGGCGCGGCGATTCGGCATTCCTCGGTGCGACGCCGGAGCTCCTCATCTCGCGTCGCGGCACCCAAGTTCTGAGTGAGGCCCTTGCCGGGTCCACGGCGCACGGCGATGCCGCGAAGATGATGGAAAGCAGCAAAGAGCGGGAAGAGCATCAGCTCGTCGTCAAAGCCATTCTCGCTGGCCTCGAGCCGTTCTGTGAATCGCTCGGCTCAGACCCGGAGCCAAGCGTCCGCGAGCTCCCGAACCTCCTACACATGCAGACCGCCATCGAAGGGCGACTGCGAGAGCCGACCCACATCCTGGCCCTGGTGGACGCCCTGCACCCAACGCCCGCGGTTGGCGGCGCACCCACCAAAGAGGCGACCCGCTGGATCGCAGAGCACGAAGCGCTACCGCGCGGCTGGTACAGCGCTCCAGTGGGCTGGACCGACGCCACCGGCGACGGCGAATTCGTGGTTGCGCTACGCTCGGGTCTGCTGCGCGATGGCAAGGCTTGGGTCTATGCAGGCGCTGGCATCATGGCTGACTCCGACCCCGCCGCGGAATACGCCGAAACCGAGCTCAAGATGCAGGCGCTTCTAGGAGCGCTCCATGGGGACTGCCGCTGAGAGCCAGACGGAGTGGGCGCGGCTCGTCATCGACAGCTTCGTCCGCGCCGGGGTCGATGACGCGGTCATCAGCCCCGGTTCGCGTTCGACACCCTTCGTAATCGCGGCCCTGCGCAACGAGGGGCTTCGGTGCACCAGTGCGTTCGATGAACGCTCGGCCGCCCACTACGGCCTCGGCCAGGCACGCAGCACCTTGCGACCGTCGTTGCTTCTGTGCACCTCCGGCAGCGCCGCCGCCAACTATTTCCCGGCGGTCCTCGAGGCGAGTGAAGCCGGCGTCCCTCTGATCATTCTCTCCGCCGACCGGCCGCCCGAGCTGCATCATTGTGGCGCCAACCAGACGACCGATCAGCTGGGGCTATACGGAAACCACGTCCGGTTCTTTGCGAACCTCGGTGAGCCTCGCGAGGACGTCCGCAGCCTCCGCGCCGCCCGTCGCGTCGTTGCCCGGGCCGTGAACGAAGCGATGGGTGTCAAACCAGGGCCGGTTCACATCAACGCGCAAGCGCGAAAGCCGTTGGTGCCCGTGGCCGTGATGGGCGAGCTTCGGGAGCGCGTGGACTTCGTGCTCGCGGAGCCGCTGACGCGGGTCCATCGGGCCCGGCCACTGGCGCCGACACTCGTAGAGCACGTGTCGCCCTTGGCGGTGGATGCGGTAGTGGAAGCGCTGAACGCCGCATCGAGACCTGTGATCCTGTGCGGGCCCGCCGACGCGAGGAACGCGCTGTTCGTCGATGCGTTGACAGAGCTTTCAGAGCGTTCGGCGGCGCCGATTTTGGCCGAAACAGCCAGCCAGTTCCGTTGCTGGTCTCAGACTCGAGCGCTTGGCGCCTTCGATACGATTTGGCGCACCGCCGCGGGCCGTGCGTCGCTCGCGCCTGATTTCGTGCTGCAACTCGGAGGATCTCCGACTTCCAGAGGTTGGGAAGAGCTCGCTGCCGCCGCCCCGATTCGCCGCGTCGTCGTGCACCCGTGGGAGTGGGCGGACCCGACTTCCGATGCGGAGGCGATCGTGCAGGCTGACATCGGCTCGTTTCTCGCCGCCTTTCGTGGCGCGGAACTCGATCTCCGGCGCCGCGACACGGAGTTTGTCGCGCGGTTTGCGAGAGCCGAGTCCATCGTCTGGCAGATCGCGGAAGAGCTGCTGGCTCAAGGGGGAGATGCGCTTACGGAAGCCCGGGCTGTGCGCGAGTTGTTCGACGCACTTCCCGAGCCGAGCGCGCTCGTGCTCGGCAACAGCCTTCCCATCCGCGACGTCGAGACTTGGGCGCCGCCAAGCGAGAAGCTGCTCGTCGTTCATTCGCAGCGGGGCGTGAGCGGGATCGATGGGCTGGTTTCGGGCGCGGCAGGGGTCGCCTCCTGTATCGACGGCCCGACCACTCTGGTGGTGGGGGACGTGAGCTTCCTTCACGACCTCAACGGCCTTCAGCTCGCGTCTCGTGTCGAGGGGCCGCTCGTCGTGATGGTGATCAACAACGGCGGCGGCCGCATCTTCGAGCACCTTCCGATTGGGCGCGAGGGCGATGAGTCCTGGCTGCCCTTCTTCACGACGCCGCACGACGCCGATCTCGCGAGCGCAGCGGCGACGTACGCGTGCGCCCACCATTGCGCGTCCACCATCCATGAATTGCGTCGCGCGCTGGTCGACGCATACGCGGGGCCAGGGTGCACGGTCGTCGAGGCGGTCGTGCCTCCGCTGAGCGCTCTCGAGCAGGGCGCGGCGCTCCGGGACCGTGTCGAACGAGCGCTCGCGGGCGAGGCTCCTTGATGTGGATGCTGCTCCACGGATTCACCGGTTCGCCTCGCAGTTGGGATCCGATCATCGCTCGTGCGACGCTCGATCAAGACCCCATGCGGCCGACGCTTCTTGGACACGGGAGTGACTGGCGCCAGCTCGAGGCTGCTTCGTTTGCTGACGAGGTCGAGAGGCTCTGTTCGCTCGCCTCGGCGCGGCGCCGGCCCCGATTCGTGGGCGGTTATTCGCTCGGCGCGCGCGTGGCCGCGGGCATGCTCGCTACCGCGCCGGAGCTCTTCGACGGCGCCGTGCTGATCAGCGTCCACCCGGGGCTCGCCAACGAGGCCGCGCGGCGTGACCGGCGCCGGGCCGACGCGGCAAGAGCCCAGTTCTTGCGAAGCCACGGATTGGGCGCCTTCGTTTCGGAGTGGGAGAAGCAAGCGCTCTTTGCGACCCAAGCGGGGCTCCCGGCCGAGGTGCTTGCACAGCAGCGCGAGATCCGGTTGAAACACGACCCGGAGGGGCTGGCGCGCTCCCTCGAAGTACTCGGCCTCGGTGCAATGCCCTGCTACGCGGACGCGCTTCGCACAACGCGAGTCCCCGTGATTGTCATGGCTGGCAGCAGGGACGCGAAGTTCCGCGATCTCGCGACGGAGCTTGCTGGGCGCAGCGCCCACCTCGAAGCGATCACCGTCGAAGGAGCCGGACACAACCTATTGCTCGAGGCCCGCGAGGCCGTCGCCGAAGCGCTGCGCCGCGTGGAAGGGCGCTCAGTAGAAAGCGTTGTTGCATGAGCGACGTCGCGCCTGGCTCTGTTCGCGCGTGGGTTCTCGCAGCGAGGCCGGCCACGCTCACGGCCGCGTTCGCGCCCGTTGCGGTTGGAACGGCGTGCGCGTGGCGCGTCGAGGCCTTTCGTTGGGACGCCGCGCTCGCTGCCTTGGTGGGCGCCTTTCTAATCCAGATCGCGACCAACTTCGCCAATGACATGTACGACTTCGAGAAAGGCGCGGATACGAAGGAACGGCTCGGACCCGTGCGCGCGGCGCAAGCCGGCTTGTTGGAAGTCGCCGAGCTTCGCCGCGGCATCATCGTGACTTTCGCGCTCGCGCTCGGTGTTGGGGTCTACCTCACCTGGGTCGCGGGGCCGGCCGTCGTCGCGATCGGTCTCTCGTCGATGGTCGCCGGGCTCGCATATACCGGAGGACCCTTTCCCCTCGCGTACAACGGGCTTGGAGATGTGTTCGTGATGGCGTTCTTCGGGTTCGTTGCAGTGTGTGGCACTGCGTTCGTGCAGGCGCTGCACGTGCCAGCGGTCGCTTGGCTCGCTTCGGTACCCATCGGCGCCCTGGCGACTGCGATTCTTGCGGTCAACAACGTCCGCGACTTCGAAGGAGACGCGGCGGCGGGAAAGCACACCGTCGTCGTCCGTTTCGGAAGAGCGGGTGGCGTGCGCGAGTACTACTTTCTCTTGTGCATTGCTTACGCTGCGCCCGTCGCAATGCTCCTCCTCGGCTTGAGCGGGCTGTGGGTGTGTCTCCCGCTTCTCACCATTCCTTGGGGGGCGAAGCTTGCACGTTCTGTGGCGCGGGACCGGGGCACGGTCCTCAACGCGACGCTCGCCGGCACGGCGAAGCTGCTGTCGGTCTACGGCGTCCTCTTCGCGATTGGGATCGCCCTGTGACCGACCTGCACGCGAGAATCGATCTTCTCGAGGGAGAGCTGCCATCTTCACTGGCGGGCGCAGCGGCAGGGCTCGCCCGACGCGCGTTCTCAGTACTGTCGTTGACGCGCGGCGACGGGACTGCGGGCGTAGGTGAGGCGTCGCCACTTCCTCGCTACTCCCCCGATTCGATCGACGAAGTCGTCGAAGAGCTCCATCGACTCGCGGACGGCCCAGTCCGGGCAGATGCCCTCGCGAGTCCTTTCGCGTTGTTGACTGACGTGTTCTCGGCGCACCCACTCCGATGTCAAGCCTCGCGGTTTGCACTCGAGACCGCGCTGCTCGACTGGCTCGGGCATGTGCGGGGCGAGCCGCTCCATCGCGTCGTTGGAGGGGACGCCGAGCGACGACCCATCCCCATCGCCGATCTCGTGTTGGCGCCCGACGCGACCGAGTGGCCGCAACATGTCGACGCGCTCGTTGACGGCGGCGCAACGCACCTCAAGCTCAAGATTGGCGTAGATCTCGAACGGGAGGTGGCTGCCCTGCGGGAAGTTCGGCGATCGCACCCGAGCTTGCCGCTTCGCCTGGACGGCAACCGACGGGTCCCGCTCGATACGCTTCGCCGTGAAGCCGCTGCGCTCGAGGCGCTCGAGCTCGATCTGATCGAAGAGCCAGTGCCGCCCGAAGAATGGAAAGAGGCGCTCGATCTCCCGCTTCCGTTCGCGTTGGACGAGACGCTGCGCGACGACACCCTCTGCGTGCGGCTTCTCGAGACCGGCAAGATCCGCGCGGTCGTCCTGAAGCCGACGGTGCTCGGCGGCCTTCGGGCGTCATTCGACGCTGCCGAGCGCGCTGCGGGGTTCGGCGCGGACTACCTGGTTTCCCACACCTTCGACGGACCGATCGCGAGAGCCGCCACGGCAGAGCTCGGGCTCGCACTTCAGACCGAGCGCGCAGCCGGGCTTGGGTGGCACCCCGGCCTAGAGCTCTGGACGCCTCACGAGATCGCGGCGATTCAAGGCCGCATGATAGTGCCGCACGATGAGCCTGGGTTGGGGCTTCGCTTCGAGGAAGTAACCGATGCGTGAGCTAAGCATCTTCGCCGCCGCCCGCGAGGCGCCATCACGTGATTGCCTCGTGGCCGCGGGGCGTACCTGGTCGTACTCAGAGGTCGCATTGCGCGTCGCCGCGGCGGTCGACGAGCTCGCAGTGCGCGGGGTGAAGCCCGGCGATCGTGTAGCCGTGATGCCCAGCGCCGATGTCGACTCGGCGCTGTGGCTCTACGCGCTGTTCGAGCTCGGCTGCCCAGCGGTGCTGCTTCACCCGCGCCTCACCGGGCGCGAGCGCGCCCTCGTGCTCGAAGACGCAGCGCCCGTCGAGATCATCACCGGCGGAGCGCCAGCGGGGCAGGGGGCGCAACCCACCATCGGGCCGATTCCCAACCACCAGACGCTCGCCATCGTCTACACTTCAGGCAGCCGGGGGACGCCACGTGGCGTACGCTTGTCGCGGCGTGCGTTCGTAGCATCCGAGGCCGCCCACGCTGCGAACCTCGGGTGGCTCTCGGAGGACCGATGGCTTCTCGCGATGCCGCCCGCGCACGTGGGAGGCCTCTCTATCCTCACTCGATGCTTGATCGCTCGACGCTGCGTCGTGCTCGACCCCGGGCCCTTCGACCCGGCGGCAACCATTCGGCTGCTCGAACGTGAGGCCGTCACTTTGCTCAGTGTCGTCCCGACGATGCTGCGCCGCCTGTTGGCCAGCGAGGATCCGCGCTGGCGTCCGTCGCCTGCGCTCCGGGCCGTGCTGGTTGGTGGCGCGGCCTTCCCCCAAGCGATGCGGACTCGCGCCGTCTCCATGGGCACTCCGGTCTTGTCCACCTACGGCTGCACCGAAGCTTGCTCCCAGGTCGCGACTCAAACACTGGCCCAAGTGGGGCTCCCTGGCTCTGGCGCGCCGCTCCCGGGGGTCGATGTGCGAATCGCGGCCGGCGAGATCCAGGTGCGTGGCGAGACGCTCATGCAGGGGTATCTCGGGCAACACTCTGCCGACGAGCCATGGACCGACGACGGCTGGCTCCGAACCGGCGACCTCGGCGCTTTTGCCCCCGACGGTCAGCTCGTCGTTCGTGGTCGGGTTGACGACGTCATCGTGACCGGCGGTGAGAACGTTGCGCCTGAAGAAGTCGAGGCGTGGCTCCAATGCGTCCCCGGAGTCGCGGCGGCCTGCGTGTTCGGGGTCGACGATGATGAGTGGGGAGAGCGCGTCGTCGCCGCCATCGTGACCGAGGCGCCCGCATTCGATGCAGACACGCTGCGCGCCCGGATGAATCAGGAGCTCGCCGCGCACAAGCGCCCGAAGGACCTCGCAATACTCGACGCGTTTCCTCTCAACCGATCCGGCAAGGTCGACCGCACGATGCTCCGCATGTTGGCCGAGGGCAGGCTGAGGCAGATTTAGCACGCGTAGGCGCCAGCAACTCTGCTACGGTGCGCCCCCGAGAGGAGACGACATGGCAGATCAGATCAACGCTTCACACATACTTCTCATGTACGCCGGATCCGAGCGTTCTCGGGCGACGCGCAGCAAGGATGAGGCGCAATCTCAGATCGCAGACATTGCGCAGCAGCTCGAGGATGGTGGTGATTTCGCGGCGCTGGCTCGCGCCCATTCGGACTGTGGCTCCGCGCAGGCCGGGGGTGACCTTGGCAGCTTTGGCCGGGGGCAGATGGTCAAGGCATTCGAAGACAGCGCCTTTGGTTTGAACGTCGGGGACACCAGCGACGTCGTCGAGACGCCGTTCGGGTTTCACATCATTCGCCGGACGGGCTGAGGCTCATCGCCCGCTCGGGCGCTCACGCAAGAACGCGTCGATGATTTCCGAGTAGCCGTCGCGGAATGTCGGGTAGCGGAATCGGAATCCGCTCTCGCGAAGCCGCGCGTTGCTACAGCGCTTGTTCAATCGGGCTGTGTCCGCTGGCGGAGGAGCCGGCAGAGCGAGCTTGCGGCTCATCCAGGTCACGACGTCGGCCGTCCTCACGGGCTCGTCGTCCGAACCGAGGTAGAGCCGGGCCGGGTCCGCCACCTTCATCAAGTGCTGCAGAACCCCCGCGCAATCCTCTACGTGAATGCGGTTCGTCCAGGCGCCCGTGGCTGTCGCTTGGCCGTCCCACACCTTGCGGACCAACCGCGTTCTGCCGGGGCCGTAGATGCCCGAGAGTCTCACGTTGACCCCGACCTCAGGGGCTTCGTCGAGGATCGCTTCGGCCTCGAGCAAGACGCGGCCGTTGAAGCCAGATGGCTCCGTCGAGGAGCTTTCGTCGACCCATTCGCCCTCTGACTGTCCGTACACCGCCGTGCTTGACGTGAAGAACACGCGGCGAAGCGGGGAGCCAGCGTTGCGGAGCGTTTGGAGGAGGGCGCGGAGCCCGTCGACATAAATTGCTCGGTACGCCTCTTCGTCGCGACGGTCGGCGCTCGCGGTGTAGAAGAGGTGGTCGAATGCAGTGGGTGGGTCGCCGAGCCCCGCGGCGTCACGAAGATCGACGCGCCATGGCGTGACTCCGGGGGCGAGAGCGTCCACTCGACGCCTCACACCCCAAACTTCGCAGCCATCTGCGAGCAGCCGGGTCGCAAGCGCATTTCCCACGTCCCCACAGCCTGCGATCAAGATCTTGTCGGTCATGCCTCACCCGCAAAGGCGGTTGCCGCCCTTGCGCTTGGCGGAGTATGCGAAATCGTCGGCACGTTTCAAGACGGAGGCGACGGTGTCCCCCGGGCGGGCGATGCTGAGCCCAGCGCTGGCGGTCACTGGGTTTGCAACGTCGAACTTCATGCCGACCTCGCGAATCGCCGCTACGAAGCGGTTGCCTGCGACCCGCCCTTCCTCATGGTTCGTGTCGGCCAACACGATGACGAATTCGTCGCCGCCATATCGGCCGGCGACGTCGACCTCGCGAGTCGAACGTTGGAGGGCCTCAGCCACCCGCTGGAGGACTTGGTCGCCTTCGAGGTGACCCTGCAAGTCGTTGACGCGCTTGAATTGGTCGAGGTCAATCATGACGACGGCCATCGGGCGCCCGCGGTTCAACCACGCGAGGCCCTGCTCGATGTGGCTCAGGATGTGTCGCCGGTTCCAAAGCTGGGTCAGCGGGTCTTGTCGTGAGAGCTCGGCAAGGCGTTCGTTCGCGACGACGAGCTGCACCTCACGGTGGTTGATCTTCCGGACGAGACTCGCGACGATCGCGGTTCCGAACACGAGCATGAAGGTTACTAGGAATGCTTGGAGAAAACCCTCGAGCGCGTCGGGCGGCTTCGATTGGAGCCAGGCGGGTCCGTCCGGCGCGAACGGGAGCGCACCTCGCACTTCCCCAATCACCGCTGCGGTGTACATCGCGGCGCCGATGCTCGAGAGGAGCACTCCCATCCGGGGTGTCACGACCAGCGAGTTGACGACGCCCGCGACGAAATAAAGCGCGACCAATACGGTTCGTGATGACCCGACACGCTGCACGATGAAGGTGAGCAGCGCCATGTCGAGAATGCCGCCGAGAAACGGTCGCCACGCGCCCCCGATATCTCGCCAGATCAAGAACTGCTCGACGATCGCGACGCCCGCGTACGCGATGAATACCCAGCGATGTGCGCTCATCGGCGGGTAGAGCATTGGTGCCAGCCAGACCCCGCAAGCCGCCAACAGAAAGCGCACCCACGCGGTGCCAAACGCCAATTTGTCGGAATTCATCGGCCGGGTCCCAGTTCAGGCATTGTACCTTAACCCATCAGGATTATTCTGGGCTCCTTCGCAGCCCAGCGGCGCCACGGGCGTTCGTCGCATTTTCGGGTCATAGCGCGAGTTCCTATGATTGGGGTTATCCGACCATGAGTGATGACGTGACCACAGCAAGCCTCCGGGCGCTTCTCGACCAACGCATCGTGTTCTTCGACGGCGCGATGGGCACGATGATCCAGCGCGCCAAGCTAGGGGAAGAGGACTTCCGCGGCGAGCGCTTCAAAGACCACCCGTCAAGCCTCCAAGGCAACAACGATCTCTTGGTGTTGACCCGCCCCGACGTGATTCGGGGGATCCACGAGGCCTATCTCGATGCAGGCGCGGACATCGTGGAGACGAACACGTTCAATGCGAACGCCTTCTCGCAGGCCGACTACGATCTTCAGTCGGTCGTCTACGAGCTCAACGTTGCTGCGGCCCAGCTTGCGAAGGAGGCCACCGCCAGCCGCCCCGACCGAGCGTGTTTCGTGGCTGGCGCCGTCGGCCCGCTCAACAAGACACTTAGCCTGAGCCCGGACGTCAACGACCCTGGATACCGGGCGCTCACCTTCGACGAGGCGCGCGACGCATACGCCGAGCAGGTGAGGGGACTGATCGACGGGGGTAGTGACTTGCTACTCGTCGAGACGATTTTCGACACCCTAAACGCCAAGGCGGCGCTCTGCGCGATCGACGACGTGTTCCGCGAAAAGGGGGTGCGGTTGCCGATCGTCATCTCGGTGACCATCGTCGACAAGAGCGGCCGCACGCTCTCCGGCCAGACGGTAGAGGCGTTCTATCTGTCCATCGCGCACGCCCGACCTTTGGCGGTCGGGATCAACTGCTCGCTAGGCGCCGCGGAGATGCGGCCCTTCCTGAAAGAGCTCGCCGACATCGCGGACTGCTACGTTCATTGCTATCCGAACGCAGGTCTTCCGAACGCTTTTGGTGGCTACGACCAAACACCCGAAGAAATGGCCGAGCTCCTTCGCGGCTTCGCGACGGACGGGATGGTCAACCTCATCGGGGGCTGCTGCGGCACGACCCCAGACCACATTCGCGCGGTCGCGGCTGCGGTGGCTGACGTCGCGCCTCGGCCTCGACGTGAGAACAGCTCGCATCCCCCGCGATTTAGCGGGCTCGAGCCGCTCATCATCCGTCCGGAGACCAACTTCATCATGGTCGGTGAGCGGACTAACATCACTGGGTCGGCCAAGTTCAGAAGGCTCATCGCCGAGGGCGACTACCCCGAGGCGGTGTCAGTAGCCCTTCAGCAGGTCCGCAGCGGCGCCAACATCATCGACATCAACATGGACGAGGGCATGCTCGATTCCGAGCTGGCGATGACGACGTTCCTCAATCTGATCGGCGCCGAGCCCGAGATCTCCCGCGTGCCTTTCATGATCGACAGCTCCAAGTGGAGCGTGATCGAAGCCGGGTTGAAGTGCGTGCAAGGCAAAGCGCTCGTGAACTCGATCAGCCTGAAAGAGGGCGAAGCCGAGTTCCTCGAACGCGCACGTCAGGTTCGCTTGTATGGTGCAGGCGCCGTCGTCATGGCGTTCGACGAGGAGGGACAAGCCGACACGGTCGAGAGAAAGGTCGAGATCTGTGCTCGCGCGTATCGACTTCTGATCGATGAAGCAGGGTTCGATCCAACCGACATCGTGTTTGATCCAAACATTTTCGCGATCGCTACCGGGATGGAAGAGCACAACGACTATGCGATCTACTTCATCGAGGCGACCAAGCAGATCAAAGAGCGGTGTCCGGGCGCGCTGGTCAGCGGAGGGGTCAGCAATCTGAGCTTCTCCTTCCGGGGCAATGACCGGGTTCGCGAAGCGATGCACTCGGCTTTCCTCTATCACGCGATTGCCGCGGGCATGGACATGGGCATCGTCAATGCGGGGCAGTTGGAGGTCTACGAGCAGATCCCCGAAGAGCTTCTGACGCATGTCGAGGACGTCCTCTTCAACCGTCGGGACGACGCCACCGAGCGGCTCGTGGCCCTGGCCGAAACGGTGAAGGGCAAAGGGAAGCGGCAAAAGTTCGATTTGTCGTGGCGTGAGGCGCCGGTCGAAAAGCGCCTCGAGTATGCGCTCGTCAACGGCGTCGTGGAATTCGTCATCGAAGACACCGAGGAGGCGCGGCTACAGTCGGCCCGACCGCTCGACGTCATCGAAGGCCCGCTCATGAACGGGATGGCCGTAGTCGGCGACCTCTTCGGCTCGGGGAAGATGTTTCTGCCCCAGGTCGTCAAGAGCGCGCGAGTCATGAAGAAGGCTGTCGCGCACCTCGAGCCGTTCATGGAAGATGAAAAGGCGGAAGACAGAGCAGCTCAAGGCAAGGTCCTACTCGCGACCGTCAAAGGCGACGTGCACGACATTGGTAAGAACATCGTCGGCGTAGTGCTCGGTTGCAACAACTACGAGGTGGTCGACCTCGGGGTCATGGTTCCAGCGGAACGAATTCTCGATACCGCCGTTGCAGAACAATGTGACATCGTGGGTCTTAGCGGTCTCATCACTCCGTCACTCGATGAGATGGTCTACGTTGCCTCGGAGATGCAGCGCCGCGGGCTCGACCAGCCGCTCTTGATCGGCGGCGCGACTACGAGTCGCGCGCACACAGCGGTGAAGGTTGCGCCGGCCTACCATGGCAGCACCGCCCATGTGTTGGACGCTTCCCGTGTCGTCAACGTGGTGTCCGACCTCTTGAGTCATGAGCGCCGTCCTGCGTTCGACGCGAAGAACCGGAGCGAGCAGGAGAAGGCACGAAAGCTGTTCGAGCACAGACAGAATCGCGAGTTGATCTCCCTCGAGGTCGCGCGCGAGAACCGAACGCCGATCGAGTGGCGGCCCGAGGACACCCCGAAACCTGCGTTCCACGGCCGGCGCGTCATCGAAGACGTCAGCCTCGAGGAGATCTCGGCGTACATCGACTGGACTTTCTTCTTTTCGGCATGGGAGCTCAAAGGGAAGTTTCCGAAGATCCTCGAGCACGAGCGCTACGGCGAGGCTGCCCGCGAGCTCTACAAGCACGGGCAAGACCTCCTCGAGCGGCTCATCTCCGAGCGGCTCTTGACGCCGCGCGGGGTGTACGGCTTTTGGCCGGCCAACAGCGACGGCGACGACATCGTGGTCTGGGAGGACGAGGATCGCAGCGGCGAGCGGCTGCGCTTCCATATGCTCCGCCAACAGTCGGTGAAGCCGAACGAGCAGCCGTACTTCTCTCTATCGGACTTCGTCGCTCCGGTTGGGGCGGACGCGAACGATCACATCGGCGCTTTTGCGGTGACTACCGGTATCGGCGCCGAGGAGCTTGCCCGGCAGTTCGAGGCCGACAACGACGACTACAACGCGATCATGGTCAAAGCCCTTGCCGATCGTTTGGCCGAGGCTTTCGCAGAGCTCCTCCACGAGCGTGCTCGGCGCGAATGGGGCTACGAGCCCGAAGGGGGCTTCTCGAGCGAAGAGCTCATCGCGGAGAAGTACAGCGGCATCCGCCCCGCGTTCGGATATCCTGCGTGCCCCGACCACACCGAGAAAGCAACCCTGTGGAAGCTACTCGGCCCGGACGAGTTAGGGATTTCTCTAACCGAGAACTTCGCCATGTATCCCAGCGCCAGCGTCAGCGGCATCTATCTCGGGCATCCGAAGTCCCGTTACTTTGCCGTCGGACCGATCGATCGCGAGCAGGTCGAGGACTATGCGCGCCGCAAGGGCGTCAGCGTCGCCGAAGCGGAGCGCTGGTTGCAGCCGAACCTGGGATACGAGCGAGGGCGCTGATGCCGAGGCCTCGCCTCAGGGATCTGCTGCCGGTCACGGTTCAGCCCTTCGATCCGGAGGAGGTGACCACCAAGAGTCATCGTGAGGTCGATCCGCGGGGGGTCGGGCTCAGAAGCGAGGATGTCGAGGCGATTTGGGCTTCCGTGGTTCGGTTCTACAAGGCAGGGCTTCACCCGGCGATCGCGCTCTGCATTCGAAGGCGCGGCGAAATCATTCTCGACCGCGCAATCGGGCACGCAAGCGGGAACAGCCCGCAAGACCGAGAGGGCACGCCCTTGGTCAAGGCGACGCCCGATACCCTGTATAACTTCTTCTCGGGCTCGAAGGCAGTGACCGCGATGCTGATTCACCTTCTCCAGCAAGAGGAGCAGCTTCATGTCGACGAGCCCGTCGCGACGTTCATCCCCGAGTTCGCCAAGCGTCGCAAACACAGCATTACGATTCGCGACCTCCTGACGCATCGAGCTGGGATCCCCACGACGCCCGAGGAGGCCATCGACCTCGACTTGCTGTCGAGGCCCGACGAGATCATTCGTGCATGCTGCGAGCTCGAGCCGACACACCGGCCCGGGAGTGTGCAGGCGTATCAAGCGATTGCGAGTGGGTTCATTTTGGGGGAGATCATCCGCCGCGTCACGGGGAGCGACGTGCAGAGCTTTCTCTCGGCGCGCATTCGAGAGCCGATGAAGATGAAGCACTTCAAGTTCGGAGTGTCTCCCGACGACCTCGATCGTGTTGCGGTCGACGCGTTCACGGGACCGACGCCGACCTGGCCGTACAAGAATCTGGTGCACGTCGCGTTTGGGGCTTCGATGCGCGAGCTCGTCGACATGAGCAACGACCCGCGGTTCAGGACGGCGGTGGTGCCGGCGGCGAACATCATCGCCACGCCCGAGGAGGTCTCGAGGTTTTTCGAGATGCTCCTCTCAGGCGGGACCTACGAGGACGTCCGCATCTTCGACCAACGGACTGTGGCCCGCGCGACCGAGCCGCAGGTGACTGGGCAGGTCGACCGCGTCCTGATGATGCCGATTCCCCTTTCCATGGGGTTCATGCTGGGCCTCCGATCCTTCGGCTTCTATGGGCCTAGGACGGCAAACGCATACGGCCACCTCGGATTCACGAACGTGCTTGGCTGGGCCGACCCCGATCGCGATATCAGCGTTGCATTCATGAACACCGGCAAACCGTTGTTGTCGGCCCGGATGTTAGCTTGGCTCAATGTCACGCGCGTGATCGGCACTCGGATTCCACGCGATCGAGCCTAGGCCGCTCCTATGCTAGAGTCCGCGCGATGAAATTCAGCGCTTCGATCGCCATGGCGCCGCCCGAGCACTACATCCCGGTCGCTCAGGAGGCCGAGAAGCTCGGCTACCACGCCATCGTTCTTCCGGATTCGATCTTTTACTCGGAGGAAGTCAGCAAGCCATACCCGTACACGCAAGATGGTAGCCGCATGTGGGACGGCGAGACCCCATGGATCGAGCCAATCGTCGGTGCGGCGGCGATGGCCGCGGCCACAAAGACGCTGTTCCTCTATACGAGTGTAGTGAAGCTTCCGGTTCGGCATCCGGTCCTGATGGCGCGCCAGGTCGGGTCGCTGGCCGCACTCTCCAACAACCGCTTTGGCTTCGGCGCCGGTCTCGGATGGCTGCCCGAGGAGTTCAAGTGGTGTGGCACCGACTTCGCTACTCGTGGCAAGCGGATGGATGAGTGCCTCGAGATCCTGCGCCTGATTTGGGGCGGCGGGATGGTCGAGTACCACGGCGAGCACTACGACTTTGGAAAGATTCAGATGAGCCCCGCGCCAACGAAGCCCATCCCGATCTACATCGGGGGCCACAGCAAGCCGGGCCTCCGCCGAGCTGCGAAGTACGGAGACGGGTGGTCGTCCGCGATGCTCCCGTCGAAGAAGCTCCTCGAGCTCATCGCTCAAATCGAAGCGTTTCGGAAGGACTATGGGCGCGATCACCTGCCGATGGAGTACCAGGCAGTGGTCACCGACGTCTGGGATGCCGATGGGTTCAAGAGGCTCGAAGACGCCGGTGTGACCGACATCATCACCGTTCCTTGGCTCATGTATGGGACCCCAATGGTGGGGGGCACTCTGCAGGGCCGCATCGATGGCTTGAACCGGTTCGCGGACACCGTAATCGCCAAGATGCAATGAGCCCGACGCTGCCGATCCTGGAGCGCGCAAGCCTTGGGCCGGTGACCGACCAGGTTGCCTACCAACTAGCAGAGCTCGACACATCTGCGCTTTGTGAAGCATCGCGGGCGCGGCGCGATCGTGCGTGGGGGAGCACGCTGACGTACTCGCCGAAGGTGTTCCTTCCCGTGACGAACCTCTGCAGGAATCGATGCGACTATTGTTCGTTCCGACGATCGCCGGGGGATCCTGGCGAGTGGACGATGAGTCCCGACGAAATCCGGTCGTGGCTTCACCGCGCCCGCGAGCAGGGGTGCGTCGAAGCGCTTTTCTGTCTCGGGGACACGCCCGAGACGGGTTTTCAGGAGTATCGCGCCCAGCTCCGTTCGTGGGGACACGAGACGACGGTCGACTACCTTCGATGGGCTGCAGAGCAGGCGCTCTCGGCCGGGCTCTTGCCCCACACCAACGCCGGTATCCTCAGTCGTGACGAGATGATTTCGCTCCGCCCCGTCAACGTCAGTCTTGGTCTCATGCTCGAGAATGTGAGCGAGCGTCTCTGCGAAAAAGGGATGCCGCACCATCGTGCTCCCGACAAACGCCCGAGCAAGCGCATTCGAATGACACGGGAGGCGGGTGAGCTTCGGATTCCGTTCACGTCGGGCTTGCTGATCGGCATCGGAGAGACCGTCGAGGAGCGCGTCGACACCATCCTCACGATTAGGGCGCTCCACCGAGAGCACGGACACATTGGCGAGGTGATCGTCCAAAACTTTCGTGCCCACCCCGATACACCTATGGGGGTCGCTGTGGAGCCGACGCCCGATGCGCTTGCCGCGACTGTCGCACTCACGCGGCTCATTCTGGACGACGACGTGAGCGTGCAGGCTCCGCCCAACTTGAACCCCGCCTCGATTGCGACGCTCATCAATGCGGGCATCAACGATTTCGGCGGAATCTCCCCGGTGAGCCCCGACTACATCAACCCACAGCACCCGTGGCCCTACCTCGATCGCTTGCGAGAGGCTTGCCAGACGGAAGGCTTCCGGCTCGAACCGCGGCTACCGGTATATCCTTCGCACTTGGATGCGCCGGGGTTCATCGACGCGTCCCTTCGACCTCGGGTCGACCAGCTTCAAACGGAGCTCGCCACGTCATGACGAACGCCCTCGAAACCTGTTTCCATGGCGTCTCGAGCGAAGTGCGCGCGATTCTCGAACGGAGCCTCGAAGGGGAGGAAGTCTGCGTTGCCGACGGCGTCGTCCTCAGCGATGCGCGCGGTCCCGACCTCCACGCTCTGTGCCTGGTCGCGGACGAGCTCCGCCGGACCCAGGTCGGCGAGCGCGTCAGCTACGTGGTCAATAGGAACATCAACTTCACCAACGTTTGCATCAAGAACTGCAAGTTCTGCGCATTCGCGCGGACGGTCCGCTCGGAGCAGGGCTACTTTCTTCCACACGAGGAGGTCGCCCGCCGCGTTAAGCAAGCCTCCGACATGGGCGCGACCGAGGTTTGCCTGCAAGCGGGTCTCTCTCCAAACCTCAACGGCGACAGCTACATCGAGCTCTGTCGAATCGTGAAGGAGGCCGCACCCGAGATTCACATCCACGCTTTTTCACCGGAAGAGGTGAAGTTCGGAGCGTCGCTCAAGCGAGTGTCTTATTCGGATTACTTGGCAGAGCTCAAGGACGCGGGACTTGGCTCTCTACCCGGGACATCCGCAGAGATCCTCGACGATCGCCTACGCAAGACGATCTCGCCGACGAGGATCACGACGAAGGAGTGGCTTGAAGTCGTCACTGCGGCGCACCGCCTCGGGATCCCGACCACATCGACCATGATGTTCGGACACGTGGAGACCGTCGAAGACCGAATGCGCCACATGGACGTACTCAGACGGTTGCAGCGGGAGACAGGAGGCATCACCGAGTTCGTTCCGCTGTCTTTCGTGCACGAGGAAGCACCCCTGTTCGCCAAGAGTGAGGTGGCCGGCGTGCGTCCTGGGCCGACCGGCGACGAAGTGCTGCGCCTCTACGCGATTGCGCGCCTCATGCTCGGGCAGGACATACCGAATTTGCAGGCATCTTGGGTCAAGGAGGGGCTTCGTACGTCGCAGTTGCTCCTGAATTGCGGCGTCAATGATCTCGGGGGCACATTGATGAACGAGAGCATCTCGACGGCGGCGGGTGCCAGCCATGGGCAGTTGATGACACCTGCGACTTTGCGACGCGTCATCCGGGACGCCGGGCGGAAGCCGGTCCAACGCGACACGGCCTATGGGGTCGTTCGCGAGTTCGGGGAAACACCCGATCAGGATCCCCACGAGCCCCTCGACGCCGTCGTCGACGCTGACGCGGTGTTTGGCTCCTATGACGCGCTGACGCAGGATCCCCGTTTCCACTACGAGCCGCGCGGCCTGCAGGTCGTCGGCTGACGTCTGTCGTTGCGCTCTGCGCGTGGTAGGCTCGTCGTGCCATGAGCAAGTTCGCCGAGAGGTACGGTCCGTGGGCTATCGTGACAGGCGCCTCGGCGGGGATCGGCAGGGAGTACGCGCTCCGCATCGCAGAGCGCGGAGTCAACGTCGTCTTGGTTGCCAGGCGGCGCGATCGCTTGGAAGAGCTCGCGTCGGCGATTGAGGACATGTATCGCGTCGAGGCGCGAGTTGCGCCCGCTGACCTCAGCAGTCGTGACATCGTCCAGGTTCTGCAGCCGGCCATCGCGGACATCGACGTTGGGCTCTTGGTGAACTGCGCCGGAATGGGTACGTCCGGTCCCTTCCTCGATCAGGACCCCGGGGTGCAAGAGGCGATGCTCAACATCAACTGCCGCGCGCCAGCCTTGCTCACCCACGAGTTGGCGCAAGGGATGAGGGAACGTGGGCGTGGTGGCGTGATCGTGGTTTCGTCGGTGAACGGCTTCTGTGCGGCGCGCGGGATGGCCAACTACAACGCGACCAAGGCGTACGATCTCATTTTCGCCGAAGGCTTGGCGTCGGAGCTCAGGCCCTTTGGCGTCGACGTGCAGGCGATGTGTCCGGGCGGCACATACACGGAGTTTCAGCAGGTTGCCGGGCTGGAACCCAAGAACTTCGGTCCGCTTCAGCGATTGATGTTCACGACGCCGACGGCGGTCGTCGCCGCGAGCTTGAGAACGCTCGGCAGCCGCGTGACAGTGATCCATGGCTGGCTCAACCGCTTGTTGGTGCTGTCGATGAGGTTCATGCCCCGCAGGCTCTCGACGTGGATCTTGGGCGCCTTCATGGAGCGGTTTTCCGACGGCCACTAGCCGCGCCGGAGCCGGGCGAGGTCGCGCGGGTGGTCGAGGTCGAAGCTGATGCCGCTTCGGAGTTGGACGCTGACCGTGAGCCCCAGATCGCGCGCTAGATTGCGGTGCCGCTGCAGACTGTCTTCGTGGCCTAGGCAGCTCGGCAGCGCCGAGGGGGGCTTCAAGGCGACCACGTTGGTGCCGCGCTGCAGCAGGTCGGGCACGAGCACGACATCGGCTTCGTCTAGCTGGCGGCCGACGCTCTCCACGTCTTCGGCACTGAGCTCCGGCAGGTCGCTCATGCAAATCAGGACGCTGGTGGCGCCCCGAGCCTCGAGGTCTCTCAACGCTACGTCTACGACTCCTGCGAGGCCTCCGCTGCCTTCCGCGTCTTCGAGCGCTACCGCACCCAGCTGTTCGGCGAGCTCGCGCGCCTCCACCGAGTCACTCACCATCGCGACGCCGTCGACGCTCGGCGCCTCCTGCAACACGCGTACGACGTGCTCGAAGAGCTGGCGGGTGAGCGCCGCGCGTTCGTCCGGCTGCAGCACGTCAGAGAGCCGGGACTTGCCCCGCTCGAAACCCTTGACTGGTATCAGCGCCCAACGGCTCATCGAAGTCCACCTGCTAGCTCGAGTAGCGTTCGCGCGAAGACTACCCGATCTTCACGGGCTTGAATGAGTATGTTCGTCTCTAGAACAGGGAAGGGCGCATCGAAGCCGTCGCCCGGATGCACCGCATACGCATCCAGCAGGGCTCCGTAGTGCTTCGCCACCGCTCTCGCCGACGGCGGCTCCCCCGACAGTTGGGGAATCATCGAGGCGAGGGGCCCTTTGACGGCGCGGCCGGCGAGGATTGGGCTGACTGCCACGACCATGGTTTCCTCTAGCGCCTCACGCACGCCCTCGAGCTTGAGAATCGGGTCGATCGACACGAAGGGGTTCGATGGGCAGATGATCACGAGGTCCGCCCAGGCCAACGCATCGAGCGCTTCCGCTGAGGCCTCTCCCTTGCCGCCGTAGCGCACCGCCTCCACTTTGGGAACGGCGCGCGAACGAACCAGCCACTCCTGAAAAGCGAGCTCCGTTCCCTCAGCAGTCACGATGCTCGTCGGCCGGGGCCCGTCAGTCATCGGCAAGATGTTGCGTGTGACGTTCAAGTCACGACACAAAGTGCGGGTCACTTGCGTAAGAGACTCACCGCGAGCGAGCGCGGCGGTGCGCACGATGTGTGTGACCAGGTCCCGGTCGCCGAGTTGAAACCAATCGTCGAGGCCTCGCCGTTGCGCCTCTCGAAGCGTGTGGAATGTGTCTCCTTCGATGCCCCACCCGCGGTCTTCAGGAGAAAGGCCCGCGAGCGTGTACATGATCGTGTCGAGGTCAGGACTGATCTGAAGCCCCCAGTGAGTGAAATCGTCGCCCGTGTTGGCGACCACCTGGAGCGCGCCCTCCGGCAGTTCCGCATTCAGTCCGTCGACGAGGCGCGCGCCGCCCACGCCTCCGGCCAGCGCGACGACCTTGCCATGTGCGGCCGCGCTCATGCGTAGAGGTCGCTCTCGGGATCCCGAAGCAACGCCTTCGACGACTCGTCGGACGGCGAGAACCCGAGCCCCCGTACCAAGGTCAGCGGCCGTCCCTCGTCGGCCTGCCCTGCAACGAGATCGGCGGCTGCGGCGATCGCATCCGCGATTGCGGGTTCGGTTGCCTCGAGCCTACGACCGTGGCGGTCCGAAGCGCCGCGCCTATCCCAGACCACCGGCAGGCCGGAGACCCCGAGCGCGAAGCCGATCGTGCCGCGTCGAAACGGCCTGCCCCAAGAATCGGTGATCAGGACAGCGATGTTCGCCGAGTACTGCTTGGCGAGCTTCGCACGGAGCGCCGCGGCGCTCGCATCCGGATCTCGCGGCAGCGTGAGGACCCAGGGGCCCGAGTCGGGCGGTGCGCCGCCGGGGGCGGCGTTGCTGGCGTCGATGCCCGCGTTTGCGGATACGAAGCCGAGCCGGTGACGAACGATGAGCGCGCCGGCGGTCTTGCGCGAGATGCCGATGCTCTCGCGGACGATGAGCTCGACCAGCCGCGGGTCTTTGTCGACCTCTTGGCCAAGCGCGCGGGCGGTCTCCCCGGGCGTGATCCGCCCGAGATCGACGAAGCAGTCTTCCGCGCGAGAGACCACCTTGCTCGCGAGGACTACGACGTCGCCGTCCCGCGGAACAATGCCCGCCCCCGCGAGGGCAGCGACGATGATCTCGTACAAGTCATCGCCCCGCTCCACGGTTGGAACCCCAGGGACTGCGCGAACCACGAGCTCCGAGCCGACTCGGAGGTCGCCCGTAGCCGGCTCGCGGTCGTTCATTCCGACTCCGGAATGCCCGTGATGCGAATGCCCGAGCCTACGCTCTTGTACCGGCGGTTGATATGCAGCAGCACGGGTGTCAGCGACTCGAGGGCGACGGCGTTTCTGAGGACGCCCGCGTCGACACCGCGAAGGCCAAGGTCCGAGACCACCGAGATGACCGCGGAGCGAGCATCCTTGTCGTCTCCGCACACCAACACGTCGCAATCGAACGCATGGTCCGGATCGCTCAGATGCTCAGAGCTGATGTGGTGGAGCGCGGCGACCAAGCGTGCGCCGTCGCTGAGGTAAGCTCGGGCTTCGAGAGCCGCCGCCTGCCCGTCCGGAAGATTGACCGAACGCACCTTCGGCGGCTGTAGCGGGACGGTGATGTCGACGACGACCTTGTCGCCTACGGCATCCTTGATCGACTCGAACGTGGCTCGGTGTGCGCTGTACGGAACGGTGACGACAATCAGCTCGGCGTGCTGGCACGCCGCCACGTTGTCCCCGCCCTGCAGCGTCACGCCGAACTCCTCGGCAAACTCCGCTGCCTTGGCGACGCCCTTGTCATGCTGGCGCGAGCCAATGAACACATCGTGCCCGGCCTTTGCCCACCGAACGCCGAGGCCGCGACCTTCGCGACCCGTGCCACCTACGATTCCAATCTTCATGTTCGCCTCACGAGTTGAGCTCGGCCATGAACCTCAACGTGTCCATGTCCTGGGAGCCGACCATCATGGTCCCGACAGGCGAATCTTTCCAGCGCTGGAAACGATCGCGAATACGGTCCTTCGAGCCGACCAAATAGAGGGCATCGACCATCTCGTCCGGCACGGCAGCGATCGCTTCGTTGCGTTTGCCGTCGAGGAAGAGGTCCTGGACCTTCTCACAGGCTTCCTCGAAGCCGACGAGGCTCAAGTAGTCTTTGTAGAAGTTCTTCTTCTTCGAGCCCATCCCCCCGATGTAAAGCGCGAGTTGCATCTTGCAAGGCAGCATCGCGTGCTCGGGATCTCCGATGATCACCACGACCGTAGGCGCGATGTCGAAGCTGGCGAGGCCCTTGTCGCTGTCCGCTCTTTCGAACCCTTCTTCGAAGTTCTTCATGAGCACGTCGGGGCGCTCCGGGTGCATGCAGGTGAGGAGACAACCGTCCGCGAGCTCCGCGGACATTGCCTGCGACTTCGGCGCCATCGAGCCCGTGTAGACCGGGATGTCGGCGCGGCTGCGAATCATGCTTCGAAGAGGCTTGCCCTGGCCGCTCGATCCCTCACCACGGTATGGGATCTGATAGCGTACGCCGTCGAACTCGAGGGGCCCTTGGCGCGCGAAGATTTGCTTCACGATGGTGACATACTCGCGGAGCCACGTGAGCGACTTGTTGAACGGGACGCCGTGCCATCCTTCGACGACCTGCGGTCCGGATGTCCCGAGGCCCATGATGAATCGTCCGTTGGAAAGGATGTCCATCGTCATAGCGGTCATCGCCGCATTCGCGGGGGACCGGCCCGGCAGCTGCATGATTCCGGTGCCGAGCTTGATCGTCGACGTCTGGCTGCCCACCCACGCCAGGGGCGTGACGGCGTCGTTGCCCCAGGACTCGGCCGTCCATATCGAATCGTATCCAAGGCGCTCGACCTCTCCGATCTTCTCCATGTTGACCAGATCGTGCACAGTCATGTTCAACTGCGGACCGGCGTACCCAATCGACAAACCGAGCTTCATCAACAACTCCCTCTGCTAAGCAGCATGCTCTATCAGGAAGGGCAACCCCTTTCAATTTGAAGCGGCTGGCCGTGCAGGTCAGCCTGCGAGAATGCGGGTGTTGGTGACTGGGGCGTTTGGCCGGATTGGGCAGGCGGGCATCGAGCGGCTTCTAACGGAAGGGCATTCGGTCGTCGCCTTCGACGTCCCGAACCGGCGCAACCGAAAGGAAGCTCGACGATTCGAAGACCGGGTCCACCCTGTCTGGGGCGATATCCGGGACATGGCGCACATCGCGCCATGCGTCGAGAGCTGCGACGCGATCATCCACAACGCTGGGATACTTGCGCCGCGCTCGGAGAAGCACCCGGACCTTGCTCATGCCGTCAATGTGGGCGGCACGAAGAGAATCCTCGAGGCGATGCGTCGACGCAAAGAGCCGCCGGTCATCGTGTTTGCCTCGTCCCTCTCCGTCTGTGGGCCCCGTCAGCCGGGTGGCCGGCCGCTGACCGGGAACGACCCCGCGATCCCAACGGACAACTACACGTCCCACAAGGCCGAGTGTGAGCGCTTGCTGCAGGCGTCCGGACTCCCCTACGTCATCTTTCGCATCGGCGTCTCGGTTGGCATCAAAGCGGCCGCTGGCGATCTGTCCCCCGACGTGTTTCGGGTCTTGTTCGGGATCAGCCCGGAGGTTCGGCTCGAATGGGTCCACCCGGAGGATGTTGCGTTGGCGCAGGCCCGCGCGATTCAAACCCGAGCGGCGTTCGGAAAGACCTTGATGATCGGCGGCGGCGAAGGATGTCGCCTCACGTTCGGCGAGTTCTACGACGCGATCTTCGACGCCACGGGGGTAGGACGATTCCCTCCCGAAGCGTACGGTTCGGGCGCGTACTACTGTGACTGGCTCGATACCACCGAGAGCCAGGCGTTGCTCCACTATCAGCGCATCCGCTTCGACGAATTCATCGTTGCGATGCGACACGCGTCGCGATTCACCCGCGGGCCGACCCGGTTGCTGTCACCCGCGATCCGCCGGTTCATGCTGAGATACTCCGATGCCTGGCAGGTCCACAAAAGCCGGCAGTGAGCGCTCAAGCGCGCTGGCTCGACACCGACAACACCTCGCCTGTCATGTAGGAGCTGTAGTCGCTTGCGAGGAACACCATCACGTTGGAGATTTCCCAGGGCTCCGCGCCTCGCCCGAAGGCTTCGCGCTTCTTGAGCTCCTCTAGCAAGCCGGGTGGTGTCACCTTGGCGAGGAAAGGGTGCATTGCGAGAGATGGGGCGACGCAGTTGACGCGCACGTTGGCTTCCGCCGCCTCTATTGCCGAGCATCGGGTGAGCGCCATCACACCGGCCTTAGCTGCCGAATAGTGCGCCTGACCTTCCTGCGCACGCCAGCCGAGCACGGAGGCATTGTTGACGATTGCCCCTCGTCCGCGCGGCATCATGTGCTTGAGGGCGGCGCGGGTGCACCGAAAGCAGCCGTTCAGCGTCACGTCGAGCACGACGTTCCACTGCTCGTCCGTCATGTCGACGATCTTTGCATACCCGCCGAGGCCGGCGTTGTTCATCAGGACGTCGACGTGCCCCATCTTCTCGATTGCGACCTCGAACATTCCCTGCACTTCGTCTTCCTTGGTGACGTTGCAGAGTACGATGTCCGGGCGCTTCCCCGTCTCGGCTTCGATCTTGTCCGCGGCCTCCCCGAGGCGACGCTCGTGGATGTCGCTGATGACGAGCCCCGCCGCCCCCTCCTCGACGCACCGAATGGCGGTCGCGAACCCGATGCCAGTACCGGCCGCGGCGGTCACCAGGACGTTCTTGCCTTCGAGCAGCCCGTGGCCGCCAACGTACGTCGGAGTGTTGCTCATCGTGGTTCCTTTGGAAGGCCAAGCCCGCGCTCGCCAATGATGTTTCGCTGAATCTGGTTCGAGCCGGCATAGATGGTGTCGGCCCTTGCGAACAGATACCACTTCTGCATGCGGGTGAGCTCGTACGGCGCGCCGTCGAGGATTTCCGCGTCGGGACCCAGGATGTCCATGGCGAGCTTGCCGAGGTCGCGATGCCAGTTCGACCAATAGAGCTTGCTGATGAGCGCTTCACGGTTGAGGTCGGCGCCTTGATGCTCGAGCATCCGAAGGGCGTTGACGCGCATGACTTTCAGCCCGATCCATGCCTCGGCGAGGCGCTGCCGAATGATCGGGTCCTTGGCTGCTCCGGTACGCTTGGCGGTCGCGACCACCTGCTCGAACTCCTGCTGAAAGAGATACTGCTGCCCGAGTGTGGATGCCCCTCGCTCGAACGCCAGCGTCCCCATGGCGACTTTCCAGCCGTCGTTGATGCCGCCGACCACGTGGTCCTTCTTTGCCTTGGCCCCATCGAAGAAGACTTCAGCGAACTCGGCGCTACCGCCCATCTGTTTGATCGGGCGGACCTCGATACCGGGCTGCTTCATCGGGACGAGGATGTAGCTGATGCCGCGGTGCTTGGGTGCTTCGGGGTCGGTGCGGCAAAGCACGAAGCACCAATCGGAATACTCTGCGCCCGAGGTCCAGATCTTCTGGCCATCGATCACCCACTCCTCCCCGACGAGCGTCGCCTTGGTCTGCACGTTGGCAAGGTCGGACCCGGCCCCGGGCTCCGAATAGCCCTGACACCAAATCTCTTCGCCGGAGACGATGGGCGGCAAGAACCTCTGCTGTTGCGCCTGTGATCCAAAGTGGATCAAAGTGGGCCCGAGCAAGGTCTCGCCGATATGGCCGACGTTGCCCGGTCCGTTCGCCCGTACGTACTCCTCGTTGAAGATAGCCTCTTCTTTGATGGTGCATGCGCGGCCACCGAATTCCTTCGGCCAGCCGATACAATTCCATCCAGCCGCCCCCATCGCTTGGCCCCAGGCGATGCGCTCCTCGACATAGGAGTCCTGATCGCCGGACGCGCCGCGGCCTTGAAGGTCTTTGAAGGGCCCGTTGAGTTGCCCTTGCAGCCACGCGCGAGCGTCTTTCCGGAATGCCTGCTCTGCGTCGGTCAGTTGTAGCTCCATCACAACCCCATGCGTTGCGCGACGCGCTCGCGGTGAAACGAAGGATCGCCGAAGAGCACTTCGGCCGCCTTGGCGCGTTTGAAGTAGATGTGGGCGGGGTGTTCCCACGTGAACCCGATACCACCGTGGATTTGGATGGTCTCCGCGGCACAGTGGAAAAACGCGTCGGAGCAAAAGGCCTGTGCGCTCGATGCGACCTCGCCCAAGTCGGCTTCACCATCCGCGGCGACAGCGCTTGCGTAAAATGCCGCGGAACGCGCCGATTCGATCATCGTGAGCATGTCCGCGCACTTGTGCTTGATCGCCTGAAAGGAGCCGATCGGCCTTCCGAACTGCTTGCGAACCTTCGCGTACTCGACAGACATGTCGAGACACATCTCGGCCGCACCGACCTGCTCGGCTGCGAGCGCGATGCGGGCGAGGTCGAGCGTGCGTTCGCACAACTCCCAACCCTCGGCCTCTTCTCCGAGGAGAGAGCCGTCCGGTACGGCGACGCCGTCGAGCTCGACCCTGGCAAGCTTACGGGTTTGGTCCATCGAGGGTGTCCAAGTGCGGGTCAAGCCCGGGGCATCGGACGGCACGATGAACAAGCCTACCCCTTTCGGGCCTTGGCTCTGTGCCGCGCGTGCTGCGACGATCACGAGGTCCGCTGTGTGACCATCGATGACGTAGTGCTTGCTCCCATCAATCACGTAGCCGTTGCCGGCGCTGCGGTAGGTCGCTTGGATCGCGTCGGACCCGTTCTGCCGGCCGTTCTCGGCGTAGGCGAGGGTGGCCGTCGTCTCGCCAGTGGCGATCGAGGGAAGGTACCGCTCCTTTTGCGCCTCGCTACCCCCGAGGAGGAGCGCATTGGCCCCGAGACAAATGGTCGAAAGAAACGGGGAGCAGAGCAGAGCGCGGCCCATTTCTTCCATCAAGGGATGCAGGTCGAGATAGCTCATGCCAAGTCCGCCGTAGGCCTCGGGAATGGTGAGCGCAGTCCATGCGAGCTCTTCAGAGAGCTGCGCCCAAACGCCCGAGTCGTACCCCTGCTCGGTTGCCATCGCCGCGCGTACGCGCGCCTCTGACGATTCGCTGCCGAGGAACCGGCGCGCGGCTCTCCGGAGCTCGTCTTGTTCTTCTGAAAAAGAAAACTCCACTCGCTCACTCTCCTCGATTCACGCTCGCGGCTGACAAGAAGGCCGGTGTCTCCCCACCGCCATGAAGCACCAGGTTGGCGCCGCTCACGTAGGCAGCGAGCGAAGAGGCGAAGAACACGCACGCCCCAGCGACGTCGCTCGCGGTTCCTAGCCGCTGGAGCGGGACGGTGTCCGCGACGCGCGCGATGCTTTCGTCGTCGCCGTAGTGAAGATGCGCCTGTTCGGTCCTGATGAGCCCTGCCGAGATCGCGTTGACCCGCACCTTGGGCGCCCACTCGATGGCGAGTGTGCCGGTGAGGTTGATGAGACCGGCCTTCGCAGCGCCGTATGCAGCGGTTCCCGGCGACGGACGGACGCCCGATACGCTCGCGATGTTGATAATCGACCCGCCGGTCTCTTGCCCTTGCATGACGCGGTTGGCGTGTTGGGCGCAATGAAGCGCCGAGGTCAGGTTGAGCTGAATCACCTTCTCCGAGAATCGCGGTGACGCGGTCGCTGCTTCGGCAAAGGGCGCTCCGCCGGCGTTGTTCACCAGCACGTCGAGCCGGCCGAGGCTCGTGACGGCCGAGTCGATGAGCCTCTCGACCTGCGCGGCGTCGCGAACGTCTGCGCTGAAGAAGAGGGCGGTGCGTCCGCCGGCGCTGGGTAGCTGGTCCGGTTCCTTGCGCCCGCAGATGGCGACTGAGGCGCCTGCAGCGAGAAATCCCTCCGCAATTCCGCGACCGATGCCACGGCTCCCACCGGTGACCAGAACGGCCTGTCCGCTGAAGTCGAGCGGATCGCTCATGTTCCGTACACCTTCACGAGCGGCTGCGCTTTCGAGAGCAAGGTCTCCACCGCGGCGCCGACCTCAGCCGCGTCCCAACGCTTGCCGATGTCGACGGTTTGCTCGCGGCGGTAGCCGTCGAAGACCGTAATGGTTCCGCCGAATACCTCCCACACACGGCCGGTGACGCCTTTCGATTCGGTGCTCGCAAGCCATGCGATAAACGGCGACACGTTCGCTGGATCGTTTTCGTCGAAGCCCTGGTCCGGCGCTTTCATCGAATCAGCAAACGCGCCTTCGGTCATTCGTGTTCGCGCGATTGGGCAAAGCGCGTTGGCGGTGATGCCGTAGCGGCCGAGCTCCGCGGCCTGCACGAGGGTCAGCGTTGCAATGCCAGCCTTCGCTGCCGAATAACTCGACTGCCCGACGCTGCCGAGCACACCGGCGCCTGAGCTGGTGTTGATGATGCGCGCGTCGACTTCTTCACCGGCCTTGACCTGAGCACGCCAGTACGCGGCGGCGTGACGGGCGATGCAGAAATGGCCCTTCAAGTGCACGCGGATCACGGCGTCCCATTCCTCCTCGCTGCAGCTCACGAACATGCGATCGCGAACGAAGCCAGCGTTGTTGACGACCACGTCGAGACGGCCGAACGCTTCGACCGTCTGGCGGACCAAAGCTTCCGTCTGGTCCCAGTCCGCGACGTCTGCGCCGTTCGCGATCGCTTCGCCACCCATGTCGGAAATCGCCTGAACCACCTCGTCGGCCGGGCCCGTGCCACCGCCTTCGCCGCTGTTGCTGACGCCCAAGTCGTTCACCACGACTTTCGCGCCTTGTCGCGCAAGCTCGAGCGCGTGCTCGCGGCCAATGCCACGGCCTGCCCCGGTCACGATTGCTACCCGTCCTTCACAAATGCCAGTCATCTTCTCAAACCTCTGCGTCAGCCAACTTGACCATGAGCTTGCCTCGGTGCTCTCCACTGAACAGCCGAAGTAAATGCGACGGGGCCTCGTCGAGACCTTCGACGATTTCGTCGCGATAGTGAAGCTTGCCCTCGCGGATCCAGCGTGCGAGGTCTGCGCGCGCTTCGTCGTAGTGACGCGCGAAATCCAACGTAGTGAAGCCCTCCATGCGGGCGCTCTTCGCGAGCAGCTGAAGGTAGTTGCTTGGCCCCGGAGGGGGCTCGGTCGCGTTGATTTGCGAGATCGCACCGCAGAGCGCGACCCGTCCTCGACGGTTGAGGCGAGTCAGGACCGTATTGAGAATCTCGCCGCCGACGCTGTCGAAGAACACGTCGATGCCTCTGGGGCAAGTTTCCCTGAGTGCAACTCGGAGGTCGGCCGTCTTGTAGTTGAGAGCGGCGTGGTATCCGAGCTCGTCGGTCAGCCACGCGCACTTCTCGTCGCTTCCCGTGAGCCCGACGGTACGGCAGCCTTTGATGCGTGCGATCTGGCCGGCGATGGATCCAACGCCGCCTGCGGCCGCGGACACCAGCACTGTCTCGCCTTCCTTCGGTTGACCGACTTCCAACAAGCCGAAGTAGGCCGTCAACCCGTTGCCGCCGAGCACGCTGAGCATCGACGGAAGCGGAATGCCCTCGATCGCCCGCACCCTCCCGTGCAACTGGGCTACCGGAACGACGCTGTACGATTCCCAAGTGGCGAGCGCCTGCACGACTTGTCCGACCCGCCAACCGTCCGCGTTCGACTCGACGATCTCCGAGAGGGTGCCGCTTCGGATGGGTGCGCCGATCTGGATGGGGGGCAGATACGACTTCGCATCGCTCATCCAGCCGCGTATTGCCGGGTCGATCGAGAGATAGAGGTTTTTGAGGAGGACTTCGCCGGGTCCCGGCGATGCCACGGGCCCCTCAGTAGCCTCGAAGTCCCCTGCCGCCGGCGCCCCAATCGGCCGCTTCCTCAACAAAATCTGCCTATTCAAGTGCTCCACCGGGCTCCGCCCCAAGACTGAAACACGTTTCACTTTTTGCAAGGGGACTAGGCGAAGATGGGCCAGCGGGTCGTGATTTCGGCGCCGTCGTAGACAGCGATGTCCCCGAACTGGAGGAAGACGTGCTCGCTCTGGGTGGGACGTAGGAAGACCCAGTCGTCGGGGCCGAGGTCGATGCTCGCGGAGCCGTTCAGCATTTCTTGGTTGGTCGAGTGGCCGTAGATCGGGTTGATGCTCAGGCCCGCCGGTGATTCCGGGATGGCTTTCCAGAAGCCGCCGTAGATGAAGAAGGCCTTGCGACGGTTCGGATTGAGCCACGCCATCGCGCCAGCCAGCGGTTCGAGCCCCGGGACTTCGGTCGTGTCGAGCGCCTTGATGACCGGCGTCGCAATGAACGCCGCGGGCTGATGCTCGGCCAGCGTGTCGAGGTCGAAGTCGGAGGGCTTCACGAGCGCGGAACCCGCGGATAGTTCGTTTGCTGCCTCATCGCTGTCGTAGAGTTGGTACGTAGGACTTCCCGCGGCGTTGAGGGTCAGGTTTTTGATCGATCGTCCGAGCTTCTGCTCTGCAGCGTTCACGAAGGTCCAATACGCGGCTTGCGCCTTCTCGAACGCGCGAGGAGGCCCTCCGATGATCCCCGGCATCTTCACGACGTGCGGCTCGTATCCCATGAAACCCGCGAACGTGAGCAATGGGTCGTTCTCGATGACCTCGAGAATTTCGGCTAGGGCTTCGACGCTTCGAAGCCCGCCTCGATGGAGGCCGACGTCAATCTCCAGGTTGATGCGCATTGGGATCCGCCGCTGGGCTGCCAGCTCGCGGTACTGCCGAAGCCGATCGCCAGAATCGATGAGCCACTGAAGCTGGCGAGCCGGATCGAAAGAGAGCTCTACATGCCGGTCGTAGAATTTCGCCGCTGCGGCGATCGGCATCGGCTTGCCGAGGAGAAGTTCGGTCCGCGGAAGCTCTTCTGCCACCAGGTTCAAGAACGGTTGGTGAAACACCATCAATCGCCGCGTGTCCGTTCGCTGCATCACGGTTTCGATGAGCGGCAGAGAGGGAAGCGACTTCGCCACCACGCGGTAGTCGTACCTTCCTCGAAGGCGACGATGCAGCACGTCGGCATTCGCGAGCAGGCGCCTTTGGTCGATCACCAGGGTGGGGCGTCCGAGTCCTGCTTCGTGGAGCGCCTTGCCCAGGCGGAGATAGTACTGTGAGTGGTTGGCCCCGCGGTCCGATGGACGGAACGCGAGCGCAAGGCCTCCGGCGCCAACTACCGCGGCAGCAGTGATGAATCGACGCCTGTTCCAGGACCCCATGGGCCCGAACCTATCGTGTCCATCTCCTCTTGTCGCCTCACAAAGGGTTAGCCGAGCCGCTCGATCACGGCTGCCATGCCCTGACCGCCGCCGACGCACATCGTCTCGAGGCCGTACCGACCATCACGTGATTGCAGGTTGTGGATCAGCGTCGTCATGATGCGGGCACCGGTTTGTCCGAAAGGATGGCCAAGGGCGATGGCGCCGCCGTTGACGTTGAGCTTGTCGAACGGAATCCCGAGATCCCATGCGGACGGGATGACTTGGGCGGCGAACGCTTCGTTGATTTCGACGAGGTCGATTTCGTTGATCGTGAGGCCGGCGCGCCCGAGCGCTTGCTTGCTCGCTTTGATCGGACCGAGGCCCATGATCTCCGGATTGAGCGCCGAGACTCCGGTCGACACGATGCGCGCGAGCGGCTTGATGCCCAGCTCTTTGGCGCGCTGGTCGCTCATCACCACCACGGCGGCGGCCCCGTCGTTGAGCGGGCAAGCGTTGCCCGCCGTGACGGTCGCCTTCTCGCCAAGCTGCGCGAGCAGCACGGGCTTCAATCCGGCAAGCTTCTCCGCCGTTGTGCCGTGGCGTGGGCAGTCGTCCGTGTCGACCACCGCGCCGCTCGGCGTCGTGACTGGAGTGATTTCTTCGGCGAAGTAGCCAGATTTCTGAGCGGCCTCCGCACGTTGCTGCGAGAGCGCAGCAAACTCGTCCTGCTGCTCGCGCGAGACGCTCATGTGTTGCGCGACGTTCTCGGCCGTCTGGAGCATCGTGATGTAGACGTCGGCCAAACCACTGGCCGGCTCCCACGTCCCGCCGTCCGGCGTCATGAGCGCCGCCATCCGTGCTTCGGACTCCGCGAACTTCGGGTTCTTGGTGTTCTCCATCCCGTCCGACTTGCCGAAACCGAAGCGGCTGACGCACTCGACGCCTGCCGCCACGAACACGTCTCCTTCGCCAGCCCTGATCGCGTGCGCGGCCATCCGAATCGTCTGCAGAGACGAAGAGCAGTAGCGGTTCACGGTCGTGCCGGGGGTGTCGATGCCCGCGAGAAGGCTGACTACCCGCCCCATGTTGTAACCGTGCTCACCTGCGGGCTGCGCACAGCCGATCATCAGGTCCTCCACCGTCGCCGGATCCAGGTTCGGCACCTTCCCGAGGGCCGCCTTCACCGCGACCGCGGCGAGGTCGTCCGGGCGCATCTCGATCAACGATCCCTTGAAAGCGCGGCCAATCGGCGTTCGCGCAGTTGAAACGATCACGGCTTCGGGCATGACTTACTCCTCGATGAACATGGCGTCGCGCGCATCGCGCAGCGCGTCCTTTAGCACTTTTCCGGTCGCGTTGCGGGGAAGGGGCGCTTTTCGCGACTCCCACAGCGTGGGGACCTTGTAGTAGGCAAGTGTCTTGGCGACCCACACGCGCAGTTGTTCGTAGTCGATCTCACTGCTCGTCTCGAGAACGACGATAGCCTTCACTTCTTGTCCGAGCTCTTCGTGATCGACCCCGATCACGGCGGCTTCTGAAACAAGCGGGTGCGCTTCGAGACGCTGTTCGATCTCGAACGGGTAAACGTTTTCGCCGCCGCGAAGGATCAAGTCGCGCTTTCGAGAAGCGATGTAGAGCCTGCCTCGTTCGAGCCAGCCCACATCGCCGGTGCAGAGCCAGCCTCCTCGCTTGATCGCGCGGCTCGTGGCCTCGGGGTCATCCCAATACTCGCGCATCACGAGCGGGCCGCGAAGGTGGATCTCGCCTTCCTCGCCGTCCGGCACGCGCTCACCAAGCTCGTTTCGGACTTCGATATCGACGACAGGCACCGGTCGGCCGACCGAGCGCGGATCTTCCGCTAGCTCTTCCCCGGCGTTCAACGTGCCGAACGCCGTACCTTCCGTGAGGCCGTATCCCACCCCCATCGTGTCGCTGCATTGAGGAAAGAGCTCGCGGGCCTTGTCGATGAGAGGCGCTGGGATCGGTGAGCCGCCGCCTCCCACCGTCCGGAACGAGCTCAGGTCATACTCGTTCACCCTTGGGTGGTTGAGCAGGCGGTGAAGCACGGTGGCGGTGTAACCCCAACCGGTAACCTTCTCGCTTTCGATGAGGCCAAGCACCGCCTCCGGATCGAAACGACCCATTGGCCAAACCGTCTTCGCGCCGCCGGCGAGGGCGGTGACTGCGGCGCAATGAAGCCCGGAGACGTGGAAGAGCGGGCTGGTCACCAGAACGCTGTTGGGTAGCTGCGGGAGCTCGGCCTGCTTCCGGTTCGCCATCACCAGGCGCGCGCCATGGAAGAAGCTCACCATCACCATGTTGGTGACGTTGCCGTGCGTATGGACGACGCCTTTCGCCCGACCGGTCGTTCCGCTCGTGTACAAGATGATCGCGGGATCGTTTTCGGCAATCGGCTGGTCCGGCAGATCCGCATCTGTGTAGTCGTCGAGGAGAGCGTCGAAGTCGTCTTCGATGACGAGCATGGGCGCGCCCAGCTCGCCGGTTACGCGAGCAGCTCGTTTTCTGTCTGCAATGACCAGCTTCGGCCGGCTGTGTCCTACGGCGTAGCGGATCTCGTCTTCCGTCCACCAGCCGTTCAGACCGACGCAGATCGCCCCGGAGCTCACCGTTGCCCAAAACGCGATCACCCACTCCGGGCAGTTCGCCGCGAGGATCGCCACCCGGTCGCCAGGCCGGACCCCGAATTTCGAGCCAAGCGCTGCCGCGGCGCTCGCTACTAGCCTTTCGTGCTCCGCAAACGTGTATCGGCGCTCTCGATGCCCGTCGCGGAAAACCATGTACTCCGCATCGGCAAACTTCCTTGCGCGCAACAAGACGTCGCGGAGGGAGGGTGCGCGGTTCGCGAACATCCGCACAGGGGCGCCAAATGCCTCACACTCTTCCAACTCGAACGGCGCACCCGGTGCCAACAACTGGGCTTCGATGGCCGCCAAACGGCTCATGACGCCAACTTCGCCGCGAGCTGGTCCTGGACCCACGCGTCCGCTGTCGCGATGTCTCGAAAGATCTTCACGGGGATGGGGCTCGGTGTCACCCACGAGATCGCGGTCCACAGCCCCTGCTGGAGCGGGCTGGCAAAGACGAGCGCGCCCCCTGCGCAATGTGCTCTCAGATGCTGCTTGTCTCGCGTGATCCAATCCATGATGCCGCGGCGCTGCGTCGGTGAGACGCGGCCGACTTCGCGCGCGTCAATCACGACGCCGTACACCTCCCCGCGTCGTGCCCAGTCGGACATGATGTCGATGTGCCGCTGCCATTCCGCATCATCAGGCACCCCTTGATAGGTCATGCGCATGAGCGGCTTTTCCCGTTCGTTCATGATGACTTGGCCCATGTTACCCCTCAGCGAGCTTGCTCCGTCTTGCGTAGCCTACAGCGTGTACCCGCCGTCGACGAACAGCGTCTGCCCGGTGATATAGCGCGCTCGACCCGAGGCGAGAAACACGACGGCGTTCGCGATCTCTTCCGGCTTCCCAAAACGCCGGAGCGGCGTGTTTCGCAGTGCCGCGTCGATCCACGTCTGATTGAGCTCTCCTCGCTCGACCAGCTTCGGGAACATGCCCGCGTCAACAACGCCGACCGCCACGTTGTTGGCGCGGATGCCGTGGCGACCCTCTTCTCTGGCGAGGCCACGCATCAGCGCTTCGATCGCGCCCTTCGGCGCCACCGAAAGCACGTCCCCCGGAGGAAAGCGCCGGAGTCCCGAGGAGCTCACGAAGACGATGGAACCCTTGCTGGCGCGAAGATGCGGCAACGCGGCGTGGACGACGTGAAAGAAGCCGTTTACATCCCAATCCATGGTGTTCCGCCACTGCTCGGGAGTCGTCTGGCTGATGTACGGCTGGTCGATGTGTGTGCCCGCAGCGTGCGCGATGCTGTGAATCGACCCGTGCTCTGCGATGAGCCCATCGAGACAGGCGTTTACCGACTCCAAGTTGCCGAGGTCCACCTGGTGCACGGAGCATGTTCCTCCGCCGTTCCGGATCGTCGACGCGACATCGTTGGCGCGCTCTTCGTGGTTACGGTACGTGATGGCGAGTGTGACCCCTGCGTCGGCGAAACCGCGCGCGATCGCGCTGCCGAGTCCTCCGCTGCCGCCGATCACGAGCGCGACGCCCTCTGGAAAGTCAGCCATTGGCGCGCTCCCGGAGCTCGAACTTCACCACCTTGCCGGTCGCGTTGCGAGGCAGGGCGTCGAGGATCTCGACGCGCCTCGGCACCTTGAAGTTCGCCATGTTGTCGCGGCTCCACGCGATGACCATGTCTTCGGTCAATGATTCCCCGGGCGCCGGGACGACGAACGCCATGCCGACCTCGCCCAGCCGCTTGTCCGGGACGCCGATCACGGCCACCTCGCCGAGGCCCGGCATCTTCAGCAACGTGTTTTCGATTTCTGCAGGATATGCGTTGAAACCTCCCACGATGAACATGTCCTTGAGACGATCCGTGATCCGGATGTTGCCTCGCTCGTCGAGCGTGCCGATGTCGCCGGTGTGGAGCCAGCCTTCGTCGTCGATGGCCTTCTTCGTCTCTTCGGGGGCGTCGAAGTAGCCCTTCATTACGTTGTACCCGCGGACGACGATCTCCCCGGGCTCGCCAGCGGGGAGGGCGGCACCGTCCGGACCAATGACGCGCACCTCGACCTCGGGAATCGCGCGTCCGCTGGTCGTCGCGATCGTCTCGGCGTCGTCGTCTAAGCGGCACATCGTCACGACGCCGCAGCTTTCCGTGAGACCGTAGGCCGTGATCACGGTATCGAAACCGAGGTCATCTTTCATTCGGTGGATGAGCTCCACCGGGATTGCCGCCGCGCCGGTGACCGCGAGGCGAAGGCTCGAGATGTCGAAGCTCGCGCGCTTCGGGTGCAGAAGAATCGATTGGTACAACGCGGGTGGTCCCGGGAGCATCGTGATCGCGTCGTCTTGCACCCGGCGAAGGACGACGTTGACGTCGAATAGCGCTTCGGGAAATACGGTCGCCCCCCGCATCAACGCGGAGAACCAGCCCGCCTTGTAGCCAAAGCTGTGAAAGAAAGGCAGCACGATCAGATAGCGATCGCCCTCGCGAAGACCCACGATCGAGCTCCACTGGTCGAACACGCGGAGGTTTTGCTCGTGCGTGCACATTGCGCCCTTGGGTTTTCCCGTGGTGCCTGAAGTGAAGAGGATGTCGGCGAGGTCGTCAGGCGCCACCGTGGCCGCGCGTTCCCGGGCCGCGGAGATCGAAACGTCGTTGGCGCGCTCGAGGAAGTCTGTGAAGCTCTCTGTGCCTTCGGGCGCGTCGCCTCGAAGCACGACGACGTTCGTGAGCTTCGGGAGCTCGACGTTCGAACCACGAAGCAGTCTCACGTAGTCGACGTCGAGGAAGCCGGTGACGGTGAAGAGCGCTTTGGCCTGGCTCTTGCCCAGCAGATACCCCGCCTCGAGTCCCTTGTACCGCGTGTTGACCGGGACCATCACCGCGCCGACCGTGTGGATCGCCAAGGCGCACACGATCCACTCCCAAATGTTCGGCGCCCAAATCGCGACGCGATCACCCTTGTCGATGCCGAGCGCAATCAGGGCTCGGGCAGCATGGTCGACCTTCACGGCGACCTGCTCGAAGCTGAGCGTGGTGGCTCCATCCACGATAGCTGGCTCGCCCCTGAGCCTTTGAGCCTGGCGAGTCACCATATCCGGGATCGTGCGGAACACGGCGCTCGTGATATCGCCAAGTCGGGGGTGGATCAACGCCAGGGATCGCGTGATCGGCATCATTTCGTCCCCATTCGCGGATTGACCGAAGCGCGGATCTTTCCATAATCCGCTGGCTTTTGAAGGGGCTGCCTTTGCTCTGGGCGCCTCCAGTTATTGCCGACTTAACGAAGAGCGAGTGGCTTAACGATGGTGGAATGGGATTGGGAAGCACGCCCGACGTATGAGTCGGAGCGTATTCGTATCGACGCGGGGTCGTCGCCGGTCGCGCTATTCGACATGAAGCTCCCGCGGCACGTGGAGGACCACGAAATTGGTCTGATGCTGAGCCTCGCGGAGTTTCATCTCGATAGAGGCTTGCCGCTCGTGGGGCTAGTGCGCCACGAAAGGGGCACGGGCGTGATTTCGGCTCGCCATCGCAAGACCTTCGCGGACTGGCTGGAGGCGCGCCGCGACCTGCTTGGCCGGGACGGCTTTGCAGTGGTCATCGTCATGCCTGAAGCGATCTTTCGCGCGGTTCTCCGCGTGGTCTACCGCTTTCGTGCGCCGCCGCTCCGCACTCTGACCGCCTCCGACGTTCCGGGCGCCGCCGCCGCGGTTCGAACCGAGCTCGCTCGCATCGGGCAGCCGATCACGCCCAAGATCGAGCGCTTCCTCGATTCGGTGCCTCTCTAGTCGCTCCTCGTCGGCTTGACCGGCGGACTGAAACGCGTTTCACTTCGGCCCTGCTTCGAAGGGACGCGCCGTGGGCATTTCGCACGAAATCATTGATGGAATCGCCGAAATCGTCGTTGATTATCCACCGGTCAACGCGATCCCCGTGAAGGGCTGGTTCGAGCTCGCAGAGGTGATCACCGCGGCCGGCAACGATCCGGGAACGCGGGTGGTCATCCTCCGCGCGGACGGCCGAGGCTTCAACGCGGGCGTCGACATCAAGGAGATGCAGAACACCGAGGGCTTCGACGCGCTCCTCGGCGCGAACCGTGGCTGCTGGGAGTCCTTCCGGGCGGTCTACGAGTGCAAGGTGCCGGTGATCACGGCCGTGCACGGGTATTGCGTCGGCGGCGGTATTGGCCTTGCCGGCAACTCGGACATCCTGATCGCAGCGAAGGGCACCAAATTTGCGCTGCCTGAGGTCGACCGCGGCGCGCTCGGCGCGGCCACCCATCTCGCGCGCCTGGTTCCGCCGCTCAAGATGCGTGCCATGGTCCTGACGTGCGAGCCCGCGACTGCCGAACAGCTCTACGCCTGGGGCTCGGTCTACGCTCTGGTCGAAGAAGATGAGCTCGCCGGCAAGGCGAGAGAGGTCGCTCACACCTTCACCAAGAAGATCCCTCGCGTCGTACGCGTTGCGAAGGAATGCCTCAACAACATCGACCCGGTCGACGTGAATCGCTCATACCGGTTCGAGCAGGGCTTTACCTTCGAGCTCAATTTGGCAGGCGTGGCCGACGAGGCGCGGGACGCCTTCGTCGAGAAGCGTGACCCCGGTACCGACGAGAAGTGAGGTAGCTTCGTGATAGACAAACGCATGACGGCAGACGAGGCCGTCGCCGAGGTCACGGATGGGATGACCATCGGGGTCGGAGGCTGGGGTTCACGGCGTAAGCCGATGGCTTTCATACGCGCCTTGGTGCGCAAGGGCGTCAGGGACCTCACTGTGGTTTCGTACGGCGGTCCAGACATCGGCATCCTCTGCGCGACCGGACAGCTCAAGAGAGCGGTCTATGGCTTCGTGTCCCTCGACTCGATCCCGCTCGAACCTCACTTTCGGAAGGCGCGTCAGCAAGGGAGCATCGAAGCGGTCGAGCTCGACGAGGGGATGTTCCTGCTCGGCCTTCGGGCCGCGGCGCAGAGGCTGCCTTTCTTGCCGACCCGTGCCGGTCTCGGCTCCGATGTGCTGAAGATCAACCCCCACCTGAGGACGGTGAAGTCGCCGTACCCGGATGGTGAAGAGCTGGTTGCGGTTCCGGCGTTGGACGTCGATGTGGCGTTCATCCACATGAATCGCGCCGACGCGCAGGGCAATGGCCAGTCCCTCGGTCGCGATCCCTATTTCGACAATCTGTTCTGCATGGCGGCGAAGAAGGCATTCATGAGCTGCGAGAAAGTCGTTTCGACCGAGGAGCTCGTGGCGGGGGGCCCGCTTCAGAGCCTGTTGATCAATCGCATGATGGTGAGCGGCGTCGTCGAGGCGCCGGGCGGCGCGCACTTCACCGAGTGTCCACCAGACTATGCTCGCGACGAGGCGTTCCAGCGCGAGTACGCGAAGACGGCGAAGGACGAGGATGCTTGGAAGGTGTTTCGCGCCAAATACCTCGACGTAAGCGAGAGCGAATACCAGAAGGCGGTGGCGCAATGAGCAGCGGCGAACCGACGCGCGCGGACATCTGCGCCCTCGCGGTAGCCGAGTGCTTTCGCAACGACGGAGAGATCATGGTGAGCGCCATGGGAACCACGCCGAGCCTCGGCGCTCGGCTCGCCAAAGCAACGTTCGCCCCGGACTTGTTGATGACCGACGGCTACAACCTGTTGCTACGGCGCGCGCTACCGCTCGGCGCCAAGCCCGACGACGACGACGTCGAGGGATGGATGCCGTTCGGCTCCGTCTTCGACACCCTCTGGTGGGGCCGCCGGCACGTGATGATGGGGGCCTCTCAAATCGACCAATTCGGCAACCAGAATATCGCCTGCATCGGCCCGTGGGAGGCGCCCAAGGCCCAGCTCCTCGGAGTGCGCGGGGCCCCTGGCAACACGATCAATCACGTCACGAGCTACTGGGTGCCGAATCACAACGCCCGGGCGCTCGTGCCGAAGGTCGATATGGTGAGCGGGGTTGGCTACGATCGCGCGAGGGAGCTCGGCTCCGGCGGTGGACGTTTCCACGAGATCCGCCGCGTGATTTCGAATCTCGGCGTCTTCGACTTCAACACTCCCGATCGACGCATGCGCGTGGTCTCCCTGCACCCGGGTGTCGAGCTGCAACAGGTCCTGGACAACACAGGCTTCGAGCTGGTGATCCCCGAGGGGGGGGTGGACACGACTCCGGTCCCAACCCCAGACATGGTGGGCGTGTTGCGGGAGCTCGACCCGCAAGGCTATGCGCAGAAAGAAGTCGTAGTATGACGGGTCAGAAGAAGGCCACAAAGGCGCCGGCGAAGAAGCGGAAGTCTGTCGCGCCGAAGGCGAAGAGCAAGCGAGCCGTGAAGGCAAAGCCGAAGTCCGTGCCACCCAAGTCGAGGGCCGCGAAAGCGCCGGCCAAGGCACGAAAGTCGACCGCCCCCAAGGCCAAGGCCAAGCCGAGGAAGACCAAGGCGCGTAAGACGATGCCGCCCCCGCGCGTCAGCAGCATACCGGCCCCCGCAGCCCGGAAGCCCCCGAGGCCGAAGTCGGCGTTGCACACCCGCATCTGTGAGCTGTTCGGCGTCGAGTATCCCATCATTCAGACCGGCATGGGGTGGGTGTCGGGCGCCAGCCTCACCTCGGCCACCAGTGCTGCCGGCGGCCTCGGCATCTTGGCGGCGGCCACGATGACGTTCCCAGAGCTGCAAGAGGCGATCGCCAAGGTCAAAGCGCGCACCGACAAGCCCTTTGGCGTCAACATGCGTGCTGATCAGTCCGATGTGATGAAGCGCGTCGAGCTATTGATCCGCGAACGGGTCAAGGTCGCGAGCTTCGCACAAGCGCCGGGCGAGCGTGTGATCAAGACACTCAAGGACGCTGGCGTGTTGACCATGCCGACCATCGGTGCGCGCCGGCATGCCGAAAAGGTGCAGGCTTGGGGCGTCGACGCGGTGATCGCCCAAGGCCAAGAGGGCGGCGGGCACACCGGACAGATTCCGACGTCGATTCTGATTCCAGATGTGTCGGCGGCGGTGGATATTCCGGTCGTTGGCGCGGGCGGGTTTCGGGACGGCCGAGGGCTCGTCGCCGCGCTCGCACTCGGCGGCGCCGGCATCGCGATGGGCACGCGCTTCTTGCTCACCCAAGAAAGCCAAGTCCCGGACCACGTGAAGCAAGTCTATCTGAAGACGAAAGCGAACGGCACCGTCGTGACGAAGGCGGTCGACGGTCATCCGCAGCGTGTGATTCGAACCGCCCTCATCGACCATCTCGAAAAGGCCAATCCATTGGTTCGCTTCCCGCGGGCTGCACTCAACGCGCTGTCGCTGATGAGGGTTACCGGCACATCGCTGCCCGAGCTCCTCGAAGAGGGTATCGCGATGAAGCAGAACCAGGAGCTCACCTGGGCGCAGCTCGCGATGGCGGCCAATGCGCCGATGCTCACGAAGGCGTCGATGGTCGACGGCAAGATTGAGGCCGGCATCCTGCCTACAGGCCAGATCGCAGGGGTGATCGACGAGATCCCCACGGTGGCCGAGCTTCTACGGCGGATCATGGCGGAGGCGGAACAAACCCTCCAGCGATTGGGTGCGTGAGCGAAGAGATGGACCTCAACTTCAGCGACTCCGAGAAGGCGTTCCGGCAGGAGTGCCGGGCCTGGTTGGAAGCGAACGCGCCGCGCGAGCCGCTGCCCTCCGGCGACACCAAAGAGGGGTTCGCGCTCCACTTGGAGTGGGAGCACGCGCTCTTCGACGCTGGGTGGGCGGCAGTGTCATGGCCCAAGGAGTACGGCGGCCGCGAGGCGACGTTGTTCGAGTGGCTGATCTTCGAGGAGGAATACTACCGCGTTGGCGCTCCGAGCCGGGTGACGCAGAACGGCATCTTCCTGCTCGCGCCGACCTTGTTCGAGCTGGGCACCGACGAACAGAAGGAGCGTATACTTCGGCCGATGGCGCGCGGGGACGTGACTTGGGGGCAGGCCTGGTCCGAACCAAACGCCGGCAGCGATCTCGCCTCACTCAGGAGCACCGCGCGCCGCGTCGATGGCGGATGGCGGCTGAGCGGCCAGAAGACCTGGTCCACGCGCGCGGCGTTCTGCGACATGGCATATGGCTTGTTCCGGAGTGATCCGGAGCAGGAGCGTCACCGCGGCCTCACCTATTTCATGTTTCCCTTGCACGCCGAGGGCATCACGGTGCGCGGTGTCGATCGATTGGACGGCGATGAGGGCTTCGCAGAGATCTTTCTCGAAGACGTGTTCGTTCCGGACACCGACATCATTGGTGCGGTTCATCAAGGCTGGAAGGTCGCCATGGCCACGACCAGCTCGGAGCGCGGCCTGAGCCTACGAAGCCCGGGGAGGTTCATGGCAACCGCGACCCGCTTGATCGATCTCTATCACCGCTATCGCGATCGCTCGGACCCCGTACTCCGCGACCAAGTCATTCAGGCATGGATGGACGCGGAAGCGTACCGTTGGTTCACGTTTCAAACCGTTACGCGCATGACGCAGGGCGAGTCGATCGGGCCGGATTCGAGCATGAACAAGGTGTTCTGGTCCGAGATGGACGTGCGTACTCACGAGACGGCGTTGGCGCTCATCGGCGAAGCGCTGGAGCTCGACGAGGGCTCGGCGGGCGCCGTCGACGGTGGGCAGTGGATGAAGGGCTTCCAGTTCGCGCTCGCCGGTCCGATCTACGCGGGAACCAACGAGATCCAACGGAACATCATTTCGGAGCGCGTGCTCGGGCTCCCACGGAAGTAAGCGATGCGTTTCGCGTTCACAGACGATCAGAAGATGTTGCGTGACACGGTACGCGAGGTGTTGCAGCGCGAATGCGCACCCGAGGTGGTGCGCTCCGCTTGGGAAGGGCGTCCGGACGGCGTCCGTTCTGTATGGGACACGCTTGCCGAGACGGGCGTGATCGGAATGGCGGCTTCCGAAGAAGCCGGCGGAATGGGCATGAGCGAGCTCGACCTCGTTCTTCCTCTCGAAGAAACCGGCTACGCGGCGCTACCGGGTCCGGTCGTCGATACTGCGGTGGTCGGGATTCCGCTGCTTGAAGCGGCGGGGACCGAGGAGCAGAAGGATCGGTGGCTCGGCCGGGCCGTGGCAGGGGAGGTGCGGATCGTGGCGGCGTTCGAGGACCAAGCCGTGGTCCCGTATGCCGGGTCGGCCGATCTGCTGATCGTGGAGCGCGGCGGCGCGGCTTTCTGCGTGCCCGTGGCAGACGCCTCGGTGAGCCCCGAGCGGTCGGTGGACCGCGCGCGCGAGCTTGGCCGCGTTGCCTTCGACGCAGGCGCACAGTACCGCATGCGCGATGACATCGACGCGCGAGCGCTGTTTGCGCTCGGTCGCGAGCGGGCAGCCCTCGGTGCCGCGGCCCAGTTGATCGGTCTGTCGCGCCGCATGCTCGACATGGCGGTTCAGTACGCCAAAGACCGCGAACAGTTCGGCAAGCCGATTGGCGCGCAGCAAGCAGTCAAGCACCGCTTGGCCAACGCTTTGATCGAGCAGGAGTTCGCGCGGCCATTGGTGTACCGGGCCGGTTGGTCGATGGCGATGGGGGCCGCAGACGCAGACGTCGCCGTTTCTCTAGCCAAGATCTATGCAGGTCAGGCTGCAAGATTCGTGGCGAAGGAAGCGTTGCAGGTGCACGGTGCGATCGGCTACACGATCGAATGCGACCTGCATATGTGGATGAAACGTGCCTGGGCGCTCGCCGCAGCGAACGGTGACGCCGCCTACCATCGCGAGCGCGTAGGCCGTCACATTCTTTGAGCTACGGAGTGGACGCTTGCGAGCGATGACCACTCCCTTTAGAGATATCAGCATAGCGAGGTTCAGATGCCCGAAGCATACATCGTCGAAGCAGTTCGTTCGCCCGTTGGAAAAAAGAGAGGCGGGCTCAGCAAGGTGCACTCCGCCGACCTCGGCGCGCACGCCATCAAGGGGCTCATCGAGCGCAGCGGCATCGATCCGGGCGTCGTCGACGACGTCGTCTTTGGTTGCGTCGACTCCGTCGCAACCCAGGCCGGCGATATCGCGCGCACTTGCTGGCTCGCTGCGGGTTACCCCGAGCACGTGCCAGGCGTCACGATCGACCGTCAGTGTGGTTCCTCTCAGCAAGCGGTGCACTTCGCGGCGCAGGGCGTCATGAGCGGCACGCAGGACGTGGTCGTCGCAGGCGGCGTTCAAAACATGAGCCAGATTCCCATCGGGGCATCGATGGTTGTCGGCAAAGAGCTTGGCATTCCTGATCCGTTCTCCGGTTCGGTCGGTTGGACGGAGCGCTACGGTGACAAGCCGGTCAACCAGTTCTACGGCGCGGAGATGATAGCCAAGGAGTGGGATCTCTCGCGCAACGAGCTCGAGCAGTTCGCGCTGCAGAGCCACCTGCGCGCTCTGCGCGCGCAGGAGGAAGGCCGCTTCGATCGGGAGATCGTTCCATTCGGCGAGGTCACAGCGGACGAAGGCCCGCGGGCCGATACCACGCTCGAGAAGATGGCGGCCTTGCCCGTGCTCATGGAAGGCGGACGGCTCACTGCCGCAGTCGCCAGCCAGATTTCGGATGGTTCCGCGGCGCTTCTCATCGTTTCGGAGAAAGCACTCAAGGAGTACGGCCTTAAGCCACGTGCCCGTATTCATCACCTGAGCGTGCGCGGCGAGGATCCGATCAGGATGCTTTCGGCGCCGATCCCCGCGACGAAGTACGCGATGGAAAAGAGTGGCATGAGCCTCGACGACATCGACCTCGTGGAAATCAACGAGGCATTCGCTCCGGTTGTCTGTGCTTGGGCGAAGGAGCTCGACGTGGACCTCGAGAAGGTCAACGTCAATGGCGGCGCGATCGCGCTTGGACACCCGCTCGGGGCGACCGGGGCCAAGCTCATGACGACGCTTCTCCATGAGCTCGAGCGCACCGGCGGACGCTACGGCCTCCAGACCATGTGCGAGGGTGGTGGCCAGGCGAACGTCACCATCATCGAGCGTCTCGACTGAGCCTCGGCAGGGCCTCTCGTGCGCGGACTGTGAAGTTCCGCACACGAGAGGGCGTCTTTTTCGACAGACTTCCCAGAGAGGGGCATCATGAAAGCCTACGGGCGCCATGAGCTCCAAGCTTCCAAAGCCACGGTCGACTCCACCGCCTCCGCGCAAGCAGTCGGAGGTCCGGCCAGCGGTTCGGGCTGACGATCGCCGGCATGCGGCGCGCTGGGCGTCCGACGCCAGCGTCGAAATCCTATCGCCGATCCGCACGCAAGCGGCGGCGGTGGACGTGAGCGCGACCGGCATTCAGGTCGTGCTGGATGGTTGGCTGTCGACTGGCACGCTTTGCGATCTGCGCATCACGACCCACAACGGCCGCGTGATCTTCAAACGAGCACACGTGATCTGGGCGCGCCGGGTCGGCGAAGAGTGCGTGGCCGGCCTCCACGTGGTCGGCTCGGTCGTGCCTCCTTCGATGCCCGAGTAGGCCTCCGAGGGTTCTTTTTTGAAGGCCGTTTTGGGCGCCTACGAATCTGGCGCCTTGACGAAGCGGCCCTGGAGAAATAGAACACGTTTCACTTCGTAACACCCATGACTACCCGGAACGGGGAGGTGGATATGGCCAAAGTAGCCAGCACAGCAGAGTATTTCGAGACCCTTGCCGATCGTTTCTTGGCCGACCAAGCCGCAGGCGTGAACGCGCAGATTCAGTACACCCTCAGCGGCGACGGCGGCGGCGAGTGGACGATCGCGATCGAAGACGGGCAGTTCAAGGGCGTAACCGCAGGGGGAGTCGAGAAGCCGACCCTCAACGTCATGATGGACGCTTCGAAGTTCATCGAAATGGCCAACGGTGATCTCGACGGTCGCAAAGCGTTTCTCACGCGCAAGCTCAAGGTGAAGGGCAACATCGCTCTCGCCCAGAAGATGCAGAAGTTCTTTCCCCAAGGCTGATCCCTCAGCAGCGATCGGAACCAACTCATGAGCGAGATCCTGTCAGCTCCGTATGTGCTCGAGTACACCTACACACGGAGTACCGGGCCGGTCGTCGGCCGCTTCCTCGAGAGCCTTCGCTACGAAGTGCTCGAAGGCGTGAAGACGGCCGATGGTCGCGTACTTTGTCCTCCTCTCGAGTACGACGAAGAGGGCGATCCGACGACAGACGAGTTCGTGCAGCTCCGTCCATCCGGCACGGTGAAGTCTTGGTCGTGGGTCGAAGAGCCACGAAAGGGGCATCCGATCGATCACCCGTTCGCTTGGGCTCTCATTCAAATCGACGGCGCCGACAACGCGATGGTGCATGTCGTTGACGCCGAGAAGGCCAAGCAAATGAGAACCGGAATGCGGGTTCGTCTGCGATGGGCAGAGCAGAAGAACGGCACGATCCGCGACATCGAGTGTTTCGAGCCAATCGCGGCGTTCATGCCTGGGCCGGTTCATCTCGACTACGAGGTAAACCCCGGCGAACACTACACCGCGTATTTGCGTGGTCTCGAGCAGGGCAAGCTCATCGGGGGTCGAGACCCCGAGTCCGGCAAGGTCTACGTGCCGCCGCGCGCCGCGGACCCGGTGACCGGCAATCCGACGAGCGAATACACCGAAGTCGACGACGTCGGCGTGCTCACGACGTTCACCATCATTCGCATTCCCTTTGAGGGACAGAAGCTCAAGCCACCGTACTGCTTTGGCGCAATCGTTCTCAACGGCGCCGACATCCCGATCTACCACCTGATCAGTGGCGTCCCGCACGACGAGATTCGGATGGGCATGCGTGTGAAGGCCGTCTGGAAACCGAGAGAAGACTGGGAGACCTCGCTCGAGAATATCCTTTACTTCGAGCCGACCGGCGAGCCCGATGCCGAGTTCGAGAGCTACAAGGAGCATCTCTGATGCGCGACATTGCAATCGTTTCCTTTGCGCAGCTTCCATCGGTGAAGGCGATCGACGCCGCCGATGAGCCAGAGCTCGTTCAGCCGGTCACCTCGGAGGCGATGAAGCAGGTCGGCCTCACGCAGGACGACATCGGGTTCACTTGCTCCGGCAGCACCGACTATCTTCCGGGGCGTCCGTTCTCCTTCGTCGCCGCAGTCGATGGCTTGAAGGCGGTTCCGCCGATTCGCGAGTCGCATGTCGAGATGGACGGCGCGTTCGCGCTCTTCGAAGCGTGGGTCCGCCTGCTTCACGGGGACATCGATACGGCGCTGGTATTTTCTTTCGGCAAGTGCTCGCTCGCGCGGGTGCCGGAGGTGCTGAACCTCCAGAACGACCCCTACTACGTGCAGCCGCTCGGTCTCGATGCGATCAGCGCGGCGGCGCTTCAGGCGCAGGCCATGATCGACGCCGGAAAGGCGACCGAAAGGGATTTCGCGGAGGTCGCTGCGCGCAATCGAAGGAACGCAATCGACAATCCCAACGCTCACATCAAAGGTGACTTCAGCGTCGACGCGATGCTCGCGGAGCCCTACATCAGCTCACCAATTCGCAAGAGCTTCTGCTCGCCTGCGTCGGACTCGGCGGCGGCAATCGTCCTGGCCGCCGGTGATACGGCGAAGAGGCTCGTCGAGCGGCCGGCTTGGATCCGGGGCATCGATCACCGCACCGAGCCGCATGCGCTCGGGCAGCGGAGTTTGACGACCTCTTCCTCCGCGCAGCTGGCAGCGGAAAGAGCCGGTGTCGGAAGAGCGAAAGTCGACGTAGCCGAGCTCCACGCGCCTTTCGCGCATCAGGAGATCATCCTCCGGGAGGCGATCGGCCTTGGTGATGAAGTGAATGTGAATCCGTCGGGAGGAGCGCTCGCCGCCAACTCGCTCATGACGGCGGGTCTCATTCGGTTTGGTGAAGCCGCGAACCGGGTTCTCTCGGGGGAAGCCAATCGCGCTGTAGCGCACACGACGAGCGGAGCGTGTCTGCAACAGAACCTTGTAGCCGTGTTGGAGGGCGAGTAATGGCCGAGCACTGTGCAGTCATTGGGATCGGTCAGACCAAGCACCGTGAAAGCCGGCGCGACCTCTCGATTCCGGGGTTGGTCCGCGATGCCGCGCTACGCGCGCTTCAAGATGCGGACATGACATGGAAGGACATCGACTCCATCGTCATCGGCACGGCGCCCGACATGTTCGAGGGCGTGATGATGCCGGAGCTTTGGCTCTCTGACGCCCTCGGCGCGTCGGGCAAGCCGATCCTCCGCGTTCACACGGCAGGCTCCGTCGGCGGCTCCACCGCCGTGGTGGCGTCCCATTTGGTGCAAGCCGGGGTGCACGAGAAGGTGCTCACCCTGGCCTTCGAGAAGCAAAGCGAAGCGAACGCGATGTGGGCGCTTTCGCCTGCGATTCCCTTTCAGCCGCAGCTCGTAGCGGGTGCGGGTGGCTACTTCGCCCCCCTGATCCGCTCGTACATTCGGCGCGCGGATGCGCATCCCGATACCGGCTGCATGGTGGCCGTGAAAGACCGCCAGAACGGATGCCTAAACCCGAACGCCCATCTCCACCTCGACCAGACGCTCGAGCAGGTCAAGGCCTCGCCGATGCTCTGGGATCCGATTCGCTATTCGGAGACCTGCCCATCGTCGGACGGCGCGGTGGCCATGGTGTTGGTGAATGACAAGCACGCGGGTCGTGTGAAGAACCCCGCGTGGGTCAAAGGCACCTCCGTGCGCACCGAGCGAACGTTCTTTGCCGGGCGCGACCAAGTGAACCCTGCTGCTGGAAAGCTTTGCGCAAAGGACGTCTACGATCAGGCCGGTATCACCAATCCGCTGAAGGACATCGACTGCGCCGAGATTTACGTTCCGTTCTCGTGGTTCGAGCCGATGTGGCTCGAGAACTTGGGCTTCGCTGACGAAGGCGAGGGCTGGAAGATGAGCATGGAGGGCAAGACCAAGCTCGACGGTGAGATGCCATGGAACATGTCGGGCGGAGTGATGTGCACCAATCCCATCGGCGCCAGTGGTATGATCCGGTTCGCGGAGGCCGCGCGCCAGGTGCGCGGGACGGCCGCACAACATCAGGTTGACGGTGCCAAGGTTGCCGTCGGCCACGCGTACGGAGGAGGCTCTCAGTTTTTCGCAATGTGGATCGTGAGCTCGGAGCGCTGAGCAGGAGAGACGATGGAATACAACCTTGCAGATCTTTACGAGGCCATCACCGACGCCGTTCCCGACAACGTTGCGCTGGCCTCGGGCGACGTGCACCACACCTACGCCGACCTCGACAAGCGAGCGAATCGGCTCGCACACTATCTGCGGGCCCAAGGCATCGGCCAGGGAGATCACGTAGGGCTCCACCTCTTCAACGGTCACGAGTTCGTCGAGGCCATCTTGGCGCTCTTCAAGATCCGCGCGGTTGGAATCAACGTGAACTATCGATTCGTTGGGCCCGAGGTCCGCTACATGATCGACAACGCCGATCTGAAGGGCATGATCACCCAGCGCCGGTTCATACCGGTCATCAACGAGGCCAGTGAGGGGCTCGAGCCGTTGCGACCCCTTATCGTCATCGAGGATGGTTCCGACGCCATCTCTGCTCAGGAGTCCATCGAGTACGAGACCGCGATTTCCCAGGGCTCCGAACAACGGGGTTTCGGTCCGAGGTCCGGAGACGACCTCTACATCATCTACACCGGCGGTACGACCGGGATGCCGAAAGGCGTCATGTGGCGCCACGAAGATCTCTTCTTCACCGGGCTCCAGGGCGGCTCTCCCGGGGGGATCCCGTGGAGTCGCCCGAGCAACTCATCGAGCAAGCCAAGGACGGCTGGTACACGGTGACCATGCTGCCTTGTGCGCCCTTCATTCACGGAGCGGCGCAGTGGACCCAGTGGATCTGCCACTTGACCGGCGGCAAGCTCGTTCTGCAACACGGGCCGAGCTTCGATCCAAAGCGCATCCTCTCCCTGGTCGCCGAGGAGGATGTCTCCACGATGTCTCTCGTCGGTGATGCCATGGCCATTCCGCTCATCGACGAGCTCAGAAGCGGCGACTACGACATGTCGAACCTGGCGGTCATCGCTTCGGCGGGGGCGATTCTCTCCGGGAGTGTCCAAGCCGAGATCGAAGAACTGCTCCCCGACGTGATGGTCATCAACAGCTTTGGCACGAGCGAGTCCGGTGATCTCGGACGCGCCGCGGGCGACGAAGACAGCCACGAGGGCCGTCCATCGTTCTACATGGGGGACGAGGTCACGGTGCTCGACGACGAAGGCGATCCAATCGAGCCGGGGTCCGGCCAGATCGGCCTCGTCGCGCGTTCGGGCCGCTTGCCGCTCGGCTACTACAAGGATCCCGAAAAAACCGCGGAGCGCTTCAAGGAGTTCAAAGGCAAGCGCTGGGTCGTGCCTGGCGACTTCGCGACCGTGGAGGTCGACGGCCGCATCACCTTCCTCGGCCGCGGGAGCAAGTGCATCAACACCGGTGGTGAAAAGGTATTCCCTGAAGAAGTCGAAGAAGCGCTCAAGGCGCACCCCGAGATCATCGACGCTCTGGTGGTAGCCGTGCCCGACCCCCGCTTTGGCTCCAAGGTGGCTGCGGTCTTCAATACGCGCGCCGACAAGCAGCTTTCGCTCGACGAAGTGCAGGCGCACTGTCGCGACCACGTTGCGGGCTACAAGATCCCGCGTCAGATCACCATTACCGAGACGGTTTCCCGCATGCCGAGCGGAAAGCCTGATTACAAGTGGGCTGAGGAGATCGCCCGCGAGCAGGCCTCACGGAGCGCGTAGGCTCCGGGCCCAAGACGAGAGAAACGGATGGCACACGCACAAGAAGAAGAGGAGCTTTTTCCTGGCTATCCCCGCGGTTGGTTCGTCATCGGCATCTCGAACGAGCTCGCGCCCGGCGACGTCAGACCGATCAAGTACTTCGGTCGCGAGATGGTCCTCTACCGCAGCGAGAGCGGCAAGGCGGTCGTCCATGATGCGTTTTGCCCGCACCTCGGTGCGCATCTCGGGCACGGTGGCAGGGTTGTCGGCGAGTCCATCGTGTGTCCGTTTCACGCTTGGCGATTCGACGAGAGCGGCAAGTGTGTCGAGGTGCCTTACGCCAAGCGCATTCCCCCTCGCGCCTGCGTGAGGAACAACCTGGTGCAGGAGCACAACGGGCTGATCTTCCTCTGGAACGCTCACGTCGAGGGCGAAGAGCCAACCTGGGAGATCCCCGACATCCCGGAGTACGGCACCGACGCATGGACCGATTGGGGCTCCGCGTTGATTGAGATCAAGACACACCCCAAAGAGATCGTCGAGAACCTCGCGGACAAAGGTCACTTCGGCCCCGTGCACGGGACTTGGGCGAACGAATTCGGGAACGAGTTCAAGGACCACATCGGTATTCAGCGCGTCAAAGGTGTTGCCTACCCGCGCGGCGGGGGAGAGGATCACTTCGAGCTCGAGTCCACCTACTACGGGCCGGGCTACATGCTCACCGAGATGCAGAGCGTTTTGCCGAACATCATGCTCCTGTGTCATACCCCCATAGACAAGAACAACGTCCACGTCCGCATCGGCGCGATGATCGACGTCTCCAACGTGAAGCGAGGCAAGGAAGAATTCCTGGGCGGCTACCGCAACAACATCATCGTCGGGTTCAAAGAAGATATCGCGATCTGGGAGAACAAGCAGTACCGGAGCCGGCCGATTCTCTGTGATGGCGATGGTGACGTAGGTGCACTGCGGAGGTGGTACCAGAAGTTCTACATGCCCCAATCAGAGGTCGGGTATTGACTATGGATGACAGGGCCAAGCGCATCGTGGAAACTGCCGTCGCACTTGCGGAACGCGACGGCTACCAGGCCGTGAGGCTCCGAGATGTTGCAGCGACTGCACAGGTTGCGCTTGGCACGGTCTACAAGCGGTTCGCGAGCAAAGAGGAAATTCTCATTGCTGCTCTCGAACAAGAGAGCGAAAAACTCCTCGCGCGGATCGGGAAGAAGCCCGTGCCCGGCGACAACCCGATCGAGCGAGTCCGGTTCGTGTTCAACGCACTGACCAAGGGCCTCTTGCGCCGTCCGAACCTCGCCAAAGCCCTCGTGCGCTCACTTGCGTCCGGCGATCCGAATATCACCGAGCGCGTGGCCAGCTTTCACGCGCTGATTACCGCGTTGGTCATGGCGGCGATTCGTGGCGAGGCTGCAGACGACATCGCGGAATGGGGCGGAGATGCCGACGAGAAGGAGCGCACGATTGCTTCCATTCTTCAGAACGTCTGGTTCGCTTCGTTCGTCGGCTGGGCCGGTGGCTTGCATGATGCGCCGCAAGTCTTGGCGGACACCGACAAGGCGACCCAGCTGCTCTTAGCAGCGTAGGTGGCGGTTATTTCCGATCAGCAGCGATTTCGGTGGGTGCTCCCTTGCCCCAAGGGTTGCGAGGATGTGTTGGCCGAGGAGGTCCGTGCGCTCGACATCGAGGTTGCCGAGGTTCGGCCCACCGCCGTCCACGTGCGCGGAACCTTGCAAGAGGGCTATCGGCTCTGCCTCTGGTCGAGGGTGGCCTCGCGGGTGTTGCTGCCCATCGTCGAAATCGAGGCCGAGAACGACAGAGCGCTCTACGAGGCCCTGTGCGAAGTCGAGTGGTGGAAGCATTTCGACCCCTCGATGACATTCGCCATCGGCAGCTCACAGGCGCCCAAGAGCCCTTTTCCCTCGCACTATTGGGTCCAACGAGCCAAGGACGCGATCGTCGACAGCTTTCGTGAACGCTCGGGTGCCCGGCCGAGCGTCGACAAGAGGAGCCCAGCGCTTCGCTTCCACCTTCACATCGGCGAGAAGAACCACGAGCTAGCTCTCGACTTCTCGGGGGAGGCGCTTCATCGACGTGGTTATCGGCAATCGGGCGGGAAGGCCCCGCTTAAAGAGAACCTCGCGGCTGCGATTCTATATCTGGCCAAGTGGCCCGAAGCCGCGAGCCAGGGGGTTCCGCTGATGGATCCAACCTGCGGGTCGGGCACGTTTCTCGTGGAGGCTGCCCTCATGGCGACGAGCTGCGCACCCGGCTTGATTCGCGAGCACTTCGGGTTCGAAAGGTGGCTCCAACACGACTCGAAGGCGTTCGCGGACGAGCTTGCGAATGCCCGGGCTTCGCGCAAGGCAGAATGCCCCGCCGCAATCTCTGGGCTCGACGCGTCGGAGAGCGCGCTTTCGAATGCGAGGGAGAACCTTCGGGCTGCCGGCGTCGAGCAGCACGTATCGCTCGCCCTGAGGGAGCTCGAGGACGCGGAGAAGCCGGCCGGGGCTGGCCTCGTCGTTTGCAATCCCCCGTACGGCCATCGACTCGGCGACGAGGGAACTATGTTTCTCTTCTATCAAGCGCTCGGGGATGTCTTGAAGCGGGTCTTCGGCGGGTGGACGGCGTACGTGCTCGCGACGCCCGGGAACATCAAGGACCTCGGGCTGAAGCCCGCTCGTCGTCACGTCCTCTACAACGGCGCGATTGAGTGCCGGCTCGCAGAGATCCCGGTTCGCGGCGCCGCGAAGGGTGAGTCGCCCAAGGGTCCGGCCTGGCGAAAGCCAAGCGAGAAAGCGGCGATGTTCGCGAACCGCGTTAGGAAGAACACGAAGAAGTGGAGCCGCTGGGCCAAGCGAAACGGAGTCGAGTGCTACCGCGTGTACGACGCCGACATCCCGGAGTACAACGTAGCGGTCGATAGGTATCCGTCGAAGGCGATCGTGCACGTCTTCCAAAAAGAGCGCGACGCACAAGATGAAGACGCCAAGCAGCGTGTCCAGGACGTCCTCCTGACGCTCCCTGAGGCGCTCGGGATCGAACCCGCGGATCTGGTCGTCAAGGTCCGGCGAAAGCACGACCAAGGGGATCAATACGCCCGCATCGCCGAACAGGAGTCCGAGGTCGTCGTAAACGAAGGAGACCTCCGCTTCATCGTGAACCTCGAGGATCGCATCGATACGGGGCTCTTTCTCGATCACCGCACAGTCCGCGCTTATGCAGCCGAGCGATGCAAGGATCGGCGGATGCTCAACCTCTTTGCCTACACCTGCTCGGTCAGCGTTGCGGCGGCCGTGGGCGGAGCGAAGCAAACCACGAGCGTCGACCTTTCGAATACGTACCTCGACTGGGGCAAGAGAAACTACGAGGCCAATGGCCTAGACCCAGACAGGCATCGTTTCTTTCGCGACGACGCCACGCGCTGGATCGCGAAGAACCGGAACAGCTTCGATTGGATCTTCATCAACCCGCCAACGTTCTCGCGCTCGAAGATGAGCAAGGGCGCCTTCAACATCCACAAAGACCACAAGTCACTCATCGAGCATGCCATGCGCAACCTCGATAGAAGGGGAGAGCTCCTCTTCACCACGCACGCCCGAGGGTTCGAGCTCGACCCAGGACTGGGGAGCCGCTTCCGAATCGAAGACGCCACCAAGAAGCTAGTCCCCCCCGACTTCGTCCGCTACCCCTTCCAAGCCTTCCTACTGCGCCGCTAAGCCAACTTGAAGACGCGTTTGGCGTTGTCGTGGAGGAACTTCGGCCAGACCTCGTCCTTGAATGGGACGTCTTGCATGTCGGTGAAGATGCGCTCGAGCGAGAGGCCCATCGGGAAGTAGCCAGCGTACATGATCTTGTCGGCGCCTCGAGTGTTCGCGTACTGGATGATCGCTTTCGGGTAGTGCTTCGGCGCGAAGGCGCTCGTGCTGTAGTAGAGGTTCGGGTACTTGAGCATCAGTTTCACGGCGAGATCGACCCAAGGCTCGCCGCCGTGGCGCATCACGAACTTGAGCTCGGGGAAGAACCAACAGACCTCGTCGATATGCTCGACCTTCTGCGGCTCCATCGGGATGCGTGGGCCGGGGACGCCGACGCAGAGACAGATGGGGATGTCCAGGTCAACGCAGGTCGCGTAGATCGGGTAGTACTTCTTGTCGTTCAGAGGCACCTGCGGACAGAGGCCGGACGGGAAGCCGGTCACGGCCTTGAGGCCATGGTCCTTGTGGAGTTGTCGGATCTTCCGGACCTCCTCCATGCCGTTGTTGGGATTCGCGCCATACGATGGGAAGAAGCGGTCGGGGTACTTCTTGCAAGCATCGAGGTTCGTCGAGTTTGGCCCGGAGATCCCGAGCATGGAGCGCTCGATGCCCCATTTGTCCATCTCGCTGATGGCGTACTGGACATAGTCCTTCTGCTCGCCGATCTCGGGGATGTCCTTGAACATGTACTGAGCCGGCATCGTGAAGACCTTGCGGCTCTCCTCGTCGAGCAGCAGAGGCTTGATGAATTCGTACCAAGCGGTGGGGTCGCCGTCTGGGATGTTCATCATCAGGTCGATGGCCCGGAGGCCATTCGGTATCGGCATGAAATCGTGTCCTTTCAGGGGCCTGAGCCGGGCTCTATACTGGCACGAGTCGGCTGGACATGCCCCAGTCTGTAGGCTAGAACACGTTCTAGTTTATGGCTCGTGGGTTACAATAAGTAAAGCGGTGAATACATGACCTACCTAACAGCTTTGGCTGGCGAGCCCACGGCGCCCGGAGACAGGAAAATGGACGGAGATCAGAGTCCCATCCCAACTCGCGAAGAGCTGATTCAGCGCGCCCGCGATCTCGCCCCAACTCTACAGCAGCGCGCTAAGAAGACGGCCGAGCTCCGTCGAATGCCCGATGAGACGATCGCAGATTTCCATCGCCTCGGTTTCTTCAAGGTCGTACAGCCGAAGCGCTTCGGCGGCTATGAGATGGACCCGTCGATCATCTTCGATCTCCAGCTCGAGCTTGGCCGTGGCTGCGCATCGAGTGCGTGGGTCTACGGCGTTCTCAACGTTCACTCGTGGCAGCTCGCGCTCTTCGATGCGAAGGCGCAAGACGAAGTGTGGGGCGACGACCCGACGACACTGATTTCATCTTCCTACATGCCGGTCGCGGAGACAGAGTGGGTCGATGGTGGAGTCAAGCTGAGCGGTACGTGGTCGTTCTCGAGCGGTTGTGATCACTGCGAGTGGGTCTTCCTCGGTGGCTTCGTGCCGACCGATGAAGGCAAACCGCCCGACATGCGCACCTTCCTCGTGCCACGCGCGGACTACGAGATCATCGACAATTGGCACACGTCGGGTCTTCGCGGATCCGGAAGCAAAGACGTCGTCGTCGATGGTGCGTTCGTCCCGGACCACAGGATGCACAAATTTTCCGATGGCTTTCGGCAGCAAAGCCCAGGCAACGAAGTCAATCCGTCGCCGGTGTACAAGTACCCGTTTGGCCAAATTCACGTGCGTTCCGTGTCGACCCCAGCGGTCGCCGCAGCGTTCGGTGCGCTCGACTCGTATGTCGATTTCATGAAGACGAAGGTCTCACAGGCAACCGGTGGCAAGGCGAAGGACTCGTTCACGAATAGTCTCGTGGCCGCCGAAGCCACTGCGACCTTGGACCGCGAGGTGCTAACGCTTCGCCGCAACTTCACCGAGATGTTCGACTATCTGAGAGGTGGCGAGAAGATCCCGCTCGAACGGCGGGTCCACTTTCGCAACGACTCCGCACGAGCCGTTCGCGTTGCTACCGAGGTCGTCGAGCAACTGTTCGTGGCATGCGGGGCTCGCGCTGCATTTGAAGACCATCCCATCAACCGCCACTTCCAAGATGCTCACGCCATTCGTCTCCACCACGCAAACGGTCCTGATGGGCCCGCGGCAAACATGGGTGGGGTCCTTTTCGGGCAGAAGAACACTGACTTCTTCATCTAGGAAGGCATGGACGATGTGGCGCGCAGAAACAAGATCGAGGAGCTCGGAGACGAGCTCTACGATGCTCTGCGCGCGCGCCGCACACTGAGACCGCTCACGGAGCGCTGGCCGGAGATCACGATTGAGGACGCGTATCACGTGTCGCTGCGAATGGTGACCCGGCGCATCGAGGACGACGGTGAAACCATCGTAGGCAAGAAGATCGGCGTGACTAGCCTTGCCGTCCAGGAGATGCTCGGCGTCTTTCAACCCGACTTCGGGTACCTCACCGACACGATGATGTACCCGAACGGCGGGCCGATGCCGATCAGCGAGCAGCTCATTCAGCCCCGGGCAGAAGGCGAGATCGCGTTCATGCTCAAGAAAGACCTCAACGGGCCGGGCATCACCAACGAGGATGTCCTGGACGCGACGGACTACGTGATGGCGTGCTTCGAGGTAGTCGACAGTCGCGTGAACGACTGGAAGGTGAAGATCCAAGACACTGTCGCCGACAACGCGAGCTGTGGTCTCTTCGTGTTGGGGGATCAGCATGCAGACGCAAAGGAGCTCGATTTCCCCAACCTGAAGATGCGCGTCTACAAGAACGGGGAGCCCTTGAGTGAGGGATTGGGCTCCGCGGCGCTCGACTCTCCGCTCAACTGCGTGAGCTGGCTGGCGAACACGCTGTCGAAGTTTGGGATCACCTTGAATGCGGGGGACGTGGTGCTCTCGGGCTCGTTGGTGCCTCTGGAGCCCGTCGTGGCGGGTGACGAGATGCAGCTCGAGGTCGAAGGCATCGGAACCGCCTCCGTCCGGTTCACCTAGAGAGTAGGAAAAGATGGCGACGAAAGTGAAGGCGGCGATCATCGGGTCCGGCAACATCGGCACCGATCTGCTGTACAAGGCGCTTCGAAGCGAGCTCATCGAGCCGGTTTGGATGGTGGGCATCGACCCCGAGTCAGAAGGGCTCAAGCGCGCCAAGGAGCTCGGGCTCAAGACGACCTTTGAAGGCGTGAAGGGCCTCGAGCCGCACATCGAAGCCGACGGCGTGAAGATCGCCTGGGACGCGACGAGCGCCTACGTACATCGCTCGAACAACGACCTCGTATCGAGCTACGGCGTGAAGATGGTGGACCTCACGCCCGCGGCAATTGGCCCCTTCTGCGTTCCGCCGGTCAATCTCGAAGAGATGGTGGGGCGGGGCGAGCAGAACGTGAACATGGTGACCTGCGGCGGGCAGGCGACGATTCCGATGGTTGCAGCGGTTAGCCGAGTGCAGCCGGTCGAGTACGGCGAGATCATCGCGACCGTGTCGTCTCGTTCGGCCGGGCCCGGCACCCGCAAGAACATCGACGAGTTCACGCGTACGACCGCAAGAGGTGTCGAGATCGTGGGGGGCGCAAAGCGCGGCAAAGCGATTATCATCATCAACCCAGCCGAACCCCCACTCATCATGCGGGACACAATTCACTGCCTCACGGTAGATGCCCCGAAGGAACAGGAGATCATCGAATCTGCGCAGCGGATGATCGCCGAGGTTCAGAAGTATGTCCCCGGGTACACGCTCAAGAACGGCCCCGTCTTCGACGGAAACCGCGTTTCGTTCTTCATGGAGGTCGAGGGCCTTGGTGACTTCCTGCCGAAGTACGCCGGGAATCTCGACATCATGACGGCGGCAGGCCTTCGAACGGCGGAGCTGATCGCTGAGGAAATCCAGCGCGCGGAGGCAGCATGAATCTCGAGGGAAAGAAGGTCATTCTCCACGACATGAGCCTCCGCGATGGGATGCATCCCCAGCGCCATCAGCTCACACCGGACCAAATGGTTCAGGTAGCGACTGCGCTCGACGAGGCCGGCGTCCCGCTGATCGAGGTCACCCATGGTGATGGCCTCGGAGGTGCGTCGGTCAACTACGGTTTCCCCGCCGCCACGGACGAGGAGTACCTCCGGGCGGTCGTGCCCAAGATGAAGAGCGCGAAGATCTCGGCGCTCCTTCTCCCCGGCATCGGAACCGTCGACCATTTGCGTATGGCCCATGATTGCGGGGTGCATACGATCCGCGTTGCCACCCACTGCACCGAGGCCGACGTCTCCGAGCAGCACATCGTGCTCGGCGCCAAGATGGAGATGGACACCGTGGGCTTTCTGATGATGGCCCACATGATCTCTCCAGAGGAGCTCCTCGAGCAGGCAAAGCTCATGCAGGGCTACGGGGCGAACTGCCTCTACATCACGGATTCAGCGGGGTACATGCTCCCGGACCACGTGACCGCGAGAGTCGGCCTCCTCCGGGAGAAGCTCGACGAAGATGTCGAAGTCGGATTCCATGGGCACCACAACATGCACATGGGCATCGCCAACTCGCTCGCCGCTGTGGAGGCGGGCGCTGTTCGTATCGATGGTTCGGTCGCGGGGATGGGGGCCGGAGCCGGCAACACGCCGCTCGAGGTGTTCGTCGCCGTCCTTCATCGTATGGGCGTCGAGACGGGCGTCGATATGTGGAAGCTGATGGATGTCGCCGAAGACATCGTCTACCCCATGATGACTCACAAGGTTCGGGTCGATCGCGATTCTCTGACGCTTGGGTACGCCGGCGTCTACTCGTCGTTCCTCCTGTTCGCGAAGCGCGCCGCTGAGAAGTACGGCCTGAAGTCGACAGATATCCTCGTCGAGCTCGGCCGGATGAAGACCGTTGGCGGGCAGGAAGACATGATCGAAGACGTGGCGCTCGACATGAAGAAGGCCGGAGCCGCGGAGTGAGCACGTGAGCGAGCTTGGTGCATTTCGCGAAGAGGCACGCGCATGGGTTCGGGAGAACGCGCCGAAGTCGCTTTGGGGCACGAGCGGGAGCGGTCCGTTCGACGGCTACTGGGGCGGGTCGAAGTGCGAAGAGACCGACCCGGAGATCCTTCGCTGGCGCGACCGAGGTATCGACCACGGCTGGACTGCACCGAGCTGGCCAGCCGAATATGGTGGCGGCGGCCTGAGCCGCGCTCAAGAAGACATCATTCACACCGAGATGAAGGCGATAGGAGTTCCGAGGCCGGTCGCAGGGCAGGGGCTCTGCATGTTCGGGCCGGTGCTCCTCGAGTACGGCAACGACGCGCAGCGTGCCCAGCACCTGCCGGGCATCGTTCGTGGTGAGGTACGTTGGTGTCAGGGCTACTCGGAGCCAAATGCCGGGTCCGACCTCGCCAATCTACAACTCAAGGCGGAGCGCGATGGGGATGCTTATGTCTTGAACGGCCAGAAGATCTGGACCTCGCACGCCAACCTAAGCGACTGGATCTACTGCTTGACTCGCACGGATCCGAACGCGCCCAAGAAGCAAGTCGGGATCTCTGTCATCTTGGCCGACCTCGACACGCCGGGGATTAGTATCCGGCGAATAGATTTGATCAGCGGCTATTCGCCGTTCTGCGAGACCTTCTTCGAGAATGCTCGCGTGCCGGCGGCCAATCTCGTCGGCAAGGAGAACGAGGGCTGGACGATCGCGAAGGCGATTCTCGGGCACGAACGATCGTCGATCAGTCGCTCGATCGCGCGGCAGCCTGGGTCTGCGCAGCGCGAGGTGCTCGGTCGGGCGCGCAGGCACATGGACGCGCCCGAGGGGCCGCTCCCGGACCCGTTGTTTCGCGATGAAGTCGCGGCGATGGGAATGCGCGAGGAGGCGTTCCATTTGACGCTCGCCCGCATTCAACAGAGTGCCGCGAGCGGAACCCCCGGACCGGAGGGCTCGATCACCAAGATCGTTGGGACGGAGCTCAAGCAGCAACGCTTCGAGCTAGGCATGAAAGTGGCGGGAATTCAGGGGCTCGGCTGGGATGGAGACGGCTTCGACCCAGAGGATTTGCAGTACACGCGCGACTGGTTGCGATCGCGTGCGAACACGATCGAAGGCGGGTCGTCCGAGATCCAGAAGAACATCGTGTCGAAGCGCGTTCTCGGGCTTCCGGAGGGGAAGAAATGAGCGGGTATCGAGCGCCGTCGCTTCTCCTGAACGACGAGCAGAAGATGCTCTCGAAGACGGCGCACGAATTCATCCGAGCGCGCGCGCCAGCTGCGAGAATTCGCACGTTTCGCGATTCAGAGGACGAGCTCGGGTTCTCGCGCGACCTCTGGCACGAGATGGCGGAGCTTGGTTGGCTTGGGCTCCAAATCCCCGAGGAGTACGACGGCCTTGGCCTCGGCTTCTTCGATTTGTGTGTCGTGCTCGAGCAGAGCGGGCGCGAGCTGATGCCGGAACCGTTCATTTCGACCTTGCTGCTCGGGACGCAAGCGCTCCTCTTGGGCGGAACCCCGGAGCAGAAGAGCACCCTGCTTCCCGGTGTTGCGGCGGGGGAAACTCTGCTGGCGCTCGGGTACGAGGAGGCGGGCTTGCCGCTCGTCGCGACCAGGGCCGGCGACGCTTTCGAGCTGAGCGGAGAGAAGCTCCAAGTGCTCGACGCTCACGTTGCCGATCGGCTCATCGTGTCCGCGGCGACCTCTGATTGCCGCACGACCCTGTTTCTCGTCGACCCGTTGGAAGGGGGCGTGTCGATCACGCGTCAGCACCGCATCGATGGCCTGGGTGCCGCGGTCGTGGCTCTCCGAGGGGTCCGGGTCGGCGCCGAGGCGGTCGTAGGCGACGTCGACGCAGGTGCTGCGTTGCTCGAGGCCGTGATCGAGCGGGCATCCGCGGGCATGGCTGCCCAGATGCTCGGTGGCGCCGAGCAGGCATTCGCGGACACCATCGAGTACATCAAGGACCGCGAGCAGTTCGGCGTCCCCATCGGCTCTTTCCAGGCGCTCCAACACCGCGCCGTTTCGGTCTTTACCGAGATAGCGCTCACGCGCTCGGTGGTTCTCGCTGCCGCCCGCGCGATAGATGACGCACCGGACGATGTGCCGAGGCTCACAGCCTTGGCGAATGCGATGGCGTCCGAGACCTTCCTTCACGCGGCCAAAGAAGCGATCCAGATGCACGGCGGGATCGGCGTGACCGATGAGCACGACATCGGCTTCTATATGAAGCGCGCCCACGCGGCCTACATGACTTTTGGGAAGCCTTCGCAACACCGGCAGCGCTGGGCGGAGCTCCACGGCTACTAGATGACTATGGAAGAGCGAGAAACACGATGAAAAGGTTTGAAGGAAAGAACGTTGTGATCACCGGCGCGGCGGCGGGCATCGGCCAGGCCTCGGCGCAGCGCATCGCGGAAGAGGGCGGCAATTGCGCGCTCATCGACATCAACGCCGAGGGGCTTGCGACGACGAAGCAGCTCGTCGAGGCGCAAGGCGTGAAGGCGTGGGTCTACGAGTGCAACGTCACCGACGGGGCTGGTGTGAAGAAGGTGATCGATCGGGCCGCAGAGGACATGGGTGGCTTCGACACGCTCGTCCACTGCGCCGGCATCTTGCGTACGTATCACACGCACGAGATGTCGTTCGAGCAATGGCACCAGATCATCGACATCAACCTCAATGGCACGTTCTATGTGAACCACGCCTCGCTACCACATCTCTTGAAGAACCGTTTCAGCGCGATCGTCAATTGCTCGAGCACGTCGGCGCTCGGGAGCCACCCTTGGATGAGCGCCTATGCGGCCTCGAAGGGCGGCATTCTCTCGATGACCCGCGCGCTCTACCAGGAGTACGTGAAGCAGGGCCTGAGAGCGAACTGCGTTGTTCCGGGAGGGATCGCGACCTCACTCCACGGTGACTTCAAGGCCCCGGAAGGCGCCGACATGGAGCTGTTGAAAGGCGCCATGCCCTTCGTCGGCTTTGCCAAACCGAAGCACGCCGCCTCGGTCATCGCGTTCCTCGCCTCGGACGACGCCCGCTACATCAACGGTACTGAGATCAGAGCCGACGGCGGGGCCCTCTCCTAGGGGACACGCTCCCCACTCAAAACAGCCGCTATCACGCGGACTTGCAGACCCAAACGCGAAAACCCGTTCCGTAGGCTAGTGCTTGTCCTTTGCGAGCTCCTGGAGTCGGAGAAGCACGGCTGCGTCCACCTTGTGGAGCGCGCCGGCATCATGCGGGGGTTGAGGGTCGTATTCGATCCCCAGTTGAAGCGCCTTGGCCGTCGTGGCGTCCGAAACACGCTCCGCGAGGAGAAGCGCCATGTCGATGCCGCTCGAGACACCGGCCGCTGTGATGACCTTGCCTTCCTCGACGACCCGTTGATCGGACGGCGTCGCGCCGTACTTTGTCAGGAGCTGGCGTGCCGCGAAGTGCGTGGTCGCCTTCAGGCCCTCCAACACTCCAGCCGCACCCAGTAGCAGTGACCCAGTGCAGACCGAGGTGGTAAACCGGCTCGTTTCGTGGGCCGTGCGGATCCAGTTGAGTATGGCCACGTCCTGCACGAGCGTGCGTGTCCCAAAGCCGCCAGGGACGAGAACAATCTCGGGCTCTGGCACCTCGTCGAACGTGTAGTCGACCGTGAGCCCCAAGAACCCGTTGTCGGTGCGGACCTCGCCTTTGTGATGCCCCACGAAACAAACCTCAGCACCGGGCAAGCGTTGCAAGACTTCATACGGCCCGATCGCATCAAGTGCCGTAACCTGCTCGAAGAGCGCGACCGCAATCCTCATGGGGACATGCTCCCCCTCCAAAAACCGAGTGTCAACGGGGAGTTGCAGAACAAACCGCGAAGACGCAACTTCGCGGAGGAGCGACCGACAATGACGGTATGCCTCGGCTACCACGATCGCTTCAAGTTCTCCCCGGGCATCCACACCACCTCATCCTCCGCGGCAACAACCGCCGGCGACTCTTCTCGTATCCAAGGGAGCACCGGCTCTTCCTCTTCCGATTGACCGAAGCAAGCCGAAGGCAGGGGGTCCCGGTCCACACGACGATGCAGATGAGCAATCACGTGCACCTCGTCGTAACAGCCCAGGAGCAACTGCAGTTGTCGCGATTCGTTCAGAACGTCGCTCAAACCTACGCCCAATCCAGAAACCGCAGCCGCCAAGCCAGCGGCAAGCTCTTCGAGGAGCGCTACAGGTGCATCCCGATCGCCACGGAAGAGCAGATGGTGGTCACGACGACCTACATTGAGCTCAACCCCGTGCGTGCAGGGGTCTCCGATGATGCGAGCGCCTATCGTTGGTCGACGTTTTGCTTCCATGCTGGTGTCGACGGCGGAGAGCCCCTGATCAATCGGCTCTGGACGCCGAGCAGTTGGTACCTGTCCCTTGGCGCCACGCCGCCCGAGCGGGCGACGGCCTACCTCGATTCGTTCGAGCACTATCGAGCGCGCGACGACTGGTCCGATGTGTGCGGGGATCCCAAGCCAGCCGAGGACCTCAAGCGTTTCGAGCGGCCGGATCGCAGCACGGCACGGTGAGTTTTCGCGGTTTGGTCTAGAACAGCACGGAATGGTTAGTGTTTTGGAGAGGGAGCGTGTCCCTAGTCCAAGTGGCCGCGGACGAAGGGGAGGTAGGTGGGGTGCCAGGAGCGGTCCCGCACGAATGCCTCGATGTCCTCTGGGATGTTCTCCCGGCGAGCCACGCCATCTTTGATGGCCTGCTGGACCACTCGTGTCGCTACGCGGATAGACGTTTCTTGGAGGTCGCTCACCGGGGGATAGATCAGCCCGCCCTCGACGTACTTCTCGATGCTGTAGTCGGCGAGCGCTTGCGAGGCCTCGAGCACCATGTTGTCCGTAATCGACTTCGCGTCGCTCAAGATGGCGCCGAAGCCGAGTCCCGGGAAGATGAACGCGTTGTTGCCCTGACCAATTGGGTGAGTGACCCCGCCCATCATCACTGGTTCGAACGGGCTGCCGGTCGCGACGATCGCTTGTCCGTCCGTCCAACGAAAGATGTCTACCGGCACGGCTTCCGCCGAGTTCGTGGGGTTCGAGAGCGGGAAGATGATCGGCCACTTGTGGTTCTCTGCCATCTGGCGGACCACCGGCTCGTCAAAGGCGCCAGGCCGGCCCGAGAGACCGAGAAGCACGGTTGCCCCCGCGTTCTTGATCGTCTCGACGAGGTCCGGGGCATCTCCCTCGAACTCCCAGCCCTCGATTGCGGCACGCTCCTGCGCGAAGCCCATCTTGTAGGCTTCCATGTCGCGGTCCTTCAGAAGGAGTCCACGCGAGTCGAGCACGAACACCCGCGCTTGCGCATCCTCGCGGCTCAACCCGGCTCGTACCAGGCCCTCGCGAATCGCCCAAGCAACTCCGACGCCGCCCGCGCCGGCGCCGTGGATCACGAACACCTCGTCCGTGAGACTTTCCTTGCGGAGATGACATGCCGCGAGGATGCCGGAGAGCGCCACCGCGCCAGTCCCCTGGATGTCGTCATTGAACGATGGGCCCCTGTCACGGTATCGCTCGAGCACGGTGAACGCGGCGGTCTTCGAAAGGTCCTCCCATTGAATCACCGCGTCTGGCCAGCGGCTCCACACCGCGTCGACGAAGGTGTCGAGGAACTTGTAGTAGTCCTCGCCACGAAGACGCTTCTGGCGGACGCCGAGGTAGTTGGCGTCGTTGATGAGGTCCATCCGGTCCGTGCCGACATCGAGAGCGACGGGCATCGTGTGGAAGGGACTTACTCCGCCCGCGACGGTGTAGAGCGCCATCTTGCCGATGGGAATCGCCAGACCTCCGTAGCCCTGATCGCCAATCCCTAGAATCGCCGATGAGTCCGTGGCGACGATCATCCGCACGTCTTCCATCGGGTAACAGCCGAGTGTCTGGTCCGCGCGATCGATGTTGAGCGGCGAGAACGAAAGGCCGCGAGGGTTCTGATAGAGGGCACTGAACTGCTGCACCGCCGCGCCAACGGTCGGTGTGTAGACGATGGGCAACATCTCATCGAGGTGCTTCTCGAGCAGCGCGTAGAATAGGATCTCTTGGCGCTCCTGCACTGCGCGGAGGTACTGGTACTTGTCGATGTCCGTCGGCGCCTGGACGAACCCTTCGTACACGCGATCGATCTGTTGCTCGAGTGTGTTGTATTGCGGAGGCAAGAGCCCGCCAAGGCGAAGCGCTACCCGCTCCTCGTAGCTGAAGGCCGTCCCTTTGTTCGACAACACCAGACGCAAGAGCGCGATGCCGTCGAGGTAGACCTCCATGTACTTCCTTCCGTGCTCGTCTTCCTTCAGGTCAAAAAGCCTGCTGACGCGTTTGCGGGGCATCGCGTTCCTTTCTTTAGGCGCCTTCGATGGCGGCCATGACGGCCTGGGCCATCTGGGTGGTACCAAGGGCGCTCGCTCCTCCGCCTAGGTCGGCCGTACGGAGACCGCTGTCGAGCACCTTCTGAACGGCGTCTTCGATTCGTTTCGCGTCGTTGTCGAGGTCGAGGCTGTGGCGAAGCAGCATTGCGGCGCTGAGGATCGTTCCAAGCGGATTTGCGACCCCGCGCCCGGCAATGTCCGGCGCAGAACCATGGATTGGCTCATATACGCCGAGCGTTCCCTCCCCGAGCGATGCACTCGGGAGAAGACCGAGCGACCCGGTTAGCACAGCGCCTTCATCCGAGAGAATGTCGCCAAACATGTTGCCGCTCACGATCACGTCGAATGATGAAGGGTCCGTGACGAGGCGCATGGCTGCGGAGTCCACGAGTTGGTGCTCGAGTTGCACGTCGGGGTTCGCCTTCCCAACCTCTGTCGCGACTTCACGCCACACCTGCATCGTCTGGAGCACGTTCGCTTTGTCGATCGACGTCACGCGCTTGCCACGCTTTCTAGCGACGTCGAAAGCGAGCTCGACGATTCGGCGAATCTCGTTCTCGTCGTACACCATGGTATCGAAGCCGGTTCTGAGCCCATTCCTGGTCTCTTTGCCCTTCGGCTGGCCGAAGTAGATGCCACCGGTGAGCTCGCGAATGAAGACCAGGTCAACGCCGCGCAGCCGCTCTGCCTTGAGCGGGGAGGCTGCCTCGAGCCCACGATAGAGCTTCACCGGTCGGACGTTCGCAAACAGCTTGAGCGCTTTTCGCATCCCTAGCAGGCCTTGCTCCGGGCGAACCTCGGCGGTCGGATCGTCCCACTTGGGGCCGCCGACCGCACCCAAGAGCACCGCGTCCGCGCTGCGACAGGCGACGATCGTGTCGTCCGGGAGCGGCACGCCCGTCTCGTCGATGGCGATGCCCCCGATGAGGTGTGTCGAAAAGGCGAAGCTGTGCCCGGACTTTCCCGCGACCGTCTCGAGGACCTGACGGGTCGCGTCCACGATCTCGGGTCCGATGCCGTCACCGGGCAGGAGTGTGATCTTTGCTTTCATCTGACGTTTGCCTCTGATTGCTTTGCTGTGGTCGCGCGCTGCAGCGTGAGTCCGTATTCGATGCTGTCGATGAGCGCTTGAAGTGAAGCCTCGATGATGTTGCTCGACGCGCCCACGGTGCTCCACGAGTCGTAAAGGGATTGGCTGTCGATGAGAACGCGGGTCGTCGCGCCCGTTCCACTACGTCCGTCGAGGATGCGCACCTTATAGTCGCTGAGCTGGATGTTCCCGACCTCCGGGAAGAACGGCTGGAGGGCCTTCCGGAGCGCAGAGTCAAGCGCGCTCACCGGCCCATTGCCCTCGCCGGCGGTGTGTACGATCTCGTCGCCGATGCGGACCTTCACGGTTGCCTCGGCGAACATGCCGCCGCCGTCGCGGCGCCCGACGCCCGCCTGGAAGTGAAGCACCTCGAAGGGCGGCTGGTAGTCGGGCTGTTGTCGGGCCATCAGCAGTGCGACCGATGCCTCGGCAGCTTCGTAGGCGAAGCCTTTGGCCTCGAGCGCCTTAATCTTCTCGAGGACCTGGCCGCCGTGCGCCGCGCTAACTTCGAGTCCGAGCTCCTCGGCCTTGCTGAGCACGTTGCTGCGCCCTGAGAGCTCGCTCACCACGACACGCGACTCATTGCCAACGAGGGTCGGATTGATGTGCTCGTACGACTCGGGGTGCCGTCGAATGGCGGAGACATGTATGCCACCCTTGTGGGCAAACGCGCTCCGTCCCACGTAGGCTGCGTGATCGTTGGGGCTCAAGTTCGCGATCTCTGCGACGAAGTGCGACAAGTCGTAGAGTTTTGCGAGCCCTCCGTTGGGCACGCACTGCAGGCCGAGCTTGACCTCGACGTCGGGAAGAATGGAGCAGAGGTTCGCGTTGCCACATCGTTCGCCATAGCCGTTGATGGTGCCCTGCACGTGGCGCGCCCCGGCTCGCACGGCCATGACGGAGTTTGCCACGCCGCACTCTCCGTCGTTGTGGGCGTGAATGCCAATCTGGGCTTCGGGGAGAGCGGTTCGAACCGCCTGAATCATCGCCTCGATCTCCCAGGGCATGGAGCCGCCGTTGGTGTCGCAAAGCACGAGTGTCTCGGCTCCCCCTCGTGCGGCAGCCCGCAAGGTCTCGAGCGCGTACTCTGAGTCCGCTTTGTAGCCATCGAAGAAGTGCTCAGCGTCGTAGATGACCCTGCGGTCGCTGCCGTAGAGGAATGCGACGCTCTCCTCGACCATCCGGAGGTTCTCTTCGAGGCTCGTGCGCAGCACCTCGGTGACGTGCATGTTCCACGTCTTGCCGAAGATGGTGCAGACCGGGGTCTCCGCATCCAGCAAGGTCTTCAGCTGCTGATCGTCTTCGGCCCGAAGCTCTGCCCGGCACGTCGATCCAAACGCCGCGATGGTGGCGTTCTTCCAGGTGGCGTCTTTCGCGCGCTCGAAGAACTCGACGTCCTTCGGGTTCGAGCCGGGCCAGCCACCTTCGATGAAATCGACCCCGAGCACGTCCAAGCGCTCCGCGATGCGCAGCTTGTCATCGCAGGACAAGCTCATCCCTTCCATCTGCGTACCGTCACGCAGCGTGGTGTCGTAGACCTCTACGACCGGGCCTGAGCCGCTATGTCCGTTGCTGCTCATAGTTGGTGATCTGTTCGTCGAATGAAAGGAGGTACCCGAGTTGGTCGATCCCCTCGAGCAGGCAGTGCTTCGAGAACGCGTCGATCGGGAAGGTTGCTTCGAGCGAGCCGAGCCCGGTGACCGATTGGGTCGAAAGGTCGATTGTGATTCGCGTCGTTCGATCGAGCAGCACAGCCTCCATGAGGCGTTGGTACACCTCACGGGTCACTTCGACCGGCAATAGGCCGTTCTTCAAGGAGTTGCTCTTGAAGATGTCGGCAAAGCCCGTAGAGATGATGGCGCGGAAGCCCCACCCGACCAGTGCCCAGGGCGCATGCTCGCGGGACGAACCGCTTCCGAAGTTGTCCCCGGCGATGAGGATCTGCGCGCCCTGTGACGCCGGCTCGTTGAGCACGAAGTCAGGGTTCGGCGAGCCGTCTTTTAGATAGCGCCAGTCGCAGAAGAGGCTGTCGCCGAGGCCGTGCTTGTCCGTCACCTTGAGAAATCGAGCCGGGATGATCTGATCCGTGTCGACGTTCTCGGCGGGGAGGGGGACCGCATGTGATGTCAGTGTCGTGAATTTCGCCATGACTCAGCCTTTCAAGAAAGGAGCAAGCTCCGCGGGTCGGTGACCTGGCCTGTGATGGCGGCCGCAGCGGCCGTCAGCGGAGATGCGAGGAAGGTGCGGCCACCCTTACCTTGCCGGCCTTCGAAGTTGCGGTTCGAGGTGCTCACGGCGTACTGGCCGGGCTCGAGGTTGTCGCCGTTCATGGCGATGCACATCGAGCAGCCCGGCTCGCGCCACTCCGCACCGGCTTCCGTGAAGATTTGGTCGAGCCCTTCGGCCTCGGCTTGCTTCTTTATGTCGTGCGACCCTGGAACTACCAGCGTGCGCACGCCATCCGCGACCTTCCGACCGCTGAAGATCCCGGCCGCCATGCGTAGATCGCTGATCCGTGAGTTGGTGCATGAGCCGATGAAGACGACGTCGACCTTCTGTCCGGCCAAGGGCTTACCAGGTTCGAGGTCCATGTAGCGCATGGCCTTTTCGTACGCGGCCTTCTGCGAGCCGTCGTCGAACGAGTCAGCGGTCGGCATGGATTCGCTGATCTGCATTCCCATCCCGGGGTTCGTTCCGTACGTGATCATCGGCCCGAGCGTGTTCGCGTCGATGGTCACGCTCTTGTCGTAGGTCGCTCCCTCGTCGGTTCGAAGTTGCTTCCAGCGTTCGAGCGCGGCGTCCCAGTCGGCTCCTTTCGGAGCGAATTCGCGCCCCTCGAGGTATGCGAACGCCGCCTCGTCCGGCGCAATCATGCCGGCACGTGCACCCGCCTCGATGCTCATGTTGCAGACGGTCATGCGGCCATCCATGTCGAGGCTCTCGATGGCCGAGCCGGTGTACTCGATGACGTACCCAGTGGCGCCACCGGTGCCAATCTTCGCGCATAGCGCGAGGATGATGTCCTTCGCCGTGACGCCTGGCATGAGCGTTCCGTCGACCCGAACTTCGAGTGTCTTCGGCTTGCGCTGCAGGAGGCACTGGGTGGCGAGCACATGCTCGACCTCGCTCGTGCCGATTCCGAACGCGAGCGCCCCGAACGCCCCGTGCGTGGATGTATGGCTGTCACCGCACACAATCGTTTTGCCAGGCTGAGTGAACCCGCGCTCGGGTCCGATCACGTGAACGATCCCATTTCGGCTGTCGCCGAGCGGGTAGCAGGTGATGCCGAACTCCTCGCAGTTGCTCTCGAGCATCCCGAGTTGCACCCTGGCCTGGTCGTCGATGACGTTCAGCGCCCTCGGGTCGGTCGGCGTCGAATGGTCCATCGTCGCTACCGTCTTATCGGGACGGCGCACCGTGATGCCGCGCTCCCGTAGGCCGGTGAATGCCTGAGGCGACGTCACCTCATGGATGAGATGAAGATCGATGTAGAGGACCGCGGGTCGGTCCGGCTCCTGTACGACGACGTGGTCGTCCCACACCTTTTGAAATAGTGTTCTTGGTTCCATGGTTCTCGCTATGCAGCACTCCCGGCTGCCTTGTTGTCCTGCTGTGCTTCTCTGATTGCGAGGATGCGGTTGATCGCCGCGACGTAGGCCTTCGCACTAGCGACGATGACGTCCGTGTGTGCGCCGTGGCCGTGGAACACTCGCGCGCGCGAATGCTGGTACTGCGGGTTGAGCTTGTCAGGGGATTGCTCACCGTCTTCCGGTGCTACGCGGACGCTCACCTCGCCGAGCGCGTCGATGCCCTCGGTCACCGACTGTACGGTGTACTCGAGCAGCGTGCAGGGCACGTGCACGAGCGATTGAACGGCTTTGTACACCGCGTCGACGGGGCCGGTCCCGACCTCGGCGGCGACCTGAGTTCGGCCGTCCGGCCCGGTGAGCTGCACCGTCGCCGTCGGCATGCCCGTGCCGCAACCGACCTGGATCTTTTCGAGCCGCCAGTACTCCTTGGGCTGGTGGAGCTCGTCGCTCACGAGGGCGACCAGGTCCGCGTCGGTGATGTGCTTTTTCTTGTCGGCAAGCTTCTTGAAGCGCGCGAACGCCTTGTCGAGACCGTCGCCTGAGGCCGGATAGCCGAGCTCCGCCAACCGGTTGGCAAACGCGTGCCGACCGGAGTGTTTCCCGAGGACGAGCTGGGTCTTTCCTGCGCCGACGGTTTCGGGACGCATGATCTCATACGTCTCTTCGTGCTTGAGCATGCCGTCCTGATGAATGCCGGCCTCGTGCGCAAACGCGTTGGCGCCCACGATGGCCTTGTTCGGCTGCACGACCATGCCTGTAACTTTGCTGACCAGTCGGCTCGCTCGTGTGAGCTGAGTCGTGTCGATGTTGGTGGTGATGTGGTAGAGGTCGCGCCGCACGTGAAGCGCCATGACGACCTCTTCGAGGGACGCGTTGCCCGCGCGTTCCCCGATGCCGTTCACCGCCACTTCGACCTGCCGCGCGCCGTTTTGGACGGCGCACAAGCTGTTGGCCACTGCCAAGCCGAGATCGTTGTGGCAGTGGACGCTGATCACGGCGTTCTCGATGCCGGGCACGTTCTCCCGAATCATCGCGATGCGCTCGCCGAACTCGTTGGGGATTGTGTACCCCACCGTGTCCGGGATGTTGAGCGTCCGCGCGCCTGCCTCGATGGCCGCCTGAAGCGCCTCGTACATGAAGTCCATTTCGGTCCGGCCCGCATCTTCAGGGCTAAACTCGATGTCCTCCGTGAACGTGCGCGCGTAGGAGACCATTTCCGTGATCTTCGCGAGCACCTCCGCGCGTGTCATGCGCAGCTTGTGTTCTCGATGAATCGGTGAGGTGGCGAGGAACGTGTGGATGCGTCCGTGTTTTGCCGGTGCGATCGCCTCGGCGGCCTTGTCGATGTCCGATTTATGTGCCCGTGCGAGGCTACAGATCGTAGGTGGCTCCGACACCGGGCGCCCTTCGACCCCTGTGACGCCGACGGCCTCCGCGATGGTCTTGACCGCCCGCAGGTCATCGGGAGAGGCCGCCGCGAAACCGGCCTCGATGATGTCTACGCCCAGCCGCGATAGGGTCTTCGCCACCTCTAGCTTCTCCGACGAGGTCATCGTCGCGCCAGGTGATTGCTCTCCATCGCGGAGAGTCGTATCGAAGATCCGTACGTGATCAGGTTGCATGACTCATTCTCCCGACGCCGCAGCTAGGCGGCGCCTGCTTACTCTCCCTGTTTGATTTCTACCGGGTCGACGAAAGGCATCATCGACCGAAGCTTCGCGCCGACCTGCTCGATCGGCTGTTCCTGCTCAGCGCGGCGGATGCGGTTGAATTCCGGCCGGCCTTTCTTATTCTCGTCAATCCAGCGCTTTGCAAAGGTGCCATCCTGAATCTCGGTGAGCACCTGCTTCATCGCCTTTTTGCTTTCCTCGCCGACGACGCGAGGACCGCTCACGTAGTCGCCCCACTCGGCGGTGTTCGACACCGAGTAGCGCATGTAGTTGAGACCGCCCCGGTACATGAGGTCGACGATGAGCTTCAGCTCGTGGAGGCACTCGAAGTACGCGAGCTCCGGTTGGTAACCCGCCTCGACCAAGGTCTCGAAGCCCGCCTTGACCAGCTCCGATGCGCCGCCGCAAAGCACGGCCTGCTCGCCGAAGAGATCCGTCTCGGTCTCCTCTTTGAAGGTCGTCGTCAACACTCCCGCGCGCGCGCATCCGATCCCGGCGGCGTACGACATCCCCACCGCATCGGCCTGGCCCGTTGCGTCCTGATGAACTGCGAGAAGCGCTGGCACGCCGCCTCCTTCTTGGTACGTCTCGCGCACGCGGTGCCCTGGGCTCTTCGGGGCCACCATCGCGACATCCACATCCTTCGGCGGCTCGATTGTGCCGTACCGGATGTTGAATCCGTGCGCGAACATCAGCATATTGCCCGCCTCGAGATTGGGCGCGATGTGCTCTTCATAGATCGCCGGCTGCGCTGTATCGGGCGCAAGGATCATGATGACGTCGGCTTCCTTCGCCGCGTCGCTCACCGACTTGACCGCGAGCCCGGCCGCCTCGGCCTTCGCCCGGCTCTTGCTGCCTTCCTGAAGCCCAACGCGAACGTCGACGCCGCTCTCTTTCAAGTTCAGCGAATGGGCGTGGCCCTGAGAGCCGTAGCCGATGATCGCCACCTTCTTGTCTCGAATCAACGAGAGGTCGGCGTCTTTTTCATAGCGAATCTGGGTCATGTGTCTCTCTACTTCTCCAAAAGGGGTTAGGCCGCGTCGTTGCGGGAGGCCGGCACGGTGGGGTGGGCGAGGTCGTGCTTTTCCACGCCACGGGTCATCGCGACGGTGCCGGTCTGGACCAACTCCAAAATGCCAAAGGGTCTAAGAACGGAGACGAGGCCTTCGACCTTGTCTCGTGGTCCTGTGATTTCGATGGTGATGCGGTCGGTAGACATATCGATAGCGCGGGCGCGATAGACTTCGCAGATCTTCAGGACCTCGTCGCGCTGTTCGCGGTTGCAGTTGACCTTGATCAACGCGAGCACGCGATCGATCGTCTGCTTGTGGGTTATGTCGTCCACCCACAAGACGTTGACCATCTTGTAGAGGTTGGCTTCGATGCGACGGGCCTTGTCGGTGTCCGCGTCGCAAACGATCGTCATGCGGGAGACACCTGGCTCATGGGTGGTGCCGACGTTGAGAGAATCGATGTTGTAGCTTCGGCGGCGGAACAACGAAGCGACGCGATTGAGCACGCCTGGCTTGTCTTCCACGAAGACCGCGAAGGTGCGTTTGACGGACTGGCTCATCAGTCGTCCTTCCCTGTCTCGAAGATCGGGTTGTGCTCCTGGTTCGCGGGCGCGGGTCGCTGAATCATGTCGTGGAGGTTCGCGCCGGCCGGCACCATCGGGTAGACGGCGTCTTCCTGCTCGACGCGGAAGTCGATGACGACGGTCCCCTCGGTGGCCTCGGCTAGGCGAACCGCCTCTTCGACCTCCGAGCGCTGTTCGACGCGTATGCCGGTCAAGCTGTGGGCCTCCGCGATCTTGACGAAATCCGGGCTCAGCAGGGGCGTGGCGACGTAGCGGCCGCCGAAGAAGAACTGCTGCCACTGCCGCACCATGCCAAGAAAGCCGTTGTTGATGATGGCGACGTTGACCTTGATGCCTTCCTGTGCGCAGGTGGAGAGCTCGGCCTGCGTCATCTGGAAACCCCCGTCGCCGCAGATGACCCACACCGAGTCGTCCGGCTGCGCGAACTTGGCGCCGATGCCCGCAGGCAGCGCAAAGCCCATCGTTCCGAGACCGCCAGAGGTGAGCAGCTTTCGTGCGTAGTCGTGCTTGTAGTATTGGGCTTCCCACATCTGGTGCTGCCCCACGTCCGTTACGACGAGCGCCTTGCCCTCGGTGAAGCGGTAGATGTCGTGAATCACGTGTGCAGCGTAGAGCTTGCCCAAGTCCGGCAGGTTCTTGATGTCACGAACCGCGGAATCGCCTTTGAGCTCATCGATGTATTCGAGCCACTCCGATCGGTCAGTTTGCTCGACGTGCGGGAGAAGCTCCCTTAGAACCGCGCCGACGTCTCCGACGATCGGAACCTCGACCCGGACGTTCTTGTTGATTTCCGCAGGGTCGAGCTCGATGTGGATCTTCTTCGCGTTCTGGGCGTAGGTCTTGAGGTTGCCAGTCACGCGGTCGTCGAATCGCATGCCGGCCGCGATGATCAAATCTGCGTCCTGAATGGCCTTGTTCACCCAGGTCTCACCGTGCATTCCCATCATCCCGAGGTTGCGAGGGTGGGTCGCAGGGAAGCCGCCGAGGCCGAGCAAGGTGCAGGCCACCGGGATGTTGGTCTTCTCCACGAACTCCTTCAGGGTTTCGGTCGCTTGCGATTTGATGATGCCGTGTCCGGAGAACAGAATCGGTCGCTTGGATGCCTTGATCAGCTCGACTGCCTCCTCGAGCTGTTCCGAGAGTGGGGCATAGTCGGGCAGGTAGCCTGGCAGCACGATCTCGTCGTCGTCCCACTCGAACGTACAGCTTTGCTGTTGCGCGTCCTTGGTGATGTCGACGAGCACCGGACCCGGGCGACCCGAGCGTGCGACGTAGAACGCCTCGCGAATGGTTGGTGCGATTTGCTCCGGTCGAGTCACGAGGTAGTTGTGCTTGGTAACCGGGATGGTGCAGCCCGTGATGTCGGTTTCCTGAAACGCATCGCTACCGATGAGCGCAGAAGGGACCTGGCCGGTGATGCAGACCATGGGAATCGAGTCCAGCATTGCCGTGGCGATACCCGTGATCAGGTTAGTCGCGCCCGGGCCTGAAGTCGCGATGCAGACGCCGACTTCCCCGGATGCCCGCGCGTAGCCGTCCGCCATGTGCGAGGCGCCTTGCTCATGGCGCGTGAGCACGTGGTGGATCGGGTACTGGATCATGGCGTCGTACGCCGGCATGATCGCGCCGCCCGGATATCCGAAGCAGACCTCGACCCCCTCGCGTACGAGTGCTTCCCAGATAATTTGGGCTCCGGAAAGCGATTCGCCGATGCGATTCTTCAACTTGGGATTGACGGGTGTCACGAGGTTCTCCTTCGGTGCTGGCTGGCTGCAAGTAGTGGATTCGACGCGGCTTTCAAGCTGCGTGTAGCGGACATGAAACGCGTTTGGTCGGAGCTCGACCAGACGCCTTTGGGACAGACGAATTCGGGCGTCTCCGAGGTCTGCGGGAAGAATGTAGTTTTGCGCTGTGGATGCTTGTTCATTTGATTTCGACAACAAAAAAGCCCCCGCATCTCGATGCAGGGGCCAGAAACAGAGTGAGTAAGTGAGTGGGTGGTCTGGTCCCCGCCTATGCCTGAGTAACTAGCAGGAGGCTAATAATGAGGCTGACTACAACTACAACACCGCTCCAGAGGCTCGCGTCGCGCGCGTCCATCTTCGAAGCAGCCGTGGCAGTGGGGTACCGAACCATTGATGCTCATTCTGTTCCCAACCCCCCCCACGGTCAAGGGGGTACAGGATCCGTCCCCCCAAGCCCCCGCAATCATCGACCTTCTGAGGACAGGATCCTAGTGGTGCCTGCCGGTCGCTAGAGACAAGGGAGTGAGCGACTTTGGTATCTCCGCGGAAAGAGTCCTTTGGTTTCGGAGGGTTGGGACGGGGGGTCCTCTCCCTTTAGAGGGATGCGAGGAAGGCTAGGAGGGCCTCGTGGTCGGCGTTGGTCAGGGAGCTGAAGTTGGCGCGGGCTTGGGTGGCTTCGCCGGCGTGCGCGTTGATCGCCGCTTCGATGGTGTCGGCGCGGCCGTCGTGGAAATAGGGGGCCGAGTGCGCGAGGCCCCAAAGCGGCGCAGTGCGGAACTCGTGGATGCCGGCGTCACCCTCTGCGATGCCAGGCGCGCCGGGCTCCGCAATGTCGTGCAGGAGGAGGTCGGTGAACGCGCGGACCTCCTCGTCTCCGGCGGTGCGCAAGACCGGCGCGTGACAGCCCGCGCAGCCGATGCGGTTGAACACGATTTCGCCTTCGTCCTCGAGAGTCTCGTCCTCGCGCGTTCGAGGAGGTGGTCCCAGCAATTCGATGAAGGTCGCGATCGCATCGATGCTGCTTGAATCGAGCTCGGGATCGGCCACGTCATCCGTGTCCTCCGCATGCCCAAACGTGAACCCCGGCTCATCGGGTACAGTCAGGCCCAGCTCACCACTCAGGGCGTCGCGCACGAACTCGCGCACCGAAGGGACATTGGCTTTCCACCCGAAACGGCCTAGACGTCCGTCCGTAAGCTCGTGTGCGCGGCCGGAAATGCCGTCGCCGTTCTGGTCGTCGGGGTCCGACCGAGCCTCGATCACCTCGCGCGGAACCTGCTCGAGGAGACCAAGGCCTAGGGTCGTTGGGGTCTGCCGCCGTTCGAAGAAAGTCACACTCGCATCCGGTTCGGGTCGCATCCCGGAAATCGCGTGTCGAGCCAAGGTCGTGCCTTCTCCGGGCGGGGCGCCTTGTCTCATCGCGTCGACGCCGCCAGGTCCCGCGCCACCGATCACGGGGTCGAAATGACACGACCTGCAGGCGTCGCCGGTGAAGAGCGGACCGACACCTTCGCGAAGCGGGAAGTCACGATCGAAGAGCGTGCGCCCCTGCTCGAAGAGCGCGCGTTCACTGGGCTCGAGGTCTGGTCGCGGAGCGCCGTATTCGCCATCCGCTGGGACAACTTCGCCGGGTGGCAACAGTCCCTCCGTCTGCTGCGCCTTCCCACCCAGGGATTCGAGAAACGCGAGCAACTCGCCTCGCTCGGAATCGCCGAGCGCAACATAGGCGTCTCGGATTGGCGCTGCCTCCCCGCCGTGCCACCGAATCGCATCGTCGAGGGTCGAAGCGCGCCCATCGTGCAGATACGGACTGGCGGCAGCAATTCCCCAGAGCGGTTGGGTCCGGAATTCCCGACCTGTCGCACCCTCCATCGGAAATCCGTCCGCGAGCTCGTCTCCCATGTCGTGCAGCAGGAGGTCGCTGTAGGCGGGGATCTCACCGCGCGGACCGCGTAGAGACGGAAGGTGGCACCCGTCGCATCGGATTCGCTCGAACGTAGCGCGCCCGCGTTCGGTTTCCGGCGTCGGCGCGTCGGGCGCCGGTGCGGCAAGGAGCAGCACGAATGCCAGCAAGTCGAACAGATCTGCGTCGGCGAGCTCCGGGTCGGGAACGTCGTCGAGATCGAGGGTCGGCTCGTCGGGGATGACGGCCTGTTTGGGGTTGAACGTGCCGGCGCGCCCACGGAACGCCGGTAGTTCCGCGCGAAGCGCTGCCGGAAGTGGATTCGACGTGATCCCCATGTGGTTGAAAATCGGTCCACGTATGAATAGCTCGAGGCGGGCGGTCTGCGCCTTTCGTCCGAAGCGGCCGATCGCGATCCCGTTGTCATTCGCGCGGCCGCTGATTCCGTCGCCGTCTTCGTCGTCGGGGTCGGCATGACCTACGATCGCCGCGTCGGGGATCTCGGACAGGAGACCCGCGCCAAAGAACGGAATCGGGTTCCTCGTCGCGCTCAAATTGGTCAGCGGATCGGAGGCAGCCCGCTCCGTGTCGTACGAGAACTGCCGCTGCACACCGTTCTTGCCGCGAGGAACGACGACGTTCGGCGCCAGCTCGTCGCCAACCAAAAGGAAGTCGCGATAGTGGCTCGCACCCCCACCGAACACCGGCTTTTCGTGGCATCCGAGGCAGAACGTCACATTGAGCTCGGGGCCGAGTCCCTCCTCACGCGTGAATCGATGGAGAGCGATTTCGCGACCACGCTCGAACGCCGCCAGTTGCTCCGGCGTAGCGGAGGGAAGGGGTGCGCCAAGCTCACCAAAGATGCCATCGGCGAGATCCGATCGCGTTTCAGAGGCACACCCCGCCATCACTGCGGCGAGGAAGCAGGTAGCGAGCCCTGCGAGGCGGGCTCTCTTGTCACGGTTTGAATCAAGCAAGGCTACTGAGTCGAATATACCCCGAGACCTTCGCGAGACAACACAAGCCGCGCGGTCTTGCCGCAGGCAGATGCCGCCCGGCAGCCTCACCCTCCACGCGGCGCGTCGAGACCAGGGCTCGATGCCGTCGCTATCGCGCGTCGAGGTCTACGGCGACGGTTTGTTCGGTTGCGCTCGCCGGGGCCACTGGCGCCTTCGCCCGGGCGATCTCGACACCGAAGACATCCCACCAAGCCTCCGCGTCTGCGCGCGTCCAGCGCCTCACATCCAGCTTGTCGATCGCGTCCGCCAGCTCCTGACCCGAAGCTGGTCGATTGGCTTGGTCCTTCTCCAAACAGGCGAAGATGAGCTTCTCGAGCCCTGGCGGCACGTCGTCCGCCCCCACTTCAGCGAACGGTGTTGGTTTGGTGTGCATGTGGTGGAGGCACACTTCCATGATCGTCTTCCCCTCGAAGACGTGGCGACCGGCCAAGAGATAGTAGCCGACGGCCCCGAGCGCGTAGAGGTCGGTTCTTGCGTCGATCCCTTGAGGCTCTTGGATCGCCTCCGGGCTCAAGTAGTGCGGGGTGCCTTTGATCGAGAGCGTGTTGGTCTTCTCGAGGTCATCGATTTGCCCAAGGTTCTTCACGAGCCCGAAGTCGAGCACCTTCGTCACGTCGGGGACGCCACCTTGTCGTGCGAGCATGATGTTGCTGGGCTTCACGTCACGGTGAATCAGCCCGATATTGTGCGCTTCGTTTAGCGCTAGCGCGGCGTCCCGCAGGATGCGAACCACCCGCGGGATCGGCTGTTGACCGCTCGCGTTGACGACTTCGGTGAGCGTGGCACCCACGAGCAGCTCCATCGCGTAATACAACTTCCCGTCGGGCGTGCGGCCGTAGTCGAAGATCGTGACGGTATTCGGGTGGGTGAGCTTTGCCGTGAGCTGCACTTCCCTGCGGAAGCGATCGAGGGCTTCCGGATCCGCGAGCTCGGGCTTGAGCAGTTTGATCGCCGTCGGTCGCTTGAGCATCCCGTGGGTCGCCTCGTATACGACCCCCATCGCGCCCTCGCCGAGCTTTCGTTGGAGGTTGTACTGCCCCAACCTCTGGATATCGCGGACTTCCTTACGCAAGCGGTGGATGACCCGGGACGCGAGTGCCGAGAGGCCGACGGCCAAAGTCCACCACATGACCGTGATTACGGCCTGCGTCGCAGCTACCCGTTCCTTGGAAGGCGCCTCGTAGCCGAAGCGGCGCCAAATCCCGAGGTCCACGTTCAGATAGTGCCAGTACATCGCTGCGACCAAGGGGATGCCGATCAGAATGCCGAGCACGATCGTTCTGCGGGCGGTGCTCGGGACGAATACGCTTCGGGCGAACAGCACCATTGCCAAAATGAATGCGGTGATCGTGTCCGCGCCTACTTCTGCTCGGATTTCCATCCCCATCCCGATGTAGCCGAGACCCGTGAGAAAGATCCCTGTGTTCTCGATCGCGTGAATCGCATTCACCGAGTAGCTGCCTCGGCGAGCCACGAGCCAGATTCCGATCATCGGGAGGATCGCAGCGGCGTGAATCAAGAAGCCCGGGTCGGTGAGCTCGTCGCGCAGGAACCCAAACAACAGTCCGATCAGCACGCGGAAGACTAGGGCGGTCCCGCCGAGGATCGCGCCAATGAGGCCGAAGGTCGCTACACGATGCTGCAGAAACGCGCGCGCTTCCGGATTGGCGAAATAGGTGCTGCTGCTCATGCTCGCCCGGGCATCATGACTAACTTCTCAAGCTGTAGCCACTGCGAAGCAACGCTGTTGCCACCCCAAGAAGCACGGCAAACGACGCCAGGACGACACCCGCGCTGGCCTCCGGTGTCACATCAGCGACACCGAGAAACCCGTATCTCAGCCCGTTGACCATGTAGAGGAGCGGATTGAACAAGCTCACCGTATGCCAGGGTTCGGGGAGGAGGTCGATCGAGTAGAACACGCCACCGAGGAAAGCCAGGGGCAAAAGGACGAAGTTCGGAAATATCGCCAGATGGTCGAACTTCTGGGCCCAGAGCGCGGCGACCATCCCGAGCAGAGCGAGGGTGGCTGTGACGAAGACCGAGAAGAATAGAATCCAACCCACGTGATGGAGAGGAAAGTCGGTGAACGTGAGTGCCACGATGTAGACCAGCGTGCCGACGATGAACGCGCGGATCATCGAGGCACCCACGTAGGCGACCAGCATTTCGAATGCGCCGATGGGCGCTACCAGCACGTCGGTGATCGTTCCGTTGATCTTCGATTGAAACAAGCTCGAGGACGTGTTGAGAAACGCGTCCCTCACCATTGTCATCATGACCAGCCCGGGTACGACAAACTGAATGTACGGAACCCCCGAGATCTCGCGGAGCCGCGACCCAAGCGCGACGCCGAACACCAGGAAATAGAGGCTCGTCGTCACCAGAGGGCTCAGGACCGTCTGCAGCCAGACCTTGCTGAACCGTCGGATCTCTTTGAAGAAGAGCGTCCTGAGAGCGATCGTGCTCACGCCGCGTCTCTCCCGTCGGCCTTCCGAATCAGCTCTAGATAGATGTCTTCGAGCGCCCGCCCGCCGTGCCGCTCCAAGAGGCTCTCACGCCTTTCGACGAGAAGAAGCTCACCCTTGTGCAGAATGCCGATCCGGTCTGCGAGCTTTTCTGCTTCCTCGATGTAGTGCGTGGTCAGTACGATTGTGGTGCCAGCGGCGCGGAGGTCCTCCACCTCTTGCCACAGCTCGCGACGGAGCTCGACGTCGACGCCAGCCGTGGGCTCGTCGAGAAAGAGGAGTCGAGGCTCGTGCACCAGCGCCTTGGCGACGAGCAACCGTCGCTTCATCCCGCCCGAAAGGGTTCGCGTGTACGCGTCCCGCTTCTCGTCGAGTGAGAAGGTCTTCAGGAGGCTCTCGGCACGTTCACGACTCGGCTTTACGCCCATCAACCCCATCTGAATCATCAGGCTTTCGAGCGGTGTGAAGAACGGGTCGTAGTTGATCTCCTGAGGAACCAGCCCGACGAGGCGCCGGGTGGTGCGGAAGTCCGTCACCGTATCAAAACCCAGCACCTCAATGCTGCCTTCGTTTTGTTTGGCGAGTCCAGTGATGCAGTGAATGAGCGTCGACTTGCCGGCGCCATTCGGACCTAGGAGCGCGAAAATCTCGCCTTCATAGACCTCGACCGAGAGGTCCTGGAGCGCGGTGAACTTCCCGTAGCGCTTCGTAACGTGGCGGCATCGGAGCACCGGCGGCTTCATCGCGGCGGACTATAGCGACCTGCCCGCCAATGACCAGCGTTACCCAGGCTCATGGCGCAGGTGGAACGACTTCGGCCGCGTGAGCTGGGAGTATCCGAGCGTCGACAAGCTGCAACCGCGCCCCGAATCCTTGACGCCCACCCACGCAAGCTCAGGGTCGAGATAGTCGCATCGGTTCATGAACCACGTGCCCGTATCGACCCGTTCGCCGATCGATTGCGCGTGTTCTAGGTTGCTGGTCCACACCGATGCTGTGAGGCCGTAGCGGCTGTCGTTCATCAAACGGATCGCCTCCTCGTCGTCGGCGACGCTCATGATGCCGACCGCGGGCCCGAAGGTCTCTTCGCTCATGATCTCCATCGAATGATCCACGTCGATCAAAGCCTGGGGCGCCATGAACGGTAGGCCGCGCGCGGTCCCTTCGAAGCGAGCAGCGTCGAGCAGCGGGCGTGCTCCCGCCGCCACGGCAGCGTCGATCTGAGCCTGAATTCCCTCTGCGCTTCGGACACGGACTACGGGGCCGAGAGTCGTCGTGGTTTCGCGTGGGTCGCCCAACACCAGCCGGTGCGCTTCGGCGGCGAAAGCCTCGAGAAACGGGGCATAGACGTCGCGGTGCACGTAGATGCGTTCGATCCCACAGCAACTTTGGCCCGCGTTGTAGAAGGAGCCGTCGACGAGATTCGCAGCCGACCGCTCGACATTCGCATCCTTGCAGACGTAGGCGGGATCCTTGCCGCCGAGCTCGAGCGCTGCGCCGATGAAGCGCTTGGATGCCGCGTCTTGGATTGCGTAGCCGCCGCCCACCGATCCCGTGAACGCCACGAATGCGACGCGACTGTCCGCGATCACATCCGCCACGCCTTGGTGATCGAGATAGAGCACCTGCAAGACCCCGGCCGGGAGTCCTGCGACCTCTGCAGCCTCGCCGATGCGCTTCGCGACCAAGGGTGTTTGCTCGGAATGCTTGAGCACGACGGGATTGCCCGCGACCAAGGCAGGCACCAGCGCGTTGACGGCGGTGAGCCAGGGGTAGTTCCAAGGTGCGACCACGAAGACCACACCGAGGGGCTCCCGGCGAATGAAACGAGTGAAGCCGTCACGTTCGTTGAGACGAACGTCAGCCAAGGCTTCAGGTGCCAAATCGATCATCGTGCGACCGCGGAGCAACCAGCCACCGACCTCGCCGCCGCCATCGCGAATCGGGCGCCCCATTTGCATCGTCAGCTCGTGCGAGACAGCGTCGGTATCCTCGACGGCCGCTTCCAGGAAGCGCCGAACCAGTGCGCACCGCTCAGACAGTGCCGTCCCGCGCCACGCACGAAGTGCGTCGTCGCCGCGCGCCAATGTCCGTTCGATCTCCGCCGCAGTGTCGAGCGCGCGTTCGAAAACGACGCTTCCATCTACCGGAGAGATCGTTTGGAAGGTTTTCGACATCGTTCGTAGCGTTTCGCACCGAGGCCCGCGCGTCAATCGGGGCTTGCATATTCGCCTTCCCCGGTGCAGGACGGGCGAATGGCAGTGCCCATGCTCGACGGGAAGGTGCTCATCACCGGCGCCAGTGGCTTCATCGGCGGACAGCTCCGCGACGCGCTTCTGCGGGCCGGGAACGACGTGGTTGCCATTCGCCGCCCTGGGTCGCCGCCCTCAAAGGCTGGTCGCTCGGTCGAAGCGGACTATGCGAGCGTTGCCGAGTTGGAGCGAGTGGTGGCCTCGGAGAAGCCCGACTACGTACTTCACGTAGCCGGCGTTACGAAGGGCACCTCGTACGAGGACTTCCGGTCGGGCAACGTGATGCCGACGCGCAACCTGTTGGCGGCGGTGCGCCGCGAGCACCCGGACACCAAGCGCTTCGTGCTGGTCTCGTCGTCGACCTCGTACGGGCCATCTGCGACGTCTGCGCCACAACGCGAAGAGAACCCGCCGCGTCCGATCGAACACTACGGGACGAGCAAGCTCGAAGCCGAACGAGTCGTCGAGGCCGAATCGGGCCGAGTCGCGTGGACGATCGTTCGCCCGTGCGCCGTCTACGGCCCCGGCGATGTGGACCACTTCACTTTGTTTCAGGGCGCCGTGTTGGGTGTGAATCTTTTTTACGGAAATCGCGATCGGCTGATGTCGTGGATCTACGTCGACGACTGCGTCCGCGGGATTCTCGAGTCGGCGACCCATCCGAACAGCGCGGGGAAGGGCTACTTCCTCACCAACGACGTTCAACTCACTTGGGATCAGTTCCAAACGGAGATCGCACTCGCGGTCGGGCATCGGGTTCGGACGGTCGACCTCCCCGGGCAGTTGGTGTGGGTCAGCGCGTTCGCCGGCGAGATCGCGACGCGCATCGACAAAAAGCCCCGACTCATGAACCTCCAAAAAGCGAGGCTCGGAGTTCAGGAAGCCTGGACCTGCTCAGGAGACGCCGCCCGCCGGGACTTCGAATTTTCTGCAGAGGTCACGCTCGCCAAAGGCATTCGGCGTACCCATGAATGGTACTCGGAGAACGGTTGGTATCAGAACCTCGACCCGAAAGAGCTCGTGTCTTCCCGGTCACTCCGCCGCTTGGTCGGCCATCTCCGGCGCGGCAGCTGAGAGCTTGTCGAGCAGCCGCTGACCGGTCGTCGTGATCCGGTCGTGCAGGTAGCGTGCCCTCGGCTCCGCCCGTTCGAGGTGGCGCTCGAGGACCTCAGCGCGCTCGGGATGCTCGCTCGCTTGTTCGAGGAGGAGCTCGGCAATCGTCACGTCACCGAGCAGCTGAATCAAGCGCTCGGCGTGGAGCATGGCGAAGGCGAAGTCGCGCTTCGGGTTCCAGTTCTTCGTGAGCTCGTCCGACCATTCAGCAATGGGCTTTCCTCGGAGGCCCTTCACCTTGTCGCCTGCGGTCTTCAGTACGAGGTGCTGCTGAGCTCCGAACGAGAGCGTTTGTAGTTGCGCTACTCGACGTTCGAGCGGGTCGCGACTCGAGAGCGCCCGCCATCGCGCCTGCGCCATCCTCCGAACGAATGCTTGCGGGTTCTTGATGATGCCGCCGAGCGTGTCTTTCATCGCCATCAACCCTTGAATCTGACTCGTGCCTTCGTAGATTGGCATGACCAGCGCGTCGCGCAGGAGCTTCTCGGGCAGGTACTCCCTGATGTAGCCGTTGCCGCCGTGTATCTGGAGCGCGGTGCGAGCGTGCTCGACCGCCTTCTCCGCACCGAAATACTTCAATAGTGGGGTGAGCTGCCGGGCCTTCCGCTGGTGCGACTTCATCAGCCGCTTCATGCTCGCCTGCTCCGTCTGGTCGAGCTCGCCATACCGAATTGCGATCGCGAGTTTTTGCGACATTTCCTCGTGGAAACCCGCGGCGACGGCCATCGCGCGAATACCTTGAATCTCGGTCTTCATCGTCTCGAGGTACTCCGCAATCATCTCGTGGCGATCGATGGTCTTGCCCATTGACCCACGCTCGGCGGCGTACTCGCGGGCGGCGTGGTAGGCCGACTCGCTCAGTCCGAGACACTCGAAGCCAACGCCGACGCGCGCGTTGTTCATCAGCGTGAGCATGTACTTGAAGCCTTCGCCCCGTTTGCCAACGAGCTCGGCCGGCGCCTTGTCGAACACGAGTCCGCACGTCGCGGAGCCGTGATGGCCGAGCTTCTCCTCGACGCGGCTCAGCGGGACGATGCGCGTTCGATTTCCGTCTCCGTCTTCTTCGTAGGCCTTGACCATGAACATCGACAGCTCGTTGAGGCCCCCGGCCGGGTCGCCCGGGTCTGCGTCCTCGGTCCGGGCGATGACGAAGTGGTACTTCCCGTGGCCCGATGTGATGAAGATCTTTTCGCCGGTCACGTACCAGTTTCCGTCCGCGTCTTGCTCGCCAACCGCGCGCAGCGCCGCCATGTCGGAACCAGCGTCGGGCTCCGTGATGTCCATGCAGCCCCACGCTTCGCCAGCAGCGATCTCTTCGATGGCTTCGCGCCACCGGGTCCCCTTGATACGTCCCGTCTCCGGGTCGATATCCGAGCTGCCCTCGAGCGCTGAGAACACGAGCATAGCCATGCCCATTCCCGCGTGGAAACCGTGGTGAGCCATCGCCGAGACGTCCGCCCGTGCCATCAGCTCGCTGTTCATGAAGTAGAGGAGCATCGGCGCGTTCATGCCGCCCAGCTCGCGGGGAATCGGAAGCCCATGAAGGTCGAGCTCCTTGATCTTGGCGAAGATTCCGGCGAGCCGCTCGGGGAAGACCACCTCGCCGTCGACGAGCTCCACGCCCTTCTCGTCGATTTCCTTCTCGTAGGGCTTGATCTCCGTCGCGACGAACTCGCCAAACATCTCGATGATGTCCCGGTAGAACTCGCGCGCTTCCTCCGTGCTGCTGAACCCCTCGCCGCCACTGTCCGCGAAGTCGTGCTCGGTGATCTTCACCAACGAGTCCCAGTCGACGCCTTTGTCGAAATAGAATTGAAGATCGTCGTTGTCTTTGAAGAAATTGGCCATGCTTAGTTCTCGCCTTCGTTGTCTGTGTAGAGGCTTGCGCGCGCGATCCGGATGAGCTCGCGCGCGTGCCTCTTTCGCGTGCCGCCTCGAGCGGGAGTTCTCGGCAGAATCACATCCAGCGTGTCGATCACCGCGGTTCCCGCGACTGCCATCGTGATCACTTCGACCGCGTACGCGGCCGGGTCGACATCTTTGCGAACGAGCCCCTGCTCCTTCGCCCGTTCGAGCTGTTCGCCGAGGAGGTTCACCCACGGCTGCACGAACTGCCCGAGCATTGCCTTCATGCTGTCTGGGCGATCGAGCGTTTCGCGCAGAAACAGGCGGGCGCGGTCGGGGTCCTCGATGAAGAACTCGGTAAGTGCCTCCATCGTCGCGTCGAACCGCTCTTCGGTCGAAGCCTTCAAGAGAAGGCCCGGCAGGACCGCGTTCCAATGCGCGAGCATCTCGGCGATCACGTTCTCGCGCAGGGCGTCCTTGGATTTGAAGTGATAGAGGAGGCTCGGCTTCCGGATTCCGACCGCGTCGGCGATTTCCTGCACGGAAGTGCCGTCGTACCCCTGCTCGGCAAACAAGCGAGTCGCGTGGGTCAGAATCTGAGCGCGTACGTCCATCCCTACCAACTGGTCGTCAAATGTCTACCAAATGGTAGACAGGGTGCAAGGCGACGGCCGGAGAGGGTGAAATGCAGTTGCTACCCGGGCCCGATCGCGCTTCGATGCCCCGCATGGAGGTCCGGCATGACGAATGAAATCGAGGCTCAGGATGCGGAGATGCTCGGCACGATCAAGCGGCACGCCGGCGTCGGCATGGCGGTGGGTATTCTCGTCGCGATCGCCGGCATCCTGGCGCTCATGGCGCCGCTCGTTGCCGGTCTGTCCATCGCGATTGCCGTGGGTGTGTTGTTGCTCGCCTCCGGGGTGTCGCGGATGTTCCTCGCGTTCAAGATGGGCTCCTTTGGCCATGGGCTTCTGATGTTCGTCATTGGTCTGTTGTCCGCCTTCTTCGGTGGATACATGGTCGCGCGCCCAGGCATGGCTCTCGCCACGATCACGATCGTACTCGCGGCCTACTTCATCGTCGACGGGGTCTTCCAGATCATCTGGGCGGTGCGGCTTCGCCCGATCAAGGGCTGGGGCTGGACGCTCTTCAGCGGGGTCGTTGCGCTCGCGCTCGGCATCATGATTTGGCGACAGTTTCCCGTGTCGGGAGTATGGGCCGTGGGTACCCTCGCCGGGATTCAGATGATATTCGGCGGCTCGTCCATCGCCTCGGTCTGTGGCGCAGCGAAGAGTGCTGCGAAGGACGTCCAGGCAGCATAGGTTCCGCCAGTGTCGTGCTAAGACCGGCGCATGGGTTTTCTCGACAAGCTCGATCTCGATTCGATCAAACAGTCGATCCGTGCCGATATCCCGGTGCCGGTCGACGTCCTCAACCTCATCCACTTCAAAGACGAAGAGGCCTACAAGTGGTACGGCGTGTCGGTGATGCCGTTGCTCCGGGCGGTTGGCGGCCAAGTTGGCTGGATGGGCAAGCATGCGGAGTCTTTTCTCGGTGAGCCGCGCGCCGAGGAGCTCCTCGTGGTGCGCTACCCGAATCAGCGCCGCTTCTTCGCGCTTGCCTTGAACCCGTACTACCTCCTCGTTGCCAATCCCCAGCGGCTGAAGGGCGTTCGAAAGTTCGAAGCCTCGTTCACCCATTCGCCGGACTCGCTCGAACCGTTGCGCCGTTCGAAGTGGGTCTTGGCGGTCCACTTCCACGAGGCACTCGCGGCAATCGTTTCGATTGTCGAGCAGGAGGGTGGCCGGCTCGTGTATCAGAGCGAAGAAACGTCACCGATTTCAATCGCCAAGCGCCCGCATCCGGCAAACACGAACCCGCTCGTCTTCAAGCGTACCGCCCTCTTCGGCTTCGACGACCAGAACGCGTGCAACACTGCAATGCAGGCAGGCGCGTTGCATCAATTGCAGGAGGCGGGTGGTGAGCTATCGGTGCAGCTCTACCACCGGGTTCCACGAAGAGACGCGTTGCCTGCGGCCGTTGCCAACCTCCTTCGGTAGTCGTGTGTTGAGCGCCATGTCAAGGCTAGAGCAAGCGTTTCAAAGGTTCGACGAGGCGAACGCAGAAGATCCCAACACGGAGTCCGTGGAGGGGCGCCCGGTCCCGAAAGAGCTCGTCTACGGCCAGCGAATGTCGGCGCGGTTGAGGCTCTTTGCGCCGGAGGCGCCGGAGGCTGTGCAGCTCGCAGCCCGCGCACAGCACATCCGCCGGTGGGAGGTGCCCCGCGAGAGCTACCCAGCGGGTAGGGCGGGCTACCTCAAGTGGCGCACCGACCTGTACAAGCGCCACGGCGACACGGCGGCCGAGATCCTCGGCGAAGTGGGCTTCGACGACGAAACCATCGAGCGCGTACGCACGCTTCTACGAAAACGCGGCCTCAAGACCGACCCCGACGTGCAGTTGATGGAGGACGTGATCTGCCTCGTATTCCTCGAACATTACTTTCACGCCTTCGCGAAGAAGCACGAAGAGACGAAGCTAATCTCGATCGTGCAGAAGACGTGGAGGAAGATGAGTGATGAGGCTCACGAGGTGGCGCTTCGGTTCGACTACGCGCCCGAGGATCTTGTGGTCATCCAGAAGGCGCTCGGGAGCGGCTAGCATCCGGTGGAATCGAGTAAGTGACCGTTGCGTGGGCGACGGGCTTCGCCGAACCGTCGGAGAAAACCGTCACCCGCCCAACAGCAAGTCGTTTTCCGAGCTTGAGCATTTCGACCTCCGCGATGATGTCCCCGAGTTTGGGAGCACGGAGGAAATCGATGTTGAGATTGGTCGTGAGCGCGAGCGCGACGGGTCCGACCATCGCGAGGGTAAGGTAGTACATTCCGGAGTCGGCGATGGTCATGAGGGTTGGGCCCGAAACCGTTCCACCGGGGCGCAGGTGACGCTCCGACACCGGCACCCGGATTCGTAAGAACCCCTCCCGGAGCTCCTCTACTCGCGTGGTCAGCCGTTGCTGCGGGAACGCTTGTTGGACGAAGTCGAGCACCTGGTCGCCAGTCATCTTCAACATCAGAGCTTGATCCGCCCTTCTTTGACGTCGGTCCAGCGCTCTGGTGTGAGCATCTCGTAGCCTGCGTTCGTGCGCACGTAGAGCGGGTCGCCAATCGTCGTGGGGTCGATGCCGTCGCTGCGGAGCTCGTTCTTCTGAATCTTGAAAGTGCCAGTCTTGGCGAGGCCTCCCATCACGCGCACGAAGCGTGGTTGTGCATATGCTGGCAGGTCGGAGACGGTCCGCCAGAATTGCTCGGGATCGAAGTCACCCGATGGAACCACGGCGGCGAGTCCCGCCTGGCCCTCCATGTTGGGGATGGGCACCCCGACTACAGTCGCTTCGTCGATCGCATCCCCGTGCGTGATGACGTCGGCAACCTCCGCCGTAGAGACATTCTCGCCCTTCCAGCGGAACGTGTCGCCGATGCGGTCGACGAAATAGAAGAAGCCGTCTCTGTCGCGGCGGAGCAGGTCGCCGGAACGGAAGTACTGATCGCCCTTTCGAAAGACGTTGCTCAGGAGCTTCTTCTGCGTCGCAGCCTCATCGGTGTAACCTCGGTAAGCGAGACCGCCGGTCGAAAGCTTGGGCACTCGAATGAGAAGCTCCCCAACTTCATCCGGCCCGCATGCCACGCAGAAGCCGCGTTCGTCGCGGACATGCGCATCGAGGTCGACGTCGTATTGGACGAGGCGAAGCCAGCCCGCGCCGCCGAGCGGCACGCGGCCTACCGACCCTTCGCGCCCGCTGATGTTGGCGATGAACCCCGGCGCCTCCGTAGCCCCGTAAAACTCGCGTACGGTCTTGATTCCGAAGCGTGCCTTGAAGCGCGGCCAGATATCAGGGCGGAGGCCGTTCCCGACCGCGACTCGGATCGGATTCGGGTTTTCTTTTGGGTGCGGCGGCGAGTTGACCAAGTACCGGCAGAGCTCACCGATGTAGAGAAACGCTGTGGCTTGGTATCGGTCTACGTCATCCCAAAACGCGCTTGCGCTGAACGACTGGCGTATGGCCATCGGAATTCGGGAGATCATTGCGGACGATGCACCCAAGAGCAGTCCGTTGGCGTGGTAGAGGGGCAGCACGCAGTAGAGCTTGTCACCAGGTTGAAACTGGTACATCAGCGGCCCGAAGCCCACACCGGCCAGTACGGCGCGCGCGTGGGAGACACGGCAAGGTTTCGGCAGGCCCGTAGTGCCAGACGTGTAGATGTAGATGAAGTCATCGTCCGACTTCACCGGCGCCGCGGGGTAGGGTGTCGTGGGCGCTTGCGCAAGGAGCCCCCCGTACGGGTTGTCGTCGAAGGTGAGAATGCGGTCGAGCGAATGGCAAAGCTCATCGCACTCTCGAAGCGCGGGTTCGAGGGTGTGGCTGACCAGCGCCACCTTGGCTTTGGAGGCACCTACTGCGTGCGACAGCGTACGCCCTCGGAGGTTGGTGTTGATCAGCGCGGTCGTCGCCCCGACGCGCGTAACGCCGAGTACCGAGGCGATGTAGAAGGGGGAGTTCTCCGCGAAGAGGGCGACCACGTCCCCTGACTTGACGCCCGCGGTGGCGAGCACGTGAGCCACCCGAGATGTCGTCGCATAGAGCTCCGACCAGGTCAGGTGCTCGTCGTCCATCTCGAACGCCAAGTCGTGTGGGGCCGCGTCGGCGTTGAGTTTGGCGACATCGAGCAAGCTCTGCACTTGCTTGAGCCCAGTGCGAAGAAGCCACGGCATCGAACCGCGTAGCGCGCGCGGGCCCGCACGGAGCTCGGCTGCGATTGAAGCGCGCCACCATGGCGATGTCAGCCGTCGAAGCATGTCGGGAAGTGTACGCGGCGCATAGGCAGATTCGAGCCCCTTTTTTCCGGGCCAATATGGTACAAACGTGCGCCCGTGACCACGTGGACTGACATCAAGGACCACGCGAGGTCCAGCTACAAGCTGGCCGAGGAGCACCAGCACAGCTTCAAGGTGGTCTTCGGCTACCCCGGCGGCCGGCTCCAAGCGGTGATCGCGGCGCACTATGAAGCGATGGGGCACTGGTGGGTCGACTTCTCGTCGGCGTGTTGCCGCGCGGATCGCCTCGACCCGCGCGCCGCGCTTCGGCAGAGCTTCAACTTGGCGGTCGGCTCCTTGTGCCTCGACGGCGAGGTCTATGTCGTGCGCCATACCGTCAACGCGGCCCGCCTCGATCTAACGGACCTCGCGCTGCACCTTCACACAGTCGCGCGCGCGGCGGACCAGATCGAGCGTTCGCTCCCCATGTACGAGCCCGTATCTGGCGTCGTATCCGCGGTGGACGAAGAGCACGCATAGCCCCTTGGCTCCGACTGGGACCCTCAAGCGACATGCTCGAACGCTCGCAGCTTTTCGATGAGCTGGGGTCGGGTTTTCACCGCTAGTTTGCGCATGGCGGAGTTGAGAGCCGAGGATACCTTTGACGGCGAGATGCCGAGACGATAGCTGATGAGCTTGTTGGCCTCTCCGAGGCACGCGTATGTGGCAACCTGTCGTTCGCGCTCGGTCAGTCCGCGTGGGTCTCGAACGTTCGGCGGGTTCGGATGCGCTAAGACGAACCGACGCCCGTCGGTGTCGAACCAATCCACCATCGACCAGCGTCCGTCGACCAGGGCTTTCCAGATGTTGAGCGCCTCTTCGGGGTCCGTCTTTCGCAATTTCCCTCGAGCGCGGTCGATCAGTCGAGCAGCGTCCCGGATGAACTCGCCCGTGTTTCTTGCCGCCGCCTTCCCGACGGCTTCCGCGATGCGAAACTGCTTCGGATCGATGACCGCTTCGGCGTTGTTGGGCAGCAAGGTCTGCTCGAGTGTCGCCTCGCGCGCCGCTTCGAGGTTCTGGCGCAGTCGAAAGCCGGACACCAAGTGCGCGCCGATCATCTTCCAGAGCTGGCGGTCCTTGCCGCTCAACCTAGTTACCTCGGGCAACATGATCGCCAAGCTGAGGCCCACGCCATTGGGGTCGACGGCCGTAATCGCGAGAAGGTCTTTGGCGGGCCGAAGGTACTGCCAGAAGGTCTCGAGACCGCCCGGAACACGATGCGCTTCTTCGGAGAGCGTCGTCACCACCCCCGAGCGATTGATGTCGCGCAATGTCTGGTCGTCGGCTTCGTAGGAGCCGATGAACAAGCGTTCCATCAAGTCGTCGGCTCCGGATCCGAGGAAGAACTTGGTCGGCACCGGCGGGCCCTCCTTGGGAGGCCGGACGTAGGTCGTGGCGACCACACCATGGCCGTGATCGAACACCGGTAGGCCGGCTTCGAGCAAGGCCGGCACCCAGTCTTCCCTCGGCACGTCCAGGTCGTAGACGAACTCGGTCAAGTCGATGACTTCGGGGGTCGGCGTTGGCATGAGAAACCTACAAGAGAAGCACTAGTACCCCATGCCACCGAACCGGTCGCGGTCGCCGCGGTAGATGAAGCCAACGAAGGGTTCGACCCACCACTCGGTGTCATTGAAGAACTGACCCGGGCCGCTGAGTGAGTACTTCATGCCGACGTCCAGGTAGATCGCGTTCTTCAAATGAATCCCGAGGCCGACCTTGCCCGTGAACCCCGGCGCAAACCTTCCGCGGCTTTCCTCGCGACAGTAGAACGTGGCGCATTCGTCTCCGAAAGCTTCGAATTGCCAGATGTTCGCGTCGAACACTCCGGTGATGTACGGCAGCACCGCGTCGATGGTGGGCACCTGGAAGCGCACGCCAGGTGAGAAGTGCATTCGAATGAGTGGCTGCAGGCCGATCGTGCGAACGAGTGTTGGGACGGCGTCGGTGTCGATCATCGTCCATTGCAGGCCAAACCCCAGCTCGAAAACCACCCACCCAATATCGAACCCGCCCCAGCCGGTCAGGCTTGCGCCCGGCTTCACGACGCTTCTGTCGACGTCCAAGAAGATCGGCACCCCGGCCTCCGCCCCGCCTTGAAATCGTAACTGAACGCGGCGCTGATCCTGCGCAGACGCCGAAGCGGCGAGCGCGCAGAGGCCAAGGGCGAAGACGAAGGACGCTAGCCGGAGGTTCACCGGGCGGACCATATCCTTGGAACAGGGTCCGCGCCAGCGTCAGCGCCGGCGTCAGTGCCAGCTCTGAACGCTCATCGCTGAGAACTCGGATCCGAGCGCCGAGAGCTGAGTGTCCTCAGGTGTGAGCTGCGATCCAGCTTGGGTAGTCGGTGTACACGATCTCCCGATAGCGATCACTGATCTTCTCGCCGAGCGCCTTCATTGCGTTAGTGTCCATCGGTCTGCCGGCCGCAGCCTTCTCGGCAACGGCCTCAACCTCTGCGGAGGTCTCGCCGGGCGCCTCGTCAGGCTCATCGCCGACTCCGAGATACGCAGCGACGACCTTCTCGATGATCTCGATGGCGTTCGCTCGGCTATCCTTGATGTTGCCCTTGCCGGTGAGCACGTTGCCGAGGCCGAACACGCCCGGAAGCCCATGCACCTCACCGGTGTCCCAGCTGTCGTAGTGGTAGAGCTCGCCCTTGGTGGGGATGCCATCGATTGGCCTCGGGATGCTTCCAATCGAGCTGATCACCAGCGAGGACGGCACATCGAATTCGGTGCCTTCGAGGCCCCGTACCCGTCCGTCGACGACCTCGGTCCTCTGAAACCGGATGCCCGTCAGTCGATTGCCCTCGGTCAACGTATCGATCGGTCGGCAGAGTGGCTCGAACTTGACGAAGTACTTCTTGATCACCCGATCCATAATCTTCACGCGCGCGGCCTGAAGCTTCGCGAGCTTGTCGGGAGTCGGGTTGTCGGCGCTCGCCAATGGCATGTCCTCTTTGCGGCGCCGGTAATAAAGCGTAGCGCCGGCGATGCCCAGCTCTTCGGCCGTGATGCCGTGGGCCTCGAGGGTTCGGGGTATGCCCTTGAGCTCCATTTCGGTGAGGTCCACTTCGATGCCTCGATCGCGAAGCGCTCGTGCATAAAGCTCGAGGTTGATGATTTTCACGACGTCGATCGATGCAAGGCCGCCGCCCACCACGATCGCGTCGCCTGGCACCTCGAATACGGGACCATCGTAGCCAGCGTCCTCGTAGTGATTGAACCAGTAGACGAACTCGTTCTGGTATGCGAGTCCGCGCCCGTCGTATACGTCCGCCCCATCGACGGGCAGGCGTCGGTCGTGCCAGGCGCCGTTTGCAAGCACGACCGCGCTGAAACCGAGCCTTTGGTAAAGCTCGTCCCACGAGAGGTCGGCGCCGATTTCGGTCTTCGGGACGAAGAGTACTTCGGCCGAGCCGAGGTTCTCGTTGATCCGCCTATACTCCTTGTCGCGCAGTTTCTTATGCCAGCGCGGGAGCCCATCTTCGATCTTTCCGTAGGGCCGCTCGCCTTGCTCGAACACGATCGGGATCGCCCCTCGCGCCGCGCACGCGGCGGCTGCCTCTGACCCTGCGACGGCTCCCCCGATGATCGCCACGACTGGCTTCGGTTCCGTCGCGTCCCTCAAAGCTTGGAGCGCGTCCACGAGGAGGGGTCTAGCCCGATTCCCAAGACGGAACAACCGACGTGCCGAGGCCCGTGTCCGACCGAAGCGGCGGCTCTGGCGGCTAGATGAAGCGCGCTGTCCCGCGGACGCCAGTGCTCTGCAAATCGTCGCTGAATTGGTACTGGGGGTCGAGCAGCTCGTTGATACGTTCCATGACGACATCGACCGCGCCCTGAAACTTGGAACGGTGCGCGTACTCGGCTTGTGGCGTGAACGGCTCGTACGGCTCGTCGATGTGGAACTCAGCGAGGTGGTCATACGTGATCGGCTCGCCGATGCGATACACGATCGTGCCCTTTTTGCCGATGGGCAGCGAGCCTGTGTAGACGAGATCGCAGCCGTTGCATCCGACGGGCACGATCGTTTTCTTGTACCTCATGGCGACCTCCATCATACCGATGCGGCCCTTGGGCAGGCGAATGGAGCGTGTCCCCTGCGGAAAGACGAGAAGGTCCAGCCCGAGCTCGAACGAGCGTTCGTTGAGCTTCACGAACTGCCGCATCATCGCGTCGAAAACCGCGTTAATGCCATCTGGGTACGGTTGGAGGCTCGGGTCGAAGTCGACACCGAGAATGTCGCGCTTCGTCTCGAAGAGCTTGGAAGGGATTGCGGAGGTGTCGACGGCGCTGGGATCCTGGTCGGGCGCCGCCGCGCAATTTACCAAGGCTCGAAGCGTGTCGTACTCTGCTTCCGTGGGCCTCCGCCCTATCGTGAGTGCGAAATCCTTCGAGATGATGTAGCCGCGGGACACCGTCGGCAGGTTGCTCGTCAGCTCCATGAACGTACCGACGACGGGGTTCTCGTAGTACTTCCCCTTCACCCAGACGCTGATGTACCGTTCCTTCAGCTTCCACAGTTTGTACATGAACGGGAAGTAGTTGAAGCGATCCGTGTGGTTCATCGCGTAGATGACCGGCTCGCGTGGGATGTTGTCGAGTCCCTCGAGTTGAATGTCGATGCCCGGCAGGCGGTTGTAGTTCGGCGTCAACACCGTGTGCCCAAAGAACACTTGGCCGATTGGGCGCTTCATGAGCCGGATGCGCTGGAGTCGGGGAAGATCGAGCATCGGTCGTCTTAGGGTGTGCGCAATCGCTCGTGGCTTGTCAATTCACACCGGCGCCAGTCGTGGAGTCCATCGATCGCTCGTGCAGCGCTACTGGGACCGCAAGCGCTCAGCCATCGACCGGGTGTCGTTCGCGCGCGAGATCAGCAGCCGGATCCCTTCCGGCTGACTTTTCCACGGGGAGTGCTACAAAAATCAAGAACAGGGTGGGTATCAAAAAGGGTACCACCCAAAGTGGCAACATGGTCAAATCGGACTTAAGTTGCGACGGCAAGCAGAAGGAGACTGAGTGGCGAGACGGAGCCCAAGAGGTAGGAAACGAAGGTTCGAGCGTAATTTCGAGCAGGACGACAAGCGCGACGATCACATCAAGCTGAGCGGTGTGGTGAGTCAAGTGTTCGCGGGCGGCCAGTTCGAGGTGACGACCGACTCGGGGGCGTCCGTGCGAGCGCAGCTCTGTGGCCGGATGCGAAAGTTCCGGATCCGCGTGATCCTCGGTGACCGCGTAACCGTGGCGTTGTCTCCCTACGATCTCACGCACGGCATGATCGTGTTTCGCGACAAGTAGCTCCCTGTGTATGAAGGAGCGTTCCGCGTCCTCAGGGCACTTGGCGATGGTCGCTCGCTTTCGAGGGATGACTTAGTCCACGCAGCCGGGGAGGCGTCGTCGGTCGTCCGCGAAGCCCTCGAGCGATACCCGAAGTGGTTCGAAGACACGGAAGGCCGCGTCCGTTGTTCGGAGCGCGGCCTTGCTGCACTCGCGCGCGAGCTCGTTGCGCGAGGCGCGCAGGCACTCACCGCTCCGAACTGGCGAGCGGAGTACGAGGCGATCGCTGCCGAACGCGCCGCTCCCAAGCGCGAGCTCGATCAGGTTTACGTCACCGCCGACACCGCGGTGCGGCGCGCGCAGCTGTTGCTAGAAGCGGGCGAGCATCAGCGTGGACTGGTGTTCTTGGGAGACGACGATCTCACGAGCGCGGCGGTGCAGCTTGCGGGCGCCGGCCGCAAAGTCACCGTCCTCGATAGCGACGATGAGGTGCTCGCGGTGCTCAAACGGAACGCCGAATCGCGTGGGTGGGAACACGACGTCATCTCTCACGACCTCCGCGAGCCAATCCCTCGCTCGATGAAGGGGCGGTTCGGGGCGGTCTTCACGGACCCGCCCTACGCGTTGGAGGGGTTTCGGTTGTTCGTCAGTCGAGCAGTGGAGATGCTCAAGCCCGACGGGCGGCTCTACGTCTGCTTCGGCCAAAGCCGTCGCGCCAGCGAGCGCGGGCTTCAGAAGCAGCGGGTGCTTGGTGACGCAGGCCTACTCGTCGAAGCGGTCTTCGAGAACTTCAACGAGTATCGCGGGGCCGAAGCGATCGGATCGAGAAGTGCGCTCTGGCGTTGCCGTGTGACCCCAGAGACTCGGCCGCTCGTGCGAGGCGAGGTCGAAGGGCCGCTCTACACCAGCCGCCCGCCTGGCGACTAAGCCCGCGCGGCCGTGACTTCATCCAACCAGGCGAGGAAGTCGGAGGTGACTTCCTCGCGGTTCGTCTCGTTGAGAATCTCGTGACGGGCATCGGGGTAGAGCTTGAGGCGCACGTCGAATACGGCGGCGCGCTTGTACGCCTCGTACAGCCGCTTGACGCCCTTTCCGTAGTCGCCCACCGGATCCCGGTTCCCTGCGAACAAGTAGATGGGCATGCCTTTGGGTACTTTCGCCACGTTCGCGGGGTTGGAGATCCGATCGAGGGCCGCGAGCATGTCGATCCATACCTGCGTCGACACCGCGAAGCCGCAAAGCGGGTCGGCGACGTACTTGTCCACCTCGTCCGTGTCGCGCGAGAGCCAATCGAACTCGGTCCGGTTGGGAGCAAACGCCTTGTTGTAGTCCTCGAAGGTAAGCTTCTGCATCACGGGGCTCGATTTCCGCTTGCCAACCCGCGCGCGCTCGAGCCGCGCCACTAGCTTCCCGAGCATCGCGATAGGCGGTGGCTTTCCGTTCGAGCCGGACAGCGCTGCGCCGATCATGTCGCTTGGATGCTCAAACAAGAGCTGCTGCAAGACGAACGAGCCCATCGAGTGCCCCAGCATGACGATCGGCACGTTCGGATGTCGCTTTGCGATCTCGCGGTTCACCCCATGCGCGTCTTCGACGATCCGATTCCAACCGTCGCTGTCGGCCTTGTGACCCGGGGAGCCTCCCTCAGGAATGCTCTGCCCGTGCCCGCGGTGGTCGTGCGCGTAGGTCGAATACCCAGCGGCCGCCAAGGCTTGCGCTAGGCGCGCGTATCGTGCGCTGTGTTCGGCCATTCCGTGCAGCACCTGCACGATCGCTTTCGGTTGATCGATCACCCAACCGCGGACCTGGAGGGTCGCGCCGTCGACCGTTTGAAAAACGAAATCTGCAGACTTCATGCCGGCGTCAGCATACTCGAACTCTTCTGGTTCACCACCCTGGCGCCATCGTCCAGCTCGAGGAAGCGAGCCCAAAGGTCGAGGCCCCGGTCGCAATAGTCTTTCAGAATGCTCACCATCCCGGAGCGTCTCTCCTCATCGATGAGCGGGTTGGGGAGGAGTGGATCGAGCACGACCTGCCGGATCCCCTCTCGGCCGAGAAGGAAGACCTCCCGGAGCGAGTCGTTGAGGGGCAGTTTTTCGAGGCGCTGCATGGCGACGCTGATTTCGCCATGCAGCCTCTCGTAGCCTTGCTCGAGCGTCGCGCTGTCCCACATCGCCCGGGCGCGGAGCTCCTCGGCCGGGTCGAGCTGCTCCATGCAAAACACAGGCGCTCCCGGGTCGAGCCCGAGCGCGTAGAGCTCTTTGCGAATACCTTCGATGCCCGGTGTGAGGTTGTTCGGTCGCACGAATAGGCCTGGCTTGAGCTCTTGAAAGCCGAGGTAGCGCAGCGCTCGAAGACGCCGGCGAAGTGCTGGCCGGTCGGTGCGCGAGAGGTCGGCCGTAAACGCCGAGACCCACGAGCCGTCCCAATTGGCCACCCGCGCGGAAACCGTGCGCCAACCATGGATCTTCTCGTTGACCATCTGCGCGCTCGGCCCCAGGCGATATTCGCCGCGGCCCGGCGACTCGATCAGGCCCTCCGCCCGAAGCCGGACGATCGCCACGCGCACGCTGTTCTCTGCGATGTCGAAGACCGATGCGGCTTGGACGAGCGAACGCACGGGAAGGGTGCCTTTGTAGATCGACTCCCCGGCCGAAAGGACCTCCAACACGACCGCTTTGGCGCTGACGTTCATCATCGGGATATTACAGAATTCTAGACGGGATTCTACCAGGCGTAATAGAACGTGTTTCACTTTTGGGGTAGCGCAGGCCGCACGCAAAGGCCAGTGGAAGCTGACATCCGCCCCAACGGGGGCTAAGAAGGGGCCCGGTGACTCGCCTGAGCGTCAACGTAAACAAGGTCGCGACCCTCCGGAATTCCCGGGGCGGGGCGTCCCCAAGCGTCGTCGAGGCCGTGGGGGTTTGCGTGGAGGCGGGCGCGCCGGGAATCACGGTGCATCCTCGGGCGGACGAGCGTCATATTCGGCGCGCCGATGTCTTTGAAGTCGCCGAAGCACTGGCGCCGGTGCGGGATCGGGTTGAGTACAACATCGAGGGGGACCCGCGGCCCGAGCTCGTCGAGCTCGTCGAGACAGTGCGGCCCGACCAGTGCACGTTGGTGCCAGTTCGCCCGGGCGAGATTACGAGCGAGGCAGGGTGGCCCCCGGACACACCCAAGGAAGCACTTGCGGACATCATCACGCGCTTTCGCGAGTGTGGCGTTCGCGTGAGCGTCTTCGTCGATCCGGAGCCCGCGCCGATCGACTGGGCGGCGGCGCTCGGTGCTGATCGCGTGGAGCTCTACACGGAGCCCTATGCGCGCGCATTCGAGCGAGGTGGCGCAACCTTGGATGCTTCCGTTGCGAAGTATCGGTTGGCGGTCGAGCACGCAGCGGCGATCGGGTTGGAAGTGAACGCTGGGCATGACCTCGACCTCGCCAATCTGCCGACCTTTCTGCAGTTGCCACACATCGCCGAGGTTTCGATCGGCCACGCGCTCATGGCCCGGGCGCTGTTGGTCGGACTGCGGTCCGCGGTCGAGGAATACCTGCGAATTACCGCTTCTCGTTGACACCTGGGCCGAGTTTTCTAGAGTGCTGCCGCTATGGCCGAGAGAACGCACAGCAATCCATTCACCGCGGTTCTGAGCGGGCTGCTCGACCAACGAAGCCAGGAGCCCAAGGTCGCGCCGGTGCCGCCCAACGTGCGACTCGACGGCCGTACCTGTCTCGTCACTGGGGCAAACAGCGGCCTCGGTAAGGGCATTGCGATTCGGCTCGCCAAGCGTGGCGCGCACGTGATCATGGCCTGCCGGAGCGGCATTCCCGAAGCCGGTCAAGAGGTGCGCGCGGCTAGCGGCAACGACAGCGTGGAGATGATCCAGGTCGACTTGAGCGACTTCGATTCGATCCGCGCGTTTTGTGATGAGCTTCGCGATCGCAAAGTGACGCTCGATGCCGCGGTATTCAATGCCGGTGTCGTTCCCGTGACTTCCCGAAGGAACAAGCACGGACTAGAGCTGATGTTCGCGGTGAACTTCCTCGCGAAGTTCGTCGTGCTGGATCGCTTGCTGCGCGATGGCGTGATCCCCAACGCGGTGTACGGCCACAACTCACGGGCCGACGATCCTCCGCGCATCATCTTCATTTCGTCGGAGACGCACCGAAGCTCGATTCCCATCGACTTCGACGCGTTTGGTGAGCCGGTGGAGTACGGCGTCGCGGATGGCGTGAAGTACTACGGCCTCAGCAAGCTCCACCTCACGACCTATTTCCACGAGCTCTCGCGGCGGCTCAACCCGGAGGGCGGTGCCAACCCGGACGTCTGCGTCCATGCGCTGTGTCCAGGCGCGGTCAACTCGAACATGGCGCGTGAGGCGCCATCATGGTTGAAGCCAATTCTCAAGCCGGTGATGGCCTTGTTCTTTCAGAGCCCCGAGAAGGCCTCGATTCCCGCCGACTATCTCGTGTGCTCCGATGAGATGGGCAGCAAGACGGGGTCGTACATGCACACGATGCGGGTCAAGGAGTCCTCCGAGGCTTCGATGGACTCGAAGAATGGCGCGTTGCTTTGGGACAAGGCCGAAGCGCTACTGCACGAGCACGACGTGCTCTGAGGACACGAAATGACTGACGAGCTGAGCAAACAAGAGCAGGAGATTCTCGACGGGACGGTTTGGAACCAGTTCTGCGACACGCTCAAGATGGCGGGTAACGTGGTCATGGGCCCGAACGCGCCCGGCGACGTGATGAACCGCATGGAAGGCTTTCGCTACTTGAGCCGGATCACGCGGGCCGCGCTCCAGACCTTCGTCGAGCACAACGATCCCTTGGCGCCCGTGTTGCAACGTGTCGTCCACGAGACGGCGAAAATGGGCGCCGACCATCCGGACAACTACTATCAGAATGCGGCGATCAGCGGTCAGCATGAGTACCGCATTCGCGGCAACCGTGGAACCGTCCACTACCTCGGCTTCTTCACGCAGAAGGGGAACTACGGGCAGGGCCGCGGAATGCCGCCGACCGGGTACCTCGAAGCGTCCGAGCTCGAGGTCGACGCGGACGGCAATTTCGAGATCATTCTCAGCACCGAGGAGAAGCCGGGGAACTGGCTCCCGATGGAGCCGGAGACAGGCACGCTCATCGTGCGTCAGACCCGCTTGGATCGCGAAAACGAGAGCATTGCCGAGCTCGAGATCGAGCGCATCGGGGGGGACGGGCAGCCAAGCCCGTTCGACCCGGTGAAGTGCGCAGAGGGGCTCACGATGTCGGCCGGCCTTGTCGCGGGCGCCGCCATGCTCTTCGCCAACTGGGCTGAGGGCTTCAAGAAGCACACCAACCAGCTCCCGCGCTTCGACCAGAACGTGTCGAACATGGCGGGCGGTGTGCCGGATATCGCCTACTACCACAGCTACTGGAAGCTCGCCCCGGACGAGGCGCTCGTGATCGAAGCGATGCCGCCCACGTGCGAACACTGGAATTTTCAGCTCAACAACTACTGGATGGAGTCGCTCGACTACCGCTACTACCCGATTCACGTGAACAAGCATACGGCGAAGTATCGACCGGACGGTTCCGTGCAGGTCGTCGTTGCCGCCGAGAACAAGGGCTTCGACAACTGGATCGACACAGTCGGGCACGAAGAGGGCACGATGTGCTGGCGTTGGGTTCGTGCGGATGCGGATCCCGAGCCGCAAACACGTGTCGTGAAGCTCTCCGAGCTTTGAGCGCCATGGCTCCCGCCGAAGTCACCAGCATCTTCGACCGACCGTATCGACCGACGGCCATCGCGCTTGCGAATCGGCTTGGGCGACTGTTCCGGGTAGGCACGGCGCCCATCACGATGGACGGCGTGCTCGCGGACGCGCGGCGCAAGGTGGGCCTCCGTGACTTTGGTGACGACGCGTTCGTCGAGCCGCTCGAGATCCTGGTCGATTCGATCAACCGGGAGGCCGCACTCAACCCCGTTGGCCGAGCGATCATCCGGGGTCGGCTGGTCGGTGTGCTGGTCAACAAACTCGTTGCCCATGACACCATCAAGAGGCACCCGGAGATCCTCGATATTCCGGTCGAAGCACCGATCGTGGTTGCGGGGCTGGCGCGTACGGGCACGACGATGCTGCACCGTTTGATCGCGCAGGACCCGGCCATCCGTTCGCTCGCCTCGTGGGAGGCGATCAATCCGGCGCCACCGACGACGCGCACGCCTCGCAAGGGAAAGGATCCACGCTACTCGCAGGCCGCCATGGCCGCGAAAGGGCTCAAGTACATGTCACCCGGGTTCTTCGCGATTCACCCCGCGGAGCCTGATGCTCCGGAGGAAGAGGTCATTTTGCTCGAGCAGGCGTTCCTCACGACCACGCCCGAAGCGATGATGAACGTTCCCACCTACTCCAAATGGCTCGAGGGGCAGGATCACGTGCCGGCCTATGAGGCGCTCGAGCGCATGATGCAGTACTTGCAGTGGCAACGCCCTGGGGCGGGCAAGCGGGTTCGATGGGTCCTCAAGACCCCGCACCATCAGGAGTACTTCGACCCGCTTCTTCACGTGTTCCCAAAGGCAACGATCGTTCACACCCACCGGGACCCGCTCAAGACCAGCGCGTCGTTCTTCAGCATGGTCACGCACCTCCAGATGATCTTCAGTGACGAAGTCGACCCAAATCGGGTCGCCCATCATTGGCTCAACAAGATCGAGGTCATGGCCCGCCGCACGATGGCCACTCGAGATCGCGTGAACGACCGGGGCTTCGTCGACGTGTCCTACTACGATCTGATCAAGGACCCGATGCCCGAGGTCGAGCGAGTCTACGCGGCCGCTCGGGCGGCCCTCACCCCAGAAGCGCGCGTCGCCATGGAGGAGTCCCGCAGGGTCAACAAGCAGCACAAGTATGGCAAGCACAAGTACTCGCTCGCCGATTTCGGCATGACCAAAGACGACGTCGAGCCGCGGATCGCGGAGTACCGCGCCCGCTTCGGGGTTCCGTACGAGTGAATAGCGGGTAGTATCCGCCGCGATGGAGGCTTCGGTCTGGCAGCGGTTGATTTCGCTAGTTGGTTTGCTCGCGATGGTGGGGCTCGCCTGGTTGCTGTCGAAGCATCGCGATCGGGTCTCGTGGCGCCTCGTCGGCTGGGGCGTTGGGCTGCAGCTCACCTTCGGCGTGCTCGTCATGAAGACCACCGCGGGGCTTTGGGTGTTCTCGGTGTTGAACGAAGTCGTTCTTGCGCTACTTGGGTTCACGGCCAAGGGCACCGAGTTCATCTTCGGCGACTTCGCCTCCGAGAAGTTTACCATCGCGATCAACGTTCTCCCGACGCTGATCTTCTTTTCGGCGTTGATGACCATGTTCTATCACCTCGGCTTCATGCAGCGACTGGTGAGTGGGTTTGCGTGGATCATGAGGCGCACGATGAAGACCTCGGGTTCGGAGACCCTTGCGACCGCGGCGAACACGTTCGTAGGGCAGACCGAGGCGCCACTGATGGTCGCTCCCTTCATCCAAGGTATGACGCGGTCTGAGCTCAGTGCCGTGATGACCGGCGGCTTCGCGACGGTCGCGGGTGGGGTGTTGGCGGCCTACGTCGGGTTGCTCGACAGGGTCGTCCCCGACATTGCCGGGCATTTGATCGCCGCCAGCGTCATGAGCGCGCCGGCCGCGCTGGTCATCGCGAAAGTGATGTGGCCGGAAACAGAGGACTCTGAGACCGCCGGTGAAACCGAAGTGGAGGTCGACCAGCCGGACGTGAACCTGATCGACGCCGCGGCGCGAGGCGCAACGGAGGGCATGAGGCTCGCCCTCAACGTCGGTGCGATGCTCATCGCGTTCATCGCCTTGATAGCGCTCGCCAACGCCGTGATTGGCCTCCCGTTCGAGCTGTACAACGACTGGATGGGCTTCGAGGGGGCCGGAGCGGTCGAGCCGTGGACCATGCAAAAGAATCCTTGGCTGGATCTTCTGGCCGTTGGCGTTTCTCATCGGCGTTCCGGTCTCCGAGTGCAGCCTCGTCGCGACCCTCCTTGGGGAGAAGCTCGTGCTCACGGAGTTCATCGCGTATTTGCATCTGTACGAGTCGCTGTCGGCGGATGTCGCTGCGCTCTCGCCACGAACGGTGGTCATTGCCAGCTATGCGCTTTGCGGCTTCGCAAACTTCGGATCGATTGGAATCCAACTCGGTGGCATCGGCGGGATCGCCCCCGAGCGCAGGCAGGACGTCGCGCGACTCGGAGTCCGCGCGATGTTCGGAGGGATGCTGGCGTCCCTGATGACGGCATCGGTTGCGGGCATGTTGTATTGATGGGTTTGTTGCGCCGGGCCTCGCCGTGCCAGCTCGCGCGCCTCTGCGACAATTTGCCACCTTCACCCGGGAGTCGAGCGTGCTTAAATAGATAAACGATGAAGTGGGCTATCGGCATCATTCTCTTCGCGTTCGGCTGTGCCTCGGTGCCGGTCGAAGACGCGGACGAGGGCCGTCAGGCGCAGTCGATCGTTCGGACGACGAACAGCCCATTCTGTCCTGGGAAGACCCTGGACTCTTGCCCGAGCCCGCGTGCGTCGGAGTGGCGGCAGGACATCAATGCGTGGGTGGAAGATGGCGTTCCGCAAGCCGAGATTCGGGATCGTCTACAGGAGAGGGTGCCCGGCTTTGATTTGAGCATTGCACCCGTGAAGTCCGGATGGATCATCCCCGTCATCGCGGTCGTATTGTCGACGCTCTGGCTCGTGATCGTCGGTCGCGCCCTCACGGCCCCGGCTCCACCACGCCGCAGCCGCCCACCCGCCGATTACGCCTCTCTGGACGCAAGGCTCGACGAAGAGCTGGCACGCCTCGACTAGCGCGTCACTGCCCGTGTCAGCGCGTGCAGATCACCGACGACCCGTGCCCAAACAACCCCTGGTTCACGGTTACTCCGGCTTTGGCGCCTTCCACTTGCCGGCCTTCGGCCTGCCCTCGAAGCTGCCAGGTCAACTCGCACACCTGCGCGATCGCCTGCGCGGGCACGGCTTCACCGAAGCTCGCCAAGCCACCGCTCGGGTTGACCGGAACCCGCCCGCCGATCGTCGTTTCCCCGTCGCGCAGCAGCTTCTCCGCGTCGCCCGGCGCGCATAGGCCAATTTGCTCGTACCAGTCGAGTTCGAGCGCGGTCGATAGGTCGTAGACCTCGGCGAGGCTCATGTCCTCGGGCCCGAGGCCGGCCTCTTCGTATGCGTCGTGCGCGATCGATTCCTTGAAGCCGATCTCGGGGAGTCCTACACCGGCGCTCGAGTCGGTCGACATGTTCGGCATCTCGATGATCGTGTTTGGATACACCGGCGTCACGGTCGACACGGCTGCGATCTTCACGGGGTCGGTCGTGTGCTTCCTGGCGAAGTCCATGCTCGACAGCACCAGCGCCGCCGCGCCGTCGCTCGTGGCGCAGATGTCGAGGAGATGAAGTGGATCGGCGACGACTGCGGAGCCAAGGACGTCGTCAATCTGCACTTCCTTCTTGTAGCGGGCGTTCGGGTTGTGAAGCCCGTGCTTGGCGTTCTTCACTTTCACGGCGGCGAAATCCTCCGGCGTAGCCCCGTAGACGTCCATTCGTCGGCGCGCATAGAGCCCGAAATAGGTCGGATTCGTGATTCCTTGCACGTGAAAACGCAGCCAGTCCGGGTCCTCTGGACGGTGTCCGCCCGACGGCGCGAAGAATCCTTTGGGGGCCGCGTCCGCGCCGATCACGAGCGCTACGTCGCAGAGCCCCGCGAGGATGTGTGCGCGCGCGACGCCGATCGCCTGAGCCCCAGTTGCACACGCCCCGTAGGAGCTCGACACCTTGGCGCCGGACCAACCGAGCGCCTGCGCAAACGTCGCGCCCGCCACGTAGCCCGGGTAACCGTTGCGGATCGTGTCGCCCCCCGCCACGAGCTGGATGTCCTGCCATCGAATGCCAGCATCTTTGAGCGCGTCTTGTGCGGCTTTGACGCCATAGCCGATGAAGCTCTGCCCCCACTTGCCCCAGGGGTGCATCCCCACGCCGAGAACTGCGACGTCCTTGCTCATGAGTCACTCCCGTCTGCGGGCTTCCAGTTCCACGTCATGTAGATGCGCTCGTCGTCCTCATAGAGCTCCCGAAGCACGAGCTCCATAGGCATGCCGGTTTCGAGCGCGTCGACACCGACGCCGTCTGCGACCTGACCGAGGATCGTGATGCCTTCCTCTTCGAGCGCGACCGCCGCGATGGCGAACGGCTCGAAGGGCTCCCTCGGGACGAAGGGGGCCGGTGGCTTGTAGTTCGCGCTCGTGTACGACCAGACCGTGCCTCTGCGGCTCAGCTCGACCTCTTGGAGATCCGCCTTGTCGCACGCCGGGTTGCGGCAGAAGGTCTTTTCAGCCGGAAAGAAATACGTTCCGCACGCACGGCACTGCGTACCGATCAGGCGCGGCTCGCGCGGGTCCATGGTGAACAGCCCTTCGACGGCTGGTGCGTGTGTCTTTTCGGTCATGTGAAGCGGTCCTAGAAATAGAACACGTTTCACTTCGCCGCAACTAGGCGGACTTGGCGTATTGCGCCTTCGTCCGTTCCAACAAGGCCGTGAGGTCTTCACGCAGGGCTTCGAGGGCGTCGAGGCTCGCTCGAACTGTCGTGCGCGGGAGGCCTTCGATCTCTTCGATCGATCGTTCCAGTCGGCGGACGGCCGCGGTCGTCCGTCGGAGCGTGTCCAGCTGCTCGGCACCGGCGGGTTTCGGGTTGAACGCCGGATTGAAGCGCTTGCGCAGATCGCTCACCGGCGCGCCCTCCTCGAAGACCGCATGCCGAAGCTCGTCGACCACCTCGTCGGCGACCGCGCGCTCTCCGCTGTCATTGCTCGGATTCTTCTGAAGTGCCTTGGCGAAGTAGTCGACCGCGTCGCAAGTCGGAATCCGCTCGTTCAGACCGTCCCGCTTCAACACCGAGGGCGCATGACGTTTGAGGGCGACGTACGAGCCGGTGAGCTTGTCGGCGGTTGCCTGCTTGAGCTGCAGCTCGAGTGAGCAGTAGGTGTAGAAATCCTCATAGCCCCAGTCGAGGTACGACTCGCGGTTCCGAACCTCGACGAGCGCCTCCGCCATCATGACCCACGAGCGCTTGAATTCGCCTGCTCGACGGACGACGTGAATCCGCAGCTCGTCTGCGCCTTCCGCTTCCAATGCTTCGGCTAGATCCCCCAGCCTTTGATGCGTAGCCATCGGCGCTCTATACCACCAAAGTCATGCGTCGAACCACCGCAGACCGACGAATCGCTCGCCAAGCCGGGTCGACCTCGACGGCTGGGGTTGCGCTCGTGGGCGAGCTTGCGCTCAGGCTAGCGAATCAGGTCTCCGCGGCGTGTGCTGAGCATGGCATCGTGCTGATGCCCTTGAAGGGCGTTCTTCTTCTGAGCCGGTGGCCATCGTTGCGGGGGCGTCGGGATCTCGTCGACATCGACCTCCTCGTGCGCCCCTCTGACCTCGACGCGGTAGTCCATGTTCTAGGCAGGCAGGGCTTCGAACCGACACTGCGTTCAAGCGCGGGGATCACGATGGTTAGCGAGGCATGGCCGCTTCCTATCGACCTACACCAAGCTCTCTTCCCTCACGATCTATTTCGGGCGTCGACGGAGGAGCTCTTCGAGAGGGCCGAGCTCGACATGTCGCTTTTCGTCGCACCCGTTGCGCGAATGGCCGATGAGGATCTCTTCGCTCACCTGATCGGCCATTTCGTCAAGGGCCGGGGCACGTTTCGACAGGATACGAGCCTCGACGACATTCGATGGCTGCTAGGGCAGGGTCTCTTCTCCCTTGACGACGCAGATGCGTTGGGAGCTCATCTTCGGCAGCTGGGTCTGCAGCGGGCCGCCGGGTACGTGCTCGGTGCTGCTTCGCTCGCCACAGAGCCCGTCGCAAGCGCTGCGCTTCGAGGGCTCCGGCTCTCGCGGCGGGACCGCGTGGCGATCGCGCTCGCGCACCTCGGCACCAGCTCCAACGAAGACAGACCTCGATGGTGGACCCCACACCTCCTCGATCGGTCGCTCGTCGCAGGGGCGCATTCGTTCGTCGACCATGCTGGCGAAGGCGCGCGGCGCTACTTGGCACGTCTCGCGGACCCTCAGAGTCGGCGTGATCGGCGGGGCGCGTGAGCGCCTAGGGGCATGCCTCGCCGTCTTCGACGGCATGCCAACGGACGTAGCTGAAGCACCCGCTCGGATCGGTCGTCAGGGCGCTTGGGCACCAGTCCGTGAATTGGATGTCCCACAGCATCTCGTCGTCGGTCGTGTGGAGGCAGCTGTGGAACCCGACCACTCGGCGAGGCACGCCCGTGCAGGCGAACGCGTCGTCATAGAACCTCACGAAATCCTCGGGTGCAGCCGAGGCGCAGGGCATGCGGACCCATTCGGTGAACGTCGGAATGACGGGTCGCAACCCATTCGCGACGTCGCAAACACCCGACCCTGCGGACTGCGCTTCTTCTTCGCTGTTGTAGAGGCCCCGCTCGTCTCCTCGTGCGAGGCAGACGCCAGGGCTGACACAGTCGACGACCCCGGTCTGCCCGGGTGGCTTGGTGAACTCCACGGCGTTGCATTCGCAACGGTGCGAGGTCGCGCCCGTCTTCCGGCACGTCGCACCGGCGCCGCATGGGTTCGAGGCGCACGGATCGGGCAGGATGCAGATGCCGTCTCCGCTCTCGTTCTCCCAGCCCGAAGGGCACCCGCAGGTCGCGCCGCAGCTCGCCGTGGCGACGCCGCACTCATCCGCGCTCGCGGCGGTTCGCGTGTAGGCGAAGCTGCTCGCATCGACGTCCCCCCAGTCTGAGAAGACCAGGTCGTAGAAGAGATCTTCGTTCGTGAGCCACAGGCACAAATCCTCGTCTACGATGTTGTCGCCGAAGCCCCCGCCCGTGCCACCGCCTGAGAACAAAGTTCCGAGCGTCATGAAGTCGCCGGGCGCCGATGCTGCAGCGCAGGTGCTCCTCGCCCACAAGGTGCCCTCGGGTGACGCCGCGTTGCTCGCGGCGAGCTCGCTTGCTGCGTTGTAGATGCCCTTCACACGGCCCCGAGTGATGCAGACCCCAGGTACGATGCAGTCCGGCTCCGCGCCGAAGCCCGCGTACGCGAACTCGATTGCGCCCGAGGAGGTGCAGGGACGCGTACCGCCCGCGCCCCCGACTCCACCCGACCCGGCGATGCCGCCGGCGCCCGCGGAGCCGCCGATGCCACCGGAGCCGCCGATGCCCGCGGAGCCGCCCATGCCGCCGGCGCCTGCGCTTCCGGTCGTGCTGAAACATCCCCCGGATCCGATCACGAGGGACAAGAGGAGAAAGGCAAAGCGGGTGCGATTCATGGTCGTTGCGGTCGTTATAGCAGGCTTTCGGGGATCAATGTGGCATACGAGCTTGGCGACTGAAGCGAAACGATCAGCCTTCGCTTTAGCTCTATTGCGTGCCGATCGAGCTCCTCCACCGTGGGCCGAACCAAGAAACCACCCCACGGCATGTAGTAGGTCCCGTCCGCCGCCACTTCGGTTTCCGGCTCGAAAATACTCAGGAGGACTGGGCCTCCCGGCGCGACGCGGTCGCACGCGCGAAGCAGCTCCAGGCGGTCGGCAGGCTCGAGCACGTGTCCGAAGCTACCCCAGCCGAGCAATACGGCATCAAACCTCGTTTCCGGGCCCAAGCGTAGCGGCGTGCTGTCCCCACGGAGGGCAGCCGCCACGAGGTCTCGATAACTCGCCTGGTCGACGCGCTCCGGGCCTATCGTCCGCTGGCACAGCCGAAAAGCCGATGCCGAAGGCTCGAAGGCGTGAACGTGATAGCCAAGCTCTCGAAGCGCCAGAGCTTCACGCCCCGCCCCCGCCGCGCCAACCAGGATGGATGCCGGGGGAGACGGTAGGCGCCGCTCGAACCACTGCGTCTCCCATGCATAGAGTCCGTCATGATCGTTCTGCGGCCGAAACGACGCATCGTAGAGATCGATCGAGAGCGCCTCTTTCTCGGCGCTTCGGAGTGCCCCATTCAACAAGGATCCAGTCCAGCGCTCGACAGCGTTCTCCATCCGGCGCAAGGCGTACTGAACTCGGCGACTCTGCAAGGCCCAGCCTCGGAGGATGCGATATCGTAGTTTGTGCTTCTCGCTCACCATCTTCCCTCGGTCAGGTCGATGAGCTCGTCCGGGTGGCGCCACGACGCCCGCCAGGTCCGGTCCGTCCCAACGAGAGCGCCCAGGGAGATCGTTGGCTCGAAGAATGAGGCTTCGGTCCAATGCTTGAGGCCGACAGCCGTCGAGACTGGCGTGAGGTTCGTCCGAGCCCCGCGCTCAACGTGCACGAAACGTACCTCGCGGGCGGCGCACGCAGCTCGCTGCAGCGCCTGGCCATGCACGGCGTAATAGGGGGGGGCAGCGTCCCCTAGGGACTCCACCGCATCGTCATCGCGTTCGAGTCCAGCGAGGTAGTCGGGGCGATCGGCCCCCGGTCGCGGAGGGTCGAAGCGAATCGCGCGTGGCCACCCCCATACACGCTCGCCGTCCGTGACGACGAACTCATCGGAGAAATACTTCCACCCGCGGCGCACCGCAGCGAGGGCGAGGGAGCTCTTTCCAGCGCCCGAGGGTCCTGAGAACACGACAGTTGTGCCGTTCGAAACCAAGGCTGCAGCGTGAAACACCGAAAAGCGCCCCTTGTGGCGACCGAGCGCGGCGCGGTAGAGCCATTGCTCGAAGCCAGCGACCAGATCCTCGACGACGCCACCCGACCAGACCTCCTCGCCCTCCACGATGATTCGAGGCGATTCGTCCGCGATCACCTCGATGTCGAACGCGGCCTCGGTCGGCAAGATCGGCGACGTCGCGGCGGCCCAGTGACGGCGTACGTAGCGATTCGTTCTCTTGCAAGAGCTTCGCACGTCAACACGAAGACCGGAGAGAAAGATCTGGTGCTGCTCTAGGTCGCCTCTTTCCACGTGATGAGCTTTCGTTGCTCGAGTTGGCGGAGGAAGGCAAGCACATCGCGGGTTACCGTTTCACCTTCCGCGTCGACATGCTTCAAGATCTCGGCCGTGATGTGTTCCACCGATCGGCGGCCGTCGATCATCAGCCAAACCCCTGCCGCGATATCGTTCAACACGAGCAACTGCGGTGTGTTTCCGTCGTAGATCACGACCTCGTCGGTGTCGGTGACCTCGTGGGTGAGCGTGTTTTTGCGCTCGGGCACGCGACGATCCCGCGCATCAGGCATGGTAGCTCCCGGCGAGCAGCACCGCTCGGGTCTGGCACTCCCAACAGGAGAGCTTCTCCCCCCAGTCCGCGCGGGCCGCTAGCAAGCCTCTCTTTGTCGAAGCGATCGGCTGCGCCGAGGTGAGAATCGCCTGAAGGCGGGTCTCATGGATCGATCCAAGCGGCAAGTGTCGGCTGAAGATGCAGGGATACACCGTGCCGTCGTAGCTGACCGCCGCCGACCCGCCGAAGTCTCGCCGGGTTGCGCTCTCGACGCCCCGCGCCTGGTGGGCACCCGTGCCAGTCGGCCGGGCATCGGTCTCGGGAGGTAGCGAGTAGCCTCGGCCCACGTCGCGCATTCGATCGAAACGGATGGAGCCGTCCGGGACGCCGAGGCTGAGCAAGTGCTCCCGCGTCTTTGCAGCATCGTGCTGATTCTGTTTCATCGAGATCACGCCGACGCGGCAGGTCAATCCATCCTCGAGAGCTCGGCGAATCGCTCGCGTCGTGCGTCGATGACTGCCCGGCGTTTGTGTAATCGCGTCGTGGGTGTTGGCGTCGTAGGAGTAGAACGAAAAAGCGAATGAAGGCGCGAGTTGGCGCAGCCGCTCGTAGGTTCTGCCGCGGAGCGCGAGGCCATTCGTGTAGATCTCGACCTGCGGGATTCCGATGTCTTTCGCGAGCTCCACCGCTTTCACACAGTGAGGGCTGATGAGCGGGTCGCCGCCTGTCAATTGGACGAGGCCAAAGCCGAGCGCTTTCGCGTCTTCGAGCACCCGGCAAATGTCTGGCCACGCGAGCGCCTCGTTGCGGAGAGGCGAGGACTCAGCATAGCAATGGACGCACTGCTCGTTGCACTGCGCAGTAAGCTCGACGAACAATTGCTTCCACCCGGAGCCACGCAGCACCGTCGCCCGGGTGAGTGGTTGCAACGCCTGCTTCTCGAGTTGGCCTCGGAGTTGCCCGAGCAGCGGTTCGAAGCGCGCAAGCGAGTCCCAAACGGATGGTGACAGCTCGCCTGTCAACGCATCGGTCCCCTGCGGGCCTTCGACTCGGACATGGTCCCCGCTGCTCAACTTGGTGGCTTCGAGCAAGCCTTCGCTTTGCCAGAGGATCCAGTCGTCGGGTAGGAAGTAACCGGTCCGCCACGCTTTCATCTGCTTCACCCAGGCATGCAGCCGCCGGCGGGCATGCAACCTGTGACGGGGTTGCATCCGTTGGGATTGCAGATCCCCGGCATGCACGTCGCCGGAGTGCATGAGGCCTGCGCGTGCGCCTTGTTCAGGGTGATCGTCGCAAGGATGGCAGGCGCCGTATACGCGGCGGCTTTTAGAAAGTGGCGTCGCGCTCGGTCGAGCTCGCTCGTGTCCCCCCGGTCGTCCGTCATCGCTCCCAACCCATAGCAGCAGGGTGGCGGCTCGCCCACTCGGCGACGAGCCGTTTCGCCAATCTCAAGCCCACGGAACCCTTGGGCAATTGTGAACCAAAATACTAGTTGACAACCGTGATTCCGAAGCTTTACCGTAAGACTGTCGGCGGCTGATCAGCAACCCGCCGGCGGGCGAATCGAGATTCGCACTCCTTGGGGGTACAACACAACGGGCACTCGGGCGGGGTTCACACCTCGCCCGAGTATTTTTTTGTCGTGTGTCGATGAAGTGAGCGGCTAGAGGCTGCGCTTCTTGCCGCGCAAACCGCGTCGGCTGCCCTTCGGGCGCTTGGGCTTTTCGAACGACCCACGTCCACCTCGGTCATCGCCGCCACGGTCGTAGTCGGCACGGTCCCGGGTGAAGTCATCGCGGCCATAGCCCTCGCGGCCTGGCTCTCCGCCTGGGGCGCCGCCACCGAAGTCGTTGCGACCTCTAGACGGCGGTCCGCCGAAGTCGCGTCGCTGTCGGGGCGCGCGGGGGCGGTCTTCCGCAATATCCAGGCGCAGCGGGCGGCCCGCGACCTCGCGGCCGTGCAACTTCTCAACGGCCTGCTTTGCGTGATCTTCCTCGGCAAACCGGACGAATGCGAAGCCTCTGGGGCGGCCCGTTTCGCGGTCCTTTGGAATGTGAACGTCCACCACCTCGCCAATCTCACCAAAGAGCTGACGAAGCTCCTCATCAGTGGTGGCAAAGTTGAGGTTCCCTACGAATATCTTGTTTGAGATGACTTACTCCGTTCTTCTATGTGCTCGTTTCGCACGATTTAGACCTGGGTCCAAGTGGGACAGTGTAACCCAGATCGTGGTTTTTGGCCGCGATCGGCTCGAAGCTCAGTAATGCCAAGGGAACTTTCGGTAGTCTTGGGGCCTCTTTTCGAGGAACGCATCACGGCCCTCCCGGGCCTCTTCGGTGCCGTAGGCGAGTCGCGTCGCCTCGCCCGCGAACAGCTGTTGCCCGACCAATCCGTCATCGATCATGTTGAAGCCAAACTTCAACATTCTCATGGCGGTCGGGCTCTTGGAGTTGATTTCCTTGGCCCATGAGAGGGCGAAATCCTCGAGCTCGGCGTGCGGGACGACTGCGTTGACCATGCCCATATCCGCGGCCTCCTGGGCGCTGTAGTTCAAGCCCACGAAGAACACCTCACGCGCCTTCTTCTGTCCCACCTGTCGCGCGAGCAGCGCCGAGCCGTAGCCGCTGTCGAAGCTGGCAACGTCGGGATCCGTCTGTTTGAACAAAGCGTGCTCCTGGCTTGCGATGCTCATGTCGCACACGACGTGAAGGCTGTGGCCGCCGCCGACCGCCCACCCAGGAACGACCGCGATGACGATCTTCGGCATGAAGCGGATCAGCCGCTGTACTTCGAGGATATGCAGCCGGCCAAGGCGTGCTGGATCGATCTCGCCGGCCGACTCGGTCTCGTACTTGTATCCGTCCTTGCCGCGAATGCGTTGGTCGCCGCCGGAGCAGAACGCCCACCCGCCATCTTTGGGGGACGGTCCGTTGCCGGTGAGCAGCACGCAGCCGACATCGGAGGTTTGCCGCGCGTGATCCAGGACGCGGTAGAGCTCGTCCACGGTTCCAGGTCGGAACGCGTTGCGGACTTCCGGCCTGTTGAAGGCAATGCGAACCGTGCCCTGATCGTTGGCGCGATGGTACGTGAGGTCTTGCAAGTCGAAGCCGGGGACTTCCGTCCACTTCGATGGGTCGAATATCTCGGAAACCATGCGTTGCTACTCCGTGAACTCGCTCAAGACGGCGAGGATGATCCGGCCGAGCAGGGTCGCTACCTGCTGTCGCGAGAACTCACCGTCGATCCAGCGCTGCAGAATCTCTCCTGCGCCGGTCAAGAACATGTCGGCGAGCGCAAGCGCTTCGGCGTCATCGACGCCGGTCAGCTCGCGCAGCGGGATCAACCAGGGTTGGACGATTTGACCCCGGAAATCCTTGCTGATCGCGGAGATCTCTGGGTCATGCCCGGCCGAGCGGAGGATCTGCCAACCACCCGGGCCGCGCGCCTCGATCGTATCGCAGGCCGCGTCGATGAAGCCGCGGGCAATCGCCGCGATGTCCGTCGCTTCCGCTGTGTTGAAGATGTCCGGGGTCCGGCGCGCGAAGTCTTCCCGGAAGTCTTCGAGCACTCCCTTGATGAGCTCGTGCCGATTGGTGAAGAACTTGTAGACGACGGGCCGAGTCACCCCGGCCGCTGCAGCAACGTAGGGGATTCGCACGCTGTCGACGCCGTCGGCCGCGATGATGTCGGACGCAACGCGCAAGAGCTGCTGCTGCCGGTCCTCGGGGCTCAGGCGTGTGCGGGTGGCGTCGCTGGGTCGGTTGCTTGTCGGCATGGGTCTACGAAAAAGGGTGGCCTCCCAGAAAAGAAGCCACCCTGATCGAACTTCTACGCGGGACGTTTAGTCCTGCGCGAGATTCATCACCTGTTGAAGGCTCATCGCCAGCGTCATGTCGCCGTCGATCTTGATCTTGCCTGACATGAAGGCCTGCATCGGGTTGAGCGTGCCGTTGATCATGCCGAGCCAGTCTTCGTCCGACACCGTGATGGTTGCGCCTGGGCCGTCGTGGGTGCCTTTGCCGACGAAATCGCCGGACTTGCCCTTCGTGAGGTCCAAGTAGTAGTCGCCACCACCGTCGCCGGTGATCTTGAACTGGTACACCGCGTTGGGTGCGGTTGCCGCGTCGTTGTTTTCGGCGGCCTTCTTCTCAAACTTCTCGAAGAACTCAGCTACGGATTCCATTGATATTTGCCTCTCTTGTTTGTCGGCTCGGGGCCGGCTGCGGTTGCCATCCGTCCATGGGTGTGGCTCGCAGGAGGGGAGTTGTAACCGATATTTGCGGCGATTGCACCCCCGGCTTCCGCGCCTTGGAAACACTCTGGAAACCTTCGCTACATCTTCCGGAAACAGCTCGGATCTAGCCTCCGGGAACTTCGAAAACAAGAGGAACCGGGGATGGAAGCTATCAATCAGGCAGATACGGCATGGCTCATGGTTTCGTGCGCGTTGGTCATGCTGATGACGCCGGGCTTGGCGCTCTTCTACGGCGGCATGGTTGGTTCGAGGAACGTGCTGTCTTCGTTCATGCACAGCTTCATCGCGCTAGGCGTCATCACGCTCCAGTGGGTCGTGATCGGCTACTCTCTCGCCTTTGGGTCCGACTTGGGTGGTGGCTTCATCGGGGGCATGGAGTTCGCGTTCCTGAACGGCGTCGGCCTCGCGCCGCAAGAGGGGTCCACGATCCCTCACATCCTGTTCATGGCGTTTCAGATGATGTTCGCGATCATCACCCCGGCGCTGATCTCGGGAGCCATTGCGGAGCGGATGAAGTTCTCGGCCTATCTCGCCTTCATCGTTCTGTGGGCCACGCTCGTATACGATCCGATCTGTCACTGGGTCTGGGGCCCTGACGGTTGGCTCGGCGCCCGCGGCGCGCTCGACTTTGCGGGCGGCACGGTCGTTCATCTTTCGTCCGGGGCCGGGGCATTGGTATGCGCGCTCGTGATAGGCCGGCGCCAGCGTCCCGGCCCCCCACACAACCTCACGCTGACGCTGCTGGGCGCGGGCATGCTTTGGTTCGGCTGGTTCGGTTTCAACGCGGGCAGTGCGCTCGCCGCGAACGACAACGCTGCGCTCGCATTGGTGAACACGCACGTGGCCGCGGGGGCGGCGGCGTTCGCGTGGGCAATCGCAGAGTGGATCAAACAGGGCAAGCCCACGGCACTCGGTGTGGCTTCGGGCTTGGTGGCCGGATTGGTCGTCATTACGCCCGCTGCCGGTTTCGTGGGTCCGATGTCGGCGGTCCTGATGGGCCTCATTGCCGGCCCAGTCTGCTACGGAGCGGTCATGCTCAAAGGTAGGCTCGGCTACGACGACGCACTCGATGCGTTTGGCATCCACGGTGTCGGTGGTGCGCTCGGGGCGATTCTCACCGGCGTCTTCGCTGCCGCCGTGTGGGGCGGCACCGACGGTCTCATTGGGGGCAATAGCGAGCTCTTCATCGAAAACATCATCGGCGTGCTCGCGGCTGCCGCTTACTCTGCGCTTGTCACAGCCGTCCTGCTCAAGGTGATCGATGCCACCATCGGCCTCCGCGTGAGCGGCGACGAAGAGAGCGAAGGGCTCGATACGAACCTCCACGGCGAGGAGGGCTACCACATGGGTGGCGCTGGCGCGCTGTCCGGAAGCGAGTAGCCTGCTCTCAGTGGGCTTCTTCTCTCGTTTCTTCAAGAAGAGAGACGCGCAGCCTCCGCCACTCCCCGAAGCGGAGGCGCGCGACTATGGCCTCGCCGAGCTCGCGCAGTACGACGGCTCGAATCCCGCTAAGCCGCTGCTGCTAGCGATCCGCGGCCAGGTTTATGACGTGGGCCGCGGCCGAGACTTCTACGGCCCGGGCGGGCCGTATGGGATGTTCGCTGGCAAGGACTGTACCCGCGCGCTCGCCAAGGTCGCGTTCGACCCGGAGCTCTTCACCGGCGACATGGAAGGGCTCGACCAAGAAGAGCTAGACAAGCTCGACGAGTGGATCGAGATGTTTGAAGGCAAGTACCGGCGCGTCGGTCGACTGCTCTCGAGTGACTAGGCTATCGCGGGAAGCGACGGAAGAGCAGAGTCGCAAGGGTCCCGACAGAGAGAGCCGTCATCGCGTAGAGAAAGGGCAGTTTCAGAAGAGCGTCTTGGTCCGCGTCCGGGAAGGTGGCGAGAATGACCGCAATCGCCAGTGGTGCGTTCTGCACCCCGGTCTCGAGGGAGACCGCGCGGCGTTGTCGGGACCCAAGTCCGGCGACCCGCGCTGCGAGGTAGCCCAGGACCATGCCGGAGCTGGCCACGAAGATGCACGCCAAGAGGCTGGCGTCTTCGGCGGTCAGCACGAGGTCGATTTGATCGGAGACGCTCGTGACGAGCAACACAATCAAGAGCGTCGCTCCTGCGATCGATCCGATCCGTTCGACTTTGGTCGCCGTCGTTGGGGACCGCTTGCGGATCCACATGCCTGTCGCGATGGGCAGCAGCATCAGTGCCAAAGTTCCCATCACAGCTAGGTAGGGAACCTCCATCGGGGTCCCAACGAGGGAGTCCGCGTACACGTACAGCAGTGCTGGCGTGAGGATGACCGACGCAAGCGTCGAGATGGCGGTCATTGAAATGCTCAGGGCTAGGTCTGCGCGCGAGAAGTACGCCAGCATGTTGCTCGCATTTCCCCCCGATGCGCAGGCCATCAGCAGGAGGCCGAGGGCATCGGTGCCTCGCAGGCCGAGCCCCAGGATGGCGAGGTGCGCGAGAAGCGGCATCCACACGAACTGGGATAGCAAGCCGACGAGCACGCCCTTCGGCCGACGGAGTGCTTGCGCGTAGTCCGACGGCGTGAGCGAAGCGCCCATGCCGACCATCAAGACGAGCGTCAGTGAGGCGATGAGCGCCTTGTCGAGCCCGCTGAGCATTCAGAGCACTATACACGCCGCAAACCTCGCGCTCCTCTCCATGCCGGAGCGCAGGCCCGAGCTGCAGGTCTCAGGTGGCCGTGTTGACCCGCATTTCAGAGCGGCGCAGCATTCGTTCGTGGACAACGAGAAGATCATCAACGACGTCATGGGTGGCGGCCTTCGCGCGCTCAACAAGCTCGTAGATTCCCCGCTCGTCGAGCGACTCGGGTTGGAGAATCGCGCACAGCAACTCGTTTACGAGGGCGCCAAACGCATGGCCGAAACCGCGGCGAAAGCAGCCAAGCGGCTTTCGCCGAAGCGCTCGGACACCCCTCGGCGCCCCTCGCTCAAGTTCGACCTGAGCTTGAGCGAGGAGCAGCAACTCATGCGCGACACGCTTCGTCGCTTCGCCGACGAGGTCATGCAACCAGCGGCCCGTGAAGCCGACAACCAGGGTGCGCCTCCGGACGACTTCTTGGAAGCCTTTAGCGAGCTCGGCGCGATCGCCATGTCGGTTCCCGAGGCCCTGGGAGGTGCCGCCGAGCAGGTGTCCGCCGTCTCCCAGATGCTGATCGCCGAGGATCTCGCTCGGGGCGATATGGGGCTCGCGTACGCGGCGCTCGGGCCGCTCTCGTTCGTCAACGCGTTGGTCGCGTGGGGCGACGAGGAGCAGCAAGCGAGCCTCCTGCCCCCGTTCGTCGACGGAGAAGAGACCGGAGCGACGGTAGCGGTGGTCGAGCCGCATCCGCTCTTCGATCCGGCCGCGTTGCGCACCACCGCGAAGAAGAGCTCCGGCGGCTACGTGCTGAGCGGCGAGAAGTCGATGGTTGCGCTGGCCTCGAGCGCCAAGTGGTTCCTGGTTGCCGCCGAGATCCCGAAGATTGGCCCGCGCCTGTTCATCGTAGAGCACGACGCCGCGGGAGTATCGGTGACCGAAGACGCGGCCATGGGATTGAAGTCCGCCGCCCTCGGCCGATTGAAGCTCGATGGCGTCGCTGTGTCGCACGAGTCGTTGCTCGGAGGCGAGGCCGCGTTGAAGGGCCGAGGCAAGGACGCGTATCGTGACGCCGTCAACCGCGCGCGAGTGGCGTGGGGCGCGATGGCGGTTGGCGCATCGCAAGCCGTCCTCGACTACGTCGTTCCGTACTGCAACGACCGCGTCGCTTTCGGCGAGCCGATTTCGCATCGCCAAGCGGTCGCGTTCATGATCGCAGACATCGGCATCGAGCTCGAATCGATGCGGATGCTCGTCTATCGTGCGGCGGGGCGCATCGACGCCGGGCTGAAGTGTCAGCGTGAGGCTTACTTGGCCCGCACGCTCTGTGCAGAAAAAGCGATGGAGATCGGGACGAACGGGGTGCAGCTGCTCGGCGGGGCAGGCTTCATCAAGGACCACCCGATCGAGATTTGGTACCGCCACTTGAGAGCCGTCGCTGTGATGGACGGCAATCTGTTCGTGTAGGAGGCGCCCATGATTTATCTCGAAGTTCCAAAGAGCCTCAAGCCGATCGTCAATCAGGCGCACCAAGTCGCCAAGCACGTCTTCCGTCCGATTTCGCGAAAGTACGACCTCGCGGAGCACGCGTACCCCAAGGAGCTCGACATGCTCGCAGCGCTCATGGACGGCTTAAGCGCCGGCTCGAGCCAGCGCGGAGTGGGCGTCGATGGTCTTCGACGCGACGAGGAGCGCAGCGACGGGATTCGAAACGGGGCGAACATGTCTACGTGCCTCGGGCTCACCGAGCTCTGCTGGGGTGACGTTGGCCTCGCGCTGTCGATCCCGCGCCAGGGGCTTGGCAACGCCGCGATCACGGCGGTCGCCGATGGGGAGCAGAAGGAGCGCTTTGAGGGTGTTTGGGCCGCGATGGCGATCACGGAGCCCGGGGCTGGCTCCGATTCGGCCAACATCCGGACCACCGCGCGCCTCGACGGCGACGAGTGGGTACTGAACGGCGAGAAGATCTACGTGACCGCTGGAAGCCGCGCCGACTCCGTCGTCGTCTGGGCGACGCTGGATCGCAATCTCGGCAGAGCAGCGATCAAGTCGTTTGTCGTTGCGCACGGCACGCCGGGGATGGAGGTCGTCCGGCTCGACAAGAAGCTTGGCATTCGCGCTTCCGACACGGCGAGCATTACGCTGACGGATTGCCGGATCCCCAAGAACAACCTCCTCGGGACCGCCGACATCGACACGAAGAAAGGCTTCGGCGGGGTGATGCAGACCTTCGACAACACGCGTCCGATCGTGGCGGGGATGGCCGTCGGCCTGGCGAGGGCCGCGCTCGAGCACACACGCAAGCTGCTCGCCAAAGAGGGCGTGGAGGTTCGATACCGCGGTGCGCTCTTCGGCAAAAGCGCCGCGGAGGCCGAGCTGATCCGGATGGAAGCGGACTGGGAAGCGGGCCGCCTCCTGATGCTCAAGGCGGCATGGATGGCCGACAACGGTATCCCGAACTCGATGGAGGCATCGATGTCGAAGGCGAAGGCGGCGCGCGTCGCCAATCGCGTCACGCTCCGTTGTGTCGAGCTCTGTGGCGGGATCGGCTACTCGGAGGACGAGCTCCTCGAGAAGTGGGCGCGCGACTCGAAGATCCTCGACATCTTCGAGGGCACCCAGCAGATTCAGTTGCTGATCATCGCGCGGCGCCTTCTCGGCAAGCGTTCCTCCGAGCTTCGCTGAGGAGCCCCTCATGGAAATCAACGGCATCGCACACACCTTCCTCACGGTCGGCGATTTCGATCGCGCACGCGCCTTCTACAGCAAGCTGCTCCCGTTCCTCGGCTTGAAGAACGTGATGGACATTCCGGGTACGTACTATTGCGTGGGTGGCCGTACCGGGGTTGCGATCCGCGAGGCTCCCGACGAGAGTCGAAGCGAACGCTTCGATCAGAACCGGGTAGGGTTGCACCACATCTGTTTCCGAGCCCGCGCGCGCGAAGACGTCGATGAGGCCTACGAATTCGTGAAGGAGCTCGGTGCAGAAATCGTGCACGGCCCCGAAGAAGCGATGTGGGCGCCGGGGTACTACTCGATCTTATTCGAGGATCCGGACGGGATTCGACTCGAGGTCAATTTCGTGCCGGGCAAGGGGCTGCTGAAGTAGGCCAGCACGAGCGAAACAACACGCCCAAGCGTCGAGGTACACACGGGTCTCCGCGGAACAAGGCCCGGAGACTCGGTCGCGACGCACGTGCTCGCGCCGGGGACCCCGCTCGGCCGGCTCCGAACGGCGCCATACAACTCGCCTCCCGCCCCGTCGCTGTGCCGCGCATCCCGACCGATTCTCCTCCACACGCACCCCTCCCCCTACAAGACATGTGCGGCAGCGCGAGCCCGCAGGGCGAAGCCCGGCGCGAAGCGCCGCCAAGGCGGAGCGTAGCGACCGCCGCGGAGGGAGGATTACGCGGTGGGGGTGGGCGCGTGGACATTAACGAAACCAAACCACGCACCAAGCCCTCCCCACCGGCCGAACACAGCAAGCTCCCGACGCCAATCGCGCTACCGCCCGCGCAACCAGTATCGCCCATTGGCTGTCCCAATTTCGCAGGGGAAGTCGTAGAGCTCGGTCAGCAGTGCATCGCTAAGCACTTCATTAAGTGGGCCGGCGTCGAGAGTGTGACCCTGTTTAATGAGGAGCGCGTGGGTTGCGTGGGCTGGGATCTCTTCGACGTGGTGGCTTACGAGAATCAGCGTAGGGCCATCGCGTTTGGCGCAGAGTCGGTCGACGTCTGCGATGAGCCGTTCGCGCGTGCCCGGGTCGAGGCCGGCGCAGGGCTCGTCGAGGATCAAGAGCTCCGGATTGGTGACCAGCGCTCGCGCGATCATCACGCGTTGCTTTTCGCCTTGCGACAAGACGCCGTAGAGCTTGTTGCGAAAGGAATACGCGCCGATTCGGCGAAGAGCGTCGTCGGCCCGAATCAGGTCGTCCGGGCTGAGCTCGTGCCAGTTCCCGATCGTGGCGTGGATGCCCGTGGCAACCACCTGGCGAGCGCTCTGCCGCGCGGGTAGCCAAGAGAAGAGCGATGAGCTGACCCAGCCGATCCGCTCCTTCAGCGCTCGCATGTCGCACTTGCCATAGGTCTCGCCGAGCACAGAGACCTCGCCGCGGCTCGGCCACTCGTAGCCGGCCACGATCGAGAGGAGTGAGCTCTTGCCGGCTCCATTCGGCCCGAGGACGGCCCAATGCTCTCCCTGGGCGACGTGCCAATGAACGTCGCGGAGAATATCGACCCCGCCACGGGCGAACGATTCTATCCGTAAATCGATGACCGAAGTCACGATCGGAGCCTAGCATCGACTTCTCGAGATGGGCGCGAACTTTGGGGGTTGAAGCCGCGGCCGATGTGGGTTCCAATCCGGCGCATGCCGCGTCGTCTTCTTCAGTGGGCCTTGCTTCTCACCGTACTCTTCGCCAGCTCGGCACAAGGGCAAGAGCCCGACCTCGTTCTCACGGGCGAGGTTCCCGCAGGCCCTGAAACGCACTTCTTCGTACCCTTCGAGGTCCCAGCGGGCATCGTCGAGATCGAGATTCGCCACGACGACCTATCGTCTGAGAACATCCTCGACTGGGGCCTGGACGATCCCGACGGGTTCCGCGGTTGGGGTGGCGGGAACGGCGAGCCGGCGATCGTAGGGGTCGAGGCAGCCTCGAGGAGCTACGTACCCGGTCCGATGCCGGCCGGCACCTGGGAAGTCGTCGTCGGAAAAGCGAAAATCGAGGAGGTGCCCGCGCTCTACCGGATCGAGATCTTCCTTCGGACCGTAGCAACGCTCCCGCCTCAGCCGCGTACTCCGTACCAAGACCCGGGCGTGCTCAGCGACGAGGCGCGCTGGTACGCGGGCGATTTTCACGTTCACAGTCGTCAGAGCGGGGACGCCACGCCTACCATTGCTGAGAACCTCGCACTCGCACAGCAGGTGGGTCTCGATTTCATTGCCTTGACCGAGCACAACACGAACAGTGGGCTGACGCTCTACGGCAGCGTGCAGCCGGATTATCCTGACGTGCTGATCGTGCCAAGCGTCGAGTGGACGACCTACTCGGGGCACGCGAACGCCTTTGGCGCGACCGAATGGGTTGACCACAAGATCGGTGTGCGCGGGGCCACGATAGAAAGCGCGATCGAGGCGTATCATGCTCAGGGAGCCTTCTTCTCGATCAACCATCCCACCGTGCCCGGGGGCAACTTCTGCATCGGTTGCCCGTGGGAGATCCCCGTCGACCCCACGATGGTCGACGGCCTCGAAGTGCAGAGCGCTATCTGGGAAGCGGTTGGCTACTGGGAGCAACTCATCGTTGACGGATCCCGAGCTGCTGCAATCGGGGGCAGCGACGACCATCGGGGAGGCGAGGGGAGTGGCCCTCTATACACCCGGCTCGGGGTGCCTACGACGATGGTGTTCGCGGAGAATCTGAGCGTCGAGTCGATTCTCGCCGGGATCAACGAAGGCCGAACCGTCGTCAAAGTCGACGGCGTCGACGGTCCCATGCTTGAAACCGAGCTGAGCGGCGAGCGGGCCGGCGACACCGTCTTCGCAGATACGTCCACGCTGTCGGCCCTCGTGACTGGCGGTGAGGGCAGGACCCTGCTGGTGATCAAGAACGGGAACGTGACCAGCCGGATTCCGATCGATGCCGATCCGTTCATGCACGAGCGGGAAGTAGTCGCTCCTGAGGAAGGCGAAGATCGCTACCGCCATCAGGTCGTCGCCGGCACGACCCCCAAGACCATAGGCAGCTACGTCTGGCTCCGCGCCCCCGAGCCTCTTCCGGACGGCGGCACGCCGGATGGCGGGTCCCCCGACGGCGGCACCAATCCATCGAGCTCTGGCGGTTGCAACTGCCGCGTCGCGGTACCGTCGGACTACGACACCGCCTTGCTGTTGTTCTTCGTCGGCGCGCTCGGCTACGTGCGGCGTTCGCGGCGGCGCAGCACGTGACGGAGGCGAGAGCGTTCATCGCGCTCGCGCTCTTCGAGCATTCGCTTCAGCGAGCCGAGCTCGGCGGTCAGGGTCGGCTCGACGCGAAGCTGCAAGGTGTTGACCTGCCGCGTAGCCTTGCTGAGCGCCACCCCCAAACGGCGTACGAGCTGCTCCTTCGGAAGCGCTTCGAGCACGAGCTCGATCAAGCGTTCGAACTCCGTCGCGGCTTGAGCGGCGGCAGGGCCCACCGATGAGGCTGCGGTTTCGCGCGCGGTGAGTGTGCGTTGAATGGGCGTGTGCGAAACGATCGACGGCACCGCAATCCCCCAGATCTGCCTGTGTCGCAGTTCGACCTCGATGTCGCGCTCCGGCCACGCGTACGTGTGGAGTGCCTGCTCCCCATCCACGGCGAGCGCTTCAAGCAGTGCCCGGTACGCGAGGCTCGCCCGTTCCTCGACTCGCTGTCGCGCATCGAGCGCAGGGCGCGCGCTTCGAAAGAGCTCCGTGATGAGCGCCTCGCGCTTTCTGTTGAGAAGCTCGCGCCCTTTGCGCACGCGGGCCAGCTGTGCGCTCGCGCGTACCAACCCCGAGCGGGTGGGTGGAACCGACCGAGCGCTCATGATGACTCACCCTCCGGCACCACCGCGGCGCGCGCCTTCCAAGTGCCTTCTGAAATTCGGGTGAGCTCGTCGCGCGGGAGCGTGTCCAGCAGCGACCAGCCGGCTCGGATCGTCTCTCGTAGGGACCGCCGGGCACCGCCCTGGTGAATGAGCTCCTTCTCGAAGGCCTCGACGAACTCGAGGGCTCGCCGATCGCCGGGCGCCAGCCCCTCGCTCCCGACGATCGCCGCCATCAGCTTTGCCTCTCGACCCCGCGCGTACACCGCGTAGAGCTGGTCGGCCCACTCGCGGTGCTCGGCGACAGTGTGGTCTTTGCCGATGCCCGCATTCATCAGACGCGACAGCGACGGGAGCACGTCGATCGGCGGGTACACGCCTCGTTGGTGCAACTCGCGGCTGAGCACGATCTGCCCTTCCGTGATGTAGCCGGTGAGATCGGGGATTGGATGGGTGATGTCGTCGTCGGGGAGCGTGACGACGGGCACCTGCGTCACCGATCCGGGAGAACCCTTGAGAACCCCAGCGCGCTCGAACAGCATCGCCAAGTCGGTGTACATGTACCCGGGGTACCCACGTCGCCCAGGAATCTCTTCGCGGGCTGCGGCCACCTCGCGGAGTGCCTCCGCGTAGTGCGTGATGTCCGCCATCACCACCAGAACGTGGATGCCATGAGTGAAGGCCAGATGCTCGGCAGTCGTCAATGCGACCCGAGGCGTCAGCAATCGCTCGATGGTTGGGTCACTCGCCTGGTTGAGGAACAACACGGTCCGCTCCATCACTTCGCTCTCGCGGAACCTCGAGACGAAGCTCTGCGTTTCTCGTTCGGTGATGCCGACAGCAGCGAACACCACGGCAAAAGGCTCGCCGCGACCGGGGCGCGCGTTCTCGACGATGTCCGCAGCCAGTTCGACACCTGGGAGGCCGGGGCCCGAAAAAATGGGGAGCTTCTGGCCGCGCACCAGCGTGTTCATGCCGTCGATGGCGGTCACGCCCGTTTCGATGAAGTCCGACGGATGCTGGCGCCGCACGGGATTGATCGGCGCGCCCCAGATCGGAAGCCGCGCTTCGCCGATCGAGGGCGGAAGGCCATCGAGCGGGGCACCGGTGCCGCTGAGTGCTCGGCCGAGCAGATCCTTGCCGACGACGGTGGTCGCGGTCTCTCCGGTCAGGGTGATCGTCGCTTCGGCTGGGCGGAGACCAAGCGTCTCCTCGAACACCTGGATCACGGTGATCTCGTTGCCAACGTCGATCACCTGGCCCCGGCGCTCCTCTTGATCCGCGCCTTCGATGCGCACCCACTCGCCGAGTTTCGCGCGTTGGGTCGCGCGCACGTACAGCAACGGACCGGCGGCCGATGCGGCGCCTTGGTATGTGCGAGCGACCGGTGCGTCGAGTCGTTTCATGCGGCCCCCATGTCGGCGATCGTCTGCTCGGTTTCGGCGATCCGCGCGTCCAATGCGTCCGGAGCGGCGGTCTTCACGGCGCCGAACGCGACGCGAACCGCCGCAAGGTCGAGCTTGTCGAAGCCGATGCCGTTCGAGAGTGCTTCGCCGCCCGTCTCCATGAAGGCCCAGAGGAGCCGGGCCAAGTGATAGGTCTTTGCCACCGTCGAGAAGGCATCGTTCGGGTGAAAGGCGTTCTGCCCGATCAAGAACTCCCGCGCGATACGCGCACCCTCGAGCACGAGGCGGTCGTCGTCTTCGAGCGCATCGACACCGACCAACCCCGCGATCTCTCGAAGCTCGCGATCCCGTTGAAGCAAACGAATGGTTTCGGTGCGGAGCTTCGACCAGTCTGAGCCGCCCTCGGCGGAGAACCAATCGGCGGAATCATCCGCGTACAAGCTGTAGCTAGTGTCCCAGTCGACCGCTGGGAACTGGCGTTGGTGCGCCAATCGGGCGTCGAGCGCCCATAGCGCGCCCACGACGCGAAGCGACGCTTGCGTGACGGGCTCCGCGAAGTCACCGCCGGGCGGAGACACCGCGGTGATGAAAGTGACCGCGCCCGTGCGAGGAGCGCTCCCCTGGCTTTCGATCCGCCCCGCGCGCTCGTAGAGCCGGCTCATTCGGTTGGCTAGATAGGTCGGATAGCCTTCTTCCCCCGGCATCTCCTGAAGGCGCGCCGCGATCTCACGCAAGGCCTCGGCCCATCGCGACAGGGAGTCGGCGAGGATCGCGACGTGGTAGCCCATGTCGCGGTAGTACTCGGCGATCGTCATCCCGAGATACACCGATGCATCGCGGGCGGCGACAGGCATGTTGGAGGTGTTCACGATGAGAATGGTCCGGTCCATGATCGGTCGCCCGGTCGCGGGGTCGGTGAGGCGCCCGAAATCGTGCAGCACCTCGGCCATCTCGTTGCCGCGCTCGCCGCAGCCGATGTAGACCATCACGTCGGCCTTCGCGTACTTCGCGAGCGATTGCTCAATTACGGTTTTGCCCGTGCCAAAGCCGCCGGGTACGGCCACGGAACCGCCTTCGACCACCGGGAACAGGAGATCGAAGACGCGCTGACCCGTGATGAACGGCCGGTCGCCTGGGAGACGTCGTCCCATCGGCCTTCGTTCCCGGATCGGCCAAGAATGAGAGAGGCGGAGGGCTGACCCGTCTTCCAGTGTTGCGATCGTGTCCAACACTGTGAACGTGCCCTGTTGAATGTCGGCGACCCGCCCGCTCATGCCTGGCGGGACCATGACTTGATGCATCAACCCTGGCCGCTCCTCGACGACTCCCAACACGTCGCCGCTCGACACCGTCACGCCCGCCGCGATCGTAGGCGCGAAGGCCCAGCGCGCCTCGGGGTCGAGGATGGGTAGGGTGGCGCCGGGGGCGATGAAGTCACCCGAGCGATCGGCAAGCCCTTGCAGTGGGCGGCCGACCCCATCGAGGATCGAGCCCAGTAGTCCCGGGCCGAGTTGAGTCGTCAGCGAGCTGCCCGTCAGGCGGACGGGTTCCTCGAGCGCGAGACCGCTCGTCTCCTCGAAGACCTGAATCGTGGCGACGTTGCCGTCGATGCGTATCACTTCGCCGAGAAGCCGGCGCTCTCCCACCTCGACGAGCTCGTAGAGCGCAGCGTGACCCAAGGGCTCGGCTTCGGCGATCGCGCCCGCAACGCGAGTGATGCGTGCTTCGGTCATTGGAGCCTTACCCGGTAGCCAATCGCACGGCGCAAGATCTCGACGATGTAGTCGTGCGCGTTCGACTCGGCGGTCCAGTCGGGTCCGGGCACCGGAATGACGACTGGTAGCGGCGAACGAGCAAAAGCTCTCCGCAGCTCCTCCGGGATGTCGTCGTAGAGTGGTTCCTCGATGATGATGACACCGGCGTCCGCTTCGCTCGCGACCCGCCCGATTTCACGCGCGGCGTCCTCCCCGTTCGCAGCTTGAAAGACGTGCACCCCCGCGAGAGAGAACCCGGCGCTCAACCCTGGGCTTGCGATCACGACGAGCTGGGGATCGCTCATGTAGCCACCATCTCTGCTTGAAGAAGCGCGCCGGGCGCCTCGAGTGAAACACCCCAAATGATGCGCCGCAGATTGAGCACTTCGGCGCGGACGCTGAGTGCGAAGCTGATCAATGGCGCGGTGCCCTCGGGCTCGGTGCGTGCCGCCCGGTTCTGTTCTGCGATCTGCGCGCGAAGCACCGCGGTCTCGAGGGTCGCCACATCACCGGGCTCGCCGGCAAACGCGTCTCCGAGCGCCGATTCCCGAAGCACCCGGGCGAGCCGTTCACGCACGTCGTCGAAGCTCTCCAGATCGAGCAGCTCCGCGAATACGTCGCGATCGATGAACCTGCCTCCTTCGATGAACGTGAGGTCGAGGATCGCAGGATCTCGCTCGGGGAAGTGTAGGAGCGCAGACCAAGCGTTCATCACGTCCACGACTTGGGCCGCGTACTCGACGAGGTGCCGACCGGCCTTGCGAGCCGACCCGAGCGCCCGTCGGGCAAACGCCCGTTGCAGCGCGACTTCGACTTCGAACAGCGAAGGCCGGGATCCACTCACGGAGTCGACGAGCGAGGCCCCGAATGGATGGCTCCACAAGACCAGCATCCGAACGACGTCAGCCATCGTCGGTTGGCTCGCAAGTAGGCGAAGCGCCCGCTCGGAGAGGTGCATCGTCGGAACCAAGCCGCCGAGCCGGATCTCCGAGGCCGCGCCTTGTTCGGCCCCTCGCAGGATAGTCTGGATGGATCGGCGGTCCTCGTCGTCGAAGATCACGGCAAGGATCGGGCGGCGCTCGTCGGCGCACCAGCGGCCCAGAATGGCCATCAAGTCGGCGGCGCGTCGGCGGACTGCGGCCTCGAGGCCTCCGGCCGTTGCTGGCGTATCACCGGGCACCAACCCCAGGGCGACGAGCTCGCGCTGGAGCGCAAACAAGCTGCGTGCGTGAGCGATCGGATCGAGGTCGTGGGCCTTCAGCAAGCGGGTCCGAAGCCCACGTGCCCGCGCGTTGATGTCGCCGAGGTAGATCGCCACGGTCAGCGTTCCTCCAATCGCTCGTGGATTTCGATCGCGAGCACGGGCGTCAGCCGATCGAGTCGCGTTTCGAGGGTGGAGTCGATCCGAACGCGTCCAGCCTGGCCGACGATGACGAACCCACTGCCAACGTCATCGCCGATCTCCACGGCGACGTCGGCGTTCGCGCGGAGCGCGTCCCGCAGCGCGGGCGCGAGGGTCTCCGAGCAGCGCACCACCGCTTCGTCACCTCCGACGAAGGCAAGAGCTCGCTCGACCTCCTCCTCGAGGGAAGCGTTGTACGCGTCGCTCCGAATGCTCGCCGGGAGCAGATCTCGCGCTCGCTGGAGCACGCGTTCAACGACGCGAGTCTTGGCGAGGAGCACAGCGCGCATCGCCTCGTGGCGCTCGGCCGCGATGCCAGCGCGTGCTTCGGCCCGGTATTGGTCGTCCCGGCTGCTCAACACGGCGCTCCGCCGCGTCTCGATCGCCCGATCCGCGTCCGCAGCGATGCGGTCCGCTTCGGCCTTGGCCGTGCGTATGAGCGACTCTGCCGCCTCTGCGGCTCGTCGGCGAAGTGCTGCGTCGAGGTCGGAAGGAGCCATTGTCGGGTTAGCCTCCTCCTCCTTGCATCAGGATCAAGACGGAGACGACGAAACCGAGGATCGCAACCGTTTCGGGGATGGCGATCAACAGCACGACCGTCACCGAGAGCTCTGGCTTCTCGGCCAACGTCGCCGCCGCTGCCGGACCGATTCGCGACTGCGCCCACCCCGTCGCTAAGGCGGGTATCGCAACCGCCAAAGCCGCACTCAGGTACACCGCATAGCTTTCCATCTCACGTGCTCCTTTCCTCAATTGCGTTCTCACGCGGGGACCAATGTCGAAAGGGCTGGTACTGAGCACCGCCCGGGCTGAAGAACTTTCCGAAGAACTCCACGTAGTGAAGTCGAAGCATGTGGATCGTCGGGCTGAAGACCCCGAGGACGAAGTTCACGAGGTGGAACAGTAGGGCGCAGATCACGCCGACCACTACGCCACCAAACGCGTTCGTCATTCGGTTTGCGACGACCGCCATCATCACTGACGCCGTCCCGACCGCCATGATACGGGCATAGGAGAGGACGTTGCCGAGGGTCGAAACCAGCTCGACGGGGGCCAACACCCCTTCGGCGACTACGAGAACCGGCAACGCGACGAGTGTGGTGATCACGAGTGGAGTGAAGAAGCGGTCCGGGAGCATTCCCGCCGCGGCCATGAGGGCCGCCGCGATCAAGACCACCATGAGGGCCGCCATGCCGCGACCCACCGCGTGGCGCTTGTCCTTCCGGAACATCTTCGCCGCGCCGACGACGAGCCCGAGGACGATGTGCACCACGCCAAGCGCCAGGGCGAGGCCGAGGAATGGGAAGAAGGCCTCCTCACGATTGAAGATGATCGGGTGGAGCCCGATGCGGTGTCCGAGGTCGCCGAATAGCTCGCCGTAGAGGAATCCGAAGATGATGGTGAACAGCGCGCACGCGAGCCCGATCTCTGAAATCGAGCGTATCTTGGTATAGGGAGCCGAGCGTAGCCGAAGGATCAGCGAAATGATCGCAAGGATCAGGCCGTAGCCAATATCTCCGAGCGTGACACCGAAGAACATCGGAAAGAAGACCGCAACGTACGGAGTCGGATCCACAGTTCCGTACTTCGGCAGAGGCATCATCTTGGTGATCGCTTCAAACGGTTGAAAGAGCCGCGGGTTCTTCAAGACGACAGGTGCGGGCTCACCCAACCACTCCTCGGACGAAAGGGCCTCCACTTCGACCACGCCATGAAACGTGTTGTCGAGTTGTCGCTCGAGATCGGGCTGGGCGCGGCTCGGAATCCACCCCTCGAGGACGAAAGCACGCGGTGTGACGGCGGCCTTCTCCATGGCGTCGACGGTTGCGAGATGATCCTCGACATAGGCCCGAATGCGCACCAGCTCGCGGCCCCGTTCGCGCGCGATCCGAAGACGCTCAGCGTCGAGGCCTCCGAGGTCGTTCGGAAGATCGGCAAGGCGCGCCTGCATGCGTTGCACGGTGGCGCCGATGCTTTCCCCCTCGAACTGATCTGGAAGTGAGAGCGATTGCACGCCCGCTTCGCTCAACAGTAGCTCGGCTTTCGCCCCGCTCTCCTTGGGTACCGCCAGAATCATCGCGGCCTCGCCGGACTCCGACGGCTGGCTGAGGAGCTCGAAGCCGTCCCCAAGAGTTTCGCGCAAGGCGGCTCGCACGCGCCGGATTTCCTGCTCCGTGTTGTCGCGCAAAACCAGATAGAAGACGCGGATCCCGTCGAGATCGAGACCGGACTCGCTGATCTTCCGAAACGTGGAAAAGAAGGGCTGGAACTTGAGAATGAGCGCTCGCTCTTCCTCGAGATCTTGGCGCCGCGCTTCGAGGGCTTCGAGTTGGCGCCGGGTTCGGCCTGCGATCAAAGCAGCGCGGCCGAGCCTGAGCTCTTGGCTCATCCCTCCGCCGTGTGGCGCTACGCCGAGAAGCGCGATAGCGGCGTGGACGTCTTCTGCGACCTTGCGAACCCTCCGCACGTGCCGAGCCTGCTCCGGGGTGAGGCCCAAGATCTTGAGTGAGGAGGTTGCCTGCGGTTCGATCAGGTGGACGAGGCCGAGGTCCTGCACTCTTCCGAGCACCGCTTGCAGCCGATCGATGGGGCCGAGCACCCGAACGCGCGACATGTTGAGGATCATGACTGTCCCCCCGGCGGGGTCCCGACCACACGCGCGAGAACGTACTGTGCAAGCTCCGCGATGCGCTCGCCATCGAGGGCGTCGAGCGACTCGGCTGCCCGCATGGTCTCTGCCCTGATGGCGGCGATGGCGTCGTCTCGCTCACGGGCGACTTGGTCACGAAGCTCGAGCTCCGCCGACTCCAGCTCCATCTCGAAGCGGAGAATGCGATCCTCAGCCTCCGTTCGCGCAGCCTCGATCAACTCCGCGGCCCCGCGCTTCGCCTCCTGCAGCATCGCGTCGAGCTCGGTCTCCGTGTCGAGCAGCCGGCTCAGCTTGCCCTCCGCTGCCGCGGGGTCGAGGTCGTCCACCTCTTTGCGATGCGCCGCCATATCCAATCACCGAGCGCGAAATGTAGCAGAAGCCACGCTCGGAGTGTGGCAGTTATGCGATGTTCGGACGCCGAGCGAGCCCGAGGACGAGCGCGCCAGCCAGGGTAATCGCACCCGCAGCCCAAAACGCCACACCGTAGTCCCATTGGGCGGCCGCCCAACCGAGAGCATACGCAAAAAATGCGTGTCCCCCATTGAACGCACCGTGGATGATCGACACCACCATGCCGCGTGTCGATGCGTCCGCGCGCCCGATGGCAAGCGCCGTCAACGCGGGATATGCAATGCCGTGCCCGAGGCCCATCATGGCGCCGACCGCGAACAGATGCTCTGGGCCGAGGATACCGAGCATCGGCGGTACCGCGGCGTAGAGGACCATAGCGACGACCGACGAGCGAAGCACTCCGAAGCGATCGATCAAGCGGCCGCCTCCGAGCCGCACCGTCAACGCGACGATCGCGAAGCCAATGAAGAAGCTCCGCACCTCCGTGACACCGAGCTCCAGAGCGAATGGCTGATGGAGGGTGAAGAGCGCGGTGAACGACGCGGTCATCAGGATCGTCGTTCCGTAGACACGAAGCAATGGAGCGCTGAGAACCGGCGTTCTGACATCCTGCTCGCGCGGCTCGTGGCGCGCGGGCTCGCGGATACGGGTACTGAGAAGCGCCGCTACGAGGCCCGCGGCCGCACTTGCCGCGAACACGTACTTCCAACCCACGGTTCCTGCGAGGATCTCCGCGATCGTCGGGGAGATTGCGTTCATTCCGAGATTCGCCGCTCCGAACAAGCCGAGCGCTTCGGCCATTCTGTCGCTCGGGGCAATGTCGGCGGTCATCGTGCCGGCCGAGTTGAAACCCATCACCATGCCCACCCCCCAGCACATCTGCGCCAGGTAGAGGAGGGGGCCTTCGTGGTCGACGAGCAGGTAGAGCAGCCCGGTCAGCATGAGCATGACGTTGCCTGCGATGAGCCAGGGTCGTCTGCCGTAGCGATCCACCAACCAACCGACCAACGGCGTCACGAGGACAGCGGTGATCCCTTGCATCGCAACGGCGCGCCCGATCGCAGCTGCGTCCATTCCGAGCTCCGCCGCAAAAAACTTCGGAAGGATCAAATAGAAAGACCACGAGAATCCGAAGAGCGAAACCGACCCGAGCAACACGAGGAACTCGCGGGAGAGCAAGCGCGCGCTGTCTGGGGGATCGCTCTGGCCGATGGGCGTCGACACGGAAGCGGTCTTTAGCACCCAAATTCGTTTCTGGTTCCGAGTTTCGAGTCCGAGTCTAGAGGCTAGGAAAACCCGCTCGATGCTGCTAGTCTCGAAGACGTTCTTCGAATGGCTTAGTTGCCCATCCCGCTCGCAGGGGGCCGAATGCGTGTTGCTGATGTCATGAGTAGCAAGCCGGTGGCGATTGCGCCGAACGCACCCGTTTCGGAGGCCTTTCGCGTCGCCTCCGCCTACGGTGTGCATGATCTCGTCGTGACTGAGGGGCAGCTTCCAGTCGGGGTCGTTTGCGTCGCGTTCTGTGTCGACTTCTGGGACCGGGCTGGTCCGCCGCGGGTCGGCGACGATCTCGGTGTATCGGACTAGTGCGCGTCTTCATCACCGGAGCAACCGGTACGGTGGGTCGAGAGGTGGTGCGCTCGTTGCTTGCGCGCGGCGCAGAGGTGCGCATTGGCGCCCGCGAGCCGAGCACGGTGCCCGATGGGCTACGCGGTGCGCGGGACCTCGTCCGGCTCGACTTCGAACACGGCGCCATCGATCCAGCCCTCTTCGAAGGCGTGGACGCCCTGTTCTTCATGACACCGCTCATCGAGGACCAGGTTGCGGTCTCACGGCGGGTTCTCGACGCCGCGATGAACGGAGGCGTAGGTCACGTCGTCCGACTTTCGTCTCGTTCCGCAGGTTGGGACACGCGCTCTGAACTTCGTCGATGGCACCGCGAGATCGACGCGGCCGTGTGCGAATCAGCCGCTAGCTGGACCATCCTCCGCCCGTGCTCCTTCTTCCAGAATTTCATTCGCTATCAGGCCGAGACGATCCGAAACATGTCTTCCATCATCCTGCCTCAAGGCGACGGATTGATCCCGTACATCGACGCCGCCGACATTGGAGAAGCGGCCGCGGAATGCCTCCTCCACCCCGCGCTCCACGACGAGCAGAGCTACGTCCTCACCGGGGGTCGCGCCTACGGTGCGAAAGGGGTAGCCGCGGAGATCGGCCGGGTACTCGGGCGACCTCTGACGTACATCAGTATCGAAGAGGATCAAGCACGCGATATGATGTTGCAGACGGGCACCCCACAGTGGTTGGTTGAGGCGGGCTTGGCGGTTTTCGCGCACGCGAGAAAGGGCGGTGAAGCGGCCGTCGACCCGGCGTTGACGAAGATTCGCGGGAGGCCGGCGACGACATTGTCGGAGTTCGTCGAGAGGAATCGAGACGCCTGGGAGTAGCCAAGCGGAGACTCGGTCGCGAGGTATCAGCGCGGGACGCCGGGGCCTCGAGGTACACACGGGGCACGGAAAAACCCGACAGGGGTTTCACGGGACGGGGCGGCCTGCAGATGTGGCCGGAAGAACTGGAGGCGTCAGGCCACGCACGCCGCCCCTCGGTGCGGCGCGCCAATCGGGGGTGGTTGCGGTCGTGCCGATTGTCACTTCGCACGCCCGCTCCAACCCCCATCGCGTTTTTCCGCGCCCCTCATGAACGACTCTTTACGAAAGAAGGGCTGCGCCACTGGGACTACGCACAAGACCTGCCCCCAACACATGCGCGGCAGCGCGAGCCCGAAGGGCGAAGTTCGGCGCGAATGCGCCGCCAAGCCCGAGCGAAGCAAGGGGCGCGGAGGGAGGGTTACGGGTGGGGGTGGGCGGGTGGACTTGACTAAAACCTCCCGACGCCAATCGCGTTCGCTGACGCTGACGCTGACGCTGACGCTGACGCTGACGCTGACGCTGACGCTGACGCTGGCGCTGACGCTGACGCTGACGCTGACGCTGACGCTGACGCTGGCACTGCCACTCCCACTCCCACTGCCGCTGTGATAAGCACGCCCTGGATGGGCGAACGGTCCTATACGATCTCCTCCTGGCTCTTCGCTCGCATGCTCGGCGTGGTGCTCCTCATCGCGTTCGTCTCTCTCGGCGTACAGGCCGAGGGGCTCTTTGGGCCGCGAGGCGTCGTGCCGGTCGAGATGTTCGTCGCGTCTGCCAAGAGGGCGGGTCACAGCTTCTGGGATCATCCGAGCGCCCTCTGGTGGTCGGCGAGCGACGCAGCAGTCACTGCGGTGTGGGCCACCGGAGCGGCGGCTGCGGTTGCACTCATCGTGGGGCTCGTCCCGAGGATCGCGCTCGCGGTCTGTTGGTTGGCGTACTTGTCGTTCGTCAGTCTCGGCTGGCCGTTCATGTCGTTTCAGTGGGACACCCTCCTTCTCGAAGCCTCGTTCACGGCGTTCTTCTTCGTTCCGTGGCGCGCTTGGGATCGGCCGCGGGCGCATCGCGACCCGCATCCGGTCGCTCGCTGGGCCCTTTGGTGGCTGCTCTTTCGCCTCGTTTTCCGCTCCGCGTACGTGAAGCTGGCGAGCGGCGACCCGACGTGGGCCGATCTCAGCGCGCTGACGTACCACTACTGGACCCAGCCGCTCCCGAACCCTCTCGCTTGGTACGCGAACCTGCTTCCAGGCTGGTGCCAGCGGCTGTCTTGCCTGCTCATGTTCACCATCGAGCTCGGGGCGCCGTTCCTGATCTGGATACCGCGCGCCTGGGCAGGTCGAGCCGCGTCCGCCTCGATCGCAACCCTCATGCTGCTGATTGCGCTCACCGGCAACTATGGCTTCTTCAACCTGCTCACCGTGGTGCTCTGCATTCCGCTGCTCGACGATCGCCTTTTCCAACGACTGCTCCCCGGCCGCTTCGAGCCGAGCCCATATCGCGACCGGAATTCAACGTGGAACGCCTTGCCTGGTGTCGCGCCCGCATTGGTCATCGCCCTGACGGCGGCCATCTTCTTCGTGGGCACGTTCGGGGACCGCCCGCCAGGCTGGCTCGGGCCGGTGTACCGCTTCGGTACCTTCAACAACTATGGTCTCTTTGCGGTGATGACGACCGAGCGGCGCGAGATCGAGCTCGAGGGCACACTCGACGGCCAGACATGGACTCCGTACGAGTTCTCCTACAAGCCCGGCGCCCTCGACCGCGCACCCCCCTTTGTAGCGCCCCACCAACCGAGGCTCGATTGGCAGATGTGGTTTGCCGCGCTCGGTGACGCGCGGCGAAACCCGTGGCTCGGCAACCTGATGCAGCGCCTGCTGCAAGCCGAGCCCGCCGTGGTTCGTCTGATGGGGGCGGACCCGTTTGAAGATGAGCCACCCAAGCAGATCCGCGCGCTCATCTATACGTACGAGCCGACGACGCGAGAAGAGAGATCCGCCACCGGCCATTGGTGGAAGCGGCGCGACCGGGCTCTTTACGCGCCGATCCTTGGAGTGCCTATCGCCCCACCGCCTAGCGCAGCAGAGTGAAGGCCGGCGAAGCGATCACATGCTGGTGTTGGCTCCGGGGGAGCAGCTCACACCGGTGCCGCCCAGCCCACAGTAACCCGCTGGATTCTTCGCCAAGTACTGTTGGTGATAGTCCTCCGCATAGTAGAAGGGCGGCGCTGCTATGATCTCCGTCGTTACAGCACCATGCCCGGCATCCATGAGGGCCTTCTCGTATCGTTTCATCGAGGCCGTCGCCGATCGCTGCTGTGCTTCATCGAAGTAGTAGACGCCAGAGCGATACTGCGTGCCGACGTCGTTGCCTTGTCGCATGCCCTCCGTTGGATTGTGACTCTCCCAAAATAGCTTCAGGAGATCATCGTACTGAGTTTGCGCGGGCCGATAGACGACGAGCACGACCTCGTTGTGCCCCGTGAGACCCGAGCAGACTTCTTGGTACGTGGGGTTGGGCGTGTGCCCCCCAGCGTAGCCTACCGCAGTGGTGTAGACGCCCGGCGCTTTCCAGAATTTGCGCTCCGCCCCCCAGAAGCATCCCAGCCCGAACATCGCCTGCTCCGTGTCCTCCGGGAACGGTCCTCGCAATGGGGCGTCCAAGACGAAATGCTTCGGGGCGACGGGGATTTCGGTGCTTCGGCCCGGCAGGGCTTGTTCCGCAGAGGGCATTTGAAGCTTCTTTTCGGAGGAGAAGAACATGTCTCCAACATAGGGAAGCGGCTGGCGATCGGAAGTGCCGGGCTCTCTTCGGTTGGCGATCCGGCGATTATACGATAACCAAAGCCAGTGGAGCTCGAAGAGATCACCGCGATCGCGCACCGGCTGAAGGAGAGCCGCAGCGTGCTCTTCGTGACGGGCGCCGGCATCTCCGCTGATTCGGGCCTCCCCACCTATCGGGGCATCGGCGGTCTCTACGAGCAGGACGACACAGACGACGGCATTCCCATCGAGGCCGCGCTCTCGGGAGCGATGTTTCAGCGCGATCCCTCAATCACCTGGAAGTACATCCACCAGATCGAGAGCTCGTGCCGGGAAGCGGGCCCCAACCGGGCACACGAGGTGATTGTCGAGCTCGAGCAGCGTTTCGAGCGCGTGTGGACGCTGACGCAGAACGTCGATGGGTTGCACCATGCCGCGGGAAGCACACAGGTGATCGACATTCACGGCGATGTCCATTGGCTGTTGTGCACGGAGTGCGGTCATCGCTGGCGGGTCGAAAGCTATTCCGGTTTGCCGATTCCGCCGTCGTGCCCCGAATGCGACGCTCTAGTGAGGCCGGAGGTCGTGCTGTTCGGCGAGATGTTGCCGATAGACCGCGTTCGGGTGCTGCAAGAACAACTCATGCGTGGGTTTGACGCCGTGTTTTCGATCGGAACCACCAGCGTGTTTCCGTACATCGCCGAACCGATCATCGATGCCCGCCGGCGTGGCGGACTCACGGTAGAAATCAACCCCGGCGTGAGCGAAGTTTCACACATTGTAAATCATCGTCTTCGCACAGGGGCTGCCGCGACGATGGATGCCCTTGTCCGCGCGCTTGATCGTGTCTAGTGTACGCAGGGCATGGGGGATAACGAGCGTCGGTACCGTTTCGACGATTCGTACGAGGAGTCGGTGCTTCTGTCAGATGGGCAAAGAGTGCTTCTTCGTCTCATGCAGTCGTCCGACCGAGAGCTGCTTCGGGCTGGGTTCGAACGCCTATCGCCCGACTCGAGGTACGCGCGCTTCATGTCTCCGAAAGCGCGGCTCAGCGAAGGGGAGCTTCGCTACCTGACCGACGTCGACGGCATCGACCATTTCGCCCTGGGTGCAGTGCGACGGCACTTGATGTCGAAAGACGAGGGGGTAGGCAGTGCGCGTTTCGTACGCCTTGCCAACGAGCCGGACGTCGCCGAGCCGGCGGTCACCGTGCTCGACGACTATCAAGGGAAGGGGCTCGGGTCGATACTGCTCCAGCGCCTCATCGAGGCTGCTTGGGAACGCGACGTGCGCTGGTTTCGCTCGGAGCTTCTCGCGGAGAACAAGGCATCGAAACGCATGATGGAATCGCTGAGCCCGGACGTTCGGTTTCGCGCCGCCGGAGACGGGGCGTTGGTCGCCACCATTCCCGTGCCCGAGCCGGATCGCACGCCAACCGCGCCTGGCTTCTTTGAGGGGACGCCTGTGCACAGGCTCCTTTCGTACGTGGCGCGCGCGAAGGTCAGCGTTCGCCCGAGGGTCACGCGTCCGCCCGAACCGCCTCCCTAGGAGACCTGGACCGGAAACATCATCGGGGCACGCACGTCCACCATGCGTTCTGCGTCGGTGAGTGCGCCCACGATCCGCAGCGCGAACGGAAACGCCGTACCGGGCCCTCGGCTCGTGATGAGGTTGCCGTCCGCCTCGACAGGGTGTTCGCTGTACTGGCCCCAGTCCTCGAGTAAGGGTTTGACGCTCGGGTGACTGGTGAGCTTCCGGCCTTCGAAGACGCCATGCGCCTGGAGCGCGATAGGTGCCGCGCAAATCGCTGCGACCATTCGTCCGCCAAGCTCGTGGTCCTTCAAGAGGTCACCGACCTTGCTCGACTCGGCGAGGCGCCTTGCACCCTCGGCTCCTCCGGGAAGAACCAATACGTCGAAGACACCGTCGACATCGTCGAGTGCGACGTCAGGGGTGATGAGCACGCCTCGGCTGCAACGGACGGCTCCGGCGCCGTCTAGGCCTGCAACGGTCACATCGACTCCGCCTCGGCGCAGCACGTCGATGCTGATGACTGCTTCCATCTCCTCGCTGCCCGGAGCGAGAAGCACTAGGGCGCTCGGGTTGTTGCTCATCTCAGTCCCTCACAGCTACGCGAGGCGTCTGCCTTGCAAATTTCGCGAATTCGATCGCTCAATGCGGTCTCGAGCTTCTTCATGCCGAGACGCTTGGCCAAATCGATGGCTGCCGGCGCGCTGAGCCTATCGACCGTGAAGGCCTCGAGGCCGAGCAGCGCCGCAGCTCGCTCGCCGATGGCGCAGTGCACGACTGCTGGCAACACGTCTTGCTCGTCGAGTGCTTTCGAGAGAGCGCGCGCATTCTCTTCGGTCAAACCGGCGGCGCCCGGTACGGGGATGGAGACGAACTTCAGCCCGAGACGTTCCACCGCGGTCCGCTCGCCTTCATGTCCCTTCTCGCTACCGGTGCGGAGAGAAACCACCAAGCGGTAGCCCGCTTCTTGAATCTCACGGAGTTGATCGAGCGTCGGTTGTCCCCCCACCAGCAGGCCCTCCTCAGACACCCTCGCGTTGAGGATCGGTACCAGGGGCGGAGTCTGATCGATGTTCTTGGGCGCGGTCGGCTTCTCGGGCGACCGGTCTGCACGCGCGCCCGGCGCCGCAAGCAGGGACCCGAGCGCGAGTAATAGGTAGGCGACGGGGAGTGCTCGCGCCGTCAGCCACATGCCACTTCGTTTCACTTTTTACCTCACCCCTTGCCCGCTTTGAATGGCCCGAGCGGCGACGCGGCCGGAGTAGACGCATCCTCCGAGGAAGGTCCCCTCGAGCGCCCGCTTCCCATGCATGCCGCCGCCGCCGAAGCCGCATGCCTCTCCCACTGCGAACAGATTCGGAATGGGGCTGCCGGTCTTGTCGAGAACCTTTGCATCGAGATCGACCTGAATTCCACCCAAGCTCTTCCGCGTGAGAATCTGAGTTCGTATTGCAATGAGAGGCATCGCACTCGGATCGAGGATGGGCTGCATGTTGCATGTGCGGAGACGATCGCCGAGATACTGGCGGACGTGCGCTATCCGGCGGAGCTGGTCGTCGTTCTGGAACTTCGAACCGCGCGCGATGTTCGCGTCGTACGCTCCGATGTCGCGTTCGAGGAGTGCCGCGTCGACGTCGTTTGTACCGGTCAACGCGTTCATCTTGCCCGCCAGCTCTGCGACGCTGTTCGCCGTCACGAAATCGGGGCAGTGATCGATGAACTCCTGCACCTGCTCACCGTTCCCCTTGATCAGGCGGAGCACGAACGCCATGAGCTTCTTCTCACGGACCGCCGCATTGAACTCCGCCCCGGAGATTGCGAATTCCTTGTCGGCGATCTTTCGATTCATCACCAACCAGGAGTACTTCTTCTTCTCGCGGCATATCTGATCGACCAGGAGCAGGGTGTCGTAGGAGCCGACCAACGGCGGGTCCACGAAACGACGGCCTTCGTAGTTCATCCAGAGCGCCGATTTGCCCGGGACGAGGCTCAACCCGTAGTTCGGGAACTCCGGCGCCCAGTGACGGATGCCAGCCGCGTAGTTCCACATCTTTTGGAGGTGCGTGATGTTCGCTCCGAGCTCTTCGGCGCGGTCGAGCAACCTGCCATCTGCTTCGGGGATCGAGCCGTTGAGCATTGGCTCGGGTGGGTCGCCCCATTGGTCTCGTGGCCAGATCGCGCGCACCTTGTCGTGGTTGCCCGCGATCCCGCCAGCGGCGATGACGACCGCATCGCCCCGGGCCTCGAACGTCTTGCCGCCGTTGGTCCCATGGCAGCCGACGACGCGTCCGGCTTCCTGGGTGAGGCCGTCTACCCGATGGTTGAAATGGACTTGCAGACGGCCAGCGTTCTCGTGTGCTTCGAGGCGTGGGAGGAGCGCGAGAATGATGCCCTCGCCGGTACCCCACACGATGTGAAAACGAGGCACCGAGTTACCGGGCACGTAGTAGCCTCGCTCGGTCCAGTTCACGGCGCGGAAGAAGCTCACGTCCCGCGCGGCGAGCCAATCGCGCACCTCTTCGGTGCATCGGTTTACGTACGCTTCAGCCCATCGGTATGGCCAAACGTCGGCCGGGTCGAGCTCCCCGTAGCGCACCCAGTCGCTCATGGCGAGATCGACGGAGTCCTTGATGCCGTTCTTTCGCTGCTCGGGCGAGTCGACGAAAAACATCCCGCCGAACGACCAGAGCGCGAGCCCGCCAAAGCGGTCACGCGTAGCGGCGTCGAACATCACGACTCGCTTGCCGGCGTCGAGTAACTCGAGCGCAGTCACCATCCCCGCGAGGCCGCCGCCAATGACGACGACCTCGGCCTCATGTGTGTTTCTTGCCATAGAGGCCGGCGAGCATAACAGAAGGACGCCCCAGGGTCAGCGTCCCTGTCAGGGTCGCGCCAGCGCCTGCCCCGCCCCCACGGGCAAGGGAGCGCGAAGAGGATCAGGATCGGCTTGCACGACATGGGAGGGGCTGTACGGTCTTCAGGATGCGTCGTCCTTCGGGGAAGGTTGCGGTCGTTGCGGGAGCGGGTCACGGGATTGAGCGCGAGCAGTTCGGCGACTTCTCGGTGCTGCACCGCACCTCGAGCGCGGCGCGGCGTGCGAGCGTCCATTTCTTGCATGCCACGGGGTTCAACGCGGAGAGCTACCGTTCGCTCTACGCGTCGCTCGATGCCTCGATCGATCAGTACGCGATGGATGCGCGCGGCCACGGCTTCAGCAAGGCGCCCGCCGACCCAAAGAAGCTTCGCTCCTGGGGGCCGTTTCGTCGCGACCTCGAAGCGCTCGTCGAGACCCTGCCGTCGCCCATCGTTCTCGGAGGCCATTCGATGGGCGCGACGGTCAGCATGGAGCTCGCGGCGCAGCGGCCGGACCTGGTACGCGGCTTGGTCCTCGTCGATCCCGTCATCGTTCCGCCGAGGCACGTCGTTCTTGCCAGCGTCGCCCGCTTCTTGGGGCAATCGGAACGCCTGATTCCGATCGCCCAGCTGGCGGCGAAGCGTCGTATGGAGTTTCCTTCCAAAGAAGCCGCCGTGGAGAACTTCGTGGGGAAGGGGCCGTTCAGGACTTGGCCTCGTGAGTGGATCGAAGCCTATGTGGACGGCGGCACCCTCCCTTGTGACACCGGGGTTCGGCTGAGCTGCGACCGCCTTTGGGAGAGCCGGACGTTCGCCACCGCGACCACGAATCCCTATCGCGCTCTTCGCAAGGTCCGCTGCCCCATCACGTTGATCACGCGCGACAGCGACGGCCCTCCTTTTTCTCGGGCATCTCGTGACGCGTTCATGAGGCATCAGCCCGGCACTAGATTGCTGGTCCTGCGCGACGCCACGCACTTTCTCGCGATGGAGCAGCCCGAGCTCGTCCGAGAAGAGCTCGAGCGGATGGTCGCGACCGTGGACTAGAGCTCGGAGAGCTCGTCCGCGAAACCGCCCGAAAGAATCGGAAACCGGCACCAGGTCTTCGGGTCGAGGTTCTTGTCATCCACGTGAAACGACGGCGCGTAGCGCTCCCGCTTCCACTGGTTGCGCGACCAGAGTTGAAAAAAGCGCTTAACCCAGTCGCGCAGCGTGTCTTCTTCGTGATCGGGGAAGTCGCTCTTCAAGATCTCCAAGCAATCCGCCGGCGGGAGCTTGTCGCCGATGGCGAGCCGCTCGATGACGTCTAGGACCGGGTAGGGCATGAGGTCGCCCTCATCCGTCTGCTCACTCCCTTTTGGACGAAGCTCCGCAGTCGGGGTCTGAACGTTCACCGCGTGGAGAGCCGGTATGGGTTGCATCCCTGCGGGGCCCTCTGTTTCGAGCCAGCGAAGCCAATGCCGGAGGAATGCCTTGTCGATCCCGGCGATGGGGCTCAGTCCGCCGCAGGTGTCTCCGTCCATCGTCGCATAGCCGACCGCGGCCTCCGAGCGGTTGCTCGTAGATAGCAGCAGCGCGCTCCGCATGTTGGCAAGCATCCAGACGCTCGGGCCACGTGCGCGGGCCTGGATGTTCTGCAAGGTGATATCGTCCTTTTCCCACGTCAGTGGGCGTCCGACTGCATCGCTGATCAAACGCTCGTACGAGTCGACGATGTGCTGCACGTCGAGGATGTAGAAAGTCGCTCCGAGCGCTTCGGCGACGGCCGTCGCGGCGTTCTGCGTCACTTCGCCGCTGTTCTCCGTCGGCTGATATGCGCAGCAAAGGAGCTCCGCGACCCAGTCGCGGGCGCTCGAACGGGGATCGAGCCCCACCTTTTCCGCAAAGCGCGCATCACCAAGCTCGCCTATTGCTCGGTCGACCATCTGCGCAACCAAGCACGCCGCTGCTGCCGAATCGGCGCCGCCACTGATGCTCAGCACGAAGCCGCGCGACCGGCTCTTCCGAAGGTAGTCGAAGAGCGCGAGGGTGATCGCACGGGTGAACTCCTCTTCTTTGTGGTGCTTGCTGCGCTCCCACGTGGGAACCGTCACCTCGGTCCGCTTCATCTGGACCCGCGGAAGCTCGAAATCCACACTGATTCGCTTCACACCGGGGTCGGTGCTGTCCGCCTGGAAGCTGGTGGTGCGAACCTGCTCCGTGCGCGACGCTTCCACATCCGTCACGGCCGTCGTGAGGACGAAGTCGTCAAAGGTGAGCCGAGGAGATTGCGAGAGCATCTTCCCGTTCTGGGCAATGTAGCAACCTCCATCGTAGATCACGCGGCCTGCCTCGTTTCCGAGCAGGTTCGAATAGAGGTACGTCACGGCCATCGACCGAGAGCCTTCGAGCACCAAGCGCTCGCGAACCGCGTTCTTGCCAAACGCGAAATGGCTAGCGCTCGGGTTGACGATGATGTCCATGGCGTGGCCATCGAGCGCGCCGCGGCGTTGTGCGACCCACGCGTCCTCGCAGATCTCGAAGCCCACGCGCACGCCCGAGAAATCGAAGAACACATCGCCGAACGGATAGCGTTGCCCGTCTCGTTCGAGCTCCACGACCTGGTGGTTCGGCCACGGCTTGAACCAGCGAGGCTCGTAGTGAAGACCCTCACCTGCGAGGTGCTCTTTGGCCGAGAAGCCCGCGATGCGCCCATCGGCGACCACACAAGCCGTGTTGTACAAACCGCCGCGCCGGCGCACGGGGAGCCCGACGCTCAGCGCCATGCCCGTGGTCTGCGGGACGAGCGCCATCAGCATCGCCCACGCCCGCTCCGCGACGTCCGGCCCGAGAAAGGCGTCTTCGCATCCGTACCCAGTCGTGCAGAGCTCCGGCAACACCAAAAGCCCGACCCCCGCGGCCTTGGCTTCACCGACCGCAGCTTCGATGCGTCGCTGGTTGCCGGTCCAGTCGAGTGGCGTCTGGTTCAACGACGCGCTTGCGACCTTGATGGGGATCATGCGCGATCTCTAGCACTTTGGAGCGGCATCAAGTCGTGGACGTGGTTGACTCTTTCGCTCGGTGAGCGTATTCTGATTTCACTAAAAGTCAGATTCTGCTAAATCGAGTAACGTATGGAATTCCATCAGACCCCTCCAACCCTTGGAAATCAATACGATTCCGATGCTCTCCTGAAGGAGTACCTGGAGCGAACGCTGCCGGCGGCGCTCCGACAGCGCTTTGAGCCGGAGTATCGCGAGCTTGGCGAGCTGAACGGCGGAGAGCTCTATCAGCTCTCACTCGCCGATCTCGAGAACGAGCCGGTCCACACGCAATGGGACGCGTGGGGCAATCGCATCGATCACGTCGAGGTGACGGAGGTGTGGAAACGCGCCCAGGTGATTTGCGCAGAGCATGGCCTCGTTGCCGCCGGGTACGACAAGGAGCTCGGCCCCTACGCGCGCATTCACCAACACCTCTTGAACTACATGGTGCAGGCCTCGCTCGACACCTACAACTGCCCGCTGGCGATGACAGACGGCGCCGCACGCAGCTTGCTCGACTCCGGGAATCAGTCGCTCATCGACCACGCTCTTCCGCGCCTATTGTCGCGGGATCCGAAAACGATGTGGACGTCCGGGCAATGGATGACCGAACGCATCGGCGGTTCGGATGTCGGACAGACCGAAACGGTAGCCCGTCAAGAAGGAGAGACATGGCGCCTCTACGGCACCAAATGGTTCACGTCTGCGACGACCGCGGATATGGCACTCACGCTCGCGCGCCCGGAGGGAAATCCGCCCGGCGGCCGCGGGCTCGCGATGTTCTATCTCGAGCTCCGCGACGCGCAGGGAAAGCTCCAGAACCTTCACATCAATCGCCTCAAGGACAAGTTCGGCACCCGCAAGCTGCCGACTGCGGAGCTCACGCTCGATGGCGTCGAGGCGATTCCAGTCGCCGGACTCCAGAACGGCGTTCGAAACATCACGCCGATGCTCAACATCACGCGCACGTGGAACGCCGTCGCGGCGGTGCTCGGCATGCGTCGCGCTTTGGCTCTGATGCGCGACTACGCCGACAAGCGCGAGGCGTTCGGTGCGACCCTAATCGACAAGCCCCTCCACGTGGACACGATGGCCGACACGGTGGCCGAGGCACAGGGGGCGTTCCTGTTGGCGTTTCGGGTGGTCGAGCTCCTTGGTCGCATCGAAGCCGGTGAGGCCTCCGATTCCGAACAACTGCTGAGCCGGCTTCTCACGCCGATCGGGAAGCTCACGACCGGCAAGCAAGCCGTGACGGTGGCTTCGGAGACGCTCGAGTCGTTCGGCGGCGCCGGGTATGTGAACGACACCGGCCTTTCGCGACTGCTCTCGGACGCGCAGGTCCTCCCGATCTGGGAGGGCACGACCAACGTGCTCTCTCTCGACACACTCCGCGCCCTCAAACAAGAAGGCGTGTGGGAAGCCTTCATCGATGAGACGCACGCGCGCTTCGAAGCCGCAAGGGATCCTCGCTTGGAAGCAGCCGTCCATTGCGGACGCGCCGCGACGCAACACGCGAGCCGCTGGCTGTCAGCTACGCTCGGCGAACGGGAGCTGCTCGAAGCCGGGGCTCGACGCTTCGCGATGACCCTTGGCCGCGTCACCGAGCTCGCGTTGCTCACGGATCACGCCCAGTGGTGCCTCGACCACCACAAGGGCGAACGCGCCCTGGCATCAGCTCGCCGCTTCGCTCGAAGCCGCATCGACCTCATCGAGGACGACGACTTCATGGACGAGAGCCGCCTGCTCGTAGAGTGAGTCAGCGGCCCGGGAAGACCGGACCGTCGAGCGGGGTCGGCAGGCCGCTCGGGACGTTCTGCGGGCGCTCCGCACTGCGGCTGTCGTCCCGCAGAGCCTTGGCGATGAAAGCCTCGATCAACCGAACGTCTTCGTCGGTAAATGGCATTCCGCTCTGCTCGAGCTCGTGGCGAACGGCGTCCTCGAGGCGCTTCACTGAGCCGTTGTGGAAATAGGGCTCGCTGTCGAAAACGTTCCGAAGTGTGGGGGTTCGGAATGCGCCCATGTCTTGCGTGAGGCCCGTGACTTCACCGCGGCCTTCGTCCCGGATCCCTTCGACCGAAGGCACGTTTCGATTTGCAAAACTCTCGGACTCGAATAGCGGCGGTGCGTGGCAGTCGTTGCATCCCATTTCGGCGAATAGAAACATCCCTTCGAGCAGCTCGCCGTTCAGCGTCGCCGAATGCCCTCGCACGTAGGCGTCGTAGAGAGAGCGGTCCGAGACCATCGTCCGCTGGAACGCTGCAAGGGCAGAGGCAAGATTGTCCACTGTGATCCTGGGATCCTCGGGGAAAGCCTCTTTGAATAGGTCGATGTACTCCGCAATTCCCATCAGCTGCGCCACGGCTTCGGCGGGGTCGATGTTCAACTCGTCTTCCGCGAGGAACGGTGTGATCGCCTGTTCTTCGAGGCTTTCCATGCGCCCGTCCCAGAACAGGCTCTCACGAAACGCGATGTTGAAGAGCGCGGGCGAGTTCCGGCGAAGCGTGTTCGATCCCTCTCGGCCGGGTCCCGCGAGTGGCCCCGCCCCGTTGCCTACGGCAACGGGCAACGCGTCGCCCATGCCCCAGAACTCACTGTGACAGGTAGCGCACGCCGTCTCCTTGTCGACGGAAAGGATAGGGTCGTAGAATAGGAGATTGCCGAGGCGGATGCGGGCCTCGGGAACGTCTTCGGCGACTTTGGGTAGCGGAGGGAATTGCGTGGCCGGCCAGGGAAGGGAAGGCGCCGCGTCCCCGAGGCCGCCCGATCCGCCCGACCCACGAGCAGACTCAGTCGCGTCGCCGCAAGCGGTGAGGAGCGCGGCGAGCGTCAAGGCAAGGCGAAGTAGGCGTGTCATGGGTCACTGTTGTGGGCAGCCAGCCGTGACACCTACACCCAGGTTGGGGAGTTCTTGGATCCACGCGCGGATCAGCTCCACGCCTTCGCCGTGCACGAGCGTGCGTCCGAGCTGCGGCATTTTCTCGCCCGCTGCGATCGACTCCATGCGACAGAGCAACAAAGACGCCTCTGGGTCGCCGGGCACAACGTCCCGCGGCTGGTCGCAATCCAAGCCGTTGCCGGCCGATGTGGCGGGCTTGCAGACACCCCAAGTGAAGGGGCTCGTTCCCGTGTCGGGATCCATGCTCTGGTAGTCGAGGTAGAGACCCTTGTCGGCGATCTCTCCATATGGGGCCGGAGCGTGGCAGTGTGCGCAATTCGAATCAAAGTACGAGCGCGCGCGGTCGTGCAGCCCGGGCTCTTCGGGCTCGACCACCGGGGCCGCCGGGTCCGTTACGTACGTCGTGCGCTCCCCTTCAGGCGGCGGTTCCATGTCGAACATGCCGAGGCTGTTCATGTAGTCGATCTGGTTCATGACCCCGACCGGTGGACCGTAGTTGTTATCGCGATTGAGCATACCCGACGAGGGCCCGAGTGATCGGGTGTTGGTGTCCGCGGTGTCCCGCCCGTGGCAATCCGTGCATTGAGGAACGCTGGGCACTGCGTACTCAAACGAAACGTCCTCGCCGAGGCTGTTCTTGTAGCGCACGTCGAGGATTGGGCCCCAGCTGATGCGTTCCGCATCGCTGTTGTCACCGTCCGGATAGACATAGGTCCACGTCTCGGCGCCGTCCTCTTCGAACACGAGAAGCCGGGTCTCGATCAGCTGGTAGCCGAGTTCGAGGTCTCGTTCATCCACCGGATACGCGAAGGTCTTGACGTAGATCGTCCCTGGCGGGTTGGTCCACCGCTCGGTGTCCGAGTAGTGGATCTGCTCACCACTGGGAAGCTGCACGAAGCGGAACTTGGCCGCATAGTCGGTGAAAAGTGGAGATGTGACCTCGTAGGGCAGCACGCCGTCTTCGGGAATCTGGTCAGGAATGCTCTTGAAAAGCCCCCATTCGGACAAGAACTGAGGCGGACCGGACGGTGTGCCGCCCGTGCCGGACTCGCCGCCGGCACCCGCAGCACCACCAACACCGGCTTCGCCACCGGTGCCCGCCATGCCGCCTTCGCCACCGGCGCCAGCCATGCCGCCCGCCCCGCCGGTACCGGCGTCGCCACCGGTACCGGCCGAGCCATCGGAGCTACTGCAGCCGAGGGCAAACGAGAGGAGGAGAAGAGAACAGAAGCTAAGTGTCTTCATGGGGCCTTTTCCTTTTGAGCGTGATTACGGAGCGCAGAGGTACGGGGTTTGAACGGTCGAGGCGTTGGTCGTCGCGCAGGCGATGTACTCCTCGAGCGCGGGGTCGATCGGGGATTGGCACACATCGCCGATCACCAGGACGGTGGCCGCAGCCTCTGGATCAGTCCCGAGGCACAGTCCCACGTCGTCCGGCGTTTCAGTGTATCCGTCCCACACGATGTTTGGAACGGGCGTACCTGGAACGCCGAAGCCGAGAAGCTTGAACAAAGTTCCGAAGATGCCCTGTGGGTCGGTCCCATTGTTCGTGAAGACGTTGTCGTGGATGTAGTTGTCTTTCACGTAGGGATCGTAACCCGCTGTGTACGGCGGGCAGTCCGAGCCATCGATCTGACAGTTCAGGATGTTGCTTGCCATCCCGATGCCCAGCGACAGGTTGTCTGTGATTACGTTTCCGAAGATCTCGACCCCATCGCCCCCGAAGCTGAGAATGCCGGTGCCGACCGGGATGCCCGCGACGGCGCTGCCTGGCAACGCGAAGTTCGGGTGGTTGTTGCAGTAGCTCTCATTGTCGAACAACCGAACGTCTGTATTCGACTGCATGTCGCCGGAGATGTCCTGCTGGAGGGCGAACAGACCGCCGACGTTGTCGAAGGCCGTGTTGTTCGACGCGTCCACGCCCACGCAGTTCTCGACCTCAAGCCCGGCGACGTTCTCGTAAACGATGTTGTTCTCGACCGAGCCGCCCGTGCATTTACCGACGTAGACTCCGGCGTCCGAGGCGCCCTGGACCTGGCTGTACTCGACAAGCGTATTGGAACAGTCGGTCGGATAAAGGCCATAGGCGCCGTTCAGCGTCATGTTCCCGACGCACACGCCTTCGGTGCCGCCTTGGAGCTCGGTCGTGCAGGTCAATCGCTCGTCGTCGCACGGGGTGTCTACGTTGCAGACCGCGTCGCAGTTAGCGGGTGGATTGGGGCGTTCGCATCGATCGTCCCAGCTCACCATGACTTTGCGAAAGACCGATCCGTCGACGTTGCGTTGTTCGATTGCGTTCTCGCAGGTGTTCTTTACCCAGAGGTTCTCGACCGTGACATTGTCCACGCCAGCGCTGATGCCCTTGAGGCCGCGGCAGTTGCCGTCCTCGTCGGCGTAGTCGAGGACCACTTGGTCAGGCGAATCGCCGATGCCTTTCAGCGTGAGGCCCGGATCGTCGGTAATACCAACGCTGCCGCCCATGTCCCAGGTGCCCACGCCGAGGCACAAGGTCTTGTCGGTCAAGTCGTTGTCGACCAACGCGTTGATGATCTGCGCCTGGTCGTTGTCACCGGTCGGGTCGAGCGTGATGTCGCAATCATCGGTGGCCGTCGCAGGCGCGTCGGGTACGATGTAGCCGCTTACGTCCGGTACATCGTTGCAGGTCTTCGGGACGACCGGCGTTCCCCCGCCAGTCCCGCCCATCCCTGCTTCGCCGCCCGCGCCGCCGCCGCCTGCGGAACCACCGGTGCCTGCGGTCCCTCCGCTGCCACCGGTGCTGCTGTCATCGCTACATCCTGCAACGACGACTACTGACGCAAGAACTGCGCCGATAAGTACTTTGAAATTCATAGACGGGTCTCCTCCTCCAAAAAGTTCCGGCTATGTAACACTAAATCTCGAGTTTGAAAAGTGAGCTTTTCTCACAATTCTTGAGTCTTCGATAAAGGCTTGGAAGCACTAGGCTTTAGCCCGTTTCGGGGGGGGTCTGACCGAGGTAGACTGCCAAGTAGCCCTTCAGCAGGGTCTTCATCTCGCCGATGATCTCATCCCTTGTTTCGGGGCCGTCGGTAGCGAGTGCCCAGTCCTGCAAAGAATTCACCGCGCGGATCGCGGAGCGAGTGACCAGCTGAATGCGGTTTTCGGGAATCAGCGCCTGTAGCGCGGGGTGAAGTGCGAGGAGCGCGGCCACACGCTCGTTGGACTCATCTGTGATGGCGCCGAACTCCGGCGTCGGCCGTATACTGAGCAGGAGCTGCGCGTATCCCGGCTGTTCGGAGTATCCTTGCATGGTCGCATCGATCGCCCGATCGATCGCCTGATCCCAAGGTAAGACCCCGAAATCCTCGGCGATCAGACTCGCGGTCTTCATGTCGACCTCCGCCATCACGCGCCGTGCGAGCTGCGCCAGGACGGCGAGCTTGTTCGGGAAGTACTGATACACGGAGCCGATCGGCACCCTGGCTTCCTCGGCGATGGCCGCGGTCGTGATCTTGTCGACCGAGGTCTCGGTCAACAGTGCGGCAGTCGCGTCGAGAATGCGCTCGACACGGTCGCGCGAGCGTTCTTGGCTCGGTTTCCTTCGCGGAGAGAGTTGGTCGCGTTTGTTGCTCACGTGTGCTTTGGTAGACGCATGTCTAGGGAAGGATTGGCCCAAAGGTTGATGAAAGGCTGGATTTTACGCAATTTCCAGCCTAGCTCTGACCCTCGGTCGCAGGCTACACTGGATGTTCGCTCCATGACATCCGCCTCTACCACAAACGGCCACCCTGGAAGCGGGGTTTCACTCGAAGAAGAAGCAGAGCCGCGTGCGTCGTCGGCTCCGGTGGACTTGGATTCGCCCGAATTCTACCTCAACCGCGAGCTCACCTGGCTCGCATTCGTGCGCCGAGTGCTCCACGAGGCGGAGGACGAGCGAACGCCGCTGCTCGAACGGGTGAAGTTCCTCGCGATCACAGGTTCGATCCTGGATGAGTTTTTCATGAAGCGAATCGGCGGCCTCATGCAGCAGGTCGTCGCCGGCGTTCACAAGCTCACGGTCGATGGCCGAACGCCCAAAGAACAGATTCGCGAGTCGCACGACCTCATCCGCTCGCTCGCCGCCGAACAGCAACGTCTCTGGAACGAGCTTCGCGTGCGCCTCGACGAGATCGGCGTGAAGGTCGCTGAGTACCACTCTCTCTCAGCAGATGAGCAAACTTGGCTTCGCGAAGACTATCTCGAGAACATCTTTCCGCTCGTCACGCCCCAGGCGATGGACCCGGCGCACCCTTTCCCATTCGTCTCGAACCTGTCGATGAACTTGCTGGTGTCCCTCCAGTACCCGAATGACCCAACGCCTTTGCTAGCGCGCGTGAAGGTGCCGACTGGCGCCGGTGTACCGAGGTTCGTTCAGGTCCGCGACACACTGACCTTTGTCCCGCTGGAGGAAATCATCGCCAACAACTTGGACCTCTTGTTTCCAGGGATGGCGATTCAGCGGACGGAGCTTTTTCGCGTCACGCGCAACGCGGACGTCGAAGGCGACGAGGACAAGGCCGACGACTTGCTGGCGCTCATCGAGTCGGAGCTTCAAGAACGGAAGTTCGCGCCGATCGTCCGACTCCAGGTCGCCGCGGGAATGGACTCCACCCACCGTGGCCGCTTGGCTGCGGAGCTCGGCCTCGATGAACAAGCCGATGTGTTCGAAATCGGTGGCGTGCTTGGGCTTGGCGACTTGTTCCAACTAGCCCGGCTCGACATCCCCGAACACAGGGATCCGGATCATCGCCCCGTTGACGCGCCGATGCTCGTTGGCCGGAGCAACATCTTTCATGCGATCCGAGAGCACGGTGCGCTGCTCGTCCACCATCCATACGAAGCCTTCGGGACGTCGGTCGAGCGCTTTCTGCGCGAAGCGAGCGAAGATCCGAAGGTCCGTGCCATCAAGATGACGCTCTACCGAACATCGTCTAAGTCGAGGGTGATCCAGCATCTGATCAACGCAGCCCTGAACGGGAAGCAGGTGGCGGTGGCCGTCGAGCTCAAGGCCCGCTTCGACGAAGAAGCGAACATCAACTGGGCGAACAAGCTCGAGCAAGCCGGCATCCACGTGACCTACGGAGTCGTTGGTTTGAAGACCCATTGCAAGGTCATTCTCGTCGTCCGTCGCGACCATGACGGCTTGCGCCGCTACGTCCACCTCGGCACGGGGAACTACCACGAGGAAACGGCCAAGCTCTATTGCGACACCGGATTGCTGAGCTGCGATCCCGAGATCGGTCGCGATGCAACCGAGCTCTTCAACTACCTCACCACCGGCTACAAGCCGAGTCGCACGTACAATAAGCTGCTTCCGGCTCCGAAGCTTCTCAAGCCTGCGCTGCTCAAGAAGATTCGACGTGAGATCAGGCGAGTCAGTGAGGGAGAGAAGGGCCTCATCCAGCTCAAGACCAACGCGCTCGAGGATGTCGAGATAACCCGCGCCCTCTACGAGGCTTCCCAAGCCGGAGTTCACGTCGACTTGCTCGTGCGAGACTCCTGTCGGCTCCGGCCCGGAGTGCCCGGTCTTTCCGAAAACATTCGGGTCATCAGCGTCGTGGGCCGCTTCCTCGAGCACTCGCGCATCTACTACTTTCACAACGGTGGCGACGAGGAGTTCTATATCGGCAGCGCCGATTGCATGACGCGCAACCTCGTCAGTCGCGTCGAGGTGCTTACGCCGGTCGAGCCCCCGGGGCTTCGCGCGGAGCTGCGCACCGTGATCGACATCTTGATCGGCGATCAACGGAGCGCTTGGGACATGCAGCCCGACGGGACGTACGTACAGCGCAACGGAGGGAAGGGCGCCGAGAGCGCACACGACCAAATGATCAAATGGGTCGAAGGCCGGTTCGCCGAAGCCAATCGGCTACGCAGACGAAGCGCGCGAGGCCCGCGCGGTCTGCGGCCGGACAATGACTAGAGTCTGGCCGAGTCTGGCCGTGGCCGGCGCGTTGGCTTTCGCAACGCCGAGCGAATCCCAGCGGACCTTGATGGCTTCCCCGACCTGTGAAGAGCTCACCATCATGGACTTCCTCGGGCGGCTCGACGAGGAGGCCGGTCGCTACAAGCGCGGCCTGGACAAGGAAGACCGTCGCAACTTGGCGCAGGTTCGCCGCGAGGTGTGCGCGCCATACGTCGGCTACGGCGTGACCCGACACCCGACGACGACCTGGTCAAGCGGGCGCGCGATTACACGGAACTATCTCGAGCTCAACTACCCGAACGGGCAGGTCGCCAAACGGAGGAGCGGCGCGTGGTTCTACCCGAGCGGCGCGCGCGCGAGGACTTCGCTCGGCCAATGGTCGTATGCGAACGGCATGCTGGCTCGAACCAAGAGTGGCGAGTGGTACAGGCGCGACGGCAAATACGTCGAAGACGCGGACAAGGCCCAGGCAGAGGCCTGCGAGTACCTCGGAAAGCAGCTCTGCCCGTTGGGCAAACCTGATGAAGACTTGCTAGCCGTCACAGTCATGGGGCTCATCAACAAGGCCGCGCCGCCGAAGGTAGAGTCGCCGCCCGAAGAGCCGCGGGAAGCCTCGGAAAAAGACCAGTAGCCGAGGGCGCAGTGTGGTAGAACCGCCGACCATGGTTGAGCCCACGTTTCGAGCTTCCCCAATGGCGCCGAGCCGCGAAGCCCTGCTTCGAACGGCCAAGGCCTCTCCCGAAATCGCGGGTCGACACGACAAGGACGCTTGGCTCGGGCTCTACGCGGACGACGCGGTCTTGGAGGATCCGGTCGGAACCCCGGCATCTCACAAAGGACGAAGGCCCGGCCGCTTGGGCGACGAGCTCGGCCGCTTCTACGAAGCGTTCATCGCGCCAAGCGGCATCGAGATGGTGGCGCGTCGGGACATCGTCTCCGACAGGCACGTGTTTCGAGCGGTCGACATTCACACGACCAACCTGAAGACGGGCTTGAAGATGAAGGTTCCGGCGAACTTGCTCTACGAGGTCGTCCCGCGCGCCGGCGGTCTCGCCATCCGGCGCATGCAAGCCCACTGGGAGCTCAACCGGATGAGCCGCATGCTGATGGCGGAGGGCTTCTTGGGCACTCGCACGATCGCGGTGATGAACTGGAGCATGTTGCGCGCGTTCGGCGCGAAGTGGTTGATGGCGTACTTCAAGGCCTCGCAGCGAGGCGTGGGCCGTGAGGGGAAGGCGCTGGTCGCACAGCTCGCTTCGGAGGTCGGCAGTGATGGGCGCGATTGCTTTGCGCCAGGCGCCCCGGTCGAACTTCCGGGCGGCGCCTCCGCTTCGGCGAGCGAGTTCCTCGATGGTTGTACCGGGCTCCAGGTTCACGACATGTTGGCTTCAGGCAAGACCGTTTCCGGCCTCGGGTCGATCGAGTGGGGGGGGCGCGTTCGCGAAGCTGGCTTCGTCGCGGAGCTCGAGCCCAGCACACGCCGCATTACACGCCTGCGTTGGTTCTGGGAGGGCTGAGGATGGGCAAGCGAATCGCCTTCTGGCTGCTCAGCGCGCTCGTTCTCTACTTGTTCCTGTGGCCGATTCCGAATGGTCGCTTGGTCAAGCACGACATCCCGGCAGGGCTTCAGCCGAAGCCGAGGCGTCATCCTTTCGTCCTGGGCCTCGATTCAGATGGCAAAGTCGTCCACAACCTCCAGGACGCGGACGGAATCGAGTTTTCGAAGTCGACGAGCGCCGAACAAGTCGGCGACTGGCTCTACGTCGGAAGCCTGACGGAGCCCAAGTGGGGCCGCATCGCCATGTCATCCTTGCCGTAGGCGCTTCGGGCGTCTGCTTGCGGAAGCGCCGCTCAGCCCCAACTATCCGGCCTTAGCTTGAGAGGAGCGGTTAGATGGTGCGGAGTTGGTTCTTGGGGCTGTGGCTCGTGGTGGCGCTGGGCGTCGCTGGCTGCAGCAGTGACAGTGGCTCTTCCTCCGACAACAACGTGAGAATCGTTGCCGCGGAGGACGGCACCGTGGAAGTGATCGTCGAAGGGAAGACTCTCTTCGCACTCGCGGGGACTGGCCCGGTCGCGCGGACGTTCATCGATTCCGCCGGCAATATCGGGACGAAGGTCATCCGGCGGACCAACGAGAAGGTCGACCCGCTCTCCGTACGCTCGATCGCCAACGGCGGTAAGATGGTCAGCGTCGAGTACGCGAGCGACACACGGAGCGCGACGCTGACCGCGGAGGCGCTCAGCGATGAAGTGAGCGAGTTCAAGCTCGAGGTCTCCGGTGCCGCAGCCGATTCGATGGCCATCGGCGTCCGCTGCGACGAAGGCGGTACGTTCCACGGATTCGGTATGCAGTACAATGCGACGAACCAGCGCGGGGAGGCGTTCCCCTTGTTCGTCAACGAGCAGGGCGTCGGTAGAGATGGCAGTGGGCTTCCCAACGCCGGGGACAAGCACACGACCTACTTCCCGATGCCCTACTACATCGATGCCCGCGGATTCGGAGCGCTCTTTGATACGAAGGCCCGGCTCAACGTCGATTTGTGCTCCGGCGACGAGGACATCGCCTGGTTCGAGGTCATCACGGGCGGCACCGTTCGGTGGCGTGTCTTTCACGGCCCGAAGCCGCTCGATGTGGTGCGCCAGCTTGGCGACCTCGTGGGCCGCCCGACGAAGCCCCCGACTTGGGCGTACCATCTGTGGCTCGCGTCGCAGGGCGGGACGGATGCGGTAGTCGCCGAAGCGGACGAGCTCGAAGCCGCCGGGGTACCCGCGTCGGCGTTCTGGGTGCAAGACTGGACCGGGATTCGACCGAACTTCGAAGGGGGCTTTGGCGTCCAGTACCTCTGGTCCCCGAAAGAGACGTGCAGTGGGCCGGAGGATGTCTGTTACCCCAATTTCAGAGGGCTCGTCTCGGATTTCCACGAGCGCGGGTTCAAGTTCTTGGTCTACGTCAACCCGTTCATCGTGGACCCGGACAGCGTGACGGCGGCCGATGAGCCCGCGCGGTTCGCAGCCCGCTTCAACGCGATGGAAGAGGCGGGGCTGCTCGCGAAGACCGAGGAGCAGGAGACCTACAGCGATCCCGAGGTTGCCAACATCCCCCAACGTTCCGCGCACCCGGATTTCTCGAGGCCCGAGACCGCGGAGTTCATTCGCGACACGCTGGCCAGCGTCGTGGCCGACTACGACGTGGATGGCTGGATGGCCGACTTCGGCGAGTACATCCCCTTCGACTCTGTGCACTTCGACGGCAGCATTGCTGACGAGCGCCGCAACAGCTTTCCAGTCGATTGGCATCGCGCCAGCCGCGCAGCGCTGGAGCAGGCGCGTCCCGACGGGGATTGGGTTTCGTTTGCACGCTCCGGCTTCACCGGCGTGCAAGGTGTGGCGCAGATTCACTGGGTCGGCGATCAGCAGACCGACTGGGGCGAGCTCGACGGGCTCCCGACGGTCGTCCCGGCGCTGCTGAACCTCGGCCTCGCAGGACAGCCCTTCGTCTCGCTCGACATCGCGGGTTTCTCCGTCGGTGGCGAGCCGAGCACCAAGGAGCTCTACCAGCGCTGGACGGAGCTCGGCGCCTTCGCCCCGGTCATGCGGACTCATCAGGGTGCGCGCAAAGACGAAAACTGGAACTGGAACAAGGACGCAGAGACGACGGCGCACTTCCGTAAGTTCACCTTCGTGCATTGTGCGCTGGCGGACGACTTCGCGGCGCTCGCCGACGAGGCGGTGGAGAGCGGCAAACCGCTGCTCCGTCACTTGATGTTGGTCTTTCCCGACGACCGCGATACGTGGGACATCAGCGACCAATTCATGATCGGCGAAACCCTGCTCGTCGCTCCGGTCGTCGAGCAAGGCGCGAGCACCCGCTCTGTGTATTTCCCTGCCGGCACTTGGTACAACGTGTGGACCGGCGAGTCCGTCCAAGGCGGACAAAGCGTCATGGTCGACGCCCCAATCGGAAGCCCGGCCGTGTACTCGCGCGGCGAGGATCGGGAAGACATCCGCGGCTGGGAGAGCCTCAGCTACGAGGACTGCCGCTAGCCTCACAGGGGTACTGGCACTGACGTCGACCCGCCGGGTACCCTGTGCTCATGCGTGAGCTCGGGATCGTCGCCGCGATTACGGCTGTGATGTGCATGCTGAGCGCAGTCTGGTTCACGCCGTGGGAGACGCTCTACTACGGCGGCATTTGGGTCACCGCCGCCGGCTTCCTCGTGGGCGTGCCGACGGGCTTCGTCTATCACGTGCGCCTCTACCAAGTGCTTCACCCGCGGAACGAGCTTCCGGAGGGTTGGTTCTGGCGACCGCTCCGCTTCAATGCACGGCTCCGTCCCGAGGAGCGCAACCGCGTCATGTCATGGTGCTACGTCGGAGGCCTAGGCTTCGTCGTCATCTGCATCGGGCTCCTGATGATGGGCGCGGGTGTGTCGATGGCGATCTTTCAGGGCGTGTGACGGGTGAGCGCGCCAGTACGAGCGATCTGGTACCCTCGTCGGGTGAAGAAGAGCCATCGCGATCTTCGGGTCGAGTCGCCGATTCCATTTCGGACGGGATCGAATGGCGAGTTCGAGCCGCCCGCGCCGACCGAGCGGGACCGATTGGCGGACGAGTTGTTTCATCGCCTGGCGGCGGAGAACGCGAAACGGCTAGGGGTTTCGCGGAGGGACTTCGTGTCCAGCACCATGGGCACCGCCACCGCTCTCTTGGTCATCAATCAGGTGTACGGCTGCGATGGCGCCAGCGGTGCAGGCTTCGACGTAGACGCTGGGATGATGGAAGACGCGGGCGCCTGCGAGTCGCTGGCCGGCGAGCAGTTCATCTTCGACGTACAGACCCATCACGTGAATCCAAACGGAGCCTGGCGTGAAGGTGGTGGCTTCGAAAGCGCGCTCGGAGGGTTTCCGCAGGCTGGTTGCGGGCAGCCCGACTTCGTCGATTGCTTCGATGCAGACCACTACATCCGCGAGCTCTTCGTGCAGAGCGACACCGCCGTCGCCGTGTTGTCCCAAGTGCCCGCCGTACCCGGCAACAATCCCCTCGAAACCGAGGAAGCGGCTGTCACTCGGGAGATCGTCAACCGCATGGCGGACTCGGAGCGTCTGCTGATCCACGGAATCGTCGTGCCGGACCGTGGCCCTGAGCAACTCGACGGCATGCAAGCGCTCAAGGAGGAGCAGCGCATCTCGGCGTGGAAAGTGTACACGCAGTTCGGCGGCTGGCGCCTCGATGACGAAGCGATCGGCATCCCGTTCATCGAGAAGGCGCGCGAGCTCGATGTGAAGCTCATTTGCGCCCACAAAGGGCTGTCTCAGTTTGGACTCGATCCTTCGGTTTCTTCAGCGGACGACATCGGCGTGGTCGCGCCGATGTTTCCCGACGTGAGTTTTCTCGTCTACCACTCGGGCTTCGAGGTGAACGTCCAAGAGGGGCCCTACGACCCGACTTCGGAGCAGGGCGTCGACACGCTGGTTCGGGCTGTGCTCGACAACGGGATCGGCAAGGCGGGCAACGTCTACGCCGAGCTCGGGAGCACCTGGCGCTTCGTCATGACCCGCCCGGACGCGGCCGCGCACGTGCTCGGCAAGCTGCTCCTGCACTTGGGGGAAGACCGAATCCTCTGGGGTACCGACTCCATCTGGTACGGGACGCCTCAGGACCAAATCAGCGCCTTTCGTGCCTTCGACATTCCGGAGAGTATGCAAGAGACCTACGGCTATCCGGCGCTCACGGATCGCGCCAGGGCGAAGATTCTCGGTCTCAACGCCGCCGCGCTCTACGGCGTCGACGTGGAAGAGACGCGTTGCGCGATTCGTGAGGATGATTTCGCCCGCGCCAAGCTCGCGATCGAGGCCGATCCCGCCCTACGGCGACCATCGTATCGACAAGCGGGGCCTCAGAGCCGCCGCGAGTTCTTACGGTATCTGAAGATCCACGAGGGCAGCCCGGGTTAGAGCTGCGCCACAGTTCGTAGCGTCGCCTTGGATCGATTCAGCGTATAGAAATGAATCCCGGGCGCGCCGTTGGCGAGAAGGGCGCGGCATTGCTCGGCGGCGAAATCGACCCCCGTCTGCAATGAAGCTTCATCGTCGCCTTCGGCGGCTTTGAACGCTTCGAGGAGCTCGCCCGGAATCGCCGTGCCGGGCGAGAGCGAAGCGATGCGCTGCAGGTTTGCGAGATTGAGCACGGGCATGATCCCTGGGACAATCGGGACTTCGATGCCTTCGGCGCGCACCTGGTCGACGAAGCGCCAGTAGGTGGGGTTGTCGAAGAAGAGCTGTGTGATTAGAAACTCGGCGCCCGCGTCGACCTTGCGCTTCAGGTTCTGAATGTCGGTCTCCAGGCTCGGCGCTTCGTGGTGTTTCTCGGGGTAGCAGGCGCCGCCGATGCTCATCGAGAAGCGCTCGCGCACGAACGCGGCGAGCTCGTTGGCGTGGCGGAAGCCTCCCTCGACCGGTGTCCAGCTCGTGACCCCCCGGGGCGGGTCTCCACGAAGGGCGAGTATGTTCTCGATGCCGCGATCCTTCATGTGGTGGAGCGTCTCTTCGAGCTCGGTCTGCGTAGTGCCGGTGCACACCAGGTGCGCCATCGCGGTCAAACCGAGCTCGCGCTGGACTTCAATCGCTAGGTCCGCCGTCCGCTCGCGCGTGGTGCCCGCCGCGCCGCACGTGATCGATACGAAACCAGGATTGATCGCCCTCAGGCGCTCGATCGCACGAAACAGGGCGCGCCTCCCCGCATCGTTCTTGGGCGTGAAGAACTCGAGCGACAGTACGGGCCTTTCACCCGGAGCGTACAGATTGGCGATTCGCATAGGCGGGACTCTATACGAGCAATCTAGACGCCCGAGCAAGACGGCGCGCTATCAACAGCATCAATAGTAAGGCCACCCACGAAACATCTCGGCTGCGCGATGCGCTGCAGCCACCCGATCCGCTCGGGGCGCCGCCGCTTGCGCCGGTTCCGCCGCCGCCGCCGACGCCCCCGTCGGGCGCTCCTCCGACCCTCAACACGAGATCGGCGCACTGATAGTAGATGTCGTTTCCCGGCGTCGTGTACGGAGGCTTGTCGTACATGACCTGAATCACCTGGAGCGTGCAGTTGTCACAGCTGATGTCCGGCAGCGTGACCGTGGCCGAGTAGTTGCGATTGTCCCGGCCCTGGTCCGGTATTCCGTCCAGCAGGACCACCTCGTTCGAATAGAGATCCGTCATCGTGGGCGGGTCCACGAAGTCGTCGTCGCCGTCGGCGTCGAATGCGATCCGATAGTGTCCTGGATGCTCGACGTACTCGTTCCAGAAGATCTCGATGGTTTCGCCCGGCTCGAAGTAAGTGACATTGCTGCTCCGTTCACCGCCGTTGACGCCACATGGCCCGGTCTTGAGCGTGTCTGGTCCGTAGCGTGAGGTCGGAGCGTCCAGCCCGAGGTGGGCGGCGGCCTCCCAGGGCGGGTACCCAAGCGAGAGCAGCAGAGCGGCCGAAAGGAAAAGGCGCATCGCATGATGCTAGCCCAGCGGCTTGCGCTTGGCCCGGTAATGGCACTAAGTCCTCATCATGTTGCGCGGCATTCTCATCCTCGCGGTTTTGGCGGCTCTGCCCGCTTGCGACCGCTCGAAGATCAACGAATCCAAGTACAAAGAGGCAGGGGCCGCCGCGGTGCTGCCCTTCAAGAAGAGCCTCAAGGGTGCTCTCGTCGCCGGCTTGGAGGAGGGCCCCGTGAACGCGATTTCCGTGTGTCGGGTCGAAGCCCCCCAGCTTGCAGAGAAGGCCAGCAGCGGCAGCGCTCGCGTCGGGCGCACGAGTCGGAAGCTCCGCAATCCCGCGAACGTCGCCAAGCCGTGGATGGAGCCATTCCTCGAGCGCTACGAGCAGGACCCGGAGCGCCGAGAGCCTGCTGTCGTGCTCATCGACGAGCGGACGGTGGGCTACGTCGAGCCGATCTTCGTTCAGCCGCTTTGCGTCACGTGTCATGGCGCGACTCTCGCCCCCGACCTTGCCGCGAAGATCGCGGAGCTTTACCCGAGCGACGAGGCGACTGGGTACGCGGCAGGTGAGCTGCGCGGCATCTTCTGGGCAGAGCTTGCGCGAGACTGAGGCGGGGCCGCTCAGCCCATCGCGGCAACGCGTTCCGGCTCGATGTAGTAGATCACCCGGACTTCATCCGGCGTGCGGAATGGGTACGCGTCGACGCCCATGTACTTTTTCGCCATCTTGTCGATGTGCGCGTCGGCTCCTTCGTTCGTGATCTTCGAGACGCGCCCTCGAATCATCAACGAGCGGTACGGGTTCTCGGGGTCGGTGACGGAGATTGCGACGCGCGGGTCGCGCCGAATATTCCGGTCCTTCAGGCGGCCTTCCGCCGAATTGACCACGATCAGCGGGCCGTCGGTGTCTACCCAGACGGCGCTCGCTTGGGGGCTACCATCGGACATGATGGTCGACAGGTGGGCGAATGCGGGCTTGTCGAGGATGTCGGAGTGCGATTCAGGGATCTGCTTCATGGGGTGTCTCCTCCAGAGCTACTGGTCTGGCTCTAAGGCACTGACGCCGACTCTAGCACTCGGGCCCCTTCGTGGTATGAGCCGCGACAGGTGGACTACGACGTCATCATCGTCGGAAGCGGCTTTGGCGGCAGCGTGCCCGCCCTTCGGCTCACGGAAAAGGGCTACCGCGTTGCGGTGCTCGAGCAGGGCCGGCGCGTGACTCCAGATGACATGCGGGCGGCCGACGAGAGTCTTCGCAAGTTGGTCTGGATGCCGAAGATCGGATACCGCGGCTTTTTCGTGCAGCACACGTTCAAGCATGTCGCCATCGTGGGCGGCGTTGGCGTGGGCGGTGGAAGCCTCGTGTACGCCGCGGTCCTCCTTCGGCCTGGGGAGGCGTTCTTTCGAGACCCGGCGTGGTCGAATCTCGACGTCGATTGGAAGCGCGAGCTCGATGGCCCCTACGACACCGCGTCGAGGATGCTGGGCATCGTCACCAACCCCGACCACGGCAAGATGGACGACTGGCTCGAGGCGACCGCCTGCGCGATGGGTGCGGGCGACACTTTCGGCCCGGTGCCTCAAGGAATCCTCTTCGGAAATGCCGGAGAGCGCGTTGCCGACCCGTTCTTCGGCGGCGCCGGGCCAAACCGCACGGCGTGCACGCGTTGTGGCGGCTGTCTGACCGGTTGCGCCGATGGCGCCAAGAACAGTCTCGACAAGAACTATCTCCATCTCGCCGAAGCGCAGGGCGCCGAGATCCTTCCCGAGCGCAAAGCGAAGTCGATCCGGCCGCTCCCTAAGGGGGGGTATGAGGTCCAGTCGGTAAACCCGTTCAATTCGCGGAACATCTACGCGCCGTTGACGGCGAGCAAGGTCATCGTGGCTGCCGGGGTCGTCGGGACGCTCGACCTGCTCTTCCGGTGCCGGGACGAGCTTGGCACGTTGCCCCGTATTTCTCCGCGGCTTGGTGAGATCGTGAGAACGAACAGCGAGGCGATCGTAGCCGCACTCTCGCCGGACGTGGATGAAGATCTGACGCACGGTGCCGCGATTTCATCGCACTTCTACGTGGGCGATCACACGCACATCACCCAGAACCGGTTTCCCGCGGGCTACGAGTTCATGCGCTGGTACCAAGGGCCGCTCGTCGACGGGTCGACTCCGCTTCGAAGGGCGCTTGGCGTCTTGGGCGAGACACTCCTTCATCCCTTCCGTTCCTTGCGCTGTTGGTTTGCGAAGAACTGGCACAAGCGTGTTGTCGTGCTGACGGTGATGCAGAACATCGACAATCAAATTGCATTTCGCTTCAAGCGGAGCTGGCTGTCGCCGTTCAAGCGTAGACTGAGCTCGGATGTCGCCGCAGGTCGCGAGGTTCCGGCCTACATCCCCGAGGCGAACGAGGCAGCGCGGAAGCTCGCCGCGCACATTGGCGGAACCGCGCACAACACCCTCGTCGAGAGCGTCGGCAATGCGTCCGTGACGGCGCACATTTTGGGCGGCTGCGGCATCGGTGCGGGGCCCGAAGATGGCGTCGTCGACATCGATCACCAGGTTTTCGGTCATCCTGGTCTGTTCGTCACCGACGCATCTGCGATTCCAGCGAACGTGGGCGTCAACCCGTCGCTGACGATCACCGCTCTCGCCGAGCGCTTTAGCGCGCGCTTCCCCCCGAAAGATCGACCGTGATCCCCGCGGTCTCCGAGCCGCTGCCCTCGAACGCGCCGTCGTCCGTGATGAGCTTCACGTTTACGTTTCGATTGGGGCGCTGACGCGCGCCTTCCTCTGTTGCGATGCCGACTACGACCGAGTCGCCCTTTTGCTCGGCAACATAGGTCGTCAAGAGGTAGTCACCGTCCACGTAGCCGTAACCTTCGCCGTCGTCTTCATACAGGACGCCCTCGGCCCTGCCGTCCTCATCGAGCGACACGATCAGCGTGAGCGGCTCGAGCAGCGCTTCGGTCGTGTTCTGGACGATGCGTCCGACAGGCACGATCGCGCCGCCGCGGAGCTTGAGTAGCGGCAGAGATGGCGTCGCGGACGGGTCTTCGCCAACCAAAGTGAAGTCGCGCCAGATACCGGAGGGTAGACGGAAGTCGTGTGGGTCGCCCTCGGTGAGCACCGGCACGACCAACACGTCGGCGCCGAGGAGAAACGCGTGATCCTCACTTCGGAGCGCTGCGTCCGCCGGGTCCGCGAAGAAGACCGGCCGCCACACCGGAAGGCCGTTGAGCGACGCCTCGCGGAAGAGCGTGTAGATGTACGGGAGCATTCGGTAGCGTCGCTCGATGGCCGCTTTCGAGATCGCCTCGACCTCCGGGCCGAACGACCAAGGGTCTTGTGGCGGCGAAAGCTGAATCGTGTGCGTGCGGCTGAACGGGAAGAACGCGCCAACGCCGATCCAGTGGGCGTAGAGCTCCGGTGTCGGTGTTTTGAAGAAGCCGCCGATGTCCGGTCCCGCGAATGGCTGACCCGAGAGTCCCATGTTGAGTGTCATGGTCACCGACCAATAGAGATGGTCCCAACTGGCCGAGTTGTCTCCGGTCCACATGGCAGCATACCGCTGCCCCCCGATGTAGTTCGAGCGCGAGAGCAGGAACGGCCGCTTGTCGGGGCGCGCGAGCTTCATCGCCGCGTGCGTCGCCTGGGACATCAGCATGCCGTAGGCGTTGTGGTAGCGGGCGTGGGGGCCTCGGGGAAGGTCGCCGCCACCTACGTGCACCAAGTCCGGAGGGGTCGGCGTGCCGAGCGGAAACACCATCGAAGGCTCGTTGAAGTCGAGCCAAATCCCATCGATGCCGTTGGCGAGGTAGTCGGGGATGTAGCTCTGCCACCACGCGCGTGTGTCCGGGTTGGTGTAGTCCGGCCAGACGGACAGGCCAGGGGGCCAACTCCGGCCGGTGAAGAGCTGACCGTCGGGCTTGCGAAGGAAGTGGTCTCCCTCGAGGCCGTCCTCGTACACGAAGAACCCGGTATTCTGCTGCACACCCGGGTCGAGGATCCAAACCGACTTGAATCCGATGCCGTGCAGGTACTCGTTGAGACCCGGCGGGTCGGGAAACCTATCCGGGTGAAAGGTGAAGATCCGAAACTCGTCCATGTAGTCGATGTCGATCCAAATGACGTCGCATGGAATCGAGCGTGCACGGAATTCGTCCGCGATCTCCTGCACACGGGTGTCCGGGTAGTAGGACCAACGCGCTTGCTGGTAGCCGAGAGCCCAGAGCGGCGGCAACTCGAGCGTGCCGGTGAGCTCGCCGAGCTTGGTGAGCACGGCTTGTGGGGTGTCACCCTCGATGACGATGACGGGGAAGGGCGCCTCGGCGCTGAACTTTATCCCGTTGCGCAGATCGATTTCAGTTCGGTAGGTCGTATCCGCGAGCGCACCGAATGAAGAACCGTCCGCACGAACACCGAGCACCCACGGGTGCGCCTGAAACAGACGCGGCGTGGCGTCGTCGTACTCCTGCGGGTTGAGATCGGGGGGAGGGTCGTCTCTGTAGGGTTGCTCACCCCAGGTATCGGTCACGAAACCACTGCGTTCGAGTGGTCCCGCGATCTCGCCGGTGCCGTAGAGGGTCGTACCGTCGTCGATCGGAATCGCTGCGCGGTAGCTGTCACCGTCGACCGTGAGTATCGGCCGGGTTGGCCAGTCCACCGGCACACCGTCCGCCGCCAGCATCGGCTCGAGCAGGGCCAACGAGCCGGGGATGTCCTCGCACGCGACTTCGGAAGGGCTGAAGCGCGCGACACCCGCGCTGATCACGCCCTCGGCTTGCGGGCACGAGCGGGCTTGCTCAGAGGAAGTGCAGGCGGCCAGGACCAAGAGCATGCCGACTGCGATCAAGAAGAGGCGCTTGAAAAGCATGCGCGGAGCATGCACGAAACAGCGGCGCCTGCGCCAGTCGAAAACCCTGTCGCCCGCGGGGCTCTGCCGGCGCTGGCTCTACGGAGTGACGATGTTGAAGGTGCCGGTTGGTTTGTCGAGCAAGCGGAAGAAGCTGATCAAGTCGAGCTTGCTGCCCTCGATCTTCAGGTCGTCACCGAAGAGAGTGTCTTTGATGCCCGCCGTGCCTGCCATCATCTGGAGAAAAAGATCCTTCGTGATCTTGAGCGTCACGCTCGCGTCGGGGTGCGGGTCGCGCTCGTAGTGGCGAAGCACGGAGTTCTCGAGCTCGAGCACAAAAGAGGCGCCGACGTCGGTGAACACGAGGTTCACGGTCATCGCCTTGCCCTCGGCCTTCTCGGGGTCCAAGCGAGCGGCCATCGCCACGAGGAAACGGTCGAGTGGTGCGTGCTTCAGCATGTCGAGCGCCGTAGCGAGGTCGACACCCACGTCGGGTCCTCCATGGCGAAGCTCGAATGCGGCAGTCAGGTAGGAATCGCGCCACGGTCCGGACTCTGCTTGGTAGCCGAGTTGGTCATACACCTTGGCGAGCAAGTCCTTCGCCTCTTCGTTCTCGGGCTTCGCAAATACCAAGTGGTTCAGCACCTCTGCGGCCCATCGGTACTCGCCCCCGTCGTATGCCGACTGCGCGTTCTGAATCAGCTTGGCGGCGCCCCCTGCGAGCTCGACGTACTTCGCCCCGACCTCGGCGGGCGGCAGCGGGTTTAGGTTTGCGGGGTTCCCGTCGTACCAGCCGAAGTAGCGCTGGTAGACAGCCTTCGCGTTGTGTCTGACGGTCCCGTAGTAGCCGCGGTTCGCGAAGGATTGGCGCAAGGCTTCGGGTAGTTCGATCTGTTCGGCGATCTCTCGCGGCGTGTGGCCGAGGAGGGCAAGTCGGAGAGTCTGGTCGTGGATGTACTTGTACATGTCTCGCTGCTTCTCGAGGAAATCGAGAATTCGCGCCTTGCCCCAGATAGGCCAGTGGTGGCTTCCGAAGTACACCTCGGCCTCGCCGAAGAGCTCGATGATCTCGTCGATGTAGCCCGACCATTTGAGCGCGTCGCGCACCTTCGCGCCACGTAGTGTGTAGAGGTTGTGCATGTTGTGTGACACGACCTCGGCACCACAGAAGGTCTTGTGGTCGGGCAGATAGAAGGTGTGCTCCGCAGGGGCTTCGGATCCCGGAGCGTTCTGGAAGACCAGTTTCACGCCATCGACGGTCATTTCGGTCGGAGTCGCGGAAACGATGGTGCTGGGCGGAAGAATGCCGATCGTTCCGAACGCTGGCCCTTTTCCGAGCCCCGACCCGACGTGGCCGCGCTCACCGCGGGGAAGCCGCGGCCCGTACATGAAGAGGGAGCGCCGCCCCATGGTGACGCCGGCGATGATGTTTTCGCTGGTGGCCTCGTCCAAGAAGCCCACGGGCGCAATGATGGGGATGCTCCGTTGCGCGGCCTCCTCGGCGGATACGATTCCGAGCACGCCGCCGAAGTGGTCGACGTGGCTGTGCGTGAAAATGATCGCCGACACGGGCTTGTTGCCGAGATGTTCGCGGGCGAGGGCCAAAGCCGCCCGCGCGGTCTCCTCGGAGGTCAGCGGGTCGACGACGATCCACCCCGTGTCCCCATCGATGAGCGTCATGTTCGCGAGGTCATGGCCGCGAAGCTGATGAATCCCTTCGGTGACTTTGAAGAGGCCGTGGATGTTGTTGAGCTTCGCTTGCCGCCAGAGACTCGGGTTGACGCTCGCCGGCGCGTCACCGTCTACGAACGCATACGCGGGCATGTCCCAAATCGGTGTGCCTGCTCTGCCCATCACTCGCAGATCTGGGTCGCTCGCAACGAGCCCACGGCTCGCGTCCTCGAAATCCTGTTGGTCGGCGAGCGGGAGGCTAGCTGCGACCGTCGCGTTGGTTGACGCGGTTTGTACCGACGGCGCGGTGTTGCCAGCCACGTCCGGCGCCGTGTCACCGACGTCAAACACCGGCGCGGGTTTCGCCTTTGCGCAGGCACCGAACGCCAGCGCGCACGCCAGCACCAACAAAATGGAACGATGCATCAACTTGCCCTCCAGAAGGAGCGCGAGACTACGGGAATGAGCGCGGAAATGGAACGACTAAGGGCCGAGTTCGCGGATCACGTACGCGCCGAGATCGTCGCTCAGGATCTCCCAGCGGTTGGAGTCCCGACTTCGATTGGGTCCGAATGAGTATATGAACACGGAGCGCCTTCCCGCTGCCTCATCACAGCGGTCGCGAATCCAATACGGTGAGTTCCACGGATCGAGGAAGAACTCGGCGCGCTCCTGGGGTAGTCCTTCCCCCCGCAGCTTGGCGAATGCGCCGTTCGTCAGCGCGCGCATGTATGGTTTCTTCCCTTCGAGGAAGGTGTACAGGCGCTTGTGAAGGCCGCACTTCGTGATCGAGTCTTGGTCTCTAGTCTTTGCGAGCGCGACGAAGTCCGCCCTGAGGGCTTGGACCTCGGCTGTCGCGCGCCGGGCGTAGCTTGGATCCTCACTCCGTCGGCGCTGAGACCATGCAGCGGTCGCGAAGCTCAATACGACTACGAGTGCTGGAATGAGCGCGGAGCGCACCAAGGTCGGTCGCGTGCTCGTTTGCACGAAGTACGCAGCGTTCGCCATCGCCGCGAAGAGGAATGCGAAGCCGAGGGCGCACTCCGCGATCTCGCCGGTGAACTTCCAAGGGTATTGCAGATGCAGCCAGAAGATCGCCAGCATGGAGGGCATGAGCGCGACTGGAGGCGCAATGATGGCGAAGCGGTCGAGCAGACGGCGTGACGCGGGAATCAGCGCAAGGAGTGGCAGGAGCACGCCGTATCCGAAGACGATTCCCCTGAACGTCCAGACGCGAAGATCTCTGCTCGCAAGGTTGTGGAGGTTCAGCTCTTGCTGGTAGTTCTCTGCGAGGAAGTATTCGGGAGGTCGATGTCCAAAAACACGCTGGGCCCAGGAGATTTCCTCCATTGCGACGAAGAAGCAGAAGACGGCGAGTCCGGCCAGGAACCAGGGCAGGGCGCCAACGGATCGGCGCTGACGGAGCGCTGCAATCCCAAACACCAGACTCGCCGCGAAGAAGCTCCAGAACGAGGCCCACTCGAGGGCCTGGTCTTCTTGGGCGCTCGCGTAGTACGCGCCTGGATGCGCGTTCTCGAGCCAGCCGGAGAAAACAAGGAAGCCCAGAATCAACAGATTGGCGAAGAGCGCGAGGGATCTCGACACGGCGAGGCACTGTAGCGCGTTTGCGGGATTCGCTCGACATTGGGGGCCTTGGCGTGGTTTCCTCGAGGCCGCCGAACTACCCAATGCAAGCGCATTTTTTCAACCGACACGTCGAGCTCGACCCGTTTCTCGAGGAAGCGCAGGCGCGCGCCTTGGTTCAGCTCTGCGAGGACTTCGGCTCATATGGGATGTACTCCGAAGAGGGGTTGAACGCGGGGATTGGTGAGGGACTTCCACAGCGGTTCGACGCTGCGTTTAATTTCCTGCGGACTGGCGGGCGCCTGGGGCGCCGCGACACCGACCTGAGCACGCTGGTCGCCCGCACGAACTACTTTCGCGAGACCTACGCGTACGGGGACGAGGTGTTTGCGCCAGGGATCGAGCTGTTGGTTCGAAACGAGCGTCTCATCGACGCGGCACAGCGGATCTTTGACCGCCCGATCGTCGAACCTGCGATCGTGTACGCGAACATTCTGCTCCCTGGTCAGGAGCTAGCGGTGCACACCGACGTGCCAGAGTTTCGGGGCTTGAACCGGAAGCTTCATCCGGAGTGGCTCATCGTGGTGGCACACCACTCGGGCCTGTTCGATCGCTATCGCATGCCGATCGCCACGTCGGTGTCCTGGTATCAAGACACTCAAGGCGGCGAATTCGCGTTCTACCCCGATGGCCCTGACGGGCCCGCGCGCGCCTACGACGTCGACTTCAACACCGCGCTGGTGATGGACACCGACAGCGTCTTCCATGGCGTCGACAGGGTTGCGGAGCTCGACGTCCCGATGCCGATGTTCCTGCCGCGCATGCGCCTGTGCGCGGAAGGTGGCGGCTACTGGGTCGTTCGCGACGGTGAGGCGGTCGTCGCGCGCTATCGATGGGACGACATGCGCTTTTCGATCTCCTGGAAGGCCTACTGCTTTCGCGACGAAGCCGAGCGGGAGAGCTGGAAAGCTGGCTCCGACGACTTGCAGATCGACACCGTGATCGACGCGCTGTGCGCGGATCTCCGCGAGAAAGGGCGCCTCGGGCATGAGCGTCCGCCGAACCGCGAGCTGGCCGAGCTGCTCGTCGATGCGTACCTGAAGTTCCCCGCCCCGTCGGGCAGTGCCTAGGCGTTCGATATCTGGTAGACCACGCCACACATGGGCTTCTACGACCGATACGTCCTTCCACGTGCGATCAATCTCGCATGTTCATCCAAGTCGAACATGAAGCAGCGCGAGAAGATCGTTCCGCTCGCCGAGGGCCGCGTTCTCGAGATCGGCATGGGGAGCGGGCTCAATCTTCCGTTCTACGATCGCACGAAGGTGGAGAAGGTCTGGGGGCTCGAACCCTCCGAAGGCATGCGCCAGCTGGCCCGGCGCAACTTCGGAGGCGCCGACCTCGACCTCGAGGTGCTCGACTTGCCCGGCGAGAAGATCCCGCTCGACGCGAACAGCGTCGACACCGTGCTCATGACCTATACGCTCTGTACGATCCCGGATGTGCGGAGCGCTCTTCAGGGGATGCTTCACGTGCTTCGGCCGGGCGGCAAACTCTTGTTTTGCGAGCACGGCATCGCGCCCGACCCGAGCGTTGCCAAGTGGCAGAACCGAATCAACCCAACCTGGCGTGTGTTCTCAGGCGGTTGCAACATCAATCGTGACATCCCCGCGGTGCTTCGAGCTGCTGGCTTCAAAGTGGTGCACGACGAGCGGATGTACATCCCTGGAGTCAAGGTCTTGAGTTACAACTATTGGGGCACGGCGGTCGGCGCTTGACGACGCGCGTCGACATGTGACGGCGCCCGTCATCCGCTGAGTCGTATCGCGCTCGTCGAGCCTCGAGATTGCAGGGCTTTTTACTAGCCTCGCGTTGGCACGTGCAGTGCAGAGCATAGGCGCATGCACGAAGTAGCTCAGATGAGACGGCGCCGACGAGCGTCGTTCATGGTCATCGGACTCGTTCTTGCTGGCGCTGGCTGCGGCGACGACGGCTCGGGGGCTGCGGAGGTCGAACGACGACTCCTGCGGCCAGGCTCGGACGGGAGAGCGGTGTGGCTCGAGCGTCGGTCCACTCGGTGCGGAGCACAAGCCCATGCACCGCTCCTCGCCTTCGTCGGACCGGGAGCCGAGTTTGGGGCCGCCGAGGTCGGCGCGCTCGAATCCCCCTGCCCGGGCGCGCCGAGCCCCCGGATCGACATCCGAGTGGAGGATCAAAGCGTCCTCATGGATTTCTCGACCGTCGCGGCGGCGGGCGCCTTTCCTCATGGAGAATTCGAGGGCTACGTGCTGCACTTTGCGCGCGGCTGCCCAGACATGGCTCTGTCGTCCGCGTCTGTCGATGAAGCGCTCAGCAATGTTCCACTCGCACCCTACGACGTTGGCACCCACTTCGACCGCCTCGACATCAACTTCGAGGGCATTGGCTACGACGCCAGATCGTTCATCAAGATCGACCTGGCGTCGGTGCATGTCGATTGCTTGCGCGAGTAGCTAATCGCAGACGATGACCACGTCTTCGTCCCGTGTCTCGAACGGCGCCTGGAGGGGACTCGGAGCTGGATCACCGTCCAAGAGCAGGCCGCAGTCCTCGCAAAGCACGTTGGTCCAGGCGGGGTGGGGTCCGCCAGGCCCGCTCTGGAGCATACCTTCGATCCAGCTCACGACCGGCGGAACGTTGCCCGTCGTATCGTCGTAGACTTTGTCGTTGCCCCACATCGTGTGGCGCGAGCCCGTTCCAAAGTAGTAGCGGTAGTTCGACGGGACCGTGTCGTAGATGTCGAGCGATTGCGCGAGTGCGGTGTCGCCGAACTGGCAACTCGCTTCCCACCAGACGGCTCCGGCCAGGGGATTGCCGTCGTTGAGCATGATGTTGAAGAAGCCGGTCTGCCCGCCGGTTCCACCATCGAACATCGTCGAGTAGTGGGCCCAGTTGGCGTCTGGAAAATAGCTCGCGACCGCCTCGGTGTACCCGGGCATTCCGTTGCCCTCGGTGATCGACTCAACCACGCCCGGGATGTCCGGTAGGTTGGCGACGAAGTTCCAGTTGGAGAACTCGTTCTGAAGGAAGTCCTCCGTGATCACCCCGTTGCCCGCATCCGCGAGGACGTGGACTTGGGAGGCTGGCCACACGTCGTGGAGGAGAGGCGCGTTGAACCACGCGCCGTAGGCCCCGGCGCTCGATCCGGTCACGAACACCTCTTCTGGGTTGAGAAAGTGCTCACGGGCCCAACGCTCCGCGACTTTGGCGTTGTGAAAGCCCTTGTGCTCGACGGTGATGTCCTCAAAGCCGATGTACTCCTGGGTCGCGTCGCCGAAATGAACGTCGCAGGTGCAGTACGACACGAACACGTAGTGCCAGTCACGAAACGGATTGGCCGGGTTGTCGAAGTCGGCGAAGCCGGTGCTCAACCCGTCGAGGTCGCTCGGTGGAGACGTGGTGCAAGTGGGCACGCCGCAGGTGAGGTTGTTCCAGCACGCGCCGCCGCCCATGTAGTACATGACCAGCTTGTTGACGGTGCCCCGCTTGCCAAAGAACCGATACTGGTCGCCCTGCATGCACTGCGGGTCGTACGTGCGGCCGAGGTACTCGGTCTGGCCGGGCTCGATGGCAGTGAAGGCATCGCTTCCGAGCTCGGGTGCGACGATCGTGTTCGTGACTGCTAACGTCACGATGCCCTGCAGCTCGTCCATGACGCTCTCTTCGGTGGCAGTCGTTGGGCACGTCCCCGAAGTTGCTTCGGCCCACGCCGTCGAGAAGGTGGACTCGGCGTCGTCCGTGGCTTGCGCCAGCGTCTCGCCGTCCGCGTCAGCGACGAGGTCGGCCACATGAGTCCCCTCGGCTCCGAGGAGCGCGTCGCACGCACTGCCAAGCGCATCCAAGATCTCGCCGGAGCAAGTCGCCTCGTCGCCATTGCCGAGATCGAGGCCGTCATTCACGGACACCTGCAGGTCGGACACGGCAGTTGCGATCTCCATGGCCGCATCTTCTGCTGGCCACGCCAGATCCGAGCAGCTCGCGCCCGCGTCGCTTGCGGCCTCTTCTGCGGCGCGCCAGCTCGCTTCAAGCTCGGTGGTTGCTGCGTCGATCGCCGTATCGCGCGCTGTGTCGTCCTGATCGCCGGCCCATGTGGCCCAGGCCTCGGCCACGGCGCTGCAGTGCGCGCCCGCCGCCGCCTGCTTTGCGCCGACACAGACGTTGGCCGCATAGGGCTCGGAAGCGGGCGTGCCACCTTCGCCACCACTGCCGCCGCCCCCGGTAGCACCCGAGCCGGCAGACCCGCCATCACCGGCAGTGCCGCCCGTGCCTGACGTGCTGCTCGAGCATCCAAGGTTCAGCGCGAGCGGCAACGCCACAAGCGCGATGAGACCGAAGTTCCTGAAGTCCACATCCACCTCCACAGACGAGCAATTTGTCGACCGTAAAGGCCGGTTCCGTCAAGTGCAGAATCTGCGTCCGCGCGCTGGCACTGGATCAGTCGTGAATCGTGACTTTGATCATCTGCACCGGCGTGACCGGCCGATCGCCCGCGCCCGTGGGGGTCGACTCGATGGCCTTGATGACGTCCAAGCCATCGACGACCTTGGCGAAGACCGGGTGCTTCGAGGGCCCGGGCGAGAACCAGTCGAGGTAGGCGTTGTGCACGGTGTTGATGAAGAACTGCGAGCCGCCGCTGTTGGGTCGGCCGGTGTTCGCCATCGAAAGCGTGCCGGGCTCGTTGGAGAGCTTAGCGTCTGCTGGGTGCTCGTCTTGGATGTTGCCGTTCGGGCTCTCCCCGGTGCCCGCGCGTGGGCTGCTCGGGTCGCGGCTGTGCGGGCATCCGAACTGAATCATGAAGCCGTCGATCACGCGGTGGAAGTGAAGCCCATCGTAGAAACCTGCCTTGGCCAGGTCGATGAAGTTCCCCGTGGTGACGGGCATCTTGTCGGTGAAAAGCTCGACTTCGACGTTGCCGAGCGAAGTCTCGAGAGTTGCGGTCGGGTTCGACATGCCGATGGCCTATCAGCTTTCCTCCGCGGCGCCAGCTGCTAAAAAGAAGCCCCATGAGCGTCACTTCCATGCGTCCTCTGGCCGCGGCCCGTGCGATTCGTCGGGTGTTCGCGGATCCCGACGCGACCGAGCATGTGTTCGAGGTCATCGAAGCGCTGCAGGGACCGAACCTCAAGCGGATTCGCGCGCGGCTTCAGCGCAGCGAAACAGGTCGAAGGCTGCTGGCGACCAAGCCGAGCATGCTTCGGCTCCTGAGTGATCGGGAGGCGCTTCGCTCGCTACCCGAAGGAAGCCTCGGGCGTGCGTACTTGGAGTTCGTCCAGTCGGAGGGGATCAGCGCCGACGGGCTGGTCGAGGCATCGGAGCACGTCCGCGAAAGCATCGACGGCGAGTTCCTCTGGATCAAGGATTGGCTCCGCGACACCCATGACGTTTGGCACACCGTGCTCGGCTACAAGGGCGACTTGGTCGGTGAGGTCGCGCTGCTCGCGTTCAGTCACTACGAGACCAAGAATCTCGGCGTCGGCGCCATTGCGGCCCTCGGATGGTTGAAGCTCGGGCGTGTGACCGATCCGAAGCTCGGGGCGCGTGCCACGGTTCGTGACGGCCGGCGGCTCGCCAAGCAGGCCGCGTGGTTCATCGAGGTCCCCTGGCACGAATGGCTCGACCGGCCTCTCGCGGACGTTCGCCGCGATTTGGGCGTCTTTGCGCCCGTGAGCTACCACCCGGTTCGGTCGAACGAGGTCAACATCTCCCTCACGTCCGCTTGATCCGCTACCCTGTAGAGGTGGGGAAGGGCGTCTCGATTCTCAGCTTGTTGGCGGGTGGTTTCCTCTGCGCTGCAGCGCTCGGGCTCTTGCCCCAAGACTATGTCGTCATCGACGCGCCTCGGAGCGTCCTCTTTGGCGGGGGCATACTATTGATCCTCGTCGGGTTGATGTCCCTTGCGCGCGACCACCGGGTGAGCGACACGATCGCGTCGCTCCTCCTGCTCACGCTCGCCGGCGCTGCCGGCTGGCTGACCTTCTACGCCCCCGAAGGTACGCTCAATCGCTACGTCCCGTTCATCCCCGCATCCGTCAACGAGGCCCTCGCGCGCTTGCTCTTCGGCTTAGGCGCAGCGGTATGTGTAGGAATGGCGATCTGGGGCTTTAGACGGATTCTGCGGTAGCAGCCACGGCGCAGATCCGCTGACGTACTGCTGGCTGGGGTCGTTCCTCGTAGCCGTGCTCGTAGGCGACCTGTGTCAGCGCTGAGAACGCGTCGCGCAGCTCTCCTTCCCTCAACAGAAAGCTCGGGTTGCTCGGGCGGCCGTGCTGCTCGTTGCCCTCTGCGAAGGTCTCGTAGATCAACACCCCGCCTGGCCGTAGCGATTCGGCGAGGATGGCGAGGAGAGGGCGGTGCAAGTAGTTGGTCACGATGATACCGTCGAACCTGCGTCCGTCGAACGGCCAGTTGGCATTCTCGAGGTCGGCTTCGACGATCTCGACTTCTTCACTCCCCGCGAGGTCGGCCAATCGGGATACGTCGATGTCGACGGCGACGACGTGGAGCCCGAGCTTGCGGAGGTAGCGGGTATGGCGGCCGCCTCCTGCCGCGAGGTCGAGCACGCTGCCTCCCTCGCGGATGCGCGGCGCAAAGCGCACGACCCACGGCGAGGGAAGCGACATTCAGATCCCGAGGTTGGCGAGCGCTTCGGAGACGTTTCTGAGGGTTTCGGCAAACCTCGGGTGCGAGGTCTCGAGCTCTTCGATGAGCGCGGTCACCCGCTCGGCGAGCGTCTCCTCGTCGGGCGTCTCGCTCTCGCCGCGGGTGAGCGCTTCTGCGATCTCCTTGGCCGCCTGAAGCAGGGCTTGGCGATCGTCAGCTTCGAGCTCTTGGTCCGACTCGAGCTCTTCGTGAAGCGTCTTCAACGCGTTGTTCAGTTGCTGCCGAGGCATGCCTAGATTGTGCCGCTATCCATCCGGGAATGCCACAGGGATTCCGAATAGCCACTCGTGCCCGTGGAGGATCCCCATGTAGACGATGCCTCCTACGATGAGCAGTAGGGCGTCTTGCCAGCGGGGAGCGACCTTGGTCGCAAGCAGCGCGCCGCGTCGGTTGGCGGACCAGATGTCGAAGACGGCGAACGCGCCGAAGCTCCCGAAGAGAATCAATGACGCGAGGTCGCCGTTCGCAAGCAGGTGCACGGTCGCCCAAAGCGCCACGCCCAAGAGCATTGGGTGCCGGATGAAGCGCTTGAGGTTCGACGGGAGGTACGCGCCGATGAGGAGCGTCAGCGCGACCGGCATCGCGTAGATGGCGACCTGTCGGCCCCAAGGCGGCGGTGTCCATAGCGCTACGAAAGGCGCACGGCCCATCCCGACGATCACGAGGAGCAGCCCGGCGAGCGAAACGAGCGAGAAGAGCCCCATGTACGGACCAACCCCCAAGCGCTCCCGCAGCCCATTTCGGGCTTGCGAGAACGACGGAAAGAGGTGAGCGCCAATGAAGACGACTATCCCAGCGACGAGTAGACTCATATGCCCGGAGCATACTTCCGCCCAGCTATGGGCGAAAGCATCTTCCGAACTGGGCCGCTAGTTCGCCCGCTTGATCTTCTTGTCGATCAGCTTCTCGATGCTCGCGAGAAACGGCCGCTCTTCTGCGTCACAGAACGACCAAGCGACGCCCGATGCCCCAGCCCTGGCCGTGCGCCCGATGCGGTGCACGTAGGTCTCCGGAACGTTGGGGAGGTCGAAGTTGATGACGTGCGTCACCCCGTCGACGTCGATTCCGCGCGCCGCGATATCGGTCGCGACGAGCACGTTGAGATCGCCCGAGCGGAATGCATCGAGCGCTCGCGTACGTGCGCCCTGGGACTTGTTCCCGTGGATGGCTTCCGCGCGAATTCCGTCTTTCTCGAGCTGTCGAACGATGCGGTTTGCACCGTGCTTGGTGCGGCTAAACACCAGTGTGTGCTCGACCGCTTCAGCGCGGAGCAACTCCGAGAGCAGCTTTCGCTTCTCGGCCTTCTTCACGAAGAAGACCTCTTGTTGGATCAGGTCGACCGTCGATGAAACCGGCGCGACTGCCACGCTGACCGGACGGTCGAGCAGGCTCTCCGCGAGTCGCCGAATCTGCGGCGGCATCGTGGCCGAGAAGAACATCGTCTGACGATCTTTCGGGAGCGCTTTGGTGATGCGTCGGACGTCGGGAAGGAATCCCATGTCCAGCATGCGATCGGCCTCGTCGAGAACGAAGAGCTCCACGTCGTCGAGTCGAATGACACCGCGACCCATCAGGTCGAGCAGGCGTCCGGGCGTCGCGACCAGGAGGTCCACGCCACGCCGCATCTCGGCGATTTGGGCCTTGTCGCTCACTCCGCCGAAGATGACGGTGTGCCAAAGATCGAGATCTGCACCGTATGTGGTGACGCTCGCGCTGATTTGCGCCGCGAGCTCGCGCGTGGGTGTCAACACGAGGGCGCGAAGCTTCGGCTTGTTGCCGACCAGCGCATCGAGGTGTTGCAGGATGGGGAGCGTGAATGCCGCTGTCTTCCCCGTACCGGTCTGCGCACATCCGAGGATGTCGCGCCCGGCCAGAGCCGGCGGAATCGCCAGCTGTTGAATCGGAGTGGGCCGAACGTAGCCCGCACTTTTCGTGGCGGACAACAGCTTCGGGATGAGACCGAGGCCGTCGAAGGCCAAATGCTCATTTGGCATCGGACCTTCGACACTTCGGTCAGTTGCAGCTTGCTGGTTCAAACTGTCTTTCTTACCAGCGAGCAGTCGAGCCACGGTCGCGCTTCGGGCGATCGTTGGCGCGGTCTACTCGAATCGAGCGACCGTCGAGCGAGCTCCCGTCGAGCTCTTCGATGGCACGCGTCGCGGACTCCGCGTCGCTGTACGTCACGAAGCCGAAGCCGCGCGAGCGGCCGGTGTCACGGTCGGTGACGACCTTGGCTTCGACGATGTCGCCGCAACCCGCAAAGGCGTTCTGGAGCTCATCGCTCGTGGTGTTCCAGCTAAGGCTGCCTACAAATAGTTTCGTACTCATGTTCTTCTTTTTCTCTCTTGTTCAATAAAGCCTCCAAGGGGAGGCCCTAGCTCTTTTTTGTGGAGTCCAGCGCAGCCCAGGCCTTTTGCCCGAGCGTTCGCTCTATTCCCCGTTGACTGTGCGCTCTGCGAACCTCTAACCGTTACTCGAATCACGGCGCGGGTTCAGCAGGAACAGGCAACGTGCTAGCGGCCCACGGTGAGCCGCCATGCCCTAGGAGGGCTTTCAGGGTCAGACAGTAGCAGTTGTAGGGGGCCTGTCGAATCCAGGTCCTCGACTGTCACCCAGATGGCACTAGAAAGAATCATCCATCGATGAAAACCTACTTATTCGATCTCGACGGAACCCTGCTCGATTCGATCGAGCTGATTTTGACCTCGTTTCATCACATGAGCCGGGTCCACCTCGGGCGTGAGCTACCCGATGAGTACTGGTTGGCGGGGGTCGGCACCCCGCTCCGGACCGCGCTGAGCCGGGTCGCTGACTCCGAAGAGGATCTCGACGCCCTCCTGGACACCTACCGCGCCTTCAATCTCGAGCACCACGACCAGATGGCCAAGCCGTACCCCGGCGTCGTCGAAGTTGTTCGCAAGCTTCACCAAGAGGGCGCCAAGCTCGCCCTCGTCACGAGCAAGCTCAGTACCGGCGCCAACCGCGGCCTTCGCCTGCTCGACCTCGAAGAGGAGTTTCCCGTGCGCATCTGCGCGGACGACGTGGTCAACGGGAAGCCGCACCCGGAGCCGGTGCTCAAGGCCCTCGCCGCGCTAGGTGCCCAAGCGGAGGACGCACTGTTCATTGGCGATTCGGATCACGACATCGAGTCGGGGCGGGCGGCCGGCGTCGCCACGGTCGCCGTGAGCTGGGGCCCATTCGCACGCGAGAAGCTCGAGGCCGCCGGGCCAACCCATTGGGTTGACACTCCGGATCGAATACTGAGCCTCTAGACGCTGACGCTGACGCTGACGCTGACGCTGACGCTGACGCTGACGCTGACGCTGACGCTGACGCTGACGCTGACGCTGACGCTGACGCTGACGCTGACGCGAGGCGCCTTTCGGGCGCTGCCGCACAACGGAGCCGCTCAACGTTGACTTTTACGTATGGATTGAGCGGCTGATCTATCGCAGAGACACTGGTAGAATGCGTCCCGTGAGGTTGAGCTTAGCCTTCTTTTCGGCGTTCACGTTCGGGTGCCTTTTGCCGCATTGTGCCTCGGTGCACGACGCGACCCCGAAAACCTGCCCCGCAGACCAGCAGCCGAGCGGCGCGGAGTGCGTATGTGTGTCGACGCAGGCCCCCCCTGTGGACGGCAAGTGCCTGCCGGTCGGGCCAGGTCAGTGTAGCGTCAGCGATTGCGTTGACGACGGCAATCCGTGCACCGAGCCGGCCTGCCTCGAGGGTGCCGATGCGTGCAGCAACGAAGCGGTCGCGAACACCACAGCCTGTGAGATCGGTTCCGAGGCTGGCGTCTGTATGCAGGGCGAGTGCGTGCCGCCGCCTTGGGAGCTCGGGAGCGCGTTTCGAATCGCGGAGGCCGACGAGGAGCCGTCGACCCCGCTCGTGGCCGTTGCTGCCGATGGAAGCGCCATCGCGCTCTGGTCTCAAGGCGAGCAAGTGTGGGGTTGCGCTTTCGATCCGACGCAGGGCTGGGACGCCCCGGTCGTGGTCGAGCCGGCCCACGTTCCCGAGCGAGGCATCGCGCTCGGCATGGACGCCGCCGGCAACGCCATCGCGCTCTACACGCGCGTCCAACAGGGAGCGATCGAGGTCGTCGCCGAGCGCTACACGGCGGCGACGGGTCTCTGGGATGCCTTCTCCGTGCTCAGTGAAGACGGGGCCGTCACAGACAACCCGCAGATCGCCATTACACCGTCTGGCGACGCCGTAGCCACGTGGTGGCAAAGCCCGGACGAGATCGCCTTGGCGAGAGGACAGTCCGACACGATGGTATGGGAAGCGGCGACCGTCATTTCGCCGGACGACGGCCTCGAGAAGTACGAGCCGTTCGTCTCCCTCAGCAGCGACGGGGAGGGCGGCGTCGTCTACCGGGCTTCGGACTCGGGCGGTGGCGAGATCTCGGACAGCGTTTGGGTGGCCGCAGTCGGAGCAGACAGTGTCGCGCCGCCGGTCCAAGTCAATGAAAGCGCAGACTGGGTGCGCTCGGCTCGCATCGCTGCGGGCCCGAACGCGCACCTGATGGTCGTCTGGGAAGAAGTCGATGACCTGCTCTATGCCCGCTTCCAGGGCGGGGGCTGGATTCCCCCGGGCCCAGTCGAAGACGCGAACGCGAGCATCGCGTCACCGGAGATCAGCGCAGACGGCGCGGGCAATTTCCATGTCGCCTGGCTTCAGGGCGAGAACGTTCGTACGCGTCAGTTCGTCGCGGAAGACTCCAGCTGGGACGAGATTGACATCCTGCTGGTCAGCGGCTCAGAGGCAGCCCTGCCGCCCGATCTGAGCGCTCCGTCCAACGGCGAGGCGCGCGTGACCTGGGCGCAGGACCAATACGTTCGACTGACCCGCTTCGTCGAGGAATCTGCTTGGGCGCCCTTCGTCAAGCTGAGCCCAGAGCTCGAGCCAGCGGCTCTCGGTGTGAAGGGTCCACGCGTTGCGGTGGGCGCCGATGGCACCGAGGTCGTGGTTTGGTCCGACGACCTCGAGATCTGGTCCTGGGCCGACCGACCCGAGTGAGTTACTCGCCTGGCTGGATCTCGACCGCGCCGATGTCGCAGGGACTCGTGCCGTCACGCGCTTCGTCTCGCTGATCGCGAACGAGGTCCGGCAGGCAACTCTCCATCGGGATCGCGTCGATGAGCGCGCTGCCTATGCCGAGTATGTGTGTTTGCGTGGTCCCTCCGTTCGCTTCGAGCGGGCCCAGATTGAATTCTTCACTGCTCAACGCGAGGTCGGTCGTGGTCCCGTCCACAGGTGCAAGTACGCACTGCTCCAGATCGGGTGTGAGGATTCCATTGTATCCGAGCGAGACGAATAGACTGTCCGGATCTGCGTAGCAGCCATTGTCAATGACCGAGTGCCGCGCGCGGAGTTCGGCCCCCTGAGTCAGGTGGGGGCCGCTTCCGGTCACCGCGGCGCTGTTTCCGGTGACTGTCGTGTGCACCATCGTAACGGGTGCATGCTTGGCTGCGAACGCCCCGGCTGCTGACGTCGCCTGGTTCCCGGAAATGGTGCAGTTCTCGAGCCTCAGCGGCTTGGTACCGAGGACCCGGAAGGCGCCGCCGGTTTTCGCGCGGTTGTTCGAGAAGGTCGTTCGCTGGAACACGATCTCGGAGGCCTTGGCATAGATAGCGCCACCCACGTTCGAAGTTTGGTTGCCGTCGAAGACGCTATCGGTGACTACGAGGGGGGTCTTGTCGTTGAGAATAGCACCCCCGCTGCCCGTGCCCGTGGAATTGCCGGTGAAGGTGGCCTGGTCGATCGTCATCGTACTGGAGGTGTCGAAGCTCGCGATCGCTCCGCCATCGATACCGGCGCTATTGCTCGCAAATAGCGCGCCTCCCTCGATCGCCACGCTCCCCCGGTAGTTTCGGATCGCTCCGCCACCTTCGGGGCAGGCGTTGTCGCGGATCGCGCCACCTTGGATCACCACCATCCCGCTGGACCAAATTGCCCCCCCGCTGCCGTCAGTCGAGTTTGCGGAGAGCTCGCTGTCGCGAATCGTGACCGGGAGCGGCCCGGTAGATTGGGAGTAGGTGACGTAGACCCCTCCTCCATCGGCAGTCGCATGGTTGCGAGAGATGGTGCTGTTCTCAACGAGGGTTTGCTTCCACAAGGCCAGGCCACCACCTCGATTGCCTGAGCTGTTGTTCGAGATGACGCTGTTTTGAATGAGCGCGTCGCCAAATACGCTGACCCCGCCGCCATGACCGTCCGCCTCGTTGTCGGTGACCACGCTGCCGATGATGCTGAGATCGTCGCTGCTGTTGACCCCACCCCCATTCCCCAGGGTGACGTTTCCGTAGATTTGGCAGTCGCGCACCGTGATCTCCGTCCCGACAGCCCCACGGATGGCCCCGCCATGAGGGGGATCCGCGTCGCTCGCGTTGCCGCCCGTCATTCCCATGCCGATGACTTCGAAGATCGCCGGCTCCCTCACGCTGAAGATCCGATTCCGCTGCCCGCCGTCGATGGTGAGTTTCCCCAGGCCGTCGATCCTGAGGTCGATCGTCACTTCCAGTGGTCCGTCGGTGAGGGACACAGTCTCCGGGCCGTTGCAGGCGATGACCGTGTCCCCTCCATCGTGAACCGCATCCCGAAGCCCCTGCTCGGTGCAGGGGTAGACCTCGCGGCAGTCCTCGATCTCGCAGTCCCGCACGCAGACGCTCGCTTCACAGATGCCCGCCCCATCCTCGAACACGCACGCGGTTCCATCCTCCGCGGGGACGCTCGTGCACTCGCCGTCATCGCAGCCGTCGTTCGTGCACTCGTTGCCGTCGTCGCAATCTTCGTCGCATGTTTTCAGCGGCGTGATGGTGCCCCCGTCTGACGTGTCTTCGGTACCGCCGTCAGATCCGCCGTCGGGCCCGGGCTCCTCGCCCGGGACGATTTCACAATCGGCCCCGGCCGCCGTCAGACCGTACCCCTCGGGGCACTCGACGGGGACCGAACTCGCGCAGCCAATCGCGACCGACGCGAGCGGCAAAAAGACCCACCAAAGTCTTTTCATGACGGCCATCCTTCCAAGCAAGCACGGGAGCGAGCCAAGACCTCATGAAGGGAGAGGCGGGCGAAACGGGATCACTTCGTGCCGCCTGCATTGGGCCCGAGAATCGGTGACGCGGTCAATACGTAATTGTTCTTGCTCGGGCGCAAAATTCTGTGTGCTTGCTTACAGTTGTTCAGTAGTTTCCGGAGATTCCGACGAATCCACCGCTGCGATTGACGAGCAGCTGGGGGGCTAGCTCCGCGCGGGCCCGCTTGTCGTCCCGCCTCAGCAGATACACCAGCGGCATGGTGAGGAGGGGGGCGGCGCTGACGCCGGCCAGGAAGGCGCCGTCGGTTCGCTTCGCCCGGTCCACATAGCCCTGCGGGTCGGCCACCCGGCTCGCGTCCGGTGTCGGCGGCGCCGTCACGGCGAGCGCGATCGATGTCGCGGCGAGCCCGAGGCCGGCGCTGCCGGAGAGCCATGCCCACCATGGGGTCTTCGCCCGATAGGGAAGCGCGAGCGGCATGGCCGTGACGAGCGCGGCCGCGCCCGCCGAGCCGACGTAGAACATCCCGAATCGTAGGTTGAGCCAGTGGGCCTGGTTGTCGTTCGTTGGGGCCGCGATCATCTCGTCGGCCACGTTGGTCGCGCTCACGCCGTAGAGCGTGTAGGCACTCAGCAACGAGGCGGTGCCGATGGCGGCAAGCGACACACCGGCGATGAACTGGCCGCGCGGCGGGCGCGTCGGTGGCGTCACCGGGATCGGTTCGTGGAGTAGGGCGTCGACCGCCGCGGCCGATGACCCCGTGACGCTCGCGGACTTGCGTTTGCCCTCGGTCGCGTCGACAAGAATCAGCTCGGTCGCTCCGCCTTCGTGCTCGGCGACCAGAATCACGCGGCTGGCGTCCAGCACCTCACTGAGGGCAAGCGCGTGGGTCTCCAAGATCGATGCGTCCGGCTGCGCGGTGTATTCGAGCCGAAGCCCGCCGCTCGTCCGGACGGCTGCGTCGAGATCCGCATCGACGGAAACGCTGTTCTGGCCCCTCTCGACCTGGACGCGGTGGATCCGCCCCGGCTCGGCGTCGCACTCCACTTGAACGGCGTACGCGCCCTGCGGGAGCTGCTCCACCCGCGCCGGCGTCGGGCCTACGCGGATTCCGTTGACCCTGGCCTCACAACCCGAAGGCTTGCTGTCGACCGACAGAGTCGCCGTGCGCGCCCGGCCGGCATCGACCACATCGGCATAGAACGTTCGGATCGCGGGGGGATGCATCTTGGTATTGGGGGCGATGCCGGGTGAGAGCCGAGCGCACTCCGCCGCCTGCACCTGGGCGGTGGCCTGCTTCCCGACGCCGAGCAGGGCCCGCACGGTGTAGAGGCAGGTGTCGAGAAGTATCGCGGCGGTCTCGTCGTCGCGATTGAGCGCGTCGACGGCCGCGCGTGATGTCGCCTGAACCGCTTCGAGCTCGCGAAGTGCGCCTTGGTAGTCGTTGCGGGCGAGGCTTCCAAGGGCGGCGCGCGACCGCTGCTTCCAAGCGTCGATTTCGTTGGCGGAGAGCGCGGACGCTGGAACGGAAACGCGCTGCTCGAAACCTTGGGAGGCGACCTCGCTCGCTTGGACCTGGAAGCCTCGTTGGGTCAAGTCCCCCTCAACGTCCTTGGCGATGGCACGCGCGTGGGCGACGTCCTCGCCGGCGGTCACGGGCACGACGAGCCAGTCGTCGGCTTGTGCGCGGCCGGGATGCGTCGTGAGAAGCAGGGCGAGCGCAGCTCCGACGCTCATCCAAGTCACCGCTCGTCTGTGTGTGCTGTGCTTCATTCCGTGAGATCGAAGTTGACGGTCTTTCGTTCACCAGGCCGAAGCCGCAGCGTCTTGCTTTGCGAGGGGCTCTCTTGGCCCGCGGAGATGCGGTAGCGCCCAGGCTTGAGGGTCTTGTCCATGATCGGCGCGGCGCCCTGGCGCTTGCCGTTGATCCAGACCTCGCCCCAGGGGATCACGATGACGTCGAGGTGGGCGGGCTTGGGAGGAGGAGCGGGCGCAGCGATAGGGGCAGCCTCAGCCTCCGCGCCAGTGCCAGCGGCAGTGTCAGCGACAGCGACCGTGTCAGCGGCAGTGTCAGCGCCAGCGGCAGTGTCAGCGCCAGCGGCAGTGTCAGCGCCAGGGACGCTCTCAGCGAGCGTGCCGGTCTGAGTTACGGTCTCCGGTTCACTGGGGCGCAGGGCGAATGCGGCGGCGCCGATTAGGACCATGGCAGCGAGCGTCGCTAGCCACGCCTTTCGGCGGGGCTTTCGCGGAGCGGCGGGGGGCTTGGCCGGCTCCGTAGCTTCGGAGTCCTTCAGGGTCTCCGGCGTCGGCGTCTTTCCGACCGTCGAGGATACTTCCCTTGTGCTCGTTCGCTCCGCGCCCATGCGCTCTTCGACCAGCGAGCCGAGGCGCTTGTGCACGCGGGGGGAGGGGGCCATCTCGGCGAGCTCCTCGATGAGCGCGGCCGCGGTTTGTATCCGTTGGTCCGGGTCCGGGTGGATCAGGCGTTCAATCACGGCGCAAAGCTTTGGCGGTGCGTCCGGAACCCAGTCGACCAGCTCGGCATGCTCGCCGTTGAGGATCTGCATGATGGTCGCAGGGTCGTTCGCCCCTTCGTAGGGGCGCACACCCGCAAGCGCTTCGAACAACACGACGCCAACCGCAAAGAGATCCGAGCGGGCGTCGGCGGACTCGGCGCGCAGTTGTTCGGGCGACATGTACGGGAACTTACCCTTGGCCTCGCTCGACTTCCGTCGAAGGTCGGCCATCGGCTTGGCGACGCCAAAGTCGGTGAGCATGATCTCGCCCTGCCGGCTGATCAGCACGTTCGAGGGGGAGATGTCGCGGTGAACCAGTCCGTCAAAGCCCGAGCCGGATGGCGGATTGTGGGCGTGGACCAGGGCGGCCGCGAGCTCGAGTCCAAACAAGACGACGAGGTCCGGGTCGAGCCGATGCCGGTCGGAGGTGTCGAGCAGGGTGCGAAGGTCGATGCCGTCGACCAACTCGAGGGCCAGGTACGAGCGGCCGTCGACCTCGCCGAAGTCGATGACGCCCGACGATGTTCCGGTGCCTCAGCTTCGCCGCCAACATGGCCTCGCGCTGAAACAGCTTGGTGAACGTCTCGTTGTCGGCGTAGAACGGCAAAACGACCTTCAGGCAGACCCTCTGGCTGAAACCGCCCTCGCGGCGCCGGATTGCCTCGAAGGTCTCGGCCGTACCGCCGACGCCAAGGCGTCGCACGAGCTCATACGGCCCGAAATGACTTTCAAGGTCGTTGGGAAGAGATGTATCCAAGCGCCGCATACAAGTCGGCCCGACTCCGCACGAAGACCATCACCATCGGCCCGTCGTGAACGCGGACCGAGCGATGGTACTTGGGATGCGCGGGGCTGACTAGGTCCGAGCGCGGCGTGGATGCGTATGATCAGAGGAACAGCACTGGTGTTTGGCGAGTCATCTTGGTGCGGCACATTACGAACGGCCTCCTTCCATGGATTCCGTTGAAGGGAGCAGAAAGCGTGCCAGCGGCGTGACACCACGAAATGGCTGCAACCAGCTCGCCCTTCATTCAGAAACCCAGGCTTCGAGGGCTCGGCACCCCCCGTTCGTGTCGTGCGCCGACAGGGGGGTGTCGGCACGCGACATCAGTCGCCGTCTTCTTCGTCTTTGAACTCGTCGACGTCGAGGCCCCAGGTTGAGATGCGACTGATGAGCCCCGTGCGCGGGATCGCAAGCACGCGGGCCGTCTTGGCGACGATGCCTTTGCAGGCGCGGAGCGCATCGACGACGATCTGCTTTTCGAGCTCGTCTAGGCTGGACTGTTGTTCCGTGAGCTGTTGCCAGCGCTGCCCGAGATCATCGAGCGCGAGCTCGTCGGCGCCTGCGCCGGTGTCCGGGTGGAGCGTCTCGGGCACACCGCCCAAGCCGAGGTGCCGGCCTTCGAGGACCGCGTCTGCAGACCCATCGCCGCGCGCTCGATTCCTGGCGCGCTCCAGCACCGACTCGAGCTCGCGGATGTTGCCGGGCCAGGTCAGCTTCTTCGAGGTCAGCAGCTCGATCGCATCGCCGCTCAGCTCCCAATCGTCGCGTGCGTCGGTTCGGTTCAAGTAGCGCACGGCGATCTTCGGGATGTCCTCGCGGCGATCACGCAGCGCCGGTAGGACCACGGGCACGGTCGCGAGCCGGTAGTAGAGATCTTGGCGGAATTTGCTTTGCCCGATGGCCTTCGTCATGTCGCCGTTGGTGACCGAGATGAGGCGGAGCGCCGCCCGCTTGGGTTTCCGCCCTTGATAGCCGAGCGGCCGATAGGAGCCGAACTGGGTGAAGTCGAGCAGGAGCTGTTGCGCGTTGGGCGGGAGGTTCAGGACTTCGTCGAGGATGAGGGTTCCTTGGTCGGCGTATTCGACCAGGCCTTTTCGTTTGGATACGGCCCCCGAGAACGCCCCACGCTCATGCCCAAAGAGCTCGGAGGTGATGGTGTTGAGATCATCGCTGTGCCCGAGCGTTGCGCGCACGATCGGTTCTTGCTGGCTCGCGCGCGCGAACGCCGTGGCGAGCTGGGTCTTGCCCGTGCCCGACTCACCCAAGATCATGATCGCCGCATTGCTGCTCAGCGCGCCCATGAGGTCGCCGCGGATGCCGCTCATGCTCTCGGGCGCCAACAGCTCCTCGAGCTCGAGGTAGTGCTCATGGTGGTCGCGCGCGCGCTCGACCCGCAAGTCTTCCTGGGTGGATTCGATGGTCGATTGCTGCGCGATGAGCCCGCCCAGCAGCCCGGCCACGCATTCGATGAGGTCGACGACCTCTTCCTGCGTCGCGTGCTCGCCCGGAAACTCGAGGTACATTGCGCCGACGAGGTTCTTCTCGTCTTTGGCCGTCGTGAGGTCCCCCCAAAGCGGGATCCCCGCAAACGACCCTTCGGTCGCGTACGGCACGTATCCTGCCACCGTCCGAAGCTCGCGCTGCACCTGGCTCAAGATCTCCGTCACGTGCTGGGCGAGCACGGCGGGCGGTACGCCTCGAAAACCGGCCGTCCGGGACCGATGCATCGGCGCCCCCGCCTTGGTTTCGAGCGTGCTCCAGGCCGAGGTTGCCCCGAGCTCCTGACACAGCGCCTCGAGCCCCTCCTCGATGAAACGACCGCTCCGAAGCGCAGAGACGACTGTGGTAACGACCTCGCGCAGCCGCGGCCAAGGGTCTTTGATTTCCGCAGAGGACATCGGGCGCCGTGAATATATGTTGGCTGTCATCGGGACCACAAGCTTTGCGTTGGCTAGCGACTAGACGGGGTCCGTGCGGGAGCCTTCAAAGGGCTTCATCTTGAGCACCAGCTGCGCTTGTGTTCTCACGCCGAGCTTCCGCTTCGCCGACGCGAGCAGCATCGACACCCGTTGCGTGCTCACGCCAAGCTGATAGCTGATCAGCTTGCTCGTCTTGCCGCGGGCCGCCAACTCCGCGACCTCCCGCTCCCGCCCCGTGAGGCCCCGCGGATCGTTGCACCCGGGCGGATTGGGCACGACGACCACGAATCGGCGACCGTCGGTATCGAACCAATCGACCAAGGACCATCGGCCTTGCAGTACGCTTCGCCAGACAGCGAGGGCCTCCTCTGGGTTCTCTTTGCGGAGCCTACCGCGCGCACGGTCGACTTGAATCGCAGCCTCTCGAAGCACTTCGGCCACGTCCGGTTGCCTTGCGTCACCTTTGGCCTCGGTTAGCACGAATTTCCTTGGGTCGATCAGCGCGTCGCCGCCGAACGGAAGCTCGCTTACTGGCTTCGCTCCGGACACACCGGCCGACCCCAAGCTGCGCCTCAGGCGATGGCCCATTGCGATATGGGCGCAGAGGCTGCGCCAGCGACGCCGCTCTCCGCTGCTCAGCGAGATGAAATCCGGCGAAGGGATGTTGATGCCGATCCCATGAAGACGCGGGTCCAACGCCCAGACGCCGAGAACATCCTTACAGCCCACCTGCTTTTCGAACTCGCGGAGGATGCTCGGCGACTCCGCGTCGGTCTCCGAAGCGGTACGAGCCCCCGCGCCCCGAGCGGCTGAGGTTTGTCGCAACCTCATGCCCACGTCGCGAGCGGCGCGGGCGAACATCAGACCTAGGTCTGGCTCTCCCGCACGAACCGATAGCTGAGCCACCATCGGTTGCTGGTCTGCGGAGCATCCCGCCCAAATCGCGGCGGCGCATCCGAGCCCTCGATCGAATAGTGGCGCGCCTTTCTCGAGCAGGTTCGGAAGCCACTCCGTGGGACCAAGCCGAAGGTTGTACGCGGCTTCGGCAACGTCGATGGGGGCGGCGGCGTTGGGGTCCATCGCCTAGGCATCAATGCACGGGCCGTGCCATCAGCGAACGAGCGTTTTTCGCAAGTTGGACATGCCGGACACCCCAAAACGGCGACGCGTGCCGACACCCCCCTGTCGGCAGACGTCAGGCGTGAGTCGCACTTGCCGTGTACAATTACGTATTGTTCTTCGAGTCCCGATCCAGTCCTCTTGCCACGAGGAGGTTCGGTATGAACTGGAGCAAACGAGTGATGGTGATGTCAATGCTTGGTGGCGCGTTGGCGTTGAGCGGGTGCAGTGATTCAGACGACGGCGGCGGCGGAACCGCCACCGTGCAGCTCGACCTTCAGGTCATCGAGTTCGAGCCTGGCGCGGACACGGACCCGCCGTTTGAAGGTGCAGAGGTGTGCGTTGCGGACACGACGAACTGCGGCACGTCCGATGCGGACGGCATGGTGACGCTTCAGATCCCGGCCAACTCGGAGCTCGAGATCCTGGTCACCGCCGAAGGCTACGGGCCGACGCTAACGCCTCAGACGACGGCTGAAGAAGACATCACGACCCAGCAAACACCGCTGATCAGCGATGCGACTCTAACGGTTCTCGCCGGCGCGCTCGGCACTGAGTATCCGCCGGGCGAAAACGGCCTCGTCGCCCTGTCGGTGCTCACCGCGCCCATCACCGCCGACAACAACGGCATCGCGGGCGTGACCCTCACGCCCGATCCCGCAGCGACCGTCTACTACCTCGACGAGAACGAGATCCCCAGGACGGACATCAGCGCAACCACCGAACCCTCGGGCGCAGGCGGGCTCATCGAGGTGGCGCCCGGCACCTACGAGCTCGAGCTCGGCGGAACCGCCAGCAATTGCGTGGTCGTCACGGGCTGGCCCGGAAGCTCGGCGAGCTCGGTCAGCCTCCCAGTGCGCGCAGGCTTCGTGACCCAAGGCTTCATGACCTGCGACCCGGTTCCCTGAGGGGCCTCTCGACCATCCAGAGTCTCCGACCCTACTTGTTTGGCTGCGGTGTCATGCGCAGGTAGGGACGGAGCTCCTTGTGGCCTTTCGGAAACTTCTTCTCGATTTCCGTGGGGTCCTTGATCGACGGCACGATCACCACGTCGTCACCGTCCTTCCAGTTGCCGGGTGTGGCGACTTGGTAGCTGTCCGTGAGTTGGAGGCCGTCGAGGACGCGGAGGATCTCCTCGAAGTTGCGTCCCGTGGCGGGCGGGTAGGTGATGGTCGCGCGGATCTTCTTGTTCGGGTCGATGAAGAAGACCGAGCGGACGGTGAGCTTTGCGTCGGCTTCGGGGTGGATCATCTCGTAGAGCTTGGCGACCTTCTGGTCGGGGTCGGCGACGATGGGGAAGTTCATCTTGACGTTTTGGGTGGCCTCGATGTCCTTGATCCAGCCGAGATGTGAGTCGAGTGGGTCGACGCTGATCGCCAAGGCTTTGGTGTTGCGCTTATCAAACTTGTCTTTGAGCCTGGCGACGAGGCCAAGCTCGGTCGTGCAGACCGGGGTGAAGTCGGCGGGGTGTGAAAAAAAGATCACCCAGTCGTTGCCGGCCCAGTCGTGAAAGCGGATCTTGCCCTCGGTGGTTTCAGCTTCGAAATCGGGTGCGGTGGTTCCTAGCTTGAGGCTCATGGCGCCCTCCTTGTGTTTCGGTTTGTCGCGAAGCTGTAGAGGATAGAGCGGTGGGGGCGCGACCGGAAGGGGGCAAGAGCTAGTCGCAGCTCGATACGGCGGGCTCTCCGGCGAACCTGGCCTCGGTCCACTCGAGGATCAGCGGGACGCTGGCTCTTGAGGTCTCGTCGTGCCCGAGTCCTTGGAACACGCGGTACTCTGGTCGACTTCCAATCCGGCAGAGGCGGTCGTAGAAGGCGTTCGTCAGCAGAATCGGCACCGATGGATCGTCTTCGCTTTGGAGGATCAGAATTGGCGCGTCAGTCGGGACGTAGCCTGGCGAGTTTTCAATCAACCGCTCGGGCCAGCTCGCGAGCTCGAGTGGGTTGGTGGCGTACACCGGTCCGTCGAAGTCGACGCCGGCCGCTTCGACCTCTTCCAGGCACGCTTCGCTCTCCGCGAGCTCACCCATCGCGCTCGTCGAGTCGGCGTCGAAGATGTCGGCGATGGAAAGGTCGGCATACGCCGCGTCGAACCCAAGGCCCAGGTACCAGTGCACGAATCTCGTGCGCGGGAAAAGCGGACCCGTCGTTACGATGGTTTGAAGCTCGCTTCCCGGGGCCATGGCGATGAGGCCGAGGAGCTCCAGCTCTGGCGCCCAGCTTGGCGCAATTTCTCCCGCGAAGAGGGCAGCATGTCCACCTTGTGAAAGCCCCCACACGACGACTCGATCTCCGGCGCCCGCGCCGTCGATCTGCTGTGCCGCTCGCACGATGTCGAGCACCCCGCGGCCCTCGCTCGCGCCCACGAGGTAGGGATGAACGCCGGCTGTCCCCAACCCTTCATAGTCGGTTGCGACGCCGACGTACCCGGCCGCCACGATCTCGGGCGCCAACTCGAAGAAGTCGTGCCCGTAGAAGCGAAAGCCTTTGGAAGGCGCACATCGGTCCGAAAGGCCGGTGAGGCCGTGTGCCCACGAGACCAGGTCGCGGCCCCCCTCGGGCGCCTCCCCCGAAGGCGCAGCCACCATGCCGGATACTGCGACAGGTGTGCCATCGACGGCCGTGGACACGTAGAGGACGCGCCATGCCTGAGTGCCTGGTGCAAACGGCTCCATCGGCTCGGCGCGAATCAACGTACCCGGGATGTCCGATGGAAGTGGGTCGGGTGCCTCGTAGAAATCGAGAGCCGGCTGCGTCTCAGCGGACGCGCACGCCACGGCCATGCTTGCCGCGAACGCAAGCGCGCACGGAGAACGAGAGGATCTACGCATGACGCACACGTCGCATCGATTGCGAGCCTGCGTCTATACGTAATTGTTCGCGCGCATCTTCTTGCCAACCCAAACAATTACGTATGCGCACGACGCCGTGTGCGACGCGGCCGCAAACCGGGGCTTTGATTCGCGTTTCTCGATCTCGGGTAAACAATTACGTATGCGTCGTGAACTATTGCGTATAGACGCCGTGTCCGCGCAACGCGTACCAAAACCTCATGACCTGCCGCTCGCGGGTCGCGGAGGTTGCCATGATACGAAACGTTCGATTTTTACGATTGCTGCTGGCTGCGGTGCTCGCTCCGATGCTGTTGGGAGCGCAGTTTACCTGCGAGAAGACAGGCAATACCAACCTGTACCTTCTCGAGATCCAGGCTGGGGGAGTGAACCACCTGCCTGCATTCGACACCAACGACCGCACGTACATCATCATGACGGACGATGCGACGATGATGACTGTGACCGCCGTGTCGGAGGACCTTCAGGCGACCGTCACATGGAACTTGAAGGGCTCCGGCGGATACATCGGTGTCGGCGGCGGAACGGTCTCGATGCCTATCCCCGATACCAACTCGGAGCTTTTCGTCTTCGTGAAGGCTCCGGGTGGAGCGAGCGCGAGCTACCAGGTGACCATAAATCCAATCTGCACGCTCGGGAGCTGCGACGACGGCGACCCATGCACGAACGATGTCTGTGACACGTTGACGGCCCTTTGTGAGTTCACCGGCGAACCGGACGGAACAGCCTGCGATCCGGGCGTCCCCGGTCCGTATGAATGCAACGCCGGCATTTGCGAGCCGCTCGGCTGCATCAACGACGCAGGCTGCGACGACTCGAGCGTGTGCACCTTGGACTCGTGCACGATCGCGACCGGCATCTGCAACCACTCACTTCAGATCGGCACCGCTTGCGGTCCAGGCGAGACGCCTCCTGGCGTGGATCCAGAGAATCAGGGTACATGCGCGGGCAATGGTTCATGTTCGCCGACCAACGAGTGTTTTTCGGACGCCAATTGCCCGCCGGCGGCGGACCCACAGTGCGCAGCGCCCTTGTGCGACCTGACGGGCTTCGCGAACGTCTGCCGCATTGGCAACATCGCCGACGGCACGCCCTGCACCCTGACCCTTGGCGGCCCCGGCCTTTGCAGCGCGGGAACATGCACGGAGTGCATGGAGACCGCCTCACAAGACCCCGATTGCACAGCGGCCGAGTGCGGTGACGGAACGCTCAACACGACCGCTGGTGAGGCGTGCGACGATGGCAACCTGATCGACGACGATGGCTGCGATTCGGATTGCACGGTCGGAGTCGTCGCCTGCGGGCTCGACTTGAGCACCTGTAGTCCGGGCGACGGTTGCTACCCGGTCACGACCGGGGCGATTTGCGCCCCCGCAGGCACGACCCCTGAGGATGCCACTTGCAGCCAACAGAATGACTGCGAGGCGGGCTTCGGTTGCACCACCCGTTTGGTCGGGTCGTCGGGAACTCCGCAATGCACCGAGCTCTGCGACCCCGCGAACGGCTTCACTTGCAGCAGCGGCGGCCCCTGCAGCGGGCTCAACACAACGAGCAGCATCGGGTCCTGTCAGTACGATCCGTGCGACCCCTTGGACGTGGCAAGTTGTAACCCAGGCTTGGCCTGTTATCCAACCACGACAGCCGGAGACCTCTGCTTCGATGCGGGTTCGACGGGCGCTGGAGGTACTTGCGCGAGCCATCTCGACTGCGTGGCGGGCACCTGGTGCGTAGATCCGAACAACACCGGCACGATTTGCATGGTGCTGTGTAACCCGGTCAACGGCGACGCTGACTGCGGTGGAGGCGAAGTCTGCAATCCGCTGAACAGCAATCCCGCGATTGGCGCTTGCTTCACCCTATAGGCAGGAGCCGAAACGACCGAGCGCGGCCCGCAGTCCACAAAGACTGCGGGCCGCGCTCGTTTTCAACCTGCTCCACCCACACTGCCATCCGCAGTCCGTACGGCTCAGCGCTCTTCGAGCAGTACGCCGGGGTTCAGGACCCACTTCGGGTCGAGCGTCGACTTGAGACCGGCGAGCGTCGTCGTGAAGAGCGCGCCGCGTTCGCGTTCGTACCAGGGGCGGTGGTCGCGGCCGACGGCGTGGTGGTGGGTGATGGTGCCGCCGTTGTCGATGATAGCGTCGGACACGGATGCTTTGATCGCGTCCCAGGTTTCGAGCTGCCGGCCGGGCTCGCTCCAGGCGACGATGCTGTAGTAGGGCGCGGGCCCGTCCGGGTAGATGTGGGTGAAGCGGCAGGTGATCATCCCGCGTCCGCGGCAGCGCGTGTCGAACGCGCGCTGCGCCGCATCGATGACGGCTTGGTGGAACGCCTCGAACTGGTCCCAGGTCACGGCCGTCTCGAAGGTCTCCGTCACCATGCCCTTTGCGGCCATGATGTCTCGGATGTATGGCGCCTTGATGAAGTTGCTGCGCCAGTTGCCGGCGGCGCCCGAGCGCACGCGCGACTCGGTGTGCGTGACCTTGCGGCGGTTGTAGCGACCTCCGTGCTCGCGGCAGACGTCGAGCGCCTTGGCCATCGCATCTTGCTGCGGGTAGCGCTCCGATTCGAAGCCGAGCAGCAGCATCGCGTTGCGGCCGTCGCCGAGACCCATCGAGACGGCTTCCATGCTGCTGACGAGACGGCAGTTCACGGGATAGAGCTTGCCCTGCGAGAGCGCGCGCACCGCCTGGGCGCCGGTGACGAAGTCGTCGAACTTCACGGTGACCGAGGAGCGATAGCGAGGGCGGCCGTGGAGCCGAATCCAGGCTTCGGTGATGATGCCCAGTGTGCCCTCCGAGCCGAGCCAGAGCCGTTCTTGGCTCGGACCGGCGCCGGATGCCGGGAGCCTTCGCGTTTCGTGTACGCCCTGCGGCGTCACCACGCGGACCGACTCCACGATGTCGTCGATGTGCGTGTAGAGCGTGCAGTAGTGTCCTCCGGCGCGCGTGGCGATCCACCCGCCAAGGGTCGAAAACTCGAAGCTCTGGGGGTAAAAGCGCGGACTCAGGCCGTAGGGTTTGAGCGCGGCCTCGAGCGCCGGACCGTAGATGCCGGCTTGCACGCGTGCGGCGCGCGAGGTTTCGTCGACCTCGAGCACCGCGTCGAAGTTGCGCATGTCGAGCGTGATAGTGCCTTTGTACGTTGCAGAGCGTGTGGGTTCGACGCCGCCTACGACGCTCGAGCCGCCGCCGTAGGGGATCAGACTGACTCCTTCGGCTTCGCAGAACCGGATCAGCGCGAGGATCTGCTCTTCGGTGCTGGGGAAGGCGACGTAGTCGGTCGGGTTCTCATAGTGCCGGTGCAGCGCGCGGACGATGTCGCGGAAGGCCTTCCCATAGCTGTGGGACAAGCGGTCGAGCTTGGCGTCGGTGCAGAACGCTGCGAGCTCAGCGGGGAGCACGAAGCGGGGAGGGCGGAGCTCGATTTCGTCGACGTTCGGCGTGGGCATGTCGCTGTAGCCTTCCAGCCCGAAGCGCGACTTCAGGAATTCGAGGAAGACCTCGACCATCAGCGGATCGGGGCCTTCGCCTTCATACCCCCAACCCCAGAATTTGCGGACCTGCGCTCGGGGCTCGTTCTCTCGTGCGGCGCCCCGTCCGACCATCGAGGCGAGGGTGCTCGTTGCGGAGCGCAGGTCGGTGAGCGTCTTGCCCGAGCGTCCGGCGTTCCATCGGCCCGCGTGCCTGGACAGGACCCGGCCGATGGCGGCGAGGAGCTGTTTCTGGTCCTTGTTGGGGAGCGGGGATCGCGCCCTGCGGCTGCTTGTCATCGTTGGGGACTACGACGGATTGGGCACGCCTACAATAGGAGTGCTACGGGCGGCCGCACGGAGGCTCGCCAGGGACACCGCAAGGCACGTATCCCCAGCAGGCGCCTTGTCCATCTTCCCGAACGCCGCAGGTATGATTCTGACCGGCAGAGAGCTGCTCGAAAGCTACTCCGGCCGGTGGGTCGAGGTCGCCCGACCCGATCCGGTCGGTTCCCCAGCAAAGGGTCGTGTCATCGTCGAGCACGCCGCAGCTGTGTAGCCAGCCGAGGCCTAGCGTGTTGAAGGAGCGCGCGCTCGGCGGTGTTGCCTGGCCGCAGTGCAGGTTCGGGCCGCCACACGTGTTCTTGGTGCCCGCGCCCCAGCATGTGGCTTCACCGACAGCGTCGAGCGCGCAGTAGTGCCACGTGCCGGCGAACAGGCTCCTGTAGGTGCCCGCCGGCGCCATCGCCTGGCCGAAGTTCGGCGCAACCGACTCGTCGGTGCGGCCTGCGCCCCAACAGAGGATCGTGTCCGTCGAGCTGAGTGCGCAATTGCTGTAGTGTCCCGCGGCGATGTGTTTGAAAGTGCCGTTCGGCGAGTTGCCTTGCCCGCAATTGTAGTCGGGGGACTCGCACTCGCCGGATGCCGCGCCGCCCCAGCAACGAACCGTGCCGTCTTCACGTAGCCCGCAGGCGTGGTTGAAGCCGAGCGCCACTTCGACGAAGCGCTCAGCGGCGGGCACTGCCACGCCCTGTCCTTCGCCCCAGCATTCGACTGCGCTCTCGTCGTCTATGCCGCACGAGTATGTGTTCGCCGTCTCGATTTGCTCGAACGTGACATCTGCCGGCGGGAGCGCGTCTGCATGGGCATCGAGTCCCCAACATTCGACGCTTCCGTCGAGCAACAGCCCGCAGTTGTGGTTGTTTGCGGCGGCGAGCTCGGAGAACCGAGGTCCTCCATTCCCCGCAGTCCCGCCATCTCCCCCAGCGCCGCCCGAGCCACCGCTTCCGGCGGCGCCGCCGGATCCGCCGACGCCCGCCGTTCCGCCACTGCCTCCATCTCCCCCTGAGCTCTCATCCGACGACCCGCTCGAGCAGCCAGTCGACAAGGCGAGCGTGAGCGCAATCAGCATCGGTACATGGACTAGAGCGCGCATAAATCCTCCTACCCATTTCCTGAGCAAGTGGTGTGCCATGACGAAAAGGCCACGGTTTCCGGTCAGTCCGGGCGAAGACTGTGCAATCCCAGCGTTTCGCGCGCACCGGATGCGCGGATACGCCGCGAAACAAGTCGACCCTTCGACCGATACGTAGGTATCCACGTTTCAAGCCCGGAAAGGCAGCGCGCTATGACGGATTTCACCGGCTTCGGCCCGAAGACTCGGAAGTTCCTTCGCGAGCTGGGCCGTCACAACGACAAGGCCTGGTTCGACGCCCATCGTGGCGAGTACGAGCAGTACTACATCGAGCCTGCGAAAGCCTTTGTGGAGGCCGTCGGGCCGAGGCTCGAGAAGGTCGCGCCGAACATCGTCTGGGAGCCGCGGGTCAACGGCTCGATCTTTCGGGTGAACCGCGACCTCCGGTTTTCGAAAGACAAGACCCCTTATAAAGATCACATCGACTTGTGGTTCTGGGAGGGCAATCGGAAGACGGCTGTGTCCGGTTTCTTTCTGCGCATCCGCGACAAGAGCGTTCACCTCGGCGCCGGCTCGCATCGGTTCTCGAAGGAGGCGCTCGCCCAATACCGCACGTCCCTCAAGGACGACAAGGTCGCCCGGCCGCTCGCTTCGCTGACCAAGCGACTACAACGCGCCGGCTACGAGATCGGTGGGAAGACGTACAAGAAGCCGCCTCGCGGCTTCGACGGAAGCGCAGCCGCCAGCGACTCGGTGCTCCACAGCGCCCTTTGGGTGAGCGTGGAGCGGAAGTCACCGCCCGAGCTCGCGAGCAGCAAGTTCGTCACGTACTGCGTACGAGAGTGGAAGAAGATGGCGCCGCTCCACCGATGGCTGCTGGCGGAGGTTCGCTAGGGCGGGCAGCCCACGGTGTAGTTTCGCGTGCACCCGTGGTATCACCCCGGGGCTATGATTCTGCTCAATCCGAAAGCGCACAGCCGACCGTATCCCGATGCCCGCTCCCGTGAGGTGATGCTGAAGACCATCGACTTCTTCGAGCAAAAAGGCAAAGGCCGAATCAAGGACGACTACCACGCGCAGGTTTGGTACTCGGACTTCCTCGATTTCGTGAAAGAGGAGCGCATCTTCGCGACGATGTGTACGCCGCAGGGCCAGGGTGCCGCCGATTCGCGCTGGGACACCTGGCGGGTTTGTGAGTTCGCCGAGATCCTCGGCTTCTACGGTCTTCAATACTGGTACACCTGGCAGGTCACCGTGCTCGGCCTCGGGCCGATTTGGATGAGCCCGAACGAAGCGATCAAGGAGCGAGCGTCCGAGGCCCTCGAGCAGGGCGGGATCTTCGCGTTCGGCCTGTCGGAGAAGGAGCACGGCGCGGATGTGTACTCCACCGACATGATCCTCACGCCTGAGGGGGATGGGCGCTACACGGCGCGCGGCAGCAAATACTACATCGGCAACGGGAACAAGGCCGCCATCGTCTCCACGTTTGGTAAGCTCGCCGACTCCGGCGAGTACGTGTTCTTCGGCGTCGACTCCCAGCACGACAATTACCGCTTGGTAAAGAACGTGTGCGCGAGCCAGAACTACGTCTCGGAGTACGCGCTCGAGGACTACCCGGTCACCGAGGCCGACATCATCGCGCGCGGCGATCACGCGTGGAATAGCGCGCTGAACACCGTCAACATCGGGAAGTACAACCTCGGTTGGGCCTCGATCGGCATGTGCACGCATGCGCTCTACGAGGCGATCCATCATGCGGCCAATCGGAAGCTTTACGGAATTCACGTGACCGACTTCCCTCACGTGAGGCAGATGTTCACGGACGCATATGCCCGGCTCGTGGCTATGAAGCTTTTCGCGCTCAGGGCAGCCGACTACATGCGCGTCGCGTCAGCCGAAGACCGCCGCTACCTCCTCTACAACCCGATGGTCAAGATGAAGGTCACCACGCAAGGGGAGGACGTCATCAACCTCTTGTGGGACGTCATCGCCGCGAAGGGCTTCGAAAAGGACATGTTCTTCGAGCAGGCCGCGGTGGACATCCGGGCTTTGCCGAAGCTCGAGGGGACGGTTCACGTCAACATCGCGCTCATCGTGAAGTTCATGGCGAACTACTTCTTTGCGCCGGGCGATTACGCCGACGTGCCGCGGCAGGACCAAGCTGTCAACGACGACTTCCTCTTCGAGCAGGGTCCGACCAAGGGGCTCGGCAAGATCCAATTCCACGACTACAACATCGCGTATTCGAGCCGGAGCACGCCGAACCTCGCGGTGTTCCGTGAGCAGATCGAGGCGTTCAAGAAGATGCTCCTTGCCTCACCTCCTGACGAAGGCCAACGCAAGGACATCGACTTCCTCTTGGCCGGCGGAGAGATATTCGCATTGGTTGCATACGGACAGCTGATCTTGGAGAACGCCAAGATCTACGACGTCTCTGATGACCTCGTCGACCAGATCTTCGACTTCATGGTGCGCGACTTCTCGCGCCACGCCCTCAGTCTCTACTCGAAGCCGTCGAGCAACGACACGCAGATGGCGTGCTGCCTCGAGATGATTCGGAAGCCGGTGTCCGATGACGCCCGCTATCAACGCGTGTGGCAGCAAGTGCACGATCTCAAAGACGCGTACGAGATGACACCGTGAACGAGTTTCGCGCTGCGCGGGCTACTCCGGCGCGGCGATCAACGCGTACTTGATGTTCTTGTTGGTGCGGTCGTAGTAGCTGATGTGTGCATTGCCCAGATCGTCGATTGCAATCGAGGTATGGGTGCCCACATCGTCCACGCCGTCGACCGTCTGAACTGCCCAAGTCCCACCGGCCAGCCGAATCGCGTACTTCAGATCCTTGGCGGTCTCGTCGTAGTAGCTGACGCGAGCGGCCCCATCGGGACCAAAGGCCAGCGAACTGTCTTTGCCCACGTCTCCGTCGGTTTCGATCGCTGTCGTGATCCAAAAGTTGAACGCGAGCCGCGACGCATACAGCAGGTCTTTGTCGGTGTCGCTGTAGAAGCTGATGTGCGGGGTGCCTAGTGAATCGAGAGCGAGCGAGGTGTGCTTCCCGACGTTCCCGTCGCTCGCGACCGTCTGAATGCTCCAAACTCCATCGATCCGCCGTACCGCGTATTTCAGGTCGTCATTGGAGGCGTCGTAGTAGCTAACGTGCACGGTGCCGCCCGGTCCGACCGCGAGCGACGTATACTCCCCAACGTTGCCAGCTTGATCCACCCGCTCGATGACCCAGTCGTTGCCGTTCTCGCGTCTGGCGTACATCAAATCTCGATTCGCTCCGTCGTAGTAACTCAGGTGGGCCGTGCCCGCGGCGTCGAGCGCAAGAGAGCCGTGTTCGCCGACTTCCCCATCGTCGTCGTCGTCGTCGCCAGTGTCCGCGACCTCCACGAGCCAGGATCCCCCGCTCTGCGCGCTTGCAAGCATGAGATTCTTCTCGCTCGAGTTGTAGTAGGCGATGTATGCCGTACCTGACGCGTCAAGGGCGAGCGATGCGTAGCGCCCCACATCGTCCGGTCCGTCCGGCGTCTCGGGGACCCACGAAGCGTCGTCCTGCTGAGTGAGATATCTCAAATCCCGACCGCTCGACGCATAGCAAGCAATTCGCGCCATGCCGGCCGCGTCGAGGGCGATGGAGCTGAACTCTCCGAGATTGCCTTGCTCGTTGGCGGTTTGCACGTGCACTTGGGCGCAAGTTCCGTTGTAGAGGACCTGTCCAGCGGGGCAGCCCGACAGGCAGCAGCCCTCATCGCATGGCTCGTAGTAGTCGACGCAAACGAAACCGCAGACGCCTAGGTTGCACGTCGGCGTCGAATTCGCGGGAGCGGGGCAGGGCGTACACGAGGCCCCGCAGGAATTGACATCGGTGTCCGAGAGGCAGATCGCTCCGCACAGGTGATGTCCCTTCGGAGCAGACGCACTCGTGGGTCGCCGTATCGCAGGTCTCGTTCTGCCCGGTGCATTGTTCGGCGCTTGCGCAACCCCGCAAGCACTGACCGCTGGTCGCGTCGCAGTACGTGAAGCCGCTGCAGCCGACGCCATTCGTCCGGCAGTCCCCTCGGTCCACGCACGCTCCCAGCTCGCACACGTTTCCCGTCGGACAAATCCTGTCGCAGCTGCCGCAGAAGTTGGGGTCGATATCCGTGTCGACGCAGCCAGACGGGCAGTCTTCGAAGCCCGTCTCACAGACGCACTCGTGGAGGTCCCGATCGCAAAGCTCGTGTTCGCCATCGCACTGCTCGTCGATCGCGCAGCCGGCGAGGCACTCGCCGGTGGCCTCGTCGCAATAGCTGAAGCCCGAGCAACCGGTGTCGTTCGTGCGGCAGTCGCCTGGGTCGATGCAGCTGCCGGCGTCGCAGCGTTGTCCAGTGGTGCAGGCGGTGTCGCAGTCGCCACAATAGCGTGGATCGGCCTCGGTGTTGACGCAGTCGAGCCCGCAAACGCTGAGAGGCGGCGCGCAGTTGATCCCGCCTCCGTCCGGAACGGAGCCATCGGGCGTCGTCCCTGCGTCTCGCGGCGGAACGCCCGAATCACCACCGACACCGGCATCGAAGCTAGGCATCCCCGCGTCGGCCGGAAGCGCGCCCGGGTCGTCGATGGGTTCGAGGTCCTGAGGAGGCACGAGCTCGTCGATGCATGTCGGCGCGGAGCAAGACGACGAGCTCGAGCATCCGCATGTCTCTCCGGCCGAACAGCTCGTCCCTGCGCAAGCGCGATACAAGGGCATCCGGATCAGGCGGGTCTCGCCGCGTACGAACCCAGTCCTCACGCGGCGTGACACGAGCACCCGTTCGCTCGCGGTCGCGAGCGCCTCCAGCTCGACCACGATGTCGCCTTCTAGATCGCCATCCCCTGGCAAGATGCCGAAGGTCGCAGGTAAGGCGTAGGTATTGCGTGTACCCCCGTCCTGCGAGGTAACGAGGAACTCCTGGAGCCAGGTTTCACGCTCCTGCGGCCCCTCGTCGGTCTCCGAAATCTTCGAGACGCGCGCCCTGATTCGGTCCACTTCCCCGGGGGCGGCGTAGTCGGTGTCCATGAGCACCACCACCTGCGTGGACGAAGCCTCTGCGCAGCCGAGCGCGAAGATTGAGACGCACAGAAATCCCAAGAAGCGAGGTGATCTGGAGTAGGCCAAGGTCGGAAAGGATACCCGCGTCGGCGCTCCTGGCAAAGCGATGCGGCCGAATCGTGTGCTGCCTCACATCCGGCGTTTCCACCAATTATCGGTCGCGCACCTTGAGCCTGGAGGCGCTTCTGCCGGAGACTCGGGCGGCTAGCTTGCGCGTGCGGTGCGGTGTCGAGGGCGCTTGGCGCCGGCGTCAGGGTTCCATCGGCGGAATTTGGCGCGCGGATTCCGCTCGTCGGGTCGCGCGACGGCGCGCTCGAACTCCTGTGCGACCGTCGACGAGATCTCGATCGTCGAGCTCTTTGGTGCGACGCGAATCGCGCCGACAGCATCGCTCGTTACGTCACCGCGACGGCACACCATCGCTAGAAGGCGTCGCGTGTCCGCTCCCGTGTGAGCGCCCCAACTGACCTGGTAGGTGACGAAGTCGGTGCCTTGCGGCCGCCTGCGTCCGGTCGTCTTGGGCCCGCCTTTGCGTGGCTTGCGCTCGCGGCCGGCCACTTTCGCATCATCGCGCACCTGCCGGGGCGTGCCTTGTGTGCGTTTGGCCTCGCGCTTGAGAAGGCATGCGACCAGCTCTTCGGGCGAATGCTCTTTGAGCAGGCGTTCGGCGAGGCTCCGCGAGCGGCCGTCGAGCTCACTCATCTCGAGGTCGCGAAGGAAGCTCTCGCCGATGCGCTCGTCCGCTGCTGCGAAGATCTCTTCCGGAGTCGGAATCGCGGCCAGCTTGGCCTCGACGCCTGCGCCACGGAGCAAGCCCTTGACCCGGAACTCCGCCCGTGCGGCGGCGAAGATCATGTTGGTGCCGCGACGGCCGGCCCGGCCGGTTCGGCCGCTTCGGTGCGTGAACACGTCGGCGTTGTCCGGAAGGTCGACTTGAATGACGCGGCCGATGTCTTGCACATCGAGCCCCCGTGCCGCGACGTCGGTCGCCACGAGGTATCTCACAGCTCCGCTTCGAAACTGCGTGAACACGGCCGTGCGCTCCCGTTGCGTCATCTCGCCGTTGAGCGCGCGGGCAGCGAGCCCAGCGGCGCAGAGCTCGTCTGCAAGTCGAACGGTTTCGGTTCGGGTGCGGACGAAGAGCAATGTCTTGTCCTCGGGGTAGCGAAGGAGCACGTTGATCGCCGCATTGAAGCGGTCGGCTTGGCGCACGCGCATGACGACATGCTCAATGTCGGTATTGGCCTCGCCGAGTGCCGTTCCCTGGACAGAGACGGCATCCTTCTGGAGCCGGTTCGCCAGCTTCACGACTTCGCGCGGGAAGGTCGCAGACACCAAGTGGGTTCGCCGTGCTCCGGGCGCGTACCCGAGAATGCCGTCGAGCTCTTCCTCGAAGTTCATGTCGAGCATCTCGTCAGCTTCGTCGAGCGCAATGATCTGCAGTTGGTCGAGGGTCATTGCCCCCGCGCGCAAATGGTCGAGAAGTCGCCCAGGTGTGCCGATGACCACCTGCGGCCGCTTCTGCAGCCCCGTGCGCTCCTGCATGACGCTCGTGCCGCCGGTCACGACGAGCACCCGTGCGCCGAGCGACGCATACAGCCACGTGAGCTCACGACCAAGTTGGCCGGCAAGCTCCCGAGTGGGGGCGATGAGCAGAGCGACGGGCGCGGCCACTCGTGAGCCCCGAGCCTTGCCAGAAGAGTTCTCGGCGCAGGCTTCGGCGACTGTCGGTCCGAGGAGCAGACCAAGCGCCACCGTTTTGCCGGAGCCAGTCTGTGAAGAAATGCGAAGGTCCCGATCGGCCAGCTCGGGCGCGAGGACGGCGTGTTGGATGGCAGTGAACTGCTCGAATCCGGCTTTGCGCAACGCGGCGCCGAGGCCCGCGGGAGCCTGTTCTAGGCTAAGGAGGTCAGACATGAAGCCCGCGCCTTAGCACAAACCCACGAATACACACATCGGGCTTTGTCTGGTCCAGCATCGGTGGTACCAATCATGCGATGTCCAGACGGGCTTGGTGCGCGTTTCTGGGGGCTATTTGGGGTGGCCTCAGCGTCAGCTCCGGTGCCGCCGGGCAAGCCCCCCCACAGTTCGATCTCAACCAGTTTCGCCCTTCGGAGATCGCCACGGACGGATTTGCGGTCAGCAATGCCGACGGGCAAGGGCACCTGCGCTTCGGCTTCCAGGTTTACTTCGACTACGCCCGAGACCCCCTAGAGCTGCAGGTCACCAACGGCCCGATCCCCGATCAGCGCCTCGCGCTAGTGCATTCGCAGCTCACCGGTCACCTGACGTGGAACCTCGGCCTGTGGGAGCGCCTCATCATCTTCATGGACGTTCCGTACACCTTCATCCTCAAAGACAGCGTGTCCGACGAAGGGACTGCCTTCCTCGACTCGATAGGACAATCGGTTCTTCTTCCAACCGGGCCCGGCCTTGGTGATCTCTACGTCGGTGCTCGAGGCGTCCTGTACGGAACGCGCGACAACATCTTCCAGCTCGCGGCACAGGCTACGTTGACCGCGAACACGGCGTCGGCTTCGAGACCGGAGCAGAACTATCTCGGAGAACCGAACGAGAGCCCGAACATCGGCGGGTGGTTCGAGGCGATGGGGACGTTCAACGCTGGCGACTACGTCCGCATTCCACTCAACCTCGGCTACAAGACCAACTTCAGGCAAGACATTCCTTCGCTCGAGGTCGGCAACCAACTCACGTTTGGAGCCGGCGTCCAAGTGCTCTTGGGCCAGGACCGTTTCATGATCACCATGGAAACGTTCGGGCGAACCGCCGCTGGCTCCGGAACCGGCTTCGGCGGCAGCCAGGAAACCCCGGTCGAGCTGCTCGGCGGCTTCAAGTACTTGCATCCCAAAGGCTTCGCGCTTGGTTTCGCTGGCACTGGCGGCGTGACCTCCGGCTACGGCAACCCCGATTGGCGGCTGATCGGGATGCTCGCCTACACCATGCCGGGGAAAGAGCCCGGCGTCGTCCGAGAGGAGGAGCCGGTCGTCGAGCCTGCTCCTGCTCCTGCCCCGGATCCGGACCGCGATGGCGACGGCGTCCCCGACCGCATCGACAACTGTCCCGACGTCCCCGGGCCGGTCGAGAACCAAGGTTGCCCCGAGGAGCAACGCGTCGTCATCGAAGACACGCGCATCGAGATCCTCGACAAAATCTACTTCAACACGGACAGTGCGCAGCTCCAGCGGCGCTCACACGCCGTTCTCGATAACGTCGCCGAAGTGCTAAACGCTCACCCCGAGATCGCCGTCATTCGCGTCGAGGGGCACACCGACGCGACCGGTCGCGCAGAGTACAATATGCGGCTCTCGCAACGACGCGTGAACTCCGTTGTCCGCTACTTGAGCGAGGAGGGTAGTGTCGATCGCGACCGCCTCGTGCCGCAAGGCTTCGGGGAGACACGGCCGCTGGTGCCAAACGCGAAGAGCAAAGCGGATCTCGCACGGAATCGCCGCGTGGAGTTCCACGTTGCGGAGGCCAACCCGGAAGAACCGGCTACGAACCCGTAAGCGAGATGCTTATCTCGCAGGTGGCGCCGTCGGTGCCGCCCGTGCCGGCGCTACCGGCCGTGCCGCCAGTGCCCGAGCCGCCGCCGGCACCCGCGTCGCCGCCCGTCCCGCCGCCACCGCCGCCCGCTGCACCGCTGCCGGAAGCTCCGCCGTTTCCACCACCACCGACTGCGCCGCTGCCGCCGTTGCCACCGCCGCCCGATGCACCGCTGCCACCCGTGCCGGAAGCTCCGCCGTTGCCACCGCTTGCGCCGCTGCCACCACCGCCACCGGGTCCGCCTTGGCCGCCCGTCCCGGCGTTGCCGCCGGCACCGCCGGTGGCTCCTGCGCCGCCCGTGCCCCCACTGCCGCCGGTTCCACCACTACCGTCGATGCAACGAACGTCGACGGTCCAGCTGTCCATGCAGTGCAGGAAGGAATCGTCGGTCACCGAGACCGTGATTGCGTGGTCGCCGACTTCCTCGCAGGTGTAGAATGTGGCTGCCGCACCTGGGTTCGAGATCGTTCCTCCGTCGGCCGTCCACGCGTACTCGATCGCATCGCCTTCGACATCCTCGGCTTCGGCGCGGACCGTGATCACGTTGCCGACGGAGGTCTGAAGCGGAGCGACTACTGCCTTGGTGAGCTCGGGGCAAATGTTCGACTTGCCGTTGACGCGTACGGAACCGAAGCGTTGGCCGGCCGAACAGCGGAGGAGGACTGCGACATCCGAGGCGACGCCCGGCGTAACGTCGAACACGGCGGACCCTCGGCACGTACTTTCGCCATCGTCCGACGTTGCCTCGAGGTCGATCATGTATTCGGCGGGTGCCAGTCCGAAGACCTCGACCGAGGCCGTGGCGTTCGGGTCGCTGGTGTTGATCGTACCGCTCATCGGTGCCATGCCGGCGCCGCGAATGGTCCAGAGCACCTCGTTGATGACGAGCTCAACCCCGTCAACCTCAGTGCTGACCTGAAGATCGATCTGGAGATCGCTCGTGCAAGGGACGGACCGTGAGTTGCTACTACACCCAGCCTGCAGAAGAGCGGCGCCGGCGAGAAGCAACAGAGCTAGCTTGCGATTGGGCACGATGGGTTCCTCTCGGGACCTCCCCCGGGTCGGGGAGTGTACCCGAAAGGCACCCGTCGAGACTACAGCGACCTCGACCGGTCCCGGACGAGCTAGGAGCGCTCGCCACGGCGGCGAGATTCGCGTCCGTTGTGGCTCTGTTGGAGCTCGCGGTGACTACTCAGCCGAGCAGAGGCCAATCCCCTGATACAGGGCAGCCAATGCTTCTTCGCGCTCGCGAAGCGTCCGCGTCTCGGGGAAGTGGTTGGCGTCGTTCGCCGACTCGAGGACCGCGAGCAAGTCCGTGTCGGTGCTGAAGTCCTCCCAGGCCTGGTCCACGTCAATGCTCACGCCCTCGAAGAGAGCGGCCGTGTCGGCGCTGATCTCGATTCCCTCGGAGGGGTCTCCATCGGTGTCGAAGGTCTGAAGTAGAACCGCGAGGTTGTGCACGATTCGGAAATCATCTTCCGGGAGCGTACCGTCGACCTCACATCCGCCCACCGGCGCTTCGTCGACACCTGCGAGGTCGAAGGGAGTCACTCTGTCCTTGCCGACGCTCGATCCGAGCTCCGTGTCTCCGAGCGAAAACGTCAACCGTGGCTTCTGGCGTGTAGAAGCTGAAGCGCCCCGGGTCGTTTCGTTCGCCCGTCACGCCGGTGATCACGCTGCCATCTTCGGCCTGCGTGGAGTACGCAACCCCCGGTACCAAGCTGTCGTAGTAGTACCCGGCGCCATAGACGGTCTCACAGACTCCGTCGTAGCACTCGACCGCGCAGCCGAGAACCGTAGCTGGTGACGCCCAAGGCGCAAAGGATGGCGACAAGTGTATTGTTAAGCTTCGGCATAGTCCCTCGTTGGAAAAGCGCCGAGAAAGTCGGCGCAGATGCGCAAGATGTGACGCGTCGCCCGGGATCGGTCAAGTTGTACTTGTCGAGGACAGGCGGGGCGGATTCCACGGGGACCGAGAAAGGGGAGCGACAAATGAACAGGATTTCCATTGTCACGGGGCTGGTGCTGCTGGGCGCGATTGCGTGCAGCCGTTCGACGACCGCCGAACAGGCGCCCGCGGACCCAGCGCCGGCGACCCCCACCGAAGCTCCGGCGCAGATCCCGACCGAGGCCCCGCCTGAGATGGGGGCGGAGACAGAAATTCCCGACGAAGGCTCCGCCGAGGCACCGCCGCCGATGCCGGCGGACCATCGATTGAGCCTTGGGATCGACGGCGACCCTGGGTACGCGCAAGAAGAGCTCACGCCAGAGGAGCTCGCCAAAGAGAACGCCGCGGCGGCCGCGGAGCCGACATATCCCGTGGAACCAACCGAGCCTCCCGAGGCCGCGCAGCCCAACCAGGATTCCGAGGAAGTGGTCGAGGGATCGAGCGACCCCTACTACATGGGCGAAAGACGCGCGCCGATCATTCGGCACGAAGTTCGCGAGGATGTAGAGGAAGAGCACCGAGGCGCAGCGAGACCCGTGGAGCGCGGGCGCCGGTAGACGGAGCCCATGCCCGCGTAGCCTTCCCCGCGTCGACAAGTTCGTCGATAGTCACGTTCGTGCCGCGTCGGGCGATGTAGACTGCCGCGACGAGGTGCAACGATGCGAGCTTGGACACTGCGACTTCCCGGAGGGCCCGAGGCATTCGAGCTGATCGACCTGCCGCGCCCCGAGCCCGAGCCCGGTCGTGTCCTGATTCGCGTGCGCGCATTCGGGCTGAACCGCTCTGAGTGGTTCACGCGCCGGGGAGACTCGCCCTCCGTGCAGCTGCCGCGCGTGCTCGGGATTGAGTGCGCAGGCACCGTCGAAGCTGCGCCCGGTGGGGAGCTCGAGGTCGGTCAGCGTGTATTCGCGATGATGGGCGGGATGGGGCGCGAGTACGACGGCTCCTATGCCGAGTACACTTCGGTCCCTGTGGCGAGCGTCTTTGCTATCGACTCCTCGCTCGACTGGGAGATTTTGGGCGCGCTTCCCGAGATGCTCCAAACGACCCATGGCTCTCTTCGAACCGGCCTCGGCGTCGGGTCCGAAGGTGGCACTCTGTTGATTCGCGGAGGTACGTCCTCGATCGGATTGATGACGGCGGTGCTCGCCAAGAGCATGGGTCTTCGCGTTGCAACGACCACACGCAACCCTGGGAAGAGTGACCAGCTACTCGCGTCGGGAGCGGACGAAGTGTTCGTCGACGACGGGTCCATTGCGAAGGACGTGCGTCGCGCACACCCCGAAGGTGTCGACTACGTGCTCGAGCTCATCGGCACCAAGACCCTGCGCGACTCCCTTCGCTGCGCACGGGCAGGTGGCTTGGTCTGCGTGACGGGGATTCTTGGCGGGGAATGGGAGCTGCCTTCGTTTCGACCCATGGAGGACATCCCAACCGGTGTGTGTCTCACATCCTACTCGGGCGGCGCGAGCGACATCTCGAGCGAAGATCTCCAACGCTACGTCTCCTTGGTCGAGTCCGGCGATCTGGAGATCCACCGGGGCCCGGTCTGGTCCTTCGAGCAGCTGCCGGACGCTCACAGGGCGATGGACGAGAACCGGGCGAACGGCAAGATGGTCGTCCTCGTGTGAGCGTCCGTGCCTTCTAGAACGAAGCCTTGAACGCTACATTCACGCTGAGCTCGTCGACCTTGACGTTGATGAGGTTGAGCTCGACCGGTGGGGTGCCGGCGCTCGGATACGTCGAGGGGAAGGCGACTCCCGCCATGGTGCCCGAGCCATGCGCGTATCGAAACGCGACGGCGAGCGCGAGATAGAAACCCTCTTTTGTCGTCTCGGTAGGTTCCGCGCGGTTCGCGAAGTCCGCGCCCACGGAGAGGCCGTACGAATTGATCTGGGTCTCAGCGAACTGGGTCGGCGTTGGCTCAGCACTGATGTCGGTGAAGAATCCACAGCCGAGCTTCAGCTTAGTGGTCACCGCGAACACCGCGCCGAGGTGTACGTCGGCCGTGGTTCGCCAATCGATATCGAGCGCCGCGGTTCGAAGCGGGAAGCTCAGGACCAGGTCGCCTTCGATCCAGCCCCAGGAGCCCAAGTACGCCACTCCGAAACGCGTGAGCCCAGCCTCGATACCCGCCCAGGCGCCATTCACCTGATCGACCTGGCTGCTGCTGAACTCGGGAGCGCCGGTCGGCGGCGCGAAAGTCTGCGTCGTCGTGCTCTTCTCGCTGAGGAATGCGAGATAGCTCGGCGTGGCCACCATCCAGCCAATCCGGAGCGCTTCGATGGGCGCCCACTGAATCCCCGCTTTCAGCTGTAGCCCACCGCCCGAGATGCTCTCGCTCAGGTTTTGACTCAGAGCGCCTCCCTGTCCCTGGTCGTAGGAGCCGGCGATGCTCTCGCTCAGCCGCTGGGATGCAAACACGATGTCCAGTCCGCCACCCACGAGAAGCTTCTTGCTCTTCTTCCACGCGACCGCGGAGCTCAGGTGGTACACGAACTTCCTCTCGTTCGAGCTCGCCAAGAATTTCAGCGGGCTCGCTCGCGTCCGCACCGGTCGAAACCGAATCCTGAACATATCGACTGAACGATCGAGAAAAGAAGAGGCCTATTCCCCATCGCAGGCTCGGCTTCGGCGCTAAGACGAACACCAGCGCCCGAGGGACCACGTGAAGATTTGAATAGTCGCCGGCGCTCTGCTCACCACTCTCGGTCGACAGCACCCCGGGCGCGTGGACGACGCTGTAGTCGAGGAGCGCACCCGACAAGGTGACGGAGCGGCTCTCGAGCCTCGCCACACCCGCGGGGTTGTACCAGAGGGCCCCTCCCGTATGGACGTTGGCCACGACTGCTCCAGCGGTCAGCGCTACATCGGTGCCGGCGACGACCTGGTCGTCGTTTTCCGCTGCTGCGACGCCCGGAAGGACGGCGAGCGCGATCCCCATGACCCCTGTCGCCCAACGCATCGCGCGGATAGTACCCGAGAGCGGGTCCTCGGGGCCGCCAAAGCCGCGGGACAGATCGAGATAAATGGGTTCCGTCGTGGCCACGGTTTGGTATAAGCGAGGCGCTCCGGAAGATGGCGCGGCCGCCAACGAGCCGGGGATCGAAGCAATGAGCACGAACTTCAAGGACTACGAAAACCCGTCAATCTTTCATCGCTGGGCGGCCGCCCAGTGGCGCCGACCCAAGGACCCCACGATCTACGGCGCGACGGAGATCGATATGGAGCCAGCGCTGGCTTTCATCGACGAGGTTCGCGAAGAGTGGGGTGTCAACGTGACCGTCACACACTTGGTCACCAAGGCGCTCGCCGTCGCGATCGCGCGCCACCCACGCACCAACGCCAAGGTGCGGTTCTGGGGCAAGCTCGAGCAACGAAAGACCGTCGACATCACCGTTCTGATCGCGGGTGCTGGCGGTCGTGACCTCTCGGCCCACCGGCTCATCGCCGCCGACAAGCTCCCCCTTCGGCAGCTCGCGACCGACGTCATCGAGGCCGGGGAGCTCATCCGTGCCGATGCGGACCCCAAGTTCAAAGAGACCAAGCAGCTCATGGACAAGCTTCCTTGGTGGATGATGCGCCCGTTCCTCACGCTCGCGAGCCTCTCGATGAACGAGCTCCACCTCGATCTATCGAAGCTCGGACTCCCCGCCGACCTCTTCGGGGTCGGCATGGTGACCAGTCTCGGCATGCACGGCGTCGACGAAGCCTACGCGCCCCTGACACCGATTGGGCGCATCATGGTCGACGTGCTTCTCACGCGCGTGCGTCAGCGCCCCTGGGTGGGAGAGGACGGCGAGCTCACCGTTCGGCCCATGCTCAAGCTCTGCGCGACCTTCGACCATCGCGTCGTCGACGGCATCCAAGCCGCGAGGATCTGCCAGGAGCTTCATGGCCTGCTCGGCGATCCCGATTCGCTCCGCTGAAGGAACACGATGTCTGCTTTTGACTTCTTCATCACGCTCGATGGAAACAACCTGAACGGCTTCGAAGGCCTCTGTGGCATCGCCCGCCTTCGCTGTGATCCCGATGCGGACCGCTGGGAAAAGGAGGTCCACTTCTTCGAAGGGCTGGCGGGGGGCCATGCCACGCAGGTGAACCCGACGGGCACCCTTGGCTTCCTCGGGAACCTCTCCCAGACACTCCTCTTCTACGATCCGCGCACGCTCCGCGAGGTGCGCCGCCTCTCCACGCTCCGCTTTTGCGCGCCGGACGTCATCTACTCGAGCCAAACCCACGTCGTCTGGATGTCCGAGAAGAGCTTCATCACGGTGCTGGGCGACTCGTTCTGGCGCTTCGACATGGACGACCTCGAGCACCCGGTTCGCCTCGGCGAGCACCGCGTGAAGCTCCCTCACGCGCTCAAGCTCTCGCCTTCGAGACGCTACATCGGTTACGGCTCCATGGACCATGATCACAAGGGCTACGCGCGTGAGCTCGGCGTCTTCGACCTCAGCACGAACGAAGCGCGCGTGGTGCAGCTCCCGGCCACCTGCTGGCACATCGCCGCGCACCCGACGAAGGACTTCTTCTACGGCCCGAGCCAGCAGGTCGCACCACAGGGGAACGAGTTTGGCGAGTATACGCTCGCGCACTTCAAGAACTACGTCTACGAGGTCGACGCCGAGACGGCCACGGTCACCCGGCACGCTTCCATCGCGAAGGAGCTCCCCGCCGCGTTCACCTCTGACGTGGCGGTCACCTCCAATGACGTCTTCTACAACGCGTGCGCCGGCGGCACCCTAGTCCGGGTCGATCTCGAGACCTTCAAGCGGGTGGAGTTCATCGACGAGCGCCCAAGCTTCCTCCGCTCACTCCCGCATCTGCGAAGCGGCGTGTCGAACCTCGTCGAAGCGTTCAGCCGCGCCAATGTGCTTGGCAACTCGCATCTGCTGTTGAAGGCGCTGCGGGCCTCCCGCTTCAGCCTGCTGGACGGCAGCCTCGGTCTTCAGGTGAGCCCCGACGGCCGCTTCATTCTGACGGCACACCGCGGCCTCAACGAGGTCATCGTCTATCGCCACCCGGAGATGACGGTACACAAGCGCATCCGCTTCCCCTCCATTCGTGGCTTCTTCCCGGAACACATCGGTCTCCTCGACGATCCCCGCCTCGGCTTTCACCACACGACGATCTCGACCGCGACCCTCAGCGCTGACTAGTCGCCGTCCTTGCCCCGGCTCTTCGCCTATCGTTCGCGCCTTGTCGGGATTGGGTTCTTCTGTGAATACGGGCTAGATATCCTGGGCCAATTCGTCCTACTCTCTGTCCTCGCGCGAATCGCCCTGGGCAGCAGGGATTCGCAAATGGGCAACCTGACCCCACGTCCCAACTAGGAGCCCTCGCAGTGAGCACCGACAGCCTTTTCGCGTCCCTTGCCGTCGCAGCCATCTCGATCGGAGCGCTGCATTCATTGGCCCCCGACCATTGGGTGCCGATCGCCGCGATTGCGCGGGCGCGCAACTGGTCGAAAGGCAAGACGCTACGGGTCGCGTTCCTCTGCGGCTTTGGCCACGTGACGGTGTCGGTAGGGCTCGGTCTCCTCGCCTTGCTGTTCGGAGCTCAGCTGTTCCAGTCGATCGGCGAGCGCATGGTTTCGGTGGCGGGTCTGCTCATGATCGGCTTTGGGCTGGCGTATGCGATTTGGGGCCTTCGGCATACCTTCGCGCACCGCCTGCACGGGCATCACCACCACCACTACGATCATGTTCACGACCCGTCGAGCGTGTCTGTCTGGTCCTTGTTCCTGATCTATTGCGCAGATCCCTGCGTGGCCGTGATTCCGATCCTTTTCGCTGCCGCTCCTCTGACGACCGTGGAAACCATCTCGATTGTGGTTGCCTATGAGGTAGCGACGGTTGGCGCGATGGTCGTGCTGGTCGCCGTGGCGCAGTCCGGTGCGCAGCTCTTCAAAGGCAAGTGGATCGAACGCTTCGGCGATCCCATCGCCGGCGGGCTCATCGTGGCCACCGGAATCATGGTTGCCATCTTGGACTGGTGAGGGAAACCCAAGATCCGGCAGCGAACGCATGGTATCCCCCAGTGCCTGGCCGATGCTGAAGCACGCTCTAGTCCTTGCGGTCCTCTGTAGTCTCTTGGTCCCGACCAACTGGGCATCCGCCGAAGAAGCCGGGGAGGGCGCCGCCAACGCGTTGCTAGACGGTCTCGACTGGCAGGTCATGGCGAGCGGCTTCTATTTGTTCAACGCGCACCGCGTGGCCGGGCCCTACAACAATCTCGACTACCCCTACACCGGGTACATGGGCTTCGGCCTCAACTTCGCCGGAGGGGATGTCAGCTACACGGGTGAGAAGTTCGCGCTCACCCTCGGCCTGCGCTGGGGCTCGGCGGCGTCTCAGTTGACCGCTTTGGCACCTCTGAAAGAGGGCTACGCAAGCTGGATGCCACACCGGAAGCTCAGACTCGACTTCGGCTGGTTCGATACGATCTACGGTCTCGAGGTCGCCGACGAGTGGAAGAATCCAACCTTCACTCGTGGGACGCTCTATTTCTTGCTGCAGCCGTTCAATCACTTGGGGCTTCGGATCACCGCCGACCTGAACGAAAAAGTAGCGTTGAAGTTCCTCGTGGTGAGCGACACCGTCGCAGTCGGCCGGATCGGTGGCACTGCGGTCGACCGCAATGCAACGCCAGCATTCGGCGCGCAGCTGAACCTCACACTGGTTGATCCGGTGGCCCTGCAATTCGGCTACATGACGGGGCCGAGCGGCCTGAACGGCAACCGAGCATGGGGACAGTTCTTCGACCTCTCACTCAGCGCTCAGATCCGACGCTTCACACTGAGGTTCAACGGGAACGCGACCGTGGATCCACCGGCTAGCTCCGGGCAGTACTCGATAGGCGGCGCGCTTTCCGGCGATATGGAGGTCCATCAACAATGGAGGGTGGGGGCACGCGTCGAGTACATTGCAGGAACGGTCGCACTGCCCGCCGGGCGCGACCCGGACCTCGTCACAGTCACCGCGACCGTGCGCTACATCCCAGTGCAGTACTTGGTGATCACGCTCGAGCCTCGCTTCGAGCGTGCGCAACAGGCTCTCTTCTTTACGCGCGACTCGCAGTCGGATCCGACCACCGGGGATACGATTGCAGACAGCAATATCTACTTTGGCTTCGTGCTTGGTGTGAGCGCCTACATCGGGAACTAAGCCGCGCGTAACCTTCTGAACGCGATTAGGCCGCCCGCGAAAAGCAACGCCTCGATCGGAGCGCCGGATGGGAGCGATGAAGATGGGTCGACGGCGCAGCCGCGCCCCTGACGCTTCTCCTCGGGCTCGTAGGCCTCGAGCTCCTTCCCATCCATCGCCTCGACCTGCTCGAGCTCCGGACCGGACTCATCGGGCTCGTTGTCGGGATCGACGATTGGAGACTCCTCGGCGCCGATCTCTTCGGGCCCGTATTGCGCGGCAACGTGTTCGATCGAAAACAAGCACGCCGCCACGGCGAATGCCGCGGTGTATACAAACCTCACGTTCCACCTCCACGTCCTACTTTAGCAGGCTGCGTCCCTAGAAATCGTAGTACTCTCCGCAGAATTCACACGGACACTCGCACTGCGAGTCCGTGCACACCGGTTCCCCGGCGGCCGAGCCGAAGAGCTCTTCGCAAACGGCCTCGCAGGGAGGGCACTCGCTAACCGCTTCGCACGCCTGGTTTGCGGAGACCTCGCGGACCCCACACACAGTGTCGCTGCAGCCCATTGCCGACAACGCCACGACAAACACTGCAACAATTGCGTACTTGATTTGCATGCGCCGAGACTAGAGCGAGGTCCCCGGGCGATCAACCAACGAACGAGCAAAAAGGCCTAGGTCCGTGCGGACCCTCCCGGGCGAGTTGCCGAAGCTCAGCGCCCGAGCTTCGCGGTCCATGCGACGAGCGGGCCGGCTAGATGGCTTGCTGTACGAGCAGAGCGCTCATCCAGAACATGCAGATCAGCTGAACGAAGAAGAAGCCGAAGCGCAGATAGGCGAGGAGGTTGCTCTGCTCCCACGAGACGTGAATCAAGGTCTGAGCGATTCGGGCCCCGATCAGGATGAGCGCCAGAGCATCCAGCGCGGAGCTCTCAGCGCCGCTGACGACGATGACGAGAACGATTGCACCATAGATGGGCAGATTCTCGAGGCAGTTCAGGTGGGCGCGCATCGCGCGGCGGTACCGATCTGAACCTTCCACATGATCTGCGCGGAACTGATTGACTTGAACCCGGCCGGCGAAGATCAGACCCCAGCGGTAGATGCCAACGGTCAAGATCAGAACCAGCATCGACCAAACCGCGAACGCGAGGAGAACCCAGACGGGAATAGACATGTTCATGGCACACTTTCGTCGGCGTTAGGCCGTGGGACTTGTTTGGGTGGTGGCGGCGTGGGGTTCCGTGTGTGCCCGGGGGTCGACCTCGAAGTCCACCGTGATCGGGGTGCCATTGCGAAGGGTGTCGAGGGTGACGCAGAGCTTCTCCGCCTGTCGCACGAGCATCGCGCCGACCTGGGGGTCAACCTCGGGATCGAGCTCCAGTGTTAGCCGGCACTGCATCTGACGGAACCCGGGCCGGACGGAACGGCTCATCGCGAGACAGCCTCGGACGTCCGCGTCGCCGTTGACTTCGACTTCGAGTCGTTCGATGCGCGCGCCGAGTCGATCGGCGATCATTCGCACCGTGCTGTCCATGCAGGCTGCAAGCGCCGCGCAGAGCAGATGGCCGGGGTTGGGGAGGTCGTCGAAGCCTCCGACCGTGTCGTCGATCCCGTAGTCCCAGGCGACTTCCGGGAACCCGGTGGGTACTACCCGGCCGTGGACGGCATCGGTCGTGCCTGTGTAGAGAGTGCGCACTTCCTTATAGGAGAGCGCCTTGTTTGGAGCCTCACGATACAGCGAGCGTAGGGGCTCTTGGCGGCGGGCGACGAGAGAATTCGGGTTCTTCATGGGTCTGCTCCTCTGTAGAGCGCACGGTCGTGCGCATTAAGTAGACCGTACGACCGTGCGTGCTAAGAGTCAAGGAGGAAGATGAGCCCATCCAAACGCATCCGAGTCGACGGTGAGAAGTCCCGTGAACGCGCACTCGAGGCGGCGATCCGACTCGCGGCGATCGAAGGGCTCGAGCGGCTCTCGCTCTCACGCCTCGCCGAGGCCGCTGGGCTCAGCAAGAGCGGGCTCTTCGGGCTATTCGGCTCCAAAGAAGAGCTGCAGTTCGCGATCATCGACAAAGCGCGGGAGGTCTTCACGCACGAGGTTGTGATGCCGGCGCTTGCCGCCCCCGAGGGCGCCCCGAGACTGCGCGCGCTCTGCGAGGGCTACTTGGATCACATCGCGTTTCGGGAGTGGCCGAGCGGATGCTTCTTTGCCTCAGTGGCGTCCGAGGTCGGCGGCCGCCCCGGCCCGATCCGCGATCGCGTGGCCATGGAGCAGAAGCAGTGGGCGTCGCTGCTCATGCAGAGCGCCACGCGCGCCGCAGAGCTCGGGCAGCTGCGCCCGGAGGACCCGCCCGAGCAGCTCGCCTTCGAGCTCGGAGCGATTCTCACAGGCGCGGACATCACGTACTTGCTCCATCGGGATCCCAAAATCCTGAAGCGAGTGCGCTCCGCTCTCGAAGCGCGTCTCGGGCAGAGACGCAGCTAGGGCCGATGAAGCGGTCCGAACGAGGTGTGAACGGGCGCCCGACGCGCGTCGGGGCGAGCGAGCAGGAGTTGGGCGACTCCACAATGGCGCTCGAGAAACGCGCCCTCGCACGAGGCGAGATAGAAGTCCCACATGCGTTGGAATCGCTCCGAATACCCGAGCGCATCGACCTCCGAGAGCCGCGCGTGAAAGCGCATGCGCCACTCTCGAAGCGTGCGCGCGTAATCATCTCCGAAGTCTTCGAAGTGGAGAAGCCGAAAGTCGGTCTCCTTGCGCCACGCGGAGTTCATCGCATCGAGGCTCGGGAGCTGGCCCCCTGGGAAGATGTGGCGTTTGATGAAGTCCACTCGTCCGACGCTCTCGCTGAAGCGGTCGTCCGGGGTAGTGATGGCTTGGATGAGTGCGAGCCCATCCGGTCGGAGCAGGCGCCCGAGTTGCGCGAAGTACGTTTCGAAATACTCGGCGCCGACGGCCTCGATCATCTCGATGGAGACGAGCTTGTCATACGAGCCTCTGAGATCGCGATAGTCTTCGAGAAGCACGGTAACGCGATCGGATAGCCCCGCCGCGCGTACCCGGGCCACCGCCAAGTCATGCTGCTGCTGTGAGATCGTCGTTGTCGTCACTCGGCACCCGAATCGGGAGGCGGCGTGAATGGCCATGCCTCCCCAGCCGGTGCCGATCTCGAGCAGGTGATCCTCCGGGCTGAGATCGAGCTTCGCGCCGATACGGTCGAGGCGAGCCTCTTGCGCCTCCTCGAGCGTCATCTCGTCTCCCTCCCACATGGCGGACGAGTACATCATCGAGGGGTCGAGCCAGAGCTGATAGAACTCGTTGCCCAGGTCGTAGTGGTCGGCGATGTTGCGCCGACTGCCGTCCTTCGTGTTCCGTCGCATGCGATGATAGAGGCCTTCGAGCGTGCTTCGGACGAGCCCCAGGCCACTGCCATCCAAGTTGCTTAGCCGAGTCGACGTGCGCAGCAGGATGCGGACCGTCGCTACCAGATCGTCAGCGGACCAGAGCCCGTCCATGTAGCTCTCGCCCGCTCCGAGGCTGCCGCCAAGCGCGATGGCGGTCCATGCATCCGGATGATGTATCTGGACGGTGGCGCGGGGTTCGGACGCACTGCGTCCGAAGCGATGCGATATCCCGTTGTCGACGACGATGAGCTCGCCGAACTCGATCTCGTCCAGACGGCCGATGATGAGGTTTCGAGCGATGCGAGAAGGAAGCCCAGATCTGAGACCGGACCATGGCGAAAGGGGTACGGAGAGTGAAGTCGGTTCGATCATGGGCTCAAGATCCTGTCTTGCTGGCGAGACGCTTTGGGTGCGCGTGGTACGGTGTGCCCTTCCACCAAAGGCGGGCCGCTTGCGCGTAGATGCCGCCAATGACCGTGCCTGCCATTGCGGGGTGGCGGATGAGCGTCATCGCGGCATTCCTCCGGGTGAAGCGCTTACGGCGGAGGCTGAGGGTGGCATCCCCAACGACTGCACCTCCCTCGTGATTTTCCATGTGAATGGCCAGCGAGCGCCCGGGCTCCGTGAACCTCCACTCATACTCCTGGTTCATGGGATGGAAGGGAGAGACGTGGAACGCCTTTGGTACCCGGAAACGCATGGAGCGCCCGTTGCCGATGTTGTCGCGCGCAACGTCGACGGCGTAGCAATGCCGTTCCCCCCACGGCGTGTTGTCGACCTCGGCGAGGATGTGTCCGAGGGAGCCATCAGGTCGATGACAGTAAAAGAAGCTCACGGGGTTGAACGAGATGCCCAGCGTTCGCGGAAGTGCCAGCAAGCGGATCGAGCCTTCAGGACGAGCGCCGCATTGCGATTCAACGAGGTCGCGGACCGCCTGGTCGAGTCGAACATGGGGGGCGCCGAGGTGGTCCTCGCGGGCGTATCGCGCGATCGCTGGACCACGTGCGGACCAACCGGGCAGGCCGTCGAGGACGTCCGGCAACTCGTCGAGGTCGAGGTAGGCGTAGAAGATCCGGTACTCGAACGCGTGCTCGACCGGGGAAAAACGTCGATGACGCACCTTGCCCTCGTAGAGCGCGCTATTCACTCGGCAGCCTCCGCGCTCGCGGGCTGACCCGGAGTGTCTAGACTAATCCCGAGCTTCTTCGCAACCGCGAGGGCGCTGACGACGCCGTCCTCGTGAAAGCCGTAGCGCCAATATGCCCCGCAATAGTATGTGTTTCGTGGCCCACTCACTTCGTCCACGCGAGCTTGGGCCGCGACGGACTCGGCGGTGTACAGTGGATGCGCGTACTTGGTACGGTAGAGAACCTGCGACGAATCGACGCGGTCTCCTGGGTTCAGCGATACGCAGAACGTCGCCGGCGCCCCGTCGATTCGCTGAAGCGCGTTCATATCGTAGGTGACGACGACCTTCTCCTCCCGGCGCGACGGAACGACATAGTTCCAGCTGGCCCAGGCGCGTTTCGTCGAGGGCAGGAGCGTAGTGTCGGTGTGGAGGACCGCTTCGTTTTCCTTGTATCGAATGTTGCCCAACACCTCTCGTTCGGCGTCGCTTGGGTCGTCGAGCATGCGAAGGGCCTGATCGCTGTGGGCCGCGATCACGACGCGATCGAAGCTTTCGGTGGGCCGACCGCGAACTGTGACGTCTACGCTGTCAGTGTGCCGCGCGATGCGTTCGACCGGCGATGAGAGCCGGATGCGGTCGAAGAAGGGCGCGGTCATTCGCTCCACGTAGGCTCGCGAGCCGCCTTCGACGACGAACCACGTCGGCCTGTTGACCAGGCTCGTGAGGCCGTGATTGATCAAGAAGCGAACGAAGGTGTGAGCCGGAAAGCCCATCATGCTCTCAGGGTCGGTTGACCATATCGACGCCCCCATCGGGACGATGTAGAGATCGATGAAGGGCCGTGAAAAACCGCGCGCCTGCAAGAGCTCGGCGAGGGTCGTCGATTCGTCACCCTCCGACAGGAGCTTCTCCGCGACCCGATTGAAACGGAGAATATCGCGCGTCATTCGGAGCACGCGCGGGTTCAATGCGTTGCGGCGGCGCGCCAGGAGCGACTGGCTCGAGTACTCGAGCCCCGTCCGATCCTCGCGTACGCTGAAGCTCATGGTCGTCGGCTTCGTCCGCACACCAAGCTCGGAGAAGATGCGCTGGAGGTTTGGATAGGTGCGGTCGTTGTGAACGATGAAGCCAGTGTCGATCGCATACGCGAACCCGCCTACCTGCACATCCACGGTGTTGGTGTGCCCTCCGATCCGGTCTCGTGCCTCGAAGAGAGTGACTTCGTGCTCGCGCTGCAGCAGCCAGGCAGACACAAGACCGCTAACGCCGGTTCCGACGACAGCGATTCTCATGGGAGCTTCACCGAGGAAAGATCTACGCGCATGTTTTCACTCGCATCTGCTCCCCGACCTCGATATCCTCTTGAGCCGAGGTTCCGAGCGTCAAGACGGTACGTGGAGCTCCTGGGTCACACGAACCGGTGGAGCCCACCGATGCGAAGCTACCGGTCCAGCGCGCGTGCGACCTCTTCCGCCAAGCGAAGTCCGGACAAAAACGCCCCCTCGACCCGGTTTCCGTTGGCCCAATCCCCGCAGGCTCCGATCCCGAGTCCCTGATCGTAGAGGTAGCTGTCTTTCAGCGGGTTTTCGGCGATGGCGAAGCGCCATCGGTGCCCTTGCGACCATGCGGGATTCGACGGCGCGGATCCAATCGCATCGAAGAAGGCGCGGAGCAGCGTGTCCACGACACGTTCGGCGTCGTCCTCGAGATGCGCGTCCGACCACCCTGGCGTCGCGTGCAGCACCCAGCGGTCGGGGGAAGTCTGTCGGCCTGGTTTGGCGGACGAGCGCGCCACCCAACTGAGCGGGCTGCGATTGATGAAGGCTCCGTCGAATTCGACGGGCACCGGATCAGCAAAGGCCGCGAGCACTGCCCAGCAAGGTTGCATCCGAACGGCGGCGGCGCGCTCTGCGATTGCCGGCGCGATCCCACCGAGTAGCTTCTTCGTCTGTGGTGCGGGTGCGGTGCACAGGACGACTTCGCAGGTGTCAACCGTCTGTCGGGATTGATCGAGAAGGGCCCAGCCGTGTCCGCTTCGTTCGATCGCCGAAATCTGAACGCCGAATCGTGTGTCCAGCCCTGACGCTAGACGCCGGCAAATAGCGTTCATCCCTGGGGTGCCGACGACTCTTTCGGTGTGGCGGCTCGGGGCATCGATGCCATCGGGGCCAATGGCGACGATTCGGCCGTTCCACGGAGCGACCACGCCGTCGATTGTCCACTGGCGCACGCGGGACGAGAGCTCCGGGGAACGAACCGTGAAGTACTGTGCACCGTGGTCGAAGTCGGCGCCGACCCCGAGGTCGGGCACACGCCGTGTCGACATGCGGCCGCCGGGACCCCGCGCCTTGTCGAAGACCGTCACCCTGTATGCACGTTCGGCAAGCTTCGCCGCCGCGCTCAGCCCACTGATGCCGGCCCCGATGACAGCGATGCGTGGGGCCTCGCCGAACGTTGGCATCACCCGTTGTACCATGTCGAGCTCACTTCCGCCGCGTCACTTCGTGACGCGTTCCCTGAAGGCGTCGGCGCGCTCGAAGATGAGCCTCTTTCGGTCGTCGGCGAGTCGATCGAGGGTGCGGGTCATCATCTTGCTGCGCGGGTTTGCTTCGAAAAAATCACGATGATCGCGGACGAACGACCAATACAAGCCGTCGACGACGTCGCACCAGTCGCCCTTTGGGTAGTCACTCATCTTGCGAAGGTAGTTGGAGCCACAGATGTAGGGCTTGGTCGTGAACGCACCACCTTCGCTGTGAAGGGCCATGCCGTAGACGTTCGGCGCCATCACCCAGTCGGCTGAATCCACGAACATCTCCATGAACCAATCGTAGGCTTCGTGCGGGTCGACGCGGCAGAGCAGCATCATGTTGCCGAGCACCATCAGTCTTTCGATGTGATGGTTGTAGCCGTGGGCCCGCGCGCGGCGAATGGCGTCGTCGAGCGGCGGAATTCCGGTCGTTCCGTCATACCAGTCGTCGGTAAGCCGATGCGTATGGTTCCAGAAGTTCTGCTCCCAGTGGCTGCTGGGAAGCGCGTGCCACACCCCGCGGATGAACTCGCGCCACCCGATGATCTGTCGTACGAAACCCTCGAGCGAGTTGATTCGAATCCCATCGCGCTCCGCTTTGTCGAGCGCGAGACGAAGGACCCGCTCTGGAGTCAGCAGTCCGACGTTGAGCAGAGGGCTGAGGGTCGAGTGAAACAAGAACGCGTGCTCCTTGCTCAGCGCATCCTCGTAGTCACCGAAGAGCTCGAAACGCTCGTCGAGAAAAGCGCGAAGCGCGGTCTCCGCTTGTGACTCGGTGGTCGGGAGCCAGAGCTTGCGTGGGTCTCCGGGGTGCTCGGAGAACTCCGCCGTCACGAGCTCGACGACGGTGTGCGTGTGCTCGGTCCAGGAAGCTTTCGGAAGTGGCGGCGGCTCGAGGTGTTTCGGGAGCTTCTTCCGATTCTCTTCGTCGTAGCTCCATTGGCCTCCGGCCGGATTTCCGTCCGGATCGACCATAACGTTCAAGCGCTTTCGTTGCCATCGATAGAAGTCCGCCATGAAAAGGCGCTTGTGGTTCCCGCGATACTCCTCAAATGCGGCTCGACTCGTGAGGAACATCGGGCTCTCGAGCCTCTCGAGGGCCATGTCGTGTGCATTCGCCATCGACTCGAGGCGCGCTTCCATCGCAGGAGATTCCGTTTCGAAGTGAACGAGCACGTCATAGGAATGCTCGGCCAAATGCTCTTCCAGAATCGCCGAAAAGGATTGGCCCCGAGTGTCTTCGAGCTTCGTGTATGCGACTCTGTGGCCAGCCTGTTCGAGCACATCGGCCTTGGACCGCATCGCGCTCAGAATGAAAACGAGCTTCTGGGAATGGGCCCGATAGCGACGGCACATGCGCTCCGATTCGGCCATGAAGACCAGCGTCGGCTTCGCGCGAGCGATCTGCTCGTTCGAGAAGAGCTGGTTGCCGAGCAGAACGAGCAGTCGTTTTCGTTTCTTTGCCACGAGGCCTTCCGATCGGTCCACATCACTCTTGCGTCAACAGTGCACCGAGCGAGATGAAATTGAAACTCGTTCATCGCCGCGCGTTGCCCCGATGAATGCGCATCGTAAACGCCTCCAGCTCTCAGTCCAGTCGGGCTCGTCCACGCCGGACCAATGGAGCTGCCTGAGGCTGGGCGGAGTTCCGTGGTTGCGGATCCGAGCGGGGATTGCGCTACGCGGCCGCGCGGCCGGCAGATGCGAAGGTCGGGTCGGCGATTTCTTCCGGCGCCGGGCGCATCGACTTCGCCGCACGCTTCGGTCCGGGTAGCGACAAGCGCAGGATGCGTCCGATGACGCTGCTCAGCTGGCGCGGAAAGCTCCCTGTGTTGTAGCTCTGTCCGTAGCGCGCGCAGATCTCGCGGACGCGGGGAGCCATCTCGGGGTAGCGGGCCGCTGGGAGGTCGGGGAAGAGGTGGTGCTCGATTTGGTGACTCAAGTGGCCAGTGAGGACGTGCAGCCAGCGGTTGCCCTCTATGTTCGCTGAGCCGTTGAGCTGGCGCACGTACCATTGTCCGCGGCTTTCGTTCTCGGCCTCCGCTTCCTCGTAGACGCGCACGCCCTCCGGGAAATGACCACAGAAGATGACCGCGAAGGTCCAGAGGTTGCGCGTCCCGTTGGCGAAGAGGTTGCCGAGGAACACGCGCGGCGCGTTGCCGAGCGCCAACGCCGGGAAGAACGCGTAGTCCTTGAAGAGCTGCCAGGCCGCCTTCGTGATGAACGGACGCGCGCGCTTGGCGAGCTCGGCGGGCGTCTGCTTGCCCGAAAAGAGCTCGTCGATACGAAGGTCGTGGCCTCCGACGCCCCATTGGAAGAAGAGCGCCAGGAATGTAGCGACGATCGGCTGCGTCAGGTGGATCGGTTTCCACTCTTGCTCGGGAGCTACGCGCAAAAAGCCGTATCCCACGTCGCGGTCCTTGCCGAGAATGTTGGTGAAGGTGTGGTGCTCATAGTTGTGCGAGTGGCGCCAGTCGTCGCCCGTGCACACGTTGTCCCACTCGTAGCGCTGCGAATCGAGCGCCGGGTCACGCGTCCAGTCGTACTGGCCATGCATGATGTTGTGCCCGATCTCCATGTTCTCGAGGATCTTCGAGAGACCGAGGGCACTCGTGCCGAGCACGAAGCTCACCGGTCCGAGACCGAAGTGCAGCAGCACCCGGCCGGCCGCCTCGCTACGGTTCGCCGTGCGGATGATTTGGCGGATGTGCGCCACGTCGCGCTCGCCGAGGTCTGCGACAGTTTCCTGTCGGAGCGCATCGAGCTCGCGGCCGAATGCATCGGCCTCCTCGCGCGTTAGATTCTTGCTTTGGGTGTTCATGGGGTTTCCTTTCAAAGGTCGAGCTCCAGGTCGGAGCGGGGCATTGAAATACACAGTTGAATCTCTTGATCGGGCTCGCTCGACACCTCCCCGGTGACGAGGTTCTGCACAGTCCCGCTCTGCTTGCGGCACTTGCAGGTGTGGCAAATGCCGATGCGGCAACCGTGAGCCGGGCGTTCGCCCGCACGCTCGAGCTGGTCGAGTAGACTGCCTTGGCCCTTCGCCACGACGCGTCGTTCGGAGCGCCCAAGCCGCACCTGAACGCCTTCCGAAGAGCTCACCGTCGACAACAACCGCAGGGCCGGGGTGAAGCGCTCGAGCTCCAAGCGATCGGATGCGCCGACGCTCTCGAAGAGTCGTTCAGCGCGGTCCATGAGGGGCTTCGGGCCGCAGAGAAAGGTCGAGCGCTCCCGGAAATCGGGGACCAGCCTAGCGAAGTACGCCTCGTCGAAGCCACGGGGGGACGAGGAGTCGTCGTCGAGGCACAAGACGAGGCGCAGGCCGGTGTGGCGTGCAGCGAGGTCCGCGAGCTCTTCGCCGAAGATGACATCGGCGTGGCTCCGCGCGTGGTGAACAAACACAAGGTCCTCCATCGCGTCCTTTGCCGCTAGGTCGCGCAGCATCGACATGACGGGCGTGATGCCGCTGCCGCCGCTCAGGAGGAGCAGCTTGTCGGGCCTAGGGGAGGGCAGGACGAAGTCACCGGCGGGAGCGCCGAGGCCCAGGATGTGTCCGGCCTGGACGTGCTCGTGCAGCCAGGTCGACACGCGGCCGTCCGCCACGCGCTTGACCGTGATTGAAACCAGGGCCTCGCTGGGTGCCGACGAGATCGAGTAGCAGCGACGCACGCGTACGCCGCTGATCTCCGCCTCGACCGACGTGTACTGCCCGGCGCGATGTCCGCGCCAGGCCGCGTTCGGCCGGAGCATGAAGGTCTTGGTGTCCGCGGTCTCCTCGATGACCTCGACCACGCGGGCGCGGAGCTCATCAAGGGAGCGAACGGGGTCTAGCTCGCCCATCCAGAACTCTGCCTGTCGGTCGAGGAACAAGCGCTCGGCCACGGTGCTCCCTGCGCTCCGCCAGACTGCTCCCATCTTTGTCATCGACACCATGCTAACCTCCGGATCAGTAACTTACGATACGGTAACTTACGGCACCGTAGAACATGGTCAATGTCTTTGTTTTGTAATGTATGCCCGATAGTGACTAAGTGTCTGAGTCTCATGGGTATTTTCCGATGGCGTAACTTACGCACACGTAGTATTTTGCTCCAATGGGAAGCAGAAGCCGCCGTCTACCCGCTTCGGAGCGTCGCGCTCAGCTCATCGAGGTCGGCCGCTCGGTGTTCGCCAAGCACGGCTACGAGGGCACCTCGGTGGAGGAGATCGCCAAGCGCGCGAAGGTCTCGAAGCCCATCGTCTACGAGCACTTTGGTGGCAAGGAGGGGCTCTACGCGGTGATCGTCGATCGCGAGATGGACTACGTGGAGCGCCGCATCAGCGAAGCGATCTCGTCCGGGTCGCCGCGCGAGCGCGTCGAGCGCGCGTCACTCGCGTTCCTCCGCTACGTGAGGGACCATCCCGACGGCTTTGCGGTGCTTTCCCAGGACTCCCCGCTGAGCTCCTCGCACGGCACCATATCGAGCCTGCTGAACGGCTTGGCCGAGCGGGTCGGCGACGTGTTCGTATCGGCGCTCAAGGAAGCCGGCTACGACATCAAAGCTGCCCCCATCTACGCCAACGCCCTCATCGGCATGGTCACCTTCGTCGGCACGTGGTGGACCGAGGAACGCAAACCGCCCATCGAAGAGGTCGCCAAACACATCAGCGCCCTCGCGTGGATGGGCCTGCGCCACCTCCCCAAACGTCCCGCACTCCAACACAGCCCAGACTGAGTCCACCCGGGTCTAGCAGAGAGTTGGGCCTTCGTTCCCTAGGGCTGATGCTAACTGTCGCCGGATGAGCTTTGGGACGAGGTGGCGCGGCAGGGATTCATCGGTGTCAATACGCCCGAGGAGGCCCCTGCTACTGCCCCACTAGTTCGTCGGGTATGGTAGCACCATGCTAATTCGCACCGGCTACGACATCGTCTTCGAGTACCCAGCACCCACGCCGGTCCTCGCGATGCTCTACACTCATCCTTCTCGCGAAGCATCGATGCGACGCCGCGAGGTTCTGGAGGTCGAACCTCAAGTGCGGCTCAACGACTACACCGACACCTTCGGCAACCGCTGCGCTCGCCTCATCGCCAAAGCCGGCAGGATGCGATTTCGAAGTGATAGCCTGGTGGAGGACAGCGGCGAGCCAGACCGGCAAGCGGGCGACGCCGAACAACACGAGATCTACGCATTGCCAGACGAAGCGCTCCGTTTTCTATTGCCTAGTAGGTATTGTGAAGTCGACCGAATGCTGGATATTGCTTGGCGGTTGCTCGGCAATACGACACCGGGTTGGGCTCGCGTGCAGGCCGTCTGTGACCTCGTGCACCGACACATCCACTTCGACTATCTTCAAGCCCGCAGCACACGTACAGCCTACGAGGCGTATCATGAGCGAGTAGGCGTTTGTCGTGATTTCACGCATCTCGCGATTGCCTTGTGTCGTTGTCTCAACATTCCCGCCCGCTATTGCACGGGCTACCTGGGCGAAATCGGCGTGCCGGCCACTGACGAGCCAATGGACTTCAGCGCATGGTTCGATGTGTATCTCGGCGGGGAATGGCATACCTTTGATGCCCGCAACAATACGCCGCGCATTGGTCGCATCCTCATGGCCCGCGGGCGCGACGCTGCGGATGTCGCGCTGTTGACCAGTTTCGGCCCCGGTCGTCTCGTGGAGTTCACGGTGCGGACCGCAGAAGTCGTTGGGGGAGCTCAATGACACCACGACTTCGGTAGGCGCCTCGCGGGAGGCTCGAGTCGAGCTCGTGAGTGACTGAAAATTGCGAGACGAACGCCTACGCCTAGCGCGCACTGGATTCGCTACGTCCGACGCCCAAAGATGAGCCGAAGCAACACAGGCCTTGAGTAGAATGTTAGAATGTAGCTATGAAGGATCAGTACATCCGGGAGTACGCGGAGAGAGATTGGGCGAAGGTATCCGACTCCTTCGTCCGATGCTTGGCTCCGGTTGTTGATAGACAACTAGTGAAATGACCGTGGATTCTACTCTGGCCCGTCGCGTGGAGCTCGACGCTGCGTGGAGCGAGACCGAGCACAGCGAGTTTTGTTGTCTGATCTACGCGACGCAGAACGGTTGGAAACTGCCGATTCTTTTCGAGGAGATGGGCGTCCCCTACGATTGGACCCTCGTCGACTTCGAAAGGAACGAACAGCGGAGTGAACAGTTCCTCGCGATCAACCCCAACGGTCGAATCCCTGCGTTGATCGACCGCACACGAGGCGTGAGTGTTGCAGAGTCGGGCGCAATCCTCGAGTACGTCGCAACACGACTCGACAGTCCGCTCCTACCTTCTTGGAAGGCAGATCTCCAACTTCACCTCCAGGTCAAGCAGTGGCTGTATTGGCAGGTCAGCGCGCTCGGCCCTTCGATGGGCCAGGCGATGTACCTCCAGCGGATCGCGCGGGTTCGTGGCCATGACGCCCCCTTTGCCATCGGCCGGTTCATCGCCGAGGCAGAGCGCTGTCTTCGGATGTTGGACGAACAGCTACGCGACTCGGGCGGGCCGTTCGTGCTCGGTAGGCGGTGCACACTGGTCGACATTGCCTGCTTCACGTACTGCGCGAGCGCGTACTGGGCCAACGTCGACATCTCCGAAATGTCGCACCTGCGCGCTTGGGTCGACATGCTGCACGAACGGCCATCCTTCAGGACGGGTCTCGCAATTCCGTTCGCGCGCCCCGCATTCTTTGGTCCTCCTCACGCGACGCAGGCTGAAATCGAAGTCGAAATCACTCGCAACGCTGGGCAATTCGAAGTGGTGACCAAGGCTCCCGTGGGCGCGGCCAAGTAGCGGCCGCGAGGGACTTTCGGACTTAGCGATTGGCATGCGCTTGTTCGGCAAAGAGCCCTAGACCCGCCGTTGGACGCGATCAAATACGTATAGACCCCGACCAGGAAAGCTGCGCTCAATCCTTTCTTTGAAGGTGGTTGTGAATAGGTGGACTTGCATTCTGGTCGCGCCGGCGTTGTTCGGTGCAATCTTGCTTACGGGCTGTGACGATGGGGGCGGCACCGAAACGGTCACCTTGAACCTCACGGTCAACTCGTTCGAACCCGGCCAAGCGGCCGCTCCAGTGCCAAATGCCGAGGTCTGCGTGTTCGACGCAGAGGACTGCGCGACGACTGACGCGAACGGCTTGGCCGTGGTGGAGCTTTCGGCCGATACGGAGGTTGGCCTCAGCATCACGGCCGCCGGCTTCAATCCGACCGTGCTGGCCGAGTATACAGGGGCGGACTTCGTGTTTTCCGACCTATGACCTCAGCGCGACATCGTCGTTCGGAGGCGGCGGCTTCGTGGAGGTGTCCCCTGGCGAGGTGGAGATCGAGGTTGGAGGCAGCCCCGCAGGCTGCGGCACGGCGCAGGCTTGGCCAGGAACGACGGCGACCAGCATCCGCCTGCCGGTCCAAGAGGGTGCGATCACCTTTGCGTTCGACTTCTGCGATACGGTAGGCGTCAACGTCACCGTCGTTGGTGCCGAGCTTCCGTTTGGTGACGCTGTCCCGCTCGAGGGTGCGGAGGTCTGTCAGGATGGTACGAGCAACTGCGCAACGACCGACGCCGATGGATTGGCGGCGCTGCAGATCCCGGGCAACATCGAGTTCGCGTACGCGATCACTCCACCATCGGAATTCTTTCCGCTGCTATCGCCCAGGTTAGCGACAGCGACATCCCGCTCTCGCCGTCTCAGACGGTGTTCGCAGTCTCGACGCTGATGGGTTTCGCTGGGTTGCTCGATACGGAATGGCCTCCGACGACCGGGCTAATCGCCGCGGTGGTGTATGAGAATCCTTTCCCCGACGCCATCGGCGTACCTGGCGTGAGCTTCGGGCTCGTCGAGGGAACGGGCGAACCGTACTACCTCAACGAGGCCAACATCCCGACGACGACGCTGAGCGAGACTGCCGACAATGGTTCTGGTGGCTTCATCGAGGCAAGTGAAGGAGTTCTCGAGCTGAGCCTTTCCAGCGTGCAAAACTGCGAACGTCCCTATAACGCCTGGCCAGGCGCGGCGCCGAATCAGTTCCGATTCCCGAGCCGCGCGGGCTTTCTCACGGTCCCCGTCGTTTGGTGCGACGCACCATGACTCGAACACGTCCGTATTCGGTCCGATAGCGGATTCGCGAAGAAGCTCTTGGAAACGCCCTAGGCGGCGGGCTTCTTCATCGCCTCGACTCGTTCGAACCAGGCATGGAGCCGAGGTCGGGATCGAACGTTTTCGAAGATCGGAAACGGGCTGATGCAAGTGAGCGCGCCATGCATCGCTACGTCGGCGACCGTGAGGGCATCTCCGCAAACGAAATCTCGTTCTCCGAGCTCTTGCTCGAAGTAGTCCAAGTTTTCGCGAACCCACGCATGCGCGTCGGTCCGGCCGTTGCGCTTGAGTATGCGTTTTGCGACCGCGTGCATGATCAAAGGCCCGCCGAATTTGACCGCCAAACCTTCGCCGGCGCCAAAGCGACTATGCTTCGCAATCACCTTCGAGGCTTTGGTGGCCTCGCGCCACGTCCCGTAGAGCACGGGCGGGAGAGACTCGATGAACTGGTCGTCCACCCATTGTTCCATCGTGTCGGCACGCAACCGCATTGCTTCGTCGGCTGGTGTGAAACGGAGTGTGTCCGGAAAGACTTCGTCGAGCTGCGAGAGAATCTGCGTCGAGTCCCACAAGACGGCGCTTCCGACCTCGAGGACCGGGACCTTCCGCGGTGCGCCTTCTGGTAGCGAAGGCAACTCCACTTTGGAGCGCGGGCTCACCTCGACTTCTTCGAACGGGACGCCTTTGAGTTGAAGTCCCGCACGAACCTTGTTGCAAAAGGGGCACAGCGCGAACTGGTATAGGGTCGTGCTCATAGGCTCGCGACCTGCCTACGGGCTCGATGCGCTGAGCGCAAGTCGCGCCCAAGACCAAGGATAGCCTGTGATGCTCCAAACATGGCCTTGCATGGGCCATGTCGGGCACATGTTCACAGGCATCTTGCCTCAGGGAGACGAGGCGCTGGGCGAGATCGAGGAGCTCATCGAGAACTGCTCGTCGGCTCTAACGGACACGAAATGTGGTACCTTGGTGGCCATGCGCATCGATGCCATTTCGATCGGCGAGAACCCACCAGATGACATCAACGTCATCATCGAGGTGCCGGTGGGCGGGGCGCCGATCAAGTACGAGATGGACAAGGCTTCCGGGACGCTGTTCGTCGACCGGTTTCTGTACACGGCAATGGTGTACCCCGGCAACTACGGGTTCGTGCCGCACACGCTGTCGAACGACGGCGATCCGATCGACGTTCTCGTGTGCAACACCCGAGCGATTGTCCCCGGAGCGGTGATGAGCTGCCGCCCAGTCGGCGTGTTGGTCATGGAGGACGACAACGGCGAGGACGAAAAGATCATCGCCGTCCCCACGTCCAAGCTCACTCACCGGTACGAGCGCATTGCGAACTACACGGACCTACCGACGATCACCGTCAAGCAGATCGAGCACTTCTTCGCCCACTACAAAGACCTGGAGCCCGAGAAGTGGGTCAAAATCGGCCGTTGGGGCGATGTGGACGACGCCAAAGGGATGATTCGCGCCGCGATCGTACGCTCCGAATCGTCGACTTAGGTCGAGCCGTTAGTTGGAAGAAGCGATGATTCCAAAGCACCGCCCCCCAACCTCTCCAGGCGAGATGCGGCTCGAAGAGTTTCTCGTGCCGATGGAAATGACGCAGCGCGGGCTAGCCGAAGAGCTCGGCCTGAGCGTTCAAAGCGTCAACTTGATCATCAAAGGCAAGAGCGGACAGGTATCGAACCCGTGAGCGTTCGTGGAACGAGCTGCTATGGCTTGCGCCCCTCTAGGACTATCCGCTATCGCTTCTATCTGGCGAAACGACCCGGAACCGGCTTGATGAAGAGCGAGCGCGACCTAATCGTTCGCGGTCTGCACCCACGCAAGCCAGTCGAATCCCTCGCTGGCATTCGGTTCGGGGAAGCCACCGAAGAGCGAAATCCCGCTTGGCCTGACAGGCACGCGATCGAGGTATCCGTCGGCGAAGCCCGCACCAGGCATGGCTCCAAGCTGCTCCGAGTCCTGCCCTGCGAGGAGGTAGATCGACCCATTGGGTGGACGAAACGGATGCTCAATCGCCGGCGCGCTCTGCTCCAAACGGTCGCCGCAGCCCAATGGACCGAGCACCGCATCCGCGAATGCAAACACCAAGGTGAGTCGGAACAGCTTTCTCATTAGACCAAACATCGGGACGGCTGTTTCTCGCGTAGTCCCGAGAGCGTAGCGAGCACGAACGCCGCTTCATGTCGTATTCGCGCACGTCACGAACCGCGATGGGAGTTATGGTAGGCTCGCGCCACATGTTGAGCTCGGCCGTATTGATTGCAACCATCGCTGTGTTCGTCTTCGTCCCCGCAACGGCGATCGGTCAGGCTCCCGGCGACCCCGAACGAGGGACGCTCGACGGCTCCCCCCTCGACGACCTGCCGCCGCACATCAGCCTGCTGACCGACTTCGGGTCTCGGCCTGACTGGTCGCCTGACGGCGAGCGGATCCTCTTCATCGACGGAGCGCCTCTCGGCGATGTCGTCGAGCTCGACGTCGCGACGGGGACGATGCGGACACTGACTGACGGGTTCGAGCACATGGGTTTCACGCGAGCCCACTACCTGCCGACCGGCGACCTGCTGCTCTGCGGCCCGACCTCGGGTCCGAGGCCGAGTGACGACCGTCCCGAGGCTGGCCGCTTCAACGGCGTCATGTCTGTCCTTCGCACGCCATTCGAAGACGCTCCACAACCGCTCGGCATGCCGTGCTGGGAGGGAATCGTGACGTCGGACGTGTCGCCCCGCATTGCGTGGAACCGCTCTGACATCGACTACACCGACCCCGATCTGCTCAGCCGGGTCCAGGACGGCATCTCGGAGATCTGGACCGGCGAGCTCCGCTATGAAGACGAACGCGTCCTGCTTGAGAACATCGAACTGGTGATCGACCGCACGGCGGTCTTTCCGTTCGCAGTGCTCGAGGTGCAGGACTTCCGCGCAGGTACCGACGAGCTGATCTTCACCGCGTACGCGTACGCGGGCGGTGAGGTGATGGGCGTCGACCTCTCGACTGGGCTGGTGACGAACTACTCGCAGAGCCCCTTCTACGAGGAGGCGGAGGGCGTCGCCCCGAATGGCGCGTGGGTCCTCGTCGAGCGCGATCTCGACAACGTGTTCTTGCCAGGCCCGTTGGACATATGGCTCCTGCCGCTCGACGGCTCCCAAGCCTGGGATCGGCTCACCCGCTTCAACCGCTATCGAGGCTGGTACGCTTCGAATCCGGCGGTGAACCCCGACGGGACGCACCTTGCCTTCCAGCTTTCCATCGAGGGGGACGTGGTGGCCGAAGGCCGAGGTATTCTCCTCTTCGACCTCGCAGCGAGCGGCCGTTCAATCGCCCCGCCCGATTCCGAGTCCATGGCTCGGGGCGCTTCAGGATGCTCGGTGAGAGAGAGTCCGTCGGACGGCGCCGCTTGGCTCATCGCAGCTCTAGTGATGTTGCGCTTGCGGCGACGGAATGGCTCCGCGCCGCGATGACCACGAACCCCAGGGAATCACTGGAGACAGGGCTCATGCTTCCGGCGCGTACAAATCAGGCAAGCACCCGGCGAGCGTACTCATCTCTTCGTGGCAGTGCACTGCGAGAGCGCGGCCAAAGGACAGCGGTGTGAGCCGGCATCCGAAGGTCCGGCGTTACAGCTCAAGCAAGATTCCGCACTAGTATTCTGAGCGATCTGCCACGCGAGTCTGTTTGAGGTGCAGCCGTAGTGCGCGCAGCCGCAGGGGCGGAGACGGGCCTTGAATAGAGTGTTAGAATGTAGCCATGAAGGATCAGCACATCCGGGAGTACGCGGAGAGGGATTGGGCGAAGGTAGCCGACTCCGATCGCGAGCACTGGGCGCGACGCTTTCGTGAGGAGGGGCCAGGCGCGACAGTCGCAGCGAGTCACGCGCTGTTCGACTATGCCCGGGTTGCACGCAAAGGTTTTCCGGGTCCGCGCTACGCGGCGGCCGACTTGAGCTCTCAGGTACGACTGAAACAACTCTTGGACCAGGCGGCGCATGCGTTCGCCGTTCGCTGAGGTCCTGAGCTCACTCCGAGGCACGTTCGAGCTGCTCGAGCTGGACTGGTACGTCTTTGGCGCCCAGGCCGCGCTCGTTCACGGTGCAGTGAGAATGACCGCAGACGTCGACGTGACGGTTTTCGCGGGCGACCTCACCACGGAGGCGCTCGTGACAGCCCTGGAGGCCGACGGTTTCGAGCTGCGTGGGGTTGAGACAGACTTCGTCCAAGCGACTCGGGTCCTTCCGCTCATTCATCTCGCGACGGGCATCAACGCTGACGTCGTGCTCGGTGGCCCCGGCCTCGAGGAGTTGTTCCACTCTCGGGTGGAGTCCGCGGACCTGGGCGGAACGACGGTTCCGGTCGCCGCCGCAGAGCTGATTCCGTCCGACTAGCGGGACGATTCATGACATTTGTCATAAGAAGCCGAACGCCTTCATGAAAGCGAACGCGTTACGCTTGTTCCTGTCACCCTGGCTCGAGAGCGCGCGCCTATTTCAGCAATCCCCTCAAGTACTCGGGCTTGAAGAGCTTTGCGATCGTCGAACCTTGAACCAAGACCGAGAAGGCCACGACGGCGAAGGTCATTTCGGCGATCATGGATCGTTCAGGGACTTGGGGAAGTGAAAGGGCGAGGGCGAGCGCGAGGCCGCCGCGCAGGCCCCCCCAGGTCAGGAGCTTGGTCAAGCCGTTGCGATCGCCGTCGAGAGTGCGGGTCGCGGTCAGCCCGAGGATGGGCAGGTAGACACTGAGCCCTCGCGCGACCAGGCACGCGACGATCGCAACGGGCATGATCTGGATCAGGGGCGCGTAGTCCAAGTCCCGGACGAGGACCACCAGCAAACCCATCATCACGAACAGAAGCGAGTTCAAGAGATCGTCGATTCCACTCCAGAAGGTGGATAGGGGCGCACGCACGTCTTCCGAAAGCCGAGGGACCGTGGCATTCCCCGTGACGAGTCCTGCAACGACCATGGCGATGGGGCCGGAGACGTCGACCTGGAGCGCCACGCCGTACCCGAGCGCGACCGTGCCAAGCGTCGCCAAGAGATGGATCCCGTAGTCGTTGGTTCGGAGCAGCAGGAAGTGGATGACGAACCCGACCGCCAGTCCGAGCCCGACACCCCCCAACACTTCGCGAAGGAAAAGGAGCAGCGGTGAGCCTTCCTGTCCGGAGCCTTGCGCGAACGCCAGGAACACGGTGAACAAGACCACGCCAACGCCGTCGTTGAACAACGACTCTCCGTTGATGATCGCCTCGAGTCGTTTGGGAAGGCCGGCGGCCTTGAGAATCGCCAGTGCCGCGATGGGGTCCGTCGGCGAGATCAGCGCGCCAAACACGAGTGCGTACGACAACGCCAGAGTGATGCCCATCCATCCGAGCGCGACGTGAAGCAACGCGCCGATCGCGAAGCAAGCGATGATGGTGGACCCGATCGCAAGAGTCAGGATCGTCCATCTGTCTCGCTCGAGAGACGCGAATTCGACGCCCGTGCTGCCGGCGTAGAGCATGAAGCAGAGCACACCGTTGAGGAGGACGTCGCTGAGGTTCAATTCCCCGAGAAGGGATTGCAACCACCCTAGGTCGTCGGCTATCCCGGCCGCTTGAATCCCCGCGAGACCGAGGCCAACGCCGAGAGCCAGCAGCATCAGGCCGATGCTCGGCTGCAAGCGAAGATAGCGCTCGTTCAGCATGCCGAGGAGCGCGGTCAGGACCGCGAGAATCGAGACGGCAACGAGTAGCGACATCGCGCGCTGTATACCCCGGTCCGCCCGGCGCCCCAAGCTCGACGATGCGCTAGATGGTCCAGGTGGGGTGCGAGACCTCCGATTGTGAAAGGTGCTAGCATCCCAACCTGCCTTTTATAGACGCCCGCAAGAAGAAGTCCCCTCGAGCCGAGCACCTCGTGAAGCAGCTCATGGCGGAGCACTCGATGCGATCTTGAATGCAATGATGCGCCACGAAGCCCGGAATCCATTTGTCCTGTCCGTGACCGCCAAGGAGGCGATCAAGACCGCGCTCGCGTTCACCCTGGTCTTCTGGATCGCTCTCAAGTCCGCCTGGATGAACCCCTACTGGGCGGGTTGGGCAGTCGCGATGATCGCGCTTCCGACCGCGGGACAGTCACTCCACAAAGGGGTGCTCCGGCTCGCGGGGACGGTCCCCGGTTGCGCTGCCGCCCTCGCGATCCTCGGGCTCGCGCCACAAAGCCGCTGGGGGCTCATTCTGCTGGCCAGCGCCTGGGTCTTTTTCACCACCTACAAGATGCTCAGCAGCAAGAACAATTCCTACTTCTGGAATGTTGCCGGCTACGTCTCACTGATCATCGTCACCACGGGGCCTGCCTCTGCCGAGAACGCGTTCGAGCACGCCGTGTTTCGCACCCTGGAAACAGCGATGGGGGTCGTCGTCTACACCTTGGTGACCGTCTTGATTTGGCCTCGCACGAATGCAGGTGCGATCAGGAAGGCCGGGACGGAGTTGCTCCGCACCCAAGCCGAGCGCCTGTTCGCGATTCGATCGTCGACGGCTCCACAGAACGAAGCTGGAGGAATCGACCAACTTCATGCGCAGGAAGTGAGTCAGCTTGCTGCTCTCAGAGCGGCCCTCCAGGCGGAGGGCTCCGAAAGCTACGAGGTGCATGAGCAACGCCCGCGCTGGGAGAGACTACTTGCGCTGTCCAATGGAGTATCTACGGCGCTCGACCGCGTGCAGATCAGTTGGCGCAGCGATCTCGGCTTGGGACACGTGTTGCCCAACCTTCAAGCCTTCTGCGAGGAGCTCGAGGGTCGTCTCGGCGCAGCTCGACGCTTAGTGCGCGGAGATGGGGCTCAGAGGCGCGCGGTCACGGTTTCCCTCGAGGTTGACCGGCCCTCGTTGCGGAGTTTGGCGCCTCTCGATCGCGCGAGCGTCGTCGTCATTCGAAAGGAACTGGAAGATCTCGATCGGCTCACTGATGAGATGCTGAGCTGCGCCATGGCGCTAGCCGATCCGTCGTCGAAGACCCGACTCACTGCGCCGGCCCGCTCTTGGCGAGACACGCGTGCGCGGTTCGCGCTGCCCGTACTCGATCGGGACCATCTGGGGGGCGCGACCCTAGTGGCCGCCACCCTAATCGTGGGCTTTCTGATTTGGGTGTACGTCAATCCACCAGGCCATGCCAGCTGGATCATGCTTCCCTCGACTGTCGCCATGGCAGTGGCCGGAATGCAGCAGTTGACGGCGACTAAGTTCGTCGTGCCCGTCGCAGTTGCGTCCGCCCTCACGCTCGCCGTGTACGTCTTCATCATGCCGAGTCTTTCGACATTCGTAGGGCTTGGTTCCGTGATCTTCGCCTGCATGTTCATCAACTGCTTCTTCTTCACCGGGCTTGCCAGGTTAGCCGGCATGATCGGAATCCTCAACGAGTTGTCGATCCAAAACCAACAGACCTACAATTTCGCCGCGATGGCCAACGGATACGTGTTCACCTTGCTCGCATTCGTGCTGGTGTTTTTCATGTCGTACATGATTCGGTCGCCGCGGCCGGAGAAGGCCGTCTTACACTTGCTGTCGCGGTTTTTCCGGAGCGCAGAGATCTTGATCTCCCGCGCCCCCTCCAACCAGGCGTCCTCGGTATTCAGGCGCACGAGAATCGCGTTCCATCGTCACGAGATCCGCACCGTGCCCTCGAAGCTCGAAGCCTGGAGCAAGGCGATCGACCGCAAGCTCTTTGCACGCAATCAGCCTGAGCAGACCCACGACCTCGTCACGGCGCTCCGCGCCATGGCCCATCGCATCGAAGAGCTGCTCGAGGTTCGAGGCTCGAAGCACTCCGCTCATCTCGCGCACGCGTTGCGCGACGACGTCGCAATCTGGCGACATGGAATCGAGCTCACCCTGCGAGAATGGGTCAGTCGACCGGAAGCGGAGGTTTCGCCCGAGCTTCGGCAGCGGCTGGCCAATTGGTTGGCCGACTTGCAGGAGCACGTGGATTCAGCCACGGGCAATCGCGAGCGCACGATTGCCAGCGACGAGGAGTTGGAGGGTTTCTACCGGCTCCTGGGCGGCTATCGCGGTGTGTCGGAGGCCCTGAGCGCGTACGCCAAAGCTGCGGGCGCGATCGATTGGGGCGAATGGCGAGAAGAGAGGTTCACATGATGGAACGAATCCCGGTTGAGATCGCCATTGGCGGCGTCTTCATCCCGCCGAGTCTAGTTGCTGCCATCGCTGGAACCTTTCTTGCGGTGCTGACGGCTCGAGTGCTCAACCGCTATAAACTGTCGCGCTATTTCTTCTATCCACCGCTCGTCTTCGTAGCGATGGCAGTCATCTACACCGTGGTAATTGGGACCTTCGTCATTCCGGCCTGATCATGAACAAGAAATACCTCGCAACCGGAGCTGTGGTGCTGCTCGCCATCGTCCTCGTGCTCCTCAAGTACTGGGACTACGTCGTGAATCCCTGGACCCGCAACGGCCAGGTTTGGGCCAATGTGATTCAAATCGCGCCGCGCGTGTCAGGGCCGATCGTGAGCCTGCCGGTCAAAGACAACCAGCTCGTCAAGGCAGGCGACGTTCTGTTTCAGATCGACCCACGCACCTATCAGGCGGCTCTCGACCAGGCCAAGGCGCAGCTCGATGAAACGAGCAATCAGTTCAACTCGCTGAGCCAACAGGTCGTGGCGGCCGAGGCTGCCGTGGAGGCTTCACGTCATGCAGTGACGCAAGCCGCGAGTAGCATCAAGGGCGCCGAGTCGGATCTCGTGAGGGACCGGGCCGACTACAAACGCCAAGAGGAGATGCTGCCTCGCAAGGCCACATCACAGAAGGCGTACCAACAGGCCAAGGCGAACTACCAAGTATCGCAGCAGCAGCGGAGGACCGCGATTGCAGGCTTGGCGCAGGCCAAGGCCAATCTGAGCCAAGCGGAGGCCAATCTCGCCGAGGCCAAGGCCAACCTCGGGGCGGTCGACGACGAGAACCCGCAGATTCGGGCGGCAAAGGCGGCGCTCGAGCAGGCCGAGCTCAACCTGGAGTTCACGACCGTGAGGGCGCCCGTCGACGGCTATGTCACCAATCTTCTGCTTCGGTTGGGAAGTCAGATGGTTGCGAATCAGCCCGTGATCGCGTTCATCGACCTAAACAGCTACTGGATCACCGGGTACTTTCGAGAGAACTACATCGAGGGAATCGAGCCTGGCGATCGGGCCGTGGTGACCTTGATGTCGTATCGCGACAAACCCGTAATCGGACGGGTCGAGAGCATCGATTGGGGCATCGCTCAGGAGGATGGCAGCACCGGCTTCCAGCTTCTGCCGAGCGTCTCGCCCACGTTCGAGTGGATTCGACTGGCGCAGCGACTGCCGGTCCGTGTGCGGATCACCGAGGTGCCCGAGGGGGTTGCGTTGCGAGTGGGGACGACCTGCTCGGTCCTCGTCGAGACCGGCACGGCCCACAATCAGGAGAACGCGGCGCCGGAGTCCGCGACGCCCGTGCCGAGAGCGTTGCAGTGATGTCTTCGGACTGGAGGCGAGAGATGAGGAGCACCCAACAATTCAAAGCTATGCGCTTTCTGCTCGTGGTGTTCGTCGCGCTGTTGCCCGCGCCTGCGGGTGCGCAGTGCGGCGAGCTCACCTGGCTCGAAGCGATCACCCAGGCGCTCGACGCCAACCAGGCGCTGGTCGCCGCGCGCCAGACGCTCGAGGCGCAACACAAAGACGTCGCGAAGGCACGGGCCACGATGCTTCCGGACCTCGTCTTTGGCGCGGTGGGGCAGGTGAGCAAGGAGGCCACGTTCAGCTCGGTGGCCGGCGTGATTCCGGAGCGGGTCGTCAAAAGCGCGGGGGAGATCTCCGAGACGCTCTACAATCAAGCCTACATCGATCAGCTCGGCGCCCAGAAGCACAGCTACGTCGGTCAACAGGAGACATACCAGGACACCCGCAACCAGACGATCGCCGCCGTCGGCCAGGACTACATCGGGGTGCTCCTCGCTGAAGCGCTGATGGCGCTCCAGCAGCAGAACGTCGAGCTCAGCGAGAGCTCTCTCGAGCTCACCCAGGCTCAGGAGAGCGCAGGCGAGGTGCCCTACAGCAATGTGCTCCGCATGCAGAGCCAGCTCTACGGAGCCGAGCAATCCATGGTCGCGCAGAAGAGCAGTGTCCTGCAGAGCCGATTTCAGTTCAATCAGGTCCGAAATCGACCCAGCGAGGAGGTATGCACCCTCGAGCCGCTCGCGGTCGAAAAGGACGGCTTCATCTTTGCAAGCGAGGCCGTCAGCGAAGCGCTTGCCGACGAAAAGAGCGCCGCGAGCATCCGTGACTACTTGGTCGACCTCGGCCTCGCGCGATCTCCTGAGCTCCGAAGCCTCGAGGCCCAGCTCATGGCGGAGCGGCGCCGGATGAAGTCGGGTCGTCGCTGGCTCATTCCGAGCCTCGATGCCGCAGCGGCCGCAGCGGTGTTTATCAAGACGGGGGGCGAGGGCTCGGGTGATACGGCGGGCGCACAAGATGGCGATGTGTTCTGGCAGCTTGGCCTCCAGCTCAGCTGGAGCGTGCTTGACGGCGGCGCCTACATCGCATCGATGAACCAAAGCAAGCTCGAGTTCTGGAGCCTCGAATCACAGCGGAACAACACGGAGACCGCGCTCGAGGAGACCATCCGGGGGACAGCCGCGGCGGCCATGGTGGCGTTCGAGCGGATCGGGCTGGCAGTCTTGCAGGCCCAAGCCGCTGCGGAGAACTACGAGCTGGTCAACGAGGCGTACCTCGACGGGGAATCGATGCTCCTCAACCTCATCGACGCGCAGAACGTCTTGATCAGCGCCAACAGAACCGCGCGGCAGGCGCTCTATGAGTTTCTTTCGGATTTGCTCACGCTCGAGCAGTCGATTGCGTACTACCCATTCTTAGAGGCCGACGCTGACGCTCGTGTTCGCGAGCTCGAGTCCCATCTTCGGAAGTGAATGTCATGTGGCACCAAATCGTAGTTGGCTCAGCTCTGGTCGTCGCAACGACACTCGCGCACGGCGCATGCACGGTCGTGGCAATGCGCAGCCTTTCCAGGCTCGGCCGCGCCTACGGTACTCACATTGGGCGGGGGTTGGTCATCTCGCTTCTGATCTTGCTCATGTTTCTCGTCTCGGTCGCGGACGCCACGCTTTGGGCTTACGCATACATACAGGTGGGCGCGATCTCCGACCCTGAAACTGCGATGTACTTCTCCATGGTTACGTTTACGACGCTTGGCTACGGAGACGTCACGCTCGGGACCGACTGGCGCTTGCTTGCGTCGTTCGAGGCCGCAAACGGAACCATCATGTTCGGCTGGAGCACCGCGCTCGTCGTTGCCTACATGCAGCGGATGATAGCCACCCTGCAGGCCCAGCATGGTCCCGATGACACTTGAACGATAGAGCTAGAGCCCATCCCAGAGATCTGATCGAAGTTGGCGTTGAATTGAGACGTCGAGCGCACAGCGGCGTATTGCCCGACGATGGCCATCAATATCGAGGGCTGACCCGCACCGCCAAATGGCCGAGGCCTACGGCACCCTGCTATTGCAGCGGCTTATTGGTGGAGGCGGTGGGAATCGAACCTGCTTCGGATCGCTGTGTTTCGCATGATTCAATAGCGAGTGCGCCGAAGGGTCTCGATGCTGACACCCCGCTAAACCCCAGTGAATCCAAGTTGGCGGATCAAGTCGGGACACGTGTCCCCAGCTTGCAGCGCCCGGATGAGTGGCTGGCGGACGTTCGTCGCGCCTGGGGCGTGCTGCGCGTGGTTTGACTTCAACGGGGTAGGGGTTGGTCGATCCAAAGACCCTGTTTCGAGTCCAAGAGAGATGAGATGGGGTTCTGAGGAGGCACAACCGCGCACTTGCGCTTCCGAAATGGTACCAATGGGCTAAGAGAGCCAGATCCAAATCGTCGCTGCAAAACACGCGCAACCTGCGATGACAAACGCGTGGAAGATTTCGTGGAAACCGAACGTGTCGGGCCAGGGATCGGGTTTTTTGGTTGCGTAGACGATCGCGCCTACGGAGTAGAGTACGCCGCCGCAGACCATGAGGGCGACCGGTTCTGAGCCGCTCGTTTTGTTCAGGGCTGGAATGATGAAGAGCGAGAACCAACCCATCGCGATGTAAAGGCCGAATCGAACCCAACGCGGTGACTCTCGCACGAAGACCGAGAAGACAACGCCCGTAACCGCGAGGATCCAGATTTAACCAAAGACTTATGGTCTTCTGCCATCCTTCAAGACCGATCACGATGATTGGCGTGTACGTCCCCGCGATGAGAAGATAAATGTTTGAGTGATCGATGGCCCGAAGCGTCAGGCGCACCCCGTCTGAGTAACGGCCTATATGGTAAACTGCGCTCATCGAAAAAAGCAGAACCATGCTGGCGCCAAAAACGACGACGCTGAGCATGTGCTCAACGTTCGCCGACGTCTTCATTGCCATCGCGATGCTGAAGACGAGCGCAATCACCGCCGCGATGGCGTGCGACCAACCGCGAGCCGTCGGCTTTTTCCCTCGCGCCACCATCCTTGTCCCTGGCACGCTTAGGTCACGGAGTCACCGCGACGAGCCGTGAACACGCTGACTAAATTTTTCCCGCCGTTGCGAGGTTCGATCCCAAGAAACTCGCTGTCGGTGCTGTCGTCCCTCAAAACGTTGAGTACGGAAACACCAACGATTGCGCCATCGACGGGGTTCTGAGGAGGCACAACTCGACAGGCGGGTCGAGCTGCACTCCATCAAACTCGAGGGACGGGTCGAAGGACAAGTCAGAGCCGCAGGTGCGCCAGCACAAGTGCATCACCGGCCAAGCGCCATCGAGATTGCCAAAGCTGTAGTCCTAAGCGCAGGCGAACGGACCCGGGTTGGCGTTTCACCGCCAAGCGTCGGCGGCCGCCAGCTCTGATTTCGTTCAAGAAGTGCCGCGTGCGCGCACCGCGCCGCCAGCCCGGGTGTGGTCGCTAGCGCCAAAAAATGCCTTGCCGGGGACGCTGGGTGTAGGCTCCACTCATGGGAAATCGTCACTTTCTGTTCTTCGTGGTCGCGTGCGCACTGAGCTTGGTAGTCGGATGCAGCGACGGATCGTCCAATGGCGGCTGTAGCGACGACGACGGCGATGGAGTTTGTCTCGCGCTGGACGTTTGCCCAACCGGCAACGATGCGGATGACGCTGATGCGGATGGCGTGCCGGATGCTTGCGACGTGTGCGACGGCCAGGACGATACGATGGACACCGATGGAGACGGAGTGCCAAACGGCTGTGACCAGTGCTCCTTCGGGGCTGATTCGGTCGACACTGACAGTGACGGCGTGGGCGACGCTTGTGACGTGTGCCCCGCCGGCGATGACAGCGCCGATGACGACATGGATGGAATCCCGGACGACTGCGACGCGTGCGCAGGAAGCGACGATCTCAGCGACTCGGACGGCGACGGAGTGCCGGACGGTTGCGATGACTGCATGGTGGGCTCGGATTTGCTCGACACCGACGGCGACGACGTAGCCGACGCCTGTGATGTTTGCCCCGCCGACAATCCAAACGACAGCAACGGAGATTCAGTTTGTGATTCGGCGGCGAGCTTCGAGATGGCTTATGTTTCCGAATTCACTTTTTCGACGAACACCGCTGCGGTTGGCTCAACCGGGGTCATTATCAATACGGGCATTGGGAACCTCGATCTCAGCACGATCAGCGTTGTGAGCTCCACTCACGATCACCCTACAGCCACGATTACCCCGAGCGTGGGTAGCCCTGCGGGCACGGTTCCCGTAGGTCAATACGCAGGTTCCTTGAGCCCGCTTGCAACCCAACTCATCATCGACAGCGGGCTGGTCACCGAGCCTGAGGCTGCCGGAGCGTCGTTCTCGTTGTCATTGTCGTTTTCGGGCCTGACGGCGAGCGACGTTCGAATGACCACGGTGATTGAAGCAGGCGGCTCCGAGATTGCCCTGCATCGCCTGTTCCACTTCGTCGCCGGCGGGTCGACCGCCTTCGACTCCGTCAGCCGCGTCAAGAGCGATCGGTCTTTCTAGACCTCGAGCAAGAGATCTCGCTACGGAGAGGCCCGATAACAACCTCACCCTGGTTGGCGGCCGGGGCATCATCGGCAAGTTTTCCGTGCCGGGGCACTCATGCTGAGCGGGGTCCTCTGGTTTTCGTTCCTCAAAACCTCGTCCGTTGCGAGATGTGAGCTGCGATGATCGCGGAGGCGACCAAGCGGATGGAGCTCGGGTTCTCACGTGCGTCGGTGACGGCTCGAAACGCGCTCGCAGTACGGGTTCTGCCACGGCGACCGCGGCGCGGTGAGGATCTGCTTGATTCCCAGCGCATGCGCTCGACGAACGAAGGCTCGCGCCATAGATCTTGTCTCGGTCTCGGATGACATACTTCGGCGCTGAGTTGTAGGGAAAGGCGTTGACCAACTGCTGGCCTGTCCATTGCGCGGACGAACCCTCGGTGACGTTGAAGTGCACGACGCGTCGGCGCTCATGCTCGAGCACGACAAACACATACAGGATGCGAAACGTGGCTGTGGGCACGACAAGAGCTTGAAGCCTTTGCGATGCCAGCCGATCACGGTCTCGGGGTTCTCGAGGATCAGGGCGTGTGGCCAGTTTGTCCACAGACGCGAAAGCGCAACCCAGGATGCGCGGTCCATCTTGGCCAGTTTGGGGCGCTTGCTGCTGCGCTTCAGCACCGCGAGTTGCTGTCGTAAGGCGAGGTGTTCGAGAGCGAGCTCGCGTCGCGACCTCAGGCTCGATCGGGCGGTCGCGAGCAGGGCGTACAGCAAGTGAATCATCAAGGGCGGCGAGCTTGTCCCGAAGCGCGGAAACGTCGACAATCGCGCCCTCGACGAGGTTTTGAGGAGGCACGCCTCTCGAGGCTCCTCAGCCGACACGTCGGCGTGCTGTCCGTCAGTGACGTGCAGGTGCTGCGCCCGGTCGCTTTTGAGCTTTGGTCACCACTCCGAGCACGTGTCCTTCGTTGCATCAATGCAAAGCAGTAGCCCTTTTTTCCCCACTGTCTTGTTCACAGCCCTAAAGAGGGAAGAGGGATGACAACCATGAACGAACCTGAGAACAAGAAATCCGTTGCACTTGCAATCGGATCCGCCGTGCTCGCCCTCGCCTTTGTGGCGGACGGTGGCAGAAAGCTGGCTGGAGCGGAAACCTACGTCGTGCAGTTCCAGCAGTTCGGTTTGCCCCCGTGGTTCATGTATTTCACCGGCGTAATTGAGGTCGGAGCTGGCCTCCTATTGCTCGCACGGAACAGCCGGTTTTTCGGTGCGGCAACCCTGGCCGTTACCATGGTTGGAGCCCTTTGCGTCCATGTTCTATCCGGTGGTCCGCTTGAGCAGATGATACCCGCGGCCGTTCTGCTGGTCGCAGTGTCGTCGGTTGTATGGGCTACGCGGGACCAACTCGCATCGCTCCTTCGTCGTCTAGGCCTGGGGGCGCGCTGATCGCTGAGTGGGTGCTGGCCGTGGGGGCCTGAAAACCGGAATCGTCGGGGTGACGCGGGACATCCCCCTCTGAAGACCATCGAACGAGATATCCGTCGCGCGCTTTCGCGCGGCGCATAGTAACTTCAAACGCCCTTTCCGGTTCGCGCGTCAGGCGACATAACGAGTTAGTACCGCGAAATTCGGCGCTCAGCGTGAGCCCGATGGGCTAAGAGAGCTTTTAGGCGGCGCCCTTACCGAAATCCGCAAGCGCCAACAACAGCGCGAGGAGGAGCTCGTCCGCTCTGCCAAGAGCAAGCGTGAAAAGCGCATCGTCCGCGACCGCTTCGCCGACCGGTTGCCGCCTCCAGGTCCTTAGAACGGCGACCCTGCGCGATGCCTACCGACGCCCTCTCAAGCCATCTGCCGTCTTGCCCCACGGTGACGTTCCCCCCGATTCACCAGGTGCTCTAGGCCGCTCTCCGCCCTGCCCGCTGCAAGCAGCCCTGCCCCGTGGTCCCCATTTCGAAGCGTACATCCGTGCTTAGCAGAGCCACCGGACACGAACGCGTGGTTTTGACACTCGCCGCTTCTCTTAATCCTGATGGGCTAACAGAGCCTATGTGAAAGGGTCTTTCCCTCGAGTATGCCATGCCCCCTCCCGCCGCGGCGCTCCGGACCTAGGATTCGTGTGTGTTCGAGGCCGCGAAGAACCCAGAGCAGCTGCACATCGCCATGGCGGGTGCCTCCGGCTTCGTCGGCACCGCGCTGCGGCGTGCGCTCCGGGACCGGCACGAGATCACGGGCCTGACGCGCTCCCCGAACGTGGCCGCGCTCGCCCCGGGCACCCCGGGCGAGCGCTGGCGCCACTGTGACCTGTTCTCTCTGAGCTCCGTCACCGACGCGATGGAGGGAGCGGACGTCGGGATCTATCTCGTGCACTCGATGCTTCCCTCCTCCCGTCTCAGCCAGGGAAACTTCGAGGACTTGGACCTCATCCTCGCGGACAACTTTGCCCGCGCCGCCAAGCAGCACGGCCTGCGGCAGATCATCTACCTCGGCGGGCTCATCCCCGACGGAGATGAGTCGAAGCTGTCGAAGCACCTGCGCAGCCGCCTCGAGGTCGAGCGGGTCCTCGGCAGCACCGGCGTGCCGGTGACCTCGCTGCGCGCCGCGCTCATCGCCGGCCCGGGCGGCTCCTCGCTCGAGATGCTGGTCAAACTCGTCGGGCGCCTGCCCGCGATGACGCTCCCCGCGTGGTGCCAGTCGCGCACGCAGCCGATCAGCATCGCGGACGTCATCCGCGCCTTCGAGGCGTGCCTCGGCAACGAGGAAGCCTACGGGCAGGTCTTCGACATCGGCGGACCTGAGGTCATGACCTACCGGGACATGATCGAGAAGACCGCGGCGACCCTCGGGCGACGGCGCTTCCTCATCGACGTACCGGTCATCCCGGTGTGGCTCTCCCGCCGCTGGGTCTCCATGATCACCGGCGCCTCGAGCGCCCTCACGGGGCCGCTGATCGAGAGCCTCCGACACGACATGACTGTGCACGACAACCCTCTGCAACGGCACCTCGAGCCCCAGCTCGAGTCCTTCGACGACGCGCTCGCCAAGTCCCTCGAGCCCAGCGGTCGCACGCGCCCGAACCCGCGCGAGACGGTCCGCAACAAGGACGACGCCGTGATCCGCGTCACCAGCGTCGCCCGCTCCGTGCAGCGGCTGGCGCTCCCGCCGAGCCGCCAGGCGGCCTGGGTCGCCGCCGAGTACATGCAGTGGCTGCCCCGCTTCGGCTGGCCCTTCATGAAGGTGGTGGTCATCGGGCGCCTGGTCCGCTTCCAAGTCGCGCTCCTCGGCTTGACGCTCCTCCAGCTACGGCTCGAGCCGGAGGAGTCGGCCGACGACCGCCAGCTCTTCACGGTCACCGGGGGCGCCCTCGCTAAGCCGAACGAGGAGCTCCCCGGAAGGCTCGAGTTCCGCGAGATCCTTGACGACCGCACGGTCATAGCCGCGGTGCACGACTTCACCCCGCGCCTGCCCTGGTTCCTCTACAACCTCTCGCAGGCGATCGTTCACCTCTGGGTCATGTGGGGCTTTGGGCGCCACCTGCTTCGCGAGTCGCGGCGGGAGACCCGGGACGAGTTGACACAGGGTTCGACCTGAGCTGCGACGTGCACGGCTCGTCGTCGGGCGTCGTAGGGCACCCGCTGTGAGTCGACCACCGCGCAGCTGCAGGTAGTAACTACAAACGCCCTTTCAGCTTCGCGCTCTACGCGACATAACGTTTAGTTCTGCGAAACTCGGCTCTCATCTGTACGGCCGGGGGCATCGGTAACGTTCTAGACCGGGCGCATGGGTAACTGTTTCATTGTCTAAGTCGTTTGGATTGTGGGGATTTCGTCGACAATCATTGCGCTTGTTTGGTGGAGGCGGTGGGAATCGAAAACAGCGCATTTCGCGTCGATCCAGGCAACTACAGGTCATCACAGGAAACCCAATCCCGAGCTACCGGAATCAAAACACGAGGAAAAGCACTTTCGGGAAAACGCTTTGCCAACTGGCAAAATCGAACCTGAGACGACGCAGGGAAGGGCGGACGTGGGAGAGACGCCCAGCGCCGAGACCCTCGGCACGCTCGCACGTGCAGTCTTGTCCAGATCTCGTCATGCAGAGTCGCGACAGCTGGCGCACGCCGTCCTGCGTTTACTGGCAGGTTCCAAGAAGCAACCTTGATGCAAGATTAGTGAGTTAATGCATTGCATTAATGCAGTAATCAGTGTACGATCTTCTGCGTGATTCGAGGCTTTGCTGACAAGGTCACTGAGGACCTCTATCACGGGAAGAACTCGAAAGATGCTCGTCGGATTCCGAAATCAATTTGGAAGGTCGTTCAGCGCAAGCTCGATCTGCTCAATCGTGCCGCCTCGCTCCGAGACCTTCGGGTTCCACCGAACAACCGACTGGAAAAGCTGCACGGGGACCTCGAGGGACTTCATTCGATCCGCGTCAACGACCAGTATCGGGTCGTATTCGCATTCCGAGATGGGGACGCGTATGACGTCCAGGTCCTCGACTATCACTAGGAAGAAGCAATGATTCCAAAGCACCGACCCCCAACCTCTCCCGGCGAGATGCTGCTCGAAGAGTTTCTCGTGCCGATGGAAATGACGCAGCGCGCGCTAGCCGAAGAGCTCAGCCTGAGCGTCCAAAGCGTCAACTTGATCATCAAAGGCAAGAGGGGAATCACGGCAGAAACCGCGGTTCGTCTTTCGCGGGTGTTCAAGAACTCACCTCAGTTCTGGCTTGGTCTGCAAATGGACTGGGACCTCTGGCACGCCGAACGGGACCTCGCTGAGGCAGGGTGACGGGCAGAGTTCGAACCAAGTTTCTTGCAGCGATGTCGCCACCCGAAATCATCAAGGCGACGCGATCTCGGATTGTTATCGGTGGAGGCGGTGGAAATCGAACCCCAAGCGCAGCGATACGCTAACCCTACGCGGACACTCGGTTTTCCTGCGTATCGCTATGAAACGCACGGAACCCGCGCTGTTACTCACGTACCCTGAGGTACCCTGGAATCCTGCGACCTGCCCTGAGCTCTGGTCACTATGTAGTCACTGAGCGTTCCGGGCCGGGGCGAACGTGGCGGCATTGGTGAACCTGGCCATCATGACACGGACCAGCATGGGGACACCGACGCGGTGATCGAAATCTTCGTCGTTGGCAAGCGGTAGGAGTTCGCCGTCCCGACGGTCGCGAGCAGGGCGTACACCAAGTGAATCATCAAGGGCGGCGAGCTTGTCCCGAAGCGCGGATACGTCAACAATCGCGCCCTCGACGAGGTTTTGAGGAGGCACAGCGCCGCACAGGACCCATGTGATCTTGCTGATTGACGGAGCGTTCACGGGGCTGGGACTGCAACACGGCAAGCTCACTCTGTTCTTTGCTTTCCCCTTGAAACTCAAGCCAAAGACCGTGCATCGTACGGACGATGGCCAGTGCATTTCTCTGGGGCTTGGTGGCGGCGTCCTCATTGATCGTTGGAGGGCTGATCGCGTCGTGGATGACCGTCGGCAAGCGGACGTTGGGCCTCATCATGGGGTTCGGGGCAGGCGTGCTGGTCTCCGCAGTCGCGTACGAGCTCGTGTATGAGGCGGTTCACCTCGCCAAAATGAGCGGGTTTCCCGCGTTGGGTTTCTTTGCGGGGGCATTGACGTTCTTCTTTGCCGACATGCTGATCGCGCGCATGGGTGGGGGAGGGGACGCAGGAGCGGGCTCGGCTGCTCAGTCGTCGTTGGTCGCCCCCCTCGTCCTCGGGATCATTCTCGACGGCATTCCCGAGTCGGTCGTGATCGGACTTGGCGTCTTGCAAGGCGGCAGCGTCAGCGTGGCGATGCTGGTTGCCGTGTTCATGTCGAACCTTCCCGAGGCCGTGGCGAGCACTGCGGGCATGAGGGCGGGGGGATGGAGCCGTGGGAAGGTATTTCTGCTTTGGTCTGGGATCGCGCTCGTCTGTGGTGTCGCATCGGGTGCGGGTTATGCTTTGCTCGGCGATGCATCCAACTTCGTGCTGGCCTTCGTTCAAGCGTTTGCGGGTGGCGCAATCCTCATGATGTTGGCCAACACGATGATCCCGGAAGCCTACGAGCGCGCAGGCAAGCTCGCGGGCCTGGCGACGATCATTGGATTCGCGGTGGCCGTGGTAGTTGTCGTCCTAGAGCACACCGGGGCGGGCTAGCAGCTCGGGGCGAAACGTCTTTGAGCTTTCGTCCTTTCGACGCCGATGCTCGTTCCAGCGCCGGGCAGGGGGGGCCTATGGGCAGAGGCCGATGCCTTGATAGAGAGCCACTAGCGCCGCTACACGCTCGCGGAGCGTGCGTGTCTCTGGAAACAGGTCGCCGTCGTTGGCCGCGTCGAGGACGCCCTGCAGATCGGGATCGGCTCGAAAGACCTCCCACGGTTGGTCGAAGTCGATGGTCACGTTCTCGAACAACGCTGCGACCTCCGGGCGGATGTCGATCGTGCCCGCCGGATCTCCGTCGGTGTCTAGTGTCTGAAGAAGCGCCGCCATATTGTGCACGATTCGAAACGCGCTTCCGTCATCGGGCAAGCTAGCGCTCCCATCGCACTCACCGATCACCTCTTCGACGATCCCCGCGAGGTCAAACGGAGTGATCCGTTCTTTCGCAGCGGTCTCCCCAAGGTCGGTCCCGCCTAGGGAAAACGAAACCGTGGCGCCCTCGATGAAGAGGAAGCGGCCCGGATCTTCGTTTTCGCCGGTGACTCCGGTCCTGATGACTTCGCCGTCCAGGCTCGTTTCGTAGTCAATGCCAGAAATGAGGCTGTCGTAGTAGTAGCCGGTGCTGTAGCAAACCGTGCCGTAAGCGCCGTACGCGCACTGGGTGGTGCACCCTGGGAGAGCCGCGGACACGGCCAAAGCGCACAGCGTAAGAAATCTAATCTGACTCATATAACCTGCTCCTTTTCAAATGGGTCGCAGCCGATAGCGAGTCGGTCGTCCCGAACGTCCCGTACGACAACTCCGTTCAGCACGCTAGCGCCCGGCGGTCTGTCGTCTATCCGAATTGCGTCATGGAGCCAGAAGCCTAGAACCAACCCGAGATCAGCGCTGGGCCTCGCACCGATGTTTGCGCGGACGCAATCCGGATAGGCGAACTTTCGCTTGTGCCGAAATCTCGTCGAGGCTGTCGCCGCGCCCCTGCGAGCCACTCGCCAAACCCCAGCACAAAAAAGGGTAGCGTCCGAATCATGCGACTGTTCATCGCCCTGAGTTTGTTCTCGCTGACCTTCGTGTGCGTCTTCGTGACTCCCGCCATGGCCGATGGGTCGCTCCCATCGAAGGGTATGGAGTCGGGCGATTGGAACGGGCAGCGCACCCGCGCCGAGGAGCCCGGCCTCACGTTCGGGTGGATGCAAGACGTCACGGCGCAGCAGAACGTCAGGGGTGGGGTCCTGTTGAGTGACCTAGTCTTCGAACGCTGACCGGAAGAGGCGGGAGGCGCGAAACACCGTCAGGATCTCGATGCTCTCGTCGAGGACACGGTACACAATTCGTTAGGGAGATTCGATGATCTCGCGGAGCTGCGGGTCAGCGAGCTCGGGTACGATTCGACCCGATCGGGGAAAGAGCTCGAGCCGCCCAACGGCTTCGAGCAGCCGTGCGACGACGAGGTCTGCATAGGCATCAGAATCGTTCGCTATGAACTTCCGGATCGCTTCCACGTCTTCGACCGCCTGGGTCGTCCATCGAAGCTTGGTCACCCGAGCAAGCGTTCCTTGACCTCGTCGTGGGGGACTGTCTTTCCTTCGCTCGCCTGCTTCAAGCCGCGCTCGACCTTGGCCAAGAAACAAAGCTTCTCGATTGCTTCGTCCAGCGTGACATCATCCGGAAGCTCCTCGACGGCCTTGAGAATGCGTTCCTTGGTGGCGGGCTCGGCCATGACCAGAATGTAGCACACTCGCTCGGAAAGACCGCTAGCACGCTCGAGCGAATAAGCCGAAGGCGTTGAGCGTGGGAACCACGGCCGAGCTCGGGCCGAAGACCCGAGGCGACGGCCGTGCAGTTTTGTTGGCAGACAAAACTATCCCTTGCCCGAACAGAGCTTGACTCAAAATGGTCAACGAGTGTCCAACGCTTTACCAACTCTGTCACTTCGCTTCACGCGCTGGCGAATGCTGACCAAGATTGTCCAACTCTGTCCCGCCTTGACAGCATCGGGCAGAGCTCGCCGAGCTTGGTCGGCGATCGACACACAGGGCCAAGCCAAACGACAGCGTGCGACAAGGCGCGCCAACGCGTGCCACCACGTCTGGGACCGCCAGAACTCCTGGTCGTTTCTATCGCGGGAAAAAAGAATGCTCCGCCCGGACAACATTTGGGGGGGCAAAACCGATAACAAGAGTGATGGTCGACGATGAGAGATCTAATTTGGCCGGGCTGCGGCGCAAGGCTGCCAAGAAAACGCCGTATCCCTACTTCCTAGAGCGACTCGAGGACATCGAGGCGTGGTTGAAGGCTGCGTTTTTTCCGTGAGGAGCGTGTGGCGAATCTACTCCGATAAGAGCGTTCCGTTTCCAGGCTCCGATCGGTCGTTTCTTCGCTACTGCCAGGAGCATTGCGAGAGCGCTTCGGCTCCGAGACGCAAGGCTCCGAATGCGCCCGAGGCCACACCTGGAAGAGCCGTCAGCGTCCTGGGCCAGGGCAAGCGATATCCGCCCCCGCGCACACGCCCGCCCGGGCTCACCCCAGAACAAATCGACAGGATGATGGACCCCGACCGCGACCTGGACCCGAAGAGATGAGCGACTCCCTGAATCTGATTGTCACGACCAGAACCGACCTGCGAGAGATCATTCGTGATGCCGTCAGCGAGGCGGTGGAGCGCTACGAGCGGATCCCCGAGCTGCTTTCTACGAAGGAGCTGGCAGCGCGGCTTGACGTCAGCGCGGACGCCGTGCGGAAATGGGTATCTCGCGACGCAAGCCCGCGCGTCCACCCCGACACCTACGCCGAGCGTTGGCACGCACGCCAGCGGCGAATCGGAAAGCGAAACGCCGATCGCGAGTACTCGAGCTACCGGCGCCATGTGTCGCCGCGGATCGGCTCCATGCCTGTGGGCGAGATCAAGCCGCTCGATGTATTGGAGCTCCGCGAGACGCTGGTCGCCCGCGGTGAAATCTCGCCGAAGTCGGTGCGCAACTGCATCGGGATCGTGTCTTCGATTTTTCGGCTCGCCGTCCTGGAGGGCGCCGTCGAGGTCAATCCCGTCTCGCAGACGCCCCGAGATGGCCTCCCATCCATGGGCTCAGGGGGTGGTCAGACCTACACGCGTGACGAGTCTCTGGCTCTAGTCACCGACCCGCGGATCGGCTGGGACCGCCGGGTCGTCTTTGCGCTTCAGTTCTTCACCGGGATGAGGATCGGCGAAACCTGCGGCCGGCGCTGGCGGGACTGGGTGCCCAACGTCGAGCCTCTCGGCTCTTTGCGCGTCCACACTCAGTACAACGATCAGCCGTTGAAGACGGCCAAGAGCGGCGACGCCAAAGAGCGCACGGTGCCGGTGCATCCCGAGCTCGAGAAGATTCTTTGGTGCTGGCAAGGGCAGGGCTTCGAGGCGGTCTACGGCCGTCCCCCCGGCCCGGACGACTTCATCGTGCCCGACCCGAGAACCATGGCCGCGCGCACACAGTCGCAGGCCACGAAGTCGCACAAGCGCGACGCGGAGCTGATCGGCATCCCGAACAAGGGATCACACGCGCTACGAAGGTTCATGATCTCGGCAACGCGGTGCAACGGTGCCCGACGCGATGTCCTCGAGCAGATCACGCACAACGCGCGCGGCGCGATCATCGACGTCTACACGTCTTGGGAGTGGCCCGCTCTCTGCGAGGCGGTGAGCTGCCTGAAGGTCGATTCAGACCGGTTGCCGGGGCGGATTTATGACATTTCTTATGACATATGCGTTTCTCAGAACGCTAACCCGCGGCAATCATTGCGCTTGTTTGGTGGAGGCGGTGGGAATCGAACCCGAAGCGCAGCGATACGCTAACCCTACGCGGACACTCGGTTTTCCCGCGTATCGCTTTCAAAGGCATGCAGCCCGACCTCTTACTCCCGTACCCTGCAACACCCTGGAATCCCCCTGATTGCCCTGGGCTCTGGTGATTATTTGGTCACTGAGGCTCGTGTCCCTCGAGGACCATTCTTCGGAGTGGATCGCGGACTTCTCTTCCGTACAGACGGAGGAATAGCTCCCGGCGGAGGGTTTCGTCGTCCATCGGTCCAGCCGAGCTGGCTCGGATCGAGCTCTCGGCAAGTCGCTTCGCGGTGGCAAACATCCTGCAGGTCTGAAGAAGCCTCTGCTCTGGCAAGAGCCGCATCAGCATTTCGCGGTACCGCTTCTCCATCCCAGGCGCCGTGTCAGTCATACTCGCTTCTCACCTCGCTGAGCAAATCTACCACGCCCAGCTTCTGTGCCCACCGCTCGATGTAGGCCCAATCGAGAGTCTTCTCTGAGAGGATCAGGTTTCTGGCGTCGCCAAGCTGCAGCTCAGATCGGCTCGTCTGTGCCCAAAGCAGTTTCGAGAGAAGCAGGTCCTCTGCGGTGACAATCGAGAACGCCTTGCCACCCACGGATACGGTGCGCCGTCGGTCAAACTCCGTCTTCCGATAGGGCTCATCCTTTCGCACGACGAAGTCTGCTTTGACGATCCAGGCTTCGTGAATGATGTTGAACATCCCTTGCGTCCGCACCGCTTCGAGCACCGATTCGCGATCGATATAGCAATCCGCTTCGAAGAGCTCGACGAATTGGCCGACTTGCGCTTCTTCGATCTCGATCACGAAATCAACGTCTCGAGTCATCCGGGGCTGCGCGTACACGCTCAAAGCGACCGAGCCGCTCAGCATGTAGGGGATGTGAGTGCGCTCGAGACGTTCCGCGATGAGCACTAGGAAGTCGAACAGCTCGTCCACGCCACGAACGTATCATATCCGCCTCTATGACTACGTCGCTGTCTTCTTCGCGGGTTTGGGAACCGACGCTACTCGAAGACGACGACCATCTTTCCGTTGGTGCACTGTTCGCTATCGTTCGAGTTGTTTGGTGGAGGCGGTAGGAATCGAACCTGGGTCGGTTCGCCCTGTTTGGCCCGCTTCAGCCCCATTTGTAGAAAAAGGGGCGCTCGTCGAGACCGCGGTAAACCCGAGTGAACCCGAGTTGGAAGAGCACCCCCGGACACGTGTCCCAAATACTGGCTCGATCACCGACTACGAATGGGTTCGCCACGTCTGGGGAGCGCTCAGGGTGGTGTAGGGCACCACGGACGGCCTCGCCCAACACTGGGACGCGGGAGGCCGGGCGCCGCACGGGTGAGGAACTCAAAGGTTTCGGTGTCGTTCCCAGGCAGCTGAGATCGCGTGCCGCGGCTGCGTGTGAAAACATGGATTCGGAAAACTCTCCGAAGCGCGGAAACGTCAACGATTGTGCGCTCGACGGGGTTTTGAGGAGGGACAACGATTTGACGCGACGAACGACGATGCGCGGGCCCTTGGCGCTCTGTTCGCGGTGCGTCAACGACGCCTCTCCGCGCGGTGAGCCGACGGCCGATCTCGTGGACATCGTTGAAATCTGACCCGACTGCGGCTACGTGCGCCCATGTTGGCGTTGCATTTCCATCAGGAGCGGGTCGAGTCTTACGAGGGCGAAATCGCCGCACTCCGGCGCACAGACACTCGAATCTCGACCGCTCGACTCGTGAGCTTCTTCGCGGCCCTCGTGCTCCTTTTGAGCGGCGCGATCGGGGAAAGTTCGCTGCAGGTGGGCCTCGGGGTAGGAGCAGCCTTGCTCTTCATCCTGTTCTTGATTCTTCACACCAGGGCCTTGAAGGCGCTCGAGGCGGCCACCATTCGCCGCGACATTCATGGGCGTCACGTCGCCCGCACCAACGGTATATGGCTCGAGTTTCCGCAAAGCCCAGAGGGCGACTATCCGTCCGATCATGCCTATGCCTGGGATATCGACGTCGCGGGCCAAGGATCCTTGGTCCAGCGGATCGACGTCAGTGGAACCCGCCTTGGCCACGCGCGTCTCCGGGAGTGGCTTGGCGAATGCGGCAGCCTTGGCGACATCGCCGAACGACAGAGGGCGGTTGCGGAGCTCGCGACGGAGGTCGACTTCCGCGTCGAGCTCGAGGCCGCCGCCACGGTGCCCTCCGGCAACGGGAAACTCGACGGAAGTCGATTTCTCGAGTTCACGAACCTGCCTTCCTTCTTTGACGCTCGACCTTGGCTCAAGCTGGTAGCCATCGCACTGCCCGTGCTCACAGTCTCGAGTCTCGCTGCCAGCGCTGCCGGGATTTCACCGTACCGGATTTGGCCGTTCACCCTTCTGAGCCAGTTTGTACTGCTGTTGATCGTTGGTGCTCCACTTCGCCGCGTCTACGACCTCGTCACCGCTCGTCGAGGCGCTCTCGAAGCGTTCGAGGGAATGCTCCTCAAGCTCGAAAGGGCGGGCTTCGAAAGCCCGCTTCTCGTCGATCTTCAGGCCCGAGTCTCACCCGGAGGACGACCTCCGTCGTCGCATCTTCGCGGCCTCCGGCGCTGGGTCGGCTTTGCGGACCTTCGCACTCAACCCCTCGCGCACATCTTCGTCAACCCGCTGCTGCTCTGGGACCTCAACGTGCTCCAAGGCCTCGAAGCCTGGAACCGCCGCTCCGGACAGCACGTCTCTGCCTGGTTCGAGGCGCTCGCCGACCTCGAGGCCCTGGCGTCTCTCGCCTGTTTGCTCGAGCTCGACCCCGCGGCCCGTCTGCCGGAGGTTGTCAGCTCCCCGGAGCCGCTACTAGCAACACAGATCGAACACCCCTTACTGCAAGCCGACACTCGCATTGCCAACGACGTCGCGCTTCGCGGCCTCGGCACCGCGCTCATCGTCACCGGCTCCAACATGGCCGGGAAGAGCACGCTCCTCCGCGCGGTCGGCCTCAACGTCGCCCTCGCTCTTGCGGGGGGGCCTGTCTGTGCGGACCGCATGCAGGTCCCGTATCTGCGGCTGCGCGCGAGCATGCGTGCCCGCGACTCTCTACAACAGGGCGCAAGTTACTTCCTCGCCGAGCTCAACAAGCTGCGCACGGTCGTCCGCAACCTCGAGACCGACCCACCGGTGCTCTTTCTCCTAGACGAGCTCCTTCGCGGCACGAACGAGCGAGCCCGACATCTCGGCGCCAAGGCCGTGCTCATGCACCTGATCGATCGCGCCGCGACCGGTCTCGTCGCAACCCACGACACCCAACTTGCGGCTCTCGAGACCGACTATCCCACCCGGCTTCATAACGTCCATTTCACCGATATCGAACGAGACGGCGAGATGGTCTTTGACTACCACGTCCGCCCCGGCATCGTCCAAACCAGTAACGCTCTAAAGCTCCTTGCCCTCGCTGGGATCGAGGTGGCGGAGGAGAGCGCATAGGCCCATGGACCCGGTAAGCCAGGGCGTACTTGGTGCCGCAGCACCGCGCGCACTCGCCCCGCGCGAGCACGCAGGCATTGCCGTTCTGCTGGGCCTGCTATCGGGCATGGCACCGGACCTGGACGTCTTGATCCGCTCGTCGACGGACCCGCTACTGTTTCTGGAATACCACCGACAGTTCACCCACTCACTTCTGTTTGTGCCGATCGGCGGTGCGCTATGTGCCGCCATATTGCACCCGCTACTGGCGGGCCGACGCGGGTTGAGCTTTCAACGCACCCTTCTTTATTGCACCGCAGGCTATGCGACCCACGCACTACTCGATGCCTGCACCACCTACGGAACGCTCCTGTTGTGGCCGTTCAGCTCAGAACGCTTTGCCTGGAATACCGTGTCTGTCATCGACCCGCTGTTCACACTGCCCCTGGCCCTGCTGGTAGGGCTGTCCCTCGGCGGGCGCTCCGCCTGGTGGGCAAGACTCGCCTTGCTGTGGGCGGCCATGTATCTCGTCGCAGGGCTGATACAGCGAGACCGAGCGGAGGCGTTTGGTCGAGAGCTCGCGGTTCACCGTGGGCACAGCCCGCTGCGACTCGAAGCCAAGCCGAGCTTCGCCAACATTCTCCTATGGAAGGTCGTCTACGAGACGGAAACCGAGTTCTACGTGGACGCGGTGCGTACCGGCAGAGAGCTTTCCCTGTTTCCTGGAGGGTCGACGCCGAAGCTCGTGGTCGCGCGAGATTTTCCATGGCTCGACCCCAACAGCCAGCAAGCCCGAGACATCGAGCGCTTTCGCTGGTTTTCCAGCGACTATCTTGCCGTGGAACCCGGCGACCCGAATCAGATTACAGACATCCGCTACTCCCTGCTACCCAACGAGATCCGTGGCCTGTGGAGCATCGAGCTCAACCCTGATGCCGCGGAGCACGATCACGTTGGCTATGTAGCCTCGAGGCGCGCCGACAGCATCACGCTGGATGCCTTTAGGCGCATGCTATTTCAGTAGGTACGATCATATAGCCAATATTGTCGTTCCTCAGAACGTCATCCGTCGGGGGATCATAGGCGCCGTGTCCGCGAAGGCGACCAAGCGGACGGAGCCTGAGCCCTCACCTGCGTTGCCAACGGCTCAACATCCGCGCGCCAGGCACGGCATCTGCCTGTGCCCCGCGCAGTGCGCGCACGTCACCCTCATGCCCGACGCCGCATGGGACCAAGACGCTCGCTAGGCAGCGCGTCGCGTGTAGCGATGATGCAGTCCGCCGACCATTGGGAGGGCGATGACGTGGTCCAGGCATTCCCGCCGAAGGGTCCCAATCGCGCGCTCGCAGTACGGATTCTGCCACGGGGAACGCGGCGCGGTGAGGATCTGTTCGATTCCCAGCGCATGCGCTCGACGAACGAAGGCTGCGCCATAGATCTTGTCCCGGTCTCGGATGACCTACTTCGGCGCTCATGCTCGAGCACGACAAACACATACAGGATGCGAAACGTGGCTGTGGGCACGACAAGAGCTTGAAGCCTTTGCGATGCCAGCCGATCACGGTCTCGGGGTTCTCGAGGATCAGGGCGTGTGGCCAGTTTGTCCACAGACGCGAAAGCGCAACCCAGGATGCGCGGTCCATCTTGGCCAGTTTGGGGCGCTTGCTGCTGCGCTTCAGCACCGCGAGTTGCTGTCGTAAGGCGAGGTTTTCGAGAGCGAGCTCGCGTCGCGACCTCAGGCTCGATCGGGCGGTCGCGAGCAGGGCGTACACCAAGTGAATCATCAAGGGCGGCGAGCTTGTCCCGAAGCGCGGAAACGTCGACAATCGCGCCCTCGACGAGGTTTTGAGGAGGCACAGGTCGATGGCCCGAAGCATCAGGCGCACCCCGTCTGAGTAACGGCCCATATGGTAAACCGCGCTCATCGAAAAAAGCAGAACCATGCTGGCGCCAAAAACGACGACGCTGAGCATGTGCTCAACGTTCGCCGACGTCTTCATTGCCATCGCGATGCTGAAGACGAGCGCAATCACCGCCGCGATGGCGTGCGACCAACCGCGAGCCGTCGGCTTTTTCCCTCGCGCCACCATCCTTGTCCCTGGCACGCCTAGGTCACGGAGTCACCGCGACGAGCCGTGGACACGCCGACTAAACTTTTCCCGTCATTGCGAGGTCCGATCCCAAGAGACTCGCTGTCGGTGCTGTCGTTCGTGGCCTGCTACTTGTAGATGTCCTTTCGGTGGCCGACCTTGAGAACGATCACGATCACCCGATCCTCCAAGATCTCATAGACGACGCGATACTGCCCCACACGGATGCGGTATACGTCGTCGTAGCCTTGGAGCTTTCGGGCGCCGTGGGGCCGGGGTCTATCAGCCAGTCCGTGAATCGCTTCAACCAGGCGACTCCGGTTCCGCTTGGCGACTCGCCTGAGTTGCTTTTCCGCAGTGCGGGTGAGCTCGACGCTATAGGAGGCCATCGCGCTTCAGGTCGCGCAGGACGTCTTTGAGCGCGCGCGTCGGTTCCGTCCGGAGTCGCTTCACATCCTCGATATCCTCGACTTCTTCGAGACGATCCAAAAGCGCGGTCTCGATGAATCGATTCATCTTGAGGCCCTTGGCGCGGCAATATTCCTCCACAGCCTCTTTGACCCGGACGTCGATTCGCGCTGCGAGCTGTGCTTGGTCCTTGGGCATGCTCACATATTAATGCAAACGCTACCTTTTGCAAGCTGTCTGGTGGAGGTGTCTGGGGATGTCCGGAGGCGAGAAGCCCGACTGAAGACTACGTACGCCTAGGTGGCTATAGTGCCGTCATGAACGACCTCTTCCAACAGAAGGCAGGGGACTGGGACGACAGGCCGGCGCCGGTCCAGATCTCCGCGGGCGTGGGCAGGGCCCTCCTCGAGCGGGTCGCCCTGCGCGACGACATGATAGTCATGGACTTCGGGGCGGGGACCGGCCTCATCTGTGCGCACGTGGCGCCGCACGTGGGACGCGTCTACGCGGTGGACGTCTCTGCCGCGATGCTCGAGCAGCTTGCCGCCAAGCCCGAGCTCCAGGGCAAGGTCGACGCGATGCACGTCGACATCCTTGCCACGCCCCTCCCGCACCAGATCGACCTCATCGTGAGTGCCATGGCGATGCACCACGTCGAGGACACCGGCCGCCTCCTGCAGGCGTTCGCCGAGCACCTCGCTCCGGGAGGGAAGGTCGCTTTGGCGGATCTCGACTCGGAGGACGGCAGCTTCCACCCTCCCGACACCGACGGGGTCTACCATCTCGGCTTCGATCGTAACGCCTTGCGTGGGCAGCTCGAGGCCCATGGGTTCTCTGACATCGACTTCACGACCGCTGTCGAGGTGGACCGCGACGGAAAGCGCTACCCGGTGTTCCTCGTGACGGCCACTCGCACCTGAGGGCCGTTGGTCACGGGTAGAGGACAAGGGGCGTCTCCAGACCGCAGAAGTGCAGCTCTTGGGGCGACCAAGAAGAAGACGATGGTGGAGGCGGTGGGAATCGAACCCGAAGCGCAGCGATACGCTAACCCTACGCGGACACTCGGTTTTCCCGCGTATCGCTATGTTAAGCACACCACCCGCGCTCTTACTCGAGTACCCTGCAATACCCTGGAATCCCCCTGATTGCCCTGGGCTCTGGTCATTATTTGGTCATCACGTTCGTGATGGATTGAGTCCTCGCATGGCGTCGGTCTACGGCTCGGCGCGGACCGTGGCCGTGCCGCTCTTTTCCCGATGGTCCGGGTTCTTCTAGGCACCGACCCCCTATTTTCCCCTTATTCAAGAGGATTCGCAGTCTGCGATCCGAGCCCACAATCACCAGGTGGCTGAAGCGGAGCGACCCGACGAGATGATCGTCCGATGGACTGCGAAGCAGGTCACCGCGCTCTTTGTTCTTGCGGTGAGTGGGGCCATCTCGCTCTGTGCCGGCTCGGCACTCGCGCAGGACCCGGAGGTCGAGGAGAAGACCGAAGCGGGCTTTCCGGACGAGTTCACGATTGAGTTTGATGAAAGCCACGATTGGATTCGGCTCACCTCGGGGGAGTGGCTCAGAGGCGACCTCAACTGGATGCGCGACAAGGACTTCGAGTTCGACAGCGACAAGCTCGACATCATCACGAAGGCCTGGAGCAAGGTAGACCAATTTCATTCTCGTCAGGTGAACACCTATGTATTCAAGGGGAAAGCCGACGCGACGGGCAAGGCCATGGTCACCAAGGACGAGGTCATCGTTGAGACCGGGGAGGGCGTGAAGACGTTTTCTAGGAGTGAGCTAATCGCCATCGTCGAGGGCGGCGTTCGAGAACGCGACTGGTGGTCGATGCGTCTGGCCGCTGGGTTCTCGGGCAGCGCCGGGAACACGAACCAGGGCTCGTTGAATACGGACTTCGGCCTTGCTCGCGCCGATCGATTTACGATCGCGGCCGTGGACTATCGTGGCACCTTTGGTTACGCCAATCGCGAAGAAACCGTCAATCGACACCTCGGGAGGGCCGCGGTGATCCTTTTCATTTGGGAGCGCTTCTACCTCGTCCCAGCCTATGCGGAATTCTTCAACGACAGGTTCGCGAACATCCGGTTTCGGGCTACGCCCGCATCGCTGGGTGGGATTCACATCTTTGACACGAAGAACGCCGACTGGGACTTCGAATCCGGGCTCGGATACCAGTTCACGCGATATCTCAGTACGGAAATCAGTGAAGAGAATCCGGAGAACGATGGCTTTGTTACCGTTCACAGCTACTGGGATTTCGACATTACCGGGGACGTGGAGCTCGAGCTCGACTGGAGCTCGAACATAGTCTTCACGACGATCGGCAACACGAACCATCGAGGCACTGCCGTTTTCAGCATTGAGATCTCGGATCTCTTCGACTTCGAAACGCAGTTCGTCTTCTTTCGCACCGAGGACCCCCCAGCAAGGGAGGACGGAACAGCTCCCAAGAAGAACGACTACCAGTTCATCGTGAGCATCGCGCTCACCCTCGGCTCGCTTGCCCGCGTGCCCTGACGCTGCGCACTCAGTTGGGGATCGTGACGAGCGGGCCCTGATCATGCAACTCGGTCTCGGCGAGATTGAGCAAGAGCTGCAAGAACGAAAAGGCGCGTTTCGACGTGCGGTCGTTCTGTCTGACCATTGGGCTACTCCTCGGTGCCCTCCCGCGAAACGACTTCGTCGCGACGGGGCTGGGCGCCCGTGTCAGCGGGAATGAGTCCCTCCACGACACTGCGTACGTGCAAATCCCTCTGCGGGAACGGGATCTCAATCCCCGCCTCGGCGAACGCTTCGGTGACCGCCACGTGAAGCTCGCTCGGCACCTCCAAGATGTCCGATGCATCGACGAAGTAACGCAGCTCAAAGTCGAGAGAACTCTCGCCGAAACCACGAAAGAGCGCGACCGGTGGGGGGCTCTTCAAGACTCGTTCATGTTCGGCCGCGAGCCTCCTCAATATGCCGAGGACTTGGTTTGGGTCCGTTCCATAGGCGACGCCCAACGGCATGGTGATTCGCCGTTCGAGATCGGAGAGGGTCCAGTTGACGACCTTTGCGCCAATGAGGTCGTCATTCGGGGTAATGACCTCCGCCCCATCGAAGGTGCGAATGATGCTGGAGCGAATGCCGATGTGACTGACCTTGCCAAACATTGTGTCCATCTGGACGACGTCATGCAGCCGAAGCTGCCGCTCGGTCAGAAGAACGAATCCGGACACGACGTTGCTGACGAACTTTTGAAGGCCGAAACCAATGCCCACGCCGAGGGCGCTCAGGATGACGGTGAGCCTGTCGAGCGGAACACCCATGACCGAGATCGCGGCGATGAAGCCGATGGCTATGATCGCGTACCGGGTGAAGGTCGTTAGCGCATAGGGGACTCCCCCTTTCATTTGAAGGCGAGGAAAGACTTCTTCCCCGAGGACGAAGCTCACGAAGCGCGCGAGCAGCCAGCTCAGCCAAAGCACAAGGAAGAAGCCGACGAGATCCCCGACACTCAAGCCGAGCTTGGTGAAGCCAAGGCCGAGGTCGGCTGAGAGCGCCGCCTCCAAGACGCGTTGCGCTGGACGCCAGGCCGACGTCATCTCCGCCAAGGACCAAATGAAGAGACCGGTGGCAAGCAGACGCGTCAGGCGGCTCAAGGTCTTTGCCGTGAGGTCCCGGTTTGCGCGAATCATGCGAAGCGCGTCGAGCTTACCCGCATGTACTGCGATCGAAATCACGGACTCGACGATTCGCGCGAGGGACATCCAGGCGGTGCCCGCGATCGTTCCGACGATCGTGACCAGCGCGGCCTCGGTGCCGAGATACGCGTAGCCGAGCGCGGCCGCGCCGAAACCCAATATCGAGGCAAGCAGGGCAAACCGGGCCCACAGACTCGTGGCGGAGAACCACAGGCCTTCCCGAACCCGTTTTGGAACATCCACTCCGCGCAAGAACCGAATGAGCCAAATCGACCCTGCGAACGCCAACGCCAACTCCAAGAGCAACGGGATTCGCCCGAGGCGCGAGCCGCTGGAAATCACGGTGACTACGACGTGAAGGGCGCCGAGCAAGCCGAGCCCAACCAACGCTTTTAGGAACGCCTCGGGCACCATGGCTTTGTAAACGATGAACCAGAGCGGCAGGGATACGGTCCAAACGAGGACGACCATCTCGACCGTCCGGTCGGGTTCGACGACGCGCCAAGCTGCGACGCCGAACAAGAGCGCTGCTGCCCAAGGGCGCTGTAGGGCTTCGGCTGCCTGCTGCTCCCAGAGAGTCGAGGCTGCCTCGCCATGCGTTTCAATCCGCGCCCGGATGGTCTTACGGGCCCAGACGAGCAACCAAGCAGCTAGAAGGACGAACAGCAGGAAGATGGGGAGCGCCCCGCGCTTGTCCCTCGAGTAGCTTCGGATTTCGGACCAGGAAAAGCCGATTGCGTCGCTTGGACTTGCAGCAGCTCTTTCGAGCTCGGTCGTCGGCTGCCAGAGCGGCGGGAACTGCGGCTCGAATATGCCCTTCGCCTGCTCTTGTTGTGCGAGCTCGAGCTTCTGCTCAGCGATGCGAATCGCATCACTCACGTCGAGCGCGTGGGTCTGAAGCTCGAGCACCTCTCCAACCGCGCGCTGGAGCTCTTTTCGCCCCTCGCGAAGTCCCTGCAGGATCGACGCAGTGCGGTCTCGCACGGCTTTCGGAACGGATGGTTTGCGGCCCTGCTGAAGCGCTCGACCCCAGGCCTCGATGTCCTCGTCGTTCTGCTTCGAGAGCTCCACGAGCGCGCCGGCATACTCGCTGAGCCTTGCGACTTGAACCTCGCTCCGGGTTTCGAGCGCCTCGACTTGAAAGCGTAGGGAGTTGAGCTCGGAGCTCATCGCGGGCCGCGTCGAAGCCCGCTCGAGCTTGTCGCTGAGGGCTGCACCTTGAGATGAAATGTCCTCGAGCTGCGCCTTCACATCCTCGAGGACGTCGATCAGGGCGATCTGTGTTCGGACGCGCTTGAGACGGTCCTCGACTGCGCTGGCCTCGATCGCGAACTCGGCGGTGGAGATCTCTTTCGGCTCTTCCGGAGCAGGCGCTTGCGGCGGAGGCGGCGCTTCTTGCCCTTTGACTGATGAAACGGCGAAAGAACTGGCGCAGGCCAGCAGCACCGAGATGGGCACGCTGATCCGGACGCGTCGTAGCTCGATGTTCACCTTTCGCACGGGGTCACCCTCCACCAATCGGAAGCACGACCTGCGGCCCAGCGTCGAGGGGCTGTTTCGAGCCCACGCGTGACGTGAACGTGGCTACCATCGCCTCGAGAAACATCTTCGACCGAATGTCGAGGTCATCCGCGAGCCTCACGCTCTTTCCGTCTTCTGCCTCGATGAAGTAGAGCCCCCATTTGAAGGCTTCGACCTCGTCTTCGGCGGTCACCTTCGCCTTGGGGATGGTCGAGAGCGCCGGATCCCATTCCGGGATCAGTTGGTAGGAGGCGCCGAGGTCGAGGAGTCGCCCGAGGGCCTTGATTCGTGCCTTGTAGAGCTCGTTTCCGCGACCAGCGATGACATCGGTCGCGCCGTTGATTGCACCGAAGGTGAAGAGCAAGCTCAGGGTCTGCCACTCGGAGTCCGTACGCGCGAAGCGGTATCCGAGGATGAAACCGACTCCCTCGTCCAGCGCCAACAAGCTGTGGAGCGACTTGTAGAACGCGTTGTCCGACGCGGGCACGTAGGTGATGGTCGGGGAGTCGCTGTAGCCGATGGTCCCCGCCCCCCCGCCTGCGACCGCCCCAGCGCCTCCGGCCACGTTAGCGGAGCCGCCGACGCTCACCGAGAACTGCGCATTGATCGATGCAACCTTTACGAACTGCATCGGATCGGAGTAGCGGGCCCGGACGATGTTGGTGAGCACCTCTCGAGTCGCCGTGAGCTGAACGGCGTCGTTGTAGGCGGTGTGCGTCGACACGAGTTTCCTCGCGCCGACTTTCCCGCAAGAGGCGAGCAACACGGGCACGAACATAACCGCGATCAATTGGGTTCTAGGCATATTTTGGCCTCTTGAGTCTGGGCTTGGCCGTCGGAGCTGGCATCCCCCATCATGAGGGGGAACCAAGGGGGATCTGGGTGGATTCCCGACGCAGCAGCTGCGCACGGGTGAAGGTGAAGGTGGCACCGAAGAGAAAGATAGACGACGCATAGAAGACCCAGAGCATCAGCACGAGGACGCTGCCGGCGGCGTCGTAGAGAGTGGCAGCCTCGCTTTTTCCGATCAGAAACCCGATCAAGTACTGACCCACCGTGAAGAGGCCCGCGGTCGCAACCGCACCTGGCCAGATGATTTTCCATTTCAGAGCGCATCGGGGAGGTACCGAAAGAACAATGCGACCAGAACGCTGGTGGCGGCGAAGTCGAAAAGCAGATAGTCGAACGCCAGGACGTACTTCGTGAGATCTCCGGTCCAGCGCTGCACGAGGTCGCCTGCCGTGCTGATCAGCGCTTCCACCACCAGAGAGACGAGCAAGATGGCGGTCAGCGTGAACAGCATGGCCGAAGAAACGAATCGGCTGCGCACCCAACTCCAATTTCCCTCGGCATCCACGTTCGAAGTGTGGGCTTCGAAGATGCAGTTCATCGCGTTTTCCGCGCTTA
>CAVWBW010000013.1:0-784360 GCA_963753395.1 uncultured delta proteobacterium | reverse complement strand
AATGAGGAACAACTGACGCATCTGGCCGAAATAACTAACGCCATGGTCGATACGCAGTGTACCGCCAGCGCTACAGATGAGCCCCACGCGAGTAGCGCCCATCGATTCTTCGCTCCGGCCAGTTCTTCGAAGCTCTCCCTGCCGCGTCGCAGCTCTCGAAAGCCTACTCTCAGGATGACGATGAACACGACAAGAGTGACAAGGCCTCCACTCACGGCTTGCAAGACGTAGTAGTTCGTCACGTCTTGGAGGCCCCATCCCCAATACATCATGTTGTCTGTGCCGACGAGAACCCATTCTCCGAAGTGCCTGAAAAACGCATCGATAAGGCGATAGCGATGGTGTCCAGTTCCGCCAGTGATCGCTGACAGTCGGCCGATCACATGCCAGACGGGCTGCTCGCGCACAAAGTGAATCACTGTAGCGATGAGTACGGATGCCCATAGCATCGCCGGCACTCGTCGTCGCAGCCTCCAGATTCCCCAACCGAAAACGCCAAACGCCCAAGCGACAGCAGCACCACTAGACCCGGCCGCCAGCACGATCACAGTCGCAGCGATGCAGGCACCCCCAAAAAGATGGCGCGAGCTCGTCCAGCCGACACGCATTCCAATGAACACTGGGAGCACCATGCTCCCAAAAGTACCCGCGAGGATATTGTGAGAGAACGGCCCCTGTGCACGCGAGCGCCCATCCCTCACTCGCACAACATCTTCAAGCCCAGGATAGTCGAAGATGCTAAACGGGTTATAGAGACTAACTGTTTCGTACAGTAAGAAAGGACTGAGCGCTATTGTGAGCCACGCAAATTCCCGCCACACCATGGATACCTCGCCTGGTGTACGCACAAGCATGCGCACAAGAAAGTAAGCGGCGAGCACGTCGAACGACACTCCGAGTCGGTTCACTATCCCGCTCGGACCAACGCGCAATACGAACAAAAGCGAACCGAAAAGCACCCAGAGTACGACCCAGCGATCGAGCGGACTTCGCCTTAACCCACGGTGCTCTCCCTTTATAAACACGCGAGTCCACGCGATCATAGTGATGATGCGAAGCATGCTGAAATCCAACCCAGCGATGACGAGACGCTGCTCCGCCGGCATGAACACAGATACGACGAGCACACCCAAGATCGCTGAGGAGCGTTTTGGGCGCAGCACGAGGACCGTTGTGAACAGCAAAAGGATCCACGCAATAGGGTGAACGTTCGTGGCTCCGTACTGCGCGAACTCGATTTCACGGACTGCGTTCACGATGGCCTAGTGCCAATTATGTGCACGGGTTGAGAGCTTATGAAATCGCAGACCATGCGATGCGCCGGATCTGCCCCGCACACCACGGCCGGGGTCTCTTTGGCTGTTCGCTCGGCGAGCTTCACCTGAATATCGTACAATATCGTGCTCTGTCCTGCATGAAGTTGATTTCTCAAGGCGATGGAGCAGGGAGATCGCTGTGGGGGTGCTTCCAACGACCGACCCGCCGAGTGCACGGACTTGACATCCCCTCCTCGGCGACGCGCTATCTGAGGTGCGCGGGGGTGCCGCACGGCTGGGTCGGTTCGGGCGCCTAAGTGGGTAGGCGTCTGCGTCGACTTCCATCCGCTCGCTTGGGCTCGGGTGCCCCAACGCTGACGGCGGATCCCGCAAGTCGCGGAAGTGTCGGAACCCTGGCGGCGAGAAGTCTTGCCAGATCGGTATGTGCTGTGCGCGCTTAGGCCCGTTGAGGATGCAAACGAAAGCGGATCCTGCCGACGGGCGCAAGGGCGTGCAGTTCCGTGAACTGAGCGCGGCTTCGTTCAACTTCGAGCCTCGGAGAGCTAGCCTAGTGGCTCCGCGTGGCCTCGGACCTGACCGAACCTGCCCCGCCCACCGCACCTCGAGACACCCCAAACGCTCGGTTACAGGTCTGTGGCTTTGGGCTGCTGGCAACGCCTGTCAAATCGGCTCGAGCGTATCTTTCCAGCGATTGCCCGACCACTCATCGCACGTCCCCGATTTCACGCCGAAGTTGTAGTCACGTCCAAACAGATTGTTGCGTACACGTATGCCGGAAACATTCTCGCCACTGGTTTGACAGTAGACAGTGTAGTTCCCGCCATTGAGCCAGTTGTACTCGTAAACCAAATCGGAAATCCCACAACAATGCATTGCCGCCGCGTTCGATTTGTAGGGAGATCCGGGGTAGTTGGAAGTTCCTGGACTCGGCATCCAGATGTTGTTGTAACGAAACGTGATGTTCGAGCCACCTCGGGTCTGGTTGCCGTCCGCGTGCGAGCCGTCCTTCGTCCCCAGTTTCTCGATAAAGGAGTACTCCACCAGAGTCGGTCCGCCAGCTCCCCGGCTTTGAACCCGTCGCCCCCACTGTCGTGAACATGGAGCCGTCGAGCCGTGAACCCGGCGCCCAGAACACCAGCCGATATCGCGTTGGCAATCTCGCCATCTTCGATAACGATACCAGAGTGACCGCCGATGATATTCTGATGCCATAGGAGGTGCCCGTAGCATCGATTCGAAAATTTCGAAGGGTGACATTATTGGCGTCAATTTCAATCAAACCGTCCACGTCAACATTCTCGACCACGGCTCCATCTGTCTTGATTCTGACCGTCCCGGACGGGCTTAGGGCCCCAGGGTCGCTCGGACCTGTGTTATGGGCCCAGGGCCGCTCCGGCATGCCTGACGGTGGTGGGGTCGTGACTGGCTCATCGATACAAAGACCGCTCGAGCACATCTGCCCACTTCCGCAGTTGCCGCAACTTAGGGTGCCGCCGCACCCATCGCTCACCGAGCCACATTCTCGGTCGAGCGACTGGCACGTGTGGGGCACGCAGGCTGGAGGCGGAGTCGCGTCCGCCACGCAGCTGCCCCAGCCCGTGCAGTTCTCACCGCTTGGGCAGGTGCCACAGCTCAGCGCCCCCCCGCAGCCGTCGCTCGCCACGCCGCACTCGCGGTATAGGCTATCGCAGGTGTCCGGCTCGCAGCTCGAAACCTGAATGCAAGCGCCGCTGTTGCACGAGAAGCCGCTCTGGCAGCCCCCGCAGCTCAGCGTCCCCCCGCACCCGTCGCCCACTGAGCCGCATTCCCGTCCGAGCGACTGGCAGGTGTGAGGCACGCAGGCCGGCGGTGGCGACGAGTCCGCCACGCAGCTTCCCCAGCTCGTGCAGCTCTCACCGCTTGGGCAGGCTGCCACAGCTCAGCGCCCCCCCGCACCCGTCGCTCGCCACCCCGCACTCGCGGTACAGGCTCTCGCAGGTGTCCGGCTCGCAGGCCAGTGGCGGCGGCGCGGAACTCACCGGGTCCTGCACGCAGATCCCGCTGTTGCACGAGGAGCCGCTCTCGCAGCCCCCGCACGCCACGATAGTCCCCGCAGCCGTCGCTTCTCACCCCGCACTCGATGCCCAAGCCCTCGCAGGTGTCGGGCACGCAGGCCGGCGGTGGCGGCGTGGTCACCAGCTCTTCGACGCACATCCCGCTGTCGCAGAGCTCGTTGCCCTCGCAGCCCCCGCAATTCAAAGGGCCGCCGCACCCATCTGCCAGGCTGACCGCATTCTTGGCCGAGGACTCGCATGTTGCCGGCACGCAGCCGCCCGAAGGTATCCACGCCGGTGTCGACACCTCAAGCGCCGCCGTTTGTGAGGACCAGACGGCCCACGTGCTCAGCTCAACCGTGTCGTCTCGAAACGACGCATCCTGCACGAGCGTCTCGCGCGGCTCCCCGCACGGGCCGATCTCGACATTGTAGGTCTGCGTGTCGACGTCGGCCACGATGCCGATGCTGTACCAGACCCCAGGCTCATAGGGGTAGGCCATATTGCTCGCGTAGAAGCGCACCGTCTCGCACATCGACCAACCCGTCGTCGGCGAAGCGGACCGCGATCGCCGCTTTGTCGAAGTCGTCGATGCTCTCGGCCCCCACGGCCACCAGACCGTCGAGATTCGCAGCGGTCGGACGCGCCTTGACCTCGAAGCGCAACACCCCGTCCGTGGGCACGCTCGAAGTGCTGCTGTGCCAGCCGTTGCGAGCCGCCACGTCAGGGCTGGCTTCGGCGCATTTCAGCGCCGGGAGATAGTCCCAGGGATCCGTCGCGTCACCTCGCACGTGCCACCCCTCGGCTCCCCAGCGGGCCCTCCGATGTCGCCGACGGCGCAGGCGCTGAGAGACGAGAAGATGCCGATGAGTGCCGCCATTCGGACGACCATATAATGACTAAACACTAGGCTACCCCCTACGGCTCTTTATTAGCCTTGAAGGGTGTAGGTGTTTAGGCGTCTCTACATTTGACGACAGATAAATGCACCTTTAGGGATTATGCAGCGGATCCGGACCAAGCCATGGGAGCTGGCGTATTTGGTGGCCGCAAATCGGGACACTGGAGGCATCTCGCCGGCTAGACCTGCGCGCAATCGAAGGCGCTCTGGCAGCTGCTCAAAGAGCTCGGACTGATTGCTCTTTCAGCCAGCGTGCTGAATTTGCCTGAAACGAGCCGATCATTATGGCTTCCAACGAAGACCATACCCGTAGCGAAGCAAGAGGGGGGCCTGAAGGATCGTCGATAGGACCCTCCACGCGTTACTCATTTTCTGCTTCGAGGGCTGCCTCGAGATCGAGATCTTCTGGCTCTTGCGGAGGCGATTGCCCGTGAACATGCTTCCAGTTGGAAGGTCACGAGGGCTCGTCAGCCCCTCGCGCAGTTCAAGCTGTCTCACTACCCGCTCGATCTCCTGGAGCGGGCGCTCCGCAAAGTCTTCGTAGCGAACTCGGAGCTTGCGGCCACTGGGGACGCGGAGGAGTGCCAGCTCCGATAGCAGAGCGACGAGCCAGCAATAGATGTTCGCCTTCGCCGGATGCATCGGGCGATGGCGTTGGACGTCCTTTTGAAGAGCGTTGATGACGCTTCTCGGGTCGCGCACCAAGTGGAGTGCATGGACTTCAACTCCCTCGAGGGCCAGCAGGTTCCAAAGCCGAAGTGGGTAATGCGAAGTATCGACGAGCACGGTACTGCCCCTGAGCTTCGCAATCGCCTCGATTAGCCTCTTGTTGGCTTCGCGGTGATCTGCGCGGTCCTTCGCCGAGAACCAACGCGTAGGTTTCAACAGGGAGGAGTGGTGTTCAACGTGACGATGGAAGCGCGTGCCCTGAAAGGGCTTGAGCTCTGGAAGCTGGTCTTTCACCGCTTGCCAGAAGTCAACGGTGCGCCCGTCCTCGCTTGGAGCTTTTCCACGGAATAGAAACCATGCGAAGAGTTCCCCTGTGTTGAACACCCCACGCACATTGTCGAGTGCGACGCCAAGCGTCGTGCTGCCGCTTCGGCCCGTGCCGACAACGTATACAAGCCTGATCGGGGGTGCGTTGCTTAGCTCCAAGCCCACATTGTGAAGAATGTTCCGGGCATGCGCAACGCCTCCAGTTAAGTCCTCACATTGCCGTAGCCTCGATTCTTTGCTTCCCTAGCGCGAGGGCTGTAGCCCGTACCTACGGGCAACACCACGTCACCGTCTCTCGGCGATTACCAGTACACTAGTAATTGAACCATGACGCGACATCCATATGTGCTGGTAACAGCTGCCTACAACGAGGAACATCATATCGCCGATACCATCCGCGCAGTAACTAGCCAGAGCGCGCTTCCGCGTAGGTGGGTGATTGTTAGCGATGGTTCGACGGACAGAACCGACGAGATCGTGATCGAGTGGGCCAGGCAGCATCCTTTCCTCCGATTCGTCCGAGTCGACAAGCCGGTGCGGCACAGTTTCGCCGCGAAGGTTCATGCCCTTCGTCGCGGTTTCGGCTGCCTGACCGATGTCGACTATGATTTCGTCGGGGTGCTGGATGCGGATGTCTCGTTCGAGCGTGACTATTTCGCAAGGTTGCTCGATCGTTTTTCGCAATCGCCTCGATTGGGTATCGCAGGCGGCAACATCGAGCAGCACGTCAATGGCCGTATTGTTCCGCGCATTAAGGATCTCAGCTCGGTCGCCGGGGCCGTACAGTTGCTGCGCCGGGAATGCTTCGAGCAGACCGGGGGTCTACCCGCGCTTCGTTTTGGCGGCGAAGACGCTGCGATGGAGATAACAGCCCGCATGTACGGATGGCAGACCCGAACCTTCCCAGAGTTGAAAGTCGTACACTTCGGACTTGTAGGGACAGGTGCGGGCGGGCCGCTCAGGGCGCGCTTCAAGCGCGGGCGCGCAAACTTCGACCTCGGCTACCATCCGGTCTTCCAGTTGGCGCGCTCGATCTACCGGGTTGCGGAGCGACCATACTTCGTAGGCAGCATGGCCGAGATGATCGGGTTTGCTTACGGCAAGGCGCGCGACCGGGTTCCATCCATCGATCCGGAGGTCGTTCGTTATCTGCGCCGAGAGCAGTTGAGTCGGCTAGGACATCTTGGGGCAGCCTGCCGGTAGAGCTCTCTTTGCAGCGTCTGTTCAGAAGCACTGTGCTATGGGAAACTGAGGTGATGGTTGTGAGATTGGCGACGCTGGAGCTGGCTCTCATGCTGTCTTTCGTTGGCTGCACGCCCACGGGCAACGCCCTGCCCTCGGGGGGCGCCGGTGGGTCGGAGCCGGTCGATCCTCCGAACTCGCCTGTGGAAGACGGGCGCGGCGGCACGTCGGGCATCGTGTCAAACGGCGCCTGCGTGTGCGGTGGCGCGGAGTACAGCAGCGGCTACTGCTGCGAAGAGGGTTACAGTTTCAGTCCGTGCAGCACAGAGGCTCGATATGTCCGTCCGGGCGGAGGCGGGCGCCAAGACGGTTCGGACTGGGCGAACGCGTTGGATGGGCTCCCGTCGACGCTTGAGCGCGGCACGGTGTACTGGATCGGGGCGGGCAGCTACGGCAGCTACACCTTCGATGACGGGAGCAGTGGGCAGTCGGGCATCACGGTGCGTAAGGCAACCGGGCAGGCGCACGGCACCGACACGGGGTGGAATGCGGCCTACGGGAGCGGTCAGGCGGTGTTTGGGCCGCTTCGGTTCGAGGGCAGTCGTTATACCGTCGACGGCGGAGAGCTCAATGGGTTGCGGACGGTGGGTCAGATGGGCACCAAGGCCACCGTGGACATTGTGGGCAGCCACATCGTGCTGCGGCATGTGGAGATCGATGGCGGTCTACAGAAGAGGAGCGGAGCCCAAACAGCAGGCGGCTGCAACGGGAGCAATGTCAACGGGGACCACGTGGTGTTCGACCGCTGTGAGATTCACAACATCGCCGACGACGGCCTGGGGGTATACGCGGACCACGTGAAGGTGCTGTACTCAAGGATTCACAATCTGCATGGCTGCGGCACCGACAGCCACTGCAGCGGGCCTTGTTACAATGGGCACAGCGACGGCTTGGAGGTTAGCGGCGCTTCGGATGTCGAGCTGGTGGGGAATATAGTATACGACGTGCGCTCGACGGCCGCGCTCTTTTTGGGCAGGACTGGCGTCTCTGACTTGGTGGTCTACAACAACATCTTCTATACGCCGTCCACCGGTCTCACGGTCTATCTGAAAGAGCTAGACGGCGCCGAGGTCCACAACAACATCATCTGGGGCAGGACGCAGGGCAATCGCTATGGCGGGCTGTCCATCGGCAAGAACGTCGCTGACCTCGAGATGTACAACAACGTGATCCTCAGCATCAACTACAGTCATATGGGTGCGAGCCACGACCCGAGCCAACACAGACTGGACTACAACTTGTTTGGCATGATCAACTCGGGCGAATACCCAGCAAACAGCCACGACTTGGTGGGGAATCCGCAGTTCGCTGGGATTCCCATGAGCGACAGTGAGGGCGATCACAAAGGGAGTGAACTGACACTCGAGGACTTCGTGAGCTCAGCCACCGAGGTGATCGATACCGGCACCGCGCCGAGCGGAATTCCTGCCTACGACATCGAGGGTCAAGCACGGCCCCAGGGCAGCGCTTGGGATCGCGGACCGTTCGAGACTGCGCCGTAGGAATTCACTCGCATCAACCATCCACGGAGAAGTACCGGCACCAAGCGCCTCGGAAAAAACTCATCGATTCCCTGGACAACGAAATCTGCCGGGTGACACTGTTGGCTACCGTCGGCGAGCTCATTGGTGCATGATCGCAGCCAACGAGCCTTGCTTGTTGCGGAAGCAAGAGGTGCAGAGCGATGGACATCAGCATTTTTGGGCTCGGTTATGTTGGCACCGTTTCCGCCGGCGTGCTTGCCAGGGATGGCCACAGCGTGATCGGGGTAGACCCCTACCAACCCAAGGTCGACCTGGTCAATCGTGGAAACACCCCCGTCATCGAGAAAGATATTGGCGAGATCATTGCAGCTGCTGCGAAGGCTTCGCGGTTGCGCGCAACCCGCGACGCGCGCGAGGCAGTGGCAGGTTCAGAGATTTCGCTCATCTGCGTGGGTACTCCCAGCCAGTCCAACGGCAGCCTAGACTTGAGATATGTTCGCGCTGCGTGCGAAGAGATCGGCGATGCACTCAGGCAGAAGGACAGTTACCACGTCGTAGTAGCACGCAGCACGATGTTGCCTGGGAGCATGCGGCACACGGTGATTCCAACGCTGGAGGGATACTCGGGCAAGCGGGCTGGAATCGATTTTGGTGTTTGCAACAATCCAGAGTTCTTGCGCGAAGGAAGCGCGGTCTATGACTACGACAATCCGCCGAAGACAGTCATCGGTGAGACGGATACTCGGGCCGGAGACCTCCTTGCCAGCCTCTATGCTCGCCTAGATGCGCCGCTTGTTCGTACCGACATCGAAACTGCAGAAATGGTCAGTACACGGACAACGTCTGGCACGCGGTCAAGGTCGGATTTGCGAACGAGATCGGGAATATCAGCAAGGCGCTCGACATCGATGGCCACGAAGTAATGGAGATCTTCTGCAAGGACACCAAGCTCAATCTATCCAGTTACTACATGAAGCCTGGCTTTGCATTCGGTGGGTCTTGTCTCCCAAAAGACGTTAGAGCACTGACTTACAAGGCGCGGTCCCTAGATATCGATACGCCCTTGCTCAGTGCCATCATGCCCAGCAACAAACTGCAGATCGAGAAGGGCGTGTCCATGATTACTAGCAAAGGTAACAATCGAGTCGGCGTACTGGGGTTCAGCTTCAAGGCGGGCACCGATGATCTGCGCGAGAGTCCGCTCGTTGAGGTCATCGAGCGCCTACTTGGCAAAGGTTACGACCTCCGTCTATATGACAGGAATGTCAAGATTGCTAGCCTCGTGGGTGCCAACAAGGATTATATTCTGAACAAGATTCCCCACATTTCGAAGCTCATGGTTGACAGCATCGACGAGGTCCTTGCCCATGCGCAGACTATCGTCGTCGGCAACGCCTCGAACGAGTTTCGGGATGTGGTGAATCACATTTCGGAAGGACAGGTCGTAGTCGACTTCGTTAGAGTTAGCGATCGACGCTCGGGCGACACGCAGTACGAAGGCATCTGCTGGTAAGGGACGGCCGTGCGATGCAGAGCCAACCTGTCACCCGCGGAAGAGTACTGATCATAGTCGAGAACCTTCCGTCGCCATTCGACAGGCGCGTCTGGCAAGAGGCGGTAACGCTCCGCAAGGCAAACTATCAAGTTTCGATCATTTGCCCGACCGGGGAAGGCTACGAACAGAAATATGAGGAAGTCGAAGGGATTTCCATCTACCGGCACGATCTGCCGACGGAGGGCGAGGGACCACTTGGCTATGCCATGGAGTACGCAGCAGCTCTGTTCTGGGAGTTCGTTTTGGCTTGGCGCGTGTTCTTCAGTAAGGGCTTTGACGCAGTACACGCATGCAACCCACCGGATAACATCTTTCTAATCGGTGCTTTCTTCAAACTGTTTGGCAAGAAATTTCTGTTCGATCACCATGACATCAACCCAGAGCTGTACGAGGCCAAGTTCGGCAAGCGCGGTTTGCTGCACAAGGTGATGCTCTGGTGGGAGCGTCTCACGTTCCACTTCGCCGATGTTTCGATTGCGACCAACGAGTCCTACAAGAGAATCGCAATCCAGCGCGGGAAGATGCATCCGGAGAAAGTTTTCGTCGTGCGTAGCGGCCCCAACCTGGACCGGATGCAGATACTCCCGCCAGTTGCGTCACTCAAGAACGGTCGCCGGTTTCTCGTTGGCTACGTCGGCGTGATGGGGCGGCAGGAGGGCATAGATCTTCTGTTGCGCTCAGTTCACTGCATCGTGCACGAGTTGGGTCGCAAGGACATTCAATTCGGGCTCGTCGGTGGTGGAACCTCGCTGGAAGAGATGAAGGCTTACGCCCGCGAGCTTGGCATTGAGGAATACGTCACATTCACGGGACGAGTCCCGGACCGGCGACTTCTCGAGGTGTTGAATACCGCGGACGTCTGCGTCAACCCGGATGTGGCTAATGAAATGAACGACAAGTCCACCATGAACAAGATCATGGAGTATATGGCGCTCGGCAAGCCCATCGTCCAGTTTGACCTGACAGAAGGGCGGTTTTCCGCGCGGGATGCTTCTCTCTATGCGAAACCGAATGACATTGGGGATCTCGCCCACAAGATCGTCCAGCTCATCGACGACGAAGAGCTGCGCAAATCGATGGGAAGTCTCGGTAGACAGCGGGTAATCAATGAGTTGGAATGGCGTTACGAGGCCCCAAAACTGCTCGCAGCCTACGAATGTCTGCTCGGAGGCTGATGCGCTGCATTCGTGTGCCAGTCTATGAGGTGCGCTTCTTCATAGAGAAGTGGTAGCCACGTCGTGGAAACCGCCGAACCAAAAGAATTCCCGCTGCATCGACCAAGGAGAACCTCGTGCCACCCTCTGGCGTAAGTGTAGTCATCGTCAACTGGAATACCCGAGATATGGTTTTGCGTTTGCTAGGAACCCTCTCGGCGTCAAGCGATGAGCCCGCGAGCACGCTCGAACTGATCGTTGTAGACAACAACAGCAGTGACGGTAGCGCTGAGGCTATCTGCCGCGAGTTCCCCGCTGCCAAGCTTGTCGCTCAGACCGAGAACCGCGGCTTCTGCCGGCGGAGTCAATCCCGGAGTGCGTCAGGCAACCCAACCATTGGTGCTCTTACTCAACAGCGACGCGGAGACATCGAGGGCATCGATCGACGAAGCGGCGCAATACATGGACGAACATCCAGAGGTGGGCATCTTGGGTCCGGAAATACTCAGCCCCGAGCATGAACCACAGCTGAGCGCTTGGCGTACCCCGTCCCTGGGTTGGTTGGCGCTCAGAGCGACTGGGCTCACCAAGCTCAAGCCCTTCAACTTCGAGCATTATCGAGGGAAGCGGTTTGTCGAACCTGCTGAGGTGGATTGTGTGAGCGGCTGCGTGATGATGGTTCGGCGTGACTTGATGGATGAGCTCGGAGGCTTCGACGAGGATTACTTCATGTACTTCGAGGAGACCGATTTTTGTGTCCGGGCAAGACGCTCTGGTGTGCAGGTCCACCGCGCTCCGGTGGGCAGATTCGTACATGATGCCGGCGGCACCTCCAGGTCGGTGAGACTTCGCACGTTCCTCGACTTCCGACGAAGCCAAATCCTCTTTCACCTCAAGCATGGTGGAGTCGCTGCGGCAATCACGGCGCGCGGACTGCTTGCATTAGGGTCCGCTCTCCGCATGCCACCCCTGGCAGTGCTTTCGCTGTCGAAGAGCGCTGACTGTGGGCGAGCACGAACTCAACTCCGTCTGCACTGGAACGCGCTAGCCTGGCTGCTCAATCCCGGGAGCGGTCTGGTACCGGAAGTGGATCGTTCGCAGTAGCCAGTCTTTCAGATGCTGCGCGCGGCCAGAACACTCATTGGCCAAGGAGGACGACGTACGCTGCAAGCAGCGCGTTTGTAGCAGCGCGTTTGTAGCAGCGCGTTTGTAGCAGCGCGTTTGTAGTAGCGTGTGCAATGATCATGTCTGAGAGCTTCCGGCGCCTGTACTGGGCTGCCGCGTAGGCCATTCCGGGAAGCGTGCCCACAAGCCACCGCTCATGAACCGCGCCAAAGGCGGCCGACTAGACAAGAAATGAGGTGGTTCTGAGATGTTTCGGAGACACCGCAGTGAAATCGGCGTTAGTCAAGCGACGCAGCATGACCTGTTGGGGAAGCCGCGGTACAAGGGCATCCCGATGAGCAGCGATGCACGCCAGCACAAAGGCAGCAATCTCACGCTCGACGACTTCCGGAGCTCGGCCCCCCAGGTGATCGATACTGGCACCGCGCCGAGCGGAGTTCCTGCCTACGACATTGAGGGTTAAGCACGGCCGCAGGGCAGCGCTTGGGACCGCGGGCCCTTCGAACAAGCGCCCAGAGTACGGGTATCACCCTGAGGGCTGCATTGTTTTGTAAGGAAGTGTAGAGAGATCTAGCTGCATTCATCCTTATGGCTAAGAGTAGATGAGGGGGGATTAATTCCATGCGCAAGGATTGCTCGTTGGGTCGGCTCAGAGCGTTCATCGTCATCGCCTTTTCTCTGACCGCTTGTACGGCGGGCCAAATCGATGGTTCGGTGGGTGACGGTGCGTGGGACGATGGTTCCGACGACGAGCAAACCATGCCTCCGTTACTGCAATGTCCGGGGGCCAACCCCGACGTGGCGGCGCGCAATGGGTGGCGTAGCAGCGACGCCAGCGCACTGACGGACGGGGTGTTGCGTTTCGAGCTCAAGGCGCGTCCGACGGCCTCGAATCTCGACGGTCTAGTGGCCGTGGGCGCCGAGAGCATCGACGACTTCGACAAGGCGGCCATCGCGGTGCGCTTTGCCGACGACGGATTGGTCGATGTGCGCGACGGTGCGTTCTACGCAAGCGACATGGCCTACCCCTACGAGCCGGGGGTCTGGTACAGCATCGGCATCGCGGCCGACGTCGACACGCAGACCTATGATGTCGAGATCGGACCGTGCGGAGAGCCGCGGGAGACCCTCATCGAGGACGCGTTGTTTCGGGATGACACCGTGGAGCTGAGCACCTGGGCCGTGTGGTCGTCGCAGACGGCGGCGCTCGAGGTGTCGACGCCGGCGTGGATTCCTGCGGGCGGTTGTGTGCCCGCGACGTGCGAGTCGCTCGGCCAAGAATGCGGGCAGCCCGGCGACGGCTGCGGCGGCACGTTGAACTGCGGGGGCTGTGAGGGCAACGAGCTCTGCGATAGCGGAGTGTGTGTCGAAGAGCTGATGACCACGCCGCCGCCGCCAGCCTGCGTGCCCGACACCTGCGAGGGCTTGGGCATCGAGTGCGGCGTGAGAAGCGACGGCTGCGGAGACTATATGGCCTGCGGGGGCTGCCAGAGCGGCTCCTCGTGCAACAGCGGGGTCTGCGTGCAGGACCCGGCGACCTCCGCGCCGCCACCACCGGCTTGCGAGCCGGACACCTGCGACAGCCTATACCGCGAGTGCGGCGTCGCCAGCGACGGGTGCGGGGGGGCGCTGAGCTGTGGCAGCTGTGGCAGCGGGGAAAGCTGCACCAGCTGGGGGAACTGCGTGGCCAACTCATCGCCGCCGCCGGCCTGTGTTCCTCACACCTGCCAGTCGCTTGGAAGGGAATGCGGCGCAGTGGGCGACGGCTGCGGGGGGACGCTGAGCTGCGGGGGCTGCCAGAGTGGCTCCTCGTGCAACAGCGGCACTTGTATCCAGGCATCGAACTGCGAGCCGGACACATGCGAGAGCCTGTACCGCGTGTGCGGGGTGGCGAGCAATGGCTGCGGGGGGACGCTGAGTTGCGGCAGCTGTGGCAGCGGGGAAAGCTGCACCAGCTGGGGGAGCTGCGTGGCCGACTCGTCGCCGCCTCCGCCACCCCCGAATCCGGATCCGAACGGACCTGCAAACAGCTGTCCGATGGGCTCCGCGTTGAGCGGTGCCTGCCTGTGCGGAGGGTCGGAGTACAGCAGCGGCTACTGCTGCGAAGAGGGTTACAGTTTCAGTCCGTGCAGCACAGAGGCTCGATATGTCCGTCCGGGCGGAGGCGGGCGCCAAGACGGTTCGGACTGGGCGAACGCGTTGGATGGGCTCCCGTCGACGCTTGAGCGCGGCACGGTGTACTGGATTCGGGGCGGGCAGCTACGGCAGCTACACCTTCGATGACGGGAGCAGTGGGCAGTCGGGCATCACGGTGCGTAAGGCAACCGGGCAGGCGCACGGCACCGACACGGGGTGGAATGCGGCCTACGGGAGCGGTCAGGCGGTGTTTGGGCCGCTTCGGTTCGAGGGCAGTCGTTATACCGTCGACGGCGGAGAGCTCAATGGGTTGCGGACGGTGGGTCAGATGGGCACCAAGGCCACCGTGGACATTGTGGGCAGCCACATCGTGCTGCGGCATGTGGAGATCGATGGCGGTCTACAGAAGAGGAGCGGAGCCCAAACAGCAGGCGGCTGCAACGGGAGCAATGTCAACGGGGACCACGTGGTGTTCGACCGCTGTGAGATTCACAACATCGCCGACGACGGCCTGGGGGTATACGCGGACCACGTGAAGGTGCTGTACTCAAGGATTCACAATCTGCATGGCTGCGGCACCGACAGCCACTGCAGCGGGCCTTGTTACAATGGGCACAGCGACGGCTTGGAGGTTAGCGGCGCTTCGGATGTCGAGCTGGTGGGGAATATAGTATACGACGTGCGCTCGACGGCCGCGCTCTTTTTGGGCAGGACTGGCGTCTCTGACTTGGTGGTCTACAACAACATCTTCTATACGCCGTCCACCGGTCTCACGGTCTATCTGAAAGAGCTAGACGGCGCCGAGGTCCACAACAACATCATCTGGGGCAGGACGCAGGGCAATCGCTATGGCGGGCTGTCCATCGGCAAGAACGTCGCTGACCTCGAGATGTACAACAACGTGATCCTCAGCATCAACTACAGTCATATGGGTGCGAGCCACGACCCGAGCCAACACAGACTGGACTACAACTTGTTTGGCATGATCAACTCGGGCGAATACCCAGCAAACAGCCACGACTTGGTGGGGAATCCGCAGTTCGCTGGGATTCCCATGAGCGACAGTGAGGGCGATCACAAAGGGAGTGAACTGACACTCGAGGACTTCGTGAGCTCAGCCACCGAGGTGATCGATACCGGCACCGCGCCGAGCGGAATTCCTGCCTACGACATCGAGGGTCAAGCACGGCCCCAGGGCAGCGCTTGGGATCGCGGACCGTTCGAAGGACCCTGAAGCAAGTGACCTGCCCTGTTTCTTCGGACCGCGAGCTAGTACAGAACTGCCTCGCCTGCGGTGCCCCCGATCCGGATCGAGTGAGAAAATTCGCCGTGCTCAGCGTTGATTGATTCTCGTCCGAGCGCTCCCGGAGTCAGGAGCCAAGCCGCCGCACGCTCTGTGTGGGCGGGTTTGATCGCGGTCCTCCCTCCATAGATCGAGCGTTTCGTGGACATCGTCCAGCGCCGCGAACCAGTGTTGCGACGAGGACTCTCTTCGAAAGGTTCCGTTGCAGGCCTCGATGAAGGCGTTGTCGGCGGGTTTGCTCGGCCGACTGAAGTCCATTTCAACCCCGCAGTCGTACGCCGGCGGCCCCGCGGTCCATGGCCTTCGAAGCGAACTCGGTTCCGCTGTCGCCGCGGATGCGTCTTGAAAGGCAGCGAGGCCAGCAATACGATCCGGCGTTTTGGCGCCGGACGTCGACCGGTCCGCTTGAGCGTCTACCAGAGATGCCAGTGCCCGAAGAGCAATACGTACCCTGCAATCAGGGCGTTGCTCACGGCGTGTGCGGCAATGGCATCCGTGACCATGCCTCGACGGTACTGCGCCACGGCGAAGATCATTCCCACGAGGATCCCGGCCAGCCAGCGATCGTGGAGCAGGCCGAACGCCACCGATGAGGCCAGGAACGAGGTGACGGTGAATCGTCCGGGCGAGACCTTGGTGAAGTCTCGGTCGATCAAGCGCCGCAGTAGATAGCCTCGAAAAGCGAGCTCTTCAGCGACCGGGACGACGACCACCGAGCCGATGATTCGCGCAATCAGCCAAACGGCGGCTGCCGCTGTCGACATCTCGCCAAGGGCGACCGGCACCATGTTGGCGGCCTCCGGGTCGGCGGGGGGTTCTAGCACTACCCACAGGACAAAAGCTCCTACCCCAAGGAGCACTGGCGTCCAGGACCAAGACCACCGCAGGTCCTCGTAGTACGACCGAAAGAACCACAACGGAATGAGCGCTGCGACAGATTGGAACCGCATACAAGTAGTCAAAGTCGACCGTTGCGAGTGCCGTAAGCAAGCTTGTCGCGATCAAGAACAGCAGCGGAAGCAGATAGGCGCCCTCTGGTGTCTTGACTCTACCCACCTTGCGAGTGGGTTCCAGGCTGAACCAAGCGTATCGTTTGCTCATCGCCACGAGCGCCAGCGTGATGAGGCAGAACAGCAGCCAGCCGGAGGCGGAATGAAAGCCGCCTTCTGCGATGTCGGGTGATACCCACGTTCCCACCAGGATGAGAGCGGTGATCCGGACGCTGTTCGCGAGCCAGATTAGGCACACGCCAATTGGCAGCAGCACGAGGACGTTCGGGAAGCGAAGCGAGCGTCGAGAGACGAGCAAATACACGCTGAGCATCACGACGATGAGACCGATTCCTTCATAGCCCGAGCACGGCCGATCGACGAAGACCTCGTACCATTGTGTTCCGACGACCAGCTCCTCGGGGATGAGAGTCACCTGGTGGCCGGTGACGGCGAGTAGAAACGCTACGATTTCGAGCGTCGCCCTGCTCATCGGGCGCCACAAGGCCGAGGTTGCGAAGCCCGCTCCGAGGGCGAGAAGGCCGACGACGATGCCGGAGAGCGTCGCTCGCGCAAACGGCTTCGCGATTGGGCGTATCGCGGCCATTCGGCAGCATCGCCGCGACCCACAAGATCAAAGAACCAACTGCGGCTGCACACCACGACGCGACCCACAGCCATGGGTGGCGCCAATCGACCTGCGCGTTGAATACAAACACGGTGATCGCCAGTGCCACAGCGTACAAGACCAGATGCACCGCGAGGAACGGCCACGGGCTCCTGGGCGATGCAAAAGCCGCGGCGATCGTTTCTCGCTCTTCGTCGGACGGCTTGCCGCCGATCAGAAGCGTGGCCGTCATCACCACGATGACCAGAGGCATCGACTCCCCGAGGTAGCCGAACGCATTGCTATCCGTAGGAATCGGCAAGCGCTCGGAGTCGAAGAGCAGAAGGGCGAGCACGTACTCCGCGATCAGCAGCGCCGCCCCAAACCCCCACCTCGCGACGGGCAACTTCGCTGCAGCGGGATCGCAGTTCGCGAGATCGACGTCCATGTCCCATGTGGATCGCACGGCGGGGCAACGCGAGCAAGCGGGGGACGACTCGCGTGGCCCACGCGTGTTGACGCCCGTGCGGGTTACGAGACCGAGCGGATGTGTGCGATAGCTCACGCTCGGCCCGCTAGTCCGCTGTTCACCGGCCCTACGATCGATGATAGAAATCGAGGTTCACGGGCGACCCCCCCGCCTGGTTAGGAGAGTCGATGAGCGAGACGCATGCTCGGTGGTGCGGCAGCCTTTTGTCGCTTGTCCTCTTACTCGGCGCATCGCTCGCCGCCGCCCCTTCGGCTGCGCAGCCTTACGGCTTGGATGCGCCACAGCCAGTTGGCCCCTACCTCGACGGCGTCTTTCCCACCCTGGCGCCACAAGCGCCGGGTAGCTCGACTTGGGAGGTCGTTGACGCCTTCGGGTTTGCGCTGCCCAACACGCTGGTCATCGAGCGCAATCCATCCGACAACCGGCTCTACGTTGGGTCGCGCGACGGCGTGATCCAGTCGTTCGAGAACGATGAGCTCCTCACGGATCCACCCGACCCGTTCATGGATATCTCTGACCGCGTGGCGGTCGTCTGGGATGGTGGGTTCCTGGGGCTCGCGTTTCACCGCGATTTCGGTACGCCCGGGGCGGACTACGAAACCACCTTCTTCGCGTATTATTCGTCCTATTGCCCGACCAAGCTCGAGGGCTCCGAGTACGTCAACGACTTCGCGAACTGCAATCCGGCCTACCCGCAGGGCTCGACAGGCGGCTTCTTCAACACGTGGCTACGCTTATCGCGCTTCGAGGCGTACTGGGATTCGACCCTCGGCGTTTGGCGCGGTGACCCCGACAGCGAAATCCCGCTCTTCAACATTCGCCTGTACAACGGCTCGCACCGCGGCGGCGGCCCGGTGTTCGGCAACGATGGGTACCTCTACGTCGCAATCGGCGACCAGTTTCGATACGACACCGCGCAAGACATCGTGAACAACTTCGAGGGCGGCTCCGTCCGGCTCGAGGTCGAGGTGGAGGCCGATGGCATCTGCCCGCCCGGAAGCCACACACCGTTGCGGTTCATGCAAGACGTCACGGGGAATGCCGACGAGATGACGGGTCAACGCTACTGCATCCCGGACGACAACCCGTGGCCCGGCCTCTCGGGCGAGAATTTCGGCGAGTACAACTCGATCGGCCATCGAAATCCGCACCGAATCGCCCTCGACCCCGTGACTGGCCTCCTCTGGTCGGGCGAGGTTGGCCAGAGCACCCGCGAAGAGGTCAACGTCATTGTCACAGGGCGCAACTACCAGTGGCCGTACATGGAAGGCCTGGCGACTGGGGTGCGTGCCAAGCCGTCGACCATCGTTGGGATTGAGCAGCCCCCAGTCGTTGACTTCACTCGGACCGAAGGCCGCACGATCATCGGCGGCTACGTCTATCGAGGCACGCGCTTCCCGGAGCTCTCTGGCCGATACATCGCAGGCGACTACTCCACCAACAACATTTGGGCGATCACGCTCGACATCAACTCGATGACCGCCACCAAGGAGCTATTGACGACGTTTCCCTCGGGCGCGTTGGGCACTTTCGGGCAGGACCAAAACGGCGAGATCTTCATGGGGGATGTGTTCTCCACCATCCCGCTGCAGCGCCTGAATCGCATCGGCGACCCCGTGCCCGATCCTCCGGCGCTCCTCTCCCAGACGGGCGCGTTCATCGACACCGCGAGCTTCCAGCTCAATCCGGCCGCCGTTCCCTACGACCTCGTCCCGTTCTGGTCGGATGGGGCGATCAAGAGTCGTTGGTTGTTCCTTGCGAATGACGGAACACACGACGGCTCCGGCGAACAGATAGCGTTCTCCGCTGACTCCAACTGGGGCTTCCCCAACGGAACGGTTGCCATGAAGCACTTCGAGCTCGGCGTCGATGAGAACGACCCGAGTGCGCGCGTTCGCCTCGAGACGCGGTTTGTCGTCCAAGACGAGAACGGTGATTTCTACGGCGTCACGTATCGGTGGCGCGAAGACCAAACCGACGCCGACCTCCTGAGCGTCGCCGAGAGCGGCGACTACACGATTCAGCTCGCCGGTGGAGGCACACGCCAGCAAACCTGGTTGTATCCGTCCCGCGCCGAGTGTCTTCAGTGTCATACGGACGCAGCCGGCGCTTTCCTAGGGCTTCGAACCCATCAGCAGAATCGCGACACGACGTACCCGAGCACGGGGCGCACCGACAACCAACTTCGCACTTGGAATTCTCTTGGAATGTTCAGTCCAGCGTTGGACGAAGCCGATATCCCCGGCTATCCGCGCGCAGCCGAGCTCGATGACCCGACGGCATCGCTCGAGACGAGAGCGCGCTCGTGGCTCGATTCGAACTGCTCCAATTGCCATCGCCCGGATACCGGCAATCGCGCCGGCATCGATCTCCGATTCACGACGCCTATCGAATCTCAGGGGATGGTCTACGGAGGCGTTCTCGACGACCTCGGGCTGCCGGACGCATACATCGTTTCTCCCGGAGACATCTCCAATTCCGTGCTTCGTGCCCGTGTCGCCGCTTTCGGTGGTGCGGGTATTCAGATGCCGCCACTGGCAAAGCAATTGGCCGACACGGAAGCGCTCGCCCTCATCGACGAGTGGATTCTTCGCATCGATCCCAACTTCCCCCGAACGGGCATCGACTACGAGTACTACGAGCTCACCGGGATGTCGGTCCTCCCCGACTTTGATTCTCTGACGCCGGTGGCGACTGGCACGGTCCCGACCTTTGACATCTCGGTTCGTCAGCGAGACGAGGACTTCGCATTCCGGTTCAGCGGGTACGTAGACATCCCGACTGCGGGCAATTGGACCTTCTACACGAGCTCGGACGACGGCAGTCAGCTATTCATCGATGGCGCGCTGGTTGTCGACAACGACGGGCTTCATGCCAACCAGGAGCAGTCCGGGAACCTGAACCTCTCCGCGGGTCCACACGAAATCGTAGTCACGATGTTCGAGCGAGGTGGTCAAGAGGTGTTGACCGTCAGTTGGGAAGGGCCTGGTCAATCTAAGGGATTCATCCCCGGCGGCCGCATATCTCCCGAGCCCATCGTGCCGCTCACCAACGAACCTCCCGTCCTGGCGTCGCCGGGGCCACAGGCATCCGCAGCCGGGCAAGCTATCTACCTGGCTTTGCAAGCCCTCGATCCCGACGATAGCAACCTCTTCTTCGACGCTCTCGGGCTACCGACCGGGTTGTCGATCAACCAGGCTACGGGGGAGATCTCGGGGGTCCCCGCTCAAAGCGGAACTTTCACCGTCGTTGCCAGCGTGAGCGACGGTCCGGCGGTTTCTCACGTGGCGTTCGAATGGACGGTCGGCGCCGGCAACGTCGCTCCGCAGGTAGCCACTCCCTCCGCTCAACAACACGATGAAGGCGAGTCGGTGTTCCTCGCCATCTCGGCCACCGATCCGGACGGTGACCCCATCACGTACAGCGCGACGGGTCTTCCGCCCGGCCTCTCGATCGACGGCTCCACCGGAGAAATCGCGGGGACGCTCCCTGCGGGAAGCGTTGGTTTCTACGATGTCGACGTGATGGTTTCCGATGCGTTCGCCATCACAACAGTATCCTTCATCTGGACGGTCATCGGTCCGGCGCCGACCGGAGGCATCGTCTCGGACGATTTCCACACCGGTTCGCTCAACACGAATCTCTGGGAGGAGCTCGACCCGCAGGGCGACAGTGCTCTCAGCTTCGAAGGAGCTGGAACGCCCGACGCGCACCTGCTCCTTTCAGTGCCCGCGGGCACCTCACACGACGCGTGGAGCACGAACACCGCGTACCGTGTGATGCAGCCGGCGAGCGACGAGGACCTGGAGCTCGAGGTGAAGTTCGAGTCCCAGCCGTCACAGAAGTACCAGGGTCAGGGCATGATCGTGGAGGAGGACGAGTCGAGCTACGTTCGCTACGACGCGTTCTACGATGGCCGGAAGTTTCGCATCTTTGCGGCGACGATCGACAACGGTACGCCCACAGTCCGCTTCAACCGGAAGATCTCGCCGATGGCGACGACCTACCTTCGTTTGGAGCGGGTCGGCAACGAATGGACCGCCGAATACTCGGCCGATGGCGAGAACTGGAGCACTGCCGGATCGTTCTCGCATGCCCTTGCGGTCACTGCGGTGGGTCCGTTTGCGAGTAACTTCAGCCCCGCCCCGGCGTGGACCGCACGCGTCGACTACTTCATGGAGACGTCCCGGCCGTTCGCCGACGAGGATCCCCCACTTTGCGATCCGGGCGCAGCGCTGGTGCTCACGACTAGCTCCAGCGCCGGGGGAAGCATTGCCGTGGATCCCGATCGAGCGACGTACTCGTGTGGTGACGTCGTGACGCTGACGGCGGAGCCCGACTTCGGCGCGACGTTCCAAAGCTGGGGCGGCGCGTTGGGCGGCAGCATGAACCCCACGACGCTCACGCTCGCACAGGACGAGACCGTGACGGCAAGTTTTCTCCTGGACGAGACGCCGCCACAGATCAGCGGCATTGTCGTCACGGGCGTGGGTACCACGACGGCCACCATCGGGTGGCTCACGGACGAGCTCAGCACCGGAGTGCTCGAATACGGTCACACACCCTCCTTCGAGCTCGGCACGCTGATTTCGAGCACGCTTGCGACCTCCCACAGTTTGGACCTGACAGGACTCGCGGAGAGCAGCTCCGTTTACTTCCGCATCAACGCAGAGGATGAGTTCGGCAACGTCGCAGCCGTAGTGGGCCCAACCTTCCAGACCGACGATCCCCTCGACCAGACCCCGCCTCAAATTGGGGGCGTCGTCGCCACTCCGGGGGAGACCAGCGCGACGATCGACTGGTTCACCGACGAGCAAAGCACCGGATTGGTGGAGTACGGTACGAGCGCCAACTACGAGCTCGGCGTCGTTTCGTCGAGCGCGGCGGGGACCTCGCACGGGGTGACACTGCCGAATCTAGTTGCGAACACCGTCTACCATTTCCGCGTCACGGCTCAGGACGGGCTCGGCAACACCGCGAGCACGCTCGACATGATGTTCACAACCGACGACGCGCCAGACCCCGGTGGCGGTGGTGGGCCCGGAGCTGCGGGGATCTTCTCCGATGGGTTCGATACGAGTCCGCTCGACACAGCAGTGTGGACCGTCGTTGACCCTCAGAACGACGGCATGGTCTTCGTGGACGGCGTGGGTGCCCTGGTGTTGGAGGTGCCTGAGGGGACCGTCCACGATCCCTGGAGCACAAATACCTCGCTTCGCGCGATGCAGGCCGCGCGCGACGAAGACTTCGAGATCGAAGCCAAGTTCGATTCCGAGCCGAGCGAGAAGTATCAGGGGCAGGGATTCATCGTGCAGCAGGACGCGTCCAACTACATGCGCTTCGACGTGTTTCACGACGGGCGACGGTTCCGCGTATTCGCTGCCACGATCACCAACGGGAGTCCGACGGTTCGATTCAACCGCACGATTTCGCCGATGGCGATGACGTATCTGCGCTTGGGTCGCATAGCCGACCAGTGGGTGGCCGAGTACTCTGACGACGGTGTGAGCTGGAGCTCTGCCGGGTCGTTCTCGCACTCGATGGCCGTCTCCTCAGTTGGCGTCTTTGCGAGCAACTTCACCCCCAACCCGGCGTACACGGCCCGAGTCGACTACTTCACCGAAACATCAGCGCCCTAGGGACAGCATCGACACTCGACTCAGTTGACGGGCACGAGCGCCAGCGCGGCGAGCTCTGCCGCGTCCATCGCTCGGGTGTGAATGCGGAGCTCGTCGATTCGTCCGTCAAAGGGCTGAGCGCCAGTTCCCGGGTTGTCACCAATCCAGGCGTCGATCGTCGGGTCCGTGGCGATGGCGCCGGTCTTGCCCGTGGCTCCAACTTCGACCCCATCGATGAACAGCCTCATTGCGACACCGTCGTACGTAGCCGCCACGAAATGCCAGGTGCCCGCTGTTAGCGCTCCTCCGGTGCCGATGAGCGTGGCGGTCGAGTTGCCGTCGTCGGTCTTTAGCCGGAATCGCAGCCGCTGACCCGAAATTGTGGACAGCATCCACAGGTGGTCGTTCGCTGCTGCGCTAGTCGACTTCGACACGATGCGCGCGTCATAGATGCCGAAGTCATCGGCATTGATCCACGCTGCGATCGTGAGTTGATCGCCATCGATGTCGAGGCCGCCTAGGTCGACGCTGCCGGCTCCGCCCGTCAGCTCGACGGCCCCTCCGAATCGGCCGTTGGGCACTATGGAAGCCGCATCTCTGAGGGCGCCGCTGTTGTTGTTGCCGGACACATCGATGACCGTGGGACCGGGCCCGGAGAAATCGTAGGCGGCCCATTGGTCATTCGTTGGTTCCGGCGGAGGGGGAGTCGTGACCGACAGAGGGCCGGCTGTCGTCTCGTTCCCCGAGGTGTCGATCGCGGTGACCCAGTAGAGATGCGTGGTGTCCGGTGTGGCCGTGTCGTCGAGATACGCCGTCGCGGGTGCCAACAGGCTTGCGATGTCGACGCCGTCGCGAGTCACGAGATATGACGCGACGGCGGCGTTGTCGCTCGATTCGACCCAGGAGAGAGCCACCGAGGAGAAGGATGTCGCGGATCCCGAGAAGGACCCAGGCGCGGTTGGAGGTTCGTCGTCGATCGCGAATGTTGTCGCGGACACTGGGCCTGCTGGAGCCGAGGGATTGCCGGAGCCGTCGACCGCTGCAACCGTGTACTCGTGCGTAGAGCCTTCTGCGAGACCGTTGTCCGTGAACGAGAGTTGTGAGCTGGGCAGGGCGATGAGGAGGACGCCGTCTCGAACCACGAGATAGCTCCCGACGACGTCGTTGTCCGTGGAGGCGGTCCAGCTGAGGTAGATCGTGTTCGGACCCGTTGCCACGGCGGTGAAGAGGTCTGGGGTGGTCGGTGGCTCAACGTCGGGAGGCAGCGGCGGAGTCACGACGGTCAACGGACCAGCCGTGGCCAGGTTCCCTGAGGTATCGGCAGCTGTCACCCAATAGAGATGAGTGGTGTCGGGTGTGGCCGTGTCATCGAGGTAGCTGGTCGACGCTGCCGGGACAGTGGCGATGTCGACGTCATCGCGGGTCACCAGATATGAAGCGACGGCCACGTTGTCGTTCGACGCTGTCCACGTCAGCTCGACGGTCTGGTGGTCGAGCGCGCCTCCTGAGAGCGATCCCGGCGTGCTGGGGGGCTCGGTGTCGAGGATCGGCGGTTCGACGGGAACCGTCGCCAAGTCCACCAGCTCGGTTGCGCTGAGGGCTCGCGTGAAGATACGAAGCTCATCGATTCGTCCGTCGAAGGCCTGGTTGCCGGTTCCCGGATTGTTGCCGATCCAAGCATCGATGCTGGAGTCGGTCGCGACGGCGCCGGTCTTGCCTGTGGCTCCAACCTCGGTCCCGTCGATGAACAGGCGCATGGCGACACCGTCGTAGGTGGCCGCCACGAAATGCCAGGTGCCGGCCGTTAGGGCGCCGCCTGTGCCGATGAGCGTCGTAGTCGGGTTGCCGTCGTCGGTCTGCAGCCGGAATCGCAGCCGTTGTTTCGAAATCGTCGAGAGCATCCACAGATGGTCGTTGGCCGCGGCGCTGGTCGATTTCGATACGATGCGCGCATCACGGATGCCGAAGTCGTCTGCGTTGACCCACGCCGCGATCGTGAGCTGATCGCCCGCGACGTCGAGCCCGCCGAGGTCGACGCGACCCGTGCCTCCCGTGAGCTCGACTGCTTCGCCGAATTGACCGTTCGGCACGACGGAGGCGGTGCCTGCGAGAGTGCCGTCGTTGGCGTTGCCGGACCGGTCGACGAGCGCCGGACCCGCGCCGGAGAAGTCGTACGCGGCCCACAAGTCGCCAATTGGTTCAGGCACTGGCGGAGTCAGGACCGCCAACGGACCGGCCGTCGCCACGTTGTCCGAGGTGTCGAACGCCGTCACCCAGTAGAGATGAGTCGTCTCGGGCGTGGCGCTCAGGTCGATGTAACTGCTTGCTGATGCTGCCAGAGTCGCGATGTCGACCCCGTCGCGGGTCACGACATAGGACCCGATTGCCACATTGTCCGTGGAGGCGAGCCAGGATAGAGCGACGGTGGACGATGAAGTGGCGCTCGCGCTAAACGACCCCGGCGCGGTCGGCGGCTCGACATCGGGATCCGGATCAGGAAGAGGCGGAGTCACGACCGCTAACGGGCCGGCCGTTGCGGCGTTTCCGGATGTATCGACCGCGGTCACCGAATACGCGTGGGTGGTGTCGGGCGTAGCGCTGTCATCGGTGTAACTAATTGCCGAGGCCGCTAGATTCGCGATGTCGTTGCCATCGCGGGTCACGATGTAGGACGCAACAGCCACGTTGTCCGTCGAGCCGATCCAGGTGAGGGCGACGCTGGTAGACGCAGTGGCATTTGCCGCAAGCGAACCGGGCACCGTCGGAGGCTCGAGATCGGGCGCGAAGGTCGTCTCAGACACCGGGCCGGCTGGAATGGACACATTGAGTGCAGCGTCCACGGCCACCACCGTATAGCTGTGCGTGGAACCGGGTTGCAGGTTGATGTCAGAGAACGCGAGCTGCGACGCAGGCACGGTCGCGATATCGGTGCCGTCTCTCGCAATCACGTAGCTCGCTACGACGCGGTTGTCGGTCGAGGCGGACCAACTCAACTGAATGCTCGTCGTGCTAGTCGCAAGGGCAGTGAGCACGCCTGGCGAGGTGGGTCTCTCAGTGTCCGGTTGAGGAGGGTCTACCGGCAACTGCATCTCGACGGCGATCTCTGCGGGCGTCAGAGCCCGGCCGAAGATCTTCAGGTCATCGATACGACCGTCGAAGACCTTGTCGCCGGCTCCGGGATTCGCACCAATGTAGGCGTCCACGTTCGGCGCCTGGAATACCGCCCCAGCTCTTGGAGCCGATCCGACTTCGACGCCGTCTTGATAGAGTCGCATCGCAACGCCGTCGTAGGTCGCCGCGACATGGTGCCAGGTGCCAGCGACCAGTGTTCCGTCTGCTCCGATGAGCGTGCTGGTAGGGCTGCCGTCATCTGTCCTGAGTCGCAATCGGAGGTGTGGTCCGGAGATCGTCGAAAGCATCCAAACATGGGCGGCCGACTGGGTGCTGGTCGACTTCGATAGAATTCGCGCGTCGTTCGTGTCGAAGTCGTCCGCATTGATCCACGCCATCAGGGTCAGGTGCTCGGCGGGAATGTCCAAGTTCCCGAGGTCGACGTGACCGACGCCTCCGTTCACCTCCAGCGCATTGCCAGTATGCCCATTGCTCTGAAGAACGGCGCTTGGCTGCAGCGTCGCATCGTTTCCATAGATGCTCGCATCGACGATGGCCGAACCGCTATCCTCGAAGCCGTACGCGGCCCAAAGTCCAGTTGGTGGCGGCAGAGTGAGCGCGCTGACCTGCGCATCGAGCGGGTCGGTGCTGTTGCCATCGGCGTCAAACGCGATGAGCTCGTAGTCGTACCAGGAGTCCGGCGTGAGGCCTTGATCGGTGTGGCTGGTCGCGCCCGCCTCGAGCGTGATGAGGTCGACGCCGTTGCGCCGCAAGAGGTAGCCGACGACTCCACGATCGTCGGCCGCCGGCGTCCAGGTAAGCTCCACCCACAGCGCGTTGGCCGTCGCCTCGAGCTCGGTGGGCGGCGTCGGTGGGCTGAGGTCGGGACTGGGCGTGCTGGCTGATGCCGGGTCTGCCGGGGGCGATTCGTTCCCGCTGAGATCGACGCCAATCACCGTGTAGCTGTACGTAGTGTTTGGCAACAATCCCATGTCGGCGAAATGGAGACCGGCCGTCGTGCCGACGACTTCGCCGTCGCGCAAGACGCGGTACTGAAAGATGCCGCGGTTGTCGAAAGAGGGTCGCCAGTCGAGGTCGACCTGCCCAGACGAGTAGGGCGTCGCGACGAGATCGGTCGGCGCGGCCGGCGGCTCGATGTCGCTGATGTCTCCGGGTTCGAGGACCTTATTCTCGTAGAGCCAAACTTTTTGGTTGTGCCAGCCCAACGAAAGGATGTCGAGATCGCCGTCGTTCTCGAAATCCACAAGCAGAGCGCCGTCGTGATGATCGATATCGGTGCCGACACCATCATCGACGACGTGCTCGACCCAGGAGCTGCCACCGTCGACGTTCTCGAAAATCAACATCCGAGTTTGGCCAACGTGCTCCCCAAGAACGACGTCGGTGTCGCCATCATTGTCCACGTCGCCGACCGACATGGAGAAGCCTCCCCCGATGCCGGAGCCGATCACGTGCAGCGGCCATTCCTGTGTGGGGTCGTCCGGGTGCTCGAGCCAAACCAGATCCGTTGGGATGCTCTGAGTCTCGAAGAGCAAGCCGATGACCGCATCTTGATCGCCGTCCCCGTCGATGTCGGCCATCGAGACCCGATCAGGATCATCGTACGGTGCGTTCTGCGCGATGAGAGTCGTGGATTCGTGTCGCGTCCAAATCGGGTGCGAGTTCTGCAACCAGCCTGAGCCCTGGAAGATGTCGATGTCGCCGTCGCCATCGATGTCGTCGAGACCGAGCTCCTCGCCTTCCGAAACGGGAGAAATCGTGATCAAGGGCCAAGTGCTCGCCGATGGGTCGTTCGGCACCGTCAGTAGATCAATCCCGGACTGACCGAATTCACCGAAGTTCCACGAGATCGCGATCCCGACTACGCCGTCGTTCTGAACGTCGATTGGCGCGATGCCCTGAACGAAGGCCGAGCCCTGGTCGCTGGCCACGCCGGGCGTGATGTTCTCGAGCACGGTGAACGTTCCGTCCCCCTCGTTGCGACCCCAGTAGAGCTTTGTGCTGCCTGGATGGGTAGGGGATTGCGAGAGCCCGTCGGTGCCCAGCAGGTCGAGATCGCCGTCGTTGTCGAAGTCATGGACCAGAGCGACGTTGTTGAGTGGCGCCCCGATCAGCGTGCGGGACCAAGGCAAGGAATAGTCACCCCCTTGACTATGGTAAATCCAGCCGCCTGACACGATGTCCATCGATCCATCGAGATCGAAGTCGCCCCAGAGCGCATGGCTGGCGAGCCACGGTTGCCCGGGGTCGACGTTGTGACGCACCCACTGGTCGAGCGGCAAAACACCCGCATCAATCTCTTTGTTCAGCCAGATGTGAATCGCCGGTGACCCGTCGGTGAAGGGTTTGCCGAGGATGTCGAGATCCCCGTCTCGATCGAGATCGCCGATCTTCGACTGATGATGCTCGAGGCCGGCGGAGAACTCCTGCACGCTGAACTCTCCGGTCCCATCGCCGTAGTACACGCGCCCTGCGGCGTCCGGGTTGCCTCCGAGGGTCATTTCCGCGTTGAAGATGTCGAGCAAGCCATCGTTGTTGAGGTCGACGATGTCGAGACTATGCCCCGCGTGCGTGAGCTCAGGGAGCAGCGACGTCCCAATCCATCCGGCGCCGTCCCACTCGTACATCGTAAGGAAGCTCGTCCCGTCGATGGGGCCGCTGACGTCGCCGATGACGAACAAGATCTCCGGACGACCGCCAGGCACGAGCTGGCCGGCGGCGGTACGGGTGAAATTCATCGTCGGGTCAATCTCGTGGACCGTCCAAGTCGCTCCGCCGTACTCGAACCAGCGTCCGGCGCCGACGATGTCGTCGACTCCGTCGAGATTGACGTCGGCAATCGCGAGGCCTTCGTTCGGTCCGGGGTCAGAGAATATCGCGGAGAACGGCCACGGACCCGCGGCCGGATCCGCCGGTATCTCCGCGATCCGGAGAGACTTCTCACCGTTCCAGAAGACGAACTCTCCCGCACCGTCTCCGTCGACGTCCCCAAAGATCACGTCGTGGTGCTTGTTTTGACCGCTATCCTTGATGACGTGCACGGTCCACGGAGTCGCCGGATCGTAGAAGGGGAAGGGATTCTCCCACCAGTAGATGTGGTTGCCCAGAGCCCCCTCGCCCACGACGATGTCGAGGTCGCCATCGCCATCCACGTCATAGTTCGTGCCGCCCGCCTCGAGCGGCAACGAGGACGCCTCGACCACATGGCGGGTCCAGCCGCTTCCATCGCTTCGGTACCACACGACCGCGGGCGGGAGGTTGCGGTTGACGAGCACGAAATCGCTGATTTCGTCGTTGTCGATGTCGAGGATCTGCGCGTCGGTCTGCTGGGCGGCCGCGCCAAAGGGCAACTCGAGCTCGCCGGTGTCCGAGGAGATCTGCTGCCAGGTCACCTCACCCCATTTTCGGGGGAGCGTCTGGGCCGACGCCGTTGCCGCCCCGCAGATCCAGATCGCGAGGAGCGACCAGGTCAGCGATGCAAGCCTTGCTGTATTCGAATGGCGGATGTGGCGTTCTCCTCGGGGGGACCGGAGAAAGACGATGGTCTACTGAATCGCAAGAATTCGCACGCCCAAAAGCCGGCGGGCATGCATGCGCAGTGATCTACACCACACATGAATCGCTCCACCTCCCCGGCACCCTGCTATTGTTGCCATCGCATCTATCCGGAATTAGGCTGTTATGCTTATGAAGGTCCTCGTCACTGGCCACAATGGCTACATCGGTGCGGTCATGGTTCCGTTCTTGCAAAAGGCGGGTCATGAAGTCGTCGGACTCGACACGTACCTATTCGAAGGTTGTCATCAAGGGCCGGCTCCGGTCGACCCGCCCGCGCTCCGAATGGACTTGCGCGATGTGAAGGCTGAGCATCTCGAAGGGTTTGATGCGGTGATGCATCTGGGGGCGCTGTCGAATGATCCGCTCGGGGATCTGAATCCGCAGTTCACCTACGACATCAATCTGCACGCCTCGGTCAATCTTGCGAAGGTTGCCAAGGAAGCCGGCGTGGAGCGCTTCCTGTTTTCTTCGTCTTGCTCTCTCTACGGGAAGCCGAAGACCGACGACCCTGTGGACGAGACCGCGGGGTTCAACCCGCAGACGCCCTATGGCGAATCCAAGATCAAGGCGGAGCAGCAGATTGCGCCGCTCGCGAGCGACGACTTCAGTCCGACCTACCTCCGCAACACGACCGCGTACGGATGGTCTCCGCAGCTTCGTGGCGACATCGTCGTCAACAACCTGACCGCCCACGCGTTCATTTCGGGTGAGGTGCTCATCAAGAGCGACGGCACGCCGTGGCGGCCGTTGGTGCATGTCGAAGATATTTGCCGAGCGTTTCTTGGGCTGATGGAAGCTCCGCGTGACGTCATTCACGATCAGGCGTTCAACATTGGGCGCACCGATGAGAACTTCCAGATCTCGACCGTGGCCGACATGGTCGCGGAGATCGTGCCCAACTCGAAGGTCGTGTATGCCCCGGGAGGAGAGCCCGACACGCGAAGCTACAAGGTCGATTTCACGAAGCTCTCCACCCTGGTGCCGGCCGCCACGCCGCAGTGGACCGTCCGCAAGGGTATCGAAGAGCTCTACGCCGCCTACAAAGAGTATGGCCTCACGCTCGACGAGTTCGAGAACCGCTACCTGCGCATCAAACACCTCCGAAAGCTGTTCGCTGAAGGTAAGCTCGGCGAGGGCGTTCGGTGGCAGCCGGGCGGCGAGAAGGCAGCAGGCTGAGCATGACCGAGCAAGCAACGGGTCCGACGGACGCGCATTGCCGCTTCTGCAACACGCCCCTCCATTTCACCTTCGTCGATTTGGGCATGTCGCCGCTCTGCCAGACGGTCATTCGTCCGGAGCAGCGCAACGACATGGAGCCCTTCTATCCGTTGCACGCGCGTGTCTGCGACCAGTGCTTCTTGGTGCAGCTCGACGAGTACGTGGCGCCGGCGGACATCTTCACGGAGTACGCCTACTTCTCCGGGTTCTCAGACAGTTGGCTCAAGCACGCGAGCGACTACGTCGACATGATCAGCGAGCGCATCGGGCTCGACTCGAGCTCGAGCGTGGTCGAGCTTGCGAGCAACGACGGCTACCTCCTTCAGTACTTCGTGAAGAAGGGCATTCCTGCGCTCGGCATCGAGCCGGCCGCCAACGTGGCCAAGTCCGCAGAAGAGAAGGGCGTGCCTACGATCGTCGAGTTCTTCGGCGCCGAGCTTGCGCGACGCCTCGTCGCGGAAGGGAAGAGCGCGAACCTGATTCTTGGCAACAACGTGTTGGCGCAGGTGCCCGACCTCAATTCGTTCGTCGAGGGCATCAAGATCCTTCTCGCGCCGGGGGGTGTGGTGACCATCGAGTTCCCACATTTGCTCCAGCTCATGGATCAGAACCAGTTCGATACGATCTACCACGAGCACTTCTCGTACTTCTCGTTCCACACGACGGAGAAGATCTTTGCGGCCCACGGGATGACGCTGTTCGACGTCGAAGAGCTTCCAAGTCATGGCGGCTCCCTTCGCATCTATGGCCGTCACGCGGACGACGAGAGCAAGCCGGTTACCGAGCGCGCGATCGCGCTTCGCGAGCGGGAGATCGAAGCCGGGCTAGCCGGCTTGGACGCCTACCGAAAGTTCCGCGAGCAGGTCGAAGCGACCAAGCGCGACCTCCTCGAGTTTCTCATCGAGACGAAGCGAGAGGGAAAGTCGATCATCGGGTACGGCGCACCCGGCAAGGGGAACACCCTTTTGAACTACTGTGGGATCCGGACCGATTTCCTCGACTACACGGTCGATCGCAACCCCTACAAACAGGGAACGGGCCTGCCAGGGACGCATATTCCGGTCTACCCGCCCGAGAAGATCGCCGAGACCAAGCCCGACTACATTCTCATTCTCCCGTGGAACCTGAAGGACGAAATTGCGGCCCAGCTCGCCTACACTGCAGAATGGGGAGCGAAGCTCGTCGTCCCGATTCCTCATGTGAAGGTTTTATGAGATGAAAGTGGTGTTGTTCTGCGGAGGTGAGGGCACGCGAATTCGCGAGTACTCCGAGAGCATTCCCAAGCCGATGGTGCCCGTGGGCTACCGGCCCATCCTCTGGCACGTGATGAAGTACTACGCCTACTATGGGCACAAGGATTTCATTCTTGCGCTCGGCTACAAGGCCGACGTCATCAAGGATTTTTTTCTCAACTACAACGAGGCCGTGTCCAACGACTTCGTGCTCTACGAGGGCGGCAAGCGAATCGAGCTCGCCAACAGCGACATCGAGGACTGGACGATCACCTTCGTCGACACGGGCGCCAAGGCGTGCATCGGCGAGCGTTTGTGGCGGGTGCGCTCCTATCTCGAGGGCGAAGAGATGTTCATGGCGAACTACAGCGATGGCGTCACCGACCTGCCCCTCGACCGCTATGCTGACGAGTTCAAGCGCAAGGACAAGATCGCGAGCTTCGTCGCCGTCGAACCTCCTGGAAGCTACCACGTGGCCCAGCTCGGGGATGACGAGCTCGTCGAGTCGATCCAGCCGATCACGAGCACGGGCGCCCGTATCAACGGGGGCTACTTCATTCTGAAGCAAGAGATCTTCGACTACATGCAGCCCGGCGAAGAGCTGGTGCACGAGCCGTTCCAACGCTTGATCAAAGAGGGCCAGCTAACGGCCTACCGTCATGATGGCTTCTGGCAGCCGATGGATACCTTCAAAGAGCAGCGGCAGCTCGATGAGCTCAACCGCAGCGGGCAAGCCCCCTGGCGGGTTTGGGACACCCCCGACGAGCCGTGACGAAAAGGAACGCCTGCTGATGCAGACACTATCGCTTCCGACATCCAGCCCGACCATCCTGTGCCTCGGCGCGCATAGCGATGACATCGAGATCGGCTGCGGTGGAACGCTGCTGCACTTGCTGGACCAGATGCCAGATGCGTCGGTTCATTGGGTTGTCTTCAGTGCTGAGGGCAAGCGTGCCGAAGAAGCGCAGCACGGGGTCGAGCTCTTTGCCGGCGAACGAGCGGCTTCCGTTCAGCTTCACGACTTCCGGGATGGGTTCTTCCCCGATGCGTTCGGCGAGATCAAGGAGCGGTTTCGCGACATCCAGCAATCGGTCGATCCGGATCTCGTCTTCACGACCTGGCGGCGCGATCTCCATCAAGATCATCGCCTCATTTCCGAGCTGACGTCGCAGACGTTCCGCAATCAGCTCATCCTCGAGTACGAAATCAGCAAGTACGACGGCGACCTTGGCTCGCCCAACGTGTACGTACGGCTCGAAGCGGACGAGGCCGACCGCAAGGTCGAGAACCTGGTGAGCGCTTTCGGGACCCAGCACGAGAAGTACTGGTTCACCGCGGAGACGTTCAAGGCGCTCATGCGTGTTCGAGGCGTCGAATGCCGCTCGTCGAGCGGATATGCCGAGGCGTTCTACGGCCACAAGATCGTGTTCGGCGCCGGTAGCTCGTCATGAGCTCGAAGTGCTGGAGCTGCGGGGAGCCCCACCCGCGGCCGTTCTACGCGCTAAGGGGGATTCCGATCTCCAGCTGCGTTCTGCTCGGGTCGCGCGACGAAGCGCTGGCATTTCCAAAGGGAGACCTCGAGCTAGCGTTCTGCGAGCGCTGTGGCTTCATTCAGAACGGCCTCTTCGACCCGGATTTGCTCGACTACACGCAGGACTACGAAGAGAGCCAGGGCTTCTCGGCGACCTTCGAAGCGTTCGCGCAAGGGCTCGTCGATCGCCTGATCGAGCGTTACGGCATTCGCAACAAGAAGGTTTTCGAGGTCGGTTGCGGGAAGGGCGATTTTCTTTCTCTGGTCTGTAAGAGCGGAGACAACGCCGGCCTCGGGATCGACCCGGGCTATCGAGCGGGCCGCCTTCCTGCGGACGTCGATGCGAAGGTCATCCAAGCGTTCTTCACCGAGCCTGCCCCCGACCTGAGCGGGGACTTGATCTGCTGCCGTCATACGCTGGAGCATATCCAGCCGGTTGCTGAGTTCGTCGACTTGGTCCGGGCTTCGGCGGAGCAAACCGACGGAGCGGTGGTGTTCTTCGAGGTTCCCGACACGGCGCGCATCCTCAAAGAGGGCGCCTTTTGGGACGTGTACTACGAGCACTGTTCCTACTTCACCCTCGGGTCGCTCGGACGCTTGTTCCGCGCGGCCGGCTTCGACCTGCACTCCCTACGCACCGGGTACGACGACCAGTACCTCTTGCTAGAAGCAGAAGTCCGCCTCGGGGAGCCCGCACCGCCGTTCCCCGAGGAACACGACTTGGACGATGTCCGCTCCGGTGTGCAGTCGTTCGTGAGCGCGACCGAGAGCGCAATTGCCGCATGGGAGCAGCGCTTGGACGAGGCGCAAGCCGCGGGGAAGAAGGTCGTGATTTGGGGCGCTAGCTCGAAGGGGGTCGCGTTCCTGACGAGCCTCCGCAACGGCGACACCGTCGAGTACGCTGTGGATATCAACCCCTACAAGCAGGGACGCTTCCTGCCTGGCGCCGGCCAGGAAATCGTAGGACCCGCCGCGCTCGAGGCGTACCGCCCAGACCTCGTCATCCCCATGAACCCCATCTACCTCGAAGAGATCCGCTCGGATCTCGCTCGCCGCGGGTTGACCCCGGAATTGCTGGCCGTTTAGGGCCGGATTGTTACGCTTGATCTCGAAAGAACGCCCATGACGAACCAAGCCCACGAGCCCTGCCCCGCCTGCGGGTCCACCGAGCTCAGCCCGTTTCACAGCATGCACGGCATCCCGGCACTGAGCTGCACCATCTGGGACACCGTCGACGAAGCCAAGAGCTGCCCACAGGGCAACATCGACTTGGCGCTCTGCAAGACCTGCGGCCTGCTGATCAACACCTCCTTCGAGCCGAGGCTTCTCCACTACGACGAGGACTACGTCGCATCGTTGCATCACTCGCCGCTCTTCGGCCGATACGCAACGGACCTCGCGAACGACCTCATCGACCGATACGACTTGCGCGAGAAGCTCGTATTGGAAATCGGCTGCGGCAAGGGCGAGTTCCTGAAGATGATGGTCGAGCTCGGCAACAACCGAGGCGCCGGGTTCGACCGGAGCTACGAGCCCCCGCCTGGCGGAGAGACCGATGAGCGTTTGACCTTCGTCAAGGAGTTCTACACCGAGGCGCACCTCGATCTGAAGCCGGACTTGGTGATTGCGCGCCAGCTCCTCGAGCACGTCGAGCAACCCTTCGAGTTCGTCAGCAGCTTGCGTCGCACGATCGGTGATCGGCGCGACACCGTCGTCGTATTCGAGGTGCCGAACGCCCTCGACATGCTCCAGCGCGCCGATTTGTGGGACGTCATCTACGAGCACCCCATCTACTTCACGCCGCAGGCGTTGGAGCGCTTGATGCGCTCAGCCGGGTTCGACGTTCTTCAGGTGAGACCCGCGTACGAGGGGCTCTTCTTGATCGTCGAAGCATCGCCGGGTGATCGAACCAGCGTCCGAGCTGCCTGCCGTTGGGCATTCGCTCGAGGGAGACGTAGCCGGCTTCGCTGCCGCCTATGCCGAACGCCTCGCGCGTTGGAAGCGACAGCTCGAGGACATCCGCGCAAACGGCAAGCGCGCCGTCCTTTGGGGCGCCGGCGCGCGCGGGGATACGTTCCTCAACGCGATTGGAATCGACGAAGAGATCCCGATGGTGGTCGACCTGAACCCGCGCAAATGGGGCAAGCACATGGCCGGCACCGGCCAGACCATCTGCTCGCCCGAAGACCTCGAGGCGCAGCCACCCGACGTAGTGGTGATTGCAAACGAGATCTATCTCGAAGAGATCCGAGGGAGCCTTCGCGACATGGGCATCGAAGCCGAGGTGCTGGTCGCCTAGTCAGTCCCGGGGCGACCAGCCGCACCGGCAGGTTGTCCAGCGGCCTCGTGAACGGGAAGTGCTGCAGCTTAGCCGGGTAGTAGTCGTCTTTCGCGTACTCGATTTGGTACTTCTCGAGCACCTCGCGGAAGGTCAGCTGGAACAGCATCCGCGCGAAGTGCATGCCGATGCACTTGTGGGCGCCACCGCCAAAGGGGACCCACATGAAGTTGTGCTTCTTGTGCTCGGCGACTTCGTCCGAGAAGCGGTAGGGGTCGAACATGTCCGGGTCTCGCCACCAGTCGGGTAGGCGGTGAATATAGTTGCCCGGGACGCAGACCATGGTGTCCGCGGGAATGGGAACGCCGCCGATCTCACACTCCCGGATCGTGCGGCGGAGGAAGATCGGAACCGGCGGGTGCAGTCGAATCGTCTCGTAGAAGACGCAGATGAGGCTGTTGGTTTGGTGAAAGACGGTCTCGAAGCTGAGCTCTTCTGGCCACGCGGCGACCTCGGAGGCCACCTTGGACTGTAGCGGGAGGTCGTTGCTGAGATAGTACGCGGCCATCGTCGAAGCGCTCGTCGTCGTGTCGTGGGCGGCGAGCATCAGAAAGACCATGTGGTCGGCGATCTCTTCGTCCGTGTAGTACTCGCCGAGCTCCGTCTTTGCCTTGCAGAAGTGCGCGAAGACGTCTTCGTCGTTCGAGGCGCGCTTCTTCTCGATGAGGTCCATGAAGAAGCGCTTGAGGTAGCGGCGCCCCTCCAAGCCGCGGTGGAAGTCGAAGCCGGGCACGTCGAGGCGAACGATGCCGAGCGCACCTTCCATCATGTCGACGAACGCCTTGCTGATCTTCGGCACCGTGCTTTCGGAGTCGTCGACCCAGCAGAACACATCGAAGGCGATGTCGAGCAGCAGACGCTTGATCTCGTCGTAGAACAGAATGCTGTCTTGTGCGGCCCAGCGCTGCACGGCTCCTTCCACGATCGCTTGGATCCTCTTCGAGTACGCGCGCATCGCCTGTGGCTTGAACGAGCTCTGCATGATGCCGCGATGGATCCGGTGTTCCTCGTAGTCGCGCATCACGAGGCCGCCCTGGAAGAAGTCGGCCATCACCGACGCCCACCCCATCTTGATCGAGAAGTTCTTCTCCCGATCCATCAGCACCCGTTGCACGTAGTCCGGATGGAGTAAGAGAACGCACTTGTTCCCCGTGATCGAAATGCGACTGACCGGTCCGTACTCCTCGTAGAAGTGGGAGAATAAGGTCTGCGGATCGCGCAGCATGTCGAGGGTCTTGCCGACGAACGGCCAGCCATACTCGCCCCGCATGTGGCTCAGGTCGCGATTCGACGGACGCCGGTCATAGGGGAGCTCAGAGACGCTTGTCATCTCCCTACTATACAGTCTGTAAACTTCTCTTCAATTACAATTTGTAAACTTTCGGCCGGCACAGGACGGCCTACGCCCTCCCCCCGAGCAGGCCCCCGCGAGCGTCCTTCGCGCTACCCTTGGCGCCAACGCATGACCCTCCTCTTCCTCCAGGCGGCCTCCACGTTCGCGATGACAGCGGTCATCTGGTTCGTGCAGCTGGTTCAGTATCCCTCGTTTGCCCGCGTCGATGCCGCGAGCTTCGGTGACTTCCATGGGTTTCACTCGACCCGCATCACATTCATCGTCGCCCCCCTGATGCTTGCCGAGGCGCTGTCTGCAGCCGCCCTCGTGTGGCGACCGGAGCGTTTCATGGCGCCCTGGGAAGCCTCGCTCGGGCTCGGCTTGGTGGTGTTGATATGGGCATCGACGGCGCTTCTTCAGGTACCCATGCACCGCCGGCTCTCGGACGGCTTCGACGAATCGGCGTGGCGATTCCTGTGCAGGAGCAACTGGGTTCGCACGCTCGCCTGGTCGCTCCGTGCCGGGCTCGTGAGTGTTTGGCTTCATCGGGCGCTCGCCTGACGGCATCGCTTGTCGCTCATGAGTAGCGGTCATATCATCGGCTCTGCTCATGAACACCACGAACAGAGACGGGTCCGGACTCCAGGCATCGCTCGAGGGTCTCGACCTCAACCTCTTGTTGACGCTCGACGTCTTGCTCGAGATCCGAAACGTGACCGCGACGGCCGAACGCGTAGGAGTGACCCAGTCCGCCGTAAGCCATCGACTCGCCCGTATTCGCGAGTTCTTCGACGACCCTTTGCTGGTGAGTGCGGGCGATGACTTGGTCCTCACGCCGAAGGCCGAAGCGCTCCAGGCCCCATTGCGAGTTGCCCTTCGCGGACTGCGTGACGCGCTCCTTCTCGACGAAGAGCTAGACCCAGCGACGGCGGAGCGAACCTTCCAGATCGCGGCAGCTGACCTCGCGGAGATCAGTTTGTTGCCTCCGCTGCTGGCCCATCTGACCCGCGTCGCTCCTGGGATGCGCATTCGAATGAAGGGTCGGGAGTCCGTCACCGGCGAAGCCCTCTCCGAAGGGAAGGCCGACTTCGCGATTGCGCCAGGGGAGGGGAGCGTTCCGGGCGTGGGTCTCCGGGACACGCGCGGCATTCGGCAACGTATGCTCCTCTCGGAGGGATTCTCAGTCGTCGCGCGCCGAGATCACCCGCGCCTACGCGGCCGACTCACCCTCAAGCGCTATTTGAGCGAGAGCCACGTGCTCGTCGCCCCGCAGGGTACGCCTGGCGGGCTCGTCGACGCGGTCCTTGCCAAGCAAGGCGAACGCCGTCGCATCGCGGCACAAGTCGCCAGCTTTCTGAGCGCCCCGTTTCTGGTCGCCGGCACGGATCACCTTTTGACCTGCCCGACCAGCTTGGCGACGGCGACGGCAAAGCCGCTTCGGCTCCGCATTCTGAAGCCGCCCATCGAGCTCCCGCAGACGAAGCTGTTCCTATTCTGGCACGACCGCATGCATCGCGATCCCGCTCATCGATGGTTTCGCGAAGAGCTGATCGAGTTGGTCACCCAAAACGGTTGATGGGCTGCATGAGCGCCATTCATGGCTGATATCGAAGCCATTCGCGACGCGGAGCCTATAGTTCGTGTGTTCAACCCCCCTCACGGAGATAAGATCATGCGACACTTCACACTCATCAGCCTCGTCTTCGCCTTTGCGGTCGGTACACTGCCCAGCTCCGCTCTGGCGGACGATGAGTTCGACCTCAGGCTCGAGCCGGACGCAGCGCCCGGATACAAGCTCAGCTACGAGGACTACAGGCTCCAGGAGCTCGAGCGCACTTCCCGGCGGTCCCGAAACGCGTTGATCGGCACTTCGGCCGCGGCGGCGGTGGGTCTCCTGCTGGTCATTCCGGCGGCCGGCAGTCAATGTGAATCGGTCGAGGTCGGCGGCCAAAGCGAGTATCAGTGCACACGCGCCGGCGACGCCCTTCTAGGCGTTGGGTCACCTTTGGTGGTGGGAGGCCTCACCGGCGCGCTGGTCTCAGGCATCATCCTGGGCGTTCGCAAGGGCAAGATGCGTCGCCTCAACGACAGTTTCCAGCCGACGAGGGCGCGGGCCGTCCAATGGGACGAGCGTCGGTCTCGGTTCGTGTTCTAGCCCGGCCACACGCGCTTTTTGTCCAAGACAGCGCTTTCGTCTGTCCTGTCGTGCGCTAAAAGCGGGTCATGGATGAAATGCGACGGGTGCTGCTCTTTACTTTATTTGGCCTACTTGCCGGCTGCGGCAGCGACAGCAGCAGTGGTGCAGGGGGCAGTGCTGGCTCAGGCGGTGGCGGCGGCATCGACTTCACTACTTTCGAATGGACCGAGCTCAATGGCGACGCGCCGTGGGCGCCACGTGCTGGCCTTCACACGGTCGAGCTCGACGGGCGCTTCTACCTCATGGGCGGCCGAACGCCCCTCGACCCCGCAACGCTTCCTTTTCCGATTCCAGGGGCCAGCGACTTCTGGTCCGACGTTTGGGTCAGCGACGACGAGGGCGTGACGTGGACCGAGATCCTCGGGAGCGGCGGGCCTGGCCACTGGGCGCCGCGCGCGTACTTCCAGGCCGTGGTCAATGGCGACACGATGTTCGTCCTCGGCGGGCAGGACTTCGGCATCATGAGTAACTTCTTCAACGACGTCTGGTCGAGCAGCGACGGCGTCGCATGGACTCGGCTGACCGAGGATGCCGGGTGGGCAGGCCGGGCCGGGCTGCGCGCGGTGACCTTCAACGAAGAGATCTACATTTTCGGGGGCTCGCAATTCGACGACGCCGCCATCATCCCCGGTGAGGCACCCCCGCGCATCTACTACAACGACGTATGGAAGTCGGCCGACGGAGCGATCTGGGAAGAGATGACCGGCGACGCACCGTGGGAGCCCCGAGCCGGCGCCGTCGTCGTCGTGAAAGATGACTTCATGTACCTGCTTGGCGGAGAGCGCGGGTTCCTTTGTGACCCGCTCCCCGACTGCGAGCTACCGTACTTCAACGACGTATGGCGATCTCAGGACGGAGCCGCGTGGGAGCTCGTCACCGAATCGGCAGGCTGGTCTCCGCGCCCAGGCCACCAATGCGCGGTTTCGTTCGGCCACATCGTATGCTGGGGTGGCTTTGGCCTCCCCGACAACCCCATGGACGTTTGGGTCAGCCCGGACGGGGCAACATGGGAGCAGGTGAGCGACTCCCCCTGGAACGCGGAGGGTACCGACGACATCAAGTACGACTTCGAAGGCATTGCCGTCGGCAACGTGATCTATACCTTCGGAGGCGACCGCGAGACCTTCGATTTCGAAGATCCGACCAACTACCTCCGCGTCGACAACGACGTGTGGCGTTACGCGGTGCCGGCCCCCTAGGACCGAGCTTTGGCGGTTTCCGAACCTGATGCGGTATGGTCCGCGTCATGGTGAAGAAGGCCACGCTGAAGGGAGTTCTCAAGCGCAAGCCGGTAGTCGGTTGGGCGCTCTATGACTGGGCGAACTCCGCGTTCGCGACCACGGTCATGGCGGGCTTCTTCCCCGTCTTCTACAGCGCACTTACTCGAGACATCAGCGCGGAGGACTCCAACACCTACTTCAACCTGACCCTCGCCGCGGCGAGCATCCTGATCGCGGTCTCGGCGCCCATCCTGGGCGCGATCTCGGATCGCGGGGGAAGCCGAAAGAAGTTCCTCGTCTTCTTCGCGAGTCTCGGCATCCTCATGTCCGCCGCATTGGCATGGGTGCATGCCGGACATTGGTGGATGGGGCTCGCGCTCTACGGCTTCGGCACCGTCGGGTTCTCCGGAGCCAACGTGTTCTACGACTCGATGCTCGTGGATGTCGCCGAGGACGAAGAGCTCGACCTCGTATCAGCCCTCGGCTACTCCGCGGGATATATCGGCGGTGGTCTTCTGTTCCTGGTGAACGTCCTGATGGTTCAGAAGCCTGAGTGGTTTGGGCTTGCGGACGCGGGCGGAGCGGTATCCGCGTCGTTCATCAGCGTCGCCGCCTGGTGGGCGATCTTCACGATCCCACTACTTGCGTGGGTGGAGGAGACACCGACGCCCGACCAAGCCAAACCCATGCAGGCCATCGCGCAGGGCCTGCGGCAGCTCGCGCAGACACTCAAAGAGATCCGCCACTTCAGGACCCTTCTCCTCTTCTTGGTCGCCTATTGGATCTACATCGACGGCGTCAACACCGTCATCAAGACCGCCGTCTTCTTCGGCGACCGCATTCTCGGCCTCGATCAAGGTGCGTTGATCACTGCCCTGTTGCTGACGCAATTCGTCGCCTTTCCCGCCGCTCTCGCATTCGGCGCGCTCGGTCAACGGATCGGGCCAAAGCCCGCGATTCTGATCGGCATCGGCGTGTATCTCGCCGCGTTGGTCTACGCCTGGCAGTTCCTCACCGATGAAGGGGACTTCTACCTGCTGGCCATTGCGATCGGCCTCGTTCAGGGCGGCGTGCAGAGCCTCTCCCGCTCGCTCTACGCGCGCCTGGTTCCGCCGTCGAAGACCGCCGAATTCTTCGGCTTCTTCAACATGGTCGGCAAGTTCGCGACGATCTTCGGCCCCGTTCTGATGGCTCTTGCCCCGAAGCTCATCCCTGGCGCGACGGAGCGGGACGGGATCATCTCCCTCTCGCTGCTGTTCGTCGTTGGCGGCTTCCTGCTCAGTCGAGTCAACGTGAATGAAGGCGTCGAAACGGCGCGTCGTTTCGATGCGTAGTAGTCCGCGTGGAGCGCTAGCGCGCGCCGAGGTTGTAGATCTCCTGGATCTTCATGAGGATGCTTTCGAACGGGATCTCGAGGTCGTGCAGAACACCGTCGGCGATGTCGTACACCCAACCGTGCACCTCTGGGAACCCTTCGCTCACGTACCTCTTCTGAACCACGGCCGTTTTGATGACGTTGATGCACTGCTCTTGGACGTTGAGCTCGATGAGACGTCGGTAGCGAGCGTCTTCGTTCTTGATCGCGTCCAGCTCCTTCTGGTGGAGCCGATAGACGTCGCGAATTTCACGAAGCCACCCATTGAGGATGCCGAGGTCCGCCGGCTGCATCGCAGCCTTGACTCCACCGCACCCGTAGTGGCCGCAGACGATGACGTGTTTGACGCTCAGATGGGCTACCGCGTACTCGATGACCGACTGCGCGTTGATGTCTGTGTTGACGACGAGATTGGCCACGTTGCGGTGGACGAACACGTCTCCCGGACGGAGCCCCATGATTTCGTTGGCGGGGACCCGGCTGTCGGCGCACCCGATGAACAGGAAATCCGGATCTTGCCCGCCGGCAAGCCGAGTGAAGAAATCGGGATCTTGGGCGGTTCTCTCGGCGACCCACCGGCGATTGTTCTCAAACACGTCTTCGTAGCCCGGCATAGGTCTCTCTTCTCTAGGTCTGCGTGTCGTACTGGGGATCGATCGGCGCCGGTATCTTCGAAGGATCCTGGTCGATCATTTCGCGAAGATCGATCTCGATGCCCCGGGCGATGGTGGTGATTGGTACATCATTTGGCGTACCTTCGAAAGGGTTCTCGCTGACGCGGCCGATCCTCTCCATCGTATTGAACACCCACATGACCAACACGCTGAAGGGGATGCTCAGCCAGACGAAGTACCTGCCGATCAGCGGGTACTCGGACATCACTTCGGCGCCGATCTCGTCGAACTCGAACATCACGCCGAAAGGCAGGAGGATGACGAAGATCCACATGAACATCGAGTTCAACGTCGCGTACTGGCGCGGGTAGGGGAAGTTCTTGATCCGCTCCGACTTGCCCTGCAGCGCAAACAGCTCGATGAGGACGTTCTCCATCTCCATGTGCCGAAAGTCATCGATGAGGCTGCGTGTCCTCAGCTCCCGAAGGCGCTCCGATTGCAGGGCTAGAATCTGCGCCGGCTTGTTAGATTTCGCGAGCACGTAGGCGAGCTCGTCGGGGGGCATGTTGCCTGCGAGCTCTTCCTCGAGGGATACGCGATGCTCTCGTACCCCGATCATCTCTGCCCACTCCTTGTTGGTTGGGTGCTGCATCGCTAGCTCCCAGGGGCGGGGCTGCCGCATCGCGTGGCGGAGGGCGGTGAGCCAGGCGATGTGACGGCAAACAAGCTCGGCGTGGATCGCGTTCAGCTCGGAGTCGCTGACGTCATCCTCGGCAAAATCGCTCGTGATGAAGTCTTTCACGACGATGCCCCACGCGCGTGAGGTGTTGACGATCCCACCCCAGATCTTTCTGGCTTCCCAAACGCGGTCATACGACGCGTTGTTTTGGAAACTGATGATGAAAGCGACAGCGGTACCTACGACGGCGATTGGAAGCCACGGCAAATGCAGCCACTTCTGATCGAACACCTCGAAGGCGACCACGGGGATCAGCGCGATGAGCGTTAGCAGGGCCGTCTCCCGACGGGTCCACATCGCCATGTCTTTGACCGAGTAGCTCTGCTTCGTATACACGACCGGCCGATTATCCGCCTCTAGCGCCCCCCGTCTAGGCCGAACTTCGAGCTTTCGTCGATTCGAACTTGGAAATTGCCGTCGAAACGGCTCGACGACTACCCTAAGCACGAAATGAAAGCCCTTTCTCACGAGCTCGGTCGCGACGGAAGCCTCTCGCCCGTTCCGCTGAACGAGTTCTTGAAAGACCGATGCCTTCGTGCAGGTCTCACGACCGTCGTGGTTTCCGGCCACCAAGGGACGTTTGTCAACGTGATGGTCTTTGCGGACCGGGGCTATACCCGGAGGACGCACATGACCGTGCTGGCGCTTCGGAACCTTCTGATCACGATGCAGGCTGAAGCCATCGAGGAGCACGTGCCCATACGCGATGCCATCGAAAGCCTCGCGCTGAGTGATCTCTCCACGGCGGGTGTGCTTTGCGCGGTGTTAGTCGAGCACGTCATGGTCACTGGTCAGCGGGCGCACGCACTTCGAGAACGCGTTCTCGATATCGGGGAGCGCATGGACCGTGACGTCGAGAGCGTACCCCCTGACGAGCTCGAAGAGCTCGTCCACTCGATTCTTGCTCACCCTCGCCGTCGCCGATGAGCAGGCCGAGGCGTTCGCACTCCTCCCGAACACGCGGAGCGAGGGGTTCCAATCCTCTGAGATCGAATCCCCGCTCGGCCTGTTGAGCACCGCGGCGGCATCGACCGAGCGTCTCGCGCGGCGCCTCGACGATCGAACGGAGAACCTCGTCCGACGCAGGCAGGACCACAAGCAAGTGCTCCTCAATCGGAGGCTGGCAATGCTCACGATTCTGTCGGCGATCTTCATGCCGCTAACTTTGCTCGCAGGCATTTGGGGGATGAACTTCGAGCACATGCCCGAGCTCGCCAACCCCTACGCATACCCGGCGGCCCTCTCGCTCATGGCAGCCCTCGCTCTCGGCGGCACTTGGATATTCTACAAACGCGGCTGGTTCGACTAGGGTTCAGCCAGTCGAGGGTGCGAGGGAGCGAGGCGCATGCGTGTGTACGACTACATCGTGGTGGGTTCGGGGTCGGCGGGCGCGATCATCGCCGCCCGTTTAGCGGAGGACCCAGGCACGACGGTTCTCTTGCTCGAGGCTGGCGGCAGCGACCGCACGACTCTCGTTCGCAAACCTGGGATGATCAGCCTCGTTCATCAGATCGATCAGCTCAAGAAGAAGCTCGATTGGGGATTCTATACCGTGCCGCAGAAGAGCTTGAACGAACGCCGCATCACCTTCTCGCGCGGTAAGGTCGTCGGCGGGTCGAGCTCGGTGAATGGGATGATCTATCTCCGGGGGAACCAGCAGAACTATGATGACTGGGCGGCGCGCGGCTGTGAAGGTTGGAGCTTCGCCGACGTCCTTCCCTTCTACAAGAAGCTCGAGGATCATCAGGACGGAGAAACCGAGTATCACGGCGCGGGCGGTCCGATCCGCGTGAGCCGTCATCCCGACGGTGAGCTCAGCCCGGTTTCCCTCGCGTTCATGGCCGCCGTTTCCGACGTCTGCGGCGTCCCGATCCTCGATGACTTCAACGCTGCAAATCAGAACTGCGCGAGCGTCCTCCAAATGTCATGCGCCGATGGGGTGCGAAGCGGAACCGGTGAGGGTTACGTCCAGCCAAGCCTCCAGCGACCGAACTTCCGACTGGAGATGCGGGCGCTCGTTCAGCGTGTCGTCATCGAAGGCGGCCGTGCGGTGGGCGTCGAATACCATCAGAACGGCGAGCGAACGCTCGCGAAAGCGAATCGCGAGGTCATCCTGTCGGGTGGAGCGATAGGGTCCCCGCAGATCCTCATGCTCTCGGGCGTAGGTCCCGCGGATCATCTTCGCGAACATGGCATCGACGTCGAGCTCGACCTGCCGGGCGTTGGGCAGAACCTTCACGATCATCTTCTCGTGCCGCTGATCTTCCGCTCACGGACCAGCCTTCACCGCGGCACGGCCGCACACTTCTTTGGCGGCATGATCAAGGAGTACATGTTCGGAAACAGCTGGTTTGGGCGTACGGTTTTCGAGGCATGTGCGTTCATCAAGAGCCACCCCGAAGCCCGAATTCCCGACCTCCAGCTTCACACCTTGCCCTGGGGATATCCGGCGCCGAACAGCGATGGGCCGGGGCGACCCTACGTCGACCCAGGGCATTGTTTTTCGATTCTGCCGACGCTTCTCTACCCGAAGAGCCGAGGCGACGTGCGCCTCAGCTCGGCGGATCCAGCCGACGCGCCGCTCATCGACCCGGCGTATCTGAGCGCCCCTGAGGACCTTGCGTTCTTCTTCCGCGCCATGCGGATTGTGCGCGAGATCTGCGCGCATTCCGTGATGGCCGAGCATCTGGCCGAGGAGCTCGAGCCAGGCGCCGATCGTGTTGGTGATGCAGTGCTCGCCGACGAGATTCGCCTTCGCGCAGGCACTGTCTACCACCCCGTCGGCACTTGCAAGATGGGCGTCGACGACATGGCGGTCGTGGACCCTCGGCTGCGCGTCCGCGGTATCGAAGGCCTTCGCGTCGCCGACGCGTCGATCATGCCGGAGGTGACGGGAAGCAACACCAACGCGCCGAGCATGATGATCGGCGAACGCGCTGCTGCGTTGATTCAAAACGGATAGGCCTGGATCGTATCTAGGGCCATCGTCATCAACATGTGGACCGCTTCGGGTGAATCCATCGGTATCCCGGCGGCCCCTCCGCCATAGATAGCGGAGCTCTTCGGCTCTCCGTCGCGATTCTCGACAGCATAGGGCACAGCCTCCTCGAGGTCCGCCGCAAATGCCTCGGCGATCCCTTCCCGGGTCTGTGGCCGGGTTACACACATGTGGATGGCCGCCGGATGTTGCTGCCCGTTGAAGCGCCAGCCCCGCTCTTTCATGAAGTCGTTGACGTGGTAGACGTTGAACTCGTCAGAGCGAAACGCGAAGCAGAAGGTAGGCTTGCCCATCAGCGCGAGCTCGGGATGACTCCTGATCGCGTCTTGCATGCGGAATGAGGTATCGAAGATCTGTTTCGCATACCGAAGATAGCCCTCGCGGCCGTAGCGCACCATCGCCGCCCACGTCGCAGCGATGAGCCCGCCCGAGCGGCTGCCGGCGAGCCCGTTGGAGGCATAGATGCCGCCCTGCCACATGGGCTCGATGTGATACTGGTACCTTCGAAAAGACGCGTCGCGGTACAGGACCACAGATGTGCCTTTGAGCCCGTACCCGAACTTGTGGGTGTCGGCCGAGATCGAAGTGACCCCCGGGAGCCGGAAGTCGAAGACGGGAATGTCGTGACCGAGGGCCTCGCCCCACGGCAAGATGAAGCCACCGAGGCAGCCATCGACGTGAAGACCAATGCCGTGCTTCACCGCGAGGGCGGAGAGCTCCTCGATCGGGTCGATCGTTCCGTATGGGTAGTTCCCAGCGGAGCCGACGAGCGCGATGGTGCGCTCGTCGATGTGGTCGCGAACGAAATCGACGTCGACGAGAGTCGTCGCTGGGTCCATCGGTGCGGTCGTGACGTCGATACCGAGCAGATGCGCTCCCTTTCGAAAGGCGGCGTGGGCCGTCTCAGGCACGACGATGTTCGGCCGATCGACCCCCCGCTCGGCACGCGCCTTGTCGCGGTAGACCAGAAGTGGGTTGATGATGCTCTCAGTTCCGCCAAATCCGACCGCACCGCACGCCTTGTGCTGCGAGTTGTGCTTCGTCGCCTCGCCGCCGTGCAGCATGTCGACTGCCATCGCGATGATGTCCGATTCGAAGCGGGTCATGCTCGGGCAGATATCTCGCTGGAGTGAGTTGACGTAGGAGAAGAGCGAGAATACCGAGTTCAAGAAGTCGTAGTGCTCGTGATCGCCGCTATACATCGTGCCGGAGCATCGGCCGTTCTCCCAAGCTTCGTCCTCCTTACGCCCAATCGTTCGCAGCTCTTCCAGAATCGAGTCGGTGGATCGCCCGTGCTCAGGAAAGCTCCGAATTACGCCGTAGTCATCGGCATACGGGTAGAGGCCCTTCATCAAGTCTTCGATCGTGCTGTTCATGGCTCGCTCCCAGCATTCAACGCGCGAAAGACGCTGCGGTTTTTCTTGAACACGCGGACAAACTGCGTGTACATCTCATCGTATCGGGCCGACGCTTCTTGGCGCGGCTCGAAAGTCGCGGCGATCGGAACACCTGTCTCAATCTCGCCGAGTGCCAGCTCACCGAGTTGGTGAAACCCGAGCATCGCGACCCCGCGACTCACGGCGTACTCCGGATCAGCGAGCTGCTCCACGGGGAGCTGCAAGATGTCCGCAAATATCTGCGCCCACGCGGACGAAAGCGCGCCGCCTCCGTAGAATTTGATCCGCGAAATCTCGCGTTTCGAAAAACGCGCCACGCGATCTTGAACCCACCTTAGGTTGAAAGCGACACCCTCGAGCACGGCGCGCGCGAGGTGCTCGCGGGTCGTCGTGAGCGAGAGGTTCAGGAAGCCACCGCGCACTTTGCCGTCCTCGGCCGGAGTGAGCGAACCCGTGAGCCACGGCAAGAAGAGCACCCCGTCGCTGCCGGGATCAATGCTGGCGATGGCGCGCTCGAGGGCGGCGAACTTCTCCTCTAGACCGTGGTCCCCGAACTCATCCTTCGCGAAGACGAGGTGCTCGAGGAAGTATTCGAGCGCACCCCCGCCCACGCCCGCCTCGGCCATGACGAAGTAACGGTCCGCAATGGGGCAGGGCATGCTGACGAGCGAGTGGATGATGTCGGTCTTCTTGAAGTCCACGTGCGTGATGCACACTGCAGTCGTGCCGATCGAGATGCCGGCGTGGTCGCCGGAGAACGCGTAGGCGCCAATCCCTCCCGCTTGAGTGTCGTTGATGCCGGGGAACACGAGGGTCTCGGGGCGGAGGCCTAGGCGCTCCGCGATCTCGGGGAGTATTCGACCGACCGGTTCATCAACTGGCACGATCTCGGGGAGCTTCCCTGGGTCGAGACCCGACCACTTCATCAACTTCGGGTGGTAGCCGGACCGTGATTTTCGATTGTCGGTCAGCAGGAACATGAAGCTCGAGCACATATTCGTCACGAGCCGCCCCGACAGGCGCGCGGTGATGTAGTCCATCGGCTCGAGAAACGCGGCGGTGCGCTCGTACACATCGGGTCGTGCGAGCTTGACCCAGCGCATGTGTGCAAGTGAATCGGCGCCCGAAGGAAGGGGCGGGATGCCGTGGATCTGAAGCCAGCGGAGCATCTGAAACGGGTTCGGTTTCATTCCCTTTCCGCCGGGAAGCCTCGCGATGCTGTCCAGCCCCCCCCGCTTGTCCATCCATAGGACCACGTTTCCAACCGGTCGGGCATCCACGCCTACGGGCACGATCGACGAGTACTGGCTGGCGCAAGCGATTCCGCGGACGACGCTGCGGTCGGGCAACGCGTCAAGTGCGTCTTCGGCGGCGCCTAGCACCGCTTTCCAAACCAGCTCGGCGTCTTGTTCGGCGCCGTCATCTGGCGTGTGCAGCGTCGCAACCGTTCGCCGGCCCGTGCCAAGCAACGAACCGTCGCATTCCACGACGGCAGCCTTGATGTTCGTCGTTCCGAGATCGATGGCGAGAATCGGCATCGCTGCTACGATCTACCACGTTTCGTGAAGCGCAAAGACGACCGAATCGTAGTTCTGGGGGGCGCTTCGGGTGCATGGGGCGACACGTCGTTTGCTGCTCCGCAGTTGCTCGACTCCGGACGCTGCGACTACATCCTGTTCGAAGCGCTGGCCGAGATCACGATGGCGATCCTGACGCGAGCGCGTCTCGCAGACCCGTCCCTCGGCTATGCCACCGACGTCATCGAGATGATCGGCCGTGACCTCGGGCGGATCGCCGAGCAGCGCGTCCGCATCGTCACGAACGCGGGCGGGGTCAACTCGAGAGCTGCAGCGACTCGGCTCGAGCGCTTGGCTGCCAAGTCTGGTGTTCCGCTTCGCGTCGCCTGGATTGAGGGCGACAACCTCACGGCGCGCATGAACGAGCTTGCCACGCTTGGGCTCACCGAAATGAGCGATGGCTCGCCCTTGGTGGGCGCGCCCTTGAGCTTCAATGCGTACCTCGGTGCGCGGCCGATCGCTGCCGCGCTCGATGCCGGCGCCGACGTCGTCATCACCGGTCGATGCGTCGACTCGGCGTTGGCCCTCGGACCTCTCATTCACGAGTTTCGCTGGGGCCCGGAGGATCTCGACGCGCTCGCGCAAGGCAGCCTAGCCGGACACCTGCTCGAATGCGGGCCGCAATCGACCGGGGGCCTGCTGACCGATTGGGAGGACGTCCCGATGTGGGACAACCTCGGCTATCCACTGGCCGAGTGCCGTGCGGACGGTTCGTTCGTTCTCACCAAACCGCAAGGCACGGGCGGCCTCGTCGATGTTCGCACCGTTTCAGAGCAGCTCCTCTACGAAATCGGTGACCCCTCGGCGTATCTACTGCCCGACGTCACCTGCGATTGGAGGTACGTCGACCTCGCGCTCGCAGGCGCTCACCGGGTCGAGGTAAGCGGTGCCCGTGGAGCTCCGCCGCCTTCGACCCTCAAGGCATGCGCCCAAGTCGTCGACGGATACAAAGTGCTCGGCTTGGTCTTCGTCGGCGGGCGCGACGCCACGAGAAAAGCCAAGCGCTTCGGCAGCGACTTCATCCGACGTGCCGAGCGCTTGCTCGAACGTGAGGGGTTTGGGCGGCTTCGCGACGTCGACATCGAGATCCTCGGCGCCGAGAGCACGTACGGCCCCCATTCACGTGCCGCCGACGCTCGGGAAGTCGTCGTGAAAATCGCGCTTCATCACGACTCGCGCGCGGCGCTCTCGGCGATCGTTCGAGAGCTAGGCTCCTTCGGGATGGCGGTGCCAGGCCTCACCGCTGGCGGCCGGGGCCTTCCGAAGCCCACGCCCCTCGTTCGATTGAAAAGCTATCTCATCCCGCGCGACCTTTTCCATCCCAAGGTCCACCTCGACGGGTCGACGCTCGACTACGAAGAACCGACCCCGCGCTGTGCAGACCGAGAGCCAGAGGCGTCGGAGGAATCGCTGCCGCTCACGGTTCCCGATGATCCGGTCGAGCTTCCCCTCATCGCCATCGCTCATGCGCGTAGCGGCGACAAGGGCGATGATGCGAACATCGGGGTCCGGGCCCGTCACCCCGACTTCGTTCCAGTTCTTCGAAATGGGCTCACCGCTGAGCGAGTTGCCGAGTGGTTTGCTCATCTCGTTGAAGGGCCCGTGCTCCGCTACGAGTTGCCCGGTGTCCACGCATTCAACTTCCTACTCCACAATGCGCTAGGGGGGGGCGGTATTGCTTCGCTCCGCTTCGACCCACAGGGCAAAGCGTACGCCCAACAGCTACTCGACATTCCGATCCTCGTGCCGACCAGCTGTTTGGCCCACCCCGCCTTGATGGAGACCCTCGAGGTCGAGCGAGTCCGCGCGCAGCGCTCGCAACCGCATGTAGATTGACCAAATCGACCCGGAGGATCAGGGTAGGCGGAACGAGCTGCCGGGGGGCCTTTCTACTTGAGTCGAACGACGAAATCACTCGGTCCGCGATTTCCTCTGTCGGTCTTGACGCGGCTCGCCCACCCGGTTCGAGAGCGCCTTTTGCCGATCGATATGGCGCGCGTCAGGCGACTTGCGGAACGCATGAACGGACTCGACGACTATGGTGGCGGCGACGTTCTGACGCGTCTCGAAGAGACCGTCGCCTCCGTCCTCGAGGTGGACTGGAACGCGCTCGGCCGTTTCGGCCTCCGGTACATCTTCAATTGGCACCTCGGAAATCGTCTACGCCTCGTCGAGCTCCTGAAGCAGCGCCCTGATATCCTTCGGATCCCGATCCAGCGTCCGATCATCATTACCGGTCTCTTTCGGACGGGCACGACTTATCTTCACAACGTTCTGGCGGCGGACCCGGCGAGCCGCGCGGCTCACACGTGGGAGCTAGCACACCCCGTAGGCCGGGCGCGGGACTTGCTCGGCGACGACGAATGGCGCCGATGGCGCAGCGGGCACGAGGTCGCGATGGATGACCTCATGATCCCCGAACAAGGCGAAGCACACAAAGTCACCGTGGACGCATGGGAGGAAGATTTTTTCCTTCTCGAGAACGACATGGCGATCATGAAGCTCTTCGTCGGCATGGGTGACTATCGCTATGCCATGCGCATGCTCGATTGGGACATGCTCGAGCCCTACGCGTGGCACAAGAAGCAGCTACAGATTCTGTGGACCCATCGCTCAGCCGCGCGCTGGCTCTTGAAGTGCCCCTGGCATCTTTGGAACTTGAAGGCTTTGCTCAGCGTCTATCCGGATGCATGCGTGATTCAAACACATCGAGAGCCCGTTGATACGGTCGGTTCGCAGTGCAGCTTGAGCGCCCGCATCGCATCCAAGTTCCAACGCAGCCTCGACCTACACGATGTCGGACGTTTCTGGTTAGAGTATTCGCGGATCGGGATTGATCGCGGCCTCGAGGCACGGGCAGCATTCCCTCGGGCGCGGATCTACGACGTCCGCTTGAAGGACCTGAGGGCTCGACCGCTCGAAGTCGTTCAGGGTGTCTACGAGCACTTCGACCTCCCTTTCGACGATGACCTCGCGGCGAAGCTACGCGCCCGCATCGCCGAGGAGCCCACTTTCCAGCACGGCGAGCACGACTACGACATCGCTCACTATGGCCTAACGGCTGCCCAGATAGTGAACGCCTTCTCGGGGTATCGCGAGCGCTTCGGCGTCTAGGGATCAAATCCCGCATGACTTGGGGTATGCTCGGCGGCCCCCCCATGACACTTCACCAGCAGCTCACCGACGAGATCCGCAATGGCCCCAAGGGCCCTCAGGTCGGCGCGTTCTTCGATCTCGATCAAACGCTCTTCGCGGGCTTTTCGGCGACCGCCTTCACCCGTGATCAGCTCTCTTCAGGGCGCCTCTCTCCGAGAGATTTGCTCGACTCGGCGCGAGCGACCCTCTCGTTCACGATGGGGCGTACGGGTTTCTCCTCGTTCGTCACCGCTACCTCGGCCGTTTATCGAGGAATGAAAGAGAGCGTGCTCGAAGATGTGGGACGACACGCGTTCGAGAAATACCTAGCTACGGAGATCTACCCAGAGTCGCGCGCGATCGTGAAGGCGCATCAGGAGATGGGCCACACCGTCGCGATCATCACTTCGGCGACCCGCTATCAGGCCGATCCCGTTGCGGAGGAGCTTGGCATCGAGCACGTGCTTTTCACGCGTCTCGCCGTCGAGGACGGCGTACTGACCGGCGGGGTCGTTCGTCCGACGTGTTATGGGGAAGGCAAGGCGGAGGCCGCCCGCAGTCTGACCGCGAAGTACGGGCTCGACCTCGAACAGAGCTACTTTTACTCCGACAGCCACGAGGACCTGCCTCTCTTCGACATCGTCGGACGCCCGCGACCGCTCAATCCGACCCGGCGGCTTGCCCAGATCTCGAAAGAGCGGCAGTGGCCGGTGCGGCGCTTCACTAGCCGTGGCACGCCAAGCGTTGGCGACGTTGTACGAACCGGTCTCCTGTACGGAGCACTCGCCCCATCGGTGGGGTTTGGTCTCGCGGCGGGACTACTCAATCGGTCCAAGCGTGAAGCCTTCAACGTCATGGGCTCTGTTTGGGGCGACGTAGCCGCGTCTGCGGCTGGTATCGATCTCCGCGTCGAAGGCGAGGCGCATCTGTGGTCGCACCGCCCCGCCGTCTTCATTTTCAACCACCAAAGTGGCGTCGAGTTGATTCTCTTGCTCAAGATGCTGCGGCGCGACTTCACCGGAATCGCCAAACAAGAGCTTCGCCGCAACCCGATCTTCGGCCCGCTCTTTCAGGCCTCCGGCGTGGTCTTCGTCGATCGCACGAACACCGCCAAAGCGATCGAAGCGCTTGGCCCGGCCGTGGAGGCCCTCAAGCATGGTCGTTCGCTGATCATCGCGCCGGAAGGGACACGCTCCAAGACCCCTAGTGTCGGACCCTTCAAAAAGGGCGCGTTCAGGTTGGCGATGCAAGCCGGTGTGCCCGTCGTCCCCATCGTGTTTCGCAACGTGCTGGACGCGCTCCCCAAAGGGGCAGCCATCGTTCGTCCTGCGGTCGTTGAAGCGGTGGTGCTTCCCCCAGTCGATACTTCGTCCTGGACCTTGGACACGTTGGACGCCGAGATTGAGGCGATCCGCGCCCGTTATATCGAGATCCTCGAAGAGTCAGGAGAGCAGTCCTAGGCATGGACCCGATCATCCAAGACATCCTGAAAGGCGATCGCTTTCAAGACGGCCTCTCCTCTCTCGCAGCGGAGCTCGGAAAGCAGCGCGAGGAAGTTGAGCGCCTTGCCATCCGGTCGTTCGAGGAGATGATCGCGCGGCACGATCCGACCGCGGTCGCCGCGTACAAGGGCATCGGTGCGCTCTTCTCGCGGCGTTATCGCGTCGACGTCGACCACGGCGCCCTGAATCGCTTGAGAGAGCTGGACCGAGAGCACGCGCTTCTGTGGCTGCCGTCTCACCGGTCGTACCTCGACATGTTCTATCTCGAGCAGGTTGCGCAGGATGCTGGCATTCGCCCTGCCTTCGTGCTCGGTGGCGACAACCTCGACTTCTGGCCCATCGGCCCGATCCTCCGCCGCGCCGGCGTGCTCTACATTCGCCGCAACACCCATGACGATCCGGTGTACCGCTTCGCACTCCGCTCCTACCTCGGCTACATCGTCGCGACCGGGCAAAACCTGACATGGTCGATTGAAGGCGGCCGCTCGCGTACAGGGAAGCTCCGACCGCCGCGATATGGAGCTCTTCGCTACGTGGTGGACGCCGTTCGAAACACCGAAGGCCCCGACGCAATGGTCGTTCCGGTCTCGGTCGTCTACGAGCAACTTGCCGAGGTCGCTGCGATGACAGCGGAGGCCTTGGGTGGGAGCAAGAAGCCGGAGGGGATCGGTTGGCTCTTGCGGTTCGCGCGGACGCAGCCAGGGCGCATGAGCACGGTGCGTATCGACTTCGGTGAGCCGATTCCGATGCGCAGCCGCATCGAGGAGATCGAACGCGACCCGCGTGCCAAGGGGCAGGAAGTCGAGCGCTTTGCCCTCGAGGTTTGTCACCGAATCAACCGAGCCACCCCCGCGATCCCGACTGCCGTCGTGACGCTCGCCCTCTTGGGAGCCGAGCGTGCGCTGACGCTCGACGAGACGGTTGAGGCGCTCAGACCCATCATCAGCTATCTCAGCAGCCACCCGACCGCGCCTCACATGCTGGGCTCGGAGCTCAAGGACGCCGGCTGGGTTCGGAGCACACTCGACCAGCTAACGGATGCAGGCGTCTTGAACCGTTTCACCGGGGGCGACCAGACCGTCTGGCACATCGCCCCCGAGCAGCATCTCGTTGCCGCATTCTACCGCAACACCTTGATTCATCTCTTGGTGAACCGCTCGATCGCCGAGCTCGCCATGTTCATGGCGCGCGAGCATGCGACCGGCGACCTCCGCGAGTCGATTTGGAATCATGCGATCAGCTTGCGTCAGCTTCTCAAGTTCGACTTCTTCTTCGCCACGCGCGCCGCCTTCAGCGAAGAGCTCGTCGCCGAGGTCTGTCTCATCGACCCCGCTTGGGAGGGACGTCAGGTCCGCGAGCCAGTCGTCACGCGGGCGCAGATCGACCTCTGGTTCGAGCGCAGCAAGCCGCACCTCGCGCACATCATCCTCCGGCCCTTCTTCGACGCCTACCGGGTCGTTGCGGACCAACTCGTCCGTTGGCCGCACGATCGAGAGGTGGACGAGGAGATGCTCCTCGAGCGTTGCCTCGGCTATGGGCAGCAGCAAGTGCTTCAAGCCAAGCTTCACAGCGCCGAGTCGGTGACTCTCGAGCTCTTTCGCACGGCCCTCAAGCTCGCGGACAACAAGGGACTTCTACGCGGTACCGGGCGCGATGTTCACGAGAGACGGAAAGCCTTTGCCGACACCCTCCGCGGCATCATCGAGGATCTCGACACGCTGAGCCGAATGCAGAGAGTGCACCCGTCCTGAGCTGGCTACAGATCGAAGCGCTGGCAGTAGCTCGTGAAGCGCTCGCGAATCGCGCGCGGCTCGAGACCGAATCCCTCGGCGCTGTGCAGATGGCGAGCGCCCGGCCGAAGCCGCTTCTGAACCATGTATTCACGCATCGCTCGGCGGGCTTCGTCTCCGAGCTCCATCCCAAGTGTCCGATAGGCAGACGCGATCGTGCCAACTGCGTCCCGGCTCAAGTCGGGCGCTCTCACATGGGCGACGCGGCCGGGAGGTAGTCTGTCGACGCGAGCGATCGCGGGCTCGAGCCCGCGCACCAAGTAGCTAGCCGCGATCTCGGCTCCGACCGCGTGCGCGTCGACATCGCTGCTGAAGACCGCCCTCGCGTAGGCGTATAGGCTGCAGATCGAGCTCAACGTATCGACCGGGTCCCGGTGAATGAACACGAACCGTGCGTTCGGAAACACCTCGAGGATCGCGTCGATGAAGAATGTGTGGGTCGGGTCCTTGAGCACGAAGCGCTTGCCGTATGGCCGCTGATGGTAGGCGAGTTGCAGCTGACGTCGATGATGCCGGTACGCGATCGTGGCGTCTTGTTCGAAGAGCCAGTCGACGTAGCCGTTGACCCGGTATTGCACGTTGAGCTGCGGCGTTCGGAACACGTTGGTGAACATCCCGCGGCACTCGTCGGTCTGATAGGCGTCCATCGGGTGAATCGCCTTGATGTTCGGCGACACGACGTCGGCCATCTTGAGGAAGCGCGACAGAGTGGTTTGCGCTCGTACTGGCCCTTCCGGTCGCGGCGTCGGATCGAAGCTCTCCCAGTGGGGCAGGGTGCGGTTGTTGGGATCTTCACCGAGCAATCGGTGCAGGATCGTCGTCCCGCTGCGGAATAGGCCAAGGACGAACACTGGCGTGGGCAGTTGCGTGTGCGCGACTTCGGGTCGTTCTCGAAGTGCTTGTTCGACACGGAGGTGCGTGCTCGCCATTCGGGTACAGTCGAGCCACGCGGCGACCTTGCCGATGAAGTTGAGCGAGGCGTCTTCATTCAGCGATCGCGTGAACGCGTCGAGCGCGTCGCGGGTGTCCGGCGTGGGATCGCCCGCGCTTGGGTTCTGCCGCTGCGCCCGCTCCCACCAGATGTCGGGGTTCGGCTGACCCACCGGCTCGAGCTCGCCGCCGATCGTGTTGACCGCGCGCACCCACCACGAGTGCGCGTGGTTGGCGTGCGTGAACTGCGGGACCAAGCGCTCTCGTCGCTTCGTTGCGCGAATTGCCGCGGGCACAGGGAGGTCGAGCGCGACGGACACGGGCGGGTGTGTGGATTCGCGATTCATCGGAACTGGGCGTCAACAAACCACGAATTGCGGTCAGCACGTAGTTTTTGACCTTCGTCGTGCCCCACGCGCGTGACCTTTGGCCGTTCCCGGCCTAAAGTCCGCGGTACGATGATGATGCGACAGCTCGGACGCACACTCCTCTTCTTGGCCACGCTTGCCGCTCTATCTGGCGCTCCCACGGCCTCCGCCGAGGTCCCCGCGGGCGAGGGCGTGACGGTTTCGATCAACACGCTCGGCAGCGTTGCGGACTATCCCGTGCTCTCCCGCGGCCAAGTCGTTCTCATCAATGCGCAGCGCTTCGTCGTCACCCGAGAGCCGCGGCCGCGCGCTTCGGTTGCTGAGCAGCCGCCCGAGCCGCAGGCGATCGAGGTGGAAGCCGAGCGACCCCCGGCCCCGAGCAAGAACGCGGTTTGGGTTGCGGGTCATTGGATCTACGGCCCGACAGGTTTCTCCTGGGTGGCGGGCCGTTACATCGCCTCGCGGCCGGGTCACGTCTTCGTGCCGCCCCGCTGGGCCGAGCACGAGGACCAGTACCTCTACTTCGCCGGTTTCTACGTTCCTCACAACGTGTACGTCCAGAGCCACTTCAATCGCTACTACTACACCGGCGCGCCGAAGCACGGCTCCCACGCCACGCACGGGCCGTACTGGCCCGTCGGCGCCCCAACTCGAGCGAACAGCGCGTCGACCCGCGCAAACGCCAGTGACCCATACTGGCCCATCGGCGCACGCCGCTGACCGGAAGGCACGAAAAAAGGGACGGCCCGCGAGGACCGTCCCTTCGTTCGTCGTTGGTCGAGCGCCGACTAGATGAACAAGTGCATCTGGAGGACGAACGAGTTGCCTTTTCGGCTTTCCACGTTTCCTGCCGCGTCGAAGATCGGTCGGTTCCTGTACTCGAGCGTGACCTTCGCGTTGTGCCTGTGGATGAACGCATTCAAACCGACACCGAAGTGAGCCATGACGTCGTTGAACGCCTCCCACTTCGAGACCTGGGTATTGAGATAGAGCTGAAACTGAGCTCCCACATCGCCCACCTTCCCGGGCATCAAGAATCCCAGCTCCGAGTATACGGAGTTGCCCGTTCCGAGCATGGCATACTGGTTGCCTCGTCCGCTGCCCGGGGCCGGGATGCCGGAGCCAACATCTCCGGGATTCATGATACCGATGTTGCGGATGTTGTTGGGCCCAAAGTCGTAGTAGTAGTATGCGCCGTACCAGGTCGCGGCTCCGCCATGTTCGGTCTTGAACGGAATGTCGAGAAACAGGTCCGTCGAAGCGATCCACAGAGCCCGCTTCCGGATCGAAGTCGGGTCCGCGGGATCGCTCAGGTACCAAATGCCAAGCGGCTGCGCATGCCCACCGAAGCCCCAGTTGAAGACCTTCTTCGCACCGATGTACGTACCGACCGTGTACGGGAGCACGTTCGACTCGATGTCCAAGAACTGGAACTGGAAGTAGCCCGAGAATCCCCAGGTGTTGGAGGTCAGGTTGTAGTTTCCGACGTCGCTCGTGGGAACTGCGGTCGCGGGGTCGTAGATTCCGCGTGCGAACGGTCGAACCACCGCAACGCGATAGTCGAACAGCCCCGCCTTGCCCTTGGCATAGAGCCCTAGTTGGCGCGCGAACTGATCGGTCGCCTCGATCGTCGGCCAATTGGAGATCGGCGCGTCGAGGCTCATGAGGGTGATGGTACTCGCGTTGGTCATTCGAGAAATACCGTTCCAATAGATGAGGCCGCCGCCGATGGAGATGTAGCCCTTCCTGGAGGCCTCAAACTCGACCCACGCGTCGTGAAAGAATGCCGCTTGCTTGAACCCACTGCCCGCGTCGCGGCGAAACGTCTGGTTGTTGATGCCGATGTGCATCAGCATGAACGTCCGCGGCGCGATCTTGCCGAACATCAGGAAGCGCGCGCGGCGGAGGCCTACGTCGCCGTACCAGGCATTGTCGTTCCCCAGGACCGTGGTTCCGGGGTTGAGCTGGATGGCGCGTGTCCACACCTGCAGCCACATCGCGAAACGGAAATAGAGACTCCCGTCTTTGTTTAGGCTCACCTGTAGCTTCTTCGCGAGGCCGTCCGTGGACATGATGCCCGGACCGACGTCCGTATCGGGCGGCGCTGCTTCATCCGCCTCATCCGCATCGTCTATGGCCGTGTCCTCCGGAGACGGCGACATGCGGCTCTTGGCTTCATCGAGTTGTCGTTGGGCCTCGTCGAGTGCTTCTTGCGCCGCGTCGAGGTCCGCTTGGGTCACGGGCGCCGTCTCGTCTGCCTGGTCGGCCTCGTCGATCGCGGTATCTCCGGGGTCAGTCGCTTCCTCCTCCGCCCAAGCCGTAGCCGGGGTCAGTCCCATCACTGCGATGCATGCCAGGGTCAGTAACCAGGCGCACCTCACCTGTTGCGGCTCAAGGCCGCTCTCCCATATCCGCCTCATCACAACTCTCCTGTTCTTGTTCGACCGACTGGCTAGTGCGCCGCGCTCGGTCCCGACGAGCCCGCAGGGACGCGGATGTGCTCGACCAACTCTTGTACCTCTTGTGGAGGTTCTGGCGTGAACCGGCTGACGACGAAGGCGACGCCAAAGTTGAGCATCATGCCTAGCGTGCCAATGCCTTCCGGTGAGATCCCGAACCAGTACTGGTCCGGAGTGCCACCCAGGAACTTGAAGTAGACGATGTACGCAGCCGTGAAGGTAATACCAGTCAACATGCCGGTGATGACGCCTTCGCGGTTCGCGCGCTTGACGAAGATTCCCAGAATGATCGCCGGGAAGAAGGATGATGCAGCGAGACCAAACGCGAAAGCGACGACCTGCGCGACGAACCCAGGTGGGTTGATCCCGAAGTAGCCAGCGAGCATCACCGCGAAACCTGCCGCGACGCGTGCTGCCAGCAGCTCTTGCTTCTCGGTGATCGTCGGTACAAACACGCGCTTCAGGAGGTCATGGCTGATCGACGTGCTCACCACGAGCAGCAAACCTGCCGCTGTCGAGAGCGCCGCGGCCAGACCGCCGGCAGCGACGAGGGCAATGACCCATGCCGGGAGATTCGCGATTTCCGGGTTGGCGAGCACGATGATGTCACGGTCGACGTAGAGCTCGTTCTTGGTGTCCGGGTTGGAGTTGCTCACGATCCGCTGCCCGTGCGCACCGCGACCCTCCGAGAACGTGGGCTTTCCAGCCAGCGCGGCCCCGGCCACGTACTGAACCTTGCCGTCCTCATTCTTGTCGACCCATGCGAGAAGGCCAGTGTCCTCCCAGGTCTTGAACCATTGCGGGATCGACTTCTCGCCCTCCGTCTCAGCGTAGTTCGCCTCGCTGACCGATTGAATCAGGTTCGTTCGCGCGAACGCGGCGACCGCCGGCGCGGTCGTGTAGAGAATCGCAATGAAGAAGAGCGCCCAGCCCGCGCTGATACGAGCGTCGCGCACCCTCGGCACCGTGTAGAAACGCACGATCACGTGCGGCAACCCGGCCGTTCCAGCCATGAGCGCGCCGGTGATGCAGAGAACATCGAGCATCGATTTCGTGCCTGAGGTGTACTCCTTGAAGCCGAGCTCTGTGTTGAGCTGATTCAGCTTCTCTATCAGCGTAATCGTTTCTCCGTTCGCAACCTGTGAGCCGATGGCGCCGCCGAGGGAGCCGCCAAAGCCGATCTGCGGGATGAGGTGGTCCGTGAGGAGAATGCTGATGAAAATAGCGGGCACGAGATAGGCGAAGATCAACACGCAGTATTGGGCGGCCTGGGTGTAGGTGATGCCCTTCATGCCGCCGAGCACCGCGTAGAAGAAGACGATCGCCATGCCGATCGCGACGCCAGTATTGATGTCGACCTCGAGGAAGCGGCTGAAGACGACGCCAACGCCGCGCATCTGACCTGCGACGTATGTGAACGAGACGAAGACTGCGCAAACGACCGCGACGATGCGCGCGCCGTTCGAATAGTAGCGATCCCCGACGAAGTCGGGGACGGTAAACTTACCGAATTTTCGAAGATACGGCGCTAGCAGAAGGGCCAACAAGACGTAGCCGCCCGTCCAGCCCATGAGGTAGACGGCGCCGTCGTACCCCATGAACGAGATCAAGCCCGCCATACTGATGAACGATGCAGCGCTCATCCAGTCCGCGCCCGTCGCCATGCCGTTGATCACGGGATGAACTCCGCGCCCCGCGATGTAGAAGTCGCCTGTCGTGCTCGCTCGAGACCAAATAGCGATGCCGATGTACAACGCGAAGGTCGCGCCGACGATGATGAATGTCCAAGTCTTTACGTCCATTGTTCTCTCCTTCTATCGACTCGAACGATCAGCTTTCGTGCACGTCAAACTCTTCATCGATTTTGTTCATGAGGCGCGCGTAGATGAAGATGAGCGCGACGAATACGTAGATGGAGCCCTGCTGCGCGAACCAGAAACCGAGTTGGAAACCAGTGCCCGGGATGGTGATGCTGTTGAGCGAATCAGCCCAGATGATCCCGGCGCCGTACGACACCACCCACCAGACAGCGAGAAGGATCATCAGAAGCCGGAGGTTTCGTGCCCAGTACCGGTCAGCGTTCGCTTGTTTGTTGTCCGTCATCTTGGTTCCGTTTCTCCGCCGACGGCGGCTCTCAATCTTTCTTCAGTAGCGCCGCGACCACCGTCGGGTCGGCGAGTGTGGAAATGTCGCCGAGTTGGTCTCCCTCGTTCGCTGCGATCTTGCGGAGGATGCGCCGCATGATCTTCCCCGAACGGGTCTTCGGCAGGCCACCCACGATGCGGATCTCGTCCGGCGTCGCGATGGGGCCAATCACCTGGCGCACCTGTTCCTTCAATGCGCCCTGGAGCTCACCTGGCTCGTAGTCGCCGCCGGCGATCGGCACGACGAACGCGAAGATGCCCTGGCCCTTGATCTCGTGTGGGCACGGCACGACCGCGGCTTCCGCGACGGCTTGGTGCGCGACGAGGGCGCTTTCGACCTCCGCGGTGCCCAGGCGATGGCCCGACACGTTGATCACGTCGTCGACGCGGCCCGTGATCCAGTAGTAGCCGTCCTCATCGCGCTTACACCCGTCGCCTGTGAAGTAGTGAGGCGGGTACTGCGAGAAGTACGTCTCGAGAAAGCGTTTGTGATCACCATGAATCGTGCGTGCTTGCCCGGGCCAGGGGTGCTTGATGCAGAGGTATCCGCTGACGTCGTTGCCCTCGATGATCTTCCCTTCTTGATCCACCAAGATCGGCTCGATGCCGAATAGCGGGAAGGTTGCCGAGCCGGGTTTGGTGGGCGTCGCGTTCGGAAGCGGGCTGATCAGGATCCCACCGGTTTCCGTTTGCCACCACGTGTCGACGATCGGCACCTTTCCGTTGCCGACCACCTCGTTGTACCAGTTCCAGACCTCGGGGTTGATCGGCTCGCCGACCGTGCCGAGCACGCGCAAGGATTTGCGGCTGGAGCCCTTCAGCGGCTCCGAGCCCTCTCGCATGAGGGCTCGGAGCGCCGTGGGCGAGGTGTAGAGCGTCGTCGCGCCGATGTCATCGATGACGTTCCAATACCTACTCGCGTCGGGGTATGTCGGTACCGATTCGAACATGACGGTGGTGACGCCGTTCGCTAGCGGTCCGTAAATGATGTAGCTGTGGCCGGTGATCCATCCGATGTCCGCAGCGCAGAAGTGGATATCGTCCTCGGCGATGTCGAAGACGTACTTGAACGTCGATGCGGCGTAGGTCAGGTAGCCGCCCGTCGTGTGGACCAGGCCCTTTGGCTGTCCGGTCGAGCCTGAGGTGTAGAGGATGAAGAGCGGGTCCTCGGCGGCCATCCACTCCGACGGGCAGGTGATGCGTTGTTGGGCCGTGGCCTCGTGCATCCAGATGTCGCGACCTTGCTCCATCTTCGTTTCTGCGTCGGTGCGCTGAACGACGAGCACCTTCTCGACCACGCCGAGACCTTCGACCGCGTCGTCCGTGATCTTCTTGAGTGGAATTCGCTTCGAGCCGCGGAGCCCCTCGTTGGCAGTAACGACGACCTTGGCTTCCGCGTCGATGATTCGGTCCCGGAGCGCGTCGGCGCTGAAGCCTCCAAACACGATCGAGTGCACGGCGCCAATTCGCGCGCATGCGAGCATCGTGTAGGCAAGCTCGGGGATCATCGGGAGGTAGATACAAACGCGGTCACCCTTGCGAACACCGAGCGATTTCAAAGTGTTGGCGACACGCCCCACCTGGATTTTGAGCTCCGCGAAGGAGATGTGCTGGTACTCGCCCGGTTCGTCCGCCACGAAGATGATGGCGGTTTTGTCGGGGTTCTTCGCCACATGGCGGTCGACGCAGTTGACGGCAGCATTGAGCCGCCCTCCGCCGAACCAGACGAACTCGCCAGGCCCGTGCTCTTCGAAGACGCTGTGCGGCTCGTAGAACCAGTGCAGTTCCTTGCTCTGCGCTTTCCAGTAGTCGAGGTTGTCAGTAAGGCTGTAGTGATAGAGGGCCTGGTAGTCCTCCATGTCAGCAATACGTCGTCGGGTATCGAGAGTTGGTTGTGTGAGTGTCATCGGTACGCCTTACACAGGTGCGCTTCGGATACACGCAAGACACGTACCAAAGTTGATCGCGCGGAAACGACTGCGAAACTTCGCCTAACGCGTCGCGGCAAGCGTTACGATTCGTAGCAGGACGCTACGCTTCGAAACGTTACGGAGATACACAGGTCACCTATTCGGGTGGTCGAGAGTCGCGTCGCGGAATGCCCATGCGCTGCCGGCGTTCCCACAGCGTCTTTCGGCTGATGCCAAGCCTCTTCGCAAGCTCGGTTTCGCTGAGCTCGTGCTCATGCGAAAGGACGAAACGGCGTAGGTAGCCTTCGAGAGACGGGTCTTCGCCAAACCCTTGAGGGTCGGTGCCGCTCGGCGCGCTCGAAGACGGTAGCCCGAGCAGGGCTTCGGTGATCGGACCCGATTCGTGAAGGATCACAGCGCGCTCCACAGCGTGCTGCAGCTCTCGCACGTTGCCCGGCCACTTGTAGCGGACCATCGCCGCGGCAGCGCCCTCATGTAGCTCGAGCGGCGGCCGTCCGAGCCTAGCGGCGGCTCTCGCGAGAAAGACCTCGGCGAGGGCCAGGATGTCGTCCACCCGCTCCCTGAGTGGCGTGAGCTTGATCTCGACGACTTTGAGGCGGAAGTAGAGATCGGTCCGAAATTCATCGTGTTCCACGAGCTTCGGGAGATCGCGATGGGTGGCCGCGATCAACCGGATGTCGACCGCCTCGGCCTTGCGGGCGCCGACGCGCCGGACCTCCCGCTGCTGAAGCATTCGCAGCAGCCTCGCCTGCGCTGCCGACGTGAGCTCCCCGATCTCGTCGAGGAACAGCGTTCCCCCGTTGGCGGCGTGAACCAAGCCCTCTTGGCGGTTGAGAGCGCCGGTGAACGCGCCCTTCTCATGGCCGAATAGCTCGGACTCGAGGAGCGTGTCCGGGATCGACGCGCAGTTGACCGGAACGAATGCACCGACGCGTCCGCTTTGGTTGTGCACCGCGCGTGCGATCAGCTCTTTGCCCGTCCCCGACTCCCCGAGGATGAGCACCGTAGCCTCGGTCGGGGCGACCTTGCGAGCCCAGCGCAACGCTTCTTGCATCGGGCTCGACTCGCCCGCGATGATCTCGTACGGATTGCCGCCTGCGGCGGAGTCGTCCACTCGGTTCAACATGCGATGACGGAGCACTCGGTGGACCGCCGCGCTCAACGCCTCGGGCTCGAACGGCTTCGACAGGTAGTCGGCTGCGCCGCGCTTCATGGCGTCGACTGCGGCGCTCACCGAGCCGTATGCGGTCATGACGATCACAGGGACTTGGCCGGCCCGTTCGATGAGCACGTCGCCGGCCTCGCCAGTGAGTCTCACGTCGGTAATCAACAGGTCAAAGACCTCAGGGCGCTCGTTCTCCGCTTCCGAAACACTGGCCACATCCACGACCTCGTGTCCGTCCCGCGTGAGGATGCGCTTGATCTCGGCGCGAATAACGCGCTCGTCCTCCACCAAAAGGATCTTCGCCACCGGTGATTAGTACCAAAGGACTGTGGCGTCCTTCAATCCCTCAATTTTCATAGGCTTGCAGCGTGACCGTAAACCGGCTTCCACCCGCGTCACGCGGCTCATAGGTGAGCGAGCCACCGAAGCGCTCCACGATCTGACGGGAGACGGAGAGGCCAAGACCCGTGCCCTGCCCATCAGGCTTCGTCGTGAAGAAGGGCTCGAACACGCGGTCCCAGAGCTCTTCGGGGATGCCGGGTCCTTCGTCATCGACCTCGATCTGAACCGTCCCGTTGTCGAAACGCGTGCGAACGTACACCGTCGCACCCCTGGTACACGCCTGGCGCGCGTTGTTCAGTAGATTGACGAGCACTTGGGTCAGGCCGTCGGGAGTCGCCATGGCCGGCGAGTCGGCTACGAGGTCCAGATCGATGTGGCAGCCTTCCATTTCGAGCTTGGCGAGCTCGGCCGCGGCACGGACGACCCGCGCTACCGGGATGGCTTGGAGCTCCACCGGCGTTTCATCACGTCGACTGAAGGTGAGCAGACTCTGTACGATCCCGTGAATCCGTTGCGCCTCGTCGACGATGACTCCAAGCCGCTCCTCGGCATCCTCGGCGCCTGGATCGCTGGCCAGGTTCTTCGCGACCATCAGAATCCCGGTGAGCGGGTTCCCGACTTCATGCGCGACGCCCGACGCAAGCGTGCCGATCGACGAGAGTCGGTCCTTGTGTGCAACGTGCCGCTCCAACTGTCGAAGCTCGGTGATGTCTTCGACGACGAATACGCGTCCTTCCTCGGGCTCGCCCGGGATGATTGCGGTCTGCGCACGGAGCTCGACTTGCCGATCGCCCAGGTCGTACTCCCGCTCGATGACCGAGCCCGACGGCTGATGCGCAAGCTCGTCGAACAGCGGCCACCACGGGCTCGGAATCTCGCACATCGGGTTGCCACAGATGTCGTCTTCGGTGAGCCCCGACATGCGCTCGAGTTGCGCGTTCCAGACCACCACGTCTTCGTGGTCGTCCACCGTGCAAACCCCCACCGGCAGCTCCGCCATCAACAGCGATAGGTAACGGCGTGCGGCGTGCGCCGGTGAGGTGCGCTGCTGGTCTTCGAGCGAGTCGAGCTCTCGAAACGCACGGAGGCGTTCTGCAAGCGCATCCGTCCGCATCGGTCTTCCGCCCTGCACGTATGTGCGCGCCGCGAGCGGGCCGATTCTCTCGCTGAGACGCCCTTCGAGCTCGGTGATCAATCGGAGGAGCTCCGGGCGGTCGCGGGGTGGCCAGTAGACGTCGGCCGCCGCCGCTGCGCCGTAGATCTCATCAATCGCAGTGCGCTTGCCGACGTACGAGGTCAGCCGCTCGAGGAGAGCCTCGGCCGAATCGGGAACCTGGAGCAAGCGAGTCACCCTCGGTTCACGGCAAGCCTCGGCGGCGTTGCGTTCCTCCGTAGAACGCGTCGTGAGCAAAGAAACGCCGACGAAGACGAAGGCGTGTGCCGTGAAGCTAAGCCAGATGGTCGGGCCACGTGCGCCCGGGTCCATGAACCCGAACAACGCGTACAGGCCAGAAACGTCCACTTGCATTCCGAACAAAGGCGTTGCGGTGAGAACCGCCCAGGATGCCGCTCCGACGATCAGACCCGACAGCACGCCTTCTCGTGTCGCGCGTCGCCAGAAGAGCGTCCCCAGCAAACCGGGCAACAAGTGTGTCACCGCGAGGAACGATGCGAGGCCGAGGTCTACGAGAGAGCGTGTTCGCGGAAGCGTAAAGTGGATGAGCAGCCCGGCGAGGACCACCCCGATGATCGTCGACCGGCGAAACACAGCCCAGCGCGTCAGCAACGACTCAGGTGACGGCAGGAACAACGGGGGGACGAGGTAGTGCGCCACCATACCGCTGAGCGCGATCGAGGAAACCAAGATCATTGCGCTTGCGGCAGACACCGCGCCGAGAAAGGCGAGAACTTGGAGCGTCGGCGAGCTCTGCACCGCGATCAGGACGTAGACGTCTGGACGAATGCCTGGTGTGGCGAGCTTGCTTCCGGCCCACAACAAGATCGGAACCGGGAGGTTGATCGCGAATAGGTAGAGCGGCAGGCCCCACCGCGCAGTCTCCAGGCTACGTGGCCCCGGGCGCTGTACGAACGCTACGAAGAACTGACGAGGCAACAGGAACGCTGCGCAGAACGTGACGAATACGAGCGAAATCCAGCTCTCGCCCATGACAGGATTGGTCATGTTGCTGATCAGCTCGGGATGTTGTTCGAGGTGGGCGCTCAGCCCCCGAAACCCTCCGAACACCATGAAGAGGGCGGAGCCGCCAACGACCAGTAGAGCGAAGAGCTTGAAAACGCTCTCGAAGGCCAGCGTTGCGATGAGGCCCGGCCGGTGGGCGCGGCCATCGGCGTAGCGAACACCAAGCGCGACGGCGAAAGCGCTCAGCAGAATCGCATACACCGAGCCGAGCTCCTCGCTCGGCGCTTCACCTACGAGGATTGCGGCGCCATCCGCCACTGCGCGAAGCTGCAGCGCGATGTATGGGAGAAGGCCGGCGACCATGAATATCGACACGGCCGCACCGAGCGCGCGGCTCTGATAACGAAATGCGAACAAGTCGGCGATGCTTCCAAGACGGTATCGGTCTACGAGCTCCGCGACCGGCGCCCACAGGAACGGGATGGCGATACATGACAACGTCACGCCGAAGTAGATCGCGAGGAAGTCGTAGCCCTCCGTGGCGGCGAAGCCTACGCTCCCGAAAAGAGTCCACGTCGTGGCGTACACCCCGAGTGCAAGTGCGTAGCTGAAGCGGTTCCGGCCGAGCCTGCCCCAGCGGGGCGAGCGCTCCACGATCTCGGAGCCGGCGATATACAGGCCGAGAAGGGCGACCGCGAGAAAGAAGAGGACGAAGTGATTAAGCTGCATGGTCTGTGCGGTGAAGCAGCGCGACGACTCCGATCATGGACAGCCAGAAGGCAAAGGGAGCCCACCACGTTTGGAGCCACAGAGCGCGTACGGGTGTTGCGATCAACACGATCGCGACGACGAAAAGAAGGAGTGCGCGCTCTTGCTCTCTGTTCACTTAGGCGTATCCAATTGCCTGCAGACGTCCGGTAATTTCGTCGAGGATGACGGGGTCATCGATCGTTGCCGGCATCTTCCAGTCGGTTCGGTCCGCGATCTTCTTCATGGTGCCCCTGAGGATCTTGCCCGAGCGGGTCTTCGGAAGACGCTGAACGACGATGGCCATCTTGAAGGCTGCCACGGGGCCGATCTCGCTGCGCACCATCTGAATGACCTCTGACACGATGTCGTGCTGCGGCCGATCCACACCCGCGTTCAATACCAGAAAGCCGAGTGGGATCTCACCCTTCAGTTGGTCGGCGACTCCGATGACGGCGCACTCCGCGACGTCTGCGTGCGCAGCGACGACCTCTTCCATGCCTCCTGTCGACAGTCGGTGCCCCGCGACGTTGATGATGTCGTCGGTGCGCGACATGACGTACACGTAGCTATCCTCGTCGATGAAGCCCGCATCCGCGGTCTTGTAGTAGCCTGGGAACTCGGTCAGGTACGACTTCACGAAGCGCTCGTCGTCGTTCCACAGCGTTGGCAACGTGCCCGGTGGAAGCGGAAGCTTCACGACGAGGGCGCCGGTCTTCCCCGCGGGCAGTCGATGGCAGCCTTCATCGACGACCTGCACGTCCCACCCTGGAACGGCCACGGTAGGGGATCCGTGCTTCACCGGGAGAGCCTCGATTCCAAGGCAGTTGGCGCAGATCGCCCAACCAGTCTCGGTCTGCCACCAGTGATCGATCACGGGAACGCCGAGCTTTTCTTCGGCCCACTTCAGCGTGTCGGGGTCGGAGCGCTCGCCAGCGAGGAACAACGAGCGAAGCGTCCCCAAGTCGTAGTTGCCGAGTAGCGAGCCGGTCGGGTCTTCCTTCTTGATTGCGCGGAAAGCGGTCGGCGCGGTGAACATGCAGTTGACGCCGTGGTCCGAAATCACGCGCCAGAACGCCCCAGCGTCGGGTGTGCCGACCGGTTTGCCTTCGTAGAGGATGGTCGTGTTCCCGTTGAGGAGTGGACCGTACACGATATACGAGTGTCCGACGACCCAGCCAACGTCAGAAGCAGCCCAGTACACGTCACCCGGCTGCACGTCGTACACGTTGCGCATCGTCCACTGAAGGGCCACGGCGTGACCGCCGTTGTCGCGAACGACGCCCTTCGGGATGCCGGTCGTTCCGGAGGTGTAGAGGATGTAGAGGGGATCCGTTGCAGCCACAGGAACGCAGTCGTGCGGCTTGGCCGCGGCCATCGCGTCCTGCCAGGACGAGTCGCGGCCTTCGAGCAGCTCGCACTCGCACGATTCGCGCTGGCGGATGATGCAGGTGTTGGGCTTGTGGGTTGACAGCTCGATCGCTTGGTCGAGTAGTGGCTTGTATTCGATGACGCGCGTTCCCTCGATGCCGCAGGACGCAGAGACGATCGTCTTCGGCTCTGCGTCATCGATGCGCGTAGCCAGCTCTTGAGGAGCAAACCCTCCGAAGACCACGGAGTGCACGGCGCCAAGTCGGGCGCATGCGAGCATCGCGATCACTGCCTCCGGAATCATCGGCATGTAGATCAGAACCCGATCGCCTTTGGTGACGCCGTCGGCTGCCAAAGCGCCGGCGAATAGAGCCACGTCAGCGCGCAGTTGACGGTATGTGTACGTTCGCCGCGTGCGCGTAACCGCGCTGTCATAGATCAACGCGGCCTGGTTGCCGCGCTTCTCAACGTGCCGATCCAAAGCGTTGTAGCAGGTGTTGAGCGTCGCCCCGGGGAACCAGTGATAGAAGGGCGCGTTCGAGGCGTCGAGGACGCGATCCCAGCGCTTGATCCAATCGATTCCTTCAGCGACTTCGCCCCAGAAGCCTTCTGGATCTTGGAGTGAACGTTCGCGCATTTCTTTGGTTGAGGCCATGACGTGTTTCTCCGGCGCGGCAGAATACAGGCGCCGATATCGGAAAGCGAGCACGATCCGCGCGAACCCGGGTTGACTTCGGCGGGGAGCTAGGCAGCATTCCTGCTGGAGAAACCGCAATGAAGCCTGGAATTCCTTATCATTCGACTACCCTCGCGGCTGCTGTTCTGCTGACCTCCGGAGTTGCGTCACTTGGTTGCAAGGCGGACCAGCTCACCGCGGACGCTACCAAGGTCGCCGTCCTCTACGACGAGCCGGTCGGATGCGAAAATCTCGGCGTCGTCATCGGGGAAGGGGGCGGTCTGAGCGGGGCCTACTCGAAGCCCAGCATCAACGAGGAGTCGGCCGAGAACGATGCAAGGAACAAGGCTGCAGAGCTCGGCGGCACGCATGTTCTGCTGCACCCCGAGGAACTGGACCAGGGCGATGGGCGGGGACCCGACGAGCAAGACACTCACCCCATGCTGGCGCATGGATACGGGACTGGCTCCAACGTGAAAATCGCTGGAACGGCGTACAAGTGTGCCACGGCGACGCCAGAGACCAAGACGGCCATGTCGCTGCGTTCCCGCTCGATGTTAGTTCCGGTCGCCACGCCGACGACGATCTCCCTTGCACCGCTCGGCGCGTTGAAGAGCGTTCGGGTGTTCCACCGGATGCCTTTGCCCTCGGGCGCGGGCATGGGCGAAGAGGAAGTGCTGGCCATCGACGACCAAGCCGAGATCGCACGGGTTACTGGGTCGCTGCAGCAAGTCGTCGAAGACCCGATGAAGTATATCCCCACGCATCGCGTCGAGTTCACCGGCGAGCTCGGTGTTCAGTCGCTCTTGTACGGCTTTGGGTATCTGCAGTATGCCGGCGGCGTGTATCGCTTGACCGACGGCGGCTTTGAAGACGTCTTGAACCTGCGAGAAAAGCCCGCGGCGCCCGAGGAGGAGGCAGACCCCCCTTCCGCCAGCACGCCTACTGCAACCCAAGCGCCCTAACGAGCTCACGTAGGCGGATGATGGCTCCAGGCATGTGGGGGATGAACCCCATATGCGAGGTCGAGTACCAGTGGATCGGGGGTTCGCCCCAGCGCCGCCACATCGCCCGCAGCACGTCGGCGTCGAAAAACCGGTCGTTCTCCGCTGCGAAAAGGACGATGCGTTCAGCCGGGACGACTGGAAGAAGGTCGTCCCAGCCGATGCGGGTGAAGAAGTCTCCGAACTCACGCGGCGTCCATCCGAAGGATGCCAGGTCCTTTCGCATCGCACCGAGCACCGGTGCGTCTCGCAATAACGCGCCCATGTCCATGTGAGCGATGAATGGCGAGGCGAAATCGAATCGCGGGTCGAGACAGGCGAGAGAGGCAGAGAACGCGCCGCCGAGCGAGATGCCTGCCACGCCCACGGGCGCCGGGGATTCGTCCAACATGATCGACAGAAGCGTTCTTGCGTCCAGCAATGTCTGCCGCATCGCTTCGAAGCTCCGAACTACGTCCGCCGTCCAGAAGCGCTCGCCGCCGTAGGCGGACCCGCGAGGGGTTCGGCGTCCGTGATAGGGCGGTTGCAGGTGTACGATCTCCATGTCGAGGCTACGGGCCATTCCGCTCAGCAACGTCAGCTCCTCGACGATCGTCTCGGGCTGCATGTAGCCGTGAATGTAGAGCAGGCGCGGGCGCCCCTCGGTCCCGTGTGGACGGATCCGTCGCGCGTACACGGTTTGAAACCGGCGGCTTCGCGCATGGTAGTGCTCCGCAAACAACGGCTCGATCGGCTCGTACAAGGACGCGAAGAAGAGGTCCTCGCTGTCGAACCCGGGGAGTGACCAGCGATGGCGAGACCGCACGCGCGGGAGCCGGTTCGGTTCCGGAAACAATTCGTCGCGGCCGAGACCTTCGTACGCGCTAAGACGCTCGATGGTGTTGTGCGGTCGTGACCGCAGAAGCTGTAGAGGTCGGACGAGCACGCCCGTCAGATCGTCAAAGTTGGGCAAGCGTACCTTTCTTCACCTCGGTCGCGATCATGTGCGCTCTGGGGTGCTGGTGTCAATTCGTGCGATCCAGGTTACGATGCCTGTCTCACCATGGCGATCTCCATTGAGAAGTGGCGGGAGCGGGGACACTTCTCGAGCCTCCTCGGACGGAAGATCTTCTGCGTCGACTCGGGCGGCCTCGGAAAGCCGGTTGTGTTTCTGATTCATGGGTTTCCTACGGCGTCTTGGGATTGGACGCCCGTGTGGGCTGAGCTCAACGCAACGCATCGGCTGCTAGCGATCGATCTCTTGGGTTTCGGGTTCAGCGACAAGCCCGATCCCCACCGGTACAGCATCATGGAGCAGGCGGATTTGTGCGAGGCGCTCGTGAGGGACCGCAAGCTCGAGTCGTTCCACGTCCTAGCGCACGACTATGGTGACACCGTCGCGCAAGAGCTGCTTGCGCGGCAGAACGAAGCGCGAGGCACTGGCCATTGGGTTTCGGTCTGCTTTCTGAATGGCGGGCTTTTCCCCGAGACGCATCGTGCGCGGATCATTCAGAAGCTGCTACTCAGCCGCTTTGGGCGAATGGTCAACCGACTTTCGACCAAACGGACGTTCGAAAAATCGTTTAGCGCCGTGTTTGGACCACGCACCAAGCCGTCTCCCGAGGAGCTCGACACGTTCTGGGCGTTGATCCAGCACAACGACGGCAAGCACGTGTTCCACAACCTTATTACGTACATGAGTGATCGGAAGAAACATCGCGAGCGTTGGGTGAAGGCGTTGCAGCAAAGCATGGTCCCGATTGGCCTCATCAATGGCTCCGCTGATCCCGTTTCCGGCGCGCACATGGTTGCGCGCTATCGCGAGGTGGTGAGCTCTGATCACTTCATCGCCGAGCTTCCTGGTATCGGGCACTACCCTCAGGTCGAGGCGCCGGGTGCGGTGTTGGACGCGTATCGTCGGTTCTTGCGGCAGCTCTAGGTTCGACCCAGACTCGGAACGTGGCTGACGACGATACCCGTATTCTGCTCCTCGAGGGCATTCACGAAACCGCCATCGAGAGCTTCTCGGTTGCCGGCTACTCCAACGTCGAACGACTCGCACATTCGCTGATGGGCCCGGATTTGCTCGAGGCTATCGCCGAGGTGGACTACATCGGGATTCGGTCACGAACCCATCTCAGTGCCGAGGTCCTAGGCGCCGCCCGCAAGCTCAAGGCCATCGGTTGCTTCTGCATCGGCACCAACCAAGTCGACTTGAACGTCGCACGCCGAATCGGTGTTCCGGTGTTCAACGCACCGTTTTCCAACACGCGCAGTGTCGCCGAGCTCGCAATCGCGGACATCATCCTCTTGATGCGCGGGATTCCCGAGAAGGCTGCGCGCGCGCGCCGGGGCGAGTGGGCGAAGACTGCGGTCCGCGCTTTCGAGGTGCGTGGCAAGCGCCTGGGTATCATCGGCTACGGCCGCATTGGAAGCCAGCTAGGAATCTTGGCCGAAGGCCTCGGCATGCGGGTGCTCTACTACGACGTCGAGCACAAGCTCCCGTTGGGCAACGCGACCCCAGTCAACAGCCTCGAAGAGCTGCTTCGGGAAGCGGATGTCGTGAGTCTGCATGTCCCCGAAACGTCCGTCACCCGCAAGATGATCGACGCTGATGCGATCGCCGTGATGCGGCCAGGGTCACTCCTGATCAACGCCGCTCGCGGGACTGTGGTCGATATCGACGCGCTGGCCGATGCGTTGGAGTCCGGTCACATCGGCGGGGCTGCCATCGATGTGTTTCCGGTGGAACCCAAGTCGAACAAGGAGACCTTCGAATCTCCGCTTCGACGTTTCGACAACGTCATTCTCACACCTCACATCGGTGGCGCGACAGAGGAAGCGCAGACGAATATTGCTCGCGAGGTCGCCGCCAAGCTCATCAAATTCAACGCCAACGGCTCTACGCAATCCGCTGTGAACTTCCCTCAAGTCGCCATCCCGGACCACGAGGGCCGGCGGCGGTTGCTCCACATCCACAAGAACGAGCCGGGTGTGATGGAGCAGGTCAACCGCGTGTTCTCGAGTCACGGCGTCAACGTCGCAACCCAGTACCTCGAGACGCAAGCTGATATCGGCTTGGTCGTCATGGACATCGAGCTAGAGAACGCGGGGCCCCTCATCGACGAGCTCAGGTCGATCCCGGCGACGATTCGGGTTCGGCTTCTGCGCTAACCGCAGCGTTCGACTCGCCCGGAGCACCGTCGAGCCATGCGACGAAGACCGTATAGCCGATCGACAGCACGACCGCGCCGACGAACAAACCAAGGATTCCGCCGGCGATGAAGCCGCCAAGTGAGCCCATGAAGAGGACGAGCATCGGGGTCTGAGATCCGCGCCCCATGAGCAGTGGCTTCAACACGTTGTCGCTTACACCCACCAGCAGCGACCAGATGGCGAACAGCACCGCAGTGGTCGTCGAGTCGACCGCAAACACATAGAAGACGACCGGCAGCAGGACGAGCATCGGTGGCAGTTGCATGACCGCAAGGATCAAGATGAGGAGCGCCCAGAGGCCCGCGCCGGGCACGCCGGCGACGAGCATTCCAACGCCCGCCAAGACCGATTGAATCAACGCGACCCCAATGACGCCACGAATGACGCTTTGCACGCTCGCGCCGACGAGGTCGGCGAGCGCTGGGCCCTGCTCCCCCGCGACGATGGTTCCGACCTTGCGGGCCGTGGCTACGCCTTTCGCCCGCACGGGCAGCAACGCTCCGCCGATCACGATCGCCACGATGAACATGATGAGGCTCCAACCGAGGTCGCCCACCGCTCCCACGACCCAAAGCCCCGCGTCCTTGAGGTGTGGTCCGAGCTTCACCAACACGGATTCGAGGTTGCGCGAGGCAGAAAGCCAGGCGTCGTGAATGGTCTCACCGACGATGGGCCAATCCGCGACCGAGGCCGGCGGCGGAGGCACCGCGATCGCGTCGGCGTCGAAACTCTCCGACAGGTCGCCGGCGGTCTGCACCATGCCCGTCCCGAGGGCGACCGCGGGGAGGATCAACGCGAGCAGGATCACTCCGACCAGAACGACCGCGGCCAGCGCTTGTCGTCCCCCCAAAGCGGCCGACAGTTTTCCGTAGGGCGTGTGCAAGGCGATCGCGATGACCACGCCGCCAATCAGTGGGTTGATGAACGGTTGAAGTACCCGCAGACACAGAATCACCAGGAGAGCCAACAGCGCCAGCCGAATCACGGCCTGGGTGAAGCGCTCTTGGAATGCATTGTCTTCGTCGGGCACTGAGTCTGTGGTCATGGATATTCTCCCGCCCCGAGAATACTCCGAGGCGCGTTCCCGGAGCCACTGAGGTGCTTCACCTCAGATTCGAGAAGCGGTGGCGTCAGGCGCCAATTGTGCCATCTTCGGCCGAATTCCATGACCGACAAGATCACAGCAAACAAGGTCGTCACGCTTGCGTACACGTTGCGAGACGACTCCGGTGAAATCATCGATCGCTCGAGCGACGGCAGCCCGCTTCTCTACCTTCACGGCGCAATGAACATCGTGCCGGGTCTCGAGGAACAACTCGAAGGGGTGGGGCAGGGCGAGACGATCAAGGCAACCGTGTCCCCGGAGAAGGGCTACGGGCCCCGAGTGGGTGAGGCACAGGAGGTGCCGCGGCAGCTCTTCCCCGCCGACGCGGAGCTCGCAGCTGGCATGCAGGTTGTCGCCCACGACGACCAAGGGCGACAGATTCCGTTCTTCATTACCGGCATCACGGAAGAGACGATCACGGTCGATCCCAACCATCCGCTTGCAGGTGAGACACTTCACTTTGAGGTGACGGTCGAGTCCCTGCGGGACGCTACAGACGAAGAGATCGAGCACGGCCATCCGCACGGACCCGGCGGGCACCACGAGCACTGAGGCCACGCGGTTAGAACAAGAGCTGTAGCTGCACGTTGAACCGGAACCCGTTGGCACGGCCGGAGTTCCAAAGCTGCTGCAACCACGCTGTTTCGGCGACGACCTTGAGGCTGTTTCCGATGACGTACGACGTTCCCGCCAGGGCGAGCTCCTGGTTCGTCGTCTGATCGCCGTTTCTTCCGTACTGCTCCATGGCTTGCGTAGGATCGGTCGCATTGGCGATCTGGGCCTGCCCGTAGCTCTGGGCGTCGCTGCGCAGCCACGGCGTGATGTACGTGGTGCTGTAGCGAATCGCGAGCCCCCACATGAGATTGAAACGGTAACCCGTCTCCGCCATGAACCCGAGCGGGCCGAAGCGGATCTTTCCCCCCTCCCAGGGCTTGTACCAAGCTGCGTAGGCAATCAGGTTGATGTGAATGCCGCGGATCTTCCCGAGCCACTCCGCTGAAAGCCGGAGCCCGAGATCCTGGGTCGGGGTGGGGCGCGCGTCCCAAGCAATACCCGCGCCCACGCTGTGCCGCAGCTCTTTCGTTCGAAGCACATCACTGTTGTTGTCTGTGTTGATCTCCCCGAAGTTGCGCGCGACCCGGCCGGCGATCAGCGGGGCAAACTCGCTCACGACCTCTCCATCGCCGAGACTGGAGGGGTTTTGAGGGACGTTGCCGTACACCTCGACGATTCCAACCGCTTGAGACGCACGGGCATTCACGCCGGTGAACACTCCGAACGCGTACTCCAATTGGAGAAAGCCGCCCTTTGCTAGTACTTCCGCCCCAACCTGGCGTTCGGAACCGAACATGCGGGTCGTAGAGGCCCAGTCGACGAATGCGAGAGCCGCGAACGACTGAGCGCGATAGCGATCGTATGGAATCTTGAACTGGCCGATTCGGAAGCTCGCGAACTTGAATCGTGTGAACGCGAACCACATGTCGATGAGCTCGAATGCGCTCGGTGTGAGATTGATCTGAAAACGGCTCTGAATCCGCCCGTCGATGAAGGAGCTCGAGAGCGTGAAGCGGATCCGACGGAACTCCAGCGTCTCTCTGTTCTCGCTCGGGAAGCCCCCGGTTGCAAACTGTTGGTCGTACTTGAACTGTAGTTGCGTCGCAAAGCCGATGCCGATCCAGTCGTCGGCCTTGCCGACCTTGATGCGCACTGGTCCGAGCCGCGTCGGGAGCTTGCGGTCTTCGGGTACGTCGACGCTTGCTTCGCCCAGGCTGGTCGTGCTTGGCTCCGCCGCCAACGTGTCCCCCGCGCTGGTCTCCGCGGCCTCCGAGCTGACCGCCCCGCTCTCTCGGGCCACCTCCAGCGTACCCTTGCGCTGCTGATCCTTCTCTTTTTGCTGGGCAAGCTCGGCCTCGATGCAGTCGAGGTCGCATTCGGCCGGGTCCTCGACGACTGATTCCACGTCATCCGTCGGAGTGGGGTCCGTGAGCGTCGGCTCTCCGCCTAGCTGCTCGTTGTCCGCAAGCTGCCCGTCCCGCTTGACGAAGGGCTCGCGCTCTCGCTTCGACTCTGGTTCGGGTGCGCGGGCATCTCGCTCGGGCTCCCCTGCGCCCGCATCCGCGTCTTGTGCAAGAGCGCCGGCCACGCTCCCGAGCACGAGGAGCAGCAGCACTGGTAGTGCACGGGAACGCATTGGCTGAAGCATGCCAGCCGCTGAAGCGACCGACTAGTTTTCGGGCGTTTCGATCTCGATTTCCGAGATCTTCGCTGCCTCAATGTCCTCGGGGCAATACGGCATGTCGTTCCACACTTTGTTCGACCAGATGCGCGTCTGATCGTCGTAGTGATCGGACGCCGGATCCGTCGACTGCGAGTAGGTCAACACTGCGTATGCGTCGGGGCACTCGCTCTCGGTCCAGGTGACCGTTTGCACGTAGCTGTTGCCCGCCGTGATGTTCGAGTAGCCCTCATCCTGTACGAAGCCAGCGCTGATGTTGTTGAACATCCCGGAGCCTCCGTGGATCGGGATCTGCTCGGTGCGATCCGCGTTCCAGCGGAATTGCACGGCGCCCCATGCGCGATCGACCGGAATGCCGCCGTCGATCAGGAAGTCGACGCTCGCGCCGTGTGCACAGCGCGTGGCTTCGATGATGTCCGGATCGCCGGCTCTGAGCGTGTTCGGCGTACTGACCGGATCGCCGGCGTCGAAGGGAACGGCCCAGAGGCCATCGGCTCTTTGGAGGCGGCTCCAAAGCCCACGCCAAACCGCGGCTCCAACGCTTTCGTTGTTGAAGCGTCCGTCCCAAGTCTCGAGGAGGTCGCATGCCTGCTCGGCCTCTGTTGGATTGGCACTGTAGGGCTCGCCGTCGCAGTCGCCTGCGCTCCAGTCGGCCACCGCCTGGCAGATTGCCACGACGTCGGTTCGCGTGAGCTCCCCTGGAAGGTTCCGGCTGCTCTGATGGACTTGCTGCACGAGCTCGACGGTGAAGCCGCCTGTGTCGCTGAGGCCGTCGGTCCCAGCGAGGCGCTCGTCACCCATGATGAATGCCTGCCGCGTCCGGTCTCCTTGCGAGATCCCCTCTGGCGGTTCCTTGCCTTCGCGGCCCATGAGCGGGGAGAAGTCTTCGAGGAGGCTATTCGGGCTACTCAGCCAGTAGCTGTCGTTGGCGTTCGCGACGTACGGGACGTTCTCACTAGTCCGGAGAGTGGGCAGGTTGTTGAAACCGAAGAGCCCATCGGGGCCATCGGGGTCGGTGCCCCACTCACACTCGCTGCGTGATCCGTTGAGCGATGCGATCCCGAAGTCGGTGATGAGGGAGCTGAAGCCCTCGGCGCAGTCGACCAGCTTCTCCTGGGTGACGTTCGGAACGGTCGAGACGTCGGCGTAGTAGCCGGTGCCGGCACGGTCTGCGGCTATCGTGTTCACCCATGGGATGCCGACTGCTTTGAGAGCGTTCTCGAGGTCGTCGATCGAGGTCGATTGACCCATCTCGAGGAACTGATCGAGAATGCGAGTGTTGGTGAGATTCGCGTCAGCAAAGCTGAAGACCGTCCCCGCAGCGGTCGGCCAGCCGCCGACCAGGCCGACCAGCGCGCCCAAGTCGAGAATGGGCCCGTATTGACTGAAGTAGATGTTCTCGGTGCGCTCTTCGATCGTGCCGTCCTCGAGCTTGACCTCGATGGTGTACGGAACCGCTTCGATGTCTCGCTCCTCGTCGTCGTAGTAGTACTTGTAGGGGTCGCCGGGGACCAGCTCCAGCTCGAACAACGTGAAACGCTGGGCGGTCGACACCGTGTGCGACCAGGCGACGTCTTTGTTGAAGCCGATGAGAATGAGGGGGACACCGTGTAGCGAGGCACCCATCATGTCGTACTCGCCGGGCACCGTGAGGTGAGAGACGTAGAAGCGCTGCGGCCCCTGCCAGGGGAAGTGAGGGTTGCCAAGCAGGATCCCGTAGTCGGTCTGTGAGCCCTCAGCGCCGATTCCGTATGCGTTGCTGCCAATCCGATCGACCGGTTGCTGCTCCACCCAGCTGGAGTCGAGCTCTACGCTTTCTGGTCCAAGCATCGATGCGCTCGCCATCGACTGTGTCGGTGCGGCGGCGGATCCCGCCATGATCAAATCCTTCGCCTCGGCGCCGCCGAGACCGGCGTCCAAGCCGCCGAGCAGAATGAGCTTGTGCATTCGTTTCGCCACGTCCGTATCGTCGATCTGCCGCACCCATTCCTCACCGCGGCAGCCCTCCGGCCCGTCGGCGAGGTTGTCTACGCCCGTCTCTTCCAGATAGAGGTTCATGCCCGCCGCGTAGCCCTTGGCGAGCGCTTGGATCGTTTCGCTGGCCGCCGGCAGGAACTCGTTCTCGATGAACTCGTCGGAGTTGGCCCAGCTGAATACGAAGTCGCTGTTCGCAAAGTCTTCGCCCCAGTAGCGAGCGGCTTGCCCGTTGGCGATGACGATCTCGCGCATCAATACGCAGAAGTTGTCTTGCGCGTACGAGTATCCGAGGCCGTAGCCGAGGTTGCCGAAGTCGCTGCCGGTGATGTGGGGAATGCCGTACGTCGTGCGGACGATCTTCGCCGAGTATGCGCGCCCCGGATCGGTTCCACCGACGCCACCGTTGCCGCCGCTGCCTCCGTTTCCAGCAGAGCCACCCGTGCTCGAGCTTTCAGAGCCGCATCCCAAAGCGCCGATCGCGGCGCTCACTATGATCATAGCCAATCTACGTTTCATCTCGATTCCCCAGGCGGTCGCGCACCACATTTCGAAGTTGCAAAGGGCGACTCTAGCAACACTCGAAACGAGGACCAGCCGCTGTCGCGTGACGATGTGACGCGCTGCGTCGCCGGGGCAACGCTATCTTCTGAGGCGGTGCTGCAAAATCGCTGGCAAGCTACGGCCGAGCTGGGTGATTAGCTTCGCCCAGCTGAACCGGTCGACCCACTCGACAACGCGCCCATCCTGGACGCGGAACTCTCCCTGCACGGGCAGGTTCATCGTCACGCCCCCACCCTCGAAGATGTCAATTCGATCGGTGTAGACCACGCCCCCGCTGCGCTCGTGGATGTCCGCGTACTGAACCTCGAAGCGGGTCGCTTCTCGGAACATGCCCCGCAGCGCCTTTTCGAACTGGGCCTTGTCCCGAGAGGTCGTCCACGGGTAGTTGACCCAGCGAATGCTGTCGTCCGCGAGTGCGATTGCAGCGTCGAAATCGAGGCGCTCGAGTGCAGAAATGAAAGCTTCTACCACCTGCTGCGCGGAACGCGTTGCGGCGGCCCCGGTGGCGGTCTGAGAGGTGCTCGGCATCGTCATGGCGAGATTGTAGAGCCCGTGCAGCGGGGCGGCCAGCCGTGAAGCCGCGCGTTCGGCGAGGATCGGCTGGAGCGGCCGTGTACGAACGACAAGAGAGCGGGTTCTCAGCGCCCGTGGATTCATGATAGGGAGAGTAGCCCATGAGGCTCCGATCACGTTTGCCAATCACGCCGGCCGGACTCGCACCACTGCTCGCCCTTGCTGCGGCGTGCGCGCACCTTCCCGAGAGGAGCCCGCTGCCCCCCGAAGGCGCGAACGATGCCACCGTACTCGGCATCCCGCGCGTTCGCATGTGGGGCGACGAAGCGCCTGCCTGGGTGCACGAGTGGATGGACCGCTCCGATGCGGAGCTCAAGGATCGGTACACGGGAGTCTACGGAAAGCCGCACAGCTACCTCGCGATCTCGGGTGGCGGCGAGAACGGCGCGTTTGCGGCGGGTCTTCTGCTCGGTTGGACCGCAGCCGGTGACAGGCCCGAGTTCACGACGGTCACAGGAGTGAGTGCGGGGGCCCTGGTCGCCCCATTCGCGTTCTTGGGACCCGAGTACGATGAAGTGCTTCGCCGCGTAGCCGCCGGGCTTCGGGCCGAAGACGTGTACAAAAAGCGAGGCTTGTTGAGAGCCATTCGCACGGATGCCATGGCGACGACCGGGCCCCTTCAGTCGTTGATCGCGAAATACGTCGACGAGGAAGTCATGGAGAAGATCGCGGCCGAGTATCGCAAGGGTCGGGGCCTCAACATCGGAACCGCCAACCTCGACTCGATGAGGCCGGTGATCTGGCGGATCGGCGCAATCGCAAACAGCGGGCACCCCAAAGCGCTCCACCTCATTCGCCAGATCCTCCTTGCATCGGCGTCGATTCCCGGCGCGTTCCCCCCTGTGCTGCTCCATGTCGAATACGACGGGGAGAAGTACGACGAGCTCCACGTCGATGGAGGTGCCGCCTCACAGGTCTTTCTCTATCCCATCGGCCTGGACCTTCAGGAGGTGAACCGGCGCCTCAGGGTTCCTGGCCAGACCAAGATCTACATCATTCGGAACTCCCGCCTGGACCCGCTGTACGAGCACGTGGACAACAGGCTCTTTCCGATCGCCGAGCGGTCGATCGCCTCGCTCGTTCGGACCCAGGGTATCGGGGACATCTATCGAATTTTCCTCGAAGCCTGTCGGGACAATCTCGACTTCAATCTTGCCTACATCCCGTCGGACTTCACGGATGTCTCGAGCGGGGAATTCGACGCCGAGTACATGAAGACGCTGTACGACCTGGCATTCACACGGGCTTCCAGAGGCTATGGCTGGGAAAAGATGCCTCCGGAGCTCAAGGCCGCACCGATTCGCTGCCACTAGTGCAGGCCGACCTTGCCTGCGTCTGTGGGGGCTTTAGGCTTCCCTCATGCGAATACTCTTCCTCTCCCTCGTCCTCCCCATTTTGGTCCTCGGCTGTAAGGACGCTAGCCCTGCCGCAGCGAACGAAGCCAAGGAGGCGCCCGCCGCCATTCCCGAGATCACGGTGGAGGAGGCCGACAAGGCCCTTCAGTCTGGCGCGGTCATCCTCGACGCGAACTCCCAGAGCACACGCGAGAAGAACGGCACCGTGCCCGGCGCGGTCATCCTCACCTCGTCATCGAAATACGACCTCTCCGTGCTTCCCGATGACAAGAGCAAGGACCTGATCTTCTACTGCTCCAACACCTTCTGCACAGCGTCCGACACTGCCGCTGAGCGTGCCTCGACGAACGGCTACGAGAAGGTTCATGTGATGCGCGAAGGCATCAAGGGCTGGAAAGACGCGGGCAAGACCACCGCGCCGTATCCCAAGAGCTGAGAACTGCATCCCGCCGCGTCAGCGTGCCGGCAAGAGTGCGAGCAGAATACGATCGGGCGCATCGTCGAACCTTCCATTCGACATGACGACGATCGTGTCGCCGGGCTTTGCTTCCGAGGCCGCTGCGTCGACGACTTCGTCGATGCTCGCACATGCGCGCGCCTGGCCTCCGCTCGCGCGGATCGCCTTCGCGACGGCGGCGATATCGAGCATTTCGTCCTCGGCGATCTCGCTTCGCCCGACCGGCGCAATGATCGATACGTCCGCGGGCGCGAACGCGTCGGGGTACATCGTTTGATGCAGGCGCCTTGACGCGGTCGCGCTCCGCGGCTCGAACACTGCGATGAGCCGCCCGGACGCGCGCTCCCGAAATCCGGACAAGGTCTCTTTCACCGCCGTCGGGTGATGCGCGAAGTCGTCGTAGACCTGGATGCCGTTCGCGATGCCCACGAGCTCCTGACGCCGCTTGCTTCCTCGAAAACCGGGGAGTGCGGCGATCAATCGGTCCAGTGGTGCTCCGGCGGCTTCGCTCGCCATTGCGAGGGCCGCCACCGTGTTGCGGGCGTTGTGTTTGCCGATCAGCGGCAGCGTCGCACGGCCACAAAGCGATCCACCCCCAAAGAGATCCATCGAGCCTCCGGGGGCCGGCATTCCAAGCCACATCGGTTGGACATCGCCACAATCATCGCCGTCGAGCGCGTAGAATCGCAGTTGGCAGTGCGCCGCCTTCGCGACTTCGCGGACTTTCGGGTCTCCCGCCCAGGCGAACAGCCAGCCGTCTGCCGGGATCTGCGCGACGAACCTTCGAAAGGCATCAAGGTAGGCCTCTTCGTTCGGATAGATGTCGACGTGGTCGTATTCGATCGAGGTGATGACAGCGATTGCAGCTTCGTAGTGCCAGAACTTCGGCGTCTTCTCGAAGAAGGCGCTGTCGTACTCGTCCCCCTCGATGACAAAAGGGGCTCCTTCGCTGCCGAGCCGCGAGCTTCGGTCGAAGTTCAAGGGAATGCCGCCGATGAAGAAGCCCGCGTCGATGCCAACCGACCGAAGCAAGTACGCGGCGAGCGTCGAAGTGGTGGTCTTGCCGTGCGTGCCTGCCACCACGAACGGCTTCCTCGTGCAGAGCACCTCCCTCCGCAGCGCCTCAGGCATCGACACGGTCCGCAGACCGCGCGCAATAGCTTCCTCGGCTTCCGGGTTGTCCTGACGGCAAACGTTTCCGACGACGACCAAGTCTGGATTCATGTCCAGGTTTCGCGGATTCCATCCTTCGAGGCACTGGATGCCGAGCTCTCTCAGGTAGGGTCCGACGGGCGGATCGAATGCGGTGTCGCTCCCGCTCACCTCGTGTCCGCGCTCTGCCAATAGAGCGCTGAGCGCGCTCATTCCCGTGCCGGAGACGCCGATCAAATGAATGCGCACGGGAGCCCCTCGAAGCTGGAATTGCAGAAGAATATCGTAGTAGGTGTTGACACGGTCACGGCTGAGCCCATTATGAAACTAAGGTGGCCGAAAAGACGAAAAAGCTTTCCGATCGCGTCCGTGAGGTTTTAGGCGCCTTGGTGGAGGCCGTGGAGAGCGCGCTGAGCCCACCACCCGCGCTGGTTCCGGTTCCCGTGCGACAGCCCGGTTTGCCGATGAAGCGCCGCCGCTAGCTACTCGGCCGCAGCCACTTGCGCCGCCGCCACGACCGTGACCGGCACCCCACTGAACGCCGCGTTGCCGCTCACGTCGATCGCTCGTTCATCGGTGAGGTCGTTGACGCTGACTCCCGCATGGCTCGTTGCGACGCGGAGCTGCACTCCGTCGCGACCATGACCAAAACCGTGGGGCAAACTGACCACGCCCGGCATCATGTCGTTGGTGAGCTCCGCCGGTGCAACGACTTGTCCGACCCGCGAGCTGATGCGCACCTTGTCGCCGTCCTTGACGTCGATCCGATCGGCGTCGTCGGGGTGGATCATCAGCGTGCAGCGATCCTTGCCTTTCATCAGGCGTGCAGCGTTGTGCATCCAAGAGTTGTTGCTGCGGAGGTGCCGCCGGCCGATCAGCATCAGTTGCTCACCGTCGGTGCTGCCGGTGTACCTCGCCTGCAAACGATCGAGGTCGTCCACGTAGAGGTCCGGCGCCAAATCGATCGCGCCATGCTCCTTCGGAATCCGGCCAAGCAAGGTGGACTGGAGTGGTCCAAAGTCGACGCCTTGCGGGTTCTTCCGGAGCTCGCCGAGGGAAAGCCCGGTGCCGAGTGGGTTGAAACGCCTCCCGTAGGGGCCAAGTCGGAGACCGACATCGAGCACGCGCTCGGGACCGACCTTCTTCGAAGCCATGGCCGCCAGGTACTGCTTGCTGAGCTTTCCGTGGCGTCGTGCTGCCAGTCGGCAGGTGAGCTCGGTGAGTATCTCCCAGTCATCGAGCTGCCCATCTTGCTGCGCGAAGGGCGGCGGCGAGTACTTCGCGATGTTGCGCACGGCGGTGAGATAAAGCGCGAGGTCGTAGTGGCCACGTTCGACGGGCGATACCGGCGGCAGAATGATGTCGGCGTGCCGGCTCGTCTCGTTGATGAAGAAGTCGACGGAGACCGAGAAGTCGAGAGACGCGTAGGCGCGGTCGAGTTGTTCTCCGTTCGGTGTCGACAGCACGGGGTTGCCCGCTAGCGTGATCATCGCTCGAATCTGCCCCTCACCTTCCGTGAGGATCTCCTCTGCGATCGCCGCGCTCGGGAGCTCGCCGCCGAACTCGGGGAGGTTGCGAACGCGGCTGCGCCAACGTCCGAAAGATCCGCGCCCTGCGCCGAATCCACCTGCTGCGTTCAAGATGTCGATCGCAGGCGTAGAGAACATCGACCCACCGGGCTCGTCGAGGTTGCCGGTCACTGCATTGATGACGTTGATCAACCACATGCAAAGCGAACCGAACTCTTGTGTCGACGTTCCCATCCGGCCGTAGAGCACGCCCCGCGGCGCTTCCCGAAGCTCGCGGGCGAGCCGCTTGACCGTTGCGGCTGGGACGCCGGTGATCGTCTCGGTTTGTGTGGGTGCATAGCCCTTTGCGATCTCGAGGACCCGATCGAGGTTCTTCACGCTGTCGGACAGTCGCCCTAGGTCGATGCCGGCTGCGCACACCTCGTGCAAGAGCCCCAGCAAGAGCAGTGCGTCGGTGCCAGGCCGAATGAATATGTGTTCGTCTGCGATTCTCGCAGTCTCCGTGCGGCGGGGGTCGACGATGACGACTTTGCCGCCTCGCTTGCTGATCGCCTCGAGACGCTTCTTTATGCCGGGGCCCGCCATGATGCTGCCGTTCGAAGCGATCGGATTCGCGCCGAGGATCATCATGAAGTCCGTCCGCCCGACGTCGGGAACCGGAAACAGAAGCTGATGCCCGAACATCAAGTACGAGGCCATCATGAGCGGGAGCTGGTCGCACGAAGTCGCCGAGAAACGGTTCTTCGATCGGAGGGCGCGGAGGAACGGCGGGCCGAACACCATGGTGCCGAAGTTGTGGGCATTCGGATTGCCGAGGTAAACACCCACGGCGTCGCGCCCGTGCTCCTCTTGGATTTGGTGGATACGGTCGACGACCTCGTCGAGCGCCTCGTGCCACGAGATCGGTTCCCAGCGTTCGCCGACCCGCCGCACCGGCTGCTTCAAGCGATCGGGGTCGTCGTAGAGATCCTTGAGGGCCGTCGCTTTGGGGCACACGTGACCGCGGCTGAACACGTCGTTCTTGTCGCCTCGTACGGAGAGGATCTCTTTGCCTTCGATCTCGACTTCGACGCCGCACATCGATTCACAGAGGTTGCACGTGCGCAAGTGGGTGATGCGTTGGGGAGACATCGGGCGAATATACCCGAGCTTGGCGGTCGAGCGTAGCGGACGCCCCTACACCTTCGCGAAGCTGAATGATTCACCGTCGGGATTGACCGCGACCCTGTCGCCGGCCACGAACTCCCCGCGAAGCAACGCTTCGGCCAAGGGGTCCTGGAGCTCCCTCACGAGAACGCGTTTCAGCGGGCGGGCACCGAACGCCGGCTCATAACCCAGGTCGATCAGTCGCGCTTTGGCGCTATCGGAGAGCGTGAGCTCGACGTCTTGCGGCCGGAGGAGTGCGCGAAGCTGCCGAAGCTGGATTTCGAGGATCGCAGCGAGGTCTTGCTTGTCGAGCCGGTCGAAGATCAAAACCTCGTCGACGCGATTGAGGAACTCCGGACGGAAGTAGTCGTGCAGGCGCGCTTCGATCTGTTCCCGAAGCTCGTCATCGGATCCGGCGTGATCGAGGATGAGCTCGCTACCGACGTTGGAAGTCATGATGATGACCGTGTCCTGAAAATGAGCGACACGTCCCCGTGAGTCGGTGAGTCTTCCGTCTTCGAGAACCTGCAGCAAGATGTTGAACACATCAGGATGCGCCTTTTCAACCTCGTCGAAGAGGACGACTGAGTAGGGTCGTCGCCGGACGGCTTCGGTGAGGAATCCGCCCGCCTCGCTGTCCACATAGCCCGGAGGCGCTCCGAGGAGACGCGCGACCATGTGCTTTTCCATGAACTCGCTCATGTCGAGTCGGGTTAGGGCGGCCTCGTCGTCGAACAAGAACTCGGCGAGCGCCTTCGCGAGCTCGGTCTTTCCGACTCCCGTCGGCCCGAGAAACAGAAACGATCCGATCGGCCGCTTGGGATCGCGAAGTCCGACGCGCCCGCGGCGGACCGCTTTGCTCAACGCATTGACCGCATGGTCCTGCCCGACGACCCGGTCACGGAGGCGCCCTTCCATGTCGAGGAGCTTTTCCGCTTCCTCTTCCAACATCTTGGCGGTCGGCACTCCGGTTGAAAGCGAGACGACCTCTGCAACGTCCTCCGCTCCGACCACTTCACCAAGCGCATCGCCTCCAAGCCCGAGTTGTACGCGCGCCGCGCTCTCGTCGATGAGGTCGATGGCACTCTTCGGCAGCTCCCGGCCGGCCAAGTATCGGCGCGCGAAGCGCACAGCCGCTTCGACCGCTTCGTCTGAAATGCGAACCCCATGAGCTTCCTCGAATCGAGGTTTCACTCCGAGCAGGATCGCCACGGCCTCCTCGGGCGATGGGGGTTCGATTTGAATCGGCACGAACCGCCGAGAGAGCGAGCTGGCTTCGTCGTTGATCTCGCGAAGCTCGTCTGGGGTGCACCGCCCGAGCGCGCGTACTTCACCTCGGCTCAACGCGTTGGCGAGCATGTCGCCGGCTCCGCCTTTGGTTTGTAGAAACCGCGCCAGGTTGGGGAGGAACAGGATCACCCGGCCTCCCGAATCGCGAACTGCGTCTAAAACGGAGCGCATGCGTTCCTCGAGCTCACCTCGGAGGCGCGTGCCTGCTACGAGCGCTCCAGAGTCGATCGCGATGATACGTCGGTCTGCGAGCATGTCTGGCACGTCGCCGCTTGCGATACGGGATGCCAGCGCTTCGACTATCGCCGTCCGCCCGGTTCCACTGTCACCGACGAGCAAGGGATTGTTCTCCTCCCTGCGCGCGAGCACTTGCAACATGCGGCTGAGCTCACCCTCGCGCCCCACGAATGGATCGAAGACCCCCTCCGCGGCCATACGTGTGAGATCGCGCCCATACTCCTCGAGCACCCCGTTCGAAGCTGCCCTGCGTCTCGCTTTCCCCTTTTCGTTCACCGGTTCCGCCTCCGCTAAGGCCTCGCGAAGGATAGCGCTACTGAGGCCGACCGTGCGAAGCACCCTTCGAACCAGCCCTTCTGGCTCCTGAGCACACGCGAGCAAGAGGTCTCTCGTACTGACGGGCTCATCGCCGTGGCGCGCTGCTTCGAGCTCTGCGCGGGATAGCAGCTCGAGGAAACGTGAAGAGAGATAGGCGTCGGCCTTCGCGTCCGAGCTCTTCAATCGACGCAACGCCCATTCGGCTTCTACCAAGACGTCGGTTGGTTCCACCCCGGAGCTTCGCAGGGCTTCTTCCGTCGCCTCCGAGCAGTCGACGAGCTCGTACCAGAGGTGAAGGGGATCGACCTCCTGGTGCTTGCGGTTGTCGGCGAGTTGTTGGGCCCCGGCGACGTAGCGTCGTGCTTCTGCGTCGTACGCGTCGAGCCGGAGGGTGACTTGCTTCAAGCCTTTTTGTCCGCTTCCTTCGTTGCCGCCACGAAGCGAAGCCGTAGCTCGTAGAGCACCTCGCTGATGAGCCGCTCTTCCTCTCCAGTGAGGTTGCCCTTGGTCTTCTCTTCGAGGAGCGCGATGCAGTCAATTGACTGCTTAGCGTGAGCGAGGTTGACCGTCTTGTCTTCTGATTCGGAAATCTCGCCAAGGCACATCAACGCAGATGTGCTCAACGACAACACGAAGGTGTTGAAATCGATGCTCGGGGCGCTCTCTTCCTCACTCATGTGACTTACTCCAGAGGTGCTTCCTCGTTCGCGTCAACCGCCTCGACTTCGATGCGGTCGTATGAGCCCTCCTGGTCGGGAAGGTCCGCGATGTGCTTCTCGTACTGTGCTTTTGTGAGCAAGCCCTTCGTGATGTTGCGTTCCACGATGCGCTTGTCGGTGACCTTGTCTCCCAAAGTTGCCATGGGCGGGAGTGTAAATTCGCGCTACCTCCTGTCAAATAGCGCTCCGGGAAGTGACTTCGACACTGCCCGGCTGTACCGAAGGTTGACACCCCCTCGGCGACCTCCGATCCTGAAATCGTGCTTAAGGGGGTGCCGCCATCCGCGGATCAGCTGCGCGAGCTCGAGATCTTGATTCGGGCGCACCATCCGCTCCTGTTGGTGGAGACGGTGGAAGAGGAGCGCCTTCACGTGCTTCTCGAGCACGCCGCCGAGCATACCGGGTTGCCGCTGTTCTCGTGGAACCAAGTGGACGGCCTTCGACGTGAGTTGCCGGATGTCGGGCAGACCCCTGAAAGCGGACCGCCACAGAAGGCGCTTGCGTTCATTGCCCGGTCGAATCTCGAGGCGATCTTCCATCTCCGCGGCTTGGGCCCGTACCTTCACGAACCCGTCGTCGTCGCGCAGCTCAAGAGCATTCACAAAAAGTACTTCGGGCATCGTGGCGCCTTGGTCGTGTCCGGGAGCGGCCTCGACCTGCCACTGGAACTCGACCACCTGTTCACTCCGCTGAACCTTCGTGCGCCTTCCCCCCAGGCGTACCACGCTTTCGTGCAGGCGGTGTTGAGGGACCTTGGAACCCGGCTTCACGTACAGGTCAAGCTCTCGAGCGCCGACGTCTCGCAGCTCTTGGCGGCGCTCCACGGGCTGACCTTCTTCGAGGTTCGAAAGATCATCACGCAGGCGGTGATCGAGGATGGCGTCCTCGGGAGGGAAGACCTCGCAGCCGTGCTTCGCGCCAAGCGCCAGATCATCGAGCGCTCCGGCGTTCTCGAGTACTTTCCGCACGAGCACGAGATGGGCGACGTCGCCGGTCTCCGGCACCTCAAGGACTGGCTTCGCAAACGTCGCACCGCCTTCGAAGACCCGGACCGGGCCAAAGAGTATGGCCTGACGCCGCCCAAGGGTTTGCTGTTGATCGGGGTCCAGGGCTGCGGGAAGAGCTTGTGCGCCAAGGCCGTCGCTGCCGAGTGGAAGCTTCCTCTCATACGGCTCGATCCATCTAATCTCTACAACCGCTATGTCGGCGAGACCGAGAAGAACCTACGGCGCGCGATCAAGCTCGCCGAGCAGATGGCACCGGTGGTCTTGTGGATCGACGAGATCGAGAAGTCGTTGTCGCAGGAAGACGCCGAGGGTGGTCCCGCGCAGCGCATCTTCGGAACGTTCCTCGCCTGGCTTCAGGACAAGAAGGAGAGCGTGTTCGTCATCGCCACTGCAAACGACATTTCAAAGCTTCCACCCGAGCTGATGCGCAAGGGCCGCTTCGACGAGATCTTCTTCGTTGACCTGCCGAACGAAGAGGCGCGTGAACGAATTCTCGAGATTCACTTGAAAAAGCGCAGTCGTGCGCCCGCGAAGTTCGACATTCCGCGACTCGTCGAGCGAACGAAGGGGTTCAGCGGCGCGGAGATCGAGCAGGCCGTCGTTTCCGCTCTCTACACTGCGTTTTCCCGAGAGGAGGACCTCACGACCGAGGCGCTCGTCGAGGAGATCGAGCTCACGAAGCCACTTTCCGTGACGATGGCTGAACGCATCGACGCTCTCCGCGATTGGGCGAAGGATCGCGCAGTATTTGCTGGGTAGCGCTCAGCCAGCGGTGTTCAGCTCGCGCTGGTTGTACTCGTGCTCGTCGCGCATGCCCTCGGCTGTAGTCTTCGCGACGAACTCCTCGAGCTTCTTGCGGATGAGCGGAACCTTCGCGGTGACTTCGAACTCGATGTCGTAGGTGCAACCGCTCCCGTTCGGCGAGATCGTGATGTTGGAGTCGATCTTACCTGGGGTTCCCAAGATATCGATGTGCGCTTTGCAGGTCTTCTTGTCGCCCGCGTCTCGCCACTCGCGGCGTTCGACGATCGTGTTGGTGGAGCTGAAAAGCTTCTTGGCGAAGCCTGGTAGGTCGCTGTCGATCTCGCGGGTCGAGGTGATGGTCTTCGTCCCACCCGCCTCGTCGACCTGGATCTTGATGTTCATCTCGCCCATCGCTTCACTTCGCTTTTTGATGACCTCGGGGTCAGTCACGAAGCGATATACGGTGTCGACGTCTTGTGTGTAGTTGATCGTCAAATTCGGCATCTAGCAGCTCCCCTTGCGAACGGAGAGCCTAACACGGATGCCGGCAAGATCGAGATCCTAAGCGCCGAAGAAGGTGTGCAGAACTACTTGGGCTACCGCGAAGTAGACGATAAGCCCGAGGACGTCGACCACCGACGCGATGAAGGGCGTGGATGACACCGCGGGATCGAGCCCGGCGCGCCGAATCAGCAGCGGCAAGAGCGACCCGATCATGGTGCTCAACGTGACGATCGCGAGAATGCTGGTTCCGACGGCAGTCGCCATGGCGAGCGGCTCCACCGTTTCGCCGGCGAACCAGCCTCGCGCAAAACCAATGAGCCCAAGCGCGATCCCGAGAGAGAGGCCGATCAGAAGCTCGCGACTGAGAACCTTCGTCCAGTCTGAGGGAGTGAGCTCGCCGAGCGCCATGGCGCGGATGACCAGGGTCGACGATTGCGACCCGGCGTTGCCGCCTGATGCGATGATCAGCGGAATGAAGAGCACGAGCTCCACCGTAGCTTCCAAGATGGCTTGGTTCTTTTGAATGACGGTTGCGGTGAGTAGTTGTGCCACGAACAGGAGCACGAGCCACGATCCCCGCTTCCATACGAACTCGGCCCACCCTGTTTGGAAATACGAATCCTCGAGCGGCACGACGCCGCCCATCATCTGTGCGTCTTCCGTGGCCTCTTCGATGACGACGTCGACCACGTCGTCGACCGTGACCACCCCAAGCATGCGCCCGAGCTCGTCGACGACTGGCAAGGCGGCGAGATCGTAGCGAGCGATTTCGTGTGCGACCTTTTCTTGGTCGTCAGCGGTTCTCACAGAGAACACGTTTGCGACCATGATTTCGGAGAGCGACTGGCCCGGGTCGCTCAGGATGAGGTCACGCAACGAAACGACGCCGAGGAGCTCGCCGCTCGGTTGGCAGACGTAGATGTAGTAGAGCATCTCGGCGAGCTCTTCGCGGCCGAGGCGGCGCGCGGCGTCCATCGCTTCCCAAACCTTCGTATCGGGCGGAAGCGATGCGAACTCGGTCGTCATCAGGCCGCCGGCCGTCTCCGGTTCGTAGTGGACCAGCTCGCGAACTTCCTCGGCGGCCTCTGGCTCCCGCCGTTCGAGCGCAGTGAGCAGGGCCTTTGCGTCGTCCTCGTCGAGCTCTTGTAGGAGATCGACGCGGTCGTCCGGGTCCATCTCGCTCAGGAGCTCGACCGCGCGGCCAGTGTCGATCGCGTTGAAGACCAGGACTTGGCGGCCCGAGCTCAGGCGTTCGACGACGTCGGCAGCGGTTTCCGTCGGAAGCGCCCGGACGAGCAGCACGGCTTCCTTCGCGGACAGGTCTTCGAGAAGCTCTGCGATGTCCTCCGGATGGAACTCAGACACGGCTTCACGAACGGCCTCAGGACCGGCCGCGATGGCGTCCTGCAGATCCGGTCCTATCAGAGGCGCCAACCGCATTGCGCCGGAGTGTTGCGCATGCGGGCAGGCGCCGCAGCAAAAATCTCGCTCAGGCGGGCTGTTGCTTGCTTCGAAAGCGGATGTTGAGGAGCTCGACCAACAGCGCGAATGCCATCGCGAAGTAGATGTACCCCTTGTTGATGTGCTGACCGAGCCCCTCCGCCGTGAGGAGCACGCCGATGAGCAACAGGAACGACAGCGCGAGGATCTTCATCGACGGGTGCTTGTTGATGAATTCACCGATTTGTGTCGCAAAGGCCAACATCACGCCAATCGCGATGACCACCGCCGCTACCATGACCTCGATGTCCTCCGCCATACCGACCGCGGTGATCACCGAGTCGAGGGAGAAGATGATGTCGAGGAGCATGATCTGGCCGACGATGCCGGGAAGACTGCTAAACCAGCCTTTGATGTCGTCCTCGTGCTCGCCTTCGACCTTGTTGTAGATCTCTTGGGCGCTCTTGGCGATCAGGAACAGACCGCCGACGAGCAAGATCAGGTCCCGGCCGGAGAAGGCGTGCCCCGTGACTTCGAACAGGGGGTCGGTCAGACGCATGACCCAGTTGATCGTCAAGAGCAGCGCGATCCGTGTGACCATCGCGCCCATGAGGCCGAGGCGGTAGGCGAGCCCTTGCTGTTCCACCGGCAGGCGAGAAGCCAAGATCGCTATGAAAACGATGTTGTCTATCCCGAGGACGATCTCGAGGGCCGTAAGAGTCAGCAGCGCGACCCATGCGTCTGGATTCGTGAGGAGCTCGAGCATCGTCCGCCTTTTAGCGTGCCCGGGCCGTCCACTGCAAACCCTCTTGGCAGTCTGGGAACGCCGCGGTAACCCGACGCCATGGAATACCGAATTGACACCGTGGCGGCCCACGCCGGCCGAGTTGGCGAAGGCGCAAGTGTGCCGGTTACACCCGCTCTCTCGCTTTCGACCACGTTCGTCCAACAGGCACCGGGCGAGTACGCGACCCATGCCTACGGTCGAATTGGCAATCCGAACCGGGACGCTCTGGAGGCGACGCTGGCCCGGCTCGAGGGCGGGTCTGACGCAGCCGCGTTCTCGTCCGGCTGTGCGGCGATGCACGCCGCGCTTCAGCTGCTCTTGCCAGGCGATCACCTCGTTGCGTGTGGCGACATCTACGGGGGCACCTACCGGTTGATCGAGCAGCTGGTCGTGCCGATCGGCGTCGAGGTGGCCTGGGTCGACATGTCGAACACGTCCGCCGTTGCGGACGCGATGACGGAGGCAACGCGCATGCTCTGGATCGAGACGCCGACCAACCCACTCCTACGCGTCTTCGATATCGCGGCGCTATCCGAGATCGCGCGATCTCGCGGCGCACTTTGCGTGGTCGACAACACCTTTGCGACGCCGCTGCTACAGCGCCCCCTCGAGCTCGGCGCGCACATCGTCGTCCATTCGATGTCGAAGTATCTCAATGGCCACAGCGACGTCGTGGCGGGGGCAGTGGTTTGCGATGACGCGGAAGCGTCCGAGCGATTGCGCTTCATCCAGCGCGCCGGGGGCGCGATTCCGTCGCCCTTCGACTGCTACATGGTCGCCCGTGGCATCAAGACGCTTCCGCTCCGTATGAGCCGTCATTGCGACAACGCCCAAGAGCTCGCGCACTGGCTGCGTGAACAGAGCGGCGTCGAAGAGGTCTACTACCCCGGCCTGCCGGACCATCCGCAGCATTCGCTGGCCGCCCGGCAAATGAGCGGCTTTGGCGGCATGGTGTCGTTCGTGGCGGCAGGAGGGCGAACGGGCGCTAGCGAAGTGCTTCGCCGCATGCGTCTGTTCTCCCTTGCCGAAAGCCTCGGTGGGGTCGAGTCGCTCGCCGGCCAGCCCGCGCTGATGAGCCATGCCTCGATGCCCCAGAATGTCCGCGAAGCACGCGGGGTCCGGGATGGTCTGATCCGCCTCTCGGTCGGGCTCGAGGACGTCGATGACCTCCGCGATGACCTCCGCCAGTCGCTTTTGACTCCTTAGTTGCGACCCCCGGTCCCGCTGGCTAACCTGATCGAGTGGGGTTGGGGATGAGAACCAGCAGTCTCGTGTGCGCGCTCGTCGCATTGTTGGGAGTTTCGTGCGCCGAGAGCGCCGGGACCGTCTCGGTCGACGCCGAGTGGAACCTCACCTGCCCGGACGGCAACGCCGCGGGCTGCGCATCGCTCTCCCCAGATACTTGCCTCCGCGAGAATGACGACGGCGTTGTCGCGCCCGGGTGGCGGTCCATCGTCGGTGCCCGCGGAGACATCTCGTGCACTGGAGATCCCATCATCGTGAGCTGCCAAGCCATCGACCGTCCAGACGGCTTGCGGATCGTGGACCTCGAGGCAAACATCGACGACAAGTTCGCATTCGAGCTCAGCGGCGCGACGGTCGACACCGGTGGCTCAATGCAGGAGACCGCGTGCAGGGTGACGATCATCGAAGAGGGCGTGTTCTACGATGCTGCCTTGTCCGACGTCGGCAACTGCGGTGAAGAGCCTCCATCTACTGAGCAGCCGTGCCAGCTCTCGAACATCACTACGGGCAACGGCGAGGTCGTCTTCGACCTCGAGTGCAAGGCGCTCGCGAACTCCACGACGGGGCTTGGATTCGACGTGGGCGCGGTCGGCGGCGGACCTACCACGATCCGCTTCACCAACTGCGACGGCTTCTAGAGCGCTTTCTGCGAGTAGTCCTGGCCGTCGTACCTGAGGGCCGTTGGCTTCTCATCCACGACCGTATGGAGCTCGACCGGCCGCGTCCACACGCGCGACAACGCCTTGGCGACTTCCTTGGCCCAATCTAGGCGGAGATCCGCGCCTTGGTGCGTGTGCTCCAACAGCAGCTCGGAACGATTTCCATGATTCGCGTCGATGACCGAGATGATCGGATTGCCTGCATTCGTGAGGCTGGTCAGCAATTGTTTCTTCACCTCTTCAAACGTCCTGCTCTCGATTTCCCAGCGGTCGTTGCGTTCGTTGTAGCCAAAAGAATATAGCTTCTGATCGAAAACGAAGTCCTCGGTCAGGAACTCGTCGATGAACGTGACGTCGTTGTAGAGCGAGCGGACTTCGAAGATCTTCTCTCGGCCGAGCCCCGTGCGGCGGTCCCAGTGGCGCCGAAGCTCCCAGTCGTCGCAGTCGTCCCACTCTTTGCCGAATTGCCCCTTGTTCCAACGGTCTTCGATGTGGCGGAAGAGCTCGATGCCGAGCTTGTAGGGATTGAGTTGGCCCGCCGTGGTCGCGAGGACGCTCGCGCAGCGGTCGGCGTAATCGACGATCTCGCTAGCGTCGCAGATCTTCTCCGTCATGAGGCGCGAGTGCCAGTAGCTAGCCCAGCCCTCATTCATGATCTTGGTCTGCATCTGCGGGAGGAAGTAGTAGGCCTCCGCGCGAATCACGGCGAGGCACTCGCGTTCCCAACGCTGGAGCGGCGCGTTCTCGAGGAGAAAACCGAGCACATCCCGCTCTGGCTCGCTCGGAAATCGTTGCGCCTGTTCTGCCTCCTCCGCGAGCTTCTTCTTCTGTGATTCGACGAATTCATCTGGGTTGATGAAGGACTCCATGTACTCGCGGTCGACCCGGAGGAGCGGCACTTCCGGGGTCTCCGGCTCTTCTTCCTCCTCGGAGGTCTTGGGAGAATGGTCGCGCGGGAGAAAGGGTTTCTGCGGATCGATCAGGTTCTCGAGGCTCAGGCAAGCGTCGATGAACTGCTCGACGGTCTCGATGCCGATGCGGTTCGCCCACTTCCGCACGATGGCCCCGTGGTTCGCCATCGTGTCGATCCATTTGCGCACGTCTGTGCCGTGCTGAGGGTCACGCCCTTGGCTCGTCATCTGAAAGCAGAAGTTGTTCTTGAAGAAGTCGACGTGGGCGTACACGTGAGACATCACGAGCTTCTGATCGACCAGGCTGTTGCCCTCGAGCAAGTACGCGATGGCCGGATTGTTGTTTATGACCAGCTCGTAGATCTTCGAGATCCCGTACTCGTGACTCTTGCTGAGGCGCTCGTATTCCATGCCCCAACGCCAATGAGGATATCGCGTTGGGAAGCCTCCGTAGGCTGCGACCTCGTTCATCTGGTCGTAGCTCAGAACCTCGAAGACCGTCCGGAAGAAATCCAAGCCTGCGCTTTGTGCAAACTCTTCGATTCGCAGCTGCTCGTCCCGTAGGTAGTTCGGAAGGGCTGTTTTCAGGGCGAACTGGGCCACGTGCTATTTGCCTTTCCCGAGGAACTCGCGAATCGACTCTACGATGGCGTCGCGGTCGTTGATTTCGCTCGTGATCAGCTGGTCGTTCTCCGAGAAGTGCTCCCGGAGGTCCTTGATGAACTGGCCGGACCCGTACGGACTGTCCACCTGGCCGTAGCAGAAGACATTCGACGCCGGCAACAAGAGCTTCTTGAGAATATCGACGCAAAGTAGGGTGTCATCGACGCTCCAGTTGTCGCCGTCTGAGAAATGGAACGGATAGATGTTCCACGTGGCCGACGGGTAGTCGCGCTCGATGATCTCCGCAGCGAGCCGGTACGCAGACGAGATCATCGTGCCGCCGGATTCGCGCGTTCGGAAGAACGTGTCTCGGTCGACCTCGCGTGCGGCCGCATCGTGAATGATGAAGCGCGTCTCGAGACCCTTGTATTGTTTGCGGAGCCACGTATCGATCCAGAACGACTCGATGCGGACGATCTCTTTTTGCTCATCGCCCATCGAGCCCGACACATCCATCATGTAGAGGATCACCGCGTTGGCCACCGGCTCTTCTTCGGTCTTCCACGATTTGTATCGCATGTCATCGCGCGTCGGGATGATCACGGGGCGCTTCGGGTCGTAGCTGCCGAGTGCGATCTGGCGCCGTAGCGCGCTTCGAAAAGTGCGCTTGAAGTGCCGAAGCGAATTGGGGCCGACGTTGCGCACGCCGACGTAGCGATCCTTCTTGTCGATGATCGCGCTCTTGCCCTTGTTCTCGATGTTCGGGAGCTCGAGCTCCTCGCCCAGTATGTCTGCCAGCTCGTCCAGCGTGAGCTCGACCTCGAGCGGGTGGTCGCCGGCTTGATCGCCTGCTTTGCCTTCGCCCTCGCCTTCTTGGGGGCTTCCCGATAGTGGATCTCCTGGCTCGCCATCGCCTTGGGCAACGCCACCTTGCTGCTTGTCGCCGAACCGAAGCTTCGGGATGTCGATCTGTGGGATCGGGATCGACACGATGTCTTTCCCTTGCCTCCCGAGAAGCTCTCCTTTGGAGATGTACTTGCGCAGGTTCTGCCGGATGCGGCCGCGAACGATGTTGCGGAACCGAGAGTGGTCCTGGTCGATGCGCAGCGACAAGTCGTTACTCCCTTACGTCGCCCCTCGCGAAGATGCTGGCGACGTAGGCGAGTACATCCGTTGCCGACGCCTCGTTGTACCCGAAGTACTTGATGAGTCGATTCTTGATGATGTCGATCTTGTCCTGGGTCTCTTTGTCGATGACGTTGGAGACGAAGCTGGACAACTTGATCGAGTCTTTCTGGTCCTCGAAGAGCTTCATCTCGAGTGCCCGGCGGAGTCGGTCGTTGGTCTCGTAAGTGAACTTCTTTCCCTCGAGTGCCAGGTGACCGATGAAGTTCATGATCTCGCGTCGGAAATCGTCCTTGCGTGGGTCCGTGATGTCGATCTTCTCTTCGATCGACCTCATCAGGCGCTCGTCGGGCTCTTCGTCCTTGCCCGTGTACTTGTTCTTCACTTTTTGCTTCATCAGGTACGCGCGGATGTTGTCTATGTAGTTCCCACACAGCCGGCCAATCGCCTCTTCGTCGGCGCTGATGGCGCGCTGCACCTCGTTCTTCACCATCTCGTCGTACTCCGCCTTGACGACGCTGATGAGCTCCGCGTAGCGCTTGCGCTGGTCGTCGCCGACCGTGAGCGACGCCGAGAGCCCCTTCTCGAGCTCGTTGAGAACCATGAACGGGTTGATGTAGCCTTCGTTTCCTTCTCGAACGAGCGAATTGCTGATCTTGTCCTGCACGTAGCGCGGCGACATGCCTTCGAGGCCTTCACGGTTGGTTTCCTTGCGGAGCTCTTTCACGTTGTCTTGTGTGTAGCCCGGGAGGATCTTCCCGTCGTAGAGCTTCAGCTTCTGGAGAAGCGCGAGCTGATGCTTCTTTGGCTCTTCGAGGCGGCTGAGTACCGCCCACATCGCTGCTACCTCGAGCGTGTGTGGGGCCACGTGTTTTCCGCGGAGCCGAGCCGCGCTGAAGTCCTTCTGGTAGATCTTGATCTCCTCGCTCATCTTTGTGATGTAGGGGATGTCGATCTTGATAGTGCGGTCGCGAAGCGCCTCCATGAATTCGTTGTTGATGAGCTTCTTGTATTCGGCCTCGTTCGTGTGACCGATGATCACCTCGTCGATGTCCGTCTGAGCGAACTTCTTCGGCTTGATCTTGTGCTCCTGCGTTGCGCCGAGTAGGTCGTAGAGGAACGCCACGTCCAGCTTCAAGACCTCGACGAACTCGACAACGCCGCGGTTGGCGATGTTGAACTCCCCGTCGAAATTGAATGCGCGCGGATCGGAATCGGAGCCGTACTCGGCGATCTTCCGGTAGTTGATATCGCCCGTGAGCTCGGTGGAGTCCTGGTTCTTCTCATCTTTCGGCTGGAATGTTCCAATACCTACGCGGTCTTGTTCGCTCAGGATGAGGCGCTTCACCTTGATGTGGTTGCTCATCACCTTCGACCAGTCTCCGTCGTAGCGCTCGAGCAGGCTGCGGAAGATGAAGCGGCACGCCGGGTTCAGCTCTCCGCGCACTTGGACGCGGATGCGGTCGTTGCCAAGCCGAAGCTCCTGAACGGCTTGCTCTCTCCAGTCGGGCGGAATCAAGCGAAGTGGCTCGTCGTGCATCGGGCAAGGGAACACGTCGTCGCCGCCCGCGAGCCCCGTCTCGTGGAGGTTGGTCCATTCGTAGGTGTAGAGCGCGCCCTGGGGTGTCCGTGAGTAGCGTTCCAGACCTTTCTTCAAGAGGCGCGCGATCGTGCTCTTCGAAGAACCCACAGGCCCGTGCAACAAGATGATTCGTTTCTCGGGCCCGTACCCCTGCGCGGCGGCGTGGAGCACATGGACCAAACGCATCAGCGGAATGTCCAAACCGAAAATCGCATCCTTGCCGTTTTCGATTGGGTCCTTGAAGAAGGGATATCGAATCAGCTTCTTCTTGTTGTCGATGTATTCCTCCTCGCCGTACGACACGACCATGTCGTAGAGGCGTTGAAACGCGTTGCGCGCAACTTCCGGTCGCTCGCGTACGATCTGGAGATAGTCTTCGAAGGAGCCTTCCCAGTGTAGGTCTTGGTAGCTCTCGTAGTCCTGCAGTGCCGCGATCTGCTTGACCATTTCCCCCATGGTGAATTCCTCCTAGGTGACGAGCCTATCACTAAGGACGATCTGTGTTAACTATCGAAACCAGGCGACAATGGACGTGGCGACCACACATGTGAACACAAACCATCGCAAGCCGGTGAGAGGGACCTTGAGCATGAGCTTCACGCCGAGCCTAGCCCCGACGATCGAAGCGACCGCCAAGACGATGGCGGGTGCCCAGGACACCAACCCTGCCCACACGAAGATACCTAGCGCGACGCTACCAAAAGCGAGGGTGACCACCAACTTCAACGCGTTGGCGGCGATCAAATTGTGACGCAGTGTTCCAACAAGCACGCCGAGCAACAGAAAACCCACCCCTGCCTGGATGAAACCGCCGTAGACCCCTGCGAAGAATAGGCCGACGAACGACTGCGGCGCCTGTGCCGGAGTCAACGATGGGCCTTCTTCCGGAATGAGAGTCTGCTTACGAAAAACAATCAAAGCTGCCATGAAGATCATCGTCGCCAACATGATCGGCTTCAGAAGCTCGCGTGGGATCCACGTCGCAAGTAGCGCACCGACGAGGGCCCCCAAGACCGTGGGGATCAGGATTGGAACAATCGATGAAGTCTCGAGCTTGCCGGCGCGATTGAGCGCTGAAGTGCCCGCGATGCTTTGGGTGACTACACTGAGCCGGTACGTCCCGTTCGCAACATCGGCGGGAAGCCCAAGCGCCATCAACGCGGGCAACACGATCATGCCGCCGCCGCCCGCCATCACGTTGACGACTGTCGCGAGCACACCAGCTGCCGCGAGGATCGTGAGACCTTGGTAACTCAGCTCCTCGATCATGAACGCGTCCGCCGACGATCACTATAGCCGGTTTTCATTTCTCGGTACCTCGCAGATCAAAGCGTGCTAACGTCCCGCAACGTGAAGAAGACCTACGTCTTGGACACCAATGTGGTCCTTCACGACCCGTTAGCGGTCTACAAATTCGAGGACAACACGGTCGTCCTACCGATCTTCGTGATCGAAGAAATCGACCAGTTCAAGAAAGAGCTGAGCGAGCTCGGGCAGAACGCGCGGCACCTCTCGCGCATCCTCGACGACCTGCGAGACCAGAACGGGCACACCCTCGATCAGGGTGTCCCCCTGGAGAGCACGGGCGGCGAGCTTCGTGTGGCGGTCCCACCGGAGATGCCGACACGCACGCGCAGCCATGGCGAGATGGATCGTTTCATCTTGCAGATGGCACTCGATCTCCGCGACGAGAACCCCGACCAGCCCCTCGTGTTCGTGACGATGGACACGAACCTTCGCATTCGAGCTGATGCGCTCGGCCTTCGCGCCGAGACATATGAAGGGGGGCGTGTCTCGATCGACGAGCTCTATTCCGGCGTCGTGACGGCGGACGTGTCGGGCGGAATCGTCGATCAACTCGCCAAGCGCGAGGCAGTCGATGCAGGCAGCGTTGATGCCCAACTCTACCCACATGCGGGCGTCGTGCTTCGCGACCGGGAGCAGCTCCGGCACACCGCGCTAGGGCGTTTCGATCCGAAGAGCGAGGCCATCGTCCCGCTGCGCGTCGGCCGGGAAGGCGTTTGGCGCGTTCGCCCGCGCAACCTCGAACAGTACTTCGCGCTCGACATGCTGTTGTCGCCCGACATCCATCTACTCACCCTCGTCGGCAAGGCGGGCACCGGCAAGACCCTGCTCGCGGTTGCTGCGGGGCTCCAGTCCGTCGTTCAAGACGGCGCTTACAGCCGAATGCTCGTCTCCAGGCCCATTTTTCCGATGGGCCGTGACGTAGGCTATCTACCGGGTACAGTGGAAGAGAAGCTCAACCCCTGGATGCAACCCATATTCGACAACCTCGAGTACATCTTCAGCAACGGTCGCGGCCGGATGTCTGAGCATCGTAGCTACGAGGAGCTCGTCGCTTCGGGCGTGATCCAGATCGAGCCGCTGACATACATCCGTGGTCGGTCTCTGCCCAATCAGTTCCTCGTCGTCGATGAGGCACAGAATCTCACGCCGCACCAAGTCAAGACCGTGATCACGCGCTGCGGTGCAGACACCAAGATCGTTCTGACCGGCGACCCGTACCAAATCGACAACCCCTACGTGGATGCTGCGAGCAATGGCTTGACCGTCGTCGCTCAGCGCTTTCAAGATGAACGCATTGGTGCCCACGTCACACTCACGAAGGGGGAGCGGAGTGAGCTCGCCGAGCGCGCCACGCAGCTACTCTGATCGCGGGCGCAGCCGCCTGCAGGCCGAGCTCGATGTCGAACTGCGCCGCGTGCACGACACTGCGCGTTTGCTGGTCGGTTCGACGACGCACAGTGACCCTGCGGAACGTCATCGTTTGATCGAGAGTGTCGCCCGCGCAGAGCATGCGAAACCTCGCTGGACGTGGCGCCCGCTCCAGATCGATCGCGCTGTGTGGCAACACCTCGCGCGCGCCCGGCAGCTCGCAGAGGACACCGATGCGGCCGCACTCTATCTGCCGCGGCTCGAGGAGCTGGAGACCGAGCTCATGCTGCTAGAGTCCCTTGGCCGGACCAAGCAGGTGCGCCCGATGGCTGCGAGGTTGTTTGGTACGGGCGGAGAGCGTGTGTTCGATGGTGATGCGCGGACCGCTCTGGACGCAGCGCACGAGGTCCTCGCCGAACCGCCTGCGCGCGAAGAAGCGAAGACTATCCCCGCCGCTTCCGCGGAAGGCCTCAATCTCCGTGATCTCATGCTCGCGTATGCGAAACACGTCCGACTGCACATCGAGGTCCGGGTCGACCCGCATCTCATCGCGAACGCAGCGGTCGGGGAGCGAACGGTGTTCATCGCCGACCGCCGATTCGGCGCTCACGAAGCGCAGCGCTTGGCGACTCACGAGGTGTACGGTCACCTGGTGTCCGGCTTCAATGGGCGAACCCAGCCGTGGGGGGTGTTCGCGATCGGCACTGCTGGATCCTACGGCGACCAGGAAGGGGTGGCGATTCTTCTCGAAGAGCTCGCCGGCCTGCTGGGCCCCAATCGCCGACGCACTTTGGCAGGGCGACTACTGGCGACCTACGCGATGCATGCGGGGGTTTCGTTTGGCGACGCGGCACGGACGCTCGTTGCCGAGCACGAGTTCTCCCCGGCGGAGTCGGTCACGCTCTGTGAGCGCGCCTTTCGAGCCGGTGGCGTCGCTCGTGACGCGGTGTACCTCACGAGCTGGCTTCGCGTCCGCCGCGCCTTCATCCGCGGCGAGACGAACCTCGCCGAGCTTCAGCTGGGCAAGGTGTCACTCGCTTCGCTCCCGGAGGTGCGCCGATTGGCTGCCGAAGGGCGTGCGAGTCAACCGACTTACTTGTCGAACTTGGCGAGAAGCCGCGGCTGGACCGAAGCTGGCACGAGCTCGGCGACGTCACCGCCGAGCCTCGCTACCTCTTTGACCAGAGTCGATGCGACGTAGAAGTAGGCGTCGTCCGCCATGATGAACACCGTCTCGATCTCTGGTGTGAGATGCCGATTCATGTTCGCCATCTGGAGCTCGTACTCGAAGTCCGCCACCGCGCGCAGACCGCGCAGGATGACGCGCGCGCCGCGGCTGCGGGCGTAACCCACGAGCAGCCCGTCGAAGCTGTCGATCTCGACACGATCGGGTTCGACACCGATCTCCTCGATCGCCTCGGCGATCATCTCCATCCGTTCGGCTACCGAGAAGAGCGGTTGCTTCGACTCGTTGTTCAAGACAGCCACGATGATCTTTTCGAACGCCACCAGGCCACTCTTGAGGATGGCCGTGTGGCCCTTGGTAATCGGGTCGAACGACCCGGGGTAGACGGCGATGCCTCTCACTGACTGCCTTTCTCGGGTTCGTAGACGCCCAGGCTGATGCCCGTGTGACCATAGCGGTAGTCAGCGTCCGGGGCGAGCCCATTCGGCCAGACCCATTCGTGCGCGGCGGGACGTTCGATCACGATCCAAGCGTTGAGCGCAAGGCGACCTTGCCGCGCTAGCTCCGTGAGGAGCGTGGGCACGCCTGCGATGTCGGCGTAGGGTGCATCGGCAAACACGAGGCTGAAGCCCCCTTCGACTTCAGGGAGCTTGCGAGCTGCGGTGGTCGGGTTGCTGAAAAGGTCCAGGCGCACGACCCGCATCCGCTCTTCTACGCCGAGGTCGACGGCGCTTTGCCTGAGCCCTCGCACGACGCGCGGATCTCGATCGACAGCCACCGCAAGCGCTGCTCCTCTAGACAGGCATTCGAAGCTCAGCGCGCCCGTCCCGGCGAAGAGGTCCAGTACCGAAGCGCCTTCGAACGCCCTTCGCGACTGAAGCGCGGAGGCTAGCGCTTCTCGAACCCGATCGGACGTCGGCCGGGTACCCCGCCCGCTTGGGGCTCCAAACCTCCGCCCAGAGAGCGCTCCGCCAATAATCCGCATGGCCTTCTAAGGGCACGTTAGCGCAAAAAACCCCTCGACTTAGTGAAGCTTGGGGTGAATCGAGCGTCCGAGTGGGAAATTGTACTACCCATTGCCAGATGCTACGTCCCTCAGGCCTTTAGAAAGGCTTACCGACATGCGGAAGATCTGCCTTCGTTGCGGTTCGAAGTTCGGGAGCCGAGCCGAGTACTGCCCTCACGACGGCAGCCTGCTAGCCACCGACGAGCAAATCGCTGACCCGTTGTTGGGCGCTGTCCTTCTGGAACAGTTCCGCGTGGAGGAACAGATCGGCGTCGGCGGCATGGGCACCGTGTATCGCGCGCATCAGACGACAATCGGGCGCAACGTCGCGATCAAAGTTCTCAGGCCGGAGCTCGCGCGAGACGAGCAGGCCGTCGCACGGTTCGAACGCGAGGCCCGCCTCGCCACCTCGCTCGACCATCCGAACCTCGTTCGGGTGTTCTTGTCGGGGCGTCTTCCGGACAATCGGCTCTACATCGTGATGGAGCTTCTCGAGGGGAGGTCGCTCGCCGACGAGCTCGACGAGCACGGTACGCCATCACTGGAGCGTGCAGTCATCATGATCATGAAGCTCTGCGCGGGTCTCGGCGCGGTACACGACGCTGGAATCGTCCATCGCGACATCAAGCCCGAGAACGTCTATCTCGTGCAGCGTGGCCGGGACAACGACTTCGTAAAGCTAGTGGACTTCGGCGTAGCGCGGGTTCTCGAAGCCGACGGGACAGGGCCGACGACGACGCAAAGCGGTCGTGTATTCGGAACGGCAACGTACATCTCTCCGGAGGCCGCGACTGGCGACGAGACCGATCACCGAAGCGACATCTACTCCCTCGGTGTGCTCAGCTATCAGCTCTTGACCGGCGAGCTTCCCTTTGAAGGTACCACTGCGGGCGCGGTGTTGATGCAGCACGTCCACAAGCAGCCTCCGCTCCTCCAAACGAAGGGTAGGGGCCCCGAGGTGCCCGATGATGTCGCCCATGTGGTGATGCGCGCACTGAGCAAAGAGCCTGAAGCGCGTCAGCAGACGCTTGCCGAGTTCCTCGGTTCTCTGGCCGAGGCCGCCGGCAACGCGGGCCTGCTCGCCGATGCGCGCGCGTTGCTGCTCGGCACCGTATGGGGGGACGAGCTCGCCGCGCCGGGTTCGTACTTGGCTGAGCTTCTCGGCTCGAGCCAACCATCGAACCTTCCACCAGCGCTCGATGAGACACGACCGGTCGCGACCGGTCGTGACCCCGAAGAAGAGGCACTCCTCTCTTCGGCGCCGAAACCCTTTGGCACGACAGCGCACGACCTTGCGCCGCTGGCCGCGCCCAAGAAGCGCAAACGAGGCTGGTTGTGGGCGCCGCTGGCGCTCCTCGGGGTGGTGTTGATCGGATTCGTGGCAGGCGCGTGGTTCAGGCAGCAAGAGCCGAGGGCCACCGCAGCACAACCCGAGCCCGTCGAGCCGGCGCCCGTTGCCGTCGAAGACGCGACACCCATCGCAGACGTCGGTACGGACTTGCCTGTCGTGGAGCCGGAGCCTGTCGTGGAAGCCGAACCGGTGGAAGCCGAGCCGGTGGAAGAGTTGATCGAGGAAGCGAACGAAGAGCCAGAGTCGCCGAAGCCGAAGCCGAAGCCGAAGAAGCGCAAGAAGCCTAAAAAGCCAGCGCCAGCGCCAGCGCCACCGCCGGCGCCAGCGGCCGAGCCGGATGAGGGCATCGATTGGAGCGTTCCGGACTTCCCGGAGGAGCCGCCAGCCGAGCCGCCCCCGCCACCGAGCGACGCAGCCGCCCCAACAGGCACACCCGACGCACCCGCGCGCAACCCGGTCGTGATCGACGAAGTTCCACAGTAGCCAGCAGCGCTTGGCTTAGCGGCACCCGCCCACCCCCGACGAGCGGAACGATGCTCTAAGGGTCGGTGGCAGCGTCAGCGTCAGCGTTCAGCGCCAGCGCCAGCGTCAGCGTCAGCGTCAGCGCCAGCGTTCAGCGTTCAGCGCCAGCGCCAGCGCCAGCGAACGCGATTGGCGTCGGGAGGTTTAGTTACATCCAACCCGCCCACCCCCACCGCGTAGTTCAGCATCACTCTCACGCGAGTGGGCAGCGTGCCTCCGCGCCCCTGCGCTTCGCTCGTGCTTGGCGGCGCAGTTGCGCCCGGCTTCGCCCTTTGGGCTCGCGGTGCCGCGCATGGCTTGGGGGTCGAGCGATCGCGTGTGGAGGAGAATCGGTCGGGATGCGCGGCACAGGGAGTGGGCGCGAGGCGAGTCGTGTCTTGCCGTGTAGGGACGGCCGAGCGGGACCCGCTCCCGAGCACGTGCGTCGCGACCGATTCTCCGGGCCTTCCGGCCACCTCTGCAGGCCGTCCCGTCCCTTGAAACCCGTGTCGGTTGTTCCGCGCCTCGCGTGCAGCTCGCCGCTCGGGCGTCCTGCGCACGGCGTTAGCGAGTCCCACTGAGTTCTATGAACTGTGCGTCTTAGCGAAGCTGCTCGGCCAGCTTGTTGGGGTCGGTCACTGGGGTCTGACACGCGAACTTTCGGCAGACGTAGGCAGTGCCCCTGCCCTCGACCTGCGCCCGGTTTTCGAGGAGCGGCAGCGCTCCTTCGCCTTCGCGTCCCGCAGCGACCACCTGAAACGGCCGGTATTCGCTCCGAAGCACTTGCAGCAGTGCTGCGATCTCCTCGTCATTCCCGATCAATGCGATCTCCCGCGGTTCGCTCAGTGTGAAGATCGCCGCGTTGAGCCACTGAGCGAAGCCGGTGGGGTACTGGCGCATGAACTTGGCCATCGTGCCCATGCTTTGCTCGGCGAGCTGCCAGTAGTCGCCGTTGCCGGTGAGAAGGCTGAGCTTCAGCAGTACGTTGGCAGCCACCGAGTTGCCACTCGGGACAGCGTTGTCTTGGAGGTCCTTCGGGCGGTGAATCAGTTCTTCGTGATCGTCCGAGGTGTCGAAGAAGCCACCGTTGGTGTCGTCGTCGAAGTGAATGACCATCAGGCCTGCGAGCTCGCGTGCCCAGTCCACCCAGCGGGTTTCGAATGTGGCTTCGTAGAGCGCTAGGAGACCTTCGGCCAGGTACGCGTAGTCCTCCAGATAGGCGTTGTATTTGGCCACGGACCCCGCTTTCCAGGTCCGCAGCAGGCGACCCGACTGGAGGCGCATCTCGCGGTGCAGGAACTCCGCGTTTGTGCGTGCCGCGTAGATGTAGTCGCGTCGTCTGAGCGCAACGCCCGCCTCAGCGAACGCCGCAAGCATCAACCCGTTCCACGAGGTCAGTACCTTGTCGTCGAGTCCGGGCCAAATCCGCTTGCTTCGGAGCTCGTAGAGCTTCTCACGCGCCGCCTCCAACCGAGCCGACAAGTCGTCGGCGTCCATGCCCGTCTGCTCGGCGAGGCCGCTCGGATCGAGGTGCAGGTTGAGGATGTTGTGCCCCTCCCAGTTTCCTTCTTCGGACACACCGTAGACCCGCATGAACACATCGGCCTCCTCGCCGAGGGTGTTGCGGATCTCGGCGGCCGACCAGACGTAGAACTTCCCTTCGACGCCCTCGCTGTCCGCATCCTGGCTGCTGTAGAAGCCGCCTTCTTCATGGCGCATCTCACGGAGCACGTAGTCGAGAGTCTCCTCCGCCACCCGTCGGTAGAACTCGTCGCCGGTGATTTGCCAGGCGTGGACGTAGACGCGCGCGAGCTGCGCATTGTCGTACAGCATCTTTTCGAAATGCGGGACTAGCCAGCGGTCGTCGACCGAGTACCGCGCGAACCCACCGCCAATCTGATCGTACATCCCGCCCTGTGCCATCTTCTTCAGAGCCTTCTCGGCCATGGCGAGGGCGTCCGATTCCGGGTCGCGTAGGTGCTGGCGAAGGAGGAACTCGAGCGACATTGGCTGCGGGAACTTCGGGGCGCCGCCGAAGCCGCCCCAGATGGAGTCGAAGTTGCCAGCGAGCGCCCGCATCGCGCCCCGAAGAACGTCTTCGGTAACGGCGCCCGTCTCGAGCGCGACGCTCGATAGCGCGCGAAGTTGTTCGGCGACCTCGCTAGCGCTGTTGACGACGTTCTCGCGATCGTTGTCCCACGCTTGGCTCACACCCGTGAGGATCTGTCGAAAGCTCGGCATCCCGTGGCGGGGCTCGTTCGGGAAGTAAGTTCCCGCGTAGAACGGCTTGCCATCGGGCGTGAGAAACACAGTCATGGGCCAGCCGCCCCGGCCGATCATCGACGTGACCGCCTGCATGTAGATGCTGTCGACGTCGGGCCGCTCTTCGCGGTCGACCTTCACGTTGATGAAGTCGGCGTTCATCTGCGCCGCCGTGGCCTCGTCTTCAAACGACTCGTGGGCCATCACGTGGCACCAATGACACGCCGCATAGCCGATGCTGAGCAGGATAGGTTTGTCCCTGGCCTTCGCTAGCGCCATCGCGTCGTTCCCCCAGGGGTACCAATCGACTGGGTTGTCGACGTGCTGCAAAAGGTACGGGCTGGTCTCGTCGCTCAAATGGTTTGCCATGCGTGCATGGTATCTGGGGCTTCGGGGGGTCAGGTCAACTGCGTCGCGATTGCCCGATGCGCCCGTCACTTCCAGGCGAATGGCGGCTGATCGTAGTGTCGAACGCGGGTGTCGCGGCCATGAATCGCCACCTCGCGGAACTGGAAGATCACTGCGGCCGTCGGGGCGAAGATGTCCTGACCGAGGATGCGCACCGAGAGCACGGGGCGATCACTGACGCCGAGGTCGAATAGCTTCGGGATGCCGGGTGCGTCGAGGCCCGCAATGGGAACTCGGTGCACTTCGGCGACTTCTTTGGGATTCGGTGTCAGCTGAACGTCGGTGCTCGCCCAGACGACCACGGGCGTAATGCAGAAGCCAGAGCGCGTCGGGTAGTCATCGAGCAGTCCCAACACGCTCTCGCGATCGCATCGAAGCGCCACTTCTTCGTCGAGCTCGCGGAGCGCTGCGCCGATGGGGTCCTCCCCTTCATCGATACGTCCGCCAGGGAGGGCCCATTGGCCGCCGTGATTCCGAAGGCTCGACACTCTGCGTGTGATGATGAAAGAGGCTTCGCCGCGTTCGTCGGCCACGACGGTCATCGCGACCGCGGCGTGCCGAAGCGTCAGGTCTCGTTCCACGGAGCGTTCGTGGCCGGCGAGGTTCGTGGCGATGGTCGCGCGCAGTGCTTCGTTGGGGCTAAGCACCGGGACTTTTGATGCTCCTCAGCTGATATCGGTTGGACGACACGCAGACGACCAGGCCGTTCGCATCCTTGAGCTCGCTCTCCCACGAGTAGTCGGCTTTGCCGACTTGGTTGGCCACCTCTTGGATCCGGGCCGCCTCCTCCGCATCGAGTCTAACTTCGACTGTGATGTCGGTCGCCGCCGGCTTCACGAACTTGATGTCCATCCCCTTGATCAACGGGTAAAAGCGGCTGGCATCGAAGGTGGTCAGAAAGATCGCGCCGCCTGGAAGCTCCGCGAGCGTGAACAACGCCCCCGCATACATCGTACCGACATGATTCGAGTTGGGCCGGAGCGGCATCAGCATCTTCACGTAGCCAGGCTCCATCTCGAGAACCTTCACTTCGGTCCGCCCAGCGAACGGAATACCTCGCTCGATCATCATCTTGGGGTCCATGGCGCAGGTATACTTCCCGCACTCGGAAACGCTAGACTCCCGGCATGCCGAAAGTCCTCCAGGAGCGAGACGGGCGGATGGAGTGGACGCACCGCGCGTTCGAGGACTCGTGATAGGATTCGGCCCATGCAGGTGATCCCCATACCGTGCTTGAGCGACAACTACGCGTACCTGGTCGTCCAAGGCCAACTCGCTGCGGTCGTCGATCCTTCGCAGGCCGACCCGGTGCTCCGGGCGGTCGATGCGCACGGGTTGAAGCTCACGGAGATATGGCTGACCCACCACCACTGGGATCACGTTGGCGGCATCGAGCCGTTGCTCGAGGAGTGCTCCATCGCCCACGTGCGCGGCTCGCGCTACGACTTGGACCACGAGCGAATTCCGCGCCAGACCGATGCTCTGTCCGACGGCGACTCGTTTGATTTTGGAGGGTTGACGGTCGACATTCTGGAGATCCCGGGCCACACCCTCGGCGCGATCGCGTTCATCACCGAAGGCAACCTCTTCAGCGGCGATACGCTGTTCATCGCTGGGTGCGGCCGCGTCTTCGAAGGCACCATGGAGATGATGTCCCGTTCGCTCGCGAAGCTGCGGTCGCTCCCCGCGGACACGAAGGTTTGGTGCGGGCACGAGTACACCGTGAACAACCTTCGTTTTGCGCAGTCCATCGAGCCGAACAATGCCGACATCCTCCGCGCACTCGAAGAAGCGATGACGACGCGCGAAGCGAAGCGATTCACCGTCCCTGGCCGACTCGACCGCGAGCTTGCAACCAACCCGTTCTTGCGTTTCGATGACCCTGCCGTGGCCGCCGGCCGCGATCCGGTCGCATCGTTCGCCGCCATCCGACAAGCCAAGGACAACTTCTAATGATGACGACGGCAAGAGCGCGTTGGGCGCGGGATGAGCACGGTATCCCGCAGATCGTCGCCGACGACATCGACGGTCTCTACTGGGGCATGGGTTATTGCCACGCGATGGACCGCGGGCTGCAAATGCTCATCATGCGGATCCTCGGGCAGGGGCGGGCGGCCGAGCTTCTCGATGGAAGCGACGAAATGGTCGAGGTCGATCGCTTCTTCCGCCGAATGAATTGGAGCAGCGGCGTCGCTCAGGAAGCCAAAAAGCTGAGCGCCGAGGTCCGCTCCGCCTGCGAGGCATATTGCGAGGGCGTCAACGCACGCTTTGCGGACTCGACGCCTTGGGAGCTCAAGCTCGTCGGTGCTCGCCCGGAGCCGTGGACCGTCGGACACTCCTTGCTCCTGGCTCGCATGACCGGGTTCCTCACACTCGCGCAGTCGCAAGGCGAGGTCGAACGCTTCTTCGTCGAGATGATCAAAGCGGGGGTCGGTGACGCTCACCTCGAAGCGCTCTTCCCCGGGAGCACATCCGGGCTCGATCGCAGCATCGTCGAGCAGGTTCAGCTTGCCGAGCGGGTCGTGCCCGAGTCGGTCAAATGGGCCGCCGCCGCGACCCGCATGATGGCGTCGAACAACTGGTGCGTCTCGGGCTCGCTTACGGCTTCGGGCGCGGCGATGCTCGCGAACGATCCGCACCTCGAAACCAATCGCCTCCCCAACGTTTGGGCGGAGCAGAGCTTTCGATGGCCCGGGGGGTACGCGATTCTCATGACGATGCCGGGTCTGCCCGCGCCTCTCGTCGGACGAAACGAGCACCTCTCTTGGGGCGCGACGTACACGTTCATGGACGCGATCGACTCCTGGGTCGAACACTGCCGTGACGGTAAGTTTAGGCGAGGCGAGCAGTGGGTCGACTTCGGACAACGCGTCGAAACGATCAAGCGCAAGAAGGCCGAGCCCGTCGTCGAGACGTTTTGGGAGAACCAGCACGGTGTGCTCGATGGCGATCCCACGGGAGAAGGATATCGGCTCGCTACACGCTGGTCGGGCTCATCCGGCGGCGCCGAATCGATCAACTCGCTCCTGCTGATGTGGACCGCGGGAACGGTGGCCGAAGGTATGGCCGCGTACGCACCGGTGGAGTCCTCGTTCAACTGGATCTTCGCCGATAGCGGCGGTGAGATCGGCTATCAGATGTCGGGCTTGATGCCCAAGCGCCACGACGATTGGTCGGGTTTTACACCTCGGCCGGGTTGGGAGGAGCGATTCGATTGGTCCGGGTTCGTCGACCCGAGCCTGCTTCCGCGCGTTCGCAACCCTGAGAGCGGCATCGTCGTGACGGCCAACCAAGACCTCAACCACCTCGGCGAGGTCAATCCGATCAACGCGCCCATGGGCGACTACCGCGCCAGGCGGATCGAGCAACTCTTGCGTCGGCGCCACGATCACGACGTCGATTCGTTCCGTACTATCCAGCTCGACACCTACTCCATTCAAGGCGCGGAGTTCATGGAAATCCTCGAGCCGCTGCTCGGCGACGGTCCCGTCGCGGACGCTCTACGTACCTGGGACTATCGCTACGAGCTCGACTCCACGGGCGCGACGGCCTTCGAAATCTTCTACGGCGCGCTTCTCGTCGAGATGTTCGGCCCCGGCTGCGGCGCGCCCGTGATCGAGCACCTGCGCGACGCGAGCGGAATCTTCATCGATTTCTATCAGAACTTCGATCGCGTGCTGTGCGCCGAGTCATCTCCCTGGCTCGGTCAAAGAGCGCGCGACGATGTGTGGCGTGCCGCGCTCGCGCGCGTGGCTGCCCGAGTGCCCGAGCCCTGGGGCGAACGCAACCGCCTCTCCCTCACGAACATGTTCTTCGGCGGCAAGCTCCCGAGCTTTCTCGGCTTCGACCCCGGGCCCATTCCAATCCGCGGCGGCCGCGCAACCCCGCATCAAGGGCAGATCTATCGCGCCGGGGATCGACTCACTTCGTTCACGCCTTCGCTCAGGCTCGTGGCCGACATGAGCACGGGCGCGCTCCATACCGCGATGTGCGGCGGACCGTCCGACCGGCGGTTTTCGAAGTGGTACAAGAGCGGTGTGCGCGGCTGGCTTGCAGGCGAGCTCAAGGTCAGAACCCCGCCCGCCTAGCGGCGCATCCTTTCGATCGAGCGCTTCATGATCGACAGCGTCCAGGTGCGCGGAACGAGCTTCGCGAACAAGCCTGCCGATATGCGGTCGGCAAAGGTCGGGACGACAATTGCTTGCTTCCCGAGGCTCCGGAGCGCACCGAGCGCCACCGGCTCAGGGTCGGTAAGCGGCACGTAGAACGGCAGATCGTTTGCGAGCTCCCGATCCTGAACGGGCTTGGTGTCAGTCATGCCCGGACAGACCGCGAGGACGTCGACGCCGCTACCATGAAGCTCTGACCACAGCCCGCTGGCGAGGTTCAGACCATACCCCTTCGTCGCTGCGTAGTGGCAGAAGTACGGCGAGCCGGAGAGCGCGGATGCCGACGAGACGATCACGATGCCGCCCCGCCCCCGGGCGGCCATGGCCCTTCCGAAGATGTGCGTGAGAACGAGCGTGGCGCGGCAATTGAGCTCCAGCGTTTCGAGGTGCGTATCGAGCGGGATCTCGAGGAACGGGTCGAGCGGCGAGATGCCAGCGTTGTTCACCAGCAACCCGACGTCGTAGCTCGTCGCCCATCGTTCGGCGTTCTCGACGAGCCCTGGGGCCGTCAGATCGCAGACCAGCGCCTGCGCGTCGATTCCGTGCTCGGTTCGGAGCGTCTCCGCGAGCGCCGTGCTTTCGTCTGCCTCGCGATCCACCAACAGGAGGTCGAAGCCGTCGGCGGCGAGATGGGTCGCGAACGCCCGCCCGATGCCGCGGGCCGCGCCAGTGACCAAGGCAAAGCCTCCATAGCGTTGTTGCAAACCCAGCTTCGGCCTGTGTCCCAAGTCGCTCCTCTCACGCAGTCGTGAGCCGCGCTCGTGCGCGGGTTCGGTCGTGCCACCAGAAAGCTAACCAAACGACCGTCAGCGCCCCAATTCCTGCAAGGCCGTAGAAAGGCGCGAGCCAAGTCGGCGTGCCGAATGTCAGATCGTGTGCGGCCGCGGTCAGCGCGATCATCGTCCCGCGAGCGACGGCAGAAGCGATGACGGACTCGCTTCGTACGCGGACGTAGACGAGGACCCACGAGGCGATGATGCACCAGGGGAGGGCCAGCGCCACGCTCCCTAGCCCGGGCGCGCCGTAGAGATTGCCGAGTGCGATCGAGGGGGCTAGCCAGAGCCACCAAAGAAGACCGATCTTGCTCGACCGTGCCCAAAAGCCGCCGGGCATTTCACGGAAATAGTATCCGCGGAACGCGACCTCTTCGCACATTCCGGGGATGAGGTTGAAGGTCAGCCCGGCGGGCATGCCCAAGACGATCAACATGAGGGGGTGGGGCGGCGAGTTTTCTTGCAGGTAGAGGTCGAACTCTGGCAGTTGCCCGGGCGGCACGATGCTTCGTTTGTTCTTGATCAATTCCTCGACTGTCAGCACCGGATCAAACCCTGCGAGCCAAGTGATCAGCATGCCGAGCAACAGAACCACTACGGGAAGAAGCCAAGCGATGCCCCACCAACGGTTCACCTTGAAGCGAATCCCGAGCGGCTCGAGGATAGGTTGCTTCAGCCACGGCCCCTGAACCAGCAGGACGGCGACCAACGCGGGCACCGTGTACCAGATGGCGGCCGCGCGTCCTGCTGCCCCCGACCACTCGATGCCCTGCGACGCCATCACGGCGACCGGAATCCAGCTGCCTGCGGCCATCAGCAGGAACGGCGCGGAGATCAACCGGGCCTTGGTGACTCTCGGGCTCACCGAAAGCGTTTCCACGCGGCGAGCTCGGCGTCCTGAAACGCGGCGTAGCGCTTCTGCAGCCGAATGAGCTCACCGTAGACGCGTGGCATTTGCGGGGCGAGCGCGAGCAACACACGACCGGTCGCTTCCGCGTCGCCGGCCGCACGGTGGGCCTGCTCGAGTGGGATGCTGAGGTGTTTGGCGACATCGCCAAGCCGCCGGCTCTTGAGCTCCTTGAGGATCTCCCTCGCCCACACCAATGGGTCGACCCAGACCACGTCATCGCGCGCCGCCGGGGGCATGTCGCCCGGTGTCATGCCCTTCGGGACCGCTCGCTGAATCTCGGCGAGGAGGAACCCACGGTCGAATGACGCGTTGTACGCGACCGGGAGCTTGCCTTGCAGCAGCTCCAACACGCGCGGCAGGACGTTGGCGAAGTCGGGCGCCCCAGCAAGCTCTTCGTCGGTGATGCCGTGGATCGCGCGAGATTCCTCCGGCACCGGAATTCCCGGATTGACCAGAAGGCTTTCTCGCTGGGCCACGTTGCCCCTATTGAACGTCACCAGCCCGATCTCGATCACGCGGTCGGTCTCGGCGTCTCGTCCGGTCGTCTCGAAGTCGATGACGACGACTGGGATGTTCTCCCAGGAGGAGCCGGGCTCGAATTCGTGGCACAGCCCCTCGACGTTCTGAATCGCATCGGCGATCAGATCCGCAATGCCTGGGTAGTGACGCCCAGTTGGAAAGCACCCGCACACATCGGTTCGTCCCCGCACGGCCGGAAGATGCACTGCATGGCCGCCTCGGCGCAAGTCGTATAAAGGAGACGGGTGGCCTCGACGTATCGGACGCGCTTCGCTCCCTCGCCGACCGGCAAGATGCACCTCGGTCACGCGCGTACCGCGCTGCTGACCTGGCTTCGGGCGCGCCAGCAGGGCGGTCAAATCGTCATGCGGATCGAGGACATCGATGGTCCGCGGGTCGTTTCGGGCGCCGCCGATGCGATCTGCAGGGATCACGAATGGCTCGGCCTCGATTGGGACGAAGGCCCGACCTATCAGTCGATGCGGGACGACGCGTACGAGCAGGCGCTCACCGCGCTTCGGGAAGCGGGGCTCGTCTACCCCTGCACATGCTCGCGCAAAGAGATCGCGGAGATCGCGAGCGCTCCGCACGATGGGGAGGGCCCCCGCTACCCGGGGACCTGCCGAGGCGGCGTCACGCGTCCCGATCGCGTCGCAGCGCTTCGCTTTCGATTCGACGATCCTTCCCCGGGCTTCGACGATCTCGTCTTCGGTCCACAACCTGCGGGCGGCGTCGGCGGCGACTTCGTTCTTCGCCGTGCGGACGGGGCGTGGGCCTACCAGCTTGCGGTGGTGGTCGACGACGCCGATGCAGGCATCACTGAAGTCATTCGCGGCGCCGATCTCCTCGCTTCGACGCCACGTCAGATCGCACTCTACCGCGCCCTCGGCAAACCAGTGCCGCGCTTTGCCCACGTCGGCCTCGTCCTCGATCCGGACGGCAGGCGACTGTCCAAGCGCTTTGGTGCGACGCCAATCGAGACGTTTCGAGATGCTGGCCAGCGACCTGAAGAGCTCGTCGGGCGCCTCGCACACTCGCTCGGATTGACCTCGACACCGGCCCCAACGCGTCCTGTGGACCTGGTTTCCGCCCTCGACCTGACCCGAATACCGCAGGCGTCCTTCGTCTGGGGTCCCACCCCGTGAAGGCGGGCTTGCCGCCCACGGGTCTTCGGGGTTGACTTTAATCGAATTTTCGAGCCTGATCGGAGACCAGGCCAAGGCATGACAAGCAGCGAAAAGCTGATGGATATCGCCGAGCGTCTCACGGAGCTCGACCCCGTCCGCACATATCCGCAGCGCGGCGCTGCGTTGCTCGCGAGCCTCGTGGGCGCTCACTCGTATCGCCTCGAGCGGCCTGACGTCGAATCGTTGAGCAGCGAGTCCGCTCTTAGCGCGAGCGAGCCCACGATTTCTCTGCCGCTCCGCCGAGGGCGCACGCATATCGGCACGCTTCACCTCGAGATCGTCGGGGATGCCCCGGCCGGCAAGGACCTCGAGGTGCTCAAATGGGGGTCGCGCATCTACTCGAAAGGCCTCGGTTGCGCTGAGCGTCTCGTCGACGAGGGCAGCCGTCGGCCCGGAGAAGCGGTCGAGCAGACGTTGCAGCGGGCGCCGCTCACCCCGCGCGAGCGTGATGTGGTGTCGCTTTTGGTCGCCGGGTCCAGCACTCGTGCGATTGCAGCAGATACCGGGCTCACGGTCTCGACCGTGAACACATACTTGAAACGCATCTTTTCGAAGCTCGGTGTGCACTCACGGGTCGAGCTGATTGCTCGAATGGCGGGGACGGCTACGATCCCCCCGCGCGCGAACTACGACACGCCGCACCCCGACTGATGGATCAACGCGACGAGCTCACCCACCTGGACCGCGAGGGCCAAGCCCGGATGGTCGACGTAGGGCAGAAAGACAAGACCGCCCGGGAAGCGAGGGCGCGCGCCACGCTGCGCATGAAGCCGCAAACCCGCGGCGTGCTCTTGGCTGGCCAAGTGCCCAAAGGGGACGCGATGGCGACCGCACGCATCGCCGGGATCCAGGCCGCGAAGCGTACCTCCGAGCTCATTCCGCTTTGTCACCCACTCGCGATCACCGGGTGTGACGTGTCGTTCCAGCCTGCGGATGATGATCAACGCCTCGTCATCGAGGCGTCCGTCCGCTGCGCCGACCGGACAGGCGTCGAGATGGAGGCCCTCACCGCTGTGACCGTCTCGGCGTTGACGCTCTACGATATGTTGAAGGCAATCGACAAAGGCATGGTGATCGAAGAGGTCATCCTGCTCGAGAAGCAGGGCGGCCGGAGCGGGCACTATCGCCGCGGCGACTAGTCGCGCTGCACGATCCTCCGGAGTGCCCGCCAGTCGTCAGCGCCGAGCTCCCGAGTCACCACCAGCACCCCGAGCGAGGCGGCGAAGCCGCCGGCGAGTGCTGCGATGGCGAGCACAATCGAGTGATGAGGGATCGCCCCCGCGGTCTCGAATCCGGCAATGGCCGCGAGCGCCGTCCGCATCCAGGTCAACGCGGGGATGAACACACCAAAATCACGGTACAGCACCCAGGCTGAGAGAATCAGCGCGACGCACATCCCGATGCTCGTGCCGGTGGCGGCCGCTTCCAGCGTCCGCTCACCGAGTCCCGCCCGCATCACGAGAGCTCGGTTTGCGACCACCACGGTCGCGAGAGAGACGCCAGCAATCGCTGCGGCAACGGAGGGTTTGCCGGCGCCGCTGATTGCGGTAGCCGCGACGGCAAAGAGGGCAAACGCGGTAATCCCGAACACCAAGATGGCGAGCGCCGGAGCGCCCACCAAGTATTCGCTGGGGTACGCGATCCGCATGACCCCTTCCGCCGCACCGGACGTCGGTGCAGCCACGAGTAGGAGCAGCAACAGAGAGAAGCGCATCGCATGTTGAATCGTCGACTTGGCCGCTTCTTGGTCGCCGAGGCTCGTCGCCCTGCTGATCATCGGAAACACGATGAAGGTCATCGATATGATGAGCTGGTACGGGACGAACGCGAATGTCTGCGCGGCGCGATAGTAGCCGACGTACTGGTTGGCGAGGTCGACAGCGGCTTGCGCCGTGCCAGCCCCCGCCATTGCCATTTCGGTAGCGGTTCGCTTCAGCACCTGAAGGTCGATCAATAGAATCCCGTTCAGGGAGATCTGATAGGTCCAGATTGGGGCCATGAAGCCGAGCCACCGCCTGCGTTTGATCTTCTCGCCAGGCGCACCGGCCTTTCCGAGGCCAATCCAGATCAAGCTGATGCTCACGATCGTTGCGGCCGCTGTGGCGAAGCCGGCCACGGCGCCAATGGCACCGACGCCAAGGGCGGCGCCGCCGAGAATGCCCGTCGTCCGAAGCGTCGAGAAGGTGAAGTCGAGGCGAGCCTGCTTCGCGAACAGGTGTCTGCCGTTGAGGCTTCCGACGGCGGCGGCGTAGAGGGCGTACGCAAGAACCACTACCGACGCCACGCGAAGAAGCGGAGTGAGCTGGTCGTCGAGCAGGACACGAGCGAGCGCGGGTGCGAACACGAATAGCGCGAGTGCCAGGACGCCGCCTACCAGCGCCTGAATCCGAAGACCCTGCCGGAGCGCCACCTCGGCCCTGCTCTCATCCTCGCTCGTGAACTTCGAGACCGACTGAATCGTCGCGACGATCAGGACGTTGGTGAGGATTGCGACGCCGCTCATCGCGGCGGAGTACAGACCGAACTCCTTTGCCTCTCCGAAGATCCGCGGGAGCAGAAGCTGAACCGCGTAGCCGGTGACGATGAAATACCCCTTCGCGCCGGCAATCGACACCAAACCGCGCCCCGCTCGACGTGCGTCTTCCGAAGGACTCACCGCGCCCGGTTGTGGCCGCCTGGGTCAGCGTGGTCAAGGGGTTGACTTGGATCCGTGCATGACGCCAACTACGCCCACGTGAGGCTGATGTTCTTCATGCCGAGGCGGTCGGCCTACAGCCGTTTGGTCTCCGCGGCCGGGGTGCTCGCTGCCGTGGTGCTTGCGGGGGCGACGGCATATTACGCCATCGGTGAGGGACGCTGGTCGTGGTTCGACTGCTTTTACATGACGATCATCACCCTCTCGACGGTCGGCTTTGCCGAGACACTCGAGGGAATGAACGAGATCCCGGAAGCGCGGGCCGTCACCGTGACGCTCATCATCCTCGGCAGCGGCACATTGCTATATTTCATTTCAAGTCTCACCGCTTTGATCGTAGAAGGTGATCTCCAGGGAGTTCTGAGGCGCAGAAGGATGCAACGGGCAATCGGAACACTGAGCAAACACGTCATCGTCTGCGGGATTGGCACGACGGGACGGCACATCGCGACCGAGCTCAAGGCGGTGGGCATTCCTTTCGTGGTCATCGACCATCAAGGCGAGCTTCTCGAGGAGCTCGACGAGGAGTTCGAGGGTGAGCTTCTCTACGTCGTCGGCGACGCGACTGACGACCACGTCCTCGAGCTCGCTGGGGTGGAGCGAGCGAGGGGTGTCATCTCGGCACTGAACGACGACAAGTCCAACCTCTTCGTCACCATCAGCGCGCGCGCCCTCAATCCGACGGCCCGTATCGTGGCCAAGTCGATCGAGCCTTCGACCGAGGGCAAGCTGCGACGGGCTGGGGCCGATTCAGTCGTCGCGCCCAACTACATCGGCGGCGTGCGGCTCTTCAGCGAGATGGTCAGCCCCAAAACCGTGGCTTTCTTGGACCGAATCGTGCAATTCGGCAGTGGGATCAGCGTGGGCATCGAGGCGATCGACATCCCCGATTCGAGCCCCCTCGTCGGCAAGCGCTTAGCAGAGACCCGTCTTCGAGAAGCTGGCGCGCTCGTGGTGGCGGTTCACCGCTCGGACGGAGACTACGTTTACAACCCTGGGAGTGAGCAGGAGCTCCATGCCGGGGACTCGCTGATCGTCCTCGCCGACGCCAACGACGTCGCGGCTCTGCGGCAGCGCGTCGCGGGCTGATTTCGGCCTCGAATTCGGACCCCGGGAAGCCTTGACGACCACCCGCCCGTGGTTACTTTGCACGAACTCCGGCGGCAGTTCGGAGGCAAAGGAGACCAGAAAACATGGGAAAAATCATCGGCATCGACCTTGGGACGACCAACTCCGTCGTCGCGGTGATGGAGGGCAAAGACCCGAAAGTCATCGTCAATGAGGAGGGTGACCGGATCACACCGTCGGTAGTCGCGTGGGACGACCAGGGCGAGGTTCTGGTCGGTCAGATCGCCAAGCGGCAGGCCATCACCAACCCCGAAGGCACCGTCTACTCGACCAAGCGCTTCATGGGACGCCGCTTCGATGAGCTCGGCAACGAAGCTGCGCGGATGCCCTACCACGTCATCCAGCGCGAGAACGGCGACGCCGGCTTCGAGGTTCGAGGCAAGAAGCTCTCACCGCCCGAGGTTTCGGCGCAGGTGCTCCGCAAGCTGAAGAAGGCCGCGGAGAACTACTTGGGCGAGCCCGTCACGGAGGCGGTCATCACCGTTCCGGCGTACTTCAACGACTCCCAGCGCCAGGCGACGAAAGACGCCGGCAAGATTGCGGGTCTCGAGGTCAAGCGCATCGTCAACGAGCCGACTGCGGCCGCGCTAGCATACGGGCTCGACAAGACGCAAGACCACCTGATCGCGGTCTACGACTTCGGTGGTGGCACGTTCGACATCTCGATCCTCGAGGTGGGCGACAAGGTCGTCGACGTCGTGAGCACCAACGGTGACACGAACCTCGGCGGCGATGACATCGACATGCGCATCATCGACTACCTCGAGGCGGAGTTCAAGAAGGACACCGGCATCGACGTGAGCGGCGACAAGATGGTCGTTCAACGTCTCAAGGACGCCGCCGAGAAGGCGAAGATCGAGCTCAGCACGAAGCTAGAGACGACCGTCAACCTTCCTTTCCTCACCGCGGACGCCTCGGGCCCGAAGCATCTAAACATTCGGCTCACCAGAGCGAAGCTCGAGTCGATGATTGACGACTTGGTGCAGCGGACTCTCGAGCCCTCGAAGAAGGCACTGTCCGACGCGGGCAAGACCGCATCGGATATCGCCGAGGTGGTATTGGTCGGCGGCTCGACCCGCATACCCGCAGTGCAGCAGGCGGTGACCAAGTTCTTCGGCAAGGAGCCCCACAAGGGCGTGAACCCCGACGAGGTCGTGGCTCTCGGTGCCGCTGTCCAGGCGGGCGTCCTCTCCGGCGACGTGCAGGACATGGTCCTTCTCGACGTCACGCCACTCAGCTTGGGGGTCGAGACCTTGGGCGGCGTCATGACGGCGCTCATTCCGCGGAACACCACCATTCCGACGCGCAAGGAAGAGGTGTTTTCCACGGCCGAGGACAGTCAGACCAAGGTGGAGATCCACGTACTTCAAGGTGAGCGCGCCGAGGCGAACAATAACCGCACCCTGGGTCGCTTCCATCTCGAAGGCATCATGCCCGCACCACGCGGTATCCCGAAGATCAAGGTCACCTTCGACATCGACGCCAACGGCATCCTGTCGGTGACGGCGAAGGACGAGGCGACCGGCAAGGACCAGAAGGTCACCATAACCTCGAACAGCGGCCTCTCGGAGACCGAGATCGACCAAATGGTCGAGGACGCGGCGGCCCATGAGGAAGACGACCGCAAGCGGCGCGAAGAGGTCGAAGTCCGGAACAAGGCTGACCAGCTCGCCTATGGCGTCGAGAAGGCGCTCAGCGAGGTCAAGGACAAGCTGCCGGCCGAAAAGGTGACTGAGGTCGAGGGCAAGGTGCAGGCCCTGCGATCGGCTATCGAGGCCAACGACACCGAGGCGATCGCCTCGCAGAGCCAGGCGCTAGAGGCGGTGATGAAGGAAATTGCCGAGGTTGCCTACAGCTCGGCGGCCGCGGCCGACGGTGGCGGCGCTCCCGGTGAGGCGTCTCAGGGCGCGGGCTCTGAGGAACCCGGCAAGGGCGACGACGACGTGATCGACGCGGAGTTCGAAGAGGGCGACTGATCCGGCTCCATTATCGATAGCGCCCCGCTCGACCCAGTGTCGGGCGGGGCTTTTCATTGTGCTTGCCGGAATCGTATGACCCTCTATGTAATGAGGAAGGCCGCCCGGAAGCGGGGGCTCAAAATCCATGCCGGCACTCGATATCCCCTTCTTCGGCACCTTGGTGCTGTCCCTGATTCTCATCAGCGCCTCGTACACCATGGCGGTGGCGATCGGGGCTGGCCGAGGTCGTCCACATCTGCTCCCATCCGCGCGCTTGGGCACCTACGCCACGTGTGCGCTCGTGCTCGTTGCGGTTTGCGTCTTGGCGTATGCGTTCCAGGTCCACGACTTCCGCATCCGATACGTCGCGCGCTACAGCGACCGGTCGATGCCATGGTGGTACCTGATCGCCTCCCTTTGGGGGGGCCAGGACGGATCACTGCTGTGGTGGGCGTTCCTGCTCTCTGGGTACACCTTCTTCGTGACCCGCTGGCTTCGTGGGCGCTACACCGAGCTCCAGCCGTGGGTTCTCGCCACGCTGATGAGCATCTTGATCTTCTTCGCAGTCCTGATGCTGTTCGCTGCGAATCCATTTGCGACCTACATCCGGACGACACCCGGCGACGGTGAAGGACTCAATCCGCTCCTCCAGAACTACTGGATGGCCATCCATCCACCGAGCCTCTACATGGGCTTTGTCGGATGGGCCGTACCGTTCGCGATTCTCATCGCCGCATTGATCACCGGACGGCTCGGCAACGAGTGGGTACGCGCTGCGCGACTTTGGTCGATGATCGCTTGGACGTTCCTCTCGCTCGGGCTGCTGCTCGGCTGCCTCTGGTCGTATGAAGAGCTCGGATGGGGCGGCTACTGGGCCTGGGACCCGGTCGAGAATGCATCGTTCATGCCCTGGCTGGTTGGCACGGCGTATCTGCACTCCGTTCTGATTCAGGAGCGGCGCCACATGATGAAGGTCTGGAACGTCTTCCTGCTCGCGCTCACCTTCTTCCTCACGATCTTTGGCACCTTCCTCACGCGGTCGGGTTTGATCGCGAGTGTCCACTCCTTCGCGCGGTCGGACATCGGTCAGTATTTCGTCTGGTACATGGCGTTTCTCATCATCGGGATCGCCGCGCTCATGATCTGGCGGCTGCCAAAGCTCAGGGCCGACAACGAGATCGAGTCGCTAGTGAGCCGCGAATTCGCATTCCTGCTGAACAATTGGGTGTTGCTCGGCATGATGGTGTTCGTCCTCATCGCGACCACATTCCCGCTCCTCAGCCAGTGGGTGCGCGGCGAGGAGGTCACGGTCGGGCCCGGCTTCTACAACAAGTGGATGGTCCCGCTCGGCATCGTGCTCCTGTTCCTGGCTGGCCTCGGACCGCTGGTTGCGTGGCGCAAGGCGACCGGGTCGAAGCTCGCGCGCGCGATGGCGCTTCCGCTTGGCGTAGGCGTTGCGGTCGCGGTGCTGCAGATCCTCTTCGGCGCCCGCATTGGCTATCCCCCGCTCGTTGAGCCCACGGAAATCTACGACACCACGACGGGCACGGTCCTCGCTTGGATGAGCGCGGTAGCGCCGCTCGTATCATTCGCCACTTGCGCGTTCGTCCTTGCAAGCGTTGGCCAGGAATTCTGGCGTGGCATGCGGGTCCGTATGAGGAGGGGTGAGGGCGCGTGGACCGCGATCTTCCGCCTCACCTCGAAGGGGCGTCGACGCTACGGCGGGTACATCGTTCACATCGGCATCGTGTTCATGTTCATCGGCTTCACGGGTGCCGCCTACGACGTCGAGCAAGAGAAGGCGCTTCGCCCCGGCGAAACCATGCAGATCGGCGAGCACACGGTTCGCTACGACCAGCCGCGGATGGAAACCGATCCGAACAAGCGGATGATCTTCACCGACATGACCCTGCTCGATTCCTCCGGCACCGAGAGTGGACAGGTGGCGCCCGCGAAATTCATCTATCGGACGCATCCGCAGATGCCCACGACCGAGGTGGCGATTCAGAGCCGTCCGTCCGAGGACGTCTACGTGATCATGAGCACGGTGGACCCATCGACCCAGCGGGGGACGTTCCGCGTCATCATCAGGCCGCTGGTCGCGTGGATCTGGTTTGGGGGCATCGTGCTGCTGCTGGGCGCCATCCTCGGCATGTGGCCGACTGGCCGTGAGCTCGTTCGCGATGAGGCGGCGCGTGGTCGTTCGCGCCGCTTCAAGTTTTCGCCCGCGGGCGCCGTCGTGGCGTTGGCCATCGTGATCGCAAGCATGATGGCCTGGGCTGGAGTGGCTTCCGCGCAGGACGACACCAGCAGCACGCTTCACGCGGGTACCGTCGTGATCAACAACCCGACGGAGCGGCAGCTCTTCCCGCGCCTGCTCTGCCAGTGCGGGGACTGTGCGCGTCTGCCGCTCGACACCTGCGCGTGCGGCTGGGCCGACGACAAGCGCGTCGAGATCCGCGAGCTTCTGGCAGCCGGTGTGGAGCCAGCTCAGATCCAGGAGTCGTACCGGGCACAGTACGGTGCGAAGGCGCTCGCGATCCCCTCCGACAAGGGGCTCGATCGGGCGCTCTGGGCGGTCCCCGTCGCCGCGATGGTCGTCGCGATCGGCATGGTGGTCATGATGGGGCGACGATGGCAGAGGCGCGGAGTCGAAGCCCACGCTGCGGCTTCGGCGACCACGGACGACGAGCTCCGGTATGACTCGCGGCTCGACGAAGAGCTCGAGCGTCTGGAGGACAGCTAATGGCTGACTTCCTTCCCTGGCTCTTCGTCGTCGTTGCTGTCGCCGGCATGCTCGGCGGGTTGGCGAGCTTGTGGCTGAGTTTGACACTGACCCTAGCGGACGAGGCGAGCGGCAGCGCTCGGGAAGAGCTCATGAGCGATGCGCGCCTCTCGCTGCTCACCGAGAAGGAAGCCCTTCTTCAAGAGATTCGGGACATCGCATTCGAGCACGATGCCGACAAGCTCTCCGATGTCGACTACGAGGAGATCAACGCGAAGCTTCGAGCCCAAGCTCGGCACTTGCTCCACGAGCTCGATGCGGGCGCCGAAGGCTTCCGAGACCAAGCCGAGGCGTTGATTAACAAGAAGCTCCGGGAAGCGCGATGATTCGATTTGCAATCCTCGCCGGCGTGCTCGCGCTGGCGCCCGCTCTGGCGTACGCTCAGGAAGACCAAGCCGTCGTCAATCGGGTCCTCGGAAACGTGCCCGAGCTCGTGACATCCGTTGTGGACGACACGCTTCCCGCTGGCACGATTTCCGTCCAGGTCGTCGACCCGACCAACGCGCCCGTCGCCAAACAAGCGGTGCTCCTCGGAATCATGGAACAATCCGGAGGCCGTGAGAGCACGGCCTGCATGACCAACGAGCAGGGAACCTGTTCGTTCGACTCGCTCGCGGTCGATTCCAAGCACTCCTATCGGGTCAACGTCTCCTCCGACGGCGCGCGATACAGCTGCACGCCGTTTCGGCTCGATGCGACCAAGGGTCAGCGCGTTCGTGTGGTACGTCTCGCGACGACGCGCGACGCTCGGCGGGTCTTTCAGATCCTCGGCCGCACCATGGTCGAGTTCAGGGACGACCGCGCGCACATCACCCAAGAGGCAAGACTCAGCAACCTCGGCGAGACGACGTTCGTATTTCCCGAAGGCGGTATGGAGATCCGTCTTCCCGAAGGCTTCAAGGCGTTCGAGACGATGGCGCTCATGACCGACCAGCAGCTTACCGCCACGGACGATGGGCTACGGATCACTGGCTCGATGCCACCAGGGCGGGTCAACCTCATGTGGGCCTACGACGTTTCGGTCGGCGGGAGCTCGATGACCCTTCAGCAAACGGTTCCGTTCCCGACTATGGAGTACCAAGTCGTCAGCGACTACGTCGACGGCATGAGCCTCGAAGTCGAGGGCTTCCAAGTTGCTCGCGTGCACGAAGGCGCCGATCGGCGGTTCCTCGTCGCCGGGATGATGCGTCGTCCGGGCGATCCTCCGATCGACCCTCTCCGAATCCACCTCCGCGGCATCCCAGGCGGCGGCCTCCTGCCGTATGTGGCGTCGGCGATCGCGCTGCTCTTCGCCATCTGGGGTTTCGTCTTCTTGATGCGGCCCGCCGACCAGCGTGAGGCCCTCGCGAAGGTCCGCGATGCGCGCCAGAACGAGCTGCTCGACGAAATCGCGAATTTGGAGGGACAGCGCGCCGCTGAGGCGATTGGACCGACGTTTTACGAGCATCGTCGGCGCGAACTGACCGATGAGCTAGCAATCGTCCTTCGCATGCAAAGCGAGGCGACGGGCCATTGATCAGCGGCCTCAGGCCGCGTATGTTCGCCGCCCATTGCGGCTGAGGAGAAGAGGGGAGCTATGGCAGAAGGCCTGAATCGTGTGACGCTCATCGGGAATCTGGGTGCGGACCCGGAGCTCAAGTTCACCCAAAACGGGCAGGCCGTACTGCGGCTGCGCCTTGCGACCACCGAGTCCTACGTGAATCGCGCCGGCGAGCGTCAGCAGCGTACGGATTGGCACACGGTCATCGTGTGGGGCAAGCGCGGCGAGGCTCTGAACAACATCCTGTCCAAAGGTCGGAGCATCTGCGCCGAAGGCCGCATTCAATACCGCCAATGGGAAGACAAAGAGGGTGGCAAGCGCAACTCGACCGAGATCGTCGCGCAAAACATCGTGCTCCTCGGTAGTGGCCGCGGCCGCGATTCCGGCGCGCCCGGCGACTTCGGCGGCGGCGGTGGCGGCGACTTCGGCGGCGGCGGCGGCGGCGGCGGCGGCGGCGGCGGCGGCGGCGGGAAGCGCTCCGCCCACCGACGACTTCGGCGACGACGACATTCCTTTCTGAGTGGGGAATCACGATTCCCGACGCCGGGTCCATCGCTTGCGTGGGACTCCCGTCGCCTTGGGCGTGAGCCGCTTGGCGCAGCTCAGGGCTGTTGCACGGTGGACGGTGGAGCGGCGGCCTCTGCTTCGTCTGCGTGCTCGGCTGCAAGGGCCGCTTCGAGCGCAGCCTTCTCTGCTTTCTTGAGCTCTTTGGCCTCGCGAGCGAGACGCGTCTTTTCCGACACGTACGCGGCAGACGCCATGATGACCATAGAGACCTCCAGCGCCAGAGCGATTCCGGTATAGACCCCCGGCTTGGCTCCCTGAACGAGCGCAAGGACCCGGCCGCCGGCCATCCCGCCTGCGCACACGAGAAACGCGAGTGCCGCGGCAAGGCGCAGCCTCTGGAACATGGCGCCGAGGATTCCGAAGATGCCAAGCCCGCTCCACATGCCGACGTTGATCGCGAGCGACTCGATGTAGAGCTCGCCTTGCTCGGCGCCTGAGAGCCCCGTCCAAGCGGGCAGGACGGATCCGGCAAACAGACAAAGTGCGGCCCAACCGATCGAGCCAACGCCTAGAAGAAAGAGAACGTTGCGCGCCATGACGACAAGATAGCGCCGTTCGCTTTTCAAAGGAAGTTAGTCCAATCTTCGCTCGTGCCGAAGACCCGCGCCGACGTATTGTTGACTCAGCGAGGCCTCGCGCCGTCGCGCTCGCGCGCCCAAGCGCTGATTCTCGCCGGCAAGGTCTACTCTGGAGAACGGAGGGTGGAAAAGAGCGGGGAGGCGCTCGACGCGGAGGCGCCCATCGAGGTGCGGGAGCCTGACCATCCGTTCGTGTCGCGAGGGGGCGTCAAGCTCTCGGGTGCACTCGATGAGTTTGGGTACGATCCCGCCGGGCAGTCGGTCGCGGACTTCGGCGCGTCGACAGGGGGGTTCACCGATTGCTTGTTGCAGCGAGGCGCGGCGAAGGTGTTTGCGATCGACGTCGGGTATGGGCAGCTGCACAACAAGCTTCGGCAAGACGAGCGCGTCGTTGTCATGGAGCGCACCAACGCGCGACACTTGAAAGCGGGCGACCTCCCAGAGCCCGTCGACCTCGTCGTCATCGATGCCTCCTTCATCGGTCTCGAGAAGCTGCTTCCCGCGGCACGCGCTCTCTTGAAGCCCGCCGGCGAGGTCGTCGCTCTCGTCAAGCCCCAGTTCCAGGTCGGTCAGGACAAAGTGGGGAAGGGCGGTGTGGTTCGCGATCCTGGGGTCCGGCAAGGCGCCATCGCGTCGGCCGTTGCGGCGGCGGCGCGCCTCGGGTTTCAACTCCGTGCGCAGGGCGACAGCGTGATCACGGGTCCCAAAGGGAACCAAGAGACGTTCATCTGGCTTCGTCGGGCGGAGGCCGCCACCGCTCCGTCAAGTCCGGATTGACGATCATCCAACCCCTATCGGCCTTGCTTCTCTGCATCTGGATCCACCAGTTTTGCTGGCAAGCATTTGGATGCTCGGCGCTCAATCCTTCGAACGTGTCCTCCAGTGTGCACGGCGTCCACGTAGGGCCCTCGTCGGTTCCCACCATGCAGTACCCTTGCGAGTTGTAGAAGAGAAAGCTCGCCGGTTCGCCTGCTTTCGCGACGAGGTACTCGCGCTCTACCTCGATGCCTTGCCTGATCACTTTCCGCTTCACGATGATGTCTCGCTTGGCGATCAGACGGCGGGGCTTGATCACGTGCACCTGGCTGTCCATCACGTCGATGACATCGCCCGCCCGAAAGCTAATCGTCGCGGTGACGAAGGACGCGTGGGTCGGCTTGAGCTTGAGCGTCACCTTCTGGTATCCACCGGTCCACCGGAGAGCGCTCTGGTCGGCTGGATACGGCAAGCTGTGCTTCGCGACCGCCCCTACTCTCAGGTCGTGATCGCATTCGAGGCCAGCCGACAGGGCGTCGTTCGCGTTCGCAGCGCGCTCCGTCTCATCGCCCTTGCTGCAACCGAACGAGGAGCCGCTGAGCAGGATGGCGAAGAGTAGGGAGGCGGTGCGCATGATAATCCTGGTTCCCGGGGGTGGATTCGAACCACCATTCACAGGTCCAAAGCCTGTTGTCCTGCCCTTAGACGACCCGGGAGCGACTCTCCTCATAACACGCATGTGGCGCCTCTCAAGCGTCTTGGGCTGGGCCTTGCGCGGACGCCAGGATTGGTGCGATACCGAGCGAGCCATACCAGGCGAGGAGCACTTCGTGAGCGACAGACAAGAACATCCGGAATGGTTGCTATGGCTGATGGAGCATGGTGTCCGGATCCTGATCCTGTTGGCCATCGCATTCATGGCGTTCGTGTACACGCGAAGCAGGAGCAACACCGAGGCAAGGCTTGGCGCCATCGAGGCCCGCGTCAAAGACGATTCGGCCCGCACCTTCAAACCGCCAGACCTCGCCAAGTTCGAGGCGAAGGGCGTGGCGTCGGATTCACTGGGGGTTCATCAGGCAGCGTATGTGCCTGTGTACTCGCACATCTACTATGACGGTGGTCGGCCGTACTTGCTCGAGACCACACTGAGCATTCGCAATGTAGATCCCAACGAGCCCGTCTACATCAGCAAGGCTGACTACTACGACACAGACGGAAAACTATCGAAGAAAAAGCTCGACCGCCTCATCGAGCTCGAGCCGCTGCAGACCATCGAATTTCTGATCGAACGACACGATGCGAGCGGCGGGTCCGGCGCCAACTTCATCGTCGAATGGCACACGACCGACAAGAGGGTGCACCCGCCGTTGATCGAGGCCGTCATGGTGGGAAGGTCGGGAACGAACGCAATCTCGTTCGTCCGAAAGAGCGAACCGCTTCCGCAGTGGAAGATGGACTAGACCGCTGAGGTCAGCGGACTGAATTCACCGCGGGCGGTAGGTATAGTGGGCTCAGCGCGTCGGGCTTGGGAAGGTACATCCGGAACTGCAGCGAGAAGGGGCCACTCGGCGCAGGGAGCCAGTTGCTCTCGAGCTTCTTTCCGGGCGACTCGTGCTGGATGTAGATCGCGAGCGACCCATCGTTGCCGTATCGAAGCTTGGACCTATCGCCGATCGAATAGCGTTTGATTGGGTTTGCGACCATCAGCTGGTCCGGCAGGCTGTACATCGTCATCGACCAGAACGCGTCGACCTGAGGCAGTTGGTCCTTTTCGAAACGAATCGCGTAGTCGTGCTTCGAACCGTCTAGAGGACGCCCTGAACCGTCCGCGTTTCCAATCGGGTAGTAGGCCTCGACCGCGTCGTTTCCATAGAGACCGACCATCGCGGCGACCGCCCGAGCCAAGTACTTGGAGCGCATCGCCGCGCCGTCCCCGAAGATGCCGACGAGCCCTTGCCAGCCGTTCTCCGTCCGCGCCGTGACGCCGGGGAGTGTGCTCGGATTGGCGGCGGCCTCGTGGATCGCGACGAGCGCTTGGCCTATGCCCGCGTCGACAGCCGCGCGGGTGGATGGGTCGAGACTGAGCGACGCGGCTCGCGCACCCGGACGAATGCCAATACGGCTGAAACGCTCCAATAGCGCCTCTTCCCCGGAGGGCTTCACTTGATCCAGCAAGAAGCCGAGCAAGTCGATGAACGTTGCGGACTTCGCTCTGTCCGCGTCGTACATCGGGAACGTGATGCCGGAAGCCGCCGGCGCACGAGAGCGGCCGAGGAACACGTGAAGCGGCGTAAAGCGGAAGCCTTCTTGGAGCGCCCTCACCACGGCGACGTCTGCCGGGCCGCGCACTTCGATGCGCACGATGCAATACACGAACTCACTCTCGCTTCGGAAGACCGCCTTCGTGTCGCCCGGCTTGGCGCCCTTCCATTGAGGCCCAGCGACCACGTAGTTCCCCGCCTCACCGTGGGTCGCCCGCGTTCCGAGGTAGGCGAAGTTGTGCGTGAACATGTCGACGAGTTGTACAGAGAAGTACCGATCTGCGACCTCCGGCACCGAGATCACCATCGGCTGCGCTCGGAGGTCGATCCAGCCGAACGAATACATCGTGTCGTTGTTCGGACGCACGATGTCTTTGAACTCCGGGCCGAGGAGATCGGTTGCGTGACTGAGCTCGTTGAAGGGAGCGGTGTAGCCGGGCGCCGTCCTGTCGATCGCCTGGACGTACATGGTGCGGTAGTTCTCCATCATCGGGTACGCGTAGACATACGCCTCCTCGGCGATGGCCTGGGCTTCCTCGAGGGTGCTAGCCGCGGTGCTTCCCTCCTCCGCCCCCGGCGAGGACTCGCCTTTGCTACACGCGACGACGAACGCGAGCGTCGCCGCAATCACCATGACCGTCCACAACTTCATCGTCTTCTCCGCATGGGCTCACTCTACTCCACTGACAATCGCTTGCTGAAGAATAGCTTCGAGACCGGGAAGGCGAGTCCGAACACGACGAACATGCAGAGCGCCACGGTGATGAGCACGCGGGGCTCATCACGGAAATTTGCAGTGGCCACTGTCGCGGCCGCCCCGATGTTACGCGCTGTTGTGATGAGGCCGAGCGTCACCCGGCCCCTCACCCTCTCCGGCCCGAGGACATAGCCGATCGCGAACGCTGCAAGTGTCAACACGATGGCGTATAGGACCGCGCCAGTTTGTGCCGTCGCGGCGAGGTCGTCCCAGTGGAGAACCAGCGCGAGCACGAAGAAGACCAGCGCCGAGAGGTTGACAAGGACGTTGGTCGGCCGGTGAAGCGTCGTCGCAAGTGATTCGCTCGCATGACGGACGCTCAGTCCGAGCAGCAGCGGCACGAACATTTGAAGCAGGAGGGGTTTGGCGATCGCCCATACCCCGATCTCCGTCCCCGGGACCAGAAGAGGGAGCACGAAGGGCATCAGCACGATGGTCAGCACCGTGAGCAGCATCGTGGCGGCGATGGAGTTTGGGACGTCTCCGCCCGCGAGCTTGACCAGCTTTGGCGTGTAGGGCGCACCGGCCGCGAAGCCGTATAGCAGTACGCCGATCATGTATGGTTCCTCGAGCGGGTAGAGAAGGCTTGCTCCGTACACCAGGAGAGGGACCACCACGAAGTTGGCGACGAGTGCACGCGTGACGAGCCCCGCGTTCTTCATCGGCCGCAACACCTCTTGGAAGGTGACTTCGAGCCCCGCAGCGAACAGGACGCCTGCGATGAAAACTGCAATCGCGACGTTCAGGATGACCTCGAGCACGAGGGAAGGGGTACACCAATACACAGCGGCAGCGCCAGCGGCAGCGCCAGCGGCAGCGCCAGCGTCAGCGTCAGCGCCAGCGCCAGCGTCAGCGTCAGCGATCTGGTATGCTCGCGCCCTCATGATGGCTGCCGCACTTCAGAGGGTGATGGTGGTGGCATGCGCTCTCGCGCTGCTCGGCTGCAGCGCGGATCGCGATACGCCTTCCGGCTATCAAGGGATCGTTGAACACGACGATCGTCACTTGGGCTTTCGCGTGGGGGGCCAGCTTCGCGAGATTCGATACGATCGCGGAGACGTGATCGAAGAAGGCGCGTTGATCGCCGTGCTGGACGACACGGCGGAGCTTCCGATTCTGCTCGCTCGCGAAGCAGACCTGGCGCAGATAAGAGCGAACGCAGCGTTGGTATACGCAGGGCCGCGCGAGGAGGAGGTGCGCTCGACGATGGCGGAGCTCTCGGGCGCGCGCGCGTCGTTGAGAGAGGCACGAGCCAACCTCGATCGTCACCGGAACCTCCCAGAGCAAGCGGCGACGGCCCGTTCTCTGGTTGCCGAGCTCGACGCCGCTTACGCGCAGTCGAAGGCCCAGGTCCGGATGCTGCAAGAGCGGCTCAAGCAGTTGCGCGAGGGCGCGAGGCCCGAGGAGCTCGCCGCAGCGGACGCCGCGGTCTTGGCGGCCGAAGCCGCGGTCGAGGCCCAGAAGGAGAGGCTCGCTCTCTACTCACTGCATGCGTCGGAACGCGTGAGCGTGCTCGACGTGCCTGTGCGAGTTGGCGAGGTGGTTGCTGCGGGGGCGACGGTGGCGACCGTAGCGGACACCCAACACCCGTACGTGGATGTGTTCGTTCCTCAGCAGTCACTGCGCGGACTCGCGGTTGGGGTCATGGCCCGAGTGCGAGTCGACGCCGAGAGCAACCCGTTTGAGGGCGAGATCGAGCATGTCGCGCCGACTACCGAGTTCACGCCCCGGTTCCTCTTCTCCCCGCAGGAGCGCCCGAACCTCGTCGTGCGCGTCCGGGTGCGAATCGATGATCCGGATGAGCGTCTGCACGCCGGCGTGCCCGCATTTGCGACCTTCGAGACGAAGGGCGAGTAGCGGTGAGCGATCCGGTCGTCGTCGAGGGGCTCTCGCGGAGCTTTGGCAAGCTCGTCGCCGTGCGCGACGTCAGCTTTCGAGTCCACCGCGGGGAGATCTTCGGGCTGCTCGGTCCAAATGGCGCGGGGAAGTCGACGACGCTGCGCATGCTTTGCGGGATTCTCGATCCCAGCGCCGGTCGCGCGACAGTCGTCGGCTTTGACGTCGAAAGGGAGCCGGAGCGGGTCAAACAGAACATCGGCTACATGACCCAACGGTTTAGCCTCTACGAAGACCTCACAGTCGAAGAGAACCTCAACTTCTATGCGGGCGTCTACGGGCTCGGGCGGAGAGAACGCAGAGTGCGCGTCCCCGCCGAGCTCGCACGAGCCGGCCTTGCCGACCGGCGCGACCAGATCGCCGGCACCCTGTCCGGAGGTTGGAAGCAGAGGCTCGCGCTCGTCTGCGCGACGATTCATGAGCCGCCGCTTCTGTTCCTCGACGAGCCGACTGCCGGAGTCGACCCCGTCAGCCGTAGGGAATTCTGGGCCCACATTCACCGCATCGCGTCGGCAGGCACCACCGTCATCGTAACGACCCACTACATGGACGAAGCCGAGCGCTGTCACCGCCTGGCGTTCATATTTCGCGGGACTCTCCTCGACATTGGAACCCCCGCAGAGGTCATCGAGAGGCGAAACATCAGGGTCGGGGTGATTGCGACGTCCAATGTAGCGGCAGCGGTCGATCTCCTAAGCTCCCACCCGGCCGTCGACGAGGTCGCGCCGTTTGGAGACCGGCTTCGAGTCGCGACGCTCGACGCTGTGGACCCGGTGGCCCTCGCGCGCGAGGTGCTCGGCGACAACCCTGGCGTGAAAGACGCACGTGAGCTCGTCCCGAATGTCGAAGATGCCTTCGTAGCGATGGTTCACAGCGAGGCCCGCAATGGAGCCGGCTCATGAACCGCATGTTCGCGATTGCCTGGAAAGAGATGATCCAAGCTCGACGAGACCGCCTCACGATGGGTATGATGGTGGGGATTCCCATCATCCAGCTCTTGCTGTTTGGCTACGCGATCAATACCGACGTTCGGAACATCGCGACCGTGGTGTACGACCAAGACCGCTCCGCGGAGTCTCGCGGGTTCGTGCGGCGGATGGAGGCCACGGGCTTCTACGACGTAGTCGGTCATGTCGCGAGCTACGAAGAGATCGGCATCGCGCTACGTTCGCGGGAGGCCATGGTCGCACTCGTGGTCCCTCCTCGTTTCGGGGCCGAGGTCGAATCCGGTAGGGTCGGGCGACTCCAACTCGTCGTGGATGGCTCGGATCCCCAGGTCGTTGCGAGCGCGACGGACACCGCCATGTCACTCGCAGCTGCCCGATCTTCGACCCTGAGCATCGAGCGGCTCCAACGGCTGGGACAGCCCGCCTCTGCCGCGCCGCAGGTGATCGCCGTCGAACCTGCGACTTGGTACAACCCGGACCTTCGAACCGCCGTATTCATCGTGCCGGGACTCGTGGGGGTGATCCTCACGATGACGCTCGTGATGTTTACGGCGATGGCCATTGCGCGCGAGCGTGAGCGCGGGACGCTCGAGCAGCTCATCGTCTCGCCGATTCGCAGCGCGGAGCTCACCGTCGGCAAGATCCTCCCATACATCGCGGTTGGGTACCTGCAGATGACGCTGATCCTGGTCGTCGGTTCGTGGGTCTTCGACGTCCCGATCGTCGGCTCGATCCCACTCCTCTACGTGCTTTCGGTCTTCTTCATCGCGGCGAGCCTCGCGGTAGGGCTGTTCTTCTCCACCCTCGCCAAGACGCAGCAGCAAGCGATGCAGATGTCCTTCTTCTTCTTGCTCCCGAACATCCTCCTCTCGGGCTTCATGTTCCCCTGGGAGGCGATGCCGGCCCCGGCACGTTGGCTCTCGACGATTCTCCCGCTGACGCATTACCTCCGTGTGATTCGAGGCATCGTTCTCAAGGGCGCGTCATTCGGCGAGCTGAGCGCCGAGCTAGGGTGGCTGGCGGGCTTGACGTTGCTGTTGATCATCGTGGTGTCGATGAGGTTTCAGAAGAAGTTGGACTGAGTATTGTTGGGCGCGATTGGCGTCGGGGGGGGTGCTGGCTTCGGCCGTGGGACGGGCGTCTGGCGTGCTTTGGTTTAGTTACATCCACCCGCCCACCCCCACCCGTAGTCCTCCCTCCGCGGCATTCGCTCCGCTCTGCCTTGGCGGCGCACTTGCGCCGGGCTTCGCCGTTCCGGCTAGCGCTGCCGCGCATGGATTGGGGGCGGGGCGACCGATTCTCCGGTTCTTGAATCGCTCGAGTCTACGTTCTCAGAAAGACGATCCCGGTTCCTTCAAGAACTCGAGCTCTTCTTCGGTCGAAACGCGCCCCAGAATCTCGTTTCGATGTGGGTAGCGGCCGAAGCGGTCGATGATCGCGCGATGTCGTTTGGCGTAGTCCAAGTAGTATTCCGCATCGGCTTGGAGTGACTCCGGTGCCGTTGCGCAGAGGGCCTCGAACACCTCGAGGCAACGCTCCTGGTCTGCAACCTCCTCGCTGTGCTCGAGCGGCAAGTAGAAGAACACGCGCTCGTCGAATCCCAGCTCCTCGTCGAATCCCGCGTCGAGCCCTTCGCAACACACCTCGCGGGCGAGCGGATCGGCGTCGAACATCTCCGCCGTGTTCCGAAACATGTTCCGCGAGAACTGGTCGAGGACAATGATGTACGCGAGTGCTCCTCGTGGTGAGTTGCGCCAGCTTTCGCGGTCGCCCGCCGCAACCGCTTCGTACTCCGCGAGAAATTTCGATCGGATTGCTTGATCGAAGGCGTTCGACTTCGTCCACCAGAGCTTTCGTTGATTGGGACTTGCGCAGCCGAGCTCGTCGAGCTGTCCAAACCAGAAATCGAGGATGTCTTCAGGGTCAGTCATTCGGCTCTCCCCGCAGCGATTCCACTGCGTCCAGAAACACTCTTGCCTTTAGCTCGGTTTCCGCGACCTCGCGGTCGGGGTCACTCGCCTCCACGATGCCGCCTCCAGCCCAGTAGTGGGCTTCTCCGCCTCGGACTGTCGCTGTTCGAATCGCGACCGCCAAGGAGAGCCCGCCCGCGTGGTCGATGAAGCCGAGGGCTCCGCAGTACACGCCGCGGGGATGCTGTTCGAGCTCTTCGATGATCTCTAGCGCGCGGATCTTCGGCGCGCCGGTCACGCTGCCCGGCGGAAAGGTCGCTCGGAGAACCTCTTGCATGGTGACTTCGGGTCGTGTCTCGCAGCTCACCGTGCTGACGAGATGGTAGAGGCCCGTGAACGGCTCGACCACGAGAGGCGCGTCGACTCGTACTGTCCCGACGGCCGCCACGCGCCCGATGTCGTTGCGCATCAGGTCGACGATCATCGAGTGCTCGGCTCGTTCCTTCGGGTCTGCGCGCAAGCGCTCGGAAGCTCCGTCGTCCGTCGGCTCCCGGCGAATCGTTCCCTTGATCGGTCGAGTCACGAGCTGGCGGCTCGCTGCGTCCCATTGAATGAAGCGCTCCATCGTGCACGCGAGCACAGCGTGGTCGCCCCCGTCGAAGAACATGCCAAGGGGCACTCGACTGGCGACCCGCATCGCTTGCCACAGCTCGAGCGCGTCTCCTGTGAAAGCTGTCGACCACCTTCGTGCAACGTTGACCTCATACACTTGCCCTTGCGCGATGTAGTCGAGCGCACGGACGATCGCGTCTCGATGAACCGCCGGGTCGTCGACGAGCACGGGGCCGATCACCGGGGCCGTCGGCTCGGGGGCGGTGAGTGTCTGCAGCTTCGAGCGAAACACCTCGCACGTGGCCTCGTCGTCGCCCACGATCCAACCGTGGCCGCTCTCATGGTCGATGGCGACGAGCGCTGGATACCGTCGAAAGTAGAGAATGGGATCGCGACCGCGCTCGAATCGCGGGGTTCCTCGAGCGGGCGCGGACCAAAAAGCGTCGTACGCGATGTATCCGATCCACTCGGGCACTTCCGACGGCCTCGGCCCTTCCACGTTCGCCTGCGGAGCACTTCGCGCGACGTCACGAAGCGCGGCGAACGGAGCTTCGTGACCGAACTCCACCCGAAGCTCCTCGGCCGGCCACGCCGCGAGGAACGAGTAGCGCCCGTCCCGTGATTCGCTTCGATTCGAGTCCAGCCAGGCAAACCCCGGCTCCGAGCTCAAAGACCGCGCCGCGGCCAGCTCATCGATCGAAGCAATGCGTTCGGCCCACACGGCGATCCTCTACTTGCTCGCGGCCGAGCCGTAACGCAACCTCTCGCGGTGGCGCGCCGATTCGTCTTGCTTGCCCTTCTCTGCGCTGCCGCTGTCGGTTGCAATGACGACGTGGTTCAGTTCGTATTCCAGGCAAGTATCGTGGATGGCGACAACGGCAACCCCGTCGCCGGCACGGATGCGGACACGCTCCGAATCGAGATCGCCCAGGGCGAGCTCCCCATCCGGGAGTTCGAGTTCCCCATTTCGGACGGCCAGTTCGACGCCACGCTCGAGTTTGCCTCGCTCTCTGCTCTCACGCGTCTCCGCATCCAGCTAGAGGGTTCGACCACCGATCTGATTACGGCTCCTCCCTGGTTCGTCCCTTCAGTGACGAATGGGTTTCTCAAGGTCGTCGCAGCAGGGCCGTCTTCGTGCACAGCCGTCTCCTTCAATACGATGAAAGCTCCTCGCGCGAACTTTGGGATGGTTCCCTCCGGTACGTTTGCGCTCGTGGTCGGCGGCACGACGCCCGACAACGAGCAGATTGAGTACTTCGACGCGCTCGAGTGGCAGTCCCGTTTGTTCGAGGCGGACTTCTCGCTCTCTTTCCTTGGAGAGACACGCGCGGCGACCGTCGGTCAAGGTCAGATTCTCGTCCTTCCCGCCGATGCAGCGCCTTTCATCTTCAACATGTTGGACGCAACGGACCGAATCACGCAGGTCGTCCTTCACTCCGGTGCAGGGCCTCAGTCGGCGCTGGTATCGGTCCCTGGCCTCGGCGCGATGGTCATCGGCGGCGAGGCCGGTGGCGCGGCGAGGGCGGGGGTCTCGCTCGTCAAGCTCGATGGCGTCGTCACGTCGCTTCAGTTGAGTGAGCCTCGTGCGGGTGCGGTGGCGGCCGCTCTCGGTGAAGACGTGTTGGTCGTGGGAGGTGACGCGGATGGCAACGCGGAGATCCTCCTGGCGGGCAGCACCGTCGGACAGCCGATCGATGGCGTCATGGATGGCGTGCGCGACGACGGTTTGCTCGTCGGCGATGGAGAGAGCCGAGCGCTGCTGATCGGCGGTGCGGATGCAAGCGGCGCGGTCCGACGGGATACGCTTCGGTTCGACGCTTGTCCGGGCAACTGCGTTTCGAGTGCGGGGCCGCAATGGGACGCGGCCCGCTTGCGCGCCATTCTTCCCGAGTTGAGCGCGTTGATCATCGGCGGAGAAGGGTCGAAGAGCGTCGAAGAGGTTCGCTGGAGCGAGGACACGGTCGCGATCGAACCGGTGTTGGAGATGCGCGTCCCTCGCGCTTCAGCCGGCGCGATTGTGTACGAGAGCGGCGTGTTTGTCGTCGCGGGCGGCGACGACGGGGGGACCGCTCTCGATGACTTCGAATTCTGTGTACCCGCGGCGTTGACACCTCTGTAGAAGGGTGGGTCGGTCGGGGCGGAACCTGATATCCTCGACATTCCGGGCAGATGTTACGCAAGCTGGAGAAGTACGAGGTCCTCGACGAGATCGGCCACGGCGGGATGGCTACGGTCTATCGCGCGCGCGATAGCTCGCTCGACCGTTTCGTTGCACTGAAAGTGCTGCATCCGCACTTGCAGCGAACCCCGGAGGCGCGCGCCCGGTTTGCGCGTGAAGCGAAGAGCGTCGCCCGGCTGCGTCATCCGCACATTCTCGAGATCTACGACTACAGCGGCGAAGGATCGGCCGAAACCTACATCGCGGCCGAGCTGTTGACCGGCCCGACGCTCAAGGACTTCGTCTTGATGCACAAGGAGCTGCCTCCGGAGATCGCCGCGTGCATCGCCGTGCAAGTCGCCGACGCTCTCGGAGCAGCTCATGCCAACGGGATCATTCATCGCGACGTGAAGCCTGAGAACGTGCTGATTCACGAGGACCGATGCGTGAAGCTCACGGACTTCGGCATTGCGTACATGGTCGACACGCATACGTTCACCGCGACCGGCCAGATCCTCGGCTCGCCTGGACACATGGCGCCCGAGCAGGTGGAGGGGCGCACCTGCGATGCGCGCACCGATGTGTTCTCACTAGGGACGGTGCTTTACTTCTGTTCGACGGGAAGACTCCCCTTCGTGGGCCGCAATCCGCACCATCTCCTGAAGCTCCTTCTCGGGGGCGAGTATCCGGACCCACTCCGTTTGCAGCCTGCAATTGGGGCGGATCTCGCAGCGATCATGCACAAGTCGCTTTCTCGGGATCCCGCCGAGCGCTATCAAACCGCCGCCGAGATGTCCGCGAGCCTCCGTGACTTTCTGGCCGGGATGGGCATCGACGACACAGACGAGGCGTTGGCGCGTTATCTCAGAGCACCGGCTGAGGTCACGGCCGAGCTTCGGGAGTCGTCGCTTGAACGCCTCATCGCGCTCGGTGCCGAGGCTTCGCGCGCCGGCGACGTCCCCAAAGCGCAAGCGGCATTGAGCCGTGCCCTGGCGATCGATGACGGCAACGAGGATGCGCTGAAACTTCTCGGGACGCTCGGGCGCCGTCGAAGGCGCGGCGCGATGATCGCCGTGACGCTATCCGTTGCAACACTTGTCGGATTGGGGGCGTGGGGCTACTTCGCGTGGCCGGCTGCGCCGGTGCCCGAAGACGTCGAGCAAGCCACGCTCGAGAGACCGTCGCCCGATGATGGGGAGGCGTTGCCGACCAAGGACACGGCGGCCAAGCCCAAGGCGACGGACGAGATCGCAGCCGGGGAAGAGACGCGGAACGAGCCGAAAGAGTTGGGTACGAGTGGGCGTCGTTGGGTCGTGTTCAACCCGACGCCGCCCAACGTGTCGATCAGCGTCGACGGCGGACCGCCGAAAGCCTACGGGCCCGGCTTCCAGAAGATCCGGTTGAAGGTGGGCACACACACGTTCCGGTTTGTCGGAGCAGAAGAGTGCTGTGAGGAGCGGGTGCTTCGGCGGCGGATTCCTCCAGGTTCCCGCGACTATGAGCTTGCCGTGAAGCTCAAGTACGAGCCCGCGCGTTTGTACTTGAAGGGCCCCGCTCCAGCGGACGCGTCGGTCCGGATCACGCTACCTGGCAATCGGCGGGTCAGCGGTCGCATTCGTGAGATCCTTCGCATTCCGATGCGCTCGCTGCGCGTTTCTGCACAAGTCGAGATCCGCGCGCCCGGGTATCAGACCCACAAGAGCGTCGTGAAGCTTCGTGCCGGCGGTGATATGACCGAGCACTCCTTCTCCCTTGAGAGGGAGCGGGAAACCCCGTAGAACCCATCGGAGTGATGCGGCGCACCACGTTGACCGGGCTGGTGGTCGTCTTGATGGCTGCGTTTGCGCTGCCGGCGGCGGCGGACGAGCTCTCGGACTTCGAGGCGGCCCGTCGGAGCTACGACAAGCAGAGCTACGCGAAAGCGGCGCGGGGCCTCGAATCGCTCGTCGGCGGAGTCGTCCCTCGCGCCCGGAACCCGGTTGTCCGGCTGGAGGCGCGCAAATACCTCGGCGCGACGTACCTGTTCCTCGGAAGGGACGATGACGCGCGCGAGCAGTTCCAGCTCCTGCTGGAGGAGGATCCGGCCTACGACATCGATCCGGTGGCTTTTCCGGGCGCTGTCGTCGAGACGTTCCAGGAAGTGCAGGCCGAGGTCACTGCGAAGCTTGCCCAAAAAGAAGCCCAGAATGCGGCGCGCGAACAAAGAGAGCGCGCGGGAGAGCTCGAGGAGCTGATCGGGCAGCAGCAGCGAATGCAGGCCCTCGAGGAGCTGGCGGCCGTCGAGACAATCGAGAAGGTCAACTCTCGCTGGATTGCGGCGCTTCCGTGGGGGATCGGCCAGTTCCAGAACGAGAACCGAAAGCTGGGGATCATGTTCGCCGTGACGGAATCCGCCTTCCTGGCCGCGTCGATCGCCACGTTCATCGGCCACAACTCACTTCAAGACGAGAATCCGGCGCCGAGTGAGCTCGACCGGGCGCGACGCGTCGAGAAGGCTCTGCGGATCGGGAACTGGGTGAGCGTCGGGGCCCTGGTCAGCTTCTACATTGCGGGCGTCGTCGAGGCCGAAGTCCGATTCAAGCCGGTAATTCGCAGCACTCGGAAGCGGGAGCTCCCAGTCGAGCTTGAAAACCCACGGAGCAGCCGTCCGGAGATCCGCTTCCAGCTCGGTCTCACGGGCGGGAGGATACGGGTCGATTTCTGAGGCTTCGGGACCGGGGATCATCTTTGATCACCCCACTGCTCACTTCTTCTCCGGCTTCGGACAAAAAAGCAGCAATTTCGATCTCTTAGAGCCAAGCCGTATTTCGCGGCAGACTTCGCTTGACAGCAGGGCTTTCGCGCCTATCCTTCGCTCCCTTCAACGCGTGGGGAAGTTGCGCGCGTACGAGGAATTGCACGCTTTTTCGGATAGTTATGCCAACGATCAACCAGCTCGTCCGCAAAGGACGCAAACAGATCAAATCCAAAACGGACTCGCCGGCGCTCCAGCGATGCCCGCAGAAGCGCGGTGTGTGCGTTCGCGTGTACACGACCACCCCGAAGAAGCCGAACTCGGCCCTTCGCAAGGTCGCTCGTGTGCGTCTCAGCAATGGTATCGAGGCGACCACGTACATCCCCGGCGAGGGGCATAACCTGCAGGAGCACTCGGTCGTGCTCATTCGCGGCGGTCGTGTGAAGGATCTTCCCGGCGTCCGCTATCACGTCGTGCGCGGCACGCTCGACGCAACCGGAGCCGCCGGGCCTTCCAACACCAACAAAGCGAACCGCGTCAACAAGCGGTCCAAGTACGGCGTGAAGCGCCCGAAGAACTAGTACAGCCATGAGTCGTCGATTCAGCGCACCTAAGCGAGAGATCATCCCGGACGCCAAGTATGGCGATCGGCTGGTCGCCAAGTTCGTCAACTCCTTGATGCTGGCGGGCAAGCGCTCGACGGCTGAGAAGTGCCTCTACGGCGCCTTCGACATCATCGAAGAGCGCTACAAGGATGAACCGCTCGACATCTTCAAGAAAGCGCTCGATGCGGTGAAGCCCCGCGTCGAGGTCAAGAGCCGCCGTGTTGGTGGTGCAACCTATCAGGTGCCCGTCGAGGTTCGCTCGGACCGCCGCAACGCGCTCGCAATGCGATGGCTGGTTCAGTACTCGCGTGCGCGCGGTGAGAAGTCGATGGAAGAGCGGCTCGCGGCCGAGCTCATGGAGGCCTCGCAGGGTCGCGGAAACGCGGTCAAGAAGCGGGAAGACACCCACAAAATGGCGGATGCGAACAAGGCGTTCGCACACTACCGCTGGTAAGTATTTTCTAGCGTCTGGGAAGGTCCACGGAAACCACTCGGACAAGGAGCAGTAGCTGAACTCATGACACCGCGCACATAAAGAGAGTCACCGGGAAGACCGCGACACACCAGTCGCAACCGATGTGCCTCTCGAAACCCTCTCTGAGTTGAGGAAGCCCGAGGGTGGCTTCTGGGTCGGAGGGGGTTTTGTACGTGAAGCGCCCGAGTCAAATGAGAAAAGCTCAGATCATCCCATGGCTAGAAAGTACCCACTCGATAGGACGCGCAACATCGGCATCATGGCCCACATCGATGCCGGCAAGACGACGACCACCGAGCGCATCCTCTACTACACCGGCGTCAACTACAAGATCGGCGAGGTGCACGACGGCGCAGCGACCATGGACTACATGGAGCAGGAGCAGGAACGCGGCATCACGATCACGTCCGCCGCGACGACTTGTTTCTGGCGCCCGCAGGCCGGGCTCTACACCGGTGAGCAGTTTCGAATCAACATCATAGACACACCGGGTCACGTCGACTTCACGATCGAGGTCGAGCGATCGCTCCGTGTTCTCGACGGCGCCGTGGCGGTGTTCGACGGCAAGGAGGGCGTCGAGCCGCAGTCCGAAACCGTGTGGCGTCAGGCCGACCGTTACGGCGTTCCACGCATCTGTTTCATCAACAAGATGGACAAGGCCGGGGCCGACTTCGCTGCGGCTTTCCGATCGATCGAGGACCGCCTCGGGGCTCCAGCGGTCGCGTTGCAACTGCCTCTCGGACAAGAAGCCGAGCTCGAAGGCATCATCGACTTGGTCAACATGAAGGCGAACCGCTTCACGGACGACAACCTCGGCGCCGAGTGGTCAGTCGAGGAGATTCCCGCAGAATTCCTCGAGGAAGCCGAAGCCGCACGCGCGACACTTCTCGAGGCTGTCTCCGAAGTCGACGACGCTTTGATGGAGCGGTATCTCGAGGGCGACACCGACTTCACCCCCGAGGAGATCCTCGCCGGGGTCCGCAAGGGCTGCCTCGAGCAAACCATCGTTCCCGTGCTCACCGGCTCGGCATTCAAGAACAAGGGCGTCCAGCAGCTGCTCGACGCGGTCGTGAACTTCCTGCCCTCGCCGATCGAAGTCGCAGCCATTCAGGGTGTCGATCCCGACGACCCGGAGAAGGTGCTCGAGCGCAGGGCCGCCGATGACGAACCCTTCAGCGCGCTTGCGTTCAAGATCATCAACGACCCGTTCGTCGGTCAGCTCACCTTCTTCCGCGTCTACTCGGGCGTGCTCGAAGCGGGTTCCGGCGTACTCAACTCGACCAAGGGCAAGAAGGAGCGCATTGGCCGCATCCTTCAGATGCATGCCAACAACCGTGAGGAGCTCAAGGAGATCCGCGCGGGCAACATCGCGGCGGCCGTCGGTCTCAAGACCGCCACGACGGGCGACACTCTCTGCGATGAAAAGGCGCCCGTCATCCTCGAGCGCATGGACTTCCCCGATCCAGTCATTTCGGTAGCGATCGAGCCAAGGACGAAGGCCGACCAAGACAAGCTTGGCGTTGGCCTTGGCAAGCTCGCCGCCGAGGATCCCAGCTTCCGCGCGCACACCGACGAGGAGTCCGGCCAGACGATCATCAGCGGCATGGGCGAGCTTCACCTCGAGATCATCGTCGACCGCCTCAAGCGCGAGTTCAAAGTCGACTCCAACGTGGGCGCGCCCCAGGTCGCCTATCGCGAGACGATTACCAAGGAAGTCGAGTCCGAGGGCAAGTACGTCAAGCAGAGTGGCGGCCGCGGAATGTTCGGCCACGTTTGGGTCAAGCTCGAGCCGCTCGAGCCGGGGAGCGGCTACGAGTTCGAGAACAAGATCGTCGGCGGTGTGGTGCCGAGGGAATTCATCCCGTCGGTCGAAAAGGGCGTTCGGGACGCGATGAGTCGGGGCGTGATGGCGGGCTACCCGGTCATCGACGTGAAGGCGACCCTCTTCGACGGCTCTTACCACGACGTCGACTCCAGCCAGGCAGCATTCGAGGTGGCGGGCTCTCTTGCGTTCCAGGAGGGCGCGAAACGAGCCGGAGTTCAGATGCTCGAGCCCGTGATGGACGTCGAGGTCCGAGTCCCCGAGGACTACATGGGTGAGGTCATCGGTGATCTCAATGCCCGCCGCGGCCACGTGGGAGGAATGGATTCTGTGAGTGGTCTCCAAGTGATTCGTGCACTTGTGCCCCTCGCGAACATGTTTGGCTACGTCAACGACCTGCGCTCCAAGACCCAGGGGCGTGCGGTGTACACGATGCAGTTCAAGGAGTATCAGGCGGTGCCTACAAGCATTGCTGAAGAAATCGTCGCCAAGGCGAAAGGCGGATGAGGAGCTAACGATGGCTAAAGAAAAGTTTGTCCGAGACAAACCACACATCAACGTAGGCACGATCGGTCACATCGACCACGGCAAGACGACGCTGACGGCGGCGATCATGAAGGTCATGAGCGACAAGCACGGCGGCGAAGTCAAGAGCTACAAGGACATCGCCAAGGGCGGTACGGAGCGTGACGACACCAAGACGGTGACGATCGCGACGAGCCACGTGGAGTACCAGACGGGCAACCGTCACTACGCCCACGTCGATTGCCCGGGCCACGCCGACTACGTCAAGAACATGATCACGGGCGCGGCGCAGATGGACGGCGCGATTCTCGTGGTGAGCGGCGTGGACGGACCGATGCCGCAGACCAAAGAGCACGTGCTTCTGGCGCGCCAGGTCGGTGTTCCGACGATGGTGGTGTTCATGAACAAGTGCGACGCCGTGGACGACCCGGACCTTCTCGAGCTGGTCGAGATGGAGGTTCGTGAGCTGCTGAGCAAGTACGACTACGACGGGGACAACATCCCCGTGATTCAGGGTTCGGCGCTCGGCGCGTTGAACGGTGAAGACAAGTGGGTGGAGTCGGTCGTGAACCTGATGGAAGCGGTGGACACCCACATTCCGGAGCCGGAGCGCGACATCGACAAGCCGTTCCTGATGGCGGTCGAGGACGTGTTCTCGATCAAGGGCCGCGGGACGGTGGTGACGGGTCGCATCGAGCGAGGCGTGATCAAGGTGGGCGAGGAAGTGGAAATCCTCGGCATCCGCGACCCGCGCAAGACGGTGGTGACGGGCGTGGAGATGTTCCGGAAGCTCCTGGACCAGGGCCAGGCGGGCGACAACGTGGGTTGTTTGCTTCGCGGTGTGGAGAAGGACCAAGTGGAGCGTGGGCAGGTGCTCGCGAAGCCGGGTTCGGTGAACACGCACACGCAGTTCGAGTGCGAGGTGTACATCCTGAGCAAGGACGAGGGCGGACGTCACAAGCCGTTCTTCAGCAACTACACGCCGCAGTTCTACATCCGCACGCTGGACGTGACGGGCAAGATCGAGCTTCCCGACGACGTGAAGATGGTCATGCCGGGCGACAACGTGAAGATGAAGGTCACACTCATCACGCCGGCGGCGATGGAAGAGAAGCAGCGCTTCGCGATTCGCGAAGGCGGCCGAACCATCGGTGCAGGCGTCATCTCCAAGATCATTGAGTAATCAAATGGCAGCGAACAAGATCCGAATCAGGCTCAAGGCATACGATCACCGGTTGTTGGATCAATCGGCGACGGAAATCGTCGACACGGCGAAGCGCACCGGTGCGCGGGTTGCGGGTCCGATTCCGCTGCCCACACGTATCAACAAGTACACCGTGTTGCGTGGGCCCCACATCGACAAGAAGTCGCGCGAGCAGTTCGAGATTCGAACTCACAAGCGGCTTCTCGACATCCTGGACCCCACACAGCAGACACTCGACGCCCTCATGAAGCTGGATCTTTCGGCGGGCGTCGACGTGGAGATCAAGTCGTAAGGCGGTAACTTCATGCCCAAGGTAAAGGTCTACAACTTGAGCGGGAAGGGTGTCGGAGAGATGGATCTCTCTGACGCAGTCTTCGATGCGACCGTGAACGAGAGTGTCCTCTATGACGTTCTCAAGGCGCAGCTCGCCAGCAAGCGCAAGGGTGCTGCCTCGGCCCAGACACGGGCGGAGGTCACCGCGACCAAGCGCAAGATGTACAAGCAGAAGGGCACGGGAAATGCTCGTCATGGCTCGCGTCGCGCTCCGATTTTCGTCGGTGGCGGCACGGTGCATGGCCCGAAACCCCGTGATTTCGGCTACCGGCCGCCGCGTAAGATGCGGCTCGGCGCGCTCAAAGGCGCGTTGAGCCTCAAGCTTCGCGAGGGCCAGCTTCGCATCGTGGAGGACTTCGAGCTCGCGGAGATCAAGACCAAGAAGCTGGTCGAGGTCCTCGGCAAGCTCGAAATCGACAACAGCGCGCTGATCGTCGACGGCAAAGACAACGACAAGCTGCGCATGAGCGCGCGCAATCTGCAGAATCACTCGGTTCTGCCGCCTGAGGGTGTGAACCTCTACGACCTGCTCCGGCACGAGCACGTGGTGCTGACCAAGGGTGCAGTCGAAGCGTTGGAAGCGAGGTGCCAGTGATGAACGTCGAAGACGTAATCAAGCGGCCTCTCTACCTCACGGAGAAGGGCTCCAAGCTCCGCGAAGAGCAGAATAAGTACGTATTCGAGGTCAGCCTCGAGGCGAACAAGCTCCAAATCAAGGACGCCGTCGAGACCTTGTTCAAGGTCACCGTCGACGAGGTCAACACACTGGTAGTGCGAGGTCACATGCGCCGCATGGGCCGCACATATGCCAAAACCCGCAACTGGAAAAAGGCGATCGTCACTGTCCGTGAGGGCGATTCGATCGACTTCTTCGAGGGTGTCTGATCATGGCTATCCGTAAGTTCAAACCAACGTCTCCGTCTCGCCGCTTCTACGAAGCGCCGGACTTCGCGATGATCACGCGTGGGAAGCCGGAAAAGAAGCTGCTCGACGCGAAGAAGCAGACGGCCGGCCGCAACAACCAGGGGCGCATCACGTCGCGCTTCCGCGGGGGCGGCCACAAGCAGCGCTACCGCAAGATCGACTTCAAGCGGAACAAGGTCGGCGTTCCGGCCACTGTGAAGGCGATCGAGTACGATCCGAATCGGTCGGCTCGCATCGCGCTTCTGCACTACGCGGACGGCGAAAAGGCCTACATTTTGGCGCCGGACGGCCTCGAGGTGGGATCTCAAGTGCTTTCGTCCAAGAACGCCGACGTGAAGCCTGGCAACTCGATGCGCCTACGTGACATGCCTCTTGGGACGATGATTCACAACATCGAGCTCAAGATCGGCAAGGGTGCACAGCTCGTGCGCTCGGCCGGCACCGCCGCCCAGCTCATGGCCAAGGATGGCAACTACGCTCAGATTCGCCTTCCCTCCGGCGAAGTTCGGATGGTGCATCTCAACTGCCGCGCTTCGGTTGGCCAGGTGAGCAACTCGCAGCACGCGCGAGTGACCCTCGGCAAGGCGGGCCGCAATCGCTGGCTGGGCAAGCGCCCGCACAATCGCGGCACCACCATGAACCCGGTCGACCACCCCATGGGTGGTGGTGAGGGTCGCACCGCCGGCGGGCGTCATCCCTGCTCGCCGTGGGGCCAGCTCGCCAAGGGTCTCAAGACACGAAAGAACAAGGCGACGGACAAGTACATCGTTCGCCGGCGGAAGAAGAAGTAATGGCGCGTTCAGTAAAAAAGGGTCCGTTCATCGACGGCCATCTCGAAAAGAAGGTCGAGTCTGCGAACAAGTCGGGCGACAGGAAGATGATCCGCACTTGGTCCCGCCGTTCGACCGTGACGCCCGATTTCGTCGGGCACACCTTCGCGGTTCACAACGGCCGGAAGTTCGTCACCGTCTTCGTCACCGAGAACATGGTCGGTCACAAGCTCGGCGAGTTCGCGCCCACCCGGACGTTCGGCGGCCACGCGTCGGACCGGAAGGGCGGCCGTAAGATCAACCCCGCAACAGGTAAGAGGTGATCATGGAAGCGATTGCAAAAGCGCGTTTTCAGCGGATTTCGCCTCGTAAGGCGCGGGTCGTCCTCAACATGGTTCGCGGCAAGAACGTGGCAGCGGCGCTCAACGAGCTTCGTTTCACGACCAAGTCGGCAGCTCCGATCGTCGCGAAGTGCATCGGGAGTGCCATCGCGAACGCCAAGCAGAAGAACGAAGAGCTCAATCTCGATGACCTGTACGTGAAGATCGCTTTCGCGGACATGGCACCGAACCAGCACATGCGGCGCTGGCGCCCGCGCGCGCAGGGCCGCGCCACGCGCATCGTCAAGGGAATGAGTCACATCACCGTCGTCGTGAGCGACGGGGAAGAGAGCTAGTCGTGGGTCAAAAAGTACATCCCTATGGTTTCCGTCTCGGCGTCGTGAAGACGTGGAAGTCCAAGTGGTACGAGGACAAGAACTACGCCAAGTGGCTTCATGAGGATCTCAAGCTCAAGAGCGCGATCCGAAAGAAGTTCGCGCACGCGGGCATCGCCGACATCGAGATCGAGCGCGCGGCCAACAAGGCCAAGGTGGTCATCTTCACCTCGCGTCCGGGCATCATCATCGGCAAGCGCGGCGCTGGCGTCGAGCAGCTCAAAGGTGATCTCCAGAAGCTCACCCAGAACGAGCTCTTTCTCGACATTCAGGAAGTCCGCAAGGCCGAAACGAACGCGCAGCTCGTGGCGGAGAACATCGCCACGCAGCTCGAGCGCCGTGTCGCGTTCCGCCGAGCCATGAAGAAGGCCGTGCAGACCGCCATGAAGTTCGGTGTGAAGGGCATTCGAGTTACGGCTGGCGGTCGTCTCGGCGGTGCGGAAATCGCGAGGACCGAGTGGTACCGCGAGGGTCGTGTGCCGCTTCACACGCTCCGCGCCGACATCGACTACGGAGAGGTCACTGCACACACGAAGGCCGGCACCGTCGGCATCAAGTGCTGGATCTTCAAGGGTGAGCAACTTCCTCAGCGTCCAGGCGCAGGGGCGGTAGGAGCCCGGGGCTAAGGACGAGCCATGCTTCAACCAAAGAAAACCAAGTTCCGCAAGATGATGAAGGGCCGCATGCGCGGCAAAGCCTACCGAGGTTCCGAGGTCTCGTTCGGCGACTTCGGCCTTCAGGCGCTCGAGCCTGGGCGAATCAGCCAGAGGCAGATCGAAGCAGCCCGTATGACGATTCAGCGCAAGGTGAAGCGTCAGGGGCAGCTCTTCATTCGCATCTTCCCGGACAAGCCGATCACCAAAAAGCCGCTCGAAACTCGTATGGGCAAGGGCAAGGGCAGCGTCGAGGGCTGGGTCGCGGTGATCAAGCCTGGCCGCATGCTCTACGAAATCCAGGGCGTCCCCGAAGACATCGCGCGCGAAGCGTTTCAGCTCGCCGCGCACAAGCTCCCCCTCAAGGTCGCGTTTCGCAGCAGGGAGACTGAGCTATGAAGCCCGAAGACATCCGTGCAAACACGCTCGAAGAGCTTTCGGTCATCGAGGGAGACCTCCGCCGCCAGCTTTGGAAAGCGCGCTTCGACAACCACACGAACCAGCTCGATGACACGAGCTCGATTCAAAAGCTTCGCCGGGATCTTGCCCGCGTGAAAACCATTCTCACCCAGCGCCGCACGGAAGCGGCGAACAAGGAGTAATCGGCCATGAGTGCTGCAGAGCCAGGACAACCGACTCCGAAAGCGGAAAAAGACCGCGGCCGCCGCCGCCGCTTGGTCGGACGCGTCGTCAACGAAACGAGGACGGACGGCCGAGTCCAACAGACCGTCGTGGTGGAGGTCATTCGCCGCGCGCGCGATCCCTTCTACGGCAAGTACGTCAAGCGCAAGAAGAAGTTCCACGCGCACGACGAGGCCAACGAGTATCGCACGAACGACGTGGTCGAGATCCGTGCATGCCGCCCGCGCAGTAAGACGAAGCGCTGGGAGGTAGTGCGCCTGATCGAAAGGCCGCCGGAGGTATAACGATGATCCAGACCGAAACACAGCTGGATGTCGCCGACAACAGCGGCGCGAAACGAGTGTCCTGCATCAAGGTGCTTGGTGGTTCGCGTCGCCGGTACGCTGGCCTTGGCGATGTGATCGTCGTCTCCGTGAAGGAGGCCTTGCCCACCGCCCGCGTCAAGAAGGGTGAGGTGGCCCGGGCCGTCGTGGTTCGCACCAAGCGCGAGTACCAACGGCCTGACGGCACCTACATCAAGTTCGACACCAACAGCGCCGTGCTCATCACCAAGGACAACGAGCCCATCGGGACTCGTATCTTTGGACCGGTGGCACGCGAGCTTCGTGCGAAGCGCTTCATGAAGATCGTTTCCCTTGCGCCGGAGGTGGTGTGATGGCTGCGCGAATCAAGAAGGGCGACCTGGTGCAGGTCATCGCCGGCAAGGACAAGGGCGAAAAAGGCCGAGTCCTGCAGGTGGTTCGCGCCGACCTAGTCCTCGTGGAGGGTGTGAATCGGGTGAAGCGTCACCAGAGCCCTCGCCGTTTCAAGGAAGCAGGCATCGTCGAGAAGGAGATGCCGATTCACGCCTCGAACGTGATGGTCGTCGACCCGAAGACCGAGGAGCGAACTCGCGTTCGCATCGAGGCCGACAAGAAGGACCCTGAAAAGCGCGTACGCGTGGCCGTGAAGAGCGGCTCGGTCCTGGATTGAGGTTCAACATGAGCAACTACGAACCCCGACTGATCAAAAAGTACAAAGACGAGGTCCTCCCTCAGTTGATGAAGGACTTCAGTCTCAAGAACATCATGGAGGTGCCGAAGCTCGAACGCATCGTCATCAACATGGGGCTTGGTGAAGCGGTACAGAACGCCAAGATTGTGGAATCCGCGACCGAGGAGCTTGCTGCAATCACTGGCCGCAAGCCTATCGTGACCCGCGCCAAGAAGTCGATCGCCAGCTTCAAGCTGCGCGAGGGCATGCCGATTGGCGTCATGGTGACGCTTCGTGGTGTACAGATGTACGATTTCCTCGACCGGTTGATCTCGGTCGCTCTGCCGCGTACGCGTGACTTCAAAGGCATTAGCCCAAAGGCGTTCGACGGTCGCGGCAACTACACGCTCGGCGTCCGGGAGCAGATCATCTTCCCGGAGATCAACTACGACAAGATCGACAAAATCAAGGGCATGAACATCACGTTCGTGACTACCGCTAAAACCGACGAACAGGGGCGCGCCTTGCTGAAATCACTTGGCATGCCGTTCAGGAACTAGAGGACGCAGATGGCTAGTAAGCGAGCATTTGCCAAAATGGAAAAGACGCCGAAGTTCTCGGTGCGACAGCGCAATCGCTGCAAGGTGTGCGGACGTCCGCGCGGCTACTATCGTAAGTTCGAAATGTGCCGCATCTGTCTGCGTAAATACGGGTTATCGGGGGACATCCCTGGGCTCACGAAGTCGAGCTGGTGAGGAGGGTACCGTCATGATGACCGATCCAATCGCTGACATGCTGACGCGCATCCGAAACGCCGCTCAGGCTCACCACGAGCATACGGCGCTGCCTTCCTCGAAGCTGAAGGTGCAGGTTGCCGAGATTCTCAAACAAGAGGGTTTCATCGACGACTACCGGGTGGACGACGGGGTGCAGAACACTCTGACGATCTTCCTCAAGTACAGCCGTGATCGCCAGAGCGCGTTCGTGGGTATGCGTCGGGCGAGTCGTCCGGGCCGGCGGTTCTACGTCGGACACCACGAGATTCCCCGTGTTCAAAACGGCATGGGCGTTGCGATTCTCTCGACGTCCGCCGGCATCATGACTGACCGCGATGCGCGCGATAAGCGCGTGGGCGGCGAGGTCTTGTGCGAGGTTTGGTGATGGCCGAAACGCAAACAGGAAAGCAATCCCGGAACGGCAAGAAGCCGGTCGAGATCGCCAAGGGTGTGCAGGTCTCGATCAGCGGTCAGAACCTGATCGTCAAGGGCCCAAAGGGCGAGCTCACCTATGGTCTTCGCCCCGAAGTCGTCGTGGCCCAGAACGAAGGACAGCTGACAGTCAGGCCGGCCGAAGGAAGTGGCAAGGCTGGTTTGCAGTACCAGGGCCTGACGCGCGCAATCGTGCGGAACATGGTCGAGGGTGTGGCGAACGGCTACAAGAAGTCCCTCGACTTCCGCGGCGTCGGCTATCGTGCGGAGTTCAAAAACGACCAGCTCAAGATGACGGTCGGTCTTTCACACCAGCCGGTCTTGGACATTCCCAAGGCGGTGTCGGTGAGTGTCGAGACGATCGACGAGGCCGGTACCAAGTTCCCCCGCGTTCACCTCGAGTCGCCCGACAAGCAGCTTGTCGGGCGAATCGCCGCGCGGATTCGCCAAGTGCGCCCGCCCGAGCCCTACAACGGCAAGGGTGTACGCTACACCGGCGAGCGCATTCGCGAGAAGGCAGGCAAGGCCGGAAAGGCTGGTGCATGATGCAGAAGAAAGTCACAGGTCGCGCTCGGCGCAAGCTTCGGATTCGCAAGAAGGTGCACGGCACTTCCGCGCGGCCGCGTCTCGCGGTGTTTCGCAGCTCCAAGCACATCTATGCGCAGGTCATCGACGACTCGCTGGGCACTACGATTGCCCACGTATCGAGTGTCACTGGGCCTGGCGCGAGCAAGGTCGAGTCGGCGAAATCGGTGGGGAGCGCCGTCGCCAAGGCCTGCATCGACAAAGGGGTCGAGCAAGTCGTGTTCGATCGAGGCGGTTACCGTTACCACGGACGCGTTCGCGCATTGGCCGAGTCGGCCCGCGAAGCGGGTCTGAAGTTCTGAGGACGAGATGGCATACAAGGACGAAATCATCGATCCGAATTCGCTCGACGATCTTACAGATCGGGTGATCTTCATCAACCGCGTTGCGAAGGTCGTGAAGGGTGGCCGGCGATTCAGCTTCAGCGCGCTCGTCGTGGTCGGAGATGGCAACGGGCACGTCGGTGTCGGCATGGGCAAGGCCAATGAGGTCCCCGAGTCGATTCGCAAGGGCAACGACGCCGCCAAGAGGAACCTGTTCCGGGTTCCCCTCAGCGGTCGTACCATTCCTCACAAGGTCGTCGGTCACTCGGGTGCAGGGCGCATCGTCTTGCGTCCGGCTTCCGAAGGAACCGGCGTCATCGCCGGTGGCGCGATGCGCCCGGTCCTCGAGGCCGCCGGTGTGAAGGACGTCCTGGCGAAGATCCTAGGCACGACGAACCCCCACAACGTGGTGAACGCCACCGTTGCGGCGCTCAAAGGCCTCGAGTCACCGGCAGAGGTCGCGCGTCGCCGCGGCCGTCGCAAGGGCGAGGTTCAACAGTTCGAGCATGGTCCCAAGTCGGAGCGGCCGGCCGAGGCGCCTGCCGAGGGGCCGACTGAGGCCAGCGCATCGTAAGAGAGGCAGTCATGAGCGCGAGCAAACTCAAAGTGACCCAGATCAAGAGCGAAATCGGCCGCATGGAACGCCAGCGGCGGGTCCTCAAGGGTCTCGGCCTGCGCGGCCCCAATACCGAGGTCGTGGTCGAAAACACCCCGGCCTTCCGCGGAATGGTCAAGAAGGTACTCCACCTCGTCGAAGTTGAGGAAGTCAATGAGTGACCAAAACGAAACACCGATCCTTTCCCGGCTCCGCCCCTCGGAGGGCGCCGTGCGCGGCAAGCGACGCAAGGGGCGAGGCCCGGGCTCGGGCCTCGGCAAGACAGCTGGGCACGGTCAAAAGGGCCAAAAAGCCCGTCATCCCGGCAACTTCAGCAAGCTCGGATTCGAGGGTGGGCAGATGCCGCTCTACCGTCGCATTCCGAAGCGCGGCTTTCACAACCCCTTCAGTAAGAAGGTCGGCACCATCAACGTGAAGGACCTTCTGCGCTTTGATGCGGGCGCGACCGTCGACGAAGCGGCTCTGCGAGAAGCTGGCCTCATCAAGCGAAAAGTCGACATGATTAAGGTTCTTGGTGATGGCGAGCTCGACCGGGCTCTCACCGTCAAGGTTCACGCCGCGAGCGCGACTGCCACTCAGAAGATCGAGAGTGCGGGTGGCACAGTCGAGCTAGTTGGAACGCCTGCCCCCTAACGAAAGCCCGTAGACTCCATGAGCACCGTCGCGAACATCTTTCGAATCCCCGAGCTTCGTCGCCGCATCCTCTTCACGCTGGGGATGATCGCGATCTACCGCATCGGGATCTTCGTCACGACCCCCGGCGTCGATCGTATGGCCATGCGCAAGTACGTGGCCGGGCAGTCGGGCGGCTTCTTGAGCATGTTCAACCTGTTCTCAGGTGGTGCACTCGAGCAGGCGTCGATTTTCGCGCTCAACATCATGCCGTACGTGTCGGCCAGCATCATCTTGTCGCTCATGACGGTGGTGGTGCCCTCGCTCATGGAGCTTCGCAAAGAAGGCGAAGCCGGGCAGCGGAAGATCAATCAATACACGCGGTACGGTACGGTCGGGCTGAGCATCTTCCAGAGCATGGGTCTTGCCATGCTCTGGGAAGGGTGGAACGAGAGCTCCACCTCGGGCGACATCGTTCACAACCCCGGGTGGGCGTTCCGTCTAATGACCGTTCTCGCGCTGACGACGGGTACTTCGTTCCTGATGTGGCTCGGCGAGCAGATCACCGAACGGGGGCTTGGAAACGGCATTTCGCTAATCATTTTCGCCGGTATTGTGGCCAATCTGCCCGACGCCCTGTTCATGACCATCGAGCAATTCAAGCTCGGCGAGCTCCAGCCAATCGACCTGATGCTGCTCGTGGTCATTGCTCTCGGGACGACGGCATTCATCGTCTTCTTCGAGCGTGCCCAGCGTCGGCTGCCGATCACGTATGCGAAACGGATGATCGGAAGAAAGATGTACGGCGGGCAGCAGTCGCATCTGCCTCTTCGCGTGAACATGGCTGGTGTCATCCCGCCGATCTTCACTTCGTCCTTGATGATGTTCCCCGTCACCTTGGCGGGCACCAACATCCCGTACCTCTCTGACGCGATGCGATGGATCAGTAACAACCTCGTGCCAGGCGGATGGGTGTACATCGTCGTGTTCGCGGCAATGACGATCTTCTTCTGCTTCTTCTATACGGCGATCACTTTCCAACCGGTGGACGTGGCGGAGAACCTCAAGAAGCAGAGCGCATTCATTCCGGGCGTGCGCCCTGGCAAGGCAACGGCCGAGTACATCGACGCCGTGCTCACCCGCATCACCGTCGGCGGCGCGCTCTATGTTGCGGCCGTCGTCACGGTTCCGACCCTGCTTCAGGCTCGCTGGAACGTACCGTTCTATCTCGGTGGCACCTCGTTGATGATCGTCGTTGGCGTCGCACTCGACTTTGCGCAACAGGTGGAGAGCCACCTCATCACTCGCCACTACGAAGGCCTCACCGGGAGCAAGGGCTCCCGTATCCGAGCGAGGAACGCGTAATGGACCTACTTCTTTTCGGACCGCCCGGCGCAGGGAAGGGCACCCAGGCAAAGTTTCTGATCGAGCTGTTGGGAGTCCCTCAAATCTCGACGGGCGACATGATGCGGGCTGAGCGCAAATCGGGCTCGGAGCTCGGGAAGCAGTTCGACGAGTACATGTCGGCCGGAAAGTTGGTGCCAGACAGTCTCGTCCTCGACCTCATCGATCAGCGCCTCAAGCAGGAAGACGCGAAAAACGGAGCGATCTTCGATGGTTACCCGCGAACGGTGGCACAGGCGGAGGCCCTCGATAGCCTTCTTGCCAAGCTCGGCCGCCGTATCGACAAGGTGGTTTCCCTCGACGTTCCGCTCGACGACATCGTCGATCGAGTGACTGGCAGGAGGGTTTGTTTGGACTGTGGACAGACCTACCACGTCCGCTATACTCCGCCGCCCCAAAACGGAGCGTGTGTCTCTTGTGGGGGGAGCAAGATTGTGCAGCGTTCGGACGACACGGAGGAGGTCGTCCGGAAGCGGTTCGAGGAATACAAAGCGAAGACCGAACCGGTGCTCGCCCACTACGACGCAAAAGGCGTCGTAGAGAGCGTGCAAGGTGTCGGAACATTAGAAGAAATCACGAAACGGATTAGGAAAGCGATTGGGGTCGAGTAACGAGGGATGACTGAATCGAAAACCGCCCGCGGCACCATCCAAGCGGTGCTACCGAGGGCGCTTTACCGAGTGAGGCTTGACGGCGGAGAAGAGATCACCGCGTCGGTTTCGAACAAGGCCAGGTGGGTCACGGTGAAGCTGCTCCCCGGAGATGGTGTGACGGTTGAGATATCCCCCTACGACCCGACGAGAGGACGAATCAAAGAGAGGCAGACATGAAGGTTCGACCAAGCGTCAGAAAAATTTGTGAGAAGTGCAAGATCGTGCGCCGCAAGGGTGTTGTGCGTGTCTTGTGTGACAACCCCCGCCACAAGCAACGGCAAGGATAAGAGTAAATGGCCCGTATCGCAGGTATCGACCTTCCAGGTCGGAAACACACGGTGATTGCGCTGCAATACATCTTCGGGATCGGTCCGCATCACGCGAAGCACATCTGTGAGGTCTCGGGGATTCCGGAGAGCAAACGCGCCGAGGATCTCGACGACACAGACGTCAAGAGGATTCGCGAATGCATCGACCAGAACTTCAAGGTCGAGGGTGACCTTCGTCGCGAGGTCAACATGCACATCAAGCGATTGATGGATCTCGGTTGCTACCGTGGGCTCCGTCACCGGCGCGGCCTTCCTGTTCGCGGCCAGCGAACTCACACCAACGCGCGTACCCGCAAGGGCCCAAAGCGCGGTGCAATGGCTAGAAAGCGCTAAGAATCATGGCGAAGGCGAAAGCAAAGTCCACCAAGGGCAAGAAGAAGAAGGTCAAGAAGAGCGTGACGAGCGGGATCGCTCACATCCAGTCGACCTTCAACAACACGATCGTGACCATCACCGACCTCGAAGGTGATGTCGTCTCGTGGTCGACGGCTGGTGCGCGCGGCTTCAAAGGCTCGCGCAAGAGCACACCGTTTGCCGCTCAGCTCGCTGCTGAGGACGCCGCGCGCAAAGCGCAGGACGTCGGCATGAAGACGATCGCTATTTTCGTGAAGGGCCCGGGTGCGGGCCGTGAGTCCGCGCTTCGCGCATTTCAGAACGTTGGCATGCGGGTAACCCTGCTTCGCGACGTGACCCCGATTCCCCACAATGGTTGCCGCCCGCCGAAGCGGCGGCGTGTCTAAAGGCTGCGGAGGCAATTGATGACGAGTCCCACCCTAGTCGCGCGCAATTGGCGAGAGCTCATTCGCCCCAGGAATGTTCCGGTTGATCAGGAGTCTCTGAGCGACACCTACGGCAAGTTCGTCGTGGAGCCGCTCGAGCGAGGCTTCGGAATTACGCTTGGTAACTCGCTGCGTCGCGTGTTGCTGTCCTCGCTCCAGGGGGCCGCAATCACCGCCGTCAAGATCGACGGCGCGCTCCACGAGTTCACCTCTGTTCCGGACGTCGTCGAAGACGTCACGGAAATGGTGCTCAACTTCAAAGAGGTCGTGGTTCGCTCCCACACGGCTCGGACGCAGACCGTTCGGATCGAGAAGGAGGGCCCCGGCGTCGTCACCGCAGGTGATATCCAGGTCAGCGACCAGATCGAGATCCTCAACCCGGATCACAAGATCTGCACGATCTCGAACGATGGCCGTTTCGCGGCTGAGCTCACCATCAACGTCGGCCACGGCTACGTCCCGGCCGACCGGAATAAGACGGCGGGAATCCCGATCGGCACGATTGCCATCGACTCGTTGTTCTCGCCGATCCGCAAGGTGAACTACACCGTGACCAACGCTCGCGTCGGTCAGATCACCGACTACGACAAGCTCACTCTCGAGGTGTGGACGAACGGTGCTGTGAAGCCGGCTGATGCGGTCGCGTACGCTGCCAAGATCCTCAAGGACCAGCTCACCATCTTCATCAACTTCGAAGAGCACGACGAGCCGGTTGAGGAATCCAGCTCCGAAGAGCCCCTCAACGACAATCTCTTCCGCTCGGTCGACGAGCTCGAGCTCTCGGTCCGCTCCGCCAACTGCTTACAGAACGCCAACATCAAGCTGATTGGCGAGCTCGTGCAGAAGAGCGAGGGTGAGATGCTCAAGACGAAGAACTTTGGGCGCAAGTCACTCAAAGAAATTAAAGAAATCCTGGCTGACATGGGTCTTTCACTCGGCATGCAGATCGACAACTGGTCGCAGATGCTCGAGCGCTGGAAGACGCAGCAGGCCAGCCAATAACGTATCTAGAGATGGGTCGCGGGTAGGTCGTCATGAGGCATCAAAAGGCAGGCAGAAAGTTCGGGCGCAATACCAGTCATCGCCGAGCCATGTTCAGGAACATGGCCGGCAATCTGGTTTTGCACGAACAAATCAAGACGACGGACGCGAAGGCGAAGGAGCTACGCCGCATCGCAGAGCGACTCGTCACGAAGGCCCTTCGACTTGGTGACGATCTGACGATCGACGTGGCGAAGATCAAAGACGAGGCCGAGCGAGAGCGCGTCTTGTCGCGCCGTCTCCACGCGCGCCGCGAGGTCGCGCGCTTCCTCCCGAAGCAGCTCGTGAAGACCAACTCTGATGGCACGGTGGAAGAGGTCGACCTCATCCACAAACTCTTCACCGACATTGCGCCGCGCTACCTCGAGCGCGCCAAAGAGAACAAGGGCGGCGGCTACACCCGCGTGATCAAGGTCAACCACCGGCGCGGTGACAACGCCCCGATGTCGTTGATCGAGTTCCTCGACTAGGCTGCGTCAGCCAGGCGCGCTCAAAGAGCGTTCCCGAAAGCATGGAGTAGGACTGCGGCCGTAAGACACGCGACCGCTACTACGTCGACGAGCACGATCTTGCGGACCGGCCTCCCGTAGTTGCCAACCGCGACCGCTAGGTAGAAGAAAGTCCCTAGGCTCACCGAGGCGCCTACGAACGCGATTGGCTGCAGGGCTTGGACGAACGCCGCGTACGCGAAGAACGCACCGAGGATACCAAAGAGCACCGCCCGGTGCCGCATGAGCATCTCCAGATCGGGACTGTCGACGTCGATCCCGTAGAGCGCGGACAGACGCCGAACGCCAAAGAAGCCGGTGATCGGCAGCAGATGGATTGCGGCCACGACGAGCATTAGCGCTGTGATCAGGGTTTCCGTCATGTTCAGCCTCCGGCTCATCATCGCGGCGATCCTGCCCAGCGTCCATGACCCGAGAGGTCATCGGACTTACGCGCCGCCGCACCCGGGGCCCCCATTTGCGGACTCTGAACGAGAACAATTGCGTATATCGAGAAACGTGTTCGAGGCGTAGCGTACGAGATCCTTTGGCGGGCGGCGGGCGCTCGCCATCACAAAGGAGCAAGACCATGGCCGATGCAGCACTCGTACTTACGTGGGACCGTGTGGTTCCGGGCCGGGAACAGCAGGCTCTGTCGCTCTTCGGGCAGACCCTCGAGTACTACGGCACCCTGCAAAAGGACGGCGCGATTGAGAGCTACGAGCCGGTTCTCTTCGATCCGAATGGCGGAGATCTCAATGGGTTCATTCTGATCCGCGGAAGCGCGGACCAGCTCGACGCGCTCAGGCGCCAAGATCGCTTCATCCACATGATGATGTTGGCGACCCATCAATGCGAAAACTTCGGTCTGATCAACGCCCACCTCGAGGGTGAGCTTCAAGGTCGCATGGCTAAATGGGCACAGATCATCAGCCAGTAGCCAACCGCCGCGGCGGAAGATTCGCGGCATGGTCTCTAAATAGATGAAATCATTCCGCTATTAGCGGAGGAGCATGTCCCCGGTTAGGCGGCGACGACGGGGAGCTTTGCGGTCTTGGCTTCGGCTGGCTGCGGGTAGAATTGCTTGCAGTAGCGTCGGTACTCGCCGATCGGCCCGTCGCCTTCCGCAAGAATGGGCTTCTCGACGTAGCGCTTGGTCTCCCAGAACGGAGCGTCCTGGCCGACCTCTCGGTTGAGGCCCCAGGAGGCAGCCTCTCGCAGCAGATTCGTGATCGGCAGGGCACCCCAGTGCTTCGCCGAGGCGGCGGTGCGCAAGATGATGTTCTCGTGGTCCACCGGGCTCGATAGGACGAGCAAATTGATCTCGATGCGGAATCGTTCGAGCCGCACGCGGACGAGCGAGTAGCCTAAGCCGTGAACCTCGACGTTGAACTTCGCGATGAACTTGAGCTTGTCGCCAAGGGGGTACTGAATGCCGTAGGCGCCCTTCAGCAGATGTCCGTCGATTTCGAGGTCGCCCTCGTTCCACGCGTCTCCAAATCCATGAACCTGGATGAAGTGGCCTGTGTCGACGCTATTTTCACTGGTTTCTTGCGGATGGCTCTTCACGGATATCGCGCGAGTCCGGAATGCGGTCCAGCCCTCGGATGGGCCTGGAAGCACGGGAACTTCCCACTCGGGGTGCTTTTTTTCGGGGTGGTACCACGCGAAGACGTAGCCATTGTGCTCTCGAATCGCCCAGGTCTTCAGCTTGGCTTTGCGGGGCACGCCCTTGCCGTACGCGGTGCGGACACATCGACCGTCCCCGCCGAACTCGAAGCCATGAAACGAGCAGCGCAGATTTTCGCCCTGCACCGTTCCTGAGCCGAGGTGCGCTCCCAAATGCGGGCAATATGCCTCCGTCAGATGCACTTGACCTGACTCGGTACGGTACAGGATCAGCTCTTCGCCGAAGTACTTCACGGTATGCACCTGACCTGCCTTGACCTCGTCTGAGGTCGAGATCGCGTACCAGCCCACCGGGATTCCGGGAAAACGGAAGTTCTCGCCCAAAGCTCTCTCCTACAGGCGCGAATGCGCGCCCCTCTCAGGACCGGAATGTAGGTTCATCAGGAGCCTTGATCCGAAAAACCGGCTGAACGGTCATTGAGGTGGGGTGAACGGTATCGAGGCGGAAGTGAACGGTCGTCCAAAGTCCTCAATAGCGAGAAAAGCTCGTGTTTTCGGACACCTCCGGCGTTGTGGGCCACAGGCCAATCTCTTTACAACGCGCGCGTTAGGGATATTAACCGGCCTGTGATTGCGAAGCTTTTGGGTTTGCCGGACACACCGGCCGTCATGTTCCTCGTCTTTGCCGGCGGCGGGATGCTCTACTTTTTCTCCATCGCGAGCATCGCCTACTTCCTCTACTTCAAGAAGTTCAAGAATCGTTTCCATCCGACCTATGAGCTCGACCGCAGGGAGATGAAGTCCGCGATCAAGTGGGTCGTCATCGGCATCGTCGGCAACGGCCTGCTGATGCTCCCGATCCACCTGCTCATCGCCAAGGACTATTCGAAGATGTACTACGACGTGGCGGATCACGGCTGGGCTTGGATGTTCGGCCAAGTGGTGCTGTTGCTCGTGTTTACGGAGACCCTCATCTATTGGACGCATTGGGCGTTTCATAAGTCGCCGTTTCTTTGGAAATACATCCACGAGCGTCATCACAAATACAAGGTCCCGCAACCGTACTCTGCGCTGTCATTCAATCCGATGGACTCGTTCCTCCAGGCTGTCCCGCACCACATCGCCGCGTTCTTCTTCCCGGTTCATGCCGGCGTGTACGTGGCCTCGGTCACCTTCGTGACCCTGTGGGCCGTCTGCATTCACGACCGCGTGAGCTTCTTTCGATGGCCGTGGCTCAACTACACAGACCATCACACGCTTCACCACTGGTACAGCGACTTCAATCTAGGCCAGTATTTCACGTTCTGGGATCGACTGGTCGGAACCTACCGCTCGCCTACGGTCGACTACGACGACGTGCCCGAGGGCATCATCTATCGGCCGCCCGGCGCCGCGCCGCGCTCGACAGCTACTTCTGCGCTGGCTTCCGGTAGCGCACAGCCCGCCGAATAGCGTCACCTGGTGATGCGGAAGTCGGTGTATTCGCCGGTATAGCTTCGCCAGCGCACTTCCACGTCATCCACGCGAGCCGTGGATGGGCCAGCGTGCGCCCAGGAGAGGAAGTCCTTCACGTCGTCTTCTTCGCCCTCAGCGACGATCTCGACGGAGCCATCCTGGCGGTTCTTCACCCAGCCGCTCAGGCCGTGTTGCCGCGCCTCGCGTTGTGCGGTCGCGCGAAAGTAAACGCCTTGGACGCGGCCGCGCACGAACAGGTGGATTCGCTTCTGCCCCATCAGCCGTACCGAACGCCCATGACGTGGAAGTAGCCGAAGATGAGAAGCTTCCCTGCGTGACCACCGACCGGGGCCCCGTCCTCGGACGCAAGCGTCTTCGCAAAGATGAATGCCTCCGCGGCATGTACAGCCAGGAGTCCAAGGAACACCATTCGGCCGATCTCGGGCTCAGGCACGGTGGTGGGCAACATGAAGGAGAGCAGTCCCCACATCCACCCCGCCAACACGGCGACCTTCCCAATCGCAACTGCAAGCTTCATGGCTGGAGCATACTCAATCGGGGAGCCGCATGACACCCGGGAGAGGAGATTTCGGCGCCTCCGGCGGTGGCGGAATATCGAGCAGGGCGGCCAGTGTCGTTGCAACACGCAGCACGTTCAGTACGTCGTTGCCGGTGCGCCGCTCGATGGCCGTTCCCCACATCAATACAGGGACCTGGCGATCGTAGTCCCACGGTGTCCCGTGGTTCGTGCCGCCCTTCTCCGAGAGGGCGTCGAACCAACCGGGTTCGGGAACGAGATAGAGATCGCCGGGCGGATCATCGGGGAGATTGGCGCCGACCAAACGCTCGATTCGCCGGTCGCTCGCGCGAAGCGTTGCGCCGTCGCGTGCGTCGTAGACGGCTCGTACGCCCTGTACTGACGGCATCGCCTTCTCCAACACGTGTGTCAGATCCTCGTGGCGCGCTTTGCCGGCCGCCGTGTAGCTGAGCAGCGGCGAGACGTAGCCCGCGATCCAATCGCCCGAACCAAGTGCTTCGTCTGCGGCCCGCTCCGCTTCGTCGAGCAGTACTTGCGCTTGCAGTCGGCCGCCCGATCCGCCCTCGGCTTGCGCCCGCTCTGGCAGGTCGGCGACTCCGTGATCGGCGGTGAGCACGAACGCGACGGGGCCGCGCGCCTCCAGTAGGTGCACGAACCGCGTTAGCGCCCGGTCGATACGTGCCAGATTGTCGGCGTACTCCCACGATCGGGCACCCCACACGTGGCCCACGATGTCGGTACCCGAGATGCTCAGCGAGAGGAAGTCCGGCACTTCGTCCATGCCCATGCGCTCGGCTTTGACCGCGGCGTATGCGGCCGCGATCAGGTACTCGCTCGACTCGGGTGTTCCCGAGAACGCATACCATGGGTCGGCCGCTTGGCGCGGGTCGTGAGGAAACGCCGGGTACATCTCTCCCGGGCGATCGTCTTGCCCGAAGTGCTGCTCCCACCGCGCTGGATCTTCGGGCTCCCATGTTTGTAGCAGGGGCTCCACTGGATTCGCCTTGTTGAAGTCGCGAAGCCATTCGGGCAGGCGACCCTTGGGCGCGTAGAAGGTCGATGTCGTCATCCCGTGTGTGACCGCGTCGTAGAACACGGCTGCGCTTGGTTTCTGTCCGACCGGCAAGACCGCGGAGCGCCCTTTCATCGAGATCCCAACGATGCGCGCTGATCCTGCGGTGTGCTCGGACAAGATGTCGGCCACCGTTTGTGCGTGCAGTTGCGTTGGGCTGACGAAGCGCTCGGCGTTGCCGAGGACCGCGTGCTTCCCGTCGTCGACAGTGCGACGCGAACCGGTCACGGGGTCATAGATCGCGTTGGCAACAATTCCGTGCTTTGAAGGGGTCACGCCGGTTGCAAGCGACGCGTGACCTGGCGCTGTCTGCGTCGAGGCGTAGGGGAACTCTGCGGTGTGAAATGCGCCGTCCTCGTAGGCGCGTCGAATCACGCTGTTGCTCGGCAAAAGAGGCAGGTGCTCGTTCAACACCCAGGAGCCGAACTGGTCGAGCACGATCAGGACGACGAGCTTCGGGGCCACCGAAGCTTGCGACGGGGGCTCGGCCGGGGCCGGGGCCTTCTCTGCGATTGCTGTGGGCTGGGGTTGAGTCGTTGCGCAAGCGCTCGCTGCCGCTGCGGCGAGCGTGAAAGCAAGGACCCAACGTGGCGTTCCCGTCGTGGTCTCGATCACCCGAGCAACTTAACGTGGCACCGGGTCGGCCGCTAGGCGCCGGTGCGATCGGGCGCTATCCTTCGCCATGGCTCGTTCGCAGCGCAGTATCCAAGCTCGAGCGCGCATCGCTCGCGGCTGGTCCCTTGGCTTCTACATCGCAGGGATTGCAGCCCTAGGCGCGGGGCTGCTGGTTGGGGGCATCGTCGCCGCGGCCACCGGCTCTGCCGCTGGGCTGACGGTCGCGGCAATCATCGGCGGAGCAGGGCTTGGAACCGGCGGGCTTGGACTCTGGGAGAGCCGCCGTTTTCGGCGTCGCGCTGAGCGGCTCGAGCAGAGCGTTTCCGAGCAGCGCTTGTACTCGCTCGCGGAGAAGCATGCCGGCGTGCTGCGGGTGAGCGACGTTGCGCGCGATTTCCGATTGATGAGCTCGGAGGCCGAGGAGCTCCTCGATCACCTCGTCGATGAAGTCCGCGTCTCCATGCGCGTCACCGACGACGGCGAGATCCACTATGTCTTCCGGGAGCTCGCGGACGAAGCTCCGCCGCGGGTGAGGGTCGCGCTCGAAGAGCCGGCTTCTGTCGAGGAGGCGGCCGGCGTGGAGACGGAGGTCAACGAGGATAGAAACGGCTGAAATTACAGGATTTCACCCCTCTCAGGCTTGCCGCCGTCGGGCTTCGGCTCGATGATTTGCCGAGGCGGGTCACCTGGGCTACATACGGCGGCCTCGCGGAGCGACGGAGCAACATCACCATGAAATCCGATATCCATCCCGAATACAACGAGGTCACCGTGCACTGCGCTTGCGGCGCGTCGTTCCAGATGCGTTCGACCAGGGCCATCGAGCAGGTCGACATCTGCTCGGAGTGCCATCCGTTCTACACGGGCAAGCAGAAGCTGGTGGACACCGCGGGTCGCGTGGAGCGCTTCCGCAAGAAGTACGCGAAGAACAAGGGCAAGACGGCCGAGGCGGCGTCCGAAGCGCCCGCCGACAACTGAAGGCCGTGTCCCGTACAGGCACCGCCCAGGGGACTTCGCCCCGGAGGGGCACCTTAGTCGCCACGATGGCGCAGCCCTACATCGGTGGACAGGCGGTCATCGAGGGGGTGATGATGCGCTCTCCGGCTTGTTTGACGGTCGCTGTGCGTCGGCCCGACGGCACCATCGCTCTGCGCGAAGGGCCGTACCGCTCGACCTGGTCCCGGAAGCTCTGGAAGCTGCCCGGCTTTCGCGGCGTGGCGATGCTGGTCGAGTCGATGACGATGGGCTTTTCGGCGCTTCAGTTTTCGGCCGAGCAGCAGATGACCGAGGAAGAGCTCGCTCAGGACCAAGGCTCAGGCAAGCTCGCCGTGCTGATCTCGACGGTGCTTGCATTGGGCTTATTCGTGGCCTTGCCTCAAGGCTTGGCGAGCCTCGCGGCCAAGGGTGCCGGGTGGGACCTCGGCCTCACGGACACCGCATTTCACGTACTGATCGGCGGGTTCAAGCTGCTGATCTTCGTTGGATACCTGTTCGCGATCAGCCGCATCCCCGACGTTCGCCGCTTGTTCCAGTACCATGGCGCCGAGCACAAGACGATTCACGCCTACGAGAAGAACCTGCCGCTCACCATCGAGAACGTGCAGTCGCAGACGACGCTTCATCCCCGTTGCGGGACCACCTTCTTGGTCGTGGTCATCGTCGTCTCCATCATCCTCGGCTCGTTGGTGGCGCCGCTTTTGATGCCGGACGTCCAAGGATGGCTCGGCCAGGTGTCGCTCTTGATTATCCGCATCGGGCTGCTCCCCGTGATCGCCGCGATCTCCTACGAGCTTCAGAAGCTCAGCGCGCGTTTCTGCACCACGGGTTGGCGCCGGGTGGTGCTCTACCCAGGGTTTCTCTTCCAGAAGATCACCACGCGCGAACCTGACGACGATCACGTGGAAATCGCGATTGCGGCAATGGAAGCCGCCGCGTGGCGTGAGCGCATCCAAGAAGATGCTCCCCATGGTGAAGATCCGATTGTCTTTGCGAGTTTCCGTCGGTTCAGAGAAGTATTGAGCGGGGAAGGGTCTCTCGGCGCTTCCCGCACTGCCTAACCATGCTTCCCTCCGACAAGCTCGAGTCGCTTGCGGCTCGCTATCGCGAGATTGAAGAGCTGCTTTGTCAGCCGAACGTGGTGTCCGACTCCAAGCGCTACACCGGTCTCACCAAGGAGCGCGCCGAGCTCCAAGAAGTCGTGGAGGCCTACAATCGGTACGAACGGGTGACCGAGGAGCTCGAGGGGCACAAGGAGGCGCTGTCGGATCCGGAGCTCAAGGAGCTCGCCGCCGAGGAGATTCCGACTCTCGAAGAAGAGCGGGACAAGCTCGTCGAGTTGATCAACTTCTTGCTCCTCCCCAAAGACCCGAACGACGAGCGCAACACGATCCTCGAGATTCGAAGCGGCACCGGCGGCGAGGAGGCGGCACTTTTCGCCGCGGATCTCTTCCGCATGTATTCACGATACGCGGAGGGGCAAGGCTGGAAGGTCGAGGTGATGTCGCTCAGCGAGGCCTCCGCCGGCGGCATCAAGGAAGTCATCGCGTCCATCGAGGGCGACAAGGTCTACTCCCGGCTTCGCTTCGAAGGCGGCGTCCATCGCGTGCAACGGGTCCCGACGACCGAATCACAGGGTCGCATTCACACTTCGACGGCGACGGTCGCGGTGCTTCCTGAGGTCGACGACGTGGACGAGGTCAACATCGACCCGAGTGATCTCGAGATCATGACCACCGCGGCTGGTGGCCCCGGCGGCCAGCACGTGAATCGCACGATGTCAGCTGTGCAGATCAAGCACATCCCGAGCGGAATCATGGTGCGCTCCGAGCAGCAGCGCTCGCAGCACCAGAACAAGGCCAAGGCGCTTCAGATCCTCTCCGCCAAGCTTCTCGAGATCGAACGCGAAGCCCAGGCGAGCGCGATCAGCTCTGAGCGCCGCAGTATGGTCGGCACCGGCGAACGCTCGGAAAAGATCCGCACCTACAACTACCCGCAGAACAGAATCACCGACCACCGCATCCAGCTCACGCTACACAACCTCGACCGCGTCCTCGAAGGCGATCTGGTCGACCTGTTTACGGCCCTCCGAAGCCACCATCAGGCGGAGCTGATGCAGCACCAGTCCGGCGACAACTGAGCCGGTCGCGCGGCCGGTTGTTTTCCCTTGTGAACGAGGGGACCGGCGGTAGCTCCCTCGCTGACGCTGACGCTGACGCTGACGCTGACGCTGACGCTGACGCTGACGCTGACGCTGACGCTGACGCTGACGCTGACGCTGACGCTGACGCTGACGCTATGCGCGGCAGCGCGAGCCCGCAGGGCGAAGCCCGGCGCGAATGCGCCGCCAAGCCCAAGCGCAGCGCAGGGTGCGGAGGGAGGATTACGGGTGGGGGTGGGCGGGTGGTGTTAACCAAAGCAAAGCAGGCCACCACTTCAGCAACCAGCCTCCAGCCAGCAACCCGCGAGCCCGAAGGGCGAAGCCCGGCGCGAAGCGCCGCCAAGGCGGAGCGCAGCAACCGCCGCGGAGGGAGGACTACGCGGTGGGGGTGGGCGGGTGGATTTAACTAAACCTCCCGACGCCAATCGCTTGTTCGCTCGATCGCTGACGCTTCTACGGAATCAATCGCTCGGCCTTCAGCTTCGTCGCAACGGCCTTCGTCACCGACGTTCTGGCATCTTCGATCGAGTCCGGGTCGATGGTCTCCGATTGCCCCGTCCAGACCAGCTCGTTCGTCGCAACGGAGTAGAGATTGGTCTCGAGCTTCAACGTCGTGCTCGTCTCGAAGTAGCCCGGTGAGTGTACCGTGGCGAATGTCGTTCCATAGAAACCGTAGAAGCCGCCATATCCGTATCCGTAGCCCATTCCGCCTGGGTAGTAGCGGGTCTGAGCGTTGTCGTACTGCTTTCGGCGGCGTGTAGCTCTCGGTCTCCTTGTCGACGCTGAGTAGGCGCGTAATGAGAACTCCGTCGGCGCCTTCGCTCTCGATCACGGCGTGCATTTGGTCCTCCGAGATCTGCTCGTCGTCGGGCAGAATCGTGTAGCTCGGCGCGGCGGTGCCCCCTTCGCTCGCGATGGCCGACGCCAGTGCGTCTTCGAAGGCCTTTCGGCCCGCAGCATCTTGAGCGACCCCGACGACTAGCATCTTCTTGAAGACCGTCTCCTCGAAGCCGGGATTTCGGTAGCTCTGAGAGAAGTTAGTGGCAGTAGTGGTTTTGCAGGCGGCGAGCGCAAGCAGACCGACGCACAAGGCGCCCAAGCGGACTTTCGTCATCATGGAATCAATTTCTCGGCCTCGAGCTTCTTCGCGACCGCGGACGTCATCGATTCGATGACGTCGGTAAGGGATTCGGGGTTGAGGGTGGCGGATTGGCCCGACCACACCAGATCGCCGGTCGCGACCGAGTAGAGATTGGTTTCGATGCGGAACGTCGTGTTCGTCTTCGAGTAGCCCGGTTGGTGGACGACTTCGTAGCTGGTTCCGTAGTAGCCGTAGTACCCGTACCCGTAGCGCGCCGTGGGGACGGTGTACGTCGATGGCGGAACGTACTCCTTGCTTTGGTCGACCCCCAACAAGCGGGTGACCACGACGCCGTCGAAGTCGCCTCCCTCGATCGCGCCGCGGATCTGCTCTTCGGTGAGTTGTTCGCTCTGCGGCAGATGCCCCCAACTCGCCTGGGCGGCAGCGCCTTGGAGGGCGATCGCTTTCGCAAAGGTGTCTTCAAATAGCCGGCGCCTGGCGTCGTCTTTGCCGACACCGATGACGAAGAGCTTCTGGAAACCGCCGTCTTGGTAGGCCGGGTTCTTCCAACTGAGTGGAATGCTGGTGGAGGTCTTGCTGCAGGCCGAGAGGGCGGCGAGGGCGAGAAACGCCCAGAGCGGTTTACTTACGTACGGCACCGACGGAGCCTACGTCAGCACCAGTGCGGGTGCCAGTGCGACGCGCAACGCGCTAGTCGCCGTTGGTGCCGAGGTGGCCGAGGCGATCTTGTTTTGTCTTCAAGTAGTCCCGGTTGTGCTCTTGGGCTTCGATTTCGTGGGGCTCTCGGCGGCTTACGTTGATTCCGTCGCTTTCCAAGCCCTCCACTTTGCGTGGGTTGTTGGTCATCAGCGCAACCGACTCGACTCCGAGGTCGCGCAGCATGTCGGCCGCCATCTGATACCCGCGCTGATCGTCCTCGAAGCCGAGCGCGAGGTTTGCGTCCACCGTGTCGAGGCCTTCGTCTTGCTTCGCGTAGGCGCGGATCTTGTTTCCGAGGCCGATGCCGCGGCCTTCTTGCCGAAGGTAGAGCACAGCGCCCTTGCCAGCGGCCTGAATGCGCTCGAGCGCTAGGTCGAGCTGGTCGCGGCAATCGCACTTGAGCGAATCGAGGACCTCTCCAGTGAGACACTCGCTGTGCACCCGCACGAGTAAGTCTTCGGCGCCGCGAACATCCCCCGCGATGACCGCCAGATGTTCCTTGTCGCTGCCGAGCTCGCGGTACACGACTACTTGAAACGGCCCGAACTTCGTTGGCAGGTGTGCTTCCGCGTATCGTTCGACCGTGGTCTCGTGTTTGCTCGATCCGCTCATGCGACCACCCTCGCTACCACACGCCAGGGTTCGGTTCCATGCGAGGCAGCATCGATACGCCCTTCGACTGCATGCTTGCCGCCTACGAAGGCGCGTGAGCCTCTGAGAGCTGGGCCAAAAGCGACGCGATGGCCTCGGTGACCAAACCCACGCGCTCGCCGACATCGATCGTTTCGAGGATGCGCTGCCGATCGTCGGGGCTAACGACGAGCTGGTCGGCTACGATGTCCGCGGCCCGGGCGGGCGTCAGCTCTGCCGACACCTGTAGGGAAAAATCGGGCTGGCGCTCTCGGACTTTGGCTGCGACGCGCGTGGCGCACGCCATCATGGCGAGCATGTCTCCCGAGCTTGCGCTACCGAAATCACGAATCGGCTCTGCGCGCGCGCAGCGATAGGGCCGCCCCTCACTCGGAAGCTCTTGCAAGCGAACGCGATTGAGCCCGTGAAGGATGATGTCGTGCGTACCGTCGGCGCGCTCCTGGTGGGCGACGATGCGACCCGCTCCGGCGATCTCGTAGACTTCCGGGTTGCCCTCGTAGTTGTCCTCCCAGCCTGGCGCTAACAACGCGACTGCCATCGCCGTGCAGCCGCGGTCGAGACATTCCTCCACCATCCGCGTGTACCGCGGCTCGAACAGATGAAGGGGCAGCGCGGTTCCGGGAAAGAACACGACGCGAGGTAGCGGGAACACGGGAAGCTTTGCCAGCTCATCGACCGACAAGGGGGTGCTCGGTTGCCACTCCATCGGTGCCTCTACTCACACTCGTGCCAGAGCACTTGGAGCGCTCGCGGCAGCTGCGGGCTTCCCAGCACGTCGCAGTTCTCGCATGCGAGAGGGAAGTTGCCCTCTTCGCAGGACTGGCATTCTGTCAGGACGGACACCATCGCGGTCAGCTCCTCTCGCAGCTTTCGGAGCTTTGCAATCTTCTGTTGCATGGTGTCGATTTGCAGGCTCAACACTTTGGACATCCGTTCGCTGGCTTCTTCTGGACAAGCGCAATCGGACTTCAGACAAAACAGGTCTTTGATGTTTTGCAACGATAGCCCGGCCTCGCGGAGGTCTAGGGCCAGTTGCATTTTCATCAACTCGCGACCGGTGAACAAGCGATGTCCGCAGGAGCTCCGCCGGGCTGGCTCGATGAGCCCCTCCTGCTCGTAGAACCTCACCGTGCGAAGCGTGCTCTCGCTGAGCCGCGCCATGTCACCGGTGGTGAGGAGGTCGTCGCAACCGGGCTGGTCGACCGCTGGTATGTCTGAAGCCGTCACATCAAGAACTGAAAATGCCAGTGTTTCCAGGAGCTTGGCGAAATATGGAGGTCGGGTGACACATGTCAACCCTTCGGGCGCATGCCTTCGGGATTATTCAGCAAAGCGAGGTAGGCCTGCTCGAGCCCCTCGAAGCGAACACTGAATCGGTAGTAGTCCTGATCGCGAACATCGCCGTAGACCTCGAGCGCCTTCTTGACGCGAAGCAGATCCTCTGGAGGCGCCTGCAGGTGCGCGCCCCAGCCCGGAACGTCTTGTCCGAGGAGCACTTCGAGGGCAATGCCAATGGGATTGAAGCGAAGGGAAGACCGTTCGAACGAGAGGAGCCATTCCGAGTGATTCTCAGAGTTGATGTGCCACGCGCCATCGTCGAGCTCGTGGCGGACCAGCTCCCCGAAATACGCTCCACACATCGGCGCCAGCAGCGACACCACCTCGTCCCGCGGCGACTCCGTGAGCGCTGCATAGTGATCGAGGATCGGGAGAGTATCCTGGCTCATATCGAGCTCGAGCCCGGTCGCATTTTTCACGGACGTCACGCAAGCCACCGTGAGGTCCATCACCGCATCGTCGGTTTCCATCGTCGGAGGACGATAGCGTGCTTCGCCAAACTGGCCATCACCCGATCGATGGGGTAGTCCACGAGACGGACGCCGCGTTGATTGAGCAGCAGGATACTGAGCCCAATGGGCCCTACTCGGGGCCCTCCGGGCGCACTCGAACGGAGCAGGTTCGCGTCTTTCGCCCGGGCCGAGATCCTCTGGAGGTAGAGGTGTTCCGTGTGCTGAACGTCTTCGAGCACCCGGAGCTCCGAGAGCCGGCCCTAAGGGGCGCGCTGCACCGCCTCGATGATGGGGAGGTCGTCGAGGTCCCCTATGTCTTTCACGATCCCGTCGCCCAGCAGTTCGCCTTGGTCATTCCTGAGGGCGCGCGAAATCGCGAGCTTTCTGAGCGGGCGAGGCTCCTCGACCGGCTGATGAGTGAGCACGAGGCCGACGTCCCCGACTACGTTCGCCATTTCGCGATCTTGTACGGGTACCGCGGGCTCCGGCGCTACGTCGACGACGCAGAGGCCATGGAGGTCGACGCGAGCGAGCTCGAGCCCGTCGATGCGCCAACCTCCGTTGCGAGCTGCTATCCGCGCCTCGCGGGCCGGCTTCCCCCGGCCGGCTTCGCGGAACGCTCTAGGACCGAGCTGGCGCCGCTGATCGACGATGATGCGCTGTGGCTGTTCGTTTCGCTCGAGAACGAGGAAGTGAACGCCTTCACGGAGTCGAGCACCGACTTGTTGGTTCAGCTCAAGACCGTCGAGCAGCTTCCGGTGTGCATCCTAGCGCTGGTCGATGCCCGGCAGGGCGCTGTCCGTAGGGCGTACTTGAATCCAGCGCGCTCCTCCGAAGGCCCGATCCTGGAGCTGCTGCGCCGGGACTTCCGCGCGACGGTGGTCGTCTTGGACGGCGAACGGAGACTAGTACGCTCGTTTTGCCTCGAGGCGCCCCGCGCCGCGAACGCGAAGATGATCCTCGAGCGCGCCGATCGCGCGCCCTCGGCTTCGAAGGAGTGCTGGGCGCGTGCGGCGGACGTATGTCGTGCGATGCCGCCTCCGACCGACCCCGTGGAACACCCCTTCGTGATACAAACCGACGCGGCAAACGCCGCGGAAGCCCTCCGCCGCCTGCGCCACCTCGAACGTTGGAGTGCGCCGGACCGCGTAGAGGAGGCGCTTCTGTTTCGGAGCGTCCCGAGGACTGTCTTCGAGCTGTCGCGGAGGCGCATCGTCGTGGACGCCCTCGCGTTCGGCCTCGCCATGTCCGATGCTCTGGTGCTTCAGGCGGTGCGCTTCGGCTTTGGCCCCAGCTCGCGATCGGTGATCGCGTCGCTGCGGCAGCGCTTTGCCGAAATCGTGCCCGTAGCGTCCGAACACGGATTGAACGAGGCGGAGGTTCAGGCCAATGTAGCCGCTCTCGGACAGCTCGAGGCGTTGCACGGTACTTCGACCGGGCCAGGCGTTTCGTGTACCATGGAGTATTCGGGGTAACCGGCGAATCTAATCATGCGGCTCGGCATATTCAGCGACGTTCACGCCAATCTGGAGGCCATGTCCGCGGTGATGGACGCGTTCTCTCGGGAAGATATCGATGTCTTCTACTGTCTCGGCGACGTCGTCGGGTACGGCGGTAGCCCGAACGAGTGCGCGGATATCGTGCGCGACGTCGCTGAAGTGACCATCCTCGGCAACCATGACGCGGCCGTCGCCGGGCGTATGGACTATTCGTACTACTACGAGGCGGCTCGCGATGCCCTCGACCTTCACGCGCGTGAGCTCACTGCCGAGAACATGGCGTGGCTCAAGCAGCTTCCCTACAAGCACCGATTGGAGTCGATAGGGGTCGACCTGTGCCACGGGTCTCCGCTCCGACTCGAGGAATTCGAATACATCTTTGCGCCGGACCAGGCCGCCGAGTGCCTGCCGATCCTCGACGACCTCGGCCACATCACGCTGATCGGCCATTCACACCTTTGCAAGGTGTTCGGCCTCCGCCCCGGCGAGGTCGAAGAGTTTCCGGCGGAAGACTTCGTGCTCGAGGACGGCACCAAGTACATCGTGAGCGTGGGATCGGTCGGCCAGCCTCGCGACTACGACAACCGCGCCAGCTTCACGGTCTACGATAGCGATACTCGGTCGTTCGAGTTCAAGCGCATCGAGTACGACATAGAGAGCGCCGCGTCGAAGATCTTCAATGCCAAGCTTGAACGCAACTTTGGTCAGCGTCTCTTCATCGGCGTCTAGTGCAAAAGGCCGTGCCAGACGGGGTTGCCATCGGCAGGGGCATCGAGAGCTGGTGTTTGCATCGTGCCGAGTGAGCACACGTAGGCGCCCAAGGTGTCGCTTCGATCGACCTCGGCTTGAAGGTCGGCGGAGGACATTGGGTCCGCGCCGACACATTTGAGACCTGAGCCGAAGTGTTCCATCGCTCGAAGCGCCTCGGCGACGCCGCGCACCGGAGAAACGCTCACGTTGCGGTAACCGGGGCTCCATCGAACCGGTTGCGGGGGACGGATCGCGATGCCGTACGTGTCGCCCGCGACGAGCGAGCCTTCCACTTCCGCGATGCCGCGCCATTGCGCCTGCGATGCCCCCACTTCGAGTGGAAGAGGGCCGCGAGGAAGCCTTCGTGAGAGCGGCTGGAGCCCTTCCGCAGCCAGCCGTTCTGCAAATGCCGAGAGCAAGGGCCCCGAATCGGCGGCGACGTAGATGATCTGAGGCGAGAGGCATCCTCGTTGGTCATACGCGCAGATGTCCAAGGCGAGGTTCGCGATGGTTTCCGAAATGCGCTCCCGGCTCAACGCTTCCGGGCCACAGTATGCAGCGCTCACGCCGTGTCCGTGCGGGATGAGGCGGGCGTTCGGGTGGCGGTGCGCGATTGCGTCGATGGTGGCGTTCGCTCCGTACACGGCCGTCGCCTCGGCGCCCTCAACCAGTGCGGTCTCGCGCTCCACGTCTCCCCGGGTGAAAGTGAGTAGGCGCATGGCCTTGCCGAGCTCCGGGTCGGCGCGTCGAAGCGCGTCCTGCAACAAGACCGGGAACAGAGTCTCGCGCGTGGACGCTTTAACCACCACGGGAATTCCAAGGAGCAACGGGACGACCACCGCACGCACCGTTGCGGTGAATAGGTTTCCTGCGAGTACCATCGACAACATGGAAAGAGGCTCGCCGTCGGCCACGCGCGCCGCTTCCACGAGCGCCCGAAGGGCGTTGGGCTCGACGGTGCTGAGTGTCGTGCGCGCGCCCCAGTCGACCATTGGGGCGCTCAATCCAGTGGACTGCGCGAGCGCCTCGCGCGCCTCACCGCTTTCGCGAAGCAGTAGCTCCGCTGCCCGAGCCAACCACGTGACGCGCCGCTCTGTCGAGGTGGCTCGGAGCGCTTCGACGCTCATGCGTTCCCCAACGCTTGGTCGGCCGCCAGCGAGCATCCCCGGGGCGTGGCTCCTCTCGCCCGGCCGAGAACCACCATCCCCCCGTCGAGGCGCCGAGCGAGGTCAGCTGTCTGAATACAACACACCGAATCGAGATTCGCGCAATCGTCGATTCGCAAGAGACCGACCGCGTCGCCTTCGACCGGCTGAAGGGAATCGGGGTCCACGGGGGTCGCGCGCACCCAAGGAGGGGCCCACAGGCGCCGGGGCCCCGCGAGTCCCGAGATCGTCTCCTGCAGCGTCGTTTCGTACATCTGCGAGCTGAGCTCTGTGGCCCCGAACTCGTTGACAATGAACGCGGTTGGAACTCCGTAGCGCGCACTGATCGAAGAGAGCAGCAGGTCCGCGTCGACCTCGCGCGACCGCCCCTTGTATCCGCCGGTCTGCATCACGCGGCTTCGCGGCGGAAGTTTGAACCGACGTTCCCCGAGATCGTCCTCGGCGTGAACGAACGCGAACGAGGTGCCAAGGAGGGCGACGGGCTCGGCGGCGTCCTCGGCTTGTCGAAGGGCGTCAGTCATCGCGTCTAGATCGAGCGCGCCATCGCGCCAGACCCAAGTCGAGGTCGAGCCGAACCATTCGGAAAAGCGCGCGAGCATGTAGTCGAGTGACGAGTCCGGAGCGTCCTCCTCGCGCGGGGCGAGAATCACCAGTCGCATCGCGTCGATGTCCGGAAAGAGCATCTGACGCGCAGCGACGCGCGCAGCGAGGTCATAGAGAGACAAGTCCGAATACACGTGCACGCTGCGGTCCGTCGACGTCGTTCCCGAGCTCCGAAACACCCGAATGTCATGCTCCTCGGGATGCGACGCGATTCGTCGAAACCGAAAGACATCGGTGGGCAGTGCTGGGGGCCACTCGCCGCGACGCTCCAATCGTCCGTACTCCTCAACCTGAGAGGCCTGCCAGGTCGCGAGGTCGTCGATGAGGGCGTCGCGAGCGCTCACTTCGATGAGCTCGCCACGCCCGAACGCGGCGATCATCGCTTCGATGCGGGCCGCGAGGGCCGCTCTCTCGCTCATGACGCCTCCAGAGCTTCTCGAAGCGCCGCTTGGAAACCTTCGATCTGGGCGTCGCTAGTCGTGACTGCGGGCGCGAGCTGGAGCACGTCTGCTTGAGCCCCGGCCGGTAAGACGAGGTACCCGCGTTCGAGCAGCGCGCGGGTGAGCTTCAGGGCTTGGTGTGGACGGCCGAGTTGCAGTCCGAGCATCATCCCCGCTTGCCGAACTTCCCCTATGCCCGGCAGATTCGCGCTACGGAGCGTATCCGCCAGCCCCGCGCCCACGATGGAAGCCGCTTCGATCCAGCCATGACCCTCGATCACGTCAAGCGTGGCGAGCGCAGCCGCGGAACCGAGCGGATCGCCGTAGAAGGTCCCCGTGTGGATCGCCTCCTGATCGGGGTCACCCCACGCTTGCATCACCTCGTGTTTGCCGATGCACGCGCTGATGGGGAGGCCGCCACCAAGCGCCTTGCCGATACAGATCAGATCGGGCGTCGCTCCATCTTCGACCGAGCGCCACCACGCGCCGCAACGACCGAGGCCGGTGAAGATCTCATCCGCGATCAGGAGCGCGCCGTGTTCGCGGCAGAGCCGTTCGAGCCCCTGAAGGAATCCGCGTGGCGGCATTCGGACACCTCCGCGCCCCTGGATCGGCTCGACGATGACCGCCCCGATCGAGCTCCAGTCGTCCGGCAGGGCGCCGAGCGCGGTGTCGACCTCGCTTCTTGCCGTCGGCCACTGTGCGAAGTGGACGTCGCGTTGAAGCTGTGCGGCAAACGGCGCGCGAAAACGCTCGGCGTACCCAGACACCGCGAGCGGTCCGTACGTGAGTCCATGGTAGCTGCCTTCGAATGCCACGACGCCGCTCTTCCCGGTCGCCAAGACAGCGGTCTTCAACGCCGCCGTGACAGCGTCCGCTCCGCCGAGCGAAAGCATCGCTCGCGCGTCGTCCCAAGGGGCCAGCGCACACAAGCGATCGAGAAGCTCGATCTTGACATCCGAGGGGTGCAGATCGCCGAGCGCGTGGAGCAGCCGGTCCGCTTGGCGTTTGACCGCCGCAACGACGTCCGGATGACGATGCCCGATCAGCGCCACCCCGAATCCTGAGGTGAGGTCCACGTACCGATTGCCGTCCGCATCGATTACGTTCGAGCCCAATGCTTCGACCCATACGATTGGGTCGTGGCTGGCGCCGGTTTGCTCTTGGCGACGCTTGCGACGCGTCGTCAGGGCAGGGCACTCACTCGCAGCGAGACGCTCTACCCAAGCGCGGCCTGCGGCTGCGGGGATTGGATGCTGAACGGCGGGAAGCGCGTCTCCGGACTTCACGCCCGTGTCTTAGCATGGCCGCGTCCTACCGAGCGCTAGCCCTTCGGCTTCCACGGGTAGAACACGAACGCTCTTTCGCGCGACTTGCGCAGAAGGTCGTGTCCATCGATGAGCAACACGTCGATCTCGACCTCGTGCTTTCGGGCGGCCTCGCAGAGGTCCTTGATGATGGCGGTCACGTTGTCTCGATAGTTGTCGTCGATGCGGAGTCCAATAGCCGGGCTTGGCCCGCCTGCCGGCCGACCCACATGGCAGTACGACGCCCATTCGATCTCGAAGTACCCCCGCAGCACGCCCATGAGGGTCGCGAGAAGTTGATCGTCGGGCGGGTCATGAAGCTCCACAAGCTTGATTCCGTCCCCGATCGAGGGCGCGACCACGCGAGGCGCGGGTTTCGCGGGCGGCGTTTCCGTCTCGGGTTCCGGCTCCTTTGGAACCTCGCTAGGCGGCTTCGGCTCGACGCCGCCAGCACTGATCGGACCGACTGCGGGCAGCTTCAGCTTCGCGGGCTGCAAGGTCGGTAGCGGCTGGGCCGCCGGCGCGGTCGGCGCATCCGAGTTGAGCTTGGGCGCCGACGACGACATCGGGGGAACGGACTCTAGTTCCTCGGCGGCGCTGTCTGCCGGAGGTGGCTGCGACTTCGGCCTATCCTCCGAGGGCGGGATGATGCTCGCGGCGCCGTAGGTCCCGCCGTCTCCGACCGCCGATGAGGTCGCGCTCACCTCCTCGATCTTCGCACCGGGGGGCTCACTCTGCGGCTTGTGTGCAGGGCGCGAGCTCTTGTGCGGGCGCGCGGGCGGCTCCCGTTCCGGCAGCGCCGCGCGCGGCTGCGTGGGCGGTTCGCTGTCGTAGGGGATCTCGTGCGGCTTCGTCGGGAGGTCGCTCAAGCGATCGAGCTTCTCGGACTGGCTCGGCGACATGCTGTACATCGTCGAGATGTGTTCGATCGGTTCGTCTTTGGGCGGCGGGAAGGAGCTCGATGCAGTCTGCTTCGGCGGCGGCGGCCGCGATGTGCGAAACGGTCCCGTGCTGTCGAGCTCCCGGAGGATCGCCTTCAGCTCGCCACGCTCGTACTCGAGCGAATGTGGCGCGCCGATGTCGATCACCACGAACGCGTACTCGCGCGTCCATGCATGACGAAGGATGTCACCGCCGATCGCGCGATGCGTTGCAACGGCTCCGTCCGCGTCCAGCCAATCAAACTGCGCCGCCGCGGACTTGAGCCCGTGCTCAGAGCTGAACACCGCCAAGGCTTCCTCGCCGTTGGTGTTGATCAGCGTCCGGTATCCCTCTGCCGTCGGCTCCCACGTGGCGAGCCAGACCGGCCGGAGCGACAGCGCTTCGAGGGCTTCGGTCTTCGCTCCGGGGCCCTTGCCACCTGCTCGCAAGAGCTCGCGAAACGCGTCGACGCCACGGTCATCCACTGGACTGCCCATCCCGAGTTACACCATCCACGAAACATTGTAATCCTGAAGGCCTACAGGAACGCAAGTTTTCTCAGATGCTTGACAGCCCCCTTTCGGCGGCTAGGCTCCGCGCCTGTTTTCCGGGCCCAGATAGCTCAGTTGGTAGAGCAGTGGACTGAAAATCCTCGTGTCCCTGGTTCGATTCCAGGTCTGGGCACCCAGCCCCCGCCGCCTGAATGGCTCCGCGGGGGCTTTGCTCTCAGGGACTTGGGCGGCTCCGCCGGCGCCAGGCGAGGAGACCCAGGAGCGCTGTCAGCAGCCATGCGGTCGAGTCCGGAGCGGGGCCGATTGCGCAACCGCCGCTGCTCGGGCTCGGCGGCGCGGGCACCTGGTCGTTGAGTCGGTTGAGCGCTTCGTCGATCGCTGCGCTGTTGTCCGTGATGATTGTGCCCGGGCCCTTCGTCGAAAGCTGGGCCACCATCGCGTTTGCCGGAGGGGCGTCGTCCGCGCCGACATCGAACGGCCAAGGCTCGCCCGCCTTCAACCGCACCACCCGTCCGTCTTCGAGCTCGACTCGCGACGGGGCTGCGCTGATTGGGATCGCGGGGCTGCATTCGATGTAGCGAGTCGCGCTGTGCACGTTCGCCACCGCCTCGAGATCGGGGTTGAAGTCGAACAGTGGATCGAGGTCCATCTCGGGCGCCGACAAAGTCGTGTAGAAGCGCGTCGTGTACGGCAACGAGGCGACGAGCTCCTCCGTGTCGAACATGGGCTCGATGACGTCGGTCTCGAGCGCGTCGAGGAATGCGGTCGTGCCGAACGGGCTCAGCGGCTGGCCGCAGCCAGGGCACTCGAGCAGTGCTTGCACCTCACCAGGTGCGAGGAAGTCCTCGAGGACTTCTTGATAGCCATCCCAAGCCGAGAACTGAAGGCTTCGGATCGCGACCTCTTCCGGCGTCAACGCCGGAGCGTCGAGCAAGAGCCGATCCCAATCTCGCCGTTCCCACTCGCGGACGATGACGTCTTCGTAGTCGCTGCTCGGACCCGCCCGTTCGGTCACGAATCCCTGCCCGCCGGCTTGGTTTGCGGCTTCGATCACGACCGCGTTGTAGTTGCTCCCGAAGGTCAGCCAATCGATCAAGGCCTCGTTGAGGTGGAGCGAACGGTAGTTGACTGGAATAGCTCTGCTCTGGCCGAGCACCCAGACCATCACACCCATGTCGTCGTTGGCCGCTACCGCAGTCGGGCGAATCGGGATCATGGGCTGATCGGTTTCGTAGGTGATGCGGATCGGCCGAATCGTGCCTTCGTCGTTGCCCTTGGTCAGTCGAAAAGCGATGAGGTTCATGCCCCCTTCGAGATAGGAGCCCAGCATGGCCGAGACGGTCGCGGGGTCGCCGCCCGGCGGTACGACGTCGTAGCCTTCCTCGAGCAACCACTCGACCGCCACGTCTCCGATCTCATCGAAGGAGGACTCGGGTAGAATGACGACGTAGTCGTAGGGACCGACGTTGCCCTCCGCGAGGATGGTGACCGAGCGGCCGCCCGCTCCGCCCGCTCCGCCCGCGCCGGACGGAACTCCGGCGTCTCGCGAGCCGCTCGCGTTGAGGATGCCCCGCTCGTGGCAGCGACCCTCGACTTGGGTGCTCAGGTTGTACTGAGGGTTGCTCGCGAGCTGGAGGCGGGTGAACGCGAGGTCAGACGACACCTCGACCTCGGGGACGCCCGGGACGGGCAGCACCCAGGCAAACTCCTCGGACGGCCCGTCGTACTGAATCTGGACCACCGCAGTGACCGTCCCGTCGACGTTCTTGGAGAAGATGATCCGTTCGGCGGCTTGGTTGACCGGTGCCGCCGCGGAACAAAAAAGCCCGCCACAGGCGTGCGCGGGGAGGGAGGCAAATGAGAGGACCACGGAGAGGACCGACCCTAAGGCGAGGGCAAGGAGAAGTCGCGACATGTCTGTCATTCTTTCTGCGGGATAGGCGCAGTCTGGCACAGCGTTCGAGCGCTCAGGGGCAAATAACGCAAGCTGCGTGCCAGTTTCGTGGGCCGCGCGGTCAGTAGCGTCGGCCGAGGGTCGTCGCCGTGTTGGCTCGGGGCACGTCAGCGCCTTGCCGAAGCGCGAGGTAGAGCGCGCCGGCCAGCAGCGTGGCGAAGGGAGCGCCGAAGAGCACGCCGATACCGCATAGCATCATGGAGCCCGACAGGATCAACGCGCCAATGAGCGTCACGCCAAGGATGCTCCAACGCTTGCCGCGCGCGATGCGCCACGCGTAGATGATCGCGTCGATCGGTCCGGCGTCGTCGTTGAAGGCCAGCTCCACCTGCGCGAAGAGGAGCCCGAGGAGTACGTAGATGTAGAACGGGGCCGCGACGAGCGCCGTGATCGCCAGCGGCATGCCAGCACTCTCCATGATCTCCGACATCGGTGTCGATCGATCGACCGGGCCGACGAATGCCAAAAAGATGATGAGAAGGATCGGGGCGACGATCAGAATGAGCCCGATCCCGAGCACGAGGGACTGCAGGATGTACTTCCAAATCTTCGAGAGCTGACTGAACAAGGCGCCAACTCGTGCGGGCTCACCGTGAAGGCCTTGAAGTGCCATCGCCCAGAACCCAAGCGTGAAGATCGCGCCGAGCACGAGCTGGATGATCTGCGCAGCGCCCTCGATGAACATGCGAACCCCAGACCAATCGGAGTCGGAGCCTTCAAACCCGAGGACGAAGCCGGAGAAGAAGCCAAGCATCATCGGGATGCCGACACCAATGAGCAGGTAGAGGAGCATCGCGAGCACCCACGCGCCGAGGTCACGCGACCAGGCTTCCGACGCGCGCGACAGGAGGTCAGAAAGGTTGTAGTCGCTGCGCGTCAGCGGGAAAGCGGGCTCTGCAGGTCGCGGTTCGATCGGGTCTGATTGAGGCGGCGGTGCGTCGGGAGGTTCCATCTAGTTCAGAAATTACCACCCCGTCGATCGAGTGCGGAAGAAACAGGGCTAGACCGCCCGCGATTCGGTGATACCGTTAACGCCATGATTTTTCGAACTCTTCTTAGTTTTCTTGGTTGTAGCTTGGTTTTTGCTTCGCTCATTGCCGGGTGCGGCAGCGACAGCAACGCAGCGGCTGGCAGTGGCGGCGCGGCGGGTACGGGCGGTATCGGTGGCGGAGCGGGCTCCGGGTTCGAGCCCCCCGAGCTCGGCACGTGGGTGAAGTACGAGCCTGAAGGCGCGGTTTGCAGTGATGGCAGTCCGTACGCCTTCTACGTCGAATTCTCCGAAACGTCGGACAACGTCATCGTGTTCTTCATGGGTGGAGGCGGCTGCTGGGACTACGAGAGTTGTGTCTCGGGTGGCGCGCGCGGCGCGGCCAACCCCAACGGCTTGCCCGACGACTACGCGAACAACCATGCCGAGGTCGCAGGACTCACGATTAACGTGAACCAGATCTATCCGCTGATGAATGATGACCCCGATGTGAGCCCCATGGCCGATTGGAACAAGGTCTTCGTTCCCTACTGCACGGGCGACGTCTACTCGGGTTCCGTGACGAACACGTACGAAGACCCCGATGGGATCGAAGAGGATGCTGTGTTCGCGCATCAGGGGCACACCAACGTGCTTAAGATGACCGAGATGCTGAATGACATGTTCCGCACTGTGCCGAAGATGTTCGTCGGGGGCTGCAGCGCAGGCGGTGCCGGCGCGATCGTCAACTATTACTTCTTGCGCACCGGCATCGAGGGCGTGCAGAAGGGTTACCTGCTCGACGACTCCGGGCCGATCTACCCCAGCGTCGAGCCGACCTCACGGTCGTTCCTCCTACATCAAGAGGTTCGAGACGTCTGGGATGCCGACGCCTTGATCGCCGAGGCGCCGCAGTCGGAGCGACTTGCCGGGGACTTCGGTGCCTTGAGCGCGGTACTCGCCGAGGAGTTTCCCGAGGATCGTTTCGCGACGACGATGTTTCGGCTCGACTACAACTTCTCGCTCTACTCCTACGAGCGGTTTTGGACACGCGAGAACCCGGAGACGGTCAAGCCGATCGTGCCATTCGCGGAGGACTCGGGTTTGGGGCTCGATCAGGATCTCTCCCTCGACCGCTCCGCGGTGCACACCCTGTGGTGGGACGACATCGCGCTGCTGCGGAGCCAGTACGATGGGAAGAGCAACCTGGGCTACTACCTGCCGTTTTGGCGAAACACCAACAGCAGTCACTGCGTGACGGTTCCGGGATTCGAGGATGTCTCCATCGGCGAAGCGCTCGACCTCTTCCAGAACGACTTTGGCGCGCTCGCGTGGCTCGGCAGCGAGATCGGCGACATGAACCTACGCGACTACGTCGAGAATCTGCTCAACGACGATGAGCCGCTCGAGAGCCACTTCGAGGAAGAAGGCGAGGGCCCCTACGTTCCGTGTACGCCTCCTTACGACGAGGAAGCTTGCGAAGCTGCGGTCAATCCTTCCGCGAACTAGAGCCTAGTTCCAGCGGAACCCTTCCATGGTCTGCTTGGCCGTGTAGCGTGGCTCGAAGCCGGTGGCTTCGACGAAAGCGGAGTTGTCGATGACGATCGGGTACTTCACGTGGGCGATCGCGTTCGGCGGGAGGTACGGGAAGCCGAAGCGACCGAGGACGGTCGGGTAGAGGGGCTCCGGAATCGGAATCGCCCGCTTGCCCGTGGCCTCGCAGACGGTCGAAAGAGGGACGGGCGGCGGACCTGCGACGTTGAAAACGCCGCGGAGCTGCCGTTCTACCGCGAGCGTAATCGCCTCTTCGGCGTCCCATTCGTGCATGAGTTGGTAGAGCGGATCGAAGCCCATGACGAGCGGCACCTTGCTCTTCGAGAGGAAGCCGGCGAGCGTGCCGCCACGGCTCGGGCCGAGGAAGTAGCAGAGCCGAAGGACCGCGGTGTTGAGCTCCGGCCAACGCCAAAGAGCGCTCCCCGCGTAGAGGTCCGCCGCGACGAGGTCGGCGAGCTCCTTGAACGCGGCGCCTGCGAGCGGAGGCTCGTCCTCGGTGTGATAGAGCGGCGAGTCGGGTGTGGCGCCGTAGATGGTGTGGCGGCCGACGAAGACCGCCTGCTTTACGCCGTACTCGTGGCAGTACTCGAAGAGCTTTCGCGTGCCGCCGAGGTTGATGCGGTAGCGCTCCTCGGTTTCGGTCGTGAAGTGCGTCACGGTGGCCATGTGGATGAGCGCGTCGGGCTTCGAGATGCGGAAGACGTCTTCGGCGGGTCGTTTCCGGATGTCGGCTTGATGCATTTCGACGCCCTCGGGTACGTCGGGCCACGGGCGGCGGTCGATGCCGATGACCTTGTGCCCGCGCCGCGTGAGCCGGTACGCCACGCCGCGCGCCAGCGTCCCGCTGATACCGGTGATCAAGATCTTCATGGCCTGCGTTCTTTCTCCGGATCGGGCATGCGCTCGAACATGAAGGCCTGAGGGCGAGCGTCGAGCCCGCTGCTGATGAGGCGTTCCATCGAGTGCCGCACGTCGTCGACGTATTGCTGAATGACGTGGTCGGGCTCCGACCCATCCCCATCGAAGCGCATGGGCGGGCCGTAGTAGACTTGGCAGGCGACCGGAAGTGGGAAGTAGACCAATTGCGGCGCCACCGGCACGAAAGGCCCGCCGACGAGCTTCGCCAGCCACTTGATGTGAAAGAGCTGCGGGAACGACTCCTCGCCGCCGATGAAAGCGCAGGGGATGATCGGCGCGCTCATCTTGAGGGCGAGCCGCATGAAGCCGGTGCCGAAACGCACGAGCTTGTATCGATCTCTGTAGAGCTTGCCGGCGCCGCGCGCGCCCTCGGGAAACACGACCAGCAAGCGCTCGTCGTTGAGCAGCTGCTCGCCATGCTCCGGGAGGCCAGTAAGATGCCCTAGCTTAGTGAGGGCCGGGCCCGAGAACGGAGATCGAGTGAGGAAGTAATCGGCCATGCCTTGGCCGAGCCGGGGCGCTTCGTCGTTGAGCAACAACGAGCTGAAGATCATGGCCGCATCGGCGCCGAGCCCTCCCGAGTGATTGGCCACCACGAGCGCCCGACCTTTCGCCGGCACGTTCCCCAGCCCGAACGCGGTGACCTTGAGATAGCGCCGGTACATCAGCGCCATCGGCGAGTACGCGCGGACGAGCGCCTTCTTCGAAAGGCCGAACCGATCGAAACCGTAGTCGTCGAACTCGATGGGGAGGCGATCTACGTTTCGCCTGACTTGTGGATCATCCAAGAACGACATGTGCCCGGGTCGCCTTACGCTCAATCAAATAGCTCAGCTTGCCCGCCAAAGCGAGCTAGATAGTCGCTCATTCGAAGCTTTCTCAGGGTGTTTGCCGAGCTCATGTAGCGGATCTTCCCGAAGATCGGGCGCTCCGGGCCCCACGCGCGGTCGTAGCGACCGAGGACCCAAAAGATCCCGGAGTAGCTGTTTGGATCGCGGCCGTCGACGGCGTACTTGTTGTTCAATTCGATCATGGTGGCCAGCGCGTCGCGGGCCGTGGGGGACCACTCCAGGATTCGCTTGCCCCAGAGCATGCGGAGGTAGTTGTGCATGCGTCCGGTCTGAACGAGCTCCATCTGCGCTGCGTTCCAGACGTGGTCGTGCGTATCCGCCTGTTCGAGCTCCTCGCCCGTGTACAAGTGTGGGCGCGGGTCGCCTTCGTGCTCCGCAAGGCTCCTTCGCGCCCACTCGGGGAGCGATTCGTACTGATCGAAGTGAGGGTTGTGCGCGCACATGTTGAAACCGACCTCGCGCCAGGTCACCAGCTCGTCTAGGAAGGCTTCGGCGTTCTCGCTCATCCCCCACCACCCGGCGCGCGCGCCCTTGGGCTTGGCGGCGAGGCGGTCGACCGACCAGCCCTCGTTGCTCGCGATCTCGTGGAAGATCTGATGGGTAGAGACGTGGCCGAAGTGCAGCCAGGGAGAAAGGCCGCTCGCGGAGCCGTCATCCGGGTGGTTGCGATCTTCGGCGTAGCGGTTGAAGGAGCCGTCGAGGAAGTCGAACATCCGTTGCTCGCCGGCCTCGAAGCCCCCTTCGAAGTCAGCCGGTGGCACGCTGTGGTCGATGGGGAGCGTCGCGAGTGTGTCCCCTGCGAGCACCGCCCTCGAGGCTTCCGGCCAAGTCTTCAATCGCGACCTCAGCTCGCTTTCGAAACCATTGGGCGGCGGCGGAAGATCGACGAGAGGGTCTTCGAGTGGCTGCTCCCCCAGGTGTGCCGGGAGTGTCTTCTGGAGGAAGCGCCGAAAGTCGAATGCTCGGCTGAACACCTTGTCGGCGGCCCGGAGGGGAAGCAGACCGTTGCCGTCGACGACTTCGAGCCGGGCATCGATTCGATCGGCCGCGGCGCGTTGCATCCTTGGGATGAAGAACGCGGGGTAGTCGTCGCTGACGACGAGGCATGCGTTCTCAGCCAGGGCGGCCAGCAAGCCGCGGCCCGCACCGTGCTCCGGCTCGACGTACGGATAGTAGACGGCGTTCCTCTCGGAAAGCCACCCGTGGTTGGCCCGCATGCCGTCGAGGATGAATTGATGAAGTCGATCGCTGGCCCACGGGTAGCCGACCCGGAGAGCCTCCAGGATGACGAGCGGCTTGCCGAGCTCCGCGGCGCGCGCAGAGGCGTGCTGGAGGGCAAAGCTCCAGCGCGGGCGTCGAACGGCGACCATCCAATAAAGGACGTAGTCGCCGCCTCGGAGCTCGCGTTCGTTCAGCGCGCGCACTCGGATGGGCGGTACGGCTCTCATCGCCTTGCCTCCCCGCTTGCGGTCCGGGAGCCTACGGTTTCCAGAGCGGGCGCTTGAAGCACCAGAGGGTCTCGGACTTGGTGCCGGCAGACGTCACGAGCTCCCAGCCCTCCTCCCCCATCTTGTTGGAGCGCGCGGTGACCTGAGTGACGCCGTCGGCTTCGAAGCACTGGTACTGCCATTGGCTCTTCTTGGGTGGACGGTCCGCAGAAACCGATCCGGTGCCGAACACCGCCAGGCCCCCGACGAATGCCCCCAGTACAAAAAACGCAATAATTACGGCCCTCATCTGCATACCTCCTCAGCTCGGGGCTTATACCATGCAGAGGGGTCGGCGTGGCGTGCCCAGGGTCGTCGCAAAATCTTTGGCCGGCCCCGTCGGCATTGCCTAAACTAGAAAAATGCAGTTCCAAAAGAATTTTGCTTTCTCGTTGTGCGTCCTCTGTTGCTTGGCTCTCGCTGCTTGTAGTGGCGACTCGGCCGGCGACAACCGTAGCGGCACAGGAGGTACCGGAGCGGGCGGAAATGCCGGCAATGGTGGAGCAGCCGGCATCGGGGGGATGACCGGCACCGGGGGAAGCGTCGGGTCTGGAGGCAGTGCCGGCGTTGGCGGGGCAGTCGGCGGATGTTTCGAGGCACGGTGCCCTGACGGGAAACTTTATGAGTGCGGCGACTGTATAGACAACGACGAGGTCCCCGATGGGCTCATCGATGACAAGGATCCGGAGTGCCTCGGCCCGTGCGACAACACCGAGGGGCCTGTCCTCACCACTGGCACGCCGGGAACGACTGGCAATCAGTGCCAAGCCGATTGTTACTTCGACGGCGGGAACGGCTGCGGAGGCGGCGACTGTTGCTGGGATTATAGCTGCTACGAAGAGTCGCCGGTGCCCCAGTGTCCGTCCACAACACCCGCACTGGGCATCTGCGCGGAACCACAGCCCGAGACTTGCCTTCCGCTCTGCGGTCCACTGACGCCAAATGGCTGCGACTGCTTTGGCTGCTGCACGCTCGACGAAGGTGCCAGCTACGTCTACCTCGGCTCGGAGGAGCAGAACAATGGTACGTGCACCTTCGCGGATGCAACCAACCCGGAGCTGTGCAAGCCGTGCACACCGAACGAAGATTGCCTCAACACCTGCGGGCGCTGCGAGCTCTGCCTCGGCAAGACCGAGATTCCTGCGGACTGCTTCCCAGGCACCGGTGGTAGCGGCGGCATGGGTGGCGGCGGCGGCAGCGGTGGCACAGGCGGAAGCAGCGACCGCTGCAGCTCCGGCGTACAGGCCTGTGGGCTTCCCGGCGATCCGCCATGTCCAGCGGGCGGATTCTGCCTGACCGGGTGCTGCATCCTGGTGCAGTAGCGGCTAAGCGAGGATGTCGGCGACGCGATGGACGTCGTCGGGGTCGGACGTCGTCGGCACGAGCAAGACGTCGTCCGCGCCTGCGTCCTTGGCCTGCTGAACGGCGGTTTTGAGCGCTTCGGGGGTCGTCGCGATGCAGATCTGTTTCACGTTCTCGCGCGCGACGGGCGCCATGAAGTTGAGGTAGCGCTCGAGGTAGTCGTTGAGTTGTTCCCGCGCGTTCGGGCCGAGCGCGTACCAGAATCCGGTGCCGAGCCACGGCGCCGGCCGGCCGCGCTCTTTCCATGCGCTCCGTGCCGCGTTGAATTGCAGTTCCATCTCGGCGGGCGAAGGGCCGAAGCTGAAGCCGCATAGCCCATCGGCCCATTTCGACGCCGCCTGGATTGACTCGACCATCAACGACCCCGCGAGTAGCTTTGGTCCGCCTTCTTGCACGGGCGCAGGGCCTACCGGAAACGCGCCCTCGACCACGGGCTCACCGCGCCACACGCTCTGCATCGTCTCGACGCTCTTCGCGAGCCGTGTGAGACGATGACCGAGCGGAGCGTCGACCGATTGGTAGTCCTGCTCGCGTCCGCCGACGCCGAGCCCTGCGACGAAGCGCCCGCCGGACAACACGTCGATCGTCGCAAGCTGCTTCGCCAGCATCACCGGGTGGTGAAGCATCGGAACGAACACGCCGCTGACGATCTTCACCCGCCGGGTGAGCGCCGCGGCAGCCGCCAGTGCGGCCGTCATGTCAGGGTTGTAGAAAGAGATCCGCTCGCCCGCGGCCAGGCTCGCGAAGACGCCGGCGTCGATGCGCTCGCACCACTTCAAAAAGGTGTCCCGGTCGAGGCCTGGAGCCATCACCGGCAGGTTCATCCCGATTTCCATGCGCTCCTTTCTAGAGCCTTCTCGGACGCTTTGCATCTGCCCAAAATGACCCTAAGCCTAGCGCGCTATGCGAAACCCCAGGGACTTCTTCAAGCCCATGGCCATCGGGGCGCCCGAGCCCGCTCGTGAGATCCCGTTTCGGCCATCGCGAATGATCCACTTCTTCGACCCGAGCAATCCCAAGATGGCGGCCAAGGCGCCGAGCATCGCGGCGAAGTGCGACGTGCTCCTCGGCAACCTCGAAGACGCGGTCCAAGCCGACAACAAGGTCGCGGCGCGCGAGGGCTTCATCCAAATCGCGAAGGACAACGACTTCGGCGACTGCCAGCTCTGGACCCGCGTCAACAGCTTGGACAGCCCATGGTTTCTCGACGACGTGACCGAGATCGTTGGGCAGGTGGGCGACAAGGTCGACGTGATCATGGTTCCCAAGGTCGAGGGGCCCTGGGACATCCACTTCGTCGATCGCTTGCTCGCTCAGCTCGAGGCCCGCGGCGGCGTGAAACGGCCGATCCTCGTGCATGCGATTCTAGAGACGGCCCTCGGTGTGGCCAACGTCGAGGAGATCGCGGGTGCGAGCCCGCGCATGCAAGGCCTGAGCCTCGGCCCGGCCGACCTCGCGGCATCGCGGCGCATGAAGACGACTCGCGTCGGCGGCGGCCACCCAGGCTACCTCGTTCGTGAGGACCCGAATCCAGACGACGCCGAGGCGCCCCGAGCCACGGCTCAGCAGGACCTCTGGCACTACACCATCGCGCGTATGGTCGACGCGTGTGTCGCCAATGGGATCTTCGCGTACTACGGGCCCTTCGGCGACATTCGCGACACGGTTGCCTGCGAAGACCAGTTCCGAAACGCGTTCCTCCTCGGATGCGTCGGCGCATGGTCGCTCCACCCCGTGCAGATCGACATTGCGAAGAAGGTGTTCAGCCCACCGGTCGACGAAGTGCTTTGGGCGAAGCGCGTCATCGAAGAGATGGGCGACGGGACGGGCGCTGTGATGATCGACGGCAAGATGCAGGACGACGCCACCTACAAGCAGTGCCAGGTGATGGTGGATCTCGCCCGCAATCTGGCCGAGAAGGATTCCGATCTCCGCGCGGCCTACCAGTTCTGAGAGGTGACACGATGAGCACGAAGCATCGCCCCCGACGAAGCATGTTGTATATGCCCGGCTCCAATGCTCGGGCACTCGAGAAGGGTCGAGGCCTAGATGCCGACGCCCTGATCCTCGACCTCGAGGACGCAGTCGCCCCGGACGCAAAGCAGATCGCGCGTGAACAGGTGGTCGCCGCGGTCAAAGAGGGTGGGTACGGCCACCGCGAGATCCTCGTCCGTGCCAATGGCCTGAACACACCATGGGGGTACGATGACCTCGTTGCTGCCGCCCAATCCGGTGCCGACGCGGTGCTGCTTCCCAAGGTCGACAGTGCCGACATGGTGCGTCAGGCGGAAGCGGTGATCGACGCCGCCGGCGCTCCTGACGGGATGGCGATCTGGTGCATGATGGAGACGCCGCGCGGCATGCTGCGCGCCGAAGAGATCGCGGATGCCACTCCACGCCTCGGCGGTTTCGTGATGGGGACGTCTGACCTCGCGAAGGATCTTCACGCACGACACACCGCGATGCGCTTGCCAATGATCACCTCGCTCGGCATTTGTCTCCTAGCGGCGCGCGCTGCGGGAATCGCGATTATGGACGGCGTCTATCTCGACCTTTCGGACGATGACGGGTGCAGGGAGTCGTGTGTGCAAGGCGCCGAGCTTGGCTTCGACGGCAAGACCCTGATCCACCCGAAGCAGATCGCCCCGGCCAACGAGGCCTTCGCGCCCTCCGCCGCCGAGGTCGATTTCTCCCGCCGCATCATCGAGGCCCACGCGGCCGCCGAAGCAGAGGGCAAGGGCGTGCTGGTCGTCGATGGGAAGCTGATCGAGAACCTCCACGTCGAAAACGCCAAGCGTTTGGTTGCGCTCGCGGAAGCGATCGCCAACCGCTAGCGGTGCACGATTCGCGCCTCCTATGGTATCACGCGGGTCCAATGAAGAGGTGCTTGTTCTGCGGACTGGCTTCGGTCCTGCTCTTCCTGGGGGCGTGCAAGCATCCTGGCGCCGGCACCCTCGACTGGGTGCGGGTCGAGACCGAAGATCTCATCATCCGAACGGACGTGAGAGCCGACCTAGCGGTGGAGCTCGCCGAGAAGTGGCAGCGCCTGAGGAGCGCGATCGCGGAGAACGAGCTTCCTTGTGCCTTCGAGCGGAGCAACGTGCCCATGGAGCTCGTGCTGCTCAAGGACGCACAGGACATGGAGGGCCTCTATCGGCGCTACGTCGCGGGTCTCACGGTGCGTCCTCCGAGCAGCCTGCTCGATTCGAACACGCAGTACGTGATCGTTCGAAATGAGGCGATGAAGAGCACACAGCTCTTCGCCCACGAGCTGACTCATGCGGCCGTGGCTCTCTGTTTCCCCGGCGCGCGCCCCTGGCTTCACGAGGGCATGGCGTCCTTCTACGAGACTGCGCGAGTTCGCGACGGGGAGTTGGTCCTGGGGATGCCCGCCTACGGCTTCGTTCCCATGACCAATGTCGAGCCGATGTTCGACATCTATCCGGTCTTCGTGAACGGAGCGGAGGTATGGATGCTTCCTTCGCGAATGGCGCCGGACTTCGATGAGCTCCGCACCCTCGGGCCGGAGGCATTCTTCTTCCTCGGAAGAAGCCGGTCGGCCGCCGATCTGCGTCAGACCACCGCGCACTACGCTGGCTCGTGGCACGCCGTTCACCTCCTTCAGTTCGGCGATCGAACTCTGCATCGCCGATTCAAGACCTACCTCACGCGTCTTGCCGAAGGCGAGGACGATGACCGTGCCTGGGACGGCGCGTTCTACGGCGTCGACGTGGGGGCGCGCTACCGCGACTACCTCGACACCGACTACAAGATGATGTCGCGCCCCATCGAGATCGCCGCGCCCCGGGATCCCTCTGTGCATCCGATGTCGCAGGACGATGTCGCGCTGCTGTGGGCGCGCCTGCACGGTTGGTCTTCGGGAGCGAACATGGCCGAGGCTCGGAAGCACCTAGACTTCGCGGCGGAGATCGCGCCCTCGTCGGTCGACGTGATGCTGCACCTCGCTGCGTTCCACTCGGACAGCGGCAGCCACGAAGAGGGGCAACGCTGGCTCGCGCGTGCCCTCGAGGTGGAGCCTGATGATCCGGAGGTGCTCGCGACCGCGATTCGCTGGTTCGCGCCGACCGAAGAGCGGGAGGCGCGACGTGCCGAGCTCGATGCATGGGGTCGAGCGCTCGCTGCCACCGCACAGACGGCGTTCCACCACGCGGAGCGCGGCGAGTACCTCTTGTGGGTTGCCGAAGACCCCGAGGCGGCGTTCGCGGAGCTCAACAAGTCGCTCGCGCTCGATGCCACCTCGTGGCGCGCCTATGCGCTCGCCGGACGCGCGCTCGAGCAGCTAGGGCGCACGGGCCCGGCGTTGCGTGCCTATCAAACCGCCATTGCACTCACCGATGATGCCTCCAATGATTTTAGAGACACCCTGCGGCGCAAAGTGGAGACACTGAAAGCCGAACGGGATGCTTCCGGTCGCTAGGGTCCGCCGCCAGTAGACATCCATCGACCTAGAAGCCGTCGAGCCCCTGGGCTTTTCTGCGCCGGGCTCTAAGGGCAGCAAATGAGCAAACCGGTATGTGTCGTGATTGGGGTTGGACCGAAGAACGGGCGGGCGTTTGCGACTCGCTTTGCCGAGGAGGGCTATGCAGTCGCCCTCCTTTCTCGCTCGACAGACTACTCGAGCAAGCTGGCGGAGGAGCTCGAGGGCAAAGCCTATGCCTGCGACGTGACTGATCCCGCTGCCGTCAAGTTGGCGTTCGCACAGGTTCGCGAGGACCTCGGCGACGTCGATGTGCTCTTGTACAACGCCGGCTCAGGTCAATTTGGTCTGTTCGACGCGGTGCCTGATGAGGCCTTCGAAAAAGGTTGGCAGATCAACGTCCGGGGTCTTCTCCAGAGCACTCGCGAAGTGGTTGGGCCGATGCGCAAGAAGGGGGCCGGGGCGATCATCGTCACCGGTGCGACTGCCTCCCTTCGGGGCAAGCCGTTCACGGCGGCCTTTGCTCAAGCCAAGGCCGCGCAGCGAAGCCTGGCGCAGTCGTTTGCCCGTCAACTCGGCCCCGAAGGGATTCACGTGGCCGTGGTCATCGTGGATGGCATGATCGGGACGGACGAGCAGAGCGCAGACGAGGGCTCGCTTCGTCCGAGTGACATCGCCGAGACGGTCTATCATCTCGCGACGCAGTCCAAGGCGGCGTGGACATTCGAGATCGACGTGCGCCCATTCAAAGAAGACTGGTAGTCCGGCCCGGTTTCCACCTGTTTTCCTCGGAATTCTCTGCGCTCGGGGGCGTGGGCTTGCAAACGCGGGCTTTCGCGGTATCCGGCGCGTGGCCAAGCGAGCATTTAGACGAGCAAAAGAATGAAAGATCTCAGCAAGTACCGAAACATCGGCATCTTCGCCCACGTCGACGCCGGCAAGACGACGACCACGGAGCGTATCCTCAAGCTCACCGGCAAGATCCACAAAATCGGCGAGGTCCACGACGGTGCGGCGACCACCGACTTCATGGAGCAGGAGCAGGAGCGCGGGATCACGATTCAGTCCGCGGCGACGACCTGCTTTTGGAATGACCATCAGCTGAACATCATCGACACGCCGGGTCACGTCGACTTCACCATCGAGGTCTACCGCTCCTTGAAGGTGCTGGACGGCGGTGTTGGCGTCTTCTGCGGTTCGGGCGGCGTCGAGCCGCAGTCGGAGACCAACTGGCGGTACGCCAACGAATCGAAGGTTGCCCGCCTGATTTTCGTCAACAAGCTCGACCGGCTCGGGGCGGACTTCTACCGTGTCCTCGATCAGATCAAGGGCGTGCTGGACGCGAAGCCGCTGGTCATGGTCCTGCCGATCGGGACCGAGGCGGAGTTCGTCGGCGTCGTCGATCTGCTCACCCAGAAGGCATACGTCTGGGACGACACCGGCCTGCCCGAGAACTACGAGGTTCAGGAAGTCCCGGAGGATATGAAGGAGCTCGTGGAAAAGTACCGCTTCGAGCTCATTGAGAGCGCCGTCGAGCAGGACGACGAAGCGATGGAGCAGTACCTCGAGGGGCAAGAGCCTGATCTCGAGACGATCAAGAAGTGCATCCGCAAGGGCACCCGCGACCTCGTCTTCTTCCCGACCTACTGTGGCTCGGCATTCAAGAACAAGGGCATTCAGCTCGTGCTCGATGCCGTGGTCGACTACCTGCCGGACCCGACACAAGTTCCTCCGCAGCCCGAGGTCGACATCGAGGGGCACGAGACGGGCGAGTTTGCGATCGTCGACGCGGAGCGGCCCGTCCGCGCGCTTGCGTTCAAGATCATGGACGACCGCTTTGGTGCGCTGACGTTCGTACGGGTCTACTCCGGTACGATCAACAAAGGCGACACGCTGGTCAACACGTTCACCGGCAGGAACGAGCGCATCGGACGCATGGTCGAGATGCACGCCGACGACCGCACCATCGTCGATACCGTCCAAGCGGGCGACATCGTCGCGATGGTAGGCCTCAAGGACGTGCGTACCGGAAACACGCTCGCTGACCAGAAGAATCCGGCGACCCTCGAGCCCATGGTCTTCCCCGATCCGGTCATCTCCGTTGCGGTCAGCACGAAGGACAAGGCCAACAGCGAGAAGCTCGGCACCGCGCTCGGCAAGATGATCGCCGAGGACCCCTCGTTCCGCGTCGAAGTGGATCAGGAGTCGGGCGAGACGATCCTCAAGGGGATGGGCGAGCTTCACCTCGACATCAAGGTCGACATCCTGCGCCGAAGCCATGGCGTAGCAGTCGATGTGGGCGCGCCGCAGGTAGCCTACCGCGAGACGGTCACCAAGCCGATCTCTGACAGCTACACGCACAAGAAGCAGACCGGTGGATCGGGTCAATTCGCCAAGATCGACTACACGATCGAGCCCGCCGAGCCCGGTGAGGGCTTCGTCTTCGAGTCGAAGATCACGGGCGGCAACATTCCCAAGGAGTACATTCCCTCCGTCGAGAAGGGTTTCAAGGTCATGAAGGAGGAGGGCCCGCTGTGTGGCTTCCCTCTCCTCGACTTCAAGCTCACTCTCACCGACGGCGGGTTCCACGCGGTCGACTCCTCGCAAATGGCGTTCGAGACGGCCGCGAGAGCCGCCTTCCGCCAGACCATGCCGAAGGCAGGGCCTCAGCTCCTCGAGCCGATCATGAAGGTCGACGTCTTCGTGCCCGACGCCAATGTCGGCGACGTCATCGGCGACCTCAACCGCCGCCGCGGGATCGTCAACTCGCAGGAGAAGGGCCACACAAACGTCCGCATCAAGGCAGACGTCCCGCTCAGCGAGATGTTCGGCTACATCGGTGATCTTCGCTCCGCCACGTCTGGCCGCGGCCAGTTCTCGATGGAGTTCAAGAACTACGCGCCTGCGCCCCGGAACATCGTGGAGAGGGTCCAGGCCGAGGTCGCCGAGCGCAAGGCCAACAAGAAGTAGCCTAGCCGCCCTGAAGTTCCCTAACTCAGTTGCTTTCTGAGGACCTTGCCCGTGGCGTTGCGGGGGAGGGCGTCGATGAAGGCGACTTCGCGGGGGACCTTGTAGCTCGCCAGGCGTTGCTTCACGTAGGCCTTCACCTCGTTCTCGCCGAGCATCGCATTCGGCTTGAGGACGACGAACGCCTTGAGACGTTGGCCCCAGTCGGGATCGCTGACACCGATCACCGCGACTTCCTCGACGTCGTCCCGGCCCGCGATTAGGTCTTCGACTTCGCGGGGAAAGACGTTCTCGCCGCCCGAAATGATCATGTCGTCGTCGCGACCATCGACGAACAACCGACCGCCTTCGTCGAAGTGACCGACATCGCCGCTGCTGACGAACCCATCGAACCGCTCCTTGTCGTCGCCACTGGTGTATCCCTCGAACGAAATCGAGTTGGCGACGAAGATCCGGCCGGTCTCCCCAGTGGGTACAGGTTGCCGCTGTTGATCGAGGATCTTCACGACGGTGCCGAGGGGCGGCTTTCCTGCAGTGCCAGGCGCTGCGCGCATGTCTTCGGGAGTCGCGACGCTTGCCATCGCCACCTCGGTCGAGCCGTAGAAGTTGTAGAGATTGTCGCCGAAGGTGTCCATCCACTCGGTGGCGAGATGGCCAGGCAACGCCGAACCGCTTGCGGCCGTAATTCGGAGCGAGCTCAGGTCGTACTTGCGCTTCACTTCGTCCGGTAGAGCCAAAATTCGCTGCATCATCACCGGGACGACCGCGAGAGTCGTGCACTGATGTTCGGCGACCGCCTTCAGAGTGCTCTCCGGGTCGAACCGGTGGTTGAGCACGTAGGTCGTACCCGTAACGAGACCGAGCTGTAGTTGCCCGAGTCCCCATGAGTGGAAGAGGGGCGCCGCGATCATGGTCCGCTCGCCCGAGCGGTAGGGGATCCGCGAAAGCATCGAAGCGATTGGCATCATGCCCTCAGGCGAGCCTCGCCTGGCCCCCTTCGGCGCTCCCGTCGTGCCCGATGTCAGCATCGTGAAGCGGGATTCGATGTTGGGTGGGTCGACGTCGTCGTCCGCATGGTCGGCGATCAGGTCTTCGATGCTCGGGTCCTCTCCTCCGCCGTAGATGACGAATCGAGGCATCCTTCTTAGGCCGTCGAGCAGGCTTCCGAACTCCTCGTCGTAGAGAAGCGCAGTCACCTGCTCGCGCTCGCCGACTTCCGTGAGTTGCGGAGCCGCAAACATCGTGTTCATCAGAACGGTGTTCGCGCCGACCTTGCTGCATGCGATGATGGTTTCGACGAAACGCCGATGGTTTCGGCCCATGACCCCGACGACGTCCCCAGGAGCGATACCGGCCTCACGAAGACCGCGGGCCAGCGCGTTCGAGCGTCGGTTCACCGCATCGAATGTCGCGGTCCCTTCATCGTCGATGATTGCGATCACGTCAGGCTGGCGGATCGCCAGCGCAATGAAACCCATCGCAGGCGACCGGCCCCATCCCTTCGCGGCCCGGATGATTCGGATCGTCTTGTCCGGCCGGATCGGTTTCAAGATCCCGGCTCGATAGAGTACCCTTGCAGCCTCTAGCTTTTCCCCGAAATTTGCCACGCTGCGGAGACTAGCGCCTCGTCACCCATGGTTCTAGCGCAAGGCGAGCTAGTACCGAACCACGTACTCGACCGAGAGCCAATGCTCTGGGTTGGGTACCCGTCGCAGGGTCGATTCTCGCAGGTCGAGGTGAGCACGAAAATCGTACCGCAGGCGCAACATGTCGCGTCCACGCGTGGTGAACGCCGCATCGAGATAGCCCCAAAGCGTCTCAGGCAGCCGGTGGTTGTCGAACAGGTCCTCGACGTCGTACCGGAGGCGAAAGCGAAGACGAAGTAGATCCACCGGGCGCGCCGTGAGGTTGAAGACCGCGCCGAAATCTCGTTGCCGCCGGACCGCGGCGAGGGACGCGTCGAGCCATCGCAGCTGGACCTGCCAAGAGAGCGTGAGCCGACGAATTGGCGTGAAGCCGACGAGCATCGCCCAGAGGGTCTTTCGCGACCCGCTCCGGTGCTCCGCCCACGACGCCCAGCTCCATGCCCCCGAGATGCGCACGTCGACTCGAGCGAAGAGCAGACCATGCACGCGACGTGAAGAGAGGCTTCGCCATACATCGCCGAGCGTTCGAAGCCCGAGGCGGGGACCGAGCTCCGTGGCCGTGCGAAGCCTGAGCCCTGCCTCGTCCCGCGCCCTGAGCCCATCGCGCTCGTCCGGCGCCGAGATGGGCCGGGCGTATGGATTTGCATAGCGAACCCCGTAGTACCTCGCCGAGACGTCGATCTCGCCTGCTGGCAACGTGGTTAGACTCCTCACGATCGCGCCGTACCCTCCCTTGCCACCGGCCGACCGGTCGACGCTCCGCGCCACTTCTGCCAAGAAGTCCTGTCGACGAAAACCCGCCGCCGCGTCGACACCGAGCGCTCCGAAGGCGCCGCCGAACGGCCTCGATGCGTGCTCCTGGAAGTCGAGCTCCGCCCCGTCCACTCGCCACTTGGGCACCGCTCCATAGCCCGTGACACCGAGGTGCGTGCGCGCGTTCCAGAAGTAGCTCGCGTTCGCGCCGGCGAGCCCCTCCCCCATGACGGCCGGCAGACTGGCATACGATACGCTCGGTGCGGGTGCATTTCCGTTCCCGCTTCGCACGTAGACCGGGGGCGGAGCGCAGCGCGGATCGTCGTCCTGTCGCGGGTCGGCGCACTGGCCTGCGTGCACCACCTCGCTCCTAGGGATTCGATGGAGCTGGTACGAGCCCCACAGGTGCGCTTGCAGCCAGCCCCGCCCAAGCGGCAGGTGTTTCGCTCCGGCCCCGATGCCGGTGAGGCGGTTGGTCCATCTGAAGTCTGGTGTCACGCGCACCACCGGGGCTGCTGGGCACGGCGCCGTCCGGAGCTCTCCCGCGGCGCGTCGGCAGCGGAGCCCGAGCTCGCTGCCTCGGCGAAGCTCGTAGTCCCCAAAGAGCCCGTTCGGAGTCGCCTGGTCGGTGACGTCGAAGGTCAAGCGCTGCCCGAACCCGATACGATAGGTGCCCGCTACGATCTCCCATCGGTCATCCTCCCATTCGATGTAGGCTTTGGGGACCTCGAAGCGCACGCTTTCGGACTCCACGCTGAACCCGTTTCGCACGGGGTCCCAGCGAGCTCGCCGAATGCGATTGCGGGTGAGCGTGCCCACCAACCCCGAGTCGAGGCTTCGGGGGCCTCGCACGCGCGCCTGGATCGCGGCGGCGGGGGGTAGGCGGTCGTAGCGGCCGGTCCACCGAAGCTGTGTGCGCACGAAACCATCGACCCGGTCTTCCGGTCGGCCGACCGCTCGGACCGAGACGAAGGCTCGAAGTGAATCGGCGGTCGTGCGGTCGAGAACGCCCCCAGCGACCAGATCCCCGAGCGCATGGATCGCCTCCGCTTCTTCGCGATACGCGAGGATCCGATCGACCTCCGTGTAATCGAGATTCGGGAGTAGATAGAGCCGCTCGCGGCCCGCTCGATTCAGCTCGACCCGCGTTTGGTAAAGGAGCAACAGCGCGTCGAACGAGCGCTCTGAGATTCTGGCTCGTGAAAAGGAGCTCGTAGAGCTCTTCCTCGGTCTCGACGTCGATGAACACCTCGTATCGAACGGCCCCGGCGCTTCGGGGCGCGAGGAGCACCACACATACGACGAGGAGCGCGCGCGCTACAAGCACCAGGGATTCGGCAAACCGGGCGTGCCGAGATCGCCGTCACCATAGCGAGTCGTGGCTGAGCAGACCTTGCCGAGCGGGTCCACCTGGGTCGCAGCGCCGGCTTCAGCGCGTGCATAGCTCACCGAATCGAGGACCTCGGCGCCAACGCTGAGCGTGATCGTCTCGCTCCGGTTGTTTAGCGAGAGCGAGAGCTCGGCGGAAACGTCCTCAACGCCGCCATTGACCGACGGATCGAACGAGCGTGCCCACAACACCGGTGTGCGAGCCGGCACGGAGAGGCAGTCGTCGCTCTGCAACGTGGACGTCGAAGCAGTGAGGTCCGTCAAGGTCAGTCCATTCAGGTCGACCGCCGCACCGACCTGAATTTCCACCCACTCTCCCGCACGGTTGTCGACGGCTACCGGGTCCGCCATCCATTCGGAGATGTGGGCTTGTCCCACCGAGGGACTGACGATCTTCCGTGGGGTCCCGCCGTCGAGGCACATGCCCTCTTCGAGACGGGGCGGACAAGGAGGGTTCGGCTTTCCAGGCGTGCCGAGATTGCCGGGCGTGTATTCGTTGGATGCCCCGACGAGGCAGAGCCGGGAGTCGTCGTCGACTTGCCACGCCGCTCCTTCAGTCGTCCCCGCATAGCTCACGACGTCGAGAACGATGCCATCGAACGCAGCCACGATGCTTCGGTTGCCTGTGTTCCCCAAGCTGAAACCAAGCTCCGCGTCGACGCGGGGAGCCGCCGCCGGGCTCGCCCCGAAGACGACCCGCGCTCCCGCGTCGACCGGAAAACAAGTCCCGCCGTCCACCGCGACCCCGAGATCGTCCGTTGAAGGACCGAGCTCGAACCCGTTGAGATCGACCTCGGCGTCGAACGCCACCTCGACCCATTCGAAGTCGGCGTCGAGCCCTTCCGGGTCTGCCATCCACTCGGTAAGCCGCACCTGACCCGCCCGTGGGGCCACCAGCGCGCGTGCCGTGTTGCCTTCTACGCAGGTCCCCTCGAGGGGCGCGGTCGAGCATGGGCTGTTGCGTCGCCCGGGCGTCCCGAAGCTACCATCCTCCAGCCCGCTGACGCCTTCGGGCGTCGCACACCAGGCGTTCGGGTCGTCGTTGGTCTCGTGGTGGGGTGCCAGGTCACCGTCGAACTCTTGCGCCCGACCATCCTTGGTTTGCGCGTATGAGACCCGGTCGACGAGATGGTTGCCGCACCATAGCGACACGCTCCCGTCGGAGTTCCGTAGGCTCCCGAGGGCGCCACCATAGCTGTAGTCGATGTGCTGGACGGCGGTTGCGTCCGAGGCGTTGCCAAGCACGAAGTAGTCTCCCGAATCGACCACGCCTTCGAGCAGGCGATGGCTCTTCGGGCTCGTGCCGTCCGCCCGACTCGCCACCAGCGTGATGCCCGCGAGCGAAAGCGACGCTCGACTGGCGTTGAAGAGCTCGATGTACTCGCGGTCAGCATCGGGGCCATCGGGATTCGCGTGCACTTCGGTCAGCACGAGATCCCCAAGTGCGATGTCGCCGCAGCCGTAGTCGACTGTGAGCGCCTCCTGCCCGCACGCGCAAAAAGAGAGTAAGAGGCACGCGAATCCGCGCGCGCAACTTGGCAACCCCGACATATCGACCTCCCGCCGTTTTGGTTTGGCGGGTTATCGGCCGATCAGTCCGGGAGTTTCGTCAAGGCTCGCCCGGAAGCTCTGGCGTGGTTACCTGCGCTGCGTCGTCGACGACGATTTGAAGCGTGCTGTAGCTGCCTTTCGTGTACCGCTCGACCCGGCCGCGTATGCGAACTGGCTCGCGCTCGTAGTTGGCCACTTCGCTTTCGTCGAACGCCGCCTTGTCGAAGAAGATGATTGGCAAGGGGCGCTCAGGTTGCATGTCGAGTGAGACCCGCACGAGGCCTTTGAAGTGCCTGATGCGGCCCACGGTCGACAAGACGGTCACCTTCTTGTCGAGATTCGCCTCGAGCCGATCGGGTGCATCCCAGTGCGAAAGCAAGATGAAGTCGCTCCGTCGATTGGCTTCGTGTTCGAACGCCCGAATGAAGTCGGCGCGCGCATTCCACCACGCCTTGCGCTCGACGTAGTCGCCGTAGCTCCGCGCGGTTCGGCTCCAGATGCCGCGCTTGGCTTCTCTCGCCTCTGCTTCGGCATGCGAGAACTGATTGTGAAAACGATGCGAGTACCCGTACTTGGTGAAGTACGGGCTCATGCCTGCGCGGACGCACTCGACGTTGTAGCTGGTCCAGCGGCCGTCCTTCTCGACGAACGCGTAGGCGAGAATTCGGCCAAAATGGCCGCGAATCTCCTTTGGATCATCGCGTTCGAGCCGGATGGACTCTGCGCCTTGGAAGAAAGTCTTGGCGAACTCGGTTGCCTCTTCTCCCATGGGCGTGCCCGCCTTCCGCGGCCGCTTCGTGTCGCCACGCTTGCTCTTCAAGTAGTGATTGAAGTCTTTCGTTGCGGCCACGCGCTCCGCTTTGCCGTGAAAGCGTTCCTCCGTGTCGAGCGAGAGAAGGCGTATCGACTTCTCGATGCCCTCGACGCGGATCGTATCCCCATCGATCACCGCGTCCGGGGCCAAGCGGTACTCGCCGATGAGCAGCCCTTCCTGTGTCGCGGCTGCGCTCCGCGAGTCGAGAGATGCCGCGTCGTCGACTCGCTCCGCATTCGAAGTGATTTGCGGTGGCTCGATCTGTGGCGGCTCGGCCGTTGCGTTGTGATCGCAGGCGATGAGCCAAGTTACGAGCGATGCACAAGCCGCCCATCGGATGCCCCGGTTCCCCATCGTGCGTACCGTATTCAATTCGACGCGCTACCGCTAGGTCTTACGCGACAAGCACGATGACGAACGAGGACCCATCCCGAATCGACAGGTAGGCTGCCGCGGACGCCGGGTCGCCCCTCACCGCTTCGTGCTCCGAAACGACTAGGGATCGACCGGGCACGCTATGCTAGCCGTCGTCACGGTGATCGACGCCAGCTAGCTTGCGGGCGAGGCTCATCTTTGCCGCGAGATCCATCTGCCTGCCAATCTGAATCCGCTGCGCCTGCGGCGAGCCCGCGCCGTGAAGAGATTCAGTGAGGTAACCGACGGCGTTTCGGCCCATGGTCATGTTCTCGATCAGTCGAAGGATGCGGATGCGGGCCTCGGTCGGGACATCGGCGCGGCCTTTCAGGTACTTCTCGAGCAACGCGCCGAGCTCGGGGTGCGTCAGCTCCTTCTCTGACGGAGCCGTGCTCACCAACCCACCCGCCAAGTCTTGTGCTAGGCGGCCGATCTCGAACGGCATCTTCGTCACGTGGTGTTTGCAGACGTTAGCGAGCATGTCGTCGTTCAGATAGCACCCGGACTTCGTCGGTTTCGCTTGATGTGACGAAGCGATGCCGGCCGCGTACATCGTCTCGTTGAGGTGTGTCATCTCCACGAGCTTGTCTTTGACGTGCGAGGCCTTGTCGGCGCCGTTGTACTCTGCGATCTGAGCCGCTGCGCCGATTAGAACGTCACCTACGCCCGTCTTGCAGACGTAGCTCCGGCGGTGGTAGCAGGTGAAGCGTTCGACGAGCATCGAAGCGAACTCGTGCTCCCCATGCATGAACACATGGCTCCAAGGAACGAACACGTCGTCGAGCACGACCATCGCTTCCTGGCCCGAGAATTCCGCATTGCCGACATCGATTGACCCACCTTCCATGCTGCGGGTGTCACAGGACTGCCGCCCGTAGATGTAGGTGATTCCTGGAGCGTCTACGGGGAAGGCGGCAACGATCGCGTAGTCCTCGTCTTTTGGGCCGAGGCGCATCGTGGGCATCGCGATGATCCAATGCGAGTTGATGCAGCCCGTTTGGTGCGCCTTCGCCCCCTTTAGCCACACGCCCTCGTCGTTCTTCTTGGTGACGTGAACGAACAAATCCGGATCGGCCTGCTCGTGTGGCGCCTTGCTTCGGTCGCCCTTCACGTCGGTCATCGCGCCACCGACGACGTAGTTGCGCTCCTGCATCGTCGTTAGGAACGCATTTAGGCGCTCGTGGTAGGGGGTTCCGTGCTTCTCATCGATCTCGTAGGTCACCGAATGGAGCGCGTTGAACGCGTCCATGCCGACGCACCGTTGAAAGCAGGTGCCCGTGTTCTGGCCCAACTTACGTTGCATCATGTTCTGCGCGACCAGATCGCTTGCGCTTTGGGCAACGTGGAGGAAACGGTTCACCCGCTTTCCCGTCAGCGACGATTCAACGGTTGCCACTTCGGGCTCGCGCAACGCCAAATCATACGTCGCCGCCACCGCGTTGATCGACGGGCGAATCATCGGATGGTCGACCGGCTCGTCTACGAGCTCGCCGAACAGAAACACCTTCAAATTGCGGCCGCGAAGGCTCGCGATGTAGTCGTCGCCGCTTTCGATTCGCTTTGGGGCGTCGCCGTTGCCGAGGGCCATCGGTCGATTGTAACACGCTGCTCAGAGGGTGGTGCCCGACAGCTCGGCCCAGGTTTCTTCGGCGAAGAACCGGCCCTTCTCGTCTCGGCCGAGACGTCCAAGCGCGACCTCGTGGTCGTGCGTGAAAAACAACCTGCCTCGTTCTTCGAGCAAGCGGGTCAGCAGGTCTGTCTTCTCGTCGATCAAGCGTTCCGGGTAGCGATCGTAGCCCATCGTGATCGGCAAATGAACCCACGCGCGTCCGGGAATCAGGTCGGCTGCGAACACGACCGGCCCGTCCTTTCCTGGAATCTCCGTGAGCATGAGGCCAGGCGTATGGCCGTCAGAAATCCAAAGCTTGTAGTCGGCGCCGAGCGCATCCGAGCGATGCCCTTTGACCACCTCGAGGCGGCCACTTTCCTCGAGCAACGGCGGGAGCTCCGGAATGAACGACTTTCGGTCACGGGCGTGTGGATGCTTGGCGCGCTGGAAGGCCTCCCAGCTCACCACGAAGTTCGCGTTCGGAAACAAGAGTCGCATTGGCTCGTCAGGCTCGTACGCGCTGAGCAATCCGCCAGCATGATCGAAGTGCAGATGCGACAGGACGACGCAGTCGATGTCGACGTCGGAGAATCCGGCTTTCTGTAGGTTGTCGAGCAAGACATGCCGCTCCTCTTGGACTCCGAAGCGGTCGCGAAGCTGCGGTGGGAAGAAGGCGCCGATACCCGTTTCGAACAGTATCTTGCGGTTGCCGTCTTCGATGAGAAGGGCCCGGCATGCGAGCGGGATTCGATTGAGCTCGTCAGGCTCGACCCACTTGCGCCAAAGCGCGCGCGGCGCGTTGCCGAACATCGCGCCGCCGTCCAGACGCTGAGAATTCCCTAGAATCGACCATGCTCGCCGGTGGCCCATCCGCGTAGCCTATCAGGCTCGAGCACCCCTTTGAAGTCAACGCCGTACGACGTACACGTTCGAGCCCGCGTGCCGGACGACACGCTCGGCCACGCTGCCGATGAGCCATCGCTCCATGCCCCCGCGACCGTGCGAGCCGACGATGATCAGGTCGACGTCGTGGTCTCGCGCGTAGTCACAAATCGCCCGGGCGGGTGCGTGATCCTCGATGACCGCGAGCTCGACTTCGAGATCAGCGAGGTGAGCATCCCGCAATGACGCGAGCTGGGCGCGATGCGCGGTTCGATCGCTCGCATTCGCGGGTTCGAGAACCGCCTGCGGCGGAATGAACCCCTGCGGGTCGGCGATGTGGATCAGCGTGACTTTGCTTCCGTTGGCTCTTGCGTACTCGCCGACCTCGGCGAGCGCAACCTTGGACTGCTCGGAGAAATCGATGCACGCGAGAATGTGCTTTGCCGCCATGGCCGAAAGCTATCATCTTTCGGAAATGCACGGCAGGCGGACAGCGCTCTCCATGATGCTCGTTGCAGGCCTCAGCCTCGCATTGGTCGCGCCGGGCTGCGCCACATCGAACAGCGCCCGAGGGACCACCGGGGCCACCACGAGCAGCGAAGAGAGCGAGGCCCGTCCCTCCCGGCCGTCACGGGGCGAAGTCGCTTGCCACCTGCACTCGTGCGCGCCACCGAAGTACTGCAATCGAGACAAGGGCGTGTGTGAGCTCTTGGCGTGCCTCGATAGCAGTGACTGCCCTTACGGCTACAAGTGCGACCACTCGAAGAACGTCTGTCGCTAGAGTTGTCGCGAATCGAAGCGTCGCTAACACTGCGACTGATTCAGTGTAAGCATTGCTAACATCGGGTGTGAGCTGCTTCACAATCCCTAAGTTATCGCTGCTTACATACCCGATGCGCATAAGTAAGCAACGATAACATACTGTGATAGTTTTGGCTGGCGCTGGCGCGGACGCTGGCGCGGGCGCGGACGCTGGCGCTGGCGCTGGCGCTGGCGCTGGCGCTGGCGCTGGCGCTGACGCTGACGCTGGACGCTGGCACTGACGCTGGAGGGCTTGTGGGGGAGAAGCGCTATCATCACGGGAATCTGCGGGAGGAGCTGCTCGAGGCTGCGGTTCGCCTCGCCGACACGGAGGGGCCGGACGCGATCAGCATGCGCGCGCTCGCGCGGGAAGCCGGAGTCTCATCGGCGGCGCCTTTTCGTCACTTTCCCGACAAGCAGACGCTGCTCGACGCCATCGCGGAGCGCGCAGGCGCGCAGGTCGATCGCAAGCTCGACGAGGTGGCGGTCGAATGCACCGATGCGCTCACCCAGTTCCGGGCGATGACGGTGGCCTACGTCCGCTATGCGGCCGAACACCGGAGGCTCTTCACCTTGATCCACAGCCGCTCCGGGGTCGCGGGCCGCTTCCTGGGCCAGGTCAACGATGAGCGGCGCCTAAAGTTGATCACGCTCATCGTCGAGGGGCAGAACGCCGGTCTCATTCCGGATGCAGACCCAGAGCTCATCGCGCTGACGAGCGAAGCGCTCACCCATGGCCTCGCCCGCATGATTGCCGATCGCCATCCGAGGGTCGGCAACCTCAGCTCCGAGGACGCGCGCAAGTTGGCCCTCGCCGCGACTCAACTGCTGCAATCGGGGATTGGCTTGGCTTGAGCGAGGCGGTGAGGAGGGCTTGGGGCGTGGTTTGGTTTAGTTGAATCCACCCGCCCACCCCCACCACGTAATCCTCCCTCCGCGCACTTCGCTTCGCTCGTGCTTGGCGGCGCACTTGCGCCGGGCTTCGCCGTTCCGGCTCGCGCTGCCGCGGGTGTGGTGGGGGGTGGTTGGTGAAGTGGGGGCGTGGTTTGGTTTAGTTGAATCCACCCGCCCACCCCCACCACGTAATCCTCCCTCCGCGCACTTCGCTTCGCTCGTGCTTGGCGGCGCACTTGCGCCGGGCTTCGCCGTACCGGCTCGCGCTGCCGCGCATGGTTTGGGAGGGGGATTGCGTGTGGAGGAGAATCGGTCGGGATGTGCGGCACAGGGAGTGGGCGGGAGGCGAGTCGTGTGTTGCCGTGTGGGGACGGCCGAGCGGGACCCGCTCCCGAGCACGTGCGTCGCGACCGATTCTCCGGTGGTTGCGCTACTGGACGATCTCGTATTCCTCGGGGTTGAAGTGCCTGGCGCGGAGGACGTACTCTGCCGCAAAGCCTGGGTAGAGCGAGTGGTTGCTCCCGTCTTCGTTCAAGTACCAGCTCTTGCACCCGCCCCAGACCATGTGCTTCATCCGCTTCTGAATGCCCTCGTTGTAGCGGTCTTGCGCGTCCTTCCGGATGTCTACGTACTTCAGACCTTCACTTCGAATCGTCTGGATCGCTTCGAGGGCGTGTGAGATCTGCGCTTCGGTGTAGACGAGCACCGATGTGTGACCTGGGCCCGTGTTGGGGCCCATCATGATGAACCAGTTGGGGAAGCCAGCGACGGTCATGCCTTTGTAGGCAACTGCACCGCCGCGCCATGCTTCGTCGAGGGTGCGGCCGCCGCGACCCATGATCGGAAAGGGCGCCGTCGCGAGGCCGAGCTTGAATCCGGTGGCGAGCACGATCGCATCTGCCTCGTGTAGCGTGCCGTCCTTGGTGCGAACTCCGCGGGCTTCGACCCGCTCGATGGAGTCCGTCACGAGGTCGACATCGCCGCGCTCGAACGTCGCCCAGTAGTCATCCGAGACCAGCACGCGCTTGCATCCGAACTGGAAGGTCGGCGTGAGCTTCTTGCGGAGCTCGGGGTCCTTGACCTGACGGCGAAGGTTCCACTTGGACAGCAATACGCCGATCGCAGAGAGCAGCTTCGAGTTGTAGAACACGATGGGCCCGCGCATCTCGCTGGTCCAGTACTTCACGAAGCGGCTTGCTCTGAGGAAGAACGGAAAGCGTGCCATGAGCTTCCTCAACCACCTCGGATAGAACGCGTCGAACTTGGCGACGACCCAGGCCGGCGTACGCTGAAACACCGTGAGAAACGCAACGATCGACGCGATCGCGGGCACCACTTGAACGGCACTGGCTCCCGTGCCGATCACCGACACCCGCTTGTTCGCTAGGTCGACGTCGTGGTTCCAGCGGGCCGTGTGAATCATGTCGCCTTCGAAGTCGTTCATCCCCGGGATGTTCGGATACGCGGGGTCGACGAGCCCACCCACGCCCGCCATCACGACCCGCGCCGTGAACTGGTCTCCAAGACCTGTCGTCAGGTGCCAAGCTCCGAGGTCCTCATCGAAACGCGCTGCCGCGATCTCGGTGTTGAGCCGCAGGTGTTGGCGAAGATCCCACTTGTCGACGACGTCGAGCAGGTACGCTTGGATCTCAGCCGAAGTCGCGTACCGCTGGCTCCAGTTCGGATTCTGTTCGAACGACAAGGAATAGACGTGTGAAGGAACGTCACAGGCAGCACCCGGGTACGTATTGTCGCGCCAAGTGCCGCCGATTTCGTCGGCGCGCTCGAAGATCGTGAAGGAATCGATGCCCGCCTTGATCAACTGAATCGCAGCGCCGATGCCGGCGAAGCCCGCCCCGATGATCGCGATGGGGAAATCGGTGTTTCGTTGCACGGAGGGGAGGCTAGGGCCGCGTACGTGCCCAGGCCAGCATCAGCTGCGAACTGCTTCGAAATTGCCCCGCCTCAGAGCGGGCTCCATTCACACTCGCCCTCGCCAAAGATGTGGCCCTGGGTGCCGAGCTGGGCGCGAATGAAGTCCCAGGCGTTCGTGATCGGCGCGATCGGTCCGCCGGTCAGCTCGTATACGCCCGTTGGCGGCGACGGGTACAAGGTCCCAATGTCGGTGGCGGCTTCGAAATCCGCTTGGGTGAGGACCTCGTCCGAGTCGGCGTCGGGGATGTCCCAGAGCCATTGCGCGAGCCGTACGACGTTGCCTTCTTCCTCGGGGAAGCCGTTGAAGAACATGTGGTCCCCGTGAAGCGTGATGTCGACGCTCGAATTGCTCGAGACGTTGACTCCGGGCTCCAAGCCCTCGACCGCGCAATCGCTGTAGACCGAGGGCACGTCCGCCTCGATCAAGAAGTCCTTGCTCGCCCCGTCGGAGACCTGGGTGATCGTGCCTTCGATGATATAGCTCCATCCGTTGGCGATCATCGCTTCGACATCCGCTTCCGCCACCGCGTTGAGGTTCACGACGTCCGCGTCAGCCGTTGGGGTTTCGAAGCCAAAGCTCGTGTACTGCCCGGTCGGGATGCCGCTGAAAGCGGTGAGCTCGGGCAGCGTGCTCGGAAGGCTCGCGAGATCCGCCACCACGACGACCGAGCTGCTTTGAAAGTCGGCGCCGTCGAGCTGGCTCATCTCCACGTTTCCGAGCGTGACGATGTAGCGGCTATAGCTGATGTCGAAGCCGTCGCGGATGTCTTCCTCGCCGTCCCCCGCTTGAAGGCCCTCCGGGATGGTCTCCTCGGCTTCGATCAGGACCGAGAGGTTGCCATCGCCGCTCCCCCCGGTGCTATCGCTTCCGCACCCGGCGAACAGCCCTGCAATCAAGGCTGCGAAAATTCCCAATTTCCCGATTCTCATGTCTCTTCTCCTCCTGTGTTTCGTCTCGTTCTCACTCTTCGGTGTCCCCCGAGGACCACGCGAATGTGGGAATGTCGTTGGCGGTCATGGCAATGACCAGCGCGCTGTAGTCGGGGTCGGCCGGCTCGAGCACGACCTGACCCGAGCCGTCGTCGAGCTCGGCGAGCCGCGCGAAGTCGACCGATTGCCACCATGCGTTTGGATCGAAGGTGATGGTCAAGGTGCGCGGATCCGGGGTGATCTCTTGAACCGTCCGGGCGCCGTTGACCGCGGGAGTTCCGGGAGTCACCACGAGTACGTCGACGTTCGCGACGAATTCGTAGGAGCTCGGGCAGGTCGTGGCATCCGGGCAGCAGGTCGCCGCGTCGGCGATGCACGTGGCCGTGCCGGCGAACTGCGCCGAGTGCCCTTCGGGCACGTAGCTCGAGCTTTCGAACCGAACCACGGCAGGCCCACCCGGCACGCCCCCGAGCGCCTCGGGAAGCGGCTCGGTCAAGAGCCACACGATGCCGTAGTCGAAGAACGCGGTGCGCACGGTGCCGGTCGTTCCGAACAACAGGCCGATCGACTGCGGCTCGGCGTCGAGGCCGTCGAGGGTCACGCCGTCGAGGTATTCGAGGACCGCGACTTCACAGCGACTCGACTGGGCGCTGTCGGTCGTGCAGAAATAGATGGGTCCGAAGCCGATCGTGGCCTCGGAGAGCGTGACCTCCCATCCGTCCTTGGTGAAGGTCTCGGCCGCGGTTCCCCGGCCTTCGAAGGGGATCTCGACGAAGGTCCCGGTGGTCTGGCCGCAACCCGCGGCGAGGAAGGCGAGCACGGCGTAGCGGACGAGGCGCGTCATAGTCGAAACCCGATCGTGAAGAGGAAGAAGCGGGGCCGGCCGGCGCTGATGTGCCGCGCCGGGATGCGCGATGGAACCGATCCGGGATCCCAGTTCGACACGAAGGCGAACTCGTTTCCCGCGTATTGCTTGTCGAGCAGATTGAAGACCTGAAAGCCGAGCTCGAGGAACCACCACGAAAGCTTTGCCGACACGTCGAGCAGAGAGAACGGCGCGGCGGACTGCGAATAGGGAAGGGGCCGCGCGCTGACGAACGTGTAGCCCACGCCGAGATGACCGCGAAGCGGGTGCTTTCCGAGGTCGACGAGGTCGTCGTCTGCGCCGAGGTCGAGGCGGAGCACCCAGGGCGGAACGAGAGGAAGCAGGTCGCCCTCGTCGAAGGCCGGCGTCGGGTTCTCGACGCTCGCGGGCGGCGGCCCATCGAGGATGGCGTGGACGTAGGTCACCGAGAGTGCCCCTGTCAGCCACGGAAGAGGGTTCGCCGAGGCGTAGAAGACGAAGCCCGTCCGGCTCGTCGGGCCGATGTTTTCGAGACGTCCTTCGGCGGCCTCGAAGAACACGTCTCTGTTGAGCCAGGTACGATAGCCCGTGAGCGTGAGCTTGAGCTGCTCTTCGGGTCCGATGCGAAACCGGACACCAAGGTCGGCTGAACGCACCTTGGTGAAGGGCGCGATCTCGCCGTCGACGAGAGTTCGAGCCTGGGGCGAGCGGAAGCCTTCGCCATACGCGGCGATGATGTCGATCCACTCGGTCGGCTTGCCGGTCATGGCGAGCCGCGGGCCGGCGAAGATGCCGGCCGCGGTTCGACGGTAGCCTGGAATGAAGGTCTCCCCCCGGAAGTCGGGGACGAAGTTCCCGAGCGCGTCGCTGACGTCGAAGAACAGGACATCCGCGCGAACACCGCCGGTCAGGTTGAAGTACTTGCTGAAGTCCCAATCGAGGTCGACCCACAGACCGATGTCCGCCTGCACGATGTCGGCGTCGACGCGCTCGTCCCAGGTTTGATTGGATGGAGCCTCGAGGAGCCGTTGCTGTTGCGGGTTGATGAGGTCGACCCGGCTCATGACACCGACCTCGACGGTGCCTTGCGCATTCTTGGCGGGCTCGAAGCGGGCGGTGCGGTGGCGCGCTTTGCCTCCAATCACAAAGCGTCGATCGCGCTGCTCGATCAAATCGCCGCGCCCAACCCATTCGGAATTCACCCGAGAGCGTTCGAGAAAGCCCGTGAAGTTTTGTTGGATTCGAAAGTCGTGAAGCTGGAGCCAAAGGTCGAAGCTCGTGTTCTTGCTATTCTTGCCGCGCTGCTCGCCGTGCACGCCGAACATGCCGCCGGCTTGGTAGGCGTTCTGTGCTTCGGCGGTGGCGTAGGGATAGACGTCGTAGAAGCCCACTGTGCCATCGTCGATGTCGTCGGCGCGAAGCACCCCGGCCGAGTCGTAGCGGGTGCCCCAAAAGGCTCCGTAGAGCCGAAAGCGCCAATCCTTGTGACCGAAGCCATACTGAAACATCGCGGAGCCATCGAGACCGGCGCGGTTCTCGCCAAAGCCGTCCGAGCGACGGAACTGGAAGGCGCCGAAGGTATCCGGGTCGCTGCCTTTCGGGGCGAAGATCGCGACTTGGCGAAAGGTTCGGAACGAGCCGAATTGGGTTTCGGAGTAGATGCCCCGTTGCTCGACGCCCAGATCGAAGTCGACCGTGCCCGCGACCGCGAAGTCGCCCTGCGCCGGATCGTACACGCCCTCGATGACGCGTAGCTCACGGACCGCCTCGGGCACGATGAAATTGAGGTAGGTGTAGCCCTGGCCGTGGATGTTCGACGGCTGATTGAGCGGAACGTCTCCGAGCTTGAACTCGATGTCTTGACCGTGCTCCGAGTTGAAGCCCCGCAGATAGTAGAGATCTCCCGCGGCGTTGCCTCCGACGTTGGCGACGTAGAGGCCGGGCGCGCGGCTCAACAGATCAGTTGCGGTGACGGCCGGCGCCGCGTCGAGCACCTTGCGGTCGATGGAGATGTCCGCCGCGCCGCGACTTTGGGATCGGAGCTTTTCGCGGTCGACTTCGGCGGTCGCGCCGAATTCGGCCTGCGTCTCTTGCGCCGCCTTCGCGCCGGCTTCGGTCGTTACGCTGGGTGGGGCCACTTCGGCCGGCACATTGGCTGGTGTCGTTGCCGGCCCGGCGTGCGGCGCCTCTTGGGGCTCGTGGGTGTCACCCTCGTGCGGCACCCCGGCCGAAGGCGGCTCGAAATGGACGGCCACCCGAACTCGACTGGTGACGGGGGCCCCGCGGCGGGTCGCGGGCTCAAATGTCCATCGCTTGACGGCGTGTACCGCCTCCGCGTCGAAATCGACCCCGGCGGAATGCTCGACGACGACGTCGGCAACGCCCCCCTCAGCCGTCACCGTGATCCTCAGGATCACAGTCGGGTGAAGGCCCTGATCCTCGCGCCCAAGAGGATAGGCAGGAGGGGGTGCGTCCAAGAGATGAGGCGGATGCAGCTCCTCAGCGTCGGCGTCAGCCCCAGCGTCAGCGCCAGCGCCAGCGCCAGCGTCAGCGTCAGCGCCAGCGCCAGCGTCCGCGCCAGCGTCAGCGTCAGCGTCAGCGCCAGCGCCAGCGTCAGCGTCCGCGTCAGGTTCCTGCGCGTAGGTCGGCCCCCCCACCCAGAGCACCAGTGCTCCGAGCGCAATTACGCCGATCTTTTCGCTACAGTTCCCTCTCATTCACTACTCCTGCCTTCGCGCGGACCGCGCGCGTGACGTTCGGCTGGTCGACGAACGTTCAGGCAGGAGGTGAGTTCTTTGGAGCGACGCGGAAGCGCCGGGTCTCGACGGCGTTGGATAGGGCGGTGGATGTGAAGGCTGCTTGCGGTTCGAAGAACCGCGCGGACACCTGCGCATCGGCGATTGAAAGGAGGGCATCTCGCCGGTCGACGGTGAGCGCGCAGTGTTCGTGTGCCTCACCCGAGCCCTCGTCCGGGACGCCCTGAAATGCGGCGACGCCGGCTTCGACCTGCGCGCTGCCCTCGTGGTGATGGGTGGCGCCGTCGTGAACGAGCTCGCCGTGCTCGGCGCAGCGTGTGTGCTCGACCAGCAGCATGTGGCCGCCGCTCGACCCCTGCAGAAACAGCGCGAGCAGCCCTGCGAGGGCGCAAGCGCGCCGAATCATTGCAGATCCCAGCAGGTTTCGAGTCGGCCGAGGCATCGTGAGACGCCGAGTATGACCCAATCGCTCGGCACATCAAGCATGCGCCTGATGTGCGCTGGAGCGCGTCACCCTGTCGGGCTACATCCCTCGCTCGCTCCGCAGGCTACGATAGAATGGGCTGGGGGGCCTGTTCATTCGATGTCGCGGCACGATCCCACCGAAGTCACACGGCGCCATGTATTTGCGCAGCAAGGCCTCTCTAAGAAGAAGGAGCAGGCGCGAATCGTCGTGCTCGCCGGTAAGCTTGCTGGGGACAAATACTCGATTGGGCAGGAGCTGACGCTCGGCCGCGGCGAGCAGGCCGATGTGAAGATCGACGATACCCTCGTCTCGCGCATGCACTCGCGCATCTTTAAGCACACCAACGGCTCGTACGTGATCGAGGACCTCGAGAGTCGCAACGGCACGCTCGTCAACGGTATGGCGATCACGAAGCAAGTGCTCACCTACGGGGACCGCGTCCAAATCGGCAGCTGCCTCCTGCTATTCGCGCACCACGATCCCATGGAGGAGCAGGTCGCGCAGCGCCGCAAGCTCGAGGCCATCGGGCGGCTCGGCACCGGCGTGGCACATGACTTCAACAATCTCCTTGGAGCGGTGCGCTCCAGCATCGACTTCCTCAACGCACTTCCGAGCGACACCAAAGTGGGCGATCCAGACGTGCGAGAGGCCTTCAACGACATTCGCGGCGCTGCGGCGGCGGCCACGGAGATGACGAGCCGTCTGCTCGGGTTCGCTCGCGAAGTGCGCGGAAGTCATTCCGACGTCGACTTGTCGGAGCTCTGCCACCATGTCGTGCAGCTCGCGCGCCACACGTTCCATCGAAGCATCAGCATCGATGCGCGCATTGACGGCGGCCTGAAGGTGAGCGGAGACCGCGGCCAGCTCCATCAGTTATTGATGAATCTGATGATCAACGCGCGCGACGCAATGCCCAAGGGTGGCAAGCTCAAGATCGAGGCGAAGAAGGCCGACCAGCTCGAGCTCGAGAAAGCTCCGCTCAATCCGTTGGTGGCGCACGCGGTCATCACGGTCGAAGACAACGGCGTGGGCATGGATGATGCGACCCGCGAACGCGCGTTCGATCCGTTCTTTACCACGAAGGGGGCCCAGGTTGGCGCCGGCTTGGGACTCGCCGCGGTGTACGAGATTGCGAAGACACACAACGGCCACATCACGGTTCACAGCGTTCCCAATCGGGGAAGTCAGTTTCAGGTCGTGTTTCCGTTGACCAGCGAACGGCCGATGGTGCCGACGGAGCCGAGCCTGCCAGCGATCAAGCTTCCGAGGACTCAGCTGCTCATCCTCCTGGTCGACGACGAGGACGTCGTCCGGCGGAGCGCCGGAAGGGTCGTCCGCCAGAGCGGTCATCGCGTGATCTTTGCGAAGAGCGGGCAGGAGGCGCTTCGAATCTACACCGAGACGCAGCCACGTCCGGATCTCGTTCTAATGGACCTCAACATGCCCGGGATGACCGGCGATCAGGCTTTCGAGGAGCTCAAGGCCCTCGACGCGGAGGCTCCGGTAGTCTTCGTCTCCGGCTACTGGGATCGGGACCTCGAGCGGAAGCTACGAAACATGGGCGCGCTCGGCTTCGTCCAGAAGCCTTACGAAGCTGCTACGCTTCGGGACGCCATCGTTCAGGCGATGACGGCCCAGGCTTCATGATCAAGTACATAGGCTCCAAGCGCGTGCTCGTGCCGCACATCGTGCGCGGAGTTGCGGCGTTTCCCCAGTCGGAGCGTGTGCTCGATCTGTTTTCGGGAACATCACGCGTCGCCCGCGGTCTCAAAGAGAGTGGTCGCCACGTGATCGCCAACGACCACCTGAGCTACGCGGCGACCCTCGCGCGCTGCTATGTTCAGGCCGACGCAACTCGATGGCGTGACGAGGCGGTGTCTCTGATCCACGAGCTCGCCGATACGCCGCCTGCTCCCGGCTACTTCACGAAGGCGTTTTGCGAGGACGCTCGCTACCTGCAGCCCAAGAACGGCGCGCGTGTTGACGCGATTCGAGAGGAGATCGGGCGTCGCTCGTTGCCGCCGGAGCTCGAAGCCATCGCGTTGGTCTCGCTGATGGAAGCCGCCGATCGCGTGGATTCCACCACAGGCGTTCAGATGGCGTACTTGAAGAAATGGGCGGCCCGCTCTTTCAACGACCTCGAGCTTCGCGTTCCCGCGCTCTTGCCGGGCCCTGGCGAAGCCCTGCAGCTCGAAGCAGCCGAAGCAGCGGCCCGGGTCGACGCCGACATCGCCTACATAGATCCGCCGTACAATCAGCACAGCTACATGGGGAACTACCACGTGTGGGAGAGCTTGATCCGGTGGGACAAGCCGCAGACCTACGGCATCGCCAACAAACGCGTGCAGTGCAAGGAGTACAAGAGCGACTTCAACTCGAAGCGCCGGATTCACCAAGGTCTCCGCGATATATTCGGGGCTCTACGCTGCCAGCACTTGTTGGTGTCGTTCAGCAACGAGGGATACGTCGACCGCGAAGAAATGATCGAGCTGTTGTCCGCAAAGGGCCACGTTGGCGTCGTCGCAGTGGACTTCAAGCGCTACGTCGGCGCGCAGATCGGCATCCACAACCCCAACGGCGAAAAGGTAGGCAGGGTCAGTCACCTGCGGAACAAGGAGTATTTGTTCGTCGTCAGCGAGCAGGGACCCGTGGTGGACGCGGTGGTGGCGGCGCTCGAAGGCAGCATCGGCGAGGCGGCGCTTGCACGGAGCGCCACAAAGGGCAAAAGAAGGAAGCATGAAGCTAACCGACGTGTTGAACGATGAGGCTACGCGCGCTTCGATCATCGAAGACGCGGTGCGTCTCGTCGATGGGGAAGTGGGCAAGCAACGCGGTCTGAGTGGCGTTGCCGTGAAGGCAGGGTACAAGCTCGTTCAAGGCGTGAAGCCCGGGTTCGTGCGCAACGTCGTGGAGGCGTTGCTACCCGAGTTCGCGTCGGCACTCGAACCAATCAGCGAACAGGCCCGGTCGCAAGGCCAGCCCGTATCGACCTACTTCCAGGCCCACGCGCCCGAGATTGCCGAAGCACTTCTGGCGATTACCGACGGCAGGGCCCAGCGCTCCGAACACGGCGCCGTCAAGGGCGCCTACAGCAAGCTCCGTGGCTCCGCGCGCAAGAACGTCGAGTCGGCGGTCCCGGGCCTCGGGGCCATTGTCGAGCGGTACACCTGACGCGCGCGAGCCTGCGCTCAGTTGTCGAACTGCACCGATTGCGCGGCGCCGGCCCCAACGGGGTTCGTGGCGCGGAGCATCTCGACCACGGCTGACCTCGTGCGATCGCGCAGGTCGATGACGCGCTCTTCATTGCCGAGTGTGGCGTCCGGGTAGAGCGGCGTGCCGATCTGCACTGTCACGAGGCGGTCATCGCGTTCCTTGCTTGCGCCTGTGTCGACTGAGTCCCGGGACATCAGCGTGAAGGTGCCGCGTATGGCGACGGGCACCACGGGCTTCCCTGTCGTGACGGCAGCCTGAAAGGCGCCGTTTTTGAAAGACTTGAGCTTGCCGTCGGCCGTGCGCGTGCCCTCCGGGAAGACCAGGAGCGGCTTGTCATCGCGAAGCACGCTCTCGAAGGCCTCCATGACCGCAAGCGCAGCGTCTTTGCCCTTGTTGCGGTCGACAGGCACGTGCCCCGCGAGCCGCAAGTGCCAGCCGAGAAACGGAACGTTCATCACGGAGCGCTTGGCCGCCCACTTGAAGTCGCCGGGCAGGGCCGCGCCGAGGACCAAGATGTCGACGAGGCTCTCGTGATTGCTCGCGTAAACGAATCCGCCTTCTGGAGCGTTCTCTTGGCCGGACGCCTGGATGTAGATCCGAAGGCCCTTGGCCGACGACTGACTCCACTTCCTGGCGCACCAGGTCGAGACCGAGCCCTTGGTGAACGGCCCGGCCGTCACGGAGATGGTGCCCCAGCCGATCGTGCGCATGGCGAAGGGAACCCATTGTTGGACCCATCGTGCCCGCTGGCCCCAGCCCATGTCGCCGCCCTTGCGGAAAATCCCCCACTCAGTGCGCGCCCAATTCAGCGTGTCTTTGAACCCCATCCGAGCCTTAACTACCACCCCGGAGAAAGCATGAAAAGCAAAGGGCTACTCAGGCCATCGTACGCACGGGAACGGGCGGAACGTTCGAAAGATCGAGCACTTGAGGTAGCGGGCGATGAGGCGACCTGAACCCCACGGATTTCGCATAGGCACACGAGGTGGCGCCGTACGATGTGAACGGCGTGGGGGACGAGCCGAGGGCGGCCACCGCCCGACCGTTGTCATACACGATGTCCCAGGTCACGTAGGGGATGAACCCGCTCACGAGGGCGCCGAGGCGCTGGAGCGTTCCCTGCGTGGGGATGCTTGCGAGCAAGCTCGATACGCGCTCGACGGGACGCGAGAGACGAGCTGCAAAGGGGGGTGTGCGCTTGCCAAGATGCGCCGAAACCGCCGCGGCAATTTCGCCGAACGTTCGCGACTCGGTTCCCGCGCTCAAGTGATATGCGTCGTGCGCTAGATCCTCGCGGACGTGGAGCTCGCCAATCCCGTGCCCGGCCCAATCCGCGTTGACGAGGTCGAGCCGCACCTGGGGGTCGAAAGGCAGGAACGGCCATTCGCTCAGCGCGCAGATGGCGCGCAGCATCTCGAACTGCGTGGTCTCCGCGAATCGGGAATCCCCGATGACACTACTCGGCCGAAGATAGAGGCACGGAACGTCCGGCATCAGCTCTTGGACCATGTGCTCGCAGAACTTCTTCGTGCGGGTGTACGCGTTGAAGTCGGCTCGGCTCCAGTCGAGTGGCTCGTCTTCCATGACAACGGCACCGGGCCGCTCGCCCGCGACGCCGACGGTCGAAACGAGGCTGAAGCGTCGCAGCGGGTGGTCTTCTTGAATCGCGCGCGCGAGCTTGATGACCGACAACGTGCCTCGAAGGTTGTTGTTCACGCACGCGCGCTCGGAGCGAAGATCGAGTGACGCTGCGATGTGGAGGACGGATTCGGCGTTCGAAATCAGCCAGTCGTAGTCGGCTGTCGAGATACCCAAGCCCGGCTGGCAGAGATCGCCACTGATGAAGCAGACGCGGTCGAGGTGGCGGTGAAATTCGTCGGCCTCCATGTGAAGCTGTAGCGACTCCCACAGTCGTTCGACTCCGGCGTCGTAGTCCGGCGCGCGAACGAGCAGCGCGAGCTCGTGATCGGTGTTCCGCAACAGCCACTCGGTCGCGTACGAGCCCAGGTAGCCGGTTCCGCCCGTGATGAAGATCGCCATCTTGGCTAGCCTGTTGGGCGCGGGGCCGAAGTCAAGAGCGCGACCAAGGCGCCGGGAGCGTCCACGTGAACCCAATGTCCTGCATCCCGCACGAAGTGCGCTGACACCCTTGTATTACGCTTGGCGATCTCGTCGAGGCGCGCTCGATCGGTCGGAGAGAACACCGCCGATCGCCCGCCGATGACGATATCGAGCGTGGCGGGCTCGGGCGGGGACTCGACCACCGCCCAGAGCTCGGTTCGCGCGTAGTCCTCGATCAGATCGCGGATGACCGCGAGGTCCGGGCCGAAGACTCGAGCGCCGTCCTCGGTGGGCCGCAGGTTCATCGCCAGCCATTGTGAGATGCCAGGGGGCTGACCCGCGTCCGTCACAGCCGACACGAACGCTTCGCGCGACGGCCACTCCCGCGGAAGCCCGCTCAATGTGTCGAGCACGTCGGCGGCCGCGCTGGAATCCTCGTCTATCGGGCGGATGGAAGGCGACGCGTCAATCACCCAGGCTTCGGTGGGCCGGCCTGCGCGGCCGCTCAGCCATTGCAGCACGACCTTGCCCCCGAAGCTGTGCCCGAGCGCCCCCTGCACCCCTAACCCGAGCGATCGCTCGAGCTCTTCAACGTCCGACGCAGCGGCTGCCAAGGTGTGAGGAGCCGCAAGCCCGAGGGAGTCGCCGTGTTCTCGGAGGTCGACGAGAATGGCGCCCCAGCCCGGTCGCGCCTCCACGAAACGGCGGGCGATACCGCGCCAGTTGGCCCGGGTCCCCAGAATTCCATGCAAAAAGAGCATGTAGCGCTCTGGCCGGGCGGATTTCGCGGTCACGATGCTGTGAGCAAGCACGGGCTTGGCTTACCACAGATGCCGCGGAGCCCCCGATCAGCGAGCGGGCGCAATCGCAGGGACGGCTGGGACCAGCTGCTGCAGCGCCTTTTCGAGCCGAAAGATCGCGCTGTCGGTCATTGGCCGGCGCTTTGCTCGCGTTGGACTGGCTTCCAGGCTCTCGAGATACGCGGACATCTTTCGGCGCGCTTCGTGAATTCTCCAAGCGATCGTTCCTTCGGTCGTCTCGAGGACCACAGCCGCTTCCTTGTAGCTCAGCCCCTGCAGGTTCGTCAGCACTACGGTGGTCTGGAGGAGCGGCGTGAGCTGATCGAAGGCTTCGAGCAGGGCACGGTATCGATCACGAAGCTGCGTCGCGCGCTCGGGATCCCCTCCGGCGTCGACCGCCACGGCAGCCACGAGTCGCGGGTCATCCATCGGAACGGTCCTCCGCCGCTTGCGATCCCGCTTCGTGTTGAGCGCCCGATGAAGCGTGATCCGGTAGATCCAGGTGAAGAACTCGCTTCGCCCCTCGAACTCCGGAAGCTTGTGATACGCCTTGAGAAACGCGTCTTGCGTAATGTCATCCGCGTCGCTGGCCTGCCCGGTCAAGTGAAGGGCTAGCGCGTAGACGCGAGCCCGGTACGTTCGGACGAGCTCATCGAAGGCGGCCGTGTCGCCGGCCTTGGCTCGGGCGACCAGCTCGGCGGCTTCCGCCCCTCGCCGTTCGGCCTCGCTAATGCGTATTTCCTCGCCCAATACACCCCCGTTTGTTCAGGACCCCTAAAGGCTACCCGCTTCGAGGGCCGACCCCCAAATCCGTGGGTTGAAAGGGGTAAACCAAGCTGTTACATCCAACCCGCCTGGACTCGGAAGCCCTTGGAAATGGTGGGAAATTCTCTTTTGAAGTCCTTCTGATACCTATGATCTCAGACTGGTTCTACGGACTCTTCTCGAACGACCTCGCCATCGACCTCGGCACGGCCACGACGCTGATCTACGTGAAGGGGCGCGGCATCGTGTCGTGCGAGCCGTCCGTCGTTGCCGTTCAAGCCGACCCGCGGGGCGGAAAGCGGGTCTTGGCCGTGGGCAAAGAAGCCAAGGAGATGCTCGGCCGGACACCCGGTTCGATCCGTGCCGTGCGACCGTTGCGCGACGGGGTCATCGCGGACTTCGACATCACCGAAGCCATGCTTCGCTACTTCATCGCCCGCGCACATCACGACCGGCGCACGCTCGTCAAGCCGCGCATCATCATCTGCGTTCCGTTCGGAATCACCGAGGTCGAGAAGCGCGCGGTGAAAGAGAGCGCGGAGGGCGCCGGCGCGCGCGAGGTCTTCCTCATCGAAGAGCCAATGGCCGCAGCGATCGGCGCAGGCCTGCCGATCACGGAACCGAGCGGTAACATGGTCGTCGACATCGGCGGCGGTACGACGGAGGTCGCGGTCATCTCGCTCGCGGGCATCGTCTACTCGCAGTCGGTGCGCGTCGGCGGTGACAAGATGGACGAAGCGATCATCGCGTACTTGAAGCGCAAGTACAATCTGTTGATCGGTGAGCAAACGGCGGAACGCGTGAAGTGCACGATCGGCACTGCGTACACGGATGGCGAAGCTTCCACGATGGAAGTGAAGGGGCGCGACATGGTTGCAGGCGTTCCGAAGACGGTCATCGTCAACTCCGACGAGATCCGTGACGCGCTCGCGGAACCCATCAACTCAATCACCGAAGCCGTGATGATGGCGCTCGAACGCACCCCGCCTGAGCTCTCCGCCGACATCGTCGACAAGGGCATCGTGCTCACCGGCGGCGGCGCGCTCCTCAGGAACCTCGACGTCCTCTTGCGTGAGGAAACAGGGCTTCCCGTGATGGTGTCGGACGATCCAGTGTCGGCCGTCGTGCTCGGTTCGGGCAAGGCGCTCGACCATTTAGACCTCCTCCGCGAGGTGACGATCGCGTAGCGCGAGGGACAAGACGCGGCGATGAACTATTTTCAGACAATTCGAGATGCCGCCATCTTGCTTGCCCTGTTGCTCATCCCCGCCGTCTTCCTGCGCGCCAATCTCCGCGACCCCTCGGAGCTGTCCTGGCTCGACCGGGCGTTGATCCAAGTGAGCGGTCCGGTGCAGTACGTCGCTGAGTGGTCCGCCGATGGGGTGACGAGTGTCATCGAGGACTATGTCTATCTAGTCGACGTCAAGAGCGACAACGATCACCTACGCGCTGAGAACGATCGCTTGCGCCGCGAGATGCGAGCCCTGCGCGCGGATGCGCAACGCGTCACCCAACTCGAATCGCTCCTCGGGATGCGGGAGCGTATCGCGACGGAGACCCGCACGGGCCGGGTGATCGCGAAAGACATCTCGCCATCGTTTCGCGTCGTGAAGCTTTGGGTCGATCAAGGTGAGCAGGCAGGGCTTCGCGCGGGCATGCCAGTGGTCGCCGACGAGGGGCTCGTCGGTCAGATCCGTCGCGTCTCAGGCCGGTTCGCGGATGTGCTCCTCACGATCGACCCGGAGAGTCACGTCGATGTCGTCGTAGGCGAAACGCGCACGCGGGGAAGGCTCGAAGGGCTCGGCAAACGCAGCCGCTACCGCTGCCGAATCCAGTTCGACCGACTCGATGAGCAAGTCGCGGTAGGGGACGAGGTGTTCACGTCGGGCCTCGGCAAGAAGTTCCCTGCATCGATTCTCATTGGATACATCAGCAAGATCGGCGACCAGGAGTTTGGTCTCCACCAGGAGGGGGAGGTCACGCCTTCTGTCGACTTCACGCGGCTCGACGAGGTGTTGATCCTCACGTCGGGCCCCAAGGACGCCGAAAGGCGCTGAAACGGGAACGCCGTGCACGGAGCCCGAGGCAGCCTTCTCATCGTCCTGGTCGTTTTTGTGATCTTGCTGGCGCAAACCGCATTCGCCCGCGTGCTCGCGCCATATCCATTCGCGCCGTATCTCGGGTTGCCATTCGTCCTCGCCCTCGGGACCGGCCCAGGGGTCCGGGTCCTCCGAGGTGCGGCGACCGCCTTCGCAGTTGGCTACCTGTACGATGTTTTCACCGGAAACCCACTCGGGATCCACACGCTCGTGTTTGTGGTCGGTTTCCTTTCCGCGCGGCTAATCGGCTACCTGCTCTCCTTCCGAGGCGTGCCTTTCGAGATGGCGCTCACGTTCGCGCTCACTCTCCTGCTCGGGGGGCTTCTGGAAGGCATTCGCACGTTCGTCCCCGGTGGCATGAGCTGGAGCGGGCTCGCATTGACGGTGGCGCTTTTCGGGTCTGCGTTTACGACCGCGCTCGTCGCCCCTCTCCTGTTCGCGATCGCGAGGCGCCTCGACCCTGCGACGGAGCGGGCGCCGGCATGATCACGCTCTCGCAAAGGCGTGAGGTCGGGGAGTTCCGGAAACGCTACCGTTGGATGGCGCTCTTCGTCGTACTCGTTTTCGGCGGCATCATCGCGCGAGTAGCTCAGGTGCAGCTCTTCCAGCGCGACCGATGGTCCGGTATCGCCCAGCAGAACATCACCAAGACGCTCGAGCTCCCGGCGACCCGGGGTGTCCTTCGTGACGTCGAGGGACGCGTGGTCGCCTCGAACCGCCCGTCGTACGACATCTATGCGACTCCGCGTTTGCTCCAGCCCGAGGACCTCGAGCGAATCGCCTCGCTGATGGGGTTGACCCAGGATGAGTCCGAAGCGCTCCGGGCCCGCATCGAAGAGCTTCCGCCCGAACGTCGAACCCATCAGATTCAGCTTTTCCGGGACATCGACCGGGATCAGCTTGCCGCGATCGAGACACATCTTGCCGAGCTTCCCGCGCTCGACATCATCACGGTCCCGCTGCGCGACTATCCGTATTCGACGCTTGGCGCCCATCTCATCGGCTACCTGAACGAGGTCAACGCTGCGGATCTCGAGAGGGCCGACGACTCAGGCGCCTACCGGCCTGGGGATCGCATCGGTCGGAACGGGCTCGAGAAGCGCTACGAAGCGTTGCTCAGGGGATCACGTGGCTTTCGGCGGGTGGTGGTCGATGCGCGCGGGAGGGCGCTCGACGGAGCGAGACCGGATTCGCTCGACGTCGAGATGCTGCGAAAGCCCGTGCCGGGGCACGACATCCAGCTGACGTTGGACATGCGCCTCATGGAAGCGTTCGACCGTGCGTTCCGACCGCATCCGTCGGGTGCGGCTGTCGTCGTCGACATTCACACCGGCGCTGTTCGCGCGCTCTACTCCAAGCCCGTGTATGACCCGAACGAGATGAGCAGCGGCCTCAGCACGCGGCGGTACGCCGAGCTGACGGGAGATCCTTTTCGCCCGCTGATCGACAAGACGATCTACGAGACCTATTTTCCCGGATCTACCTTCAAGGTAATTACCGCTCTAAGCGCGCTTCAGGATGGCGTCGTCGATCCTGCGCAGCGTGTCGAGTGCAACGGCTTCATCAAGATCGGGAGACAGAAGTTCCGCTGCAGCAAGCGGCACGAATGGGTCGACCTCTATGAGTCGGTGGTGCAGTCCTGCAACGTCTACTTCTGGGAGCTCGCCGAAGAGGTCGGGATCGAGCGCATCAATCGCTTCGCCAAGGCCTTTGGGTTCGCCGAGCGGACGGGCATCGGAGTGAACAGTGAGGCCAAGGGTTTCTTGGCGACGCGCGAGTGGTACGAGGAGCACTATGGGGCGTTTCGAATCGGCTACACCCTCAACACCGCTATCGGTCAGGGCAATACGCGCGTCACCGTGCTCCAGCTCGCCATGGCTTACGCCGCCATCGCCAATGGAGGCGCGCTCTACATTCCTCAAGTGGTGCAGAACGTGCGCGCCCCCGACGGCTCCTTGTCGGAGACGTTTCAACCTCGCATGAAGCGTGATGTCGGCATCGCGGCGCAACATCTCGACCTAATTCGGCGGTCGCTCGTCGACGTCGTCCAAGAAGAGGATGGGACCGCCTACAGAGCGCGCAACAAAGACGGCGTTCCGGTCGCGGGCAAGACGGGGACGGCGCAGGTCGTCAGTCGAAAGGGCCGATCCGAGGAGTCGTCGAGCGCATGGTACCTCGACCGATCGCACGGCTGGTTCGCCGGGTTTGCTCCAGCCGACGACCCCCAGGTGGCGTTCGCGGTGCTCGTCGAGCACGGTGGCTCTGGTGGGGCCAGCGCTGCCCCCATCGCGACCTCGGTGATGCAGCAGTACTTCTCCGAGCCGGAGGAAGGGGAGTAGCCGGTGGCGATAGGTAGAACGATCCGCGACGAGTTCGACTGGCCGCTGTTCATCGCGGTTTCGACGATCGCGCTCTTTGGCGTCCTCAACCTCTACAGCGCGACCGACGGTGGCACCACCTCGGACGCCTACATCCAGCAACTCTATTGGCTCGTTCTCGGCTTCGCCGTGGCGGCGTTGACCGCGGCGATCGACTATCGGCACTTCGAGCGATACGGGTGGCTGATTTACGGCGCCTGCGTGCTTGCGCTGATCTTGGTGTTCGTGCTCGGCAAGAGCGTGCGAGGCTCGACCCGCTGGATCGCGCTCGGTGGGTTTTCGCTTCAGCCGAGTGAGATCATGAAGATCGGATTGATCATCGCGCTCGGAAAGTACCTCCACCACGACACCAAGACCGGCGGTCGTACGCTCGCCGACTTGATCATCCCAGGGCTCATCCTCGCGCTCCCGATGGGCCTCGTTCTCTTGCAGCCCGATCTCGGCACCGCGATGATCCTGGCCTTCATCTTCGCTAGCATCATGATGCTGACGCAGCTCAAAGCGCGCTCGATGGTCACGCTGCTCGCCACCTTCGTGGTCTCCGCACCCGTGACCTGGTTCTACTTGCTCAAGGACTACCAGAAGGAACGAATCACCGCGTTCTGGGGCCGGCTCGGAGGCACGCAGGCGGACTTGCTCGACTCCGGTTGGCACACCCATCAGTCCCTGGTGGCCATTGGCAGCGGTGGCCTGACGGGCAAGGGCTTTACCCAGGGGACCCAAACGCGCTTCCGATTTCTACCCGATCAGCATACCGACTTTCCGTTTCCGGTCTGGGCCGAAGAGCACGGCTTCATTGGCGCGTTGCTCCTGATCTGCCTTTATTTGTTCCTGGTTCTCTGGTCCCTTCGCGTGGCCTCGCAGGCGAAGGACCGCTTCGGCGCCGTCGTCGCCGTCGGTGTGGGTGCCATGCTGTTCTGGCAGACCGTGGTCAACCTCGGGATGGTCTCGGGAGTGTTGCCCGTCGTGGGAATGACGCTCCCGCTCTTCTCCTACGGCGGCTCGAGCTTGCTCTCCACCATGCTGGGCCTAGGCTTGCTCATGAACGTATCGATGCGGAGATTTTCACATTGACTCATGGGAGCAAAGCGGTGGTCGGCGTCGTGCAGATGACATCGACAGCCGATGTCGATGCCAACATGAGCGCCGTGCACCGGCTCGTCGGTGAAGCAGCCAGCCGAGGCGCGCAGATGGCGCTGGTCCCGGAGTGCTTCTCGTACCTCGGGCCGGAGAAGGGCAAGGTCGACATCGCCGAATCGATCGACGAGGGCGGCCCCATCCTCGAGCGCTGCCGGCAGGCGGCGCGCGACGCCGGCGTAGACGTCGTCTATGGAGGCTTCTGGGAGAAGAGCGACACACCCGGCAAGGTCTGGAACGCTTGCATCTACATGCGCGCCGATGGGGACATCGCTTCGGTCTACCGCAAGATTCACTTGTTCGACGTCGACTTGCCGGACGGCACGAAGGTTCTCGAGTCGGAGACGGTCGAGGCGGGGTCCGATCCCGCCGTCGTCGCTGATGCGCCTTTCGGGACGCTCGGCCTGAGCGTTTGCTACGACCTCCGGTTTCCCGAGCTCTACCGCCGTTTGGTCGACGCCGGGGCAATCGCGCTCGCGATTCCGGCCGCGTTTACGCTTACGACTGGCAAGGACCACTGGCACGTCTTGTTACGCGCCCGCGCGATCGAGCAGCAGTGCTATGTCCTGGCTGCGGCGCAGACCGGCCATCACTTCGGAAGACGCTGGTCGTACGGCCACGCGCTCATCGCCGATCCCTGGGGCACGATCCTCGCCGAGTGTGGGGAAGGGGAGGGTGTCGCCGTCGCCGAGATCGACCCTGCGTATGTCGAGAAAGTGCGGGCGGCACTCCCGAGCCTGTCGCACCGACGTCTTTAAAGTATCGAGCCCCGGCGGCAGGACCGACGGGGCTCGATGACAGGTTTGACTCTGCTGCCCTAGAGCGGCGCGGACAGCGTCACGGTCGGCGTCTCTACGAATGTGCAGGCCGCGTCGTCACCCTTGGTGGTCAGCGTGAGCGGAACCGGCAGCGTGATCGCGAACGTGATGTCCACAATCTCGAGGACGATCGAGCCGTCCACCTCGGTCCAGATCGCGGTTACGTCAGGTGTGATCACTTCGATCGCATCACCCGGGGTGAAGTCGATCGTGCAGGGCACGGCCGCGGCCACGTCGGTTGGGTTGCTGCCGCCGGCCTCGTCCACGTCAGCCGATGCTTCGCCGATGACGGCCTGCTGCACCAACGCACCGAGGTCTGCCACGGTGGACTCGCTGAGGTTCAAAGAAACGCGAACGTCGACATCCGTCTCGCCGTCTACCGCATCGGCCTTGGCCGCCAACACGAGCTCGATCGGAACCGTGATCACACCGAGCCCGTCGCAGGTAACGCTACCGGTGCCCGTCGTGTACGTGTCGTCGATCGACTCGCCTTCGCCGCAAACAGCGATTTCGCCGCTTCCGCCGGCGCCGCCATCACCGCCGGTGCCAGCGCTTCCGCCGCCGCCAGCGCTCCCGCCGGTGCCAGCGCTTCCGCCGGTGCCAGCGCTTCCGCCGGTGCCACCCTCGTCGTCGCCACATCCAATCAATCCAAGCGTGCCCGCGAGCACACCGATCAACACAAGTTTGCCAAATCTCGTCATCCCTTGATTCTCCTTAATAAGCCCCCCGGCCATGCGAAGCTTGGCACAGACGAAGCACACCGCCCAACCGCGGTTCGGGGTCGTTTATCTGGAGAACCCAGGGAGCGCAACATCCCGTCGGTTGCCGCGGAACGCGCGAACAACCGCGCTGCGTAGCGAAGCCGGCCCGAAACCCCGGTGTTTTGTAACTGAACGAGCGTTTCTCAGTGAGCTAGGTCACCCGGGGGAACCAAGGCATGAGCCGGCTCGTGGTCTTCTGGTAGGCGGCGTAGTCGGGGTACTTCCGAAGCGAGATCTTCTCGGTCAACCCGGTCGACCCTTGAAAGAGGAGAGTCAGCGTCACTGCGCCCGTGATCGTCCAGTTGAGCCAGTCTGCGCCCGCCGCGATCGAGAACACGTAGTAGGTCCACCACATCGCCTGTTCACAGAAGAAGTTGGGGTGCCGCGAGTAACGAAAGAGCCCCGTCGTGAGGAAGCCCTGCGCCGGCCTCTCCCCGCGCGCAATCGCGGCGTACTTCGCAGTCTGGAAGCGCCATTGTTGCTCGTCGGAGACAGTCTCGCCGACGAGGAACAGGATGAACGCGGCACTGGCGGCGTAGTCGAGCCAGTTCAGAGGAGTCCCTGCGAGACGATAGGCCGCGTACGAGGGAAGTACGATGAACAGGAGCAGGTAGTTCTGAAACGGCGCCAGGAAGGTGGCATTGAGTAGTTGAAACCACGCGGGCCCGATCTTTCCCTGGATTTCCTCCCAGCGATAGTCCTCGCCGCCCGGCTTGTAGCCGCCTTTGCGCACGAAATTGTAGGTGAGGCGAACGCCCCACAGGACCGTCAGCGAGGCCATCAGATTGAGGCGCGCGTCGTGGAACGCAGCGTGCGCCGCAAAATGAATCGCGAAGAGCGGCGGGGTGATCGACCACAAACGATCGACCCAGGAGTACTCCTTGGTGATCAACGAGAGGATCCAGCAGAGCGCTGCGAATCCGCCGGCGGCCCATAGCGAGATCACTAGGGGGTCGGTTGTCTTGTAGAGCTCGAGCATCGCGACCTTTCCTTGGGCTCACGCATCGTAGCGCAAGTGCTTCGTCAGACTTCGTAGAGCACGTCGAGGTAGCGCTCGAGAAGATCGGTGACGACGCCTTGCACGGGGACGGTGCTCGCCATCCCGTAGATCGGCGCCATGCCACCCTCCTCCGAGGGGTGCGCTTTGACGTGCTCGACCGCATCCTGAAGGTCCTGCTTGAATCGAGCAGCGACACCATCTTTGGTCTGCCGAAGCGTGACTGCGAGATGGATACTCGGCGGCTTGTGTAGGCCGTTTAGGTTCCAGTTGCGCTTCGTCATGAAGTCGAGGACCCGGTAGATGTCGATCTCATCGGAGCCGAAGGCGATGACCCAAAGCGGGTCGCCGAACACCCGTAGCTCCGGAATCGACTCGACGGCGGCTCGGATCTCGGCTCCGGTTTCGAGAATCCGCCGGCTCGCGTCGAGGTATCCACTCCGGCCGATGGAGACCATCGCCGCCCAGCATGCCGCGCTCAATGCTCCGGGGCGGCTGCCGGCAAACGTGGGGGAGAAGTAGAGCCCGCCCGGCCAGTCGCCGACTGTGTAGTACTGGTAGTGGCGAAGCTCCGGGTTGCGATAGAGGATGACGCTCGTGCCCTTGGCGGCATACCCGTATTTGTGCGTGTCCGCGGACATCGAGGTGACGCCCGGCAGTCGGAAGTCGAACGGTGGCACGTCGTAGCCGAGTTCTTCGGCCCAAGGCAGGATGAAGCCGCCGAGGCACGCATCGGTGTGAAATCCGATTCCACGCTTGCGGGCGAGCTCCGACAGCTCTTCGATCGGGTCTATCGCGCCGTGCGGGAATGAGATCGCGGAACCCACGACGCAGATGGTGTGCCGGTTGATCGCCTTCTTGGTGGCGGCGACGTCGGCGCGGAAGTCCGACCCCACGGGGACCTTCACGAGCTTGATGCCGAAGTATTGCGCTGCCTTGTCGAACGCGGCGTGCGCTGTCGTCGGAATGACGAGCTCCGGCGAGGTGATTCCCTTCATCTTTCTCGCCCAGTCGCGGTAGCTTCGCATGGCGAGCAAGATGCTCTCCGTTCCCCCGCTGGCCACGGAGCCGCACACGTTGGCGCCAGTGGCCTTCCGAGCGCCGAGCATATTCGCCGTCATCGAGACGACTTCCGCCTCGTACTTGGCGATGCTCGGCCATAGGTCCGAGTGAAGTGGATTGGTTTGCGAAGTGATCGCGTACGCCTCGTTGAGGAACTCGATGTGCTCCAGATCGCCGTGATAGACGGCACCCGAGACGTATCCGTCCTGCCAACGCTCTGCTTCTCGCGCCTGGAGGGAGCGAAGCTCGCCCAGCACCTCATCGCGGCCGATGCCCTCGTCGGGCAGGGTCGGGTAGCTCTCGACCGTGCCGGCGTAGGGCTTCGCCGACCGCCGCAGTTCGTCCATGATGGGCGCGTACTCCGCCTCGATGCGCTCCTTGACGATCGGGAGGCGCTTCGCGTAGCCATAGATTCGTGCGACGAGCGGTTCGAGCGGGCCGAGCTTGAGGCTCGCGATATCCTTGAGGTCCATGCGGAGTCACTACCGCACGAAGGCCCAAGCCGCTACCCGTGAGGCGCGTGCGCATTGAGACGGCGACACATGCCCGCGCTGTGCTTCTGGATCTCGAGGAAAGCCTTGAAGAGCTCTTCATAGATGGGTCGGTTGTCGTGGTTGGGCGTATAGCGCTTCTCTATCGGGACTTTAGACGAGATCTCTTCCACCTCGAGCTTCCCGAGCCCCACGGCGGCCACGAACGCTGCGCCCCGAACATTCGCCGAGAGCGGGTCAGCGACGCGATCGATCGGCCGGTCGAGCACGTCGGCGAAGATCTGACACCAGAGCTCCGACTTGGCTCCGCCGCCGATGAAGCGGATCGCCTCGAACGGGCGACCGATGAACGACTCGACGCCGCTCATGAGCCAGCGCGTGTTGTAGGCGACGCCCTCCATGACCGCCCTGACCATGTGCGCGCGGGTGGTGCGCAACGAAACGTTGGAGAACGCTGCCCGCAGGGTGGGGTCTGCTACCGGGGTGTGCTCCCCGTAGAGCCATGGCGTGAAGATGACCTTGTCGCTTCCGGGAGGGACTTCCCGCGCGAGCACATTGAGGCGTTCCATCGCATCGTCGGGCGGCGCGCCTGGGTCGAGCGCGTCGTCGCGGCAAAATACACTGTCGCGAAGCCAGGTCATGCACGCCCCGGCCGTCTCCTGCTCGTTGCCGATGAAGTACCGGCCGGGGAGAGCAGACGGAAGCGATGCCATGTTGTGAATGAGGTCCGTTTTCTTGAAGGGGACATGGCAGGTCAGCCAGGACGACGTACCCACGTAGAGGTGCCCCTCGAAGTCGCCGACAGCGCCGGACCCGACCGCCGCCGCTGGGACATCGGGCGTCCCTCCGACGACCTTCGTGCCCTCGTTGAGCCCCAACTCGGTTGCCGCCCTGGGTGAAAGGGTTCCGATCACGTCGACGGCGCGCCGGAGGTCAGGCAACTTTTCACGCGGTAGGGTGGTCTGCGCGAGGAGCTGATCGTCGTAGTGGATGTTGTTGATGTCGCGATTGTTCGTCACCCAATGAAGCGCGATCGAGTCCGTCGTGGCGAAGAAGTTCCCGGTGAGCCTCAAGTTCAAGTAGTCCTTGGGCTCCATGAACTTGTAGGCAGCTTCGTAGATCTCGGGCTTCTCGTGGCGAAGGAACAAGATGTGCGCCACCGGCTCTTTGCCCGCTAGGCTCGGGACGCCGCCGGTCTTGCGAAGCCAACTCTCGAGCTTCAACGCGCCGTAGCCCTGAATGCGCACCAATCCCCCGGCGACCTCGGGCACGTATTTCGCGCCGCGTGAGTCCAGCCAGATGATCGCGTTGCAAAGCGCGTTCCCGTCCTTGTCGACAGGAACGGTTCCGGCCCACTGCGAGGTCACGGCAACGGCGATGATCGTTTCGCGCGGCACGAGCCCTCGGTCCGTGATCCGCCGCGTGGCGGTCATGATCGCGCGCCACCAATCGTCCGGATCCTGCTCCGCTCCGCCCCCGTCGCTCAGGAAGAGCTCTGTCGATTCGACTTCCGATGCCAGAACTTCGCCCTCGGTGGTGACCAGCGCGACTTTGGGTCCGCTCGTCCCGAGGTCGATCGCGAGAATGCATTCGGGTTCCATGGTCGTCTCCTGCCCTAGAAGTCGTAGGCTTCGTTGTCTGCGTCGAAGTCCGCGTCGGTGAGCCCGGCGTTGAGCTCGAGCACAGGATAGTCGTATGATTCGTACACGCGTCCCTCGTGATCCCAAGATGTTTCTTGTAGTGGCATGAGCGACGTCTTAGCGATGAGGTACCGGACGCGGCTTCCGTAGTGATCCGGTACGAAGATCCCGTCGCCCTCGTCGATGGAGCCAGGCGAACTGATGTCGTTGTAGTGAAGGATGACGTACATCGTCTGGCCTACGCGCTTGGCAAACTGCCAGAGGTTTTCGTCGTCGAGGGCCTTGAGCGTCTTGCCGGTGCTTGGGAGGCGCGCTTCGATCTCCCAGACGGATTCACCCATGAATACGCCGGCGTCCTTGACGGTGTAGGTGACTTCACCAGTCGCGACAGCCTTTCGATAGATCTGCCCCATGATCTCGATCTGCTTCTGCAAACCAAACGTCAGGATCGGTTGGTGGCTGCCCTTCATCGCCATGCGACCGAGGGGTGCGAGACTTACCGTGAAGTCCGGAAACGAGCCCTTGTGGGCCATGATCTCGTTGTTGTTCTGCCCGCGAACGAAGAGGATCTCTTGGCCCTCGGGCGGCGTGATGTACTTGATGTACACTTTGAACGGGCGCTTGAACTTGAAGTACACCTTCGAGATTTCGAGCTCGTCGCCGATTCGCTCGCGCATCACGAACTGACCTTGGTAACTGTCCACGGCTCTGATGGCTTGCAGGGAGCGAGCGAAGATCTGCTCAGCGCTCGGCGGTCCACCTCGAGCCGTGGCGTGCGCTGCGATGCCAGCCAGCAGCGGCGCGATGAGCAATGCTGGCAAGATGTGTTTCATGGCTCCAACGTGCCTTCCGGGGTGACACCTGCGACCCGGTCTTGCTCGGTGATGACCATCGGGGACTCGCGCAGGAGCAGAATCACGCCGAGTGAGAACAGCGAGAGAATCGAGAACGTCACCATGAACGCGGGCAGGTACTGGTTTTCGTCAATGCTCATTCCGGCCACGAAGATCATGCCGGTGACCTGGCCGACCCACAGCAGCATCCCCTGGGAGGTGGACTCGGGCGCCGGGTAGCTGACCTCAGCGGCGTACTGAAAACCAAGCGGGCCCGCGCTCATGATGAAGAAGCCGAGCACGAATGACGCGGCGAGGCTGATCGCGTAGACGGTGTCTGGGGCGGACGAGAGGCTCCCGGCGAAGGTCAATCCGAACACCCCCGGGACCATACCGGCGACGCAGATGACGAGGAAGATCTTCCTCTTGCGGAACTTGTCCGAGAGCACCGGTAGGATGGACGCGCCGAGGATGCCGCCGATGAGCATGAGGCCGCCGATCAAACCGTCAGAGTCCTGAATTCCGGCGTTGTCGGCGATTGAATCGGTCATCGAGCTCACTGCGTTGAAGATGCCGAGCCCCACGAAAAACAGGAGCAGCGTGATCCGCATGTCGCGGAGCTTGAGGATGTGGACCACCCCCTTTGCAAACGAATGCCGCTCGAGGCTGTCTGTGCCCGGAGGCGTTGGTGGGCGTTCTCGAAGCAGCGCGAGGGTCACGAGCGCGACGACGAACGTGAGCCAGCCGTAGATCGTCAGCATGCTGTCGAAACCGGTTCCATAGCCCGGCTCGGTTGGGTCTGCACCAACCAGCGCGGGGGTGACGAGCATCGCGATGACGATGCCGATGTACTGAGCGAGCGCGGAGAGCCCCGCTGCCATGCCTCGCTCTCTCAATGGGAACCAGCGAACGGATACTGCCGTCACGGCGTTCAAGATGAACGGTTGGGCGACTGCGAGGCCCGTCTGCGCGATGACCACGGCCGTGAAGCTGTCGGCAAAGATTCCTTTGGCGAGCCCGGAAATCCCAACCAACAGCGTGCCGATCGAAATGCCGACCCGAATCCCGTACGTATCGATTACGTACGACGCAGGGAAGCTCATGATGATGAACACGAGCATGTAGACCATCGCCAAGAAGTCGATGTTGAAGAACGAGGACGGGTCGAGCTGCCCCTCGTAGAACACTTCGGCAGGTCTCGCGACGGCGGCGTGCGCCAGCCATTGGATCTCGACGACGACCGTGATTGCCATGAACACGGCGAGGATCACCCAGCGGTAGGGATACACCTCGGGGTCGGTGGAGTGCCGCACGAGCGCGACTACTTCGAAGCAGCTTCGACCGCGTCGAGAAGGCTCTGGGTGTAGACGCCGCGCGCTGCAAGTTGATCCCGCGCGGTCTTGGCGGCGGCCTCCCAAGCAGCGGCGTTGGGGCTCGTGTCGACCTCGCTGATGCCACGGGTCAGGAGGGTCTGGTACGCGCGGTCGTCGTCGCGTCCTACGATTTGATCGAGCTTCGCTGCGGCGCGCTTCGCGGTGTCGAGCAAGGTCTGTTGGTCGGCCGCGCTCAGCTCATCGAACTTCTTCTTACTAATGACTGAGCCGCCTACGATGATGTTGAAATTGCTCGAGGTCATGTGCTTGAGCTGCGTGTACCACTGGAACGCGACCGCCGACATCGCCGACGCAGGCACGACGCCGAGCGAGCCATCCTTGAGACCCGGCAAGACGCCGGAAGCGCCAACGCGGATCGGCTTGGTGCCGAGGGCCTTGGCGTAGGCCATGCCGATCGCGTTGTCTTTGCCAGCCCAGGTCGGCTTTCCGGCAAGATCGGCAGGGCTCGCGAACGCGCTCGACGAGAACACGCGGTTCTTGCCACCGTCGCCCCAAGCGAGAAGCTTGAAGCCACCGTCCTCGATCATCTTCTGAAGCCTGGCGTCGAGCTTCTCGCGGACGCGGTCGAGCTGAGCGTCCTCGGTGAGCAACCCAGGCGCACTCAGCACCTGGAGCTCCTTCGCGATCATGCTCAACCCGGGCGTGGCTACGCCCGCCGCGTCGAGCTTGCCGCTCTTGATGCGCTTGATGAGATCGCGATCGCTTCCCTCGCTACCGCCCGAAAAGACCCGCAGCTCGACGCGACCCTCGGTCTCCTTTTGCAGCGTCCGGCTCCACGCCTTGAGCACCTTCACGAAGGAAGAGCCCGGGGGGGCGAGCGAGGCGATCCGGATCGTCGTCGTGGTCGCGGCGGGCGTCTGGGAGACGGCGGACCGCCCCGGAACGAACAGAGCTGCGAGCGTCAGGGTGAGAACTAGCGCGTGCTTGTGGTGTTGCATGGTGACTCACGTTTGGACGGCTCGGGGCCGTGTTTGTTCACTTCCCGGAGGCCAGCTTCGTGACCTCGGCCAATAGACTCTTGCTGTAAACGCGCCCTGCAAGCTGTTCGCGGGACTGCTTCGCGACAGCGTCCCATTCGGCCTGATGCGGCGAGAGGTCCACCACGCTGAGCCCGCGCTCGAGGAGGGTCTGATAGGCCTTCTCGTCGTCTCGCAGGACGATCGCGTCCATCGCGCGTGCTCCCCGCTCCGCCGTCCTCAGTAGGATCTCCTGATCCTTGGGCGTGAGCTCGTTGAACACCTCTTGCTTGATGATCGATCCGCCGACGATGATGTTGAAGTTCTGCTTCGCCATGTAGTTGAGCTTCGTGTACCACTGAACGGCGACGGCCATGATGGCGGAGCACGGGACGGTGTCGATCATCCGAGTCTGTAGGCCGCCGTAGACCTCGTTGGCGCCGACGCGGACCGGGTTTGCACCGATGACGCTCAGGAATCCGGCGAAAACCGGGTCGTCCTTCCATGCCCAGGGCCGGCCCGACTTGAGGTCTTCCGGGCGGGCGAACGGCTCGGTCGAGAACAAACGGTTCTTGCCTGCGTCGCCCCAGGTGAGGAGCTCGAAGCCCGCATCGCGGAACATCTCTTCGAAGCGCGCACGCAATTGCGTGCGCACGCGAATGAGTTGGTCGTACTCCGTGATGAGCCCCGGCGCGGTCAGTACGAGGATGGGACGAGCGATCATGCCCAAGCCGGTGGTCGAGATGCCGGCTGCGTCGATCTGCCCTGCGCGGATCTTGCGAATGAAGTCGCGCTCATCGCCTTGGCTGCCACCGCTGTAGAAGCGGAGCTCAGCGCGACCTTCGGTTTCCTTTTTGAACTGCCGTCCCCACGCCTTGAGGAGCTTTCCAAACGCGGAGCTCGGAGGCGCAAGGGACGCATAGCGAATGACGATTGGACCGTCCGCCGCGGCGCTCGAGACTGCGCCGCCCGGCAAGAAAAAAGCGGCCGTGGCAAGGGCCACGGCCAGCAAATGATTCGAAGCTCTCACAGCGGCTCCACTTACCAGACGGAGCGCGGAGGAACCAACCGACTACTAGGCGAGGAGGTCTTCGTCCTCGCGCCGGCGCGAGACGATGTAGGCCACGCCTCCGACGAGGAGGACCAGCGCGCCTCCGGCTGCACCGGGATCGAGCTCCGGCACGCTTCTGGACCCGCCGCCTCGACCGGGACGTGGTCGCTGCACCTTGTGCCGCCGTTGGCTACGCCACTTGCTCCACCAGCTACCGTTGCTGGCTTCTGCCTGAGAGACCGGTGCCAAGAGCATCAGTCCCGCCAGCAATGTCAGACCCATCATTAAGCGCTTCAGCATTTCGCGTGTCCTCTCGCGTTGACAATTACAACGCATTACATTTGTACGATGAGTCCCGACCGCGTTCAAGTGATTTTCGCGATGGCAATCGATTATTTTTGGGTCTTTTTTGCGAACTGTGAAGGGGCTAACTTTTCTTCACCCCATCTACATCTTAAACAGATAAGTTCAGTGTGAAGAGAATATCTTCATTACATACTCGCAACAATGAAATGTGATCTGGCTCACGGGATGCCGTCGACTCGACGCCACCGCTCGCTCCGGGTCGGCCGGATTCACCCTCCTGGGTCTAAGTGCCGAGAATGAGCGACATTTCCACATCCTAGCCGTGGGCGTTTCGTGAGGCGCCCCACATGATTGTTTGATTGCCTCCTCTTCGTCCTGCAACAGACTTGCAGCAGCGGAAAATTTCAGTGAATTTGTTTATTCAGGAGGCCCTGATGGCTTATCGATGGCTTGGAGCATGGCTGCTTATCGTCGCGTGCTCCGTTGGTTGCGGGAATGACGGAACGGGGGGACCCCCCTTCAACGGCTCTGGGGGAGACGGCGGTGCCGGGGGCGACGGCGGAACGGCCGGGCAAGCTGGCACGGGTGGCGCAGCGGGCACCGGCGGCACCACGGCGACGTGCACGACCAGCGCCCTGTGTCGCTCTTGTCCGGCAGACGGTTTTTGCGACAGCGCCGTCGATTGCGCGAACGGCCTCGTGTGCATCGAGACCGGCTGCGACGATCTCGAAGGCGCGCCGATCAAGCAATGTGTGTTCGCCGGCGGTGGCGCTTGTCAGTCGAGCGCGATGTGCGTTGGGGGGCGCGAATGTCTCGAGGTGCCAGGTGAAGGCAAGCGCTGCGTCAAGCTGACGCCAGGGTGCGATACGAGCTACGACTGTGCGTCGGGTTTCACGTGTGAGGTCGGCAACTGTGTCGATCGCCGAGTTCCCTGCGATCTCGATGCGGATTGCCCAAAGAACCACCTTTGCGCCGGCACGGCGAGCTCCGACTTCTGCGTGCGCATGCATCGCGACTGCGAGTTCCCATTCGATTGCCAAGATGTCGGATCGTATTGCGAGGATGTCGATGGCGATGGGAACAAGGAATGCACCGGGCCCTTCGATGCGAACGATCCGCTTGCCGATGCATGCACCAATGCCCAGTGCGACGCTCCGTCGCCGGTTTGCGAGGTCAGTGGTGCGGGAAGCACAGCGCAGTGCGGGCAGTACGGCCTTTGCATCGACGGAGATGATTGCGCGTCGGGTTTCGACTGCGTCGCGCTTTGGGCCGACGGCCGCAAGGAATGCGTTCCACAAGGGGGCACATGCTCGAGCTTTGTCGACTGTCCAGCACAGCAGGTTTGCGCATCGCCCCGTGAGGGTGGGGCGCCGAGCTGCCAGGTGGGATTGCAGCTATGAGCCCTTTCGAGCGAGCGACGGCGACCCAACGAGCGCTCCCAAGCTGGGTGCTCTGGGTGTCGTGCTGCGCGTTGTCCCTGGCTTTGGCATGCGGTGAGGCGACTCCTTCGGCACCAGGTTCGGGTAGCGGGTCCGGTTCCGGAGGCACAGGGGGCACGGGCGGCATGGCCGGCGTAGCTGGCACCGGGGGTACGGCCGGAACCGGGGGTTCCGCTGGCAACGGCGGCGAAGCTGGCAACGGCGGTGACGGAGGCATGTCCGGCACAGGAGGTGCTGGCGCCGCCGGTGGAAGTGCGGGCATGGGCGGAGCGCAGGGCGAGTGCGCCACGAATGCGCTTTGCCACACCTGCCCCGACAGCTTCCTCTGCGATACTGACAACGACTGTGCCTTCAGTGGCTACGTCTGTGTCGCTTCGGGTTGTGCGACCCACGGCGGCGACCCGATCAAGCAGTGCGTACCGTCATGGGCGGGCTCCTGCTCGAGTGACAACGACTGTCCCAACGCAGGCGACTACGACTGCCTGACGGTCGGGGCAGGGGGCAAACGCTGCATCCGGGTCACCGCGGGGTGCGATGCGGCCACCGAGACCTATGACTGCGCACCGGGTTTCTCCTGTGAGAACGACGCGTGTGTGGACCGTCGGGTCCCCTGCGACAGTTTCCAGGACTGCCCAAAGAGCCACATCTGTCTCACGACGCCGGTGTCGATGTACTGCGCCCGGGCGAGCCGGACGTGCAATGTCGACGTGGACTGCTCTTGGCTCGGAAACAACTTCGGGAGTTTCTGTGCCGACGTCGACGATGACGGACGGGATGAATGCATCGGCGAACGTGACGCCTCGGGCGAAGCCTGCCTGAGCGCAGACTGTGGCGCCTCGGTGTGCGAGACAGGCGCGGTCGGGTCTGCGGCCACGTGCGGAGACTATGGGCTCTGTCGCGTCGACGGCGATTGCGCCGACGGCTTCGAGTGCGTCGCGCTCTGGCAAGACGGCCGGAGCGAATGCGTGCCGCTCGGAGGCTCTTGTGACCGGGCGAGCGACTGCGGGCCCCAGCAAGTCTGCGCCGCCTCTCGGAGCGGCAACCCCCCAAGCTGTCAGGCCGGAACAGCACCTCAGGAGGCAACGTGAAAACCCAACCCCTCACTCCATTCGTTCTGTTCTTGATGGCCGTTGCTTTGCCTGCGTGTCAGGGCGGCGACCCGAGCTCTCCGGGAGCCGTCAATGGCTCGTTGATCAGCGGCCCCGCGACCTGCGCGAGCGGTGTTCCGACCTGCAACGAGGCACTCGACTTCCCGGTTCAGGACGACCTGTCCGGCACGAACATGCAGAACCTCATCTACTCCTCTGCCGACGCGGGGCTTACGCTCCAAGCAGGAAGCGGCAGCATCGTCGATACCGACGGCGACGGGGTGCCTGATCCCGCGGACGAATGTCCGGGGACCGGGTGGCGGCTCCCTTGTGACGGTGACGCGAGCAACGACGGGATCTACCAGACCCTCTACTACAACAGCGATACCGACATTACGGTTCGGACCGACATCAACATCTCGGGCAAGATCCAAAAAGCGGATGCCTACATCCTGATGGACGCCACGGGTTCGATGCGCGGTGAGCAGGTACAACTCGTCACCGACCTGACGACCGGCACGTTGGAGAGCGCGAGCGAATGCGCGGCTGCTGTGGGGACCGGGCTTGTGGGTGCGCTCAAGTGCGCGATTCCGGACCTATGGCTTGGCGTCGGCGACTTCAAGGAGGTCTCCTACCTGCCCCACAACAACCGCTTCGACATGGCACCGTACCACCACTACCTCGACATGACCGACAACGTACAACACGTCGTCGACGCCGTGTCGGCCTTCGTTGCCGATCACAACAACGACTATCCCGAGGCGACGACTCAGGCGCTGTACTCCGTCGTGACTGGGCAAGGGCTCGGCGACCTCGTGCCGAACCGCGGCGCTTGCCCTTCCACGCCGGCGGGCCGTTGGGGATACCCGTGCTTTCGGGACAAGGTTCTTCCGATCATCATCCTGGTGACCGATGCCGACATGTGGAACGGCCCTGTGAACAACGGCCACACCTATGGCAACCCGCCGTTCGACGGAACCCTGGGCATCGGCACGATGCTCCCGCCGGTCATCCAGTCCCCGAACGTTCTCTACTCGAATGATCCGTTTACCGCCTGGGACCTCGGCGACCTCTCGAAGACCTCGATGACGGTGATGGGAAGCAACGTGAACCTCGGCAACGACGCTGAGACCTGGGACAAGGGCGCGTGCAACCGATGTGGCGGCTCTGGGTGTTGGGCAGACGGCCGCGATGCCTTCCTCAAGTTCTCGCTCAGCACGCCGGCGGACATGTTCATCAGCGCAGAGGGCTCCGCCTACCACACGGCCAACGCGGCTCTTTTCGATTCGGCGTTGACCGCGGTGAACTGCGATGGGGGCACGGGGACTGGCGGCGACTACTGGGGCCGGTTCACGCAGAGCCTGCTGCCCGTCGGCGATTGGTATGCGGTATCCGACGCTTCGGTCGCCACCGATAAATCGGTCGGTGACCGGATCGGCAATTTCCAGCTCCGCTTCCACAACCAGACCTTGCATCCGCTCGGGGATCCGAGCTGGATGACGACTGACCTTCCCGTCCCGTGGACGACGGTGGAAACCGAGCTTCTCGCCGCAGGCGTGAAGATCGTCAACGTCGTCAGCCCCAACTCCGGCGGATTGATCGCGATTCCGGACGTAAACGCAATCGCCCAGGCGACGAACTCGCTCGACCAATTCGGCGATCCGTACCTCGAGATCATCAATGGCGACGGATCGGGGCTTTCTGTCGCGATTCTCGATGCGGTTCGTTCGCTGGTCGGCGACACGCGGCGTGACGTATCGCTGGTGCCGGAAGACGATCTTTCGACACTCGCGGTCGACGAGAGCGGTTTCGTGAAGGCGGTCTTGGCGACCTCCTGCCCCACGACGGGTATCCAGAACTGCCTCGGCGGGCAGGGCACGGACACCTGCGAATCCTGCCTGGCCGAGACGCAGCTGGGCTTCTCCTTCCGTCTCGGCAATGCGATCGTGGCGCCAGCGGCCTCGCCTCAGGTCTTCGATTTCGACATGGTTGCCGTTGCGGATGGCACCGCTGAGCTTTCGCGAGTACCCGTTCGCGTCATGGTTCCCGAGTTGGGTACCGACTACGGTGCGGGCCTCTACGAGAACACCTACGATTCCGACGTGGTTTGCGTGATGGCGCCGGATCCTCCGCCCCACGAGCGTCCCGACTGGGGCACATTGAGCTGGACCGGGTCCACACCCTCGGACAGCAAGGTGACCTTCGAGTTCTTCACCGCGGATAACGCCGCGGACCTCGACTCGGTGATCCCCGTGTCTATCACGTACTGTACCGATCCGGCGTGTCCGCCGGGCTCGAGGACCGATCAAGAATACGACATCGGTGCGGAGCTGCTCGGAGGCGGCGAGACGAACTACCGACCCTATCTACGGGTGCGCGCGCGGCTCGAGGCATCCACGGATAGCTTGAGCACGCCGGTGTTCCAAGGCTGGTCCATGCAGTTCGACTGCGTTCAGGCGTTCTAGCGGGTGCCGCCCTTGATCAGGGTGAGCATCGGCTTTGGTGCGTAGCCGGCGAGGTAGCCGCTCTCTTCGGCCACGTAGATCCAGCCTCGTTCGTCGACTCGCATGAGGTCGGGAACGAGATCGCAGGGGAGGCTTGCCGAGAGCTTCTGGCCGTCGGCGGGCCGCACGACGTGGACCGATGAGGCCGGAACGAAGAGGGCGCCGCCCCGCAGGACCGGCTCCAAGCGGCGCGGGATCTCGTCGGCCAGCGCGTCTGCGAGGTTGGTGCTCCAGCGTACTTCGCCGGTGCCGACGTCGAGTGCGCTCGAATTGGCCGAAGGGGGCGTTGACCACCCAGGTCTCGTCGATCGTGAGGCCGGCTCCGCCGATGCCGAGGCCGGGATCACGGGTCTCCCAGCGCTCCTCGCCGGTGGCTAGGCAATGCGCCGAGAGCGAGGCCTCGTCCCCCGCACGAGAGATCAGAGCGACCTTGCCCGCACCGCATGGGTCGGAGGTCGGCGGCCCGGCGAGCTCGCGCTGCCAACGCGGTTGGCCGCTGAAGAGGTCGATTGCGAACAGCACGCCTTCCCGAGGGCCGCGAACGGCAGCGGCGACGACGGTTTCCTTGCTGACGAGCGGCTTGAACTGAAAGCAACCGCGTTCTGCAAAGCGCCACACATCTTCGCCGGTCGCGATGTCGAGGGCGTGAATCGCTTCCTCGCCGCAGGTCACCAACAGAATGCGCCCGACTTTGGTCAGGCGGAACTCGCCGCCGCTCCTCGAGGCGAAGCGCCAGCGTGGCTCGCCGGTGCGAACGTCGATCGCGACCAATCGATGGCTGCCTTCGGTGACTACCGCGACCGGAGGGATGTTGCCGCCACCTGCCATGAGACCGACCGGAGGACCTCCAATGCGCGGCGTGATGTGCGTCGAGCAGTAGGGCTCGCCGTCTTCGACGCTGCACAGCTCCACCTCGCCCTCGGCGGAGAGGCGGATCAGGACCGATCCCGCCATCAGGGTCGTCGAGGCTTGGCCTGGACGTGCCCAGAGGACCTCGCCGCTGTCGCGTGCCACGGCGACGACGTGGGTCTGTGTTGCGATCACGAGACGGTCGCCGCACATGAAGACCGAGTTGGCGTCGAGGCCTTCGAGGCAGATGCGCCAGCGCTCGTCGAAGAGCAACGACGGGAGGTTCCCGGCCGCGGACCCGAGCTCGGAGTCGCCGTTGTGGTGCATCCGGAGGCGGTCGGGGTCCTCATTCACGAAGCTGTCGGCGCTGCGACGGGACCGAATCTCACGGCGAAGGGCGCGCACCTCCTCACGCAGAGCGCGGACGCGCAAGTTGCGGCTCTGTCCACGGTCCGACGCCACCAAGCTTCGAAGCAGATCGCTTGCCAGCTTGAGGATGGGAAGCGCAGCCTCTGCGATAGTCAGCGACGTTGCGGTGAGATCTCCCCGCCCGTCGGACGAGAGCTCCACGCTCACCAGTTGATGGGCCGACTTGCGCATGGCGATCTGAAAGCCGGCCGCGCGGAGCCTGACGTGAGTCGGCCGCGTGCTCTCCCACGAGTCGACGAGGGTTCGAACGGCGACGACCATGCGATGCGCGGCGAGGAAGATCGGCCCCTGCACGAGCGAAAGTCGCCGCCCGCGTACGAAGGCCCAAAGATGCCCCTCAAACAGGAGTGCGTGGACGTCGGCTCGCGAGGAGCGGCTCTGCGAGGACGATGTCGAAGGATAGATCGCCGCCTCGTATCCGAACGCGAGCGGGACGTGCTCGCCCGGGGCGTCGAGCTCGCCACCTCGTTGGTTCATCGGCGTGGTGCGCCCTTCGGGGTCAGCTGCGATCTTCGTCGCGAGCGCTCGCTCGGCAACACGGGTGGCGATCTGTCGTGCGGTCGGGTCGAGCTCCTCTGCAGCGGTGTCGAGCATCGCCTGGGCACAGGTGTCCAGGAGTCGCCGGAGAGGCACCTGCCGGTCGAGTTGGTAGACGACTGGCGCGCTGGCCGTTCCGTAGCAGCTCACCAAGATCGAGCTTCCTCGACGCACCAGCGCGTACTCCACTGCAGCGCTTGCGAGCGGCAGGAGCGCTTTTCGTTTCGATCCGATCGCGAGCGCCGCCGTTGCTGCCGTCAGCTCGGCCAATGCGGGGATCTCCACGTCCAGCTCAGCGCCGAGCAGGAGGTTGGCAACACCGAAATTCGCCCGTTTTTGGGCGTATGGGAGAGATTCGTCCGGGTGGGCGACCATGTTGTCTTTCAAACGCGAGCTGGAAAGAAAATGGTACTTGCTGCGTTCGAGTCGGATCCAAAAAAAGGCGCGTTCACGCATATGTTGACAGCGCAGGGTGGGGATGGGCGACGGGGGCGCCGAGCCAGCCTTGCATGGCCTCTAGGTATGCGGCCGCGTTGTGGTGCGCTTTGAGGTATGCGGACGCGCGTTCACGGAGTGCATCGCCTGCCTCGGGGTGGTCGAAGAGGCGGGCCGCTCCGTCCGCTAGGGCGCCCGGATTGTCATTCGGAACGACGACTGCTGCGTCGGCGACTCCCAGTTGAGCGGTCGCGCGCTCCATGGCGACGACAGGCACCCGTCGTGAGAATGCGTCCAACATCTTGATCGGCAGGCCTCCCTCCGTCCGTCGCGGAATCCAGGCGAGGTCCGCCGCCGCGTGCACCTGCATGCGGACGCGCTCCGAGCTCAGACCACGGAAATCCACCGTGTGAGCAAGGCCGAGCGCTCCGGCAGCCCGCCGTGCAGGCGCCGTGTCGGACTCGGTCGCGATGAGGAGCCGGGCCCTCGAATCCGTGCGGCGGAGACGCGCGACCGCCTCGATCAGGTGCTCCCAGCCTTGGTAGCGATCGAGATTGCCGGCGTAGAGGCACACCCGCGCATCGGCGGGGAGGCCGAGGGCGGCTCGAGCCTCCTCTTGGGAAAGATGCTCGGCCGCGTGCGGCCAGGGGACCGGGACGCACCGCGCGTCTTCGAGGAGAGTGGCGAGCGACGGCGCGACGGCCGCCACCCCCGACGCGCGCCTGCACACCCAGCGCTCTGCCGCGCGCCCGATCGCGCTGACTGCTTCGCTTGGCAATCGGGGGAAGTAGACAGGCAACTCCTGCGACAACGATGTGTGGGCGACGTAGTAGACGGGCGCGACGGCGGCCGCGAGCGAGCTCACGGCCGCCTCGATGTGGTGGGCGACAATCGCCCGAGGGCGGAGCCGCCGCGCGAGCGCACGCATCGACGCCACGCAGCGCGCGTCGAGCGCGACTTTCCCCCAGGATGGACCCGAACGAAGAGAGCGTACTTTCGGAAAGTCTGGAGCTCTGTGGATCTCGTAGGGGACGTCAACCGCGTAGGCTCCATGCGCGTAGGCGAGCAGATGCGCGGGGCGTCCGAGTGTCGATTCGGCGCGTAGCATCGCATCCACGGCAGCCTGAGTGCCTTGGTGGCTTGGAAACGGAAGACACGCGACGTGCAAGATCATTCGATGTATCCCAAGGCCCGCAATCGCGACTCGACGAGCGCTTCGTTCGTGGTGACGCTGCGACGCACCTCGGTGACCTCGGGCAAGGATCGGGGCCCGAGGTCGTCGTGTGTGCAGAGCGCCTCCCAAAGGACTCGCCCGGCGAATGAAGTCGGCACCGAGAGACCCGTGCGTTGAAGCAGAGTCGCACTCAGGTCCGCGATGTGTGCTTCGATTCTCCCTTCGGGCCGAATCTTTGGACCTGCGAGGGCCATGAAACCATGCGAACGGTGGCTTCCAGGAAGGCTCCGGCCCTTCTTGCCGAGATACTCGTCGGGGGAGAGCCTCCGGAAGGACACGGGTTGGCCCGCAAGGCGAGTGCGTCGCCACGGTGCTCGGTTCGCCTCGTTCGGGGGCTCGCTTGGCATGACGTTGTACGAGTAAGCGTCGTCGAGCTCGAGCTCGACGAGCAGATCGGGGGCGCGATCCAAGTAAGGTCCTTCGAAGAGATCCTCCCTCGGGATGATGTCGCGAAATACGGGCTTCGCGCTCCATGGATCCCGAACGCTCAGAAGTGCGGTGCGAACGCGAAGTGCGGCGCCGAGCCTCTGCTCGGGTGAGACGATGCCTCGAGGCTCGCGCCCGCGGACATTCAGGTGGATGCCCGGGAAGTAGTTGAGCTCGTCACTGAAGGCGATCGTTTGGCTCATGTCGATCGCGCCGAATCGCACGTTCGATTCCAGACGGCTTGGGAGCCACGCGTTGCCCAAGCGAAAGATCCGCTCACGAAGGCGCGGCGGGAAACGCCGGAGCGCAAGCTCTTTCAGTCTTCCAGCGCTTCCGCTGCGCCGCGTTCGGAAGCGCAGCAGGCCATGCTCGGCGAGTAGCCGATTGAGGTACAGCACTTTGTCGGACGAGCCACCCGAGCCGTGGTCGCTCAGCACGGTCACCTCGGTGTCCCTGCCGCTGGCGTCGAGTAGCGCGCCCACCGCTTGATCGAGGGCTCGGTACACGCGCCCGAGTCCGTCACGCTGTTCGGGGGTGACGCGCTCAGGACGTCGTGGCGACGCGGGATCGTGGTGAGCCCAGAGGTAGTGCGCGGCCGTATCACTTTCGCCGAAGTACAGCGCGAAGACATCCCAATCTTGGCGGCCGAGCAGCCAACGCGCCCAGCCGGTCTTGCGCGCTACCCTTCGTTCGAGCGCTGCCGGCAGGCGGTCAATCCATCCCGGTTCGTCCGCGTGGAACTCATCCACGTCGTCGAACGTCGGGGTGCCGAATTCACGGACCGTCTCGTCGTAGAGCGACGGTGGCCACATGAACGATCGGTCGGCTTCAAACGCGACCGGTGCATCCCAACCGCTGACGAAGACCCCGTTGCGAAGCTCTTCGGGCGGCCACGTCGCCGGAAAGCTCAAACAGGCACACCGGAGCCCGAGCTCGTCGAGTTGCTTGAACATGGTTGGCGCCTCGCGCGCCGTTCCCGCGCTGAACCTGATCTGGTATCCCTTGCGCGTCGTAAAATCGAAGACCCCGTGCTGCGCGGGGTCGAGCCCCGTGAGGAACGTAGTCCAGTTCGGCAGCGTTGCTGGCGGCTGCACCGATTCGAGCGCGGCGTACACGCCACGCTTCATGACTGCGTGCAGGTTCGGAAGCTGGTTCGGGCCGAGCTGCTCGACGACCCCGAGATCGAGCCCATCCAAACCGATTACGAGGGATCGTGCCGCCACGCGGCGAGGCTAGCACCCCGCGAGCCGGAACGGCGAAGCCCGGCGCGCATGCGCCGCCAAGCCCCAAAGGGGCGCGGAGGCACGCTGCCCACTCGTGTGAGAGTGATGCCGGACTACGTGGTGGGGGTGGGCGGGTGGATTTAACCAAAACCTCCCGACGCCAATCGCGTTCCGCTGGCGCTGAACGCTGGCGCTGAACGCTGACGCTGGCGCTGGCGCTGACCGCTGGCGCTGGCGCTGACCGCTGGCGCTGGCGCTGGCGCTGGCGCTGAGCGCTGGCGCTGGCGCGGAACGCTGGCGCTGACCGCTGACGCTGACCGCTGACGCTGGCGCTGGCGCTGGCGCTGCGCGCGAGCCCGCAGGGCGAAGCCCGGCGCAACGCGCCGCCAAGCCCGCAGGGCGCGGAGGGAGGATTACGGGTGGGGGTGGGCGGGTGGATCTTCTAAGACGCTTGTCCTTGGATTTGGGTGTTGGTCTCCGCGGGTGAGACCAACACCCAAATCCAAGGAGTCGCTGTGGAGAAGAAGAATGTTTACGTCAGGGCGCGGGAGGTTGTGCGGGAGCTTGCCCCGGTGGTTCAGAGGGTTCGCGAACAAGATGCGAAGTTGGCCGACCAGTTGCGGCGGGCGGCGCAGAGTGTGGTGCTGAACATTGCCGAGGGGCGGGGGAATGATGCTGGGAATGCGCGCCTTCGGTTCGCGACCGCCTGTGGGTCGGCGAAAGAGGTCCGTGCGGCCCTGCACGTAGCGAGTGACTGGGGGTACATCGAAGCCCAGAACGCGGCGCAGCTCGATCGGCGGCTCGACCGCGTGTGCGCCATCACCTGGTGCTTGAGCCGAAGTCGCTAGCGGCCGGAGAGCCTCCACGACATCGCGCAGACTTCGTCGAGCGCGGTGTCGACCTTTGCGACTGAAGAGCTTGCGACATACCCGTACGCCACCGCGAGTTGGAGCCCGGCTCGGACCTCCTTGGCCGAGCCGCACGCACTGGCAAACCGGGCCTTGGATGTTCCCGCATCGTTTCCATCGGCCTCCGCGATGTTCAGAACGACGCTATTCATCGCCCGATGAACTTGGTCGAAGAGCGAGCGATCCCGCTTCCGAAGCAACGCCATGATCTGCCGCAGCCCCTGAGCTGCCTGAAGCGCCTTCTGCTGAACGATGAGTTTCATGAGTGTTCTCCTTTTCGGCTGTGAGTGGGGTTCGCCCGTCTGGACCCCGCTCGCAGACGAAAAGGAGAACACGAGCGCTCAACCGCGGAACGCTGGCGCTGGTTGCTGGTTGCTGGCGCTGACCGCTGGCGCTGGCGCTGGCGCTGGCGCTGACGCTGACGCTGGCGCTGGTCGCTGACGCTGGTCGCTGACGCTGCCGCTGACGCTGGCGCTGACGCTGTTCGCTGACGCTGACGCTGGCGCTGGCGCTGACGCTGGCGCTGAACGCTGACGCTGACGCTGGCGCTGGCGCTGGCGCTGGCGCTGAACGCTGGCGCTGGCGCTGACTACCCCGACCAGTCTCTCCCCAACACCCCCGGCGGCCTTTCCACGCCAAACAGCCCCAGCACCGTCGGCGTGATGTCGTAGATCTCGGCCGCCTCGACGCGGCCCCTCGCGGGCAATGCCGCACCGCTCATGATGAAGATACCGTCCCACGCGTGGTTGCAGGTGTCGGGCCCGGTGTCGTTTTCGGTGACGACCCTCTGGCCCGTACCGACCGACCCGATCGCCCGGAGCCTCAGGTCATCGAAGTACACCATGAGGTCCGGCGGAAACCCGCGCGCGCGTCGGTAATACTCCTGCGGGTCTCGCACTTGGACGGGGATCACTGCGCCGCCATCGTCCCGCAAGGTCTCGAGGTCCTCCCGAACCGCTGCGCGCAATGCCCCGATTTCGGTCGGCTGGACGATGCCGTTTGGCTCGCGGCCGGCGACGTTGAAGAAGACCCGCGCGTAGTAACCCCCTTCGGCCCATGCCCTGGTGCGGCTCCAATCGACATCCTCATGTCGCAAGGGCCCGCCTCCTTCGGCCGCGTCGTGGAGCGCGAGGTAGCCTCGCTCAATCAGCCACTCGTTGATGCAGAAGCCGCCGTGCATGGCGCGGGCCCCATGGTCACTGACGATCAGAACGGCGGAGTCGTCGTCGAGAACGGTGCAGAGCCGTCCGATTCGCTCGTCGAGATGGCCGTAGTACTCGCGCCCGAGACCCTCGTGCGGATTGCCTTTCTCGTGCCTCGGGTGCTCAGGGTCGATGCACCGCCAAAAAGCATGGTGAAAGCGATCGAGGCCGATCTCGACCATCATCATGAAGTCGGGATCGTGCTCGCGCCAGATGTAGTGCGCGATCTCGAAGTGCTGGTCGGTCATCGCCACGATGTCTCGATAGATGCGATCGAGGTCATCCGAGCGAAAGTCCTCGACGTCCGCTTGGTAGCGTCCGAATCGCCGTTCGAGCTCGTTTTCGAGCTCGCGAGGGAAGCACCATCGCGCGTCCCCACCAGGATGCATGAAGCCCGACACCATGTGGCCTCGGACCGGAGTCGGCGGTGATGTGAGCGGAACGAAGAGCGGCGCCACTCGATGTCCGTGGTCGCCGAGCCAATCCCAGACTCGTTTAACACGTACGTCTCGAGCAGTGACCAAGCGAAGCCGAGTCTCGCCCGCAACACGGTTTCGGAACCCGTAGAGTCCGAGCTCACCGGCGTCTCGCCCGCTCACCATGCACGTCCACGCTGGAACGGTGATCGGAGGCTCCGAGCTTCGCATCGGGCCCCAGGTGCCTTGGTCCATCAGCCGCGCGACATTCGGCATCGAGTCCAAGTACCGGTCGAACACGAGCTCGGGCGCCGCGCAGTCGAGCCCAATCACCATCACGCGCTGCCGTCTGCTCATCCCTACTCCTCAACCCCTTCAAGAACGGGTCTGCCCCCATCTATCGAGGGTTAATCAGGTCGGCGGCTTCGTAGATGGTGCGCTCGAGGTGGCCTAGCTCGAAAGGTTTTTCAATTCGGAGGTTTGGCACGCTCTCGAGGAAGTCGCGAGCGCGCTGTGTAAACGCGCCGCCCGTCATGAAGACGATGCGATCGTTCATCGGCGTGGCGCGTTGTAGCGCCGCTCGATAGACGTCCATACCGGTCATCTCCGGCATGATTAGGTCGCAGAGGATGACGTCGTAGGCGTTTTCGCCCATCAGCGCGACCGCCTCGCGACCGTCGCTCGCCGTGGTGACTTCGTGATCGACGAGGGCCTTTTGGATCAGACGCGCAATGACGGGCTCGTCGTCGACGACCAGGATCGAAAGCTTCACGCCCACCGCTCGCCGAATTGCGCTGATGGAGGGCGGTGGCACCGTCAGTGGCCGTTGCGCACGGGTGGTTCTCGGGAGGACGACTCGCGCGACGGTACCCTGTCCGGGGTGGCTGTGAATCTCGATCGTCCCCTCGAGCGAGTGGACGATCCGTCTGCAAATCGAAAGCCCGAGCCCGGTGCCGCGCCCTGCCGGTTTCGTCGTCACGAAGGGATCGAAGATCCGCCGCAACAACTGAGGCGAGATCCCGGGACCGGTATCCTGCACTTCGATGCACACCCGGTCTCTTTCGGTGCTACGCGCCCGTATCGTGATGGTGTTTTGCACTTGGTCGCCGGGCTCAATCGCCTGCGCCGCGTTGACAATCAGATTCAAGAAGACCTGACTCACACGCGTCCTCGATCCACGGACGTAGAGATGTCCCTCTTCGTACTCACGAACCACGTTGGCGCGATGCTGAATTTCGGGCTGGGCGATGCGGATCGCCGAGTCGAGCACCTGCTTGAGGTTTACCGTTTCGATCTCTGCGCCGTCACCGCCGTGCGACAAGAGCCCAATTTCATGGGAAATGACGCGGATGCGTTCTGCGCCCTCGTACGCTTCCCGGAGGAGCTCGGCGGTTTCCGGGGGCAAGGAGTTGGCCTCTTGTCGTAGCGCACGAAGGTGGTTCCACACGAATGTGAGTGGGTTCTTGATCTCGTGAATGATGCTCGCGGTCAGCGTCCCGATCGCGCTCATGCGCTCGGCGAGCAACAAACGCTGCTGCAACTCGCGCTCTGCCGTCATGTCGACGACCGACACGATCGCGCGCTCGAATCGGCCCTCGGCGTTCGGCACGAATCGCCAGTGCACTCGGACGTCCCTCGGTTCGCGCGCGCAGGTCACAATCGCCGTCTCGAGGTGTACGTCGCGTTCGTTCCGAAACGCCGCCATCAGCACGCGCAGAAAGTCCGCTTTGGACTCCGCGGTCAAGAGCTCGGACGAGCGGCGGACGCACTCCTCCTCGCTCGCTGCGCCGACGAGCGATACGGCGCCGGCGCTCACGCGGCGGACTCGCGTCCTGTCGAGGCACTTCGCCAGCGCGTCCGGATCCCTTCGCACGACTTGCTTGAACTCGTCGGCGTCGCTGCACCCCTGTCCCTCGATCCACGCGAGCGTCTTTCGAAAGTCCAAGTCCCAGAGCGGCGCCGGCAGAACGCCCCAAACAACGTCGTCGTGTTCCGGCTCGGGAGCCTCGGACTGGGGGATGAGACGCACCATGGGCGTGGCGATCGTAGCTGGGCAATGGCCCGCGGACCAAAACGCCGCAGGAACACGGCGCATCGACTGCAATTTCGCTGCCCTCAGGCGTTGAGGACGCCCCGTGCCCGGCCGACGAGGCGCTCGACCTCAGCCCGTGCGGCCTCGGTCAGAGCTTGCGCGTCTCCCGGGTCCGGGAGTGGGTCGCCGATGTGAACCGCGATGCGCGTCTCGGGGCGCGCTGCGACTTTGGACATGTGCTCGGCAAAGGACTCTTTGCCGTAGTGCACCGCTGGCGCGTACGCGAGCCCGACCGGGATGATCGGAGCATCCAACGAGCGAACGGCGGCAAACGCGCCTGGATGGAACTCATGAACCGAGTCACCGGGAAAGGTCCCGCCCTCGGGGAACGCTACGACGACGCTGCCCTCTTTGACGCGCCTCCGAATCTCGCGAAGCGCTGCCACTCCGCTTCGGCGGTCCTCACGATCCACGAAAATCGTGTTGCCATGCTTGGCCATGCGGCCGAGCAACGGCCAGTCGGCGACGTCGTGCCGGCTGACGAGCACGCCTCGTGACAGTGAGAGCATCACGCCGATGTCGAGCGCACTTTGATGGTTCGCGACGACCAACGCGCCTCGTTCGCGATCGAGCGATCCGCTCACGAGAACCTCGGTCCCGAACAAACGCAAGACACCATGGGTAAATCGGTCGCGGTAGCGCGCAAGCACCGCTGGCCCTGCTTCTTCCGAGATCAGCATGCGGTGGGCCTCGTACGCAGCGAGGTTGGCTGCGGACCATCCGATGAAGCCGCCGGTCCGCAAAAACGCCCGGACTTTGCTCACTTAGGACGCCCCGGACTTTGGGCTCGCGAGGCCTGGGATTTGGTGGCAGTCTCAACTCGTGGCGGCATCTCTCGCACCTGGATTCCTCGTCGCAGCACCCTCGATGCGGTGCCCGTTCTTCAATCATACGCTGGTGCTGCTGATCGATCACGGAGACGAGGGCTCTTTCGGTTTCGTCGTCAACCGCGTCACCGATCTCGAGATCACCGATGTGTTCAACGAGGTCGGCGTTGCGGGCGCCGCCGCGGACTCGGTCGAAGCGCCCGTCTTGCTCGGCGGGCCGGTGTCCCCGGAGTCGGGGTGGATTTTGTACGACGCGGAGGGCGTTCCCCAGCCCTCGTCCGGTCAGACGATCGCGGTCGGGCAAGGGATCTCATGTACCGCATCGCTCGAGATCCTCGAGCGGATCGCGCGGGGGGACGGGCCCGAAACCTGCGCGATGATGTTGGGATACTCGGGTTGGGGCGCAGGCCAGCTCGAAAGCGAGATGAAAGAGGGGTCGTGGATCCCGGTCGATCTCAACTACGGCCTGGTGTTCGAGACCCCGATCGAAAAGCGGTGGGAGGCCGCGCTCGCCACGCTCGGCATCGACCCCGCACTCGTGATCGACAATCAGGTCGCCAGCGCGTGAAGCGGCCCATTTCGTCGGCTTGTTCGGGGCACGACGAGAGGCTAACTCTCCCCGCGATGGGCGTCTCCCTCGACAGATGGTTTCTCCTGGCGCTGCTCGCGCTGGGTGTCGCGTGCGGGGGTTCCGGAGGCGGCCCGACCGGCAAGAGCCTCCTCAAGCCAGACGACGATGCGCGGGACGCCTACGAACGGGCGCTGCTGGACTTTCGACGCGGAGATTGCCTCAATGCCGAACCCACGTTTCGCGAGATTCGTCGGGAGTTCCCCTACAGCCGGTTTGCGGCCCTCTCCGAGCTCCGCATCGGTGACTGCCAGTTCAAGAATGAGGCGTACCCCGAAGCGATTCAGACGTACCGGCAGTTCGTTCGGATTCGACCTTCCCACAAAGAGATCCCATACGCGCGCTTCCGTATCGCGGAGGCGTACTACAACCAGATCCCCGGCGGTTGGTTCATGACGCCCCCGGCCCACGAGCGGGATCAAAGCGCTGCCAGCGACGCGCTAATTCAGCTTCGCCGCTTCGTCGTCGACTACCCAAGCGACGAGCGCGTTCCTGACGCCAACAAGCTCATGGGCGAGTGCATGGCGATGCTCGCGGAGCACGAGTTCTACGTCGCCCGCTTTTACATGCAGCGCAAGGCCTACCGTGGGGTGATGTCCCGGATTCAGGGGCTGCTGGCTGCGTATCCCGGGAGCCGCGTCGAGCCTGCGGCTCTGCTCTTGTTGGCCGAGGTCTACTACCGGATGGAAGACATGGACGCGGCGCGAAATACCCTCGCCGAGATCGTGCAGCGCTTCCCGGAGAGCAACGAGGCCAAGTCGGCCAAGGGCCTCCTCCGGAAACTGGGCTGAGCCGCTCGAACGCGGATTTCTGGCCTCCGACTCCGGCGGTCGCTACTTTCGCGGCCATGGCTCCCTGGGCTCAACAGCTTCTGGACGCGGCAAACGCACACTACGATCGCGCCGAGTACCCGCTCGCGCAGCCCTACTACGAGAAGCTCGTGCAGCAGGGGCTCCGGTACCCGGACGTCTTCAATCGTCTTGGCGTCATCTATCATCTCGGCGGCCGGCTGGCCGAGGCCCGCTGGTGTTTCCAACAGGCGCTCGAGGTCAACTCCGGCTACCTCGAAGCCGCGCTCAACCTGAGCGTGACGTGCAACGAGCTCGGCGAGTACGGGTCCGGCGTGCGCACCCTCGAGCGCGCTCAGCGCCAGACCGACACGTCCAATGACGCATACCGCCGTGGCAAGGTCGCGAACGTTCACCGCTCGTTGGCGCGAGCGTACATGGACCTCGACCGTCCCGAGGACGCGATGCACGAGCTCGGGCGTGCGCTCCGCCTCTGCCCAAGCTTCCACGACATCCGGCTCGAGCTCGCCAAGATCCTGCGACTCCGGGGCAACGCCCGTGGCGCTCGCGAAGAGCTCATGTTGATCCTTCAGCTCGAGCCCGAGCACCACGACGCGCGCGCGCTCCTCGGCGTGATGGAGATCGAGATCGGCGACCACGCCCAAGGCGTCCAGCATCTTAGGACCGTGGTCGCACAACGGGCCGACCACCCGGTCGCGCGCGCCTATCTCCAGCAGGCCGATTCCAATGTTCGTCAGGCTTCTTGAGCTCGGCCGACGCTTCGCTTTGTAGCCCGACGAAACGGTGCCACACTAGCTAGAGAGTGCCCCCGACGATTCTTCTGCTCGACGATGACACCCAGTTTCGTACGAGTGTCACCCCCGCGCTCGAAGCCTTTGGGCTCCGCGTACTGAGTGTCACCAAGGGCAGCATCGCACGCGCCCTGGTCGACGAGGATGAGCCCGCCCTGCTCGTCGTCGACGGCCTGCTTCCCGACACCAACGGCATCGTGTGGATCGAGGAGCTTCGCGCGGACGGCTACACGACGCCCGTCATCTTCGTGTCGGCCTTCTATCGCGACCTCACCACGTTCAAGCACCTCACCCGCGACCTCGACGTGATCAAGGTCTTCCACAAACCCGTCGCGGTGGACCGTTTTGCGCGCGAGGTTGCAAACGCGGTCGCAGCGCCGATGAGCCTGACGCCGGCGCTTCGTCGCCCGGACGACGATTCAGGGGAACGAGTCTTGTACCCCGAGGAGAGCTCGGAGCCCGGCGTCGATCCGGAAAGGGCGAGGAGCTCGTATGTGAGCCTCCTGCCGATAGCTGCGGACAACCTGACCGGCGCCATTCGGCGGGTCCACGCGGAAGCTGAACGAACGAGCGTGGTCGCCGAAGCCTTGCGTCAGGCGCACGACCTCCACGGCGCCGCGCAAACCCACGGCCTACCGGAGATATCGGACGCGGCGGCGCGCATCGAGACGGAGCTCCGCCAACTGCAACGATCCGGCCGTCTCGATTGGTCCACGATGTTCGAGTCTATCGACGCGGTTCGCGCCCACGCTGCCGACGCGGTCGGCCGCCCAGACAGCCCCCAGCCGGTCGCAGCGGCCACTCCATCGGTTACGCCGGCCGCCAGCTTCTTTCTCCATCGACCTGTGCCGAGTGGTTTCGTGCCGACGCTGCTCGTGCTCGAGGACGATCCAGCGATGATCGCGTACCTCCGGTCGGCGTTCGACGAGCAGCTCGTGCACCTGAGGCCGGTCTCGAGCGTCGAGGAGGCGCTCAAGGTGGCGGGCCGCAACGCGCCAACGGCCGTGCTCGTCGGGTGGCCCCTCGAGAACCGTGACACGCTCCCTCGCTTCATGCAGATGTTCAGGAGCATTCACGCGTGCCGGGAGACGCCGACCATCTTGCTTTCCGTGGACGACGATCCTCATACGCGCGCCCTCGCGGCCCAGCTCGGCATGGACATCTTCCTCCCACACCCAGTGGAGCTCGTGCGCTTGCATCATGCGGTGAGCACGGCTTTCGAGCGGGCATTGACTCCTCGTCCCAAAGTGGCCGTGCTCCGTGATCCGGATGTGGCGAGCGCCATCGAAGACGCGGGGCTCGAGTGTTTGCTCTTCTTCAGCCTCGATGAGCTCCTACGCGAGCTCGACGTCGAGTGCCCGGATGTCATCTTGCTCGGCTCGAGCGTAAGCGCCAAGCAGGTGCCGGCGATCATCCGAATGTCCGCGTGGGACGCGGACTGCTCGCTGTTGTGCTTCGATGATTCGCCTCTCGCGGCAGAGCCTCAGATCACCGACACCTTGAACCGGGTGTCCGGGTGGTTGGTTCCTCTCCATCGGGAGGCCGAGCGGATTGCGCGCCTGCGTCGGCAGCAGCTGCGATGCAGTCAAACCGGCTTGCTCGTCCGGTCCGCGGCCGTCGCGGCTCTCGAGGCGGGGCTTTCGTTTGCGCAACGACACGCCCACACATACTCGATCGGCCTCATCCAGACGACGGGGCTCGAAGAGCTCGACCACGTGCGAAGGCGTCGTCTGCGCACGCACCTCGGTCGCGTGTTGCACGGTCGCTTTCGCCGAGAGGATATACGAGGACGATGGGACGATGATACCTTCGTCGTCGGCTTCGACGGGTCGAGCGCGCGGGCCGTTGCCGAGGTCATTCGTCGTTTTCAAGACGACCTCGAATCTCAAAGGGCGCGCGAGCCAGACGAGCTCGGGCTTCTCGGCGTCGCGATTGGGCTCTCATCCTATCCACTGGACGGCGACACCACACGCTCACTCATCCTCACAGCCCACGAGCGCCTAGAAACCGCCGTCGAGCGCGGTCCGAACTCCCTCGTCTGGCGCTAATACCGGGCTCGCGCTCCCCCCGGGAAGAGGCTAGACTGCCGGCATCGAACCCTCTGCGCAGAGCGGCCCGACCGAAGCCGATGTGGCTGCCGACATTGAAGTGGCCGACCCCACGTTGCTGCTCAAGCTCACGGGCCCAGGCGGGTCGAATTTGCGCCTACTCGAGGCGGAGCTCGGTGTCTCGATGGGTCTCCGAGGCTCGACGATCCACGTGCAGGGTCCGAACAGCGAAGTCGAGCTCGTCGAGCGCGTCTTGCACGAGCTCATCGACGCGCTTCAGAATGGAGAGCTCTCGCCGGTCGAAATGGCACGCGCCGCCAGGACGCTCCAGGCGCATCCGGAGGTGCGGCTTCGCTCGCTGCTCGACGACGTCGTCCTAACCACGTCGAGCCGGCGCATCGTGTCGCCCAAGGGCGTCGCGCAGCAGCGCTACATTCAGGCGATTCGCTCTCGCGACATCGTATTCGGAATCGGTCCGGCCGGCACGGGCAAGACGTACCTAGCGATGGCCATGGCGGTTCGGGCGCTTCAGGAACGTCAGGTGAAGCGCATCATCCTGACCCGACCTGCCGTCGAGGCCGGTGAGCGCCTTGGATTCTTGCCCGGCGACCTCGCCGAGAAGATCAATCCGTACCTCCGCCCGCTCTACGACGCCCTTCACGACATGATGGAGCCCGGGCGCATCACCGCGCTGATGGAGCGCGGCACCATCGAGGTGGCACCTCTGGCGTTCATGCGTGGCCGAACTCTCAACGACAGTTTCGTCGTGCTCGACGAGGCGCAGAACACCACTGCCGAGCAGATGAAGATGTTTCTGACGCGGCTCGGGTTCGATTCGAAGACCGTAATCACCGGCGATGTCACCCAGGTCGACCTGCCAGGCGGGGCTCGGAGCGGCCTCCGCCACGCGCAGAGGGTGCTCTCCAATATCGATGGCATCGACTTCGTTTACTTCACCCACGCGGACGTAGTTCGCCACCCGCTCGTGCAACGCATCATCCAGGCATACGAGGCCCACGAATCGGGATCTTCGGGCGATGACATCTAAGCGCGCCCTGTTATGCTAGCGGCCACATGACGGATCGAATCTACGATGGCGCGTTGGACCTGATAGGCCGCACGCCCTTGGTGCGCCTCTCGCGGATCTCTGGCGACAAGGGGGCAGAAATCTGCGGCAAGCTGGAGTCGAGCAACGTGGCCGGGTCGGTGAAGGATCGCCCGGCGCTGTCGATGGTGCTTGCGGCGGAGGCTGCAGGCGATCTCACGGAGGGCTCGACCATCGTCGAAGCGACCAGTGGCAACACGGGGATCAGCCTTGCGATGATTTCTGCCGTGCGCGGGTATCGATGCGTCATCGTCATGCCCGAGGACATGAGCGAAGCGCGCCGCCACCTCTTGAAGTCGTACGGCGCGGAGGTGGTGCTCACCTCCGCCGACGACGGCATGGCCGGCGCAGTTGAGCAGGCCGAGCGGATCCTCGCCACGACGCCCGGCGCACTCATGTGCGGTCAGTTCGAAAACCCTGCCAATCCGGACATCCACGCGAAGACGACAGCCGAGGAGATCTGGGACGTGACCGGCGGTGAGGTTGACGTATTCATCGCCGGCGTCGGCACCGGCGGGACGCTGACCGGCGTGGGTCGCGTCTTCAAAGAGCGCAACCCCAAAGTCCGCATCGTTGCTGTCGAGCCTCGCGCCAGCGCCGTGCTCTCAGGCGGCAAGCCGGGGCTTCACGGGATACAGGGCCTCGGCGCGGGCTTCATTCCCCAAGTGCTCGACACCGACCTAATCGACGAAGTGGTCACGGTGACCGACCTGGCCGCCGATCGGATGACGAAGCGCCTAGCCCGCGAGGAGGGCTTGTTGCTCGGCCCCTCTGCAGGCGCGAACGTGCACGCTGCGCTCGAGGTCGGGCGCAAGCTGAAGTCTGGGCAACGGGTCGTTACCATCCTGTGCGATGGCGGCGAGCGCTATCTCTGCTGACCGGTGATGAAGAGCCTCGTGCAGCTCTCGCGGGCTTTGAACCGTGCCGTCGGCAAGCTCAGCTTCAGCGAACCGGTGACCCACGTCTACAATCCGCTCGAGTACGCGAGGCGTCCCCATGAGCTCTACCTCGAGCGGTTCGGCGCGAGCCCGAAAGAGGTCCTGCTGGTGGGGATGAATCCAGGCCCCTTCGGGATGGCGCAGACCGGCATTCCGTTCGGTGATGTTGGCTTCGTCCGAGATTGGATGGGCATCGAAGCGAAGGTCGACCGTCCAAAGGCGGAACATCCGAAACGCCCGGTGCTCGGCTTCGACTGCGGGCGCTCCGAGGTGAGTGGCTCGCGGCTGTGGGGTTGGGCCAGGGACACCTATGGTGCCCGAGAGGTCTTTTTCGAGCGGTACTTCGTTGCCAACTACTGTCCCCTGGTGTTCATGGAGCAAAGCGGTCGGAACCGGGTCCCGGAGAAGCTGCCCAAGGCCGAGCGGGAGCCGCTGTTCGCCGCCTGCGACGCTGCGCTCCGCCGCACTGTGGAGCACTTGCAGCCGAAGTTCGTAGTTGGCGTCGGTAAGTTCGCAGAGAAAAAGGCCAAGCAGGTCGTAGGCGACCTCGACATAGTCGTCGGATCGGTCCCGCACCCAAGCCCAGCCAGCCCACTGGCGAACCGGGGCTGGGCGCCGCTGATGACCGAGGCCCTCACCGACCTTGGGGCTCTCTGATGGGAACCGAGGGCATCAAGTTCTGGGCGCGCGAGCCCAAGGCATGCGCTATCATCCGCCTCGGGGAGCGAGCTCATGTTGAATAGAGTCGTCTACGTTGCTGCAATCGCGGCGCTCGGATGCGGGTGTGGGCACGAGTCCGCAGCAACGCAGCAGATTCGCAGCGCGGCCTCGGTCGACCTCGAGTGCGATGCGTCGATGATCCAGTTCGTCGACGACTCGCCGATGGAAAAGCGAGTCACCGGGTGCGGCCGAACGCTCACGTACATGTACAAGTGCAACCCAGCCTCTGGTGGCGGCCAGAGCTGTCGTTGGAAGCCGGTCCGCAACGACAGCAACAAGCTCTAACCAGCGTCGGGCTGCGCCGCCCGTATTTCCGCGCGCAGCTCTGCAATGTCGGGATTGCTCGGGTCGAATTGGGCCGCCGCATCGAGCGCTGCGCTCGCCGCAACGAGATCTCCGGCCTCGAGCGCCTCCCGCGCGCGAGCGAGCTCGTCCTTCGCGGCTTCCTCGCGCTCGTGGGGGGAGAGCACATCGGGGAAAGCGCCAGCGTCAGCTCCAGCGCCAGCGTCGGTGCTGGCGCCAGCGCCAGCGCCAGCGTCAGCGTCAGTGCCAGCGTACGGCGCATCGCAGCGCTCCATCATTGCCCAAAGCGCCACCAGAATTCCGACCGTCGCCACCATGATGAAGGGCATGCTTCTCTTCGGTTTTCGTGCGGCCTTCTGCGGCTTGCGACCGTCGTAGGCCTCGCGCAGCGCCGACACGAATGTTCGGGCGCTCGCATAGCGGTTCGCGGGCTTCTTTTCGAGCGCCCTCAGGATCGCCGTGTCGACCGTCGGCGGGATCGAAGCGCCCCGATTGGCTTCGCTTGGCGGAACCGGACGCCCGTCCATCACGGCGTGCGCCACCGCCATCGCTTCGGTACCCGGGAAGGCTCGCTCCCCGCTCGCGGCCTCGTACATCACCGCGCCAAAGGAAAACAAGTCGCTCTGCTCGCTGTATTCCCCGCTCCGGAGCGTCTCAGGCGCCGAGTAGCAGGGTGTTCCGAGGAACTGGCCTTCCTTCGTCAGGTCCGCGTTCGGCACTCGGGCGATTCCGAAGTCCGCGAGCTTCACTTGCCCGTTGTTGGTGATCAGCAGGTTCTCAGGCTTCAGATCGCGGTGGATCACCCCCGCGACGTGGGCCGTCGCCAACGCGTCCCCCACTTGCCGCGCCACCTCGAGCAAACGCTCGCGGGGCAGCGGGCCTCCCTTTCGGATCTCCTGCTTCAGGGTGTGTCCCTCGACGTACTCGAAGACCAGATACGGCCCGAGATCAGGGTCATCGCCCACGTCGAATATCTGAACGATATTAGGATGATGGAGCCGAGCCGCCGCCCGGGCCTCGTTCTGAAACCGGCTGAGAAACACCTCCCGCATCTCCTCGTCTAGAACGAGATCGCGAAGCGTCTTTAGCGCCACAGGCCGATCGAGCTCAGCGTCGTGCGCGAGATAGACATTGCCCATCGAGCCCGACCCGAGAAGGCTCTCGATTCGGTAGCGACCGATCTGTTTTGGCAGGTCCACCATGAGCGCGATCTAGTGCATCGGGGAGCGCGGGGCTACAGACGATGGAGCTTGAGCGTGTTCGTACGCCCGGATGTGGGCCAGCCTAGGACCATCGCAAACGCTTCTCCGGTCTTGCATAGCTTTTCGCGCGCAAGCATGGACGTCGCGATGCGCAACGTTTCATCGAGGGTTTCGGGCGGCACTTCGAGGCGCGAGATCACACCCCACTCGAGCGCGAGGCGACGCGCAACCCGTATGTCGCTGGTGATGGCCAGGATCGGTGCTTTGGGCCGGTGCTCTGCCAACAAGCCAGCCGATTTGCCATCGCGGGTGAACACGACGACGGCCTTGAGCGGCAAGTGCCTGGTCAACACGGCCGCGGCGCGCGCGGCCGCGTTCGAGAACGGCCAGTCCTCGTCGCCCACGTTCTGCAGCTCGCCGAACGCCCGCGCCAGGTCTTCGATGTAGTCCGACTCCACCTCGCGAATGATTGCGTCCATCATCGAAACGGCTTGCGTCGGGTAGCGCCCCGCGGCCGTTTCGCCGCTGAGCATGACCGCATCGGTTCCGTCCATCACCGCGTTGGCCACGTCGGCGGCCTCGGCTCGCGTAGGGCGAGGGTTGCGGATCATCGAATCGAGCATCTGGGTTGCGGTAATGACGACTTTGCCTCGGGCGTTGGTTTCTCGAATGATCCGTTTCTGGACCACTGGGACCTTCTCGGCACCGAGCTCCACCCCGAGGTCACCGCGGGCGATCATGATCCCGTCTGCCACGTCGAGGATCTCGGACAGCGCCGCGACCGCCTCTGGTCGCTCGATCTTCGCGATCACGGGTACGTCGCCGGCCAACGCCTTCGCCTGCCGCACGTCATCGGCCGACCGCACGAACGAGAGCGCGATGTAGTCCGCGCCAAGCTCGGACACGGCGAAGGGAAGATCCTCGCGATCCTTTTCGGTGAGCGCCGAGCCCGTGATCGCGACGCCCGGCAGGTTGAGGCCCTTGTGGTTCGAAAGGGGCCCTCCATCCTCGACGATCGTGTGTACCGTCGCGCCGTCCACCCGGTCGATGCGAAGCCGAATCATTCCATCATCGAGCGCGACCATGTTGCCGGGCTCGAGATCGGCCGCAAGGGAGTCGTGGGTGACGGACACGATCTCCTGCGTGCCCTCCACCGCGTCGGTCGTCAGCGCAAAGCGATCTCCAGGCGCGAGCTCGATTGCCCCGTTCGCAAACTTGCCGATCCGCATCTTCGGCCCCTGCATGTCCGCGAGGATCGCCATCGGCTGCCTTGCTTCCCGCGCCGCGTCCCGAACCAGCTTCGCCATCCTTGCGTGCGATTCGTGGTCGCCGTGCGAGAAGTTCAGACGCGCGCAGTTCATTCCCGCATCGACGAGTGCGTGGACCTTGTCCTTCGTGTTGCTCGCAGGTCCGAGCGTGCAAACGATCTTCGTGCGCCTCACACGCTGCTTGTAGCCGCCTTCGGGGGCCGGGCCAACCTAGCGGTTGCGATACCGAGGTGGCTCCCAACGGCTCAGCTTCGATGCGAAGCCCAATCGAACGACAAATGTCGCGTAGAGTGTCCACTGCGTGCGATCCGTCGTCGGCTCAGTGTTTCGATACGCTGGGTCGGCGTTCACGTAACGGCTTCCGATTCGAAGCCACAGGCCCCGCACGGTCCGGAGCGGCCGATAGAGAGGAAGCGCGAAGCCAAATCCTACGCCGAGACCGACGCTACGATCGCCATCCAGTAGAAACGCCGGACCGATCTCGAAGAAGATCGACTGCAGCAACAAGTCCGCGAACTCGTTCCACGTTTGCTTGTAGAGGAAGAAGAGCGCCGGGAAGAGGGGACGCAGGTCTACGCCGAGGAACAGGTGTTGGCCCGAATCGGGACCCCACCGGCCCGAGAGCACGACGCCTGCCACGTCGGCCACGAGGAACCGTGCTTCGCCGATGACGTTGGGATCGGCCTTGCGGTCGAGCCATGTCGCGCCGCCGCCGGCCCCGATGGCGAGCGTGAGTCCGCGATCCCAGCGGCCGTACAGCCCATCCCCCTCGCGTTGCGCGCTCGCGGTCGCGCCAAACGCCGAAAGCAGGAGGATCGAAGCAACGATCACCCCTAAACGGGCGCCCCGTGTCATGATTCCCCCATGCACCGGCCGGCATGGCGGGTCAAGAGATTGGGGCTGTAGACTGTGAGTATGGGGCGTCCATTCGGCTTGGGGCTTCGAAGCCAGCTCATGCTCGCACTGGTCGTCGCGTTCGGCGCGGCGTTCGTGCTGCTGAGCCTCGTGACGGCCCGGCTCGACTCCATCGAGGATGCCGGCTCGGGGGGCGAATCGGAGCATGCAGCGGCGATCGCGGCCGAAGATCCGGGTTCCGCCACGACGAGCGAGCGCGGCTTCGCGCCGCGCCGGACCCGCGGGAACTCGCCGAGGCGCAGCCTCTTCTCGTTCTACCTCGGGTTGACCGCCGCGACCGTGCTGCTCTTGACCTACGTGCTGCTGACGTACTTCATCGTCCGGCCGATCGATCGCTTGCGGCTGGCCTCGGAGCGTTTGGCCTCTGGGAGCTTGCACACTCAAGTGCCGGTTCAGGGGGCGGCCGAGGTCGCCCGGCTGGCGGCGACGTTCAACGAGATGGCTTCCCAGCTCCGCGCGGACCGCGTCGCGCTACAGGAGCGACTCGAAGCGCTCGAGCGGACCACGACCGAGCTCACCGCCGCGCAGGAGCAACTCATCCGAAGCGCGCGCTTGGCCGCGGTGGGCCGGCTTTCCGCCGGAGTCGCGCACGAGATTGGGAATCCGCTCGCCGCGATTCAGGGTCTGCTCGAGCTCATGCAGACGGGAGACCTCGACCCAGAGGAAGAGCGCGAGTTCGTTGGGCGGATTCAGCGAGAGACCGAGCGCATTCACCACACAATTCGCGACCTCCTCGACTTCTCGCGCAGCGAGCCCGGTCGCGACGACCGAGTGGAGAGCTCTGCGGACTTGGGCGATGTCGTGTCGGATACCGTCAAGCTCGTCGACCGCCAGGCACGTTTCCGCGACATCGAGCTCACCCTGAGCCTGGACGAAAGCCTCCCAAGAGTTCGCGGAGATCACGAGCGGCTTCGTCAGCTTCTGTTGAACCTGCTCTTCAACGCTGCGGACGCCCTCGGCGGCAAGGGAAGAATGCAAGTGTGCGCCAGCAATGGCGGCGGCGTCGTCCGCCTCACGGTGCAGGACAATGGCCCGGGCATCGATGAGGCGATCCTCGACCAGGTGTTCGATCCGTTCGTAACGACGAAGGCGCCAGGGCAGGGCACCGGTCTGGGCCTCGCGGTCAGTTACACGATCGTCGAGCAGCTCGGGGGCTCGATTCACGCGGGGAATCGGGCAGAGGGTGGCGCGGTGTTTGAGGTGAGCTTGCCCATCGCCCAGTAGACCGCACGTTTTCGCTGACGCTGACGCTGACGCTGACGCTGACGCTGACGCTGACGCTGACGCTGACGCTGACGCTGACGCACCACGCCCTGGCGTCGAGGTACACGCGGGGCAGCGGAAAAACCCGACAGGGGTTTCACGGGACGGGGCGGCCTGCAGAGGTGGCCGGAAGGCCCGGAGAATCGGTCGCGACGCACGTGCTCGGGAGCGGGTCCCGCTCGGCCGGCTCTATACGGCGGTCACACAACTCGCCTCCCGCCCACTCCCTGTGCCGCGCATCCCGACCGATTCTCCTCCACACGCAACCAGGCATGCGCGGCAGCGCGAGCCCGAAGGGCGAAGCCCGGCGCGAATGCGCCGCCAAGCGCAAAGCGAAGCGAAGGGCGCGGAGGCACGCTGCCCACTCGCGTGAGAGTGATGCCGGAATACGGGTGGGGGTGGGCGGGTGGATGTAACTAAGCCAAACCACCTCCCAAGCCCTTTCCGGCGACGAACGCCAGCAGCCCGCGCAGCCGGAACGGCGAAGCCCGGCGCGAAGCGCCGCCAAGCCCCAAAGGGGCGCGGAGGGAGGATTACGGGTGGGGGTGGGCGGGTGGATTAAACCAAAACCTCCCGACGCCAATCGCGTTCACTGACGCCAGCGCCAGCGCCAGCGCCCAGCGCCAGCGCCCAGCGCCAGCGCCAGCGCCAGCGCCAGCGCCAACGTTCAGCGCCAGCGCCAGCGCCAGCGCTCAGCGTTCAGCGCCAGCGCCCAGCGCCAGCACCAGCACCAGCGCCAGCGCCAGCGTCTCAATCCGGCGAGAACGCGTTCTCCACCGCTGCGTCCTCTGCGGTGTCCGCATCCGGGGTTGCCGTTTCCGCTCCGCCCAGCGTGTCCTTGATCGCGTGCGCCTGCCGCTTCGTCGCGCCCGCTTCGATCAATTGCTGTTCGGTTGCTGCGAGCACCCCGCTCATCGAGCCGAGGGCCCGAAGGAGCTTCCCGCGGGTCTTCGGGCCGACGCCGGGGACGCCGTCGAGCTCGCTTTGCAGCCGCCGCTTTTTCCCGACCTTCGTTCGAAGCGCGTTCGAAGCCCGGTGAGTTTCGTCGCGCGCTAGCAAAAGCAATGACAGCGCAGAGCTCCGCCGTACGGGGATCGCGTTCTTCTGCCCCGGGCGAAAGACACGATCGCCTTCCTCTTCGCCGGTCGCCGTGATTCGAGGCTTGGCGACCGACGCGAGCTCCAGATCCCTCACGCCCACGTCTTCGGCCGCGCGCACGGCGACTCCGAGCTGGCCCTTGCCCCCGTCCACGACGAGGAGATCCGGAAGCTCCCAACCTTCTTCTTCGTTCTTGCCTCGCCGCAGGCGCCGTGCGAGGACTTCGTACATCGCGCCGTAGTCGTCGCCGCCTCCGACGCCCTTCACACGAAAGCTTCTGTAGCGTTCTTTGGCCGGCGAGCCGTCTTGCAGGGCGACGAACACGGCGACCGTTTCCTCACCGCCGCTGTGCGAGATGTCCACGCACTCGATTCGCCGCGGTGGGACCCGCAGCCGGAGCTGCTTCTGGAGCCCTTCGAGCCGCGCCTCGATGTCCTCGCGGGCGCGTTCCTTCTCCTGATATGCGTGCTCTGCGTTCTCGCGCGCGAGCTCGAGGAGCCTCGCTTTGGCGCCCCGCTTTGGCTGGACGATGTGGACGCGTCGCTTTCTGTTCTCGCTCAAGAGCTCCTCGAGCGCCTCGCTCATTTCGATGGGCACGGGAACGAGGATCTCGTCGGGCACTGAGGGTCGGTCCGCGTAGTGCTGTCTGAGCAAAGCCCCCAGCATCTCGTCGTTCGGAACCGCGACGCGGCGCAGCGGCAGCGTACGCACGCCAAACAACCGTCCGCCGCGCATGCTCAACACGGCGATCTCGACCTGGTCGCCTTGTCGGTGGAAGCCAATCACGTCCTGGTCCGACTTCTGAACACCGGCGACGCGTTGCTCTTCTTGTGCTCGGTCGACTGCGCGCAACTGGTCGCGGTAGACCGCAGCCCGCTCGTACTCGAAGTCGACCGATGCCGCCTTCATCCGAGCGTTCAGGTCACGCACGAGCTCGCCGTGACGCCCGTCGAGAAAACGCGCCACGTTCGCCACTTGAGCTCGGTACTCGTCTTGGTCGACCTCGAGGACGCAAGGGGCCGGACAGCGCTTGATCTGATGCTGAAGGCACGGCCGTGAACGCATGCGGAACTCCGCGTCCCTGCAGGTTCTGAGCTGGAAATACCGGTTCACGAGCCGAAGCGTCTGTCTTGCAGCGGTCGCAGAGTGGTAAGGACCGAAGTACTGCGCGCCGTCGGGTTTGGGCCGACGGACAACCTCGAGTCTTGGCCAGGGCTTCTTGGAGTCCAGCCGCAACGAAAGGTACTCCTTGTCGTCGCGAAGCTTGATGTTGTACTTCGGTTGGTGCGATTTGATCAGCTGGTTTTCCAGCAGCGCCGCTTCCTTGTCGGTATGGGTGACGAAGGTCTCGATGTCGGCGAGCTCGCGCTCGAGCCGACTCACGAACGCGCGAACGTCGCTTGAACCGGGTTGGAAGTAGCTTCGCACCCGGCTCCGCAAGCTCCGCGCTTTCCCGACGTACAGCACCTTCGCGTCGGCGCCGTGGAAGACGTAGACGCCCGGCGATGCGGGAAGATTGTCGAGCTTTCGTTGTGCTGCGTCCGCAACCACGCTCGGTCTATACCACCGCTCGCATCACCCGCGCATCGGTGACGATGAGGTCGACTGCCACGTCGAAGGGCAGCTCCGGGACTTCCGCGATCAGCTGGAAATCGTAAGCGACCGCGCACGTGCGCGCGGAATGAAGCGCCGGGATGAGCTTGTCGTAATAGCCGCCGCCGTACCCGATGCGGTAGCCGCGTGGATCAACCGCGAGCGCGGGAATCAATGCAAACTCGATGTCGGATGCGTCGATGCGGGGAGCGTCCGGGGGAGGCTCCGGCACCGAGAACGCGCCATCGATCAGCTCGGCACGGGGCTCGATGAGATGCAACACGAGCTCGTCCTTGACGACGCGAGGCAAGGCGACACGTTTGCCGGCGCTTTGAATCGCCTCGATGATCGGTCGAGTGCGCACCTCGTTGTGAATCGAGGCGAACGCGAGAATGGTCTTCGCATCCTCGAGCTCGGGGAGCTCGAGGACTCGTTTCGCGATGGCCTCGGAACGCGCATCGCACGCAGACTCAGGCAGCGCCGCGCGCACCGCGCGCATCTGGTTTCGAAGCCTGAGCTTGGCGCGTCGACGGAGCTCTCGTTCGGCGCGCTCCGCGTCGCCTTCGTTCACGGCTCGATTTGCTGTGCCAGCTCCGCGTCCGCTTGCAGTCGCTGGTCGATCCGTCGGATCGCCGCGCCGACCATCTGACGCGTCTTCGTTTCGAGAGCGTCGCGCCGCTGTTCGGCGGCTTCCAGCTCCTCAGCCAAACCGAGCGCGACGACCGCAAGCAGCTGGGCTGGCGACGCGGCTCGCGCCGCCTTCGGGCCGAGCGCATTCACCCGCTCATTCACGATGTCGGCAAGGCGTTGTAGGTAATTCTCATCGGCGTCCGAGGACATGCGGTATCGGGCGCCGGCAATCTCGATCTGAACGGTGCGCTTCACGGTTGCCCGGAAGGTAGTCCCCGACCTCCATGGGCGTCAAGGTAGGACATGCACACTCATGACCTCAGCGGTTCCGCTGCGATCGGAATCGGGATGCCGGGGTTTATCGGTGGCGCGTCAGGCGTGTTATCTTTGATCCCTGGGGGAAGATAGGGGTCATGATCAAGGTTAGCTGCCCGTCATGTAACGCGGCTTACGACGTCGACGAGAACCGTTTGCCAGCAAACGGGCTCCGCATGCGCTGTCCGAAATGTGAGGAGAGCTTCCAAGTCCATCGCGATGGTTCCACGGCGAAGACCGGCGGAGGCGCCTCACCGGCGGCGTCGAAACCTTCTCGAAGGAAACCAACGCAGGTCGGGCTTGGTCCAAGCGTCCCACCTCCTACTCCGGCCTCGCCGCCTGCGCCTCCGGCACCGCCCGCGGGCGCCGCCGCGCCGAAGAGCCCCCCGTCGGACTTGCCAATGCCGGTCGAAGAGGTGGACCTGCCGGCGCCCTTCGAAGCTGGGGGCTACGCCGACTTGCCCGCTCCGAAGGCTGGCGGTCGTTCGTTGGATTTCGATCCATTCGCCGATCCAAGTCTCGCGGACCTCCCGGCGCGGAAGACCAAATCCGATCCGTCGCCATCTGGTTTTGATCCGTTCGCGGACATGGATCTCCCGGCGCCGTTCGAAGGGCCGGGCGGGACCGATCTTCCGGCTCCCATGAAAGGCCGTGGCAGCTCCGACGTCGACCTCCCGGCGCCTATGCGCGGTGGGCAAGCGCGCGCCGTCGAGGCTTTTGGCGAGGAGATCGATCTTCCGATGGCGATGACCGATGCGGAGCTGCCCAAGCCGATGCCCAAGTCGAACGTGCCAGAGCCGATTTCGCTCGACTCGGAGCTCCCGATGGCGAAAGGGGAGGAGGACCTCCCGGTGGTCCGGCAGGACTTCGCCGACCTCGAGCTCGATGGGCCCGCGCGCGTCCACGGAGGGGGGCCGATTGAGCTCGACCTCCCCGACGGCGACGACCTGGACCTCGACCTAGAGATCGACGCACCTCTGCAGAGGCCCGCGCCGCCGCCGCTCGGTGAAGCGTTCGGGGCTCCCGGCGCCGAGCCGGTCCGTCGAGATTCTGCGGAGCTCGATCTCCCGGGGTCGGACGAGCTCGAGTTCTCCGAGCTGCCTGATGCCGCCGAGGGCGTGCATCGCATGCCTCATCCCGGAGGCGCGCGTCCGGAAGTCTCCATGGCGCCCGACAAACCCAAGCGAAAGCTCGAGCTCAGGCGCCCCGCCTGGCTGATGAAGCTCGTCGCGGTGCTCGGGGTCGTCGTCGTCATCGTCGGCGCAGGCTTCTACTCGGGTACGACCAAGCACGGCTTGTTCGGCATCCACTTGGTCGAGCCGTTTCTTCCGGCGGCGGGTGATGAGTTCGTCGTGACGCAGGCGATCGAGTCCGCCGAGCTCCTCGCGGCCCAGGACACCTACGCGGCTTCTCGTTTGGTGCTAGCCCAGCTCGCTGCCGAACGTCGCGACGCGGGGCTCAATCGCTCGCTCGTTGCGCGGAGCCTCCTGCACGAGTCGTACTATCAGATCCGTTTCGGGCGAGATCCAGAAAGCGGAAGCGTTGCGGACGGACTACGACTGCACCTGCAGCGTCGCGGAGACGAGGCCCCTCGAATTCATGTCGCACTTGCAGCGGATGCGCTTCGGAACGCAGACAGCGCCACGGCTTCCTCCGAGATCGTCCTCGCGGCGCAGGACGACCCGACGGACAGCTACGTGGATCTCGTTGCCGGCGAGATCGCCCTGCGCAAGCGCGAGGGCCAGGCGGCCGTCGACGCCTTCAACCGCGCGTTGAAGAAGCACGAAAGCGCTCGTGCGCAATGGGGGCTCTCCCGCGCGCATCGTATCCTCGAGCAGCGAGAACCATCCGTCGATGCGGCGAAAGCAACGCTCGAGGCGAGCCCCAACCATGCGGGTGCGCGCGTGGCCGTTGCTGAGGCGCTCATCGGCGCCGGCGAGATCGAGGAGGCCGCCGCGCTTCTTCAGGCTTCTGCAGGACTCACGCCCGTCGACGGCGCGACCCTCCAGGTTGCACGCTCGGACCAGTCGGCGGCGTTGGCGCTCCTTGCGCGAATCGAGGAGCAGCGCGGCCGCTTGGGCGCGGCTCGAGAGATGTACGACAAAGCAATCGAGCTCGACACCGGCAACTCCGAAGCAGCACTCGGCGCCGCTCGGCTCGTCTTGCTCGAGGGCGTCTACCAGGACGCGCTCGCGCGCTTCCAGACCGTGCTTGGTTCCGAGGTCGCTCCTGGCGCCCCCGTCGATGCAACCGGCAAGCCGCGGGTCGTGGTCGAGGCCAAGCTCGGCGCCACCGAGGCCTTACTCGCGATGGACAAGGCAGAAGACGCAAAGAAGCTCCTCGCAGACCTGGTAACTCCGGAGCCCGTCAACTCCAACGTCGAGATCTGGCAGGGGAAGGTCGCCGCGGCGCTCGGCGAAAGCAACGATGCGGTTCGCCATTTTCGTAGCGCCATCAAGCTCGACCCGACTGCGATCGGCGCATACATGGCGCTCGCGACCCACTACGCGGACACACGGCGCCCAGGCGAAGCGGTCGGCGTTCTGGTCGAGGCGCAGCAAAACGTCGACATCACCGCGGAGGTGCGCCGCTTGCTCGGGTGGGCCGAGCTGCAGCGGGGGCGCATCGATGACGCAATCGAGCAGTTCGATGCCGCGCTGCAGATGGAGCCTCGCGACTCGTCTGCCGAGTTCGGGCTGGCCGAGGCCTACCGCCGTAAGCGCATGTTCCCGGAGGCGGCGGCTTCGCTCGCCAAGGTCGAAGAGCTCGATGCGAGCTTCCCCGGTTTGCTCTTGGAGAAGGGTCGCCTCGCGGAAGCACAGGGCGACATGAACGGCGCGATCGCTGGCTATCGCGCCGCCCTTGGCGAAGCTCCCAATGATGCCGCGCTCAAGTCGCGCCTCGGCGCGGCGCTCGTACTCACCGGCGAGCTTGCCGAGGCAGAAGCTCTACTCCGTGACGTCCTCAAGGTGCAGCCATACTCGGCTGAGGCCGAGCACTTTCTCGGCCGCGTAGAGCTTCAACGCGGGGAAATCGAAGCCTCCCGGCAGCGGTTCCAGCGCGCCTCACGGCTGTCCCCGGAAAACGGTACCTACCGAATGTACGTAGCCTGGGCTGCGCTCGAGTCCAACGAAATGACGCCAGCGCTACGCGAGCTGGACGCTGCTCTCAAGCTCGACCCGAACCTCGGCGATGCCTATTGGCTTCGCGCGCGCATTCGAATCCATGCAGGAACGGTCCGCGATGCGCTCATCGATTTGCAGCGCGCGCTCGAGCTCAACCCGAGCCGGGTCGAAGCGTGGGCCGCGATGGGCGAGTGCCACTATCAACTCGGCCAGGTGAAGGAAGCCGTCAACGACTTCGAGAAGGCCGTCGAGGGTCAGCCGGAGAACGCCTATTGGTGGTACCGCTTGGGCCGTCTGGAGCTCGACGAGGGGATGCGCCAGAAGGCATTCACCTCTTTGTCGAACTCGGTATCGTTCGGAGATGACGCGCCAAACGAGCATGGTTGGCTCGCCGATTCACACCGGCTCATCGGGGATATCTACTACAATCAGGGCAAGCGTCAGGACGCGATCGTCGAGTACGGGCGCTACTTGGAGCTTGCCGACCCTGAAGCGATCGATCGGGCAGACGTCGAAGCCAAGCTTCGCAAGATCAGCCTAGGCCTGAAGTGACGGGCGAGGCCCTTGGGTCATGCGTCGCGTCGGTCTTGCGGGCCTAGTCGAGCTGGTCTGCGCCGAACGCATCGGGGAGGAGCGCTGCGAGCGAGTACTCGGCGTGTGCGTCACCAGCGAAGCTTCGAATCGGCAGCTCAGGCGAGAGCTCGGTCAGGCACTGACGGCAAATTCCGCACGGTGGCGTTGGACGCTTGGCCTGCGATACGATGACGAGTCCCACGAAATCCCGCTCCCCGGCGGCGACCGCAGCGGCCAATGCGGCGCGTTCTGCGCAGATAGTGGCCCCGTAGCTCGCGTTCTCGACGTTGCAGCCGACGAAGAGCGCCCCGTTTCGCGCCCGAAGTGCCGCACCGACCCTGAATCCGGAGTAGGGCGCGTACGCGCGAGTCCGCGTTTCGATCGCGGCTCGTCTGAGCTCTTCCCACGCGTCGTCGTCCATCACATCGACTCCAAGATGCCTGTGAGGAGCGATTCGAACCGCGTTTGAACCCGGGCGGCAGTCTCTTTCACTTCCTCGTGACTCAACGGGCGGTCCGAGAGACCGGCGGCAAGATTCGAGATACACGAGATGCCGAGGACGCGGAGCCCGAGATGCCGGGCGGCGAGCACTTCGAGCACCGTGCTCATACCGACCGCATCAGCGCCGAGCGTCCGGAGCATCCGCACCTCTGCAGGTGTTTCATATGCTGGGCCCAGCAGACCCGCGTAGATTCCGTGCTGGAGCTCGAAACCAAGCTGTTGGGCGACTCCGTTCGCCGTTGCGATCATCTCCCGGTCGTACGCGGCGCTCATGTCGATGAATCGCGCGCCCAGCCGTTCGTCGTTCGGTCCGACGAGGCTGCTCGTGCCCGTGAGATTCAGATGGTCGGTCAGCACCATCAGATCGCCAGGCGCGAACGCCGGTGCGATACCGCCAGCCGCGTTGGTGATGATCAGGGTCCGCGCGCCGAGCTGTGCCATGAGACGGACACCGAAGGCCACCTCGTCGGCGGACCAGCCTTCGTAGAGGTGTGCGCGCCCTTGCATGGCGGCGACCCTCTGACCCGCCTTGGCGCCTATGACCAAGTTGCCCGCGTGCCCCGATACGCCCGAGGTCGGCATGTTCGGGATCTCCGCGTACGGAATCGGGTGCGCGCCCTCGAGGCCGTCCGCGTAGGCTCCGAGGCCCGATCCGAGCACCAGCGCGACATCGATCCGCCCGGTTCGCTCGGCGATCGCGTTCTTCGCTTCGAGGAGCCCCTCCATCATGGCATCCGCATTGTACGCCACCTCGGCTATAGTGCCCGCCGGATGACGAAACGAGCCGCGATCGCCTCCCTGTTGCTCTTGCTTGCCTGCTCGCGGAGAGGCGTCGATGGACTCTCCACCGAAACCGCGCGCGAGGTCGTGGAGGAGGACCGCATTCAGCAAGTCATCGAGCCGCCGGTGCTCGTCTCGATCGTCCCTGCCAGCACTGCGACCGAGATCCCGCGGGATTGCCGAAGGCCGGTCGAGGAAACGTGCAACGCGATCGACGACGACTGCGACGGCGTGATCGACGATGGATGCGGCTACGGGACCGGCTTCATACAGGTCACCATGTCCTGGGACACAGGAGCCGACATCGACCTCTACGTCACCGGCCCCCTCGGGGACACGTTGAGCTTCCAGCGCCCGTCGACCCCCTCCGGCGCGCGCGTCGATCACTCCGGTCGCGGCGATTGCGGCAGCTCGATGGAGAACGCGAGGATCGAAAACATCCGTTGGGTGGGTTCGCGACCCATGGGCGGCATCTATGAAGTCGAGGCCCGGTACTGGGGCGAGTGCATCTCTGGTGGAGGCCCGACCAACGTCACCGTCTCGGTCGCCGTCGGCCGAAAGATTGCGGGCCAGTACCTGCAGAGCTTACTCCCCGGCGAGCGCATACGGGTTTTGCGCTTCGTCGTGCAATGAGCGAGGCCCGCGAACGCGCGTGTCTCGCGCTTTGCTTCGTACTCCAGGCCGCCGTCTTTGCAGGCGCCGCCGCTGCCGCACGGCATGGAGAGCCACCTTCCTTCGTCGTCTTCGGCATCGCTCTCTCCTTCGTCCCGTACGCGGGGGCACTCGTATGCTCGGGGGCCTTGGCGGGTGTTCGCGCACCCGTGCTCTCGAGCGTTGGGATCACCACCGCCCTCGGCGCGATCTGGCTGTTCGCTCCGCCCGCACTGTCGGACGATCTCTATCGGTACATCTGGGAGGGAAGGCTCTGGCTCGAAGGCTTCAATCCGTATGCCATCGCGCCCGCCGATCCGTCTTTGGCCCCCCTCCGCGATGGCCTCTGGGCGCCGATCAACAACAAACCGCTTGCGAGCGTCTATCCGCCCTTGTCCCAGCTGTTGTTTGCGTTCGCGGCTTGGCTCGGCGGCGGCGTGCTGACCGTGAAGCTGCTCGCGCTCTGCGGTCTGGCCGCCACGGTCGGCTGGGCTGCTCGGGCTACTGGTAGCGTCCGCGTGGCGCTCGCGATTGGCTTGAATCCACTGCTCTCTGCCGAGAGCGCGCTCAACGGCCACTTCGACGTTCTGGTTGGTGCGGCCTTCTTCACCGTGGCGTGGGCATTGTCGCGGCATCGCTCCACGAAAGCCGCAATCGCGATATGCGTTGCCGTCGGCCTCAAAGTCGTCGGGCTGGTCGCGTGGCCGCTCCTCTGGCGGCGGCCGAGGGTGCTTCTCGCAACGCTCTTTGCGTCGGCGCTTCTGCTAGCTCCGTTGGTGCGCTTTCGAACGCCGAGCGATCCAAGCTCGGGGACAGGGCAGTTCGCGACGCGCTGGCAGGGAAACGACAGCGTCTTTTCGCTCGTCGACTGGCTCACACGGCAGCTCGTTGCGGACAGCTCTGCGGGCCTAGTCGCGAGGGTCTTCGCGGGGTTGATTTTGCTCGCAGTCGTTGCTGTCGTGCTCCGGCGTCGCCTGTCTCCGGCTCGCGCGACCCGGATTCTGATTTGGAGCGTCCTGTTGCTCTCGCCTCAAGTCCACCCGTGGTACCTCGGCTGGCTTCTCCCCCTGGAGCTCGCCGCGGGCGGGCGCGCCGCGTTGGTTTGGAGCGCCGCCGTGCTCTGCGCCTACGCGCCGATCGACGCCTGGGCGGAACGCGGCGTCTGGGAGATGCCTCTGTGGATGCAGATCTCGGAGTACCTGGTCGTCGCGATTGCCTTGTTCTTTGATTTTCGAAGTGATTCCGAGCATTTTGGCTAGCCAAGCGGGGGGATGCTCCGGGCGTCCGGTTTCGACTTGCAGGGAAGGCCGGAGCCCTTAGACTACGCGGCCCTGAAACCACAGGGACATACGGATTCACGATGTACGCGGTCATTCAAACAGGCGGAAAACAGTATCGGGTTGCCGAGGGCGACAGGATTCGCGTCGAAAAGCTCGAGGGCGACGTTGGCTCCAAGGTCGAGTTCGACGACGTGCTCATGCTCGGCGGCGAGAAGGTCGAAGTTGGCAAGCCGCACGTGAGCGGTGCCAAGGTCACGGCCGAGATCGTCGCGCAGGACCTTGCCAAGAAGATCATCGTCTTCAAGATGAAGCGTCGAAAGGGCTACCGGAACCGTCGCGGTCATCGGCAGCCGTACACCGAGCTCCGCATCGAGAGCGTGAAAGGCTAAGGCACCGCCATGGCACATAAAAAAGGTCAGGGCTCATCCCGCAACGGTCGCGACTCGAAGCCGCAGTATCGCGGGGTCAAGGTTAGCGGTGGGCAGGAAGTCCCCGCGGGCTCCATCCTCGTTCGCCAGGTCGGCCAGACGTTCCATCCGGGTGCCAACGTCGGCGTGGGCAAGGACTACACGCTTTGGGCCAAGGTTGGCGGCGTTGTGACGTTCGAGCGACGCGGCCGGAGCGGTAAGCGCGTCAGCGTCTATCCCGCCGACAACTGAGCGACTCCTTGCAGGAGCGTTTTCCGGCGCCCGAGTTCGAATCCCCCACGGGAAGTGTCTTTCCGCCGCCCGCCGGCCGTAGGGTCTACTGCAACCGCAACATGCGGCTCGACCAGGTCAAAGCGGTCGGGTTCGACATGGACTACACGCTCGCGATCTACCGCCAGTCCGAGATGGATCGGCAGAGCATCGAGGCGACCGTCAGCAAGCTCGTCGAGCGCGGCTATCCCGAAGAGCTCCTGACGATGAAGTACCGCACGGACTTTCCGATCCGCGGGCTCCTCATCGATCGCAAGCTTGGCAACGTGCTCAAGATGGACCGCTACCGGTACGTCAAGAGGGCGTACCACGGCTTTCGAAAGCTCACGCGCGAGGAGCGCCGGAGCGCCTACCACACCCGGCGTCTTCGACCCGGCACGGGGAGGTACCATTGGGTCGACACTCTCTACGCGCTCTCCGAGGTCGCCGTCTACGCCGCCGTGGTGGACCATGTGGAGACCCACGGAGGTTCGGTGGATTACGGGCAGCTCTTCACCGACATCCGGGAGTGTGCCGACCTTTCACACCAAGACGGCTCGATCCTCGATTCCGTGCTGTCGGACCTGCCGCGCTACGTCGAGCGCGACCCAGAGCTGGGGGTCTTGCTACACAAGCTCCGAAGCGCGGGCAAGCGCTTGTTCCTGCTGACCAACTCCGGCCCCGAGTACTCCGAGGCGATGATGTCGTACCTCCTGGGAGGTTCGCTCGAGGAGTACCCGAGCTGGCGCAACTACTTCGACTACGTGGTGACCGCGTCCAAGAAGCCGAGCTTCTTCGTTGGGAAGGCGCCGTTCATCGATCTGGAGTCTGGGCAGGAAACCCGCAAAGCCGAGCGGGGCAGGATGTATACGGGCGGCAACTTCTACGACCTCCAGCGCTCGCTTGGCTACGTTGGCGACGAGGTGCTCTACGTGGGTGACCACATCTACGGCGACGTCCTTCGAGCCAAGAAGGAGTCCACGTGGCGGACCGCGATGATCATCCAGGAGATGGACGACGAGCTTCGCGTGCTTCGCGAGCACGCGATCAGCTTCGAACGCGCCGCGTCGCTCGCGCAGACGCACGCGGCGGTCCAGGATCAGCTTCGCGAGCAGCAAGCGCGCCTCAAGCGGGTCGAACGCAAGCTCGGCGACTCGGAATTGGGCGTCGAAAAGGCCTCCTGGGAGGCCAAACGCGTGCTCCATCGCCGCTCGATCGACCGCCTGCGAAGCCAGCTCAAGGAGCTCGACGCGGAGCGTCTCGAGCTGGACGACGCCCTCGACCAGGCCTTCCATCCGTTCTGGGGCTCGGTCTTCAAGGCGGGCAGTGAGGTGTCGAGCTTCGGCAATCAGGTAGAGCAGTACGCGGGCATCTACACCTCGCGCGCCAGCAACCTCGCCCAGTACTCCCCGATGCACTACTTTGAGAGTCCGCGGCATCGGATGCCGCACGAGTCCTGAGCGGCGCGCGAAAAATTGTTGTCCGTAGTGTGGGCAGCCTGTTTATACTGCGCGCTCATTCACAACGGAGCGTGTCATGGCGAAAGCAGCCGCAAAAAAGACGAAGAAGAAGAGCAGTACGAAGAAGCGGACGGCGAAGAAGTCACCGTCCAAAAAGAAGTCCCTAAAGAAGGCGACCAAGAAGCGCACAACCAAGAAGGCGGCGCCGAAGAAAGCGGCACGCAAGAAAGCCGCACCAAAGAAGGCCGCGAAGAAGCGTGCAGCGAAGAAGACCGTGAAATCGGAAGCCGCTGCGCTGAAGAAGAAGGCGGAGAAGACCACCGCCAAGATCAAGAAGAAGATCACCAAGGCCGCGAAGGACGCTGAGAAAGACGCGACCGCGTTGAAGAAGAAGGCGCAGAAGCGGATCAAGAAGGCGAAGGCCAGCGCCCAGAAGGGTAAGAAGAAGGCGACCAAGGCGATTCACGATCTCGAGAAGAAGATCGATGAGGCGGCCAAAGAGCTGAAGGCCGCGACCACGAAGAAGCCAGCGAAGAAGAAGAAGCCGGCGAAGAAGAAGTAGTCGTCGAGGCTGCGAAGATGACGAAAGGGGACACGCTCGTTGAGCGCTGTCCCCTTTTTTCGCTGGCGCTGAACGCTGGCGCTGGCGCTGGCGCTGGCGCTGGCGCTGGCGCTGGCGCTGGCGCTGGCGCTGAACGCTGAACGCTGGCGCTGGCGCTGGCGCTGGCGCTGGCGCTGAACGCTGGCGCTGGCGCTGGCGCTGAACGCTGGCGCTGACTCTGCCCGCTGACGCTGGCGCTGGCGCTGACGCTGGCGCTGGCGCTGACGCTGACGCCGACGCTGCTACTGCGTCAGCTCGATCTCGCCCGGCCGCCAGCTCTCGTCGAACCACGTTTCCAGCGGTCCATACAGCCTCAAGATCGTGAACCAGCCTTTGCCGGGCACCGTCTGAATCCAGTTGCCCTCTTGGCCCTCAGGCGGCTCGGGGCCGAAGTAGAGCGTCGTCGAGCCATCGAGATTTGGCAGGACGCTGCCGGTCTGGCTGCTCAAGCTCGGCCTTGTGGTGCGTGGCGTTTGCAACATCGACCGCGTCTGCGGGTCGTACACGACGATCGACCAGAAATCCTTGGCGGGAATGTCCTTGGGGAGCGTCAATCGGTACTGCTTGCCGCCATCCAAGTAGCGGCCCTTCGAATCGGTGGCGGCGAGTGCGTACTGGGACCCGACGCCAATCTTCTTCGTCACCATCGCCGGCGTCGTCATCGTTGCGAGGTAGAAGAACATCGTGCGCGCATCGAGCAGGCGCACGTTTCGGCGAAGATAGCGGTAGCTGTTTCCGATGAAGGGCGTGAACCAGCCGGAGTCGTCGTAGAGATACGCCGAGTCGTCGCGCTGCCTGAACGAAATCGCGCGCGCGGTCGCATTGCCGACCGAAGCCGCATCACTGAGCAGCGCACGCATCCGAGGGTCCGGCGAAAAGGGCTCGCCTTTCTCGATGCCGATGGACGCGAGCAGTCCGAGCAGCTCCGGCCCCAGCGCCTCCGGGGGCTCCTCTTGCACCAGCTCGTGGATCTCCTCGAAGAACCCAAAGTCGCTCGCGTGCACCGTGTTCATCGACGTCCCGCTCAAGTCGACGAAGCGCACGCCGGCGTCCTCCTCGATCTCCTCCTCGCCGTCCGCCGCGGCTTCTGCCTCCGTCGCGCGGTCGATCTCCTCGTCGCTGATCTCGAAGTCGAGCGGATAGATCTTCAGCGCCCGCTTGATCGCTTCCACAGCACGCGTGGGGTCGCCCGCGTCGGGGAAGCCGCGCCACATCAAGATGTTGCCCCGCGTGCGGGAGACGTAGTTGAAGTAGCGTTCCGAGATCTGGCCTTCGTAGTTCGGGGGCACGAAGAGGAACAGCCCGCCTTTGCCCTCGTCCGGCCCTGCCTTGCCGAGGTCGGCGACGTACCGGAAGAAGAAGTCGTCGACGATCCCGAGTGTGTTCGGCGGGCTCTCCACCACCACCGCGCCCTCGCTCAAGTCGAGCCAGGTCCCCACGTAGACGCTCTCGGTATTGGGGGTGAGGAAGAGCGAGTGGGAGTCCATCAGCCCCTCGAAGATGCCCACGACGTCATTGGCGTCGATCCCGGCGCTCCGAAATCCCCGCCGCATCGCAACCAGCGAGGCTCCGGAGAGCGTCGTCAGAAAGGTATCGACGCCGCGGATGAAGTCGAGGTTGTCGTAGACCCGCTTGACAGTATCGGCAGTCGGGAAGCCGTCGACGAACTGCAGGGTTCCGATCCGCGTCTCCACGCGATCAGGGGTCAAGATGCTCTCGGGCACGCTGCTCCGCATCTTCGGCGGTTTCTTCACGGGCTTCATCGGCGAGACCTTGGCGAGCAGCTCGACATCACCTGGGCTCCAGCTCCGGTCGAACCAGGCCTGCTCCGGCCCGTAGAGCCGAAAGACCGCATTCCATCCCTTCCCGGGCGCCGTCTGAATCCAGTTTGCGCGCGCCTTTCGATCGCGCGGCTCCGTGGGACCGAAGCGGAGCGTGATCGAGCCGTCCTGGTTGCGGCGCAAGCCCTTCTGGCCGCCGAGGATGCTCGGGAAGCGCTGGTCGGTTTGCAGCATCGACCGGGTCTGATTGTCGTAGACCGTGATCGACCAGAAGTAGGCGGCCGGTACGTTCGGCGGCAGCGTCAGCGTGTAGCTCCGGCTCCCGTCGAGCGGCCGCCCCTCCGCGTCGCGGAACGTCGCCGCGGAGTCGGTGCCGCTTCCCGCCTTTGGCGTCACCATCGTCGGCGTCACCGCCGTTGCGTAGGTGTGAAAGCGCGCCCGCGCGTCGCTGAGGCGCGCCCCGTCACGAATGAAGGTGGGGCTCCCGCCGAGGAGAATGCGCTGCCATTGACGGTCGGCGTAGAGCGCGGCTTCCTCATCACGGGGAGCGAAAAGCAGTGCGCGGGCCGTTGCGTTTCCAACCGCGGCCGCGTCGTCGAGGATCGCTTTCATCCGCGCGTCCGGCTCGAACCGCCGGTCCTTCTCGATGCCGATGGAAGCGAGTAGGCCGAGCACCTCCGGATCCTGTGCCTCGTTCGGCTCTTCCTGAACCAGCTCGTTGACCCTCTCGAAATAGCGGAAGTCGGACGGCGCGATCGTATTGAACGGCTGACCCGACACGTCCACGAACATGTTCGGTGGCGGCCGCGCCGACTCCTTGAGCGGGTAGACCTTCAAGTGCTTCTTGAAGCTTTGAATGGCCCGCCTCGGACTCCCTTTGGACAAGGCGCCTCGAAACACGGCCCAGACGCCGAACGTGGGCGATTCGACTGCGTATTTGCTCCTCGGCACGTAGCCTGCGTACGCCGGCGGCACGATCACGTAGCGGCCGCCCCGGCCCCGGTCAGGCCCCGCCTTGCCGGTCTCCGCGAGGGGCCGCTGCCAAGCGTCCACGAGGACCCCCTGGGCCCTCGGGGGCGTCTCCACGACGATGGGGCCTCCCTTCAAGCTGATCCACGCGAGCGCGTAGACGGTTTCGGTGTCGCCGTTGAGAAAGAGCGACTTCGAGTCCATGAGCGACTCGCTGAGCAGCACGCTGTAGTTCGGGAGCATGCCTGCCTGGTCCATCCCGTCGCGCATCGCCATCATCGACGCGCCTGGGATCGCCTGCAGGTAGGCGCGCACGCCGCGCATGAAGTCCAAGTGGTCGTAGACGGCGTCGACCGTTTCCGCGTCGGGGAGCCCGTCGAAGAAGCGAAGGGTGCCGATCCGCGTGTGCGCCTCGTCAGGCGTCAGAATCGAACGGGGCTGCGGCGCGTAGGTCTCGCCCTCGGCGCTGCCGGGCGCACCGGGATTCTGCGTTCCCGCACATCCCACGATCGAGCAAAGCAGCACCCAGGCGGCAAGTCTCATCGGTTTCGGTGGAGCCAAGGGGGATCGAACCCCTGACCTTCGCACTGCCAGTGCGACGCTCTCCCAGCTGAGCTATGGCCCCGAAAGGAGGAGCGACTTAGCACTCCGGGCGGGGGGCGCAAACGACCCGCAGGGCGTTTTGCCGCTCTAACCGGGCCCGACCGTGATCTGCAGGTTCTGAGAAGCGCTCAGGTCGATCGACTCGGGGTCGGCAGCGTCGGAGGAGACGGAGGCGCCAACGTCCGATGCTGGCCCGCCCACGCGATACTCGACGCTGTCGAGCACGAAGATGAAGTCAACCTCGTCGCCGAGCTTGCGGAGCCCCTCGTGTTTATCGAGGTTTTCCGAAAGAACCATCGTGTAGACGTTGTCACCGGCGGTTTCATCCCCGGCCGTCCCGTCGTCGACCATCGAGATCTCGCGATACCCGAGGACGCTCGTCCGGACCTCGACCGTCGACACGCTCGTCCAGTCGCCGAAGCTCGGGTCGATGTTCGGAAGGTCGAGCTCCCAGCGAACATCGATCGTGCCGAACGCTGGAATCGTGAGCCCAGGCGCCGTGACCTCCTCGCTCTCGGCCTCGACCAGAACACTCCCGTTGTTGCCAATCCAAATCCACGCACCGTCGGAGCCATCGATGGAGCCTCGAATGGCGCCGTACTCGAGCGTGAACGGCGCGCCCAAGGGATCCGCCCATGCGGTGATGCCAAAGATGCCGTCGTCCGCGGTCGCGCCGCTCGGCTCGTGTCCCCCTTGCGCCCAGGGGCCGTCATCATGGAGCACTGCGAAGGGCCCGCCCCACGAAGGATCGTAGCTGAGCTCCCGGCTTGCAGCATCGAAGCCGAACGAGCCTTTCCAAGCCAAGCCGTCGCTCGCGTCGTAGGTCGTGTTGGCGCGGTCATCCACGGAGAAATTGATCAGCACGGCGCCAGGGGGAATGAGCACCCCACCGCCCGCGCCGCCCATTCCGGCGGCGCCTCCTTGACCGCCGGCGCCGGCGTTGCCCCCAACGCCTCCTTGGCCGCCCGCGCCGGCAGTGCCCCCGACACCGCCAAGGCCGCCGGCGCCGGCGTTGCCCCCGACACCGCCAAGGCCGCCCGCGCCGGCAGTGCCCCCGACACCGCCAAGGCCGCCAACGCCTCCCGTGCCCGCAGCACCGCCCTGACCTCCAGCACCAGTCTCGTTGCCGCAAGCTGCAAAGAGCAAAGCGGCACAGATCAAGCCGGCGAGCCGGCGAATCCTAGGGGAAGGGGTCATCCGCGAATCTCCTCGAGGCTCCACGATATCACAAGCGCCCGGCATCCATCCATGGCAATCTCGACCCCAGGGGCCGAGATTCAATGCCAGACCTCGTCACCAAGCGCGAATACAACAAGCTCCTCGCCGACCTCCGCCGCATCATCGGGGAGGGCAAGGCGGAAGCCGAGCGCGCCGCCGCCCAGGCGCTCGTCGAAAGCTACTGGACCATCGGCCGCCGCATCGCCCGCGAAAAGCTCAACGAGCGCGCCGGCTACCACAACGCCATCCTCGCCGACCTCTCCGCCGATCTCGACATCGATCTGCGCACCCTCCAGCGCACCGTCACCTTCTACCGAAGCTACAAACGCCCCCCGCGCGTCGAAGGTCTGAGCTGGGCGCACTACCGCGTCCTCATGCAGCTCCAAGACCCGGACGAGCGCGGCTTCTACGAGGCGCTCGCCGTCACCGACTCCCTCTCGGTCAAACGCCTCTCCGCGGCCATCCAAGGCAAGCACTACCTGAGCGCCATCGAACAAGCCCCCGGCAAGCGCCTTCAGCTCCCACGCCCCAGCGACCCGAGCTACCTCTACAAAGCCGAGCCCCGCGACATCATCGACGCCGACACCCTCCTGCTCGACATCGACCTCGGCTTCGAAACCATCCGCCGCCAACGCATCCGCCTCGCCCGCGTCGACGCCGCCCCCCGCGACACCGCCGAAGGCGCTCGGGCCCGCCGCTACGTCCGCGAGCAACTCGCCGTCGCCCGCTCCATCGTCCTCACCACCGTCAAGACCGACCTTCACGGCCGCTACGTCGCCCACGTCTTCTACGCCCTCAACAACCGAGGAATCGACAAGACCTTCCTAGAGGGCCGGTATCTGAACCAGGAGCTGGTCGACAAGGGCCACGCGAAGGCGGTTTAGCGGACCAGTCGACCACGCACGCCCGCGAACCTCGCTGCGATCAGTGGCGCCCGCGCCTGGCCGCGACTACGGTACCGGATGCCCACCGTTTGTGTCGAAGAGGTCGTGGATGTCGGGAGAGAGGCTCTGTTCGCCGTGCTGACCGACCATGAGAGCTACGGTCAGTTTCGGGGTGTGCAGTCGTGCACGCTCATCCGAGACGGGAAGCCGGAGCGCAACGGACTCGGCGCAGTTCGACGCGTTCACCTCGGCGGGCCGGCCGTGCTCGACGAAGAGATCGTCGTCTTCGAGGCCCCCGCCGTCTACGAGTATCGCGTGATTCGTGCGCGACCCTTTCCCGTGAAGCACACGCTCGGCCGCGTCGAGCTCGAGGCGCTCGGGCCGAATCGCACGAAAGTCACCTGGACCTCGATATTCGACATCGCGCTCCCTGTCATCGGCAAACGAATGGCAAGCCACGCCGCGCCACGCTTCGAACGCGCGTTCCGCTCGACGATTCGAGCGGCTGCGACGTTCGCCGTGGATGCCGCCGCGTAGGGCGCTACTGCGTCATCATGATGCGTCGGGCCTCGGCCTCGAGGTCCATGTAGGGAGTGCCCTCGACCGTCACGCCCACACCGTCGATCTCGCCGCCTTTGAACGCGCCCGGGGTCTCGTAGAGGGAGCTGACCGCGTCGCCGCTGTCGTAGCCGATGCACAGACCGTCTCCGGATTTCTTGACCTTTCCGCGCCCCGAAGCGAAAGAAAGGAGCGATGCGCGCCGCCGTGTTCTGTCTGCTTCTTCTGACCGCGTGCAGCGCTTACGACGACCTCGCGTTGCTCGAGGTCGAGAGCATCGAGCCTCCCGAGATCGAGCCCGGGACGACGCTTCGGGTCCGCGGCCACGGCTTTCCCTTGGGGCGTGCGGCCGCGATCGAGCTCCGCGGCTCGGTTCATCGGCCCGGCACCTCCGTCACGACGGTCGACGCGAGTCTCGAGGGCGTCGTCCGCTCGGAATCACTCATCGAGGTCCCGATCGGGGCGGAGCTGATCGACGCGCTCGGTGGTCGCGCCACCTTGGATGGCGAGCTCCATGTCGCGTTCGAGGCTGCCGACCGCCATCGCCGGGTGTTCGCCGCCGAACCGGTTCGACTCGATTTCCTTCCGGATACTGCAACTCAGCTTCGGTCCGAGGGCATTCAGGAAGAGCGTAGCGAGCTCCTGCACGCCGAAGGATTCGGTGTTCAGCTCTCCCGCGAGGAGCTCGGCACGGCGGGCGTCCGGGTGTTGAGCGTCGAGCCCGGGACCCTTGCCGCCCGCCAAGGGGTCGAGCCTGGTGACACCGTGCTCGGCCTCGATGGCGTGAGCGTGTACGGCTGGCGCGACTTCGTCCCCGATCCCAGCAAGACGGAGTCGACGGTGTTGGTCTCTCGCGAAGGTCTTCGTGGCGTGCACGCGCTTCGCTGGCCCCACGAGGCGACCGAGCGTTCCGGCGATCCCTTGTCGATGGCGATCTTCGTGCTGCTCGGTCTACTTCTCGGTTGGTGCTCGCCGGCTGCGCTTTGTCTTCGCCCGCGATACGTCCGGATCGCGCCGCCCGCCTGGCTGCTGCGCGCGAGTCTGGTTGGGGTCTTCTCGGCCCTGATGCTCTTGGTACCCGCGCTTCACTGGACAACGATGTGGATCCTCACCCTCGGCACGTTCGCCGCGTTGTTTGCGCTGGCGACGCGGGAGCGGGTCGGAACGACGAGCTTTGCGTTGGCGGTCGGCGCGACGCTTAGCGTGATGTTGGTCGCCCGCACCGCGAGCGTGACGGAGATCATCGCCGCGCAGGGACCCGAGGTCTTGCGTTGGTTCCTCTTCCAATCTCCGGCCTCGTCACTCGCATTCGTGGCGTATCTTGCCAGCTTGGGAGTCATCTGCGCGCGGCCACGCGTGTCGGCGTCGCTCTACGTGGCGCCAACCGCCGTCTTGGGCGCGGCGATCTTTCTCGGTGGCTGGCCGCTCGCCGGGTCGTTGCTTGGGATCGCCGTTCTCGCGGCCAAGGCTTCCGTGCTGCTCGTTGCTGCCCATGGGCTGCAGATGCCCGAGAAGACGGCGGCGGCTCTGTGCGCGGCGGGGCTCGCGCTCGGCGTGCTCGGCTTGTCGGTCGACCTCGGCGCGCTGTTTCCTCAGTGGAGCGCGCTCGCGGTCGGGGTGTTCTCCGCCCTCGGCGCGCGCGCGGTTGCGCCACCTTTGCGAAGGAGCGCCGCGCCGATTCCCGCGTAGCTCGGGCCTACGCCGATTGGCGGAGGAAGTCCTCGAGTTGCGCGCGCTGATCGGTGGAGGGGGAGAGGAACTGCATGCCCGCCTCGTGCCCGCGAGGCCCGGCCGGCTTGGCCCAGCGAATCGAGGCCGCGCATTCGAAGGTCGCGTGGTCCGGGTCTTCGATCCCGTCCTGGGTTAGGAAGAAGCCCACGGTGAGGACTTCTCCCACGGTCAGCGGTTGCGGGAAGTAGATCGCGGCGCCACCAGTGCTGAGGTTCTTCATCTCCGCGTGGCGGGTCTCGCCCGCGATTGTGAGCTCGCACGAGATACTCACCGGGTAGCGTGCGTGGTGCCGCTTCGTGGGCGCGTTCGTCACCCCTTCATGATGCGGAAGATGCACGGCGGCGCCAAATTGCGACGCTACTGAGGGGCGTGGGATCGCCGCGCTCGGGCCTCCGCTCGAACCGAGTCCGCCTCCGCGACGAGCTCGCCGTCGCCGGGCTCTTCATCGACCAGCCTCGCGTAGATCGCCAAGGAGCGCTTGAAGTGCCCTTGCTCCGCCAGGATTCGCGCCATGGTGAGGGTCGGGAAGGGCTCCTCGAAGAGACCGGCCCCGCTGGTGAAGACGCCGGCTGGGGGCCGTGAGGGAGGCCCGGAGTCGGAGTCATCCGCTGCGGCCGCCACGGACTCCGGCGCGGGCGCGGGCGCTGGCGCGGACGCGGGCGCTGGCGCGGACGCTGGCGCGGACGCTGGCGCGGACGCTGGCGCGGACGCTGGTGCGGGCGCGGACGCTGGACGCTGGCGCGGGCGCTGCGTCTGACGCTGGCTCTGGGTCTTCGGCTGGGGCTGGCCTGCCGGAGGCGGTCTCGCCTGCGGCTTGCAGCGCCCACTTCGCAAAGCCGAACACCTTGCCGAGAAGGCCTTCCTGCTGGGGGGCGCCTGCCTTGCCTCGGATCGCCTGGATGAGCTGACCGCGGCTCATGGCGTAGGTGTCGGTGACGCCGCGACGCTCCGCCTCTTCGCGAAGCTCTGGGGTCGTCAGATTGTAGAGTCGCGTTAGATCCATCGAGCCAACTCCGGGCTCACCTGTTGTAGCGCGTTCTTGGCTTCGTCGCAGTCCCGATCGATCTGCTCACGGAGCGCCCCGAGGCCGTCAAACTTGGCTTCCCCCCGAATGCGTGCACCAAAGCCAATGCGCATTCGTTTGCCGTAGAGGTCTCCGTCGAAACCGAACAAATGCACCTCGGCCGAGCGCCCGGCCGCGAATGTGGGCCGATTCCCGAGGTTTGCGACCCCATCGAGCAGCGGGGCGCCTGTCTCGCCGAGCACTCGAGCGACCACCGCGTAGACGCCGTCCTTCGGAAGTTGCAGCGGCTCCACGTCGAGATTGGCCGTTGGAAAGCCGAGCTCGCGACCGCGCTGGTCGCCGCGCACGACCTCGCCGCTGACCTCGTGCAGCCGCGTCATCATGCGCGCGGCGGCCCCGACATCGCCTTCTTCCCGAAGCACGCGGCGGATGCGCGTCGAGGAGACGGCCTCCTGCTCGAACATCACGGGCTGGACGAGCTCGACCGTGAAGGCTTCGCTCTCGCCCCAGACGCGCAGCGTGTCGATGTTGCCTGAGCGCTTGTGCCCAAAATGGAAGTCGGGCCCGACGACGACGCCTTTCGCGTGGCAGGTTTCGAGCAGCACCTTTTGAACGAAGCGATCGGGGCTCATCCGCGCAAACTCGCTGTCGAAGGGAAGCACCACGACGTCGTCGCAGCCAGCGCCCTTCATGATCTGCACCCGCCGCTCGATGCTGGTGATCAGCACCGGCGCGCGCTCGGGCGCCAGCACCGCCGTCGGATGGGGGTCGAAGAACATCCCGAGCGTCCGCCAGCCGTGCTCTTCGGCGGTTCGCTTGGCCGCGTCGATGAGGGCCCGGTGCCCGAGATGCACGCCATCGTGGTTGCCGGGAGTGACGACGGAGGGGGATTCGACCATCCTTCACCCCCCTACAGCGCCCTCCTCGGCACTTCAACTCGAATGGGACCGATATCCACGTTGGTGACGTCCGGCTTTTGGTGCTGTATGGTTGAAAACATGGGGAAATCGAAGGGGCGGGCCAATCCAGCCGAGGATGCTCCGTTTGAGCAGGTCATGGAGCGCCTGGAGACCGTCGTCGAGCAATTAGAAGAGGGAGATTTGCCTCTCGAGGAGTCTCTGGCGATGTTTGAAGAGGGAGTCCGCTTGTCGCGGGCCGGAGCGAAACGACTGGATGAAGCTGAGCGTAGGGTAGAGGAGCTCCTTGCAGCCGGAGACGAGCTGCAAACGAGTCCTCTCGATGAAAGCGAAGCGGGGGAGCAATGAGCCAAGTCCTCACGGTACCGACACATTTCAACGACATCGGGGAGCTATCCGAAGGCTTTCTCGATCGCGTCGAGCAAGACACCCTGATTCTCTACGGGCCGGTCGCCTATGAAGAGGGATCGGAGATCGAATTCGCGTTGCTGCTTGCTGACGGCACCACCGCGCTCGAAGGCTTCGGTCGCGTTCGCGCGGCAGTTGACGGCGGCGCGGATCGCGTCCCGGAAACGCGCTACGACGTCGTCGTCGAGGCACTTCAACTCGACGGCCGCTCTGAGGTCGTGTTCGAGCGGCTCGTGATCGCGCGCCAAGCCGTCTCCGACGCGCCGCCCGCCGAAGACGACGCGCCCGTCACGAACGACATGGACGCTCCGCCGGAAGATGACGAGCCGGTGATCGAAGAAGTCGAGCTCGAAGCCGACGAAGTGTTCTCGCTCCCGCCGGACGAGGTGCTCTCCGTAGCGCCGGACGACGCCGAACCCGTCACCGTCCCACCGGAAGAGGACACGCCTGTCACGGTGCCGCCCGAAGCGTATGACGACGAGGAAGAAGAAGAACCCGCCACGGTGATCGCAGCGGTCGACGCACAAGCGATGATGGCAGAGGCCGCTGACGCCGACACTGCCGCTGCCGCTGCCACTGACGCTGCCGCTGCCGCTGCCGCTGCCACTGTCGCTGACGCTGTCACAGTCTCTGGCGAAGAGGTCGGCTACGACGTCGAAGAGTTCGCCTCCGCGCACCCAAGTGAGCCCACGTCCGAGAACGAGATCGAGACAGAGACCGGGATTGCGACCCCGGTGGACTCCATGTACGACTTCGAGCACGGCATCGCCCGGGAGCCGAACGTCGGCATGCCCGTGCCCATCCCATCGATGGCTGCGCCTCCTGAGGCCCCGCCTGCGCCGCCCACGCTGCGCCTCGCCGAGCCTCCCGAGGGCTTGACCCGACCTTCGCTGGCGCAGCCCGAGGACCCGCTCTTTAGCGTCGACGGAGAGGTCAGCGACGTGCACACCACCGGCCTTTTTGCATACGAAGATGGGCTTCCCATTCCATCTCGACCGCCGCTTCCCGATCCGAATCGGGCCAAACAGGTCGCGCAGGTTGAAGCAGCGAACGACTACGACGTCGAAGAATCTGAGCCACCCGAGCTCCTCGCCGATGAGTACGAAGAAGTTCGCCTCAGCGATTTCGCCGAGGCCGTCGAAGAAGGATAGCCCCCATGAAACGTGCTGCTGCCACCGTGGTTTGTGTTCTCGCCCTCATGCTCACGGCTGGGGCCAGAGCAGACGCGGTCGTCAACGTCCACGTTCGCGGCGGCACGGACGGCCAAGTCCAGCTCAACGGCGATGGAGGGAGCTTTACCTGCACAACCAGTCAGGGGAGCTGCACCATTCGTTCGGTGCCCGGGGGCCGCTACGTCGTGGTATTCAAGCCCAAGAGCGGCAGTGCGACGGCGCCGAAGAAGGTCATGATCCCGCCCGACGGCAGCGCAGACCTTCACATCGCCGCGAAATAGCCCGGCAAGTTGGCCGAATGCGCCCCTGAAGTGGCATCATTTCAGTTGGGGGATACGCGTCAACGATGCGGAGGACTTGGATACTGCTCTGTTTGGGGGGCCTCGTGCCGCTGGCATCCGCGATGCCGGTCCGCGCGCAGGTACAGAACAGCTTCAGCGGCCCAACCGGCGGCATCCGGATCATCGATGCGGGCTCAGGGGAGGCTGGCACCTTTCGGCTCGCGTTGAACACCGAGTTCTTCATCGCTCGCGGCGAATTCGTGCCGGGTGACCGGGCGCATCATTTCGCCGGCAACCTCTCGTTGAGCATCACGCCGACGGAGTACCTCGAAGTGTTCGCTTCGGCCGAGGTGGCCTCCGCGTGGGACGACTCGAACGATCCGATGCTGGTCCCGCGTATCGCCGATGTCTTCCTCGGCCTCAAGGGCTTCTACGGCGTGAAGCCGTGGGTCACCCTCGGTGGAGACTTCAGCTTGTTGTTCCCCGGTGGGGTCGGGGACGGTAGCGCAACATTCCGCGCAACCAGCTTCGGCTTTCGCGGCAACGCCACGCTCGACTTCCGCGATCATCAGCGCCGCGAGTCGCCGCTGATCTTGCGCTTCAATGCGCAGTACTGGTTCGACAACACCGCAAACCTCACCGCGAGCATCGAAGAGCAGAGATACGGCGCGCTCGGCGGACTGGTGCCGCCGTCCATGGAGACGCGGAACCTCCTGACACCCTTCGAGCGTTTCGCGTACGGCGTGAACCGGGTCGACACCGTTCGCATCGCCACCGGTTTCGAAGTGCCGCTCGAGGTGCGCAAGGTGGGCTTGCATCCGATGCTCGAGTGGCAATGGCACATCCCCGTCAACCGCCAGGGCTACGATTGCCCGACCGCGGACTCCTCTTATGACGGCTGCCTCGCGAACGACGGGCTCAAAGCGTTTCCGATGTTCCTCAGCGCGGGGCTTCGCATCCTCACACCGCCGAAGGGCTTGGCCTTTACAGTCGCGGCCGACATCGGGCTCACGGGCGCGCGCACCTTCGTCCGAGAGTTGGCGCCGACCGCGGTCTACAACGTCATCCTCGGCATCGGGTACGCTTTTGACCCGCGCCCCGCGCCAGCTCCTACCTCCACGTCCATGGCGGCGCCCACTCCGGTGCAAGCAGCGACCGGGCAGGTGCAAGGCCACGTGCTCGAAGAGGGGAGCGGCGCGCCCGTCGAAGGCGCGATCGTGACCGTCGTGGGTCAGGATGCCTCACCGCAGGTTAGCGACGCTGCGGGTCGTTTCACGACCTACGCATTGGGGGAGCGCGAAGTGGTGCTCGAGGTGTCGCATCCGACCTACGCCACTGCGCAATGCCCTGCGGAGGTCCCCTCCGAGACTGACTGCAGGCTCGTGCCGTCGAGCCTCGCCGGTCAGCTCCGCGTTCTCACCGTCGATTGAGAGGGCAACCCCGTCCCGAAGGTCTCCGTCAGCATCCGCGGGCCCTCTGAGCATCTCGTGCTCTCCGATTCAGCTGGTGTGTGTGCTATCGAGGAGATCGACCCCGGCGCGTATTCGGCGTATGTCGATGACCCGGCGTACTTGATCGCGGTGCGCGACTTCGACATCGTCGAGCGGCAAGAGACCACGGTTCAGCTTCGCATTCTCGCGAAGCCCTCACGTCCCCGCGTCATCGTGAAGAAGACCGAGATTGGTCTCCGGCGCCAGGTGAGCTTTGCGACCGGCAGCGACGAAATTCTTCCGAATAGCGAGCCGCTCCTGCTCGAAGTTGCCGACGCGCTCCTCCGAAACCCGGACTTGGAGCTCGTCGAGATTCAAGGCCACACCGACAACCGGGGCGATCGCGAGCTCAACATGCAGCTCTCACAACGAAGGGCCGATTCGGTGCGACGTTGGCTGGTACAGCACGGCGTCGAGAGCGCGCGTCTCAGCGCGAAGGGCTACGGCCCCACGATGCCCATCGCCCCGAACATCACGGCCTACAACCAGGCGCGCAACCGCCGGGTGCAGTTCAAGATCTTGCGTCGGAGCGGCGGCGCCAAAAAGTGAGAGCGACTAGCGCCGCCACGATCGCGCCCCAGGGCGCCTCGCTCGGATTGCTCGTCGCGCTGCAACCGCTGCTGCCACCGGTGCTGCACGCCGTGCCGTCGCACGAAAGCGCTTTGCCGTCGGCATCGGTTTCGCAGTCGAGCTGAAGGCCGCCCTTCGGGGCCGCGTTGCAGGACTGATCCAGGTCGCCGGGTGGGTAGATGGTGCAGACCGCGTCGATGTCGTCCGGTGCCAGCGAGCGCTTGTTCACCGAATTGCGCTCTGCCCGCGAGAACATCGTCGCCTGCACGCAGGGGTCTTCTGGGTCGTCCGGGTCTTCCGGGTTGCAGTGACCGATGCCGATGAAGTGGCCCGCTTCGTGCGTGACGATACTGCCCAAATCGGCGTCGTTCCCGGTGCAGCCCGTTTCGGGGCAGTTCGCGTATGGGCCGCCCGCGTTGAAGCGGCTCGAGAGCTGGTCGTTGATCATCATGTCCGCATCGAGGATCTCGCCGGTTCGCGTGTCGTGCCAGACGATGGTGACGGCGAACGCGTTGCGGTCGTACCCTGGCTCTTGCGGATCGGAGCACTCATCCTTCCAAGGATTGAGAAACGCAATCGTGTTCACGTTGCCGGCGCAGTTGTATTCTGCTCGTTTGCAGGTCGACGGCTGAAGCGGCTTGAAGATGAGATTTGGTGGTGAGCCACCGCAGTCCGCGTTCTCCCAGGACTTGAACGCCAAGTCGACGGCTTCCTCGATGTCCTCGTTCGTCATCCACTGGGAGCCACGCGAGTCGATCGCATACGAGAGGCAGGGGTTCTGCCATTCGAGGGGCGCGCCTTGTTCCACGCAGGCCGCCTCACCCACCTGAGCGCCGCCCTCGGTCGTCATTCGGCAAAACGCCGCAGCATCATCCGACACCCACAGCGCAGCGAACGCGAGCGCGAAGCTCCCAAGCCACAGCGCCCAACTACTCATTGGCGCGACCGGCCTTCTGCTCGACGATCGAGCGCACCCGCGAGAGGAACGCGTCGAGACGTTCCTGCTTCGGCAAGGCGCCCTGGCTCCGTTCTAGACGGCCCTTCGCGTTGCGTCGCATCAGCATCAGGCCTTCCCGACTCTGGCGGACGGTCTCGACGCCTTCCTCGGTGCGAACGCGCATCACGCCTTGGCCCATGCCGACCGGTCGGAACGCTTCGTACGCTCCGCCCTCGCGGACGAAGACCACCACACGCTCCCCGATGGAGAACGAAGGCTCGCCCTCGACCCGCATGGCCACATCGCCCATGCGGCCACCGAGGGTCTCCACGATGACCTCGCGCTCATCGGACGCGTCGCCGCGAAGATCGCGCTCGACGATGATGCGGTGCCAGGTACCGAGGGTGCCGTTGGCACGTTGGAACGACTCGGAAAACACCACGTGACCGAGAAGGATCTCGTCCGATTGGCCGACCAGATCGTCGAGATCGAGGGCCTGAACGATGGAGCCATTGGCGGGGCTCGTCAGGAATAAGGCTCCGAGGAGAGGAACGAGCAAGGTACCCATAACCCCGGGTATCGACTTGAATCTAAGCATTTAACAAATCTGCAGGCCTCTGAGTCCCCCGTCAAGCGATCCTCCATACACGATCTAGATTGACAATTTCCACCCAATTTTCGTACACCTCGCTCCATGTATCAGGTTCACTCGTCCCGGAGCTTCCGCTCGGTGGCCGCGCTGCTTTGCATCGTGGCGCTCGGCGGCTGCGATGTCGCCAAGTTCACTGCCGACTCCACCGCGGGGCTCTTCACTCGTGCTGCTCCCGCCTTCGAGGCGTACTGGGATTACGACCTCGCCGGTGAAGCAATGCCGGCGACCATCGTTCAGTTCGAGGGGATCCTGCGCGTCGTGCCCGACAACGACGCGATTCTTTCGCAGCTCGCGCAGGCGTACATCGCCTATGCGTACGGTTGGATCGAAGCGGACGTCGAAGCGCTCGAGTTCGACGGAGAGTACGAGGCCGCTGACGTGCAGCGGCGCCGGACCCGCACGATGTACCTCCGCGCGTTGGATCTCACCCGCCATCGCATTCGCCTGCTCAACGAAGACATCGATCTCGCGGTGAAGGGCACGGTCGACGACCTCGAAGCCTGGCTCGCCGGCGCCTTCGTCGACAAGGCAGACGCAGAGCTGCTGCTCTGGCACGGTTATGCCTGGGGTTCCTACATCAACGCCGCCAAAGACGACATGGAAGCCATTGCCGACTTGGAATACGCCAAGGCGTTCGTGTCCCGTTCCATCGAGCTCGACCCCGACTACTACAACGCAGCTGGATACACCTTCATGGGTGTCGCGATCGCCTCGGAGATGGCCAGCGACATGGAAGAATCCAAGGCCTACTTCGAGAAGGCGATGGCCTCGACCGAGCGTCGTGCGCTCCAAGCGCAGCTCAACATGGCCCGGCACTACGCGGTGAAGCAGGGTGAGCGGGAGCTCTTCGACAAGCTCCTCGATGAAGTGATGGACGCTCAGGACCCACTTCCAGAGGCGCGGCTCGCCAATCGAATCGCCCGCGAACGCGCGGAGCTCTACATCGCCAACGCAGACCAACTTTTTTAGTGATTCCCGCGGGTAGCGCGGGTATTCTCCGGAGCCCCAACGTTTCGCGTTCCTTCGGCATCCGCAGATGAAACTCAACCTCGCATTGACTGTGGCGCTCGCCCTGGCTGCGCTCGCAGTCCCCGGTGTCATCCCTCGTCCGGCCGCGGCCGAGCAGGCGATCGAGCTTCGCATCGCCACGCTGGCGCCAAGCGGGTCGTCCTGGATGAAGGTCTTCAACGCCTGGAATCTCACCATCCAGAAGCAAACGAACAACAGCGTGAAGCTCCGCTTCTACCCAGGTGGCAGTCAGGGCGACGAACGCGATTTCGTTCGGAAGATGCGAGCCGGCCAAATGGACGGCGCATCGATCACGACCACCGGTCTCGGTCAGCTCGTGCGGCAGATCCTCGTCTTGTCGGTCCCGGGCGTGTTCGACGAGTATGACGAGCTCGACCGGGTGCGCGCCGCGCTGAGCGATCGCTTCGCAGGAATGTTCGATCAAGAGGGCTACACGCTGCTCGGCTGGGGCGACGTCGGGAAGACACGCCTGTTTTCGATGGAGCGCATCGAGCGTCCGTCGGACATCAAGAAGCTTCGGCCTTGGGCTTGGAAGGATGACCTGATCTTCACCGAGTTCCTCAAGGTCGTCGGAGCGAACCCCGTCCGTCTCGGCGTGCCTGAGGTTTATCCGGCGCTGCAAACCCGGATGGTCGACACGCTCCCCGCGTCCGCGCTCGCCGCCGTGTCGCTCCAATGGTACACGCGCCTCAAGTACGTCTCGAAGCGCAACAGTGGGATCATCGTTGGCGCGACCCTCATTCGCAAAGACAAGTTCGAGCAGCTGACCGACGAGCAGAAGAAGGTTCTGATCGACACGGGGATTCGCGCCCACAAGGCGCTCAACACGTCGATTCGGCGCGACGACGACAAGTCGTATCAAACCGTGCTCAAGCGCGGTCTTACCGAGGTCGACACCACCGACAACCAGGCAGAGTGGGAAGAAGCCGGCAAGCAGGTCCGCGAGCGACTTACGGGCCGCGTCTATCCGAAGAGCCTGCTCGACGCAGTGATAGCTGCAGCGGGGAGCCAACAGTGAAGTATATTCGCGGCATCGACAGACAGCTCGCGCGAGGCGAAGCCGCAATCGCGGCGGCTGTTCTGTTGCTCATGATCGGTGTTGCGGCCGCGCAGGCTGCGCTCCGCAACTTGACCAACCTCGACTTCGACTGGGCGAACCTCGTCCTCGAACGCATGGATTGGGCCGATTCGTTCCTGCAGAAGGGCACCCTCTGGCTCGCGTTCTTCGGGGCATCGCTTTCGACGTACGACGAAAAGCACATCGCCATCGATGTCTTGCCTCGGCTCGCACCCCCGCGTGGCAAGCAGTTCTTCCGCGCCATCGTGTGCACCTTCTCCGCGATCACCTGTTTCTACCTCGGGCGGGTGTTTTGGCTCTCGGTGCTGAACAACGCGCGCGAGATTCCTCTCGAGTACTCGGTGCTGGGTGTTTCCGATGAGATGATTCACATCTGTGAGGCGCCGCTCCAGGTTCTGGCCGACACAGGGCTCTCACGGCCCAGCATCTTCTGCGCGATCCGAAGCGGCCTCGAAGTGTTCGGCGCGCAGATGTCGACGCCTGACGTCGCGCTGCAGCTCATCGTCCCGGCGATGTTCATCTGGATGGCGGTACGCTTCCTGAGCCGCTCCATCGCGGCGAGCAGCGCCTTCATTGCCAACAAGCCCCCCTCGACCGCAGAAGGGGAGGGCTGAGCCATGGATACGATCTGGATCGTCCTCCTCGCCACGCTCGCCATCTTCGGCGCTCCGCTCTTCGCGATCTTCGGCGCTGCCGCAATGCTTCTCTTCGGGGCACTCCCCGACACGAGCATCACGGGCACGGCCAACGACGTGTTCAGCGAGAAGTTCGCCGACTCCCCGCTGCTGGTCACGATTCCACTTTTCACGTTTGCCGGGTACGTGCTCGCCGAGAGCGGCACGCCCGACCGCCTCGTGAGGATGTCTCGCGCGTGGCTCGGTTGGATGCCAGGCGGCTTGGCGATGGTGTGCCTCGTCGCGTCCGCCTTTTTCACGACCTTCACTGGCGGCAGCGGCATCACGATCGTCGCCATCGGCGGCCTTCTCTATCCGGCTCTCATCGCCGACAAGTACAAGGAGAACTTCTCTCTCGGCCTCGTCACGACGGGCGGCTCCCTCGGATTGCTGTTCCCGCCGAGCGTCCCGATGATCATCTATGGCGTCGTCGCCGGGATCATGATCGAGAAGCTGTTCCTCGCCGGTCTCATCCCGGGCATCATCACCGTCGCCGCGCTCGCGATCTACAGCTCGGCCACCGGCATCAAAAACAAGATGCCGCGCACCAAGTTCGACGCGAAGGTGGCGGTGAAGGCCCTCTGGGAGACCAAGTGGGAAGCGCTGCTACCGATCGCGCTGCTTGGCGGGATGTACAGTGGCTTGCTCCGCATTCACGAAGCAGCCGCCTTCACCGCGATCTACACGCTCGTCATCGAGGTGTGGATCTACAAAGACGTGAGCTTCCGGGTCGACCTGCCGCGCATCATCCGCGAGTCGATGACCCTGGTCGGCGCCATTCTCGCGATTCTCGCCACGGCCATTGGCTTCACGGCGTTCCTCATTCAGGCGCGCGTTCCCATGGTGATCCTCGAGGCGATGGAGGGCTTCATCACCTCGCAAGTGATGTTCCTGATCGCGCTCAACATCTTCTTGATCGGCGTCGGCATGCTGATGGATATCTTCTCGGCGATCGTCGTCGTGGTGCCGCTCATCGTTCCCATCGCGTTGAGGTTCGGCGTGGATCCGTACCATCTCGGCATCGTCTTCCTCCTGAATCTCGAGATCGGCTACATGACGCCGCCGGTTGGCCTCAACCTCTTCATCTCGAGCTTTCGCTTCAACAAGCCGATTACGCAGCTCTATCGATCCGTGCTTCCGTTCATCGGCTTGCTCGGCGTCGCGTTGATCATCGTCACCTACATCCCATCGCTTTCCACCTGGCTTCCGAGCTTGGTCGAGACCAACGCAGTGGATCTCGACGACTCTGGCGACTCTTACGACGATGAGGACGTGGGCCTCGATCTCGACGCGCTCGAAGGGGACGACGACACACTCGACCTCGACTCGCTCGAAGGGGATGACGAAGAGCTCGATCTCGACGCGCTCGAAGGGGACGACGAAGAGCTCGACCTCGACGCGCTCGAGGCAGACGGCGAAGAGCTCGGCCTCGACGCGCTCGAAGGGGACGATGAAGAGCTCGACCTCGACTCGCTCGAAGGGCTCGACCTCGACGAGTAGTCCTCGAAAGACTGATCTCGATGGTCGCTGTTACGCGGGCCGTCGTCTCATTTGATTGCGCGCGTCGCTCCGGCTGCTGTACGCTCGGCATGCAACGAAACGGTGTCCGGCCATGCCTCTCCCGGTATCGGTACGCCCGATCAAGAGAGGTGTTCATGCTCCGCTTTGGTTTCTCGCGTCGTCTTCTCGCGCTTTGCGTCCTCGTGTTCCCCCTAGCGTGCTTTGGCTGCTCGAGCAGCGAATCGGGCGGTGGCGGCGGCGGCACGGGCGGTGTCGGCGGTGTCGGCGGTGGGAGCGGGAGCGCGCTCGAGCAATCACTCAACGTGCTCGGCGTCGACACGACTGCCACGGATCGGGTCGACCCCGACCAGGACGCGCTGCCGGAGGACTACAGCCCACTCGGCTCCTCCGCTTCGTTCGGCAGCCCGGACGAGTTCAGCGATGAAAGCGGCGCCAACAAGACCGATGAGATCTTCATCGTCAATGCCGCGGTCGACGGAGGTAGCACCCGACTGAACCTCGTCGAACAAGTTGGAGTGCAGATCGATGGCAACGGGGCTGTGAACCCGGGAATCACGTCGGTGCTCCACACGCTTCCGGGCGCAGGCAACGAATGGGTGGACGAGACCTCGGGCGGCGACAGCGACAACCAGCAAGGGTTGCGAGACGTGGCCGCAGGCGATGTCGACGATGACGGCCTCGAAGAAATCGTCATCGTCTTCGTCGACACCGCCGCGGCGGATCGCGTGGTCAAGATCAAGATCATCGAAGACATGGAAGACGGCTACGCCGAGATCGAAGAGACGCTCGCGGACGGTGATGGGATTCTCGATGTGGCCATCACTACGGGTGACTTCAATGGCAACGGCGCAGACCAGGTGGCGGTCGTCCTCACCCAAGAAGGGTCCTCCGAGCTCCTCATCGTGAGCCCCCAGTCGGGGGGCGATGGCGAGCGCGCGAGCAACTTCACGGTCGACGAGGCGCTGAGCAAGACGCTGACGCACACCCTGGAGAGCCCGATTGAAACCGCCGAGATCGCCAGCGGCAACCTCGACTACGACAACTCGGCCGAGCTCGTCGTCGTGGTCAACGAGTTCGTCGCCAACCCGATTGGCGGCGTCGCGACCTACTATGTGTACGACGACCAGAAGACCTCGTTGAACCCGCTGGACTCGGGGCTCGTCTCCGGCACCGACGGGCAGTCCTACGTCGCGAGGCAAGCCGACGTGACCACCGGTGATATTGATGGCGACGGGATCGACGAGGTGGTATTCGCCGGCCTGACCGACCTCGGCACCAGTTGCGGGGACAACTACGACGCCATTCTGACGGCCCTCGACGATGCCAAGCACGGCCTCGAGCCGCTCAGCGCGAAGTCGTATGAGCCGTTTTTCAGCAAGTGTCCTGCCTTCGGACCTTGGCGACTCAGGTTCATTCACGTGAACGCTTTCGACCTGGACGGCGACGGGATTGACGAGGTGCAGGCGAACCAGTTCGTCTTCGGCAACCTGACCGAAACCGGCGCGTTCGGCGAGCCGATCCATGAGATGCCGCAAGACATCTTCGTCGACGACGACAGCGACGCGAGCGCGTACATTACCTCGGCCTCCACGACGATCGCGACCGGAGACGTCACCGGCGACGGCCGAGAGAACATCATGGTGTACACGCCTTGGCAGACCGACGTGCGCATCTTCGGGCTCTCGAACATCGAAACGGTAGGCTTCGCCGAGCTGAGCCGGATCGACGCAGAGTCCGGCGCGAACACGCAGACCAGAATCGGCCCCATCCTGCTCCCCGTCAACGTCGACATGGACAGCCCCGTGTTGAAGTACTCGGACGGCGCGTATGAGCTGGTGTTCACCGAGCCCGTTCTCATCGCGCTCCTCGCGGCGGCACCCTGCGGTGAGGGGATTGGCCAGAACATCGACGCCTGCTCCGTTTCCTTCGGGCAGACGGAGAGCACCATGGTCGACGCGTCGATTACGGTGTCGGTCAAGGCCGGCATCCACACGGGCGTAAAAACGGCTGCCAACATCCCTTTCGTTGGAGACGTCGGTGCCGAGTTCAAGAAGAGCGTCACGTTGACCGCGTCGATATCGGCGGGCGTCGCATACACGGTCGAGAAATCGCGGGTGTTCTCGACAGGCCCGCTCGAGGACGGCGTAGTGTTCACGACCATCCCTTACGATCGCTACACGTACGAGATCTTGTCGCACCCGGACCCGGAGCTGGTCGGGGGCGAGGTCGTCGTCTCCCTACCTCGCGAGCCGATCATGCTGAAGGTCGAGCGTGGGTTCTACAACGCGAACATCATCGACACGAGCATTCCGATCAACGACAACGTGTTCTCGCACACCGTCGGTGACGTGCAGAGCTATCCCTCCGATGGCGAGAAGAACATGCTGCTCTCTCAGTACGGGGGGCTCGAGAACGGGCCGATCTCCGTCGGCCAAGGTGGGGGCAGCGACGGCCTCGGCATCGACGTGTCGACTGCGATCAGCGCGGGCGCGAGCTTGGGCATCGAGATCGAGAAGTCGGTCGAAGTGACCGCAGGCCCTGCGATGGCGGGCTTCTCCGTCGGCTACGGGGTTTCCGCGAGTCTCACCGTGACGAGCGGGTCGTCTACTTCGTATTCGGTCACCGTCGGCGACCTCGACGCGGCATCCTTTGCCGACAACCAGTACAGCTACGGGATGTTCACCTACGTGCAGACGGTGGACGACGAGCAGTTCGAGGTCATCAACTTCTGGGTCGAGTGAGTCGACTCAGGCCGCGTCCGCGGGCAGGAGCTCGATGAGCGGTCCGTGTCGGAGCGTGTGCCGGATGCCACGGTAGAGGCCGAGGGATTCGTAGACGGCCGCGGTGATCATCACGGTGCGCATCTGGCCCGTGAGCGAGAGTGGGAAGCCGTTGTGCACATGCGCGGCCGAGAGCCCGAGCTCCGGGTTGGCCCAGCCGCCGGCGCCACCCATGCCGAAATGACCGAACGCCCTCGGCACATCCATCAAGAGCGCGTCGGCGCGGTGGTAGCCGAGGCGCCAATGGAGCGGATAGACGACGACCTTGTCGCGCCGCTTCATCTGGACTTCCGCTGCTTGACGGAGGTTGTCTTCGCGCACCAGGCGTACGCCGTCGAGCTCGCCGCCGAGCGACAAGGCCGCGTACATCTTCCCGAGCGCGCGCGCGGTGCAGACGCCGTTCATCGCCGGAAGGCAGGCCTTCCAAAACGCCGGATGCGTGAAGAGCTCCTTCATGTTCTTGGGCGTGAGGCCACGGCGAACGAGACTCCGAATCGGACCGCGTGGCAGCCAGCTCGGTGCCTCGTACGCCTCCGGTAGAGGTGCCGCGTCGTGTCGCCGAATCGGCGGAAGGCCAACGAGGTCTGCCAAGCGCTCCATCTCCCCGTCGGCTTCGCCGATCCGAAGCCCATCGAGGTCGAGCGGCTTCACGATTCGGTCCTGAATGAAGTCCGCGAAGCTCTGTCCCGACACCCGGTGGACCAGCTCGCCGACGAGCCAGCCGAACGTGACGGCGTGATAGCCGTTCGCCGTGCCGGGGTGGAAATCCGGTTCGGTTTCGGCGAGTCGCCCGACGATCAGGTCCCAATCGAGGATGTCGGTCAGCTGGTCGACCAATGGGACCGTCTTGTGTAGGCCCGCCTGGTGCGCAAGCACCTGGCGGACCGTGATGCCCTCCTTGCCGTTGCATCCGAACTCGGGCCAGTAGCGCGCGACCGGCGCGTCGTAGTCGAGGAGGCCGTCGGAGGCGAGCATGTGGATCGCCGTTGCGGCCACGCCCTTCGTGCCGGAGAAGCAAATCGACATCGTGTCGCGTTCCCAGGGCGTGCCGTCGCGTCGTGCGTTGCCAGCCCAGATGTCGACGACGCACTTCCCTTGGAGGTACACGCTCGCCGCGCCACCGCCGCCGAAAGTGACGACCTGTTTGCGGAGCGTGTTGGCGACCGGCTCGAAGCGAGGTTCGTACTCGCCGTGAATGATGACGTCTTGCGGGTTCACAACGCCTCCAAAAATGGGTCCGGCACCATAAGGCGCAACGGGTTTTGTGATCAAATTCGCAACCCGCCGAACTCGCAGAGAAATCGACTTGTCACCGCGTAAAGCAAGGCGTTTACGCGCCGTATACTAGTTACGAGTCGACCAAACCGATTCGACGGGTGCACCCATGCCGTCTCGAGCTGCGCCGATCGTGTTGGTTCGCTTGTGCTCGCAACCTAGACGGGAGGGACACCCGTGGGGCAACAGAGATCATCACATCGCTCGAGCCCGTCGGCGCAGATGAAATCACATGCCCCCGCAAGGCAGATGGGTGTTGCGCCGGGCGGGGCTGAACACGGAATGCACAAGGCTCCGCACGCGCTGGCATCCAGATCGCTCACACAGGCTCCCCCACACGGGTGGAAGCCAGTCGCGCACTCGCAATCGTGCGAGGCCAAGTTGCAGACCTCGTTGGTCGCGGTGCATTGCGCGTTGTCGTCGCATCCCGGCAGGCAGTTCCCCGTGTTCGCATCGCAATAGTTGAAATCCGTGCATCCGGTCCCGTTGGTGCGGCAGTCCCCAGCCTCGAGACAGACACCTCCCTCACAGAGATCGCCCGCCAAGCACGGGTTCGTGCAGCTCCCACAGAAGCGCGCGTCGATCTGGGTGTCTACGCAGGTGGAGTCGCACTCGTCCAAACCATCTTCGCAAACGAAATCACAGACGCCCGAAACACAGATCGGAAGTGCGCCCTGAGGGAAGGGACAAGGGGCGCAGGAGGTCCCGCAGGTAGCGACGTCGAGGTCCGAGACGCATACGCCATCGCATTCATGGAAGTCTAGGTCGCATACACACTCGTGCAGATCCGTGTTGCAGACTCGGTCATCGCCGGTGCACTGCGCGTTCTCTTCACAGCCGGGCAGGCAATCCCCGGTGGCTTCATCGCAGTAGGTGAAGCCGCTGCACCCGAAGCCGTTGCTGCGGCAATCGCCCAGATCCACGCATACCCCGCCCTCGCAGACTTCCCCCGATACGCACGAGCTGAGACACGTGCCGCAGAAGCGTGGATCCGACTCGGTGTCCACGCAGTCGAACGCGCATCGGTCGAAGCCGGGCGCACAGAGGCATTCATGGGCCCCGACGTCGCAGATCTCTTGGTCTCGGACGCACTGATCATCGTTTGTGCAGCCACGGATGCACTTGCCCGTCGATTCATCGCAGTATGTGAATCCCGTACACACGCTCTCGAACGCGCGACAATCACCCAGATCTGCGCAGACGCCCGTTTCGCACGCGAATCCGTCGGGGCACGCGTTGTTGCATCCACCGCAGTAGCGAAGGTCAGTGAGCGTGTTCACGCATTCTTCGTCGCAAAGCACCAGGGACGGCTCGCATTCGAGTCCGCCGTCCGTACCGCCGTCCGGCCCGCCTCCAGGCGTGCTTGGGAACTCAGAGTCGGGCGGCAGAAGCGCAGGGTCGTCGATGACCTCGAGGTCCGCCGGACTCACACGTTCGTCTACGCAGGATGGCGTTGCACACGACGTTGCCCCCGGGCAGCCGCAGCTATCGCCTTCTGCACAGGAGAGCCCCGCGCAGGCACGGTGGATCAGCATTCTCACTAGACGCGCTTCGCCTGGCACGAATCCGGTCCTGAGGCGTCGGCTGACGAGCACCGTTTGGCCACTTGTTGCGATGGCTTCGAGCTCGATCACGATCTCGCGGTCGATGTCCGAAGCGGACGGCAACACGGCAAACGTCGCGGGAAGGCGGTAGCTGTTGGCGTCCGCTGGCTCATCGTTCGAGACGGGGAACTCGCGAACCCAGGTTTCCACTTCTTCTACGCTGCCTTCGGTGTCGACGATCTTCGCAACATGGGCTCGGATACGGTCGACTTCAGCCGGTACCGCGTAGTCGGTGTCCACCAAAACCACGAGCTGAGTGGTCGCGGCTTCGGAGCAATTGACCCCAAAGAGTGAAAATAGAAGGAGAAGCGGCGTGAGGCGACTCGTGCCGCTCCGATCCAAGATTGGTGCGACGGCGTCTGGCAGATGGCGGGACATGAAGACCCGAGAGCCTAGGGGCGCTCCGCGCGACGGCAAGCCGACCGCCGAGTTGCGGAAATGTGCCCGCACGTCATCTTGTGCCGGTTCCTGAAATCTCGCACTCTTCGCTCTCGGCCCTTCTCTCGCTCGCTCGCGTGAACCGCGCAGCGGCCGCTTCGCCGACCTTGGTTGATGTCCACTTTGCAGCCCCTACCGCCCCGAACCCCCTTGGTTGGGGGCAAATACCGCCTTCGTGAGGTCATCGGCTCCGGAGGGGTCGGGACCGTGTACCGCGCCACGCATCTGTGGACGGAGCGGGAGGTCGCGGTCAAGGTGCTCGACCCAAGCCTTCCCCACTTCCACCAGCTGCGGGATGCCTTCCTGATGGAGGCGCGAGCTACAGTCCAGCTACAACATCCCAATGTCGTCGAGGTGCTCGACATGGGCGAAGACGAAGCGGGAACCACCTATATGGTGATGGAGCTCCTCGACGGCCCCACGCTCCGCGAGGTGCTGACCGAGCAGGGCCAGCTATCCGCGCAAGACACGGCGAATATCCTCCTTCCACTGATGGATGCACTGGATAGGGCCCACGAGATGGGCATCGTGCACAAGGACTTCAAGCCGGAGAACATCATCCTCAGCATTGACGCATCGGAGTTCATGACACCGAAGCTCCTCGACTTTGGCGTTGCCCAAATCCTTCGCGAGACACAACCACGGGGCTCTGGGGCACCCGACGACGTCATCGTCGGAACGCCCCAGTACATGTCTCCGGAGCAAGCGCGCGACGAGCGCGACCTCATCGGGCCCCAAACCGATGTCTGGGGCGTAGGGGTGGTGTGGTACGAATGTTTGACCGGACGGTCTCTTTTTGATCGGGAGACGCCAACCGAGGTGCTCAAGGCGGTCTGTGACGCCCCTATCGATTTCGCTGAGCTTCCCGAGAGCCAGGCGGCGATCCTCCGACCCGCCCTCGAGCGTTCGACTCGGCGGCGCACGCAGCGTCTCTCAGACCTCATGGCGCAAATTGCAGAGAGCGGTCTGGTCTCGCTGACGGCGACGGACGATCCGGCGGTGCGATCCTCCCGACCGCCCGCGTTGGCGCGACCGAGCTACGCTCGTCGGACGCTCGAAAGCGCCGGCTCCTCCGGTCCTCGGCCGGTGCAGTTCGATTCCGAGCTGCTGACCCTTCCGAAGAATACAAATCGAAGGGCGATGCTCGGCGGCTTGGCCCTGGCCATCGCCGTGGGTCTTTCTGCCTGGTGGACGATCGATGGAAGCCGTCCCCTCGATGAGCCCCGCATCTTGGAAGCGCCGACGGCGGAGGTGACCCGGCCCGACGCGTGGGAGGTGACCGAGCCGACTCAAGTTCCCGAAGTGACTCAATCCGACGTCGCGGAGCCACCTCCAGCGGAACCGATCGCCGACCCCGAGCCGGTGAACGCCGCGACGAACGAAGCCCCTCCTTCAGAGCCCACCGAAGAGCCCACCGAAGAGCCCACCGAAGAGCCCACCGAAGAGCCCACCGAAGAGGCCGCCGAGGAGCTCACCGAAGAGGCCGCCGAGGAGGCGACCGAGGAGCTCATCGAGGTGGAGGATCCATCTCCAGAGCAGGCCGATCCCGTTCAGGAAGACCTCCCCGATCCGCCGCCGCGGGCGGCCCCCAAGAAAGCAGCGACAAAGGCCTCCACCTCGAAGACACCGAGCGTCCGACGCCCGGTCGAGCAAGAGGTCCGCGCTCCCGCATCCCCCCGCAACGACCGCAAACCCCCTGATCTGGTGACCGAATGGTGAGGACAGTCTACTTCGCAGTGTCGCTTTGGCTCGCGTCGATCGCTTTGGTCGCGCCGGCGCCGAGAAGCGCGTTCGCGCAAGACGAACAGACCCAGGCGCAGGCGCGCAAGTTGTTTGCCGAGGGGCTGGCCCTTGCCAAAGCCAGCCGATGGGGATGGGCGCTCTCTGCATTTCAGCGCTCACGCGACTTGGTCCCACGCGCCAGCACCTCGTACAACATCGCCAACGCACTCTATCGGCTAGACCGTCCGCTCGAGGCGCTCTCGGAGCTCGACGACTACGACCGGATGCCCGAGGTTCGAAGCGACCCAGCAGCGATCGAACGCGGTGAGACCTTGCGTGCACTCGTCCTCGACATCGTCGCGGAGGTGAAGCTGACGGTGGTGCCCGGGAACGCCATCGTGTACATCGACAATCGGCCTTCGCCGCTTCAGGGCAACTTCCGAACCGTTTTGGTGGATCCCGGAGAGCATGCCCTACGCGTCGCAAGCGACGGATACGAGCCGTATCGCCGCGAGCTCGAGTTGAAGCAGGGGGCCCGCAAAGATCTCTTGGTTGAGTTGAGGAAAAGCCCTTTCAGCGCGGCCGCCGCAGCTCCAGCCAAATTGGACATCACCCCCTCTGCTATCGCGATCTCCACGGCAGACACCGGGTTGCCCGGACCTGAGCCTGCCGAAGACGATCGCGAGCGCTTCGTGAAACGTCCCGGATTCTGGGTGATGATCGGCGTAATTGCGGCGGCTGGCATTGGCGCAGGAGTCGCCGTCGCGTTGCTGCGCAAGGACGACGCACCCTCGTGTGGAACGACCGGCGATTGTGCGACGACGCAAGGTTTCACCGTCTCCTCCTTTTGATGCGCCGTGGCCGTCGGCGCAGATCTGACACCGAACACCGGAGGCAAGCTTTGCGAGTCGCTTACTTGATGAACACCTATCCGCTCATCAGCACGACATTCATCCGTCGGGAGATCCATGCGCTCGAGAAGATGGGCGTCGACGTCGAGCGCTTCGCGGTTCGAACGTGGGCCGAGGAGCTCGTGGATCCCCGTGACATCGAAGAACGGGCCAAGACCACGTATTTGCTCAGCAGCAATACCCTCGGGCTGATCACCTCGTTTGCGAAGGAGCTCGTGGTCAACCCGGGAGGCTTGTTCCGAGGGCTGAGAAAAGCATACCGTCTCTGGCGCACCGCTGGGGCAGGGCTCGTCAAGCACGCTGCCTATTTGCTCGAGGCCATCAGTCTTCGGCAGCGCATGGCCGCAGCAAAGCTGCAGCACGTTCACGTCCACTTTGGAACCAATGCCACGACCGTGGCGATGCTGGCTCGCGCGATGGGAGGAGGCACTTATAGCTTCACCGCACACGGACCGGACGAGTTCGTCGAGCCCTTTCGCTCGAGCTACGACCTCAAGATTCGTGAAGCTGCGTTCGTCGCCGCGATTTCGAGCTTCTGCCGCGTGCAGCTTGCGCGCATTGCCGGGATGGCGTGCTGGGACAAGATCGAGATCGTTCCCTGCGCCCTCGACCTACGTGATTTCCCCGACAAGCCCCGCGGAGCTCCACCAAACCAAGAGCTCGTCTGCATCGGCCGCCTTTGCCCACAGAAAGCCCAGACACTTTTCCCAGACGCCATCGAGCCACTATCGGATGCGTTCCCGGACTTGAAGATCGTTCTCGTCGGAGACGGCGAGACGCGCTCTGAGCTCGAAGCCAAGATCGTGAGCAAAGGCCTCGAGAAGCACTTTGAGCTGCTCGGCTGGTGCTCCAACGAAGAAGTGCGCAAGCGGCTCATTGCCGGCAGGGCCATGCTTCTTCCGAGCTTTGCCGAAGGACTACCCGTGTCGATCATGGAGGCCTTTGCGCTTCGGAAGCCAGTGATCTCGACCTACATTGCGGGGATTCCCGAGCTCGTCGATTCCTCCTGCGGATGGATCGTCCCTCCAGGAGATGTCCCAGCATTGACCGCCGCGATCCGCGATTGCCTGACGCGAGACGAGACGGAGCTAGACGCCATGGGAAGTGTTGGACGGGCCCGGATCGAGGCCCGCCACGACGTCGAACGTTCCGCGGCGCTCCTACGCGAAGCGTTCGGGCGCTACGGTGGGGAGTCGCGCTAGGCTGTCGTCGAGCTAGAGCAGGCCGAGGCTTCGCGCGTAGTCCATGAAATAGGCAACGGTCCGGCGTTCGCTGCATTCCTCGGTTGCAAAGTCGCGAGCAGTTCGCGTCAGCCGCACGGCCAGCTCCTCGTCATCCCAGAGCCGCTCGATCGTTCGTGCCATGGCGTCGGGATCACCCGGAGGACAGGTCAGGCCCGTCGTATCGTCGCTAATGTAATCCGTCATCGCGACGGACTCGGTCACGATGGAAGGCGTCCCGAGCTGCATCGCCGTGATCAGCGTCGTGTGACCGCAGGGGACCTCGGCATCGTGGAGCGGGAGCACCATCAGCTTCGCGTGCGCCATGAGGTTCCACACCTCTGCCAACGGGACGTTGGTGCGCACGCTCACGTTGGAGGGAAGATCGAGCCCTTTGACGTTGGCTGGCCGAGCCACGATGGACAGATGGCGGTCGGGAAGGCGCCGCATCGCCTCGACGAGAGTCGCGTAGTCGCGGCCTTCCCCACCAACCGCGCACAAGTATGGGGTGGGCTCGGTGGGAGTTTCGGACGATTCGAGCTCAGGCTCCGCGACGCTCCAACGAAGGCTATCGATCTTCCCCTCGGGGATGCCGAAGTACTCCGCGTAGCGCGCCCGCTCGACGGAAGAGAAACAGACGAATCGGTCGATGTCATTGATTGCATCGGTGATGAATCGCCGGCGGAAGCCCGTCGGAAGCTTCGAAAAGGTGAACGAAAACGCCAAGTGTGGAGCCTTCACCCCCAGGGCTCTGCAAAACGTGTTTGTCCATGCCGAGACCAAAGGCGTGTGGGACACGATGAGAACGGCCTGTTCCCGCTTGGCGGTCCGAGCCGCTTCCCAGCAGGCGCGGTAGCGGCTGATCCTGGGGTGTTGGATTCTCTGTTCCAAGGTGGAGCTCGGGCGGCCGGAAAAGCTCATCCAGCGGAACGGGTCCTCCGGAAAGCGCCCTCCGATCCAGTTCCAGGAGGGGTCTGCGGACTCGGACACGTTCACGATGACAGGTCTATTCGCCACGTCGGAAAGGCTAGCACCGCGGAGAAAGGAACGCAGATCGGAGCAGGGCAAGCCAGCCGGCGACCCTAGCTTGAGGCACCCTTGTGTTCGATGATCGAGGAGCGATTCCCGGTGAGCCTGCCCCACTGAAAGCGGACCCATCCGATGGCTTCTGGAAACTTGCCGAGCATCAAGAAGAAAGCGAGCGTCCATGGTCGCGCTTCGCCTTCAGTTCGCAGCCGGCGGGCGATACGGATGACGTTGAGCGGGTACGCGAGCAGGATCAGCGGCGAAAACCAAGCCGTGAGAGGTCCCAAGGCGAGGGCAAGCATCGGAAGGATCAGTCCCCATGCGATGATTCGTCTCGACTCGCCAACCCCCATTCTTTCAGGCGGGGCTCCGTGTAGCTGTGCCCCTTCGGCATACGCATGGCCAGCCCTCACCCCACGCTTCCACCACTGAGAGAGGCGCATCATGGCAGCGTCGTGAAGCGCCATTTCTCCATCGAGACGGCGTATCTTCCAGCCCGCTCGGCGAAGCCTCACGCAAAGCTCGGGCTCCTCGCCCGCGATCAGGTCAGGCATGAAGCCACCGACCGACTCGAACGCTCGGATACGCATCATGGCGATCCCACCGCAACTCTTGGCCTCACCAATGGGGGTATTCCACTCGACATCGCAAAGGTAGTTGAAGACGCTCGCGTCAGGGAAGCGCTCCCTCAGCCGTCCAGCCGCAGCAGCGTACTCTTCGTTGGCTTCTAGGAAATCGACCGCCTCATCGATCCACCCCTCGACGAGCTCGCAGTCCCCGTCGATGAGCTGGGCATACTTCAGGCCGGGCAAGATGTGGGCCAGACGCTCGACACCTGCGTTCCGGGCTCGCGCAGCCGTGAACGGGATATCCGGGTCGAGCTCGACGACCTCCGCTCGGACCGAGCGTGCGAGCTCCACGCTTCCATCCGTGGAGCCGGAGTCGACGTACACGATATGAGACACCTGCGTCCCGAGCGACTGGAGGCAGATCCTCAACCGCTCCCCTTCGTTCTTGCCGATTGCGACGGCGCCAACCAAAGAGCGTGGCGCGGCGCTCATACGTCGAACCCTTTCACGAACGTGCTGTTCCGTACGAAGTCCCGCCAGAAATGAGGAGGTTCATCGCGGCCCTTGCGCTGGATGACGGCTCGCGCGCGGAAGGTCGTATAGCCCACGAGAAACGCGAGGTCCGCGAGCACTGCTTGCCCCTTGCCACGGTTCCTCACGAAAAAGCGCCGTCGTGAGTCGAACCAATAGCTCGGGTACCGGCGCTTGTCTTTTCGATCATCGGTAATGCCGGTCGCCTGCGCTTGCAAATGCGTGACGACGCTATTCGGCACGTAGTACACCGGCCAGCCGGCGCGATTGGCCCGAAAACAGAAATCCACTTCCTCGAAGTACAGGAAATACTCGTCGTCGAAGAGTCCAATGTCGGCCATGACCTCTTTGCGAATCATCATGGCCGCCCCGGTTACCCAATCGACCTCCATGATCTCGTCGCCCAGCTCGTATAGGAGTTGTCGATCGCGGAGCAGTGTGGTGAGAAGGCCCAGCTTGAAGCCCTCGACCAGCTCGCTCGCGGCGCTTGGAAACCGAAACGCAGACTGGGCTTGCTTTCCATTGGCATCCTCGACGCGGGTGCCGGCGATGCCGACGTCGGGGCGATCTTCCATGAATGTGAGCAACGTAGTGATCGCGTTGCGATGTATGCAAGCGTCCGGATTGAGGAGCATCACGTAGTCCGGCGACTCCTCTGCGTCGAGATAGGGCTGGATGGCGGCGTTGTTGCCGGCGCCGTATCCCCCGTTGGACCCCAGGGGTATCAGCGTGCACCAATCCCAGCCGTTGGCCTCGATCGCGCTGCGAATGATCTCCACCGAACCGTCGCCCGAATCGTTGTCCGTGACGACGACATGCATGTCTCCAATCTGCTCGATCTCATGTTGGAGAGATCCCAAGGAGTCGACGACGAGCCTTGGTGTCCGGTAGTTGACGAGGACGACGAGCACTTTCACGCGCCTAGCAGTATTGGGCACCGCTCATCAATCCACAACAGCGCCAAGCGCTCGGCCTCGGCCGACGGAATCGCGCGTCGCCGCCACAGCCCGGCCCACGCTAGGCAAGATGATCACCCAGCCGCAACGCGGCCGCCACGAGGGTGAGGGTCGGATTCGCGTAGCCCACGCTCGATGCAAAAACGGAGCTTCCGGCTAGGAATAGGTTTTCGGTCTGATGATGGCGGCAGTCGGCGTCGACCACGCCGGTCGATGGCTCTGGCGACATGCGCGTACCGCCCATTTGGTGCCATCCGGTCCCCGCACGAGGCACTTTGCCGCTGCCGAGCTCGGCGGCGCCGACGAACTTGCCCACACGGATGCGCTCGAAATGCTCGCGGGCGAGCTGCGCCGAGCGCCAATAGCTGTCGACCTCCGGCTGGCTCCACGACCACTGAAGGCGCGCTCGTCGCTTGCCGAGGGGATCTCGACGGCGACCCAGTCGGATGCGGTTGTCGCGAGAAGGGCGTTGGCCCGCCATGGATTCGATCGCCAAGAGGCCGACATCGGTGACCCGCGTCCTCGGATCGGACCACCCACCGAGAGCAGTATGGTGCCGAGGACCCGGTCCGACCTTGAAGCGCAACTGCGCGATCGAGGATCGCGCGTCTTTGGCAAGCTGCACGAATTGCTTGGCTACCTGGACGGGCGTCAGCCGCGTGTATCGGGAGTGGATCAGCCTCGCGCCTGCTGCTGCGGCCTTCGTAGCGACCACCTGGGGTGCCCCTACTAGGGTCATCGAGAAGCGAAGGAGGTCATGGGTGCGCACGGCGTCTTGAGAAAGCGAGTAGTGCCCGAGGACCGTCTGACCGTCCCGCTCGTGAAAATCGTGAAACCGACCGGTCTCACCGATGTCGCCGTCGGGGATCAGTACGCCAAGGCGAGCGTGTGGATGGTCCATGAACCATCGCCCAAGCGTGTCGTGCGGGTCTACGAGCCGGTCTTCGTCCAGGGCGTTCAACAAGATGCGGGAGTTCTCTACTCCGCCTGTCGCGAGAACGAGCTGTTTGGGCGCCATCGCAAAGCGCTCACCCTTTGCGCCGACGAACGTGACGCTCGTCACTTTGGACTTCGTCGAGTCGGTCTCGAGCTCGAGTAGTGTCCACCCGATTCGCAGGTCGATGTTCTCGCTCTCCTGCGCTTCGCGAAGCCGGTCTCGGTGGACCACGCTTGCCTCCGGAAAATGGAAGTACCTCCGCTCGAAGATCCGAGGGTCCAGGGAATAGTGGTCGCGGTCGTCGGGCGGCTCGACCGGTGACCCGCGCAACCCGAAGAACTTCCAAGCTTCATCGAGATACTTGTCGATTTCCTCGAACGACACGGGCCAAGGCGGAATCTCGAAGTGGTCTTGCGCCTCGAAGTCGACCCGCTCCGGTCGCGCGATTCGAAGAGTGACCGGAGCGCCCGCTCGAGCGCGAACGCACCACATGGTCGAGCAGCCACCCGGCGCGCGAGTTCGGCCTGAGACGAGATAGTGTGGCTTGAACAAACTCGGCCCCGGAACCAGCAAAGAATCGGTTCGATCGGGTGCTGACACGGCATCAACGACCTCCCCAGCGTTCAGGTCGCTGAGATCTGCAGAACCGTCACCGCTCTCCACCAACACAACGGTCTTGCCGCCTGCCGCGGCGCGCAGAGCTACTGCAAGGCCGGCAGGCCCGCTGCCGACCACACAGATGTCCGGGTTTGGGTTGAGAACGCTCTGCACTACGCAAACAAACTGAAGGTTCTACCGAGCGCGCGCAAAGACGCTCCCGGAGCGGGCAGGAGAATGCCGTGCCTGCATGCTAACATATGGGCAATTCGGCCATGTGCTTTCCACTCCTTCATCTCGGTTACCACAAAACTGCCACGACCTGGCTGCAGAACGCGGTCTTTAGCGACGAAGCTCTCGGGTTCATCTCTCCGTGGGGACCACAGGCGGGAATCGCAGTCGACGAATTCGTCTTGGCGAATCCGTTCCGCTTCGACGCGACGCGGGCTTGGTCGCGCTTTGAAGAGGGGCTTGCGGACGCGCGCGAGAAGGCGCTCGTGCCTGTGCTTTCGAATGAGGCGCTCTGCGGGCAGCCTGTCAGTGGCGGGCGGTTCGCCTATGGCAAGTTCGTAGCGGAACGCCTCCGTGAGACGTTTCCAGACGGGAAGGTCCTGATCGTCGTTCGAGAACAGCGTGCAGCGCTCCTCTCGCACTACCGCGAATACATCGCCAACGGCTTTCATGGTGACCTCGCACGCTTCATCGGCGGCCCCGAGCTCCCGCCGGGCTTTGCGCCCGATTGTCCCCTCGATCACTTCGAATACGATGGCCTAGTAGGCCATGCTCAGGCGCTGTTCGGCACTGAAGGCGTTCTTGTGTTGCCATTCGAGATGCTCAAGGAAGACCGCGAACGCTTCCTCGCCGAGCTCTATCGTTTCGTCGGGCGGCGCGCGCGGCCGGTACCGGATCGCGCACCGGAGCGGGTTGGTGTGAGGGGTCTCGGCCTTGCGTTCAAGCAGGCCTGCAATCGCATCAACTTAGGCCAATCGGACTGGGCAAGACCACGTCAATCACTCTCGGCGAGAGCCGTTTCGAAGGCCGCCGGGTGGGTCGAACGGCTGGCCCCGGACGCTTGGCAGGGCACCTATGAGGAGCGCCTTCGGCAGTACATCGAGGCGCAGATCGGAACTCGGTATGGACCGAGCAACGCCCGCTTGGAACGACTCAGCGGACTGGGCCTCGGTCACTACGGCTACGCGCTCGCCCTGCCGGACGCGCAGGCCAGGCCTGCGTCAGCCCGCCTGCGTCCAATCGAATCTCGTTCGCACATGTAATTTGCCTAACCTCGAGACCTGAAAGCCGCATCGGCGAGCTACGAGGGCGGATTTTGTCATGTTGCGCATTCAGTACGAAAAACACGGCAACGTTTGCGGCTATGATAAGTAAGAGCTTCTCCGCAGTTCGAGTCCCCTCCTCGTTCATTTCGGCGCTTCTTGGCGCCACGCTGGGACTTCCCAACGCAGGCTGCGGCGACTCCGGCGTAAGCACGGCTCCCGTCCAGCGTCGGCGTCACCGAGTTCGTCACCCTGGCGGACCTGCAAGGACCGCTGCCCGACGCTGAAGTATGCGAGACCGATACCGACAACTGCCTCATGACCGACGAAGAGGGCAGGGCGACGATCGACCTGCCGAGTGACACCGAGGTGAGCTACACCATCACGAAGGAAGGCTTTGGCTCGTATCTGATCTCGGATGTCAACGACGGCCGCCTCGATCATCGGTTCGTCATGTATACCGACGAAGAGCTCGCGCGTCTGGCCCCCTTGATGGGAACCACCTATCCCTGGACGGACGCCGGGTGTCATCCTTCTCCGCGTGTACAGCGAACCGGGTGTCGTGTTCGACCTCGTCGGCCAGGCGAACGAACCCTTCTACTTCGTCCGATGGAGACACACCGAGCACCGAGCTCGATGCCACCACCTCCGACGGACGCGGTGGCTTCACCGATGTCGCAGAAGGAGAGTATCAAGTCGAGTTCGTCGACCCGGCGTCCGTCCTTGTGCCGCCCTTCACTGCTTGGCCCGGGTGAACTGGACAATCGCGTAACGTTCCCGGTCAAGGCCGGCTTCATCAGCTGGGCGAGCATGGTTGCGGACAGGCTCCGACACCCTGACGCGAGGCCTTCACTACGCGTTGGTGTTGCCCGTGCAGGCGTATCCGCTCGGGCAACAGCGATTCGCCGTCGAGAGCGCATTTGCCGATCATCTTCGCCTGATGCTGGAGATGCACCGGCCTCGTTTCTCGAGAATCACCTTGGCTGGGCCCGATCATGTCAGCGCCACCTACCAGGAGCGCAGCGCGTATCTCGCCGAGATCGACTCGTCCCGCGAGTCCATTCACTTCGTCGGGACGTACGCGGCGGGCACGAGCGACAGCAGGTTTCTCCGAGGTTTGCCGAAGACCATGAGGACGTTGCGATCTCTGGTGCGCGAGGCCGATCTCGTGCAAACGGGGATGAATCAGGATCTGAAACGACCCGTGGAGTTCCGCGCCGCGATGCTCGCCAGCCGTCTCGGTAAGCGGACGATTAGCGTGACGGACATCGATAACCGGGAATCGGCTCGGATGTTTTACCTGTCGGGCAAGTGGTCTCGCCGCGCGTACCTCGCAAACCGCTTCGTCTACGATCCTGTCCGCGCTTGGCAGCAGCGACAGGTCGTCGAGAAGTGCTCACTCGTCTTGTTGAAAGGGCAGCAACTCGTCGATGACTACGGCCGAGGCGCCGCGCACGTGAAGTTCTTTCAGAACACGGCCTACACCGCGGACCAGGTCATCTCGGAAGAGGATCTCACCCGCCGCTGCGAAGAGGCGGCGAAGTCGACCGCACCCCTCAAGTTGACCCATTTCGGCCGCATGGAGTTCTACAAGGGCATGCATCATGCGATTGAAGCCCTCGCTCTCACGGCCGGAGCGGAAGGCTCGCCCCCCCTCGCGCAGCTGACGCTCATCGGCATGGGCAGCGAGGAGTCGTCCCTGCGACAGCTCGCTGCCAGGCTGGGCGTGAGCGACTCCGTCGAGTTCTCTCCTCCGATGAGCTACGGAGACGCGTTTCTGGGCCGCGTGCGCGCGCAGGACATGTTGATCGCACCGTCACTAGCTCCCGACACCCCGCGAAGCGCTTGGGACGCAATCGCGAGCGGATTACCTATCCTTGCGTACGACACCACATACTACTCCGAGCTCCGCGACAAGACGGGGTGCGTCCATACGGTTCCATGGGGAGACGTTGGGGCGCTGGCGGACGCGATCGAGTTCTTTGCCAAGGACCGCGAGGCCGTTGTCGCGGCTGAAGCGGCAGAGCCGTGTGCCAGCCCTCGAGAATGTCCAAGAGCGATGGCTCGCCCGCCGCGTAGCATGGACCGAAGAGTTGTTCGAGGCCTAGGCTTGCAGCGCGAGCGATGTCGAGCGGCTAGGAGTCCTCAATGGCCAGTCAACTTGACACGGGACCTCGAAGCACGTCAGCGTGCGTCGAGCCGTGGGCATACAAGACCTGGATTCGGACGACATGCAGTCATCGAGTGAGTCAGGACGCCCGGGTGGCATCGGCGGACTTGCGAGCAAGGCATCGACCGGCGCGGTTTGGACGATCGCGGGCCACGGGGGCGAACAGATCGTTCGGCTCGCCTCCAATCTGATCGTGACGAGATTGCTGCTGGCTGAGTACTTCGGCCTGATGGCGCTGGTCAGTGTCTTCCTGATTGGTTTGCAGCTCTTCTCCGACATCGGCATCGGGCCGGCCCTCGTCCAGAACAAGCGCGAAGATCCCGGGTTCGTGAATACCGTCTGGACGATACAGGTGTTCCGCGGGCTTGCGCTCTGCGCGATTGCGTTCCCACTCGCGCCTCTGTTCGCGGAATTCTATGGCGAGCCGATTCTCACCGCGCTTGATTCGAGTGTCGGCCCTCACGGCAGCGATTCGAGGATTCACCTCCACGTCGTTCCACACGCAAATGCGGCATCTCCACTTGAGGGGCCCTGTCGTCGTTCAGTTTGTGTCCCAGCTCTCCGGCACGATTGTCATGGTGGGCTGGGCCTGGACTACGCGCAGCGTCTGGTCGCTCGTCACGTCCGGTATCGTTGCGGCGCTCGTCATGGTGGTGCTCAGCCATGTCTGGCTCCCCGGAATCCGCAATCGATTCCACTTCGAGCGACGAGCGGCCCGCTCCCTCTTCGTTTTCGGTAGTTGGATTTTCCTCAGCACCGTGGCGACGTTTGCGGCGAACCAGGTAGACCGCCTCATCTTCGGCAAGCTCACGACGATGACCATGCTGGGCGTCTACAGCATCGCGGTCATGCTTGCCCTCGCCCCCACACAGGCGCTCTCGACCGTTTCGAACCGTGTTCTGTTTCCTCTCTACACCCGGGTACACCATTCCTCCGAGGATCTTCACCACCATGTTTCGGACAGCCCGCTGGCCGCTGCTCGTCTTGGGCGGATGGGCTATCGCCGGCTTGATAGGAGGAGGGCCGACGATCATCCGTCTGCTCTACGATTCGCGATATTGGGAAGCGGGTTGGATGCTCCAGATCGTTGCCAGCGGTCTTTGGTTCGGCATCGTGCTCAGTGGCACGTATGGAGCCGTCGTACTCGCTGTCGGTCGTAGTGATTGGAACGCTTCCATGTCCTTCTCGAAGGTGTTTGGGATGGTCGCGTTCATTCCGCTTGGCTACTGGCTCGGAGGTTTCCCTGGCGCCTTAGGCGGCTTAGCGATGTCCGAGTTCGTCCGGTATTGCATTGCCGTGTACGGGGCCGCGGGCCTCGGGTTCGATGAACGCCGTGAAAGACCTGGCGTTCACCATCCGAGTTGCCATCTCTGCGCTCGCCGGTTGGTCCGCCGTGGCTGGCTTGCAGAGCTTGGGATCACCCATGTCGTCATTCACGCGTTTGTCGTCTTCGTAGTCGTCACGGCGTTTTGGGCATCACCCTTCATCAACCTCATCGCTAGAGTTCGTCGGGAAAGGTCGTTTTTCGGTAATGCCGGAGGTCTTTCGAATGCGAGCGGCGTCTGAGCGCGAGGGAAGGCTAGCCGGGTCACCACCAACGGGGTGTGCGTTCAATGAACTCCATCACCCCATCATACTTGGGCGCGGCCGTCCGAGGTTGATCAATGTACTCTTTCAGGCCCCATCGACCCCACTTCGTGTACGCACCCACGTTGTTGTAGTGCATGAATAGTCGTCCGCCCGATTGGCTCCAAGCTTTCAAGTAGCGCAAGTAGAGGTCTTTCATCTGAGGATGACGATTGATCGCATCAAATAGGGCCGTGATCTTCTCGTTGTTCTCGACGCCCTCGGCCGCCGAGTAGTGCTGGCCTCCCTCGTATGCCACGAGATCCAAAGCGTACTCCTTCGCGACTTCCGCCTGCCCTTTGATGAACTCGACGGTTTTGGGCAGTATCTCGCGCTCGGTTCGGCTCAACAACTCGTCGACGGAAAGGCGGGCAAGCTCGGCCTCGCTCTTGCGCCTGGCAATGAATCCGAAGTACGGGGCGATCGCCAGCGCGTCGGCCCGCTCGTAGAGCTTTGCGTGCTTGAGGATGTTACTGCTCACCCACGGATCCACCGCCTGCGAAGCGACGACGCGAACGACCCTGTCAGCCGAATCTCCGAATGCCGCGCGCCAAATTCTGAAAACCTGATCGGCTCGCTCGGAATAGCAGATGATGGCAGCCTTGAAGTCGTTCTCACCTTTCGCGCTCGCGCAGCTTCCGACCTCCCCAAACTGCTTGAATTGACGGTTCCACACCTCGTTCGAGTACTCGACCCAAACCCGGAAGTCTTCGGGGAGTCTCTCTCGGACCACCGAGGCGAGCTGCCTCACGTAATCGTCATCTGCCAAATGGGGGATGTTGACCCAGGGTTCTGCTCGCAACCGTGTGCAGAGCGACAGGATCACTTCGATCGGGACCCCACGCTGGCTCCAGGTGGCATCGCTCAACTTGGGCCGCTCGGACCAATTGCGAATGGTCGAATCGTTTGTGCGCATCCAGTCCATGAAACGAAGAACCGCATAGCGGCTCATCGATGCCAGGAACTTTGGGTGAAAGATCCGCTCCTCGTATGTCTGCTCGAAAGGAAGACAGTCACCGCTCGGGCAGGGGTGCGAGGGATCGCACCAGCGCGCGTCGTCTTGGGCGCAAGACCCCCCGGGCGGCAACACCCGGATGTTGCGGACGGGGTCGTCGCCACGAGTCTTCTTGATGTTGACAACGACGGCGCCGTCCTTCTTGACCCGGATCACGTGCCGCCCCGGACGCGAGCGATCTTTGATGAGCTCGTTTAGGTATTCGATCTCGCCCTGTCCGTCGTACAGCACGATGAACTCGCCCCCCGGATGCCCGCCTTTCGTGAGCATGAGCGTACGGGCGATCTGGCCGGGCTTCAAAGATCGAACCCAACCGTTTTCGTCGACGTCCAGTGTACGCTCGTCATGCCAGGCTTCGCTGCTTCCGCTCAACCATCGGCGTGCTGACTTGAAGAGGTCGACGAGCGGCATGTCGACCGAATGATCGACGAAGGTCGCGATGTTCGAGCCGATCGGAGAAACTCGGTTGAGCTCCGAGCTAGGTCGTGAACGTCGTGCTTTGGCCTGGTCAAAGGGCGAGGCGGATTCTTTTGACTTGGGCTGTTCGGACGAGGGCGCGGTGGTGGGGGTACACCTGCAGGAGACCGCCAGCATGATCCAGAGCAGGCCCGACGCAACGAATACTCTCTCTCTCATCGATTGGGTCCTCCTGAGGCCGACGTAGCCCGCGCTATAGCCCTGCGCTAGCTCCAAGCCGTCGTTGTCGCTCAGCGGAAGTCACGGATGCTGATGTCGAAGCGCTCGTCGTGGCCGTGAAAAACCACGGGATTCCCGCAGTCTTGTTGCTCGCACGCGTGAAGCTCCTTCAGAAACTCTGCGGTCGTCTCGCGATCCTCCAAACCAGGAGAAAGCTCAGCCCGGTCCAAGTATCCCCCAACGAGTGGGTAGAGGACGGCGCACATAGCAATGAGTTGCCTGGCTCGTTGCGGCAGTCTGGGCATCAGAGCTAGCGCAAAGGCCACGATCGCCACCCACAGGTAGTACTGCTGTACCCAAAAATACCGGTGGTGGAAGTAGTCGGTGTAGCTGAGCGCGCCTGGTCCAAAACGCGCTGCGATCGACACCGCGGTGATCGCAATCGACAGGTAGCTCAGAACCGCGAACAACGAGGCGTTGCGCTTGGTCAGCTGAGTCAACACGGGCACCCGACGCACCGCCCAGATCAGCCCGGCTAGCACTGCCAAACCGCTTGCTGCCGTGAATGCGAGCAGGCCGCGCCAGATGAAGTGCGTGCGGACAAAGTTGGTCGCCAGCATCTCGAACACCACGCGGTCGCCGATCACAGGCAGAAGATGTGTCGCCGCATACACCAGATCCGGCCCCCGGGTGGACCACTCCATCGCCGACTTGTCCCAGTACGCAGCGCCAAGCTCGTAGCGCATCACGACCACGTAGGTCACAGTCAGCAGCGCTAGGCCGAGCGATGAGATGCGCTGATACGCATCTCGCGCACGCCAGGCGTTGTAGGCACATACAGGAGCCAGCACGAGCGACACCGGGCTCGAACAGATCGCAACAGCTAGGTAGCCCAACTCGAACCAGCGATGTTCCGAAGGCTTCGGCGTCGGCTGTGCGAGCAGCAGCCCCGCGGCGAGCAGCATCGGCCACGAGGACCACGCGATGGCGCGCACGATGGGCCCATTGCCGATGGGCAGAATCGACAGCCACAGGCAACACAACAACCTCGCCTGATCGGAAGCGATCAACGTACGAAAGCGTGGCAGGTACAGAATCGAAAGCGCGCCCGCCGCCGACAGGATTGCAACCAACACGAACGATTGCCCTATCAGGGGCGTGGGCGCGCGCAGAGCGAGCCAACCCAACAAGTTGGTGCCCACGCTCACGTAGCCCATGTAGTAGATGAAGAAGTGCTCGGCGCTGTTGTAGTAGTGCGCAAACAGGACGCCAACATCCTCCTTGAACAACTGCGAAGCGCCTACCAGCAAGGGCATCCGCAGGTACTGAGCGAGAGCGATGGCCACGATCAGCAGCAGGTGGAGAGGTAGGCTGTAGCTAGCCTGCCCCCCGAGGGGCTTGGCGGTGGACTTCTTCAACGGCTGGGTTTTTTCTAGCGAGGCGTAGCGATGAATCGGAAGGCCTCAAAAGGGTATCGTTGTGCTGACGTGTACTCCTCGAACTTCATCGCGGGAGTGCCACGGAAGAAACCGCGGGGGGTCCGGAGGTTGTAGCGATGATCCGCTAGGAAGTCGTAGACGTGTCGTGGCTCGATACCCCAGGCCGCAAGCGCAGACGCCGAGCTCTCCACAATCAGCGAAGGCCGTGAGTCCCGCAGTACGCGCTCGGCCCCTTGCAACACCGAGAGCTCGGCACCCTCGACGACGATCTTCAAGAGTGCGATGTCGCGGTCTTTGGGGACCAGATCGTCCAGGCGCGCGATGTCAACCTCGATCTCGGAGAACTCATCGAGCTCAGCGCCATAGGGTCTGAGACCGCTGAAACTACTGCTGGTCTGGTTGATGGAGAAGGTGGCGCGTCCAGGCTCCGCCCCGAGGGCCGTGCTATGCACCTCGACCTCGGGGAACTTCTCACGCAGCCACTCGGCCTTCTGCGGCATCGGCTCGAAGGCCATGTGCTTTCCGTAGGGGGCCAATTCAAGGAACAACGAGAGCATGCTCCCAATGTGAGAACCCACGTCGATACAGTGCGCATCGGGATGCGCGATCAATCGCCGAGTGGCCGCGCGCACGACAGGCGTCTCGACCTTCACTCGGAACAGCCCTGGATGCAGAACCACGTGGCGCAGATTCAGCACGTCCTGCAAAAGCAAGGCGGGCTTTTCGAGCTGGGTTCGCAACAACCGATGCTTCACGTAATCGTTCATGGCTGGCATGCGAGTATATGGGCAAACTATAGGAGTCGATCCTGGAAATTTTGGATCGACCGGTCTGGTGGCGAAATCGCACGCCGCGCCACGACGAGTACGGTATCTAACAAGTGTGATTGGACCGAGGACGGGACTGTACATTGGGGCCGTACCCGCCGCAGCCGCAAGGCACGAGTGGTCGACGAGAGTGGCAAATTCGTGTCAGCCTTCTCTTGTCCGTGGCGCCTCCCATCGACCGGCGCGTGATGACAGCGAAGACTGGAAGGTAGCTTTGAAAACCGCCTGCTTGATGAATACCTACCCGCTGATCAGGGCAACGTTTATCCGCCGGGTGTTTGTCGGAGTTGCCGCCCTCTGTCTGGGAAGTGCCTGCGGCTCGGGTGGTGGCGGCGCTCCGAGCGGTGGTGCGGGAGGTGGACCGGGCCCAACTCCGAACAACACGCCGCCGACGATCACAGGTGCACCCGTCGAGAGCGTGCTCGTCGGCGAGCAGTATGAGTTCGTGCCGGTCGCCAGCGACCCGGACGGCGACCCGCTCGTCTTCAGCATTACCGGTGAACCTCCGTGGGCTTCACTCGACGCGGCCACGGGGCACCTGCAAGGCATCCCCACGGAAGCTGATGTGGGAGTCTTCGACGACATCGCCATCTCCGTGAGTGACGGCACCGACACGGCAAGCTTGACCGCTTTCTCCATCACAGTGGAAGCACTTGGTCCAATGCTCGCGCCGAGCGGATTGGAGACACGCCCCCGCAACGCTACTTGTCTCGCCGTCGATCCTCCGGCGACCTCGGGCATCGGGCTCGCCCGTGTGTTTCCCGATCTCGCACTGCAAGCGCTGACCGTCGTCACACAGCCACCACACGACGCGAGTGCATGGTACTTTGCGACGCGCGACGGCTTGGTCGGTCGGTTTGATAGTGCCCCCGACGTAGCCGAGTTCACGATCGTTCTCGATCATCGGGACGACGTCGTCGTAATCCCGGATGGCGGTCTGATCCAGTTGGTATTTCATCCGGACTACCCGACAGATCGTCGCGTATTCGTGAACTATTCGACCGAAGCCGCAGGTGCCGACCAGGCGGATACCGTCATTTCAAGCTTCACGATGTCAATCGACGGCCTTTCGATTGACCGGCAGACCGAGACGGTGTTGGTCAGATGGCCGCGCAATGGATTTCACCAGGGCGGCTTCATGTCGTTCGATCGAGACGGTCTGCTCTTGTTTGGCCTTGGTGATGGAACCGATCAAGGAGATCCGACTGGTCGCGCTCAGGATCTGACCGACTTGCGCGGCAAGATCATGAGGATCGACGTGGACATGGGGACGCCGTACACCATACCGGATGACAATCCATTCGCCGATGACGGCGGTTCCGCCCACGAGGAGATCTACGCACTCGGCCTCCGTAATCCCTATCGTGGTGATATTGATCCAGAGTCCGGCCGGCTCTTCGTAGGTGACGTCGGCTTTCAGAGCTGGGAGGAGGTGACTGAGGTATTCAGCGGCGGTAACCACGGCTGGAACATCAAGGAGGGTGCGTCGTGTTACTCGGAGCAATACGGTAGCTGTAGCAACCCCACTTTGATCGATCCGCTCATCGCGTACCGTCACGAGGCTGGAAATTGCGCCGTGATCGGCGGCTATTTCTACCGTGGACAGGCAATTCCTGCGTTGCAGGGGCGTTACCTCTTCGCCGATTTCTGTTCGGGCAAGATCTCTGCTGTCGAGCTAGATGGCGAGGGTCAGCCCTTCGAATTGCCGTTGCTACCCGGTGGAGGGGGCATTGGGATGGTCTACACCTTCGCGAAGGGCAGCGACGGGGAGCTGTACGTCGTGACGGACTCCGAGATCCACAAGATCGTGCCCACCGACTCGACGCCCGGCCCAACTGGGCCCGCGCCTCAGCTCTCGCAAACTGGGTGTTTCGAGGAGAGCGATCCGACGGTTGCCGCAGAAGGCCTCATTGCATACGAGCTGCAATCGGCACTGTGGTCCGACGGCGCGGAGAAGCGGCGATGGATCGCGCTGCCGGACGATACGACCATCGAACTAGCACCTGACGGAGACTTCCTATTTCCCGCTGGAACGGTTCTGGTCAAAGAGTTCTCAATCGACGGCGACCCGGTCGAAACGCGCCTTTTCATGCGAGACGGCAGCGGCGTATGGAGTGGCTATTCGTATGAATGGATCGGCGACGACGCGTACCTGCTACCGGCAGCCAAACAAAAGGTGCTTGCAAATGGACAGACGTGGCATTTCCCCGATCGTGGCGAGTGCGTTCGCTGTCACACGGGCGCGGCCAACTTCGCCTTGGGCCCGGAGATAGGGCAATTGAATGGGACCAAAGTCTACCTAGAGACCAACCGCATTTCGAATCAATTGGCAACGATGGACCATATTGGCTTGCTTGCGAACGGTCTGCCTGATGCTCCCGGCCAGCTGCAGTCGTTCGCTGGTCTCGACGATGTCCATCAGGCCGTATCGCGACGAGCGCGAAGCTACTTGCACAGTAATTGCTCCGGTTGCCACCGCGGCACCGGCCCCACCCAAAGCAACATGGATTTGCGTTTCTCGACGAGCCGAGCGGCTATGAACGTCTGCGACGAAGAGCCCTCTTTTGGAGACCTGGGAATCCCGGGCGCCAAGATTCTAGCTCCGGGCGATGCGACGCAGTCGATTCTCCTCAATAGGCCGGCGCGTGCGAATCCACTGGAAAGAATGCCGCCCCTGGCGACGTTCATCGTCGACACAGAAGCGATTGACGTGCTGAGATCGTGGGTGGGATCCCCTGGTGTGTGCTCTGTCGAATCGGACTCGGATCTCGACGGTGTCCCTGATGATGCGGACAACTGCCCAGCCATCAGCAATCCCGATCAATCCGACGTCGACAGAGATCGGATTGGCGATCTGTGCGATGCGATCTAGTTTTGATCGGGGGGAACTTTCCCCGAAAACACTTGTTGTCGTTCACGAATCGCGGACGTAATGCCGACCGCCCAAACACATGGCCGTTCGGCTCTACTTGCGCTTCCGTGGCTCGCCGGCTCGATCCTCGCGCTGTCGCTCGCCTGGCTCCCACTTCGCGTTTCTCTGACGCACTTTCTCTACGAGGACTACTTCTACTACCTCGAGGTTGCAGAGCAGATCATCGGCGGGAACGGTGTCACGTTCGACGGAGAGGCGAAGACCAACGGCTTCCATCCCGCATGGATGCTGCTCATGACCCTCGTTCGCGCCGCGGCAGGCCACACAAGCTCGATCCATGTCGGGCTCACAATCGCTGCGTTGCTGCACGTTGGACAGGCGGCTTTGATGTTCTCGGTGGTAGCTCGACTCTCTAACCGCTGTGTCGCCTACTGCGCAGCGGTGCTCTACTTGGTCAATTACCGCAACGTCGCAACCAACCTCTGCGGACTTGAGACGCCATTGGCGGGCATCGCGCTGCTCGGAACAATTCTCTTCCTGGTTCGCCATCGGGACGGCCTTGACACATGGCGCGATGCCGCGTGGCTGGGTTTCCTGCTCGGGCTAGCGATTTGGAGCCGGTTCGATCTCGCGCTTTTCGCGCTGGCCATCGGAGCTTGGACCCTGCTCGCCGGGGCCAGGAGGACTGACCTACCCAAGGGCGACCGCGTGAAGGCCACTCTCGTGACATCCGCCATCACAGCCGCCACCTGTGCGGCTGTGCTGCTCCCATGGTTCCTCTGGAGTCTCGCCCAGTCTGGCGTTCTGCTCCCCAACAGCCGCGCGGCGCTGGCCGTGTTGAATGCCAAACAAAGTCCGTCCTTCTCGGAGTTAGTCCACGACAAGATCTTCGGCGCCGCTTGGTGGCTCACCGACACCGCGAACGCCCTCGGTTTGTGGCCCACAGCAGTTCCCGGAGGCTTCTTCACCAATCTCAGTGCCCTGCTTGTAGTTCTGACGATATTCGGTTTGGGGTTCGGGCTCTGGAAGTTCTTGCGGCAGGAGCCCAAGACCCTCCTGCTCCTTTCGACGTTGTTCCTCTACGCCATCGTTCACGCCGGGTACTATGGGTTGACCCTACGACTCGAGATTCGCTATCTGATGCCGTTTGTAATTATCGTGACGATCGTGGCAGCTGTGCTTGCCGGCCGAGCCCTCGACGGCGCCCCCAGCGTGAAGACGCGCCGCTTTCTCTTAGTCGTCGCCGCAGTGCTATTCACGAACGGCTTGAGCAGCGGGGTAGACGCATGGAGAAAGCACCACGGCGCCACGCGGACCCATGCAAACCACGGAGAGCTGCTGGATGCAGCAAAGTGGCTCGCACAGAACACACCCGAAGGGACGGTGATCGGAGCATGGAATGCCGGCGTTCTCTCCTACTTCTCCGGACGACGAGTCGTGAATCTCGACGGCGTGGTTAACGACGAAGCAATCGAATACAACAGGCGCCGCGCCATCGATGAGTATATCGAGACGCGCAACATCCGGATCCTCGCTGACGTCGAAACGCAGATCGAGACCTACATGGACGGGTTCAGCGGCCTTCCAGATTGGAGAGATCGTTACGAAACCGAAGTCCGCTTTGCCGAAGTGGCAATCCTCAAAAAATCATCGTCCTTGCGGGATAGATGAACCGGTTGCGCTCGGTGCCGAGCCCGCGGGGGTGAAGCGAATGAAGCCCGTGCGGGTCGGCTCATGTACCCAGAGAAGCTCCAAATCGAACGAGTCGAGCTCGGACTTCAGCTCCTCCTGCACTGCTCCGCTTTCTCGTAGACGCGCACGAATCGACTTCAGACGTCCATCTGCTGGATCGATTGCCACGTACCCGTTCGAAGCGAAGATGTCGTATCCGCGCCGTAGGCGTGCGCGAGCAGCCGACCTTCGCGTAGAGCGACTCGCGGTGTCCTTATCCGACGCGAAACCAAACGCATGAATCGACGGCGACTCGATCGAAAACGAGATGATCCCGTCGTCGAGCTCCAGCAACTTGGCATCAGGATCGAGTGCGATCCAGGGCTGCCTGAATCGCGACTCGATCCGCCCAGAAATCGTATGAGCGATTGTGATCGACGTAGGACGAGCTGAGAATCTGTCGGCCCATCGAGAACAGCAAGATGACGGCGTAGCCGATGTAGAGAGCTTTCCTTGCGACGCCTCGCGTGTCGAGTCGCTGGTACGCGCCTCCGACCAGACACGGCGAAGAAGAAGGTCGTCATGAGCATCGAGAGCGCGAAATACCAGCTTCCCTGATGCCATAGATGCACGTAGGTGAGGTTGTAGGCGAGCTTGACCAGAATGCCGAGCGCGAATCCAATGGGCAGAATGTAGCGAGGGTCGCGCCTGTGCGAGCAGCGGACCGACCACACGTAAATCACCGCCATCAGGGCGGGGCCGACAATCTGAACGAATCGAAAGAGGTTCGCTTGGATCTCGGCGGGGACGCTCGCCCTCCCTGTTGCCGACTCCTTGATGTCGATGAGAAAAGGGAAGGCGCCCGAGAGACCGACATAGAGGGAGCGAAACAGAACAAACCCACCCTTGACGCTCCCGCTCACCGGAAGGAACGCCCCCGCGTAGGCCTTGTTGTAGGCGAGGTAAAGCCCGAGCACGAGGGTGCTCACGGCGACCACGTTGAACGCGGGTCGAATCCGATCGCGGAACGGCACGCCGGGGGTCAGCAAGAAGACCAGGAAGAACGCGGGGATCACGAAAACATCGTCGAGGCGGGACAGCATGACGAGCGGCAAGACCAGCCCGAGCCGCCAGGCGACGCCTCGAAACGAGGGGTCGTACATCGATTCCAATGTGAACCCTGGACGATGGACCTCCCGAGACAAGACCAAGAGCGCCAGGCCCACGAGAGTATGGACACTCCGCTTTCGAGACAGTTCACGCTCGACCAAATCGGCCAGTTGTCGAAACCGACGCCGAGTGTGAGGTAGTAGACACCCGGCACGGTCAGGAAGCTGAGGAAGGCGGAACCCGTGTACCGAAAGATCGCGACACTGGTCATTGCGACGCCGGCGCTGGCGACGAGCACACTCAGCAGGAATCCGGCAATCGAGCAGTCGCTCGGTGTCGCCCCCGATCACTCCATGAAGGGCCGTCAGCATGAACTGCCAGAGAGGGTGAAATCCGTTGGTCGCGGTCTCTCCGTCGAACGTATACCAAGTGAGGGAGGAGCGCTTTGCAACCGCCAAGTACAGAAACGCGTCGGCGCGGACGAAATTGAAGACTCCCTGCGACCCCGAGCGGAGGAGAGTGTAGAGAGGCGGGATGGCTACCAGCAAAGAGGTGCCCGCCGCCACCAGCCAAGACGTTCGTGTCCTCGTCACCATCGGGCTTCCCTTGCAGCTGTGGCGTGCGCCCGCATTTGCTTCGCTCGAATCATCATCCGCAGCTTCTTGCAAAATCCCACTCAGGCAACCCCAAAGCGCGCCACTCAGAACGAAGGCCACGCGCGTGAAATCACCGTTGGGGATCAAATCAAACGCCGAGAGGCCAACCATCAGGCCGAGCCCCGCCAGAAGACGCCGATCGGATGCACGCGGCGCGTATTTCAGCCGTCTCACGAGGGCGATGAGTGGGAACAGGAGCAAACCAAAAGCCCCGACGAAGCCGACGATCCCATGATCGCCGAATCGGATGATCCATGCTCCGTCACGTATCGACACCGCAGACTTCTCGCCGGACCAGCTCTCGTAGATGCAAGCCCTGCAATAACTCCCCCATCCGAACCACGGGCGCTCCAGAGCCCGATCGAGCAAGCGCGCTTCGTTCTCGAAGCGAAACGTCATCGAGCTGGCTCTTTCGCGTCCGTATGTCGCCCTCGGCCGATGCCTGGAGAACCTCGACGGGGATGAGATCGTTTGCTCGTAGCAGGGGATACAAGAACAAGAACCCCGCGAGCGCTGCGGCACGTCAACGCTTGGACGCGAGGGGAAGCGAACAACACGAGTGGTACAGCGACCATGCTGTAGAGCAAGGAGGCAAGGCTCTTCGACATGACGAGAACCACCCAGAGATACGACATCACCCAGCCCGCCGTGAACCGAAAGACCCGCAGCTTCGTCTTGTACAAAGCGGCCGCTGCAATGATCGCGAGCGCCGTAAAGATCGCGACGGCGAGTCCGTGCGCCATGAAGACCATGGGGCGATAGCTGTCTCCGCGCATGACCTGCAAGAAGGCATGCTGATGGAACCCGTAGACCCAACGATGCAACTGCGGGCTGAGGAGCATTTCGATGAACTGAAGAGGCGTGTAGAGGAGGGCCGCCACCACTATCGTAGTGAGCAGCACCTTGAGATCCGACGAGCTCCGGAACATCACGGCGCCCAAGTAGAAAGGAAGGACGACGGTGAGCAGGGCGATGAGCACGGCGTGAACGGCGTCGTACGGAACGTGCCCTGGGACATCTCGGAGGCCGATGCGGTACCCATCGGTGTTGAGAAAGACCGTGATGACCGCCCCGAACAGGAGGAGCCCAACGCAGCCCCTGAACCACCGACTCCTCGGTGCCATAGCGAAGCGATCGCGATGAAAGATGATTGCCCAGATTAGAATCCAAAGCGGGATGATCTCCAGCTTGGAGAAGTCCGGAAGCCCGGGTGGCTTGAAGAACACGACCTCGGGAAGCAGGAGCAAACCCCCGAGAAAGAGCACTGCGGTTGCCTTGGCAGGTGGCCAGCGCCAGGATACGAAATACGTAACCGGGATCCAGACGAAGAACGCGAGGACGCTCAGGATGTTGCCGTCGGAGTAGTACTGCACGCCTGGCTCACAACTCCTCGCGCATCCACGGCGCAAACAACCCGCTGCTCATCATGCCTTTGTGCCGGCCCGCATCACCTGCACCTCTCGTTCGATCATGACATGCCCGCAAGATTCTCACCAGATTGCCTCACGCGTCCTCGAGCGCCGAAAAGACCCGGGTTCGTGTGTGCAAGGCCGAGAGTCTGGCTATAGTCATATGCGGTGAACGTTCTGACGATCCTAGCAGCTGTGGCGGCTGTGCTTCTTGCGATCCCGGCGCTGGTCTTCTTCGTCGAGTGCATCGCGAGCGTGTTTCTTCGTGCTGGAAAGCAAGTGGCACGACCCGCGGATGTCTCCCTCCGAGTGATGGTTCCCGCGCACGATGAAGAACGAGGCATTGGTGCAACCCTAGCCGAAGTGCAATCCCAACTCGCCCCCGGTGACGGCATCTTGGTCGTTGCGGACAATTGCAGTGATGGCACGGCACGAATCGCGCGGTCCTCCGGGGCGGAGGTGATCGAGCGCTTGGATGAGGAGCGGCGCGGAAAGGGATACGCGTTGGCGTACGGCATCGCTCACTTGACCTCGAGCCCTCCCGACGTGCTGATCGTGATCGATGCCGACTGCCGCCTCATCCCAGGCACGATCGATGCTCTCGTTCGAAGTGCCGTCGAAACGAACAGGCCCGTGCAAGCCGACTATGTGCTGGAGCCCAAGGAGCGTTCCCCGATCTCGATGATCTCTGCGTTGGCATTCCTCGTACGGAATCGAGTGAGGCCGCGCGGGCTCCTTCGCTTGAACCAACCCTGCCAACTGGACGGCACGGGGATGGCGTTTCCGTGGAGCGTCGTGCGCACCGCTCCTGGCTTGGGCGCGAGCATCGTCGAGGATCTCACCATGGGAATCGAGCTTGCCTTGCTCGGACACGAGCCTGTGCTTTGCATCGACGCCGGGGTGCGAAGCGACCTTCCGGGTTCCCGGAGCGTCGCCATGCGGCAGCGGCGCCGTTGGGAGCACGGACAGATGGCCACCCTCGTACAGTACGGTCCACGCCTGATTCGCGAAGGGGTGCTACGGGGAAGGCCCGGACTGATCGCAATGGGTGCTGACCTGATGGTGCCACCGCTGGCACTACTCGTGGGCCTCTTGGTCTTGGTCTCGAGCGCAGCTGGGGTCCTGGTCCTCGTTGGGGGCTCTGCCGTTCCTGCTTGGATAGCAGTCGGGGCGCTTGGCCTCATCGGGGTCGGAACAGCCGCCGGGTGGGCACGCTACGGGCGAAAAGAGGTTCCGCTCCGGTACTTGCTCCTCGTTCCGCTGTACGTGGCCTGGAAGGTTCCACTCTACCTCTCGCTGCTCGTTGGACGCCGCGAGAAAGGGTGGCGGCGCACCGACCGCTGAAGTCGAGAGGCTATCGCGTGAATCGCTCCTCACGTTGAGGAGACGCGAATCTCCAGGGTCGCGCCAGCAACGATGTCCAGGACAGCGCTGCGGATTGTTTTGAAGCTTACAAAGCCTCGTCTCGCGAAGCCCTGCTCCGTGGCGAACGTCCGGTTTGCGTTGACGAGCTTCCAATTGCTACGCGCAACTCGACGAGATAGAGTCTTCTGCTCTGCTAGACCCCCGGTTCGGCTAACCTATGCTTACTGTCCGAGACACCGCAGCGCCTCCTGGTGGCGGCCTTTTGAATGCAGGCGCCCCTTTCATGGGACGCGTACTCCGCGACGCAGTCGGAAGAGCTTTTCCGCCCCAGGACCGCGAAGCGCATCTCCGCGCCGCGGTGGGCTGGCTCAAACGGGCTCAGGCAGCGACTCCCGATGACGGCGTGAGCTACGGTTACTCGATCCGCGGCGGTTGGAGACCCTCCTATCGCGAGACGTCCGGGTATATCGCCGTCACGTTTTTCGACCTTGCAGCCAAACGGCAGGACTCCGAATCTCGGGCCCTCGCACGCACGGTGTCGAATTGGTTGTGCGAAGTCCAAGAGCCCGATGGGTCGATTGCGAACCCGCAGTATCGGCCCCAAGAAGGCATCGTGTTTGACACCGGTCAGGTGCTTCTAGGCTACGTTCGAGCCCACCGCGAGCTCGGCGACGCGCGTTTCCACGACGCGGCCGTTCGTGCAGGCTCGTGGCTCGCAGGCCACATCGATCGCGATGGGGCGTGGCGAAGAAACACGCACCTCGAAACGCCCCACACGTACAACACGCGCGTGGCCTGGTCGATGCTCGAGTGCAATCAAATCGCTCCAGATCCTGCCATCGAAGCAGCCGCAAGAAAGAACCTCGACTGGGCACTCACGCAAGAAAGAGACGGCTACTTTCGGAGCTGTGCCTTCACGCCCGAAACTCCGCCCTTCACCCATACGATCGCCTACGCGATTCGTGGCTTCCTCGAGTCAGCACGCATCCTACGCGAGGCAGCCTACGAGGACGCCGCGGTGCGCGCGGCCGATGCCATGCTCGAGCACGTACGCGAGGACGGTTGGATCCCGGGACAGGTCGACGAGGACGGTCGACCTGCGGCGCGCTACTGCTGCCTCACAGGCAACTGTCAGCTCGCGATCATCTGGTTCAAGCTTTACCAATCCACCGGCAAAGAGAAGTACTTGGATGCGGCAAAGCGAAGCCTGGGTTTCGTGATGGAACACCAAGACCTTAGTTGCTCGAATCCAGATCTTCGCGGGGCCATCAAAGGATCCCATCCGATTTGGGGATCGTACGCTCCGCTTTCCTATCCCAATTGGGCTGCGAAGTTCTTCATCGATGCGGTTCTCCTATGGGACGAGGCCGAGTCATGAAATCGGTTCGGATACTCAACTGCGACCTCCACGCGGCCACCTTGCAGAGCGCAAGCGATTGGGCCCGCGAGTCGATCCATAGCGGTCAACGCGGCTATATTTGCACCGTCAACGTGGCAATCCTGATGATGATGAGATCAGATCGTAAGTTGCAGGGCTTCGTGGATCGCGCGTCGCTGGTGGTCGCCGACGGGCAGCCACTGGTTTGGGCATCACACCTTCAGGGCGATCCCCTCCCCGAACGGGTTACCGGGGTAGAGCTGGTCGACGAGCTCTGCGCGCTCGCCACCACCGAAGGCTTTGGTGTGTACTTCCTCGGGGCCAAGCCTGCCATCATCGAAAGCGTGGCCCAGCGATTGGCAGAACGTCACCCCGGACTCGAAGTTTCCGGAGCGTCGGATGGATATTTCGACGCGGACGAGGCGCCAGAACGCGCTCGGGCGATTCGCGAGAGCGGCGCGAGAATCCTCATCGTGGGCATGGGTGTGCCCTTGCAGGAGGAGTTCATCGAGAAGCATTGGGAGCAGCTCGGGGTGGAGCTCGCAATCCCGGTCGGGGGTAGCTTCGACGTAATCGCGGGTGCGACGCGTCGCGCGCCAGTTTGGCTACAACGCATCGGGATGGAATGGTTTTTTCGACTGCTCCAAGAACCCCGCCGGCTTTGGAAACGATACTTGGTCACCAACACCCAGTTCATCTTTCACCTGCTGAGGAGCGTTGGTCGCTCTGAGCCTCGCGGCTCTTCCAACTAGCGCACATGACGAGCAAGACACGGATCCTCAGCGTCATGGGCACGCGCCCAGAAGCCATCAAGCTCGCGCCGTTGGTCATCGCGGCTCGCAGTCGGCCGGACGAATTCGACACCTTCGTCGTCACCACAGGCCAGCATCGGGAGATGCTTCAGCAGATGCTTGGTGTGTTTCAGATCGCGGTCGACTTCGATCTGGACATCATGAAACCCGCTCAGGACTTGCGGTACATAACGACCGCGGCGCTCGACGGCCTGCACGACGTCATAGGCCAGGTGAAGCCGGATTGGGTCGTCGTTCAGGGCGACACCACGACCACTCTCGCCGGCGCATTGGCAGCGTTCTACCAACAGGTCCCAGTGGCTCACGTGGAAGCCGGCCTTCGAACATACGACAAGCGCCACCCCTTTCCCGAAGAGATGAACCGAAGGCTGACGACGCAGATCGCGGATGCCCACTTCGCGCCGACGACGCTGGCGCGCGAGAGGCTGCTGCGTGAAGGAGTGAGCGAAGAGGACGTCTGGACCACCGGCAACACAGGCATCGACGCCCTGTTTCTGGTTCTCGGGTCGCGAGCCGGGGAGACCGCTCCCAAGCTAGCGGGTGAGCGGCGTCTGCTCCTCACCGCGCATCGTCGGGAGAACCAAGGCGAGCCGATGAGGCAGATTTGCCAGGCCGTGCTGCGCCTGGTGGCTGAGTTCTCGGATCTTCGGGTCATCTATCCGGTCCATCTGAGCCCGGCAGTGAGAGACACGGTCTTTCCTTTGCTGGGCGATCATCCTCGCATCGAGCTAGTCGAGCCCCTCGAGTATCGTGGCTTCGTCGAAGAAATGGGACGTGCCCATCTGATCCTGACTGACTCCGGCGGGGTTCAAGAGGAGGCGCCTTCCCTCGGAAAGCCGGTCCTCGTGATGCGAGAGACGACCGAGAGGCCTGAGGGCGTAGAGGCGGGGACGGCTCGGCTGATCGGCACCGACGAAGAACGGATCTACTCGGAGGTCGCGCGCCTGCTCAGCGACGACGCTGCCTACCAGGAGATGGCTCAGGCGAGGAACCCGTACGGCGACGGGCGGGCATCAGAGAGAATTCTGGCCGCTTTGTCCGGCGGGTATCCGCGACGGTGACACGTCGTCTCGCCAGACCCCCGTCGGGGATGGCAGGCATCCGGCTGCAAGAAGCCTCGGCCCTTCGTGCTTCTGCCTCGGCGGTATCTTATGCTTAGAGTCATGCTCCGCGGACTGCGCGCCTGCTCTCTTCATGCCCATGCCTCCTGATTCATATCCGATTCGTGTTGGCGTGGTGGGCACGGGCTTCATTGCGCGCCGCTTGTTTGCCTCGCTTCGATTGATGGACGACCTCGACGTCTCCGTCGCTCTGACCCGCCGCGCACTCGACGGCATAGAAGACGTGCCGTCAGACGTGCGACTCACTCATTCCACGCAAGAGCTACTCGATAGTTCCGATATCGTCGTCGAGTGCTCGGGTGACCCCATACGCGCCGCCGAAGTCGTTCGAGACACTTTGGCGGCGGGCTTGCCAGTGGTCACGATGAACTCCGAGTTCCATGTGACCTGCGGCTCGCACTTCCATGGCAAAGGCTATCTCTCCGAAGCGAACGGCGACCAGCCAGGCGTGCAGGCGCAACTCCACGATGAGCTCGCTGGCATGGGGTTCCAGCCGCTGGTGTACGGCAGTATGAAAGGATTCCTGAATCCGAATCCGAGCCTCAAGGACATGCAGTATTGGTCCGAAAGGCAAGGCTTTCGAGTCCAGCAAACCACCTCGTTCACCGACGGTACGAAAGTACAGATCGAGCAGGCGTTCGTCGCGAACGCCTTTGGCGCGAGCATCGCGAAACCGGGCTTGTTGGCGGTCCGAAGCGATAGGGTCGAGGATGCAACACACGCTCTCGCCGAAGCTGCAGTCGAGCTCGGCCGGCCCATTGCGGATTTCACGATCGTCCCCGGACAAGCGCCAGGTGTGTTCGTCATCGCCACGATCGCCGAATCACAGCGTCCTGTGTTGGCCGCACTCAAAATGGGAGAGGGTCCTTTCTACACCTTCGTTCGGCCATACCACCTCTGCGCGCTCGAGATCCCCAACACGCTTCGGCGCGCTATCCAGGGGCAGCCAGTGCTTCTGAGCAACTCTGCCGCACCAACTGTTGGCGTTGCAGCAGTGGCAAAGAGAAGCCTGCAAGCTGGAGAGCGCATCGAGACGGGAATCGGCAGCTTTCAGGTGCGGGGCAGCGCGGTGCGATTGCGCGACGAACCCAATCATCTGCCAATCGGTCTCCTCTACGGAGCCACGTTGACGCGTGCTGTAGAGCCGGAGCAGATGCTCACGGTAGACGACGTGGATCTGCCGGACAGCTACGCGCGGGACATCACCTTGGAGCTGATCCGAAACGCCTGTGGCTAGCGCCACTTCGAAGTCGGGGCTCCGTCTGGTGACGTAGTTCAAATGTGGCGTGAGATGGTCAGGAAATGAATCATCTGCGTATGCGCTGTCTTCGCTCTAGCGTGCTCGAAGGATACTGCGTTCATCCTGGGCACGGGCACGCTGCCCGATTGCAACGAACCGCCCGTCGCCGACCTGACAGGCGTCCTGCTCCTCGGGGGCAACTGCAGCGCTAGCTACGACACAACCCTGCAGCCGGTTCACTATCCGCCACCGCCGAGCTGATGGCTATCAGCGTGCGATCCGGGGATGCAGTCTAGCGTCACGCCAGTTCGGCGGCGGGCGCCGCCCCCCGTTTCATGGCAACGTTGCCGCAGCGGCGCTCCGGAGACCTTGTAGTCGACGGCCGTGTGGCGGAGCTCCAAATGAACCGAGTGCCAACGCCGGGACGAGAACCGAGAAGACGATGGATCTTCGTCCTAGTCGCTTCGGTCGTGGCTCACGTCCTCGTCCTATCGTCCCTGAGCGCCAAGCCCGGCGCAGCGTCCGTTCCGGAGCTGAGTGCGATCGACCTCACCTTCGATGTCGTCGAGGTGCCCTCGCCGGCCGTCGTGGAGCCGGTGAGCCCAGAGCTTCCCTTGCCCAAGAATCGAGCACCCGTTGCGACGACAGAAGCGGCTCGAAGGCCTCGTGCGCCAGCCTCGTTTGACCGGCCCACCGCACCCGAACCCGCCGCACCCGAACCCACGGCACCCGAACCCGCCGAGGCCACACCGCGACCTGACCTCGACCCTGCAAGTGTTGCGCGAGCGTTCGTGCTCTTCGAGCAATCCGCGCCAAGCGATGCTTCCGCAGGCGAAGGAGAGGGGAGGCCCGCGACCGAGCCGGAGAAGCCGAACTACTTGGGAGGCCTCGGCGAAAAGCAGCATCTTTCGCGTCGCGAAGCGCCGAAGCTTCAGCGTCATCGAGATGGGACCTATCGCTATCGCGGCCGAGCATTCAAGGCAATCGTCGAAAAGGATGGGTCCGTCGTATTCGATGATGGATATCGCCAGGGCAGCACCGTTCGGTTCGACCTCACCGACGCCATGATGCGAAGGCGCGGCGAAGACCCATACCGCGTTGAGAAGAAGTGGTTTCTCGAGGGAACGGCAGCCTTCCGTGAGGAGCTATTGGAACGCTGGAGGGCGAAGCAGACACTTCTCTCCCTTCAGAAACTACGGCGGCACCTCCTTCACATCTCCGAGGACACGATGTTGAGCGATCATCAGAAGTCCGCGCGGGTCATCGCCATGTACCGAGACACGACCGACGATGAAGCTGGAGCCGCGGCACGAAACGAGATTGCAGAGTTCGTGGCCGACAGAATGCCGACGACGGAACTTCCGGACATCTCTCGCTGACGCGCGCGCCCTGATCCTTCGAGATTGCTTCGCCAGGCGCTGCCCGCCAGGCCGGAGCTCGGGAAGGTACTCACAGCAGAGGAATTCGAAATCTACTGCCCCCCGAGCGATTAGCGTTCGGCTTCGCTCGTGGTCGCTTCTAGTTCTGCAACATGCGCTTGGCCGCTTCCCAGAGGTCGTCGACCATGTCCCAGCCCGCAGCGTTGGTTTCCTCGTAGTGACCGTCCGGCTCGTCGATCTCGCGTCCGAGCGCTTGTCCGTAGCGGCAGAGCCCGGCCACCGCGGCGGCGTCGTCCCCGTAGGCCTCGAGGGCCGATTCATCGTCGGTGATTCGCTGGCAAACATCGCCGCTGATCCAGTCCTCACCCTGGATGACGCCTCGGGCGTAGAGGTCCTCGCAAGTCGCTGGAAACGCGAACAGCAGCGCCTCGGGAAGGCATTTGAGTCGGTAGTCCGAGACCGGAACGAAGTACCCGATCTGGTCCCCACCGAGCCCTACGGTGAGCGTCACCTCCTCGTCGACCAGCGCGAGCAAGTGGCCCGGGATCTGGTAGTCCGCGCCCACCGCGTGCAGATGCGGCTCACGGTAGTACTTCTCGGGCGCCGCGGTTTCGAAATCATCGGGCAGCCCTTTGACGAGCTCGGGCGGTAGCTCGCCCGGCATGAACAGAATGCCGACGTTGCCAAGATCAACGTGAGCCACCTGCGACTCGATGACGTCGCCCTTGGCGATCTGACTGCCCAGGACTGCCAGCAAGTCGTCGTCGATGATCTCTCCGCCATCCTCGACGCAGTTGTCGTCGCTGAAGGGCTTTTCGGTGCAGTTGTAGAGAATCGGAGTCGACCATCCGATATCTTCGTCCGCGATCAGAACCCGGAAACCGATGTTGGTCAGGCGCGTGTAGAAGCTCTCTATCTTGACGCTCAGCTCGGTGACGTCGACAGGCTTGGCCTCCGCCATCGCGGCGCTCACGGCGTTGGCGAGCTCGGTGCCGATGGACTCGGTCTTCGCGAAGCTTCGGCAGAGGTAGGGGTCCCGGTCCTCGCATTCGGTGAGCGGTACCGCGCCCTCGGGGACCGTGAGCCCGTCGCCGACCGGGTGATCCTCGTCGACGACCCAGGTTGGAGCGTTGCCCGGCCCAACTTGGCTACCGAGGGGCCCGTTGAAGTAGAGCACTTCGCCGCCTCGGCTTGCTCGCAGGCGCTCACGCAGCACGCCCGGGTAGTCGGCGGTGAGGTAGCGGCCGTTCGCCGTGCAGTCCCCATCCGTCCAGCCCTTGGCGGCGCAAGCCGCCTCGAGATTCGCCGCGTCGGCTGGAGGGGTCCATCCGAGCGTCGACTCCGGGTGACCGGTCCACTGAACCAGCGTGGCAATCGACTCTCCGGTTTCCTCTGCATCGACGGCCAACACGTTCAGCAGCGTGTTGCGGATGATCGGGTCCCGTACGTCATCCGCCCCGTATCCATGATCGCCAACGGCCGATGACATGGTTGCCGGCTGCATGGCCGCAACCGCGTCCACCGCCGCCGCCGCGAGCTGATCCGCCATGAGGGAGAACCAGTCGTCGTTGATGCTGAAGGCCGTGTCCGGCCCGTGATGGTTGTGTGTCGCCGAAACCAGGATTGGCGCCTCCGACCATTCAGCTGGCAAGAGAGGTCGCACGCGTTCGAGCATCACGGCGATATCGGAGCCGAAGTACGAATAGGTGTCGGCCATGATGAGGAGGGCGCGCTCCTCCCCGAGCGAAAGCGCCAATGCGGTCGTGCGCAGATCGTCGTGCACCCACGCGGAATCGTCACGACCGTTGCCGACGTCCACCTCCCCTTGGTCCCACTCCTCGATGAACACGCCGGGGTCGTCCGGATCGACCTCTTCACGCGGCGGCCACCCTGGAACGTCGTCGAGATAATCGCGCCCATCGCCGACCGTCGGAAGAATGCTGAAGCTCGCAGCGCCCGCCATGAGCGTCTGCGACCCGCCGTCCGAGTCGTTGCTACACGCCGACACGACGCAGCCGAGCGCCGCCACAAAGATCATCAATCGCATCAAAACCACCACCTCACCTTGGCGCTTGCCCGCACACCCAGAGCCGATATGTACACCGAGGAGTCCAGGAGGAGCAAGAGCCCGACCCGAACCGTCAAATCATAGACGGCAAGGGCGCTCGTGTCGTCGGTGCTGGCGAGCAGATCCGCTGCAGCATTTGGCCGCGAACGCACGACGACCCGACCACGCTGGGTGATCGGGTCGCCTGTGTGTCGCTACCCAATGGGTATCTAGATGCAGAGCGCAGGCTGCGTGAAGAAGACTGTGTAGTCTTTCGCCTTACCCTCCGGCGCGTGTACCCAGACCTTCAGCAAGGTGTGTCCATCAGGCATCGTTTCGAGCTCAACCTCGCCTCCACCGGTCCCGATGTCGCCGAACTCGATCGGCGGCGGACAGCCGTCGGTCATGTTGTACGTCACCGCGGCTTCTGGATCCATGGCTTCGGCCCGAACCACGATCGCCTCGTGGGACTCCGGGAGCATGACCTCATACGTCGCCTGTTCAGCGCTGAACGCGATCATGTCCTCACCGTCGACCTCGATGGCGAGCGCCGCGAGTCGCGCCTCGCCTTGGAGGTGCATGCACGGCTGGTCTACTTGGAGCAACGAGGGTGCCAACGCGATGGCAAACACCAACCCGAAGGTCCTCCACGTGCTCGATTGACGCGTGGTTTTCAACATGGTGCCCCCTTTCGCGAGACGTCCAACGAGATGACCATCAACCGCCTTTTTTCTCGCACTAGTAAGCTAGGTCCGATCGGGGCATGCGTCTGTACGTAATTGTTTCCCAAACATACGTAATTGTTTACTAGACGCGCGCACGCTCTCTCTCGGCTCGCGACCCGTCGCTGCAGCCAACCCATCGGATAGACCTATCCGCGGGCCTGTCTAGATCGACATGTCGAGCACGGCGCGGAAGCGAATCGAGTTGTCCATCACTTTGGCAAACGCTTCGTTCGCACCCTCGAGTGGGAAGCGCTCGATCTGCGGGCGAACGTCGGTCAGCGCGGAGAACCGCATCGTGTCCTCGCTGTCGATGGCGGTACCGCTCGGCCAGCCATGCACCTGCTTGCCCGAGAGCATCGCAAAAGCGTTGACCGAAAACGGATCGGGTGCGGCAGCGACGAGCATCAGCTTCCCTCGACCGCTCAATCCATTGAGCACGCCTTCGATGGCCTTGCCGCTCGGCGCGGTCGCCAGGATCACGTCGGCGCCCCCGAGCTTCTGGAGCTCCTCGACCTCGTTTTGCGACGTGGCATCGATGTACGTGTGTGCACCGAGCTTGCGAGCAAGCTCTTCTTTGTCTTTGCCGCGCGAGAGCGCCACGGTGTGAAAGCCCATGCGCCTCGCGTACTGAAGCGCGAGGTGACCAAGGCCGCCCACGCCCTGTACCGCCACGACGTCGCCAGGCTTTGCGCCGCTGTTGCGAAGCGCGTTGAATGTCGTGATGCCGGCGCAGAGTAGCGGGGCTGCATCTGCCGCAGCGAGCGCATCCGGGATGCGCGCGGCGGCGTGCCAGGGACACACCATGTACTCCTGATAGCCCCCGTCATAGCTGATGCCGCAGACTTGCTGGTTTTGGCAGTTGATGAAGTCGCCCCGCCGGCACGGGTCGCACTTGAAGCAGTGGCCGCCGTGCCAGCCCACCCCGACGCGCTCCCCGGGGGAGAACACATCGACGCCCTCGCCTACTTCGTCGATGACGCCAGCCACCTCGTGCCCAGGGGACCGCGGAAGCTGAAGCCCTGGGAACTGCCCGAACTTCACGAAAGCATCGCTGTGACAAATCCCGCAGGCTTCGACCTTGATGCGAATCTCGCCAGGCCCCGGGGCAGGAATGTCACGCTCCTCCAACTCGAAGGGCCCACCGGCTTGTCGAACGACCATTGCTTTCATCTTCTCTATCCCTCGAACTCGTTCTAGAGCCTGGAAGGCGAGGCTCAAGGTCTTGTAACATCATCTTGCTTTCAGGAGAACGCGATGCCTGTTGCCCGACCAACACTGATCGAGATCGATCCAGCCGCCGATCCATTGGAGCGTGGCCTCGAGGCGAACCCCGACCAACTTGCCTTGGCTTCCATCAAGACGCAGACGAGCTGGCAAGAGCTCGCTGAGAGCAGCAATCGGCTGGCGGCCCAGTATCTCCGACTCGGTCTGCGACCAGGCGATCGCGTCGCCTCGCTCATGCCGAATCGGCCGGCCTTGGTCACTCACTACCTGGCCTGTATGAAGGCAGGGTTGGTGGCGACGCCGTTGAACTATCGGTACATGGCCCCGGAAATCGGTCATGCTTTGGAAGTCAGCGGTGCTTCGTTGCTGCTGCATCATGCCGAACGTGACGAGGATGTCGCCGCCCGCAAGCTCGGAAATAGACTATCCAAAGGTGTCGTTCGCTAAAAAACCGACGACGGTGCCAGCCGCCACTACGAAGAGTTGATTCGAGAGCCGCAACGCGCTGCAACCTTTCCAACGCCGGACCCTGACGCGGCAGCGATGGCGCTGAGATTTTGCCGCTGCTGCGAGAGTTTCAGCCCAGCATACTGTGGATGTTGCCAGCGGCCTTGATTGCCCTGGTCCGGGACCATGACGCAGACTCGAGCGACTTCGCTTCGATTCGCTTGTGTTCCTCCGGCGGCGACAAGGTCTCCGCGGAGCTCGAACGCGAGTTCAGCGCGATTTCCGGATTCCAGATCGATGAAAGCTACGGGATGACGGAGATGGGCCTCACGACGATCAATCCACCAGACGGCGAAAACCGACTGGGCTCCATCGGCAAACCCATGCCCGGATACGAAGTGTCACTCCGTGATGATTCGGGTGCCGAAGTGCCGGTAGGCACGGCCGGGCGACTCTGGATTCGCTCCCAAGCCAACCCCGAGAGGTGGAGGAAGCGCTGACCGAGCACCGGTCGGTCGCAGAAGCCGGGGTCGTTGGCATTCACGACCTCGTGCACGGCGAGAACGTACGAGCCTACGTGACCCTGAAGGAAGGCGCTTCGCGGCCCTCCAGTGCCGACCTCACAAGCTTTGCCCGCGATCGCATCGGCTACAAAGCGCCCGAGGAAATCGTGTTCCTGGCCGCAATGCCTCTGAACGCGACTGGCAAGGTCGGCCGTGTGAAGCTCTTGCGAATGGCCGAAGAGCGACTCGCTACCGGCGGATAGACCTGCGGGTAGACGGAATGCTACGCCTGGCCCATGAAACGTCCTTCCTGGGATCCGCCCGACGGCAGGCTCGGCGTCCTACTTCCCGGAATGGGGGCCGTCGCGACGACCTTTGTCGCGGGTTGCATTCTCGCGCGCAAGGGCTTGGGGCAGCCAATTGGGTCGCTCACGTAGATGGGCACCATTCGGCTCGGCCAGCGCCAAGATGGCCGCAGTCCCGTGATCAATGAGTTCCTTCCGCTCCATGGTCTCGATGATTTGGTGTTTGGGATCTCTTTGCCGCAAATGTCTATGAGTCAGCCAAGGAAACCGACGTGCTAGGCCGAGATCACCGCGATCCGATTCGTGAGGAGCTCGAGGCAATTCAACCGATGCGGTCGGTGTTCTTTCCCGAGTTTGTGAAGCGACTGCGCGGAGAGCATGCCAAGCCCCCGATCCATCGGGAGGGCCTCTACCCAGAGAACAACCTCTTCGTTCAAGTGGCAAAACTCAAGAACATGCTGCGGGCCATCGGGGGTGAGGAGCTCATCACGCATGTAGATCAGACAGGCGAAGCTAGAGTGGGTCGCCTGCCCAAGACGCCGATTGGGCGACCGAAAGTGACGGCCGACGGCCGGCAGGGACGATGAGTCTGCGCACGCGCTGCGCCGCGGCGCGAGGGCTAATCTCGCCGCCTATCGCGTTCGGATCGCCCACCCCCCATTGATGATCGCAGTCACTCGCAGCTACGGCGCAGCTCGCCCGATCCGACGTTTGGAGCCTCTTGGTCCTTGGGTTCCTGCCTCTGGCGGTCAGCGAAATGCTGCTGCAGGCATGCACCAGAACCGTCATCTGGAAGTGCAACTCATCGTGCGCGAGCTTGCCAACCTCGTGCTGCGTTCGGAGGTGGTTGCGAGATGCAGAGAGACGGAGTGGAGACGCAGATGGGCGAGCCGAACGCAGGCTAGCGGTGGGTCGCAAGTTGACACAACGAGCGAGTACCACGCGATCGGGCGTCTGCGGTGAGCCCGATGGGCTAAGAGAGCTCGTATCCCCGACCTTGCACGCCTTTTTCTGGCCCATCGAAAGGTCCGACTCCTTGCAGACCACATGTCGCGTCATGTCGACCTCCAATCCTGCACTCCCCATCGCAGAGCTCACGAAAAATCGTCGACGCCGTAGCCGGGCTTGCAATCGGGACGGTCCGGCTCGAGACATGAGGGGTGCGAACCATCCTCGGTGCGGCCTCGCTGGTTCTGGCTTGCTGGCTCGTTGCCTCTGCGAAGGCGGAGGACCTCGTGACGCTCGAATCGCTTCGGTGGAAGCATCGCGTGATTCTTCTCGACACGAAGGAGTCACCCCCGGATCGGGCGGATTGGGCCGCGCACTCGACCGCCTTGTCAGAGCGAAATCTCATGCTCTTCCGGAAGGGAGACCCCGGCTATTTTCAGGAGTTTCCAAGACCCCGGAGGCGGGTCAGCCTCCGGCTCGCGCCTGAGATCGAAAGGCGGGCTCGAGGTCGAGTCACACTGATCGGGAAGGATGGCGGGGTGAAGGGCCAGTGGAGCTCGGAGACGGCGGATTTGCCCGGGGTCGTGTTTCACCTCGTCGACGGAATGCCGATGCGGCAGCGTGAAATCCAGGAGAACGAGGCTGCGCGAGGGGAGCGTTTCGGGATCCTGGCCGAGGAATGGCTCGAAGCCATTCGAGACGCCATCCGGTGTCATCTCCCCGCTGGGGACGCTTAGCAACGCGATGACGAGCGAGTTTCGAAACGACTCCGTTTCGCTTCGTCGGCGCAACTCTGCTCGGAGGCTTGCGGATTTCGTCGCGCAGCACCCTCGGATCACGATCCTCACCGGAGCAGGTTGCAGCACCGCCTCCGGGATTCCCGATTACCGGGACGACGACGGGAGATGGAAGCACAGGGAGCCGATGCGCTACGCACAGTTCGTGCGCGAGCTCGGCAACCGTCAGCGGTATTGGGCCCAAAGCTTCGGTGGATGGGAGCGAATCTCCCGCGCGAAGCCGAACGCGGCCCACCGCGCGCTCAGCGCATTGGAGAATCGGGGCCATGTCTCCTGCCTCGTCACACAAAACGTCGACGGACTTCATCAACGGGCGGGTAGCCGCGAGGTCATCGACCTTCATGGCGTCCTTCACCGGGTTCGCTGCCTCGGCTGCGGACAGATCATCTCCCGCGATGCGTTTCAGCGGGAGCTTCAGGATGCGAACCGCGGCTGGCGGGCGGACGTGCGCGGGCACGCGCCGGACGGGGACACAAAACTCTCACGGCAGGACTTCCGATCGTTCGTCGTCCCCGACTGCCCGCGCTGCGGCGGCGTGCTCAAACCCGATGTGGTCTTCTTCGGTGAGTCGGTGCCCACGGACCGGGTTGACGCCGTTCACCAGCACGTCCAGAAATCCGACGCGCTCCTCGTGATCGGCTCTTCGCTCATGGTCTACTCCGGCTACCGTTTCGCGGTCGCCGCGCGCGCTGCCCGCAAGCCACTCGTCATCGTCAATCGCGGGACCACTCGGGCCGATCACCTCGCCACGCACAAGCTGTCCGGCGATTGCGCAGACATGCTGCCACGCGCCATCGAGCTCATGGCGAGATGAGCCGATCGCATCCACGCGGCGAGCTGAAAGTATGAGCACCCTTGCCTGAAGGTCCTGAGATTCGACGCGCCGCTGACAAGATTGCCGCCAAGCTCACAGGTCAGGTAGTCGAGAGGGTTTGGTTCGGGCTCCCGAGGCTCGAGCACTTCGCGCCACAGCTCAGTGGGCGTCGAGTGGTCGAACTCGAAACGCGAGGCAAGGCGATGTTGATTCACTTCGAGCACGGGCTCTCGCTCTATTCGCACAACCAGCTCTATGGACGCTGGTTTGTGCGCTCGCGCGAGAGCTACCCAAAGACTAATCGCTCGCTGCGTGTCGCCCTTCATACCGCCGAGGCCAGCGCGCTCTTGTACAGCGCTTCGGAGATCGCCGTGCTGGACGAGCGTGGGCTCGGGGAGCATCCGTTCTTGAGCCGAATTGGCCCGGACCTGTTGAGCCGTGACCTCTCGCCCCAGTCGTTGGTCGCGCGGCTCAGGGGAGGCCGGTTTCGCAACCGCACCCTAGGCGGCCTGTATCTTGATCAGCGCTTCGTTGCCGGCATCGGAAACTATCTGCGCTCCGAGATTCTCTACTTTGCGCGGGCGCATCCCACGCAACGGCCGAGCGACCTCGAGGCTGCCGAGCAGCGAAAGCTGGCCGCCGAGACTCTCGCCGTGGGTGCGCGTGCGTACAAGCTTGGCGGCATCACCAACGCGCCGCATCGCGTCGCTCAGCTCAAGAAGAAAGGCTTCAGGCGAAGGGACTACCGCCACGCCGTGTTCGGTCGCGCGGGCAAGCCCTGCTATCGATGTGGGACCGAGGTCGAGAAACTCAGCGTCGCCTCCCGACGCCTCTACCTCTGCCCAACCTGCCAAGGGCTTTGAGGGAGTAGGGCCTAGCGGTGCAAACCTTCCCGGGTTGGGTTTTGTCTTCCTACGTGTTCTGCAAACCTTCCCAGGTTGGGTTTTGTCTTCCTACGTGTTCGACGAAGCCGAGCGCGGCTGACGATCTCGAGCGCTGGAAGGGTGACGCAACCTCGCCCCGCGAACTCACCCCGCGAACCACCCAGGTTGGCGTGCTTCGCCGAGCCGCCGTCGGGCGCCATGATGGAGAGGACAAGGGAATCCGACCCGCGAGGCACCGCAACGCCAACCACGGTGGGGTTGTCCGTGGGGGTGTCTCCACCCTTCAATGAAAGCGGAAAATTGGTCCAACTTCGCGTCGAGGGGTGCGGTTCCTTTTTGCTTTGAGCTCAGTATCTGCTGCCGCCTCGCAGTCTCACTCCAAAGCTGGTCACCGGCTCTCCGAAAAATGTGCGTCCCAGAATCCGTCTTCGCCGGGGTTGGGCGCACCTTCAAGCGAGCAGAGCACTCTGAAAGCGGCGACTGCGAGACCCAGGATCAATGCGGAACAGTAGTCTGGCGGACCCCATGCTCGGGCTCCAGAGTTCAGGCCGATGGCTACGACAAAGAAGACATTCGCCCGCGCCGCCGGGCTCGCCGGCCTCGGCCTCGTCGCGGCGGTCTCGGCTGAGTCCGCAGGCGGTGAGATCGGTCCTGCTCCCCGGGACAGCGAGGACCGCTTCGCCAACTTCGCTGGTCAGTTACCGCACGGCAGCCTCTCGACGCGGCTGCCCTTCTTCTGGCGACGCCTGAAGGGTGCTTTTATCGAACGCACTGGAACGATTCCAGCAAGCGTCCAGAACGATGGTGCGTTCTTGCGCGAGAACGCGAAGCACAGCGAACCCACGGTCACCTGGGTGGGTCATGCCACTCTCCTCGTGCAGATGGACCATGTGACATTTCTCACCGACCCCATCTGGTCCGACACGCCGAGCCCGGTGTCCTTCGCGGGGCCGACACGATTCTTGCCGCCGGGGGTGGCGCTCGAAGCCCTGCCTCCGATCGATTTCGTCGTCGTGTCCCACAACCACTACGATCATCTCGACATACCCAGCCTAGTGGCGCTTGCTGAGCGCGACCCCGAGACCCGGTTCTTCGTCCCACTACGCAACGGCTCGCTGCTTCGCGACAATGGCGTCGCGAACGTGGAAGAGCTCGACTGGGGAGACTCGATCGAGCACGAGGGGGTTCGCGTCTACTGCCTACCGGCGCAGCACTGGAGCAAGCGTGGATTCGGTGACGACCGCGAAATGCTCTGGTCCTCGTGGGCGGTGATTGGAGACGAGCGACGTTTCTTTTTCGCCGGCGACACAGGCTATTTCGATGGATTCACTAAGATTTCTAAGGCACTCGGGCCGTTTGATCTCGCGGCTGTGCCGATCGGCGCTTACGAGCCCGTCGATATGATGAAAGCCTCACACATGAATCCGGAAGAGGCGATCCAGGCAGCGCTCGATCTGCGGGCCGACCGCGCCTTGGCCATGCACTACGGCACGTTCGACCTCTCCGATGAGCCCCTCGACGAGCCCCCGAAGAGGTTCAAGAAGGCGGCAGAGCAAACCCGCCTCGGCGAGGACGAGGCTTGGCTGCTGAAGATTGGAGAGACGCGGCAGTTCTAGTCGACGCGCGTGGACGAGGCCCCACCGAGGTTGGGCGTTGAGAAAGTGTGCCCCTGGGGCGACAAGGGGTGCCGGGAAGTGCAGCAGCGCACGCATCACAGTGATGCTTGACCCCCAACCAACCGCGAGCAGCAGCTAACACCGGGCGTCCGGCGTGTCGCCCCGATGCCCGGTGACAGGATTGAGCGCATCGGTGCATGAGCCGACGTCGATCGCAACCCGTTGGGGGATCCCGATCCAAGTGAGTCGGCTAGGCGTGGACGACTGCGCCGTGTACTTGGCACATGCACCAGGTGCCCTGCGGGAACACCACGCTCCGGAGCCCTGCGCGCCACTGCTCGAGCGCTTCTCGGTAGGCGTGCCGAAACGCCCGAAGCTCGGTTACGGCTTGGAAGAACGCCTTCCTCTGACCCCGCCCGACCGCGAAGGTGGGGTTTCGATCTCGAAGCAGCTCAAGGCTCTTCGCTCGTCGATACGGCGAAAGACGACGAACGCGCTTCGCTCCCAAAATGCGCCAGCCACGCTTGTGGATCTCTTGGACAGCCAGCCGTTCCTGGTGCCCAAGTTCCTCTTGGACAGCCTTTCGAACTGCTTGCGCGCCGTAGTCGCGCTCCAGACTCGGTGGCAGCGTGGCTGTGAGCTCGATCGTATCGGGCCACCGTGGATTGCGGGCGCTGAAGTAGGCTTCTGGGCGCTTCACGGTCCACGTGCGCCGCCCAAGCTCGTGGGGGAGTACGGTGATGCCGGGCCAGTCTCGAGCGTAGCGCACCAGGCCTGCTTTGACCGGATTCGCCATAACGTAGGCTAGCTTCTCCACGACCGCTCGCTCGGTCAACAGACGCACCACGGAGGATTGCTCAGGCTCCCACGTGGGCCCTTCCCATTTGCGAAGGACCTTGGTGCCGAGGGATACCAGGCGATGGAGGCGGCGCAGGAACTCAGGGTAGCGCCCTTGCGAATCGGTCACGATCAGATGCTCGTGTGTGGACATCAGGGTGACAGCATGCACGAGGATGCCGAACTGCCGGGCGCAGATGGCAAGGGTGTAAAGATAGAGCTGCCGGATGTCCGAATCGGGTCGGAAGAGATGATGGCGGAGAAGTGTGCGTCGAGTGATCATCAAGGTATCGCCGGGGACTACGAGCCGGGGCTGGGTCATGCACGGATCCTCAGCATGAACCGGGCCAACACCAGGGACCTGTGATGCCCATGCTTTGCGACGCCAAATCTGGCGGATAGCCTCACCCACGACGGCGGACGCCAACGTGGGTGGGTTGCTGCCGCCATCTCGCTTCGGTATCGATCAAGCAGGAGACGCGATCTGGGTGCCCCGCCCGATCTACCTTAGATGGGATCCCGTTTTCTCAGGCGCGGTGAGAGCCGTGTATGCGGGTTTCTTCTCGGACGACAACGCGCGGTTTCGGTCGGGGCTCGACCGCCTCGGGCTTGGGGCGGCAGGCGCGGTCTTGTTGCGTCATCTCGGCGAAGGAAATCCACGAAGCGTGCGATTCACCGAGACCGGTCTGCAGGCCACCCTTCGCGACATTGTCGCTCTCCGCGGGGCGCGGCAGCCGGGGCTTCACCGCAACTTCATGGCGTTCGGCATCTACCTAGCATCGCTGCACGAGCTTCTCGCATCGCCCGATTTGGCGTTCGATGTGAGGGCCGCCTACCTGCAGGCTCGTCCAGAGCTCTTCACCGAAGTCTACGCAAGCGCGATCAGCGCGCAGAGCAAAAGCACGGAGAAAGCCGGGAGCGACTTTAGGGGCGCATCCCCCACTTTGAAATGCATCGCGATGGCAGCGATCATGAGCAGGGCCAAGCCCGTGGCGGCTGGCTTCGCAAGTCCAGGCACCCAAAGGCCGACGAGGAGAAGCGCGGCGAGAGAGATCTTCAGGACACCGATCGTAAACATGAACCAGTCCGGCAGACCGTAGACGGAGAACTCCTCTCTCATGTTCGTTGCTTCACCGCCCCTCCAGCTGGTCGCTTTTCCGTATCGAAGGATCCACACGTTGGCAATGGCGAGCGCGACCACGACTTGAGCAATGGCAACGATGGTATTCAAGGGAGGCTCCTTCCGCGCGCTGGCAATCGCCGGCTACTCTGGCGCTTTTCGAGGTTTAGCGCACGCAGCGGCTCAGGCAACGCTTCCAGGCGAAACATGGAGAAGCTTCCGCCAAAGAGACCGTGTCAGCGGGTGTCGGCCCTTGGCGTCAGCAGGACCACGGAGAGCATTCTGACAAGCTCACTGATCAAATCGCTCGTCTCTTCGACGCCGAAACTGGAAGGCCACGGATCAACGACCGCCACATTGCTTCGAAAGATCTGCGTGAACTAGAGCTCGAGCGCGAGTTGGCCAAGCCAACGACGCTGGGAGCCCGACATCTTGTCGGGGTTCGTGGGCAGTGGAGGGTTGCGATGGTTGATGAGGCCGGGAACGCTAGCGTCGTGTCGGTGGGACTGCGCGCTCGCCAGAACCGAGTGGAACCGCCGCGTGTTGGCCGCGTTCGACAAGAGCTCAAAACTCTGACGGGCGATGCTGCTGGGAGAGCCGAGCGCGGCACTCGACGGGAGCATGTCGAAAAGCGACGCCCATCCACCCGTAGCGGATTTCGTGGAGTCAGGGGGTCGTGGAATCAGGGCATCCTGGCTACGCATCGATCACATCGCGTCCACCTGCGGCCGAACCGCGGGGGGGGTTCGCGCCCTGCTCGTCCGACCTTTGGAAGGATTCAACCGGCATCTCGTTGGCGCGGTGTCGAATCGCCACGTACGCGCCCGCGACAGCGATAAAGCTCACCATCGCCCCGGCGACGAGAAGGTCGAGGTCATTCATCGCGCGCTCCCGCAAGAAGCAGCGCTCCGGCGGAGAGGATCGAGGGCACCCAGATGCCCACGAACAAGCCCCGTTCGCGTTCGCCCGAAAACCACAGGTAAATCGAGAGGGCATAGGAAATGCCGGCGGCCGCGAAAAAGAACATCTTAGATTTCGCCAAGGCGCTGATGCCGGATCGCAGCGGTTTAAGAGGAGTGGAGGAAGAGGGAGAGTGTTCCATGGTCTACATCTAGGTGTTGTCCAAGTTTAGTCAAGCATTTTATGGACAGTATATAGACGGACCTGGGCGAAGTGGATGGGGAACTACAGGCGCCCTTACTCGTTCGCGTCTGAGGCGACCTAAGATTTAGTACCGCGCAAGCGGGCGTTTGCCGTGATCCCTATGGGCGAAGAGAGAGGTACGATGGCTCCGCTGAGGTCGAAGAAAATGCCGGCCTCCCGCCACTCCTCGCTCTCGGCGGAAGCGAAGATCCAGAGTCTGATTTCTGTTCTCGAACGGGACTCAGAGCATTAATCGCACTGGCTCTGGCTTCATGTGCGCCTTCATCATCGTTGCAAAGTCGACTTTCCACTCACCGTCGATCCACACGAGGGGCACGGTGGCGAAGCCGCCGCCTTGCACGAAGCGCACGCGCGCGGTGCTCTCGTCGACGAGAGCCTCCGACGCTCCGCCTTCGGCAATCGTATGAAACATCTCCGTGCAGTGTGTCGCCGCGATGTAGTCCAACATTTCAGCCGTCTCGGGCGTGGAGAGACTCTTGGCCGCTTCGATGTTGCCAGCTGCCATCTCCTCGTAGAACGCTTCAGCCACGCTCGTCGGGGTGTTGCTGCTGCTCTCGGCACAGCCCACCGTCAGCGCGACGGCTAGAATCGCTAGGGGCACCGTGTTGCGTGTGTTCATCATCAAACACTTCTGGTGACGATCGCACCCGGCGGCAACCCCTCAACCCCTTCGGACAGGAAGCCAAGCGAGCGTCCTGGTCAACAAGGCAAGATCGAAAAGAAATCGCGCTGCGGACCACGCGGACAGGGCCTTTTTGATTTCGCCGTGCCCCGCGCCGCCGCGATGTACTGGTCTGCGCCTCCTTGAGCTGGGGCGCTGTTGCGGCGCGGGCGGTCGACGCCGGGCTCAGCACCGTGGCGTTGGGGGGGAAGGGCGTAGTCCGCAGCGAAGATGGCCGTGCCGACCCACTGCCGGTGTTCTACGATCGTGTGATCGCGACCGAGGCCGGCAGCACCGGGACCATCCGCCCCGCCGATGCGGTGTTCGTTTCGGCTGGCGCGAACGACCTCATCGACGGCGACCTCCCGGCTGAGCTCGTGGCCGCCTACGCCTCGCTTCTGGAGCAGATTCGCGTTCAGCACCCCGACGCGGTCATCGCCTGCATTCGGCCTCACCCCTCGACGCATGCAAGGTACGAGCGACGATGCGCCAGACGCGCGGGCTGAAGGCAAGGCCCACGTGCGAGCCCGGCACTTGCACGTGCTTTGCCTGCGGGTTGTATCGATCGATCGCAGCTCGCCAGCTGACGATGGCGTCCGTGCGGCTGTAGATCACGGTAAGCGGCACGCCGACACCTTCTTGGTTCATCTCGTGAACGCGCTGTTCGAACTCGTCGAGGTCGAGCCCTCGCTTCTCGGCGTAGATGGATCCCGCCGCCGTATACTTCGGGCCCCCTTCGACAGGCGTGCCGAGCGTGATCACTTCGCGGACCAACTCTTTGCGTTGCATCGCGACGAGCCGAGCGACGACGCCGCCGAGGCTCCAACCGAGGAGGGTGATGCGCTCGTCGCCGAGCTCGGACGAGTCCAGCCGAGCGACTAGGGCGTCGGCGAGCGCTTCCGGGTCACCGGTGTTCCGACCCAACCCCCAGCCGCGCGCGTCGTAGCCCAGAAAAGAGAGGAAGCGCCGAAGCGGCCACATCGAACGGTCGTCCGCGAGGAAGCCAGGCATGAGAATGACCTTGCGACCGTCGCCGCGTGGCTCGCCTAGAAGCCCCGGTGCATTCGGAAGCAGGGATGCAATTTCGACGAGCGCGCGCGCTTCGAGATACCTGAGGGCGGGGCTAGGTGGGCTGAGCTCGTAGAGGCGGCGCCGGTCGACCGGTGTGGACTCGGCATCGAAAGTGAGGACGTTGGACATCGGTATTCCTTGCGAATGGTTCGTATGCGAACTAACCTAGGACTGCGCGCAATGGTTCGCAAGTGAACTATTTGAGTCCCGATGACGAAAACCACAATCCGAACACTCGACGAAATCCCCGAATACGCCTCTTGGGTCGAAGTCGCCAAGACCTACAGCAAGTGCCAACGGCTGTTGACGGCCCGACTCGGGGAGCTCGGATTGAGCATTGCTAGATACGAGACTTTGCTTGCCATTGCGCGCGACGAGGGTCTGTCTCAACGAAACCTCGGGGATAGATTGCTCGCCGCCAAGAGCAACGTGACTGGGCTGCTGCAGCGTCTCGAGGCTGCGGAGCTGGTTCGGCGCGAGACGGACGAGCACGACGCTCGCGGACATCGGGTATTCCTCACGGTGGCCGGGCGGAGACTGCTCGGCGAAGGGGTCCGCGCGCAGGCAAGCGTCGTCCAACTCATGATGGAAGACATCAAGCAGAGCGAGGCGCGGACGATTGGGCGCCTGATGCGGAAGGTGGGTGAGAGCTTGGATGCGGCACTTGACGGCGCCGGAGCATAGTCACTTCAAACGCCCTTTCAGCTTCGCGTCCCACGCGACACAACATCGAGTGCCGCGAAATCCGGCGCTCATCGTTATCCCGATGGGCCAAGAGAGTGCTGTGCTCGACCCTCGCCTTCACGGTTGGACGAACCGGAGTGCGAACAGGGAAGGGCGCTGATGCGGCGCCCCCACCTCCACGAGCTTCGGAAACCAAGCGTCGTCCTTCGGCCGCAGATCGTAGGCCGCTTCCGCCACGTTTCCATCCGGCCCAAAGGACAAGCGGTCCTCCGCGACGGGCGGCCGTAGCGTAGAGCGCGTGCAATGGCGGAGCCTCACACCTGGATCGTCCCGCGACGCACGCCATGGCGCTTCTCAGCGCTCGAGAACTTGCGTTTTTGCGGCGAATATGGTACTTTTCGTACTCTCGCGGCCCAGGGGAGAGCCTGCTGAGTGCACCCCGTCATTTTCCCATGTAGCGGACGGGCGACTGCAACGGTCGATGTTCAGCGAGTCGATGACAGGTTGCGAGATTCGAGCGACGGGTCTTTGAGACCCCTATCGCGCGCTTCAAGGGGAGCGCGCCGGCCCCCGTCGGCGACACGAAAGGAAATTGAGATCCATGTCAGGAATCACGAGAACGACGAGAGACCACGAGACCATACGTAAATGGACGGAAGCCCGGGGCGGTCAGCCCGCGCACGTGCCAGGGACCGAGCGAACCGGAGCCGGAGTGATCCGCCTTCAGTTCCCCGAGAGCGAGGGAGCGAGCGACCTCGAGCCCATCGGCTGGGACCATTTCTTTGAGAAGTTCGACGAAAAAGGACTCGCGCTCGTGTACCAAGAGGCGACCAGCGACGGACACGTGAGTCGGTTCAATCGAATTGTCGAATCGCGGACAACCTAGACAAGGCGCGGACGGGCGCCGCCTCGATCGGCCCCCCGAACACGACCCGACAACGCTGTGCGTCCATTCGGGACACATTGAAAGAAGTTTCGAGGTACCCGTAATCGGCGACCGCGCGAACCCTCCGACATCACTTCAGTGCGAGGAACAGGACTCGAACCTGCACGCCCTAAGGACACTGGAACCGAAACGTAGGCAAGGCCTCCCACTTCCCGCGAATTTATTGGGGAAAGATGCGTCAGCAGACGTCCCGAGAGGTAGTGGGAAGACGCATTCGGGACAGGATGTCCCAGATGCAGGCGTCGTTGTGACGATGTCTGATGTCCGTGCGTGCGCCAGGGCGCTCGTCCAACGTGTCGCCGAAGGTGGGGAGATCCCGATGGCGTCATTGCGCGAGCTTGCCGAGCTCGTGCAGCGCTCGGAGTTGGTTGCCGTTAGCCAACAGCTACTCGACGGGCCGCCTGAGTTTGCGCTCAGGCGGGCTCGCGACTTTTGGGCGACCTGGTTCGAAGCCACCGAAGAAGCCGGTAGCGAATACTACGCCCGGGGCTGCGCTTGGGTGGAATGACCACTGGGGCGTGCTTTTTGCCGGTTTTGAGAAGCCGTATCCAGTGCTAGAGTCGGCCGATTCCTCAATCATTCCTACCCAGGACGGTGCAGCTTTATCATGTTCAAGAAGTCTTTACTTGTCGCGCTCATCGTGGGCACCGCCGCATGTTCGAGCTCCGACTCCGAGTCGGGTTCCTCTCTCAACGCTGAAATCCGGCGCACGGAGTACGGGATCCCTCACGTCACAGCCAACGACTGGGCGAGCCTTGGTTACGGCTTTGGTTACGCCTATGCGCAAGACAACTTCTGCATCACCATGCGGGAGATCGTCTTTGCCGTAGGGCGCTCCGCCGAGCTGATGGGCGAGGACATGGGCGACGTCGACTCCGACTTCCTCTTCACGTACCTCAACGGTGACAAGGAGGAGTTCCGCGAGCGCTTTGTCGAGGCCCTGCCCGAGTACGCGCGCGACCTCGCGGCGGGTTTCACCCGCGGCATGAATCGCTACCTCGAAGAGACCGGTGTCGAAAACCTTCCGGAAGGCGAACGCGGTTGCCGCAACGCCGACTGGGTCTTCGCATTCGACGAGGTCGATTACTTCTTGTTCCTTCGGCGCATCGCGCTCCAAGGCAGCTCTGACCAAGGCATCTTCCGGAGCGCTATCATCGCGACGGAAGGCCCCTCCAAGGCTCTAAAAACCGCGATTGGCCCCGAGGAGATGGAGGAGGCACGGCGCGCATTCGGCAAGGTCGCCGAGCAGTTACGAAACGATGCCGGTGGCAGCAACGCCTTGGCGCTCGGACGCGACGCCACCCAAGATGGAAGCGGCTTGCTCCTCGGCAACCCCCATCAGCCGTGGTTCGGCGCCGGCGCCTGGTACGAGGCTCACCTGACGCTGCCAGGCGAGTATGATGTCGCCGGCGCTGCCCTTCACGGCTTTCCATTCATCGCCATCGGCTTCAACCGTGACGTCGCGTGGACCCACACCGTGTCGTTCGCGAATCGCTTCAGCCTCTACGAGCTCACGCTGAACCCCGACAACCCGCTTCAATACGACTACGACGGTGAGTGGCGAGACATCTCCGGCGTCGAGGTCCAGATCAAGGTCAAGCTCGAGGACGGGACGCTCGAGGACCGCACGAAGACGATCTACGAGTCCCAGTACGGCCCGATTATCAACTTGAAGGGTGTGACCGATCTGCTCGATGGCTGGCCCATTCGCCTCACCGGCAACTCCGTGCTCGCCTTTCGCGATGCCAATCTGTTGACCGGAGTGCGCGGCATCGAGCAGTGGATCACCAAGGGGCAGGCGACGAATCTCGAAGAGTACCGGGCCGCGCTCAACGTCATTGGCAACCCCTTGTTTCACGACGTTGCCGCGGATCGCAACGGCGATGCGTTCTACGGGGAAGTCTCCGCGATCCCATTCCTCACGCAGTCGCAGCTCGACACTTGCGTCAAGCCACCGATCGGAAGCCTGCTGGCGGACCTGACCACCAACGTGATCATTGGGCTCGACGGCTCGGATTCCGCATGCGAGTGGGGCGACGATCCCGAGGCGCCCGAGGGTAGCAACCTGTACAGCGCGAACCCGCTTCCGCAGTTCACGACGACCGACTACGCCGGCAACAGCAACAACAGCTACTGGCTATCGGATGCGAACAATCCCCTCACAGGGTTTCCGACCATCATGGGCCCACTCGGGTACGAGGGTTTGCAGCAGTTCCTTCGCACGCGCATCGGGCACCTCATGGTCGCAGAGCGCAAGAACGCTAGCGATGGTTTGAGTGACACACCGCTCTTCGACCTGACGACGCTCAAGGACTTCATGTACAACAACCGCGTGTACGGCGCGGAGATCGTCCTCGACGACGTCCTCACGATTTGCGAGACGGATGGGGCGAGCGGCGTCTCCGAGGCCTGCGCAGTACTCGAGAGCTGGGATCGCAGGGTCAACCTCGACAGCCGCGGTGCCCAGGTCTTCACGGAGTTCTGGCAAATCATCCGTGACGAGCTTGGCAACGACTTCCAGAACATCGTGCAGAGCGACGAGTTCTGGGAGGTGGACTATGATCCGGCCGACCCCCTCAACACTCCTGCCGGAATCGACACTTCGCTCGAGGCGAACGAGGTACGGGTCATCGCGGCGCTGGCCGAGGCCACCAGCCGCCTCGAAGCTGCCAACGTTGCGCTGGATGCGCCCTGGGGTGAGATCCAGTTCCTCGATCGCAATGGGGAGAACGTTCCCATCCATGGCGGCGCGGGCACGATGGGCGTCTACGGCGCGATCAGCGTGGGCCTGAGTGACGGCGGGTATGCAAACCCGGGATCCGGGAACTCTTACATCCAGGTCGTCACCTGGGACGAGAGTGAATGTCCGATCGCCGACGTCATCCTCGTGCCGTCGCAGTCGACCGACCCCGCCTCACCGCACTTTGCCGACCAGACCAAGCTTTACTCCAACAAGGAGTGGGTGCGCTTTCCCTTCTGTGAAGACGCGATCGTCGAAGCGCAGATCGGCGAGACCCTCGTCTTGCAGGAGTGATCGCGCGGCTCGTCAAACAGCGTCGTCAACGGAGATATAACCGCCTTCGGTGGTCCGCCACTCGCGGATGTCAAAGTGGTGGGGACTCGTACCAGATCGGTGAGGTCCAGGCGCGTTCGCGTACGACATCGAAGCGATTGGAGCCGACGAAGCTCCCTGGCTCTCCGGTGATGTCGCAGCAGCCTTCGAAGCCGGCGTTGCCCGTTGCCTCGGGGAAGGTGAGCATAGGAAAAACAAACCCCCTCTCCCCGCGGCGCGCTATGCGACATAATGAGCTAGTACCGCGAAATTCGGCGCTCAGCATGAGCCCGATGGGCTAAGAGAGCGAACTCAAGGCCGATTCGCGCAGTACATCCCGCGAGGAGGCGAAGAAGCTCCAGGCGAAGCTCGACGCCCTCGGTGAGCGATTGAAGGGCAACTGGGACGATGTCTCGGATGCGGTCGCTGGCAAGCTCAACGAGTGGCTGAAGGACGACTGAAGCGACCACCTACCCAACGGAACACGGTGTATAACGGTCGAACGAAGGATACCCCCAGGAGGACGCATGTCTGCGAAGGAAATCGGAGAGAAGTTGGTCGAGCTTTGCCGCCAAGGAAAGAACCTCGAGTCGGTCGACACGCTCTACGCCGACGACGTCATTAGCGTAGAAGCAAGCCCGCCACCGGCCGGCGGAGACCGGACCACCAAGGGCAAAGCCGCGATTCGCGGCAAGAACGAGTGGTGGTTCGAGAACCACGACATTCACGGCGTCGACGTAAACGGCCCGTACCCGCACGGGAACGAGAAGTTTGCGGTCCACTTCAAGTTCGACGTCACGTTCAAACCGACGGGCGACCGGCAGCAGCTCGACGAGATTGGCGTCTTCGCCGTCGACGACGGCAAGGTGGTTCGCGAGGAGTTCTTCTACGACATGAGTTGAGCCGAGCGTCCTAGGGCAGGAGCGCTGCGATGGTGTCGTACGTGGCGAACGCCACGCCAACGATGCTCTCGCCCGCGATCACGCCCGCCGCGAGCACGAGCAGAAAGCGCTCTGCAAACCGGGGGGCCCAACGTCGAGAGAGGACCCCGAGCACGGATCCGACGAACATGCTGATCGCGTAGAACGCCGGGATGACCATGGCGAGCCCCATGCTCGCCGCGCTCGGGACGAAGGGCTGTGCACGATCCGGGACAGCCCGTTCGGCCACGGCCAGCGCGGAGCCGCACAGGCCACCGATCGCCATGGCGGCAACGCTGCCCTCAGGCATCGCGGCGACCCCCCCAGCAAGGACCTCAGCCACGGCCTTCCACGTTGCCACCGCAGGTGCGGCCCATTCGTCGGTGAACAGCATGGCCTCTGGGTCGGGGACGAGGAGGAGGTACGCTGCGCTTCCCGCGATCGAGCCCGACATCACGCCGAAGGCCTGCGCCACGGCTTGCGCCCTTGGTGAGGCGCCGACTACTTCGCCCGACCGAAGATCCTGCAGCATGTCGGCGCACTGACTGGCCGCGCCGCCGGTTACGTTGGCGGCCATGAGGTTCGCGGTGACGCCCCCGGGCGCGACGACGCCGAAGAAGAGCTGTGTCACCTTCCCCATCGCTCCGATTGGCGTGATGTCGGTCTCACCGGTGACGCGCGCCGCGACGGTCGCCAGAAGAAACGTCAGCAGGACGCCTAGCGCCGCCGCCCACCAGACGATGTTGAAGAGCACGATCTGAAGGACGAGAGCCAAGGCCATTCCCATCAACAAAATGAAATAGGTCGCTTTACGGGAGACGACAGGAGCGCGGGTCTCTCGTTCGACCGAACCTGCGTCGGGCGTCTTCGGCCGAAACGCGCCAGCAAAGGCACGCCACGAAAGCGCGGTGGAAGTCAGTGCAGCCGCCACCATCATTGCGACGCCGGGCCAGAGCAGCCACTCCACCATTGGGCCAAACCAAGATGCGCTTGCACTGACGGCGCCGGCCGAGCTCTCGACAATTGCATCGGCCGGAATCATGCCCCGCGCGAGGGCCCAAGGCCCCAGGAGCCCCCAGGCGATCACCGCGCCAAGCAAGAGCGACGCCCCCGCACGTGGGCCGATGATGACGCCAACGGCCAACATCAGAGGAGAGGGGTCCAGCGCGAAAGAGAGGTTGCCAAGCGAAACGTGGCGCACACCGTGTTGGGCGAGTGCGGAGCCAGGCGCTGGCGTGTAACCAAGCGGAAGGTGCACGCGTGACCACGCCAACGCGTCGGTCCCCAATTTGAACACACCGCCCACGAACGCGCCGACAACGAGCGCTTTGAGGCGCGCAATCGCCTCGGAGCCTCGGGCATACATTTCTTCGAGAGTGACGCCCGTGACTAGACCGCTCGGGAACGGAAGGTCCTCGACCACCAGCATCTGATGGCGCAAGACGAGCGCGACCGCGACTCCGAGGAGACTCACGCAAAAGGTCCACATCACCAGCGTCGTGAAGTTCCACTGATAGCCCGTGAGCAAGGTGAGCGCTGGCACTGCCGCAACGAGGCCGGCCGAGGCGATCATCGCACCAGAGGAAGCGGAGGTCTGGTTGATCGTGTTCTCGAGAATGTTGAATGGGCGGACATGCCGAGAGCGACCCGCCACATGCCAGAAGCCGTAGCCCAACAGAGCTGCGGTAATCGACATGTTGAATCCCCACCCAATCTTGAGCCCCGCGTAGATGTTACTTGGGGCAAGTACTGCGCCGAGCACCATTCCAGTTGCGATCGCACGAAATGTCAGCTCCCGAGGTCGACGCGGCGTTTCGTTCATCCGGCCAAGCGTACCGGGGTTCTGACGACGTGCGAATGACTAGTCCGGATTGGAATATCGCAATTTACGTGGAATTTACACTGGATCGCTGGACCGATACGGCAGAGACACCTATGCCCTTGGAAGCGTTGTGTGCGGATTCGTCGGAGAGGTGCGTTTTGATGGCAGTGCGGTCGACGTCGGGCGCCTGGCGAAGATGGCAGAGGCCTTGGCTGCGCGCGGCCCAGACGCCTCCGGCCTATTCGCCCAGGGGCCGGTCGCACTCGCACACCGACGCCTGAAGATCATCGACCTCTCGGAGCATTCTCGGCAGCCCATGGTGGACAGCCATCTTGGCCTGACGATCGCCTACAACGGCGCGATCTACAACTACAAAGAACTCCGTGAGTCGCTGGTCGCGGAGGGCTATCAGTTCTTTTCCGGTGGCGATACGGAAGTATTGCTCAAGGGTTACCACGCGTGGGGCGAACGGTTCGTCGAACGACTGCGGGGGATGTTCGCCTTCGCGATAGTCGAGCGCGACACGGGGTCAGTCTTGCTTGCGCGCGATCGACTCGGCATCAAGCCCCTATACACCGCCGATGTTCCCGGTGGGTTCAGGTTTGGATCGACGTTGCCCGCCCTGCTCCGCGGTGGAGAAGTGGACACCTCCGTGGATCCGAAGGCGCTCCATTACTACTTGACCTTCCACTCGGTCGTGCCGCCACCGTATACGATCCTCGAAGGTATTCGGAAGCTTCCGCCCGGGCACCTCCTCCGCGTCGAGCCCGATGGTACGCGGCGCCTGGAGTCGTACTGGACCTGCCCGTTCGAGACGCGAGAAGAAGACATGGGCCTTGCGGCCGAAGACTGGCAGGCCCGTGTGCTCGACACACTCCGAGACGCTGTGCAGCGTAGGCTGGTCGCGGACGTGCCAGTCGGCGTCCTGCTCTCGGGTGGCCTCGACTCGAGCCTCGTCGTTGGGCTCCTCGCAGAGGCGGGTCAGCAAGGCCTCGAAACGTTCTCGATTGGTTTCGAAAGCGTCGGGCAGGAGCGGGGCGATGAGTTCGAATACTCGGACCTCATCGCAAAGCACTTCGGCACGACCCACCACAAGATCTTCATCGACTCGAACCGGGCTCTGCCGAACCTCAGAAAGTGTATTCGTGCGATGAGCGAACCGATGGTGAGCCACGATACGATTGGGTTTTTCCTTCTCTCCGAAGAAGTGTCCAAACACGTTCGAGTCGTCCAGAGCGGCCAAGGTGCTGACGAGATTTTCGCGGGGTATCGTTGGTACCCGCCACTGCTCGAAAGTCAGGCGTCGGACAGCGCGATCGCAGCTGCGCACTACGCGAAGGTATTTTTCGACCGCGACCATGCGGAGCTGGCGGAGGTGGTCCACCCGCGTTTCGTCTCAACAGACTTCAGTCGAGAGTTCGTCGAATCGCATTTCGCGCAGCCTGGTGCAGCCCGCGCTATCGAGAAGGCTCTGCGTCTGGACACGACGGTCATGCTAATCGACGACCCGGTCAAACGAGTCGACAACATGACGATGGCGTGGGGCCTCGAAGCGCGAGTACCGTTTCTCGACAAGGATGTGGTCGAGCTAGGTGGACAGGTGCCTTCCAGCATGAAAGTCGGCGGAGGGGGCAAGCACGTCCTGAAGGAAGCCGCACGCAGCGTCATCCCTTCGGAGGTGATCGACCGAAAGAAGGGGTACTTTCCGATGCCGTCTCTGAAGTACCTCCGGGGCCCGTACTTGGCACTCGTGCGAGATGCCTTGCTCTCGCCCGAGGCTCGTTCGCGCGATCTATTCCAGCCCAGCTACGTCGAACGTCTCATCGAGCGCCCTGACGACCACATCACACCGCTTCAAGGCTCGAAACTCTGGCAGCTCGCCCTCTTGGAGCTTTGGTTCCAGGAACACCGGATCTGACGATGACCGTCTCAGCGAACCAGCAAGCGACTTCGACCGAAACATCCCATGACGACGTGGTGGTCGACTGCGGGTGGGGGCGTCTTCTGTTCGGCCAAACGTTCGACTCCAATGAGCGGATCATGCGCGTGATCGGAGCCGAGGAACCGGGGCGCCGCGACATCGCGATGTACCTTCACGAGCCTCACGTCGTCATCTCGCTTGCACCCCAAGAGCTGTTCCTCGACCCGTCCCACACCTATCGTTTGATGTTCGAAGGCTACTCGCCCGACCCACGTGAGTTTCCTGGCTTCGTCGTCCGCGGTTTCGAGTCACTCGACGAAGTGCGCGAGGCAAATCGGATTTGGCAGCGGCGCGGCATGGTGCCCTCAGACGAGAGCTTCGTGATGGATCAAGCATCCTCCCCAGTGGTGGACCACTTGGTGGCAGTCCAGAAAGAGACTGGCGCGGTTCTTGGTGTCGTGATGGGGATCGACCACGTCGAGGCCTTCGGCGACCCAAGCGGAGGCACGAGCCTTTGGGCACTCGCGGTCGACCCGCAAACCGCATTGCCGGGGGTCGGGAACGCGCTGGTTCGTTCGCTGGTCGAACACTACGTCGCACGAGGTCGGCAACATCTCGATCTCTCGGTGATGCACGACAACACCGAGGCGATTGCGCTCTATCAACAGCTCGGATTCGAACGCGTTGCCGTGTTCTGCGTCAAGAACAAGAACTCGATCAACGAAACCCTCTTCATCAGTCCCGAGTCCGACGTTCCGATCAATCCGTACGCCGACATCATCATCAAGGAGGCGCACCGGCGAGGGATCGTCGTCAGCGTCCTCGACGAAGAAGCCGCGTATTTCGAGCTGTCGCATGGCGGCCGAACCGTCTGTTGTCGTGAGTCCTTGACCGAGTTGACGACGGCCGTCGCGATGAGTCGATGCCAAGACAAGCGCGTGACGCGGCGAGTTCTGACGGGAGCAGGGCTGAGGATGCCCGAGCAGCAACCGGTTGGCTCGAAGACCGACAACCTCGCGTTTCTCGCCGCGCACCAAAGAATCGTCGTCAAGCCCGCCGCGGGAGAGCAAGGTTTTGGAGTGAGCGTCGACGTGCGGACAGCCCGAGGTCTCGAGGAAGCCATCGCGCAGGCGGGCGAGCACGATGTGATTCTCGAGCAGATGGTCCGCGGAGAGGACCTCCGAGTCGTGGTGATCGACCACGAGTGCGTTGCAGCTGCCATTCGTCGGCCCCCGGTCGTCGTCGGCACCGGCAAGCACACGGTCGAGGAGTTGATCGACAAGCAAAGCCGCCGCCGGGAAGCTGCAACCGGTGGTGAGAGCCGAATCCCAGTCGACGGCGAAACGAGGCGCTGCGTGACCGAGGCGGGCTACGAGCTCGACTCCGTCGTCCCCGAGGACGTGAGACTGGTCGTGCGCAAGGCTGCCAACCTCCACACCGGTGGCACGATTCACGATGTCACCGGGAACCTGCATCCAGCACTAGACGAAGCTTGTCGGAAGGCGTCCCGAGCGCTCGACATTCCCGTCGTGGGGCTCGACCTGATTCTGCCTTCCATCTCTGAACCCGACTACTACATCATCGAGGCAAACGAGCGGCCGGGGCTGGCAAATCACGAACCGGCGCCGACGGCTGCGCGATTCGTGGACTTGCTTTTTCCGCGCACTGCGTCAAACGTCCCCGACAGGCCTGTTTCGCGATGAGAACGATAGAACGCTCGACCGTCACTCCGCCCGTCGACGTGGGCACGCCGCGCATCGATCTCGATTACTTGCTCGACGTCCTCGAGGGGTTGGTCGGGATTCCGAGCCCCACCGGATACACCGACCACGTGGTCCACCAAACTTGCGAGCATCTGGAGGCTCTTGGCGTTCCCTTCGAGCTCACGCGGCGTGGCGCGATCCGGGCAACGCTGCGTGGGCAGAAGTCCGCGCCAGCGCGCGCGGTCGTCGGCCACCTCGATACACTCGGTTGCATGGTCAAGGAGCTCAAATCCAACGGTCGGTTGAGGCTCGTGCCCATTGGGAGCTGGTCGTCTCGGTTCGCAGAGGGCGCGCGTGTCACGATTCTCACCGACGTGGCGGGTGCGATTCGCGGGACGATCATGCCCCTCAAAGCGTCCGGGCATGTATACGGCGACGAAGTCGACAGCCAGCCAGTGGGATGGGATTACGTCGAGGTACGGACGGATGATTCCTGTCGCAACGCCGAAGACCTGAGGGAACGTGGGTTTCGCGTAGGTAATTTCGTGGCGCTCGACCCGAAATTCGAGCGTACCGAAAACGGATTCGTCGTCTCGCGCCACCTCGACGACAAAGCCGGAGTGAGCGCGATGCTCGCCTCGGTCAAGTACCTGAAGGATGCAGGCCTCCAACCTCCGGTCGATACCCACATGCTCTTCACGATCTCTGAAGAGGTGGGCTCCGGTGCGTCCGCCATCCTGCATGGCGACATCGCGGAGATGGTCGCGGTCGACATCGCGACGCCAGCACCGGGGCAAAACTCCCGAGAGCACGGCGTGACCATCGGCATGGCCGATTCGCACGGCCCTTTCGACTATCACATCACCCAAAAGCTTCTCAAGCTCTGCCGCCGTTTCAAGATCGAGCATCAACGCGACGTCTTCAAGTACTACCGATGTGACGCGGCCGCGGCTATCGAGGCCGGGAACGACATTCGCGCAGCCCTCGTGTGCTTTGGAGGTGACGGGTCGCATGGTCACGAGCGCACCCACGAACGCGCCCTCGAATCACTTGGTCAGCTGCTCGCGGCGTATACGTTGAGTCCCCCGACCTTCGAGCGAGACCAAGAGCCGCTCGCCCCGGCGGATGGTTTTCCAATACAGCCCGACTGATCGACGCGCGTAGCTCAGCGGTTTCCGCGGACCTTCTTCGGACAGCTCGGGACCTTAGATCCGCAGGTGCTCCAGCAATGCCGTGACATGGAATGCAGTATGCACTACCACGAGGTGGATGTTTCACGGAGCCCCTTCACAGCGGTGTTCGCTCCGCAAACCGAACGCGGCCTCGTTCGAAAAGACGCAGCAGCCTCGAACAGCACATCGGGCCGAGCCGCGTGCACCGAAGCCTGCCCCTGTCGAGCGGCCCGGACCGAAGCCGCCCCCTGCTGAGCCCCCGGGACCGAAACCGCCGCCAGTCAAGCCGCCCGGTCCAAGCATCCCTCCCGGAGAGCCGCCAGGGCCAGAACCACCACCTGTGAAGCCGCCCGGTCGAAGGCCGACTCCTGGCGGACCATCAGCACCTCCCTATCCACCTGACGGACCTCCCAGAGTTCCTGGGCCGCGCAAACTACGAAGCCGGACCGAATAGCGTCCGATGGGACAAACCGACGGCGAGCGGCAAGGACACTGGAACACCGCCCGCGCTAACCCCGCGCAATCACTTCAGTGCGAGGGACAGGACTCGAACCTGCACGCCCTAAGGACACTGGAACCTAAACGTAGGCCAGGCCCCCCACTTCCCGCGAATTTATTGGGGAAAGATGCGTCAGCAGACGTCCTGAGGGGTAGTGAAAAGACGCATTCGGGACAGGATGTCCCAGATACAGGCGTCGTTGTGACGATGTCTGATGTTCGTGCGTGCGCCAGGGCGCTCGTCCAACGTGTCGCCGAAGGTGGGGAGATCCCGATGGCGTCATTGCGCGATCTTGCCGAGCTCGCGCTGCGTTCGGAGTTGGTTGCCGTCAGCCAACAGCTACTCGACGGGCCGCCCGAGTTTGCGCTCAGGCGGGCGATGGAGCTTGCGGGTTTGGTCTTGGCGGTAGTTGCTACCGATGAGCACGCGGAAGAAAAGGAGGCGGCCAAGTGAAGCGAAACGAGGCGAGGAAGCTGAAGTCCTGCATGATCTCGTTTCGGGTCGATGAGGACTACCTCAGTCGGCTCGATGCTCTGGCGCAGCAAACCAGCTATTCGCGCGCAGAGGTGCTTCGTCGATGCCTTGTCGGGGCTCCGCTCAAGAGCACCCTCGATGCACAGGCGCTCACCAAGGTTGCACGGGTGCACGCCGACCTCAACCGCATCGGTGGTCTTCTCAAGCTCGCGATTCGAGAGGGCGTGTCTGACCCGTCCAGCCACAACAGGCTGAACCTCGAGCTCATCGACTCCATCATCCAAGTCCGTCGGGCGGTGGAGCGTCTAGCGGGTCGTCGGTGATTGTCCGGCACCAACGTGCATCGGCAAGCAACAAGGGCTTTCGTCAGCTCGCCCGTTACATCCGGGGTCGAAGCGACAAGCCGCGGGCGACCTGGTTCCTAGCCGCCAATCTTCCTGGCGTGACCGGGCCCCGCGACCTCGAGCTCGCGTGCCGACTCGTCGAGGCCGTGCACGCGCAGAACACCCGCGCGGGCAGCAACCGCACGTATCACATGGTCATCTCCCTTCACCCGGAAGACCGGAGCCTCAACGGGAACGAGCTCAGGCGTGTTGTCGAAAACCTGGTGGAGACGTTGGGGTTTGCCGGGCACCAGTACATCGCCGCGCGTCACAACGACAAAGACCACGAGCACGTCCACGTGGCCATCAACAAGATCCATCCGGAGACCTTTCGGATTCACTCGCCGGCGTGGGATCACCAGAAGCTCTTCACCGCGGGCCGTGTCCTCGAACGAGAGCTCGGACTCACGCCGCTTCAGTCCAGAGTGCACGATCGTGAGAAAGTCCCGCAGAGGGCGGCGGACCACGAAGCTCACCACGGGGTCGAGAGCTTTGCTCGCTGGGCCAGAAAGAGGCTTGGCCCGGCGCTTCAGGACAGGGAGCTACGGAGCTGGGACGAGCTGCACGAAGTGTGCGCCCGGCTTGGCGTCGTGCTGCGGCCGCACGGCAACGGCCTCGTCTTCGAGGACGTCGAGCAAGGCATGCGAGTGAAGGCCTCTTTCGTAGATCGCCAGCTCAGCAAGCCCCGACTCTGCCAACGGTTCGGAGCCTTCCAGCCAGCGCCCGCGCATCAGCTCGAAGCTGCAAGAACTGCGACCCGGCGGTACTCCCCCGCCCCGGCCATCGCGCCGCAGGGCTTGTGGAAGGAATACGAGCAGTCTCTCGACCAGGCCCGAAGGCAGCGCCGACACGCCTGGAGCAGCTACCGAGACACCGCCTCTCGCGAGCGTCGGCGGCTCAAAGAGAAGTATCGAAACCAGCGAGGTCTCCTCGCCGCCCTACCCGTGTCGGGCCGCGACCGAAAACGGCTTTCACAACAACTGGCGCTCCGCCGAGCCATCGAATCCCGGGCCCTAAAGCGGAAGCTCGCAGTCCAACGGAAGGCGATTCAGAAGACTCCGCACCCTGGCACATGGCGTCATTTCGTCGCCAGTCGCGCCGCGCAGCGCGACGCCCGTGCGATTCGAATTCTACAGCGACCAGAGCGGGAGCTAGGCCGTTCCAACGAAGAAAGAGAGTTGTGAGATGCGAAGAGACGGAGTGGAGACGCAGATTGGCGAGCCAACTGCGGTCTAGAGTGCGCCGCAAATCGACACAACATTGAGTACCGCGCAATTCGGCGCTTAGAATTGTCCCCAGGGGCTAAGAGGCCCGCGACTGCTCACGTTTCCGGACTGCAGTTGAAACGACCCCACCCAGGTGGCGTTCGGCCGTCATCCGTCGGCGGCTGCGACTGCCGAGCTCGTTGGGAAAAGGCGGCAAGAGTCGTGCTCGACGCCAGCCCGGGTGAGGTCGTGTACGGCGCGCTTCATTCTGTGCCCGAGCCTTTGGGAGGGTAGTCGAGTGTGTCGGCGAGCTCGCTGCGGACGTCGGCATCATGATCGGGAAACGGCAGGCGGTTTTCGTCTCGCCAGCGCGCGACTTCCGCCTCGGCAGCCTTGGCGAGCTCCGGATCGGGGTCTTCAGACTGGGTCAGGTAGAGGGTTTGAGAGGGGAAGGCAAAGCCGCAGCCTGCGTCTTCCACGATGTCTTTGATGCGCAGCATCACGTCTTCTTGGATTGCGAAGAACTCGTTGCGATCCTGAGTCGCGACGTACGCGAAGACCTCGATATCGAGTGACGAACTGCCGTACCCCACGAATCGTACCCGCGCCGGATCGGGCAAAACCTTGGGGTGCTGGATCAAGAGCTCGCGTAACCGTGCGAGCACGAGTCGCAGTTGATCGGGCGTGGTTTCGTAGCGAAGCTGGAGGGTGGTCTGTAGCAGGATGGAATCTCGGCGCGACAAGTTCGTGAGCTCGAGCTGGGAGAAGTCGGCATTCGGGATGGTGATCACCGTCCGATCGCGTCCGCGCACCCGAACCGAACGCAGGCCGATCGCCTCGACCGTCCCGAGCGTGTCACCAAATCGACACAACTCGCCGACCCGGACGGGCGCGTCGGCGAACAGGATGAAGCCTCCGATGACGTTTTCCAGTGTCGGGCGTATCGCAAGCGCGACCGCCAAGCCGCCGACGCCGAGCCCGGCGAGCATGGGGGCCACAGGCACACCGAGGCTCTCTGCCAGACTCATCAGCACATAGACCGTGAGCAGTACGGCACCGAGCTTGGAAAGTAGACGAACGAGTTGAGCATCGAGGGCATAGGCTCTCATGTCACGCACGTGAATGACGGCGTCGGCGACGAGCCTTGCGACCGTGAACAGCAACCAGATGGCCGCGAGGTGACCGAGCGCGGAGAGCAGGCCGATGGTCACCGCCCGCTCAGCGCCTGTGAGACGGATCCAGTCGGCGACCCCCCGCTGTACGAGTGCTATCAACGCGATGGCGACGACGGGGCGAAGCGCGCGGAGCCGCGCAGTCACGCTCGGGGTCGATCGCGCCCGGTCGGCGATGAATCCGGTCAATCTGTAGGTCAGGCCGAAGAAGATCAGGCCCGCGAAAACGAGGATGATCAGCGCGCTCCACTTCCATAGCGGGACCCCACCCAAGGTCACAAACCAGCGAGATGGGAGCGCTTCGACCGCACGATGAAAAAACGCCGGTGCCGCGAGCCCTGGCTGAAGGCGATATTTCTCCTGCACGCCGTCGAACTTCGCAAAGCGCTCTTTGACGGGCAGCGATTTCGCTCTTTCGAAAAATTCGGGCACGCGCGCTACTGTCTCGGCCGAGAACCGATACTGTGGCGGTGCCCCGATAGCCGAGTCGATCCGCACGATGCGAAGCTCGGTAGGGGGAATCGTCCAGTACGCAGGCATGCTGCCCGGATCGAGGTTCGGACCCGGAATCTCCTTCCGAGCCGGAATGTCGATGCGAATGAGAATTTCGAAAAGGTAAAGTGAAGACTCGACCAACGCGCGAAGCTCGGGCTCGCTGCTCGGTCGGTCGACCTCGAGAGTCTGAAACAGGCGGTCGCGGTGGGCCCCCACCGCCTCTCGCTTTCCCTCGTAGGATGCCTCGATCGCGGCCGTGGCCTCGGTCAAGAACGTGTTCAGCGTCGCCTCGGGTGAGGAGATGTCGGGTGGCTCGAGCGGGTGCGTTTCAGGGCCGTCGCTTTCGCCGGCTTCCGCACCAAGAGGAAGAGTCAGTACCGTGAGGGCCGCCAGGATGAATACAACACTGATTCGCGAAGACGGTCGGGTGAAAAGCAGACGTTCGGTCATTGCGGATTGCTCCGTGTCGCTAGCTTCGTGGGTACGACTGAAGGGCTCAGGCGCTTCGTCAGTTGAGTGGCAGTGTGAGCACAGGCCCGGCTTTCCTTACGTTTCCGGACTGCAGTTGGAAGAGCTGATCGAGCAAGTTGAACGTCGACTTCGAGTTGAGGTCCGAGTCCTCGATGTAGAACCACGTCCCTCGATACTCCACGCGGATGAAGGCGTCGTTTGGGACCTGGTCGCTCGAGCCGACCCGAAACAGGTCGCCGGTCAACACTGGCCAGGCGAACTCGGTCCCGTCGCGATATCGAGTCACCGTCACTTTGCCGGCTTCCACGTCCTGCGGGGGCGGCTCGACGCCCTGGGAGAGATAGCTCATCACGCCGATGAGCGCGCGCGGCAGAATGCCGATTTCGCGAGGCGAGCGATAGGTCGGGTTCGTCGTCAAGAAGAACTCGTTGAGGTCCGGCCGGACGCCCAGAATCTCTTTCAAGCGTTTCGATTGCTCCGCGATCTCGGGAGCGTCCCCGAATACCAGGGTCATTACAAAGGGCGTATCTGGGTCCCCCAGCGGGATCGTGTCGAGGGCCTCTTCGGGACCGAGGCGCCTGTATCGCAAATCCAATGCGTCGGCCTGGCTCATTTCGTCGAACAGTTTTGCGACTTCCACGAATCGCTCGAAGTCCGGCGCCAGATCGGGCGTCGGCCCAGCCGCGGTGGGCGCGTTCCACACGTCATTGATCCGTTGGACACAGCAGCGCAGGAGACGTTCGAACCGCCAACCCGAGTGACTGAGGAGCACAATCGCCCCCATCGGCACCGGAGACAACAGGCGGTTCACGAAGGTTTCGCCTTGAAGCGGCGTGTACGTGATGGTGGGTCGGTCTTCGTAGTACACGTCGCCCCCAACGCCTCCCACTGCTTTGCTGCCCGGGCCACCGATTCCGCCGACCGATGCCGAGCCTGCAACACCCAGCACGTACTGGGTCGCGACGCTCGACACTTCGATGAAATAGGGGGTGTCGCGATAGCGGAGTCGGACGAGGTTCGCGAGCATCTGCTCGTTGCGGGTATCGATGATGGCCGAGTTGTAGTCGAAGCGCGTCTTTCGAATGGATTTGGGACCGACCTTCGTACAGCTCGACAGCAAGACCAGAGCCATGACGCAGGCCAGGCAAAGTGGGAGTAAGGGGATGGCTATTCGCGGGGTCGTCGTCATCTCGCCGCGCAGGGTATCTCAATCCGTCAGTTTGTCCCGTCACGACTCCACACTCTTGGTTGGCCCATTTTTTTTCGGATGGGTAAACCGACGGCTTGCTGGTGACAGCTTCTCAACCTAGGTCGGTTCTCGAGGTGCCTCCCGAGTTTCCTTGGCAGTGAGCGAAACGAAGCCGCCTGCGCGCGACTATGGTATCCCCAGCGCCTGGCCGATGGCGAAGCATGCCCTAGTCATTACGGTCCTTGGTAGCCTTTGGGTTCCCGGCTGGGCGTTCGCCGAAGAGTCTGGCGAGGAGTCCGGTGTTGGTGAGTCCAACGCCTTTGTGGACGGTCTCGATTGGGAGGTCATGGCAAGCGGTTTCTATTTGTTCAACTCGCAGCGTGTCGCCGGGCCTTACAACGATCTCAACTATCCGTACGCCAACTACATGGGCTTCGGTCTCAACTTTGCCGGGGGAGATGTCAGCTACACTGGGGACAAGTTCGCGCTCACCCTCGGCCTGCGCTGGGGAACGGCAGCACCTCTGCTGACTGCCTTGGCGCCTTTGAAAGAGGGCTACGCAAGTTGGATGCCGCACCGGAAGCTCCGCCTCGACTTCGGTTGGTTCGATACCATCTACGGCGCCGAGCTCCACGACGAGTGGCACAATCCAACGTTCACCCGCGGGACGCTCTATTTCTTGCTGCAGCCGTTCAATCACATGGGATTGCGGATTACGGCAGACTTGAACGAGAACGTGACACTGAAGTTTTTGGTGGTGAACGAGTTCGTCGGAGTGGGCCGGCTTGGGGGCAGCACGATCGACGCGGATGAAACGCCAGCGTTTGGCGGGCAGATCAATATCACGCCAGTGGACTCACTGACGCTTCAAGTGGGGTACCTGACGGGGTCGAGCGGCCTCAACGGCAACCGCGCGTGGGGCCAGTTCTTCGACCTGATTCTCAGCGCTCGAATCCGGCGCTTCACTCTGACTTTCAATGGCAATGCAACGGTGGATCCGCCGGCCCGTTCCGGGCAATACGAAGTGGGTGCTGCGGTCTCGGGTGCCATACAGGTCCACGATCACTGGAGGGTGGGTGCGCGCGTCGAGTACATCGCGGGAACGGTCGCGTTACCCGAGGGACGGGACCCCGACCTTCTCACAGTCACCGCGACCGTGCGTTACATCCCGGTCCAGCACTTGGTGATTTCGCTCGAGCCTCGCTTCGAGCGCGCGCAACAGGAGATTTTCTTCACGCGCGACTCGCAGACGGATGCGAGCACTGGAGACAAGATCGCGGATAGCAACGTTTACTTTGGTTTTGTGATTGGGGTGAGCGCGCACATCGGCAACTAGCGGCCGTGTTTGGCGGCTAAGCTTCAAAGGCAGGTGCTCGGAGGTGTCGCCTTGATGGACCCAATGTGCTCGGAGTAGGTTCGCGGCAAGGGAGTACACAGCGATGATCGATGAAGACCAAGTCAGGAAGAGCTTGCTCGCCAAGCGGGCGCAGCTCGTGCAGCGGGTCGGCGCAACGCAGTCCACGGAGCGTCGAGAGGTGGCCACGGGGCAGAACGACAGTGCGCAGCTCTGGGAGGTCTCCGACATCCGTGATGACCTCGATAGCCAGGCCGCGACCGAGCTCGACCAGGTCAATCAAGCCTTGGCGCGCCTCGACGCTGGCGAGTATGGCCTTTGCACGGAGTGCGACGAGCCCATCGCGGAAGCCCGTCTCAAAGCGCTGCCGTACGCGACACTTTGTATCCAATGCGCCGAGGCAGCGGAGGGGTCTTCGTAGTGGTCAACTCACGGCGACCTACTCTCTACCTCAGCTTTCATGGCGGCACAGGCGCTGACGACTGGAACAACATCCATGCCTACGACCTAGAAGGCTCCAAGATTGGCAAGGTGCTCGACAAGCGCAGCCTTCCGAAGAAGGTGGACCTGCGCGAGCTTCGGGGCTTCGATTTAGGACCCGATGGCAGTCTCTACGTGGTCAACGCCTTCCAGCACTACAGCCAAGTGCTGCGGTTCTCCGGAGCTCGCGACGATCGCAGTCGACATGCCTTCATCGATGTGTTCGCGGAGATCGACACCGATAGCAATCCTGGCCTCGTGCATCCCTTTCACATCGCGTTCTCGCCGAGCGGAGATCTGTACGTCTCCGCTCAAGACACGAACTTGGTACTGCGCTATTGGGGCCCGAATGCGACCGAGGGGAAGCCGGGAGAGCCGATGCCCCTCCCGCCGAGATTGGCAGCCTCGCTCGGCGCGTCGAAACTAGCGCCCGGCAGCTTCGTGGTGTCCGCCCAGTTCGCTCGCAAACACAACCTGCCGGTGGGTCTGCAGACGGTTCGCGACGTGCATTTCGACGTCTCCGGGTGGCTTCTGGTCGTGGACGAAGGCACAGGCGGGAACGGCCGTGTGCTGCGGATGGATGATGAGGGCAATGTGCTCGAGCACGCGGGATGCCTTCCCTCTCCGACTCATCTGGTCGGCGGGGCGGGAGAACCCACCCTCTACCTGAGCTGCAAGGACGACAACACGATATGGAGGGCGACCGGGGGCAGCCTCGACTTTCGCCCATGGCTGCAGGCCGACAATCTCGATGCTCCCGCGGGCATGGCCCTCGACTCCGAGGGGTCGCTTTTCGTTGCCAGCCGTTTGGGCAACGCGGTTTATCGATATCGAGCAGACGATGTTCCGGCTCTCGAGGGGGTCGTGGTGGAAGGCCTCAAAGACCACCCGGAGTTCCTCGTACTCATGCCCGCGTAGCGAAGCCGAGATGGCGGTTTCTCGTTGGATGCCTAGCCTTCGCGGCGCTGCCCGAAATTCACAAGAGCCCTCAGACAGCGATGCTCGCTGCGAGGATGCGGTGGGTGGCCTATTCTCGCTCGAAACCAAGTGAGCTGAGTGCCGATGCCAGGCATCGAGCGTGAGTCGCTTGCGAGGTGATCAATCCTGGCTCGCTTCACCTTCTGCACGGCCGGAAGATTCCAGTCTCCCTTGCCGAGCGGTAGGATGGTTGGCGAGTTCTCCTCGGGCCAATACATGCGTAGCGTGAGCAGGAACTCGCCGACAGCGGCTGGCAGCCAGTTCGCCTGCGTGTCGGCGCCGGGCGATTCGTGATGGAAGTAGAGCGTGAGCGACCCGTCGTCGTAGAACTTCGGATGGTTACGCATGCTCTCGGTGAGCTTGTTGAGCGGGTTAGGATAGAATCGCCAGCCATTGTCATCTGTATACATGGTGATGGACCAGAAGCCGTTCACCGGCGGCGTCAGCCCTTTGGGAAAGGTAAGCGTGTACTTGTTGGCGCCGTTCAACTTGGCGCCGTTGGCATCGACGAAGGTGGTCGGGTAAGCCGCGTCCTCCGGCAAGTTGGCCGGCCAGCCAATGGCTGCAATGAGCGCGCGAGCGAAATAGTTGGTCCCGTAGCGGCCGGTCATCAAGCCGCCGACCTTCTAGCCTCCTAGCCCATCGGGAGGACGATGAGCGCCAATGACACCCGAGCGAAACGCGATCGACGAGATCTGCCCTTCGCCGATCGCCCGTAAGCTCAACACGAAACGCTGCTCGCCCGGAGCGAGACCTGTTGGTTGGGCGCCGGCACGATCGAAGGATTGCTCAGCGCGGCGGATTCGATTGAGTGCTCATGGGTGAAATAGGCGCCGATGAGCAGCCTGCGCTCTGCAGAAAGCTGGTCCGACCGGGCGACATATCCCGCCGCGACAGCCGCGAAGTTCATCTCGAAGATGGAACGCAAGTCGACGTGGCGCGCGGAGAATCGGGCTTCCGTCTTCCTCAGGGCCGTCCTCCTCACCTCCGGCTCGGACGACGCCAGGATGCGCGACACGCAAGCGTCCGTCGGGCGAGTGTTCGCTTCCGGGCGTGAACGGCTTCGTGATCACCCGGGTCGGATCGGGCACCAACCGCGCCGAAGTCCTCGTGACGGGGATGGTGCGCATCTCGACAGTGTCCTCGCGCGGACGAGGCATGGCTAGCGGAAACATCAAAAGGGGTGTCTTTGATCAACGCGATCTCGTTCCACGTCCGAATGCTTCTCCCTGGTCGGCCGTGGGCCCGCCTACGGTCGGTCTGGTTTCAAAAGAGTCTCGAGGTAGGAGGGCTTGAAGAGCTTTGAGATGGTCGACCCTTGAACCAAGATCGAGAATGCCACGACCGCGAAGGTCATTTCTGCGATCACAAGTCGATCGGGGCCGTGCGGGAGCGAGAGCGCGAGAGCGAGAGCGAGACCGCCGCGCAATCCTCCCCAGGTGAGGAGCTTGGTCAAACCGTTGCGGTCACCGTCAAGAACGCCGATGGCAGTCAGCCCGACCATGGGCACGTAGACACTGATGCCGCGCGCGATCAGGCAAACGAGGATCGCGGTCGGCGCGATCTTGAACAGCGGCGCGTAGTCCAAGTTGCGGACGATGACGACGAGCAGACCAATCATCACGAACAGAAGCGAGTTCAGAACGTCGTCGATCCCGTCCCAGAAATCGGTGAGTGGCGCACGGACGTCTTTCGACAGACGAGGTATTGTGGCGTTTCCAGTGACTAGACCGGCGACGACCATGGCGATGGGGCCGGAGACATCGATCTGGAGCGCCACGCTGTAGCCGAGCGCCACGCTCCCCAGCGTCGCAGACAGATGGATCGCGTAGTCATTGATGCGGAGTAGGACGATGTGAATGAGCACGCCGACGGCAAGCCCGAGCCCAACACCCCCCAATACCTCGCGAAGGAAGAGGACGAGCGATGAGCCTTCCGACCCCGCGCCTTGCGCGTGCGCCAAGAACACCGTGAACAAGACCACTCCGACGCCGTCGTTGAACAGAGACTCCCCGTTGATGATCGCTTCAAGTCGTTTCGGAAGTCCAGCAGCTTTGAGAATCGCAAGCGCTGCGATGGGGTCGGTTGGTGAGATCAGCGCGCCAAAAACGAGCGCGTGCGACAGGGCAAGCGTGACACCCATCCATCCGAGCGCGACATGCATGAGCATACCGGTCAGGAAGCACGCGATGATGGTGGACCCGATTGCCAGAGCCAGAATCGTCCATCCGTCTCTCTCGATCGATGCGAACCCAACGCCCGTGCTTCCCGCATAGAGCATGAAGCAGAGCACCCCGTTGAGGAGGACTTCGCTGAGATTTAGTTCGTCGACGAGCGCTTGTAGCCACCCGAGGTCATCGGCGATCCCGGATGCTTGGATCCCCGAGAGTCCAAGCGTCATCCCGAGCGCGAGGAGCATCAGCCCGATGCTCGGTTGCAACCGAAGGTAGCGCTGGTTCACCATACCTAGGAGCGCGGTCAAGACGAGGAGGACTGCGATGGCGAAGAGTAGAGACATCGTGGCCACGTATACCCCAGCCCGTTCTCGGGTACGTAGATAGAGCATCGAGACGGTTCGCGACGGGTCAGAACGCTACCAGGCTGGCTTGGACCGGATGGTCGATATCGGCTCAGAATCCGTCAACGAGCGTTTTCGATCTGCCTCCCGACTGATGAGCAAATGCGACTCGCCACGATGGACTCTATGAGCGTGGTGTAGGGTCATTTTCGCAGTTCTTCAACTTCGCAGCAGCTCTCTTAGCCCATAGGGACGACGATGAGCGCCGAATTTCGAGGTACCCAAGGTTATGTCGCGTTGCGAACCGCGCGGGGATGGCGTTTGAACTCGCTATGCTCCAAGAGGTCTCCAAGCACCTGCTTTGGAGGTCGACCATGGAACCCTTGCCTCGATTCGTCCCGCTCGACAGGATGGTTGCCTTCAGCGACGGCGTGTTTGCAGTTGTCATTACGCTTTTGGTCCTCGGGATCGAGGTCCCCTCGGAGGCCGTTCTGAATGGGCCTGGGCTCGCGGTGGCGCGCGAAAAGCTCCTCCATCAGCTCCTCATCTACTTCGTCGCCTTCTGGCTGGTGGGGATGTATTGGTCCCAACAAAGTCTCTTTACTTCGGGGCTCAAGCAGATCGACCGGGGTACCTTCGTCCTCAATCTCTTGCTTCTCTTGCCCATCACGCTGCTTCCCTTCGTCACCCAGTTGATGGGAGAGATGCGCACTGACTGGAGGGCGGTTCTGAACTTCGCTCTAACCAATGTATTCGCGACGCTCGTGATCGAGCGCATGTGGAGTCGCATCGCGTCTCTCCCCGAAACTCAAAAGGGCCCGCAGACAGCGACGCTCGCTGCGAGGATGCGGGTGGAGGTCCGCGCTCACGCGGCTGTGATGGTGCTTGGTGTTCTCGTCGCGCGGCTCGACGTGAGGGCAGGCACGCTCATATTCGTTCTGATTCCGTTCGCCCACTTCTACAATTTCCTCCGCGATCCGTTTCGCTCTCGCTTAGACGGGCCATCCTCGGGCGAAACCAAGTGAGCTGAGTGCCGATGCTAGGCATCGAGCGGCGGACGTTCTCGTGACCCCGACCTCGTCGAGCAAGCCCTCGAGCGACTCGCGGTCGTACTCGGACACATCGAGCCAGAACACGCCGTCGTCAGCACGCCAACGATCGAGGGCCTCGGCCTTCGAGGTTGCCGCGAGCGTTCGACCAGTGTCGAGTTGGTAGCAGGAGACCTTCATCGGGGAGCGCAACCCTACAGGCTGCGCCGCAACGTGAAAAGGGCATCGGGATGTTTCGATACCGTTTCGCGCGTTCCGCAACCCGGAGCGTGGGGAAGGTAACTAGACTCGCATCATTGCGGCCTTCTTGCGGGCCGGAACGCACAGCGTATATGCCGCGGCCGTATGCAGGACTCGGGACCTACAGCGAAGCGCAGAGTCGGACCCATGGCGGTCGCGGCCGTCGCTCTCGGCGCGTGCTGTGTTCCCCGTGTGGCGCAGGGCCAGACGGCCGGAGACGCGACGACTGTCCAGGCCGCGATGAAGCAGGCCGAGCGACGGGTAGCTTCTCCATGATCCGTTTCAGTAGATCAAGCTACGAGCGACTCCCGGCGTGGGGGCCGGGGTCCAGAGCCACGATCGGACGGGACCCTGCCTAAGAAGAACGACTATCAAGTGGTGGTCAGCCTCGCCAACAAGATTAATTGACGCCATCCGAGTCGGCGAGCGCCCGCGGGGTTCGGAGGCTCGTCGAGCGAGACATCTTGACATTCTGGGCCGGCGCGGTAACCGCCCTCAGGTCATGGGTGCATATAACGAGGTCGTAGGAGTCATAGCGCTTTGCGTCGTCGCGCTGCTGCCCGGCAAACTATCCGCGCAAAACAACGGCATCCAGTCGGAGACACTGCGGGTCGGTGTGGTCGAGTTGGAGCCCTTCGCGATGAAGACCGTCGATGGTCACTGAGAAGGTATCTCCGTCGATCTCTGGCGCGAGGTTGCCGATAGGATGGGTGTCGATTTCGAGCTGCGCGAATACGGCAGTGTCGAAGTACTGACGGAGGCCTTCGTCAAAGGCGAGCTCGACCTGACACCGATGGTAGCGATGACGGCGGAACGCGAAGTCTTTGTGGACTTCTCAGACGCCTACTACATGTCGGGAGCGGCCATCGTGGTCCCTGCGCAAAAAGCCCAACAAGACTGGTTCCATATTGCCCGTCGTTTTTTCTCCGTGGCATTTCTCCAGGTCATTGGTTTGCTGATCCTTCTGTGGCTAATCGCCGGTGTCGCCGTATGGCTTTTCGAACGCCGCCGGAACCCCGAAATGTTCGGCGGCGGGCCCGCCAAAGGGGTTGCGGAGGGCATCTGGTGGGCGGCCGTCACGATGACCACGGTCGGCTACGGAGATTTGGCGCCAAAGACCGCGGGCGGCCGGATCGTGGGGGTCGTTTGGATGTTTGCAGCGATCATTTCGATCTCTGGCTTCACAGCAGCCATCTCTAGCTCGCTGACCGTCGGTCAGTTGAGCGGCAAGGTGCGCGGAGTACACGATCTGGCGACTGCTCGCGTCGGCACGGTGGCCGAATCGAGTGCCGAGGCCTACCTCATGAAGAAGGGAATCAAGCAGGTGCGTTCGTTCGGGAATCCGCGGGATGGTTTGAAGTCGCTCGTAAACGCTGAAACGGACGCCTTTGTCTTCCAAGGGCCCATCGTGAAGTACCTGGCGAAGAACGAGTTCCGGGGCCGAGTCGACGTCCTGGCTGGGACATTCGATCACCACTACATGGGCATGGCCGTGCCGCCCGGAAGCCAGCTGCGCGAGCCGCTGAATAGAGCCCTCTTGGCGTTCATGGAGACGGACCAGTGGACGCAAATCTTGAAGCTCTACTTGGGCCCAGGCAGCTAGAGACGCGCCGGGCGCGCCGTCGAGTCGCCGAACATAGCCGGTCACCGGAGTGGCCTACTCGACTCAGACCGAAGACGGCACCATTCGAACCGGCGTCACGGGCGAGAACGGCGACCCGGGGAGCTTCAGCTACTACATGCCAGAGGCGACAATGACCTTCTCTCTCGGCGACACCGCACTGGGACAAAGCGCTGCCCAAGCCAGAGTCACGCCTTTCGATATCGCTGGCGTCACGGAAGAGCCGGTCGGCGGATGTGACGTCGGCGGCACACTGCCCGACGACGGCGGCGACTTTCAAATCGTTCACAACCTCGCAGTCCTTCTCCAGACCTTGGACACGGACGGAGATCCTACGACCGAAATCGACATCAGCTCGGAGACAGCGGCCCTCTTCGACGGCGTGAGCATCGACATCGATCAGACCTGGGCGGAGTTCAGCACGGATACCGACCTCCAAGCCGTGCTCGATGAGGCCAACAGCCAGCAGCTGTTCCCCGATACGCGTGAGCTCCGGACGCGAGAAGAAGCACTCCGCGCACTCTACAAGGGCATCGGAATCTGCGACGACGGCACAGGCGGCGCAGGCGGCGCAGGCGGCGCGGGTGGTGGCGGCGCCTAAGGCACCGTGGCTTGTTGGGATGTGGACCGCCGGCGACCGAAGAACGGCGAGGCGGTCGCATCGAATTGCGTTCCGATGTCATTTTCTCGCCGACGGAGTTAGGCTGTCGCAGTGAAATCTGTTTTCGCGTTGTCTGTGTTCGTCCTGTTGCTCTGCGGCTGTGAGAATCGCACCGAGCATGGTGAACAATCGACTCCGGCAGCGGCTAGGCGTCTCCCTGCGGACCAAGCGCCGGTCGAGCCCGAGGAACCGGGGGCGACCCAAGATCGCAGCCCGGATCCGGAAGCAACCCAAGACCCCGCTGAGGATCCAGAGGCAACCCGCGGATCTGCCGAGGGGTTGGCGCAACCCCCTCGTGATCTTGCTGCTGAGCTTCAAGCGGCGGTGGGGAGCCCCCTAGATTGCCTTCAAGACTATCAACCCGGGGCCGCCACCATGATCCGCGTCGGCATCAGCGCCATCATCCGGCCCTCCGGACTGATTATCGAGCCGAGCGCCAGCGGGCGCGGCCTTTCCGCCAACGACCGCCGGTGCATCGAGCAACGAGTCGGCGATGTGGTCTTGCGGCCGCTCGATACGCAGACATCGCAGCCCGTGTCGACGTCCATCGACTTGAACTACCAGCCACCCGCCGTCGCGGAAGACGACGTGGGCGTGCCTACCCCGAAGCTCAAAGACGTTGTCGAGCCCCTGCCAAAGAAGGAAACCATTCCCCCGAGCGGCATTCCAATCGACAAGGCGCCCTCTGACCCGATCGACAAGGCACCCTCTGACCCGATCGACGGTCCGCGTGGCATCCCGATCGAAGGCCCCAGGCCAAAGCCGATCGATGGCTACGAGGAGATCCGGCCAGAGTCCGAGCGCTGGACAGACTGAGCGCGTGACCCGGCACGCACGTTAGAACGTCAAATAGATCAGCACCCCGGCCAGCAAAGCGTTCTCGATGCTTCGCATGCCGCCCGGGCGGATGATGTACTGGACGTCGGGCGTGATCGTGAGCCAGCTGGTCACGTTGAACGAATACGCCGCCTCGACCACGGTCTCGACCGTTTGGTCGAGCAGCGCGGCGCTGAAGAACTCACTGGCGAAACCAAGCGCAAGCACATCTTCGCGGAGTCGCCGAAACGGACCCTTCCAAACCAGGCCACCGCTCCAGAAGTAAGTGATGGGGACGATGCTCTGCTTCCCGCCGACAGTCACCGCCGTCCAGACGTCGATGCCCCGCTCGTCGGCGAACGTCGGCTCCCAGAGCTTCTGGCGTACGATCAAATAAGCCTTTCCGAGCACCTTGTTCTCATTGCCCGAGCCATCGAGCGTCTCGAATGAACCGGTGTCGTAGAAGCCACCGAAGGTGATTCGGCCGGGGAGTCGGTCTGGGTTTTGATGGCGCTGCGCAGTCGTGGGAACCCACTGGTAGCTTGCCTCGACGATGAAGAACGACCCCTGCCTCGGCTTGAACGTGAAGTCGACGCCATGCTTGTCGTCGTCGGTGAAATCCCTCGGAAAGCCGTTCATCCACGAGGCCTGCAGGCGCCAGTTTTCGTTGGGGGTCCAGCGCACGCGAACGCCCCAGTTCGCAAACGGGATGACAGTGAAGTTCACGGTGGCCGGATCGAGCGCGAAGACGTTCAGGCGAAAGGCTGCGCTCAAGTACTGGGTGAAGTAGTTGTACTCGAGGCCGTATTCCCAGCCCACAGAGAGCCTCCCTACGCGGATCGACAGTCGGTCACCGAGCAGGCGCTCCTCTAGGTACATCTCGAACAGTCGAATCGTATCGCCGCTGAACACGGCGTTCACCGGAGCGAACGCGCCGACGTCCTCCGTCAGGTCGAGCCCGCTCGTCCATGACCCCGAAACGTGCACCCAGAAGCCCTTGATCTGAGCCATGGTTTCCATGTCGAGGTCGATGCCGAAATCCATGAGCCCCGTGTAGCGAAACGCCTGCGCTTGACCGCCCAGTGGATTGCCCTGCAAGGCGATCATGTACCAGCCGAAAAGCTGGATGCCGTGCTGTGCAAGCCAGTCGATCGCTTCAGGTGAGACCTGGCCGAGCATCCCCTGCCCGACGTCGACCTCGGCTCGCCCGTTGCGCCAGGCGTCGCCGATGATTCGAGGCTGGTCGAGAAGCAGGGTCTGCGTCTTGCTGCACGGGACGCTGGTGGGAGCTTCCGGTGGACAAGCACGCGCGGCGGTCCCGGTGCCAGCTAACGCGAGGACAACGGAGACTACGAGGCACCTCAATCCTGCTAGGGTTGGGTTCATATCGGGGCGGACGCTCCCATTTCCGAGAACGGAAACGCAAAAAGGAACTGGGTATGTCGGGGGTCGAAAGAAGCGAACACAAGGACTCTACCTCCGAGCCGACCATCGTCGAACGAAGAGGCCTCGGACGCTTCAGCTCGGCCGTGCTTTTCGAAGATCCCAGCGGCCAGCGACTGGTCTGGAGCTCGAGGCGCAACCGCAAGGGGCTGGACCCAGAGCCCGTACACCTCTTTTCGCGGTCACGGCCCGGTCATCTCCTTCCGATCAGCCCGCGAACCCTCGCCTGGTGGATTGCCGTCCTTTTCATGATCGGGGCGGCGCTTTTCGCCGTCGGCTCGGCCGGCACACTGCTTCGAACGAGCTGGGCGGGCGGCAGCGGCTCGCTCTTCTTCGCAGGGTCGCTCTTCTTCACGAGCGCCGCGTATCTTCAACTGCTCGAAGTCATCAACGAACCCGACGCCTTGAGCAAGAAGCGTCCGTCCATCTCCCTGTGGCGCTGGGAACCACACAAAATCGGATGGTGGGCGGTCGTCGTGCAACTGCTCGGCACGCTTCTGTTCAACAGGAGCACCTTCGAGGCGATGCAGACGCTGAGCCCAATCGAGCAAGACCGCTTCGTCTGGGCACCCGATGCAATCGGCTCGATCTGCTTTCTGGCCGCTAGCTACCTCGCGTACGCGGAGATTTGCCATCGTTGGATTGGTTGGCAATCTCGAAACATCTCCTGGTGGCTGGCCATCATCAATCTCCTAGGGTCGGTTGCCTTTGGCGTATCTGCCGTGGCTTCCGTCGTCATCGTCCAAACCGGCGAGCTCCTGAGCGCGTACGCCTCGAATTTGTGGACGTTCGTCGGAGCCATCTGCTTCTTCGTCGGTGGTTACTTGCTACTCCCGGAAATGACGTCACATTCTGCCACGCAGGCTCCCTAGAGCGGCGCAGTCACGTTGCTCGCTCACGAACCTCACGAAAGGACCACCCAGTCATGGTTACCAGGCAGAAGAAACTCGGCGAGCTCTCGGATCACGACAAAGCGCTAACTCCCATTTACGCCCGCAACGCGATGGCTCAACCAGTCCCCAAGTTCGAGCTGCCGGAAGGAGAGCTCGACCCCGACCTCGCCTATAGCCTGATCCACGACGAGCTGATGTTGGATGGCAACGCGCGCCTGAACCTGGCAACGTTCGTGACGACTTGGATGGAGCCGCAAGCCGAGAAGCTGATGGCGGAGTGCTTCGACAAGAACATGATCGACAAGGACGAGTATCCTTACACGGCCATGATCGAGGAACGCTGCATCAACATCGTATCGCGGCTCTTCAACGCGCCCGAGACGGGCGTAGGCGCCTCCGCCATCGGCTCTTCGGAGGCGGTCATGCTCGCGGGCATGGCGCTCAAGTGGAAATGGCGCGAACGCATGAAGGCCACGGGTAAGCCGACGGACAAGCCCAACATCGTCATGGGCAACAACGTACAGGTCGTTTGGGAAAAATTCGCCCGGTACTGGGACGTAGAGCCCCGCTACATCGAGATGGAGCCCAACCAGTACACGATCACGCCCCAGGGCGTGCTCGATGCCGTCGACGAAAATACAATCGGGGTGGTTCCGATTCTCGGCGTCACGTACACCGGTGCATTCGAGCCCGTCGAAGCAATTCACGATGCGCTGGTCGAGCACAACGCGAAGACAGGCCACGACATTCCGATGCACGTCGACGCGGCCAGCGGCGGTTTCGTGGCACCGTTCCTGAATCCCGAGTTGAAGTGGGACTTTCGTTTGCCGCTCGTGAAGTCGATCAATGTGTCGGGTCACAAGTACGGACTCGTCTATCCGGGCATCGGCTGGGTGGCCTGGCGCTCACATGAAGATCTCCCTCAAGACCTGATTTTTCACGTCAACTACCTGGGCGGCGACATGCCGACGTTCACGCTCAATTTCTCGCGGCCAGGCAATCAGGTCGTCGCGCAATACTACAACTTCATCCGACTGGGTCGCGCAGGGTACAAACGCGCCTTCGAGCAGATGCGGGATATCGCGACGCATCTTTCGTCTGCAATCGAGAGCACCGGACGCTTCGATCTGCTGAGCCGCGGCGATACGATTCCTGTCTTCGCCGTCGCCCTCAAGGATTCGAGCAACTACACGGTCTACGATCTATCGGACAAGCTTCGCGAGCACGGCTGGCAAGTGCCTGCGTACACGATGCCCCCCAAAGTCGACGACCTTGCCGTGCTGCGGATCGTCATTCGAGAGGGCTTCAGTCGAGATATGGCGGACATGCTCTTGACTGACCTGAAGGCGGCCATTGCGCACTTTGAATCGCAGCCGGGCTACAAACCGGCCCAGCAAAAGAAATCGGGCAAGGCGCATAAGATTTGCTGACGGCCAGTGAGCCGCGCCGCGGTCGATCTACTTCGAGCTCGCTGCCCCGGACGGCGGATACTTGGCGAGAACGGCATCGACCGCGCGCGCTATGGTTTCGGCGCTTGCGGTCTCCGAGAAGAGATTTTCAGTACCGAATCCGTGCCACACGAGCCGCTTCTTCGCGCGATCGGCCATGTCGATGACGAGGCTACCCTGGACGTAGTTTTCGGTCTCCATCTCCCCTGGGCCGTACCCGCCGTACCAGCCCCATCCGCCCCAATACTCGGTCTGCTGTCGCGGCTGGCCGCCGAGGGTGAAGCTCACCTGGACGTCGGCCTCATCCCAGCTCGCGGGCTGCAATCCTTTTTGCTGAAGGTTGTTCGCGATCTGTCCCTGAATATCGCGTCCCGTGATTTCGCTGTAACCCGGCATGTCTGACGCGTACGTCGGCGCCGGTGCCTGGGCGAACGTTCTGTAGGCCGCGAAGTCCGCGGAGTTGTCGTAGGTCGTGTTGGTTTGAATCTGCCCCGCGCATCCGAAGAGCAACAAGGCGCCAAGCGCTAACGATTTCATTCCGATGTTCTGCATGCCTTCAACTCCTTGGGGGTCCCCTTCGGCCCGAACGGTCGGGCCCGCGCCGCGCTTCTCCAAGCCACGCTATGGAACTCCTATTTGATTGACGTCGCCGACGCAACCGCGAATGGGGGGGCATCATGGCCATCAGGAGGTTTGGCGCGATCTATGCCACCGCTTGGCGGCTCATGTCACTTGGAAGGACGGTATCAAGATGTCGTCAACAACCGAGAGTTTCCCAGCCCGAACACGGATGCGACATGCGCGACCTGAGCACCCTTGCCCGCCAGCTTCTCGACCCGGATTGCGCCCCGCGTTGGCCGGAACCGACCGACGCGCGTCCGAGTGCCCGCGAGCTGACCGAGTTCTGCGTCGGCGGAGTCAGCAGGGCGACCGATGGTTGCTATCCGGTCCCCGCCGAGGGCCGATGCTTTCACGGTTCCCCGAGCTGGCTTCTATACCTCGGGCTCGTTTGAGCCCACGCGGCTTGCCACACCAAATCGACCAATCCATGCTCGCAATCCTTAACGGATGCGCCCGCATACAACATCGAGCTCGAAGCTAACCCTGAGCGGCGCGTGGCTTTCGTATGTGCTCCATGCGTTCGAAGAGCTTGGGTTGGACGTGGCGGAGATTGCGCGGGGGGCCGAGGTCGACCTCACCGCTCTCTCGGATCCGAACGCGCGAATCGCACGCGACGAAGTTGGGCGCCTCTGGCGAGAGGCGATCGTGCTGACCGGAGACTCGGACCTCGGTCTTCACGCCGGAGAGCATTTCGTCTTCAGCGCCAACAACTGGATCACTCTCCTGGTCATGACTAGCAAGAACTTCTTCGAGGGAATGCAGGCAACGGCGCGCTATCAGCGCATCATCGCTCATGGTCGCGTCGTCGAAGCGAAACGCGTTTCCAACGGTTGCAAGTTGACGATACGCCGCGTCACCGACGGCTTGGAAATCCTGCGGCAAGAAATCGAGTTTGTGACCGTGGGACTGCTCAAGCTCGCGGAGTCTGTCCGCGGAGAGCGGATACGATGTGAAGAAGTCGCGTTCATGCATCCATTCCCCGGCGACAGCCGTGAGCACGAACGCCTTTTCCGCTGCCCGGTCCGCTTTGGAGCCGGCCAGGATTTCCTCATCTTGCCAGAACAATGCGCGTTTGGGCCTTCGCTTCACTACAACCCGCGCCTCCGCGCGATAGTCGAAGATGCCGCTGCAGCGGGTGCGGCGGAAGTCGAGGGGCCGTTTTCGCTCGACGTCAAAGTCGCGGCTTACACGCTGTTGCTCGAGAAGCGATGCACCGTCGCCAAAGTCGCTCGCGCTCTCCACGTGAGCACGAGGACCCTGCAGCGCCGTCTGGGCGAAGAAGGAGTCGCTTTTCGTGACGTTGTGCGCGAATGCAAGCTAGACACAGCGGTCCGATGCCTCGAGGCGGGCCACTCACCCAATGACGCCGCGGAACGTGCCGGATTCTCGAGCCGGCGTGCGTTTGACCGGGCGTTCAAGGAGTGGACTGGGGCTTCGCCCGCATCCTTCGTGACAGAATGAAGGGGCGTCAATCGGAGTCAGTGAGCAAGGAAGCGCCCAGTTGGAACAGCGCTCGGTGCTCGTACCAACGATTCAGCCAATGGCGCGGTTTGTACCAACGATTGACGCCTTGGCGCACGTCGAAACATGCTAGTCGTGGCCGATGAAATCGTTAGAAGGAGCAATCATGAAGAGAAAACTTTCGAAGTCTTCCATTCTACTGCTTGTGGGCGTGTTGGGCGGGTCCAGCACCCTCCTCGGATGCGACGAGGAATGCGTCGAGGGTGTGTGTTACCCGGCGTACGGCTACTACTACGACAGTCTGGTTACGGGAGTCGCCTACGCGCGATCGGACGAGACGGGCGAGGCGACCGGATCGGGCACGACCGGCGAAGAAGGCGACCCGGGCCGCTTCAGCTATTTGAACGGCGAGACCGTTTCTTTCTCGATCGGCAACACCGCGCTTGGGGAGGCTGCAGCCGGCCCGAGAGTCACACCTTTTGAGCTCGCCGGTCTCGTGGTCCCGGAATCCGCCGACGAGGTCGGCGGATGCCAGGTCGATGGGACTCTACCCGAGGGCGACTTTCGAATCGTGCACAACCTTGCGGTCCTCCTCCAAACCATGGACACGGACGGTGACCACACGACTGGCATCGAGATCAGTGCCGAGGTTGCGGCGCTGTTCGACGTGAGCATCGACGTCGATCAGGCCTGGGAGGATTTCCAAGCGGACACCGATCTCCTCGGTGTTCTTGCAGAAGCCAATAGTCAGAGCCTCTTCCCCGACGCTCGCGAGCTGCGCACGCGCGAAGACGCGCTCCGGGCGCTCTACGAAGGCATCGGGCTCTGCCCCAATGGCACAGGAGGCACCGGTGGCACAGGGGGTGCGGGTGGCACAGGAGGCGCCGGCGGCACCTAGCTCACTGCTATTCCGGGTACTCCTCGTTGGCCATCTCGACGTCCTCCATGGCATTGGGGTCCATCATGCCGTCCACGTTCCGGCCCTCGGAGCCGATCATCATGCGCTCGTCGCCCACGGTTTCCTCCATGTCTTCGTCCGCCTCGATTCGCGCGACTTCCTCGGGCGTACCGCCCGCGCAGGCGCTTCCTAGGAGCAATAGCCCCGCAACTAGTAAGATTCGATTCATCAGCTTCTCCCTCGTATTGGCCCCGTAGTGTGCCAGCCAACCGCCGTTGTCAATCACCTTACACCTGAAGTAGGCGTCGCCGACCTCGGCTCTCCCGTTGCGCCACGCTTCGCCAAGATTGGGGGGTCGTTCTGCACCCGCGGACGTCGGTAGCGACTTCGGTCGTGCGGCCTCGGCCAAAACCATGAACCGTTTCTTAATCAACGCGCCCTCTTGTCCGAACAATTTTGCCGACGTACACAAAGAGGCTGTCCGCAACCAACAAGATTCTATCCATCAGCTTCTCGCTCGTTGTAACCCTGTCTTAGGCGAGGGCACCACCCTAGCCAATCACCTCGGCCTTTACTGCCCGTGACGAGCTTGAACGGCCTCTTGGATTTGAGCCTTCACCGCATCCAAGTTGAAGGACGCGCCTTTTTGCATCGGCGGGAACTCGATCGCGGTCTTGGCAAGCTCGGCTACCTGACGCTGCACGAAGACAAAGCGCCAGAACTCTCGTGCGTAGAACTCCATGAACCAGTCGGGCGACCCGACCGCAAAGTTGGGATCCGCATACCGTTCGAACGGATCGCGACGCAGGTTGTGAATCAGGGGCATGTTCAGTCTGACCTTCGCGCCCGGCCAACCGTCGGGCTGGTCGATGAAAGTGTACTTCCAGTCGCCAAGTCGGACAGCGCCGAGGGTCGACTCACCAAAGTACCAGATCTCTTCTCGCGCGCTCGGCCCCTTGCCGGTGAACATGTTGGTTTGATCGTACCCATCGAGATGCACCTTGTACTCGCGGTCTCCCAACTGCTTTCCCGTCTTGAGATCCTCGACGATGTTGGGGTTCCCCGCCGCCGCGACCAGCGTTGGAAACCAGTCCATGCCGGACATGATGCCGTTCTCCACCCTGCCGGCCGGAATGCGCTCTGGCCAACGCACGATCATCGGCACCCGAAACCCGCCGTCGGTCGTCATACCTTTGGCGCCCTTGAAGGGTGTGTTACCCCCGTCCGGCCAGGTGAAGACCTCGGTTCCGTTGTCGGTGGTCACCGCAATGATCGTGTTCTTGGCGACTCCCATCGCCTCGAGCTTCTTCATGACCGCGCCGACGATGTCGTCGAACTGGGCCATGCCGGCTTCCTGAAGACCGTAGTTGTTCTTGCCCTCGAGCGCTTTGTACTTCGGTGAGAGAAACGTGAAGATGTGCATCCGGGTCGGGTTCAGCCAAACGAAGAACGGCTTACCGTCTTTCTTGGCCCGTTCCATGAAGCTCAAGGTGTGCTTCAGGATCTCGTCGTCCACCGTCTCCATGCGCTTGGGCGGTAGCGGACCCGCATCCTTGATCTTCTGTTTGCCGACCTTGCCCCACCGGGGCTGAACGCGTGGGTCGTCTCTGTCGGTCGCCCACGAGTGCACCATGTTCCGCGGTCCGATCTCGCCGAGCAGCTCCTGGGGATAGCCGGGCCAGTACGGATCGGACATGGCATCAAGGTGATAGAGGTAGCCGAAGAACTCGTCGAAGCCATGCACCGTCGGCAGGAATTGGTTCAAGTCACCGAGGTGGTTCTTGCCGAACTGCCCCGTTGCATAGCCCATCTCCCTGAGGGCGGTTGCAATCGTCGGAGCCTCGGCAGGCAGGCCCAACGGAGAGCCCGCTTGACCGACGGTGGTCATCCCAGTCCGCATCGGAATCATGCCGGTGATGAAGTTGGCACGGCCGGCCGTACAGCTGGCCTCCGCGTAGTAGTCGGTGAACATCATGCCGTCGCGCGCCAGGCTATCGATGTTCGGTGTCTTACCGCTCATGATGCCGCGGTGGTACGCGCCAATGTTGAACCAGCCGATGTCGTCACCCATGATCACGACGATGTTCGGTTGCTGCGCCTTCTTGGCTTTCTTGGCCGATACGGGTGAAGGCCCCCATGGCGAGAGCACGAAGCCGACCGCCAGCAGCGAGCAGCAAAGAAGTCGAGTCGTTTTGGTCATCTGAAGGATCTGTCCTGTTCGAGAGTGGGTGTGCGCCTCATGCGGCACGTCGTGGGGGAACCCTAGCAGAAGGGAAGATGACGCAAACCGTTCATCTTCGCTTCGTGAGAAAGACACGAGCAGTGGCGTCCTGGGGCTCGGCAGATAGGCAAGACAAAGGCCTTCTCGATGCATCGCGCCGCGCGACATAGCATCTGGTACCCCGCAATTGTGCGTTTACGATGAGCCCGATGCCTTGGCTCGCTTTCTGGCAAGCACTCCGCAACGAATGAATCGCTGAAACTCGCGCTTCACGAACAAAGGGGCGCCGCGATCGTGATCACGTCGGTCGAGCTCCCAAAGGAAGGCCTGAAGGTGCTCGCGGACGACGCGGTGCAGCAGCCCATGCTCCGGCACGCGACGCACGTACGACTGAGAAATCGCCTCGCGCGCAGCCGCCGCGTGAAGCTCCACGACCGCAGGGCGCCATCAAGACGCGTGCCGTGGTTCGCCCCTGTGTTTTCAAAGTGTTTCACATAGATCGCGCTGAAGTGAAGTGAAGTGGCGAACGGCGTCGGAAAGCTGGCGGCCGCCACACTTGGCACATGCGTGGCCTTGCTCTCCCTGAAGCCCCGCCGCGAATAAGCCGAAGGCGTTGAGCGCGGCAAGCAGGGATTGGGACATCTGCGATGTCTTACAATCCCACATCTTGCCCGGTACTCACCATGGTCCGAACTGACCAAGACTGTCGGAATCTGTCACAGGCTGACCTATTTTGGCCCGTTCTGAATCCGTTTGGAGTGTTCTGCGCTGTCTTGGATTGAAAAGGAGCCATTTCGCGTCAATCGAATCCAAGTTAAGTCAAAGTTGGTCAGCCTTGGTCAGTTTGTGACAGAAAAGGACAGAATGTGACTGCCAGCGCCAGCCTCATCGCGGCACTTCTTGTCGCTCGATGGCGTGCTCGCTTTCCAAGCATTTTCTGCTCGCGCAACTTTTCGGGGGGCAAAACCGATAACCATGTATGGGGGACACGCCCGACTCATATCAACCGCACGCGAAACCTTCTGATCAAGAAGCCCGGAGAACACCGGCTCTCGATTCGCCCCTGCTGACAAGAAATGAGGCGGCGGGGTATTGTCGAATCTCTCTTCGGACGTTCGATCGGCAAGTTGCTGCGAAAGTTCCTCGGGTGCGGATTGGATGTCGCTGCTTGTATGACAGGAAAGATATCGATCAATGGCTGGAAAGACACAAGGTTGGAAGCTCTACAAGAATCCCAAATCCGGGATCTATCGGATCCGGTTTCGCGTCGGCGGGAAGCGTTACCATCGATCCACTGGCAAGACGGATCGCGCAGCGGCTCAGAGCGCGGCAGCCCGACTTGTTCGACGAGTGAGCGAGGGCGATGGCCCCGATCATGGGGCTCCCGATGTGCCGCTACCGGAGCTCATCGGGAGCTGGCTCGCGGGCGTGAGGTCCGAGGTCTCTCCGGAGACGCTGCGCACGTGGGAGCTCTATGCTGGGGCGCATTTCATTCCGCACTTTGAGACCTCTGATCGACTCTGTTCCGAGCGTTGCTTGCGCGACTACATGCGCAAACGGCTCCAGCAGGTGAAGGCACGGACCGTTCAAAAGGAGCTTTCGGCGCTCCGTCGTCTGCTCACCTGGATGGTGGAGGGCGGGCTCGTACACGAAGCCCCCGCGATGCCGAAGCTTCCGCGGCGTGCGACCGGGACCGCCCACCCGAGCGGGCGGCGAAAACGAATCGACCTCTCGCCCGAGGAGATGGATGCCATCGTCCGCTCGCTTCCCGAGCGTACCCGCGACGGCCAACCCCTCAGAGCATACTTCGAAATCATGCGCGAAACCGGCCTTCGCCCAGGGACCCTGCAGCGACTCCGCGCTCCAGACGACTATCAACCCGGATCCCAGTACCTGCGGATTCGGGCCGAGGCGGACAAGGCTAGGTACGCGCGTGAGGTGCCGTTGACCGCGCGTGCACGCGAAGTGCTCGATGAGTTGTGTCCCGCTGAGGGAATCATCTTCCCCAAGTTCGCCTGGCGTTACCCGCTTCGAACTGCGGCGCTCGCTGCCGGTTTGGAGCCCGACCGCGCGTCGCAGGTCAAGCCATACGACTTTCGACACAGCGTCGCGACCGAGCTCACGGAGCGTTCAGGGAACCTTCTCGGTGTCGGCTACCTGCTCGGACACCGTCACGCGACGACTACCAATCAGTACGTTCATGCGCGCCGCCGAGCCGCCGAGTCCGTTCTCTTGGGACACAATTCGGGACACATTGAAAGTAGTTTCGAGGTACCCATAACCGGCGATCGAGCTAACTCCGCGACATCACTTCAGTGCGAGGAACAGGACTCGAACCTGCACGTCCTAAGGACACTGGAACCTAAATCCAGCGCGTCTGCCAATTCCGCCACCCTCGCTAGTGGTGTGATTTCGGAGGGTTAGCACGGCGGCAAGCGGTTTCAAATCGGCCGATTTTGAATCGGTGACCGGAATGGTGACCGGAATTCCGGGTCGGGCGTTCAAGACGGCGCGCGTTTGCTCTCGATTCGAGTGCAAAGCCCGCGGTGCTGATTTCGATCAATGCCGGGTCCCCAAGTATGCGACGATTCCCGACAAGGAGGATCCGTGCGCCCTCTCTCTTTGATGTTGTTCTCAGCGGTCGTGGTCGCCCCGGACGGCGGTGGAAGCAATGGTGGGACGGGCGGAGACGGCGGCGCTGCCGGAATGGGAGGCTCTCGGGGCAACGGTGGCTCGAGTATTCTCCCTCCGAACATGAGAAGGTTTCTCGTGACACTCGTTTCGGGTTGCATCGCGCTCGCGGGCTTCCTCTACATTCAACCGAGGCTCACGATGCGGGTGCTGGCCGACGCTCTCCGGACCGCCGACATGGCAGCGGTGCGTGAACGGATGGATGCCGAGCGCGTGAGGCAGTCTCTTCGTGCTGGCTATCTGGCGGGTTTGGATCACCCACCAAACGGCGACGATCAGGAAGCAGCGGTCGTCCAGAGCCTCGTGCTCTTCAGCCGCGGCATCGAGATGATCATGGCCACCGTGGACAACGGCGAGCACGAGGAGGCGGAGCTCTCGGATTGGACCTTCGAAACGACCTCGCGTGTCCGCGCTATCCTTCGCCACGGGAACGAGCCACCCGTCGTGGTCATCCTCGAGCGCCAGCGCGCAGGCTGGCAGTTGGTCGCCATGGAGTGGGGACACGCCGCCCCCCGCACCTGACGACCTAAGGGTTTCGCTCGTCCCCAGAGCGTTCCTTCAAGAACGAAACCCCGTATTCAATCGCGAGCGAGTGGCGAGCTCATGGGCACGTCGTGTGCGGGCTCGTATCGTCTCGTTCCGCGATCCACGCGATCCAGGCACGGCCAGGCGAGTCGGCTGGCAGATTGTACGAGAGAAAGCCGTCCTTTCGCCCCGTAGGCGTGCGGATCGTTCGGAGGTCCGAGGAGATCGCGACGCCGTTTTCGGAGCCTGGAGGACCGAGGATCATCGGCTGCGTCCAAACGTCGAACTTGGGGTTGTCGCCCCGAGCGAGGCCTCCCAACTTGCAGGCGAACCGGCCATCGCAGTAGACGTTGCCGACGGCGTGCATCTCGTTGAGGCAACCGCGCCCCTTACTCTCGTCCCGTGGAACGTAGGCGCTTCGATCCTTGGCCCAATAGCTCTCGGCGGCCTTGCATTTGGCCCATGTGATTGCGTTGCTCTCGCGAGACAGCTTGCCAACCGCCACCGGATGTCGATCGCCCGCATAGACACACTCGATCGGAAACCCCTTGTCCTTGGGGCTTCGCCATGTCGGCGCGGCGGTTCCGTTGCACGTCGGCGCGAAGTGGTGAAGCGTCGTAGTGATGTCGGCGATGGTTTCGATGGTGAATTTCTCGAGAACTGAAAAGTGGAGGATCTTCACCTTGCCGTCCGTGACGGCGCCATCCTTGTCCAGCGGGTACTCGATGACCATGGAGCCCGCGAGCCCCTTCACCAGCGCGTCTCCTTTGCCGAGATACGTGTCGGTGAGCTGAAGCGAAGCGTCCAGGCGATACGAGATCGTGCACCGATCCGATGCGCGAGCGGGAAGCCCAGCCAGCATGGTCACCATGACTATCGAGACGAAAGAGGGTCGTGCGATCATCGCCATCAGCATCGTATGCAGTTCTGTTTCCAACAACCTCACCGAGCTTAGACTCGCGACCTCACCTCGGTGGGGTTGTCGATTGTTCGGATTGTCCCATCTTGAAGAGAGATGCCGAGCGTCTCAAGACGTCGGTATACCCAACGGCTGAAGTCTTTGAACCAGCTCCGCGCGACTCTTGGCACCCAACTTGCGCATCGTCGATTTCACGAGGTTGGATACGCGAGGCTGAGAGAGACCTAGTCGATAGGCGATGAGCTTGTTCGTCTCGCCCAACATCAAGTACGTCGCCGCGAGACATTCCTGCTCGTTGAGGCCGCGCGGATCGCGAACCTCCGGCGGGTTTGGTACTGCCAGGACGAACCTTCGCCCGTCGGTGTCGAACCAATCGACCATGCTCCAGCGCCCGTCGACCAGTGCCGTCCACGTCTCCAAGGCGCGCTTCGGATCATCCCGACGTAGCGATCCGCGCGCTTTGTCGACCGCACGGGCCGCCTCTCGAAGCGCATCGTTCGCCGTCAGCTCCTGGGCGCGACCGACAGATTCGACGACATGAAAACCGTTGGCGTCGAGCACGGCCTCGGCATCATGCGGCAACCCTGTCGAGACCGAAACGTCGTTTGCGGCGCGGCCAAGTCCCTGCCGGAGCCGGTGGGCCGTCGCCACATGTGCGCACAACATCTGCCAGCGTCGTCGCGCCTTCTGGGATAGCAGGGTCGGTTCTTCCAGGGGACAAACGATTTCAACACCGACCCCATTCGGATCGACCGCGAGGATGGCGAACAGATCCGCATAACCGAGCTCTTCGACGGGGAACGCCTCGGCGTCGGGTTGCTCCTCGATGAGCCCTCGCCACGTCCCGGCGTACCCAGGCGGGGCGATGACTTGGACGAGCTCGGGGGGCAAAGAGCTCATCACGTTGGCCAAACGATCTGGGAAGTCGGGTGACAGCGAGCGGAGGTGCGTATTGTGCATCACCACCAGGTCTCCGCCACCCCCGGCCGGTGGTCGGACGAACTCGAAACCGAAGACACCAGGCCCCTGATCCAGAATGGGCGCGCCGATCTCGATGATGCTCGAGAGCCAGTCCGCGTCGGTCGTCCTGAGATCGTACGCCGCTTCGGTGAGATCAATCGCGTGAGAGGTGACAGGATCAAGCATGAACGCCTCTCCTTGGTCGGCGCGACGACGATACAGGTATCAAACAGATCTGCAAACGCCAGCGCGACATCACCCAGGGTCGGGTTGCTTGGCGCGGACCACGCGGGAGTCGGCGCCAACCTCCGCTCGAGCGCTTGCCAGGCGCACCGTGACGGCGTGCCCCATCATGATTGACATGCCGCTGACGGGCTCGATTTGGGCCACGCCACCCGGAATCACTTCATTGATGTTGGCTCCGGCGAGCGCCGCCGCCCGCGCAACCGGGGCGTTCTGGTGACCCCAGCCGTGCGGCACCGCGACGACACCGCGGCGGACTTGGTCGCTGAGCCTCGCGCGAACGCGAATCGACCCCTGGGCACTCCCGATGTCTACCTCGTCTCCGTCGGCAATCGAAAGCGCTCCGGCGTCGTCGGGGTGGATCAGCGCGCGGTTTCCGTCGGGCTGGCGGATGTGCGGGCTGCTGTGCATCCAACTGTTGTGGGAGCGACGGTCGCGCTGTCCGATGAGCACCAGGCGCCCCGCTCGAGGGCCTAGCCGGCTCTCTTCGGCTTCGAGCCGAGGCAGGTCGGCAAGGACGTCGGGCAACTCGAGCTGTACCTTGCCGTCATCGCTTGGGACGCGCTTACCGAAGAACGACCCAGGTTCGTTTGGGGGCAACATCATTCCACCCGGGTTGCGCTCGAGCTCGTCGAGGGTGACTTGTCCTCCCGAGCGAAGCAACAGCGCCAGCAGGTGGTCCGGGGTGAGCTCGACGTTCCCCGGAAGGTGCGCGAGCACCTGATTGACCCGCGGGAGCAGGTTGCCAAGACCGCCCCACGGCCTGGCGCCGCACGCGATCGCCAGGTCCGAGAAGATGCGCCACTCGTGCCGCCGCTCGTGCTTCGGCTCGACCATGGCCGGCGTGTATTGAACGTGCGGCGTCACCTGCAGCATCGCGTGCGAGGCGGGGTAGTCGGAGCGCTCTAGCATGTCGGTCGCAGGCAGAAGGTAGTCCGCATACGTCGATGTCTCGTTTCGATAGATGTCGATCGAGACCAGCAGATCGAGCTTTTCGAACGCCTTCGCCAGCGCGATGCCATTGGGCATCGAATGCACGGGGTTGCCCGCCGAAACGAAGAGCGCGCGGATACGCCGGGGATCGTCGTTGTCGATTTCCCCGGGGAGCGCTGCAATCGGGAAACAACCGGCAACCTGGTGCCAATCGCCGCGAAGCGTGCGGTGCTGGTTGAATCCGCCAAGCCCGATCCAGCCGGCGAGCTTCAGAGTGTCAAACGGCCCGCGGGGCACGAGAAGCCCACCACGCCGGTCGATGTTGCCGGTGATCAAGTTGAGTCCCTGAAGCAACCAGTACGCGATCGAGCCGAACGGGCCCATGTTGACGCCCGTCGACATGTAGAGGGCCGCGCCGTCGGCGCTTCGATAGGCACGCGCCAGCTCCCGGATGGTGGCCGCGTCGATTCCCGTGATGCGGGCTACGCGCTCCGGAGTCCAGACCGACGCAGATGCCACGAATTCGTCGACGCCGTGTGCAACGGCCTTCGCCGCGGCAAGGTCAATTCCGTCTTCGTGCGCGATGACGTGCAGCATGGCCATCAGCAGGTAGGCGTCGGTCTGGGGCTGAATCGATACGTGCTCGCCGACCTTCTGCGCCGTTTCGGTGCGACGGGGGTCTACGATGATCACGCGCCCGCCACGCGCTTCGACCGATTTCAGACGCTCGAGGGCGTTCGGAATCTGCAGCATCGACATCTGGCTCACGACAGGATTGCTGCCCATGCACATGATGAACTGGGTGTGGTCGAGGTCGGGAACGGGATGCACCATCGAGCGGCCGTACATCGCGGTCGACACGTGGAGCTTGTTGTTGTTGTCGACCGAATGGGATGCAAACAGGTTCGGCGAGCGCAGGGCCTCGATGAACCCTGCGGACATCAAGATGTTCGCGAAGTTGAAGTACGTCGGATTCCCCGTGTAGAGGCCAATCGACCGGGGCCCGAACTGGCCGCGAAGCTCGCGTACCTTGGCGCCTATCTCCTCGAGCGCCTGGCCCCAGGTGATTCGCTCGAAGCCCTCGCCGACTCGCTTCATCGGATAGTCGAGGCGCGCGGGGTCATGGTGCATCGCGCCGCTGCCGAGACCCTTTACGCAGCAGTAGCCTTTGGAGAGTGGATGATCCCGATCGGGCTTCACCGAGCCGATTCGCTGGGTCTTCTCGTCGACTTCTACGGTCAGCCCACAATGCGCTTCGCAGATGCGGCAGTACGTTCGCTTCGTGATGGTCATGCGGTTTTCCTGTCGTGGCCTGAGGATGCTAGCGCGTTTCTCGAGTGCCTGTCGCTCGCCGCTATGAATGCCGAATTCGAGAAGCTCGACGCGTAGACGGGCGAGGTCACGGCGTGCGGTTGGACGCCCGGCCAGCCGACGCTCGACGAGGCGCAGGCTTCGCTTTGGCGTTGGCTTTCGCGGCTGGTCGTCGCGGCCGCTTGCGGCTCCCGTGCTTCTGATAGACGCGCTCCGACTCGGCCTTGGCTTCGGGAGCACGGCGAGCCGCGTGAATCCGGCGGCGCGCCTCGGCATACGCCGGACCGTGCTCGACGATCGGGGCTGGGTAGTGCTCGCCAATCACGCAGCCGAGCGATTGCTGTAGCTCGAGGGGCATCTTGTGGGGTTCGGCGATGTGCTCGGCGGGCACTGCTTCGAGCTCCGGAACGTATTGCTTGATGAAGATGCCTTCCGGATCCTGGTCTAGGACCTGTTTGATCGGCGAGTAGATGCGGATCGCGTTGATGCCGGTGACGCCTGATTGCATCTGCGCTTGGCTGAAGTGAATGCCGGGCTCGAAGTCGAGGAAGTGTTGCGCGAGATGAAGCGCGCTGGGACGCCACGGCAACCACAGGTGATAGCTCGCGAAAGACATGAGCATCGCGCGCATGCGGAAGTTGACCCAACCCGTGTGATGAATGGCGCGCATGCAGGCGTCGACGAGCGGATAGCCTGTGTTTCCGGTGGCCCACGCGTCGAAGTAGTCCTGGCGGAAATCGGGTTCCCGAAGGCCGTCGAGCGCGCGATTGAGCGCCCGGTGCTCGAGCTCGGGCTCGTCCTCGAGCTTCTGTATGAAGTGGCAGTGCCAGCGGAGTCGTGACTGAAACGAGCTCAGGGATTGCAACCAGCGCGGGTCGAGGTCAGCGCGTTCCTTGCGAAGCGCCTTGATTTCGGCAGATCGCGCGCGGGTTCGTTGGTAGACGGTGCGAACGGAGATGTTTCCGAACGCGAAGTACGGGCTCAGCCGGCTACAGGAGTCGCCCGCGAGGACAGGGCTCGACATCTCGTAGCGGTAGCCGGCGCCCCTCGCTTCGAGAAAGGACGTGAGCGTTTGGTGGGCTTGGGATTCGCCGCCGCACTGTACGTCCGCCTGCGAGGGGGGCTCGAGGCCGAGCTCTTCGATCGATGGAAGATCCCCCGGGTCGATGCCTGGATGCCGGCCAATCGAAGTGGGGGCGTCGAGAAGGGGCTTGTTCATGAAGCGTGCCCACTTCGCGGCCCAGCCATCGCGCGACTGGAGACGGCGCACGACGCCGAACTGGTTCCACTCGTGCCATGCGATGCCGGCTTCCTCGGCCCAGGCAGCAACGCGGAGATCGCGATCGTAGGTGATGCGATTGCCCGTTTCGCGATGGCTGTAGAGTGCGGTGATCGCGTGCTCGCGGTGCAGCGTTTCGAGGACTTCGGGCATCGAGCCGACGCGTACGGTCAGCTCGCCACCAAGCGCGCGAAGGCTTTCGCGGAGCTCGACGAGAGACTCGTTGATGAAACCGACCTGAAGTGCGCCGTGGCCAGGCGTGCCGAGGAGCTCCGGTTCGTGGACGTAGAGGCAGAGCACATCGCCGCGCTCGCACGCTTCCACGAGCGGCCGATGATCGCGAATGCGCAAATCGCGCTTGAACCAAACTACGTGCACGGTGGACGTGTCCCTCGCCGAACCTAGAGATCCGAGAGATGAGGTCAACGCCGACCAAGTCCTGCGCGAAATGCGGCCGCACAATCACCTGGCGCAAGAAGTGGGCCCGGGATTGGGAGCAGGTACGCTATTGCAGTCAGCGCTGCCGCTCGGACCGCCCGAGCGAGACGGATGAAGCGCTTGAAGCGGCGATCCTGCGCCTGTTGGAGCGGCGATCCGGTAAGACGATTTGCCCGAGCGAGGCGGCCCGTGGCGATTGACTCGGAACGCTGGCGCGAGCTGATGGAAGCGGCGCGGCAGGCTGCAAGGCGCCTGGTCGCCAAGGGCGAGGTCGTGATCACGCAGGGGGGCCGTGTCGTGGACGGAAGCACCGCAAAAGGACCGATTCGGATTCGACGCGCGAGGATGGCGAATTCAAACAGGCTGTCGGTGGCGCTCCCCACGCGACATGGCGACCTCACCCATGTTGGCGTGCTTCGCCGAACCGCCGTCGGGCGCCATGATGGAGACGACAAGGGAATTCGACCCTCGAGGCACCGCAACGCCAACCACGGTGGGGTTGTCGTGGGGTTGTCCGGACGTGTGCCGAGAAGCCCTTAGTCCATCTCGAGGCTGGGAAGGCACCTGCCCACGAAGCACTTGCCATTGGTGCCGCCAGAGGCCGTGCAGGGGGTGCCGTTGGACAGCTCGTCGTTCGAACAGGTACCGCTGGAACAGTCGTCTGCGGTGCATGAGTTGCCATCGTTGCAATCGCTGTCGCAATCCCATCCGCAGCTGCCGAAGCGGCACTGCCCCGGTTCGCCTTCACAAGTCTGGCCGTCGGCCTTGGTCGGATAGTCGCGGATGCCGACTGGTCGAGCCAGGCGAGCGCTCTGTCTCTCATGTCTTCGCTGAGGTGGTAGCTCGGGTCATCGTGCGGCGGTTCGATCGCCTGATAGTTCTCGTAGAGGCGCGGCTCGTACTGCGAGGTCTCGCCAGCCAAGAAGCCGTAGAAGTACTCGGATCCGTATCCGTTGGGCCAGCGGTCCTTCGGGCCCATGTTCGTCGTCTCGGTCGCCGGGGTGTTGTGCCACTTGCCGAAGGCCGAGGTGTTGTAGCCGTATTCCTTTAGCACCTCGGCGAGGGTGGCAGCGCTCTTCGAAATGACGCCCGTGTAGCCATCGAAGGCGACCGCACGTTCGGCAATGGTGCCCGACCCGACACGGGTGTGGTTTCGACCCGTCAGCAATGCCGCGCGCGTGGGGGAACAGATTGAGGTCGTGTGAAAGGCGTTGTAGCGAATACCCTCGTTCGCGAACTCGGTGAGTGCCGGTGTGTGAATCTCGCCCCCGAACGTGTCGGCGACCCCGAAGCCGATGTCGTCCAGCAGGATGATGAGGATGTTTGGCGCATCCTCGGGGAGCCGTCGGGGCGGCTCCGATCACTTCATCGTAGAGTCTTGAAGACGAGGTTTCGCGACGCTGCTCGAAGCAGGCGGCGGAAACGGCAGCACCGAGCCGTCGTCGGGAACGGCCACCTCGGCCGGCGCCTTCGTGGTGGACTCGCGCTCACAATTCGCGAGCAGGAGCGACGTGAGGACGATCAGAGAAACACGGGCGCGGGTGGCGGTCTGCATCGAGCCTCCTCGGGATCGAATGCCTTGCGGCTGGGGTTCAGGTTGGGAGCGGAGCCTCAACAGCCGGTGAGTGTTGCGACCCTCCAGCGTGCCGGATTCATGGAACAAGAAGGTACTAGCTCGGAAGCCCTTCACTCAAGCGCGTTCCCCTGAATTTGCTGTGCCCCGGCCTTGCCCTTCTCGCGATGGAGCAGCGAGTCCCATCGGGATGACGATCTGGATTTGCTCGGCCCGCCAACAATGCAGCGATGCACAAGCTCGATGATATCGTCGGCGAGGGGGACCCGCCGGGCAGCGTGATGGTGGGCGAAGCGTCAACTCCGATCGTGGAGAGAAGTAATGGATAAGCAGCTAGTCATCGCCGTATTCGCAGTCGTCGCCTTCTCATTGGGCACGGTAGCAACGCCCACGCACGCGTCGGCGCAGGATCGGTTCATCGGAGAGATCATTTGGGTCGGATTCAACTTCTGCCCACGAGGGTTCGCGCGCGCCGACGGACAACTTCTGTCAATTGCGTCCAATACCGCTTTGTTCTCGCTGTACGGAACGACATATGGGGGCGACGGTCGGACGACCTTCGCGCTGCCGGACCTTCGTGGCCGAACTCCGATTCACAACGGGCAGGGGCCAGGCCTTCCCGACTATCGCTTGGGCTCGAAGGGCGGGGCAGTGACCCACACGCTCACACCGACCGAGATGCCGGTGCACAGCCACAGCGCGACAGTCAACGCGAGCACCGATGATGGCAACAGCGCGTCTCCCGATGGCGCACTCCCCGCCTTCGCCGAGTGCACCAACTACGACAGCGACGGCCCGATGAGCCAGGTTACGATGTCGTCGTCGATGGTCTCGGTGGGCAACGCGGGCGCCAGCCAAGCGCACAACAACATGCAGCCATTCCTCAGCGTCATGGCTTGTATTGCCACTCAGGGCATCTTCCCTCCGAGGAACTGAGGATGCGTCCGAAACGATGGTCCTCCTCGGTGGCGTGGCTCATTACCGTTGTTTTCCTGGGAGCGCTTGGATGCGAAACGAACGAGAGCGGCTCCGGGGAAAGGGTCGAGATTTGCCACGTCCCACCAGGAGATCCGGACAACCCTCAAACGCTACTCGTGGACGCGAATACGGTCGACGAGTACTTGAGAAACAACCCCGACGACAGGCTCGGCCCCTGCGATGAGGAGTGTGCATGTGACGACGGGAATCCGTGCACCAGCGACACTTGCGACGATGCCGGCGAATGCGTCTTCGCCCCGAAAGACTGCGAGGATGGCAACATCTGCACGCGGAACGAGTGCGACTCGTCGACCGGCGAGTGCACGAGCGTCGCGGACATGGAGGGAGTCTCCTGCGACGACGGAGTGCTCTGCACGAGCGGCGACACGTGCAACAACGGCGAGTGCGTCGGAGAGTCGATTGAGGGCTGTTGCCGCAACGACGCAGACTGCGAAACCGACGGAACGCTATGTACGGTCGACGCCTGCGACATGGAAACGGGCAACTGCTCGCAAGAAGACTTCGCGTGCCCGGGCGACGCGTGCGCCCCAGCGTTCTGCGTCGACACCCCAGAAGGTCCGACTTGCGAAGCGACGCCCGTCGCTTGCGAAGATCCCGACCCGTGCATCGCGGGGAGCTGCACGCTAACGCCGAGCGGTGACGCGGAGTGCATATTCAGTCCGGTGGCTGGCTGCCAGAACTGCGAGTTCGAGTGGCTAGAGACCGACGAGTGCGGCGAGGACGCCATGCGAACCGAGACGCTGTTCATCGATCAGTTGCCCTCGGGCGGCGGAACTGCATGCCCCGGCGATGACGGCGACACGCGAACGACGAGCTGCTGCATGTGCAGAGACAAGAGCGTCCCGCTCGTGTGCGGCCCGTAAGCGCTCGAACCTGGACCGCGGCGACTCACCCACCTGACTATGACCAATCCAAGAACGAGGGGGAGAGCGAGGTGCGCGCAGCCATTGCGGGCCTGCGAACGCGAGCGCAATCGATGCACAACACGAAGACGCAAACCCTCAAAATGGACGTCGGATTCGTATGGCACGCCCCTTGCGAGAACGCTGTCGCGTACGGGAGGTGCCAATGCGCCATTTGTGGGTGTTTCTTCTAGGCTACGCTGTCGTTGCTCTTGTAAGCGGCGGATGTAGTTCTGCGAGTCCAGACGTCGATCCGCCGTCGGAGATTTTCATCACCGACCCGCAGCCTCGCCACATCATGGAGGTCACCTTCGAGTTGCCCCATGGATCCGGGGCTAGAGAGGTCCCGGTCAGCCAGATGCTGGTCATGTTCGAACAAGGAGTCGCGCAATCCGCAGCCGAGCGCACGATTCAGGACATGGCGAGAGACCTATCATCGATCGGTTTGGCTCTGGTGGGGCAAATCCCACTGTTGGGGATCTACCAGATCGAGATTGAAAACGAGCATCCAGACGCTGTCTCGGCAATCGCGGCCCTCGATGCTGCCATCGAAGAGGTGCAGGGCTACCCGGGCGTAGAGACGGTTTCCTACAACGAGCTCCTGGACGCGTACTTCGCGGAGAACGAAGACGACAACACCGAGGTGACAGGTGCGGACAGAGGCGCCTTCGCGACCGTCGACTACTATCAGGCGATCCCAGTCTTTGATGAGGTTCTGCGTACACTTGTACTCAATCCGGTCAAGGTGGGCATCGTCGATTCAGGCATTCTTCTCGACACGGGCCAGTTCGACGAGATCCAGTCGTCTGCAGGGCGCTTCGAATACCTGGACGTTGGCTACCCTGACCTCGGTCCGACCGATATTCATCCACAGCTCCATGGGACCGCCGTAGCGGGCATCATCGCGGCGGACAACGGCGATGGTGTGACCAACGGGATCGCACTCCGCGTGCTTGGTGACCGCCTTTCCGTGTTCGTCGCCAACGCGCATGTCGTGGGGAATCTCTTTCACATGGCGCGTGCGATCGCCGGCGCACAGGCTGCGGTGGAGCGAGGCGCGCGGCTCGTGAACTTCAGCCTCGGGTTCAGTGACGGCGGCTCGATCACCAGCACTCTGAGCCGGATACAGGGCCAGTTCACTCGCCTGTTCGAGGCCGACACTTCCACCGATGTCCTCTTCATCGCCGCTGCATCGAACGACCGACTCGAGATCAACGGAAACGCCGCGCCGGCGGGACTCTGGGCGCCAAATCTCATTACGGTAGGGGGCGTCTCCAGTAGCGTCTTCAACACGCTGTATGCCGACACCGCGAGGGGGCTGGGAATTGACCTCGCCGCCCCCGCAACGCGGGTTCCAGTATGCTGTCTCGGGAACGCGGCTGTTGGTTACAGTCGCTACTACTTGAATGGCAATTCCTTTGGGGCACCCATCGTTACGTCCATCGCAGCGATTGTGCTCTCCATCGATCCTTCGATGAGCGGCGCCCAACTAAAGAGCTTCCTGACGGACGAGGACAACGTGTATCCGGCGCCCTCCGATGTCAGCGGCATTCGGCCGGCGCTTCTCAAAACGGTCGGCAACGCCATTCTCCAACGGAGCTCTGCGTCGACCTCCGCCGCGAGCATCATGGATGTTATTCTCGGCATCCACGATAACCTGGCAGACCCCTCCGGTCACATGATCAATCGCATGGTGGGGCGCGTCGACTTCACCGTGTCGGGTCCGAACTACACGCGGCACCATGTTCTTCAGTCGACCGACCTCGTATTTCTAGCCGACGGTGCAAACTTTGGCATCTTGGGTCCCGACTACATCGAGGTGAATCTTCGAAGCGGGAGCGAAAACGTCAGCGTGGGGGTCGATGCCAACTTCCAGATAGGGCGCACCTACAACATGCTGGGAGAGGCTGGATTCCTTCTTTTCGCAGGAGGCGCGAGCGGCGAGTTCGTTGGAACCGCCATCGCAGGATCGATTAGGTTTACCGAATGCGAGCTAACGACTAGGTCCCTGCCATTGAACCACTTTGACACCGGCGAGGGCATCGACAGGTTTGCGTTCATCGAGATAGCCGGAGTCCTGCAGGGGGGGGTCGCCCAGGGAGGCATCGGCGAGGAACCGGCGACTTACAACGTGAGCGGGTCCTTCACGCAGGGCTTCATGCTCTGGGACGTGGGCGACGCCACGAGAGCCTATCTCGAAGAAGCATGCGAAGGCGGCTATCTCTACGGCAGCGCCGAACCCGAGTGATGCCCTCTTAGCCGATCGGGATGATGCTGAGCGCCGGATTTCGCGGTACTAGATGCTATCCTGCGTGGCGCGCGAACCTGAAGGGGTGCTTGTTGGTACCAGGCGCCTCGCGCACCTAGGGAAGGTTGTCATGCGGTACTTAGTTACACTTGCGTTCTTTGTCTTGGCCGTAGGGCCGCTGCGCGTCGCGGGTTGTGGCGAGTCGACGGGCCCAGGTGGAAGTGGTGGTAGCGGTGGCTCGGCTGGCACTGATGGTGGAGGCGTCGGCGGGGACGGCGGAACCAGTGGGGGTGGTGGCGTTGGAGGCGACGACGGCTCCATCATGGAACTGGTGGCCAAGATTCGGACCGAGGTTGACCCCGCGTTCGTGTACGCATACGAACAGACCAAGTTTGTCCCGCCGCCGGGAAAGACGCTGCTGATTGTGGGACAGACGTCGGAAGACATCGCCGAGTACACCGCCAGCTTCCCCAATGAGCCGGCGCCAGGCGGATGGGCCGCCTACTGGGGCATCCCCAGCACCGACGGCCTGGCGAACACGTCGGTCGACGAGCACGGGAATCGTCAAAACCATCAGGAGCTCGTGAATCGCTTCCCCAATTCGGTGCTGCAGAGCGCGCTGTGGATGGTGGGTATGTGGGATGTCGCCAAGGACACCGGGCTCGGCGTTTATGACGAAGTCATCCGTGGGTTCAGCACCTGGGCGAAGACGATCAACCGTCCCATCTACCTCCGCATTGGCTACGAGTTCGACGGCCCACACAACGCGTTGGAACCGGCGGAGTACGTCACCGCGTATCGGCGCTTCGTTGACATCACCCGTGAAGAGGGCGTCAACAACGTTGCCTTCGTTTGGCACTCCTACGCATCAGCGCCCTACAACGGCTACCCGCTTGCGTCCTGGTACCCCGGCGATGACTACGTCGACTGGGTGGCGGTCTCCCTGTTCGGTCACATCTATGGCCCCAACCCGGGCGCGAACGCCAACGCCGTGTTCGACTTCGCGAAAACGCACAGAAAGCCGGTGATGGTCGCCGAATCGAGCCCGGTTTCCGGGATCTTCGACGGCGACCTGCGTTCCTGGGACACGTGGTTCGTCAACTACTTCTCGCTGGCCTACGAAAGGAACATCAAGGCGATCAGCTTCATCAACGTAGACTGGAGCCAGTTCCCGCCGGCAGCATCGCTAGACTGGCAGGACGCACGCTTGCAGAACAACGAGACCGTGGCCGAAGCGTGGTTCATGGAAACCGCCAAGGACCGCTACCTGAAGCAGTCGCCGCAACTGTTCGAGCAGCTGGGCTTTGCGCCTTAGGCCCCAGCGGTCTGACCACCGACCCACCAGCGCGCGACGCCTCGAAGCCGATCTCCCGCTCTCTAAGCCCGCCAGACATAAGTGCTCGCCGTGACCGGTTTCGACGGGTTCGGATCGCGGCGCGACGGTGAGCGCATGGCAGAGATCGAAGGATCCCACCGAAGGCTCGACACCGGACCTCGCAACGCTAAGCCGTCAGCCGAGTACCCGATCGACGGGTTCATCTGGGCCCAAGGCTCGGCTCGGGCGACGTCCGGGACCCCTTCGGCTGGCGTCAACGCCGGTCGGATCTTCCTTCACGGCGTTCCCGCGCAGCCGGAGAGGTAGCGGCGCCCGATTGAGACCTACCCCGCCCTAGAACGGGTTGCAGGGGAACCCAAAGCACATGCCGCTGACGCAGGCGCGGCAGGAGCCGCATGACGTCCCGTCGGGCATGTTGGGGTTCGCGCATTCACCGGGGTAGTTGCACCAGTCGTACGTGCACAGTCTACCGTCGTCGCAGTCCGAGTCGCGCTGACATTCCGGCGTGAATACCGGCTGGCACACCCCGAAGAGGCACTGGCCGGGTTCGCCGATGCAAGGCTCGCCGTCATCCAGATCCCGACTGGTGCAGCTCCCCCATGGCGTGTCGCAGTCGTTCTCCGTGCACGGGTCCCCGTCTTCACAGTCCACGTTGAGGCACAGATCAGGGAGGCAAGCGCTGTTCTCGCAGCGGGCCACGACTTCACCCTGGTCGCTCACGGCACACGGCTCGCCGTCGGGCAGGGGGATGTTGTCGCAGATGCCGTCGGATCCGTCACATACGTCGTCGGTGCACAAGTTGAAGTCTTCGCACGCGTTTGGAAAAAGCTCACTTACCGGGAAGGTGCGGCAATCGCTGAGGACGGGCAGGCACATGCCGCCGAGCCGGCACTGGCCGAGAACGCCGGGTGAGTGAACGCAGGGCGCGCCGTCGGACTTGGCAACGATCTCGCAATGCCGAGGAGAGGTGGGATCCAGGAGCTCTTGCGTGGTGCAGCCGCCTTGCCTGTCCCAGCAATTCAGCTCGCAGAACGCTCGCTGGCACACGCTCGGAGCGCTGCATGGGTCACCCTGGCACGATTGATCTTGTGCCTCCTCACATGTGCCCCCTAGGCAGATTCCTGGGGCGTTTGCCGTTAGACAACCCTCGAATGTGGGCAAGGGCCACTGGACGCACTGGCCGGTATTTGCGGCGCAGTAGTCCCGGCGGCACTGGTCGTTCTGCTCGGTCCGGCATGGGACATCGGCGCAGAGCCCGCCCCGGGCGACGCAAGCGCCGTCGACACAGTCCCCGTCTTGTCCCGGTAGGCCTGGGGGCTCGACCCCCGTTGGGTCGCAAGTCACGCCGTCTAGCGGGTGATTGCAATACGCCCCGCTTGCGACGGAGCATCCGGCCTCGGAGCAGCAATTGATGCGCCCCACACCGACCCTGACGCATGGGTCGAGCGGTTCGGCACGGACGCAGGTGTCTCCCATGCATGCGCCGACAACCCCGCCTCCGACAGGTTCGTCGCAAGCACCGTGGGGCGGGCCGCCGCCTCCGCATCCAGGCGCCACCACCACACACACGCCCGCCTGGCAGGTCCCTGGGTTGCCGTTGTCACTGCACGCCGTCCCGGCGGGTTCGTTGCTGTAGCTGCAGCCCCATGGGCGTCTGGGGTCGCAGTTGTCTACGGTGCAGTCGTTGCCGTCGTTGCACGGGTAGCCGAGGCAGTAGCCGTTGACGCTCATGAAGACCTGATCGAGGGGCCCGGCGAGCACATCGTACGTGCCGTCGCGTCCCCCGTCGGCCGCGATGCGGGGGCTGTCCTCGGGGTCTGTCGTGGCGCCGTTGGGTGGGACGCTGCGGTCCGTCGGTTCACACAGGGTGACGAGCGAGACGTCCGAGGCGGGTGAGCCTCCGATGAACGTGTTCGTGAGCGCGATGTCGATGCCGCCCACGGTGAGCAGGAAGTCGACGGTGCCTGCGCCATCGCCCCAGGGCACCCACGTGACCGCCGGGAAGTCGACCACGACTTCGGTACCGAGCGAGCCGCCGCAGGCGCTTGCTGTGTCGATCGACGCGAGCGGAAGCCCCGTCGCTGGATGCGCGACCTCGGGCGGCACCGGCTTCATCGTCCCCTGCGGGCTCATGGTGATCGTCGCCGCGCCGAGGTCGACTTGGGTGTACCCCGCATCGTTGAGTGCGCAGAAGAGCGTGTCGGGAAGTCGCACGGTCATCGAGGTGTCGACAATCGTTCCGGCGTGTGCCGTCAAGTATGAGCGGTCGGGCTGCAGTACCGGCTCGAGGGGGATGTACACGTCGTTGCCGGCGATGACGCAATCGAGCGCCAGCGGCAGCCACGGCAACTTGGGCGGCGGTTCCTCGCATGCGTCTTGGCCGAGGAGCGGTATGCAAAAGACAAGCAAGGCGAAAGGCAGCCAGCGCGGCAGAAACCGTCCAGCGATACGACGTGAGCCCATGAATCGCCTCCTAGTGGTGTGGCGGCATTGGACGCGATCTGATGCACGAGGTCCATACGTAATTTGTGCTACCTGCCGGCCCCCGAAAAACGGAAGCAATGAATGATCGGACACGTTTTTGGGGCGCATTGCAATTCAGCGCCGACGCGTGCAACTTGGCATCGTTGCTTCGTTGTTCCATCAGAGTCGTGGTCGGCGGTATCCTAGTCGCCAGTTGCAGCGCTTGGCCGGTGTGCCGGCCGGAGCTCGTCGAACAGGAGGGGCGCTGCGTTGCAAAGGAAGCGCCCGCGCTGCAATGCGAGCCCGCGTGCAGCGCCACCTTGCATGAGGTGTGTGATGACGATGCGGAGTCGCCCTCGTGCGTGTGTGCGCCGGGCTACGGAGGCAACCCGTGCGAGTGGGGGGGAGTTCTCAAGGACCGCGGTTTCCAAGACCAGGATGCCTGGACCCTGAGCGGCGGCGCCAACGTGAACCAGTTCGAGACGGACGTCTCGGTCGATCGCGGCTTCGCGGAGATCGAGCGGAGCGCCGCCTGCAACGCGGGCGCGGTGAGTCAAACCGTGCAGATGCCAAGCTACGAGGCGGGCGAGCCTCTCGTTGCCGAAGTGACCTATCGTTCGCACGGCCTGTACGGATTGGCGCTTGGCTTCAACAGGGCGTGGACCCAGTTCGAGCCAACGTCCCTCGAACCGACCCCCGACGACGTGTGGCGAACCGAGCGCGTGTGCCTCGGGGAGGCGGCGTACGGGGGCGCCGTGACGGTGCAGCTCTCCGCACCCGAGCAGCATTTCTCCTGTTTCGACGAGCCGGAGGGCGAGATCAACGTGGACCGTCTCGACATCGTGCCCGCCGATCCCGGTGAATGCCCTGCTCCCGGCGAAGTACCGAACGGTGCGGCCGACGTGGGAGAAGGAGGGTGGCAGTTCGAAACGGAGGGCGCAGCGGTCGCGGAGCTTGCCGGGGGAGTCGGCCGCAATGCAAGCTCGGGGGTCCGGCTCGCATCCGACGGATTCGATCTCGCGTTCGCCTGGAGCAAGCTCTCCATTCCGTCGTCCGAGTCCCTGCAGTCGCCTGCGATCCGCTTCTGGTGGCGGGGGACCAACGGGCGTCCCTTCCGATTCTATCTCGGACGCTACGACCGCATTGGCTCTGGGACGGGGCGCCTCCCGCTCGATGTCGTCTACGGCAACGGCACCGAGGTGAACTACGTCTACTGCCTCCCGCCATGGACGCACGGCAACGTCGTCGACCTGATCTTCAGGACTTGGGCGGACGGCTCGACGAGTCCTCGTGAGCTCGTCATCGACGACGTCGAGCTCGTCTCCGACGCGCGCTGCGGTACGTCGACCGACCTTCTCGATCCAGGGTTCGACGCGGGGCCTGCCCAAATCATGGGGGTCACCCACTTCACTCCCTATTCATCGGCCACCTTGCGAACCGAACCCTCGCTCTCGCGAACGGAGGACGGCGGCGTGCTGGAGCTGTCGTATTGGAGTGAAGAGGCCGTCATGTATCTCGAAACCTGGGCGTTGGTACCCGAGAGCAACGGCGATGACGGGCCGGCCCTCACGTTCTGGTCGAAGATCCCCGCGAGCAACAAGAAACCCTTCTGGAGCGTCAAAGGTCGAGCGGCTGTGGACCCCGCGTTTCTGCCGGCTGGCGGAGGCTGGCAACAGAGTGACCCGATCTGCATACCCCCCGAATGGTCGGGGCGCTGGTATCGGCTTCAGTGGAGGTTGGGCGACAATCCTCCGATGGGGACCTTGCAGATCGATCCGGTTCGCATCTACATCGACGACCTCGAGCTGACGACGGACGCCGCGTGCCCGAGCCGGAGCGAGTGAGGCCGGGCGCGAGAACGACGCGTTTCAGTGTTTTCGTCGACTGCGGTCGACGAAAAACGACTGTAGCCGTCGTTCTCGGGGGTCGGACGCCGCTTCCGGCACAAAACGCACGCATTTCGAGTTGGCACAGCTCCTGCACTACCTCCTCGCATGCCTCAACGGCACGGCAATCAACGAGGAGAACCAGAGATGCACAGCACCGAAGAAATCAACGCTATCGTCAGCAAAGCCAAGCAGGACCGAGCCGACTTCATCGCAACCAAGGTCCAGGGGGGTGTGCTCCCCGTCGCGCTTGCGGCGCTCGTCTCCCTCGCGCTGGCGTACGGCGCCATCGGGTCGAGCCAGGATCAAGCCAAACAAATCCCCGTCGTGCAGGCCACCGCACAGAATGGCTAAACCCTCGCGACCCGCAGAGGGAGGTCCACGATGGTCAAAGATCTGACCCATCGACACGTGCCCCAACCGACGATGGAATCGCGTTCTTCGCACCAAGTGCGGCCTGCAACGCGGCGGCGGTGAGCCAGACGGTGCAGATGCCGAGCTACGAGCTTGGCGAGCCTCTCGTGGCGGAGGTGACCTATCGTGCGCAGGGCTCGTACGGATTGTCGCTTGGCTTGAACAGGGCGTGGACCCAGCTCGAGCCGACCGCCGACGATACCTCGCAAACCGCTCGCGTCTGCCAGTCGGCGGAGGCTGCCGACGAAACCAGGTGTGTCTGCCTCCCGAATGGTCGGGACGGTGGTTTCGCGTTCAGTTGCGGCTGGGTGACATCCCCCCGATGCCCGAACGGCCCGTCGATCCTCCCATTCGCATCTACATCGACGACCTCGAGCTGACGACCACGCCCGAGTGTCGGGGCGAGTGAGCTTGGGGGACGACCTCGATCGGCTTTTCGTCGACTCCGGTCGACGAAAAACGACGATGGCGGTCGTTTCGGGCGTTCGGAGCCGCGTTTCCTCAAAAACCCAAGCATCTCGAGTTGGCACAGCTCCTGCATTTACTCCTCGCATGCCTCAACGGCACCACAATCAACGAGGAGAATCAGACATGCACAGCACCGCAGAAATCAACGCCATCGTCAGCAACGCCAAGCAGCACCGGGCCGACTTCATCGCAGCCAAGGTCCAGAGCGGCGTCCTCCCGGTCGCGCTCGCGGCTCTCGTCTCCCTCGCACTCGTCCACGTCGCTGACGGGCCGAGCCAGGATCAGGCTCAGCAAAACCCTGCCGTGCAGGTCACCGCACAGAATGGCTGAGCCATCGCGAGCCGCGACGGAGCTGGATGTCGCATCGCGCGTAGGGCCACTCATCCACCGAACGATCTGGAAAATGTGATGCCGGTGGGGGATAGTCTCTGACATGCGATGGGTGGTGACTGTAACGGCCCTTTGGCTGTGCGGGCTGCCGAGTGCCCTCGCACAGACCGAAGATTGGCTCGTCCTCCCCACCACGAGCGAGCAAGCCGAGTCGTCCTGGATGGCGCCCACTGTGCAAGCCGCGAACCGGGCACTCCGGCGCCAAGGAATCGGCGTCTGGTTCCCCGCTCCAGCGCTCTCCGTCTTTCGTGAGCGAGGCTCCTTCGAGCCGCCGGCACCGAGCGATGACGAGATCTCCGTTTGGGCCGAAGGCGCCCAGCGAGCGGTCCGCACGATCGTGCTCGGTGATCGTTCGGTTGCGCTTCCGGAGCTCGAAGCCGCGCAGGAGTTCGCCGAAAAGAACTTGGTGGTCCTGAATCGCGATGCACGAACCGCCGGTCTGGTGCTCGACGCGTGCCTCTATCTCGCTCGTGCATACGTCGACACCGGCGATCCCGAGGCGGCGGAGCGCCAAGCTCAGGACTGCGTGCGCCTCGCCCCCGTCGCGGCACCGAACCCGCGTGTCCATCCTCCGTCGATCATCGACCTCTACTCGGTCGCGCAGAAGCCGAGTGCGGCCCGGGGTGGCGTCCTCGTGGTCGAGAGCGAACCAGCTGATTGCGATGTACGCATCAACGGCGTGCTCGTCGGTAAGACGCCGATGGCCTCCGCTGATCTCTACCCGGGGAGCTACCAGGTGCAGATCGAATGCCGTCCCGACGAGCCGGGCCGCGTCCACCGCGTCGAGGTGCCGCTCGGAACGCGGAGTCTCTTCGCGATCGACCGCTTCGAGCGCGCGGTGAGCTCGTCCACGTTGCTCCACCTTCAGTTCGGAGAGACCCCGGAACCCCAAGACGTGGCGCGGTATGCGCGCGAGGTCGCCCGTACGTTGCCGGCTTCCGCGGTCATCGTTGCGTCCTTGGTAGGTCCCGAGGTGTTGCAACTCGAGGTCGAGCTAGCGACTCGGACGGAGGCATCGATCGTCCGGCTCCCCGTCTCCTCGGCGGGTCCCGATCAGGACGTGATGAATCAGTCGGTGGAGGCGCTTCTCGCCGGCATATGTACTGATTTCACCGATGGAACCCCGCGCGAGATCGACTGCCTAACCGGCCAAGCGATCGCGCCTCCCCCAGTCGAGGTCGTCCAAGAAAAGCGCGTTGGCCCGCGTCCCCTGTTCATCACTGGCGTGAGTCTCGCGTCGGTCGGGGTCGCTTCGCTTGCGGCGGGTTGGAGCCTCGACATCGTTCGGAGGTCCGCGGGCGACAACTGGATCGCGGATCCCAGCAAACTGAGCCTTCAGGCGAAGTGGCTCGACCTCGAAACGAGCTTGATTGTGACTGCGGCGTTGGGCGGCGGCCTCCTCGTCGCCGCGCTGCCGATGGTGCTTCCAATCCGCTCGAAGACGCCGTGGTGGGCGTGGTTCAACGGCGGCTTGGGGGTGGCCGCCGCGGTCGGCTCGATCGTCTCTGTGACGACGGCCTCGCCAAAGCCCGCCGAATCTTGTGAGGTCAACGGTCAGGACCCCGCCGCATGCGTGAATCGCAAACGCGATACGGACCGGGCGATCCTCTTGGGCGCGACGGCCGCGCCACTCTTGACGATGCCGCTGGTGTACCTCCTGCGACGAGGCGAGAGACACCCGAAGGTCGAGATCGAACCGAGGGTCACCGTCGGCCGAGGCGGCGGGGCACTCGGCGTGACGGGCTCGTTCTGAGAGAAGCGATGGATGTCGTCGGTTTTCGACGACGACAATCGCCGGTTCTACGGCCGCGTGTTTAAGACCCACCGTTTTTCCAGGTGTTCGTGACTGGCACGGGTTGTGCGTCGGGAGTGCCGTCATGCTCCCATCGGAACACGTTGCTCTGCGCGTCCTCGACGCTGCGTACGACCTCGAGAGCCATCCCGAGCCCTGGCTTGGCGGCCTACTCGAAAGTGGCGAGGACTTGTTGGATCAGGGACTCGGCTGCGCCGCGGTCGCGATAGCCGGACGAACACGAAGCGGAGAGCCGCTGGTCTCTCGGATCGTCACGCACCGCGACGCAGCTGACGACCTGGCGTTTCGCTTGGCTCGGGCCTCGAGGTGTCTGCATGTGGACGAATCCTTCGCCCCGTCGAATGACGGCACGATCGCCGTCCGGATCCTTTCGAACGTCAAATTGGAGGCGCCCAGCCTTCATCGCGCCGTTCGGCGCGGCGTCGGATGCAAGGACTTGCTGTGCCTCCTCGCCGTGGATTCCAAGTTGCACGGCGTGTTGCTACTCACGCCCACGCGCAGACGGATCTCGCTCAGTGCAAAGGCCGAGAAACGGTGGCGGACACTTGCGTCGCACATCGGCGCGGCGGACCGCCTTCGACGCGCGCTCGGGCGCTCGAATCAAGAGCGGCTCATCCCCGTCACCGCGCTGCCGCGAGAGCTACGAGCCGATGCCTGCTCGGATGCTCCAGCTGCTTCGTCGATGTCCTCCTTTCGACATGCTGCAGTGGGGGTGGATTGTCGCAGAGGAGGAAGGTCCGAAGATCAGACCGTACAAGCGCGCGAGGTGCTGCGTGGCCTCGTCAACGGGGAGCTCTCCATGGTCGACTGGTTCGTTCGGAACGGTCGATGTTTTACCTTGGCGCGCCGAGGCGATCCGACCTTGGGCGACCCCCGAGCACTGACCGGCAGAGAGAAGCAGGTGGTCCTCCGAACGGCCCGAGGCGAGAGCCGCAAGCTCGTCGCCTATCACATCGGGATCGATCGCAGCCAAGTGTCGAGGCTGTTGGGCTCCGCGATGCGCAAGCTGGGCGTCAAGAACCAGACCGAGCTGGTCGTGAAGGTCCGTTGTCTCGAACAGCATGAGCTTCTCTGTGACCAGTGAAGGGAGGACACCCTTGACGAGGTATGTTATTTCGTCCCCCGTGTCGGAGCTTGACGAAAACGCGCCGTGGCCCCGCGTGCGGAACGTAATCGACGCGCTCGTCTCGGGACTCAAGACGGGCCGATTCGTCGAGGAGGCGCTCGAGTCTCTATGTCAGGAGCTCGGTGCAAGCTCGGCGTGGAGCACGCTCGAGACCAAAGGGCACGGTCCGCTGCACCGCTCGAGGACGGCGAGCTTCCGAGGGGTCTCGCCGGCTGTGTTGGCGCAGCACGTGACCGAGGTCTTGGATCGCATTCAGAACGAGCGGGTGACCACCTCCGGCACGGTCCCGTACGCCGAGGTTGGTTCGTACGTGGCCGTGCCTCTTTGGTCGGAGCCTGACCCGAGCGCGAAGACGCGCGAGTTCGTCGGCGCGATGTACCTGGAGTTTCTGGGAGATCAGGGCACGCAACCCGAGAACCTCGCCTTCATCGAGAGCGTAGCGGCGCTCCTTGGCGGGATGATCGCCCAGCAAACCCGCATCGAGGTGACGTCTGAAAACCTGCTGGTCGAGCGAGCGACCGATCGCCACGAGAGCTATCTCGAGCTCGACCAGCTCCTTGCGCCCGAGAGTATGCGCGGCATCCGCGAGGAGCTCCGGGCGGCGATGGAAAGCAGTGCGTCGATCATGATCCTCGGTGAGTCGGGCACCGGTAAGACCCAACTCGGCACCGCGTTCGCTCGAGCGGTGCGACAAGAGCCCATCGTCCGTGCAACGCTTGGCATGGCCGACGACCTCAACACGATCACGTCGGAGCTCTTCGGTCACGAGCGAGGCGCGTTTTCTGGCGCCGTGTCGAAGCGAAAGGGTCTCGTCGAGCACGCCGACGGCGGGACTCTGATTCTCGACGAAGTGCTCAACCTACCTACGAACGCGCAGAAGCTGCTTCTCGATTTCACGCAGTTCGGACTCTATCGTCCGCTCGGCTACCAAGGTCGCGAACCGAAGACCGCGAAAGTTCGGCTCATCTCGGTGACCAATGGCGACGTGCCGCAAGCGATCAAGGAGCGGCGCTTCCGCCAGGATCTCTACTACCGGCTGGCGAGGGTGCCGATCGTTGTTCCTCCGCTACGCGATCGTCGGCAGGACATCCCCAAAATCGCCACACTCTATCTTCATCATCTGGATGGGCAGACGGACTGGGAGCTCAGTCCCGACGCGCTCGATGTCTTGACCTCGCCCCACTTGCCGTGGGAAGGAAACATTCGTGAGCTCGAAGCCGTGCTCGAGCGCGCCCGAAACCGTGCGCGCGTGAGCGGTGGCAGAGACCCCGTCATCGACGCGAGTCACTTGGACCTGCCCGGAGAGGCTTCGCCTTCGCCACCTTCTCCCTCGGAGGCGCTCGAGCCGCTCGAAGGGGGTGAGATCGCGACACGTTGGCAGAAGATCTTGGAGACGCGGGACAGCCTCGAGACCAGCGAGAAGGCGATCATCGAGGAGACGTTGACTGCATGCGAGGGCTTCGTCGCGCGCGCGGCCCGTGTTCTGTCGCTTTCCCGCACCGGGTTGATCAGCCGCATGGCGACTCTCGAGATCGACGCTGACGAGTTCCGTAGGCGACGCCGAGAGGGGTAGGCCGCAACCTACTCATCGGGCGCCTTTCGGCCTACACTGCGGCCGACTCAGCAACCCATGGAAGATGCAGGCTTCGATACGTCGTTCGGTGAGCCGGGGCGCCGAGAGTTCGGACCATACACGGTGGTTCGTCGACTCGGCGTCGGCGGCATGGCGGAGACGTATGAAGCGATTCGAAAAGGACCGGGCGACTTCACCCAGCGCGTGTGCTTGAAGCTGGTCCTCCCGTACTTCAGGGATCGAGAAGACTTCCTGACGCTCTTCAAGCGCGAAGCTCGCCTGGCGGCGAAGCTCCGTCACAGCAACGTGGTCGGGGTCATCGATTTCGGAGAAATCGACGGAATCACCTACATCGCGCTCGAGCTCGTGGACGGAGCTGACCTCGCGACGGTTCTCGATGCTCAACCGGGTTCGCGGATCTCGGCCGAGCATGCCGCCCTCGTAGGACACGACATCGCGGCCGCGCTCGAGCACGCGCACGATCCGCGGCGGGACGGCTCGGCTGACGACCCCGAAGACAACGCGATCATTCACCGAGACCTTTCGCCTTCGAACGTGCTGGTGAGCATGCGCGGCGAGATCCTTCTCACGGACTTCGGGGTTGCGAAGGCGATCACGGGCACCGCGCGTCAGCAGAGCGCGGTCAAGGGCAAGGTGCCCTACATGTCGCCGGAGCAGCTGAAGTCGGAGACGCTCGACGGTCGCGCGGATCTGTTCGCGCTCGGGGTCGTGCTGTACGAGTCCTTGGTAGGCCACCGACCTTTTCAGGGAGACCATGACCCTGCCACCATCATGCAGATCCTCAACGGGGACCGGCGACCGATCCTCGAGGTAGTACCCGAGACGCCGCCGGGCCTCGCCGAGGTGGTGGAGCAGCTACTCGAGCCGAATCGAGAGGCGCGACCGGAGAGCGCGTCGGCGCTGCTCGAGATGCTGGACCCGTATGTCCCGTCGCCGCGGGAGCGGCGGGAGCTCGGCAAGGTGGTCACCGCCGTCAGGGCGTCGGTGCCCCCGCTTGCCGGTGACAAGCCCGCGAGTGGGAGTGCGCCGACCGAGGCTAGCGGCGAACCGGATCGCGAGGCAAGCGGGGTCGCGCCTACGGGGAGCTCGCCTGCCGCTGAGCAAGCAGCCGAACCCTCGCCCGTGCCTCAGGCCGAGCCAGCGACCCCTTCGCGCCGGCTCTGGCTGGCCGGTGTCCTGGTGTCGGCCGTCGCCATTGCTTCGGGCATCGGGCTCTGGGTCAATCGAAGCGAGCGGGCCATCGCACCGCCGCCGGTCACCCAAGAGGAGGCCACGCCCGTGGCCGCGCCCGCGGCGACTACCGTTGCCGAACCCACGTCCACTCAGCCGGCGGACACGCCGGCCGCAGCAGAGTCTCCTGACGAGGCTTCGGTGGCCCGAGACCCAGCCGCCGAACCCGTTGCCGAGGCTCCCAAACCGGCGCGGCTCTCCGTGGCGGTGTTCCCATGGGGCGACGTCTGGATCGACGGCAAGCGGCGCGGGAAGGCGCCAGTGCGAAACGTCCCGCTTCCCCCCGGCCGGCACAAGGTGAGCGCCGGTCAGGGTGAGCCGTGGAAGACCCGAGTGGTGCGGCTCAAAGAGGGTCAGCGGCGTACCGTCCAGTTCGATCTCTCGGAGTAGCGCGGTCGCCGATCCGGATTCGGAGCCTCTTAACCGGTCGTGCTCATGCTGAGCGCTGAATTTCGAGGTGCTAGGCGCTTGTGTCGACTTCTACGCAGGCTGACGTGGGCCCGTAGGCTAGCCGCCCCGACGTAGTGACTCTCCGCCTCACGAGCCCCTTTCTAGATCCCATGGACTTCGCTCTCGCTCGCGACCGCTTGAACGCGGAGGCCGGAGGCCAAGCTGCCGTCCTCGGGATGAAGCGAGATGACGAAGTGATACCTGTGGTCCTTGCCCGCCCGGGTGTTCTGAGCTCGGACGGCCTCGACCAGCCGCCAAGCGAGCTCGACGCGCGTGGCTCGTGACGAAGGAGCGGGGAACGCGCGCCGAGCCGCGCGACGAGCACGGAGCTCATCGGCAGTTAGCTACGCGCGCAAGTCCGATCGAACGCACCGCGTACATCAAACTCGAGGTCGAGTGCCTCCAGCACGTCGTAGAGACAGACCAAATAGATGCCGAGCGCTAGGAAGTTTCGATGAAGCGCCACGCCGCGATCGCGGCAGGCCACGAAGGTGTCGTGAAAACTCGTGTGAAATGCGCTGGTCTCGAATCGAACATTTCGCTGATCTCCGCTGCCAAGATGGCTCAGGAGGGCGTCTCCGGAGTCCTGCAGCCCCAGCTGAAGCAAGCCCGCTTCGAAGCGCGCCTCGTCATCGAGGTAGAAGCCCGCGTAGAGGTCGCGCAACCCGGTCAAGAAATCGGGCTGCCATTGAACGTAGAATGCCTTGGGTCGCCAATCGAGTTTCGACCCCTCGGACGCCGAGAACGAATCCGGCCGCAAATCCAGGATCGTATCCTCGCCTGCGAAGATTTGCGTGAAGTAGATTTCGAGAATCCGATCGCCCGTTTCACGCCGTAGAGCCTCCGAGAGAGCAGCGGGCACGAGGCCGGGCGCATCGTTTTTCTGTGGGCCGAGCTCGACTTCGAGACCGGACGCTTTCATTTGCGACGCGATGTGCTCGCGCACTCCTTCGTAGCGGCGCGCGTCCGACCCATTGGAGACGAACTCCTTACTCTGGGTCAGGAGGGCACGAAGCGGCATGACCTCGAACAGAGCCGGCGACGCGTAGTCCATGAAGTGAGACCAGGAGCTGCCCTTTGCAGCCCGGCGGATTACGTCGCGTATACCCTTGGCCATCTTCCGTCCCTAAGCGCCGGCGAGCGGTTCGCCAGATCTCTCACGAGTAGACAGCTCACTCCTCGAGCAGGCTGCGGAGCATCCACGCGGTCTTTTCGTGAAGCTGGAGGCGCTGCGTACCAAGGTCCGCGGTGGCCTGGTCGCCAGCTTCTTCGGCGGCGCGCGCGACTTCGCGGGCGGTGCGAATTACGGTCTCGTGCGCTTCGACGAGCAGCTTGACCATCTCGAGCGCCTTGGGAACGCCATCGGTGTCCGGAACGCTCGCGAGTCTTCCGAACGCGGCGTAGCTCCCTGGTGCAGGAAGGCCGAGGGCTCGGATCCGTTCAGCGACGGCATCAACGGCCATCGCCAGCTCGGTGTACTGAAGCTCGAACATGGAATGAAGCGTCTGAAACATGGGCCCCGTGACATTCCAGTGGAAGTTGTGCGTCTTGAGGTACAGGGTGTAGCTATCCGCCAGAAGCCTCGAGAGCTCCGCTGCCAGTTTTTCGCGGTGCTTCGCTGAGATGCCGGTGTTGAGATCCATCGCGAGCTCCTTTCGTACTGATCTTTTAGGCCCGCGCTCGACTTCGGCAAGTCCCCGCGACGCGTTCGACTCCGCCCGGGAGCTCCTTACCCTCGAAACGACGAGCCAAGCCTGGGGCGGCCCTCAGCAACTTCTGCTGCTAGGCTCACGCCGACCCATGTTCAACCCTAGTGCGCAGCCCTCTTCGACGGTCGCCCCTGCGTTGGCGCTTTCGCGCGAGGAGCGCATCGAGCAGCTTCGCGCGCTCATCGGAGAAGTCGATTCCTCGGTCGCGCAGCTCACCGTGGGGATCCGAGAAGTGACTTCCCGTCACTACGACCGCTTCGTGGTGCCGCTGATTCTGCAGCACTGGCCGGCGATGCTTAGCGACCCATTTGCCGTCAAAATGCGCCTGGCTGCCTGCGACCTCTACGCCTCGGCGCCGTATACGGTTCTGTTCTGTGCGCCCAAGAGACCCGCATCGGTGGCTCTCATCACTGGGCTTGCGAATCGACTGGCTTTGCCGAATCGGGTGCTTGGTCTTGCGGCACGTGCGGCGCTCAACGTGCTCGGGCGCGTGGCGCTGGCCGACCAGCACCGTCGAATCATTCTCATCGCCGCGTTCATCGCGATGGTCGACCACGCCTTTGACCACTGCATGGAGGACCCGCCCGAGGAACGCGGTCGCAAACTGCACGCGCTCCTCGACGGCGACTGGGAGCCCGATACCCCCGAGCTTCGGCTGACGCGCGCCCTGCAAATCGAGATGGAGCGGGGGTTGACGCCTCGCGAGCGCGTTCCGTTCGAGCATGCAGTCGCGCGCCTCAAAGACTGGGTCGATTCCGAGGTTGCCGGGATGACTGGCGTGAGCGACGCGACTGGGCTCGGCCATCGGCTGGCGGGGATCCAAGGAACGATCGACGGCCTGCTGTTTCCGGTGCACCACTACGCCGGCGAAGGGGCACGGCCTTGGATGTACGAGGTCTCGCTCTTCGTTCAGATGATCGACGACTACATCGACATCGAGACCGATCTCGAAGACGGTCGAGTGACGCCGGTCATCACGGGCTACTGGAGCTACGAGGACATCTGCCGGACTTGGCACGACACGGTGCGCGGTATCGAGGAGCTCACGCGCGCCGGTGGGCATACCGCCCCGCACTACGTTCGATTCGTCCGCGAAGCGTATGTTCTGATGCTGGCTGAGGTTCTCGAAGGGATGGCTGCAGGCCTTGCCGACTAGCGGTTCACGAGTCCGGACACACGTTCCCCTATCGCCTGCAGTGTTCGTCACCGGAAAAGGCGGCGTCGGCAAAACCACGGTGGCGGCTGGGCTTGCGCTCGCAGCCGCAGAGGCGGAAGGCGAAGCGGTCTACGTCGAGTTTGGGGACGGTGCGGGAGCACGGCGGGTGCTCCGCGATCGGCCAAGCGGCCTGGAGCACGTGGTTCTCGACCCAAGCCGCGCAGTCGCCAAAGCAGCCGCGCCCGTGTTCGGGTCCGCCACACTCGCCAAGCTCGCGCTCGACAATTTCGCGATGCGGCCGTTGATACGCGCGGCCCCCGCGGTTCGCGAGCTTGGTGTTTTGGAGCTGGCCCGCCAGGTCGTCGCGGAGCATCCAGGCAAGCGGGTCGTCTTCGACATGCCTGCGACCGGGCACAGCGTGGCGTGGTTGAAAGTCGCCCGGCAGGGTCGCGAGCTCACCGGCCGTGGGCCCGTTCATGACCTCTGCGCGAAGCTCGAGGCTGAGCTGATTTCACCAGGGCGCGCTTCCATCGTCATCGTCACGCTCCCCGAACGCCTCGTCCTGTGGGAGACCTTGACGCTCTGCGAGACAGTCGAGAAAGAGGTCGGACTTTCCGTCGATCGACTCGTCGTCAATCGCGTGCCCCATGCGCCTCCCGAGAACGCGCTCGCCGATGCGGTCGCCATGTCGCGCTCCGAGGGCGCCGTTGCCGATGCGGCGCAAAAGCTTGCCGAGCTTCTCTCGATCCGCAGGGAAGTGCGAAAGCAGGTCATGGAAGCCTTGGACGAGACGGTACACCGGTACGGCGAAGAAAAGGGAGGGGACAGCGGGCTGACTTTGCTTCCGTTCGCATCCACCGATCCGACCGCTCGAACGGTAGCCGAGTGGCTGCGGAGCGCAGGAGCCGCATGAAGCAGCCGATCGTCATCGTCTGCGCCGGAGGTGGCGGTGTTGGTAAGACGACAGCGTCGGCGGCTTTTGCCCTGGCCCTCGCCAAGGGCGGATACCGGGCCTTGATCGTCAGCATCGATCCGGCGCGTCGGCTTGCGGATGCGATGGGCGTCGAGCTTGGTACGCAGGCCCGGCAGCTCTCGCTCGATTCCGGGAGCGGCCAGCTCTTTGGTCTCATGCCCGACCCCCAGGATGCGTTGCGGACCTTCGTCGAGTTTTTGTTCGCGGAGGAACCCGAGGCGCTCGAGCGTCTGCTCGACAATCGCCTCTACCGCGTTCTCGAAGCGGCGGTCCCCGGAATCCACGAGGTCGCCACGATAAGTCTGACTTGGCGAGCGATCATCGAACATGAAGTCGATGCCGTGGTGATCGACACGGCGCCCTCTCGCAACGCCATCGACTTCATCACGTACCCGAAGCGCTTGGCAAAGCTTCTCGGTGGCCGCGCAGTCGGTTGGATGGCTGCGATAGGACAGCGAACGAGCGTTGCGCCCCAAGAAGACAAAATGGGCCGGGTCGAGCAACTCCTGGTGCGCGCATTGGGGCCCGTGGTCCGAGACGTCGCAGGCCTGTTCGCCGAGATGGCGCGCGTTCGCAAACGCTTCATTTTGCTCAATGAGCACACGAGCGACCTGCTGCTTCGACCCGAGACCCGCTACTATCCGGTTGCCTCTCCGACGGCGGCGGCGAGCGATGATGTCGACTACTTGATCAAGCAGCTTGGAAAGCTCGACATCAGTCCGCGGGCATTGATCCTCAATTCCGCCTTCGTGCCCGAGCGCGATTGGGTTCAGGTCCTCGAGGCTTCGGGCGAGACCACCCCGGCGATCGATGACGTTCTTTCGGCGCTCAACGATGAACGCGCAACACGGAACCGCGCCGCCGCCCGCATCACGGACGCGTTCTCGAGACGGTACCCGGGACTCCCCCAAATTCGCTTGCCCTTCGTCGAGTCTGTGGAGCCGCGCCGCATCGTGCACGCGCTTTGTCAAAGCTTTGACGTCGCCGCGCTGCTCGAGCGTTAGCTCGACGGCGCGCTACCAGCTTTGGCGCCGGGCCCATGCCTTGAGGCGGACCATGCCCTCTCGATAGCTGACCTTAGGGTCGTAGCCGAGGTCCCGGCGAGCCGCCGAGATGTCGAACCAATGCGCCGTCGAGAGCTGACTCACGAGAAATCGGGTCACCGGGGGCTCGGACTCCAGTTTGAAAGTGTTCCACACGGCCTCGGCGAGCGCGGCGGCCGAGCGGGCGAGGGGGGCGGGGATGGTTCGGGTGACGGGAGGTAGGCCAGCCGCGTCGAGCATGTCGTTGATGAAGGTCGGGCCCTCGAGCGGCTCTCCCTGCGTAATGAAATACGCCTTGCCCGCGATCGGCGAGCCCGGTCTGAGTCGGTCGTGCGCCAAGAGATGGGCTTCGACGGCGTTGTCGATGTAGGTGGTGTCGATCGGCTGCGGCCGCCCGACCATTCGCAGACGACCGGTCTTGGCGCGCGCCACTAGTCGCGGCAGCGCCGAGCTGTCCCCGGGGCCCCAGACCAGGTGTGGCCGAATCGCGACGGTCGACAGCGCGTCGCTGTTGGCCGCCAAGACCTCTTGCTCAGCAAGAGCCTTGGTCGCCGGGTAGTGCGCTTCGAAGTGAGAAGGATAGGGCGCGGATTCATCGACACCGGATACTGGCTCTCCGGAGTGCACGACGCTCGGTGTGCTGGTGTATACGAGCCTTGGCACCCGATGCTGCCTGCACGCATCGATGACGTGGCGAGTGCCGAGTGTGTTCACGTCGAAAAAGGTTTCATAGGGGCCCCACAAATCGATGTGCGCCGCGGTGTGAAAAACGGCGTCGCAGCTCTCGACCGCCGCCGTCACGACATCGAGGTCGCGAATATCTCCTCGGCGAAGGTCTACGCCCCATTCCCGAAGGAGTGGATAGTCTCCGCGACAGAGCACGCGCACACGCTCACCCCGATCGAGCAATGCCCGGACTATCGAACGGCCGATGAAGCCTCCGCCACCGGTGACGAGAATCGTCATGACGGACCGCTGGCCTCGACCCACTTCGCGAGCTTTTCGCGTCCGATTTTTGCGTTGTGGCGAATGTCGACCGGGAAGCCTGGGTGCAGGACGAAGCGCGAGATGCGATTTACCTGCGGATGGGACTCGGCGATCTGGCGGAGCTGTCGCTCGACCTCCGGCCAGTCATCGGAGCGTTGCCCAGGCTCGAGCTCCACGCAGAGCGTTGGTTGCCCTCGGGGACCGACGAGCGCGGTACGATAGACGGCCGGATGTGCATCGAAGATCTTTTCGCATGGCACGGTGAACATCGTCGCGCCATCGATGACCAGGCGGTGGCTCTTGCGTCCGCAGAACCAAAGGCGTCCTTCGGAATCGCGCCAACCGACATCGCCCATGCGGTGCCAGATGAGCTCAGCGTCTCGGATCTTCGAAAGCGCGGTATTGCGTTCGTCGGCGAAGTAGGCCTCGGTCACCATCGGGCCGCGAACCGCGATCTCGCCAATCTCGCCATCTTCGAGCTCGAGATCGTCCGAAAAGGTCGCAATCGCGTCGTCGCTGATGCGAATCACCTTTAGCTCGATGTCGGGGACCGGGAAGCCGACGCAGACACCGGCTCCCTTCTCCGTCTGAGCCCAGGTGTTCGCGACGATGTCGCGTCCCGGCAGACAGGCCACTGGGAGCGACTCGGTGGCGCCGTAGGGCGGAAACACATCGCCGTCGTCGGGCAACATCGCGTGCCAACGGGCGAGCGTTTGCCCCGGCAGGGGTGCGCCGGCGGCGATCACCCGGCGTAAGCTTGGCAGCTTGACGCCGTGGTTCTCACCGTAACGGCCGACCGCGTTGAGCAGTGCGGGTGACCCGAACATGGTCGTGACTCCGAAACGCTGAATGGGCTCGATGATGTTTCGTGGCTCGACGCTGGCCGGCCGGCTCGGATCCATATCCGGGATGACCGTCGTCATGCCAAGCGCGGGATCGAAAAGCGCGAAGAGCGGAAACGTCGGTAGATCGATCTCCCCCGGCTCGATCAAAAACATCTCGCGAATCGCCTTCACCTGCGCGAGGAAGTGGCGGTGCCTGTAGACGACCCCTTTGGGCGGTCCGGTGCTGCCTGAAGTAAAGAGGACCGCCGCCACTTCGTCGCCCCTGGTGGGCACGGGCCTGTCGCCTGCGGCAAGGCGCTTTGCGCCAAGTGCTTCGACCTGGGTCAGCGTGTGTTTCGCCAAGCCCCAGCCGCCCACGGTGATGGTTCGCTTCACCGTCGCCCGGCTCCAGCCAAGGACGATGCGAGCCGCGTGTGCGACTGGAATCCCGACGAACGCGCTCGGCTGTGCACGGGCCAGGCACTTGCTCAGCCCTCGGATGCCGAGGCCCGGATCGATCATCACCGGAACCACACCAGCCTTGAACATCCCAAAGGTGAGCGCGAAAAGGTCGGGGCTCGGTCGAACCATGAGCGCGGCGCGGTGGCCGCGCTCGATGCCCACCGCGTGCAGGCCGGCAGCGATTCGGCTGCTGCGTTCGTCGAGCTCTCGGTACGAGACCTTGGCGTAGACGAGGTCGCCCGCGGCGTCGCGGCGTTTCGTTGGGAAGTAAATGGCGGTCGTATCGGGCTGCGTCGCGGCCATCTGCGGCAGCACGTCGGCGACCGTGGAAAGCTCGGGGCTCACCCGGCGACTCCCAAGAAGCTGCGCACGAGCTGCTCGATCTCCGCGGGCGCGTCTTCGAGGACGTAGTGACCGCAGTCGGGAAACTGGTGAACCTCCGCCTCGGGCAGGGCGCTCTTCCATACCCTCAAGAAATGCTCATCGAAAACGAAGTCACGGTCGCCCCAGCAGATCAGCACGGGCCGGTCGTTGAACTGATGGAGTCGCTCTCCCACTTCGCGAACCAAGGAGAAGCTCGGGTCGCTCTCCCTGAGGGGAATGTCTTGCACGAAGCGGAGTACGGCGCGGCGGTGATCCCAGCTATCGTAGGGCGCGCAGAGGCCGTCACGCACCTCTTTGGGAAGCTTGACACGGGTGACGGCAAGCCGCGTCGCGCCCCTGGCAAACGCATTGAAACCGCGCACGAGAAGCGCGCCCGCCGTGGTGTCGCGCGCCAACCAGAGCGAAGCGGGCAGGCGCTTGGTCGACGGCATCGGAAAAGCCGCGGTGTTCAGAACCACCAAGCGCGCAACGAGATCGGGGTGCCGATGCGCCCAGCCCATGCCGATCATTCCGCCCCAGTCATGGACCGCGAGCGTGATGTCCTTCAGGCCCAGTTGCGCGACCAGAGTTTCGATGTCCTCCACCCGCTCGGCGAGTCGATAGGAGTACGTGTCATCGCCGGGCTTGTCGGACTTCCCGCAGCCGATGTGATCGGGCGCGATGACGCGATGAGTCAGGCACAGCGCCGAGATCAGTCGTCGCCAGTAGAACGACCAAGTCGGGTTGCCGTGAAGCATCAGAACCACCGGAGCCTCGCGAGGGCCCTCGTCGACGTAGTGCATCCGATGCCCTGACGGGAGAGTGAACCAGTGCGGCTCGAACGGATAAAGCTCTTCGGAGACCTTCATGGGCCGCTCACCAGATGATTTCGGACATGCTGCAGTTGAGCCCAGAACCGATGCCCATCAGCGCCACCCGGTCGCCCGACTGAATGCGCCCCGCCTTCGCAGCCTTGGACAGCACCATTGGAACGGCAGCGGGCCCGACATTGCCGAGCTCGACGTAGGCATGCATGAACCTGTCAGCCGGAAGCTCGAGCGCCTCGGCGAGTTTGTCGGTGTTCGCCCGACTCACCTGATGCAAGATGTACTCGGCCACGACGTCCGGGTTCCAGCCGAGCTCGCGCTTGGCCATCGCGTAGGTCTGCTTTGCGAGTGTGACTCCTGCGATGAGGAGCTCCTTGCTCTTGGTCTGCATTTGGTCGACCTGCCCGCGGCAGAGTTGATGGTGCTCGGTCGCCGCCGACGTCACGCCCCCAACGAAGCGGTGACCATCCGCAACGAGGTCGCTTCGTCCGAGCACCATGGCTGCTCCGCCCGACCCGAGCGTCAGCGTGGCGAAGTTCTCCCGAAACGTCGCCTCGTCTAGATTGGGGTCGTTGAGACGCGCGATGGTGCTCTCGACGACGAAGCGGCTGTTCTCACCGTCGACCACGAGCCCGTACTCAATTTGTCCGCGCTCGATCATGTTGCCGACGATGTCCATCGCATTGAGAAATCCGAGGCATGCGTTGCCGAGGTCGAAGTTCATGCAGTCAGGACCGAGGCCGAGGTTGCTGTGGACGATGCAGGACGTCGACGGCTCGATGTAGTCGCGGCAGACGGAGGTGTTGATGACGATTCCTAAACGATCGCGCTCGATGCCCGCCTGCTCAATCGCGAGCGCGGCCGCCGCCGTCGCTGCCTGCGAAGGCTGGAAGTCGATGCCCCACATCCGACGCGCTCGAATTCCAGTGACCCCTTCGAGGAAACCAGGCTGGAGGCCGAGCCGGCGCATGGGTTCGGCAAGCTTCGTCTCGAGCTCCTCCGACGTGACGCGGTCGGCTCCATCGACATGGTCGACGCTACAGATCGAGACGTGATCGAAACGCACCCGGCGACCCTAGTGCGGGCACGGGGGCGCGACAAGCCCCGGTCTCAAGCCGGCTGTGAGCGCCGAGCCAGGACTTCGGCATCGGCTTGTTTCTGTTGTGCGATCACCGCGGGAAACGAACCAAAGACCATCGAAGAGTTCGTGGGGCGCGCCAACTCCAACACTTCCGACGTGGGTATTGATTCAATCGTCGCAGCTCCCGTCGCCGTCGTTCGCGAAGAGGTTGGTCCAGTATGACCTGTATGTCCCTCCGCCCGTCGCACGGCCGATGCCCACGACTGCGTAGCTCTCCCGGAGCATGTTGGCATTGTGGCCGGGGGAGTTGAGCCATTGGTTGAAGGTCGCGTCCGCGTCTGCGTTTCCGGCTGCGATGTTCTCTCCCATCCCGGTCGACTCGCAGCTCTCGAAGCACGCGTCGCAGGCCCGTGACCCCGGGCTCGATCCGTTGAGCCCCGTGTGATCGAAGTAGTCCTGATCCCGCATGTCCTCACTGTGCCCTTGGGCGGCACGGTTCATCGACGTGCATGCGGTCACGGGAGCCACCCCGTTGTTCGCACGGTGTTGGTTCAGTAGCATCAGGAAGCGTTGCTCTTCGGCATCGAGTGGAGTCGTCTCGGGGCCCGCGCCGCCACATGAGCCACCGCCACCGATACGGCCACTCCCCTCGGCATCAGAGTCCCCACAACCCGCGGCCATCAACGCCACACCCAAGAACAGCACCAGAGCTCTACTCATCCCAAACCCCCCGCGAACGCAAACGAGCCGACGGCCCCTTCGTGCGTCTCCGACAATTGTCAGTCGTCGTGCACAGGAAACCAAACATCTCCCGAGCATCTCGCAGTCAATCGACGGTTCCTGTGTGGCGACTCACACAAGAGAACGCGACACCCCGCCCGTAGAGGCGCGAAACGTATTCGCAGGACACTGAAGAACTGCGCAGCCCTGCCAACGGCCTCAGCGGACTGCTAGTTTGAACCCTGGGGGTTCGGGTTCATGAAGAGGATATTGCTCGTAGTTTGCATACTTTCGTTCTCCGCCGGGGCGCAAGCCAACTTCGGCCGGAAGCTGATCAAGAAAGACAACGTTGCGGCGGTCGAGAAGGCTACCAAAGCCGCAACGCTTTCGGACGAAGACATGGAGAAGCTCTCGCTGCAATCCGTGGCGGCGATGGATGAGCAGAATCCCGTCGTCCCGAACGGCGACCCGCTGGCACAGCGCTTCAACGAGGTCGTGAAGGGGCTCGAATCAGAAGATGGGCTCGAGCTCAACTTCAAGCTCTACAACGTGTCTGACGTCAACGCGTTTGCCACGCCGGATGGAAGCATACGCGTCATGGCCGGGCTGATGTTCATCATGACCGACGACGAAGTCCGCAGCGTCATCGGCCACGAAATCGGCCACGTGAAGCTGAAACATGCCAAAAAGCAGTACCAAAAAGCGTACAGCGTAGCGGCAGGGAAAAATGCGGTTGCAGCCAACACCGGAACCGGTGGCGAGATTCTGACGAACAGTCAACTCGGTGCGTTCATCGAAGAGGTTCTGAGCGCAAAGTTCTCCCGAAACGACGAATCGGCATCGGACGAGTACGGGTTCAACTTCATGGTCAAGCACGGCTATGACTACCACGCCATGGAGTCCGCATTCAGCAAGCTCGCGGAGCTGAGCGATGACAGCGCCAAGAAGTCTCTCAAGGCATCGCATCCGGGCGCAGCCGAGCGCGCCAAGGACGCCAAAGAACGCGCCGACGCGCAAGACCAGAAAATGAAGCAGGCGAGGCGATGAGTCATCTTGGCAAGCATCTCCTTGCGATCAGCACAGTGGTTGCATTCGCTGCGTGCGTCTGCATCACGACCACATCGAACACGAGCTACGCGGACCCCGAAGCCCCGCGAGAGCTGATTACGGGAACCGCCAAAGCCTACGCGCTCGCCCTGCCGCCCAAGGGCAAGACCAGCGGCGGCGACACCGGGCTTGGCTTCGCCTCGGCGAGCGCGATGCGTCAAAAGGGCCAGTTGCTTTCCTATGTGCAAGCCATGCTCGAGCCCGCCGAGCTCGGCGACCTCAGCAACGACGAGGGCCAGGGCCACCTGAGCTCGACCAAGGTCTCTGAGATCATGAACCGACACGTGAACGAGATCTTTCAAAGCTGCGTGCTGAGAGAGCTCAAGAAGACGCCGATGAGTCGCGTCTCGATTCAAATGGTCATCTCTGGCAAAGGCGAGGTCACGGGCGCAACCACCAAGCCTGGCAGCAAAGCCTTCCAGGGCTGCGTCGCGAAGAAGCTGATCGCCATCAACTTCCCCAAGTTCGCCGCGCCTCGAATGGGTGCGGAGTACACGTTCAGCTTCGATTAGCCCTCAGTATGTCCACACGGCGGAGAGCGCGTCGATGAAGCCGTGCTGCGTCAGACCATTGACGAAGTACAAGTAGCCGACCTCGAGAGAGAGGCCCCAGCGCGGGGTGAAACGGTATACACACCCCGGCGATGGCGCCGACTCCGAAGGTGTATTCGACGCGCCTGCCCTCTTCTTGTTCGAGCTCTCCGCTGAAGAATCGCGCATTTCCGCTGACACCCGCACCGACGTAGGGGTCCCAGCGATCCTTGGGAAAGGAGACCTTCAAGAAGACGTCGAGCGGCGAATCGAAACGATCCTTCGTGAAGTGAAACGGCTTCGCGATGACCAGCGCCAGCCTCTCCGGAATCAGAATTCGCTCGTACGCGAGCACGAAGCCCCAGAGGTTCTCGCTCCGGCCGGCTTCCGCCTCGCTCGGGCTCGTACGCAGGAGCTGGAACGTGTGAGTGAACCCAAGCTCGAGCGCGTTCCGCCGATCCGCTTCCTCAGCATCGGCATGCGCCGGCATCGCGGCCAGCACCGCACAATGGCAAGAGAGGGCGAGCAAGAGTGCTCTCAGAGCCAACTCAACTCTTCCGCTGTGAAGCCATCCTCTTGGCGGAGGCTGTATTGTGCACGGAAGCGCTCATCGCTCATGTTCCACTCGGCGTTGGCTTCGTTCATGCGTCGTATGGTGCGGTTCATTCTGCAAGAACACTAGCGTCGCCTGACCGTCGGGTGGCAAGTAGGGTGATTGCCCATCCGCTTCCGCAACGTGCGACCCCGCCAACGCGGCGAGAATGAGCGAGATCGACAGAGCTCGAGGTGCAGTCATCGCCTTCATGTGTCCTCGGAGCGAAACGTAGCAGCAACGCCGCATGAAGTGCAGCCCCTCGCCCGCGAATTGGCCCTAGAGCGCGGCCACTTCTTCCTCACGGCCCCGAACGACGCGCTTCCCCGTGAGCGGTCCGCGGTACTCGGTGACGACGGTGCACTGACCCTCGTGGCCTTCGCGCTCGAAGTAGATGACGACCCAATCACGGACGCGGTCGAGCTCGTGTGCCCGATCGGTGTTCGAGAAGAGCGCGGTGAAGTGCCAGCCGTCTCGAAGGCTGTGGAAGATGGGGAGCCATGCGGCGCCGTCCGGGTTGTTGCGCCGCGGTGCGATCCGAGGGAGCTCGTCTGTTTGGGCCTTCTCTCGGTACTCGCGATCGACGTCGAGGAGCAGGGCGACGTCGGGCTTCACTTCGGCGGGCTCCGTGCGAGCGACCTGAGCCCCTGCCTCTTGCATCTGCTCGAAGCGGCGTGCTCTCCCGCGCGGCGAGCGGGTGAGCATCGTTGCCAAGATGCCGCGGACCGCCTCCAGGCGACGTGGCCCGAAGCCCGCCACTTCATCGAGCCGACCGTCGTGGGTGGCGACTTCCAACTCCTCCAAGGTGTCGATGTCGAGCTCTCGGTGGATTCGCTCCGCGAGCTCTTCTCCGATTCCAGGAACGGTCTTGAAAAGCTCGACCGGAGAGAGCCTGCCCTCGAGTCGTTCCAACATGCGGAGCTTTCCGGTGTGCGCGATCTCGTCGATCGTGCCCGAGAGGCTCGAGCCGATCTGCGGGAGCGCGTCGAGTCCTGCGCGCCCCTCGGCCAGCGCGAGGTCCTGAACGCTCGTCGGGTGATTGCGAACTACCGCCGCGCCGGCGCGATAGGCATCGACCCGGTAGACGTTGGCGCGCTGCGCTTCGAGCCGGTCCGCGACCTGTTCGAGGACATCCGCGATCTGCGCGTTCGTGACCTGAGGAGACATCGACTCCACGGCGTCATCAAGCCAGGAGATCGGCGCTGACGCAACAGCTCACATCAGAGATACTAATCTCGTCCCCGAAGGCCGAGATTGCGCTGCGCGCAAAACCTCGGTCGTGCTAGAAGAGCGGGATGAAATCGACTCTGATTGGGCTCGCATGCCTCGCGTTCGTGATCGCAGGGGGATGCTCGAGTGATGGCGGCTCCGCTGGATCGGGCGGCAGCCCGGGTGGCGGCGGCTCCGGCGGCGCGGCGGGTGTGGGCGGCGGGTCCGAGCCCAGCCTTTCGTTCTTCGTGACCAGCATCGGTAGCGGAGCGATGGGCGGAGATCTCGGCGGTCTCCCAGGCGCCGACGAGACCTGCCAAACGCTCGCTGCCGCAGTCGGAGCCGGTGACCGGGCATGGCGCGCCTACTTGAGCACCTCGGCCGAAGACGCGCGCGACCGAATCGGGAGCGGCCCTTGGTACAACGCTCGCTTGCAAGAGGTCGCCCCGGATGTGGAAGCGCTGCACGCCGAAGGAATTGCCCGCATCGAGTGGTTCGCCGACGATCCCGATGAAGAGGGCCTGGTGATCGACGAAAACGGCGACTACGTTCCGCTTAGTGAGCACGACATCATCACCGGCAGCACCATGGAGGGAACGGTGCTTGAGGGTCGCACCTGCGCCGCTTGGACCTCGGCGAGCGACGACGAGGTCGCCCAGGTCGGTCATAGCGACCTGGCGCCACCAGGGGTGACCATCGGTGGGCCCGATCGTCTGTCGTGGAACTCCGCGCACGAAACCACGGGCTGCACGGAGCAGGGGCTGGCCGAGCGGCAGGGCGCGGGGCGCTTCTACTGCTTCGCCGCCGACTGATCGGGTGATCGACGTGGACACACGCACCGCCGCGTTCTTCGATCTCGATCGCACCTTGCTCGACATGAACAGCTCGACGCTCTGGGCCAAGCACGAGCTCCTGAAGCGAAGCATCTCGCTCAAGCAGTTCGCTCGGGTGCTCCTCTGGAATGCGCTCTACCACCTATCGCTGATCGACATCGAGACCGCCTACAAAGAAGCGCTCGCGCACTATCGCGGGCGACGTTACGACGAGCTGGAACAAGAGACGCGACAGTGGTTCGCACGCGACGTTGCGCACCATCTTCGTCCTGGCGCAGCGCCGGCGCTTCGGGAGCACCGAGAGCAGGGGCACACGCTCGTACTTCTCACGAGTGCGTCTGCCTTTGCGGCGCGCGCCGCACGCGATTCGTGGCAGCTCGACGATTTTCTATCCAATGACTTCCCGACCGATCAGGGTGGCAGGCTCGATGGCACCTTCATCCCTCCGCTTTGCTATGGGGAGGGCAAGGTGCAGCGAGCCCGTGCGTGGGCCGCGGAGCACGACGTCGATCTGCAGCGAAGCTACTTCTACTCGGACTCCTACAGCGACGCGCCCATGCTCCGCGCCGTCGGCCACCCTCGAGTGATCAGCCCGGACCCTCGCTTGGGCAGAGAAGCCCGGCAGCGAGGCTGGCCCGTCCTGCAATGGTGACCGGAGCAGCGCGCGCAGTTTCGTGATACGAAACGCGCCATGTCGTACGTGGAAACCGAAGAGCAGCAGATGCTGCGCAAGCAAGTGCGCGAGATCGGACGCAAGTACGGTCGCGAGTACTACACCCGCAAAGCACGCGACGGAGAGTCTCCCGACGAGCTCTGGAGCGAAGTCGCGAAGCACGGCTTCATCGGCGTCAATACGCCCGAGGAATACGGTGGCGGCGGACTCGGCATCTACGAGCTCGCCATCGTGTGCGAGGAGCTCGCCGCTGCGGGCTGCCCGCTTCTCTTGTTGCTCGTATCGCCGGCGATCTGCGCCACGGTGATCGCCCGCTTCGGCACGCCGGCGCAGAAGCAGCGTTGGTTGCCCGGGCTTGCTTCCGGCGAGCTCAAGATGGCGTTTGCCATCACCGAACCCAACGCTGGCTCCAACTCGCACAAGCTCGAGACCGCAGCGACCCGCGATGGCGACGACTGGGTCCTCTCGGGCACCAAGTACTACATCTCCGGGGCCGACGACGCGGACGCGATCCTCGTAGTTGCTCGGACGGGTGGCGTCGAAGACGGTCGCGGGCGGCTTTCGTTGTTCATCGTCGATGCAGACGCGCCCGGCCTCGAGAAGACGCTGATCAAGATGCAGATTCCCGGTGCGGACCGGCAGTTTACACTGTTTTTCGACAACGTTCGTGTGGGCCACGGCCGCATTCTCGGAAACGAGGGCCAAGGGCTTCCGCAGATTTTCGTCGGTCTGAACCCGGAGCGAATCCTCGGTGCCGCACTGGCGAACGGCGCAGCGCTCAGCGCGATCGAGCAGGCGTCGCAATATGCGAACGAGAGGGCCGTGTGGGGCAAGCCCATCGGCGCGCATCAGGGGATCGCGCATCCGTTGGCCGAGGCAAAGATCGAAGTCGAGCTCGCGCGGCTGATGACGATGAAGGCGGCGTGGCTCTTCGACCACGGCAAAGACGCGGGCGAGGCGGCCAACATGGCGAAGTTCGCGGCCGGGGAAGCGGCGACTCGCGCAGTCGACACCGCGATTCAGGTACACGGCGGCAACGGTATGAGTGAAGAGTACGGGCTGGTATCGATGTGGGGCATGGCACGCACCTTGCGGATCGCGCCGGTGAGCCGCGAGATGATCCTCAACTTCATCGCGCAGCATGTATTGGGGTTGCCGAAGTCCTACTGACCCGCACAGTCAGCGTCAGCGTCAGCGTCAGCGTCAGCGTCAGCGTCAGCGTCAGCGTCAGCGTCAGCGTCAGCGTCAGCGTCAGCGGGTCAGCGTTCGCAGCCGCGACAGAATCGGGTACGGGAATTCCTTCGCAAGCTCGTCGAGCGCACTCTGCATCCTCTCGGTGATCTCGAGGTAGCATTGCTCGAGGACCTTCGGGTCTTCCGCGTCCTCCGGCCCTAAGTGACTCCAGTTCATCGGCTCGCACACCCGGAGCGTCACCTTCGTCGGGATCGGCCACGATGGGATCGGTCCGAGGACGACGCCCCAGGGGATCGTGAAGATCAGCGGCAGGCTGTACGTTCGGAACCTCGCGAGGCCGAGCGCCTTGGCGATGCGCCGACCGCGCGACAACACGATGCTCGATTCGTGGCCGCCGTGACTGACGATCGGGTAGACCGGCACGCCCTTCTTCAGGGCGAGCTTGATGAACCCCTTGTGCCCCGCGAGGACGATCCGATTGCGCTCCGTCCACGGGCGCGCGATGTCTTCGAGGCCGCCCGGATAGACCAGCACGGCGGCCCCGCGCTCGAGCGCGGCCTCAGCGTTCCGGTGATTGGCGGGCACCTGTGACAGGCGTCGAAAGAAGTCGCGCGCCTTGGGCACGGAAAAGATCAGGTCGTAGCTCAGCACCACGAGCGGGCTAGCGACGCCATTCTTTCGGTACCAGGCCGCCATGAGCGCTGGCGTGTCGGGGTCGCTGTTCGGACCCGAATGATTTCCGACGAGCAATAGAGGGCCGCTCGTTGGAAGGCGCTCGGCGCCGCGCACCTCGGCATCGAAGTAGCGCCCGTAGAGCTCCATGAGCGGCACGATGCGAGTGAGGAACTCGGGATCGTGCTGGAACTCGACTACTTCTTGCCGGGGATCCACGTTCGACGCGGTAGCACACCCTTCTTCTGGAATCCTTCCAACGACTCCCGAAAGGCTTTCGCGCGGCGGTGCTGAATGATGTGTCCGCCAGGGAAGGTCACGAGCTGGGTGCCGAAGTGATCGGCCAAACGCTGCCCGTGCTGCATGGTGGCAAGTCGGTCGTACGCACCCGAGATGATGGACACTCGCTTCGGCTCGACCTTCGGTATGCGGCACACCGGTGTGATCGGAACGAGCTGCTCGCGATAGCCCTCGTAGAGCGTGCGCTGAATGTCGCCGGAGCCCGGAACCAAATCGTTGTCGTTCATGACATCGGGGACGCTGCAGATCGGGATGTAGGAAAGAAGGAAGTCGACGTCCGAGGTCACGGTGCCGAGCAACGACGCCGTGTAACCACCGAGACTCATCCCGACGACACCGACATGGCTTGCGCCTGCATCGCGCATCGCTCGAATCGCGATTTGCAAATCCCAAACCGCTTGCCGGAATCCCTCGATGGTGAAGGCCGTGTCCTGCTGAGGCCATTCGGGTGGAAATGCATGCCCGCGCGGGCCGTGGAACGGGAGCGCAAAGAGCGAGACGCCAATCCCGAGTCGATGGAACTCCCGCATCGGCCATGCGACTCGCTCCATCAAGTGGTGGCCCGACGAGAAACCGTTGACGAGGATCGCCATCGGCCGGCCCTTGATCCGAAGATTGAGCGTTCGGAGTAGGGCGGTTTGGTTGTCTCGGTGGCTTCGGTACTCGTGCTTGATGCCTTTGAAGACGAGCGGATGGAGGCTCTGCCAGCTCCATTCCGCAAAGCCGACACGGTGCGGCGCGACCCAACGTTTCTTCACGTCGATACGGCCGGGAGTGGGAAAAAGATCCGCGGGGTTGTGGCGGTACGCGTAGTAGTCGTCGCTCGAGGCAAACGCGGCGAGATCGTGGACGAGCTCGGGTGGCGCTTTGAGATCGGCCGGCTGGAGCTTCGCGATCTGCGACACGAGAAAGCCGTCCGCCTTGTGGGCGAGCTTCTGCACGAGCCCGCGCGGTCGCGTGCTGGCCGCTAGTTGCGATCCCCCGCCCTTCAAGGAAATGCCGCTCGATCGGCTCCCGTCGCCGGCATCCCAAACTTGGTGAAGATCACGCGCCACGATGGTCTAGGCGTATATCGGAACGAGGAGTTCAGTGCAATTCTTGTCGCCAGAGATCGAGTAGTCGAGGGCGCAGGATTTGCGCCCACTTCGCGTAGCCGGCCTTGTTTAGATGTACGCGATCGAACAAGAACAAGGAGCGATCGGGTTCGCCGCTGGGGGTTTTCAACACGGCGTTCCCGTCGATGAGCGCCAGCCACGGCTCCGCTTTCGCCATACTCCGGAGGCGATCGTTGACCGCTTCGATCTCTTCGCTGCGTCCCGCGTTGAGAGGCGAAGGGAAGGTCGCCAACACCGCGATCCTTGCGTCGGGGAGGCGATCGTGGAGTTCGGTCAGAAGCGTTTCGTAGAGCGCTTGCATCTCGTCGATGCTCTTCGGCCGGTTGCCGCCGAAGTCGAGGAGATCGTTGCTGCCGATGTAGAGAACGACGAGCGTGGGATCGTGCGCTGTGATCAGCCGGTCCATGTAGTGGATGACATCGCGCACCTTCGCGCCGCCGAAGCCCCGTTGAACGGCCGGAAGAGGAGCCATGTCGTCTCGTAGCGCGCGCCAAAAACGAATCGTCGAGCTACCGGCGAACACCACGGCTCCTTTGGGTGGCGGGTGGCTGCGGTCCCGGCTTTCGAACGCGCGGATCGCGCGCTCCCAAACCAGGGGGTCCTCGCTGATCGTGGACCGAATCTCGTCCCAGATCTTGTAACCAACGATGGCGGGGCCCACGACAGGGACCGCGAGGAGGGCGAGCCAGGGCCACATGGAGGGAGTGTAGCAGCGTCAGCGTCAGCGTCAGCGCCAGCGTCAGTGATATGCTTGCTTTCATGCGAGCAATGCTTCTCGACACCCCCGCTCCCATCGAGACGCACCCTTTGCGCCTCGGTGAGGTCCCGGCACCCGAGCCGGCGGCCGATGAAGTGCGGGTCAAGGTCCACGCCTGCGGGGTATGTCGAACCGACTTGCATGTCGTCGAGGGCGACCTCGAAGTGAAGCGCTCGCCCATCATCCCGGGGCATCAAGTGGTAGGTGTCGTCGACGCGCTCGGCTCGGGCGTCTCCGATCGACGTCTCGGCGAGCGTGTCGGGGTGGCGTGGCTTCACCGCACCTGCGGTTGTTGCTCCTTCTGCGCGAGTCATCGCGAGAACCTCTGCGACTCCCCCGAGTTCACGGGGTGGACGGTACAAGGAGGGTTTGCCGAGCACGTCGTCGCCCCTGCCCGCTTCACGTACCCGCTTCCCGACGGGTTCAGCGATTTGCAAGCCGCGCCTCTCTTGTGCGCTGGGATCATCGGCTACCGCTGCCTGCAAAAGACCGGCATCGAGGATTGGGCAGGTGCCCGACTCGGCCTCTACGGGTTTGGTGCGGCAGGCCACGTCGCCATTCAGATCGCACGCGCGCGAGGCGCCGAGGTCTACGTATGCACGCGAGACCGTGACCAGCACCAAGCGCTCGCCGCAGAGCTCGGCGCGACCTGGATTGGCGGCACCGTCGACAAGCCGCCAGTCCCTCTCGACGCCAGCATCATCTTCGCACCGGCGGGCGAGATCGTGCCGCCGGCGCTCTCACATCTCGACAAGGGCGGCACGTTGGTACTGGGCGGGATCCACATGAGCCCGATCCCGGAGCTCCCCTACGCGCTGCTCTACCACGAGCGGGTCATACGCAGCGTGGCCAACAACACGCGCGAAGACGGGCACGCGTTCATGAAGGAAGCGGCGGCAATTCCCGTGCGCACGCACGTCGAGACCTTCCGGCTCGAAGAGGCCAACGTCGCTCTCGACCGTCTCCAACACGACGCCATCCGGGGCGCCGCCGTGCTGACCGTCAAATGAGGGTGGTGGCTCCGTTTTGGGGAGGCGCTTAAACGAGAGCGCCGCGCTCCGGGGAACGCGGCGTCTCTTCGATCATGCGAGCGGTCTACTCGGCGGCTTCGGCCATCAGGGTTGCGACGGTGTACGGGTCGATGTTCGCACACGGGCGACGATCCTCGAGGTAACCCTTGCCCTCGAGGTCGGTGGCCATCGGGATACGAATCGAAGCGCCACGGTCGGACACGCCGTACTTAAACTCCCTGAACGAGGCCGTCTCGTGAGCGCCCGTGAGCCGGTCCTCGAGACCGTGGCCGTACGCGGCCAGATGGCGAGCGATGCGGTCCGGCTCGCCGAGCTTCTCGCAGTACTCGTGGATGATCTTCAAGCCGCCATCTTCACGCATCGCCTTGGTGCTGAAGTTCGTATGGCAGCCAGCGCCGTTCCAGTCGCCCTTGGCGGGCTTTGCGTCGTAGCTGATGTCCACGCCGTAGGTCTCGGCGATGCGACCGAGGAGGTAGCGCGCCATGTACATGTGGTCGCCGACCTCGGTGATGCCGGCAGGACCGATCTGGAACTCCCACTGGCCGGGCATGACCTCGGCGTTGATGCCGGAGATCTTGAGGCCCGCCTTGATGCAGGCGTCCATGTGCTCTTCGACGATCTCGCGGCCGAACACGTACTCCGCGCCGACACCGCAGTAGTACGGACCCTGAGGGCCGGGGAAGCCGCCTTCGGGGAAGCCGAGCGGGTAGCCGTCCTTCATCATCGTGTACTCCTGCTCCATGCCGTACCAGCACTCGAGGTCCTTCAGACGGTTCTCGATGTCCTGGGCCGCGCGACGCGTGTTGCTCGGGTGCGGTGTGCCGCCATGGGTGACGACCTCGCAAAGCACGAGGAGATTGTCGCCGCCTCGGAGCGGATCGCGACATGCGAACACCGGGAACAACTGACAGTCCGAATCGTCGCCAGTTGCCTGGTTCGTGCTCGAGCCGTCGAAACCCCAGCTCGGAAGCGCCGCAACGCCGGTGATCGCGCCGAGCACCTTCTCGATGATGTTCGCTTCGAGCATTCTCGTCTTCGAGCGAAGAAGTGGCGTCGGCTCGGTGCCGTCGATCCAGATGTATTCAGCCTTGATGATGCTCATCGTTCACTACTCCTAAAGATGTTCGCGTCTCCGGGCACCAGCGACGACGTCGGCGGTAGACCGCGGGGTTGGACCCTCGGACCGTATGTACCGGGCCGAAGAGCTGGTAGGCGGATCTCTGGACCGCGATTGTTGCGAGCAGGTTTCCGAGCCCTTTCCTAGAGGAAAAAAGGAGCGGTCGCCGCCCCCATCGCTCAGCTCCGGGTAGCTCGGGCCGGGGATCCGGTTGTTTCTTGGCGCTTTCCATACTCTAGGAGAGGATAGGCCTGGGGGAGTTCTGCTGGGTGCCACTAAACACCTGAAACCACTAGTTAATGTTCTGGAAAGCCTGCACGGAGCGGTTTGCGCCTCGTACAGGGGCATTGTAGAATATCGTCATAGTTGGCTTTTTGTGTTGGGGAGTTCGTAATGCGTAGTTGGGTTTCGATCGTGCTCGTGGCTCTTGCGGGTCTCGTGATTTTGGCATGCGGGGGTGACACCTCGGACGGACCGCCGTTCGGGAGCGGAGGCACCGGTGGAACGGGTGGCGTTACGCTGAACTGCGAGACGCTCGAGAATCCGCCTCCGGACTGCAACAAGCCCTGCACGTCGGACACGCAATGTGAGGCGAGCTTCTGCAATAGCGGCGTCTGCGTTGCGAATTGCGCCTCCGACGAGGACTGCGACGAGAACTCGACCTGCAACGTGAGCGGCCGATGCATACTCAACATGGGCACGGGCGGCACCGGCGGAACGGGCAATATCGGCGGCGGCTGCCAGTCGGTGACCATCACGCCGACGCGTAGCATCCCGAACGTGATGTTCCTCGTAGACCAGAGCGGATCGATGGACGCTGGCTTCGGTGGAGGCGAGAACCGCTGGGAGGCGGCCAACACGGTCATCAACGGGATCGTGAGCAGCACCGACTCCATCGTCCGCTACGGCCTGACCACGTACACTTCGAGACAACGGCGAACGACAACCCGCCGCTGCCCGAGATTGCCGACGGAAATCGACTTCGCGCTCGGCAACTCGAGCAACATCGGCGACGACACGCTCAGTATCCCTACACGCTATCCCGAACGACTGCGGGCGCACGATACGCCCGACAGGCGACAGCATCGACGCGTTGGTTGGCAACATTCAAGCAGCCCGCCGCCCGAAGAGGGGCCGACGATCATCGTGCTCGCGACCGATGGCGCGCCTGACTCCTGCGAGTACCCAAACCCGAGCAATGGTACGCAACGGGCTCAGGCCGAGGGTGAAGCGGTGACCGCGGCTGGCGGCCTCGCACGACGCGGGCATCGACTTGTTCGTGCTCTGGGTCGGCACCCTCAGCGACGACAACGCATCCGGGACCACCTTCAGGAGGTCGCAAACGAAGGCGTTGGCCTTGCGGCCGATGGCTCCGGCGGCGATGCCCCGTTCTGGGTGGGCACCGATCCGCAGAGCCTCGAGGACGAGTTCCGTGAGATCATCAGCGCGAGCATCTCGTGCGACATCCAGATGGACAAGCGCTTCGACGACAAAGAGCAGGCCTGCAACGATCCGGAGAGCGATGTCCAGCTCAACGGCACGCCTCTCAGCTGTCCGAGCGACTGGATCGTGAAGCCGGGCGTCGACGACGTCATCGAGCTCGTTGGCAGCGCTTGCGACACCTTCAAGAGTGGTGATGCGACGTTCAGCGCGACCTTCCCGTGCGGCGCCATCGTCGTCGAGTAGCAGGCTACTCCCCGGACAATGTGAATTCCACGTCGTGACGAGCGCCGGGCCTGACTCGGACGACGCGTCGCTGCGATCGAAGCTCGTGGCCCACTTCGATCACGTGGCGCCCCTTGGGCAGTCGAGCCGTGAGCGGCGCGCGGCCGGCAAACTTCCCGTCGATCCAAACCCGACCCCAAGGAAGAACGACCACCCGCACCGAGCCCCGACGGACACGCGCGGGAGCAGCGACAGCGCCAGCGCCAGCGCCAGCGCCGTGTCAGCGCCAGCGCCAGCGCCAGCGCCAGCGTCAGCGCCAGCGCCAGCGCCCGTGTCAGTGTCAGCGACAGCGCCAGCGCCCGTGTCAGCGCCAGCGACAGCGCCCGTGTCAGCGCCAGCGACAGCGCCAGCGCCAGCGCCAGCGCCGGCGCCCATCGGCTCGGGGGTCGGGGCCTCCGTGGCGCGTTGGGATACGATGACTAGCGTGGTGGCGACTGCTGCGAGGAGGGCAGCGAGCAGCCACGCGCGGCCTACTCGACTCCTCCGCGTCGGAGCTGGCGTCGGCTCCGCCACCGCCCAGGGCAGCCGCGTGAGCTCGGTGTCTCGCTCTTCTTCGGCGGCGCGCACGTGGAGGCGGGCTTCCGGGCCCCCGCGATGCCCCTCCACGGTCGCTGCGAGGGCTTGGCGCGCGGCGGGGGGAGGGGCCACCACGGCGAGGGCTTCGAGCAGCTCGCCCGCGGTTTGTATGCGCGCACTGGCGTCGATCGCGATCAAACGCTCGATCACGTTGCGCAGCGGCTCGGGCGCGTCGGGCGCGGCTCGGGAGAGTGATCGGCCATCTCCTTCGAGGATCTTCTGCATCGTCTCCACGTCGTGCGCGCCGTCGAATGGGCGGACGCCGCTGAGCGCTTCGAACATGACAACACCGAGGGAAAACAAGTCGGCGCGGCCGTCGACGGACTCGCCGCGCATCCGTTCGGGCGCCATGTAGGGAACCTTTCCTTTGGCGCTCCGGCTTGCCGTGACGTTGGCGCCGTCGATCGCTTTGGCGATTCCGAAGTCGGCCAGCTTGGCTTCGCCCGAGCGGCTCAGCAGGATGTTCGAAGGCGAGATGTCGCGGTGAACGAGCGCGCAGTGCGCGTGCTCGAGCGCGTACGCCAAGTCCATGCCGATCAGCGCGACGGTATCCGGCGAAACTCGCTCGCCCGGCGACGATTTGAGCAATGACCTCAGGTCGACACCGTCGACGAGCTCGAGCGCCATGTAGTGCGCCCCGTCGATCTCGCCCGCGTCGATGACGCCGACGATGTTGGTGTGACGAAGCTGTGCGGCAAGCTCTGCCTCCCGTCGGAAGCGCGATACGAACTCTTCGTCTTCGCTGAACGCGGGGAGTACGCGTTTTAGACAAACGCGCTGCTCGAAGCCTCCCGCACCGGTCCGAGTTGCTTCGAAGGTCTCGGCCATGCCGCCAACACCGAGGCGGCGGACCAGCCTGTAGGGACCGAATTCTCGCGGCTCACCGGCCATCATCACCAAGACTAGCATCAATCCCAAAACGGCTGGCGTCCTCCGCGGGGTCGATGCAACCTCAGGCGCCCCCGATGAAGGCAACCTCAGGCTCAGCTGCAGGCGTCCACCGCACGATCTTCCGGCGCCTCTTCGACCTGGCGATGCCGATCGTCGGCTTGAACGTGCTCAGCGTCGTCACGCTCGCGGTCGATACCGCGATGTGCGGTCGTTTGGTCGATGCGGAAGAGGCGCTGACGGCGCTGGGGTTCGCGAGCCAGCTCGTGTTTCTCTTGATGGTTGCGATGCTCGGCCTCACGGTCGGCGCGGTTGCGTTCATCGCGCGCGCCTGGGGGGCTCGCGAAACCGATCGCATCAATCACGTGCTCCAGCAGAGCATCATGCTCACCTATCTCGTGTCCATCGGCGTCGCGGTCGTCGGGAATCTCGGCGCGGGGGTAGCGATGGAGTGGCTCGGTGCCGACGACGCCGTCCGAGACCTGGGCGTCAGCTACCTCCGACCTCTCCTCAGCCTGGCGGTGTTCTTCTACTTGAACCTGTTGCTCGCTGCGGCTCTTCGTGCGGTGGGCAACACGATGCTGCCTTTCATGGTGGCGCTCTTCAGCAACCTGCTCAACATCGTCCTCAACTACGGTTTCATCCTGGGGCGACTTGGTCTTCCCGCGCTCGGTGTTCGTGGGGCCGCTTGGGGAACGGTGATTTCACAAGCCGTGGCCGTCGCCCTGATCGTCTTGATTCTGCGCCGTGACTTCGTCCCCGGTATGCGTGCGCATCTCGAGTTGGCGCCGCTCGACCGGCCCCTGGCTCGTGACCTCTTTCGCGTGGGCGCGCCGGCGGCGCTCGACATGGTGATTCTCAACGTCGCCTTCCTCACGATCGTGGGCATGCTCGCCCGCGTCGCCCAGGTCGCCGTCGCGGCGCACGGGATCGGCATTCGGATTCAATCCCTCGCCTTCGTTCCGGCGCTCGGCGTCTCGCAGGCGATCGGTGCGATGGTTGGAAACGAGCTCGGCGGCGGACGAATACCGGAGGCGCGCGAAGTAGTCCGGGGTGGGGTGATCCTCTCCACGACGATCAGCACCGTCATTGGGCTTTCGATCGTTGCCGGTGCCGTGCCGATTCTCGCGATCTTCGATGTCGATCCGACCACGGAGCTCGGACGCTACTCGGTGATGTGGATGCGGATTCTCGGGTGGGGCATGCCCGTCGTCGGCGTCCACATCGCGCTGATTGGCATGCTGCGCGGCGCGGGGGCGACCAATACGAGTCTCATGATCAACATCGTAGGCACAATCGCAATTCAAGTTCCGCTGAGCTGGCTCCTTGGGTTCGTCGTCGGCTGGGGCGCTTTCGGGATTTGGGTGGCCCTCCCCATTTCGTTCGTCATACGCATGCTCCTCGGGATCGCTGCCTACCGCCAGGGCCGCTGGGCGCGTGCCGGCACGAGGATCTAGAAGGCAGGGACTTCTCCTTCCGGCCGTCTTTTTGATACGCTGTCGGCATGGTCAACGCCTTGATCAGGGCGGTGTATCGGGTAGCGCATTGGGGATTGCGACTGCTTTGGTTCCTCCGCCGCCCCGAGACGACAGGGGCGCTCGTTGCCGTTTGGCACCACGGTCGCGTATTGCTCGTCAAGAACTCCTACCGGTCGCAGCTCACATTGCCCGGCGGGTACGTGAAACCGAGGGAGGATCGCCGCGCGACTGCGGCGCGAGAGCTTCACGAAGAGGTGGGGATACGAGTGCCGCCCAAGCGCTTGATTCACGCGTATCACGGCACGCATGTCTTCGAGTACCGTAACGACACGCTCGACATCTACGAGCTCGAGATGGACGAAGCGCCGAACGTGCAAGTCGATGATCGTGAGGTCGTGCGCGCGGAGTTCCACACGCCAGCGGACGCGCTCACCCTCAGTGTGGTCCCTCATCTCGAGGAGTATCTTTCGAGAAGAATCGGGCAGAGCGCGACTTGAGCCCCGAAAAGCCAAGGGAGGCGCTCGCCCGTGAGGCGCTCCGCCTGCACCAGCGATACCAGCGAGAGCTCGTCGAACGTTTCTCGATCTGTCCTTGGGCCAAGCCGGCGCGTTCCGAAGATCGCGTACGTGCACACGTCGTCGTCGAAGCCTCGTGCGACTCTGAAGCGCTTCGGCCAATCGTGGACGCGTGGGCCGCGGACGAAGCCGCCGAGGTCGCTTTCATCATCGCCCCGTGTTTCGACGAGGGCGCCGAGACCTTCGAGAAATGGACCGAGAACGTAGGTGCGCTCCGCGCGGATGTCTTTCTCAGCGCTTCATTCCACCCAGACCCGCCTGTCCCCACAGGCACGATTCACCTTCTCCGGCAAACGCCGGACCCTACGGTCCAGCTGGTTCGCCGGGCGCGCCTCGAGGAGATCCGCGCGCAGGATCCGCCGCACTACACCGACATCTTCGACCTCGATTTGCGGGCACTCCAAACGAGCAAGACGTCGAAGACCGTCGCCGCCTCCGTCCTCGCCCACAACGATCGACTCGTGCAACGAGAGGGCAGAGGGGCCATCCAGGCAATCATCGATGACATCCGGCGAGACCGAAACGACACCTACGCGCGCATCTTGTAGAGCGTCAGCGGCGTAGTTTCCGGCCCAAGTACCCCGACGAGAGCACGCCCCAGACAGCGCCGATGATCAATCCACCGGAGTGGACCCAATTGGCGATGTGACCGACCCAGCCGGTGAAACCCAACACGAGCCAGATGAGCATGAACGTCACGAGTTGCTGAGGCATGCGGTACGGAAAGCTCGGGTCGAGGCGGCCGCGAATCCAGATGAAAGTAAACAAGGCGTAGACCACGCCAGACATTCCGCCGAAGATCCGGCCGCCTGACATCATGTACTCGAGGCTGTGCGAGAACACCGCCACGACCAACACGAACACCAGGAGATAGCGCGCGGAGAAGACGCGCTCGACCGCCGTGCCGAGATCCTTGAGCCACCACAGATTGAAGACGATGTGCATCCATCCGAAATGCAGAAACATCGGTGTGATGAGCCGCCACGGCTGCTCGAGCACCGCGCTCGGGTTCGCTGGAAGGAATCCCCCTTTCACGGGAACCAACGGCACGAACGTGAAAAGACGTACCACGTCGATGTCGTCGCCCATCCCGGTCAGAAAGAAGACCACGACGCAGATCGCGATCAGCCCGCCGGTCACGGTGCCGATGCGCATGTTCTGCCTGGCTTCGATCTGCTGACGGACTTTCTCGGTGCGGGCGCGAAGCTCTTCGTCAGCCTTTGCCTCCGTGCGTTTCTTGGCCCGCGCTTTCTTCGCCAGCTCCGTGAAGCGCGGCGAGCTCGGATCAAAGCCTCCAAGAAAGGCCTTGGCCTGCTCCATCCGCTCTTCGTCGTGGACCCACACCGCAAACTCGCCGTCGCGGGTCTCCTTCACGGTCGTTGCCACGCCATCGGCGTAGAGAGCATCCCCGAGCGTTTGCGCGGCGGCGCTCGAGTCTACGGTGGTCAGCAGGCGCATCGGGAGGCCGAGTGTAGCTGCTTCGTTCTTCGATTCAATCGCCGCGGACGAGCGAGTACATCAGGCAATCACGCGGCACTTGCGATCGATTCGGATGGTATCCGTAGCTCCGGAGCCGCCCCTCCTGATGCATGCCGACCTTCTCCATGACACGAGATGAACGCACGTTCTCTTCATCGCAGAGCGCTTGCACCCGATAGATTCGCGGGTCCTCGAAGGCGGCTTCGCACACACCCGCCAACGCTTCAGGCATGTATTGCTGTCCCCAGAACCGGCTCCCGAGCGCGAAGCCAATCTCGACCCGGTGAAACCAGACGGTGCAGCCGATCGTGCCCATCAAGGCAGCGTCTTCCTTCCGCTCTATGAGCCAGGCGCGGTGGCCCATGCGTAGGTCCCAGGCATCGATCGATTGCTGGAAGTGCTCTCGCGTTTGCGCCGGGCTCGTGTGTGCAGACCAAGTGAGGTAGCGCGTGATTCCGGAGTCGCTCGCGTACGATTCGAACGCTGCCTCGGCGTCCTCGAGCGCGGGCCGCCGGAGCTGAAGGCGTCGCGTTTGCAGCTCGTCAGGTGGGAACTCCACCCGCCGCGTATACCATGGGTCTCTGGTCGATGGATCACGCGCGGCCTTGCTGATAAGTTCCCGCCGATGTCGAACAGGGACGAGCCTCTGGATGAAGCGGCCCAAGCGCTGTGCCGTGAGCTCGGGTACGCCTTTGCCGACCCGGGACTCCTGCTCGATGCGCTCACACACCGCTCGTTCAAGAACGAGAACCCCGAGCATTCTTCCGCGGACAACGAGCGTCTCGAGTTCCTGGGCGACGCCGTCGTGGATCTCGTCGCCGCCTCGTTGCTCTACGTGCAGTTTCCCGATGCCGCCGAGGGAGAGCTCACCCGGCGCCGTGCCGACCTCGTGAGCGAGAAGGGTCTCAGCGAAGCCGCCGCGTCCGTCGGTGTCGGCGCCGCGATCCGTTTAGGCAAAGGAGAGGAGAAGTCGGGCGGCCGGGAGAAGCCGAGACTCCTCTCGAGCGCGCTCGAAGCATGCATTGGCGCGATCTACTCGGACGGCGGCGCCGAAGCGGCGTTCGAAGCGGCGCGCCGCATCTTCGAGCCACGACTCCATACCGCGGCCCCCGGCCGCCGCGACGCCAAGTCGCGCGCACAGGAATGGGCCCAAGCGAACCTGGGCGGCACCCCGAGCTACCGGATCATCAGCAGCGAGGGGCCGGACCACGAAAGGGAGTTCACGGTCGCCATCGAGCTCAATGGCGAGCAGATCGCCACGGGGGTAGGGCGATCCAGGGTGGAAGCGGAGCAGGCGGCCGCGGAGCTGGCATTGGACGGGTGGACCCAAGCGGCCACGCCAGCCGAGGAGTAGCGTCAACGACAAGCCATGCGCGGGATGCCAAGGCCCGGAGACTCGGTCGCGACGCACGTGCTCGGGAGCGGGTCCCGCTCGGCCGTCTCCATACGGCGGCACACGACTCGCCTCCCGCCCACTCCCTGTGCCGCGCATCCCGACCGATTCCCCTCCATACGCAATCGCCCCCCCAAGACATGCGCGGCAGCGCGAGCCCGAAGGGCGAAGCCCGGCGCAACTGCGCCGCCAAGCACGAGCGAAGCGCAGGGGCGCGGAGGCACGCTGCCCACTCGCGTGAGAGTGATGCTGAACTACGCGTGGGGGTGGGTGGGTGGATCTAACCAAAACCTCCCGACGCCAATCGCGTTTCGCTGAACGCTGGCGCTGGCGCTGAACGCTGAACGCTGGCGCTGGCGCTGGCGCTGGCGCTGAACGCTGGCGCTGAACGCTGGCGCTGGCGCTGAACGCTGGCGCCATGCGCGCCCCCGCGCGATCTAAACAGCGCGGGAAGCCGCGTACGCTTCCAAGCGTGCGTGCGCCCAGTCGACGTTGCGCTGGAGCTCGTTGTAGTCCGGCCCCTCGTAGAGCTCGTCGAACGCCTTCAGGGCTTCTTCGGCTTTCGCCAACTCTTCGCGCACGGCATCCGGCTTGATCGCCTCCGGCGACGCGTAGAGATCGGTCAGCAACAACACCTTGTCCGGTCCGCCTTCGACGAATCCCGGGCCGATCGCGGCGACCTTGCGCTTCCCGCCGACTTCCCAGACGAGCAGGCCGCACTTCAGCGCCGCCAGCAGCGGAAGGTGGTTCGGCAACACGCCGAACTCGCCCTCGACGCTTGGCGCCTGCACCGAATCCACTTGCATGGAAAGCACGGAGCCAGTCGGCGTGACGACGTCGAGCTGCAGATGTTCGGAGTTCGCCATGGCGGGTTACTCCTTGCCGCGCTTCGCGAAGGCTTCCTTGACCTCGTCGATGTTGCCCTTGAGGTAGAAGTCCTGCTCTGGGATCTGGTCGAGCTTGCCGTCGAGGATCTCCTCGAAGCCGCTGATGCTGTCCTCGAGGGCCACGTACGCACCCTTGAGGCCTGTAAACTGTTCGGCCACGAAGAACGGCTGCGAAAGGAATCGCTGGATCTTGCGTGCGCGATCGACGACCTGGCGGTCATCTTCGCTCAGCTCGTCCATGCCTAGAATCGCGATGATGTCTTGCAGGTCCTTGTAGCGCTGCAGGGTCTCCTGCACGCCACGGGCCACACGATAGTGGCGCTCGCCGAGGATGTTCGGATCGAGCATCGTCGAGCTCGAGTCGAGCGGGTCGACGGCCGGGTAAATCCCGAGCTCTGCGATCTGACGCGACAACACGGTCGTGGCGTCCAAGTGAGCGAAAGTCGTCGCCGGCGCGGGGTCGGTCAAGTCATCGGCAGGAACGTAAATCGCCTGCACCGACGTAATCGAGCCCTTGTTCGTCGAGGTGATGCGCTCCTGAAGCGCGCCCATCTCGGTCGACAGCGTCGGCTGGTAACCAACGGCGGAAGGAATACGGCCGAGAAGTGCGGACACCTCGGAGCCTGCCTGCGTGAAACGGAAGATGTTGTCGACGAAGAGAAGGACGTCCTGGCCTTCCTCGTCACGGAAGTACTCCGCCACGGTCAGCGCGCTCAGCGCGACTCGGGCACGCGCGCCGGGCGGCTCATTCATCTGACCGTAGATCAGCGCGGTCTTCGAAAGAACCGACTCCCCAGTCTCGAGCTTGGACTCGCTCATTTCGAGCAAGAGGTCGTTACCCTCACGAGTACGCTCTCCGACGCCGGCGAAGCAGGAAACACCACCGTGCGCCTTCGCCACGTTGTTGATCAGCTCCATGATGAGAACCGTCTTGCCGACACCGGCACCGCCGAACAGACCGATCTTGCCGCCTTTACGGTAGGGAGCGAGGAGGTCGATGACCTTGATGCCCGTCTCGAAGATCTCGACCTGGGTGCTCTGGTCGACGAACTTGGGCGGGTCCTTGTGAATCGGGGAGAACTTGGTCGCGCCGACCGGGCCCTGCTCGTCCACCGGCTCACCGACGACGTTCAAAATGCGACCGAGGCACTCCTTGCCGACAGGCATCGAGATCGGTGCAGCGGTGTTCTTCACCGCCATCCCGCGAACGAGACCGTCCGTCGAGTCCATGGCGACGGCACGAACGGTGTTCTCACCGAGGTGCTGCGCGACCTCTAGAGTGAGGTTCCACTCCTTGTCGCTGATCCCCGGGTTGCTGACCCGAAGCGCCGAAAGGATCGCCGGCAGCGAGCCCTGCGGGAACGTGACGTCCACGACGGGACCGATGACCTGAGTGACTTTTCCGTTTTGAAGCTCTGACATCTGCTTTCCGGTTTTGAAAGGGTGTCGTCCGGCGGTTGATCCCGCGGCAAAAAGCGAGCGCGACCTAGCACGGCCCCAAAGGGCGGTCAACGACGCCAGCCCAAGCGCACTAGGGTCCACGAGGTCCGTGGACAAGCCCGCGGCAACTCGATTGACCCCCCTCGGAGAGCTTTCTACCCTCGAGGCGACCATGGAGCGACAAGACACCGTCATCCATTCGCTTCTCGGTGCCGGAACCCGGTATGAGGGGAAGCTCTTTTTCGAGGGCAGGGTCCGCATCGATGGGGACTTCCACGGCGAGGTCCAGAGCGACGGCCTGCTCGTCTTAGGTCCGGAGGCGACGATCAAGGGTACCATTCGGGTGAAGATCTTGATCGTCCAGGGTGCGAAGGTAGAAGCCGACATCCACGCGACCGAGCTGGTCGAGCTTCACTCGCCGGCTCAGGTCCGCGGCGAGATCCGAACCCAGGCGCTCTACATGGACAAGGGCGTCTTGTTCGATGGCACGTGCGTCATGGGCGAGGTGCTCCCGCTCGACGCGCCGCCTGCGCCAAGCCGTGCGGCCGACGACACCTCTCCGGATGGTTACAAGGACCAGCCGAGCAGAAGCTGAAGGTTGATCGCGTGGTCATGGCCTTGACCCCCTCCGGCCATTGCGGGCACGTCGTCGACCGCTCCGGCGAAGCGGAAGGTGTAGTACTCCCAGACGAATCGAAGCGCGTAGGTGAAGCCCGCCTCAATTCTACCCTGGAACGTCAACGCCGAATCGAGGCCGAAGGCTCGCGTATCCCGGCCGAAAGCGTTCTCGATCTCGCCGAGGTGGAAGGGGAAGCGCAAGCCGAAGTCGGCGCGAATCATCAAGAAATCACCCACCAGGTCGACGATGCCGGCGGGTCCGAGCCTCACGTAGACGATCCGCGAGCTCGGGAGCACGGAGTTGAGGTCGATGTTGAAGACGTCGCCCCCAACCCCGACTAGGCCGCCCACCTGCCAGTGGCGGATCGGGTAGAGGTAGCCGAATTGGCCGAGCATCCTCCAGGTATTGGTTTTTAGCGAAATCCCGCTGTCGACGCCCTCCACGTTGAGGTTGACCCCTGCGCCGCCATCGAGTTGAAGCACCATCGCGCGGATGGCCGCCCTCGGCGATCGGTGCCCCATCGGACGGATGAAGAGGTGCCAGCCGAAGTCGAAATACGGGCCCGTGTCGAAGTCGCGGGGCTCGAGGCCCCCCATCCCGTCGCCGACATCGAGGTGAATGCGGCGGAAGCGGACCCCGCCGCCGATCAGCGCGACCATGACCACTTGCTCCCAGCTCTCCTCCCGTACGGGTTCAGCACGTGCGGCTGGGCTAGCCTCGGGACTCCGGCTCTCGTCGCCGGCCGTGGCTTCGTCGGACTGCCCGAGGACCTGGCTCGCGGTCAAAAGCGTAGCGATCACGCACACTATGGAGATGCGGGGCATCTAGGTGCCAGCGTAGCAAGCTCCCTTCGAGGCGCCTGTGTTTCTGCCCTCGGCCGGCTTCTAGTCGCGAGAACGAACGCCCGGCCGCTCGCGCGGTTCGGCCCCTTCGATCCCACGTGTTCGGGGGCCCTCGGGGCCCGCGCGAGATCGCGCGCGACGGGCCCCCAGGCGACCTTGACTGGGTACCGCCCCATGCTAGGAACGCGCGCCGCTGGGGTTTTGTCCTTGCCGTAGCTGCGATTCGGCCCCAAGCGCCAACCGGAGTTTATCCGGGGCCGACCGGGAATACCGCTGCGATGAACGTGCTAATTACAGCCCTTCTTTCTGAGGGCTCCATCATCGACCTCGACGGGACGATCTGGATTCAGCTCGCGCTGTTCGGGGTTGCCTTCCTCTTCCTCCGGCCGTTGGTCTTCCGCCCCATGGTCGCGCTTTTCGAGGCGCGTGAAAACGCCATCGAGGGCTCGAAGCTCGAAGCGCTCCGCTTGCAAGACGAGGCAACTGCCGAGAGCGAGGAGTTCGACGAGGAAATGCGCCGCCTCCGGCTTCAAGCCGGCGAAGAGCGCGATCGGCTCCGCGCCGAGGGCAAGCGCCTCGAAAAGACGGTCCTCGACCGGGTCCGCGAAGAGACCGACAAGCAGCTCGCCGACGCAGACAAGCAGCTGCAGACCGAAGCCTCGAAGCTGCGGGCCGAGGTAAAGGGCTCTGTGCCCGTGCTCGCCAAGCAGATCGCGTCGAAGCTCTTGAATCGGGAGGTGCAGTGATGCGCACGGTCCGCTCGGTAGTGCTTGCATCGATTCTGGCGATTCCGAGCCTCGCATTGGCCGAGAGCGCGGACCACGAAACCCTTGCCCACGAGGCGGTCGAGATCGAGACCGGTCACGACCTCCACGGGGAGCTGACCTTCAAGAGCTTGCTAGCCCACCCCGAATTCCAGGGCACGCTGGTCAACTTCGGCGTGCTCGTCCTCTTGATCGCATGGGTCATCCGCAAGAAGGGCAACCCTGCCCTCGCCGAGCGCCGCAAGCAGGTCGAAGCCGAGCTCGAAGAGGCACAAAGGCTTCGTGCCGAAGCGGAGAAGCGGCACATGGAGACCGCGACACGCCTCGAGCGGCTCGACGAAGAGATGGTTCAGATCCGCGGCGAGATGGTCAAGGCCGGTGAGGCGGAGCGCGACCGGATCGTTGCCCAGGCCGAAGAGAAGGCCGCCCGAATGCGCAAGGACGCAGGCTTCCTCATCGAGCAGCAGATCAAACAGCTCCGAGAGGACCTCACCCGCGAAGCGGCGAACGCTGCCGTTCTCGCTGCGCAAGAGCTGCTTCAGACGAGCACCACCGACTCCGATCAAGACCGACTCGCCGATGCGTACCTCGAGCGGCTCGATGAGGTGATCGAGGAGGGCCGATCATGAGCGCCGTTGGACGACGTTACGCGAAGGCTCTTCTGGATCTGTCACGCGAGCAAGGCGAGCTCGACGCGGTACTCAAAGACGTTGGCTTGATTTCCGACGCATGGAAGGAAAGCCCCGAGCTCCGCGAGCTCGTTGGGAACCCGGTCATTCCGAAGCCCGCGCTGAAGGCTGCCGTCGATGCTGTGCTCGAGAAGCTCGGTGTATCGAAGCTCACGCGCAACACGGTGAAGCTGCTTGCCGACAAAGGGCGACTGCCGCAGCTCGACGAGGTGCTTGACGCGCTCGAAGCGCTTGCCGAGACTGAAACCGGCCGAGTTCGCGTCGAGGTCACCAGCGCGAAGCCGCTCAGCGACGCGTACTACGCCCAGCTGACGGACAAACTCCAGCGAGTCACCGACCGCAAGGTCGTCCTCGTGAAGAAACAAGATCCCTCACTCATCGGCGGTGTCGTGACCCGCGTCGGAGATCAGGTCTTCGACGGGAGCCTGAGCAACCGATTGAGCGAGCTTAGAGAGACGTTGCTTGCGGACGGCGACACGCCGTAGCCGCATCGAATCAGGAGCCTTCCCAAATGCAACTTCGCGCTGAAGAGATTTCCAACATCATCAAGCAGCAGATCGCGTCGTACGACAAGTCCGTCGACGTGGTCGAGACGGGCACCGTGCTCACGGTCGGCGATGGTATCGCCCGCTTGTACGGTCTCGAGGGCGCCATGGCAGGCGAGCTCCTCGAGTTCCCGGGCGGCGTCTACGGGATGGTGCTCAACCTCGAAGAGGACAACGTCGGTTGCGCGCTTTTCGGCTCCGATGTTGGCATTGGCGAGGGCGACACCGTCAAGCGGACCGGCAAGATCGTCGAGGTCTCCGTTGGCCCGGCACTCGTCGGCCGTGTCGTCAACGCGCTCGGCCAGCCGGTCGATGGCAAGGGGCCCATCGAGAGCAAGCTCACGCGCCGCGTCGAGCTGAAGGCTCCCGGCATCGTCGCGCGTCAGCCGGTCAGCGAGCCGCTTCAGACGGGTCTCAAGGCCATCGACTCGATGATTCCAATCGGCCGCGGTCAGCGCGAGCTCATCATCGGCGACCGCCAGACGGGCAAGACCGCCGTCGCGCTCGACACGATCATCAACCAGAAGGGCAAAGGCGTCTTCTGCATCTACGTGGCGATCGGCCAGAAGCAGTCGACCGTCGCGCAGGTCGTCGACAAGCTCACCCAGTTCGGCGCGATGGAATACACCACGGTCGTCACCTCGGGTGCATCCGAGCCCGCGCCGCTTCAGTTCCTCGCGCCGTACACCGGTGTCACGATGGGCGAGTACTTCCGCGACAGCGGTCAGCACGCGCTTTGCATCTACGACGACCTCTCCAAGCAGGCCGTCGCCTACCGTCAGCTTTCGCTTCTGCTTCGTCGCCCGCCCGGCCGCGAGGCGTACCCCGGCGACGTCTTCTACGTCCACAGCCGCCTGCTCGAACGCGCCGCGAAGATGGCGGAGGAGTGGGTCGTCGTGAAGGAAGACCAGGAACCGAGTCGTCTTGGGAACCAGGTGTTCGGTGGCCCGGAGTCGAAGCACGATGCCGACGCTGCCGCGAAGGAAAAGGGAGCGGGCTTCGTCGCGAAGAAGCTTCCGGACTCGGGCGGCTCGCTCACCGCGCTGCCGATCATCGAGACCCAGGCCGGCGACGTCTCCGCGTACATTCCGACCAACGTCATTTCGATCACGGACGGGCAGATCTTCCTCGAGTCGGACTTGTTCAACTCCGGCGTTCGCCCCGCCATCAATGTCGGTATCTCGGTCTCTCGAGTCGGCGGCAACGCGCAGATCAAGGCGATGAAGCAGGTCGCCGGTACACTTCGTCTCGAGCTCGCGCAGTTCCGCGAGATGGCGGCGTTCGCGCAGTTCGCTTCGGATCTCGATGCGGCGACGCGGCAGCAGCTTTCCCGCGGTGAGCGTCTCGTCGAGGTGCTCAAGCAGGGCCAATACGTGCCCTGGCCCGTGGAAGACCAGGTCGTCTGCATCTTTGCCGGTACGCACGGGTACCTCGACCCGCTGCCGACCGAATCGATCGGGCGCTACCAGATCGAGCTGCTCTCCTGGATCAAGGCCGAGCGCCCCTCGATCCTCAGCGACATCATCTCGAAGGGGAAGATCGACGACACGCTCGAGAGCCAGCTCGAAGATGCCCTCAAGGCGTTCGCCGAGGTCTTCGAGCCCCAGCAGGACAACTGACGCCCCATGGCCACCCTCAAAGACATCCGGAAGCGCATCGGCAGCGTCAAGAACACGCAGAAGATCACCCGCGCCATGAAGTTGGTGGCAGGCGCACGTCTCCGAAAGGCGCAGGAGAACATCGAGGCGCTCCGGCCGTACGCGCTCAAGACCTATGAGGTGCTGAGCGGTGTCGCGGCGCGCGTCAGCCCGGAGGAGGAGCTGCACCCACTGCTCGCGCGACGCGAGCCCAAGAAGGTGATGCTCGTCGTGCTCACGAGCGACCGAGGCTTGGCTGGCGCGTTCAACTCGAACATCTGCCGGGCTGCGTTCAACCGCTGGAAAGAGCTCGAGGCCGAAGGCAGTGAGGTGTGCTTCGGCATCATCGGCCGCAAGGGCCGCGACTACTTCAAGCGCCGCAACGCCAACATCCGCCACGACTTCCTCGGTGTCTTCGAAGACCTCAACGTGGAAAAGGCCGGCGAGATTGGCCGCTACATCGTCGAGGACTACACCACAGACAATCTCGACGCCTGTTTCCTCGTCTACAACGAGTTCAAGAGCGCGATCAACCAAGAGGTCGTCATCGAGCCGTTTCTACCGATCGAGCCCATGGATCTCCCCGAGGATCTCGTCGGCGACTTCATCTACGAGCCGAGCCAGACGGCGCTGCTCGATAGCCTGCTCCCCATGTACGTCGAGGTCGAGATCTACCGAGCGCTCCTCGAGTCGGTCGCCTCGGAGCACGGCGCACGGATGACCGCAATGGACTCCGCGACGAACAACGCGAACGATCTGATCGACCGCCTGACCCTCCAGTACAACCGCGCTCGCCAGGCCGCCATCACGAAGGAATTGATGGAGATCATCGGCGGCGCTGAAGCTCTCAAGGGCTAATCGACGGTCCGTGATATCCTCTGGGTGATGCCGGGGGGGCCAGTCCAGCCGGGCGCGCGCATGAGCGGCCCGCCACCACTACTTTGGTTGGCCTGGCTCTGTGCGGTTGGCACCATCGCGTACGTCATCGGCGCCCCGCTTTGGGCGGCCGAGTACCCGATGATGACGGACTTCCCGTTCCACACGGCCTCGTCATCGATCTTCCGCCACTACCTCGACCCCGGCTGGCACTTCCACGAGCAGTTCGTGTTTCAGCTGTTCGCGGTGCCGTATGTGACGTTCTACGCAACCTCCGCGATCTTCATGCTCGTGCTTCCGCCGCTCGTCGCGACGAAGCTCGCCGCGGCGTTCATGCTCGCGCTCGTGCCGGCCGGCCTGATGGTGCTCTGCTGGGGACTTCGGAAATCGCCGTTGCTCGGCTTGTGGGGCCTAGTCCCCGTGTGGGGCGCGGTCACGCACTGGGGATTCATCCACTACATGGCGTCCCTCGGGTTGTTCGCCATGGCGCTTGGGCTCGCGCTGCGACTCGCCGAGCGGTCGAGCCCAAAGCTTCAAGGGCTGCTCGTCGCGGTTCTAGTCCTTCTGTTCTTCACCGACGTGTTCCGCTTTCCGAGCACGCTGCTGATGTTGCTCGTGGTCGCCGCGGTCATGCACCGGCGGGTCGACAGCACCCGGGGAGTGCTCCTTCCTGCAGTCGTTGCGATGGCGTTGTTCGCCGCGTGGTGGGCGACGAGCGCCGAGCCGGTCGCAGCCGCCCTTGGCTGGTTTCGGATGCCCGATTGGAGCCGGATGCTCGACGCTGGCCGCTACGCCTTCGACATCTTCGTCGGCGATGACGACACCGAGATGTTTCGACGGGTCGGGCTCCTGTTCGCAGTGACGGCGGTCGTTCTGTTTGGTGTCGCCACCCTGCGTCTACGTTCCTGGCCGAGAGGCGCTTGGGTCGTGCCCGCACATGTGGTCGTGGGCGTCGCGATTCTTCTCTTCGTGTCGCTCTACCTCACGCTTCCGATGGAGCGTGGCGTCTGGTGGTACGTTTTCCCGAGGGAGATGACTGCTGCCATCTTCCTCTTGCCGGCCTTGCTGCCGGATCTGCCGCGCAAGACCTGGGCGCACCTCGGGTTCGTGATCTGGACCGCGGTCGCGATTGCGCCGGTGGCCGAGCACGTTGCGGATGCCCATCGCGAGTTCGGGACGACGACGATGCACTTCCGCGAGATCATTCGCGAGTTGCCGAAAGCCCCGAAGCTCCTCTACCTCGTGTACGATCACGAGGGGGCGCGCGCACAGAGCAGCCCGTACGTCCATCTTCCGGCGTATGCGCAGGCGGAGCGCGGGGGCTGGTTGAGCTACCACTTTGCCCAGTTCGGCTCTTCTCCCTTCCGCTACCGAGACCCAAGCGACCCCGAAGCCGAGATCCCGCCGAAAACCCCCGTGCGTTGGGAGTGGAGCCCGCAGCTCTTCCAGCTCGACCAGCACGGGGCGTTCTTCGATTGGTTCCTGGTGCGCCGCACGAGCTCGCCCGACGTGCTCTTCGCCGCGGACCCAGCGATCGCCCGCGTTGCACACTTCGAGAACTGGTGGCTCTACCACCGGCCCCGCGCCCCGACTGGACCGTCCGCCAAAACACCCTAGATTGCCTTCCGATGGATCTGACGAGTCAGAAAGAGCAATGGGCGGTGTGGGCCGTGCAGGCGCGCAACTTCGCGAAGCGGGAGAACTACACCGATGCCGTGGCGAGAATGAAACAGCTGCGCGACTCGATTCTCGACACGCTCCCGGACCTCAGCGACGAGACGGATAAGGCGCGGATCGAAGCGCACCTTGCTCGCGCGAACGAGCAACTCGCCGAGCTGCAATCGCAATACGACACGTGGCGGGCCGAGATTGCCGCACGACGCCAAGACACCATCGATAGCGCCGGAGAAGAGATGGCGCGTCCACTCCCCAACCAAGTGGATTAGTGGTGGGAGCTCCGGCGTGTTCGGTCGCGTCCCTCGAAGCGGACGAATCGCTCGCAGGTACCGCGGTCGAGTCCGTTGATCGCTGGCTCTTGCTCGAGGTGACCGACACCTGGGCCCCAAAGGCGCTGCAAACCGAGGCGTTGCCGGAAGCGGTGCGGGAGCGCCTTGCTCGCTGGCTTCGGACGCCCCGGACCCGTCTGCAATTGCTTCGGCGCCCTGGGCGATCTGGAAAGCGTCCTTTCTTTGCGCTCGTGTCGTCAGGACAGACGCGCCAGGCCGAGCTCGATGGCTACGAGGATCTGCTCGACCTCGAACTCGACACCATGCCCGCCACCGCAGCGGAGCCCATGGTGCTGGTCTGTGTTCACGGCCGTCGCGATCGCTGCTGCGCACAACACGGAAGCGCTGTGTACCGGTCGCTGCAAGCACGTGTGGGCGAGGTCTGGCAAACGAGCCACCTAGGCGGGCACCGGTTCGCCGCATGCGTGTTGTCACTCCCGGACGGCTTGATGTACGGCCGGCTTCGCGCGGAGCACGGAGATGCCTTCGTCGCCGCGCAGCACGCCGGCGAAGTCGGGGACTTGGATCTCTTTCGCGGCCGATGCCACTACGACCGGCCGACGCAGGCTGCGGAGATCTTTTTGCGACGACGCACGGGCGAGCGGGCGGTGGACGCGTTCGAGTGGATCGGTACGGAGCCCGACGGCGAGATGCTGTGGACAGCGCGCTTCCGATCACCGGACCACGAACACGCAGTGCAAGTCGCCCGCGAGGACACGGGCATCGCCCAGCCGCCGAGCTGCGGCGGCGAACCCGAGCCGCTCACCCGCTTCGTCGAAGTCTGAAGCCGTGCTGAACGCTGGCGCTGGCGCTGAGCGCTGAACGCTGGCGCTGGCGCTGGCGCTGAACGCTGGCGCTGGCGCTGGCGCTGACCGCTGGCGCTGACCGCTGGCGCTGACCGCTGGCGCTGGCGCTGTCGCTGTCGCTGACCGCTGACGCTGGCGCTGGCGCTGACGCTGACCGCTGGCGCTGTCGCTGACCGCTGTCGCTGACCGCTGGCGCTGACCGCTGGCGCGGAACGCTGGCGCGGAACGCTGGCGCTGTCGCTGACCGCTGAACGCTGGCGCTGTCGCTGACCGCTGGCGCTGGCGCTGGCGCTGACCGCTGGCGCTGGCGCTGGCGCTGACCGCTGGCGCTGGCGCTGACGCTGGCGCTGGCGCTGGCGCTGACCGCTGACGCTGACCGCTGACGCTGGCGCTGGCGCTGACCGCTGTCGCTGAACGCTGCTCAACTTCAATGCCGCTTGTCCTTGGATTTGGGTTTTGGTCTCCGCGGGTGAGACCAAAACCCAAATCCAAGGAGTCGCTGTGGAGAAGAAGAACGTTTACGTCAGGGCGCGGGAGGTTGTGCGGGAGCTTGCCCCCGTGCTTCAGAGGGTTCGCGAACAAGATGCGAAGTTGGCCGACCAGTTGCGGCGGGCGGCGCAGAGTGTGGTGCTGAACATTGCGGAGGGGCGGGGGAATGATGCTGGGAATGCGCGGCTTCGGTTTGCGACCGCCTGTGGGTCGGCGAAAGAGGTCCGTGCGGCCCTGCACGTAGCGAGTGACTGGGGGTACATCGAAGCCCAGAACGCGGCGCAGCTCGATCGGCGGCTCGATCGCGTGTGCGCCATCACCTGGTGCTTGAGTCGGGGTCGCTAGCGGCCGGAGAGCCTCCAGGACATCGCGCAGACCTCGTCGAGCGCGGTGTCGACCTTTGCAACGGAAGAGCTCGCAAGGTAGCCGTAGGCCACCGCGAGCTGGAGCCCTGCTCGGACTTCCTTCGCGGACCCACACGCACTGGCGAACCGGGCTTTGGATGTTCCCGCATCGTTTCCATCGGCCTCCGCGATGTTGAGCACGACGCTATTCATCGCGCGATGGACTTGGTCGAAGAGCGAGCGATCCCGCTTTCGAAGCAACGACATGACCTGCCGCAGCCCCCGAGCTGCCTGAAGCGCCTTCTGTTGAACGATGAGTCCCATGAGTGTTCTCCTTTTCGACTGTGAGTGGGGTTCGCCCGTCTGGACCCCGCTCGCAGACGAAAAGGAGAACACGAGCGCTCAACCGCGGAACGCTGACGCTGAACGCTGACGCTGGCGCTGGCGCTGGCGCTGGCGCTGACGCTGGCGCTGGCGCTGGCGCTGGCGCTGAACGCTGACGCTGACGCTGACGCTGGCGCTGAACGCTGGCGCTGACGCTGGCGCTGGCGCTGGCGCTGAACGCTGGCGCTGGCGCTGGCGCTGACGCTGACGCTGGCGCTGAGCGCTGGACGCTGACGCTGACGCTGACGCTGACGCTGGCGCTGGCGCTGGCGCTGGCGCTGACGCTGACGCTGGCGCTGGCGCTGGCGCTGAACGCTGCCACTGACGCTGCCCCTGAAATACGCTAGAAGTCCCCCTGTGGAACTTTGGTTGCTGGTAGCTTGGGCACTATCTGGCGCCGCGCTCTTGTTCACGCACCTGCTGATGGCATGGCGCGTCTTCTCGGGGCCGCTCGGAGCGCAGTGGCGCTACCTCGGGTTCCTGGTTCCGTTTCTGACGCCCATCGTGGCCTGGCGCGGGGGCAATCGCATGGGTCCGCTTACGTGGCTCCTCTTCTTGGTGATTTACATCTCGGCTCGGATGGTGGAAGTCTGATGGCGAGCCCGGAGCGCCACCCGTTCGTCAGCGTTCGCGTCCGACCCGAGGGGCTCGAGCTCGCCGAGCTCAAGCTCTGGGAGCTCGGCGCCACCGGCCTCGAAGAACGCGACCACACGACGATCGTCCGTGAGCCCGCCGATGGCGCGGTGGTCGTGTACGCCGCCTTCGAAGACGAGGCTGCCGCGCTTCGCGCATTGAAGGAAGTCCGAGCCGAGTACGAAGCCGACCTCGTGTATGTGCCACACCAGAACTGGGCAACCGAATGGCGCCGCGGATTTGGCGCCCAACGGATCGGCCGTCGCCTCCTGCTACAACCATCGTGGGAGCCCGCAGAGAGCGAACCCGGCGACGTCGTCCTGACCATCGACCCGGAGAATGCCTTCGGAAGCGGCGATCACGAGACGACTCGCCTCGTGCTCGGCTTGCTCGACGCGAGGGTCGCAGGGAACGAGCGCGTGCTCGACGTTGGGTGTGGCAGCGGGATCCTATCGATCGCGGCGATTCGACTCGGCGCCGCTTCCTCGATCGCGATCGACATCGAGGATGACGCCGTCGTCGTAGCTGAGCGCAACGCGGCGCTCAACGGCGTGGTATCGAGCGTCGCCGCATCGACGACCCCGCTCGACTCGCTTGAGGGCATCTACGACCTCGTTCTCGCCAACATCGAGACTCGCGTCCTCCTGCACATGCCGGGCGCGCTTCGAGCGCGCATGGCGCCCGGGGCGAAGCTGATCCTGAGCGGGATTCTTCGCAAAGAGCGAGACGAGCTTCTCGCGGCGTACAGCTCCATGCACCTCGAAGAGCTGGTCGAAGAAGGCGAGTGGTGCGCCTGCGTCCTTCGGCAGGAGGAGCGGTGACGGTCCGGCGGCTGTACGTGCCGAGACTCCCCGAAGAAGGCGGGGTCGTGATTTTGCGTGACGCTTCAGCTCGGCATGTCCGGGTGCTACGGCTCGGCGCCGGCGACGAAGTAGAGCTCTTCGACGGCGCCGGGCGCGTCGCGTCCGCACGGATCGAATCGCTTGGGGATACGGTCGTGTGTGCGAGCTCGCCGGCAGCAGCGACCGGATCTGCGTCGACTCGGGTGGTGCTCCTCCTCGCGATCCCGAAAGGATCCAAGCTCGACGACTCGGTGCGCATGGCGACGGAGCTCGGCGTCGACGAGATTGCGCTCTTTCAGGCGGAGCGTTCGGTCCCTCGTTGGGACGAGGCGCGCGCGCGCTCCCGCATCGATCGGCTCACCCGGATCGCGGCGGAGGCTGCCGCCCAGTGCGAGCGCACCGACATCCCCGCGATCCTGGGCCCGAAGCCCTGCGCCGAGTGGCTCGAAGCACTTCCTTCAAGCGCCTTCCGTGTCGTATTCGGGGCGCGAGCGGATGGAATCCTCACCCTGGCCGATACACCTGAACAGGTATGGTGTGCTATCGGGCCCGAGGGGGGCTTCTCGGCCGAGGAGCTAGGCGCCTTTGAAGCCGCGGGTTTCACGGCCGCCAGTCTCGGTCCCTTCGTCCTGCGGGTCGATACGGCCGTGAGCGCTGCACTGACCGTCGTTCAGGATCGCTTGGCCTCCTTGCAAGCTCGTTGACAGCTCGAGGAAACCAGCGCCAACATGCCCCTGGGCATGTCGGTTCTCGCGTCACTTCTCGTTCGGGACAAGGTGATCCCGGTCGAACGGGTTCAGCAAGCGATCCAGGAGCAGGTCATGCGAACCGGCAACCTCGACACCGTGCTCCTCGAGCTCGGCTACCTTGCCGAGAACCAGCTGAATGCCTATTGCGCCGCGGTCTACGGTCTCCTCCCCGCGACTCGGGATGAGGTCATGCGGACGCCGATCAGCACGATTCGGGTGCTGCCGCGCGAATTTGCCGTCCGCCATCGATTGATCCCCGTCGCGCGTACGGAGGATGCCGTGGTGTTGGCGGTCGACCGTCCGCTTCCGGACGCGACGCTTCGCGAGATCTCGATCGAGCTCGGCATCGACCCGGTGCAGCGCATCGTGAGCTCCGTCCGCGTCGAAGCAGCGCTCGCGCGTCACTACGACATCGAGATGACGACCCGGATGCGCCACCTCGCCGAGAGTCTAGACGCGGCCGACCCCGGACCGATTCCGTACGTCGCCCCGTTCGAAGGAGTCGGGAAGCGAAGCTCGCTTCCACCCAAGAAGGAGATCTCCGGCTCGTTTGCTCGCGTGGATTCGTCGATTCCGGCGCCCGTGGGAATCGCGGATACCGAACCACCCCCCGAGATCATCCCGCAGATCGGGTCGTCGGTTCCGGCGGGAACGTTTCGCGACTCCGATCCCGGCGCGCCGTCGCGAAAACGCTCAGAGCCCTCGGGGGGATTTCTGAACGCGACCCGCTACAGCCTTCCGCCCCGCCCGCCAGAGCTGCTTGGGCGTCCTTCGGTTCGGCGCCGCACTTCCTATGGGCCCACCGATCCGCCCCCCCAGCATCGAGGTCGCTCTTCGGTCCCCCACCCGCCGGCGTCCGATTGGCAGCCGGCACCGGCTCCGTCGTCGCCCCCGCGCCACTCGGTGCCCTCCGATGCGCGACGCGAGAACGACGGTAGCGCCATTTCGCACGACGTCGTCTCGCTCGGCCCAGGGGCGCCCGCGTCGGCGCCGCCAAATGAGGCGCGCGAGCCTGCGGGGCGCCGCTGGGCGCCGGCGCCGCCCCCGACGAGGTCCACAGACTCCCTGCCGAGCATCATTGTCGACGTCGGCGATGATGTCGAAGCCCTCGTCGCGGAGCTCTGCGACGCCGCGCCCGAGGAGGAACACTTGATTTTGCCTGTGCTGGGCGTCGGGGAGGTTGCCTTACCCGCGCTCGCCCGGGAGTTCCCCGGCAATCTGTGGTTCGATCGCAACGAGCCTCACGCGCGAATCCCGGCCGGCCGCGATTTGTCGCCAGTTGCCCGGGCATTCGTGGCGTTCGGACAGCGATCAGTTGCGTACTTGATCCCGCTGCTCGACCACCAGGACGCGGATCGGCGTTACTATGCAACGATCCTCGCATCGGAATTCGTCCATCCGGATCTGGTGCAGCCTGTCGGGCGGCGGCTCTTCGACCCGGACCCGGGTGTTCGTAGCAACGCCTACCGTGCGCTGAGCGTCCTCTACGCTTGTGAGGTGGAGTTCATACAGCTGATCGAGCGCCTCAGAGCCTCTGCGCGGGATGGTCGCAAGCTCGCTCCGCAGGTCATTTCCGTCGAAGCGCTCGGGCGCCTTCGAGATGCCGATTCGTTCGAGTTCTTCGTGTCCCTGCTCGATAGCCCCGAGGATACGGTCATCCGAGCCGCCCACGCCAGCCTCGTGCGATTGAGCTGTCAGGACTTCGGCACCCACAAGAAGAAGTGGAGCGCATGGTATGGCAAGCACGGGGGCCGGCACCGCGTCGAATGGCTGATCGATGGCCTGATGCATTCAGACGAGCGACTCCGCCGCCGCGCTGGCGACGAGCTCAAGCACCTCACGCAGGAGTACTTCGGCTACGATCCGGGCCTCTCCAAAAAGGAGCGCGCGTCCGCGCAGGAGAAGTACCGGACCTGGTGGCAGCGCGTGGGTTTCCGGATGTTTGTTCACTCCGAAGGCGACGATCCTGGTCAGGCGCACGGCCGGTGATAGACTCCGGCCGCGCCGCGGAGGCGCGGTTGAATCGTGCGAATCCCGAGGCTTCTGACAATCCTGGGTCCGGCGGCCGTCCTTTATGTCTTGGCGGCGCGGGCCTCTTCGAATAGCGCTTCCTCCCCTGAATGGCTGGTGGCAGGGCTGTCGCTCGCCCTCGCGCTGACGCCGATCGCGGTGCTCGGGGCTCGCCCAGGGAGAAGGGTTTCGGCGTTGGCGTGGATGGGCGTTAGCTTCGCGGTCGCGCTTGCGTCGGCCCGCACCGCCTCGCCGCTATTGGACGGCACCCATGATCTCGCCTGGCTCGTCGCCGTGCTTCTCATGTTGGATCTGGCAATCCCCAGGCAATCGAGCCCACTCGTGCGCTACGGCGCCGTCGGCGGCCTCGCTTCGGCTTCGATCGTCGCTGCGGCGCTCGCTTCGTCGGGGCTCTTGCCCGAGCACACCTTCGGGGTCGTTGTCGTGGCCGGGCTCTTGGGGATCGGCGCGCTTCACCAAGTGGTGCTCGTTGGCCGCGGGCACGCCGTCGAAGGCGCGCTCTCCGGTATCGCAATCGTGAGCTTGGCGGTCGGCCTGGCGTACGCTTGGATCGGACCGTTTTCCGGCGCCTTGGCAACGACCGCTGAGTTCTCGGCCGCATGCTTGCTCTGGCTCGGCCACCTTGCATGGGTCGACCCGCGATGGCGGTCTCTTCGGCGGATCGGCGTCCCGGTGGTCGTCGCGTGCGCCACTTCGTTCTTCGTGGTGTACGCGTTTGCTCCTTCGGGTCCTCTAGCGCGTTGGGAGCTCGGCATTCTTGCCTTGGGCTCCGGGCTGGTCTGGTGGTTGAGCTTCTCGCTCACGCGACGGCTTTCGCGGCGTTCCGTATGGACTACTTCGGGGCGCTTGGCCGACGCTGTTGCGGAGGCGCAACGGAACCTCGTTGGCAGCACCACCGTTGAGGCTATCGCGACGAGCCTTCTAGAGCCGCTACAAGACGCGGGCGGCGACGGGGAGGCCGCGCCAGAGCTCTACGCGTTCGAGCCGCCCCTGCGGGTTCGATTGGAGGCCGGGGGGCGCGTGGTGGTTCGGTCCGGGGACGCGCCCCGGGCGATCACCGAGGCCTGCGTCGACGGTGATCAGCGCTTGGTGCTCGACCTCGTGACGCTTCGACGCAGAGTCGTACGCGAACCGCCACTCCGCGCGCTCGTAGAAGTCCTGCAGAGCCGCTCCATCGGCGTCGTCCTTCGTTGCGTCCATCTCGATCACCTCGAGGGGGTCCTGCTCCTGCCGCTCGCCGACCGGTCCGAGCCACTTTCGCACATCGACCTAGACGAGCTCGGTCGTCTCGGTCGTTCGCTTGGCGGGGCGTTGTCGTCAGCCCTCACGCAGCGGCGTGCAGAGAGTCACATTCATCAGCTGTCCGAGCTCCGACGCGACGCGGAAGAACGGATCACGTCACTCGAAGGTGAAGTCGAGCAACTCCGCGGGCAGTGCGACGTGCTCGGCCGCGGTCTCGCCGAGGACCAAACCCTTCACGTTGCCTACAGCCCGTCGATGAGGCGAGTACAAACGCGCGCCATCGAGCTTGCACCCACCAAGGACCCGATCTTGCTCATCGCAGCTGCTGGCTCCCCTGTGCTCCCAGTCTCACGCTTCATTCACGATCGGGGACCCAGGTGGGATGCGCCGTTCGTGGTGGCAGACTGTTCGGCGTCGGCACCAGACGACGTGATGAGCCTCCTCTTCGGTTCCGAGGAAGGTCGCGCCGGCTGGTTCCACTCCGCGACCGGGGGCACGTTGTTGCTCCGCGATCTGCCGGCGCTCCCGAGCGTTGCTCAGGCGCGCCTCGCGGGGGCCCTGCAAGAGCGTTCTCAGGGGGCCGAGAAGGGCGATGCGCATGGAACTCCGCCGCGCATAATTGCTACCTCGCGTCGCCCGCTCGATGAGCTGCGAGCTCGGGGAGCGCTCGTACCGGCGCTCGACGCATGTTTGCTGGGCTCTGAGCTCGCCATCCCGTCTTTGCGGGAGCGGCGTGAGGACGTCCCCTCCTTGGCGCTGCTGGCAATCGATCGGGCGTGCCGCGTGCTAGGTCGCGATCCTGTGGGGGTCGACCAGTCCGCCATGGGCGCGCTCGTCGACCACGATTGGCCGGGAGACGTCGCCGAGCTCGAGCTCGTCATCGAGCTCGCGGTCGGCAGGGCCACGGGCAAGACCATCCTGCCGACGGACCTACCGCCTCTCGCATGGCCCGGCGGCGACGAGCATGAGTCCCTCGACGGGAGCTACGTCGAGGTGGAGCGCCGGCTCCTCGAGCGCGCACTGCGCCGCTCTGGCGGCAACAAAAGCGAGGCGGCTCGGCGCCTCGGTCTCAAGCGCACCACGTTCCTCGACAAGCTGCGGCGCTACGGCCTCGCGGAGCGAGAGTCCGAGGACCTCGGCGGCACGGCGGTCGGATGAAGCGCATTGTTCTGTGGGACGTCATGGGCACCCTGGTACACGACCCGTTCTACCAGGAGATGCCGGAGTTCTTCGGCCTCCCTTTCCAAGATCTGATTCAAACGCTCGAGCCCGGTGCTTGGGTCGACTTCGAGCTCGGTCAACGAACCGAGTCTGAGTTTCTCAGCGACTTCTTTGCTGATGGACGCGACTTCGACCACCAGGGATTCGTGCGCACCGTTCGCGACGCGTACCGTTGGCTTCCGGGAATGGAAGCGCTGCTGGCCGAGCTCCGCGCAGCCGGACACACCATGCACACGTTCTCGAACTATCCCGTATGGTATCGAATGATCGAGGAGCGCTTGCGCGTGGCACGCTTCGCCGACTGGACGTTCGTGTCGTGCCTCATCGGGTTGCGAAAGCCTGACCCTGCCGCGTACGCGCGCGTCCTACGCGGGCTCGGGGCTTCAGCCGAGCAGTGCATCTTCATCGACGACCGCGGAGACAATTGCAAGGCGGCCGCCGAGGCTGGCATTCATGCGATCCGTTTCGAAGGTGTCGAAGCGCTCCGTGGGGAGCTCGAGAGCGCGGGCGCCGGCTGACTACTCAGGGTGATTCTTTGCCCACCAGCGTCGGTAGTGGTTCTGGACCATCACGAATTCGTTGCGGGTCGCTGCCTCCGACAGTGGCTGTAGAAAGCGCGTGAGCCGCCAGAGCTCGCGTGAGGCCAGGAGGCGGATGTTCGTGCGGCTGTCCCCCAAGCCCTCGATGAGCCATTGAATCCGGATCTCGTGACCTCGCTCAGACAGCCATCGCAGCCAGGGGTCGCGAGAGAAACCAAAGTCGTGCGCAGTGAGTACGCGGAGCCCGACCCGCGAAGCGGTGCCGAGCCCACGATCGGAGTCGGCCAGCAGGTCGACGAATAGTGCGGCAGAATCCTCGTCACGAAGCTGGGTTAGCGCCGAGATTGCGCGGCGCCTGGTCGGAAGCGGTTCGCCGACATCCGAAGCGCACTTGCGAAGCTCGGCGAGCGCGCTTCGATAGATGGGCTGGTGTTGGTAGGCGTTCAAGAGATGAAGCGCGACGCGCCGGCACTCGCGGTTTTCGTCTAGGGCAACCTGAGCGAGCGGGCCGACGAGCTGGGCGTCGGTGTACACGGCGCAGACGATCGTCGCGTAGCAACGAGCCTCCGTGTTCGAGCTCCGCATCAGTCTCGACAGGTAGGGGATGGCTTCGCGTTCGAACGCGGCAAGGGCCGCGGCGCTCGCAGAGATCTCTTCGGGACGCGGCAAACGCGAGTCGGTCGCCATGGAGGGACGCCAGAGGGGGCCCGGAAAGCTTCGGGCGATTTCCTCGAGCGCGAAGTTCCCGAGGGGCAGCAGCCGTCGAACGAGCGGCGCGATCTCGTCTGGCCCGAGCGTGATCAACTGGTCGACGAGTCTGCGGGCACGATCCGCGGGTGCCTCACTGGTGCTTGAAGGCCCCGGCGAGACAGCTTCGGGGGCAGGGTCCGAGGAGTGATCCGGGGGGTCGCTTCGAGGGGGAGCTTTGGCGCGAACATGCGAACCTCGGTCGTCGTCGCTCCACGCGCGATCTTCAGGAATCACGCCAGCAGGTAGTGGGCGCCTCGGCTTCTGCCCGACCATGGAAGAGTTATACCAGCAAGCTCCCTCCTTTTGTGAGCCCGGGTAGTCTCCGCCTGTTTTTGAGGGCAAACTTCGCCGTCATGTACAGAATGATCGTGCGGGAGCTCGGAGGCCCGGCCGCGCTCGAGCGTGAAGACGCCGCGGACGCGCCGGCAGGCCATGGGCAGGTGGCCATCGACGTCGAGGCCATTGGTTGCAACTTCTTCGACACCTTGATTACCCAGGGCAAGTACCAGGTGAAGCCCGAGCTGCCGTTCGCGCCGGGAGCCGAGGTGGCAGGCACGGTAGGCGAAGTCGGCGAGGGCGTACGCGGGCTTGCCATTGGCGACCGGGTGACCGCGCTTCTCGCCTACGGAGGTTTCGCGTCTCGCGTCATCGTGCCGCCCGAGCGGGTCTTCCCAATGCCTGAAGGGATGAGCGTCGAAGATGCCGCAGCGCTCGGTCTCGTCTACCAGACGTCGTACGTCGCTCTCGTGCCTCGCGCGAGCTTGCAAGCCGGCGAGACGCTGCTCGTGCACGCGGCCGCGGGCGGGGTAGGGCTCGCCGCGGTGCAGATTGGCGTTGCCTTGGGTGCCCGCGTGATCGGAACCGCCGGAAGCGCGGACAAGCTCGCCCTCGTGAGACAGAACGGCGCGGACGCCGTCATCAACTACCGCGAGGAGGATTTCGTCGAGCGGGTTCGCGAGCTCACCAATGGTCGTGGCGCCGACGTGATCTACGACCCCGTTGGAGGCGACACCTTCGACCGCTCGATGAAGTGCATCGCATTCAACGGCCGGCTTCTCGTGATCGGATTTGCGAGTGGCAAGATCCCTTCGGCCGAGATGAACCGCGTGCTGCTCAAGAACATCTCGCTGGTCGGGCTCCACTGGGGCCTTTACTTCGACAAAGACCCGGCGGTGCTCCGGGACGCCCAGCGCGCGATCTTCGACCTATACGCTCGAGGCAAGATCTCACCTTTGATTTCAGCCACTTACCCGCTGAAGGACGCGGCCGCTGCGCTCGACGCACTCGGCTCTCGGCAAACGACCGGCAAGGTCGTCCTGATCCCCTAGGCCTCTTCGGCCGGGAGAGCCGCTCCGCATCGCTCCACGACCGCGTCGATGATTCCGTCGTGGCTGCCGAGCGGCGGTGCAAGAACGAAGCGTACGCCTTCGTGCGATTCCGCCGCCTCGGCGACCAAGCGCGGGAGGTCTTCTTGCACGTGGCGGCCCGGCGCCAACATGAACGGGTGCGCCACGATCATCGAGGCGCCCTGCTCGACGCAACGCGCGAACCCTTGAGCGATCGTGGGTTCGGCGAGCTCCATATGCGCGGCTTCGACGATCGCCCCCTCGCCGATGCGTGCCTTCACCTTCCCCACTACTTCGCTCAACAGGGCGTTCGCTTCGGCGCGACGGCTGCCGTGGTCGATCAGGAGAATCGCCTGCATCGAGCGGATCTGGGACTCGAGACGAGCCATGTCAAGCTACACGTACGCCGCGAGGGCGCGCTCGACGGAGCTCAGGTACGAGCTGCCGAACAGGTTGACGTGCACGAGGAGGGGGTAGAGCTGATAGAGGGGCACTCGACGGTCGGCGCCGGCCGAGAGCGGCATCGCTTCGTCATAGGCCGCGAAGACCCGTTCGCCGAAGCCACCGAACAATCTCATCATCGCGAGATCCATCTCGCGGTGGCCGCCATACACCGCAGGGTCGATCACACACGGTGCACCACGCTCGTCGACGTGAAGGTTGCCGCCCCAGAGGTCTCCATGGAGCCGCGAGGGCCGTTCCGCTGGCCCTACGAGCTCCGGGAGCGCATCGCGAAGCGCGTCGAACCCCGACCGCGTCCGCTCGCCGATCAACCCCTGGTCGGCCGCGAGCCGGAGCTGAGGCTCCAAACGTGAGTGCCAGTAGAACGTTGGCCAGTCGTTCGCCGGTGTGTTCGATTGTGCGAGACGCCCGATGAAGTTGTCGTGGTCGAGACCAAAGCAGGGCGCCCCGAATGCGTGGAGCGCTGCGAGCGACCGACCGAGCTCCTCGTCGAATCGCGCTCGGCGCCTCGATGGCGAAAGGAGCTCGAGGGCCAGGAAGGCCGGCTCCGCGTCCGAAAGAGCGAGCACCCGTGGAACCCGGATCGCCGCAGCCTCCTCGAGCCAGCGAAGACCTCGGGCCTCGGCAGCGAACATCCCTCGGGGCGGATTGGGGTGCGTCTTTACGAACACGCGCGTGCCGTCGCTGAGTGACACCTCGGCGGCGTCATTGATGCTTCCGCCGCCGAGCCTCGTCATTCTCGTCACTCGGTGTCCGAGTCTTCGCTCGAGGACTTCCCGGAGCTCCGGCTTCATAACCCGTGGCGATCCCGAATCTGTTCGAGCAAGCCACGGCAGCCTGCCTCGCAAATATCGATCACGCGCTCGAATCCATCGCCTCCACCGTAGTAGGGATCGGGGACTTCGCCGTCTCGCGGGGAATCGGGGTCGTAGTTCCGCAGCAGCTCGACCTTGCCCTTCGCGTCGTCGGTCGGCGCGAGCTGTTGAAGGTCGCTTCGGTTCGAGCGATCCATGGCGATGAGGTAGTCGAAACGCTCGAAGTCCTCGCGGACCACTTTGCGTGCGCGCCCGCGAACATCGAGCCCTCGGCGCTTGCCAGCCGCGCGTGCGCGGTCATCAGGAGGCTCCCCAACATGCCAGCCGCCGGTGCCGGCGCTGTCGATTTCGATCTCCCCGGCAAGGCCCGCTTCTTCGATGAGCTGCCGCATGGAGGCCTCGGCCGTTGGCGATCGACAGATGTTTCCGAGACAAACGAAGCAGACTCGCACCGGCATGACTACGGCTGGAGTAGCACCTTACCGACGTTTTGGCCTGCCTCGATGTACGCATGGGCTTGTCCGGCTTGCGCGAACGGAAACACCCGGTCGACCTGGGGCGTGACAGCGCCTTCTTCGTAGAGCTTCAGCAAGGCGGTGAGAGCTTCGAACACCGTTTCCCGCTCGTCCCAAAGGTTCCCCATGTTGACCCCCGACACTCCCTTGTTCTGCTGCATCAGCTTGACGGGAGTCCACCAGGGCATGTGCGTGAGCTCGCCGAGGACACGAGTGACGCGTCGCTTTCCGGACTTCGCCATGTTGGCCCAACCGAACGGAATCAGCATGCCTCCAGGGCGAAGGAGCGAGTAGCCTCTCTTCCAATCGCTGCCCCCTAGCGCGTCGAGCACCGCGTGCACGCCGCGCCCATCGGTGAGCTCGTTGACCACCTCGACATAGTCGACGGAGTGATAGTCGATTGGGTGGTCGCAGCCGTTGGCGCGCACGTAGTCGTGTTTGCTTTTCGATGCGGTACCGTAAGTCGTGACGCCGCCGACGGACCGGCAGAGCTGGCTAGCGGCCGTACCGACCCCACCCGCGGCCTGATGGATCAACACATGATCGCCTCGCCGTACCCGAACCACGTTGAAGAGCATGTGATAGGCCGTGAGGTACGTGACCGGTAGCGCGGCGGCTTCTTCGAAGCTCATCGGCTCAGGCATCACGAAGCTCTGGGCTTCCTCGACGCAAACCGTGTCGGCGTATCCGCCAAATCGGGTCATGGCAAGAACCCGCTGACCCTCGCTTCGATCGGCGACGCCCTCACCAACCGCATCGATGACCCCGGACACCTCGTAGCCGACGACCATCGGTGGCGGGGGAGCATCCGGGTACAGCCCTTGGCGCGCCATGATATCTGCGAAGTTGATACCCGCTGCGCGGACCCGTATCCGCACCTTGCCGGGTCCGGGGGTCGGGTCTGCGGCCTCCCGCAATTCGAGCACATCGGGCTTCCCAAACTTTGGAATCCAGACCGCTTTCATGTCGGACGAGTAACGCCTGCAAGAACGATGTCAAGCCTGACCGGGCCGTGTTAGGATCGCGCTCATGGACGTGGTTCTCGCGCCCGATATCTACGTGAACGCGTCCGTAGCACTCGGGTCTCCTCCAGAGCGTGTGGTTCGACGGGCGTTCGGCGTTCCCGGCAAGCGGAAGACGTCGGCTTGGGTCATGGAGCGTGTGCAGTCGATGCTGCACGCGCTTCCGCATTTCAAAGATGAAGCCGTAGAACAGCAGATGAAGACCATCCGCGGCCTGGTGGAGATCGTCGAGCGAGGCGATCACTTCATCGAGGATTGGCACGACGCGTTGGTTGCTCTCGCGAAGGCTGCAGACGTCGGACGAGTCGTGACCGACCACCCCGACCTCCTTCGATCGAAGGGCCCCGGGGGCGTGGAGTTCGTCTCGTCTGACACTTGGCTCGTCGAACAGGCGACGCCACCTCCGCCCCCAGTGGTTTAAATCGGGCTCGCCTGCTACACGTGGGCTCCGATGACGGACTCGTTTCTACCGCAAAAGGACGAAATCAAGCGGCGCCTGGAAGGGCGCTACGTCGGCTCGGTCCCTCACAATCGGGCTCTGGATCTCCGCGTCACCGACTACCGACCGGAGCATTTGTCCCTCGCGCTTCCGTATCGCGAAGATCTCGTCGGCAACCCCGAGACGGGTGTGCTCCACGGCGGTTGTATCACCAGCCTCATCGACGCCACGTGCGGGGGTGCGGTCATCATGTCCCTCGTCGCGCCGCGGCGCATCGCAACCCTCGACCTCCGAATCGACTACGTGCGCCCCGCGCTGCCTCACCAAGACGTGATCTGCGATGCCCATTGCTACAAGGTCACCCGGCACGTCGCATTCGTGAGGGCCACCGCTCACCACGGCGACAGCGCCAGTCCAATCGCAACGGCTTCCGGCACGTTCGTCGTGTTCCGCGATACCCGCCGAGAAGTCGATGAGGGTTCCGAATGAGGCTCCGCGACGCAGTGACGGCCGTTCGGGAGAGCGGGGACTTCGGGCCGCTTCACGAGGCGATTCCATACGCCCGCTTCATGGGCATCACGGCAGAGCTCGTCGACGGCGACATTCGGGGCCGAATGCAGTACTCGGAGCACCTGGTCGGCAACGCCAACGTGCCGGCGCTTCATGGTGGCACGCTCGGCGCGCTGATGGAGTCGACCGCCATCTTCAAGCTCCTCTGGCACGGCGAGACGGAGGCCGTGCCCAAGACGATCAACATCACCGTCGAGTACCTGAGGGGCGCGGGACCCCAAGACGTGTTTGCGAAGGCGGTGTTCACACGGCGCGGGCGACGCGTCGCGAACGTGCGAGTGTTCGCATACCAAGACGACCCGGAGGAACCGGTTGCGGTCGCCACTGCGCATTTCTTGCTCGTACAAGATTGATGTTTCGATGACGCGCGTACCGATTCATGGCCTCACCAGCGCCGAGCTCGTCGAGCTCGGGCGAGAGCTTGTGCCCCGCGGCCACGGTTTCGCGAGACGTATCCAACGCCAAGTCATGGCCGAGGGCCGGTTCGAACCGGCGGACTTTGGCCTGGGCTCCGAGGCTTGTGAGGCCTGGGCCGCGGCGTTTTCCTTCGAGCTGCCCGAGGTGCTCAGAGTCGAGTCCGACGACGGCGAGCAAGGCGCGACGTCGAAGGTGGTGCTTCGACTGCGCGACGGCCTCGAGGTGGAATCGGTTCGCATCCCGATGGGGCGCGGGCGCTACACCCTCTGCGTGTCGAGCCAAGTAGGTTGCAAGATGGGCTGCACCTTCTGTGAAACCGGCCGCATGGGGTTACTCCGGCATCTCACGACCGATGAGATCATCGCGCAGGTCCTCGTCGCCCGGCATCGGCTCGGATGGCCGATCCGGAACATCGTGTTCATGGGCATGGGTGAGGCGCTCGACAACGCCGACAACGTCATCCATGCGCTCCGCGTCCTGAACGACGAGGCGGGCCTCGCGATCGGCCAGGAACGTCTGACGATATGCACCGTGGGTCACATCGAGGGGATTCGCCGCCTCGGGACAGAGGGCTTTAAACGCCTCAACCTCTCGATCAGCCTCAATGCGGCCAACGACTCGCTGCGGAGCGAGATCATGCCGATCAACCGCCGTACGGATCTCGCGGAGCTCCAGAAGGCGCTGGCCAGCTACCGTCCGCGTCGGAACTTCGCGCTCGGAGTGAACTACTGTCTGCTGCCCGGCATCAACGACAGCGCAGCCGACGCTCGCGCCGTAGCCGAGTTCTGCAAACCGCTCGAACGCGTGCTGGTGAACCTGATCCCCTACAACCCAGGTACCCAGCCACTGACCCGCGCGCCGGAAGAACACGAGATCGACCAGTTCATCGCATGGCTACGCGCAGAGGGGCTCCCCGTGCGCGAGCGCGTGACGAAGGGCAGAAGCGTGATGGCGGCCTGCGGGCAGCTCGGGAATGCGGAGGCGCGGAAGCAGCGGAGCCAACGAGCTTGAGCCTCCGCTCAGTTCGAGAGCGTCAGCGACAGCGCCAGCGCCAGCGCCAGCGCCAGCGCCAGCGTCCAGCGCCAGCGCCAGCGCCAGCGTCCAGCGTCAGCGCCAGCGCCAGCGCCAGCGCCAGCGCCAGCGCCAGCGCCAGCGCCAGCGTCCAGCGCCAGCATCAGCGTTCAGCGCCAGCGAACGCGATTGGCGGCGGGAGGTTTTGGTTAAATCCACCCGCGCACCCCCACCCGTAGTTCGGCATCACTCTCACGCGAGTGGCCAGCGTGCCTCCGCGGCCATCGCGGCGCTCTGCCTTGGCGGCGCACTTGCGCCGGGGCGGTTGCGTATGGAGGAGAATCGGTCGGGATGCGCGGCACAGGGAGTGGGCGGGAGGCGAGTTGTATGGCGCCGTATGGAGTCGGCCGAGCGGGACCCGCTCCCGAGCACGTGCGTCGCGACCGATTCTCCGTGCGTTTCCCTTCGCGCCAGGCGGGCTCGCGCTCCGCGTATGGCCTGGGGAGGTCGCCTCGCTACTTCTCTCGCTTCTTCTTTCCTCGGTACCTCACCCGCAGCGGTGTCCCCCGGAACCCGAAGCGCTTGCGGATCTGATTCGCCACGTACCTCTGGTAGCTGAAGTGCACGTCCTTCGGCTGGTTGCACATGACCACGAAGGTTGGGGGCGCGATGCTGGCCTGTGTGATGTAGTAGAGGCGGACGGAGCGGTGGTGCATCGTGGGGGGAGGGTGGCGCTCGATCACCTCTTCGAAGAAGCGATTGAGCTCAGCCGTCGCAATTCGCTTTCGGTGCTCGGTGACAGCGTCCGATATTCGGCCGAGCAACGCGGATACCCCCCGCCCCTCGAGCGCGCTCACCGTGACCAGCGGCGCCCACGGCACGAAGGCCAAGATCTCGCGTGTGCGATCCATGGCCTTCTTCTGGGCCTCCCGGTTCAAGAGATCGACCTTGTTCAACGCGATGATCAGCGCCCGGCCACGGTCGTCCGCGAGCCCCGCGATCTTGGCGTCTTGTTCGCCGACTCCCGCCTCGGCGTCGATCATCAGAACCACTACGTGGCTCCGCTCGATCGATCGAATCGCCTGCAGGACGCTCAGCCCTTCGATCCCCTTCTTCTTGACGCTCCGCTTTCGCCGTATGCCCGCGGTGTCGATCAAGATGAAGCGCTTGTCCTCGCGCTCGACGAGGGTGTCGATACTGTCGACGGTGGTGCCTGGGCGGTCGTCGACGAGCTGACGTTCCTCGCCACAGAGCTGGTTCACCAACGAGCTCTTGCCTGCGTTGGGGCGTCCGATGATCGCGATTCGCGGGACATCGAGCTCCGGCTCGGCAATTTCGACCACGTCAGGCAGGCGCTCTGCGATCGCATCTTCGAGCTCTCCAATCCCGCGCCCGTGCAGCGCCGAGATTGGGAGAATCGATTCGATGCCGAGCTCGTAGTAAGACACCGCATCGTGCTCCCTCAAACGGGAGTCGGCCTTGTTGGCAACGAAGACGACAGGCTTGCCGGCATCCCGGAGGAGCGCAATCGCTTCCCGATCGGCCGGAAGCGGGTCGACAGTCGCGTCCACCACGCAAACGACGACATCACATTCCTCGAGCGCCAACCGCACCTGGCTCGTGATGCCGGCCTTCATCGGGTCGTCGCTGTCGGGGTCGAACCCTCCGGTGTCGATCAGCACGAATTCGCGCCCCAGCACGAAAGCGTCGGCATAAGACCGGTCCCGCGTGACACCCGGGATGTCTTCGACGATCGCGATGTGCTGCCCGGCAAGGCGATTGAACAGTGTGCTCTTGCCCACGTTCGGCCGTCCGACGATCGCTACGAGCGGACGGTTGATGACCGACCCCGCGGGTCGTCGGGCATGGGGTCTCCGACGGCTCATCCCCGCTCCTCGTTGATCCCGAGCTCGCGCGCCTTGACCGGGTCGCGCGTCCATCCAGGGACGACTTTCACGAAGAGTCGAAGGTACACCTTGCGCTCGAGCAGCGCCTCGATTTGCACCCGCGCCTCGGTACTGATCTTCTTGATCGTCTCGCCGCGTTTCCCGATCACCATCGCTTTATGGCTTGGCTTCTCGACGACGAGCGTGCCTTCGATTCGGACCAATTTCCCGTCTTCCTCGTAGCTGTCGAGCTCGCAGGCGATGCCGTACGGCACCTCTTGCCGCGTGTTGAGCATCGCCGCTTCGCGGACCAGCTCGCTCACGAAAAAGCGCTCAGGCCGGTCCGTCAGATAGTCCGGATCATAGAGCAACCCCTCTGGGAGGGTGGCGCGAATCTCCCCGAGCAACGCGTCGAGGTTGGTTCCGCGGGTTGCCGAGATCGGCACGACGGCAGCGAAACTGCGCTTCTCCTGGTACGCCTCGATGAAGGCGAAGAGTCGGTTCTTGGCTTTGAGCTTGTCGACCTTGTTGATCGCGAGCACGACAGGCGCGTTCGACGCCTCGAGCGCGTCGAGCACAGCGATGTCTCTTTCGTTGACGGCCGCCCGGGCGTTCGGATTGGGTGCTTCTGTCACAAACACGATCGCGTCGCAGTCGAGCAAGCCTTGTTTGGCGCTATCGATCAGCACGTGGCCGAGCGCGCCCTTCGGTCTTTCGAGTCCGGGGGTGTCCACGAAGGCGATCTGTGTCGGCGGATCGGCGGACGCGTGTACTCCGAGCACGCACGAACGCGTCGTGCCAGGTCGTGGCGTGGCGATCACGAGCTTCTGGCCGAGGAGAGCGTTGAGAAGCGTCGACTTCCCGACGTTCGGGCGTCCGACGATCGCGCATCGGCCTGAGCGTGGCTCTTCGGCCTGATTTTTTGGGTCCACCATTGGGGGCCGGAGCATAGCCTCGGATCGTGCTGGCAGCATGGCCTACCTCTTTGGTCTGAGCTATGCTCGCCGCGCTCATGCGCAAAACCACTTCTCTTTGGCTCTCATTCGCTTTCTTTTCGGTCTCCGCTCTGGCTGCCTGTACGGGCGGCGTCGGCACGACGTGCTTCCAAGACGACGAGTGTGACAGCGGTCTGATCTGCTGCCACGTCGGCAGTAAGTTCACTCAAGGGAGCTGCCAGACCGAGGTTGTTTGTGCCGAGATACAAGGCGGCACCGGGGGCATGGGTGGCGCGGGTGGCGCGGGTGGCATCGGCGGCATCGGCGGCATCGGCGGCATCGGCGGTGCGGGTGGCGTTGGTGGCGGCGGCGGACAGGGCGGTTCGGCGGGCGCTGGCGGTATTGGCGGCGCTGCAGGGAGCGGCGCGACTGGAGGCATGGCCGGCGGCGGCGGCTCCGCAGGGATGGGTGGTTCCGCGGGCGCAGGAGGCGCCTAAGCGCGATGAGACCGTTCGCGCTCGCATTGCTGCTCGTGGGCATCGCGGCGCAAGCGACCGCGCAGCCTGTGGCAGAGCCCACAGACGCGCCGAGCCTTCCCTCCGACGACGAGCTCAAAGCCTTCCTCGCAGAGCCAGCCACGACGCCTGATCAGGCCTACCAGGTCGGCGCGCGATTGTTCGAGGCACGACGCTACGAGGCCGCCGAGAGGGCTTGGCTCCGCGCCTATTCACTCGGCCGTGATGCGAAGCTGCTGGTCGCTGTGGCCGACACGCGTCAGCGACGCGACGACGCGCCCGGTGCGGTGGCCATGCTCGAGCAGTATTTGATCGAGCGGCCGGATGCGCCCGATCGCGTCTCCATCGAGGCTCGTATCGGCACGCTGCTGAAGAGCCCCGCGCGCCTAGTGGTCCGATCACTCGAGCCTGGGCACGCGATTCTGCTCGACGGCGTCCCGTCCGGAAAGAAGACGCCGGCGACCCTCGAGGTCGAGCCGGGCGAGCACACCGTGCTCGTCGTCGGCGATGGCCGCCACGTCGGCGAAGAGACCGTACGAGTCGCATACGGCGAAGTCAGGGAGCTCGAGTTCACGCCGCAGACATCGAGCACTGTCATCGTCGAGCAGACCGAAGAGGCCAAGCGTCAAGCGCTGCTCGCCACGGAGCGAGAGGACGACACCATTCGGCGCGCCGTCATCTCTACGGGTAGCATTGCCGCCGCCGCGCTCGTCAGCGGGACGATCCTCGGCATTGTCGCACTCAAGAAGGAGCAGGACTACCAGAACGACCCGACCGCGCAGACCGCCGACCAGGGCGATCGCTTGGCGCTCTTCGCGGATGTGTCCTTCGGCTTGGCGGCGCTGTCCGCGATCACATCTTTCACGTTGTTCATGACGCACAAGAACAAGCGGAAGCGCGAGCGAGAGACCGCACGAGTGCAGATCCAAACGCGCGGCGCGGGCGCGACCGCAACCCTTCGGTTTTGAGATGAGATGTGCGTGGCTCTCGTTCGTGTTTGCGGCGCTGCTCGGTCTCGGGGGCTGCTCTCTGGTCGTCGATTTTGATCGCTCGCTCCTGCCCGACGGCGGTTCCGACGGCGGGGTCGATGCCTCGGTGGACGGGGGCAGCGATCCGGTCATGGACGGCGGCGAGGACGCAGCGGTAGACGGAGCCACGGCGGAGGGCTAGCGGCCCATCAGGTGAACGCGCGACCTGAGCGATCGCATCACGGCAAGCTGTGTTGCCGCGACGAAGCCATGCGAGAAGTACGTATTGCCCGCGATCAGCTTTCGGATGAGCTTCGGCGAGTCCGCCGGGTCGAACGTTGCCCAGGCCACGACCCCCGCTTCGCCGCCCCGGTAGCGGTGTGTGTCGAAGCGCCATTGGCCCTTCGACAGCGTCCCGGAGATGCCATCTACGGCGATTACGGTCGGCGAGGGGCGTAGGATCATCTCGCCACCTACGTGGACCAACGGGATCGGAATCTCCCACTCGAAGCGAACCCCATGATCGGAGCGTTCGACGACTTCGGCGCACGAGCCGTGCAGCAACGATCTGCCGAACTCTTCGGGGTCGAGCATCACCCGACGCACACGTCCCACGCTCGTCCCCGACCGTCCCACTACGGTGACCTTCTGCATCGTGTCCCCGTCGATATCCATGAACACGAGGTCGCCGCGCCCAAGTAGTCCGCGGAGCGCGTTCATGTTCACGTGGGGACGACTTAGCGGCCTCGCCCAAAACTTGCCGTGCACGTATGTCCCGGCCCGTTTCTCCGCCTCGGCCTTCACTTCGAGCAGAGTCACCATCGCAACGGCGACGTTGATCGTGCGGTTGACCGCATTGCCCTCCGACGCGAGTTGGCGCGTGATGAAGTTCGCATCCCGCATGTCGAGTCGAGACGAGAAGACGATCAATGACTTCTTCGGACCCTCGGAGTAGACGCGCCACATGACGCGTCCGATTCCGAGATCCCCCCCAATCGTGCGGATGTCGAAACGATAGCCGCGCTCGTCATTGCCGGGGTACGTGGTCATCACGTTCTGTCCCGTCATCGAGAACAAACTGACGCCCCAGGTCCAATCGAAGGCCATCATGGAATCGCTGGTGGATCTGACATCGACCTCGGTCAGCGCGCGCATGAAGCGTGGGTACTCGCCGGGCCTCCCGATAATCGCCGCGACGCTCTTTGCCGGGGCGTGGATCTCCGCAGCGTAGATGACGGCGGGCAGATCGGTCTGCCGGTTCTGGAACTCAGTCAGGATCACCGGCCCCTGTGCGAGGTGGGGGGCGAGCAGCTTCCGCTCGTCCGCGCTCAGCGTGCCGAGCCGCGCGGCCGTGGCGTCCACCTTTCCGGTCTGGTTCTCGGCGAGCGCCGTGGTGCTCCAGGCCGCGAAAAGAACGAGAATGACGAAGAATCTACGCATACCGATTGGACGACCTCGGTTGCCGGATGTTCAATCAGGCGGCAAAACCAACACAGGGCCTGACCATGCGCGAAAAGAGCCAGTGGACCCCGAGGGGTATCGTATTGTGGCTGATCGCCGCGATTCTCGCGACCCTCTTCGTGTGCACCGGCACCGCGCCCGATCCCGAGCCCCCTCGGGAAACGTCACGCGGGGTCGATCTCGAGGTCGAAATCGTCGAATGAGGGAACGCGCGGTTCTGCCGGCTTCCAGGCGGCTTTGCGCGGAGCGCAGACTCCACTTGACCCTACGGGGCCGCGGCTCTTTACTTGCGCCATGCAGTTCTTCATCGACACCGCAGACATCGAAGAGATCCGTGACGCAGCCGCAATGGGCGTCATCGATGGTGTGACCACGAATCCTTCGCTCGTAGCGAAGACAGGGCGTCCTTTCAAAGACGTACTCGTCGACATCTGCGAAGTGGTCGATGGACCGATCAGCGCGGAGGTCCTTGCTACCGACTACGATGGCATGATGACCGAGGCCCGGAGCCTCGCCGCGATGCACGAGAACATCGTGGTCAAGATCCCGCTCATCGCCGAGGGGCTCAAGGCAGTACGCACGCTGACCGAGGAGGGCATTCGGACGAACGTGACCCTTTGTTTCAGCGTCACCCAAGGGCTGCTCGCGGCCAAAGCAGGCGCCACGTACATCAGCCCCTTCATCGGGCGCGTTGACGACATCAGCGGGAGCGGCATGGAGCTCGTTCAGCAACTGGTTGCGGTCTACGGCAACTACGGCCTCGACACCAAGGTGCTTGCGGCCAGCATCCGCCACCCTGTCCATGTCGTGGAGGCGGCACTCATCGGTGCGGACGTGGCAACCATCCCCTACAACGTCATCCACCAACTCCTCAAGCATCCGTTGACCGACATCGGTCTAGAGCGGTTCTTGGCCGACGCCAAGAAGATCCCGAACGGCTGACGGGACGCGCCTTCGCGACCCTCAGCGCGAGACACGCATGCGGCCAAGAGTCCTCGTCGTCTACAAGAAGAGCACGTATCAGCGGTACGTGGGCCGCGCGCAAGAGCGTCTCGAGGAGCTCATCGCTCACAGTGACATCTCCGTCGAAGGCCTCCTGCGAGAGCACGAAATCCATCAGGAGACTCTCAAGCAGGCGAAGCGGGCGCTTCGCGAGCTCGGGGCCCGCGCGATCCTGAGATACAGGCCCGAGCCGATGCCTGACGAGGGGGCCTGGGACCTCATCGTCACCCTCGGGGGCGACGGGACGTTGTTGTGGGCGTCGCACTTGGCCGATTCGTCTACTCCGATGCTCGCGGTCAACAGTGCCCCGGACACGAGTGTCGGATATTTTTGCGCCGGCGACGCACACAACGTCGACGAGGTGCTCGCCGCAGCGCTCGCTGGCAATCTCCGCTCCAGCAGGCTCTCGCGAATGCGCGTCGAGGTCGGAGACCGATTGATCTCGACCCGCGTCTTGAATGACGCGCTGTATTGTCACGAGAGTCCCGCAGCGACATCGCGGTACATCCTCGAGCACGACGGCAAGCAAGAGCGCCAGATGTCGAGCGGCGTTTGGGTAGGCCCGGCCGCGGGATCGACGGCTGCACTACGCTCGGCCGGCGGCAAAGTGCTTCCGATCGGATCACAGAAGCTTCAGTTCGTCGTCCGGGAGCCGTACAAGGGCGTCGACCACAAGTCCGAGTTGATCAAGGGCATGGTCGCACCGGGCGAGGATCTCCGTATCACCAGCCGAATGACGAAGGGGCGGCTTTTCCTCGACGGAACACAGAAGGTGCATGCTGTCGGAATCGGAGACCGGGTCCGCATGGAGCTGTCCGATGAGCCGCTCACGCTCTTGGGGCTGAAAGGGCGCTCCGAGGGCTCCGGCAGCGCGCTCGCATTGAAGTAAATTGACCGCTCGGAGACCGCGGCGTTAGGTAGTAGCCGTGCCGAATTTCCGCAGCCACGTCGCATTGACGGTCTGGCCCATGGCCACCCTTTTCGGGTTTGGGCTCTCCCGCATGTGGCCCGCCCTGCGGGGCGGCCCGTCGTATGCAGCGTCCTCGCCCATGAGCTGGCTCTCTCTCGTCGCCTGGACTGTCGTCGTCCTCGTGTTCCTCGGTGCGTACGTGCGCGGGTGGGGCCGGTTGTCGCTTCCCGAGGGAGACGATGCCGGTCCCTATCGTTCTGCGGGCTGCGTTCGACTGCAGAAGCTCGCCGGCGCGGTCGCGTGGGCGTTTCTGGTCGGTCACTTGGTCGTGCACTGGGTGCTCACTTTCCGCGTCGGGCCGGTTGCGCTGAGCCAGTACGGGCTCCTGCGCGAGCTCGTCTCCCGCCCCTTCGTGCTCGGGGTGTACGTGCTCGGCCTGGCCGCACTCGGTCTGTATCTCTCTCAGGGGATCGCCGCCTCTTTCAGAGCCTGGGGGCTCGGAACCAGGTCCGAAAGTTCTCGCTGGCTGGAGGTCGGTTGTACCGTGACGTCCGCAATCATGATGCTGATGGCTGTCAACGTGCTGAGTCATTTCGCGACCGGACGCGCATACTGGTCTGGCTCCATGCCCGAATCGCCGAGCGCGGGTGCGCCTGCCAGAACTGCGGACGGTGGTACGCCATGAGTGCCGCTCGGATCTACGCAATCGCGCTCAACACCTACCGAGAAGCCGTTCGCGACAAGGTGCTCTTCGGCGTGCTCGTGCTCGCGGCCGCCGTCCTCGCGCTGACGCTTGCGTTGGGAGAGCTTTCACTCGACCAGAACATGCGCGTCGTGACCGACCTCGGACTCGCGTCGATCTCGATGTTCTCGGTCATCATCGCGATCTTTCTCGGCTCGTCGCTGCTCTACAAAGAGATCGAACGCAAGACTCTGTACGTCATTCTGCCGAAACCGATCGCCCGATTCGAGTTCCTTCTCGGGAAGTACGGAGGCATCGTTGCGACCTGCGCGGTGTTCATCGCCATCATGGGCGCCCTCCAACTGTTCGTGACGGCGATCCAAGCGGGTGCGTCCACCACACTCGTGGTCGCCGTGCCGGCGGGGTTGGCCGTAGCCTTGGGCATTGGGTTCTCCCTAATCAAAGACCGAACGCTCGTCGTTCCGATTTGGTCGCTGGCAGCCCTCGGAGCCGCGGTCTGGGTTTGCTCGACAGTCGACGTGGAGCTCGGTCGCCTCCTCGCGTCGCTCGTGCTGAACGTCGGGGAGGTGCTCATATTGGCCGCCGTCGCGCTACTGTTCTCGTCGTTTTCGACACCCTTTCTCACAGGCGCGTTCACCTTCGGCGTCTGGTTGGTCGGTCGCTCGGCGCACGACATGGTCGCCATGAAGACGCGAGTCCTGAGCCCGACCATGCAGAGCGTGTTGAGCTGGCTTGCCGAGGTCGTGCCGAACTTCAATCTCTTCGTCCCGGGTCGCGCCACGCTGCTCGGAAGCTCTGCCAGTGCTGGGGAGCCGCTCACGTACGTCGTCACCTCGCTTGGCTACGCAGTGCTCTATGCGGGCGTGACGCTCGCGATCGCCGCCTTCATCTTCCGTCGTCGAGACTTCCTGTGAACGCACTTCGCCGGCGTGAGGCTCTCCTCGCCGCTCTCATCGTCGTCGCACTCGCCGGCATCATGTTGGGCCGCGCGGTGATCCGGTCGCGCGCCGAGCTCGAGACTGCCGAGCGCTACCAGGAGGAAGGACAACTTGCGCGCGCTACAGAGCACTACCGACGCTCGCTTCGGTGGTGGTTTCCATTCAGCCCATTTCGTGCCGAGGCGGCATCTCGGCTCGAGTCGATCGCCGCCGCGCTCGAGGAGGAGGACGATCGCGCAGGAGCGCTGCTCGCTTGGCGCTCTCTGCTCGGCGGCGTCACCGCGTCGCGGTTCATATACTCGAGTGCGGACCCCGTGGCGGAGCATGCCAAGGACGAGATCGCTCGTCTCATCGTCCTCGAAGGTGGCGCGACGATCGATGCGAGCCTCAGCCCCGAGAAGCTTGCCGCCGACCATCGTCGGCTCCTCGACCGTGAGGCGACACCGCATCCGCTCTGGGGAACTGTCCTTCTACTCGGTTTCGCCGCGTGGATTGGCTCATTGGTGGTCGTGATCAACCGTGGCTTCAACTCCGCCGGGACGCTCCGATGGCCCGCAGTCCGTGTACCGCTCTACGGCGCCCTTGCCGGGCTGGTTTCGTTCGTGTTCGGTTTGTTCTTCGCCTGAAGTTGCCCGATCCTGGGCCACGGGGTAACAGGGCGACGTGGACACAATCGAGATCGTCGGCGGAAACCGGCTCGCCGGATCCGTGCGAATCAGCGGCGCAAAGAATGCCGCGCTGCCCATCATGACGGCGGCGCTGCTGGCCGACGGTGAGCACGTGTTCCGCAACGTCCCCAATTTGCGCGACGTGCACACCATGACCCGGCTTCTTGGACGTCTCGGCGTCGAGGCCTCGTACGAGGACGGCCGGGTACATGTGAGCGCGTCAGGCTCGATCGAGCCCACAGCACCCTACGACCTCGTCAAGCAGATGCGTGCGTCGGTGTTGGTGCTCGGTCCGCTCGTCGCGCGCTGCGGTCACGCCATCGTCTCGATGCCCGGCGGTTGTGCGATCGGCGCCCGCCCGATCGATCAGCACCTCAAGGGGCTCGAAGCCATGGGTGCGCTCGTCGAGCTTCATCACGGCTATGTCGAAGTGAAGGTGCCGGGCGGCAGGCTCGAGGGCTCCGACGTGGCGCTCGATTTTCCGACGCATACGGGCACCGAGAATCTCATGTGCGCTGCAGTGCTTGCCAAGGGGCGAACCACGCTCACGAACTGCGCCCGCGAGCCCGAAGTCGAGGAGCTCGCGAGGGTTCTGAACAAGATGGGGGCCCGCATCGAAGGCGCGGGCACCTCGGTGATTTCGATCGAGGGCGTCGATTCCCTCCACCCGGTCGACCACGCGATCATTCCGGACCGCATCGAGGCAGGCACTTTCATGGTTGCTGCGGCGGCTACCGCTGGCGATCTGCTGCTCGAGGGAATCGGTTTCGAGCCGTTGGAGGCAGTCATCGCCAAGCTTCGGGAGGCAGGTTCCGTCGTCGAGCGCGAGGGGGACGGGATCCGAGTCGTCGGGTCGGAGATCATTCGCCCGACCGACATCATCACGCAGCCTCACCCGGGATTTCCCACCGATATGCAGGCGCAACTCATGATGTTGATGTGCCTCGCGAGCGGTACCAGCCGGATCACGGAGACCGTGTTCGAGAACCGCTTCATGCATGTTTCCGAGCTCAATCGCATGGGCGCCAACATCCACGTCAACGGCCGCACCGCCACTGTCCATGGCGTCCGAAGGCTCGAAGGCGCAGAGGTGATGGCCACCGATCTGCGCGCGAGCGCATCGCTGGTGTTGGCCGGCCTCGTTGCGGAGGGCACGACCCACGTTCGGCGGGTGTATCACCTCGATCGAGGCTATGAGCACATCGAAGAGAAGCTCGGGCCTCTTGGCGCCAATATCAAACGAGTATCTGGCCATGCGTAAACGCAACCGCGACACCATCGTCATCGCCGTGCCGAAAGGGCGCGTCCTCGAGCAACTCGGGGCGCGCCTCGAAAGAGCGGGCATCCCCACCGAGGCGCTCACCGCTGAGAGCCGTAAGCTCGTTCGCGAAGACGAGGGATCGGGCCTCAGCTACTTGCTTCTGAAGCCCGACGATGTTCCGACCTATGTCGAATATGGCGCAGCCGATCTCGGTATCGTCGGCCGCGACGTCCTGATGGAGCGCGACTATGACGTGCTTGCACCGGTCGACCTCGGCATTGGCAAATGCCGCATGATGGTGTGCGGGCTCCCCAAAGAGAGCCTCGCCGGCAAGCGCGAACGCCCGCTCCGGGTGGCGACCAAGTTCCCACACATCGCCGAGCGCCACTTCCGCTCGAAGGGAACGCCGGTCGAGCTGATCTTCTGCCAAGGGTCGGTCGAGCTCGCGCCGCTGACGGGCCTCGCGGACGTAATCGTCGATTTGGTGGAAACGGGCGAGACGCTGAAACAGAACGGTCTGGTGACCCTCGAAAAGATCGCCGACATCAGCTCGGTGGTCATCGCAAATCGCGCAGGGCTGAAGCTTCGCCGAGCCGCCATCGAGCCGATCCTAGCCGCCCTTCGCAAGTAGCCGATGCCACGCCTTCGCACGAAAACTCCGCGCGAGTGGACTCAGGTCGTCTTGAGCGACTTCGACGCCTTCCTCGTCGACCACGCCGCGTGCGAGCGCAAAGCATCCGCAACGGCGCTCAAGCTCGTCTCGCACTACTCCGACCGCACGACGCTGGTTCGCGAGCTCATCCCTTTCGCGCAAGAGGAGCTCCAGCACTACGCCCAAGTGATGGAGATCATCCTCGACCGGGGCCTCGCAACGCGCCCGGACGAAAAGGACCCATACGTCACCGCTCTGATGCAGCTCATCAAGCGTGGGCCGCAGCAGTATTTCCTGGATCGGCTTCTCATCCTCGCAGTGATCGAGGCGCGAGGTTGTGAACGCTTCGGCCTGTTGGCCGAGGCCCTAGAGCCGGGCCCCTTAAAGGACTTCTACGCCGAGATAACGCGAAGCGAGGCGAGGCACCACGGGTTGTTCGTGCGATTGGCGAAGGAGTATTTCCCGGCCGAGGTCGTGCAGACCCGTTTGGACGAGCTGCTGGAAGCAGAAGCGCAGATCGTGGAAGCACTCCCGTTCCGGGCGGCGGTCCACTAGGGCTCTCAGCGTTCAGCGCCAGCGTTCAGCGCCAGCGTTCAGCGTTCAGCGCCAGCGCCAGCGTCAGCGTTCAGCGTCAGCGCCAGCGTCAGCGCCAGCGCCAGCGTTCAGCGTCAGCGCCAGCGCCAGCGCCAGCGCCAGCGCCAGCGTTCAGCGCCAGCGCCAGCGCCAGCGCCAGCGTCAGCGTTCAGCGCCAGCGTTCAGCGCCAGCGCCAGCGCCAGCGCCAGCGTCAGCGCCAGCGCCAGCGAACGCGATTGGCGTCGGGAGGTTTCGTTGAATCCACCCGCCCACCCCCACCCGTAGTTCGGCATCACTCTCACGCGAGTGGCCAGCGTGCCTCCGCGGCCATCGCTGCGCTCGGCCTTGGCGGCGCACTTGCGCCGGGCTTCGCCGTTCCGGCTCGCGCTGCCGCGCATGGCTTGGGGAGGGGGGAGCGATTGTGTATGGAGGAGAATCGGTCGGGATGCGCGGCACAGGGAGTGGGCGGGAGGCGAGTCGTATCTTGCCGTGTAGAGCCGGCCGAGCGGGACCCGCTCCCGAGCACGTGCGTCGCGACCGATTCTCCGGGCCGCCCGAGCACGTGCGTCGCGACCGATTCTCCGGTGACTTCGGTCGCGCTCCGCCGCGAGGACTACACCCGTTTTCGGTAGATCACCCGGATCTCCCGAAATCCCATCGCGTCGTGTGCTCGCCGGGCGGCGTCGTTCCCCGACCAGGTTGCCGACTCGATCACCTGACACCCTGCGTCCGCAAAGCGCCGCTCGAGCTCCGTCAGCAACTGCTTTCCGACACCCGAGCCTCGGGCGCTCTCCTCCACGTACCAGTCCTCGACGACGCCGCGCTGTGGCAGCACGCGTCGTGACTCCGTCGAGACGCGCCCCGTGATGTATCCGAGCGCATCGCGGTCCGCTTCGGCGATCAGCACATACGCGTTCCTGTCGCTCATCAGGGCCCGAAGGTCGTCCGCCAGGATCCGCTCGTAGTCACGGTAGGCGACGAGCGGAAGGTCTTCCTGGGGGACGACGCGGTCGCGATGGGCTTCGTAGAGGTTCCTGTGGAAGCGGAACAGCGTGTCACGGTCCTCGTCGCGCGCGTCCCGCACGTGAATCGCCGGCGGCATGCCCGAGACCCTAAGCGGTTCGGGCGAGTGAGGGTAGGTCTATTGCACGCGGATCGATGCCCGGATGCGGCCGAAGGTCTTCCGACCGATCCCGGGCACTCGCATGATGTCTTCGATCCGGCGAAACCTGCGTTTCTCGCGCTCGGCGATGATCGCCTGCGCCCGCGAAGGCCCGATTCCCGGCAGCTGCACCAGCTCATCGACCCCCGCCTCGTTGATGTTGATTCGCTCGTCCTGTGCCTCGGTGGGCGGGCCGTCTCCGGGCGGAGGGAACCCTCCGTCTGCCGTCGCGAGGCCCGCCACACCGAACGCGAGCGCCGCGAGCATCGCGGCGATGGCCCGCGTGCTCATGCCGCGCGTTCCCGGGAGCTCGTGTCGCGCGGCTGGTAGTCGCGGATCTGGAGCGTTCCGTTGACCGGCATCGCGTCGAGCCGGACGCTGAGGCTCCCGTCGCGGTTGACGAATGCGGCGCCTACGCGGACCCAGAACTTGCGGCCGTCTTTGTCGCGCTCCACGATCGTGTACGCGATTTTCACTTTGTTGTCTTCGAGCATGTGTCCTCCTATGCGGGTTCATCCAGTGCTCGTTGCACGAGCAGTGCCACGCTCCGGGGTAGTCATCTGGGGTAGCTACGCTCGACGGATTGGCGGACCTCCGCCCTTGCGACGGTGGCCGCCAGGCTCCAGTATCTCGCGGAGCAAGTTGGAAGGAGTCAGATGAGGATTTCACTTTCTGAAGGTACCTGGGACAAGTCCACCGCCGACATCGTCGCCATCGCCGTCGCGTCGGGGAAGACGAGGCTCGGGCGCGCGCTAGGCCGGATCGAAGCGGTGACGGGCAAGGGCAGCATAAAGCCGCTCGCCTCGGACGAGCGCTTCGAAGGGAAGCGCCCGCAAACGCTGAAAGTGGCCGCCGGCGGTAAGGCGAAGGCTCGTTGGCTTTTGTTGGTGGGGATCGGGGACGAGAAGGACGCCGAGAAGATCGCGTGGAAGATGGGTCGCGCAGTTGCTAGCGTCGCGCGCGCTCAAAAGACGGCGGCGATCGAGCTCCCCGAAGTCACGCCCGAGTCCGTCCGCGCGGTGTCGCAGGGGCTCGTCAGTGGCAGCTATCGCTACACCGAGTACAAGACCGACAAGGCAGGGAGCGCAACGCTCACGTCGGCGGTGCTCCTCGGTGCGCCCAAGGGCGGGCGTGGGTTGACGGCCGCGATCCGAACCGGCAAGGCGGTCGCCGAGAGCGTCAATTTCGCACGCGACCTCGTGAACGCCCCACCCAACGACTTGAACCCCGTGACTCTTGCCCGCGCGGCGGTACGCGAGTCGAAGAAGCTCGGCCTCTCATGCCGCATCTGGAACAAGGCGCGCATCGAAAAGGAGGGGATGAACCTTCTCCTCGCCGTCAACAAGGGCAGCGCGATCGAACCACGTGTCATCCACGTCGTGTACAAGCCCGCGCGTGCGAAGAAGAAGGTCGTCTTCGTAGGGAAGGGTCTCACGTTCGACGCAGGGGGGCTCTGCATCAAGCCCGGGGCGTCGATGGTCGACATGAAGTGCGACATGGCGGGCTCGGCAACTACGCTCGGCATCGTCTTCGCGGCGGCCCGCCTCAAGCTGCCGGTTGAGGTTCATGCCGTGGTCGGTTCCACCGAGAACATGACCGGCGCCAAGGCGTACCGGCCAGGCGACATCTACAAGTCGCTCGAAGGCAAAACCGTCGAAGTCATCAACACCGACGCCGAGGGTCGATTGGTGCTCGCCGACGTGCTCATCTGGGCCGCGCGCAAGCTCAAGCCTGACTATATGATCGACCACGCGACGCTCACTGGCGCGTGCATGGTCGCTCTCGGCCCTTATCGAGCAGCGCTCTATACCGACGACGACGAGCTCGCGTCCGCGTACATCGATGCTTCGGGCATCGAAGGTGAATCGTTCTGGCGGATGCCGCTCGACTCCGAGCTCCGTTCGATGCTCAAGAGTCCGATCGCCGACCTCAAACACATCGGAGGTCGCTACGGCGGCTCGATCACCGCGGCGCTCTTCCTCAAGGAGTTCACCGGGGAAACCACGTGGATGCATCTCGACATCGCGGGCCCAGCGTTCCTAGAGCGCCCACACCGCAGGATGCCGAAAGGCGGCACGGGCTTCGGCGTAGCGACCGGCGTGAGGTTCTTGGAGGGACTGAGCTAGGCTCGCTGGCGCTGAACGCGAGCCCGGAGGGCGAAGCCCGGCGCGCACGCGCCGCCAAAGCGTCGCGCAGCGACGCGGCGGAGGGAGGATTGCGCGGTGGGGGTGGGCGGGTGGATGCAACCAAACCAACCCCGCCACTCACTACAGCCTATACGGGAACGTCACCTTGAAGGTCGACTGCTTGAATCGTGGCACGCGTGCGCGCTTCACCGCAGTCTGGATGCAGGTGCCGACCGGTGTGCCCTTGAACGGGCCCGAGGCGACCCTGGCACCCGTTGCGCGGCCTGTCTTTCCGCTGAATGTCACGTCGACCGTGGCCGTACCGCCTGCGTCCTTGCGGCACGCCTTGACGGCTCCGCTCACGCCTTGAAGTGCGACCTTCACGTCGTTACGCGACGGCGCGTCAGGAAGGCTCGAGTTGCTCGAAGAGCCAGACGAGCTCGCCTGCTTCGGCTTCGAGGGTGACGAGCCTCCGACGACCTCATCCATGAGCGCGTCGAGGTTGTTGCTCTTCCGCTTGGGGGGCGGGGCTTCCTTCGGTGCGGTGGCGGCTCGTTGTCGACGCCGAGCCGAGCTCGCCGCGGTTCGGCTGCGTGCGGAGGAGCGCTGCGTCGCTTTCGGCTCCTCCGGCTCTTCGAGTGTTGCGGCCTCGACGGGCTCTTCGGGCTCGATGTCGACCACCGCGGCTTCCTGCTCGGGCTCCGCGGCCGCTTGCGCCGCTGCTGCAAGGGCGTTTGCGCCCGGAGGTGGCTCTGACGGGGCTTCCTGCACCGTAGGCGTAGGCGCCGCAATCTCGAGTGCGTCGTCCTCCGAGCCCCCGAGCGCCATTCCAAAGAACACGGCTCCGCCAAAAATGGCGATCACCACGAACGCGCCACCGGCGATCCAGAGCCAACGGTTGCCCTCGGATGTTTCGAGGGGGGTGGGGCCGAGTAGAGGCCCGCCCAGAGTGCCGCCGCCACCTGTGCCGATCGCGAGGAGATCGTCGACGGCTTGCGATGGTGCCGACTTCGTTCCTGGGGTCGTCGACTTCGCGAGGGCCCGAATGTCGATCAGGCCGGAGCCTTCGCCTGCCGCCTGCGGCTCGGCGATTCCGCCCGCAGGAGCTTGCGATCGGCTCGGCCCTGGGGCCGATGCTTCGGCGGCCGCTCCTCCGCGCGATGCAAGCTGCTGCAGATTGCTGAGCGAGAACAACACGGAGTTCTCATTGCGCTGACCCGTCATCTTCTGTGGCGTCGCGGCGGCCATTGCGCCACCGCCCATGCCGCCGCCAAGCGCGGCGCCCGAGTCACCGGAAGCGCTCGCGGCAAGAGCCGAGTCGTCGGTGTCGGTCGGGGTAGGCGCTTCGTCGAAGCCCGCGAACATGCTGCTGTTCGTATCGATCTCGCTGGTCGGCTCGCGGCCACCCTCACTGAAGAGGTCGCCGCCGGTGCCGAACGCCGACGTATCCTCGCTGCCCTGCGGCGCGCCTTTCGCGGTGGCGCCAGGGCCACCAAAGATTTGGGTAAGCTCCGGGACGTCGCTTGCGACCTTCCAATCATCGAAGCCTTCCTTCCAAACGAAGGAATCAAGCCCGACGGCGCCCTTGGCGAAGAGTTGGCTCAACTCGATCGGGGGAAGCGGTCCCTTCTGCTCCCCGTCGACCACGATGTACCAGGTAGCGTCGCCCGCCTGTTCTTTCGGCGCGCTCGGGTCCGCAAATGGATGCGCCCCGGACTGGTCCCCTCGGACCTCGAGTACCGATGAGCACTTCTTGCAGCGAATCTTGAAAATTTTCCCAGCGACTTTTTCGTCGGCGATCGAGTATTTCGCCCCGCAGCTATCGCAAACGATCTTCATCTGTAGCCCCCGTCTTCCACCGACCCATCAGAGATCAACCTGTGCCGGATCGAAGATTCCCCTTTAGGACCGCGATCATAGCGGTCCTGTCCTGTCACGAGCAAGAAGTCCACGAATGTTCTGCCCGCGTGCTTGGACCCCAGTCCGGCCCAATCCTTGGGTCCATTTAGTTCACGACGACCAACTCAGAGCCATCCGTCCCGCAGAACAGGTGCGCGGCCTGGTGTCGCAGCCCGCATTCGGGGCAGATCTTGTTGGCGTCGAGCCGCAGCGGCGGTCGGGTCGCGTTGGCCGCGCCGAAGAGGCCGTAGGGCACCAATTCATCTGCATCTTCGGGGCAAAAGCTCGCGTCGGAGGCGTAGCCTCGGCGGCAAGTGGGGCAGATCATCCCCTGCGAAAACGGGCCCGAGGAGCGGCCGTCGTTCAGTGGCGCGCCGTCCCGAACACAGAAGCGGTTCTCGGACGGGTACTCCCCGAGGCACACCGGGCAGCTCCGGACCGGGGGGCATTCCCCCCCGGCGGCCTTCGCCGATGCGCCGGCGGGCATGCCCCGGGAGGGCCGGCGGCTGGGCGCTTGAGACCCCACCAAACCGGGCGCCGAACGGGTGCGGTGACGAGTCCAAAGAAGCCCCAGGAACGCGACCGTCAGGGCTGCCAACACACCGAGAAACCAAGCCATCTCAGCAATTGTGCCGGATCACAAATGCCGTGGGCCAAAAAAAAGCCCGGGAGGCAGGGCCACCCGGGCTTCTTCGGTCTGATCTCGACGGGTCGTGAGCCTAGAGGGCTTTCACCGCTTCCGTCAGGGCTGGGACCGCATCGAAGAGATCGGCGACGAGGAAGTAGTCGGCGATCTGAGCGATTGGCGCTTCCTTGTCCTTGTTGATCGCGACGATCGTCTTGCTCCCCTTCATGCCGGCCAAGTGCTGGATGGCGCCCGAGATGCCGATCGCGACGTAGAGCTTCGGCGCGACGACCTTCCCTGTCTGACCGACCTGGAGCTCAGCCGCGACGTAGCCGGCGTCACAAGCAGCCCGCGACGCGCCCATGGCGGCACCCAGTGCATCGACGAGCGGCTCGATGACGTTGGTGAAGTTGTCCGCGCTCTTGAGAGCACGGCCGCCGGACACGACGACGTCGGCCTCGCTGAGATCCGGACGCTCGCTCTTCACGACCTCGACGCCGAGGAACTCGACCTTGTCGGCGACGGGGTCGCTCTGCACGGCGATGTCTTCCGTGGGGCTCGCGCCTCCGGAAGGCGCCGCCGCCTCGAACTCCGACTGACGCACGGTGACGACCTGCTTGTCGCTCGTGATCTCGACGGTGCCCTTGACGTTGCCCGCATACATCGGGCGCGTGTACGACAGCTTTCCGCCGTCGACGTTCACGTCCGAGATGTCGGACGCCACGCCCGCGCCGAGCTTGGCTGCAACGCGCGGGAGTAGATCCTTGCCGTACGCGCTCGCGCAGGCGACGATCACGTCGTAGCCCTTGCCCGCCTCCGCGACGGTCGCTGCGTACTTCTCGCAGGTGTAGCCGCCCGGGATCTCGGCCTTGAGCACTTTGCCCGCGCCGTAGCCGGTGAGCTCATCGGCGGCGGCCGAAGCGCCCTCACCGATCGAGAGAATGTCGAATGAACCGCCGGTTCCTTCCGCGATCTGCTTCGCGGCCGTGACGGCACAAAGAGTGGTTTTTCGTGCCTTGCCCTCAAGGAGCTCCGCAACAACGAGAACATTAGCCATGTCTGATGCTTCCTTTCCGTTTTCTGAGGGTTAGATGACTTTGGCGGTGTTGTGGAGCTTGTCGACGAGGTCCGCGATGTCCTCGACAAACGTGGTCTCGCCCGAACGTGCCGGCGGCAGCTCGAACTTGGTGTAGTTGAGAGCCTTGGCCGCATCGACGCCGAGATCCGCAACGGAGGTGGTGTCGATCGGCTTCTTCTTGGCCTGCATGATGCCCTTGAGCGAGGCATAGCGGCCGCCGACCTCGAGCTTGGCGTACTGATGGTCGTCCGGGGTGACTCCGTTCTTCACCGAGTCCGTCTGAAGGATTCGGTCGGAGGTCGTGAGCACCGCGGGGCCGGTGACCTTGACGGTCGCCACGCCGGTGTCGAGCTCGCGCTTGACCTCGAGGGTCTTCCCGTCGTCGCCCGTCTTGATGTTCATCGCGTTGTTGATGATCGGCCAACCAAGCTCTTCGGCGAGCACCGTACCCGCGACGTTCGAATCGCCGTCGGCAGCCTGCTTGCCCATCACGACGAGGTCGGGACTCTCCTTGTCGACGAGTGCCTTTAGGATGCTGGCGACCACACCCGAATCGAGCGAGCCATCTTCCGCCTCGACGAGGATGCCGCGCTCCGCGCCTTTCGCGAGACCCTCGCGGATGATCCGCTGAGTGTGCTCGTCGTTCGGCCCGATCGACACCAAGACGACCTCGCCAACGCGCGCGTTTTTCTCCGCGGCGTTTTCGGTCAACCGCAGTGCGGCTTCGAGGCTCCAATCGTCGAATGGATTCATTTTCCACTCGAGTCCTTCGGATGTGACGGCACTGCCGTCGCCGCTCACCTTGAGCTTGCTTGCGTTGTCCGGATCCGCAACGCGCTTGATGGGTACGAGGATCTTCACGCTTCCTCCTCAATGAAGGGCCGTTCAGGCCGATAAATACTGAAAAACGCAGGCGATCTAGGCGCGTTTCATGGGCCTGTCAAGGAGCCCCCGTACAGGACAGCCCACGCGCATGTGATAGAAGCCCGCGATGGCAGGAGACGAAAGGGCTACCCGCTATGCCTTGGTAACCGGCGGTAGCAGTGGCATTGGGCTCGAGACGGCCCGGGGCCTGATGCCCCACTTCGACGTCGTGGGCATCGTCGGCCGCAACTCCGGGCGGCTCGCTTCGGCGGCTGAGGATCTGCGACAGGGCGGTGGCCGGATCGAGACATTCCGGGCCGATTTCACCTCCTTAGCCGATGTTCGACGACTGGCCGATGAGGTCAAAGAGCGCTTCGACGCGTTGAGCGTATTGGTGAACAACGCCGGCGTCTGGCACCGCGAGCGGACGCTGACGCACGACGGGTACGAAGAGACCTTCGCGGTCAATCACCTCGCGCACTTCCTACTTACGAATGAGCTCAAGGACTTGCTCGTCAGTGCCGCGCCAGCCCGCGTCGTCAACGTTTCCTCGTCGATGCACGTGCGCCCCAAGTCACTCAACTGGGACGACCTGATGTTTGAGAAAGACTTCCGCGGGTTCTGGGCGTACGGCCACTCGAAGCTGGCGAACGTGCTCTTCTCGAACGAGCTGGCGAGGCGTTGGAAGGACCTCGGGGTGACCGCGAATGCGCTCAACCCGGGCAACGTTCGAAGCCGTATCACGCGCAACAACGTGTTCCTCAACTTCCTCCATCGCTCGCCTATCGCGCGATTGATCATCATGAGCGAGGCGGAAGGCGCTCAGACATCGCTCTACGTCGCGACGTCTCCGGATGTCGAGGGTGTGACAGGTCGCTATTTCGACAAGGTGTGCGAGTCACGCCCGAGCAAGGCCTCGCGCGACCCCGACGCAGCGAAGCGACTCTGGGAGATGAGCGAGCACTTGGTGTACTCGGCGCTCGGCTGACGGGAGCTCGTATGTCACGTCGGCGCAACATCTGGCTGACGATCATGCCAAACCCGCCCCCGGTGTGCCTGGCCGCCGTCTCGCAGGTGGGCTAGCGTTGCGCTCCATGCCGACCCGCAACGCTCTCGTTTCCGCCGCCGTCTCGGTACTCCTGCTCCACGGGTGTGGCAACAGTGCCGGAAGCATCGACACCGCGTGCACCTCCAACGCCGAGTGCGCGGAAACCGAGCTCTGCGCGACGAATTTCTGTGGCGGCATTGGCTCGTGCGCTGCCCGCGAGACGATGTGCGACGATACGGTCGTCGACTACGTTTGCGGCTGCAATGGGCTCACCTACCAGAGCGACTGCTTCGCGAACATGGCGGGCATCCGCTTGGCGTCGGCGGATGGGCCCTGCATTTGCGCCGACAACTCGGAGTGCCTCACAGGTCAGTTCTGTGCCCTCGAGGACAGCTGTCTCAATCCTGGGGGGTGCCTCCCCGAACCCGAAAGCTGCGATCCGACTGACACTCAGGAGGTGTGCGGCTGTGACGGCGTCAGCTACGACAACGAATGCGAGGCGTTCAAGGCCGGCTCTCGCGTATCGGCGATTGGCGCCTGCGATTGTGAGACCAATACCGATTGCGCGCAGAGCGAGTACTGCAACGCCATCGTTTGCGACGGGCCGGGTGTTTGCGAGCCTCGAGACGCTGCCTGTGAGCCAGCAGGGCCGGTCACCGGATGTGACGGGATCGTGTATGCCGACGCTTGCGATGCGGCGGCTCAAGGCGTTCGCGTGCGTCCCGACAACTGAGCGGCTCAGCGAACCCGAAGGCCCTCGAGAAACAGGCTTGCGCAGTGGCTGGCGGCCTTGCGAAGGCTCGCCGGATCCGCTTCGCCGAGTGCCCAGGTCAGCAGAATTGCATCGAGTGCACCGAACAGGCTGCGCGCCACGACGCGCGAGTTGATGTCTTTGCGAAATGCGCCTTCCTTCTGCGCTTCGCGGACGAGGCCCGCGATGACCTCGATGTACTCCATGAACAGCGGCGCGGCGTATTGCTTCAGCAGAGTCGAAGATTGGCGGAGGTTGACGGTGATCACTTCGGCGAGGTCTCGTTGATCTTCGAGCAGGCCGAGCTGCAGCTCGATGATCCGCGTGATGCGCTCGTCGAACGGCTGCTCCGACGACGCGACCTCACGCAAGATCACCAGGAGCTGTTCGATCCCGTCCTGGAAGATCGTGATGAGAACGTCATCTTTGTTCTTGAAGTAGAGGTAGATGGTGCCGTCGGCGACGCCGGCCGCCTTGGCGATTTCACTGACACGCGTCGCATAGAAGCCGTTTTTGGCGAAGACCTTGATCGCGGCCTTGAGAATCCGGTCCCGCTTGTCGGGGGAGCCCTTCTTCTTCGCTGTTGAATGAACCGCCATTCAGTCGGCGGTATCACAGGGCCGGGCTGCCCGTCAAACCCGGCTCGAGGAACACCGCTTTGCGTTCCCGACAGGGGCCGGTCAGTTTCTTGCGGCCCTCGGAGCCTCCTCTTAGCTTCGACTACGATGGTGTTCAGTGTGCAACGTGAGACATGGGTTCCCGTTGCACTCTACGCGGAGCTGATCGCTGACGAGGAGGTCTTGCCCGCGTTCGTGACCAGCATCGGGGAGCATGGCCTGGCGCTCGATTCCCTGGCGATCCTCGCAAACCGGCGGAGCGAGTGTCTGCAGCTCCGGCTGAGCCTGCCAGGCGAGCCCGATCCGCTCTGGATCGCGGCGGAAGTGGTGCGGGACGACAGAGGTTTGCTGTTCAACGATATCGCCGTCCGCTTTGTCGCGATGGCCAACTCCCATTGGAGGTCGCTTCGCCGCTGGGTTCGCGTCCGGGAGCTGGTGCTGCACACGCGCCCGATCGGGATTCACGCAGCTTGAGACCACCTTTGAAGCAGACCTGCTAACCTGAAATAGGGGTCATGCTTTTCGACGTACCAAGTGATCGGCCGAGCGAGGGCGCGGTTTTCGACGACGGTGCCGGTCCTGTCCGTGCCAAGTCCCGAGGGTCGGTGATTCCCTTCGGGCGGTCGCTCCTTCCGAGCGGTTCGCCGTTCGGATGGAACGCGCGCGGCCGCTCGCTCTACGTGCAGTTCCTGACCGCGCTTCTGATGGTGATCGTCACGATCTCGTTTGCTGCATTCGATGGCTGGCCGTTCTTGCTCGAGCGCCCGAACGAGGAAGTAGCCCTCCGGACGACGACGATCGCGTCGATCTGCGCACTCGCGTTTTGGGTCAGCTTCTACTTGTGGACATGGCTCCGGCCGAACCCGAGCAACAACGGGTTCTCCTGGCTCTTGTTCGGTACCGTCGCGGCCCACATCGTGACCGGGACCGCGGTCTGCTACGCACTCGGCCCCTACACCGCGGCGAGCGGGTTGATCACGGTGGCGGCCTTGCTGTTGGGTATGGTGTTGTTGCGTCGGCGCTACCTTTGGTTTGCCGTGATCGGGTGGTTCGTCTCGATGTTCGCGATGCACATCTTGAGCAAGGCGGGCGTTCTTCCATTCCTCGCGCTGTTCGAGGTGTCGATCGAGCCGTCGGACATTGCCAGAGTCGCGGCCGAGCGCGCCGCCGCTGCAGCTCTGATCTACATCCCGCTCGCGATCGTCATGGACCACCTGATCAGCGTGTGGCGCGAGGATGAGCGCAACTTGTACGACGCCGCCCAGTTTGATTCGCTGACGGGCGCCTACACGCGTGGCTTTGCGGTTGCAGTGATGCAGCGCGCCCTCCTCAGGGCAAGCGAGGAACACAAGCCTCTAGCGGTGCTCATGGTCGACCTCGATCACTTCAAGCGCGTCAACGATGCCCACGGCCATGCGAAGGGCGACCTAGTGCTCAAGCAGACGACCCACGCGATTCAGTCGACGCTTCGAGCCGACGACATCGTTGGCCGCTTCGGAGGCGAAGAGTTTGTCGTCCTGCTGTCCGGCGCCGATCTGAAGCAGGCGATGGGCGCTGCCGAACGGTGCCGTGCCGCAGTTGAAACGATGGAGGTCCGGAGCGCGCCTTATCTATCCGTGACCGCGAGCGTCGGCGTCGCGGCCTTCCCGGACCACGGATCTGAGCTCGATGATCTGCTCAAGGCTTCGGACCGCGCCATGTACCAGGCAAAGGCCAACGGGCGAAATCAGATCGAGAGCGCTCGCGCCTAAGAGGAGAGGGGAAGAGCCATGTGTAGGTTTATGTGTGTTTTTGTATTCGGAGCGCTTTGCTCAGGCTTCGTACTCGGCTGCGGAAGCTCGGGGGACACCGAAGCTGACCGGATCGGCGTCGGAGCTGAGTGCACCGACGCGGCTAGCTGCGAATCCGCCGATGAGGACATCATGCTCGAGTGCCTCACCCAATTTGCAGGCGGCTATTGCGGGCTCGAGGGCTGCGAAGGTGACGGCGACTGTCCCGAAGGTTCCGCATGCGTGGCCCACGGCGACGGGAGCGGTGCCGCCAACTATTGCTTTCGGATCTGCGCCGACAAACCGGACTGCAATCGGAACCGCTCCGCTGAGAACGAGGCGAATTGCTCCGCGAACGTCGACTTCGTAGACGGGAAACAGGATCGGAAGGCCTGTGTCCCTCCTTCCTCTGGCCTTTGAGCCCCGATTACCTTGACTTCCAGGGTACCGGACCGTAGTACAGCCGCCGCCGTCATGCTGGCGTAGCTCAATTGGTAGAGCACCGGTTTTGTAAACCGGCGGTTATGAGTTCAAGTCTCATCGCCAGCTCTTCCGAGAAAAGCGTAGCAAACATGGAGGGTTGCCCGAGCGGTCAAAGGGAGCAGACTGTAAATCTGCCGGCTTATGCCTACGGTGGTTCGAACCCACCACCCTCCACCAGGAGACAGAGAGAACGAACATTTGCGGGTGTAGCTCAGTTGGTAGAGCCTCAGTTTTCCAAACTGAATGTCGCCGGTTCGAGCCCGGTCGCCCGCTCCGGCCCGCATGACCAACCACATAGGTGAACGAAGAGAACAATCAGGTTTATGCCCAGGTGGCTCAGTGGTAGAGCACCCCCTTGGTAAGGGGGAGGTCGTGAGTTCAAATCTCATCCTGGGCTCTGAGAACAAGTGAGCTCCAGCAACCTCACTCAGAAGAACGACGAAGTAGGAAACGAACGATGGCTAAAGAAAAGTTTGTCCGAGACAAACCACACATCAACGTAGGCACGATCGGTCACATCGACCACGGCAAGACGACGCTGACGGCGGCGATCATGAAGGTCATGAGCGACAAGCACGGCGGCGAAGTCAAGAGCTACAAGGACATCGCCAAGGGCGGTACGGAGCGTGACGACACCAAGACGGTGACGATCGCGACGAGCCACGTGGAGTACCAGACGGGCAACCGTCACTACGCCCACGTCGATTGCCCGGGCCACGCCGACTACGTCAAGAACATGATCACGGGCGCGGCGCAGATGGACGGCGCGATTCTCGTGGTGAGCGGCGTGGACGGACCGATGCCGCAGACCAAAGAGCACGTGCTTCTGGCGCGCCAGGTCGGTGTTCCGACGATGGTGGTGTTCATGAACAAGTGCGACGCCGTGGACGACCCGGACCTTCTCGAGCTGGTCGAGATGGAGGTTCGTGAGCTGCTGAGCAAGTACGACTACGACGGGGACAACATCCCCGTGATTCAGGGTTCGGCGCTCGGCGCGTTGAACGGTGAAGACAAGTGGGTGGAGTCGGTCGTGAACCTGATGGAAGCGGTGGACACCCACATTCCGGAGCCGGAGCGCGACATCGACAAGCCGTTCCTGATGGCGGTCGAGGACGTGTTCTCGATCAAGGGCCGCGGGACGGTGGTGACGGGTCGCATCGAGCGAGGCGTGATCAAGGTGGGCGAGGAAGTGGAAATCCTCGGCATCCGCGACCCGCGCAAGACGGTGGTGACGGGCGTGGAGATGTTCCGGAAGCTCCTGGACCAGGGCCAGGCGGGCGACAACGTGGGTTGTTTGCTTCGCGGTGTGGAGAAGGACCAAGTGGAGCGTGGGCAGGTGCTCGCGAAGCCGGGTTCGGTGAACACGCACACGCAGTTCGAGTGCGAGGTGTACATCCTGAGCAAGGACGAGGGCGGACGTCACAAGCCGTTCTTCAGCAACTACACGCCGCAGTTCTACATCCGCACGCTGGACGTGACGGGCAAGATCGAGCTTCCCGACGACGTGAAGATGGTCATGCCGGGCGACAACGTGAAGATGAAGGTCACACTCATCACGCCGGCGGCGATGGAAGAGAAGCAGCGCTTCGCGATTCGCGAAGGCGGCCGAACCATCGGTGCAGGCGTCATCTCCAAGATCATTGAATAGTCAGCGCGTGAAGGTTGCGCTCGCCTGCGAGGAATGCGGCGCGCGCAACTACCACACGACAAAGTTGAGAAAGGCCGGACCGCAGGAGAGACTCACGCTCAAGAAGTATTGTCCCGGCTGCGGACGGCACACAGAGCATAAAGAAACGAAATGACCAGGAGGGCCTGCGGCCCCCAGTTTGTCCCGACCCCACCACCCCCACACTATCTCCTAGGCCAGTAGCTCCAATTGGTAGAGCAGCGGATTCCAAATCCGCGGGTTGTGGGTTCGAATCCCTCCTGGCCTGCCGCGAGGAACGACGATGGCGATTACGACAGAACAAGACAAAGCGAGGCCGACCGGAACGCTCGGAGTAGAGCGTTGGGTGCAGTTCGCCTACGCCGCGTGCGCGATCACGCTCGCTTGGTTCCTCATCAAGGTCACCGATGCGACTTGGACCCTGCTTGCCGATACCGTGGACGCGGTCCCCGAGCCGAACGCCACGATCATTGCCGTGGGCGCTGGACTCGTCGCGTTCATCGCCGCCGTCATCGGCTACCGTTCGAAGAAGGTCCACACGTTCGTCGTAGAAGTTTGCGTCGAGCTTTCCAAGGTTGCCTGGCCCACGCGCAAGGAGACCTGGTCTCAGACGATCGTAGTGATCGTCGTATCGATCATCGCAGCGATTATCCTCGGCGTATTCGACGCCATGTGGTCGCAAATCACAGACTTCATTTACGACGTGTGATTGTCATGAAGTGGTATGTCGTTCAGGCCTATTCGGGCTACGAAAACAAAGTGAAGCTCTCCCTCGAGGAGCGCATCAAACAGGCTCGCATGGAAGGGCAGTTCGGGAACATCTTGATCCCGAAGGAGAACGTGCAGGAGAGCCGCGGCGGCAAGCCCCGGCTTAGCTCGCGCACGTTCTACCCCGGCTACATCTTCGTGCAGATGGATCTCTCCGATGAGACCTGGCACCTCATCAAGAACACCCCCAAGGTCAATGGCTTCGTGGGTGGGCGCCATCCGTCGCCTGTTCCCGAGCGCGAGATCGCGGCGATCGAGCAGCAGGTCGAGGAGGGCGCGGCCAAGCCAAAGCCTCGCGTCGAGTTCGAGAAGGGCGATCACGTCCGCGTGACCGATGGCGCCTTCGCCAACTTCACGGGCACGATCGAGGAAGTGAACCCCGACAAACACAAAGTCCGTGTCCTCGTCTCCATCTTCGGCCGCGCCACGCCGGTCGAGCTGGACTACATCCAAGTCGAGAAGACGAACTGAGAGCGCTTGGCCCGCAGTCCTCGGGCGTGATCGGGCCAACGGGTGACCTGGTTCGGTCCAGTTTCATCCGACCCACCCACCCCCACCCGTAGTCCTCCCTCCGCGCGGTCGCTGCGCGCCCGCTTGGCGGCGCATGCGCGCCGGGCTTCGCCGTTCCGGCTCGCGCCACTCGAGCCTGAACACCCCCAGTCGCCTATCCATTGGAAATGGTTGAATTTATCGGCTTGGTGCCAACTCCGATTCCGGTTTTCCAGAAATCGGGTTGCACTTTTTGTGCCTTGAGGCATGACTCGCCGCTCCGGAGAACCCCGTATCCATGAAAAAGGTCATCGGACAGATCAAGCTTCAGCTTCCTGCAGGGAAGGCCAATCCGTCGCCGCCCGTCGGGCCCGCGCTCGGCCAGCATGGCGTCAACATCATGGCGTTCTGCAAGGAGTTCAACGCGAAGACGCAGAAGGACGCGGGTCTCATCATCCCGGTCGTGATCTCGGTTTACCAGGATCGCTCCTTCAGCTTCATCATGAAGACGCCGCCCGCGGCGATCTTGATCAAGAAGGCCCTGAATCTGGAGTCCGGCTCGGCCCGTCCGAACAAGGACAAGGTCGGGAAGATCACGATGGACCAGGTGAAAGAGATCGCCCAGGTCAAGATACAAGACACCAACGCCGCTTCGCTCGAGACATGCATGCAGAGCATCATCGGCACCGCGCGTTCCATGGGGGTCGAGCTAGTCGAGTGACGCTCGAGCGCTTGCCGCTCACCTGAACCACCCAGGGACCTCAGTTGGTGGTAGGCGGCTTCGAGTCGTCGCAAGGAGTCAGAATGAAAGCCGGAAAGAAGCGCGCTCCCGCGCTACAAAAGGCCGACAAGAGCCGTCGGTACCCGCTGAGTGAAGCCGTATCGCTCGTCAAGGAGCTCGCGTTTGCGAACTTCGACGAGTCGGTCGACGTCGCGGTGCGGCTCGGCGTCGATCCCAAGCACGCGGATCAAATGGTTCGTGGCGCCGTGGTGTTGCCGCACGGCACGGGCAAGGCCAACCGAGTTCTCGTGTTCGCCAAGGGCGAGAAGGTCAGCGAGGCTGAAGCGGCCGGCGCCGACTTCGTCGGTGGCGATGATTTCGTCGCGAAAATTACTGAGGGCTGGTTGGACTTCGACACCGTCATCGCGACGCCGGACATGATGGGCCAGGTCGGTCGTCTCGGCCGTGTGCTCGGTCCGCGCGGTCTGATGCCGAACCCGAAGGTAGGCACCGTCACCTTCGACGTCGCCAAAGCGGTAAGCGAGGCGAAAGCCGGCAAGGTCGAGTTCCGTGTCGAGAAAGCGGGCATCATCCATGCTCAGGTCGGCAAGCGCTCCTTCGGCGCGCCGGAGCTCGTAGGGAACGTGAAGTCCCTGGTCAACGCGCTCGTCAAGGCGAAGCCCTCGGCGGCCAAGGGAACGTATCTTCGAAGCATCACTTTGAGCTCCACAATGGGTCCCGGCATCAAGATCGACCCCGGCACGATAGACGTGGAGGCGTAATCATGAGCCTTACTCGAGAACAAAAAGCAGCACAGGTCGAGGCGATTCGCGAGAGCTTTTCAACCGCGACCGCTACCGTTCTGGTCGATTTCCGCGGCGTCAACGTAGAGCTGATCACCGACCTTCGTGCCCGCTTCCGCGATGCGGGGGTCGAGTACAAGGTCGTGAAGAACAATGTCGTGCGCAAAGCGCTCGAGGGTTCGGAGCTCGCCGACAACGATGTTTTCACCGCCAACCTCGTCGGCCCCACCGCGATCGCCTGGAGCTTCGAAGACCCGTCCGCTGCGGCCAAGGTGATCAAGAGCTTCCGCAAGGAGCACACCGACGTGCTCGCGCCGAAGGACAAGCCAGCGAAGCTGGTAGTCAAGTGCGGCCTCCTGGAAGGCCAAGTGCTCGACGCCAAGCGAGTCGAGACGGAGCTCGCGACGCTTCCCGGCAAAGACGAAATTCGCGCCTCGTTGCTCGCTCAGCTCATGGCGCCAATGCAAAACCTGGTCGCGCAGATCAACGCGCCCGGGCAAAACCTCGCTCTGGTGCTCGACGCGAAGCGGCGCCAAGACGCGGGCGAATAAACCAACAACAACTTTAGCCGTGTGGCACGCACGGTTAGCGGAGAGTCAAGAATGGCAAATATGAACGTGGAACAGATGGTTGAGGAGCTCAGCTCGTGGACCGTCATGGAAGTTTCGAACCTGGTCAAAGAGCTCGAAGAGAAGTGGGGCGTTTCGGCAGCACCGGCAGCGGTTGCAGTCGCGGGTCCGGCGGGCGGCGGAGCAGCCGAGGCCGCTGAAGAGCAGACCGAGTTTGACGTCGAGCTGACCGAAGCGGGTGGCAAGAAGATCAACGTGATCAAGGCTATCCGTGAGATCACTCAGCTTGGTCTGGCGGATGCCAAGGCCCTGGTTGAGGCAGCTCCCAAAGTAGTGAAAGAGGCCTGCTCGAAGGACGAGGCCGAGGAAATCAAGAAGAAGCTCGAAGAAGCGGGCGCCAAGGTCACCGTCAAGTAACCCTATGGGGTTATGTTTCGGAGCCCGGTGCCGCGGCTTGGCACGCGGGCCCGACCGGGTTAAGTTCCCGGCCGGGGCAGCACCGGTTCGCGCAGCACATCGTTCACGACTTTCCGCATCGCGGCGGGAGGCCGAAGGGTCTCTTTGTCGCGCACGTGTCTCTTAATTCTTGGCTTTAGGGTTCCAGTAGCAGTGGTTCGGTAGGAGTCTCTCTCATGGCGGCGACGATTCAGACGAACTTTCGAATGCGACATTCCTTTGGGAAGATCGAGCACATCCTCGAGATCCCAAACTTGATCGACATTCAAAAGCGCTCGTACGACAAGTTTCTTCAAACAGACGTCCATCGGGACGAACGCGAGAACATCGGCCTTCAAGGCGTGTTCAACAGCGTGTTCCCGATTCGCGACTTCAATGGGACCAGCGAGCTCGTGTTCAGCGGGTACACGCTCGAGCGCCCGAAGTACGACGTCGACGAATGTCGGCAGCGTGGGATGACCTACGCCGCGCCGATCAAGGTGACGATCCAGCTCATCATCTACGACACCAGCGGCGACAGCGCCGAGCGTGCGGTGCGTGATATCAAGGAGCAGGAAGTCTACTTCGGCGAGATCCCGCTGATGACGGTTAACGGCACGTTCATCATCAACGGAACCGAGCGCGTCGTCGTCAGCCAGCTTCACCGAAGCCCGGGCGTCTTCTTCGACCACGACCGTGGCAAGACGCACTCGAGCGGCAAGCTCCTGTACCAGGCTCGCATCATTCCTTACCGCGGCTCGTGGCTCGACTTCGAGTTCGACCCGAAGGACTTGCTCTACGTCCGCATCGACCGCCGCCGCAAAATGCCGGCGACTGTCCTCTTGAAGGCGCTCGGATACAACACCCAGCAGCTCCTCAACTACTACTACGACACCGAGACGATCTACATCCTCTCGAAAGACCAGTACGCCAAGTCGATCGAGTACGATCTTCTGCCCGGCCAGCGCGCCACGCACGACATTTCCGTCGGCGAGGACGTTTTGGTGCGGAAGAATCGCAAGTTCACGCGCGCGGCGATTCGCAAGCTCAAGGCCGCGGGCCTCGACTACCTGCCCATCGACTTTACTGAGGTGATCGGCAAGGTCGCCGCCGAGGACGTCATCGACGAGGACACCGGTGAGATCCTTCTCGCGGTGAACGAAGAGGTAACGGACGCCCGCATCGACGCGCTTCGCGAGGCCGGCGTCAACGAGTTCAAGGTTCTCTTCATCGACGGCCTAAACGTTGGTTCGTACCTCCGTGACACGCTGTTGGTCGACAAGGTGCAATCACAAGATGAAGGCATCCTGGAGATCTACCGGCGCCTTCGCCCGGGCGATCCGCCTACGCTCGAGACGGCACGCAATCTCTTCAACAACCTCTTCTTCAATCCGGAGCGCTACGACCTCAGTCAGGTTGGCCGTCTCAAGCTGAACTACAAGTTCTACAAAGAAACCGAGGAGGACGAGAAGCCGGCGCTCGACCACACGGTGCTCACCAACACGGACATCCTCGACACGGTGAAGAATCTCATCGAGCTCAAGAATGGCCGCGGTTCAGTCGACGACATCGACCACCTCGGCAATCGGCGTGTCCGTGCCGTAGGCGAGCTGATGGAGAATCAGTACCGCATCGGCCTCGTGCGCATGGAGCGCGCGATCAAAGAGCGCATGAACATGTCTCAGGAAATTGAGACGCTCATGCCGCACGACTTGATCAACGCGAAGCCCGTGAGCGCCGTCGTCAAGGAGTACTTCGGCTCTAGTCAGCTCTCGCAGTTCATGGACCAGACGAACCCGCTCAGCGAGGTCACGCACAAGCGTCGACTCTCGGCGCTCGGGCCCGGTGGTCTCACTCGCGAGCGTGCGGGCTTCGAGGTGCGCGACGTTCACACGACTCACTACGGTCGTATTTGTCCCATTGAGACGCCAGAAGGGCCGAACATCGGTCTCATCGCGTCGCTTTCGACCTACGCCCGCGTGAACGAGTACGGCTTCGTTGAGACGCCATACCGCAAGGTCGAGGACGGCATCGTGCTCGACGACCACGTGCGATGGTACTCCGCCCTCGAAGAGGAGGGGCACTACATCGCACAGGCGAATGCGGTCATCGACAAGATGAGCCGCAAGCTCGAAGGCCAGCTCATCAGCGCCCGCTTCAACGGCGAGTTCGTGATGGTGCCGCCGAACACCGTTCAGCTGATGGACGTGTCGCCCAACCAGCTCGTGTCGGTGGCGGCGTCCTTGATTCCGTTCCTCGAGCACGATGACGCGAACCGCGCGTTGATGGGCTCGAACATGCAGCGCCAGGCTGTTCCGTGTGTGCGTACCCACGCTCCGATTGCCGGGACCGGCATCGAGGCGCGGGTCGCGCGTGACTCAGGTGTCTGCGTGGTCGCGCAGCGGGACGGTGTGGTCGAGTCGGTCGACGCGACCCGCATCGTCGTCAAGGCCGAGGGCCTCGCTGGCGCGTTCCCGGACATCTACCGCCTCAACAAGTTCCAGCGCTCGAACCAGAACACTGCATACAACCAGACGCCGATCGTGCGTCCTGGCGACGCAGTGAAAGCCGGCGACGTGATTGCCGATGGCCCGAGCACGGACCGTGGTGAGTTGGCGCTCGGCCAGAACGTGATCGTCGCGTTCATGCCGTGGGGTGGATACAACTTCGAGGACTCGATTTTGCTTTCCGAGCGGATCGCCAAGGACGACGTCTACACCTCGGTGCACATCGAGGAGTTCGAGTGTGTCGCTCGCGACACCAAGCTAGGCAAGGAAGAGATCACCCGAGACATTCCAAACGTCGGCGAAGAGGCCCTCAAGGACCTCGACGAGTCGGGGATCATACGTATCGGCGCCGAGGTGAACTCGAGCGACATCCTGGTCGGCAAGATCACGCCCAAGGGCGAGACCCAGCTTTCCCCAGAGGAGAAGCTGCTTCGCGCCATTTTCGGCGAGAAGGCTGGCGACGTCCGTGACACCTCGCTCAAGGTTCCGCCCGGTGTGAGCGGCATCGTCATCGATGCCCGCGTGTTCGCGCGCAAGGGCACCGAAAAGGACGAGCGGTCGCTGCAAATCGAAGAGGCCGAGCGCGCCAAGCTCGAAAAGGATCAGGCCGACGAGATCAAGATCGTCGTCGACTCGGCGCATGACCGAGTTCGCAAGTACTTCGTCGGCGCTTCGACCACGGCCAAGTTGGTTGGCGACAAGGGCACGGAGCTCCTTGCCAAGGGTCAGAAGATCACCAACGACGACCTCGACCAGATCCCGCACAAGTACTGGCAGCACATCGAAATCGACAAGGACAAGGGCAAGACCGACGAGATTCTCGAGCAGGTCGACGACCAGGTCGATGCCGTCAAGATGTTGTTCCAGGAGAAGATCGACAAGCTCGGCAAGGGCGACGAGCTTCCCCCGGGCGTCATCAAGATGGTGAAGGTCTACGTTGCCATCAAGCGCAAGCTGCAGGTCGGCGACAAGATGGCTGGCCGCCACGGCAACAAGGGTGTCGTGAGCCGGATCCTTCCGGAAGAGGACATGCCGTACCTGCCGAGTGGCAAGCCGGTCGACATCGTGCTGAATCCGCTCGGCGTTCCTTCCCGAATGAACGTCGGCCAGATTCTCGAGACGCATCTCGGTTGGGCTGGATATCTCCTCGGCACGCAGCTCCAGGAGATGGTCGAGAAGAAGGCGGAAGCATCCGAGCTACGCGAACGGATCCGCGCGATCTTCAAGGGCGGCGCCATCGTCGAGGTGCTCGACAAGCTGCCGGATGACGAGGTCGCGCAAATGGCCAAGAGCTGGAAGCATGGCTTGCAGCTGGCCACGCCGGTGTTCGACGGCGCTAGCGAGGATGAGATCAAGGATCTTCTTCGGCTCGCCGGGGTCCAAGACAACGGCCAGACCGTGCTCTTCGACGGCCGCACGGGGGACGCGTTCCACGAGGACGTTACCGTCGGCATCATGTACATGCTCAAGCTCCACCATTTGGTGGACGACAAGATCCATGCGCGAAGCATCGGTCCGTACTCGCTCGTCACGCAGCAGCCGCTGGGTGGCAAGGCGCAGTTCGGTGGCCAGAGGCTCGGCGAGATGGAGGTCTGGGCGATGGAGGCCTACGGCGCGGCATACGCGTTGCAGGAGTTCCTCACCGTCAAGTCCGACGATGTGCAGGGTCGTACGCGCATGTACGAATCGATCGTGAAGGGGGACTATACGCTCGAAGCCGGGCTGCCGGAGAGCTTCAACGTCCTCATGAAGGAGCTTCAGGCACTCTGCCTGAACGTCGAATTGGTTGAGACGAGTCAGTTGGAGCGGCACTCGAACGACATCCTTGCCGCGGAGGAAGAGTAAGTCATGAAGGATATCTTCAGCTTCTTCGAAAAGCCGAAAGATCCGCTGGCGTTTTCAGCGATTCGCATCTCACTAGCTTCGCCGGAGAAGATCCGCGAATGGTCGCACGGCGAAGTCAAAAAGCCCGAGACGATCAACTACCGTACGTTCAAGCCTGAACGCGACGGGCTCTTCTGCGCGAAGATTTTCGGACCCGTCAAAGACTACGAGTGCATTTGCGGCAAGTACAAGCGCATGAAGCACCGTGGCATCGTCTGCGAGAAGTGTGGCGTCGAGGTCATTCAGAGCAAGGTTCGCCGCGAGCGCCTCGGTCACATCACGCTCGCAACGCCGGTCGCGCACATCTGGTTCCTCAAGAGCCTTCCGAGCCGCATCGGCGCCATTCTCGACATCACGCTCAAGGACCTCGAGCGCGTGCTCTACTGCGAGAGCTACGTCTGCCTCAATCCCAAGGAGACTCCGCTCGAGCGCGGCGAGATCCTCACCGAGGATCGCTACCACGACATGCTCGACGAGTACGGCGACGATGCGTTCGATGCCGGCATGGGCGGTGAAGCGGTTCTCGAAATGCTTCGTGACCTCGACGTGCATGCGATGGCGGAGCAGCTTCGTCTGGACCTCAAAGAGGCTACGAGCGAGGCGAAGCGCAAGAAGTACGCCAAGCGACTCAAGGTCATCGAGGCCTTCCGCGACTCGGGCAACCGTCCTGAGTGGATGATGCTGTCGGTGATTCCCGTTCTTCCGCCGGACCTTCGTCCGTTGGTTCCGCTCGATGGCGGACGCTTCGCGACGTCGGACCTGAACGACCTCTACCGTCGTGTCATCAACCGGAACAACCGTCTCAAGCGTCTCATCGAGCTCAACGCGCCCGAGATCATCATCCGGAACGAGCGCCGGATGCTCCAAGAGGCGGTTGACGCGCTCTTCGACAACGGTCGCCGTGGCAAGACGATCACCGGTCCGAACAAGCGTCCACTGAAGTCGCTCTCCGACATGCTCAAGGGTAAGCAGGGCCGCTTCCGACAGAACCTCCTCGGCAAGCGCGTCGACTACTCCGGCCGTTCGGTCATCGTCGTCGGTCCCGGGCTTCGCCTGCACCAGTGTGGGCTTCCGAAGAAGATGGCGCTCGAGCTGTTCAAGCCCTTCATCTACAACAAGCTCGAAGAGCGCGGCTACGTCACCACGATCAAGAGCGCAAAGAAGCTCGTCGAGAAAGAGAAGCCCGAGGTTTGGGACATTCTCGAAGAAGTCATCACCGAGCACCCGGTGATGCTCAACCGCGCGCCGACGCTTCACCGCCTCGGGATCCAGGCGTTCGAGCCGGTTCTCATCGAGGGCAAGGCCATTCGGCTTCACCCCCTCGTCTGCACAGCGTTCAACGCCGACTTCGATGGCGACCAGATGGCGGTCCACGTTCCGCTCTCTGTCGAGGCGCAGATGGAAGCTCGCGTGCTCATGATGAGCACCAACAACATCCTGTCGCCCGCCAGCGGCCGTCCGATCATCAACCCCACCCAGGACATCGTTCTCGGCCTCTACTACATGACGCGCGAGAAGCCTTTCGGGAAGGGTGCCTATCGCGAGGGCCAAGAGAAGGAAGGCGACTTCACCGGCATCTTCGCGTCCGCGGACGAGGTCCGGATGGCGTACGACCAGCATATGGTCGGCCTCCACTCGCGGATTCGCTACCGCTACAAGGGTGAGATCTACGACACGACCGTCGGCCGCGTACTCGTGAGCGACGTGTTGCCGCCAGGGATGGAGTTCCCGTCGGTCAACAAGGTGCTCGACAAGAAGTCGCTCTCGTCGCTGATCGACGAGTGCTACCGAGCGAGCCGAAACAAGAACACCGTTCTTCTTGCGGACCGTCTGCGCACCATGGGCTTCGAGATGTCGACACGTGCTGGCATCTCGATCTGCATGGACGACATGATCATCCCGGACTCGAAGAAGGACGTGCTTGGCGCGGCCCAGGAGGACGTCACCACCGTCGTCGAGCAGTACCAGGAGGGGCTGATCACGGACGGCGAGCGGTACAACAAGGTGGTCGACATTTGGGCGGAGGCATCCGATCAGGTCGCGCGCGACCTCATGGAGTCGATTGGGACCCAAGAGATGACCGACCCCGAGACCGGCGAGAAGAGCATCCAGCCGAGCTTCAACTCGATCTTCATGATGGCCGACTCCGGCGCTCGTGGCTCGAACCAGCAGATTCGTCAGCTGGCCGGCATGCGTGGCCTCATGGCCAAGCCATCCGGTGAGATCATCGAGACGCCCATCACTGCGAACTTCCGTGAGGGTCTAACGGTGTTGCAGTACTTCATCTCGACACACGGTGCGCGTAAAGGTCTGGCCGACACCGCTCTCAAGACGGCGAACTCCGGCTACCTCACGCGTCGTCTCGTCGACGTCGCACAGGATTGCGTCATCACAGACTACGACTGCGAGACACTCGATGGCATTTGGGTGAGCAAGCTCGAGGAGGGCGGCGAGGTCGTAACTCCGCTTGGCGAGCGTGTGCTCGGTCGAATTGCACTCGAAGACATCACCGATCCAGTGACCGACGAAGCACTCGTCCAGGCCAACGAAGAGATCAATGAAGTACGGGTGGCCCGTATCGAAGCGGCCGGCATCGAGCGCGTCTTGATTCGCTCTGTGCTCACCTGTCAGAACCGTCGCGGAGTCTGCGCGATGTGCTACGGCCGTGACCTCGGTCGTGGCTACGACGTGAACATCGGCGAGGCCGTTGGCATCATCGGCGCGCAGTCGATCGGTGAGCCTGGCACGCAGCTCACCATGCGTACGTTCCACATCGGTGGTGCGGCCGCGCGCGGCAAGATCGAGCAGAGCTCCATCGAGACGCGTTCGGGTGGCATCGTGAAGTTCGAGAACGCCAAGCTCGTGACGAAGCGCAATGGCACGGTTGTCGTCATGAACCGGCATGGTGCGGTGGCCGTCATCGACGAGTCGGGCCGCGAGCGCGAGCACTTCAGCCTGACTTACGGCTCGTTCGTCAAGGTCAAGGAGGGCGACAAGGTCGAGCGCGGCACGTTGCTTGCCGAGTGGGACCCCTATGCCATTCCGATCCTGACCGAGGTCGATGGTGTCGTGAAGTACGGCGACGTTGTCGAAGCCGTGACCATGGAAGAGAAGCTCGACGAGGTGACCGGTCTTTCGAGGCGCGTCATCATCGAGTCTCGCGATCCAAGCGCGCGTCCGCGCGTGTCGGTCAAGGACCCCAACACGGGTGACACCATGAAGACGGGCGCTGGCGAGAACATGGCGCGCTACTTCCTTCCGGTCGGGGCGAACATCATCCCAGCGGACGGACAGACCGTCGAAGCTGGTGAGATCATCGCGAAGATCCCGCGCGAAACCACGAAGACGAAGGACATCACCGGTGGTCTTCCGCGTGTCGCGGAGCTCTTCGAGGCGCGCAAGCCCAAGGACCACGCGATCATCAGCGAGATCGACGGTATCGTCGCCTTTGGCAAGGACACCAAGGGCAAGCGCAAGGTCGTGATCACGCCGGAGGTCGGTGAGCCGAAAGAGTACCTCATCGCTAAGGGCAAGCACCTCACCGTGAAGGACGGTGACCATGTACGGGCCGGTGAGCCGTTGATGGATGGTCCTGCGAACCCGCACGACATCCTCAAAGTCAAAGGCGAGAAGGAGCTTGCAGCCTGGTTGGTGGATGAGATCCAGCAGGTGTACCGACTGCAGGGCGTTGCGATCAATGACAAGCACATCGAGGTCATCGTTCGCCAGATGCTCCGCCGTGTTCGCATCAAGGAGACGGGCGACACCCGCTTCCTTCCGGACGAGCAGGTCGAGAAGACCGTCTTCGAGCGCGAGAACGAGCGCGTCATCGCCAAGGGCGGGCAGCCCGCGGTGGCGGAGCCGCTCTTGCTCGGCATCACCAAAGCGTCGCTCTCGACCGATTCGTTCATCAGCGCGTCGTCGTTCCAGGAGACGACGAAGGTGCTCACCGAGGCAGCCATCAGTGGCAAGGTCGACGAGCTCCGCGGTCTCAAAGAGAACGTCATCATGGGCCGACTGTTACCAGCTGGCACCGGCCTCGGCGCCTACAACAAGATCGACATGACGGTTGACGACGATGCGGTACAGCCGCTGACTCGGGCGCCGGCCATCCTCGAGCCAGAGCCAGTCGCGGCCGCGGCCTCAGAGGAGTGAATGGAAGCCCCGGAAAAGGGCTATCTGTTCGAGACGGATGAGCACCGCGCCTTGCGCGAGCAGATTCGGCGCTTTGCTGCTGCCGAGATTGCTCCGCACGCGCACGAGTGGGAAGAGGCCAACGAGTTCCCTCGGGAGCTCTATCAAACCGCTGCGAAGGCGGGCTTCCTGGGGATTGGCTACCCCGAGGAGCTCGGCGGCAACGGCGGCGATCTCACGCACGTCCTCTGCGCTTCGGAGGAGATGGTCTTGGCGGGGAAGTCGGTTGGCACACTCGTCGGGTTGGGGAGCCTCGGAATCGCGATTCCGCCGATCGTGAAGTTCGGCACCGACGAGCAGAAGAAGCGCTTCGTTCGGCCCGCGCTCACGGGCGAAAAAGTCAGCGCGCTAGGGATCACCGAGCCGGGGGGCGGCAGCGATGTCGCGGCGGTTCGGACGAAGGCGGTTCGCGATGGCGACCACTACATCGTCAACGGTTCGAAGACCTTCATCACCTCTGGATGCCGCGCCGATTTCGTAACGGCCGCTGTCCGGACGGGTGGCGAAGGGCACGGCGGTATTTCGATGTTGGTCATCGAGAGCGACACGCCGGGCTTCAGCGTCTCGAGCAAGCTCAAGAAGACGGGATGGTGGGCGAGCGATACGGCCGAGTTGGCCTTCGAGGACTGCCGCGTTCCGGCCAGGAACCTGATTGGCCAAGAGGGCGCAGGCTTCTTGATGATCATGATGAATTTCGTGACCGAGCGGCTCTTCATCGCTGGACAGTGCGTGGCGATCGCTGAGCTCGCCTACAGAGAAGCCGTGCAGTACGCGAAGGAGCGGCATGCCTTTGGCAAGAACCTCGCCGGCTTCCAGGTCATCCGTCACAAGCTCGCCGACATGGCGACCCAGATCGCGGCTGCCCGATCGCTTACCGGCGAGTGCGTCGCACGCTATCTCAATGGCGAGCAGACGCCGGCGCTCGCGGCGATGGCCAAGAATACGGCGACCGACGCGTGTTCCGCGGTGTGCGACCAAGCCGTGCAGATCCATGGAGGCTATGGCTACATGCGCGAGTACGTCGTCGAACGGCTCTATCGCGACGCGCGCCTCTACCCGATCGGTGGCGGCACCCGCGAAATCATGAACGAGATCATCAGCAAGGTAGAAGGCTACTAGGGGACAGCATCCCCGCCCAAGAGAATGCCTTGGGTGATGAATCTCGTGATGAGGGTGGAGAGTTTTTCGATGAAGGCGGGGCCTATCTCCGTGTTGTGAGCGGCTGCGACGCGCTGAACTGACTCCGCGACTGTTTCCTCGCCTCGCTGCCAGGCCTTCAGCAGGTCGGCGGCCAAGGGGTTGAGGACTTGGGGCACCGCGCGGTGCTTGGCGTTGCGATAGATGCAAAGCATCACGGGTTCACGCATGTATCCGGTTTCGGGAGCTGGCCCTTCATGTACCCGGTGATCCAGGCAGAGTAGCTCAACGGCCGTGCCGACGACTGGGTGCGTTTCGAAGCTGAACTCGGCGCCCGGGACGCAGTCCGGGGGCGCGTGCCGGACGGTCCAGATCGTGATCTCGTAGCGAGCAAGGTCCGCAACCCAAGGTTCGGCGCTGTCTCTCCAAATCGGGATGGCGAGCTCCGCGAGCTCGTTCGGGACACGGCGGAAGTAGCGGGTCTTCGGACCCCCCGTGCTCAGCCACTCATCGATGATCCGGCCGAGCGAATCGCCGCCTATCGCGGCCTTCGTTCGGGGGAGGGCGGCTTCGACGATACCGATGAGCCTCGTGCGAACGAGGCTCCGGTACACCAGCCACCGGTCACGCGAGCCAAGAAGGTCGAGGTCCGCTTCGCTCGGTTCCGAGTCGAAACACACGCGCTGGATCGCTCTTGCGGTTTCAGCCAGCATCGCTGCCCTCCGTAGCGTTGCGATAGATCGTCCAGAGCTCGTCAACTTCCGCGAGCAGCTCGTCGAGTGGCGGAATGTTGTTGTCTCGTTCGAGAAGCACGGGCACGGCGCCGATTTTCCGCAGGGTGTAGTCGAGCAGCTGGTAGACGTCTTCAGGCACAGGTTCGCCATGGGTGTCGATCCGAAGGCCGTCGTCTCGCACATGGTGCCCTGCAACGTGAATCTGAACGACGCGCTCTTTCGGTATCTTGTCGATGTACGCTTTCGGGTCGAAGTCGAAGTTGCGGCTGTTGACGTAGACGTTGTTGACGTCGAGAAGTAGCTTTGCATCCGAGCGATCGAGCACATCGACCACGAAGTCGGCTTCCGCAAGGCCATCGGTGCCCTGGGGCGCGTAGTAACTCACGTTCTCGAGAGCTAACGGTGAGTCGATCGCATCGCGCACCTCGATCAATCGCTGTGACGCGATGGCGGCAGCTTCTTCAGTGAAAGGAAGAGGCAACAGGTCGTGGAAGAAGCGGTCTCCGACCCCGCCCAAGCACAAGTGCTCGCTGTGCCAAGGGATCTCGAGCTCCGACAGAAACGCGCCGAGCTGACGAAGGTAGGCCGAGTCGAACGGCTCGGGCGCGCCCAGGCACGTGCTTAGGCCGTGCGTGATGACAGCCCAATCTCGACGTGCGAGCTCCAACATTTCCTGATACCGACCGCCCCGGTCGAGGTAGTTCTCCGGATGAATCTCCACCCATGAGACCGTTGCCGGTCGTCGTTCCAGTAGCTCCGTTGCAAGGTCGTAGCGAAGCCCGATGCCGATTCCCGTGATGTCTCGATTCATCATCTTTCAAACGAAAGGCCGCGGCGACACGAGCCGCCGCGGCCTTCAAATCATGCTGCACGATCTCCGGCAGCCCGACGAATGCTTACTTCTCGCCGCCGCAGGAGCCTTCACCGCAAGAGGCTTCGCCCTCTTCCGTGGCGCCACCGCAGGAGCCTTCGCCGCAGGAGCCTTCGCCGCAGGAGCCTTCGGCCTTCGCCGCGGTCGTCGCCGCAGCAGCTTCGGCTCCAGCGGTCGTCTCGGAAGCCTCTGGCCCGTCGTCCGACTTGCAGCCGGCGGACATGGTCAGAGCCGCGGTCGCCATGGCGATCATCGTGTGCTTCAGTGCTGAGTTCATGTGCAACTACCTCTTTCTTATGAGCATCTGGACCACGCTGTCGGCCCCCGGTGATGCAACGCGGCGTCACGGATCAATTCCGTACCCCCGGGTCGATGAAAACCACGCTAGCCAAAGCGATCACCGGTAGCAATCCGAAAGCAAAGCGTGCGTCATGACCCGAGGTACGCTCCTGCAGCGGAGATGTTTCGCTCGAAGTGCGTTGATGCAGCGCTGCCTATCTCGCGGCATTACTCCAGGGATTACAATGCCTTAGATCTCGTGAGGCGCCTGCAGAGCTAGCATCATCATCGGCGAATCGTCGCAATGATGCGGCTCGGCGTAAGCGGCGCACGCCGTCCGATCCGGAACGAAGCGGCCGTCCGCTGAGCCGCCGGCCCGAGCCGCGGCTTCTTCGCCGAGTAGAGCGTTGCCAGTGCGTCTCCGGCTCGCACGCGATCACCGGGGCGGACGTGCAATCGGATCCCGGCCCCGGGATCGACCGAATCTTCCGCCCGCGCACGCCCGGCCCCTAGTGCCATCGATGCGTGGCCCACTTCCAGTGGGTCGATCCCGCTGACGAATCCGTCGCTCGGTGCAGTGACTGTCTGTCGATGGCGCGAGAGCTTCAATCGATCTGGCTCGTCGACGACCCTCACATCGCCACCTTGCGCGAGCACGATCTCGGTCATCTTACGAGCGGCCCTGCCGTCCCGGACCGCCTGTAGGAGCATACGCTCCGCTGCGCCTTTCGATTTGGCGATCCCCGCGGCCCGAAGCATTTCCGCTCCAAGTGCGTAGGTGAGCTCCTGGAGGTCCTGAGGTCCTGCGCCGTGGAGCACTTCGAGTGCCTCGGCCGTCTCGAGTCCGTTCCCTACGGTGAAGCCGATGGGAGAGCTCATGTCCGTCAAAAGAGCGGAAACGCGCTTGCCCGCGAGGCGGCCTACCCGCACCAAGGAACGAGCGAGCGCTCGTGCGTCGGCCTCCGTCTTCATGAAGGCCCCTCGGCCGACCTTGACATCGAGCACGAGCGCGTCGATCCCTTCGGCGAGCTTCTTCGAGAGGATGCTCGACGTGATCAGCGGAATCGACTCGACCGTTGCCGTGACGTCCCGAAGCGCATAGAGGCGCTTGTCTGCTGGCGCCAAGTCGCCGGTCTGTCCGATGAGGGCGCAGCCTATCTTCCGTACCTGCGCACGAAACTCGGCGACGGAAAGGCCGATACGAAATCCCGGAATGGCTTCGAGCTTGTCGAGCGTGCCGCCGGTGTGGCCGAGCCCGCGGCCGCTCATCATCGGCACGGCCACTCCGCATGAAGCCACCAACGGAGCCAGGCAAATGCTGACCTTGTCACCAACTCCGCCGGTCGAGTGCTTGTCGACTTTGGGCGCAGCCAAACGGCTCAAGTCGATGACCGTACCGCTGTCTCGCATCGCGAGAGTCATCGCAACGGTTTCTTCGAAGCTCATGCTGCGAAAGAAGACCGCCATTGCAAACGCGCTCATTTGGTAGTCGGCGACCGAGCCATCCATGAACCCGTCGATGAGCCCCGTGAGCTCGCCCTCGGTGAGCGCGCCACCGTCGCGTTTCTTCGCGATCAGCTCTCGGACTTGGACGGAGTGGCGCTTTCTTCGACTCATCGCTTGCGAGTTTGACGCCGTCGCTTCCGCGGCTCGTTACGCCTCGGCTTCTGGCCGCGCGGGCGCTCGGCCTGGCGCTTGTCGTCGGGGCGTCGCTGTCGCCGTCGCGCCTCGGTCGGCGCCTCGGCCACGTGATGATCGAGGAGGGAGCCGACCACATCCCGAGTTTGAACGTTGACGTCTTCAATCCTCACCGTGACCGGATCATTCATCGTGAAGATCTTGGAGGTCCTGGCTCCGATCAGCCGAATTCCGAGATCGTCGGGCTCGAACGTATCGTCGAGCTGCTCGAACGGCAGCAGCACGCTGACATACGGGTCGTCGATCTGGATGTAGATCCCGTAAGGCGCGAAGCCCGCGATACGTCCGTCGAGCACTTCTCCGACGTGATCCTGCATGTAGATCGCCCGATACACATCGACGACGTCGCGTTCGACGAGCATGGCCCGCCGCTCGGCTTCACTCGCCTTTGCAGAAAGCCGTTGCAGCCGAGGTCGCAGCGACGCCGAGTCGAGGCTCTCATTGTGAAGCATGCTGCGGATGATCCGATGTACGAGCAAGTCGGGGTAGCGCCGAATCGGTGACGTGAAGTGCAGATAGTCCTTGGCGGCGAGCGCGAAGTGCCCTTCGCTCGGATCGGTGTCGTAGATTGCCTGCTGCATCGCGCGGAGCAAGAGATAGCGGAGCAGCGGCGCCTCGTTCGTACCGTCGATTCGACGCAAGAAGCGGCTGAGCTGCTTCGGAGTCGCAGCGGACTCCTCGTCGAGCTCGTAACCAAACGACTTCGCCACCTGGCAAAACATCGAGATTCGCTCGCTGTCGGGCTTGCCGTGTACACGGAAGACGCCCGGCGCGGCGTGCCGCTTGATGTGAGCCGCGACCGTCTCGTTGGTGACGAGCATCATGTCTTCGACGATCCGGTAGGCTTGCCGAATCCCTGGGTCCTTGCGTGACTGAACGATGGCTTCGGGCTCGCCGTGCTCGTCGAGCACTACCTTGCCCTCCGGCAGATCGAAGTCGAGCGCACCTCGCTTGAGCCGCCGTTGCCGGAGGCGCTTCGAGAGGTCGAGTAAGACCTCGAGGGAGGCGACGCGCTTGTCAGCGGCGGGTTGGTGCGGCCCCTCCTCCGTCAGTCCGAGCGCCCGTGCGACGCCGTCGTACGAGAGCTTGCCGTGCGAACGCATGAGCCCTTCGAAGATGCGGTGCGACGCTACGTGCCCCTTCTCATCGATGTGCATCTCGACCGCCATGCACAGCCGATCGCGATTGGGAATGAGCGACGCAAGATTCGTCGAAAGCTCTGGCGGGAGCATCGGGATCGCGCGGTCCGGGAGGTAGACGCTATTTCCGCGAGTCACAGCCTCGCGGTCCATCGCGCTTCCCTCCGGCACGTAGTGCGACACGTCTGCGATGGCGACGATGAGCTTGAACCCATCCCCCTCGCGCTCCACCCAAATCGCGTCGTCGTGATCCCGCGCGGTCTCCGGGTCGATCGTGACCAAGTCGATGTCCCGCAAGTCCTCCCGACGGCTTGCCACGTCCCGATCGACTCTCGGCGGGAGTGCCGCCGCCTCGTGGTCGACCTCCTCGGGAAACGCTTCACGGATGCCCTCGCGAATCTTGATCTTCTCGACTTCGATGCGTGCGACACCCTGAGCTCCGAGCACTTCGAGGATGCGTACTTCCGGCCGGTCTTCGCTACGTTGTGGAAAGCCCACAATCTCAGCGAGCATGACGCCGCCCTTCTTAGCGGCCTTCGGAACATCGCCGACTACGCGCATCGGCGAACGGAGTCGTTCGTCGTCGGGTTCGAAGATCAGCCCGCGACCTCGCGGTTGGAGGGTTCCGGTGACTTCTTTGGGACGACGCTGGGCGATCCCCACGACATGCCCCTCGCGCCCTTTGGGTGAGGGACGCGCGCGGATCTGCACGGTGTCACCCTGCAGTGCAGGGCCAACCGCGTCCGGTGGGATGAAGACGTCGGGGCTGCCGTCGTAGACGTTCACGAACCCGTAGCCTTGCCGGGTCATGGTGAGCCGCCCTTCGACGGCCGGAGTTGCGGCCGTCGCGAGCTCGAGTCTCTCCTGCGCCTTACGCCCTCGACCCCGCGTCGTCGTCGTCTTCGTCTTCTCGCGACCCCGCTTCTCGCTCTTGGCTCCTTGCAGGGAGCGGAACCGTAGGCCGGGCATCTCCCGCACCAAGTTGTCCGCGGCCAGCACCAGGAGTCGCCGTATGATCTCGTCCTTGTCGCTCCGCGGCACCTTGAGGCGGCCGCAGAGCTCGCCGACGTGCATGGCGCGGGGTGCATGTGATTGCAGAACTTGCAGGATCTCGTCTTGGGTCGGGAGGTTGTCTTTCATCGTTTCCTATCGAAGGGCATGAACCCCGCCGTCATCAGAGCCGAAATAGAGTGTTCCATCGGCTCCGATCTCCACCGTGGAATCAACGTCTTGGCCGACGTTGTGCCGCCAAAGCACGACACCATTTCGGTCAATACAGTAGAGGAAGTTGTCTTGTGAGCCCACGTAGATGCGACCATCCGCATCGATGCGAGCGGAGGCTCTCACTCGGCCTCCGGTGGCCACCTTCCAGCGAAGCTGGCCGCTGGGGGTGATGGCATACACATGCCGGTCGTACGAGCCGACGATGATAGTCCCGTCGCGCGCGAGCGCCGGCGTAGCACGCACCTCGTCTCCGGTCTCGAAGCGCCACTTCACATCACCCGATTCGTCGAGTTGGATGATCTCTCCACGGACGGTGCCGGCGTAGATCTTGCCGTCGTCGTCCACCGAGGCGGCGCCCTCGATAGCTCCGCCGAGCGGCACATCCCAGGCGACGCTTCCATCGGGCCGAAGGGCGACGAGGGTGCCCTCGGTCGTGCCGATGATTATGAGACGGGCGGGATGGATGACCGGAGCGGTTCGCACGTGGCCCGCCGTCGGCTTGTGCCAATGCAGGCGGCCGAGCAGATCCACGGCGTAGGCACCGTTGGCAACGATGTAGACCCTCCCGTCCGGGCCGAGGGTCGCCGAGGCGTCGACCACGTCTTCCATCGGCAGCTTCCAACGCGGTTGTCCGTCGAGCGACAAAGAGACCAGTTCTCGTTGATGTGTTCCGAAGATGACCGAGGTTCCGGCGACCAACGCACTCGGGTAGATCTTCTGACCTGCAGAGTAGCGCCACTTCAATGAGCCGTCGGGGTTGAGTGCGACGAACTGCCCGTCGAGTGAGCCGACGTAGATCGTGCCGTCATTCCCGACGACCGGAGAGGCGAAGACGCGCGCGCCAGTCTGGTATCGCCAAGCCGGCGATGGCAGCGTCGACGGCCCCCGGTTCTCGCTTCGCCCGGTGTGCGCAGCATCGCCCATGAACCCGTTGGCGCTTCGCGGCATGACCCCGGGCGTGTCGGGCGCTGGCGGCATTGCGAGCTCAGCGAGGACCTCCTCCACGAAACGGCACTTGCCTTCGTGGCATATTCGGTCTGTGCGGCACTCGGCGTCGGACATACACGGCGTCGAGGGTTTCGCCCGCGGACCACTACACGCCGCCACCGCAAGCAGCAGAACGAGAGCCCACGCGTGGTGCGGAAGAAGGCGCAAAGCGCCCGGACTATACCACCGCCGATCCGTCGTCACAGTCGGCCTCCGCTACCAGGTGAGCAGCCGAATTTCGCTGCCTTTTTGAAGCGCAATGCGCTTGCCATCCGGGCTGATCGCCAGGCCTCGAAGCGCTCCGGGGACCGCGTCCCAGTCGGCGGGTCGAAGCCAAAGGCCTGCGCCACCTTTGCGCCAATCTCGAACGACGACGCCTTCTCCGTGCGGGATCACGTAGCGTCCCCCATTCGGTGTGATGCGCGTGCCTAGAACGGGCGCCGGCAACGGGCTGCCCGGGGCCAGGTCGATTGGGCGGCCGGCTGGTTTGGCGAGCTCGTTCAGCGGCACCACTCTGAGCAGATCGCCGGACGCGGCGATCAAGCCCTGAGGAGCCCATCCGAGGACCGCCCACTCGAACACCGACGTTGGTCGGTCGATCGGTGTCTGGCACGGGACGGTGCCCGCGCGACGTTCGATGAGCACGCGGTGCGTACGCTTTCCGAGCAGCAGACCCACCTCGGCTTCGAACCCTGCGCACGTTACGCGGACCCCTCGAACCGCGAAACGACCGCTCGGGCTTCGTGTGGGCGGCACGACCGAGGTCTTCGGAATGCGCGTCGTGGCTAGAGTGCTGAGCGTTACCGATTTTGGCGAGAAGCCATCGACGATCAGCGTGTCGTCGTCCACGAAGTAGAGGCTAGCCGTGGAGCTCTCCTTGCCGAGCAGTCGCCAGCTAGCCCGCGCGCTTCCTTTGGCCTTTTGCCAAGCGCTCTGTACCAAAGCTTGCTCTTCGGCCGTCGGCCGCATGTCGCTCCTGTTCCACCAGCGCTGAAGCTCGAGCGCACGGATGAACGTGCCTCGCCGAATCGCCGCTATCGTGGCGACAGCAACCGCGCGCGGTGCGGCTTGGGACTGTTGGCACTGGATGCCTTGCGTACCGGCGAGCCCGATTCTGGCGGCACCGCTCTCTCTGCAGAGCGCGACGAAGGCATCGAGGACACCGCGCGCACGCTTCTCGGAGCCCGCGGGATCCGAATCGAGGAACGCCCAAGCGTCGTCCGCTAGCAATCGAAAGGTGGCTTCGGGTTGCGACGCGTCTCGGGCGAAACCGCCGGGCCTATTCAACCACGCGAGGGGGACAACGACCTCGCCAATGTGAACGTTCGCTACGACATCCTCGTAGCCGTCGGCATCTCGGTCCTCGGCGCCAAGCTCGAGCGAAATCGGAGATAATGATCCTTCGTTGGGCGGCAGAACCGTGATGCGTTCACGCACGCGCGGCTGCGCTTCGACCGTGAGCAACCAGACGTTGGTTCGGTTGCCGGTTTCGCACGCGTGTTCGACCTGCACGGACACCAACGATGCCGAGAGTTGTTGGATCTCTGCCTTCGCGTCCTTGCAGTGACTTGGCACCAGGAACGAATCGATTGGCTCCGCTGCCACGCTGAGCCCCCGTTGAAATGCGGCCTGCAGTCGTACTTCCTGCGGGTCGGCCGACACCGCGATGACGTCGAGTGGCTCGCTGCCGTCGAGATCGATTTGCAGGGCGCTCAGCGCATATCCCTTTTGGAGAACGAGAGCGGACTCACCAACAGGGATCTCGACCTGATCCGGCGCGAAGGGCTCCCCAACGGGGAGAGCCGGTGCTTCCACGGTTTCGTCGGTGGTTGCTGCGTCGGACGCCGCCCCTGCGTCCTGGAGCCCGAAGGGCACCTGTTTGCGCCCCGGGCAGCCCAGCAGCGCCCCGGTAGCTCCAAACACGACCAGCATGGCAGCCCACCTTGGAGATCGGCACATGCTCATGGCCGTTGGGGTAGCACGGGTTGAGGCGAAGAGCTTCAAAACGATCAGCTGGGTCCCGGAACGCAAATCGCGTCGAACGAGTCTACCGGGCAGTCGCTGAGGTCCGCGCCGCAGAGATCGATCGCGCCAAGGCAACGGAAACCGACGAGGCAACTGGCGTCGGTGTCGCAGGGCTCGAAGCAAACCAGGGTGTCGTCGATGCCGCCCGCGATGCTAGACGGATAGCAACTCCCGAAGCGCCCGATGAGCGCGCGCGAGCAGTCGTCGGACGCCACACCTTCGGCCGAGCACTCGGTCGTACAGATCCCGTTGACGTACTCGAGGCCCGAGAACTCGACGGCGAGCTCATCGCAGAGCGTCGCGCCCTCGACGCAATCGTTGACGTCGAAACAGGCGTCGTACAGGAGGGCGACCGCCTCGGTCCCTCCGTACGAGCAGCCGAGCAGCATGCAGAAGGCCCCAACACTCGTGAGCGCGCGCATGACGCTAGTTTAGCCAGCGCGGCTCGTCGGCGCGACCACCCTGGACGACGTCGAACGAGCTCTTCTTCTTGCGCCGTTTCGGACGCCGTCGTCTCTTGGGAGGCCGCCTCAGCCATTCGATGAACCCTACGCCGCCGCCTATGGCGCCGAGGTCGGCGGCGAGATGTACAGCGTCGCCGGAGGTGAGGAACATCAACAGGCTGAGCGCAAGTACGAGGTAGATGATGTGGACCGGCTTCATGTCGATGACGCCGAAGAAGCTCATTCGGCCTTGTCCTCGATACGACCAGGCGAACGCGGCGATTGCGCCGAGGATGATCGCTTGCGCTCCGTAGAGTGGCGTGGGGTTGGGCACCAGGACTCCCACGAGGAGGCCGAGCAGCGCGGCAGAGAGCGCGCTGACGACGCAGAGTTGGATGGTTCGCTTCTGTCCGAAGCGTTGTTCGAAGGGAGCCAGCATCCACCAGAGGAAGACGAGGGTGATCAGCATCGAGAACACGGCCTGGGGCGAGGTCGAAAACGCAAAGACATGGGTCCCGAGCTGCCACAATGTCGCGACGCCCGGGCTACCGGTGTTGAGCGCGAGGACCTCGATGATCGGCACTCCCGCCCAGTTCTGCAGCAAGATCTCCACGATCCAGGCGCCGAACAGCGCGATCAGGAGCTTCTTGACGAACGGCGTCAGTGGCGGAAAGCGAAACACTATCTTTGTCTAGTGACCTCGGGGCGCGCTGGCAACTTTCAGGGCCCTGGGCACACTACTCCACCGTCCCGTGTTTGGAAGTCGATAGTGCCGAGGTCGAGGACCATTCCTCCGTCGGCGTCGGATATCGGCGTCGCGACGATTGGCGAGCAGTCCACCACGAACTTGAGCGCCGTCGTGGCGCGCCAGCGTGATTTGTATTCGTTCGGCGGAGCCGGCGGCTGAGGATCTTCCAGGATCTTGCCTGTGTCGCCACAGCGGTTTCGCGTGACGATCTCGGTGTCGAGATACGCGCCGCCATCGATCACGACCGCGTTCGAGTCGTTCTCGGCATCGCAGAGAAGAGTGAACTCCGGCGCGGCCCAGAACTGGGTCTCGTCGTCGTTGATGATCGCGAGCTCGACCAGCTCGATGTTTCCGCAGGTATCCTCCGTGGGGTCCTGCCCATCGACGCGCCAGCGGCCGCGCACATGCACGTCGCAGCCCGATGGGTTGAAGCGGACATCTTCAACACAACCGGCCGGCAACGTCCCACCCGAGAGCGCCAGCAGGAGAACGAGCTGAAAAAGCTTCATCTACTCGTAGCCTATCGCGCACGAAATAGCAGTCAATTCGAGAGTATTGACACCCCAATTTCCATGCTTAGCTTGCTGCCATCGTTGGAAGGCAGCTTGAGCGTGATGGTCTCGCCGAGCTTGCTCTTCGACCATCACCGGACCTGCGCGTGCAGGTCGACGGAGGAGTCCATCATGTTGGTTCGTTGGGATCCATTTGAAGAGATGAATCGGCTCCAAGACCACTTTTTCAGTGGCAAGGGGCTTTCCAAGCAGGCGTTTCGAGTCGCGGTCGACATTCGCGAGGAGGACGATGCTTTCTACGTAGACGCTGAAGTTCCAGGTCTGTCATCCGAGGACGTCAAGGTCGACGTCGAGAAGAACGTTCTCACCTTGCGTGGCGAGCGAAATGTCCGGAAGGAAGAGAAGGAAGGAACGTTCCGCCGTGTCGAGCGACACTACGGCAGCTTCTCTCGTTCGTTCAGTCTTCCGGAGACGGTCGATACCGACAGCATCAGCGCTGACCTGAAAGACGGCGTCCTCGAACTGAGGCTCCCCAAAAAGGAAGCGCCGACGCCGAAGCAGATTTCGGTAAACACGCAGAAGTAGACACTTGAAGGCCCCCTCTTCGGACGGGGCCTTTTTTCTAGCAGCGCCAGCGCCAGCGCCAGCGCCAGCGCCAGCGCCAGCGCCAGCGCCAGCGCCAGCGCCAGCGCCAGCGCCAGCGTCAGCGCCAGCGTCAGCGTTCCGCGTTAGCGCCAGCGTTCCGCGCCAGCGCCAGCGTTCAGCGCCAGCGCCAGCGCCAGCGTCAGCGTTCCGCGCCAGCGCCAGCGTTCCGCGCCAGCGCCAGCGCCAGCGTTCCGCGCCAGCGCCAGCGCCAGCGCCAGCGCGAGCGTCAGCGAAACGCGATTGGCGTCGGGAGGTATGTGGACGCGAGTGGGCTCGAAAGCTCGAGCGTTTGGTTAGTGTCCACCCGCCCACCCCCACCGCGTAGTTCGGCATCACTCTCACGCGAGTGGGCAGCGTGCCTCCGCGCCCCTTTGGGGCTTGGCGGCGCGTTCGCGCCGGGCTTCGCCCTTCGGGCTCGCGCTGCCGCGGGTGGAGTGGGGCCTGGTGGATTGCGGAGTTGCGTATGGAGGAGAATCGGTCGGGATGCGCGGCACAGGGAGTGGGCGGGAGGCGAGTTGTGTGCCGCCGTATGGGGAAGGCCGAGCGGGACCCGCTCCCGAGCACGTGCGTCGCGACCGAGTCTCCGGGCCTTGAAGCGCCATGCGAAGGTGCCCCTTGGGTACCTCTCGCCGCGTTCCCCTACGCGAACACTTCGTTGATCAGCATCTTTTGTTCGAGCTTGTGAGAGGCGCCCGATCCGGTGGCGGGGCTGGCGCTTTCGGGGCGGGCGATGCAACGGAGTGGGGTGTCGCTCCCGAGGATTTCGGGGAGGCGGGCGCGCATGAAGTACCAAGCGCCCATGTTCCAGGGCTCCTCTTGCACCCACACGAGGTCGACGTCGCGGGCGTAAGGCGCGAGTCGCTCCTGAAGCTCGCTCGCGCGTAGTGGGTAGAGCTGCTCGACCCGGAGTATCGCGACGTCCTCGCGGCCTTCCTGTTCGCGGCGATCGAGGATGTCGTAGTAAATCTTGCCGCTGCAGAGGAGGACGCGTCTTACCTTCTCTGGATCGATCGCCGGGTCGTCCGGGATGATGCGCTGGAACGAACCGTCCGCGAGCTCGTCCATGTTGCTGATCGCGCGCCTGTGGCGCAGCAAGCTCTTCGGGCTCATGACGATGAGCGGCTTGCGCCATGGCCGAATCACTTGGCGCCGAAGACAGTGAAAGAGCTGCGCGGGGGTCGTCAGGTTCACAACCTGCATGTTGCTTTCTGCGCAGAGGAGCAAGAAGCGCTCGAGGCGGGCGCTCGAGTGCTCGGGGCCTTGCCCCTCCATGCCGTGTGGGAGCAGCATCACCAGGCCGCTTAGACGATGCCATTTGTCTTCCGATGACGAAATGAACTGGTCGACGATCACCTGAGCGACGTTCACGAAGTCACCGAACTGCGCCTCCCAGCACACGAGCGCGTCCGGAGAGTCGAGCGAGTAGCCCCACTCGAAGCCAACCACGCCCACCTCGGAAAGAGGGCTGTCGTAGATCTCCAGGTGTGCTTGATCGGGGCTCAAGTGGCCCAGTCGCGTGTACCGGCGTCCGGTGTTCTTGTCGAAGATCACCGCATGGCGATGGCTGAACGTGCCGCGCCGAACGTCCTGACCCGTCAAGCGGCAGCGAGTCCCCTCCACCAGAAGCGTACCGAACGCGAGGTTTTCCGCCGTGCCCCAGTCGACGCCTTCGCCGGACTCGAGCACCTTGCGCTGCTTGTCGAGTACGAAACGCTGGATCCGTGGATGCGGGGTGAACCAGTCGGGGTAGCTCGTCATCGCGTCGAGAATCCGGTCGAGCTCCTCGCGTGGCACGCGCGTGTCTGCGTCCGGGACGTCCAAGTCGCTGCCGCCACGGTAGCCCTCCCACACACCGAGCATCGACGCTGGGATCAGGTTGTAGTTCCCGTTCTTGCGGGTGTCCTCGAGTGCATTCTCGAGGTCTAGCTGGCGCCGGACCTTGATCTCTTCGGCCTTCTCCGATGTGAGCGTCCCGCTCTTGATCAAGTGATCGACGTAGACCTCGCGCACGGTCTTCTTCTTGTCGATGGCGGCGTACATCTCAGGCTGCGTGAAGCGCGGCTCATCGCCTTCGTTGTGGCCGTACTTTCGGTAGCAGAAGAGATCGAGAACGACGTCGCCGTGGAAGCGCTGCCGGTATTCCGTGGCGAGCGTAACCGCTTGCGCGACGGCCTCGGGATCTTCTCCGTTGACGTGGAACACCGGGCAGCGGAGCATCCGCGTGATGTCGGTGCAGTACGATGTCGAACGCGAGTCCTCGGGATTGGTGGTGAAGCCGATCTGGTTGTTGACGACGACGTGGATCGTACCGCCCGTTTCGTAGGCTGGAAGCCGGCTGAGGTTCAGGGTCTCGGCAACCACGCCTTGGCCGACGAACGCGGCGTCCCCGTGGATCAGAAGCGGCAGAACCGTGGCCCGTGCTAGGTCGCCCTTGCGATCTTGCTTTGCGCGGACGCGGCCTTCGACGACGGGGTTCACGAACTCGAGGTGACTCGGGTTGAACGCGAGCGTCATGTGGATGTCGTTTCCGCTCGCGGTCTTTCGATCCAGCGAGTAGCCGAGGTGGTACTTCACGTCGCCGCGCCCTACGTACGCCTCCGGGTCGTCGTCCTCGAACCCTGCGAAGATCTGCCGGACGTTCATCTCCATGATGTTGACCATCACGTTGAGCCGGCCGCGGTGGGCCATGCCGATGACCATCTCCTCGACGCCGAGCTCCGACGCTCGCTCCGTGAGGATGTCGAGCATTGGGATCACGCTCTCCCCGCCTTCGAGCGAAAACCGCTTCGCGCCCGTGTACTTCGTGTGCAGGAATTGCTCGAAGATCTCGGCGTCGGTGAGCTTGGTTAGGATTCGGATCTGCTGCTCGCGGCTGAGATCGATATGATTGCCCGTCAGCTCCATGCGGTCGCGGAGCCAGTTGCGGGCTTCGCGCTTCTCGAGAAACGTGTACTCGACGCCGATCGTCCGCGCGTATGTGTCTGTCAGTCGCGCGACGATGGAGCGGAGCGGCTCGTTGGCAGGCCCTGCGAGGTCGCCGGTCGAGAAGATGGTATCGGGATCGACGTGTGCCAATCCGTAGCGCTTCAAGACGAAGTCGTCCTCCGGGAGCTTGCGATTGAGGCCGAGCGGATCGAGGTTCGCGAACAAATGCCCGCGGACGCGATACGCATTGATCAACGCGGACAAGCGCGCCTGGAGCTCGGTGGCGGCCAACACTTCGGATGAAGGGGGGATCGACGTTCGCGCCACGATCGCAGGATTGTCCGGGAGCAGCGGCTCGAGAGCTGTCTCCGCCGTTGCCGGGAGAAACACGGAATTGCGCACCTGTCCCTCTTCGCCCTGGTCCGCGTCCGCCGCGTCAGGTAGCGGCGCGCCGTTTCCACTGGCCGGTCGCGGTGCGGGGCTGAGTATCCCGACCGCAGTGACGGGCGCGAGAATAGTCCCCGCGCTCGAGATCTGCGGGAGGTCGGCCGGTGCCAGGCTCTCGAAATACTCGCGCCACGCGGTGTCGACGGCGAGAGGGTTATCCACCCATTTGAGAAACTGTTCTTCGACCAGGCCTTGGTTTACGCCAAAATCTGCGCTCATCTCCGAGTCGTAGCTCCAGCCACCCAAGTGACCCATCATTGGGGTGATGTCCAGGATCTTCGTCATTCTCTCCGGGCTGCTCGGCTTTAGCGCGGTCGCCTTGGGTGCATTTGGGGCCCACGGGCTGCAGTCGCGCCTTCAGAGTCTTCCCGATGCGGCCAAACGCTTGGAGTGGTGGAATACGGCCGCCCACTACCATTTGACCCACGCGCTCGCGCTCGCGGTCGCGGCCTGGCTCCTGCACCGCGGCGCGGGCGTTGCCGCAAACGTGGCCGGTTGGTCGTTTGTCGGCGGGGTCGCGCTCTTCAGCGGAAGCCTCTATCTGATGGCTGTCACGGGACAGACGAAGCTCGGGGCGATCACGCCATTGGGCGGATTGCTGTTTCTCGTAGGGTGGGGCGCCGTGATGGTCGCGGGTTTCCGGCTCCGAGCCGGCACTCCCTAGGGCTGCTGTTGTTGTTGGGCGCGGATCTGCTCTTGTATCTGGCGCATGACTTCGGGCGGCAGTTGCGGCTGACCTTGTCCCTGAGGCATTGCCGGCATCGTCGGCATTGCGGGTGGCGGGGCCTCTGGGGCATCGACCTTCTCGAAGGCCTCGCTGTCGGGCTGCAAACGCTTCGCGAGGTATTCGGACACGATGTAGACGGTCCCATTGCCCCGACGCTGAAGGTAGACTTCCCCTTGCTCTTCGGTCGCGTCGCCCAGCTCTAGGACGATCGGCTCTGTGCCTTCCGCGAAGGTCATCGTGACGGCGGCCTTGGGCTCAGTGAGCCCGGCACGCGCCGCGGAGACGTCCTCAGCCGCGAAGCCGGAGGCAGTGAGCCGAGCGGCAGTCGCGACGATCCCTGTGACCTTCTTCGGGTCGAGCTCGCCGATTGCCTTCTCGCCTTCGAGCGGTGTCCATCCGTCCTTCGCGCGTTCGAAAGCAAAGGTCCCGTTGGGGCTCTCGAACCGAATCGATTGCACGGCGTCGGCCTCTTCAGCGACGACCCGGCGGTTTCGCCACGCCTTGAGCTCGCGGTCGAAGGCGTACCGGAGCGAGCCGCTCGCACCGAACACCTCCGTCCGCTCATCGAGGCGAAGCATCGTCATTCCGTCGGCGTATTTCCCTATCGCCAGCGTCGCGACGGTCTCGTCGCCCGCCTGGACGACCACCGCGACCGCGTTTGCCTCGTCGACCTGCAGGCGGGCATAGTTGTCGGGTTGAGTCGCCACGATGCGCGCGAGCTCGAGCTCCGCCAGCCTGTTCAGCGCCGCCTCCACGTTGCCCTGGTCCGCTTCCGCGTCCAGCGGTTTCGCCAGCCGCCAGGTCCCGTCCACGCTCGACAGCAGCACCGTCTCCTCTCCGGGTCGCGTGACCTCGATCGAGGTGATCGCGTCCTTGTCGATGCTGAGGGATGGAACTTCTGCGGCGTTCGTGGGTTGCCGGTCTCCACGGTTTACCGCCCACAGGGTAAGGCCGAGCAGGGCGACAAACACCCCTGCTCCAATCGCGATTCGGTTCTTTCGCCAATCCATGTCGAATCGTCCTCTTCGTCAGAGCCTGAGCGTCTTCTTCTTGTTCGAACGCTGCCGCCAGCGGAAGAGCCCGAACAACGCCACGAGGAACGGGATGCCAAGCGTATTGAGCCAACGGTAACTGCGCTTCTTCGCATCCCACGACTCGATGGCGGCTCGCCGCTCTTCGAGTCCGGCTTGCAGGCCGTCCTCGTCTCCTTCTTCGGCGGCAGCGAGGACGCTGCCTTCCGCTGCCAGCACCGAGTCGGGGATGTCGAGCGCCGGCTCTTCGATCGTCTTGGCGCGAATCGCAATCAAATCGGAGTCCGCGGCTAGCCAGTCGATCGCGTTGAGCGCGAGCGCCAAGGCTGCGTTCATCTGAACCTCGCCCTGCTGCGGCCGCGGCGGCATGAACGAGTCTTCGAGGAAGGTGCTCGTGCCGACGACCAGCACACGCGCGTCGCCTTCCGAAAACGGCGGGGTCTGGATGGCGGTCTCTGCCTCTTCATTGATCGGCGCTGCGTAGGCCGAAGGGAGCTTGCCCTCGATCGCGACCATGAGATCGAAGGGGCCAGCCTCCGCGCTCATCTCCCACTCGCGCGGGTTGCGCGGCTCGAGCGGGATCGTCGGTCCGGACATCGTCCAGGAGTCCTCGGAGGATCGCGCCAAGACGGTGAGCGTGGCGCCATCGGGCGCGTCCCCGATCTGCAACGGTGCGACGAACGGCAGCATCGGAGACGCGAGGCGGAACATCACGGGGTGTTGGAGCTGAGCCTCGTCGAGCTGCAGCACGGGGATCGGCGGGTAGGGCACTAGCACCTGCAGGCCGAGCGGCCCCCGCATCGGCGCCCGGCTGCATTGAGCGTCGGCTACGATCTTCGAACCGAGCTCTACGCCCCAGCCGCTCAGCAGGCCGTCGAGCCGGGAGTCCACTGGTCGGGCCGACGGACCGGTTTGGCCGCCGAGCTCGACGCCGAGGGAGCCGCCGAAGACGCCGAGCGAGCCGCCGCGCATGACGTACTGGTCGATGCGTCGGAGCTCGTCGTCCGTGAAAGCCTCTTGCGGCCCTACGATCAACAGCGCTGCGAGGCTCGGGTCGATCTCTTGGGACGCATCGACCTCACGGGTGTCGTAGAGGGACAGCACTGATTGCAAGCTGGTCAGCCCCTGGGTGAGGTTCGGGCTTCCGTGTCCGCCGATCACGCCGATGGGGGTCCGCTCTCCGACGAGCTCCTTGATTGCCGACGTGACGATGTATTCGAGGCCAGTGGTGTCCTGAATCACCGGGATGGTGCGGCTCCTGTCGAGGTGGCGAAGCACCATCCCGCGGTAGCCTTCCACGACGGCGACTTGGTCCTCTTCGATCTTTTGGTGGGCCACCGGTTGTACGCCGTCGGCACGCGCGGCTTCCTGCGAGGCATCGTCGTTCGGGTTGACGAAGTGGACGATGATCTGCCCGTCAGACGCAGCAGCGTACTCCGACAGCAAGTCTCGCACCTGGCGCTCGGTCGCGTTGAAGGGGGGAGGGAGGTTTTCGGTGAAGTAGGCGGTGACCTCGACTCGATCTGTGAGGTTTTCGGCCAATCGCTCCGATCCCTCCGCCAACGAGAACAGCCCGTTTCGGGTGAGATCGATTCGAGGAGACCTGAATGACGCGGCGAGGACGTTGAGCAGGATGAGAATGCCGACGATGATTAGGAGGAAGATCAACGATTCGCTGGCGGCGCGCTTTTGTGCTTTCGAGGACATCGTTCAGCTCCACCGTCGCGATTCCAGTGCCCGAAACGCCGCGGCCAACGCGACGATCGTCACTGAAAGGAAGAACAGGATGTCGCGGGGGTCGAGCACGCCACGCGCCATGCTTTGGAAGTGGTAGTCGAACGAGAGCCACTCGAGCGCTGAAGCCGCGTTGGTCGGCAGTAGAGCGAGGAACTTGTCGAGCACCCAGAAGAAGACACTCAGAGTCAACGCGACGAAGAGCGCGATCAGCTGGTTGTCCGTCCAACTCGAGGCCATCAGCCCGATCGCGAGCACGGCCGAGCCCTGAAGGAGCAAGCCGAGGTATCCGCCCCAGACGGGGCCCCAATCGAGATCGCCGAGCGTGGCTACGCTCATCGGGTAGGGCAGGGTCAGTGCGAGGAGCACCGCGTACAACCCGAAAACCCCCAGGAACTTACCGAGGATGACTTGGGCCTCGGTGACCGGCATCGTGATCAAGAGCTCGATGGTGCCTGTGCGCTTTTCTTCGGCGAGTAGACCCATCGTGAGCGCAGGCAGGGCGAACACGAGGATGAGGCCGAGCCAACGGAACATTTCGCGCGCGCTCGCGCGGCCGAAGAGAAAGAACGTCTTCCAGAAGAAGAAGCCGAGCGTCAGCATGACGATGCAGATGACTATGTATGCGACCGGCCCGTTGAAGTAGCTCCGGAACTGCCGGCCGCCGATGGTGAGGATGTGTTTCATGGTTTTGCCCCCGCCCCGCCGGTGGTGAGCTGTCGAAAGATGTCTTCGAGGTTCTCTCCCCGCTGTTCGAGTCCGAGAAGAACGAGATCGGCCCCGACGGCCGCGTGGAAGATATCGGCGCGAAGGTCTTGGTTGGCCTTGGGCACCACCTCGATGAGCAGCTCGTTGGGCCCGCCTCCGTCGCGATCCTTCACGCTCTGGGCGTCGCCGATCTTCGAGAAGGCGTCGCGGATGTCGCTTGGGCTGTGGCCGTTGCGCCGCACCGTCGCGATGAAACGGGGCTTGCCGGCCCTCGCCGCGAGCTCTTCCGGGGTGTCGTCGGCAACGAGCTGCCCCTCGGAGATGATGAGGACGCGCCCACAGGTCACCTGCACCTCGGCGAGGTTGTGCGTGGAGAGGATGATGGTCCGCTCTCGGCCGATTTCCCGAATGAGCTCACGGATTTCGGCGGCCTGGTTCGGATCGAGCCCGCTCATCGGCTCGTCCAGGATCAAGACCGGCGGCTCGTGAATCAGCGCTTGGGCGAGCCCGACGCGCTGCCGAAAGCCCTTCGAAAGCTCGCCAATGCTCTTGCCAATGACGTCGCCAAGGCTGGTCTCCTCGACGACCTTGCGAAGCCGCGCCCGGAGCCCTTCGCCGCTCAGCCCGCGCATCTTGCCGGCGAACTCGAGGTACTCGAGCACCAGCATTTCGGTGTAGAGCGGGGTGCTCTCTGGGAGGTACCCGATCGCCTCACGGACCGCGATCGGGTCGTCGAAGATGTCTGCGCCGCCCACGCGTGCAGTTCCCCCGGACGGGGCGATGAAGCACGTGAGTATCTTCATCGTCGTCGTCTTGCCGGCCCCGTTTGGGCCAAGAAAACCAACGACCTCCCCGCGCTTGACTTCAAATGTTGCGTTCTTGAGGGCGGTGACCGTTCCGTAGTGCTTCGTCAGGTCCCGTGCCTCGATCATCACATCGCTCATAAACTCCCTCGCGTGTGATCCACGGCGGTTTTTTCCAGGGCTGGCGGAGGGTAGCCAAGGCTCTAGAGCTGTCAAGACACCCCTCCCGTGGCACGCTCTCAACCATGAAGCCGTCCGAGGTATTCCCTGCATCGGTCCGACGAGCTGCTCCCCGTGTGCGCGCTGCGTGGCGTCGCATGGCGGACATCTGGCCGCTGACCGCCCTCGGCATGGCCCTGGGCGTCGTGGCGGCCGTCGCGCTCTTCAGCTTTGGGTTCGAGAAGCTCGATTTGGTCCTGCTCGTGCTCGGCTACGGTGGCATTGGGCTCCTCGCGTTGTCCTGCACCGCGGTCTCGGCGAGCGGTATTGGACTCCGTCTTGCCCTTCGCGGCGCACCGATCGGGTGGTCGACCTCGACCTTCGAGACGGGAATGCGACTGCCGACCGGATTTTCGCTTCCGAGTCTCTGGTGGTTCCCTCTGGTGCAAGTTCGGTGGGCGTGGGTGTCTCCCGAACATGCGACCGCGGATCAGACCCCCGAGCGCGGGCGGCTGCGCGAGCATGTTACGCTCGGGCGGCGCGGCATCATTGGGGAAGTCACCCGCCGGGTCGTGGTCCAGGATGCTTTCGGCCTCTCGCGTGTCGCGTTTCGGCTTCGGCAGCCCGGCCCGATCGAGGTGCTGCCGCACCTAGGCGGCATTCGCCGCTTGCCCGTGCTGGCTTCGCTGACCGGCGGCGAGGAGCATCCCCACCCGATGGGCCTCGAAGACGGAGACCGGGTGGAGCTCCGTCGGTACGTGCCCGGTGACTCCGCGCGATTCATTCATTGGAAGGTGTTCGGCCGAACCCGGAAGCTCATGGTCCGCGTTCCCGAGCGCGCGCTGAGCCGAGCGCGTCGAACCGTTGCGTATCTGGTCGCAGGGGCAGAAGACGAAGCGGCCGCGGCCGCTGCCCGCGCTGCGATCGAAGAGGAGGCGCTCGGCATGGACTGGCAGTTCGCCGCCGACGGCGCCCCAGAAGCCACCTCCGATCGCGACCAAGCCCTCCACAAGGTGTTGAGCTCCTCCGATTTCACGGGCTCGAGCGGAAGTGGGTTGCATCGTTTCTTGGCCGAGGTCGACCCGCGGGGCCCGGCTGCGCTGGTCGTGTTCGCTCCGCCCAAGATGGGTAGCTGGCTCGACGAGATGCGCACAGTCAGCATGCGTCGACACGGCCGAGTGCGGGTCGTCATCGCAGTCGATGCCGTTTACGAGCCTCGCGAGCCGTCGACCTGGCGGCGCTGGCTGTTGAATCCGACCGCATCCGCTGGGGCTCCGCGGGTCGAAATCGAGCGGGTCGGTCGAGTGCTGAGCCAGTTGCGGTGTGAGGTCGTGATCATCGACCGCGTGAGCGGCCGAGTCTTGGGCGACGGGGTCCGTTTGGTGGTTGCACCGCAGAGGGCCGCGTGAGCGCTGCGGCCGAAACCCGCGGCGCGGGCGCCGCAGGCGCATTGGCGGAGGTTGCTCGGGCCGCGATCCACGGCCTCGGCTGGAGTGTGCTCGTAGCGACCCTGGCACCCTCGGGCTCGGCCGCCGCAGCGTTCGTGGGCGGCGCGGCCGGTTGCTTGTGGGGCGCGCGGCTTGGCCGGAGTCGCGTGCGGACCCCGGCGTTGTTGGTCGGTGGGGCATTGCTGATCGTGCTCGTCGCCTGGTTTGGGTCCTCACTGACCCACAGTTCCTGGTTGGCCGGGGTCGTCGGCCCCGTCAGCGCGCTTCGGGTGGCGACCACGCTCACCTCGTTGATGACGGCGACCATCGCGAGCGCGACACTGCGTGCGTGTTCGACGCGGCGCGCGATATTCGCCGTCTTCGAGCTCTTGCTCATCGCCGTTGCCTTCGCCCAACTGCTGATTCCGCATCGCCATGGGGCGATCAACCGGCCCTTCTACCTAGCCGACTGGATCATCGCGCTCGGTTGGGACCCCACCTGGCTCTTCCTGTTCATGGGCGGGACTGCCACGGTCCTCGGATTGGTCCTGCTGCTTCGCGAGCAGCGCTTTGGCCGCGCCGTGTTGAACCTCGGCATCGTCGGTATCCTCTTGGCGCTGATCGTGGTGGCGACTCCGATGGTGGGGATGCCACCGCCTCCGGACGGAGGTGGGGGCCTCGGGCTCCGGCCTGACGCCTCGGAGGCCAAAGACGGGGAGGGCAAGCAGCGACAGTCCCGCGGCGGCTCCAGCAGCGAGCTCGAGTTTCGCAACAGGTACGACACGGGCGGAGAGCGCGTTCCGGTGGCAGTCGTGTTGTTCCACGACGACTACTCGCCACCGAGTGGGGTCTACTATTTCCGGCAAGGCGCCTTCAGCCAGTACAACGGCCGCAAGCTGGTGGTGTCTGGCCGCAGTGACGTCGATCGCGACTTGATTCCTTTCTTTCCGGCGCGACCGCTCCAGATCGAAGGTGCGCCTCCGATGAACGAGAATCGAGGTCCGCTCGAAACGACCATCGCCCTCATGGCGGACCACATGCAGCCGTTCGCGCTCGAGGCGCCGGTGGAGGTCGCGCCCCTCGACAACCCGTCGCCCAACCGTTTCCGCCGTGTTTACCGGGCGACGTCCGGCGTGTTGACCGCGGACTACGTGACGTTGCTCGACGCCCCGATGGGCTCGGCCGACTGGTCGAAGGAACAGTGGGCGCACTACACTGAGGCGCCTCCCGACGCGCGGTACGCCGAGCTCGCGTCGGAGATCGTCTCGCGCTTGCCCGAGGATTTGCGCGCGAACGGCATTGCGAGAGCGTTCGCGATCACGAGCTGGCTCGGCAAGGAAGGCATCTACAGCCTCAAGAACGAGCACAGCGGGGCCGAGGACCCTACCGGAAGCTTCTTGTTTGGGGATCTCACTGGCTACTGCGTGCACTTCTCGCACGCCGCCGCCTACCTGATGCGTAGCGCGGGCATCCCCGCGCGTGTGGCGACCGGCTACGCGGTGAGCGAGTCAGCTCGCCAGGGCGGCTCCGCGCTCTTGCTCTCGGGCGCCGCATCCCACGCGTGGCCTGAGGTGTTCATCGATGGCTTCGGCTGGGTGGTGCTCGATGTGTACCCCGAGCGCGCGCTCGATCCGCCGGAGCAACCGATGGACGCCGACCTGCAACGGCTCCTCGGAGAGCTAGCGCGCGGGGCGTCACCAATTCCCCTTTCGGCCACGGACCTTCCGAAGCTCAAGGAGCTCGCTCGCCGTGTAACGCTTGCCGCCGGTGCGTGGATCTTGGCGATCATCGGGGGCGTCCTCGCGCTCTTGTACTTCGGGAAAGCATGGCGGCGCGTTGCACCAAGCTTGGCTTCGAAGCCTTCGCTGCCGCGGGTGCTCTATCGAGCCGAGCTCGACCGCTTGGGCGAAGTGTCGATGCGAAGAGCGCCGGGGGAATCGCGCGAAGCGTTCGCGCTGAGGCTTCGCGATCGCCTGCCCGCCTTCGAGGCCCTGACCTCGGCTCACATCGCTGCCGCTTTTGGCGTGCACGAGCCGGAGCCAGGCATCTTGCGGGCGGAGGCCGCTCGGGTGCGCCGGGATGTGCGGGATGCTTTTCCGCTCTGGAAGCGTTTTTTGGGGTTAATCACGCCCTGGTCTTGGTTACGTTCGAAATGATGCCATCCTTCCACGAAGCCCGGAGCTGAAATGCAGCAAGCGATCCAGTCACCCATCGACGACAGTCTCGTCGGCGCCCGAGAAGTCGCCGAGCGCCTCGGCGCACGCCTCCGCGCCGCAATTCGCGGCCGCGATGAAGTGGTCGAGCTAGTTCTCGTCGCGTTGTTGGCAGACGGGCACGTGCTGCTCGAGGACTACCCCGGCTCTGGAAAGACCACGCTCGCGCGCGCGCTCGGCCACGCGCTCGAGGAGCGCGACGGCGCCGTAGGGGTGTCGGCCTTCCGCAGAATTCAATTCACGCCCGATCTTCTGCCGAGCGACATCACCGGCACCAATATCTTCGACGTCGAGACGAGTCGCTTTTCGTTCCGTCGCGGGCCGGTGTTCGCCCACATCGTGTTGGCTGACGAGATCAACCGCACGTCGCCCAAGGTCCAGGCGGCCATGTTGGAGGCAATGGCGGAAAAGCAGGTGACCGTCGACAACCAGTCGCACCAACTCGACGATTTGTTCTTCGTCATCGCGACCCAGAACCCGCTCGATTTGGCGGGAACCTACCCTTTGCCGACACCGCAGCTCGACCGCTTTCTCTTCAAGATCGAGATGAAGCACATCGATCGCGCGTCTGAGCTCGAGGTGCTCGACCAGTACCCGCGCGCTAGCCTCGACGTCGCGCGCGACCGTCCAGGCGTGACGCGTGACGAGGTGCTCGCAGCCCGTCGCCAGACGCGCGGGTCGGTTCACGTCGCGCCCGTCGTGAAGGAAGCGCTCGTCGATCTGGCGCGGCTGCTCCGGAGCGATTCGCGCGTTCTGCAAGGCGCGTCGACTCGCGCGCTCGTGCTGATGCTTCCGGCGCTTCAAGCGCGCGCGGTCATCAAGGGTCGGGACTTCGTTTCGCCCGAGGACATCGAGGTGCTGGCGCCGTATGTCTTCAAGCACCGCCTCGAGTGCGCCCCCGGCGTCGAGGACGTCGAAGCGCTGATAGCGGAAGCGACCTCGGTCGAAATCGAGAAGCTCGCGCGTGCGAGCTTGCGCCGCGGTTGACGATGCGGGGGCCTTCTTCAGCTCGTTTCGCAGCGGTCTTCGCAGCGGTTTCCATGTGCGCGTCGCTCGCCTTCGCCGACGAGATGATCGCGCCGATTCTCCTCGAAGGAGAGGACGCGTTGGGCGAGGAGCTCGAACTCTGGGATCTCATCGAACGCCAACGGTACGTCAGGGCGCGCGAAGAGGCCGAGGCGTACCTCGGGGAGCATCCGAGCTCGTACGTCGCTCACTTGGTTTTGGGGATGGCTCAGCACTACGGCGAGGCTAACTTTCCAAAAGCCCTCTTTCACGAGGCCCGGGCTCTCGAGCTCTTCGAAGCTGCGGAGGGCGCGCAACCAACTCAAAGCCAGCCGTGGCGCTGGCATGCGCGTATCTTGATCGGGCTCACACGCGCGCACGGCGACCTCGAGCACTACGACGAGCAGCTCGGTCTCATGTATCGCTACAACGAGCTCTACACCCCGCAGCTCAAAGCGGAGCTCGCATGGCCGCTCATGAAAAAGCGTGAATTCGAGAAAGCTCGGCTCGCAGCCGAAGAGGGCTTGGCGACAGGCGACCCCTACCAGGTCGAACGCGCGAAGAACGCGCTGTGCGCGATCGAATTCGAGGCGGGCGACGACGTTAAGAGCTATGAGGTTTGCGCCGAGGCGGTCGACTACGGGCGCAGCCATTTCGGAAGCGCCACAGCAGTCGACCTCGGGAACTTCGCGGAGGCTGCGCGATCGGTCTTTCGCTTCGATGAGGCCGAGCGGTTGCTGATGGAAGCATCGAAGAGCGGCCTGTCCTGGTATGGCAACCCGTGGCTCGAGCTCGCAGATCTCTACATGCGAGCGGGCCGCCTCGCCGAGGCCCTCTCTGCGCTCCGGGAAGTGCCGCGCCACCGGGCGGCCCGTCCGGCGCACGTTCGGGACTCCGACCGCAATGAAGCACGCCGTTCGGTCGCAGCGTTTTTGCTCTTGATGGGACGGCCGGACGAGGCGTTGCGGATTACGGGCAAGGCGGCGGTCCTCCCCGATCGGCGCGCGCACAACAGCCGAGACCCGCAGCAGGACCGCAGCATCGTGGCCCTCCTCGACCGGCAAGCGCGCTTGATGCTCGCGGAAATGACCGTCGAGCGCGCTGCCGCGGAGCCGTTTTACGCGCGTACGTGGGCGCACGCACAGGCGCTCTGGCTACGCTTTCAAGCGTGGATGAGCGGGCGGCAAGCGGCGCGCTTTCTCGACGACGAAGCGCGCCTCGCGGGCACGTTCGCCATCGGCACGGCGAGAAGCGCGGTGATGCCGCCCTGGCTGCTCGGCGAGCTCATCGGCGCGCTGGGTCCGGGGGTCGTGCGGGCAGCGGTTGATCAAGTCGCCGCCGAGGATACCCGTGAGAGTGCCCCGGCGTATTACGACGCCGTTCTCGCCGAGGTGGCGCTTGCCCAGCGAGAGTACGGGGAAGCAGTCGAGCATGCCGAGCGCGCTCTACGGGGCCTTCAGCCTGGCGACGCGCTCCTCAGGGAGCGTGTGCGGGCGGTGCTCGGCAAGGCGCTTTCCGATCCGCGACAGGCTACGGCTCTCTACGAAGAAGTCCTGTCGACCGACCCCGGGCTCTTCCGGCGCCTCGGGTGGGGGCTTCCGGTCGAGGTTCACTCGAGCGACGCGGCGATCGACCGCGACCTCGCGAAGGCGGTCTTGCGCTCCCCGCGGTTCGAGTCATCGAGTGAAGGGCTCCGCATCGAAGTCGAGGGCGCTCGGATTTGTCTCTTGGGGCGGACCGGGGCGGCCTGGGGTTGCGGCGAGGCGGAGCTCGAAGAGGACGAGACGGGTCGCACGTACGAGCAGCGCATCGTCGACGCGTTTCATGCCGAGATCTTCTCGCCGCGAGTCGACCTCAGCCGAATCGACATCAACTCGCTCGACGGGTCGAACCGTGTGACTCGGAATCCTCTCGACATGCTAGGGGCCGACTGATGAAGTCCTCCGTTCGCCTCGGTTTGCTCGCCTTGTTTCTGCTGGGCGTCTTCGCGATTGGGAAGATGACGGGGTTTACCGACGAGCTCACCGTCGACGGGATTCGCGAGTCCATGCGCGAGGCTGGGGTCGGCGGCTTCTTCGTGTTCGTCGCGACGTTTTGTGTCGGCCAGTTGCTCTACATCCCGGGCTTCGTGTTCGTGATGGTGTCGGGCCTCGCGTATGGGCCTTTGTGGGGCTCAGTCGCTTCGTTGATCGCGGCGAACATCTCCGTTGCCGTTTCGTTCTTCATCGTGCGCGCCATCGGTGGGCAGCCGCTCAAAGATCTGACCATCAAGAAGCCGTTCCTTCAGAAGCCCCTCGATCACCTCGAAGATCGACCGATTCGCTCGATGATCATCATCCGCCTGTTCCTTTGGGCGATCCCGCCGGTCAACTACACCTTGGCGATGTCCGGCGTAACCTTCCGCGACTACATGATCGCGGCGGCAATAGGCATGACGCCGCCCTTTGTGATCCTTTCGGTTCTCGCGGGCCTCGGCTTCAACCTGCTGTAGCGATCACTTCTTGCGGATGAGCGGGATACTCGGGTCCGGAATGGTCTCATCGGCGGCCACGCCTTTGTCGAGAGCCTCCTTCGCCGCGAAGGACTTCGTCGCCGGCTCGCTCGGTCGCGAGCGCGCGAGTTGTTCGCGTGCCCAGCGCACACTCTGCGCAATCACCTCAGAGTCGGCGACCTCCTCGGCCGAGCGCAGAAGCGCCGCGAGGTCGCGCCCCATCTCTCGGCTCGAAGCGTAGCGCTCGATCGGGTTTCGCTGAAGCGCTCTGGCTACGATCTCTCGAAGACGGCCGGGAAGGTCGTCGCGAAACTCCCACAGGTCGGGGACCTCCGTATCGCGAATCGTGCCTACCACCTTGAGTGGGTCTTCCCCCTTGAAGAGCTTCTGGCTCGCAAGGACTTCCCAAAGCACCACACCTACGCTGAAGACGTCGGTCTGTGCGCTAGGCTCGGCTTCGTACGTGAGCTCGGGCGCCAGATACGAGATCTTACCCTTCACGAAACCGGGCTTGGTGATGGAGCTTCGATCCATCGCGCGCGCGAGGCCGAAATCCGTGAGCTTCACCACGCCGCAGCTGCTGAGCATCACGTTTTGCGGCGTGACGTCACGGTGGAAGATCGGCGCCGGGTTTCCATCTTCGTCCTCGTGCTCGTGCGCGGCGTGCAGCGCCTTCAGCACCTCGATGCCAATCGCTGCCGTGAGGTTCCATGGGACGTGATTGCCATGCTCTTCGTACGCCTGGCGCCACTCAGAGAGCGTGAGTCCGTCGACCCATTCCAGCACCAGGTAGTACTCGCCTGTCCGGTCACGGTCGAAGTCGTGAATCTGCGCGATGTTGGGGTGGTCGAGCTCGGAGACGACGCGAGCCTCCTCGACGAACATCTTGAGGAACTCGGGGTTCTGACTCAGGGGCGCGAGGACACGCTTGATCGCGACGGGGCGCGTGAAGCCGGCGGCCCCGTGCGTCTGCCCACGGTACACCTTGGCCATCCCGCCTTCACCGGCGAGCTCCAGCACTTCGTATTTGCCGCCAAGCAGCTCTGTCATGAGGAGGGTGAGACGCGTCAGCCTTCTTGGGGCGAAAGCAGCGCGCCGAGCTCACCATTCTCGTACATCTCGCGGACAATGTCACAGCCCCCGACGAACTCGCCCCGGATGTAGAGTTGTGGAATGGTCGGCCAGTTCGCGAACTCCTTGATTCCCTCGCGAATCGCTGGATCTTCGAGAACGTTGACCTCCTGGAACTCGGACCCCGAGCGGCGCAGCACCTCGACGACCGTGGCGGAGAAGCCGCATTGGGGGAAATGCTTGGTGCCCTTCATGAAGAGCACGACGTCATTGCTCTCGATGATGCCTTGAATGCGGTCGCGTAGCGTTTCTTCCATGGTCTAACCCTTTGCCTCGGTCCAACTCTCGGGCGTGTAGGTCTTGAGCGCAAGTGCATGGACCGGTCCGGTCATGAGCTCTCCGAGAGCGGCGTAAACCATTTTGTGCTGCTGGATGCGGCTCTTCCCCGAGAATGCCCCCGATACGATGACCGCTTCCCAATGGTCTTTCGTGCCCGTGAGGTCGGTCACCACGATGTGGGACACCTCTCCGACCCCTTGGCGGATTCGTTCCTCGAGTGTTTCGGCTTCAACCATGGTCCACGCCTCCAACGCCCTCAGCTACGGCCGGCTGCGGTCATTGTCAATTGGGGCAGGCTCACCGGACGCCGAACAGCTTCTTCACCGAGGGGCGGCCGAGCACGATGATCGTGAAGATGCCCAGGATTGTGCCGAACGGGAACATCAGGCACTCGCCCCAGCCGGTGAGGTAGCAGAACGTCCACCAGCGGCGCTTCCGAATCTGCACACCGACGACAGCCAGATGGACAGCGCTGATCAGGGCGATGGTCAGGCCCGCCACGATGGCGGTCATCAGCAGGGTCTCCACATCCTGGATCATCGCGTCGGCGCCACCACCAAACGGGTCGGCCGCTTGCTGGCCGGCGATGTCGCCCATGGCCGCGGAGAAGTCGCTTCCCACTTCGTCTACGAGCTTTGCGCCAGCCACGCCCCACATCAGCGCCGGGATGCCACTGAATAAGGCGACGCCTGCGAGAATGAAATGCCCGATCGACAATGCGCTCAGATGCTCTCGGTCTTCGGCGGTTGGTTCTTCTTCCACGCGGTCCCCAAATGGATCGTGCTATGCAGCTTCGCGATGGGCAAGGTCGCATTCGTTTTTCCAGGGCAGGGCAGTCAAAAGGTCGGCATGGGGCGTGAGGCGTACGACGGGTGTGACGCTGCCCGCGCCGTCTTCGACGAAGCGGACGCGGCGCTCGGCGAATCGCTTTCGACCCTTTGCTTCGATGGACCCGACGAGGACCTGAAGCTCACGGCCAATACACAACCCGCCGTGCTGGCGACTTCGATTGCGCTTCTACGGGCGCTCAACGCATCGTTTGACGTCGTCGCTGGGCACAGTCTCGGGGAGTACTCGGCACACGTCGCGGCAGGCACGCTGTCATTGTCGGATGCCGTGCGATTGGTTCGTAAACGCGGTGAGTACATGCAAGAGGCCGTGCCCTACGGACAGGGCGCGATGGCGGCGGTTCTCAAGGCCGATCGGACCCTGGTCGAACGGATCTGCGCCGAGGTGCCCGGGCTGGTCGAGGCCGTCAACTACAACTCGCCGCAGCAGATCGTCATTGCGGGTGAGACGGACGCGGTGGGCAATGCCGGCTTGAAGCTGAAGGCCGCCGGCGCGCGTGCGAGCACGCTCCCGGTGAGCGCGCCGTTTCATTCCTCCCTGATGGAGCCCGCCGAGGCGCGGCTTCGTGAGGACATCGAGCAGATCGTGTTTTCGGACCCGAGCGTGCCGGTGTACGTCAATGTAGACGCCGAGCCGGTCACCGACGCCGCGGTCGCGAAGGAAGCGTTGATCCGACAGGTGAGCCGTCCCGTGCGATGGGAGCAAAGTGTCCGCCGAATGATCGACGACGGCGTCTCCCTTTTCGTCGAAGTGGGCCCAGGCCGCGTGCTGAGTGGGCTTCTCGCGCGAATCGACAAACGCGCAGGAAGGGTCAGCGTCCAGGGGCCGTCGGATTTCGATGCGGCCATAGACGCCATCGCGGAAGCCCGAGCAATCTGATTTCATAGTAATTTCAATGCTCTGAGCGAGTCCGACCCCCTCCATTTGACCTCATTTTCAATTCTTGTAGAAAGCGGCCGCCCGACAGCAGTTAACCGGGATTGGGCGCAAATAGAGGTTCAGCAACTATGGAAAATCTGATTTACGCAGCCCCAGTCGCGGGCGTGCTGGCTCTGATCTTTGCCTGGATGAAGGCGAGTTGGGTGGCGAAGCAAGACCCAGGCGAGGCCAACATGGTCGAGATTGCCGGCCAGATTCAGGAAGGCGCGCTGGCCTTCCTTCGGGCTGAGTACCGCGTGCTTTCGATCTTCGTGCTCATCGTCGGTGCGATTCTCGGTATCGCGTACTTCGGCGATCCTGCACGCGGTTGGCAGATCGCCGGCGCGTTCGTCGTCGGTGCGGTTTCCTCTGCGGCGGCGGGCTGGATCGGCATGAAGGTCGCGACCAACGCGAACGTGCGCACGACCGCAGCCGCGCGCATAGGCCTGGCGCCGGCGCTCAACGTAGCGTTCTCCGGCGGCACCGTCATGGGGATGACGGTCGTCGGCTTGGCGACACTCGGCCTCAGCATCCTCTACATCGTTTTCACGAGCGTGCTTGGTTGGGACCTCACCCGCACGGTCAACGTCATCACGGGCTTCTCGATGGGCGCTTCATCGATCGCGCTGTTCGCGCGTGTTGGTGGCGGCATCTACACCAAGGCCGCGGACGTCGGCGCCGACCTCGTCGGCAAGGTCGAGTCGGGTCTTCCGGAGGATGACCCCCGTAACCCGGCCGTCATCGCTGACAACGTCGGCGATAACGTTGGCGACGTCGCGGGTATGGGAGCGGACCTCTTCGAGTCGTTCGTCGGCGCGATCATCGGCGCCATGGTTCTCGCCCTCGGCTTCGCCGCGGTAAAAGACGGCGTCAGCATTGGCCCGGTCATCATGCCGCTCGTGATCGCGGCAGCCGGCATCATCTGCTCGATGGTCGGCACGCTCTTCGTGCGCACCAAAGAGGGCGGAAACCCCCAGCACGCGCTCGACATGGGTGCCTTCGGCGCGGCGGGAGTCATGGCTATCGCGACCTTCGGAATCGCCTACTACATGTGGCCCGAGGGCGGTACCACCACCGCGAAGGGCGTGAGCGTCACCTGGATAGACGTGGGCTTGGCAACTGTTGCCGGCCTTCTCGCAGGCGTCTTCGTCGGTCTCATCACCTCGTACTACACCTCCATGGGCAAAGGCCCGGTCGATAGCATCGCGGAGCAGAGCAAGACCGGCACCGCGACGAATATCATCGCAGGCCTCGGCGTTGGCATGCAGTCGACAGCCATTCCGATTCTCGTCATCGCCGCGGGCGTCGTCGCCTCGGCCGAGGTCGCCGGGCTCTACGGCGTCGCCATCGCCGCGCTCGGCATGCTCTCCACGACGGGCATCCAGCTCGCGGTCGACGCCTACGGCCCCATCGCGGACAACGCCGGCGGCATCGCCGAGATGAGCCACCAGGAGCCCCAAGTTCGCGAACGGACCGACAAGCTCGATGCAGTGGGCAACACCACGGCGGCCATCGGTAAGGGCTTCGCCATCGGCTCCGCTGCCATGACGGCCCTCGCGCTGTTCGCTGCGTTCGCGCAGACCGCCGGCATCACGGGCATCAACATCAGCAAGCCCCTCGTCATGGCGGGCCTCTTCCTCGGCGGCATGCTTCCTTTCCTCTTCTCGTCGATGGCGATGAAGGCGGTCGGCGTGGCTGCGATGGACATGATCGAAGAGGTCCGTCGCCAGTTCCGCGAGATCCCCGGTCTCCTCGAGGGCAAAGCGAAGCCGGACACGGCGCGCTGCGTGAAGATCTCCACGGAGGCTTCGCTCAAGCGCATGCTGGCGCCGGGCGCGCTCGCGATTCTCACCCCGGTCGTCGTAGGTTTCACCATGGGCGCCGAGGCGCTCGGCGGCTTGCTCGCTGGCGTCACGGTCTCAGGCGTCCTCATGGCGCTCTTCATGTCCAACGCTGGCGGCGCTTGGGACAACGCGAAGAAGTCCTTCGAGGGCGGCGGGTACAAGATGACCGACGGCTCGGTCCACCCGAAGGGCAGTGAAGCCCACAATGCGGCCGTCGTTGGCGACACCGTCGGCGACCCCTTCAAGGACACCGCGGGCCCGTCGCTCAACATCCTCGTGAAGCTCATGAGCGTGGTGGCGCTGGTTCTCGCGCCGCTGCTCGTTCAGTAGTCGCGAGTCTGACGCGCAGAAAGCCCCGCAGGCCTTTGGCCTCGCGGGGTTTTTCTTTGGAGCTAAGGTTCGGGCATGGGCGATCCTACTCAGACCTCCGCATGGCCGGCGCTTCGCGCTCACTGCGAGGAAGTTGCCGACGTTCGGATGCGCGATCTCTTCGATGGCGACCCAGAGCGAGCCGAACGGTTTTCGCGGTCGCTCGGCGATCTGCTCTTCGACTTCTCGAAGAACCGAATCACCGATCAGACGCTCCCGTTGTTGCTCGCGCTTGCCGAGCAGTGCGGCGTGCGTGATTGGGTTGCGCGCATGTTCGGCGGCGACCTGATCAATGAGACCGAAGGAAGGGCCGTCTTGCACACCGCGCTCCGCAACCGCGGCGACCGCCAGGTGCTCGTCGATGGCGCCGACGTCATGCCGGACGTTCGGCGCGTGCTCGAGCAGATGCGGAGCTTCACGACATCGGTCCGCGAGGGCAGGTGGGTCGGTCACACCGGGCGTGCGATCACCGACGTCGTGAACATCGGCATCGGGGGCTCTGACCTCGGTCCGGTGATGGTGACTGAAGCGCTTCGACCGTATTGGCAGGAAGGGCTTCGCGCGCACTTCGTGTCGAATGTCGACGGAACGCATCTGAGCGAGGTGCTCCGGCGCGTCGAGCCCGAGACCACCTTGTTCATCGTGGCGTCGAAGACTTTCACCACACAGGAAACGCTTGCGAACGCCCGGTCAGCTCGTGGTTGGTTGGTGGAGCGCTTGGGCGCGGAGGACGCCGTCGCGAAACACTTCGTTGCGCTCTCCACCAATCGCGACGCGGTCGTCGAGTTCGGTATCGACCCAGACAACATGTTCGAGTTCTGGGACTGGGTAGGTGGCCGCTATTCCCTCTGGTCCGCGATTGGTCTTTCGATCGCGACGGTCATCGGCATGCACAACTTCGAAGCACTGCTCGAGGGGGCCTACGAGGCGGACGAGCACTTCAGAACGGCGCCGCTTTCCGAGAACGTTCCCGTCATCATGGCAATGCTTGGCGTCTGGTATCACAATTTCTTCGGCGCCCCATCGCACGCGGTCCTTCCCTACGACCAGTATCTCCATCGCTTCCCGGCGTATCTCCAACAGGCCGACATGGAGAGCAACGGCAAGAGCGCATCGCGGGACGGAGCGATCATCCGGGACTACACCACCGGCCCGATTGTTTGGGGCGAGCCCGGAACCAATGGGCAGCACGCGTTCTATCAGTTGCTGCACCAAGGCACGCACCTCGTTCCCTGCGATTTCATCGTTGCGGCGAAGAGCCAGAACCCGCTCGGCGAACATCACGAGATTCTGGTGGCGAACTGCATCGCGCAAGCAGAAGCGATGATGCGCGGCAAGACCGCTGAGGAGGCGCAAACCGAGCTCGAGGCCGCGGGTCTGCCCGAAGATCGGGTCGCTGCGCTCGTGCCCCACAAGACCTTCGCCGGCAATCGGCCGAGCAATACCTTCATGATGGACGAGCTGACTCCACACGCTCTCGGCCGGCTGATCGCGCTCTACGAGCACAAGATCTTCGTGCAGGGCGTGGTTTGGAACATCTACAGCTTCGATCAATGGGGCGTCGAGCTCGGCAAGCAGCTCGCGAAGGTCATCCTCCCCGAGCTCGGCGGCGCCGAGGGCGAGCATGACGCTTCCACGGAGCAGTTGATCGCGTACTATCGGGACCACAAGAGGTAGGGATGCCCACGCTCGCAGTCGACATCGGAGGCGGTAGCATCAAACTCCTCGCGCTTAGCCGCGAGGGCGCTCTCATGACGGATACGCTCACCCAGCCGACGCCGCAGCCAGCAGCGCCGGATGCGGTCTTCACTTTGATCCGCGACCTGGCGAACACGCTCCCGCCGCACCGTCAGGTGTCCGTCGGGTTCCCGGGTGTGGTGAAAGACGGGGTGACGCTCAACGCGCCGAATCTCGGGGACGAGCTTTGGCGAGGCGTCGCGTTGAGCGAGAGGCTCGGGCAGCTGCTTCAGCGGCCGGTACGCGCGGCGAACGACGTGGATCTCCAGGGGCTCGGCGTCGTTCGCGGGCGCGGCGTCGAGATGGTGCTGACGCTCGGCACCGGCATGGGCGCGGCGCTGTTCACCGACGGCGTGCTGGTGCCGAACCTCGAGCTCGGGCATCATCCGTTTCGCGACGGCAAGACCTACGAAGACCTCGTTCGCGACAGCGAGCTCAAGCGGATCGGCCCGGTCGAATGGACGACGCGCGTGCTCGACGCCATCGAGCAGATCGAACCTATCTTCAACTACGACACTCTGCATCTTGGCGGCGGCAACGCGCAGAACCTGAAGTCCGCGCTCCCCGACAACGTGCGGGTGTTCACGCTCGCCGAGGCGATGGGCGGCGCATTGAAGCTCTGGGACGTTTAGCGCTCGCCGACGAACGGGTTCAGCTTGCGCTCCTCACCGATCGTGGTGTTCGGGCCGTGGCCGCAGATCACCAGCGTCTCATCGGGAAGAGCGAAGAGCTTCTTCTGGATCGATTCGACCAGCTGCGAGGTGTTGCCGCCCCACAAATCCGTCCGGCCAACGCTGCGCGCGAACAAGGTGTCGCCCGCAAGTACGACCGGCCGATCTCCCTCGACGGTGAGGCAGATGCTGCCGGGCGAGTGTCCGGGCGTGTGCACGACATCCGCTTCGAGCCCGCCGGCCAACACGGTGTCTCCGTCGGAGAGGAAGCGATCGATCTCCGCCATCTCGGGCGCCCGGAAAGGCGCGCCAAAGCTGTCGATCTGCATCTGCACGCCTTCGTAGAGGAAGAGATCGGCTTCGTGGATCATCGTCGGCGCGTCGGTCGCCTCTTGAACGTCTTTGGTGCCGCCGACGTGATCGAAGTGCGTATGCGTATGCACAATCGCTTCACAGGTGAGTCCGAGCTCGTGCAGCCGAGACACGATCCGAGGCCCTTCGCCGCCGGGGTCGACCACGATGGCGGTCTTCCGCTCTTCATCGCCGAGGATGACGCAATTGCAGCCAAGCGGAGCGACTGAGAACGACTCGATGATCATCCGATCGTCATAGCACGCGAGCCCGGCGGACGCTGACGCTTACGCAGAACGCCCGGACGTCGAGGTACACGCGGGGCGCGGAAAAACCCGACAGGGGTTTCACGGGACGGGGCGGCCTGCAGAGGTGGCCGGAAGAACTGGGAGGGTCAGGCCACGCACGCCGCCCCTCGGTGCGGCGCGCCAATCGGGGCGGCTTGCTGTCCTGCCGATTGTCACTTCGCACGCCCGCTCCAACCCCCATCGCGTTTTTCCGCGCCCCTCATGGACGACTCTTTACGAAAGAAGGGCTGCGGCAGGATGTGTACGACGAATGCCCGGGTCACAAAACATCCGCGGTAGCGCGAGCCCGCAGGGCGAAGCCCGGCGCAAATGCGCCGCCAAGCCCCAGCGAAGCAGGGGGCGCGGAGGGAGGACTACGGGTGGGGGTGGGCGGGTTGGATTTAACCAAAACCTCCCGACGCCACTCGCGTTTCGCTGCCGCTGCGCTGGCGCTGACGCTGGCGCTGACGCTGGCGCTGACGCTGGCGCTGACGCTGACGCGTTCACTGACGCGTTCACTGACGCCGGCACTGGCACTCAACGCTGGCGCTGACTGCTGCCGCTGCAACCGAAGCGTGCTACTTCGCGGGCATGGGCAACGACGCCAAGAAGACGGCTCTTCGGATGATCCCCTACGGCCTCTACGTGCTCACTGCTGAGGACGGGGATGGGAACGTGGCTGCAGCCACCGTCAACTGGGTGACGCAGACGGCATTTGAGCCTCCTCTCGTGGCCGTGGGTGTGAAGGTGGAGTCGGGCGCGCATGCGCTGATCAAGTCGACCGGCGCATTCGCGCTGAATGTGCTTGGCAAGGGGCAAGAGGGGCAGGCGTATGCCTTCTTCAAGCCCGTCGAGCGCGATGGCGACACGCTTGGCGGCGAGCCTTGTCATGCTGGAGCCACCGGGGCGCCAATCCTCGACAGCGCACCCGCCTTCATCGAGTGCAAGCTCCTCGACACCATCGAAAAGGGCGATCACTCGCTCTTCGTCGGCGAGGTCGTGAATGCAGGCGTGACGAGGCAGCCGGAGGGTCGAGCCGACGACGCGACGCTGTGGCTCAAGGACCTCGGCGAGAAAGTGTTCTACGGAGGATGACGGTGATGGATGTGAACGAATATTTCGACGGCAAGGTGAAGTCGATCAGCTTTGAGACGGCGACCCTTCCAGCCACCGTTGGTGTGATGGCGCCTGGTGAGTACGAGTTTCCGACGAGCCAGAGGGAAACGATGACGGTCGTCAGCGGCGCGCTCACGGTGAAGCTCCCGGGCTCGGACGACTGGGTGGAGTTCGGGGCCGGGGCGGGGTTCGTCGTGGACGCGAACGAGACGTTTCAGTTGAGGGTCGCGGTGGATACCGCGTATCTTTGTACCTACGGTTAGGCAGCGACAGCGACAGCGACAGCGCCAGCGCACAGCGCCAGCGTCAGCGCCAGCGTTCAGCGCCAGCGCCAGCGCCAGCGTTCAGCGCCAGCGTCAGCGCCAGCGTTCAGCGCCAGCGTTCAGCGCCAGCGCCAGCGTTCAGCGCCAGCGCCAGCGCCAGCGTTCAGCGCCAGCGCCAGCGAACGCGATTAACGTCGGGAGGTTTGGTTTCATCCACCCCCCCACCCCCACCGCGTAGTCCAGCATCACTCTCACGCGAGTGGGCAGCGTGCCTCCGCGCCCCCGGGCTTCGCCCTGCGGGCTCGCGCTGCCGCGCATGGCTTGGGGGTGGGGGGTGATTGCGTGTGGAGGAGAATCGGTCGGGATGCGCGGCACAGCGACGGGGCGGGAGGCGAGTTGTATGGCGCCGTAGGGAGACGGCCGAGCGGGGTCCCCGGCGCGAGCACGTGCGTCGCGACCGATTCTCCGGGCCTTCGCATGTCGCGCATGACTTGGGGGCCGTTGCCGATTGACTCCATGCTCCGTCGGTGCTGATCTTCGCTTCATGAAACTGCGCAGCAACAGCTTCAACGACGGCGAGTTCCTTCCCACCCAGTTCGCGTTTGGAAAGACCAGCGCCGAGGGGAAGATCGATCTTTCCGACAACAAGAGCCCGCACCTCGCGTGGGACGATCTGCCGGAAGGGACCAAGTCGATTGCGATTCTCTGCATCGACCGCGACGTGCCGACCAAGCCCGATGACGTGAACCAAGACGGGCGCATGGTGCCTTCGAGCCTGCCGCGCGCCGAGTTCAGCCACTGGGTGCTCGTCGATGTGGCTCCCGACGCCAGCATCGAGGAGGGCGCGTTCAGCGACGGCATCACGGCCAAGGGCAAAGATGGCCCCGGGGGTCCTCAGGGAACGCGCCAGGGCATCAACGACTACACGGGCTGGTTTGCCGGCGACCCCGACATGGCGGGCGACTACTACGGCTACGACGGCCCGTGCCCTCCGTTCAACGATAGCATCGTGCACCACTACGACTTCAGCGCGTACGCACTCGATGTCGACCGGGTCGACGTAGACGGCAAGTTCACCGCTGCTGACGTCAAAGCCGCGATCGAGGGGCACGTGCTCGGCGAGGCGAGCCTCATGGCGAAGTACAAGATCAACCAGTCCGCGATCGAGCTGTAGCCGCCGGTCGTGAAACGCCAAGACAAAGCGGATCGAATCGGGGAGCTCCTCGACGAGCTCTACCCCGAACCGCCGATTCCCCTCGATCATCAGGATCCGTACACGCTACTGGTGTCTGTGATGCTAAGCGCGCAGACCACCGACAAGAAGGTCAACGAAGTCACGCCGGCGCTCTTCGCGGAGGCTTCCGACCCGAGCTCGATGGCGGCGCTGCCGGTCGAGCGGATCCTCGCGCACATTCGCACGGTTGGCCTCGCCCCCACGAAAGCGAAGAACCTCAAGCGCATGGCCGAGCAGCTTCTCGAACGGCATGGCGGCGAAGTGCCCGCCGACATCGATGCGCTCGAGGAGCTTGCCGGTGTCGGTCACAAGACCGCGTCCGTCGTGATGTGTCAGGCGTTTGGCCAAGCGGCTTTCCCGGTCGACACGCACATACACCGCCTCGCTGCGCGTTGGGGCCTTAGCGACGGCAAGAACGTCGTGAAGACCGAGCGAGACCTCAAGAAGGCGTTTCCCGAAGACACTTGGAATCGCCGACACCTTCAGATCATCTACTATGGCCGCGAGCATTGCCCTGCTCGCGGGCACGACCTCGCGAGCTGTCCGATCTGTGGGTGGGCTGCTTCGAAAAGGCGAATTGCCGAAGAATCACGGCGCCGTTGAGCAGTCCCCCTGGTCCTTGGCCTTCGGACGACCCATATTCGGGATCCGATGAGCGTCGAGTTCAACTTGTTTCGCATTCCCATCCGCATTCATCTGTGGTTTTGGCTCATGGCGCTGTGGCTGTGGACGCTGAACAGCGAGCAGGGTTGGGCGGGGCTCGTGGTTTGGGTCCTGGTCGTCTTCCAAGGGATCCTGATGCACGAGCTCGGCCACGCCTTGGTCGGCCGTGCCTTCGGCCGGCAGCCGCGAATCGAGCTCATCGCGCTCGGAGGTCTCACCTGGTGGGAGCAGCGTGAGCCTCTCAGCCCCGGAAGGAGCCTAGGGGTCAGCATCGCGGGGCCTGCCGTCGGCATCATCGTCGGCCTGATCGCGCTCGTCGTGAGGGACATGTTGGCGCTCCCCGAAGCGTCCATCGCGCGCTATGCGTTTGCTTCGTTGATCTACGTCAACCTCGGGTGGGGCTTGCTCAACCTCCTGCCGGTGCTCCCGCTCGACGGGGGCAACATCGTCGCGTCGTTGATGGAGTTCCTCTCGCCGTCCCGCGGCCGCTTGCTTGCCTGCTACGTGTCGTTCGCCTCGATTGGCCTCTTGCTCGTGGTCACGGTGTTCTTCCAGCAATACCCAGCGACCATTCTCCTGTTTCTGCTCGGGTTCAGCACCTACCAAGCGTTCCAGCTCGAACGGCAGCGCTTGGGGATGGAGCCCAACGAGGACGGGCCCGCGCAGAGCCCCGTGCAGCAGGCCTTCGAGGCACTCGAGCGGGGTGACGGCCCGGCGCTGATTCGCGTCGCGTCCGAGCTCGTCACGCACGCCGATACGACGCAGGAGCTCGACGAGGCGTTTCACCTGCTCGCCTGGGGCCGACTCATCAACGGCGAGCCGAGCGAGGCCTACGAGGCCCTGACCTCGCTCTCCGGCGACCGTGCTCCAGACCCGGCCCTCGAGGGGGCCGTCTTGGTCGAGCTCGGCAAACCTGCGGATGCGGTGCCCCTCCTCGAACAGGCGTGCGAGCGTGGAGGGGACTTCGCTCGCAGCTACTACCAGCGCGCCCTCCGTGAAAAAAACGCATAATTACAGATATTTATACGAATTCGCCGCTCCGTAACTTGCATCTATGCGAATGGGGGCATATATGATGGAGATGGCTGGGGCAGCTGCTGAATCTCCGCGCTGGGAGCTCTACCGACTACTCGGTGAGCCGCGGCGTCTTCGTTTGCTCGGACTCACCTCCGAGGACGAGTTGTCGATCGGCGAGCTTGCCGAGCTGACGCGCGAAGCCCAACCCAACGTCTCGAAGCACCTCAAGCTCTTGCGCGAGGCCGGCCTCGTGGCGGTGCGCCGTCAGGGCACGCACGCGTTCGCGCGCCTTTCGCCTGAGCTCAACGGCGATCCGGTGCTCGCCGATGCAGTGCGTTCGGGCCGAGAGCTCTGCTCCCGCGACGGAAGTCTCTCCCGCGTAGCCGATGTCATTCGCGCCCGCGACGAAGAAGCGCGCGCGTTTTTCGAGCGACCCCCGAGTCAAGCTCCGGGATCCAGGCTCGGGGAGTGGTCCGCGTACCTCACGGCGCTGCGCACACTCGTGCCGCGGCGAGGCCTCGCGGTCGACGTCGGCACGGGCGACGGGACGCTCGTCGAGCTTCTCGCGCCCCTCTTCGATCGGGTCGTCGCGGTCGATCGGGCCGAGGAACAAGTCAAAGCCGCCCAGCGCAGGTTGGCAGACCGCCGCTACGAACACGTGGAGCTCATCCAGGCCGAGTATGACGATGCCGCGGTTGCGTCACGCGTTGAAGCGCTTGGCGGCGCCGATGCGGTGTTCGCTGTGCGCCTGCTGCACCACGCGCCGAAGCCGCAGAAGGTAGTGTCATTGCTCGCTTCCCTAGCGAAGCCGGGCGGTCAGGTCGTCGTCATCGACTACTGCGCCCATGAAGATGAGACGATGCGCGAGCACCGAGCCGACCTTTGGCTCGGGTTCGAGCGTGAGGAGCTGGTTGGATTCGCCAACTCAGCCGGGTTGATCGACCCTGAAATATTTGCAATTCCCGCGACGCGATACGGGCCTGGCCCCGACGCCCATCTGCAGTGGCAGGTGCTCGCAGCGCGTCGCCGAGACAACGAGGAGACCGAAGTATCATGAGCCCAAATCCAGAATTGAAGCACAAAGTCGCCGACCTCTCGTTGGCGGAATGGGGTCGCAAGGAGATCGCTATCGCCGAGCACGAGATGCCGGGGTTGATGGCGCTTCGAAGAGAGTACGGCGCCCAGAAGCCGCTTGCGGGCGCGCGCATCGCAGGATGCCTTCACATGACGATTCAGACCGCCGTTCTGATCGAGACATTGCGCGAGCTCGGCGCAGAGGTGACCTGGACGAGCTGCAACATCTACTCGACCCAGGACCACGCAGCGGCAGCTATCGCGACGACTGGCGTACCGGTGTTCGCGTGGAAGGGCGAGACCGAAGAGGAATACGATTGGTGTATTCTCCAGCAGATCCGGGCGTTCGAAGGCGGCAAGGCGCCGAACCTCTTGCTCGATGACGGCGGGGATCTCACCGCGATCGTCCACCAGCAGTATCCGGAGCTCTTCGAAGGCCCCGACCGCATCCTCGGCCTTTCCGAGGAGACGACTACGGGCGTCCATCGCCTCTACGACATGCAGAACGACGGTTCGCTCAAGTGCCCCGCCATCAACGTGAACGACTCGGTGACGAAGTCGAAGTTCGACAACCTCTATGGCTGTCGAGAGTCGCTGGTCGACGGCATCAAGCGCGCGACCGACGTCATGATCGCCGGAAAGGTGGCCGTCGTTGCTGGCTACGGCGACGTGGGCAAAGGGTGCGTCCAGGCGTTGGCCCGCGCAGGTGCGCGCGTCCTCGTGACCGAGATCGACCCGATCTGCGCCCTCCAGGCGTCGATGGAAGGTTATCAGGTGGTCACGATGGACGAGGCGGCGCCGATCGCCGACCTCTTCGTCACCGCGAGCGGTTGCTGCGACGTCATCACCGGCGAGCACATGAAGGTGATGAAGAACGAGGCCATTCTCTGCAATATCGGCCACTTCGATTCCGAGATCCAGATGGCCTGGCTCACCGACTCGGCGAACAACATCGTCGAAGAGCCGATCAAGCCGCAGGTCGATCACTTCATCTTCCCCGACGGAAAGCGGATCACCGTGCTGGCGCGTGGTCGTTTGGTGAACCTCGGTTGTGCTACCGGTCATCCGAGCTTTGTCATGAGCAACTCGTTCAGCAATCAGGTCCTCGCGCAGCTTTCGCTCTGGACCGAACGGGATCGCTACGAAGACGGCAAAGTCTACGTCCTTTCGAAGGAGCTCGACGAGAAGGTGGCGCAGCTCCACCTTGGACAGCTCGGGGTCAAGCTCACCAAGCTCACCGATGCACAAGCCGAGTATCTCGGCATTCCTGCCACGGGGCCGTTCAAGCCGAGCTACTACCGCTACTGATGTCACATGGTCTCGTTGCTGATCGAGACTTGGCGTTACTTCGCGTCGCATGACGGGCGGTTGCTCTCCGGAGCAATCGCCTTCTATGCGTCCTTGGCGATCGCACCCTTGGGTGTGGTCGCCTTGTTGATCACATCGCTCGTAATGCCCGAGGCTGCGGCGCGGGAGCGGCTCGTCTTGCAGCTCGAGGCTTTCCTCGGCTCGGAAATGGCGCTGTTCCTCGTGAACGCGATGGTCAAGCTCGGCGACGAGGCCACGAGCTACGCCGCACCAATCCTTGGGGCACTCTTCATGCTCTATATCTCCGCGCGCTTGTTCTCGATGCTCCGGCGAGCGCTCAACCACATGTGGGGGATTCGCCCGAAGCTGTTCCTGAAATCGAGCCGCTCCGAAAAGCTTCAGCTGCTCGAGCGAAGGCTGCTCGCGTTCGCCATGGTCTTGGTGTTCGGAAGCTCGCTGATCGCGCTGGTCACGCTTCATTCCGCGGCCAGCGCAGCGGCACACCTTTTCGGCGACAATACCTACGCATTGACCCTCGCGGAGTTCGGAAGCGCGTTTGGCGTCTTGGCTCCGCTCATCGCTCTGGTCTACCGATGGTTGCCGGATGCACTGATCGCCTGGCGAGACGTATGGGTGGGCGCGGCGGCGACCTGCATGTTCGTGCTCGGAGGCTCGTTTCTCATCGGCCTCTACCTCGGTCAGGTGAGCCCCGGATCCGTCTACGGTGTCGCCGGTTCGCTCATCGTGTTGCTCTTGTGGATCTACTACACCACACAGATCTTCCTGATGGGCGCGGTGTTCACGCGCGCTTGGGCGAACCACCGGGGCAGGGCGATCGAGCCGCTTCCGTATGCCGACTTGGTCGAGACCCGCGACTATTCGGCGAAGGTTTCCGCAAGCGAAACGTAGTGCGGCGCTTCCACTGGGGCCGCTCGGCTGGTGCCGTGCATGTGGGTCTCGAGGAAGTCGAACAGTGCGCCCCATTGCTCGCGCGCTGCCGTGCGCCACAGCATGACGTTGAATGCGTGGATCTCACCGCGGAAGACGTGCAGCTCGCACTCGGTGTTTCGCTTGTGGAGGGCATCGCTCAGTCGAATCGTATCCGAGAGCAGTGGATCGGCGGTCCCAACCGTGGTGAAGAACGGCGGGAGCGGCCTGCTTCCCTCGACGGGGGCCTCTTCGAAGAGACGCAGCGGGCTCGCTAGGGGGAACTGGAGCGCGCGTTTCACGCGGCGTCCGAGATAGGAATAGGCCGTCCCTCGGATCTCGCCCTTGATCCACCCCGCCATGCGCTTGTTCTTCTTCGGGTCACGCCAGAAGCGCTGGACGTCGTAGAGGTCGAGCAGGCCGTAGAGTGGCGCGACGCAGGACAACTTGGCGTCGCGCTCGAAGATGCGGCGAGCGAAGGGCTCGGGCCGCGGGTGAGAGACGCAGTAGGAGAGCGCCGCGCTGAGATTCGCGCCCGCGGACTCCCCGATGATCGCCACACGACTGGTGTCGGCGCCGTACTTTGCCCCGTTGTCGAGCACCCACCCGAATGCGGCCATCGCATCCTTGAGCGGGCGCGGGTAGCTGTGCACGGGCCCGAGGCGGTAGTTGATGTTGAACACCTGATAGCCCTGCGCCGCCAGGACGTAGGCCATGATCCGATGGGTGTCCTTGGACATCATCGAGAAAGCGCCACCGTGGATGTAGAGGATGCAGGGGAGCTGACCGACCGCGTCCTTGCGTCGATAGACGTCCAGCAGATGAGACCGCCGCCGCGGTTGGCGATAGGGCACGTTGTGCTCGACGTGCACGTCACGCCAACTCTGCACGACCCACGGCAAGAACCCGTAGCCAAGATGCGACACACGGTTCGCGGCCTTATCCACGCCGTTTCGAACCAACGGCATGATCGAGTCACGGGCTCGGGGCATCACTCGTCACTATAAGCGATTGGAGAGATCGCGGAAAAGCAATCGGCGTAGCTGCAATGTAATATTCTATGCGAGCTTGAATTGCCTGAGCATGTGCGCGGCTGCTTCTTAGGAGTCTCCATCCTTGGGGGGATTGCCGAAGCGTGGCTCCTGGGGATATACCAGTGAGTCCGGTGCTTCGGACCTCGACGATCCCCCCGGGAAACCGGCTGTTGATTCGGCAGGGAGGCGCAGCCGACCTGGGTGGGGTGCTGCGCGTTTGTGCAACCCACGCGGAGTACTGGGACGGGCTGCTGCCGAGCGAGATCCGCTTGTCCGCGTTCTTCGAGCGGGCGCTTTCGACACAAGATGAAGTGTTCCAGTTCTGGGTCGCGGAGAACGGACGGGGCGCCGTCATCGGCTGGGAAATGCTTTCGGCTTTCGCGGCCGATCCTGCGAGCCGGAGCCTGACGGGCGAAGCGACCACGTGTCTGGGCCGTCAGAGCGACAGCCTCGGCCGCACCTTGGCCACGCATGCGATCCGCCACGCCGTGCGCACGCCGTTGCAGTACGTGTTCGCCCGAGTGCCGACGCGAGATTCCCTGATGGCCGGGGTGCTCGAGTCCGTCGGTTACCACGAGGTCGGCGTGATTCCGCCGTCGGACAAAGCGCCGGCGCGTCCGGAGCAAATCGAGTTCGTGTACGTCGTCGAGGGCTGACGGCGTCGTCGAGGTTGCGAGCCGCAACGATTCGTATAAGGTGCTCGCTTCGGGAGACGCGATCGTGACCAAGCAACCGACGAAGAAGCGGGCGAGCAAGGCACCGACGAAAAAGCGGGCGAGGAAGGCACCGACGAAGAAGCGGGCAAGCAAGGCGCCCGCCAAGAAGCGAACAAGCAAGGCGCCCGCCAAGAAACGCGCGAGCAAGGCGCCTGGTAAAGGGACTTCGTCGGCGCCGGGCACACCCGCCAAGAAGAGACGCTCGACCGTCGCACCCGCGAAGGCCACCCGACCGACGACACCCGCTCGCCCGCGAGCCAAGAAGGCGGCTGCAGCGTCGGCTGCAGCGTCAGGGCCAGCGCCAGCGTCAGGGCCAGCGCCAGCGCCGGCGCGGGTGTCGCCCGGGGTTCCCCCACGCCCCGAGTCGGCGACCCCGCCTTCCCGCGTCGCCTCGTATCTCGACTCCGTTCCTCAGGACCGCACTGAGCTGGTCGCGGGTCTCTTTCAGGTCGCGCGCGGCGCCGCCAAGGACCTTAGGACTCTGTTCACGCAGGCTCTCGCGATGAGCCACCAGAAGACCGACCGCCACGATCGATGAGCCAGTACGGGAAGATCGCCGTCGTCGGCGCCTCCCTCGCAGGGCTGCGCGCCGTAGAGTTCATTCGGCGAGCCAAGTTCGAGGGGCAGCTCGTCTTGATTGGCGATGAGCATCACCGACCCTACGACCGCCCCCCGTTGTCGAAGGAGCTCGTTCGTGGCGAATGGGAGGAAGAGCGTATCGCGCTCCGCCAGAAGAGCTATGACGACCTGAACGTCGACCTCATGCTCGGGCGGCGCGCCACTGGGCTCGGCACCGACGAGCGCGAGGTTCGCCTCGAAGGTGGGGAGACGGTCTCGTACGACGGTCTCGTCATCGCGACGGGAGGAAGCGCTCGACGCCTTCCGAATCAACCAGCGCTCGACGGGGTGTTCACTTTGCGCACTCTCGACGACTCGCTTGCGATCCGCGCTGCCCTCCGCGCCAAACCGCGGGTGGCGGTGATCGGTGCGGGGTTCATCGGCGCCGAGGTGGCGGCGTCCGCGCGCGAGCTGGGCTTGGACGTCACGATGATCGAGGCGCTCGGAACCCCGCTTGCCCGCACGCTCGGGCCCGAGCTCGGACGCATCTTGCAGGAAGCGCATGAGCGCCGGGGCGTTCGGGTTCTCTGCGGCCGCAAAGTCACGCGCTTCGAGGGGAGCGAGGGCGTGACCGGATTGACCCTCGATGACGGGACAACGGTCGAGTGTGAGCTCGTCGTCGTCGGGATTGGCATGAGCCCTTCGGTGTCCTGGCTCGAGGGCTCAGGGGTGGAGCTCGACGATGGTGTGCGCTGCGACGAGACGCTTGCGGCGAGCGTGCAGGGCATCGTGGCGGCGGGGGACGTTGCCAACTGGTACAACCCGCTCTTCGAGGAGCGGATGCGCGTCGAGCACTGGACGAACGCCGTCGAGCAAGCACGGCATGCTGTTGGCACCCTGCTCGGGGCGCCCGGCGAGGCGAAGCCGTTTTCGTCGGCGCCCATGTTCTGGTCCGATCAATTCGACATCAAGATTCAGGGCGCAGGTCGCCCCCGACCCACCGACGACCTGAGCGTCATCGGGCCAAACGAAGCCGACAAGTTGGTGGCGCTCTACGCGCGGGCGGGGCGCCTCGTGGGTGTGGTGGCGTTCAATCAACCGCCCAAGCTCATCCGGCTCCGAATGCTCATCGCCAAGCGGGGAAGCCTTGCTGAAGCGCTGAAGATCGCCGAGTCTTAGGACTTGCCGATTCGTGAGACCGACGTCGAGCTGCCGAGCGGCAGCGATCTCTGCCGCGCTTGGCTTTTCGTCCCCGATCGCGGGCCCGGTCGTGCGCCGTGCATCGTCATGGGGCACGGTTTCGGTCTGACCCGCCGATGCAGCCTTCGGGACTTCGCGGTGCCGTTCGCCGAGGCCGGCTACGCTGTGCTCGTGTTCGACTATCGCGGCTTCGGCGATAGCGGGGGCACGCCTCGGCAACTCGTCTCGTTCCGCAAACAGATTCAAGACTGGCGCGCGGCGATCTCCTTTGCTCGTGCCCAACCGGAGATCGATCCCGAACGAGTCGTGACCTGGGGCTTCTCTCTCGGCGCTGGTCACGCGCTCACGGCCGCCGCGCGGGACGACCGGGTCTTGGCGGCCGTCACAGTGGCTCCGATGTTCGACGGGCTCAGCAGCACGCTCGCCGCCATGAAGCACTGGTCTCCCATGAGCTTTCTGCGCATCGTCATCAGGGGGCTCCGCGACTTGATTGGTGCAGCGTTTGGGCGGCCTCCTGTCACGGTGCGCTTCGCAGCGCCGCCCGGTGAGCTCGCACTGCTCACCTCGCCCGACGCCTATTCCGGCTACCAGGCCATGGTGCCGGCCGACTTCAACTACGAGACGCCGGCCCGCATTGCCCTCTTGTTCTGGACCTATCTGCCCGGCCTCCTGTTGCGGCGTTTCGCGCGGGCGCTTCTCGTGCTCCCCTCGACGATCGACGAGGTCAATCCGCCGCGGCCGACTCTCCGGCGCGCGAAGCGTTGCAAGACAGCCACGATCGTCGAGCTCGAGTGCGAGCACATGGAGATCATCGTGGAGCCCCATCGAGCTCGCATCGTCTCGTCGACGCTCGACTTCCTGGACGAGCTTCTACTCTCACGAGCGGTCGAGTAGCCAAATCAGCCCGGCATCGGGAGTGGGGCTCCCAGCGTCGACGCAAAAACTGCGCAGAGTTGCGTTTGGCTGCAATCATTTCCTGTCGCTGCGCCGGGAAGCCGCCCGTTTCGCGGCGTTCTCATTGTGGCACGTCCCTTGCTGGAACTCGGTTCTAGGTTTCGATGGATCCGACGGCCTCTACTGTCCTCGCAGTTACCGATCTGACGTCTGCCAGCTACAAGCTGGTCGGCTTTGCCGCGTTCATTGCGGGTCCAGCCGCCGGGGAGGTGGTGCTGGTGTCGACCTACGGCGGCGTCGGCGGCGGCCGACGTTCCGAACCTCCGCCGACGGAGCGCGGCAATGCGGACGGCTGGCGCGAGAAGGTCGAGGCGAGACTCCGCCAGGAGGGCCAACTCCTCGAGCGCCAGCGCCAATGGTGCGCCGACCGCGGGGTCCGTTGCCGTGCCGAGCTCTACGAGGAAGGCCGGTGGCCCGACTTCGTGCTGCAGAGCGCAGAGCGATCGCGTGTCGACCTCATTTTGGTGGGCGTGCCGCTGATGTCCTCCGCGGACCAGATCAGCGCCAGGGACCTGAGTCGCCTCGTCGAGGCCGCCCCGTGTCCAGTCAGCATGGTGCGGCTTCCGGGGCTTTTTGCCTTCTGAGCGCCCTTGCTCGATTCCCTGCTTGACACAAAGGGCGCAATTTTCTAGCCACCCGTCATGGCCGACCCCAGCCTGCTCCCCCTGCTCCGCCAATATGTGGGGTTTGACGACGCCTCCGCTCGTCGCCTGCAGGCGATCGCGCCTGGGATGCGCCGCTTCCACACGGACATCGTCGACCAATTCTACGAGGCGATCCTTCAGGACCCCGGCGCGCGCGCAGTTCTGAAGAGTGAATCGCAGGTGGTTCGGCTCAAGCTCTCGCTTAGGGATTGGCTCGAGGGGCTCTTCGCAGGGCCCTACGACGAGGCTTACTTCGAGAAGCGGGCGCGAATCGGTCGCGCGCACGTGAAGGTGGGGCTCGAGCAGCGGTACATGCTCGCCGCCATGAACGTGGTTCGCTTAGGGCTGCACCGCGGCCTGACTGAGATCTCGACCGACGCATCGGGCCAAGCCCTCGACCACCGGGCCCTCGACCAGATCTGCGACATCGAGCTGGCGATCATGTTGGAGACGTATCGAGAGGACTATGTGCTCAAGAAGACCGCAGAGGCTGAGTCACTCGCTGTCATGGGCCGACTGACCGCGGGCCTGGCGCACGAAGTGAGGAATCCACTCAACGCCGCGAAGCTTCAGCTCGACGTGTTGCGACGAAACGCCGCGGGCGTGCAGGACGCGTCGACGCGACGAAAGATCGAGCGCCGCACCAACCTGGTGCAGGACGAGCTTCGTCGACTGTCGCTCTTGCTCGACGATTTCCTCAACCTCGCGCGCGCCCGTCGCCTGGACCCCGTGGAATGTGACGCGTGCTCCTTGCTCACCGAGGTCGTGGAGCTCCGGCGACCCGAGATCGAATCACAGGGGATCGAGTTCATCGACGAGATCAACGTTGGTCCGTGTCAGCTCGTGGCGGAGCGCGACCGCTTGAAGCAGGTCGTCAACAACCTCATCACGAACGCGGTCGAAGCGGTGTCTGACTGCCAACAACCCTGTATCCAAATCACCAGCCGCAGTCGCAACGGCCGCTGGGAGGTGGCGGTCATCGACAACGGCCCGGGTATCTCCTCGGAGGTGGCCAAGCGGGCGTTCGAGTCGTTCGTCACCACCAAAGATGCGGGCACTGGCCTCGGCTTGGCGATCGTCAAGCGAATCGTCGACCTGCATGGTGGCCATACGGCCTTGGCCTCCGAGCCGGAGGGCGGCACGCGAGCGTCGTTCTGGATTCCCTCGCGGGTCTAGAGCAGCTTCAGTCGAGCGGGGGTGATTGGTAGCCCCACTCCTTGACGCGGTATTGGATCTTCCGCTGACTGATGCCGAGGATCTCCGCGGCGCGCGCGGTGGAACCGTCGACCGCGTCCAAGGTGCGGAGGATCGCGATCCGTTCGAGCTCCGACATCGTGATTCCGGGAATCAGGGCCATGACCGAACCGTTTTGCAGGTCGCCATGCGCCGAGGTCGGGAGGTCATCGCGCTCGATCAGGTCGCTCTCACACATGACCACGGCGCGCTCGATAGCGTTTTCGAGCTCGCGCACGTTGCCGGGCCAGGGGTAGATCATCAAGTGCTGAAGCGCCTCGTCGGTGAGCCCTTTCACCACGCGATCGTTCTCCTCGGCGTACTTGCGGAGGAAGCCATGTGCCAGAAGCGGAATGTCGCTACGCCGAACACGCAGGGGCGGCACGTCCAGCTGCACGACCTTGAGTCGGTAGTAGAGGTCCTCGCGGAAGCGACCCTCATCGACCCGCTGCTTCAGCTCACGGTTCGTCGCCGCCACGACGCGCACGTCCACCTTCAGCGTGTCGTTGCCGCCGACGCGCTCGAACTCCCGCTCTTGGAGGAAGCGCAGTAGCTTGATCTGGACGCTCGGGGGGATTTCGCTCACCTCATCGAGAAACAAGGTCCCGCCATCGGCCTGCTTGAAGCGACCTTCACGCCTACCCGCCGCGCCGGTGAAGGAGCCACGTTCGTGCCCGAACAGCTCGGACTCGAGTAGGGTTTCGCTCAGTGAGGCGCAGTTTAGCCGAATGAAGGGCTTGTCTTTGCGCTTGGAATTTTGGTGAATGGCGGCGGCGATGAGCTCCTTGCCGGTGCCGGTCTCGCCGTGAATGAGTACCGTCGCGCGGCTGCCCGCCACCTGTGCGATGTTCTTCATCAGCCGCTGCATCGACGGGTGCTCGCCGATGATGTTGCCGAACTGGAAGCGCTCGTCGACGCGTTGGCGAAGTTGAGCAGCCTCGCGGCTGAGCCTCGTTCGCTCGAGAGCACGGTCGACGATGGCGATGACTGCATCGAGCTCGAGGGGCTTGGTCAGATAGCTTTCGGCGCCGAGCTTGATCGCTTTGACCGCCGTGTCGATCGTTGCGAAGGCGGTCATGACGATGAAGGTTGCGTGAGGCGCCACCGGGCGCCCCCGTTCGATGAGAGTCAGGCCATCCATCCCCGGCATCTTGAGATCGGTCAGCACCACATCGGGATCGGTCTGCTCCACCTGCACGAGCGCCGTGCGCCCGTCCGCGGCGGTGCTCACGGAGTAACCGGCATCGTCGAGTAGCTCCGCAAGCGCACTGCGCGCGTTCGCCTCGTCGTCCACGACGAGGATCTTCCCCTTGCTTCCCTCCGAGCGAAGCGGGTCGGTTGTGGTTAGGTCGGATGCTGTAGTCACGCTTGTCATAATCTCTCTGCTTGGCGTCTAAGTGCGGACGGGAGTCCCCTTGCCTTCGGCCGTTTCCTGAGCTCGCGCCGTGGCGAGCTGTTGGTACTCGGCAAACGAGGTCTCGAGGTCTTCTACGAACTCATGAACGTCGGGGAACGACTCCCAATCGGCGTTGAACCCCCAATGGAGGCCACCGTTGTAGCTGAAGAGGGCGATGCCTAGGTTCTGGTTTCGCATCAGCGGTACCATCGGGAAGATGGCCTTCATCTGCGCGCCGAGCAGGTAGAGCGGAAGCGGCGGCCCCGGCACGTTGGTGATGACGAGGTTGTAGGTGCGGAGTTGCATGGCCGCCCTGTAGAGCTCGGACACGATGCGCTTGGTCGTCAGGTCGGCGATCTCCTCGATCAGCTCGGCGCCGCCTGTTTGGTTGGATTCCTTCTTGAGCTGCGTCGTGATCGCGATGACTTCCTTCAGGCGTTCCGTCGGATCCGGCTGAGAGATGGGCAAGTCGGCAAGCAACATCGCAACATGGTTCCCTCCCGATGGGCCGCCTGCCTTGCGCGTATTCACGGGAAGCATCGTCCGAAAGCCCTCGATGGCGTCGACGTCCTCGTTGCGGCGGATCAGGAAGCGCCGGACCGCGCCTGTCGTCGTGGCGACTACCACATCGTTGATGGTCCCGCCGAGCGCGTCCTTGATCTTCTTGACCTCGTCGAGGTGAAATGACGTCCAGTCGAAGCGTCGATACGGACTGATGTCCCGCTCGGTAAACAGAGTCTTCGGCGCGGGCTTCATGCCCGAGGTCAGTAGCCGGCGAAGACCTTGGAAGTTGTCACGAACGCGCGGCATGAAGTGTGTCAGCTCGCGAAGACCGTCGACCCGATGCTTGAGCTCGGACCGCATGAGCTCGACACGGCCCGGCATCGGGCGCGGCTTCCACTCCTTGGGCTGACGCTCCTCCGCGTTCGGCATGATCTGCAAGAGGGCTTGGAGAAGCTCCACGCCGGCGACGCCGTCCACCATGCAGTGGTGCACTTTGACGACGAGTGCGAACATGTCGTTCTCGATGCCTTCGACTACCCAGAACTCCCAGAGCGGGCGGCTGCGATCGAGATGCTGAGAAAACAACCTCCCCACCAGTCTCTTCAGCGAACGCTCCTCCCCGGGCATCGGCAATCGGGTGTGCCGCAGGTGGAAATGCATGTTGAAGCGCTCGTCGTCGACCCATACCGGGTGACTGAGGCCAGGCACCCATTCGACCCGCTGCCGGTAGCGCGGGATCGAGTCGAGCGCGGCCTCGGTGTATCGCGTGAGGCGCTCGATATCGAGACCGCCGTGCTCCAATGTGAGGGGCTTGGCATCGAACAGAAGAGCGGCGCCCACGTGCATGGGCGCGGTCTCGGCCTCCACGTCGAGGAAGGTCGCGTCGAGGGCGCTCAAACGCTCGTGAAATGTCTCCGGCATGACAGCGCTTATACCTAGCAAGATGTGAGCCCGTCCCGGTTCGCAGTGATATTGAGATGGGCGTGACGCAACGGGCCCTTTGTTGGCGCAACTGGTGCGTCCGGTGTTCCGGCGAGCGAATAATATGCGTTTGCTCAGCTGAGGGCCAGCCCGCGCGTGCAAGATGGGATAATATCCCCGCGATGTCCCAGCTGTTGACCCGAGACTTGATGACTCAGCCTGTGGTCAGCGTCGGTCCGACTAGCCCGCTTTGCGACGTGATCAAGTTGATGGAGGCCAAGCGGATTCGTCACGTGGCGGTGGTGGAGCCCGGCACGGAGCGCTTGCTTGGCTTGATCTCGCACCGCGATGTCCTCCGAAGCCAAGAAGGGAGCCTCTCCGCTTCACCGTCCGACGAGCAGGTTCACATGAACCGTTGGATCGAAGCGCGCTGGGTGATGACGAAAGAAGTGCGCACGGTCTATCCCGAAACGCCGGCGCTGGAAGCAGCGCGAACCTTGCGTTCGCACGGATACGGATGCGCACCCGTCGTCGAGCGAGGACGCCTGGTTGGCATCTTAACCGAGTCGGATTTCGTGGATTACGCTATTCAGAGCTTGTCCGATCCGGGTGCTTGACCGCGCTCCTTTCTTACTGCGAGAGGGTCCGCGCTTCTGATCTGGCACGGCGCTTGCTCTCAGATAGGGAATGGCCATCAAGACCATCGTCGTCGGAACCGATCTCGGCGAGTCCGGGCGGAGAGCGATGCAGCTCGCCGTTCAAACCGCACGCGCGACGAAAGCAACCCTGTGGCTCGTGCATGCGAGCGAGATGGGCCTGGAGCATGGGTGGCGCGACCTGCCGCTTGGCGCACGAACGGCGGCGCACGCCTTGCGCCAGCGCTTGAAGGGGCGCTTCGAGAACTCACTTCAGGAGCTCGAGAGCGAACGCAAGGAGTGTGAGGCGGCGGGCTTGAGTGCCCAAACTTCGTGCGAAGAGGGCCAGCCCTGGGAGACGATCCTGCGCACTGCTGTGTCCGTCAACGCCGATCTCATTGCCGTAGGCGATCCGGCCGGAGCGCTCGGCTTGCCCGAACGCTTGCTCGGCTCGACCGCCGAGCGGGTGGTACGGCAGGCGCCTTGCTCGGTGTTGGTGTCATGCGGGAGGCTCCGCGACGATTACCATGGAGCTCGGGTCGCGGTTGGCGTCGATTTCTCCGCCCACGGCATCGAAGCGGTGCGCTGGGCGCGCGACGTAGCGAGCGCCATCGACGGGAAAGTCGCGCTCTTCCACGTCGTTCCGCACCCGATCACCGAGAGCATGTTGCCCACTGAATGGCCCAGCGTGCTCGAAGGGCTCTCATCCGCGGCGAGGTCCCGGCTCGAGCAGCTCATCGTGAGCGAAGGGCTCCAGCCCGACACGTCGATTGGTGTGCTCGATGGCTCGGTCGGCAAGAACCTCTGCAACGCGGTCGCCGAAGCCGGTGCCGATCTGCTCTTCGTAGGCTCCCGGGGTCAGGGGCGGCTTCGCGGCATGATGCTCGGAAGCGCGTCGCAGTACTGCCTGCGTTACTCTCCCGTTCCGGTGCTCACCGTACGCCCTTGAGTCGGCGCTAGCTCCGCAAAAGTGCTTCGAGCCGGCGCCGATTCTCCTCGGCCGGCGTCGAGGTGTCGATACGGATGTGCTCGGCGGTCGGCAGCTCGTGGATCCGCTCGAAACGCGCCTCGAACTCGTCGAGCAGGTCGGTCCGGGCGTCGCTCTCGTGAGCGCCTCGCGCCTCACGCTTCGTCAATCGTTCGAGCAGAAGGTCCCGCGGGGCAACGCACTCGACCATTGTGAACGGCACCTCGTGGCGTTTCGCGAGCTCCCGCGCGGCCGCTCGCGCCGCCGCGCTCCGAAAGGACGCGTCGATCACGACTGCACGCCCCGACGCGACGACCGTCTCGGCCGCCGACCAGATCTCCCCGTACACCGCTTCGGTCGCGCTCGGGGAGTATGCGCCGGACCATGGCTCGCTGCGCAACGATTCGCTCGGTGCGCTGCCCATTCGGTGTTTGCGCATGCGGTCCGAGCTGAGCACCGGCGCTGCGAGAAGCTCTCCGACGAAGGCCGCGGTGCGGCTCTTTCCGCTCGCGATCATGCCGCCGACCGCGACGACTCGGGGCGGCATGAGAGGCGGCCGCTCGTATGCCAGCGCCAGCAAGAAGTAGCGCCGCGCCTCGCGCCTCGCGCGCTCCCTGGTCGGCCCGGACGCCTCGGCGTCGGCCGCCAGGAACGAGGAGATCTTTCCCCGGACGAAGGCGCGGTAGCTCTCGTAGAAGTCCACCACCGAATAGAGCCCATAGTCGTGGGTCGCCCTCGCGTATCGGGCGAGCAACCTCTCGGCGAGGTCGACTCGCCCGTGCCACCCGAGGTCCATCGAGAGGAACGCGATATCGGCGCACACGTCGCCGAAGCGAAACCGGTCGTTGAACTCGATGCAATCGATGATCGCGATGGATCCATCTCCCTCGAAGTAGACGTGCTCGAGGCGCAAGTCCCCGTGACCGTCCCGCACACGCCCGGCGTCGATGCGAGCCTCGAAGCGCGCCTCATCGCGCAGCACACCGAGTTGCCAGGTCTCGATCTCCCGGGCTTGCGCCGCGTTCAGGTACTCAGCGATTGAGTCCCTCGTCTGCGCGAAGTTCTCGCGCACGTTGTTGCGAATCGTCGCAACCTCACCGTGCTGCGACGTTCCGGCGTCGCATCGGGCAGCCGCGTGAAAGGCCGCAACGCGATCTGCGAGGTCGTCGATGCGACTTGGCCCGAGCGCACCACTCAACAGCAAGGCGTCACCTCGAGTTTCGTCAGACAGGCGTCGCATGCGAACTGCCCAGTCAACGATTCGTCCATCCCCGTCGATGGTGTGGACGCCGTTCTCGCCGATCGTCACCGGCACCACCCCAAGATACACATCGGGAGCGAGCCTGCGGTTGAGGTGGAGCTCTGCCTCGCAGGCTTGGCGCCTCGCCTCGACCGTCGTGAAGTCGAGGAAGCCGAGCTCGACGGGTCGCTTCACTTTGAACACCTCTGCATCGGCCAAGAAGACCCATGAGATGTGGGTTTCGATCAGCTCGAAGCCGGCTGCCTGGAGGTCTGTTTTTAGATGGCCCATGTCATCGCTCGACGCGACCTCACTATACCAAGCGAGAGCCGCCCGCCCACGTTGCTCGCGCGTCAACTTGCGCTACTAAACCTAGGCTTTGGCGCAAGCAAGCCCATGGCACGAAGAGGTAAACGAGATGGCTAACTTCGAGATGCCCGTGAGCGAGTACATGACCACGCCCGTCGAGACGGTCCGTATTGGCGAGAGCCTCGTGGCCGCCAACGAGCTGTTCGTCGGACAGGGCGTCTCCGCGCTCGGCGTCGTCGACGATGGTGGAGCGCTCAAGGGCGTGATCTCCCGCACGGACATTCTGCACGCCGCGATCTACACGCACGGCGAGACCTTCCGTGTCCCCGACCGGCCCGTCGAGGAGATCATGAAATCGCCCGCCCTAGCGGTGAGCCCGGACGCCAGTGTGGGCGAGGCCGCCAAGCTGATGCTGAAGAACCACGTGCACCGGGTGTTCGTGACCCGAGACGAGAAGCCCGAGGGCGTCCTTTCGACGCGCGACCTCATGCGGGCGGTGCGTGAGAAGCGGCTCAAGACCCCCATCGCCGAGATCGCGTCGGGCTCCGTCGTGAAGGTGAAGGCCGACGACCCGATCGCGCTGGCAGTCGATCGACTCGACCTCTCGAACAAGCACGGCCTCGTCGTCGTCGAAGGCGATTTCCCAGTCGGCGTCTTCGATCAGGCGTGCGCCCTGCAATCCCGTCGCCTCCCGCCCAACACCGCAGTGGAAAACGCCATGGACGTGCGCATCTTGATTCTGCCGGGCGAGATCGGCATGGGTCGCGCCGCCGAGCAGGCGATAGGCATGAACGTGCGCCGGATCCTGATCGAGGACGACCTCGGGGTTAATGGGATCGTGGGCGGACTCGATTTTGCTAGGGTGATGGGCTAGGGCCGCTCGCCAGCGCCAGCGCCAGCGCCAGCGCCAGCGCCAGCGCCAGCGCCAGCGCCAGCGCCAGCGCCAGCGTCAGCGACAGCGACAGCGTCAGCGAAGTTACAGCGTCAGCGAACGCGATTGGCGTCGGGAGGTTTGGTTTCATCCACCCCCCCACTCCCCCACCCGTAATCCTCCCTCCGCGCCCCTTTGGGGCTTGGCGGCGCATTCGCGCCGGGCTTCGCCGTTCCGGCTCGCGCCCCCGCATGTCTTGGGGGGTGCCAGTGCCAGTGCCAGTGCCAGTGCCAGTGCCAGTGCCAGTGCCAGTGCCAGCGTCAGCGAAACGCGATTGGCGTCGGGAGGTTTTTGTTAAATCCACCCGCCCACCCCCACCACGTATTCCTCCCTCCGCGCCCCTTTGGGGCTTGGCGGCGCATTCGCGCCGGGCTTCGCCGTTCCGGCTCGCGCCCCCGCATGTCTTGAGGGGTGTCAGCGCCAGTGCCAGTGTCAGCGTCAGCGCCAGTGCCAGTGCCACTGTTCCGTGCAGCCAAGTCACGTCTGCACTGGGAGCTGAGATCTGAGCACTGAGTTTCGAGGGTCCACCTCAACCAGGAGTAGAGACGGCTATTCGAGGTTGAGCCTCACAAACAACAACGGCGACGCACGGAGTGTTCCGAAGGTCGCCGTGCTTGTTGCTGGACGGACTAGGCTTACGGCTGCACCTCAAACGGTCCCACGTCGCACAGCGTTCCGCCTGGGCGTGGCAAGCCGCGTTGGTCGGTCGTTAGCTGCTCACTCTGCGATGCCACCGATCAGCAGCGCTGCCGACACCCGGTTGCACGCGGCCGAGGTGTCCTGAGTCAGAGGGGTAGATGCGTTGATGTCGGACAGATGCACGGCGACAGCGGACTCGATTCCGAACAATTCTAACGCCAAGTCCGCTTCCATCACAGCCCCGAGCTGGCCGTGGGAGAAGCCAGCGGACGACACGGTCATCCGAACGACCGTGTTCTCGAGCGAGCCTTCCCCCAGCCAAACCGTGGGCGCCGGAATCGTTCCGAGTTGGCCGCTCGCGCACCCATCATCACTAAGGTTCAGAATGTGAGCACTCGCTTCGCCGTCCGCTAATACCGTCACGTTGGCGCATCCCTCGCTGGCATTGGCATCGATCACAAAACGGATCTCGGTCCGTGGGATTTCGCGCAGACAGTCTGTGCCCGTTAGCCCACAAAGAGCATCCGAGAGCGTTTGGTTCGCGCTCCCGAGGTTTGCACCCACGCCCTCGACGCCGACGGCGAAACCGGCAAGCGCGTTATCGACGCCGCTCATGCCCTCCGCTGGTGTGAGTGCGAACGCTAAGCAGCTCGTGCCGTCACAGTCATCGAAGTCGTAACCAATGTTGCAGTCGTCTTCGACTTCCATGATGGTCAGTCTATGGGTGACCGTGTCTCCGGTTGCCGTACAAGTCGTTGGGTTCTGAGTGCTCTCCGTGCCGTCGCACGAGTTCGCCTGATCGGGCACTGTTTGCTCGCAGCATGGTACGTGCGGTTCGGTCGTGCCGTTCTCGCAGCGATCATTTGTGGGCTCGCAGGCAACCGGACCACCGGCCGTACCACCGGTTCCACCCACGCTGCCGCCGCCCATGCCGCCGTCGCCGCCGACGCCAGCCGACCCGCCGGTACCACCCGTGCCCGCCGTCTCGCTGCAGCCCATGAGGCCCAGCGCGAGCACGAGGATGAATCCGACTAGGTACCGCATGACAAAACCTCCCCGGTCCAGTAGGTGCGATTAGGCGCAACGAGCTTACCAGGTGGAAGCCGTGTCTCGCAGGGGAATATCAGACGGCGCCGCATCGGTCTTGCATTTGGGGCGCAGCGGGTGCGTGTCCTTGTGCGCGATTGGCGTCGGGAGGCTTTGTTACATCCGACCCGCCCGGACGCCTTCGGCGGCTGTTTGTCCCGCCCCACCACCCCCACACTATCTCCTACCCCCACCACGTAATCCTCCCTCCGCGCCCCTTTGGGGCTTGGCGGCGCATTCGCGCCGGGCTTCGCCGTTCCGGCTCGCACCCCCGCATGTCTTGGGGGGGGGTGCCAGCGCCAGCGCCAGCGCCAGCGCCAGCGCCAGCGCCAGTGCCGCGGTTCAGTACAGCCGAGTCACCTCTGCACTGGGAGCTGAGATCTGAGCACTGAGTTTCGAGGGTCCACCCAAACCCGGAGTAAAGACGGTTATTCGCATAGAGGGCCGCACCCACTGCACCCCCCACTCCCCAAGCGCAAAGGCTGCACGTAAACGGGTACCGGGGCAAAATCGGCACAGACCGTGAATGCAAGCCACCCGGCCAGGTCTTGTGAATCCGCAACTTGGCCGTAGTTCCGCCGGAAGACCGGGCTTGAAACTGGCACGCATGATGCAGCCACATGGACCGACTCGATGGTGTCACGTTTCTGACCAAGGAGATTGCGATGCGATACGAATTCTTACTTCTATGTGTGTGCGTCCTGGGCGTAGTTCCGGCGGGAGGGTGCAATCCCTTGGCAGGTTTGGATTTTAGCGACCCGTGTGAGGACATCGAGTGCCCGGACGACGGCAACGAGTGCACTGTGGAGTTTTGCAGCAGAGGCCCCTTCGAAGAGGGGACTTGCAAGAGTGGCACTCGCACTGGACCGGCCTGTGACTTCGATGGCCTTGCTGGGGTCTGTAGAGACGGTCAATGCATGGAGAGCCCCTGCGGTGTGTGCGATGACGACGACCCGTGCACCGAGGACTGGTGCAGCTACGTGGACGAGCGATGTCTCTCCGCGCCCGTGAAGTGTCGCGGCGAGTTCTATGACTTTAACCCGTGCAACGAAGAGATGTGCAATCCGCTAGTTGGGTGCGTACCAGTCGAGGATGGGACACCCTGCTTCCCCGACCAGGGCGTACCGTACCTCCGGTGCCAAGCCGGGGTTTGCGTAGGTCCCTGCGACCCTGCATCCGAAGAAATCCTGCAATGCCCGACCCGCGAAAGCCTGTTCTGTTGTCCCGGCATGAAGGACTGCGCAGGCGAGTGTTGAAAGGGATCCTACTTGGATGTGGGGGCGTTTGAGGTGCAGTGGCGGAGCTGGCTCCGAATAACCGCCCTTACTCGCTGGCGAGATCCAACGACGCGCGTGCACGTCGGGTCTAGCCCTTTTGACCCAGCACCCAGGTGATGGCGCAGACTTGGTCGAGCTCTCTGTCGAGGGGTGCGACGCTCCGCGCGTCGATGTAGCCCCAAGCGCTTGCGATCGTCAGCGCCGCGCGCGTCTCTTTGGCGGACCCACATGCGGTCGAGAACCGCAACCGCGCATTTCCGTCCCTGCTCCCTCGCGCCTCTGCGATATTCAACACCACACTCTGCGCAGCCCGCCGAAGCTGATCCGCCAGTTTCCGGTCCCGCCTCTGCACCGCATCCACAATGGGCCGAAGCTCCCGCACGACCTCCAAAGCTCTCTCGTAAACGTTCGACTTAGCCCCCATAGCGACTCCTTGGTTTTGGGTTTTGGTCTCACCCAGGGAGGCCAAAACCCAAAACCAAGGACAAGCGAGCCAACAAGTCCTGAGAGGTGCCAGTGTGAGTGTCCTTGTGCGCGATTGGCGTCGGGAGGTTTGGTTTCATCCACCCGCCCGGACGCCTTCGGCGGCTGTTTGTCCCGCCCCACCACCCCCACACTATCTCCTACCCCCACCCGTAGTCCTCCCTCCGCGCCCCTTTGGGGCTTGGCGGCGCATTCGCGCCGGGCTTCGCCGTTCCGGCTCGCGCCCCCCCAAGTCTTGAGAGGTGTCGGTGCCAGCGCCAGCGCCAGCGCCAGTGTCAGCGTTCAGCGCCAGCGCCAGCGTTCAGCGCCAGCGCCAGCGCCAGCGTCAGCGCCAGCGTTCAGCGCCGGCTACAACCACTTCTGAATATGCATCCCCAGCGCTGCTGGTCTCATGGGGGAGCGGTCCTTGGGGCGGACTCGGAAGCGAAGCTCGTGGCCGCCGCTCGCCCGCACCGCGAAGGCGCCGCGCCAGGTGCTCCGGTCCTCGCTGCCCTCCGATTCGAAGGACACGACGATGCGGGATGACGGCTCGTGCTTTCGGCGGCCAAACGTGACGACAGCCTCAACCTCGAGGTCGCGGGCATCGAGCTTTGCGTGGTGGAGCGTCAGCTCGGCGGAGACATTCGTTCCGACCGTGATCTCGTCGCCGCTGAGACCCCCAAAGCGGACGCTATCCATCGCGATTTCGCTCCAGTGCGTGCGGATATCCTCTGCGACGTCGGCGAGCGCGAAGAGTGGGCGGTAGTTCGAGTCGCGAAGCGCGACCGCGTCCCTCATTGCAGGTTCGTAGAACATGTCCGCGTAGTTCGTCACCATCCGGCGGGACGAGAAGCCCGGAATGATGCTCGCCATGCTCGCCTTCATGCGTTCCACCCAAGCCACCGGCACGCCTTGCGAATTGCGGTCGTGATACGTCGGTATGATCTCGCCCTCGAGCAATGCCATGGCGACGGCCCGATCGTACGCGCTCGGATCGGGGATCGAAGCTGAGGGCAAGTCGATGACCCAGCCGTTGTCGCCTTGGTAGCCTTCGATCCACCAGCCGTCATCGACGCTGAGGTTCAGGCATCCGTTCATCGCGGCTTTCATGCCCGAGGTGCCGCTCGCTTCGAGCGGGCGCGTTGGCGTGTTGAGCCAAACGTCACACCCGGCGACCATCCGCCGGGCCTCATCGATCGAGTAGTCCTCCATGACGATGACGCGGCCCGCGAGGGCGGGGTGCTTCGACGCCTGGTAGACCCGCTGGAGCAGTGCTTGGCCGTGCCCATCGGCGGGGTGCGCCTTGCCGGCGTAGATCATCGTGGCGCCCGGGGTGCCGTTGAGAAGCTTGGCGAGGCGCTCGGGATCGGAGAGCAGCAAGTCGGCGCGCTTGTATGGCGCGAACCGCCGCGCAAAGCCGATCAGAAGTCGGTCTTCGTCTAGGAGGTCGACGATGTCTCGCAGCAGCGAGAGGTCTTCGCGGCGCCTCGTCCAAGTTTGCGTCAGATGCTCTTTGAGCCATTCGATGTAGTCGGCGCGCAGCTCTCGATGAATCGACCAAATCTCGGATGGGTCGTGGTCGCGCAACCATTCCCACCGGAAGCGATCTTCGATGTGGTCCCGCCAATCGTGGCCCATCTCCCGCTCGAAGAGGCGTTGCCAGCGAGGCGCCACCCAGGTCGAGACGTGGACACCGTTGGTAATGCTCGTGGTAGGCACGTCATCCGCGTCGTCGAGCTCGGGGTAGAACTGGAGGAACATCTCGCGGGCGACCTCGCCGTGCTTCGCGCTCACGCCGTTGATCCGCTCGCAGTTCCTCACGGCCAGCGCCGTCGTGCCGAACTCGTTCGGGGCGCCGCGGGGCGTGTGACCGATCGCCATGAGGCGGGGCCAATCCATGCGAAGCACGTGCTCGAAGCGGGTGAGATACGGGCGCACCATCTCTTCTGGGAAGTGGTCGTGCCCGGCGGGTACTGGGGTGTGTGTCGTGAAGACAGTCGTGTTACGGATGTACTCGAAGGCTTCCCGTGATCTGAGGCCGTGGCGCTGAATCAAGTGAGCCGCGCGCGCGATGAGCAGGAAAGCGCTGTGCCCCTCGTTCATGTGGAACACGTCGGGGTCGATGTCGAGCTCGGTCAGCATCTGGTAGCCGCCGAGGCCGAGGATCATCTCTTGACGCAAGCGGTGGGCGGAGTCGCCCCCATACAGACGGTTGGTAATCGCCCGGTCTTCCGGTCGGTTTTCCGGCAAATTGGTGTCGAGCAAGAACAGCGGGACTCGCCCGACGTCGAGCTGCCAGGCGCCCACTTGTACGGGGCCGGTAGGCAGCGGGACGGTCACCCTCAGCGGAGCGTATTGCCCGGCCATCACCGGCTTGAACGGCGGGTTGGCGAAGTCGTTGGTGTCCCCCGCGTGGTCCTGCCGCCCGTCGCGGTCGATCAGTTGGTGGAAGTAGCCGTCGCGGTAGGCCAGGCCAACCGCGCATAGAGGCAAGTCGAGGTCGCTAGCCGCCTTGAGATGATCGCCAGCGAGAATGCCGAGCCCGCCCGAATAGAGCTTCAGGAACCCAGCGATTCCAAACTCCATACAGAAGTACGCGATTCGTGGGTCCTTGGCCTCTGTGGATTCGGACATTTCCTTGGCGAATCGTGCAACGTCAGCGACGTAGTCCTCATCCATCGCGAGGTTCATCAGGCGATCGGTCCGGACTTGATCGAGAAGCGCGTGCGGGTTCTCTTCCAGTTTGAACCAAAGCTCGGGATCGATCGTCTTGAACAACGACGCGACATCGGGGTGCCAGCGCCACCACAGATTCGAAGCGATGTCTTGGAGTGGCTGAAGCTCGACAGGGAGTGCATTGGCGACCGAGAACGTGCGCGTGTAGGGAGCGGCCTCCTCACCTTCCTTGGCGGGAGGTTTCACGAACAGGCCAAAGACGCCGGAGTCGGCCGAAGTGGTGGGCATCGACGGTACGCTCAACCGCTCCATCGGCAGCTCTTTTCGCCGTGCGGCGCCTGCCTGCAACGCGAGCCCGTGTGCCTTCTCGTAGTGCTCCATGAAGTTCGACCAATCGGTCAGCGCGGCGGTCTCGAGCGAGGCTTGCCCCAACGATTCGCGATCCTCGAAAGGCAGATCGATGAACTCGAGCAGCGCTTTCTTCAGTGAATCGCTGACGGCTTCGAAGGGCACGCCCTCGCGCTTGAGCACGCGAACGCCCGTGCGCTTGCCCTTGCCGAGGGAGTCGACCCAGCGCCCGAACCCGGCGCGGTCTGTCGTGATCGCGGGCACCCCGAAGGCCACGGCTTCGAGCGGGGTGTAGCCCCAGGGTTCGTAGAACGAGGGGAAGACACCGAGGTCCGCCCCGGGGAGCAGGTCCCAGTACTTCTGGCGAATCAGTGGATCGGTGCCATCGAGGTAGATCGGGACATGTACGACGTGCACCGGTGCGCCCGGTGCGTTCTTGACGCCGAGCGCGTTGAGCTGATTGGTGATCGGATCGTTCGCCTCATCGACCAAATCGTGGGTGCATCGCAGTGGCGAGCTCGCACCGGAGCCATGTGCGCGGTCCCACAAGGCGCGCTTCGGCTCTGCGTGCCCGGCTGGGAGCATGGCATAGACGATCACCCGCTTGCCGTCGCGAGCCGCAAGCTCGTCCGAGAGGCCGAAAGCTGCATCGAAGTACACGTCGACGCCCTTGTTGACGTACTCGTACCGGCCGGCGAGCGCGAAGATCAGTGTCTTTTCGCGGTCGTATTGATCACCGGTCGTGAGCTCGGCGAGCTTGAAGAGGTCCTCGCGCGCCTGCTGCCGCTGCTCGGGGGCGACGGGCTTGGCGCCAAAACCATTTGGCAGAATCACGTCGGGCCTTCGGCCCAACAAGTGCTCGCACTCGAGCGCGGTGATCTCGCTCACCGTCGTGAAGACGTCAGCCTCGCGCGCGGCGACCGATTCCATCGAATGCTTCGACGCGACGTCGAGCTGCTTCGCGGCCAGTTCCGGGTCGACGTTCGGCAGCGATTCGTAGAAGTTCGGGTCTGCCCGCCGTCCCGCGAGCGACCGCCCAAGCATGGTGGCATGGGTCGTGAACACGGTGCCGATCTCTGGCGCCGCAGCCTGAAGGTGTAGGATCGCGCCGGCGGACATCCACTCGTGGGCTTGAACGATTGCGTCTTGTCGGGCCGGCAGCAGGAACCGATCTCGAATGTGCTCGATGATCATGCCCGCGGCGTGCGCGAACAAGACCGGATCGTAGTAGTCCCATGCGCCGAACAACGAATCGAGACCGTACTTCTCCCAGTAGAGGCCGAGGATCTCGTCTTTGCGCGGGTAGAGGCTCGAGTGATTGATCAGCAGGCACCGAGGTTCCCCCGGCACGAGCCAACGGCCCATCTCGACGCCTATCTCGTGGCCGCGAAGCGATTCCGCGAGCGCGCCGTCCCAAACATCCGGCCGAAACTCGGGGGCAACGCCCTCGGCGCGTGGAACGTCGGGACCAATGGCGATGTACCGGTCTTCACCGTGGCGCTGTTGAACCTCCGGGACGCGGCTTGCCAACACGGTGTGGATACCACCCACCATGTTGCAAACCTCCCAGGAGATCTCGAAAAACACCGATCTGCTCATATTCGAATCCGCTTTTCGGCAGGCGCCAGCACCGAGAGGTTCAAGTCTTTCATGACGTTCATATAGTGGATAAACGCGTCGTACGGGCCCTCATAGGGGCTGAAGTAGTCGTGCACCTCGGCGTCTGAGGCCGACTTGGTCGCCATGTAATAGAAATGGTCCGAGGTCTGCAAGCGTCTCCAGAGGGCAAGAAGGTGAGAATTGTTGCGGCGGCGGATCGCCGGGCCGAGCGAATAGACCTCGTTTAGGGCCCGCTGCTGCATCGCGTTGCCACGCCATGCGCTGATATCGCGGGCTTCGTCCGCCCAGGACACCGTCCGATGAAAGGGGAGGTCCCCGAGGGCGGGGTAGCGGTCGATGACCTGGCTGGGGGTTTCAATGTCCCAGTCGGGGTGGGTAAATAGGAGGTCCGGGAGGCGCTCGAGGAACTCGAAGATCCCTGTTTCCTTCCATTGGTGCTCGCCAAACGTCTCGTAGTCCATGAACAGATTGATTACGTCGCCGGCGCCACTGTGGCCGTGAACCCAACCCGCGAACTTGTCAGCAGTCAAAGGATAGTCGGGCCAGGCTCGATTCGAGAAGCGAAACGCGATGTCGTCGGAGAGCTTGTAGTTCTTGGTCAGAAGCCGCATCTCGCGCCCCGCGACCTTGTAGACGAAGTTCGGGCTTCGCCAATCGAGAATGTCGTCGGCGCCCTCGCAGAGCATGGCGTCGAACCCGAGGTCGGCGATGAACTGTCCTATCTCGTCATTGTATATGAGCTCCGTGTTCCGGAACACGCGCGGAGTTTGGCCGAACTCCTTCTGGATGAGCGCGACCTGCATGTCGATCTGCGCCTTGTATTCGTCCTTGTCGTAGAGGCCCGCGAGGCTGTGGTAGTAGGTTTCGGCAACGAACTCGACGGCACCGGTTTCGGCGAGCCGCACGAAGCTGTCCATCACTTCGGGCGCGTATTTCTTCATCTGCTCGATCGCGACTCCCGTAACCGCGTACGAGATACGAAACCGGCCCTCGGTGCGCTCGATCAGCCGCAGCATCGAGTTGTTGGCGGGGAGGTAGCATTTGTCCGCGACTTTGCGGAGGACCTCCGCGTTGAGTTTGTCGTCGAAATACTCGTGGTCGCGGCCGACCTCGAGCGCGCCGTACGGCTTCAAGCGAAACGGTTGGTGCACCTCAAAATAGAAACAAACGGACGGCATGATTCACCTCAACCCCGTGCGACCGATTCGTAAACCGGCACGAGCTTTTCTGCGGCCGCATCCCAATGGATGTGCCGGATCTCCTCGCGCGCGCGCTCGATCAGCGTCCGCCGGAGCTCGGGATGCTCCAACACCGCCACGATCTGGCTTGCCATCTTGTCGACGTCCCAGAAGTCGACCTTGAGCGCGTTCTGCAGGACTTCGGACACGCCGGACTGTTTCGATACGATCACGGGGCGGTCGTAGCTCATTGCCTCGAGCGGCGCGATGCCGAATGGCTCCGATACGGAGGGCATGACGTACACGTCGGCCGTCGAGAACGCGCGCTCGATTTCGGCGCCACGCAGCCAACCCGGGAAGCGGAACGATTTCGTAATCCCGAGCTCCTCGGCGAGCGCCTCCATCCTTGGAAGCATGTCGCCGGAGCCCGCCATGTTGAAGACAGCATCGGGAACGTGCTCCAATACGCGCGCGGCGGCCTGGACGAAGTACTCGGGCCCCTTTTGAAAGGTCACACGGCCGAGGAACAAGACGACCGGGCCGGTCGATTTGCGCTGCTCCTTGTAGGCCTGGACCGTTTCACGTGTGTAGACGCCGTTGTGGACGACGGAGATCTTGTCGAGGGGTGTCCCGTGCACTCGGTTGATCAAGCTTCGGGTGTAGTAGCTGACGGCGATGACCCGGGTCGCGTGCTCCAGGCCCTGGCGCTCGATCGACACGATGTTCTGATCTGCGCCCTGGCCCGCGCGGTCGTACTCGAGGCTGTGCACGTGGACCAAGAGCGGTGCCCCGGCGCGCTGCGCGATTTCGACTCCTGCCGGGAAAGTCATCCAGTCGTGCGCATGCACGAGGTCGTACTTCTTGCCGGCCACACGCCGCGTGGCCGACATCGCATACCGAGCCACCTCGGCGAAGAGATTGTCGCCATAGTGCGCGCCGCTTGACGCTTCCTCGACCAAAGGGACGTCGCCCCCAGGGATGTGCACATGTTGGAGCTGCGTGAGCCCCGAAGGCGGCCCGGGAAGGGGAGGGTGGTTCTCAGGAGCAATCATGCGCTCGACCGCGATTTGAGTCAGCTTGCGCGTGGTAATGAGCTCCTTGTAGGTCGCTTGATCGAGGTACGGCTTGAGCATCGCGGGCACTCGGATCGTCCGCACTTCGGTCGCGGTGCGTTCCGCGATTTCGGCTTGGGCGGCTTCGACCGCCGCTACGAAGATCGGGTCGGTCGCGAGCGCGGGCTCGGCTGCGACCAACGCTGCGAAGGGCTCCGGCACGGGGGCCGGTGTGTCCATCAATGCCTCGGTTGCCGGGCTCGCCGATGCGGCGCCGAGCAATTGCATGTGGGGCGCGTCCTCCTCGCCGTAGAGCTTGGGTACGAGGAAGTCGATCTCGAGGTCCCGACTCGCAAGCGCAGTGGTCAGACCCTCGCACGCCGTGCCGAGGCCGCCGCTGATATGAGGAGGGTACTCCCAGCCAAGCATTAGGATTTTCATGGGCCCGCCATTTTTGCGACCCGGAGCACTTCAGACACACTCCAGGCCTGTGCGGGGGTGCCCCCCGGATGATGCGGCGCGTCCCCGTCAAACACCTCACCGATTTGCCCGATGCAGCCTTCGGTACGGAGGTGTGCGCTGAGCGCCGCCAACTGGGGCATCATTTCCTCCTTCGCGGCGTCCGCGCCTTCGACGGCTGCGACCGCGTCGGCATAGATCCCGAGCAGCCACGGCCACACGGTGCCCTGGTGGTACGCTCGGTCACGCTTGGTCTGACCGCCCCGGTAGAACGGCTGGTAGGCCGGGTCGTCCGGTGAGAGGGTTCGCAGCCCCACAGGCGTGAGGAGCTTGTCTCGAACCGCTTGCAGGGCCCGTTGCTTGCGTTCGTTTTGCATCGGTATGCCTGGCAGCAACAACGCCCAAAGTTGGTTCGGCCGGAGCTTTCCGTCGGGGTGGTGTCCATTGTGCGTGTCGGTCAAGAAGCCTTGATCTTGAAGCCAGAATTTTTCCTCGAAGTGATCGGAGAGTTTCTTCGCCGTTTCGCTCCACGTTTCCACGAACTCGGGGCGCAGCTTTTTCGCCCAGCGAAGCGCGGATTGCAGGCCGGAGAGCCAAAGCGCGTTGAGGTCGACGGCGTATCCCTGCCGCGGGGTGACCGCGTGACCGTCCACCAGCGCGTCCATCCAGGTAAGCGCCCAGGGCCCGTGCTCGACGAAGAGGAACCCCTCAGCGTCGATGCGCACCCGCGGGTCCGCGCCCGCCGCGATCGCCTCGATCAAGTCGAGGCACGCCTCCTGCAGAGCGGCGACGCGTCGGCTTCGTGTGCGTTTCCCGGTGAGTGCGGTCGCGCGAATGAACAGCAACGACGCATCGATCGCCTCCCCATTGGAAGGGACGTCGCCGCTTTGAGGGATATTGGGGACGAGCCCGTTTTCGAGCCGGGTCGCCAAGGATTCGAGGATATCGAGGGCCTTGCCGACCTCGTTGCGGGCCAGGCACAAGCCGGGGAGCGCGATCAGCGCATCCCGCGACCACTCGCCGAACCAGGGGTAGCCTGCGATGACGCCGGTCCGGCCGCCGTGGAGCTCGACTAGATATGCGTCGGCCGCGTCGTCGAGCTCCTGGACCAGTGAGCGATGCGGCCCGAGAACCGAGCTGAGCACCTGGGGCTCGTGTGACTTGGCCGGCTCCGTGCCGATACGAATGCAAAACGCGCCGTCATGTTCGAGCCGCAGGCGAAACTCACCCGGCGTGAACAGATCCTCCGCGTCGTCGTAGCCCCGCGCCCGCTCCCATTCGTAGTGGACGCCTTCGTACCAATGCCCGTCGGTGTGGAATCGTCCCGAAACGCCGTGTATGCTCGCGACCAGCGCGGGAACGTTCTTGTAGGGGTGCATGACGACGCGAAGCGAGCTGCCCTGCTCGATGTCGATCTCGCCGTTCATGAACGAGTTGGCGAAGGTCAGCTCGTGTATCGGGCGGCAGCGGATCAAGGGTCGGAGACGAAGGTCGACAGGCTTCTGGAGCCCTTCGATCGAATACCGAATCCACACCGCGTCGGCTTCATCTTCGAGCCACAGCTCGCGAGTCACAGTCAAGCCCGCGAACTGGTAGGTCCAGCGGGGCAGCGGCTCGAACCTCTTGAGGTAGTCGATGCCCGTGGGCTCGATGGTGCTGCCCCAATTGTAGCTGTGCAGGGCGACCGCCTCATCGTCGCCGTTGTCGAACCACTCCTCGACCTCAGCCACCATGTTGAGCGGTTCCCCGACGCCTGGCTCCCGAACCGTGAGAAGGCTGTGGTACTTGCGGCGCGGGCAGCGATCGATGGTCCCCATCGCGAACGAGCCGCCTCGATTAACGCTCAACCACTCGGCATCCGGGGTCGTCGCCGCGGCGGTGACCTCGGTGGAATCGTCCGGGCTCCCCGGATCCCTCGAAAGAAGACGTAGGCCGGGCGCGCCATCAGAGCGAGCAGGAAACCAACTGGGCAGGATCACGATGCGTACCCCCTAAAAAAGCCCGGACCGAAGCCGGGTGGAAAGGAATCTCCTAAGCAGGAGGTGTGCCAAAGCCTGATCCGAATACAGGCCCCGTTCCGTCACAACTAGTCAACATTAATCACCCCGTAGGGCGCAAGCGATGCGGCTTCAAGAGGCGGCCGCGCAACCCATGCGTCTTTCTAGACGCGCGCCTCGTACCACGCTCGTTCCAAGGTCTCCTGGTCTTCCGGATGCGCGATGGAAATCAACAGTTGAGCCCGTTCATTGAGGGTCTTGCCGTAGAGATCGACCGCGCCGTTCTCAGTGATGATGAACTGGACGTGGGCCCGTGTCGTGACGACCCCAGCGCCCGCTCGAAGCGTTGGCACGATTCGGGGGACGCCTTTTGCGGTGCGGCTGGTGAGAGCGATGATCGGCTTGCCGCCTTCTGAGGTCATCGCGCCGCGGATGAAATCCATCTGGCCGCCGACGCCGGAGACCACGCGGTGCCCAATCGAGTCGGCGCAGACTTGGCCCGTGAGGTCGATTTCGATGGCGGAGTTGATCGCCGTAACCTTCGGGTTACGGTTGATCACGTTCACCCGGTTGACGTAGCCGATGTCGTATTGCGCGATCGACGGGTTGTCGTCGATGAAGTCATAGAGGAGCCTGGTGCCTACGACAAAGCCGGAAATCGTACGACCCGGGTGGACTTTCTTGAGGCTGTTGTCGACCGCGCCACACTCGAGTAGCGGCAGGAGCCCATCCGACCACATCTCGGTGTGGACGCCGAGATGGCGGTGGCCCTTGAGCGCCGCGAGCACCGCATCCGGGACTGCCCCGATGCCCATTTGGAGCGTTGCCCCGTCCTCGATCAGTGAGGCTGCATGGTGTCCGATGGCCTGCTCCTCCTCGGTCGGTGGAGAGGGGGGAGATTCGGGAAGGGGCTCGTCTTCCTCGACCAGCCAGTCGAGCTCGTCGATGTGGACGAAGCCGTCGCCGTGCACGCGGGGCATGTGCCGGTTGACCTGTGCAATGACGATCTTCGCGGAGTCGACGGCGGCTCGTGCGACGTCGACCGATACGCCCAGGCTGCAATAGCCGCGCTTGTCGGGAGGGGAGACCTGCACCAGCGCGATGTCGAGCGCGCGTCGCCCCGAGCGGAAGAGCGCCGGGATCTCAGACAGGAAGCAGGGGAGGTAGTCGACCCGGTCGCCGTCGAGCTGCCGGCGCATGTTCTGTCCGACGAACAGGTTTGCGACGCGAAAGGAACGCGCGTACTCGGGCTTTGCGTACTCCGCGTCGCCCGAGGTGTGGAGATGGATCAGCTCGACGCTTCGGAGCCTGCTGGCTTCACCGACGAGCGCCTTGACCAACGCCAGCGGCGTGGCGGCGCCGCCGTGCACGAACACGCGCTGATTGGAGTTGACGTGATTGACCGCTTCTTCGGCGGTGCAGAGCTTTGACATGAGGGGGGCCTATTCCGTGGGTTTGGGTTCGGGGTCAGGCTCGAGCGCGGGCGGCGGCGGATCCCGTCTTCGTTCGAGATCCACCTCGAGCACGGGGGGCGGGTTCGGCAGGTTCAGCGGCCCAGACGTCACGAGAACGTTCCCTTCCGGCGGGTCGACCTTTCTCTCCGGTTCGTACTCTTCGGCCTGGCCCATCTCGGTGCCTTGAAGGCCGCGAACGCGGCCGCTGGCGCAGCCCGCCATGAATGCTGCGAGGCAGATCCCCATGAGGAATGCGCGTCTAATTCGGCTCACGGAGCTGCCTTTCTCCGCTCGGCGGGCGTCAGGGCTGGGTTAACATCGAGCATCGTATGGCACTGATTGCATGCGGAGAGAAGCCTCCCGAAAATCTCGGCCTGGCCCCAAGTCGTGGGATCATCTTCGAGCGGTTCACCCGGCTTGGGTACGTATTCGTCTTCGCGCACTTTGCCTTCCACCGCGGCGGAAAACGCGAGGTCGTGTAGCTCGTATTCGAGCCGTGTCACGCCGGCGTGGCTCTCTTGGTCGGGTTGGCGCGTCCCATGAAGCGGCGCTTCGGCGAGGAGCTCGGCGGCGCTCTGGAACTCGGCCGTGGAGTCGGCGAGCAGGGCTTCCCACATACGCTCGATGGCCCAGTAGTGGCGCCGCATGTGCACCTTCAAGGCTTCGCCATCGGGCGCCGGCTCGAGCTTGATGGGAGGCCCCCGGTCGAGGGCGTGGTGGCATTGGCCACAGGCGTAGGAAAGCCGGGCAAAACCCATGCATGCCTCCTCGAGGTCGCTCGCCTTGCGCACCTGCTCGACGAGCTCTCGGGTGATTCGGGCGTATTCCTTGCCCCGTTCGGGCGCGGGGACGTGTTCCATGAAGAACGCGAGCTTTCGCATCGCCTGTTGGGCGACCTCGAGCTCGCCACGGATCAGCGCATTGCGTGCCGCGACTGATAAACCGGCATGTTCCTGCATGACTTCGTCGAAGCCTTCGGGCACACCCGAATCCACTGCGCCCTGCTTCGAGCTGCACTCGCAGCCGCCCGCCAGCGCAATCGCAAACCCCAGTGCAATGACCCGCCCGACCATCTCGCCCCTATCATGCCCTCTATCGGCCGCCGTTCAAGATGCCGTGCGGAGCCCGTGGGCGATGCGGAGCATCGGTTTTTAGGGGCCTTCATGCGTGAGCAGCAGAGGGACCTTACTATCGTGAAGGAGGCGCCGGGCGACGCTTCCGATCAGAAGCCGCTCGATACCGCTCTTGCCGGTGGTGCCGGCGCAAATCAGCGTTGCCCCGACATCTTCGGCCACCGCGAGAACCCCTTCGGCGGGGTCACCTGTGACGAGGTGGGTCTGGACGCTTTCCGGGGCGAGCGAGAATAGCTCTTTTGCGTCCTCCTCGAGCATCTCCTGCAGGCCGAGGCGAAGCGCCGCACGGCGCTTCTCCGCGGCTTCTCCCACGACGGCGCCGCGATCGGTGTACTCGCCCCAGACGTCGAGGTAGCTGTGCACGAGGTGAAGGGAGCCGCCGAACACGTCGTGAATCGCGCGCGCAACCTCGGCTGCTCGCTTGGCTGGGCCGGAGAAGTCGTAGGACACGACGATGTCGTATGGTGGTTTTTCGTGCCCGCCCGGAGGAACGACGATGATAGGTGTGTGAACCGTCTTGATCACCCGCTCGGTGACGCTTCCGTACATGAGCTTCGAGACCCCGGTCCGGCCGTGCGTGCCGACGACGACGAGATCGACGTCGTGTTCCTTTGCGTAGTCCCGAATGACCTCGTGCACCGTGCCTTCACGGATTGCCGTGAAGTGCTCGACCCCAGCGTTGGCAATTGCCGCGGCTTGCGCGTCGAGTGCCTCCTGTGAATCGTTGAGAATTCGGGTGACGGCCTCAGGGCCCGGGCTGTAGCTCAAGTCCATCAAGAGATAGGTCGGAACGACGGGTGTATGCAGCAGATGGAGCTTGGCGGAGCATTGCTTCGCGAGCGCGACTGCGTAGTCGACCGCGTGTTGCGCATTCTCCGAGAAATCCGTGGGGACGAGGATTTGATCAATCTGCATGTCGAGTCCTTCCCCTGCTTGGCGTGCAGGGTCGTCTAACCGCCGAACGTGTCGCTGGGCATGATGTGGTCGTGGAGCAGCTTTTCGTTCACGTAGTCCCGCTCCTCTTCTTCGATGTCCTTCCGCAGCATCATCGCGAGCTTGACGACGCTGACTTTCAGGTCGGCCGGGGAGCTGGCCTCGCGAATCTGGTCGACCAAGCGGTCGAGCTCCTGGCGCTGCTCCGTGTGCTCTTCGTGAAGGTGGCGGACCCGTTCCGGGCCGAATCCGTCCGCGTCGTTGATCGCGGGCGCCATGTGGGCCTCCTCGAAGTTCATGTGCAGCTCGAGGATCCCGCGTAGCGCATAGGCCGCTCGCTTGACCTGGCTGGCGTCAACGCTGCCGTCGCCGAGATGTGTCACGCCGGCCTCCAGCTCCGAGAGCATCTGTTCGATCTCGCGGTGCTGACTCAGGACCTTCCGCCGCACTTCGGAGGGCATCAACGTTTCGTCGCTCATCGGTTCCTCCCGTTCGTCATCTTCAGCTCGGATGCACTGCAAGGAATACGCCAAAGGTTTAGCAGGATTTCGCTTCGCCGAACACGCAACTTATGCGCCGCGCCGGAATCTTTCGCAGAAGATGCGTGTTTCTCGCTATGCTTTGCCACGAATCCCTGCAAGCGGGTTGGCACGAAGCTTGATACCGGGAAGGGTACATATGGACAAGCCTCGAACCATTCTCGTCGGCACCGACTTCTCCGACATCTCGGACGAAGCGTTGCGTGCGGCATCCCTCTACGCGAGGACGTTCAACTCCCGCGTTCTGGTAACCCACATTTTCGACCCGACCCCCAACGTTCCGCCGGTGGTTTGGTCTCGCCCGGACCTTCTCGAGCGGAGTATCCGCGTCGAGATCGAGGATGCCATTCGGGAAACCCTGACCGGGAAGACGGCGGAGCTCCTAAAGGGGGTTTCCGAGGTCGAGCTCAGCGTCGTGCAGCACCCGTCGCCAGGCCGGGCGCTCGTCGAGCTCGCCGAAGACGAAGAAGTGGACCTCGTCATCCTCGGCTCGCACGGTCGAAGCGGCCTGTCCCGGGCCTTCCTCGGCAGCGTCGCGGAGCGAGTCGTTCGACATGCGCCGTGCCCTGTGTTGGTGGTGCGCGGCCGATGTGACAACAAGCCAAAAGACGGAGAGTAGCCAGTGTCATTGATTCCACGTTTGGTGGTCGCCTACGATTTCTCGGACCCCGCACGGCGAGCGTTCGAGCTGGCGGTGTTCATGGGCCGGCAGCTCGCTGCGGACGTCCACGTCGTGACGGTCCTCGACTCGCAGGACTCCAAGCCGGATGCGGTGGCCGAGGAAACTGAAAACCTCCGGCAGCTGCTCGAGATGCGAACCGCCGGCACCATTAAGTCAGACGATGTGAAGCTAGAGTGTCACGCGCTCAACGGCGAGCCCGCGGACGCGATCGTGGCGATGGCCAAAGAGATCGATGCTCCGCTGATCATCTGCGGCACCACGGGCAAGGGAGCTGTTGCGCGGACATTACTTGGAAGCGTGTCTCACGAGCTCGTGCACAAGAGCGGCGCGATCGTGATGTCGGTCCCGTAGCGGGGTCGCTCAGGAGCCCGGCCCGACGAACGGCGCCTCGACGACGCGGGTGCCTTTGCGGCCCTCGTTGCCTTCCATCGCGATTGAGAGCCGAATCTTGATGCCGGGCTTCATCTCGGCCGCGGGCAACTGGGCGAGAATCGGAAGGTAGGTGCTGCCGAGGGAGTCGAGCTCGATGCGCGTCTGAGGAATGATGTACTCGATGCCGCTTTCGGTTTCGGGCGTGACGACGAACGTTTGTGTATCCGAGGTCTTGTTGACGAGGTGAACACGCACCGTGTTGCGCACCTGTCCATCGATGACGGAGAACGGGGCTCCTTGCAGGCGCAGAACGTTGGTCTCGAACTGAGAGCTCTGCGCGAACGCAAAGGCTGCGCCGACGAGCCACAAGGTCGCGATGCCACCGTAGAAGAACAAGCGAGGGCGCCCGAAATGCCTTGGCTTGCCTTCGAGACCGTTGAGCGAATCGTAGCGGATGAGGCCCTTGTCGCGGCCGACCTTCTCCATGATCTCATCACACGCGTCGACACACGCGGCGCAACCGATGCACTCCATTTGCAGACCGTTGCGGATGTCGATGCCGGTTGGGCACACGACCATGCAGCGCTTGCAAGCGACACAATCGCCGCTGCTCGGGTCGCTGGCCTTCCCGCGAGGCTCGCCCCGGTTGAAGTCGTAGCCGATCACCATCGTGTCGCGGTCAGTCATTGCCGACTGAAGACGGCCGTAAGGACAGATGATGAGACAGAGTTGCTCGCGGAACCACGCGAAGTTGAACCACAAAATCCCAGACATCACGACGACCCAGGTGAAGGCGGTCGGGTGCTCGGCGGGGCTTCGCTGCACCATGTCGACGAGCGAGGGCAGGGACACGAAGTAGCTGATGAACACGTGGGACAAGAGAAGTGCGAGCGCGACGTAGATCACGTGCTTGAGGGTTTTCCGCCAAATCTTGTCGAACGTGATCCCTGCGGCGTTCCTGCGAAGTCGCTGCGCGCGCGGCCCCTCGATCCAACGCTCGACGCGCCGAAACACCCCTTCGAGGAACACGGTCTGCGGGCATGCGTACCCGCACCAGAGGCGCCCCTTGATCGCGGTGACGATCAGCAGTGTGAGACCGACGCCGCTCAACAGGAAGAACATCAGCCAGAAGTCCTGCGCGTTGAACACGCTCCCGAACAAGTAGAAGCGGCGATTCACGATGTCCATGAAGACCGCGGGATGACCTCCGACCTTCACGAAGGGTAACAGCACGTAGACCGCGATCAGCGCGGCGAAGATGATGTAACGGAGCCGCGTGAAGCGGCCCGCGACATCGGCTGGGTGCACGTAGTTGCGGCTGCCGTCCGATCGAAGAGAGCTTGCGGGTTCCTCTACGACTGGCAGTTTCGTGGTCATTGTCCGTTTTTAGGGTCAGTCGCCTATTCGGCAACCTCGCCGTCGGGCTTCCAAACGACGGCGTTCTCTTCGACGGGCTTGCCGCCTTCGAGGTTCGTGTTGCGCAGCGTTAACACGTACGCGGTCACTTGGCTCACACCTTCTTCGCCGAGGATGGCTCCCCACGGAGTCATACCCTTTTCGGGCACGCCGTTGGTGACGGTGTTGTGAATGTCGGTCGGAGCTCCGCCGTGAACCCAGTACTCATCAGTCAGATTTGAGCCGAGGCCCACGCGGCCCTGGCCTTGATCGTGGCACGCGTAGCACTGTGTCGTGAAGATCTTCTTGCCGGCTTCGAGAGCGCTCGCGTCCGCCGACAAAGCTTCGAGCGACTCATCGGTGACGATGGTGCGTTCCGCGGCGACGGCTGCCATCTGCTCGGCGTACACTTCCGGCTGAAGCTGTCCGATGCCGTACTCGTGGTAGTAGAACCAATACACGAGGCCGAACGCGACAGCTCCGTAGAACGTGAGCAGCCACCATGTTGGCAGGGCGTTGTCGGCTTCCTCGATGTCATCATAGACGTGGAGGATTTCACCTTGGATTTCATCGGTTCGCTTGCCCTCACTCATGGGGTACCTCCAACTCATCTTCGAGGGGGATGCGCGCGATGTGATCCGCCTCGGCTGCGCTCATCCGCATGACGCGAACGACGACGACTAAAAACACGGTGAAAAAAAGAACCAACGCGATGACTGGGAACAGCAACGCGGGGCTCTGCGCGAAGAACTCGGAAGCGAATCGGCTCATTGTCCTGCCTCCTCGATGGTGGCGGCCAGCGCTTCCGGCTCGGGCACGTTGCCCAAGCGTTGCAGGAACGCGATTAGCGCGACGAGACGGCTGTTCACGACGAGCTCACAGCCATCACTCTCCGTCTCACACACCTTCACGCCTCCGTCCTTGGCCAGGCCGGCGGCAATCGCCGTCGCCGCAGCCTGAGCGTCCTGCTCGGAGGTCTGAATCTGCTCGGCCTCGTACGGGACACCCACGGTTCTGAGCGCGCGCATCTTGTCGGCCGTGCCGGCGAAATCCACCGTCCACGTTGCGAGGTGGGGGTAGGGCGGCATGTTCGAGCCGGGCGAAATCTCGCGCGGGTCGATCATGTGCTTGAAGTGCCAGACGTCTGCGTACTTTCTGCCGACGCGCGCCAAGTCCGGACCGATGCGGCGCGAGCCCCATTGGAACGGATGGTCGAAGATCGAGTCGTCCATCGTGGAGACGTCGCCGTAGCGCGCGGTCTCCCAAGTGAACGGTCGAATCATCTGCGAGTGACAGGTGTAGCAACCCTCGCTGAGGTAGACATCACGGCCTTCGAGCTCGAGCGGTGTGTACGGCACGTTCTTCGTCTTGGCCATCGCCTCGGGCACCGAGATGACCATTGGGATGATCTCGGCGACACCGCCGACGAGGATGCCGATGGTCACGAGTACGGTGAAGACACCGGCGCGACCTTCGAGCACGCTGTGCCATGGGGCCTTCACTCTGCCGCGGTCACGAATCGCGATCGCGATGGCAGCGACGGCCCACATGACGGCGGCGATTGCGAGGATCGTGCTCACCAGGCCGTCTGCGAGCGCCATACCGAACAAGAGCGTCATCACGACGATCGCCGCCATGACGGGCTGACCGAAGAGAAGCTTCGGCCAGGGCACCTCGCGGGTGCGTGGCTCGGTGACGACCGCAACCTCGATCTCACCGTCGACCGCGGCGCCACTGCGGGCGGTCGCGATGAGGTTCCAGGCCATGAGGACGATGCCCGCGAAGTAGAGGAGGCCGGAGATGAGGCGCGCCCAGTACATCGGTCGAATCGCGAGGTAGGTCTCCACGAAGTTCGGGTAGAGAAGCCCGCCGGTGTCGCTGACCGCACGCCACATCAGGCCCTGCGTGATGCCCGCGACCCACATCGAGATCGCGTAGATCAGAATGCCTACGGTCGCGATCCAGAAGTGGAAGTTCGCGGCTGAGCGTGAGTGAAGCTTCGTGCCGTAGAGTCGCGGAATCAGCCAATAGAACATGCCGGCAGCCATGAGGCCGTTCCAACCCAAGGCGCCGCTGTGCACGTGACCGATGATCCAGTCCGTGTAGTGGGCGAGGCCGCTGACGCTCTTGATCGAGAGGAGCGGGCCCTCGAAGGTGCTCATGCCGTAGAAGGTGACGCCTGCAGCGAAGAACTTGAGGACCGGATCCTCGCGAAGCTTGTCCCATGCGCCACGGAGCGTGAGCAGGCCGTTTAGCATGCCGCCCCAGCTCGGTGCCCACAGCATCAGGCTGAAGACCATTCCGAGGCTCTGCGCCCAGTCGGGCAGGGCGGTGTAGAGCAGATGGTGGGGACCGGCCCAAATGTAGAGGAAGACCAGGCCCCAGAAGTGAACGATCGACAGTCGGTACGAGAAGACTGGTCGCTCTGCCGCTTTGGGCAGGAAGTAGTACATGATGCCGAGGATCGGCGTCGTCAGGAAGAAGGCGACGGCGTTGTGGCCGTACCACCATTGGACCAACGCATCTTGGACGCCTGCGAAGACCGAGTAGCTCTTCATCATGGAGACCGGGATCTCGAAGCTGTTCACGATGTGGAGGACGGCCACCGTGATAATCGTTGCGATGTAGAACCAGATGGCGACGTAGAGGTGCTTCTCGCGGCGTTTCCCAAGGGTCCAGAAGAAGTTCACCGCGAACACGACCCAGATGAGGGCGATCGAGATGTCGATGGGCCACTCGAGCTCGGCGTACTCCTTACCGGTGGTGAAGCCGAGCGGCAGGCTGAGCGCCGCGCCAACGATGATGAGCTGCCATCCCCAGAAGTGGATCGAGGATAAGATGTCGGAGGCAAGACGCGCTTTCACCAATCGCTGCGTCGAGTAGTAGACTCCGGCAAAGAGCATGTTGCCAACGAACGCGAAGATGACCGCGTTGGTGTGCAAGGGCCTCAGTCGGCCAAACGACAACAGCGGCGGCAAGTTGGCCGGCCAAAAGGCCAACTGCAGAGCGATGATGATCCCCACCAGCATGCCGACGATGCCGAAAAGCACCGACGCCCAGATGAACTGGCGGACGACTTTGTCGTTATAAACGATCCGCTGAGTTTCCATACTCGTCCTCTTCCCTCTCGGTCGTTGGGGTCACGGGCTTTTCATCGTCAAGCGGCAGCAAAGCAAGGCGATCGGCCTGGTCGAAGGTGCCTTGCCCCACGGTCCACGCGAAGAACACCACAGCCGCGCCGACCAATACTACGCAAACGAAAATCAGTAAGATCAGGATCTCCATGGGAGCCTTTTCCGCGACAGCATCATCACGGTGTACGCGAGCGTGGTGAGTGAGCTGAGCGGCATTAGCACAGCTGCGACCCATGGCTTCATCAAACCTGCCATGGCGAGTGATACGGCGACCAAATTGTACGCAATTGCAAACGCGAGAATGCGACGCACGACATGCGCCAGCGAATCGGAGGCGCGCAAGACTTGCGCCACCGGGCGCAAGCCCGGGGACACGAAGTAGAAGTCACATCGTGAGGCCATGAACGGTCGATCTACTGCCGGTGTGCCCGAACAAGCCGCTGCTCTCATTGCGACTTGATCGTTCAAGCCATCCCCTACCAGCAAAGTCCGTGCCGGTTCGTGGGCGCGCACGTACGCAGCCTTTTGTTCAGGGCTCTTCCCGCCGATGCAGGCCTCCGCGGGCATGCCGAGGCTGACGCCGAGGCTCGTCACCCGCGCCTGCGCGTCGCCGCTGAGGATGGTGAGCTCGTAGCCGCGTTGGCCGAGCTTGTCGACCTCGTCGCGCGCACCGGGGCGAAGCTGCTCGTCGGTCGTGAGGCTCGCGAGCACTTCGCCGTTCGCGGAGAAGACGACGTCACCCGCGTTCGTTTTGAGATCTGCCGCCCAGCCGGGAGCGCCCAGCCTGTACCCAATCTCGGCCCGCAGGGCCGAGATCCCGTAGCCCGCGTGCTCCTCGGTTGCGATGTCGGCGAAACGCGCGGCCGGGTGCCCCTCGAGTGCGCGCCGGACAGCGACGCTCTTCGGGTGCGCGCTGCGGGCGGCCATGTTGTAGAGGACTGTGATCTGCGCGTCGGAAAGGCGTTTCAATGCGGCGGGGTCGACCACCTCGAGGGTCCCGGTCGTCAGCGTCCCGGTCTTGTCGAAGACGATCCGAGTCATCCCGCGGACCCGGTCCAGAAAATCGCCCACGCGTACGAAGACGCCCCCGCGCCGGAGCTGCGTCAGGACGAGCTCGTACGCGAGCGGCGCGGCAATGCCAAACGCGCAGGGGCAGGTCACGACGAGTACCGCCGTGCCCACCTCGATGGCGCGGAGCGGCTCGCCGCTTCGCCACCACCAGTAGCTGATGGCTGCCGTCGCCAGCGTGATGACACCGACCACGTAGAAACGCGACAGTCGAGACCACCACTCAGACGCCAAAGGGCCATCGCCCTTCGAGGCCGGATCGCTGCCGAGCAAACCGACGAGCGAGGAGGCGGCGAAGCTCGTCATCGCGGTGCCCGAGAACGCGCCGTCACCCACATTAAAAGCCCCGGCGGGTATCGTGTCGCCGGTGTTGAAGCGCCGCGGCCGGCTTTCGCCATCGATCCAGTCGAGTGAGCAGCTCACCGAGTCCGCCACGCGAAGCTCGACAGGAACGAGATCCCCGGGCGCGATCAGTAGCCGGTCGCCTTCTTGGATGCCGATGCAATGAACGATGCGCACGACGTCATCTTTGATCTCGCGCGTGAGGAGGCTCTCGGTTCCGTCGTCGGCGAGAAGTTGCGCGCGATTGCGTTCGAGCATGCGCTGCTGCAGCCATCGGCCTACGAGCATCAGCGCCACGAACACCGTGAGCGTGTCGATGTAGACCGCTTCGCCCGACGCAAAGAAGAACGACCAAGTGGATCCGGCGAAAGCAAGCATGATGCCCAGGGCGATGGGGACGTCCAGGTGAAGGACGCGGCGCCGCACCGCTCGAAACGCCGAGCCGATGAAGACCGAGCCTCCGACGAGAACCGCGAGAACACCTGCCGCGTAGCTCAAGTCGTTGAGGACTTCGTATACAGGCCCTTCTCGAAGCCCCAGGTAAATCGCGGCGGCGAACAGCATGACGTTCATCGCGAGAGCGGCGCAGATGCCTACGCGGAGGAGCAGGTCGTCCGAAGGCCTGGCGCCCCCTTCACGCGCGGGTCCGAGCAGGTATCCGAGCCCTTCGACCGCGTCGACCCAGTCGGAGAGTGGGAACTCCGGCGAGACCCGGAGCTCGATACGGCCGAGCGCGGGATTGATGGTCATCAGTCCTTCTCGCGCGCCTCCGTGTCGGCGGAACAGCTCTTCGATGAGCCAGACGCACGCCGCGCAGTGAATTCCCTGAATATCGAGCTCGACGCGCGAGAGGCCCCGCTCTTCGGCGCGCGAGTCTTCGATGAGCTCGAGCCACTTGTGGTCGATGTGACGCGAGTCGAGGTCTGCTGGCGGGAGACCAGGGCCGCGGCGGAGGTCGTAGTAGCGTGTCAGGCCGGCCTTGGTGAGGATGGCGTGCACAGCGCGGCAACCGCGGCAGCAATACGGCGCCAGCGCGTCGTCGACGAGAGGTTGCGCGCAGTGCACGCAACGGGAGCCGGTCGACAGAAGCTGCTCCGGAGGGGTCTCTGAGACGGCGGGTCGAGCGGAGGTCACGGTGCGCGGTGGTGGTGTTCCAGCGCGGCGCCTTCCTCGTGCGCAGCACCAACTTGTGCGGGTGCGTGGCATCCCGCGGTGTCCCCGTGGCGCAGCGCATGCACCGGTCGAATGACGAACATGACGGCGCCGAGCGCGAGAACGACGGCGAGAACACGCGAGGTCGCCGGCCGCGGACGGCGTGAGAAACGTTCGAAGAGCCAGGCGGCCCCCACCAGACCGACGCCGCTCACGACTGCAAATGCAAGCATGCTCAGCGCGCCAAGCAATGGGGCTCCGGTCGATGCCGCGATCAGCACTGCGGCCGCGAGCGCGCCGCATGGGAGAAGCGCGGTGCCGAGTCCGACGAAGAACGGATGACGGCCGAGAGCGCGAAGCAACCGCGAGCCGCCCGACTCCGCATCAGCCCCCGAAGTGGCTTCCGCTTTCGTGCGAAGCGGAACCAAGGGCTGGTCCGGGCGCCGCCACAAGCGAAAGGCGGCCAAACCCAAGCCGAGCGCCAGCGACCAGCTCAGTAGTGCGCTTCCCCACGCCCCTCCGAGGCTCACGGCCGTCGCACCGCCTACCGCGCCCGCGATCCCGCCCAGCACGGAGTAGCTGAGGAAGCGCCCGAGTTGATAGCGGCCCTGACCCGACGCACCGGGGCGCCCACTGCAGGCGTAGGCAGCCAGCGGGCCGCACATCGCGGTGCAGTGAGGAACCGACGCGAGGCCTGCGGCGGCCCCGGCAATCACAGCTGTCCACATACGGCCTCGTTAGGGTCAGTCATCGACGCGGTCATCGTGCAACCCGTATGCCACGAATTGTCAGGCCCTCTTATAGCCGAAGACGCAGATTTTGCGCCCTGTCGCCCGGAGCACCCTGAAAATGCCATGGATCTGGTCGACGCGGGTGCTATCTCCCATGAGCGATGGCCACCGAACGCCGCATGATCCCGCGCGAGCACGGCGCCTACGCGGAGCTGCTCTTCCCGATCCTCACGGTCTGTTTGGGCGGGTTGCCGACGACCTCGACGTGGTTGCTCGCCGTTGGCGCTATTGCTGCCTTCCTCGCGAACGAGCCGCTCCTCGTGCTGGTCGGTCAGCGCGGCACTCGGATGAAGCGGGAAGAGGGTGACCGAGCCAGGCGCGCGCTCCTGATCTTCCTCATGTTTTCGTTCGGTGCTGGGATTTCTGGTCTGTTGCTCGCGCCTCGTGCGGCGCAAGTTGCCGTCGTGTTGCCGCTGCTTCTGGGCGGAACGCTGATCATGTTGGCGATCCAAGGGCTCGAGCGGAGTATGTTCGGCGAAGCCCTGGCGGCTGCGGCGCTTTCGTCCATTGCGGTCCCGTTGGGGCTTTCAGCCCGCTTGAGTCTCACGGCGGCGCTCGCCGTGGCACTGATTTGGGCGGTGACGGCGGTCCTCGGCACTGCCGTCGTCCGCCTGACGGTCGCCCGCACGAAGGCCAAGACCCCGCACGCGCTTCGAACCGTGCGCCTCAAGCGCACCGGCCTCATCCTCGTGTGTCTCGCAGTAGCGGCGGTCGGGGTCGCGGCGCCGTTCGGCGCTCGGGTCGGCTTCTGGGTGCTGGCGGCCGCCGTGCCCGTTGCGCTCACGGTGCTCGTGATGGCTGCCCTTCAGCCCACCGTGCGCCGACTTCGCCTTCTCGGATGGAGCTTGATCGCGGCCAACCTTCTTTCGCTGATAGCAGTGGTCACAACGCTGAGGATCATTCAGGATTTGAATGCCGTAGAACCGACCCTACCGTTCCCCATGTTCTAGAGGAGACGCTTGTGCTTGCAAAAGACATCATGACCGCAAACCCCGTGACCGCGACGGAGCTCATGTCCGTGGCTGAAGCGCTCGGGCTGCTCTACGAGCTCGATGTTCGCCACCTCCCGGTAGTCCGCGGAAACGAGCTGGCTGGCATCGTGAGCGACCGCGACCTTCGCGGCTTCACTGCGCCGAGCGAAGACGAGGCGATCGAAGCCATCGAGCGTGCGCGCAGCTCGAACATCGGGAACTTCATGAACACCGATCCCATTCGCGTCGACCCGGAGACCAACGTTCGCGAGGTCGTCGAGCTCATGCTCACGAATCGCGTCGGTGCGATTCCGGTGTGTGACCTCGACACCGGCGATCTCCTCGGCATCGTGAGCTACGTCGACGTGTTGCGCGCTCTTCAGGAGACTCTGGAACAGGCGTGAAGCTGATCACCTCACACGAGACCACCGATTTCGACGGGCTGGCCTCGTGTGTGGCGCTTCAGAAGCTCTTGCCCGGCGCGGTCATCGGCCTCAGCGGCGGTTTCGCTTCCAATGTTCACCAGTACCTGACGCTTCACAGCGATCGGTTTCGCATCGCGCGCTGTCAGGACTTGGACTTGTCCGAGGTGGATCTGCTCGCCGTGACCGACGTGCGAAGGCGGCATCGCCTCGCGCATGTCGAGCCGGTCATACAGAGAGCGGTCGACGAGCCGCGAAGCGTGCGTCTGATCGTGTGGGACCACCATCCAGCGTCTTCGGACGATCTGCACGCCGACGAAGAGCACGTTCAGCCGGTCGGTTCGGTGACGACTTTGCTGGTCGAAGAGCTTCGCGCGCGCGACCTCGAGATCAGCCGCGAAGAAGCTACGCTCTTCTCGCTCGGCATCCATGAGGACACCGGATCGCTCGGCTATGTGCGTTCGAGCGCGCGAGACGCCATGGCCCTCGCTTGGCTTCTGGGGCACGGCGCGCAACCGGGACTTCTCCAGCGCTTCTTGCGGCCTCCGCTCGACGGGCTGGAGCGCGAGCTATTGATACGGCTCTTCGACGGCGTGCAAGACGTCCCTCGGTTTGGGGCCACGATCGGCATCGCAGCTCTCGAAACCGAGGAGGTGCCAGCGAGCCTCGGTCGCGTGTCGACCGAGGCGTTTCGCATTCTGCCTCATGACGCTCTCTTTTGCGTGTACCGGCTGCTCAACGGGAAAACGCACATCATCGGTCGAGCGCAAGCGAACACCGTCCCGATCGGCGTCATCCTCGAGGACTTCGGCGGGGGAGGGCACGCCGGCGCCGGCTCTGCCTCGGTGCACCATGCGTCTCTCGAAGAAGTGGTGGTTCGCCTCCACGAAGGCATCGACCGTTGCTGCCGCCAACCGCGCGTCGTGCGCGACCTCATGTCGAGCCCGGTCCGAACGGTCGGCCCCGACACACCTTTGCCCGAGCTTGCGAGCTCGCTTCGGGAATGGGGGCACACCGGTGCGCCGGTCGTCGAGGGCGGCAAGCTCGTTGGCGTGATCTCCCGCCGCGACGTCGAGCGCGCACGGCGCGAAGGTCGTGGCGACCTCGCCGTCAAGAGCTGCATGGCGCACCCCGTGATGAGCATCGGCCCGGACGCGCCGCTTCAGGATGCCCTCGAGCAGATGCAGGCGCACAACATCGGTCGGCTCCCGGTGGTCGACGGAGCGCGCGTCATTGGCATCCTTTCCCGCGAGGACGTTCTCGGTTATCTCTACGAGCAGTCGCCCTGCTGACGGGGCCTCCCGACCGGGGCGAGCGGCGAGACCCTCAGCTTCGCGCTTTGAGGGTCTCGATTTCGCTCACGAAGCCGGCGCCGATGTCCCCGACGTCGGGCACCAGGTCGGAGCAGGCCAGGGCGCCGAAGCACAAGCGGTCGATCGCGCTCATCACCGTGATGTTGAGCCCTGCGCCTTGTTGAACCGGTCCGAGCGGGAAGAGGTGGGTCAGCTTCGCGCCGGTCGTGTAGAGAGGCACGGCCGGGCCGGCGATGTTCGAGATCACGAGGTTCCAAAGTGGAGGAAGGCGATCGGCCAGGTGCTGTGAGGAGAAGAGGCTCATCGCGTGGGTCATCATCCACGGGACCGTGACGTTGTTCAGAATGTCCGCGAAGTTCTTGAGGACGTCGCCGCCACCGCCACCCTGGTGCCGCTTCTTCATGCGGCTGGTTTCTTCACGAATGGTCAGCAATCGTTCCACCGGATCTTCGAGCTCGATGGGCAGGTGAACGCGAATCACCGAGACCCTATTGGCCGCCTGGTCTCCCTCGTGGCGGACCGCGACCGGTACCGTCGCGACCAAGGGGCGGTCAGGGAGCCCGCCGTGTGCCGCAAGCCACGTGCGCAAGCTCGCCGTGCAGGCCGCCAGCACCACGTCGTTCACGGTGGTCTCGAACGCACTCTTGATCGCCTTCACGTCGTCGAACGCAACGTCGACGAGCGCGACCGAGCGATTCGGCGTCAGGGCTCGGTTGAACGGCGTGACCGGTGCTTCGAAGAGCGGGCCTTTGGACGCCTCGGCGTCGTCGGATGGGGCGGGGGGCTCGGAAGACCCGCGCGCCCGTACAGCCGAAGTGACCTTCGCGGCGGCCTCGAGCGCGCGGCGCGGCTTGCCGAGCAGCGTGCGGAGCGTATCCGCGGCAAGCCAAGGGACACTCGGCTCCCGGTCCGGAATCCATGGCTCGTCCGGGGGTGATGACTCTCGCCCGCCCGGGGTCGCGTCGAGAAGCTCGCCCGCGATGGCGGCAGCGCGGCCACCGTCCATCGCCGCGTGGTGGATCTTCATGATGAGTGCGAGCTTGTCGCCCTCGAGTCCCTCGACAAGCATGACCTTCCAGAGTGGGCGGTCACGATCGAGGCAACTCGCCGCGAAGGTTCCGACGAGATCGCAGAGCTCCCGCATCCCACCCGGCGCAGGAAGCGACGTGAGTACGAGGTGGCGATCGAGATCAAATGCAGGGTCTTCGATCCAGTGCGGGTCGCCGATCTGCAACGGCCCTTGCACGATTCGGCGTCGAAAAGGGGGGATCAGATGAATCCGCTCGGAGAAGATGCGCCGCGTGATCTCGAATCGCGAGAGCTCCCTATCCGGATCGGCTTGAAGCTCATCCTCCTCGAGGATCAAGACGCCCATCGTGTGCATGGGCATCTCGGGCGTTTCGGCGTAGAGCATCGCCGCATCGAGATTCGAAACCCGGATCATGGTGTGCTCCCGGGCTTCAAGAATCCGAGACCAACCATGAAGCGCGCCATCTCGGTGAGGTACTTTCCCCGGTCGAGGTGGATGCTGTGGCTGCCGGGGAACCAATGAATCCTGCAGCGGTTCCAATGGTCCCAGAGAATCCGCGAGTGTTTGGGTGGGGCGAGACGGTCTCCGGCGCCACCGACGATCATCAGTCGTTCCGGCGGGAGGACCGGCGGGTACGTCAGCGGGCAACTCACCGCTACGAGGCGCCGCGCGTCGGCGGGACTGAGCCCGGACGCAGCAAGCGCCGCACGCATCAGCGCACCGATCGGCTGCCACTCCAACACCAGATCGGCAACGCTGATGATCGGCACGTTGGGCAATGCGAATGCGAGCTTGTCTTCCACGCTAGCGAGCATGGCTGAGATGAACCCACCCAAGCTGAGCCCGGTCACGCCGACCTGCTCGACTCCTTGGCTGCGCTGAAGCCAGTCGAGCAAGATCCGGAAGTCGAACACCGACTGCGCGACCGCCTCGTTGAATCGAGACGAGCCGCCGGCGAAGAACCCGTGCCCAGAGAACGGCGAGAAGCGTGTTTGGCGCGGTCCATGAAAAGGCAGCGTGAAGAGCGCGATGTCGCAGCCCATCCGGTAGAACCAGGGGAGCGCGAAGAACCACTCGTTGATGAGATATCCCTCGGCCGTGAACCCATGGATCGCGACGATCGTCGGTCGCGGACCGTCGCGGTGGCGGACCAGGCGCGCGTAGGCGACCCGGTTCTCGTCGTGGCGGAGATACGACTTGTGCTGGGCGGGGTGTACGGGCTGAAACGGGCTGTCGAAGCGCAACACCTCGCAGATGCCGTCCTCCGGTTCGAAACGAGGAAACCAGCGCCCTCGCTTCGTTCGTACGCGGACGCCCGACGGAGGATCCCGAAAGAAGCGAGTCGGGTCACCCGACTCGGCGATGTCGGCGTACAGGCCGACGCTCTGCATCGACCTCCGGAGCTCGATGGGATTGAAGCCAAAGGGAATCGCAGTCGCCCCCACCATCGAAGCGAAAATCGCCCGTACGACGTGGTCGAACCCTGCCGCGGCGCCAATCTGCAGCCGGTCGGCGCGGGCCAGGGTGAAGGTCTCGGGGCGCCGGGAGAAGTCGCTGTCCAGTTCCTCCCACCACCGGCCTCGGGGCATCAAGGGCGCCGAGCGCTCGTATGACTCGTGAACGATGCGCGACACAACCGATGGGTCGACCATCAACGAAGCTTACACGAAACCCGAGCTTCGGGGTTGGCCCTCTGCACTCCGGTTGGTAGTCTCCGACTTCTCTGATGCACGTCCGTGTTCGAAAAGGGTTGGACATCCCGATCGCGGGCGAGCCGGAGCAGCGCATCTATGAGGCCAATCCGGTCGGCTGGGTGGGCCTGACGGTTCGCGACTTTCGGGGGCTCCGGCCGCGGCCGCTCGCCGAGGTGGGCGGCCGCGTCGTCCTCGGCCAGCCCCTGCTCGTCGACAAGAACAACCCCGATGTGATGTTCACCTCGCCCGGATCAGGTGAGGTCGTGGCGATCCATCGCGGTGACCGGCGGGCGTTGCAGTCGATCGTCGTTCGTCTCGAGGGCGACGACGAAGAGACTTTCGCCGCATTCGAGGCCGAGTCCTTGGCGAGCCTCGACCGTCAAACCGTTCGAGACGTCCTGCTTCGCTCCGGGGCGTGGACGTCCTTTCGAACGCGTCCGTTTGGCAAAGTGCCGAGGGCGGATGCCTCTCCTCATTCGATCTTCGTCCGGGCGATCGACACCAATCCGCTGGCCCCCGACCCCCGCGTCGTGCTTGCGGAGCGCGCTGAGGAGTTTCGTGACGGCTTGGTGGTCATCAGCCGCCTCACCGACGGGGATGTCCACGTCTGCCAAGCGCCGGGTCCGGGTCTATTGCTTCCATCGATCGAACGCGTGAAGCACGCGGTGTTCGAGGGCGCGCATCCCGCCGGGCTCGTCGGCACCCACATCCATTTCCTCGACCCCGTGAGCGAAAGTAAGTCCGTCTGGTACCTCCACTACCAAGACGTCGTCGCGATCGGCGCGCTCTTTCGGACAGGCAGGATTCATAGCGAACGCGTCATCTCGCTGGGCGGTCCGCTCGTGCGGCGCCCGAGGCTACTTCGCACGCGCGTTGGGGCGAGCACGCAGGACTTGGTCGAGGGTGAGATCGAACCCGTGCATTGCCGTGTGATCGCGGGCTCGATCCTTGGTGGCCGGCGCGCGGCGGGTAGGGCGCGATACCTCGGCCCATACGACCTTCAGCTCAGCGTGCTTCACGAAGACGCCTCTCGCCATTTTCTCGACTGGCTCGCGCCGGGCTTCGGCAAGTACTCGGCCATTCGTGCGTTCGGAGCAGCACTCCGCCCGAGAAGCCATCGCTTCCCGCTCACCACCTCTCAGCAAGGCAGCCCTCGCGCCATGGTTCCGATCGGGAACTTCGAGCGCGTCATGCCACTCGACGTATTGCCGGTGCCGCTGCTCAAGGCGCTCATCGTTCAAGACACCGAGTCCGCCAAGGCGCTCGGTTGCCTCGAGCTCGAGGAGGAAGACCTCGCACTCTGCTCTTTCTTGTGCTGCAGTAAGTACGACTACGGAGCGTTCTTGCGAACAGCCTTGAGCCTCATCGAGAAGAACGGCTGATGCGTCCGCTTCGAAATCTCTTGGACAAGCTCGAGCCCCAGTTCCGCAGGGGCGCCCGCCTCGAGCGGTATCAGGCGGTCTTCGAGATGCTCGACACGCTGCTCTACTCGCCGTCGGACGTTTCGCGCCGCGCGCCGCACGTTCGCGACGCGATCAACCTGAAGCGAGTCATGGGCTTGGTCGTCGTCGGCGTGTTGCCCTGCGCGCTCGTTGGCATGTGGAACACCGGCTACCAGGCAAACCTCGTGATTGCCGAGCTCGGGCTCGAGGCCCCGAGCGATTGGCGCGGCGTGCTCATGGCAGCTCTCGGCATCGGACACGACCCGGGCAGCGTCGCTGACTCGACTTTCCATGGGCTGCTCTACTTCCTGCCGATCTACGTGGTCACGCTCATGGCTGGCGGTTTTTGGGAAGTTCTCTTTGCCGGCATCCGCAATCACGAGGTCAACGAAGGCTTCTTCGTCACCTCGATCCTCTACGCACTCACGCTGCCGGCGACGACCCCGCTCTGGCAGGTCGCGCTCGGCATCTCTTTCGGCGTCGTCATCGCGAAAGAGGTGTTTGGCGGGACAGGCAAGAACTTCATGAACCCTGCGCTTGCCGGGCGCGCCTTCCTCTACTTTGCATACCCGATCGAGATGTCCGGCGAGTCGGTGTGGGTGCCGCCCGTCGATGTCATCACGGGTGCTACGCCGCTCGCGGTTGGCGCCGAACGCGGTGTCACGGGAATCGTCGAGAGTGGGGTGACGTGGATGGATGCGTTCCTGGGGCCGATCCAGGGCTCGCTCGGAGAGACGTCCGCGTTGGCGTGCATGCTCGGCGGCATCTTCATCATCTACACCGGCGTCGCCTCCTGGCGCATCATCGCCGGCGTGCTGATCGGCACGGTCTTCACGGCTCTACTCTTCAATACTGCGGGTTCGGACACCAATCCGATGTTCGCGATGAGCTGGCAGTGGCACTTCGTCCTCGGTGGCTTTGCATTCGGCACCGTCTTCATGGCCACCGACCCCGTGACGGCGTGTGTGACGAACCCGGGGCGCTGGGTGTTTGGGGTCCTCGTCGGAGCGCTCACGGTCGTCATCCGCGTCGTCAACCTGGCGTTCCCGGAGGGCATCATGCTCGCGATCTTGTTTGCCAACATTTTCGCGCCCACGCTCGACTACTTCGTCGTCCGGGCCAACATCAACCGGAGGTTGAAGCGAAGTGCCTGAGGTCCATAGAGAGCCGATTGTCCACCGCGAGAGCGTCCGACGGACCTTGCTAGTCGCGTTCCTCGTCAGCCTGGTGTGCTCTTCGCTCGTGGCGTCCGCCGCCGTCGTGCTCAAGCCGCGGCAGGTCGCCAACGCGCTGCTCGATGTTCGGCGAAACATCCTCGAAGTCGCCGGCCTCATGGCGCCCGGTGCCGACGTGAATGAGCTCTTTGCCGCGATCGAGCCCCGCACCGTCGATCTCGAGACGGGGACCTATGTCGACGACGCCGATCTCCGGGGCTTCGATCCGCTTCGAGCCGCGAGGGACCCGGAGCTCAGCGTCGTGGTCCCACCTGAGCTCGACGTGGCTCGCATCGGACGTAGAGCGAAGCGGGGGCGAGTCTACGTCGTTCGGGAGGCGGGCGAGGTCAGGCGCATCATCTTGCCGATATCGGGCTACGGTCTCTGGTCGACGCTGTACGGCTTCATCGCTCTCGAGCCCGACGGCAACACCGTCGCCGACATCGTGTTCTATGAGCACGGGGAGACCGCAGGCATCGGCGACTTCGTCACCAAAGACGCTTGGCGCGCCGGCTGGCCGGGCAAGCGCGCCTATGATGAGGAAGGCGAGCTCCGCCTCGAGGTCTTCAAAGGCCGCACCGCGCCGGATGACCCGCTCGCCGACTACCGCGTCGACGGCGTCTCCGGCGCGACCCTCACAGGAAACGGGGTCACCAACCTCATCCGATACTGGCTCGGCGACCACGGCTACGGGCGGTTCTTGCGGAACATCCAAGGAGGCGACTCGTGACGTCTCCCGCGAAGCGTACACTCCTCGACCCGATCGTCGACGACAACCCCGTCACGCTCCACGTGCTCGGTATCTGCTCGGCGCTGGCCGTCACGACCTCCCTTCTCCCTTCGTTGTACATGTGCGTCGCCCTGACCGTGGTCGCGTCCCTCGCGAACGCGTCGGTGAGCGCCATTCGAAGGTTTCTGCCCGCCAGTATCCGCATCATCGTGCAAATGACGATCATCGCCTCGCTGGTCATCGTGGTCGACGAGTCCCTCAAAGCGTTCGCCTTCGAAACGAGCAGGGAGCTTTCGGTCTTCGTCGGCCTCATCATCACCAACTGCATCGTCCTCGGCCGAACGGAGAGCTTCGGATCCAAGAACCCCGTGGGATTGAGCTTTCTCGACGGTCTCGGGAACGGGCTCGGCTACAGCGTGATCCTGATTCTCGTCGCCACCTGCCGTGAGCTGCTCGGAAAGGGAACCCTGCTCGGCTACACGATCCTCCCGAACGTGGCCGACGGCGGCTGGTACAGTCCGAACGGTATGATGCTGCTGCCGCCGAGCGCCTTCTTCGTCATCGCCTTGATCATCTGGGCCGTCCGAACGTGGAAGGCCGAGCAGGTCGAAGAGCCCGAGTTCCGCATCCACGAAGTGCATCGAACGGAGGCGCACTGATGAGCGGCCACTACGTCGAGCTCTTCATCAAGGCGGTCTTCGTCGAGAACCTCGCGCTCTCGTTCTTCCTCGGGATGTGCACGTTTCTCGCGGTTTCCAAGCGCATCGAGACGGCGTTCGGCCTCGGAGCCGCAGTGGTCGTCGTCCAGTTCATCACCGTCACCGCCAACAGCCTGCTCTACGAGTACGTTCTGAAGGAGGGCGCGCTCGCGTGGGCTGGACTCCCCGACGTCGACCTCAGCTTTCTCGGCTTGGTCACCTACATCGGCGTCATCGCGGCGATGGTTCAGATCCTCGAGATGGTCCTCGACAAGTACTTCCCGCGCCTCTTCCACGCCCTCGGGATCTATTTGCCGCTCATCACGGTGAACTGCGCGATCCTCGGTGGGACGCTGTTCGCAGTGCAGCGCGACTACAGCATCAGCGAGAGCGTCGTCTTCTCGGTCGGCAGCGGTTTCGGCTGGGCGCTCGCGCTGGTGGGCTTGGCGGGCATCCGTGAGAAGCTCAAGTACAGCGACGTCCCGATGGGACTTCAGGGGCTTGGGATCACGTTCATCATCGTCGGCTTGATGTCACTCGGCTTCATGGCCTTTGCCGGGGTGCAGCTCTAGGAGGTCGCGCGGATGGCTCTCCAAATCGTCCTGGCGGTTGCGGTGTTCACGGGGGTGATCGTCTTTCTCTCGGCGGTCATTCTCGTGGCGCGCTCGAGTCTCGTCGAGAGCGGGAGCGTCACCCTCGTCGTCAACGACGACCGGGAGCTCATGGTCGCGGCTGGCTCCAAGCTCCTCGTGGCGCTCGCGAATGCAGGGCTTCACTTGCCCGCGGGTTGCGGCGGCAAGGGCACCTGCGGCCAATGCCGGGTGAAGGTCACCGAAGGCGGAGGCCCGTTGCTTCCGACCGAAGAGTCGTTGATCGGCCCCAACGAAGCAGCGCAGCACGTGCGCCTTTCTTGCCAGGTCTCCGTGCGGGAGGATCTTCGCGTCTGGATTCCCGAGGAGGTCTTCGGTGTCCGCCAATGGGAGTGCACCGTTCGCTCGACGCGGGGCGTCAGCACGTTCATCAAGGAGATCGTGCTCGCGCTCCCGGACGGCGAGGAAATCCCCTTCCGCGCCGGCGGCTACGTCCAGGTCATGTGTCCCCCGTTTCGAGCGAACTTCGCGGATTTCGACATCGAGCCGCAGTACCGAGACGATTGGGATCGACTCCAGCTCTGGCGCTACGTCGGTGGGACCAAGACCGCGACCACGAGAGCCTATTCGATGGCCAACTACCCGGGAGAAGAAGGCATCATTCTCCTCAACATCGGCATTGCGCTCCCCCCCCCGAGCGCTGGCGACAGCGTTCCGCCCGGGGTCGTCTCCTCGTACCTTTTCAGCCTCGAGCCCGGCGACAAAGCCACCATCGCCGGCCCCTACGGCGAGTTCTACGCGCGGGAGACCAACAACGAGATGGTCTTCATCGGAGGCGGCACGGGGATGGCGCCCATGCGCTCTCACATCCTCGACCAGCTCCTCCGTGTCAAGACCGATAGGAAGATCTCCTTTTGGTTCGGCGTTCGGAGCAAGCGCGACCTCTTCTATCACGAGGAATTCCGGCGCCTCGCGGCCGAGCATCCGAACTTCAGCTACACGCCGGCGCTGTCTGCACCTCGAGAGGATGATGACTGGGACGGACCGGTGGGCTTCATCCATTCGGTCGCGCACGACGAATACCTCAGCCAACATCCGGCCCCGGAGGATTGCGAGTACTACATGTGCGGCCCACCCTTGATGATCGCGGCGGTCCAGAGGATGCTATCCAACCTTGGGGTCTCCGAGGAGAACGTCATGTTCGACGACTTCGGGAGTTGATGACCATGCTGGTTTACCTACTCAGCTTTGTGGTGTTCGCGCTGGCGCTAGGCGGCCTGAGCGTCGGCGTGTTGAGCGGACGCGGCGGCATCCGGGGCACGTGCGGCGGGCTCAACAACCCCGGTGGTTGCGGTGCATGCGGACGGACCGCCGATAGCGAGGGTGACTGCCCGAGGAGACGCGGCGCATGAGTCTCACCGATCTCCGAGTGCGGGACATCATGGTGACCAAGCCTCTCTTTTTCAAACCTGAGCGTCGGCTGCTCGATGCGGTTCGGGTCTTGGTCGACCAACGGCTTCCCGGCGCTCCGGTCGTCGATGACCACGGAACCCTCCTCGGCGTGCTCACCGAGAGCGAGTTCCTCCAAGCGGTGGTCGTTGCGGGCTATCACGGGGAGAGCGGCGGCCGCGTCGTCGACCACATGAATCGCCATGTGCAGACGGTCGACGTCGATGCGAGTTTGTTCGACGTCGCGATGCTGTTCATCGCAACCACGTTTCGCTGGTTCCCGGTGGTTGACGAGAACCGATTGGTGGGTGTGGTAGCGCGGCGAGAGGTCCTGCGCGCCATCATCGATAGCTTCGGACGCCGCCGCTCGGGCGTCCGCGGCTGAGCCACAAGCCCCGGCGGGGGTGGATAATTACGTATAGATGAAAACCCCTCTTGCCGGCACTCTTCAAGTGGGTTTTGGACAGCGTCACTTCAACGGCGATCGATCTGGTCGAGGCAGCGTACGACCTCCGAGCATCGGAGCTCGATTGGTTGGAGCAACTCCTCGAGGTCGGGGCGCCGGTTTTGGACCATGGGTGCGGGGTTGCAGCCCTCGACTTCGTGCGAGACGAGGCCGTCGTCTTCAATCGGCTGATCACGCGCGGGCTGCCGTCGGACTACGAGGAACGGTTTCTGCGTGCCGTGTCGAAGGTCTCGCACCAAACCATGGTGGCGATGACGCCAGCTGGCTGGGCCGGCACATGGACCGAGCTCTCGGCGGAGTATCCTGAGGAGAGTCGCGCCTTCCTCGAAGTCATCGGCTACCGAGACGCCCTCGGCATACTCGCCACCGATCCCAACGGTTGCGGGATCCATATCGCGGCGCCCTTGGGCGATTCACTGAGGTTAACACCGCGCCGTCGCGAGCGCTGGAAGATGCTCGGCGCGCACATCGCCACCGCCCATCGCCTTCGTCGCGCGCTCGCCGCGCGTCTGGGCGACTCCTCTGCGAGCCCCAAGACCGAGCTTCCGCTCGACGCCGAAGCGGTGATCGACGCATCGAGCTTTCGCATGGTCGACTCCGCGGGCGCCGAGGCCCGCTCTTCGGTCGAAGTCCTTCGCGACGCCGCGCGAGGCGTCGACTGCGCGCGCGGGGGCCTGCGGAGCCGAGATCCCGAGCACGCCTTCGAGACCTGGACCGCGCTCGTGAGCGGACGCTGGAGCCTGGTCGATTGGTTCGACACCGATGAGCGGCGCTACGTGTTGGCCATTCCCAATGCGCCGGAAGCGCCCGATCCACGGGGTCTCACCGAGCAAGAAGCCCAGGTCGTGGCCTACGTGCTCGTCGGGGACACCAACAAGCTCATCGCGTATCGGCTCGGCCTTTCGAAGGGGCGAATCTCGGGCTTGCTGAGCTCGGCGATGCGCAAGCTCGGGGTCAAGACCAAGACCGCGCTCGTCGAGAAGCTTCGTCCCCTCGGAAGGCCGGTACCAGGCGGTTGAGGCGGCTCAGTCGTCGAGAGCGGCCAGCCCTTTTCGGACGGCGTCGTCCATGCCGCGAGAGAGTAGGCCGGGGAAGAGCCCGAGAAGCCGAATGACTTTGCCGCGCCCGCTGGGCACCAGCACCTCGCGCTTTGGCGCGCGGATCGCCTCGACCACTGCGCGCGCAAAGCGCTCTGGCGGCATCGGCTTCTCGGTGAAGACCACCGCCCCTGCGCGCTTCTTGCGCATCCCCTGGAGCATCGGCGTCTCGACGGCGCTCGGACATGCGAGCGTCCAGTCTATGGGCGCGTGGCGATGGTCGAGCGCGCAGCTGTGCGTGTACGCCCGGACCGCGTGCTTGGTCGCGCAGTAGGTGGCGAGGTCGGGCGCGGGCGCGAAGGCCGCCATGCTCGCGACGTTGATCACGTGCCCTCGCCCGCGCGCGAGGAAGCGCGGCAGAAATGTCCGCACGCCGTGGATGACCCCGAGTAGGTTCACCTCCACGGTCAGGCGGTCGTCTTCGGGAGACACCTGATCGCAGCGGCCCGGGAGACAGACGCCCGCGTTGTTGACCAGCACGTCGACGGGGCCGTCTTGCGACTCCACGCGAGAGGCGACCTGCTCCCACGCGCTGAGGTCGCGCACATCGAGGTGGGCGGTTTCGATCTCAGGCAGCGAGCCCACGAGCTCCGCGAGCCCATTTTCGTCCACATCCACCGCAACGACGGCGTGCCCCGCTTCGACGCAGAGCTGCGCGATCGCTCTGCCGATGCCTTTCGCAGCGCCGGTGACGAGCACGCGTTTCATCGGACCCTACTCGAAGACCGACGCCCAGATGTCGGGCCCCTCGCGCCAGACGACGACCGCTTTGCCGTTCGGGTCCATCGCGACGCTCGGTTGGAAGACGCCGCCGATGATCCCTTCGGCGCTGAGCACCACCGCATCTTCCCAACTACCTCCGCTGTAGATCCGAGCAAACGCATCGACCTGAGTCTCGAGCTCCGCGAGTTGAGCGTACACCACAATCGCGTTTCCAGCGGCGTCCATGGCGACGCGTGGTTCGCCCGAGATTGAGCCGGAGGCCACATCGAAGGAATCGCCCCATCTGCCGTCGGGGGAGTATCGGGCTGCGACAACCTTCAAATCAAAGGTGCCCACCTGGACGGGTTCCAACCACGCGGCGATCGCGCCGCCCTGGGCATCCATCGCGACGGCGGGCGAGGTCGCGCTCGCCCCGGAGTCCACCCGTTTCGCCGGCCTGAGCTCGCCGGCGGCCGCGTCCCAGCCACTCGACCACACCTGAAAACCAAGCCCGGCGCTCTGCTGCCAGACGAAGATCGTGTCGCCGTTGGCGGACGCGGCGACCTCGGGTCGCAGGGCGCTCCCCGCGTTGCTTTGCTCGACGCGTTCTGCCTCTGCCCAGCCGGCGCCTGGCGTGAAACGGCTTCCGAAGATGTTGTACGTGAGGCCGGTGGGCGCCTGGCTCCATGAGGCCCAGCCGTCGCCGCTCGAATCGAGGGCAACGCCCACGTTGCTCGGCTGGTTCGGCTCGTTGTCGATGATTTCCGCGTCGCCCCAACCATCGCTCGGTTGGAAGTCGTTGCCCCAGGCGCCCGTCCCAGTCGAGAAGACCGCCAGCACGTTGCCGCTGCCGTCGACCGCAAGACGTGGGTCGCCCGCGGTGGAGACCCCATCGTACACCGACGAGATGCCTCCCCAACCGTCCGGCGCTTCGTAGCGGCGTGAGACGACGCCTCGAAGAATTGGGTCGGCAAAGTCACCCCAGGCCGCCGTAGCAACGCCGGTCGAATCGACCACGACGTACGGCCGCGAGGTCTTGGTGAGATCCATCGTGTTCCCGTCCGTGGTGCCGAGCCAGGTGTCGCCTTCCCAGCCCTCACCGGCGACGTAGCGGTTTGCCCGGACGTTGAACGCGCCAAGGCTCGACTGGACCCAGACCGCGACGGCCTCGCCGTCTGCGCCGATCGCGACGTGCGGGTTGACACCGGTGCCCGCGTGCTCCTCGATGACTTCCGCCGGTTGCCATGTGCCGCTCAGCGGAGTGCCTCCGGTGCCTCCCGTGCCGGTGCTGCCCCCCGCACCGCCCGCGCCGCCGCCCGCACCGCCCGCGCCGCCTGCGGCTCCGCCGGCGCCACCGTCGCCCCCTACGCCGCCGTCGTCACCGGTTCCGCCCGCGCCTCCGTCCTGACCGGGGCCGATCGGGCCGACTGCCTCGCCGTCGAGACCGATGAGACCGGCGTTGTTGGAGTAGCAGCCGACGAGTGCGATCGACGCACAGACGAAAAGGAAGACTCGATGACGAGTTGCATGCATGGGAGGGCTCCGCTGGGATCCAAGCCAGAGGGGGGAACGGCAAGGAGTACCAGCTTCACCCTGCAATTGCCAAGGTGGGCCTTCGTCTTACACGCGCCCACGGCCGGAGCTCGCCGTTTCGTGAGTTGGACAACAAAGCGGTTCGGCGCGCTAGGCGAGCCCCTCGAACTCTCGAAGTCGTTGAACCAGCTGCGCCCGCGTCTTGCTCCCGAGCTTTCGCATGGCGCTTCGCAGCAGTAGCGAGACCCGGGACCTCGAAAGGCCCAGGCGATACGCGATCATCTTGTTGGTCTGGCCCGACGCAGCATAGCCCACGACTTGGCGTTCACGCTCGTTCAGCCCGCGCGGGTCCATGACCTCGGGGGAGTTCGGGATGGCCAAAACAAAACGCCTGCCGTCCGTGTCGAACCAGTCGACCGTGGACCAGCGCCCGCGAACCAACGCCTTCCATATCTCGAGCGCTTTGTCCGGGTCGCTCTTTCGCATCTTCCCGCGTGCCCGGTCGACTGCGACCGCTGCCTCCCGAAGTTTCTCGGTGGCGGATTGTTCCTTCGCGCTTCCCACGGCATCGGTAATGCGGAAGCTCTGCGCGTCGAAGATCGCTTCTGCGTGATGGGGAAGGTCCGTGCGGGACTCGTCTCCTGCGTCCGGCATCGCAAGGCCGCGTCGTAGCCGATGGCCGGCTTCGAGATGGGCGCCGAGCATTTGCCATCGCTCGGACTCGTGAGGCGTGAGCGAGGTCACCTCGGGGAGCGGGGCGACGACGGCTACGCCGACGCCCTGGCGATCGACCGCGGTGATGTAGAAGAGGTCCTTGCAGTAGTCTACGTGGGAGGTGTAGTGGGCAAGTTGCTGCGGGTCGTTCCCGCAGGCGTCCGAGGCCGTGCCGGCACCCCCCGGGCGGACCTGGTTTCGCAAGACTTCGGGCGGGGTGGTTTCGAGCGCCCGGAGGTGTCGGTCGGCGAAGTCCGCGGGGCCGGAGACGACGTGGATGCCCCGCAGTTCTACCGCGCCTCCACCTGGGGGCAGACCGTAGTCCATGCAGGCGACGCCGAGCCCCTGGTCGAGCACGGGCAGGCCGCGTTGCAACACAGCGGGCAACCAGCTCGCGTCGTCCAGATCCAGATCATACGCGCCCTCGGTGAAATCAATTATCGCTGAGCCGGCATGGTCCAATGGATCTCGTCGTGGGCCGTCACCATTCCATGCTTCACGCACATCAACCCACAGCCCTGGCCGAGGGTCCCTTTTTCCGCCAACGCCGTCCATACGTAATTGTGTCGGGTTAGCATGCTTGTGAAACTGGAAAATTCCACAGGCTAGGCGGCGGCTGGCGGCTTCGATTGGACCCCACGCATCTTTTCGACGAGCTGCGCTTGGGTCTTCACCCCTAGCTTCCGCATCGCGTTCCCCAGCAAGCGGGAGACATAGGTCGGCGAGAGCCCCAGCCGGTATCCGATGATCTTGCTCGGCTCTCCGAGCGAGGCGTAGGTCGCGACCTGTGCCTCGCGCTCCGTGAGTCCGCGCGGGTCCCTGATGCGTGGCGCGTTCGGCTTGGCGAGCACGAAGCGGCGTCCATCGGTATCGAACCAATCGATGAGCGACCACTTTCCGCGAACGAGCCCCTCCCAGAGTCGAAGCGCTTCGGTTGGCTCCTCCTTGCGGAGCGCGCCTCGCGCTTTGTCGACGAGCCGCGCGGCTGCTCGGAGCTTCTCAGGCGCCCCTGCTTCGGTCGCTTCCCCGTGGGCGTGCGAGACCAGAAACCGCGATGGGTCGATCAGCGCCTCGGCATCGAGCGGTATCTCGGTGACCGGCGCGCCTGCGGCGTCGCCCTGCTGCCCAAGACCTCGACGCAAGCGGTGGCCCGCCGCGAGGTGAACCTCCAGCATTCGCCAGAATTCGCGCTCTTTGTGGTTCAGGGAGATCCGCTCTCGTGAAGGTATGCTGATGTTCACGCCGCAGTCATCGGGATCCACCGCGGTCAGCGAAAGTAGGTCTTTGCTTCCTATGTGGCGGTTGATGCTCTCGCAGACCGTGGGCCACCGCTCGCAGAGATCCGACAAGAGGTGCACGCGCCCTTGAACCTCCGCGCTAGCACGCTGCACCAAATCCGGCCCGACTTCCTGCGCGGAGCGCATGATCTTGATCGGAAGCTCCTCTGCGCCCGGGCTCCCCAGCGCCTGCGTGAAGATCGGAACACCGTCCTCACTGGTGCCCGCGCCGATCGCGCCGTAGCAACCCATTCCGAGGTCAAACAAGGACTCGCCGGCCGAAAGTATCTTGGGTAACCAATCGCCCGCGGCGACCTCGAGGTCATACGCGGCCTCCACCACATCGATCGCGGCTTCTAAGCTAGGTTTCATCAAACGAAACAGTACCCGCATGGGCAGGTCTTTCAAGGCCCGAAGCGGCTAAGGCGCCGGCACGGCCAGAATGGGCCCGCAGCTCGTCTCGTTCATGTAGATGCCGTCGGGGTTCTGACCTTGCGGCGCATTGCTACCGGAAGTCGCGCCGATGATCAGGTCCGCGTCGGTATAAGCGAGGAACACGCACATCTCGTGGCCGCCGAGGCCGTAGGTCAGACGCCGATCGGTGTTGTTGATGTAGCCGCATTCGACGCGGAGCTTGGGCGCTCCCTGCGAGCTCATCGGGGGGTCGAGCGTCGTGCCCAAGGGCTCACCCACCGAGCTCTTGAGCTCGAAGACGGTTCGCTCCGAGTCGTCATCATCGACGAAGCTCAGTCGAAAATAGTTCCCCCACTCGTGATAGTGGGCGAGCACGTAGTAGATGTTGTAGTCGGCGGGAGTCCCAAGAACGTTCTCGAACTGCGCGCCGAGGTCGCAGGTCATCTGAAACCGCGACTCCGCCTGGGGCTCCATGTCGAGAGCGGTGTTGGTGAAGCTGATCGGGCGCAGCTTGATCTCGACCTCTTCCTCCGGGACGGTTTCGATGTCGAAGCTGAGCGCGGTCTCGACCGGCGCGGCCGAGATATTCAGCAGATGCACGCCGCCGACGATCTTGTGCCGGGGCGGAATTTCGAGCACCGCGCCCTCTTGAAACGCCTGGAGCTCTTCGAGCGCCTGTGTCGACTGTGCGAAGAACACGCCTCCGGCGAGGCCAGATGACAGGTCACCGAATCCGCGCTCGTCACAATCCCAGGTGCCATCGGGGCCGGGGTAGACGTGCTCGGGTACGAAGTACCAGTTGGAATGGTGCCAGCCGCCATCGTTGCGCTGCCGCACTTTGGAGACGTAAACGGGCTTCTCGTTGCCAAGCGACCAGCTCTGGCAAACCCCACTGATCTCTTCGCCCACATCGATCGCCAACGCCTCGAAGGTATGCGTCATCGTGGGTGTGATGTCGGCCGGCTCAGATTGCGTAGAACACGCAAGCAGCAAGACCGAGGCGCAAACGACCATTCCAAGGGCACGAAGCATGCAACGAGGATCACCTTGATCCACAGGAGTTGCAAGAGTGTTTGCGACCGGACTGAGACTCGAGGCCTGGGTATGCGGCGCGAACGCGCCCGCGCTGAGCGCTGGCGCTGGCGCTGAGCGCTGGCGCTGGCGCTGACCGCTGAACGCTGACGCTGGCGCTGGCGCTGGCGCGGAACGCTGTCGCTGACCGCTGACGCTGACCGCTGGCGCTGACGCTGGCGCTGTCGCTGACCGCTGACGCTGACCGCTGAACGCTGGCGCTGGCGCTGACGCTGCGCGCGAGCCCGCAGGGCGAAGCCCGGCGCAACGCGCCGCCAAGCCCGCAGGGCGCGGAGGGAGGATTACGGGTGGGGGTGGGCGGGTGGATCTTACTAAGACGCTTGTCCTTGGATTTGGGTTTTGGTCTCCGCGGGTGAGACCAAAACCCAAATCCAAGGAGTCGCTGTGGAGAAGAAGAACGTTTACGTCAGGGCGCGGGAGGTTGTGCGGGAGCTTGCCCCCGTGCTTCAGAGGGTTCGCGAACAAGATGCGAAGTTGGCCGATCAGTTGCGGCGGGTGGCGCAGAGTGTGGTGCTGAACATCGCCGAGGGGCGGGGGAATGATGCCGGGAACGCACGCCTCAGGTTCGCGACGGCCTGTGGGTCGGCCAAGGAGGTCCGTGCGGCCCTGCACGTAGCGAGTGACTGGGGGTACATCGAAGCCCAGAACGCGGCGCAGCTCGATCGGCGGCTCGATCGCGTGTGCGCCATCACCTGGTGCTTGAGTCGGGGTCGCTAGCGGCCGGAGAGCCTCCAGGACATCGCGCAGACCTCGTCGAGCGCGGTGTCGACCTTTGCAACGGGGGAGCTCGCAAGGTAGCCGTAGGCCACCGCGAGCTGGAGCCCTGCTCGGACTTCCTTCGCGGACCCACACGCACTGGCGAACCGGGCTTTGGATGTTCCCGCATCGTTTCCATCGGCCTTCGCGATGTTGAGCACGACGCTATTCATCGCGCGATGGACTTGGTCGAAGAGCGAGCGATCCCGCTTTCGAAGCAGCGGCATCACCTGCCGCAGCCCCTGAGCTGCCTGAAGCGCCTTCTGTTGAACGATGAGTCCCATGAGTGTTCTCCTTTTCGACTGTGAGTGGGGTTCGCCCGTCTGGACCCCGCTCGCAGACGAAAAGGAGAACACGAGCGCTCAACCGCGGAACGCTGACGCTGACGCTGGCGCTGGCGCTGAACGCTGGCGCTGGCGCTGGCGCTGACGCTGGCGCTGGCGCTGGCGCTGGCGCTGAACGCTGACGCTGACGCTGACGCTGGCGCTGAAGGCTGGCGCTGACGCTGGCGCTGAACGCTGACGCTGACGCTGACGCTGAAGGCTGGCGCTGACGCTGGCGCTGAACGCTGACGCTGACGCTGGCGCTGGCGCTGAACGCTGACGCTGGCGCTGGCGCTGACGCTGACGCTGGCGCTGAAGGCTGGCGCTGACGCTGGCGCTGAACGCTGACGCTGCTGCTGAAACGGAGCGGGAGACGGGATTCGAACCCGCGACAACCTGCTTGGGAAGCAGGAACTCTACCACTGAGTTACTCCCGCGAAGAGGAGCAAGAACTAGCCTTGCTCGTACAGGGCGTCAAGCAAGGCGCGCGCTGGGATGATACAAGAGGCTATGCGCCCTGCGCTTTGCTTATGCCTGGGATTTCTGGTCCTGGCCGGAACCGCGCACGCGCAAGATCTCGTTGCGCCGCGCGTGAAGTCGTTGCCCGGGATCGAAGTGCCTTCCGGGGTCGAGGTGCCCGAGGGCGGCGTGGTTCGGGTGCAGGTCCGCATCGCTTCCGACGGGACCGGCACCGTCGACAGTTGCGATGCGGCGCGGGTACTGTGTGACCTCGTCGTCGACGCGATTCGGCGCGCCGAGTTTACGCCCGCGACGCGTGATGGCGTTCCGGTTCCTTCCGAGGTGGCAGTCGACCTACGAGTGCGGGAGCCCGCGCTCGACGAACCGGCCGCGGAGACAGTCTTGGAGCCCGCCGCCGCGCAGGTGGAAGAAGAGCTCGTGTTTTCGGAGACGGCGGAAGTCGATGCGCGCGTTCAGATTCCGATCAAGCTCGAGCTCGACAGGATTCGAAACATTCCGGGAACCCTTGGCGAACCCTTTCGAACGCTCGCGCTGATGCCGGGCACCGTTCCCGTCACGAACGGGCAGCCCTACGTCTACGTGCGAGGCGCTCCGCCGTCGGGAACGACCTATATCTACGACGACATCGTGATTCCGCTTCTCTTCCATTCCGCGCTCGGGCCCGCGACGATTCAGTCGGGCTTGATCGGAGGGATCAACATCTTCTCGGGCGCTTCGCCCGCGCGCTACGGGGGCGCCACCGGTGGCGTTGCGGTGGCCCGCGCCCGACAGTTTGACCAAGACCGCGTGCACGGCGAGGCGGACCTGCGGATCATCGACGTGTCCGCACTGCTCAACGTGCCGATGCCGAAAAAGGGGTCGATGACCTTTGCCGGTCGGTACGGGTTTCCCAACCTGATTCTCGGCGCGATCGACGTGGACGCCGACGTGAACTTTTGGGACTACCAATACCGGACGGGCGTCGCCATGAGCCCCCGCTCCCGCTTCGAGGTGGTGGCGCTCGGCGGACGCGACCGATCGGTTTTCGACTCTAGCAACCAAGACGAGAGGCTCGCGTTCGACCTTCAGTTTCACCGCGTCGACCTCCGCTTCGTGGGGCGGGTCAAGAAATGGGACTTCGTCGGGACCATGCTGTACGGGTACGACTTCTCCGACATCGACGACGCGTCCGGATCGACGATCACGGCTGCAAGCGCCAACCTCCACCGCGTCGGCCCTCGCTTCTGGGCTATCTATGGGGCGCGCAAGGCCCAAGTCCGGATCGGGGGCGAGATGTCGGCGGTCTTCGGCCCGATCCAGTGCGGGGGAGGCGCCCAAGCCGTGTCGCTTCCCTGTGATGACGCGTTCCTCGCCCAACAGAACCGCCGCATCATCGGGGGCGCGTTCGTCGACGCGAATGTCTCTGCGGTCAAGTGGCTCGACCTCTCACTCGGGCTCCGGACGGACGTTTGGAACACGGGAGGCAATCGGGACGTGGGAGTAGGGCCTCGCGCCCGCGCCACGTTTCACGCAAAGCAAATCGCCGATGTCTTCGTCGGCTGGGGGCTCGGGTACCGACCCGCGACCTTCGCCTTTCCGCTTCCCGGACTCGGCGACGTCCCACTCGAGCCTGGGCTTCAACGCGCGAACCAAACCGAAGGTGGTCTCCGCTTCTTCCTCCCTCGCGACATCAAGTTCGAAACCAGAGGCTATCTCAACCTCTACGAGGGCCTGCGCTTCCTCGACATCTTCACCAATCCCGAGGTCACGGCTGACCCGCTGCTGGTCCCCTTGCCGATCGGGGCCCTCGACGACTCCGCGGAGGGCAAGAGCTACGGACTCGAGCTCTTGCTGCAACGTTCGGTGGATGTCGGATTCTCCACCATCGCGAGCTACACTTTGGGGTTCAGCAACCTAACCGCCACCGCGGTCTTCGACCCGCGAACGGGCCTCGCGCCGCAGAGCTTCGACTTCACACCTTCGTACGACGTGAGGCACGTGATCAACGGGGCGCTCGCCTGGCAGGCGAAGTTCGGCCTGATTCTCTCGCTGCGAGTCCAATCGAGGTCCGGCCGCGCCGAGGGCTGGCTCTGGTACGACGCCAGTGGTGTCGTTCAGCAGTACGTGCAGCGCGTGCCCTGGTTCACCCGCCTCGACCTCATGGTCGCCTACGATTGGGCCAAACCCGGTCGCCGCATGCGGATTTCGCTCGAATGGCTCAACGTGACCCAGGCGCGTGACGCGCAGCAGATCGATTCGGAGTCGGCGCCGCCCCTCTCGGCGTGTCGGGAACGCTACGGGGTTCCCTCCGAGCCGTGTCCGATTACCTACACCGCCGCGATCTGGTTTCCGAACCTATCGTTCCGCGCCGTCTTCTAGTGGGCCTCGCGCCCGATGCCTGACCAGTGATTCGGGTTGAGGGCGCCACCGGCAAGGCGAACGTCGACCAAGATCCCGGTCAGGTGTGCCATCCCAGAGACGCGTTCGAGCTTGTCTGGACCGTCGGCGGCGAGGAGGTTCACGTTGACGCCAGTGGTCTTGCTCGCCACCCCCATCTTGCTGTCCTGGTGGCCCCATCCGTGCGGCAGGGCGACCGTGCCCGGCATCAGGTCGGACAAGAGCTTCACGGGCACGCGCACCGTGCTGGTCTCGCTCGACACGTCCGCGAGGTTTCCGTCCTCGATGCCCACGCGCGCCGCGTCGTCGGGGTGCATGTAAAGATGATTCGTCGAGCGCTCGCCCGAGACGAAGTCCTCGATGTTGTGCGTCCACGAGTTGTGGGTGGTGATGGCGCGCTTGGTGATGAGCTTCAACTTGTTCTTGGTTGCGCGTTCGAGCTCGAAATCGGTTTCGAGCTTGTGGGTCTGCTCGATGAGCACTTCAGGCGCCAGGTGCATCTTCCCGTCTTCGTGGATGATGCGTTTGCCGAGGAAGCTCCCTGGCTCGTGCTCTGGCCGCAGGCGGCCGTGCTTCTCTTGTAAGAGCTTCTTGAAACTTCCCTGCTTGGTGGCTCGAAGGAGCCCCGAGAGCAGCAACTCCTGTGGGATAGAGGGCTGCTTGTCGCCCTTGGCGATGGAGCTCACCGCTTTCGAAAGCTCCATCGCACGCTGTGCCACGGCCGACCCCCAAAGATTGATGCCACTCGCCTTGGCAATATCGACGTAGATCGTGGCCTCGTCACGTTGCTCGCCGTTCGGCGGGATGATCGCGCGCGTCGCCTGAAGGTAGGGCTTGGACTGGAGCCCCAGCATCAGCGGAAACACGAACGGCAGATCCGGTCGCTGGAACGGTGACGTGCAGGGGAGCACGTGCGTGGCGACCGACGCGGTTTCACTGGGCTGGATGTCGAGCACGACCAGCAGCTCGAGCTCCTTGAATGCATCGCGGAGGCGCTCGGAGTTCGCCATCGTGATCAAGGGGTTCCCGCCCGTCACGAAGAGCGCTTTGATTTGCCGATCGCCGGGTGTGAGGATCTCGTCCGCCATAATACCACCCGGAAGCGCGTCGTTGACCGATTTGAAGCCTCCGATGCGGCTCTCGTTCTGCTGAAGGAGAACTCCCGTCTTCTTTCCAAACGCCGCGAAGTCGATGACGCCCGTGCTGACGATCGTGCCGCCTTGGCGGTCGAGGTTTCCGGAGATGGCGTTGATCGCCTCCTGGAGCCAGAAAGCGAGCGAGCCGTTGGTGCCCATGTTGACGCCAGTCGAGCAGTAGAGCGCTGCCCCGTCGGCGTCTCGGTATGCGCGCACCATCGCACGGAGGGCATCCGCAGGAATCTGTGTGACCTCAGCGGTGCGCTCGGGCGGCCATGCTTCGGCGACGGCGCGAAGCTCGTCGAAACCGGTCATGTACCGGTCGACATGGGCCCGGTCGATCGTCGTCGTTCTGAGAAGCTCGTGAAGGAACGAGAGATAGAAGAACACATCGGTGTTCGGGCGAATGAAGACGTGCTCGCCAGCGACCTTCGCGGTTTCCGTCCTTCTCGGGTCGACGACGAATATCTTGGCGCCCCGCGCCTCGATCTCCTTGAGACGCCGGATTGGATTGGAGACTTGCAAGAAGCTCCACTTCGAAATCGCTGGGTTGGCGCCGACGATGATCAGGCACTCGAGGTTGTCGAGGTCGGGAAAGGGTTGAGTGAATGGGAAACCGTAGACCTGGTGTGCGACGGCAAACTTGTTTGCGCAGTCCTGAGTTGCCGACGCAAACATGCTCGTCGACCCTACGCCTTGCATGAAGCCCGCCGCGAACACCGGGTGCAACACGCCGAAGCCTGCCGCCGTCCCGACGTACATCGCGATGCTGTCCGGGCCGTGATTGTCGATGAGCTCGCGAACCTTGCCGCCGATGCTCGATAGGGCGTCATCCCAACTCACGCGCTGGAGCTCGCCGTCGACGCGCTGCATCGGGTACAACAAGCGATCGGGCGTGTTGTACATCTTGTGTTGCTTGAGCCCCTTCAGACAACCGTAGCCGCGGGTGGCCACGTGGTCGTTGTCGGGCGAGATGTCGACGACTTGGTCGCCTTCGACCGTGACCTCGAGGCCGCAAAGCGCCTCGCAGATCCGGCAAAACGTCTGCACTGTTTCAGCCATCAGTGGCGTAGTGTATAGGGCTCAGTCCTCGTGGATCAACGCGTCGAACGCACGGTTCACGTCGTCCATGGATTCGAGCAGCATATCCTCGGCATCGCCGGAGGGTCCGCCAAGGCGCTGCAAACGCTGACCAACCTCTCGGTATTGCGGCTCGCGCCTGAAAACGTACTCGTAATGGAGCCGCGCCTGATCGGAGAGCCCCGCCGTCTCGCACGCCATGCCGAGCTCGTAGTGAAGGCCGACAGTCTCGGTGGGCGTCTGATCCGGGCTCTCGAGGCCGGACTGAAACGCCTCGATCGCGTCTCGTGGCTGCCCTTCTTCGATGTAGATGAGGCCGATCATCGTCCAGCACAGGCAGCGCCGGCGCGGGTCGCCCATCGCTACCTGGAACTCCCGTCGCGCGTCCGGCAAGAGGCCCATCTCCTTGTAGGCGATGCCGAGGTCGAAGTGCGTGTCGCTATCGTCCTCGCTGACCTGCTCGGCAACGCCCTTCTTGAACTGCTCGAACACCGTCTCGACGTCGATCATCTCGGCGCCTTCATCCATCGGCGCGATCTCGGCGACCTCGGCCAGCTCTTCCGCTAGCTTCTCAGCAAAGTCGAACCCTTCGTCGCCAGGCGCGAGCTCCTCGTAGTCCATCTCGAGCTCGGGCGGCTCGGACGCCATCGCCGCGGGCATCGATGATGCCGCCGGGTAGAGCGGCTGCGCGACGGCAGACACGCCGGACGAAGTCGCGGCTAGCTCCTCGACCTCGCGCGCCTTGTCGAGCACGAGCGGGTGGTCCGGAAGCGTGAGCTGAAGCTCACTGACGATCGCGCGCGCCTCCGAGAACAAGCCTCCAACGAGGTACGAGTCGGCGAGCTCGAGCGTCTGTTCCATCAAGCTCGGGGCGATCGCCGCAGTCGCCGCTGCGACCTGCTTGCCCACGAGTGGGATGGACAGGAAGTCATCGTAGCTCATCGCGTCCAAGGTACGCATCGGGATGACGCGTCCGCGGCCGGCGCCCGGTGGCGGCATGGGCGCCGACGGTTCGGGGGCGTAGAGCTCCTCGACCTCGTAGTCTTCCTCGACTTCGATGGTCGTCTCCGAGATCGCTGGGAGGGAGCCGGAGACGGTGCTCGCTTCTTCCTCCACGTCCTCGTCGACATACATGATGCCGGAGGCGCCACTGAGGCCCGACGCGCTCGCGATCGACGGCGAGCTGAGCTCCCGTCCGGCCTGCATCGCCGACACGGAGCCGGTGACCGGGGCTGGCTGCGCAGCGCCTGGAGGCACGAAGTGCTGGCCCGACGCGGCTGCAGTGCGATCCAACGCCGCCCGCGCCTCCTTGTCGCTCGGGTTGAGCTCGAGGATTCGATGGAGCGCGCTCATCCGCTGCTGGGGGCGATGCGCTTCGCGGTGGAGCCTCGCGATCTCCCGATAAACGCTGATTGCTTTGTCCTTCTGAGAGAGCATCAGGAAAGCTTCGGCCAGGAGCGAGAGCGTCGTCACGTCTCGCGGATCTGCCTTGAAGCAAATCTGAAGCTTGGCGAGTGCGCGCTTGGGGTCCTGCCGCCCGATGTAGGTTTGGGCGAGATCCTTTGCGACGCGCACGTCGTTGCTGCGGTGGTAGAGCAAACGCTCGGCAACCTTGACGTAGTCGTCCAGGCGACCTTGATCCTTGAGAAGCTGCGCGCCCTCTTCGAACGCGTCTGCGGCTTCTTGCGTGCGGCCTGCGCGCGAGAGTGCCTCGGCGTACTTGATCCGCACCGGGATGTGCTCCGGGTCGAGCTCGACCATCTTGCCGAGCATTCTGAGCGCCTCGTCGGTGTCGCCCGCGCGCATGAAGCCGTTCGACACGTCTTCGAAGACGCTCATCGCGTCGCTGATGAGCTGAAGCTGCTCGTACATCTCGCCGAGCTGGACCTGCGCGTCGAGCCTCGATGGGTCGAGCTTGAGGATCTGTTTGAAGACCGCGATCGCCTTGAGGAAGAAACCCTGTTGCGCGTAGTGGTCCGCGACCCCTTGGTAGGTGTCGATTGCCGAGCCCCGATCGCCCTTGCGGACGTAGAGGTCCCCAATCTTCAGCAAGGAGCGGACGTCGCGCTTGTCAGCGTCGACGAGCTTCTTGTACTGAGCGATTGCCTTGTCGTATTGGCCGCGCGACTGGTGCTTCCGCGCCGCGTCCAACACCTTGTTTCGATTGATGCCCAAAGCCCCTGCTAAGCCCCCATACGTTCAGTGCACCCACACAAGTCTACTAATGCGGCACGGGGGCGGTCAACAAGCGCTAGTCCCGGAGGTCGTCGAGGAACCGGGTCGAGATGCGACCCTCTTCGAAGGCCGGGTGCTCGAGGATGCGCTGATGGAGGGCAATGTTGGTGCGAATGCCGCCGATGATCGTCTCGCTGAGCGCCCGCCGCATCTTCGCGATGGCTTGAGCGCGTGTCGGTGCATGTACGACGAGCTTGGCGACTAGAGGGTCATAGTGCGGCGGAACCCGGCCGCCGCCATAGACGCCGCTGTCGACGCGAACGCCGGTCCCGCCCGCCATGTGAAACTCCGTAATGACGCCTGGGGACGGCGCGAACGTGTCCGGATCTTCGGCGTTGATACGGCACTCGATGGCGTGTCCGCGAGGCGCGAGCGGCGGGTCCGGAACGTCGAGCACTTCGCCTTCGGCGATTCGAATCTGCTCGGCGACCAAATCGATGCCCATGATGAGCTCGGTCACCGGGTGCTCGACCTGGATGCGGGGGTTCATTTCGAGGAAGGTGAGCTCGCCACGCTCGTCGAGGAGAAACTCGAGCGTGCCTGCCGAGAGGTACCCCACCTCGGTCATCGCGCGTCGTATCGTCTCGGACGTGTCGTTGCGCTGCTCGTCGGTCAGCGCGACGCTCGGGGCTTCCTCGAGCACTTTCTGGTGGCGCCGTTGAATCGAGCATTCGCGTTCACCGAGCACCTGGATGTTGCCGTACTGGTCGCCGAGGATCTGGAACTCGATGTGCCTCGGCCGCTCGAGGAACCTCTCGAAGTAGAGCGCGTCGTTTCCGAATGCCGCCATACACTCCGCGCGGGCGGTCTCGAAGCTTGCCCGTACTTCGTCGGCCGACCGAAGCACCTGCATCCCTCTGCCGCCGCCTCCCCCTGAGGCTTTTAGCAAGACAGGGAAGCCGAGGGATTCGGCTTTGCGGACCGCGTCATCGACGTCGGTCACGAGCTCGGTGCCTTCGAGAATCGGCAGGCCGAGCGACTTCGCGAGCTTTCGTGCGCTCACTTTGTCACCCCACTGGCGCATCTGCTCCGGAAGCGGGCCAATGAACACCAGGCCGCACTGCGCGCAGGTCTCCGCGAACTCCGGGTTCTCCGACAAGAACCCGTAGCCAGGATGCACAGCGTCAGCGCCCGTGATCTCGGCTGCCGCGATGATCGCTGGGATGTGGAGGTAGCTTCGGGCGGCCTCGGCTGGTCCGATGCAAATCGCTTCGTCGGCGAGGCGGGTGTGCAAGGCGTCCGCGTCGATTTCGCTGTGGACGGCGACCGTGCGTAGGCCACGCTCTCGGCAGGAACGAATCACGCGTAGTGCGATTTCTCCTCGGTTCGCGATCAGGACCTTTTCGAACACGGCTAGGTCGCTTCGATCCGGAAGAGCCTGTCGCCGTACTCCACCGGCTTGCCGTTCTCGACGAGCACCTCGACTACTGTGCCCGCGGTTTCCGCCTCGATCTCGTTCATCAGTTTCATCGCCTCGACGATGCAGAGCACTTGGCCCACGACGATTTCGTCGCCCACCCCGGCAAAGGGATCGCCATCGGGAGTGGGTGCTCGATAGAAGGTTCCGACGAACGGCGAGGTGACATACACGCCGGTTTCTTCTGCCGCGGCCGCCTCGGCCGAAGGTGCTGCGCTCTCTCCGGCGGCAGATTGTGCGACGGCATGGACGATGGCGGCGGGGTCGCGACGCACCCGAATGCGGTCGTCATCATGCTCGACTTCGATCTCGGTGAGGTTCGCCTCGTCCAGGAGACGGATGAGCTCGCGGAGTTGCTCGAGGTCCAGCTTCATGCCGCGTTCAGATAGTCGATAAGCGCACGAAGTCCAAGCGCGTAGCTGTTCTTGCCGAAGCCGATGACCGAACCGATACACACAGCAGCGGTAACCGACTGATGACGAAATGATTCGCGCGCCGCGGTGTTCGAGATGTGCACCTCGATCGTGGGAAGGGCCGCCGCAGCGATGCCGTCGCGGAGCGACACCGACGTGTGGGTGAGCCCTCCAGGGTTCATGATGACGCCATCGAACGAATCCCGCGCCTCGTGAAGCCAATCGATGAGTTGCCCCTCTTGGTTCGATTGCCGAAACTCGACGCTCGCGCCGAGATCGCTGCCCAAGTCGGCCAGCTCCAGGGCGATGTCGTCCAAGGTGGTCGACCCGTACACATCGGGCTCGCGGGTCCCCAATAGATTGAGATTGGGTCCGTTGAGCACGAGGACCCGTTTGGGCGAACCAGCCATGGTGTCAGAGGTCTTCGATGAGGGCCGGCGCGCTGGTCCTGAGCAGGTAGCGCGCCTTGCCGACGTTGCCTCCGGGCTCGACTGCGAGCGCGACGAAGTACTCGTCGTTGAGCATTCGCACGACTGTCGTCAATCGCTCGGTCTGCACCGACAGTTCCTTGGTTTCCCCGGCATCGAGCATCTCGGCCGCGCGTTGCACTCCCTTGAGCACGACGCTGTATTCCATACCGACCGATTCGATGTCGAACGTGCCGTCACCGCTCGAGTACTGATCGACGGCAATTCCGTCCGAGGCCATCAACAGGCCAGCTACGCCTCCCTCGGTTCGCTCGACGAGGTCTTGCAGAATCTCTTTGAACATCGCCCCTCCGCTGCGTCATCACTGCACGGACGCGGCCCCGGGTCAAGTATCGAGTCCAGGGCGTAGGGTTACCGTGAGGCCACCGCCTTCGGTTTCGCCGAGCGCGAGTGCGAGCCCGTGCCGTTTGGCGACATCACTGACGATGTGAAGTCCGAGGCCCATCCCGTGTGGGTGGCGCGTCCGCGCTTCGCTTCCCCGGAAGGACGCTTCGAGCACGCGTTCTCGCTCCTCGTCTGGGATGCCCGGACCATCGTCGATCACATCGAGCGACCAAGAGCGACTGTCGCCGCGGAGCACGACCGCGATGTGACCGCCGGCGCGGTTGTAGCGGACGGCGTTCTGCACCAGATTGCCGAGCGCCTGCTCGAGGAGTGTGAGGTCGCCTTGGAGCTCGACCGCGCTTTCCGGCACAGCGACTTCGAGCGCGACTTGCTTTCGGCTTGCCACCGGCCTGTGCCGATCGACGACGCGCTCGACGAGTCGGTTGAGGTCGATCGTGTTCTCGTGCGTCAATCCTTCGGTCGCCTCGAGTCGGGCTGCCGCGTTCAGATTGTGTAGGAGTGAGCCGAGGTACTGCGACTCTTCGATGCTCGGCACGATCGCCCTCGCGTCTAGCGTTTCACCAGCTTCGATTCGTTGTTGAAGGGAGACCAGATGACCTTGAAGCACGGTGAGTGGCAGCATCACGTCGTGCGTCGTGTTGGCGATGTAGTTGCGGAGCGCAGCCTCGCGATCCCTGAGTGATGCGAGCTGTGCTTGAATCGTCTGGCGGCTCAGCTCGAACGCTGCGCCGAGCTCCGCGATCTCGTCGTTTCCATCGACCTCGATGGGCGCGTCTGCGTCGCTGCCGAGCCTTCGCACCGACTCGGTGAGCTGACGCACGCGCCGCACTAGCGGCCCCGCCGCAAGTAGCGCGACCATGATCACCACGAGAGCTACGACAAATGCGGGCATGAGCACCGCGCCCGAGAACCACGGAGGCGGCCCCTTCGCTCGCATCAGCACCACCGCGCACGGGCCGTCCTCCCAGGGCATCCGAACTGCCACTTGGGTTCTGCGGTGATCCTCCGAGCGCGACATGGCGACATCGCTGCCGGCCTCGAGCTGTTGCGCGAGCTCCGCGGGGAATGATGGGCTCGCGGGGCTGCGGCTTTGAAAGCTCGAGTCGTACGCAAAGAGCCGATGCGGTGGGAATCGGCGGTCGCGCGGGCCCGCTCTTCGTCGCGCCTCGTCACCCCGCCGTGGCGCGGGCCAGTTGGCGGGATCGGCTTCGCAGCGCGCGCGGCCTCCGGACTCCATGCGGTGTACGGCGGCCTCGGCCAACGCGTCCACGCGCATTCGCGAATGCCATCGGGATTGAGCCCAACCCATGACAACGAGCAGTGACACCGCGGCCACCCCCAGCGTGAGCGCCAGCCGAGCTCGGAGCTTCATGAGCCTTCCGAGAGGCGATAACCGATGCCCCATACGGTCTCGAGTTGTGCGGCGTCGTCACCGAGCTTGGTGCGGAGTCGGGAAATGTGAACGTCTAGCGTCCGCCGACTCGAATCCTGCGCCGGGTCGAGGGCGGCCTCGACGAGCGCGTCACGGGTGACCGCCGCGCCCTTGCGACGGGCGAGTGTCGAGAGGATCTCGAGCTCGACCGGCGTAAGAGAGAGCGCGCCGCCGCTTGCCGTCACCTCACGGCGCTCGAAGTCGACGACGATCGCGCCGACGACGAGCCGCTCGGTGCTCGAGAGGTTGGGTCGGCGGAGGCATGCTTGGATTCGCGCGAGGAGCTCTTCCGGAAAGAAGGGCTTGGTGACGTAGTCGTCGGCGCCTAGTTCGAGCGCGCGGATCTTGTCCGCCGTGTCGTCGCGCGCGCTGAGAATCAATACGGGGACCTCCGACTTCGCGCGATAGCGCTTGAGGAGATCCATGCCGTAAGTGCCTGGCAGCATCAGGTCCAAGACGACGAGGCTGTAGTCGTCGGGCTGCAGTCCGCGCGCGTCGTCGCCGTCTTGGACCCAGTGCGGCTCGAATCCCGCCCGCGAGAGAGCCTCCACCACTTGCTGACCAAGGGCGGCGTCATCTTCCACGAGCAGGATTCGATTGGACACGGGGTGCTTCTCTCAGTTCGTGTCGGAGTCCTCGGTCCGTGACTGGTGGTGCTCGAAGCGCTGCTGCATCCGCTCGACCTTGTGCTCTCGCTTCAGCAGTCGCAGCTCTTCACGCTGTTCGCAGCTCAGATTGGCATAGATCTGATCCTCGGTCGCAAAATGGAGGTCCTTGAATGCGCTGAACTTCTCCTTGCCGCGCGGCATCTCTTTGATCTCTTCGGCTTGGGTGCGCGCCTGTTCCATGATCGTGCGGACCTGCTGCTCCTGTTCGGGGCTGAGGTCGAGCCGCTCGGTCATTTCCGCGAGGTGCTCCTCCATGTTCTCGGCCGTCCAGGGGCCCCCCGTGCCGTGGGGGCCGCCGTTGTGGCCATGAGCGAGCGCAACACCTCCTACGGTGAGCGCGAGGGCCGAAATGCCCCCCACGAGGGCGGCGACGATCGTTTGCGTGTTGATGAGCTTCATGAGTTGTCCTTCCTTGGGGTTTCGTTCCTTGGGGTTTCGTTTCCCTCATGAAGTAAAGGGCCAGAACCTTACGCGAGTCTTAACTCGGACGATTTTTCGATCCCGCCATTCGAATTTGGGCTAATTTCCTCGCGTGCCACGCTCCTACCTGGTTCTCGACATCGAGACCGTTCCCGATCCGGAGCTCGTCTGGGACGCTGCGGTCGACGGCTTTCCTCCACCACCCTTCCACCAAGTGGTCGCGCTCGGCGTGCTTTGGCTCGATGCCGACCACTCGCTTCGCAAGCTCGGCGCATTTGGCGGCGACGAAGACGCGCCGCCCGACGAGTCGAAGGTGCTTCAGGAGTTCGCGGACTTCATCGGCGAGCGTCATCCAACGATGGTCAGCTTCAACGGCCGCCGTTTCGATCTCCCCGTGCTCGCGAACCGGATGCTGAAACACGGAGTCCCATTTCCGGCGTACTATGCAGGCCGAAGCGGCGGCCCTGACTACCGCTACCGCTACAGCGATGAAGGCCACCTCGATCTCGCGGACGTGATGACCGACTTCGGCGCGAGCCGGATGCCAAGCCTCGACGCGCTCGCGCAGCTCGTCGGGATGCCCGGCAAGATGGGCGTCGACGGCTCGAAGGTGCAGAGCATGCACGAGCAGGGAAAGCACACCGAGATCCGCGACTACTGCCTCCACGACGTCGTCCAAACGACCTTCGTCTTTCTTCGTGCCGAAGTCTTGCGCGGCCGCTTGAGCCCAGACGACTACCGCGCACGGGCAGCGCTCCTCTGGGCGGCGCTCGCCGAAGACCCTCGGGTTTCCGTCGTCCTCGAGCAGGCCAACAAGCCCCGCACCCTCCTAAGTGTCTGAAATTACTTCGCTATGATCTTGCGGAAAGGAGGCGCCCCTTTTCTTCGACCGTTAAGAGCTTCGTAAGGAATTGGTTCGTCCGAGGGGTGAATCGCGGGGGCACGCCCGCAGTCATCCAGGAAAGACGAGGAATCATCATGCGAGCACTACTACAGGTTGGGATCTTTGCATTGGCGCTGACCGCCGTGACACAAGCCAGCGCTGACGAGCAGAATCGGCGCGGCGAGAGGCGCACCACGATCGTCATCGCGCCGCAAACCGGACACCGAGCCGCGCGACCGGTGACGGTCGCACCTGCCCCTAGGCGGCACGACTACGTCCGAGCCCGACGCCAGCCGTCTCGCGGCATGGTCGAGGCGCGTCGAGAGGTGTACGACGCCAGGCGAGACCACGAAGAGATCGCACGCATCGCGGATCGCTGGACGCGGGCGACGCATGAGCGGAACCCGAACGCACAGCGCAATGCGGAACGCCGCATCCACGCGTGGATCGAGCACGAGATCGAGGAGTCGAGCCGCAAGGCTCATAAGGGTCGCTACGTGTATCGGCTCCACTCTTTGCGTCGCGAGCTTCGTGCCGCGCACGGCTGGCAGACACGCGGACGCCGGCCGCATCGATTCGACGCACGCAAGGCAAGCGTCGTCAGGGAGCTCGTCGACCTCGCGGAGCGTCAGGTGCAGCATGCACAAGCACGCGTGCGCGGGCAGATGCACCTGGCGTTTGCGTATCGTTAGCCGTTGAACGCGCGCCGCTCTTCGTCGAGCGCGCGTTCGATGTTTCCACAGACGATCTCGCAGAGATCGAAAACCGCGGGATCCGCCACTGTGTAGTAGGCGGAGTTCCCGCGTTTTTCTCTTCGCACCAGCCGATGCGCGAGCAGGGTGTTGAGGTGCTTCGACACGTTCGGCTGGGTGCTCCCAGTCGCCTCCACCAGCTCGGTTACCGTCCGCTCCCCGTTGGCTAGCTGATTGAGGATCTCCAGCCGGAGAGGCACCCCGAGGATCCGGAACCGGGTGGCCACGGACTCGAGATTCTGCCGGTTTAGTACGGTTTTCGCCATCGCCTTCCCTTTATAGTGCGGTTCTTTGAAAAAATCACTGCTTGACTATATGATTATGTGGTCATATAGATGTGCCCGAGTCCAAAGGGAGCTGTTCATGAAAAGAAAGATTCTCGATTTCCCCCTTCAACACGCGCGTCTGGTCTTCGTTGGCCTCGCGGTACTCACCATCGGCTTCGGCTCGGCGATCCCTCGGATCCAAGTCGATACCGACCCGGAGAACATGCTCGCGGAGGACGATCCCGCCCGCGTCTTCCACAACGAGACCAAAGCGGAGTTCACTCTACACGACCTGATCGTCGTGGGCGTCGTGAACGAGTCCGACGACGAAGGGGTCTTCAATCCCGAGTCGCTAACCCGCATTCACGAGCTCAACGAGCACCTGAAGTCAATCGACGGTGTCATCGCGCGCGACGTGCTCGGGCCATCGACGATGGACAACATCGAGCAGGCGGGTCCCGGCACGATTCGGTTCGAGTGGTTGATGGAGCAGCCCCCGAAGACACCCGAGGAAGCGCTTGCAATCAAGGAGGCCGCGCTTCGACTTCCGATGTTGCGAGGCACCGTGGTCTCAGAGGATGGCAAGAGCGTCGCCCTCTACGTCCCGATCGAGAACAAGAACGAGACTCATCGTATCTCGGAAGAGATCGAATCCTTCATCGCTGGCTTCGGCGACAACAACGACGACTTCTACATCACCGGTCTCCCTGTCGCCGAGGACACCTTCGGCGTCGAGATGTTCAAGCAGATGGCGGTCAGCGCGCCCCTCGCGGCGCTCGTCATCTTGCTTCTGATGTGGTGGTTCTTCCGTTCATTCTCGCTGGTCCTCTCTCCGATGATCGTCGCCATGACCACCGTGACGATAACGATGGGTGCGCTCATCGCGAGCGGATTCACCGTGCACATCATGAGCTCGATGATTCCGATCTTCTTGATGCCGATCGCAGTCGTCGACTCGGTGCACCTGCTTTCCGAATTCGTCGACATCTATCCAAAGTCCGGCGATCGCAAGAAGGCCGTTCGGGAGGTCGTGGGGCACCTCTTTGCCCCGATGCTCTACACCTCGCTCACGTCAGCGGCGGGCTTCCTTTCGCTCATGTTGACCCCGATCCCGCCGGTTCGGGTCTTCGGTGGCTTCGTTGCGCTCGGCATCGGTCTCGCTTTCATTCTCACGATTCTCTTCGTGCCGGCATACATCGCCGCGCTCCCGGAGAAGCGCTTGACTGCACTGCTGTCGAGCAAGCGTGCCGCGAACGATGGCGGTTTCCTCGGTCGTACGGTCGAGGCCGTGGGCGCCAGGAGTCTTCGCTTCGCCAAGCCCATCCTCGTTCTGACCGTCGCGGGCATCGCGATCAGCGGCTACGGCATCTCGCAGATCAACATCAACGACAACCCCGTCCGTTGGTTCAAGCCCTCTCACAAGATCCGCGTGGCGGACGAGGTCCTGAACCGCGAGCTCGCTGGCACCTACACCGCCTTCCTCATCATGAAACAGGACGTGGACGCGGAGCGCGCGATCGTCGCCGCCGGTGACGCGGTCGTCGAGGACGCGAGCGGCCCGATGCGTACCAAGTGGAGTGAGCTCAAGACCGCCGCAGAAACTGCGAGCAGGGAAGGGGTGACCAACGTCTCCGATGCTCTCATCGAGGCGACGTCAGACCTTTCCTTCGACACAGTTGGCGACGAGTCCGCGCAATGGCAGGCGGTACAGACTGCCCTCGAAGAAGCGCAAACGGCCTCCAAGACCTTCCAAAGCCCCAAGCACCTCGCGTACATCGAGCAGCTTCAAGAAATGGCGGAGTCCCTGCCTCTCGTCGGCAAGACCAACTCGATCGCCGACGTCGTGAAGACCGTCTATCGAGAGCTCATCAGCGGTGAAGAGAAGGACTACCGCATCCCCGATACGACGGAAGGCGTCGCGCAGACACTCCTGCAGTTTCAATCGTCGCACCGCCCCAATGACTTGTGGCACCTCGTGAGCCCGGACTACCGCGAGAGCGCGGTCTGGATGCAGCTCAAGAGCGGCGACAACCAAGACATGCTCAGCGTGAAGACGGAGATCGACGCATTTCTCGCCGAGAACCCCCCGCCCGAGGGCCTTCACGCCGAGTGGGCCGGGCTCACCTACATCAACGTGGTTTGGCAGGAAGAGATGGTGGGCGGGATGCTCGAGAGCCTGATGGGCGCCTTCGTCATCGTGTTCCTCATGATGATGCTCCTGTTCCGATCACCCGTCTACGGCGTGCTCGCCATGGTGCCGCTCACGATCACCATCGTGTTCACCTACGGGCTGATCGGTCTGATCGGCAAGGACTACGACATGCCGGTGGCCGTATTGTCATCGCTGACGCTCGGCCTCTCCGTCGACTTCGCGATTCACTTCCTCGAGCGCGCCCGCGCCATCCAGTCCGAGACCGGCGACTGGAGCGAAACCATGACGCTCATGTTCCAGGAGCCGGGTAGGGCGATCACCCGCAACGCGATCGTCATCGCCATCGGCTTCCTACCCCTCTTGGCAGCGCCACTCGTTCCCTACAACACCGTGGGCTTCCTGATGGCCGCCATCATGGCGGTCTCGAGCATCGTCACCGTGATGCTGCTTCCCGCGATCATGATGACCATCCAAAACCGCCTTTCCAGCAAGAAGGAACGGGCAAGCGCCAACGACGCGGCGCAGCTGAAGGAGCAAACGACATGAAGACCGTAACCAAGACCTGGTTGGTGGCTCTCGCCGCCGCGATCCTCCTCTCGAGCCCCTCGGCACCCGCCGAGGCGGGAGATCTCGCCGACGCGAGTCAGATCGTCAACCGAACCAACGCCGCTCAGTACTACGCGGCCAACGACGGACGGGCCCTGGTCCGCATGAAGATCGTCGACAGCAAGGGCCGCTCCCAACGGAGGCAGTTCTCGGTGCTTCGACGAGACCTCAAAGATGGAGGCGACCAGAACTACCTCGTCGTCTTCGACCAGCCGGCCGACGTGCGGAATACCGCGTTTCTCGTCAAGAAGCATACGAGCAGGGACGACGACCGTTGGCTCTACATGCCGGGTCTCGACTTGGTGAAGAGAATCGCTGCCAGCGACGAGCGCACGAGCTTCGTCGGAACGCACTTCTTCTACGAGGATATCTCGGGGCGGCATCCGTCCGAAGATACCCACCAGCTCCTCGAAACGACGGACACCGAGTACGTGGTGAAGAGCACGCCCAAGAGCAAGAAGGGCGTCGAGTTCGCGCACTACACGCTTCGGATCAACAAGAAGACCTTCTTGCCGAGCACGGTTGAGTACGTGAACGCCCAGGGAAAGGTCTACCGGCGCATCGAGACCGTCAAGGTCGACGACGTTCAGGGAACGCCGACCATCACGCGGCTCAAGGTCAGTGACGTCGAGTCGGGCGGCTACACGCTGAGCGACGTCAGCAACGTGCAGTACGACCTTGGGATCCCCGACGACATCTTCGTCGAAGGCTCTCTCCGCAACCCACCCCAGAAGTGGCTTCGCTGAGTCGAAACATGAAACCGACGATCTGTACCACGAAGCAGTGCCGCAGCGGCGTTCCGTCCCTTCGGTGCTTGTCGGTCGCAGCCTTGATCTTCGCAGCGCTTGCCTTCGCGTCCGGCGCCTTCGCCCAGGACGCGGAGGGCGCCGCGGCGACCGTCGAGGAGGGCGCCGGCGAGTCCGACGCGGGACCATCTACCGCCGCCGAGGGTGAGGCGAGAGTCGAACCGAGGGCGGAGGAGACACTGGAAGCGGAAGCCGAAGGTCCGGTGGATGCCGCCGAGAGCGCCAAGACTCCGGAGGAGCTCGCCGGCGACGTCGCCCAACAGACAGGCGACGAAGACTGGGACGAGTTCGACGATTGGGTAGAGGAAGACGGCGCCGATGGTGGAGGCCCGAGCGACAAGGCTTGGGGCTTTCAGCTCGGCGGCTTCGTCGAAGGCCTCATCGCTCCGCGCGTGGTCCAAAGCAGCGCGAACGCCAGCGAGTTCGTCGCGGGCGAAGCGCGCTTCCGACTTAACCTCGACGCGACTCATGACATCGCAAGCGCCCGCTTTCGTGGCGACGTGTATGCCGACGCAGTCGAAAGCCGTATTTGGTTCGACATTCGAGATGCGTCGATCTTCGTCCGGGGTGGCGATTGGTTCACCATGCGGTTCGGGCGCCAAGTGCTCACCTGGGGTACCGGCGACTTCCTCTTTCTGAACGACCTCTTCCCGAAGGACTTCAACTCTTTCTTCATCGGGCGCGCCGACGAGTACCTGAAGGCGCCGTCAAACTCGATCCAAACGACCTTCATGATGAAGAAGGTCGGCCTCGACTTGATCTGGACGCCAATCTTCGAGCCGGATCGTTTCATCAACGGGGAGCGTCTGTCGTTCTTCAATCCGCTGACGGGCGAGATTCAGGGGGACCTTTCTCCGCTGAGCCCGCTCGACCCGACGTTCCCGGAGAAACGGCTTCGGAACGGCAGCGTTCACGGGCGGCTCTATGGGAGCGCCGGCCCCGTCGAGCTCGCCGCGTATGGCTACGTCGGGTTCTGGCCGCAGCCGACCGCGCTCAGCGGACCGCTCGCCCCGCCCCCCGACGCCCCGACGGCCGCCTTCGCACGTCTCGCCGTGTACGGCGCCAGCGTGCGTGCGCCGGTAGGCGGTGGCCTGATCAATGTCGAGGGCGCGTTCTACGACTCGTTCGACGATCGCGCGGGAACCGACCCGACGACGCCCAACTCGCAGTTCCGAGGTCTCGCCGGCTACGAGCGGGAGCTATTTCCGAAGTTCCAAATGGGGCTCCAGTACTACCTCGAATACACGTTGAAGTACGACGAGCTGACGGCGCCCGGAGCGCCAGGTGAAGAACCCGGATCGTACTGGCCGGAGTACCTTCCGAACCGATTCCGTCACTTGATTACCCTGCGGCTCACGCAGCTTCTCGTGATGGACAACCTCGAGCTCTCGCTCTTCGTCTTCTTCTCGCCGGACGAGCTCGATACCTACATCCGTCCGCGCGTCACCTACAAGATCATCGATCCGCTGGCCATCGTCGTTGGAGCGAACCTCATGTTTGGCCGCTACGACTACACCTTCTTCGGTCAGCTCGAACAGAACACGAACGTGTACGTGCGACTGCGCTACTCGTTCTAGGAATCGAACAAGCAAAGGAAGAGACACATGAACATCGACAAGCTGGTTTTTCGAGTTGCGGGCGTGATGGTGACCGCGGGCGCGGTGCTCGCGTACACCCACCACATCGGCTGGCTCGCGCTCCCCGTTTTCGTCGGCCTCAACATGTTTCAGGCCTCCTTCACGGGCTTCTGCCCGATGGCTACCATCGCGAAACGCTTCGGGATGTCCGAAGGAAAAGCGTTCTGACCTGGCTACCCGCGCTGCGACGTGAGCTACCCGCGCCGCGACGTGAGATGAGGGCTGCTCGCTAAAGGTGTTATAACGAAAGGGTGATTCGGCTTTCTTGTTGGGGGGTGGCCTTCGCAGTCGGGGCCCTAACCGCACTCGTTGGTGCCAGCGGTGTGTTTGCGCAGGAGCAGCCGGAGGTCGTGATCATCACCGAACCACCGCCGCAAGCGGAGCCAGCACCGGAGGGAGAGACCAAGGAGCCCGAGGCGCCGCCTGTCGAGCCGCCGCCCAAGGTCGAGCCGCCCGAGGAGAAGCTCGGCCAGCTCCGCGTGGCCGGTGGAATCGGCTTTGGCTTCGGCTCCAACACGCTGTCGTTCGGGATCTCGCCGCAGGTTTCGTACATCATTAAGAAGATCGTCGAGCCGGGCGTCGCGATTCGCTACGAGTACACAAAGGACCGGCTCGTCGTCCCGGAGGCAACCTGGAACACCTTCGGCAGCTCGCTCTTCGTGAGGCTCTACCCGATCCGATCGCTTTTCATCATCGTCGAAGGTGAGCTGATCAACACCGGCTTCAAGCAAGGTGGGTTCACGTCGGGCCGCGCGAACTATGGCAACCTGCTGCTCGGCGGTGGCTACCTCATGGGGGTCGGCCGAGGCGCATTCGTCATCGTTTCACTCAAGGTGAACGTCTTCCGCAACCCCTTCTACCCGAGCAACATCCCGATCATCGGCTTCGGCGCCGGCTTCGGCTTCTAAGGCGCGAAGCCCCGTGCCGGCGCGTAGCACCGTTTTCACGGGGCTCCATCGAAGAGGTCTTGGAAGCCGCTCGGCGCGTGGCGTCCGAAGACGATGGTCTCGAGAATGCCGATGCCCGTTTGATCACCCATCTTTGCGCGGACGACGTTGTGCACGTGGATGCTGCAATATTCGTCCGCCTCGACCTCGTCGAGCTTCCAGCTCTCGTAGCCGACCTCGAGCTCGTCCCGCCAGACCGCGTGCCCCCACTCGGGATGCTGATATCCGATGCCCATCATTTGGAAACGGAAGATCGGCTCGATCTCGATCTCGAGCTTGGAGCCGTCGCGTTTGACGAAGCCGAGAGTCGCGCCCTTCGGCCAGCGTGTTCCGCTTTGCCAGCGGATCACGTTCGTTGCCGACGCCATCTTCTCTTCGTCCGCTTCGACGACGTCTTTCGGGACGTCCTCGTCATCGGGATAGGTCTTGACGATGGACGCCGCGATCTCCTCCGCATGTCCGTCAGGCAGCTCACGCGTCAGAAAGTGCGTACAAAAACCGTCGAAGTGAATCGGTGACCAAATCCAATAGACGGCGGGGTCGCTGGTGAGCTTGCTCGGCGCGCCCTCTTCGTACTCGCCGACCGGGCGCATGCCCCAGGACTTGTCGCGATTGCCGATGACTTCGCCCCGCCGTACCTCGAAGCGGCGCCCCTTGATCGAAAAGTAGCCTTCCCAGGTGCCGTATTGCGTGAAGCGCTGTGCGTCCATGATGAGCCGACTACCGTCCCACATGTGGTTCTTCGGCTCTTGCACCGGCGGCGCCTTGGCATGGAACGTCAGGTCGCATTCGATTCCCGTGTCGTTAGGCGCGATCGCCAAGCGAATGCGGCGCATCGGCTCCACCACCTCGACCCGCATCGGACCTGCGCTCGAATCCATCGGGTTGTCGGCGATGCGTCGTGACGCGTGGAACGAATGCTGAACCCCATCGACGGCAACGCTGAAGTGCGCGTCCTGCACGAAGCGGTTCGGGTATCGTCCAAACCCGGCCTCGAACAGGAACGTGCCGGACCTGTCGAAGCCGTTGAACCAGTACCGGTCGTACGCGTTCCGATTCACGATCCCCATCTGGTTGATGGGAAGGGCGGCCTGGTGAATCAAATAGTCATCGAAGTCGGTGATCATGTCATTCTCCCGACGCCTTGTAGTCGATGCCCAAGGCGCCGAACACCTCCGCGTTGTCGGCGCCTCTTTCTGCGGCAGGGCGCGGCGGGGCCGACTTGGTTCGTGAGAAGCGAGGTGCCGCGACGGCGTGCTTGATACCATCGATGTCGACGAACGAGCCTCGGGCCACGTGGTGCTCGTGCTCGAAGGCTTCGGCGGCCGCCAGCACGGGCGCGTAGCAGACGTCACTCCCATCGAAGACCTCGTCCCATTCGTCCCGCGTCTTGCTGAGGAAGATCTCGGTGAGCGTAGGTCGGAGCTCGTTCCATTTTGCTGGGTTCAGATGGTCCATCGGCGCCGGCGCCTTGCCAACGAGATCGAGCTTTTCGAGAAGCTCCTTGTAGAACTGCGGCTCGAGCGAGCCGATGGAGACGTACTTTCCGTCTTTCGTTTCGTAGACGTCGTAAAACGCTGCGCCGCTATCGAGCAGGTTCTCGCCGCGCTTGTCGGACCAGAAACCTTGCTGCATCCCCGCATAGACGCTCGCCATGAGCGCGGCGACGCCATCGACCATGGCGGCGTCGACGACCTGGCCCTCGCCGGATCTCTGCGTCTCGAGCAGCGCCGTGACGACGCCAAAGGCGAGCAACAAGCCGCCGCCGCCGAAATCACCGACCAGATTGAGCGGGACCGTCGGACGCTGCCCCTTGTGCCCAATCGCGTGGAGCGCGCCCGCAAGTGAGATGTAGTTGATGTCGTGGCCCGCGCGCTTCGCCCATGGGCCCTCCTGCCCCCAGCCCGTCATGCGTCCGAATACGAGCTTCGGGTTCACCTCGAGGCAGACCTCGGGACCGACGCCGAGGCGTTCCATCACCCCGGGCCGAAATCCTTCGATCAACGCGTCGGCCGACTCCACCAGCGTGAGGACCGCGTCCTTGCCTGCCTGCTTCTTCAAGTCGAGCGTGACGCTCTTCTTGCCCCGGCTCATCACGTCGAAGTTCGCCTGCAGAAAGGACGGTTGCGGCCGTCCTACGCGAATGACCTCTGCGCCGAGGTCGGCGAGCAGCATGCCGCCGAAGGGGCAAGGGCCGATGCCTTCGATTTCGATGATCCTAAATCCGTCGAGTGGTCCCATGGTCTACAGCTCCGATAGCGCGCGGCGCAAAGTGATCGACGCGAGGTTCTCGTAGTCGAACTCGTTTTCATCGTCGATGATTTCAATTTTCTTCATGTACTGCCCGACGCGCGCCATGTTCATCGAGAAACGGGTGAGCGCCAGGATTGTGTAGTAGTCGAAGTTCTCGACCTTGCGCCCCGTGGACTCCTCCCAGCGCGCAATGGTCTCTTCTTTGCCTGGAATGCCGGCGAGGCGTTCGATCTCGAGCCCCTCCGAAAAGCAACGGTCGGAGGCGAGCCACCATGCGAGGTCCTGCACGGGGTCGCCAAGGCGCGCCATCTCCCAGTCGAGGACCGCGACACACTCGACGCCGTCGAAGACCTGGTTGGCGAGGCGCGAGTCACCCCAGCAGAGCGCCACGGGCTGGTCCGGAGGTTTGTTGGCCTCTAGATACTCGAGCGCCTTCGCAATGTCGGGATGCCTCGCCGATTCCATCCCCCAGCGGAAATACTCCTGCCAGTAGTCGAGCTGTTGATCGAGGGGCTTGTCGCCGCGCTTCGGCTCCGCGAGGAAATCGAAGCCGAGGGCTTTCCAGTCTAGACGGTGCACTTTGCACATCGCTTCGAGCCCGTTCCACCAAATCGCCTCGCGCTCGGCCTCGGTCGTCTCTTCGGCGATCCACCCTTCGTCGTGCATTGGCGGGTTGTCGGTCGGAATGCGCCCCTCGACACGCGTCATCACGTAGAAAGGGACGCCGACCACCGCCGTGTCGGGCTCGAGCCAACGCACGAGAGGAACAGGCACCTCGGTGTGTTCGAGGAGCTGCAGGGCTTTCGCTTGTGCCACCACGTCGTAGTACGGAAACATCACGTACTCTTCGGGCTCCAACCTCGCGACGAGGCCCTCGCGGTGCTCGGCGCCGTCTTTCGAGTAGACCAGGTCGAAGAGCAGGGTGTCGCTCGAAAACCCCGTGCTCAACGGCGCGTCGAGGTCTTCGACGGCGATCGCTTCGGGGGGAACCGAGAGCTTGGCTCCGAGCCACGCCTCGAGTTGCGCGGCGGTCTGCTCGAGGTCCCTCTCTTCGTCTGCAAACGCCATTCGTCTACCTCGCACACGGCGCGCGCCGCGGATCTGCGATGTAGCCTATTCCTGGTCGCGGGGCGACCAATCGTTGACGACTCGAAAGAGGCGCCTCGGCGGGAGCGCCAAGCGCAAGAGCCGAAACATTTTGCTCACCCCGATCCACACCTGTTCCTGCCCGCTCTCGATCCCCCGCACCATTCGACGCGCGCATTCGTCCGGGCTCATCTTCTTCCATTTCTTCTCGGCGAGCATCTCCGTGTCGACCACCGGCGGAAACACTTCGACGACCCGTACCTCACCTTCGAGATGGTAGCGGAGGCAGTCGGTGTACGCGTGCAAGCCCGCCTTGCTGCTGCTGTAGATCGGCGTGTTCGCCAGCGGGCCGAGACCGGCGGGCGAGCCCACGATCACGATCAGGGGGTCTCGCGCTTCGCGCAGTCCTTCGAGCATGCGTTGCGTGAGCTCGATCGGTCCCCAGAGGTTCGCATCGATCATCGTCCTGGCGACACCGAGGTCGAGGCCCTTCGACAGAGATTCGAATCCGAGGATCGCCGCGTTGCTGATCAGCGTGTCCACGCGATGCCCATCCCGCGCGATGGCTTGGAGCATCTCCTCCAGGTCCTGCGAGCTCGTCAGGTCGCAGCGGTACGGATGGATGAGGCTCGACCCGGTTGCTGTTTCTTCCAACAGCGGCAGTCGCCGCCCACAAATTAGGACGGTGTTGCCCTTGCTTGCGAGCTGCCGCGCCAATGCGCGCCCGATCCCGGTGCCGCCGCCGGTGAGAAGGACTGTCCGCTGCGTGAGCCTCATGCGTACAAAGTCTGCGGCACCGCGACGAAAGCGCCAACCCAGCCTGGAGCGAACCGGTGTCATGGGAGCGTCGTTTCCTGGGGGTGCGGGAGCGCTGTTTCCGCGCCGCCGGCGCACGGTGGCCCCGACCATCATTGGTGACTAGCGCTACGGCCGGAGCAAGGTCGAAGCGATCAAGTAGATCGCGAGCAGGGCCAGCACGAGCTGGAACCAGAATACAAAGCGCTCTTTCGAGATCCTGTTTAATAAGTGCTTACCGAAGTAGGTGCCGCCGATGACCGCGGCGACGAGGGCTGCGAGCACCGTGGCGTAGGGTGAGTAGTCGAAGCTCAACGCGAGGAAGGCGGGGATCTTCAGCAGATGGAGCCAGGTCTGGCACACGGCCTTGGTCGCGATGACCTCCTCGTTGTCGAAGTCGTCGCGAAGGAAGAACGGTGCAAGGAAGGGTCCGGTCGCGCCGACGAAGATCGCCAGCAGCCCGGCCGCGAGGCCGAGTAGCCCGTACGACCAGACCGGTGGGTTCCGAAGCTTGGGCTTGTACTTCCGCCACAGGAGGAAGGCCAAGATGAACGCGCCGATCCACGCCTTGAACCAAGTGAGCTCGAGGTCCGCCCAAATGTTCGCGGCGATGGCGACGCCGACGACGGCGGGACCCATGAATGCGAAGAAGATCGACCAGCGGACGTGCTTGCGAAAGGCCCAGGTCCGCGTCCAGTTCGAGGCGAGTTGCACGATGCCGTGAAGCGGCACGACGATCGGCGCCGGGAGTAGGGCGGTCATCACGCCGAGGAGTGTGACTCCACCTGCCATGCCGAGAATCCCCGAGATCGTAGCGGTCACGAAGCAAGCGACGACCAACACGATGACGGTGACCATCTCGAACATGGGCCGAGGCTAGCACCGGTTTGGGCTTGTGCTTCCAACGCAAGGTCGGTATTCCCGAGAAGAATGGCGGAGCGCACGCTCACCTTCCACTTCGACTACATCTCGCCGTACAGCTACCTGGCGTGGCACCGGCTGCAACGATTTGCGCCCGAGCATCGGCTCGTCGTCGACCCGAAGCCGACGGTGTTCGCCGGCCTGCTCAACGAGCACGGACACAAAGGCCCCGGCGAGATCGAGCCGAAGCGCGCCTACATGTTCAAGGACTGTCTTCGCGGTGCTGCGCTCTTGGGGGTGCCGTTTGAGCCTCCCGCCACCCATCCGTTCAACCCGCTGCCCACCTTGCGGGCCACGCTTCTCGAGATGGCAGACGATACGCGCACCGCGTTGATCACTCGTCTCTACGCGGCCACTTGGGCCGAGCGCCGCGACGTCGGTGCCCGCGAGGTCGTAGCCGGGCTCTGCGCCGAGGTCGGTGTGCCGGACGTGCTCGACCGTATCCAAGCCCCAGCCATCAAGCAGCGCCTCCTCGACCTCGGTCGTGAAGCCATTGCGCACGGCGTCTTCGGTGTGCCCACGATGATCGTCGACGGCGAGCTCTTCTGGGGCACCGACAGCTTCGCGCACCTGCGGCGATTTCTCGCCGGCGAGGATCCGATACGCCCCGGCGATGCCGAACGATGGGCCGCCGTACAAGCTTCGGCGAAGCGCTAGCTACTGGTTGTTCCAGGCGACCATGCCGCCGCGCATCGACGCGATGCGCTTGAAGCCGAGCTTCTCGAGCTCGAGCGCGACCCGACCCGAGCGCCTTCCGGAGCGGCAGATCGTGATGACCGGGATCTCCTTATCCCAGGCCTTCGACGCGTCATCGACCGTGCCCATCGGCACGACGTCCACGCCTTCGATCTTTCCGTCGGATGCGGCTTCGTCGATCTCCCTCACGTCGACCATTCGAACGGCGCCTTTGTTCTCGGCCACCCAAGCGATCGAGACTTCCGGGATACCCTCCGGGCTCCGTTCGATCGCCGCCCAGCCGCGCTCGGGCAGTGGGTCGCCGGACATCGAGCTCGGCGGCACCACGCCTGCGTGGAGATTGGCAGGCACCGCGATGTCGAGCTTCTTGGGTGCGGGCAGATTGAGGTTGTCCATGATCGCGGCGAACTCCTCCGCGGTCTTCCCATCCCCGACCCGGGGGTTGTGCTGCTTCTCCTCGCCGACCGTCGTGAAGGTCATCCCCTTGTAGTCGTGCGCGGGCCAGATGATCGTGTCATCGGGAAGGGTGAAGATCTTATCGTGAATCGAGCGGTACAGCCGTTCGGCGCTCCCCTGTTGGAAGTCGGTTCGTCCGGTGCCCCGAATGAACAGCGCGTCGCCGGCGAACACGTGCTTGTGATCGCTCGTCACGAAGGCCACGCAACCATCGGTGTGTCCAGGTGTCGCCCGAACTTCGAGCTCCAGGTTGCCAAACTTCACGCGGTCGCCGTCCTTCACGGCGAAGTCCACGCTCTCGGCGCCGGCGGCCGCGCTCATCACGACCTTGCACCCGACGCGCTTGCGCAACATGCCGGCGCCGGTGATGTGGTCGGCATGGGCGTGCGTGTCGAGCGTGTACACCAGCGTCATTCCGAGCTCGCTCAAGAGCTTGAGGTCGCGCTCGACCTGGTCGATGACCGGGTCGATCAAAACCGCTTCGCGCGACGCCTCGTCGCCGAGGAGATAGGTGTAGGTCCAGGTTTCGTGATCGAAGAGCTGACGAAGTAGCATGAGTCGCCTCCCGGCAATGTTCGCCGGATCCGCGTGGGCCCGGCCTAAGTCGCTGAATTAACAGCAGTCGAGAGCCTCCGCAAACGCTGCCGGGAGAAAGCGCTGGCGGATTGGGGCCCCGGCTGCTTTGTATGAGCGTCATGGAATCATTCACACCCATCACGTCCACCCTCGGGGGCGTGTTGATTGGGATCGCGGCAGCGGGCCTGCTGATGTTCCACGGGCGGATCGCCGGCATCAGTGGAATCGCCGGTGGCATCTTTCGGCGCGAGCCTGGCGACATCGCGTGGCGCGTCATGTTCCTTGTCGGCCTCTTCGCGGCGGGCGGCGCCTGGAGCTACTTCCGACCCACGGACTACGCGTTCGGAATCGAACGATCGACGCTCGCGCTCGTCGTCGCGGGCCTCGCCGTCGGTGTCGGCACCCAGCTCGGCAGTGGCTGCACGAGCGGCCACGGGGTTTGCGGCATCGGACGTTTCTCGAAGCGCTCCACCGTGGCGACGATGACGTTCATGGCCACCGGGGCGCTGACTGTCTTCGTCGTCAACGAAGTGCTCGGAGGCGCGATATGAAGGTCAAGATCGGCGCGTTCCTCGGGGGCCTGGTGTTTGGGATCGGTCTCGCCATTGCGGGGATGACGCAGCCGGCGAAGATCGTTGGCTTCTTCGACTTCTTTGGCAGTTGGGACCCGAGCCTTGCATTCGTGATGCTTGGCGCGACCGCGGTGTATATGCCCGTGTACCGCTGGGCGGTGCGCACGTGGCAGCGGCCGATATGGGCGCCTGCGTTTTCGCTGCCGACGCGACAGGACATCGACTGGCGGCTGATCAGCGGTTCGGCTGTGTTCGGAGTCGGCTGGGGGCTCGGTGGGTACTGTCCCGGACCCGCGTTCACCTCGCTTGGCGCGCAATCGCGCGAGGCGTTCACCTTTGGCGCTGCCATGCTCGTCGGTGTGGGTGCTTACCAGCTCTTCATGAAGGCACGTGAGGGTCGCACCGGCGGACCGGTCGACCCCCAGGCCGCCGCCATGATCGACGGATGACCCCCCGTAAAGCGACTGCATCGCCACGGGGCTTCGCCTCTACCATGTTCCCGATAGTCAGCTGGTTGCGCAACTACCAGCGCGCCGACCTCGGCCCCGACGTGATCGCGGGGCTCACGACGGCCGTGATGCTGGTGCCGCAAGCAATGGGCTACGCGCTGCTCGCCGGGCTTCCTCCGATTCACGGGCTCTACGCCTCGGTCGCACCGATCCTGCTCTATGCGATCTTCGGCACTTCGCGACACCTGGCCGTGGGACCGGTCGCGATGGATTCGATCCTCGTCGCCGGCGCTGTCGGCGCCATCGCCACCGTCGGCGTCGAGGGCTACGTGCTGATTGCGGCCGCGCTCGGCGTGATGGTGGGCGTCATCCAGGCAGGGCTCGGCTTCCTTCGCGCTGGCTTCCTCGTGAACTTCCTCTCGCGACCGGTGGTGACTGGGTTCACCGCCGCTGCGGCGTTGATCATCGCGGCGAGTCAGCTCGGGCATCTACTCGGCGTGCAGGTGCCGCGCACGCACCATGTGCACCGCGTTGCGTGGGAGGCGATGGGTGCGTTCTCGGATTGGTCCTGGCCGACGCTCGCCATCGGCGCGGCCTCGGTGGCAGCACTGCTCATCTCGAAGAAGCGCTGGCCGCGCTTTCCGGCTGCGCTCGGCGTCGTCGTCGTCGCAACGATCGCGGTGTGGGCGCTCGGGCTCCCTTCGCAGGGCGTGGCCATCGTAGGTGAGGTTCCGGCTGGCCTGCCCGGCCTCCACATCCCGATGGTCGACACTGGGCTTCTCGTGGAGCTCATCCCTGCCGCGGCGACCATTGCGATGGTGTCCTTCATGGAAGCGATTTCCGTCGGCCGCATCTTTGCGCAAGAGCAGCGCTACGACCTCTACCCGAACCGCGAGCTCATCGCGCTCGGCTTCGCCAACCTCGCAGGCGGCGTCACGGGCGGCTACCCGGTTGCAGGGGGTCTTTCACGCACGGCTGTCAACGCGCGAGCGGGCGCGCGCACCCAACTCGCCGCGCTGATCACCTGCGCGGTCGTCATCCTCACCTTGCTCTTCCTCACAAGTGCCTTCTTCTATCTCCCAAAGGCGGCCTTGAGCGCGATCATCGTTGCGGCGGTGGCGGGTCTCATCGACATCCAGGGCGCGCGCGAGGTCTACCGCGTCAAACGCACTGACTTCTATCTGCTCGTGCTGACCTTCGTCGCGACGCTCTCTCTAGGCATTCAGTGGGGCATCCTCGTCGGCATCGGCGCATCCCTCTTGCTCTTCTTGGTGCGCACCACGCGCCCGCACTTCGCCGTGCTCGGTCGCATTCCCGAGTCGCAAACCTATCTCAGCGCAGCGCGCCATCCCCATGCCGAGACGCTCCCCGGCATCATCCTCGTCCGCATCGACGCGCAGTTCTATTTCGGCAACGTCAGCTTCCTGAAGGAGACGGTCCGCGCGCTCGTCGAGGAATCCGAAGTCCCGGTTCGCTACTTCGTCCTCGAAGCGGCCGGCGTGAACGGCCTCGACTCCGCAGCGGCGGCAACCCTGGCTGAGCTCGACGAAGAGCTCGAAGCCCAAGGCATCAAGCTCGTCCTCACGCGCATCAAAGGCCCCGTTCGCGACGTCCTCCACCGCACCGGCTTGCTCGAAAAGATGGCTCGCGAAGGCCGCGTCTACCTCTCCACCCACCGCGCCATGGAGCTCCTCCGCTCAGGCATGGCCCTCCCAGACCTCTCCCCCGAAGGCGACGACCCAAGAGAAGCGGCCGATCAAGTAGGCTGCGGCATGCTCAACCCCCACGCCCCCGAGCCTGGGGAGGATTTCTTCGCCACCTTGCGAAAGCACAAACGCTAGAGCCCTCAGGGTCAGCGTCAGCGTCAGCGTCAGCGCCAGCGGTCAGCGTCAGCGCCAGCGGTCAGCGCCAGCGCCAGCGCCAGCGTTCAGCGCCGCCATGCGTTCTTCGAGAGCTCACTCTTGCGAAGAACGAAGTCCGCACCGGGCTCTAGTGCTCTCAGCAACTCGGTCAGTTTCTCAATGGTCGGCACGGACGCGCCCTGCTCATACCGCGCGTACGCATTGACCGAGGTCTGCCCCAGATCTCTGACCACCTGCTCGAGCGTCTTTCCGGATAGACCGCGCTGCTGGCGTAGAAAGAAGGCAACCAAGGTCGCATCCTGGGTCGAGCCGACTTCGAAATAGCCGTCCCTGCCGCGATAGACATCGATCTTGAAGTCAGGCTCATCGATCATCGACTCGATCGCGTCGCAGATCATCACGTAGGCTTCCTTCCTGGTCTTCCCTTGTGAGAAGGCTCCCAGGTCCGGCACTTCGACCGCCCACCACTTGCCTTCCCTCGTCATCTCACCTGCGAATCTCACAATTACTCCTTCTTTGCCGCTTTCAAGATCGCCCGCGCAGTGTGCTCGTTGATTTCCTTGTGCCGAGGAACCGGGAGCGCCCTCGCGCCATCCGTGAAGACGCTGTGATGACCACCTTCCCGTACGAGCACCCAGCCCAGCGCCCGGAGCCGCTTGACGAGCTCCTTCATTTTTATCGAGCAGTATTACACAAAAACGTGTAAATATTAAACAGGCCCGACGGGATGCGTGGCAGCATTCCCCGTTCTCGTCCATTCAGCGCCTCACTTGCGCCGGAAGCAGTCACGGTCCTCCAGCGCCAGCGCCAGCGCCAGCGCCAGCGCCAGCGCCAGCGTTCAGCGTTCAGCGCCAGCGCCAGCGTCCCTCGACTACTACGGCGCGACCGAGAGTGGATCGGTGATGGTCGGCACCGGGTCTTCGACAGCTGATTTCAAGAACAGCAGGCGTTGGAGCATGGCCTCCGGCGCGTCCTGCGGGCAGAAGTGTCCTTCTGGCTCGAATTGGCAGCCCGGTGTGTGCGGGATGCCCGGGACTCCGTAAGGCACGAACTGATAGAACGCAGCGGTCGTCTCCGAATCGATGTTGGCTGTGACCGGGCCGGTGACCTGCTCCAAGATTGGGCTGGCTTCCCAGATCGGCGCGAGGTGCGGAATCGGTCCGAGGGCCCACGCCATGGAGCGCGTCGCGTTGTTGGGCACCTGCGTGTCCCCGATGCCCTCGACGACCAGCACGCTCGCCCTGCGCGTCGTTCCCGCGATCTCGAGCGGGTTGCGGTAGAGATACTGCAGCTGGTGGTGCGGATCCTGGTGGTCGAAGATCATCTGGAAGATCGAAAGAGCAATCCAGTAGTCCGTCAGATTGGCATTCGGGATGAGCTCGGCCAGCCCGGGCGGGAAGATGTCGAGGAAGTCGCCTTCGCGGAAGTACTGTTCCCCTTGGCGTTGCGCGCCGACCACGAGCGCCGCTGCCTTTATTTCGGGTGCGTAGCTCAGGAGCGCCGACCCATGGATCGAGCCCATGCTGATTCCCCAGTATCCGAGCGGCGCCTCCAGATCGAGGTCTGGGACGCCGTCGCCGCCGGAGAACGGTACCTCGTCGAGGGAGCCGAGCCCCTCGATGAAGCGTAGGAACGCCATTTGGTCCCCCAGGGTCTGCGCGTGAAAGTGTGGGAACCGCCACTGCTGAACAAGCGTGGTGAACAGGAGCGCGCTTTGCTCGTCGCCATTGAGGCCGACCTCCCGGTTGAGCGTGTCGGTCATACCGATGACCGCGAAGCCAGCCTCGGCGAGGCCGGCTGTTTCGGGCAACCAGGCCAGGCCTTCTGCGCTGCCGGGGCTCCCGTGCTGGAACATGACGATCGGCACCGGGCCGTCCGCTGCCGCTTGGGGAAGCGCCAGCTCGAACGGCACCTCGAGGGTTCCGGTGATCCGCGGATCACCGTTCTCATCTCTGGCGATGAAATACTGGTCCTCACGCCAGCTGGGCGCCTCCCACGTCCCGCGCACGACGGCGGCGATGTCTCCATAGCCCGGCGTGACGCTCGAGATGCTGAAGCTCGGCACCGGTCGAGCCAGGATCTGCTCCTTCATCGAGAGGGGCGTGCGCGCGATGTCGTCCATGCTCCGGACGGAGAATCGGAAGACCAGCGCGATGTCTTCCTTCGGTATAGGAGGCGATTGGCTGGCGAGCACGTCGAGCACACCATCGTCGAGCAAGGCGCGCGCCTGCGTGATCGGCGGTGCTTCCCCGGGTTGGGGGGACTGGAGGACCGAAGTCATGAAGGGCGACGGCTCAAACGGAACGCCCTCGATGGTCGAAGCGCCCCTCGTGAGCACCACTGCGTAGCGTGCCTTCGGCGTGAGTGGAATCGAAGGGTAGAGCACCAGGGAGTGGTTCATGGGCTGCCCCGGTAGCCTTCTCGAGATAGGGCTCAGCTTGAAGGGGATGCGCTCGCCGAGATGCTCACCGCCGGGCGTGACGTCGATGAGCGCCATCGACGCCGAAGGTTCGAGCGACTCGTGCGGTGTGAGCGGGAGCGAGGTTGGGTCTGGCTCGGCCTGCAGCGCGATGTTGATCCCGCCCACCGGGCTGAAGCCATCGAGCACCCAGGTTTCGGCGCTGAGCGCTAGGTAGAGCACCTGCACGTCGACCTCGCGGGCCGGGATGGGGACTGTGTAACGGTATCCGCTGGGCGTGCTGGGGTCTTCGCCGAGGTAGTAGTCGTCGGGGAAAGGAGCCAAGGTCGTCACGTCCGTGCGGTCGTATGGAACGACGGGGTCGCCGGGCATGACGTCCGCTGGTGGACCTCCCGCGATCGAGAACGTCGCCGAGATCGCATTGCAACCCTGCGTGATATCGCCGGAGAGCTCGTCGTTGATGTCCAAGACCTGGCCCATCACGGCGCCGAGGCCGGGGATCAGCTGCTCGCCCAAGGCTACTGCGGTGTCGGCGTCGAGCGTTGCGCCCATCAGGCCATTGGAGAACCCCCCTTCCGACATCGTCGTGCGCACGAGCGTGTTGCCGAGCGCCGCAGGTATCCCCAGGATGTCGAACGGGATGGTTCCGAGCTCTCCGCTCGCGCAATACGTGCCCGCCGTGGTTGGCGCCCCGAGATTCAGGATTGCCTGTCCGACGCTGCTGCCATTGGAGATGATCTCGACGTTGGCGCAGCCTTCCTCGACGTTTGGGTCTACCACGAAAAGCACGTCCGTCGGCTCGATGAACGTCGCGCAGCGCCTGCCCTGAGCGGACGGGATTTGACCGCATAGGCTATCCGAGAACGCTTCGTTGAACACGGACAGATTGCCTCCCACGCCCGCAAAGACGGGCCCGAGGCCGGTGAACGCGTTATCCACGCCATCCACGCCCTCCCCCGGAGCGAGCCCGCCCTTGCGGCAGCTCTGGCCGTCGCAACCGTCGATATCGAAACCGAGGTTGCACGAAGGAGCGAGCTCCATCGCGTTGAGCCGGTGGGTGAAGGTGGTTCCGGTCGGAGTGCAGCTCGTGGGGTTGACGGTGCTTTCGTCGCCGGCGCACGCGTTCTCTAGCGAAGGAACGGCGGGGTCGCAGCACGGAAGCGTCCGATCGATCTGCGCGTCGCGGCAAAGCGATTGCGACGGCAAGCACATCAGATCACTCGGATCGCCTGGGACGCAACTGACCTCGACGCTCCAGAAGTCGATGCAGGCGAACGAATCGTCTCTGATCCCGACGCTGATCCTGTGATTGCCCACGCGCTCGCACGTGTAGGTCGTGGAAGGCGCGCTCGACTCCGCGATGTTGCCGCCACCGCCGAACCAGAAATAGAAGATTGGATCGTCCTCCGGGTCCAACGCAGTGGCCGACAGGGTGATCTCGTCTCCGATCGATGTTTGCAGCGGAGACACGACCACCTTCGTTAGCCCGGGGCACACGTTGAGCTCGCCATTGACCCGGACTCCGCCGAAGCGCTCCGGAGGCTTGCAGTTGAGCATCACCATGACCTCGGTCGACTCGCCTGCGTCGACGTCGAAAAAGGCATCACCTCGGCATGCGATCTCGGAATCTACCGTCATCGCTTCGAGCTCGACCAAGTACGCTTGTCCCGGTGGGAGCCCAAAGACCTCGACCGACGCGCTCGCGCCCGGAGGGCTCGTATCGATGGCGCCTTCCATGGCCTCCATCTCGCCACCCGAGATCGTCCACAGGACCTCGTCGATCGAGAGCTCGCCAGCGAGCTCGAGTCGCAAATGGAGCGAGCCGCTCGTTCCGGCGGGAGGCGGATCATTCGAGCACCCGGCGCCGCAAAGGACCGCGGAGACGCAGAGCAAGAACCAACCTAGCCGGCGACAAAGTGACATGGGATCTCCTTCAGCGCCGTCGAAAATACTACCTTAGCAGTCACAATACAACGCCGGGGATCGACAGACGCCGTCAGCGTCAGCGTCAGCGTCAGCGTCAGGCGTCGACGGCCAGGTAGATCACGTCATCCCCAACCGCGACCTCGTCGTTCGGTAGCACTGCGTAGCAACGCCTGCTCACGCGGATCTCCGTGACGCGATCGCGGCCGAGCAAGGTGCCTGGCTCGAGCTCCTGAAATCCCGTCCATGGCGAGCCAAAGCCGAAGTCTTCGCTCGGCTTGGTGATCGTCTCGACCACGTGGACCGTCTTCACGTCGTTGCCGTCGGTCTCTCGACCATCGTCAATTGCGCCCGTCGCGCGCAAGAAGCTCAGCGCGATGTTGTATGCTTGGTTCGCGAGCTCGGGGTCGTTGTGGGCGCCGCACTCGACGGACAGAGCGGGGATGCCGGCGAGCTTCATGAATCCGATGATCACCTTGTCGGCGAGGCCGTACCAGGATTGCACGAGGTAGGAGATGCCGATCTGTTGCGCGACTTCGTCGATCGGCGCTTCGCCGTTGCTGACGCCGAACGAAGGAGTCGCGGTCGTGGCCGAGTGGAGGTCGAGGAAGATATCGAGGTCGCCGAGGAGCTCCTTGAGCTCGAGGACGCGATGGTGTTCGTAGCCCCACGCCTCCTGCCGGAGCGCGTCGACGAAAGCGAAGTCCCAAAGCCGGTTGAGGTCATCGCCCTCGGGCGTGTGGCGAAGGCCGAGCGAAGTGGCCACGGGGTTTGCATGAATCAAAAAGAGCGTGCCTTTGGCCGGGGCAAGCGCACGACTTTCGAAGTCGCCCGCGATGCGATGAACCGCAAGTGCGCCGCACGGCTCGTTGCCGTGTATCGAGCCACACACGCCGATGTAGGGGCGCGGCCAATCAGCAGAGGCCGAGATCCGCAGTACGCCTGGCTTCAGTTCTTCGATGTACAATGCTATCTCTTCGTTTCGCGGTCCAAGACTTCGCTGGTCTTCTCGAACCAGTCCTCGGCTTCGGCCGGGCTCTTGCCCACTGCGGTGATTCCGAGCTTTCCGTGCTCGCTGAGTGCGCCCATGAAGTGGAACAGTACGCCCGATTCAGACCAGGTCTGATAGTGCAAGCCATCGACCGCTGCAATGTCCAGTAGGTCCTCGACGAGCAGTCCGCGGTAGCTCTCGGAGTGCATCGAATCGGTTGCCACGTAGAACTGCGGCTCGCCTCGCGGCGTGAGATAGAGGCCCGTGCTCGGCTCGTATCGGCCGTCGGTCATCATGCGCAGGAGCATCATCGGGTGCGTCGTGCCGCCGAGTCGTAGATTGGTTTCGATCGCGTACTGTCTCCACGCGCCATCGTCCGCACGCACGCACAGGAAGTCGACCGCGAGCCGGCCGACTGCACCCTCCGCCTGCAGGACCTCGCCAACGCGCAATGCGTCTTCTTGAATCATCAAGCGATAGTCGGCGTCGGCCGGAAACCGGCACCCTGCGTAGATCTGCCCATCGGTGCCCTCGACGAGCTGGTCGTGCGTCGAGATCGGGTCGAGGCTTCCCGTTGGCGAAATACGAAGCTGGCAGCTCGGCGCCCGCTTGTCCGGGTCGCCCACGAACGCTTCGACGATGCCGCCCTCCCGCTCGAGCTTCTCCAAGAAGGTCGCCCAGGTTTGCCGCTCATCCACGAACCGCATCCCGGGCAGGGCATCGGCCACGGCTTGCTCCCGCGCCTCGCGGCTCGTTCCGTTCCCTGGCGCGACCGTCGCGAGAGCCTTCAGATCGAAGATCGCGTTGCCATGCCCGCTGAAGCCCGTGTTGTGCTTCACGACGACGCGCTCGAGCCCTTCCGTCTCCTGCCAAAGCCCGTCGATTGCTTCGACGAGATCGGCTTCCGAGTTCAGATCTTCTGCGCCCGGAAGCAGCGGCACGCCTGCTTTTCGAAACGCCCAACGAGAGCCGCTCTTGGTCCCAAGCCATAGCAACTTCGGATCGACGCCGTAGAGGGGGATGCCCAGCGCAACGGCGAGGCTGCGTTCCAGCTCGGAGACGGTGAAACAGGTCATCAGTCCGCAGTCGGGCCTGATCAGGCTTCGAATGCGTTCAATGACTCGAGGCCGCTGCAGGATCTTCTGCGAGAGCGGTACGAGCGAGCTGTCGAAGAGCGAGAGCACGGTGAGCCGCCGGCGCATGTGTTCGTTCGGAATGCCGCTCACCAACGACAGCATGTAGTCCACTGCCGCCGGATGGATCGGCGCCGAGCTGATATAGATCAGGCGCGCGCGCGGATGTCGCAGGAGGTTCAGAGCGAAGAGCATGCGCTCCTCGTAGTGAATCACGCCGTCGATCGCGATGGTGTCGATGCCGTCGAAAGAGAGCGAAGGCACCACGACGATGTCTCGCGGTTCGGGCCCGTCGCCGTCAGCCAACTCCCAGCGCGGCCCGAGTTGGGATTGCAGCTCGCGAAATGCATTCATTTCGTGCGCGCCGCCATCCATTGCTCTTCTATAGCATGCCCGTGCGGGATTTACTTGCGGTACGGGCGCGAGGAGTGCACAAGATCCCCGTGGCTATCGTCATCGAGTTGCTCATCCCTCTTGCCGTCGTCGGGCTGATCGGCTGGGGTCTTTGGCTCTGGTACCGGCTCAAGCTCGCACGCGCAGAGGAGACCGAACGCATGCAGGGAGAGCTCACCGAGCTTCGTGCCTACAAGCGCGACACGGAGGCCCGGCTTCAGGCCCTCGAGACGATCGCAACCCTCGGGGAGGGCAGGGTCCGCGTCGACTACAAGGACGTGCCCGAAGACGATGACGAAGCCCGCAAACGCAAAGGCTGATCATGGCTGAGGCTCCGACAGGTGAGCCGTCGCGCGAAGGGCTCTTCAGCTTTCTTTCGCGCCGGCGCTTCTTGAAAGCGAGCCTCGTTGCCGGGGGGGCCATCCTTGGCGTCGGTGGCGGCGGGCTACTCGCACTGAGAGGCCGCGCTCCCTCCGTCGATGGCCTGCGAATGCTCGACGACCACGAGTACCGAACGCTCCAGAGTCTGGTGGAAGTGATGCTCCCGAAGACCGACGAGGTTCCGATCGATGTCGCATCGATGGACCTCCCTCGCGCGTTCGACGCCTTCCTGGCCGACGAGCCGGAGCAGAATGTGAACGACCTTCGAAAGGCCTTGGTTCTGGTCGAGTTCGGACCTCTCGCGTTCGACAAGAAGATCACGACCTTCTCACGGCTGCCGGTCGATGAGCGCACGATGCATTGGGATGCCTGGGGCGTAAGCGACAACTTGGTGCGACGGCAGGTCAGCATCGCGATGCGGAAGTTCTTCAATCTGGTGTATTTCGACCGCGAGGAAGTCTGGCCGTACATCGGCTATCCGGGTCCGTCCTTCAAACGGCAGGGAGGCACGACCCCATGACAGGCGCGATCATCGACCTCTCGCGGACTCCGCTCCCTGACTCCCTTTCGACGGAGATCCTGATCATTGGTTCGGGCTCGAGCGGCGCGACCGCCGCCCGCGTTCTCAGCGAGGCGGGGCACGAAGTGATCGTGCTCGAGGAGGGGCGTGATCTAATCGGCGCCGAGCGCACACAGCGCGATGCGGCGATGTACGACCAACTCTACATGGACCGCGGAGGACGCGCGTCGCACGACCTCTCCATTAGCGTTCTGCAGGGGAGAGTGCTCGGCGGGGGGGGGGTGATCAACACCTGCGATGTGGTCCCCATCCCCGAGGGCGTGCTCCATCACTGGGCGACCAAGTACGGGCTCGAGGACTTCGCACCGGAACGCTTCAAGCCATTCGAGGATGCCGCCCTCGAGGACCTCTCGGCGAGCCGGATCCCGGAAGACCTCATCAACGTGGCGAACGACAAGCTCCGCCAGGGGGCAGAAGGGCTAGGCCTCCGCGGAGAAGTGATGATGCACAACCGGGTCGGATGTCGCGGGCTCGGAACCTGTCTCATCGGCTGCCCCGTCAATGCGAAACGAAATCCTCGGATGGTAGCGATCCCCAAAGCGATTGCGGCCGGGACTCGGATCTTCACGCGCGCGCGCGCCGTGAAGATCAGCAAGGCCGGTCAAGAGCTCAAGCAGGTCGAGGTTCGCACGCTCGACCCGCGTGGCTACCATGAGCAAGGCAAGCTCACGATTCGCGCGAGGATCGTCATCGTGGCGGCCAACGCGATCGCGTCCGCACAACTGCTGCTCCGCTCTGGAGTAGGCAACGAGCACGTCGGGAAGAACCTGATCCTTCAGCCGCAGCTTGCGATCATCGGACTCTTCGACGAGCGCATCGCCGCGTTCGACGGGATTCCGCAGGCGTACGCCATCACCGAGTTCGAGGAAGAGGACCACGCGGAGTTCGGGCTTTGGGGCTATCGGATCGAGGCGATCATGGGCACGCCCGGCATCGTCTCCACCATGATGCCGTTTACCGGAGTTCCCGGGATGCAGGGCATGGCTCGTTACGATCGAATGGCAGCCTCTCTGCTGCTTGCGCCAGACCGGCCGTCCGGGCAGGTCGAAGTTGCGCGAGACGGCAGGCTCACAATCAGGTACGAGCAGCGCCCCGACCATCAGCAGCGCCTCCGCGACGCCGCCGAAAACGCGGCCAAAGTGTATCTCGAAGCGGGCGCCCGGGAGGTCCTGGTGCCCACCACGCCTGCGGTCTTCATCCGGTCGACCAAAGAAGCGAAGAAGGCTCAACAGATCTCGTTCGCTCCGGCGACAGCACCGATGATCAGCGCGCATCAGCAGGGCACCGTGCGCTTCGCCTCGTCAGAGCGGGACGGGGGCGCCGACCTCGACGGCCGAGTTTACGGCACCAAAGATGTCTACGTATTCGACTCCTCGGGCTATCCAACGACGGCATCGAGTCACACGATGACTCCAATCATCTCGTCATCGCGGATGTTGACCGCCAAGCTAATGACCCGGATCTAGCGGCAACTGGGCTATTCTTCTTCCACCTGAATGGATTGAGTTGGACACATCATGCAGGCGTCGCGGGCTTTGTCCTCGAGGTCCGAAGGGATGTCGTAAGTCTGAATCATGAGGCTGCCGTCCTCGGCGAAGGAGAAGAGCTCGGGGGCCTCCTCGCAGCAGACTCCGTAGTGATTGCAGGTTGCGGGGTTGTACATGATCTTCATGGCTTGCTCAGCAGCTCTCGCTCTTCGTGTTCCATGTCGTCGCGGATTGCGCGGGCGAGCTCACGGACGCCGGTGACTAGCTTCTTGCCGACTTCGGTTTCGTCCAGGTCCCGAATGATGCGATCGAAGAGCTCACGCTGCGCTTGATGCTCATTTACCATGTCGGCAGCCATCGCTTCCGCGTCGCTACCAGCTGCCAGTGCTGGCAGCTGGTACTCCTCGTAGTGCAAGTGTCGGAGCAAGACCTCGCCGAGCGCGAGCAACTCTTCCCGCAGGGCTGCTGCAGAGTCGGCGCCGTCGTTGCTTAGACGATCCGTCAATGCTTCCACGCGCGCGAGCTGTGCGGAGATCTGCGCGTGCTCGCTTCGGATGCGCGCCCTGATCTCGTCCGGGGTTGCCAGTGTTTCAATGTCGGAACCGCTGTCCATTTATGCTGCGGCAAGCCGTCGGCGTCGCTCTGCCAGTGTGAGCGGCTTGCTCACCTCCTTGAGGCCATCATACTCGTCTTGGGCCTGCTTGTGGTACCAGTCGGGGTAGAAGTGCTTGCACCACTTGCGGAATTCGGCGACCGGGCCGTCCCCGTCGCATAGCATCGGCTGGTGGAAGAAGGCCTTGTGCTCCCAGATGGGCGCATCTTCTTCGAGCTGACGGGCGACTTCCTTGGTGAACGCCCTGCCCACGCCGGCGGTGATATCCGCTCCGCCGATCTTCTTGACGGTGAAGGAGAAGCGCACGTCGCAGTACTCGTCGTCGATAGGCGTGACGGAGGCCATGTTCGTCGTTTCGACGATGCCTCGGAAGCGGCTCAGCGAGAAGCCAAAGCCGTGAACATCGACCTCGAGCTCGCCCGTCACGTCACCGCGCGGCGTCTCCATCGCGGTGTCTGTGACCATGTGAATGTGTGGGTACTCGAGCTCCACCGTGTGCGGCTGCGGAACGATGTTCATTCCGTGCACGTAGCGGAAGTGCGCCTTGTCGACGACGTTCTCGCACATGTCTTGGTTGTGGGTGCGCATCTTCCAGCGCTGCTTCCAGTATGGTGTCCACGCGTCGTTGTTCCATTCGGGGATCTCGGGGATGTCCCATTCGGGCTCCCTCCCTTCGATGTCGTGCCAGACCATGATGAGGCCGTTGCGCTCGATCACGGGCCAGGCGGTGATACTCGCTTTACGGGGTAGATGTTTGGCATAGGGCACCTCGGTACACTGGCCCGATCCGTCGAACTTCCACGCGTGGAACGGGCATACGATTCCGCCGCCCTCCACCTTCCCCCCGTGACCGAGGTGGGCGCCCATGTGCGGGCAGAACGCGTCGAGAACGCTGACTTCACCCTCTTCCGTCCGGAACATCACCATCTCGACGCCGAAGTACTTGATCGGCATCACGTCACCGGCGTTGAGCTCGTCCGAGTACGCAACTTGGAACCATCCTCGTGGGTAGCGTGGGATCGGAAATCGCGGTTTCTTGCTCATGGATGTTCTCCCGTTTCTCTCGCTCAGAGAAAAAAGTCAGTCGTCGGTTCGCCCATCAATAGCCCGCCGTAGTTGCGCTGAGTTTTGAGTGGGTTGTTGGCGTGGTGCGCACGCGCGCCGTGGATGTCTTGGAAGAATCGCTGGATGTCCTGATTCAGGAAGATCGCCGAACCGCCACTCGCCATGAAGAGGTCGTCCACCGCTTTGACCATCCGGTCGGTCGCTGCGCCGGCATTGGCGCGGTACGCCACTCTGTCTTCGACCTCGATGCGCTCGCCGCTTTCGGCCTTTGCCATCATCTCGTTCCAGTCGTTCCGCATTAGGGCCCGCACCTCGCGCATGGCCAGCTTCGCCCTGGCGCAGGTCTCGAGATTGAAGGGCTCGTCCGATGCCTTCTTGCCGTCCGCTCGACCTTCCCGGGTCTTGTTCAGGCTGACGTACGCTTCGAGCGCGCCCTGCAGCATGCCGATCGCGGGCGTTGCTACCGTCCGTGTGAAGAGCTGGCCGAACGGTACCCGATAGAGCGGGCTCGTGTTCACTTCGTTGCCGGGACTCTCGAGGCGGTACGCGTCGGACATCCGATGCACGCGATGCTCAGGTACGAACGCGTCGTTGACGACGACCGACTTGCTTCCCGTGCCCTTCAGCCCCGAGACGAACCAGTCGTCCACGAGCTCGTAATCCGAGCGCGGAACGAGCAGCGTGAACATGTCCGGCGGCTTCCCTTCCTCCTTGGGCGCATAGGCGCCGAGAAAGCTCCACTGGCAATGGTCGCTGCCGCTCGAAAAACCCCACTTGCCGTCCAAGCGATAGCCGCCTGCGGCGCGCGTGACCTTACCCACTGGCATGTATGACGATGCCGTGAGTGTGTCGCTGCCCTGTTCGCTTTCCCAAACGTCCTGCTGGGCTTGCTCCGGGAAGAGCGCGAGCTGCCAGTTGTGCACCGCGACCACCCCGAGCACCCATGCGGTGGACGGGCACGCCGAAGCGACCTCGATAGCCGCGTCGAAGAATTCGATCGGGTTGCACTCGTATCCGCCCCAGCGCGACGGCTGCATCATGCGGAAGAAACCTGCGTCCTTCAGTTCCTGAATCGTCTCGTCGGGCACGACTCGGGCCGCGTCGCACTTCGCATTCCGCTCGCGGAGAGCCGGTTTCGCGTCGCGCGCGAGCTGAACGAAGTCGGGCTTTCTATTGGTGCTCATACCAACGCTCCCGTCATTCTGCCGCGTCTGCGGCTTGGCTTCGCGGTGTATAGAACTGCGCATACCAACGGCGGAATTCGCCAATCGGTCCATCACCGTCGCAGAGGATCGGCCGGTCTTGGTAAATCTTGTTCTCCCAGATCTGAACGTCTTGGAGGTATCCGTCCCGCATGTTGTTGATGAAGTGATCGATGAGCTCGTCGGTCATGCCTTCAGCCGCCTTCATCGAGACGCCGAAGCGAAGCATCACGTTTTCGTCATCGATCGGGGTGTGCGCGTTGATGATCACGCCGAGCCCTTTGCCGTACATCTTCGTCACCTGGTACGCGGGTCCGTAGTACGTCGCGGTCGACTCGAACTCGTCCTTGCCGCCGTGGACCGGGTAGGCGATCGCCTTGATCTTCTGCTGACCGACGTGGTCCGTGTAGGTGTTGCTGAACGAGCCGGGCACTGGATGCGTGTTGTGGACCGGAATGAAGTGACCGGCGTCGGCGAGATTCTCCGCGATGGCGAGCGGCGGCGTCTTGATCTGAAGCTTGGCGTAGCGCCACGGAATGAACTCGGGATCATCCCACTCGTCGATTGCCGGGATCTCCCAATCCGGCTGGCTCTTCTCGCGATCGTGCCAGACGAAGATCATTCCGTTGCGTTCCATGATCGGCCAACATGCGACGGCGGCCTTGGGCGGAATGCGCTTGGCGTAGGGAATCTCAATGCACTTCCCCGTGCCGTCGAACTTCCACGCGTGGAACGGACAGACGATTCCCTCACCGACGATCTTGCCGCCGTGCCCAAGATGCGCGCCCATGTGCGGGCAATAGGCGTCCAGGGCTTTCGCCTCGCCTGACTCGGTACGGAACAAAACCAGTTCTTGGTCGAAACGCTTCAACGGCACGACGTCGCCGGGCTTCAGCTCTTCGGAGAACATGAGCATGAACCAGCCGCGGGCAAAACCCGCCCAGGGGTTCGTCTTGGTGTCGTGGGTCATCGGAGGCTCCTGAAAATAGAACGTGTTCCACTAGAACATGTTTCATTCCTAGGGGACTCGCAAGCCACATTTCTTCGACTCGACTCGTGAAAAAGAGCCTGTCGAGCTATTGACCCGATAAACCTAGACACTAGTTAGACATACATGGGAATAACGCGGAAACCGAGGCTCGCGATCGCTGGGGCCTCCGGCTTCGTCGGTCAGGCGCTGGCGGCGGCCCTCGCGGATCGCTTCCATGTCGTCGGCCTGTCCCGAACCAAACGTGAACCCGGGCAGGGTTTCGCGGAATACCGCTCCTGCGACCTGTTCTCTCTCCGGCAAGCTGAGGACGCTCTCGAAGGCGCCGAGTACGCCGTCTACCTCGTGCACAACATGATGCCCTCGGCGCGCCTCACGCAGGGTGACTTCGCGGACCTCGATATCGTCTGCGCGGACAACTTCGCGCGCGCCGCGGCCGCTGCCGGAGTCAAGCAGATCGTCTTCCTCAGCGGGCTCTGCCCGGCCGACCAAGACCTGTCCGAGCATCTCAGGAGCCGCTGTGAAGTCGAGCGGACGCTCGGCGGCTACGTGGTCCCGGTCACAACGCTCCGGGCTGGTCTGATCCTCGGGGGCCGCGGGTCCTCCTTTCAAGTGATGGCGCGCCTCGTGAGCCGCCTGCCCGTGATGGTCTGCCCTCGTTGGACCAACACGAAAACCCAGCCCATCGCGCTTCGCGACGTCATCAGCTTCATCTCCGGTGTCGTCGGTCGCGAGGATTGCTACGACCGTGCCTTCGACATCGGAGGCTCCGACGTCGTCACTTACAAGCAGATGATGGCGATGACGGCGGCGGCGCTCGGCAAGCGTCGCGTCTTCATTCCGTCTCGCGTCATGTCGCCTGGGCTCTCGCGCCTCTGGGTTTCCCTAATCACCGGCGCCCCGAAAGCCCTCGTCGCGCCGCTGGTGCAGAGCCTGCGCCACGAGATGGTAGCCGCCGACAACGGGCTTGCTGAGCGTCTCGGTATCGAGACGATGTCGACCGACGACGCGATTCGGCACGCGGTCGCCGAGTCGGACGACACGGCTCCGCACGCATTCCGAGGCGGCGCATCGCGGCAGGGGCCGTCCCTCGTACGCTCGGTACAAAGGATGACGCTGCCCACGGGTTGGACTGCCAAGCGCGCCGCAACGGAGTACTTGCTCTGGCTTCCCCGCATGTTGAGCAGTCTCATTCGCGTGGACGTCGCATCGATCCATCGATTCCGCTTCGTTCTTGCTCCCTTCAACGTGACCCTACTGGAGCTCGAGCGGGCGCCGGAGCGAAGTCGTCGAAACCGTCAGCTCTTCTACGTAACCGACGGTGCGCTTCGCGGTACCCACGGCCGTCCCCGGTTCGAGCTTCGCCAGGTGCCCGGCGGACGGACGCTTCTCACCGTCGTCCACGACTACGAGCCGCGACTTCCCTGGCTGGTCTACGTATCCACGCAGGCCGTCTTTCACCGCTGGCTGATGGGCCGATTTGGCGCGCACCTGGCGCTCCATGGCGCTCGGAACAGCCGCATCACCGATTCAGCGAAGGCTCTGTCTTCGTAAACGCTCAACTGAAGGAACTCACACATGCGAACGAATATACTCTTGCTCACCTGCTTCCTTGCTGTGGCCCTAGGGGGGTGTGCGAAGGACGCGCCCCAGGCCTCAACGCCCGCACAAGCGCTGGCTCAGCCCAACATCGTGACCGTCGCCGCGGGAGCTGGTCAGTTCAACACCTTGGTTGCCGCGTTGAAGGCCGCAGACCTCGTCGACACCTTGCAGAGCCCAGGTCCGTTCACGGTCTTTGCGCCTACCGACGACGCGTTTGCCAAGCTGCCTGCCGGCACGGTCGACAGTCTGCTCCTTCCGGAGAACAAGGAAAAGCTCACTGCGATTCTCACGTATCATGTAGTCGCCGGCGAAGTTCTTGCCGCGGACGTCGTGAAGCTGACCTCCGCCACTACGGTGGAGGGTCAGTCGGTGATGATCACCGCCTCTGATTCGGGCGTTCGGGTCAACGACGCGAACGTCATTAAGACCGACGTGATGGCATCCAACGGCGTCATTCACGTCATCGACACCGTTCTTATTCCCTCACCCTAGAAACCAACCACTTCCCATCCTCATCCTTCCCTCTTCCTACAACCCGAGGCTGCCCGCTCATGCTGGGCGGGCAGCCTCACCCTCTCCGGCATCGGGGCGGGTACACATCCGAAGGACCCGGCAATGATGAATGTAAGCACCACCACCACCCCATTCATCTCCAGGCGATTTGTCGTGTACCCCACGGTTGGGTGCTCGCCCTGCTGCCACTTTTAATCATGACTACCACAGCCGAAGAAACCAACGGCCTCTATCCCATGCGCGTGGTCTCACGCCTGACGGGGCTTACCGCAGACACGATTCGCGTTTGGGAACGGCGCTACGGCGCGGTCGATCCTGAGCGGACGGACGGGAACAAACGTCGGTACAATGGAAGTCATGTGCGTCGCCTCGTCCTACTAAGGCGCGCGACCGAGCTTGGGCATTCCATCGGCCAGGTCGCCTCGCTCCACGACGAAGAGCTTCGGCGAATCATCGGGGAGACAGGCACCGAAATCGGTAGCCAGACTTCGCTCTACGACGCCCTGGTCGAGGACTATCTGGAGGCGATTTCGAGTTACGATGTCCAACGGGCCGAGTCGATATTGACACGGACGGCGGCAATCCTTCCGCCGATGACGCTCACGCTCGAGCTCATCGTGCCACTGATGCGTCGCGTCGGCGAAGCGTGGAACAAGGGCGAGCTTCGCATCTCGCACGAGCACATCATCTCGGGCCAGCTTCGAAGCTTGCTGGGCACGCTGATGCGGCACACCGAGCCAAAGCCCGGCGCGCCGCGCATCATCGTCGCAACGCCTCCGAGCCACCTTCACGAGTTTGGCGCCATCATTGGGGCGTTCATGGCGGCGAGCCGCGGCTTCGAACCGATCTATCTCGGAACGCACATGCCGTTCCAGGAAATGTCCGATGCCGCGGATCAAGCGGGCGCATCGACCATCTTGTTGAGCGTCGCACGCAACTGCGAGCCGGGCGAGCAGTTGAGCCTGGTGGCGGGAATCGAGGGCCTCGCGCGGAAGCACGAGGTATGGCTCGGGCTTCCTGAACAACACGAGCTCGGACAGAACCAGCTCCCCGCCAAGCTGCTCTACCGCTACGAAGATCTCGATGCCCTCATCGCCAGCCAAATCGGATAGACTCCGCCGCCATGGCGCGGTGTATCGTTTGGTTGGTCTGTTTTGCGTTGGTGTCGTCGGGCGGGTGTAGCTCGTCCAGCTCGTCGGCCCCGCGCTTGGTCGTCACGGCTGATTGGTTGAATCAGTCCCTCACGCTGCTGGACTACGAGAAGCTCGTCGACGGGCAAAGCGACGCCGCAGCGTCGATCGTCGGCACGATCGATCTCTCCGACTGGGAGCCCGGCCCAATCGAGGTCGAAATCACGCCGGATGGAAAGACCGCCGTGGTTTCGGTCGGCCCCGGCTTCTTCGATACGCTGCCTGGGCTGGTCGGTGATCCCGAGATACCTTCGGGGGGCACGTTGCTCATCGTCGATCTCGAGTCAGGCCAAGCCGACGAGCTTCGGACCGAGGACGTGCCTCTCGGCATCGCGATCAGCCCCGACGGGACGACGGCGTACACAGCCAACTACGGCACGAACGGCGCGCGCGGAGACAGCCTCTCCATCATCGACATCGCCGGTCGCCGTGTGATCGAGGAAATCAACGTGGGTAGCGGCCCCGAGCAGGTGGCATTGAGCGCTGACGGCAGCCTCGGTATCGTCAACGTCGTGAGCGGGCGCGGTGTGCGCGTCTTCCAGACGGCAGATGTCGCGGGGACGCTGTCAGCCGTGGTCGAAACCGGCTCCGATCCTTCCGATGTTTCATTCCTCGATGGCAACGACCGCGCCGTAGCGGCGAATAGCTTCACGTTCGACGTCACGCTCCTCGACACCTCCGATCCAGCTAGTCCGACGGCGCTCAACAGCACGCTCCTCGGGACCGGTGTTCCCTATGGCGTCACGTACGTTCCGGGACGCGACGAAGTCCTCGCACCTGCAGCAGCAACGGGCGCGAGTTTGCCGACGGACCTGGTCACGTTCACTCGAAGTGGAGATGGGCTGACGGCCAGCGCACCGCTCCAGCTACCCGGCGAGAACTTCCCACTGACGGCCGCGGCCGACTCGGAGGGCGAGTTCGCGTTCGTCGCGCACATCGTCGACCACAAGTTGTCGATCATCGATCTCGACACCGGCGCGACACGGTCGATCGAATGGCTCGCCGAGCCCGGCCCGTCGTACGTCGCAGTCCAGCCCTGAACGCACGATCAAGCCTCGCTCCCGGTTCCGCCCACGACGGAACACGGGCGACCGCGCGTCGTCCTTCCTATACTGAGAGACAGAAGAAGAGGGGGGTCTCTTCTTCGTTGGGGGTATTACATGTCTTTTCTTCGGAAGTGGGGAGTCGTTGGTCTGTTGTTTGCCGCGGCGCTGTGGGTGGCGCCCGGGGAAGCACGCGCGTTTCCAGAGGAGCCGTACAGTCTCGACGAAGGCCGGAAGGCGCACACGAAACGCTTTCACCTGCTCGGGGAGCTCGGCCTCTTCGCTGGCGAGCTCGGGGGCGACCAGCGTTCGATCGTGCTCAGCCCGCTCTTCGAGATGCGCTTTCAGCTCGCCTACAGCTTTCTGATGCAGGTTCAGTGGGGCTTCTCGTACGCCAACGTCAATCTAGAGAACGCAGATGCCGAGAACACGTTTCGCGTTGGCAACCCCTACGCGGCATTCCACTACCAGGGCAAAAAGAACCAGTTCTCGTATCGTGTTGGCGCAGGCGTTGGGATTCCCGCGGCCACGCTTTCAGACGACGTCAACGAGCGCGTCATCCAAAGCGAGGCGTACCGCCTTGCGGCCGCTATCCGCGGAAACACGAGCTTTTGGCTCTGGGATGCGCACACGGTGAGCGTCATCGTCCCGATAGCGTTCGAGCGCAGAAAGCCGAGCGGCTTCCTCTGGGGCACCTACCTCGACACCGGCGCGCTCATCAAGCTCAACGACAACAATCCGCGGACTTCCAAAACCGACTTCATCATGCAAATGGCCGCGATGATGGGCTACCAAGCCACCGATTGGCTGCGAGTCGGCTCCCGCTTCACCTTGGTCTTGATTCCAAAGTTCAGGGACGAGAACACGCAGCTTGCGGTCGAGCCCTTCTTGCGATTCGGCAATGAGAATGCGTTTGGCGCGATCCGCATGAACATCAACATCGACAACCCCAACGGGTTCTCGTTCGACGACCGCAAAGTCTGGGGTCTACGGCTCGGCGGCGGCGCTTCCTTCTAGCGGCCGCGGGCCCCCCGTTGCACGCTGGGCCCAAAGCGCATATGTTCGCGCCGCTTCGGACGCGTGGTTGGGTCCGAGCTCTGGTGGAATATCGTGTTTGTCGTGCTTGCCCTTGCGGTGGCACTCTTCGTCTTCGTCATGGGGGCGTGGGGTGTGTTCGCGCCTGGGTCCATCTTTGTATTCATCTCCAGCTGGAGCTCGAAGACCGGGTTCTGGCTCGCGGTGCTCCTGCGGCTCAGCTTCGGCCTCGCGCTCTGGTTCGCTGCGCCTGACACGCGTTTGCCGCTGCTCCTCCGAGGTCTCGGCGCGCTCGCGATCGTCATGGCGGCGGCGCTGCCCGTGATCGGCTATGCCCGCTTCGAACGTGTCGTCAAATGGTGGGCCAGCCACACCCCGTTCGTCATGCGATTATGGTCGTTGGTCGCCGTCGGGATCGGCGGCGTCGTGCTCTGGTCGCTGACCTAGACGAAGATCGGCAGGTCGGAACCGGCGAGCGGGAATGCCGCCTTGTAGTCGTCGGGCACGCCTGCGAGGTCGCGGAGCGCGCGGTGCACGTCCGCTATGCCAAGCCGAGACCCTTCGGCCTCGTCCGGACGACCAGTTGGCTGCAGGGTGAGCGGATCGACCAGGAAGAGGTTGTGTCGGTCGTCGGTACCCCCGACGACGCGGTTCCCCGGGATCCCCGGACCCATCATCATCATGCTGCTGATCGGCCAATGGTCCTTGCCGTTGCCGTTGTTGTAGCCAGGCGTGCGGCCGAAGTCCGAGCCCATCACGATGGCCACCTTGTCGGCGATGCCCATTCGCTCCGCCTCTTGCATTGCGAAGTTGGCGCCGTTCACGAAGTCGATGAGTCGCGGCAGGTGGTTGTTGTCGTGGTTTCCGTGGGTATCGAACCCGCCCGTGCTGACGCTTACGCTGACTGAGAGGCCGGCCTGATACGCCGCTAGAGCGACCTGGATTTGCCGCTGGAGTCTATCGTCCGCGAAGTTCTCCGGAAGCGACTCGGAGACGCGCTTGAGGTCGTCTTGACCGAGACGGGCCAAGATCAGCTCGTCTTGACCGCCCCAGATCCGCGGAAGGCGCTGCCGCCCTTGCAGTCTCAGGAGCCGGAGCTGCTGCTCGCGCTGGATGATGCCGGGCACGTCCTTGTGTCCAAAGTAGTTCTCCTCGGATCCCGTCGGGTCGGGGCGCGACGGGAACGCGAGGTTGTGGAGCAAGCCACCGTCGCCGAGCGGCACCGCATTGGTGACACCTTGCGTGTCAAGGTAGCCCCCGTAGCCGATGAGCGGCATGGGCAGGCTCGGGCCGTGTGTAGCCGCGATCAACGCGCCAATGGGTGGATGGCCTTCGGCGGTTCGCCCGCTCCAGGTGCCGCGCGTGCCCTGGTCGTGACCGTTCGTTCCGGTGTCCATGCCGTTGATGACGAGAAGACGCTGGTAGTGCTCCTGGAAGAACGCGTCGAGCGCCGTGCCGTCGTCGCCGAGCGGTGCGTACTCGATGTTGCCCGCGGTGCGGATGTCGCTCTTCAAGAAGCGGCCCATCGGGTCGTTCTCGTTCTCGTTCGCACGGCCCTTCGGGTCGCAAAGGTGCGTCGGGTCCCATCCGCCGCCCGCGTGCATGAAGATCCAATACGTCCCGGTGTACGCCGAGCCTGCGATGGGCTGCGCGCTACCGCGGAGCGGGTCTACGACGGACGGCAGGACACACGTCAGTCCTGCCATGCTTGCCATTCTCAAGAAATCACGACGATCCACAGCTAGTCCTCCCTCACTCGTACAGATACCGGTAGTCGGCCAGGAGATAACTCACCGCCGCCATCCACGCGCGGATGGTGTACTCGGAGTCTCGGTTGATGCGACGGTCTTGCGGAAGCTCCGCATCGGTGTTGCGATCTCTGTTCAACCGACACTGGTTGACCAAATCCTCGCTCACGGAGCCGTCGCCCAGACCTTCCCGACCCAAGTCGTAGGCTTCCATGAGAACGCCGATCGTGGCGTTCATCTCTTCCTCACTCACGTCTTCTCCAAGAAGGCGGGAATGAAGATACCGAACGTTGTCGCGCACCTCGTTCGATGACTCGGAGAGCATCGTGTCGCGGTCGACATACGGGAACAACACCCGCTCGCTCGAGGACTTCGAGAAGTCGTACGGCACCGCGGAGCAGGCGACCTCGTACGCCATGCGCTGCGCGAGGCTGGCCATCACGCCGTTCGGCTCGGTCACGCGCTGCGTCACCAAGTCGGAGTCGATACCGCCGTAGAAGATGCGGTACTGGTCGAGCAAGTAGTCGGCTCGACCAGGACGCTGCCGCCAGCGCACGCCGGCGGTCGCTTCGATCTTGCGGGAAAGGTGCTCCGGTGTGAGAAGGCGCGCCGTCCCAAAGGTCGAAAGCTCCATCTCCATCTCGGCCGTCATCGGCGCCGAGTTCTTGGCGCGGAAGTACGGGCTGAGGACGATCTCTCGAACGAGCAGCTTGAAGTTGTGGTCGCTGTCGATGAAACGCTGCTGAATCGCGCGGAGGATCTGTTGCTGCAGGTTGTAGGCACGCTGCAATGCCTCCGGAACGTTGGGATCGATCGGCGGGTCCGGATCCGGGAGCGGTGGAGGAGGCTCAGTGCCGCCGATTCCGCCGGCGCCGCCCATGCCGCCACCGATTCCGCCGGCGCCACCCATGCCGCCACCGATTCCGCCGGCGCCACCCGTGCCGCCACCGATTCCGCCGGCGCCACCGATTCCGCCGGCGCCACCCATCCCGCCGCCGGCCTTCATCCCGAAGTCCTGCGCCGAAGTTTCGGCCATTGCGGGCGGCATCGCCAGGGTGATGTCGAGAACCTGCTGGCCCGTGAGGCCTTCGAAGACCGTCTTCACAGTCGCCTGCGCGAAACGCGGGTTCTTCGCGACGCGCTGCGCGAACCACTGAAGCGCGCGAGTGCGGTCGTTATTGGGAAGCGCCTCTCCGTTGAAGCCTGGCGGCAGAATGTAATCGGGTCCGAACCACTCGCCCTCGCCGCTATACTCGCCGCTCTCGTTCCAGTTCATGAACAGGCCGGCGACCGGGTCCATCGTGACGTGGCACACCGTGCAGTTCGGGTTCTCGAGCGTCGGATTGTCGCCGAAGTCGTCGCTTGCATCGACCGGACGACTACCGAACTGGTTGATGTCGATGTCGAGGAAGAACCAATACGCCATGCGCGAGCGGTGACGGTTGATGTTCGTGTCGCTGGTTGGAAAGCGGTTCAAGAACATCGCGGAGGTCAAAATGCCCGCGTGCGGAACGCCTGGGATCTTGACCTCTTGGAAGCTCTCCGGGTTCTCACCGACTCCGAGCGGAACGTCGGGAAGACCTACCAAGGAAAGCGCCGAGAATCCGTTCGCCATCGTGTAGTTGGCCGTGAGAATCTCGGTAAACGGACGCTCCTTCCGAATCACGTGTGCGATGAGCTCGAGCGGCTCGCGCGCCAACGAGTCGTTCGTCATGGCCGCCTTGTCGTCGTCGTCGGGATACTTGCGCTCGAACCACCGAAGGTTCGGGAAAACTTCTTCATCGAGAAGCTCGATCGCGTTCTCGCGACCGAGGTACTTATCGGTCAGGAAGTGATCGTTGTAGAGCTCGATCATTCGCTCGGAGAACGCCTCGTCCCGCATGATCTCCGCGAGGGACGCTTCGAGACCGAGCTGGCCGTGCTCCGCGGTGACCTGCATTTGCCGCTCGCTCGGCAGCTTGCCCGTGAGCTCGAGGCTCGCTTTGCGAAGCGTCTCCGTCCAGCTGAGCAGCTCGAGCTGCCCCGCGTAGGGGTTCACGAACCCCTCCGATTCGGGACACGCGCTCACGTTCTGAGTTGAGCAACCTCCAAAAAGCGTTGGCTCGTCCTTGCAGCCGGTCGCCAACAGCGCGACGGCGGCCAACAGGGTCACGAACCCACCCTTTAGGTTGCTATGGATGCACCTTTGACTCTTCTGCACAAGCGACAGCCTAACATGCAAAAAAACACCCGGCAGGACTAAAAGTTCAGTGACATACACTGTCATACAGTGAAAAAATAAAACTTTAGGGTGATTTATTTTGCGATCACTCTTGCATTGCAGGTCTAGTCTGCCATGATCGCTAGAGAAAATTGCACTGTTCAATTTTCTTGTGGTGGTGTTGCATCCCGCTGCATCAAGATGAAATGTACCAAGAAATTTCTAGTTTTAGTGATCGGAGAAACATGTCTTACGCACGCTCGAGGCTCGCGCCTCTCATCATTGTGATCACCTTTGCTTCCTTCTTGTCGGGCTGCGGCGAGGATGGAAGCGGCGAGCCCTACAGCCTGAGCCTGGTCTACTGCGACAATCCGGAGGCGGCCGAAGTGTCATGCTCGCTGTCTGGCTACTCCATGGCGGATGACTCCGCGCTTCGGGCAAAGCTCGACGGCTGCGCTGCAGCGGGTTGTCACGGGGCCTCGGGACTGCCTGCGACCTCATGGACGATGGATCTGTCGGGGTCTGTCGAGGATGCGCTGTCCGCGCTGAGCGTTCGGGCGGATGGGAGCAACTACTTGCTGGTCGACGCCGCCGATCCCGATTGCAGCCAGTTGTTGAGTGAGGTGACCGAGCGGCCCATCGGGGCGGTGCGGATGCCGGTTGTGGGGGGCTTCTGGAGCAGCGACGAGATCGCTTGCTTTCGCTCCTACCTTCACGACATCAGCAATTGAGTCGTTGGCGTCAGCCTCGCTCGGCGCGCCGAATGCCGAGGTTGACGATCTTCTGCAGCAAGGCGACGTAGTCCAAACCGGCCGCGTTCGCCGCGCTCGCGAACTCTTCTTCCTCGGCGATGTCCGGGTTGGGGTTGGCTTCGAGGAAGTAGAGTTGGCCCGCGTCGTCGAGCCGGAAGTCGATTCGAACGCAGCCATCGGTGCCTAGACGCCTGCAGATCCGCCTGGAAAGGCGCGCGATGCGCCGCTCCATCTCTTCGGGGAGGCCTTTTGCCCGTCCTAGGCGTACGTCGTACTTCTCCTGGTACTCGAGGTCCCACTTCACCTTGCGGGTCGCGATCCTCGGAGCGTCCTCGGGGAGCTTGTCGAGGAAGATCTCCCAGGTTGGGAGCACCTGCAAACGGTGGTTTCCGAGGACGGATACGTAGAGCTCGCGGCCGGGAATGTATTGCTCGACGACTGCATCGGTGAGGATCTTCTCGTGAATGAACGCCACCCGCTCCTCGAAAGCCTTCTCGTTGTGGACGAGCGAGGCCTGGGCGATCCCGTAGCTCCCTTCCTCGATCAACGACTTCACAATCAACGGGAACCCGAGCTGTTTGGGTCGCGTGATCTTTCGATAGCGCGGAAACACGCGAAACTTGGGCACCAGGATCCGATGGTAGGTCAGCACCTTTTTCGAGAGGGCTTTGTCGCGCGCTAACAAGAGGCCTCGCGGATTGCAGCCGGTGTACGGTGTGCGCTGGAGCTCGAGGTACCCGACGACGTGGGCGTCGAAGATCGCTTCGCCGTCGAACTCCTCGAGCAAGTTGAAGACGACGTGCGGCTTGAACTCCTCGATGGCCTTCCGGAGCGGGGCGAGCTCGTCACTCAGCCCGACCATCAGCACTTCGTGGCCGAGGGCTTGCAAGCCTTCCCGGACATCGAACTCGGTCTTGAACGGAGCGACCTCTGCCGGGCTGAGCTTGCTGATGTCCTCCGGGGGGACGAGACTCTTGTGCACCAAAACGATGATTCGCCGGCGCTTTAGAGTGGATGCCATGTATCCCTTCGGTGAAGAAGATGCACCGTGTGCACCGTCAACATGATGGCGAAGTCGAGCTTCGTCTGGCGTTCCTTCTGCGTGAGACGAAGCCTCAGCTCACGACACCGGCCGATGATATCACGAAGCACTTGGTCCACGGTGAATTGATACTCGCCCGTGAAAAGCGAGATCTGCTCGCGAATTTGCCTCCGATTTCGGCGTAGAAACGAGGCGGCGGTCTCGTTGTTCCGGTACCGAGCCGAGTCGCTGAAGATCTTCAGTAGGTCCCTATCGTACTCGTCGCTGAACCCTGGGCTGTAGTGCTCTTGGCGGCGTTCGTAATGACGACGCAGCGTGTGTCGGAGGCGAGGCAGCGAATAAGGGCGTGCGCGCGAAGCGACTTGCGGCTTCTTGTCGGACAGGTCCTCAGCGAGCTCGTCCATGTACTCGAGCTTCGCGAGCGCGCTCGAGCTCGCGTACTGTTTTCGCCAATTCGACCGCGGCGCCAACCACACCGCGAACGTCTCCGCGAAATCTTCGACCGGGTGTGCCTGCGCGTACCAGCCGTCCAAGTGCTCTACGAAGCCTTTGCTCAGCGGGTTTGGTCGATAGAATTCAGGGTAGGGCTCGGACGCGCGCCCAAACGCGCGCTGCCACTTCTTTCTTCGCTGTAGGTTGTAGGCGTGTTGAAGCGCGTGCCCGGCTTCGTGACGAAGAAGCCGCATGCATTCCGCCCGCGTGCCGCCTTCGACCTCGAACATCATCTGTCGTTCGAGCCGCATCAAACGCGGGTGCGCGAGATAGAAGGGAACGCCGACGCCGGGAATGCCGTCGGGTGAGCACCATTCGTCGCTGAGCCACGTGTGGATTCGAAATCGGCGAAGCCCAGCTGTGTTGAGCTCTTCGCGAAGGCGTTCAACGCAATCCGCGAGCCAAGTATCCCCCACGGCCAGCCCGAGGTCGCACATGCGAACGTCCAGCAGCTCCTCGGTGGGCAAGCTTTCCCAGTCGATCGGCACAGCCCACCGAGCTTGACGGATCTATGCGGCTGCGACAACAGCGTCGGCGCGAGGTTCGGCCGTCTTCACCACGGAAGGCGCTCGCCATTGGCGTGCCAGAAGCCGCCCGAGTCCTCTGGCCGGAGCGCATCGATGCGGGCGATCAGCCCGGTGGCGGACTCCTCGGTCGAGATGCCGGCGAAGCCGGTCATCCGTGTCGCGACCAGTCCGGGGTGCAGGATCGCGACGGACGCGCGCCCGCGGAAGTCATGGGCGAGATTGACCCCGGCCATGTTGAGCGCCGCCTTCGCCATGCGGTAGCCATAGTAAGCGCCCGAGCCGTTGTCGCCGATCGAGCCCATGCGGCTCGTGATGAGGATGATCTTCGCGCCCTCTTGGAGCCGGCTCTGAAGGGCGTGCGTGACGCGGAGCGCGCCGAGCGCGTTTACCTCGAAATTGCGGCGAATTTCGTCGAAATCGAGGTCACGGAACGTCTCGTTCGTGAAGATGCCCGCGTTGTTGATCAGGATGTCGACTCGGACATCGCCGAGCGCCGCCGCCGCCTGCTCGAGCGCCGCCGTATCCGTCACCTCGACGCCTTCGATGATCCGCACGCCGAGCGCCCCGAGCTCCGGGCTCGCTTCTCTGCAGAGCGCGATCACTTCATCGCCTCGCTCGACGAGCTGGCGGCTGAGCTCGAGCCCAATTCCTCTGTTCGCACCTGTGATGAGTACTGTGGCCATGCGCCGTATCATAGGGCGCTTAGCGCTTGCGGGAAGGGCGCACCATGGGTCACGGTCTGCCCGGGCGAGGAGTGAATATGCGGATCGCGAGCTTTGTGTGTATGGGGTCGTTGCTTGGGTTGCTCTTGGTTGGTTGCAGCAACAACAGCAGCGGCGCTGGGCCAGAGCAAGAGTGGACCGTCGATGCCGGCGCGCTGAAGCTGCGAGTCACCGAGGATCCGTGGAACATGACCTTCTTCGATGCCGAGGGGAACGAGGTCTTGGTGGAGCTCCCCGCCATCGACGATGGCCCTTCGGGAAGTCTCGGGATGCACGTGGGCCCGCCGCCTCCGGGTAGTGGCCAGCGACCCACCTTGCCCCCCGACTTGCCACAGCTGCCGGTCCCCCCGGTCCCAGCCGCTCGCGACGATGGTTGGGTGCATGCCACGAAAGCCGAGTCGTCCACGACGGAGGGAGACACCTATTCGGCGACGATCGCCACCTCGGATCCCGAGCGCAAGCTCGAGCTCGTTGCCGCGGCCGAGGCGGACGGAGTGATTCAAGTCACCGTGAGGCCGGTCTCGAGCGATGGGGTTCAGGCGCTCGGCGTTGGTTTCGTCGCCGAGCAGGACGAACGCTTCGTGGGCTTTGGAGAGCGCAGCAACGCGGTCGACCAGAACGGATCCCGCGAACCCTACTTCCCCGAGGGGGAGTACAGGTACAAGGGCGCGGTCGAGAACTACGTTTCCGATGGGCCGTACTACGACTCCCAGGAGTACTCGGCGCTCGGCGCGATCGTGCCGCCTCCCGGGCATCGCTTTCGCCCCGACGCGACGTACTTCCCGATTCCCTGGGTCCTGTCCTCGCGCGGCTACGGGGTCTCGATCGAGAACGACGAGATGAGCTACCACCGGATGGCGTACGAGGCGGACGACGCGTGGAGCATGGAGGCCGAGACGCATGAGCTGCTCTTCCACGTGTTCGCAGGCCCCACGCCCGCCGAGGCTCTGGAGCGCTACACCGAGGCAGTCGGCCGCCAGCCGGATGACTACGGCCCTTGGTTTTTTGGCCCTTGGCTTCAAACCGACAACGACTCTCGGATCGAGGAGTTCCGCGCCGAAGACACCCCCACCTCGCTCAATGCGACGTACAGTCACTATCTGCCTTGCGGTTCCCAGCAAGGAAATGAAGACGCGTTCACGGCGAGAACCGCGGCCAACCACGATATGGGCGTGGCGATTCACACCTACTTCAATCCCATGATCTGCGTTGAATACGAGCCGGCTTTCAGCGACTCCGAAGATGCAGGCGCGCTTTTGAAGGACGGCGACGGGGAAACTTACATCTACGAATACGCGGCGAATCTCACGAACGAGCCGTTCTTGGTGAGTCAGTTCGATTTCACGGCGGAAAACGGCGTGTCTGCGTACAAGGCCCTGGCCGACGAGGCACTCGAGCATGGTTTCGACGGTTGGATGGAGGACTTCGGGGAATACACCCCGCTCGATGCAGTGGATGCGAACGGGACGACCGGCACGGAGTTCCACAACAGCTATGTTCGCGACTACCACTGCGGCGCGTACGAGGCGACTCAGGACGCGGGCAAGCCCTTGGCGCGATTCGTTCGCTCAGGGTGGTCCGGCTCGCCGGCGTGCTCCCCCATCGTCTGGGGCGGCGACCCCACGACCGGTTGGGACTTCGACGGCCTCGAGTCTTCGATCTACCGCGCGCTGTCGATGGGTACGTCGGGTGTAGGGATTTGGGGCTCCGACATTGGCGGCTTCTTCGCGCTGTTCGGCCGATTGCTGAGCGACGAGCTCTTCGACCGCTGGATCGCGTACGGAGGGCTGTCGGTGGTGATGCGCAGCCAGCGGAACGGGGTGAAGCTCACGCCCCATGACCGCCCGCAGCCCTGGGACGAGGACCACCAGCCGGTTTGGCGGCTCTATTCGAAGCTCCACACGCAACTCTACCCGTACGTCCAGGCCGCCGCCGAGCAGTACTACGCGACCGGGCGGCCGATCATGCAGCACCACGTGCTGACGCATCCCGGCGACTCGGAGGCCACGGCTCGAGACGATCAATACATGTTCGGCTCAGACATTCTCGTGGCTCCTGTCTACACGGAGGGCGCGACCGATCGTGAGCTCTACCTGCCTGAAGGCGAATGGGTCGAGTGGTTCCGCTCGGTCACCTACGGCGAAGAGGGCGGCACCTTCACCCTCAGCGGTACGACGATGCATACGGGCGGCCAGAGCATCACCGTGTCGGCGCCGATTCCCGAGATCCCCATGTTCGTCGAAGCCGGCGCCATCATTCCGATGCTCTCCCCGGATGTATTCACGCTTGCCGAGTACGGTGACGATCCGGAGATCATCCACGCTTCCGACCGCGACCAGCTCCTTCACGTGCTGGCTTTTCCGCGCGGCGAAACCAACGGAAGCCTCTACGACGACGGCACCTGGACGAGCGTCGAAGACGACATCAACTGGGAGCTCACCATCGTGAACAGCCGAGAGCGGACGATCCACCTCGAGGCCGCGATGAACACCCGCATCACGCCGGCAGAGGTCTGCGGCGTCAGCCTCGACGGCACGCCGCTCTCAGAAGACGACTGGTCTTTCGACGAAACCACAGCGATCTTCGAGGCGACGTACACGACGACGTCGGGCACGCTGTTGGTCACGGGCTGTTAGGGACAGCGCCAGCGCCAGCGTCAGCGCCAGCGTTCAGCGCCAGCGCCAGCGCTCAGCGCCAGCGCCAGCGCCAGCGCCAGCGCTCAGCGCCAGCGCCAGCGAAACGCGAGTGGCGTCGGGAGGTCTTGGTTAAATCCACCCGCCCACCCCCACCCGTAGTCCTCCCTCCGCGGCCATCGCTGCGCTCTGCCTTGGCGGCGCACTTGCGCCGGGCGTCGCCCTTCGGGCTCGCGGGTTGCTGGCTTCATCGATGGGAAGGGCTCGGGCTTGGCGGCGCGTTCGCGCCGGGCTTCGCCCTGCGGGCTCGCGCTGCCGCGGGTGTCGTGGAGGCTCTCCGGACGCTAGCGATTCCGGCTCAAGCACCACGTGATGGCGCACACGCGGTCGAGGCGCCGATCGAGCTGCGCCGCCCTCTGCGCCTCGATGTAGCCCCAGTCACTCGCGACATGGAGAGCCGCTCGGACCTCCTTCGCCGACCCACACGCCGTCGCGAACCGAAGCCGCGCGTTCCCCGCATCATTCCCCCGCCCCTCGGCAATGTTCAGCACCACACTCTGCGCCGCCCGCCTCAGTTGATCGGCAAGTTTCGCATCCCGCTCACGAATCCTCTGCACCACTGGGCCAAGCTCCCCCACAACGTCCCGCGCCCTGACATACACATTCTTCTTCTCCATAGCGACTCCTTGGATTTGGGTTTTGGTCTCACCCGCGGAGACCAAAACCCAAATCCAAGGACAAGCGGCATTGAAGTTGAGGAGGGTGAGTGTTCAGCGTCAGCGACCAGCGCCAGCGTTCAGCGTTCAGCGTTCAGCGTCAGCGTCAGCGCCAGCGCCAGCGTTCAGCGTCAGCGTCAGCGCCAGCGCCAGCGTTCAGCGTTCAGCGTCAGCGTTCAGCGTCAGCGTTCAGCGCTAGCGCTCGGGGTTAGCGCCCTCGCTGCGCGTAGGCCCGAGTATACGCAATCCGCGATCGACAGCCCGCTCACGTATTGGCGCGAGCAGATCCCCACTGCGTTCCGGCCCGCGGCATAGAGCCCGGGCACCACTCCGCCGTTCTCGCTCCGCACCTGGCCGGTCGTTTCCTCCACGGCCAGGCCGCCGAGGGTCATCACCGCGCACAAGTGCCGCTTCGAGCCCAGGGAGCAATCGATTGCGTAGAACGGGCCCTGCTTGAGGGGCCGCATGCTGTCGCGGTCCTTGTCGAACGGGTCGCTTCGCTTGCCTTCGGCGCTAGCATTGTACTCGTCGAGCGACTTCTGGAGCTTTTCGCGCGGGACGTCGAGCATTTTGGCCAACGCATCGACGTCATCGACCTTCTTGCAGTTGAGGTAGAGGTTCATCAGAGCCGCAGCGCGCTGGAACCACTGGAGCTTGCCCGGCTTCGACTGCTCCTTCGCAAGCTTCCGGAGGTGCTCATCGATGACCAGCGTCGCCACTCCATGGTTGTGCTCCACGAGCGCCTCGCCGATCTTGGCGCCGTACCAGAACTCATTGACAAAGCGCTCGCCGTTGCCGTTGATCAGCATCCCTTCGGCGAACGCGTTCGGCGGGTAGAGGAAGCGCCACGCCGACGCCCGATGCATCTGCTCGACCTTGCCACCGACGCTCTGCCCGAGGCGGATGCCGAAGCCATCGTCGCCATGTGTCCCGAGTGGGAGGCCCGGCAGGAACTCCGGGATATGCTCTGCGACCATCTCGCGGTTGAAGATGAAGCCGCCGGCGCAAAGAACGATTCCCTTCCTACAACGGATGCGCTTGATTTCCGAGCGGCTCGCCTCGATCGCATCGCAGCGGTTTCGAAGCGTCGCTGCGAGCCCCGGGGCGATCTTGGCAACTGCGGTTTCCCAACGATGGAGCCTTCTATGGAGCCCTCGCCAGGCGCTCGATGCGAGGTGCGCCACTTCCGCTCCTACGACCCGGCCCGCCCGGTCGAGCACCAAACGGGTCACCCGGGTTTGGAGCTCGATCCGAACGCCCTCGCGAAGGGCGGTTTCGCGCAACGGCTCCGTGATCTTGGCCCCCGGGAACGCGCCGCCGTCGGGTCGATGACCCCTTGGCGCCGGTGTGGCGTGGTCCCGGTACGGGGGGAAGGGCTCGTTGCCGGAGAAGTACAGGTGGTACTCATTGGACGGGTACGAAGTCTTGACCGGACAGAGGTTCGGCAGAAAAGGGACTCCGCGGTCAGAGAGCCACTTCAGGTTCGCCGGGCTCTGCTCGCAGAAGTCGCGTAGCGTCTCGTCGGACACCGCGTCTTGCACCTCCATCGCGAGGTAGCGATACATGTTGTCGACGCTGTCCTGGACACCGGCCGCCTCTTGGATGTGCGTCCCGCCGCCCGCGTAGTAGACGCCGCCGCTAATCGCGGTGGCGCCGCCGCCTTCGAAGCGGTCGAGTAAGAGCACATCGGCGCCTCGCTCCCTCGCCTCGATGGCGGCAGTGACGCCTGCCGCGCCGAGCCCCACGACGACCACGTCCGCAAAGTCGTCCCACTGCGCGCCGTCCACGTCATCCACTATCAGGGGTGTCAGGCTGCTCATCTCAGATTGCGCAAGCTAGCACGGCGCTTCATGGTTCGCAGCGACCCATGGAGCTGCCCGTGACCCCAGAAGGAGTCGGCCCCGTCTGCCTGGTGACCGGAGGAAACGGCTACGTCGGCAAGCATCTCGTTCGCCGTTTGCTCGAGCTTGGTTGCGAGGTTAGCGCGCTCGACCTCGCGCCGTTCGAGGGCGATTCTCGCGTCACCGGCGTTGTCGGCGACATCCGAAGGATGAGCGACATCGGGCCTGCGTGTGAGGGCGTTGACACAGTCTTTCACACGGCCGCGATCATCAACACGTTGACCCTCGCTCGTCCGAGCGTTCGTCGCCAGGTCTACGGCGTCAACGTAGGTGGCACCGAGAACGTGATTCGTGCGTGCAAAGCTGCCGGTGTAAAGCGCTTGGTCTTCACCAGCTCGATCACGGTGGCCGTCGACCGCCCAGTCCGAGGCGCGGACGAGACAGCGCCCTACGTCGGCGCCGACGGGCTTCGGGACCTCTACTCGCAGACCAAGAGCCGGGCGGAGAAGCTGGTGCTCGCGGCGAACGATCGAGACGGTCTTCGTACCGCCGCCGTACGCCCGGGAGGGGTGTGGGGCCCGGGGGAGGGCGCCATGATGGTGCATGATTTCCTCGAGCACCTCGCTGCGGGCGACTTCAAAGCGATGATCGGAAGCGGCGAGTCCGTGACGGACAACGTCCACGTAGACTCGGTCGTCGACGTGCATTTCCTGGTGGCGCAGAAGCTCAGCGATGAACCGGACCTCGTCGGCGGCCAAGCGTATTTCGTGAGTGACGACGAGCCCACGAATCCGGTGCTCTGGTACCGGCCGATCGTCGAAGGCCTCGGCTACTCTTGGCCCAAAGTGAGTATCCCGCGCCCCGTCGCCTACGCGGTCGCATATCTCGGGGAGGTCGCTCACTACTTCGGCGGGCCGTTCCCTACGGTCACGCGCCGAGGGGTGCTCTCGATCTGCTGCGACGCTTCGTTCCGAGTCGACAAGGCGAGAGCCCATCTCGGCTACGAGCCGCGTACGAGCGCCGCCGAAGGGATTCCCAACTTGATGCACGAGTTCAAAGCCACGCACGACCGGCTGAGGGCGCAACGATGATCAAGCTCATCTACCTGCTGTGGCCGCGCCAACCGATGGCGCCCGCGGTTCGACGGACGACCCTGCTCGAGGAATGCGGTCCGAGGCTCCTCGACTTGGGCGCGCGCTATCTTCTGATGAACATCGACGACGACCGGGTTACCGCCCCTTCGCCGGCGCCGACGACCAAGCGCAACAACCCGTTCGTCGCCGAGGTCAGCGTGTGGGTGGACGAGATGGATGCTCGGGGCGCGCTCGAGTCAATCCTGCGCGACGCCGGGTTCGACATCGCCGGCTATCGCGTTCGGGAGCACGTCTACACGGACTACGGCGGCAACCCACACGGAGCGCCGCGCGATTGGCCCGATGGCCAGCGCTCGCCGGCCGTCATTTCGGTCACACCGCTTGAACGCCCGAAGCGCATCCCGAAGGAAAAGTGGATGAAGCACTGGTTCAATCGCCAGGGGCCGATGTCCGAAAAGATGCAGCCGAGGGCCAGGTACGTTCGCAATGTCGTGGACGAGGTGCTCACCGAAGGCGCGGTCCCCTACGAGGGCATTGTCGAAGAATCCTGGCCTTCTGCGGCCCACATGACGGACCCGTACGTGTTCTACGGTGCGCGCAATCGCTTCGAGCTGATCAAGAACATGGCGATCATGGGCCAAAGCGTGGCCGCCTTCTTGCCGATTTGGAAGATCGTCAGCGTGACGATGAGCGAGTACTACGTGCGCAGCCGTCATGGCTAGGCATGCGCTTTTGTGCTGGACGCGGGGGACCGTTGTCGGTGATTCTCGCCATCACATGCGAACCGACAGACGTGATTTCCTGAAGGTGTCCATGGCGGGGGCGGCGGCGCTTTCCACGATGAGCGCCGGCGCGACGTTGTCGGGCTGCACATCGAGCGGCCCTGCCTCCGGCATGAAGCATCTTCGTCCTGAAGACCTCGAGTTACTCCGCGCAATGACGCCCGCAGTCTTGAAGGGCAAGGTCGCCCCAGGTGACACCGCCGCGATCGAGCAGACGCTGCAATCCTTCGATACGCTGATGGAGGATCTCTCTGCGCCAGTCGTAGCCGGTGTGTTGCAGGCCTTCGACGTGCTCAACTTCGGATTAACTCGGGGACTGACGACCGGTCAATGGGCCGCCTGGTCGCAAGCATCAGTCGACGATGCCGAGAGCGCTCTCGCCCGGCTGCGTGAGAGCAGCATCGGCTTGCTCAACGCCATCTATGCCGCCGTCATCCGCTTGATCATCAGCTCGTACTATCTGATCCCCGAGCACGCGGCGTCGGCCGGTTTCCTGCCGCCTCAGAAGGTCGCGAGCGTTCCAACAGTGGCCCCAAGCGAGGAGGCGACGCCGTGACGGATCAATCCATGGTCAAGATCGGCAGCAGCACCGATCCGTACAACCGCCGCAAGGAGCGGGGCTGGGACATCACCGACGCGAGCGCGATCACGGCGCCCCTCCAACTCGAGGCGGACGTCGTCATCGTGGGCACCGGTGCAGGCGGAGGCACGGCCGCCGAGACGTTGAGCAAGGCAGGGCTCACAGTCGTTCTGCTGGAGGCCGGGCCGCTCAAGACCTCGAGTCAGTTCGATATGCAAGAGCGCGCTGCCTATCGCGATCTCTACCAGGAGGGCACCGGCCGCGGCACCAAGGATGGCGGCATGGTCATCCTCCAGGGCCGCTCGGTGGGCGGTTCGACCACCGTCAACTGGACGACGAGCTTCCGAACGCCTCCCGAGACGCTGAAGTTCTGGGCCGAGCACATGGGCGTCAGCGGTTGCTCGGCCGAGGAGATGGCGCCGTACTTCGCGCACATGGAGGAGCGGCTCAACATCCAACAGTGGCAGCAGGCTCCGAACGCCAACAACGGCATGCTTCAGAAAGCGTCCGAGAAGCTCGGCTACGACTGGGCGACCATCCACCGCAACGTGCGCGGTTGCTTGAACCTCGGCTTCTGCGGGCTCGGCTGTCCGGTCGACGCCAAGCAGTCGATGCTGGTGACGACCATTCCAGCGGCGCTCGACAACAAAGCCAAGCTCATCCATCACGCCCGCGTCGTGCGCCTGATTCGAGAGGGCGACGTCGTCACCGGCGTGGAGGCCGAGGCGCTCACGCCAAACGTCCGGGGCACCACCGGCCAAACGATTACGGTGCGCGCGAGGCGGACCGTGCTTGCGGGCGGGGCGATCAACACGCCTGCGATCCTGCTTCGCTCGAAGGTGCCGGATCCGCACGGCCGCGTCGGCAAGCGAACGTTCTTGCACCCCACGACGTTGACGATGGCGATCTATCCCGATTTGATCGATCCGTTCTACGGCGCGCCGCAGTCGATCTATTCCGACCACTTCCAGTGGGAGAACGTTCACACTGGGCCCGTCGGCTTCAAGCTCGAGGTCCCGCCGCTCCAGCCTGCGTTCGCCGCTGGGTTCTACTCCACCGCCGGCGAAGAAATCTCGTCGAGCATGGATCAGCTCCCGAACACCCAGTGCATGATCGCGCTCATGCGCGATGGCTTTCACGAGGAGAGCCAGGGCGGTGTCGTCGAGCTCGGCGATGCGGGTCAACCGGTGCTGGATTATCCGATCAACGGGTACCTGCTCGAAGGCGTGCGCCGCTCCTGGGGCATCATGCTCGAGATGCAGTTTGCCACGGGCTGCAAATCGGCTCGCCCCGCCCACAAGCAAGCGAAGCACTATGCGACTTGGAAGGAAGCCAAGGCGGCCATCGAGGAGCTCCAGATCGCGCCGCACAAAGTCACCGTCGGCAGCGCTCATGTCATGGGTGGGTCCCCGATGGGCGATGACCCCGGCACGAGCGTCACCGATTGCAATGGCAAGTTCCATCACCTCGACAACCTCTACGTCATGGACGGCTCGCTCTTTCCGACGAGCATTGGAGCGAACCCGCAGCTCTCGATCTACGGGCTCGTCTACAAGCTCTCGGGCAAGCTAGCTTCTGAGCTCACTGCGTAGAAACGCGAGCAACGCATCGCTGACCGCCTTGGGTTGCTCCTGCTGCACGAAGTGGCCCGCGTTCGCGATGAGACGCGTACCTCGGAGCTCGGGCACTCGGTCCGGCATCGTCTCGAGCGACTTCGGCGTGATGATCTGGAGCACCGGATCCTTCTCACCGCATACGAACAGCGCCGGGGTCGTGACAGCGGCTCTACCGTAGTCGGAATCGTGCTCCCAGTTGATGTCCATCGCGCGGTATGAATTGAGACCGCCGATGAACGCCGTGTCCATGCCCGGCCGCATGTACTCCTCGACCAGGTAGTCGAGGTCTTCCTCGCTCAGCCAAGGCCACGGCAGTGGCTCGCCCGGTTCCGCGAGGACATCGAGATACCCCGTGCCCTCCGAAGGAAATTTCTTGAAATCGAGCAAGCTCCCGCGGGCACTCAGGGCCCAGTAGATGCGCCGCAGGAACAGCCGCGGGTTGGCACCGAGCTCCGCTTCGGCCGGCCCGACCGTCTGGAAGTAGTCGAGGTGAAGAAAGTGTTGCTTGGCGATCTCCGCGTACGTCTCGCTCGGTCTCCGCCCGCGGCGCCGCGCCTCACGCTTCGTTTCGTCGCCTTGCTTCTTCTTGCTCGCGAAGCCGACACCATAGGGAACCGCCAGCGAGACGATCCCACGGACGCGCTCGGGTGCGTGCAGGGCTGCCGCCCAACACGCCTGTGCACCGAAGTCGTGCCCGACGAATACGGCGCTTTCGATCTCGAGCGCGTCGAGTAGCCCGGTGAGGTCCCGGACTAGGGTCTGGTTGCCATACTCGCTCGCGCTCGAGGGTCGGTCGGTTCGACCGTAGCCGCGCATGTCGACCGCGATCGCCCGAAAGCCGGCGCCCGCGACAAGCGGCAATTGACGACGCCACGAGGACCAGAGCCCCGGGAACCCATGGCAGAAGAGCACCGCCGGGCCCTCCCCCTCGGAGACCGCGTGCATCGCGATCCCGTTGGTTTCGACCCGAAGATGCTCCATCCGCAGGCGCCCGGACTACGGCTTCGAAGCGGCGGCGACAGCCTCGACGAGGCTCTTCGAGAACATTCGGCCGGTCAGGTTGTCGCGCACCTTCTTGTCGGCGGCGTCCCATTCGGCCTTGGAATCGCCTGCTTCGACGGCCACGATGCCCTTCTTGAGGACGACTTCGTACGCCTTGTCATCGTCCTTGCGGATGGTCTTGTTTAGAAGCTCGTGGGCGCGCTCAGCCGTGCTGTCGAAAGCTTCTTTGTACTCGGGCGGTAGCTCGTCGTACTTGTCCTGACGCATCACGGTGCCGCCTGCGATGATGGCGGAGTTGTGCGCTGTCATGTACTTCACGCGCGTGTACCACTGAAGCGCGACCGCAGTGAGAGCCGATGACGAGATCACGTCGACCATGCGGGTCTGAAGCGCGGGGTAGACCTCGGGCACGCCGAGCCGAACCGCGCTCGCACCGATGACCTGGTAGAACTCGACGAAGATCGGATCGTCCTTCCACACCCACGGGCGCATCGCCTTGATCTCGTTCGGGCTCTTGATCGGCTTCACAGAGAAAAGCCGCGTCTTGCCCGCGTCGCCCCATCCGACGAGTCGCATGTTTTCCTTGCCGAACATGGCTTCGAACTCGCTCGCCATCTTCTCGCGGACACGATCGAGCTCTTCATAGGTGTCGAGGAAGCCCGGCAGTGTGAGCACGTTCATCGCCGGCACCAACATGCTCATGCCGGTCATCGTCACGACGCCGCCGTCGAGCTGGCCGACGCGCATCTTGCGAACGAAGTCGCGCTCGTCGCCTTGAGACCCGCCCGGGTAAAAGCGCATCTTGACCTTGCCGTCGGTCTTCTCTTGAAGCGTCTTGTTCCACGCGTTCAGAATCTTCATCCACGAAGAGCCGGCGGGCGCGAGCGACGCGATGCGCAGCGTGTACCCCTCCTCGGCCTTGGTGTGGGTCGTGGTGCCGGGCAGCGCGAAGGCTGCGACCAGGAGTAGCAAAAGTGGTACAAAACGAAGCTTCATCTCTCAAAAAACCTTTCCGTCGCGTCGGAGCGCCGAGATTCACAAGTAACGTCGCTGGCGTCAATACGAAGTGTTCGCGCTTCTCAATATGTCTGAGGTCTCTATCTTCGAATAGCTCGACGAGACGGCGGGGGTTTTTAGTCACCGCCTCGTCGACCCCGACCCCTACGATCACCTTTCCGGCGTAGCTGAGGATGCTCAGTCCGAGCCCCAGGCGGGCGGGGTGGGGAACCGAAACGTCAGGTCGCGGCGGCGCTTTCCTTCGGTAGAGAGGGGCTCTCGCGGACACCACAGCTCATGCAAGGTGTGGTATGGCCTGGGCGGATGGGGCTCGACGTCGTGGAGAACAAGGGCAGCACCGCGCGGGATCACCTCGCAAACGAGCGCACGTTTCTCGCCTGGGTCCGGACGGCTCTCGGCCTCGTAGGCCTCGGCGTCCTGCTCGAGCGCCTCGGCGCCGGCAGCGATCAGGAGATCGCCGTGGTGGCGGGGGTCGGGTTCATCAGCTTCGGCGGGCTGACCATGATCTACTCGGTGAGCCGCTACCTCTGGGTCGCCCGCAATCTCAAACGGGGGATGTTCCCGGTCGCGGTCCGGGGCCCGATCGTGATCACGATCGGGGCCTTGCTGGTGGCCGGTGGGGCGTTGGTGTACGTCTTGCTTCAGTAGGTCAGCCACAGGGTGTGACTCGAACGGTTACTCAAGGTGGCTGCTTTGGTTACTAGCCTCTTCCACAAACCGGAAAAAATCGAGTGATTTCGGGATTCCCTCGACATGGCACGGGAGGTGCTCATGTCCCCTGGGAGTTTGGCTATGCGCTTCCCACACACTCAGATCCCGGCCGGGCGTCCGTCGTACCGCCCCATGGCACTGGCGCTCCTGTTGTTGGCCGGGTGTGGCAGTCACGTGGAGAAGCAGTCTCGCGCCGATCTCGATCGCGTCTACACACGGCTAAGTGCAGAGCCCGTCGCCGACTCGGACACTCCCTCGCGGCCTCGCGAAGCACCCCAACCACTAGGAACTCTCCGCAGCTACGTCGCGAGCGCCTTCGCCAACAGCCCAGAGCTTCGCGCGTCCTACGAAGCGTGGCGCGCGGCCCTCGAAGGTCCGGCGCAGGCTCGAAGGTTTCCGGAGCTCGTGCTCACCTACGGTGGCTTCATCCGCGCCGTCGAGACGCGGGTCGGGCCACAGCGCCATCGCGTTGGCGCCCTTCAATGGTTCCCTTGGCCCACTCGCCTCAACGCCGGTCGCGACGCCGCCGCGCATGCCGCCGTTTCCGCGCAGCAGCGTTTCGAGGCCCGCGCACTCGACTTAGCAGCGCAGGTAGCGCGCGCATACTGGAGCCTCTGGTTCATCCAGAAAACCCAGATTGTTCAGCAAGCCCAGCGCGATGTTCTGATGAGTCTTTCGCGGCAGATTCGCGCGCGCTTGGAGGCGGGTCGATCGGCCTTGTCAGATCTCGCCCAAGTCGACTTGTCGATTTCGCGAATCAGCGACGTGATTGCTGGGCTGAAGGAGGCTGAGCGAAGCGCCACCGCGGAGCTCGTCCGTGTGATAGGCGCGGACCCGGGCACCCCGACCCCGATCCAGCCGGAGGACGATCCTCCATTGGCATTGTTGCCCGCGTCGGATGAGGGCGAGCTCCGGGATGCGGCCATCGTGCATCCACGTGTCGCGTCCATGGCCTCGATGTCGGAAGCAGCGGACGAGCGAGCGCGGGCCGCGAAAGGCGAACGCGGGCCCTCCATCGGTCTGGGTCTCGACTGGATCGTGACCGACCCCGGGATCGATCCGACACTCCCGAAAAGCGGCCAGGACGCCGTGGTTGGGGTCGTCGCTCTGAAGGTTCCGGTGTCCGGTGGCGCCTACAAGGCTGCGCAGCAGCAAGCCCTCGCCGAGGGGGCAATGTATCGTGCACGGGAACGCGCGGCACGCGATCGGGCGGTGGCGGAGTTGGAGCAAGCGCTCGCCAACCTACGCGATGCGGTACGGCGTGTGCGGCTCTATACGACTACGCTCCTGCCTCAAGCGGAGACGACGTACAGCTCAACGCTCGATGGATATCAAAGCGGGCGCTCGTCGTTGGCAGAAGTCCTCATCGCGGAGAAGGACCTCCTCGAGCTCGCGTTGGGGTTGTTTCAGGCCCACGCCACGTACGGGGCGTCGTGGGCCGAGCTCGAACGCGTCGTCGGGAAACCGGTGCCGACCCAGCCTGTTGAGGATGATATTGCGCCATGAACCAACGCAAACGATACGCATTCATCGCCGCATCTCTCTTCGTCACATTTGCGATCGGCGTTGGCGTCGGCGCGCGAGGCTGCGGCGGTTCCGACCCGCGCGCACTTCCCGAAGCGGGGCACGCCGACCACGAAGAGAGCAGCGTGTGGACCTGCTCCATGCACCCGCAGATCCGAATCGACGAGCCCGGCCAATGTCCCATTTGCGGGATGGACCTGATCCCCGCCACGCCTGTCCGCGACGGCGATGAAGACGGGCACGCGAGCACCCGGGGCGAGCTCGTGACGCTCTCGCCACGCGCCCGGGCGCTTGCAGCGATTGAAACCGCACCTGTCGCACGCACGAGCTCACGCGCCGAGATCCGGCTCCTCGGACGTATCGACTACGACGAGACACGCATTCGAACGGTGACGCCTTGGACGGCAGGTCGAATCGATGAGCTCCGCGTGCGCGTGACGGGCGCGCGAATCAAGCGCGGCCAGGTCGTCGCCAAGCTATACAGCCCAGAAATCTACAGCGCGATGCGCGACCTCGTCTCCGCCGCGGAGCAATCCGAGCGGCTCGCCAACGGCTTGCACGCTTCGGCGGAGATGGCTGGAAAGGCGCTCGGCTCGAGCAAAGAGCGGCTCCGCTTGCTCGGCGTCCCCGAACAACAAATCGAGAACGTGATCCGGACCCGAAACCCCCCTACGAACATCGAGATCCGGTCCCCCTTCACCGGCACGGTTCTCGAGAGGTTCGTCGACGAAGGTCAGTACGTGTCGGCTGGGACGCCGCTGTTCCGCATTGCCGACTTGTCGAGAATCTGGGTTCAGATCGACGCGTACGAGACCGACCTGCCCCACCTTCGCGTGGGGCAGCAGGTGGTGGTGAAAGTCGAGGGGCTCACGGGGGAACCTTTCACGGGCCGCACGACGTTCATCGATCCGGTCCTCGACGAGCGCGAGCGTACGGCTCGAGTGCGCGTCGAAGTCGACAATCCGAAGGGCCGTTTGCGGCCAGGCATGTTCGCGGAGGCCGTCATCGAGACCGAGTCAGCTGGTGGCCCGGCACCGCTCGTGATTCCCGAGTCGGCCCCCTTGTTCACCGGCCGGCGTTCGGTGGTGTTCGTCGAGGTTCCGCAGGCGGCGGACCCCACGTATGAGCTACGCGTCGTCCGACTCGGCCCGCGTACCGGACCGGTCTACCCCGTGCTCGCGGGGCTCAACGAAGGCGAGAAAGTCGTGACCCGCGGCGCATTCGTGCTCGACGCAGACGTCCAACTCAGAGGCGGGCGGAGCATGATGACGATGACCGACGACGTTTCCTCGGCCCCGCCAAAGAGCCCTCCGGTGGCGCCCGCGTTTCTGGCAACCCTCCGTCCCATCGTCGAAGCCTATCTGGAAGCCCAGGCGCAACTCGCCAATGACGATCTCGATGAGGCCAAGGAAAGCCTGAGCCTCCTGGCGGAGCGTGCCAACGGGGCCAGCCCCGAGGGTTCCCGAAAAGCGCTCGACGCGTGGCAGCGGGTCGCATCGAAGTTGGTAGGGCACGCTCGGCATGGAGCCTCCTCCGGCGGTGCTGGAGATCTTCGGAACGCGTTCGAGCACGTGAGCACGCAGCTGAGCGAGCTGATGCGGCTGTTCGGCAACCCGCTCGACACGCCGTTGCAGTTGGCGTTCTGTCCGATGGCGTTCGACTCCGACGGTGCCGAGTGGATCCAGCGAGATGGCGCATTGCAGAACCCCTACTACGGGCAAGCCATGCTTCGTTGCGGGGAGTTCCGGGCGACCGTCCTTCCGTCCGAACGTTTAGGCGCATCAATCGAACCCAATGCCCCGCCTCCCGCAGCTGCGGGTGGGCACCAACACTAGCCCGACCACAAGGGAGCAGACTGCTTGGCGCAAGACGAACAAAGCACGAGCGAACGCCGCTGGGAGGAGTTCTCTCGCTTCTTCGTCGAGAACGAGCTCGTCGTGTTCGTTCTGCTTGGCCTATTGATTGCGGCCGGCTTATCGGCGGCCCCGTTCCATTGGGATCTCGGCGGGTTTCCACGCGACCCTGTGCCGGTCGACGCGCTGCCGGACATCAGCGAGAACCAACAGATCGTCTTTACGGAATGGGTGGGACGCTCGCCGCGCGACGTCGAAGACCAGATCACTTATCCGCTCACCACGGCGCTCCTGGGCATTCCCGGGGTGCGCTCGGTTCGCAGCGCCTCGGTATTTGGGTTTTCGAGCATCTACGTCATCTTCGAGGACGATATCGAGTTCTATTGGTCGCGCTCGCGTGTTCTCGAAAAGCTGGCTTCCTTGCCTGCTGGAACGTTGCCGGATGATGCGACGCCCACCCTGGGGCCCGACGCGACGGCTCTCGGGCAAGTGTACTGGTACACCTTGCAGGCGCTCGACGAGCAAGGAAACGTCGTTCCTGGTGCGTTCGGCCTCGAGGAGCTTCGCTCGATACAGGACTGGACCGTCCGCTACGCACTCCAGGCGGTGAGCGGGGTTTCCGAGGTGGCCTCGGTTGGCGGCTACGTCCGAGAATACCAAGTCGATGTCGACCCGGAGGCCATGCTCGCGCACAAGGTCACGATTGGACAGGTCGCGAAGGCAGTCAAGAACGCAAACCTAGACACCGGCGCGCGCACGATCGAAATCAACCGCGTGGAGTACATCATCCGTAGCCTTGGTTTCATCCAAGAGCGATCGGATCTCGAGGATGTGGTCATTGCGGTCCGAGAGCACACCCCGATCCGCGTTCGAGACATCGCCAGTGTCGGGTTTGGCCCGGCGGGTCGCCGCGGAGCGCTGGACGACGGGGGAGCCGAGGCTGTCGGCGGAGTCGTCGTCGTGCGCTTCGGCGAGAACCCGCTCGCAGTCATCGAACGGATCCGCGACAAGGTCGAAGAGATTTCCGTCGGACTACCACGACGCACGATGGAAGACGGAACGGAAGCTCGAGTCACCGTCGTTCCGTTCTACGACCGCACCCAGATTATCTACGAGACACTCGACACACTCTCGTTGGCCCTGATTCAGCAGATACTCATCACCGTCATCGTGGTGCTTCTCATCATGAGGCACCTCCGGACCTCGTTGTTGATCTCCGTCCTGTTGCCGCTCGGGGTACTCGGGACGTTCGTTGCGATGAAGTACCTCGGTATCGATGCCAACGTGATGGCTTTGTCGGGCATTGCCATCGCCATCGGAACGATGGTGGACATGGGCATCGTCTTCACCGAGAACATCACCAGCAGACTCGATGAGGCTTCGGGAGCTGAGTCACGCGTCCGGATCGTTCCGAAAGCCACGGGGGAGGTCGCCGCGGCGGTGATGACTTCGGTCTTGACCACGGTCGTCGGGTTTCTGCCCATCTTCGGTCTGACCGGCGCTGAAGGGAAGCTCTTCACCCCGCTTGCCTACACCAAGACGTTCGCGATCGTGGCCGCGTTTCTGGTCTCCGTGATCTTCCTTCCACCGCTCGCACATCTCGTCTTGAGAGCGACGAAGCGCGAGGACAAGGCTCGAGTGCAGAGCCGCTGGGCGTTGCTCTTCCAAGGAAGCATGATGTTCAATTGGGTCATCGTGGCGTGCGGTTTGGCTTTGGCCGTGAGCGGCTTCGTCTCCGCGGGTCTTCTGGCCATCGCGGTGGGCGGCCTCGAGCTCGCGGGGCCCTGGTTGCCGGAGCGGTATCGTCGTTTTAGCCGGCTCGCCGCGATCACGGTTGCCATCGCGGGAGTCACCATCGGTCTGACCGCCTATTGGATGCCCTTGGGGCCGAGCCGCACTCTGCTCGCAAACCTGTTGTTCGTCGCGTTCATGGTGGCGATCCTCATGGTCCTGTTCTGGCTCTTCCAGCGGTTCTACCGATCAATCCTCGAGTGGTGTCTGAAGCACAAAGTCGAGTTTCTCGCGGGGAACGTCGCCTTCGTTTTTCTAGGTGCGACGGCTTGGCTCGGCGTGCCGACGATCTTCGGATGGCTGCCCGATTGGGTCCGTGATCTCGGAGTCTATGAGGCCGCGGTCGATACTGCGCCGGGTCTCCAAGAAGACTTCATGCCGCCGTTCGATGAGGGCTCGTTCCTTCTGATGCCCACGACCACACCACATGCATCGATCGAGCAGGCCTTGGAGATGATGAGCGCCATCGATGCTGCGGTTGCAGCGATTCCGGAGGTTGAGCGCGCCGTGGGCAAGCTGGGACGGGCAGAAAGCCCGCTTGACCCAGCGCCCATTTCCATGTTCGAGACCGTGGTCAACTACCACTCCGAATACATCCTCGACGGAGCCGGGCACATCGAGACATTCCGGTACGACGAGGAAGCAGAAGAGTTCGTGTGGGACGAGCACGAAGAGCTAATCCCTGACCCTGACGGCGAGCCGTTTCGCCAGTGGCGCGATCACATTCGCTCCCCGGATGACATTTGGGCGGAGGTCGCCAAGGCCGCCGAGTACCCGGGCTTGACCGGGTCTCCGAAGCTGATGCCGATCAAGACGCGCATCGTCATGCTGCAAACCGGGATGCGGTCTGCAGTGGGCATCAAGATCAAGGGACCCGATCTAGAGACCCTCGAAGCCTTTGGCTTGGAGCTGGAGCGCATCCTGAAAGATCTGCCCGAGATCGAGAGCAAAACGGTGCTCGCGGACCGAATCGTCGGCAAGCCCTACATCGAGATTGCCATCGACCGGGAAGCCATCTCGCGTCACGGCCTGACGATCACCGACGTGCAAGATGTAATTCAGGTAGCCATTGGCGGGCGCACGTTGACTCGGACCGTCGAGGGGAGGGAGCGCTATCCTGTGCGTGTCCGCTACATGCGGGAAGAGCGCGATAGCGTGGAGTCGCTTCAGCGGGTCCTCGTGCCGATGGCCAACGGGGGTCAAATCCCGCTCGAGCAGGTGGCGGACATCCGTTACGTCCGCGGCCCTCAACTCATCCGTTCCGAAGACACTTTTCTCAACGCGTATGTCACCTTCGACCCGTCCGAGGGCATCGGTGAAGTGGAGAGTGTACACGCCGCTCAACGCGCGTTGCAGGAGCGCATCGAGTCTCGGGAGCTCGTAGTGCCTGCAGGCGTGAGCTATCGATTCGCAGGCACCTACGAGAACCAGGTTCGGAGCGCCAAACGCTTGATGGTGCTCGTTCCCCTCGCGCTCGCGATCATTTTCCTGCTGCTCTACCTACAGTTCCGTAGGACGAGCACCGCGCTCATGATCTTTGCCGGCGTCGCGTTGGCCGCGGCCGGCGGATTCCTTCTCATTTGGGCGTACGGGCAAGCTTGGTTCATGAGCATCTCGCCCTTTGGCGTCGACCTTCGACATCTCTTTCACGTTGGTGATATCCGGATGACCGTTGCGGTCTGGGTCGGGTTCCTCGCTCTCTTCGGCATTGCCACCGACAATGGCGTCATCGTCGCGACGTACCTGATGCAGCTATTTCGCGGAAAGTCGCCCGCAAGTGTGGCCGAGGTACACGGGCTCGTAGTCGAGGCGGGTGAACGGCGCCTGAGACCTTGCGTGATGACCACCGCCACGACTCTGTTGGCGCTCCTGCCCGTCGTGACGTCGCAGGGCCGTGGCTCCGACCTGATGGTACCGATGGCCCTGCCGTCCGTTGGGGGCGTGGTCTTGGCCCTGGTCACCCTCTTCACCGTTCCCGTCCTCTACAGCATCGGCGAGGAACGCCAGCTCAGGAAACGCCAGCGCGCCTCGCGCGAAGCCTAGTCCTCGTCGCCGCCCCGTGTTCCGCGGTGTTCGTCGGGTTGAACGCCATACCGACGGAGCAATCGATAGAAGCTCTCTCGCTCCACACCGGCATGGGTTGCAGCTTCTCCGACCTGTCCGCCGTGCTTGCGAAGCACCTCCTTGAGGTATCGTCGAGCCACCTCCCGGCGCCCCTGCTCCTGCGCCTCGGACCACGTGAGGACGCCAAGGTTCGAGTCGGACTCCTGGGATCCGGCGAGCTGGACGACTTCCGGAGGAAGGTCGCCCACGTCGATCCTGTTCTCGGTGCAGATGACGCTGGCACGCTCCACCGCTGCGCGCAGCTGTCGCACGTTGCCCGGCCAGTCGTATTGCTCCATCGCCTCGATCGCCCCCGGGGTGAAGCCGAACAATTTCAGGTCACGGATCGGCGGGAGCTCTCGCAGGAAGTGAGTCGCCAGCAGCTCGACGTCCTCCCGCCTGTCCCGCAACGGCGGGATTCGCACGACCGCGACGTTCAGCCGGTACCAGAGGTCTTCGCGGAAGCTCTCCTTCCGCACCATCGCCTCGATGTCCCGGTGGGTGGCCGCGATGAGGCGGACATCGATCTGTCGTTCGCGTGACTCTCCCAGACGACGGATCGCACGCTCTTCGAGGGCACGCGTCAGCTTGGCTTGCAGAGATAGCCGCATCTCACCGATCTCATCCAGAAAGAGCGTCCCTTTGTTGGCTTCCTCGAAGAGGCCCGGTCGGTCCCGGTTCGCACCGGTGAATGATCCCTTCGCGTAGCCGAAGAGCTCACTTTCTAGCAGCTCGGCTGGGATCGCCGCACAGTTTACTGCGACGAAACGCTCTTGCGAGCGGTGGCTGAGGCGATGAAGCGCGCGCGCGACCCGTTCCTTGCCGGTGCCGGTTTCTCCGAGCAAGAGAACCGTCGCATCGCTGTCTGCTACCCGTCTCACCAGCTCGCTCAACTCGCGCATGTTGGGTGAGCGAGCGAGCATGTCGGGAAGCACCTCGTCGCCGCCATGCGAGTCGCCATGGCTTGGCAGCGATGCGGCCGCACGTCCCATCGCTCGAAGGACGACTGCGCGGCCCGTTTGGGGGTCGAAGGGTTTGATCAAGTAGTCGTAGGCCCCAAGGCGCAAAGCTTCGACTGCTGTGCCCACCGATGCGTAGGCGGTCATCAGAATGAACTCGGCCTGGGGCCTCACCCGCTTGCAGAGCTTGAGAACCTCGACTCCGTCCATATCGGGCATTCGCAGGTCGCACAGAACGACATCGACCGGCTCCGCTTCGAGGATCTTCAACGCGTCGAGGCCACGCTCGGCGGTCAGGACTCGCCCGTCGCCGCGCAGCACCTTCTTCATGAGGCTCAGCATGTTCTTCTTGTCGTCGACGACGAGCACGGTGAACCTCTTGTCACTCGTCGAGCTCATGACGCCACCTTCGCCGTCGCGCTCTCGTTGCCTGGGATTTTCACGCGAAACGTTGCGCCCCCGCCGGGGTTGTTCTCGACCTCGATGGTCCCGCCGTGAGCTCGCGCGATTCCGATGCAAACCGACAGGCCAAGCCCGGAGCCGCCCGCACGCTTCGTGAAGAAGGGCTCGAAGATCTTAGCCTGGTCTCCGGCAGCAATTCCGGGGCCGCGGTCGGAGACCGCGATTTCGTAGCCGCCCGTCGCCAAGAGGCGACCCACCACATCGATTGGCTGGCCGCTCTCGGAGAAGGAGGATGCGTTCACGAGCAAGTTGCGCACCACTTGCCGGAGCCGACCGCCGTCGGCCAGCGTGCGACCCGGCTCCACCGTGAGACGGATGGGCTGCTTCGAACCTTCCTCCGTCTCTCCGAAGCGGTTCACCGATTCGCGTAGCAAGCGTTCCATGTCCGTGTGGTCGCGGCGAAGCTCCGGCACCCGCGCGAACGCGACGAGGTCTTCGGCGATGCGCTGACAGGCTGCGGCCTCCTCATCCAAGATCTTGAGCTCTTCCCCCAGAACCTCGGGAGGGGTGTCCGGCCCCATCGTCTTCAGATAGCCGCGGATGACCTGAATCGGGTTGTTGACTTCGTGCGCTACACCGGCCGCGAGCTGTCCGATGGCAGCCATGCGTTCGGTTTCGATGAGCTGCGCTTCTCGTGCTTGAAGCTCCTCCGCCATCGTGTCGAACGCTGTGGATACCGCGCGAAGCTCGCCCTCGCCCACGGGCCCGACGCGGCTACTGAAGTCACCAGAGCCAAACTTGCGCGCTTGGGCGGCGAGGACTTGCAGGGGCTCGAGAACGGCCCGGCGCAATCTGATCGTGAACAGGACGGAAAGACCGAGAACGAGCAACACGCAGGTCACACCCGTGAGAAGCCCTAGCCGCGCCGCACGGGTTGCGGACGTATGGTCCATCGCCATGTCGTGCTCCGCAGTTCGGGCAATGTAGTCGGCCTGCTGCGTGGCCCGTTGAGACAGTTCGTCGACTTGCTTGTGATGTCGAACCACAGCAGTCGCATCGCCCCGGTTGACGGCGGGCACGAGGATGTCGCGAAAGACGTCGTCTAGGGCGTTGCTGTCGTCGAGCAACTGCTCGACACGCCAGCGTTCACCCTCCGGCAGCAACGGCTTCAACGTGCCGGCGCCCCGTCGAACTCGCTCGACCCACTCCTCGTAGTGCTCGAGATGATCGCGATCGTGCTCGATGATCCAATGGGCTTGGTGGATGTACTGCTCGCGCACAGCGGTGGCGAGCACGAGGCTCTCGCGAATGGCGGTCTCCTGCGTCTGCATGTTGGCGACCAGCCCTGCCACTTGGCCGATAATCGCGATCAGCATGCCGCACATCGCCACCGACACGATCGAGACCGACGCGAAGCTGAGCGCGAGCCGGCGTGCGATGACCCGTTTCGGCTCGGGTGGTGCTTGATCATCGTTGCTGCGTGAAGTGTCGATAGCCTGCATCGCTCACCGTTCTGTCCGCGGAAGTTCACTGCTACCGCAGGAGTCGTGCCAGACGACCTGGTTCGAAGTCATCGTGATTTCGATTGGTTAGAGGATCGCTTGTGCTTCGATTGTAACCCAGTCGGACACGCTTGTAACCATCTTGGTTACAGGCGGCGGCGACGCGCGCCCGCGATCCCGTTGGAATACGGCTGCTCGCTTGTGGCATCGCTCTTGCTCTAGTCATCCGCGAAGGCCGAGAACCATGTCGACAGCGGACAATCTATATACGTGCCCGATGCATCCGGAGGTTGTCCAAGTCGGCCCCGGCAGCTGCCCTAAATGCGGGATGGCCCTCGAGCCGCGCGATGCGACCGACGACGACTCGGTGAATCCGGAGCTCGTGGACATGACCAGGCGCTTCTGGCTGGCCGCCGCGTTCACCATTCCGCTCTTCGTCGTCTCGATGGGGGATCTCCTGCCCGGCGAGCCCATTTCGAAGATGCTTTCACCGAGGGCGCGCACCCTGCTCGAGCTCACCCTCGCCACCCCGGTCTGCCTGTGGTCTGCGTGGCCCTTCTACGTTCGCTTCGCGCAGTCGCTCAGGAATCGAAGTCTGAACATGTTCACGTTGATCGGTCTCGGCGTCAGCGTGGCGTATGGCTACAGCCTCGTTGCGGCGCTCGCGCCGGACGTCTTCCCTGAATCGTTTCGGGGGCCTGGCGGACAGGTCGCCGTGTACTTCGAGGCGGCGGGCGTGATCGTCACGCTGATCTTGCTTGGCCAGGTCTTGGAGCTTCGCGCGCGTGGGCAAACGGGGGCGGCGATCAAGGAGCTTATTGGGCTTGCGGCAAAGATGGCGCGACGCATTCGTAAGGATGGCAGCGACGAGGACGTGCCTTTGGAGGCGGTCCAAGTTGGAGATCGGCTTCGGGTGCGCCCCGGCGAGAAAGTCCCAGTCGACGGCGTCATCGTCGATGGTGTCAGCACGGTCGATGAGTCGATGGTTACGGGCGAGCCGCTTCCTGTCGCGAAACAGGATGGAGATCGAGTCATTGGCGCCACCATCAACGGGACGGGCATGCTCGTCGTCCGTGCCGAGAAGGTCGGCGCGGACACCCTCTTGTCGCGTATCGTCGGTATGGTCGCCGAAGCCCAGCGGAGCCGGGCTCCGATCCAGAAACTGGCGGACACGGTGTCAGGCTACTTCGTGCCAATCGTCATCGCCGTCGCGGCCCTGACCTTCGTGATCTGGGCTTGGATCGGACCGGAGCCGAGGATGGCGCACGCGCTGATCAACGCCGTTGCGGTGTTGATCATCGCTTGTCCCTGTGCGCTTGGCCTCGCCACACCCATGTCGATCATGGTCGCGATGGGAAAGGGTGCGAGTCTGGGAGTCCTCTTCAAGGACGCGGAGGCCGTCGAGGTGATGCGGAAGGTCGACACCCTCGTGGTGGACAAGACCGGGACGCTCACCGCCGGGAAGCCGGTGCTCGTGTCGGTGGAAGCGCGTCCTGGCGTCGATCCGGCCGAGCTCTTGAGCGTCGCCGCGAGCCTCGAGCGCGCGAGTGAGCACCCACTGGCCGAGGCCATCGTCACTGGCGCGCTGGAGCGCGGTGCCTCGATCTCGCCGACGGATGCCTTCGAGTCGCGCACGGGACGCGGCGTCATCGGTCGCGTAGCGGGCCGTACGGTGGCGCTGGGCAACCGAAAGATGCTCGAAGACATGGGGGTCTCGGCCGGTGGGCTCGCGGACCGGGCGGACGAGCTGCGCCGCGAGGGGCAGACCGTGACGTTCGTCGTCGTGGACGGCAACGCCAACGCCATTCTCGGCGTGACCGACCCGATCAAGGACAGCACGCCCGACGCGATTGCGGCGCTTCACGAGGAAGGTCTTCGCGTCGTCATGCTCACCGGCGACAACCGCAAGACTGCCGAAGTCGTCGCGGCGCGCTTGTCGATCGACGAAGTCATCGCAGAGGTCTTGCCTGACGAGAAGGCCGCGGCGATCAAACGCATCCAGGAGAGCGGCAGCGTGGTGGCGATGGCAGGCGACGGCATCAACGACGCCCCCGCGCTTGCCCAAGCCGACGTCGGCATCGCGATGGGTACCGGCACGGACATCGCCATCGAGAGTGCAGGCGTCACGCTCGTCAAGGGCGACCTTCGCGGCATCGTGCGCGCCCGCAGGCTGAGTCGCGCAACGATGGCGAACATCAAGCAGAACCTCTTCTTTGCGTTCGTCTACAACGGGCTTGGAGTTCCCATCGCCGCTGGCGTCGCGTATCCGGTGTTCGGCCTGCTTCTCAGTCCCATGCTCGCCGCCGCGGCGATGAGCTTCAGCTCGGTGTCCGTCATCGCGAACTCACTTCGATTGCGCCGTGTGCAGATCTGACGCGCGCTGGGTCCACGGGGTCGGGCTATCAGTGCTTGGGGGCCTCGTGGCTGTCGCCGCGGACGAGCTCACCGCATTCGAGCATCTTGGGGCCGCAGTAGGGATTGCGGATCTTGCCGTGTTCTTGCACCCAGCTCGCCTTTGCCATCGAGCAGTAGAGCACGTCGACATTCTTTGGTTTGGACATGGTCGCCCACATCGCTATTGGCTGAGAGAGCTTCTTGAAGGCTTCCCTTGCCCCGTCGAGGGCTCGCGCGGCACCGGGCTCCCGCGCAGCCTTCTCGAGTTCCGGCGGGACCTCTTTATAGTGCGCGGCGTGTTGGCCCGAGACGCTTGCTGGATCGAGCGAAGCGGCGCGTTTTGTGATGGACTCTGCGTGTTTCCGCACTCCGTCCACGGAGTCCGCGGACAATGCGTCTCCAATTCGCAGGTAGCTTTCGAGAATGGGTTGCATCTGCCGATCGAAGCGCTCGGCCCCGGACTCCGCCCCGGCCGTCGTGGGGGGCGAAACCCCTACCGCAACAAGCGTCCCGAGTAGTAAAGTGAACGCCGTTCGGAGCTCGAAGCTCCGCATCAGTGCTTGTGTCTTCATGTCCATCTCATGTAAGCAAAAGCAATGCCAAAACACAGGTTCAACCTGGCGACCCAACCACGAAAACGCATGCTTCGCTGACGCTGACGCTGACGCTGACGCTGACGCTGACGCTGACGCTGACGCTGACGCTGACGCACGTGAGACGCTACGGCAACACGCGGAAATCGAACATCCCAATCAAGTCCATGGTCAGGGGGATCGGCTCGGAGCTGCTCGCCGCGTCACCACAGGTCGCCCAGGTCAGCGTCGACGCCAGGAGCAACAATTGCGTGTCCAATCGCCGAATGGTTCGCTTCATCGCACGGCTCGGGGTACGGAACGACCGATGCACCCTTCGCTCGAAGAGTATATCAGGCTCGCGCTCCTTCATACAGACGAGATCCCGGAAGCTCGCAAGCGTGCGCTCGACGAGGTTGCGGGCTTCGTTTCATCGAAGCTCGGGGCCGGCGAGGAAGCCGTGCTCAACTTCATCTGTACGCACAACTCACGGCGCAGCCAGATGGCGGAGCTTTGGGGAGCCGCGGCCGCGGCGTATTTGGGCATCGATGGGGTTCGGGCGTATTCGGGGGGCACGGAAGCGACGGCATTCAATCCGCGTGCGGTAGCTGCCATCGAACGCGCCGGTTTCCGTGTCGAGAACCCCGGCGGCGAGAACCCCCACTACCGCGTGACTCATTCTGACACGGGTCCAGTCTTCGAATGCTTCTCGAAGACCTACGACGATCCGTTCAACCCCAGCGATGGCTTCGCTGCGATCATGACGTGTTCTGACGCCGACGAGGCGTGTCCCGTCGTCTTCGGAGCTGCGATGCGGGCGCCCATCCGCTACGAGGACCCCAAGGTCGCCGACGGGACGCCGTCCGAGACCGCGGCCTACGACAAGCGTTGTCTGCAAATCGCGACGGAGATGCTCTACCTGTTTTCGTGCGTCTAGCGTACGACGACCAGGCTCGGCTCGGGCGGGGCGCCTAGCACCTCGCGGTTCGATCTCGGCTGTCGCCCGTCGGCCTCGCGGATGCCGAGCTCCTCGGCTACCTCGGCAGCGATCAACACGCGCCCCGAGCGCTCCATCCGCTTCTCGTCGGCGTACATCGCTGCGATCACGCGACCGATGAATTCAGGACTTTCCGCGTTGGCGAGGAACTTGCCGTACGGACCCTTCATCGCGTCGGGATGTTGGAAGAGCGGCTCGTTGCGCTCCGTCCTTACGAAGCCGAGCCAGAGGCTCACGGCGGCGACATCGTGCTCTCGCAGATCGATCGCCATGTCCATCGCCATTTTGTCGACCCCAGCCTTGCCGGCGCCGTACGCAGGGCCGTGCATGTAGACCCGTCCGCCGTAGCTCGAGGTGAAGACGATGAGCCCGCCGCCGGTTCGCACCATCAGAGGGGCTGCATAGTAGCTCGCGACGTAGTGCGAGCGTTGGCCGACGTCGAGAATGCGCAAGAGGTCGAGTGACTTCTCGAAGAAGGGCCCTGGTTGCGCGAGCTCGCGAGGAACCGCGGTCGCGTTGTTGACGAGAATATCGAGGCGTCCCTGCTCGTTTGCGACGCGCTCGAACACCGAGCGGACCTCCTCGTCGTTCGCGTGATCGCAGGGGGCGGCGATGCCCTGGCCGCCCGCCTCGCTGACCGCTTCCGCCGTGGCTTGGACGGTTCCTCCGAGAGGGTGGTCTTTGCCGTCCTCGGTGCTTCGGCCCGTGACGTACACGGTGGCGCCCGACGCTCCGAGCGCGACGGCGATTCCCTTTCCGACGCCACGGCTTGCGCCCGTGACGATGGCGACTCGCTTCGCGTTTTCGCTCATGCCGCTAGGCTTCTAACACGGCCTCGGGCGCAAAGTATCGCCCCCGTATCCAAAGGGCCACGTTCACCAGGCCGATCATCACCGGGACCTCCACCAAAGGCCCGATCACGGCAGCGAAGGCAGCGCCATGATGAATGCCAAACGTCGCCACGGCGACCGCAATCGCGAGCTCGAAGTTGTTGGAAGCCGCCGTAAACGACAGCGTGGTCGCGACGGGGTAGTTCGCACCGGCGGCCTTTGAAAGCCAGAACGAGATGAAGAACATCAGCACGAAGTAGATCAGCAGCGGGACAGCGATGCGCACCACGTCGAATGGCAGCGCCACGATCGCATCGCCTTTCAAGGAGAACATCACGATGATCGTGAAGAGCAGGGCGATGAGCGTGATTGGTCCGATCCGCGGCGCAAACGACGTGTCGTACCACTCGCGCCCTTTGGTCTTGATGAGCGTCGCGCGCGTCAGAAAGCCCGCGGCGAAGGGGATGCCCAAGTAAATCGCAACGCTCTTCGCGATCTCTCCGATCGTGATGTCGACGACCATCCCCTCGAGCCCGAGGCGAGTCGGCAGCCAAGTCACGAAGAACCACGCGTACACGGAGAAGAACAGAATCTGAAAGATCGAGTTGAAGGCCACGAGGCCCGCGGCGAACTCGCGGTCGCCCAGAGCAAGGTCGTTCCAAACGATGACCATGGCAATGCAACGCGCGAGACCGATGATGATCAGCCCGACCATGTAGTCCGGTTTGTCGGGCAGGAAGATGACGGCCAGCGCAAACATCAAGACAGGGCCGATGATCCAGTTCTGGATGAGCGACAGCGTCAGCACCTTCTTGTTCGTGAAGACGCGCCCCATTTCCTCGTAGCGTACCTTTGCGAGCGGTGGGTACATCATGAGAATCAGGCCGACGGCGATGGGAATCGACGTCGTGCCGATGCTCATCGCGTCGAGCGCATTGGCGAATCCCGGCACGAGGTAGCCAAGCCCGATGCCGAAGGCCATCGCCACGAAGATCCAAAGCGTGAGGTAACGATCGAGGAACGAAAGACGACGTTTTTGGGTGGTCACTTGGAGCGGCTTTCCGTGGCGAGGTGCAGGAGCCTTCCATATACTCTCGTCAAATGGAAGCCGGGACCGAGCGCCAATCTAGCTACGAAATTCAAGGGCGTACCGTGACGATGCCGTGTCACGTCAGGGACGCCTGCTCGGCCACGGCCACGTGGCTGGTGAGCGCGAAGGCAGCGCAGGCGCTGCTTCCCGGGCCCGAGCTCGAGATCGCAGAGGTGCTTCCGGGGCGGGGTCTCTTGAGCATCGCCTGCATCGACTACCGCGACAACGACCTCGGTGACTACAACGAGGTCTCGATCGCGTTCTTCGTGCGAAAGCGCGAAGAGCGAAGCGGGGTTCCTTACCTCGGTGCCGCGGCGGACATGATGAGAGGGCAGCTTGCGACGCACATCATTCATCTCCCCGTCAATCAGTCGTTCACGTGCGAAGCGGGGAGGGTCATCTGGGGCTTCCCAAAGACCGTCGACGAGATCGAGTTCGACACGACGGGCGATCGCGCGCGCTGCGTATGGAACAAGGATGGGCAGAACGTCCTCAAGATCAGCCTTCCGATCGGAGGCTCGCGCCGGTTTCCCGAGCAGACGCTCAGCACCTACAGCTACATCCATGGCGCGCTCCACGAGACGCCCTTTCTCTCGAGTGCGGAGAAACTCGGAATTCGCATGGGAGGTGTTCGGCTCGCGCTTGGCGCGCACCCGATTGCGGATGAGCTTCGCTCCCTCGGGCTTCCCAAGCCGGCGTTGATGAGCATGTGGATGGGGAGGATGCGGGGGACCTTCCAAGCCGCCGAGCGGTGCTAGGCAGCCCTCAATGTGCCTCTCGGCTTTGTCGGAGCCGGCGCATACCCGTCGTCACGTATTGAACCGTACTGATCGCGATCGTCACCAGAATTGCGATTCCGAGAACCTCGACGACGATCATCGGTGGCCAACCCAGCCATGCGTGGCCGATCGTCAGTAGGATGAAAAGGATCTGAAGCACGGTGTTGAGCTTGCTCGCGCCCGTGGGCTCGCCGTGTATGGGCTCGACCAAGAGCTGGTACACGATTGTCCCGGCGATGATGATGATGTCGCGGCCGATGACGATGGCGGTGAACCACACGGGGACCCATCCGATCCAGGTCAGGGTGAGGAAGCTCGCGAACATCAACAGCTTGTCGGCAGCCGGGTCGAGGAGGCCACCAAGCCGCGTCCGCCAATCGAAGCGCCTCGCGAGATATCCATCGAGCGCGTCCGACAGGCCGGCGATCAGGCAGAGCGCCAGCGCTAGCCCATACCGCTCCTCCAACAGAGCCCACACGATCGGCGCAACCAGGATGATGCGCGCGATGCAGATCATGTTGGGGATGTACTTGAGCTTCACCGTCCGGTTACTTTGCTGTGAACCTAGCGTATCCCACTGCGACTCGCTGGTACGCCGTAGGAAGGAGCCGTACCATCCAGTCGTAGACGCGTGCGTCGGGTCCAACGAGGATCCGCCGCTGGTTGCGCCGGACCCCTTCGACGATAGTCCTCGCGGCCTTGTCTGCGCTCGTGATGAAGGCCTTCTCGAATATCTCGCGCGTGTCCTCTCCTTCGCGCCCGAGGCCCAAGTCTCGAATGCTTTCGTCCATGCGCGACGAACGCGCGATCGAGGTCTTGATCCCGCCCGGATGGACGGATGAGGCGCTCACGCCGTAGCCCAGCATGTCGAGCTCCTGACGGAGCGCTTCGGTGAACCCGCGCACGGCGAACTTCGCCGAGTTGTATGCCGACTGGCTCGGGATCCCGGCGAGTCCGAACACGCTCGAGATGTTGATGATGTGGCCGTCGCCCGTCGCCTTGAGGTGGGGAAGGAACGCCTTGGTGCCGTACACGACGCCCCAGAAGTTGATGTTCATCAACCACTCGAAGTCCTCGTAGCTCATCTTTTCGACGGTGCTGCCCAAGGCGACGCCGGCGTTGTTGAAGATGAGGTTCGCCTTGCCGTGTTCACGCACGACCTGGTCCGCCCAAGCGTAGACCGCGGAACGGTCCGCAACGTCGACCTTCTGCGACGTGACTTCGACTCCGAGCTCGCGCGCCTGCGTGACCGTCTCCCGGAGACCCGTTTCGTTGACGTCGGACAGCGCGAGACTGCACCTGCGTCGGCCGAGCTCGAGCGCGAGCCCTCGTCCGATTCCCGAACCCGCCCCCGTAATCGCCGCAACTTTGTTCTCGAAGCTCTTCATATGCGTCCTTGGTAACCCATCACTCGCCCAGCGCCAAGCCGGATGCCACGTGCCAACGCTATGTGATATCGCTTTAGGGTGCGAGTTGAGCCGATGAGCGAAACAGATGCGGTAAGCGCCTTTTGCGACGATGTCCTCGGGGCTGCCGATGCGGCCGAGATCGCCCGACGCATTCGATGCGGCGAGATCCAAGCGAATGAGGCCGTCGCCGCCGCCATTGCCCGTGCCGAGCGGGTCGAGCCACTGTTGAACGCGATCGCCGCGCCAACCTTCGACAAGGCGCGCGCCGATGCGGAGAGCGTCCTCCCGGGTGCGTTCGCGGGCGTTCCGACCTTCATCAAGGACACCGACGCGGTGGCAGGTGCACCCATGCGGTACGGGTCGCGCGGCCTCCCTTGCACTCCCGCCGACAGGACCACGCCTTTCGTCAAACAGTTCCTATCGACGGGCGTGATCAGCCTCGGCAAGACCACGACACCGGAGTTCGGGCTAACTGGCACGACCGAACCGCTGGTGCATGGGCCTACGCACAATCCGTGGAAGCTAGGCTTTTCCTCGGGCGGCTCGTCCGGTGGCTCCGCCGCCTTGGTCGCCGCAGGAGTCGTGCCCATTGCCCACGCGAACGACGGAGGGGGCTCCATTCGGATACCGGCCGCGTGCTGCGGCTTGGTCGGTCTAAAACCGTCTCGCAGTCGCCTCGTCGATATGGAGCGATCGGAGCTCTTCCCGGTGAAGATCGTCCACCAGGGGATGTTGAGCCGGACGGTCCGTGACACCGCCGCGTTCTTCCACGCCGCGGAGCAGTACTACCGGAACCCCAGGCTGCCGGAGATCGGGCTGGTCACACGTCCGGGAAGGCGCTTGCGGATCGGGTTCTTTTCGGATTTCGGTGAGGGCACGCTCGCGCATCCAGAATGCGTCGATGCGATCACTTCTGTCGCCAAGCTGTGCGAAGAGCTCGGTCATTCCGTCGAGTGTGCCCCGTGCCCGTTCGATGACGGCTTCCATGAGGATTTCTTCCTCTATTGGGCTTTCCTGGCGTTCACAATCACTCGTTTCGGCAAGCATGTCGTTCACCCTGATTTCGACAGAGCTCAAGTGGAGGACTTCACCGAGGGCCTGGCCCGGTACTTTCAGGACAACGCCGCGAAGGCTCCAGGCGCGCTCTTCCGTCTCCGACGATTCGCTCACCGCCACGCCCGCGTCTTCGAGCAATACGACGTACTGATGAACCCGACCTTGGCGATGCCACCGCCGGAGCTTGGTTTCATCGGCCCTGAGATCCCCTTCGAGCTGGCGCTCGAGCGACTGAAATGGTTCATCCCATTTACCCCGGTGCAGAACGTTTCCGGCACGCCGGCGATCTCTCTGCCGCTGGCGCGGACCCAGGACGGCCTGCCGCTCGGGGTTCAACTCGGCTCCGCGATGGGAACGGAGCGGACACTGTTGGAGCTCGCCATCGAGCTCGAAGCGGCCGCGCCTTGGCCGACTCTCGCGACCGCGGGCGCTTGGCGAGGCTAGGGCGTCTCGTCGTTCAGCAGATCTGCGAGTACGCCGGGATCGTCGGTGATGATCGCTGTTGAACCCTTGTCGAGCTGCTGCTGCATGAAGTCCACGTTGTTCACTCCCCACACGTTGACCTGCAGCCCCGAGTCGAGCGCGAGCTGAACGTCGTCTTCGCGAACGGAGAACAGCGGATGGATTGCGTCGAGATTCAGCGAGATCGCTCGCTCTACGAACGCCGTGTCGGGGTTGCTCGAAAGCAACCCTGCGTAGAAGCCTGGTCGAAGGGTCTTGACGGCTTCGACGGCGGCTTCGTCGAATGATGAAAACAGCGTGCGATTTTCGCCACCAATGCGGATCACCTCGTCGAGCACGGCCTCGACCAACGCAACGGCCCCCGTGGTAGGGGTCATGCAGTCCTCCCCAAAGACCTTGAGCTCCACGTTGATCAGGGCGTTGCCGCCGAGCGCGTCGTACACTTCTGCGAGCGTTGGTGGGCGCAGCACCGTTGGGTTCCTGTCGCGGTCGAGAAGCCTACATGCGCGGACTTCCTCCAATGTCATGGCGCTCACGCAGCCCGTGCAGTCTGTGGTCCGATCGACGGTGTCGTCGTGCATCACGATGATGCGCCCATCCATCGTGATCTCCGCGTCGAGCTCGACGCCGTTGGCCCCCTCATCCATCGCAGCCTCAAACGAGGGAATCGAGTTCTCGGGGAACGGGTTGCCGTCTCCTGTGACTCCTGTGCCGCGATGCCCGAGGTTCGCCGATGGCGAGAGGTCCGAGATGCTGGCGCTAACGAGGTCTTTCGGCGCTTGTCCCATACAGATGCTTCGCGACTCCCATTCTTCCGTGCAGGCGCTCTCGTCGCACGCGTTGTCTGTGACACAACTGTAGTAGGCGCTGGTCTCGTCGGGGCAGGCTCCCATCAGAGCGTTGTTGACGACGGTCTCGCAGTTCGGGAGATCCGAGCACGCGGCGCAGTAGTCGGTGGCGACCGGGTCGATTGGCGTGGTGCTCGATGAGCCGCACGCGGCGACTGAGATCAAGAGCCCCAGACTCAGTCTTCGCATGTCGAGTCCCAGGTAGGCATTCGGCCGAGAATACATCACCGCTTCGGCAACGTCTCGTGCATTTCGAGGTCCGCGACGTGCACGTACCAGGGGGCGCGCGAGCCGTAGTACACGCTGAACCCTGGGCGTTGCCCCGGATCGTCATCGAGGCCGCCGGCGCCGACGACCATGACCTTGCCGTTGCGGGTCAGCCAAGGCACGGCGGACCCGCACTCGCCGCAAAAGGCGGTGCTCCACCACTTCGCCGTCGGAAGCTCATACCGCTTTACACCCTCCTCGCCGCGCTCCCACGTGAACTGGTCAACGGGCACGAAGAGGTTGGCGCAGTTCGATGAGCCGGTCTTCTTCCGGCACCGGCTGCAATGACAATACTGGAAGCCTTTGTACGGGCCTTCGATACGGTATGCGACGGCCCCGCATACGCAGGACCCATGAGCTGCTCCAGTCATGCTTCAGTTCCTCCTGGCTCGAGCGTACGAGTACCGAAAGGGTCGCGAGGGCGCAAGCGGCCACATGTTTTTCGCAGAGACGGCCTGGGCGATTTCGGGTAGTGTCGGGCCCTTCACCGGAGGCACCCATGACGGAGACGTGGACCCTACCCAGACAGATCGCCAAGTTTGCCGCGGAGCGCCCAACCCGGACGGCCCTCGTCGAGATGGGCGCGGGCGGTGACTGGGTCTCCACGAGTTGGAGCGAGTACTGGGATGCCGTGCGCGGGTTGGCGAAGGCACTGATCGCGCTCGGCGTGCAACCCGGCGATGGCGTCGCGTTGATCGGCAACAACCGTCGCGACTGGGTCATCGCGCAGATGGGCATCAGCGCCGCCGGGGCTGTGCCCGCTCCAATCTACGTGACCAACACGGTAGAGCAGGTGGCGTACATCGTGAAGCACTGCCGGGCGAATGTCGCGATTTGTGACAATCAAGCGCAGCTCGGCAAGTACTTTCAGGCGCTCGATCAGGGGCTGATCGAGGTCGAGCACATCATCACGATGGACGCGGTCGAGAGCACGCGCGAGATAGTGACTACGCTCGCCGATACCATCGCACGCGGCAGCCAAGAATCCGATGGCGAGCTCGAGCGTCGCATGGCTGCAGCCAAACCGGATGAGCTCGCATTGCTCATCTACACGTCGGGAACTACCGGCGTGCCCAAGGGGGCGATGTGTTCTCACCGAGGCATCGAGGCGATGGGGCAAGCGCTCATCGAAACCTACCCACAGATGATGGAAATCGACCCGAGCCGCTACGTGAGCTACCTCCCGCTCTGCCACGTCGCCGAGCAGGTCTTCACCAACTTCGTAGGCTTACGGGTAGGGTCGGAGACCTACTTCTGTAGCGACCTCGCGAAGATCAAGGACCACTTGGTGGCCGCACGACCGCACCTGTTCTTCGCCGTACCGCGCGTGTGGGAGAAATTCGAGGCCGCACTTACCGCCAACTTGTTGAGCGCGACAGGCATCAAAGCGAAGCTCGCCTCGTGGGCACGCCATGTCGAGCTCGAGAGCTTCAAGCGTTCCGTCGAAACAGGCCAGGATGTAGACACGTTTCAGCGCCGACTCGCGAACAAGCTCGTCATTTCGAAGATCAAGAGCGCGATCGGGCTCGATCAGCTGCTCGGCGCTGGGTCCGGCGCTGCGCCCGCTGCGCACTCGACCCTCGAGTTCTTCGCGTCGATCGGCGTACCCATCCACGAAGGGTTCGGCATGACGGAGACCACCGGGATGGCGACGGCCAACCCCCTTGGGCGGCCGCGGTTTGGCACGGTCGGCCAGCCTCTGCCCGGGGTCGAAGTACGAATTGCCGGCGACGGGGAGATTTTGCTTCGCGGTGCGAACATGGTCTCGGGCTACCTCTACATGCCGGACACGACCAAGGAGCTCTGGACGGACGATGGCTGGCTTCGAACGGGGGACTTGGGGGCAATCGACGACGACGGCTTCCTGAGCATCACCGGTCGGAAGAAAGACCTTTTGATTACGGCCGGGGGCAAGAACGTCGCGCCTGCAGAGATGGAGAACCACCTGCAAGGGATTCCCGGGGTTGGCCAAGCGGTCGTCGTCGGTGATCGCCAGCCCTACCTATGCGCGATCCTCGCGCTCGAGGAAGAAGCACTTCCCGATCTCTGCCGGGAAGCAGGGGTCCCCGTCGGGCCCCTCGCTGAGCTCGCGAAGAACGAGCAGGTCCGGGCCTTTCTAGCCGACCGCATCGAATCGGACTGCAATGCCAAAGTCGCCCGATATCAGACCATAAAGAAGTTCGAAGTGCTCCCACACATGCTGAGCGTCGATGGCGGCGAGCTCACCCCGACCATGAAGGTCAAGCGCAACGTCATCAACGACAAGTACAAGGGCCTCATCGACCGAATGTACGCGGCCGACTCATCGAAGCCCGCCCAGGCTCAACATGCTCCGCTTTCCTAGCCCCACACGTTACAAACGAGGATCTCGAATGCACAAAGTCGCCTTTTTTCTGGGAGCTGTCCTGGCTCTCTCGCTGGCAGTCGTCGGCCCCGCGATCGCAGAAGATCCCGAGTTCGTCATGGAGGTTGGCACCGTGGCGCCTTCGGGCAGCCCTTGGGCCGCACAGCTCAAGCGTTTCAAGAAGGAAGTGCAGGAGGCAACCGACGGGCGGCTCAAAGTGAAGCTCAGGCTCGGCCGCGGAAACGAGCGCTCCCTATCGCGCCGTGTTCAGATGGGAAGCATGCAGGCGTTTGCTGGTTCGGTTGGCGGAATGAGCTCCATCGTCCGCGAGGTCAACGTAATCGAAGCACCCTACGTCTTCCCGAGCTTCGCCGCGGCCGACAAGGCGCTCGACACGCCCGAGGTCACGGACAGGGTGAGGGCCGTTCTCTTGAAGCGAGGCCTCGTCTTCGGTATTTGGGCGGAGAACGGCTACCGCTCGTACTTCAGCAAGCAGAAGATCCGCAAGCCTGACGACATGAAGGGCGTCCGCTTCCGCTCGCAGGAGTCGCTCGTCCATGTCGAGACCTACGAGGCATTCGGCGCTACCCCGGTACCGATCGACAACGGCAACACGCTCATGAGCGTCCAGACCGGCGTCGTCGACGGGTTCGACAACACACCACTCTTCGCGATGGCCGGAAGCTGGTATCAAGGTCTCAAAGAAGGCGAGCGCAACATCTTCTTGAGCCGCCATTGCTACCAACCCGCGATCCTCGTCTACTCGAAGAAGTGGTTCGAAACGCTTCCGAAGGACTTCCAGAAGATCATCACCAACCTCGACCATGAGCTCACCGTCTGGGGGCGCGACCAGGTTCGCAAGATCGAGCCAGTCCTCTTGAAGAATCTCGCGCGCTACGGATACGACATCTACGACCCGTCGCCCGAGGAGCTCGCCGCGTTCAAGGAGAAGCAAAAGGACGTGCCGGACCGCGTCGCCAAGGAGATGGGCGCTGATGGCGTCGCCCTACTCAAGGCGATCCGCAACACCATGTGATCGAAAGGCGAGTCAGTCCGGCTCGAGATCGACGTGCCGCGCCTCGGGCGCGGCGTCGGCTAGCTGCGCCTCGAGCCGGTCGACCTCGTCACCAATCGCGTCGGTGACCTGGCGGCCGAATTCGACCAGCAGGCGTTCGAGGTCCTCGGGGCTCTCGAGACCGGCGAGCGTCGTGCTGAGATTGGTCTCTGCCAATAGACGTCTCGCGAGCTCCCTGCCGTCGAAGGTGAGCTCGGCTTTGAAGCGCACGGAGTCGGCACCGAGTTGCGACACTTTGACGTCCTGCACTCGGGCAACGACGGGGCTCTGCTCCAGCACGGCCACCATGCGAGCGACCGACTCGGTTGGAGGAGTGGGGCCCAACAGGAAACGGCGGTTTCGGTTGATGAGGAAGATGGCGGAGAGGCCGAGCAGCAGGCCAATCACGATCGAGGCTGCTCCATCCCATGCCGGGTTGCCGGTGAGCTCGGTCAATCCGAGCCCAAGCAGTGCCACGACCACACCGATCACGGCCGAGGCATCCTCGAGCACCACCGCAACGCCCATTGGGTCCGGACCGCTTCGGATGTACTGCCAGATGGATCGTCCTGTTGGACGCGCGGAGGTTCTCACGGCGGACAGGCCGAACGCAAGCGACACGCCTTCGGCGGCGAGTGAGAACAGCAGAATGACGAGCCCCGCCTGCACGTGCTTCAGGGGCTCGGGCGCCCAGAGCTGCTGCGCTCCCCGAACGACCGAGACGCCACTGCCGACGAACAAGACGCCCGTGGCAGACAGCAGCGCCCAGATGTACTGAGAGCGGCCGAAGCCATAGGGGTACTGTCTATCGGGTCCACGTTTCGAGCGGTTGATGCCGACGACCAGGAGGGTCTGGTTGGTGATGTCCGCTGCGGAATGGAGCGCCTCGGCCATCATCGCCGTCGAACCCGTGAGCAAAAATCCCACGACCTTGGCGCCGCCAATCACGAAGTCCACCAGCAACGCGATGGCCACGGCCCGTCCACTCGTCGTCATGGTCTCACCTAGCCCTCCGGCGGCTCCGGATCCTCGGTCGCACTGGCGTCAACCAGGGAATCGGTGACCTTGATCTCATCGGCCTTCTGCTCAACATCATCGACTACCGTCGCCTCCTTCTTCCTTTCCGCCTCCGGGTGGGTCACCACCTCCTCCTCTGCGGTGCCCGACTCCAGCTCTGCTGCTTCCTGGTCCTCTTCCTCGTCATAGAGCTCGATCTCGTGGGTCGAGCTCACGAAGAGAACGTTGCCAAGTGCCTCGGTGCCGCTGAAGGCCTCCGTCCCCCGTTTCCGGACTTCCTCCCCGACGAAGCCCATCATCGTGAGGTCGGCGTCGCGCGATCGCTCCTCGATCAGGGCCTGGAGCCCAATTCCCGGCCTCCGAACGATCAGCTCGATGTTCTTGGCCGAGATCGGAAGCCGGCCCGACCTCACGAGAGAAAGGAGCTTCTCCTTCTCCTTCTCGATCTCCTCCTCGGGAAATACGGCGAAGAGCTTGATCTTGGCGTCGCTCCAGTCCGGATGTCCGAGCAAGATGTACCCGAGCAGAATCATCAGCGGGGCGTTTTCAAAATCGGTCGGCGTGATCCAAATGTGGATCTCGTGTCGGTACCCGAAGCCGCGATCCGAGGAGGCCAGGACGCAGATGTCGAAGTTCGCGGCGACCAGCATTCGGTAGTTGCGCACGAACGTGTCGAGGTCTTCGGGCTCACTCTCGTCGAACTCGAAGAGAATTAGGTTGTTGGCCATACCAGACAGACCGGGAAGCTGCGCCACGACTCCAAGCGCGTCGGCGTAGGTCGGATTGATGAGGGTATCCATGTAGATGTTGCTGCCGGACAGATCGGAGAGTCGAACCAACCTCTCGAGCGTGCTGCGGGATTCGTCGAGTGAGGCGCGAGAGACGTACCCCTTGATCAGGTGGATGTACGTCGCGGAACCGAACCGGTAGGAGACCCACCGGAGCAAGTCGAGTGCGCCGAGCCGCTCGAATGACGCAGTGCTCATGCAGATCATGGCTGGCCGCCAGCCATCGGTGTGTCCGGCGTTCTCTCGGGACGTACGCTGGAGGAAGATCTGTAGTTGTCGACCTAGCTGAAACATCGCACCAGTGAACAGCCGCGCGAGCCCGCCGCGATTCGGATTGCTTCTCGCGATGAGGACGTAGAGGAGCGACATCAGCGCCAGCGATAGTAGGGCGTAAGGCGCGCTCATTTTGAACATCAACCAGGCGCACATCAGTGCCCCGATCAAGGAAATGTACCAGCGAGACCTGAAGGACGGGCGATAGGACGGATCCGCGGCGAAATGCTCGAGGAACGAGATGAGGCAGAGCGAGCCATACGAAACCATGAAGACCATCGAGATGATGCGTGCAACGAAGTCGACGCTCCCAGCGGCAACGAACACTGACGCAATCACGAAGACGACGACGGACGCATTGGTCGGCTCGTTGGTGTCCGGCTTCCCTTTCGCGAGAATTCGATTCAGTCGCGCCCAAGGCAAGAGGCCGTCGCCCGCCACGGCCTGCAGGGTCCTCGGGGCGACGAGCGACGATCCAAGCGCTGAGGAAATGGTTGCCGCGCCGAGGCCGATGGGAATGACCGGACCCCAGAGGGCAATCCGCGACATGATCAACTGGTCCGAGCTCAAGTCCACGGGCGAAGCGGACACCGTCAGCTTGAACGCCACCGCGACGTAGATGAGCATGCCGATCAGGGTCGCGGCTAGGGTCCCGATCGGAATCGATCGGCGCGGGTTGGCGAGGTCGCCGGATAGTCCGACGCCCGCGGTCATTCCGGTGAACCCTGGGAAGCAGATCGCAAATACGAGGAAGAATGCATCCGGGCTTTCGACCGTCTCAGAGAGCAGCCCGAGCTTGTTGGTTCCATCTAGCCCCTCGAGTGGGCCCCCGAGGAAGAAGAGGACGAGGGAGATTCCGAGGATGGCGGCAACGACGTAGAGCACGCGCACCCCGAGATTTGCGCCTTTGCCGATGACCACGAGCGCCAACACGAGCGTCGCCGGGAGCGTGATCAGGCGCTTGTCCGGGATCGCGACGCCATAGTCTGCTTGAAGCCACTCAATCGCCGGAGTGAGCGCTTCGCCAAACGCGATGACATAGAAGGCTACGCTGATCGCTTGAGAAAGGAACAGCGCGACCCCAATCGCTCCGCCGATCTCGAGCCCGAACGAGCGGGAAATGATGAAGTACTCCCCACCTCCTTCTACCTTCTGATTGGTCGCGATCTCGGCGAGCGCCATCGCCGTCGCGATCGTGACGACGTGACCGAGAAGAATGATTCCGACCGTGCCAACGAAACCCACGTTGGCCACGGCGTACCCGAAGCGTAGGAATAGGATCGCTCCGAGGATTGTCGAGATGGCCGTCAGGAAGACGGGTGCCGTTCCGAACCCGGTCTTTGGCTTGATCAGGTGCTCCACCATGGTCAGTTGTGTCATAGTTGCGCGACTGTTGCCGAGCATTTCATCCAAAGAAGGGAACGACTGATGATAGAGGTGATGACAGACCTGCCAGACCGGGTGCTCGGCGTGAGGGCTCGTGGCGAGGTATCGGCTCAAGACTACAAGGCGGTGCTCGTTCCGGCGATCGAGGAGAAGCTGACGAAACACAAGAAGGCACGCTTGCTCTATGTCCTCGGCGATGATTTCGAGGGCTACACCGGGGGCGCCGCCTGGGAAGACGCCAAGGTGGGCATGAAGCACCTCACCGCGTTCGAGCGCGTCGCCGTCGTCACGGACGTCGATTGGATCGAGAAGATGATCAAGGCCTTCGGCTTCGTCATGCCGGGTGAGGTGCGCGTGTTCGACGATGACGATCTCGAAGAAGCGCGTCTATGGATTTCTGCGGCCCCTTCGCCCGGGCAACTGACGTTCGAGCTTCTCGAGGAGCAAGGGGTTCTCATCATGCAACCACATGGCGAGCTCGAGGCCGCGGACTTCGAGCGCTTGAGCGCGCGCATCGACCCGTATCTGGCAGAGGCGGGTGTTCTCGGTGGCGTGATGATCGTTGCTGAGCACTTCCCTGGCTGGGACGATTTCGCCGCTTTGACCTCGCACCTTCGCTTCGTCCGAGAGCATCACCGGAAGATTCGGCGGGTCGCCCTCGTTACCTCCGATCGCCTCGTTTCGACGGTGCCGCGATTCGCTTCTCACTTCGTCGACGCCGAAGTTCGATCCTTTCCCATGCAGCAAAGGGATGAGGCGCTTCTCTGGGTCGCCAAGATCTCCGGCGCGATCTGATGGACCCTGCCGAAGCCCTCGAGAACACGACGGAGCGAATTGACCTAGTCGGCTACAAGCTTGCTCAGCTCGGCGAACGCGCAATCGAGCTCCTCCCGCTGCTCGCATTGGCGCTCGGGACGGTTGTGATCTTCTGGCTCCTCGCGCGCCTGCTTACCCGAAGCGACCTACTGTTCCGATGGATCGACAATCGGTTCGCCCGCGACTTGGCGCGTCACTTCGCCCGAATCGCGGTGATCGGAGCAGGTGTCCTGCTGGCGCTCGAGTTGCTCGACGCAGCAGCGTTGGTTGGGGCTGCGCTCGGGGCTGCCGGGGTCGTCGGGATTGCCGTTGGCTTTGCCTTTCGCGACATCATCGAGAACTATCTCGCCGGGCTGTTGCTCAGCATGAGGCGTCCCTTCGAGGCCAATGATCTCGTCTCGATCGACGGGTCCGAAGGGAAGGTGGTCCGACTCACGTCTCGGGCGACCGTCCTCCTGACGCTTGCCGGCAACCATGTTCGCATCCCCAATGCGAAGGTTTTCAAGGCCGTGTTGGTCAACTACACGCAGAACCCGTTTCGGCGGATCGACTTCGAGGTCGCCGTGGGCGGCGACGTAGACTTGGCGGCGGCACAGAAGGTTGGTGTCGACGCCCTGTCTGAAATGCCCGCCATCATCGACGAGCCCGCGCCCCTGGGCCTGGTCGAGCGACTGGGAGACTCGAGCATCTGCCTTCATTTCTATGCCTGGTTGGACCAGCGTGACACCGACTTCTTCAAGGCGCAGAGCGAAGCGATCCGCATCGTAAAGAGCGCGTTCGACGACGCCGGCATCGAGATGCCCGCGCCAAGCTACCAGATCACCCTGAGCCGCGACGAAGAGGGTCCCGGGCCGCAAGTCGCGCCTCCTCCGTCCAAGGCGCTCGAGGTGGGCGACACCTCCGCCAACGTTCTCCTAGACGAGCAGGTCGAGTCCGAGCGCGCCGCGCAGGGCCCCGACTTTCTCGACGACGATGCGCCTCGCGAGTGACGGTTCAGCCCCAGCTGTTCAAGAACGCGATCGCGATGAACGCGGCGTAGCACGAGAGGGCGAACACGCCCTGCCGGCGCGTCACGCGCCAACCCGACTTGATGAGGTAGAGAAGGCCCAGGCTGAAGAAGATCAGCATCGGTATGGTTTGGACGACGCTCGACTCGGGAACCTCCAGCGGCCGCACGCCGCCAGCAAGCCCGAGAACCAGCAAGACGTTGGCGATGTTGCTGCCCATGACGTTGCCGACGACCATGTCGCCATTCCCTCGTCTCGCTGCGGTGATCGCAATGATCAGCTCGGGTTGTGTCGTGCCGAGCGCGATCAGTGTCAGGCCGATCAAGTTCTCGGGAAGTCCGAGCTGACCCGCAGCCCAGACGGCTTCTTGCACCAGGAAGCGCGCGCTCACGACCACCGCTGCGCAGGAGAGAGCGGCGGCGCCGATCTCGAGCACCACGCGGGAGCGAGGTGCGCCTTCCTTCGATGAGCTCGCTTCGGTCTCGTCGGGCGGCGTCTTGTCGGGTCGGCGGCGCCAGCGAAACAGCTTCCCGGCGCGACCGAAGTCGAAGAAGAATTCCATGAAGTCGGCGAAACGAGCACTCGCGCCTTCACGATCGGTCTTCGCAGCGAACACCACGTAGGCCACGTAGACCAGCACGAAGGCGATCGCTTCCATCCGGTCGAGCACGTTGTCGAGCACACTGAGAAAGAGAAGACCTGCGGCAGCGACCATCACGAACCCGTCCCGATCGTGCATCCGCTGCGAAGTGGCGAAGGGGCGGACGATAGCCGCAACTCCCAAGATGAGGCCGATGTTCGCGATGTTGGCTCCGACGACGTTGCCCACGGCCAGCGTGCCATGCCCTTGCGCCGATGCGGAAACGGAAGAAGCGAGCTCGGGCAACGATGTGCCAATCGAAGTGATCGTGAGCCCGATGATGAGATCGGAGACACCCAAGCGCCGCGCCGCGCGACCGGCGAACTCGACGAACCAATCGGCGCTCTTCACCAGCACGACGAGCGACACGATCAGGATGGCGATGTGGCTAAGCACCGGACTCGCCTTTCCTTCGGTTCGACGCAAAGCCGAGCACGGCGGGCACCATCACCGAGGTCAGAATCGAGACGATGACCGTTCCGGACAAGAACGCCGGCGGGACGATGCCCAGTTTCAGGGCCGCGTATGTGGTGGTGATCGGAATCGTGAGCTTGGCGGTCGATGCAAGACCGAAGAGCGCACGATCGCGTGGGCCGTAGTTCAGCCTTCCCGTTGCCAAGTAGCTGCCGCCGAACTTCGAAAAGACCGCTGTCACGACGAAAGCTGCAACGGCTAGCGTGCGTGCGTCGGGCGTCAGCAGAATCGATAGGTCGACCTCCAGCCCCACGACGAAAAGAAAGACAGGGATGAAGAGCGCGTACCCGACGAGGTGAAGCTTCTGCTGGATGACCTCGGTGTCTTTGGCGGAGGCGAGCGCGAAGCCGACCAGGAATGCCGCGATGACCGCGGGCACGTCGAGCCCCGTGAACAAGAACAGTACGACGAGGAGCAACGCCAGCGTGAAGCGTACTCGGCGCTCCGATTCGGCTCTCGCTGGCGCATCGAAGCGAGAGAAGACGTAGCGAACGATCTCTGGGACGAACAGCCTCAGGAAGGCCACGAAACTAATCACCAGCCCGACCAGTATGGGTAGCGAGAATCGTGGATGCGGGTCCACCAGCTTGAGTACGATGAAGGCAAGGAGGGCGCTGCTCAGCTCCCAAAGGACCGCGGCGGATTTCAGCCGGCGCCCGATGCTCTCGTCCCCGAGCCCGGAATCCTCCGTGAAGGAGAAGACGAGCAGGATTGAGGTCGACATGAACACGGACGCCGTGAGGAGCGCCGCTGACCCACCAAGGCCGAACGCCAGCGCAAGCCCGGCCCCCATGACCGCTGGAAGTACGCCACCTCCGAGATATGGAATGACGTTGGCGCGCTCGAAAGGCCGCAAGTCGAGGCCTCCCGCTTCGATGCCGGCCAACAGCATCTGAAAGGTCGCACCGAGGAAGGCGAACAGCGTCAGTGTGTCATCGACGGCGATCTGACCCAAGCCATGGGGGCCGAGGACTGCGCCCACGAGGATGAGTGAGCTGGCCAATGGAATGTGAAAGCGCGCAAGCACCTCGGGGACGAGGATGCCCACCAAGAGAACCACGCCGAGTACGACCAAGCTGTGTTCCGCGATTTCCATCAGGTGCTAGGGCTACGTGCCGACCAACATGTCGGCCAACAGCGTGGCGAGCCCAAGGAACGTGAAGAACCCGACGACGTCGGTCACGGTCGTCAGAATGATCGAAGAAGCGGTAGCCGGATCCCGCTTGAGCTTGACCAAGACGATGGGGATCAGCGCGCCCGCCGCCGACGCAGCAACCATCGAAATGATCATCGCCACGAACATCACCAACGAGAGCCCCACGTTGCGAGCCCAGACATAAACCCCGAGCGACGTGACGACGGCGATCGCAATGCCGTTCACGAGTCCGATTGTGAGCTCTTTCATCAGCACGCGAAACCCCTGCGTTACTCGGATTTCACGCAGGGCGAGGCCGCGCATAGTGACAGCTAGCGCCTGGGCGCCGGTGTTGCCGGACTGTCCGGCGACCACCGGGAGAAGGACCGCCACGGCGGTGAAGCGGGCAATGGTGCTTTCGAAGAGTCCGACGACCGATGCGGCGAGGAACGCAGTGACCAGGTTGATGTTCAACCACGGTAGGCGGCTGCGTACGCCCACCCAGGGCGGGGAGAGGGCGCGTTCCTCTTTCGAACCACCGACCATTTGCTGGAGATCGGTGATCGCATCTTCTTGGGCCGCTTCGAGCAGACCCGCCTGCCGGATGATGCCGACGACATGGCCTTGGAGATTCACGACCGGCAGGCTCGACAATTGATACTTGTTCAGAATCTCGACGACCTCCTCTCGCGGGGTCATCGGCTCGACGAAGATCGTGCGCGGGCTCTTGAGCTCACCGAGTGACTGGTGCGGCAGGGCGCTGACGACGTCCTGCAGGCGGACCACACCCTCGAACACCCTCTCCTCGTCGGTGAGAACGAGATCGGCGATCCGGCGTTCCCGCAGCTCGCGAATCCGGTCCAAAGCCGCTCCGACCGAGGTCTCGCTGTCGAAAAGGGCAACCCGGGCGTCCATCAAGTTGCCCGCGGTGCCCGCCGGGAAGGTCAGGATGCCCTCGATCTCCTCGGCCAACGAGCTCGCGAGACCACCGAGAAGTCGGGTCCGCGCTTCTCCTGAAACGCGCGCGAGCAGGTTTGCGGCAAGCGCTGGGTCGACGGCGGCGAGGAGCTCCGCGGCTTCCTCATCTCGAGCAGCGGCGAGGATCTCGGCCGCATGGTCGGGCTGGATGAAACGCAGTACTGTCGCTCCCGTTCGGGTCGAGACTTCTGTGAGAGCACGGGCTCCCTCCTCAGGTGTAGCGCCCTCGATCTCTCTCGCTGCTTCGCCCGGATAGAGGTTGAGGAACTGCTGCACGAGGCTCGTGGTTGCGTTGCTCATGACTTCCCCCGCGGGGATTCCGAGGAGCCCAGCAGGGCGGAAGTCGCCCACTCGAACAGCCCTTTGAGGCCGAGACCGTAGAGCTCACCTAGGGCGGCAGCGGTCTCCGTGCTCCCGTCGTCGAGCCGTGTTTCCTGCAGCGTTTCTTCGAGCTTGCGGACCGACTCGTAGCGGATGGCGCCGAGGAAACGTCCGTCGGCTCCCACGACGGGCAGCGCATGGAAACGCTTCCATCCCGGATGAACGACGATCGACTCCCGACCCGCGCGTGCGGAAAGCGACTCGACGGAGAGGACGGCGACCATGCTGAGGAGCAGCTCGGGCCGTGCCGCCATGAGCTCTCTGATGTTGACGACTCCGAGCAGTTTTTGGTCTTCGGCCACGACGTACACGTAGTAGAGGGCGTGCTGTGGGCTTTGTCGCAGCCTTTCCAATGCCTCCGACACCGAAACGTTTTCGCCGGCGGAGAGCACTGCCGGATCCATCAAAGCGCCCGCCGTACCCTCTCTGTACCGTAGCAAGCGCCTGAGCGCTTTCTGCGCGGCAGGGCCGAGCGAATCGACGATCGCGGTACGCTTGGGGACTTCCATTGCTCGGAGGATCGCGGCGGCAGCGTCGCGAGGGGTCTCTTCGAAGGCGCGGGCGGCTTGCGGGGCTGGCACCAGCGCGAGGGCGTTGGCGGCGGCATACGGGGCCAACCATCGCAGCAGCTTGGACAAGGCATCCGTCGGGAGGTCGAGGATCGCTTCGGCGAGATCAGAAGCGGGCAACGCTTCGAGGACACGCGCCGCTTCGGCAGGGTGGGCGGAGACGAAACGATTTTGGAGCTTTGCTTCAAGCGCCACGGTCGGCCTCCTCACTCAGAAGCGTGCACGGGCTATCGGCGAAATGCCGTCCGGGAATCGAAAGCTCGCCTTCCGCGCTCTCCAGCAGCACCGACGTCCTCGTCGTTCGCACGATTCTCCCTTGCTCCGACCCGACCCGGACGACTTGACCGATTCGGTAGGACTTGTTCACATAGTGCATCGCCAAGATGTCGGCGACGACCTCTCGAGCGCCGAGACCGAACGCCAACGCCGCGGCTCCGAGCGCCGCCGACATCACGATGAGAAAGACGTTCGTGAGCAAGGAGACGTCCAGGCCCAGTTGCCCCGCTGCAATGAGAGCCGCCGCAGCCACAATCGACACTTGCGTCAGCCGGGCCAGGTTCCGAGCCTGTGGAGCGGTGCCGCGGCTAGCGGTTTGGAGGATCGCGTTGCGGGCGAGACGACCCGCGACGATGCCACTGAGGACGAGAATTGCGGCAACCGCGAGCCTCGGCAGATAGCCGGCGAGGTTATCCATCCACGTGCGGAAGAGAGGGACATCGAGGGTATCGACCGCGATGACCGCAGCAAGAGCGAGAACCAACCAATAGAGGCCGCTGGCAGCGATCTGGCCGGCCCTCCTGTCGTCCACGGTTTCGGTCCACGCCTGCCGCGTTAGGCCGGGCGGCAGCTGCGCTGCAATTCTTCGAAAAGCAGCCAAAACGGACCTTCGCAGAACCCAGGCGAGCCCCCATCCGACCAGCAGGACGATGAGCGCGGTCACTAGATTTGGCAGCGCCGTGATCAAGCTCTGCTTGGCGCTCGCGAACCAAGCTCCGAGTTGATGCACACTTTCATCCAGGCCCATCAGATTCCTCCCGAGTCGACTCAGGGAGGAGTGTACCTCACGCGGGCCCCGGAAAGGGGTCGTTCACTCTATTCGATGCGGCCGCGGCGCGAGCGAATCGGTCCCCAGTCGTCGAAGGGGTCCTCGCTCCAGTCCTCCGCTTCGTCCTCCGGGTCTCGACTCACCGTTGACTCGGCATCGCTTGTTTCCCAGAGCCCGGGGTAGTCGTCGGCGTCGCGTTGGAGCGCCGAAAGTTCCGGGTCTGCCCACGGGTCCTCACCAAACCAATCGAGATCGCTCCTGCGGCGCCGGGTTCGGTGGTGTCGCCTTCTGTCGCTGTGCATCGGCATCGTAAACCTCGCATTTCTAGAGGAAAAGGCCCCGAGGTTAGGCCACAGCACGTTCCGTGCCATCACTCCTGGCCCGCATTCATGTGGAATTCATTCGGACGGATAGCCTAGGAGCAGGACCTCGGTGCAGGAGCTGCATCCCCCTTGCCGACGGACGGTGCAGAAGCTGCACCCCTCGCGTCGATCCGCGACGTTGGTGGCCGCCTGCAGCCCAGATCGACGAATGCGTGGAGTCGGCGCGGCCCTTGCTTTGTGACGCGTCCCGCGGAGGCCACCTGAGCATTAGACCCCAGACCGATCTGGGTTCGCCGGACGTCGTCCGGAAGATCCGTTCCGACAACCGGGCTCGACTAGCGACGACGGATTGCATCCGAGCGAGTCTGGACACCGGCCGATTCGACGACGTCGGGCCAATGGCGGCCGAGCTCGGGCAAGTCCTACGAAATCGCGTCCTCCTCGTGGACGCTGTCCTAGACGCGCCCTGCCCTGACGACACTAGTCATCCGGTTGCTCGCCACCAGCGGCGACCCCCCATTCTTGCAAGCGATATTGAATGGTTCTCTTACTGATGCCGAGGATCTTGGCGGCCTTCGTCGGCGAGCCACCGACGGCCTCGAGTGTCTTCATGATCGTGTATCGCTCCACCTCGGCCAGCGTGACCCCCGGCACCATCAGGCTCAGTGGCTCCACTTCTCGGTCAGGTGCCTCGATCGGTAGATCCTCTGTACTGATGAGCTCTTCCTCGCAGAGCACGACAGCCTGCTCGATTGCATGCTGCAGCTCGCGGACGTTCCCCGGCCAGGGATAGGCCAAGAGCGCCTCCCTTGCGCGGGGCGTGAACCCATGCACCACCTTGCCGTTCTCCTCGGCGTAGAGCCGCAGGAAGTGGTCGGCCAACAGAGGTATATCGCTCGGGCGCGCCCGTAGCGGCGGTACGGCCAGAACCACCACCTTCAAGCGGAAATACAGGTCTTCCCTGAACTTACCGTCGTCGACTAGGACACGGAGGTCACGATTCGTGGCGGCAACGACCCGGACATTGACCACGATCGTCTCGTTTCCGCCGACCCGCTCGAACTCCCGTTCCTGAAGGAATCGGAGGAGCTTGACCTGGACGGAGAGGGGCATCTCGCTCAGCTCGTCGAGAAACAAGGTGCCACCATCCGCCTGCTCGAAACGGCCGCGACGTCGGGTCACCGCCCCGGTGAACGCCCCTTTTTCGTGTCCGAAGAGCTCCGACTCGAGAACGCTCTTGGCCAGCGCCGCGCAGTTGAGGCGGACCAGAGGCCCGTCGTGACGAAGGGAGTGCTCATGAACCGCCCTGGCGATCAACTCCTTTCCGGTTCCGGTCTCGCCTTGTATCAAGATCGTGGATCGGCTCTTCGCGGCTTGCAGCATTCGATTGAAGAGCCGCTGCATCGCGGGGTGGGCGCCTACGATGTGATCGAGGCGAGTGCTTGGGAGCGCCTCAGCCGCCTCGGCTCGAGCCTCCCTTGCGTCTCTCGCTCGGATGGGCTTCTCGAGTGATCGCTGGATGGCTAGCGCGAGGGCATCCGGCCGGAGCGGCCGGGTTAGGTAGCGATCGGCACCAGCGCGCATTGCCTCCACGGCGATGTCGGGTGAGCCTGAACTGCCAATTGCAATGAGGGAGGCCGATGGTAGGAGAGTCCTCGCTTGGCTAAGGAGCTCGAATCCGTCGATCCCATCGAGGTCGAGGCCGATCAACAAAACGTCCGGGATCGAGGTCTCCAGCAGCTCGAGTGCATCTGTCGCCGTCGAGGCGGTCTCGATGAGGTGACCAAGCGCAGAGAGCTGGATCTGCAAGTGCGCCCGCACGTTTCCGTCGCTCTCGACGACCAGGACTTTTCCGGTGCGCTCTCCAGCCATGTTCCCAGAATGGCCCGGGCCGAGACGCTCGTCCATGATTTCCAGTGGGTCGATATCGCGTGCACGCTTTGAGCGGTGGTGTCAGATTCCGCGTCGACCGATGAGCCGAAACGCAGCGCGACGCCCGAGTTCCAGCCCTCCGAACTATGCCCTCAAGACGAGGCGCAGGCTCGGCAAGTACCGAATCCGCCGGCGGATCGGAGCGGGGGCGTTCGCCACTGTCTACGAAGCATACGACACGATCGAGGGCATTTCGGTTGCTCTGAAAATCCCGCATCCCGACCATGTGGAAAAGGACTCGCTCAGTCTCATTCACAAAGAGGTGCGGCTCACGGCACGCCTCGATCACGACAACATTCTGCCCTTACGCAACGCGATGATGATCGATGGCTACTTCGTGATTGCGACGCCACTCGGCGACCGGACGCTGACCGATCGCCTCCACTATCGTCTCGGTCCCAAGACTGCCCTGTCGTACACCGAGCAGTTGCTCGATGCCCTGGCGTACGCCCATGAGCAGCGAGTCATTCACTGCGACATCAAACCAGACAACGTCATTCTCTTTCCCGACAACCACATTCGCCTGGCCGACTTCGGGATCGCGAAGGTCTCGCTCAGGACCCGAACAATCATGGGGTCAGGGCAGGGTACGGTCGGTTACATCGCGCCGGAGCAGGCGATGGGAAAGCCTTCGTTTCGCTCGGACGTGTTTTCAATGGGCCTCTTGATCTACCGGATGTTTGCGGGAGAGCTCCCGGAGTGGCCTTTCGACTGGCCACCACCCGGCGCAGACCGTCTCCGTCGAACCGTCCGTCGGGACTTCATCACGTTCCTTCAGCGATCTCTCGAGGTCCGCGAGCGTAAGCGCTTTCGTGATGGCGTACAGATGCAACGCGCATTCGAGAAAGTGGCCCCGCGAGCCCTCCGGAGCACGACGCGTAGTCGGAGAACCTCGCCATGAGCGAGACCCACATCTTTACGGATGTGGACATGCCGCATGGACAGTATTTCGAGCTGCCGGGTCTGCTTGTGGGCGTGCTCAGCACCCGAAAGCCCAATCGCGAAGGGCGGAACGAGGATGCTGCCGCGCTCGTCCGCGTGGGAGACACGGCGGCAGTCGCCGTGCTTTCCGACGGAGCGGGGGGGCATCCGGGCGGTGCTGAAGCGGCCGGGCGCGCTGTTCGGGCCGTCTGTCAGGCCATAGGCGAGCTCGGGGACGACGCTGAGAACCTGCGGGGCGCGATCATCAACGGGTTCGAATCAGCGGACCGCGCGATCGCCGCACTCGGGACCGGCGCCGCCGCGACCTTGGCTGTCGTCGAGATCCAAGGCATGCGAATGCGCGCCTACCATGCCGGGGATTCCATGGTCCTGGTCACCGGGCAACGCGGTCGGATCAAGTGGCTCAACATTCCCCATTCCCCGGTCGGCTACGCCGTAGAGGCCGGCCTACTCGATCGTGGCGAAGCTCTGCATCACGAAGACCTGCACCTCGTTTCGAATCTACTCGGTTGCAAAGACATGCGCATCGAGATCGGGCCGACCGTGAGCTTGGCGCTCCGTGACACGATCGTAGTCGCAAGCGACGGGCTCAGTGACAATCTGCACTTGGAGGAGATCGTTGGGCTGGTGCGCAAAGGGCCACTGGCACGCGCCGTCGCCGCCCTAGCCACGCTCGGACGAATGCGAATGGAAACCCCCCAAGAGGGTGCCCCTTCCAAGCCGGACGATCTCACGTTGATTTCCATCAGGCGACGTCCCCACCGCTGACCGCTGGACGCTGCGCTGACCGCTGACGCTGACGCTGACGCTGGCGCTGACCGCTGACGCTGACCGCTGACCGCTGACGCTGACGCTGGCGCTGTCGCTGAACGCTGCCGCTGCCCCCGGCTACCGCTCCCGCAGAAACTCCACCAGTCGGCGATTGACCTCCTCTTGCGCCTCGACCGCCACCCCGTGACCGGCTCCCTCGATCTCGATGTAGGTGACGTTCTCTAGCTCCTTCCGCAGGAAGTCGATGTGGGTCTTCGGGATCTCCTCATCGGCGCTCCCCCAGACGAGGAGCTTCGGCTGACCGCCGAGCGCCGAATATGTGTCGTAGTAGTTGTCGAGCGCATCGGTTCGGGAAAACGACAATAGCGCGCGCTCGAACCCAGGGAACCTGGTTTGTTCGTCGAAGCGCTGCGCATAGCTCGGATCGGCGTTCGATACCTCGAAGAAGCCGCTTGCCCGGGTCACCGCACCACGCACGGCGAAGACACGGGCGTACCACTCCGCCACGACGGGTACCTTGGCCAGGCCGAAGAGAGCTTTTCCTTCGGCGTAGTCGACCACGGGCGCGATGAAGACCATCTTCGTGACACGTTCGGGGTGCGCTTCGGCGTACGTCGCGGCGATGGCGCTGCCGAAGGAGACGCCCACCAGAGCGACCGGGCCTTCGATGCCGAGAGCGTCGAGCAACTGCTCGAGCTGGCGTTGGTACAGAGCGCGGTCGTAGTCGAGCTCCGGGCGGTCGGAGTAGCCTCGGCCGAACTGCGTATAGCGCAAGACGCGAACGCCCGCGTCGAGCAGCGCGGGCACTTGCGCATCCCACGCGTAGAACGGGATCGTCCCTCCGTGGATGAGCACCACCGTTGGCGCGTCGGCAGGACCAGTGAGCTCGTAGTGCGTGACGCCGTCCGGCAAGGCGACGTACGCTCCGCCGCGTGCTTCGCGCGCTGCAGCATCGAGCGTCTCAGTTTCGCGCTGGCGCGTGAAGTACAGCGCGAGGATGACAATCGCGAGCACGGCGGTCACGCCGAGCCACAGGTAGGCACTCTGCATGTCCACGGTTCTAGCACTTGGTGGTATGGTCCGCGCCATGCTGGCTCGGCTTGGCGAGGTCTTCAGCCGATGGGCTGAACGTTGGGTGCCTGACCCGTTCGTCCTGGCGCTCATCCTGACGTTGGCCACCTTGGCCGGCGGCTTTGCCCTCACAGGCTCGGCGGGCGAAGTGCTTGGGGGTTGGTACGGCGGCTTTTCGAGCACGCCTTTGCTGGCGTTTGCCTTGCAGATGTGCCTCATCCTCGTCACGGGCCAGGCGCTGGCGTCGAGCCCACCGGTCCAGAAGCTGGTGCGCGCTGTCGCGCGATTGCCGAAGCGCACCCCGGCCGCCGCCGGTCTCGTCGCGCTCATCGCCTGCGTCACCGGGCTCATCCAATGGGGCCTCGGCGCGGTCGTTGCCGCGTTCGTCGTTCGTGAGATCGCGGAAAGCGCCGCTGAAGATAGCAGGCCCATGAACGTACCGGTCCTCGGGGCTGCCGCCTATACCGGCTTGGCCGTCTGGCATGGAGGGCTGAGCGGCTCGGCGCCGCTCAAGGCGGCGGAGTCAGCCCAGTTCACGCAGGGCGCCGGTCAGGCGATTGCCGTGAGCGACACGCTGTTCTCGTCGCTCAACCTCGTCGTGAGCGGCGGGCTCGTCGTCTTGTTGCCGCTGATGTGTATTGCGCTCGCGCCGAGAGATGCGTTGGTGCCGGATGTCGCCGCCGCGCCTCGCTCCGGCCGGGTTCGCGCCAAGCGCTCGATCCTCGCCTTCCTCGTCGGTGGGACCGCAGTCATTCTGGTGGTGATGAGCTGGGTTCGAAGCGATCTCGCGTTCAATCTCAACTCCGTGAACCTCTTCTTCCTCTCACTGGCGCTCGCAGCGCACGCGTCCATTCGCGGCTTCCTCGATTCGGTGTCCGACGGTGCTCGGGGTGCGGGTTCGATCATCGTGCAGTTCCCCCTTTACTTCGGGATCCTGGGGGTGATGCAGGCGAGCGGAATGATCGAGCGGCTCTCGAGCGCGATGGCGTCGATCGCATCTTCGGCCACGTTCCCGCTCTTCACGTTCCTGAGTGCGGGCCTCGTGAACTTCTTCGTGCCGTCGGGCGGCGGGCAGTGGGCGCTGCAGAGCGACGTGCTGCTCACCACGGCGGATACGCTGGGGCTCGACGCCGCGCGCACCGTGATGGCATTCTCCTACGGAGATGAGTGGACGAACCTCTTGCAGCCGTTCTGGGCCTTGCCGTTGCTCGCAATCACAGGCCTCAAGGCGCGCCAGATCGCGGGGTACACCGCGATCCTCGCGATCGGGATGGGCGCCTACGTGGGAGTCGTGCTCTTCGTATTCGGCTAGAGCCCCGATGCCACGCTGTAAGTAGCTTCGGTGTTCGCGGCGATCTCCTCGAGGGTCGCTCCGTCGGCCAGCTCGACCAGAATCATCCCGCCGCGGCCCTTCTTGTCGATCTCGAACACGCCGAGATCCGTGATCACCAAGTCGACCACGTGGGTGCCTGTGAGGGGTAGGGTGCATTCCTTCAAGAGCTTCGGTTTTCCCTTGGCGGTGTGTTCCATGACGACGACGACGCGGGGCACGCCGGCCACGAGGTCCATCGCGCCGCCCATGCCTTTGACCATCTTCCCAGGGATCATCCAGTTTGCGAGATCGCCATTCTCCGCCACCTGCATCGCGCCAAGGATCGATAGATTGATGTGTCCGCCGCGGATCATCGCGAAGGAGTCGGCGCTCGAGAAGAAGCTCGTGGTTGGGAGCTCGGTGACGGTCTGCTTGCCAGCGTTGATTAGATCGGCGTCTTCATCGCCCTCGTAGGGGAACGGCCCCATGCCCAGCATGCCGTTCTCGCTCTGGAGGATCACGCTCATGCCGTCCGGGATGTAGTTCGAGACGAGCGTCGGGATACCGATGCCGAGGTTCACGTAGAAGCCGTCGCGAAGCTCTCTTGCGGCGCGCTCTGCCATTTGGTCGCGGGTCCAAGCCATCGTCGTCTCCTCAGGGGCGCGGACGCGTCGTCCGTTGCTCGATGTGCTTCGAGGCGTTCGGGAAATGAATGATGCGGTTCACGTAGATGCCCGGGGTCATGATTTGATCGGGATCGAGCTCTCCGGGTTCCACGAGCTCCTCGACCTCGGCCACGGTGACCTTCGCTGCCGTTGCCATCATCGGATTGAAATTCCGGGCTGTCTTTCGATAGATCAGGTTGCCTTCGGTGTCGCCCTTCCACGCGTGCACGATGGCTACGTCCGCGAACAGCCCCCTCTCCATCACGTACTGCTCGCCGTTGAATTCCCGAACCTCTTTGCCGTCTGCGACGCTCGTTCCGACACCCGTCTTCGTGTAGAAAGCCGGGATGCCCGCGCCCCCGGCGCGAACCCGCTCGGCCAGTGTGCCCTGCGGGTTGAACTCGACCGTGAGGTCGCCGTCGAGGAACTGCTTCGCGAAGAGCTTGTTCTCACCGACGTACGACGAGACCATCTTCGAGATTTGCCGGGTCTCCAGCATGACGCCGAGGCCGATGCCATCAACGCCCGCATTGTTGGAGACCACAGTGAGGTCTTTGACGCCCGACTTCGCGACCGCCTCGATCAACGATTCGGGGATTCCGCAGAGACCGAAGCCCCCCGACATAAGCATCATGCCGTCGCTCAGCAGGCCGTCGAGGGCTGCCGTCGCGTCCGGGTACACCTTTTTGGCCATGGCTCGTCTTTACCTTCCGCTCGCGCCGCTGACAATCAGTTGAAGCCCAGCATTTGTCTCGCCTCGGCCGGCGAGGCGACTTCGCGGCCTGCGTTGCGAGCACATTGTGCGAGCGCTTCGATGAGCTGCCCGTTGCCTGTCGTCTTATCCCCATTGGGCAAGTAGAAGGTGTCCTCCACGCCTGTCCGCAGCATGCCCCCGAGATCGGCCGCTTTTTGGTGCGTCTCCCAGATTTCCTCGCGACCGATTAAGGTCGCCTGCCAATGCGCATCGCCACTCTTGTACTTCATGAGAAGCTCGAGCAGGTCGGGGTCACAAGGCATCCCAGACGCGACGCCCATGACGAAGTTGTAGTGCATCTCCTTCGCCATACCGGCTTGAAGGTAGAGACCGACCGACCGAACGATGCCGACGTCGAAGCACTCCATTTCCGGGACGGTGTGCGTCTCCTCCATGGCGTCGATCATTTTTTGAATCTTGTCGACGCTGTTCAGAAACACCATCGGTGGCCATGCCCAAGTGCCGTCCTTCTTGAGCTTGAGGTAGTTGAGGCTGCCGGCGTTGCACGCGGCGATCTCTGGCCTGATGCGCCGAAGGCATGCGGTCGGGCCCGACACGTCATCGTCGATTACGCCGGTTGTCTGATTCACGATGATGCCCGGGCAGGTCTCACGAATCGCATCGCTGGCGGCGGCTGCTACTTCGGGATCCCAAGACGGAAAGTGCCCCATGCCCGGCTCCTGTCGACGAAAGTGGATGTGCACGATCGATGCGCCCGCGTTGTACGCGTCACGCGCGGAGGCGGCCATCTCCTGTGGCGTGACCGGCACCGGGTGCTGCTTCGGGTTCGTGAGCACGCCGTTGAGCGCGCAAGTGAGGATCGCCTTGTCCATCGCCGTTCTCCTGGTTGTCGGGCAGGGAGGTTCCTAAGCTAGGTTTACGTATACGTCAAGTAGATGGTAGACGCGTAAATAAGCTGTTGTTGCCGCAATGATGCTGGGCTATCGTCGGCTCGATGGTAGTGGCCTCACGAAAGGATGCAGCCAGGGCCCGCGTAGAGGCCCACGGGCACTCGGAAGCGCCTGATTTTTTTTCGATTTCAGACCTGGCCGATGAATTCGGTGTCACCCACCGGGCGATTCGGTTTTACGAGGCGAAGGGCCTGCTCTCACCCAAGCGCCTCAACGGTGCGCGCATCTATTCGCGCCGCGATAGGGCGAGGCTGCACATCATCATTCGCGCCAAGTCGCTCGGATACACGCTCGAGGAAACAAAGCGCTACCTCGAGCTCTACGGGCGCCACGGTGAGGGGCGTATCAAGCAGCTCGAGCTCTCGGCCGCCCGTAGCGCCGAGATGATTCACGAGCTCGAGGCGAAGAAGCGTCAAATCGACGAGCAGATCGAAGAGCTTCGGTTGATCAACAAGGTATGCAGACAGAAGATCGCGAAAAAGAAAGCCCGCTGATGCTCAGAACCACGCCGGCTGAGCGTTGATGTACGAGTCTTCATTCGCGCGGCAGAGGTTGGCGAGCAGCGCAATGCGTGGAACCTCGGTACGAATCCAATAGCGCGCCGCCGCATCGGTCGCCTGCCTTCGTTCGTCGGAAAGAGGCGCCGTCTTTGCGGCCGCCGCCATATTGAGCCACTGCCACCCGATGACGAGCGTGGCGAACATGTCGAGGTAGTCCCAACTGTGGCCGAGCATCGCATCGGCGTCGCCACTCATGCCGCGTTGACCGAGCTCCATCGTGATGGCGCCAACCGTGCCGACCGCGTGGTCGAGTGAAGCGCAGAGATCCTCGTCGCAGCCTGCTTCGCGCGCGCGCGCGATCGTCGATCCGATCTCCTCTGCGAGGGCGCGCAGCGGCGTGCCTCCCTTGGCCATCACCTTACGGCCGAGCAGGTCCATGCTCTGGATGCCATTGGTCCCTTCGTGAAGGGTGTTGAGCTTCTGGTCGCGCATGTACGCCTCGGGCAGGTACTCGCTCGTGTAGCCGTAGCCACCAAGAATCTGCACCGCGAGGATGTTTGCTTCGAAGCCCTTGTCGGCCGGGAACGTCTTGGCAATTGGGGTGAGCAAGTCGAGGAGGAGCTGGGCGCGCTCGCGGGTTTCGTCGGTCGCTCCGTGCGCCGCGACGTCGGAGTAGCGAGAGACCGTTGCGAGTAGGGCGAGGCTGCCTTCGACGATTGCCTTCTGACGCAACAGCATTCGCCGGACATCCGCATGCTCGATGATCGGCACCATCTCTCCGCCGCGCGAACCGAGCTTACGCCCTTGCTTTCGCTCGCGCGCGTAGGCCAACGACTCGTGGTAGGCGGCCGACGCGGTCGCGGCTCCATTGACGCCGACCATGATGCGCGCCTCGTTCATCATCTGGAACATGTAGTGGAGGCCTTGATTTGGCTCTCCTACGAGCCAGCCGCGGCAGTCACCTTCGTCGCCGAACTCGAGGGCGAGGCTCGGGAGGCCTTTCCAACCGATCTTGTGGATGAGGCCCGCAACGGCCACATCGTTCGAGACGAGCTCGCCGCCCTCCTGGCGAAGGCGTGGGATGGCGAAGAGGGAAATTCCCTTGGTTCCCTCGGGCGCGCCATCGATGCGCGCCAGGGTCAGGTTCACGATGTTCTCGGTCACTTGGTGGTCGGCGCCCGAAATGAAGATCTTGCTCCCCTTGATCAGGTAGTGTCCGTCATCGGTCGGCATCGCGGTCGTGCTGATGTCACCGAGGCTGCTTCCGGCATGCGGCTCCGTGAGCGCCATCGTGCCGGCCCACTCGCCCTCGTACATCTTCGTCATGAAGCGCTCTTTCAGCTCGTCCGAGCCGAACGCTTCGATGAGATGCGCTGCGCCATGGGTCAGACCAACGAGACCATAGGCGCTGAGATTCGCCGCCATCAGGTAAGAGCTCGCCAATGTGTACACGAGCATGGGTATCTGCTGGCCGCCGACCGATTCCGGTCTGGTGGCCGTGAGCACCCCGAGCTCGATCATTGCCTCGTACAATGCGGGCAGCGCAGGGTGCGTATGAATTCGGCCGTCTCGGAAGATCGGCGGCTCCGCGTCCATCGGCTTGTAGGTCGGCAGCAAGTCCTGGCGCGCGAAGCGACGGACGCTGTCGATGAACATGCCGAAGGTCTCTTTGCTGTGCTGCTGGTAGGCGTCGAGCTCGCAAAGCGACTCGGCGTCCAAGACCGAATAGAGAAGGAAATCGACTAGGCCGTCGTCGATCAACGGATTGCTCTGTGCTGCCATGTTTCAAGGGTTCCCGTGGGGCGGAACCTAGCATCAGAACTGTGCACTTCCCGGGTGAAATCTGCAGGGGCATGCGGTATGACCGCTGTCTATGGATTTCCAGCATTCGGAGCGCGCCCAGAAGGTCATGACCCAGGTCCAACGTTTCCTGGACGAGCGCATCTTGCCCAACGAGCAGACCTACCTCGACCAACTCGTCGGAACCGACGACTGGCGGGAGTGGAAGATCCCACCGATCATGGAAGAGCTGAAAGCCGAGGCGAAAGAGCTTGGTCTCTGGAACCTCTTCCTACCAGACGAGGAATACGGCGCCGGTCTCGACAACCGCGACTACGCACCCATTGCGGAGATCACCGGGCGAAGCTTCATCGCTCCCGAGGTTTTCAACTGCAACGCGCCCGACACCGGCAACGCGGAGGTGCTCGTCAAGTACGGGTCCGACGAGCAGAAGACGCAATGGCTCGAGCCCCTCTTGGCCGGAGAGATTCGCTCGGGCTTTGCGATGACGGAGCCCGCCGTAGCATCGAGCGATGCCACCAACATGAAAGCGACCTGCGAGGTCGTCGGCGACGAGGTCGTCCTGAACGGCCAGAAGTGGTGGACGAGCGGTGCCGGCGATCCCCGTTGCGGGTTCTTCATCTTCATGGGCGTCACCAATCCCGAAGCGAATCGCCACGAGCGCCACTCGATGGTGCTCTGTCCCGTCAACGCGCCCGGCGTGAAGATCTTACGAATGCTTCCGGTGTTCGGTCACATCGACGAGCCGCACGGCCATGCCGAAGTTCTCTTCGACAACGTGCGCTTGCCGGCGAGCAGCATCATCGCAGGCCCCGGCCGCGGTTTCGAGATCGCACAAGGCCGCCTCGGCCCCGGCCGCATCCATCACTGCATGCGCGCCATTGGTGCGTCGGAGCGCGCCCTGCAGCGCTTGTGCGAGCGCGCCGTACACCGTGTTGCTTTTGGAAAACCGCTGTCGAACCTCGGCGGCAACCGCGACATCATCGCCAACTCACGGATGGCGATCGACCAGGCGCGGCTCCTCACCATGAAGGCCGCTTGGGCGCTCGACACGATTGGCACCTTTGGCGCCTTGGTCGATATCTCCGCCATCAAAGTCATCGCCCCAAACGTCCTTCAGACGGTGACCGATGCAGCGATTCAGATCCACGGTGGTGAGGGCATGTCTGATCCGGAGCTCTCGCGGCTCATGGGCATGGCGCGCGCGCTTCGCATCGCGGACGGTCCAGACGAGGTGCACCGCGGCATGGTCGCGCGGCTCGAGCTCAAGAAGTACGTCTGACGCTAGCGGAAGAGCATCCCGAAGTAGGGCGCGATCCACTGCTCTCGCTCGAAGAAGAAGTTCCCCGTCCCCGATAGCGAGTACTTGAGACCGATGTCGAGATAGGTTCCCGGTGCGACTTTGAAGGCCAGCCCGAACTTTGCGGTCATGCCCGGCGTGAATCGAAACACCGCGACTCGAGCACAGTAGTAGTAGTTCCCGCCGCAAACGATGTTCGTCTCCTTCACGCGCCACCAGTTCGCGTCGAAGGTGATGCCGATGTACGGCATGATCGGCGTCGAGTTGGGGATCTGTACACGAAGCTCAGGCGCAAGGTAGAGGCGTGTCATCGGACTGCGTTCGTAGCCCGTATCAATTCCGGGGATGTTGTAGAAATTGATGGGCGTCCACATGACGCCGGCTCCGACACCGAAAGCGACGTATCCCATGTCGTACGCGCCAAAGAAACTGAGGTCAGCGCCGGGGCGCACCACGCTGGGATCAGACTTCAACCAGATCGGAACGCCCAGGTTGAACGCGCCCTGATAACCTCGGTGCATCGCCTGCTGCTTCGCAGCGGAGGGCGGCGAGTATTGCTCGACCGGTCGACTTGGGTACGTGCTGCTCGTCGGCGGTGGAGAAGACCAAGCTCCCTGCGCAGACGCCGAAGATGCGATGCACGCGAGCGATAGCCCAGCGAGGAATGGGATTGCAGCACGAATGAGGACGTTGGGTTCAGCTAGCATACGATGTTCCGACGCCCACATGACATGGTATCGTCGCGCGTCCAGCGCATGGCCCAGTCACCATCATCGCCGATGACCGTGTATCTCGCGGACATGTCCTACTTCAGCGGGAAGATGGAGGCCTATCTGCGATACAAGGAGATCCCGTACGCGCGGCGCCTAGCCACCAGCAAGACGATGCGCGAGGAGGTCCTGCCCGCGACCGGACTCATGAAAGTGCCGGTCATTCGCCTTCCGGACGGGCAATGGCTCAAGGATACGACCCCGATGATCGACTGGTTCGAGTCGCGCTACCCCGATCCGCCGGTCATTCCTAGAGATCCCGTTCTCCGGTTCATGTCCAAGCTCGTCGAGGACTACGCCGACGAGTGGTGCTGGCGCGCTGCGCTCTATTGGCGATGGAGGCCCCCCGCGACCCGGCGGCTCTTGATGCGACGCATCGGCGAGGAGGTCCTGCCGGACTTTCCCATGCCGGCGTGGTTGAGTGGCTGGTACTATGGCCGACGCCAGATCGCGACCTATCTGAACGGCGACGGCCTGAGCGCCGAGACCGAGCCGGCGATCAAACAGCACTACCTCGACTTGCTCGACGCGATGAGCTCACTTCTCGACGATCAACCGTTCTTGCTCGGGAGCCATCCAAGCCTCGTGGACATCGGGCTCTTCGGGCCGATGTTCCGCCACTACGCCCAAGACCCGGCGCCGAGCGCCGTCATGGAGCGGCGGGCGCCTGCGGTCTACGCATGGGTCGGCCGGCTCTGGAGTGCGCGCGCGCATCGCGTGTCGGGGGAGCCTTGCCTGAGCGACTTCCATCATCCCGGCTGGGCCTATTTCCTCCGGGAGATCGTGCAGAGCTACTGGCCGTTCCTGTTGGCGACCGCGCGCGCCTGGGCCGAAGGGAAGCCTCGCGTGGACCACCAGGCCCGGGGCGTGACCTATCGCGATCTCAAGGTGGTTCACTACCGCGTCTTCTGTCTCGAGCTGCTTCAGAACGAGTACCAGCGCCTGAGCGACGAAGATCGTGGCACGGTCGACGCTTTGTTGGCGCCGTACGGCCGGCTCGAGCTGATCGAGGGCCTCGACTCGGGGTTGATGGAGGAGCACCAGCTGCCGCTCCGGCCAGGGCGCCCGCAGCCCAATAGGTTGCAGCGGCTCAAGTTGGCGCTCACAGGAACCCCTTGGGATATGCCCGTCAGACCAGAGCGGTAGAGGAGCGAGAGAATGTCGGCGAAAGATTCATTCACACCTGAGTGGTTCGAGGGAGCGCTTCCCGAGCGGTCCTACCGATCAGCGTTCAAATGGGGTGCTCCGGACGGCTTCAAGCATCCAAATCCGCGGCTCTACGCGTTGATGAAGGAGATCTTTTCACTCGACGACGATTATTTCGCCGAGCCCCAGAAGCTCGGTCTCGAGGACGTCGTCGCAGACGCGCCGATTTCGTTGGGCGGCGAGCAAGTCGCCTTCTTTCGGGATCTGCTCGGCCCCGACAACGTGAGTGACGACGTGTATGCGCGGCTTCGGGTCTCGTACGGCAAGACGATGATCGACGCTCTGCGCCTCCGTGACCACAAAGTCGAAAATCTGCCGGACCTCGTCCTTCACCCGCGCGACCGCAATGATGTCGAGAAGATCGTTCGCTACTGCCACGAGCAGGAGATCCCGCTCTACACCTACGGCGCCGGGTCCAGCGTGACGCGTGGCACCGAATGCGTGAAAGGCGGAGTCTCGATTCACCTCGGCACCCACATGAAGCGCATTCTCTCGCTCAACCCCGTCAACCAAACCGTCACGGTCGAGCCGGGGATTCTCGGTCCGGCGCTCGAAGAGGCACTCAACCAGGCAAGGCAACGCTACCAGGCCCCACACGCCTACACGTGCGGGCACTTCCCCCAGTCGTTCGAGTACTCGTCTGCGGGAGGCTGGGTCGTGACGCGAGGGGCTGGCCAGAACTCGACCTACTACGGCAAGGCGGAGGACTTGGTGCTCAGCCAGGAGTACGTAACGCCTGCCGGCAACATCCGCACGGTCGACGTTCCTGCCTACGCGACCGGACCGAACCTCGATCAGATCATGATCGGCAGCGAAGGCGCGTACGGGATTCTCGTCGCTGTGACGCTGAAAATCTTCCGGTACCAGCCCGAGAATACCGAGCGTTTCAGCTTCATCTTCCCGAACTGGACGCGTGCCTGTGCTGCCGCCCGGGAGATCACCCAAGGTGAGTTCGGACTGCCCTCGGTGTTTCGCCTCTCGGACCCCGAAGAAACCGACGTCGCCTTCAAGCTCTACGGGGTGGAAGGCACGCCGATCGACGCCTTCGTGACGATGCGCGGCTGCAAGAAGGGAGAACGCTGCCTAATGCTCGGCACGGTCGATGGAGACCGCGCGTACACCTCGATGGTCAAGCGCCGATTGAAGCAGGTTTGCCGCGCGCACGGCGGCATGTACGGGACTGGCCTCATCACCAAGAAGTGGGAACACGGTCGTTTCACCGATCCGTACATGCGGGAGGACTTGCAAGACTTCGGCATTCTGATCGACACGCTCGAGTGCGCGACGAACTGGGAGGACTTGCCCAAGGTTCACGAGCACGTGCGGGCGTTCATCAAGGCCCGGCCGCAGACGGTCTGCATGACGCACATGTCGCACTGCTACCCGCAAGGCGCGAATCTCTACTTCATCTTCATCGCCAAGATGGGGGCCGAGGAGTTCCTCGAGTTCCACAGGGGCATCCTCGACGCCGTTCAAGCGTCTGGAGCGACGATGAGCCATCACCACGGCATCGGGAAGATGACCGCGCCATGGCTCGAGGGCCAGATCGGCAGCAACGAGCTCGAGGTCTTTCGTGCCCTCAAACGCCATTTCGACCCCAAGAACGTGCTGAACCCCGGCGGCACGCTCGCGCTCGATCTCTCGGACGAAGACCGGCGCCTGCCTTGAGCTCGGAGGATCGCGCATGAGCAAAGCTGACAATGCCGCCCTACGCAAATGCGTCTCGGGCCGCACCGTCGTAGTCACCGGCGCATCGAGCGGCATCGGAGAGGCGCTTGCCCGACGATTGGGCGACGCGGGCGCCAAGGTTCTGTTGGTCGCGCGGTCCACCGAGAAGCTCGACGAGATGAAGCAGGGTATCGAGGCGCGGGGTGGGGCAGCCTTCGCATACCCCGCCGACCTTTCGAGCGCAGAAGACACCCAACGCGCAATCGACGCGATTTTGGCCGACCACGCCAAGGTCGACATTCTCGTCAACAACGCGGGCATGTCGATTCGCCGAAGCGTGGCCAAGTCCTATGATCGTGTCCACGATTTCGAGCGGACGCTCTCTCTCAACTTCCTCGGAGCCGTGCGCCTCATCATGGGCTTCGTACCCGGGATGCGGGCTCAGAAGCGAGGGCAGGTCATCAACGTATCCACCATCGGCGTACAGGTGAACGTTCCGCGCTACGGCGCCTACGTCGCGAGTAAGGCAGCGCTCGATGCGTTCAGCCGTGTGCTCGCAGTCGAGGTCCTGCAAGAAGGGGTCAAGGTCACGACGATATACATGCCCCTCGTCAAGACGCCGATGATGGAGTCGACCACGATCTACCAGTCGTTTCCGATGCGCAGCGCAGACGAGGCGGCCGACTTGATCGTCGAGGGCATCGTTCATCAGCCGAAGCGCGTTGCAGTCCCGGTCGGGAATCTCTTCGAGTTCGCGTACGGCGTCGCGCCCAAGGCGATCGACCGCGTCCTGAGCGCCGCGTATCAGCTCTACCCCGAGTCCGGAGACAAGAAAGACCAGCGCGAGCCACTCTCGAAAGACGCCGCGATGTTCCAGCGGGTTTTCAAAGCCGTCACGCGCCGGGCGCGTCGCCGCAAGCCTGAACGTGACTAGGCTTTGGCGTCGAAATATGCGTTCACCCTGGCGGAGATCACGGCTCTGACCTCCTCGCGAAGCGCGTCGATGTCCTCCTCGGTGAGCCCGTCGGTGCGAATCGGTTGCTCCACGAAGACGCTGATCACCTTGCCGGGCCGGATGACGAGGGATCCTTTGTGAAGGACGTCGTACAGCCCTGTCACGGCGACCGGAACCACGGGGATCCCGAGCTCGATCGCGATCCGGAAGATGCCGTCATAGAACTGCCCGACGCGACCCGTTCGTGTTCGATGCCCCTCCGGGAAACCGAGAATCGAATGGCCGTTGTCGACCTCCACTCGAACCGCGTGCCGCAGCGCCTCGAGCGCGCCCTGTCGATCCCTTGGGACTGGGATCGTTCCGCGCGCCTTCATGAACCAACCGTAAAAAGGATAGTCGAAGTGCGTCTCGAGCTCGATGCCCTGCTTGAAGTGCGGGGTGGCCGTGTAGAGCGCGATGTTGTCGAGGTGGCTCGTATGATTCTGGATGAAAATGTATTCCGTTGATGGGTCCACGTCGGGGTGCACGTGATGGACCTGCCGGTTGAACGTGAGGGCTAGCTGCGTTCGCGCGTAGAACCGATCGAGAAATTGAACCCGATCGGGCCCGAAGACGCGATGGCAGACCGTGAGCAGTGGGAGCATGAGGACGAGAAAGCCGCCGGCAACGATCCAGATGAAGACGCTCGCGACCCGGTCCGTCAATGTCGCGTCGTCATTCATGCGATGAGGCGGATCGCCGTCGGCAATACGTCGATCGAGCGAGGAGTCAGGTGAAAGAGATCTCCATCGATTAGAACCGCTTGGTGGGTAGGGCGGACGAAGTCGACGCGATCGACCTTCCGCGTCCACACCTTCTCGAGCTGCGTGTGTGTCCCCTTGAAGATCTTGGCAAATGCTGCGCTGAGCTCGCCTCTGCCGAGGCGGCCCGCGCGTACGACGTCGAGCAAGCCGTCGCTCGCGTCTGCATCGGGCGCCATCCACATCGTGCCACCGGTGTATTGGCTGTTGGAAAACGACGTGAGCACCGTTTCGGCATCGTCGATCTCGTCTCCGTATCTAAGTGTGTTTCGCTCATAGCGAAGACGAGCGATGCAGACCAGGACGGCGGCGACGTAGCCTGCCGCACCTAGGAACTTGAATCGCGCGTTGGTCAGCTCCCCGGCGCTCGCGACGAAGCCCGTGCCCATCGTGTTGATGAAATGGATCTCGCCGCCGGCGTGGTGGAGGCGAAGCACGTCGATGAAACGGCTCTCGCCGCGACAGATGGCCTGCGACGCCGCCTCCGCATCGGTGATTCCAAAGTCTCGAAGGAAGGAGTTTCCGGTGCCGAGCGGAAGCATGGCGAGCTCGCATTCCCCGGCTACCCCGGCGCCGATCAAACCGTTGACCACTTCGGATGCGGTTCCGTCGCCGCCCACCGACAAAAAGCGTCGCCTTCCTAGTGACGCTGCTTCGCGCGCAAGAACGCTCGCGTGCTTGGGCGCTTCGGTGAAAGCCACCTCGAGCGAAACGCCGTTGCGCTCCAAGGTGGCGAGCGCCTCGGGTGCCTTGCGCGCGGCGCGCCCACCGCCCGCGGCCCGGTTGACGATCGCGTAGAAGTCGGCGCTCACCTTCGCTATGACAAGAACTTCCCGCCCCGTAGGCGCTGCGCTTCCATCTTCTCGAGCTCGCGCGACCCGGAGATCACGATCTCAGGGTCAGGAACGAAATCGAGAGAGGCGTCGAGCCGCTCGTAGGGCACCGAGTTGAGGATGACCTTGATCGCGTTCAGGCGGGCCTGATGCTTGTCGTTGCTGCGGATGATCTTCCACGGCGCGTGGGTCGTGTGGGTCCGCTTGAGCATCTCGTACTTCACGTTCGTGAACTCGTCCCATCGCTCCTGCGCTTGGACATCGACCTCGCTCAGCTTCCATTGTCGGAGCGGGTCGGCCTTACGGCGCCCGAAGCGGCGCTCCTGCTCCTCTTTGGTGACGCTGAAGTACAGCTTGATCAGGACCGTGCCCTGACGAACGAGGTCCTTTTCGAAGCCGGTCACCCCACGCATGAAGTTCTTGTACTCCTTCTCCGTGCAGAAGCCGAAGACAGGCTCGACCATCGCGCGGTTGTACCAGCTGCGATCGAAGAGCACGACCTCGCCGCCCCGCGGAAGCTGTTGGATGTACTTCTGGAAGAACCACTGGGTACGCTCGTGCTCGGTGGGCTTGCCGAGCGCCACGACGCGGTAGTGCTTCTCGTTCATGTAGCGCGTGACCCGGCGAATCGTGCCGCCCTTGCCGGCAGCGTCACGGCCCTCGAACAAGATGACCATGCGAGTGCCGCTCTGCTCGAGATACTGCTGCATCTTGATGAGCTCGGCCTGGTACGGCTTGAGCTCTTCCTCCCGCAGGTAGCGGCGAAGCGCCTTCTTCCTCATGGAGGAAGGGGTCAGTGGATCGGAGGTCTGGCCGAGGTTTTCCTCGAGCGTAGCGACCTCTTGCTTCAGCTCCGCGGTCGCTTCACTTCGCTTCGCGTTGACCTCTTGTGCGGAAGGGGCGTCATCGGCTTGATGCTGCGCCTCGCCGTTCGTTTGGTCGTCAATCTGCTGCTCGTCCATGTACACCTACCCAGCGAGTAGATAGGTCCGATCTGCCCGACGGTCTAGTCCACCGGAACCGGCGTGACGCGCAGTATTAGGCCGCTGTCGGCTGCGATGTAGAGCAGCCCGTCTGGTCCCTGTCGGGGCGTCCGGAGCCGCCCTTCGTCCTCGATGAAGCGGCCACGGCTCGCCACGTTTCCTTCCGAGTCGACGTCGTAGACGTGGAGGTGCGCAGCCTTCAAGGTCGCTACCGCGAGGACGCCGTTCCAGTTCCCCCACGCTGCGCCTTCGATGAAGGTCGCGCCGGCCAAGGCGAGGGTTGGCGAGCCGGTCGACCATGCGGCTTCGATCGCGTCGGGGAACTTGCCGAGGTCGGTCATCGGAACGGATTCGTTGTACCCAGGGACCGGATCCCAGCCGAAGTTGCCGGCGACGAGCGCGTTGATTTCGTCGTCGACCGATGGACCGTGCTCCGCCGACATCCCGATCCCGTCCGAGCGGAAAGCCATGCCTTGGATGTTTCGGTGGCCCTTCGAGTACCAGAGTCGTCCGCCGGGGTTGCCCTCCGCGGCGGTTCCATCTCGGTTCACGCGCAACACCTTGCCGCCTAGCGAGTCGTCGTCCTGGGGCGTGGTTCCGAATGCTGCATCGCCTGTTCCGATCCACAGGGCGTCATCTGGACCGAAGCGTGGCCGGCAACCGCTGTGCCGGCCGTTGCTACTATCGTTGTGGGGCATGCCGGTGACGATATCCAGTCGGTCCTCGACCGAGGCCGCGTTCGGCCGGCTCATCTCCAGTCGAACGACGCGCACGTCGTTCTCTGCGCCCGCGCTCGATGCCATGCAGATGTAGATGTACCCGTTGTCCGCGAAGTTGGGGTCGACCTCGAGGCCCATCATGCCGCCCTCGCCACCTGTCGACACGACATCGGTGAGCGGGATGACGACGGGGTCGGCGCCCACGCCATCGACGTAGACTTTGAGCTGGCCCGGTCGCTCGGTCACCAACACGGTTTCGTTCGGGAGCCATGCGATGTCCCACGGCCGCTCGAGCCCGGTGATGTAATCTTCGACTTGCAGCTCGATCTCAGTGATGCCGCCGCCGACTCCTCCGCCTCCGGGAGTGCCCCCGCCTCCGGCAGTGCCCCCGCTTCCGGCAGTGCCCCCGCTTCCCGCAGCGCCTTCGCAACCGTTTCCGCTGCAGCCATCGTCGCCACATCCAGCGACCATCGCGCAAACGAGAGCAACCCCCAACAAAGCGTTTCGCATGTGCATATTTCCTATGTTACCCAGTTTTACTGACGATGCCCGAAAGCTACTATGAGCGCTTCTCTGCCCTCGACGCCTCCTTCTTAGGGTTCGAAGAGCACAACGCCCACTGGCACGAGGCCGCTGTGATGGTGTTCGACGCGAAGCCGCTCCGCAACGGCGGTGGTGGCCTCGACTTCGAGCGAATCCTCAACAACTACGAGTGGTCGTTCGAGACCGTGCCGCGCTATCGGCAGCGCATCGTGAAAGTCCCGTTTCTCGACCATCCGGTCTGGGTTGACGATCCGCGCTTCAACGTTCGCTACCACATCCGACAGATCGCGCTCCCGCAGCCCGCCGATGAGCGGGTCCTCAAGCGTGTCTGCGGCTACTTGCTGGAGCTCCCCCTCGACATGGAGAAGCCGCCCTGGGAAGCCTGGGTCGTCGACGGTTTGGAGGGCGACCAGTTCGCCATCGTCATCAAGATCCACCATTGCATGGCCGATGGGATTTCGGGCCTTGGGATCATCCAGACGCTGCTGGGCCTTCAACCGTTCGAGCGCAAGGGCAGGCCTCCTCCGTGGGAGGCGAGGCCCGCGCCCGGCGGCCTCGAGCTCTTCAAGGCGGAGGTGAGCCGTCGGTTCCGCGCTCCGCTCGAGCTGCTCGCCCCGCTCAGCGAGCCGACCGAGGCGCTCGACGGCGCGCGCGATGTGATCGAAGGGCTCATGGAAGCTTCGAAGCTCGGTTGGCGGCCGGCGTCGAATACGCCATTCAACCCCAAGAGCATCGGCCCGCATCGCCGCTTCGACTGGACGGAGCTTTCACTCCGGCAAATCAAGGAAGCGAAAGCCGAGCTTGGCGGGACGGTCAACGACGTCGTTCTAGCAACAGCGGCTGGCGCGCTCGGACACTTTCTGCGCGAGCACCGCACCTCCACGACGAACATCGACTTCCGAACGCTCATTCCGGTGAGCGTGCGTGGCAAGAAATCGAAGAAGCTCGGCAATCAGGTCGCCATGATCATGGCGGAGCTCCCTGTCGGTGAACGCGATCCCATCGCGCGGCTCCGAAGCGTCATGCACACCATGCAAGAGCTCAAGGGCTCCAAACAAGCGCTCGGCGTGGCCTGGCTCGAAAGCCTCGCCGACAAGATCGGTGGCCGCTTCTTCACCCAGCTGAGTCGCAGCGCCACACGCAACCGTCCCTTCAACGTCGCGATCACGAACGTCCCTGGCCCCCAGTTCCCACTCTACTTTCTCGAGTCGAAGATGACGGCCCTCTATCCAATGTTGCCGATGTTCTCGAACCAGGCCCTCGCGATCGCGGTCCTCAGCTACGACGGACGGGTCTTCTGGGGCCTCAACTCCGATTGGGATGCGCTCCCCGACGTGCACAACATCATCGAAGGCATCATCGAGCAGTTCGAAGAGCTTCACGCCGCGGCGACGACCACGTCGTCAGAGGCCCCGGCCCCGCCGCCCGGCTAGTCCGCTATTCGAGGAGCTCGTAAACGTTCAGGCCCTGGCGAACGAGCTGCAGGCGTTCCTGGCATTCGGGGCGAGTGACGAAACGCGGCAAGAATTTCGGGGGCTCGAGCACGTGGCGGCTCTGGAGCTCGCGCACGATCGGAATGTGTTTGGCGGCGATCTTTCCGATGAAGAGGGGTTCGAACTCGCCTCCGTCACGCAAATACTCGAGGACCGTCAGGAGCCCTCGAAGGTAGATGCAGTCTTTGACGAGGCCGCCGCCGCGGAAGACGCGGATCGTGACGTTGAACGCTTGTTGGCGAGAGAAGCCATATCGACACAAGAGACGAAACACATCGACGAACGATGCGCCATTGGTCAGAGCGTCCACGCCGATGACGCGTGCTGCGAGGGTACGCAGCCTTGCGGGGGTCATTCCACCGGCGAGGTACTCGGCGAGCACAGCGATTCCCTCTTGGAGCTCTTCGTACCCTGCAAAGCCGCTTCGGAGCTGCGTGAATCGCTGTGCCTTGCCGTTGAAGTACGTGACCAGGTGCGTTCCTATCTCATGCTGAATCAGCGCGTCGACTCGGTTCAATGGAATCCTCGAGCGCGAAGGAACCAACAAGCGGCCTTTCGACACCATCAGACCCGAGCTCACGCCAGGGATGACTTCGACGGTCGCATCGACCCCGTCCCAAATCTCGCGATAGTAAGCGACTTCCTCCCTCGCTTTTTGTGCAAACTCCTCCGCTGGAATCGTGCGGCCGCCGCCATGCGATCGTGTCGTGCTCGGGATTTGCTCGAGGATCTCTTCTGCTGAACGCAAGAGCTCCTTCGAGACCCGCTCATAGAGCAAGATGCTTCCAAGCAGAAACCGCGAAGTGCCGCGGTCGTGCAGCATCGTGAGCTGCCGGTCGAGCTCTTCTTGCTTCTGGCTGAACAAGAACGAGATCGTAGGGTCCTCAATTTTCTCTAGCGGAATTGCATACAGCTTGCGCTTCGCGAGGACAGGATCGACCGAGAGGGGGCGATACCGAAACGGAGGCACTTTTTCGAAGCGGCTCTTTCGAAAACCGTTCCACACCGCTTCGGTATTGATTGGGTTCACCTCGAGCAAGAGATCGAAGCGGGATGCGACCTCGTCGAGTTGGGCGTCGACCTCCCAAACGGCTCTCACGAGCGCGCGTCGCCCCAACGACTGGAAGTTCTTGGGGCGAAGGCTCGTGTCGCGCTCGGCAAAATAGAAGAACGCGTGCTTGAGGGCGGGACCAAGTCGGCGCCGGAGGTTCTTGAGCACGGCCGGGTAGACGTCCTTCCCGCCGGCCATCTGATAGATCGGTTCGACTTCGATCGTGATCTGCGCGCAGCCAAGGCGGCGCATGACGTCGTTCTTCAGGAGCGGCCGGTCACGATGCGGGAACTCTCCTCCGTTCTGGACGACTTCCACAGCCGCGCGTCGTCCATTCATCTCGACCGCCTTCAGATGCCGTTCGAGCACCTCGATGATGGAGTCGATGTTGTAGCCCGGAGCCGAGCTGAACAATCGAAAGGCAGGACGGGGACTCTCTTTCGAGCTTTCGACGACCGGCGGATGCTCGGGCGGACGAGAACAGATCGCTAGAATCAGAAACTGGTTGCCAAACGCCGGCTGAACTGTTTCGGCCAGCGCTTGGACCAGCGTCGCGGCACGCCTACGACCGCGGTTGTCGGCGGACGTATAGAGGTAGGAGGCCTCGGTGGTTACGAGTTGATTCGTGCCGGCGTCCGGTCGGTCGACAGGCTCGACGTGAACCGCAATGAACGGCAGAGGCCGGTCGATATGGAGCCTTCCAGAGTCGCGCAGTGTTCGTCGTAAGCGCGCTCCGCCCGCCACCCGCTCTCGGATGGCGTCGGCGATCGTTGCGGTCTTCGAAGCAGGCGTCTTCTCCGACGAGCTCGTCGGCCGCTTCTTCTTTGCCCGGCCGGATGCCTCAGGGCTTGCCGCTCGGGATTCTTTGCCGTCCATACTGCTACATGATCGCCATGCTGGCGTTGTCGAACTGGCGTCCGTAGTATTCCATCGCCCGCGTCTTGCGCTCGAGGGCCTGCATGACCGCCTCGGAGAAGTTCACGTTTTCGAATTTCTGAGCACTTCCGAGCCCACCGGGGCTGAACACGTTGATCTCCATCAACTTGTCGCCGACGATGTCGAGGCCGACCAGGAACATCCCGTCACGCATGAGCTTCGGTCTCACGATCTCGACGAGCCTGAGCGCTTCGGGGCCGATCTCGGCACGCGCAAGGCGCCCTCCCGCGTGGATGTTCGATCGCATGTCGCCGCCTTGGCGGACACGACGGAAGGCAGCGTACTTCCCTCGGTGCCGAAGGGCCTCGCCGTTCATGACGAACAAGCGCGTATCCCCGTGCGCGGCTTCAGGCAGGTACTCCTGGGCGATCATGAAACCATCACGTGATACGGAGTCGATCATTTGGTTCAAGTTGGGCACGTCGTCGGGTCGCACCAGAAAGACCCCGGCTCCCCCCGAACCCTGAAGCGGCTTGAGCACGATGGTCCCGCGCTCCTTGGCGAAGGCCTTGATGTCGGCCCGATCCCGAGAAATGACCGTCAACGGGCGGACTTCAGCCGGAAAGGTCTGGAAGTACATCTTGCTCGATGCCCTCGACAGCCCGTCGGGATCGTTGAGAACGACCACGCCATGACGCATCGCTACGCGGCCGAACTGGATGCCGATGTTGGCTGCCCACGGTCGAGCGATTGCGTCGGTCGAAGGGTCGTTCCGAAGCATGAGAACGTCGAGGTCATCCACGGTCACGCGCTGCTGAATCGCGGCTTTCCCATGCAGGTCTTTGAGAAACGATGCACCGCTCTTGTAGATCTGCTTCGGCACCGATCTCGCGTTGGCGCGGATCTTCTCGTCGGCGTCGTACGCGAAATCGCCGGCGCCCATGAGCCACACGTCGTGCCCCATCTGGCGTGCGCGCATCGCGAGACGAACGGTGGTGTATCCCGCTTGCTCCGTCATCACATCGTTGACGACGAATCCGAGGCGCATGGCGCGGTGCGGCGCACCCATGCCCGTCTTCGCCTTCTTCTTTGGCTTCTTTCTGGCCTTCAGCGCGGCAAGCACCGGCTCAACCGTGGATGCGAGCGCTCGTTTGATTTCTTGCATGGCCTCGCGGTCGGGTTCACCGGTCCACTCGTCCATGAAAAACTTCTTCATTTCGATCGCGATGACGCAGCCGGTATTCGGGAAATTCTCGTGGACCCATTTTGGTAGCTGCCGTCCAACGAACTTCACGTTCTCACGCACGTCGAGTTTTCGCCCTTGGAACTCGAAGTTGGAGAGAGCCGCAATGAATGCATCGACGACGGGAGCCCACTGGGCACGGTTCATCGTGCCTGTGCCCACATTGACTTCTGGGTTCTTCTCCGGGTCGGCGGCCGGACCGTCTGGTCCCTCGCGGCGATGGTTGTAGCTGTGCAGGTCGAACACCACGAAGGCGCCGTATTCTCGTTCGAGACCGACCAGCACCTCCCGAAGCGCTGCGTAGTACGCGTCGTACTCGCTGAGGGAACGATCGACGATGGCCTGAGGGAGGGGTTCCTTCCAGATATCGAGGCCCCACGCATCGTCCGGACCAAGATAGACCGCCTCGTGTCGGGCCCGGTTGAGGTCGACTTCAAAGCGCGAGCGCTTTGCGACAAAGCGGGTCGGCGCAATCGACGTCCATTCGCCCGTGAATGGATCTTCCTCGCGGAGGCGGTCTTCCTCCGGCAGTTTCGCGAGATCCCGCACCTCTGGGCGAAGCGCATGTCCGTTGTGCGACGCAACCGCCACGAAGGGGCCCTCACCCATGACTTGGGTCCACCCGCGCTCAAAACTCTCTTGCATACGTCGCTCCTCCCCGATCAGTGACCGGAGCTTTTGTTGTCCTCCATCGCCCTGGACTTAGCAACCGCAGCCAATGGGGACGCTATGCCTGCCGGTAAGTTGTTGAATTAACTGCGTTCCCCGGCCAAAAAGGATCGCAGGGCGAAGAGAGGCGCGATTTCGTCGCGTCGATCTTTGGCTGACAAATCGGCCGATGCCGCGGACTTGGGTACCCGGAGAGAGTCCCCTCTTTCAGCGAAACCCCTTCGTTGCAGTCATTGGAGAGCGCAGAATTTTCGTACGCGACCGAAACCCAGCTACGTAAACACTCGAGAATCTCTGCGGATCGTGATTTGCATCACCGTTTCGCGACCCGTCCCTGGGGATGCCAGCGCCTCGGAGGAGCAAAGGAGGGGCCATGTTTCAGCGCAGTCGCACTCGCCGCTCGACGAATGCATCCCTCCGCTTCTCACCCTACGCCCTGGCTGTCGCACTGACGCCCGTCGTTCTCCAAACGAGCACTCCGTTGAGCTGCAATGCGACCACGCTCTCCGAGCTGGCCGTGATCGTCGATGAGCGCGATGTCATCAGCGGCTTCGATCCAGCGACAACCAAGTACAGCATCCTCTTTCCGGCAACCACTGACGAGGCGCTGGTGCACAGCGTCGCAACCGATCCGGAGGCCCAGGTTTGGATCGACGTGCTGACTGAAGGGGAGCGCGTCCGCTACCTCGATGCCAAGCGCGGTGGTTCCGACGTAGTGGTTCCTCTCCCGCCCGGTTCGAGCACCATAGAGGTGCGAGTCTGGGCGCAAGGTGAAGTAAGCGAGGTCTACGAAGTTGCGGTGGAGACTGGAATCAACATCGACTCCTGCATCGAGCTCGCATACGAGCAGTGCCCGGTCTCAGAGGCGGGCGGCGCCGGAAAGCCACTGGCGATCGACATCGACAGCGATGGCAACGCATGGGCGCTTGGCGAGAGTCACACCCACCTTCAGTTCTTCGACAAATCATTCAGCTGTCCCGAACGCACACTCATCGAGATTCCGCACCACGCTGCGGCCAACCCCTTTCACTACCGGAGCCAGCCTTCGAAGACTAGCGTACTCGGTGAGAGCGTTGTCTTCGACCATGATGATCAGATCGTGTGGTTCACCCAAGGCGGGGCGAGCTTGCGAGACCAGGCCACCAACCACAGTCGCGTCGTCTCGTACGAACCGAGCACCGAAACCTTCAGGGCCTACAACCTTCCCGGCAATGCCAACGAAGTCATTGGCGTTCATTGGGACCAGCAACGCAACTACGTGTGGGCGGCCGAGGCAGGCTTCTACTCCGACTTCGTTCCCGGGCCTGAGCCTCATCAGGGCACGATCATCGCGTTCGACCCCGACACCGCAGCCTACGACAACGATTGGTTGTGGCTTTCGTCCTTGGACGGCGAGCTATGCGGCCCATACGAGGAGCCGACGACCAATCGCTGCTTCAAGCGCTACCAACTCCCGGCCTCAGCGATGCACCCTGCGCACCTCGTCACCGATGCCAACGGCTTCGTCTGGTTCACGAACTACTGGGGCACATCGATCGGGCGTCTCGACCCCAACACGGGTTCCGTCATCATTTACCCGCTCAGGGATGGCATCGGGACGTGTGGCGAGCCTTGCGTCTTCGTGGGCGCCGGGCCGTGGGAGATCGAGATTTCGCCGGACGGACAATACGTAGTCTGGAGCGAGTACTTCGACGCGACGATTGCCCGGATGCCGATCGCGCGCGCACTCGACGTCGAGTGCCGGTCGCTCGCACCGGGTGGCGGCAATCCGTGCGTGGAAGAGATGCTGGTTCCGCTAAACCTCCACTACCAGCAGATTCACTCGTTCGCCTACGACTCACACGGAAACATCTGGTTCGGCACTGACCTATCTTGGCCCAACCCGCCCGCGGGCGCGGTACAAAGCACCCTCGGCTTGATAGCGTCGGACTGGTCTGGAGTGAGGCTACTCGACCCGGCCGACTTCGCGCAAAACGACGAGTCGTCTCAGGACAAGCAGTTCGCGGGTTTCGCGATCGATCCTGTTTCTGGGAAGATGTGGGTAAACGAGTTCAACCCGACGGCGATAGGACGCTTCGCGCCGCTCCCGTGCGACAACTACGCCAGCGCGAAGTGAGGCATGAGAGCTTGGCGCGAATCGCCTTATCGCATACCTTCAGTTTCCATGTCGAACCTACGGCGCTTCCTCGGTGTGTTCGTTCTTTGCTTGGCCGCGGCGTGTGGCGGCGACGAGTCCGAGCCGCAGACACCGCAAACCTTCGACGAAGCGTGTGCGCTGGTGCCTGGATGTGAGACGCCCGTGGTGACTGCCAGCGGCACGCCTGAGCCGATTTGGCGCGTGTTGGTGATTCGAGGTGGGGCCGGCGAGATTCGGATCGAATCGGTCGAGCAGATCGATGTCCCGTCGGACATCGGCCCTCCTCAGGGTGCAGTCGACGGCACGCATGCCCTCGCCGCACTCGACGCGACGGGCTCACCCCTCGAAGTACACCCAATCAAGTTTCCCGAGGTTCTGCTCCTCGAGTCGGCCAAAGCGCTCGAAGCACGCGACGAGATCGACCTCAGCGGCCAAGAGGTCAGCGCGGTCGGTTACGTGCGGGTGTCCGGTGATGTCGCGACCCTCGCGGTGGTGGAGCCCGATGGCAACGTCGTCAGCAGCCGCGACGCCCCGAATCCTGGCGACGCCGTTCTAGAGAGCGCGACGGTCCGTGGCTCAATGCAATCGATAATTCAGGCGGCTTCCGGCTCCGCGTGCGCGCACGTTCTGATCCTCGAAGGCGGCTCAGACGCGATCTGGTACCCATCCGGCTTGGTCGAAGACTACCCGCTTCGTTCGCTCTCGCTGACGCAGTTGGCGGTAGTGCGCTCCGCGCTCGGCCGTCTGACGGCGACGCACTGCGCTGGGGTCGGGCGCATCGCCTTCGTCAAGTTGGCTCCGCGAACGGGCGGCAAGGTCGTGAGTTGGGCGGGAGGACATGCGGGCGACGTGGTCTTGATCAACGGAGAGCTCGACCTCGACGGGAAGGGCTTTGACGAGGGCTGGCTGCTGCAGGACGCTGGCCAGCGCGCCATCCTCGCGCACACCGTGATCCACGAGGCTGCTCACGCGACGACCTACCTCTTGGAAGGGACTCTAGGCCGAACGCAGTTTGAAGGTGAATGGGCGCCGACCCAGCGTGCGCTTGCGGAGGAAACCATCGACAACGTGCGCTTGCGCGGCGGATTCGTCTCGCAATGGTCGCGCGTCCACGAATCCTTCGAGGCGCAAGGCTGGGCGCAGAACTATGCGTTCTGGCCGCTCAGCGACCTACAGATCGATGCCCTCAAGTCGGCAACTCCCGAACAGCTCGCCGGACGAGGGTTCATTTCGGCATATGCGGGGACGAACGTCTTCGAGGACATCGCCGAGGTCGCGACCTGGCCAATCGTCGCCCCCCTCTACCGTGAAGCAGGAGTTCCCGAGGGGCCCGCGCCTGAAACCAACGACTTCGGATGCATCGCGATGCGCGCGCACGACGAGGTCACCGTTCCGCAAGGACTGGTTGCGGTGTTCACCAAGCTCGCGTTTCTACGCGACCTCGGCATGCTGACGGACGATGCCTACGACCATTGTCGCGGTGAGAGCACGGGTCTGCCGAACGATACCGAAGGCATCGTCATCTACGAGGACGCTGTTGTCCTCAACGAGTTCATCTCGATGCCGGAGGCAGCCATAGGGACTCGCGACGGCCGATATGTCTTCACCATGGTGGTTGGCGGGACGGCCGATTTCGGTGGTGAGAACTACGGGGCCACCCTCGAGATGGAGCTCGACCTCGGGCCCACGACGGTTCCGGTCATCGGCGATCCGATCCCTGTGGAGAAAGTCTCCTGGCCCCGCGGCGTCTATTCCTTGGCTCCGCTGAGCTCAAACCACTTCCGGCTCCGAATGATCGATGCCCCTGCAGGCAACTTCGACGTGACCGAGGGCTGGGTTCTCGTCGCGAGATCGAGCAACGATCAGATCGTCGGCTCCGTCTTCGTGCGCGAAGCGTTTCGTTTCCAGGCGCCGATACCCGTTCCCCAGGTATTCGACCCTCCGCTTCAGTTCCGCTTCCTCTTGAGCAACTGAATACGTGCATGCAAGCCCAGTGCGTGAACACGCTGGGCTTGCGTGAGGTTTCGCGGGGCCTGCACGTCAAGCTCCTCCGCGCGCTCGAGGCGAACGGCGGCAACCGGACGCGTACCGCTGAGCCACTCCAGATTGGCTCAGCAACGCTCTACGGCAAGCTCAAGAGCTACGGCTTGATCGGCCCGAACCGTAGGCGGCCCAGTCAGCAGCGACTCACATCGCGGTCGAGCCGCGGGGCTCTTCGCGCGCGGATGAGCTCTCGGGAGGCAACGCCAGGGCAGCAAGGGAAGCATTCAACCCCTTGCATGCCGCGCCGCGATAGACCTCTAGAGCGTTCGAAAAGCTTTCGGTCCAATCGGCATCGGCGGCATGGATTCTGAGCGCGTGCTCTGACGCCTCGGATGACATGGGAAGCCCGCAACCTTCGCGGAGCTCGTCGCAACATGCGTCGAGAGCAGCACGTACCGATCCCGTCTCTAGCTCGACCTCGGATCGCGAAGGTTCCCGTCCGACCACTTGTCGGGCTGTCATTGTCTCGAGCTCAGCGATCGTTTGTTGAACCACGCGACGTATTGCATCGAGCCGGAGGATCTTCCAAGCGCTTCGCAGAATGCCATCTATCCGTGTTCTGGTCACACGCGAAGAGTATCACGTAGTGAGGGGCAGCGCCGGGTAACACCAGATCGGTCGACTTGCGCAGGATTGACGTCGGCAAGACAAAGCGCTGGCCCCGTGCGACAGTGCTCTCATCCGGCGGCGCGCCATCTACGATTCGCTTCCGAGCCTAGGAGGCGAACCATGGGCGACAAATCCCCGAAACAGAAGAACCGCAAGTCTAAGCAGAAACAGCAGACAAAGGACGACAAACAGCGCCGAGAGGCGACCGCCGCGGTCGCGAAGGCGCAACTCAGCGGAAAGAAGTGAGTGCCAACGACCGGGGCACGAGCAAAGACGAAAACCCCGGCGTGGTCCAGCGCGTAGCGCTGCTTGGAAACCACCTTCCGCGGCAGTGCGGGATCGCGACGTTCACGACGGACCTCGCCGATGCGATCTCGTCGACGTTCCCGGGCATCGAGTGCGCGGTCGTCGCGATGAACGACGCTGGTAGACGCCACGCCTACGGTGATCGAGTTCGATTCGAGATCGCCGAGAGCGATCTCGCGTCGTACCGCCGCGCGACCGACTTCTTGAACGTGGGCGGGTTCGACGTTCTGTCCCTCCAACATGAGTACGGCATCTTCGGGGGCAAGGCGGGCAGCCATGTCCTCGCGCTCCTCAGCAAGGTGCGCATGCCGATCGTCACGACGCTTCACACCATCCTCGGCGAGCCCACTTTGGAACAACGCCTCGTGATGGACGAGGTCACTCGGCTCTCGAGCCGTTTGATCGTGATGAGTCACTGCGGCGGCGAGCTCTTGCGCGAAGTGCACGGGGTGCCGGCCGAAAAGATCGACTTCATCCCTCACGGCATCCCGAGCTTGCCGAGCAGTCGAGCCAGCAAGAAGCGCCTCGGAGTCGAGGAGATGTCGCTGATCCTCACCTTTGGCCTCCTCTCTCCGGACAAAGGGATCGAGTACGTCATCGATGCGCTCCCCGCTATCGTCGCGCGTCACCCGACCGCAACCTATGTCGTCGTCGGCGCCACGCATCCTCACGTGAAGGAGTGGCACGGCGAGGCCTACCGGCGCAGCCTCGAGCTTCGGGCTCACAAGCTCGGCGTCGGAGAGCACGTCGTCTTTCACGACCGCTTCGTGAGCGCGTCCGAGCTCGCCGAATTCTTGGCTGCGACGGACATCTACATCACCCCATACCTAAACCCGGAGCAGATCACTTCCGGGACACTGGCCTACGCGTTGGGGAACGGAAAAGCGGTTGTTTCGACTCCTTATCGATACGCGCGCGAGCTCCTGGCGGACGACCGCGGCCTCCTCGTCCCGTTCAGAGACTCGTCTGCGATAGGAGCGACGGTGAACGCGTTGCTCGACGATCGCGCGAAGCTACAAGCTCGAGGCGCGCGCGCGGCCGAATATGGGCGCAACATGGTCTGGCCGTCCGTTGCGCAACAGTACGTAACGAGCTTCGAGCGAGCCCATCAGGAAAGCGCGACACTGCGCCGCTCTTTCATCGCTTCGAGAACGGTCACGAGACGCCTGACCGACCTGCCCAAGATCAATCTTGGGCACCTGCGCGCGATGACAGATGACACGGGCATGCTCCAGCACGCTCTCTTCTCCGTTCCACGCTACGACGACGGGTACTGCCTCGACGACAACGCCCGCGCTCTGCTCTTGACGACCTTGATCGAGGATGCGGGAACCGACGACCGTCCGACCACCCGCGCTTTGTCTTCGCGCTATCTCGCATTCATGAGTCACGCTTTCAATCAGGACTCGGGACGGTTCCGAAACTTCATGTCGTATTCCCGGGAATGGCTCGAAGAGTGCGGCAGCGAGGACAGTCACGGTCGCGCACTTTGGGCGCTCGGCGCCGTGGTGGGTCGCGCTCGCGAACCTGGGAGTAAAAGCCTCGGCAGCGAGCTGTTTCACGCTGCGCTGCCGGCGGTCAAAGAGCTCGTGAGCTCGAGGGCTTGGGCTTTCGCGCTCCTTGGTATCCACGAATATCTGCGCGCGTTTCGAGGAGAGAGCGCGGTCGAGGTCTTGCAAAAACATCTATCCGAGCAGCTCCTGTCGAGATTTCAGACCCACGGCGCTGACGACTGGGCGTGGTGCGAGGATGTCATCGCATACGACAACGCGCGCCTGCCACAGGCCCTGATCGTCTCGGGCAAGCAGATGGGTAATCGAGAAATGGTCGCGACCGGACTCGAGTCCCTCCGATGGCTCAACGAGCTCCAGCGCTCGGAGGAAGGCTATTTCGCCCCGATCGGCTCGAACGGATTCTACCCGCGACACGGCGAGAGGGCGCACTTCGACCAGCAGCCCCTCGAGGCCTGCGCCACGATATCCGCGTGCCTCGACGCGTGGCGCGTCACCGGGGACGAGGAATGGCCGCGCGAGATGTGGCGCGCGTTCAGTTGGTTTCTGGGTGAGAACCAACTCCAAGCGCCACTCTACGACCCCACCACCGGGGGCTGCCTCGACGGGCTCCACCCAGATCGACCGAACGAAAACCAAGGGGCCGAGTCGACACTCTCATTCTTGATCGCGCTCACCGAGATGAGCGCGCTCGACTCGGAGAAGCAGTTGCGCGACGAGAACGCGCGCTCCTCTCCAACCGGCGAAGGCATCGGGTGAAGTCGCCTTCGCTCGGCGCCCCGCACGCGCTCCGCGTGGCGGTGCTCGCCCCGATCTCTTGGCGCGTCCCTCCGCACCACTACGGACCATGGGAACAGTTCGTCTCTCTCTTGACCGAGGGTCTGGTGCAGCGTGGATTGGACGTCACCCTCTTCGCCACCGCCGACTCGATCACCAAGGCTCGGCTCGTCGGGATCGCGCCGCGCGGATACTCCGAAGACCTGACCATCGACGCGAAGGTGTGGGAGTGCCTGCACATCTCGGCCGTGTTCGAGCGCGCATCAGAGTTCGACCTCATCCACAATAGCTTCGACTTCTTGCCCCTCAGCTTCTCTCGGCTCGTGGACACGCCTGTCGTCACCACGATCCACGGTTTTTCCTCCGAGCGAATCCTCCCCGTCTATCAGAAGTACAACGGGCGCACCCACTACGTCTCCATCAGCGATTCCGACCGACACCCTTCGCTCGAATACGCGGCCACCATCCACCACGGTATCGACATGGGCGCGTTCGCGATCGGTACAGGCCCACGCGACTATCTCCTGTTCTTCGGCCGTATTCATCCGGACAAGGGCACGGAGGAGGCCATTCTCGTCGCTCGGCGCGCAGGTCTGCCACTCGTGATCGCCGGCATCATTCAGGATCGAGGCTATTTCGAGCGCGCGGTCGAGCCTCATATCGACGGCGAGAGGGTACGTTTCGTCGGCGCGGTCGGGCCCGAGGGGAAGAGCGAGCTCCTCGGCGGCGCGCGCGCCCTGCTCCACCTCGTGAGCTTCGACGAGCCGTTCGGCTTCAGCGTGGTCGAAGCGATGGCCTGCGGGACCCCGGTGATCGCCAACCGACGCGGATCCATGCCGGAGATCATCGCGGAGGGCGTGAACGGCCGCCTCGTCGACTCGACCGCCGACGCTGTGCAAGCCGTAGCCGGGATCGCTCAGTTGGATGCCGAGGACGTGCGCGCATCGGTCGAGCGCCGATTCGACAAGGATCGGATGGTCGACGAGTACATCGCGGTCTACCGGCGCATCCTAGACGGCTCAGCGTCCAAGAGCCGCGCGTGAGTAGAGACCTGCGCTCGACCGGGTACGCGCCCTTCCGGCTGGGCGTGAATTACTGGCCGGCTCGGACGGCGATGGGCTGGTGGACCGCATTCGACCCGGCGGAGGTTGCGGCGGACTTCGGTCGCATCGCAGGGTGCGGATTCGACTCCGTGCGCATCTTCCTCACCTGGGAAGACTTTCAACCAACTCCATTGCGCGTCGACTCGACGATGATCGATCGCCTCGTAACGACCCTGGACCAGGCCCGCCGCGCCGGACTTTCGGTCATGCCTACGCTCTTCACGGGCCACATGAGCGGCGTGAACTGGATCCCTTCCTGGGCTCTTGGTGAAGAGGCGGGCGACGATCGATTCCGCGTCGTCTCCGGAGGCCGAGTCGCGGCGTCGCGCCTCGCTAACTGGTACTCTGACGCCGCCGTTATTCAAGCGCAGTCGTCGCTCGCACGTGAGCTCGCCGGCGCGCTCGCAGGGCATCCGGCTCTGTGGGCATGGGACCTCGGAAACGAAAACTCGAACTGCGCAGTCCCCCCGGACAAAGGCTCCGCACGCGAGTGGCTGTTACGGGTGACGGACTCCATTCGCGGCGCCGACCCCGGCGTTCTAGTCACGCTCGGGCTCCACATGGAAGACCTCGAGCAGGACCGAAACCTCGGCCCGCGCGAGGCCGCCGAGGTCTGCGACTTCTTGCAGATGCACGGGTATCCCGGCTACGCCGCGTGGGCGGACGGCCCCACCGATGAGCGGGTCTTGCCGTTCCTCGCTCGGTTGACGCGATGGCTGAGCGGCGGCGCCGACGTCCTCTTCGCAGAGTTCGGTGTGCCAACCGCCAAGAGCAGTGAGCCAGACCGTGAACCGGCCATCGCCGCGTCCGGGCCCGCGCTCGTCGAAGAGCAGGAGGCTGCTTCGTACGTCAGCCGGGCCCTCGACGCGCTGCGCGACTGCGGTACCAGCGGCGCCATGCTCTGGTGTTACTCCGACTACGCGGAGGCGATCTGGGGACGTCCCCCACTGGATCTCGCGGTACACGAGCGCTCGTTCGGCCTATGGCGTGCCGACGACTCCCCGAAGCCGACGGTGGCTGTGGTCGAGGCATTTGCGAAGCGAGTCGCCACGACTGACGCTGGCCCTTCCATCGCAGACTCGGCCTGGATCGACATCGATGTCGCTGAGTTTTACCGCGCACCTTCGTCAGAGCTGCAGCGCCTATACGGACGCTACTGCGAGGCGAAGGGTGCGCTGAACGCGGCCCCTCCAAACGTCAACGAACCCGGGTGAGCTCCGCCAGAAGGTCGTCGAGGCGCACCGTCGCGATGCGAGTGCCGACGTCGGAGAAACCGTAGGGCAGCACGAGGAGCCCGCCCGAGATCATGCTGCCGCACGAGTAGAGGACGTTGGGCACGTAGCCATCGCGTTCGTCGGCCGCGGGCTCTAACAGAGGCTCGGCGAGGTGACCGATGACGCGTGCAGGGTCGTCCTTATCGAGCAGGATGGCTCCCAGAGAATATTGTCGCATTGCCCCTACGCCGTGGGTGATCACGAGCCAGCCCGCGTCGGTTTCGAGAGGAGATCCGCAATTTCCGAGCTGAGTGATTTCCCAGGGACGCTCGGGCCTCTGGATCGCCTCGCTCTGGTGCCAGAAGCGGACGTTGTCCGACCACATGAGGAAGTTGTTCTCGTTGTCCAGCCTGGCGAGCGCAGCATAGCGCCCGTCGATCATCCGAGGAAAGAGCGCAATGCCCTTGTTCCTGGCGGACGGGCCGTTCAGCGTCGCGATTCTGAAAGTGACGAAATCAGCTGTTTCGATCAGCTGCGGGAGGATTTGATAGCCATCGTACGCCGTATACGGAGCGAAGTACGTCACTGTTCCGTCGTCATGGGTGAAACGGACGAAGCGAGCATCCTCCATCCCGTGACTCTCGGTCGGGCCAGTCGGAAAGAGCACACGCTCGGAGAGCTTGGAGTCTGAGGCGAACGAGCTCTCGTAGTTCGAGGACGCAAGCCAGTGGATCGTTCGGGTGACGTGCGCGGCGTCGGGTCTGTGACCGTGTTGCTGATCGACCTCCCGGATCATGGTCTCGAGCTGCTCTAGGCTAAAACGCTCGGGAAGCGCGTCGAGCACGGTAGCGGCGATCTCGTTGTATATGCCGAGCTCACGAAGTTTGGTGTGGAAGGTGTGTTTCTCGTAGACCGGAGCCCGGTGGCGCGCGGTGCTCGCTCGCCGACTCGGCGCTTCCATTTCGATCTGGCCGCCCGCATCGATAACACCGGAGCGAAACTCGATCGACGAGATGTGCCCCTCGCCGATGGCCCGCAAGCTCAAGATGAAGCGCTGCTCGCCCGGAGCGAGACCCTCTTGGTCGGGCGCCGGCACGATCGAAGGATTGCTCAGCGCGGCAGACTCGATCGAGTACTCGTGGGTGAAGTAGGCGCCGACGAGAAGCTTGCGTTCCTTCGAGAGCTCATCCGATTCGGGGACGTGTCTCGCTGCGACGGCGGCGAAGTTCGTGTCGAATACCGAACGCAAATCGACGTGGCGCGCGGAGAATCGGGCTTGCGTCTCGCTCAAGGTCGTCCTCACCTCTGACTCGGACAACGCCAGGATCCTCGACAGAATGCGCTCCACGCGCGAACGCCCGTCCACCGAGCGTTCGTTTCCGGGCGTGAACGGCTTGGTGATCACCCGGGTCGGATCAGGCACCAACCGCGCGGAGGTTCTCGTCACGGGGATGGTACGCATCTCGACAGTCTCGTCGCACCGACGAGGCGTGGCCAGCCGAAACGCCCAAGGGGGTGCGATTAGGTTCGCGGCGCGGACAGGGCTCCCGACGCTGCCATCCGCTTCCCGCTGGTTCTAACCCTGTCTTAGGCGAGCGCACCACCGTCGCCAATCGCCTCGGCCTTTACTGCCCGTGACGAGCTTGAATGGCCTCTTGGATTTGAGCCTTCACCGCATCCAAGTTGAAGGACGCGCCTTTTTGCATCGGCGGGAACTCGATCGCCGTCTTGGCAAGCTCGGCCACCTGACGCTGCACGAAGACAAAGCGCCAGAACTCTCGTGCGTAAAACTCCATGAACCAGTCGGGCGACCCGACCGCAAAGTTGGGATCGGAATACCGTTCGAACGGATCGCGACGCAGGTTGTGAATCAGGGGCATGTTCAGTCTGACCTTCGCGCCCGGCCAACCGTCGGGCTGGTCGATGAAAGTGTACTTCCAGTCGCCAAGTCGGACAGCGCCGAGGGTCGACTCACCGAAGTACCAGATCTCTTCTCGCGCGCTCGGCCCCTTGCCGGTGAACATCTTGGTTTGATCGTATCCATCGAGGTGCACCTTGTACTCGCGGTCTCCCAACCGCTTTCCCGTCTTGAGCTCCTCGACGATGTTGGGGTTCCCCGCCGCCGCGACCAGGGTTGGAAACCAGTCCATGCCGGAGATGATGCCGTTCTCCACCCTGCCGGCCGGAATGCGCTCTGGCCAACGCACGATCATCGGCGCCCGAAACCCGCCGTCGGTCGTCATGCCTTTGGCGCCCTTGAAGGGTGTATTTCCGCCGTCCGGCCAGGTGAACACCTCGGTCCCGTTGTCGGTCGTCACCGCGATGATCGTGTTCTTGGCGACTCCCATCGCCTCGAGCTTCTTCATGACCGCGCCGACGATGTCGTCGAACTGGGCCATGCCGGCTTCCTGAAGGCCGTAGTTGTTTTTGCCCTCGAGTGCTTTGTACTTGGGTGAGAGAAACGTGAAGATGTGCATCCGGGTCGGGTTCAGCCAAACGAAGAACGGCTTACCGTCTTTCTTGGCCCGTTCCATGAAGCTCAAGGTGTACTTCAGGATCTCGTCGTCCACCGTCTCCATGCGCTTGGGCGGTAGCGGACCCGCATCCTTGATCTTCTGTTTGCCGACCTTGCCCCACCGGGGCTGAACGCTTGGGTCGTCTCTGTCGGTCGCCCACGAGTGCACCATGTTCCGCGGTCCGATTTCGTCGAGGAGCTCCTGGGGATAGCCGGGCCAGTACGGATCGGACATGGCATCGAGGTGATAGAGGTAGCCGAAGAACTCGTCGAAGCCATGAACCGTCGGCAGGAACTGGTTTAAGTCACCGAGGTGGTTCTTGCCGAATTGCCCCGTTGCATAACCCATCTCTCTGAGGGCGGTCGCAATCGTCGGAGCCTCGGCAGGCAGGCCCAACGGAGAGCCCGCTTGACCGACGGTGGTCATCCCAGTGCGCATCGGAATCATGCCGGTGATGAAGTTTGCACGGCCCGCCGTACAGCTGGCCTCCGCGTAGTAGTCGGTGAACATCATGCCGTCGCGCGCCAGGCTGTCGATGTTGGGTGTCTTGCCGCTCATGATGCCGCGGTGGTACGCGCCAATGTTGAACCAGCCGATGTCGTCGCCCATGATCACGACGATGTTCGGTTGCTGCGCCTTCTTCGCTTTTTTGGCCGATGCGTGTGAAGGCCCCCATGGCGAGAGCGCGAAGCCGACCGCCAGCAGCGAGCAGAAAAGAAACCGAGTCGTTTTGGTCATCTGAAGGAGCCGTCCTGTTCGAGAGTGGGTGCGCGCCTCATGCAACACGTCGCGGGGAACCCTAGCAGAAAGGAAAATGACGCAAGCCGTTCATCGTCGCTTCGCGAGAACGAGAGCGGGCGGGAGTCCACGGAGGTGCCGGATTCCCAGGCGCAATACGCAGCCGCGCAGAGCGGGGCGAGTACACCGTCGGTTCGATGTGCTCGTAGAGAAGCCCAGTGCGTGAACACACTGGGCTTGGGTGCGGAAGAGAGGACTCGAACCTCCACGAGAAGACGCGTCACCTGAGTTTGCTGTGCGTCGGGAGATGGAGCTTGCGAGTTTGGTTCTCACGCTCTCAGCGAAGCCACAAGCCGCCGGCGCAGGCGGGGTACCCGAGGCTGCGGCACGTAACCGCGACCTCTCCGAAGGGAAGGGGCCAACGAAGTGACGGACAGTCGCGCGTGCAAGCCAAAGTCCCATGTGATCTCAGTTCGGATCGACGAAGACAATCTTGCTCGCCTAGATGTGTTGGTTCAGCAGACCCGCTGCTCCCGCGGCGCGGTCATCTGCTCCCGTCTCCGCGGCGCGCGCTTGAAGAGCACGACCGACGCTCAAGCACTCACTGAGGTCTCGTCGATCTGGTACGGCTCGAGCTCGAGGGGCTCGTCGTCGAAGGAGGCCAGGCCGCACAGGAATCCCCACTCGGCGGCCATCCACTCGGCGAAGACCGTAGTCTGCATGCCGCCCGCCCGAAGGCGAAGCGCAGCCGCTAAAACATTGAAATCACTTCGAATTACGGCGGCGCGGCGAGGTGCGAGTACTGTCATGACTGGCCTCCTCACTAGGACCTGCGATATCCCGTTCGAGGGTTCGACGCCACTGTGTGTCAAGCCAGCGAGACAGGTGGGCATGAGCATCGAGCGAGATCGCGTGATTGTGGTGGGGGCCGGATTCGGCGGGCTGGGCTGCGCCCTCGATCTCGCCAGTCGAGGGGTCCCGGTCCGGGTCCTCGAGCGGGCGCCAACTGCCGGCGGCAAGGCCCGGGCGGTCGACGTCCAGGGTCAGCCGGTCGCCGCCGGCCCCACCGTGATGACGATGCCCTGGGTGTTCGAAGAGCTCTTCGCTCAGACCGGGCGCGACTTTCGCGAGGAGGTCGACCTCATTCCCGTTCAGCGCTTGGCGCGGCACTACTGGTCGGATGGGACGCAGATGGACTTGTTTGCGGACCGCGACCGTTCGATTGCCGCGGTGCGCGAGGCATTCGGTCCCTTTGCCGCCAGGGACTACGAGGTGTTTTGCCGGGATACCCAGCGCATCTACGAGGTGTCGGAGACTCACTTTCTGAGGTCGCAGCGGCTGACCCTCCCGAGCATCGTGAAGCGGTTCGGAGCCCGAGGATTGTTGACCGTAGTGAGACTCGATGCCTACCGCACGATGTGGCAGGCGCTCGAAAGCAAGTTCCAAGAGCCGCGACTGCGTCAGCTCTTCGGCCGCTACGCGACCTACGTGGGCTCGTCACCGTTCGAGGCTCCGGCCACGCTCAACCTGATCGCGCACGTGGAGTCCGATGGCGTGTTCCGCGTCGACGGCGGCATTCGCGCGGTGGCGGCGGCAATGCGCAAGCGAGCGGTCGACCTGGGGGTCGAGTTCGTTCACGAGGCGACGGTCGACCGAATCGTGATCGAAGGAGGACGGGCCACCGGCGTTTTGGCCCAGCAGCAGACGCACCGCGGCCGGGCGGTGCTGTTCAACGGCGACGTTTCGGCGTTGCCCCCCCTCGGCGCGGCCCGTGCGGGCAGTGAGACGCCGCGCGAGCGCCGCTCGCTCTCCTCGTTGACCTGGGCGATCGTCGGCCGCGCCTCGGGCGTACCTCTGGTGCATCACAACGTGTTCTTTGGCGATCACTCCCGCCGGGAGTTTGAACAGATCCTCCGTGAAGAGCGTGCGCCGGACGAGCCCACCATCTACGTCTGCGCACAGGATCGGGGCGACGACGATGAGGCGCGTTCGCAAGACCGTTTTCTTGTGATAGTTAATGCGCCGGCCACCGGCGACCAACCTCACCGCTGGGGTGAAGCGGAGCGAACGCGATGCACGAAGATCATGACCGAGAGGCTTCAGCGTCTGGGTTTGACGCTAGAAATGGACGCGGTGGTGCAGACGACGCCGATGGAGCACCACGCGCGGTTCCCCCACACGGGCGGAGCCCTGTACGGGCCGCGGTCCAAGGGGAGTCTGTCGATGCTCAATCGTCGCGGCGCGAAAACGAAGATCCCGGGTCTCTATCTGGCGGGCGGCAGCGTCCATCCGGGCCCGGGGGTTCCGATGGCGACGCTGAGTGGTCGATTGGCCGGCGAGCAGATGAGCGCGGACCTTCGTTTGCCCGTGCCGTCCCACCCGGCGGCTACCACTGGCATTACCTCGATGGGATAAGCGACGATGGCCGGGCTGCGATCGTGGTGATCGCGATGGTCGGACATCCGTTTTCGCCCGACTACCTTCGCGCCGGGCGCGTACCGGCCGAGCGGCACTGCTCGATGAACGTGGCTGTTTACGGGCCGCCGCCCCTGGCTCGCTTGAGGTCGGGTTTTGCCCTCGAGGAGCGGGCGATCTCCTCCCGCGACCGGGCGCCTGATGGCATCCAGATCGGGCGGAGTTCGCTGCGCTGGGTCGGGGATCGACTGCAGGCCGACCTCGACGAGCGGACGACGCCGCTTGGGCCTCCGGTTCGGCGCGCCATCACGGGTCGAGTGACTTTCGTCCCCGAGGCGCTCACCGGCCGAGAGCTTGTGATCGACTGCGACGAACAGCACCGCTGGTGGCCGGTGTCGCCGGTGGGGCGCATCGAGGTCGACCTTCCGTCGCTCGGGCTTCGCTTCCACGGACACGGCTATCACGACGCCAACGCCGGTGAGACCTCGCTCGCCGATGGCTTCGAGCATTGGAGCTGGTCACGGGCGCGCACGTCGCAGGGCGCGGCGTTGACCTACGATGCGATCGACCGCTCCGGGACAAAGACCAGCCACGCGTTTCGGGTGAGGGCGGGCAGCGGCAACATCGAACCGATTGAATCGACGAGGCTGATGGCTCGCGCTCGGTCCGCCTGGGGACTTCCGCGCGACGCGCGGGTCGATGCGGGGGCGTCGGTGCGCACCGTCCGAACGTTGGAGGATGGGCCGTTTTACAATCGCGCGTTGATCGACACCCGAGTGGATGGGGAGTCGGTGACCGCGATGTACGAGGCGCTATCGGGACGGCGGCTGCGTGCGGGGTGGGTCCGGTTTTGTACGGGGTACCGGATGGCGAAGGCTTAGACCTGTTACGAGCCGGGCTGGGGGACGGGGAAGGGCAGGGGCACGGGCAGGTGGACCGGCTCCGCTTCGGTCAGTGGGCGGCTAGGAATTCGCGGTAGCGGGTCATGAAGTCGTCCTCGATTTCGAAGTGGGGGAGGGCGCCGGTTTGGAGCTCGGTGACGGTCCAGTTGGGCTTCTGTGCAACCGCCGATAGACCCGTGTAGTCCACGAAGTCGCCTCGGACTCCATGCACCGTCCACACCGGATGGGTGAGGGACTCGTAGATCGGCGTGATGTCGCCGCTGAAGAAATAGCCCGACAGGAAGTAGAGCGGCGCGTGCTTGGCGCCGGGGGCGGCGGTGCTCTGCACGCAATACTTCCACAAGTCTTCGTCGATCGTCTCTGATCCGAATGTGCGCTTCAGGAAGTAGCGCACGACCGATGGCCGGGTGAGCAGGCCGAACATCAGATCCGACAGGCCAGGCATCGACAAGAACGCGTGCGCCGCCCTCGAGCCGCGGGTGCTGCCGGGGGGGCCGTCGCGGCGACCGCGGCGATCGAAGCCAGTTGGACTGATGAGACCAAGGGTGCGGAAGAGATCCGAATGCTCGGTGGCGGCGCGCGCGAGAAACTCGCAGGCGGTCGAAAGCGCGATGGCATCGATGGGTTGGGCGTTGTGTCGCCGCTGCACCTCGGTTGCCACCGCGAGGAGTGCATCGGTCATGATACGCGGCGAGTAGGGGCCGGGGCCACGGTAGGAGCGTCCGAAACCGGGTAGGTCGAAGCCGTAGGTCGGTCGCTCCTTGCCCATTTCGTCGTAGATGGTCCGCATCTCGGCACCTGAGGCGGCGGCGTTCACGCTGTGAACCACCAGTAATGGCGGCTGGTTAGGCGACCCGTCGGTGACCGGGCCGTACACGGCTAGCGGTCCCCAGCTCGGGTCTTCGAGCTCCCACATCGGTCCGGAGAGGGCGGGGCCTAGTGAAGAGTGCGCCATTGGACTGGTTGTGAAGCATATGCGTGTCAAATGCCAGTGACAGTTTTATGTGTCCAATCTGCTTGACACCCTCGGGTGTCTGAGTTTATTGATTACAAGTCCCCGGGCTGCCGAGGGACGTCATCCAGAGGCGCATGAAGGCTCAAGAAGCAAGTTACTTCAGCTGGTTAGACATCGTTAGGCTGGGCCTCGTCCAGACTGCGCTCGGAGCCATCGTGGTCCTCACCACCTCCACCCTGAATCGGGTCATGGTGGTTGAGCTTGCGCTCGCGGCGATGCTGCCGGGTGCTCTGGTGACCGCTCATCACGCGATGCAGATGTTCCGGCCGCGCATGGGCTACGGCTCGGACGTCGGCCAGCGGCGCACACCCTGGATCATCGGTGGCATGGCGGCCCTCGCGCTCGGTGGTGCCGGCGCGGCGTTTGCGACCTCGGTGATGGCGTACAACTTGCCACTCGGGATTGCGCTCGGATTCGTCGCCTACGCGACGATTGGCGGCGGCGTTAGTGCCTGCGGCACTTCGCTGTTGGTGCTGATGGCCAAGCGCGTCGCGCCCGAACGTCGTCCGGCCGCCGCGACCATCGTGTGGATCATGATGATCGCGGGCTTTGCGATCACCGCCACCGTGGCCGGCAAGCTGCTCGACCCGTTCTCGTACTCGCGCCTCATCGCGGTCACTGGCGGCGTGTCGATCGCCGCGTTCATTCTGACCATCCTCGCCATGTTCCGGCTCGAGGGTCACGGTGGCGAACGCACCGTGGCCGCCCGTCCTGATCGGCCCGCGTTCCGCGAGGCGCTGCGCCAGGTGTGGGGCGAGGCCGACGCGCGCCGCTTCACCATCTTCGTTTTCGTTTCCATGCTCGCGTACAGCGCGCAGGACCTCATCCTCGAGCCCTTCGCGGGCGTCGCCTACGGCTGGACTCCAGGCGAAACCACTAAGCTCTCTGGCACGCAGCACGGTGGCGTCTTCCTCGGGATGGTCGCAGTCGCGGTCATCACCACGGTCTTCAAGGGCAAGCCGATCGCGAACCTCAAGGGCTGGGTCGTCGGCGGTTGCCTCGCCTCGGGCGCCGCGATGCTCGGACTCGTCGCCGCCAGTGCGTTGGGCGGTACCTGGCCCCTCGAGGCCAACGTGTTCGTGCTCGGTGTGGCCAACGGCGTGTTCTCTATCGCGGCCATCGCCGGTATGATGACGCTTGCGAGTCAAGGTCGCGGCGAACGCGAAGGCACGCGCATGGGCCTTTGGGGTGCGGCGCAGGCGATCGCGTTCGGCGCCGGCGGCTTCCTCGGCACGGTGCTCGTCGATTTCCTCTCCGCGGTCTCGGTGCCGGCCGCGCTCAGCTACGGCTTCGTGTTCGCGCTCGAAGCCCTCGGGTTTTTCGTAGCCCAGCACCTCGCAGCCAAGACCGCGTTTACGAAATCCACGGAGGAACGCCGCGACGTGCGGCTTGGCTACGCAACCCAAGTGGTTGGCCAAGGGCAGGTGTCATGATTCGGAGACTCCAGCGGTCAGCGTTGCTGCGAACGACACTCACCAGTGTGTTCGTCCTCTTCATGCTGGCGGCGGCACATCTCTTCATGGTCGTCATCAACGCAGCGGAGCGAACCTACGAGTACCCAGACCCGGCGATGGGTCAGTCGGCTCGTCTCTTCAGCGACCGTCCTATGACCGAAGAGATCGACGCGGCCTTTCGTAGCGCCAAGACGGTGGAGGACCAGGCCGTGCTCGAGGACGCGCTGCGGCGCGCTGAGGCCGGCGAGACGATCGCGCTCCGCACGCTCCCCGTAACTCAGTTCTTGTGGCTCGCGGCGCTTGGACTTTGCGTGGCTGGTTTGTTCCTGATTTGGACGACATCTCGCATCAAGAGCGACGCGGTCCAGTCGATCGTTGGCATCTTTGGCGGCAACCTGCTCTGGACGGGTGGCATCGAGTACGGGCTGACCCTCGCGAGCCGCTCGATGGGCATCGGCAAGACGATCGGCGTCGTCGATGGCCAGCTCTACGCACGCTACGGCGAGTACGTACTCCTGAAGCACACTTGGGGCCCGCTCGTCCTCATCACCGCCTATCTGATGTTTCTCGAGTCCTCGCGGTGCCCCGTGTTCCTATCGATGCGCAAGAATATTCCGACCATGCGGGGTCCGATCGTGAGCGGTCGCATCGGCAACTACGGTCCGCGCAGTGCGTTCCAGTATTCGACCACAGTGTGGGGATTCTACCTGCTGCTGCTGTGGGCCTACGACGAGAGCGTCTTCGGCGTGTATTCGCTCACGACCAAGGGCATCCTGTTCGCGTCCGTCGCTGGCTCCATTTACTGCGTATGGCGCCTGCATCAGCAGCGAGGCTGGGGCCCGGCGGTTCGCTACGCCGTGGCGGCGATGTGTGTTGTCTGGACTCCCATCGAGATCTTCGCCAAGTGGGGCGTGCTGCGCGAGCCGTGGCTGCTCCTCGAGCCCACCACCGCGATCATCTTCTTTGGCGGCCTCGCGCTTGGTACGTGGGCTCTGGTTCGCGCCCACCGCAAGCCGAAGCTCGAACGCGACCCAGTAGACCCGGGCTTGGTCGAGGCCACTATCAATTCGGTTCCTGCGCCAAAGCTCAAACTGGCTGCGCGGAAGGCCTCCTCCGAGTTCGCTGCGTAGGGAGCCAGTAAGGAGACTGTGCCATGACCACCTTCCCGTTCACCGCCATCGTCGGTCAGGACGAGCTAAAGCTCGCCCTCGAGATCGCGGTGGTGGACCGCAGCATCGGCGGGGTACTGGCGTTCGGTGACCGTGGTACCGGCAAGTCGACCGCGATTCGCGCGCTTGCGCGCCTGCTTCCACCCATGCGAGTCGTCGACGGATGCGCCTATCACTGCGATCCCGCGACCGACTGTGAGACGTGCAACGAGAGCGGTCGCGTTCGGAACGAGGTCGAGGTTCCGGTGCCGGTGGTCGACCTTCCCCTTGGTGCTACCGAGGACCGGGTGGTCGGCGCGCTCGATCTCGAGGCGGCGCTTACCCGCGGCGAGCGACGTTTCTCGCCCGGCCTGCTTGCGTCAGCCCACCGAGGCTTCCTCTACATCGACGAGGTCAATCTGTTGCCAGATCACCTGGTCGACCTGCTGCTCGACGTTGCAGCCTCGGGGCAGAACGTGGTCGAGCGCGAGGGCGTGAGTGTGCGTCACCCCGCCCGCTTCGTACTCATCGGCAGCGGCAACCCGGAGGAAGGCGAGCTTCGCCCACAGCTGCTCGACCGATTTGGCCTTTCGCTCGAGGTGCGCACCCCAACGGACACTGCGAGCCGGGTCGAGGTCGTCAAGCGTCGCCTGGAGTTCGATCGCGACCCGGAGGCGTTCGTGGCCCGATTTGCCGACGAAGAAAAGACGTTGATCCGTCGGCTCTCTGACGCGCGTGCGCGCCTTGCCGAGGTTGCAGTAAGCGATGGGATCGTCGAGCGGGCGAGCCTGTTGTGTCAGGCCCTCGACACCGACGGTCTTCGCGGCGAGCTCACGCTGATTCGCGCGGGCCGCGCCGCGGCCAGTCTCGATGGCCGCCACGAGGTGAGCGACCGGGATCTAGCCCGCGTGGCCCCACTCGCGCTGCGGCACCGGCTGCGCCGTTCGCCCCTCGACGAGGTCGGCTCGGGGGTTCGGATCGACAAGGCCATCGCAGAAGTCCTCTCGGTGTGACCCACTCGACCGATATCGCACTCGCGGCCGAGCTACTGTCGGTCGACCCACATCGCCTCGGCGGGGTGTGGCTGCACGGTGCCTCGGGTCCGGTGCGCGATCGCGTCGGTCGTGAGCTGGAGGCGGCGCAGAACCGCACCATGCTCCGGTTGCCCGCGCACATCACCGAGGATCGGCTGCTCGGGGGCCTAGCCTTGGCGGAAACGCTGAACGGCGGCCGCGCGGTCGTGCAGCGGGGCCTTCTCGCCGAGGCAGACGGTGGCCTGCTGTGGGTACCGATGGCGGAGCGGCTCGAGCCTCACATCGTACATCCCTTGTGCGCGGCCCTCGATCGCGGCGAGACCGCCCTCGAGCGCGACGGACTGAGCCGGTCCTACCCGAGCCGATTCGGCGTCATCGCGCTGGACGAATCGGTCGGCGAGGAAGCCCCCGCTCCCGACGAGCTCCGCGACCGTCTCGCGTTTTGGATCGATCTCGCCGACGCCGATCGCGGCACGTTGCTCGAACTGAAGAAAACCGCGCTCGCCGAGGGCCCTGAGCCTGTGCGTCGGCATCCCGCGCAACAACAACGTATCGCGGCCTCACGAGACAGGCTCCGAACGATCGAGGTCGACACGGAGGTGCTCGCCGCTCTGTGCGAGGCCGCCGGCGCGCTGGGCGTAGAGTCGCTGCGCGCGATGATGCTGGCCGGCCGGGCGGCCCAGGTGCACGCCGCGCTGCGGGGCTCCGACCAAGTAGAGGACGCCGACGTACTCGTCGCCGCCCGCCTCGTGCTCGGTCCGCGCGCCACTCGCATTCCAGTTCCGGAAGAAGCTGAGGCCGAGACGCCGCCCGAGGCGTCACCTTCGCCCGCCGAGGCCGAGGCGCCGCCCGCCGAGGGTGACGGTGAAACCAATTCCAGCCGGAGCCATACTTCCGAGCCGCTGCAGGATCGCGTTGTGAAAGCGGCCGAGAGCGGGATCCCGTCGGGTCTCCTCGATCGCCTTCGGTCCGGTCGGTCCCGCGCGCGGTCGAGCCGTGTCACTGGCCGTGCGCGCGGCGCGCACAAGACCTCTCTCGAGAAGGGCCGCCCGGCTGGCGTACGCGCGGCTCGCCCGGGACCCGGCGTTCGTCTCAATGTGATGGAGACCCTTCGCGCTGCCGCCCCCTGGCAGAGGCTGCGACAAGGCGCGAACCACGTCCAGGTCCGGCCGGAGGACTTCCGCGTCACCCGCTATCGCGACCGGGAGCAGACCTGTGTCATCTTCGTGGTCGATGCCTCGGGCTCCGCCGCCATGCAGCGCCTCGGCGAGGCCAAGGGCGCGGTCGAGCGAGTGCTCGGCGACTGCTACGCCCGGCGCGACCAGGTGGCGCTGATCGCCTTTCGCCATGACCAGGCCGGACTCGTGGTGCCGCCCACCCGTTCGCTCACTCGAGCCCGCCGCTGCCTTACCGGTCTCGTCGGCGGTGGCACCACGCCGCTCGCAACCGGCCTCGATGCTGCGCGCACGTTGGCGGAGGACCTGCGACGCAAGGGCCAGACGCCGATCGTCGTAGTCATGACCGACGGCCGCGCGAACGTGACGCGGGACGGCGACAAGGATCCGGTCCGCGCTGCGACCGATGCGCGCGACAGCGCCAAGGCGCTCGCCGAGCTCGGTATTCCCACGCTCTTCCTCGACACCGCGCCTCGTCCGCGCCCGCGCGCGCAGGCGCTTGCTGCCGAGATGAACGCTACCTACCTGCCGCTGCCCTACCTCAATGCGGCCGCACTCTCGCGGACGGTGTTCTCGATCGCGAGGCAGGCCAAATGATGGCCGCGCCCGGACCGGCGTCGCGCATGCCGTGGCTCGATCAGACCGAGGAGCTCGTCGCGGTCGATGGCATCCGATTTCGCGTGGTGACCGCCGGTCGCGGACCCACGCTGCTCGCGCTTCACGGCACGGGAAGCTCGAGCCATTCCTATCGGCCACTGATGCGCGAGCTCGGGGATCGGTTCCGTATCGTGGCCCCGGACTTGCCGGGGCACGCCGAGAGCCGCGTCCTTCGCGAACGCCCACTGACCCTTGACGCGATGGCCAAGGCGGTGGCGGCGCTTTGCCGCATCCAGGGCTACGAGCCCCAGGTTGTGGTTGGGCACTCGGCCGGCGCCGCCGTGGCGATGCGGCTGGTGCTCGATGGCGCCGTCCGCCCCGATCTGTTGGTGGGCCTCGCGTCAGCTGCGACGCCGCTGCGAGGGTTGTCGCGTGTCGTATTCCCGAGGGTGGCCCGGGTCGCGGCTCGCTCGAAGGCGTCGGGCCTCTTTTCGCTGTGGGTCGGTCGTCGCCAAAAGGTTCGCCAGCTGCTCGAATCGATCGGTTCCGATCTCGACCCTGCTCAGCTTCGCGCCTACGAGCGATTGGCGGCCCAGCCCCGCCACATTGAGGGCGTGCTCTCGATGCTCTCGAGCTGGAACGTCGCCCCGCTCACTGCTCGCCTTCCAGAACTCGGAACCCGCGTGCTGCTCATCGCGGGCCAGCACGACCATGCGGTCCCCCTCGTGGAGCAGGCACGGCTACTGAGGGCTCTGCCCAATGCGTGCCTCGAAGTGGTTCCTAACGCCGGTCATCTGCTGCACGAGCAGCGTCCCAAAGCGATTAGCGAACTCGTCTCCCGGGAATTTCGCAGTGTTCAGGAGAATGCTGTCAACTTTGCTTGACATAAAAAAGCGTCTAGGTAGATTTACATTCGATGGGCTACCGTTCCATCACGCCCGGCTAGGCGGTTGTGTCCCCCAAGGCAGGAGAACCCCATGAGTCTGCTGAGTTTTGAACGTCGCTACCGAGTTCGCGGTGGCACCCTAGTCGGAGGGGATCTGTTCGACTTCTGGGTCGGTCCCTTCTACGTCGGCTTCTTTGGCGTCACGACGATCTTCTTTACGGTGCTCGGCACCGCGCTGATCGTCTGGGAGGCTGCCCGCGGCCCGACCTGGAACCCTTGGCTCATCAACATCGCGCCACCGTCGATTGAATACGGCCTCGCCTTCGCCCCCCTCGACGAGGGCGGCATATGGCAGCTTGTGACCATCTGCGCGACCGGCGCCTTTGTTTCCTGGGCGCTGCGCCAAGCGGAGATCAGTCGAAAGCTCGGCATGGGCTATCACATTCCGGTGGCCTACGGCGTGGCCATATTCGCCTACGTCACGCTCGTCATCTTTCGGCCGCTTCTGCTGGGCGCCTGGGGCCACGGCTTCCCTTACGGGATCTTCAGTCACCTCGATTGGGTGTCGAACGTCGGCTACCAGTACCTGCACTTCCACTACAACCCCGCGCACATGATTGCGGTGTCGTTCTTCTTCACGACGACCTTGGCGCTCGCGCTTCACGGAGGCCTGATCTTGTCCGCGCTCAACCCGCAGAAGGGTGAGAAGGTTCGCACCGCGGAGTACGAGGACGGGTTCTTCCGCGACTTCGTCGGGTACTCGATTGGCGCGCTCGGCATTCATCGCCTCGGCCTTTTCCTGGCGCTCAGTGCAGGCGTCTGGAGCGCCATCTGCATTGTCATCAGCGGCCCGTTCTGGACCAAGGGATGGCCCGAGTGGTGGAACTGGTGGCTAAACCTTCCGGTTTGGAGCTGATTCAAAATGGCCCAGTATCAGAACATCTTCACGCAGATTCAGGTCGAAGGACCGCCCGACGTTCCGCCTCCGATCGATCCCGACTTCCGTATCAAGAAGACCGCGATGAACCGGCTCATTGGGTTCTTCGGCAATCCGCAGATCGGCCCCATCTATCTCGGCTACACGGGCCTCGTCTCGATCGTTTGCTTCTTCATCGCCTTCGAGATCATCGGCTTGAACATGTGGGCGTCGGTGGACTGGAGTCTGTCCGAGTTCATTCGGCAGCTGCCGTGGCTTGCGCTTGAACCGCCGCCGCCGTCGGCGGGACTCAGTTTCCCCTCGCTTCACGAGGGCGGTTGGTGGCTCATGGCCGGCTTCTTTTTGACCACTTCCATCATCCTTTGGTGGATTCGTACCTATCGACGCGCCAAAGCGCTCGGAATGGGAACCCACGTCGCGTGGGCCTTCGCATCCGCGATCTGGCTCTACCTTGTCCTCGGTTTCATCCGACCCATCCTCATGGGTAGCTGGGGTGAAGCCGTACCGTTCGGCATCTTCCCCCATCTCGACTGGACCGCCGCGTTATCGATTCGGTATGGCAACCTCTTTTACAACCCGTTCCACTGCCTCTCCATCGTCTTCCTCTACGGGTCGACGCTCCTGTTCGCGATGCACGGCGCGACTGTGTTGGCGCTCAGCCATCTCGGCGGTGAGCGTGAGGTCGGTCAGGTCATCGACCGCGGCACCGCCGCCGAGCGCAGTGCGCTCTTTTGGCGCTGGACGATGGGCTTCAACGCGACCTTCGAGTCGATTCACCGCTGGGCCTGGTGGTTTGCGGTGTTGACCACGCTTACTGGCGGGATCGGCATCGTCCTCACGGGCACGGCCGTCGACAACTGGTACGAGTGGGCGGTCAAGCACGATTTCGCGCCGTCCTACGAGGAGACCTACCAGGTCGCCCCGGACCCGCTGCTTGACCCGTCGAATTCGAACCTGCCCGGCATGCGCGGAGAATCCACTGCGCCCTACGAACCAATCCCCTATGTACCCGAGCCCGAAGCCACCCCGGCGGACCCGGCTCCGGTCGAGGCCGCGCCCGAGGAGGCATTGCCGGCCGAGGCAGCCTCGGCGGCGGCCGATGCCGATGGCGCCGCAGGGGCCGAGGCGACCGAGTCAGAGCCTGCACCGACTGAAGCTCCCACTGAGGCCGCTCCCGCGGAGACCCCATGAAGCGCATCGCACTCGCCTTTGTCACGTTTCTGGTTCTGGTCGGCGCCGTCACCGCCTACGACACTACGGAAACGTCCGAGATCGGGTATCCGGGCGTTGGGATGCAGACCACGGAAACGATCTCAAACCTTGAGGAGAAGATCGCGGACAACCGGGTTCCGGTGGCGATTCCGAAGTCCCCTCCGGGAGGCGCGCGCGCCATTGACGTCTACGAGAACGTCCAGGTGCTCGGCCATCTTTCGACGGCCGAGTTCACGCGGTTGATGGTCTCGATTACGACCTGGGTCGCGCCCGTACAGGGCTGCAACTACTGCCATAACGCCAACAACCTCGCATCCGATGAGAAGTACCAGAAGGTTGTGTCGCGCCGGATGCTGCAGATGACGCAGCACATCAATGAGAACTGGCAGGGCCACGTCCAGCAGACGGGGGTTACCTGCTACACCTGCCACCGAGGCAAGAACGTGCCCGAGTACATCTGGTTCGATGAAACCCCTCCGCGAGAGCGCATGGTGGGCGGCGCCATGGCCAATCAGAACCTCGCGTCGGGGAATACGGGCTCGAGCTCACTGCCGGGCAATCCCTTCAGCACCTTCCTGGTTGCGGACGACCACAATATCCGGGTGCAGAGCGCGGGCGAGGTGTTCCCGAGCAACGACAACCGCTCGTCGATCAAGCAGACCGAGTGGACGTACGGCCTGATGATGCACTTCTCGAACTCGCTCGGCGTCAACTGCACTGGCTGCCACAACTCGCGTTCGTGGAACGATTGGTCGCAGAGCCCACAGCGGCGCGCGACCGCCTGGAGCGGCATCCGTATGGTCCGAAACCTAAACGCCCACTGGCTCAACCCGCTTCAGGCCATCTACCCGGAGCACCGGCTAGGCGAGACGGGCGATGCCCCGAAGGCAAACTGCATGACCTGCCACCAGGGTGCCTACAAGCCGCTGCTGGGTCAGTCGATGCTACAGGACTTCCCGTCGCTCTCGCGCGCCTGGCCCCAGCCGGCAAAGGCGGAACCGAAACCCGAGCGTATGCCGACCGAGGCACCAGCGGGCGAGGAAGGCTAGACGGCGGAAGCGCCGGTCGAGGCCGAAGAAGCTCTTGACGCACTCACTTCATGGGCCGATAACAGTGTTCATGGATACGAAGATTGGACGTCGTCACAGCCTCAAGGTAGTCGGTTTTGGAGTCCTCGGCGCCGCAGGCCTGGTCAACCTGGCCGCGTGCAGCAAGGAAGACAGCGCCGGCGGCGCGAAGAAGGCTCCTCCTGCCCCTGCCCCTGCCAAGCCGGCCGAGGCCGCGGGCGGCGCGAAGGAGGCTCCTGCCGAGCCGGCTGAGGCCGTGGGCGGCGAGGGCTGCGATGCCACGTTGGATGCGGCCTCGACCCAGATGCGCACCGCGCTCCAGTACAAGGAAGCCTCCGACCAGGAAGGTAAGAACTGCGCGAACTGCGTTCAGTTCAAGCCTGGCGCGTACGGTGATTGCGGCGGCTGCGTTCTGTTCACGGGTCCCGTGCAGAACAACGGCTACTGCCTGAGCTGGGCTGCGAAAGCTGAGGCCGGCTGAGCTTTCGCGCTTAGCGAAGCTGTGGCAACCGATCACTCGGTGTGGCGGAGGCGGCGAATCAGATCGAAGGCGTGGGCCGGCAGCGAGAGCGCGAGCAGGACGTAGAGCGCCCAGATGCTTGCGCCAGCTACGCTAGCGCGGAGCGCGATCAGCAGAATGGCGCCGGCCAGGAGTTGACCCATCACGTCGAGCGGGCGCATGCCGGCCTTCGCGCGGGCCCGCCATACCAGCAACGCGATCATCTCTAGCGCGATCATGGCGATCGCGAAGTCGATCAGGATGCCGTTGCCGAGGGCCTCGAGCATGGCTGAGTCGGTCTGCGCGTCAGGCGCGCGTCGGGCTCCCGAGGCCGAGCAGATGCGCCACGTCCTTGAAGAAGATGCGCATGTGGGCGGCGGGCTTGGCGCGCACGAGCTCCTTGTTCATGTACGCCTGCCAGGTGAGCTCTTGGACGTCGGGGTCGTCGCACATACTGACGAAGCGTTCGCGACGCTTGTCGTTCTTGTACCAGAAGTGTTGCATCACCCCGAGGATCCAGAACACGCGGCCGTGCGACTTCATGAATCGCTTGCGAGCCTGCTTCAGAGCCTGGGCATCGCCCGTCTCGAGGAACTCGGCGCCGGCAAGGGCGGCGACCTCACCACCGACCATCGCGTAGTAGATGCCTTCGCCGGACGACGGCGCGACGACGCCGGCAGCGTCGCCGGCGAGCACGACGTCGCGGCCGTTGTCCCAGCGCTTGAGCGGCTTCATCGGAATCGGCGCGCCCTCGCGGCGGGTGGTCCGGGCGTGACCGAGGCCGGACTTCTCGCGTAGGTCGCGGACCGAGGTGCGCAGCTTGAAGCCGGTCTGCGCACTGCCGGCGCCGATGCTGGCCGTATTGCCGTGCGGGAACACCCAGCCGTAGAAGTCGGGTGAGGTCTTGCCGTCGTAGATCACATCGCAGCGTGCACCGTCGTAGTCGGCGGCGCCGCTCTTCGAGACGTCGACGATCTCGTGATAGGCGAATACGAACTCGGGTGGCTTCTCGCTCACCTCTTGCTTGCGGACCTTCGATAGCGCCCCGTCCGCACCGATCACAAGACGCGCGCGAACCGAGCGTTCCTGCTTGTCCTTGGTCCTGTAGTGAACGGTGGCCGGGCCGTCGGCTTCGCGTGAGATGCGTTCGTAGGCGCCCGTGATCCGCGTGGCGCCGTGGTTGGCGGCGCGGGCGCGCAGGTATTCGTCGAACACCTCGCGATTGACCATCCCGACGAATCCGCCCTCGATGGGCATGTCCACGACGCGGGCGCTCGGGGACACCATGCGCGCCGAGCTGATACGCGCGCATAGCAGTGACTCGGGAATCTCGAAGTCTTGGATGAGCCGAGGTGGGATCGCCCCGCCGCAGGGCTTGATCCTTCCCGCTTTGTCGAGCAGAGCGGCCGAGTAGCCGGCCTTGGCCAGCTGGTTGGCGGCAGTGGCGCCAGCGGGGCCCCCGCCCACGACGACAGCATCAAACTCTTCGGTGTGGTGGGTCATGTCTTCTGTCTTTCCTAGGCAAGCAGCACTTGCCGAATCGCGAACGCGCTGGCCAGCATGCCGAGCACGTAGAAGGTGGTTCCGGTGGCGTTGTAGAGCGGCGCCTTTTCGCGGGGCTTCCGGATGAGGGTCGGCATCATCGCGACCTGAGCGAGCAACAGGCCGGCCACCGTGTAGGCGGCCCAGCGCTGGTCGATCGAGACCATCATCCCGATCACCACCACCTGCGGAACCGCCATCACGAAGCAGGCGAACCAGGCCGCGCGCGTCACCCCGAGCTGCACGGGCAGCGTTCGAACGCCCAGCTTGATGTCGCCCTCGACGGCCTTGAAGTCGTTCAGAACCATGATGCCGAAGGCGCCCGCACTATAGAGAAGCGCGAGCCAGGTAATGCGCGGGTCGGGGAGCTGGTAGGTGAGGGCAGCGGCGCCGGTGAACCACGGGAGCCCTTCGTAGCAGAGGCCGGCCGCTGAGTTGCCAAACCAGCCGTTGAGCTTCAGCCGAAACGGTGGAGCGCTGTAGGCCCAGGCGAAGGCGAGGCCGATTGCATTGGCAAGCGCGACCCAAGGGCCGAGCGCATAGCCCACGATCATGGACAGCACGGACCAACCGATCGCGATCCACAGGCCCCAACGGCCGGGGACTCGGCCCGACGGGATCGGCCGGTCGGGCTCATTGATCGCGTCAACGTGCCGGTCGAACCAATCGTTGGCGGCCTGACTGGTCCCGCAGGCGAGCGGGCCAGCCAGCAAAATGCTGCCCAAAATGGCGTTCCAGTGCTCCCCAAAGGGCACCCCTGCCGACACGACCCCACATCCCAGCGCCCACATCGGGGCGAACCAGGTGATGGGCTTCAGCAGCTCAAGCACGGCCCGGGGCTCCGGCAAGGTTCGGGCTATGCTTCTGTTTTTATTGGACTTTGTTTGGGCTGCGCCCACGCTGTCGACGGCATTCATGTCTTCGTGAGTAGGTTTAACACCTGGAGCGGCGGGCGTAAAGTCAGATTGACGTCAAGTTGGCTTGACACCCGACCTCGACTCAAGCGAAGCTCCCTCCATGTTGCAGCCGGTGAAGTCCGTCTTCGACGGCGAGGGCACCCTTTCGCAGCCCCTGGCCACCCCGATCCGCCCACCCCTCTACACCCCTGAACAGCGACTTCGCCGGGACGAAACGAAGTGGACGCTGGTCCAGGGGATTCTGGCGCCGGTGCAGTTCGTCGTGTTCGGCGTCAGCCTGTGGCTGGTGGTTCGAGCCCTGATGACCGGGGCCGGTACCGACCTCGCGGCGGCCTCGATCGTCGTGAAGACGCTCATTCTCTACACCATCATGGTGACCGGCGCGATCTGGGAAAAGCGCGTCTTTGGGTGCTACCTCTTCGCTGAGGCGTTCTACTGGGAAGACGTGTTCAGCATGCTGGTGCTGGCGCTGCACACCGCTTATCTGGTGGCGCTTTTCACCGACTCGCTCGGCGTGCGCGGTCAGCTCTTTCTCGCGCTCGCGGCGTACGCGACCTACGTCGTCAACGCCGGTCAGTTCATCCTGAAGCTTCGCGCCGCGCGCCTCGATGACAAGCGCTCTCAGAAAGGGCATGCATGACCGCTACGCTACCCACCGCGGCGGCCAGCTCTCCCGCCCTGCACGTGCTCAAGGAGCGCGGCCAGCGTGAAGTGTTCTGCGGGCTGACGTCGATCGTGTGGCTGCATCGAAAGATGCAGGACGCGTTCTTCTTGGTGGTGGGAAGCCGCACCTGTGCTCACCTGCTGCAGTCGGCGGCCGGGGTCATGATCTTCGCCGAGCCCCGCTTTGCCACGGCGATTCTCGAGGAGAAGGACCTCGCTGGCCTTGCGGACGCCAACGAAGAGATCGACCGCGTGGTGGGCCGGCTCCTCGCACGGCGTCCCGAGATCAAGCAGTTGTTCTTGGTTGGTAGCTGCCCGTCAGAGGTCATCAAGCTCGACCTTGGCCGGGCCGCCGCCCGCCTCAGCGATGTGCATTCGAATGTCCGCGTGCGGGCGTTCTCGGGCAGCGGCATCGAGACCACCTTCACTCAGGGCGAGGACTCATGCCTGGCTGCGCTGCTGCGCGCGGAGCGACGCGACGCGAACGCGCCCGAATCGCTGCTTGTGGTCGGAACGCTTCCCGACATAGTCGAGGATCAGTTCGCGCGCATCTTCAAGGCACTCGGGATCACGACTTCGTTCGTGCCCGCGCGTCGCGATGGGCTGCCCGCCATCGGGCCGACCACGCGCTATCTTCTAGCGCAGCCCTACCTCGCGGATACCGCGCTCGCGCTCGATGACCTCGGCGCGCGCCATTTACGAGCGCTGTTTCCGCTCGGCGTCGAGGGCACCCGGGCGTGGCTGTGGGCTGCCGCCAAGGCCTTTGGCGTGGAACGCGCGCGGTTCGAAGAGGTGATTGGACCCGCCGAGCGGCGCGCCCGGGCCGCGCTCGGCCGCGCCCGCGAGCGGCTGCAACACAAGCGGGTCTTCTTCTTCCCCGACTCACAGCTCGAGGTGCCGATCGCACGCTTTCTTCATCGCGAACTCGGCATGGAGCTGCTTGAGGTCGGCACGCCGTACCTGCAGCAGACCCACCTTGCCGACGAGCTTTCGGCGCTGCCGACCGATCTCGTGCTGAGCGAGGGTCAGGATGTCGAGCGTCAGCTCGACCGGTGCCGGGCCCAGCGACCGGACCTCGTCGTATGCGGGCTCGGACTCGCCAACCCGCTTGAGGTCGAAGGCTTCACCACCAAGTGGTCCATCGAGCTCACGTTCACTCCGATTCAAGGATTTGAGCAGGCGGCGGACCTCGCCGAGCTCTTCACCCGTCCGCTCGTGCGGCGAGAACGGCTTTCGGTGTAGCGATGGAGCTGTCGGTCTGGACCTATGAAGGACCGCCCCACGTGGGCGCCATGCGCATCGCGACCGCGATGAAGGGCGTGCACTTCGTGCTGCACGCGCCGCAGGGCGACACCTACGCCGACCTGCTCTTCACCATGATCGAGCGCCGTCGCGCGCGACCGCCTGTCACCTACACTACCTTTCAGGCCCGCGATCTAGGCGGCGACACCGCTGAGTTGCTCAAGCAGACGGCCCGCGACGCGTTCGAGCGCTTCTCGCCCGAGCTGCTGCTGATCGGCGCATCTTGCACGGCCGAGCTCATCCAGGACGATCCGGCTGGGATCGGCGCCGCGCTCGGTCTGCCGGTGCCGGTGGTGCCGGTCGAACTCAACGCCTACCAGCGCAAGGAGAACTGGGGTGCGTCGGAGACCTTCTACCGCATCGCGCGCGCGTGCTGCGGCGGGGCTGAGAAGACCGAGAAGACCGAGAAGGTCACGGATTCCAAGCCACGACCGAGCTGCAATGTTCTCGGCCCGACCGCGCTCGGCTTTCGCCACCGGGACGATCTGCTGGAGATTACGCGGCTGCTTGGCCGGCTCGGGATCGATATCAACGTGGTGGCTCCGCTCGACGCCTCCCCGTCCGACCTCGCGCGTCTCACTGCCGCCGATTTCAACGTCGTGCTCTACCCGGAGATCGCCGAGACCACAGCGCGCTGGCTGCAGAAGGCTTTCGGCCAGCCATTCACGACCACCGTGCCGATGGGCGTGGGCGCGACCCGTGCCTTTGTGCGCGAAGTAGCAGAGTTCGTCGGCGTCGACCCGAGCGCGACGCTCGACGAGCCGAGCCTGAGGCTGCCCTGGTACTCGCGGTCGATCGACTCGACCTATCTCACCGCTAAGCGCGTCTTCATCTACGGTGACGCGACCCACGCCATCGCCTCGGCCCGCATTGCGAGCGAAGAACTCGGGTTTGAGGTGGTCGGGCTCGGCACCTATAGTCGCGAGTTGGCCCGCGCGGTCCGCGCCGAGGCCAAGCGCTACGACCTCACCGCGCTCATCACCGAGGATCACCTCACGGTGGAGGAGGCGATTGCCGAGGCGCGCCCCGAGCTGGTGCTCGGTACTCAGATGGAGCGCCACATCTCGAAGCGGCTCGGCCTACCGTGCGCCGTCATCTCGGCGCCGGTGCACGTCCACGACTACCCGGCTCGCTACTCGCCGCTCATGGGTTTTGAGGGCGCCAACGTGATCTTCGACACCTGGGTGCACCCGCTGATGATGGGCCTCGAAGAGCATCTGCTCGGCATGTTCCGGGAAGACTTCGAGTTCGCCGACGGTGCCGCTCCCAGTCACCTCGGCCGCGTCGGTGGTCCCGTTGAGGACGCCAGCATCGCCCACACCATCGTCGCCAACCAGGACCTCGTCTCATCGGGCGACCGAGCTCGAGCTTTCGCCCGTCAAGAACCTGACGCCCGCCCCGTCCTCGGCCGCGCCGGGTGCGACGCCCGAGTGGACCACCGAGGCATCGAAGGAACTCAAGAAGATCCCGTTCTTTGTTCGTGGCAAGGCCCGCCGCAACACCGAGCAGTTTGCGCGCGAGCGCTGCTACCAACCCATCACCTTGGAGACGCTTTATGAAGCCAAAGCCCACTTCCAAGGTCGATAGGAGCGACGCGCCAGTGCGGATGGTGATCCTCACCCTGGATCACCACATCGCCGGTGCGGTCGAGCGGGCCCGGCGCGAGCTCGCCGACGAGCTCCCAGGACTCGAACTGCTTCTGCACGCCGCCACCCAGTTCAGCGACCCCGACGCGGTGGCCGCAGCCGTGGCCGACATCGAGACCGCCGACCTCGTGTTCGCGAGCATGCTGTTCATCGACGAGCATATTCGCGCCGTGCTGCCGGCCCTCACCGCTCGTCGTGAGCGTTGCGACGCGATGGTGTGCACCATGAGTGCGAGCGAGGTCATGCGGCTGACCCGGATGGGCGACTTCCGCATGGACCAGAAGAAGGGCCTCGGCCTGATGAGGAAGCTGCGGCGGGGCCGCAAGTCCCAGCCGGGTGGCGCCGGTCAGCTCGCGATGCTGCGCCGGATTCCGAAGATCTTGTCGCTCGTTCCTGGCAAGGCCCAGGACCTTCGCGCTTACTTCCTCGTGATGTCGTACTGGCTGTCGGGTTCGTCCGACAACCTCGCGGACATGGTGCGAATGCTGGTTAATCGGTACGCCGACGGCGAGCGGCGCACGCTGCGCGGTACCCTCAACGTGGCTCCGCCCCGCGCCTATCCGGAGAACGGTCTCTACCACCCGGACCTTGCGGAGCGGATCACTGAGGCGGTCTCGTCGCTGCCCGGACCCGAGGCTCCGCGCGGTACGATCGGCGTTCTCCTGATGCGTTCCTATGTGCTGGCCCACGACACCCGGCACTACGACGGCGTAATCGCCGCCCTCGAGGCGCGCGGGTACCGGGTGATTCCGGCGTTTGCGAGCGGGCTCGATTCGCGGCCTGCGATTCGCAAGTTCTTCTTCGACGGCGACCGAGTCGCGGTCGACGCCGTGGTGTCGCTCACCGGCTTTTCGCTGGTGGGTGGCCCGGCCTTCAACGACGCCAAGGCCGCCGAGCAGATGCTGGCCGAGCTGGACGTCCCCTACATCGCTGCGCAGCCGCTCGAGTTTCAGAGCGTGCGCGAGTGGCAGGACTCGACGCTCGGCCTCACCCCGCTCGAGGCCACCATCATGGTCGCGATTCCTGAGCTCGACGGCGCGACCGGGCCCATCGCCTTTGGCGGCCGCGACCGCGAGGCGGGCAGTGAGCAGATGGTGCCCATCACGGACCGCGTCGAGCGCCTGGCGGATCGGGTCGACCGGCAGGTTCGGCTTCGACTCAAGCCACGTGCCGAGCGCGATCTCGCCATCGTGCTCTTCAACTTCCCGCCCAACGCCGGAGCGACCGGCACCGCCGCGTTCCTGTCGGTGTTCGAGTCCCTGCACCGAACCTTAACTGCACTCGCCGAGGCCGGCTACGACATTGAGGTTCCCGACACCGTCGACGACCTTCGTGCCGCGGTGCTCAACGGCAACGCCGAGCTTTACGGCACCGACGCTAACGTGGTGGCCAAGGTTGACGTCGACGACCACGTCCGGCGAAGCCGCCATCTCGCAGAGATCGAGGCGCAGTGGGGGTCGGCGCCGGGGCGGCTCCAGACGGACGGCCGGTCGCTGTTCGTGCTTGGCGCCCGTTTCGGGCGCGTGTTGGTCGGAGTCCAGCCCGCGTTTGGCTACGAGGGCGATCCGATGCGGCTGCTCTATGAGTCGAGCTTCGCGCCCACCCACGCCTTTGCCGCGTTCTATCAGTACCTGCGCGAGGACTTCGGCGCCGATGCCGTGCTCCACTTCGGTACCCACGGCGCGCTCGAGTTCATGCCGGGCAAGCAGGTGTGCCTGTCGGAGGCGTGCTGGCCGGATCGGCTCATCGGCGACCTGCCGAACCTGTATCTCTACGCGTCGAATAACCCGTCGGAAGGAGCGCTGGCGCGCCGGCGCGGAGCCGCGACGCTGATCAGCTACCTCACTCCGCCCATCCGCCGGTCGGGGCTTTACCGAGAGCTTCAGGCGCTGCGCGAAACGGTGGACCGGTACCGCGGGCTCGACCCCAAGTCCGGCGAGGCCACGCGTTTGGTGCCACTCATCCACGAGCAGGCCGAGGCCGTGGACCTTTCGGCCGGCGACCTCGATGCGATCTTGACCCAGCTCGTCGAGCTCGAGCGCACTCTGATCCCCACCGGGCTTCATGTGCTCGGTGAACCGATGAGCGAAAGCGACCGTGTCGAGTACCTCGGCGCGATCGCGCAGGCTCACGACTCGGGTCCGCTTCCCGACGCCACCCTCGCCGCACTTGTGGCCGGCGAGTCCGACAAGCGCGCGCTCAAGGCCGGTGGCCTCAAGCCGACCGAGAGCACGCTCGCGCTGTGCGCCACGCTGCGCCAGACCGCCCGCGCGCTGTCGCAGAGCGCCGAACTCGACGCAGTTGTCACCGCGCTTGATGGCCGTTTTATTCGGCCCGCGCCCGGCGGCGACCTGCTCCGCAATCCCGATGTCTTGCCCACCGGCCGGAACCTGCACGGCTTCGATCCGTTCGCGCTTCCGGACGAGGCGGCGCTGCGGCAGGGCCAAGCCCAGGCCGAGCGGCTGCTCGCCACGCACCGCGAGGTGAGCCAGGTACTGCCCGAATCAATCGCGATCGTGCTGTGGGGCGCCGACAACCTCAAGAGCGGTGGCGCTCCGATCGGTCAGGCACTGGCCCTGCTCGGCTGCAGACCGCGGCTCGACAGCTACGGCCGGCTGTGCGGGGCGGAGCTCATCCCGCTCGAGACGCTCGGCCGGCCGCGCATTGACGTGCTGATGACTCTGTCCGGCATCTTCCGCGACCTATTGCCGCTTCAGACTCGGCTTCTGGCCGAGGCGGCATGGCTCGCCGCGAGCGCTGACGAGCCCCCTGAGCTGAACTATGTGCGCCGCAATACGCTCGCCTACCAGGTCGAGCATGGCGTAGATCTCGAAACGGCCGCGCTCCGAGTATTCAGCAACAAGGAAGGCGCCTATGGCGCCAACGTGAACCTCCTTGTCGACGGCGGCACCTGGCAAGACGAGGACGAGCTGGGTGACGCTTACGCCAAGCGAAAGTGCTTTGCCTATCGGGCGAACGGCACCTCGGTCGAGCAGCAGGGCCTGCTCAAGAGCGTGCTGAGCCGAGTCGACCTTGCCTACCAGAACCTTGAGTCCATCGAGCTCGGGGTCACCACGATCGACCACTACTTCGACACCCTGGGCGGCATCGGCCGCGCCGCGAGCATGGCTCGGGGCGGCGAGGCGCTACCGGTGTACATCGGCGACGAAACCCAAGGGAAGGGTACCGTCCGCACCCTCGAGGAGCAGGTTGGACTCGAAAGCCGCACCCGCTCGCTCAATCCGAAGTGGGCCGAGGAGATGCTCAAGCACGGAGCCGAGGGTGTTCGCCAGATCGAGGCTCAAGTCACCAACACGCTCGGCTGGTCGGCGACCACGAGTCAGGTGCAGCCGTGGGTCTACCGCGAGCTCACCAAAACCTACGTGCTTGACGAAGCGATGCGCGAGCGCCTGTCAAAGCTCAATCCCAAGGCGTCGCTCAAGCTCGCCCAGCGCCTCATCGAGGCCTCCGAGCGTAGCTACTGGGAACCCGACGAAGAAACAACGGCCGCGCTCTACGCCGCCGGAGACGAACTCGAGGACACGCTCGAGGGTGTGCCTAACCAAGGGATCACGCTGGGCGCCGCTTAGGCCCGATGCGAGGAAACGAAATGGAACTGCTGCAGATCGGAAAACGGACTCAAGACGGCGATGGCCAGGGCAGCGTGCAGTACCATGCGCCGCGCCCCGCCGAGATCACCGGGGCCAAGGTGTTCGCGATCTACGGCAAGGGAGGCATCGGCAAGAGCACGACCAGTTCGAATCTGTCGGTGGCCTTCTCCAAGCTCGGCAAGCGCGTCTTGCAGATCGGCTGCGACCCCAAGCACGACTCGACGTTCACCCTGACCAAGAAGCTCCAGCCCACCGTCATCGATGTCCTCAAGGAGGTCGACTTTCACCCGGAGGAGCTTCGGCCTGAGGACTACGTAGTGGAGGGCTACAACGGTGTGATGTGCGTCGAGGCGGGCGGCCCGCCCGCAGGCACCGGCTGTGGCGGCTACGTGGTCGGTCAGACCGTGAAGCTGCTCAAGGAGCATCATCTGCTCGAGGACACCGATGTGGTCATCTTTGACGTACTCGGGGACGTGGTGTGCGGCGGCTTCGCGACCCCGCTGCAGCACGCGCAGCGGGCGCTCATCGTGACCGCCAACGACTTCGACTCGATCTTCGCGATGAACCGCATCGTGGCTGCGATCGGAGCCAAGGCGAAGAACTACCAGGTGCGCGTGGGTGGCGTCATTGCAAACCGGAGCGAGAACACCGACGAGATCGACCGCTACAACGCCCAGGCCGGCTTGCGGCGGCTAGCCCATATCCCGTCGCTCGACGTCGTGCGCCGGAGCCGACTCAAGAAGTCGACCTTGTTCGAGATGGAGCCGTCGGCCGAGCTCGAGGCGGTCCAGAACGAGTACCTTCGGCTCGCGGCAGAGCTGTGGGCCGGTGTCGACCCGCTCGAGGCGACCTCGATGGCCGACCGTGAGATCTTCGAGTTCCTGGGATTCGAGTGAGGACTGAGATGATGAACGCGCCGGCCTACAACCAACGACGGGACGAGATCGAGGAGTACTTCGATCGCACCGCCGCCAAGGCGTGGGAGCGGCTCACCTCCGACGCGCCGGTGAGCGGTGTTCGCGCGACGGTTCGCGCGGGACGCGACCGGATGCGGGCCACGTTGCTGTCCTATCTTCCGGAAGACCTCACCGGGCAGCGCGTGCTCGACGCCGGTTGCGGCACCGGGGCGCTCGCCGTCGAGGCCGCACACCGCGGCGCGGACGTCGTGGCCGTCGACATCTCGCCAACTCTGGTGCAGCTCGCGAACGAGCGCGCGATCGGTGCGGGGCGGGGACGAATCGAGTTCCGCGTCGGCGACATGTGTGGCGAAGACTCCGATGGCGATTTCGACTGGGTGGTCGCGATGGATTCGGTCATTCACTACGAGGCCGATGACATGGTTCGCGTCATCGAGCGCCTCGCCCAGCGCGCCCGGCGCGGGGTGGCGTTTACCTTTGCGCCCTCGACGGCACTCCTGCAGGTTGCCAAGGTCCTTGGCAAGGTCTTTCCACGAGGCGACCGCTCGCCGGACATCGCGCCGATCTCGCCCGCGAAACTTCGCAAGCGGATCGATGCCTCCGAGGCGCTTGCCGACTTCGAGCTCGGCGACACCGATCTCATCGACAGTGGCTTTTACGTTTCTCGAGCTCAGGAGCTGATTCGGCGGTGAAGGGCATGGGTCAAAAGAAGCGCAGCATCGCGAATGTGTGGAAGCGGCTCGGCCCGCGTGCGCTCCCGTTTGCGGACGCCGCGACGCCGGAGCTCCCGCTTGGTCGTTTGCTCCGGCTCTCGCTGTTCCAGATCTCGGTGGGCATGGTGCTCGTGCTGCTCAACGGCACCATCAACCGCGTGATGATCGTGGAGCTCGGGATTCCGGCCTGGATGGTTGCGCTCCTCGTCGCGCTTCCCATCGTGTTCGCGCCGCTGCGCGCGTTGATTGGCCATCGCTCCGACCACCACCGTTCGTTGTTTGGTTGGCGAAGGGTCCCCTACATCTGGTTTGGCACCCTAGGCCAGTTCGGTGGCCTGGCCCTCATGCCGTTCGCGCTGTTGGTGCTGTCGGGAACCGGTACCAATCCAATGCCGTTCGTGGGCGAGATCGGGGCCGGCATCGCGTTCCTGCTGGTCGGCGCCGGTCTGCACACCACCCAGACGGCGGGGGTGGCTCTGGCCACCGACCTCGCCACCCCCGAGTCTCGGCCGCGGGTGGTCGCGCTGCTCTATGTGATGCTGCTCGTCGGCATGGTGGTGGCCTCGCTCGTATTCGGCGCGCTGCTTCGCGACTTCGGCTACGTGAAGCTCATCCAGATCATCCAGGGCGCGGCCGTGGTGACCGCGGTTCTCAACCTGATCGCCCTTTGGAAGCAGGAAGGCAAGCTCTACCGAGACGAGGACGGCGAGCCCGTTCCCGCGCCGGCGCTCGCGCCGCGGCGTCCGTTCCGCGAGTCGCTCCGCGAGCTGCTCCAAGGTGGCGCCGCCACCCGGCTGCTGGTCGCGGTCGGTCTTGGTGGGGCCGGCTTCGCCATGCAGGACATCCTGCTCGAGCCTTATGGCGGCGAGCTCCTCAACCTGTCGGTGTCGGCCACGACGGTCCTCACCGCGATGATGGCGGGCGGCACTCTGGTTGGCCTCTTCGTGGCCGCGCGCTGGTTGTCGAATGATGGCGACCCTCATCGGCTCGCCGCCTTCGGCGCGTTGATCGGCATTGCCGGCTTTTCGTCGGTCATCTTCGCCGCCCCGCTCACCTCGGTGGGCATGTTCTGGTTCGGCACCGTGGTGATCGGATTCGGCGGCGGCTGGTTCTCGGTGGGTACGCTCGCCGCCTCAATGTCGTTGTCTGAGCGCGGCCAGTCCGGCCTCGCGATTGGCGCCTGGGGCGCCGTTCAAGCCACGGCGAGCGGACTTGGCATCGCCATCGGCGGTGCGGTTCGCGACGGTGTCTCCACCCTCGCGATTCAAGGCGCGCTGGGCCCCGGTCTCATCGAAAGCCAGGTCGGCTACAGCTTCGTCTACCACCTAGAAATTGCACTCTTATTCGGCACTCTCGTGGCGATCGGTCCGTTGGTTCGGTCCGGTGTCCCGAGGGCCTCGTCTTCTACTCGTTTCGGGCTTGCGGAAATGCCCAGCTAGCCCTGGTTTGGAGCTCCCATGATCACACAGAACATCGACTTCGCTCAGCTCACCCTCTACGCCTTTTCGATCTTCTTCGCCGGCCTGGTTTACTGGCTTCGCAAGGAAGACCGTCGCGAAGGTTACCCACTCGAGAAGGACAGCCCTCGGATAGTCGGGTCCACGACCAACATCTTGATTCCGAAGCCCAAGACGTTCTTGCTGCCCGAGGGCGGTGAGTACCATGCGCCGGACTTCAAGCGGGATACTCGCCAGTTCGAGATCACCCGGACCTCGGCTTCCGCCGGGTCGACGAGTACGCCTACCACGGAAAACCCACTGCTGGCTGGGGTCGGCCCATCCTCCTACGCCGAGCGACACGACGAGCCTGAGCTCACCCGCGAGGGCCATGTCGCTATCGTCCCGATGCGTGTTGCCACAGACTACAAGGTGAGTGCCGGTCACGATGTACGTGGCTGGGACCTGATGGGGGCCGATGGCGAGGTCGGCGGCAAGATCAAGGACATCTGGGTCGATCGGGCCGAGATGATCGTTCGCTACCTCGAGGTCGGACTGGGTGAAAGCGGCGACGAGGTTCGCTTGGTGCCGATCAATATGGTGGTGGTCCGAGGCGACAAGAAGAACGTCGAGGTTGAGGCGCTACACTCCACGCAGCTCGGGCTCGCGCCGACCCTCAAGCAGGACGAGCAGATTACGGTCATGGAGGAAGAGCGAATTGTAGCGTTCTTCGCGGGGGGCCGCCTCTACGCCGAGCCGAAGCGTCTGGGGCCGGTGGTATGAGCCACTCCGACGAAATGGAGCCCGTTTACGGGCTCCCCGCCGAGCTCCCGAAGGGCGAGCGCATCCTTTGGCAAGGGGCGCCGAAGTGGCGTTCGCTCGCGAAGGCAGCGATGAAGATCCATTGGTTGGGCGCGTACTTTGCGGCCTTGGTGGTGGCCCGGCTCTTGCTCGCCTTCCGTGGAGGAGAGCTGGGCTCGGCGTCGTTCGAGCTTCTTCAGATGATCGGACTGTTCTTGCTGTGCTTGGGTTTGGTGGCGTTGTTCGCCTGGCTGCACGCGAGAGCCACCGTGTACACGATCACCACCCATCGCGTGGTGATGCGATTCGGGGTGGTGCTTCCGATGGCTTGGAACCTGCCCTTCAAGCGTCTCGCCGCGGCCGACCTCGTCGTCCGGGACAACGACGATGGCGACATCGCGCTGGAGCTGACGAAGGGAGAGCGCGTGCGACGCATCTACTTCTGGCCGCATGTGGCGCCGGGCCACTACTTCAAACCCCGCCCAGCTCTCCGTGCCATTGCGCAGCCGAAGGCAGTGGCCGACGCCTAAAGGAGGCGGTCATGCGCTACGCCGCCGAGCAATCGGTCGCGATTGCGGGTGGCCCCGGGGGAGTGGCCAACGACAACGAACCGAGCGTTGGCCCCCGGCCGGTTCGGGACCTGACCGTGGAGACGGCTTCGTAGGACCATGGAAGACGGCGCATTT
>CAVWBW010000012.1:0-607322 GCA_963753395.1 uncultured delta proteobacterium | reverse complement strand
CCGAGCCGAGCTCATAGGAGGTCGTCAGCCCGTACTCGACCACACCCACGCTGAGCTCGTTCGTCTGCCAGCTCAGCGCCGCTGAGGTGTTGCCCGCCGTGACGTTGACGTTGCTGACCTGCGGCGCTGTCGTGTCGAACGCAAAGTTGGCCGTCACCGTCGTGTCTGCGTTGATCGTCACGCTCGCTGGATTCGCCGTTCCGCTCAGCGCGCCACCCCAGCCTAGAAACGTCGCGCCCGCATCCGGCTGCGCCGTCAGCGTCACGACGTCACCGCAGCTGTAGCTGCTCTGCGCCGGGTTCCGAACGATGGTCCCGTTCACGGCCTGGGTGCGTGAGGAGCAGTGCGTCGCTCGGATCACACAGCGGCGGGTCCTCCGACGCGATCGGCGCGGAGGTCTCGACGAAGTAATCGACCACCGCCGTGTACGCGGGGTTCGGAGTGAAGTTGCCCGAAAACACACCCACCGACGAAACCGTCAGCGCATGCGAAAAGCTCGCTGCCGTCGTCCAGCTCACCCCGTCATACGAGTACCGCGCGGTCCACTGATTGCCGCTGCGCCCGAGACGCAGGTAGGTCGTCGGGCCCGCTGCGAATCGGGCTGTTCACGCGAACCGTCGGCGAGCCGTTGGCGAAGGTCGCGGCGAACGCCCGGAGAGAGCTGCCGTCGCTGTAGACATCGAAGCGGACGTAGTTCGACGCGTTCTGCTCGACCAAGACGCCCTGGCCTTGATACCGCTGCGTCGGCTGCGATTCGAACTTGACCTCGATCTCGAAGTCCTCGTCGGCCGCCGGCTGCATCACCCGGAGCGTCGTGTTGTTGCTCCACGCGTCGTGTGTGGTTCCCGCAGGCACCGACAAGAGAAGTTGCGCGTCCGGTGTTCCAGCACCCACCAGCTCGACCGTGCTGTCTCCCTGCGGGTCGACGATCTGCCACGTCCCGCTGTCTAGAGTCCCCGTGTGGAAGTCGTCCGCAATGATGCCCGCACCTGTGAGGCGGCCCTCAGCACTGCCGGTCGAATCTAGATCACTACCTGAACAGGCAGCGAGTGTTGCGGCGATGAAGAGGGCGAGGAACGTCTTCATTCGACTGGGGAGTTGAAGATACACGTAGTGACCTCCGTCGTTCGAGACGGCAAGGAGTGAGAGGATCATAGGGTAGCTCACCTGAACGGAATTACAAGACATTACAATTCCACCAAGCTATCGAAATCTAAGCGTAAAAAGACAGTGTCGTGACTGCTACGGCGTGACTTCCACTCTGTGGACCCCGCAAGTCGGGCCTCTGCTCAGGGCTGGAGGACGTCTCGAACCCGATCCACCCAAGGAATGAGCGGACCCACAAGCTCCTCCGTCGCTGAGATGTCCAGCACGCTGTACGCCGGCCTGGGCGCAGGTCTCGGGAACTCCTCGCTCGTGCACGGCTCAACGACGCAATCCGGGTTCACGACCTTCGCGACCAGCGATGCGAGCTCGATACCAAGTGCACTCGCCGCCGTCGGTGACGTGAAAGGTGCCGCGGTGTCCGGCTTCCGCGAGCGCGAGGCTCACCTCGGCGAGGCGGCGGCTATCCGTCGGCCTTCCTCGCTGATCGTCGACCACCCGTAGGCTGTCGCGGCTCTTCGCGAGATTGCGCATCGTGAGGACGAAGTTCTGGCCCCAGGGCGCGTAGAGCCAACTGCCTCGCACCAAGAGGTACTCCGCGCCCGATTGCTCGAGCAGCTCCTCGCCGAGCGCTTTGCTTCGGCCGTAGGCGTTGACCGGGCTCCGCGGATGGTCGGTTCGATACGGCTCGGTGGCCCTGCCGTCGAAGACGTAGTCGGTGCTGTAGTGGAGGAGCTTGGCGCCAACGGCCTTGCAGCGTTCCGCCATGCGGCCGACAGCGTGGCCGTTCACCTCGTTGGCGAGCGCTTCGTGTTCCTCGGCCGCGTCGACCAGGGTGTATGCTGCGCAATTCACGACCCACTTCACGCCAGGCCCTACGACCTTCGCAACGGCCTGCGCGTCAGTGATGTCGAGGTTGTCGATCGTCGTGGTGATGTGCTCGACGCCGCGGGCCTCGAACAACTCCTCCCAGACAACGGCCGAGCATTCCATCGGCGCCGATCAGGACCCAATCAGCCATAGCTCGGAAGCCCTCCCCTGGGAATGTCGTTCAAACGTGGGTTCTTCGCGTCCTTGGCCGAGAGCTTCGGCGCATCGATCGGCCAACCGATGCCGATGTCGGGATCGTTCCAGGCCACACCGAGCTCGCTTTCCGCGGAGTAGAAGTCCGTGCACTTGTAGGAGAACAGCGCGCGCTCGCTGAGAACGCAGAAGCCGTGCGCAAACCCGGGCGGGACGTAGAACTGCCGCTTGTTCTCGGACGAGAGCGTGACGCCCTCCCACCGGCCGAAGGTCGGCGAGCCGACGCGTACATCGACGGCGACGTCGAAGACCTCGCCCTCGAGCACCTGGCAGAGCTTTCCCTGCCCGTTGGGGTGCTGGAGGTGAAGACCTCGCAGAATTCCGCGCCCCGAAAGCGACACGTTGTCCTGAACGAACTCCTGCGGCAGGCCCGCCGCGGCGTAGCGATCGCGCGAGTACGCCTCCATGAAGAAGCCACGCTCGTCACCAAAGACCGATGGCTCGATGATCACCAAACCCTCGATGCTCGCCGGCCTCGACTCCATCACACGTCCAATCCGTCAGCGAGGGCCTGCAGGTACTGGCCGTACTCCGTCTTCTTGAGCGGGTCGGCCAGGCGCCCGAGTTGTTCGGCGTCGATCCAGCCCTGACGAAAGGAGATCTCCTCCGGGCAAGACGCGCGAAGGCCTTGCCGCTCCTGAATCGTCTGTACGAAGTTGGCCGCCTGCAACAAGGCAACCGGAGTCCCTGTGTCGAGCCACGCCACCCCGCGGCCGAACTTCTTGAGCCGGAGCTTGCCCTCGTCGAGATAGCGGCGATTGAGGTCCGTGATCTCGAGCTCGCCCCGCGCCGACGGTTTCAACGCCTTTGCGTGTGCCACCACGTGCTCGTCGTAGAAGTAGAGTCCGGCGACCGCATAGTGCGACTTCGGCTCTTTCGGTTTCTCCTCGAGGCCAATGACGATCCCATCGCTGTCGAACTCCGCGACGCCATACGCAGAGGGATCGTTGACGTAGTAGCCGAACACCGTTGCGCCGTTGTTCTGGTGCGCGCTTTCGGCGAGCAACCCTTGCAAGCCGTGCCCGTAGAAGATGTTGTCTCCGAGGACGAGCGCACAAGCGTCGCCGTCGATGAAGTCCTCGCCGATCAAGAACGCCTGGGCGAGCCCGTCGGGGCTCGGCTGCGCTGCGTACTCGAAGCGAAGGCCCCAACTCTGCCCGTCTCCGAGCAAACTCTGGAAGAGCGCCTGCTCGTGCGGGGTCGTGATGATCAGGATCTCCCGAATGCCCGACAGCATCAGCGTCGAAAGCGGATAGTAGATCATCGGCTTGTCGTAGATCGGCATGAGCTGCTTGCTCAGGCCCTTCGTAAGCGGGTGTAGACGCGTTCCAGTCCCACCGGCCAAGATGATGCCCTTCTTGATCATCGCTGCCCTTTACCCTGTTCGATCGCCGTAGTTGAGGTCCATCCACTTGCGGTAGTCGCCCGAGCGGACGTCGCTCACCCACTCTTGGTTGGACAGGTACCATTGGACCGTCTTGCGGATCCCGGTGTCAAAAGTTTCTTTCGGCTCCCAGCCGCATTCCTCTTGGATGCGCGTGGCATCGATCGCGTATCGGAGGTCGTGCCCTGGGCGGTCGGTGACGAACTGCTTGAGCCCAAGAAGCTCAGCGGGGTCGGATCCGGTTTCCTCGGCAACGATCTTGCAAAGGGTGTCGACCACGTCGATGTTCCGCATTTCGTTGTTGCCGCCGACGTTGTAGGTGCGGCCGACCCGGCCCGTCTCGATGACGGTCCAAATGGCCTCGCAGTGGTCGGTGACATACAGCCAGTCGCGCACGTTGAGCCCCTGACCATAGATAGGAAGCGCTTTGCGCTCGAGCGCATTGAGGATCATCAAGGGAATGAGCTTCTCCGGGAACTGCATCGGCCCGTAGTTGTTCGAGCAGTTCGTGATCTTGATTGGAAGCCCGTAGGTCCGATGGTAGGCGCGTACGATGTGGTCGCTCGCCGCTTTCGAGGCGGAGTACGGGCTAGACGGGTCGTACGGAGTGGTCTCTTTGAACAGGCCGGTGTCACCGAGTGACCCGTAGACCTCGTCGGTGCTGACGTGATGGAACAAGCGGTTGTCGTCTTTGCCCCAGCGGCTACGGCAGGCCTCGAGAAGATTGAACGTGCCTTCGATGTTGGTCCGAACGAACTCGCGTGGGCCAAGAATGCTCCGGTCGACGTGGCTCTCCGCAGCGAAGTGCACGACGAGATCAGGGTCGAACTCCTCGAACACCGCATCGACAGCGTCCATGTCGGTGATGTCGACACGGCGGAGGTCGTAGTTTGGCAGCGTGTCTATCGCGCGTAGACTGCCGAGATTGGCGGCGTACGTGAGCTTGTCGAGATTGATGAAATGGTGGTCACGCCGGGACGGGACCAACTGGTTGAGGAAGTTGGCGCCAATGAACCCTGCGCCGCCGGTGACAATGACCTTCATGGAGTGTTCTCAGCCTCGCGGAACAGCATAACCGTTAGGTTTGGGTGGCGCACCTGCGTCTCTGGCCTGGGAAAGTTCACGGCCGCGTTATGCACCATTGTGGCTCGTCGCGAAAGGTATCCGCGGAGCGTCTTAAATCGCGAACGTGATCCCGAGGGGGAACACGAACTGCACGTTGTAGCGTGCCCGATCGGCGGTCTCGATGTGGAATCGGATCGTCGGGATGCCGAGGTCGACCCAGAGTCTGTCACTCATCTTGTAGTTGAAGGTCAAGAGGTCGAGCTGCACGGCAACCAGGAATCGATAGTCGAACCCGCCGCCGGCGCCGAGACCGATCTTCCAAAGCCAAGCCCACCGCTCGCTGTCTTTGATCGACACGAGACTGCCGAACGACACGAAGCCGGTCGCCGTTGGACCGAAACGCCAATCGAGCCGGTTCGTGAGGGGGGCGACCTCCAGACCGAGGAGCCATCGGTTGCCCTGGCCAAGCAGCAAGCCCCCGCGAAGAGCAAAGAGAAGGCTCGTGTCGACATAGGCCTCGGTGCTCGAGTCGAGCTGAGCGTTCGCGCCGACGCCGGCCGCAAGGAGGCCGCCGATGTAACCCCGTATCCGGCTGGACTCTTCCTCGCCCCACCAGGCTCGTTCTTCGGCGACCAGGAGCGCGGGCTCTCTGCCCGTAGGACTCCCGGTCTCGTGCGCGTGCGCGGCGCCCGTCCACGCCAGCATCACGATCACCAGGACCGCAACGAACCCTTCCCGCATCGACTCCTCCTCGCCGCTCCGCAAGAGGATATCCCGCGAGCGAAGACTCGGACCAGTTCGTACCTCTGCTACTCGATACGACGGTATCGTTCGTCGGTCACGATGTCTTTGACCATCCACAGGAAATCGTGTCCGTTTGAGGCGAAGTTGCCGCTCTTCTCAACCAGCCAACCGGTCCGCTCCTCGGCGCTGAGCTCTCGACCGAAGACGTGCTCGGCAAAGCTCCGTACGGCGCAGCTCGCGATCAGCTGCTGGTACTCTGGGCGAGCCACGAGCGCGCTCGGACCTACGTCGAGCGCCGCCGCCTCTTCTTCGGTGCGCCACGCGATCGTCTTCAGCTTGCCGAGTTCGGCGTCCACCGATCCTGGCGTCGTCTCGAGCTCGCGCGTGATGTAGAACGTCCTGCAGTAGTTCGAGCAGTTGCCCTTCTCGCAGTTTGAACAGTTGTTGTTGAAGGTGTCGATGTCCTCGAGGTAAACGAAGTCGTCGCCCTCTTCCCAGCGGCCCCAGTGCGTGGTCGCGGGCTCGATGGTCTCGTGACACGTGGCGCAACCGCAACGCGCAGAGAGGTCCGGGTTCTGCGAACAATCGTCCGTCGCTGGGGGAAGGCCGCCCGACGGGGCTTCAAACGGCGTGCAGAGGAATGCGGTGTAAAGGCGGTTCACGCGTGCCCGATGTGACGCGAAGCGACGCAGGAACCCGAGCGTGGTCAAGATCCCGCTGTGGTACGGCTCGCGCTCGACTTGCTGCCAGTCGGCGCCGTACGGAAGATCGGGAGCGTTCTTGAGCTCGGAGTCGTTGTCACGAGCGAGGTAGCGATAGTAGTGCGCCAGCGTACCGTTCATGGCGGTGGTTCGCGTCGAGAGCGCGTTCATGTACGGCTCGCGGGCCGCGATGACGTCCTCGAAGATGCGCATGGGCTCTTCGAGCAGCGCCTCGTGCACGGCATCGGAGTTCCCCTCGCGGCCTTCCGCGGTGCAGTAGCGGAGGTCCGAGCCACATCCGCACAGAGGGTCGCCGGCGCCCACTTGATCACAAGTTCTGGGCTCACCGTCGTCCCGCGGCGTGGCGTCCGTCTGAGGCTGCGTGTCGAACGCGCAGACGCGAATCGTGGTTCCGGGCGCCCAGTACGGCTCGACCTGCACCCAGCCGTCCATCATGCAGCCCTCGCCACCGGCGCAATCGCCCTCGAGATAGTTCTCGATCATCGGAAGCGCGCGGCCGTCGGGATCGAAATTGGTGTGCTCCATATCGAGGCAAGTGACGTTGCGTCCGCGATAGTCGTCGCGCTTGTCGCGATTGAGCCAGACACGAAAGGTGTCGTCGCCGTACCTCTTGGATCCTCTGCCCAATGAGGTTGTCGTCGCCGAGGTGGGCCCATAGGAGGTTCCGGTGATAGCTACGAAGCTGGTCGTAGAACTCGGGCGAGCCGATCATCTCGTCGATGATCTCTTCGGTCACGTCCTCGAGGTCGTGAAGCCGCTCGTACTCTTCGACGCTCGGAATGCGGCCGTAGAGATCGAGGGTGAGCTGCCTGAGGTAACGATACTTGTCGAGCTGCTCCACCGGCGCGCAGATCTCGGGCGATTGCGCGGCGATGAGACTCGGAGCAAGCGCGCCTGCAACGACGAGCACCAGCAATCCCGTGAGAGTGGCCCTCATGGCGTAAGCTCCTTTGCAATCCAGTCGGTGAATGGATCTTCGCGATAGGGAGACGGGTCTCCGCCTAGGCTCTGCACCAGCGTGGCCATCACGTGCTCAGGCCGGAGCTGAATGCCGCCCTCGTCGGGCAAGCCCCGTCGTCGGGTCGACCGCGAGGAGGCCGAGGTCCTGTTCGTTACTGGCGCCGAACACGCCCTTCTTGAGCGTGCTCCCGAAGACCATCACCGTGTCGGCGAACCAATGATCGCGGCCGCCGTCCCCATTGATCTTGGGCGTGCGCGCGAACTCGGAGTACACGAGCACGGTGGTACGATCGAAGCTCGGATCATCGTTTCGAAGGTGCGTGAGCATCGCGCCGATCGCCTCGAAGGCCTCGACCAGTCGAAGTGGTTGGTCCGTGGCCCACTCACCGCGATGCGTGTCGAACCCACCGCGGACACGCGTGGTGACCGCAGTGCTCAGGTCGGTGCGCAAGAGTTGGGCCGCCGTGGCGGTTGCTCGGCCTGCGCCGTTCCCGAGCGGGTAGAGGGTTCGAAGCTCATCCATCTCTGGCGTTTCCGCATTGAAATCGAATCGCGCGACTACATCTTGTTCTTGAAGTCGCAGAATTCGATCTCGACTGATCGCGAGCTCGTCCTCGGGGAGCCGTCCCGAATACGCAGGCGATACGCACGAATAGGCATCGGCGAGCGCCTGGTTGAGGAGCCCCTCGACGCCCTCAGGGAGCGCGCCTTGGGTCGCCCCGATCAGATCACGGATCTCGCGCGGGTCGTTCATTCGAATCGCCGAGAAACGATTGTCGAAGGCGCGATTGTAGCTCGGGATCGAAATCGCCGTGTTGGGAAGAAGCGCCCCCTGATCATGCAGCGATGCGGCGACGGTTCCGATGGAGTCGCCCTTCGCCACCGCGCCGGCGGGCTGCCGACCGGTGTGACTGTAGGACTTCGCAGTCTCGTGCGAGACGGTGTTCATGTTGATGCCGCGAAAGAAGGTCGCGAGATCGGCGTGCGGCGCGAGCGCCTGCATCGTTGGGCCCCAGAGCTGCTCCGTACCCCCCATCGAAACCGGGAATGGATCCTGGAACTCGGGGGCGAGGCGGTTGATGTCGAGATCGATTCCTTCGTAGGTGCCGGCGGGATCGCGTGGATCGCCCGCGAGGAGCACGTCCCAACCGCCGTCGAGGAAGCAGGCGACGAAGCGATGACCGGCTCCGTCTTGCGCCAAGATGGGCCGAATCGGCCAGAGCGCATATGTGGCCGCGCCGCCGAGAGCGCCTTGGAGCAGCGCGCGGCGACTGAGATGTGGGCAGTGATATTTCTTGCTCATGTCCGTGCCTCAGTACGTCAGGAAGTCAGGGTGAAGGGCCAAGCCGGTGCAGACCGCGATCCACCGGTCTTGGGCCTCGCCGAAGCGAGCCTCATCGGTGGGGTCGAGGCCCTCTTGTAAGACCGAGAACCAGGGCTGAAGACGCCGGTCTTCGTCATCGACGGCGTAGACACCGAGGAACCGAAGCGCGAGGTAGCGGAGGTTCTCACCCACGTTCGAGTCGAAGGGGTCGAGCTGCCCGACCTCGTCGATCTTGCGGAGGATCACGCGCGAGCCCGCGTCGGGGGTTTCGCGGTCTTGCTGGATAGCGCGGCGACAGGTTTGGCGCGCTGCGTCTCCGGCGAGCTTCGCAAAGCCAACCGACATCTCACGACCCTCGGCGGTGACCTCTGCGAAGTCGGGTCGACCGAGTGTCGCGGCAAACTGCTGCTCGTCATCCCAACGTTGACCAGTCGCGACGAACAACGACGCGAAGAACTGGTCCGCGGTGAGGCGCCGAATGCGTTTGGTCTCAGGCACCTCTTCGGGAGCGACGATGCTCCTCGGGTCGACGTACGGTGACGAGTCGCTGCTGCAGCCAGCTGCGCCAACCGACGACATGATGACCAGGCCTAGGCCCGTGGCCATGCTCTTCATCCAACTCATGGATTCATCCCTTCCTGCACCCAGGTTCGAAGTAGCTGCACCTCTTCAGCGCTCAGCGGCGGGGCCACGGCGCTCGCGGTGGGAGGTGGCATCTCGCCACTCGACACGCGCTCCAAGGCGAGAGCGCCAAGCGCGCTGAACGATTCGAAGCTCCCCATGAATGTTTGGTTGGCACCCTCCGCATGGCAGGGGGCGCAGCTCCGCTCGTAGATCGGACGGATATCCGTCTCCCAAAACACGGTCGGCTCATCAGGCGGCGTCGGGGCGCCGGTGACCTCCCCGCCCTCGACGAGGAACTTCACGCTCCGCTCGATGCTGCCTTCCGGGGACGGCACCGCGAGCGAAAGTGTGTGCCACCCGGGGCTCAAAGGCTCGGACCTGGTGAGCGACCAGGCGCCGGCCGCACCGCTCACCGTAACGCCTTGACCGTCGAGTCGCGCACTGAGTGAGCCGCCCATCGAGGGGTCGCCGGACACGCCGACCGAGAGCCCGCTTCCCTCCGCGAGCCTGCCGTATGGACGCACACCGCGGACGCGGAGCGTCTGATGAGACTCGACGTGACAAAGCTGGTTCGCGCGAACGAGCCAAGCGCCGCCGGCGGCGTAGGCGCGGATCTCTTCGATGGTGGTCGGCCACATCGGAGCCTCGAGGTGCTCCCATCGATCGAGCCGGTTGCGTCTGTAGAGCGCTCCGTCGACCGCCGCCCAAAGCACGCCGTCCGAGGCGCCTGCGGCGCTCACGCTGCCTTCGTCAAAGGGGACACTAGCCCACGCTGAGCCGTCGAAGCGCATGAGCTCGCCATCGCGCACTGCGATGAACCCAACTCGAACGTCGGGGCCAACCGCGCGCATGCCTGCGAGGTCGGCGGCCTCGCGTAGCGAAGCGATCTCGCCGTAGCGGACCTCCCATAGGGATTCGCCGGCCTCGAGGTACATGAGCGATTCCTCACCCGCACACGCACCTTCGAGGTCGCGGATCTTCATCGATTCCAGAAGCTCGACGGGGAACGACCAGCGAAGCCAAACATCGTTGTGACGCTCGAAGAGGCCGCGCGTCGTGATGACGAATGCGCCACTCGCCCGCTCCGGGTCTCCGCATACGAAACGGGGCTTCCCGAGCTCCGGTGGAAGCGAGAGCGGCTCGGCGCCTTCGACGGATGCACTCCAGAGCGAATTGTCGCCCACGACGAAGGCGGCGGCCGAGTCCCAAGCGAGCAGCGCATCGGCGCGCGTGAACGAGGCGTCCACCGGCGTCGACGTTCCGTCCGGCAGCAGGTGGCGAACGCCGTCGTCGCCCTCGACCCAGGCTTCGCCTTCGGGACTCACGCCAACCAACGCTTCGTTCTCGGCAAGTGGCTGACAGTGCGCCTCGGCGCTGACCGTCGTCGCGAGGCCTGCGTGAGTATCGGAGAGCCGCGGCTCACCGCAGCCGAGCAAAGTCACGGCGAGCAGCCACGACGCGCGATGGGGCCCAAGAAGCACCCAGTCAGCTTACCCAGTCAGAAACGAATGTCACCCTGCCGGGCTATGTAAGATTACTTTAATATCGTAAAATACTAAGTGAAAACACTATGTTCGATGCGCCGGTGGCGACACTAAAGGCTGTTTTTCTAAAATGCCCAGCCGACCATCGCGTGGAAGTTGATGGCGAAGTCAGTGGCATCGCGGCCGTTCGCCGCGCCCGGGAAAGGCGGCAGCATGCCCGGGGGGAAGCCCGCGAACTGCGGCTTGAAGTATTCGAACGAGAGTCGGGCCGCGTAGGAAAAGCCGACATCGAGATTGCCGCCGAGCGTCAAGGCCGCGTCGAAGCCGAAGCCCTTTGCGGCGCCAAACCACTCTTCGAGATCTCCGTAGGAGAACGGATAGCGGAAGCCTCCGTCGACGCGCAGGTAGAGCGCGCGATCGATGAAGAAGTGCCGGTAGGCGGGGCCGATGCGGAAGAAAAGATAGTCGATGGAGGGGAGAATGCCGTTGGGTCCCAGCTCCAGGAAATCGTAACCAATGCCGACAAGACCGCCGAGCTCGCCTTTGTCGAATCGATGGAAGTACCCGATCTGGCCGAGCACACGCCATGTCTTCGTGTCGAGCTTGGCGGTCGATCCGGGTGGCTGGGTCATCAATCCGACGCCGAAATCGCCGTCGGCTTCGATGGCGATTCCGTGAAGGCCGGCGGTGAAGTGCTTCGCCAGTGGCCGCACTTCGAGCCGGAATACGATGTCGAGGAAGACGCCCGACTCGTACGTGCGTGTCGCCGAACCGGCTGTCTCTTCATCGACGTTGACTTCGATCTTGCGTGTGCGGCCACCGGCTCCAGCCAGCAGCATGACGTAGGGCGGGTCCTTGATGGTGCTGGTGCGTGCTTTGACCTGAATGGCGACAGGCTCCACCTCTGCAGTGGGCGCACTGGCGGGCGCGGCAACAGGAGCAACGACAGGAGCGACGACAGGAGTGGCCACAACGGGTGTCGCTTCGCGCGGCTCCTTCTTCTTGCTCCGCCCCGTTTGCGGCGGCGCGGCGGCCTGCGCCTTGGCCAAGAGGGCGAGTGCCGCCTTCTGAATGCGCGCATTGCCCTTGCTCGTGCCAGGCGGCCCGGCTTCTCGCGCCGCGATCTCCTTGCCCTTGGGCCCGGCGATCCGGATTTTGGCCCGCGCGGACGAGCCCTTCCCGCGAACGCTTCCCCACACCACGTAGTCGAGCCCGAGCTCGTCCGCGACGGCGGCGCGGCCCTGAACGCTCGAGGCCTTCAAGCCTTCGGCGGCGAGCACGCGGCCCGCGGCGCTCTGGGTTTCGAAGGCCGCACGATCACGAAGCGCTCGGATGACTTGAATCCGCGCCTTGGCACCGCCCTTCCCGGCGAAGTCGAGCACGACGAGCTTGGGCTGTTGGGCGCGCAACGGGGCGGCCGACAACAAAATGCTGCCTCCCACGAGCACGGCTGCCAAAAAGCGTACGCTCATCCCCCGGCTTCAGGCTAGCAGGAGGAGGGCTGAAACACGAAACCGAGGAGTGCCGTTCTTGGGATCGCGCCTAGGCGGCCGCCGCCGGGCCTCGATACGTGTCCCCTCCGAACGCGAGGATCGGATAGAAGACGAACCCGAGAAAGAACAGGCCGAGCGCAAACGCCAAATCGTGCCCGAACGACCTCGACAGATCGAGCGCGAGCAAGAAGCCGACGACGATGTTCACGATGGGAATGAAGAGGAGGATGATCCACCAGATCGGCCGCCCGACGATCTCGAGAAGCACGATCACGTTGTAGATGGGGATGATCGCCGCCCACCCGGGCTTTCCTGCTTTCTCGAAGATCTTCCACATCACCGCGAGGAAGAACGCGACGACCGCAAGTTGGATGATCAGCATCAAGAAGCTCTGGTCTCCATCCATGGTCCGACTCCTTTCGCCACCGAAGGCGGCACGCAGAGGGTAACAAGGCGGCGCCAGGCGCCGAAGAAACAGCTTGGCGGAGGCGGTCGGGTAAAGGAAGCTCGGCGAAATGAAGGTACTCCGCACGCCCGAATCGCGGTTCGAAGGCCTCGAAGGCTACCCGTTCGCTCCCAACTACGTGGACGTCGCTGTCGATCTGAGGATGCACTACCTCGACGAAGGGCCTCCGGACGGACCGACGCTTCTCCTGCTCCACGGTGAGCCGACGTGGAGCTATCTCTATCGGAAGATGATCCCGCCTCTGGCGGCGGCGGGATTTCGGGTGATCGCTCCCGACCTGATTGGCTTTGGCAAGTCCGACAAGCCGTCGAAGATCAAAGACTACAGCTATGCAAGTCACGAGCGCTGGCTGCTCGCATGCATGGACGCGTTGGAGCTCGATGAGATCACGCTTTTTGCACAAGACTGGGGCTCCCTGCTCGGCCTGCGCATCGCCGGACTCCAGCCCGCGCGGTTCATGCGGATCATGATCGCCAACGGCACGCTCCCGATCGGCGAAGGCACGGTGCCGTGGCAGATGCATCTCTGGCGCGCATTTGCGAGGTACTCCCCCTACTTTCCGATCGGACGCGTCGTCGACGGAGCCAGTCTCTTCGATCTCAGCGAGCGCGCCATCGCCGCATATGACGCGCCCTTCCCGAACGACAAGTACAAGGCAGGTGCGCGGGCGTTCCCTTCGCTGGTGCCGATCCGCGAACGCGACCCGGCCGTCCCTACCAACCGAGAGGCCTGGGCGGGTCTCGGGCGCTTCGAGAAGCCGTTCCTGTGCGTGTTCGGACGCCACGATCCGATCCTCGGCAGGTTGGACAGGATCCTGATCGACCATGTGCCCGGCGCGAAAGGCCAGCCCCATGACCGCATCAAGGGCAGCCACTTCATTCAAGAGGACCAGGGCGAAGAGCTCGCGAAGCGCCTCATCGACTGGGCGTCCTAGCTTCTGGTCGAGCCGCCGCCCGCTGCTGAAACACCGCCTCGAGCTGGCGCGAGGCCACGCCCCTTCAGGAGTTGCTAGGCCGGCTCGACCTATGCTTGAGGTTCTGGGAGTCGGCCTTAGAGTGAGCCGATGAAGAAGCTCTCAAACGCAGAGATCACCGAGCACATGAAAGCCCTTTCCGAATGGGAGCTCGCTGAAGATCGAATCAAGCGGACGTTTCGATTCAAGGACTTCGTCGAAGCCTTTGGCTGGATGAGCAGCGTCGCGCTCGTCGCCGAACGCATGAACCACCACCCTGAGTGGCGAAACGTATGGGCAAGCGTCGAGGTCGAGCTCAGCACGCACGACGCCGGCGGTCTCACTGAGCTCGACATGAAGCTCGCCAAAGCGATGGACGCCTTGGCGGCTAGCTGAAGATCTCGAAGGCCACCATCATCTGTGCCGCGAAGCTCGTCAGGTAGGCAACCGTCCGAATCCCGGGGAGGCCGAAGGTGAGCGACGGAAAGTGAACGAGCCGCGCCCAGAAATAGACCTGCGATGCGAGAAGCACTTGAGAAGCCTCCGCTTTGCCCATCGCCTGCGCCACCAGAACCAGCGTTGCGAACACGACGAGGTTCTCGACCGCGTTGTAGTGCGCGCGCTTCGCGCGTCTGGCCCACAACGCTTGTTTGAGCTCGTCCTCGGGCTCGACGGTCTTCATTGTGCCAAGCACGCCGAGCGCCACCATTCGCTCTAGGACGTAGGGCATCCAGAACAGTGCCGTCATGATCGCAGCAGCGGCCAGCCATTCGAGTGAGTTCATCGGGAGCTCCTTTTCATGCGCCTTTGCGGGCCGCCTAGACCTGTTACGCCCTCCGCGCCTGCGAAGTCAACGTTGCGGGGCGTCTTCCATACGCTCGGTATAGTCCCAGGAGGCGATCCGGACGGGTCGGAGGCGGACCACCAGCTCTTCGTCCGAACGCCCGAGGAGGAAACGGCCAAGCCCGGAGTCGGTCGAGCCCAGGTAGCGTTCGAGCAGGCGTTCGAGCAGCGCACTCGCGCCATCGGGCTCCAGACTGGCCGTCGCCTGCCCACGAACACCTCGGTACGGCGGATGGTTGGGAGCGATCTCGAAAGCGCAGCGCGGATCATCCCGCAAGCGCTTCACGATCCGCGCGCTCTGGTGGACAGCCGCGAGAAGGTCGTCCTGCTCGGGGAGAAACCAAAGAGACAACAGGGCCGGAAAGCCGGAAGGCGTGTTCGCAGCGAGTCGCATCGGAATCGTTGTTTCGGCGAGGAAGGCCCGGACCTGCGGCTCGCTCCAAGGACCCGTTCGGCGGATGGCTGAGGTTCCGGGGCGGATGCCGCTTCGCAACATGGCGTGAAGGTAGAGAAGAAACAGGGCGAGAACAACAGGGATCCCCGCCGGCTGGACCCTGGACAGGGATTCATTCATAATGGAAAAATGCGTTCTTACCATATTTCGATTGCCGCGCTGGGTATGATGATCGGCCTCGGGGGCCTGGCGGCCTGCTCGGGAGACGGTGGCGCCACCGGCGGGGGCAGCCGCACAGGTACCGGAGGCGACGGCGGGTTCGGCGGCGCCGGCGGTCTCGGTGGAGCTGGGGGTGAAGCGGGCAGCGGCGGTTGGGCCGGAACGGGCGGCAGCGGCGGCATCGATCCGAACGATGAATGCGGCGACAGCGAGCGCCAGCCAACCGAAGCGTGCGACGATGGAAACCGCCGAGACGACGACGGCTGCGCGGCCGACTGCATGATGGTGGAAGAGGGCTTCCGGTGCCCGACGCCAGGCGCGTCGTGCATCGCGCTCGTCTGCGGCGACTCGCGCGTCGACCCGCCGGAGCAGTGCGACGACAACAACGGCACGGGCTCGGATGGGTGTAGCGCGAGCTGCATGCTCGAACCGGGCTGGGTGTGCTTGCAACCTGGCGTTGCATGCAGCGCGGCGGAATGCGGCGATGGACTCATCGCGGGTTTCGAGCAATGCGACGACGGCGGCACTGACCCCGACGATGGCTGTTCCCCGAGTTGCCAACTCGAGGACGGATTCAAGTGCGAAACGCCCGGCGAAGCATGCGAACCGACGACTTGCGGCGACGGACAGCGGGAAGGCACCGAGCAGTGCGACGACGGCAACGTCACGCCGTTCGACGGCTGTGACCTCTACTGCAACAACGAACCCGATTGCGCGGGCGGCACATGCCAGTCCGTCTGCGGCGACGGCGTCATTCTGCCCGGCACGAGCGAAGCGTGCGACGACGGCAACACGGTAAGCGGCGACGGGTGCTCGAGCGCCTGCGAAATCGAAGATGGTTTCACCTGCACGACGGTGGCGTCGGAGCTCCCCGACGAGCTGGTGGCGCCGGTGGTCTATCGGGATTTCCGAAGCCGGGATACGAGCGCGGGGGTCGAACAGACCTTCAACCCGGATTTCAACCCCTCTCCGACCGGCACGCACCTCGGCATCACGACCGACTACTTGGATATCGAGGGCAAGCCCGTCTGGAACGAGAACGGCGCGGGAGTCGGTCAGGGTGGCTATCCAGCGAGCAGCAGCTCGTTCGACGCTTGGTATCGGACGAGCCCGAGCATCCTGGCCGATGGCAACATCGAGGTCGTTGGCGAGCTCACGCTCACTCGGCCAAATCCGGGGAGCTTCCCGAACCGCTATCGCTTCTCGAGCAACGACTTCTTCCCGCTCGACGACATCGGATGGGAGCTCGCGGCTCCACCGCTTCAAGAGCTTCCCCTCAGCAATGGGCACAACTTCGGCTTCACGACGGAGGTGCACTACTTCTTCGTCTACCAGGGAGACGAGGTGCTCTCATTCAGCGGTGATGACGACCTCTGGGTGTTCGTCGACGGCCGTTTGTGCATGGACATCGGGGGCATCCATGGAGCCACTTCCGGAGTGATGAGCTTCGACCCTGGTGTCACCGACGGCAATAGTGCGCGCCAAGCGATCGTCGATGCGTGCATCTGGGACCTCGGGCTCCAGGCTGGCAAAGTCTACGAGGTCTCGATCTTCCACGCCGAGCGTCACGTGACGCAGTCGAACTTCACACTGACGCTGGACGGTTTCGTCACGGAGCGCTCGGAGTGCAGTGACACTTGTGGCGACGGGATTCGCACACGCTTCGAGTTCTGTGACGACGGAGCTGCCGAGAACACCGGCGAGTACGGGCACTGCAACGACACGTGCACGGACCTCGGCCCGCACTGCGGAGACGGCGAAGTCCAAGAGGAGTTCGAAGACTGCGACGACGGAGAGAACCTCGGCGGAATGAACGGCTGCAACTCCGATTGCACGACCGGCCCGTTCTGCGGCGATGGCATTCGCCAACCAGATCTCGGGGAATCCTGCGACGCGGGGGATCAGAACGGGGAACCGGGGTCTACCTGCAGCGAAAGCTGTCAGGTCGTCGTGCAGTAGCCAGTTCTAGCGGTTGAGCGTCCAGTCGTAGGGCTGGAAGACGACTTCGAAATCCGCGCTTCGGGCCTCCGCGAGCGCTGCGGCCATTTCGGTCGTCGCGAACGCCTCGATGAAATCGAGCGCCGTGGCCGGCTTGCCCAGGCGACGCGCATGTTCCTCGAAATCGACCCGGTACCAATCGAAGATGGCCGACAGCTGAATCTGTTCGGTCGATTCGTCGATGCGGACGTGCGGCGCCGTGGAGCAAAAGGCCTCTGTCACCGCGTCGAGCTGCGTATCGAGGAGCGCGGGCTCGAAGGCGTAGGGCGCCAAAGGCGGGCATGACTTGGAAGCGCAATTGATCGCCGCATGAATGCGGGCGTCCTTGAAGCCACGGATCTCTTCGTTCTCGAGGTCGTAGAGATTCGTCGCTTCGCCATCGAGCGGCATCTGGAGCCCATAGAAGAACCCGAAGCCCTTCCTCGGGTCGAGCCAGCCGTGGACGTCGTGCACGCTATCGATCGGCCAATTGTCGATGACCGCGAAGAGAACGAACGCGTTGTACGCGTTGAGGTAGTAGGCGAGGCGCTCGGGTTCGGTCCGGAAACGCGCCGGCGTGGAGCGTGGCCCGGCGATGTTGAACGTCGCGACGAAGCGCCGAAGGTCGCGTTCTTCCGAGAGCACCGCGTCGTAGTCCACCCGGCCCTCGCGAACCCATCGGCGGACCGCCCCGTTCCACCAATCATAGTCAAACCCCTCGGAGGGAAGAGGCATCGGCTCGGCATTGACCGAAAGCGAACGGAGTCCCAGGGCGCGAACCGTCATGACGCCGGTAATTCCAATCACCGATGCGATGATCAGCGCAACCGCCCACCAACGCCCGTACCAATGACTCGTCGTCGCTCCCACCGACGGAGTATCGCACAGGGCAGAGCCCTTGTTGAGGATCAATCCGGCGCGAGGAGTATGCGGCAGCCCCGGATGGAGCAAGGAGGTTCGTAGACGATGCGATTCCGAGGAGCCGTGCGCTCGCCAACGAGAGGGCTTATAGGTGTCGCAGGAGACATTCGATGAAGGACCCAAGCTACGCATTCTCGAAACAGCTCGATGGCATCTCGGTCGATGAGGCTCTCGGCAAAGTCACCGAAGCACTGAAGGCGAACGGCTTCGGCGTACTGACGAAGATCGACGTGAAGGAAACGCTGAAGAAGAAGATCGACGTCGACTTCCGGCCCTACGTGATCCTCGGAGCCTGCAATCCAAAGCTTGCGCACAAGGCGCTTCAAGGAGATTCGTCGATCGGCTTGTTGCTGCCCTGTAACGTCGTGGTGCAAGAAGTCGAAGGGGGCGCTTTGGTGTCCTTCGCCGACCCGAAAGCGATGTTCGAGCTGGCTCCCGACGCGCCGATCGAAGAAGTCGCGACCGAGGCCCGCCGGCTGCTGCAGAACGCTAGAGATCAGCTCTAGGCATCGAGCAGGCTCCGGGAAAAGTAACTTGCCTCCGAACGGCCAACGTCCCTATGCTCCCCGCTCGTGCACGTGCACGAGAAGGGGAATTCATGAAGACATCCACAATTGCACTGCTGGTTCTGGCGATGACGTTCGCGGCCGGATGCAAGAAGAAGGAAGCTGAGCCTGAGAAGCCAGCGCCCGCGCCGGCAGCCGAAGAAGCCGCCGCGCCTGAAGCCGCACAGCCGGCCGAGCCTGCAGGGCCCGCCATCCCCGAGGTTGCGTTGACCGGGAGTCCATCCGAGAACCTGGTCGCCGTGTTCGAGGCGGGCGTCAACGCGCTCAAAGCGACGGATGACGCCACGACAGGCGCCGCTCTTCTGACCGGCATGCTCGCGAAGTACGACGTTGCCGGGCTCCGCGCGAAATCAAAGGCGGCCAAAGCGGCCGGCCAAGGCGCGTCCGATGAGGTCAAAGCAAAGTTCAAAGCCCTCAAGACCGAATACAACGAAGTCTCGACCAAGCTCGGGGCAAGCGATCCGAAAGCGTTCGGCGAGGCTGCAAAAGCCTGGGCCGCCGCTTGGGGCCTCAACTAGGAGTGGAACATGGCATCAGATGACAACATCGCAGCACTGCAAGAGGCCCTCGACATCTGCGGCTACAAGCCCGGCCAGCACGATGGGATGATGGGCAAGCGAACGCGAACCGCGATTCGCGACTTCCAAAAGGATGCGGAGATCGACGTCGACGGCGACGTCGGTCCGCAGACACGTGGAGCGCTGGCTCAGAAGCTGAGCGAAGTTGCGGTGCGTGCTCAGCACCTCGCCGGCTTCTTCACAGGCGGCGGCCAGAGCGTCGAAGACGAGCTCTGAGTACAGACGAAGCACCTTCAACCGGTGGTCTAGCGGCCTAGGCCACCGGTTTCTCCGCGACGATTCTCCAGTTCAAATCGGCGATTTTGGCCTTCTCCGCGAGGGTCCAGGCCTCGCCACCGCTTTGAAGCAGGTCGAGCGACTCTTCGACCCAAGGGGGCATGATGCGAATCGCTTCGAGCGCCCGGATGACCTTTCGCCCCCCGAGAATCAAGTCTCGCTTTTGCTCACAGATCGGCCAAGCGGCGCTCTTCGAGGGCGCTGAAAGGACGATCCTGAAGCCGGCTCTTTCCAAGGCTGCGCAAACGTCGGCCGGATACATCGATTGAGTGGCAGCGAGCGTCGGCAGGAACGCTTTGTGCAGTCCAACGTGCTCTTCGTTGTCCCAGTCGAAATGGGGCGTCAATAGATACTCGGAACACGCGTAGCGCGCACCGGGCTTCAACACGCGGTACATCTCTTTGGCGTGAGCATCGAGCTCCTCTTTCTTGAAGAACGGCCAGACCGCCTGAAAGGAAAAGCATCCGTCGAAGGTCTCGGAGTCGTACTCGAGCGGCTCGTGATGGTTGCCGACTTTGAAGTGAAGCCTATCGCTCATTCGGCATTCCGCAGCCCAGTCGATTGCGCTTTCGATCTGATTGACGTCGATGTTGTATCCGGACACCTGACCGCCCGTCAGCGTCGCGAAGTGGTACGAGATCCTCCCGCGCCCACAACCCATGTCCAAGAGATGCGATCCCTTTGGCTCTTTGAGCTCCAGCTCCTCCAGTACCGCCTGCTCGATCAAGAGCTGATTGCCGTACAACCCCTGGGCTTCGTCTAGCTGCGGGGGGATGTAGAGCTTCTCCAGATCGAAGACCGAGAGCATGTTGTTCAGAACCTTGTAGTAGTCGGCGACTGCTTTCGTTTCATCGGCCGTCTCGGTTGGCTCCCCATCCTGCATTCGCTGGAGGAACTTGAAGCCATCGATGCAAGCTTGCTTGTCTTCGTCCGACAGCTCTGCCAATCGCTTCAGTCCGATGAGCGCAGTCTTGATCCGGTACCAATTCATCTAAGCAGACCTCTCCTCGAGCACGTTCGCGGGGTTCCCGCACCCGAGTGCATCCGCATACTTAGCCGTCGCATCGAAATCACGCCAGATGCTCGTCCCGTGGTCATCCGCATGGGTGCCGCTGTCGCCGCGTGCCGATCAACATCGTGGATCAACGTAGAATCGCCACCGTCGTCCAATACGAGCTGCAGAATACCTATCAGCTGAGCCGATTCTAGCGCGTTTCCAGGCGGTCCACTGCACCGCTCGTCGAGCCTGTCGCCGAATCGAAGAGTAGAATGCGATCGATGCGAAAGGCCTGCGACCGGCCGTGAATCACCAAGTCGTAGACGCCGGGCGCGAGGTCCCATTGGGCATTCCATTTCCCGTCGCGGTCGAGCGCCTTCTTGCCCGTCCACGCCCACGCGTTCGCTTGGCCCCCGAAGAGCTTGATCGGATCTCCCTCCGAACCTTGGGGCTGGTCGACGAACCTGACGTAGTCGCCTGTCGCGTCTTCGATGTGGACGAAGGCATCGTTCGAAATATCGGTGCGGATACATTGATTCGGGTCGCCGCAAGATCCGCCTGAAGGCTCCCCGAGGCTCGTGCAAGTGCGATCACCCTCGCTGCAGTTGCCGTTCGCTTCGGGCGCTCCGGCGACGCAGTGGGCGATCTTTGCGGCCCTCAGCCGAAGCTCGTACCGGGCATCGTCATGGATCCGAAATCGGTAGCGGAGCGGGCTGCCGGCCGGTCCGCTGCAGATTGAATTGCCGGTGAATCGATAGTAGCCGCTCCCTGTGTATCCGGAGAGCTCCGTTTGGCTCAGCCACTCGTGTCCGTCCGGGATGCTCGTCGACTCCGCTTCCATCACGATGTAGCGATCAGCGTCGGCTACGAAGGTCGCCGCTTGCGGTGGCGAGCCCCCGCTTCCGCTGCCCCCGGACGCCCCAGCATCTCCGGCCGTGCCGCCGATACCGGCAACACCGCCCGCCCCTGTCACGACCCCGCCTGCGCCGCCCGAGCCGGCGCCCTGAGTGCCGCCGGTGGCGCGCGGCGGCGCATCGTCGCCCGGCGGCCCGCACGCTGTGCTCATCACCAAGAGTCCAACCATGACGCGATGAAGCATTCCCGATCCCCCTCTGGAAAGGGTAGCAATCGATGAACGGCGTATCGAGAGTGATGAGGCCGCGCGGCCACCATCGCGTGTCCTCAACGAGGCAAGCGGACCCCGAAGGGCCGGCTCTTGAAGGGTGGGTGCAAGATCTCGGCTCCTCGGCTTGGTGGAGTACGCGATCTTTAGAGCATCAGGCCGCCGCTGCTCTGCAGCACCTGGCCGGTGATCCACGAAGCGTCGTCGCTCGCCAGGAACGCCACCGCTCGGGCGATATCCTCGGGCCGGCCAAGGCGACCGAGAGGCGTTTGAGCGACCATCGCGTCGAGCATTTCCTGCGGCATGCCGGCACTCATGTCTGTTTCTGTGAGGCCCGGGGCGACCGAGTTGAGGCGAATGCCCTGCGGTCCGAGCTCCACGGCCAAGGCCGAGGTAATGCGCTCGACCGCCGCCTTCGCACCCGAGTACGCCGCCGCACCGGGCATCGATGCCTGGGCAAGGGTCGATGAGATGTTGACGACGGCGCCGCCGCTCTTGGCCAGATGTGGAATCGCCTCGCGCGTGGTGACCAACACGCCTCGTGCATTCACCGCGAGCGTCTGTTCGAGCGCCTCGTCGTCGAGCTCGACCAAGGGCGCCAGAATTCCGACGCCCGCGTTGTTGACCAGTACGTCCAGGCGATCGAACTGCTCGATGACGAACCGGACCGCATTGGCCGGTGCGCCCTTCTCGGTGACGTCTGTCGTGATGTAGCGCACGGCGTCCGGGTGCTTGTCGGCGAGTTGCTTGAGAGGCTCCTCCCGGCGGCCGGTGACGACCACCTTGGCGCCTTCGGCGACCAGGGCTTCGGCTACCGCTCGACCGATACCGGTTCCTCCTCCGGTGACGAGGGCAACTTTGTTAGCGAAACGTGACATGGCTCTTGTCCTTCTTTGATGTTGAATCGGCGAGCGAAACGCTGCTCTTGATCGAATCGTCGAGTACTCGTTCTGCTGGAGCGGGGCTCAGGTCGAACCACCAGGTGCTTCGGCAACCCGCGCTCGCAGCGCCCGAACCGTTCGACCCGCAGCCCGCTCGTTCTCCCGACTGAAGATCGAAGACGGCATCGGGAGGTCGGGGTCCACGTAGATCTGGAAGTCGATCTCGGTGCCTGCGCCGTCATCGGTCGGCGTGAGCGTGAAGCGGGCATCGAAGGCGTCGATGTTTCCGTCCATGAGGCTGCCTTCGACGACTCGTGAGACACCGTCCTGGGGACGCTCGGCGAGGTTGAGCTGCCCGTAGAGCGTGTACATGCCCTTGGCGACGCTGACTTCCATGTAGACCATCGCCCGGCTCCCGCGCTGAGCGAGCACCTTGGACTTGGTGAAGTTCGGCATGAACCGCACGTAGTTGGCGTAGTCGAGCACGATCTGAAGCACTTCCCCGATCGGTTTGTCGACCACGATGACCGCCTGGCCCCTCGCGATATTGGAGCCTTCCACGGGGATCTGCGCGGTGAATATCCCCGCGTTTTCCACGTGCGCTTCCACAGCCGAGGCGTGGCTTGGCATCAGACCGAGGGTCGAAGCCGAGAACAGAGCCCCGGCCACAAAGATGTGCAGCGGGGCGCGTCGAAGGGTTTGAAGGGTCTTGTCCACGGCTAATCTCCCGAAGCTCCCAGGCTGAGCATTTCTCTCGAGCTGGGGCGTTGGAACATTAACTAACGATCGGTAGTAAAATGTCAAGCCATTTTGCTACCGAAGGTTCCAATATTGTGTAATGTCCTTAGAGTATGGGTATGAGTGGCACGAATACGCGGTCCCGAGGCCGGCCACGGCTCTTCGATGAAGACGCCGTTTTGGATGAATTGACCGAGCTTTTCTGGCGGAAGGGCTACTCCCAGACCTCGATGGCCGATCTCGTCGAGGCGAGCGGCGTCCACAAGTCGAGCCTCTACAGCACCTTCGGCACCAAGGAAGAGCTGTTCGCCACGATCCTCCGCCGCTACTTCGCGGGCCGCATGGACGCGATGGCCGCGCTCGTCGAGGGCGCCGGGCCGGGCGTCGACGGAATCCACGCCTTCCTCGAGCTCCTACAAAGCGACCTCGTCTCGGGCAGCAGTCGAAGTGGCTGTCTCCTGGTCAACACCTCATCCGAGCTCAGCGGGACCGCCCCCGGCTTCGAAGACTTCGGTGTCGAGTTTCGCAAAGCGCTCCGCGAACGACTCCGAGCACTCATCCGTCAAGCGGAGCCCGAGGGACCCGCCAGCGAGCACGTGACCGACCAGCGGACCGATCTGTTCATGACCTTCATGTTGGGTCTCAACCTCACCGTCCGAGGCGGTGCCGACAAAGACGAAATCGGACGCGTCATCGACGCCATGCAGGCCACCGTCGACACCTGGCGATAGCGTGCCCCGTGGCGTTGCGTCCCGTCCCGAGGTGTCCCCTGGGATGTGGAAGGTTGTGTGGAAGGTCTAGACGAGCCTGCTGAGTGCGCCCGCGCGAAAGGGCTCGCCCCTGCACCTTCCCAAGTCGGGAGTCCTTCGCAAGGGACTGATGCATAACGAAACCGAGGTGTACGCTCGCCGTAACTTCCACCGCCGGAGGCACCATGGGCAACTCGCTTCGACTGTTCGCGCTCCTCATTGCTTTCGCATTCCTCGGTTGCTCCGGGGATGGCTCTTCGGTGGACGCTGGCACGGGCGCAACCGGGGGCTCCGGTGGCACCGCCGGAACCGGCGGCGGCATTGGAGGCACCGGGGGCGCCCCTGTCCAGGGCACGTTTTCGGTCAACCAGAACTTCTGGCATAGCGGCTTTCATATCACGATCCTTGACGGAGAAACGTTCACGCGAGAGACGCTCGACGGCAGGATCATCCGCTACGTCTCGATCAACGCCACGTTCGATAACCTCGGACCGAACGAGACTTTCTTCTCTCCGGAGATATCGCTTGTGCAGGACGGCATCGCCGCGATTCCTGCTGGCGACACCGATATTCCCTTCGTGCCTAGTGGTCTAGCCAGCAGTGGCGTGCTCGCCTACATCGTAGAAGAGAACTTCGACGTCGACAGCGCCCAGCTGATCGTCGGCTCGAACGAGGTAAACCAGGCCATTGTTCCCCTCAGTCCGCAAGCAGGCGATCTCGTCTCCCTCGAGCCCGCCGATATTCCGATCTCGGGCTCGATCAGCATGGAGCTCATCGATCTCACCTTCAACTCGGGTGAGATTCGAGCCGATGTTCCCGATTCGCACAGTGAGATCGAGGCCGGCCGTCGCGGACTTACGCTGAGCTTCGATGCCACGAGCCGTAAAAGCGGCACCTGGAATATCTTGCCTCAAGACTTCGCGCTCATACTTCCGGGCGGCAGTGCCGTTGGCGTTGACGGCTCCGAGCTCGCGTCGTTGCCCGGCTCGGACGTCGGCGTCGATACGCCCGGCCTCTCGGTCCGTTTTCTCATCGACGAGATGACCGCCGGAGACTACGCGCTTCGCTTCGCGCCCGGCAATTGGTTCGTCGGCGACGACAACGTGACCGAAGCGACGTTCGACTTCTCGATCGAATAGGCGGGATGCCGGGAGTTCTCTCGGCCCATGGGGGGAGCGTCCTGACCGACGGGCGCGCGCCTCAACGAAAAACGGCCCCGCAAAGCGGAGCCGCAATCGCCATTTGGAGCGGGACATGAGATTCGAACTCACGACTTCAACCTTGGCAACCCTTCCGGAGCCGCGAACACCATTCGGGAAATTCAACAACATCAACCACAACGTGTCCCGTGACGTTGCGTGCCGTCCCGACATGTCCCGAGGTGTCCTGCGAAATGTGGAAGAATTCGTGGAACTTTTGAGTGCAACTCTTAAAGGGTTGCAGTCGGCAACTGCTCGTCAGCGAACAACGACTTGAGATCGAAGACCGGTCCACCTCAAAGAGCTCAACCCTCGAGCTCGGTGCCGACCCGTAGACGATCGAGGTAGGCCGCATAGCTGTACGTCCGATCCCGGCGCCGGCCGCTGGTCTCCGTCAAGATGCCTGCGTCCACCAGTGTGTTGACCGCCTTGGTCGCCGTTGGCTTCGTAATCTCGAGGAGCTCCGTCACGCGCGCGATCGTGACGATGGGGTGCTGTCCTAGTGCCTCGAAAAGACGAACGGCCATGACCGAGCTCGCGGGCGCCGCCAACGCGCGCGCTCGATCGGCGTTGACCAAAGCAAAAAGGTCGCGCGCCGTATCGGTGGCTTCCTTTGCGATCGACGCGACGCCCTCCAAGAAGAAGCGGATCCATCCTTCCCAATCGCCCTCGAGACGGCCGGCGTTGAGCAGGCGATAGTAGTCCTCACGGTTCTGCTTGAAGAAAAGGCTCAAGTACAGAAGCGGTTGCGAGAGCAGGTTCCACTCCTCGAGCAGCAAGGTGACGAGAAGACGCCCGATCCTTCCATTCCCATCGAGATAGGGATGGATGGTTTCAAACTGTAGGTGCAAGAGCCCCGCCCGAACCAAGGGCGGCAGCCCATCGTCCGCGTGGATGTAGCGCTCGAAATCGCTCATGAGCCCATCGAGCAAATTTGGCGGAGGTGGAACGAAGGCGGCGTTCCCCGGACGCGTGCCGCCGATCCAGTTCTGGGTACGCCGGACCTCCCCTGGCTGTTTGTCCGCACCTCGCGCGCCTTTCATCAAACGCGCGTGCGTTTGATTGAGCAGTCGCATCGAGAGTGGCAGGCCTTTTTCTCGGCGAAGCTGTGCTCTCGCGTACGCGAGTGCGTCCACGTAGTTGCACACTTCCTGGACGTCCGGTCCCGGAGCCGAATCGTCTTCGCGCTGCGCCTCGAATGTCAGCAGATCGATCAACGTGGCTTGCGTTCCCTCGATCTGAGACGAGATCACGGCTTCCTTCCGGACGAACCCGTAGATGAACCAGTCGACCGAAGGGACCATCTCGCCGGCGAGCTCGAGGCGACTGAGCTCCCGCTCGGCACGACCGAGAAGCGCGAGGGTCTCGGAGTCGAGGCTCAGCGGCGGGTCGGCCGGAGGCAAGGGCCGCGGAACGAATGCCCTGACCTCCTCGCCTGCGACGGCCGTACGCTCGTATCTCCCGGTAACTCTTGCCATCTGCCTCTAAGAAAGGACTCTTTACCGACGCGAGCGCAAAGTAAAGATTTCTTTCTTAGGGGACGACATCTTCGACCGATAAGCGCACCTCCGTGTAGCTCGATCGAACGGGGCTGCGCCACAACGAAAAACGGCCCTGCAGAACAGAGCCGTCATCGCCATTTGGAGCGGGAAATGAGATTCGAACTCACGACTTCAACCTTGGCAAGGTTGCACTCTACCGCTGAGTTATTCCCGCAAAAGGACGCCATTGGTAGCTCGCATGAGGCCGGGCGTCAAGCGGCTGGCGCATGGGATTTCGGCGGTCCTGAGAGGGGAGCCCCATGGGTTTTAGGGCAGCGTGGTGCGGCTGAAGAGCTCCCACATCACCTGGTTGGCGTCGATGTCGAAGGTGGGCTCGCCGACGAGGCTGCCGAGCCGCTCGGGGCAAGGCTGGCCGGGCCAACAGTGTCCGGCACCTTCGATCGAGCAGAGGGTGACGCTCGCCTCACCGTCGCAGTCACCCACGGTCTCGCACGTGGCTGCGCCATTCTCGTAAGTGAGCACGGGCTCACCGGTGCAGCTGTCGCGCGCGATCCAGCCGTCGATGGAATCCTGGGCGCTCGGCGAGTCGGTAAGGCCGCCCCCTTCGTAAGCAACGAGCGGATCCGCCGTGCCATTGATCTGAACGATGGGGATGGGCCTCGAAGGGTCGCAGGCAGACTCTTCGATTCCGAGAACCGCGGCGACCGGGGCCGCGGCAGCGATGAGGTCGGCGGCTTCGCAAGCCAAGCGGTGCGAGAGGAACCCGCCGTTGGACATCCCGGTTGCGTACACCCGCGCCTCGTCGATGCAGCCGCGCTCGCCGAGGTCTTCGATCACCACACGCGTGAAGCCGACATCGTCGACGTTGGTTTCGGCCGACCGGCCACAACAGACGCCGGCGTTCCACGAGCTGTCGAGGCCGTTCGGGTACGCGACGAGGAAGCCTTCGCGTGACGCAAGCTCGTCCATCTTCGTGCCCTCTTGTTGTAAGAGCCCGCTCGACGTGAGCCCATGGAAATTGAGGACCACCGGCAGCGGCGACGTCCCGTCGTAGCTCGGCGGCACGTAGAGCTCGTAGCTTCGCATCTCGCCATCGTGCTCGAGGTCCACATGGGTCACGCTCGCATCGAGCGTCCCGCCGACGCAGCCCAGGCTCTCCGTGCTTTGCGAGGTTTCCGAGTTGCTGCTGCTGCCGCATGCGATGAGGCAAAGGCTCATCCCGAGCGCCGCAGCAACGACCGATCTAGTCCGATTCATTGCGGCGCACCCTATCACTCGTAGCGCAGGCCATCCACAGGCAGCATGCGGGCGGCCCACCACGACGGCGCGATGGTCGACACGGTGCAGATCAGGAGCGCGATGGCGATCGTCACCAGAAACACGGTCGGATTGAGGACGACCGGCAGGTGGTCGATGAGATAGACGTTTGGATCGAGCGGAAAACGGATCTTGTCTAGGTAGGCAACGATTCCGCCGCCGATGAGCACGCCCGAAAGCGTCCCGATGACCCCGACGACCACGCCTTGGAGCATGAACACGCCCAGCACGGTCGCGTCGGTGGCACCCATGGCCTTCAAAATAGCGATCTCACGCTTCTTTTCGAGCACGATCATGATCAACGTCGCGATCACGTTGAACGCGGCGACGAAGATGATCGTCGCGATGACGAGGGTCAGCGCGATCTTCTGAACTTCGAGCGCGGTGAAGAGGTTGCGGTTGAGCTCGGACCAGTCGAGCGAGTGAAACGCACCGCCGAGGTCCTGCTCGATCCGGCGCGCGAGCTCGTACGAAGTGTCGAGGTCGTGCACGCGAAGCTCGACCCCCGTGACGTTGTCGCCCTCGTCGAAGAGCCGTTGAGCCTCGAAGAGGTCGGTGTAGACCAGCCCCGAATCGTATTCCTGGAAGCCCGCTTGGAACACGCCGATCACGCGAAACGCGCGCGAGCGCGTCGAGCTGGTGCGCGGCTCGCTGAGTACAAGCCCGAGTGCGGCCAGCGGCGAAATCAGTGTCACGCGATCGTCGATCTCGAGGCCGAGGTCCTCGGCGAGCGTCTTTCCGACGATGATCCCCGGCAACGCATCGATGGGTTCCTGGGCTGCGCCCTGCACGAGCCCGGCTTCCCACTCGCGGTCGTCCGGCAGCGCGTGGGCCTCATCCTCGAGCCCGCCGAGCAGCGCTTCGATCTCGCTGGGCATCGCCACCGGACCAACGTCCGGCTTCCTCGAGCGTCTCGCCGCTTCACGCTGCGCTGCGCGGCGCTGTTTCTCGTCTTCCCAGAACGTCGTCCGGCCCTCGGATTCCTCTGGTTCGGCAGTGTCCGCGTCCTTCGCCGCTCCAAAGAGGGGCTCGCCCTCAGTTTCGGGTTTGCCGTCGCGGACGTTGCGGAGCCATTGCCAAGCGTCGTCGCTCGCGGGCTTCGGCGCGGCCGTGGGGAGGGCGCCCTGTCGCCGAAGCCCGGACAGGTCCCCCGAGATGATCTGTTGTGGGAGGTCGAGCACGTTGCGAACCCCGGACGGGGTCACGCCTTTCACCAGGACCACGGCACGACGCTCGCCTTTGGTAAGCATCATCTCGTTGATCGAAAAAGGCGCCAGACCATCGACCTCGGGCATCTCACCCACGGTCGCGAGCACCTCGCGGTAGTCCCGAAACTCCCGACCGTACTTCAAGATCAGCACGTGCGCGTTGACGCCAAGCACCTTGTCCTTGAACGCCTGCTCGAAGCCGGTCGTGATCGAAAGCACCGCCAGGAGGGCAGCCACGCCGAGCGCGACGCCGATGATCGAGATCAGGGTGATCATCGAGACGGTGGCCCGCTTCTTCGAACGTAGGTACCGGACGCCGATTTCGAGGCTGTAGCTCACGCGAGCGTCCTAACACGGGCATGCGGCGGCGGCGAAGCCCCGCGAACCTCGAGAAGCCGGGTTTCTAAGGGGTCGCCTTACTTGCTCCCTAAGGGCCAACTCACTAGCCTTCGCTAGATGAAGCGGATCTGGCCCTTCGCTGTGTGCATTGGGTTGGTGGTGGCGTGCCACCACCAAGAGAACGTGCGTCGCGAAGTGTGGCCGCCGCCGGGCGAGGCTCAGCCGCAAGTCGCTGCCGCGGAACCGGCTCCCCCACCCAAGGTGCTCGACCCCGTCATCGTCGAGCTGCCCGACAAGTCGATCGTGATGCAGGTCCGCAAGCAGCTCGACAAGGACAACCCCACCAAAGCGCGCGAGCTCGCCGAAGCCGCGCTCGCGAGCGCGGCTGCGCGCGACAAGGGTCGACTCCATTGGCTCGCTGCCAGCGCCGCGCTCGACGAGGGGTACAAGGAGATCGCGCTCGCGCACCTCGACACGGTTGGCACGTTCAATCACCCGCTCGCGCGCTGGGCCAAGCTCCGGCGCGCGGCGCTCTTGGAAAAGCGGACGACTAAGGTCGAAATGCAGGCTGGAAGCTCCGACTCGAACGCTCACCTGAGCATCGAGATCGGCGGCCCGCCGCCTACCGTGGCCCCCAAGGCGCAGCCTGTGAAGCCGCGCATGCAACAGAGCCTCGCCAAGGCCGAGGTGCTCTACAACGCCAAGCGCTACCAAGAAGCGGAGCGTCTCTTCGGCAAGCTGGTTCGGCACTTGAAGAAGGGCAGCACGATCTGGTGCAAGGCTCGCTACAAGCAGGGGCGCGCGCTCTTGCAGGCGCGCGAACGAACGCGCGGGGCACCGGTCATGCGCGAGGTCGCGGATAGCTGCACCCGAAACGCCGACCTCGATACCCGCGCCTGGGCCCGCTATCACGCGGCCCGTGCGTACGGACGTATCGGTCAGTGGAACGAGTCCATTCGCCAGTTCGCGAAGCTCGAGGCCGAGGCTCCTGCGCATCGACTGGCCGACGACGCGAGCTACCGTGCGGCGCTAGCCGAGCTCGAGAACGGAAAACCAGCGGCTGCCAAGGCACGCCTCGCGTCGATCCCCCGCAAGTACCCGGATGGCGACATGTGGGCTCGCGCCCTGTTCAAGCTCGGCTGGATCGAGCTCCGCGCCAACGACTTCCCGGCCGCGTACGATCGGTTTGAAGAGCTCATCACGCGTGGCGGCGACGAAGATGAGGAAGGCCTCACCGGACGCGCGGAGTATTGGCGCGCGCGGACCTTGTTCCTGATGGGACGCCGTCATCGATGCCGTCGCCGCGTACGAGGAGATCGCGACCCGCTGGCCGCTTCGCTACTACGCCCAGCAGTCGCTCTGGCGACTCGGCGAGATCGTCCCGGAGCGCGCCAAGATCATCTTACGCGACATGCGCACCAGCGCGGAGCCCACCCGCATGGTGTTCGCTTGGCGCGACGAATTCGATGACCCAGCGTTCAATCGCATGGTCGAGCTGCTGATCGTCGACGAGATCACATACGCGTCGTCCGAAATGGCTTCGCTTCGCATGATCGGCAACGACGTGGACCCGGAGATGGCCGTGGTCGGCGCGGTGCTGCTTCAGCATGCGGGCGCGGAGACGAAGCTCAGCCGCGTCATCCGTGCGCACTTCGAAGACTTCGAAGGCCTGCTGCCAAAAGGCGAGGGCCGGCTGATCTGGGAGGCGACCTATCCGCAGGCGTTCTCGCCGCTCATCGAGAAGGTCGCTGAGAGTGAGCAGATCCCACCGTCGTTCGTTCGCGCCATCGCGCGCGAGGAGAGCTCATTCGACCCGGAGGCCGTATCCTGGGCCAAGGCCTACGGGCTGGTGCAGCTGATTATGCCAACCGCTAAGCGTTTCGCCCCTGAAGTCGGCGAGAGAGCGACGCCACGCACGCTCACCAAGCCCGAGGTGAACCTGAAGATCGGGGCGCGCTACATGGCGTGGCTGTGGAGCCGCCTGAACGAGAACCCCGCCCTCGTGCCCGCTGCCTACAACGCCGGCGAAGGGGCGGTACGGCGCTGGCTCGTCGAAGACTCAGGGCGTCCGCTCGACGTCTTCATCGAAGAGATCCCCTACGACGAAACGCGCCGGTACACGCGGCGCGTGCTGCAGACCTACGGCGTCTATCAATGGCTCGCGGATGAACAGCTTCCCGAGCTCCGTCCGAGGCTCCCGGGCAACGATGTGCCGCAGCGCTTCAGCGCCCTAGGGGACGACCTTCGGTAGCAGCGCCCCGAACTCAATCGCCTTGTTGACGTCGCCGTCGACACGAAGCTTCCCCTGCACGAACGCGATCTGAGGGTCGAGCTTGCCTTCGAGGATCTGCGCGAGATGCGCGTCGCGAATCGTGAGGGTCGCATCCGCAGGTCGCCCGTTGCCTTCCGTCACGCTTCGCTCGCTGAGATCGATCATCCAGCTCTTGTCGGAGACGCCGGTAATCCGGAGCTGAAATGTCCCCTCACCGATTGAGCGATCCTTTGGCGCCTGTTCGAGCGTCGAGCGCATCTGATCGACGAATGCAGCCGTGAGCTCGGCGACGGCTTTCGCATGCTCCGCGCTCGGCGGCGCGATCGACTCCCGGTCCGGAATGACTGCCGCCTCGAGCTCGTTCGCGGCTTCGCGGAGAAAACGGCTGAAATCGTCCATATCCGGCATGACCGATGGGGACGACGTGGGGCTGATCGACAACACGCCGTTGTAGCTCAACACGGTGATGAGTAGGCCCATTCCATCGACCAGTGGCGCCATCCCCATCGTCGCAAGGAGCTTGTGGCCCGCCATGTACATGTCCATCTGCGGACCTGGCACGTTCGTGATCACACAGTTGAAGATTGGGTTGTGCATCTCCGCGACGCGGAATCGCGAGTAGAGCTGAGTCATGCGCGTGGCCAAGCCGAACGGGATGAACTCCCACAAGTCGACGAATGCCCGGGTTGCACCCGCTCGTTCGAAGGCTTTGCCTCCCTGACTGTGTTCTTTGATGACGTTGAGGCGCTCGACTGGGTCTGCAACGTTCGTCGCGATGTCGAGCATCATGGCGGACACCTTGTTGCCCATCTTGCCGTGCTCACCCTCCCCACGGGTGGAAACCGGGATCATGGCGATGAGCGACTTCTCGGGAAGCTGCCCTTTCTCTTCGAGGTACCGACGGAGCGCCCCGGCACAAATGGCGAGAACCACGTCGTTCAACGTGCAGCCGTTCGCCTTTCGGATCGCTTTGACGCGGTCGAGCTCGAGAAGTGCGGTGTTCCAGATGCGCTGCCCGGTGATCGTGTGATTGAACGGTGTGACCGGCGCCGTCATGGGAACTGGAGGCGCTTCGACCCCCTTCTGCTGAACCTTGGCGGCGGATTTGAGCGCGTCTCGAATCTCGCCGGCGACGCGCCTCATCTCGCTGGGCTTGCCCATGATCTTGCGGGCGGTGTGCGCCAAGATCTCGGCCTCGTTGGGTATCGGCGGCACCGTGCGCGGCGGCGGCGGGCTGAACGTCCTCGGCTCCTTGGTCATGTCGAGGAGGATGCCCATCATGTCCGCGCCCGACACACCGTCGATGGCGGCGTGGTGCACCTTGTTGATGATCGCGACGGAGCCCGGCGGCACCTGCGGGATCGCATCAAGCCCTTCGACGAAAGTCATCTCCCAAAGCGGTCGGGTGCGATCGAGCGGCGTGCTGAAGATGCGCGCCGCAAGGCCTCGAAGCTCTTTCCAGTTGCCGGGGCTCGGAAGCGCGACGTGCTGGAGGTGCATGTCGAGGTTGAACGCAGGGTCCTCGACCCAGTATGGCTTCCCGATCCCGAAGGGAACCATGACGAGCCGCTGGCGAAGCCGCGGCACCAGATGCACGCGCGAAGCCATCGTCTCTCGAAACGCGTCGGAAGTTCATCGACCCTTCGAACACCAGCACGCTCCCGACGTGCATCGGCTGGTGTGGGTCTTCGAGAAAGAGGAACGAGGAGTCGAGTCCGGAAAGTGGCTGCATGAGAAGACGACAAGCCTACACCCAGAGCGAACCGGATCTCCAGCGGATCCGTGGACTATTCGAACGTACGATCGAGGTCCTTGAGGAGCCGTTTCTGCTCCCGCGAGAGCTTTTTGGGTACTTCGACCTCGACTACACAGATCAAATCACCCCGTCCGCGACCGCTGAGGCGTGGAACACCGGCTCCACGGAGGACCAGCGTCTCACCGTTTTGAGTCCCAGACGGCACCTTGAGCGTCTGGACCATGTCTTCTTCTTCCTCGAGGGCGGGCACTTCGACCTTCGCGCCCAGGGCCGCCTGCGGATACGAGACGACGAGGCGATGGATGAGATTGAAGCCGTCGCGCTCGAACTCTTCGTCGCGCTCGACGTGCACAGTGACGTAGAGGTCCCCCGCTGGACCGCCGCGCGTTCCTTCTTGACCACGACCGCTCAAGCGAAGGCTCTGCCCGGTGTCCACCCCGCCTGGTACGTTGATCTTCACGACCCGCTCGGAGTCGACCTGGCCCGCGCCTTCGCACTCATCGCAGGCTTCTTTCGCTGCCGCCCCGCGACCTCGGCACGCCGGGCATGTGGTCGTCATCACGAACGCGCCCTGCGCCCGTGCGACCTGGCCGCGGCCGCCGCAGGTACCACAGCTCTCGAGCTCGCCGCCCTTTGCGCCGGTGCCACTGCACGCCTCGCAAGGCGTTGGGTGGGATAGATCGATCTGCCTGGTCGTGCCGAACGCTGCCTCACGCAACGACAAGCTCACGTCGGTTCGGACATCCGCCCCTCGGGTGGGCGCATTGGGGTCACGTTGCCGTCTTCCGAACCCGCCGAACCCGAAGCCGCCGCCACCGCCGAACAGATCTCCGAAGATGTCTTGGAACTGGCTGAAGATGTCGCCAACATCCCCGAAGCCGGGTCCACCCGCGCCGCCAAGCCCCGCGTGCCCGTAGCGATCGTAGACCTCCCGCTTCTGGGGATCGCTCAAGACCGAGTACGCCTCGGCGCATATCTTGAATTTGTCTTCGGCCTCCGGGTTGTCGGGATTCCGGTCCGGGTGATGCTCGAGGGCCTTCGTTCGATAGGCCTTCTTGAGCTCCACGGTCGTGACTTCGCGGGTGACTTCGAGAACTTCGTAGTAGTCAGGCTTTGACATTCGCGTCCATGGGTTGAGCGACGCGGCCAAGATAAGGACGCTCTTCGTGGGGTCAAGACGCCTTGGAACGGGTCAATATGTCCTCCACCAGCCCCTCGGGGAGCTCCCCCGTTCGCTGAAAACCCCTCATATGAAGGATGGGCTCGCCGCCGAGGTCGGCTGCGCTGCGCCCGCGAATTTGCTGGATGTACTTACGAGGCTCGAAGGGCACCAGGGTCGAATCGGGTTCGACGCCGACCCGCCGAAGGAGCGCAATGAGGGCCTGCAGCGAGTTCATCTTCATGTACGGGCAGGTCGCGCATCCGCCTGCGGTCGAGCAACCCTCCCCGCCGGCCACGCCGGGCAGCACTGCGAGCTCGCTCTCGGGAGCCTGTGCGATCGCATCGCTCGCGACGGGGAAGATGACCTCCGCGCTGATTTGCGGGCCGCCTTCGGACGCGTAGTCCCGAAGCTGCTCCTGTACCTGGCGAACGATGGGCGTGATCATGCCGGCCTCGGTGCCGAGAATGAACCGCAGGTTCGCAGGCTCCCCACGTGCGATTGCTTCATCGACCTTGGCAAGGACGAACCCGAGGATGTTCGACGTAGAGCCGACTACGCCGTTGCCCTCACGTTGGGCCCGAAGGCCGAGCTCGAACATCTCGCCGGGAACCTCCAAGTGCGCGGTCACGAAGACGTCGGCGTAGTGCTTGCGAACCAAGTTCACGACCTCCTCGCCGAACATGTGATGCACGATACACGTGCCCTGCTCGAAGTAGTGGAAGCGAGGAAGCAGCGCGCGAATCGACGCTTGGTCGTGCGCGGGGTGGAGCTGGCGAATCCGTTCGTCCGGCATTTCCGAGAGAATCGCGAACATGTTGGCGAGGTTGTTGCCCATGTACGTATCGGGACCGAACCAGACGTGCACGTCCGGAACCTGTGCGGCAGCTTGCAGTACCGTCTGCACCACGTTCGACGACGTGCAGGTGATGGTGGGAACGACCGCGTGCGCTTTGGCTTTCGTCACCAAGCTGGTGTTGATGTAGACGACGTGCAGCGAGCGAGGCGTCTCGGACGCCCCGGCCAAGTAGGCCCCGTAGGCGGCCGCCTCTGCAGACTCCGCGAGCGAGCAGCCGATCGGATCGGCTGCGACACGGTACACCGGAATGTGCTGGTAGCCGGAGGCATCGAGCATCGCGCGAACGTTCTCGCTCATGAAGTCGACCCCGAGCACTGCCACGGTGCCGACGCCCTGCTCCGCCATGGCGATCGCGCGGTCGGCCATCGCCAACGAATCCGACACGTGGATGTGCGGCCAGTCGCACGACGAGAGCACGCCTTGAAGCTCCGGATCCATGTAGAAGTGCGCAACCACGCCGACGTTCTTGTCCCGCAGCAGGCTCGTGAGCTCCGTGACGAGCCCCGGATCGGGCTTCAGGAACGCCGCTTGCGCTTCCGCAAACGCTCCCCTCGGGGTGAGTGCGTCCGCGGTGATTTTGAGCGATGGAAATACCGGCAAGGCCATGGGGGACCGCTCCAGAAGAAAGGGAGTATACCTTTCGGCCGGCGCATCGCATGTCAAGACGCTCTACAGACACCTCGGTCTACGTTCACTTTCCGTGGTGCGCGCGGAAATGCCCGTATTGCGACTTCGCGACCGAGCCGCTCCGCGTCGCAGAGCTCCCCCACGAGGCGTACACGGACGCCCTGCTTCGGGAGCTCGGTGCGCGCGGAGACGAGCTTCGAGGCCGGACCCTGACGTCGGTCTTCTTCGGCGGCGGAACGCCCTCGCTTTGGAAGCCTGCCGAGCTCGGGCGTGCGCTCGCAGCGATACGCGCCGCGTTCGACGCGGAAGTCGAAGAGCTCGAAGTGACCGTCGAATGCAACCCGAGCTCGCTCACGCGCGAGAACATCGTCCTCCTTCGCGAAGCAGGTGTCGACCGGCTTTCGATCGGCGTCCAGTCGCTGCGCGACTCGCACCTCGGTTTTCTCGGCCGGCTCCATGATGCGGCCCGCGCAGCAGCCGCCCTTCGCGAGGCGGTTGCCGAAATGCCGCGTGTAAGCGCCGATTTGATGTTCGGGATGCCGGGGCAAAGCGATGCCGAGCTCGCCGAGGACATCGTGCGCATTGCCGACGCCGGAGTCCGCCACGTCTCGGCCTATGCCCTGACGATCGAAGAGAAGACGATGTTTGGCTCGCTTCACCGGGCGGGAAAGCTCCGCGTCGCGCCTGAAGATCAGTACGCGTCGTTGTTCGAGCTTGCCGAGGAGCGTTTCGCCGAGCTCGGATGGATGCACTACGAAGTGTCGAACTACGCGGCGCACGGCGAGGAGTCGCGCCACAACCTCCACTATTGGCGCGGTGGCGCCTACGTTGGTCTCGGAGCCGCTGCCGTCGGTTGCCTCGACCACGGGCCCGGACGCGCCGAGCGCTGGCGCAACGATCCGAATCCGCGCCGCTACCTGACCCAGAAGAAGCTCGTGGCGGAAACCGAAACGCTAGGACCTGATGAAATCATCCGCGAGTCGCTCATGCTCGGCCTTCGCACCATCGAGGGCATGTGCTTGGCCGATACGGAACGGCGCGCCGGGCAGAACCCAGTCGACGGACGGGAGCACGAGATCGAAGCGGCCATCGAGCGCGGCAATCTCCTTCGCGAGGGACAACGCCTGCGCGTCCCGCAAAGCCGCTGGCTGAAACTTGACGGCATTGTGCGAGACTTGTTCTAGAGTGCGGACCGGTGAAGCTCGATTTTGAAGAGGTGGGGGTTACGGGCCTCGTGAAATCCTACGGGCCTACGCTAGCGCTCGCGGGCGTGGACATGCGCTTCGAGGCGGGCTCGGTCACGGTGATCCAGGGGGCCAACGGCTCTGGCAAATCCACGTTGCTCTGGCTCCTCGCACTCCTCGCGCACCCCACCAAAGGCGACATCCGCTTCGGGCCGTACGCCCCCGGCCACTCCGACGAGCTCCGGGGCCGCATCGGCTTCATCGCCCATCAACTCCAGCTCTACCCTGGCCTGAGTGGCCGCGAGAACCTCGTGTTGGCCGCGAAGCTTCAAGGCATCCCCTACGCGACTAAGCGTGCCGAAGACCTAGGACGAATGCTCGGCGCAGTCGAGTATTGGGAGCGTCCGCTCCGCACCTACTCCCGCGGGCAGGCGCAACGCATCTCGATCGCCCGCGCGTTGTTGCACGAGCCGCGGCTTCTCTTGATGGACGAGCCCGCGACCGGCCTCGACGTGAAATCGACCGAATCGTTCGTGGACTTGATCGAGCAAGAGAAGCAACGCGGCGCCATCGTCGTCATCGTCACGCATGAATCGAAGTTCGCTGGTGCCGTCGCCGACCGCGTGCTCCACATGGACCGGGGCCGAATCGTGGAGCCAAGCGCATGAGCGTGCTTCGCGCGGCGTGGCTAGTCGCCCTCAAAGACTTGCAGCTCGAGATTCGAACGAAGGAGATCCTGACTTCGACGGGGCTCTTCGCGGTGTTGGTGGTGACGCTAGGGTCGCTGGCTTTTTACACGGACCCGGTGAGCTCCCCCGACGTCGCGCCAGGCGTGCTTTGGATTTCGATTCTGTTCTGCGGGATTCTCTTGATCGGCAGAAGCTGGGCGCTCGAACGGGAGAACGACGCCGTATTCGGCTTGCTGCTGTCCCCGATTCCGCGGGCGTCCATCTACATCGGAAAGACCATCAGCGCGCTCGCGCTGCTCTTCGTGATCGAGCTCCTGCTGGTCCCACTTTGCCTGGTGTTCTTTCAGATCGAGCCGAGCGGCATCCTCCTCCCTCTCCTCGCGCTCGTCCTCCTGGGTTCGGTGGGCTTCGTCTCCACTGCCACCCTGTTTTCGGCGGTCGGGATACGCACGCGCGCCCGCGATTTGATGCTGAGCGTCCTGGTGTTCCCACTCGTCGCGCCGGCCCTACTGGCGTCCGCGGTGGCGACACGGGAGCTCTTCGGCGGCGCAACCGCCACCGAGATCCTCGGCTGGATGCGGATCCTGACCGCGTTCGACCTCTTGTTCGTCGGATTCGGGATCTGGGTGTCGCGCTACCTCCTGTCGGAGGCCTGACGCGCTCAGCGGTACGCGCGAATCAAGTCGAGCGCGACGGGGTCAGACCAATCGAGCGCGCCGTCGTAGCGAAAGCGGATCACACCGTCGGCGTCGATGATCCACGTCTCGGGGAAGAGCTTTGTGCCGAAGTTGCCGTTCACGATCTCGCGGTCGGCGTCGAGCAGACTCGTGATGCGCGTGTTGCGAGCGATGATGGTCTCCACCTCCGCCCAGTTGCGGTCCGTCGAGACCGCAACGACTTCGACGTCGCCCCAAGGTTCCACGATCTCCGCCAAGAGCTCGATGGTTGGCATCTCCTGAATGCAGGGACGGCAGGTCACCGTCCAGAAGTTCATCACGATGACCTTCCCCCGGTGGTCGGAGAGCTTCCATTCGCCCCCACCTTGCTTCGGGAGTGTGAAGTCTGGGGCGCGAAGCGAGGCGCCGAGGTAGTGCGGCACACCCCCAACCCCGTCCATCATCGACTCGAAGCGGGCGTTGCCGAGTACGGCCCGAAAGGGGGCCTCCCGAGCGCGAGCGCGCGAATCGGCAATTGCACCGGTGAAGATGAACAACAGCGGGAACGCAAGGGCGACCACGATCAGCGTGGCAATGAGCTCTCGGCGGGACACGCGCAGGCCTTAGCGCTTTTCGAGGCCGAGTGAAAGCGGATCGGCGATCGCGGGCGGGCGGATCCTCGCACCCCCGATCGACACGTAAATGCCGTCATCGTCCTCGCCGATCCAGTCGCTCAGCTTGCTGACAGCGTGATTGTCGAATCGCGCGGGGCAGCGCCCTCCCCGAACGGCGCACCAGAGCGCGCCCTCGGGACCCTGGCGAAGCGACGCGGGATCGAGCGACTCGCTCAAATCGCCGGACAGCCGAAGCCGGATTCCATCCTCCGAGGCCTCGACGTCCTTGACGAAGTATGCAGGTCCCTCGATCTCGACGTATGCCCAGTTGATCGAGTTGCTCAGGCAGAACCGTCCGTCCTCGGCACGCTCGATCCAGGAATCGAAGGAACGGCAGAGGTTCGGGTGCTCGATTCGGTCCTCGCCGTTGAACCATCGGCCGCGCGCGTCGCGGCGGATCGCGGTCTCTCGGGTGCGGCCTTGAAGAAACTCAGCTGGGTCCATGACCACGGGCAGACTACAATGCGCGCGGATGGCGCGAAAGAGCCGAAAGCTTGTGGTCGTATCAAACCGCGGCCCCTATCGGCATGAGGTCAGCCGCGGGCGCGAGCGATGGGTTCGGGCAGCCGGCGGCTTGGTCGCGGCGCTCGACCCGGTGCTGCAGAAGCGCGGTGGCGTATGGGTGAGCGCAAAGCCCGCGAAAGACTTCGATTCAGTGACTATCCCGGCGCCACACCTCGACTACGACCTGGCTCACGTCTCGCTGAAACGCAGCGATCAACGAGGGTTCTACGAGGGCATCTCGAACGCCGTGCTGTGGCCCTTGCTTCACGGCTTCGAGCCGACGATTCAGGTGGGTGAGGCCCCGTGGTCGAGCTACCTCCACGCGAACCGGGAGTTCGCCGACACCGCCGTGTCGCTGAGCAGCGCGGGCGATCTCTTTTGGATTCAGGATTACCACCTGATGCTCGTGCCGGGCTTGCTGCGGACGAAGCGGCCAAAAGCGCGCATCGGGTGGTTTTGCCACATCCCATGGCCCCCGCCCGACACCTTCGGAATCCTTCCGTGGCGTGAAGAAATCCTCGAGGGTTTGCTCGGGGCCGACGTCCTGGGATTCCACCTGGCGGAGTACGCCGAGCACTTCGTGCAGTGCGTGAAGCGGTTCACCGCCCATCCAGTGACCCGAGGCGCCATCCACTACCGAGGCCGCAAAGTCGAGACGGTCGCAGCGCCGATTGGAATCCCCGTCGACGAGCTCGAAGCGCTGGCGATCGACCCCGACGTCGGCCGAGAGGTGGAACGCATCAAGCAGACGATGGGCAATCGTCGGCTTCTGCTCGGCGTCGATCGGCTGGACTACACCAAGGGCATTCCCGACCGCTTGGCGGCGTTCGAACGCTTGTTGAAGAAGGACAAGACGGCACGCGCGCGCTGCGCGCTGATCCAGATCATGGTGCCGAGCCGCACGGACGTGAAGGCCTACGCCGACCTCAAGCAGGAGATCGACCGAATGGTTGGCGACATCAACGGCCGGTACGCGGACACCGGCCGTGTGCCGATTCACTATCTCTACCGCAATCTCAGCCAAAGAGCGCTCTTCGCGCACTATCGGGCGGCCGACGTCGCCCTGGTGACCCCGCTGCGCGATGGGATGAACCTCGTTGCGCACGAGTACGCGGCCGCACGAACGGACGATGATGGAGTGCTCGTCTTGAGCGAGTTTGCCGGCGCAGCGAAATACCTCAAAGGCGCTGTGCTGGTGAACCCCTACGATGTGGAGTCTACCGCGAACTCGATCCATCGCGCGCTCAACATGAAGCCGAACGAAAAGAAGAAGCGCATGCGCTCGCTACGCGCCGAGGTCATGCGGCTCGACGTGCATCGTTGGGCGGACGAGTATATCCGCGCGTTGGAGGGCGAGTGAGCCGGGTCGGCGTGTTGGTGGCGCGCCTACTCCACCTCGAGCGTCCTCTCCTGGTGGCGCTCGACGTCGACGGCACAATCTCCCCGATCGTCCGGGACCCCGATATGGCGGAGATTCCCGGCGAAACCTTGGCCATTCTCGACGGATTGAGCGCAGAGCCCGACATCGAGCTCGCGCTCGTCACGGGCCGCGATCTGCCTTCGCTCCGGCGAATGGAGCAACTCGAAGGCATCTGGCGAGCGGTCGAGCACGGCGGCGTCGTGTTGGGGCCGAACGAGCCGCCGACCGAAAGGCGCTTGAACGAGGCCCAGCGCAGCGCTCTTTCGAAATTCAAGGACTGGGTGGACGACCACGCACGCGGCGCTTTCATCGAACACAAGCCGCAGGCGGTCGCGGTACATGTGCGGGCGATCGCAATGGGCGACCCGGAGCGGGCAGAGCGCCTGATGCACGAAGCCGATTCGGTCGCGCAAAGCCTCGGACTCCACGTCCGGCGCGGCAAGGCACTCCTCGAGGCCGAGGTCGTCCCGAACGACAAGGGCCTCGCGCTCCGAGAGATCCTCGACCGAAGCGGCGCTCGCTCGGTTCTGTTCATCGGAGACGACCTCACCGACTTCCCTGCCATCGAGCTTGCCGCCCAGCGCGGGGTCGGCGCCTTCGTGGAGTCCGGCGAGCAGCGCGGAACGCCCCCGAGCGCCGCGGTCTTGCTCGACGGTGTCGACGAAGTGGCGGCGCTGCTCGAGGGGTTGCTCGAAGGCATTCGCGGCTGAGGTGGCGCGCGCACGCGGCCGTGATACACGCCGAACATGCTCAGCGGGGAGATCGCGGAGGCCGCTAGAATCGCGCGCGGCGCCGGCACCATCTTGATGGATGTCTACTCGACCAATTTCAGCGTCGCGTACAAAGCGAAGGCCGACCCCGTCACGGAAGCCGACACGCGAGCAAACGCATTCATCGTTGGCGAGCTTCAGAAGGCATTCGGAGGCGACGGAATCGTCGCGGAGGAGTCGCCGGACCAAAGCGACGCGCTTCGCCCGGGCCGCTGCTGGTACGTCGACCCGGTCGACGGCACGAAGGAGTTCGTCGCCCGCAACGGCGAGTTCGCCGTGATGTTGGGCCTGGCGATCGACGGCGCCTCTGCGCTCGGCGTCGTGTACCAACCTGTGACGGACAAGCTCTATGCTGGCGTCGTCGGCGAGGGCGCCATGCTCGAACAACACGGATCCAGCCGCGAGCTTCGGGTGAGCGAGGTCGCAGACCCGAGCGAGTTGCGGCTGGTCGTCTCGCGCTCGCATCGCAATCGTGCCGTCACCAGAGTCGTTTCGAAGCTCGGCATCGAGGAAGAGAGCCAGACCGGCTCCGTCGGCTTGAAGGCGGGGCTCATCGCCGAACGGCAGGCCGACCTCTACTTGCACATCTCCGACAAATCGAGCCTCTGGGACGCCTGTGGGCCCGAAGCCGTACTCCGGGCCGCCGGCGGACGCTTCACCGACATGGCGGGCAACCCGTACCGCTATGGCGGGACCGATATGCGCAACCGACGGGGGATTCTCGCTTGCAACGCGGCCGCGTTCGATGCCGTCCTTCCGGTTGCGCGGACCGCTGCGCGCAACGTAGGTTTGATCGATTAGATGGCCCCAGTCGACTGGCAGCAAGCGTGGAAAGCGGGGAGGACCCCGTGGGATGCAGGAGGGTCACCACCCGCACTCGTCGAGCTCATTCGCGCCGAACGCGTGCCCGCCGGTCGTATCTTGGTTCCCGGCTGCGGCACCGGGTATGACGTCGCGACCCTCGCCCGCGCGGATCGCGAAGTGGTTGGCATCGATCTGTCCGAACAGGCGCGCGATGCGTTCACGACCGCACATCCCGATCTTCCGGGGACCGTGACCTACGAAATCGCGGACTTTTTCTCGTACGAAGCGGGTGACGGGTTCGACTTCATTTGGGACTACACGTTCTTCTGCGCGTTGGACCCCGCTCAGCGGAGCACCTGGGCCGACACGATGGCCCGACTGATCAAGCCAGCGGGAATACTCGCCACCTTGGTCTTTCCGTTCGAGGACCCGATCTCCGATCGCGAGGGCCCACCCTGGCCGATCAATACCGAGCTCGTGCGGACCTTCGTCGAGGGAGCGTTCGATGAGGTCGAGGTCCGTCGAGCGGAGCGCTCTCACCCGGGGCGCGAGGGCAGAGAGCGTCTCGCCCTGTGGAAACGGCGTGAGTCCTAACCCGAGTCGGGCAGCGGGATCGACGACGACTTCCATTTCACCTCGGAGAAGCCGAGCCGGTAAGATGCGCGGGCACCTTCGTCCTGAACGCCCACCCACACCTGGCTCGTGCCGATCGGAAGGCCAGTACGGATCATCGGGTCCTTCGTGCCCCGGCGATTGTCGTTGCAATGCACCGAGCCGTCGGGCTTGCGAACGACGAGAAGCGAATCGGAGCGCGAGCGAGCGAGCACGTAGAGCTGAAAGAACGCTGTGTCTGCGGCGAGCAGGTAATCGGGGGTTTCCGAGATCCAGCCTCTGCACTTGCGGTGCACCGACTTGGCGGGAATCTCGCCGACCGCCTCGCCCGCGACTACGCGTGGGTCCGGGCTGAACCCCGCGTGCAGCGGAACGACGCCGAACCGTGAGGCCGAGTGCTCGTAGGGATCAGCCACCTTGCGCGGCGCGATCGGCGGCTCGACCGGAGCGGGCGCTTCTGCATCACCGGTACAGGCGGCCGCAAGCAGCGCGAGGGGCGTCAAGAGCGATAGGATCCGAGTTGAACACGTTCTGAACACCGTGCTCGCCGTCCTACCACGGGACTTCGCCAAAAAGAATGGGGCCGCTCTTCAGAAGAAGAGCGGCCCCTGCGCTATGCACGATGCCTTGTTGAGTAAAGGGGATGGGTCAGTTGGTCTGGATCGTGCGAATGGGCTGCGGGTTCTCGGCATCTGGAATGATCGCCCAGAGCTCGGGATTGAGGGCGCCGCCGTCCGCGCTGTCGGTCGTGTCCTCGTCGACCGCGATGAGAATGCTCACGACGCCCGGGGTCACGGGAACAGCTACGGGACCGAAGTCGGCGCAGTCGTTGTCGTCCTCAGGTGAGAGGTCAAAGCCGATCTGATAGGTGCCCTCCGGAAGATCGAGAACGCCTTCTTCGGGAACGGTCGTGCCGAAGACGAAGTTCGGAACGAGCGTGGAGCAGTCCGGCGCTTCACCAAGCGAGACGTCGACCGGATCGAGCGCCGAGTCGTCCGCGCCGTGGCCGACGAACACGCGGCCTTCACCACTGGCGAGGTCCTCCGTGCTGTTGACGAACACGAACAAGTCGACGGGAAGTGCACCATTGGTTCGGAAGGCGACCGCGACCACGTCGTCTCCGTCGCTCAGCGCGACGTCGTCGAGCTGGAGCAGCGGGGCGTCGCCGCCGGGCAGGCCGATGCCGATGTCATATGTGCCCGCGGGAAGCGGGATCTTGCCGGTGCTCTGCGAGTACGAGAGCGTGCCGAGATCGGTCGCCTCCGCGCCATTGACGAAAAGCGCAACTGCGGTGCTTTCCGCCGAGGGAACCTCGGGTGCCAGGTGAACCGCCGTCACGTTGGCCATCCCCATCGGCATGCCGCCTACGCCGCCTTCGCCGGCTGAGCCGCCCGTGCCAGCGGTACCGCCGCTGCCCCCGGTGCCGTTGTTGTCACTGTCTCCGCAGCCTGTCGCGGCAAGAGCTGCCGCAGCTACGATTCCCAACCAGAAATGCTTACGATTTTTCATTAATCCTCCTCCGACCTGTCTAAGTTATGTCTAGGTCTTGTCCAAGTTCCTACAGTCTCGATTGGACACGTCAACCGCCGGTCGCCTCTTTTTTTCCCAATTGGGGCTTGATTGGCGAGATCTCTAAGGATAGACAGCTCTTAGACAGCGTCTGGGCATCGCATTCTGTTTATCTTGGCCCCGAGAGGTTCGTGGCGGACGAAGCAAAGTACAGAGTGGGCATGGTCGCGAAGATGACCGGCCTCTCCACGCACACCCTGCGAATGTGGGAGAAGCGCTATGCCGCCGTACTGCCGCAGCGGACGGAAGCGGGCGGGCGCCTCTATACCGATGCCCACGTTGCCCGCCTACGGCTGCTGCACACTCTCGTCGACAGCGGCCACTCGATCGGTGGCATCGCCAAGCTCTCTGACCTCGATCTCCGCCACATGGCAGCCGCCTTCCCGGCGCCCTCGGCTCAACAGTCAGCATCGAAGCTCCTCCCCGAAGTGCGTCAACGCGTGATGGCTGCGGTCGAGCGGCTGCGCGTCGAAGAGGCCGAGCAACTGCTCTCGCGCGCGGCGTTGAGCGTCGAGCCCGTCGAGTTTCTCAAAGCAATCGTGGCGCCGATCCTAGTCGAGGTCGGCGAGCGCTGGGAGAACGGCGACCTCCGTATCGCGCACGAGCACGCCTGCTCCGCCGTCATGCGGGGTTTGCTCTTTTCATTGATGCGGCTCTACCCCTCCAACGACTCGAGACGGCGAGTCGTCGTCGCGACGCCTGCCAAAGAGGACCACGAGCTCGGCGCGTTGATGGTCGCGATGCTCGCCGCGATGCACGGGTGGAGCGTGCTCTACCTCGGGCCGAACCTGCCGGCCGCGGAGATCGCGTACGCCGTGCGCGACAGCAAGGCCGAGCTCTTGCTGCTCTCCGTGACCAACCTAAGCGAGAAAGCCTCGCGAGCCGAGATCGCCGCGATCGAGAGTGAGGTCCCCGAGCATGTGAAGATTCTGGCCGGCGGACGTGCGGCGTCCGTTGCCTCGGGAAGCCGGGTCGAGATCCAACAAGACCTCGAAATCGCGGCGGCGAGCCTCAGTCGTTAGCCGCAGGGGCCTCTTCGGGTGGGACCGAGTCCCGGGTTGCGCCCTTGATCACCTTCTGGGCCAGTGTGGCAAGACTCCGAGCGCCACTCTTCTTGAGGAGCGAGCGGATCTGGGCCTTTACCGTGTTCTCCGCAACGCCGAGCGAGTCGGCAAGCTCCTTGCGGGAGAGACCGTCTACCGACAGCGTCAGAAGCTCGGTTTCGCGGCGGGTTAGCTTGAGCTGGCGGGCGAGGTGCTCGATCCGCTGGCCAATGGCGGCGTCGTCGACGCGCTCCTGCGCCAACGCCCGTTGGATGAACGGGTTGAGATTGTCCGCAGATGCGGGCTTGCACACGTACTCGCCCCGCATGGTCTGAACTTTGTTAACTACATCACGATTGAGCTCGCCCGTCAGCACGAGCACGGGCAAGCCGCCGTGGGCCTGGCGGATCTCCGAAAGCAGATCGAGCCCGTACCCATCGGGGAGAATCAGGTCGAGCACCACCCCGGTCCACTCTTCGTGAGTCTGGAGCTGCTCACGCGCTGCGGCCATGCTGTGAACGACCTCAACTGGACCATGACGCCCAAATGTACGAGCGAGGGTGCGAGCCAATGTCGGCTCGTCCTCGACGATTAGAAAGCCACCCGGCATGCGCGCTACGCTAACCCAGTTGACCCGTCCGGTGGGGGTTTTTTAACCCCGCTCGGTGCCGCCGTCGTGATGTTTTTCCAAAAGTTACAACAATTTCAGATATTTGCCATCCTAGGCCGCCCGGGTGAAACCGGGGCCGCATCGTCAGCCGGGCGGGCGAGAAATGGCACCGACTTGACGGGACGTGGTACCGCCTCTTGAATGAACCGAGCGATATGTACGCGGTCGTGATCACCGAAGAGGGAGGCGCCCGACGGAGGCTCGATTTCTCGAAGCCAGAGCTGAGCGTGGGGCGTGTTCAGGGCAACGACATCGTGTTGGCAAAGCGCAACGTGTCCAAGCAGCACGCACGTCTGAGCCTGCAAGGCGAGCAGGCGCTCGTGGTCGACCTGAACAGCACCAACGGAACCTGGGTCAATGGTCGGAAAATCACGTCGCCACACCCACTCAAGCAGGGCGACAAGATCTACATCGCCGATTTCATCCTCACCCTGGAGCCGGCGAACGTCGACGCGGCGCGCAAGAGCTCCATCCCGCGCGTCTCCGAGCCCCCGCCGCTTCCGCCGAAGCCCGCTGCGCCGCAAAGCTCGATTCCCGTTCGACCCGCCTTCGCAGCTCGGCGGCCGCTTCCCGGAGACTCCCGCGGACCGGCGACTGACGACGTGCGTCCAACCAGCCTTCCGCCTCAACTCGAGAACCGGGAGACCGACGCGCCAGCGGCGCGTAAGACGGAGACGGCGGTCCCAATCCCGATCTCCGATCCGCTGAGCGCTCTTCTTTCGCGTCTCGCGCAGCGAATCGACATCGAGAACTCGGAACCCAGCGCACTCAGGAATCAGGAACGCTGGTCGGCAGCCCGCGCTGCGATCGCCGAAACCTTCCTCTCCATGCAGACCGACGGTTCGGTCAACGCCGACGTCGACATGCGGCACATCGCGCACGTCGCGCTTCACGAAGCTGTCGGACTCGGTGCCCTCGACGATCTGTTGTCGGACGATTCGGTTCGTTCAATCTTGGTCAACGGCCACGAGCATGTATTCGTCGACAAGGGCGAAGGGGTCGAAGCGACAGCGCTGAGCTTCTCCTCGCACGCGGCGTTGCTGCGCGTGGCTCGGAGACTTGCCGCGCAGAGCGGACAAGTGCTCGAAGCGCAAGCGGTGCTTCACGGACGGCTCGCGTTCGGACCCCGGCTCACGATCATGCAGCCACCTCTGGTAGCGAACGGTCCGGTGATCGAGCTCCAGGTCGGTAGCTCGCGATCCCTCGACGAGCTCGCTGAAGCCGGTTGGATGAGTGGCGACGCCGCCGTGTACCTGAGCAAGGCAGTCGCCGAGTGCCGCAACATCGTGGTCGCGGGCCCGCGCGGCTCGGGCGTAACCGAGACGATGTCGGCCTTGGCCCGAGAGCTTCCGCAAGAGGAGGTCGCCGTCGCAGTGGAGGCAGTTCCCGATCTCGACATCGATCGAAAGCGCATCGTCTCGTTGGTTGCGGCGGACTCGGGGATTTCGCTCGCTCAGGCGATCGAGCACGGGACCCGGCTTCACTCGGAGCGGCTGATCATGAACGACCTCACGGGTGCACACACGATGACGGCCCTCGTGGCCGTCCTCGGACGCGAGCCAGGGCACCTGCTCGGCGTGCATTGCTTCAGCAGCAGGGACGCGATCGAAGGGCTCGTGCTGGCCGGAGGTTGCGGAGGCGCGGAGCGGGCGTCCGTGGCACAGCTCGTGGGAAGCGCGATCGACCTGGTGATCGCGACGCAACGCGGCCCAGAAGGCCCTCGGATCACGGCGATCCTCGAGATTCAAGGCTACGAAGGTGGCGACATCAGCTACCAGTCCGTGCCGTTCTGAGCGCGGCGCTCAGGCGCCCTTGCTGAGGATCTCGCGTGGTGTTGCACTGACGCCCGGCGCAGGATAGGCAGGCCGAGCAAAATAGTAGCCCTGACCGTAGTGCGCGCCGCAATCGATCACGACCTTCATCTCGGTTTCCTGCTCGATGCCTTCCGCAACAACCAGGGCTCCGAGCTCCTGACAGAGCCGCACGATGTGGCGAACGAGCACCTGCGCTCGACGATCGTCGGCGAGGTCGGCGATCAGGGTGCGGTCGAGCTTCACAATCTCCGGCTTTAGGTCGACGATGTACTTGAGGTTCGAGTAACCGGCGCCGAGATCGTCGACAGCGAGCGAAACGCCCTTGCCTCGGATCTCGCGCAAGACGCTGTGACAGTATGCGAAGTGACTGAGCGGCACCGACTCGGTGACCTCGAGATAGATCGGCTGGTCGTGCGTGAAGATCGGATCGTCGGGCTGCACGAGCCATGACTCGTCAAACTCGTTTGGATGCACGTTCAAGAACAGCGGCGCATTGGAACAGTTGCTCGTCGCGATTTCGCGGATCGCTCGGCCGAGCGCGCCGACGCAGCCAGACTTGATCGCCTCGTCAAAGAGCATGGGCGGCGTCGTCCAGTGCGGGGAGTTGCTGCGGACCAGCGCTTCGTAGGCGAACGGCTCCATCGTGGTGAGCGAGACGATCGGCTGGTAGACGACGCTGAGCTCGCCCCGCAAGAGCACGCCGGGTAGTCCCTTCAGGCCGCGAATGCGTGGGATCCCCGAACGGAGCTCCTGGGCCTTCTCGAGCCAATTGCGGAAGTTCGTCAATCTTTCCCCGTCACGGTAAGTTTACGATACCACAACATCGAGGTGCTATCCCAATTTGGGGAGTCCTAGCGCGGCCTAGTGGCAACTGGTATGCCCGAGGCGATGACCCTCACAGCCTCAATCGGCCCCGTACAAGACAGCCCCGTTGGCACGACGTTAGAGCGACACCTGCTCGATCGCCAGCGCCGGATGCCAGAGGCGACGGGCGATTTCACAGGCCTTTTCCAGCAGCTCATGTTGGCTGCCAAAATCATTGGCAGCCGGGTCAGCAAAGCGGGTCTCTCCGACATTCTCGGGCGGACCGGCACCACCAACGTCCAGGGAGAGCAGGTCCAGAAGCTCGACGAGTTCGCCAACACGGTCATCGTGCAGACGGTCGAAGCCGGGGGCCACGTCTGCGTCATGGGCAGTGAAGAGGTCGAAGACCCGATCACGATCCCGAAGCAGTACCCGCAGGGCAAGTACGTCCTCCAGTTCGACCCACTAGATGGCTCGGGCAACATCGACATCAACGCTTCGATCGGAACGATCTTTTCGATTCACCGACGCGTCACGCCCCCGGGCCAGGGCTCCCTGAAAGACCTCTTGCAAAAAGGAAGCGAGATCGTCGCAGCAGGCTACGTCATCTACGGATCGTCGAACATGCTTGTGTACTCGACGGGCGAGCAAGTCGACGGGTTCACCTACGACCCGGGCGTGGGCGAGTTCTTTCTCTCGCATCCGAACATTCGCATACCGCAGCGCGGCGGCATCTACTCGATTAACGAGGGCAACTACCACAACTGGTCCGAGGGCACGAAGAAGTGGGTCGACTGGATCAAGACGCCGAGTGAAGACAGGAAGGCCTACCGTCTGCGCTACATCGGCGCGATGGTCGCCGACATTCACCGCACGCTGCTTCGCGGAGGCATCTTCGTCTACCCACGCGACGTGAAAAACGAGAAGGGCAAGCTGCGTCTCTTGTACGAAGCCTCGCCGATGGCATTCCTCGTCGAAGCTGCAGGGGGCGCCGCATCAGATGGCATGAATCGCATTCTCGACATCGAACCGACGTCGCTCCACCAGCGCACCCCAGTGTTCATCGGAAGCGCGGATGACGTCGCGGACGCGCTGCGTTTCGTGAACGGCTGACGCCCGCTAGAGCTTCGGCGTCATTTGAAACGGCACGTTGATGCGGACGCAGCCACCGGTCGGCTGTGGAAACTTCCACGTCCTGGCGACACGCTTCACGCAAGAGTGGACCTGACGGTCCGTGAGCGTGCCGCCCAGGGAGACCGCGCGAACGCTTCCACTCGCCCCGATCGTGAGCTCGACCTCCATCGATCCTTGAAGGAGGTTGTTGCCCTTGAGGCCCCGCTCGTAGCAGGTCTGAACCTGCTTACTGGCGGCGCCCTTGATGACTTGTCGCACCTGGGCCGTATTAATCGTCCCGTTGCACTCCCAGGATTCGGGTCCGCTGGCCGCCGGGGCCTCCGCTGCGCTTCCGGGCTTCGGCGCCGGCTCGGCGGCTCCGGCGTCCTCTTCCTCGGGAATCTCGATCTCCGGAACGAACTGCTCGCGGGCCGGCGATTCGACGGGCGGCGCCTCGACCTCCGCGGCGGGCTCCGCGTCATCGCCCCTCAAGTAGAACCATAAACCGCCCGCAACGAGCAGTAGCAGCAGGGCGAGCAGCCCATACTTCCCATCGTTCTTCTTCAGTGGTGGTAGGCTCGAGGCCCCAGTCACAGTCCCCTCACTTGCCCCACTTGGGGGCGCTCGGCACGCCCGAGGGCGGAGTGTAGAATCCCGCGCCGCGGACGCCAACTCCCCGGCTCAGGGTCGGCCCTGAAACCAGAGTTTGCCGCCAGCCGACCTCTCCTCTATGGTTCGGCCTCTTTAAATGGCAATTGGTAATGGTTGATAAGCTCAAAGGGTTTTTCCTCGTTCTTCTCGTGGTGCTGCTCTCGGCGGTGTTCGCTCTCCAGTTCGGAGGCGGGCAAGCCGAAGGGTGCGCGGCCGGCGGCGGTTCCTACCTCGCGCGGGTCTATGGCCAAACGCTGAGCAAGGGCGATTTCGAGGCGTCGTACGCCATTGCCAATTTCGGCAGGCTCCCAGAGGAAACGCAGCGCTCGATGCGTCTTCCCGAGCTGGTCCTCGACGGTCTCATCGACCGGACGCTGCTCGCCCGGGAGGCCCGCAAGGTCGGCTTCGACGTGACGGCCGACGAGGTGATGGCGCGCTTCGTCAATGACGGGGTCATCCTGCTGTCGCTCGGCGTTGGCGCGCCACCGATGCTGCCACAAGGCGAGATTCCTGTGACGTTCTCCGACAAGGAAGGCGCCTTCAACAAGGAGCTCGCAGAGCGGTACATCCAGAACGGCCTAAGGCGCAGCGTAGGCGAATTCGCCGAGGCTCAAGTAGACGAGCACCTTGCAGCAAAAATGCGCGTGCTCGTGGCGTCGTCGATCAACGTGAGCGATGCGGAGATTTGGGACGACTACGTCCGCGAGAACGACACCGCGAAGATCAAGTACGCACGCTTCGCACCGGCGTACTACGCACAGGAGAAGCCCTCGACCTCCGAAGCGGCGCTCAACGCGTGGATCGCGGAGAACGTGGAGCGCCTGACCGCGGAATACGAGGCCAACAAGCACCGCTACACCAATCTCGAAAAGCAGGTCCGCGCCCGGCACATCCTCGTGAAGGCCGGGAGCTACGCGACCGACGAGCAGAAGGCCGAGGCCAAGAAGAAGGCCGAAGCCTACCGGAAGCGTGTACTTGGCGGCGAGGATTTCGCCGCGCTTGCGCGAAAAGAGAGCGGCGACCAAATCACGGCGAAGAACGGCGGCGACATCGGCTTCCTCAAGAAGGGTGTCATGCCGGAATCCTTCGATGAGGCGCTGTTCGTGTTGGAGGTCGACGAAGTCTCCGAGGTCGTCGAGACGCAATACGGGTACCACATCATCAAGGTGATTGCGGTTCGCGAAGGCGATGTTCCGATCGATGAGGCCAAGCGCGAGCTGGCGGAGACGCTCTACCGGAGCGACTGGCTGGATGCGCGTGCTCGGAGCGCCGCCGGAGACGCGCTCCGGACGTGGAAGGGGTCGGGCGACGAGGCCATCGAGCAGAAGCTCTCGAACGCGGCGAGTGCGAAGAAGTCCGCGCTTGCGCCGGCGCTCGAAGAGACGATGGACTTCGGCCGCGCGGATACGCCGGTGCCCGGTCTGTCGACCGCAGCGCTCGTGGACGCCGTGTTCGCTCTGCCGGAGGGCGAAACCTTCAGCGCCGCTCCAGTGAAGATCGGCCGCGAATGGCTGATCTTCCGACTCGTCGATCGTACGCGGCCGGACGAGGCTGCCTTCTCCGACTCGGTCAAGGACACTACACGCGAAGTCCTCGAGACGCTGAAGCAGAAGGAGGCGGTGGACCTCTACATTCAGTATCTCCGCACGAAGGCGACCGAAGACAAGGCTCTTCGCGTCAATGCGCTTCCGACGCAGGATGGCCGTAGCTAGTGGCCTGAGCCTGCCCGCATTGCCATCCGAGTCGTTCACGCTCGGCAATGGCCTGCGGGTACGCCTCATTCCGTTGCCACACCTGCAGTCGGCAACGGCGTCGTTCTTCGTCCGGGTCGGCTCGCGCTACGAGAGCCCGAAGACCAACGGACTGAGCCACTTTCTCGAGCACATGTTGTATCGGGGAACCGAGGGCCATCCCGCCGCGCATGACCTCAACTTGGCCATCGAACGGCTCGGTGGGACGCTCGACGCCGCCACACACGTCGATTTCACGAGCTACGACCTGACGCTGCCGCCGGAAACGATCGCCGACGGGACAAAGTTGTTGGCGGAGGTGCTCCGCCAGCCGCTCCTGAGTGAGCTCTCCGCGGAGAAGCAGATCATTCGCGAGGAGATCCTCGAAGACCTCAACGAGCAAGGGGAGCAAATCGACATCGACAACGTGTCTAGGGGCCTGCTCTACCCGGACCACCCGCTGGGCTTCTCGATCACGGGGCCGCTCGGCAACTTGGACCGATTCGACACCCAGGACCTCCGCCGCCACCACGCTTTGTACTACACCGCGCGAAATTCGGTGCTTTGTGTCGCCGGCGCCTTCGACGCGTCTGAGATCCGCGACGCGATCGAGAACGGCTTCGAGGACATGCCTGAAGGAAGCGCGGTCGAATCGACGCGCGTTCCCGACCGCGCCCCGGACAGATTCGCGTACGTGCACGACCCGGGAAGCCAAACCGACGTGCGCGTATCGTTCCACACCCCCGGGGTCACGGACCCGGAGGCCCCGACGCTGCTCTTGCTTGCGCGGGTCCTCGATGATGGGTTGAGCACTCGCGTTCATCGGACGATCTGCGAAGAGCGGGGCCTCGCGTACGAGGCGTTCGCCGACAACGATTCGCTCGAAGACTGCGGGGTGTTCGATTTCGGGGCGGCCGTGGAGCACACGAAGGCCCCGCACCTCGTCGAAACCGTGCTCGAGCTGGTGGAAGCCCTTCGACAAAGCGCGCCGAGCGACGACGAGGTCGAGAAGGCCAAGCGCCGTTACCTTTGGGGTCTCCGCACCGTTCGGGACGACCCCGAGGACACGGTGCATTTCGTCGGAGGCAGCGCGCTGTTCGGGCTACCCGAGGAGCTCGGGGCGATCGCGAAGCAAGTAGCCGAGGTCACCCCCGAAGACATCCAACGAGTCGTGCGCCGCTATTTCGACCCGAACCAGGCTCACCTCACCTGCGTCGGAGCCCTCGACGATGCGTTGCTCGCCGACGTACGCGGCCTCGGGCACGGCTAGCTCTCGAGGTTGACCCAGTGGGCGTCGCCCCCTGAGCCCCACTCCTTTTTCCAAAGCGGCACCGTCTCTTTGATTCGATCGATCGCCTTGCGGCACGCAGCGAACGCCTCGTCACGATGCGCGGCACTGGCCGCCACGCAAACCGCAACGTCGCCTACACCGAGGCTGCCAACGCGATGTACGGCAGCAAGTCGCGCGCCTGGATGCTCGGCGATGACACCCTCCAATACCCGGCGCATCTCTTTTTCGGCCAGGCTCTCGTGGGCTTCGTAGTCCAAGCGCGACACCGCGCGCCCATCGGCGTGATCGCGCACGACCCCATGAAAGATGCAGACTCCGCCGGCGCCCGCGTGCTCCACTGACTTCCGAGTGTCATCGAGGGATATTTCTAGGTCGGTGATACGGCAGAGAACCACGGGGGCGCCACCGGCAACTGGCGGAAGCACATCAACCCGGTCGCCGTCGTGGAGCTCTGCGGCCGTGTCGACGAAATCGCCGTTGACCGCCAAACGCATGCGGTCGAGAAAGGGTCCGAGCGAAGGGAGTCGCTCGGCTACGGCGTGGCGGAGCTCGGTCTGCGATACGGTCGCGGCGGCGAACTCGAAGGTCGAGCTGCCACGACCTGCGAGCTCTTTGGCAGCCGCGTAGTAGTGAACGCTTACCTGCATGGGTGGGCCAATCCTAGCAGGGCCCGGAAAAGCGGGCAGGTCCGGCGCCCGTGCTAGCATTGCGGACGGTGACCGAATCCGGCTTGAAGCTGATCTCCTGGGTAGTCGCGGCGGCCTTGGTTGCAGGGACCTTGGCAATTCCGCAGGCGGTCGATCCATGGGAAATGCCGAGCATCGTGCTCGACCGAACGGCAGCATCAGACGCGATCCGCTTCGACCAGGCGCTGGCCGCTGATGCCCCGGACAGCCCCGAAGCTGAGACACTGAGGTCGCTCTTCCTCGAGCACGGTCGGGCGGAAGCGAATCCCCCCTACCCCGGGCGCGAGTATGACCGCCGGCAGGCCGCGATCCATCACGCGACCCTAGCGCTCGTGGCGAAGGAAGGCCCCCCAGCACTGGACGCGATGCGTGCAGCCGCAGTCGAAGACTTCGTCCGCGTCTTCTACGACCGCTCGAACGAGGTACGAAGCGACGAGGACCTCGCAATACTTGGCGGCTTTCCGAAGATCGAGACCCGCTATGGCCTCGTCCGCGCAGGAGTCGTCATCGCCCCCGAGCTCACGGTGCGAGCCCTCTACAAAGCGCGATGGAACGCGATTATCCGGCAGCCATTTGTCGACGGATTCTCCGACATCGAGCTACAGGCCTACTGGGGTTGGCTGGCTCTTCACGGCTGGGGTCAGCCACTCGTCAAGCGAGAGGAAGCACTGCTCGCGTTGCACAACGCGGGCGGCTCGGGCACCGAAGAAGCGGCCGCATTGTTCGAGCTGCTTGGAGGAAGACCGGACCGCGCGGCGACCAGTCTGCAGAAGCTCTACGCAGCAACAGGTGAGCTTCGGCTACGCAATATGGGCCTCGGGGCCCTCCATGCGGCCCTTTTGCAGACCGGCGCTCCGTGATACGACCTCAAGAGTGGACAGCGAAATCGCCGTCTCATAGCCTGTCGACCCTGGTGCACAAGTTGAGTCTCACGTGAAAGTCGATCTCCGGAAGACCCTCTTCATCCTTCCGAACCTCTTCACGCTTTCGAGCGTGTTGTGCGGGTACTACGCGATTCTCATTCTTTCCGAGCGGCAGACGAGCGACGACTTCTATCGCGCCGCACTTCTGATCATCTTCGCGCTCTTCTTCGACGGCATCGACGGCCGTGTCGCCAGGCTCACCAAGACCCAGAGCCAGATCGGTGTGCAGCTCGACTCGCTCGCCGACGTGATTTCGTTCGGGGTCGCGCCCGCCGTCCTCGTGTACCACTGGTCACTCTCGGAGCTCGGGACCATCGGGATGCTCGTCGGCTTCGTGTTCGTGGGAGCAGGGGCGATTCGCTTGGCGCGCTTCAACGTCACGTCCACGGAAGACGACGGTCAACCCCACACGCCCGGGAAGTACATGCAGGGACTTCCGATCCCCGCGGCCGCCGTTATCTTGATCTCGATCGTGGTGGCGAACCATCTCACGGGGAAGCTCCCCTTCACACCGATCATCATCTCGACCCTGGTCATCATGCTCTCGGTCTTCATGGTGAGCTCGATGCCGTTCCGTTCTTTCAAGGATCTGCGCCTGAACTGGCGAACCGTCCTGCTCATCTCGGGCGCCTTGGCGATCACGGTATGGATCGCCCTCAAGATCCACCCGTCGATGGCGCTCGTCTGGTTGTTGGCCGCGTACGTCATCATCGGCATCGTCGAGAGCCTGATCGCCTTGATGAACAAAGCGCGTGACGGCATCGCCAAGGCGAGCGAGCGCTCGCTCTAGTCTGCTGAGCCGCGCTCGCGGCGAGCCGGGTTTTCGTATACGGAGACGATGGGCACTCCGTCATAGAGGAGCAGGTGAGCGGGCTTCGGGCTGCCGTAGGCAACCCACGCTTGATAGTCGACCTCGGCGAAGTGGCGCTCGTGGTGGACGAGGGCGAAGTCCGCTTCGCTGATCGATCGCGCGGCGCGGATGTTTCTGGGAACGACGCCGTCGGCCTGCAGCATGGCCCACGCGCCGACTGTAGTGTCACACAGCCAAACCGAGCCGCCATCGGGGAGCTCTGCGACCAACCAGTCCGTGACGCTGCCCGTGGTGAACCCCCAGAACTGCCGGTTCATGCCGAGGTCGGCCGCGCCGGACACACCGCCGGCGATCGGCATGTAATGGGAGAGGCCGAACGGATGACTGTGCCCAGTTTGGACCGCGCCGGGAAGCAGGCAAAGGACGGCAAAGACCCAGGCCCTCGAGCGATGCCCGGTCCATGGGCCGAGCTCCGCGAGCTCGGTGATCGCGAGCAAGCCCCGGCCTGCGAACAAGGCCAAGAAAGGATACGCGGTGATCCAGTGCTTGGTCCCACCGAAGATCGGTGAGCTCGGGAGCGCTATCGCGAGCAAAGGCGCGAGGAGGCATCCGAGCCAGAGCACCGCGGTGCGGCGCGACGTCGGGTCACCGTGACGAAGACTCCATGGGGGCCTGAGCTCGGCACGGCAGAAGAGCACGCCAGCGACGGCAAGGGCGAGCACGGGGAGCGAAACCGTGAAGAGGGTCATGACGAAGGGGACCGACAAGGGCATGGGCGGTTCGAAGTAGCTGACGCCCAGGTATTGGTAGGTGTAGTGAACGTGTCTCAAATGAAAGCTCACGTATGCGCCGATGCGACTCCATGTGTCGTGCCAGAGCCAGGGCCACGTACCGACGAATACCAGTGGACCCACGGTGAGCATGGACACGAGCCACGCGAAGGACGTTGGCCGCTCGGAACCTGCGCGCCCTTGATCGGCGCGAAGCCAAGCAAAGTGAATCAGGAAAACTGCAGGAAGGATCCAGCTATTGTGCTTCGTGCTGAGCGCAAGACCGAACACCAGACCAAGCACCGGGACCCAGCGCCGATCGATGAGCGCGCGCCAATAGGCGTACGCCGTGAGCGCGACGAAGAACGCGATCGGAATATCGAAGCAGTCGAGGTGACTGTGATAGAAGACGCGCGGCATCGTCGCGAACGCGAGAGCCGAGAATAGGGCGCCACCGCGCGCCATCACCGAGGCCCCCCACACGTAGATCAGCCAGAGCAGCAGGCCCGAGGTGAGCATCGCGGGAAACCGAAACGCCATGGAATCACGAGGGAAAAGGCCAAATTGCTCATGCGCGAGCCAGCTCCACGCGAACGAAAGCTTCATCCACGCCGGGTGTTCCCAGTTGTATCGCCACGCTCGATCCACGCGGGCTTGGTCGAGCGCTGAAGCCGGATCGCTGAGGAGCTCGGAGAGCCAAGCGGCGATGTTCTTGGCGGCGTGGACGTAGAAGCTCTCATCGCGAGACATCGCCAAGTCCCCAGCGGTGTAGAGAAGCAGCGCCACGTAGCCGAAGCACAGCGCCGCGCCAACCATGTGATCCCGACGCGTGATACGTCGTGCGTCAATCACGGCGTACCTCCGCTTGCGAAGATGCGGAGAAACAGAAGAGCCGTGCGAAGGGATCACTCGTCGTGGTCTCGAAACGGACGGTCGCCGATGATCCGTCGCGGCTCGACGTGTCGATCTCGAAGCCGGACCAGCCATCTCCGTCTCGGTGAATCCATTCGGTCGCGATCTGGTCATCGATCCAGACGCGAAGGGTCACTGGAGCGTGCGCTCGCTCTCGCGCGATCTGGTAGTCGATGCCCGCACGCACGACGAGCGTGTCCCCGAGTGGCACGTCGGCAAAGATCGTGCGCAGCGGATTCGGGCCTGCGGGATGCTGCCAGATGCAACGCCGCGGTTGGAGCTCGAGATCAGCGAGGACCGTGGAACCAACCCACAGCCATGGGCGTTCGCGATCGCACACGAAGCGCTCCTCTGGCCTCATGGGGCCACGCTCGAGGCCTCCCGGCGCTGGGCGCGTACGTCTCCACGGGCACGCAAGAGGTCCGTCTTCGGTTTCAAGCTCGACGCGCGCCTTTGCAATCTCAGCGACGAAATCGTAGACGATCTTCGGTGATTCGACCGGCCACATCCGGACGCGTACACGACCGAAAGCTCGCTCGAGCGCTGGGGCATCGTCGCGCGTCGTGGCCCCACGGACGCCGAGCTCCCACACCCGCTCGACGCCGGCCGAGTCGGGAAGTGCCGCCATGCGCAAGGACATGAGGCCGCCGAGCTCGCGCCGCACGATCGGATCCGCCCATGAAGGCGCGGCGACGATCCGGTCGCTCGGCTCGAATTGCGAGCGAACGAACGCCGAGGCTTCCGCCCACGATTCGTCGCTGGGGATCGCCGCCCGGATCACGGGGTCCGCGACCAGTTCGAAGGCCGCCAAGGCGGCGATGAACACCCAGGTCCACGCCGCGAGGCTCAGCTTTCGCCCTGCTTCGGCCACGCGGGCCGATGCTAGCAGGGCTCAGATCATTCCGCAGCTTCGCAGATGAACTCGAACGACCAGCCCTCGAGAGTCGGTGTGGCAGGCGGGCTGCTCGAAGGGTTCAGCACGGCCGTAATCTGGAGGTAGGGAAAACCGTACACTTGCCCATCGGCGATCAGCTCGTCGGTGAGGTTGAACGTATCGCTATCGGTGTCGGTTGGGATCTCGACGATCGCCGGGACCGCGGTGGCGAGGTCCGCAAGCGTCGGCGAGGTGCGGATCTGGAACTCGATCGAAGTGCCTTCGGGCGTGTCGCCGTCCCATCGAAGCTCTCCCCATTTCGGTCGGTCCGAGGGGGAGTTGCAACGAGTCGTGGTGTCGTACGCGTTCCGGTAGAAGGCTGCCTCCGGCAATGCGTCGAACTCGTGGGCAGGCCCGTCCGGGACCATCACACGCACCGGAATGCGCTCGACCTCGACGTCGTCGTCGGCGCGGACGACGAGCTCGAAGTCGAACACCTGGGACGTGGTCATCGGCGGGACCGATGAGTTCATGAAGAGCACCGCGAAGTCGATGACCGCGCCGACGTCGCAATTTCGGCAAAGCTGATCCGAGCCCCGCTCGCAACCGAGCGGGGCCTCATCAGCGCAGTCGTCCCAACGAATGGTGAGGATGAAATCCCGCTCATCGATCGGCGTGCTGTCGTTGTCCACTTCGGTCAGCGAGATGTCGTACACCGACTCGGTCCGGGCGAGCGCGATCGTGTCGCTAACCGCCGCGTCGAGCCCGTCGCCGCTTGATGACCCGAGCTCGGTCACCCACTGCCCACCCGCTTCGGTTAGCGCGTCGGTGGCGAGTGCAATCAGACGGGCGTCGAGGTCTCCCTCGCTCGGCATCGTCATGGCGTCGCGGAGCGTCACGACGCTCGCGACTCGGATGTTGCTCGCGAGCAATGCCGTCGCGACGTCGTTCCAAGCGACTGGCGCATCGGTCGTCAGCCATGTTGGGTTGGCAGGGTCGCCGTCATGAACGATGGAGATGCTGAAGGCACCTTCGGGCTCCATAGACGGCTCCCCGGCGGGCAGGATTCCGTCGGCGACGAGGTAGTACTGCTGCGGCGACGGCGTGGGGGTCCAAGCAATGGCGCCCCAGCTCCCGTCGCGGCCCGCGCCGCCATCGCACGCGATCGACAGGGCGGGTTCGAGCGAAGCGCTGTCGAAGAGCGCTAGGTTGGCACCGGGCCAATGCGTGTTATCGGCAAAGGCAGTGATATCCCCGATCGGCGTATCGAAGCGGAAGGTGAGAACGACGTCCTTCTGATCGTCGTCGAGTCCCAACGGATCGGGCGGCGGTATGCACCCGGAAGCCATGGAGGTCTTCACCTGATCCGTCAGCAGCGTGCTCATGCCGAGAAGAGTCAGCGAGCGGCTCGAGAGGTCGCCGAGATCGAGCGCCTGTGCCGCCGTGTCAGCGGCAAAGAGCTCGGGAAACATCTGCACCGGGGGCAGATCCATGGCCGCGCCGCCCACGAGTCCGTTGAAGGGCGGGTCCTCGTACTGAGGGCCCGTCGCCTGGGGCCCGTTGTAGACGCCGGCGTCGGTCACGTTCATGACGACGTGGAGCGCCTCGGGTCGGAAACACGGATATCCGATTCCGTCCGGGTCGGGGCAGACATCGCGGTTGGCTACCATGTCGCCAAGACCCAATCCGGAAGCCACCGAATAGAGCGCCTGGGTGGCCGCAGTGTCCGGGGTGCCGTTTGCAACGGTGTCGAGCGTGCTGAACGCGGTGTCGATCAGCGCATCGTCGTCGGTCAGGTCGAGGATGTGGTGGTAGGGGGACTGGCTATAGGGGGCCGCAAGCGGTGCTAGGGGATACTCGCGATACAGCCCAAGGCCAAAACGCGCGTCCTCAAACCCCGACCGAACGTCGTCGATGATGCTGAGGATCTCTCTTTGGAGGACGGTGATTTCCTCGCTGAGCGTGGGCGTCGCGTCGATCAGGAAGTAGACGTCAACCTGAGGGATGTCGGAAGTCGTGGTGACCGTGGCGCTGCGCTGGACGTCGTTCGCGCCCGAAGGATCATAGAAGACCGTGGCGTACACCCCGTCGTTGGTCGGGTCGTCGTCGCAGCTAATCCAGTCGGGCGTGCCGGGGCAGTCGTCGGCATCGTCGGGCACGCCGTCACCGTCGCTGTCAGGGAGCGCGCTCAGGCGGTCGATCACGAGCGCGCCGCTCTGCGCCGGAAAAACGAATGCCCGCGGAGTTGTCTGCGGTGAGATCGTCGGCGACCGGGTAGTCCAAGCTGGACGAGCAATCGGGGCGGTCGGGAGCGCATTGCGCAGGCGGATCGATGATCGCGTTCTCGTTCTGCTCTGCGTCGGGGCCCGCGTTGCACCCGAACGACGACATTGCGAGGAGCGCGATTGCGAGCCCGTGACGGGCGTTCTGTCTTGGCGAAATCATTGTGAAATTGCTCACATTAAGGGGAAACCACACTACCGCATATCCGCCGCTTCCGTAAGGGCTAGCTCGGAGGCCCTCCGATACATGCAGGGGCGCCCCCGGATCGCGGGGAGCCGCACACCGCCCGCGGCTCGCATGCGCTCGAATCTACACAGGAACCCGCCCCGGAGACGCACTCCTTTCGGCCGTCGCCCCAGAGGTCGCGGCACTCGAATTCAGCCGCGCACTGAACGGCTGCGCCGCAGAGGCCGAAGCGTCCACAAGTCGCCACCGTTCCTTCGGGGGCGGTTTCGCACACCGGCGCCGAGGCCTCCGGGCACTGGAGATCGTCGCAGGGCGCCGCTTCGGGTTCGTTCGGCGTGAGCGACGGCATGCACTCGCTCGCCCCATCTCCGTCGGCATCGCCGCACAGCACTCCGAGGACGAGGCAATCCAGATCGTCGGCGCAGGGTTGCGTGATGCGCCGGCAGAAGCGTTGATCCGGGCTCGCAAAGAAACAGGTGTAGCCGTGTGGGCAATCGGCGCCCGCTACGCACGGCACGCGCCGATCCATGCACACGCCGTCCTCGCAGGCAAAGCCGGCGACGCAGTCGTTCGAGTCATCGCATCCGGGCTCTTTGCGAAGACATCGGCCGACGGTGGAGTCGCACTCATAGGCCGGGTTGGTGCAGCCCTCATCGCCTTCGCATGCGCCCCCGCCGATCACGAAGCAACGCGCGAAATCCTCGCACCCCGTCGAGAGACAGGCCTCGCCCGCCGGACAGGGGTTGTCCTCGTCGCAAAGGGCGTCCGGGTCTGGGCAAGATGGACAAAGCACGGATGTTTCGCACCAAGACCCGCCCCCGTCAGGCAGTCCGCCATCCGACCCCCCGTCGCCGACAGAGCCGTCCAGGTCAGGGCCTCCATCCGCGCCGCCGTCGCCGACAGAGCCGTCGAGGTCGGGGCCTCCGTCCGGATCGACGGAGGCGTCGCGATCCGCATCAGGTGGAATCGTGGGGACGGCGGTTTCGGCACAACCGGCCACGGCCGTCGCGGCCAGAAAGACGTAAGCAAAGGAGCGCATGAGCCTAGGGGGTCGCCGCGAGGGGTGCCGCGTCGAGCCAATGCCGCATGGTAGCCTGTCCTCCGCCACGCCGCACCCCGGGCGCCCGGAGACCTTGACCGTCCGGGGCACCCGCCCCAAGGCTCAGACATGGCTTCGCTCGACAGCGCATTGATCGCGATAGAACGCGCGTGCGGAAGCGGCTCGGTGATTCGGGACCCGAGCCTGCTGGAAGGCTACGCGCACGACGAAAGCGAGGCCTTGCCGTGCATGCCCGAAGCGGTCGTGCGCGCGACGAGCACCGCGGATGTGTCCGCCGTCATGAAGGCGGCGTACGAGCACGATGTTCCGGTCACGCCCAGAGGGGGCGGCACCGGGCGTGTCGGAGGCGCCGTTCCGGTGCCGGGCGGCATCGTTCTCGCTTTCGAAAAGATGAATGCGATCGAAGGCATCGATAAAGGCGAGCTGACAACGAGAGTGCAACCGGGCTTGATCACCGGTGAGCTGAAGCGGATCACGGAAGAAGAGAACCTCTACTATCCGCCGGACCCAAACTCGCTCGACTCGTGCGCGATCGGGGGCAACTTGGCGGCGAACGCCGGAGGCCCGCGTGCGTTCAAGTATGGCGTCACGCGTGAGTACGTGATGGCAATGGATGTCGTAATGGCCGACGGCACGATTCTCAAGCTCGGCCGCGAGACGAAGAAGGGCGTCACGGGCTACGACCTCACCTCGCTCATAGTCGGGAGCGAGGGAACCCTCGGCATCGTGACCGAGGCGACCCTACGCTTGATCCCGAAGCCCGAAGCGACGGTGACCGCGCTCGCGTGTTTCGCGAGCCTGGACGAAGTCGCGCCCGTCGTGTCGTCGCTGATGGCCCAGGGGCAGGTGCCGGCGTGCATCGAGCTTCTCGATGAAGAGGCGATCCGAATCGTGCGGCCAGAAGCCGGACTCACGATCCCCAACGAGACGAAAGCGATGTTGCTGATCGAGCTCGACGGCGAAGCGGCGAAGCTCGAAGCCGAGCTCGAGCGCATGGGCAACATCTTGTTCGACCTCGACGCGCTCGAAGTGCTCGTCGCCCAGCACAGCGGAGAACGCGAGCGTTTGTGGGCGTCGCGTCGGGAGTTGAGTCACAGCTTGAAGAAGCAGGCGGCGAACAAGCTGTCGGAAGACGTCGTCGTGCCGCGGACGAAAATGGCGGAGCTGCTCAAGTACTGCGGAGAGCTGGCCGACCGGCACGAGCTGGTGATCCCAACATACGGACACGCGGGCGACGGCAACCTCCATGTGAACTTTCTTTGGAACGATCCCGATCAGAAGGCTCAGGTCGACACGGCAATCGCGGCGCTCTTCCAGCGAGTGATCGATTTGCGGGGTACGCTGAGCGGCGAGCACGGAATCGGAGTCCTCAAGGCGCCCTATCTGCCTATGGAGCAGTCGCCGGCGCTCATCGCGCTGCAAGAGAAGATCAAAGACGTCTTCGACCCAAAGCACATCTTGAATCCCGGAAAGATCTTCCCCGCGGACGCCAAGCGCTTCCACGGGACTTGCTGATTGCGGCGGGGCGCGGTAGGCGTTGCGCCATGCTTCGCCTCTTGCCTCTAGTGCTCCTCCTCTCCGCATGCACCAGCGCCACGGGCGGCGCGTTGGACGCTGGCACGGATGCTGGAGGCGACGCCGGAATGGATGCCGGCACGGATCCGGTTGCGCCTTGGCCCGAGTGGGCGTTTCACCACTGGGTTTGGGAGAACGAAAGCACGCAGGAGAGCGCGATCGCGTTGGTCGACGACTACCTCGCGCGCGATATCCCGGTCGGCGCCATCATCATCGATAGCCCTTGGGAGACCAGCTACAACAGCTTCGTCTTCGAACCGTCGCAGTATCCGGACCCGCAGGCGATGGTCGACTACTTCCACAGCCGAGGCGTACGGGTGTTCTTGTGGATGGTCGGTGTGATCAATATCGATTCGCCGCTCTACGCCGAAGCGGCTGCCGCCGGGTACTTCACGCAGAAGGACGCGATAAGCGGGCCCGGTGTAGTCAACTGGTGGAAGGGCGACGGCAGCCTGATCGATTTCTTCAATCCGGAGGCCGTGGAGTGGTGGCACGAGCAGATGGACAAGGCGATCGCGCTCGGGATCGATGGCTGGAAGTGTGATGGAACCGATCCGCAGATCCTGCAGGTGCCCTACTCACCCGCGCTCGGGCGCGACGTCGACCGCAACGAGTACGGCTACGCCTATTACCTCGATTCGTTCAGCTATCTGCGAGAGAAGCTCGGCGACGACCGGATCATCACCGCGCGTCCAATCGACAACCAGGGGACCGACACGGGTGCCGATATCTGGGTGTACGCGCCCATCGAGATCAACTGGGCTGGGTGGGTCGGCGATCAGGACAGCGACTTCAGTGGCATCGCCGCGGCATTGAACAACATGTACTGGAGCAGCGAGTGGGGCTACGTCGCGCATGGCTCCGACATCGGCGGGTTCCGCACCGACAAGCAAACGTGGCCGGAGCTCGGCCGCCCGAAAGACGCGTTCATTCGCTGGGCCCAGCTCGGGGCCTTCAGCCCCATCATGGAGAATGGCGGCGGCGGCGAGCACCGCCCGTGGATGTTCGATGAGCAGACCGCGACGATCTATCGCGAGTTTGTCGAGATCCACTACGAGCTCATCCCGTACTTGATGGAGCACGGCGCAAAGGCGTTCGAGGCGGGAACCTCGCTGACGACCTATCTCACGAAGGACGACTACACCTACCTCTTGGGCCCGGACATCTTCATCGCCCCAATGCTGGAAGAGGGCACCTCCCGCACGCTCACATTCCCGGAAGGCCGCTGGGTCTACTGGTTCGACTCCAGCAAGGTATTCGAAGGCGGCGCGGAGACCACCCTCGACGTCCCGATGACGGAGTTTCCCGCGTTCCTACGCGAAGGCAGCGAGATCTTCGGAACGCTGAACGCTGAACGCTGACGCTGGCGCTGACGCTGAACGCTGGCGCCGAACGCTGGCGCTGGCGCTGTACCCACCACGCCCGGGCGTCGAGGTACACGCAGGGCTCGGAAAAACACGACACGGGGTTTCGCGGGACGGTGCGAAGAAATGAGCACCCGGAGACTCGGTCGCGACGCACGTGCTCGGACGGCCCGGAGACTCGGTCGCGACGCACGTGCTCGGGAGCGGGTCCCGCTCGGCCGGCTCCATACGGCCCCATACAACTCGCCTCCCGCCCACTCCCTGTGCCGCGCATCCCGACCGAGTCTCCTCCACACGCAATCCAACCCGCCACAACCACACCCGCGGTAGCGCGAGCCGGAACGGCGAAGCCCGGCGCGAATGCGCCGCCAAGCCCCAAAGGGGCGCGGAGGGAGGACTACGGGTGGGGGTGGGCGGGTGGATGCAAACAAAACCTCCCGACGCCAATCACGTTCGCTGACGCTGGCGCTGAACGCTGGCGCTGACGCTGCTTCCCCTAGAGCAACATCGTCAGGGGGGACTCTATCGTGCTCTTGAACGCCGCCATGAACTTGGCGCCTGTGGCGCCGTCGATGACGCGGTGGTCGCAGCTCATGGTGAAGCGCATACGGCGGCCGGGGACGATCGCGCCGGCGTCGACGACCGGCTCGCTGCGGATCGTGCCAACCGCAAGGATGGCCGCCTCGGGCGGGTTGATGACTGCAGAGAACTCCTCGATGCCGAACATGCCTAGGTTGCTGATCGAGAATGTGCCGTTGCTCATCTCTTCGGGCTGAAGCTTCTTCTCTTTAGCCCTCCCAGCGAGCTCGCGGACTTCGCGCGCGATCTGAGCGACGCCTTTGCGGTCCGCGTCGCGAATGACGGGCGTCATCAGTCCATCATCGACGGCGACCGCGACCGAGATGTCGACCACCTGGTGGTAGTGGATCTCCTTGTCCATCCAAGACGCGTTCACTTCCGGAACGCGCCGGAGCGTCGCCGCCGCGGCCTTGATGATCAAGTCGTTGAGCGACACCTTCTCACCGGCCTCTTCGAGCTCGGCGTTCATCGCTTTGCGTGCATCGGAGAGCGGCGCGATGTCGACGTCGATGGTGAGGTAGTAGTGCGGGACGGTCTGCTTGGACTCGGTTAGACGCCGCGCAATCGTCCGGCGCATGCTGCTGGCTTTGACGATTCTCGGCGGAAGGCGCTCCCCGGCTCCCACGGCGCCCGCCGTCGAAGGACCCGCATAGGACTCGATATCCCGCTTGACGATCCGGCCTTGGGGGCCCGAGCCCTCAACCGTGCGTAGATCGATGCTTTGCTCACGGGCGAGCTTTCGAACGAGAGGCGACGACAACACCCGCCCGGACGCGGGCGCTGCCGCGGGCGCTGACGCGGGCGCTGGCTCTGACGCTGGCGCTGGCGCTGGCGCTGGCGCTGGCGCTGGCGCTGGCGCTGGCGCTGACGCTGGCTCTGGCTCTGGCGCTGACTCTAGCTCCGCCAGCAGGTGGGCGATATCCTCGCCCGCCTTTCCGATGATCGCGACTGGGACATCCGGCTCTAGCGTCGCGCCCTCGGGAACCAGGATCTTGAGGAGAACGCCCCGATCAAACGAGCGGAACTCCATCGTGGCCTTGTCGGTCTCGACCTCAGCCAGGAGATCATCGACCTCGACTTCATCGCCCTCTTTCTTGGTCCATGCGACGAGGGTGCCCTCTTCCATCGTGGGCGAAAGCTTAGGTAGTCCGATGATCTTCGCCATGGCTCACTTCACGTAACTGACGCGTTTCACGGCGTCCATTACTCGCTCCTCGGTGGGCAGTACGGTGTCTTCTAGATTCAGGGCGTAGGGCATCGACAGGTCGAGGCTTGCCACGCGTTCGAGTGGTGCATCGAGATAGTCGAAAGCCTCGCGTTGTATTCGATCGACGATCTCGGCGCCCGGACCTCCGTACGGCCAGTGCTCATGAACGACGACGCATCGATTTGTCTTCCTGACGCTTTCGACCATCAGGGTGGTGTCGAGTGGTCGGAGCGTCCGCGGATCGATCACTTCGCATTCGATGCCTTCCGCGGCGAGCCTGTCGGCCGCCGCCAACACCGTGTAGTAGGGGCGGCCCCAGGAGACGATTGTGCAGTCGCTGCCAGCGCGCGCCAGGCGGCTCTCTCCAATCGGCACGAGCTCCTCGACACCTTCGTCCGGCACCTCGCCCTTGATCCCGTACAAAGTTTCGCCTTCGAGAAACACGACGGGATTGTTACTTCGAATCGCGCTCTTCAGAAGGCCCTTCGCATCGCGCGGCGTGCTCGGTTGAATGACGTAGAGCCCTGGTATGTTGGTGTAGAACGGCGCGCAGCTGTGGCTGTGTTGCGCCGCCACCTGCTTTGCCGCGCCATTTGGACCACGAAACACGATCGGAACCTGAATCGCGCCTGCGCTCATCGCGTGCACCTTTGCCGCGTTGCTCATGATCTGGTCGAACGCCACGAACGAGAAATTCCACGTCATGAACTCGATGATGGGACGGAGCCCGACCATAGCCGCACCGATGCCGACACCGGCGAAACCGGCCTCCGCGATGGGCGTGTCGATGACACGGCGCTCGCCGAATTTGTCGAGCAGCCCTTCGGATACCTTGTACGCCCCCTGATAGTGCCCGACTTCCTCTCCCATGAGGAATACATTCTGGTCGCGCTCCATCTCCTCGAGCATCGCTTCGCGGAGCGCTTCTCGGTAGCGAATCTCCCTCACGAAGCATCCTCCGCGGCGAGCACGGTGCTCCTCATCACATCTTCACGAGCCGGTTCAGACTCGTCGGCGAAGTGGACGGCCGCGTCGATCTGCTCGTCGACTTCGAGATCGATGTCGTCCAGGGTATTCTCTTCGACGCCGAGTCCGAGAAGCCTCTCCCGAACGACCACGATGGGATCTCGCTGCTTGCGTTGCTCGAGCTCGGTCCTCGTTCGGTACTTCGCCGGATCGCTCATCGAGTGGCCACGGAAACGATAGGTTTGAATTTCGACGAACGTAGGACCTTCGCCGGCGCGAGCGCGCGCCACCGCGGCGCCAAGCCGTTCTTGTACGACTTCCACATCGTGGCCTTCACACCGGTCCCCGACCATCCCGTAGCCTTCGGCCTTGATCGAGAGATCCTTCAGCGGGCTCGTGCGTTCGAGGGGCGTCCCCATCGCGTATTGATTGTTCTCACAGACGAAGACCACCGGGAGCTTCCAGAGGCCAGCGAGACTCATTGCTTCGTGGAACCCGCCGATGTTGGTCGAGCCTTCTCCGAAAAAGCACATGGTCACGCGGTCCTCGCCTGCGTACTTCGACTTGAAAGCGGTGCCGGCTGCGAGGGCGAGATGGCCGCCGATGATCGCCCAGCCACCGAGAAAGCCTCGCTCTACGTCGAAGAAGTGCATCGAGCCACCAAGCCCGCGCGAGCACCCTGTGTCCTTGCCGAAGAGCTCGGCCATCGCAGCGTTCGGTGACATCCCACGCGCCAGTGCGGTCCCGTGGTCCCGGTAAGTCTGAAATATGTAGTCGCGGTCCTCGAGCACTTCGGCGGCGGCCACAGCGATGGCTTCCTGTCCGATATACAGATGGAGAAAACCGCCGATCTTACCCTTGGCGTAGTTCCGCGCAGCCTCTTCCTCGAAGCGGCGGATTACCATCATCGTGCGGTATTGGCGAAGCAGCTCGTCCTCGTTCGGCAACAGACCCCCCAGGAACGACCCTAGTGTAACCGGGCGTGACCGCCATCAGAAGAAGTTGCCTACGCGGAAGCCCCCGGGGTTCGGAGAGGGCACACCTACACACCTACACAGCAAAACAGGGACGTACGGGTTGGCGTGTCGTGCCCAGGTTGCCTACGATTTGGGTGTGCGGATTCACACCTTGAGGGGGGCAAAGCTCGAGGAATCCGTTCTCGGGGCATCGAGGTCCCGGGCGCGGCCGCTCATGCGTGTGCTCGATGAGGGGCTCGAGGCCGCCGCGTTGGCGGTCCGCGCCACGGCTGGTGCGATCTTCATCGGGCAAAGCGCCGACTCGCTGTCCTGTGTGGCAGCGTTTGGCCCTGACGCCAAGCTCCTGCTTCAGCGCGGGCCTGCGCCGAACCGCGAGGTCGTAAAGCGCGCGCTGGGCAGGCGTGGAGCTCAGTGCGCGTCCTCGACACGGCGGGTCTTGCTGGCTGCGCTCTACGACGGCAACAAGCCGCTCGGGCTTCTTCAGCTCGATACCCCGAAGTCCCCCGATCGCTTCTCCGACCGCGACGAGCGCGTCATCACGGGCATGGCGCGCTACATCGCAACGTCGTTGGTCCAAACCTCATCGCTCCGGCGTCAGGAGGGGCTCGCGGCCCACGACCCACTTACCGGGCTACGCAACGTGCGGGAGCTCAACAGCGATCTTACCAAAGCCGTGAACGCGGCACGCCGAGGCGACCGCGACATGGCGCTCATGTTCGTCGATGTCGATCGCCTCAAGCGAGTCAATAGCAAGCTCGGTCACGCCGCCGGGAGCGAGGCGCTGAAACGCACAGGCAAGGCGCTCGACGAAGCAGCGGCCGGGGTGGGTGACGTGTTCCGTTTCGGCGGGGACGAGTTCGTCGTGGTGCAGAAGAACGCATCAAAGGAGAGCGCCCGGGCGCTTGCCGACCACCTTCGAAGCCACGTTGCCGCGAGCACCGCGGGTCCGATGCGCTCGGGCGGCGAGCTGCCAAAGATCACAGTGTCGATTGGCGTGGCTACACTGCGCGGCCTCCGTCATCTCAACGGACAACCTCTACGAGACCTCAAATCACGCTTGATGACGACCGCAGATCGTGCGCTCTTCCGAGCGAAGGACGGCGGCCGCAACCGCGTCGAGCTCGCGACCACCCGCGACGATCGCCACTAGCCCGACGCAGGACGCCCGGGCGTCGAGGTACCCCCGCGCCTCGGAAAAACCCGATAGGGGTTTCACGGGAGGGGGCGCAGAGGTGAGCACCCGGAGAATCGGTCGCGACGCACGTGCTCGGGAGCGGGTCCCGCTCGGCCGGCTCTACACGGCAAGATACAACTCGCCTCCCGCCCACTCCCTGTGCCGCGCATCCCGACCGATTCTCCTCCATACGCAACTCCGCAATCCACCAGGCCCCAATCCACCCGCGGCAGCGCGAGCCCCCAGGGCGAAGCCCGGCGCAAGTGCGCCGCCAAGCCCCAAAGGGGCGCGGAGGCACGCTGCCCACTCGCGTGAGAGTGATGTCGAACTACGGGTGGGGGTGGGCGGGTGGATTTAACGAAAACCTCCCGACGCCAATCGCGTTTCGCGGGCGCTGGCGCTGAACGCTGGCGCTGGCGCTGAACGCTGGCGCTGGCGCTGGCGCTGGCGCTGGCGCTGGCGCTGGCGCTGAACGCTGGCGCTGGCGCTGGCGCTGAGCGCTGGCGCTGAACGCTGGCGCTGAACGCTGGCGCTGGGCGCTGGACGCTGACCCGATAGAGCGGCTCCGCCGCTACGGGGCTTCGCGCGCTAGGCGACCGCGCTGAGATACCTCTCGGTGTTGGATTGGACGCGGGCTTTGACCTCGGCCGGGTCGTGTTCGACGAACTTCTCGTCGGGGGTGACCTTGAAGAGGGGCTGGCCTTTCGAGACGATCGTGCCGTTGCTTTCGACGAGGATCTTGTCGACGGTGCCGGCGAAAGGCGCGTACACCTTGTTGAACATCTTCATGACTTCAACGATGTAGAGCGGGTCGCCGATCTCGAAGTGCTGGCCCTCCTCGACGAACAAGGGCATCCCCGGCGCTTCCTGCGCGTAGTACATCCCACCGCTGACCGCGACGATCTCGTCGGCCTTGTTGACCGGAGGCGGCACGAGGACCTTCTTCATCTTCGCTTGATGCTCGCGGTCGAAGAGGCGCTCCGGAATGGCGATCGTCAGATCCCCATTCACGCGCAGGTCGAAGAAGCCGACCTTGTGACCGACGAGCGGCAACAAGCTGTAGAGCTCCAGGCCGAGTTGGAAACCGAGGTGGGCTTCGCGGACCAGGTGCCATTGCTCGGCGTCGAAGCCCTTGGGTGCCTGCTTGGCCTTGAGCTGTTCGTCGAGCTTGGGCCAGCTCGTCTCTCCCAGCCGTTCTTCGCAGGACGCGTAAAACGCCGCGCCGTCCCTGAGGAGCTGATCGTCCTGGTCCCAAATCTTGTGTGCGGCAGGAAGAGCGACGTCCGCGTCCATATGAAGGAGGTGGTAGGTATCGGAGAGCACGAGGAGCGGGTTGCGCAACCAGGTCACCCGGTCGTTCTCGACTTGGAAGTTCTCCTTGTTCGAGCTGAGCCAGGCAGAGAGGAGATGCGGCTGTCGCAAGAGGCGGCCAAGTGGCCGTCCGAGGAGTGTTCGCTTCAGCACGGACAGCTCGGTCGTGGCCTTCGCCGCGGCCGCATCGCCGCTCACCGCTTGCAGATACTGCCCGCAGAGCCGATCGTACGCGTAGTCCGCGTCGATTTGGTTGGTTTCCTGGAGGAGCTCGCCAACCAACGTGAGGTAGGGAACCACGAACTGGGTCGTCGGCTTCGCGTCGACGCCGTTTGCGAGGAACCAATGCACCAGGCCGTAGTGGAACTGCAGGTTCGTCTGGAGATCCGGCCCGCGAAGCACGGTACGCCGTATGGCCTCACGTAGATGCTCGTAGCTATCGCGGCGGTCGTCGCCAGTGGTCACCAGGAGCGCGATGTTGCTGTCGTATGCGCCGGCGAGCTTGTAGCGCATGAAGAGATCGGTATCGGGGTTCTTGAAGCAAATCCCCTGGTCGTCCCGAACCTCCCCTTCGATCGGATCCGACCACGACATGATCTCACCGCCCGCATGTGGTGAGAGCGAATGGTCGGTGGCGTTGAGCCGGGCCTCGACCGCAGCCGCATCGCGCTGGACCCGGATGGGTCGGGGAAGCCGGGTCTTGTGCTTGGCGAGCAAAGCCATCATCTCGACGACGGAATGCACGTCGAACCAATCGGAGTCATCGTCTGGATTCGTGAACCGAAGAGCGTAGCAGAGCTCGGACACGCGGTGCTCGACTTGGATGCGCGTGTTGACCTCCATGAAGTAGTGTCGGGGGCCGTCGACGATGCACTCGAAGGTCGAAGCCGAATCGAGCTTGACCGCTTCGCCGAAGCGCTCGGCCTCGGCCTCCATGCGGCGAAGGATGCTGAGATCTTGCTCGATCGCCGCCGCCGCCGCCTCATCTCCAGCCGCGCGCTCGCGCTCCACGGCTGCGGCTAGCGTCTCCTGAGTGATCGACACCTCGAGGAGCTTCTGCTCATGCATCTGGAGGGAACAGTCACGGCCGCCGAGGGAGATGCACCACTCGCCATTGCCGATGAGCTGGATTTCGTTGTGACGCGTGGTCTCGATGTTGAGCTCGACCAGGATGTTCTTGTTGTCTCCGACGCCGAGCGCTTTGACCTCGCCGAGGATCTCGCGAACCATCGGAGGCGCTTCACTCGCTTTGCTGACGATGCGCTGGCCCTTGCCTCCGCCACCGCCGATCGCCTTGAGTCGAATGCGTGTCCCTGAGTGCTGTTTCAAGATCGAGGCGACTTCGATCTCGATCTGCTCGCCGAGCTCGTCGACCGTGTAGAGATCGATGCCCGCGTCATACGAAGCCGAGAGAAGCGCGTCGGCGGCAGCATCGAGCTCGACGCTCTTGTCGCTCAGCGCCGGCACGTCGAGTGCGTGCTTCTTGGCGAGCTTCTGAAGCCCCTTGAGATCCTTGTGCTTCCTCAAAATGAGGCGCGTGGTGGCGTCGTTGACGCCAGGCGTAACGCTGACGTCGACGCGTTCGGCGGTGCGTTTGGCTTCGTCTTTGAAGCCCGCCGCCTGCACCGTGTACGAGCACGGGCCGATGAAACGAAGGCCTGCGTCCTCGATGGCGCTGACGAACTCCTCGTCCTCGGCCATGAAGCCGTAGCCGGCGAAGATGTAGTCGTACCCGTTGTCTTTTGCGATCGCGATGATCTCGGCGATGCGTTGGGTGCGCTCTTCACCGCTCGCGCCGGTGTAGTCCTGTACGTTGTGAACGCGCGAGGGATCCAAGCGGCGCAGCTCGGGCGCCAGAGCACGGGGGTAGACGATCGAGTCCTTCTCGGAGAGCAGGATCCCTACCTGATTCATCCCCATTTCCGCGAAGACATCGAGGGCTTCCTGGCGAATCGGCCCACGGCAAACGATCAGCGCAGTCATGTCGTCGCAGGCGAACGAGCGGACCCACTCGGAGTCGGTCTCGCCGAGGCGGCGGTCCCGGTGAATCATCGGGTTGTGGAGGTAGCTAGCAGTAGCCATCAGTGGAACTCCCGCTGAACCCCGCCGAACGGCTTGGGGGTGTAGTGGGACAGATAGAAGTTGAGGCTTTTCGCGAGGGAGGCGCGAACGTCGGTGGGCATCACGATCTCGGAGATCGAACCCAAGCTGAGCGCTTCCTTCGGGTTCATGAGCTCTTTCTCGTACCGCGCGCTGAACGCGGCCTCTTGCTGCTTGAGCCACGCGGCAGCGTCCTCGTGTGCTTGGTCCTTCGAGGCACCGGCCTCGATGGCCTCCTGCACGCGGAGCTTGGCTTGCGCTCGGACTTCGCGAATCTCCTTCTTGTAGACAAACTCCCTGCCTGCGGGGCCCATGACCGCCACGCGCGTCGTCGGAAGCGCCATGACGTGGTCCGCACCAACCGCGTAGCAGTTGAACGCGGCGTACGCGCCACCGAAGGCGTTGCGAATGATCAGGAGCAGCCGTGGCGTCCGTAAATCGATGATGGAATCGAGCATCGCGCGACCGGCTTGCACGATCCCGCGGCTCTCCTGATCGCGGCCCGGCAAAAATCCGGTGGTGTCCTCCATGAAGATCACGGGGATATTGTAGAGGTTGCAGAAACGAATGAAGCGCGCGTTCTTGAACGCCGCGTCGACATCAATCTGCCCTGAAGCGACCGCGCTGTTGTTGCACACGAACCCGACGACGTGACCACCCAAGCGGCCAAACGCGGTGATCGTGTTTCGCGCCCGCTGCGGCTGCAGCTCGAAGTAGTCTCCGTGATCGCAGATCTGCTGAAGGAGGATGCTCACGTCGATCGGGGTGTTGAATCCCGTCGGGGAGTTGAAGGCCTTGCGGAGCAGCGTATTGATCTCGCCGGTCGGCCGGTCGATCGCGTCGGAGGTTTCCTGATAGGGCGCGAATTCGTGATTGTTTCCGGGCAAGTAGCTCAACAGCCGGCGCGCGGTGCGCAGCCCGCCGACTTCGTCCCGAACCGTCAAGTCCGTGACGCCGCTCTGGCCGTGCACACCGGGGCCACCGAGCTCGTCAGCGGTCACGTCCTCGCCGAGCACCGACTTGACGACGCCCGGGCCCGTGAGACCGAAGAACGTGTGCGAGGGCTGAATCATGAAGCTGCCTTGCCTCGGCAAGTACGAGCCGCCACCCGCGTTGTATCCGAACATGCACATGATGCTCGGCACGACGCCGCTGATCTTTCGAAGCGCGGTGAAGGCCTCGGCGTACCCGTCGAGGCCGCCGATGCCAGCCGGTACGAACGCGCCGGCGCTATCGTTCATGCCGACGAGCGGCATGCCCTGCCGACCCGCCAAGCGAATGACGTTCGCAAGCTTCGTCCCGTTCGTCGCGTCCATCGAGCCGGCGCGCACGGTGAAGTCGTGTCCGTAGACCGCCACCTCGCGCCCGCCGATCTCGACGACCGCAGTGACGAGGGATGCACCGTCGAGGTTCGGGCCCCAGTTCTGGTACAAGATCGTCGGCTCGGTGCCAGGGTCGCGAAGGACGTCTAGGCGCTCCCAGACAGTCATGCGACGCTTCGCATGTTGCCTTCCGATCTGTACCGGGCCGGCCGCCGTCAGCGGGCGCGCGCGCAGAAGCTCACCCTCTCGGAGAGCTTCATCGTAAGGGCCGCTGGCCGGAGTTTGGCTAACGGAAGGGCGCTCGTCGCCATCCAATTCGAATGGATTGCGAAGGCTTGGCGTCACAATGTCCTTGTCGGGCATACCTACACTTGCCTACATCGGGCGGCGCCTAAACCTCAGGCTCCGCAGCGAACCGCCTTTTACGGGTTTTGGGGTCGAAACGCCAGCGAACACAGTGCCTATCGGCGGCGAGGTGTGGCGCCGCCCCGGAAATCCGCGAAAATGCAGCACTTCATGCGCACCGAAGACGAATGCCAGCATGCTCTCGAGGTCGCAGAGCGCGCGGCGCTCGACGCGGGGGCGATCGCCATGGAGGGTTGGCGCGCCGGAGGAGAAATCTCGAAGAAGGGGCGCTTCGATCTGCTGACCGAGTACGACCTCCGAAGCGAAGCTCTGATCCGAGAGCGGCTCGGGAGCGAGTTCCCATCGCATCGAATCGTGGGCGAGGAAGGCGCCGAGACCGGCTCCGGCGAACTGGTTTGGTACGTGGACCCGATCGACGGGACGACGAACTTCGCGCACGGTCACTTCTTCTTCGCCGTCTCCATCGCGCTCTACCGGGGAACGGATGGCTTGGCCGGAGTGGTTCATGCGCCGGCGCTCGGCGTGACGTGGAAAGCCGCCAAGAGCGGTGGTGCGTTTCGCAACGGAGCTCCTTGCGTGGTGTCCGATCGCAGCGACCTCGAAGAAGCCCTGTGCGCGACGGGATTTCCCTACGACCGCTCGGCGAACCCCGACAACAACCACGCGGAGCTCGCTCTGTTCTTGGAGCGCGCGCGGGGGGTGAGAAGGTGTGGGTCGGCGGCGATCGATCTATGTCTGGTCGCCGACGGCACCTACGACGTCTATTGGGAAAAAGCGCTCAACGCCTGGGACATGTGCGCCGGCGCCCTGTTGGTAAACGAGGCGGGGGGCCGCCTATCCGGATACGAAGGAGAACCCGCCGATCCCCGCTCCGGAAAGCTCATCGCAACGAACGGCCTCCTCCACGACGAAGCAGTCCGAACGGTTGGTGAGGCACGTCACAGAGTTGCGCTCTACAAGTCGTGAAAGCCCCGGCACCGCCCGATACACTGAAGGGGATGGGGGACGAGTCGAGGAGGGCACATTCGTTGTGGAAGGCAGGGTTCGGCCCTTCCAAAGAGACGCTTGCCGCTCACGTTCCGCTGACTCGTGAGGAGCGTTGGACGCTCGTCAATGCGGTAACCGCTCGACACATCGTCACGATGTTCCTTTGCGCGGGCATCGCCTACCTCGGCCTTTGCATTGGTCAGCTGTCGACTCACTTGGATCAGGTGCGGCTCGGGTTGCTGACGCTCTACGGGCTCACCGGCGTATCCATGCTCGCGTTCGCATGGCGCGCCCACTCCCAGGCGCCACCGGTGATGTGGTCGGTTCACATTGGCGGCGTCCTGTTCTTGATCATCACGACAACCGTGACGGCGGGTTACGCGCTTAGCAAAGATCCGTCGGTCTTCTACTTCTACGTGCTGATCCAGTTCGCCGCCGGGGCAGTGGTTCACAGCCGAAAGTGGCTCATCGCAATCATGCTGCTCGGCGACCTTGCGTGGGGGATCACGTCGATTTGGGTGGACGATGTCAGCTGGATGCGGTGCCTCGGCTACTTGCCCGGCTTCTCGGCCGTCGCCCTTGGGCTCAACTTCGTGCGCAACCGGACTCGCGTATACATGGAAGAGCTTCGGCTTGCCGCAGAGCGAACCTCTGCAGCCAAGACGGAAATGATGGCAGACATGAGCCACGAGGTGCGTACGCCGATGAACGGCGTGCTCGGGCTGAGCGGCCTCCTGCTCGACACGAACCTCGACGAGAAGCAGAAGAAGATGGTCAGCGCGATTCGCGAGTCGGCCGACGCGCTGGTTGAGATCGTGGACGAGGTCCTCGACTTTGCGCAACTTCGAAAGGGGCAGATCGAGCTCGAGCGCGGCGCATTCGACATCAGCGCGCTGCTCGATAGCGTCGCGGCGCTGATGCAGCCGCGGGCAGCGGTCAAGGGCCTCAATCTGGACACCGGGATGAAGGGCTTCACTGCGCGCCGCTTCGAGGGTGACGCTGGGCGCGTCCGCCAGGTGTTGCTCAACTTCGTGGGCAACGCGATCAAGTTCACCGACTCCGGAACCATTCGACTGACCGCCGAGATGCTTCCGTCCGGCGAAAAAGCGAAGGTACGCTTTTCCGTCCGGGACACGGGGACTGGCATTCCGGACACGATGATCAGCCAGGTGTTCGCGCGCTACCGGCAGAATCGGGAAGACGCGGAACGGAGCGCCGTAGGCGCCGGGCTCGGTCTGGCGATCAGCAAGGAGCTGGTCGAGCTGATGGGTGGCGAGATTGGAGTCGAGAGCCAGGTAGGCGTCGGGACCACGTTCTGGGCGGAGATCGAGCTCGAACCGGGACCGGACGATACACTGCGCGTCGAGGACCCGGACGGCAAGGGCGATCTCTATATTCGCGACGGAGCCCGCGTCCTCCTCGCGGAAGACAACCCTACCAGTCGAATGGTCACCGAGGCCTTGTTGAAGAAGCTCTCGTGCGAGGTCGACATCGCCATCGACGGCCGCGATGCTCTCCAGAAAGCGCGCGCCAACGTCTACGACATCGTGTTCATGGATTGCTACATGCCGCTCATGGACGGCTTCCAGGCGACGGAACGCATTCGGCGCTCGGAGGAAAGAAGAGACCTTCCGATCATCGCGCTCACGGCCAGCGTCGCAGAAGGCGACCGGGCGCGCTGCCTCGAATCGGGCATGAACGACACGCTCAGCAAGCCTGTACGCACATCGATGCTCGCGAAGACAATCGAGCGCTGGGTCCCGATCAACAACGAGCGATCGATGCGGCCCGTGTCGAGCTTGCCACCACCTTCCGCACTGGACCTGGACATGGTTCGCCGCTTGGCGTCACTCGATGGAGAAGACGACGACTTCATTCGCGAGGTGATGGGCAGCTACGTCGACCAGCTCAAGGACGTGGCTCAGAAGCTTGGGACCGCGGCTGCAGCCAACGACACCGCGGAGGTTCGCTCACTTGCGCATTCGATGAAGGGCGCGAGCAAGCAGATCGGCGCGACTAGGGCGGGCACCCTTCTCGGGGCAATCGAAGACCACCAGGACATGGCGGAAGTCCGGACCCTCATCGAAGCGCTAGGCGAAGAAGTGCCCCGGGTCGAGTCAGCCGTTGGGGCGCTGTTGCGGCACTCGCTCCGGGCGGGCTGAGCTCAGATATCGAGATTCTTCACGTTGAGTGCGTTGCTCTCGATGAACGCGCGGCGCGGCTCGACCTGGTCACCCATCAGAACGCTGAAGAGCTCTTCGGCTTCCACCGCATCGTCGATGCGCACTTGCAACAGCGTACGCATCTCCGGGTCCATCGTCGTCTCCCACAGCTCATCCGGATTCATCTCGCCGAGGCCCTTGTAGCGCTGAATGCCTAGGCCCCTCCGTGCGCGTGAGTCCATGTTGGCCCACAACGAGTCGATATCGGGGACCTCGGTCGGCTCGCCGGTCGGCTTGCCGTCCTTGTCGAGCATCGTCACGACAAACGGCGGCTGCCCAAGCGCACGAACGCCCTGACGGATTTGCCGGAGCTCGGTCACGTTGCCCGCTGACAGGAAATCGAAGTCGATCGTGGTGGTTCGCCGGGTGGCGCCGTCTTGCGTCTCGAGCACCACGCGATGACGATCATGTTCCTCGTCCTCCTCGATCGTGGCGCTCAGCTCGCCATCGCGCTTGGCGTGCACGTATGCGGTGACAGCTTCGAGCGCAGCTTCGACCTTCGCCCTGTCTGCCAAATCCTCGACCTTGAGGTCCGTGGCCGTAACTACAGCCTCGACGACGAGCGGGTCGACCCGGTGGCCGATGTTCTCGAGCAACAACCGGAAACGAGCCAAGTCCTGGACCAGCTTCCGAAGAGGCTCGCCAGTGAGCTGCGTGCTCCCCTCTTTCATGCTCAAGAGCACGTTGTCGGTACCGGTTTCGATGAGGAAACGGCTCAACTCCTCGTCGTCCTGGAGGTACCGAAGCTTCTTGCCCTTCTTCACTTTGTACAGGGGTGGCTGGGCGATGTAGAGGTAGCCGTTGTCGATCAGCTTGGGCATCTGTCGATAAAAGAAGGTCAGCAAGAGGGTTCGGATGTGTGAGCCGTCCACGTCGGCGTCCGTCATGATGATGACGTGGTGATACCGGAGCTTCTCGATATCGAAGTTCTCGCCACCTTCGACGCCGCATCCGAGCGCTGTGATCAGCGTGCCGATCTCGGCGCTCGACAGCATCTTTTCGAAACGGGCGCGCTCGACGTTGAGGATCTTTCCGCGGAGCGGGAGGATCGCCTGGAAGCGCCGGTCGCGGCCTTGCTTCGCGCTGCCGCCAGCGGAATCACCCTCGACGATGTAGAGCTCGCTTTCGCTCGCGTCCTTGCTTTGGCAATCGGCGAGCTTGCCGGGCAGCGTGCTCGCGTCGAGCACACCCTTGCGCTGGACCATCTCACGCGCGCGCCGAGCCGCCTCGCGTGCGCGCGCTGCGAGCACTGCTTTTTCGACGATCCGCTTGCCGGATTTGGGATCCTCCTCGAGATATGCGCTCAGCTTTTCGTTGAGGACGCTTTCGACGATGCCCTTCACCTCGCTCGACACCAACTTGTCTTTGGTCTGCGAGGAGAAAGCTGGATCGGGGTGCTTGACCGAAATGATGGCGGTGAGCCCCTCCCGCACGTCGTCGCCGCCAAGCGGGTTCTTCAGGTCTTTGAGGAGCTTCTCGCGTGATCCGTACTGGTTGATGACGCGCGTGAGCGCAGTTCGAAGGCCAGTCAGGTGCGTGCCGCCATCGCGATTGAACACGTTGTTTGTGTACGGGAAGATCGACTCGTTGTACGAGTCGCTCCACTGCATCGCGATCTCGATGTCGACACCGTCCTTGACCGCGTGCAGATAGATGACCGATTCGTGAAGCGGGGTCTTCTTCTTGTTGAGGGCCTCGACGAACTCGCGAATGCCGCCCTCGAACTTGTGAGTGACCTTCTTGCCCTCGCCACGCTCGTCCTCGAGGACGACCTCGAGGCCGGCGTTGAGAAACGAGATCTCTCGGAGCCGGTTGTTGAGAACTTCGAAGCTGAAGTCCGTCATGGTGAAGATCTCGGTATCGGGCTTGAACGTAATCTTCGTACCGTTCTTCTTGCTGGTACCGATGGGCTGAACCGGCGCCTTCGGCACCCCGCGCGCGTACTCCTGGAACCAGAGCTTGTCTTCGCGGCGGATCTCCATCTTGAGCCATTCGCTGACTGCGTTGACGGCGCTGACGCCAACTCCGTGCAAGCCGGCGGACACCGAGTAGCTCTCGCTGTTGAACTTACCCCCGGCGTGGAGTTGGGTCATCACGACCTCCGCGGCGCTCACGCCTTTGGAGTGCATGCCGACGGGGATGCCGCGGCCGTTGTCGACGACCGTGATCGAGCCTTCGGAATGAACCGTGATCTTCACAGCGTCGCAATGGCCGGCGAGATGCTCGTCCACCGCGTTGTCGACGACCTCCCACACGAGGTGATGAAGCCCCGTACCATCGTGCGGGTCGCCGATGTACATCCCTGGCCGCTTGCGCACGGCTTCGAGCCCTTCGAGCACCTGAATCGCGCTCTGATCGTAGCCGGACGCGGCCGGGGCCGGCTCGGCAGCAGGGGTGTCAGCCATGCTTGGCTTTCTAGCCTTGAAGGGGGGGTTATGCAAGGACTGAATCAGCCTCTAACCCTTTGATCTGAAAGCAAATTTTCCGGGTCGCCGGCGCTCAATGACCGAGGACTCGCCGGCGGGTCAATCGGACCGCTAAGAGTGTGCTCGGGACGAGCCAGAGGAGGCTCGCCCCGACGAGCCCGAGGAGGTGCGGCCCGGGGTCCCCCAGCACCAACAGGCCGCGTGCGCACTCGGCCATTTGGTAGACCGGATTGAGCTGCATCAGCGCAACGAGCACTTGGCTCTCCGGCTCGACTGGGAAGAACGTGTTGCTCACGAGGCTGAGCGGCCAACCGATCAGAAACACCGGATAGTTCATGTGATCGATCGCAGGAACGATCGCGGTGAAGATCAAGGCGAACGAGGCGAATGCGCAGCCCGCGATGAATCCGAGGAAGGGCATCAGCAAGAGAAACTGAGGTCGGACATCGACCAAGCCCAGCGCGTCGAACACAGCGAGGGTCATCGAGACGATCGAGATGTTGGCCATGCCGCGAACGGCCGCCCATAGGATCTCACCCCAAACGACGTGTGGAAGCTCGACCTGAGTCGCGAGGATGCCGTCCCAGGTCTTCTGGTAGAACATCCGGAAATAAGCCGAGTACAAAGCCTCGTAGTACGGCGTTCCAAAGCCCGTGTACGCGATCAGGCCAGCGGCAACATAGGTCGCGTAGTTGATGTCGACCCCGCGGTACGAGAAGTCGTCGATGAAGCCGCTGAAGCCAAGGCCGAAGGCCAGGAAAAAGATGACCGGCTCCATCGCAGGCGGGATCACGGCGGTTCGCCAATGCCTCGCGAAGACCAACGTATTCCTGCGAAAGACGGCCCACGAGCGCCAATCTGCGGCTGCGGCAAGTGACCCGAACGCACTCATTCGAAGCGTCCGTTCCGGCGTGCCAGAGCGATGAACAAGTCATCGAGGTTGGGTGGTCTCACCTGCCAAGTCGCCTCTGCGAAGCGGGCGGTCAGTGCAGCGAGATCTTCCTTGCTGACCGGCACGCGGAGCTCACCGAGGACCGTCGCGACCTCGTGCGCGCCGCGCTCTCGCAACCACGCTCCTATTTCTTCGCGGGCCGGCTCACTCCTCGGAACGATCACGACGTGATCTCCGAGGACGGCGTCGATCACGCGGTGAGGCTCGCCCCTCGCGACCCCTCGTCCTTCGTGAATGACCAGGAGCTCGTCGCTGAGGCGCTCGGCTTCGTCCATGTAGTGTGTCGTCAACACGATGGCCAAACCCTCTGCTCTCAACCCATCGATCAGCTCCCATACGTCGAGGCGAGCGCTCGGATCGAGGCCGGTCGTGGGTTCGTCGAGAAAGAGGATGCTCGGGCCGTGCACGATCGATCGCGCGATGAGCAATCGCCGAACGAAACCGCCGGACAGCACCTGCGGCGACTGATCCGCGTAGGGGGTGAGCCCGAACCGGTCGAGAAGCTCGGCAACTCGACCGCGGAGACTCTGAACTCGTGGGCGGAAGTAGCTCGCATAGACGAAGAGGTTCTGCTCGACCGTCAGGTCGTACTCGAGCGAATCGTCTTGCGTGCACACACCGACGCTGCGTTTGACCTCGGTACGGTGCTCGTCGAAGCGTTTGCCGTCGTAGTAAATCGCACCGGCGTCAGGGGGGACGAACCCGTAGAGCATGCGAAGCGTCGTGGTCTTTCCGGCGCCGTTCGCGCCCAACAGCCCTAGCACACTCCCCTTCTTGCAGGTGAGGTCGAGCTGGTCGACGACGGCCCGGCCGTCGTAGAGTTTCGTGAGCCCTCGGGCTTCGAGAATTGCCGTCGTCATCGCGATAGGGCCCCCGGAACGTGACGAAACATGCAGAGACATCCTACAATGGCAACGCCCGATGTCCCATCCACACAAAGATGAAGACCCGAAACCCTTGCAAGCGGTAGCTCGCGTGCTCGACAGCCGCTGGATGATGGCGCTCGCCGTCGCCACGGTGCTGGTGGCCATCGTGTGGGCGCTGCTCGACAAGGGGCTTCCGTCGAACCGAAGCGCAGACGACAGAGGGCAAGGCGGAGTAGCGACGGTCGAGCTGCTCGGAGTGCCGCCTGAAGCGGAGGTCTTGCTCGACGGGCACAGAATCGACAACACCCGATTCGGGGTCTCCCGAGGGACCCGTCATTTGCTCGAGGTCGACGACGCTGAGGGCCGGAGTTGGCGTCAGGTGTTCCTAGCGGACGGATCGATCTCACTCGTCGTCGAGCTCCGCACCTACTTCGTGGAAGTCGAAGTCGAGCCTACGGGTCGGAAGGCCAAGGACTGACGCTGTAGCCACGGAGGCGCGCGGACACAGTGAGGGTCCGCTCGCTCACACTCGAACGCATGGTCGACGTGACGGAGACCGGGCCGACGCCTGGGCAATAGACTGTTCGCACCTCGAGCTCGAGCTTCCCTCCTACCTCCCGCACCTCGGCGCAGCCGTCGAAGCTGCCGGCGGGGGTCTCTACAACGGCGTCCGCGGAAACGAGCTCCGCCGTGCGGCCGCCCGGCGCAGGCCAAGTGGCACCGGGACGAAGCGGCATGCGGATCAACCACGCGTCGGCCGGAGGAACGCGAATGCCATCGGGAAGCACTTCGTAGCGAACGATCGCTTTCGCGGTGCGCACTTCGGCGACACTTCCATCGAAGGCTTCGACGCGCGTGATGGCAAGGGTGGTCGCTGGCTCGCCGGTGTCGACGTCGTAGGACCATGCGTTGCCTGCGCGCAGCGGATAGAAATCGAGCGGACCGAGCGTCGCACGCGTCGGCGCCGGGGCGCTGCTAGCCGTGCAGCCTGCTAGCGGGCAAAACGACAACGCCGCCATCCAAACGGCGGTGCACGCGCGAAAAGACATACCAGGTGAGGGTAGCAGCTCTGATGTAGGCGGGCGGCGCATATTCGCGAAGCTCGCTCATCCTGTTACGATGCGAGTGTGACCCTCAAGAAGACGATTCTCGTTCTCGACGACGACCCTTCGCTTCGTCACATGCTGCAAGTCTTGCTCGAACAAGACGGCCACACCGTCATCGCGGCGGGAGACGTCCAGTCAGCCCTCGCGCAGTGCAAGGTTCAGCTTCCCGACCTGATGGTCGTCGACCTCATGCTGCCCATCGAGGATGGCGAGATGTTCCTGCGCGAGTTTCGCCGACGATGGCGGCATGAAGATGTGCCCGTGATCCTTCTCAGCGCCAGCAGCGCCCGCAACGAAATAGCGCGACGTCTGAACGTAGAGGCCACGCTGCCGAAGCCCTTCTTCGCGGAAGATTTGCGCGAGCTGGTTGCGCGCCTCGTTGCGGAGCAAAGCAGCGTTGCGGTGAGCTGAGCGCGCATCGTCCAAACACGGATCTCATGGTATGAGCGGCCGATGGATCAGCTGTTTGCCGATGGGTTGTTCAAGGACGAAGTAGTTCTGATCACGGGCGGCGGAACCGGGATCGGCCTCGTCTCCGCGACCGAGATGGGCCTGCTCGGAGCGAAGGTCGCGATCTGTGGGAGACGCCCCGACCCATTGAAAGCAGCGGTCGCGGAGCTCGAGGCGAAGGGCGTCGAAGCGTTTGGCGCACCCTGCGACATCCGGGAACCAGACGCGATCGCTATCTTCGTCGACTCGGTGCTCGAGCGGTTCGGACGCATCGACGTCCTGATCAACAACGCGGGCGGGCAGTTTCCTACGACAGCCGAGGCGCTGTCACCCAAGGGCTTTGCTGCTGTGGTTCGCAACAACCTGGTCGGCACCTGGAGCATGACCCACGCGGTCGCGACCAAGGCAATGATCCCACAGAAGCGTGGTCGCATCGTCAACGTGATCGCGCAGATCATCCGAGGGTTCCCTGGAATGGTGCACACTGGCGCGGCCCGTGCGGGAGTCGACAACATGACCAAGACGCTCGCCGTCGAGTGGGCCCTGCACGGAATTCGCGTCAACGCGGTGGCGCCCGGAGTGATCGTGACCAGCGGCACGAAGCAGTACCCACCCGAGCTGCTCGACAACGCCGAGAAGAGCAACCCGCTCAAGCGGCTTGGTACAGCTGAGGAAGTTTCGCACCTGATCACGTATCTCGCCTCGCGATACGCCGACTTCATCGCCGGTCAGACCTTTTACATAGACGGCGGCGCCAGCATCTGGGGCGAGCAGTGGTTCCTCCCGGAGGATCTGCCGAAGTACCCGCCCTACCCCGTGCCCGAACGCGGCTAGACGTCCGACTTTTTCCCGAAGACGCTGATCAGGTAGGCGAAGAAGACGCCGACGAAGTAGAGAACTACGAGCGGGATCAGCATCATGATCATGGTGTAGACGTCCTGCGGGGTAAGCAGCATCGAGATGAACGCCGCGCACACGATCCACCATCGCGAGAACCTGAGGAGTTGTTGCCAAGTGACGATCCCGGCGCCCGCGAGAAACGTCACGATCACCGGCACTTCGAACACGATGCCGAATGCGAGAAGCATCCTCCGGAAGAACGGCATGTAGTCCTTCACGAAGAGCGTGGCGACTAGCGTTTCGTCGCTAAACCCGAGCAAGACGGTGAATGCTTCCGGAAAGACGAGCTTGTACCCAAAGATGGCGCCGCCGGCGAAACACAAGGTCGAAAAGAAGATGAACGGGATCGCGAGCGCCTTCTCCTTCTTGTAGAGGCCCGGCGCGATGAATATCCAGAGCTGCCAGAAGATCCAAGGCGACGCGAGCAAGACGCCCGCGATGAGTGAGTTCTTCATGTACATCATGAACGCGTCCGCCGGGCCGGCGAACCGAAGTACGGCTTCGCCAGGCAGGTTCAAGCGCTCCCACGCCGGCTGAAGCGGTGCGACGAGGAAGTCTTTGATCTCCTTCTTGAAGATCCAGCCCACTGCGACGGCGGGGACCAAGCCGAGGAGCGCACGCAGCAGGCGGCGCCGGAGCTCGTTGAGATGCTCGAAGAACGTCATCTCCTGATCTTGCTCAGGAATCCGTGAGGGCTCGGGCGCCGGAAGCTCGGTTGGATCCGAGGTCATTGATGCTTTGCTTCGGCGGAGGTGTCCGTCTCCGCCGCGGACTGCGCTTCATCGGCCTCGGTAGCGGGCGTCCCCTCGCCCGCGACCTTCGCCGCTTCAGGTGTGGGCGGAGGAGTCGTCTTCGTGTCCGGAGCTTTCGGGTCCTGCTCTTGCTTTTCCTGCACCGGCACCGGGCGGGCTCGTGGTGGGCGGACTGGCGGCGAGCGGAAAGGATCGCCCTCGCGCATCAGCTCGTCGAGCCCGATCGCGTCTTTGAACTCGCGGCTGGCGTTTCGAACCTGGCGCACGCCTTTCCCCACGGTCCGCATGAACGTGGGCAAGCGATCCGGGCCCACCGCCAGGAGAACGATGACGAGGAAAAAAGCTAGCTCAGTGGGTCCGATTCCGAACATGCGCTCCTACCATGAATCGTGCCTGTCACGGAGGCCAACCGGCAAGCACCTCCGACGCCGGAAGACCCGCAGAGGGCGCTCACGGGGCGCCTACGAACCCGTAGATCGCAGAGCGCGCAAGCGCTCGACAGCCTCGTTCATCGCCCTCACCCTGCGCTCGTATTCGCGCGTCAACTGCTGGATGCGGTTGGCTGCCGCCAGGGTCTGCTCCGAGCTCTCGGAGTGCTTGCGGTGCGACCCGTGCAGCTGATGCACCATGTCCGAGATGCTTTCGATCGCTCCCGTCATCTGGCGTCCGCCTTCGGCTTGCTCCTGGCTGCTGCGCTCCATCTGCTGCGTAATGAGCCGCATGTTGTCTGCGCTCTTCATGATGAGCTCCGAGCCGCGTGCCTGCTCGGCAGTCGCCGCCGCAATCTGCTGTACGGTTTCCGCGATGCGCCCGATCGCGTCGGTCACCTGCCGCGATCCCTTCGCCTGCTCGACGGTTGCACGCGCGATGCCGCGCACCATAGCGGTCGACTGCTTCGAGGACGCTAGGATCTTCTTGAGCGCGTGCTCCGCTTCGGCTGACACCGTCACACCGCGGTCAACCGTGCTGGCGCCCCGCTCGACCGCGACGATCGCGTTCTTGGTTTCTTCTTGAATCGTCTTGATGAGCTCGGCGATCTCCTTGGTCGAAGCACCCGCCCGCTCGGCCAGGTCCTTGATCTCGTCGGCCACGACCGCAAAGCCCTTGCCGTGCTCGCCAGCCTGCGCAGCGATGATGGCCGCGTTCAGAGCGAGGAGATTGGTCTGCTCCGCGACGTCGTCGATGACGTTTAGGATGTCGCCGATCGCTTCGATGCGATCACCGAGGTTCGAAATGGTGCTCACCGCCTCGAGTGACGACGATTTGATACGGTTGATTTCGTCGATGATCTTTAGAATCGAGTCCGCGCCCGTTTCCGCGTCGGCCGCCACCTCCTCGGAGAGCCGTGCGGTTTCGTTTGCGTTCGACTGGACCTGATCGATCGACACATCCATCTCATTCATCGAAGACGAAGTCTCTTCAGCGGTCAGCGCCAACGCATCGACGTTCCGCGCGACCTCCTTGATGCTGTAGGTCATCTCCTCGATCGACGAAGCCGTCTCGCGAACGCTCGACCCGAGGTTGGACATGTTTTCCGCGACCTCTTGGTTCGTCGCCGTCATCTGGAGGATGCTCGAAGAGCTCTCCTCAGTGCTCGAGGAGAGCGCCTCGACCCGGTCGCTGATCGCCTGGAGCGAGATCGCCATCGACTTGAGGGCGCGGGCGGTCTCCTCGACGGCCACCATCTGCTCGCCGAGCCCGCTCGAGAGAGCACGGACGTTGTCGCCGATCGCAGTCTCGACGCTTTCGACCTCTCCGTAGATCCGGCGGATCTGGGCATCCACCTCATCGACCTCGATCGACGGAGGGAGCCCGGATGCAATGATCAGCAAGCCGAGGACGCCGAGCACTGCTGCCGCAACCCCAGCAACGGCCGCTGCCTCAGCACCCGCGAGAAGACCCGACGCTGTGCCGACCGGCCCGACGACGAACGCGAGCGCGAAGCACAAAAAGCCAGGAACGAGATAGCGACTCTTGGCAATTGCCCGAAACATGACCCCCCGTTGACGAAGGTCAGGGTATCCAACAGCGGGAGTCCCGGGCAAGTTCCACCCCGAGATCGATCGCGAAGGGGATCGTCCGTTCAGAGGGGGTTCGTAAGAAGCTGCATCGCGATTTGAAGGGCGAGTGAGTAGTCGCCCTCCATCTTGAGCTTGCCCCCCAGGAACAGCTCCTGGGCCGTGAGCTCCCCGCGTTGCACGCTCTCGAGGTCCCCGTATTGGAGCTCCGTCGTGAAACCGGGCTCGCTGGGCGGCTCCGAGACGTTGAAGCCCAAGCGAACCGTGACGTCGCCCAGGTCCGGGACCCCGCGGAGCGTGACGTGACAGGTCATGGGCCTGCCTGCGAGCGCGTCCTCAAAGCGCTTCGAGGCGGTTTGGGCAGCTCCCACAGCCACCTCGTCATTCTCGAGGGCCCCTGCTTTGAGCGCCTCGCCGAGAAGAAGCGCCACTGCATCGGACGGGAGCGCGGCCGCGATTTTGACCGGAACGCCGTCCCCGGGAGCTTCTCCGGCGCTCATCGCGCCTTTTGCGGCCGACAGAACCACGGGCGGGCTTTCGTCGATCTGGAGGCTGGCTGCGCCCGTGACGGCGGTCACGTCGTCCAGAATGCGCTGGGCCTGCTCATCTCCACCGGCGGCGCGGGTCCTCAGGACCTCGACCCCCCGGGTGAACAACTGGGGAAATGTATCTTGAAGGAACTCAATTGGTTGAACGCTCATGAGGCGCGGAGCATAGCCAACAACCGAGAACGCACCAAGCTGGCGGAATCCGGCAGAATCAGCCACCATCTCAACGATGTCGGAAGTGGAGCACCGGCCGACCATCTTGATGGTGGGCCAGGGCGAGCCGATGCAGACAGCGTTGGGGGAGGCGTTACGGCGCCATGGCATTTCTGTCGCTGGTTGCGCAACGGCTGAGCTCGAAAAAGCGGTTCGCGTCTATGCACCGGACTTGGTCGTGTTGATCGGCGACGCCGCCGTGCGTGGCGGCGCGAGTGTCGTGCGCAGAATGGCGGGCAATCGAGCCACCGACGTTCTGCCCGTTGCCGTCGTCTCGAACGAGGCGGTGATGAAGCACGACGGAGGTGAGTTCCGCAGCGGCGCCGTCGCCATCGTTCCTCGAGGATCGGGCGCAGACGCAATCGCGCGAAGGCTCAGCGAACTTGCCGAAGAGGTTCCGCAGCGCCCCGGCCTGAAGAGCGGCGAGCTCAATGAGCACAACCTCCAAGACGTGGTCGACCTCGTGTCGAACGACACCAAGACCGGCATTCTGAGCATTCGGTCGCCGAAGGGCGTGCTTGAAGGCATGCCGATAGTGGTGGAGACCGAGAACCCGAGCGCGCACAACATGGAGCTGATCCTCGATCGCCTCCGCGACGCGATGTCGGACTCCGAGCCCCTCGAGTACGAGTTCCACGAGACGAGCGGTGGCCGGCTCTCGACCCTGCCTGGCGCGGTGAACGCAGACGAGGTCGACCTCAGCCAACTCCAAGGATCCCGTGTGGTCATCCTCGACTCGGATGAGCTTCGCGCAGAAAGGCTTGCGCAGGTCCTGATGCAGCGCGGCGTGCAAATCGCAGCGGCCGATTTCTCCACCGCGGTGATTCCTCGCATCCGCGAGATCGATCCACAGGTCGTGGTCCTCGACTCCAGCGCCGTGGGCGGTCAGGGCGTCGATTTCGTGCGCGCGATGCGCAAGGACCCCCAGCTCCGATGGGCCTCGATGCTCGTCGTTCGCTGGGAAGACTTCTGGCCTTCTTCGGCGGAAGGCGCAGGGCCGGACCTCGCACAGCTCGCATCCCGTATCTGCCCTTTGATCGACCAAGACCTCGAGATGGGCCAGCGCGTGGAGGACGAGGTCGACTTCGACACCCGGCTCGAGCTCGTCGGCCCGGGACGCCTTCTCCGCGCTCTTGGTTCGGTTCCGGGCGTCCGACACGTGAGCGTGGCCGGCCAGAAGCGCGGCATCGAGATCGACATCGCCGACAACTCGATCGTAGGCGCCTACGCGACCTTGCAGGAGGGTACGACCCAGACCTTGCAAGGCATGCCCGCACTGCTGGCGCTCTGGGGTCTCAACTCCGGCCGCGTCTCAGTGCGCGAGCAGGACTTGCCGTCGGTCGCGAACATCATGATGCCCGTGGACGAGGCGCTTGGCGTCGTGTCGCACCAACTTGGCTTCGCCGATGGAAGCAACAGCAGCATCGAGGTGAACGCCGAGACCGTCCCGCCGGTCGAGCCTGAGGTCGCCGAGCATGCGACCATCGCACCCGGCGCGAAACCTCCCGCTAAGCTCGACGGCGCGAAAACCATGGCTCCGCCGCGCTTCCGCCACCTTCGCACTGCGGTGGGCGGCCCGCCCTCGTCGCGTTTCCCTGCGGAAGAGGCTCCGACCAACAAGGTGCAACGCATGCTCGGACGGGTCACGACCCGCCGACGCACGGTGCCGGTCGCCGGCGCAGCCGAGGAACACAGCGACAATGGCACGCACATCGACCATGGCGCCGCACGCGCGGCGAAGTCGACCCAGCTCGGCCTTGCTCCGGTCTTCGAAGCACTGCCCGAAGACGCGCTCGAGCAACAGATGACCGTTCCTGTCCCGAGGAAGCCGACTCCGCCACCGCCACCGCCAGAGAGCCGAAAGCAGGTACCGAACCTGATGTTCCACGCCGACGAGGACGACACTGACTACGAGCCAGAGCTAGCGCGCGCGCTCGAGGGAGCGACCGTCTTGGCCCCAGCGCCCAGTTCCGATGGGACCCCCGCATGGCTCCAAGCACTGCTGCTGCTGACGCTGATCGCCGGTCTCGGCGTGACCGGATGGTTCTTGTGGGCGAGAAGCAGCTCCGTCGAACCCTACCCCGCCGAAGCGCTCCGTGAGCTAGACCAGGAGCCGAGCAAGGGCCCAATCACCGGCACGGTGAACGGCCTTGGCGAGGAAAACACGGACACGAGCGCTGACAAGGACGCTGTCGCCGACGCTGACGCTGACGCTGACGCTGTCGCTGTCGCTGACGCTGACGCTGACACTGTCGCTGACGCTGACGCTGACGCTGTCGCTGACGCTGTCGCTGTCGCTGACGCTGTCGCTGTTGAAAAAAGCGCTCCTAGAGCGACTGCGAAGCCCGCGAAAGCGACCCGGAGAACGCCCGGCATCCCGACCCAGAACCTCCCGAGGGATCCGGCGAAGGCGTCGGACGTGCTGGTCCATCGGGCTCTCCAGCTCATCCGGGGCGGGGATCTGCGGCGCGCGGAGGCCACTCTCGACCGGGCCTGGGAGCTCGATCCCAAGAACCCGCAGGCCATGGCCGGCTACGCGACGCTCTACGTTGCGATGAAGGACGGCGATCGGGCCGAGAAATGGGCGAAAAAGGCTGTCCGAAAACGCTCGCGTCGAGCGCAGTACCACATCCTCTACGGGGACGCGCTCACGCTCCAAGGGGACGCGGCCGGTGCCCGCAAGGCCTGGCGCAAGGCGCTATCCCTCGAGCCGGAGAACCGAGCCGCAAAGAGCCGACTCGCCAAGAGCGGCGCCAAAGCCGCCAATTAGTTGCCCATAGGGTCGGGCCATGCCTAGCGTCGGGCCATGGCGAAACGATTCTGGTGGGGCCTCGCGCTGATCGGGCTCTCTGGCTGCTTGTTGCAGAACCTCAGCCCGGAAACGCGCATGCGCGATGCCGTGATCGAGCTCAACGAAGGAGCACGATGGGGCCGCATGGACGTCGCGAGCGGACACGTCGCCCCAGGCTTTCGACCACAGTTCCAGGCATCGCACGTTCGCTGGGGCCGAGACATCCAGATCGCCGACACCGAGATCCTCGGGATGAGCCCGCATACCGATGAAGAGGGGGCAGGCGCGTTCTCACGGATCGCCGTGCGTTGGTATGACGAGAGCACGATGGTCCTCGCGAACACGGTCATCCGGCAGACCTGGCAGAAGCACAAGCAGACATTCCTGCTGACGAGCGAGTCCGTCGAGAGCGGTCACCCTGCCTTGTTGATGGTTCCCGAAGGGGCGCCATCGGCGCAAGCGTCTGGTAGTGCCACGCAACCGCAGCGGCCCGCAGAAGACCCCGAGTGGAGTAGCGTCTACTAGCTCACTCGATACCGACAGCGTGGCGCACGCGCGCCATCGTGTGGTCGGCGATCGCGCGAGCCCGATCGGCCCCCGCGTGAAGAATCGCATCGAGCCGCGGCTCGTCCTCACGGATGTCTAGATATGCTTTGCGCTTGGGACCGAGCTCGGCCTCGACGGCTTCGTAGAGCTCCTGCTTCGCGTGACCCCAGCCGTAGCCGCCTGCCTCGAGCTGCCTCTTCATCTCGGGTGCCCGATCGGGAGCTACCAAGCTGTAGAGCTCGTAGACGGTCGAGCCCTCGGCGGTCTTCGGCTCCTCCAAGGTCTCGGACGTGGTCTTGATCCCCATGATGACTTTTCGAAGCTTCTTCGGTGGCGCGAAAAGCGGGATGCCGTTGCCCCGGCTCTTGCTCATCTTCTCGCCATCGGTTCCGGGAACTAACGGTGCCTCGCTGATCAAAGCCTCGGGAATGACGAGTGTCCCTTCACCGTAGACGTGGTTGAGCCGCTGCCCAACGTCGCGCGTGAGCTCGAGGTGCTGCTTTTGGTCTTTGCCCACGGGCACCACATCGGTGTCGTAGAGCAGGATGTCAGCAGCCATCAACAGCGGGTAGTTGAAGAGGCCCGCGCTCGGCGACTCCCCGCGCGCGACGGCATCCTTGTAGGCGTGGCCTCGCTCGAGCTGGCCTGTCGCAAGCAAGCAGCTCAAGACCCAGGTGAGCTCGAACACCTGCGGCACGTCCGACTGTCGGTAGAGCAAGGTCCGGTCGGGGTCGAGACCGCAAGCAAGCCATGTCGCGGCCACGTCGCGAATATAACCCCGGAGCGCCTCTGCATCGCGCACCGACGTGAGCGCGTGATAGTCGGCGATGAAGTACAGCGTGCGATACTCCTCTACCAACGATAGAGCCGGCCGAATCGCGCCCAGATAGTTGCCGAGGTGCGGCAGGTGCGTCGGCTTGATCCCCGTGAGCGAAGTCTTCACCGGGCGGAGATTGTCCCATGTGGACATGACCGGCAACCGGGGTAACCTCCGGAGCGCTAAAGAGGAAGCATGACCACTCGTCCGTTCAAGGTTTTGGGAATTCAACAAATCGCCGTCGGTGCAGCCGACAAGAGCGCGTTGCGCCGCCTGTGGGTCGACACGCTCGGACTCACCCCGCACGGCAACTACAAGAGCGAAAAGGAAAACGTGGACGAGGACATCGTGACGATGGGTGCCGGTCCGTTCACCGTCGAGGTCGACCTCATGCAGCCGATCGACCCGGACAAGAAGCCGCGCGTGGACTCGCCTCCGCTGAACCACGTAGGGCTTTGGGTGGATGACATCGACGCCGCGGTGCAGTGGCTCGGAGACCAGGGCGTGCGTTTCACGCCCGGTGGCGTTCGCCCAGGCGCAGCGGGCCATCGGGTATGCTTCATTCACCCGAAGGGCAACGAAGCGGCGCCCATAGGCGGAGCGGGTGTGCTGATCGAGCTCGTCGAGGCGCCGGCCGAGGTTCGGGAAGCCTTCGAGAAGATCAGTCTGGCTTCCAACCGAGCTTGAGCTCGGTCACGCTGATGTCGGACTTGCGCGGTCGGACGACCACCTCTTCGATCTCGGCCGGGTTGTCCTCGCGCTCCGCCAAATACGCGCGAGCCTCTTCTTCGACCTCGATTTCGAGGGCACGGATCGCTTCTTGGATGTCTCCGAGCTCATCTTCGGCGCGCTGCACGTCCTCGCGCTCCTGGGCCACCCTTCCGGCGCCCCGCGCAGCGGTTGTTGCGCGACCGAAGCCGCCGCGACCGAAGAGCGCGCCCAACACGGTCGCACCCATCGAGATGCCGGTCTGAAGCTTCTGCTGATCGTACTGGCTCTTCTCGCGCTCGACGCGGGTCTCTGCACGTCGAGCACGCTCCTGCATTCGTTGCATCTTCTTGGCGAAGCGAGCACGCAGTGCCTCCACGCCAGCATCCCGACCTTCACGGGCTGCCAGTTGGACTCTCGAAGCGAAGTCGGATTTGGTCTCGCCGGGCTTCGATTGAAGCTTGAGGGATCGGCAGCGCCAAAGCGACATCGGACGCGCCTGGTAGACGTGTGTTCGGATCTGTTTGCCGTAGCTCCGGAAGCGCCGGTTGCCCACTGAGCCTGCGGGCGGCGCGACGAACTCCGCTTCGTCCGGGGCGGCGGCGCTGAGATCGACCTCGTCGGGCTCGAAGAGCTCCGCGGCATCCCAGGGTGACTCCTCCTCGAGCGGAGCTACGATCACGTGCTTTTCCCATGCGTCGAGCCCCTGCGAAGCCCGCACGTAGTGAAGGGTCACGTCCGCCACGATGTACGGGCGATAGGTGCCGGGAGCGGAGTCGAAGAAGACCTCTTCAATCCCCGCAGGCGCCACCGGCCGGCTACCCTTCGGGGCCGTGAGCGCGGACTTGGGTGTGCTTCGGGCTTGCGCCGGCGCGTCGAGCGCATCCGGGCTCAGGCGCTTGATCTGCTTCCGTGTGAGCGGGCCGCGTAGGTAGGACATCGCCCAGCGCGTGTGAAAGAGTACGTGGCCGTCTTCGTGTGCGTTGTTCAACAGGAAGACGCGGCTCCGAAGCCCGGCGAGGAGTGTCTCGATCTCGCCTCGGTCTAGCGCGCTGCCGGCCGCCGAGGCTGCGCCTTGCAGGCCGTCCACGACCCGCGCGACGTCGCGCTCCGTCTGCAAACGCCCCAAGAACCACGTGCCACAGTTCGACAACGCCTTGTAGTCGATGTCGACGGGGTTCTGTGTGGCGAGTACGACGCCCAGGCCATATGCACGCGCTTGCTTCAAGAGCGTGAGCAACGGTCTCTTCGAGGGCGGTTCCGAGACGGGTGGAAGGAAGCCGAACACTTCGTCCATGTAGAGGAGCGCGCGAAGGCTCGACGTCCCCGATTGGGTCCGGACCCACGAGACGACGCGGTTCAGAAGCGCACTCACGAAGAACATGCGCTCCGACTCGCTCAAGTGCGCGATCGACAAAATCGTGATGCGGGGCTTTCCGTCCTCCGTCCACAGCAAGCGCTGAATGTCGAGCGGCTCGCCTTGCAACCACGCCGAGAACCCGGGCGACGCGAGCACCCCGTTGATGCGCATGGCGAGCTTCTGGCGATCGGGGGCCGGGTAGAAAGACTCGAGGTCCATCACACCGACTCGGTCGAAAGGCGGATCGGAGATCGATCGGACGAGATCCCCGAGCGTGAGCGATTCGTTCTTCGACCAGGCCTCCGAGAGGATGTTCGATAGGAGGATGTGCTCCTTGCTGTTGACGGGATCGGGATCGATGCCGATGAGCGCTAAAAGCCCGGAAACCGTACCCATGATCTGCTCGCGTCGCGCGTCCGGGTCGGCATCTTCGCCGGGCGGGTCGAAGGCGTCGAGGACCCGGAGCTGGCGCCCCGCAGAGCTCCCAGGCGTGTAGATGCCGATGTCGACGGCGTCCCTGAAGCGCGCGATCCGGGAACCGTCCTGGCCCCATTCTGCAAGACCCTCGCGCCAGAGGTTCGACACGGCCTCGGCGTGTTCGGTCACGCTGCGGCCCTGGCGCTCGGCCTCGGCCGGATCGATCCACGGCTCGAAGTCGCTCGCCCGCAGCTCGGGAAACGTGAGCATCAAGTTGCCGAGATCGCCCTTCGGATCGATGCACAGCGCCGGGATGCCGTCGATGGCCGCCTCTTCGAGGAGCGTCAGGCAGAGCCCCGTCTTTCCGCTCCCGGTCATCCCGACGCACACCGCGTGGGTCGTCAGGTCCTTGCTGTCGTAGAGAACCGGAACTTCGTTGGGCTCGCCGCTCGTGGGGTCGAAAAGCCGGCCGAGGTAGAGCTTGCCGAGCTTTTCGAAGTCAATCAACGGTCCCGCTCCTGCTCGATGAGGAGCCTCCGAGCCATTTCGTACTCATAGAAGCTCACCATCTTGGTATCCAAGACGCGGTGGAATTGCTCATTTGCGGCATTCCGATCGCCGACGATGAAGAGTCGAGTGGCCTCGTAGTAGAGCGCCTCGGTCTCCTCGCCCAGACTCGACGCGACGCTCAACAGGTCCTGGTAGTCGAGGTCGCCCGCACCAAAGCTCGCGAGCTTGCCCCACCAGTTGGAGCTCTGACCCAAGCGCCGAAGAAGGTCGGTGTGCTCTGACAGGGGGGCTTGGTCCGCGCGTGCCGCGATGAGCTGGATCCACAGCGTGAAGTAGACCTTCCACTCGGGCGGCAGCGTGAGCTGGAGCTGCGAACGCCGCCAAACCGACGAAGCAAGCTCGAAGTCGGGGGCCGCAGATACGAGATGCGAGAGAATGGTTGCGTACACGTCGCGCCACTGCGGTGCATGCGTCATGGCGCTCTCGAACGCGTCGACCGCGGCCTCGTGACGGCCGAGCTGATCGAGCAACACGCCGCGGCGCATCTCGACGAGCGCGCCCGTGGGGCCTTCGACCTGATCGCGCGCGTCAGTCCACGCCTTCAAGGCGTCTTGATACCGCGCGATCATCTCGTTCGTCTGGCCCCTTGCCCTGGCAACGTCGCCCATGTGCTCGAGGATCTCCGAGCGGCGGAGCTCCTCCGGCAGCGAGCCGCGGGGGGTGAGCTCGAGGGCACGTCGGTAGCGCTGCTCCGCAAGGTCGAGTTGGCCGGTTCGCTCGAGCAGCAAGCCGAGCTGGAGCACCGCCGCCGGGTCCTCGTCCTCGGCAATGCTCTTTTCGAACCGCCGCTGCGCTGCGTCTGCGTGGCCCGCGTTCATCTCGAGCATGCCAATCAAGAACTCGAGGCGATTGGGGGCGATCGGCGGCTCAGACGCGGGCCAGCGCTTCTGCCGCTCTTCGAGGATCGTCTCTGCGCCTCGGGCCAGGGAGCTCGAACGCTCCGGGTGCGGGTCGCTCAACCTCACTTCGATGAACTCGTCGAGCTGGCCGAGGGCTTCGTCGTAGAGCTCGATCATGTCCGGGGCTAGGTCGATCGCGATCACGTACCAAGCCGTGGCGTCCGCGAATTGCTCCGAATCGGCGGCGACTCGAGCCATGCAGGTCGGAAAGCGATAGTCCTCGGCAAAGCGCACGAGGGACGCGCGGCAAAGGCCTGCCGCTACGTCCGGCCGAGCGACCCGATAGCCCTCGACGAGCTCGAACGTGGCGGCGGCCGCGGCCGCGTCATTGCCCTTGGCTGCGCGCATCAAGTCGAGAAGCCGCAGCTGCAGCTCGCCTCCACCGTCCATCGATGCCACTTTCGCGATCGCGTTCTCGATGTCGCCGTAGGTGAGGTAGACGGCGGCCACGTTGAGCGAGGCCAAGCGGAGCTGCCGCTCGGCGCCAATGCCGAGTCGGTACCGGGTCTCCGTCGACTCTGCGGCAACCGCATCGCGGCCTGCGATGTGAAGCCCCGCGAGTGTATCGAGAACCTCAGGTGCCGGCGTCAGCTCGGCGTGTTCCGACCACACCGAGATTAGACCGCCGTAGGCTTCGGAAACGGTGTCGAGATTGGCGCGTGATTCACGGCCCCAGGACGCGATCGTATCGTAGCGGTCTCGGTACGAATCGTCGTTCGTGAGGTGCAGCAAGATGAAGTTGGCCGCGAGGACGTGGCCCTCGTCACCAAGACGGCCCCCCCGATCTGCGATGTACGCAGCGATCGGCTCGACTTGTTTCGGCAGAACGCCGGCTTCGTAATCCTGCGGCGAAAGGAACGTCGTGAGCCGTCGCACCTGGCCGACGACCCCTTCATAGTCGCCCACGTCCGCCAGAACCTGCGCCTTGTCGAGCACTGTCGTGATCAAACGATCGCGAAGCTCAGGGCGCTCGGGATCGGCTGTCGGCATCCGCAGGAAGCGGCGCTCGGCATCGGGGTACTCCCCTTGCGCGATTGGCTGAGCACTCTCGACTCGCGCCCCGGTGGTCGCCGTCCTGGAATGTGCGCACGCGGCGAGCAGGCTCAGCAGGCCAAGAATGAACAGAAAACGGATCCTCATGCTGCCCAGCCGCTATAGCAGGGTCGGCTCAGTTCGACAGGCCTATATATTGCCCGAACCCCCTTGGGACGTGTCAGGCTACGCGTCGTCGTGAGAGGATACCTGCAAGCTCTGCTCATCGGGATGTCGCTCCCCTTCCTGAACCAATTGCTATTCGGACTGGCGGGCTTCCTGCAGCTCCGGAGCTTTTCGGCGGGTTTTGGCGAAGCGGTCCCCGCTGCCGAGCAGGCGGCACTCAACATCGCGCTCGTCCAGGCTGCGAGTGTAGGCCTGATCTTCATCGTTGCATATCCGCACAAGGGACGCTCCGAGGGCTTCCTCGATTCCGTGCACGCGCGCCCGATCCTCAGCGGCATCGCTGCCCTCTGCTTCGCGGCGGGCGCGTTTCTTCAGCTCCCTCTCACCGAGATCGGAAACCTTGCACAAGAGGTATGGCCGGTCAGCTTCGATACTCTCGCACGACAGCATCGGCTCTTGAACCCGACGACGTGGTGGGGCGGCGTCACCGCGCTGCTGGCGTTCGTCATCGTTGCGCCGATTACGGAAGAGCTGTTATTTCGGGGTTGGTTGCTTCAGGACCTCAAGGAGCGCTACGGAAGGACTCCTGCGCTCGTGTGGAGCTCGATCGTGTTCGGCTTCGCGCACATCGGTCTCGTGGCGGCGGTCCCTTTCGCGATCGTTGGCGGCTTCGTGCTTGGCGCCGTAGCCCTCCGCACACGCTCGACCCTCGGGAGCATCGCGCTGCACGCCGGCGTCAACGCGATGCCACTCCTTCTACCAACGGCATTGCTGCGCATCGAGGGCTTCAACACGCTCGACCAGAATGTCGTGCACGTCAGCCCCTGGCTGATCGTCGCTTCACTTGCTGCGGCCGGTGCGGCGCTCGCCGTCGTCTGGCGGTCGACGGAAGCCGAGGAAGGCAAGAGCTGAGCCTTCGGTGACCCGCTCAGACGCGCTCGACGTCGATGACGCCTTTGACCTTCGCCACCCCGCGCATGATCTCGCGCAGGCGATCGATATCGCCAACACGGAAGTGGAATAGGTTCTCGGCCCGCCCATCCTTGGACAGGCACGAAGCCTCGGAGATGCTCACGCCGTTCGACGAGAACACCGAGGACACGGAGGCGAGGATTCCGGCCCGATCATCCGTCATGACGCGAAGGGACACGGGCAAGTCGACGCGGACGTCCTCACCCCAACTCACCTGGACGCGGCGCTCTGGGTCGAGCTCGAGCACACGAGGGCAACCCCGCCGGTGAACCGAGACACCGCGGCCACGAGTGATCCAACCGGTGACGGGATCCCCGGGCACCGGATTGCAGCACTGGGCGAATCGCACGAGCATGTTGTCGATGCCCTGAATGCGAATCCCGTCCGCGTCGCTGTCGCCGGCTACGCGTTGAACTGTGCGCTCGAAAAAGCCTGGCCGGAGGCTGTCCCGTTCGGCGTCCTCAGTCGGAACGACCTCTTCCATCACCGTCGGGAGCGCGAGCTTCCCAATACCGACGCGCGCGTAGAGCTCGTCCTCGTTGCCGACATGAAAGCGACTGAATACCTCTTTGGCGCGCTTACTCTTGAGGAACCTGGACAGAGACATCCCGTTCTTTCGGAGCTCCTTTTCGAAGAGATCCTTTCCGAGCTTCACCGCGTGCTTGCGTTCTTCCATTCGAAGGTAGGTTCGGATGCGTGAACGCGCGCGACTGGTCACCACGAACTCGAGCCAGTCCTTGCTCGGGTGGTGATTCTTGTTGGTGATGATCTCGACCACGTCGCCGTTTTGCATCTTGTGGCGGAGGGGAACGATTGCACCGTTCACGCGCGCTCCGGAGCACCGGTGACCGACCTCGGAGTGAACGGCATACGCGAAGTCGACTGGTGTCGAGCCGCGGGGAAACGTCTTGACGTCGCCTTTCGGCGTGAAGACGTACACATCGTCGGGAAAGAGGTCGACCTTGACGCTCTCGTAGAACTCCTCGGGGTCTGCCACCTCCTGCTGGAACTCCATCAACTGCCGCAACCAGACGAAGCGCGCCGCATCCTTCGGATCAATGCCACCGGTGTGCTCTTTGTACTGCCAATGCGCGGCGATCCCGTACTCCGCAGTGCGGTGCATCTCATGCGTTCGGATCTGAATTTCAACGCGCCGATTGCCGGGACCAATCACCGTGGTGTGCAACGACTGGTACATGTTCGACTTCGGGAGCGCGATGTAGTCCTTGAATCGACCCGGAATTGGAGTCCACTCCGAGTGGATCACACCGAGTGCGGCGTAGCAATCCGCGACGCTCTCGGTGATGACGCGGAAGGCCACGAAATCGTGAACCTGCTCGAAGCCGATCCCGCTCGCCTTCATCTTTCGATGGAGTGAATAGAGGTGCTTGCGCCGTCCGCTGACTTGCACGGAGAACCCGCGGGTGAGCAGCATCTTCCTGAGCTTGGCGGTGACCTCGGACAGGTGGCTGTCGGTGCTCTTGGACACCGCCTGCACTTGCTCCTCGAGGACACCGTACGCTTCGGGCTCGAGAAACTGGAAGCTCAGATCCTCGAGCTCCGCCTTGAGCCATTGGATTCCGAGTCTTCCAGCCAAAGGCGCATAGATCTCGATCGTCTCGCGGGCGATCCGCTCTTGCGCAGCCTCCGACATGTGGTCGAGCGTCCTCATGTTGTCGAGGCGGTCGGCGAGCTTGACGAGCAAGACTCGAATGTCGCGGGCCATGGCGACGAGCATCTTGCGGAAGCTCTCCGCTTGACGGTCCTCGCGTGAAGCGAAGTTCACCTTGCCGAGCTTGGTGACGCCGTCGACGAGGAAGGCGACCTCTTCGCCGAACACGGTCTCGATGTCCGAAATGCTCACTTCACAGTCTTCGACGACATCGTGCAACAGCGCAGCGCAGACACTCGATGCATCGAGCCGCATGTCGGCGATGATGTCCGCGACGGACACCGGATGGATGAAATACGCGTCGCCCGACTTGCGCCTTTGCCCGTCGTGCATGCGGGACGCATAGACATAGGCCTTGTTGATCAGATCTGTATCCGCTCGGGGATGGTATCCCTGCACCTTTTCAAGGATGTTGGTGAGGCGGACCATGGCGGTTAAGTGCGGGCTCTTGCTAATTTAACACCGTCTCCAATTGGTGCCAAGGTAGTGACCCTCTTGCGACTCCTTCGAACGCCCACATCGTGACGGACTTTCACTTCAATATAGGGTCGTTCGCCAGCCGGCGCAGAATCGCGACAGTGATCGCCGTGATCGGGGTGGCGTTTGTCGGGAGCGGACTCGCCCGCGTGTGGCCTCGCGACGTCGAGATCGTCTACGCCGTGGGACCTGAGATCAGGGGGCTCGATGTCGACTATCTGCAGGGCGGGGAGGCGGTCGCTAGTGTACGATTCCGCCAAACGGAGCCAAAAGCGGCTTCTTTTCCGCATGTCGTACGGCTTCAGCCAGGGGAGTATCAGATTCACATCACCCTCTACGGCCAGGACGGGTCGGCGACCGAGCAGGATCGGAGGATCGGCGTCCCCGCGGCCCAAGTGACGCGCATCGATTTGAAAGCCGCGACTGGATCGTCCGAGTAATGAGGTGAGCGTGGAATCCGAAAGAGGGCCACGGGGGCCACTGGCCTTGGCCGGCGCCATCCTCGGCACGCTCGCGATGACCTTGTGGATGGCCAATCGCGAGCCGTTTTGGCTCGGACCTCTTTGGGGGGCGCTCCTCGTGTTCGTCACCGCTGCCGCGTGGGTGGCCTGGCTGACGCCGCCATCGGAAGGCGCGCTGACTTCGTGGCGGGACACCGCGCTCGCAAAGCGACCGGACGAACGCTTGTCGCCGATCGCCGCTTCCTTTCTTGCGGCGCTGGCGATCCTCGGAGGCGCTGCGATCGGCGGCTACGACGCAATGCCCGTGGCGATCCTATTCGCGATCCTTTGTCTCGCTCCGTCGGCTTTTCGACGACCCGGCCTCGCTGTGATGCTCATCGTCGCAGCGATGTACCTCCCGCTCCTCGGCACGACCAGCCTTTGGGACCCGTGGGAGACGCACTACGGCGAGGTCGCGCGCGAGATCCTCGCCCGCAACGATTGGATCAGTCTCTGGTGGGCGCAGGACAAGTGGTTCTGGTCGAAACCGGTGCTCTCGTTTTGGATGGAAGCGTTCAGCATGGGCGCACTCGGAGTCGATTTCACCGCGGACGCCAACCCCGCGCACCCCGAGTGGGCGCTTCGGCTGCCGACCATCGGCATGGCATTCGCCGCACTCGCCGCGGTGTACCTGACGGTGCGGCGGATCTTCGGGGCCCGCGCGGGCGCGCTCGCGACTCTCGTGACCGCGACCCTGCCCCAGTTTTTTTTCATCTCGCACCAAGCGATCACCGACCTTCCGCTCGTCGCCGGGATCACGCTCGGGGCCTGCTGTTTGGTTCTGGCGATCGCCGAAGATCCCGAGCGTGAAGCGCGGGTGTTCGAGATAGGCCCTTGGAAGATCTCGCTCCAGCACGTCGTGCTCTTTGCGCTCATCGCGCTGGTGCTGCCACAGGCCGTGTACCTGATCTCTCGGAACCTCTCCTTTGTGGACGGCCACGGCCTCGTGGCGCATCCCGACAGGTTCCTCTACGGCTCGGCCGGCAACGTCGACGTGCCTGGAAACCCGAATCCGCGGGACCAGCTACCGCAGGTGTCCGGCTTCTTCGGTCAGCCGTTTCTGCAAGGGATCGGGTGGCTAGGCGCGCTTGCCGCCTTGACCGCGCTCCTCCGGAAGGAGCGACGCGCCCGCGCACTCTACATGGTGGGCTTCTACCTGTTCTGCGCGATCGCGTTCATGGCGAAAGGCCTGCCCGGCATCGCCATTCCGGGGGCTGCCGCCCTCTTCTACCTAATCGCCGGTCGGCGTTGGGCACTCCTCAGCGAAGGACAGCTTCGGGTCTCGCTCGGGATCCTCATCGTCGGCGCGGTGAGCCTGCCTTGGTATCTAGCGATGTACGTGCGCCACGGCGCAGCGTTCACGAATCGGCTGTTGATCCACGATCACATCAACCGCTTGGCGGCCGGCGTACACGGCGACAAGGGAACGATCGCCTACTTCATCACTCAGGTCGGCTACGCGATGTTTCCTTGGATCGCGTTCGCGCCGTTGGCCCTGATGGCTTTCGTCCGTGGCCGCGCGGAGCCGACCCGGGACGAGCGGCGACAGACGACGCTTTTCCTCGCGATGTGGCTGCTTTCGTCGTTCGTTCTCTTCAGCGCGATGGTGACGAAGTTCCACCACTACATCCTCCCGTCGATCGTGCCGGCCGGGATTCTGATCGGCATCGCCCTCGCGGAGATTTGGGGTCCCAAGCAGCCGCGAGCGACGGTACTCGGAGGCAGCGCTGGCCTCTGCCTCGTGCTCGGTTTCGCATGGCTCTTGGGCGATCCGCGCGGGGTCATCCCCGCGGACGCGGCGCACCTCGACGACTGGGTGTTGCAACAGACGGAGCCCATTCGAGGGTACGCGCTGCTGGCAACCGGAGCCGTGCTCGCTCTGCTCGCGCGCCGGGACCTCGCGAACGCGGAGACCCATCTGAGGCCTTCGAGGTGGAGCTCTGCGGCAGGCGTGGCCATCGCGTCCGGTGCATGCGTGATCGCGTTCGTGGGGCGCGACCTGAGTTGGATGACGTCCGCGCGGCCGCAGGGCAACGAGCGCCTGATCCACTTGTTCGTTTACAACTACGGGCGAGCTTGGCCGGAACACCTCGACTACCGCGCGATCCTCGGAGGCTTCGCGCTGGCGGCAGGGGTGGCGGTCGCGGCCGCGAGCCTTCGACGCTGGAGAGCCGCGGCGCTTCGAGCTGTGGCGGGGGTGGCGATCGCGTTCTGCGCGTGGGGCTTGAACGTCTACATGGTCGACCTCGCTCCTCATTGGGGTCTTCGCGATCTGGCCGCGCGCTACTACCAAGAGCGAGAGAGTCCGGAGGAGCCCCTGCTCGCCTGGCAGATGAACTGGAAGGGCGAGAACTTCTACACGGGCAACCGTGTGTACGCCTTCGCCGAGACCGACAACAAGCGCATCAAGAAGTGGATCGCCGACAACGAAGGGCGTCGAGTCTATGTCGTCCTCGAGCACAAGAGGTTGGCGCGCTTCGAGAAGCTCTTCCCGGGCCGAGAGGTCCGCGCGCTGTCCACGTCGCGCGACAACAACAAGTTCGTCTTGGTGACCCTTGAGATCTGATCGGAAAAGTGATTAGAATACGGAATCTTGTAGGTTTCGGACGTACTGAACACCAAAAACTGGACTGATTTTCAGTACTGAGCGATCCTTCATCTCCAATGCAAAACGATCAAGAAAAACTCGCTTGGCGCCTCTTGGAGACGCTGTATGAGCTCGGGCGAGCAGACCTCGCAGCGACCCCCGAGCTCCTCACGACCTGGCTCGATGTTCCCGAGCCCCATGTTCAGGCCTTGCTCCACCGGCTCGACAGCCAGGGCTTGGTCGATGAGAGCCGGTGTCGCCTCTCGATGCGCGGCTTGGTGCTCGCGGTTTCGATGCACGGTGCGCAGAAGCTCTCGCGTCAATCTCTGGCGGCGTGACCTGGCTTGACAGGGTGAATGCCAGCCGGTATCTCGCCCCATTCTTTCGCGGAAGTGGCGGAATTGGCAGACGCGCATGATTCAGGTTCATGTGTCCGCAAGGACGTGGAGGTTCGAGTCCTCTCTTCCGCACCGTGCCCAGGGTGTTGACGCAAAGGGCTAATCTACGAGGACATCGAACCTACGGTGTACTCGGGCCCCTCTCGGGCCCCTCCGTACTGCGCCTGGGAATCCGGCAGCTTCGTGGACTGACGTCCACTGCGCCATGCCGTATTCCAGTCACAACCGAGTCCCACCGGCACCTTACGCACTACACCCGGGGTGTTGACGCAAAGGGCTAATCTACGAGGACATCGAACCTACGGTGTACTCGGGCCCCTCTCGGGCCCCTCCGTACTGCGCCTGGGAATCCGGCAGCTTCGTGGACTGACGTCCACTGCGCCATGCCGTATTCCAGTCACAACCGAGTCCCACCGGCACCTTACGCACTAACCGGGGTGTTGACGCAGGGGGCTAATCTACGAGGACATCGAACCTACGGTGTACTCGGGCCCCTCTCGGGCCCCTCCGTACTGCGCCTGGGAATCCGGCAGCTTCGTGGACTACGTCCACTGCGCCATGCCGTATTCCAGTCACAACCAAGTCCCACCGGCACCTTACGCACCAATCTTCAGACCGGCAGGCGGCAGCGCGAGCCCGTAGGGCGAAGCCCGGCGCGCATGCGCCGCCAAGCCCAAGCGAAGCGCAGGGTGCGGAGGGAGGATTACGCGGTGGGGGTGGGCGGGCGGATGTAACAAAACCAAACCACGCCACCACCTCACCAACCACCCTCCACCACACCCGCGGCAGCGCGAGCCCGTAGGGCGAAGCCCGGCGCGCATGCGCCGCCAAGCCCAAGCGAAGCGCAGGGTGCGGAGGGAGGATTACGCGGTGGGGGTGGGCGGGCGGATGTAACGAAACCAAACCACGCCACCACCTCACCAACCACTCTCCACCACACCCGCGGCAGCGCGAGCCCGTAGGGCGAAGCCCGGCGCCGGCGGCGCCGCCAAGCCCAAGCGAAGCGCAGGGTGCGGAGGGAGGATTACGGGTGGGGGTGGGCGGGCGGATGCAACAAAACCAAACCACGCCACCACCTCACCAACCACCCTCCAGCCAGCGCCCCCAACCACGCAATCTTTTCATACACCCCGCAGAGAGGTCAGAGGAAAACGGGCCAAGCCCACGCCCAAATTGTCGTATTTACTGAGGATTTGGGCGGCTTCCACCTGGTACGGGAGTTGCAGTAAAACTGTTCGTGTCTGGGGAATCTCGGAATCGGAAGTCGTTGCAGGGTCTGACGCTGGTGGAGCTGATGGTCGTGTTGGCGGTCATGGGGGTGCTCGTGAGCGCGGCGCTGCCGAGTATGAGCCAGGGGCTTGCGGATCGGCGGGTGGCGATGGCCGCCCGCGACGTGGTTTCGTTGTTCCGGCGCGCCCGCTACATGTCGCTCGCCTACGGGCGCGCGCACCAGGTCGTCTACGCGAACGACGCCGGGTTTGGCCTGTCCAATGACCCGTGGGCCTTCGAAACGCGGCGCGGCACCGGCGGCGCGTGCTCGCTGACGACCTTTGAAAACCCCGCGTTCGATCTCAATGATCTCGATTGCGACAGCAACTGGCGTTGCGTCGACTTTCTCTACGCGCGCACCTTCGACGCGGACACGAGCGACAACGACCTGATTCGAGTCGACGGCCATAGCGACACCTCGTTCTGCTACGAGGCTGGCTCCAACAACCAGGTCTTCATCGACAACGCGCTCTTCTCGAATTGGCAAACGGCCGCTTCCCGCGCCGGATTTGGTTTCGTCGTCTACCGTGAGCTCGAGGGCGACCCCTACGGCGTCGCGCGAAAGGTCTTGGTGCCGATGGGCACCGGGAACCCGAGGATGATGCAATGATCCGCCTACCCCAGCGTTCCGGGTCGGGCTTCACCCTCATCGAAGTCATGATCGCGATCGGGATCATGACAGTCGGCTCACTCGGCATCCTCGCGATGCACAACGCGGTGAGCCGCGCCAACCGATCGGCGAACGAGATGAACACTGCGATCGCGATCACCGAGCGATGGCTCGAGCGCATCGACCGCGACGCCCTCTCCTGGACAGAGGAGGGGCTCAATAGCGGCGCATTGAACGGCACCGACTACTTGTCGGAGCTCGCCGGCGGGGTGGAGGACACAAACTGGTTTACGCCGTCGCCGTCGAACACGGACGAGTCGTTTCGATTCGACTACAGCGGCGAGGACGCCGACTCCAGCAATGACACGAAATTTTGCGTCAATTTGCGCATGGGCTGGCTGCGCCAAGGGCGCTCGGCGCGCGTCGACATTCGCACGTTCTGGTTCCGTGAGGGCGTCGTGCCCGGGGGCGCGCAGCACGCGAAATGGGTGGATGGCGGCGACTTCCGGGGCGCCGATTGCGACGCCGCGACCGCGGACGGCTGGGACATCGGGGCCAATCCGGATCCGGCGCCGAACATCAACGTGATCTTCGCATCGACAGTCGTCCAATGGTTGAGGAGGGAGTGACCATGCGGAAGAGCGGCTTCACGTTGATCGAGCTCATGGTGGCGATGGTGATCGGCCTCATGGCCATCACGTCCGTCTACGCGCTTGGCTCGGCGATGAGCAAGCAGTTCTACGAAGAGCAGCGCTTGGCGACGTCGCAAGGTGCGTCTCGTGTCGCGATCATGGAGCTTCGTAGGGACATCTCGCGGGCCGGTCTGTTCGGGACGCCGAACGCGGCACTCGAGTCGACATGCGACGCGACCGCGCCGCGCCTTCCAAAGGCCGGCGGCGGAACCGCTGTCATGGGGGCGTTCCAGTTCTACGCCGACCTGGACGGCGCGGTGATCGACCCGAACAGCAAGAATCCCGAAGTCACGGCCGATCGACTGCGCCTCCTGACGAGCTTGTACCTCTCGGACCAGCTTCTCGTCGACTCGACGAGCGTTGGGGGTGACGTCGTGGTCCTGCAGAGCGGCAACCAGGCGTACCGTCGAACATTCGCTTGGGGCCAGACCGCCGGGCCATTCACGAGCGGGACCGCCCCGAGGTATCTCACCGGCGACCTTTACTGGGAAAGTGGCTTTGCCGGCGAGGACAACTGGGACGGCATCGGCCAAAAAGGCGCGCGCGCCTTCCAAACGGGCTCGGTTCTTCACATCGAAACCGCCGAGGGGCGCCACTTCTTTCGGAGGGTGTTCAGCAAGACGGGGAACGCACAAGACGAGATCCGCATCAAGGTGGACCGGGCGCTGCCGGTGGGGACTGCCTGCCTTCCAGGCGCGGCCGGAGGCGCAACCGTCGCGCCGCTTCAATGGGTCGAGTACGCGGTTGTCGACCCGTTCGACGAGACCCAGGTCGGCACCGACTTCTTCGCGTTCGATGGGATGTTCTTCATCGACACGAGCGACACCAGCTCCATCGCGAACCAGCTCAGGAACACCGACGAGGACACCCTCCGCGAATCGCCGAACAGAATGCTCGTGCGTCGGATCTTGAACGCCTCCACGGGCGCCGTCCGGCAAGAGACGACCCAGGTCATCGCCGAGTTCGTGACCAATTTCCGGGTGAGTTTCCTCATCGACACCGCGTCCGGCAGCGGGGCCCCGCCAAACTTGCAGCTCACCCGATCGACGAGCGACATCAATGACAATCCCCAACAGGTGCGCTCGGTGATCATCGAGCTCGGCGTCCGCAACTCGATGGAGGACGCAAGCATCGAAAAGCTCGCGGTGGACGGTGGCACGCGCTTCGAGCTCGACACCAGCAGTCAGGCGCAGAAGGGCGCGGCGCGCGTTCGGAACATACGCATCGAGGTCCCGGTCATGAACGTCGCGAGGAGGAACCTGTGAAACGCTCTCGCCAAGATCGCGAAGGTGCAGCCCTATTCGTGGTGATGATGATCATCATGGTGGGGACCGCCAGCGCCGTGTTCTCCGCAACCACCGTCTCACACGAGGTGCGCGGCACGGGGTTTGCGCGTCAACATCTGCAGACCCGGTTCGCTGCGCGGGCCGGCCTCCTTGGCGCCCTCGAGTGGTTCGACATCTTCGGGCCATCGACCGTGCGCACCATCATGATCACACGCTCCGCTACCGACGGGGTTCTTTTCGACTGCGATGGTGCGAGTTGCTATCCGGAGCCAGCCCTCGCCAACAATCGCAGGGCCTATCGGATTTACCCGGAGCATTTCGCGCAGCTCCAGGAGCGTGACGATGGTGCGGGCGGAACGGACCCCGGCCTACTCGAAAACGTTCCGTATGAAGCCGAGTCGTCGTTCGGCGCGGCGTCTGCGTACACGCCGCTGGTCGTCACAGACCTCTACGACGAACACATCGTGAGCAGGCTGGCGCCCGGAGCGGCCGCGCACGGGGGCACCAAATTCAAGTACATGCGCACGACCATGACGGCCCGGGGCCGCGCGCAGCTCGGCATCGTGGCCGACGTGTCGGATCTGAACGACCACAGCCGCGAGCGCAACGAAGCCGCAGCCGACATGCGCGCATACATCATCAGCGGGCCCTTCATCACGGGGACACAATGAGATTTCCGCTTCCCATCTTAGTCGCTTCCTTGCTTATCGCTTTGCTTGCGAGCGGCGGCACGGCCACGGCGCAGGCGCCGGACATCCGAAACATTCGACCGCACGTGATGCTGCTGGTCGACACCTCGGGCTCGATGGAGCGAAAGCCGAACTGCCTCTGCACCACGCCCGCCTGTCTCGAGTGCCTGCCACTCTGTAGCGCTGGCACCTACGAAGAGAACCGATGGGCGCTCGTCGCGCAGGCGTTGACGGGTGAGTTCTCTCCCTACGAGTGCAACGCGGACACGCGCATCGGTGGGATCTACAGCGGCGAATACGACGAGGGGTACTTTCTTCCCCACATCCAGCTTCCACAGGAGATTGGGACGTACACGGGGACCCAAAGCGGCAATGGCGTTCTCGACACCTACCTCGAGCGAATCAAGTTCGGCTTGATGACCTTCGACGCGATCGGAACGCTGAGCGATCGGCCGCCACTCGTACCGGAGACGACGTTCACGACGGTGCCCTTCCCGGCGGAGTCCCTCGGCACCAAGGGCATGTATTCCTACGGGAGCGACATGCCGTTCTCGTTCCCGGGCGCGCTCACGACCTACATGCTCAACAATGGCGCCCGCTCTGCGAGTGCTCCCGAGGGCGGCCTCGTGAGCGTCGGCGCGGATAGCACCGCTGCAATGACATCGACCAACGCGGCGATTCAGGCGACGGTGCTGGGCGACGCGGGCCTCGGCAAGAACCCGCTCCGGCCCTTCGGCGCTACGCCGACGGCGGCCCTCGTCGATGACCTCCAAACCTTCCTGCAGAACGACCCGGACATCACGAGGAAGACCGTCGATCCAGGGCCGGGCGACCCCTACTACGGATGTCGCCCCCGAAGCGCAGTTCTGATCACGGACGGTTTCCCAAACGGCGACATGCGCGGGAACCCGGTCAACTGCCAGGCCCTCGGTCAACCCGTTGGCGCGGCAGGATGCCCGTACCGCGAGGTGCAAGAGACCGTGTCCGACATGATCGCGACCGGGGAGCTCGACAACTTCTACGTGATCGGCTTCGCCCTGGATGGCGATCCCAGCCAAGTAGCGGACGTGGAAGCTTTGCTCAACGACATCGCGTCGGTGGGCGACACCGATGAGGCATACCTCGTCGCCGACCGTGCCGAGCTCGTTTCGGCCTTGAGCTTGATCTTCAACGAACAGAACCCGGGCGCCACGAGCCGCACCTCTCCGGTGCAAACCGGGCTCACGCCAGGGCTCGTCCAGGCCGAGTTCATCTCGGGGTTCAACGTTTCCCTCGATGCGGAGGACCCATGGGACGGCATCCTCGAACGCCGCCGCATCGAGTGCGAGATGGGTGTCCCGGTCGCCCAGGACGTCGAAGACTCCGACAAATTCCAGCTCGTCCTCAACGATCAGACGGTGGCGCCGACGGCGATCGAGCCCTGGAGCGCGGACAACTCGGTGACGTTTGGGGGCGGCTTCTCGCGCAATCTCTGGACCGTGCTGCCGATCGACCCGGCAGACATCAACGCGCATCTCGTCGGAGACGGGAAGACCAAGCTGACCGATCTCTCCGACGATGGCATCGACGTCCCGACCGACACGGGGCTCGAAATCCGCGACGTTGCGCCGGCCGAGTTCAGCAAGTCGTTGTCGCCGGAGTACCTCTTTGGACCCGGCAGCATCGACACGTCTACCCGCGACGACCTCGTCGACTGGGTCCACGGCGTCCCAGGAACCGACCGGGCGGACGAGCGTCTCGGGGACATCTACCACTCGACCCCAGCTATCGTGGGACCGCTCGTCGACGACTTCGAAGACCGCTCGTACAACGACTGGCGCATCGGGCTCGCTAACCAGCAAAGCCCCGATTCGACCGAAGATCTCTCGGGCGCGGATAGCTGGCAGCTCAACGTGCGCCCGAGGGTCGTTTACGCAGCGACGAACGACGGCATCGTCCACGCATTCCTAGCGGACGACTACGCGAACAACGCATTCACCTCGGGCAACCAGCTCGAGGAGTTCGAATGCGCCAACAACAAGGCCGCTGGCACCGAGCTCTGGGGCTTCATTCCGCCGATGTTCCTAGACGATCTCGACGACCTGCTCTCGGGCGGCAGCAAGCAATGGTTCGCCGATGGCAGCATCCAGATTCGAAACCTCTACGATGTGCGTTCGTTCTCGCAGGATGACGGCAGCGGTGGCACCGAGGATTCGCCTGCGGGGCAAACCAACGTGTGGCGCACGATGATGTTCCTCAGTTTCCGAAACGGCGGTCAAGGGATGGTCGCGCTCGACGTGACGAACCCCTGCAAGCCGGAGTTCCTCTGGCAGTTCACGGACCCGAACCTCGGCGACACCTACGGACAGCCAACGGCTGCTCAGATCTTCCTCGAAGACAGCAACCCGACCCCGCTCGGCAATCCGGGAGGCCCGCTCGTGTTCAGGCCACGTCAGTCACACGGCGTGATTCTGCTCCCAGGCGGCCAGGGCGTTCAGGACGCTGGCACATGCCCGTACACGACGAGCGGCCCAGAGCTTCCCGAGGGAATGGATACGGCGGCGGGCGCGACGATCACACCTCGCAGCGATCGCCGCTGCTGGCGTGGAACCACGTCGTCACCGCCCGCACTGCGGCACGGCCGCTCGATGTACTTCATCGATGCGATCACGGGCACCCTCATCCGAGAGATCGGGGAGGACGTGTTCCCGGCGCCGCTCAATGGCGCGGTCTCGGTGTTCCGAGGTGATACGGGCACGGTCGGAAGCGTGGCGTACACCGTCGACGCTGACGGCGTGCTTTGGCGAATCGACTTTTCGTCGCCCGACCCGGACGATTGGGGCGCAGAAGCGCTTCACGACCTCTACTACGACGAGGGCTTCGACGATGCCGAGCCCACGTACTACGCGCCTTCTCTCACGGTCAACGGCGCAGGCGAGGTCGTGATCTTGGTCGGCACGGGCAACATCGACGTGCTGGACGACGCTACGGCGATCAACAAGGTCGTGTCGATCACCGAAAAGCTCACGTTCGACGTCGACGGGTTCGTCGACACGCTCGAAGGCCGGCTCAACTGGGAGATCGAGCTCGAGGCGGGAGAGCAGATGACCGGGCCGCTCGAGCTCTTCGGCGGGCAAGTGTACTTCGGAACGTTCAAGGCGGGCGGCGGCTCGGCCCTGGACGCCTGCCCGCTCGGCGCGAGCCGCATCTTCGGGGTTTCCTACCTCGACGACCCGGCGAGCGCGGGAGCGCTCGTCCCACTGCTCCAGGACGCCCTCGACAACCCGACCCCCTCCCTCGACTCGGGCGACCTCCCCGAGCTCGCCAACGCTCTGTTGGTGGGCTTGCAGGTCGCGCAGCAGCCGGTCTGCACCTTGACGGAGGACATCGACGTCGTCGATCCCTTCTCCGGCAACAGCGCCACCCTGGCCATGCCGTACGCGACGAGCGGGCGCGAGTTCAAGCTCATGGGTCACTTGAGCGGCTCGTCCGCGCTTTCGGGCGGCCTCTCGATCGCGATCCTCGAGGAGGGCATCACGGCCCCCCAAGGCTTCACGGTCATCTCCGCCATCTCCGAGACCTCGGAGTAGGACCGATGCGGCCCCGCCTTCCTTTCCTCGCCCTGTTGGTCGCTCTCGCGGCGTGCAGCTCGAAATCCAAAGCTCCGGACCAGCCGACCGTAGTCCAACCCAAAGAGGAGGTCGCGGCGACCGAGGTGCGAACGCCGAGGCCGCCGCGCGTGTTCGACGTCGAAGGGCGTCTCATCCCGTCCGACGAATACATCTTGGGAATCCGGCTTCCCCGCGGCGTCGAGCTCTTTCGGGCCGACGAGATGACCCACGTCTACCGAATGCGCGCACCGATCAAGAAGGTGCTCGCGTACTTCGGACCGATGATGATGACCGGCAACGTCGAGCGGCGCGGCAAGGGCGCAGTCTACAAGCGTGCGAGCGTTCGTGGAGCGGAGGTCAGCCCAACGAAGGTCGATCTCTCGATTCTCGAAGTCGGAAGCAACTTGGTGCGGATCTCCGTCACCGAGCTACCGCCGCCACCTACGCACATCCCACCCGCAACCGAGACCAAGGCGGTCGCTCGGGACACCTGGCGTACGCTCGATTGAGCGCGATCAGGGGCCGCGGTACGCAGCAAACGTGCACTGCACAGCGCCGGCTCCGAGCGACGCGGTTGCGATCATGCTGGTCGACACGCGCGCGGGGTCGTCGGTGAGCTCGAGTCGATCGATGAGCGCGGCGACGCGGCGCGACCAGACCCGGCTCTGAAGCTCGGGCACCGCAACTTGGCACGCGACGGGTCCGTGCGGAAACGCAGCGAGGAGACCTCCAAACCGCTTGAGCGTCGCGGCGGACACCTGTCCCCCTGAGGTGAAGAAGCGCTCGGACCGAACCACGACGCCGGTACCGCTGCGGTCCGAGGCAAAGCCGATCAAGCGCGCCGTCTCCACGAGCTCCGTCGACGCGCCCGGCCTCGGGGAGGGCCACTGCGCGCGCATCTCGCCGATCAGGGCTTCGGTATCGAGGAGCAGTGTCTCCGCAGCCTTGGCCGATTTCGGCCGCGCGCGGGCCATCGCGTCCACGCGCGCATGGAGCGATCGAAGCTGTTGCTCGCTCGCGCCGAGCGCCTCCGCGAGCGCGAGATTGAGACGCACACGCGTCAGCACGGCGTCGAGCGTTGCGTCGTCGGTCGTGTTCGCCTCGCTCAACGACGCCACACGCTCGGCCTCTCGAAGCGCGACCGCCCGCGCGTGGTAGCGGGAGATGTCCGTCGCCACGACGGCGGACGCTTCCTGATCCCGTGCCAATTGCTTGGCCCAACGTTCCTCCTCGCGCCGAAGTGCGTCGAGGCGTCGGGAGAGCTCGATTCGTTCCGCTTCGATCACAGCCGCGCCGAGCCAGAGCTCAGCCTGCGTGCGGTAGTCAGCGACGACCTCGCCGTCTTTGCGGCCGCGCGCCCCGTCGGCTCGGCTCGCTGCGGCCTCGGCTCGAAGGTACAAGTCGGGAGCGAGCTCCCGAGCCCGATCCGCGCCCGGCGTTTCAAATAGCGCTTCGGTCGATCGTGTCGACTGCTGCCCTCCACACCCGAGCACGAGGGCCAAGCCCGCCGTCGAAGCGAAACGAAGGATCACGGCTGCTCTCCGCCACGCGCGAGCGATGCCCGCTCCTTCAGCAACGCCTCCAGCACCCTCCGTTGAGCGCCCGCGCGTTCCCGGATCGCCGTCAATCGTCGCTGGGTCGCGATCAGCTCCGCCTGAACCTCATGGCGATGGAGTTGTCGCTCTGCAAGACCGAGCGCCGCCCTCGCCGTCTCCCTGGCGCGCGCTTTCTCTGCCTCGTCGTCCGCGCTCTCCGCACGCGCTAGTGCGCGACCGGCCTGGCCGATCGCGCCCTCGGCGTACTTGGCCTCGTCCCGTTGAGAGAGCCGTTCGAAACGAGCCCGAAGCAGGGCTGTTTCGTCCGCTCGGGAGGCTCCCTCCGCCAAACCCGTTGCCGCTCCAGCGAACACGCCGGCACCCAAGATCATCAGACACACGAAGCTCGCGCGTGCTGCTCTCGGCTTACTGATACGAGAAGCGGAGCTCGTAATCGCAGATGTGATAGACGTCGCCCTCTTCGATCCGCTTGGATTCGACACGTTGACCGGCGTACTCGATTCCATTCGTGCTGCCCAGGTCTTTCATGAAGAACACACCGTCGTGCAAGACGACCGCTGCGTGCCTGCGCGAGATGTTGCCATCGCGAATCGCGAGGTCCGCGGAACGCGCGCCGCGTCCGATGATGAACTCGTCTTTTTCGATCGGAAACTGCTGCCCATTGAACTTGAGCACGAGGGTTTTCTCACCAGCTGCTTGTGAAGGCCGGCGACCCGGAAGCGGGGGCGGCACGGTCACTGCGGGCGGGGCTACCGGACGCGAAGGAAACGGCGTGAGCATCGGCGCGGGACGCGGATCCACGGGTGGCGCGGTCATCGGCGCGCCGCCGCCGACCGCAGAGCCAAGAGCCTCCCGTGCGTCGATCGCGGCAACGGTGTGCTCGCGCGCCCTGAGCGTACTCACGCATGGCCTCGTTGATCAGATAGTCGACGGAGCAGCCGAGCTCGTCACCCATACGATCGTAGATCTCGAATAGATAATCGCGGCACTGGAACGCACGCACGGTTTTTCTGTCGCCCTGATCACCCATCTCTTCGACTACTCACTTCTCGTCACCTTGCTCCCGCGTCCGAAGTGCCTTGATCGCGGCATCAGCGACCTGTCCCACCTTCTTCACTGGCGGGTTTAGCTCTGCCCAGCCCTTGCCCGATACGTCCACCTCGTCCGACATCAGTCGCGTCATGGCAGGGATCTCTGCCGCCCCACCTCTGCGTTCAAGATAGCGCAATGCGACCACACGATTCCACCACAGTTGCGAATCGAGCAGTGCGGTGACGGTCGATGTAGGGGGAGGTGTCATCTGACTCATGCGTGTCGCGTAGCCTTCGAGCTCTTCCGGCTCGTACTGAATACCCGAAGCAGACGGTAATCGTTGAGAAAACTGCTCGATTATCGCCGGACCACCGAGCGAGAGCACCAGCTCACCGGCCCGCCACCGAAGCCGTTTGTCGAGCCTATTCGCGGAGCTACACCCCGCCGAGGTGCATCCTACGCGCGTAACCAGCGGCCAGAGGCGCGGAATTGCGGTCCGGCTGTGAATGTCGTCGACCCGGTCGAAGGCGTAGTCCCGCACCTCGATTGGGGTCTGGGAGTCGAGCGCGATCGACAGGAGTCGATTCAGGTGTTGGCGGGTGACGTGCCCTTCGAGCGCCTTGAGGGCGGTCGCGCGCCGCGCGCTGAGCCGCTCGACCCAGGACTTGCTGTCGTTCGGGCCGGGCTTGGTGTCAGCAATCGACAAAAGACGGGCGGCGACCGCGGCCTGATCGCCGAGGTGTCGCATCGCCGGAAGCGCGCCGTTGTTGATGTAGTTCTCGCGATTGAATACCGCCAAGGCGCTCACGCGCTGCTCGTCGGCAGGCTCACCCGCTGCTTCGAGCGACGCTCGGATCTGCTCGGCAAGCCATGTAACGAAGGTCGATTTCTCCATCTCCCTCTCGATGGCCACCAAGCGATCCCCCGCGCGCTTCTTGGTGTCATCGTCGCCACTTTCTTCGATGATTTCCGCGATCTTGATCATCGCGGCAGGCGTCATCTTCTCGTGAAGCGCGTCGACGAGCTGCCTCGCCGCCTCTGCGCCGAGCGAGCGAGTCACCTGCTCGGCGCTGTAGTCACCCGCGAGGCTCCGCCCCTCGAAGTCCGCCGAGTACCAAGCCAGCACCGAACGAACCAGCGCGTCTCGCTTCGCCTCGGGTGCATACGGAATCACCATGTACGCCGCGTCCTTCGCGCGGACCTGAATCGGCTCAGGAGGGCTCCCCGCCTGGCCCGACTCCTCGGCGAGCAACGCTTCCAGCCGCGGCACCATACCCTCCACGATCGTTTGGCTCGCGGCGCTGTCCTCGGACTGCAGATCGTCGAGCGATTTCTTCAAGAGCACGAGCGCGTCGACGTCGCTCCGATCCATCTCGACGATGGCGAGCGCAGCCTCCGTGCGAAGCTCTGGCGCGTAGCGGTCGCTCCCGATGACGGCGGCAAGGCGAGCGGGTCCTTTGACGGTGTCCTTCCATTGCTGAACGTCGTCGCTGTTGACCTTGCAGCCGGCGAGCAGCAGAGCCGCCGCCGCGCAAAGCGCGATGATCTTGGTTTTAGAGCCCATCCGACGCGCGGCGCGATCCCCCCTCGAAGCTTGCAACCCGCGAGGATAATAGAGGATTCAGCCAGGGGATCAAGAAGCTCTAAGACGCTTGATTTCTTGACGCATCCCTCCGCCGGCGCATAGCCTGCCGGTGTAGGAGGCCGCGTACTTGAGCGCACATGAAACCACCTCTTCTGGCGACCTGGTGGCGCCGGAGGGCAGGCGGCAGGACGTTTTCGCGATCCTGACCCTGACCGCAACCGTCCTGTTGACCCTCGCGCTCGTCTCGTATGACGCGCGAAACGGCAGCGCGAACCTCGTCGGACCCGTCGGCCACCGCCTCGCGAGAGCGCTGATGTTGGCCTTCGGACTCGTCGCGTGGTTCCTGCCGCTCGAGGGCGGCTTGCTTACCTATCGGCTGTTCCGCCGGCGGTCGGCCATGCTCGGCGTCGCGACGATGGCGTCGACCTTGGTGCTCGTCGTGATCGGCGCTGCGCTCGCGCACCTGTTGATCGAGCCGCAAGCCGCATGGGGCGCGTCGCCCGGGGGCGCCGTCGGAGAGCTGCTCGGAGAGGTGCTCCGCTCGCTGCTCGGGTTCTACGGCACTGTCATCATCGGCTTCGCGGTGCTCGGGATCTCCGTTATCCTCCGCACGCCTTGGACCCTCGAGGAGGTGAGCGCCTGGCTTGCACGGGTGGTCCACGCCGCGTGGGCGAAGGTGCAGAGCGTCTTCGTCGCGCTTCGCGAAGCCTGGGCCGAAGCGCGCGAGATCCACGAAGAAGAGGTCCGCGCGAGTCAGCCCCGCATCATGGGCGTTCGCTTCGAAGAGGAAGAGGACGCCCCCGGGCCGGAACCGGTCGTCATCACGCCCGAGCCCAAGGCCAAGGCCGCGAAACCCCCGGCTCTCGGCTCCACCGGTCCGACGATCGTCGCGCCAAAGGAGACGAAGCAAACCCCCTTGGAGATCTCCATCCGGTCGAAGCGCAAACATCGGGACTTCGAGCTACCGCCGACCTCCCTACTCGATGAGCCAGACGCTGCGGTGATCCACGTCGACGCCGATGCGCTCCGCGAGAACGCAGAGCTCCTGACCGAGAAACTTGCGGCATACGGCGTGCGTGGCCGCGTGGACGAGATCCATCCGGGTCCCGTCGTGACGATGTACGAGTTCGAGCCCCAGAGCGGGACCAAGGTCTCGAAGATCGCCGGGCTCGCGGATGACCTCGCGATGGCGTTGGCGGCCCAGAAGGTCCGAATCGTCGCGCCGATCGCAGGCAAGGCGCGCGTCGGCTTCGAGCTACCGAACGACACGCGGCAAACGGTTCCACTCCGCGAGATCCTCGAGGACCGCCGCTGGGAGAAGCACACGGGCGCGCTGCCTGTTGCGTTGGGCAAGGACATCGGCGGCCAGCCGGTCTACGCGGACCTTGCGCGGATGCCGCATCTTCTCGTCGCCGGCGCCACGGGGTCCGGTAAGAGCGTCGGGCTCAACGTGATGCTGACGTCGATCCTGTCGAAGAAGACCCCAGACGAAGTTCGGATGCTGATGGTGGACCCGAAGGTGGTCGAGCTGCAGGTGTTCGACGGAATCCCGCACATGCTGCTCCCTGTCGTGACCGACATGAAGAAGGCAGCCCTGGCGCTTCGGTGGGCCGTGGATGAGATGGAGCGCCGCTATCAGATCTTCGCCGACGCCGGCACGCGCAACATCGACACGTACAACCGGCGCGTCGAACGCGTGCTCAAGGGCGACCTCTCAATCGACAAGTTCATGCCGAAGCGCAAGGGCAAGGTCAGCGCGCAGGACGCGAACGGCCAGGAAGTCTTGCTCGATCCGACGGATGGTGAGTCGGCGGATGCGGAGGTCTTCCAGCCCGAGAAGCTGCCGTCGATCGTGGTGGTCGTCGACGAGTTCGCCGACCTGATGATGGTGGCGGCCAAGGACGTGGAGTCGTGCATCGCGCGGCTCGCGCAGAAAGCACGTGCGGCGGGCATTCACGTGATCCTCGCCACCCAGCGGCCGAGCGTCGACGTGATCACGGGCATGATCAAGGCCAACTTCCCCGCCCGAGTCGCATTCAAGGTCTCGCAGCGCCAAGACTCGATGACGATCCTCGGACGCTCCGGCGCCGAACACCTGCTCGGGATGGGCGACATGTTGATGATCCCGCCCGGCGCGAGCGACCTCCAGCGTGTGCACGCGGCCTACGTGAGCGAGGACGAGGTGCGCACGGTGTGTGACTTCCTCCGCGAGCAAGGCGAGCCGACCTATCAACAAGAGATCCTCAAGCCGCGCGAGGACGACGGCCCCGACGGCGAGAGCGACGACCCGCTCTACGACAAGGCGGTCGCGGTCGTGGCAAACGCAGGCTACTGCTCGATCAGCCACGTCCAGCGCCAGTTGAGCGTCGGCTACAATAAGGCCGCGAAGCTGGTGGAGCGCATGGAACAGGATGGCGTCGTGGGACCGCCGAGCTCAAAGGCGGGCGGCCGGCGCGAAGTTCTCGTAAGCCCGATGTAGGCGCTGAACGCTGACGCTGACGCTGAACACACTACGCCCAGGCGTCGAGGTGCACGCGGGGCGCGGAGGCACGCTGCCCACTCGCGTGAGAGTGATGCCGGACTACGGGTGGGGGTAGGAGATAGTGTGGGGGTGGTGGGGCGGGACAAACAGCCGCCGAAGGCGTCCGGGCGGGTGGATTTAGCCAAAACCTCCCGACGCCAATCGCGTTTCGCTGGCGCTGACGCTGGCGCTAAACGCTGAACGCTGACGCTGGCGCTGGCGCTGGCGCTGGCGCTGAACGCTGGCGCTGAACGCTGACGCTGACGCTGCCGCTGGCGCTGAACGCTGAACGCTGCCGCTGCGCTGACGCTGACGCTGCCGCTGACGCTGCCGCTGAGGTGCCCGCTGACACTGGCGCTGCCGCTGGGGGTGCCGCAAGCTTGCTGCGATGTCCCCCGATGACCTGGTCGCACTCGATCGCGCGCATGTCTGGCGGCCGTACACGTCGAGTGAGGACCACGAGAGCCGTCCTCTTTTCGTCGTCGATCGCGCCGAGGGTCCTTGGCTGATCGGACCCGACGGGCGGCGGGTGCTCGACGCGAGCGGGTCGTGGTGGTGCAACAACCTCGGGCACGGGCACCCTCGGCTGCGCGACGCGATGCGGCAGCAGTCGGAGCGCCTGATGCACTGCACCTTCGCCGCCGCGACGCACGAACCCGCCGCCCGCCTCGCGGCCGAGCTGGTCGAGGTGGCGCCAACTGGGCTCAACCGCGTCTTCTACAGCGACAACGGGTCGACCGCGGTCGAGGTCGCTCTGAAGATCGCGTTTCAATACTGGCAGCAGAACGGGCAACCGGAACGCAAGCGCTTCCTCGCGCTGCCGGGCGCGTACCACGGCGACACCTTGGGGGCGATGAGCGCGGGGGCCGTAGGCGAATTTTCGGCTGTGTTTCGTCCGCTCCTGTTTGACGTGTCCCGGCCAGAAGAACCCGCGGATCACGACTGGACGCCCGTGTTCGACGCACTCTTCGAAGAGCTCGGCGAACGAGGCGAGCAGATCGCTGGGGTGATCGTCGAACCCATCGTTCAAGGTGCGGCGGGAATGCGGATGTATCCGCCAGCGCAGCTCGGAGAGCTCCGCAAGAGAATCGACGAGGCGGGGGCTCTGCTCATCGCAGACGAGGTGTTCACCGGTTTCGGGAGGACCGGTCCGATGTGGGCCTGCGAGCATGCGGGGATCACGCCCGATCTCCTCTGCACCGCCAAAGGGCTTTCCGGCGGCATGCTTCCGTTCGCTGCGACCCTCGCGACGGAGCGGGTCTACGACGGGTTCCGCGGCGACAAGAGCCGTGCCCTGATGCACGGTCACACCTTCTGCGGCAATCCCCTGGGCGCAGCCGTCGCACGTGAGGTGCTCGCGATCTACCGCGACGACCGGGTGCTCGCTTCTGCCGCGCCCAAGGCAGCCAAACTCCAATCGGAGATCGCAGCCATGGCCGAGATCGAGGGGGTCACGCATCCACGAGCGCTCGGGATGTGTGCCGCGTTCGAGGTCGGCGCCGCGGGCTACATGGGCAAAACCGGATGGGAGATTTCCGACCTTGCGCTCGAGCTCGGCGCGCACCTCCGGCCGCTTGGCAACACCGTCTACGTCGTGCCGCCACTCAACATCGAGATCGACGACCTCAGTCAGCTCCTGCAAATCGTACGCACTTCAACCGAGCGCGTGCTACGAAGCGGGCAGTGACCGACGCCCCCAGCACGAGCCTCGCGTCCCGATATCAGATCTATGGCCTCTCGTTCGCCGGCGCAGTGCTGCACTTCCTCGGATGGGCAGGGTTCGGCATTTGGCCGTTCGCGCTCGTGTGCCTGGTTCCTTTGCTCGCGGCACTCGAGCTCGGGTTGGACCGAGGTTGGCGTCACTCGCTCGCCGTCGGGTGGTTCTTCGGCGCGGTCACCTACGCGGGCGGTTATCACTGGCTCGTCGAATTCCTCGAGGTGTTCTCCGGCTACGGTCTCGCTCCGAGCGTCTTTTTCTTCTTCGTATTCTGCATCTACCTAGGGTTCGACTACGCACTCTACGCTGTCGCGTATCGGGCACTCCGCAAACGTGGCTGGCCGACAGCCGCCCTCGCGGTTCCGCTCCTGCTTCTGATGGAGTGGGCGTACCCCGCGCTCTTCCCGACCTATCTCGCCAACAGCCTTCACATGCTGACCTGGCCGACTCAGATGGCCGACCTCGGGGGGCCACTCCTGATCACGGCGCTCATCGGCGCGGTGAACCTGGCGATCTATGAGACCTGGCGCTGGCGGGGGAAGCGTCGCGGAGCGCCCACGCTTCTTTGGGGCATCGCCTTCGCCGGGGTGATCTTCTCGCTCGGCTACGGCGCGCTCCGCGTCCAGCAGATCGAGGCGCGGATGGCCGACGCGCCGACGCTTCGCATCGGGATCGTGCAAGTCAACATGGGCATCTTCGCGAAGTGGGAGGAGGCCTTGGAAGGCCACCGGCGCCACGTCGAACAGAGCCACGAGCTCGAGGAGCAAGGTGAGCTCGACCTTCTGATCTGGCCCGAGTCTGCGATCGTGAAGAACCTGCCTCGAAAGGTTGCGTGGAACGGCGACAGGATCCGCCGTGATCTCGAAACCCCGCTTCTTTTCGGTGGAGTATCGACCGAAGAAATCGATGGCGAACGCAAGATCTACAACACGGTCTTTTTGATGGACGCCGAGGGCATGGTTCGCTCCACGTACGACAAGACCTACCTCTTGATGTTCGGCGAGTACCTTCCGTTCGGAGAGATCTTTCCCTTCCTTTACGATCTCTCACCGAACAGCGGGCGGTTTACCGCAGGCAGCCACGTACGCCCCGTCACACTTGGCGAGTGGCGGATTTCCACGCCGGTTTGCTACGAAGACATGCTCGCTCGCTTCACTCGCAAGATGATCCGAGAGGCCAGACCTCACATCATGATCAACCTCACGAATGACGCCTGGTTCGGCGACACGCAAGAGCCGTGGATTCACCTCTTGCTCTCGAAGTACCGAGCGATCGAACACCGCCGCTATCTGGTTCGCTCGACCAACAGCGGAATCAGCGCGGTCATCGACCCGCTCGGTCGCGTCGTCGCGAAGAGCGGGCTCCTCACGCGCGAGAACCTGCGCGTGGACGTGCGCATGCTCGAAGAGGACACAGTCTACACGATGCTGGGCGATTGGCCGGGATGGCTTTCGCTGCTCGCCGTCGGCTGGATGCTCATTCGTCGCCGGGGGCCGGGGCAATGAGCAGCCGGTAATTGCCTTCAGCGTCCGACACACTTTCGGCCACTTGGATCCGACGACTGGTTGCCCCGTCGTTCGTGAGTACGTAGGCGCGGATCAGCGCGTTTGGCACGGCGGTGCCGTCGCTGGCCTGCAGGAGACCCTCGATTGGGATCGGAGGATCGAGCCGGTACGTCCGAGCGATGTCCTCGTCCATCGCAAACGCGGGTTCGACCAGCCAGGCGTAGCCGCTCTTGGACGATATCTTCACGTGGATGTCGTAGAGCCCGAGATCCATACGCATGGTGAAGCGGCCTAGGGTGTTCGAGACGGCTTCTTGTGAGCGATGCGCAGATGCGAGGTCGCCATCCAATCGCGCACGCGCATGCACGGGCACGCCGGCGGCGGCTTCCCCTTTGAAGGTCCGGACCCAGCCAAAGAGCTCAACCTTCGATGGAACGATCAACGCCTCGGCGGCGGTGATCTCCTCCCCGACCAGCGCTTCGGCTGACAACACTCCCCAACCGCTCTCCGAGTCGTCGGGCGGAGTGACCGTGACCGAATAGAAGCCCGGAAGGAGCCCCAAGCCGAAGCTGCCATCCTCGTTCGTCGTCGCGGAACCGCTGAACGAGCCCCGTAGACCGAGTTGATTGTCGTCGAAGACGCTGTTCGACAGGAACCGAACGGTGGCCCCGGGGACGGCGGTGCCGGCTCCGTCGCGGACTCGACCGGTGAACTGCACCGGGTTGAGCCGTGGGATGCGGATGAGCTCGTTGTCGTTCGCAAAGGCGACGTTTGGATCGATGGACACGGCCGGAAATGCTTCCCCACCCGCCAGGGAAGTGACACGGATCAGATAGTCCGGCGTCTCGTCGCCGACGCGAATGGAAAATCGACCGAAGCTGTCGGTCTCGCCGATCGACGACACCACACGGCCCGTCGACTCGTCCACCGCACGAACCTGCAGACCTGCCTCGGCGACGTCGAGCTCGCCGTCGAAGCTCGCGACTTCCGCGCTGAGGGTGCACGCTGTCCTGCGCTGGTCCGTGCACTCCCTCTCGAGGTCCGAGGGGAACGAAACGTCGAAGCGGAACGCTTCGGTCGGATCGCCGCCATCGATGGACGCTTGCAGATAGAGCGGTGGCAAACTTCGAATCGCGGGCGCGGACGTGTCCGCCGGTGAGACCACGATATCGCTCGTCGGAGAAACGACGACGTCGTAGGTCTCGCCCGCGACGAGTACCGCCTTGAAATCGTAGCCGTCGGGTTCAGGCCCTCCGGCGGGCTCGCGCAAGGTGGCGACTTCGACAGGAACCGGTTGCAAGAGCTCGACTGGGCTCGCCATGCGGCGCACGAAACGGACGGTGGCGGGAACGGGAAGCCCCTCCCAGCGGACCGTGCCTCGCACCTCGCGAGTGGCCGGCAAGATCAAGTCACGCACGCTCGACCCGGAGAAGCGCTCCGAGTCGAACGCCCAACTCGTGGGAATCACGCGCTGGGCTTCGGATGTACTCCGAACGACCTCGATCGCAAGGTCGACGGAGGCGCCCGAATCGTCGATGCAGATGCTGCCATCGCACATACCGGCCTGGCAGTCCGCATCGCTCCCGCAACGGTTGTCGACCGTCTCGGTGACGGTCGCGGACTCGAAGCTACATCCGGCGATCAACAGGAGCACGAGTGCGAAGCGCTGCGTCATCGGCATCTAGTCGCAATCAGGTTGTCTGCATCCGTGACCTCGATCCACCACGTCACGTTGTCGAAGTCGCCCTCGTCGACGGTAGCTCGGAGATCGACGAAACCCGAGAACTTGCCCGCCACGAGCAGCTCAATCTTGTGGCACTCGCCAGGAGCCAAGAGGCTATACGGAATGTTGAACGTCGTTGGACGGTCCACGGAGCCTCCCTGGGGGTCGATGGTGCCGTCGTCAATTCGAGCCGTGAAGTCGGTGTCTGGAGGGCTGGTGGAGTCCAAAAAGATCCGGTACTCGAGGGTCTCGTCGACGTTCGGGTCGCGGACGATGACGTCGAGCGGCAACTCGGTCTCGAGGGACTCGTCGAGATTGAGCTGGCCGATCTCGCGGAGCGGGTACTCGGCGTTCTGCTGGCTGACCACCGACGGGGGGTAGTTCTCCTCCGAGGAGAACTCGATCGTATTGGTGGCCACACAGCCAGTGGCCACGACGCCCGAGGCGAGCGCTGCGCGTGAAGCAAAGGAAAGCATCCCGTTCAAACTGAAAGCAAAGGTCATGCCGCGGCTCCGACGCCCAAAAACCCGTGGGTTTCTCTCATTGTCCCACGAAATCAGAGGGGCCTCTATGACATTAATGTCAGCCCTCGGCAGGCCCACCGGGCTCCGGAGCGTCCGGCTCGCGCTCGAGATAGCGAAACACCGTGCGTGGATCGACCCCTAGATCGCGCGCCGTGCGAGTCCGGTTGCCGCCGTTGCGCTCCAAGACCTCGAGGATGTAGCTGCGGGTGAAGTCCTCTCGGGCCTGCGTCAGCGGAACCACGGCGCGTTGCTGCTCGACCCCGAGATCGAGGTCGTCCGGTCCGATCAAGGTCTTGTCCGCGAGCACGATCGCTTTCTTGATGCGGTTCTCGAGCTGGCGGATGTTGCCCGGCCAGTCGTAGTTGCGCATCGCTTCGAGCGCCTTGGGCGTGAACCCGTTCACGCTCGCGCCGAACTCGGCGGCGTACTTGTTGAGCAAGTACTTTGCGAGCATCGTGATGTCGTCGCCGCGGGCGCGAAGCGGGGGCAGGTGGAGGTTGACCACGTTCAGGCGATAGTAAAGGTCTTCGCGGAACGACCCCTCTTTGATCGCCGCCTCGAGATCGCGGTTGGTGGCGGCGAGAATACGGATGTCCACGGACTCCGGTTTCGTGTCGCCTACTTTTACGACCACTCGCTCTTGGAGCGCTCGCAGGAGCTTCACCTGTAGAGAGAGCGGCATCTCACCGATCTCGTCGAGAAAGAGGGTGCCCCCATCCGCCGCTTGGAAGCTACCCTGCCGCGTCGACACTGCACCGGTGAACGCACCTCGCACGTGACCGAATAGCTCCGACTCCATCAGGTTCTCTGGGATCGCACCGCAGTTGACCACGATGAACGGCCCTTCGACACGATTGGAGCGCCGGTGCACTTCCCGGGCGAAGAGCTCTTTGCCGGTGCCTGTCTCGCCTGTGATCAGGACGTTGATGTCGGCGGCCGCAACCTTCTCAACGCGCCGAAACACCTGCTGCAGGCTCGGACAGCTCCCAATGATGTCACCGAAGCGCTGCGCCTCGAGCTCTTCGGCAATTCGATCACGATCGGTGGTGAGCTGATTGAGCAAGATCGCGTTCTGCAGAATAAGCGATGCCTGACCGGCGAAAACGGTCAGCACCTCGAGGCTCGTTTGCTCGAACAAGTTCACGACATTGTCGTTGCCGACGTAGATGAGCCCAAGAAGCTGTCCCTGCGCGATCAGCGGGGCCACCATGACCGAGCTGAGCTGGAGATTGAGCACGCTCTGACTCGAGTTGAACATCGTGTCGTTCACCGCATCGCTCACGATCAGCGGCTGCCGGGTATCGATGCACTTGCGAAGGATGCTGTCGGAAAGCTGGGTGACCGCATCGGGGATCGTCTCGCGATCGACGTTGCGCGCCGCGGCGATCTCCGGGTCGCCATCACGAAGCAGGATCACGAAGCCCTTGTTCGCATGCACCACCTCGATGACGGCATCGAGCAGCGCCTCGATTTGATCGGGAATGGCGCGAATCTCGAGGAGGCGGCGATTGAAGTCGCTCAGCTTGAGCATGCCCTCGATCTCAGAGGTGTGCGCGTGCTCCTCGGCCGGTCCGGCATCTCGCATGGCCGTTTCGTCGTAGAGCGAGAACACCAGCTCGACGTCGCCTAGCGTGAGCTTGTCGTTGTGGAAGACCTTCGACTTCTTCTTTTTCTTACCGTTTACGAAGACGGCGGCTCCGGAGTCTACCGGCGCGACCGAGAAATCGCGCCCGTCGAACACGACCTGAGCATGATGCGGCTCGAGCGACTCAGCGTCGATCGCGACATCGTTGGCCCCGGCCTTGCCGATCGACGTGACACGCTTGTAGATCCCAAACACGCGGGGCCGACCCTGCGGCACCATCCACTTGAGGCTCGGCATACGCCGGGGACCATAACAGAAGGCGGCCCCACAAGGCAGCCGCGAGCCGGAGGGAAGCGAAGAGCGCGGAGGGAAACGCCCGGAGACTCGGTCGCGACGCACGTGCTCGGGAGCGGGTCCCGCTCGGCCGTCTCCACATGGCAAGATACGACTCGCCTCCCGCCCACTCCCTGTGCCGCGCATCCCGACCGATTCTCCTCCACACGCGATCGCCCGCCCAAGACATGCCCGGCAGCGCGAGCCCGAAGGGCGAAGCCCGGCGCAAGTGCGCCGCCAAGCCCAAGCGAAGCGTGGGGCGCGGAGGGAAACGCCCGGAGACTCGGTCGCGACGCACGTGCTCGGGAGCGGGTCCCGCTCGGCCGTCTCCACATGGCAAGATACGACTCGCCTCCCGCCCACTCCCTGTGCCGCGCATCCCGACCGATTCTCCTCCACACGCGATCGCCCGCCCAAGACATGCCCGGCAGCGCGAGCCCGAAGGGCGAAGCCCGGCGCAAGTGCGCCGCCAAGCCCAAGCGAAGCGCAGGGGCGCGGAGGCACGCTGCCCACTCGCGTGAGAGTGATGTCGAACTACGTGGTGGGGGTGGGCAGGTGGATTTAACCAAAACCTCCCGACGCCAATCGCGTTCCGCAGACGCTGACGCTGACGCTGACGTTGGCGCTGGCGCTGGGCGCTGGACGCAGACGCAGACGCAGACGCTGACGCTGGCGCTGGCGCTGGGCGCTGGGCGCTGGGCGCTGGACGCTGGCGCTGGCGCGGACGCTGAGCCCTCACGACCGCCCCTAGCTCAAGTACGGGCCCCCGATGTAGCTGGACAGCTCGCGGACCTCTAGGCGGAGGTTGTGTTGGGTGGCCTTGGTGATATCGCCGATCGACACGAGCCCTTGCAGGGCCTTGCCCTCCATGACGGGGACGTGGCGACAACGGCGCTCGGTCATCAGGCGCATTACGTCCAGCAAGGTATCGTCGGGCGACGCCGTGTGAAGGCGTGTAGTCATGACCTCACGAACGAGAGTCTGGCGTGGATCGCGATGGGCGGCTACGACCCGAACCAACACATCGCGTTCGGAGAAGATGCCCACCGGGTTCCCGGCCTCGGTCACCAGCACCGAGCCGACGTGGTGATCGTTCATGACGTTGACCGCCTCAATCACGGTCGCCAGGGGACCGACGGAATGCACGGACTCGCCTTTTCTTCGGATAACGTCCCGTATTCTCGTGTTCAACACTGCTGCACCTCACTGGTCGCCGATTATACAATCATCCGCATTCTTGAGAACCCCCTTTCGCGCGTTCTGTAAAATCACACACACGATCGGGCTATCACCCGCTGTGGACTAGATTTTCCCGTCGGGGCTCGGCACTCTGAAAGCGAGATGGGACATGCCAAGGCACAACAGGATCGACGCTCGAACGCTCCTGTTGATCTCGATGGCCGCGCAGTTCTGTTTCAACGAGGCGATCACGTCGGCCAATACACGCTCGAAAACATTTCGGCCGGCGGCGCGTTGATCTCCGGTGCGGGCGGCGTTCGACCCGGTCACCTGGTGCACGTGTTGATCGACCTCGCGAGCGGCGGTGGGACGATGAGCCTCACCGGCTCGGTGCGCCGCGTGCGAGACCACAGCAACGGAAACGGAAACGGAGATGGGAGCGACGCGGGGCTGTCGATCTCATTCCCGATCTTGTCGGCCGACCAAGAAGACGCGATCCACGACGCGGTGTTGCGAGCGTTGCTTCGGCGCGATGCCAGGGCCGCACGCCTTCCTCTCTTGGTCTTCGAACCGCGGCGCCGCGTGCGCGAAGAGATCGAGTCGGAGATCCGAAGCTTCGGGATGCCGGTGTTCGGAGTCGAATCGCTGGCGGAAGCGGTCAGTGAGCTCGAAGGCGAAGAGACTCAGTACGCTGGGCTCATCATTCACTCGGTCACGCACGACGCGCACGCGATGGAGGTCGTCGAGTTCTTCGCGCGGTCCGACGACCTCAAGACGATCATCTTGCCGGAGCCCGATGGCACTCTGCCCGAGCGCGCCGAACGGCTCGCTCGGCTGCCTCAAGTCGAGGTCCCGCGCATGTGGAGCCGCGACGAGCTCCATCGCGCATTGACCCGCTAAAGCGCGTCAAAAGGCACAATTTCGAGGGATGCCACCCCGGGCAGCGCCTCGAACGAGGCGGCAACGTCCGAGGCGGTCGCCACGACGACGATGGTGAGGTCCCGCGTGGAGATTCGCGCGCGGGTGGCTTCGTTCGCCGCATCTCGGGTGACGCCGCCGATGAGTGTATCGTGCTCGTCGATGTAGCGACGAGGGATGCCCAAGAGCTCGACGTCGAGCGTGGCTTCGAGCCGTTTAGACGGCGTGTCGCGATCGAAGCAATGACTGTTGATGAGGTAGCGCTGAGCGAACTTGAGCTCGCTGAGCTTGGTGCCGCGCTCGACCCAACGCTCGAGGAGCTCGAGCTGGAGAGTGGCGCAATCAGCAGAGTACTCGGACGCAGGCGCAGTCCACATGTACCAGGCGTCGCGCTGCGTCGAGTGCAAGATGCGACTGTACGCTCCGTAGCTCCAACCCCGCACACCGCGGATCTCTTGCATCAGCGGGCCACTGAAAGTGCCACCAAACGCGGTGTTCGAAACGATCAACGGAAACAACTTCGGGTCGCGCGTGCGGGCGCCGAGTGTTCCGATGAAAAGCTGTGTCTGCATGCGCTCTGGCTTGTCGACGATGACGACGTGACGTCCGCGTCGCGCTCGTGTCGGCTGTAGCTTCGCGTCCTGCCTCCAGATGTTCCCGAGGGCGGGGAAGTGCCCTTCCACCAACGAGCGTGCGTCGCTCTCCGTGACATCACCGGCGATGCCGACGACGAAAGCGCCGTTCTCGATGTGTCGTCGATAGAAGCTGCGAACGCGATCCACGTTGATGCGATCGAGGCTCGACGCTGTGCCGCTCAACGTGCGGCCGTAAGGGTGCGCGCCAAACAGTGCCCGGCGGAAACGGAGGGCTCCAAGGGTCTGATCGTCATCGAGGCGCGCTGTGAGCGAGGCCCGGGCTTGGCGCACGAGCTTCGCGTAGTCGCCCGCCCGCAGGGCAGGACGCCAAATCATGCGGGCCATGAGCGCGAGCAGGGGCTCGAGGTTGCGTCGAAGCACGGTCGCGCGAACGCGGGTCGAGCGCATCGACACTTCGACCGACGCGCGCGCGCCGAGCGCCGCGAGTGCATCCTCGAAGCGCTGCTGTGACGACCCACGCGGCCCCCGCCGCATCAGGTGGCCCGTGAGCTGCGCCAGCCCCTCTTTGCCGCGCGGATCCTGCAGACTTCCCACGGGAAACGCAACCTCCAGATCGACCAAAGGGAGCACGTCGCTCGACTCGACGAACAGGCTCATCCGGGGCCTCGGCGGATTTCGACCCGCGTGCGGCGAGACCGGCGGAGGTACTTCCTGACGACGCGCTTCACGTCCCCGGCTGTCACTCCGCGGTAGGCCTGCAATCGATCGAATACGGCGGATCCGTCTCCGGCGACGGTTTCGTAGAAGCCGATCTGCTCCGCTTTGCCGCCAGCGGTTTCCATGCTGTGGAGGAACGAGAGCTCGAGCTGGTTGATCGCCTTGTCGAGCTCGGCTCGCGTGGGCCCGTCTGACCCGAGCGCGAAGAGCTCTTCTTCGAGGCGCGCAAGCGCGTCCTGAGGGCGCCTGCCCTCGTGCACGAAGATCCACATTTCGAAAAGCCCGGGGTCGACGAATGGCGAGATCGAACCGCGAACCGAAAGGGCGATCTCCTCCTCGATGCAGAACACTCGGTGGAGGCGCGAGCTCCGGCCGCCAAACAGCACCTCGTTGGCGACGACGAGCGCGGGCGTATCGGGATGTCCAAACGCGGGGGCCCGATAGCCGAGCAGGATCTTCTCAGAGGGGGTTGTCGCCCGAAGCTGCGCGATTCGCTCGGTACGCTGCGAAGGTTCCTTTGGATACACGACAGGCTTTGGCGCAGCCGCCTTGGGAAACGCCCCGTAGTGCTCCTGGATCGAGGCGAGGGCCTTCTGCTCATCGAAGTCACCTGCAACGACGACAGTCGCGTTGCCCGGCGCGTAGTGGCTTCGATAGAATCTCTGGCAGTCGCGCACGTTGAAGCCGCGGATGTCCTTCATCCAACCGATCGTCGGCCAGCCGTACGGGTGGCGACGGAAAGCCGTCGCGTAGAGGAGCTCGAGTGCTTGGCCTTCGATGTCGTCATCCACCCGAAGCTTGCGCTCGTTGGCCACCACTTCCTTCTCCGATGCGACCTGAGGCGCTCTGAGAACGAGGTTCTGCATTCGATCAGCTTCGAGCTCGATGAGAAGCGGCAATGCGCTGCGGGGCGCGTTCTCGTAGTAGTAGGTCCAGTCGGTCCACGTCGCTGCATTGGCTTCCGCCCCAGCGCCCTCCAACAAGCGATCGAAGTCACCGTGCGGGTGGCCACGCGTCCCGTTGAACATGAGGTGCTCGAACAAGTGCGCGAGGCCTGTTTTCCCCGGCTGCTCTTGGCGAGACCCGACCCGAAACCAGGTGTGGTAGCTGACGGTCGGCGCGGAACGGTCGAGCAGCGTGAGCACAGTCAGGCCATTGCCCAGACGAAAGCGCCGCAGCGTAAGCGCGTCGCCGAAGCCGTGGTCCCGAACGAAGGTCCACCGCGCGTTGCGCTTCGATACGCCACGATTGAGTCGCTCGACGAGAACCTGGGGCGCCACCATCCGCCAGCGAGCCTGCGCAGGGTCGCCGGGTCGGTCAAGCCGCGGGCCGTTCCTGGTCGCGCACCTTGACCCCGTCGCGGCGGGCAGTTAGCTCTCGCCCATGTCGGAAGTCCGCGTTCGATTTGCGCCTTCGCCCACGGGGTACCTTCACATTGGTGGCGTACGCACGGCGCTCTACAGCTGGTTGTGGGCGCGCCGCCATGGCGGCAGCTTCATCCTTCGCATCGAGGATACGGACCGCGAACGCAGCACCGACGAGAGCATCCAGGTCGTGTTCGAATCGATGCGCTGGCTCGGCCTCGACTGGGACGAAGGCCCGGAAGTCGGCGGAGATCACGGCCCATACGTGCAGAGCGAACGTCTGCACATCTATTCGCAGTTCGCCGAAAGGCTCATCGAGAGTGGGCACGCGTACCGCTGCTACGCCACGAAGGAAGAGATCGCGGCCGCCCGTGAGGCCCACAAGAAGACCGGCACGAAGGATGGGTTTCGTTTTGAAAGCCCGTGGCGGGATCGAACAGAAGCGCCCGAGGATCCGAGCGCGCGCCACGTGATCCGCTTTCGCGCACCACACACCGGAACGACGAGCTGGGACGATGCCGTCAAAGGGACGATCGAGATTCAACACTCGACCCTGCAAGACTTCATCCTGCTTCGCCCGGACGGGATGCCGCTCTACAACTTCGGTTGCGTCGTCGATGATCTGACCATGGGGGTGACGCTCGTTGCACGTGGAGATGATCACGTGATCAACACCGCTCCGCAGATCCTCATCTACCGAGCCCTCGGCGCCGAAGTGCCGGAGTTCGCGCACATGCCGATGGTGCTCGCGCCGAATGGCGAGAAACTCTCGAAGCGCCACGCCGCGGTGGGCGTGCTCGAGTACCGCGACATGGGTTATCTCCCGGACGGCGTAATCAACTACCTGGCGCGGCTCGGATGGTCGTACGGTGATCAGGAGATCTTCACGAGGCAGGAGCTGATCGAGAAGTTTAGTTGGGACCGCGTCGGCTCCACTGCCGGGCGTTACGACGCAAAGAAGTTCCTCCACGTCGAAGCCGAGCACCTTCGAATGCTGCCCGATGAAGAGCTCGCGCGGCGAGTCGTCCCTTTCCTGGCGGACCTAGGCGTCGAGGTAGTTGGCGACGACCCGACCCTCCGAAAGACGATTCCATACGTCAAACCGAGAGCGTCGACGCTGGTCGAGCTCGCAGAGGCTGTGGACTACTTTTTCCGGGGGGTTGTGTTCGAAGAGAAGGCCAAGCGGAAGTTCTTGATCGCGGAGAACGCCGAGAACCTCCGGAGACTGGCCGATGTCGTCGAGGCGATCGCGCCCTTCGACGCGGATACCCTCGAGCAGACGGTCAAGGCCTGGATGGAAGAGGCCGGACTTCCGATGAAGAGCGTCGCGCAGCCCGCGCGTGTCGCGATGACGGGCCGTACGCGAAGCCCAGGACTATTCGAGGTGATGGAAGTGCTCGGGAAACCGAAGACGGTCGAGCGCCTACGCGCAGCTGCCGAGATCGCATCGAGCGCGGTCGTGCCCTCGACTTAGCCCGAGGGCGCCCCATAACTCCGAGAGTCTCCCGTGCAATCACTCGTCATCATTCTCTATTTGTTCACTTTGGGGGTGCTCGGGGTCTACGGTGTTCACCGGAGCGCGCTACTCTGGGCGTACATCCGCCACCGGCGGGAGCGCCCTGCTCCACTCGCACGTTTCGCGGAAGACGAGCTGCCGAGGGTCACGGTGCAGCTTCCAATGTTCAACGAGCTCTTGGTGGCGGAACGCGTCATCGACGCCGCGGCACGCATCGAGTACCCACCGGACCGCTTGGAGATCCAAGTGCTGGACGATTCGACCGACGCGACTGCCTCGATTGCACGCAAGCGATGCGAGGCGCTTCAGCGGGACGGGTTGAACATCCGCTACATTCGGCGAGCGACCCGCGAGGGCTACAAGGCGGGCGCGCTCGAGCACGGATTGCGCCTAGCCGAAGGGGACTTCGTCTTGGTGTTCGACGCCGACTTCGTTCCCCCGAGAAGCGCGGTTCGGGATCTGATCGACTACTTCAGCGATCCGTCTGTTGGGATGGTCCAGGCGCGGTGGAGCCATCTGAATCGGGAGCACTCGCTACTGACGCGCTGCCAAGCGATGCTGCTCGACGGCCATTTCGTGATCGAACACGCGGCGCGCAACCGCACAGGGCGCTTCTTCAACTTCAACGGGACCGCAGGCATGTGGCGCAGGGTGGCCATCGACGACGCGGGGGGGTGGCAGCACGACACCATCACCGAAGACATGGACCTGAGCTACCGGGCTCAACTGGCAGGTTGGGCGTTCGTCTACGCTCCCCACGTGTCGGCTCCGGCCGAGCTTCCAGGCGACATGAGCAGCTTCAAGAGCCAACAGTACCGATGGGCAAAGGGCTCGGTCCAAACGGCACGCAAGCTTCTCGGACGCATCCTCGCGGCGCGCGTCCCCGCGAAGGTGAAGCGCGAAGCGTTCTTCCATCTTACCAACAATCTCGCCTACGTGTTTCTTCTGCTCCTGGCGGCGCTTCAGCTTCCAAACATGTTGATCCGGCGCCGCATGGAAGACCCAACTCTTCTCCTGCTCGACGTACCTCTGTTTTGGGCAACGTGCGGCTCGGTCGCGGCCTTCTACATCGTCGCGCATCGGGAGCTGTACGGCGGAACGTGGCAAGCGCTGAAACGCCTCCCGGTGATGATGGCGCTCGGAATCGGGCTCGCCGTCAACAACGGTCGCGCGGCGATCGAAGGGCTGTTCGGCGGAGATGTGGAGTTCGTGAGGACTCCGAAGAGCGGCGCCACCGACGAGCGCGGCGCGCCGGGACCTGTCGCCTATCGCGGGCGTCAGCCATGGCACAACACTCTCGAGCTCGCGTTCGGTCTCTATTGCACGCTAACGCTCGCCGTGGCGATCGCTACGCAGAGCTGGGCGAGCATTCCGTTCGTGACGCTGTTCTCAGCGGGCTTTCTCTACGTTGGCGTCTCGAGCCTGCTTGAATCGCGCAGGGGACGGACTCACGGCGATGCCGTGGTCGACGCGCAGGCACCGTCCACGCACTCCTCGGCGAAGCCGCAGTCGATATTGAGCTGACACTCGGCCAACACCTCACTGCTGCGAACACAGAGGTTCATGTCTTCGACTGGGGCGCAGAAGCGAATCGTGGCGTCGATGCGAGCACACTGATCGTCGGTCTCGCAGGGCGTGCGGCACTGACCGCGCACGCAGACGCGACCAGGCTGGCATGCGTTCTCGGGGCAGAACGCGGCCGGCCTCGTATCGGGGATGCACTGGAAGGCGCTGCAGTACTCGTACTCGGCGCATTCGCTATCTTCGGTGCAGTTCGTGAGACAGGTCTCGTCGACACAGGGGCGGCAGGCGCCCGCAAGGCACTGCTGAGTATCGGGGCAGGGCGCGTCGAGGCAGGTGAGCAGGCAATCGCCGTCGACGCACACGCGCTCGTCGCCGCACTCGAAGTTGAACTGACAACTGAACGGCACGGGAGTGGGCTCCTGCTTCGGCGGTTCCTCTTCGAGCGGGTTGAGACACAAACCGCTCGCGGCGCAGGTCGTTCCGAGCGGACATTCGTACTCGCTGTCGCAACTGCCCACGCAGCCGATCGTGGTGCAGATCTCATCGACCGCACAATCCGTCTCCGCGAGACAGGTTGCGCGTTGCGGCGGCGGCTGCGGATTGCAGTCGTCCCCCGTGCAGAGGAAGCAGCCACGCTCGCTGAGCGGACCGTCCGAGATGCAGACGTAGCTGGAGTCGTCGTTGCAGCCGGCGACCCCGAATAGCGCGATGAAGAGAATCCCGAAGCGTTTCATGGGGGATTCGACGCCGGGGACAAGAGCATATTCAACGGGGACAAGGGCTTGAAAACCGAGCAATTCCGTTGAATAACAACCCCGATATGAGTGGCCACAGCAAATGGTCGACAATCAAGCGACGCAAGGGCGCCCAGGACGCCAAGCGCGGGAAATTGTTCACCAAAGTGATCAAGGAGATCACCATCTCCGCCCGGAACGGGGGAGGCGATCCGGACGGAAACAGCCGGCTCCGGCGCGCGATCGACCTCGCTCGAACTGTGAACATGCCAGCCGACAACGTCACACGGGCCATTCTGAAGGGCACCGGTGAGCTCGAAGGCGTGCAGTACGAAGAGCTGCTCTACGAGGGCATCGGGGCGGACGGGGCGCTGTTCTTGTGCGAGGTCGTCACCGACAACCGCAATCGAACGATCGCGGAGGTTCGCCAGATCTTCGACAAGAATCACGGGCAGATCGGCACCAGCGGCTCGGCGGCGTGGGCGTTCGAGCAAAAAGGCATGATTCGGATCAACCAGGATGCGGCGAGCGAGGAGAAGCTCTTCGAGGCCGCGGTTGGCGGAGGCGCCGAGAACATGGAGCTGGCCGACGATCAGTGGGTCGTGACGACGGCACGCAACGACTTCGACTCGGTTCGCGATGCGATCGAGTCTTCGGGGATCGAGGTTGCGGAGGCGTCACTCGAATACATCCCCAACAACCCCAAGATCGTGGAAGGCCCCGACGCCGAGAAGCTGATGCAGCTCTACGAAGCGCTCGAAGAGAACGACGACATTCAAAACGTGTTCTCGGACTTCGAGCTCAGCGAGCAAGCGCTCGCGGACATGGCCTGACGCACCATGCGCGTCCTCGGCATCGACCCCGGCAGCCGACGTACCGGCTGGGGCGTCGTAGAGCTCGAGGGCACGAGGCTCCGCCAGATCGCTGCGGGAACCATCGCCGTTCCGGAGAAGCTCGCGTTGGCGCAGCGGCTTCGGATGATCCACGCAGAGCTCGAGCACGTGATCGCGGCCCATACCCCCGCGGAGGCTGCGGTCGAGGAGATCTTCTTCGCGAAGTACCCGAACGCCGCGCTGAAGCTCGGTCATGCGCGCGGCGTGGCGTTGTTGGTGGCGGCGCAGTCGGATATCCCCGTGCACGAATATCCGCCGGCGGTCGTGAAGCGAACCGTGGTAGGGCGAGGCGCGGCGGACAAGGTGCAGGTGGGGAGGCTGGTCAGCGCGCTACTGGGGCTGAAAACACCGCCCGAAGAAGACGCGGCCGACGCGCTCGCAGTGGCGATTACGCACATTCAGGCGACGAGGTCGAAGGGCATCGGCGCTGAACGCTGACCGCTGGCGCTGAGCGCTTACGCACCACGCCCGGGCGTCGAGGCGCACGCGGGGCGCGGAAAAACCCGACAGGGGTTTCACGGGACGGGGCGGCCTGCAGATGTGGCCGGAAGGCCCGGAGACTCGGTCGCGACGCACGTGCTCGGGAGCGGGTCCCGCTCGGCCGGCTCTACACGGCAAGACACGACTCGCCTCCCGCCCACTCCCTGTGCCGCGCATCCCGACCGATTCTCCTCCATACGCAATCGCCCCGCCCCAAGACATGCGCGGCAGCGCGAGCCCGCAGGGCGAAGCCCGGCGCGCATGCGCCGCCAAGCCCAAGCCCTTCCCATCGATGAAGCCAGCAACCCGCGAGCCCGCAGGGCGAAGCCCGGCGCAAGTGCGCCGCCAAGCCCGCAGGGCGCGGAGGCACGCTGCCCACTCGCGTGAGAGTGATGCCGAACTACGGGTGGGGGTAGGAGATAGTGTGGGGGTGGTGGGGCGGGACAAACAGCCGCCGAAGGCGTCCGGGCGGGTGGATTTAACCAAAACCTCCCGACGCCACTCGCGTTTCGCTGGCGCTGGCGCTGGCGCTGACGCTGACGCTGACGCTGGCGCTGAACGCTGGCGCTGGCGCTGGCGCTGAACGCTGAACGCTGGCGCTGGCGCTGACGCTGGCGCTGACACGCTGCGCTGACGCTGCCGCTGACGCTGACGCTGACGCTGCCGCTGACGCTGACGCTGACGCTGCCGCTGCCGCTGACGCTGCCGCTGCCGCTGACGCTGCCCAAGAAATACACATCTGTTCAGTAACCTGCTAGTCTCGCCCCCGTGATCGGCAGAATCACCGGGATAATTGCGCATCGGGAGGCCGATGGGTCCGTGATCGTCGACGTTCAGGGCGTCGGGTACGAGTTGTTCCTCCCCGCCGGCGCCGCCGGGCGGGTCGAGATCGAGCCGGGGCAGAGCGTCTCTTTTCACGTTCATACCCATGTGCGTGAAGACGCCCTCACTTTGTTCGGGTTTGCGACTGCCGACGATCGAGCTGCGTTTCGCGCGCTCCTCAAAGTGAGCAGCATCGGGCCAAAGCTCGCGCTCGCGATCATTGGCGTGATGAACGCGAGCGAGCTTCAGCAGGCGATCGCACGCCAAGACAAGGCCGCCTTCAAGGGGATCAGTGGAGTCGGCAAGAGGACGATCGAGCGGATCTTGTTGGACCTCGAGGGCAAGCTCGATTTCGCGGCAAGCGGCAAGACCGGCGTGCGCCTCCGAGCGGTGCCGAGCGCGGCGAGCTCGACGGGCGACACGGTGGTTGGTGCACTGATCAACATGGGATACAAACGGAGCGAAGCGGAAGCGGCGGTCGGGTCCGCGATGAGCGGGTCCGATGACGCGAACGTCGAAGGACTGCTCCGGGCGGCGCTGTCGGCATTGTCATGAGCGAGATGGAAGCCAGAGCCAACGAGAACCTGAACGTCTCCGAGCAACCGGAAGACCCGACGCTGGATCGCAGCCTTCGGCCCGACCACTTCGCGGATTTCGTCGGGCAAGAGCAGATCAAAGCGAACCTTCGCATCTTCGTCGAGGCCGCCAGGCAACGCGGCGAGCCGATCGACCACACCTTGTTCTGCGGCCCTCCGGGCCTTGGCAAGACCACGCTGGCGCTGATCTTGGCTTCGGAACGTGGCGTGACGCTGCATTCGGCGTCCGGTCCGGCGATCGAGCACAAAGGCCAGCTCGCCGCTCTCCTCACCAAGCTCCAGCCGAACGATGTGCTCTTCATCGACGAGATCCACCGATTGAACGCGACCGTCGAGGAAAACCTCTACACGGCGGTCGAGGATTTCCGCATCGACATCGTCAATGGCGACGGCCCTTACGCCCAGACCCTACAGCTTCCGCTGGTGCCGTTCACCTTGGTCGGCGCCACGACACGCACCGGGCTGCTCACCAACCCCATGCGTTCCCGGTTCGGCTACGTCGCGCGGCTCGACTACTATCCCGACGAAGCATTGCGCCTGATCATCGAACGAAGCGCGCGGTTGCTCGCCCTTCCGCTCACGAAAGAGGCCGGCCATGAGCTCGCCCGGCGCTCGCGCGGCACCCCGCGCATCGCCAATCGCTTGCTCCGGCGCGCGCGCGACTTCGCGGAGGTCCTGAGCGACGGCAAGCTCGATGGAGCGACCGCGCGGGAGGCACTCGAGCGACTCGACGTCGACGAGGCGGGCCTCGACCAGATGGACCGGCGCTACCTCACGGTGATCATCGATCACTACGATGGCGGCCCGGTGGGCATCGAAACCTTGGCGGCCGCATTGAGCGAGCCGCGCGATACGCTCGAAGACGTGTACGAGCCTTACCTCCTTCAGCGGGGTTTGTTGGCGCGCACGGCGAGGGGACGTGTTGCCACCCGGCACGCCTTCGAGCATCTCGGAAAGAAGCAGCGCGAGGGCACACAGTCCGGGCTGTTTTGATCCGCTTGCTTAGTGCTTCCTGAAACCCCCAATGAACCCCCGTCCACATCTGGCTGAAGAGGGCCTTCTTTCCTGGATCGAGCGCTGGGCTCCTGCCGAGGCGGACACCTGGGCACGCTGGCGGCAGTCTCTGTCCTCTGAGCAACGCGCCGACGCGCTGCTTCCACTGCAAGCAGCGCTCGCGGGGTTGGCTGCGTTCCGCCATCTCGAAAATCATCCGCCCGCGGCGCCCGCCGCCGACTTCCGCCCCCATCTCCATGCAATGAGAGTGACCTCAGCCTGGGCGCTCGGTCTCGCCCGGGAGCTCGGCGCCGAGCACGCACCGGAGCGTCGCCTGCGCCCCGCGGGGGCAACCAGCACGGAGCCGCGCGCTTCGCTCGACGCGCTCGTTCGGTCGCTTGGGGATGCACTTCAAGTGAGTGAGCGCTTGCTCGAGTTGCCTGGCGTCGATCCAGGCGCGTTCGCTGCGAGCTGCGACCTCTTCCTCCGCGACCTCAGCCGCAATACCTATTTTCGGCCCCCGGATCCGCTCGAGTTCGCGAACGTGACAGAGCTCCTCGGCCCCGAGCGCTTCCCTGCGCACCTCGCGTCTTGGAGAGACGACGCCGCCAAGACCACCACGATCGTCGCGTTTCTCTCACTGCTCCGGAGTCACCGTTACCTCGGTATCGCCGACCAGCAGATGAGCGAGGAGGACGGCCTCTACCGGGCGCACGTCGTGCTCGCGGGCACGCGGCGGGAGCTTCAAACCCTCACGCGCTTCGTGCTGGTGCAGGGGGACGAGGTGCTCGAACCACTAGCGATGGAGCTGCACGACACGATGCGAACGGGGCTTGGTGATCCGCTCCCTGCTCTCGGCGCTTCGCGTGGGCTCGCCGCGCCGTGCGAGCGACTGCGAAACGGGATTCGCGAAATGCGTGGTGCTGTGAAGAACGCTGCAAAGACCCTTCGCGACCTCTCGGCCCCCGAGAAGCCGGAGCGGGTCGAACGTGCGAGCGAGCGGGTGCAGACGGACTTGCAAGGAGACATCTGGGCGTTTCGATTCATCCTACGCGGCTTCCTCGCGAAAGCCTCCGCAGTGCCGCCTGGGGTCCGCGGCACGAACGCGGCCGAAGACCTTCGGTTCGCATCTGAGTTCGTCCGGCACTTCCGCGTGTTCGGACCGCGGCTTGCGAAGGGCACCGGGTACCCCCAGCGGGGTCCCTTGACCCGAGCGGTCAGCGCGCTGAGCCGTCGAAGCGGAATCGACGAAGAGAGCCTCGGCCGCGCTGAGCGGGAGTGCCTGCTGTTCGTCCAGCACCTCGACGAGGCGCTCGAGGGCCTGCATTCTTGCTCGCAAGCATCGTTCGACAAGCGACGAGCCGCGGCCGAGCTTCGTGGGTACCTCGAGGGCGCGAAGGATCGCTTTTCATCAGGTCCGCCCCCAACTGGCACCTTCGGCTCGGGCGACGCGGACCAGGCCGAAGCCAGTTAGACGCTGAGACCGATCACGGCGAGCGTTCGCTCGATGACCCAGAACGCGGCGAGCGATCCAATGACGTAGGCGGGGAGCTCCCGATTGCCGCGCCACCCCGCCGGGATCGCAGAACGCAGCGCTGCGTAGCTGGCCCAGGCGACCGCAATGACTCCGAGCTGCGCCAGCTCGAGCCCTAGATTGAAGCCGAGTAGCGCGAGTGGGATCTCGTCGCTTGGAAGTCCCGCATCGAACAACACCGACGCGAAGCCAAGCCCGTGCAGCAGCCCAAGCGAGCCTGGAAGCGCCCACGGATGCTTCCACACGGGCCCGTGGCCTCCTGATTGGATCTCGAGCGCGAGCACGACGATCGTCATGGCGATCAACGCCTCGACGATGGCTTGGGGAACCGAGAGGAAGCCGAGGACCGACAGCGCGAGCGTGAGGCTGTGGCCCACCGTGAACGCGGTGACGGCCCCGATGAGGCGTCGATGCCAGCCGAAGAGAATCAGAAGGCCGATCACGAAGGTCAAGTGATCCCAGCCCGTCAGCAGGTGCTCGATCCCGAGCATCAAGTACTCGAAGAACGTGTACGAGTCGTCCTCCTGTGCGGCGACCGTCAGCGAAGGTCTCCCGGCGTCGAGGATCGCGTGGTGCACGTTGCCGTCGGCGCGTACGACCCGAACGACCACGTTGATGGTCGAGTCCTCGAAGCCATCGACCGCGATGAGCGCGCCGCTCATGTCCGGCGGGTCGCATTGAAGCTCCTGCGTCTCCGTGACGGCGGTCTTTTCCTCGTTGACGCTGACGCTCGCAGGACCCGTGGCTTCGCAGATCTGCGGGACACGGGGACGCAAGGACTGCCCGGTTGGACGTTTCACCGGCGCCCGCCAACGCATGGTGACTTCCCCTCGGCCGCCTTGCTCGAAAGAGAGCACGGAGGGCGCAAGCGGGTGGGCGTTGGCGGGGCTCGGAAGGACGAGTCCGAGTAGTACCAGAAGTAGCGAGGCGCGCGCTCCGCTCATGGCGCCCTCTCGATCTGCACCGTGTACGCGTCGCGGAGGGCGGCCATGCGCTCCTTGCGAAGCTCGTCTTGAAGCTCCCGCAAGAGGTCGGCCCGTACCTCGGCGCGGATCGCGTCGAGCGGCGGAACGCGCGCCGCTTCGTTCTCGAGAACCTTGATGAAGTGGAGCCCGTACACCGACGACGCAGGTCCGCGCCAGACGCCCACGACGGCTTCACCCACGGCGTCCGCGAGCTCGGGGCCGTAGGCCGTGCGGATCTTCGACGGGGTCGCGAGGATCTCAGGTCGGAGGCCGGGCAGCGGGTCGCCCAAACCCGCCGGCGGCGCGTCGCCGAGCGCGGCCAGCTGCTCTCGCATCTCACTCGCATCGGCCGGGAGCGACTCGCCCCGCTTGGTGCGACTGAGAAACACCTGCTGGAACCGGACACGGCTCTCTCGCTCGAAGCGCTCCGGGTGTTTGTCGCGGTGCGCTTCGAGCGCCTCGCGCGTGGGCATGCGGTCCTCGGGGACCAAGGCGAGCGCCTCCTCGGCGCGATAGAGGAGACGCGCACGCACGATCGGGTCGTGCTGGTGCATGCCCATGTCGAGGGCGCGCTTGTAGAGCGTCAGGTCGTCATCGGTCGTGTCGGGCTCGATGAAGCGCATGTTGCGCACGAGGTGACTGAATACGACCGGGTCGCGGCGATCCCAGCCGTAGCGCCGCGCCTCGTTCATGAGAATCGCTTCGCGGATGGCTGCATCAACCTCGGCTGGCGTCGCGTCCGCGGGGACGCGCACCGTGAGCTCGGGCCCCTCGCCGCCTCGCTGTTCGTAGACCGTCTTGGCGCCGAAGAGCAGCCCACCGATCAAGAAGTAGTGGAAGAGAGGGCGGAGCATCAACCGGGCGGTTGGTACCAGATCGGCGAGGTCCAAGCACGCTCTTGGATGACGGGCTCTACCCGCGGGACGCAGCAGCGCGCCTCTTTGGCGGGCAGGCTCGCAGGGTCGGAGCAGTCGATCGTCTCACACCACTCGACGTTCAGGCCCGCGGTTGGGTCGCAGCAGTCGCAGGTGTAGTTGCTCCTCGGTGTCTCTTCTTGCGCGAGCAAACGGCATTCGTCGTAGTCCCACTCGTTGCAGTCGTAGTCGGCGGCGGCGCATTGGTGAGTGGTCCAGCGACACGTCGGATTCTCGATTACGCGTGCGTAATAGTAGGCGCGCTGCGCGGGATCGAAGCCCGGGTCCTGCCACACGTTGCAGAGGTCGTTCGCGCCGGCCCCTTGGGGCGCGCAGGTGTCGAGGTCGACGCTGGCGCCGTTGTCGGGATCGCCCGCAACGTCGAAGACCTGCACCTCGTACGCGTCGCCTTCGAGCCAGCCTTTGACGATTTGAATTCGCTGAAGCGGGACGCCCGTCGGATCTTGCTTGGCGGAGACGACGAACTGCGGCCCGGTAGTTCCGGACTGCGCTGCGAGCGTTCCGCCCATCGGGACGCCGCCTGCGTACCCTTGCGCGGCGAGATCGTCGTCGTCGCAGATGGAGCTCGGGTACTCCCAGCCGCCGAACAGGCGCACGACGATCCGGGGCCCGCTGGTTCCGAAGGTCTCTTTCGCGCGAAACGCGTCGAATATCGCGTCACGGGCGTTTTCCTCTGCCCAGACCGCGGTGAGGCCGCCGGGGCTCAAGTACTCGATGTCGGGAAAGCCCTGCGGGGGCGGCAGATAGCGGTTCGGCTGCCCGGCGCCGCCGTGGCCCTTGAAGTCGTCCTCTGCTGCGAACCCTGGCGCCGAGATGTGCGTATCGGTCGCAGCGGTGATGCCGTAGCCAAAGGGATTGGTCCCGAGGCTCTCCTCGAGCTTCATCCCCTCCCCGTACGCGTATCGGAGGAAGCCCTTGGGATCGGGGGGCGTGATGCGGTCCTGGTTCGTGGTCGCGAGATTCGAAAACGGGATGACTTCGAAGCCGCAGAGCTCGTCGGAAATCGTCTCGCCCGGCAGGCACTCCGACGCGCCCTTGTGCTGATAGATCTCGATCACGGGCTCCATGAAGCTCCGTTGCGCAGCGTACTCCGGCGTGAACGGCGCGCCGTTGGCCATCTCGTTCTCGAAGTAGATGCCCTCGGAGAGATTGGTGTTGTGCGGAATGGTGAGCACGTCGCAGCCGGCGCCTGCGCCGATGCACTCTTCTTCAAGACGCTGCCACAGGCCCTGGGCGTAGGGTTCGTCGAAGTAGCTGTAGGGGAGCTCCGTGACGTTCCCGTTCTTGAACATGACGTTGCGATGGAGGTTCTTGGCCATCGGCCCGCCGCTCCACTCGTAGCCCGGGAAAGTCGTAAACTGGCAGCTGTCGCTGCGATCGTACGCGCTCTCGGCAAAGTCCACGACGTCGGCCCAAACCTCCATGCCGGCGTCGATGCAGAAGTCCGCATCGGGCCCACAGAGCTCGGGGTAGTGCGCGTCTTCGGGCGGGAACGCGGTGAGGCCGTTGATCTCGACGAAAGTGAAGATGACCTGTCGGGGATCCGCGTCGAACTCCTGCGCGGCGCGGTAGTCCATGCACTGCCGGGCGTCGTAGCCGGGCGAGTCGGGATCGTTGCACACCTCGAGTGTGCCGAAGAACTCCGCATGATCGCTGAGCATCACGAAATCGAGGGGTCGGTCGATCTGCGCCATTCGAGTGGGCTGCCCGTTCTCGTCGTAGGGTTGGAGCGGGATCGCCTCGCCGCGCGCGAATGCATACGCGTCTTCCTGAGTCGTGCGGGTGCCCTGCATGTTCGCGTCGAACGAGAGGTCGGTGTGCACGTGGGTGTCCCCCCAATAGACCTGCTTCAGCGGGTCGAAATCCGCGCAGCGGCCGGGCTCATCCATGGGCACGCACTGCCCGAGCGAGTTGACGAAGTTGTCGGAGGGACAGGTGCTTTCACTACACGCAGCGGTCGCAAGGATGCCGAGGCTTGCAATAAGCAAAAAGGAACGGGGCATTCCGCTACTATTGATGGCATCCCCCGATAGTGCAATGCAGTGACTAAAGCTCGGTTTCGCCGCGGAAAACGAAACGCGCGGGGCCCTGCATGAGCACCGTCTCGCCGGGAGCCCCGACGGTGATCATCAGCGTGCCACCTGGCAGCCGCACCGAGATCGGCTCCTCCCGCTGCGCGCGCCCGGTCTCGACGGCGGCAACGGCGGCCGCACATGCGCCGGTGCCGCACGCTTGGGTCCATCCCGCGCCACGCTCGAGCACGTCGAGCCGCATCGAGCTTCCGTCGAGCTCGGACACGAAGCCGACGTTGACGCCCTCGGGAAAATGCGGGTCGCGTTGAATCTCGGGGCCGAGCTCGAAGCGCGCATCGCCGATCGCGTCAAAGGTGACGGCGTGCGGGTTGCCCATCGAAACGCCGCTCAGGCGCACGGCCTGGCCGCCGACCTCGAGGGGATGGTCGAGCCAGGGCTCGTTGGAGCTCAACGGAAGGTCGCGCGGCATCAACGAAGGAGGCGTCATCTGAACGGCCACGGATTCCGCGCCGGCGCGGTTCACGACGAGGCAGGCGTGCGGCCCCGCCAAGGTGTCGATACTGAGCTCGAGCGCTGACTCACCCGCGCGGCGCGCAAGGTGCAACGCGGCGCAGCGAATCCCGTTGCCGCACATCTCGGGGACCGAGCCATCCGAGTTGATGACGTCCATCCGCGGCGATTCGAGGTCGAGGATCAGCACCCCATCGCCGCCCACACCTCGGTGCCGATCACAAAGCGCGATCGCCCGCTCGGCGGAAAGGGGCACGCCGCCCAGCGCTTCCCTCTCGACGATCAGGAAGTCGTTTCCAAGGCCTTCGTACTTGTAGAACGGCAGCGGCATGGGGAGTCGTTGTAGGGCCCTCGGCTTGGATCGTAAAACACAGGTGCAATTCTTGCGCGAAATAATAGAGGAATTGCCCCTTGAAGCCGGTGTCATGACGCCCTAGTTATTTTATATGGGTCTCATTTCGGGGCCCCGAGACCGGGGAGGTCGTCATGCGATTCTTGATCTCAGTGGCCTGTGCATGGGCGTTCGGCGCCATCCTCATCGCCGCCCTTCCGGGCTGCGGCCTCTGAATCAGCACCTGTTTGTGCCGTAAGGCAGCACGAAACAATTACGTATAGACCGCTCTTCGCCACACCCCCAGGTTCGCCACGCGACAAGGGATCGGGATGAAAAAGGAGAAGGTCATCGGGGCAGTGGTTATCCTCGCCGTAGTGCTGGGGTTCCTGCGCTGCATGGCAATCCTGGCCGAGCCTCGGGAGCCTGGCTCGGGCGGTGCCGGCGGCTTTGACGGGGGTAGCGGGGGCAACGCCGGGGGCGATGGGGGAGCCGCCGGCTCGAGCGGCGCCGGCGGCGCTGTGAGCCACGCTTGTGGCGACGGCGTCTGCGAGGGCCCTGAAGACCTAGGGAGCTGCCGTGAGGACTGCAAACACGAGGTCGTCGTCGTCGTCGAGCGGGCGCTCGAGTCGATCCTCGGGCCAAGCCTCGTTCAGTACGTCGCCGACCTCACGGCGGAAGGCTCGCGTGCGCGCATCGAAGCCTGGGGGCCCGGGACGGTCCAAGAGCTCAAGGATCTACTGTTCGAGCAGGTCGATCTGTACGGCGTCGAGGGCGCGTTTCTGGTCGGCAATCTTCCCGCAGCCTTCTTCGAGCACCGAGTGATTTGTCTCGCTTGGGATAGGATCGACCGGTGCGTGATGTACGAGTACGAGGAGTTCCCGACGGACGTATACCTGCAGGATCGAAACGCTCGTTGGGACGACGAGAACGACAACGGAAAGTACGACGCTCACGGCGAGCTCGAGCTGGAGATCTTCGTTTCCCGGCTGCAGACCCTGCCGGACCCATTAAAATGTGGGACGACCGAGCTGTTTCCCGAGTGCCCGCCTGACTATGATCCTGAGCACGCCTTTTACGCGAGCGAGGCGTGCCTGGAGACCTGCCCGTCGCTCTTTCGCTCACAAGTGTGGACCGAGCTCGGCTACGGCGAGGTGGAGTGCTGCGGACCGTACTTCCTGCGCCGCTATTTCGAACGATTGCACCAGTACCGAACCGAAGGCGCGCTCGTCGATCGCAAAGCGATGGTTTTCGCGGACGATGACTTCGAGCACATGGTGTTTCCGACCGGGCTCGACACGCTGTACGGGAACGTCGAGGTTCTGAAAGGCGGCGGAGTAACGACGAAGGACATCTACATCGACCGCCTGACGGGCGGCGGCGTCGAGCTCGTCCATCACCTCTTGCACTCGACCGTCCAGAATCTCTATTTCTATGAGTGCCGCGCGTGGACACCTGGCGAAGATCCCCCAGTTTGTACGAGTTGGTCGAGCGCGCGTCTGCACCGCACCGAGATCGGCGTGGGACCGTTCGAGTCGGGCTACGACCTCGCGGTGTCGTTCCTAAACATGTACAACTGTCATGCGTCACGCTTCACGGAGCCGAACTTGGCAATGGCCTTCACGCTGCAAACCGACTACGGCCTGGCGACGGTTGGAAACACGCGCAAGGGCGGCATGACCGATGCAAGTCAGTTCCATCGAGAGCTCGGCGAAGGCTCGTCGTGGGGAGAGTCGTACCGGCGCTGGTACAACGAGGTCGGCAGGTACGACGACCGTTGGTACCTGGGCGTCGTGCTCACCGGCGACCCGATGCTGACGCTTCCCATCAAACGCGCTGAGCTGAACGCCACGACTCCGCCCCCGGGCGGCGCCCCGCCTGTGGAGACCCCACCGGAGCTAACCGCCACGGACCCTCCCGGCACATTCGAGGACTACAAGCTCCGAAACCCCCAATTCTTCAAAGACTGAGCACGCGAGCCCGCAGGGCGAAGCCCGGCGCCAGTGCGCCGCCAAGGCCGAGCGCAGCAAAGGCCGCGGAGGCACGCTGCCCACTCGCGTGAGAGTGATGCTGAACTGCGCGGTGGGGGTGGGCGGGTGGATGTTACTAAACCAAACCAGGCTAGCGACCTCCCCACCGCGGCAGCCAGCAACCCCGTCAGCTGCAGCCCATGGAGTTGCCGCAGTTCAGGCACTTGTAACAAGCCCCGTTCCGCACTGTGATGTGGCCGCACTTGTCGCACATGGGAGCGTCGCCCATCATCTCGCCGAGTTGCTGGTCGAGTGCGCTTGGCTGATGGGCCCCTTCGTCGAAGCCAAAGGTGACCTGCTCGGCCGGCTCGATGGCGGGAGGTGGCTCGCTCGGTTGCGCGCCTTCCAAGCGATGGGCCGCTGCGACATCCGTCGGGTTCTGGAGCTCTTCCTGTTCTTCCTTTGGCGGCACCTGAGCGAAGTCGTATTGCTTCAGGTACTCGACGCCGAGGACACGGAACACGTAGTCGATGATCGAGGTCGAGAACTTGATGTTCGGGTGACCTTCGACGATGCCCTGCGGCTCGAAGCGCGTGAAGGTGAACTGCCGGACGTACGCGTCGAGCGGCACCCCGTGCTGGAGGCCCATCGACACACTGATCGCGAAGCAGTTCATCAACGAGCGGAATGCGGCGCCTTCCTTGTGCATGTCGACGAAGATCTCGCCGAGTGAGCCGTCGACGTATTCGCCGGTGCGAAGGAAGACCTTGTGTCCGCCGATACGCGCTTCCTGAGTGAAGCCGCTTCGCTTCTTTGGAAGTCGATGGCGGCGGGTCGTCGGAGGCGTGAGCCACTCTTGGACCGGCGCGGTGACCGCGGGCGCCGGTGCGGCAGCCGGTGCGGCGGCCTCGGTCTTCGCATCTTCCTTGTCTCCACCCTTCGAGTCGCCCTTGGCGTTGAGCGGCTGCGACGACTTCGAACCATCGCGGTAGAGCGCGATTGCTTTCAGGCCGAGCTTCCAGCCCTCTTTGTAGATTTCCTCGACGTCCTCGACGCCCGATTCGTTCGGGAGGTTGACCGTCTTCGAGATCGCGCCCGAAAGGAACGGCTGCGCGGCGGCCATCATGTGGACGTGCGCCATCGGCTCGAGGAAACGCTCGCCGATCTTACCGCAGCGGTTCGCGCAATCGAAGACCGGCAGGTGCTCGGCCCGAAGATGCGGTGCACCCTCGATCGTCATGCGGCCAATGACGACGTCGTTGATCTCGCCGATCTCTTTGTTGCTGTGGCCCCAGAACCGGAGGAGGTGGAAGCCGGGCTTGTTGTACACCTCTGGCTTGATCCCGAGTCGCTCGTACGCCTCGGTGCCGATGACCCAGGGCGCCAGAGCAAAGCCGATGTCGAACACTCCGCGAAGTGCCTTTTCAGCTTTCTCGACCTCGCGCTCGGTGAGCCCGTTCGCGAGCAACGCCTTGCGGCCGCAGTGTGGTGCGCCCGTAAATGTGTTGGTGCCCGTCACGTACGAGACGATGTCGGCCATCTGCGCTTCGGTGTATCCGAGGCGCTTCAACGCCTTCGGCACACTCTGGTTGACGATCTTGAAGTAGCCGCCGCCCGCGAGCTTCTTGAACTTCACCAACGCGAAGTCGGGCTCGATGCCGGTGGTGTCACAGTCCATGAGGAGACCGATCGTGCCGGTCGGCGCAAGCACAGTCGTCTGCGAGTTGCGGTAGCCGTAGAGCTCGCCGAGCTTGCAGGCCAAGTCCCAGTCTTCGTGGGCAGCCTGGACGAGCTCGGACGGGCACGCTGTCGGATCGCTGTCGGTCATCCCGGGGCCACCGGGCTCGTTGATGCGGTATGCCGCGTCCCGGTGCTTGCCCATGACGCGAAGCATCGGCTGACGGTTGCGCTGGAAGCCCTGGAACGGACCCTTGCTCGCTGCGATCTCGGAAGAGGTCGCGTACGCGTGGCCACAGAGGATCGACGTGAGCGAGGCGGCGATCGTGCGGCCCTCGTCGCTGTCGTAGGGTATGCCGAGCTGCATCAGCAGGGTGCCGAGGTTGGCGTAGCCGAGACCCAAAGGCCTGTAATTATGGCTATTCTTGGCGATCTCCCGCGTCGGGTAGCTGGCGTAGTCGACGAGGATGTCCATCGCGATGATCAACACACGAATCGCCTGGCGGTAGCCCTCCACGTCGAAGCGGCCCTCGTCGTCGAGGAACTTCGAGAGGTTGATCGACGACAGGTTACAGGCCGAGTTGTCGAGGAACATGTACTCGGAGCAAGGGTTGCTCGCGTTGATGCGATCGCTGTTCGGGCAAGTGTGCCAGTCGTTGATCGTGGTGTCGTACTGCACGCCAGGGTCGGCGCAGCTCCAGGCGGCTTCGGCAAGCTTGTGCCAGAGCTCGCGCGCGCGATGCGTCTCGCAGACTTCGCCGGTGGTGCGGAGCGTCGTCTTCCATTCGCCGTCGGCCTCGACCGCCTTCATGAACTCGTCGGTGACCCGAATCGAATTGTTCGAGTTCTGGCCCGACACCGTGTGGTAGGCCTCGCCGTTGAAGTCGGACTCGTAGCCGGCGGCGATGAGCGCCCGCGCCTTCTTCTCTTCGCGGACCTTCCATTCGATGAAGTCCGCGATCTCCGGGTGGTCCATGTCGAGGCAAACCATCTTGGCCGCCCGACGAGTCGTGCCGCCGGACTTCGTCGCGCCGGCGGCGCGGTCGAGGACCTCGAGGAAGCTCATGAGGCCGCTGGAGGTGCCACCGCCCGAAAGCTTCTCCTGCCTACCGCGGATCTTCGAGAAGTTGGTGCCGGTGCCCGAGCCGTACTTGAAGAGGCGCGCCTCGTTCTTGATCAGGTCGTAGATCCCCATGAGGTCGTCGTTGACCGCTTGAATGAAACACGCGGAGCACTGCGGGTGCTCATACGCCGTGTCGGTCTTGAAGATCACGTCCTGCACCGGGTCCCACGCGTAGTTGCCGCCCGAGCCCTCGATGCCGTAGCGCTGGTAGAGGCCGCAGTTGAACCAGACCGGGGAGTTGAAGGCCGCCTTTTGATGAATGAGGAGGTGCGAGAGCTCGGCCTCGAAGGTCTCTGCGGCTTCCGCGTCCGCGAAGTAGCCACCGAACTTGTCGCCGGCTTCGCGAATCGAGTGGGCGACACGGTAGACGAGCTGACGAATGCTCCTCTCGCCCTTGCTCTTGTCGCCATCGATACCCGCTTTGCGGAAATACTTGGACACCGCGATGTCGGTCGCGAGCTGGCTCCACCCCTCTGGAACCTGCGCACCCTTGAGCTCGAAGACGACGGAGCCGTCGGAGTTGGTAATCTGGCTGTCCCTCAGGACGTATTCGACGGACTCGAGCGGCGCCTCACCAGGCTCGGTCAGTCGTCGATCGACCTCTAGCCCCCCGGTTTCCTGAGAAGCCTCGGCCCTGCGCGTGCCCTCCATTTCCAAATTGCTCGTCATTCCCCTAGTTTCTAATGCCACAACATACCTCCAGCCAGACGCACCTCTCCATACGGAAACATTCCACCAGCCATCCACAGGTGGAACCCCCGCTATCCACAATCGTCCCACAACGGGTTGCGCTGGCAGCCTCCTTGCCACCACAACCACTTGGGGGCGAGCCTGCGAAGTAGCCCCCTCGAACCGGCTCCGTCAAGCAGAAATGATCGGCCGGATGTGCTTTGTCCCATTCACATGTAATTCCTGGGTGTTGCGAAGTTCGGAGGCGGCGGATTTCGGCCATTTCGCACTGCGTCATAGAAGCGCTTTGCTCAGACCGCATTAGATGACACCCCATGTATGGTCATAGGTGTGATGCTACTAGATGTGGGGGTCGGGCCTCAAGAAATGCGCAACATTTTGGGGTTCTCCCTAGTCGCACATCCCCAAAGGCTTCACCCGGGCGGGTGCTGAATCGGCGCCATGACGCCTCTCCATCGTTCTCAAGATCGTTTCACAAGTCCGCGGAATACGGGCTGTTCTCCGAGCGACCGATCGGCGCACCTCCACGGGCGGAGCCGAATGGCGACAAAGTCGTGCCGAGTGGTCTTCGTCCCTCGGAGCGGGCTCTTGCGGTAGAACGAGCTGAGACATGGATGTGCACCTCATCGATGGGACCTACGAGCTCTTCCGCTCCTGGTTTGGTGCGCCCGAGTCGAAGTCGCCGAGCGGCATGGAGGTCGGCGCGACCCGAGGCTTCCTTCGCTCGATGGCGGCCATGCTTCGCACGGCCGAGGTGACGCACGTCGGCTGCGCGTTCGACCAGACGGTCGAGTCGTTCCGGAACGAGCTCTTCGACGGATACAAGAGCGGTGAGGGGCTCGAGCCCGCGCTCTTCGCGCAGTTCCCTCTCGTCGAGCGCGCGAGCCGCGCGCTCGGAATGGTTACCTGGCCGATGGTCGAGTTCGAAGCGGATGATGCGCTGGCCACCGCCGCTGAGAAACTCGGCAACGACCGAAGGGTCGAACGCGTCGTCATTGCGTCGCCGGACAAGGACCTCTGCCAATGCGTGCGTGGCGGCACGGTCGTGACGCTGGATCGCAGACGCGAGATCGTGTTGGACGAAGACGGCGTGCGCGCAAAGTTCGGCGTCTCGCCGGAGTCGATCCCCGACTACCTCGCGCTCGTTGGCGATGCGGCTGATGGCATCCCTGGGATTCCGCGGTGGGGTGCGAAGAGCAGCTCGGCGGTGCTCGCTGAGCACGTGCACCTCGAAGAGATCCCCGATGACCACGCGGATTGGAAGGTCAAGGTGCGCGGCGCTGCGACGCTCGCTGAGAACCTTCGAGAGAACCGGCAAGATGCCATGCTCTATCGCACACTCGCGACGCTACGAACCGACGTGCCGATCGCCGAGTCTCTCGACGAGCTTCGATGGAACGGGCCGGACCGAGAAGAGCTTCGAGCGCTGTGTGGAGAGCTCGGCGAACGAGATCTGCTCAGCCGAATCTAACTCAAGCGAAGCGGGCGTCGGGACGCAGGGTCTGCAGGTACTCGCGGGCGCGCTTCACGTAGCCCGCGGCGCTCTTTTCGAGATTCCCACCCTTGCTCGGGTCGATCTTGCGCGCGACCTTTCCTGGAGAACCGAGAACGACCGAATAGTCTGGTATTTCCTGCCCTTGCGTGATGAGCGCGTTGGCGCCAATCGTGCAGTATCTTCCGATTTTCGCGTTGTTCAGGACGACGGCGTTGATGCCGATCAGACTGTAGTCACCGACCTCGCAGCCGTGGACCATGGCGTGGTGACCGACGGTCACGCCTCGGCCGAGCACGAGACGAATGCCCGGGTCCGTATGCAACACCGCATTGTCTTGGATGTTCGTCTCTTCGCCGATCACGATGTCGTCCGAGTCTCCTCGGATCACGGCGTTGAACCAAACGCTGCACTTGTCCTTGAGCACCACCGAACCGATGACGTCGGCCGAGGGCGCAACGTATGCTTCGCCTTCGACGCGGACTCGACGTTCGCCGAGCTCGTAGATCATCAGAGCGCGCTCCCTTTGAACAGCACGGGCGAGTAGACGTTGAAGCCGATTGTGACCTGCCAGGTCTCCACGTTGAGCTGGCTGTCGCGCGTAGTGAAGCCGTAGAACGCCGGGAAGTTGAAGTTGACGAAGAGGTCCATCATCGTCGCCCGCGCCTCGACGGTGTACCCAACCCGCGCTCCGATGGGGATGAAATAGAACGGCCCTTGCACCAAGCCCGAGGTCGCGGTGCGAATCGTCTGGCTCAAGTCGAAGAACGACATGCCGCTCGTGAATTCGACGAAGAGCTCATCCGTGGCGTTGGCGACGAACTTGAACGGAAGGTTCAAGGACCACACGTTTGGCCCCTTCGAATTGACATCGAGCACCATCTCGAGCCCGGTGTCGAATGCAAAGCGCTCGTCGATGATGAAGCGCATCGGAATGCCACCGAGAAAGCCGAAAGTCGTGCGGATGGGAATGCGGAACACTGCGTCGAGGGCGATCTTGGCGTTGTCGCGATCGAGCACCTGGAATCGCCCGTAGGCCGGGATGTCACCGAACTTCACCTCGGGCGCGAGGCTAAACGCGATCAGCCCTTGGTCGCCGAAGCCAAAGCCGGGATAGATGCTGATCGTCGGAAACGAGCCCATCCGGTAACGGGAAAAGCCGACCTCGAAGTCTTGGGCGAGGCTGATCGCGAACCCGAAGTTCATTGTCGAGACCGTGCCGGTCGGCCCGAATGGCTCCTCGTTTGCGACGGTCTCCTCGACCCTCCGACCGACCACCGTGTCGAATGTTCCGCGCATCATCCCTCGGGGCATGACCAAGTCCCGGTTGGCGTAGCGGATGCCGTAGGACTCCGAGGCGCGCGTAGGCATGTCGCCGATCGTAGGGGGCTCGTCTTCCTCCACCCAATCGGGGTTCTGCGCTGCGCGCTCTTCGTACTCGGTCGGCTCAGGGTCGGCCCAGTCGGGATTGGGCTCGGCCGGGGATGGCGGCTCAGGCTCCGACGCAGGGGGTGGCGGAGGGGGCTCGGCGGCGGGCGGAGGCGCGGGCGGCTCGGGCTTCGCCGGAGCGGCAATAGGCTCGCCCCAACCTCCCGATTGGGCCGACGAGGCGGCCGGCGAGAGAAGGTAGACGACGCAGGCAATCACGAGAAAACAGCGGATGGTGGTGCGCACGACTCCGCCCATAAACCAATCCCCGACGGGTGCCAAGCACGGACCCGAGGACGCACACCACTCCACATTGCACGGCAGGCGCCCACGCCTATACTCGCGGCCGTTTTGGCGATGTAGCTCAGGTGGTTAGAGCGGGCGTTTCATACGCGCTAGGTCGGTGGTTCGAGTCCACCCATCGCCACCAGTCGGTGATCCATACACGTAGTGCACATTGCACATGACTTGACTGAACGCGTGTACTCTGTACCGTGAACGCATGTCCGTTGTGTCGCGCCGACGACTCGCCACCCATGCTGGCGTGCAAGCCGGGGGTTTATCCTTCGTGCTTTCCGTCGCGGGGTGGTTCGCCCTGCACTGGGTCGGCATCGACGTAGACCTCGCTGTCTTCGCGTGGGTCACGGGGGCCGCCGTGAGCGTCGCAGGGCTGCTCACCGCCTTCTACGTAGAGCGATCGGTCGGGCGGCGCGTCTCCCGTGTCGTGGAGGCTCTCTCCGCCTACGCGCAAGAAGGCAGCCTCGAACGTCTGCCGGATCTCGGGGACGACGAGATCGGCGAGATCGGACGCGCAGTCAACGACCTGCTCGCCAACCTCACGTCACTCGAAGTTCGTATGATCGAACAAGGTCAAGAGCTCAGGAACACGCGCGAGGAGCTCGTCCTCAAACACGCGCTGAGCCTGAAGTCCGCGGAGCTCGAACAACGCCTTCGGGAACGCGCGCTCCTCTTCGACATCGTTCGAGCCAGCGCTTCGGAGCAAGAGCTCGAAGGCGTGCTCGGAGAAATCGCCAACCGGCTGGGCAAGGCGCTTCATCTTCGCGAGTGCCTGCTCTTTCTCGTCGACTCCGAAACGAGGCGACTCACGCTACGCGCCGCACACGGATTCGAGAAGCCCGGCGAGCTGCTCGAGCGTATCGTGCTGTTCGAGGAAGGCGCGCTCGGCAGGGTCGCGCAAACGGGCGAAGCTCTGATCGTCGAAGACGTCGAGAGCCTGGACGGGGCGCCGCTCTGGGAACCGATTCCGCACGAGGGTTCGATCGCGATTCTCCCGGTGACCCATCATGGCAAGATCACGGGCGTCATGGCGGCCTCGCGCGCCGAGCCTAGCGGTTTTTCGGAGGTCGAAACAGGGCTTCTCGAGGCCATCGGAGACCAGCTCGGCCTCGCGATCCGGCACACCCAACTCTTCCACGAGCTCCGCCGCGGCTCCCAGCACGACGACCTCACGGGTCTCGGCAATCGACGCCTCTTGCGCATCAGGCTTCAAGACGAGCTGCACCGTGCCGAGCGCTTCGGTCAGGCCGTCAGTGTGTTGGCGATCGACATCGACCATTTCAAGGCGCTCAACGATCGTCACGGACACCCGACCGGCGATGCCTCGCTTCGCAAGCTAGCCGGCCTGATGACCCGCAACCTTCGCCGAATCGACACGATCGCACGAATCGGCGGCGAGGAGTTCGTCGTTCTTCTCCCGCGCACGACGCTCGCGGAAGCAGCCCAAGTCGGCGACAAGCTTCGCTCGATCGTCGAGCTCACGGAGTTTCCAGGCGGCGAAGGCCAGCCCGGAGGGATGTTGACGATCTCGGTCGGTGCGGCGTCGCTTCGGCCCGAGGAAACCGGCGCCGACCTGCTCGCTCGGGCGGACACGGCGCTCTACGAAGCCAAGGACCAGGGCCGCAACTGCGTGGTGATCGCGAGTCAATCAGCGGAGCCGGCGCGCTCCGCGACCAGCTCACGGATGTGACTGAGCTCGAAGGGTTTCTCGAGACACGCGACGGGCGTGCTCTCCAAGAAGTCGCGCGCTTCTTTCGTAAACGCTCCGCCGGTCATGAACACGAAGCGCGACGCGCGCTCCGGGCGGCGTTCGGTGACATGCCTGTAGACCTCCATTCCGCTGACCTCGGGCATCATGAGATCGCAGAACACGAGGTCGAACGGCGCGTCGTCCGAGAGCCGCTCAATCGCCTTGGCACCGCTCGCGAAGACCTGCACGTCGTGCCCACGAAGCGCGCGCCGAATCGACCGGGCAACGAGCGGCTCGTCATCGACGACGATCACCGAGGCGCGGGCGCCCGGCGTCACGGTCGGAGGCGCCTCCGTCGCCTTGGGGACTTGGGCACGCGTGGAAGCTGGCAACCGGACGACAAACGTCGTTCCTTGGCCGGCGTCGCTCTTCACGTCGATGCTGCCGCCTGCGTCGCGGACGATGTTGCGGCAGATCGAGAGCCCGAGGCCCGTCCCTTCGGACACGCTCTTCGTCGTGAAGAAAGGCTCAAACACGCGACTTACCCGGTCCGCCTCGATGCCGGTGCCGTTGTCGATGACCTCGACGACCGCCCAGCCGCGCTCATCGGTGAAGGTGCGCACGCTGATTCGATTGGCGCTCGCTGCGCGCGCCGGCATCGCCTGGGCGGCGTTGATCAGAAGGTTCAAGAAGACCTGGCCGAGCCGGGACTCGTTCGCATCGACGGCGGGCGCTGGCCCGAAATCCCGCACGAGAGTGGCGCGATGACGGATCTCGTTCCAACACATGTTGATCGACGACTCGACGACGGACTGGAGGTTCACGTTCCCGTGCTGTTCGTCGTCGACGCGCGAGAAGGTCTTGAGATCACGCACGATGTGCTGCATCCGCGTCGCGCCCTGAATGGCCTCGTCGAGCTGTTGGCGGGCGCGCTCGACCCAAGCCGCCTCCCCACCTCGGTCGAGCTCTTCCCGGGTCAGGTGTAGATTCGAGAGCACGTACATCAGGGGGTTGTTGAGCTCGTGGGCCACGCCCGCCGTCAACGTTCCGACCGACGCCATGCGACCGGCGAACGCGAGCCGAGACTCCATCTCTCTTCGCTCGCTCTCGCGCCTGCCGAGATCCGCGATGGTGCGTTCGGCGATCAAGAGTCGGGTGCTGAGGATCTCGGGATCAAGCGGCTTCGAGAGATAGTCGGAGGCCCCTGAGTCGAGCACCGCGCTGAGGTCCTCGGCCTTGTTGCGACCGGTGATGACCAAGATGAAGACGTGCTCGCCCCCGGGCTCGGCCCGAACCGCGCGGCAGAGGTCGAGGCCGGACATCCCCGGAAGCGTCCAGTCCACCAGCATGAGCTGGAAGGGCTCCGCGGCGTGCGCCTGTAGACCCTCCTCGGCGGAACCCAGCGCAGTCACTTCGTAATTTCGCTCACGTAGGAGCTCGCGCAGGATCGCTCGCACCGAGCTCGAGTCGTCAACGACCAGGGTTCGCAGGGGGACGCTCGTCACTAGCCCGAAAGTCTAGTGCAAGTGGCGACGCGGTTCATGGTTTCGTGCCTGTCTTGACGGAGCGCCTTTCATGACTATCGTAGGAGTGGATAACGCACCGCGTCATCCAAGGGAGGATAGACACATGACTCGCAAGAACCAACTTCGTCGGAGCGGCACCCGCCTGCAACGGCAAGGGACACTCTGGTTCCAACAGACGCAAAACGCAGGGCAGACCTTCATCGAGGAGTCTCGCCTTGCGAGCACGACGTTCGGCCGGGACATGGGAGCTGCGAGCAACAAGCTCGTCACCGAGTGGACCCGCTCCGCCGACGGGCTCCGAAAGGCGCTGATCAAGGAGGTATTCGACTGGCAGAAGCTCGTGCTTCAGACCCGCGACGCCTACGTGGCCGCGGCAAAGCAGCGGATCTCCGGTCTCGAGGCCCAAGCCGAGAGCACGCGCGAGGCACTCAAGCCAGAAACGCTCGAGACCACGGTGCTCGAGTCGACGCGGGTGCTCTTGGCCAAGGCGGAAAGCCTGGTCGACGAACGAATCGACAAGGCCGCCAAGCCGAGGAAAGCGCCCGCGGCGACAGCCAAGGCGAAGCCGCGCAAGCGGAAAGCAGCCAAAGCGCCAGCGCAGAAGGCCGACGCGCCGATCCGCAACTACGATCAGCTCAACGCCAAGGACGTCGTGGCGAGGATCCAGCGTTTGTCCGGACCACAGGCCACCGCCGTGCTGGACTACGAGCGAACGCGCAAGAAGCGGGCGACTGTGATTCGCGCCGTGGAGAAGCGTCTCGCCGCGGCTAGCTGAGCGCACTACACTCCGCCCTGTGGGTGAGGTGAAACAGGTCCTCGTTGCCGACGACGAGGAGAATCTGCGCCGTGTTCTGAAGGCGCAGCTTCAGCACGACGGTTACGAGGTTCACAGCGTCGGCGACGGCGCTGCGGTCCTCGAGGCCATGAGCGAGCACCACATCGATGTGCTGATCACCGACCTACGAATGCCGAAGCTCGACGGCATGAAAGTGCTCAAGGCGGTTAGCGATCGCTACCCGCACGTGCCGGTGATCATGATCACGGCGCACGGCACGGTGGACACCGCGGTGGAGGCGCTGAAGCTCGGCGCGTTCGACTACGTGACCAAGCCGTTCGACCGGGCGGAGCTTCGACGTGTGGTCAGCAAGGCGGCCAAGACCAGGGAGCTATCCCAGGCACACGTCAGCGGCGACCCGAGCGAGCGGGGGCGCTACCGCATCATCGGCCAATCGGAGCCGATGCGAGGCGTGTACGCCGCGATTGAGAAGGTGGCCGACACGCCGAGCACCGTGCTGATCACGGGGGAGAGCGGCACCGGCAAGGAGCTGATCGCGCGCGCCCTGCACGAGAACAGCTCGCGAAAGAAGAAGCCTTTCGTCAGCGTCAACTGCGCCGCCATCCCGCCGGACCTGCTCGAGAGCGAGCTGTTCGGTTACGAAAGGGGCGCGTTCACCGGCGCAGTGAGCAGCAAGCCCGGCCGGTTCGAGCTCGCGCACGGCGGCACATTGTTCCTCGACGAGATCGCCGAGATCCCAGTCAGCATGCAGGTGAAGTTGCTTCGCGCACTCCAAGAACAGCAGTTCGAGCGTGTGGGTGGCATCAAGACCATCACTGTCAACGTTCGACTGATCGCTGCGACGAATCGCGACCTCAAAGCCAGCATCGCCGACGGCGGCTTCCGCGAAGATCTCTACTACCGGCTGAACGTAGTGCACGTGCACTTGCCGCCCCTCCGCGAGCGGCCGAGTGACATTCCGCTCCTGATCGAGCACTTCGTTCAGAAGTTCAACGCAAAGCTCGAACGCGCGGTGACTGGATTCGAGGACGAGGCACTCAGGCAGCTCCTCCGGTACACATGGCCGGGCAACATCCGTGAGCTCGAGAACGTGGTCGAGCGATGCATGATCTTCGCCGAAGACGGCGAAGTCGGCGCGCAGCATCTCCCGGCGGAAGTCCGTGATGCAGACGGCGCCGAACCGAGTCTCATGGCCGGCCTCGATGCGACGCCCGGCGAGACCGGCCTCAAAGAGGCCGTGCGGGAGGCGACCCTCAAGCTGGAACGCGAGTTCATCGCGAGGGCGCTCGAGCAAACGGGCGGGAACGTCACCCACACGGCGAGACTGCTCAAGATCTCGCGCAAGAGCCTCCAGAACAAGATGAAGGAGCTCGGGCTTCGAGACGAGTGAGCGCTACTCGCCGTATCCCGCTCGGTGTCTCGCGAGCATCACTTCGAGCTCTTCGCGGCTCACGGGTTTCTGAAGCACCGGGTTCGACACCGCTGCGGCGAACTTCCGAAGCCGCGGGGTGAACGCACCGCCGCTCATGAAGACGATACGGTCGGCCAATTGTGGGTTCTCCTCGCGAATGGCGTCGTAGAAGGACTTCCCGTCGACCTTGGGCATCATCATGTCGCAGATGATCGAATCGAACTCCGGATCGGCTGCCAAGAGTGCAAGGGCCTCGACCCCACCGAGCGCGGTCACCACGTCGTAGCGCCGGCGGAGCCGCCTGCGAAGGGCCGAGAGCACCATGGCGTCGTCGTCGACGATGAGAAGCCGGGAGCGCGTGAGCGGGGCCTCGGAAACCGGCCGGCTGTCGTGGCGGGTCTCCATGACGGCGAAGCCGGTTTCGATCGGAATGATCAGCTCGAATCGGGTGCCGCCTTCGTGCAAGTGGTGCACCTCGAGCCTCCCGCCGTGCTCTTCGGCGACGCGGCGGCAGGACCCGAGTCCCAACCCCATGCCGCCCTCGCCGGCCTTGGTGGTGAAGCCGGCCGTGAAGATTCGGTCGCGGTGCTCTTCGCCGATCCCGGTGCCGGTGTCGCGCACGCCGAGCACGACGTGTTCGCCCTCGAGGCGCGTCGAGACGACAATCCGATGCTTCTCGTACGCACCGCCCTCGATGGCGTCAGCGGCGTTGGTGAGCATGTTTACCAATGCCTGCGCGATGCGACCCGGATAGACCGCAACCAAGGGGATCGGCTCAAACCGCTTCACGAGACGAGCGCGGTAGCGAATCTGATTGAACACCATCGCGCATGCGTCATCCACGATGCGCGTGAGGTCGATCATCTCGGCGTGGTCGTCGTCCGCGCGCGAGAACGTCCCGAGGCTTCGCGCGATGTCCTGAATCCGATGCATGCCCTTGTAGCAATCGGTGAGCATGTCGGCCGCGTCTTCGATCACCTCGTGCAGGTTCGACTCGGCGGCAAGCTGTTCGAAGGACTGAGGTGTGATGGCCTCCCGTGTCGACAGATCGACCCGCAATTCATGGATGAAACGACGGATCGCCTGGTGCGATTCGCGGAGGCTCTCGAGGTTCGCCAACACGAAGGTCAGCGGGTTGTTGACCTCGTGCGCGAGACCGGCGGCGAGGCGACCCACGGCGCGAAGACGGTCCTCGGAGACGCGAGGGGCCGAAAGGTGAGGCGGCAGGCCCGGTGGAGCGCTCGGGGGCGAGCTCGGCCGCTGCGTCGGCTGGAGCTGGAGGATCGTCGCTTCTCGCCCATCCCAGATCGAGACGATCGCGGTCGCAGTGAGCTGCAGCAGCTGCCCGTCGGACGATTGGGCTTGGAACAGCGCTTCGTGACCCTCTTCGGGCACGGGATGCTCGAAAGGCTCTCCGAGGAGCGCTTCGCTTGCCGCGCCGAGCAGCCTGCAGGCAGCCGGATTCGAAAAGACGACGCGGTCGGTCGGGTCGACGACCACGATTCCGTCCGTCGCGCGGGTCAGGAGCAATCGGCGTTCGGTCTCCGTGCCGTGCGCGTCCCGCAATTGCATCAGCAAGTGCCGAAGCTCGTATTCGCGGTTGATCGCTTGCTGAAGGCCGGAGACGTACTCGTCCGACACCGTCATCGCCCATGGCCGCTCTTCAGGCATGGTGCACGACTCGTCGCCGAGCAGCAGGGTGCAGATTCCGCGAGCGGTCGCCGGCAGCTCCGCGCCGAGCGCCGGATCCCAGCAGAGAATGTGCGGCGGGTGACTCTCGAAGTGACGAAGCGCGTCCTCGCGGGACACCACGACGCGACAGACGACCGCCTCTGGCCAAGCGTGGAGGCTTTCCCGGACCAACATGATGCGCTCCGGGTTGGCCGAGGCGATGAGCACGCGAATGCGTCTACGCCCCGAAACGACGGACATTTGAGCCTTGTTAGCCAGCACATTACCCCCAGGGGCGGATCACCCTTGACGCCCCTCTGAAACCATAGCACTGTAATAAGTCGCTGGTAACGGTATTTCTGATGGTGGGCGATGCTTGAGAAGCGCGAGAGCGAGGAAGAGCACGAGGTGCGGGATGTCCTCCTCGTCGAGGACAACCTCATCGACGCTCAGCTCGTTCGGAGGCTGCTCCGTCGGGTCACGGGCTCGTACTACCGAATCACGCACGTCCGAACGCTCAACGACGCCATCCTTTCGGCTGAAGAGCTGACCCCTGACGTGATTCTCGCGGACCTCAACCTGCCGGACTCGCGGGGGACGCAAACGGTGACGAGCCTCCAAACCTCGTACCCGGACATCCCGCTCGTGATCGTCAGCTCCTGGGAGGATGAGGCTATCTCGCTGCGGTCCGTGAAGGCGGGCGCCCAGGACTACCTCGTGAAGGGCCACATCGACGGAGCGAACCTACACCGCGTGATTCGATACGCGGTCGAGCGAAAGCGAACCGAGCTCGAGTTGGTGCGACTGGCGCACTACGACCAGCTCACTTCGCTTCCGAATCGAACGCTGCTTCGCGAACGGGTCGAGCACGCTCTCGCTCGCGCGATGCGCGCCGGCACGGGTGTCGCCACGCTGGTGCTCGACATGGATCGCTTCAAAGAGATCAACGACATGCTCGGCCACGAGATCGGCGACAAGCTCCTGGTCGAGGTGGCGCAACGCATTCGTGCGAGTCTTCGCGATCAGGACACGGTCGCGCGCCTCGGAGGGGACGAATTCGCCGTTGTGCTCGAGGGCGTGAGCGAGGCCCGTGAAGTGCTGCCGGTCATCGAGCGGATCATCGACAGCCTCGCCGAAGTCACGACGATCGACGGACAGGAAATCAACAGCTCGACCAGCGTCGGAATCGCGATGTTCCCGGAAAACGGGAGCAATCTTTCGGAGCTGCTGCGCGCGGCGGACCTCGCGATGTATCAGGCGAAGTCGTCCGGCCGCGGCCGCTATCAGTTCTTCGCCGATGCAATGCAAGAAGAGGCTCAGTCGAGGCATGCGCTCGAGTGGGCGCTCCGGCGGGCGGTCGAAAGGGGCGAGTTCCAGCTCGTGTACCAGCCGCAGATCTGTCTGAGGACCGGCATGGTGATCGGCGTCGAGGCGCTGCTTCGTTGGATGAATCCGACCCGTGGCTTGCTGACGCCGTATCACTTCATCACCGGGCTCGAGGAGTTCGGTCTGATCAACGAAGTCGGGGAGTGGGTGTTGCAGTCCGCGTGCGAGCAAGTGCGACGCTGGCACGCCATGGACTTCGAGCCGATGCGAATCGGGGTAAACGTCTCGGCGCAGCAGTTCGAGGACCCGATGCTGATCGACAAGATCCGCGGCGCGCTGAAAGAGACCCGGCTCCCGCCCGAGTTCCTCGAGATCGAGCTCACGGAGAGCTGCCTGATGAGCGACCCGGGGGAAGCAGGCGCACTCCTTCGCGAGCTGCGTCAGGTCGGCGTTCGGATCGCCATCGACGACTTCGGTACGGGCTACTCCTCGCTCACCTATCTTCACGACTTCCCGCTCAACGCGCTCAAGATCGACAAGAACTTCGTGCAGAGCATCGAGGCCAACGACCGCGGAGGGCCCATCGCCACCATGATCGTGGGCCTCGGCAAGAACTTGGGCTTGGACGTCATCGGCGAAGGCGTCGAGACGGAAGGGCAGCTCGCGTACCTCCGAAACCAGGGATGCGACATCGCGCAGGGCTATCTCTACGCGCGCCCCGCCGCTCCCGCCGACCTAGTCTCTTGGCTTTCCGGCCACCAGCGGGTGTCCGAGACCCGGATTCGCTCGGTGCCGGTACCGAAGCGCGACGACGAGACCGGCACCTGAGCCGAGCGCCCGGTGTGCTAGCGTAGCGCCATGCCGGCCGCGACGGTCCTCGTCGTCGACGACGAACGAAACATCCTGACTTCCGTTGCACGCGCGCTTGGGCTCGAAGGCTACGACGTCGAGGTCGCGGGCAGCGCGGAGGTCGCACTCGACAAGATCGCCAAGCAGAGCTTCGACGCGATCCTGTTGGACGTGCAGCTCCCGGGCATCGACGGGCTGCAGATGCTCGACGCGCTCGCCAAGCGCGAGGTCGCGACGCCGGTCATCATGATGAGCGGCCACGGAACGATCGACGTGGCGATGGAGGCTATCCGTCGCGGAGCCGACGACTTCATCGAGAAACCGATTGGAAGCGATCGACTCGTGCTCGCGCTCGGGCGAAGCCTCCGTCTTCGCGCGCTTCAAGAGGAAAACCAGGAGCTTCGGCGACGCTACGGCACCGGCGAGACCCTTCTCGGTCGAAGCGCCCCGATCGAGAGGCTCCGGGCGGAGGTCGGGCTCGCGGCGCGCTCGAACGCGACCGTGCTGATCCTCGGCGAGCGGGGCACGGGCAAGGAGCTCGTCGCCAGCGCTATCCACGCCGGCTCCTCCAAGGCGGCCGGCCCATTCGAGAAGCTCAACTGCGCGGCCGTGCCGGAGGGGCTGATCGAAAGCGAGCTCTTCGGACACGAGGCGGGTGCCTTCACCGGCGCGACCAAGAAACGGCACGGAAAGTTCGAGCGCGCGCACGGCGGAACGATCTTTCTCGACGAGGTCGGCGACATGCCTCCTCAGATGCAGGCCAAGCTCTTGCGCGTGCTGCAAGAAGGCGAGCTAGAGCGCGTCGGTGGAGGTGCGCCGGTCGCGGTGGACGTGCGGGTGGTCGCGGCAACCAACAAGTCCCTCGAAGCGGAGATCGAAGCCGGACGTTTCCGCGCCGATCTCTTCGACCGATTGAACGTCGTACCGCTCCAGGTCCCGGCGCTCCGGGAGCGAGCCGGGGACATTCCGCTGCTCGCCGAGCACTTCCTCGCCCTCGCCTGCGAGACTCACGACCGACCGGGCAAGGAGATCTCGACAGGCGCGATGGCGCTGCTGGCCGGGTACTCGTACCCGGGCAACGTGCGCGAGCTCCGGAACCTGATCGAGCGGCTCGTGATTCTGACCCCGGGCACGTTGATTGGCGAGACTGAGGCCCGCGCCCTGCTCCCCATCGGGGCCACTGAGCCGTCGAAGGCCTATTTTCGAGCGGAAACACCTCTTCGCGAGATGCTCGAGGCCGTCGAGCGGGACTTGATCACCCGAGCGCTGCACCACAGAGACGGGCACGTGACCAAGACGGCGGCCGACCTCGGCCTCGAGCGAAGTCACCTCTACAAGAAGATGCGCGCGCTCGGCATCCGGAAGTCCAAGGCGGAGTGAGATTGCGTTCTTCGCCGAGCCAACATACAGATCGATCTACCCTCCGAGGCCGCATTGCTCGATAACCTCATCCCCATCGACCCTGAAGTCGCCGCCCGTGTCGAGGCGCTCGATCTTCAATTCAACAAGTTCGGGGTCGATCCATACGGGATCGACAAGAACGACCTGATTCGCGTCGTCTCCGCGTTCGCGTGGATCTACCGGTTCTACTTCAAGGTCGACGTGTACGGGCTCGACAACGTGCCGTCCCGTGGACGCGGAATTCTAGTCGGCAACCATTCGGGCGGAGTCGCGATCGACGGGGCGATGGTCATGGGGTCGATGTTGCTCGACGCAGAGCCGCCGCGCCTTCCGCACGCCATGATCGACAAGTTCATCCACGAGTTCCCGGGCGCGTCGCAACTCATGGCCCGCACCGGCCAGTTCAGCGGCAACCCGGATCAGGCAATGCGTTTGCTACGCGCAGAGCGGCTTCTCCTCGTGTTTCCCGAGGGCGCGAGGGGGACTGCAAAGCTCGCGAAAGACGCGGATTCCTTGGTCGACTTCGGAACCGGGTTCATGCGGCTTGCGCTCGAGACCAAGAGCCCGATCGTCCCGTTCGGCTTCGTCGGCGGAGGAGAAGCGCTGCCGACGGTGGCCAATCTGAAGAGGCTCGGACGGCTGCTCGGCGTCCCCTACATTCCCGTCACGAAGTGGGGCTTGCTCGTTCCGAAACCGACGCGTTTTCAGTTGCTGTACGGCAGACCGATGATCTTCGAAGGCACAGGACACGAGCGTGACGAGGCCGTGAACGCCATGGTCGATCGCGTGAAAGAGCGGATCCGTGACTTGATTCAGCAGGGCCGCGCCCTCAGGGAGAAAAGGATCTTCGAGGAAGATCTCGTGTTGTGATGAAAGTACTGGTGACAGGCATCTCGGGGAAGCTCGGGCGTTTGGTCGGGCTGGAGCTGTTGCGAAGAGGCTACGATGTCGTCGGCATCGATCGCCGCCCCTGGGACGAGGGGCCAGCCGAGATCGAGGTTCACCAGGTGGACATTCGGAAGCGCCCCGCCGAAGACGTGTTCCGGACTTATCGCCCTGACGCGGCGATCCACATGGCGACGGTCACTCACTTGGTGCACCAAAGCCCCGACCGGATGCGCGTGAACCTCTACGGCACGCGCGCGTTCATTGACCACTGCCACAGCTACGGGGTCAAACAGGCGGTTTTCGCGGGTCGCCACACCTTCTACGGGGCCGCGGCGGACTCGCCCCTCTACCACACCGAAGACGAGCCTCCGATCTCGGCGCACGCGTTCCCCGAGCTCGCCGACCTGGTCGCTGCGGACCTCTACGCTGCGTCAGCGCTCTGGCGCTACCCGGAGATCGCAACCGCGGTCTTGCGCATCGTGTACACCCTCGGCCCAAGCCGCCACGGAACGCTCGCGACCTTCCTCAAGGGCCCGACCGTGCCCTTGGTGATGGGATTCGATCCCCTGTTTCACTTCATTCATGAGCTCGACGCGGCAGAAGCGATCGTCACCGCCCTCGCGCACAAGCTCCACGGCATCTTCAACGTCTCGGGCCCGACCCCGGTGCCGCTCTCGACGATCGTGAAGGCGGCCGGGCGGAGGCCCTTCCCCATGCCGGAAATGCTCTTCAAGATGGGACTCGGAAGACTCGGCCTGCCACTGCTCCCCGCCGGCGCGATCGATCATTTGAAGTACCCGATCGTAGTCGACAGCGAGGCCTTCCGCCGAGCAACGGATTTTCGCTACTCGTACGACGAGCGGGAGACGATCAACAGTTTCCGTACGGGCGGCTGAGCGCGCGAACGCGCCGCCAAGCCCCGACCACGCTCCAGCCTGCACCCCCGCGAGCCCGAAGGGCGAAGCCCGGCGCAAGTGCGCCGCCAAGCCCCAAAGGGGCGCGGAGGGAGGACTATGGGTGGGGGTGGGCGGGTGGATTTAACTAAAACCTCCCGACGCCAATCGCGTTCCGCTGAACGCTGACGCTGACGCTGAACGCGAGCCGGAACGGCGAAGCCCGGCGCGAATGCGCCGCCAAGCCCCAAAGGGGCGCGGAGGCACGCTGCCCACTCGCGTGAGAGTGATGCCGAACTACGTGGTGGGGGTGGGCGGGTCGGATGTAACTAAACCTCCCGACGCCAATCGCGTTCGCTGACGCGGGCGCTGGCGCTGAACGCTGGCGCTGAACGCTGACGCTGGCGCTGGCGCTGTCGCTGACGCCGACGCTGGCGCTGTCGCTGTCGATCGCGCTATGGTGAACCTCGCCGGGCGAAGGTGGAACATTGGACGATGTCGAACATGGTCAGCAGCTCGCCGCGTTGATCGCACGGAACCGCAAGCTGCCGCTCGGCAACTACCTTCGCCGACTTGCCCGGGCGTCATTGATAGCTTCGGTTGTCGCCACGGGCGGATGCGGCACTTCCGGCGGTGGGGCTCCGGTGGGAGGCGCAGGCGGCGGTGGGGGGGCTCCGGTGGGGGGCGCAGGCGGCGGTGGAAGCGGCGGTGAAGGCGGCGATGCCGGCCGTGAGACTTGGTTGGAGCCCTCCGAGGTGATCCTTCCACACTGCGAAGGGGTCGGTAGCCCGGGGTCAACCCACCTCAGGTGGCGCCCTACCCAAGGACTCAGTCCGTCGGTCGAATACGACTACCTCGTAGTCTACGGCACGGTCGTAGGTCCTGGCTTCTTCTCCTACCTGCTCGACTCCGAGGGACAACCTTGCTCGATGGCCGTCGATCCGGCGTCCTGCGAGGTGCTCGTCGAGGCGGCGGCCGAGATTGGAGCTGTCCACATCACGACCACCAATGGAGACGCCGTGGCGACCTTCACGGGTGATCAAGAGCTCTTGGAGTTCCTGGGAACGGTCGACACCGCGCAAGAGGCGCTGCTGGTTGCCCTGTTCGACGGAAAGGCGCCCATGTGCGGGGATCCCACCTTGGGATCGGCACGCGAGGTCAGCGATGGATATGAAGTGGTCGTCACGCAGATCACCAACGATTGTGATCCGATCGAATACAGCCGGTTTCTTCTTCATGTCAGCGCGGACGGCAGGGTCACCAGGCTGCGATCCGAGGTCTACAACTCGGAGTGGGGGGTGTGTATCGGCCGTCGTCCGGACGGGCTCGCTCGGCGGGAGCCGGATCGTTCGAATACGCGCACGGGCACACACTTCGCGCGAATCGCCACCCTGGAGGCCGCAGCCGTGGTCGCGTTCGAACGCCTGACCGAGGAGCTCGCGCGACTCGGCGCTCCGCCCGCCTTGGTTGCCGACACCCGAAAGGCCGCGCAGGACGAGGTGCGACACGCCGAGGTGATGACGAAGGTCGCACGGCGCTTCGGCGCCGAACCGGAAGCGCCGGAGGTCGAGGCTGCGTCACCGCGGAACGCGCACGCCATCGCCGTGGAAAACGCCGTGGAGGGCTGCATCCGCGAGACCTACGGCGCCCTCGCAGGCTGCTACCAATCGCTCGCCGCCGCCGACCCGATGGTCGCAAACGCGATGCGAACCGTCTCTGAAGACGAACTCTTCCACGCCGAGCTGTCGGCGAAAGTAGATGCATTCCTCCAGACCTTACTCACGGAGTCCGAGCGCGAATCGGTCGCCGCTGCTCGAAGGCGCGCCATCTCGGAGCTCCGGCTAGAAACGATGATCGAGCCAGACGAAGAGATCGCGAAGCTCGCTGGCCTACCCCCTCGGGAGCTCGCGCTTCAGTGGATCGGCTGCCTACAAGAAGACATCTGGGCCGCGTGAAACGCCGACGCTGGCGCTGGCGCTGGCGCTGTTCGCTGACGCTGTTCGCTGACGCTGTTCGCTGACGCTGACACCTCTCAGGAGATGCGCGGCAGCGCGAGCCCGCAGGGCGAAGCCCGGCGCGAATGCGCCGCCAAGCCCCCGACCACCCTCCAGCCGGCACCCCGCGAGCCCGTAGGGCGAAGCCCGGCGCGAATGCGCCGCCAAGCCCCAAAGGGGCGCGGAGGCACGCTGCCCACTCGCGTGAGAGTGATGCTGAACTACGTGGTGGGGGTGGGCGGGTGGATTTAACTAAAACCTCCCGACGCCAGTTGCGTTTCGCTGATCGCTGGCGCGGGCGCTGGCGCGGAACGCTGGCCGCTGGCGCTGGCGCTGGCGCTGAACGCTGACGCGGGCGCTGGCGCTGAACGCTGGCGCTGGCGCTGATCGCTGACGCGGGCGCTGATCGCTGGCCCTGGCCCTGGCGCTGATCGCTGGCGCGGGCGCTGGCGCTGGCGCTGGCGCTGAACGCTGACGCGGGCGCTGAACGCTGGCGCTGATCACTGACGCTGACGCTGGCGCTGACGCTGACGCTGGCGCTGCCCACTGGCGCTGGCGCTGTTCCTTGAGCTATCGTTCTACTTGCCGGGCTGGGCGGATCGATGAAACACGACACGAACACTCAACAGCCCTCTCCGCGCCTTGCCGCGCTGATCGAGCAGAATCGCAAGTTGCCCCTCGGGCGCTACCTTCGGGGGCTCGCTTGGGCTTCGGCGATGGCTTCGACGATGGCGGTCGCGGGATGCGGCGACGACCCGTGGATCGATACCGAGGACGCGATCCTGCCGATTTGTGCAGCCAGCGGGAGCGCTGGCGAGGGTCCCCTCAAGTGGCGTGCAACCCAAGGGCTCAATCCTTCCGCGGACTACGACTACCTTGCGGTTTACGGAGTGGTGGTGGGCCCCGGCACGTTTGCGTTCCTGATCGACTCCGACGGCGAGCCCTGCTCGATGGCGAGCGATTCGGACACCTGCGAAATGCTGGTGGAAGCAGCAGCCGAGATCGACGCGGTTCATCTAACCACCACGTCGGGCGATGTGGTCGAGACCTTCGCCGACAAGGAAGAGCTGATGCAGTTCCTCGGCACGGTCGACACGGCGCAGGAAGCGCTCTTGGTGGCACTGTTTGATCGGAAAACGATCCGCTGTGGGGATCCGGCTCTTGGGTCGGCGCGGCGCGTAGCGGATGGCTACGAAGTGATCGTCACGCAGATCACCGCCGACTGCGATCCGATCGAGTACAGCCGCTTTCTTCTTCAGGTCGGCGCGGACGGCAGCGTGACGGAGCTCCGTTCAGAGGTCTACGATTCGTCGTCGGGCGTGTGCATTGGTCGGCGTCCGGACGGCCTCGCTCGGCCGGAGCCCTGTGGTTCGACGAAGACAGTGGGGGCACACTTCGCGGGCATCGCCACCCTGGAGGCCGCAGCCGTGATCGCATTCGAACGCCTAGCCGACGAGCTGCACAGGCTTGGCGCCCCAGCCGCGCTCGTGGAGGACGTTCGGAAGGCGGCGCAGGACGAGGTGCGACACGCCGAGGTGATGACCGACGTCGCGCGGCACTTCGGCGCGGAGCCGAAAGCGCCGTCCGTGGCACCGCTTGAGCGCCGGGACCCATGCTCCATCGCGATCGAGAACGCCGTCGAGGGCTCGGTCCGAGAGACCTTCGGCGCCCTCGCAGGCAGCTATCAGGCACTCGCGGCTGCGGACCCGATCGTGGCGGAGGCGATGCGAACGGTGTCGGAAGACGAGATCTTCCACGCGGAGCTCTCCGCAAGAGTCGATGCGTTCCTCTGCACACTCCTGACGGAGTCAGAGCAAGCATCCGTCGCCGCGGCCCGAAAGCGCGCGATCGGGGAGCTCAGACTAGAAACGATGATCGAGCCGGACGCAGAGATCGCGAAGCTCGCCGGCCTACCGCCTCGGGAGCTGGCGCTTCAGTGGATCGACTGCCTACAGCAAGACGTCTGGGCCGCCTGAAACGCTGACGCTGAACGCTGACGCCGGCACCTCTCAAGACACACGCAGGGCCGCGAGCCCGAAGGGCGAAGCCCGGCGCGAACGCGCCGCCAACCCCCCGACAGCCCTCCAGCCGGCACCCCGCGAGCCCGCAGGGCGAAGCCCGGCGCAAGTGCGCCGCCAAGCCCAAGCCGCTGATGGAGGCATACGGGTGAGGGTGCGGGTGGAGCTAGCCAAAACCCGCCGAGCCCGCAGGGCGCAGGCGCTGACGCTGGCGCTGGCGCTGACGCTGACGCCGACGCTGACGCTGACGCTGACGCTGACGCTGACGCTGACGCTGACGCTGACGCTGACGCTGACGCTGGCGCTGACGCTGACGCTGACGCTGACGCTGACGCTGACGCTGACGCTGGCGCTGACGCTGGCGCTGGCGCTGACGCTGACGCTGGCGCTGGCGCTGACGCTGACGCTGACGCTGACGCTGACGCTGACGCTGACGCTGAATCTCGGCCCCTGGGGCCGAGATTGTGCTTTCCGCCCCCGAGCCCCCCAGTCCGCAGCTTTTTTGACGCCTCCCCCCAACGCGCCCGAGTCTTCACCCGATGGGGGCATCGACTGAGCGGAGTGAGCTTCGGGGACGGCTCTTGGATGGCCGCTATCGGATCGGGCACGCGATCGGCACCGGGGGGACCGGGATCGTGTTTGAGGCCGAGCGCCTGGCGACGCTCGAACGCGTGGTCATCAAGGCGCTCCGGCCCGCTCACGCGGGAAACCCGGATCTGATGAGCCGCGTGCGGCGCGAAGTCGAGGTGGCCCGGCGGGTGTTCCATCCGGGCATCGTCCCCGTGATCGACCATGGGACGCTCTACGACGGATCGCCCTACCTCGTGATGAAGCACATGCGCTCGGAGAGCCTCTCGTCTTACCTTCGTCGACGGGGCCCGCTCGGATCCGCGCAGGTGGCCGTGATCATGGCGCGCTTGGCTTCGGTGCTGCACAGCGTTCACCGGCACGGCTACGTGCACCGGGACATCAAGCCCGAGCACATCCTCTTGAATCGGGGCGCCTACGGGGAGCTCGACCTGCACATTCTCGATTTCGGGGTGTGCGCCGCAGACACGGCGCCCGCGGACGAGCGGGGCCGGGAGCGGGGCCGGGTCTACGGCACGCCGAGCTACGCGTCACCGGAGCAGGCCAGCGGCAACCCCTTCGTCGACGCGAGGGCAGACCTCTTCAGCGTCGGTGTGACGATGTTCGAAGCGTTGACCGGGAAGCTCCCGTTCACAGGGCCCGACGTCACGGCCGTTCTTCGGCGGATCATCCGCGAGGATGCCCCTCGACTCGGCTTCCTCGCCCCGCACCTCGGCCCGGAAATCGAGAGCCTGGTAGCCAAGCTGATGAGCCGAAATCCAGCCGGACGGCCTCCCTCGGCGCGGGCTCTGATGCGCGCGCTAGACCCCTGGCTGATTGAGCGGGTTCGTACAGAGCGCATGCTCGCCGCCACGCTCGAGGTCGCGCCCGAAACGACGAGCATTCGGCCGACGGCACAGCACGAAGTCGTTGCAGCCTAGCCGCCCTTGAGCGTGTCGATCAGGCCCTCGACATCGGCCGGCACCGCCATGGCGTGGTAGCCCTTGTCGACGTAGAGCACCGTGCCGGTGATCCCGCTCGCGAGCGAACTGCACAAGAACGCCGCCGCGTTCCCGACCTCTTCGGCCCTCAGGGCGTCCGGGAGTGGCGCGTTGATCCGGTAGTACTCGATCATCTTGTGAATGAAACCGATCGCCGAGGCGGCGCGCGAAGCGAAGGGCCCCGCGGAGATCAAGTTCACTCGGTGCCCCCACTGCCGCCCCATCTCGAACGCGAGCATGCGCGCGTCGGTCTCGAGAGCGGCCTTGGCCGAGGCCATCCCTCCGCCGTAGTCGGAGACCACGCCTCGGCTCGCGAGATACGTGAGCCCCAGAAAGGCGCCGTTGCTGCGCATCAACGGCTGAAGCCGCTGCGCGAGCGAGACCATCGAGTAGGCGCTGGCCCCATGTGCGGCCAAGTACCCCGCACGGCTCGTCTGCATGAGCGGCTTGGTGACCTCCGGCCCGTTCGCCAGGCTGTGCACGACGATGTCGAGGCAGCCTTCGCCAAAGTCTTCGCGCAATCGCTGGGCCACGCCTTCGATGCTGAAGTCCCCGCGGTCCCGGTAGCGCTTCTGCGCGCGGAGCTCTTCGGGCGCATCTTCGAGCGTGTCGTACTCGGCGTCGAGCGGATAGACACGCTCGAGCTCGAGCTTGCTTCCGTCCGACAGCTCAAGCGACGCGTCGAGCTTGCCCCGGCGGAGCAGCGTTTCGAAGATACCGAGCGCCGGCGGCCAGGTCCCCACGCAGACCGACGCCCCCGCTTCGGCGAGCGCCTTGGCGATCGCAAATCCGAACCCGCCATCGTCCGCGACACCCGCAACGAACGCGCGCTTCCCCGAGAGGTCGATCGACAACATGCGCGGAACCTTATCGCCAGTCCCACCAAACCGCTACACTCCGCGCCATGAAGAAGAAGGGCCAGGGGGTCGAGTACGACTCGGTTGCGGATCGCTACTTCTCGGAGCGAGGGCTCCGCCGCTACGCGGGGGTGTGGTCGCTCTGGGCGTTGGGCGTTGGCGCTGTGATCTCCGGCGACTTCTTCGGTTGGAACTTCGGCCTCCGAGCAGGCGGTTTCGGCGGCCTCTTCTTGGCTACGGTGATCATCACGGCGATGTACGCCGGTCTCTGCTTCAGCATCGCCGAGATGGCGGCCGCGCTCCCGCACGCGGGAGGCGCGTACTCGTTTGCGCGCTCGGCCATGGGGCCTTGGGGCGCCTACATCACGGGGCTCGCCGAGAACATGGAATACATCCTGACCCCGGCCGTGATCGTGGTGGGCATCGGGGGGTACTTGGGAGCGATCTTCGGCACGCCTGCGAGCGCCGAGCCGCTCTGGTGGCTCGGCGCGTACGCGATGTTCGTCGGCCTCAACGTGGCTGGTGTGGAAATCACCTTCCGTTTCACCGTGGTGATCACGGCGCTCGCGCTCGGCGTGTTGGTCGTGTTCTGGGTGAGCGCCATCCCGCACTTCGACATGAGCTGGGCGCTCAACATCGAGCCCGAGGAAGGTCGCACGCGCTGGCTGCCAAACGGTCCGGGCGGGATTCTCTCCGCGCTCCCATTCGCGATTTGGTTCTTTCTCGCGATCGAGCAGCTCCCTTTGGCGGCCGAGGAGGCGCACGCTCCAGCGAGAGATCTTCCGCGCGGCTTGCTCTACGGCTTGTTCACCTTGGTCGTGGCCGCGTTCTTGACGCTGTTCCTCAACGCCGGGATCGCGCCTGGGGCGGGCCCACTCGGTTCATCGGCGGAACCGCTCTTCGACGGCTTCAAGACCACCTTCGGTGGAGGGATCGGCGCCAAGATCCTCGCGCTCGTTGCCGTGACCGGCCTGGTCGCGAGCTTCCACAGCATCATCTTCGCCTACGGCCGCCAGATCTTCTCGTTGTCGCGGGCCGGCTATTTCCCGCGCTGGCTTTCACGTACGCACCGCCGCCGGCAGACGCCGCACATCGCGCTCCTCGTAGGCGCGGCCCTCGGGTACGCAGTCGCGTTTGGGATTCACTCGCTCGGGCAGGATCATCCAGTTGGCGCCGTACTGCTCAATATGGCCGTGTTCGGCGCCGTGATCGCGTACGCGCTCCAGATGGTCTCCTACATCTTACTTCGCGTTCGGCTGCCCGACATCGAGCGCCCGTACCGCAGCCCGCTCGGTGTGCCGGGTGCCGTACTGGCCCTGCTGATCGCAGTGGTGACTCTCGTGACGCTGTTCGCGACCGATCCGGTGTACCGAAAGGTCGTCATCGGCGCGGCGATTTGGTACGGCCTCGGCCTCCTGTGGTTCGCTTTGTACGCGCGACGAAGGCTCGTGCTCGCGCCGGAGGAATCTTTCGCCCTATCGGCACACAGACCGGGAGACGACACGTAGCAAGCGTGGCAAACTCGCCCTCATGCGCGTGCTGCTGATGCGACATGGGGAGGCGGTGGACCCGCGCCCGGGCTCATCCGACTCCGATCGTTGGCTCACCGACGCCGGACGCCGGACGGTGACCACCATCGGCGAGATGCTCAGCAGAATGGACTTGCGCTACGACTGCGTCTACACGAGCCCACTGGTGCGGTCGGTGCAGACCGCGGAGATTCTCGCGGCGATGCAGCCCGGCTTCGACGGCCCGCTGCGCGTGCACCGGCCTTTGTCGACCGAAGAGGGCACGACCGCAGAGGCGCTCGAGCCGCTCGACCACACCGGCGACGACGACATCATCGTCATGGTCACCCACATGCCCAAGGTTGGCGTCCTCGCAGCGCATCTCGGGCGGCTCGCGCACGCTCCGTCGTTCAGTCCGTCGTCGGTGTGTCTACTGACGGTCGACGAGGGCAAGGGCCGCGTCCAATGGATGCTCGACCCCCGAACACTCGAGCTGAGGCGCTTCTAGCGCCTCTTCGGGCCTAGACAGTGCAGACGCGGTTGCGGCCCTGGTCTTTGGCTGCGTAGAGGGCCTTGTCGCCTTGTGAAAAGAGCTCCTCAGCGCTCTTGGCGTGGTCCGGGAAGGTCGCGACTCCAAGGGAGGCGGTGACCCGGAGGGCGCCGAGCTCGGTCTGAAGCTCGGTGCCGGCAAGCTCTTCTCGGACGCGCTCTGCGAGCAGTTGGGCGCCGCGGGCATCGGTCTCCTCGCAGAGCACGCAGAACTCCTCGCCGCCAAATCGCGCGACCAAATCGGTCTCTCTTTTCACGCGCTTTAGAACGCGGCCGAGCTCCTGCAGCACCCTGTCGCCCGCCGCATGACCGTAGGTGTCGTTGACCGCCTTGAAGTGGTCGAGGTCGGTGACGATCAGCGAGAGCTTTCGGCCGAAGCGCTGCGCCGCCATCAGCTTCTGGCTCAGCTCGGTGAGGAAGGCCCGCTTGTTGAGGCACCCGGTCAGCCCGTCGGTCGTCGCGAGCTCCTCGAGCTGCCGCACAGCGCGCGCGTTCGCCAGCGAGACCGCGAGCTGGTTGCCGAGCGCCTGGAGGGTTTCGCGAACCGACCTGCCAAACGCCGCAGGCGCCCGGGCGGCAACGACCAAGGTGCCGATCGGCTCCTCGCGAACCACGAGCGGCAGCACCAGCAGTGACTCCATGCCCTTGAGCTTGGCCTTCTTGGTGAAGAGCACCTGGTGCTTGGCGTCGAACTCACCACGGTACGGCAAGTAGTGCCGGTTCTTCACCACCATCGCGGTCAGTGAGGCGTTGTCACGGAAGCGAAGGCCTTGGAGCTCCGACCCCTGCTCGCCGACGGCGCGCTTGACGATGTGCCGACGGCCCTCGGGTTGGTACTCGGTGATGGCGGCGAAGTCGTGGGGCGCAATCTCGGTGGCTGCCGCGAGACCGACTTCCATGACGGCATCCTGTGTCAACGCCGTGCTCAACGACTGCGACGCTCTGTACAAGATCTCCTGCTCGCGCTTCGCCGCCTCGAGCGCCATGAACACGCGCTCGTTCTCGAAGGCCCGGAGGATGTGCGATGTGCTCTCGCGAAGGAGCTCTTCTTCGCGCGGGCTGAACCGCCGGTCGACCGTCCGATCCGCGCACAAGACCGCCCGGAGGTTCCCACGCTCGAGGACGGGGACGGCGATGAACGCGCTGACCGCAGCGAAGCCTCGATAGTAACAAATCCCGCGATATCCGGGCCGAATTGGGTGGAGGCTGGTCGTCACCTGGCGACGAACCGCCGCTCCGACGGCGCCGGCTCCGAGCGTGAAGGGCCCGTCGGCAATTTCGTCGCTCTCGGTGATCAGCTCGGCGATCCGAAGCTGTTCTGCGTCGTCACCCGGCATCAACAAGATGCAGGTGTGGAGCTCGAGCGTTTGGTGCAGGAGTTGAAGCGCGTGATAGAGCGCTTGGCGGACTTCCTGGACGCTGGTCTGGTAGAGGCGCTCCTCGTCCCGGACGCCGTCAGAAGTGGGCGCCACCAGGCGGAAGAGCCTCATGTCATCGAGCGCCTTTTCCCGGTGTGCGGCGAGCTCACGCTTCGAGCTGCGGCGAACGCGAACGATTTCGGCGCGAGTGAACACGCGGCTGAGCGCCCCGAAGCACGCGGCGAAGAACGCATTGAGCCCGAGAATGCTCGGGTCCGCGACACCCTCGCCAAAGAACGCGACCCCAAAGCCGAGTGCAACGGCGAACGCGATGATGCCGAGCGCGGCCCGCCCGAATGAAAACGAAGCGACTAGGGCGACGGCTACGTAGGAGAGCGGGTAGAGGTGGCTTTCGACGCCGCCGCGAAACTGAATCAGCGCGAACACGCCGACGAGTAGAATGACACCGAGCTCGAACGCCGACCTCGGGTCCGTTCCATGTCGCCGCACGCTGCGCGCGCGGTGACCGAACAAGCCGAGCCACGCGCCAACCCAAGCGACGTGCCCCCAGCCGAACGAGCGACTGCCGGGGACGAAGAAGCCTGCGAGCAGAAACGCGGCGAGGACGAACGCGCCGCCGAGGCCCCAGCTAGACCGCGCAGTGCGCCGGACGCGAAGCGCTGCCTGGACGAGGGCGGTCATCAACCTGGTGTTACGCCCGCTCCCATTCGTTCAGCAAGAAAAGCGCTCGGATGTGGGCGCCGGGCCCACCTACCGCGGCGGGAACTGGAAGACGAACTCTTCCTCGCGGACCATCCCGAGCTCGTCGCGGGCGATCCGCTCGATGTAGGTCGTGTCGGAGCGAAGGGCGTCGATCTCGCTCTTGAGCTCGGCGATCTCACGGAGGAGCTCCTCGTTGGACTCGCGGAGCTCGCCGACCTCGGAGCGAAGGTGTCGGTAGCGGGGCAGCCCCTGTTCGTCGAGTACGAGCGTCGGGACGGTCATGATCGCCATCACCATCAGCGAGAACGGAAGGAGAGCCGCAGTCGGTCGCACGCCGCGAGCCTGCCGCAAGCCTCGCTCTCGGCCCAATTTTCTGCGGTCTTTCAAAGGCTTGACAGAACGGGCCAAGCTCTTACTTTCAAGGGGAACGTGACGGTCACATTAGACGAGCGCCACCGAGGGATTCTGTTCGCGGTGGTGACCGAGTACATCGCCTCCGGCAAGCCCGTCGGGTCACGCCTTCTCTCGAAGCGGTACGCAATCCAGCTCTCGCCGGCCACGATTCGAAACGTGCTCGCGGACCTCGAGGACGCCGAGCTCCTACACCAACCGCACACGAGCGCGGGGCGCGTCCCGACGGACGCGGGTTTCCGTTGCTTCGTCGATGCGATGGCAAGCGCGGGTGAGATCTCCGAGGCACACCGTACGGCACTGATTCAGCGTGTTCGTGATCTCGCGCCAGGCGACGACGCGGTCCGCGAAACCGGGCAGCTTCTCAGCCGACTCACCGGGACTGCGACGATCATCGCCCAACCGCCCGTGCTCGAGGCTACGCTCGAGCAGCTTCGATTCATGCGCCTTTCCGCGGGTCGTACGCTCGCCGTACTGGTCACACGCTCCGGCGGGGTCGAGAACCGAGTCGTCGTCACCGCGCTGGAGATCGACGACCAGAGCCTCGAGCGAGTGAACAACTACCTTCGGGAGCTGGTCCAGGGGAAGACCCTCCGCGCGATTCGGGACGCGCTCGCCGTGCGACTCGCCACCGAGCAAGGGCAGTACGAGTTGCTCCGCAGCCAGGCCCAGAAGATGGTCGAAGCGACCGTCCAGGGCCAAATGGAAGAGACCCAAGTTCTCATCGAGGGGCAGGGAGCGCTCTTCGACCGCCCCGAATTCGGCGACGTCGAGAAGATCCGCGGCTATTTGAGCGCTTTTGAAGAGAAGCAGAAGCTCCTGCAGCTCCTCGAGCAGACCCTACTCGCGGACGGTGTGCAGGTGTTCATCGGCTCGGAGGCCGCCCTCGAAGACATCCGCGACATCAGCGTCATCTCGAGCCCCTACCGGCGGGATGGTTCGCGCATCGGGTCGTTTGGCATCGTCGGACCGACGCGAATGGACTACAGGAAGTACGTGCCGCTGGTCGGTTTTGCGGCCAACCTGTTGAGTGACGTCCTCGATGGGCGGCTCCCAGGGAGTTCAAAGCAGTCCTAAAGGAACACGGACGGAGAGATGAGCGAAAACGCGGGGGACAAGCCCGAGAACGGGCAAAACGGCGAGGGTGAAGAGGAAGTGGGCGATGTGATCTTCCCGGAGGCGGAAGAGCCGACTGAGCTCGAGAAGGCCCACAGCGAGCGTGATCGCATGCGAGAGCAGCTTCTGCGCATCGCCGCCGACTTCGACAATTTCCGGAAGCGATCCCGCAAGGAGGTCGAGGAGGTTCGGCGCCGAGCCATCGAAGATACCTTGCGTGAGGTGCTGCCGATCGTCGACAACCTGGAGCGCGCCGCAGGCGCGATGAGCGACGCAACCGAGGTCGCGGCGGTCGCGGATGGCGTGCACATGGTGCTTCGGGGATTCGATGACATCGCGAACCGACTAGGACTCAAGCGGGTGCCGGGCGTGGGCAACCAATTCGACCCGACCTGCCACGACGCGATGCAGCAGGAAGAGACCGACGAGCACGCGCCGGGCACCATCGTCTCGGAGATCGTGCCCGGTTACTACCTCGGAGAGAGGCTCTTGCGGCCGGCGATGGTCGTGGTGGCGAAGCCCCCGACCCGGACGGATGATCAGGGCGGCGGGTCCTCCGAGGGCCAGTAGGACCGGGGCCCAAACACTCCGCAGATGCGACAAACCCTCGCCTCGGGCTATAAAGAGTCCTAGGGCAAGATGGGGAAAATCATTGGTATTGATCTAGGGACGACCAACTCGTGTGTCGCTTTCGTCGACAACGGGGAGCCGCAAGTCATCCCGAACGCCGAGGGCAGCCGCACGACCCCCTCGGTCGTGTCGTTCGCCAAAGACGGCGAGCGGCGGGTTGGAAGCGTGGCGAAACGCCAAGGGGTGACGAACCCCGAGAGCACCGTCTTTGCGATCAAGCGACTCATGGGGCTCGACTTCGCGGCGGAAGCCGCGGTGAAGCATGCGCGAGTGGTTCCGTACAAGGTGGTCCAAAGCGAACGCGGGGACGCTTGGGTGCAGATTGGGGACCACCAGTACTCGCCACCCGAGATCTCGGCGATGGTGCTCGAGAAGATGCGCGAGGTGGCCGAGTCGTACCTCGGAGAGGACGTGAGCGAGGCGATCGTCACGGTCCCGGCGTACTTCAACGACGCGCAGCGCTCTGCAACGATCGCAGCCGGAAAGATCGCAGGGCTCGAGGTGCGGCGCATCATCAACGAGCCCACGGCGGCCGCTCTGGCGTACGGGTTCGAGGAGCATGAAGGCAAACGCGTCGCGGTGTACGACTTGGGTGGCGGCACGTTCGATATCTCGATCCTCGAGATCGCCGATGGCGTCTTCAGCGTGAAGTCGACTTCGGGCGATACACATCTCGGCGGCGAAGACCTCGACAACGCCCTGGTCGAAGAGCTCGCGCAACGCTTCGAAGGCCAGACGGGAATCGATCTTCGAGAAGATCGCGTCGCCCTGCAACGCCTCAAAGAACAGGCCGAGAAGGCCAAGCACGAGCTTTCGTCCGCGCGCGAGACCGAGATCAACCTTCCGTTCATCGCAGCAGACGCGTCCGGGCCGAAACATCTCGAGACCACCGTGAAGCGCAGCGAGCTCGAGATCCTGGTGTCGGAGATCATCGACCGTACGCTCGGGCCCTGCCAGCAAGCGCTCGACGACGCCGGCATCAAACGGGAAGCGATCGACGAGGTGCTCCTGGTTGGCGGCCAGACGCGCATGCCGATGGTGCAGTCGAAGGTCGCAGACTTCTTTGGAAGGGAGCCGCACAAAGGCGTCAACCCCGACGAGGTCGTCGCCATGGGCGCGGCTCTGCAAGGCGCTGCGCTGACCGGCGAAGTCCAAGAAGTTCTTCTGCTCGACGTGACGCCGCTGAGCCTCGGCGTCGAAACCGGTGGAGGTGTCTTCCACAAGCTCATTCCGCGGAACACGACCGTCCCGACGAAAGCGAAAGAGATCTTCACGACCAGCGTCGACAACCAGTCGTTCGTGCCGATTCACGTGCTTCAGGGCGAACGCGACATGGCGGACGACAACAAGTCGCTCGCAAAGTTCGAGCTGTCTCCGATCCTGCCGGCTCCGCGCGGCGTCCCGGAGGTCGAAGTGACCTTCGACATCGACGCGGACGGCGTCGTCAATGTCAGCGCGAAGGACCTCGGCACCGGACGAGAGCAGAACATTCGCGTCGTCGCCTCGAGCGGCCTGACCGAGCAGGACATCGAGCGAATCATCGGCGAGGCCGACGCCTACAAGACCAGCGACCAGAAACGTCGCGAGCTGGCAGAGCTCCGGAACGCTGCCGAAGCGCTCCTCTACACGAGCGAACGCGCAGTCGCCGAGTGCCGCGAGCTGGTAGCCGAGGAGGTCGTCGCGCAGGTCGAGGCGGACATCCAATCGCTGCACCTTTGCATCCAGGAAGGCGACGCGATCGCCATCAAAGATGCGCTCGAGACTCTCGAGCTCAGTGCCTACAAGATCGCTGAAGCGATGTACGGGAACGTCGACTTGGACGCGCCTGCCGAAGGCGGAGCCCAGACCGAGTCGTGACCGCGGAGAACCGGCCGAGCGCCGCCGGCGCCGAGTGGTTGGCCCGCATGCGTTGGGGCGCGATCGCCATCGTCGCAGCGTCGATCGTCGTTGCGACCCAGGCGCTCGGGGTGGAGCTCCCTGTCGTGCCGATGTGGTCATTGGTCGCGGTGGGGGTCGCATCCAACGCATGGCTGGCGTCTCGCAAGGGGCGCGCCGGGCATCTCGGCGCATTCCTGATCCTCGACGTGGAGCTCCTGACAGCGCTCCTCTATTTCTCCGGCGGCTCGACCAATCCCTTCAGCATCATCTACGTCGTTTACATCGCGATGTCGGCCGTGATGCTCGCGCCCCGGTGGACATGGGCCATCGCCGGCCTTTCGATCGTATCGTTCGCCGCGCTCTTCGTGTTCCAGGTGCCGAGCCCGCACCTCGGGCACGCGGGGCATGGGGAAGGCTTCCAGGGTCACCTCTACGGCATGTTCATCGCCTTGGTGCTCGCGGTGGCGCTGATCACCTATTTCGTCAGCCAGCTTTCCCTCGAGCTCCGCCGGCGCGAGCGCGCTCTCGCCGAAGCCGAGGAGCGAACGCACCGTTGGGGGAAGCTCGCTTCGATCGCAACGCTCGCGGCAGGCGCGGCGCACGAGCTCGGAACACCGCTTGGCACGATCGCGGTGGCCGCCAAGGAGATGGAGCGGCAGGCGAAGAAGATCCCGGGCGCCGGAGAGCTGCTCGAGGACGCGAAGCTCATCCGCGAGGAGCTCGCGCGTTGTCGGATCGTGCTCGATCGCATGGCGGCCGCGGGTGGAGAACACATTGGCGAGGCGATCACCTCGATTCTCGTCGAAGACCTGTTCGCGGAAGTCCGAAGTCGCCTGGACGCGGAGCAAGCCTCTCGATGGGAGACCCGCAGCAGCGTCGACACGATCGACGCGCCGCGTGAGGCCCTGCTCCAGATGGCCGAGAACATCGCGCGCAACGGCTTCGACGCGTGCGAGCGGGGCCGCGTCTCGCTCGAAGTGAGCAGGCGGCCCGCCGCGGTGGAGCTCAGCTTCGTCGACGAAGGTCACGGCATGGACGAAGAGGCGATCAAGCGGGCGACCGATCCCTTCTTCACGACCAAGCAGGTGGGCGACCGTATGGGTCTGGGGTTGTTCCTCGCGCGTACGCTCGTAGACTCGTTGAGCGGGGAGCTGCTGATCGAGTCGGCGACCGACCGCGGCACGACGATTCGAGTCGTGCTCCCCCAACGCGCATGAACGACACCGACGTCAAAGCCAACCCAAAGCCCTCCGTTCTCCTCGTCGACGACGACGATCGGCTTCGTTCCCGCATGGCGCGGGCGTTCGAGGAGCGCGGCTACGAAGCGCAGCAAGCCGACGGCTACGACGCTGCCCTCGCCATCGCCTCCGAAGAGAGCACCGAGTTCGCGGTCGTCGATCTTCGGATGCCCGGGAAGTCCGGGCTCGAGGTGGTGCGCGAGCTCAATCGGATCGACCCGGCCACCAAGGTCGTCGTTCTCACGGGGTACGGGAGCATCGCGACCGCGCTCGAAGCGATGCGCCTCGGGGCGACTCACTACTTGACGAAGCCCGCAGACGTCGACGAGGTAATCGCGGCTTTCGACCGCGACAACGCCGAGCCGGGCGACGCGGCCACGCTGAGCGAGGGCTCCGAACCCGTGACGCCGTCGCTTGCGCGAGTCGAATGGGAGCACATCCAACGGGTGCTGACGGACTGCGACGGCAACATCACGAAAGCCGCGGAACGATTGGGAATTCACCGGCGTTCGCTCCAGCGCAAGCTCGCTAAGTTCCCGACCCGCCGCTGATTCCTCCCGTAGAAACGGGGCTTTGCCGCCCTCACGGCCGTTCGCCGCCGACTCCGGGCTGCGACGATTTGCCACGTACAGTCTGCTCGTTCGCGGCCCTAACCTCCGGCTCGTGAAGGGTTGTTGGGCGATCGCGGCGCTCGTCGCGCCGATGTGGGTGGCCTCCGGTGCATCCGCATGCGGAACGTGCTCGGTGGGGGACCCAACCCTCACGGTCGTGGGTTTCGAGCAGCCGAAGGCCCACCGCGTCCGGGCATCAGCGGCGGTGCGTTCTCGCACCGACAGCATCGGCGACAGCGACGTCGACAAGCTCAACCTGTCAGAGCAGCGAATGGAGCTTGCGGCCGCGTACTCGCCCACCGATCGCGTGAGCCTATCGCTCATGATGCCCGTCGTTCATCGACTGATCACCGAAGTGAATCTCGCCGAGGCGAGCGTCTGGGCGCCTGGGGACTTGGACCTCCGCGTGCGCGGGGTCGTGTGGCGCGACCGGAAGTTCGCACCGCGGCACCTCGTAAGCCTGATCGGCGGCCTCGAGTTTCCGACCAGCACGATCGAGTACGACCAGGGAGGCCAGCCGTTGCCCCTCGAGTTCCAAGTGGGCACCGGCTCATGGGACCCGATCGCGGGCGCCTCGTATGCGATGTTCATCAACCCCTGGTCGCTCTTCGTCTCCTCGATGGCGATCATCCCAACGACCGGCACCGCCGATACGCGCGCGAGCACGAGCTTCCGGCAAACCCTGCTCGGCCAATACCAGCCGTGGACCTTTCTCGCGTTCCAGCTGGGCGTCGAGTTCCGCGTCGATGGCCCGGGTTACATCGGAGGCGTTCGCGACCCCAACACGGGAGGCAACATCACGTACGGCACGCTCGGCATCGTCGGGCTTCCGCACGAAAAGATCATGGTGCACGCGACAGGGGCGCTTCCCATGGTCCAACGGCTCGACGGCACCCATCGCGAGGGTTTCGCGTTCACGGCAGGGTTGATTTATGACATCTAAACTGCCGCTCGTGTTTGCGTTCTTCGCAATGCTCTCGCTGCCGCACTGCATGCGGGTGAGCGATGGCATCGAGGTCGACGTCGCGTATCAGCCGTCGGCGACGCCTGCGCAGATCCGCACCGACCTCGGATACCGGGTCGGGCTGAGCCGCGCGCTCATCGCCGTGGGGAAGGTCGAGCTCATCCGGTGCGACAATTTTGTCGCGGATCTATTGCAGCTCTTCGCGCCAGCCCGGGCGAAAGCGCACGTCCTCGACACGCCTACGAGCCTCGGCGTGCCCCTCGTGATCGACCTGATGGAGAGCGCGGGCACGCCCGAGTTCGCCGGGACCTTGAAGCCGCCCCCCGGACGCTACTGCGGGATCCGTGTCCTCTCGATGCCGGCTGACCCGGACGCCGCCGGCTTAACGGACGAAAACCTCGAGATGATGCAGCTGAGCGTCCTCATTGCGGGACAGATCTCGGACACCACCAGCGACGAGGCATCGCCCCTGGTGGCCCGCATCTGGGAGGTCTTCGACTGCGAGATGCTCTTCGATCGCCCGCTGGTGTTCGACACCCCCGGTCTCGAGAGCGTCTCCATCCAAATCGACCACACGAGCTGGTTCGATGGCATTGATTTTGCACTGCAATCTTCGGACGCGGTGCAACAACAGATAACCGAAAACGTACGGTCGTCGTTGCGAGCTGTCCTGTCCACTGGGCAGGACGGGCTCTAGAGACCGCGGAGTAGATGAGTAATGAAGAAACTAGTGATCCTTTTTGCGGCGCTCTCCTTGGCTAGCGTCGGATGTAGCGACAGCTCGGGCTCAGGTGCAGGCGGCGAAGGCGGCGCGGGTGGCACGGGCCCCCAGGACGTGACGATCACGTTCGAGGCCGTGGTCGGCGCCGAACCGTTCGTGTGCGGCGACACCTACGACAACCTCGGGGCCGATGACACCTCGCTCCAGATCAGCGACTTCCGCTTCTACGTGCAGAGCGTCGAGCTGAAGAACGAGGCCGGCGACTACGTCGCGGTCACGCTCAACGACAACGACTGGCAGGCGGAAGGCACCACGCTCATCGACTTCGAGGACGGTTGTACCGACCTCGGCACCGAGCCGACGAACACGACTCTGAGCGGCACGGTTCCCGCAGGAAGCTACGACGGCATTCGCTTCGAGATGGGCGTCCCGTTCGAAGTGAACCACGACAATCCAGCCACCGCCCCATCACCGTTGAACCTCACCTCGATGAGCTGGAACTGGCAGGGCGGCTACAAGTTCCTCCGCATCGACTCCGGCAACTTCAGCATGGCCGACTGGCGCATGCACCTCGGGAGCACCGGCTGCGACGGTGACCCGGTCTCAGGGGGAACGACCGAGTGCACCACGCCCAACCGGGTCAATGTCGACTTCGACAGCTTCGATCCGGGAAGCAACGTCGTCGTCGCGGACTTCGCGGCGCTGGTCGAGGGCGCGGCGCTCGACGAGAACCAACCCGAAACCCCGGTCGGCTGCATGGCAGGCCCGAACGACAGCGATTGCGCTCCGCTGTTCAACAACCTCGGACTTCCGTTCGGAGGCGCAGAGCCCTCAGGTCCACAGACATTTTTCTCGGTCGACTAACCCCGACCGGGGGAACCAACCCCAATCCCACCTCCAAATGCGAACCATCCCTCTTATTCTTATCTTGATCCTGCTCGGGGCCGGATGCGGCAGTAGCGACGCCGCATCCGCGCCGCAGGAATGGGTCTGGGACGTTCCCGATACGGTGCCGCTTCCGCGCATCCCCGAAGACAATCCCATGACGCCTGCGAAGGTGGAGCTCGGGCGCTTCCTGTTTTACGACAAGCAACTCTCCGGCAACCAAACCCAAAGCTGCGGAAGCTGCCACGAGCAGAAGCTCGCGTTTACCGACGGGCTCGCGCAAGCCGAGGGTTCGACAGGGCAGATTCACCCGCGTAGCTCGATGAGCATCGCCAACGTCGCGTACGCCGCTTCGCTCACCTGGGCGAACGAGGTGATGGTTCGCCTCGAAAAACAGGCGCTCGTGCCGATGTTCGGTGAGGACCCGGTCGAGCTAGGGCTCGCGAACATGGAAGACGAGCTCCTTCGTCGCATGCGGGATGACCCGCGGTACCCGGAGATGTTCGCCGATGCCTTCCCGGACGATGCCGACCCGATCACGCTCGACAGCATCACGAAAGCGATCGCCGCCTTTCAGCGTTCGGTGGTGAGCTTCAGTTCCAAGGTCGACCGCTGGCAAGGGGGTGACCGGACGGCGCTCAACGACTCCGAGCAGCGCGGGATGGCCCTGTTCTTCGGCGGCGCGAACGCGGCCGGCGTCGAAGATGCCTTCGAGTGTTTTCACTGCCACGGCGGCTTTTTGTTCTCGCAATCGTCGGACGACGCGGGCCAAGTCTTCGACCAGAAGTTCTTCATGAACAACGGCCTCTACAACCTCGATGACGACGGCAGCTATCCGGTCGGCAACGAAGGTCTCTACGACATGACGGGCCTCCCCGAGGATAAGGGCCGGTTCAAGCCACCTAGCCTCCGGAACATCGCGCTCACGGCGCCCTACATGCACGACGGCTCGATCGAAACGCTCGAAGAGGTGCTCGATCACTACGCGCGCGGTGGTCGACTCATCGAGAGCGGCCCGAACGCGGGCGACGGCATGCTGAACCCGAACAAGAGCTCGCTGCTGAACGGCTTCGTGATGACGGAGCAGGAGAAGGCGGACATCATCGCCTTCCTGCATGCGTTGAGCGACGAAGACCTGCTGACCAACCCCGCGTACAGCGACCCGTTCGCGGGCGAGTAGCGCTACTCGAGGAGCCGCGGCTCTCGTTCGAGGGTCACGCCAAAGCGCTCGTAAACCTGGCGCTGAATTTGAGCGGCAAACGTCAGGAGCTCGGCGGTCGTTCCGCCGCCGTGGTGCACCAGGGCGAGCGCATGCTTGCTCGAGACGCCGAACGCACCGCTGCGCGTCCCTTTGGAGATCCCCGCATGTTCGATGAGCCAGCCGGCAGCGAGCTTCGTCCGGCCGCCGCCCGCAGGATAGCGAGGGACCTCGCTTGGCGAAGTCACGAGGCCCGTGCTCGCGGCCTGCCCAGCAAGACCATCCGCCTCGGCGGATGAAACGATCGGGTTCAGGAAAAACGAGCCCGCGCTGCGCCTGTTCGGGTCGTTTGGGTCGATGACCATCGACTTCCTGCGGCGCAAGTCGAGCACGGTGTTCCGCACATCGCTCAAGGAAGCCCCGGGGGGGGCCTCCTTCACGAGCTCCGCGTAGCGAAGCGTCGCCTGACCTCGGGGCCGCAACGCGAAATCCACCGCGGTCACGATGAAGCGCCCCGGATCGCGCTTGAATAGGCTGTCGCGATAGGCGAAGCCGCACTCTACCGTGGCAAGCTCTGCGGGCTCGAAGGTGTCGCAGCGCACGACGTGGACGCGCTCGACCACCTCGGCGACCTCTTGCCCATACGCGCCGACATTCTGAATCGGCGTCGCGCCCGTCGAGCCCGGGATCCCCGTGAGACATTCGACCCCCGCCCATCCGCGCGACACGGCACCATCGACAAGCGTCTCCCAAGGCACGCCGGCGCCCGCTCGAACGCGTCCGTTGGCGCGAAAGTCGAGCTCGGCGATCGCCATTTGGATCACCATCCCGTCGTAGCCCTCGTCGGGGACGATCAGATTGGACCCGCCGCCGAGGACGGCGATGCGGACGCTGTTGTCGGCAGCCCAGCGGAGGGCGTCGAGAAGATCCGCTTGGTTCTCGACGCGCGCGAAAGCTCTTGCCGAGCCGCCGAGCCCGAGCGTGGTGAGCGGAGCAAGAGGTACGTCGCGCTGAATGTGAAGCGTGTTCATCTACGCCGGCAGGATCTGCTCGATGCCACCCATGTAGGGCACCAGCGCCTGGGGGACCGTGACGCTTCCATCGGCTTGCTGGTACTGTTCGAGAATCGCGACCAAGGTCCGACCGATGGCGAGGCCCGAGCCGTTTAGCGTATGGAGAAGCTGAGGTTTGCCCTTGGGCCCGGGCCGAAATCGGGTCTTCATGCGACGGGTCTGGAAATCGCCGAACCACGAACAGCTCGAGATCTCACGGTAGGCGTTCTGGGCCGGAAGCCAGACCTCGAGGTCGTAGGACTTCTGCGCGGCAAAGCCCATGTCACCGGCGCAGAGCTCCACGACGCGATAGTGGAGCCCGAGCTTCTGGAGGATCGCCTCGGCATGACCGGTGAGCACTCGTAGCTGCGCGTCGCCGTCTTCGGGACGACAAAAGCGAACGAGCTCGACCTTGTCGAACTGGTGCACGCGAATCATCCCGCGTGTGTCTTTTCCGTAGCTCCCGGCTTCGCTTCGGAAACAGGCCGTGTAGCCGGCGTAGCCGAGAGGGAGCTCGGCTTCGGGGATGATCTCGTCGGCGTGAAGGTTCGTGATCGGGACCTCGGCGGTGGGTACCAAGAAGAGGTCGTGACCCTGGGCCCCGGCCTGCGCTTCCCACTCTTCGTCTTTGGCGATACGAAACGCGTCTTGCGCGAACTTCGGAAGCTGGCTCGTGCCGCGCATCGCGCTGTCTTTCACCAAGACTGGTGGCCACACCTCTTCGTAGCCGTGCTCGCTCGTGTGCACGTCGAGCATGAGCTGCATCAACGCGCGATTGAGGCGAGACCCGTACCCTCGGAGCACGACGAATCGAGAGCCACTGATCTTTGCGGCTCGCTCGAAATCCAAGATGCCGAGCTTGGTTCCGATCTCGACGTGGTCGCGAACATCGAAGTCGAACGACGGTTTGTCGCCCCAGACGCGCTGCTCGACGTTGTCCGCCTCGGTCAGCCCATCCGGGGTGTCGGCGCGCGGCAGGTTTGGAAGATTCAGGAGGATCTCCTCGAGCTCCGCTTCGGTCTCCGCCTGGCGGGTTTCACCTCGTTTGATCTCGTCTCCGAGCGCGCGAAGCTCGTCACGTTTGACCTGGAACTCCCCCGACTTCTTGTCGGCAACCTGGCTCATCGCCTGGCTCGCTTCGTTGCGCTTCTGCCGGAGGGCATCGAGGTTGGCGATCGCGTTCCGACGCTCTTCGGCAAGCCCATGGAGCCGGTCGAGCAGGGTGGCGTCGGAGAAGCCGCGGCGGGCGAGCGCCGCCTTCACATCGGCAAGGTTTTCGCTCACATAGCGGAGGTCCAGCATGGAGCCGGGTCTACAACACGAGGGGGAGGAGCACCAGCCGCATGGTTCTTGGCGCGGTATGGCAAAAGCTCCTACGTTGAGATGGTGAAGAGCACGGTCAGGGTCGCCCGGGTAGGAGTGGTCGGCGACGTTCACTGCGAGTCCGAAACGCTCGCTCGAGTGCTCGACGCGCTTGAGACGATGAACGTCGACGCGATCCTCTGCGTCGGAGACCTCGTCGACGGCCCCGGGGACGCCGACGAGACCCTCGCAACGCTTCGGGCGCGCGAGGTGCAGTGCGTCGCGGGCAACCACGAGCGCTGGTTCCTCGAGGGCGAGCGCCGTGACGTCGCGGACGCCACCGAAGGCGTCAACGAGGGCTCGGCCGAGTTCCTCGAGAATCTCCGCCAGACGAGGCTCTACGATACGCCCGCCGGCAAGGCGATGCTCTGCCACGGCGTCGGCGCGGACGACGAAGCTTGGCTACGTCCAGACACTCGCGGCTACGCCCTGCAAGACATGCCCACGCTGCGCGAGCTGATGCTCGACGACGGCGTTCAGTTCATGATCGGCGGCCACACCCACCAGCGCATGATCCGCCCATTCCCAGGAGTCACGGTGATCAACGCCGGAACGCTCCACCGCAAGGACGAGCAAACGTTCAGCGTGATCGACTTCAACGCAATGAAGGTGTCCGTCTACTCGGCCGCGGAGGTTGATATGGGAAGGCTGGTCGAAGAGCTGGATCTACCCGCACCTGGCGCGGTGGACAGCGAGTGAACGCAGCGCAGTGTCGCTGAACGCGATCGGCGTCGGGAGGTTTTAGTTAAATCCACCCGCCCACCCCCACCCGTAATCCTCCCTCCGCGCCCCCGGGCTTCGCCGGGGCTTGGCGGCGCATTCGCGCCGGGCTTCGCCCTTTGGGCTCGCGCTGCCGCGCATGGCTTGTAACCTGGGTCCTGTGCGTACTGACAGTGGCGCAGCCCTTCTTTCGCAAAGAGTCGTTCATGAGGGGCGCGGAAAAACGCGATGGGGGTTGGAGCGGGCGTGCGAAGTGACAATCGGCACGACAGCAACCACCCCCGATTGGCGCGCCGCACCGAGGGGCGGCGTGCGTGGCCTGACCTCCCCAGTCCTTCCGGCCACTCTTGCAGGCCGCCCCGTCCCGTGAAACCCCCGTCGGGTTTTTCCGCGCCCCGTGTGTACCTCGACGCCTGGGGCGTCCCGCGTGAACGCTGACGCTCTCTTAGCGCGACTGGCGCCAGAGCTCCGCCAGCGATGGCCGGGATCCTGTCAGCAGGAACCCCACGCGAAACAAGCGCGCGCCCAATCGAATCGCAACCCATATCGAAACGAACAACACGGCGATGGCGCCGCTGACTTCCCACCAGGCGACCCCCGAGGGCTCCACCGAAAGACGAATGATCACCGTCAGAGGCGAGGTGAAAGGGATCCAGGTCATGACCTGGCCGAGGATGCCGTTCGGGTCCTCTAGAAGGATCACCAGCACCATCAGCGGCAAGATCGCAAGCATCGCCCAGCCCATCGTGAGTTTCTGACTCTCGGCCGCGTTGGCGCCGAGCGCTGCTGTCGCGAGCATCAGGCTGCCGAGGAAGAGATAGCCGAGAACGAACAACAGCGGCGAGACCGCGAGCGCCAACCAAGGAACGCTCACGACGGCTGCGAGTGCGGCGGAGGCCGAGAGCGCGACGAAGACCACCATCGACGTCCAGGCCGCGAACTGCACGAGACCAGCGGCGCCAAGCCCGAAAAGCTTGCCTGCGAGAATTTCCTCGGGCGTCACGGACGAGAGGAGCACTTCGACGATCTTGCTTTCCTTGTCGGTCGCGACCGTTTGAACGAGGTAACCCGATGCGCTCAGCAGGGCGGTCAGCAAGAGGACGCCGAGAAAGAGCGGAATCGTGGTGCGCACCAAGAGATCGAGGGCTTCATCGACGTCGCTCACGTCGACTCCATCCGGGCCAAGGCGGGCGCGAACGAAGATCGCCGGTGAGATGATCCGTTCTTCCATCTCTTCTCCGAGGCGTCCGTCGACGAGCGATTTGCGCAAGAGCGAGCGTAGAAGCGGTTCGACCTGCGTGCCGCGCATGCTGAGGAGCGGTGTCTTCTCGGATTGAATGGCACGCACCTCGCCTGTTCGAAGATACCCCTCGTCGACGACGTAGAGAGCCCTGAGCCGTCCTGACTCGAGCTCCCGAGTGGCCACCTCTTCGTCCTCGTAGAGCACGAGGTCGCTTCCTTCGTTGCCATAGACCTGCGTGCCTTCACGTTCCTCGAACACCGAGCGATCCAGCACCCCTGCTTCGTCAATGAGGCCGAACGTGGAGCTCTCTTCCGCGCGCTGCGTGAGGAAATAGGTCTGGACACCGAGCACGGTGCCTGACACCAGAGCCAAGAAGAGCGGCAGACCGAAGGTCGCGATCAGGTACGACCAGCGCTTGACGACCGCCAGGAACTCGAAGCGCGCGACCGCGGCGATTCGCTTGAGGCGCATCGGCTAACGGCCCTCGCTCACCAGGCTGACGAAGATGTCGTCCATGCGCGCGACGAGCGGCTCGTAGCGGTCGATCGACACCCCGTTTCGAACGAGCGCGTCGAGATATCCTGCCGCCGTCTCACTGGCGGGCAGCTCGACGCGCCAGCCGCCGGTCTTGTGCTGCGTGGCGTTGACGCCGAAGGCGGTGAGATCCATCGCCGTCCACACAATCACCTCGTTCGGCGAGTATCGGCGGCGGATCTCATCGAGCTCCCCGTACACGACGAGATGTCCTTGGTGGATCAACGCAACGCGGTCACAAAGTGCCTCGACTTGATGCATCATGTGCGTCGAGAGCACGGTCGTACGGCCCTTCGCACGGCGCTCCTCGATCAAGTCGGTGACCAGTCCGACGTTGACCGGATCCAGGCCGGAAAACGGCTCGTCGAGCACGCAGAGCTCGGGGTCGGTCATCAGACAGGCAGCGATTTGCACTTTCTGGGTCATGCCTTTCGAGAGGCTTTCGATGCGCTGCTCGGCGACGTGGCTCAGACCAACCCGCTCGAGCCAGTCCTGGGCTGCCTTCGCTGCGGCCACGCGCCCGAGGCCTTTGAGCTTGCCGAGATAGGCCAAGAGCTCGCGAACCTTGGCGCGGCGGTAGACGCCCCGTTCCTCCGGCAGATAGGCGGTGCGGTCGAGTGATGCATGACTCGGGGACGCGCCGAAGAGAGACACCTCGCCCTCGTCCGCGCGAAGGATGTCGAGGCCGATTCGAATCAGCGTGGTCTTCCCGGCGCCGTTGGGGCCGAGCAAACCAAACACCTCGCCCGGCAGAACCTCGAGCGACACTCCTTGGAGCGCAGTGTGCCGTCCGAAGCGCTTGGTAACGCCGTGGTACTCGAGAATCCCCACGGGGCTAGTGTATCGGGCGGGGTGGGGCGGGCGCCAGATCGGGGTCAGCCGTTAGCGCCAGCGCCAGCGCCAGCGTCAGCGTCAGCGAGTCAGCGTCAGCGTCAGCGTCAGCGAAACGCGATTGGCGTCGGGAGGTTTTGGATTCATCCGACCCACCCACCCCCACCACGTAGTCCTCCCTCCGCGCCCCTTTGGGGCTTGGCGGCGCACTTGCGCCGGGCTTCGCCCTTCGGGCTCGCGCTGCCGCGCATGTCTTGGGGCCCGAGGCGACTGCGTGTGGAGGAGAATCGGTCGGGATGCGCGGCACAGGGAGTGGGCGGGAGGCGAGTCGTGTCTTGCCGTGTAGAGCCGGCCGAGCGGGACCCGCTCCCGAGCACGTGCGTCGCGACCGAGTCTCCGGGCCTTCCGGCCACATCTGCAGGCCGCCCCGTCCCGTGAAACCCCTGTCGGGTTTTTCCGCGCCCCGCGTGTACCTCGACGCCCGGGGCGTGGCGGGTCAGCGTCAGCGTCAGCGTCGGCGTCAGCGTCGGCGTCAGCGTCAGCGTCAGCGTCAGCGTCAGCGTCAGCGTCAGCGTCAGCGTCAGCGTCAGCGTCAGCGAAGGAGGGTCGTTTCGAGCAATTTCCTCGTCAATCTCGAAACGCCGACGCGTTCGAGGTCTTCTGCCCCGAACGGTCGTCGCTCGTCAGTTTCCTCTCCTCGCCCGCCCAACGCCCGGTACACCTCGACTTGAAGTCTCCGATGCGAGAGCAGGTGCTCGATCCGCGCCACTGGCTCGCTCTGAAGTCGCGCGCGCACCCCGGCTGCTCTCAGCGCATCCCGTGGCTCGCCTTCGCCCATCGGAACCCCCCAAAGCCCGCCGAAGAGCGCCTGGGCGCCCTTGACCAACCACACTTGCCGCTCGGCACCGCGCCCCGAGGTCGCGACGACGGCCGATAGCTTCATCGTGACCGGGGCCTTCTTCGGTTTCGGAATCGGGAGTGTGTCGACTTCGCCATGCGCGTACGCGCCGCACTCTTCGATCAGCGGGCACGACTCGCACCTCGGACGTCTGGGCGTACAGACCGTGGCGCCGAGCTCCATCAGCGCCTGGTTGAAGTCCCCAGGCCGTTCGCTCGGCACGAGGCTTGCGGCCTCTTCCCACAAACGCTTCGTCGTCGCGGTCGCACCGACCGGCGTGTCGATGCGAAGCAAGCGCGCGAGGACTCGCGTGACGTTGCCATCGACGATCGGCTCCGGCTGGTCGAACGCGATGCTCCCGATCGCGCCCGCGGTGTAGCGGCCGATGCCCGGTAGGGCGCGCCGGGCGTCTGCGTCTTCGGGGACTTGGCCCCCGTAGCGGGCGACGACTTCCCGAACGCCTGTATGGAGCAGGCGCGCGCGCCGGTAGTATCCTAGGCCACTCCAGTGAGCGAGCACCGCGTCCTCATCGGCATCTGCAAGCGCGGCTGGCGTGGGAAAGCGTTTCAAAAAACGCTGATAGTACGGGATGACCGTCTCTACCCGCGTCTGCTGAAGCATGATCTCTGAGACCCAAATCGCGTACGGGTCGCGGGTCCCCCGCCAGGGAAGATCGCGCGCCGCCTCGTCGTACCAATCGAGGAGCTTGTCCTGCATCCGGGCCATTCAAGGCGATTCGTAGAACAACCGCTCCGCTTTCTCCAGCGTCTCGATCAGATCGTAAGCAAAATTGGCGCCGACGTGGCCATCGATGACGCGATGATCGAAAGATAGGGAGAGCAACATGACCTTGCCGACGACGATTTGACCATCGCGTACCACCGGCACCTCGCGAATGCGGTGTACCCCCAGAATGGCCACTTCGGGATGATTGAGAATCGGCGTCGCCAAGAGGCCGCTTCGTTTTCCGAGCGAGGTAACAGTGAACGTGGAGCCCCTAAGCTCGTCGGGCCCGAGGCTTCCATCCCTCGCCCCCTCGGATAGCTGCTCGAGTCGTCGCCCGAGCTCGAAGAGCGAGAGACGATCCGCGCCGCGCACCACGGGGACCATGAGCCCGGCATCCGTCGCGGTGGCTACCCCGATGTCGTAGTACTTCTTCAGGACGAGCTCGTTCGTCTGTTCGTCGACCGCGCTGTTGAGCCTCGGATGCCGTTCCAGCGCCTCGACGACGGCCTTGATGATGAACGGCAGGAACGTGAGCTTGATACCGAGAGCTTCGGCCTCGGGCTGCAGCTGTTGACGCAGCTCCTCCAATCGGGATGCGTCGCACTCTTCGACGAACGTGAAGTGAGCTGCAGTGGTCTTTGCCTCGTGCATCCGCTCGGCGATCTTGCGGCGCACGCCGATGATCGCTTGCCGCTCCTCGAGTGATGCGCGCGACGGATCCTCCGTCGCCGAGCCGCGCGCGGCAGCGCGAACGTCGTCTGGGGTCACGCGCCCCCCGCTCCCGCTCGGACGAAGATCTCGAAGCCGAACCCCCATCTCCTTTGCGAGCCTTCGGGTAGCGGGCGCAGCCAACGGCTTGGCCTGCCCGGCCCCGCCCCCGAACAGCGCAGCCCCCGGCAACTCGTCCGAGATCTGTCCCACCGCGCTGGCCGGCGGCCGGCTCGACCTCTGCGCCTCGCCCACATTCGACTCCACCGAGGGCTCGAGCACCAGGATGACCTGCCCAACCTTGGCCACCGCCCCGACCTCGAAACAGAGCGCTTCGACCCGCGCGTCGCACGGTGCGCCGATCGTCACCGTGGCCTTGTCGGTCATCACCTCGACCATCGGGGCGTCTTCCGCGATCGAATCTCCGCATCGAACGAACCACTCGACGATCTCGCCTTCGGTGACGCCCTCGCCGATGTCCGGAAGCCTGAAGTCGAGACGGGTCATGACTAGTACCTCGCGGTCTTCAGCAGCGCGGGCGCGACGCGATGCGCAAGCGGCAGATACTCACGCTCGTGCGTCAAGGGAAACGGCGTGTCGAAGCCAGTGACGCGAACAGGCGGAGCCTCGAGATGCAGGAAGGCGCGCTCGGTCACCAACGCCACGAGCTCGCTGCCAAAGCCACACGTGCGCGGCGCTTCGTGCACCACGACGAACCGGCCAGTCTTCTTGACGCTGTTCACGACCGTGTCGATGTCGAGCGGCCAGAGCGTCCTGAGGTCGATGACTTCGACATCGACGCCCTCTTTGCCAACCTCCTCCGCGGCGGAAAACGCCTCGAAAAGCATCGCCCCCCAGGCGACCAAGGTGACCTGCTCGCCAGCGCGGACCACCTTGGCCTTGCTCAGTGGAACGCTGTACGGCTCTTCCGGGACCTCCATCTTGACCGCCCGGTACACTCGCTTGGGCTCGAAGAAGACGACCGGATCGTCATCGAGGATCGATTGGATGAGGAGCCCCTTCGCATCGTACGGGTTGGATGGGCAGACGACCTTGAGCCCTGCAGTGTGAATGAAGAGCGACTCCGGCGATTGCGAATGGTACTGCCCGCCGCGAATGCCGCCGCCGTAGGGTGTCCGCACGACCATCGGCACCCGGAACTCGCCCGCGGTTCGGTATCGGTACTTCGACGCTTCGTTCACGAGCTGATCGAAGCCCGGGTAGATGAAGTCGGCAAACTGGATCTCGGAGACCGGGCGCAGCCCGTGAAGCGCCATCCCGATGGCTGCGCCGAGGATTCCGGTTTCTGACAAGGGCGTGTCGAGGACACGATCGGCGCCGAACTCTTCCTGGAGGCCCTGGGTCACGCGGAAGACCCCGCCGAGCCGCCCGATGTCTTCTCCCATCAACACGACGTCCTCGTCCTGCCGCATGGCATCGCGGAGACCGCTGTTGATCGCTTGGACGAGGTTCATCTCCGTCATGACCCCTCCTCTTCGTCGCTGCGGGCTCGCGGACCCTGAAGGCACTCGGCTTCCTGCTCCCGAAGATGCCAGGGCTGCTCGGCGTAAACGTCCGTGAAGATCTCCCGGAGCTCAGACGCGGGTGTGCTTTCGGCTTTCCGCACACAGGCTTTCACCTCCGCCTCACAAGAGGCCTGCCAATCGCTGTCGAGATCGGCGCCCCAGACGGCGCGCTGCTCGAGGTGCTTGCGAAGCCGAAGAAGTGGATCGGCTCGTCGCCACGCGTCGACCTCTTCCTCCGTCCGATAGATGCGGGGGTCGTCCGAGGTCGAGTGCCCGCCCATCCTGTAGGTCATCAGCTCGACGAAGGTCGGACCCCCGCCTTCGACTGCCCGCTCCACGCCTTCGCGAACCGCGCGCCACACGGAGAGGACGTCGTTGCCGTCGACACGCGACGCCGGCATTCGATAGCCCGCCGCCTTGTCAGCCAAGTTCCGCACCGCTGTTTGTTGCGCGGTGGGTAGGCTGATGGCGTACCCGTTGTTGCGGCAGAGGAACAGCACCGGCGCCTGGTACACGGCAGCGAAGTTCATCGCCGCGTGAAAGTCGTTCGAGCTCGTGGCGCCATCTCCGAAGAACACGCCAACGCACTCGTCGAGACCGCGCTTCTTGGCAGCCATCGCGACGCCAACCCCGTGAGGAATCTGGGTGCCGATCGGTGCACTGACCGAAAGGTAGCGGTGCTCTTTGCTGAAGGTGTGTTCGGGCATCTGCCGGCCGCGCACCGGATCGCCTGCGTTGCCATACATGTGGTCGACGTACGCCTGAAGCGGATAGCCCCGCCAGAGGAGCGCCCCAACTTCGCGGTAGCACGGAACGATCCAATCCCGTTCTCGCAGCGCCGCCGCCGCACCGATGATCGCAGCTTCTTCCCCGAGCGAGCTGACGTGAAAGGCGATTCGGCCCTGACGCTGGATCCGGTTGAGCCGATCGTCGATGACTCGGGTTCGGACCATCGCTTTGTACAACGCGACGACCTGGTCGATCGACAGGCCCGGATCGAGGTTCGGGTCGAGGCTGCCGTCGTCGCGAATGACTTGCATGGACCCCCTCTACGTCAGTACCGAGAGCTTCCGTTTCTTGCCGTACCGATCCATCCCGGGGGGAGCGTCCTGCTGCTCCTCCTCGGCCAAGGCCCCAGAGAGAAACGCCTCGGCGGCACGATAGCTCGACCGGACTAGCGGCCCCGACGCAACGAACGAGAATCCCATGTCGAGCCCGGCCTGCTCGTATTCCGCGAACTCCTGAGGCTCGACGTAGCGCTCGACCGGCGCGTGCCGCTTGGTCGGGCGGAGATACTGTCCGATCGTGAGAACATCGACGTCGGCGGCGCGGAGGAGCTTCATCGCCTCGAGCACTTCGTCGCGCGCTTCCCCGAGTCCAACCATCAGCGATGACTTGGTCAGGCGCGAGCCGAGCTCTTTGGCAACGACCAACGTGTCGATCGAGCGATCCCAGGAGCAGCGCGCGTCGCGAATCGCACGCTGCAGGCGAGGCACGACCTCGACGTTGTGCGCGTAGACGTCCGGCCGCCCGTCCCAAACGACGGTTTGGACGTCTTCTCGGATTCCACGAAAGTCACCGACCAAAGTCTCGACGCGAAGCTCCGGGCTCCAATGCTTGATGCGCCGAACGGTCTGCGCGACGTGCGCGGCGCCGCCGTCCGGAAGGTCGTCCCGATCGACCATCGTCAGAACCACGTAGGCGAGCCCCATTTCGGCGAGTGACAGCGCAGTGTTCTCAGGCTCGCTTGGATCGACGACACCTCCTGGCTTCCCCGTGTTGACCGAGCAGAAGCGGCAGCCTCGGGTGCATGTCTCCCCGAGAATCATCACGGTCGCGGTCCCCTGCCCCCAGCACTCGAAGATATTCGGGCAGCGCGCCTCCTCGCACACGGTGTGCAGGCCGCGGTCACGGAGTCGCGCTCGGAGTCCCTCGAACTCGACCTGCTGCGGCCCGGCTGGGAGCCGCACGCGAAGCCAATCGGGTTTGCGTGCCGGCAAGGTCATCCACTGCTCCTCAGTTCGTGTCCTGAGCCACGCTCTTAGAGACCTCTGCCCCCGGTGTCAAACACGCCTAACGCTACGAATTGTGAGGCTTTCTCTGCTTGCACGCAATATCGGGCCGAAGGCGGCCGAGGGCGCGCAATATTTTCGCTGAACCTCTTTACGTGGCCACCTCGTGCCCCATAATCCCTCATCGCAGAGCTTCATCCCGTTTAAGGAGCAAGTTGATGGACCAAGAACGAAGGCCAAGGCGCGCAGGGCCAGTCGAGCGACCCGGAGCAGTCGGCGGAAAGCGCGATCTCAACCGGCGCCAGCGCGTACAGGACCTGGTCGACGCAGGTCTCAACCTCTTTCTCGCGCGTGGCATCGAGGCGGTCACAATCGACGAAGTCGCCCGCGAGGCCGGCATGGCCAAGGGCAATTTCTACCGTTATTTCAGGGACAAAGCCGACTTGGTCGACGCGGTGATCGAGCCGGTCGCCGAGACGACGAGAGCCGCATTGGATCAGTGCCACGAGCAGCTCGGGCAGGTGAACGGCCAGAGCGAGGCCGCCGGCGCGTACGCAGAGCTCGGAAACCGCCTGGCAGGGGCCCTGGCGATGTACCCGGACGCGATGTGCCTCTATCTTCAGGAGCGCCGGGCGCCGGCGACAACGGCCCGCCAGTCCATTTCGGACCTGGCCTCGGACCTCGACAATCGGGCTATCGCCCTCAGCCAGGTCGCCGCCGACCGGAAGCTCGTTGTCGTTTCGGACCCGCGCGTGACTGCGATCGCCGTGCTCGGCGCGGTCGAAGCATTGGCGCTTGCCTCGGTGCGAAATGAGGTTCAAATGGATGCGGTCGAGACGACCAAGGGGCTGATCTCCATCGTTCTCGAAGGCCTCCGTAAGTAGCGGCTAAACACCTGTCCAGCGCTTAACTACCGCTCCGGCATCTTCTTCTTCACAATTAGGCGCATATGGCGGGGAGGCTGATGGTGACGGCATTGCCGTTGTTCTGGGCGGCGATGTCGGGGGTCGCGTATGCGGCGAGCGGAGCGGAGAAAACCGGCGGCGCCGGGGAGCTCGGCACCGTGGTGTTGCTCGTGCTCGTCGTCGGCGTGGCGTACGTCTTGGCGCACAACGTAGTCGAACGCCTCCAGCGCCGCTTCCTCGTGGTCAGCGGTGCCGAGTACCTTCTCTTGGGTGTTCTGCTCGGACCGGTCATCCCCGACATCGGCGTCTTCGACAACATGACGGGAATCGTTCCGATCATTGCGCTCGCAGCGGGCTGGGTCGGCCTCCTGCGCGGTACTGATTTCGATTTCGCGAGTCTGCAGAAGCTCGACCCCGCAACGTGGCGCATCGTGTTCCTGCATCACCTGCTGCCCGGCATCGCCGTGGGGCTCAGCGCGTATTACTTCTTCATGGAGCCGGGCGTTCTCTACCAGGCCTACGAGATCGGCCCCGAGAAGAAGCGCCTCGCCATGCTGAGCGCCGCCGCATTGGCGTGCTTCGCTGCGGCGGACTCGGCGGAACCCTTCGACCTGTTGTCGCGCCGTTACGAGATCAGCGGACGACTCTCGCCTTTGCTTCGCAATGGAACGCGGCTCGGCGACATCATGGTCATCTTGGCCTTCGGCCTGATCTTCTGCGTGTTTCACGAGAGCGCGGCCGAGGCCCAGAAGTACTCGCCGTCGCTCTGGGCATGGGTCACCGTGCTTCTCGGAGCAGCCCTCGGCTTCCTGTTCTCGCTCTTCTTGGCCGGCGATGAGTCGGACAACTCCCGCTTCCTCGCGTTGGTCGGAATCATCGCGTTCGCTTCGGGGGGCGCCTATTTCCTCGAGCTTTCACCTCTCGCGGTGAACCTTTCGATGGGCTTCGTACTGGTGAACTTCGCCCGTGGCGGACACCTCTTGCACAGCACACTCGAGTCGACCGAACGGCCGATGACCATCGTCTTGCTGATCTTCGCCGGTGCCCTTTGGGTCCCGACGGATCTCAAGGTCACGTTGTCCGCGCTCGGGGGTTTCTTGGTGCTCCGCACCACAGGCAAGTGGCTAGCGAGCGTCATCGCCGGGTGGGGCACGACTCTTCGCAAGGACTTGTTCCGCGGCCTGTTGGCGCACGGTGACGTGACGCTCGCCATGGCGGTTTCGTTCCGGCTGGTGTACAGGGACGGCCCTGCGGACATTGCCTACTCAGTGGTGTTGGGCTCGATCATCATCAACGACCTGATCGCCCCGCGGTTGCTCCGCGGCTTGCTCGCTGACCAAGGCGAAATCCAGCGCGAGATCAGGGATACGGACACCCGAACATCGATCGAGGTACCCGCGAAATGAACATCGTCATCATCGGTTTGGGCGAGGTAGGCCGACATCTGCTCAGCGTGCTCGACAAGGAAGGGCACGACATCGTCGCGATAGACGTGAGCGCGAAAGCAGTCCAGAACGCCGAGGAGCACTACGACGTCGCGTCGATGGTCGGCTACGGCGCAAGCGAGACGCTCCTCAAGATCGCGGGCGCGGGCCGGGCCGACCTCGTCGCGGCCGTCACCAACCACGACGAAATGAACCTGATCGCTGCGCTTGCTGCGAAACAGCTCGGGGCAAAGCACGTCGTCGCCCGCGTCCAAGGGACGGCCTGGTCCGAGTGGACCGAGGGGATCCGCTACGGCTTGCTAGGCGTAGATGTGGTGATCAACCCGCGTGTGCTGGTCGCCCAGGAGCTCAGTCGGATCGCTCGTTCCTACGGCGCTTCCGACGTCGTGGACCTCGCACAAGATCGGGTCGAGCTCGTACAGATCGATCTCGACGAGTCGCGAGTTCTCAACAAGCCCCTGTCCTCGGTCGAGCTTCCACCCCACACGCTGGTCAGTGCTGTCGTGCGCGACGGTGAGCTCTTCGTGCCGGGCGGCGCGGACGTGTTGGTCAAAGGAGACCGCGTGTACCTCATCGGGCGACCTGACGGTGTGCTCGCCGCGGAGCGCCTCTTCAGCAAGGAGCGCGAAGCGAAGCGTGTTTGCATCGTCGGCGGTGGCGTCGTCGGCAAGGCCCTCGCGCGGGAGCTCCTATCGCAAGGCGCAACCGTCATGATGATCGAGAGCGACCTCGAGACCGCCGAGGAGATCAGCGCGGAGTTCCAGGGCATCGAAGTAGTCCACGGCGACGGCACCGATGGAGCTCTTCTCGCGGAGGAGGAGGTCGGCACGTACGACCTGTTCGCAGCCGTCACGCGGCAGGACGAGATCAATCTCATGGCCGCGCTGCTCGCTCAGCGCGCGGGCTGCAAGCGGACCGCGACGATCGTGCAGCGGGCGGATTACGCGACGATCTACCGTCAGCTGGGCGTCGACATCGTTCTTTCGCCGCGCACGGTGGCATCCGACCAGATCCTTCGTTTCTCGCGAGGCGGCGGGCTCCACAGCCTCACGGTGCTCGAAGACGGGCAAGCCGACGTCGTCGAGCTCACAGCGAGCCCCAAGTGCCGGGCGGTCAACAAGCCGTTGCACCGCATGAACCTGCCGCGAGGCTCGTTGCTCGCCGCGATCGTGCACGGCGACGACGTGATCATTCCGCACGGCAAAGACATCGTGCATCCGGGCGACCGCGTCATCTTGATGACGACGAAAGAGGCCCGCCCGACCGTCGAACGGCTCTTCCGAGCGAGGGGTGAGTGAGCTCCCAAACGCGAGATTTCCGGGGCGTCATTCGACCGGTCGGCGCGGTCGTTCTGGGCATTGGCGTTATGATCGCCCTATGTGCGGGCGTCGGCATGCTGTGGGATCGCTTCGCACCCGACCCCGTGCGACCGCAGGGCGGCGCGGCGGAGCTAGCCCTGTCCGCAATCATCGTCTCCACGCTCGGTCTCGGCGCGTTCCTCTACGGAAAGCGATACGTCTCCGAGCGAATCACGCGCCGAGAGGCGATCCTGGCCGTGAGCGTCATTTGGGTTGCTGCCGGCGCCTGCGGCGCGGTGCCCTTCATACTCGGAGCGGGCATGTCCGCTCCAGACGCCTTTTTCGAGGCGGTGAGCGGTCTGACGACGACCGGGGCGACCGTGATCGGCGACATCGAGGGCACTCTCTCCCGCCCTCTTCTTCTCTGGCGCTCGCTGATTCAGTGGCTCGGCGGGATGGGCATCGTCGTCTTGTTCGTGGCGGTCTTCCCGAACCTCGGTGCGGGCGGCAAACACATGTTCCGCGGCGAGGTTCCCGGGACGAGCGCGGAAGGGCTCCGGCCGCGAATCGCGGAGACCTCATTCGCCCTGTGGAAGCTCTACGGCTTGTTCACGTTGATCGAGATCGCCCTGCTGAAAGCCCTCGGCCTCGACCTCTTCGACGCCGTCTGTCACGCGTTCACCACCATGTCGACGGGGGGGTTCTCCACGCTCGACGCTTCGGTGGGTGGCTTCAACCGACCCGCTATCGAATACGTGATCGCGTGCTTCATGCTGATCGGAAGCGTCAACTACGGCCTCTACTACGGCCTGTTGCGAACCGGGAGCTGGCGCGGTCTCGTGCGCAACATCGAGTTCCGCGCCTACGTTGCGATCGTCGCCGTTGCGGTCGTGGTCTTGACGATCCTCAATCTCAGCGTCCATGACGAGATCCTGACGTCTTTCCGCTATTCGTTCTTCATGGTCGCTACGACGATCTCGTCGACCGGCTATGGGACCGACGACTACAGCGCGTACAGCTCGACCGCGCTCACGATTGTGATTCTCCTCATGTTCGTCGGGGGTTGCGCAGGGTCGACGGCGGGCGGCATCAAGGTCGAGCGCGCGGTGCTGATGGGCAAGCAGGCGGTCGCGCAAGTACAGAAAAGCTTTCGGCCCGCAACTGTGCAGCTCGTGCGAATGGGTAAGGTCGCGGTGAGCAACCAGGTCCTCGCCGACGTAGCGTCGTTCTTCCTGATCTACATGGGCTGCATCGGCTTCGGGCTGCTGTTCATCACCCTGGTCGAGGGAGTTCCGGCGCCGACCGCGTTCGGCACGATGCTCACTTGTCTCTCGAACATGGGCCCGGCGCCGTTCCACGTGGGACCGGACAATTTCGCCGGGTATTCCGCGGTCAGCAAGATGTTCTTCTCGCTCGCGATGCTCCTCGGCCGTCTCGAGTTCTTCACCCTGTTTGCACTCATCCTCCCCGGGTTCTGGAGACGTTGATGACCGGCGCCTACAGCATGCCGCCACCAGGCGAGGAGACCCACGCGCGACGGCAGATCGCCGTGATCGTCTTGCTGCTGTTCGGAATGGTGGCGCTCTACCAGTTCGAGCAGTTCGCCCAGCAGGAGTTCGACCCGAGCGGAATGCTCGCGTTCGGGTTCATCGTCTTGGCGAGCTACACGATCGGTGGGCTCGTCGGACAGATTCGCCTCCCGCACATCACCGGCTATCTCATTGCGGGCCTGGTGTTCGGGCCTTCGTTTGCCAACGCATTGGGCGGGCTTGGCCTCCCTCCCCCGTTCGACAAGGGGATCGTCAACGATGAGGTCATCGAACAGCTGAGCTTGCTCGACACCCTCGCGGTTGCGCTGATCGCGCTCACTGCCGGTGGTGAGCTCAAGCTCGATGGACTGAAGAAGGGCCTCCGGGCCATCAGCGCGATCCTCGGAGCGCAGCTCGTCTCGATCGCCGCGCTGATGACGGGGTTTTTCTGGCTGATCTCTGGGGCGGTGCCATTCATCGGCCTGCCGGGTGTGGAAGGGCTGCCAATGATGGCCGCCCTCGCGGTCGGCGGCATGGTCGCCTCCGTGTCGTTGGCGACCTCTCCGGCCGCCACGATCGCCGTCATCATGGAGTCCCGCGCCGAAGGTCCGATGACTCGGAACGTGCTGTCGGTCGTGGTCCTCAAGGACGTGATTGTCCTCGTCGCCTTCGCGGTGGCCCAGGTCGTCGTCGCGCAGCAGATCGGCATGGGGGCGCTCGAAGGCGGCATCGGCGAGTACCTCCTCAATCACATCGTCCTGTCGATCGCGTTCGGTGCGTTCGTCGTCGGCGGCCTGATGGCCCTCTACATACGCTACATCAATCAGGAGCTCCTGATCTTCGTGATCGGTGTGGTCTACCTGGTCGCGTTCATCGCCGACCAACTCGGCTGGGATCCGGTGCTCGTGTTCCTCGCGGCGGGCTTCGGCGTCAGCAACTTCTCGAAGAGCGGACACCGCCTCATCGAGACGGTCGAGCGACTCTCTCTGCCCGTCTACGTCGTCTTCTTCACTCTCGCGGGCGCCAAGCTCCACCTCGACCAGCTGCAACAGGTCGCGCTCTTCGCCGTGGCGATGGTGGCGGTCCGCATCTTCGCAATCTACGCAGGCACGAACATCGGCGCGCGCATCGGCAAAGCCGACGACGCGACCCGCGCATTCGGATGGATGGGCTTCGTGTCGCAGGCGGGGGTTTCGATCCTGCTCGCTGCGATGATCGGCAAGTCGTTCGGTGAGCTTGGAGCCTCCCTCGAGACGCTCATCATCGGCGGCGTGGCGATCAACGAGCTCATCGGCCCGGTGCTCTTCAAGATGGGCCTAGGTCTCGCAGGGGAGACGACGGGCGCGCGCGCCTCGCTCACGCCAGCCCGCCACCTGTCGGTGAAGCCACCGTCGGTTCGTCCGGAGGGAGAGGAAGGACCATCGAAGCAGCTCGAACCCTGGCCCGAGCACGTCGGCGCAAAGGATGTTTGGGGGACGCCTCTTCAGACCAAGAGCGCAGAGCTCAACTCCCGTATGCAGGATCTCGGAGGCGACCTTCAAAGCATCGTTCGAGAAGTTTCGACGGGACCACTTCGCGAATTCCAGATCGACGCCGGCAAGTACCTCCGCGACCTCCGGCGGGAGTTCCTTCGGCAGCACCGAAGGCTGACCGTCCAAGCGCGCGCCGACGAAGGCGTGGAGCGGGACGAGCTGGTTACCATGCTGCGTGCCGCTCAGTCCGAGCTCGCAGCGCACTGGCGAGGCATCGTCCTCGGCCGTTCGGTCACTCTCGCCAAGCTTACCTGGACGCCGGAGAGCATCTTGAACAGCGTCGATGCGGTCGTCGACGAGCTCCCCGAGATCGTGACGGCGCCGTACGAAGACACCTCGTACCTGAACAAGGAAGGCGATTCGCTTTGGAAGCAGGCCCAGCGCCAGGCACTCCGCGCAAGGCGGGGGTGGCGCAAGGCGTTGGGCCAGAGCCCGCCGGAGCGCGACGTACGGCTCCGCGCGCTCGGCCGCTATCACTTGTCGTACGACGCGCCCAGCCGCTTCGAGGCATTGGCGGCCTTGTTCGTCGAAGCAGACCGGCACATGGCCGCGCGCACTCGGAGCCTTTTCGACGGCCTGATTGCCGGATACGACGACGTCGTCGCGATCTGCGCTGACCCCGAGTCCGATCTCGAACGCCAGCTCGTTCGGCTGCGGCACGAGGTCGAAGAAGAGCTCGCCCTCGCGCTCGACGAGACCGTACGGATTACGAGCGACGGAACGCATCGCGCCGCCAGCGCGGTCGCCATCGGTTTCGTGCACATGAAGGACGACGTGCCGACCTTCGGAACGATCGACCTGCCGTCCCGCGATCGCCGCACCAGCCGCCGCTTCGCAAACCGGATGCGCGCGATTGAAACGCTCACCAAAGACGTGGCCAACCTGCGTAAGGCGAGCTCAGCGGAGTACTCCTCGCTCGCGATGGAGCTCGAGCTGCTCGGCCTCGAAGCGCGCATCAAGGACAACGTCACCGAGTACGTGGTGAGGCTGACCAGCACGGTCGACCGACGCGCAGCATCCCAAGTTGCCCGGGTGAGCGACACGCTTCAGACCGCGCTTACCGAGCTCAACGAGCATCTCGAGAGCGATCTTTCGGGTGAGGCTCTCGCCACCGGACTCCGAAGCTCGACCGAAGCGACCAGCAAAGCGGCCGGTGAGGCGGCCCGCGTCACCAACGAGCTCTTCGAAGACTTGAGTGACGATACCAAGATCGCCCCTCTTCTCGACACGCTGGTCGAAGCATGCCGGGCGCTTACGCCGCGCTATCGGGTTACGGTGGGCCAACAACAGACCGGCGAGTGGCGTTTGCCGACGGCTCTTCCCGAAGTCGAAGTGCCGTTTCGTGAGGTCGTCCTGACCTACATCGACAGCCGCGTGGCGCCGAAGCTTCTTGCGATCCGGCGCGAGCTTGCAGAGCGTGTCCAGCCGCTCGCGAACCTCCTTCAAGAGTTGGAGCGCGTGGTTGCGTTCAACGTCGAGCTTGCCACCGCAGAGCTGGAAGTCGTCCATGACGAAGCGGTCCCGGAGGAGATGCACTCACTTCTTCGCGACATGGTCTACAGCCAGCTCGAGCGGAGTTACAACTCGCTCGAGGAGATTCGAGTCGACGCTCGAGCGTGGCCCGAAATCATCGAATCCGAGATGCAGGACGCCGCGATCGGGACACTCGAAACACTCCGCGCGGAGCTCGCGGAAGGCGAGTTCAGCCGCTCGCGCCTCGAAGCCATGCGCCGCGCCGCCAGCGGCCTCCGCATGATCGAAGAAGCGGAGAAGCTGCCGCGCCGCCAACGGATGAAGGCTCAAGCTCGGAACGCCCTTCGAGCCCTCTTCGGCGAGGAGCGGCTCGAACGCTGGAGTGAGCGGCTTGGTTTGACCGGTCCCACAGCGACTGACGAGCTCACCGCTGGGAGCTTCGCGGCGCCTGACGTCGGAACGGAGCTTCCGCTCGTCTACCGGCGTCTGTTTGCAGCCGACACGATGGAAGCGGGGGACGTGCTCACCGGCAGAGACGAGGAGATCCGTCGGGCGGAGGGAGTCCTGTCGAACGAGCAGCGCGGTCGTCTGCGGTCGGTCGCATTGGTCGGCGTGGATGGCGTTGGTAAAGCAGCCGTGTCGAGCGCCATCGTTCGGAGCCGCCGCTGGAAGAACGTGAAACGGGTCGTGTTCACTGGCCCGGTGACGGTCGAGGATGTCGACGCGATCTTCCAGGACGCACCGGAGGGCCAGCTCGTCGTCGTCGACGGCCTCCACTGGATGCTGTCGATGGCCCCAGGCGGTTTCGAGCCGCTTCGGCGCTTCGTCACGGGGATCATCGAGGAAGGCGGTCGTCGGCGCTGGTTGACCCACGGCGCCGTGCTCTTCTGGAACTTCGCTTCGACGGTCGCTCCGCTGCGGGACGCATTCCCCGAGGTGATTCGCCTGGCCCCCTTGAACGAGCCAGAACTCCAAGCGGCCGTGATCGCGCGCCATCGATTGAGCGGCTTCGAGCACTCGTTCGACCGTGGCGACGGCTCGCCGATCGAGGGCCTGTTCGCGCGTGGCGCGAGCCGGATTCGTCGCCCGTACGATCAGTATTTCCACGAGCTTCACGAAGCGACGGGCGGCTTGGTGCGCGACGCGCTCCGACTCTGGCTCGCCTCGATCCGCGACATCCAAAACGACATCGTCCACGTTGGACCGATTCCCGCATCGCCCTACACGCGCATCCGGCGGCTTCCCGACGACATCTTGGTCAATCTCTACCAGATCGCGCGGGAAGGCTGGATGGACGCCGCCGGTCAGGCGCGCTTGTTCCGCCTCGACGTGAACACGGCACAAGCACAGTTGAGCCGCCTGGCCCACCTCGGACTGCTCGAGGAACGGGACGGCGCGTTCGTGATCGCAGTCCACCTGCGCGGCGCGCTCGGCCGCGTTTTCGCTGAACGAGGATGGGTGCTGTGATGAACACGCTTCTCCGCGCGCTCTTGTTGGCCCTCGTGTTCGGGTCGCTCGGGTCCACGGTGGGCGCGCAGTTGCGCGATCTCCCATGGCCGCCGAACGAAGCAGAGACCCAAACCGAGGCGCCGCCGCCCGAAGCGCCACCCGCCCCGCCTCGCCCGGACCGAGAGCCCAGGCGCCCTGAGCGAGCCCTCGGGTCGAGCTCCGCGCAGTCGAACACGACGAGCGAGGCCCCTCCGGGCATCGCCCGCCTGCGTCCGGACCAACGTTTGGAGCAAGCCGACAGGCTCGAGAAACCCGAAGAACCCGAGGAGCGACACTCGCTAGCCATCCTCTTCGGAACGCTCCTCGCTGTCGGCTTCGCACTCTTCATCGCCGAGCGCGCGCGGAGTTGGATCAGCAGCAACATCGCGCTGAGCCGCGTTCTCGGCGGGCTCGCGTTCCTCTTGAGGCTGGTCGCGATTGGGCTCCTCGTCGGCATCGTCCTCGAGCTCATTCCGGAGGGACAGGACTGGATTCTTTGGGGCTTGGTCGTGCTGGCGGTCGTCGTCGGGTGGTCGGTCCGTGACCTCTTCGCGGACGTCGTGGCGGGCGGTGTCCTGGCCGCCGAGCGGCGCGTCAAGAAGGGTGTCTGGGTATCCGGCAACGGGTTCCAAGGAACGGTCGAGGGCCGGTCCCTCCGCGCTACTTGGCTTCGCGACGGCCAAGGTCACCGACTCACCGTTCCGAACCGTGCGATGGTGGGCGCGCCGATGGTCTACGACGCTGGTACGGACGCAGAGCACGAGGTCGTCGTCCGTCTCGAGGGCTACCAGGACGCAGGCAAAGTGCGCATCGCGCTCACGGATGCCATATTGAGCTCACCTTGGGTGCTTGCCGGCGCGAACCCCGTCGTCCTACGGGACCCCGCCGACCCCGTGGTTTGGCGCGTACGCACCAAGCTGCTCGAACCGCGTTTCTCGGTGCACTTCGAGGGCGAGCTCCTCGAACGAGTCGAAGACCTGCTTCGGCACGAACCCGCGCCGCTAGAACGCGAAACCGTACCGAGCGACGTGCCACCCGGTGGCTAGCGGAGGTCGAGCCAGTCTCGAAGCTCGCCGGTGATGATGCGCGGGCTCTTCTGAAGCTCTTCGATCGTCTTGGCCCCTAAAAGCAACATGACAGACCGGAGCTCGCGCTCTATCCCCAGCAAGAAGCCTCGCGCTCCATCGACCCCGCCCTCGAGAAACGCTTGATAGACGGTGCGCGCGATGCCGGCGCAGCTTGCTCCAAGAGCGATCGCCCGCGCTACGTCCATGCCGGTGCGAATGCCACCCGTCGCGATGGTCGTGAGTCCGGCATCGACGCAGTACCGAACCGAGGCCGCGGTCGGGATGCCCCAGTCCCAGAGCTCCTCCCCGAGTGCGCGGCCGGCGCCTTCGGCACGCAAGGTCTCGACGCCGACCCACGAGGTGCCCCCGGCTCCCGAGGTGTCGGCGTATCGAATGCCAACGGCACGTAGCCGCGCGGCCACTTCCCTGCTGATGCCGTTGCCGGTCTCTTTGGCGATGACTGGAACGTCGAGCTCCGCCCAGAGCCGCTGGAACGTTTGGAGCCCGCCGCTGAAGTTGCGATCGCCTTCGGGCTGCACCAGCTCCATGGCCGGATTCATGTGCACACAAAGCGCGTCGGCGCCGACGTCCTCGACCATTTGGCTGATCTCGCGGGTCGACATGTCGCGCGCTTGCACCACGCCCACGTTGCCGAAGAGCAGCGCGTCGGGCGCATACTCGCGCACTTGGTATGTCCAACTCGTCTCCGGATGCTTCTGCATCGCGCGCTGACTGCCGAGACCGAAGGCGAAGCCAAGCTCGTCAGCGATCGACGCCAGCGCCCGATTGATCTCTGCGGCGCGCTCGTGACCGCCCGTCATGGCGGCGATGAGCAGTGGCACGCGGAGCTCCTTGCCGAGGAGGCGGACCCGCGTGTCGATGGAGTCGTAGCTCGTCTCGGGCAGGGATTGGTGGACGAGGCGGACGTGCTCGAGCAAAGTGGTGCGCTGTCGAAACGCGACCTCATCGGTCGCGCACAAATCCAGGTGGTCGGCCTTTCTCTTCTCGATGTCCGCGCTCATCGCCTTGCTTGCTCGGCAGCGTCCCGCCGTGTACGTAGCTCGGAATAAGGACACTCGTCGTGTGGTGCAAGGGCAAATGAATCTGGATTCCTGGATGGGAGACATCCGGCGGCACATCGACGCCTTGCTGGAGCATTTTTTCGAGTCCAAGGCACGGGAAGCCGAAGCCCTTTCGCCCCGCGCGATCGACTTGGTGACCGAAGTCCGGGACTTGACGATGCGAGGCGGGAAGCGCTTGCGTCCGATCGTGACGGCAGCGGCATTCCGGGCAGCACATGGTCCTGGTCCGGTCGACGCGACGTTCGAGGTCGGCGCCGGACTCGAAGTCCTTCAGACGTATCTACTGATCCACGACGACTGGATGGACCAGGACGACGAGCGCCGAGGCGGCCCGGCAGCTCACTACGCGTTTCAACAGAAACACGACGACGCACATTTGGGTGCGAGCCTCGGCATCCTTGCCGGCGACTTGGCGTCGACATTCAGTTGGGAGCTCTTTCTCGGAGGCCAGTTTCCAGATGGCCGTCGCAAGGAAGGCACCGCGCTGTTCGTGCAGATCCAGAAAGAGGTGTTCGCGGGCCAGCAGCTCGACCTCATGGCCGACGAAGACGTCGAGCGCATGCACGATCTGAAGACCGGCAGTTACACGACGCGTGGTCCGGCGGCGCTCGGAGGGGTGCTCGCCAACGCCGACGCGAAAGGGATGCGCGCGTTGCACGATTGGTCGGCGCCGCTCGGGGTGGCATTTCAGCTTCGCGATGATCTCCTCAGCACTTTTGGGAGCGCGCAGGAGACGGGCAAGCCTGGTGACGATCTTCGCCACGGCAAGCACAACGCCGTCGTCGGGGCGTTTCACAAGCGCGGGCCCGATAGCGCGGCGCTCGCCGCCGTCGACGCGGTCTGGGGGCACCCGGACGCAAGCGACGAAGCGGTTGCTGCAGCCGCGGCTGTTCTCGCCGAGGCCAGAGCCGACGTCGAAACCCGACTGGCGGTCCTCGCGGAGGAAGCGATGGACGCGCTTTCTTCTGGGCCATTCGACGACGAGGCCAAACAGATGCTCGAGGAGGTCACGCGACGGCTGACGGATCGGGGAAGCTGATGGGCTTCGGGCGCGGCAAGGTCATCCTGCTCGGCGAGCACGCCGTTGTTCACGGCTACCCGGCAATCGCAGTCGGTATCGAACGAGGGGTGTACGCCGAGGCGACCCCTGCGGAACGAGATCTTCTGCGGGTGGACCCTTGGAACCTGGCACTCGAACCGAATCCGGATGGAGCGGAACCGTTGGCCCGCGCGTTTGCCGCCGTGCTGGGCGCGTACGAAGATCGACCGCCGCTCGAGGTCCGCGCGACTGCGGAGCTCCCCGCGGGCGCCGGACTCGGATGCTCGGCCGCGATCGGCGTGGCGGTCCTCGATGCGATCGACGCGGCGCTCGGGCGTGAGCGACCCCGGGCCGCGCTCGGAGAGGCGGCCATGGTCTGGGAAGAGGTCTTCCATGGCAACCCTTCGGGCGTCGACAACACCATGTCGGCGGTAGGGGGCGTCGCGCTCTACGTGCGCGGCGAGCCCCTGCAGCCCATCCACTCGAGCAAGCCGCTTCACTTGGTCGTGGGGTACAGCGGCGAGTCCTCCAGCACCAAGGAGATGGTCTCGTCCGTGCGACGCCAGCTCGAGAGCGACCGAGAGCGCATCGGGAAGACCTTCGCAGCGATAGAAACGCTCGTGCGAAACGCGAAGCTGGCGATCGAGGCGGGTGATCTAAGCGCGCTCGGTCAGCTTCTCGACCTCAATCACACCTTGTTGAGCTCGCTGATGCTGTGTACGACGAAGCTCGATGCGATGTGCCAGGCCGCGCGCGCGGCCGGCGCACTCGGGGCAAAGATGACAGGCGCCGGCGGCGGCGGGTGCATGTTCGCGCTGGCGCCCGGGCGCGAAGCGGCCGAGCAGGTGCGCGACGCCCTCGGTGACGATGCATTCGTAGCGGAGGTCAGCGCGTGAGCGGCCGACCGAACGAGGCGAGCGCGAGGGCGTGTGCCAACATCGCGTTGGCCAAGTACTGGGGCAAGTCCGACGTGAAGCGAAACGTGCCGGCGGTCCCTAGCATCTCGATGACCCTCGATCAGCTCGTCACCGAGACGAAAGTCCGCTTCGATTCTTCGCTCGCTGTCGACAACGTGAGGCTCGATGGCCGGCGTGCGAGCACGGAGGAGGCGGCACGCGTGGTCGCGATGCTCGACCGAGTTCGGCGCGAAGCCCGGCTTCGCCTCCGCGCGCGCGTCAGCAGTCACAACCATTTTCCGACCGCCGCAGGGCTCGCGTCGAGCGCCTCAGGATTTGCGGCGCTCGCCGCCGCCGCGTCCGCGGCGGCCGGTCTTCGGGTGAGCTCGCGGCGATTGAGCGCCCTCGCGCGCGCGTCGAGCGCGTCGGCGGCGCGCTCGATCTACGGCGGCTTCGTCGAGCTTCCCGCCGGGGATCGAGGGGACGCCGACCTCGCAGCCCGTCAAATTGCGACGCCGGCGCATTGGAATCTCCGTTTGATCGTGGCACAGACGGTGAGTGGCCCGAAGAAGGTCGGCTCGACCGAGGGAATGGAGCGTTCCCGCAAGACCTCGCCCTACTACCAAACCTGGCTCGAGCGGGCGCCAGCGTGGGCCCGAAAGGTCAAACGCGCGATTAAGGAGCGCGATCTCGATGCGCTCGGCACGGCAATGGAGCAAAGCACACTCGCGTTTCATTGCTGCGCGATCACCTCGACACCGTCGATCTTCTATTGGGCACCGCAGACTCTCACCGCGCTCGAGACGGTGTACGGGCTCCGGGAACGCGGCGTTTCGGCCTGGGCCACGATGGACGCAGGACCGCACGTCAAGACACTGTGCGATGCGAGCGACGCAGCCCGTGTGCGGCAAGCGCTCGACCGAACGGCGGGAGTCACGCGGACGTGGGTAACCAAGCCCGGCCCGGGAGTCGAGGTACACTCGTGAATCGAGTGGGGGCGAGCGCTCCGGGCAAGGCGCTTCTCTGCGGAGAGTACGCTGTGCTCGACGGCGCGCCCGCGGTCGTCGCGGCGGTCGATCGCCGAGTCGCCGTATCCTGGTCGGACGATGCGCCGTCAATGCCGCCCGAGGTGGAAGCCACCTTGGATCTCGCGCGTGCGAGGTGCGGGCACGTCCCGGGCGCGTTGACAGTGGACGCAAGCGCACTTCGTCGAGAGAACATCAAGCTCGGACTGGGGTCTTCCGCCGCCGCGGCCGCCGCCGCCGCGGCAGCTGTGTTTGCCACGCATGGCCACGCACTCGACGACCCAACGATCGCGCGGCGCGTGTTCGAATGCGCGCTCGAGGGCCACGCATCGATCGCGCCACAAGGCAGCGGCGTCGACGTGGCTGCGTCATCGTTGGGCGGCTTCCTCAAATTCCGGCGCGGCGAGGAGCTCGAAGTGGAGCGCGTCGCGGCGCCCGCGGGGCTTCGCATCGAGCTCGTGTGGACGGGACATGCCGCGCGAACGAGCGAGCTCGTCGCGAAGGTGCTCGAGCTCCGCAGACGAGCTCCCGCGGACTATCACCAACACATGAAGAGGCTCGCTGGAGTCGCTCGGGAGTTCGTCGAAGCGTTCAGCGCAGGTGGCGCGGCGGATGTAGTGAGGACTGCAGCATCCTACGCCGAGGGGATGGCGGCGCTCGGAGATGCGGCCGGTGCGCCCATCGTCGAAGCCCGGCTCGGGCGCGCCGCGGAGCTCGCCGGCCGCTTTTCCGGGAGCGCGAAGCCCTGTGGCGCGGGCGGCGGGGACGTTGCGATCGCCTTCTTCGACGACTCTGCGGCGGCCAGCGCCTTCAAACTGGCCTGCAAGGAGGAAGGGCTTCATCCTATCGAGGTCTCCTGGGGCGCGGTTGGCGTTCAGGCGCCCTGAGGGAGCGAGACTGCGATGTTCATCAACCTCTACATCTTGTCGCTGGTGCTAGGCGCCGTGCTCCTAGCGGTCGCTTTGTTTTTCAACGGGAAGCGCATCGACGCCGACGATCAGACACGTGCCCATGACGACACGACGCGGCCCAGTCAGTTTGGCCAGCTCGACGGACTGGGTGGCGACGACTTCGTCGTGCGCACCATCCGATCGAGGCGGTTCTGGACGTTCTTCGTCTCCTTCTTCGGCATGACGGGGCTCCTCCTCGATGGACTCGATGTGATGGAGCCGCCCGTGGCGTTCCTAGTCGCGCTCGGCGTCGCCGGAGTGGCTGCTGCAGGCGCTTCGGCAGCCGTGCGTATTGGCTCGAACTAGGTCGAGTACTCGCGTACTTTTTCTTCGAGCCGATCGATCACGTTCACCGAGAGGTTCTCGCCGCAGAGCCTAGACATCTGCTGAATCAGCGTTGGGCTCGTGACGTTCACCTCGATTAGCTTGCCTCCGATGACGTCCAGACCGACGAAGAACAAGCGATCGGCGAGCAGTCGGGGCCGGATGGTCTCGACTATCTCCCGGTCCGCGTCGGACATCTCCGCCGGCGCAGCAGATCCACCGACGTGGACGTTGCTACGGAGGTCGCCCTTGCTCGGAACGCGGCCAACGACTCCGAGGAGCTTGCCGTCGACGAGCAAAATGCGCTTGTCGCCCTCGTCGTAGATCTCCGGAATCAGGGCTTGCACGATCGCGTTGCGCGCACCGAGACGAGTGACGGACTCGATCAAGCCGTTCACGTTGTTGTCGCCCTGAGATAGAAGAAAGACGCCCTCGCCACCGTGGCCATCGATGGGCTTGATCACGGCCTTGCCACCGACGTCGCTGACGAAGCGCAAGATCTCGTCCTTGTGACTGGTCATGATCGTCGGCGGCACGATCTCCGGGAAGTGATGCGCGTAGAGCTTCTCGTTGGCTTCGCGCAATCCCCGCGGACTATTGACGACCAGCGTCGTGCCCTCGAGATGATCGAGAACGAGAGTCAGCCAAAGGTAGGAATCGGTGAATGGCGGGTCCTTGCGAATGAAGACCGCATCGACTTCGGCGAGGTCGATGTCTTCCGGCTCCGCGAGCGTGATGGGCTCGGCCGGATCGAGCTGCATGGTTGCTCGTCGAACCCTTCCGACGACGCGGCGGCCACGAAGGCCAACGTCGCTCGCGAGGCAGTGGTCGACTCGATGACCGCGGGCCTGCGCCTCGAGCATGAGGGCAAAGCTCGTGTCTTCATCGACGATGACCGTCGATACCGGATCCATGACGAACACGACACGCATGACGATCTCCGGTAGCACCCGGGCGGCTTTGGAGGCAAGGTGCGAACGATGAAGCGTTGGGTTTCGTTGGCTTCGTGGGCTGTTTCCGCGTTTCTGATCGCGGGCCTCACACTTGGATCACCCTCCGAGCATGCCGGCACGTTTGCTGACGAGGCGGTCGCGGCCGACCACTTCGAGGCATCCAAGGCCGGCGCGGAGGTCTTGGCAGCCGGTGGCAACGCGGCGGACGCAGCCGCGGCCACGATGCTGGCTCTCGGCGTGGTCAATCCCGCGAGCAGCGGCCTCGGTGGTGGTGGGTTCGCGCTCTACTACTGCGCGAAAGACGGGTCGCTAACCTTCCTCGATTTCCGGGAACGCGCGCCGCGCGCCGCCGATCCTGCCATGTTCGACAGCGAGGGTGAGCGAGCTCCGGGGCCGGCGAACGCCGCGTCCCAGTTGGGCGGTCTCGCTGCCGGAGTGCCCGGGGAGCCAGCGGGCATCCAAGCGCTCGTCGATCGATTTGGAAGACTCCCTCTCCGAGAGGTCGTCGCGCCCGCACTTCGTTTAGCCGAAGAGGGTTTCGCCGTGAGCAAAGCGCTCGCGAAGATGGGTCAAGCCTTCGATGTCCAGCTCCGCGCGGACAGCGTGATGTCGAAGTGGGATCTCCGTCCCGGCGCGATATTGAAGAGGCCCGCGCTCGGACGCGTTCTGCGTGCATTCGCTGAGAACGGCGCCCGAGTAATCTACGGGGGCATCATCGGCCAAGAAATGATCGCGTCCGTGCAGGAGCACGGTGGGATCATGACGCTGAACGACCTCTACGCGTATCGCGTGAGAACCCGGGAGCCTCTCGAAACCACAGCATTCGGCTATCGCTGGGTCACCGCGCCTCCGCCGAGCGCCGGTGGCTTCACGATGATTCAAAGCCTCTCGATTTTGGAGCAAGTCGTCGGCGAGGAGCCCGAGCTCGGTGCGCCTCTCCTCCACGTCATGGCCGAGTCGTGGAAAGGGCCGTTCCTCGATCGACAGCGGTATTTCGGCGACCCCGACCAAGTGATCCTCCCAATCGAAGGCATGCTCAGCCCGGCGCGCATCGAGAAACGGGCCACGCTCGCCGGGGATGGAAAGGTACATCCAAGCAGCGACTACGATCTGCCCGTCGAGTGGACCCGCCGCACGGCGACGACACCGGACAACGCTGGCACGTCTCATTTTTGCGTCGTCGACGAAGAAGGCAACGTCGCCTCGGTGACGACGACGGTGAACCTCCCTTTTGGAGCGCGCTTCACGGGCGGGGGTATCGTGATGAACGACGAGATGGACGATTTCTCGAGAGGGGGCGGCAAGGCCAACGCCTTCGGTCTCGTCGGCGGACATCGAAATCTGCCCGGGCCTTGGAAGCGCCCGGTATCGACGATGTCGCCGACGATCGTCCTTCGGGGCAACGATCCGGTGCTCTGCGTCGGCGCCTCTGGGGGCAGCCGGATCGTCACCGCGACGCAGCAAGTCGCGATGAACGTTCTCTTGCACGGGATGAGCGCTGGGGAGGCGGTGGCCGCCCCTCGCATTCACCACCAAGGCGTACCTGAAGCGCTGCGGGTCGAGAAGATCGCGCCGCTCTCACCGGAGCTACGAGATGCGCTGCGGGGTTTCGGTCACGCCATCGAGCCCATTCACAACGTCGCGAACGTGCAAGCGATTGAGATCGAGCGAACGCCGGAGCGGCGACTCGATGCGGCCAGCGACCCGCGCAAGGGCGGCCGCCCAGCTGGGCGCTAGCGAACCCCGGCGAAGTACTCGTTCACGATCGCCGCGTTCTTCGCATACTGCTCGCGGGTGCTGGCCACGATGTAGGCTTCGACCAGCCGGCCGAGCCCGAGCACCTGAGCGCTGATCTCGAGCGTTACTGTGCGCTCACACTGGTGCGCCGAGATCCCTTCGACGACCACGACGCCGGACGCGCGAATGCGATCTGCCAGAGTCGACGGAATGACGCGAAACTCGTACCGCTCCGTGCCGGGATCGAATGAGCCCTCTTCGACGTAGCTGAACCGCTCACCAAGGACCTTGGCGACTGGCCTCGGCATGTCTTGCCCCGGGGAGACCTTTGCCCTGCGATAGCCCGTATCAGGATTCCACTCCTGAAGCTCGTACTCGAAACCGAGGCCTTCGTAGAGGTACAGGTTGAAGTCTTCGCTTCGAAAGACGCGTTCCCAAAATTCTTGTTCTGAGCAATCCAGCAGCTGCCGGATCGCCAAAGTCTTCGCCATGATTATTCCGTGATCTGAACGAGGACGACGGTGATGTTGTCCTCGCCACCGTTTTGATTGGCCTCGCTCACCAACGCCTTGGCCGCCCACTCGATGTCACCGTCGGCAGTGCGAACCAGATCGAGAATGCGCCCGTCCCCAACCATTCCGTTGAGCCCGTCCGAGCAAAGAACGTAGACGTCGCCGGGCTCGACGCGCTCGACGCACAGATCGACCGCCACGGCGTCCTGCATCCCCAAGGCGCGCGTAATCACGTTGCTTGGGAGCCGCTCCTTTTGCGCGTCGGTCAAGTTCGGCATGACGAGCAGGTAGTCGTTGAGTAGCGAGTGGTCCCTCGTGAGCTGGGTGAGTGCGCCGTCGCGAACTAAGTACGCCCGGCTGTCTCCGACGTGGGCGATGTGGAGCTTGCGGGCTCTCCGATTGAAGAGGGCACCGACGATGGTGGTTCCCATGCCTTGCACGGAACGGTTCCGAATCGAGGCCTGAAAGATACGCTGGTTCGCGAGCTTCACCGCCGAGACGAGACGGTTCTGTTCCTCGTCGAGCTCCGAGTCCCCGTCGCTCGGCCAATCGGAGCCGTCATGGTCGAGGCTCGCTGCATCGAAGAACGCTTTGACTTCGGCCGTTGCCATGCGGCTTGCGATGTCGCCCGCGCGATGACCGCCCATCCCGTCGGCAACCACGAAGAGCCGATGCTCCGCCAAGATGCAGAAGCTGTCTTCGTTGTGCTCTCGTTGAAGTCCGACGTCGGAGAGCCCTGCAGCTGTGAAATTCATGTGCGTTTACGCGCCCCGTCGATGAGACCGGTTTCTTCTCTTGGCCTTCCGCTCCGCCGCAGGCAACCCAAATCGTTTCGCACAGTCTATCGAGGGGACGACGCCGAGCAAATCAGGGGTTAACGAAGCGCGGCAAGCGCGGCCAGCCCGACGAGGGGTCATCCAAGTACGAGTACCGGGCGTAGTGCGTGCTGACTCGGCGAACGTAGTTGCGTGTTTCGTTGAACGGTATCCGCTCGACGAAGCGGTCCAGCTCCATCTTTCCGCTTTCCTTGAGCCAGCGCCGAACGCGACTCTTGCCCGCGTTGTACGCCGCGATACTCAAGGGGTACACGTCGTCGAGCTCATCGGCGAGCGCGTTCATCTCCTGCAAACCGAGCGCAATGTTGATCGCGGGATCGCGTAGCTTGTAGCGGCTCACTTCCTGGCCTGCGAGCTTTCTCGCCAGCTCGGGCATCACCTGCATCAAGCCGACCGCTCCGGCGCGACTCACGACTTCGGGTCGAAACCCGCTTTCTTGCCGCATCGTCGCGTAGACCAAGCCGCGAGGAAGGTCTCCGCGATGGGCGTCGACCGCTTCGAGCCACGGCATCGGGTAGGCAGCATCCCACCACCATCGGTGCTCGGCTGGGTCGCTCCTGAGAAACACCATGCGCTTCCGCGCCGTGAGCATCGCCTCGCGATATGCGCCGGCATCGCGGTAGAGGTACGCCAAAGCCGGAATCCGTTCCGCCTTCGGGACCTCGCGCACCAACGAAATCTCGTGTGCGCTCAACCAAGCGATCCCATCGACGTCGAGCCCGAGCCGACGGTATGCTTCGACCGTCTCGGGGAGCGGCAACAACGCTTCGGTGACCTCGACTGAGCCCGGTGACACCGCATCCGCGAACGGCGCCGGGCGCTCGACCCTTAGCCGCTCGAGCCGGTCGGCCGCGAGGACGGCGTACCAGTGGAGTGGCTCGACGCCTATGGCGGCCCGATACGCCTCGACAGCCTTCGGACCGCGGCGGTACGAGCGGCCGACCCAGTAGTGGCCACGCGCCTGGTCCATCGCGGTGGTGCTGAGCTTCACGTATTGCGAGAGGAGCTGAACGGCGCGCGTGTAGCGCCGTGTCTCGAAGGCTCTGAAGCCAAGCTCCCACAGTGCGGAGCGGCGCCATCGACCGTACACCTGGGACTTGCCGCGCACGAGCCTTTCCATTTGTTTTTCGCCGTTCGAGCGGCCGAGCCGGATCTCCAGCCAGGCGGCCAGAAAGCGTGCTTCGGGGGCGCGTTTGCTCCGGGGATATCGCAGCGCGAAGCGCCGATATGCGCGAATGGCGCGCCCATCCTTGTCGGCGCGGGCAAGTGCGCGCGCGGAATGAAACGCATCTTCGGTTTCCGTCGGCCCACCGAGGACTGCCGACTGGTGGAGCACGCGAGCGGCATCGAGATAGCGCGTGCGCATGCGGAAGAGCGCCATCCCGTACACGTGGTGCCAACGTGCGTTGAGCGTGGTCTCATCTTCGACAGTGCTCGCGCCGATCTGCTCGAGCTCTTGGACCGCACGCGCGAAACGCCGCGCCCTCATCAACTCTTCAGCACGCTCGATACGGTCCTCGAGCGTAGGCGCAGCGCGCCCGACGAGCTTGAGCGCGGCGGACTGTTGATGGGGGCTCACGGCCGCCTTCCAAGCATCGAGGGCGGCTTCTCGCGCTTCGTCTGGGCGGTCGAGCTCAACGTAGACGTCCGACAACAGAGCAAGGAGCGCGACGCGATTGGCGAGGCTCCGCTTCCGCCGGGTCAGCGCGGCGAGCTCCTCGGCCGCGGTTTCCAGCTCGCCCATTTGAAACGCGCAATCCGCGGCCACCGCCCGGTCGTCTCGAGTCACGGCTGCCGCGGCCGACTCGCCGCCGAGCAAGACGGGACGCGCCTCTTCACAATGCCCACAGCGGGCCGCCGCCCGGGCCCACCGACGCATCGAGTCCTCGCGCATGGCTTCAGGAAGGGAAGACGGCGTTCGGGCCAACGTGTCCATCGCGTCGCACGGCCGGCCAGCGCTCAGAAGCAATCGCCCGCGCAAGTACCGCATCGCATCCTCGTCGCGCGTCTCCTCGGGTAGCCCTTCGATGGCGCGGAGGGCCGCCGCCTCATCTCCGATTCGCACCAGGGACGCGACACGAGCGGCCCCCTCCTCGGCCAGCGCCCACGCGCAGACCAGCCAAACGACCGAAGCCCCCATCCAAAAACGTCGCAATACGCGGAGAATCTATCACCGTTTCCGAGGGGCGCAGCCTTGCTTGGCAACCAGGTCCGCGAGCCACGGCGAAGCCCGATGGCGACGAAGTCGTTCTACGGGGGGCGATTGGCGATCGCTCGGGGCGTCCCGTATGCTCCGGCGCCAGAACGATGGAACTTAGGATTGCTTTATTGCTGGCCGCAGTGGCGGTCACGGGGTGTCAGCAGCGTATCGGGGACTCCTGTGGGGTGTCGAGCGACTGCTCGGTGACCGGAGAGCGGCAATGCGATCTCGCACAGCCGGGGGGCTACTGCACCGTCTTCTCCTGCGACGCGGACACTTGCCCGGAGGGCGCATGCGTCGAGTGGCGCTTCATCCCGAGCCGGACGGCGGAGACCTGGTGCATGGCGACCTGCAGCAATGATGGCCGCTGCCGGTCCGAGTATTCCTGCGTGCTTCCCTCAAACATCAACATGGCAGGCGAGTGGCAAGCGGAAGTGCCCGTGGAAGACCGAATCGCGCGCACCATCGATCTGAACGAAGGGCAAGCGACCTCGAAGATCTGCACGGCCCTCAGCGCGCCGCCGCCGCCCGAGTCGGTCCGAGACGAGGAAACGACGGATCCTGAGCAATCACTAGGCGAGCCGGACGCCGGCCTCTAGCAGGACCCGACAGGAACCCGACGCGCTCAGCGATTGCGGGTAGTATCGCGCGGAGATGTCTCCGGGCCTATTGCGGTATTTGGCCGGCCGCCTCGCGAGGGCGCTGCTGACCGTCATCGGTCTGGTGACGATCGTCTTCCTGCTCGTGCGCCTGATTCCCGGAGACCCGGTGGAAGCGATCCTCGGAGATCAAGCCGGCCCGGAAGAAAAGGCCGAGCTCCGGCGCGCGCTCAATCTCGACCGACCGGTTGGCGAGCAGTACCTGTCGTTCCTCGGGGAGATGGCGGACGGGACGATGGGCACCTCGTTTCGCCAACCCGACCGGTCGGTGTGGTCGCTGATGCGCGACGTCCTTCCGTCCACGATCGTGCTCGCGATCGCTGCGCTCTTGGTGGCCTGGCTCGTTGCGGTGCCACTCGGCACGATCGCAGCCGCGCACGCAGGTCGTGGATGGGACAAGGTCGCCTCGGCGTCAGCGGTTTTGGGCTTGGCGATACCCAACATCTGGCTCGGACCGCTGTTGATCCTCGCATTTGGGGTGAAGCTCGGGTGGCTGCCGCTTCCAGGGGACGACCTTGCAGGGCCGGAGGCCCTGATCCTCCCCGCAATCACGATCGGGACGGCGCTCGCTGCGGTGCTCACGCGGCAAACTCGCGCTGCGATGATCGAAGTGCTCTCGCAACAGTACATCTGCGCGGCGCGGGCACGCGGTGTCCCCTCGGTCCCATTGCTGCTTCGGCACGCACTGAGGAATGCCCTGCTCCCGGTGATGACGATCGGAGCCGCGCAGCTCGGCGCGCTGTTGTCGGGAACGGTGGTCACGGAGAAGATCTTCGAGCGACCCGGGCTCGGGACCCTGTTTCTCGACGCGTTCTTCGCGAGAGACATTCCGGTGGTTCAGGGCTGCGTTCTGGTGATCGCGATGATCTACGTAGTGGTCAATCTCGTAGTCGATCTCGCGTACGGGGTCATCGACCCGAGGGTGAGGCTGTCGTGAGCACGCTTCGGGCTGCGCTTCGAAAGACCCCGATCGGACTCGTGATCGTGGTCGTCTTTTTCGTGCTCGGCGCGATCGGTCCATGGATTGCGCCGTACGATCCATTGGCGATCGATCTGCTGCACGAGTACCAGACGCCCTCGGCGGCCCATTGGCTCGGCACCGGCGACAACGGCATCGATATCCTGAGCGCGCTGCTCCATGGAGCGCGGCTAGCGGCGATCGTCGGCATCGTGGTAGTCGGCGTCTCGGTGGTGTTTGGGACGGCCGTCGGCACTTGGGCAGGCTACTACGGCAAGCTTAGCGATCACGTCGTGACGGGCATCGCCGACCTCGTGCAGGCGTTCCCCGCAATCGTTCTCAACATCGCCGTGCTCGCGCTGGTGGCGAAGCCAGGGCTGCTGCACTTGATCGTCGCCCTCGCGATCAATGGCTGGGTGCTCTACGCGCGGCTCGCGAGGGCCGAAACGCTCTCCCTGCGCGAGCGGGAGTTCGTCGAAGCGGCCCGAGCCCTCGGCATCCCCGCTCATCAGGTGATGCGCCGGCATGTCGTCCCGAACCTCCTCGGCCCGCTCGTGATTCAGGCGACGACCGGGCTCGGGGTCGTCATCCTGGCAGAGTCGACCTTGTCGTTCCTCGGGCTGGGGCCGGGGAAAGCCGTGTCGTGGGGGGCGCTCCTCGATCAGGGGACGAGCGTTCTACTGCGCTTCCCGCACGTCGCCCTCTTTTCAGGAGGAGCCATCGCTCTCACGGTGCTGGGCTTCAATCTCATGGGCGACTGGTTGCGCGACCAACTCGACCCTCGGCTTCGTTGAGCATGCCCGAGCTTCCTGACGTCGAGCTCTACCTTCACGCGCTCCGTCAGCGAGTGCTGGGACACGAGCTTCGAGGGGTCAGGCTCGCTTCACCCTTCGTCTTGCGCAGCATCGACCCTCCGATCGACACCGTCGCGCGTAGGCGCGTGGTCGGGCTTCGTCGCCTCGGCAAGCGGATCGTCGTCGAGCTCGAGCACGACCTGTTCATCGTGATCCATCTGATGATCGCGGGGCGGCTGCGCTGGAAGCCCCCGATGCAGAAGATCCCGGGGCGACTCGGGCTGGCTGCATTCGATTTCGACGAGGGCACGTTGCTTCTGACCGAGGCCAGCAAGAAGAAGCGCGCTGCCCTTCACGTATGTCGAGGTGCGGAGGCGTTGCTGGCACACGACCCGGGCGGAATCGAGCCGCTCGATGCCGGCTACCGCGCGTTCCGCGAAGCGATCACCGAGCGTAACCATACGGTGAAACGCGCGTTGACCGATCCACGCATCTTGAGCGGCATCGGAAACGCCTACTCCGATGAGATCCTTCACCGGGCGAAGCTCTCGCCCCTGGTTTGGACGAAGCGACTGAGCGACGATCAACTCGAACGCCTTCACGCCGCGACGCGCGAGGTGCTTTCGGAGTGGGTGAAGCGGCTGGTCGCTGAGCATGGGGAGCGTTTCCCGGAGAAGGTGACGGCCTTTCGACCGGAAATGGCGACGCACGGCAAACATGGTGAGCCGTGCCCCGTCTGCGGCGATCCAATCCAGCGCATCGTCTTCGCGGACCGCGAGACGAACTACTGCGCGACTTGTCAGACGGGCGGCAAGCTGTTGGCCGACCGGGCGCTGTCACGTCTCTTGAAAGACGACTGGCCGCGGTCCCTCGAAGAGCTCGAGTCTCTACGGCGCAAGTAGTGCGCCTCGTGGCGCCTGGTGGACGCACTAGAAATGCCCCCGAGCCGGTTTGTGCGTTACCGTGCGGTTTGACCCATGCGCTTTGCCGTTCGCCGAGAGGACCGCAGAAACCTGATCGTCGGCTTCGTCGGCCTCATGTCGATCATGACCGCGCATTCGGTCATGGAAACCGCGCGAGACACGCTGTTCTTGACGAGCTTGCCAGCGACGGAGCTCCCCCGCGCGTACCTGGCCATCGCGCTCTTGGCGATCCTCGAGCTCGAGGTCCACGCGAGGGTGCTCCCGTATGTGCGCGACCGGCGGACGTTGCTGGCTGCGTCCCTCTTCTTTGGCTCGCTGATCACTTTCGCATTTTGGGCGCTCCTCGAGGACCTCGGCGCGTGGGCGCCGTTCGGCTTCTACGTGTGGACGGGTCTCCTGGTCACCGTGGTACTGATCGAGTTCTGGCTCCTCTTGGACGACGCGGTGACGGTGACGCAAGCGAAGCGCATCTTCCCCGCCATCGCAGCCGGCGGCGTCACCGGCGCCATGCTTGGCTCCGCGCTCTCTGAAGGGCTCCTACGCCTCACCTCCCCAGACGGCCTCGTTCTCATGGCGGCGGGGATTCTCGGCGCAGCCGCAGGCACGGCGTTTCTATGGAGAGTCGGAGACGCGCGACACGTCACCGCCTCCGAGAGCCGTACATCGCTCGGTTGGCTCTTGCGGGACAGCTATCTCTCGCGCGTTCTCGGGCTCGTCGCGCTCGGCACGATCGCGCTCACGATCGTGGACTTCGTCTTCAAGAGCACCGTTGCTCAGAACATACCTCCGGAGGGACTCGGCCCATTCTTTGCCCGGTTCTATCTCGGGCTCAATAGCGTAGCGCTCCTGGTGCAACTCGTGGGCGCAGGGTGGCTGCTTCGGGGCTTCGGCGCCCACCGGAGCTCCGCGCTGCTCCCCGTACTCGTCTTCGCAGGCGCTGCTGGATTGGCGCTGGGCCCGGTCCTGCCCTTTGCAGTGGCCCTCAAAGCGGTCGACGGAAGCCTCCGCCACACCCTGTATCGGAGCTCTGTCGAGGTGCTCTACTTGCCCCTCGATAGCCGGCGGCGCGAGCGCGCCAAGGGCATCATCGAGGTGTTCGGGCACCGCGTCGGCCAGGCGGTGGCTTCGGTTTTGATCATCGCAGCGGTCGCGTTCGGTCTGACGACCCAACAGCTCGCCGTCGCGTTGCTCTTCCTCGTAGCCGGTTGGCTCGCCGCGATTCTTTCGACCCGCCGCCAGTACGTCGACCAGTTCCGCGGGAGACTTCGTCAGGGCGTCATCGATACTCGGCTCGAGCTCGAAGAGCTCGACCGCCACTCGATCGACGCGCTCTTAAACGCACTCAACAGCGACCAAGATGTAGAGGTGCTCGCGGCCATCGACATCTTCGACAGCCACGGCCGCGTCGACCTCATGCCCGTGCTGGTATTGTACCATCCGGCGACGAACGTTCGTCGACGTGCGCTCGAAGCGTTCGCGGATGCTTCGGATTCCCGCTTCGTTTCGGTCGCACGCCGCATGCTATCCGATGACGACCCGGACGTACGGGCGTCGGCGCTGCGGGCATTGACTGCGGTCGATCCCAATCGCGCACTGCTCGAAGAGAAACTCGATCTCGAAGCCTCCATCGTTCAAGCCACAGCACTCGTGGGCCTGCTTGCAATCGATCAAGGCAACGGAGATGCGTCCGCGAAGCGCAAGCTCGACGAATGGGTCGGCTCGGGAAGCCCTCGCACGCAATCGTCCCTCGCGCGAGCCATTCGAAAAGAGGGTGGTGCGGTCTTCCACGAGTCTCTGATGCGACTCTTGGAGAGCGAGGATGAGACCGTGCGGCTCGACACGTTGCGGGCGATGGAAGCGAACCCGAGCCCCCGTTACCTTCCGTATTTATTGCCATTTTTAGGGAGCTCGGACCTTCGCGAGGCCGTCCGGCGAGCGCTGGTGGCGATTGGACCGGAGGCGCTTCGCGGACTCGACCAGGCGCTCGGGGACTCGTCGGTGCCGCGCAAGGTTCGCCGCCGCCTCCCGCACACGATCATTCGCTTCGCTCCGGAGTCAGCTGCAGAGATTCTACTCCGTCATCTCGAACGAGAGCACGATGGAAGCGTTCGTTTGAAGATCATGCGTGCACTCGGGCGGCTTCGCGCGACGCATCCGAACATCGTGCTCGACGAAGAGCTTCTCGAAGAGCAACTCAGTTGGAGTTTGCGGCGCGTCGTCCAACTCTTGCATTGGCGCGCTGCAATCGAAAGCGACGATCCCGATACGTCAGATCGCGAGCTCTTGAGAGTTGCTCTCCACGACAAAGAGCGAGCGACCTTGGAACGCGCGTTCTGGCTAATGGCGCTCCGTCATCCCGAGGAGAATTTTGCATTGCTATGGCGAGGTTTGCGAAGCGACAACGTGCGGCTGCATGCAGCGAGCATCGAAGTTCTGGAAGCCGTGTTGGCAGGTCCTGCGAGGGAAGCGGTGCTCGCGATCCTCGATGAAGGCGAGGTCCCCGCACGGCGCGCACGCGCAGCAGCTGGGGCGCTCGGGGTGTCGCTGCTTCCTCTGTCGTATCGCGCCGCCGTCGACGCGATGATCGTAGACGAGAGTGAAGTCGTGCGGAGCATCGCGGCTCACCATCTCGCGGAGCTCGGTCCCCCGGACGCGCCGGAAGAGGTGCAGACCCTTGCCTGAAATCGTCAAAAAATCCAAGGAAATGGACCGATTTCAGCGCTTTCTCTTCCTGAAGACGATCCCTGCATTTGCGGAGATTCCGGCAGAAGTCGCACAGGTGGTTGCAGCCAACACCCGGCCCCGCTCCTTTGCCAAAGGCGAACATTTGTACCGGAGCGGAGTACCGGCCGTCGAGGTTCAATACATCGTCCGCGGTCAATGCGAGATCGTGCGCAACGGGAAGTCGGTGCGTCGATTGGGACCACGCAGCGTGGTCGGTGGGATCAGCGCACTCGCTGGCGAAGAGCAGGGCTACGATTGCATTGCGCTCGAAGATATGCAGACCCTGGCGATCAAGGTCGAGGACTCACAGGAGATCTTCGAAGATCATTTCGTCTTCTTGAAGCGCGTACTTCGTGGAACGAGCCGAGAAGTTCTCGAGTCGCGACGCAAGCTTGGTGAGCGCGCCGGATTCGGTCCCGTTGCAGAGCCGTTTGTGTTTCCGGATCGACCATTCGATCTCGTCGAACGAATGGCGTTCCTGCGAAAGACGTTTTCGTTTGGTGACAGCGAGATCGATGCGATCGCCGATCTCGCGCGTGATGTGCAAGAGGTACACCTTCCAAAGGGCGAAGTTCTGTGGAACGCCGGTGACCGGAGCACGTACTTCCTGCTTCCGCTCCGCGGGGTGATCGACTGCCAAGCCACCGAACCGAAACAACACTTCCAACTCGGACCTGGCGATTCGGTCGGCGCGATCGACGCCATGGCCGACGAAAGGCGCTGGTATCGGGCCGAGGTCCTCGAAGATTTAGTCGCGTTCCGCATCGATTCGGAAGTCCTCCTCGAGGTCCTCGAAGAGCACTTCACGATGGCCACCTCACTCCTCAAAGCCATGGCGACAGGTATCCTTAGCCTGTACGATCAAGGGGGTTAAATCTCCTTTGATTTCAATATTTTGAGCAATAATCTGAGAGCGCTCTTGCTACTGTAAGTTTGTTCAGTATAGTGAGTGGTCCCATGGCGTTTGGGACGCTCATCGATATTGGCGAAGAGAGGGTGCGGCCCAAGGCCTTGCCCTTGTCCGAGCTGCTGCCCCGGGCGCGCTTGGTCGAGGTCTCGGGCCAGCATGCATGTGCGCGAACGACCACGGCTGTGTCTTGCGTAATCCAAGCACAAGGGTGTGGGGATCTCGTCGCTTGGGTTCAACCAAAAGATGGCGGCTTGTTTCCTCCGGACCTCGAAACAGCCGGCGTCGATCTCGATTCGTTCATTGCGATTCACGTGCCCCGTCACGCGGGGCCGTTTGCATTGGTGCGTGCGGCCGAGTGGCTCGCGCGTTCGGGCGCTTTTGGATTGACCGTCATCGATCTCACCGACGCATTGCCACCTGGCTCTTCCGCCAATTGGCAAGGGCGGCTTCAGGGATTGCTGCGTCAACATGAAGGTCGCGTTCTCTTACTCACGTCGAGCGCGTACGAGGAGCCCTCTTCAGGTCCGTTGGTGGGTTTGCGTGTCGAGCCTCAGCGCGGTCCGCTTCACGATGACCAGTTCGAAGTTCACACACAGGTGCTCAAAGACAAAGTCGGACTCGGTGTTGAGCTTGCACCGAGATCTTCGATCGCACCCGCAGGCTTGCGAGGCGCGTCATGAAACGGGCTAGCTGTGTTCTTCTGCCGAGGCTTCCTCTACAGATCGTTTTGCGCAACAAGCCACACTGGCGCGGCGCACCCGTTGCCGTCGTCGACGATGACGGCCCGGCCGGCCGCATCACGCACCTCAACGCGCTCGCCAAAAAGAGTCGGCTCCGCATCGGGATGCGCCAAAGCGTTGCGCGCGATCTGCTCCCGAACCTGCACACTGCCCTTGCACCGCCCGAAGAGACCGCCGCGGTATCCCAAGAGCTCCGGCGTGCCCTTCAAACCTTCTCTCCCCGAGTCGAGCCGATGGGTGGAGAAGGCATTTTCCACATTGATCCCGAGGGTTTACGGGGTCTCTACGGCGGGTACCGCAATTGGGCGACATGCATTCATCGCTACCTCCGGGCCCGCCATTGGAAGAGCTCGGTGACGGTAGGCTTTCATCGTCACCGCGCGATGGCCGTCGCGATGACCCGCAATGCTGTGACGGTTCTAGAGAGCGTCGACCGAGAACGCGAGCTGTCGAATCAAACCCCTCTTCGCGAGCTCGGGTTATCTGGCGCGATTTGCGAAAGCTTGACCGCATTGGGCATCGAAACGCTAGGCGACTTTCTCATCGTTCCATCAGGCGAGCTCCATAGCCGCTTTGGCCCCGAGGCGAGCGCGCTTCACGATTTGTTCGCAGAAGATCTTCAGCTTCCAATTCAACCTCACGCATTCGATGAGCCATCGCGCATCTCGTTCCAAGTCGAGCCGCCAGATGAAGATCAAACGCGATTGCTTTTCGCGATCAAAGGCGCACTTCATTCGCTCTTGCATCAGGTACGAGCGCGCGCGGAAGCAATGCAGTCACTCGAGCTCACGCTTCGCCTCGAGCGTGCACCCATTCATCGCGAGCACATCGAGCCAGCATCGCCCACTTTGGATTCGATGTTGATTCTCGAGCTCGTTCGCCTTCGTCTCGGCGAAACGAAATTGCAAGGCCCGGTCGAAGAAGTGGAGCTGCTCGCCAACACCGTGCGAGCACACGCCGAGCAAGTCGCGTTGCCCGGGCACCAATCGCGCCGCGACATGAGCGCGGCGCATCGGGCGCTCGATCGAATTCGCGCAGCCTACGGCGAGCACTCGGTGACCAAAGCCACGGTCCATGAAGCGCACTTGCCCGAAGCCTCGTTCCGATGGGAGCCCATCCAGCACGCACGCACCGCAGAGCAAGCCCGGGTGCCTCCGGTTTCTTCAATGGTTCGGCGCATTTATAGCCGGCCGAGGCCTTTGCCGGCGCGCGTTCCCAAGGAGCCGGAGGCGGGGCCTTCGCTCGCCCGCGACCACGCGATCGAGCACATGTACGGGCCGTATCGTGTCAGCGGAGGTTGGTGGAAGCGCTTGGTCGAGCGCGACTACTACTACGCCGAAACCGATCACGGTGACTTGCTGTGGTTGTTCTACGACCGGCCACGTAAGCGTTGGTTCCTGCATGGAGTGCTCGATTGAATGAGCGCGTACGTTCCGTTGTGGGTCAAGAGCAATCACAGCTTTTTGGAAGGCGCCTCGTTTCCAGAAGAGCTCGTTGAGCGCGCGCACATGCTCGGCTTGCCTGCGGTTGCGATCACCGATCGCGACGGCGTGTACGGCGTAGTGCGCGCGCACATGCATGCGAAGAAGCTCGGCATTCGCATCTTGACCGGCGCGCAACTCACGATCGGCATCGATGGCGCCGAACATCATGTCGTTGCGTTGTCGAAGACGCGAGTCGGTTACGCCAACTTGTGTAGAGCGTTGTCGCTCGGACACATGCGTTGCGGAAAAGGCGTCTCTCTCATCGAGGTCGAAGATCTGCGTGAGGTCGAAGACGTCCTCTTTCTCTGCAAGACACCGGAGCCTTTGCGCGCGCTACACGAGGCGCATGGCCCTTCCTCGCTTTTCGCGCTGTGTGTTCGTCACCTCACCGACTACGAGAGGCCGCGAGAGCGTCGCCTCCGAAGCGTTGCGCGCGAGCTCGGTGTGTCTTCGGTGGGCGCCAACGAGGTCCTCTATCACGACAAATCGAGGCGCCCCCTGCAAGACGTTCTATCCTGTATTCGCAAGGGCAAAGTGCTCTCGGAGGCCGGTCATGCCATCCGGGGCAACGCCGAGCACGACCTCAAGCCCTTCAAAGAGAGCGCGCACCTCTTCCGAGACGATCCGGCATGCCTTCGGCGCACGCTCGAGATCGCCGATCAGTGCGTGTTCAGCCTCGATGACATTCGGTATCGATATCCTGAAGAGCGTTTGCCGTCGGGCAGATCTGAACAGAACTGGCTGCGCGAGCTCACGTTTCATGGAGCGCGCGCGCGCTATCAGGGAAAGGTGCCCACCGACGTTCGAACACAGATAGAACGTGAGCTTCAAATCATTCGCAAGCTCGACTATGGCGGCTACTTCCTGACGATGTACGAGATCGTTCAGTACTGCCGACGGAGCAACATCCTCTGTCAAGGACGCGGCAGCGCCGCGAACAGCGCCGTGTGCTTTTGTCTCGGCATCACGGCGATCGATCCCGTGCGCATGGATCTCCTGTTCGAGCGCTTCTTGAGCGTCGAGCGCGCGGAGCCCCCCGATATCGACCTCGACATCGAGCACGACCGGCGCGAAGAAGTCATCCAACACGTGTACGAAAAGTACGGGCGGCGGCACGCGGCGATGGTCGCCAACATCATTCGCTATCGCGTTCGCTCGGCAGTGCGTGACGTCGGCAAAGTGCTCGGGTTGTCACGAACCGATCTAGAAACGGCCACGCGTTTACTCCGGCATCGCGACGACATCCTCAACCCCGAGCTTCTTCGCGAAGCCGGTCTTGAAAAGGATGCGCCGGCCACCGATCATCTCTGGTCGCTCACTTCGCAAATACTCGATTTTCCTAGGCATTTATCGATTCACCCCGGGGGCTTTCTGCTCGGTCACAGGCCGGTCGACGAGATCGTCCCCATCGAGCCCGCAACCATGGAAGCGCGCACCGTCATCCAATGGGACAAGTACGACGTCGACAACCTCGCCTTGTTCAAGGTCGACCTCTTGGGCCTCGGCGCTCTCACGTGCATCCACCACGCCTTCGATCTCTTGGCCGAGCACAAAGGACTCCCACTCGAGATCGCGAGCGTACCTGCCGAAGACGAAGCCACGTACGAGATGGTGTCCAAAGGCAACACCGTTGGCGTGTTCCAGATCGAAAGCCGCGCGCAGATGGCGATGCTACCTCGGCTTCGGCCGCGAACATTCTACGATTTGGTGATCCAAGTTGCGATCGTTCGGCCTGGTCCGATTCAAGGCGACATGGTGCACCCATATCTTCGCCGTCGAAAGGGGGAGGAGGAGGTCGTGTACCCACACCCCAAGCTAGAACGCATCTTGAAGAAGACGCTTGGCGTTCCGATCTTTCAGGAGCAAGTCATGAAGTTGGCGGTGGAGGCCGCCGGATACACACCTGGAGAAGCCGACCAGCTTCGGCGCGACATGGCCGCTTGGCGGAGGTCTGGACGTATCGAAAAGCACCGGGCGCGAATGGTCCCGCGCATGCTCGAGCAGGGTATTCCCGAAGAGTTTGCCGAGCGCGTGTTTTCGCAGATTCGCGGCTTCGGCGAGTACGGCTTCCCGGAAAGCCACGCTGCCTCGTTTGCACTGCTCGCCTACGTCACGGCGTGGCTTCGTTGCCACCATCACGAAGCTTTCACCTGCGCGATTCTAAACGCCCAACCGATGGGGTTTTACACCCCAGCGACGCTCGTCGAAGACGCCAAGAGGCATGGCGTCCAAGTCTTCCCCATCGACATCAACAAGAGCCGGTGGGACTGCAAGCTCGAGAAGGGGCGAAGCCCAGTAGACGCGAAGCGTCTTTACGGGGTGAGGATGGGCCTGCGATACGTGAACGGCCTCGGCGCGATCGAGCGCAAACGTATCGAGTCCACCGAAGGCCCTCACCCGAACCTCCCGACCTTCGTCCGGGAAACACGGCTCAACAAGAAGGCGCTTCACGCGCTGGCGGAGGCAGGCGCATTCGAATGCTTCGGCCTCAATCGCCGTGACGCGATCTGGCAGGTTCGAAGTCTATCTAGATTCACGCGAGATTCTTTGCCGCTAGAGCCCGGCACGAGTCAGATCTCGTTCAGCTCGCTCGCGAGCGACGACAAAGTGATCTGGGATTACCGTACGAGTCACCACAGCGTGCGCGGCCATCCCATGCGTGGGCTTCGACACGCGCTTCGTTCACGCGGCATTCCAGAGGCCACCGCCGTGCAACGCCGCGCGCACGGCGACGAGCTTCGATACGTCGGCATGGTGATTTGTCGACAACGCCCCGGCACCGCATCAGGCGTCACTTTTTTCACGCTCGAAGACGAAACCGGCTTCGTCAATGTCGTCGTCTGGAGACGCGTCTTCGATCAACACGCCGCGCTCGCAAAAACCGCAGCCCTTCTCGGAGTCACAGGCGAAATCCAAAAAGCGGACGGCGTCATCCACCTGGTCGCCAAATCGCTATGGGTTCCGGATGTCGCACTCGCCGAGCAGACCCAACGCTCCCGTGATTTTCACTGAAAGCCGAGCATTCCGAGCTGATACACCCAGGAAACCATGATGCCGATCTGAACGAGAAAGAACGTCACTCGAATCGTCACCGCGATCTCGCTCGTCGAGATCAGGTGCACGATCGACTGCGCGACCCGCGCGACGAGCACCCAGCGCGCGAGTGGATCCGTGATGGCACCGTTCCCAGTCACCATGGCGAGGAGCACGAGGCCAGCGAAGATGGGGAGATTCTCGTAGCAGTTCGCATGCGCGCGGCAGAGCCGTCCAGAGAGCTCCGAAACGTCGTAGCCGCCCGGGTCGAACCCGTTTGCCGCATGCTTCTTGGTGAGGAAGAGCCCGGTTCGATAGCTGACGATGCCGATCGCCAGAAGCAGGGTCCACGCAAGGTATCCAATGAGTGCGAGCGCAGAAGGCGACATCGTTTTCTCCTAGTGCCACGACGCGTAGCGCGCGGACTATACACAGGTCTTAGCACCGAAATCGACCTCGTCGGCGTCGACCGGTAGGCTCCCTCGGGTGCTGCGCTTCGTACCCGTCATCTTGGTCGCCGCCCTCTTCGTCGCGCTCCCAGGGGCCGCGGAGGACGCTTCGCCCACGTTCCTCGGAGAACCGGACGCGCCGCGCATCGCGTCGCTCCGAGAGTCGCCGCTCGCCGAGGTGAAGAAGGGAAGAGGGGGTCGAAGCCTCGGGTTCCAGATCATCCTCGAGGACGGAACAAAGGGCTATTTCAAGCCAAAACAGGCCTTTTCGGCCGCACACTGGTACTCGGAGGTCGCCGCCTACTACCTGGATCGCGAGCTCGGACTTGGGCGTGTCCCGCCGACGACCGGACGCCGCTTCCAATGGGCGGCGCTCGAGAGGGCTGCCGGCGGCGATGATCGCGTCAGCGAGCTCGGAATCGCGCCCGACGGAACGATCAAGGGCGCGTTCATCTGGTGGATCCCCGACCCGCTCAAGCGCCTCCGCATGGGACGCCAGTGGGAACGTTGGGTGAGGATCCAGAAGACGTTGCCGGTCACTCCGTATCAACGGCCCGTCGACTACCGCGCCGATCTCAATCGCCGCCCAGGCATCCGGGAGGCGACCGACCCGACTCGACCGCTCGCCAAGTCGCCCGACGCAGAGAGCAGGCCCGCCGAGCTCTCCGATCTCATCGTCTTCGACTACCTCACACAAAACGTCGACCGCTGGGGAGGGGACTTCACCAACGTTCGCACGCGTGGTCAGGACGGACCGCTCATCTACCTCGACAACGGTGCCGGTTTCTGGCTCGGCGAGCAGCGTCTCGGTTTGATGGAGGCGCGACTCAAGGCGGTTCAACGATTCCGCCGCGCGACAGTCGACGCGGTCCGCGCCCTCGATGTCGACGCGTTCGAAAGGCGGCTTCGAGAAGACCCTCTGGCTCCCGTGCTCAATGAAAAACAGCTCGACGGCCTGCGTCAGCGACGCCAGGCGGTGCTCGATCACGCAGGGGGCCTGGTCGCGCGCTTCGGTGAAGCGGCGGTTTTCCCATGGTAGGTTTGGTCGGTGAAAGAGCGATTCAGGATTCCCGGCGAATGGGAACGGCACGAGTCGTGCTGGCTTGCATTCCCGCACCTCGCTGAGGAGTGGCCGATCGGCCTTGCGACCGCCCAGCGGTCGATCGCCGCTCTGTGCCGGGCGATCGCGGGGCCCGGGGAGGAACCCGTTCGGCTTCTCGTGCGCAACGCGGAAGTCGAGCAGTGCGCACGCACGCTGATCGGGGATACGGAGAATGTCGACTACGTGATCGCCCCCTACGGTGATTGCTGGGTCCGCGACACGCTTCCGCTCCTCGGCCGCGACGCGGAGGGCGGACTCTGCGGCCTGCGCTTCCGTCCCAACGGATGGGGCGGCAAGTACGACATGCCGTTCGACGACAGCGTGGGCGATTGGGTGCTCGAGCACTTGGGTGCTCGGGCTGCGCGAACCGAGCTCTACTTGGAGGGGGGCGCGATCGAGTCGAATGGGACGGGCACGTTCCTCACGACGGATTCGTGCGTGCTCAACCGCAACCGAAACCCGGGGCTCAGCCGCGAAGTCTTCGAACGGGCGTTGGCCGAGCTGGTCGAGGTCGAGCGCGTCGTCTGGCTCGAGCGGGGCCTCAGCCACGACCACACCGACGGGCACGTCGATATGATTGCTCGTTTCGCATCGGCGGACACCGTCCTCTGCATGCAGCCGATCGGCGACGCGCCCAACGCCGAGGTTCTGCTCGGGATTTCGCAGGCGCTACGCGACGAGGGGCTTCGCGTCCTCGAGCTGCCTGCACCCTCCGCCCTCGCCGATGCGCAAGGCGCTCCGTTGCCAGCGAGCTACTGCAACTTCTACGTTGCGAACGCAGCCGTGATCGTGCCGACCTACGGATTGCCCGAAGACGAAGCGGCACTCGAGGTCATCCGAACCGCGTTCGCAGGGCGTGAGGCAATCGGTCTTTCGGCCCGTGACTTGCTATCTGGAGGGGGCGTGTTTCACTGCGTCACCCAACCTGAGCCTGCCGCCCCATGACCGCCTCTTCTCTGTCCATTGCCGTCGTTCAATGCGCCCTCGCCGGAAGTCGCGGGGACAACGTCGCACGCGTCGAATCGCTGATACGCCAGGCCGCCAGCCGAGGCGCCAAGGTCGTGCTGACGCCAGAGCTCTTCGAAGGCAGGTATTTCCCTCAAACCGAAGATGAGCGGGCGTTCGATCTCGCCGTCGCCGCGGAGGGTCACCCGACGATCGGCCATATGCAGCAGCTCGCTGCCGAGCTCGACGTGGTTCTGCCCGTTTCGTTCTTCGAGCGGGCGGGCCAGTCGCACTACAATAGCGTCGCTATGGTCGATGCTGGCGGTGCCTTCCTCGGGGTCTACCGCAAGAGCCACATTCCGGACGGCCCTGGCTACGAGGAGAAGTTCTACTTCCGGCCCGGGGACACGGGGTTTCGCGTCTGGGACACACGTCACGGTCGCATCGGTATTGGGATTTGCTGGGATCAGTGGTTTCCCGAGGCGGCGCGGGCGATGGCGCTCGCCGGCGCCGAAGCCTTGCTCTACCCGACGGCCATCGGCAGCGAACCGAACACCCCGGATGAAGACACGTGCGCGCCGTGGCAGCGAGTGATGCTGGGGCATGCGGTGGCCAACGCGATGCCGGTGGCTGCAGCGAACCGGATCGGGGTCGAGGGCGGGCTTCGCTTCTACGGAAGCTCCTTCATCTGTGATCAGCGAGGGGACATGCAGGCCGAGCTCGGCCGCGATCGAGAAGGCGTCGCTTTGGCCTCATTCGATCGCGAGGCGCTTCGCCGCTACCGCGCGAACTGGGGCTTCTTCCGCGACCGACGGCCAGAGCTCTACGGAAGGCTGACCCATGACGAGCCCGCTGACTAACGTCTACGCGATCATCGACACGGAGGCGTCGAATGAACCGCTCAACCTTGCGCGGAGGGCGCTCCGGGCTGGGTGCCCGATTCTTCAACTGAGGGCGAAGCGGCTCGACGATCGGAGCTTCATCGATCTCGCGTCCAAGCTCCGCGCGCTGTGCGTGACCGCAGGCGCCACGTTCGTCATCAACGACCGGGCCGACATCGCACGAGTGGTCGGCGCCGGCGGGCTTCACTTGGGCCAAGAAGACCTCAGCGTCGACGACGCGCGACGTGTCGTCGGCGACATCCAAATCGGCGTCTCGACCCACAACCGGGGACAAGCCGCACAGGCGGAGCGCGAGGGGGCAGACCTGATCGCGTTCGGGCCCGTCTTCGAAACCAAGACCAAAGAGAACCCGGACCCGGTTGTGGGGCTAGGAATGCTCGCCGAAGTCTGCCGAATGGTCAGAGCTCCAGTCGTCGCAATTGGGGGTATTACCCCGGAAATCGCTGGCGAAACGCTTCGGGCGGGCGCGCGCTACGTCGCGGTGATCTCGGCCCTGCCGAGCTTCCTCGATGGCTGAACCGAGCACTCAGCGAGCAGCGTCTTCGAAGTACTGAATCGCCGTTTCGATAGCGGCACCGAGCGCTTGGTTGACCAGCGTGGCGGTCGCATCCTCGCCGTTCCGAAGGGCCTCGTAGTAGCGCTGCCGCTCCGTCGCATGGATTACCACAGGGGGATACCCCGCGCGCATCAGGATCAAGTTCATGACCAGCCGCGCGACCTTGCCGCTGTGCCGCGGAAAGGGATAGATGTGCAGCAACTGAAAGTGCGCTTTGCTTGCCATGCGCACCGGATGCATCGTCTTCTTGGTCTCGGGGTCCGAGAGCCACTGCACGAGCTGCCGCATTCGGTAGCTGATCTTGTCCGGCTGCGAGATCTCGTGGAAGTACAAGCGGTGAAGAGGCATGTCTTTGCGGTACTTCGGCGGACCCTTGCCCTCGAGCTCCTCGGGTGCGAGCTGCGCGAAGAGCTTCTTGATCACCTCGAGGCTCACGGCGAAGCGTCGGCGCGTCGACATCTCGCGGATCATCTCGATCGCGCCCATGTGGTTTCGAATCTCGTCGTAGACCGGGATCATCGACGCGTCGGCGACGACGTCGTCGCGCATCGCCGCGCGCAGCTCGTCCATCGAGTAGACGACGCCCTCGAGCGCGCTGTCATGGTAGATCCACGCGATGTCGAAGCGTTCGTGATACTCGGTGAGCATCTGCTCGGACGCGGCGTCGATCAACTCGCGTAGCGTGCTGACCCGCTCTTCTAAGCTCGGACCCTGAAGCGCTTGAACCAAGGAAATGCCTCCAACATCGACGTACCCGCACCGCCGGCCCCGCAGGGCGGCCGACCTTAACAGCGCCGAACTAAGGCGTCAACCATGGCCAATTACAGCTGAGTTAAGTGCCTCCGAGATCGCCCGACGGAGGCGCATTTTGCTAGGAACTCCGGTCGATGCCCAGCGTACCAGGCCCCCCCGGTCGACGACGATGACCGTTGGAAGGACCTTGATGCCGTATCGTCTTTGAACCTCTCCGCTCCGGTCATGAAGGGTCGGGAACTCGGTGCCGAACGCGGCATGGGCCGCTTGGAGCCGCTGGCGATCGATCGACTCGACGTTGACGGCGTAGAAGGCGACTGGCTGATCCGCGAACTGGCGATTGAGATCGTTCAGGACCGGTGTGGTGCGTTTGCACGCGCCGCACCAGCTCGCCCAAAACTCGAGCACGACGACCTCATCCTGCATCTGCGAGAGGTTCACGCGCGCCGGTCCATCGGGCTTCGCACCTGCGGCCACCGCCAACGAGAGCGCAGGCGCGGGTTCGTCGATGAACGGAGAAACGTTTCCGCGCGTCATCCAAGCATAGAACGCGATGAACACCACTGCGGTGATCGCCCATTGGACCCACTTGTTCGTGGGCTTCTTCGTGTCGCTCAACGCGTCTCCAACAGAGGCAGCTCGATGCAGAAGCGTGCACCGCCTTCCGGAGCGCGGTCGACGCGCACTGCGCCGCCGTGCTCGAGAACAACCTTCTTGACGATCGCCAAGCCGAGGCCGGTCCCTTCGGACCTCGTCGTGTAGTAGGGATCGAAGACTCGATCCCAGTTCTCCTTGGCAATGCCAACTCCGTTGTCCCGCACCTCGATGAAGCCGGAGTTGCGCGTCTTGTACGCGCGCACGAAGACGCGGCCGCCACCCTCGGGCTTGGCATCATGAACGGCTTGAATCGCGTTCCGAACTAGGTTGTCCACGCCTCGCTTCAGCATCATGGGGTCCATACGCACTGGGATGGGTTCCGTTGCGGCGTGCACCTGAACTTCCACAGGCACCGGAGCTCCGCTGCCGGCGTCTTCAAGCATCGCCGGCACCGAAGCCTCGATGGCATGGACCACCTCTTCGAGGTCAGCCGGCGAGAGATCAGCCTCGGGAAGCTTGGCAAAAGCGCTGAATTCCCCGACCAGCCGGCGAAGCGTGGCCACCTCTTCTTCGATGATGGCTCGCGCGCTCTTCAGCTTGCGCTGATAGGCCTCGTTGTCGCCGTCGTAGGTCTCGTCCATCTCCTGAGCAGCGAGCTGGATCGGCGTGAGCGGGTTCTTGATCTCGTGAGCGAGGCGGCGGGCGAACTCCTGCCACGCGCTGATCCTCTGGAGGTATTCGATGCGGGTACGCGAGTCGCGCAAGTCGCGGACCATGTCGTTGAAGGCCTCTGTGAGCTCGGTAATCTCGTCGGTGGCGCTCGTGGGGATCGATACGGTGAGATCACCCGCACCGACCTTACGGGACGCATCGGCGAGCGCAGCCACCCGTTTCGTGACTCGCCGCGACAGAATCGCTCCAACGAGAAACGCGACCACGATCACGAGAAACACGAGGATGCCGAAGACCCAAACATAGACATCCGACACGGACGCGCTCCGTCGCTGCAAGCGCGAGTACACGTCGGCGACCTCTCCAGCCTCCTGCAAACGTTCGAAATACACCTCGGGAACGTCGACCTCTACGGCGATGAGAAGCGTGCGTTCGTCGGCCGAAGCCACGCGATCGCGAGTGGTTGCCCGCATCGGCTGCGCGACGGGGTCTGTGGGCCGCGACGCGCTGGCGACGACGGTCTCGTCGACGGTGGTGACGCGGATGCTCCGCACGAACGGATATCGTTGAACGAGCTCCTCGATGAGAGGCTCGATCCGCTTCAAGCCGCGTCTGCGCGCGAGCTCGGCTTCGACCGCCCATTGGACGGCATCTGCGGCCTGTTCGGTGCTCGAGCGAAGCGCCATGAGCTGCCCCCGCCGCGCCTCGACGCCGTGCACGAGCTCCGCACCGAAGCGCTCGTTGACCCCCACGCTGTACACCTCGCGCAGCGCTCCTTGTGCCAGGAACACGGCGCCTCCAAGCGCCAAGAACACCGAAAGGCCGATCGCGAACAGGATCTTTCGTTCGAAGCGGCTCATTGCGGCACCTGAAAAAACGCGCTCCGAAACTCGATGTTGCGCTCCGCCTGACAAATGCGCCGACGAACGATGCTCACGGTGATCGGGCCGACGGGATCGCTCCCGGCCGTCGGACGGATGAGCTCCCGACATTGCCTCTTCGAGATCGGGTTGAACTCCGCGCGCACGAAGAAGTAGATATCCTTTCCGTGGTTCTTCTCGTATTGATTGGGCTCGCCGACGAAGAGGCCCTCGATGACGAGGCAATGATCGAGCACTTGCTCCAGTGTCTTGAAACGCATGCTCTTCGTTCCAATGCGCACCAGGTATCCGTCCTCCCAGAGGTCGCGAGTGACGTCGCAACCAAAGGTTCGATGCGCCAAGCGGTAGTTCGAGTTCTTGACGTGCGAGCCGACGTGTATGACCAGACGCTTGCGAAGCCCGCCCGTGAGCTCGCGGCGGACGCGCTCGTCGGCGAGGTCCTTGGCAGAGAACGACACCTTCGGGGCGCCGCGGTCCCACACGACGCGCATGTCACGCGCGGGCAGATGCGACTGCGCATACGCGACAGCGCTTGCGAGCAAGACCAGCGCTACGAGCCAGCGTCTCACAGCCGTATGAACCCCAGGACCGTGGAAAAACCGAGCTGAAACACACCCGCACGCGTGTCGAAGCGAAACCCTACGTCGAACGTCAAGTCGAGCGGGTAGCGCGAGAAGCCGCTGTAGCCGCTGATCCCGGCCTGCGACTCTCGGAGGTTCGCCAACGAGAGCAAGCCGATGAGCGTGTAGAGGTTGATCTCGCGAAGCCCTCGCTCGCGCGCACGCTCGTAGACCGGCACGTTGTATCCGAGGTCGAGCCGCCAGGCGAGCTCGCCGAGGTGGTTGTTGTTGATCGACGTGTCGAGAAGATTCGGGGGTGGGCGCGCGTCGAGCTGCATCTCGAGGAACCGCTTCGGGATGAGATCGCTCAGGTCCGAGATGTGAAACAGGTAGAAGAACGGTGTGTTGCCGAACGCAGCACCACCGTAGGCGGAGAGAAGAAGCGTATGCTTCCAAGGCAGAAGCCACCAACGGCGAACCTTGGCTTCGATCTTGATGTAGTCGTAGTCGCTGCCTAAGAAGCGGGTACCGACGGACACGTCCCCGCGGAAGAACACGCCCTCTTTGGTGATCCCCGGATCATCGCGCTTGTCGAAGATCAGACCGAAGCGAATCGTCGAAACGAAGCTACGACCGTCTTCGATCGCGAAGTTGATCGGCGCGATGTCGTTGCCTCGCATCTCGCTTGCGGCTTCTGGGCGCGAGAGCACGCTGACGATGTCGCCGATCCAATCGAGCTGGTAGCGCAACTTGGTAGTGAAGTCCTTTCCCGTTCCGACCACGAAGCCCCCGCGGCGGTAGCGGACGACGGCGTGCGTCACGATGGACGTGTCAGGACAGGTCGGCATTCCACACGGAACGCTGACGAGCGGCTCATTCCCATAGTATTCGCGGCCGTTCAGGAAATACGATGCAAAGCGAGCGCCGTACTCGTTCTTGATCAGCTTGGGGTAGGCGATCTCGACTCGACCGCCTTGTTGAAACCCGCTGAGGAGAGCGGTGCCGGAAAGGCGAATCCCGAGGCCCGCGAGGTTGGTCTCGGTAATCTTGAACCCGAACCAGGGAAACAACTTGCGGCCACTATCCGTCGTTTGCTTCACGCTTTCGGAGAGACCCGCGACGAGCTGCTCGATGATGACCGTATTTCGCTCCTCGACCTCGACGACCATCACGACGTATCCGCGCTCTGCGCCGCGCTCGAGATGAATGTCGACGTTGTCGAACCATCCGGTCCCCATCAGCCGCCACTCCGTTGCCAGGATCTCGGGCGACTCGGGATCGAGGAAGTCGCCCGGTTTGAGCGGAACGAACTTGCGAATGAGCGCTGCCTTCGTTCGGGCGTTGCCGCTCACGACGATGCCCTCGAGCACGTACCGAACCTGGGACGTAGCCGCGTCCACTTCGCTTGCATCGCTTGCATCGCCGTAGCGGTCGACGAACGGTCCGTCGGAGGCGTCCGCGGCCCCCGGAGTCGAAGGATTGACGACGTCCCCCGGTCGATAGGGCTCGCCCTTTGGATCGGAGTCCTGCGCGCTCGCCATGATCGGCGACGCGAGAAGCACTACGGCGATCAGGCTCGAAAGCCGGCGTCGCGGTCGCAAGCGCGGGCCCACGAAGCTGAGATTACTCCAGTGGCGGAAGCGACGCGAGAAGCCAAAGGCAGCCAGCGACTACCACAAACACGGCGCCAACCCATCCAAGGGTGCGCCAAAAGCCCATCGGCCTACCGTCGTCTTTCGACTTCACGGGGGTAGTTGTAGCAGATTCCGTTGCGAAGGAGGGGGAATAGTCGAGGGCGTTCCAATGCTCTCGGGGCCGGTCGGCATCATCGGCGTCATCGGCCCCTGGCCGGCGAATGATGCGAATCGTTGCGTCCTCATCCGGGTCTTCGATGCGGGGACGAAGACCGGACACCGGGGTGTCATCCGCGCGGCGGAGCTCGGCGAGCCCCTCTTCGAACGCCTGCACGAGTGGAAGCTGAGTCGGGTTCTTGGGCGGGAGCTCCGAGGTCGCTTCTCGGAGCGAAGGGGGCAGCGTCTCGCGGGGTGGGGGCACCGCGTCCACTCGAAAGCTCCCTTCGGTCCACTCCAACGCCCGCACGAAATCCGCCGCTGTGCCACCGTCGATGCTGACGTCGCTGAGCTCACCCTTGTCGTAGTAGCCGATCGCCAGGCGGCCGCGATGCTCCAACAGGAGGCGGCCCGTCAGGCCGGCGTTCTCGCAGTATCGCATCAGGTCGGGGGGCGGGTGCACCGAAAGGGAACCTCGCCGCGTGGTGTCCGTACCCCTCGAGACCGGCAGGTGGGGAAGCTTCGGATAAACGGCGAACTGGCCGTCCCTCAACGAAAGCAGCGTCTCGAGCGCTTGCTCGTCCTCCGCGCTCGCGCCGTTCCCTCCGATCTGGCCATGCACGAGCTGGATCGTGCCTGAGCCGGACGCGCTTTGAAACGCAAGCACCCCGCTCGTCCCGATCTGCTCGAGACCTCCGAGAACGTCGCCGACGCCCTCTTCGGGGATCGGGCCCTCGAACACTGCCTCCGAAACCATGACTCCTTGGAGTGCTGCTGCGCGGCGCGATTGTCAAGCACCAGATGGGTCTCAAGCTACTCAGAACACTCCAGAATTTCCAGGAATTCCGCGCTTGGCGCACGGCGAGACAGCGCCCGAGAACGAGCCCTTGCAGGCGCAAATTCTGCGCGCGTTCGGACCGAAACGAAAGAAGCGCGCGCACTGGCGAAAACGTCTCTCAACAGGGACGAGAACCTTGTTTTTCGGGCTTTCGCGGGGTTAGAGTCTCAACGACCGGGCGGCCAAAAAACGACGTTTGGTCGCGGCCTTTGCTCAAACAGCAAGGAGGGTACGATGGACGAACCGAGGAGCGACTTCCGTCGCGAGCTAGAGGCGCGCGGCGTGTCACGCCGCGAATTCATGGGCTTCTGCTCGGCGATGGCCGTGATGTTCGGCTTGCCGAAAGGCGCGACAGCCATGATCGCAGATGCGATCGAGAACAAGGAGAAGCCCACTCTCGTGTGGCTCAACTTCCAGGACTGCGCGGGTAACACCGAGTCTTTCCTTCGCGCGAGCAAACCCACTGCGGCCGAAGTGATTCTCGATCTGATCTCCATCGACTACCACGAGGTGATCATGGCAGCGGCCGGTCACCAAGCGGAGGAGAATCTCCACGCCGTGGTCGAGCACAAGAAGGGCGCGTACCTCGCCGTCGTCGAGGGGTCGATCCCGACCGGCGCGAACGGCGCGTACTGCACGGTCGGCGGCAAGTCGGCGATGCAGATTGCGAACGAGGTCTGCAGCAACGCGCTCGCGACGGTTTGCGTGGGCACCTGCGCATCGTTCGGCGGCATCCCGGCGGCGTCACCGAATCCGACGGGCGCGCTCGGCGTGTCCGACGCAGTGCCGGGCCTCAAGAACCTGATCAATCTCTCCGCGTGTCCGGTCAATGCGCAGAACCTCACCGCGACGCTCGTCTACTTCCTGACGTACAACCGATTCCCCGCACTCGACAAGCTGAATCGCCCGCTTTTTGCTTACGGAAAGTCGATCCACGACAACTGCGAGCGACGCGCCCACTACGACTCGGGCCAGTACGTCGAGCAATGGGGCGACGAAGCCCACCGCGACGGTCACTGCCTCTACAAGATGGGCTGTAAGGGCCCGGTGTCGTTCCAGAACTGTCCGAACGTCGGGTGGAACGACAACACGAGTTGGCCGATCGCGTGCGGCCATGGATGCATCGGCTGCGCCGAGCCCGACTTCTGGGACAAGATGACGCCCTTCTACTCGCATCTGCCCGGCTTCCCAGGCTTCGGCCAAGGCTCGAACATCGACAAGATCGGGTTCTGGGCGACGATCGGAGTCACCACCGCGTTTGCGGGGCACACGCTCGTACATCTCACCAAGAAGATCGCCAAGAGTGGCCGCGACCACGCACCTGATGGCCCGCCCGCAGCAACCGATGAAGGAGGCGCAGAATGACCCATATCGTTGTCGACCCCGTAACCCGCATCGAAGGCCACCTGCGCATCGAAGCGGAGATCGACGGCGGCCAGGTGACGGACGCCTGGTCTTCCTCGACGATGTTTCGCGGAATCGAGATCATTCTTCAAGGCCGAGACCCACGCGATGCGTGGGCATTCTGCCAGCGCATCTGCGGCGTGTGCACGACGGTGCACGCAATCGCATCGGTTCGCGCCGTCGAAGATGCGATTGGCGCTAAGCCGCCGCCCAACGCGCGGCTGCTCCGCAACTTGATCATCGCGTCCCAGTGCATCCAGGACCACGTGATCCACTTCTACCACCTGCATGCGCTTGACTGGGTCGACATCGTGTCGGCCCTCGACGCGGATCCAGCGGCGACCTCGAAGCTCGCTCAGTCGATCTCCGATTGGCCGAAATCGAGCGAGAAGTACTTCGCCGGCATCAAGGCCAGGGTCAAAGGCCTGGTCGACCGAGGCCAGCTCGGCCCGTTCGCCAACGCATACTGGGGCCATCCGTCGTACAAGCTTCCGCCCGAGGCCAACCTCATGGCGGTCGCGCACTACCTCGAGGCCCTCGAATGGCAGCGCGAGTTCATCAAAATGCACGCCATCCTTGGCGGCAAGAACCCGCACCTTCAGAGCTTCCTAGTCGGAGGCATGGCAACGCCGGTCGATCCGGACAAGCAGGCTTCGCTCAACATCCACACGATCGCTGCCTTCAAGAAGATGATCGCCGAGGCGCAGCAGTTCGTCAGCCAGGTCTACATCCCGGACCTCCTCGCGGTGGCGTCGTTCTACAAGGATTGGGCGGGCTATGGCGGCGGTGTGGGCAACTACATGGTGTTCGGCGAGTACCCGCTCGACGACGAAGCGGACCCGGAGAAGTTCATCAAGCCGGGCATCATCCGCAACAAGGATCTCTCCACCGTCGAAGCATTCGATCCCTCGAAGATCACGGAAGAGATCAAGCACTCCTGGTACACCTACGAAGGCGGCGAGAACGCGAAGCTCCATCCTTCGCAGGGCGAAACCAACCCGAATTACACCGGGCCTGAGCCACCCTTTGAGCGCCTAAACACGGCCAACGGATACTCATGGCTCAAGTCGCCACGCTACGACGGCGTGCCGATGGAGGTCGGTCCCCTGGCTCGGATGCTCGTGAACTACGCGCAGGGCCACGAGCAGGTCGTGGGCCTCGTGAATCACGTGCTCAAGACGCTCGACGTCGGGCCCGAAGCGTTGTTTTCGACGCTCGGTCGAGTCGCCGCGCGCGGCATCGAAACGCAGATCCTCGTCGACAAGATCGGGGACTTCGTGGACGAGCTCGCAGCCAACATGGGCAATGGCGAGCTTCGCATTCACGACAACTCCAAGTGGGATCCCGCGAGCTGGCCGAAAGACTCGATGGGCGTGGGCTTCCACGAGGCCCCGCGCGGCTCGCTCAGCCACTGGGTGCACGTCAAGGATGAGAAGATCGCACGTTATCAGTGCGTCGTGCCGAGCACGTGGAATGCAGGGCCTCGGGACTCCGACGACACTCCTGGCCCCTACGAGGCTGCACTGCTCGGAACCCCGGTCGCCGACCCGGAGCAGCCGATCGAGATTCTCCGAACCGTCCACTCCTTCGACCCCTGCATGGCCTGTGGCGTGCACGTCGTTGAACCCGGAGGGCGCGAGGTGACTCGCGTGAAGGCGCGATGACTCCCCCGGGCGGCGCAACGGCGGCGGACGCTGGTGCTCGCACGCATGCGGGCGCGGCGCATCCGTCGCACTCCTCCGAGATGGAACGCGTCTACGTCTGGGATCTCGTGGTGCGCGTATCGCACTGGGTGATCATGTTGACGACGTTCATTCTCGCCGTCACCGGGATCTACATCGGCAAACCGTACCTGATCGCAGCCGGCCCGACCGACCAGTTCTCGGTCATGGGCACGATGAAGGTCGTTCACTTCTACTCGGCGATTATCTTCACCCTCGCGGTGTTGACCCGCATCGGTTGGATGTTCGTGGGCTCGTACTATGCCCGTTGGCAGCAGTTCGTCCCCATGAGTCCGCGCCGTCGCCGTGATGTCTTTGGTATGCTGAAGTTCTACTCGTTCTTCAGCAGTGAGCCGCCGCTCAACGTAGGGCACAACCCGCTCGCCGGGATGACCTACCTGGCGGTGTTCGCCATCTACCTCGCGCTGATCGTCACGGGCGTTGCACTCTACTCGATAAGCGCTGTGGGCTACATGTCGTGGTTCGAATGGCTGGTGCCGGTGCTTGGCGGCGCGCAGACAGCTCGGTGGATCCACCATCTCGCGATGTGGTTCTTGCTCGGCTTCGTTGCCCACCACATCTGGAGCGCGATGCTCGTCTCACGCATCGAAGGCATGGGGCTCATCGACTCGCTGTTCAGCGGTTTCAAGTGGCTCCCGAAGGGCTGGCGTAACCGCGACAAATGAGTGAATCTCGAACACCGGTCCTGGTGTTGGGGCTCGGCAACGTCGTCTGCACGGACGACGGAGCCGGGATCGCTGCCATCCACAAGCTGATTCGCGAGTATGCCATGCCGGAAGGCGTGGTTGCGCTCGACGGCGGGACGCTTGGGCTCTCGCTGCTGCCGCTCGTCGACAGCGCCGATCAGGTCATTCTGGTCGACGCGATCAACGCCGACGGCCCACCGGGCACGCAGGTTCGGATCGAGGGCGACGACGTCGCGCCCGCCGTTTACGAGCGCCTTTCGCCGCACCAAATCGGGGTCGCGGACCTGCTGGCCGGCGCAAGCCTCTTGGGTCGCTACCCGGACCGCGTCGTGATTCTCGGCGTGGTCCCCGATTCGATCGACCTCGGGCTCGAACGCACTCCAGACGTCGAAGCGGCGATCCCCGAGTTGGTCCGCCGAGTCGTCGAAGAGCTCACGGCCCTCGGGTACCCGCCGGTGGCCTCGGAGAATCGCGATGAAAGCTATGGGAGCGCTGGTTATGTCGCTCGCACTCTCGGCGTGTAGCGCCGAGCAAGCTAGTACATCTGCGATCGACTATGCCAAATTGGATGTCCCCGTTGAACGCCTCTCGTCGGACGAAGCGCGGCAACGCGGGCGCCTCCTCTTCGAGCGCAAGTGCGTGCTCTGTCACGGGGAGCGCGGGGATGGAAACGGCGTCCGGAGTCGAGGGCTGTCGGGCAAGGCCGCGGACTTCACGAGTGTCGAATGGCGGGCGAGCGCAACGCCGCTTTTCGTGTTCGAGGTGTTGAGCGAAGGCAAGCGAGGAACCTCGATGCCAGCGTGGCCAACGTTGACCGACGATCAGAAGTGGGACGTCATCGCGTATGTTCTCAGCGTGGCTGAGTACGAACCGTGATGGCAGGCCTTCGAATTGAGATCCGCGGCACGGTCCAAGGAGTCGGCTTCCGCCCGTGGGTCGCGCGGCTAGCCCGCGGACTCGGGGTCACCGGGAGCGTGCGAAACGACGCCCGCGGCGTGGTCGTGGAGGCCTTTGCAGCGGAGGAAGCGCTGCAACGCTTTGTCTCGCAATTACAGACGGATAGACCTCCTTCGGCCCGAATCGTGTCCCTCAGGTCGAGGGCGCTGAACCCCGAGGCGCGCACAGAGTTTCGGATCGAGGCAAGCGAAGGAGGAGGTCAGAAGGCGCTGTCCATTCCACCCGACCTCGGAACCTGCGAGGAATGCGCAGCGGAGGTGCTCGATCCAGCAGATCGGCGCCACGGGTACGCGTTCACGAACTGCACGAGCTGCGGGCCCCGTTTCACAATCGCGACGGGCATCCCGTACGACCGAGCGCAGACGACGATGGCCTCCTTCGAGATGTGCAGCGCATGCGCTGCTGAGTACGCGGATGTGGAAGATCGGCGCTTTCACGCACAACCGAACGCCTGTCCGAAGTGCGGTCCGTCCCTTCGATTCGCCGCGCTCGGTGATGACATCGCCCTCACAACCGAGCCGCTCGACGCCGCAGCCGCGCTCCTGCGAGCAGGCGGCGTGGTTGGCGTCAAAGGGCTCGGCGGGTTTCACCTTGCGTGCGACGCGAGCGACAGCGATGCGATCGGGCGCCTCCGCGAACGAAAGAGGCGCGACGAGAAGCCGTTTGCCGTGATGGTCCGCGACCTTTCTACGGCCCGTGTGCTAGCCGAGTTGAGCGACGAGGAAGAGGCTCTTCTCGCGTCCGCCGAGCGCCCCATCGTGCTCCTCAAGCGGCGCACGGGAACATCGATCGCCCCTGAGGTGAGTCCGGACACGCCCCTCATCGGCTTGTTATTGCCGTATACGCCGCTTCATCACTTGCTGCTCGAGGCGGTCCGCAGGCCGCTGGTCATGACGTCGGCCAACGTGTCGGACGAGCCGATTTGCAGGGACGAAGACGAAGCGCGCAAGAGGCTCGAGGGCATTGCCGACGCCCTGCTCCTAAACGATCGCGACATCGCCATGCGTTGCGACGACTCGGTGGTGCGGGTCATCGCGGGCACGCCCACGGTGATGCGGCGGTCCCGGGGCTTCGTTCCGAGGCCCATCATGTTGAGGACGCCGGTCGCACGTCCGGTGCTCGCGTGCGGAGCGCATCTGAAGAACACCTTCTGCATCGCGACCGGCGACACGGCGTACTTCGGTCCGCACATCGGTGACCTCGAGACGCTCGCAGCTCTCGAGTTCTTCGAAGAGGCGATCGAGCGAATGGAGACGATCCTCTCGATCCAGCCGGAGGTGATCGCGCACGACCTTCATCCTGGATACTTGTCGACCCGCTATGCGCTCGCACGGCGCGGCGCCGAGCTCGTCGGTGTACAACATCATCACGCACACGTCGTGAGCACGATGGCGGAACACGGGATCGACGGCCCAGTGCTGGGTCTCGCGTTTGACGGGACCGGCGCCGGGACAGATGGTGCTTCCTGGGGCGGCGAGTTTCTCCTTTGTTCTGCAGGCCGCTTCGAAAGACTCGGAACCTTTCGTCCCATTCGACTAGCTGGCGGCAACATTGCGATGCGTGAGGTTTGGCGAATCGCGTACGCGCTCTTGCACGACGCGTTCGATGGTGAGCCGCCCGTCGAGGACTTGCCGTTGTTCGAGCATGTGGCTCGCGAAGAAATGCGCCTCGTCACGCAAATGCTGGAGCGCGATCTGAACGCGCCGCGTGCGCACGGTGTGGGACGCTACTTTGATGCGTTCGGAGCGCTTGGCCTTTGCAGGCCTCAGTCGAGCTACGAAGGTCAGGTCGCCATCGCATGGGACTTCGCGGCGGATCCAAGCACAGCCGACGCATACCCGTTCGCGATCGACCGCGACGCTACGCCAGTTGAAGTGGACTTGCGCCCGGCGGTGCGGGCCATGGTTGACGATCTTCGCAATGGGTGCGCTCCGGGCACGATCTCGGCGCGCTTTCATCACACGGTGGCCGAGGCGAGCGCGGAGCTGGTGGAGGCGCTTTTGGCGGAACTTGGGCCCGTGCCCGTCGCCCTCACGGGCGGCGTCTTCCAGAACGGGCGACTGTGCTCGGAGATCGAATCCAAATTGTCTAGTAAATACAGTATCTTGCGGCATCGCGAAGTGCCCCCGGGAGACGGAGGAATTGCTGTCGGTCAGGCCTTGATCGCGGACGCGTTTCTGGGAGACAAGGGTTGATACCCCAAGGAGCGTTTTCATGTGTTTAGGAGTCCCAGGCAAGGTCATCGAAGTCGACCGCGAAAACCAGATCGCGACCGTCGAATTCTGGGGCGTGCGAAAGCAGGTTCGCCTCGAGGTCTGCGACGCGCCCGTCGAGCCCGGCGACTACATTCTGAACCATGTCGGGTTTGCGATTCGCCGCATCGCCCCCGAGGACGCCGCCGAGACCTTGGCCTTGTACGACGAGCTCCTGCAACTCGCGGACGAGCAAGACCTGATGACCGCGGACGTGCGTAGCGAGATCGACGCTGCGCCCGACGCGATTTCGCCGCAGAAGGGAGCGGTCGATGAATCCCAATGATGGATTCCAGCAGCTGAAGTTTCGCGACCCTGCCCGCGCACGTGGCCTTCGGGAGACGCTCGACCGTTTGGTCGGCCAGGCGGATCACGCGCCCGTCTCGATCATGCATGTGTGCGGGAGCCACGAGCAGGCGATCGCCAAGTTCGGTCTACGGGCTGTTTTCCCTCCTGAATTGCAGGTGATTATGGGTCCCGGTTGTCCCGTCTGCGTGACGGACGTACCGGAGGTCGACGAGGCCGTCGCGCTTGCGAAACAGGGCGTACGCGTCGCGTCCTACGGGGACATGCTTCGCGTTCCGGGCACGTCGCAGTCCTTGGCAGACGCGAAGGCGGAAGGCGCGAACGTCGACGTCGTGTACAGCGTGACGCAAGCGGTGGAGCTTGCACGCGAGCACGATGAAGAGGTCGTGTTCTTTGCTTCCGGCTTCGAGACTACCGCAGTGGCCACCGCCGCGATCTTGATCGATGATCCTCCGGACAACTTCTCGGTGCTGTCTGCCCACAAATACATTCCCCCGGTGATGGAGATCGTTGCCGAGATGCCGGAGACGAAGATCGAGGGCTTCCTCGCGGCCGGTCATGCCGCGACGATCACCGGCTCCGCCGTGTTCGAGAAGTTCGTCGAGCGGCAAGGCTTGCCCGTGGTGATTGCCGGCTTCGAGCCACTCGACGTGCTGGCCGGTCTGGTGAAGCTCATCGAGGTCATCAACAGCGGCAAACCGAGAGTCGAGAACGCTTTTCCGCGGTGCGTGACTCGGGAGGGCAATATCCAGGCACAGAAGCTGTTGTGGCGTGTCTTCCGACCGACCGGGGGTCGCTGGCGGGGCATCGCTCACGTCCCAAACGGGAATCTTCGGCTCCGTGACGAGTTTGCCAAGTACGACACTCGCAAGCGCTTCACAATCGACGCGTCCGCGCTTTGGAGCTACGCGCCGCCCAAGTTGGTGCAGCAGTGTCAGTGCGGCGACATCATGGCGGGCATTGCTTCGCCATCGGACTGCGCACTCTTTGGAAAAGAATGTACTCCGGACACGCCGGTCGGCGCGTGCATGGTGAGCGCGGAAGGCACCTGCAGGATCTGGCATCAGTACGGCGGCCGCCCCGACTTGCGGTCGATCAAGCGGGGCGCGGCATGACGCGCAACGTGCGCCTTGTCGAAGACCGCATCACGCTCAAGTACGGAACGGGCGGGGGCGCGATGCGCGCGTTGATCGAACAGATCTTCGCGGAAGGTCTTGGCGACGTCGGCGAAGGCGGGATTGGCCTGAGCGCAATGGACGACGGCGCAGCGATTCGCATCGGCGATCAGTACCTCGTGATCGCGACCGACTCCCACGTGGTGCAGCCGATCGAGTTTCCTGGCGGCGACATTGGCCGGCTGGCGATCTCTGGAACCGTCAATGATCTCGCTATGATGGGCGCAACCGAGCCTCTCGCGCTGACCTGCGCAGCGATCATCGAGGATGGTTTTTCGCGGGACGTGTTGAAGCGGATTTGGGCCTCGATTCGAGCAACCTGCAAAGAGGCGGGTACCACGATCGTGACCGGCGATACGAAGGTCATGGGGCACGGCGAGCTCGACGGCTTGGTGATCAACACGACAGGCGTGGCACTGACTCGGCGCGTGGTTTCCGACGCCGGGCTCTCCGTCGGCGACAAGATTCTCGTGACCGGAACCATGGGCGACCACGGTCTCGCGATCATGGCAACCCGCAATGAGCTCGCGTTGGAGACCACCTTGGAGTCGGACGTAGCGCCCGTGCATACGCTGGTGCGGCGCGCGCTCGAAGTCGGCGCAGAGGGCGTGGTCGCGCTCAAGGACCCAACGCGCGGAGGCCTCTCGAGTGCGCTTCACGAAATGGCCGAGAAGAGCCACGTGGGCATTATCGTCGACGAGCCTTCTGTTCCTCTCCGCGAGGAAGTCCGCGCGGTAGGCGAGCTCCTCGGCATCGATCCTCTGGTCTCGGCCAACGAAGGGAAGGCCGTCTTCGGTTTGAAGCCCGACTGCGCCGAGGCGGTGCTAGACGCCGTTCGGGCCCATCCGCTCGGCCGAAACGCTGCAATTGTCGGGGAATGCATCGAGGAACGGCCTGGTTTCGTCGTGCTCGACACCGGGTTCGGAAGTCGCCTGCTCGCGGAAGCGGAGGGAGAGCTCCTGCCGAGGATCTGCTGAACCATGAAGCCGATGAAGCATATCCGAGTCGAGCGCGAGGGAGCCGTCGGCATCCTCACGATCGCGCGGCGCGAACGTCTCAACTCACTGGACGTCGAGACGGCACAGGACTTCCGACGCGCAGGGCTTCAGCTCGCGCGCGATCGTGATGTTCGCGCGGTGGTGATTCGAGGCGAGGGCGGCGTGTTCTGCAGCGGCGCAGATTTGAAGTACATCCGTGACGGCGGCGACGGTGGCGACCTCGGCTACTTGCAACCGGAGACCCGAACGCCCGACGAAGGCTACGGCGAAATCTTCAAGCAGATCCTCGAGTACATCCACAGCACGATCTCGGAAATTCGACGGGCGCCCAAGCCGTTCATCGCAGCGGTGGACGGTCCAGCAGCAGCCGGCGGTTTCGGAATCGCGATGAGCTGCGACCTCGTGTTCGCGTCCGAGCGCGCATGGTTCGAGTGGGCGTATTTCAAGACCGGCCTCACCGGAGCGGAAAGCTCGACCTTCTTCTTGCCGCGCCTGCTCGGTCTGCGGAGGGCCCTCGAGCTGGTGTTGCTCAACCCTCGTTTGAGCGCGACGGATGCACTGGAGTGGGGGCTAATTAACCGCGTAATTCCCGATGGTTCACTAGATTCGGAGGTCCTTCGGGTCGCGACCGAGCTCGCCGAGGCCCCGACCCAAGCGGTAGGCGTCGCGAAGGGATTGTTGAACCAGGCGGCAGGCATGGAGCGCCTCGACGTCCACCTCGACGCGGAGCTCACTGAGCTTGCGCGGATCGCGGACGGCCCCAACTTCGCGGAGGGTCTTGCGGCGTTCTTCGACAAACGCTCACCGGAGTTTGAAAGCGAGTAACGGCGTGCACGAGTATTCCATCGTCGCTTCTTTGATCGACCGCGTGCAGCAGGAAGCCCGCGCGAACGACGCCGTACGCGTGCACCGACTCTACGTCACGATCGGCGAGCTGGCGGGCGTCGAGATCGATCTGCTAAAGACCGCGTTCGACACCTTTCGAGAGAGAACGATCTGCGAGGGGGCGGAGCTGACGATCAACAGTGTTGCACCAGCGTGGGCGTGCCCGTCGTGCGAACGTACGGTCGAGCGCGGTTCGATCTTGCGCTGCGACACCTGTGGACGACCCGCGAAAATGATTCAGGGAGACGAGATCATCTTGGAACGAATTGAAATGGAGGCCCCCAATGTGTGAGACCTGCGGATGCGGTGACCCGGAGATCGTACCTATCGAAGTTCAGGAGCGAATCCTCTCGGACAACGATGCTCAGGCGGTTCATAACCGTAGTCATTTCGAGAGCTTGGGGGTTTTGGCAATCAACTTGATGGGCTCGCCCGGGGCGGGCAAGACCGCGGTTTTGGAAGCGACGTCGAAGGCCGCCGGCGGCAAGCTCAAGCTTGGAGCCGTGAGCGGCGATCTCGCGACCGAGCGAGACGCGGATCGACTCAATGCGTCGGGCATCGTCTCGTCGACGATCACGACCGGGTCTGCATGCCACTTGGACGCGCGGCTCGTGCATCATGCACTCCACGACTTTCCATCGAACGATCGCGACGTGTTCTTCATCGAGAACGTCGGCAACCTCGTCTGCCCCGCGATCTATGATCTCGGACAAGCCGCGAATGTCGTCGCGTTGTCGGTCACCGAGGGCGAAGACAAGCCGCTGAAGTACCCGGTGATGTTTCAGAAGGCGGACCTCGTCTTGCTAACGAAGATCGACTTGATCCCGCACCTCGACTTCGACCTCGTGGCGGTGCGAGACGCACTCTCGCGCGTCATGCCGGATGCCAAGATGCTCGAGGTGTCTGCGAAGACGGGCGAGGGGATCGACGCCTGGTTGGCTTGGCTCGAAGCGCGCAGGCCAGCGCCGGTCGAGCAGCCCGCCGACGGGCGTCACCAGCATTCACATGAGCGGCACTAGGCTCTTGGCTTTCACCGCGATCACTGTGTTCGACGGGTGACGCACCCTCGACATTCGCGATCACGGCTCTAGTAACACAAGGGGTTATCAGCATGAATTCACTACAGAATCGTCGGTTTTCTTTCATCTTCGTAGGTCTGCTCTGCGGCCTGACCGGGTGCACTCAGGTGGACGCAGGCAACTTGGGCGTTGTCATGAAGTGGGGAGAAATCCAAGACGTCGCGCTTCAAGAAGGCATTCACTTTCGCACACCGGTGAAGACGCAGATCGTCAACATCTCGACGCGCGTCCACAAGATGGAAGCAAGCGCAACCGCGTCTTCCAAGGACCTTCAGGTCGTGTCAACGAAGATCGCGTTGAACTACCGTATCGACGCAGGTCAGATCGTCGAGGTGTACCGCAACATCGGGACACGCTTGGCCGTGGAGAACACGATCATCGATCCAGCCCTTCAGGAGTCGCTCAAGCAGGCGACGGCCCAGTACACCGCCGAAGAGCTGATCACCAAGCGTCAAGAGGTGAAGGCGACACTGGGCGACAGCATCAAGGTCACGCTGGCCAAGAGCGACATCCTGGTGACCGAGCTGTCGATCACGGACTTCCAATTCGCCCCGGAGTACCAACAGGCCGTCGAAGCCAAACAGGTAGCGGAGCAGCGCGCTCTCACGGCGAGGAACGACCTCGCACGCATCAAAGTCGAAGCCGAGCAGGCCGAGGCCAAGGCGCGCGGCACCGCGAACGCGATGCTCGCAAGAGCCGAAGCGGAAGCCAAGGCACAGGAGCTGCTGAGAAAGACAATTAGCCCTGAAATCGTGTACTTGCGAGCCGTCGAGAAGTGGGATGGCCGCCAGCCCAGCGTCGTCGGCGAGGGCGGTGCGATCCTCGATCTCGGCTCGATCAAGAAGGCCACGGGGCGCTAGTCGGTCTAGCTCAGAGGCCCAGGATGAAGTGGCCGTAGGCCCAGGTCGCGGGCCCCGTGAACGCCAATGCGTCGACGCGGTCGAGAATGCCGCCGTGACCTGGGAGGATGCCGCCGCTGTCCTTCACCCCGCTGCTTCGCTTGAGCACAGAGACCATGAGGTCGCCGGCTTGCCCTGCAGCGCCACCCAACACGCCGAGCGCAGCCGCGTCGAGCAACGTCATCCCGGGCAAGAAGAAGCTCATGATCATGGCGCCGACGACGGAAGCCGCGAGGCCACCCGCAGAACCCTCGAGTGTCTTCTTCGGCGATATGCGAGGCGCTAGCTTTGTCTTTCCGAACTTGCGCCCGACGAAGTACGCGGACGTGTCGCTGCCCCAGGCGAGGACCATCGTCAACAATACCCAAGCGCCAGTAGGGTCGAAGCTCCGGACCATCGCCACTGCGGAAAGCGTTCCGCCAACGTATATCGGCGCACCAAGCAACCAGCCGATTCGAACGCTCGCGTTGTGAAGCGGGTCTTCTTGCAGAAGGCTCCACGCCATCGACCCGAGGATGATGATCAATACGACACCGTACAGTGCGGCCGCGTCGTTCACGAAGATGATCGTGTAGCCGAACAAGACAGACGTGAGCGAACCCCATGCGCGCAGCCCGCGCGAAGAGGGAACCTTCATCGCCATCATCTCGTATCCGCCGATCGCGATCGCGACCAACACGAACGCCGGCCACACCCACGAAGGTGCGGCGAACATCATCCAGATGATGAACGGTATGAGCGGGAGAACCGTCACGACCCGCAGCGTGGTGCCGCTGAGGCGCTTCTTCGTGGGAGGCTGTTCGATGGCGTCGGTCATATGGCGCGCTCCAACTCGTCGCTCGATTCTCGTACCTGGGGTTCTTCGCCCACATCCGGCACGAGACCGAAACGGCGTTCCCTCCCCTGGTACGCTTCGATCGCGGAATACAGCGAATTCGCGCCAAATTCGGGCCATAGTTCGTCGGTGAAATAGAGCTCGGCGTACGCAGATCCCCACAACAAGAAGTTGCTGATGCGCTGCTCTCCACCGGTGCGAACCAAGAGATCGACGGGTCCAACATCCATTGACGGGAGCTCTGTATCGATCGCCGCCTCGTCGATGTCGCCGGGATCGATCTCGCCTTCGCGCACGCGTCGTGCAAGCTCACGCGATGCGTCGATGATCTCTTCGCGCCCTCCGTACGACAACGCGAGCGTGAGCGTCATGCCGTTGAAACTCTCGGTCTCCGAAGTCAGCGCGGCCAACTTCGCCTGCGCGCGTTGCGGAAGCTTGTGCAGTCGTCCAATCGCCGACAAGCGGATCTCGTTATCGACGAGCTCGTTACGCTCCGACACCAAGCACTCGCAGAGCAAGTCGACCAGCGCGTTGACTTCCGCTTCGGGTCGGTCCCAGTTCTGTTCGCTGAACGCGTAGAGCGTGAGCGCGGGGATCCCGAGTCGGCGTGCCGCGCGCATCGTCGCGCGAACCGCATCCGCGCCGCGCTCGTGACCGAGAGTACGCGGCTTGCCCCGTGCCTGCGCCCAGCGGCCATTGCCATCCATGATGATCGCCACGTGCTTCGGCAGACGGCTGACATCGACCAACCCCATGGCGAGCGAGTATCATGCGGCCCGAACGTCAGCAAGAAGGGTGAAGGATGCCGGGAAGACGCGTAAGAGGCATGCAGAATGGTATAAAAATGACAAATACGGCACAAGAATGGCTCTATATTTGTCGATATTGCCAAAAATTGCTGGCGCGGCTTGTTGAAACGAAGCCCCGGATGGTTATGTTGAGCGTTCATCATGGCTGACCGCGATTTGTACAAGGTCCTGGGGGTCGCGCGCGATGCTAGCCCGGAGGAGATCAAGAAGGTGTACCGGCAGCTCGCCAAGGAGCTGCATCCGGATCACAACCCGGACGACAAGGCCTCCGAAGAGCGCTTCAAGGACGTCTCGAACGCCTACAGCGTTCTCTCCGACCCTTCGAAGCGGAAGCTATACGATCAGTTCGGCGAAGTGGGGCTCCGTGAAGGATTCGACCCCGAGGCCTATCAGGCGGCCACCCAGGGCGCCGGAGGTTTCGGCGGCTTCGATTTCGGCGATGTCTTCGGCGGGGCGCGGCGCGGCGGGGGCGGCGCCCAGCACTTCGAGTTCAATCTAGAGGACTTGCTCGGCGGACGGGTCCCGAGGGGCGGCGGCTACGTGCGGGCCCCTCGGAGGGGCCCAGACCTCGAGTCTGACGTGAGCGTGGACTTCCGTGACGCAGTCCTCGGATGCACCAAAGAGCTCAGCGTCCGCTCGTCCGAGGGCGAGAAGAACATCAAGGTGAGAATCCCGGCCGGGGTCCGCAACGGGGGCAAGATCCGCTTGCGGGGTCAGGGCGGCGCCGGAGCGGATGGGGGCCCGAATGGCGACCTGGTTCTGAAGGTGCAGGTGAACAAGCACCCCTACTTCTCGATCCGGGGCAAGCAGCTGCACGTGAAGGTCCCGGTCACGCCGCTCGAGGCCTACGCGGGTTCGAAGGTCAGCATCCCGACCCCCGAAGGGAAGGTGCAGCTCTCCATCCCGGCCGGCTCTCAGAACGGCGCGAAGCTCCGACTTCGGGGGAAGGGCGTCGCACAGAAGGGCAAGCCTCGGGGTGATTTGATCGCCCACCTGGAAGTCGTCCTGCCGTCGGAGCAAAGCGACGAGGTGAAGGAGGCTTTGGAAGCGGTGGAGAGAGCGTTCGAGGGCAATCCGCGCGATGGCCTCGAGCTCTGAACGGGGGGAGTGTTTCACGTGCAACCCCGTAAAAGAGAACGCCTCGCGTCCTCCGCGGGGCTTCGCACCAAAGCCCGCCGCCCCCGATGTTTCACGTGAAACCACAGAAAGAGCCAGCGATCCCAGCGTGGAGGAGGCGTCTTGGCCTCCACGGGGCCTCGCACCGAAGCAGGCGCGTTTGACCCCTGCCGATTGCTAGGCTTAGATCGCGGCATGGGCTTCGACACCCAGATTGAAGAAGCCCTACGCGACCTCGAGGAGGCCGGCCTCCGCAGGCGGCCCCTCCGCATCTCCGGCCCACAGGGCCCGGAGGTCGAGATCGACGGGCGGCGCGTCCTCTGTCTCTGTTCCAACAATTACCTCGGCCTCGCCGCCCATCCAGCGCTGGCCGCCGCGGCGGCCAACACCGGGGCTCAGGAAGGTTCCGGAGCGGCCGCCTCCCGGCTGATCACCGGCACCATGGACGCCCACGCCGAAGCCGAGGCCGCCTTCGCGGCCTTCTCGGGATTCCCCGCTGCCGCCCTCTTCTCAACCGGCTATGCGGCCAACCTAGGAAGCATTCAGGCGCTGGTCGGTCCGGGCGACGCCGTGTTCAGCGACGCGCTCAACCACGCGAGTCTCATCGACGGTTGCCGCCTCTCCCGTGCCGAGATCCACGTCTACGGCCACCGCGACGTGGGCCACCTCGAGTCCTTGCTCCGTGAGCACCGGGGCCGCGCGCGCCGCGCGCTCGTGCTCACCGACTCCGTCTTCTCCATGGATGGCGTGCTCGCCCCCGTCGCGGCCCTGGCAGCTGTAGCCCGCTCCTTCGATGCGGGCTTGCTGGTGGATGAGGCGCACGCTCTCGGGGTGTTCGGCCCCGGTGGCCGGGGCGTCTGCGCCGCCCAAGGAATTCAACCCGACATCATCGTGGGCACCCTCGGGAAGTCCTTTGGGGTTGCTGGCGCGTTTGTCGCGGGGAGTGAGGATCTCGTCTCTTTCATTCGGAATCGCGCGCGCAGCTTCGTCTACTCCACCGCACCGCCCCCCACCACGGTCCGCGCCGCACTCGCTGCCTTGCCACTTGTCCAAGGCGCCGACGAAGCGCGCAAGACACTGCTGGCACATGCAGCACGACTCCGCCGAGGCCTGCGCACACATGGTTTCGAGGTCCCCGACGGCGAAAGCCAGATTCTCCCGGTTTTGATCGGTGAAAACGATCGTACGATGCGGCTCTCCGCGGAGCTCCTCGCGCGAGGTGTCTTCGTGCAAGGCATTCGGCCGCCGACGGTTCCAGAAGGAACCGCACGGCTGAGGCTGACCCCCATGGCGACGCATCGAATAGAGCAGATCGACCTCGCGATCGAAGCGTTCGCTTCGCTCGCCACGCACGAATAGGAGGCCACCAAATGAAGGGCGCGTTCATCACTGCAACCGGCACCGGTGTTGGGAAGACCTGGGTTGCGAGCGCGCTTGCGGCGGCCTGCGTCCAACGGGGCAAACGCGTGGCTGCGATCAAGCCGATCGAAACCGGTGTTGACCCAGACCCACTCGACGCCCTCGAGCTCGCCCGCGCGTGCGGCGATGAAGCGCTCGCGCATGCGGAGGGTTTGTACCGCGCGAAAGAGCCACTTGCGCCGTACGCGATCGAGAAGCAGGGCGGTCCAGCGCTAGGGTCGCTCCGCGCGCTCAGCACGCGCGTCCGCGAGCTCGGACGCGACGCGGACTACACGATCGTCGAAGGTGCGGGCGGCGTGTTGGTGCCGCTCGACCGGGAACACACGATCGCGGATCTCGCCGCTGAGCTCGGTCTCCAAACTGTGCTCGTTGCCCGCAACGCGCTCGGGGTCTTGTCGTACACGCTCACCGCCGTGGAGGCACTCCGCACGCGCAAGGTTTCCGTGCACGCAATCGTGCTCAATCAGCCTCATCGCGAGCTCTGCACGGATGCGAGCCTGGGCTCCAACGCCGACGTCCTTGCCGACTATCTTCCCGGTGTGCCGATCCTGCGAGCGCCTCGCGTGTCGAGCCCTAGCGAGATGCTCGTCACGGCAATCGAGCTCTCCCAGCTCTTGAAGGTATGAAGAACTCCGCGTCTAGCGTCTGTATCTACCTTGATACTTCCGCTAGAACTTTCCTGATACCCTGAGCCCCAACGGCGTCAGGGAGAACTGGGTCTCTCTCGCTCGCTTTGCGCGGCGCGCGCCAATGGCAAACCAGGTTGCGCTTGCTGCCAACGCCGCAGCGCCCAGTCCTCCGTAGACGTACGTCCACGACGTTGCAGAGTGTTCGGTCACGCAGTTGCCCGCGACCTCTCGCGTGCACGAACCGTTCTTCGCGAGACCCACACCCATCGCCGCAACTCCCGCAACGCCGACAGCTGCAAGCGTACTCGCGCCAATGAGAGTCGACCTACGTAGTCGCGAAGTGTCCGCGCTTTGTTCTTGCGCGACCTGATAACGAATCGTGGCTTCCTCGAGCGCTAGCTCCGTCGCCTTTCGTTCCGCGATCGATTGCTGCAACGCTGCGATGCGTTCACGCACTTCCTCTTCGCGTGTCGGCTCTCTCGATTCTTCGAGGTAGTGCTGGAAGGCTTCGAGTGCTTCTTCTTCTCGTTGCAAGCGATCGGCCGCAACGCCGATGTTGTATTGCAACTCGCCGCGTCGACTCAGCCGGTACGCGTGCCGAAAGTAGACGAGCGCGCTCTCATAGTCGGCATTCTCGAACGCGGTGCGTCCGCGCTCGAAGTACTCGCGACCGGCCGCATCATCGGGCGTCTCCTGCCCCAACGCTGGCGCCGCGATACCGAGCGCCAACGTAAGCGCAAAAACGTAGACCCAACGAAGGGCGTTCCCGGAGCTCCGTCCCATAGCTTCAAGGTAGTGGCGGAGTGGCCGACCCCGCAACTCCGTAACCGCACGAATTTTCAGGTGATCCCGGGTGTGTGGGGCGCATTTTAGTTGCGCGCCGAGGCCGCGCGGCTATACGAACGCCCGACCTTTGGGGTTGTAGCTCAGTTGGGAGAGCGCCGCGTTCGCAATGCGGAGGTCAGGGGTTCGATTCCCCTCAGCTCCACCCCGTAAAGCACAGAGGGAGCAGCCGAAGCTGCTCCCTCTGTGCCACGGGGCTTCGCCCACCCGAGTTGCATGCGCGTCTCCGACGGCTAGGCTCCCGCGCCTATGTCTCGCGTCATCAACTTCAGTGCGGGGCCTGCAACCCTACCGTTGCCGGTTCTCGAGTATGCCCACAACGAGTTCCTCGACTTCGAAGGCACCGGCATGTCGCTCATCGAGCACAGTCATCGCGGCGCCGCGTATGCGAAGGTGCACGAGGAAACGAAAGCCCTCTTCGTCGAGCTGCTCGACATCCCGGACACCCACGAGGTGCTCTTCATGCAAGGCGGCGCAAGCGGTCAGTTCGCGCTCGTGCCGATGAATCTACGCGCGCCGGGCGAGTCCGCTGACTACGTCATGACGGGCGCGTGGAGCGACAAGGCGCTGGCCGAAGCGCAGCTCATGGGCGACGCGCGTGAAGCGGGGACCGGCAAGGTCGACGGGAGGTACACGCGCATTCCGACGCAGACCGAGCTCGACCTCGATCCGAAGGCGGCATACGCGCACTGCACGACGAACAACACGATCATGGGGACGCAGTTTCACTACGTCCCGGAGACCGGCGATGTTCCTCTCGTCGCAGATATGTCGAGCGACATTCTCTGTCGCCCGATCGACGTGTCGAAGTTCGGGCTCATCTACGCCGGGGCGCAGAAGAACCTCGGTCCATCGGGCATCACGATCTTGATCCTCCGAAAGGACCTCGCTGACCGAAGCCCGGACACTCTGCCGAAGATCCTACGCTACAGCACGATTCTCAAGGGCGACTCGCTCCAGAACACCATTCCGACCTTCCCCGTCTACATGGTCCGCAACGTGCTGCGGTGGGTTCAGGACTTGGGCGGCGCCCCCGCCATGGAGAGACGAAACCGCGAGAAGGCGGGCCTCATCTACGGGATGATCGACGAGAACGAGGATTTCTTCCGCTGCCCCGTCGAACGCGAGTCCCGCTCGCTGATGAACCCGGTGTTCCGACTGCCGACCGAGGACCTCGAGAAGACCTTCATCGCGGAAGCGGCACAGGCTGGGATGGTCGGCATCAAAGGCCATCGTTCGGTCGGAGGTATCCGCACCTCGATCTACAACGCAATGGAGCCGTCGGATGTGGCGCGCTTCGTCGACTTCGCCAAAGCGTTCGCCAAGGGCGCCGGCTAGCCGCTCCGCTCGAGCGCGTAGGTCTCGTAGAGGTAGCGCCGAATCTCGGCAGACTCGAACATCTCTGCCCCGGTATTCGGATCGATTAAGTAGGGCACCTGCATCTTCCCGGACGATGAGATGAACTCCCCGCGGTCGGGGCTCTTCCTCGGGACGTTGCGGAGGCGGTACGGCAGCTCGAGCTCTGAGAGCGCTTCGCGCGCAATTCTGCAGAACGGAGAGCCTTCATACGAGTAGAGCTCGAGCAGTCCTTCGGGCTGCTTCGCCGGCACGACGTGCCGCCCTCGGCTGGGCCGGAATGCGGAGGCAAGCATTGACGTCGAGACCGCGAAGAGCCGCTGCCGAAGGAACCACGGCACGGAGCCAAGGCCATACTCGCGAAAGAGATACTCCACGATGTCGGCCGACTCGTAAATCGATACACCTGTGTTCGGATCGACGAGGTACGGGAACTGGTATCGGCCGCCTTCGGCCCTCACCTTATCGCGAAACCGGGTCCCCCCTTTCGGACACGGGTAGACGATCGGATCGAGGCTCAGCGCCGACAACGCCTCGCGGGCAATACGGCAATACGGACATACCTCGAACTCGTAGAGCTCGAGGGCCTGGTCCGGCGTCTTGCGTCGCGCGTAATGGACGTTCCCGAAGTTCGGGCGCGCCGCGCTCGCTGCCGTAGCTGTCGTCACATCCCAGAATCGCGCGAAGTCCATCGCCCTCAATTAAGAGGACTGCCGCATTTTTCAAGCGGTGTTAGGTTTCCCCGATGGCGCGAGAGCTCGAGCTAGTGACGGAACTGGAGCCCAAAGGCGACCAGCCAGAGGCGATTTCTCAGCTCCTTCGGGGACTCGCAGAGGGCGATGACCACCAGGTTTTGCTGGGCATTACGGGCAGCGGGAAGACTTTCAGCGTCGCCAACGTGATCGCGACCACGAAGCGTCCGACCCTAATCATCGCGCCGAACAAGACCCTCGCCGCGCAGCTCTACAGCGAGATGCGGGAGCTTTTCCCGAACAACGCGGTCGAGTACTTCGTCAGCTACTACGACTACTACCAGCCGGAGGCGTACATCCCGTCGAGCGACACGTACATCGAGAAAGACGCCATCATCAACGACAAGGTCGATCGCATGCGTCACAGCGCGACGCGATCGCTGCTCGCACGACGCGACGTGATCATCGTCGCGAGCGTCTCATGCATCTACGGCATCGGCTCTTCCGAATGGTACCAAGAGATGCTGATCAATCTCGAGGTCGGGCAAGAGTTCCGTCGTGATCGTTTGCTCCGACGTCTCGTGGACATTCAGTACCAACGCAACGACATCGATTTCCATCGTGGTACGTTTCGCGTGCGCGGCGATGTCGTCGAGATCTTTCCAGCGCACTCCGAGAACCTCGCGGTTCGCGTCGAGTTCTGGGGCGACGAGATCGAGCGAATCGTCGAGATCGACCCGACGCGCGGCCAAGTGCACGAAGAGCTCGATCAATACGGGGTCTATCCCGGCAGCCACTACGTCACGCCAGACGAGCACCGACGCAGAGCGATCAAGTCGATCCGCGAAGAGCTCCTAGAATGGCTCCCGAAGCTCGCTTCTGAGGGGAAATTGCTAGAAAAACAGCGTCTCGAGCAGCGCACGATGTACGACCTAGAGATGCTCGAGCAGATGGGATTCTGCCACGGCATCGAGAACTACAGCCGCCATCTCTCCGGACGCAAACCGGGCGAGCCTCCACCCACGCTCCTCGACTACTTCCCCGATGACTTCCTCGTCATTCTCGACGAGTCGCACATCACAGTCCCGCAGCTCGGCGCGATGTTCAAGGGCGACCGCTCGCGCAAAGAGACCTTGGTCGAGCACGGCTTCCGACTGCCGAGCGCGCTCGACAATCGTCCGCTGAGATTCGGCGAATGGCAAGAGCGCGTCGGCCAAGTCATTCACGTGAGCGCCACTCCCGGCGACTGGGAAGTCGAGCACGCCGGCGGCGTCGTCGTCGAGCAGGTCATTCGACCCACGGGGTTGCTCGATCCACAAATCATCGTTCGCCCGACCAAACATCAAGTCGACGACTTGCTCGGTGAGATTCGGCAACGCGTCGACAGCAACGAACGCGTCCTCATCACGACCCTGACGAAGCGAATGTCGGAAGACCTCACGGAGTACTACGGAGAGCTCGGTGTCCGGGTTCGCTATCTCCACAGCGACATTGATACGCTCGAACGTGTTGATATTCTTCGAGATTTGCGCCGAGGCGAGTTTGACGTCCTCGTCGGCATCAACCTCCTGAGAGAGGGCCTCGACCTTCCCGAAGTCTCGCTCGTCGGCATCCTGGACGCCGACAAGGAAGGCTTTCTACGCTCGCCTCGCTCGTTGATCCAAACCATTGGTCGGGCGGCACGCAACGAGCGCGGCGAAGTGATCATGTACGCGGACCGAATCACCGACTCGATGCGATACGCGATCGACGAAACGGAACGCAGACGAGTGCGCCAGTTAGAGTACAACACCGAGCATTCGATCACTCCGCAGACGATACGCAAAGCAGTGCTCGAGATGGACCCGTCGACGGGCGCGGCCGACTACGTCGTCATCCCGGTCCTCAAGAAGGGCGAAGGTTCCGAAGACCCGGCGAACATTCCAGCTCGCATCGAAGAGCTTCGTAGCGAGATGTTGCTTGCCGCTGAAGAGCTCGAGTTCGAGAAGGCCGCCCAGCTCCGCGATCAAGTGGAGCAGCTCCGCGCGCAACTCAACCCGAGCGCGAAGAAGTCCCGAAAGCGCGATCGAGGCTCCCAACGCCCCCGCCGCTAGGGACGGCCCGGAGAATCGGTCGCGACGCACGTGCTCGGACGGCCCGGAGAATCGGTCGCGACGCACGTGCTCGGACGGCCCGGAGAATCGGTCGCGACGCACGTGCTCGGACGGCCCGGAGAATCGGTCGCGACGCACGTGCTCGCGCCGGGGACCCCGCTCGGCCGGCCCCATACGGCTCAATACGACTCGCCTCCCGCCCCGTCGCTGTGCCGCGCATCCCGACCGATTCTCCTCCATACGCAAGCGCCCCCTAAGACATGCGCGGCAGCGCGAGCCGGTACGGCGAAGCCCGGGGTCGCGGCGGGGGTGGGCGGGCGGATTTAACCAAAACCTCCCGACGCCACTCGCGTTCGCTGACGCTGGCGCGGAACGCTGGCGCTGACGCTGACGCTGGCGCGGAACGCTGGCGCTGACGCTGGCGCGGACGCTGGCGCGGAACGCTGGCGCGGAACGCTGGCGCTGACGCTGGCGCGGAACGCTGACGCTGAACACTTCGCTGAACACTGGCGCTGGCGCGCTCGGCTCTGGGATCTCAGAGCTGAATGGGTATCACGGGACAGAAATCCCTGTATTTCCAGATATTTGACTCGACTCTGACCCCATCCACACGAATCGAGAGAGCGTGCAAGAGGTGATGCTTGGGCGCCTCCAACTCCGGCCCCCCATACAACGTATCCCCGAGCAAGGGGTGGCCTATCGAGGCGAGGTGCGCGCGGATCTGGTGGCGACGGGCGTGGTTCGCGCGGACTTCGACGAGGGAGCCTCGGGGCGCCGGTGTGCTCGTGAGAACTTCCGTGAGCGCCGGCTGCGCGCCTAGGCGTTTGATCTCTCGCGGGTCGGTGCATACTCGAACGCGGCTTCGATCGCGTGGGTCGTTCGCGATGCGCGTATCGATCTGCTGTGGCGCGGCAACGTCCCCGACGACGCGCGCCAAGTAGCGCTTCTCGATCTCGCCCGCCTTGAGAGCGGTCCGAAGCCTGACGAACGCCGCCTTGCTGCGAGCAGCGAGCATCAGGCCGGACGTATCGGTGTCCAGTCGATGAAGGATCCCGGGCTCGCGCTTGCTGTAGCCGACGTCGCGCATCTCCGGATACCGGGCAACCAACGCGCTCGCCACCGTGCCGAGCTCCCCTTCCTGCAACGGATGGCTCGGCACGCCCGAAGCCTTGTCGACGACGACGTACTCGTCCGTTACCCGCAGCACGATGAGCCGGAGATCCGGATCGGGCGCCGCGTAGAAATCGGCATGCGGGGGGAGTGATTCGACGACCAGTCGATCCCCAAGCTCCAACAATCGGCTCTTCTTCACCGCGCGCCCGTCGACCCGAGCTCCGCCTTCTTCCAACAGTGCCTTGGCCCGCGCGCGGCTCAGACTCGGCACGCGGCGAGCCAACACGACATCGACCCGTTCCCCTGCGTCCTCTTGGGTGACTTCGAGCTCGAAATCGGCCATGCGCCTTCAGTCCCACAATCTCGGGCCGGTTTCCATGGCATTTGCGTGCCCGTGCCGCACGTCTACACTCCAAAAACCTGTGTCCAAGCGTGATTACTACGTGATTCTCGAAGTCAGCCGCACAGCTTCGAGCGACGAGATCAAGCAAGCCTATCGCGCGCTTGCGATGCGGTACCACCCGGACCGCAACCCGGACGATCCGGCCGCCGAGGACTCCTTCAAGGAAGCCACCGAGGCCTACGCCGTACTGAGTGACGCCAGCAAACGCTCGCAGTATGACCGCCACGGCCATGCGGCGTTCGACAGCACGGGTCCTGGCTTCGAACCTGGCGACTTCGGTGCGGTCAGCGAGATCCTCGAAGGCTTGTTTGGCGAGGTCTTCTCGGGAGGGCGCAGAAAGCGCCGAGGCGGCCGCGACCTCAACTACGACCTCGAGATATCCTTCTCCGAAGCAGCGCTCGGCGTCGACAAGACCATCGAAGTGAATCGACCGGCCGATTGCGCCACCTGCGGCGGCGACGGCGCGATGCCCGGCACGCCGGTCCACAATTGCAACGTGTGCCAAGGCCGTGGCCAAGTGAAGTACCAGCGCGGACTGTTTGCCGCGGCGCGCCCTTGTCACGCGTGTCGTGGCAGCGGCAAGAACATCCCAACCCCATGCGACGCCTGCAAGGGCACGGGCAGCAAGATGCGACCCGAATCGATGGGCGTGAAGATCCCGGCCGGCGTCCAAGATGGCGCTGTCCGAACCGTTCGGGGCGCCGGCGAAGTGAGCCCAAGCGGCAACGGCGACCTGCACATCAACATCAAGGTGACCGACCACGCTCTTTTCTCACGCGACGGAGCCGACATCTTGGTCTCGGTTCCGATCTCGTTTCCCCAGGCGGTGCTCGGCGCCAGCATCGATGTCCCGACTCTCGACGGAAAAGTCTTGATGAAAGTACCCCCCGGAACTCAGTCCGGGAAGGTGTTTCGGCTCCGAGGCAAGGGAATCCCGGTGTATGGGGGCTACGGAAAGGGCGATGAGCTCGTCACGGTGATCGTCGAGGTTCCGCAGCAGATCAGTCGCCGGCAGCGCAAGCTCATCACCGAGCTCGCCCAAGAAATCGGGGATGAGGCGCACCCTCAACAAGCGAGTTTCCTCCGAAAGCTCCGAGGCCTCTTCGAAGGCTGAGCGTCGCTTACTTGCGCGCCGAGGGGAGCTTCTCCAAGTTACGGCCATGCGAACCGCAGCTCTGTTGATCATCGCCGGTGCATTCCTGGTTGGATGCCCGAAAGACGAAGAACCCCCTACCAAGAGCCAAGGCGAGGAAACCCCTCTGCCGGTACAAGAGGAAGTGACCGAGGCCAAGAAGGAAGAAGCAGCCGTGCCTGCGAAGTACACTGTCGAGCTCGACACCACCAAAGGCGCGATCGTGATCGACGTGCATCGCGCATGGGCCCCCGAGGGCGCCGATCGCTTCTACGAGCTCGTGCAAAAAGGCTACTACGACGATGTCGCGTTCTTCCGCGTGGTCGGTGGATTCATGGCGCAGGTTGGGATCAGCGGCGACCCCGCACTCAACGTCGAGTGGCGCGCGAAGCCGATTCCCGATGACCCCGTCAAGGCCAGCAACACGCGCGGTACCGTGACCTTCGCAACCTCCGGCCCCGACTCGCGAACGACGCAGTTCTTCATCAACTTCGCCGACAACTCTCGCCTCGACGGGATGGGCTTTTCTCCGTTCGGCAAGGTCAAAGACATGGCCCCCGTCGACGCGCTCTACGACGGCTACGGTGAGGGTGCCCCGCGCGGACGCGGACCTGATCAAGGTCGCATGCAGGTCGAGGGCAACACCTACCTGCGCGCCAGCTTCCCCAAGCTCGACTACATCAAGAGCGCCAAGATCATCGAGTGATCCGCCCGCCGTCGACCTGGAAATCGACGCGGTCCTTCTCGAGCAGAATGAACTCCGGGTGGGTCGTGGTCAGGAAAACCTGACCCCCTACCTGGCTCAACATCTCGAAAAATCTACGGTTTCTGCTCCGATCCAGCTCGCTCGAGACATCATCGAGCAGAAGGATTGGCACTTTGCCGGTGCGCTCGGTGAGCAGATCGAGCTCTGCGGTCTTGAGAGCGAGCACGATTGTTCGATGTTGCCCCTGTGAGCCATGATGCCGCGCGCCGACCTCGTGCAAGCGCAACTCGAGGTCATCTCCATGTGGTCCGTCCGCTGTGAAGCCTCGGGCACAGTCCTTTTCGAACGCGCGTTCGAGCGTCTCGGCGATCGCATCCTCCGATGGCTCGACCCGCGGGAGGTAGCGAACGCGAAGTGGCGTATCACCTGCGAACACGTCGGTGAACGCGCGTTCCACCCTCGGTGCGAGATCCGCGATCAGGCGCCGGCGTGCCTGCCCCACGATGGCCCCTGCCTTGCTCAGAATGACATCGTACGCCCGCACCGACCGACGGTCGGTCCGTTCGTCCTTCAAGAGACGATTGCGGCTGCGAAGGGCCTTCTCGTAGCTCGAGAGCGTGCTCGCATAGATCGGATCCATCTGCTCGAGCATTCGATCGAGAAACGCGCGCCGCTTGTCGGCAGCGCCGGCAGCCAGCACCAAGTCTCCCGGATGAAACAAGACCATCCGAACGGTCTGGTACCATGCGCTCGTCGAGCGCGGGCGCTTCGCGTCGAGCTGAAGACGTCGCCGCTGCGCCCTTCCGAGCTCGACCCTGAGCTTCTGAGGCGCAGGCCCGCTGTCGAGCGCCGCCTCGAGTAGAGCCCTCTCTGCATCGAGCGCGATCAAATCGTCGGTTTTGGCCGCCCGAAAGCTCTTGAGCGCGCCCAAATAGTAGATTGCCTCGAGAAGATTGGACTTCCCCGCCCCGTTATCCCCGTGGATGACGTTGAAATGAGAGCCCGGATCGAAGCTCAGGGCACCGAGATTGCGAAACCCTTGCGCGCGCAATGCGGTCACTCGGCTTGGGGTCTCGCCGGCCACCGCCTGCCTTAGATGCGCATGGGCATGATGACGCCGATGAACTCCGCGTCATCGCCAACCGGCTTGACCACGCCCGGGTCGCGCTCGCCACTCAGCTCGATCGCGACTTCGTCGTGGGGCATTGCGCTCAAGGCGTCGAGCAGATAGCGCGCATTGAACCCGATGCGTAGCTCATCCCCCGCGTAGTCGACGTCGACCTCTTCGCTGCCCTCCCCCACTTCGGGATTTTGGCTCTGGATGCGCAGCAAACCTGGCTCGATCTGGAGCTGAACTCCGCCACTCTTGTCATTCGCAACGAGGCTGATGCGCCGCAAAGCCTCGACGAGTGGTCCTCGCGCAGCAACGACGGTGCGGCTCTGCTTGCTCGGAATGACCTTTCCGTAGGGTGGGAAGTTCTCATCGGCGAGTTTGACGCTCAGGCTTAGATCCTCCCGCAAGAAGAATGCGTTGCCTCCCGCTGTCGCAATGCCGATCGTCGAAACCTCGTCGCCCTTGCCTTTGCCGGTTTTCATGTCGTCGAGCAGCCGCTTGAGCTCGCTGATGCCCTTGTGCGGCACCAGCATGCTGAAGTTCATCATCGCGCCTTTGCCACTGACTTTGTGTTCCGCTTTCGAGAGCCTATGGCCGTCGGTCGTGACCATACGCACGACCTTTCCATCCCCTTCGAACAGTGTTCCGGCGAGGTGCGGCCGCGTATCGTCATGCGACATCGAGTACTGGGTCAAAGAGATCAGCTCCGAGAGAACGGAGGCCTCGAGGTGTGCGAAATCTGCGTCACCTGGATTCGGAAGCGGAGGGAAGTCCTCACCGGGCATCGCAGGGATGCGATAGCGGACCTTGCCGCAACTGAGCTCGACCGCGTGACTGTCGCTCAGCTTCCAAGTCACCTCACCATCGGGAAGGTTCTTGACGATGTCGAACAAGGTCCGCGCGGAGACCGCGATGGTGCCGCCCTTCTTGATGGCTGCGGGGACGAGAGCCGTTACACCCAGGTATAAATCCGTTGCCGACAAGCGAAGCCGGTCCGGCCCTTCCGCGGTGAGCAACACATTCGACAGAATGTGCATCGAGCTTTTGCGATCAGCTACGCCGTGGGTACGTGCGAGACCACGGAGGAACTGTTGCTTTTCGATCGTGAGCTCCATGTCTTAGTTCACTCCATACGAGGGCATGTCTGTTTATCCACCGGCTTAAATCTATTAATTTTAAAATTCAGTCGTCGTCTTAACAGCTGTGGATTGTGGATGAAGGAAGATAACTGGTGAGAAGGACAGAGCTTTGAGGGATCTTCGAGGTCTTGAAGGATCGTTGCGACAATGTGGACTGGGCTAAGCCAAGTTCGTCCCCAGGCACATTCCCCAGGTTGATCTCAGCCCAGGCACAGGCGCTGGTATACACTAAAAGCGCGCCCGAGGCTCGGTATGCCGAAGCCCCTTCAACAACCCCCGTCGAGCCGTAAATCCCCTCTCGAGCTAGACGCCGAGCTTGCGCTCGATGGCATCCACTGCGCCCAAGACACGCTCGTCCTGAGCCTCGACCAGGCCGCCGATCTTCCGAACGGCGCTGATGACCGTGGTGTGGTCCTTGCCACCAAAGCGCTCCCCAAGTTGAGGATAGCTGGTCCCGAGGCGCTGCCGGCAAATGTACATCGCGATCATCCGGGGAAAGCTCACTGCGCGGTGCCGCCGCCGCGACTTCAGGTCCGCTAGCCGGATGCCAAAGTAGCCGCACACGATGCGCTGGATGTCTTCGACGGTCATCGCCGTGTCCTGGTTCGGGGCCACGGCCCGAAGGGTCTCCTTGGCGAGCTCGAGGTCGATTGGAAGCCCTAGGAGCTCCGCCTTCACGGCGATGCGAAGGAGTGTCCCTTCGAGCTCACGAACGTTGCTGCGGACGGCCTGTGCGAGAAAGAGCGCGACCTCGCCCGGGAGCTCGATGTTCTCGCTCTCTGCCTTCTTCTGCAGAATGGCGATTCGGGTATCGAGCTCGGGCGCCTGAACATCCGCGACCATTCCCGACTGGAAGCGACTGATCAGACGTTCCTGCATCTCTGAGATCTGCTGCGGGTAGACGTCTGATGTAACGACGATCTGCTTGTCCGAGTGGTAGAGCGCGTTGAAGGTGTGGAAGAACTCCTCCTGCGTCTGTTCACGGCCGGCGAGGAACTGGATATCGTCCATCAACAGGACATCGCACTGAGACCGGTACCGATTGCGGAAGGAATTGATCTCGTGGTTCTGCAATGACCAGATGAACTCGTTGGTGAATCGCTCAGCCGAGAGATAGAGAATCCGAGCGCGCGGGTTGCGCTGCAGGATGGCGTGCCCGATCGCGTTGACGAGATGCGTTTTGCCGAGACCGACGCCTCCGTAGATGAAGAGCGGGTTGTAACGACGACCAGGATCGGAGCCAGATGCGACACTTGCCGCGTGAGCGAGCTGGTTCGCCGGACCGACCACGAAGTTCTTGAAGCGGTACTTCGGGTTGAGATCCGCGGCCTCTGGCGCACGCGGCGTCGCACGGGGCGCCGGAGCCGGAGTGGACTCGCGGGCAGCTTGGGCTTTCTCGCGCAGCGTCTCGTCGAGCTCCCAGCGAACCTTCGTGGGCATTGCCGTGTCGCCCGCCTCGCTCTGCAGCGTGTCGAGGATCATGTCGAGGTAGTGCGCGGAAATCCACTCAGCGAAGAACTGATTCGGAATGCGGAGCACCACCGAATCGCTCTCGATGCCACCAAACTGAACCGGCTCCAGCCAAGTCTCGAAGTTCTCCGCCGACAAGTTCATCTTGAGGCTGTCCAGAGCTTGTTCCCACAGTCGTTCCATCGTCACCAGACCCCCAAAAAAAGGCGCAACTCCGCGTCTTCGTCCCCAGGCAACCCACAGCTCCGGGGGCGAGCGATCCAAACATTTCTCCACCAACTTCCGTCAACGTGGCGACCGCCGACTGGTGTCTTCTCAGTGAAGGCCGCCGAAGCTAGCAGCGTGTTTCAAAGCCGTCTACGGGGATCAACAAACTAATTTCTAACCGCTTGTGATCGTGAAAGATTCGAACGCAGTTTTTTTGACACGCGAGTACGCTGCTTTACGCGCTGTTTTCTTGCTGTTGACAAGCTGTTGCAATCATTCCGAATTACGAGTTGTTATCGTTCGCGCAACATCGCACTCACTTTCGCGCACGAACAGTTCACAGGCAATGCTACGGTTTCCGTAGCTAAATCATTTGCGAACGATGCACGTCATGCATTGCATCCACAAGTTATCCACCAACGGGCGACGCGTTTTTCACAAACTGATCGACCTTCGCCCACTCCGCGTACAGCCAACGAAGACGCTCGTCCTCTCGTGTCGGAATGTTTCGTCCGTCGACACGCCACAGCTTCACGCGCACTGTCGAACCAACGACGGCGCCGTCGAGTAGGCTCGAGATCTTCGCAAACGCTTCGAGACCTGCGTGCGCAAGGAACACACAGTCGACGTTTGGAAGTGCCTCGAGCAACGTGAGCACACCACCCGGTTTCGGAGGCAGCACGTGCGTCAGAAGATGCGCGGCTTCCGTCATTGGCGAGCTCTCGGAAGCCAACTGATCGAGCGCCCGAACGCGCTTTTTCTGAGAAAAACGCGTGCCTTCGGGGAAGATCAGGACGCCATCGGTCCCTACGTCTGCGGTGAGGCGACGCACTCCCTCGAGCTCCGCAGCGGTATCCCCCGTGCGGTCGACGAAGTAGTTCGGCAGCGCGTTTCCAACGATGTCGATGCACGGATCGAACAACAGCTCTTGCTTCAGGATGTACCGAACCTGAAACCGATAGGGCCGCTGCACGTAGGTGCACGGCAGCAAGGTATCGAGGATGCTCGCATGGCGGATCAACAGAATCGAAGGTCCCGGGAGCGCGTGCTCGGCGCCATCGACCTCGATGCTGAGACGCAAGGCGCGTCGTGCGACCTGAAGGTTCGTGCTCGCCCACCACGCTTGGAGTCGAAAGAGCGCGTCGTTGCGCGCAGCGCCCGTTCGTCGTGTGATGAACACACCGGCCAAGAGCAATAGGGCTATCATCTCGAACCCAAAGTAGAACCAAGCGAACGCAAGGAGGCGCAGCGCGATGAAAGAGCGCCTCCGCACCGCCCCTATCAGTGCTCCGACGACGATCCATGCAGGCGCGAGCACGGTGAGCGCTATCCATGCGAGGCCGTAGATCGAAATCGTCACGGCTCGGCGGCGCGCCGGCCGGGCCTTGCGCGGCTTCACCTTCATGCGTCGAGGATAACCTCGAGGGCGGTCCAGAGGGCATTTCGCTCCGCGCGAGTTTCTCTGGTCCTTTCGCTGCGGTGGGTCGGGCGGAGTCGCCGATCATGCCAGAATCCGCCGGTCGAGCCCGCCGCCTCCTTCGACGCGCTGAGCCAGACGATGGTATCGGCGCCTTGTTCGGGGGTCCGGAGTAGTGGTTTGGTCATCTTGTAGAAGCGAGGAAGCGATTCCGAAACGCCCGGTGTGGCGGCCCAACCCGGGTGCATCGAGTGAACGACGATGCCTCGGTCCTCGAGGCGCTCCGCCCAGAGCTCGGTCAAGATGACCTGCGCACGCTTGGTCCGCGCGTAGGCCACGGCGCCATCGTAGCGGCCCTTCTTCATCTCGAGATCATCGAGTCGGATGCGCTGGGTATACATTCCGCCCGACGAGACGTTGATGATGCGGGCGGGAGCTTCGAGCTTGTCCACCAGGAGATTGGTCAACAGGAAATGCCCGAGCAGATTTGTCGCGAAGGTTCGCTCGATCCCCTCCTCGGTTTCCTCCCGCGTTGGCAGGAGCACACCTGCGTTGTTGACGAGGATGTGAATCGGTGCCTCGATCCGGTCGGCAAGGGCCCGAACCTGACTCATCAGGCTGAGATCGGCGATCTCTTCGTGAACGCGAGGGTTGCCGCTTTCGCGCCGGATCTCTTCACACACGCCGGCGGTCTTCTGCGGGTTCCGGCCGACGACGATGGTGGTCGCCCCCAAGCGCGCGAGCTCGGTCGCTGTCGCTCGTCCGAGTCCGGACGTCGCGCCGGTCACCAGCGCAACCCGTCCGCTCAAGTCTGCATCGATGCGCGGATGGGGGCGCCATCGGTACCCAAGCGCGGTGTAACCGACAACGGATTTGTCCAGTAGGGCATCCAGCATCCAGACCATCTAGGGCGGAGTCGACAATTTGGAAGGGTGATCCATCACTGTTAGCTTCCCGGAGGGCACCACCCATGGGGGGATTTCAAGCGTTTGTGAGGGCGGCAATCGTCGGTCTATTGACCGTCTTGTGCCCGTGGCCTAGCGCCTCCGCGCAACAGCAGGCCCCCTCCGGCGTGACTGCTGTCGCGGACCCGCCCGCGCCCACCGAAGACACCCTCGAAACGACCTACGGGCTCGCCATGGGCAGCGGCGCGCGTGCGGGCGCCATCGGCACCTCCGCACTCGCGTACAACACCTCGAACATGGCCGCGGTTTCGACCTATCAGGTCGAGGCCTTCTCGCAGATCATCCCCGGAAGCAAGAGCAACGGCGGCACGTACTGGACGATTGGAAGCTCGATCACCGACTCCACCACGTCAAAGAAGATCGCGATGGGCACCAGCTTCCGCTACGTCTTCAGCGGCGATGAGCACAGGTACAAGGGTTGGGATTGGCGTTCGGGGATCGGTATTCAGGCGATTCCTCAGCTCTCCATCGGCCTCGGCTTTCGCTGGGCGAAGCTGAACTCCGATTCGGCGGTCGATCCCGAGTGCGACTGCTCGGTTCGCGCCGGCCCGTCCTTCGACGGTATCACCCTCGACGCGTCGATGACCATCACCCCCATTCCCTGGCTCAAGCTCTCGGGCCTCGGCTACAACCTCGTGAAGACCTACTCCGCGTTGGCGCCTCAGATGGCGGGCGCAAGCGTGGCGCTCACACCCATCGAGTCCTTTAGCATCGGCGGCGATTTTCTCGTCGATTTCACCACTTTTCAGAAAAACGAGTTCATCGGCGGCGGCGGTGTGAGCTACGTCGCAGGCGAGATGGTTCCCCTCCGCGTCGGCTATCGACGGGATGGCGGCCGCGATCTCAACCAGATCACGGCAGGCGCAGGCTTCAGCAAGGGCAAGGTCGGCGCCGAGATGGCGCTCCGGAAAGACATTGGCGGGCGCAAGGAGACCTATCTCCTCTTCATGTTCCGCTTCGTCGTGGAGTGAGCGCTACTTTCGGTTGCGCGTCATGCCGAAGTGGACGAGTCCTGGCATGTGACGACCGGCGAACGCGCCGACCTTTCCGTGCCCGGTGAAGGTGTACTCGCGCTTCCGCTTCGCGATCGCGTCGACCATGACGCGTGCGGCCCGGTCAGCAGGCCACATCAGGTTCTTCGGCCGCCGGTCCTCACGCTGCCCGTCGAAGCGCCCCTGATTGTCGACCTGGGCGATCTCGCTCTCGATGTATCCCGGATGGATGGTGGTGCAGCTTACCCCACTGCCGTGGAGCTCTGCCGCGAGGGCTTGTCCGATCGCACGGACCGCGTACTTCGAAGCCGCGTACGCGCCGATCCCGGGCGACACCAGCATCGATGCGACGCTGCCGATCAGCACGAGCCGGCCTTTGCTTTCACGGAGGTGTGGGAGCGAGTACCGAGCGGTCATCGCGACGCCGATGACGTTGACGTCGAGCTGGCGTCTCCAATCCGCGGCCGACAGCTTCTCGACGCGGCCGGCCACGGAAAAGCCCGCATTTGCCACCGCGACGTCGAGGCTCCCCAAAGTACGGACGACCTTTTGGGCGGCTTCGGCGACGGAGGCCTCGTCCGTCACGTCGCACCGCACCGCGAGGCCCTTTCCGCCCTGCGACGCAAGCTCGGCCACGACTTCCTGAAGGCGATCGTCGCGCCTCCCGGAGACCGCGACCGTGGCTCCTTCCTTGCCAAAAGCCAGTGCGAGGGCCTTGCCGATTCCGCTGCCCCCGCCCGTGATCCAAACGACCTTGTTCTCGAAACGCCTCGCCATGCCTTGCGCGTAGCAGTTCCCCGGCGGGGTTGCCACGCGCTACTCGGCGCTGGTGTCAGCCGTGTCTTCCGCCGCCGCGCCCGGGTCGGTGACCCAACGCTTCACCGGCGCGAACCAACGGCCGGCACGCTTGGCGAGGTCGACGTCCAGACGGTAGAGACAGGGGACGACCAGGAGAGTCAGAAAGGTCGAGAAGGTCAAGCCGTACACGATGACCTGCGCCATCGGCGCGAGGTGGGGCAGGCTGTCGACCGCAAGCGAGAGCGGGAAGAGCCCGGCGATCGTCGTGATGCTGGTGAGGAAGATCGGTCGCAATCGCAACATGCCCGCTTCCACGATTGCTTCGTCGAGGGCCATCCCGCGCCGGCGCCGTTTGTTGATGAAGTCGACCAATACCAGTGAATCGTTCACCACGATACCGGTGAGCCCAACCACGCCGACGAGAGCGATCAGTCCGATCGGCTTGGCGCTCAGGAGAAAGCCTCCGCACACGCCGATGAGCGAGAGGGGGATCGCGGCCATCACGACGGCCGGTTGTGAGAAGCTCTGAAACTGTGTTGCTAGAATCGTGTAGATCAGGAGCATCGCGAGGATGAACGCGCGGAAGAGCGAGTCCACCGACTCTTGGGTGTCTTCGAACTGCCCGCCGTACTCGAACCTGACGTCTGGGTTGGCCGCTTCGAGCGGAGCCAGCTCTCTTCGAAGCCGTTTGTTGACCTCGCCGCTGTTCGTGACCGTGTCGTCGATGCCGGACAACACGCTGACCAGCCGTTTCTGCTGATAGCGGCGAATGACGCCGGCACCCCGGCCGTGGGAGACGTCCGCGATGTCCTCGATGGCGACTTCGTCCCCGTTCGGTGCCACCAGCTGAAGTGAGGCGATCCGACTGGGGTCGTCCAAGACGTCTTCACGGAGTTGGACGACGATGTCGATCTCGTCGTCCCCCTCTTGCAGCGTCGCAACCGGCGTCGCGCCGAACGCGCTTCGGAGCCACCCGGTGACGATGTCGGGTGTCAGGCCGTGAAGCGCCGCCCGCTGCTCGTCGACCTCGATCCGGAGCTCCTGTTTTCCAAGCTCGTGGTCGTGATTCGAGTTCCGAGTCCCTGGCGTCCTGCGGACCTCCGTCAGCACCTCCTCAGCGAGCTCGACCAGTCGCTCGTGGTCCTTTCCGCGGATGCGGACGGCGACCGGCGCCCCACGAGGCGGCCCTGGTCTCACCTCGACGACCTCGAGGCTTGCGGGTCCCACGATGTCGTCATAGAGGCCGCTCACTCGTGTCACCAAATCGCGCCCCGCGTGAAGGCTGCTCCGTTCGGTCGCCGGGACGACAAATACGCTGACGATCCCCAAGTGGTCCCCGGTCCGCAAGCCCATGTCCGTGCGGGTCATCCCGCGCACGGCGACAGTTGCTTCGATGTCCGGGCTACCGAGCTCGAGGAGTCGGGCATCGAGCTTGGCGAGAAGCGCTTCGGTCTCTTCCTTCGAAGCGTCCGTCGGCATCCGAACGCGAACGTCGAACATGTCGGGGTCGCCCTCCGTGAACAGGATCACGTCCTTCACGTTGAACGCCACGCCGATCATCACGAAGAACAGCGCGTACGTCGCGAACACCACAGTGCCGCGGTGGTGAAGTGACCAGCGAAGCGCACGCTCATATGCGTTGAGCACACGCCCCCCAAACCGCTGGAGTCGGGTCTTTGGCGGGCCCTCTTCCTCAGCTTTGCGGGCTCCGAGCCTGCCGAAATCCGCCATGTGACTCGGCAGCACGAACATCGCCTCGATCAATGAGGCCGCGAGAGCGGCGACGACGACCTTCGGTATGATTGCGAAGAAATCCCCGAGCACGCCTTCCATCAACAACAGTGGCAGAAACGCCGCCCAGCTCGTCAGCGTCGAAGCGACAACCGGCCAGAAGACCTCTTCGGTGCCGAGCACCGCCGCTTTGCGCCGCGGCATCCCCTCTTCCATGTGCCGGTAGATGTTCTCGATGATGATGATCGCGTCATCGACCACGACTCCCAGGCAAAGAATCAGCGCTAGCAGGGACATCATGTTGATCGTGATGCCCATCACGTTCATCGCGATGAGGGCACCGGCGAGAGCGACCGGCAAGCCAATCGCCGCCATGGTGGCGTTGCGCGCTCCGACCGCCACCCACAGCATCAGCAAGACCAGCACGAGGCCTGCCGCCGCGTTGGTGTAGAGCGTGCCGAGCGAGTTCTCGACCTCTGCCGCCGCGTCGCCAAAGAGATCGATTTTCACCCCGGGCGGAAGCGTTGGCTCGAGGCTCGCGACGAGCGCTCGGACCTCCTCGCTGATCAAAACGCTGTCCGCCTGCTCGTCCTTTCGAACCGTGAGAACGATTGCTGGCTCCGCATTGACCCGCCCGCTGAACTTGCCGGCAGCAAACGTGTCGCGGACGTCCGCGACGTCACCTACTCGAACCGAGCCGCCTCGGGCGTCGGGCCGGATCACGACGGCGGCGAGCTCCTCGACGTCGTCCACGCGCGTCATCCCGCGGACGAGGCGCGCATCACCTGCGCCCGTAGTCGTTCCTGCGGGCACGTTCGATGCGCGAAGCCGAAGCGCGTTCGTGACCGCAGTCAGAGGAAGTTGGTAGGCGGCCAACCTGTCCGGATCGACGTCCACACGAAATTCTCGATCGCGAATCCCGTTGCGCCAAATGCCCGAGACCCCCGGTAGCCGCTCGATTCGGTCCGCGAGGTCCTTGCCAACCTGGCGCAGCACGACCTCGGGGATCTCTCCACGCACCGCGACGCTGAGCGTGGGAAAGTCGACCTTGAACTCGCGCACCACCGGGCGCTCGGCGTCGATCGGTAGGTCGTCGATTCGGTTGACCTCGTTTGAAACCTCCATGATCGCGGTGCTCATGTCCTCGACGTCGGAGTCGAACTTGAAGCTCACGTACGAAACGCCTTCTTTCGACGAGCTCCAAATCTCATCGATCTTGTCGACGTCTCCGACGGCGTTCTCCACGGGGATCGTGATCAGCTGTTCGATCTCCTCTGGGGAAGCGCCCAAGTACACCGTCGTCACCGAACCCCAACCGGTCGGCATCGTTGGCAACGACTCGCGATGCATGGCGCCAAATACCAATCCGCCGACCACTACCATCGAGATCGCGATGAGGTTGACGAGCACAGGCTGGCGGACTGCAAAGGCGGGAATGCTCATGGTTCGTCAGCGGGTACGATGTTGACTTTGGAGCCGTCGACGACCCGGGTAACTCCCTTGCTGACCACCACGTCGCCTGGCGCGACTCCTTCGACGATCTCAGCGTAGCCCGCGCGGACCGCTCCAAGGACGATCGATCGACGCTTGGCGAGGCCGTCTTCGACGACATACACGTACTGGCTTCCGAAACGCTCGAAGATCCCGTCGAGCGGCACTTGAATCACCTCTCTCGCCTCGCCCGTCTGTACCGAGAACCGCGCAACGAGGCCGGGTCGCAACCGGCCGCCGTCATCATCGATCTCGATCTCGACGGGTAGACGGCGCGTGTGAGGGTCGACCAGCTCACCTACCCGAACCACGTGGCCGCCGAACTCTTCACCCGGTCGCGCGTAGGCGAATACCGAGGCGCGCGCGCCGATTGAGAGGTCGAGCGCTTCCCGCGGATCGAGCAGCACCCGCGCTTTCAACAAGCTCGTGTCCGCGAGCGTAAGTAGAGGGCTTCCGGGCCCGAGGTACTCCCCGAGCTCGACCGTCCGTTCCACGATCGTTCCGTCGAAGGGCGCGCGGACCACTGCCTCCGTGAGGCCTCGGCGCGCCAACTGGGCCTCGGCTCGAGCGGCCTCACGCGCAGCGGATGCAAGCCTGACGGCGTCTTCGGCATCATCGAGCCTTTGCTCCGGGAGGCCGCCGGTCTTCACCAGTTTTTCAGTCCGACTGAGCTCGCGTTCCGCTTGGTTCAGTCGTGCTTCGCTTTGGGCCACCCCGGCCCTCGCGGCTTGAGCAGCCGACGCGGGCCTGCCGACGTCGAGCCGCAGCAGGACTTGACCCTGCTTCACGCGCTCGCCCGCGTCGGCCAACACCGCGACGACCCGGCCTGCGGTTTCCGAGCGCATCTTCGACTCACGGTTCGCCAGGATCTCGGCGGTGGCGACGGACCTTGGCACCACGACCTCGGGCTTCAGCGTCACAGCGTGGACCGGTGGCGGCGCCGCTTGCACGGCAGCGGGCGCCTTCGGGCTGCAGCCTGCCGCCACGGGGACGAGCAGACAAAGGATCCAGCGTGTCGCGAGCGAGCGCATCAGGAAAAATCTGGGTGTGAACTCTGCAGCGGGCAAGCGGCCCGCCTGGGCCGGTCAGCGTATCACGGCGAAGGCGTTCGACAGGCAAAGCTCCGAAGGGCGCTCCTCGGTGCTGACCGTCACCGTCGTGCGCCCTTCTTCGTTCCAGCCGCGCACGACCAGCGTGTCCCCTGGAAAAACTGGCTTGGCGAACCGACCGCGAAGGCTCGAGAGGCGCGTCGGATCGCCTTGGCAGGCGTGGGCGACCACGGCGCGGCCCGCGTAGCCGAAGGTGCAGAGCCCATGAAGAATGGGTCGTTGGAAACCCACCTCCGCGGCGAACTCCGGGTCCGCGTGCAGGGGGTTGAGGTCCCCGCTCAGCCGATAGAGCAGGGCCTGCGTGGGGGCGACCCACTCGCGCACCTCGAAATCGGGGTCGCGCTCCGGAGCGGCGGCCCGGTCACTTCGCGGGGGTCGCTCGCCGCCAAAGCCGCCATCTTTCATGAGCAATAGGTTCACCGTGCCACGGGTGATCAGGTCGCCGGCGTCGTCATACGCGTCGATCACGAACACGGACATCGCCATGCGCTTGAGATCGTATAGCCCCGCGACTCGGCCGCGGACCTGGAGCTCGGCGTTCGGCTGAAGCGGTTTGTAGAGACTCATCTCTTGGCTCAGGTGAACCATGCCGCTCCGGTCGCAGCCGATTCGATCCACGAGCGCGTCAAACGCCTCGAACGTCGGAATCGTGCAAAAAGTGGGCAACACCTTCGGACCTCGGCCTTCGTAGAGAAAGTCGAGCTCCGCGTCGGCGGTCGCGCCGACTCCCAGCGCGTATGTCACGGTATCGCGCCACGTGTAGCGGAACTTGATGGGAGGCGTCTCGTAACCCAAACTTTCCTTGTCGATGGCCATGCCGCTCCGCCCGAGTAGAGCGCCTGTCGTACGGGATGGCAATCCGGCGACCCGGGGCCTAGAGTGCGCAGAGTGAAATCTGCTCGCCGAGTCGCCATCGTGTTTTCTGGGGGTCCTGCACCAGCCGCCAACGCCGTCATCGCCGCGGTGACCACCTCCTTCATCGAGGCTGGCGTCGAAGTGCTGGGCATCTTCCATGGCTATACGAACCTCCAGGAATACCACCCCGTCCGCCATCCGATGGTCCAGTCGGAACACTACCGAATCCTGGCGCCGGCCGACATTCGTGGGATCCGAAACAGCCGCGGGATCATCATCGGAACCGCCCGCGTGAACCCCGGTGCCGCCATCGAGACTCCCGCCGACCTGCTCGATCCTGAAAAGACCGAGCGTCTGGCGCGGATTCACCACGGACTCGCCGACCTCGGGGTCGACGCGCTCGTTTCGATCGGCGGCGACGATACGTTGAAGACCGCGAACTTCTTCTACGAGTACCAACGGCATCACGTCGCTGAACAAGACCGTATCTGCGTCGTGCACGTCCCAAAGACGATCGACAACGACTACCGCGGCATCGACTTCACGTTTGGCTTTTTCACCGCCGTAGACGTCATGGCCAAGGAGTTGTTGAACCTTCGCGCTGACTGCATTGCAACGAGCAGTTACTTCATCGTCGAGACGATGGGCCGCAAGGCTGGCTGGCTTTCGTACGGCGTCGCCATCGCCGGAGAAGCAAGCATGGTGCTCTCCACCGAAGACGTCCGCGGCGATCTCGCGGTGGAAGAGACACGCGTGGACTCGAGCTCAGGAGAGACGATCGTCGAGCGACGCCTCTCTGTGACTGCTCTCGTCGACCAGATCGTCGACCTGATGATCGAGCGCGAGCGCCGCGAACAATTCTATGGAACCATCGTGCTCGCGGAGGGCCTTGCTGAGCTTCTCCCCGAGAATTCGTTGGTGGGAATGCCACGCGACGAGCATGGCCACATTCGATTGAGCTCGTTCGACCTCGCGAAGATGGTCAGCGATCGGGTTCAGACGCGCTACGAGGAACGGACCGGCCGACGAAAGAAGGTGCGTCACATTCAGCTCGGCTACGAGTCACGATGCTCTCCGCCACACGCGTTCGACGTGATGCTCGCAAGCCAACTCGGCATCGGGGCATTTCGCGCGCTCGTCGAGGAGGGTCTGGACGGGCACATGGTGAGTGTCAGCGGCCAGCTCCAACTCCACTACGTAGAGTTCGCGAAGTTGATCAACCCGCAAACGCTTCAGACCGACGTGCGCTTCATCGAGACCGGCAGCGATTTCCATCGCCTCGCGCGTTTCCTCGAAGCGCAAACCGGACGGCGGTTCGAGTGGAGCCCGGGCAGGCGGTTCGAGCCAGACACAGAGAAGCCGCCGAAGTAACTCCGGCGGCTCGAGGGCGAAGCCCGGTGGCGACGAAGTCGCTCTATGAGGCTAGTACGTGCGCTCGGTCAGCTGACGCACGCGCTTGCGGCGTCGACGAGCGGCCTCGGCAGCCTTCTTCCGCTTCTTGATTGAGGGCTTCATGTAGTGGCGGCGCCGCTTGAGCTCACGGAGGATGCCCTCGGTCGCCATCTTGCGCTTGAGGTGCTTGACCGCGCGCTCCAGCCCACGCTCGCCCACGTGAACTTCGATTGGTTTGCACTGTACGGTCTCGACCATGAACGCTTCTGCTCCCTTCAAGAGCGCCGGAGGCTTACACAGTGTACATGGGCACGCAAGGAGGCCTGGATTTCCTTTGACGAGCTCCCCTAACCCATCGTGTTTGCATCACTATTCCGCATCGACGACCGAATCTATAGCTTTTTCTGGGTTTTCGCCATCGAAGCTGAGCTTCCCCTCGCCGGCATCCACGACGATCGTATCGCCCGCGGAGAAGCGTCCGGCGAGGATGTCCTCGGCCAGCCCGTTCTCGAGATAGCGCTGGATCGCCCGCTTGAGTGGCCGCGCGCCGTAGGTTGGATCGTAGCCCACGTTCGCCAGGAAATCCTTCGCGGCGTCGGTAATCCGGAGTCGCATGTCGCGATCGGCGAGCCGCTTTTCGAAGTTGCGAAGCTGCACGTCGACGATGCTTCGAAGCTGCGTGCGATCGAGCCGACGGAAGATGATGGTCTCGTCCAGCCGGTTGAGGAACTCGGGTCGGAACGCGTCACGGAGATCCTCCATGACGGCCTTGCGCATCGACTCCTCGTCATCGAGGGCCATGATGTGATGCGACCCGACGTTCGAGGTGAGAATGATCACTACGTTCTTGAAGTCTACCGTTCGCCCCTGACCGTCTGTGAGCCGACCATCGTCGAGCACCTGCAGCAGCACGTTCCAGACGTCGGGGTGCGCCTTTTCAACTTCGTCGAAGAGCAAGACAGAATATGGCCGGCGGCGCACCGGCTCGGTGAGCTGGCCACCCTCTTCGTAGCCGACGTATCCGGGAGGCGCGCCGATCAACCGAGCGACGGCGTGCTTCTCCATGTACTCGCTCATGTCGAGACGAATCATCGCCTTGTCGTCATCGAACAGGAACTCTGCGAGCGCTCGCGCGAGCTCGGTCTTTCCGACGCCGGTTGGGCCGAGGAACAAGAACGACCCGATCGGACGGTTGGGCTCGCTCAGGCCGGCTCGCGAACGCCTCACCGCGTTGGACACCGCGACTACGGCTTCATCCTGGCCGATCACACGGTCGCGCAGGCGGTCCTCCATGTGAAGGAGCTTCTCCTTCTCGCCTTCGAGCATCTTGCTCACGGGGACGCCGGTCCACTTCGACACCACCTCGGCAATGTCTTCGTCAGTGACCTCTTCCTTGAGGAACGAGGCACTCTCCTGCACCTCGGCAAGCTTTTGCTGAGCTTGGGTCACCGCGGACTCCGCCGCAGGGATCTCTCCATATTGCAGGCGCGCCGCGGTCTCGTACTCCGTCGTGCGCTCGGCCCGTTCGAGGTCGAGCCGAAGCTGCTCTACGAGCTCTTTCTTCTCGCGAATCTCGGTAATGAGCGCCTTTTCGCGAAGCCACTGGGCGCGCATCGTGTCCCGTTGCTCCTGAAGATCCGACAGCTCCTTCTCGAGGTCCGCGAGGCGCTTCTTGCTCGCGTCATCGGACTCCTTCTTCAGGGCTTCCCGTTCGATCTCCAGCTGGGTCACCTTGCGTTCGACGGTATCGATCGGCGCGGGCAAGGAATCGATTTCCATCTTGAGCCGCGACGCGGCTTCGTCGACCAGATCGATTGCCTTGTCAGGCAAGAAGCGATCGGTGATGTAGCGTTCGCTCAAAGTCGCAGCCGCGACGATTGCGGAATCTTGGATTCGGATGCCGTGGTGAATCTCGTAGCGTTCCTTGAGGCCCCGCAAGATCCCAATCGTATCGGGCACGGATGGCTCGCCGGCAAACACCGGCTGAAAGCGCCGGGCCAACGCCGCGTCCTTCTCGATGTGCTTCCGGTACTCGTCGAGCGTCGTCGCGCCCACGCAGCGGAGCTCGCCTCGCGCCAACGCCGGCTTCAGCATGTTGCTTGCGTCCATCGATCCCTCGGCGGCTCCCGCGCCGATCAGGGTGTGTAGCTCATCGATGAAGAGAATGATCCCGCCCTTGGCGTCCTCGATCTCTTGAAGCACCGCCTTCAGGCGCTCCTCAAACTCGCCGCGATACTTCGAGCCAGCGACCATGGCACCTAGGTCGAGCGCGAGAAACTTCTTGTTCTTGAGCCCTTCAGGGACGTCGCCCTGCATGATTCGATGCGCGATGCCTTCGGCGATAGCCGTCTTTCCAACGCCGGGTTCGCCGATCAACACGGGGTTGTTCTTCGTCCGGCGCGACAACACCTGCATGACGCGGCGGATCTCTTCATCGCGCCCGATGACCGGGTCTGTCTTGCCTTGGCGTGCCGCTTCAGTGAGGTCGCGCGTGTACTTCTCGAGCGCCTGGAACTTCCCTTCGGGATCAGGGTCGGTCACGCGCTGGCTGCCGCGCACTTCCTGCACCGCCTCGAACAGCTTCGTCCGATCCACCCCTTGCGCTTCGAGCGCTTTCTTGAGCTGCGCGTCGGTGTAGGCCGCGAGCAGGATGTGTTCGGCGGACGTGTACTCGTCCTTGAAGGCCTCGGTTTCTTTCCAGGCCTTGTTCAAGAGCTCGCGAAGTCGCGACGACAAGCCGGCCTCGGCTCCGCCGGCGACCTTGGGCATGCGGTCGAGCACCGCGCCAAGGGCGCGAATCAGACCTTGTAGATCGGCTCCGGCCTTCTCCATGATTGCGGGGGCGAGGCCTCCTGCTTGGGCCAAGAGGTCGAGCATCAAGTGCTCCGGATAGACCTCCGGGTTGCCTCGATCGGCTGCATTCTGTTGGGCAGCAACCAACGCCTCGCGGGTCTTGGTGGTGAGTCTGTCGAGTCGCATTGCACGGCAAAGTAAGCACGAAGACGACCGCGTCAATAGTTCGACAGCGGCCCAGAAGGGGGCAATAACCACCCCGTGCGCTTCCTCGTGCTCGCCATCCTCACGCTCTCCTTGCTCGGCTCCTGCAAGAGCGAGAAAGCTCCCGCCGGGTTCGAGTCTCCGAGCGCCGTGATCGACTCCTTGTTTCGTGCCTACGGAGTGCAGGAGATCTCGCAAGACGAGGCACGTCGACGGCTGCAAGCGCGCGAGCGCTTCGAGCTCCTCGATCCAGAGCTGTTCCGATCGTGTTTCTCCGATTGGCAAGGGGAGCACGACCACGCGCTCGGAGGCTTCGTGTTCGGCCAACTCATCGCGGCCAAGGAAGACATGAAGATCGAGGTCGGAGAGGACAGTGCTCGCGTGCAAGTCGCGCCGACCTCTTCGGAGATTCAACCGATCGTCGTCGTGAAACAGAACCTCGCTTGGAAGATCGACCTACGCCAGAGCGTGCCCCCTAAAGTGCGGCAGAGCCTCTACGAAGTGTATCGACGCGCGCGGCGCGCGGAACGCCAGGCTCGATAGCGCTTCGTCAATGGATCGTGAATGGCGCTAGGTCGATCGGCTCGCCCGGCGTCGCCTCTTTGAGCGCTTCGTGGAGCATTTGAAGCTCCCGCGCGTGCGGGTTCAGGGCGAGCCCCGCGGTGACGGTCCGGAGCGCCCCGTGGATGTCCCCAACGCCCGCAAAATACAGAGAATCCGCGTAGTGACGCCAGAGGATCTGAGTTTCGGTGTGGGGCTCGATCGGCCGACCGATTCGGGCGTAGATGTCCGCCCAACGCTCCGCGTGGGTGAGCATGGCACTTGCTTCGTCCGCATCGGTCGTGTCTGCGGTCAACACCCGGTAGTAGAGTTGCTCTGGAACGATCAGGTCCATCATTTCGCGGTCGACGCGCACATCCATCTCGACGAACACCGGCCGAAGTGCCGCGAGGCTCTGAAGCTCGGCGGCGCTCAGCCGCCCTTCGAGCACGTAGCTTCGGAGGAGCGGCTTGAGCTCGGGCTCGTTCTTCACGAAGCAGTCGACGAGCTTTGGGTAGGTCAAGAGCGGAAGCGGCACCATCGTCACGTCCGGGCGATTTCCCTCCTCCGCTTCGCCACCCCAATACCGAAAGATGGTTTGGGGATTGTGGACCAAAACCACGGATCGCGTGGGCAAGTCGCGGCGCAACCCATCATCGAAGACATCGGTGTCGATGAAGCTTCGAAGCGAGGACGCCTCCGATGAGCGCGTCACTTGGAAGGTTGCGCTGAACGCCAATACGAGAGCGAGCGCGGGGGCGAGCCTCGGCCGGCTCGGCACGGCTTCCGCGAGCGCGGAGAGCAACACCCCCGCCGCAAATGCCGCAAGGACGGCGATCGAGGCGTACGAGAGCATGAAGTACGCAATCGCGTCTGGGTTGCCGCTCACGAAGCCAATCGAGGCGCGACCGACCACGTAGACCAGCCACAGCGTGAGCCAGAAAAGCCCGTATTTCCTGGCGTTTTTGACACGGAGCATGAAGTAGGCGCCGAGCAATCCGACCACGAGCACCGCGATGTGGAGATCTTCTCCCGTGACCAACATGACGTCGGCCAAGCGGTCCCCAAAGGGCGCCACGGCGTCCGGACCGAGGCTCTTTTGAAACGCCTTCGCGGTCACGACCCACCAGAAGCGTCCGGGCGTGGACGGGTCGCCGAGGTTCAGGAAAGGCTCGGTCGATGCGCGAATCGGCAGGAACACGTAGGTCATCAAGCCGCAGCCGGCGAATGCGGCCGACCAAGCGAAAGGTCGCCAGCCGAAAGCCCGCCAAACGCCGACCAACAGCCAGGCCGCAGGCGCCACCGCGAGGACCGCGACGAAGTGGTGGTTCGCCAGCGCGAGCCCGAACGCCAGCGCCGCGTGATAGAGGGGGCGCACATCCCCTTCTCTGTCCGAAAACGATACGCGCACGACACGCTCGATGGCGATGCACATCAGCGCGGCTTGCAAGGCGTAGACCTCCGGCCGCACCGCTTGGAACCACCACGCGTGGGTGCCTGCGACCCACCAGGCCGCCGCCACCGCGATCGAGAACCGGAGACCCTCCCGAACGACATCTCCTGCGCGAAGCGTGTTCTCGAATGCGAACGTGAGCGCCACGACCGCAATCGCGCCGAGCAGTGCACAAAGGATCGCGATGCGGAACGCCATCGCGCCGATCGGAATGAGATTGGCGGCACCCAAGACGATGGCCGCCAAGGGCTGGCCGGGCGGGTGCGAAATGCCGAAATCCGCCGCGGCCGCCACGAACTCCCCGCTGTCGAGCCAGTGCGCGTACCCGCTCGCAGTGAGCGTGTAGAGGAGGAGCGGCGGAATCCCCGCAACCGCGGCCTTAATGCGTGTGGAAAGCAAGACCGGGCCATGATCGGCCGAGCGCCGCTCGGTGGTCAAATCTACGTCGAGCGAGCAGGCATCCGTGCCATAGTTCTTCGATGGCGAAGCGCGGAATCAAGCTCTGGCTCATGAAGAGCGAGCCCGATGTCTATTCGATCGACGACCTCGAACGAGACGGAACCGAGCCCTGGGAAGGCGTGCGCAACTACCAGGCGAGAAATTTCATGCGCGAGATGTCCCTCGGCGACCTCGTGCTCTTCTATCACTCGAACGCCAAGCCCCCCGGCGTGGCTGGGGTCTGCCGCATCAGCCGCGAGGCGTATCCCGACGAGACGCAATTCGACAAGACGAGCAAGTACCACGACCCGAAGTCGAAGAAAGAAGATCCAAGATGGTCGCTGGTCGAGGTCGAGTTCGTCGAGAAGTTCGATGAAGAGGTTTCGCTCCAAGCGCTGAAAGATGACCGGGCGCTCGAGGGGATGCTGGTGACGCAGAAAGGCTCGCGGCTGTCGGTCCAACCAGTGGAGAAGAAGCACTTCAAGCGGGTGCTGAAGATGGCGCGGGGCAAGACGAAGGTTGGGTGAGCCTTTATATGAGCTCAGTTCCCAGAACGCCCGGGCGTCGAGGTACATACGGTGCGCGGAAAAACCCGACAGGGGTTTCACGGGACGGGGCGCAGAAGTAAGCACCCGGAGACTCGGTCGCGACGCACGTGCTCGGGAGCGGGTCCCGCTCGGCCGGCTCCATACGGCGCCATACAACTCGCCTCCCGCCCACTCCCTGTGCCGCGCATCCCGACCGATTCTCCTCCATACGCAACCCCCCCCCAAGACATGCGCGGCAGCGCGAGCCGGAACGGCGAAGCTCGGCGCGAACGCGCCGCCAAGGCCGAGCGAAGCAAGGGCCGCGGAGGCACGCTGCCCACTCGCGTGAGAGTGATGCTGAACCACGCGGTGGGGGTGGGCGGGTGGATTTAACTAAAACCTCCCGACGCCAGTCGCGTCCACCGGCACTCGCGCTACCGCCTGCGCGTTACACCCAGACGTCCTCCGCCGTGGCGCCGTCGGCACTCAGCGTCAGCCTCACGTGGTGCCGCTTCGTCGAGCCGTTCACCTTGCGGTGTCTCGGCACCTCCGCGGCGTTCACGTACAGCACGCCGTCCTGCTCCACTTGCCCGGGCCGGCGCTTCCCCGACTTGGTTTCGCGGTGCATGTGGCCCGCGACGGTTGCGAGCACTCTCCGGCCCTCGCTCTTCGCGTAGCGGACGGCTTCTTCGAGGTCCTGATCGCCCCAGTCTTCTTCCTTGCGCCGGAAGTCGCAGCCCCAGATCGAGTCGGCCCGGTCCCCGAGACCCGACGGCCCATTGTGGGCGAGAAACAAGATCGGCGCGTCGTCACACTGGTCGACCAAGGACTTCACGAGCGCCGTCGATGCCTCCATCGAGTCCACCCCGAAGGCCTTTTCTAGATAGCGAATACAGGCCAAGCGCCTTCCTCCGATCGAGTGTGGGCGACCGACGACGACGTTCAGCGGGAACCCCCGGGGAGCGATGCGCCGGCGGCGGTACGCCACCATTTCGACGTGCCCGAGGGCTCGCTCGAAGCTTCGGCAACGGCGCGCTTGGCCCTGGCAGAAGGCGTTCCGTAGGCGATGGGCGCGAGGCGCGATCTCGGCGCCGAGTTGGAGCGCGTGGAGCCCGTCGTGGTTGCCCAGGATGCACATCGCGGGGATCTCGAGCTGGCGAAGCGCCCGCGCGACCCGAAGCCCGCGCACCTGCGTGTAGCCTGCAAGGTCCCCGACGAAGAGAAGCAGGTCGTAGCCGCCCTGGTTGAAGAAAGCGATGTCTGCTGCGTCCCAGTGCAGATGGACATCCCCGATTACGCCGATGGTGGCCGCTTGCGTGGCGCCGCCGTTCATGGGACGCAACGTAGCCGACGAACAGCGATATGACAGCTCCCCTCATCGAACGTCGCGAGCCTGCCCTGGTGCTCGTCCTGAGCATCGTGACCCTCGGCTTGTATCTGCCGTTTTGGTACCACGGCATCTACGAAGACCTGCGACGGCTCGACGGCCGCACGCCCACCGGACGAGGCTTCTGGCTCGACTTCTTTTTCGTGATCCTCACGTTCGCGATTTACGGCATCTGGGTCGACTACCAAATCTCCCAACAGATCGCGGACTTCGAAGAGCGAAACGGGCTCGGCCCGGTTCAAGACACGTCGATCGTCGCCGTCATTCTCGACGTGGCCTCGTATTTCACCGCGTTTTTCACGAATTTCGTCACGAGCGCGATTCAGCAGGACCAGCTCAACCGCCTCGCCGAGAAGCTCGACAACCGGTTGCTCACCGAGGCCGGGGTCGCGGCGTAGCTGCCGATGTCCGCGCGGCCGCTGCTCGCGGTGTTCGTCGGCGGGAAGTCTCGCCGCATGGGAACGCCCAAGGGACTCCTCGAGGCACCTGCAGGCGGCTTGCCAATCCTCGAGCATCTCGTCTCGCTCGGACCGAAGCTGGGCCTCGAGGTCGTGCTCGTCGGGAACGCCACACCTTACTTGAGCCTGGCGAGAGGCGTGCCCCGGATTGCCGATGACCCTCCGGGCGCCGGACCCTTGGCGGGCCTCCACGCCGCACTGCGCTACGCCGTCGGGAAGCAGCACGACCATGTCATCGCGGTCGCGTGCGACATGCCCTTCGTTTCGGTCGACGCCCTGACCGAGCTCGTCGAACACCCGAGCGCGGCCGCCGTCATCGCCGCGCGCCGCGCTCCCGAAGGGCCTTGGGAGCCGATGTTGGCGCGCTACGACGCGCGCCGGCTGCTTGGGCCCGTTGGTGCCACGCTCGCCCAAGGGCAGCGTTCGTTCCAGCGGCTTTTCGCCTCGCTCGAGGTCGAGCCTCTACGGCTCAGCCCAGCTGTTGACCGCGCGCTTCGAGACTGGGACACGCCCGAGGACATCGGCGCGTAGCCCTTCGGCCTGCTAGGCTCCCGTTCGATGACCGACATCAGCCACGCGCTTCGCGACACGCTGCTTGCACTCACGCGGATTCCAAGCCCGATCGGGGAGGAAGCGGCGCTTTGCGATCACGTCGAGGAGCGCCTCAGGTCGACACTTGGCGGCGACGCGATCACGCGCTTTCACGACAGCTTGATCGTGCACGCGGCGCAACGGCCGGGCGCGCCGCGCATTGCGCTAGTCGGTCATCTCGACACCGTCCGCACGCAGCACGACGGCCCGCCACGCGTCGAAGGAAACCGACTCTATGGCGCTGGCGCCGCAGACATGAAGTCTGGGCTCGCGATCATGATCGAGCTCGTCGAGCGCCTGGATCTGAAGTCGCTTCCATGTGACCTCACGCTCATCTTCTACGAGCGCGAAGAAGGTCCGTTCGAGGAGAATCGGCTCGGGCCGATCCTCGATACCCACCCGGATCTTCACGAGCTCGATCTCGCCGTATGCCTCGAGCCGAGCGACAATCAGATGCAGCTTGGCGCGATGGGCTCCATCCACGCGACATTGACCTTCCAGGGCCGCACGGCGCACAGCGCGCGACCATGGCAGGGTGACAACGCGCTCTACAAGGCCGCGGCCTTCATCCAAGAGCTTGGGCGCCGGGAGCCCCACGACGTCGAGATCGACGGCTACGTCTTTCGTGAAGTGATGACACCCACGCTCATTCAGGGCGGCCGCGCTCGGAATGTCGTCCCGGGTGAAGCGGAGCTCAACGTCAACTACCGCTTCGCGCCCGGCCGCACGCCCGAAGTGGCGTTCGCCGAGCTTCGCGAGCTCGCGGGCGACCAGTGTAAGATCCAGGCCACCGACCTGTCCCCTGCCGGGCATCCACACGCGGCCAATCCATACGTCCAGCACCTTGCGGGCTGCGGCGTTCGCGGCGTGCGGAGCAAGCAAGCGTGGACCGACGTTGCACGCTTCGATTCGATCGGCGTCGCGGGCGTCAACCTAGGCCCAGGAACGGCGGCCCAGGCGCATCAGCCCAACGAGTACACGGAGCTCGATCATCTCGTCGAGGGCTACGCGATCTTCGAGCGGTTTTTCGCCCGGACCGACGACGGCCCATTCACTTGATCGCCGCTACTTCTTTTTGCAGTCGCCGAACGCTTTGAACCCGCGAGCCGGAGAGACGGAGCGAACGATGACCTCGCCGGTTCCCTTGGGTCCGACGCTCACGGGCAGCCGGGGGGTAGGGTCGACGTCGGTCCACACCTCGCACTGGAGGTCGAGCTCGCAGCGGTTCGTGACGATCACGACATGCTTGTATGCGAACGCTCCGTAGCGGGCTTCCCCGTGGACGCTGTAGCAGTTGTTGACGTCTTCTTCCTCGGCGTTGGCTTCGTTCCAACCTGGAACGCTCAGCGCCAGCGCAAACAGAACAGCGAAAATCAGTCGAGCCGCGTGTTTCATGATCACCATTGTCAGCGAATCAAGACGGTCGGCAAGTTCCATTCATTCACCCAAGCGAATTAACCCCTCGAAAGAGGGCCTAGACCCCTCCTACGCAGGTCGAGCTACTCGAGGGTCTTGATCTTGAGGTCGAGGAGCTGCTCGGGGTCGACCCGCGAGGGGGCGTTGGTCATCAGGTCGTTCGCGCGTTGGGTCTTCGGGAAGGCGATCACGTCGCGAATCGACTCCGTCTCGGCCGCGAGCATGGCGACTCGGTCCATTCCGAAGGCGATGCCGCCGTGCGGCGGGGCCCCGAAAGTCAAAGCGTCCAGCAAGAAGCCGAACTTCTCGCGCGCTTCGTCGTCGCTGAGGCCGATGACCTCGAACACCTTCTTCTGGACCTCCGGGTCGTGAAGACGAATCGAGCCCCCGGCGATCTCGAAGCCATTGAGGACGAGATCGTAGCGATAGCAGAGCACGTTGCCCGGATCGCTGTCGAGAAGCTCGATGCACTCATCGTGCGGTCGCGTGAACACGTGATGAGCCGCCTCCCAACGCTTCTTTTCCTCGTTTCGCTCGAAGAGCGGCGGGTCGACGACCCAGAGGAAGTTCCAGTCTCCGGCGCTGCCTGTCTCGGGGATCATGCCGAGCTTGCGCGCCACGTGCAGGCGAAGGTTCGCCATCACCGTGTGGACTTTCGAAGTCGGACCGAACTGGAAGAAGATCAGGTCGCCGTCCTTGGCGCCCACCTTCTCGTTGACGGCCTTGCGGAACTCCGGCGTCACCATCTTGGCGAGCGGGCTCTGTAGCCAGTTGCCCTCACCGTCGACCTTTGCACGAGCCAAGCCCTTCGCGCCCATCTGTCGCACGTACTTCTCGAGCGCGTCCAAGTCCTTCCGCGAGAACCCGTGCCCAGATGGCACGACCATCGCCTTTACGATCTCCGTGGGCAGGTCGCGGCGGTACTCGCCTTCGCTGAACTTCTTGGCGATCGGCTCCAGCATCGAAATGCCGCCGCCGCCGTGCTCCACCGTGAGGTCGGTCAGGTCCACGTGCTCCATCTCGAAGCGCATGTCCGGCTTGTCGTTGCCGAAGCGCTCCATCGACTCCGCGAAGGGCAGGCGCGGGAATTCGCCGCTCGGGTAGTGCTCGAGGAGATCGATTCCGAGCACCTCTTTCCAGAGCCGGAACACCAGGCCTTCGAGGACCTTGAAGAGGTCGTCCTGGTTGATGAACGACATCTCGATGTCGACCTGCGTGAACTCGGGCTGCCTATCGATGCGCAAGTCTTCGTCACGGAAACAGCGAACGATCTGGTAGTACTTGTCGTAGCCGGCGCACATGAGCAGCTGCTTGTACAGCTGCGGGCTTTCGGCGAGCGCGTAGAAATGGCCGCCGTAGAGCCGCGAAGGAACCAGGAAGTTTCGCGCCCCGCCCGGCGTGTAGCGAACCATGAAGGGCGTCTCGATCTCGAGGAAGCCGTTCTCGTTGAAGTAGTTGCGAGCCTGGTGGTTGAGCTGGCTCCGCATGATCAGGTTCTTCTGAAGAGCGGGCCGCCGTAGATCGAGATAGCGGTACTCGAGGCGCTTGTCCTCGCCGGTCGTGATCTTGTCTTCGATCTCGAAAGGCGGCGTCTCCGCCTTGTTGAAGATCGTTGCCTCGAGGGCGATGACCTCGATCGCGCCGGTCGCGAGCCGAGGATTGCGCAGGCTCGAGCCGTCGTCCTTCGTGCCGCGGTCGCGGACCTTGCCCCGAATCCCCAGCACCCACTCCGAGCGCGCCTTGTCGGCGGTCTCGAACGCGCCCTTGTCGGTCGTTTCGGGGTCGAACACCACCTGGGTCAGTCCATCGCGATCCCGGAGGTCGATGAAGATGCAGCCACCGTGGTCGCGGCGGTTCTGCACCCAGCCGAAGAGCACGATCTCTTGATCGATGTTCTCCTCTCTCAACTCACCACAGGAATGCGTACGCTTGAGCTCGTCGATAAAACGGGCCACTTGAGGCCTCCTTCAGCCCGGATTTTAGGGGCGGTCGGGCAAGGTAGCCGCCCCGTCCCGCGCGTCAAGTACGCCGCGATTCGGCGGCATGTACAGGCAGTTGCGCTCCGGCATCCCGCCGTAGACAATGCGCTCCGGGGAACGCGACCGGTCGTAGTGAGGGAGATATGGCTCCGGGACACATCGAATGCCACGTATGCGGGGCGGGCAACGACCCGGGCACCGAGCGTTGCCAAGCGTGCGGAGCTCGGCTCTCGGAGCTCGTGACCGAGCTGACCCAAGAGGAGATCTACGCGCGCCGCAATCAGCCGGACGAGTTCGATCTCCGTTGGGTATTCATTTCGTTTGGCTTGTTTCTGCTCATGTCGGCGCTCGTGCTCGGCCTGCTGCCGATGATCATTCCGGCATACGACCCGCAGGGCTTTCCCGGGATCATGATTACGATCCTGCTCTGGTTCTTCGGAGCGGCCGCGATCAATTACATCTCTCCGGGCAAGAAGTTCCTCGAGCCCCCCGTCGGTGGCTTGCTAGCCGCCATACCGACGATGTTCTACCTATCGATCATCGCGGATGTGTATCAGCTCTCGAGCGGCGCCTACGTGCTCGGTGTCCTGATGGCGATGATGATGGCGCTGATGGGCGCGTTCGTGGGCAACCTGCTGCGTGGTGATCAGCCCAAGTCGCAGACGAAGACGAGCAATCGCAAGGGCTCGCGCCGGCCAAAGGCCGCTTAGCTCCTCAGAACCGCAGCCGAATACCAAAGCCCGGGATCAGCACGAAGCCGCCGCGGTTGAGTGACGTCCCCGCGTGGTCGATGAACCAGTACTCGTATGCAGCGGTCAGCTCGACGAGCGCGTGGACCCGCCGGACCCCGAGTGCCATGCCAACCACTGGGCCGGCGCGGATGCCAGCTCCGCTTGCCTTTTGTTCCGAGCCCTCGATCTGGAAGTCGCCGAACACGTATTCGCCGCTTCCGCGCGCGCCGAGCCAGACCTCGTAGATTCCACCGATTTCGACGCCAAACACGAACGGCACCTCGAAGCCCACGCGGCCGCCGCTTCCCGACTGGTCCTGAACGGGAATCCAACCTCCGTAAGGCGCCATGCCGACCACCAACGCCGTGCGTGTCGTGCCCTCCCGCAGCACGCGTTCGTAGCGCACGTCGGCGCGGACGGTGGTGCCGGACACCATCAATCCGAGGTCCCAGTTCTCGGCGAGGCCGTAGCGCCCGTAGGCCATCGGGACCACGCCTCCGGCGTCCGCCGCGTAGCGATACTGCGACTCGCCCGGATCGACCACGGCCGGGTCTCGCAAGTCGCCGAGTGGCACGCGCGCGGCCCCGCCGAGGCCGAGGTCGGTCCGGTGCCTGGGCGTCGTCGAGGCGCCCATCATGGCCGGGACGGCGGTCGCGCAGCCACCGAGCGCGGCAAGCAGCACGAGTACGAAGCCGACCCCGATCCACCTCACGTTAGCGTTCGTAGCTTAACTTTGGGCGGCCGTGGATCTTTTGCATCGGGAGGGGCGTCTCTTCCTAGGGGCCCGTCGACGAAGTCGGCCATCAAGTCGTAGTCGGCCGCGTCGGTCACCAGAACTCTCCGGAATTCACCGGCGCGCGCCGTACCGTTCGCCAAATAGACGCTCCCGTCCACTTCCGGTGCCTGACCCCACCATCGGCCCTGGAGCAGAAGATCGCTCTCGTCGCTCACCCCTTCGACGAGCACGTCGAGCTCGGTCCCGACGCGAAGCTCCAGCCGCTCCCGGCTGATCGGGCGCTGGAGCCTCATCAGCTCGTCGCGCCTCGCCTCGGCCACGGTCGGTTCGACGCGATCGCCCATCTCCACGCTTCGCGTTCCTTCCTCGGGCGAGTAGAGAAACACACCCACGTGGTCGAGCCCGGCCCATTCCACGAACTTCCGGAGCTCGTCGAAGTCGGCGTCGGTTTCCCCGGGGTGACCCACGATGAACGTCGTCCGAAAAACCATGTCGCAGATCGCGTGGCGCAAGCGCTCGACCACTTTGTACATCCTCTCGCCGCCATGCCCGCGCCGCATCGCCCGAAGCATCGCATCTGACGCATGCTGAAGGGGCATGTCGATGTACGGCAGCACCTTTTCATGCTGCGAGAGCACCTCGATCAGAGGTTCCGTGAGCGTTTCCGGATAGAGGTAGTGGGCGCGGACCCACTGAATGCCCTCGACCTCGGCGAGTGAGGTGAGCAGCTCGGCGAGCGACTGCCGCTCGGCCAAGTCACGCCCGTATGCGATCGTGTCTTGGCTGATGAGATTGAGCTCGACCACGCCCGCGGCCGCAAGTTGCTCGGCCTCGCGCACCAAGTCCTCGATGGCGCGCGAGCGCTGCTTGCCACGAAATGAAGGAATCGCGCAGAAGCTGCAACTGCGGTTGCAGCCTTCGGCGATCTTGACGTACGCGCGGTGGGTCTGCCCGGTGAGCACCCGCGGGTCGTCGGCGCGCATCGTGTACTCTGCCGGGTTCCCGACGAGCATCCGTTCGCTCTTGCCGCAGAGGACCATCCGGAGCTTCAGCATGTCGCTCGAGCCGAGGAAGTGATCGACCTCGGGCAGCTCCCCCCCGAGCTCCTCGGGGTAGCGTTGCGAGAGGCACCCGGCGACGACGAGCTTCTTGCAGGTTCCCGCCTCCTTGTGCGTGCCCATCTCGAGGATCGTCTCGACGGATTCCTCCTTTGCGGGCCCAATGAAGCCGCAGGTGTTCACCACGATCACCTCGGCTTCAGCCGGGTCCTCGACGATTTGGAAGCCCGACTCATCGCTCACGCCGAGCATGACTTCCGTGTCTACGCGGTTCTTTGCGCATCCGAGCGACACGAAATGGATGGTCCGAGGTTCCCCCATCTCGCTTGATTACAGGGAAATTCCGGACTGAGCTACCCGGCCGTCCCGAGCGGACCCCGGGGTTTCCGCCTCAATTTGCCTCCCGCGAAGATTGCCGTATAAGGGCCGACTCGCGCGGGCCGGGGAAAACCCCAGGCATTTCGCGCCAGGAGCTTAGCGAAATGTCTCGATACACAGGACCACGGGTAAAGCGGATGCGCGCGCTCGGGCTCGATCTGCCCGGCCTCTCCCGCAAGAGCATGTGGGATCGCCCGTACCCCCCCGGCGTGCACGGGCCGAAGTCGGCGCGTCGCCGAAAGATGAGCGACTTCAAGAAGCAGCTGCTCGAGAAGCAGAAGCTCCGTTTCAACTACGGCCTCAACGAAGGCCAGTTCCGACGCCTCTACCACGAAGCGGTTCACAGCAAGGAGCCGTCCGGCGACAAGCTTCTCGAGCTTCTCGAGCGTCGGCTCGACAACACGGTCTTTCGCGGCGGCTTTGCTGCAACGATTCCCGCTGCCCGTCAGCTCGTCTGCCACGGCCATTTCCTCGTCAACGGGAAGCGCCTCGACATTCCCTCGTACCGAGTTCGTGAAGGGGATGTGATCAGCCTCCGCGAGCGCAGCCAAGACCTGAGCACGGTTGAAGCCGCCCTCGGCGATGTCCGCATCGCGCGCCCCGACTGGATCGAATTTGATGAGGGCAACAAGACCGTCACGGTCAAGAGCCTCCCGAAAGTCGACTCGGTTCCGTTCCCTCTCGAGATCGACCTCGTCATCGAGTACTACTCGAAGCAGCTGTAGAATCCCGCTGCCGACTATCGACGTAGTGATCCCCGCTCTCGACGAAGAGCGCGCCCTTCCCTACGTCCTTCGCGACATTCCACGCCCGCCGGTTCGCCGCGTGGTCGTCGCGGACAACGCTTCGACCGATGCGACCGCGGAGGTTGCTCTCGAGAACGGTGCCGAAGTCGTCCATGAGCCCGAGCGAGGCTACGGTGCTGCCTGTTTGCGCGCCCTAGCCCATCTCGCCTCCGATCCTCCCGACATCGTCGTCTTCCTCGACGGTGACTACAGCGACCATGCCGACGAGCTTCCCTCGTTGATTCAGCCGATCCTGGAGGGCCGCGCCGAGCTCGTCATCGGTTCACGCGCGACCGGGCGCCGAGAGCGTGGCGCGCTCAGCCCGCAGCAAAGAGTCGGCAACGCGATCGCAAGCGCTGCGTTGCGCCTGCTCTTCGGCGTTCACTACACCGACCTCGGTCCTTTCCGCGCGGTGCGTTGGGAGACCTTGCAGCGTTTGAACATGTGCGACCGCAACTACGGTTGGACTGTCGAGATGCAGATCAAGGCCGCGCAGCAAGGCATCCCCCATTGCGAAGTGCCGGTTTCCTACCGGCCGCGCATCGGAGTGTCGAAAGTCAGCGGAACGCTGCGAGGATCGCTGAGTGCGGGCGCAAAGATCCTCTGGCTGCTAGGCCGCTACGCATGGAGCTAGCTCAACTTGCCGTGTTCGCTAGACCGCCCGCAACCGGCGCCGTCAAGACGCGGCTAGAGAGTGCGTTCGGCCAAAGGGGCGCGGCGGCTCTCTACGAGGCCTTCGTCGCTGACACCCTCGCGCTCTGCGCGCGGGTTCGGGAGGCCGGCCGAGTCGAGGTCGAGCTCTGGGCTTCGAGCGTCGATGATCCGGTCGTGGTCGAGTGGGGCCGGCAGCTCGGTACCGTTGCGCGCCTACAACCCGAAGGCGACTTGGGCGTCCGTCTTGGTGCTGCCTTCGAGGAAGGGCTCCGGCGGTATCAGCGCGTCGTCATCATCGGGAGCGACGCGCCGACCTTGCCCCTCGAATTGATCGCTGCCGCATTCGCTGCGCTCGACGACGCGTCCATGGCGCTCGGGCCGTCGAACGACGGCGGCTACTACGCAATCGGAGCGACGCACCTCGTACGGCCTCGCTTCGAGGGCGTGCGCTGGTCTACCGGCAACGCGCTCGAAGATACGGTACGCGCCAATCGCGACCTCGAGCTCGCCATGCTTTCGCCCTGGTACGACATCGACGAGCCGGCCGACGTCGATGTCCTTCGCGCGCACCTGTCGTCGAACCCGAAGGCCGCGCCGGCTACGGCTCGCGTTCTTGCGAAGCTCGCTGCCGCTAAAAGGTAGGGTGCAACGCTCTGGCGGTCGGCTGAACGGCAAGGTACATTGATCGGGGTGGGGCATGTCGGGTCAGTCTTTGGCTGAGAAATTTGGGGTGAGTCTTCCAGGGGGCACGACGGTCTTTCGTCAGGGCGACCTCGGCGGATCGGTCTATGTGATTCGCGCCGGCAAGGTGCGCGTTCTCAAAGACTCTGCTGGGCGCCAACGCATGGTGACGACGCTCGGCCCGGGCGACTTCTTCGGTGAGATGGCGGTCGTCACGGGGCGGCCTCGCTCGGCGACCGTGGAAGTCGTTGAAGACGCCGAGCTCCTCAAAGTACCCGCGGGCAAGCTTCAAGAGATGGTGGCAGGCAATGGCGAGGTCGCGATTCGACTGATCCAGCATCTCGCCGAAAGGCTGGAGCACGCGAACCGATTTATCGACGTGTTGCTGGAGGACGATCTCACCGCCCGCGTGATCCTTGCGATCCAGGACGTACTCGACAAAGCCGAGGGTTCCGCTGCGCCCGACATCACCGTCGCCGATCTGGCCCTCCAACTCGGCATCAGCAAGAGCGATGTCGACGCCGGACTACGCCGGCTCACCCGCGTCGGTATTCTCGCGGTCTCGAGCGGCTACGTCCTGGTCAAAGACGATCAGCGCCTGGCGGAGTTTCTCGAGTTCATACGCAATTCGGGGAAGTCCTGATGCAGCTTCGCATACTCGGTTGTCATGGCGGAGAAACGCCGAAGCATCGGACCTCGAGCTTCCTCGTCGGGGATTCGCTTGCGGTCGACGCCGGCGCGATCACCAGCGGCCTTTCGTTGCGCGAGCAGGAACGAATTCATTCGGTGCTCGTCAGCCATCCGCACATGGATCACATTCGCGATCTCGCGACGCTCGCGGACAATCGCTGCCAGCAAGGCGGCTCGACGCTCGAAATCGTCGGCATCCCAGCGACGATCGAAGCGCTGCGAAGGCATTTCTTCAACGACATCATCTGGCCAGACTTCACGAAGATCGATGCGAAAGATGGCCCAACGGTCCGGTTCGTCGAGGTTCAGCCGAACGAGGTAACCGAGGTCGATGGTTTCGAGGTGACACCTGTTCTCGTCAATCACACCGTTGACACCTCGGCGTTCATCATTCGTCAAGGGGGCAAGAGCATCGTGTACGGCGGCGACACCGGGCCGACGGACGAGCTCTGGACACGCATCAACGCGCTCGACGATCTGCAGGCGCTCATGATGGAAGTTTCATTCCCAAACGACGAGGCCCGCCTGGCGCACGACTCGCGTCATCTCACACCGGAATCGCTCGGTTCGGAGCTCGACAAGCTCACGCAGAGCGAAGAGCTTCCGGTCCTGCTCTACCATATCAAGCCTACGTTCGAGCAGCGTGTGCTGCGCGAGCTTGCGAGTTTACAAGGTCGAAACCTTCAGATTCTCCAGCTCCACGAGGAATTCCTGCTCTGAGCTCTGTTCTGGACTTGGCGGCGCCGAACGTTGGCTGTATCTTCGAGGGGTGAGTGGCGTTGCCCCGAAAAGGTTTGCCCCTTTTGCAATGACACTTGCCGCGGACTGCGGTTGGGCGGCTAGCCCCGCACTGGTGCGAACCCTGAAAGGGAACTCGCTGCCGTGACTCGTCAAACCACCAAGGAACGCTCCGCGTGGTCTGAGCAACGCGCTCAGAGACCCAAGAGCGCCGGCATTGCCGGGGGAGAAATATGCATATGGACAACAGTAGAATCGGACTCTCACCGGAGGTGCGGGCGAGTTAGCCCTTAGGCAACTCCCCCCTGGTGGGAGTCCTGATACCGAGGGCCGGCGCCGTGATGGCGTCGGCCCTTTTTCTTTGCTGCTGAGAGGTCAGAGGTCTTCGGTCTCTTCGTACTCGAGGACGCGCGCGCTCAAAAATCGAGCCGTCAGGTAGAGCAGCAGCCCGATCGGCCCAAACATCAGTGTGCCGAGCAGGCACGGAATTACCAGCCAGTGAGGCACGCCACGACGCACTGCGTCGCGGGACTCCCATGCTCCAACGAACAGGTCGAAGATCAAGTAGTGAATCCAACCTGCAACGACGATCTGTGGCGCCGAGAAGCCAATCATCACGCCGTACAGAGTCAGGAAATTCATCTCTTCGGGCGCCGGGGCGTAGCCGAAGAGCATGTAGGCGTAGATCGGCGTCAGTAACAAAACGACGACGGGCCCATGCACGAGTCGCTGCGTCCAACGCCAACGTGGGGCGATCACTAAAAGTAGCCAGAAGGGTAGCACCGCGTAGGTCGCGGCCTTAAAGAGCATCTCGAGCGGCATTGCGTATCCTGTGAGAGTGGAGCGCGAGGCTTGCCCCGCTCGGCCCGTTTCGTCAATCGACGAGGCGTGAATCCAGGAGTCCCATGCTTCCCTTCATGTCCACAAGCACCAACTCGAGCACACGCCGCGCGGCCTTCGCCCTCAGCGCTCTCGCGACGCTCGCGATCGCCGGCTGCGGAAGCAGTGCTCCGACGGGTTGCGACTACACGAGCACCTACGACGCGATTCAGGCGACGATCTTCGAAGCGAAGGGTTGCACTGCCAGCGCGTGCCACGGCGACGCCATGGAGGGCGGTCTCGATCTCCGTGCAGGCACTTCGTTCGATGCGTTGGTGCGGCAGCCGAGCACGATCGACAGCGCGATCGAACGCGTCAAGCCGGGCGAGCAAGAGCTGAGCCTGCTCTACCTCAAGCTTGCCGCTGCGACGAACGGCACCGAGCTCGGGAGCCTCGGTCAGCCGATGCCTATCGGTGTCGATCCGCTTCTCGAGGACCAACTCGAAGCGATTCGCCTTTGGATCCGCGGCGGCGCTCCCGAAGACAGTATCGTCGGCAGCACCCTCGAGCTGCTGGGATGCGAGGGAACCTTCGACCCCGACCCCAACAAGATCAATCCTCTGCCGCCGCCTACAGTCGATGAGGGCGTCCAGTTCTACGCGGGCGGCTGGGCGCTCGACGCTGAGGCTGAGGACGAGGTGTGCTTCGCCACTTACTACGACGTGTCGGAGCAGGTGCCGCCCGAGTATCAGGTCGACTGTCCGGAGTACGGCGAAGGACGGAAGTGTTTTGCGTTTCGGCGCAACGAGCTCGCTCAGGATGGCCAGTCACATCACAGCATCATCAATGTCTACGTCCCCGAGTCCGATCCGAACGGGGGCGACTGGGGGCCGTGGCAGTGCCTTGGTGGCGATATGGAAGGCGAAAGCTGCGATCCGACGCTTGCCGGCGCATGCGGAGAGCGCAGCCAATGCGCGACCCCTGCGGTCACCTCCGTTGCCTGCGTCCTCTATCCCTTCGCACCGACTGACTTCGGTCTAGGCGGCGGCGCCGGCGGTCCCACCGACACCACGGTCGCGCTTGGCGGCGCGCAGGAGTCGACGTCCATCGATCTACCTCCGGCGGGCGTCTATTCGGTGTTGCCGTTGCACGGCTTCGTCTCCTGGAACAGCCATGGTTTCAACCTGACGAAGAAGAGCACGAGCATCGAGCAGTGGATCAACCTCACGTTTGCGCCTGAGTCCGAGCGCACGTGGCTTCGGGAACAGATCTTCGAAGCGCGCAACATCTTCAGCATGGGGCCCATCGAGCCATTCAAGAAGCAAGAGATCTGCACCACGTGGACCCTGCCACAATACTCCCAGCTCCTTTCACTCAGCTCGCACATGCACCAGCGAGGCGAGCTCTTCAGGATCTGGTTGCCGCCCAATGCGCCCTGCGGTGACGTCTCGAGGTGCGCACCTGCCTCGCGTGAACCGGATTACTTGAGCCGGCTCTACGACGACCCAGTCTACACCTACTACGATCCGCCCATGGACTACTCGGCCGCGTCCGAGGCCGATCGTACTTTCCTTGCGTGCGCGGTCTATGACAACGGCGCCGACAATCCTCTCGAGGTTAAGCGCGAATCGACCAAGCCCAACACGCCCACATGCGGTTTCTTTCGAGCCTCCTGCGGCTGCGACCCAGGTGACCGGGCCTGTTTTGGTGGTGACAGTCCCGGCGCGCCTTGCGACGGAGACGACGCCGTCTGTGGCGAGGGCGGCACCTGCGACGCGTGCCCGTTACTCGGGGGAGTCACGACGGACGACGAGATGTTCCTTCCACTTGGCTCTTACTTTGTGGCGGAACCTTAATCCTTAGGGCGCACGAAAGCGCGACCCGCTGTTATCATTTATGAGCACGGCTCATGTTTTCCCTTGCGCCGATAGCTGAATCAGGAACAATCGCCCCAATCTTAGGCTTAAAACCCCGTTTGGAGACTCTAATGAAACTCGTTCAATACGCGATCGCCGCGTGCGCGGTCGTGGCCGTCGCCGCTTGTGGAACCGATAGCTCGGGCAGCGATTCCGCGCCGAAGTGCGATGACATCGACAGCACATTCGCGCTGATCCAGCAGCAGGTCTTCGAGAACCGCGGCTGCACCGCCTCGGCGTGTCACGGCGAGTCTGCGACCGGCGGCCTCGATCTCACGCCTGGCAATGCGTACGCCAGCTTGATCAACGTGCAGGCGAACTCCGGCAACTACGTGCGCGTGTTCCCGGGCGAACAAGACCTCAGCCTGCTCTATCAGAAGGTTGCCGCCAAGACCCAGGGCTTTGAGCTTCAATCGCTGCCGAGCCCGATTTCGGGCGGCACCATGCCAACCGGCCCCGATGCCTTGAGCGACGAAGATCTCGGTCTGCTACGTGCCTGGATTCGCGGTGGGGCACCCGAAAACGGGATCGTCGAAGGCTCCGAGGAGTTCGCCTCGTGTGAGCTCGAGGGCGAAATCGCCCCGAACAAGATCCAACCCCTTCCCGCGCCTGCCGCGGACAAGGGGGTCCAACTCTACTCCGGGGGCTGGGACGTTCCGCCCGAGTCGGAAGGCGAGGTCTGTTTCGTGACGTACTACGATTTCTCGGATCGAGTCCCCGAGGAGTTCAAGGTGCCGTGCGACGACGCCCAAGGCGGTCCGGAACGTGAATGCTTCGCTTACAAAAACATCTTGCTCGCGCAGGATCCTCAATCGCACCACAGCATCACCGATTTTTACATTCCAGCCCCGGGTGACGAGGAGCACTGGGACCCGACGAACGACAGGCATTGGCGCGACTGGTCCTGCCTCGGCGGCGCGAATGCCGGCGCGAGCTGTACGCCGGGTAGTGACGAGTGCGGGGACCGCGGTCAGTGCACGACGCCGGTGCAGTCCACCGTGGCATGCATTGGCTACCGGTACGGGCCGCCTGAAATGGGCACGGTCGGGGGGCTCTTCGGCGCCGCTGAGGTGAGGCAAAACCTCGCCACCGCGCAGGAGTCGACCTTCCGCGAGGACTACCCGCCGGAGGTGTTTTCCAAGATGCCGGTTCAAGGGTTCATCCTATGGGACAGCCATGCCTTCAACCTCACTCAGCGGGACACCTCCGTCGAACAATGGATGAACCTCGAGTTCGCGGCTCCGGAGGAGCAGGTCTACCCGCGCGTGCAGATTTTCGACGGTCGCAATCTCCTCGGCATGGGACGCATCGATGCGTACACCTCGAAGGAAGTGTGCACCTCGTACACACTCCCCCAGCACGCGCAGCTGCTGACCTTGACGAGCCACACACATCGCTTCGGCAAGCAGTTCCGAATTTGGTATCCGCCCAACGAAGTCTGCTTCCCCGATGAGGCTGACTGTTCACCGCCCACGCGTGAACCCGACTACATCAGCTTCGACTACGCCGACCCGCTCTATCAGCGTTTCTCCGGAGACGCGATCATGGGCTTTGACAGCGAGAACCCCGCAGACCGCACTTTCCGCTACTGCTCGGTCTGGGACAACGGTGAAAGCAATCCCGCGGAGGTTCGTCGCCATTCGGTTCGACCCGAGGCGGAGACCTGTGTCTTCGTGAACCAGGTTTCAGTCCTCGCCAACGCCGCCGGTTTCGAACTACTTCCCTGCGGCTGCCCGGAGGAGGAACGCTCTTGCTTCGGCGGACCCAACGAGGGGATGGCGTGCAACGGCGACGACTCGGTTTGTGGTGAAGGCGGCCTCTGTGATGCCTGTCCTGCAGGCCCTGGCGTTACCACCGAGGAGGAAATGTTCCTCGTGCTCGGCTCGTATTTCGTCGAAACACCGTGAGTATGAGAGTGCTGTAAACTAACTGGCCTATCCGTTTGGGGTGAGCTACATCGGCGACGATGGCTCGCTTTGACGCCTACAATTCCGAATGTCTCCTTTTCTCGTTCAAAGACGGGCTGCTCGCGCGGCTGGCCCACGACCTGAAGCTCCAGGTGGAACGGTTTTCGATCGAGGTCGACGAATCGACCCATCAGATCAAAGCCACGTTCGATCCGAGCAGCATCCAGGTCGTGTGCGCGCAGACCGATGGGCGGGACGATCCCTCGACGCTGAGCAAGGGCGACAAGAAGAAAATCTACGACAACGTCACCAAGGACGTGCTGCGGATTCGCAAGTATCCGGAGATCCGCTTCGACTCGACGAACGTCGTGGAGCGGGGCGAGGGCTTCGCCGTGGAGGGGACCCTACAGATGCACGGCAAGTCGCGGAACCTCCAGGCCAGCGTCCGAGCCGAAGGCGAGCGTTGGGTCACCGAGCTCCACATCCATCAGCCGGACTTCGGGATCAAGCCCTACACCGCGGCGCTCGGAGGGCTCAAAGTGAAGCCGGACGTCTTGGTTCGGGTGAGCGTCCCTCGCGAAGCCTAGTCGCCGCGCTTTGGTTGCTATGCTTTCCGATGGTTGTCGCGTGTGGCGGCAGTAGCGGTGAGGCGAGCGATCCGGGCCCCCTGGTCGACAACACCAAGTGGGTGCCGACGACCGACGGCGATGCGCTCATCGGCTCGCCGCCTCCCGGCGCGGTGTGTGAGCTCGTGCCGATCGACTGCGACGAGTACTACCCTTGGCCTGAAGACGATTGCGTCACCTTCGAGCCCGGCTCCAATTGCGTCGCCGCCTACGTGCCCGAGTGCCTCGACACGTACACGGTCCTGGCCGTTTACACCCGGATGCCGAACCCGACGCTTCCGCTCTGCAACTGGCTCACGCTCGAGCAGCCGTCGCTCCGCAACATCCGGGCCGGCGACCAGGTCGAGATTCGGATGCGGCACTCGGCGCTCACTGCGCCCGTGCCGGGCGGCGAGGCTCGCATGATGTTCACCATCGGTGACGAGGTCGCGCTCGACTACAGCGTGCTCATCCCGTCCGACTTTCAGTTCCCGAGCGTCGTCTGGACAGCAGCGAAGGGCTATCCAGCCGGGACCCAGCTCCTCTTCCACGTCGATAACCACGGCTCGAACGAGTACATGCTGATCGAGGCCAACGTCCTCGAACCCGATGAAACCACTTAGCTTTGATGACTTGCATCCGGTGAAAACCCGGACTCAGGCCATCCACTTGCCGAAACTCAGCCAATAAGGAAACCTAGGCCCATGCGCGTGATAACTCTATCAGCTGTCTTGACTCTCTTACTCATCGGTTGTGGCGACAGCAGCACGCCGAATAGCGGCACGGGCGGCAACGCCGGCACGGGCGGTACGGCCGGCAGCGGCGGCGAAGGTGGCACGGGCGACTTCGTCGCAACCCTGAGCCACACCTACGATCCGCAGATGATCGACGTCGCCGAGGAATCCTGGGACGTCTGCCAAAGCTGGGTGCTCGGCAACGAGGAGCCGATCTACGTGCGCAAGATCCGGCAGAGCAACGGCGGCGGGTGGCACCACTCGAACTGGTTCTTCGTACCTGAGGCGGCCTACGGTCCGAATCCCGACGAGGAAGGCCCCGACGCCACGTTGGAAGGGACCTGGGACTGCAACGCACGGAACTTCAGCGAATACCTGGCGGCTGCCGCGGGCGGCGTCTTCTTTGCTCAGTCGACGCAGGCGATCGAAGAGCTTCAGGCGTTTCCCGAAGGAGCCGCGCTCGAGATTCCACCGCACAGCGTGATCGTTGGTAGCACCCATCTCTTGAACATCTCAGCCGCTCCCATGGAGACCGCGATGACGATGGAAGTCGAGCTCGCCGATCGCGAGGACGTCGACATCCGGCTCACTCCCTACAGTTTCGCGATCAGTAGACTCCGCATTCCGCCTGCGGTCGACGGCGTCCCCACCGAATCGAGGACGTCGCTGGAATGCGATCTCCGCGACGCCTTCAAGCGACACCTCAACGAAGATGAGGTGGACTACAACGTCTACTACGTGCTCGGTCACTACCACCAGTGGGGCAACTTCTTCAATCTGAGCTTCGTACAAGACGATGGAAGCACCGAGACGATCTTCGAGATTAAAAACACGATTGGAGAGCCGATCGGATCGATCATCGATCCGCCGATGAACAACAGGGGCGCGCCCAAGCTCCGCTCCGAATGCGGGTTCATCAACAACACCGACGAGACCCTGACCCGAGGCCTGCAGTACGGTGAGATGTGCGACTTCCTCGCATACACCGATGCGAATCTGAAGATCGGCTCGGGCGGCTCGACCAACCACGAGATGGGTGTGAACGAGCAAGGCATGCATATCTTCGAGGTCGATTGCCCGAACGAAGGCATCACCGGCTTCAAGGCCTACAACGACGAGTTCTAGGCCCGTGGCGGCGAAGTCGCTCGACGAGACACGCTAGACGTTGAAGCGGAAGTGCATGATGTCGCCATCATGCACGACGTATTCCTTGCCCTCGATGGCGAGCTTGCCGGCGGACTTCACCGCCTGCTCCGAGCCGAGCTCGAATAGATCGTCACACTTCATGACTTCGGCGCGGATGAACCCGCGTTCGAAGTCGGTGTGAATCTTGCCGGCCGCCTGCGGCGCCTTCGTGCCGCGCTCGATCGTCCACGCATGCACTTCCGGCTCTCCCGCCGTGAAGTACGTGATGAGATCGAGCGTTGCGTATCCCGTACGAATCACCTTGTGAAGGCCCGGCTCGTCGAGGCCGAGCGATTCGATGAACTCGGCTCGCTCGTCTTCGGGAAGCTGCATGATCTCGGCCTCGATTGCGGCGCTGATCACGACGACGGGAACGCTCCGCTCCTCACCGAGGGCGCGAACCTTCGCCACCAGCGGGTCGGTCTCGAGGTCTCCGAGCTGCTCGTCCTTCACGTTGACTACGAAGAACGAGGGCTTGTTCGTCAGCAGAAACATGTCCCGCAGGATCTTCTCTTCGTCTTCGTCGGTCGCGGTCACCGAGGTGGCGGGCTTCCCGGAGTCGAGGGACTCTTCGAGCCTCTTGCACACAGCCACAGCCTTCTTCTCGAAGGCGTCCTGCCCTTTGGCGGCGCGCTCCGCTTTGTGGAGCCGCTTCTGCACGGTTTCGAGGTCCTTGAGAATGAGCTCCGTCTCGATGGTTTCGATGTCGGCAAGGGGGTCGACCTTGTTGTCGACGTGTAAGATGTTCTCGTCCTCGAAGCAGCGAACGACGTGCGCGACGGCGTCCGCATCCCGGATGTTGCTCAAGAAGGCGTTGCCTTTGCCCTCGCCTTTGGACGCCCCGCGAACCAGTCCGGCGATGTCGACGAACTCGACCGTCGCCGGGACCACCTTCTTCGGCTTATGGATCTCCACCAGCTTCTCGAAGCGGGCATCGGGGACCGGGACGATGCCGACGTTCGGGTCGATCGTGCAAAACGCGTAGTTCGCCGCCTCCGCTTGCTTGTCGGAGAGCGCGTTGAAGAGAGTCGACTTACCCACGTTCGGGAGGCCGACGATGCCGACGGACAGAGCCATGGCCGTGCTTAGCGCGTGGCGCTCGGCCAGGCCACTCAGAGGAGCAGGAAACGCCCGACGATGAACAAGCCAGCAGCGAGCAGTGCGGTGAACGGCACCGTGATGAACCAGCTCGCGAAGATACCGCCGAGAACCTTCGTGTTGATCGCGCCGATGCTGCGCCCGAAGCCGACGCCGATGACCGCGCCGACCAGCGTATGGGTGGTGCTCACAGGGAGGCCCATCTTGCTTGCGACCACGATTGTGGTTGCCGCCGCGAACTCTGCAGAAAAGCCTCGGGACGGGGTCAACTCGGTGATCTTCTTGCCGATGGTCGCCATGATCTTGTAGCCGTAGGTCGCGAGGCCTACAACGATGCCGACGCCGCCAATCAGGAGTACGCGATAGGGAACCTGCACTGTCTCGGTGACGTCTCCCTTGATCGCGCCAAAGACGGCCGCGAGCGGACCGACGGCGTTGGCCACATCGTTGCTGCCATGTGCGAACGCGACGAAACAGGCGGTCATCACCTGAAGCACCATGAAGACCTTCTCTGTGCGTACGAGCGCCGCGTCCTTCGACTCGCTGTTCGGTCGCGCGAAGCGTGCGAAGATCGGCACCGCGAGAACGCTACAAACGAGGCCGAGGCCGAGCGCCAAGAGGACCGCGGGTCCGAGCGCCAAGTCGAGGCGAAGCGGCTTCAGACCCTTGAACATCGCGCTCAACGCGAGAATGGAGATGATCGGAAAGACGAGGATGGGGCCCCAGCGTTTGATCGCTGCGAGTGGATCGGGGGCCATCAAAATCGTTCGATGGATGAATATGAAGAGGCTGTAACCGAGGATGCCGCCCATCACCGGAGAGATGATCCAGCTCGCGGCGATGCTCCCCACGGTGCCCCAATCGACGGCGCTCATGCCGCCGGCGGTCACCCCGAAGCCGACGACCGCGCCGACGATGCTGTGCGTGGTCGAGACTGGCCAACCCGCATAGGTCGCCAAGTTGAGCCACAGCGCCGCGGCGAGGAGGCAACAAGTCATGCCTATCGCGACGATCATCGGGTCGGAGCCGAGGGCCTGCACGTCGACGATTCCTTTGCGAATCGTGTTGGTCACCGAGCCGCCGACGAGCATCGCGCCGCCAAACTCGAAGATCGCAGCGACGATGATTGCCCCACGCAGCGTGAGCGCGCCCGAGCCCACGGACGTCCCCATCGCGTTCGCCACGTCGTTCGCGCCAATCGTCCAGGCCATGTAAAGGCCCCCGAGCGACGCAACGGTCAAGATGAGAGTGGTGGTGTCCATTCAGGAGGCCGCAACGAAAAGACGGAACTGGTCGCCAATGTTCTCGGCGTGGTTGGCGATCGAGCCGATCTTGTTCAGCACCTTCGTCCACATGAAGATCGAGACGGGCGAGATCGTATCCTCTGCCCGGAACAACGCTTTTGCGCAGCGATCTTGGAGCTTGTCGGCCTCGTGTTCGAGCCGGCCGATCTCGTCAGCCTTTGCCATCGCCGCCTGCGCGGCCTTGCCTCCGAAGCTGGACCCCAAGAGCTCGTCCATCGTGCCGACGAGATCGGCGGCGCTGTCGACCACCAGCATCACGCCATCGACGAACTCCCGAAGCAACGCTTGCAGCTCCTCAGGCACTTCGTACGGGCGCAAGGTGAGCAACACACCGAGGTCTTCCGCGTTGTTGGCGACCGCATCGATCTCACGGACGAGGCGCAGCAAGTCTCTTCGGTCGACGGGAAGAAAGAGTCGCACCGGCATCTTCGTACGAAGATCGTTCTTGGTCGCGTCGGCCTGGCCTTCGAGCACGCTGATCTCTCTCGCGAGGCGCTCGAGGCCAGCGCTGTCTCCTGCGATCAATCGGTCGATGAGCTCCGGGACCAAACGCACGCAGTCCTGCACCGCATCCATCAACAGGCTGACGTGAGGGAGCGGGCTTCGAACGAGCAGATTCGCGAGGGGGATGCGCATGTGCGTAGCGGCGGGGGTTCCGAGAAAGTGGGGTAGCATAGGCCCGCGACGCTGGTCCAGCCGTGGTATACGTTGCGGGGCCGCAACGCTCAGGTCACCGGGCTGTCACATGGCCCTGCCAGGCTCGCGGCCAACGAACATGGGTGCTCACATACTGGTCGTAGAAGACGAAGTCGACCTCGCCGACTTGGTCGCGTTCAACCTACGCGAGGGCGGTCATGACGTCGCACTGGCACACAACGGTGCCAACGCGTTAGCGGAGGTCGTGCGGCAACGCCCCGATCTCGTTCTCCTCGATGTGATGCTCCCGGACATCAGCGGCTTCGAGGTTTGCCGGCGCTTGCGCCGAAGCGCCGAGACGGCTCGCATCCCGGTCATCATGCTCACCGCCAAAGCCGAGGAGATCGATCGCATCGTCGGCTTCGAGGTGGGCGCCGATGACTATGTCATCAAGCCGTTTAGCCCACGAGAGCTCACGCTTCGGGTCGAGGCGATCCTCCGGCGGGTGGGTCCCCAGGCCCAGACGGAGGGGCCACAGGTGCTTTCGATCGGCGAGCTCCGCATCGATGTCCCGGCGCATCGTGTCGAAGTCGAAGGCGAGGAGATCACGCTCACTGCGCTCGAGTTCCGGCTCCTCTTGGACCTCGCGTCGCGTGCGGGTCGCGTTCAGCCGCGTGACGCGCTGCTCGAGCGCGTGTGGGGCTACGCGCCGGGCGTCGAGACCCGCACTGTCGACACGCACATCAAGCGCCTGCGCGAAAAGCTCGGCGCAGGGGCTCGATATCTCGAGACTGTCCGTGGTGTGGGCTATCGCGTACAAAAGCCTGCGTAAGTTGATATGCTCCGCCGATGGAGCGCTGGGGTCTACGCTGGAACTTGATCGCCGCGACGATGACCGCGACCGCGGCCATCGTGCTCACGATCCTGCTCCTCGAAGACCCACTCACGGACTACCGTCTCTCTCGCACCCAGAGGCTCGATCTCCAGGACGCTGTCATGGCTGCCGAGACGGAGCTCAAACACCAGCGCGATCCCGACAGCATCGCGGAAGGCATCGGCGCCCGGTTCGGCACTTGGATTGTGATTTCGCGGGGTGGGAAGGTCGTCGGCTCGACTCGCTTCGATCCCGACGCCTTCGAGCGATCCGCCACGTTCTTGGTCCCGCCACCGCCGCTTGGCGATGACGGCTTCATTCGGACGGCCCTCGGCCAAGATCGGCAAGAGTTCTATGTCTACTCGCGGCGCCTCCGGGATGGCCACATCATCCAGGCCATGCGTTCGACCAAGTCCGCGGACGCGATGCGATCGAGTGTCCGTGAGCTCATGCTCGTCGCCGGGGCGCTCGCGTTGATCATCGGCGTGGCGTTGACCTGGGCGCTTTCTCGAACGATCGTCGCGCCCGCCCGACAGCTCACCGAGGTCGCCGATGCTCTCGCGCGAGGTGACTTGTCGGTGCGAACCTTCAGTCAACGCGACGACGAGCTCGGTGACATCGGCCGCTCACTCGATCGACTCGCGGACGAGCTGAACGAGCGAATCGCATCTTTGCACGCGCAAGAGAACCGCTTGAAGACCATGCTCAACGCGATGGTCGAAGCGGTCTTCGTCACCGATTCCCTCGGTCGTGTGGTGCTGACCAACACCGCGCTCGACCGGATCGCCGAGACGAGCCCATTGGGGAAGTCGCCGTCGGAGGTGCTGCGCAGCGACGCCCTTCGAGACGCAGTGCGCTCCGCCAGGCACGGCGAAGCGGTGTCCGCCGATTTGAGCCTTCAGACCGGCGGCCGGACGCGCGTCTACACCGCGGTCGTCGCGCCATTGCCGGGGCGAGGAGGCGTCGTCGGCGTCTTGCACGACGTCACCAAGCAGAAGCTCGCCGACCGCGTACGGCGCGACTTCGTGGCCAACGCGAGTCACGAGCTTCGCACCCCGCTCACCGCCATCCGGGGGTTCGCCGAGACGCTCAAGGCAGGAGCGATCAACGACCAGCAGTCCGCCGAACGCTTCGTCGACGTGATCCTCCGGCACACGCTTCGCCTGCAGGCCCTGGTGAACGACCTGGTCGCGCTGAGCCGAGCCGAGTCTCCGGAGCAGGAGTACGAGCTCGCACCGGTCGATCTTGCCGAGGCGGTCCGAGACGTCGTACATGGGCTGGCGGCACAAGCGGATCAGCGCGCGCTCGACGTTCAGATCGGCTCCCTCGGACGCCTTCCCGACGTCATCGCCAACCCACGCGCCCTCGACCAGGTGCTGATCAACCTCGTCGACAACGCGATCAAGTACACGCCCGACGGGGGTCGGATCGCGATGCGTGCCGACGTCGATGTGGATTCGGTGAGCCTCGAGATCGAGAATTCCGGGGCGGGCATACCTTCCGACCAACTGGAGCGGATCTTCGAGCGCTTTTACCGCGTCGATGCCGGCCGTTCGCGCGAGATGGGCGGCACCGGCCTCGGCCTCTCGATCGTACGGCATCTCGTCGCGCGCATGGGCGGAGAGATCGAAGCGCAGAGCGAGCTCGGGCGTTGGACGCGGTTTCGGCTGACCCTCGGGCGAGCCGGCGCCGCCAGTACGCGGACTTTGCCCCCGCTGCAGGCCTAGCGCTGGTCTGCCTTCGATTCTCACAGCTTGGGCACGCCGCAGACACACAGCTGTCACGGGGCTGCACACAATTGCGCTCTCATGCTCTTCGAGCTTTCCGTCCTCTCGTCTTCGCCGACACTCGGCATCGAGCTCGAGCGCGCGCTCGCGGGCGAGAAGATTCACGTCGAGCACGTTTCGAGCGGTGCAAGCGCTCTCAAGCGTGCCTCCTGCGGGTGCTCGAGCGCGATTCTCCTCGATGAAGATCCGCCGGACATGACTGCGGCCGAGCTTCTGAGGCACCTCTCGAACGACGACCGTGGTCGAAGCGCGCTCGCCGTCGTTCTTTCCGAGCGCTCCGGCGAGATCGATCGGGTGATCGCATTCGAGCTCGGCGCCGACGACTTCATCCCCAAGCCGATCGGCATTCGGGAGCTCAGCTTGCGGCTGAAGGCCGTGCTGCGCCGGCACCGGGATGGGCGTCAACAGGCACAGACATTTCGGGTGGAGCCCTTCGTCATCGACGCACGGAACGAGACCGTGACCTGCAGCGGCGAGCCGGTGCGCCTGACCTCGGTCGAGTTTCGGCTGCTCGAGCACCTCGCGCGCAACAGTGGGCGGGTCCAGGATCGGCGCGAGCTGCTGGCGCGCGTGTGGAGATGGTGTGACACCGGCGGAGACCAGGCAGCCGTCTCACGGACGGTCGACACCCACGTGAAGCGGCTCCGGGAGAAGCTCGGCCCTGCCTCGCAATTTATCGAAACAATTCGGGGGGTTGGCTACCGGCTTCGGCCTGTCTCCTGAGGCCCCGAAGAGGGCCCAAAGGGGCTTCGCCCACTCGCCACCCGAGTGTCACCGGGCTGTCACACGGCAAGCCTACCCATCGTGCACAGCGTGCCTCTGTAGAGGCTCACGGCGGAATACCGATCGATGTTCCAGGACTTCGAAGAAGGAAACAAATCGAGCGAAGAGGGCAGAGGCCGAATGGGGCTCTCTCTTGCCGTGTCTGCCGTGGTCTATGTCCTGGCAGGCCTCGGTATCGTCGCCGCGGTCGCCACTGCCAAAGTCTACGTCGACAAGCGTGAGCGCGACATCGCGGTGGAGTTCGCAGCAGTGCCGACGCCGGTCGAAGAGAAGCCAAAGCCGAAGCCAAAGCCCAAACCCAAAAAGGAAGAGCCGAAGCAAGAGGTGAAGGCAACGCCGGGTCAGCAGCGCGGCCTCTCCGCGCCGACCGAGATCCCGGACGAAGAGCTCCAGGAAGCGAGCGGCGGCCGTCTCGCCGAGGTCGAGGAGATCAACATCGACGACATGATCGGCGGGGGCGGCAGCGACGGCAAGAAGAAGACCGGCCCGCGCCAGATCCGGGAAACCGTGTCGCGTCCGAAATACCTCGGAGGTTGCCGCGCGCCGGACGTCCCACCCGACGTTCGACTGAGCGCGGAGACCATTCGGATTCGTGTCCGGATTCTCGTCATGCCGGACGGAGTGCCCGTGAAGGCCGAGCTCGAGAATTCGCATCCACTGATCCCAGAGGATTTGATCATCAAGTGTGCACTCGCGCAGCGCTTCGAGCCTGCGCGCTTACCCGATGGTACGGCGGTCCCTTATCCGTATCGCAGACAGTTCACGTTCAAACCGTCCAATATTTGAACGAGATTCGAAAGGAAACGCCATGAATTTAGACCTTATGGAAATGTGGCACGCGATGAACCCCGTCGTGAAGACGGCCGTCATCGTGCTCACGATTCAGGGGCTCTGGGGTGTCACGGTCACGGTTGACCGACTCCTCATGCTCTTCATGTCGAAGCGGCGCTCGAAGCAGTTCGCCAAAGACGTGTCGTCCCCGATGGAACAAGGCGACGCCATCGCAGCGATGAACATCGCGGAGGAGGCCTCGAAGAAGAGCCACCTCGCACGCTTCATCTACGAGGGCATCAAGACCTTCGAGGAGAACCTTGCTCTCGGCATGGGTCGCGACCGTGCTGCCGGCTTCACGAAGCGAAATCTCGAGCGCACGGGCGAGAACCTCAGCATGAGCCTGAACAAGGGCCTCGCGGTGCTGGCGACCACTGGCTCGACGGCGCCGTTCGTCGGTCTGCTCGGCACGGTCTTCGGCATCCTCGGCGCTTTCAAGGTCATCGGCCAAGAGGGCGGCGGCGGGCTGAGCGTCATTGGGCCGCTCATCGGTGAGGCGCTCTACATCACGGGCTACGGCCTCATGGTCGCCATCCCGTCCGTCATGCTGTTCAACTGGCTGAGCGGGAAGATCGCCAAGTACGAGGCGGGTCTCGCGAACGCGGGCAGCGAGCTCGTCGACCAGCTCGAAGCCGGCGCCATCGGTGGCGGCGTCTCGGGTGACGTCGAGCCTCCTCCGCACATCGCTCCAGCGCCTGCCGAATAACGGGAAACTCCGAAGGAACGAGTCAGAGTCATGGGTCTCGCACGAAAGAAAAGGGGCAAAGTCGCGCCGGAGATGAACGTCACACCGTTGGTGGACGTCGTCTTAGTGCTCTTGATCATCTTCATGGTGATCCTGCCCGCTGCCGTGAGCGACCTGAACCTCGAGCTCGCGAAACTCGAGAACCCCGACGAGGAGCGTAAGAACGACCCCGAGCCATACGTGTTGTCACTGGACGCCGAAGGACAATTGTTCTTCGAGGACTACGCGGTGGATCGAGCGACCTTGGGTGACCATCTTCGATCGGCCTCAGCCGCCGACCCGACCAAACGCTTGGTGCTCGTCGGCGACCACAGGCTGACCTACGACAAGGTGCGCGATGTCATGGCCATCGTGCAGGGCGTAGGTTTCCCCGGGGTCGCGCTGCGGGCGACGAAGACGGCGCTCGACGATGCGGAATCGTTTGCGAAGAGCATCCAACGAAAAGGCGGATCGAAGTGAGCAGCACCAGCCGCGAGCTCGAGAGGAGCGACCCATGGGCATGAACGTCGGAGCCTCGTCGGGCGGAAAGGGCAACGCCCAGCCCGAGATGAACGTCACGCCGCTGGTGGATGTCGTCTTGGTGCTGCTGATCATCTTCATGGTGATCATGCCGCTGATGCCCGCGCACTTCTGGGTGCACGTACCGGATAAGCCGGATCCCAACGAGGAGGTCACGCCGCCCGATCCCGATCAGCAGCAGCCGATCGTGATCAGCGTCAACCCCGAGGGTGAGTTCCAGATCAATCGAGAGATCGTTCCAGACGCCGAGTTCGCTCCCAAGTTGAAGCGAGTGTTGATCGCGCGCGGCGAGCGCAAGGTCTTCTTCGACGCGGCAGACAACGCGCCCTACTCCCGCGCGGTGCGAGCGCTCGACTTGGCGCGGATCGGTGGCGCCGCCCACATCGCGGTGCTGACCGAAGGCGTATACGACCAATAGGCGGACTCCCGAGGCGACACTCAACAGGTTGATGAAGGATAGGTATGTACCCCCCGCGTCGAGAAGGCCCCCTGCTCGCCCTTCTAGTGGTGATGACTGCGTCACTCCCGCTTTGGGCAAGCGCCGAGGAGCCTGAGAAGCCTCCCACCGCCGAAGAGCCGCCCGCCGAGCAGCCCTCCGCGGAAGAAGCGCCGGCGGAAAAGGCGCCCACGGAACAGAAACCACCTCCCGAAGGGAAGGAAGAGCGCCGTGAGGAGCGCCACGAAAAGAGAGAAGCGGAGAGGGAGAAGGCCCTAGAAGAGGCTCCCAAGGATATCGTCACGAAAGATGCTGACGGCAAGGAGTGGATCACGCCGGACGTCGGCGCTGCCGAAGAAGAAGAAGAGGAGAACGCGGCTCGGGGACGTCGATGAGGTCATCATCGAGTACCTGCCGAGCCCCGATATGGGACGAGGACATGGTCAAGGACGCGGAGGGCAAAGAGATCGAAGAGATCCCGACGCCGGTCGTCTCGAAAAGCGGTCGAAGTTCAGGATCCCGAAAAGCTCGAACCAGGCGCAGACAAGGAAACCGGGGTCCAAGGCCAGGTCGTATCCCGGCGGCCGAAGAAGGTTCTTCCCGACGCGCCGGTCTTGGCGAAGGGCGAGGACGACGGGAAGGTTCGAAGCACGATCACCGACGAGCGCGGCCGTTACCGGCTCTATCTGCCTCCCGGCAAGTACACCCTCCGATCCTACTACGACCTCTATCACGGCGCGCGGTGGGACAACATTCTCGGTTGCGCGCGGCGCGTTCAAGCGAGTCAACTTCGTGCTCGACCCCATTTCGCGACAAAGACGCGGGCGTCGAGGAGCAGGAGGTCGTCTACCTGGCCGACACCTCGAGTGAAGCGGCGCAGCTCAACATCCGCAAGGAGTCGGTGGGCGTACAGGATGCGATCAGCGCGGAGGAGATCAAGCGCGCAGGCGACAGCACCGCGAAAGGGCGCGGTCTAAACGCGTCGTGGGCGTCACGATCGACGAGGACGGACGCATCATCATCCGCGGTCTCGCTGGCACGCTACAACCAAATCCTTCTCAACGGGCTTCCCGTCCCTGGCGTCGACCCCGACGTTCCGAGTGTCAATCTCGACATCTTTCCCACTGTGATCGTCAGCAATCTGGCGGTCGTCAAGGTCCCGCGACCTGACCTTCCCGGCAGCTTTCGCCGGCGGCCTCCTGCTGATCGACACCGACGAGCTATCCCGACGAGACCTCATTACTCAAAGTCGGCGCGTCCGTCGGCGTCAACTCGATGAGCACGTTCCAGAGCATGCCAACCGCATCAGGGCGGGCGGACGTGGATTGGATTGGTTACGACGATGGCAGTCGATCTCTCCCCGAGCGCGGTGGGCAACGACCGCCTCGACGTCGACAGCGGGACGAGGCCGCTACCAGACGCGCGACCAGGTCTCAGAAGTCGGGTCGAGCGTTCCCGAACGTTTGGAACCCGCGAGCAAAAGCGCTTTCCAAAACTGAATCTCAAAGCTCAGCGTTGGCGACTCCGGTGAGCTGCAAGAAAGACGGCCGAAGAGCCGGGTACCTCCTCAGCTTTCTCTACGAGTACGAGGAGATCATCCGCAACGGGTTTCAACAAGCGCTTCAACTTCAACGACGAGGGCGAAGACCGACCCAGTCCGCTTCAGGACTTCGACTTCAAGAGCGGGAACAAGAGGTACTCTGGGGCACGTTCGGCAGCGGCTTCGTCGAGCTCGATCCGGACAACTTCCTGAACCTCACCTCGCTCTTCAGCCGAGTCAGCGACAACAAGACGATCACGCAACTTGGCGTCGCGAAGACACCGGCCTCGAAGATCGCTTCGAGACCACGAAGAACAGCTTCAACTTCGTCGGTCGAACTCATGTTCTTCAACCAGCTCACGGGCGATCATCGAAACCTCGGCGAGACCAAGGTCGGCTCCAGTGGAATGCCGCGGCGGGCATGGGCCGCCGCGATCGAACCGGATCGTCGCGACATTCAGCAGTTCAAACCGAGACGCCAGCTAGTCACATCGGCCACCCGCTACTATGCGGACCTGAACCAGGTACTTCGGTCGGCGGAAAGAGCATGTGCGGTTTCCCTCTGGAGGCGCTTCGAGTCGCACGGCCTACGCGACCGTTGGCGTGGACTGGGGGTTTACGAGAAGCGCGACTTCGCCGCTCGGCGTTTCGTCCAACAGCAGCCTGGAGGCGCGAGCTTCCACCGGCGACCCGGAAGTTCTCTTCGGCCCATCAGACCTCGGAACCTCGACCATCATTCGAACGAGATCACGAACCGAAGACAGCTACAACGGCCAGCAACTCTCTCTTACGGAGGCTATCTGCAGCTGGAGACTCCGATGGCCGCATGGCTCAAGTTCCTTGGCTTCTCCGTTTCGAGGTGTTCCGCGCAGCAAGTGCAGATCGTACGAGCCCGTTCGCGGCGATCGGCAAGCCCGCCGCTGCCCCCGACTTCGAGATCAAGGACACGAATCGCACGGACATCGACCCGACTGCCCTCGGCGAACTTCGCATTCACGATCAATCCAAAGATGTTCGTGAAGCTCGGCTACGGGATGACCGTCATTCGACCGGCCATCCGAGAGCTTGCGCCGCTACTACTACGTCGATTTCCTTCGAGGCTGGTTCATTACGGGAAATCCTGACCTGCAGCGGGCTCGCGTTCAGAACACCGAAGCACGCTACGAGTACTACTTTGGTGCATCGAATCTCGTGTCGGCGACCGCGTTCTACAAGTAGTTCAAGAACCCAATCGAGTTCGTGATCACCAGCCAAGTCAACGGCTCCGCCACCTTCGCAGAACGCCGAAAAAGCTTGGCTCGTCGGAGGAGAGCTTGAATTGCGTCTTGGATTCGGGACGTTCCACTCCAAACTCGAGAAGTTCTACTTCCTTGGCAACGTCGCCCTCATGAAATCGCGAGACCAGCTTGAGCTCCGAGAACGCTGGAAGTCGGGCGGGCCCAACACCCGCTGTTCAACCAATCCCCGTACGTCACCAACCTGTCACTTCGTTTTGACGATCCTGATGCGGGCGTGATGGTCGGTCTCGTCTACAACGCCTTTGGGGAACGCCTCGTCGAAGTTGGCGGTTCCGCGAGGTGATTTCATCTTTCCAGATGTATTTGAGAAGCCGCAACATCTCTTGGATCTCATCGCGACGTGGCAACCGACACCCCACGTCAAGGTCGGACTTAAATGGAAGAACATCGCTTTCGCGAAGAAGCGATTCCAACAAGGGAACGAGCTCGTGCTCGTCGAGAACCGGGGCACGACGGTCAGCATTGGTGCTGAGTACATCTACTGAGCGTCGGGAGAGACGCTTCCAACAGCCGGCAGACCCAGCGCGGGATTCCGGGAACACGAAGAGGATAGGGATATGAGAAAAATCATTGGACTGGTTTTGGCCGGAGCGCTCTTCGCTTTTGGCGTGGGTTGCAGCGATGACGGTGGCACGGCCGGCAGCGGAGGCACGGGCGGTTCCGCAGGCATGGGCGGAACGGGTGGCAGCGAAGGTCTTTGCTCGACCCCCGGCGAGACAGTTACGCTTCCCACCGAGATAACCGAGAGCGTAACTCTCGCGTCCGATTGCACCTATCGCGTCGCCCAAACTGTGTTCGTGACCGCAGGCACCATGAGCATCGAGGAAGGAACGACGCTCATCGGCGACCAGGCAGCAGGGCTCGTCATTACCAAGAACGCGAAGATCGACGCGCAAGGAACCTCCAGCGCGCCGATTGTCTTCACCTCTTCCGCACCTGCAGGAAGCCGGCAACCGGGCGACTGGGGTGGTCTGGTTCTGCTAGGCGAAGCTCCGTTGAGTTGGGGCAACGCGGCATGCGGCGGCGACACCGGAGTGACCTGTGAGGGCAGCATCGAAGGTCTGCCCGAGGGGGACGATCGCGGCTCGTACGGCGGCGACGACCCGACGTCCGATTGCGGCACCCTCACGTACGTGCGCGTTGAGTATGCCGGCTTCACGTTCGGCGAGGACAACGAGCTCAACAGCTTGTCAGTCGGCGGATGCGGTACCGACACGACGCTTGACTACATTCAGCTCCACCAGGGTGAGGACGACGGGGTCGAGTTTTTTGGCGGCACAGCGTCGATTAGCCACTTCGTGGTTTCCGCAACAGGAGACGACGGGCTCGACTGGGACCAGGGGTGGCAAGGTGAGGCCACCAACTTCATCGTCGATCACAGCAGCCCGCGGAGCGATGATCCCCGTGGCATCGAGGGTGACAACTTCAGCGACAACAACGACGTGGAGCCGCGTTCCAACCCGACGGTCAGCTACGGCACGATTCTCGGTTCGACCGGCACGGCTGCCGGCGTCGTCCTGCGCCGAGGCACGATTGGAGCGCTCTCCGACCTGGTCATTGCGGACTGGGACGGCCCCGGCATCGACGTTCGTGATGGTAGCTGGGACCCAGCCTGGCCCACGAACATGTCGGTTTCGGATTCCTGCTTCTGGGCCAACGACCCGGACTACCCGATCGACGACAACGATCCCAATACTGCGGAGGACGCGTTCTTCGATGAGCCGACCGAGCTCGCCGATGGACTCGGAAACACGGTCGACCAGGATCCCGAGATCGCCGATCGCGCCGGGCACGACTACGCTGTAGGCAACGGCAATTGCGCTGGCGCGTTCGCCCCGAGCGGAACGGACTGGACGACCGGCTGGACCGACTACCCCGCGAACTAAACTCCTCGCCCACAACGAACCTGAAACCGCCGCCCCCCTTCGGAGGCGGCGGTTTCGTTTAAGGGACACGCTCCCCCCTCAAACCCCTGAAATCACGACGAATCTCAGGAAGAGATCTCGCCGACTGCCTGTCACCGTTTCTTCACGATCACGACACCCAAGCTCCTGCGCGACCTGACGTATATTCGTCATCCACGCAGCACGCGGCACCGAGCAACGCCACTCCACCAACCCTTCTCCACTCGGTGCCTACGTGCGGTGGGCCAAGCACCCAAGACCATTTGCCAGGAACGCATATCCAACCACCCAGCCCCGGCTGTCGAAAGATAGCCGGGGCACTTATTTTAATCGCCACATCTCGCAAAGGACCCGGGTTCAAGCCCTTGGGTCATCGCCCCGCTGAGCTATGCTCACTTCGTGCTTCGCCTAGTTGGTGCTCTGCTGATCCTATGCGTCTTCGCCAGTGGTGCGCAGGGGCAGAGCAAATCTCGGCCGACCGCCGAGGGGGAGGCGAAGCCCCTCATCACCCCGCCGAAGCTCATTCGCTTCGTCGAGGCGGACTACCCGGAGACCGAGGGTGAAGAGCAGCCCGAGGTCGATGTGGAGCTCGACATCGTCGTCGGCAAGGACGGCCTCGTCACCGAGGTGAGTGTCGCGCGCTCCGGAGGAGAGGCGTTCGACGAAGCCGCCCTCGCGGCTGTGCGTCAGTTCGTCTTCGAGCCGGCGCGCAAGGATTGGGAACCGATCGCTGCCCGGGTTCGCTACCGCTACGTGTTCGAGCTCAAAGCCCCTACGGAGGAGCTCACCACCGGTTGGCTCTCCGGCACGGTGCTCTTGAGCGAAGACGACACTCCCGTTGGCTCGGCTGCCGTCGAGATTCTCAATGCCCGCGGTGAGCTCTTGCGCGACTTGGTTGCGGGCCCGGACGGCACGTTCATCGCGACCGATCTCGAGCCCGGAACTTACAAGGTTCAGGTGTTGGCGAGCGAGTACGGCGAGCTGAGTGCCGAAGAGCAGATTACCGCGGGCCAAGTGACCCAGGTGATCTATCGCATCGGGACGAAGCAGCGCGCGGCGTACCAGGGCTTCGGTGCGACGGCTGTGGTCGATGCCCCGCCTCGTGAGGTCGTCAAACGCACCATCGACAAGGAAGAGCTCACCCGCATCCCAGGCTCGCGAGGCGATGCACTTCGCGCGGTGGAGCTCCTACCAGGTGTCGCGAGGCCCCCTTTTGGCATCGGTCTGCTGATCGTCCGGGGCGCTGCCCCTGGAGATAGCGAGTCGTTCATCGACGGCGTTCCCGTGCCGCTGATCTATCACTTCGGAGGTCTCACGAGCGTCTACAACTCCTATATGATCGAGGAGATCGACTTCTATCCCGGCAACTTCTCGGTCCGCTACGGACGGCGCACAGGCGGCATTCTCGAAGTCACGACACGCGATCCAGCGAAAGACCGAATCCATGGCGTCGCCGAGATCTCCGTCATCGATGCGTTCATCACGCTCGAAGGGCCGATTACCGACAAGATCCAGATCTCCGGTGGCCTTCGGCGAAGCTTCCTCGATCTGATCTTCCCTGCCGTGGCCCCCGACGACATCGGTGTGACCCAAGCGCCGGTCTACCTCGACTATCAGTTCAAGCTCAACTTCCTCCCGACGAAACGCGACCGGGTTCGCATCTCTGCGTATGGCTCGAACGATCGGCTCGCGTTGCTGTTGGAAGAGACCGACGACGTCGACCCCGCGATTCGCGGAGACACCGACCTCAGCACGAGTTTCTACAACAACCAAATCGACTGGACGCGCAAGGTAGGCGAGAAGGTCGATCAACAGCTCACCTTCAACGTCGGTCCAAGCAAGATCAAGTTCGGACTCGGCGATTCGTTCCAACTCGAAGGGACCTTCATTCAAACGTATGGCCGCGGCGAGTGGCGCTACAGGGTCACGGATCGCGTCGACCTGGTGGCCGGCGTCGACGTCTTCACGGCGCCGATCAAGCTCGACTACCTCGGCCCGCAGCCCGGTACCCAGGAAGGCGCTGGAAGTCAGCAAGGCTCGCTTGCCGGCCAGACGCAGGTCGTTGCATCGGTCGACAGCGTCGTCTTTCGGCCGGCTGTCTATCTCGAATCCAACGCACGCTTGGGAGACATCGTGCGGCTCATCGTAGGGCTGCGGCTCGACTACTACAGTGAAATTGCATCGTTTTCCGTCGACCCGCGCGTCACCACGATCTTCAGCGTCCGCAAGGATATGCGCGTGAAGCTCGGCGCCGGCCTCTTCAGCCAGGCGCCGGAGTTTCAGGAGTCCGACGCGACGATCGGCAACCCGGATCTCGACCCCTTCCACGCGGTGCACCTCGGCGCAGGTTGGGAATACGATGCGTTCCCCGGGGTCCGGTTCGGGGTCGAAGGCTTCTACAAGTATCTCTGGGATCGCCCCGTCTCGACGCCGGGTGGAGTTGCACCGTTCTACGTGAACGATGGCATCGGGCGTATCTACGGCGCCGAGTTCGCAGTCAATCTCAGGCCCGCGACGGGCCGGCAGTACTTCGGCTACCTCTCGTACACGCTGTCGCGCAGCGAACGACAAGACGGCCCGAACGAGCCTTGGCGGCTCTTCGATTTCGATCAAACGCACATTCTCACGGCAGCCTTCGTCTACAACTTCCCTCGCAACTGGGAGATCGGTGGCTTGTTTCGACTGGTCAGCGGCAATCCATATACCCCTGTCATCGGCTCGATCTACGACGCGATCAGCGACGTCTATATTCCGATCGACGGGCGTGTGAACTCCTTGCGCAACCCCCTGTTCAACATGCTCGACATACGCATTCAGAAGAAGTGGATCTTCGAGGGATGGAAGCTCGCCGTGTTCCTCGACATTCGGAACGTCTACAATCAACGAAACCAAGAGGGCATCGTCTACAACTACGACTACAGCCAGAAGTCGGGGCTGTTCGGCCTGCCGATCATCCCGGCTCTGGGCATCCGGGGGGAGCTCTGATGCGTCTTCTGTCGTTGATCCTTCTCTGCCTCCTCACGGCGTGCAGCGACATGTTTCTACCCCCAGCCGCGATCACCGATTTCCGCATCGTGGGGGCCAAGGTCGAGGTTCAAGGCGATCCGGCACGGGCGAACCCGAGTCCGGGCGACGACGTTCAAGTCTCGATTCTGGCGATCGACCAGGGCATTCCCGAGGCCGATGCCTCCGGGGAGCCGACGCTCACGCCTGGGCTCCTCCAGTGGGAGCTCGTCCCTTGTGTACCGCTCCCCGTGACGCTCGGCGTACCCCTCTGCGGGCCTCCGATCACGCCGTGCGAAGGGTGCGAGGCAACGCCTCCTCAGGATCCGCTCGCCACGCCAATCGTCCGATTTGCGGTCCCGCCGCAAGACCTGCTCGACGCAGCGGGGGCGAGCAGCGTTCTCCTGCAAGGCGTGGTGTGCTCCAACGGCACGCCCACCTCTAGAGACGCAATCCTGCGCTTCTTGACGGGCGAGACGGATGAGCTCGAGCCCTGTGAACCCGAACCCGTGCAGGCGGATCGTCCGGTCGAAGGGCGCTTCGTGACGATCACCATCCCCATCGAGGACGACCCAAGCGATCCCAATCTCAATCCGGAGCTTCTCAGCATCATACTGAACGGCCAAAACGGCGAACCCTGGCCACCTCCCTACGACCAAGGGGTTCCGCGCGACGCCCCAGGCACCGCTTGTGCGGCCGATCTCGCCGACCTTTCTGAGGAGCAACAGATGGCGCAGCCGCGTGCCGGCGACGAGCCGTCCACCATCAATCTCTCGGTGACCTCAGACAGCCTTCAAAGCTACACGGTGGACGACATGGAGCTCACCGAGGAGATCCAGGTGAGCTGGCTTGCCGACGGTGGAGCGTACCAAACCTCGTTCTCCTTCATCACCGATCCCGCCACCTCGGTGCTCACCAACTGGCAGCCTCCCACGAGCGTCCCGGAGGGCGGCGAGCTCGTGCGATTCACGTTTGTCATTCGGGACGGCCGTGGCGGCACCGATTGGGCCGAACGAGGGCTCTGCATCCTGCCGCCGGAGCAAGCCGCCTCTCCGCCCTAAGTGTCGGTTTTCTAAAAACTTCCGGCGATCGTTGACACCGCCGAACCCCCCACCTACCGTGATGGATCGCGATGGTTGAGCGTATCGGAACGTGTCGCGTTCTCGGTGAGATCGGAAGCGGCGGCATGGCTGTCGTCTACGAAGCGATCCAGGAACCGCTCAATCGACGTGTTGCGATCAAGGCCCTCAAACCGTCGATCGCCATCGACAGCCAGTTCGCCGAGCGCTTCGAACGCGAAGCGCACTTCATGGCGTCGCTACAGCACGAGAACATCCTGCACGTCATCGACTTCCTCAAAGACGGCCGCTCGATGTTCATCATCATGGAGTACGTCGACGGCATCGACCTCTACGATTTGCTCGAACGCTCGCCTCGGCTTCCCGCTGACATCGCTGCGATCATCACGCTCCAGCTCGCGCGCGGACTCGACTATGCGCACTTCCGCGGCATCATTCATCGCGACATCAAGCCAGCCAACATCATGGTGTCGATGCAGGGCGACGTGAAGCTCATGGACTTCGGAATCGCGCGTCACGAACGGTTTGGCGATCTGACCGAAACCGGAACCGGCCTCGGGACACCGAGCTACATGAGCCCCGAACAGATCCTCGGCGACAAGCTCGACTTCCGAAGCGATCTGTTTTCCGTCGGCATCGTGCTCTATCAGATGCTCACCGGCCGCAAGCCCTTCGTCGAGGACGAGGCGCGCACGGTCATGCAGAAGATCCGTCTCGACCGGTATGCCACGCCGAAGAAGCTCGGAGTCGAGGTGCCGCGCAAGCTCGAGCGCATCATGGCGCGCTGCCTTCAGAAGATGCCGGCCAACCGGTACCCGACCTCCCAGGCGCTCATCGATGATCTCACCGAGTTCCTCGCGCCGCGGGTGCTGATGAGCCACAACGCTCGCCTCGTCATGTTCCTGCACGAAATCGGCGTGATGACGGGCGACCAGACCGACGAAGTGCTCTCCGCGGTGGCGCCTCGCGTCTTGCGGCGGGGCCAACGAGACAGTGGGTTCCTCTGGAACGTCGCGAAGTGGCAAGGCGCGGCGCTTGGAATCTTGCTCTTGTCGGGCCTGACGGTTCAAGCCGCGACGGGCCGTTGGTCCGGGCCACCCGTCGGTGAAGCGCCTGCTGCGCTCGACGTTGCCGAGGCCGGCCGACTCATGGTGAGCGCGGACCCATGGGCACATGTACACGTCGATGGGGTGCACGTGCTCACGACGCCGACCGCCCGCGCAGTCCAGCTCATGCCCGGACGGCACTACGTGAAGTACACCAATCCGTACTTCGCGCCGGTCGAGCACGTCGTCACTGTCGAGGCGGGCGAGGACGTTCACGACCGCGCTACGCTGACCGAACCGCTTGGCATCGGTGATACTCCGGAGGCTGCTCCGTGAGGCGAACCGTAGTCGCGGCCTTGCTGTCGATCGCGTTGTGGCTCGGAGCGTCCTCCGGATACGCGCAAGCCGTGTACACACACGCGGTGCAAGAAGGCGACACCGTCGCGTCGATCGCGCAACGCTACTACGGCGACCCGACTCGCGAGGCGGTGCTCCGCGAAGCGAATCGGATGAAGGGCGGCGGCGAGAACGGTCTGCTCCCCGGAAGCTGGCTGTTCATCCCGGTGGTCACCTTCTATCGCGTCGGCCAAGACGAGACTTGGAAGTCCATCGCGATGCGCTTCTACGGTAAAGAGGCGCGCGCCACGGCCCTGATCGAGGCGAATGGGGGTAGCCGCCGAGTCCAGCCCGACGAAGGCGCCGAGCTCTTGGTGCCGTACCCGCTCCGTCACCTCGTCGTGCCCGGGGAGACGCTCGCCAAGATCGCCGAGCTCTACCTCCCGGATTCGCCCACTTCGCTCAAGCGCTTGCGGCAGTTCAATCCTGGCGCCCGAATCGAGCGCGGCCGTGTCGTCCTCGTTCCGCTCTCCGATCTCCGACTCGCCGGCGAAGGTCGGGCCGAGGCGGCGGAGGCGTTCATGCGCGCGGCAGGCGGTGGCGCGGCCAAGGAGGCGCAGGACGAAGTCGAGGCGTCTCTCCCCGAGCTCATCCGGCAGGTGAAAGAGGCCCACTTTGCCGAAGCCGTGGCGATGGGGAATCGCTTACTGGGGGCCCGAGCCCTCACGTCGACGCAAGCGGTAACGATCCAAAAGGAGCTCGGCGTGGCCTACGTGGCGCTCGAGCGCGGCGATTTGGCCGAGGCGTCATTTCGCGCTGCGCTCGGGCTTCAACCAAACCTCGAGCTCGACACCGTGCGAACTTCCCCGCGTGTACTCGACGCGTTCAACCGAGCGAAGCAGCCGGTCGACCCGTAGCGGCGCGCCGGCTACGGGTGCCTACTTCTTCTTTTTCTTCTTCCGTGGCCGGTACTTCGCCGGCCGCGTGTCTTCTTTGGCGGGTGCGCTTGCGGCGGCTGCAGCGCCTTCGAGCGCCCACGGCGGCAGTTCGATGTCACCGTGCTCCTCGGCCCGCTTCTTGAGCTGGACATACGCGATCACGCACACGGGGATCAGAGCGAGCGAGATCAGCTGCGAGGTCGAAAAACCAAAGGCAAAACCTCGTTCAGGGTCGTCCCGGAGGTACTCGATGAAGAAGCGCCACAAGCCGTAGAGGGCGCCTACGCTGACCAGGACCTGTCCGCGAAATTTTCGGTGCGTGAGCAACCAGAACGAGAAGGCGAACAACAACAAGCCCGCGAGCGATTCGTAAATCTGCGTCGGATGGACGGCGAGTGAAGCGACTGCGTCCTCGGCCAACCAGCCTTCGTTGAGGTGGTGCTGGTACGCCGGCGAACCCGTGATCGTTTGGTCGCAGGCGAAGCTCGGGTAGGCATCGGTGTTCCACTTGGGGAACGTCCCTGCGGACCGCAAGAAACCCGAGGCCTCGTCGCCGAGCGGTCGACCGTAGTCGCACCCGTACAAGTAGCAACCGACTCGGGTGAGCATCAGGCCAGATGCGAGGGTCGGCACTGCGATGTCGGCGAATGGGACCAACGGGATCTTCTTGATCCGCCAGAAGGTCCAAGCGGAGACAAAGCCGCCGAGGAAGCCGCCATAGGCAACGAGACCACCCGAGCGAAGATCGAACCAAGAGCCGAAGCTGTCGTAGTCATCGAGGTTCGTGAATACATAGAGCAAGCGCGCGCCGGCGATTGCGCCCACGGCAGTCCACGTGAAGCAGCTCGCGAGCAGCTCTCGGTTGTAGCCTTCGATGCGCTTGCCCATGTACATGATGAAGTACCAGGCGAGCAGCAGGCTGCTTCCCAACATGACTCCATAAGAGTAGATAGGGATCGCGCCCCAAGGAGTGGGAATGCTGAAAAGGACTGGGTACATCGGGCGGGAATCTCGCCGGGTTCGTCCCGGGGGTCAAGTCAGTTCGGTTTTTGAGCCATGAGCGGGCTTCGCATTCGGCGAGAGAAAGGCGCAATCACCTTCGAAGTGCGCGTGGCGCCTCGCGCGAGCCGCAATCGTGTCGTGGGTCTCCAGGACGGCGCTCTCAAGGTCGCGCTGACCGCCCCACCGGTGGATGGCGCTGCGAACGAGGCCCTCCGGAAGCTCCTGGCGAAGACCTTCGGGGTTTCGAAATCGTCCGTGGAGATCGTTCGAGGGGAACGCGGGCGCACGAAGTTGTTGCGCGTCCAAGGTGCAGACGAGAGCAAGCTCGATTTCGGCGAGCGCTAGTTGACGGTGACTCGGCGAAGCAGCCACTCGTCGTTCTGCCGTCGCAGATCGAAGACGGTGTTGGCCAACCCCGAGCTGGTGCGAACACGGAGCGCGATCCGTGCACGCTCGCCTTCGAGCGAAACACTCTCTTGGATCAAATGCAGCCGCGAACCCTCGAGCGACGCCAACGCCTTTCGCGCATCGGGCTTGAGCCTCGACGCGTTGCGATCGCTGTACTTGCGGCGGTGTCCGTCATGCACGAGCTCGATCGGAACCTTCGATGGGTTTGCGTAGCTCAGCGCGCCGTCGATCCGGGTGTCGGAAACGTTTCCCGTCACCGATTCGATGAACTCGTCCATTCGCTCGCGGTCGGTGACCACGATGGCATCAGCAACCATCGCGGCCCCGACCACAATCGAAAGGGTGACAAGGAGATAGATGCCCGTTCGGCGCATGCCTTCTCGTATTGCACGCCGCGTGCCACCGTCGTGCTCGCGAATTGATCAATGATTTCAAACACCCGGACATGTCCAGGTCAGGCGATCGCTGCCATCATGACAGGGCGGCGGTCTCGGCCTCGGACAAGTTGGCAGTCGTCCCGGCCGAGCGCAGCACTCGCGCCCGGCGCTCGAGCCACGCCGTGAGCGCGACCAACACGGCCCCCGAGCCGGCCAGGGCGAGCCAGCCACTCGGCTCGAAGGTTTCGATCGCGTGTGCGACCTCGATGATGAAACCAAAGCCTGCAAGCGCGATTCCGGGATAGAGAGCGTGCCTGCGGTTCCCGATGAAGCCGTAGCTCATGAGTCCGAGTCCGATTGCCATCGCTTGGAGGGCAGCCAGGGGCCTCGGGAACGACAGCAATGTGGTCGCCGCGGTGAAAGCATTCAGCGTCACGGCGGCGCGTAGGAAAAACCCCTTGGATCGCTCGCTGGCCAACGCGAAGCCGAGGCATGCCAAGCCAGTCGTCCAACCGTAAAGGAGCCACTCCGTCGATATCGGTAGGTGCCGGCCGAGTGCGGAGTCCAACAGCATGGCTGCAGTCGCCAACAGCGTCGGCACGAACGCAACGCGTTCGACCGTAGTATCGCCGCTCTTCCGTCCCATCGTGAACAGACCAACCGCGCACGCTGCGAGGATGGTGGCCCAGAACGCACTCGACACGTCGTAGAAGAGGACCTGGCGAGCCGCGATCACCACCGCCGGGGCAAAGAGGAACCCGACGGCGAGCTTGGCCTCCCGCGTGACCGGCTTCGTCCGCCAGGCGGACCAGCCGGCAGCCGCCAAGATGGGCACCACCGCAAACGTGGCTGCGCGAACGCTTCGATCCGGGATCAGCAAGAGCGCATGCGCTCCTGCACTGACCGCAGTGAGCAAGCCCGCGTGCGGTCTCGCAAGCACGCGAAACGCCCCCCACGTCAATGGCACAAGCACTGCTGCAGCGCCGGCCACCAATGCGATCGCCACCAACCGGCTTGGCGCGACCCATTGGGCCACCGAACCGAGTGCGGCCGTCGGAGCGCCGAACTGCGAGAGTACAAAGCCGCCGAGGACACCCGCATGAATCGGAACCAGCGCGAGAAACGTCAACACGACAACGCGTGCGCTTCGGCTCTCCTGAAAACGAACGCCACAGACATATGCAACTGCTGGCAAGAGAGCTGTAGTCCCGAGCAGCGCGAGATACCGGGCGACGTCGCCGGTTTCGTCCCAGCGCTGTACCAGAAACGTTCCCGCTGAGGCGACGATCATGGCTGCACCGCAGAGGCGGAGGACGTGAAACAATTGTTGTAGTTTGGTCTCGTTGTTCATGGCTGCTCCCTAGCTTTCCTCGCGCCGAAGCTCCTCGAGCTCGATTCGAAGATCCGCGTCTTCCTCGGCACCCACGAGCTCCGCTTCGAATGTATCGATGGGTTGCTCGCACTCCGATGCAATCTCGATTTCGCCGACACGCACTTCCCAGCGCTCGAAGACATCCTCGAGGTCTCCGATCGGTCGGCTCGCGTGGATCATGCCGTGCGCCGCCTCCGCGCGAGACTGGCGGGTGCGCATCAAGTTTCGGCGCTCGTTCAGCTCGCTGAGCCGCGCGTTCAGCATGCGCATGCCTTCGCTGAGCTCTTTGTGCGAGCGCTCATGCTCGGCCAAACGATACCGGAGCGCTTCCACCCGCCGCGCCGATGCCTTGTGGCGCCGGAGGCATTCGAGTGCCTTGTCCTCTTCGCTCGCCTCTTTCGCGCGTCGTCGCCAAGCTTCGACCGCGGCCTCTTCCCTGAGCAATGATTCCCGCAGCGCTCGCTGGTCGCGTTCGACCCGTTTGAGCTGGACCCGGGCTCGCGCGGCGGCCTGGCGGACACGCCCGATCGCGGAGCTGACGGTCGCTTCGTGGTTCTCGATCTGGGCAAGGACTCCGTCGACCCAACCCGTCACGCTCATCCTCCAGCGGTGCATTCGGTTCATTCGATACCTCCGGCGCCTTGTAGAGCACGGAGTGTGCCAGTCACAGAGGCCTGAAATCATTTGCTAATCTGGCGCCGCCTCTGACTGCGAATACAATAAATGTACTAGTGCTGTACACTGAATGTACATGTTTGACTCCGAAACGGCCCTCCGGATAGACGCGATCGGAAAGCTCGGCTTTACCAATCCGTTCGGCGCGGCGCGGCCCGAGCTCGAGAGCATCATCGTCGGCGGAGACCTTGCGCGCTCCGCTCCGTGGAGCCGGTCGCTCGATTGGCCTCGGGGAGACCCGGCGATCGCCGCGATCTCGGCGGAAGCCGAGCGCCAGATGGCCACCACCCAAGCCGCGCTTCAGCACGGCAGCAAGCCAGAAGCCCGCGAGACAGCGCTGATCCAAGGCCTTGCCCTCTACGTTCTCTACTACCGCTACGACGCTGCCTTCTATGCGCTCATCGCCACCGACGCGGTCGCAGAAGACGTCCCCTTCTACGAATCGTTCGCGCGTGACTACGAAGCGCTGTTCGCCCAAGTCGCGCCCCCTCCGTGGGCTAGCGAACCCGCACGTCTGTTTGCGCTCTTCTTCCAAACACGTCGCGCGTTCCACTTCGTCTTTCATCAGATCCTCGGGACTTCATCCGCTGCGTCGAGCCTTCGCGAGACCGTTTGGGAATCGCTCTTCACGCACGACCCTTGGCGCTACCTCGCCCATCTTCAGGGGCGTATGCACGAAGCGAGCACGCTAATCCTTGGTCCGACGGGGACTGGCAAAGAGCTCGTCGCCAGCGCGATCGGATTGTCGTCCTTCATCCCGTTCGATCCGGCCCGGCGTCGATTCGCCCGCAACTTCAGGACGGCATTTCATCCGTTGCATCTCGCCGCCATGTCGAAGCAACTCATCGAATCGGAGCTCTTCGGCCACAAGAAGGGGGCCTTTACGGGCGCCATCGCCGATCGGATGGGACACCTCGAAGGCCGCTCTGCAAGCGAGACGATCTTCCTCGACGAAATCGGGGAGCTCGACGAAGAGGTTCAAGTGAAGCTCTTGCGGGTCTTGCAATCGCGCACCTTTCACCGCTTGGGCGACTCGGAGCCGCGGACATTTGGCGGAAAGGTCGTTGCCGCAACCCATAGAGATCTATCGCGTGCCCTCGCGGAGGGCCGATTTCGGGAAGACCTCTACTACCGCTTGTGCTCAGACGTCGTGCGAACGCCCTCCCTCCGTGAGCAGATCGCAGGCGACATCGAGGAGCTCACCCACCTCGTGAGCGTGTTGGTTCAACGCACCCTCGGCGCCTCCGATTCGAAGACACTCGATGAGATCATGTGCGGGGTCGAGCAAAGCGTTGGCTTCGACTACGCATGGCCAGGGAACATACGCGAGCTCGACCAGTGTGTACGAAACCTCCTCATTCACGGCCGCTACCTACCGCCGCACCAACCCGAGCCCACCGACGCCCTCGAGCCCCTGTTCGGCCGAATGCGCGCCGCCCAGGCCGACCTCGACGAGGTTGTCTCGACGTATAGCCGCTGGGTCTACGCCCGAGAGGGCAGCTACTCCCGCGCCGGCCAAACCTTAGGCATCGACCGCCGCACAGTCGCCAAGCACATAGGGGACACTCTCCACCCCCCGAAACCACCGGAATAGCTGAGCATCTCCCGACAAGACCGGAGCAATGTCCCCGGGGAGTCCCTGCAATCTTTCTCCCAGGAACGCGGAGATTTCGGGTATCTAGGACCCTGGAGAGTGTCCCCATCAACCACAACGGTGCGTCTGTTTACGCCTACGGGATGGGTCATCGGAACGATGCACGTCCCGGGGGATGTGGGACTCCTCCCGTTTCTGAACGGCGGCGAAGCGTTCTTTCGCATGACGAACGTGAGCCTCCCCGAGCAACCGCGGACGATTCCGTTTCTCGCCCTGCAGCGCAAGGCTGTCCTGATCGTCGTGCCCGGCGAGAAGACTCTGCTCGGCCTCGATGAAGACGGGCAAGGGGTACGGCACGAGGTCGCTTGTCTTTTCAACGGCGGCTTGGTGATGGGCACGTTGCCGCTCCCGAAGGGGGTCCGAGTCTCCGACGAGCTCATGCAGTCGGAGCAGTTCTTCGCGATCGAGGATTGCACCCTCGGCATCGATGCGTCGCCAGAGCCGATCATGGAGGCCGAAGAGTTGGTCTTCGTTCACGCAGCCGAGATGTTCGGCGTTGCGGAGCTCGACCCGGAATGATCGTCGCGCGGGCGACGAACTTTCGGCGTGCCGTGAAGGGCTTCATTCTTCGCAACTGGCCCCTGGTCCTGACAGTCGTCCTCTCGGTGCAGCTCATCATCGTCGCATCGCGCTACACGAGCGTTCTGCAAACCGATGTGTTTTCTGCGACCGCGGTGGGTCTACTCGCCACCGTCGTCGGCATCTTCATCGTTTTTCGCTTCAACGAGGCGTACCAACGTTGGTGGGAGGCGCGCATCTTGTGGGGCGGTCTCGTCAACGAGAGCAGGAACTTCGCGCGCGAGGTGACCACCTTCATCACGCCCGAGCGCGCACCCAATGTCGGCTCCGCCGATGGCGCAAAGCGCGTGCACCGGGAGCTCGTCTACCGTCACCTCGCCTATTGCAACGCGCTTCGTTTGAGCCTTCGGGGGCAGGACTCATGGGAAGAGCTGGCCCCGTTCTTGAGCCCCGAAGATCTCCACGAGGTCGAACGCTACGTCAACAAGCCTACCCGGTTGACGTTCTTGCAAGCGAAGCAGCTCGAAAACGTCTTCGAGCCCGACGTGGCGCAGTCGGTTCTTCTGACCCGCCTCGACGGGACGATGAACCGGCTACTCGACATCCAAGGTGGCTGTGAGCGCATCAAGAGCACGGCGTTTCCTGACGAAGTCCGGTTCATCTCCAAGGCGATGGTCTGGTTGAGCGCCATCGCCGTCCCGATCGCATTCCTCAGCGCCGACTCCGAGATCCACGTGCTCGAGGTGATTGCGGTCATCGTCATCTCGCTCAGCTTCATGGTCGTCGAGCAGCTTGGAGCCTCGCTCAAGAATCCATTCGAGAACCTCGACAACGACACCCCCATGACGGCGCTCTGCCGCACGATCGAGATCGATCTCCGCCAGCAACTCGGCGAAACGGACCTTCCAACGCCCATCGAGCCAGTCGACGGCGTGCTGCTGTGACCCCCTGAGGGCAAGGCTTCGCGTCGCCCGCGCGACTCCGGGCGCACTCAGTCGATCAACGCCGCGCGCATGACGTCGATCGGCGGCTCGAGACCCGTCCACATCTCGAATGCGATCGCACCTTGATGAAGCAGCATGCCGAGGCCATCGACCGTCGCAAGCCCACGCCGTTCGGCGCGTTCGAGCACCGCGGTTCGGAGCGGCTGGTAGACCATGTCGACCACGACGGCCTCGGCCGGCAGTCTGCCAATCGGAAGCGATGCCGCGAACTCCTCGGCCCGAGGGTTCGACCCGAGCGTGGCACTCGTGGCCTGAACCAGAAGTGAGGCGGCCCCGAAACGAGCCGACGCCTCGCTCAGCGGTGAGGCGATCAACCGACACGAGGCGTGGCCGGAGAGCGACGCGACGAGCTCTTCCGCTTGCTCGGGGCGGCGAGAAAGTACCGTGACCTCGGCCGCGCCGCCATCGGCGAGGCCCACTACTCCGGCGCGCGCGGCACCACCGGCCCCGACCACGACGACTCGTGCCTCCTCCAACTGCACGCCCGCCTCTCGGAGTGACCGGACGAATCCAGCCGCGTCCGTGTTGCGCCCGACGTATCCATCCTCGGTCCGGACGACGGTGTTGACCGCGCCGATGGCGCGCGCCTCCGGCCCGATGTCGTCGAGAAGGGCCATGATCGATTGCTTGTGAGGGACGGTGAGGTTGTAGCCGTCGATCCCCGCGCTGTGCTTTTGGCGCACGGCCTCGGCCAAACCTGCCGGCTCGACCGCGAAGCGCTCGTAGCGAAGCGCGATTCCGAGAGCCCGCGCGGCAGACTCGTGCATCTCGGGCGACTTCGAATGCGCCACCGGCCAGCCGAAGATCCCGAGCTGAATCGCGTCATTCATGAGGCTCGACCTTGGCACCGAATTCGCCATCGGACACTCGGACGCGCAGTCGGTCGCCAGCCTTCACTTCCGAGCGGCTCCGAACCGCGCGCCCCGTGTCCTCGTGCAGGGCGATCGAATAACCGCGCTCGAGCACCCGCAGCGGCGACAGCGCGTCGAGGTGTGTGCAGGTTTCCGCGAAATCGGCCCGCTTCTCGCGAACCATGGGTCGTGCCCGGGCCTTCAGCGCGACGCTGAGAGCGAGGAGCCGTTGTTGCTGACGCCGGATCGGAAGACGGCCGGCGGTCGAGAGGCGCGCATTGAGCGCTGCAAGCGTGCGCTGGTCCCGCCGAAGCACGGTGCGCGGGTCGAGTCGCATCAATCGCCGGTGCAGGTCGGCGTGCGCCTCGCGGCGCCCCCGAATTGCCACGCGCTGCGATTGTGCGAGCTGCTCGTCGAGGGCCGCCAGAGCGCGGCGAACCGGAAGGATCACACGGCGAGCGTCATAAAGGGGACGCAAAAGGCGTTCGAGCCGGAGCCGCAAGCCGCCTATGCGATTGTCGAACGCTTGGCTCAAGCGCCGTTCCAACGATTGCACGTCGCGGAGCAACGTTTCTCGCTCGGGGACGACGATCTCCGCCGCGTTCGAAGGCGTTGCCGCGCGAACGTCCGCAACGAGATCCGCGATAGTCACGTCCACTTCGTGTCCGACTCCGCTCACGACGGGCACGCGGCAGGCCGCGATCGCGCGTGCCACGCTTTCATCGTTGAACGCCCAGAGGTCCTCTGCCGAGCCTCCGCCACGCGACACGATCACCACGTCCAAGTCCTCCACGCGCTGCACGAGCTCGAGCGCCGAGACGATGCTCGATGGAGCGCTTTGTCCTTGAACCCGGCAGTCAGCCACTAGAAGGTGCACCGGGCAGCGTTCCGAGGCGACTCGCACGATGTCGCGAAGCGCCGCTCCCGTGCGACTGGTGACGACGCCGACCACGCGCGGCAGCTCCGGGAGGGAGCGCTTGCGTGCGGGGTCGAGCAAGCCCTCGGCCTCGAGCTTGGCACGTAGCTTCCGAAACTGAGCCGCGAGATCGCCTTCGCCCGCGAGCTTCGCCGAGCGCGCGATGAGCTGGAACTGGCCTCGCGCCTGATAGAGCGAAAGCTTTCCGCGAAGCCGCACGCGCGCGCCATCTTCGAGTGGCGCCTTTGCGCGGCCCACGTCCGACCGAAACATCACGCCGCGAAGCTGTGCGGGCTCTTCCTCGTCGTTCAGCGAGAAGTAGACGTGTCCCTGCTGCGAGCGCTTGACGTCGGAGAGCTCCCCTTCGATCAGCACGCTCGCCCACTGGTCTTCGAGTTGAAATCGGACCGCGCGGTTGACTTCGCTGACGCGGAAGACACGTTCTTCAACGTCGTGCTCCTGACTCTCAAGACGCTCGAAGAGCGGCATCTCCGCCATTTGAGGAACCTAGCCGCAATCAACGCTTTGAAAAAGGGCTTAGGGCCCTTTTTGCTGCCGGAGCAATCGTGAGCATCGTCATCGTCGGCGTTGGCACGAATCTCGGTGCGCGCGAGGCGGCTATCCGCGGTGCGCGCGAGTTGCTCGACGCGCGCACCGAGATTGAAGTCATCCGCACGTCCACGATCTACGAGACGGAGCCGCTCGGTCCGCCGCAACCAGACTACTTGAACGCGGCGCTTCGGATGGAGACGTCGCTTCCACCAGACGACTTGCTGCAGGTCTTGCTCCGCACCGAACGCCGCCTCGGTCGGACACGAAGCGAAGACCAGCGTTGGGGACCGCGCAGCGTTGACCTGGACCTTCTTTGGGATGAGCGCGGGCCCTGCGAGGGTCCGGCGCTTCGCATTCCACACCCCGAGCTTGCGAACCGGAGCTTCGCGTTGGCGCCTCTTCTCGACGTTGCTCCTGAGCTCGACGCGCTGTATGGCGACGCGCTCGTGCGAGCGGGTGGCTCCCCCCGACGCTGGGATCGGGGCGCGATAGTCGAGCGCCAGATCTCCGAGCACGGAATCGACGTCGAGGTCGAGGCCGACTCGGTGGCCGATGCTTGCGGGCTGTCGTTGGGCGGCCCATCCCCGACCGGGCGCGCTTGGTCCACGCGGCACGCCGCGTTCGACCCGTCGCCCGAGCGTTTCGCGATCCTGCTGCGAGAACTTTTTCGCACCGGGTTCGAAGTGCGCTGCGCGACGCTCAGCCACTGTTCGCAATCCCAGTGGATAGCGCAATTTCACGGCGTAAACTCGGGTGCCCCGAGGGCTGCGGATGTGCGCTTGCAGACTACGTCTGGCACCCGTCGCAAGACGCTCGCCCGCCTTTCTATCCGACTCGGGATCGCCTGACATACGTTTTCTCGTCGAAACGTTTGTTGCTTCACGAATCGCTGGTTAGTCTGGAGTTGGGGGTTTCGTACAACGCAAATGGCAGACGCACGCAAGGATAGGCGCACGCTGCTTTCGCTGAAGATCCGATACAAGAGCGCCACGCTCGAGGACTTCATCGAACGCTACAGCATGGACATCTCGGGTGGTGGGGTATTCATCAAGGCCAAGAGGCCGTTGGCGGTGGGTACGCTGCTGAAGTTCGAATTCGTGCTTCAGGATCAATCGACCTTGATTCACGGCGTCGGCCGGGTCGTATGGCGACGCGAAGAAGCGGAAGCCGAGGCGGACAACCCTTCCGGCATGGGGATCAAGTTCATCAAGATGGACCCCCAGTCGCGCTCCGTCGTTCAACGCATCGTCGAGGATCGCGGTCTTCCGGGCGTCTTCGAGCAGGGCAAAGACGGCATTCACGCGCAGCCTGCGGCACTCTCCGAGCCCAACAAGCACGGCGCCGATCAAACCAAGGTGCGCCATGTGAGTGAGTTTCTCGCGTCCGCGCTGGAAGAAGGTGGGGCTGGCGAGGAGGCCACCCGAGAAGCTCGCGCCGGCGCGCAACGGGCGCGGCAGGCCAGCGATCAGATCGGGGCAGCCCGCGGTGCGTTCAGTGCGCCCGGAAACCCGAGCGGTCGAAGCCGCTCGATCTCCGACGGGCCTTCGAGAGGTGCGATGTCAGCTTTTGGCGGCGCTTCCATGGGCGCGAGTGCGGGGGTGCGCAGCTCGGCGGCCCCGGCGATGGATGAGCTCGATGCCGAAGATGATTTCCTAGACAACGAGACCACCAAGGTGCAGGAGCTCCCCTCGGTATCGGAGTTTCCGGACGCAGCCGCCACGGTGATCGCTTCCGAAGCGCCGTTCTTCGAGCAGAAGAACCGGACCCCCGTGGTCCCATCGGCCGCCCTCGAGTCGAACTCTCCGCTCGAACAGGCTGTGCCCGACTTGTTCGGGCCTGACTCCTTCGGCCCTGCGCCGGGCGAGCTCATCGATGTGAGCTTGCTCGATCCAGCAGTCGCCACGGTACCGCCCAAGGCCTCCGCGTTGCCGCGCGGTGCGATGCCCGAGGCAGGAGGGATTCCTTCCGAGGCGTTCAAGGTCCCGCAAGCGCCTGCGCCCGTTGGGACGCTCTCTCCTAGGGTCGAGAAGAAGGGAACCCGCGTTGGGATGCTTCTCGGTCTATTCGTTCTGTTGCTCGCCACCGCCGGTGTCGCCGCGTGGCAGCTCGGCTTGGCCGACGGGGTCATCGAGTTGGCCGCGCCGTATTTCGGGGCGCTGGACGAGTCCGCTACGTCGCCAACCGTAGTTGCCAAACCGGGTCCTGCCCGTGTCGAGGCGGTTGCAGCAAAGGCAGTTTCCGGGCCGGCCACGCAGGAAGGGGTGGCGGCGCAGCAAGGCGGCGTTGAAGAGCCGGCAGCCGAGGCCGCAGCAGCGCCCGCAGCAGCGCCCGCAACCACTGCGACCGGTCTCGTGAAGGTCGAGGTCACATCGATTCCGGCCGGTGCATTCGTGAGCGTCAATGGAAAGGGCGCAGGGCGTACTCCCCTCACCCTGGAGTACGAGGCGGGGACCAAGCTTTCGCTCTTCTCGAAGGCGCGCGGGTTCCTGGCTCGCCGTCAGCACGTCATCGTCGATGCTGGCAAGCCGGAGGTGAAGTTGCTCCTTTCGCCGCTTCCTTATGTCGTCGAGGTCGTCACCGATCCCGTCGGCGCGAGTGCAAACGCGGTAGGTGGTGGCCAAGTCACCACCCCTGGCCAGCTCACGTTCCGCACGATGCCGAGCTCGCGCAAGATCGTCATCTCGAAGGACGGGTACACGACGGTCACCAAGACCGTGACCCGTTCGAGCTTCGTCGAAGAGAAGTCGCGCATGGCCGCTTCCGTTCGCGCGACGCTCTCCGAGGAAGATGGCCGAGCCGCCTCCGAGCCTGCTGCGGAGCCAAGCCCGCGTGCAGAGCCTGCCTCTGAGCCCGCAGGGCCAGCGGCGGAGGCCAAAGTCGAGCCTTCGGTCAAGCCTGAGCCAGTCGAGGAGGCGCCTGCGCCTAGCGAGCCAGCCGCCGCCGACGCGCCTTAGGTTTCCTGTACATCACGCGAATGCACACCAGGCCGGCGAGAAAGCCGCCAATATGCGCGAACCATGCCACGCCACCTGCGCCCTCCGCGATCATGCCGAGCGACAGGTAGCCCTGCACGAGTTGCAGTACGAACCACAACACGATGAAGATGCCGGCTGGCACCTCCATGAAGTGGATGAAGATGAAGATCGGGATCAGCGTGACCACTCGCGCGTGCGGGAATAGGGTCATGTAGCCTGCGAGCACGCCCGAAATGGCGCCGGACGCCCCGATCATCGGGACCATGCTCGTCGGGTCGATGAGGATCTGCCCGACGACCGCACCGAGCCCGCACAAAAGGTAGAAGAGAACGAAGCGGCCTCGACCGAGGATGTCCTCCACGTTGTCCCCGAAGATGTGCAGAAAGAGCATGTTGCTGCCGAGATGCAGCAGGCCGCCGTGCAGGAACATGCTCGTGAACGGGGTGACCCAGCTTCCAAGCGCGCCGCCCGAAGCGCGGGGCAACGTCCAACTCCCGTTGGCGATCACGTCCGGAATCACGCCGAAACGCATCACGAGGTCCTCCGCACCGACTTCGCCGCCGCTCAAGCTACCGACGAAGATCAGCACGTTGGTGGCGATCAGGGCCCAGGTCACCACCGGCGTCCGGCGCGTGTGATTGAGGTCGCGAATCGGAATCACTGACGGTGTCTATAGCGCGCTCCTGAGGCGGTGGCAGTGCCACGTGCTAGAGCACCCGGAATGGATGCGGGGCACCTCCTTGGACCAACCGGACCGCTGGCCCGTGGTGTGTCTGGCTATGAGCATCGCCCTGGCCAGATCCGAATGGCGCGCGCCGTTCAGGAGGTGCTCGAGCACGACGGCATGCTCCTCATCGAGGCAGGCACCGGCACCGGCAAGACTTGGGCGTATCTGATCCCTGCGGCATTGAGCGGCCGGCGCGTCTTAGTGTCAACCGGGACGCGAGCGCTCCAGGACCAGATCATGGAAAAGGACCTCCCCGCGCTGAAACGGCACCTCGGCATCGACATCGACGCTGCTTGCGTGAAGGGCCTCGGCAACTACCTGTGCCTGCGGCGGTTCAACGAGCTTCAAAGAAGCCCCGATGCGCTCCAGCCGAGGTTCGCGCGTACCTTGCCCGTTCTACGAAACTGGGTCGAGACCACGAAGAGCGGGGATCGTGCCGACCTCGCAGCCATCGCGGAGGAGGATCCCATCTGGGCGCGTGTCGTCAGTGGATCGGACACGCGGATCGGCGCTCGTTGCGACTACTACGACGACTGCTTCGCGACTCGCGTACGTCGGCGCGCAGAAGGTGCGCAACTCGTCGTCGTCAATCACCATTTGTTCTTCGCTGACTTGGCGCTCCGCGACACGGGTTTCGCCTCCGTTCTTCCCGACTACGACGCCGTCATTTTCGACGAAGCGCATCAACTCGAAGACACAGCGACGTCCTTCTTCGGCTCGCGGCTCTCAACAGCGATGCTCGAACGTCTGGTTCGCGATGCGCGGGTTGCCATTCGCGGAGATGAGGGTGGCAAACGCCCACAGACGCGGTTGCTCGACGCCATCCTTCAGCGGGCTTCGAACTTCTTCGCCGCGCTTCCCGCCAACGCCAATGGAGGGCGCTCGCCACTTCCTCCGGACGCGGTGCCCGAGGAGGAGCTCTTTGCCCTAGACAACGCTCTGGCGGAGCTCGGGGCGGCATGCAGGAACGCCAAGCCGCTCCAAGAGAGCGTGCTGCAGATCGCGAGACGAACCGAGCAGCTTCGCGATGCTCTCGGCTCACTCGAGGCGCCGGGGCAGGTGAGCTGGTCGCTCGGTGGCGGGCGGAGCCCGTCGGTTGGGTCCAGCCCGATCGACGTCGGCCCCCTTCTGAGGGAGCGCCTGCACGAGCGCGTGCCGTGCATCGTGCTCACGAGTGCAACGCTAACCACGGGTGGCGACTTCAAGTTCCTCAAGCGCCGTCTCGGCATCGACGCCGAGGTCAGCGAGGAAGTGGTCGAGTCGCCATTTCACTACGAGGAGCAAGCCGCCCTCTACGCGCCGATCCACTTGCCCGACCCGCGCGCATCCGACTTTCCGGACGCAGCCGCAAAGGAGATCCTCGAGCTAATCCGAATGTCCGAAGGCGGCGCGTTCGTCTTGTGCACGTCGCTTCGGATGATGCGGATCCTCGCGAAGCTCGTCGGCGACAAACTGGAGCACGAGTGGTTCGTGCAGGGCGATGCGCCCAAGCAGACACTGCTCGACCGCTTTCGTGACCAGGGCAACGCCGTCCTCTTTGCGACTGCCAGCTTCTGGGAGGGCGTGGACGTGCCCGGGTCGGCGTTGCGGCTGGTGATCATCGATAAACTTCCGTTCGAGGTTCCGAGCGATCCGGTCGTCGCGGCGCGCTGCGAGAGGCTCGATGAGGCCGGCGAGTCGTCGTTCATGCGGTACCTCGTGCCTGCGGCGGCGCTTTCGTTCAAGCAAGGCTTCGGTCGTCTCATTCGTACGAAGCAAGACAGGGGTGTGGTCGCGATTCTCGATTCGCGCATCCGGCGGAAGGGCTATGGAAAGGTCTTTCTTCGGAGTCTTCCCCCTGCCCGCGTCTGTGACACCCTCGACGAGGTTCGTGCGCTCCTGGTATCCTCCGATCTCGCCCACTAAAGGAGGCCCTGTGATTGAAGTCGCCGCCGAAGTGCATGGTTCCGTTGCAATCCCAGAAGCCGAGCACCGAATCGAGCCGACCTCGAAGTCGAGGCTCGATGAAGCGCTGACCATTCTCCACAACCACAAGAACGAGTGGGTGGCGCTCGACGTCGAGGAGCGCATCGATCTCTTGGAGAAGACGAGGGCGGACTTGGTCACGGTCGCGGAGGCGTGGGTCGAAGCCTCCGTGCGGGGCAAACGGATGACGCTCGGTACCGTCGAAGAGGGGGAGGAATGGATGACGGGTCCTGCCGCAGTACTTCGCAACATCACCCTGTTGCTTTCCTCGCTAACGGACATTCGGGACTACGGGGTACCCCAGCTTCCGAAGGCGGCGTACGCGCGCCCTGACGGGCAAGTGGTTGCACCAGTCCTGCCTGCGAACGGGTGGGACGGCCTGCTGTTTCAGGGGTTTAGCGCCGAGGTCTGGATGGATCCCTCGGTGAAGCTCGACGAGCTTCAGGACCACCAGGCGTCCTTCTACAAGCGAACGGCTCCCAAAGGACACGTCGCCCTGGTGCTCGGCGCCGGCAACCACTCATCGATTGGACCAATGGACGCTCTCTACAAGCTCTTCGTCGAAGGGCAGGTGGTCGTTCTCAAGATGAATCCAGTCAACGAGAGCGTTGGACCGTTCATCGATCAAGCGTTTGCGGCGCTGTCCGAAAGAGGTTTCTTCAAAGTCGTCTATGGGGGCGTCACCGAAGGTGACTACCTCTGCAAGCATGTGCTCATCGAGGAGATCCACATCACCGGCTCCGACAAGACCCACGATGCAATCGTCTACGGGGTTGGAGACGAAGGTGCGCGACGCAAGCTGGCGAATGACCCACTCAACGACAAGAGGCTCACTTGCGAGCTCGGCAACGTGAGCCCGGTCATCATCGTGCCCGGGCCCTGGTCGAAAAAGGACCTCGAATTCCACGGCGTGAACGTCGCGAGCTCCGTTTGCAACAACTCTGGATACAACTGCTCCGCCACTCGCGTCGTCCTCCAACATGAGCAGTGGGACAAGCGCGAGGCGTTCATCGATGCCATGCGAAAAGCATTCCGGGGCGCCGGCGATCGCACCCCCTACTATCCGGGCTCCGAAGACCGGCATCGGACCTTCGTCGCCCACCACCCGGACGCGGACCAGATAGGGAGCAAGGGCCCCGGGCGCGTGCCGTGGACGTTGATGCACCACCTCGATCCGAACAACGCAGACGAGATTTGCTTCAACATGGAGTCATGGTGCGCACAAACGAGCGAAGTGGCGCTCTCCGCGCCCACGGTCGTCGACTACATCGATCAGGCCGTCGCGTTCTGCAACGAACGCATTTGGGGCACGCTCAACGCGAGCATCATCGTCCACCCGAAGTCGCTGAAGGACCCGGCCGTTGCCGACGCTGTGGAACGCGCGATCACGAACCTTCGCTACGGGAGCGTCGCCGTGAACCACTGGGCCGGTCTGAACTTCGCGCTCTGCACGACCACTTGGGGCGCGTTCCCTGGGCACACGGTCGAGGATATCCGCTCGGGCCAGGGCATCGTCCACAACACCTACATGTTCGATAGGCCCGAGAAGACTGTGCTGCGTGGTCCGTTCCGCATGACCCCGACGCCCGCGTGGTTCGTCACCAACAAGAACGCCGCCGAGATCGGCCGAAAGATGACCTACTTCAACGCCGATCCGTCCCTGGTTCGGCTACCTGGCCTCCTTTGGGCCAGCATCCGCGGCTAGCTAGCTCTTGTTGCGCGCGCGCAGCACATCGTAAGCGCGATCGGGGTGGGCCTCGGTGCCGACCTCGAGACCGGCGGCCTCCCAGCCGGCCTCCTGAAGCTGGCCAAAGGCGTCGCGTGCGCCGGCCGTTCCGGCGCGCTGATCGACGACATCCTCGTACCCGGCTTGGAGCAGGATCTCTGCGGCGCGTAGCGAACGGTTCCCAGACCGGCACCCTACGATGAGCTTCGCATCTTTGGGAAAGACTGCCGTCACGACGTCGACAAACTCTGCGTTGGGCTGCATCCCAGCCCCCGTCTTGTGCATGATGGGTATGTTGTAGGCGCCGGCGGGGTGACCGGACTCGAACTCCGGGATCGAGCGTACGTCCACGTACACATAGCCCCCTTCCCGCACGAGCTGATCTGCCTCGACTGGTGAAACCCTCTTGACCGTCATGTCCAAGATCTAGGGACTTGTCGGTCAGCTGCAAGCGGCCGGTGTCAGCGGCCGGCGTTCTGAAGGAACAGCTTCTCGAGCGTCTGCCGCTCTGGCACCAACGCATCGAGGCGAGCGCCCGCGGCGTCAGAAATTCGAAGGATTTCGTCGACCGCCTTGTTGCCGTCCGCGCGCAGGGTGAGGTGCCCCTCTCCCTCATCGACGACCACCGCACGCGCGGCGAGTGACGCCTTCAACGCCGAAGATGCACCGCTGAGCCTGATCTCCACACGGCGGCCTGCAGATTGCAGGAGGTCCGCCACCTGGCCCTCGGAAGTGATCACACCGCGCTGCATGATCACCACGCGATCACAAAGGAGCTCGACGTCGCTCAGGATGTGGCTGGTGAACAAGAGCGTTTTTCCGCGTGCGCGTTGCTCCAGCAACACATCACGCACCTCTTTTCGTCCGATGGGATCGAGGCCGCTCATCGGCTCGTCGAGAATTAGAAGCTCTGGGTCATGCAGTAGCGCTTGCGCCAAGCCGACCCGTTGCATCATGCCTTTCGAGAACTTCCCGATGGGCCGGTCGACCGCGTGACGGAGCCCGACCTTGTCGATCATCGCTTCCGAGCGTTCGCGTCGCTCGACCCTTGGAAGCCCAGTGAGCCGCCCACACAAGTCGAGGAACTCCAGCGGCTTCAGGTATTGGTAGACGTACGGGTTCTCAGGCATGTACCCGACGCGCTTCGCCGCCTCCCGGTCATCCGCTGAGCGTCCGAAGATCCGGATCTCGCCTGCGGTCGGAAAGATCAGGCGCAGGATCGACTTGATCGTCGTCGTCTTGCCCGCGCCGTTCGGCCCGAGGAGCCCGAAGATCTCGCCTCGCTTCACCGAGAAGCTAGCGTTCTTCACCGCTTCTACGCGCTTTCGAAAGAAGCCGATGTGGAAGACCTTTCGAAGGTCTTTCACCTCCAACACGATGTCATCGCTCATTCAGCACCCTGAGAAGAACCCTAGCCACTTCGTCTGCATCTGCGTTCCGCATCTGTGGGAACAGCGGCAGCGCGAGCCCGCGCGCCGCCAGGTGCTCCGCGATTGGCATGGAGGCGTTGCTGCCCGCAAAGCTCCCGAGCTTGTGGATCGCGAAGGACAAGAGACCGGCTTCGACGCCGCGCTCGCGCATCTCGTGGCGGACGGCATCGCGATCCCGCCCCTGTGGGAGGACGACGCCAAACGTCTGGAAGTTGCTCTCTGCTCCCGGAGGGCTGAGTTGCAATCCTACCGCATCCCCGAGGGTCTCCCTGTACGAGGCAGCGAGCTCGCGCCTTCGTGCGACGATGTCGTCCAGCCGTTGAAGTTGCGCCAGGCCCAGGGCAGCAGCGATCTCCGTCATGCGGTGGTTGCCCGCGGCGACTACGAACTCCCCTCGAAGTTGCCCGTGGTTTCGGAGCATGCGCAGCTTCTCGGCTACGTCGTCGTCGTCGGTCAAGCACATGCCGCCTTCCCCGGTGGTCAGAATCTTCCGAGGATGGAAGCTAAGGCAGGACACTTTGCCGAAGCTGCCGCAGGGGCCGTTCGGAAACCGACTCCCGAGCGCACACGCTGCATCCTCGATGATCGGCAACGCCCCCAGCGCCTTCCGGATGGCCGCCGCACGGATGGGATTGCCAAACTGGTCGATCACGATTGCGGCTTTGGTCTGCCCGGTTCGCGCTGATCGAAGCGCATCCTCCGTGCTGTTCCACTCGTCGGCATCGACGTCGACGAACTGCACCTTGGCCCCCGCGCCGCGCACCGCATGCGCCGGGCTCGGCCAGCTCAACGCCGGGCATAACACTTCGTCACCCGGTCCAATCGCAAGCACCTTCAGGGCCAGGTGGAGCGCAGCGGTTCCACTCGACACCGCGATCGCGTGTTTTCGTCCTACCAATGCGGCCACGGCTTGCTCGAAGCGTCCGACCAATTCCCCTTGGACGAGCTGTCCCGACTCGAGAACTGCCGCGACGGCGCGCTGTTCGTTGTCGCCGATCCATGGTTTCGCTAGTCGAATCAAAGCTCCACCATCTTACCAGTCGACGCCGGGAAACCTCCAGATTGCGGGGTGGAAGACCGGGGCGCACCCTACCCTCGTGGACCTCACCCGCCAGCTCGGTGCGCTCGAGCGAGCCTTGACGCGCATGGGCATCTCCCTGCTCGAAGAAGAGCTCCCCGACGAGGCCCTGATCGACGGTGGCCTCTGCAGGGTCGATGACCAGATGGTGCTGTACATCTCGCCCGCCGCCCCGCCTTGGCGCCGCGCTGAGGTCTTGCTCGGTGCGCTTCGCCGATTGCCGCATCGGGATATCTGGCTTCCACCCGAGATCCGCGGGCTTCTCTAGAGCGAGGATTTCTGCGACAAGTCCCTTCGCCTGTTAACATCGGAAGACGAGGACGACCATTGAGTGGACTTGGACTGATACTTTCCGGTGGCGGCGCGCGTGGCGCCTACGAAGTCGGCGTTCTCGAATACATCTTCAACGAGTTTGGCGATGTTGCGGGAAAGCCGCCCGCGGTCGATCTGATTTCCGGTACGAGCGTCGGCGCCGTCAACGGTGCGTTCGTCGCATCGATGATTCACGACGTCCCCGGTGGCATCCGGAACTTGGTTTCTGTCTGGTCCAGCCTCGAGCTAGCCCACGTCCTCGGCTTCGGGCTCCGCCAAGCTGCCGGTCTCTACCGAGTCTTGCTCGGCGGACCGGGCAGGGCGCGAGGCGTTTTCGATCCGTCTCCTCTGTCCGAGCTCGTCGGCCGCAATGTCAACTGGCGGAAGCTTCGCCAGAACATTCGGACCGGGAAGCTCCAAGCCCTCACCGTGAGCACGACGCACGTAGGGACCGGGCAACCCGTGATCTTCGTCGATGCGGCTCCGGGCGTTGGAATTCCCAAGAGTCTAGGGCTTCACGCGCTGGTGCGCCGTGCCAAGATCGGCCAGCATCACGTGCTCGCATCCGCCGCGATTCCCTTGGTGTTTCCGGCGGTCGAGATCGGTGACGAGATCCACTGCGACGGAGGTCTTCGGCTCAACACACCGATGGCCCCGTCGATCCATCTCGGCATGAACCGCCTCTTGGTCGTCGGCCTCTCGACACCTCAAGTCGCGGGGCGGCGTGCTGTACAAGATGGCAAGTACCCGGGCGCCACGTACATGCTTGGCAAGGTGCTCAACGCATTCTTGCTGGACCATGTGAACACCGACTTGATGGAGGTCCAACGCATCAACGACTTCCTGCGCGATGGCGTCCGCGCGTACGGTCCGGAGTTCCTCCAGAAGCTCAACGAAGCGGCGAAGGCGCGGGGTGCGTTGGCGCCGCGTCGGCTGGTCAGCTCGCTCGTTCTGCGACCCAGCACGGACATCGGGCAGGTCGCGGCGGAGTACCTCGCGTCACATCGAGTTCGGTTCGGCAGGGCGCTTGGGCGAGCCTTTATCAGCATGCTCGACGTGGGCGCGGGAGCGGACGCCGACTTGGCCAGCTATCTCCTGTTCGACGGAGGCTTCGCGCAGACCCTCATCGAAATGGGCCGCCGCGACGCGCACGCCCGTCGAACCGAGATCGAGGCGTTCTTGTTCGAGGACCCCGATGCCATCCTTTCCACACCGAAGACTGTGGAGACGATGGAACATTCGCCGTCCAAGCCCCCGGAATAGAGAGGGGTTTCGGGGGTCAGTCCCATGTGGACAAAACGGGGAACACTGACCGAACAGTCAGCGGCACTGTAATATTGTACCAATAACGTTGGTTATGTTACGCTTCACCAGTGGCTCAACCCAGCGTCGCTCACATCTCCGAGAACGCGACCCTCTTGTCTCGGCGGCTCGTTCAGAACGTCGGTCAGGTGGTGCGCGGCAAGGAAGAAGTCATCAAGCTTGCGGTCGTCGCACTGCTTGCCCGCGGACATCTGTTGCTCGAGGACGTTCCTGGGGTCGGCAAGACAACTTTGGCCCGCGCGCTTGCGGCGTCCATTGGTGTTTCATTTCGCCGACTGCAATGCACCTCGGACTTGATGCCGACGGACGTGCTGGGCGGCAACGTCTTCAACCAATCGAAGGGCACCTTCGAATTCCGGGCGGGTCCAATCTTCACCCAGGTGTTGTTGGCCGACGAGGTGAACCGCACGACGCCCAAGACACAGAGCGCTCTGCTAGAAGCGATGGACGAACGCCAGGTGTCGATTGATGGCGAGACGCACAGTCTCGAAGAACCTTTCTTCGTCGTCGCAACGCAGAACCCGCAAGAGTTCTACGGCACGTATCCGCTGCCCGAATCCCAGCTCGACCGGTTCCTCGTTAGGCTGAGCATCGGTTACCCACCTCCTGGCATCGAGCGTGAGGTGCTCAACCGCCGTGGCGCCGACCCGGTGAAAAAGCTCGACTCGGTCATGAGCGGAAGTGAGCTTCGGCACGTGCAACAAGCCGTCGATTCCGTTCGCGTCGACGACGCCGTTCTCGAGTACCTGCACCGGATCGTCATCGCGACGCGCAAGACGCCGCTGCTATCGGTCGGCGTCTCGACCCGAGGTGCGCTCGGGTTCGAACGGGCCACGCGCGCCCGGGCGCTCGTCGAAGGGCGTTCCTACGTCTTGCCCGACGACGTCAAAGCGCTGGCAGGTCCAGTGTTGGCCCACCGTGTTAAACTCTCGGGCAGCATGTCGGGTGCAGCCGTGCGCGACGATGCCCAGCGCGTCATTCGCGAGCTTCTCACCGTCGTTGCTGTCCCGCTCTAGTAGGTCCGGTCTATGCGGATCTTTCGACGACGACGGAGCAGACGGAAGTTTCGACTGACCCGTGAAGGCCGCGCCTTTCTTTTCGTCACCATCGGCGTCGGCTTTGCCGCAGTGAATACCGCCAACAACCTACTCTACCTGGTGCTTGGTCTGCTCCTCAGCCTGCTGCTCGTGAGCGGCGTCTTGAGCGACCTCGCGCTCTGGAAGCTTCGAATCCAACGCAAGCTGCCGGCTCGCATGTTCGCGGGAACGCGCTCGCTCATCGAGGTCGCTGCGCTCAATGACAAGCGTTGGTTGGCGAGCGTCTCGGTCGAGACGATCGACGAGATCGATGGCATCGACGGCTCGCCCGCCAGGTTTCTCCGAGTCGCACCAGGCGACACTGGGCTTGCCGGCTACACGTTCGAAGCGCCGCGGCGGGGTTTGATCGAGCTCGGCACGATGCGGGTTCTGACGCGATACCCGTTCGGATTGATCGAGAAAGGCTACACTCTCTTCGAGCCGGACGAAGCGGTCGTCTATCCTCGACTGCTCGACCATGTGAGCACGCCTCCGGCGCAGCCGGCACCTGGCGATGCCGCGCCAATTCACCGAACCGGCCGCGGCAGCGAATTCGCAGGAAGCGTGCGTTTCTACCGCGAGGGCGACGAAGCCCGCGACATTCACTGGAAGCGCACCGCCAGTCGCGGCGAGCTAGTGGTGCGCGAGCACGAGCAGGACACGAGCGCCCTCGTGACCCTCCGCGTCGACAATGTTGTCCCGGCGGACACTGCCAACGAGGACGAGTGGCTCGAGCGCTTTGAGCACTCGATCTCGGAGGTCGCTACAGTCGCGTCGACCTACCTGGCTCAAGGCGTTTCCGTTCAGGTTCAGGCGAACGACAGCGCCTCGGCGCTGGTGGCCGGAGGAACCGCCCCTGATCCGATCTGGCGCTACCTCGCGCTTCTGGAAGCCGTGCGCACGGACAAACCGAAGCGACCCAAGCGCATCAGTCGGAGATGGGCGGCATGAGGTTCGAGTTTGCCCACAAGCTCGTCGCTTACATGTTCGCCGGCCTCGGGCTCATCGCGCTCATGCTTGGCACGACGTTCACCCCGGTCGACTCCCTCCTAGTCATCTTTGCGTTCGTGGCGAGCTGGTTCGCCGAGTCCCCGGCGATCGATCGGCCCGGTTATTCGCGGTTCTGGAATATCGCGGCCGTCGTCTTCCTGTTCGTGCAAGTCGCGCGTGCGGTTGGCGGAGAAGCGACGCTCACCGTAGGCGTTCAGTACGCCGCATTCCTTCAGATTTCGCGGCTCTTCCACCGCAAGACGGCAGCCGACTACCAACAGATCGCCATCCTCGCGTTCCTACACTTGATCTCGGGCACGGTGCTTTCGTCAGGGCTCGACTACGGCGTCGTGTTCTTCGGATTTGTGATCGTCATGCCGTGGATGCTGACGCTCACCCATCTGCGAAAGGAGCTCGAGACGCAGCACACGGTGGAAAGCCCAATGCTCCGGGCGGAGCTCGACAGCCACCAACTTACGACCGCCTCCTTTTTCGGAGGCACGACCCTGCTTGCGGTGCCGCTGTTCGTCCTCACGGCGGCAATGTTCTTTGCGTTTCCCCGCGTCGGTTTCGGTCTCCTGTCGAACTTCGGGGCCCGCACGACCGCCGTGGCGGGCTTTGGCGACGACGTCGAGCTCGGCGGCTTCGGTACGATCCGTGACGATCCGACCGTCATCATGCGCGTGAAGATGAAAGACAGGCCCGAGCCGCCACCGCCTTCCATCGGTATCAGGTTTCGCGGGACTTCGTTCGACCGCTACAGCGATGGGCGCTGGTCGAGGACTCAATTCTCAGGTGAAACGGTCCGACGCTCACAGGACGAGTACTTCTTGTTTCGGCCGCCAAAGGAATCCGATCAGGAGTATGAAATCATACTGGATCCAATGGATGAGGCGGTCTTGTTCATCCCCGAAGGCACTGTGGCATTGCAGGTCCCTCCGCAAGTCCGCGCCGGGCGAACTCGCTATCGGGAAGTGATCTACGCGCCAGGCTTCGACTTCCGCTATCGGGGGAGGGTCGAGGGTCCGCTGACGTACAAGGCATTCGTCGCACCGCGGCGTCGTGGCATTGCTGAGGGGATTCCGAAAAGCCTAGAGCAACGATACCTCGAGGTGCCCCAAGGCTACGAGCGCATCGCGGCGCTTGCCGCGCGACTGGCCGGCGACGCGACCGACCCCCGCGCGAAAGCTCAACGGATCGAGCGCTACCTTCGGGGGAGCGGCGACTACCGCTACACACTCGACCAACCGGAAACGGAGGGCAAAGACCCACTGCACGTCTTCTTGTTCGAAGCGAAAGCTGGCCACTGCGAGTACTTCTCGACCGCGATGGCGATCATGCTGCGCTCGCTCGGAGTCCCGGCGAGGAATGTCACTGGCTTTCTAGGCGCCGACTACAACCCGTACGGCGACTACTACGCCGTGCGCAATGGTCACGCCCACAGCTGGGTAGAGATCTTCGCCGAAGGAAAGTGGACTACCTTCGATCCGACCCCCGCTTCGGGGCAGGTCTTCAGTCCACCGTCGGGCGTAGCCGTGAAGCTTCGACAGATGCTCGACGCGATGCGAGTCCGATGGGCCGAGTACATCGTGGAATACAACATCCGCGACCAGGCGCGCGCGCTTCGCGGACTCGTGAGCTGGTATCGTTCACTCCGAAGCGGTCAGAGGGGCTCCGCCTCAACCGGCTCCAACGATGGGGAGAAGGATGACGCCCTCGGAGATATCCCATTCCGGCCCGACTGGAGATGGTTCGTCGGCATCATGGGCGTGTTCGGGACGGGTGTTCTCCTGGCTCGCTGGCGCCGCAAGCAACGGCGCCAAAGCCGTGCCGGTCGTCGACTCGACCCCAATCGCGACCGTGCCGTCCGACTCTACCTCGCGCTAGAGAGCAGCCTTCGAAAGGCCGGGCAAGCGCGCCCAGCGGACGTGACTCCGACCGAACACGCCGACGAGCTCGGCCGCGCCGGATTCTTGGCTGTCAGCGAAGTCCGCGAAGTGACCGACGCGTACCTCGCTACGCGGTTTGGCGGGGACCCTTTGTCGCCGGCCGACTACCATCGACTCCGACAGCTGAGCCGCAGCGTCAGGACGCGGTCGAGTCGAAGGCCTACTGCGTGAGGAACCAACCGGCTGCCACGCCGGCCGCGGCGAGCACCATCACGCCGATCACGATCAACGCGACCTTCGAACCGCCGCCTTTTTGAGCACCTGCGCTTGGCCCCGCTGCTGCGGCCGCCGGGACAGCCCCCTCTTCTGCCGCGATGGAAACTGGCGTCGCCCCGGGCGGGCGGAACGTCATGACGGGCTGCGACCCCTCGTGGCGCGCCATGCGGGCGGGAGGATTGAGCGAGGGGCCCATCGGGATCGCAGGTCGAGGCGCTTTCACGCTGTCTTCTTTGGTTTCGAACCAGCCCATCGTTGCGCCGGCGGGTGCGCTGTTGCGCACGTTCTCGATCGCGGTCTCTACGTCTTCGTCCCCTTCGAACCAATTGCTGGGGTCGACGAACTCGGCAGCATCGAGCGGACGTGAGCCCTCGTTGTCCGGGCTCATTGCGAAGGAATTCGCCTCAATGGGAACGCCCGCTGCGCTTTCGAGCGACGTGAAACGCTCGAGCTCTTCGAGAATCATGGTGTCGATCATCACCGGCTGCGGCGGCACCGACTTCTGCCGCTCGAGGGTGGCTTTCACCAGGTTTGCGATGTCGTAGGACGTGACCTTCATCTGGTGGTGAAACAGGTAGCTAGTCAACGCATCGCCGAACTCGCGCGCTGACTGGAAGCGCTCCTTCGGCCGTCGAGCGAGGGCCTTCTGTATCACTGCGTTGAACTGCTCGTCGACCTCAGGGTGGGTGCCAACCAGGCTCGGGACGTCGGCTGCGGACACCGCCTGGACCGTTTCGTAGTCGGTCTCGCCGAGGAACAATCGCCGACCCGCAAGCATCTCCCAAAGGCAAACGCCAAGTGCGAAGATGTCGGCTCTTTCGTCTGCTGGTTGCCCGTTGGCCACCTCCGGAGCGAGGTAGCTGAACTTCCCCTTGACGACTCCAGGGTCGGTGCGCTCGAGTTGAGTTCGCGCTTTGGCAAGCCCGAAGTCGGTCACCTTCACCTCGCCGCGCTTACTGATCAGGATGTTCGGTGGAGACACGTCTCGGTGCACCAGGTCGAGGGGTCCGCCGTCGTCGTCAAGCAACTCGTGCGCGTAGCTCAGCCCGCGGCACGCTTCCATCCCGATGTAGATTGCATCTTTGAGAGGGAAGGGTTTTCGTTTGACGCGCAGCGTCTCGATCACCTTCTTGAGGTTCGTCCCATCGACGAACTCCATCACGAGGAAGAAACTGTTGTCGGCTTTGCCGATGTCGAAGACGCTGACGATATTCGCGTGGTTCAACCGCGCGCCGAGGCGAGCCTCGTCGAGGAACATCCCGATGAAGCTCGTATGCGAGGCGAGATGCGGCAAGACGCGCTTGATCGCGACCTTCTTCTTGAAGCCCTGAACACTGGTGGCCTCCCCGAGGAAAACCTCGGCCATGCCCCCCGCCTCGAGTTTCTCGATCAGGTTGTATCGCTGATCGGTCATTGCCGCTCGCTCGCCCTCCCTGCAGGCGTCTTTCCATTGTCCTTTGCGGGACCTAGCCGGGTCAAGGAACGGATGAGCATTGACACACCGCCCCTCCGGCGCTTGACTGCTCCCGTGCCCAAATCGCCCAAGCCCCTCCGAATCGCCCCATCGGTCCTTTCCGCTGATTTTGGCCGTCTTGAGGCTGAAGTCCAGGCGGTCGACCGGGCCGGCGCCGACTGGATTCACGTCGACGTCATGGACGGCCGTTTCGTGCCCAACATCACGATTGGCCCTTTGATTGTCAAAGCGATTCGCGCCGCAACGACAAAGACAGTCGACGTCCATCTCATGATCGTCGAACCAGAGAAATATGTTCAGGCCTTTGCTGATGCCGGTGCAGACGTGATCACAGTGCACGCCGAGGCCTGCACACACCTTCACCGCACGCTGCAACAGATTCGCGCTCTCGGAAAACGGGCCGGGGTTTCCTTCAACCCGCACACCGCTCCCGATTGCCTTTCGTACGTCCTGCCCGATGTCGACCTCGTGCTGGTCATGAGCGTCAACCCCGGGTTCGGTGGCCAGAGCTACATCCCGTCGGCTTCTGCCAAGCTCGCACAGATCCGCGACCTGATTGACGACGCCGGCCTAGACATCGATCTCGAGGTCGATGGAGGTGTGAAGCCTGGTACGGCTCGACAGGTCATAGAAGCTGGCGCGGACGTCATCGTCGCGGGGAGCGCTGTTTTCAACCAAGACGACTACGCTGCCGCCATAGCAGCGATCAGAAGGGATGGGGAGTGAACGACGACTCCCCGCTCACGACCGTGTTCGTCGACCGGCGGGCGACGAAACGCAAGCTTCGCAAGAGCCGCATCGTCGTGGAGGACGGGCCGGAGAAAGGCACGCGTCTAGACATCGCGAGCGAGCGCGTCACCATTGGGCGAGGCGTTACCTGCGACGTCACGCTGAGCGACAGCTCCGTGAGCGGCACGCACTGTGAGATCATCGCCAGCGAAACCGGCTTCTTGTTGAGAGACTTGGGCTCCAGCGGCGGGACTTGGGTAGCGGGTGTCCGCGTCCGCGAAGCATGGCTCGAGCCCGGCATGCCCATTCGCGTTGGGCGAACGGTCATCCGCTTCGAGCACGGTCCCGGCTCTGTCGAGATCGACCTCAGTGGCCGAGAGCAGTTCTACGACCTCATCGGCCACGGAGTTCGCATGCGCGAGATCTTCGCGGTCTTGGAGAAGGTGGCAGCTTCCGATCTAACCGTTCTCGTTCGCGGCGAAACAGGCACCGGAAAGGAGCTCGTCGCCCGAGCGATTCATCGTGCATCGAAGCGCGTACAACGCCCGCTGATCGTCCAGGATTGCAGCGCTATCCCCGCAAACCTCATCGAAAGCATCCTTTTCGGGCACGAGCGCGGCTCATTCACCGGGGCTGCCGATCGCAGGCGGGGCTGCTTCGAGGTCGCTGACGGCGGCACCCTGTTCCTCGACGAGATAGGCGAGCTCGACCTCAGCCTCCAACCCAAGCTCCTCCGTGTGCTGGAGACCCGTGAAGTCCAGCGGGTCGGAGGCACGAAAATGATTCCTGTTGACGTCCGCGTCATCGCGGCGACCAACCGGGACCTGCGCCAGATGGTCAACGAGGGCACCTTTCGCGAGGATCTCTACTACCGGCTCAGCGTCGTCGAAGTGGACCTTCCGCCGCTTCGCGAACGCCCGGACGACGTTCCCTCACTCGCGCTTCAGTTTCTCGAGGAATCCGCCCACCGTGGCCCCCAAGGCGACGGCACCCGCTACACCATCACGGACGATGCCATGACGAAACTCCAGGCATACCCTTGGCCCGGCAACGTCCGCGAGCTCAAGAACACGATCGAGCGCGCCGTCTCCCTTGCGAACGGCACCGAGCTCGGCATGCACGATCTCCTTCCGGCATCACAGAAGATGCCCCCGGTCTTCCTACCCGGCGGTACCGCGGAGCAGTTTGTCCAGGACGGAACCCCGTTTAAAGACGCGAAGCAACGAGTCGTTGACGCGTTCGAAGTGCAGTACCTCAAGGCTCTGCTCGACAGGCACGGCGACAACATAACCCGAAGTGCGAAGGCGGCCGGCCTCACCCGCTATCACCTTCGTGAGCTTGCCAAACGCTACGGCCTGCGCGGCGGAATGAACGGGCCCGACGAGGATTGAGGAGCGCAGCCACGCGCGCACGCCAGGTTGCCCGTACTCAGCGAGCCGGATCTCCGCGAGCCCGTTCCGGTGATTTGTCGACGTGGAGTTGGAAATCGATGCGGAGGAAGCCCATACCCCGTTCTCGGCCGTAGACGCGCGTAGTTGCCCAGAACTGCGGAAAGATAGGCAAAAACAACAGGCCGCGCGGCCTGTTCTCTGCCCGAGATTGAGCGATCCCACCGCACCCCGCCTATAGTTGGAGCATGGGTGGGGCCCCGTTTCTGTTGTTCGCAGTGCTTGCACTGTGTTGGCCAACCTCCGCGTTCGCCGAGCTACCGCCCAGCAATACCGCCGTACCGGCTCCGTATTGGGCCAAGTCGATCGAAGTCGTGAACGACGGCGCTCCGGTGATGGTCGAGCCGAGCTCGGAATCGCGACGTCGCGGGACAGTCGGAGCTGGAACACGCCTCGGCTTCAAGCGCCGCGTCTTCGGCGAAGGCTGCTCGACCGGCATCTGGTACGAAACGAGCGATCTACTCTACATCTGCGAGGCCAACGTTGAACCGTCACCCGACAGCCCCGGTCCGGCAGTCGATGAATGGGCCGCTGCCGACAAACGCCTTCCTCAACAGTACGCCTTCATCAAGTTTGACGGCACTCGGGCCTACCATCATCCGAGCGACTACTTCCGAAACGACTATGTCGAAGCGTTCGGCAAGAGCTTCGGCATCGTCGTGACGGGCGAGCAAGTATACAAAGGCATCGCATTCGTCCGAACCCGTAAGCACCTTTGGGTCGAGCGGGGCTCCGTCCACTTTGTCGACGGAAGCGCTTTCAAAGGAGCAAAGCTCGAGCGAGGCCGGCCCCTCGACATCGCATGGGTGTCGATTCGCCCCGCCAAGGTGTTCGAAAAGCCTCAGGGCCGCGTCCTCCAGCGTCTCGACCGCCACGCTGTCGTTCGCGTCCAAGCCAAAAAAGGCGGATGGGTACGCCTCCGCTCCGGCGGTTGGATGCAGCGCGCGGCCCTAGCTCGCCCCGAGCTCGTCGCACCGCCAGAAGGCATCGGCCCCACCGAGCGCTGGATCGACATCGACATCGAACAGCAGGTCCTCATCGCCTACGAGGGACGGACTCCCACCTTCGCGACCCTCGTTTCCACCGGTCGCGACACAAAGGAGTCCCAAACCCCACTCGGAACATTTCAAATTTGGGCCAAGCTCGACTTCACCGACATGGACGACCTCGAGCGCACCGACGTCGACAAGAACTACGCCATCCAAGATGTGCCTTGGGTGCAGTTTTTCAAAGGCTCCTACGGCTTCCACGCCGCCTTCTGGCACGACGACTTCGGCCGCCGCCGCTCCCACGGCTGCATCAATCTCTCTCCCGCCGATGCCCGCTATCTCTTCTCATTCACACACCCGGTTCTCCCGCCCGGCTGGAATGCCATCCTTCCAGTGCCCGCCGACCGACCGACGACAGTGCAAGTGCGAGACCCCCGCTCGCGCTGAACAGGCCGCGCGGCCTGTTGTTTTCTCCATGAATTGAGCACGTGCCACGCAACTCTGCCGAGCCACGCCCGATAACCGTTCGTGGTCTTCGTTGAGTACATCGTGTTGCTGGGAGTCGTCGTTCTAACGGCGGGCTTGGCGCTCCACGGCCTCGGCGTGCCGCTCGTGCAGGCTTTCTACCTCACGAAACTCTTCATTCTCTTACCCATTCCATGAGGAAACAGGAGGCGCGCGTGAAAGAAGATTCAACAACCAGTCGAAACCTCGTCGCAGACAAAAGAGGTCTCACCACCGTCGAATACATCATCGTCCTCGGCCTCATCGCCGTCGTGGGAATCGCCGCTTGGCAGCAGTTCGGTGAAACGCTCACCGGGGAGATCGAGGCAGCTGACGGCTACATCGCCGACGTCGTTCAATAGTGGTCCGCCGGTGTCTTTCCTGATTCCTCTCGCGATGGGCTTTGCCGTCACGATAGCTGGCGCTGCCGCCGTCTTGGATGCGCGTTCCGCCACGATTCCGAACTGGATCACGTTGCCTCCGCTCATCGTGGCTCCACTGGTCTACGCGACCGTCCTCGGAATTGAGTACGGAGTCCAATGCCTCGCATCGGCATTCGTCAGCGGGGTCGCACCCTATCTGATGTTCCGGCGGGAAGGCATGGGCGGTGGTGATGTGAAGCTCTTCGCGGCCTTGGGGGCTGTTGCCGGCTTTGACCCGCTCGTAGGCGTCCGGATCCAATGGGTGGCGTTTGCCGCGGCCATGTTCGTCGCCCTATGCCGGCTGGCCTGGCGACGCAGGTTGATCACTACGCTCGCATCGGCCGTGGCGCTGCCCCTGAACCGCGTTCTTCCTCTCCGCTACCAACTTCCGGTGAGCGCCGATCTGAGAACACCCGTCCGAATGGGCGGTGCGGTTCTGATAGCTACGTTGGCGTGTTCATTGCCCCACTTCGTTCGCGTCTGGAGCGGCACATGATCCGTTCTCGCTTGGAAAGCAGCCGCCTCATCCGCGACCTTCGAGGTGTCGTTTTCCTGGAGTTCCTGATCGTGTTCGTCCCTGTCTGGACGTTCGCGCTCTGTATCTTCCAACTCGCGCTGATTGCTCGGGCGAACCTCATGGTGAAGCACTCGGCCGACGCCGCCGCGCGCTCAGCTGCCGTAGTTCTCCCCGACGACCCGGCCGAGTACGGCGGCGAGCCGGAGATGAGCGTTGGCCGCAACCACCTCACTAGCAGCGATCTCGTTGCCGCTCTCGACGGCATCTTGTCGGCTCTTCGATCGCCGTCCCCGCCCAAGATCGCCGCGGCATTCGCCGACCGAGCCATCGGCGATGTCGGTAGGTCGAGGCTCAACACCATTCGGCTCGCGGCCCATGTTCCCTTGATGCCACTCGCGCCGCTCGACGTCGGCACGGACAAGCGGCTCACTCTGCGTAGAGCGTTGGGAGGAACGAGGTCGCTGGCCAGCGCTCTCTATTATCAGCCCTTCGCAGTTGCCGTGACCTTTCCCGACGCGACCGCTGGGGTAGTCACGGGTCCCGAAGTCAGAGTCCGCGTCACGTACGCGTACCAGTGCAATGTGCCTCTTGCCCGTCGGATCCTCTGTGCCCCGTTCGGGCAGTTGGAGAGTGCCTCAGACTGGGCGCAGTCCTTTGTCGCGGTTGCGCAACGCTTCGTCGGCGGCCGGTTTCGCGAGCTACAGCATGAATCAATCTCGCTAATCCACAGCGCCCCATACACGTACAAGGATCGAAGGTCATGACTCCGGGCCGCCGGCCGACGATCCTGCGCGACACCCGGGGCGCCATGATGGTCATCTCGCTCTTCATTGGGCTCCTCCTGATCGGAACGCTCTACTACATCCTCGGCGTTGGCGACGCCCTTCTGTATCGGCGAGTCATGCAGGATGGCTCCGATGCAGGGGCCTTCGCCGCCTCGGTCATCGCGGCCAAGGGTATGAACCTCCATGCGCTCCTCAATGTCGTCATGGCGGTTACCGCCGGCGTGTTGCTAGTCATCCGCAGCGTCGAGGTGCTGCTCGAGATCGTGCTGGCGATTCTGCGCGGTCTCGCCGCCTCCATCGTGCTAGCTCCCAAAGCGTTGCCGCTGATTGCAGCGATTACGCCTGCAGAAGTCGCGGTCGAAAAGATAGGTGATGCGGTCGAGCAGTTTGTTCGAATCGCCCATGACGCCCTGGATGTCGCGCACCATGCCGTTCAGCGCGGCTATCCGTTGCTTGCCGACGCTAGGGCCGTCGACGTGATGGTGTTTCAGGGAGCCTATGACCCCCCGGTATCCGCGGGGTTCGTCGTTCCTCTGCTGGGGTCAAGGTTGCCGGAAGGAGGCCGCGGCCTGCCCGTCGAGGAGCACGATGTTGGAGTCCTTTGCGACCGAGCCGCGAACGCTCTTGGGAACCGTCTCAGCAACGTGACCTCTAAGGTTCCAAGGTGGTTGCTCCGGTTCCTTGGTGGCGTCGTCGCGAGATCGCTGCGACTAGGAAAGCGCCGCACTTGCTCCGAAGACGTCGTGGAGTCGCCTCGCGCCGTGGTCGGCGCCCGCAGCGACGGAACTACAGTGTGGTTGGGGCACGAGGAGTTTCAGTATCGCGGATACGCGATTGGGCGTGACCCGCACACACGCAACTGGCAGACAGGTGAGCGCGGCGTCCGCGTCGCGCAGGGCGGCGGCGCTGCGGGTCGCGACGGGATGTACAAGGCGCATGCGCTAGGCCGCGTTAGTTTGGCGCAGTCCGAGTACTACTTCGATGGCGACCACGACAAGTCGGAATGGTTGTGGAAGCAGCGCTGGCGCGCCCGCCTCCGGCGATTTCGGATTTCACGTAGCTGGGTGCCCTCTGGGATCCTGAGCGCGTGTTCTGCGGCAGGGGCCCGCGTCTCTCGCGGGGGGCTCACGGCTGTCTGCGACCTCATCAGGGACTTCTCGATCAATGCGGTATCCGCGCACTGACTGGGTTTCATCATGACCTTCTTCGCGACATTGCTATCAGATGAAACGGGCACGGCGTTCGCCGAAGCGTTGGTCGCGCTGCCGGTGCTAGGCCTAATTCTCGCGGGCGTCCTAGCTCTCAATGGCGTCTACGGCGCCAAGCTCGAGGCGAAGGCTCGTGGAAGGCGCGTCGCGTGGCTCCAGGCGGACTCGGGCGAGTGCCCCGCCCGCGAGTGCAAAGGGGGAGAGTGCCAAGCGATCGAGTCCGAGCTGATGGCCCATGGGCTAGATGCCCTGAGCTCGTCACGCTCCGGCACCTTTTCACTAGACTCGTTCGTAGGAAGTGTGCGGGAGTTCTTTCTCGGGAAGACGACTACTGGCGTCGGCACCGCAAGCGCCCCGACCCCTCCCTTGGTAGGCCCCGGCCAGACCCGGCAACGTGGCATCACAACCCTCCTTTGCAACACCACTTCGCGACAAGCTGGCTCCGGGGAGTCCGTTCTCAACCACGCCTGCGCGACCGGCCTCAGCGAAACGGAGTACGCAAGTGAAGTCTGTAGATAGCCGCCCGACACCGCGGCGCCCAAGGCTGGCACCCGCATTTCGTCTGACCCTGCTAGTCGTCGCCATCGGCGCCCTGTCGTGCGCTCTTCTGCTGCAGGTCGCGCGTGCCCAATTCGACGGGGCGATGTTGGACCTCGGATCGAGAGCGATGGCCTTTCCTGGGGCCCCCAGGGCTGAGACGCGAACCGTTCGCATCAACGGTGTGGAGGTCCAGCTCCGGACCGAAGTTGTGGACGCACCTCTCCCGAGCGTTCTGCGCCACTATCAAAGCGTTTGCGGCACCCCGCGCGAACGATCTGCCGAGTACGGAGGGATCATCGCGGCGCTCGCTACGCGGAGCCGGGCCACAGCGCGTGATGGCTATGTCGCATGCATCGAAACCGGTGCGGGCGATCTCGAGACCCTCGTAGAGCGGATCAAGAAGTTCTCTGAGACCTGGGACCTATCGGACGTCGGAGCTCTTCGCTACGCGTATGCGACGCGTGCATCGGAGCGCCCCGAAGGGCAGACGTTCCTTCTGACGATGTGGGCTGACGGTTCGGTCAACCTGCGTGACTTCGTGCCTCTCGGAATGAGGGACGCCACGGGAACCGACTTGGTCGGCGTCCCTCGGCCTCCGAACTCGCAACGGATCCTCTCGGCCTCGGAAGCCTCAGGACCGTCCGGTGTCTACGTCTATCGCGCGAACGGCGCCCAAGCCGCGGAGCTCACTCGAAGTTATCGACGCGCGCTCTCACTTGGTGGGTGGGACATCCTCGAGCGAAACCAAGACGAGTCCATTGTCGTGGACGACGTTCTCATCCTCGCAGCAGAGAAGGGCGGACGGACGCTTAGCGTGTTGGTGAGCACTGGAGCTTCCCCGGTGGCCGTTGTCACTCTACTCATCTCGGAGGCAGGGTAGTGGAGCGCGCTCGGCTCTCTCGGAACGCACCGCTCCTCGCGTCCATCGCGGTCGCCGTTCTCGGGGGTGTTCTTCTCGCGGTCTATATGAGGCAGTTCCAGCGCACCGCAGCGGGAGGCAGGCCGGTCGTGCTCCTCGCGATGCGCAAAGACGTCCCCGCCGGAGAACCGATTCGCGAAGAGATGTTAATCGCCCATGCCGTGCCCGAGAGCTACGTCGAGTCCCGCCAGATCCTCGCATCAGAGAAGCCTCGCGTTCTGGGTGTTCGTGCGGCCATCGACCTCGAAGTGAACCAGACTTTGGCTTGGACCGACCTTGCGAGCACTCGTCGCGATCGGGGCTCGCTTTCAACGCGCATCCCACCCGGGATGCGCGCAATGAGTATCTCAGAGACCGGACGCAAGGCCTTCGGTGGGCTCTTGCGACCAGGCGACCGGGTCGACGTCCTGTTGAGCAAGGTGAAGCCGGAACCCGACGCCCGCACCGTAACCATCCCCCTACTCCAGAACATCCTTGTCCTGGCCGTTGGAAACGACCTCGGCGCAATCTATCCCGCAAGTGAGAGCCAGCGGTCGGACTTCGTGACGCTGCTCTTGTCGGTGGACCAAGCGAGCCTGCTTGCCCATGGGAAACGAGGGGGCGAGCTCAGCTTGATCCTTCGCAACGAGAGCGATCTCGAGATCAACGAAAGCTTGCCCGAAACCACCGATCTCGATGTGCTCACCCAAGAAAGGCGCGCCCGCAAGCAGCGCCGCGTTCTCATCGAAAGGGTCGACTAGATGCGCCGCGCAACCATCAGGGCGACGCTCGTTGCATTCACTTTCCTGCTCGGATTGCATCAGCGGCTCGGAGCGAACGCCGAGGTACAGGAATCCAGAACAATTGTGCTCCGGATCGGTGAGCAAAAGAGCCTCTCGGCGCGGGGGGTCCGAAGTTACTCCGAGGGGGACCCTGGCATCGCCGACGTTCGCGTGACGCGAGATCAAAGCCGCTTCGTCATCGTAGGAAGGGAGGAGGGGACGGCCTCCCTGCTTCTCATTCACAACGACGGTGCGCAGGTCCAATACACCATCCAGGTCATCGGAACGGATGCTTCTCGAGGCTTCGGTCGGCGGGAGAACATCAGGTTGGACCTCTATTTCGTACTCATCCAGGATCGATACACGCACCAGATCGGGCTCAACTGGCCAGGCAACATCGGCAGCACAATCACTCCCTCAGAGGCCGCGATTGCGATCACCGGCGGCTCCGGCATTCCGACCCAGAGCGCGTTTCAGATTCTGCCTCAGACGTTCCTTCCGAGCTTTGACCTAGCGCAGGCAAAAGGCTGGGCGAAGATGTATCGGCAGGCGACGCTGGTGACTGCCAATGGGACCGAGGCTGTCTTCACGTCCGGTGGCGAGTTCAACGTCCAAGTTCAGAACAACCTGACCGTCGACGTTCAGTCCATCCCGTTTGGTACCAAAGTGTCGGTGCTCCCCCGCTACGATTCGCGGAGCGGTCGCATCGAGCTCGAGATCACTGCCGACGTTTCCGATCTGGACGCCCCTCGAGGGAGCCGGGGCATCCCGGGTAGGATCACATCTCACGTGGAAACCCTCGTGAACTTGGAGCTCGGTCAATCCGTCTCCCTAGCCGGCATCAGGGCTCGCACCGAACGGCGCAAGAAGAACGGAATTCCAGGGCTCGCGATGGTTCCCTTGATCGGTGCCCTCTTTGGAACCCACGCTCGGGATTTCGCTGATGACGAGTCCTACATGCTCGTCGTGCCATCGGTCGTAGAGCCGGTCAGCATGAGCCAGCGTGACCGCGTCGAAGAGGCGCTGAGGGTCTACGAGAGCTTTCAGGGTGGGGTGAGCTCCTACGAGCTCAAGGATCAACCTCGCTTGGGCTCGAAAGACGCGCGTGGGGGTACGCCCCCATGACGGAAAGGTACTTGGTTCGAATTGCGAGCGCGGATGGTGCGCAAACCGAAGTCGATGTCTACGCGGCCGCCTCATTGCTGGTTGGTCGCGACGATGCGTGTGACGTCGTCCTGCCTTCGCCGGCCGTGAGTCGCTTCCACCTCGAGGTCGAGCGCGCCGTAGAGGGGCTTCGTGTCACGGATCACTCTTCAAACGGGACCCTCGCGGGGGACCTTCACATTCACGGCTCAACCGCGCCGGTTCAGCCGCACGTGGGTCTTCAGGTAGGCCCCTATACCCTGTACGTAGCTTCACATCCCAGCGATGACGTCCTCGACGGTGCTTCGCCAGAGCTCCGCCGTCGTATTCATAGGGCTTTGCTCGACCATCTCGATCTGGCTTCGCTCGACTCCGCCAACATGGATGAATCCGTGCTTCGCCCTCGCGTCGTCAGCGCCCTCGAGGCTATCGTCGCGGGTTACGGAAGCGAGATTTCGGATGCGCGGGGGCGGGACCGGCTCGTGATCGAGATGACGGACGAAGTCCTCGGCCTTGGGCCGCTCCAGGAGTTGCTCGATGATGATGACGTATCCGAGGTCATGGTTGTGGATCCCGAGACCATCTACGTCGAGAAACGTGGCACGATCGAGCTCACCTCCCTCCGATTCATGGACGACGAATCGTGTCGAGCCGTCATCGAGCGAATCGTCACGCCCCTCGGACGGCGAATCGACGAGAGTACGCCTCTGGTAGACGCGAGGCTGCAGGATGGCTCCCGCGTCAACGCCGTCATTCCTCCGCTCGCCGTTCGTGGACCGTGCATCACCATCCGGAAGTTCGCCCAGCATCCCCTGAAGATGAGCGATCTCGTTTCGTTCGGAGCCCTCAGCGCCGCCATGGCCGCCTTCCTCGAGCGATGTGTTCGCGCCAAGAAGAACGTGATCATTTCGGGGGGCACCGGTAGCGGAAAGACGACATTGCTCAACGTCCTCTCGTCGGCGATTCCAGCGCAGGAGCGGATAGTCACAATCGAAGATGCTGCCGAGCTCCGGCTGAATCAACCGCATGTTGTCTCTCTCGAGTCGAGGCCGCGCAACCTCGAGGGCAGCGGCGAGTACACAATTCGCGACTTGTTGCGAAACGCCCTCCGGATGCGTCCCGACCGGATCTTGGTGGGGGAATGCAGAGCCGGTGAGGCCGTTGACATGCTTCAGGCGATGAACACGGGGCACGAAGGCTCCATGACCACGACACATGCCAACAGCGTCAGGGAAGCGATGAAGCGCATCGAAACTCTCTGCATGATGTCGGGCCTCGATCTGTCGCCGACATCCATCCGTGAGCAGATCGCGTCGAGTGTGCACGTAGTCGTGCAACAGACGCGAATGTCAGACGGGTCACGCCGGGTCACGTCGATCGCGGAGGTCGAGGCACTCGACGAAGACGGAGACCTCGTTCTGCACGACATCTTTCGTTTCCACCGAACGGGAACCGGTTCACGTGGCGAAGCCATCGGAGAGCACCGGTCTACCGGCTACGTTCCCAGCTTTCTCGACGACTTCATTGCTCGCGGCTTGGTGGAAGGCGGGGACTACCTATGAGCTCACTGCTCCTGGCCTCGCTCTCGTTCGTTGTCGCCGGGCTCTCGGCGACCACCTACTTCGCCATCCGCGGGGGCGGAGGCGTCTTTGGACGCGGCCTCCGCAGCTACGAGTCTCACCTCGAGCGCCACACGTCGTTTCTCCTCGTGGCGTACCGCGGTAGAGATGTCGTGCGTGTCCAGCTGCTCGCAGTGGGTGCATGCCTTGTGTTCTTCCTGGCGACGCAACGCCTCGAACCCGTCGGGTTGGCTTTGTTCTTCGCGCTGTTGCCGCCTTTCGTTCTGCGGAAGCAACACTTGGTGCGCATCACAAAGCTCGAGCGGCAGCTCGACACCTGGCTGCTGATGTTGGCAAACGCTCTCAAGGCTACACCGTCCGTCGGAGAAGCCATCGCTTCAACGGCCACACTGGTGCCGAAGCCCTTCAGCGAAGAAGTGGACCTGCTTGTGAAGGAGTTGCGCCTCGGCGTTTCGCTCCATCGCGCACTCACGGAAGCAGGAAGACGAATCGGCAGCGCTTCCGTTTCCGGAGCGCTCATGATGATCGTCGTTGCTCGGCAAACCGGCGGGGATCTATCCACGACGTTGGAACGCGCCGCGGCCGCCCTTCGAGAAGCCGCCAGGCTCGAAGGTGTGCTTCGCACAAAGACGGCCGAAGGCCGTGGACAAGTCGTGGTCTTATCGCTCGTTCCCTTCGTTCTCTGCATCGTGATCGCGTGGCTCGACAGGTCCTGGTTCAACCCGCTGATCCATCAGTCCCAAGGGAGAGCGATCTTGGCCGCGTGTGTGGTCACGTGGACAGTCGCAGCATTCTGGGCGCACCACATCGTCGGGACTGAACTATGAACAACATCAACGGGTCACTCCTTTCGATTGGGTCGGTTGCGTTCCTTGCGGGACTCTTCGGGATCACGTTCGATCTGTTTCGCCGCTCGCCTGCGCCGCGCCCGCTCCTTGGCAATCGCGGGCTCAAGCGCGCCCGAGCGCTGAGTGCCGGCCTACCGTTCACACTCATCGAACCAGCGGTTCGCTATTTGGCGGCCAGGTTGTCCGGACTCTGGCCGCGCTTCGTTCGCCCAGGAATTGGTCGCGCGCTAACCCAGTCCGGAGACTATCTCGGTCTTTCAGAAGACGAGCTCATCGCCCTGTCTGCACTCTCCGCCATTGGTTTCGGCGCGCTAGGGCTCTTAGTTTTCCACTTTTCCGAGCTCGGTTGGGCGCCCGCGGGGGCCGCGTTCGTCCTCGGAGGGACACTGCCTTGGTTCCGGGTACATGCGGTCGCACGCGATAGAGCCAAGCGCGTCACCCGCAGTCTCCCTAGCGTCATCGAGCTCGCTGCCATGTGCATGGGCGCAGGTCTCGACTTCCCGGGTTCACTGCGGCGCGTCGTGGAGTCGGCCCCGCAGGCGGACCAGCCCATCGTGGAAGAGCTGCAACGCGTGCTTCAAGAGCTAGATCTTGGATGCACTCGTCGCAGCGCGCTGAACGGGTTGGCCTCTCGCGTTCCAAGCGACGAGGTGCGGGAGCTCGTCAACAGCGTGCTGCAGGCCGACGATAAGGGGAGTCCGCTCGCGCGAGTTCTGACAATCCAAGCGCAAACGCTCCGCCTTCGGCGCAGTGTGGCCGCAGAGGAAATCGCATCCGAGGCCGCTCTCATGTTGGTCGGCCCCATGACGCTCATCTTTCTGTGCGTCATCGTACTCTTGCTCGGACCCGTGACGGTGCGCGTGATGACCGGAGGCTTCGGATCTGCATGATCGAAGAGCGTCGATCACAGCGCGGCCTCCTCGTCCTTGCAGCCATGGTCGCGACTACGGTTGCCGTAATCGGCTTTACGCGCGACGCGGATCCATACGACTCGCGGAGCCTGCGCCACGACCACCCGAGCCTGTTCGGCGCGCCGCCACCATGCTCCCCGGATGGGCAAAGTGTCCGTCGCGCGACTAGATTGGAGCGGCAGGGCCACTTCTTCGCCGAACGCTATCCATACGACCCCCGGGATGGAGTTCAGGCTGTTCTTCGCTTTCAAGAAGCGCACAGTTGCTATCAGGATTCCGGGCTCCTCGAGCCCGCGAGGCGTACCCGGCAACTCGCCTCCGGTCTCATGGCACGCATCAACGTCGACTACGCATCGTCGCGATTGGTGCTCGAGAGCGCTCTCGTGACAGAGAAGTGGAGCGTCGCGCTTTCTGAGCTCAGCCGCCTTCTCCGCCTGACGGAACACATCGGCGACCATGCGTACGTCGAGCATCTTGGGAGCATCGTTGGGAGGGTGTCGATTCATGCGAGTGATGACCGCTAGTCGCGCAGCCCTTTGCATCACCTCGGCGAGCCTCCTCGTCGGTGGCTGTCAGCACTCAGCGATTCGTGACCGCGCTGATGTTCGGAATGAGGCCCCTGTGATCACGCCCGAGGAGCTGTTCGAGGTTGGCCTTCTCCAGGCGCGGCAAGGTGATCTCTTGCGCGCTGAGCAGTACCTCAGCGCCGCTCGCAACCATGGCTACGATGGACCCACCGTCGTGTACTGGTTGGTGCGCGTCTGTGTCGCAGCAGGGCGCTACCATTCCGCGCTTGACCACGCGGCTCGCTACCTTCGTGACGACCCCGCCAACTGGAGGCTTCGTCTAGTCGTCGCAAGCATTCACGAGGCTCTTGGCAACTCCGCCCGCGCGCGCGTCGAGCTGGAGCACATCGTCAGAGCTCAACCAAACTTGCCGCTCCCCCACTACCGGCTTGCGATGATCTACTCGAAGCAAGGCTCCGAGATGGACCGCGCGGCCTCGCACTTCAATGCATATCTCGCGCTTGATCCACACGGCCGCCATACCGCCGAGGTGGAGACGCTGCTCACGCACCCCGGTCGTCTGATTCGCCAACCCGATGGCGAATCGCCCGCTGTCCTCGAGAGTGAGCGTGAGGAGCACCCGTGACAGTCCCGGTCCACGTGTTCGAGCAGACACTCAGCGCCCTCTTCGCGCCGATAGCCTCCTTCCTGAAGGACGACGAGATCAACGAAATCCTCATCAACCGATACGACCAGGTGTACGTCGAGCGGGACGGGCTGCTGGAGCCCGCGCGCTGCGCTTTTCCATCGGAGTATGCGCTGATGTCGGCGCTCCGAAATCTCTCCCAATACGTTGGACGCGAGCTCAGTGAGCGGAAACCGATTCTCGAGGCACGGCTTCCGGACGGCTCGAGAGTGGAGGCGATCATCCCTCCAGCATCGCCCCAGGGGCCGATCGTCAGCATTAGGCAGTTCCGGCGCGAGCAGCTAACGCTTCGCCGCCTCGTCGCATCTGGAGGAGCGTCCGCTGGCACCGCGGAGCTTCTCCGGACCATCGTCAGCGAACGGCGCAACGTCGTCGTCGCGGGGGGCAGTGGCGCCGGGAAGACTTCGCTCCTCAACGCACTTGCATCCCTTGCGCGACCGACGGAGAGAGTGATCGTCATCGAAGATTCGCAAGAGCTGCAACTCGGACTCCCGCATATCGTTCACCTCGAAGCACAGCCCGCCGATGCCCGCGGTCGAGGAGAGATCACCGTTCGTCAACTGCTGCGAGCGACGCTGCGCATGCGTCCAGATCGAATTGTCATCGGCGAGATCCGCGGAGGGGAGGCGCTGGACCTCATTCAAGCAATGACCTCCGGGCACCGTGGATGCCTCACTACGGTTCACGGAACGATCCCAACTGACACGTTGAGCCGTCTCGAGACGATGGCGCTCATGAGCGATGTCGACATGCCCGTTTCCGTGCTCCGATCGCAGCTTGCGTCTGCCATTGATGTCATCGTTCAACTAGCCAGGGGGGATGACGGAGTTCGGCGGGTCACACACATTGCTGAGTTGGCGGGCTTCGACGAGCGGGCCGGCTACCGACTTGATGCGCTTTTCCAGTTGGAGGCGCGCCCGTGAGCGCTCCCCCGACTCTCGTCCTCAGCGCGGAAGACGAGCGCACCATCGTCGATCGACGCTCACCCGCAGAGCGCCCCGTTTCCTCGCGAGACGACGCCCGAGTCCGACAACCGACACAACGTCTATGGAGCTTGCTACGCAATCGTTGGCGATGGTCGCTGACGGCGTTTCTTGCTTCAGCCCTCTGCGTCAGCTCGCTCGCCGTCACGGTTCATCAGCGGCGCGTTTCCGAGCACTTGCGGGAGTCCCTCGAGGTGTTGCGAAGAGCCCGCTTGCACCGGGTTTCGAGCGAAACGATCATCGCAAACCCAGCGGCTGACCGCCAAGCAACTCTGTTCGCCCATTCGACGCCTGAAATCGCCGGCATGGAGCCAATCGATCGCGAAGAACTCGAGCTCGAGGGCGCAACGCTCGTCATCACGAACGACTACGGCGGCGCGCTCGCCTACTATCGACGTTTGTCTGCGCAGTCCCCTGACGAGCAGGTGTTCTCCCACTTGGTTGCGATCCTCGGGACCAAGCACCGATGTCAAGCCAAGCGGGAGGCTGGAGCCACGAGATGCGATTGATCCATATGGCGTGTCTCGTCCTACTTCTTCCGGTCGGCACAGCATGTCAGGAGCCCTCCGACATGGCTCGCCCGGTGTTTTTCGAGATCGTGGTCGAGTCTGACCCGGGCGTGCGGCTAGATGCTGTTCCGATCCAAGTCGACGGCGAGTCGCTTGGACAGACCAGCTCGGACGGAGCGCTTCGCACACCGATCTTCAGTGCGCCGGGTCGCGTCCATGCGGTCACTCACGATTGCCCTGCCGGCCATGTGTCGCCGCGAGGAAGTACATCTATTCGAGTTCGGCAGTACGCCTCCGACGGTCCCGCGCCGATCCAAATCAAGTTGGAGTGTCGACCGCTCGTGAGAGTCGCGGCGTTCATCGTGAGGGCCAAGAATGGAGCGGGTCTCCCCGTCAGGGTCAACGGCGAGCTCGTCGCTACAACCAACCGCTTTGGCGTTGCGCACTTCTCAAAGTCTGGGCCTGCCGGCACGGAGTACCTCGTCGAGGTTGATGCGAGCGGCCAACCAGGTTTGCGCCCCCATTCTGCCACGAAGCTAGTCACGGCACCTGATTCCGACGAGCTCGTCATCCTTGTCCCGACGTTTCAATTGCCGGATCGGGCGAAGAAACCACGCTTGCGTCGGCGCAGAATCATCAAAATTGAGTAACCGTCAATCGGCGTACTATAAGCAACACGATGGGTGAGCGGGCGGATGTCGTGGTCGTAGGGGCCGGGCTCTCGGGGTTGTGTGCAGCGCGGAAGCTGCGCGCACAGGGTGCGTCGGTGGTTGTCCTGGAAGCGCGCGACCGTGTCGGCGGCCGCACTCTCACTCAACAGATCGGCCAGAGCGCGTTTGACCTCGGGGGCCAGTGGATCGGCCCGGAGCAGAAGCGCGTGCATGCATTGATCGATGAGCTCGGTTTGGAAACCACGCCGACCTACACCGACGGCAAGAAGGTCCTCGAAGTCGAAGGCAAGGTGTCGACCTACAAGCGTTCAATCGCTTCGATGTCGGTGCCCAATCTCATTCAGCTTACCGGCGTGCTCAGCTACGTGAACCGCGTTCGTAAGCGAGTGTCGCCGAGCTCGCCCATGAGCGCGGAAGGTGCCGCGGAGCTCGACGGCGAAACGCTCGAGACGTGGCGATCACGAATCGTGAAGTCCGCGAAGATCACGGGCGTTATCGACGCAACGGTCCGCTCGATCTTCGGAGCCGAAGCCCGCGACATCTCGGCGCTCTACTTCCTCATGTACATCAACGCCGGCGGCGGGTTGCTCAACCACACCGAGGCCAAGGGTGGCGCTCAGCAAGACTCGGTCATCGGGGGCGCCCAAGCTCTCTCGCTGGCCCTGGCGAAGGAGCTCGGCGACTCCGTGGTCCTCGACACGCCGGTGAGAAGGCTCGTGCAGACGCGCGAGGGGATGGATGCCGTGTCCGAGAATCGCACGATAAGCGGTCGCTACGCGCTAGTTGCGATTCCCCCGACGCTCGCAGGTCGGATCGAATTCGAGCCCTCTGTCTCCGTCGGTCGCGATCAGCTTACGCAGCGTTTCTCGATGGGCGCCGCCGTGAAGGTGATAGTGACCTACGAGCATGCCTTCTGGCGCGACGCGGGTTTCACCGGCGAGGTCGTGAGCTCCGACGGGCCGCTCAGTGTCGTGTACGACAGCACCTCGCATGATGGTCGGCAGCCCGCGTTGCTTGGGCTCGTCGTCGGAAATCAGGCTCGGCAATGGTCGACACAGCCGCTCCCGGATCGTCAGCGCCGCGTGACCGGTGCGCTTGCCCGTTACTTCGGTGACGCGGCGAACTCGTTCTTGGACTACCGAGAGCTCGATTGGGGAATGGAAGCCTGGTCGCGAGGCGGCCCGGCTGCGGCGCCACCTCCCGGCGTGCTGACGAGCTCATTCGCACACCTGCGAAAGCCTGAGGGCCGCATCCATTGGGCAGGCACGGAAACGGCCACCGAGTGGATCGGCTATATGGAAGGTGCGATCCAATCGGGCGAACGCGCCGCGGACGAAATCCTTCGTCGGCTCTAGTTGCTGGCTTGGATTCGAACGACGACGTCTTTCGACGCCGGCGTGAAACTGCCTTCGGCGTACCTCTCGAGGGGCACCAACACGTTGGCTTCCGGGAAGTATGTTCCGACGCAGCGTCGCGGGATCGGGTAGGGCACGACGGTGAAGCGGGGTGCGACGCGCCTATTCCCACCAAAATCGTTGCTTAGATCCACTGACTCCCCCCCTTTGAAGCCGGCTTCGCGCATGTCCTCTTCATTCATGAAGACCACCCGCCGCCCACCTCGGATCCCTCGATAACGATCATCGTTTCCGTAGACGGTGGTGTTGTACTGGTCGTGAGTCCGCATCGTCATCATGCGATATGTGCCAGCAGGCAGTGTGAGATCCGGCGACGGATTGATCGTGAACTTCGCTTTGCCGCCGTCGGTGTCGAACTGTCGCTCGCGGGCGCCATTGTAGAGGTGAAACCCGCCCGGCGTACGGACGCGCTTGTTGAAGTCCTCGAAGTGCGGAATCGTCTTCGCGATCAAATCCCGAATTCGATCGTAGTTCTCGATCAACCAACACCAACCGACAGGTGTCTCTGGTCCGAGAACTTTCTCGGCGAGCCACGCGACGATCGCCGGCTCACTGTAGAGCCCCGAGTGGGCTGGCTTCAGGCGCCCCTGAGATGAGTGAACCACCCCCATCGAGTTCTCGACGGTGACAAACTGCTCGCCATACGCCTGACTGTCGATCTCCGAACGTGCGAGGCAGGGTAGAATGATCGACCACTTGTTGTGCAGGAGATGGCCGCGGTTCAACTTCGTGCTGACATGGACGAGCATGTCGCACTTCTGAAGCGCTTCGGCCGTGCGCGTAGTGTCGGGCGTCGCTTGAAGGAAGTTACCTCCCATGGCGAAGAAGAGCTTCGCTCGACCATCGAGCATCGCTTGAATCGCTTCGACCGTGTTGAAGCCGTGCTCTCGCGGCGGGTCGAAGCCGAACACCTCTTGGATTCGATCCAAGAACGCCATCGAAGGCCGGTCGTGGATGCCCATTGTCCGGTCGCCCTGGACGTTGCTGTGTCCCCGGACCGGACAGGTTCCGGCGCCCGGGATGCCGATGCTTCCGCGCATCAAGAGGAAGTTCACAATCTCCTGCACGTTGCCGACGCCATTCTTGTGTTGGGTAAGGCCCATCGCCCAACAGACGATCGTCTTTCGACTGCGGACGATGATCCGCACTGCCTCCTCCACGTCCGTACGGGCAACGCCTGCGGCGGCTACGAGAGCATCGATGTCTTGGGTCTTGAGGTCGGCGCGCAACTCGGCGAAACCCTCGGTGTGCAAGCTGATGAAGTCTTCATCGAGAATCGTTCCGGGCGCGCGCTCTTCTTCTTCGAGCAGCAAGCACATCAGCGCTTTCAGCAATGCGACGTCGCCATTGATTTGCACTTGGAGGAACAGATCGGCGATCTGTGTCCCGCCGGAGAGCACTTGGCGGGGGCTCTTCGGATTCACGAAGCCCATCAGCCCTGCCTCGGGCAGCGGATTGATCGCAATGATCTTCGCGCCGTTCCGCTTGGCTTTCTCCAATGCCGTCAGCATCCGCGGGTGATTGGTTCCGGGGTTCTGACCCATGATGATGATCGTGTCGGCTTCGTGGATGTCGTCGAGTGTCACCGAGCCTTTCCCGATGCCTACGGTCTGCCCGAGGCCTACGCCGCTCGACTCGTGGCACATGTTCGAGCAGTCTGGGAGGTTGTTGGTCCCATACGCTCGAACGAACAGCTGATAGAGAAACGCAGCTTCATTGCTCGTCCGCCCCGAGGTGTAGAAGACCGCTTCGTTGGGTGACCCGAGGTCACGCAGCGCCGACGCGACGCGTGCGAATCCTTCAGCGTAGGAGATCGGCTCGTAGAAGCGTGAGCCGGGCCTCAGCATGAGGGGTTCGGTGAAGCGTCCTTGCTGGCCGAGCCACAGGTCCGACTTCTGAGCGAGCTCGTCGATGCTGTATCGTTGGAAGAAGTGCCAATCGAGTCGCTCGCGGGTAGTTTCCCAAGCGGCTGCTTTGGCTCCGTTTTCGCAGAATTCCGTGAGAGAGGCCCGATCGTCCGGGTCAGGCCACGCGCAGCCCGGGCAATCGAAGCCGTCGGTCTGATTCATCTGCCCGAGAATGCGCATCGCCGACGGGATCGAGTGCCCGTGCCGGTGCATGTGCACGAACGAGGAAACGACAGACCGAAGGCCTGCCGCTTTTTGTTCGGGAGAGCTGACCTTCAGATCGTCGTCTGTCTCGGGCGGCTCCGCGCTTGTAGGACCGCGCTCGCTCATTCGGCCGCCCCGACATCGAAGAAGGCGCGCTCGCCGGGTTCGCGTGCGATGCGCCCGCCGCCCGCGTACACATTGAATCGATTCTCCCGGGCGAACCCGACCAACGTCACGCCAAATCGCTGCGCGGTTTCGATGGCGAGGCTCGACGCGGCCCCGATGGCGACCAGCATCGGAACGCTGGCTCTAACGGTCTTCTGCACGAGCTCGAAGCTCGCCCGGCTACTCACCACGACGAAGCAATCGAGAGCCGAGGCGACCGGCTCGGTGAGCCATGCCCCGATGAGCTTGTCTAGCGCGTTGTGCCGGCCGACGTCCTCGCGGTGGAGAAGGAGGCTCCCTTCGCGATCGAACAGGGCCGCGCCGTGCGTGCCGCCGGTGTGGCGAAACCACGCTTGCGAGGTTTCCAACGACCTCAACGCAACTCGGACGGCATCTGGCCGATACTGCCCCGGGGTGGGAGGGATGCGTTGGCAGCCGGCTTTGGAAAGCGCATCGACGGTACGCTCTCCGCATACGCCGCAAGCGCTCGTGACAGTGAGCGTTCGTTCGAGCAAGCGCGAAGGCACAACTAGGGCCGGACGCAACGCCGCACGCACCACGTTGTGCGGGGTGTCCGCGCGCGCGCAATGGCGCAAGCCAATGAAGTCCCCAGGTCCTCGAATCACGCCTTCGGCGTAGAGAAAGCCTGCGACGAGATCAACGTCGTGACCGGGCGTGCGCATCGTCATCGCCAAGGGGATTTCGATCCGTGCGTGTTCTTCGCCGTACTCCAGAATGATCTGCAGCGGCTCTTCGACTGCGACCAGATCAGTCGTCTCTTCCCGACAGCCGCGCGTGACGCGCTCGACGTCGGTAGAAGTGACGGGGGTCCGGGCCATAGCCCCGCAAGCTTAGTAGATCCCCGGGATGATTCGCCAGCGGACGCGTTCGCAGTACTGTTTCCAATCCGCACCGTACTTCTTGGAACAGAAGTTATGGTCACGTCGCTCACGATGGATGAGCAGGATCGCGAAGTAGATCGGGTAGAAGTAGGGCAGCGCGGAGCCGAACAGACATGGCAGGGACCAGGACAAGGCCATCAGGATATCACCGACGTAGTTGAAGTGACGCGACCAACCCCAGAAACCAGATAGCAACAATTTCCCGCCCTGCGCGGTCTGCATGTACTCGGCCTTCTTGCCCCAGATTCGTACGTTGTCCGGGTCGCCGCGGAACTTGTGCTTCTGCAGATTGACTGCGCGGAAGATGTAGAGCCCGATCATGTTCACGGCGACGATCAGCGCCGCGCCCCACCAGGGCAGCGAATGCACACGGTCGATGAGGTAGTGCGCCTGCAAGGAGTAGGTCATCGGCACCCACACCAAGTCGCCAAACGCCAGCATGTAGCCAAAGTTCTCGTGCTTGATGTCCATCGTGGTGAGGATGGCCTCCTCATTCCAGAAGTAGTCGACGATGTAGAACATCTGGAAGAGCCACACGAGAATCATCGACGTCGATACGAAACCGTATTTCTCGTACTGCACGTACGCGAATGCCGTGTTGATCAGCACCCACAAGATCAGACCCGGCCGAGCCTCGCAAAAAATCTTGAGGTCGAGCCCGGCGTCTCCAGGCGGCACGCGCGGGTTGTGCCCTGTCCCCATCCAGAAGTCGTGGATGAGCTTGCCGCTCAGGTGGCGCGCTTGCCCGTGTTGCTTCCCGTACCAGTAGAGGAAGATGCTGAAGGCGAACGCAAAGATCGTCATCACGCTGATCAGGGCGCCGAACTCGTCGTAGAGCTCTCGAATGGAAAAAACGCCCGACCAATGCAGAACCGCAACGGCGATGAAGGTAACGACGAGCGTAAACAATCCGTTCATCTTGTAAGGAAGCCGGCGGCCGTCGGGGAGCTCCGCGCCCTGTACCACCCGCCCGGGTGCGTATTGCTGAAGGAGCGCCTGAAACACGAACCAGACACCGTAGATGACCGCGGCTCGCCAGGTCGGCATCATCGCGTGCTGAAAACCTTCCCAGTCCGCGTTCGCGCCGGGCAGAACGGCGCCATCGTTGAATCGCACCGCGAAGAAGAGATACGCCGTGAAAACGGGGAGTCCGAAGATCATCGCGAAGTTGCCGGGCACTCCGCCGAACTCGAGCTTCTGCTTATGCTCACTCATGTGCCGGACTCTAAGGCAAAAGGCTCAGCATCCAAACCAACCGTGGAACGTGCTAGGCGCGCCGGTATAGTACGGGGTCATGCGGCTACGCCGGAAGATCTGCCTCTTGGGCGCTCCGGGGGTGGGGAAGACCAGCCTGGTGCGCCGTTTCGCCGAGGACGCGTTCGACGAGGATTACGAGTCCACGCTCAGCATGGCGATCTCTACTGGTTCCCTGGAGCTCGATGGCGTCTCGCTCGAAATGATGCTCTGGGATCCGGGGGGCGTCGAGGCCTGGGGCCAGTACAACCGCTCGTTCATCTCGGGCGCCTCGGGGCTTGCCTTTGTCGTGGATGCCACAAAGCCGACGACGCTCGACCATCTGCTCGAGGCGCAAACGAAAGAGCGCGGCTTCATTGGCTCCCGGCCGTCGGTTCTGATCGTCAACAAGATCGACTTGACGGGGGACTTCGCGCTTACCAAGCAGCAGTTGGAGGTCGCTGGCAAGCTCAACTGGTACATCGCCCAAGCGAGCGCCAAGTCCGGCTATAACGTGAACGAAGCGTTCGAGCGGCTCGCGAAGATGGTGCTCGATCAGCGAAAGGTCTCAGCATGAGTAGGTTTCAAGGCAAGACGGTGGTGATCACGGGCGCCAGCAGCGGCATCGGCGAGGCCTGCGCTCGGAAGTTCGTGAAAGAAGGCGCGCAGGTCGTCCTGGCTGCACGAAGCAAGGAGCCACTTGACAAGCTTGCGGCCGAGCTCGGCGGCGCGGTCGCGCACGCGGTGCCGACCGACATCTCGGACATCGGGGCTTGCAAGCATCTGCTTCAAGAGGCCGTCTCGCACTTTGGTAGCATCGACGTGCTCGTGAATAACGCCGCGCACAACTTCCGCGGCGCCTACGAGAACACCCCCATGGACGACATCCTCCAGATGATCCACGTCAACCTAAGAGCCCCGATGGTGCTGACGCGCTTGGCATTGCCGACGATGCGTTCTCAGGGCTCCGGGAGTGTCGTCAACGTCGCCTCGCTTGCCGGCCGCTTCCCCCTCGACGATGAAGCGACCTATTCGGCGACCAAGTTCGCCCTCCGGATCTTCTCTTTCGCGGTCGCAGAAGAGCTTCGCGACACCAACATCCGCATCAGCGTCGTGTCGCCCGGCCCCGTCGACACGGGCTTCATTACCGACCCGAGCATCATCGAGACCGTTCCGCCGATCGTGTTCGCCCAGCCCATGAGCACCGCCGACGAGATCGCTGATTTGGTTCTCGAGTCCGCGGTGGATGGCGCAAGGGAACGAACCAAGCCCGCGTTCACCGGCAAGCTCGCGACCCTCGGCTACTTGGTGCCCGCCATGCGCCGCGTTCTCATGCCCGCGATGGAGCGGAAGGGCGTGCGCGAGAAGAAGAAGTACATCGAGCGCCACCGGCGCTGACCAGCCTTCGCTGCCGTCGGTCACGCTCGGAAGCGCAGAGATCCGCTCTTCTGACGGCCCCCACGTGCGCACGTTGGGAAGCATTTGGTAAAGCAGCCAGTGGTACGTGGCAGGATGCGCCGGAGCAACGCGAACACCCTTGCGTGCATGGTGGCCGGCACGCGAAGTGGTGGGCGCCGGCGACCAATCGTTCTGATCACCACCCTCGCAACCGACTCGGGGGTGGCCTTCGAAATGCGCATCAGCTTCCCGATGAATGGGCTCATGTTGAAGTAGTGCTCGTGGTAGGGCTCAGCGAGCTCGTGCTCCGAGCGATCGCTTTCCACGGTGTACCGAACCTTCTGAAAGCCATCGGAGTCGACGAAAACCGGCTGCACGAGGCTCACGCGGATGTTCCATGGTCGAACTTCGTACCAAAGCGCCTCATGCGCCCCCTCGAGAGCAAACTTGGACGCGCTGTACACAGCCATCGTGGGCATCGCCATCATGCCACCCACGGAACTGATCGTGATGACACGACCGGCGCCCTTCTCCCGCATGTGCGGCAGTACCATACGAATCATTTCCATGCGCGACCGGAAATTCACGTTCATCTGCGCCAGCCGTTCGTCTTCCGCGACGTGCTCGACGACGGCGCGATACGACACCCCGGCGTTGTTGATCAACACGTCGCCGCCGCCCCAATCGCGCTCGGCTTCTGCGAGTGCGGCCGCACGCTCTTCAGCCTTCGTCACATCCAGGGGAAGATCCGAACCTGCGACGACTCCTCGATCGCGTGTGAGGCGAAGCGGGGCAGTTAGCTTTGTCGCGCAGTGAGGATCACCCGGTATCCAGTTCTGCAGAGAGAGCGCGCCGTAGCCAGGCCGATGCCGGTGCTCGCGCCCGTGATCAACACCGTCTTGTCCGATTCCATTCGGATTTGAGTTTATAGGGGCTCCCACTTAGACTGAAGGAGTCATCTTCTGGGCAAGGGGGAAGCCATGGGTTTGCTGATCGGTTTGCTGGTGTTTGCTGGCGTTCTCGTCGCGTGGTTTGCGAGCATGTACAACGGGCTCGTCAATCTCCGAAACCGTTTCAAGAACGCGTTCGCTCAAATCGACGTTCAGCTCAAGCGGCGGCACGACTTGATCCCCAACCTGGTCGAAACGGCCAAAGCGTTTCTCTCCCACGAACGCGGCACGCTAGAAGCGGTGATCGCCGCTCGCAATTCGGCCGACGCCGCTCGCCAGCAGGCCGCAGCCGACCCCGGCAACGCCGCGGCCATGAAGGGGCTCTCGAGCGCGGAGGCAGGCCTGACGGGTGTCTTGGGGCGCTTCTTCGCCTTGTCCGAGGCGTACCCAGAGCTCCGCTCGAATCAGAACATGATGCAGCTCTCGGAAGAGCTCTCCACGACCGAAAACAAGATCGCGTTCGCTCGCCAGGCCTACAACGATGCGGTCATGCGCTACAACAACAAATGCGAAATGGTGCCTTCGAACATCGTTGCGGGCATGTTCGGGTTTCAGCGGGCCGAGTTCTTCGAGGTTGAAGACGAAGGCCAGCGCGAGCCCGTCAAAGTTCAGTTCTAAGCCATGGACTTCTTCGAGGAGCAGGCCCAGGCGCGCAAGCGTACCGTGCGCCTCGCCGTCCTCTTCGCGATAGCCGTCGTCGGAGTCATGGCGGCGGTCTATGTGCTCGCGCAGATCGTCTATTCGCTCGTCTCAACAGACGTACAGGGCGTGGCCTACATGACAGGACGCTATGAGAGCATCACCGGCCTAGTGTCGGCTTTCTGGAACCCCGCGGTGTTCCTCTTTGCCTGCACCAGCACGGGTGTCGTCGTCGGCCTCGGCTCTCTCTACAAGACGGCGCAACTTCGCGATGGTGGTTCCGCGCTTGCGCGAAGTTTGGGCGGCCGCCAGGTCGAACCCGACTCGACCAAGCTCGAGGAGCGCCGCCTGCTCAACGTAGTCGAGGAAATGGCGATCGCGTCCGGTGTGCCGACGCCTGACGTATTCGTTCTGGACCGAGAGCCAGGCATCAACGCTTTCGCGGCCGGGAAGACGACGAGTGACGCCGCTATCGGCGTCACGCACGGAACCCTTCAGTTGCTACGTCGGCAAGAGCTTCAGGGCGTGATCGCGCACGAGTTCAGCCATATATTGAACGGAGACTCCCGCATAAACCTCCGCGCGATCGGGTTGCTGCACGGCATCTTCCTGTTGGCACTGATCGGCCGTTTCTTGCTACGAGGCTCGCGCACCAGCAGCAAGAAGGAAGGAGGAGGCGTCCTTCTCGTGGGGCTCGGTCTTCTCGTCATCGGCTCGGTCGGCGTCTTCTTCGGCCGCATGCTGCAGAGCGCGATCTCACGTCAACGAGAGCTCCTCGCCGATGCTTCCGCCGTGCAGTTCACACGCGACGCCGACGGCTTGGCAGGAGCGCTCAAGAAGATCGGTGGCGCGGCGCCGGGCTCCTACCTCGGGACTCCGAAAGCGGACGAGGCAAGTCACATCTTCTTCTCCGACGCAATTCGGCGGCTTCGACTGTTCGCCGGGATCTTTCGGACGCACCCACCGCTCGAGCTCCGGATTCGCAAGCTCGAGCCCTATTGGGACGGCCAGTTCCCCGAAGTCGAGGTTCCGCAAATCGCGGACGGGCTGAGCACCCCTCCGGACTCGCCTCCCGGTGACGTCACCGCTTTTGCGGAAGCGCCCACCGAAGAGGCGGTAAGCCAGGCGATCGCACACATCGGGAGCCCTCGCCCCGAGCAGATCGTGTTCGCTCGCTCGCTTCACGCGGCGCTTCCCGAGATGTGGCGCCACGCGGTGCATCAAGCCCCCATGGCCCAAGCCATGGTGTTCGGTCTCCTGCTAGCGCACGATGAGGGGCTTCGTGGCGCGGAGATCGTCGCGCTCGCCGAGCTCACCGACCCGCAGACGGCGGATCTCTCGCTCCGCTTTCATTCCGAGGCTTCGAACCTCGCGTCCGCTGAGAAGATCGCGCTCATCGACATGATGATGCCTACGCTGCGGACGCTGTCGCTCTCCGAGTACCATCGCTTCCGCGGCGCTGTCGACGTGTTGATGCGCAGCGATCGCCGCATCGATCTGTTTGAGTACACACTGAGCCGCATGATCCAACGTCATCTCACGCGCTACTTCGAAGGCATGGGTCCGACCCCTGTGCGTTTCCGTTCGCTGAAGAAGCTGCTTCCAGATGCGCGTGTGTTGCTCTCAACGCTCGCGCGCGTGGGAAGTCGAACCGAGGACGACGCGATCCGCGCGTTTCACCATGGTGCCCGCGCGCTGCAGCTCTTCGAAGCGGAGATCATGCCTTTGAGCGATTACCGTCTTTCCGCAGTCGACGAGGCGCTGCGCCGCTACGATGCCGCGGCGCCGGCGCTCAAGAAGAGCATCATGCTCGCGTGTGCGGCGACGGTGATGGCGGACGACGAGGTGACCGACAGAGAGGCCGAGCTGCTCCGCGCCATCGGGGACGGGCTCGATTGTCCTGTGCCTCCTTTTGTGCAATCGAAGTAGGACCATGGAGACACGAAACGTTTACGAGACCGACGACGAAGTTCAGGCGTTAGCCCTTCAGGAGGCGCTCGAATCCGCCGGGATCGCCGCCGTCCTCGTCAATCACCGTGATACGGCCTACCCGGGCATTACCGACCGCTTGCGCCACGGGACGGAGATCCGTGTCGAGGTCGATCAGGTCGAAGAGGCGACCCGACTCATCGAGGAGTTCCTCGCTGCCCAGCCAGTCGAAGGCCCCCCGCTAGCCCCACCGCCCGATCCCGCGCCTGCGGCCGGGATTCGCGGTCCCGGATGGCTTGTCATCACCATGATATTGTTGGGCTTATTGGGCATCGCTGCTTATTTACTAAATGACAATTAAGTTCTTGGATCACGTTTCATTTCGCGCTATAAATTTACGGTTAGTAAAGGAAGCGCGCGATGGACGTCATGCAAACTTACGACCTCCGAGAGCTGGCTAAGCTCCTCAACTGGAACCCCGCTCACTGCAAAGTGATTCTCCGTCAGTTGGGTGCGGACCCCACGCAGCCGATCGATGAAGAGGTCGCTGCCAAGGTCGCCCGGAAGATTCGCAGGGCTTGGCCACCGCAGGCAGCCTGAGCGCGACCTGGCTCGTCGACCTCGCCGGAACTAGCTAGGCGTCTGCTCGCCGATCGCGTCCACCAGCCCGGAGTCGCGTCGAGCCCGGCGGCCGAGCGCGGCGAGCACGATCTCCTTTGGACCGACGATACGCACCCGCTTCTTTGCGCGACTGACAGCAGTGTAGAGCAGCTCGCGGGTGAGCAGCGGCGCGTCCTCTTCTGGTAGCACGACCAACACCTCATCGAACTCAGAGCCTTGCGACTTGTGCACGCTCAACGCGAACGCGTTGGCGTAGCGTGGCAGTCGCGCTTCCGCGATCTCCCGCGGCTCTTGAGAGTCGCTTTGCACGACTACGGTAGGCGTCTCGCCGGCCCGGAGCATCGCGAAGTCTCCGTTGAACACGCGAAGCTCTTGGCTGTTCTGTTCGATGATGATGGGCGTCACTAGAGGCTGAGCTCCGCTCCGGCGGAGCCGCTCTTGAATTGCGAAGCCGAGCTCGGCCGTGCCGATGCGACCGTGGCGATACGGCGTGAGCATCACGTAGCGGCTCCGGAGGTCGAAGTGCACCGCGGGATCGGTTGCGCTCGAAGTCTCCGCCCAAAATTCGACTGCGCGATCAAGCTCTGAAGACAGTTCGCTGTAGGGTAGCCAAGCCAGGTCGTGGGTGTCCGCGGCGCTCAAGAGCGAGTCGACACTCCCCGCGCTGCCCTCGCGGATGGCTCGCACCAGTCGTCCGAGTGGCTCAGTTTCATCGTAGCGCCAGGTCTTGGTCAAGTGTGTGACTCGGTCCTTCCACCAGGTCTGGTCGCTTGCTTCGACCAAGTCCCGAAGCACGGATCCTGCCTCCACCGACGTCAGTTGGTCTGGGTCTCCGACGATCAATAGCGTCGCATCGTGCGGCGCAGCATCGAGGAGTTGTCGCATCAAGGCCAAGTCGATCATCGAGGCCTCGTCGAGCACGATCACGTCGGCCTCGAGTGGAAGGTCCGCGCTCCTCGAGAAACGCATTCCCTCTCTCCGCATCCCGAGCGCCCGGTGCACCGTTGACGCCTCCGTAGGAATACATTCGAGCACGTGAGGTGGCGCATCGATCCGCGCTTTGGCACCGAGAACGGCCTGACCCAGTCGCGCCGCGGCCTTGCCGGTCGGCGCAAGGAGCATGACGCTTGGTGGCTGGCCCTTGTCTCGCAAATCGCGCTCCACAATCATTGCAATGATCGACGCGACCGTCGTCGTCTTGCCGGTCCCTGGGCCACCACAGAGGAGTGACACCGAGTGGACGATGGCGTTCTCTGCGGCACGTCGTTGCGGAGCGGTCTCGATTCCCGGGAACAGTCGGTCGAGTGTGGAGTCGAGCCACGCCCGGGCCTCAGGGAGAACGTGACGGCTCTTTCTCGCAGCCAACTGCCGGGCGATATCCCTTTCGAGCTCCCAGTAGCGTCGAAGATAGAGGCGGTCCTTCCCATCGAGCACCAGCGGGCCACCCTGTGTGAGCGCACTGCGTCGAAGCTCATCCGCCCACTTCGAAGCTTCCGGCAAGGCGCCGGGCACAAGAACCGGTTGCGGCCAAAGCTCGCTCGCCGCCGCTCTCAGCGGCAAGCACGCGTGCCCGCGTCGCACGTTGCGGCTCGTGAGGGCAATCGCCAGTCCAACGTTGGGGCTCTCCGTTCCGCCCAGACGTGACAGCGCCCTCGCGAGCTCCACGTCGAGGAGCTCCACCAAGCCGACCGAACGAAGCTCATCGAGATCCATCGCGACCTCCCAGCCATGCGTCCACCGCATCGAGCAACTCCGGCGACTGCTCGTCGAAGAACACGCTCGAGCCCGCACTCTCCGGGCCATTCATCCCGCGAACGAACAAGAACAACGCGCCGCCCCAGTTCTCTTCTGGGTCATAGCTCGGGTCGCGTTGTCGTAAGTAGCGATGCGCCGCGATCGAGTAGAGCTGGCCTTGCAATACATAGTGCTCGCGTTGCGCGGCTTCGATCACGGAGGAGGGCTCATAGGTGGGCAATCGATTCGACTTGTAGTCCGCGACGTACCACCGGCCCTCCCACTCGAACATCAAATCGATGAATCCTCGCAAGAACCCCCGCAACGGGTGGCCGCCGACTCGGGCGAGGCGTTCGTGGTAGCCAGGCGCGTCGGCGGGTGCGCCGTGCTGTTTCAGCACTTCTGCCAGGTCTTCGATCTTCGGGCGCTCGACCGCCAGCGTGAACTCCAACTCCCGAAGCTGACGGTCGCGACCGAGCTCCGCGAGTGCCGGGAGCGACGAGTCGGCTGCGACCGGAGTAGACGCGACCGTGACGAGATCGCGCTGGACGGACGCAGTCAGGTGCGAGTCGAAGCCGAAGAGGGCGAGTTGCTTCTCGATCAAAGCGTGTCCGTCTTTCGAATCGAGCGCGTCGAGCTCCGCGCGTTCGAAGATGGAGTGCAGCAAGAGGCCAGTGCGTGCGCCGCCCGGAAGGTCTGCAAACAGGGGTGAAGTCGCTGCCGGGACCGACGGCCCCGTCCCGTGTTCGTCGTGCCCGGTCAAGCTCGTGAAGCTGGCAATGCGCGACGAAAGATCGAATCGGCGGAGCTTTGGTCGGGCCGTGAGCTCCGGTCCGGAGTGCTCGTCATGACGCGGCGTTGCCCGCTCGGATCTCGGCGGCCGGCAGCCCGCGTCGCCCCTCACTTTGGCAACGAAGGCTTCGACGTCGGCGCGCATCCCGTCTTCGTCGAGCTTTCCGAGCGAGTCGGCGTCGTGAAGTAGATACGCGAGGGCTGAGTCCTTCCAGCGGTATCCTGGGCCCCAGAACAGCGTGCACTGATGCTTCGCGCGCGTCACAGCGACATACAGAAGGCGGAGGGCCTCAGAAGCGGCTTCTCGCTTGCTCTCGGTCAGATGGTCAGCCTGGGCCTCGGAGCCGAGGTCGATCTTCAGCTTGCCAGCTTGGTCATGGAACTTCACCGCCCTGTGGTCGAACCAAAAGAGCCCGGCATCGTTCCAAGTGAACGGACAGAATACGATCCCATACTCGAGCCCTTTGCTCTTGTGGATCGTGGTCACCCGAACGGCCCCCGCCTCCGCATCGGGACGCTGCTGCAGATCTTCCATCGCAAGCATGCCTTCATCTTGCGTGCCGTCGTTGAGCCGCCGGAACCACTGCATCAATGCGACCGGATCGCGGTCCCGCTCGCGTTCGCCCCGGAGCAGAAGCTCTTGGAGGTGCAGCAGGTCCGTGAGGTCGCGACGAGCTGTCGCGCGAGACGCGATCAACACCTCTGCGCCGGTGCTGCCAAGCATGTCTTTGAGGCACCGGAGAACGCCTTGGGTGTGCCAGGTGTCGTTCCATTCGCGAAACCGTGAAACCCAAGCAGACCACGCGTCGTCATCCATCGACGCGAGATCGAACGCAGAGACCCCCACCAGCGAGGTCAGCAACGCCCTTCGCACTGCGCGAGAGTCGCCCGGCAGCAGTGCCGCTTCGAGAATCACCCCGAGGTCGGCCGCGACCTCAGTGCTCAGCACGCTCGCACCCCCGTCGAGAGACGTCGGAAGGTTCAAGTCTCGTAAGGCCTTCGTCACGGCGATGGCTTGCTTGTTGCTCCGGCAGAGCACAGCGATGTCTCCGGCGTGTACGGGTCGACCTTCGATCAATGCGCCGGACTCGAGCATCAGCGCGACCTCGTTTGCCACGATTGGCGCAACGGAGGAAGCGGTCGGTCCGTCGAGATCATCGGCGCCGAGAAGCACTACGTCGAACGACGGGGCGAGCGTCGTGCGGTTCTCGGCTTCATGCGCGCTTGCGTCCTCGAAACCGATTCCCTCGATCAAGAAGGGTGGAACCAAACGGGAGAACAAGGCGTTGACGGCCCGCACCACGCCCGGGTCCGATCGCCGGTTGGTCCCGAGTGTGTGTCTCCGCTCGCCTACATCCTTTGCCGCCTCGATATACGAAAAGACGTCGGCACCGCGAAACGCATAGATCGCTTGTTTCGGATCACCCACATAGACCGCAGCGCCATCACCATAGATCGCGCGGAAGATCCCATACTGCACCGAGTCGGTGTCCTGAAACTCGTCGACCAAAGCGATCGGATACGCGTTGCGGATGGTTCTTGCGACCGTTTCACTCTCGACGACGGTCGTGTGCACCGTCGTCAACAGGTCGTCGAACGAGTAGATCGCAGACTCATCGCGCCGCGCACGCGAGCGGTGGCGAACGAAGTCGCAGAACCGCTGCTGGAACGCATGGACCGCGTACGCCAGCATGGGCTCGATTTGTTCGTGCGCCGCGACGAGCTCTTCGCATGCATCGAAGAACGGATGCTCCGGCGGCTCGCTATTCTTCTTCGTCTTCTTCTCGAGGTTGGTGGCACAGAGCCATTTGAAATGCTTTGGCAGCCTTTCGAGAGTCGTTCGCTCGAATAGACGGTCCAGCTCCGGGGCCCAGAGCTCACGGATGCTCTTTTCCTTGTAGATCGACGCGTAGAGTCCCTCACTCTGAAGCAGTTCGAGGATCGCTCGACGGTGATCTCGCCAAAGTACCCCCGCCCGCCGCTGCAACTCGAACACCTGGCGCACGGCGCCGTCGTCGATCGGCCGAGGCGCCGGTCCGATGACCTCGATTCCCGGGATCGTCGCAATGTTGGCGAGCCGCTCTAAGTGGTTGATCGTCACCTTGTCGGCGCGAAGCCTTTGCAACAGCCACTCGGGTTGGTCGTAGAGCTCGGTCGACCAGAAATCGACGGCGAGGTCCGCGTGAAGCGACGCCACGTTCTCGGCCACTTCGAACTCCAGCTCGACTCCGAAGGACAGCGGGTGTTCCTTGAGCAGTCGTTGGCAAAACCCGTGAATCGTCAGAATCGCGGCTTGATCCATCTGCCCGAGGGCAGATCGCAGTTTGCGCTCGACAGCGGGTGCCCCGAGCCGCTCCACCGCGTCACTCACGACCGCGAAGAGCGCGTCCGGCGCATCCGGCGGCCCGTTGATCAGGGTCAAGGCTCTTGCGAGCCGGGCGCGTGCGCGGGCTCGAAGCTCGGCCGTTGCTGCCTTGGTGTACGTAAGGACGAGGATCTTGTCGGGCGTGAGGTCGTCTTCGAGGATTGCTCGAACGAAGTACGTCGTGATGGCGTACGTCTTGCCCGTCCCGGCGCTTGCCTCGACGAGCGTTGGTGCGTCGAGAGGAATGAGCTCCGGCGATCGAGCGGTCATCGCTCACTCCGATGCTTCAAGAGAGGTCGGTAGACCGCGAGTGCTGCGCGTTGAAAAGCCTCCGCGAACTCCATGTCGGTGAACGGATCCTCAGGACCGAGCACGAAGGCCAGTCGCTCGTCCCATTGGCGCTGGCCGACGAGCGCCTTCTGAGCAGCTTTGAAGGCCTTTTCCGCTCCGTCCTCGAAAGCGTCCGCGAATGCGCGCGATGCTCTCTCGAGTAACGGGAGCGGCCTCTCTCGTGAAGACCGATGAAGCTGGATGAGCGCCTCGAGCTCCTGGCGCGGCTCTCGGACCGGTTCGAACGAAACGACCTTGGCACTCGACTGATCGCCGCGAAGCACGAGGTGAGTCGTTTCGGGCAGTGATCCGTCCGAGCACTGCATCAGCAAGTGTTCCACCCAAGTAGCGAGCTCCGCGCGCCTCCCGGCCTTCGTGAACCTCGAGACGACGCGATACTCCCCACCAACCCCGTCGAGTCGCGCCGCAAGCGTCGTTCCAGCCACGCCCACATCGAGCAGCTCCGGCCGCACTGCTTCGCCACCAAGCAAGCCGCGCTCTTTCGCATGCACGGCTTCGATCTCTTGGTTCAGGCGGCGCCGCTCGAGCGCGCCCCAGCTACCGTCTGGGAACTCCGGAGAGGCCCTGAGGTACGCTTCCAAGGCGTCCGACTGCAAGCCGGCGCGGAGCGCCTCGTTGCCAACACTCGATGCGTTGAGCGGCGAGAGATCGGTTAGCGCGCCCGTCGGCTCATAAAGCTCGGCGCTTCCAAACCGAGCCCCCAAGATTTCCTCGATGAACGCCGCCATCGGATTCCACAACCAGCTCGTGAGCTCGCCCACTGACAGCGTTGACGCGGGGTCTCCGATCGGCGCTACCAGCTCGATCCGCGGTCGTGGGATCGGCCGGGTCGCCACGGTGCGTGCGATTTCGGCGTATCGCTCCGAGAAGCTCTGAGGAAGATCCCCGGCGCCGAAATAGCGAGGGTCGAACGCATCGAGCGGATGGACGATGGGCTCGAGGAGCTCCCCGGCGTCTTCGGCCCGATAGTACTCGTTGACGGTCTCCCGGAGCTCCCAAACTACCGGCGATGCGTTCGCCCCGGTTCGGAGGCTGGTTGCAGGTGCGCTGTATGTGATGATCAAACGCGCGCGTGCGCAGAGCAGCGCTTGGAGAAAGGAGTGACGGTCGTCGTCGCGCTTGTTGCGGTCGCCCGGACGATGCTCGTCGCGGGCACGGTCGAAGCTCGGACGGTCGTCTGAGCGAGGGAACGCGTCCTCGCTCATTCCCACGAGGCACACGACCTCGAATGGAACCGAGCGGAGCGGGACCAGCTCGGTGAGCGTCACGCCACGACGAAGAAACCCAACGGCGGGCGTCTCCCGAACCAGCCATGAGCTCAGCTCCCTCCGTACGGTCTTGAGAGAAACCACGCCCGTGTAGCCACCGCCGCTGGCCAGCGCTCGAAGATTGTCGAGCGCGTCTCGAAGCACGCGGACTGCAGTGCTTGTGTCGTCGTCTTCCGAGAACAGCTCGGAGCAGAGCCCGCCGAGCTCGGTTGCCCACGCATCGAGGCGGAGCGGTCGGCGCGTCCCACGCTGGAGGCCGAACAGCACATCGCAGAGGCGGGCCAAACGCGCGAGCAGCGCAGCATCGCCGAGGTTGGGTGCGCCACGGGGGAGCAGCCCTCGGAACACTTCCATGGAGTCTGGAACGGAAGCGAAACCCAGAAAAAGCCTGTCCAAGCCGGCCTGCCAGGTGTGCAGTGGCTCCTTCGGGAAGCCGAGCTCCGCCCTGTGATCGGCGTCGATACCCCAACGAACGCCGGCGGCCGCGAGCAGGTCGGTAAGCCGCGCGCGCTCGTCCTGGGTGAACCGGAAGCCTTCACGCATCGAGGCCGCGTCCATCAACCGTACGACGTCCAGTACCGAGAACCGGGAGTCGAGCACCTCCAGCACCGCCAGGAAGTCGTCGTAGAACGAAGCGTCTTCCCGGGTCTTTCGATCGTGCACCTCAAAGGGGATCTGATTGCCTTCTCGTTCGCCGAACACCGCGCGGAACACCGGGGCGTACGCGTCGAGGTCCGGTGTCATCACGACGATGTCTTCCGGGCGAAGGCTAAGGTCCTCTTCGAGCGCTGCGCGTATGAGGTCGTGCAGCACCTCCGCTTCACGCATCGGCGCGGTGCATGCATGCGTCGAGATCGAGCCATCGCTCGGGTCGATGATCCGTTGCCCGCCATTCGTCGGCCGGCTCTTGAACTCGAGTATGTCCGACTGAAGCGAGCGGAGCAGCGTCGAACGCCCAGGGGATTGGAAGAGGTCGACTCGGTCGTCGAAACATTCGTCGACCTCGATGAGGAGTTGTTGAAAGTCTCGAGACAGTCGACCAACGTCGGAAAGGAAGGCGTGTCCGTCGATGTTGTCGGTGCCCGTCGCAGCTCGCTCGGATTTCGATCCAACATCCCCGAGGTACTGGTTCGATGGCTCCAGCGAGTAGAGGCTCGTCGGCACTGCGCGACCGAGCTCGCTGAAGAACCGCATGAAGAGGGGCGGCAAGGTTTCGAGCGAGAACAATTGCACCCGCCGAAGCGGAAGCTTCGAGCCCACGTTCCCTCGACCTAGCGCCTTCACGCCCGCGTCGATGCGAGACGCGAGATCGTGTGGTCCCAGCTCCTGGACCACCCGTCGCCAGAGCTCCGCTTGCCAACCGTCTTCCTCGCCCCGTGCCCATCGCCCGAGTAGATCCGGGCGGTACATGACGTATTCGTCAAAGGCCGAGGCCACGGTTGTCGCCAGCCGCAGCACACGGTCGTCGCCGCTCGACTTCGACAGGTAGCTCGCGAGATCGCGCGGAGCGTCGGTACGGAGCAGCTCCGCTAGCGTCCACTTCAGTCGAGTCCGGTCGTAGGCTTTGCTTTGGTCGGATGGTCCAGCATCTAGGTGTTCGAGGAGCCATTCGATGAATGCGCGTGGAAAAGGAAACCAGGGGTTCGCCCAGACGCCGAGCCGCTCGGTCAGCGCGAGCATGAGCCAACGCTCCATGCCGCGGCTCTGGACGACCACGACGTCCTTCTCGAACGGAGCGAGCGGATGGTGGCGAACCTTCGCGGCGAGGGCGTCTGCGAGGGCTTCGGTTCGGTTGCTGCGGATGAGCTCCATGCGCTCAGCGAGGAGCGAACTTTCGCTCCAGGTTCTTCATACCGTTGCTGAGCGCGACTTGAAACAGCTTTCTGCCCCCCCATGCCTTGGCGCGATTTCGAGCGAGCCGTCCATACGCCTGCCAGCACACCACGGTGCCGCCGCCAGGGTGTGGCTCACAGGTCAAGACGCCCAAGTGGTCGGTGCACATGCCCAAGAAAGCTGCGTTGCTGGCTGAGTAGGCGAGCATGCGCGGCGCCTCATAGGCCTTGATGACCTCGCGCACGGGCTCCCCGACCGGGCCTTGAATCACTCGAACCGCTCCAACTTGTCCGGGAACCTCCGCGTTGCTGTTGTCGGGCCAGCTCTTCTTCGCGGCCCAAATCCAGTCGCTCAGCTTGTCGATATCGCTGACGTAGTTGAAGAGCTCTTGCTGCGTCGCATCGAAGCGCTGCGTAGTCTCGAAGAGCAGAGGCTGGTCGCTCAGCCGTGCGCCGGTTTCGCTTGCAAACGTCGTGAAATCGGAGAAGGTGGCCATCGGACGAGTCTTACCGGTCTCTACCGAAGTTCAAGGCTCAAGAGAGGCGATTTCGGTAATCCTCGTAGCCGAATGCGCGCTGCACTCGATACGAGTCTTCGCGGGGGTCGAACAGGGCGATGGACGGGAGCCTCACGCCATTGAACGTCGTGGTCTTCACCATCGTGTAGTGGGCCATGTCCTCGAAGACGAGCTTGTCTCCGATGCTCAGAGGCTGGGCGAACGAATACGCGCCAACCATGTCGCCGGCGAGACAGCTCAGTCCCCCGAGACGGTACGTGTGCGCTAGTCGGCCCGGTTCCGATGCTCCCCGAACCTCCGGCCGGTAAGGCATCTCCAGCACATCGGGCATGTGGGCCGTTGCCGACGTGTCGAGAACCGCGATCGGTCCGTCGTTCTCGACGATATCGAGCACGGAAGCGACTAGGACGCCGGTGTTCAAACCGATCGCCTCCCCGGGCTCGAGGTACACGTCGACCTGATGCTGGTGCCGGAAGTTGCGGATGAGATCGACCAGCAGTCCTACGTCGTAGCCCGGTTTCGTGATGTGGTGTCCGCCGCCGAAGTTGACCCATTTGGCTTTGGCGAGCCACGGTGCGAGCTCCTCTTCGACCACGGCAAGCGTACGTTCGAGCGCATCGGCACCGAGCTCACACAGTGTGTGAAAGTGGAGCCCGTCGATGTTGCGAAGCTGGGCTCTCAGGAGCTGCTTCTTGGTCGCGCCCAAGCGAGAGCCAGGGGCGCACGGGTCGTACAACGGAACGTCGACTTCCGAGTGCTGAGGATTGACCCGCACACCAAAGCTGACGTCGTGCGCGTGCTCCTCGATGATCGAGCGGAAGCGATCGATCTGCGATGCCGAGTTGAAGACGACGTGATCCGAATACCGGATCGTCTCTCGCAGCGACCGCTCGTCGAACGCCGGGCAGTACGTGTGGACCTGTTTGTCGAGCTCTTCGCGTCCGAGGCGCGCCTCATCGGGCCCGCTCGCGGCAACCCCATCCAGGTACTTCCCGACTAGCGGAAACGTCGACCAGGCTGCAAAGCCCTTGAGAGCGAGGAGAATCGTCGCCCCCGCGGCTGCCTGGGCGTGTGCGAGCAGCTCCAAGTTTCGCTCCAGCATGGCGAGGTCGATCACGTAGGCCGGCGAATCCACGCGGCTGAGATCGAGCTGCTCACACGCGCGCACTACATCTCCTTGACGTGCCAAGGAAGCCCGCGAAGCGCGAGCTCCTCGAGGAACGGCTCAGGGTCGAGTTGCTCGATGTTGAAGACGCCGCGCCCGCGCCATTTGTTCGTCAGCATCATCTTGGCGCCCACCATCGTCGGCACGCCGGTGGTGTACGACACCGCTTGTGCGCGCACCTCGTTCCACGATTCCTCGTGATCGCAGATGTTGTAGATGAACACCTTGCGAGGCTGACCGTCTTTGCGACCCTCGATCAGACAACCGATGCTGGTCTTCCCCGTGTAGTTCTCACCGAGCGTCGACGGGTCGGGAAGCAGCGCCTTCAAAAACTGAATCGGAACGATCTCGCGACCTTCGAACTCCATCGGCTCGATGCTGGTGATCCCGACGTTCTGCAGCACCCGGAGGTGGGTGATGTACTCGTCGCCAAACGTCATCCAGAACCGAATACGCTTGAGGCCGCCGATGTTCCGAACGAGCGATTCGAGCTCTTCGTGATAGAGCAAGTACGCCTTGCGTTCACCCACCCCGGGGAAGTCGAACATGCGCGACTCCGACATCGCTTCGATCTCCACCCACTCGCCGCTCTCCCAGTAGCGGCCCGGCTGCGTGATCTCGCGGATATTGATCTCCGGGTTGAAGTTGGTCGCGAAGGGGTGTCCGTGATCGCCGCCGTTGCAGTCGAGTATGTCGATCGTGTCGATCTCGTCGAAGAGGTTCTTCTGCGCGTGAGCACAGAAGGTGTTGGTGACGCCGGGGTCGAAGCCCGAGCCGAGCAGCGCCATGAGTCCGGCCGATTCGAAGCGGTCCTGGTAGGCCCATTGCCACTTGTACTCGAACTTGGCCTCGTCCGGAGGCTCGTAGTTCGCGGTGTCGAGGTAGTCGACTCCGGTTTCGAGGCAGGCGTCCATGAGAGCCAGGTCTTGATAGGGCAGGGCGACGTTGATCAGGAGGTCGGGCTTCACGCGTTTGATCAGCGCGACCGTTTGTGCGACGTCATCGGCATCGACTTGCGCGATTTCAATGTCACGGCCCCGGAGCTCTCGCACCTGTTTCTGGATCTTCTCGCAGCGCGACAAAGTGCGGCTAGCGAGCGTGATTTCCGAAAACGTGTCGGCGTCGTCGGCGCATTTATGCGTGACGACTCCGCCGACTCCGCCGGCGCCTATGATGAGGACTTTGCCCATGGAGCCCTGGTGTGACTTCGGCGTTCCTCCTTTGCAAGTCAAGTCGCGTGACTTTCACGAGACCGTGTGTTTACCTGCCTGACGGTACGAGGGAAGGGTGTAGCCGTTCTGATGGATAGAGCGATAGTAGGGCTGGACGTTGGGTCCACGACGGTCAAGGCCGTCATCGTTGATCCGGAAACGAAAGACATCGTTTGGAGTGACTACCAGCGTCACCACACGAAGCAGGCCGAGTGCGTTCTCGACTTCATGGTGCGCATTGGGCAGATCCTGACCGAGTCGGGCTGCAACGACGTGCGCGTATTCGCGACCGGTTCGGGAGCCAAACCACTAGAAGAGCCTCTGGGCGCCAAGTTCGTGCAGGAGGTCAACTCCGTCACGCTGGCCGTCGAGACGCTTCATCCCGATGCGGGCTCAGTCGTCGAGCTCGGAGGCCAGGACGCAAAGATCATCGTCTTCAAGGAGAACGAGAAGACGGGCGACAAGTCCGCCATCGCTTCGATGAACGACAAGTGCGCCTCGGGCACCGGTGCGACGATCGACAAGTGCATGATCAAAGTCGGCATGCCCTCCGAGGAGACACTCGAGCTCCACTTCGACGACAAGCATCTTCACCACGTTGCGGCGAAGTGTGGCGTTTTCGCCGAAACCGACATCGTCAACCTCGTGAAGACCGGTATCCCGTCCAACGAGATCATGTGCTCGCTGGCCGATGCGATCGTCATGCAGAATCTGTCGGTCCTCACTCGCGGCAACACGCTTCGGCACAAGGTGTTGCTTCTCGGTGGGCCGAATACCTTCCTCCCGTTCCTTCAGGAATGCTGGCGCAAGCGCATCCCCGAGACTTGGGACGAGCGCGGCTACGACTACCCGAAGGACGTTCCGATCGAGGAGCTCATCCCCGTGCCTGAGAACGCGGCGCTCTACGCTGCGTACGGTGCCGTCATGTACGGCATGCACGAACCCGCCAACGTGGGTGTCTACGCTGGTCTCGATGGCCTTCGCCGGTACATCACCGAGGGCCGGAAGGAGCGCCTTGGCGAAAGCGCCGGGCCACCGCTCGCGCGCGACGACGCGGAGCTCGAGCAGTTCATCCAAGCCTACGACATCCCTATGTTCGTCGAGCCCGAGCCCACCACCGACACGGTTCGCGCCATCATCGGCCTCGACGGCGGCAGCACGTCGTCCAAGGCAGTGCTCTTGAGCGAAGACGGGGAGGTCTTGATGAAGGCCTACACGCTCTCGAAGGGCAACCCGATTCAAGACGCCAAGGAGCTTCTTCGCGAGCTACGCGGTCGGATGAACGCGAAGGGTGCCGAGATCGAAGTCCTCGGGTTTGGCGCAACCGGGTACGCCGCCGATGTCCTCGAAGAGTGTGTGAGGGCCGACGTGAACATCGTCGAGACCGTCGCCCATATGATGAGCGCCACGCACTATTTCGGTGATGTTGACGTCATCTGCGACATCGGTGGGCAGGACATCAAGGTCCTGTTCATGGAAAACGGTGACATCAAGACGTTCAAGCTTTCGAACCAGTGCTCCGCCGGTAACGGGATGTTGCTTCAGGCGATGGCCGACCAGTTCGGGCTGCCCGTTACCGAGTACGCAGACAACGCGTTCAAAGCCGATCTCGCGCCGAAGTTCAGCTATGGCTGCGCGGTCTTCCTCGACACCGACCGCGTGAACTTCCAGAAGGAGGGCTTCAGCAAAGAGGAGCTTCTCGCCGGACTCGCTCAGGTGCTCCCCAAGAACGTTTGGCAGTACGTCGTTGGCGTTCCGCGAATGGCCGCTCTTGGTCGCAAGTTCGTTCTGCAGGGCGGAACTCAATACAACAAGGCCGCCGTCAAAGCGCAGGTCGACTACATCAAAGAGCGCGTCCCCAACGCAGAGGTCTACGTCCACCCGCACTGCGGCGAAGCCGGAGCGATTGGCGCGGCGATGGAAACACTGCGCGTCGTCCGCCGGCGCGGTTCGTCCACGTTCATCGGCTTGGACGCGGCCATCGACCTCGAATACCAAACCAAGAACGACGAAACGACCACCTGTCATTTCTGCGCCAACAACTGCTCTAGGACCTTCATCGATGCGTTTCGGCCTGATGGCTCCACGAGCCGCTACATCAGCGGATTCTCCTGCGAAAAGGGGATGGTCGAGTCGAAAGACGCCATGGAAGCGCTGGTCAAAGAGCGCCGTAAGATCATGAAGGAATTTCCGAACCTCGTGACCTACGAGGGCTTGAAAGCCTTCAAGCGGATTGCGGGCGTGCAAGCGATGCCGGAGGCCGGCACCCCCCTCGAAGACGTCAAAGTGCAGCGGAAGTTCTTCGGTGAGATAGAGCGCCAGAAGTTCACGCGCGGCTTCGAGCGCTCATCGGCCGAAGCGGCCAAGAAGCGCGCCGAGTGGCGAGTGGGTATCCCCCGAGTCCTCAACATGTACTCGACGGCCCCGTTCTTCCGGACCTATCTCGAGGTCCTCGGTGTACGTCCGAAGAACATCGTCTTCAGCGACCCGAGCTCGGAGGAGATGTTCGCGGAAGGCGGCAAGTATGGCTCCGTCGACCCCTGCTACCCGTCCAAGGTTGCCCAAGCGCACTTCCATCAGCTCTTCTTCCACAAGCACGAGCGCTCGCCGTTCGACGCGATCTTCTTTCCGATACTGACGCACGTGCCCAACTTCGTTACGGGCACCGTCGACAACGCGAGCTGCCCAATCGTCGCCGGCACCCCTGACGTGATGAAGGCTGCGTTCACCAAGGAGCAGGACTACTTCGGCAATCGAGGCATCGAGTATTTGGCGCCCGCCTTTAGCTTTGCCGAACCCACGCTGCTCAGGCGCGACATGTTCGATGCGTTCGAGCGCGTGCTCGGCATGACCGAAGATGAGAGCGATTTCGCCGTTCAAGAGGGGCTCGCGGCGCTCGACCGTTTCGACCAAGACCTTCAAGACAAGGGCCGGGCGATCCTCGATCAGGTCGAATACGACAACAAGGTCGCCATTCTCGTGCTCGGCCGCCCCTACCACCTCGACCCTGGGCTCCACCACGGAATCCCCGATGAATTCCAGGTGCTTGGCTATCCGATATTGAGCATGCGGTCGATTCCGAAGGACCCGGACTGGCTCCAACGCTTCTACGGCGACGACGAAGAAGACGTGCTCGGAGTCAGCGACGTCTGGCCAGAGAACTACTCTGCGAACTCGGCGCAGAAGGTGTGGGCCGCGAAGTTCGCGTCGCGACACCCGAATGTCGCCATTCTCGATTTGAGCAGCTTCAAGTGCGGCCACGATGCGCCGACCTACGGCATCATCGACAGCATCGTTGCCAAGAGCGGCGTTCCGTCGTCTTCCTTGCACGACATCGACGCGAACAAGCCCGGCGGCTCGATCAAGATTCGCGTAAAGACGTACGCGCACTCGCTGAGGCTTCGAGAAGAGAACCTCGAAGATGTCGCGACGCGCAAAGTCGAGCTCCAACGCCGTGTCGACATCAAGCGCTTGGAGCTGTTGCGCATGAAGCAGACTCAGCTCGCTGAGCGTCGTCGGGCTGACCTCGGCCTCGAACGACAGATCCACGAGCTCGCCGACAAGGTGAACCGATACCGCGTGGAAGCGGCGAACGGGGACGGTCTCGCGTCGGATGCGGTGTCGGAAGGTTTGATTCGTCTCGGAAAGAAGACCAAGGACGGTAAGGTCGTCCGTGTGTGAAGGGGCTAGACATGGCTGATGGTTTTGAGATCGACATCGAAAAGGAGCTCGCCGCTTTTGAGGCTCAGGAGCGCACAAAGCTCGGTTTGGATGAAACCCGAGAACAATGGACCGACGCTATGGTCAACCCGTTCTTCTCGGCGAAGGAACGGCCGACCACGACAATCCTGAACGGCGGCCTAACGATGGCGCACGATGAATTCGTCGCCGCGGCGCTCAAGGGGATTGGCTACAACACGCGATCGATGGAGTGCGCCGACGTCGCATCGCTTCGGTTCGGCAAAGAGTTTGGCAACAAGGCCCAGTGCAACCCTACGTACTTCACCGTTGGAAACCTGGTGAAGGAGCTCACTCGACTTCGCGACGAAGAAGGGCTCGCCCCACAGGAGATCATCGACAACTACGTGTTTCTGACTGCGGGGGCGTGCGGCCCCTGCCGGTTCGGCATGTACGTGACGGAGTACCGCAAGGCACTGCGTGACGCCGGGTTCGACGGCTTCCGAGTCGTGCTTTTCCAGCAGCAGGCGGGCTTCAAGCAGGCGACCGGCGAAGAGATTGGTTTGGTCCTCAATCCGCAGTTCTTCATGGCGCTCGCCCGGGGCCTGTTTGCGGGGGACGTAATCAACGCCCTCAGCTACCGGATTCGCCCGTACGAAGTCGAGGAGGGCGCCACCGATCGTGCGATCGCCGAGGTGAAGCGTGAGGTCCGAAAGACGCTCGAGAAGAACGAAAGCGTGCTTCGCGCATTGTTGCGTAGCCGCAAGTACCTCCAGTCCGTCGAAGTCGATCGCCTTCGGGCCAAGCCCAAGGTTGCGATCATCGGCGAGTTTTGGGCGATGACGACCGAGGGCGACGGGAACTACCACCTTCAGCGTTTCGTCGAGTCGGAAGGCGGCGAGAACGACATCCAAATCCTCGTGAACTGGCTGCTCTACACGCTTTGGGAGATGCGCCACGACACCGAGCGGCGCATGACCCTTCGCGGCACCGACGAGGCGTACTACGGTCTCGAGGGGTCTGACGTGGGCTACAAGATGGCCGGCGTATGGCTTGGCGAGCTCGCTCTTCGAGCTACGTTTGCAGCGTTTTGCGCCGCGTCGGGGCTCAAGGCACAGAAACTCCCCGACATGGATGAAATCGCCAAAGTCGGTCACAGCTTCTACAACAACGAGCTCCGTGGCGGCGAAGGCCACATGGAGGTCGCCAAGCTCGTGCTGAACGTCGCGCAGCAGAAGGCGCACATGACGTTGAGCGTGAAGCCCTTCGGGTGCATGCCGAGCTCCGGTGTATCCGACGGCATCCAAACAGTGATCACCGAGCTTCACCCGGAGGCAATCTATTGCCCGGTCGAGACGAGCGGAGACGGCGCAGTCAACTTCCAGTCGCGCGTACAGATGTACATGTTCAAGGCGAGAGAGCGTGCCCGCCAGGAGTTCAGCGACGCCCTCGCTCACCATGGCATCACCGAAGCCGCTGCGCGTGAGTTCATCGAGAAGAACCCACGTTACGGCCACACCTTCTACAAAGCTCCCCATGTCGTCGCGGGGACCGGCGCGGACCTGATCCATGAGATTGGCCCGCTCGTCGGCAAGGGTCGAATTGGCCGCGCCAAGGTGCACGCCAACCGAGCCGCGATGCGTACGGTGGGCTTCTTCAAGCACGATCTTCCCGCGATCAAGGAGACCTACGACAAGATGGCGCCATACATCCCATCACTGGCGCGATTGCTGTACGTCGAGGGGAAGGAGAAGGTCCCCGCGCCGAAAGACGCGTGGCGAGCGCTCATTCGACGCGCGGTGCCCAAAGCCGACGAAGTCGAGGTGCCGACGACGCACGAATACGTTGCGGCCCCATCGCCGCGGCAGGACCACGCCGCCGAAACCGTCCAGCTCGAAGTCGCCGGCTGAGCTAGCTCGACGGCTTGGCGTGTGCCGGGAGGGTACCCGTCAGGCTCTTGAGGAAAGTGACGATGCTGCTGACCTGTGCGTCCGTGAGCTCGCGGCCGAGCTGATACGTGCCCATCACTTTCACGGTTTCCTCGAGCGTGGCGCGCGAGCCGTCGTGAAGGTACGGGGATGTGAGCTCGACGTTGCGAAGCGTCGGGACCTTGAAGAAGTGCTTCTCGGGGGCGTTCTTGGTCACGTTGAAGCGACCGAGGTCGGCGTCCGTGACCGGCGTGCCACGGTCTTTGAAGTAGTCTTTCACGAGGCCCAACTTCTGGAACATCGCGCCTCCGACGTTGATGCCGCTGTGGCATGCCGTGCAGCCGACTTCCTTGAAGGTCGCGTAGCCCTTCTTCTCCGCGTCGGTGATCGCGTTGTCATCACCCTTGAGGTAGGCGTCGAAACGCGACGGGGTGATCAGTGATTTCTCGTATTCGGCGATCGCGTCCGTCGCGTTGTCTTTGGTGATGCCGTCTTCGTAGAGCTTGGCGAACGCCGCCGCGTACTCCTCGTTCTTCCCAAGGCGCACGACGACGTCGTCCCACTTCGCGCCCATCTCGCTTGGGTTCTCGACTGGGCCGGCGGCCTGCTCTTGTAGGTCTTTCGCGCGTCCGTCCCAGAACTGCACGAAGTTGTACGAAGAGTTCAACACGGTGGGTGAGTTGATCGGACCCACTTGACCGGCGATGCCTGTCGAGGTCTTGCGCGGTTCCGCGCCGCCATGCTCCAGCATGTGGCAGGTTGCACAAGACACGGTTCCGTCGCCGGAAAGCGCAGTGTCGAAGTAGAGACTCCGCCCGAGCAACACCTTGTCCATGTCGACGTCGGCGCTGTCGGGTAGTGGCAGGATAGGCTCCGTGGGCGCAACCGGCTTCTCCTGCTCCTGAGGGGCCTTTTCAGCGACCGGCGCCGGCGCTTCCTTCTTCGTGCAGCCCGCGACCGCCAACGCGGCCAAGGCGATGACGACCAGCTTCCCTTGCTTCATAGACGCGACTCTAGCACCCAGAGCGCGACCTGGTAGCCACTGCTATGATGCGAGGCCGTGACGACGCGACGCAGAGTGTACTTGGCCAGGCACGGGGCCGTGTCCTACTTTGAACCCGGACAGGATCTCGGGGATGACGACCCTCCGCTGAATACCGAGGGGTTGGCTCAAGCCGAGGCGCTCGGGCAGCTCTTGAGGGAAGCCCCGATCGATTTCGCAGCCTGCACCGGCCTCCAACGAACCCGTCAGACGGCCGAGCTCGCGACCAGCCCGCGCTCGCTCGACATCACGGTCATCGAAGGCTTGAGCGAGGCGAAGACAGGCGATTTCCGGGAGATCGAGACGGCCGAGGAGATGGAGGCGACCTTCGTACACGCGTTTGCGAATGCGGAGGAGCCCGGCGCGCGCTTCCTCACCGGAGAGACCTATGCAGGCCTTGCACAACGCGTCGCCGCGGCGTGGCAGTCGTTGCTGCGACGAGACGATTGGAGCCACGCCTTCGTAGCCGCGCACGGTGTCGTCAACCGCGCGATCCTGGCGCACGCTTTGGGGGTAGGGCCCGAGATCTACCGGCGGCTCGAACAGGACACCGGTTGTCTGAATGTCCTGGACATCGAGGGCAGAGGAAACGAGGCGCGGGTCGCCTACGTGCGCCTCATCAACTTCACGCCGTACAACGCTACGAAGGTCGGCATGCACGAGACGACGCTCGAGATGCTTTGGCGGCAGTTTGCCGACAGCTAGTCGTCGCAGTTGAGGGAGCGGTAGGCGCCCTTGTAGTAGACCAGGGGAGTGGCTTCAGTCGTGTGCACCGCTTCGACTTGGCCGATGTAGATTGTATGGCTGCCCTCGTGATGGGCGCTAGCGACTTTGCATTCGAGGGAAGCCACGGCTTCGTCGATCAGTGGCGCGCCCGTCTGGCCTTCGCTCCAGCTCACACGGTCCAGCCGCGAGTCCTCGTACTTCGAGGAAGCGAACACGTTGGAGACTTCCCTCTGGTGCTCGGCGAGGATGTTCACGGCGAACACGCCACCCTTCTCGATAATCCCGTGCGTAGTCGAGCTGCGGTTGGCGCAGACCAGAACGAGGGGCGGTTCCGCGGAGACGCTGGAAAACGCCGAGACAGTCATCCCGTGGATCTTGTCGCCCGCTCTGGCGGTCACCACTGTCACCCCGCTTGCCCATCCGCGGAGCGCTTTTTTGAATGCGTTTTGGTCGATCGGCATTGTGTTATCCGCTCGAAAACACCCTCGAGCTGCGGTTCGAATCGGTCTACGCAAAAATAGAACGTGTTTCAAGTCGACGCTCGGGTGTCGCATCGGCGAAATTGGGCTAGTTTCCGCCATTCATGCCTCAGCAGGCCTTTCTAAAGGGAACCCGAGGGTACTGGGATGCGCTCGACCAACCCGGCGAGCCGCCTGAGCTCGGTCCGTCGCGAATCGATGCCTTCATCGACCTTCTGCACGTCACGGGTGACGCCGATCACGGCTTCCGTTTGCTGAAGTTGCTCGATTCTCCATATGCGGGAATCGCTGCGGGTGATGCGACGAGGCCTTGGCGACTTCACTGGGCCATTCAGGTGGGGGAGGTCGAACCGTTCGTCGCACCGGGTCTCGAAGGGGTGATCTTCCTCGCCGACACCATTGCCGATCACCAAGGCAAGCATCGCGTCTACACGCTCAAAGACGGAAGGCGCGGCGATTTCGAATTCGCCGACCTCGCCGGAGCCCTTCGATGGATGACGGCGCAGGTGGAGCATGCCAAAGGCCGGCTAGACGACACGGCGCTGCAAGAGGTGCAGAGCGATGCCTCCTCCTTGCTCGACGACGAGTGGGAGGAAGGGCCGACGTCGGCGTTGTTCATCGTCGAAGAGCTCCTCGACACGCCGCTCCCCGAAGCCTGGGACTCGATTTCGCGCGGACAGTGGCCGATGGTCGAGACCGATGGGAGCGATGCGCCCGTCGATCGTGAGGACGGTTGGCAGCGGAGGCTTTCCCTTTGGCTGACACGTCGCTTCCTCGCGAACCGGAGCCTCGAGCTTCCTTCCGACATCGCTGTATCCGACATGGATGCGGTCCATCGATCTCTCGTCGAGCACCTCCTCGATTTCGAGCAGGCAATCCATGCCGGCGATGTCCCGCAGATCATCGATGAGGCCGTGGGCGGAGGCGATTCGCGCCTCGCGCCGCTCGCGCTCGATTGGATAGAGCGGCACGACAGTTGGCGCACCGCTGCAAGCGTTCCGGCGCCCGATGACGAGGAGCTCTTCGAAGAAGAGCCGCCTCCATTCCAGCACACGCCATTTACCCGGAAGCTGATGCATGCCCTTTCCGGTTCGCTAGATCGAATGGTTGAGAGGGGCGAGCTCGAGCTCGATCCCGACCGCAAAGAGGCGCTACTCGTCGAGTTGGTGACTGCAGGCTCCGACGCGCGCTCGATCAAGCACATGCTCAAGAAGCTAACGTCCACGCTGGTCGACTCCGAACATGTCGAAGAGATCTACCCGAGCGACGACAAGATACAGGATCGCTTGAAGGCAGACCTCGGCGGATGACGCCAATGGAGTCAGCAGACCACGTCGTGGTGTTGCTGCATGGTTTGGGGCGGACCCGGCATTCGCTCTCGCGCATGGACCGCGCATTGACGAGTGCGGGTTTCACCACGTTGTGCCTCGGCTACTCGAGCATGCGGCAGCCAATCGAGCAGCACGCGGTCGCGGTCGCCAAGCGCCTCAGCGAGATCCCGACGCCGAAGAAGCTGTCGTTCGTGACGCATAGCCTCGGCGGACTCGTCGTGAGGCAACTCTTCACGCTCAGCGCTCCGTGGCGCGCCGCGATCAGTCGCATCGTCATGTTGGCCCCTCCCAACCGCGGAGCATCGTTGGCGTCGGCGCTCGACAAGGGCGGCGTCGTTCGCGGCATCATGGGTCCGTCCTACGCGCAGATTGCGGAAGGCTTCGCTGAGACGCTGCCGGTTCCGGACGTTCCGTTCGCGATTTTTGCTGGCGATGCGCCGGGGGTTCCGGGGGACGGTTTGCTGTCCGTCGCAGAGACCAGACTCGAAGGCGCAGCGGAGCACCATGTCGTTCCGGCGATCCACACGTTCATCATGAACCACCCGGACGTGATTCGAGGGACGATCGCGTTTCTAAGCGCCGCCCCAGAGTGAGGGAGAAGGTCGGAGGATGCCGGCGTCCCGCTCGTGAAGTGCGTCGTCCCGGTCGGCCTTCAGCAAGAGCGGCCCATCGAGATCGACGAAGGCCGCGCTCGGGGCGAGCAGCAAGGCGGGTTCGACCGCGAGCGAGGTGCTCACCATGCAGCCAACCATGATCGGCATGGCCAGGCGTCTCGCCTCCTCGGCACACAGCAAGGCCTCGGTCAGCCCCCCGCTCTTGTCGAGCTTGAGATTGATCATGTCGTAGCGTCCGGTGACCCGGTCGAACGAGCTCCGGTCGTGAAACGACTCGTCCGCGCAGATGGGCACGCTCCGTTCGCCGATCGTGTCGAGCGCTTCGTCCTCAGCGGCCGGAAGTGGCTGCTCCAGCACTGCGACACCGAGCTCGGCGAGCTTCGGCAGCCAAGCAGCCGTCTGCTCGACCGACCAGCCCTCGTTAGGGTCCACCACCAGCTTGGCCTTCGGTGCCGCGTCATGAACGGCCGCGATCCGCGCGAGGTCGGCGCCTCCATCGACTTTGACCTTGATCACGTCCGCCTGGGCCAATCTCTCAGCGGCCTGTCTCATCTCCCTCGGGGAGGCCACGCTGATCGTGCGCATGGTCCGAACGGGGCCAGGCGCTCCCGGGAGACCGGCGAGCGACCACGCGGCTGTCTCGCTCGCTCTTGCTTCCCAATCCCAAAGCGCACAGTCGAGAGCGTTTCGAGCTGCGCCAGCAGGCATCGATTGGATCTCCGCTCTTGCGGTTTCGGGCTGAAGCGCCCCCACGCTGGCTTCGATCAACGCGCTGACGGAGCCGATCGACTCTCCGTAGCGTGGATAAGGAACGCATTCCGCGCGCCCGGTCACGCCCTCATGGTGAAGCTCCACCACGATGACGTCGGCCGCAATCCGGGCGCCGCGAGCGATTCGAAAGCCACCTCGAATCGGCCACGATTCCGCTCGGACCACCGCCTTCATGGCGACGCGCTACTCGACGCCGGTGGCTTCTTTGATTGCCTTGGGGCTAAGCGTCTTGCAGACGAAGACATGAACGTCCCACATGTCGCGAGGTCGCTGCCCGGCCTCCTGAAGAAGCTCCATCGTCTTCTTGGCGGCTTCGTTGAACTGCTCGTACGTCGTTGCGTTTGGCGTCGTGTCGTACTTCGGATCGATGTCTAGGATCAGAGCCTGCTTCTTGAAAAAGGTCGGCTTCACGAAAACGTGATCGGCCGGGTAGACCAAAGCGGGCAGGAGTGTGGACAGCGGCCAGGTGGCGCCGCCCTCGATGTCTAGCGCCGCTACGAGCGAGTCGAAGCGAATAGGGTAGGTGCGCTCACCGTAGAGGAGCTCGTAGAGCGCCCGGGCGTGTGTCTCCCGCATGTCTTCCGACATGTTCTTGAAGCGCGTCGCCTCGGCCTTCTGTGTGGTGCTCTTCGTGCTGGTCAGGAACTCGTAGACCATCTGGTGCAGGTCTTCGTAGTTGGCGGAGTCGATGAGCTCGCTGAGGTTCTTCTGCGAGAGGAGGTCCTCTGCCCGCTCGAGAGCGGCGTCCTTCAGCTTTTCGAAGCTCTTGGTGCCCGGTTCTCCGCGCTCGGCCTTTCTGTAGGCCTCGTCCTCGAACCCGACGGGGAAGAGCTTCATGAAGTAGGCCACCTGTTGCTCGAAGCTGATGTCGGGCTTTTTGGGTGGCGCCTTCGGCTTACGTGTCGAGCCTGGGGCTGGAGCCTGGTTCCGGCGGGCGAGGCGGTCGATTCGGACGGCCTCGTTGCCCTGCACCTCGATGATCTCCATCTTGTGCCAGTAATCCGGGCGGAAGCTGCGTTCCGCGCCGTCCTCGAAGAGGAACGTGCGCTTGTCCGGGATCTCCAAAACGAGAACCGAGCGGCCCCAGTCTTTGCGACTGACGTGCTCGAAAATTCGCGGTGGAACGGAAGGAGTAGTCTCTGCCATGGATTACAGTTCCTCGAAACTCGGGTAGAAGCAGGCCCTGGGGCCGCAAAAGAGAGCCCGTCGCATATCACGGACCCGCAACCCTTGCATCCAGTTGCGGTCGGCTGGATGTAGCCGTAGTAGCACTCTCCCGCAAGTGACCGTTCTCATTAGGGTTTGGCCAAAAATGACACGCTCCCCAGCAATGCGCCTTGGACCACTCGTCACATTGGTCTCGCTCGCCTTTCTCGGAACGGGCTGCGACACGCCGCAAAAGACGGAGCCTGCACCCAGTGTGGAGAAGAGCGAAGGCGCCGAGAGTGATCCGAAGCTGCCGGGGGTCGAGTCCTTCGACCAGAAGCTGCAACAGCGGCTCGATTTGGCGCTCGCCGCCCAGGGTCCGAGCTACGTCCCAAGGACCCACCATCTGCGAAAGGATGGAACGCCGCTCTTCACGAACCGACTGATCGAGGAGTCGAGCCCGTACCTCCTACAACACGCACACAATCCGGTGAGTTGGTACCCCTGGTCCGACGAAGCCTTCGAGCGGGCGAAGCGCGAGAACAAGCCGATCTTCCTTTCGGTTGGCTACTCGACTTGCCACTGGTGTCACGTGATGGAGCGCGAGTCCTTTGAGGACGAAGAGATCGCAGCGTTTCTCAACCGCCACTTCATCGCCATCAAGGTCGATCGAGAGGAGCGGCCAGACATCGACAGCGTCTACATGACTGCGGTCAACATCCTCACCGGACGCGGTGGTTGGCCGATGACTGTGATCATGACGCCTCACAAAGAGCCTTTCTTCGGGGGAACCTACTTTCCGCCACGAAAAGGTGTTCGTGGCTCGCGCGCCGGCTTGATCGACATCCTGACCCAGATGCTCTCGCTGTATCAGAACGACCCGACTGAAGTTGTCGCCCGGGCGCAGGACATCAGCCAACGGGTCGAACGGATGGCGTTTGCGCGGCCGGGCCCGGGCGTGCCGAGTGACGAGACCATCGCGATCGCCGCGAGTCAGCTGGCTGCGAAGTTCGACCGCGTCGACGGTGGCTTCACCGGTGCTCCGAAGTTCCCGCAACCTTCCCAGCTCTTGCTGCTGCTGCGCTACGCCCGCCGCGCCAGGGACCCCGGGGCGACGGCCATGGTCACGACTACGCTCGATCGAATGGCCGCCGGTGGGATCTACGACCACGTCGGCGGGGGATTTCACCGCTACTCCACTGACGCGCAGTGGCTCGTACCTCACTTCGAAAAGATGCTCTACGATAACGCACAGCTCACGGTGCTCTACCTCGAAGCCTGGCAGCATACGGGCGAAGCGGCCTACGAGCGCGTCGTCCGCGAGATCCTCGACTATGTGGCGGGGGAGATGAGGTCCGAAGAGGGCGCCTTTTATTCGGCTACCGACGCTGACAGTCCCACGCCGAGTGGTCACGACGAGGAGGGCTGGTTCTTCACGTGGACGCCCGCCGAGCTCGAGGCGCTTCTCGGCGCCGAAAGCTCTGCTGTGGTCGACGTGGCCTTCGGCGTCACCGAAGGGGGCAACTTCGAAGGGCGCAACATCCTCCACCGCGTCGCGAGCGATCGTGAGGTCGGCGCTGAGCTTCGTATGCCCGCGAAACGTGTTGCCGAGGTGTTGGCCGAGGCGCGCTCGACCCTCTACGAGGCGCGCGCTTCGCGCCCGCCCCCGATTCGCGACGACAAGATCATCGCGGCTTGGAACGGTATGATGATCTCGGCGTTCGCGCGTGCTGGGTGGGCACTCGGGGACGCCGACTACGTCTACGCTGCTTCTGCGGCCGCCAAGTTCGTTCTTCGCAATATGCGCGACGATTCGAAGGGTTTGGTACGGACGTATCGCGAGGGCTCGAAGGCATCTACCGGGTTTCTCGACGACTACGCCTTCATGATCGCAGCCTGCCTCGATCTCTACCAGACCACTGCTTTCCCGGGCTGGCTCCTCGCGGCGCTCGAGCTTCAAGCCGAGCAGGACGCCCGCTTCGCCGATCCGGTGGGCGGATACTACCTCACACCCAACGATGGTGAGGCGCTCCTGGTTCGTGAGAAGCCGGTGTACGATCGTGCCGTTCCATCTGGCAACTCCCTCGGGGCCGACAATTTGCTTCGGCTCCATGACATAACCGGCGATGAAGGGTGGCGACTTGCTGCCGAGCGGTTATTCGCCTCGTTCGCGTTTCAAGTGACTCGAGCGCCGACTGGCTTTCCAAGGCTGCTCGTCGCCCTGGATCACTACTACGATGTGCCGCTCGAAGTCGCGATCGTCGTCGCCGACGACCTGCGAGAGGCGCTCCCACTCGCGGAGCCGCTTCGCACGACCTTCGTTCCCAACAAGGCGTTCCTTCTGCTGTCAGAGCCAAACGCGGAGCGCATGCAGGCGGAAGTTCCGTGGCTCGAAGGCAAGAAGGCCATTGGTGGCAAAGCTACCGCCTATGTCTGCGAGCGTGGCCGCTGCGAGTTGCCGACTTCGAGGCCCGCGGCGTTCGCAAGGCAGCTCCGGAAGCGGACCCCCTATCCGAGCTTCGACGAAGATCCGCCGCCTCGGCTACCGTTCGAGCGCGTAAGGTGACCGCCGTCGCCTCCCGAGAGTGGGTTCTCGCGAGCCACAACGAAGGCAAGCTGCGAGAGCTCGAGCGCTTGTTTCTGCGCCTCCCCGTCACGCTTCGCTCCGCCGGGGAGCTGCAGCTTCCCGAGCCTGAGGAGACGGGTGCCACGTTCGAGGCCAACGCCGAGCTCAAGGCAGTCGCCGCGTCGTCCGCAACCGGGTTGCCGGCATTGGCCGATGACTCGGGCGTCGAAGTGATCGCGCTTGGCGGCCAGCCCGGAATTCACACGGGCCGCTGGGCGGGCCCCGACCGCGATTTCGACATCGCCCGCCGCCGCGTCGAGAAGTGCCTGGTCGAGCTAGGCCCCGACGCGAGCCGTCGCGCTACATATGTGTGCGTCCTTTGTGTCGCTTGGCCCGATGGGCGCACCCAAGTCTTTCGCGGCGACACCGGCGGCGTCTTGGTCTGGCCCATCCGCGGCGATCTCGGGTATGGATTCGAGCCCATGTTCCTTCCGGACGGCTACGCGATCACCTATGGCGAGATGACCCCCGAGCATCGCTCCCGCGTCAACGCGCGCGCACAGGCCATTCGCAAGCTGCGCGAGGCTCTCTTCGCCGGAGCGGCTACCGCCGGCACTTGAGATCGGAGTACGGGCAGACGAACCGAACGTGCAGGTGGTCCTCGTGGTTCGGGAAGTGTCGAATGACGCCGTCCGGCTCGTACTTTCCTCGTGGGTACTGAATCCAGCGATCCAACTGCGCCTTGCCAACGCCTTGGCGCTTCGCGTAGCGGTAGAGCTTTGCTTGCAGCCGGTAATCGACGAAGATCATTTCCGCCTGGCCGTTGCGTAGCCAGTGCTCGAAGAGCGTCCATTGGCGTGCGACGTCGAGCTCCGACGACCTGAACTCGTCGAAGGGGCATCCGTTGACCCCACACTCTTCTTGGTAGTAGCTGATGTCCGCGTCGCGGCCGTTCTGATGGCTCTTGTGGTCGCGGAGCCTACCGCCGTTGCGGTCGCTGATATCATGCACCCGCACCACCTTGGTGCGCTTGAACTTCGCGTCGACGTGGTCAAAGGCGTCCACGATCCACCGGACGGTTTCCTCGGTGCCGTACGCGCGTGCGGCTGTTCGAATCACGTATCCGCGATGAGAGGGAAGCATGACGGGGTTCTCGAGGCGCCCGCGATTCGTTGGGCCGATCGCCTCTGAGGCGCTCACCGGCGCGCCCGTATAGACCCGAAGCGGAGTGCCGGGCCTCGCGTTCGGGCCGCCGAGTCTGGCATTCCAGCGCATCATGTCCCGTGTGCTCACCCCGTACCGGCTCGCAGCGGCAACGAGTGTATCCCCGCGTTCGAGCCTGAACACCACCTCTGGGCGCGGGTCGCCAACGTCGATCGTCTGACCGGGGTAGATGCGATTCGGTCGAAGCCCAGGGTTCTTCTTCATGAGCTCGTCGACGGTGGTGTTGTGCTTGAGCGCGACCCCCGTGAGGGTGTCGCCGCTCTGAATACGATAGGTGCGCTCCCTCTTCTTGGGCTCTCGCCTGTCGGCCGCGCGGACTGCGACCGCGGTGCTTGGATCGCGGGTAACGATTGGCTGGGATCGCGGTGCGGGCGTTGGCTCTGGCTTTGCTCCGTAGTCGAAAGGCGGCGTCCAATCGATCCCTTCGTCGCTCGTGGCCACCGGACGGGCATCGACATTCGTCGGTTCGGGGTCCGCCTTCTTCGCGCTCCGCTTTGGGCCGACGACTAGCTTCTGACCAATGCGGATCATGTCGCCGCGCATTCCGTTCCATGCTTGGATCTCAGCGACAGCCACGCCGTGTCTCTGCGCAATCGTGATCAACGCGTCGCCCGGCTTCACGACGACCGTAGGCGCGTCGGCCTCCACTCGGGTTGGCGCCAGCGCAGCAACGCACAACAATGCGATCCCGAGGATTCGGAGCATGCCGATTCGATCTATCGAATTTTGCACGCGCAGCCAAAAAACAAGCGGAAAGCGCGCTATGTGGCGCTGCCGCTCATGCCTGATACTTTGATCGGATGGGCGTGAATGGGTGGCTCGCAACTCCGGCGTGGATCGTCGCACTTCTGTCGTTGACGTCGTGCCAGCAAGCATCTTCATCGACCGTACGTTACGTCGAGTCGGGCCCACCTCGCTACGAGATCGAATGTGCAGTAGGCGAAGCCTGCGAGGCGTCCGTCGCGCTACTGGTCGGGCTATCAGCACCGAGTGAGCCGATGCGATGCACGGCCGCGCTCATTGGGCCGCGCACTGCCGTAACGGCAGGTCACTGCGTGGCCTGGGAGCTCTCAGCCGGCGGCAAGTGCGACGACGTTTGGCTCGGTTTCGCACCAACTGCCGGTCAGCCGTCCGAGTGGGTTGGATGCAAGTCCATCACCTCGGCGACGACGTCGACCACGACATTGCTCTCGCCGGACTACGCAGTGTTGGAGCTTCAGTCGGAGGTCGGGCGGGCTCCCATTCCAGTCGGCGAAGGCGAGATCGCGCCCGGACAGATCGTACGAATGGTGTCGGTGACCGCTGATCGATTTTATGACGCGTTCCATGAAGTCCGAAGCCGGCGATGCGTCGTCGACGACAGCCGCCGCCTCGGACCGACGACTCCTGCTGCACCCTCATCCATTCGCGTCTTGTCGTCCTGCCCCATCCGAGAAGGCAGCTCGGGCGCACCCGTGCTCGATGGCGAAGGCCGGATGCGTGGGCTGGTTCATGCAGGCGGACCGCGCTACTTCGCGTACGGCCTGATGACGCTAATGTCGCAACCAATCGAGCGCCACAACCGTTAGCACCGTAGCGACTCCGATCACCATGACCAGGACGCTGGCGGGCAGCGGTGGGGCGTGCGGAACGTGCCGTCCCCCAGCTGTCTTTGGGATATGGAGCCCTCGCTTGCCGCTCTCGCAGCGCGCGCGCTGGGGCGGATCCGCCGGGCCAAACATGTCGCCGTTTCGCGCGATCTCCATCACACTGCGCTTCCGCTCCTCCCCGTCGGGGAAGAGCGCGCTCATCCAATCCGCGAGCTCCGCCGGGCCAATGAGCTCTTCTTCTTTCGACAACACGCGGCGGATCGCTGTGCCCATCTCGCGCGCGCTTTGCCACCGTTCCTCGGGATTGCGTTGCAAGGCCTTCAGCACGATCGCGTCGAGCTCGGGGGAGACGTCCGACCTGTACTCCGATGGCGGCTTGATCTCGCTCGAGAGGACCGCGTACATCGTGTTCACATCGGTGTCTCGCAGGAACAGACGCCGAAGCGTGAGCAGCTCCCACAACACGGCGCCGAGCGCCCAAACGTCGACCCGTCTGTCGACGGTGGCGGCCGTCATCTGCTCCGGGGCCATGTACGGAAACGTCCCCTTGACCTGGCCGGCCTCGGTGTGGTGCACACGGTGACGCGCATGCGCGATTCCGAAGTCGACTACTTGTGTGGTGCCATCGTACGTAACGAACAGGTTCTCCGCTGAGACATCCCGATGGACGACGTTGAGCGATTGACCCTCTGCATCCTTCAGCTCGTGCGCGGCGTGAAGCCCTTCACAGGCCTGGGCGACGATGTGCGCCATCCTCGCCGGCAACAGCGTTGACGTTCGCTCCTCGGCGTTGGAGACGACGCGTCGGTGGACGCGCGATAGCGGCTCTCCCACCAGGTACTCCATCGCAATGAAATGTTGCCCGCCGACTTCCCCGAAGTCGAAGACGCTGCAGACATTCGGGTGTGTGATTCGTGACGCGATCCGTGCCTCATCGAGAAACATCTCGACATAGGCCTTCTCGTCGGCGAGGTGCGGGTGGATGCGCTTCAGCGCGACCAGCTTCCCGAAGCCAGGGGACCCTTCGGTGCGGGCGAGGTACACGCTGGCCATTCCTCCGGACGCCAGCTCGAAGCAAAGCTCATACCGGCCGGTCTTCTCGAGTGGAGCTCGCGTCCGCATCGCCGAAGACGCGGGAACCCCTCTCGAGCTGCCGCGGCCCGAAGCTTCGGGATTCTTTGCTTTTCGATTCCCCATTGCGGTCACTCGATCAGGACAGATCTCATCCCTGAACAACTACATCAAAGTATTACACTATAGATGGCCATCCCCAATGGATTTCCCAAGCCGAGAGAGCGTTTGACTAGGCGGCAAGCATGCTCTAGGTATTAGGCTTCAAAGGCCTTTGACCTAATGAAGTTAGGGGAAACATACCTTCTGGATGGAATCGATCGGCAGTTGCTGGATGCGCTGCAGAGCGACTCCAAGCGCTCCCTCAAGGAGATCGGCGCTGAGGTGGGCCTCAGCGCCCCCTCGGTGATGGAGCGTGTGCGAAAGCTCGAAAACGCTGGGATCATAAGGGGTTACCATGCCGTGTTGGATGCTCGAAAGGTCGGGCTCGACATTGCCGCCTTCATTGGTGCCTCGATCAGCAATCCCGCGCACCTCTCTGCATTCGAAGAGTGGGTCGAATCGATTTCTGAGGTGCTGGAATGTCACCACGTAACGGGTGGCCACACCCTGCTTCTCAAGGTAAAAACGCGAAACACCAAGGATCTGGAGCAGCTCATCAGTCGCATCCGGTCCATGGAAGGGGTCGCTAGCACCGAGACGATGGTGGTGCTGTCGACCCATACCGAGCGGGTGGAAGTGGCCCTACCCCCCAGTGACCCCGTGCCGGAGGCGCGGCGCCGCAAGCGTCCCCGTCGCAAAATTGATCCCTCCGATACCCAAGAAGCCTCCTAACCCCCAAAAAGAGCATGAAGCACGGACTCCCCGACAAATACGGTCTCTACGATCCCGCGAACGAGAAGGACGCCTGTGGTGTCGGCTTCGTCGCCCAGATCAAAGGCGTGGCCTCTCACCAGATCGTGAGAGACGCCAACCGGATCCTCTGCAACATGGACCACCGCGGCGCGCGTGGCTCCGAGACGAACACCGGCGACGGTGCGGGCATGCTCACGGCGCTTCCCGACAAGCTCCTCCGCCGTGAGGCTAGGGCGCTCCTCGGTATCGATCTACCGGAGCCTGGCAAGTACGGCGTCGGCAACATCTTCTTGCCGACCGACGACGAAGAGCGCGCGTACTGCAAGGCTGCGTTCCTCAATGCCATCGAAGCGCAGGGGCAACGCTTTCTCGGATGGCGCGTCGTCCCGACCGACCCTGACGGCGCGAACCTCGGGCCAACCGCGCTCGAGAGCATGCCGCGCATCGAGCAGCTCTTCATCGGAGCCGCGGACGGCTTGGATGCAGACGCCTTCGAGCGGCAGCTCTACATCATTCGTAAGAGCGCCGCGAGCCCGCTTCGGGTCGACGAGAGCCTTCAGCAGCGTTCCATGCTTTACGCATGCTCGCTATCGAGCAGGACCATCATCTACAAGGGCATGCTCGCCTGCGAGCAGGTGCTTCCTTTCTACGGGGACCTCACCGACCCGGACTACGAGAGCCACCTAGCGATGGTGCACTCGCGCTTTGCGACGAACACCTTCCCGACCTGGGAGCGCGCCCAGCCGCTTCGTTGTCTGAGCCACAACGGCGAGATCAACACCCTTCGCGGCAACAAGAATGCGATGCATTCGCGCCAGGGCGTCGTCGAGAGCGAGCTCTACGGGGACGACCTGCGAAAGCTCTTTCCCGTGGCCGAGCTGGGGCTCTCGGACTCGGGGACGCTCGATAACGTCCTCGAGTTTCTCTACATGAACGGTCGCAGCATGCCCGAGGCTGCGATGATGATGGTCCCCGAAGCGTGGCAGAAGCACCGGCACATGTCGCAGGAGAAGAGGGACTTCTACGAATACCACAGCTGCCTGATGGAGCCCTGGGACGGCCCGGCTTCAATCGCGTTCACCGACGGAAAGATTATTGGTGCAACGCTCGACCGCAACGGTCTTCGGCCCAGCCGCTACTACCTCACCCACGACGATCGCGTGATCATGGCTTCGGAGGTCGGGGTCCTTCCCGTGCCGCCAGAAACGGTCAAGCACAAGGGTCGCCTTCAGCCCGGACGCATGTTCCTGATCGACTTCGAGCAGGGCCGCATGATTCCGGACGAGGAGCTCAAGCACGACTTCGCGTCGCGCAGACCCTACGGCGACTGGTTGAGGGAGCAGCGTCTCAAGCTGACCGAGCTACCCGTACACGGCGATGCGCACGGCTTCGATCCCGAGACACTTCTCGCGCGCATGCAGTCGTTTGGTTACACCACCGAGACTATGCAGTTCATGTTGCGCCCAATGATCGAGCAGAAGCGCGATCCGGTTGGGTCCATGGGCAACGATTCGGCGCTCGCGGTCCTGAGCGATCAACCGCGCCTGGCGTACGATTACTTCAAGCAGCTCTTCGCGCAGGTCACCAACCCGCCTATCGACTCGATCCGCGAGGAAGTGATCATGGGCATCGAGTGCTACGTCGGCCCGGAGCGGAATCTGCTCACCACGACGGCGGAGCACGCGCACCGCCTTCGCATTCCGCACCCGATTTTGACCAACGAAGAGGTCAGGGCGCTCAAGACCATCGACGAGCGAGGCTGGCGCTCCAAGCTCATCGACATCACCTGGCCCCGAAGCGAGGGCCCCGAGGGACTCGAGCCTGCGCTCCAACGCATCCGGCAAGAGGCCGAGGCAGCGGTGGATGAGGGATACAGCTTCGTCTTGCTGACCGACCGCGGTGCAGGCCGGGACCGCATACCGGTCAGCGCGCTGCTCGCCACCGGCGCGGTCCACCATCATCTGGTTGCGACCGAGAAGCGCACGAGAGTCGGCATCATCGTTGCGACCGGCGAGGCCCGAGAGGTGCACCACCACTGCTGTCTCCTCGGGTACGGCGCAGACGCCATCAATCCGTATTTGGCGTTTGAGTCGCTTTGGGAAGAGCGCCGGCGCGGGGAGCTCGATGCCGAGCGGTTCCCCGACGACGACAGTATCGTCGACGGCTATCGCAAAGCGGTGGCCAAGGGTTTGCTCAAGGTGTTCGGCAAGATGGGCATCTCGACCCTGCAATCGTACAAGGGCGCGCAGATCTTCGAAGCGGTGGGCTTGAACAGCTCGGTGATCGATCTTTGCTTCGTAGGTACGGCTAGCCGGATTCAGGGCGTTGGTTTCAACGTCATCGCGCAAGAGCTCGTCGAGCGACACGAGCGCGGTTATCCCAGCGGAGACGAGCCCCGGCTCCCGATCCTCCCGAACGACGGCCAGTTCCATTGGCGCGCCAACGGCGAGCGCCACATGTGGAATCCGGAGACCATCGCGAACTTGCAGGTCGCCGCGCGGGCGAACAGCGGCGACGCGTACAAGCGCTTCGCAGAGCATGCGAACGACAACGCTAAGGACCGCTGCACGCTCCGCGGCCTGATGCGCTTCAAAGACGGACAACGGATTCCGTTGAGCGAGGTCGAGCCAGCGAGCGAAATCGTGAAGCGCTTCGCCACCGGTGCGATGAGCTTTGGTTCGATTTCGATGGAGGCGCATTCGTCGCTCGCCATCGCGATGAACCAGATCGGCGGCAAGTCGAACACGGGCGAGGGTGGTGAGGACCCAGAGCGCTACAGGCCTTTGCCCAATGGCGCGATGAACCCGATGCGCTCGGCGATCAAGCAGGTCGCCTCCGGGCGATTCGGCGTGAGCATCAACTATCTGACCAACGCCGACGAGATCCAAATCAAGATGGCCCAGGGCGCCAAGCCCGGTGAGGGCGGGGAGCTTCCCGGTCGCAAGGTCGACGAGAAGATCGCCGCGGTGCGCAATTCGACCCCCGGGGTCGGGCTCATCAGTCCACCGCCCCACCACGACATCTACTCGATCGAGGACCTCGCGCAGCTGATTCACGACCTCAAGAACAGCAACCCCTCCGCTCGCATCAGCGTCAAGCTCGTCAGCGAAGTTGGCGTCGGCACCATCGCGGCCGGAGTTGCGAAGGCGCACGCCGACCACATCCTCATCAGCGGCCACGACGGCGGAACTGGCGCCTCGCCACTGACCTCCATCAAACATGCAGGTCTTCCGTGGGAGCTCGGCATTGCCGAAACGCACCAGACGCTCGTCATGAACGACCTTCGTAGCCGAGTCGTCCTGCAAACCGACGGCCAGATGAAGACAGGCCGCGATGTCGTCATCGGTGCACTGCTCGGCGCCGAAGAGATTGGCCTGAGCACCGCCCCGCTCATTGCAATGGGCTGCATCATGATGCGCAAGTGTCATCTCAACACCTGCCCCGTGGGCATTGCGACCCAGGATCCTGAGCTTCGCAAGAAGTTCAAGGGCAAGCCGGAGCATGTCGTCAACTACCTTTTCATGGTGGCCGAAGAGGCTCGCGAGATCATGGCTTCGCTCGGCTTTCGAACCTTCCGCGAGATGGTGGGCCGCGTGGACAAGCTCGACACCGCCCATGCGATCGTGCACTGGAAAGCGCAAGGTATAGACCTCACGCCGATCCTCACGAAGGCCAAGAAGAAGAACGCTGTCACCGGGGTCTATCACAGCCGTACACAGGACCACGGTCTCGACAAGGCACTCGACAATCGTCTGATCGAGCTCGCGCAGTCGGCGATCTGCGAGGGAAAACCGGTTCGTGGGGAGCTCAAGATCAAGAACACCAACCGGACGGTTGGCACGATGCTGAGTCACGAGATCGCCAAGCAGTGGGGTGAGGAGCTTCTTCCCGAAGGCACCATCCACTTCAAGTTCGCCGGCTCTGCGGGTCAGAGCTTTGGCGCGTGGCTCGCCAAGGGCGTGACCCTCGAGCTCGAAGGCGACGCGAACGACTACGTTGGCAAGGGATTGTCCGGCGGCAAGCTCATCGTCTACCCCTCGAAAAAGGCGACCTTCGTGCCTGCCGAGAACATGATCATCGGGAACGTTGTCCTCTACGGCGCTATCGCGGGGAAGGCGTTCTTCCGCGGCCGAGCGGCCGAGCGTTTCTGCGTTCGCAACTCCGGAGCCTGGGCGGTCATCGAGGGTGTAGGCGACCACGCCTGTGAGTACATGACCGGCGGCCGAGCTGTGATCTTGGGCGCAACAGGGCGTAACTTTGGCGCTGGCATGAGCGGCGGTGTCGCCTACGTGCTGGACGCCGACGGCACGTTCCCTTCGATGTGTAACCAAGAGATGGTCGCGCTCGAGCGACTCGAATACGAAGAAGAAATCGCGATCGTGAAGGGGCTCATCGAGGAGCACTTGGAGTACACCGGCTCGGCGGTCGCAAAGCGAGTGCTCGACAATTGGGACGGTTCGCTCGAGCAGTTCGTGAAGGTGATGCCGGTCGACTACAAGCTCGTCCTTCAAAAGAAGGGCGACCTCAGCATGGGCGTTCCGAGGCCCGAGAGCGTCCCACCACTAGAGCGCGCGGCGGATTCTGTGGCGGAGTAAGACAATGGGTAAGCCAACTGGATTCAAGGAATTTCCAAGAGAGACGGTTCCATACAGCGATCCGCTGAAGCGGGTCGAAGGATGGGACGAGTTCACCGTCGACGTGCCGGAGGAGCAGCTCCGGACTCAAGGCGCGCGGTGCATGGATTGTGGTGTCCCGTTTTGCCAGTCCGCGACCGGTTGTCCGATCGACAACCTCATCCCCGAGTGGAACGACCTAGTTTACCACGGGCGTTGGCGAGAAGCGCTCGATCGTCTGCATAAGACGAACAACTTCCCGGAGTTCACCGGTCGTGTTTGTCCGGCGCCCTGTGAGGGCGCTTGCGTCCTCGGCATTAACGAGCCCGCCGTGACAATCAAGAATATCGAGTCCGCCATCGTCGACAGGGGCTTCGAAGAAGGCTGGATTCAGCCCGAGCCGCCCAAGGACCGGACCGGAAAGAGGGTCGCGGTCATCGGTAGCGGCCCCGCCGGCCTCACCGCCGCCCAGCAGCTCAATCGAGCCGGGCACAGCGTAACGGTGTACGAGCGCGACGACCGGATCGGCGGCCTCCTCACCTACGGCATTCCCAACATGAAGCTCGACAAGGGCTTCGTGGAACGACGCCTCGACATCATGCGAGCCGAAGGCGTCGAGTTCGTCACGAACGCGCACGTCGGCGTCAACACCGACATCAAGAAGATCCGCAGCGACAACGACGCCATCGTCCTCGCGTCTGGCGCCACCCGACCGCGCGACTTGCCGATTCCCGGTCGCGATCTCGATGGCGTCCATTTTGCGATGGAGTTCCTGCTCAAGAACACCAAGAGCCTGTTGGACAGCAAGCTCGAGGACCGCGCCTACATTAATGCGAAGGGCAAGCGCGTGGTCGTCATCGGTGGCGGCGACACCGGCACCGATTGCATCGGCACGTCGATTCGCCACGGCGCGACTTCGGTGGTGAACTTCGAGCTGTTGCCAAAGCCTCCTCCCGAGCGCCCAGCCGACAACCCGTGGCCCGAATGGCCGCTCATTTTCCGGATCGACTATGGTCACCAAGAGGCGGCGGCGAAGTTCGGGAAGGACCCGCGCGAGTTCTGTGTGCTCAGCAAGCGCTTCGTCGACGACGGCAAGGGTCGCGTCGCGGGTGTCGAAACCGTCCGCGTCGAGTGGACCAAGGACCATAGCGGCAAGTGGCAAATGACCGAAGTCCCCGGGTCCCACGCCGTCTTCGAGGCGGACCTGATCTTCATGGCGATGGGCTTCCTTGGCCCGGAAGACACCTTGGCCGAGCAGCTCGGCCTCGAGCGCGACGCCCGCAGCAACTTCAAGGCGGAGTACGGCAAGTACGCCACCAGCGCCGAGGGCGTCTTCGCGGCCGGCGACTGCCGACGTGGTCAGTCGCTCGTCGTCTGGGGAATCGCTGAGGGCCGAGGCGCCGCCCGAGCCGTCGACACCTTTCTCATGGGCCGTTCCGACCTCCTTGCCCCCGACTGAGGCAGCGCCCTCTGGCCGCCTCCGGTTTGGGGGCGATCGCTTTCGTCCTCTAAAGTCCCTAGTCAGGGGACTGCATGAGGTGTGTCATTGGGCTCTTGTCGCTGTGGGTCGCGCTCGGTTGGTGCGGTACCGCATCGGCGCACGGCGCGTTTCTCGTCAACACGACCACGGATGTCGATGACGGGAGCTGCGACGCTCCTCCGGACGGAGACTGCAGTCTGCGAGAGGCCATGATGGCAGCCAATGCGCTGCCGAATGACCACCCGGATGCACCCGATACGATCGCATTCGACTTCGGACCAGGAGTAGAGGCTCCGTTTCGGATCGAGCTCACGTCACCGCTTCCTCCGGTTCACGAAGGCCTAATGCTCAATGGCGGCTCTGAGCCACGATTCATCCTCGCACGTGAACATGCGCCGGTCATCATCATCGATGCCGGAGGACTGGATCACGCGCTCGAGCTTCAATCCAACAACACGCTCATCATCGCTCTCGGGTTCACGAACGCCTCCATCTCGGCCATCGACGCGCAGGGCGCGGACTACTTGCTCATCCAAGGATGCTACTTTGGGGTCGACCCGATGACCGGCGGAGCGATGCCCGCGGGCGCGCCGGCGTTCGGCTCACATGCCGTCCGCATCCGGGACACGTTTCGAGCGAGGATCGGGGGTCAGGGAGACCTCGCCCGCAACGTGTTTGCGGGTGCGGAGGCAGAAGCGATCTTCGCCGAGCGATCGGACAGCTTACTCGTTCACGGCAACTACGTGGGCGTTGATCCTTCAGGAGAGCTCGCCCGACCCAACTCGATTGGTGCGGACTCGGCCTTCTCGATTTCGGTGAAAGCGTCCGGCCAGGTGGAGATCTGGAACAATGTCGTTGCCGCAAACGGCGGAGGAGGCCTTCAGTTGATCGACGCACCAGAGGCGTCGATCCAGAGCAACGTCATCGGGCTCGATGCAAGCGGACGTTTCGCGCTCGGCAACGCAGGCGCTGGGATCGCGATCGCAGGCGGCATCCCCGGACTCCAAATCCTCGACAATGTGATCTCTGCGAATGCGGGTTCAGGCGTGACGTGCCTTACCGGGGCATCGGGCCCTTGGGGGATGGAGCGGAACACCATCGGGGTCGACATCGCTCAGAGTGAGATCGCTCCAAACGCGGGCCACGGGGTCTACATAGAGACCGCCTGTCAGGGGGCGACTGTCGGTGCCGCAACCCCCAACGACGGCAACTTGATCGCGCACAACGAGGGGGCTGGCGTCAGGGTGGAGGACGGCAACGCAGCGATTCGGGGCAACGCGATCTTCCTCAACGCCGGGCCTGCAATCGACGTCGGAGCGCCGGGGCGTAGCGACAACGCCCCTGCCCGACCTTCGCCGCCGGTCAACTACCCGGACGGAGCGGAGCGATGGAGCGAGGAGGGAGCTCTCACGATTCGCGCGTGTGTTGCGCCCGGAGCGGACGTCGAGATCTACGAAGCGATCGTTAGCGCGGATGGTGAGGTTGGTGCGCTGCGGTTCCTCGGGCAGGGCCGTGAGGGGGACACCGAGGACGATGAACCGGCATCCGGGTGCAGCGCTAGCAATGAAGCTCTGTTCGAGCTCAGTCTCTCTGACGTGGGCGAGGTGGGTCCAGTCGTGCTGACGGCGACCCTCCAAGGTCATACGTCCGAGCTTTCTGACGCCGTGGCTTCGATGACAGTGGAAGCGCCGAGCGACCCATGCGTCGCCGACGCCGATTGCGCGGAGGGCCGCTTGCTCTGTGATCCGGTGTTCCGCCACTGTGTGCTCTGTGTGGACGACGCGTCGGGCAACGACGCCGACACCGGTTGTGCGCTCACCTCGCCCCTCTGCGTGGGCAGCCCAGCTGAGCGGAGCTGCGCCGAAGCCGTGGAACGCCCCGCCGAACCTCGCAGCTTGGAGCCGCGCGCTACCCACTCCGGTTGCACCGTAGGCCCTTCGGGTGAACCTGCCAGCGTCGTGTGGATCTGCACCCTGATCGGATGGGCGGTCCTTCGAAGAAGGCGATAGCCCTCACGCAGTATTTATTGATTTTTCCTTTATGGACGTAATACTCTGTTCGAGTCTATCAGCCGAGCTCTCGTAGCCGGCTTTTGATGGCTCACGGGGGTAGCGGTGAAAAAAGGGTTCTTCAGTCGGTTCGCGGTTGCGTGCTTCACGGTACTCGCGGTTTGGGGTTGGTCCGGGCAAGCGAGCGCGACGCACTTCCGCCACGGCACGATCAACTGGCGAACGCCCGATCCGGACGACCTTCCGTCGCGCGTCGAGTTCACGGTGACGACGAGCTGGCGGAGCGCGTTCATCGGCACGACGAATCTCAACTTCGGTGACGGCACAAGCAACGGGAGTGTCCTCGGCTCGACGATCGGCACCGGCGTCGACAACAACGGCAACCCCTACACCACCACCCAGTACGTCGTCACACACGACTATGCCTCGGAGGGAGAGTACACCGCGTTCTTCGACTCCTGCTGCCGCGTCGAAGGACTCGTCAACGGAGATGAGCAAGGCTTCCGGGTCGAAACCACCGTGGGGCTCGGTGGGGGAAACACCGCGCCGCTCGCCACCGCTTCGACGGCCATCGTTCAGTTCGAGCGCGGCGCTGTGCGAACGCACGACTTTCTCATGTTCGACGCCGACGGCGATCCCGTGAGCTGTCGTTTCGCCACGGCCGCTGAGTCCGGCCTGAACCTCGGGGACGAGGTTCCGGCGGTACCGGCGGACGGATCGCAGCCCTCGGTGAGTGCGCCGAGCCCGAACCAATGCAGAGTGACCTGGGATCTCACCAACGCGGTCGGCGGCGAGCAGTACGTGCTCCACGTCGTTCTCGAGTCGACGCACGGCAGCCCGCCTCTCGCAAGCAAGACCGCGCTCGACGTATTGGTTGAAATCACCTCGGAACCCGTTCCGACTTGTCCCACGGGTGGCGTTTTCTCGCTGCCGATTGGCACGCCCTTCTCGCAGGTGCTCAGCGCGGCCGACCCGGGCAACGACCTCACGCTCAGCGCGATCGGACAGCCGGCCGGCTCCACGTTCACACCTGGCACAGGCACCACAGCAGCGAGTCCCGTGAGTACGACGTTCGACTGGACACCGGGCGCCGCTTCGAGCGGAACGACCGAGTTCATGCTGGTGAACTTCACCAACCCTCAGAACATCACGGGGACCTGCCCCCTCGTGCTGTTCGTCGAGCCGGTGTGCGGAAACACCGACCGCGAAGTGGGTGAAGCCTGCGATGACGGCAATACGCTGCCGGGCGATGGTTGCAGCGCGAACTGCCTGCTCGAGGACGATCAGGGCTGCACAAACGACGGCGAGTGCGAGAGCGGGGTTTGCGACCTCACGGAGGCGATCCCGGTGTGCGAGCCGGCGGATACGTGCGGCAACAGCAAGGTGGAGACGGGCGAGGGCTGCGACGACGGAGCAACGACTGCTGGTGACGGTTGCGACGCGACCTGTCTCCTCGAGGATGGCGGCGCATGCGCGACCGATACGGACTGCGCGAGTGGCGTCTGCGACCTGAACGAGGCGCCTCCCGTGTGCGAAGCAGCCGACGTTTGCGGAAACGGTGCAGTTGAGGCGGGCGAAGGTTGCGACGATGGTGGAACGACTGCTGGTGACGGTTGCACGGCCGCCTGCTCGAAGGAGCTCGGGGAGACCTGTGGCGCGAGCGCGGAGTGCGAGAGCGGGGTTTGCGATGCGCTCGGCAGTAGCACTTGCGAGCCCGCGGACACCTGCGGCAACGGCTCCGTTGAAGCTGGAGAGATCTGCGACGATGGCAACGTGACTGGTGGCGACGGCTGCAATGCGAGCTGTTTCCTCGAGGAAGGTTCTGCCTGCACGCTCGGTGCGCAGTGTGCGACCGGTGTGTGCGACGTCGGAGGCTTCGGCTGCGTCGTGTGCCTGGATGACCAGGTTGGTGGAGCCATGGACACCGGCTGTGGGGGCGTCGCCGCGTACTGCGATGCGAGCGGCGTCTTTCCGGCGTGCATCGCCGGCTGCGCGGACGACGGCCCGGGAGCCGCGGATCCGGGTTGTTCGGGCGGCGACAGCGCGTGCGACCTGAGCGGTAGCAATCCCGTATGCGTCGACTGCACGGATACCGCGGACTGCTCCGTTGGTGACGCGTGCAGTTCCGCCGACAACACTTGCGTCGCCGGCTGCTTCGACGACACCGACTGTAGAACGCCGGAGGCCTCGGTTTGCGATACCTCGGCATCGACCCCAGGCGCATGCGTTGCATGCGTCAATGACCAAGGTGGCGCGACGCCGGATGAAGGCTGCGGCGACCCCCTGCTCCCCGTGTGCAACGGAGCGAGTGGCGCTGCTGGGACAGCGTGCGTGTTCTGTGTCGATGACATGAGCGGCGCGGGCATGGACGCCGGATGCACGAGTCTCGGCGCGGCGCTTTGTGACACGTCCGTTCTAGGCGGTGCGTGCGTCGAATGCCTTTCGGACGACGATTGCCCGGGGCTGCAAGTCTGCACCGGAGCCCAGGCATGTGATTACCCGGACAGCGATGGAGACGGTCTCACGGATGTCGTGGACCTCGACGACGACGCCGATGGAATCCCTGACGATGAAGAAGGTGGCGGCACGGATTGGTCGCTGGATGACGATGGAGATGGCGTCCCCGACTACGCCGACCCCGACTCCGTGACTTGCTCGGACACAGAGCCCGATGGCATCTGTGACTCGCTTCCGCCCGAAGTCGACCTTGATGGCGATGGGGTAGCCAACCACCTCGACCTCGACAGCGACGGAGACGGCGTCCCCGATTCCATCGAAGGACACGACGCGGACGGCGATGGTCTTGCGGACGCGGTCCCTTCCGGAAACGACGCGGACGGCGATGGCCTCGATGATGCCTTTGACGCCGACTGCTCGGGGCTGCCTGCCGCTTGTACGGCGGACGGTCTGCCCGCTGCCGTCCAGGACATGGACGGAGACGGCGCGCCCGACTACCTCGACGCGGACAGCGACAACGACGGGCTCCTCGATCGCGTCGAGGCGTTCGACGGCAATGGCGACGGAACTCCCGAGGCGGTTCCAAGCGGCATCGACGCCGACGGCAATGGGCTCGATGACGCCTTCGATCTCGCGCAGGGTGGGATCGGCACCACCGGGCAAGACCCCGACGGAGACGGCCGACCCGACTACCTCGACGCGGACAGCGACGGAGACGGTATCGCCGACCGGGTCGAGTGTCCGGATCCGACCGGCTGTGTCGACACCGATGGCGACGGCGCGCCAGACGCGCTCGATAGCGACGCGGACGGGGATGGCGTGCCGGACGCAATCGAGGGTCACGACGGCAATGCGGACGGCGCGCCCGACTTCCTGCCGCTCGGCTTCGACGACGATGCCGATGGCCTCGACGATGCCTACGACATCGACATGGCGGGTGGCGTCCCTGCGACGACGCCAGACCGCGACGGCGACGGAACACCGGACTTCCAAGACCCCGACGATGATGGTGACGGCGTCTGGTCCGCGTTCGAATGCGTCGACGTGATGGCCGGATGTCCCGATGCGGATGGCGATGGCGCCCCTGACTATCTCGATGCCGATCAAAGTCCGATCGACACTGACGGCGATGGGATTCCCGATGCCGTCGAGTGCGACGGGGTTGTCGCAAGCTGCCGTGACACGGACGGCAACGGCACCGCCGACCACCTCGACCCGGACGACGACGGGGATGGCATACCGACCGAGGTCGAATGCACGACCGATCCGAGCGCCTGTGACAGCGACGCCGACGGTCTCCCGGACCATCGCGACATCGATAGCGACGGGGACGGCATCGTGGACTCCGTGGAATGCGAAGGGACGCCCGTTTGCGAGGACACCGACGTGGACGGTGCGCCTGACTACCTCGACTCGGACGCGGACGCCGATGGAATCGCTGACTCCGTGGAAGGCCACGATGCGGACATGAACGGCGTACCCGACGCGATCGCGCTTGGAGCCGATAGCGACGGGGACGGCCTCGACGACGCATTCGACGACGACGACGGTGGTACGGTGGCCTCACTTCAAAATACCGACGCCGACTTCGTGCCCGACTTTCGAGACCCCGACGACGACGGCGACGGCGTCGACACGGTGTTCGAGTGCGCTGATCCGGGTGCCGGCTGTCCGGACGCAGATGCGGACTTCGCACCGGACTATCTCGACGCGGACAGCACCGTGGCGGACACCGACGGCGATGGAATCCCGGACGTCGTCGAATGCCCGCCACCTGGCGACCCGGTCGGAGACCCATTGAACTGCCCAGACACGGACGGCGACGGGAGCCCGGACTTCAACGACCCGGACGACGACGATGATGGCGTCGATACGGCGGTCGAGAACTACGACGGGGACAACGATCCCACCGACCAGGACTCGGACGCCGACGGGACTCCGGACTACCTCGACACTGACGATGATGGCGACGGAGTGCTCACGACCGGCGAATGCGCCGACTTTGCCGCTCGCTGCCCGGATAGCGACGGTGACGGACGGCCCGACTATCTCGACGTCTGCGGCGATGACACGGTCAGCGTCATCGACGTCGGCTCCGGCTGGGAGGAGTGCGATGATGGCAACGCCGTCGACGGCGACGGGTGCGACAGCAGCTGTCGTCGCGAGACGGATGTGGCAGATACCGACGGCGACGGTCTCCTGGACGACGTCGAGTGTCCGCCGCCCGGAAGCCCGCTACAGCCGAGCAGCTGTCCAGACACCGATGGTGACGGCGATCCCGATTTCGACGACGGGGACGACGACAACGACGGCATCGATACGGTGGACGAAAGCCCGGACGGCGACTCTGACCCAAGCGATGACGACACCGATGGGGATGGGGTTCCCAACTACCTCGACGAGGACGACGACGGGGATGGCATCCCTACTGCGGAAGAGATCGCGGCGTCCTCCGAGGTCGAGAACAACGACGTAGACGGCGACGGAGATCCGAACTGGCTCGATACGGACAGCGACGGCGATGAGATCGATGACGCTGACGAGCCAGGCGACGCCGATGAGAACGGCGTTCCGGACTACCTCGAGGTCGTGGGAGCATCCGGCGGTGAGCCGAGGTGGATCCTGCAAGGCACGTCTCGCATCAGTTGCCACGTCGGCAGGATCGACGAGAGCAGTGCCTCTACTCTTCTTCTCATGCTTGCCTTGTGCTTGGGGATTCGCCGCTATCGGCGCAACTAGCGGTTGGAGCTTGCTTGCTACGCGCCGGGTGGATTTACGGGTCCACCCGGCGCTTTCTTTCTTAGAGCGCCACGAAAACAGGACTTAATCGCCGCACTCCCTGCGCTTCCGAGCACCCTCCGCCAGCGCGCCGTTTGGATTTGGCGGGGGACGCGGTATTGTTTGTGCCCGTTTTGCTGGCCCAGCGAGGTGACCCGTGGTTCGACGACTGACTCTTGTTCTCTTGGTTCTTGGTATTGTGACGCTTGGCTGCAGTAGCAGCGACAACGCCCCCGGTGGCGCCGGCGGCACCGGCGGTAACATCGGCGATCTAGAGTGGCCTCCCGACGCCACGGTCTACTTCGACGACAACCGGATCTTCAATGCGGATTGCGCGACCGATGAAGACTGCGCCATGGCGCTCGGCTACTATCACGCGTTCGACAGGTTCGTGCAGATGGACCTGCGGCGTCGGCTTCCAACCGGCAGGATTGGAGATATCCTGCCACCCGATCTTGCAGGCCTTCTGTCCGACGATTTTGCCGACCTTCGCGCGCTCTATTCGAGACGAGACGGCACTCCAGCCGAGGAGTACCTCTACGACCAGTCGTCACCGAAAACGAAAGCGCTACTCGATGCATATACGGTCGGGGTCAACAAGTGGATCTCAGACATGAAGAATGGAGAGAACGGGGCCACGTTCCCCCGCGAGTTTACGCACCGGGCTCTCGACTACAGCCCTGACAGGGTTCCAGAATGGACCCCTCAGGACAGTATGGCGGCGATCCTTGCTGTCATTGAGGGGCTCACCAACGATGAGTCCGACCAAGTCCGCGCCGCCGTGGCGCGCGAGAATATCAACAACGACGCCAAGTTCTCGGACCTTTGGAGTCGCCGCCCTCTAGAGGAATCGTCGACTCTGCCACTCGATTGGGTGCCACCTCAGCCGCCCTTCGCGTCAGAAAAGCGCCGGATTGCGAACCTCCCGCGCCGGCCGTCGCCGCTCTTGCCTCCAAAGGACGCGAACGTCATTCGGCGCCTCCATGAGAAGCTAGAGCGGACAATCGATTTGCGGAACCTCATCCTGGGTCCCGCGGATCGGCGCTCGGGGGACACAGGGTCGAACAACTGGGTTGTCGGCCCGTCGAGGACGAGCGCGGGCAACGCCTTGCTTTGCAACGACCCACACCTCGGGATGTCGCAGCCGGCGTTCTGGTACCTGGCGCACCTCGACGCAAAGACGAACGGAAGCGGAGGGATCCACACCGCCGGCGGTACGTTCGCGGGGCTGCCCTGGGTCCTGATGGGGCAAAACGAAGATATCGCGTGGGGACTCACCACGACGTACCTGGACTTGAGTGACGTCTATGTCGAGAGACTCGTCACCGACGGCGATGGAAACCCGACCGGGGTCATGTTCAAGGGCGAAGAAGTCCCGTTCGTTCGGGTCCCGTGGACGGTGAACTACAGCGACGGGAGCACAGAAGACAAAGAGCTCCTCTTCGTGCCGCACCACGGCGCCGTGCGCGAAATGGACGTCGAGGCGGGTACCGCGCTGACGCTGCGCTGGACGGGGAGCGATGTCGACACCGACATCAACTATCCAACGGAGCTGGCCGTAGCGACGAATATCGAAGAAGCGAAGGCCGCGATCTCCAACATCACGACGGCGGGACAGAACCTCGTGGTGATCGATTCCGAAAACAACATCGGCTGGTTCCCCTACAATCGCGTGCCAAAGCGAACATGGGCGACCAGTCTCGATGGCGACGCTCCATCGTGGCTCCCCCTGGACGGCACTGGCGACTACGAGTGGGATGAGTACTTTGCGCTCGAAGAGCTTCCCCAGGCGATGAACCCCGAGTCCGGCTACATCGCTACCGCCAACAACGACATGACCGGTTCGCTGTTCGACGGTGACCCGACCACCCTGCCGAACGGCGACCCGCATCCACCCTATCAGGTGTGGGCGGTTGCGGGCTTTCGGCACAAGCAGATCGTCAACCTCATCGAAGGGGTAGGCGACCAACACACGCGTGCCACGATGGATGCGATCATCGGCGACGTCTATTCGCTCATCGGTGAGCGAATGGTGCCGAAGATCCTCGAGATCGCGAATGACGACCAGACTCTGCCCGGGATCAATGGCCTCAAAGTCATCAGCGCGCTGCAGAGCTGGGACTACACTTGTCCTTCCGGGATCAATGGCGTTCGGGCGGACTCCCCGATGGTCGAGGATGCGGATGAGCTCTTGGCATCCTCGGGGTGCACGGCTTTTCACGCGATGCTCATCGAGCTTCGGGCGAGGATTGAAGAGAACGAGTTCGCGCCTCAAGGTCACGCGCCGAGCTTTGCGGCGTACTATTCGATTCTCGATCCGTCCGAGCTGGTTGCGGGGGACGTGTATTGGGACAATCCCGCGACCACGGGAGTCGTCGAGACGAAGTACGAGGTCATGTCCGACTCGCTTCAAGCGGTGGGGGACTTCCTCGACGGCGAGCTCGGGGCAGACGAGACCAAGTGGCCCTGGGGTGCGCTTCACGGGATGCTGCTCACCTCCGACCTGAGCGGCATCAGCTCGGTGTTCTCGGATTACGACAATCCGCCCCCCGGCCAGCCGCTCTGGGCAAACGACGGAGGTCTGTTTACCGTCGACGTGGCCAACCCTGGTCAGGAGGACTTCGTCCAGACCGCCGGGCCGACGACGCGCTTCGTCTGCGAGGCGTCGGAAACCGGACCCGCCTGCACGATCATGCTCCCGGGCGGTCAGTCGGGCGACATCACCTCGCCGCACTACGAAGACCTGCTGCCCGGTTGGCTCGACAACGTGCCGCTGCCCCTCGTCTTCGACATCGCCGAGGCAGAGGCCAACGCCGCTACCACGATCGTGTTTCAGTAGCGCGATTCAGGCGGTCTTTGCGGCCAAGTATTCCTCGCGCAAGGCGTGTGAGGTCTTGCCGCGGCCGTCTTCCGTCCAACCTGGTGGCATCACCAAGTAGCCGAGGCGGCCGCGCCAGGTCTTCGCGTTCCCTGCGTCTTTGAGCATCGACGCCCACTCATGGAATGCGATTCGCACGGGGTTGTACGTGTGTATGTTCTTGGTGAGGCCGTAGTCCACCGGCTCCGTCTCGGGCTCGAACGTGCCAAACATCTTGTCCCAGATGATGAAAATGCCGGCGTGGTTTCGGTCGAGGTAGATCGGGTTGCGGCCGTGGTGCACGCGATGGTGCGAAGGCGTGTTGAAGACGACGCCGAACCAGCCGAGCTTGCCGATGAGCTCGGTGTGAAGCCAGTACTGGTAGAGCAGGCTGATCGACTTCTGAATGAGGATCATCTCGACCGGGAAACCGAGCAGCGGGAGCGGCGCCCAGAAGAGAAAGCTCGTGAACGGGGTCGTCCACGACTGCCGGAGCGCCGTCGTGAGGTTGTAGTGCGTGCTCGAGTGGTGGTTGACGTGCGCCGCCCAGAGCGTTCGCACTTCGTGGTGCAGCCGGTGGAACCAGTAGTAACAGAAGTCCTCCGCGAACAGCAGGAGGATCCAGGACCACCAGACCACGGGGATGTCGAACAAGCGAAACTGGTAGAGCCATGCGAGCCCCGCGAAGGGCAAGAGCTTCAGAACGATCTCGACGGCGAGAAAGCCGAGGCCCATCGACAAGCTGGCCGCCGAATCCTTGGGCGTGAAACCCGCGAGCTTGGTTTCCGTTCGGCCTTCGCGCGCGCGCCGGACCACCAGCCAACGCTCGATGCCGATCGTCGCGAGGAAGAACGGGATCGCGTAGTAGATCAACCCCATAGGAGAACGCTTACGATCAAGTGCCCTCTCCCTCAAGCTCTGGTGACCCCGCGCGCCCGAGCGCGCAGATGACCCTCGGTTGCAGAGCGAGCCGCTCGACCCGTACCTCGACGAAGCCCGCCTCCTTCAGCAGCTCCTCGTAGCGCTCCGCCGTCCGTTCTGCGTCCTCGTCCGTGGCGCCCCGGTTGCGGGGCTGTAGGGCGATGCCTATCGCCGCTGCCGGCTTCATTGCGCTGCGGAGCGTCATGAGCGTCTTGTCAGGCGCGTCCCAGAACTGCACGACATTCACCGCGTACACACGATCGAAGAGCTCGCCTCGCTTCGCCACTGCCTCGGCCGTTCCGTGCACCACTTCGACTCGGCCGGTGGCGATCGCCTGGGCGTTACGCTTCGATGCGACCTCCACCATGAGCTCCGAGTGATCGACGCCGACGACTTTGCCTTGCGTGGCGAGCTCGGCGGCATGCTCGAGCGCGACACCAGGACCGCATCCGATTTCGAGCACGCGGTGTCCGGGTTCGATGCCAAGCAGGGAGACTACCCAGGCGTTTCGCTGGACGTTGCGATGCGCCATGATCCAGCCGGCGAGTCGACCGAGGACTCCGCTTGGACGCTTGAACTGCTGCACGATGGCCTTCCTCATGAGGCCCGCCTTTCGACGTCGTCGCGAAGCGCGCGTCGCCACGCCGAAAGCACATGCGCGGCCTCCTGCGCGGCGGTGTCGGACACACCCACCTGCAATCGTGACAGCGCGTCGAGCTCTTCGGCACGCATGCTCTGGACGAGGGCTCGGCCTTTGTCCGTCAGAGCAATCAGTGGGGAGCGCTTGTGCGCCGGGTTGTCTTTCCGACGCACGAAGTCTTTTTCGAGGAGAGCGTCAACCTGCTGCTGGATGTGCTGACGGGAGACCCCGCGAGCACGCGCCATGTCTGGAACTGACGCGGGGCCCTGAAGCAGAATCACTTCGAGTACGCCCCGCATCGCGATCGTGATCGCCGGGCTCTCGTGAAGGCTTTCGGCCCACTGCTTCAGCGCATGGAATAGGAGGCGCGTCTCGTTGAATAAGTGCTCAGTCATAATGACAAGCATATTGTCATTATGACTCTATATTGTCAATCTTCCTGCGCAAGCCTTGAAAAAACGTGTCTATTCGGCGGGATCACCGATGTCGTCAGTCGGGTTTCGCATGTTCACGGGGAGCTTGAAGTAGCGGATGCCCGTACTGCCGGCGGGCTGGAACTGGCCACCGTTGATGTTGAACTGGACGCTCTGGAAGAGAAGCCGCGGGGCGTCGAGGCTCTTGTCGCGGGCTTCGCGCAGGCTCACGAACTCCTCGAGCGCCGTCTCCGGGCGAAGGTGCGGGTTCTCCGCCTTCGACTTGGCGATCGTCGTCTCCCACCGGAGCTCACGGCCGTCCGGCATGTAGTCGTGGCCGGGGAACACCCGCAGGTCGTCGGGCAAGGTGTAGAGTCGGTCCTGCACCGAGTCGTAGAGGTCGCTCGCGCTCCCCTTCGGGAAGTCGCAACGACCAGTGCCGTAGTCGTGCATGAAGAGCGCGTCCCCCGTAAAGAGGGCATCCCCGATCTGATAGGTCAGGCACGCCGGCGTGTGACCGGGCGTCGCGATCGCTTTCACTTCGAGGCTTCCGGCGCGGAGCGTCTCGCCGTGTGCGATCAGCTTGTCGAACTGGCTCCCGTCGGTCGGGAAGGCGTCGCCGAGATCGAAGACCCCCTTGAACACTTCCTGCACTGCCGAGATGTGCTCGCTGATTGCCGTCTTCGCGTCGAATCGCTTCTTGAGCATCTGTGACCCCGACAGGTGATCGGCGTGCGCGTGTGTCTCGAGTGCGTAGTGCACGCGAAGGCCGTTCTGCCGGACGTAATCCGAGAGCTCGTCGAGCGAATGCGTGCTCGTCGTCGACGACAGCGGGTCATAGTTCAACACCGAATCGATCACGACCGCATCCTTGGTCGCTTCGTCGAAGACCACGAAGGTCAACGTAAACGTGGGTTCATCGAAGAATGCTTTGACTTCCATCTTTGCCTCGTCGTCCTCAGAACTTTCCTACATCCGTCCCTGTAGCATCCCGTGCCAGTAGAGGTTCGGAAGGCCGTATGCCTTGAGCGCGTACATGCTGTAGCGCTCCTGCGCTTGATCGAACGGGAACGTCTCCATGATTGCGCCGTCGTACCCGAACTCTGCGAGGATCACCTTCCCGTAGCCCGTCACCAGCGGACAGGACGCGTAGCCATCGTATTGGCCGAGAAGTGGCTTGCTCGCGCGGAACGCAACCACGTTGTCGACCAGCGCAGGCGCCTGCTTCCGGACCGCCGCGCCGGTCTTCGAGCAAGGCAAGCTGCTCGCATCGCCCAGGGAGAAGACGTTCGGGTACTTCGTGTGCTGAAGTGTGTGCTTGTCGACATCGACCCACCCTGCCTCGTCGGCGAGCGGACTCCTTCGAATGAAATCGGGCGCGCTCTGCGGCGGGGTGACGTGCATCATCTCGTACTTGAGCACCAGCTCTTCGGCGCCGTTGACGTCGTGGAACACGGCCTCGCGCGTGTCTGGCCTCACCTCGACCAGGTTCTTCGAGAACTGCGTCTGGATGTCGCGCGCTTCGACGATCTTGTTGAGAGCTTGCGCGTACTTCGGAATGCCGAAGATGCCCGCGGTCGCCGACGCATAGATCACGTTCGCCTGCTCGCGAATCCCGCGACGACGGAACGTCTCCTCCGCGAGGTACATGATCTTCTGCGGTGCGCCAGCGCACTTGATCGGCGTTGCGGGGAAGGTGAACACCGCGTTGCCGCCCTGAAAAGCTTGGATCGTCTCCCAGGTGTACGGGACTTTGTCGTAGCCATAGTTGCTGCAGACGCCGCCCTTGTTGATCGCATCCGGCAGGCCCTTCACCGCGTCCCAGTTGAGTTGAATCCCCGGCGCGACGATGAGCTCGTTGTAGATGAGCTGCTTGCCGCCCTCGGTCTGCACCTCGTTCTTCTCGGGGTTGAACGTCGTCACTCGGTCGCGAATCCAGCTCACCCCGCGCGGCATGACATCCGCCATGGCGCGCCTGGAAACCTCGCGCGGGAAGACGCCACCTCCAACCAAGGTCCAAATCGGCTGATAATCGTGCGTTTTCGACGGGTCGACGATGGTGACTTTCGGCGCAGCTTCCTGTTGCAGAAGCTGTGCGGCTACCGTGATGCCGGCGGTGCCACCGCCGATGATGAGCACGTCGTGTTGTTCACTCATTGAGCTCTCTCTGACTTGGAGTTCTTGTTTCCGTTCAGCAGAAGTTTCGGTGCGGTCTCGAGGTTGTCGCCGACGTTCTCTGCGACGCGAATCAAGAAGCCGAGCGCTCGCTGTACGGAAGGCTGGCCGGCTGCGCGAAGCGCCCCGAAGAGGCCCATCCGCGGTGCCGGTTCTGCGCTTGCGTCGGCGACTGCGCGCGCCGTCATGCCGAGCGTCGCAAGCGCCGCCGGGTCGAGCATGCCTGAGTCGAGCAACGCCTGAACTTCACGTGCGGTGGCGAGCTGCGCGAGCTTGAGCACTGCGTTCTTCGACGCCTCGACGAGCCGTTCGATCTCCATGCCGTCGGCCGCGGCCCGTGCCATGGTTTCGTCGACGATGTCGGTGAACGTCGCGACCGCCGGCTTCGCGTTCTCTGTGAGCTCGACCATCATCATCAACGGGGCGAGCGCCTCGGGGCGCGTCACACGTTCGAGGAGCTCTGACAGCGTGCGGAGACGCGTGTCGAGATCGCCATGCTGCTTGGCCCAATCATCGAGTACGTCGACCGCTGTCGAAGTTAGCGCGGGGGCGGCGGTGGTGGCCTTGGTGATGGGGTCTAAGACCTGCTCGAGACGTTCCAACCGTGCTTCGATACGGCGCAACGTCGCTTCGAGATCAGGCCTGGTTTCGCCTGGAGTTGTTGTCGATCCCGTCGAAGGGGCCACCTTAGGATCCATCCGCTCGCCTCCGCTGCTCCGCTTATCAGCAAGAGCCGGACCAAGTTGGTTTCGCGGGATTCCTCAACGATTTCCTTCCGCCTTGGATTGTAGACTGCCATTGGTGGCAGTCTGCCGTGACAGCCCCGCCGATGGCGTCAGCCCTCCGCGTCGTGCTTGAGCGCCTGCCGGAGCTTTCGGTAGAGGGTGCGTTCGCTCACGCCGAGCCTATCCGCGAGTGCTTTCCGGTCGCCCGGCTGCGTTTCGTACACCCAGCGAATGTACCGGTGCTCCACCTCTTCGAGGGGCAGGAGCTCGTCACCCCAAGGCCATCGGGGACCCGGCATTGCGGGTGCCGGCACGGAAGTCCGCGCGCCGCCGAGATGCGCGGGCAGATGCTCGGCCTCGATTTGAACGCCGTCTGTCAGCAGCACCGCGCGCTCGACGATGTTTCGCAGCTCGCGGATGTTCCCGGGGAAGTCGTGGTGTTGGAGCAGCCCCAGCGCCTCGTTCGAAAGTCGCTTGGCGCTATTCGCCAACAAGGTGTCGCACAAGATCGGGATGTCTTCGCTCCGTTCGCGAAGCGGAGGCATCGCGATTGGGAATGTGTTGATCCGGAAATAGAGGTCCCGGCGAAACGACCCCTCCGCGACCATGCAGTCGAGGTCGCGGTGCGTCGCGCATACGAGGCGGAAGTCGGCGCTTCGGGCCTCGATGTCGCCGACCGGCCGGTACATCCCAGACTCCAGCACGCGGAGCAGCTTCACCTGCAGCGAGAGCGGAACATCCCCTATTTCGTCGAGGAAGAGTGTGCCGCCCGTCGCCGCCTCGACGAGCCCGGGCTTGCGGCTGTGCGCCCCTGTGAACGATCCGCGCGCGTGTCCGAAGAGCTCCGACTCGAACAGCGCTTCTCCAAGCCCCGAGCATTCGACCGGAACGAACGCACCCTTGCTTCGTGGGCTCGCATCGTGGATTGCCTGCGCGGCAAGCTCCTTGCCGGTGCCGGACTCTCCCAGAAGCAGAATCGGCACCTCACTTCGCGCGCCACGCTGAATCAGCTCGAGCATCTCGGTGAACGCGGTCGACCGCCCGACGAACGAGCCGCCTGCCTTCGCGCTCGCGTGCGGGATCGGTGCAATCACCTCCACGAAGCCCTCGATCTCCCCGCCCTCGTCGAGCAGGGGTCGGAGCTCCACGTCGACGTACTCCGCGCCGTCGGCTCCATGATGGATGTGTACGACCCGCTCGTTGCGCTTCGAGGTGAGGCAGTTCCGGAGCGGACAACTCTCCCCGTTCTCATCGCACGGGCTGTCGTACCCATGCGACACCGCAAAGCATCTATCGTGCCCGAGCGCGGGCGAAGCCTTGTAGTGCTTCCGGTACGCCTCGTTGACCGCCAGGATGCGGTAGTCTTTGCTGAGCACAATTGCTGGCTTTTCGCTCGATTCGAGCATCGCCCTCGCCAGATCGGGGAGTAGGTCCAGCGATTGCTCGGAAGCAGCCATCCGGCCGCGACTCTAGCGCCATTCTTGGCAGTCTCGCCACCCTTGGCTGTCATTATCGGCAGAGAAACGCCTCCGCGGAGTCATGGTATCTTCTTGTCCTCTCCGTCCCCGCAGGGGTGCTTCCTTATGTCTCCAATCAGCGCATGGTTCGTTCTCGCTGCGTTCCTCGCTCCGCTCTCCGCTTGCGACAGCAAGCCGGACGCCACCCCGGCCGACCTCGCGCTCCGGCCTCTCATCGGCGCGCATGGTCTGCGCGGCGCTCTGCTCTTCTTCCGAAGCGTCGACGACGGCGGTTTCGCCTGTGCGAGCTGCCACCCCGGGGACTTCTTCACCGACGAATCGTTTCACGCCATCGCTGCGCCGCAGATCGGCCGGGGGAAGGGTGACGGGCTCAGCGGTACAAACGACCACGGGCGCGCGCGGGAGAGCGGCGACCGAAACGATCGATTCTCGTTTCGCACGCCGACCCTCTTGAACGTCTCCGCAACGGGCCCCTACTTCCACTCGGGCGCGTACGATGCCCTCCCGGACGTGGTGCGCCATCACCTCGATCCAGGTGCGGCGCTCGAGCGTTTCGATCCATCGGGGGTTCCGCTCGCCGACGCGCACGCGTTCCAGCAGAATACTCAGGAGATGCTCGATTTCCTCGCGGTGTCGGGGCGGGGCATCGACTACGTGCGGAACCCACTCGCGTACTACGAGCTGGAGATCGAGGAGCTCGTCGCATTCCTCGAGACGCTGACCGACCCCTGTGTGCTCGAACGGGAGTGCCTCCGGCCATGGATCGCTGACCCGGCGCTGCACGAGGTCGACGGGCACTTGCTGGCGGCAATCGACGCTGACGGGGAGCCCTTCTAGTCGGGAATCGCTTCTGATCCGGCCCAAAACGGGCGATCAGGGCCCCAAAAACTCTGTGATTTCCAACACTTCTCAGAAAATGACGAAAAGGGATATTCTTGCTTGACCGGTTCCTGTTCCGCGCTAACTTCGGCGTCCCTTTGCGGGGGGCTACGGCTCTTCAAAGGGCTTCTAGAGATTCGGCGGGAAAAACAGCGTCGCTCAGGCCTTGACCGGTACTCCGATCAGGCTCACATTGACGCTTCCCTTCAGCGGGTATTCCGCCGATCGGTCTTTGAAAACTGAATCGGAATCAATAGTTACGTAACTCGGGTCCCGAGTCGTGCAACACAACGCACGACCGGGTCAATTCAAGAGGCGGTCTAAGGACCGCAATCCGAGAGCAACACGCAATAACAAACGTGTTTGCTCTTGAGCGTCTGGCGGGAGCGCCAGAACTCAGCAGGATAACCAGCTCAACAGTTCAACTGGAGAGTTTGATCCTGGCTCAGAGCGAACGTTAGCGGCGGGCCTAACACATGCAAGTCGAACGAGAAAGCCTTCGGGTGAGTACAGTGGCGCACGGGTGAGGAACGCGTAGGTAATCTACCCTCTGGCGGGGGACAACACTCCGAAAGGAATGCTAATACCGCATATGACCACGCTTACTACGGTGAGAGTGGTAAAAGGTGCCTCAAAGCACCACCAGAGGATGAGCCTGCGTCCCATCAGCTTGTTGGTAAGGTAATGGCTTACCAAGGCTAAGACGGGTAGCTGGTCTGAGAGGATGATCAGCCACACTGGCACTGGAACACGGGCCAGACTCCTACGGGAGGCAGCAGTGAGGAATATTGGGCAATGGGCGAAAGCCTGACCCAGCCACGCCGCGTGTGTGATGAAGGCCTTCGGGTCGTAAAGCACTGTGGGGAGAGACGAAACTGCGCAGGAGGAAATGCCTGCGTACTGACGGTACCTCCTTAGCAAGCACCGGCTAACTCTGTGCCAGCAGCCGCGGTAATACAGAGGGTGCAAACGTTGCTCGGATTTACTGGGCGTAAAGCGCGTGTAGGCGGACTCGCAAGTCGGTTGTGAAATCCCTGGGCTCAACCTAGGAACTGCATCCGAAACTGCGTGTCTTGAGTAATGGAGAGGGTGGCGGAATTCCCGGTGTAGAGGTGAAATTCGTAGATATCGGGAGGAACATCAGTGGCGAAGGCGGCCACCTGGACATTTACTGACGCTGAGACGCGAAAGCGTGGGGAGCAAACAGGATTAGATACCCTGGTAGTCCACGCCGTAAACGATGAGAACTAGGTGCAGCGGATATTGACCTCTGCTGTGCCGTAGCTAACGCGTTAAGTTCTCCGCCTGGGGAGTACGGCCGCAAGGCTAAAACTCAAAGGAATTGACGGGGGCCCGCACAAGCAGTGGAGCATGTGGTTTAATTCGAAGCAACGCGCAGAACCTTACCAGGGCTAGAAAAACTAAGAATCCTGACGAAACTCGGGAGTGCTCGCAAGAGAACTTAGGTCCAGGTGCTGCATGGCTGTCGTCAGCTCGTGTCGTGAGATGTTGGGTTAAGTCCCGCAACGAGCGCAACCCTTATCCTTAGTTGCCATCATTTAGTTGGGCTCTCTAAGGAGACTGCCGGGGTCAACCCGGAGGAAGGTGGGGATGACGTCAAGTCCTCATGGCCCTTATGTCCTGGGCTACACACGTGCTACAATGGTCGGTACAAAGCGCTGCGAAGCCGCGAGGTGGAGCGAATCGCAAAAAGCCGGCCTCAGTACGGATTGCACTCTGCAACTCGAGTGCATGAAGTCGGAATTGCTAGTAATCGTCGATCAGCAGGCGACGGTGAATACGTTCCCGGGCCTTGTACACACCGCCCGTCACACCATGGGAGTCGAGTGCTCCAGAAGTGGCCGCGCTAACCCGCAAGGGAGGCAGGTCCCCAAGGAGTGTTTGGTAACTGGGGTGAAGTCGTAACAAGGTAGCCCTAGGGGAACCTGGGGCTGGATCACCTCCTTTCTAAGGAGCATTTTCTCGAAAGAGAAATGTATCTGGTCATATCCGAGTGGTGACTATGCAGAGCCCTTTGTAAGGCTCAGCACGATTCCGATTCAGTTTTCAGCGCCCGATCGGCCGTGGAATAGCCGCTTTTTTCGTTAACCCGGGGACGAAGCACGTGGCGGGAGACGGCTCCTCGTCAGAGCTCCTCGTTGCCGTGGTCCCGTAGAGGTGGCTGGGCTGCCCGAAGGACCGCAGCTGCGCCACTGTCCAGTCCCTCGTACGAATATTCGGTCGAAGGTGATTCAGGTCCTTCACGCGGGCGCGATATGAGCTAGAACGTCCTTCCCGGGGTTGCCGGAACTCTCAAGCAGGAAGCAAAGTAATATGGCTGAAGGTACAATCAAGCGTCTCACCGACAGAGGTTTCGGGTTCATCGAAACATCCCCCGGCAACGACATCTTTTTCCACATGTCGAACGTGGATGGCGTGCGCTTCGAAGACTTGCGCGAAGGACAGAAGGTCTCATTCGACGAAGGTCAAGGCCCGAAGGGGCCGCGCGCCGAAAACGTCCGGCCTCTCTGAGGTCGGCCACGCGACCGGGGTACGCTCGTACGGTGCGTACCCCGGTCGCAGATCTCTTTCATGGCGGAGCTCATTTCCGTGAACGTCGGGCTGCCGCGTCCGATCGACACGCCAAGCGGCTCGGTGCTCAGCGGCATATTCAAGTCGCCGATCGACCAACGCGTTCGCGTACACCGACACAACCTCGATGGTGACGGGCAGGCCGACCTGTCCGTCCATGGAGGTGAGAACAAAGCGGTATACGGTTATCCACACGAGCACTACCCGACCTGGGCAGCGGAGCTTGGACGGGACGACCTCAGACCCGGGGAGTTCGGCGAGAATCTGACCACCAAGGGGCTTCTCGAAACCGAAGTGTGCGTGGGCGACGTGTTCAGAATCGGCTCCGCAGTGCTCCAGGTGAGCCAGCCCCGCTCGCCCTGCTTCAAGCTCGGCATCCGCATGGGCGACCCCACATTCGTGAGGCGGTTCCACCGTGGCGGCCGCCCCGGATTCTACTTTCGGATCGTAGAGGAAGGCGCCCTTCAGATCGGCGATGCGATCGAGCGCATCGAGCCTGGGCAAAGCGGGATCACGGTCTACGAGGTCTGGGATCTGAGCTTCGGCGAAGCGGATGACCCCGCACGACTGAGGGCGGCGCTCAGAATTCCGACGCTCGGCCCCGAGTGGATCAAAGCGATGCGCGCCAAGAGCCGCGGGTGAGAGTCACGCGGCTGACTGGCACTGACACCAGTCCTCCATCAACAGCTTCACGCCGAAGTATCCGAAGATGAGCGGGAAGAGGAAGTACTGGTACTGGGTCCATACCAGTGTGAGGAGGGTGTCGGCCACTCCGCCGGGCATGTTCTCGAAGCCTCCGAACACTTCGGAGAAGGAGAAGATGAACGTCGATGCCACGGGCTCGCCGCTTCCGAGTACGGCAATGAGATAGCGGTACGGAGAGCGCTGCTTGTTCAAGTGGAAGAAGTAGATGACCGACAGGACGTTGACGAAAGCGTAAAGCTCCAGCGTGTAGAACGTCGAGTTGTCGTTCAAGGTGCGGAGATCCACGGAGCTGAATGACGCCAGCACCCACCAGTACATGTGGAGCACGCTCTCGCGCATGTAGCAGAAACGCCAGTATCCAGACGTTCAACCACCTGCTGATCGCGTAGAGCCCAACCTTGGTGCTCGTCGTGAAATCGAGGACGCCCACAAAGAACAGCGCCGCTGAGACGCCGACTCCACCCTAGACGAGTGCGGTGCAGGCCCAGAAGACCTCGATCGTACTCGGGGACGCCGCGCGTTCACTGGCTGGACCAAGCATGTGTAGTTTGCGGGTCATCGGCGCTCTTCTGCATACATGCGGAGCGCGAACTGGCCTGCCGCGTGGGCTCGGGTCTCCTCCACCAGGTCTCTTGCGGCGGCGTCTAGGGCGTCGATGGACGGCAGCACCGCACCGTAGCCCTCCTCGGGCGTGACGCTGAGAGCCGGAGCGAGAAGGGCGGCGAACGTCAGGTCGGCCGCGGTGAAGCGATCGCCGCACAAGTACCGATTCCCATCGAGCCTCGCGGCGGTCGCGTCGAGCTCTTCGCGGAGGCGCACCACCGCCTTGTCTCGACCGGCCTCGCTCAGGTTCAATAAGCTTTTCAGGTTCGACCTCAGCAGCGGGAGAAGCGTCCGAAAGATCTGCGCTTGCCGACGGCTCACATTGGCCTCGGCGAGCTGCTCGATCATTCCCTGGTGTCGGAGGACATGCCAGTACGCGAGGAGGCGCGTGTACGGACCCAGTCGGTCGCCGTAGTGGTCGACCAGGGAGAGGACTTCAGCGCTCAGAAAGCCCGAAGCCTCGTCGCCCGCAGCAAACCTCACGATGTCCGTCGAATCGGTGAGCGAGCGGCCGTCCCCGGTGATGAGCACCGGCGTCGAGTAGCGAGACGACGTTCGGTCGGCGGAGCCTCCTCGGCCGCGCGTGGCGACCGCGACCGCCATCGAGCAGAAGAACGGCAGGTAAGCCTCCTCCTCATACGGTACGGCGAACCGATCCAGCGCCCATCGAGCCTTCTCGTTGTAGTGCGAGAATGCGAGAGTGATCAGTCGATGCATCTCTAGGATCCGCCCGCCGGTCGTGGATCCTCGAGCAGGCTGAACAGCCCGACGGTGCGCTCCATGACGTCGAGGATCGTATTGGTTTCCTCTCGAGTCAGATCGGTCGGAACGATCGCGCTGACGTGCAAGTCCAACATCATTCCGTCACTTCGCTGCTGTGCGGTCCAATAGTTGAGTTGCGCGGTGTTCGGTTCCAGCTGCTCGAGGTCGACCATCAAGAAGACCGCCGGTATCGTCTGGTGCTCGACCTGGATCGTCACCGCTCGGGGCGGCGAGACGGCGAAGCCGCGCTCACGCATGTTTCCGCCGACGTTCGCAGCAATATCGGTCAGATACGCTGGAAGGTCGACCTCCGCCTCGGGGTCGTAGTCCTTGACCGATATATACATACCGGCGTCGGATTCTGCGAAGAACAAATCCTCCTCGCTGCATTCGATCTCCCAGTCCGTCCCGGGGAGCGCAAGCGCGTACCCGTCGCGACTGCTCACGACGCGGAGATGGTCACTGCCATCGCTCCAAGTGCAGCGAGCAGCGGAAGTCTCCTCGCCTGGGACGGTCGAGCTGGTGTTCTTTTTTGGAGAGCTGGTTGCGCAGGCGCAGAGCAGCGCGACCCCAAGAACAAACGCACCTTTCGGCTTCATGCCCGTGCAGTACCATGCTTCCCGATTGCGGCGAAACCCCTTCGCACGCAGCCCCGTTGAGCGCGCGACGCGACGAAACCAAGCGGGTGAATTTCTTTGGAGTTGCCGGTCGCCGAATGTAGTCTGCGATCTGGGAGGCATGATGCTCGAACCAAAGAAGGTGATTCCAAGCCTCGCTTCGGCGTGTCTTACCTTAACCGGCTGCGGCGACTCCGGAGGCGTCACGAACGCGATCGGAGATTGGTGCGTGAAGCTAGCGGAGTGCTACTCCGACATCGGCGTCCAGGAGTGCGTGGACTACTACACCGAGTACACGGAGGACTACATCGACTTCAGCAACCCGGCGTGCGAGCCTGCCCTGGTCAGCTACCTGGATTGCCTCTCGGCACTCTCGTGTGCAGAGCTCGAGACCTCTGATGCCTGCGATGCTCAAGGCGAGGCTATCCCGCAGGAATGCTACGCGGTTCAAGAGTAGGTGAAGGCACGACTCTGAGTGGTGTTTGCTGAGGTGGCTCTACGATGATCGTGGTTACCGGAACGAAGCGTTCGGGAACGTCGATGTGGATGCAGCTTCTCAATGCGGCCGGTTTTCCGCCCATTGGTGATGCATTCCCGCGCAATTGGGAAGCGACGATCCACGACGCCAATCCGCGTGGTTTTTGGGAATCCGCGCTTCGGCGTGGCATCTACCATCAGACCAACCCTGACCCGAAATCGGGGACCTATCTGTTTCCGGATCAGACGCGGCGCCATGCCGTGAAAGTCTTCATCCCTGGGCTCATCAAGTCGGACGTTGCGTTCATCGATCGTGTCGTTGCGACGCTAAGGCCTTGGCGCCAATACGTGCGCTCGCTCAACCGGCTCTACGCGATGGAGAACAAGGCACGGGAGGCGGCGGCCAAAGATTCGAGCGAGGCGCCGATTCCTCCCGTCGTGATGTCTCCCATTGTCGAGTGGTGGGTCGAAAATTTTCTCTCATCAGTGACATCGTCACGCGTCGCTACCCCTTCTACATGGTTGCCTATGACTCGGTGCTCTCAGCTCCCGATCCGACGCTGCGCGCTGTCTTCGAGTGGCTCGGAGATGGCGACGTCGAAGCGGCGATCCAAGAGGTGCAGCCGGCGCTGCGCACTCAGAACGAAGACCCGGACGACACGACGAGCCTCGACTACCTCGAGCTGGAGCCGGAGGTCATCGAGGTCTTCGATTCCTTGTATGAGCTGGTCCTCGCCCAGCGTCCGCTCGACCAATCCTTCGTCGACCTCCTGAATCAAACCAATCGAGCGCTCGATGATCGCATCCAAGCGGCTGTAAAAGAGGTCAAGGAGGGTCGGCTCGAACGGAAGCGCTTGCTGGACGAGCGGCGACGCCGCATCGGTGGGTCCGCCCTCTAGAGGCAGACGCCTGCTTCCGCTGTAGGTCCCGTGTAAACGGAATTGTTCATTCGAGTTCCCTCTCGGGGTGAACAATTGCGTATGGTCGACGAACGACAACGGCCAAAGGTTCACGAGTGCCTCGCCCGAGACTGTCTGTGTCATTCAATGCGGCGCGCGCATGTTGTGGCGTGCGGTCGGAAACTTAGATGGACCAAATCGATTCGGCGATCATCGACTTCACGGAAGCGGCCTATGATTTGGAGCAGGCCGATCACGATTGGCTCCCGGCCTTGTTGAAGCGGGGGCTGCCTGTGCTCGATCAAGGGCTCGGTGTCGCAGGCTACGAGTACGGCTGTCGTCCCGATGGGAACGACGTCGAGCTGCTGAACTTGAATGTGGCGTCCGGGCCCGAGGATTTCGCCGACCGTCACATGCGAGCTTTGTCCACAACCGATCCGGAGGTACTCCGCCAACAGCTCTACGGTGGCTTCGCGACGACGGGTTCGGAGAATGCCGTGGCGACCAACCGTCCGCAAGACCTCGCGCACTACCTGTCACACGTCGACTACTGCAAGGACGTGCTCTACCTCACGGCCATGGACCGCAAAGGAGCGGGCGTCGCGATCGTGGCTCCCCTCGAGAAAGTCACGACGCTCTCAGGGCGCGCCGCAGAGCGATGGCAGATGCTCGCTGCGCACGTCGAGGCCGGCCATCGTCTCCGCCGCGCCCTCGCAGACAAGGAGTCCCAGGTTGCCGGCGGAGCGGACTTACCCTACGGCGCCGAAGCCGTGCTGGACCCGACGAACCTACGCGTCACAGACGCGATCGGCCCCGCACAGCGGAGCGCCGCAACGCAGAGATTGCGCGAAGCGGCCCTTTGCGTGGACCGGGCGCGCGGGAAGATGCGCAACGACGATCCCGACCAAGCCCTCGCGATCTGGAAAGCCTTGGTACGGGGCCGTTGGTCAATGGTCGATTGGTTCGATACGGACGGACGGCGATACGTGCTCGGCGTACCCAACCCCCCGAGCGTCAGCGATCCCCGCGGACTCACCGAACGCGAACGACAGGTCGTGGCCAATGCAATCCCCGGTCATACGAACAAGATGATCGCCTACCGCTTGGGCCTTTCGACTTCGCGGGTGTCCGCGCTTCTTCAAAGCGCCATGCGAAAGCTAGGTGTACGAACCCGAGCGCAGCTCGCAGAGCGACTGATCGACCTTCAGGCGCTCGACTGAGACCTTTGCGTCGCGCAGCCTGAGCCCCGGCGCTGCGGGTCATGCTAAGGGTTCGGACATGGAAGATCGTAGAAAGGTCGGGAGCCTGGTCGCCGTCGCGGCGTTTGTTCTTCTAGTCGTTGGCTGCTCGAGCACGAATTCCGCAGAGTCCAACTATTTGATCGGAAGCGGCGCGGCCGACATCACCGGACCGCTCGTCGACGTGCCGTTCGTCGGGTACTCGCAGCCGACTCACATCGCGAACGGCATCCACACGCGACTGAACGCGCGCGCGTTCATCGTGGGCGAGATAGACACGGAGCGACGCCTCGTGTTCGTGACGACCGACCTTCTGAACGTGTCGCAAGAGATGCGTCTTTCGGTGGTCGACAATCTGCGGGCCGAGTACGGCGATCTCTACACGCTCGAAAACGTGGTCATCAGTGCGACACACACGCACTCGAGCCCCGGTGGCTATAGGCATGACGGCGCGTTCCGTGAAGCGTACTTCGAAGCTGTCGTTGCGGGCGTAACTCGCGCGATCGAGGATGCGCACGAGGGCCTTGAGCCTGGAAGAATCCTTATCGGCGAGACCGAAATAGAGAACGCTGGCGTCAATCGATCGGCGGTCGCCTATCGTGAGAATCCCGACGCCGAGCGTGCCCGGTACGTCCATGACACCGACAAGGAGATGACGCTTCTCAAGTTCGTGCGAAAAGACGGCCCCATCGGTGTTCTCAGTTGGTTTGCGGTCCACCCGACCTCACTCACGTTCAACAACTCGCTCGTGTCGGCCGACCACAAGGGCTTCGCGGCCCTCGAGATGGAAAAGGCGTTCCGTGCGCGCGCCGACGATGCCGACGAATTCGTCGCCGCATTTGCGCAGAGCAACTGTGGTGATGTTACCGGGAACCTCAACCTCGACAACACGGGTCCTGGCGTCGACGACTACGACAGCGCCCGCATCATTGGGCAACGACAGCTCGACGCGGCAGATTCCCTCTTCGACTCGGCTGCCGAGCCACTCAGCGGAGGGGTCGACTACCGCTCCGCGTTGGTCGACTTCAGCGACCTCGAGGTCAGCGACGAGTTCACGGGAAGCGGCGCGCAGCGAACCTGCTTCCCCGCATACGGGTATGCTTTCGCCGGTGGTTCCACCGAGGACGGCGGTGGCCATCCGCTCTTCGCGGAAGGCCTTCTGCAACGCGACCCGTCGATCGACGCGTTGGTGGAGCTCGTCTTGCAGCCACCTCCGACGAGTGATGCGCTTCGCGAATGTCAGGCACCAAAGCCGATCTTGTATCCAAAAGCTCGGCAGGCTCCACTCCCGATCGGTGTGGCCAAAATTGGACAGCTCGCCTTGGTGTTCGTTCCTAGCGAAGTCACCACGATGTCTGGGCGCCGGATGCGTGACACCGTACAAGAGATACTCGGGGATGAGGTGAGCCACGTAGTGATCGCCGGCTACTCGAACGACTACTCCGGCTACATCACCACGCCCGAAGAGTACGCCGTCCAGCAGTACGAAGGCGGGCACACGCTTTTCGGGCCTTGGACGCTGCCGGCGTTCCAGCAGGAGCTCGCTCGTCTGGCAACGGCTCTCGCGGACGGGGCTTCCGCGCCGGCGTCCGCTGAGCAAAGCGATCTCCGCGGTGTCGTCGAATCGCTAGCTCTCGGCAACGAGTACGACGAGCCGCCGGCCGACGGCGTGTTTGGTGAGGTCATCACGCCTCCTGAGGCATCGTACGCGCCCGGTGACGTGCTGTCGGTGTCGCTCTGGACGGGTCACCCGGACAACGCGCTTCGCTCTGTGGGAGGCCACTTCTCCATTGGACGCTTCGAAGGTGAGCAGTGGTCGACGCTTGCGACCGAGGCCGATTGGGAGACACGTGCGAGGTGGTCGCAAGCGAGTCGCGTCATTCCTCCGTACGATCCGCTCGACCCGTTTGCTGCTCCCCCAGCGCCGATCAACGAAGCGTTCACGGTCGTGATCCAATGGCAGATCCCCGACGACGCCCCTCCCGGCACGTACGCGCTCACCTTCAATGGAGCCGACAAGGAGGTCGGGAGTGAGCCCATCGACTTCTCGACGATGACCCCGACCTTCGACATCACGAGTCGTACGGGCGGTGACACGGGCACTGGCGGTGACGAGGGCGGCCAAGGCGGCGCCGCCGGCGATCAGGGTAGTGGCGGTGGTGGTGGAAGCGGTGGCGTGCCGTACCAGGTCTGTACGCTCGGGCTCTGCATGGAAGACCCCGAGGTCGGGGTCTCCTGCCAGGAAGTGTACGACGCCTGCGTCGGCCGCGGTCACTACCCGAGGTCCTGCCGGATGGATGCCGACAAGACCTGCGATGTGTTCGGCGAGACAGGCCCCTACTAGTGGCCCGATCAGCGGCTTCGTCTCACGAATCGTCACCGCCGCCGGGTGTTGCGCCGGCGGGATCAATCGGCAGCGGAAGTCCGCTCGGCACCTCGAGAGGTCGAACCGCGGTCTTCGATTCGTCCCGAAGCGTTTTGTCGATGAAGCGGAGGATGAGCTGCACGTCGTCCTCGGTGAACGGCAGACCGCTCTGCCCGAGCTCGTGCCGAATCGCGCCGGACATCAGCTTCTCCGATCAATTGTGGAAGTAGGGCTCGGTTGCGGCGAGGTTTCGTAGACTGGGCGTCCGGAACTTGTCTCGGTCTTCCGCGCGCTGCGTCCGCTCTTCGCGCCCGCGGTCGATCACACCCTCGACGTCGGGCACGTTTCGGTTCGCAAACGTCTCCGACTCGAAGAGCGGCGGGGCGTGACAGTCGTCGCAGCCCATTTCGGCGAAGCGGAACATCCCCTCGAGTTGTTCTTCATCCATCAGCCCGTAGCGGCCTTCGGCGTATCCGTCGTAGGTGGATCTGTTCGAGATGAAAGTTCGCTCGTATGCCGCAAGCGCCGCGGCCACGTTGTCGAGAGTGACTTGTGGATCTTCGGGGAAGGCATCTGCAAAGCGTTCGACGTACTCGGGGATGGCCGATAGCTCGGCGACCAGTGCCTCCTCTTCCGACCCGAGCTCTTCGTCGTCGAAGATCGGTATGACGGCCTGCTCCTCCAGCGTCTCCGCCCGACCATCCCATAGAAGGCTCGACCGGAATGCGAGGTTGAAGAGAGCCGGGGAGTTTCGTCGCAGCGTGTTCGGGCCTACGCGGCGGGGTCCGGCGTCGAGGCCCGCGCCATGGCCGACGCTGCGTGGGATGCCGTCGCGCATGCCCCAGAGCTCGCTGTGGCACGTGGCGCAGGCGGTCTGGTTGTCGATGGACAGTACGGGATCGTAGAAGAGTAGGCGTCCAAGCCCGAGCCTGGCTTCGGGCACGTCGCGCATGATCGCGGGGAGGTCTGGGAACGCCTCGAGCGGCCGGGGCGCCGGCGGTCGGTTCTCGCTCGGGGGTCCTCGACGAACGACTCCGCTGCCGGGCTTCCGCATCCGATGGCAAGACCGACGAGCGACAAGAGGAACACGCCGACAGCTTCTCGGGAACCCATGTTCGCGCCTCGATCAGTGTACCACGACCCGGCCGAGGGGAGCTCAGGCAGGCCAGAACCGCTCGAACAGCCAGACCACCGCGACGAGATCCAAGGCCGTCAAGACGAGGAACAGCGCTAGCCAGGCATAGCCATTCGGAACGATCCGAAGCATCCCCTGGATCAACCCACGGCTGTGACCGTTGAGCACGGGAAACGCCTGAGTGTGGTCGTTGTGGTGAATGTGGTGGACCCCGGGAGGCAAGAGCAGGCGATGCTTCTGCATGAAGGTCGCGATCTTCGGGCGGCTGCGCGGGGCCATATGCGTCAGCCGATGTGAGAACTGATTTGCATACCCATACGCATAGCCGACCCCTGCGACCATGAACGCCGTTGTCGTGAAGCCGCAGATGCCGAAGAGAAAGATCGACTTCACGAGCAGCAGCACGTTGAGGTCTCCCCACACGTCGAGCAGTCGGCGTGTCGAGATGTCGTAGGGGAGAGTATGGTGCCACTGAAACTCGACGCATGGCACGCCGATCAGGGGTAGCTTCACGAAGCTCGGGTTGTCGAGGACGACGTGCAAAACGCCGCTGTAGAAATCGATGTAGAAGTAGAACACGACGACCGCGGCGAGCAGCGCGAGCGGCTGGGTCGTCTGCGCGATGCCGTAGACGCAGAGCGCAAGCACCACGAACACAAACGGCTTGAAGCGGTCCTGGTAGACCTCGTGCTCATTCTCTGCGACCCACGCCATCTCAGCAGGAAGGGACTCGCCATCGACCGCGGCTTTCGCAATCCGCTTGCGAACGAGGACGTTCAACCAATCGTTCATGTTCGAGTACGACTCTTTTCTGGAGTCGAGCTCGGGCGCAACAGCAACAATGTCCACAGCAGATGCCTCGGCCTCGAAGCGGCGCGGTACCGGGTTCGATTCGTTCGTGGCTTTGCCTGTGATTGCGCAAAAGCGCGCGCCCCCGGGGAACAACCGCAAGGGACGCGATCTGTCGAATATTCGGCATCCGTCGCGACTTGGCAATGCACCCGGGAATCCGCCCGTTCTTGCCAGGGTTTTGCCGTCTCGGAGTGACAAATCAGAAGAAGGTGAACGTGACCACGACCATCACCGCAATCAGTCCAAAGTACGTGAGCGGAAAGACCCATCGACACCGACGGTCGACGAGATCTCCCGCCGCGACCTTACCTTGCTTGTCGAGTGCCCCGACCAGCAGATTGATCACGACGGTGGCGCACATGAGGAGCAAGCTGAGGTTCAGAAAACCGTGCATCAGAGTCACGTAGGAGATGTGGGGTTGGATCTCGCTGACCACGATCTGGTAGGCGACCGCGGTCAGAATGCCGATGAACGAGACACTGATGCGGTCCGCTAGCGAGGAGCGCTCCATCCAGAACACCGACCACGAGAGCATGACGATGAGCATGAGAGGGATCACGATCAATCGCACCACGAAGAAAGACTCCCGCTCTACATCCACACTCACGACGAACGCGGATGCGCCTCGCTCACGCTCTGCGTACGTCACTCTACGGTCTGCGGTCCATGTAGTGACTTCCGCGACTGTCCACTGTGGTATGCGTAGATCGTGCCCCGACCAACCGATGGGTGCGGGTTGTGCGCGTAGCACGACCTCCGAGTTGTCGGCGCCGAGCACTCCAAAGATGGCGCTCAAGCGATGTGCATCGTACGGGTATCGTCGGAGATCGAGATCACTCTCGGCTTTCGCGTTCAACGTCTGCATCAAAGTCGACGTGCCGTCAGGGCGCACCCGGAGAACTACGCCATGCGTCTCGAACAGACCGGACTCGTTCACGAGCACGACCTGAGGAAACCAGCCGGTAGCAATCTCGCTGAACTGGTAGGCGCCCTGGTAGACCTTCTCATCCACTCCGGCCCTGGCGGGATCGAAGGCTCGTCGTTCGTCTCGCCAGGTCAGCTCGAGGACTCCGCTGAACTCGAAGGTCTCTGCCTCATCGTCAATGTCGTTGATGTCCAACAGTTGAAAGCGGGCATGAACTTCGACGGGGCCTTGCTCCGTCGGGGCCGCGAGCACGAAGGGCTCTGCCAGCGCGACCTGCGCGCTGCTGAGAAGCGCGGCCAACGGCAGGATTGCGGCGGCCCACTTCATTCGGATCCTTCGTCGGAGCGGAGGGGGTCTCGAACGTAGCCGTAGAAGGCAACGATTGGCGTGAGCAAGAAGCAGGCGACCCCGGCTCTGACATCGATCAAGGAAACGGCAACGCCTGTGATCATGATCCCTACGAAGAGGCGCAGTGCGAGCTCCACTCGATGGGAGAGGGCTAGTGCTTGCTGACCCTTGTGCATCTCCGATTGGGCGGCCACGTGGCTCCACATCTGGCGAAGAAGCAACGCAATGAGCAGATTGGTGAGGGCGAACAACGCAACGATGCTCCAGTCCTCTCGTCGAGCGCCCATCAGCTGAGTGACGAAGGGGAGCAGGGTCACGGGCATGAGGAACATGAGATTCATGAACATCATCTGCCGGTCCATGCGCTTCAAGCTGCCGAAAAGAAGGCTGTGGTGAAACCAGTACATCGCCACGGTCCAGAAGCACACGAAGTAGACGAGCACCTGGTGGGCGAGCTTCTCGCGCATGGCGTCGAGCGCAGCCCCGCTGAGGCCGCTCTCCGACGGGACCTCGATCCCGAGAACGAGCAGAGTCATGACGACGGCAAACACGGCATCGCTCAGCGGGATGGCTCGGTCTATCGGGAAAAAGCGAGGGAACGGATCGAGTTTCATGTTCCCCAACCCGGTTCCGCTAGGGGCAGGCCTTGCCCGGTCCTAGTTTTACGAACCGCGCGACGATCAGCATGATCTCCCGGCCGGAGCCGTCGAAGCTAGCTCGGTAGTCGATCCCGCCTTCAATCGTCACGACGAGGGGCGAGCCGCTCGGGACGCCGGATGCGAGATACACTTCTTCGAGCGCCAGGTTGTCACCTTCGTGCGCGACGGTCCACGGTTCACCCGTCGTGCAATCGCGAAAGGTGCCTATGTCGCCGGATTGTGAGTAGGTGCCGTGTAGGCTCATCGTTCCGGACGGGGAGGGCGGCCGGTGCGGTCCCTCGTCGACCGCTGTTTCGGTGTCCTTGCCCTTCTTGCAAGCTGTCACCCCGACGAGTCCGCACATCGCGATCAGTAAGAAGAGCTTCATCTGTGCCTTCATAGAGTCTCCAGGTGCTCAGCGAAAGAAGAAGCCGAGGTAGGGCGTCACCCATTGCTCGCTGCGCTGGAAAAAATTGCCCGGCCCAGAGAAAGAGTACTTCACGCCGAGGTCGATGTGTGCCCCCTGCTTGATCCGAAAGGCGATGCCGGCCTTGGCGGTGAAGCCCGGAGTGAAGTCAAAGACGTTCACTTGCACGCAATACCAGAAGTTGCACGCGGTGCCCGTCTGGCGGAAGTGCCACCAGTTGATGTCGAACGTCATCGCCACGTACGGCAAGATCAGGCTCTTGTTCGGAACTTGAACGCGGACTTCCGGCGCCGCGTACAGGCGGGTCACGGGATAGCGTCCCGGGCTGGTTCCGGGCGCCAGACCGGGGATGTTGTCTCCGTCGATGGGGGTCCACATCGCGCCGAGGTCGATTCCGAACATGACGTAGCCCATGTCGTAGCCCCCGAAAAAATGTAGGTCGGCCCCGGGCCGAACGATGCTCCTATCGGTATTGAGCCAGATCGGAACGCCGATGTTGAAGCCGCCTTGAAACCCTCGATGAGCACTCACCTTCTCTTTGGGTTCCGGCTCCTTGGGCGCTGGCTGGTAGGGCTGGTTCTGCGGCGGTGGAGTCGGATAGGAGTAGTACTCCTGCGCCGCAACCTGCTCCGAAACGAGGATCGTGATGGCCACCCACACGGCGCCGGACAGTATGCTGAGCTTGCGACGCATCGCGGCTATCCCCCTAACGGACGCGAACGTACAATGACTTCGCGCGTAGGGCCACTATCGGTCGGCGGCCCTAGCCCGGGGCGCTTCGAAGCACCTTTTCCATCCGCTGGAACACTTCGTCGATGATTCTGGCTTGCGGCAGGAGCGTGATGCGGAAGTAGTTTCGATAGTCGACGTTGAAGCTCGAGCCCGGAGCCACGAGCACGTGTTGCGTCTCGAGTAGCTCCATCGCGAAATCGAAGTCGTCGAACGCCGGGAACTCGTCGGTGTCCACGCCCACGAAGGCGTACATCGAGCCTCCCGGTGCGCGCAGCCGTAGGTATTTGCTGGCTTCGACACCTCTGATCACGGCCTGTCGGGACTCGTAGAGACGTCCACCTGGGCGAATCAGCTTTTTCAAGCTCTGATAGCCGCCGAGGGCGGTCTGAACGCCCCACTGGCCGGGCACGTTGCTGCACAATCGCAACGACGCGAGCAGATCGAGACCGTTTAGGTAGTCCTGAGCGAGCTCGTTAGTGCCGTTGAACACCACCCAACCGACGCGGAAGCCGCAGGCTCGATATACTTTCGACAGCCCGCTGAACGTGCCGCAAAGCGTGTTCTTCACCATGGGCGCGATTGGAAAGAACTCGGCGTCGTCATAGACCATGCTGTCGTAGATCTCGTCGCAGAAGATTACGAGATTGTGCCGCTCCGCGATCGCGACCATCGCCTCGAGCACCTCACGGCTGTAGACGGCGCCTGTGGGGTTGTTCGGGTTGATGATGACGAGTGCGCGAGTCCGATCCGTAATGCGATTCTCGAGCGAGGCGAGGTCGGGTTGAAACTCCATCTCCGGGGGGCAGGGGTAGTGCACCGCCTTGCCGCCGTTGAGCGTGACCGCAGCGGTCCAGAGCGGATAGTCGGGGCTCGGGATCAGCACCTCGTCGCCGTTGTTGAGGAGTGCCCGCAGGGTCAAGTCGATAAGCTCGCTGACGCCGTTGCCCATGAACACGTGCTCGGCAGTCACGTTCATGACGCCGCGCTCCTGCTGCTGCATGACCACTGCTTCGCGAGCGGGGAAGATGCCCTTCTGGTGGCAGTACGCCTCGCTGCTCGGAAGGTTCTCGATCATCGCCATGCGCATCGTTTCCGGGGTGCGGAAGCCGAACAGGCCGGGGTTGCCGATGTTCATCGAGATGATTTCGTACCCTTGACGCTCCATCTCATGCGCGCGCTGCGCGAGTTGCCCTCGAATCTCGTAGCGGACGTCGCGCAGGCTACTGCTGGTTTCGATTTCGGTACTCATGGGCTCGACCTAATCAGGTCCGAACTCATGATAGACGGAGCCCGCCATGTCGAGCGGGCGTCCTGCTTTTTTCGCGCAAACGGACTTGCACCTATCCCGATTCGGCGGTGCTGAGCTAGAACGCCGAGAGCACGGAAAGAAGGAGAACTCATGTCAGCCCTACTCATCGAGCGAAAAGGCGCCGTCGCGATCCTGACCAACAACGATCCTCCTCGAAACCGCATGACGCTCGAGGTCATCGATGAGCTCGAAGAAGCGGTCGCGGAGTTGCGCGATGACAAGTCCGTGCGCGCCGTCGTGATCACCGGTGCGGGGGACGAGCACTTCTCGGTCGGGATGAACCTGAAGCAATTGGCTGAGGGCGTCGCGAAGAAGGGCAGCATGGACGCGCTGTTCGATCAGAGGCTGCGCGTGCTCTCCGCGATCGAGAACCTGCCGAAGCCGGTGATCGCATTGATCCGCGGGTTCTGCTTGGGCGGCGGGCTCGAGCTGGCGCTCGCATGCCACTTTCGGCTGGCAGCGAGCGAAGGAGTCGAGATCGGCCTTCCCGAGCTCGAGCTCGGCACCATTCCGGCGTGGGGAGGCACCGCCAGACTCACCCGATGTGTAGGTCGGGCGCGCGCGCTCGACATGATCCTCCGCGCCAAGAAGATCTCCGGCGCCGAGGCGCTGCGAATCGGTTTGGTGAACGAGGTATGGCCAGCCGAGGAGCTCCCTGCCCGTGGGGAGGCGTTCGCGGAGGAGCTCGCGGCCAAGCCGGCTATCGCCGTTGCATGCGTGTTGAAGGCCGTGGTCGGCGCCGGCGACGCGCCTCTCGACGAGGCGCTCGCTATCGAACGCGAAGGTCTCCACGCAACCATCGGAACGCCCGACCAACAGGAGGGCATGATGGCTTTCCTCGAGAAGCGAAAACCGGTTTTCAATCGCGGCTGAGGAAGCGTTGGAGCCGTGCTACGGTGCCGCTTCTCGGAGGTTGGATTGGAACGCGAAATTCGGGTTGGATTGTGTGGTTGTGGTGTGATCGGGGAAGGCCTGGTCAAGGCGTTGAATGAGCACGCAGACGTCATCCGCGCGCGAACCGGCGCGCCTATCCGGCTGACTGCAGCAGCCGACAAGGACCCAGCTCGCCTCGCGCTCGTCCGTGCGTACGATCCGACCGTCGCACTGCTCGACGATGCGTTCGAGATCCCGAAGCGCGACGACGTCGATATCGTGGTCGAGCTCATCGGTGGGGTCGAAGTGGCCGATCGGCTGGTAAGGGAAGCGTTGCAGGCGAAGAAGCACGTGGTCACCGCCAATAAGGCGCTGCTCGCCGAGCGCGGCGCGTCGTTGTTTGCGCTCGCGGAAACCAATGGCTGCGACCTCTATTTCGAAGCGGCGGTGGCTGGCGCCATCCCGGTCATCCGCGTCATTCGCGAGTCACTGGCATCCGACCGCTTTCGCTCCGTCCGCGGCATCATCAACGGAACGAGCAACTACATCCTGTCGAGCATGGCCAACGAAGGAGCCGCCTTCGATGATGCGCTGAAGGCCGCTCAAGAGGCGGGTTTCGCGGAGGCGGATCCGACCCTCGACATTACCGGCGGCGACGCGGGGCACAAGCTTGCGCTGATCGCCGGGCTGGCGTTCGGGGCGCACGTGCTTCCGAGCCAGATTCCGACCGAGGGGATCGACCAGGTCGACCCGCGCGACATTCAATATGCGCGGAACTTTGGTTACGTGATCCGGCCGCTCGCCGTCGCGGAACGTGTGGAATCGGGCGCGCTCGACTTGAGAGTTCACCCGGCATTGGTGCCACAAAGAGATCCGCTCGCGCACGTCGATGGCGCACTCAACGCGGTTGCAATCCAAGGTGAAATGGTCGGTCCGAGCTTTCTTTCCGGCCTCGGGGCTGGGGCCGCTCCGACCGCCACGAGCGTGGCCGGCGACATCGTCGACATCGCACGAAACCTCATCGCCGACGCTCCGATGAGAACTTGGTACCTTCCGGTGGAAGGCGAGCAACGAATTCAGCCGCTCGCGGATCTCTCGTCTCGCTATTACCTCCGCTTCTCCGTGCGCGACCAGTCTGGCGTGCTCGCTGCACTCTCCGGCAAGCTCGGAAACGCGGGGATCTCCATCGAGAAGATGGTTCAGGACGTCGAGTCGGGTGCCGATGGCACAGCCACGATCGCGATGCTCACTCATCACGCCCGCGAAGGCGACCTGAGGACATCTCTCGGTGCAATCGACGACACGCATCTGACCACCGCTCCGACGCACCTCATTCGGATCGTGGAATAGGAGAGACGCCATGAACCATATGCCAACCATCTGTCTGTCCGTTGGGCTCGCTTTGTGCTTGCTTGTGGGCACGCTCGCCCCCGGATTAGCGCATGGGCAAACGACCATCACGAGCGAGCCCCCCCCGCAGCGAAGCGCCGCACCCGCCGAACCTTGTCCGAAGGGGAAGCGTGGGGGCGCCATTGGGGGGATCGTCGTCGGTAGCGTGTTCTGGATGCTGCTTCCGATGTCAATCCCGGTTCTCATCACTCAGAGCAAGAAGCTCAAGGCGCACAACAAGGCGCGGTACGAGCGCCGCTGCCAGTACGCACTGCCGCAGTAGGCTCTTGGATTGAACCTCCGCCGTTGTTGAGCTCAGCGTCAGCGTTCGCGCAAGAAGAGGTTTGCAACCGTCTCGGCGTGCGCTTCGACCATCTTCTCTTCCAACGGATCTCGTCCGGTGAGGCGTTTGCACTCCGGTGCGTGGGTGAAGATCAGCGACGTGGCTCCAATGAGCGCGTAGAAGAGGTGCACCGATGGCGCTTCTGGGATCACTCCCGCGGCCTGGGCATCGCTGACGACGCCGCTGAAGAACTCGTACAACGGCCCTACGTGCCGATCGACCAGCCACTTCGTCCGGGGCGAGTCAGCTTTGCCTTCCTGCACCATGAGTCGCATCTGTTCGGGATGGAGCGCCGCGTATCGAACGAGAAAGTAGATCAGCAAGCGCATGCGCGTGCTCGGGTCCGCGTCTGCAAGCACCTCGGCCCTGAGGTTGAGCTCGTCGCGGAAGCTTCCGAATAGGGAATCGAGCGCGGCCTTCCAGAGGTTTTCCTTGGTGCCGAAGTGGTAGGTGATCAGCCCCTGATTCTCGCGCGCGAGCGTCGCGATCTGTCTCGTTGAGGCACCTTCATATCCGTCGTTTGCGAACGCCTCGATCGCTGCCACGACGATTCGCGATTTCGTGGATCCCGGTGTTTCCTCTGTAATTGCATCCATCGCCCTAGTCGATTCCTGCCATGGATTTATTCATTTGACAAGTATCTGATAGATATATTATTCAATCGAATAATAAAGGAATTGCTCATGACAAGCGCCACCCCATCGTTCCGCGTCGCCCAAGTGCTCCTCACGCTCGGTGTGCTCGAGTTCTTCGGCCCAATCGTCCGAGATACGAGCGTGACCCACCTTCTCAATCCGGCCTGGGTCGGTCACGCGCGGTTCCACTTGGCGTGGGCGCTCGTGTTCATGGGGTTGTCTGGCCTCTGCAACCTCTACTTGATCTGGTTCCGGCGGCCCTATCGGGTCTCGAGCCTCTACCTTTCGTGGGCTTGGCAAGCTTGCAACATCTTCGGGTTCTGGGGCGCAGCGATTCTCGAACGTGCCTATGGCGGCTCGATCGTCGACCCCGAGTTCCACTTCGCAGTCCTCGGCATGAACGAGAACATCTTTGCATTCGCCGTCCTCACCACAGTTCTCATCATCAACTTCGCCTACCTCAAGCTGAGACTCGAGCCATCGATGGCTTCCGAGGGTGCCGCGTGATGGCCGAGCTCGACACAGAGGTACTCATCATCGGAGCTGGGCCTTCCGGGATGGTGAGCGCGCTGTGCCTCGCGCGTGCGGGAATATCGAGCATCATCGTGGAGCGCGCGCCAGGGCTATCGACTCATCCCAAAGCGCACGAGGTCAATGCGCGATCCATCGAAATTCTCAGCGGCCTTGGCGTTACGCTCAAAGAGCTCGAAGCCGAAGCGTCGCCCGCAGCCGACGCCGCGCGGGTCGTCTTCTGTAGAACCGTGGGCAAAGAGTTTGGCCGAATCGATCTGCTCGCTTCGGAGAATCATCCCGAGAAGTACCAGCAGCACGTCCGGGCAGCTCGGCCGTACTTGAACCTCTCGCAAACTGAGCTCGAGAGGACGCTCCTTCGGCACGTGCATGGCACACCCGAAACCGAGGTCTTTTTCGAGCACGCGTGGACAGGCTGTGAGCAGGGATCGTCGGGGGTCACCAGCACGATCCAACGCCAGACTGACGACAGCAGCGTGAAGATCCGGAGCCGCTACGTGGTCGCCGCGGACGGTGCGTCGAGCGCGGCACGCAGGACGCTGGGTATCCAAATGGAGGGGCCCGAGAAGCTCCAAGACTTCGTCAATGCCTACTTCGAAGCTGACCTCAGTGCCCTCGTCACGACGCCGGCAAAGCTCTATTGGATCCTGCATCCCGAAGCTGCCGGCACCTTGATCGCGCACCATGTGGAAAAGCGTTGGGTGTACCATATCCCTATCCACACTCCTTACGAGCGGCCGGACGACTACACCGAGGAGATCTTCATCGAACGGATCAGAAAAGCGATCGGCGATGCCGATGCACCGATTCGGATTCGCTCAATCAGCTTCTGGCGAATGACCGCTCAGGTGGCCGAGTGCTTTCGCGAGGACCGAGTCTTCCTCGTCGGGGATGCGGCGCATCGATTTCCGCCTACGGGCGGTCTCGGCATGAACACCGGCATCGCTGACGCGCACAATCTTTGCTGGAAGCTCGCGGCCGTTCTCACCGAGCAGGCCGCGGGCACTTTGCTCGATACGTACGAACAAGAGAGGCGTCCGATCGCCGAGATCAACTGCACCGAGAGCAAAAAGAACTTCGACAAAATCTTCGAGGTCGTGGAGGCATTTGGGTTGCCGAGGAATGGCTTGATGAGCTTGGCACGCCTGAAGGGGTCCGCCCCATTCACATGGTTACCACGGTCCTGGCAGCGTGCTCTTCTCGCGATGCTGACGATCCCGGCGTTCAGGGCGCTCGCGAAGTTCGACTCCGACGACGCTGTCAGGCGCGCGGTTCTCCAACGGATTGCCGACCAGACTCCGCACTTCGATCGCATCGGCCTCGATATCGGCTATGTCTACCAAGACGGCGCATTAGTACCGGACGGCTCGGTCGCCCCGAAGCTCGAGGATGGAGTGACGCAGTACGTTGCGTCTGCCGCGCCCGGGGCGCGATTTCCGCACCTTTGGTTGAATCCGGAACACAGCCGATCCACCCACGACGTGCTCGAATCAAGGGGCTACACCTTGTTGACGGGTGACCAGGGAGCCCGTTGGGATGTCGCGGTTCGGGCACTTGGACCCATGCGATCGCGCGTGAAGGTCGACTCCGTCAGCGCGATATGTGACGGGACCGCTGCGCGCCTCGCGCTCCGAGAGTTGTGTGGGATCGGTCCACAGGGTGCGCTGCTCATACGGCCCGATGGCCATGTGGCTTGGCGTGCGTCATCGTTGCCTGAGAGCCCCGAGGAGACGCTAAAAGGAGCGTTTGACGGGTGTCACATCCAATGAAAGCCGCGCTCATCATCGTTGCCCTGCTCCTCGTCGCTGCCGTCGCGTTGGGGCTCTACCTCCTGCGGCCCTTGAGGCTGAAACCCACTCCCGCCGACTTCGATTGCTACGACTTAGGCCAAGGAGCCTACGTGCCGCTCGACGTGCCGGTCCAGGCGTTTGGCGTCGGCCTTTCGTACGCGGGGCACATCGAGGAGACGGCCTCCGACTTCGATCCCGCGGGAGCACCGCCGGTCTTCGAGAAGCGACCGAGCGCGACGGTTCGAACGGATGCCAACGTGCACCTTCCAAGCGCCGCGGAGCTGATCGCGGCTGCCGACGCGATCGAGCCTGGTCTTGGCGCCCCACTTCGCTCGGACTTCGCCGATCTCTCGCCGCTGTTGGACTACGAGGTCGAGATGGGTTTCGTGCTTCTCGAAGACATCGATCCCTCGCAGCTCGACGATCCGACTTTCGCCCCTCGGCTCGGATACTTCATCGCCAACGACCTGTCGGCCCGCTCGATCGCGATCCTCGGCGAAGGTCGCCCGAATCGATTCGAGTACTGGGGGATTTCGAAGAGCTTTGCCGGTTTCATGCCGGTCGCCGACCGTGCTTGGGTCCCCGAAGCGGCAAGCCCGTCAGGCATCCCTTGCGTCGAGATCGAAACGCTCGTCAATGGAGAGCTCCGGCAGCGTCAGTCCACAAGCAACATGATCTACACGCCTGTCGACATGCTCCGCTACATCCATGCAGCCTACCCAGACACACCGCTCGTTTCGCGCACCGTCGTGCTCACTGGCACTCCGGGCGGTGTCGCGATGCAAACCCCCCGCTGGTTGGTCCGCCTAGGTGACCTATTGCGCATGAGCCGCTTCAAGAAACTTTCGGCAAAGCTCGGCGGCGACAGGAGTCGTTTCCTCGGAATTGGCGACACGGTGACGGTGCGAGGGCAGGGGCTTGGTGAGGTCAGCGTGACGATCGGCCAGTGACGCGATTCGTAGTATGGTCGAGAAAGCGAGGATCCATGGGCACTGCAGCATCATCAGAGCGAGCGGCGAGCGGCACGCACCCTCCCGCGTCACCTCACGGCCGGTTTCGAGAGGTCTTCGAAGGCGTCTGGTTCATCCGTGGTGGCATTAAGATGCCTATGCTCGTGCCGATGAAGATCGGCCGCGCGATGACGATCGTTCGCGGAGAGGACGGCCTTGTGATCTTCAACAGCATGCGGCTGTCCGACGAAGGCTTGGACGAGCTCGAGTCGCTCGGTGAGGTGAAGCACGTGATTCGGTTGGCGGGCTTTCACGGGCGGGATGACGGCTTCTACCGTGAGCGGTACGGCGCCGAGGTGCACGCGGTGGAAGGCCAGACGTATGTCCGCGGAATGGACCCCGCGAAAGCCGAATCCTACATGCAGCCCGATACCTGGCTGACGGAAGAGAGCACTCTCCCGATTGCCGACGCGAGGCTGAAGATCTTCTCTTCGTCCAATCCGCCGGAAGCCCTCTGTCGCCTCGAGCGCGAGGGTGGCATCCTGATCGCCGGGGACTCGCTGCAGCACAGTCCAACGCCCGACGAATTCTTCAACTTCCCCGCGAAGCTCATGATGAAGCGATTCGGCTTCTTCAAGCCGCACAACGTCGGCCCAGGCTGGTTGCAGTTCGCGAAGCCCTCGGCTGCCGAGGTCCGCTCGATCCTGGATCTGGATTTCCAGCACGTCTTGCCGGGACACGGGGACGTAGTCGTCGGCGGAGCCAAAGAGAAGTACCGCGCCGCCATCGAAGGCGAGCTCAAAGGCTGCCACGCCTGAGCCCTTCTTAATCCAAAGCTGTCTCTCTGACGTAGGGCCTGTTGAACGGCGGAAGTGACCCCGCCCAAACCAGGAGAGACAGCATGACGAAGAACTCCCTCAACGCGATCCTCATTGGCCTCCTTGCGGTGCTCGCCATGGCCTGTGGCGCCCCCGCAGCCGACTCCCCCGACGCTCAGAACGACTTCGGTGAAGGGCTCGACGAGGAGCAAGTCGCCGACGGCGATGCTGAAGATATCGACGAGGATGAGGAGCCGATCGAAGAAGACGGCGAAGACATCGGTGACGAGCAAGAAGAGGAGGAGATTGAAGCTCCGTTCTGTGCCGATGGCGTCGTGGACGATGGCGAGGAGTGTGACGACGGCAACGTCGAAGACGGAGACGGCTGTTCGAGCTTTTGCGAGATCGAGGTCTTCCAGGCAGAAGCACAAGGCGAAATTGCGATCGAGCTCATCGTGGACGATCTGAACTCCAACGAGGCTCCACTCGAGACGGGCTGCGCAGACGCGCTTGCCCTCGACGTCGACGACCGCACACTCGTTGGGGAGGGTCGCTGCTTCCTGCCAGCCAACTTCCTCGACTACACGGTCGAGGCGGAGGTCGACGAGGATGGCGCGGTGGAAGGCGAGATCACCATCGTCTTGAACAACCGGCCGAACGTTCTACCCGTCTCGGGAACACTCGAAGACGGCGCACTCTCGCTCGAGTTCGATGGCGTGACCCTGCTGGTCGGCAGCATCCGAGGCGTCTGGGCGGGGACGATCGTCGCTGACTTCGATTGAGGCTCCGGCGATAGCCGAGCTTGCGGGGCGTCCTCGAGGAGGGCGCCCCGTATTCATTTGGCGGGCTCCCGGTTGACGCGTTCTTCAGTGGGCGCCGACCTCACTCTCGAAGAATGAACGATACCACTTGCGAACGTCGGCGATCGGTCCGTCGCCTTCTGCGAAGATCGGTTGATCGCGCCAGCGCTTGTTCTCCCAGATCGTGACGTCCTCGAAGTAGCCGTCGCGTGCGGCTGTGACGTGCGCCGAGAGCACCTCTCGGGGCAGCGTCACCCCTTCGCCCGCTTTGATCATGACTCCGAAGCGCAAGAGCAGTCTGTTCTCTTCGATGGGGATGTGAGCGTTGATCAGCAGCATGTCGTACGCCCATTGGAGGCGTGTGAACTGAATTGCCGGGCCATGATACGTCGCCACTGAAACCACCGGAATCGGTTGGTTCTCGAGGTTGTGCCCGCGCCCGACCGTGCGCTGGGTCGCGCGTGGTCCGTCGAGGATCACCTGGAAGTCATCGATCAGCATGTTGTGAACCGGCATGAAGTGTGCGAGGTCGCCGATGTTCTCGACCACCTCACGCGGGTGGGTCGCGATCTCGATCTGTGCACGCTCGAGCGATGTCCACGCCGGGTCGCTGAGCTCATCGATCGCCGGGACGTCGTAGTCGGCCTCGGAACCCTCGGGGCCAAAGTAGGCCAAGATCATTCCGCTGTGCTCTCGCGCCCCATACGCTTCGACGGCAGCGCGGGGCGGGATACGCTTCGCGTACGGCACCTCGGTGCAGCGCCCCGACGAGTCGAAGCGCCACGCATGAAACGGACAGACGATGTCATTGCCTTCGACCCGGCCTCCGTACCCGAGGTGCGCGCCGAGGTGTGGGCAGTGGGCTGCGAGAAGAGTCGGGAGCCCATCCTCGCCGCGGAACAGGACGTAGTCCTCCCCGAAGTAGCGAAGTGGCTTCACATCTTTGGCCCCGAGGTCCTCGCTCCAGCAGACGAGGTACCAACCCTTGGCAAACTTCTCCATTCTGCGAGGATAGGCGCATATTGGTGGGGGAAGCGATGCCATCCACATGCGTTCGCTGATATCGATAATCGTGAGATGGACCACATCGAGCGGTTTCTCGCCCTTGAGGTTGAAGTGAGAAACGGTCGCGGGCGCTCTATACTGTTCGGCTCCCGATGACGAACACAAAGCCAACCGGATGGGGCGGCGCCTCCGACGCCGAGCTCGCACCCCTCATGCGCCTGGTCGACCTAGTCCTGATCTACGTCGCGTTGTGGTTGCCTACCTACGCGCGCGGACAAGTCTGGGACCAGAAGGCGTGGATCGCGGCGACGATTGCAGCCGTTCTCTTCCTCGTGATCGGTCAGTCCCTCAGCGTGTACCAACGCGCGCGCGGTGCGCGGCTCCGAGCGCAGCTGATGCGCATTTGGGCGGGTTGGATTGCCGGAGTCGTGCCGGTCTTGCTCTTCCTTTTGTTCATCTCGAAGCAATCTGAGACCTACTCCCGGATCGTCGTTTCGTCGTGGTTCCTGCTCGCGCCCTTTCTCATCTCGGTTTGGCGTACCGCGGCGACCCTCATCCTCCGTGAGCTTCGGTCCCGTGGTTACAACACTCGCGCCGCCGCGATCGTTGGGATGACCGAGCTCGGCGAGCAGTTGGCCATGCAGATGAAAGCCGTTCCATCGCTTGGGCTTCGCACGGATGGCTTCTACGACGATCGCGATGAAGAGCGTTGTCATCCAATCTCGCCGGAGCTCGGAACACGCGCGGGCACCCTGCATGATTTGGTGGAGGCGGCGAAAGCCGGCGAGATCGACCTCATCTACATCGCATTCCCACTACGTGCCGAACCACGCATCAACCAGCTCCTGCGGCAGCTCTCCGATACCACCGCGTCGGTCTACCTTGCAGCCGACTTCTTCGTCTTCGACTTGCTCCATGCTCGTTGGGCTACGCTCGGCGCCGTCCCGACCATGAGCCTCCATGAGACGCCTTTCTACGGCGTCGATGGGTGGTTGAAGCGCCTCGAGGACGTCCTCGTCGGCAGCCTCATCTTGTTGCTGATCGCGATTCCGATGCTGATCATCGGGCTCTGCGTGAGGCTCACCTCGCCTGGCCCTGCGCTGTTCAGGCAGCGTCGCTATGGCCTGAACGGTGAAGTCATCGATGTGCTCAAGTTCCGCTCCATGACGGTCATCGAGGACGGCGACGAGATCGCGCAAGCGACCAGGGACGACCCTCGCGTCACCAGGCTTGGTGCATTTCTGCGACGCACGAACCTCGACGAGCTGCCTCAGTTTCTAAACGTACTGACCGGCAGCATGAGCATCGTCGGTCCGCGACCGCATGCCGTCGCGCACAACGAGCTCTATCGCAAGCAGGTGCAAGGCTACATGCTTCGCCACAAGGTCAAGCCCGGGATTACGGGTTGGGCACAAGTGAATGGCTGGCGGGGCGAAACGGATACGCTCGACAAGATGGAGAAACGGGTTCAGCACGATCTCGACTATATTCGCAATTGGAGCTTGCTCTGGGATCTGCAAATCATCTTCATGACGGTGTTTGGCGCTGGCGCGCGGAGGAATGCGTACTGATGTTTGGGAGGTGTAGGCTTGAGTGACCGAGGCGACACGTTCGGCGAACCAGGAGGGGCGAAGCGTCCGGGATGGCCGGTTGATCCGTTATCGAGTTCGCCGCGCTCTGTGGACCGCAAAGAGCTGGGTGATTGGCGCAGCTTTGCTGCGGCGTGGCCCTCGGTCTTGTTCTGGGTCAAGGTCGATGATGGCCGACACCTACGAGACCGCCGTTGTCTTGAAGCACGAGGGAGGGCTTCAACTTGACGGCTATGAGTTCTCGACGGGGCAGGCATTGGCGCCGGCGGCCGAAGCGCTGCATCGCGAGTCCGTGCTTCGTCGAATCCGAGAGCTGCAGTGGCGTCGGACTGGAGCCTCCCCGCTGTTGGCCGGTGCACATCGAGTACGAGTTCGATCCGGCGCGCGAGACACGCTCGACCGTCCGAGTCCGCGGCGATACGCCGGATGGGGCCGCCGACTTTGCCCACCTGGTCACCGACGTCTTTCTCGACCTACCACCGCGAAACGCAATGCGCGCCGCATCGAGCAAGAGGTCGAAAGCCTTTCCGCAACCGCATCGCAGGCCGCGCAGGTGCGAAGCCGAAGAGGCTCGCCAGCTGTACAACGAGTTCCGCGAGCGCCACGGGATTTCACACCTTCCGAGCGAGCAACGCAGTACGGTGAACTCCGCAGCGCAATTGCGGGTCCGACAGCCAATTCGCCGCGGCCGAAGCCCGCGCTCTGAAGGCCCGGATTCAGACCTTGGAAGAGCAGCTCGCCAAGACGCCCAAGACGAGCATGGTTGCGGGAGGTGTGTCGCCGGAGAGAGAAGCGTACAATCGCCTCCGCAGTGAGCTCGCCAGCGCGCGCGCCTCTCTTTCGCCCGATCACCCGAGGGTTCAGAGCCCTCGAGCAGCAGGTGAAGCAGTTGCGATCTCACGTCCGTTCCGGAGGCGGGGGTGACAGTGTGCGTCGGCAGCAACTCTGCCTACGTCGCGCTCACGAACGAGCTGCGCGAGCGAAATCCGAGCTAACGACGCTTTTGGCCAAACAGAGTGTCCTGCGATTCGATGGCGGAAAAGGCTCAGAGCCGCATGGACTCGCTTGTCCGGGGTCGAGGGCGAGGCCTCGACACTTCTCGCCGAGGTCGCGGTCAACGAGGCGTTGATCGGCCGTTTGCAGGCGAACGGAAGCGGCCCTCGAGGACGCGCTTCGAGCATCCGCCGAGTGGCTTTTCGGTCCTCGATCCCGGCTCCGTTCCTGAGCTTCCGATTCAGAACAAGGCGAAGCCCGTCATTTTCGGGGCGATGTCGCTCGTCGGCCTCTTCTGCGGTCTTGCGTTCGCCCTCTGGCGGGAGTTCCGCGGACTTCGCCTGCAAACCCCCGCGGAGATTGCTTTCTGGGGTTCCGGCCCCGTGCTCGCCGCGACGCCATGGCCCAGCGATCCGCTCGGGTTGGATGAGCTGGTCGCCGGGCTCGATGATTTGGCGCCCGAGGCGACAGGAAACCTGCTCCTTCTTGGCGGCACGCCCGATGATGCGTCGTCGGCGCGGGAGTTGGCGCGCTGCTATCAACGCAGACTGGTTCGTCGACGGGCCGATGGCCGTTGCCGCCGCCCCAGCTCCGAGCGCGCCAAGCCCGCATCAGAGAGGTCCCCTCACGACGCCGCCGCCACCTTCGGGGCCCTATCCCGTGGGTGGGTCCCCGAGCCCATCCGCCGCACCGGCCCAACCCTCGACGGCATTGGCGCTCCGGCCCGTCCAGCTCGTTCGGCGCGAACAACGCATTCGACTCGAAGCGTGGGACGGCCCGTTCGAAGGTCAGGCTCTCCGCCGCGCCGCGCGCCTTGCAGACCGTGTCATCGTCCTGGTGCGCTCCGACGGGATGACGGCGCTTGCGCTGAGCGGGATCCGTCGCCGAATCGGCCGGAAAGACGGCATCGGATATATCGTGCTCGCGCTTCCTGAAGAGCTTGGGACCCTGCCCGACCGCGTCGGAGACGTCGTCCAGTTCTGGCAGACTTGAGAACCCGATGTTCGGCAAAAAACTACATAATCCTATCTAGTTGAGTTCCTTCTTAATCCAAACGACGGCGCTCGGCGAAGAGGGTATGAAGGAGCATTCGACATGTCTTCAATTGGCCCCCTGAACACCACGCCCGCGTGTACCTGAGCGGGGACTTCGGCCAAGGTCAGGTTCTCGCCGCGTACAGCACCAACGGAGATCCCTTGAACATCGACTTCTGCAGCGAGCTCGCCGACCCCACGTCTTATGGGCAACCTGTCGTGGTCACCACGCAGACCTCCGCTTACGACGCTGTCCGCGACAGAATCTACGTGTCGATCGTCGTGACCGATCTCTGCCAGGACGACTGCGCCTCCTCGGGGTTCGCGACCGTCCTGGCTTTCGACTACCAAGGTCGCGAGGTCGAGCCCGCAGGGGGTTTCGAGGGTCTCACGGAGCCAGCGTGCTCGACGTCGTGCGTGTCTTCGACTCGGACGGCAACTCCATCGAGCTTCCGAACCCCATCGAAAGCGTGTCAGAGCCTCGCGGACTTCATTTCGACCCGACCTACAACCGACTTTACGTCGTCAATACAGGGAGCAGCGTGATCACGGTTAACGAGCCGGACGGAAGCGCGGCGCTCGGACTCGCAGTTCCTGCGTTCCCCAAGCTCAATGCGCCGGAGGCCATCGCCTTTCGGCCCTTCTAGTCACCATTTGCTCCTCCGCCGAGCGCCCTGGCCCCTTTCTTGGGTCGGGGGCGTTTCGCGCGCCGGTGGGTTGCGGGCAGGCTCACTTTGCGGGAAACCGCCCGACAATGACCGACAAGCCGACCATCTTCTACACGAAGACCGACGAAGCGCCGCTCTTGGCGACCTATTCACTGCTGCCCATCCTTAGGGCCTTCACCGCGCCGGCCGGCATCGAGGTCGAGCTCCCCGACATCTCGCTTGCGGGGCGCATTCTGGCGAGCTTCCCCGAGGCGCTCACCGAGCACCAGGTGGTGGGCGACGCGCTCGCCGAGCTTGGTCAGCTCGCGAAGACGCCCGAGGCCAACATCATCAAGCTGCCGAACATCAGCGCCTCGGTGCCTCAGATGAAAGCCGCGGTGGCAGAGCTTCAGGCCAAGGGCTTCGCCGTCCCTGACTATCCGGAAGAGCCCAGAACCGAAGAGGAGCGATCGATCGCCGATCGCTACGCCAAGGTGAAGGGGAGCGCGGTGAACCCCGTTCTTCGCGAGGGCAACTCCGATCGACGCGCTCCTCAGGCGGTCAAGGAGTATGCGCGCGCGAACCCGCACCCCATGGGGGAGTGGACCAGCGGCTCGAAGACCCACGTTTCGACCATGAGCTCTGGGGACTTCTTCCACAACGAGAAGTCCGTCACCCTGCCCGCCGCGACGACCGTACGCATCGAGCACGTCGCCAAGGACGGCTCGACGACCGTCTTGAAGGACGGGCTCGCGCTTCTCGAAGGCGAGATCATCGACGGGACGTACATGAGCAAGAAGGCGCTCGTCTCGTTCTTGCGCGAGCAGATTGGCGACGCCAAGGCACTCGGTGTCTTGTTCTCGCTCCACATGAAGGCGACGATGATGAAGGTCAGCGACCCGATCATCTTCGGACATGCCGTACGCGTGTTCTTCTCGGAGCTGTTCGAGAAACACGGAGCTGCGCTCGAGGCGCTCGGCGGAAATCCGAACAACGGCTTTGGGGACATCGTTGCGCGCATCGGGAGCCTCCCGGCCGACCAACGCGCCGCCGTCCAGGCCGAGATCGATTCGGCTTACGAGAACGGACCTGGCCTCGCCATGGTGAACTCGGACAAGGGCATCACCAACCTACACGTGCCGAGCGACATCATCATCGACGCTTCGATGCCGGCGATGATCCGCACCTCCGGTCAGATGTGGGATGCCGAGGGAAAGACCCAGGACACGAAAGCCGTGATCCCGGACAGCAGTTACGCGGCCGTCTACCAAGAGGTTATCCAGTTCTGCCAGAAGAACGGCGCGTTCGATCCCACTACGATGGGTAGCGTTCCCAACGTCGGGCTGATGGCGCAGAAGGCCGAGGAGTACGGCTCCCACGACAAGACTTTCGAGATCGCAGCCGACGGCGTGGTTCGTGTCGTCGACCTGGACGGAAACACCCTCATGGAGCACGAGGTCGAGGCGGGCGACATTTGGCGCGCGTGTCAGACGAAGGACGCTCCGGTTCGGGACTGGGTTGCTTTGGCGGTTCGCCGCGCACGGGCTACTCGGGAGCCCGCCGTGTTCTGGCTCGACGAGACTCGGCCCCACGATGCCCAGCTCATCGCGAAAGTGAGCCAATACCTTGCCGATCACGATACCTCCGGGTTGGAGATTCGCATCTTGGCCCCCGCCGAAGCGACCCGCTTCTCTCTCGAGCGCATGAAGGATGGCAAGGACACGATCTCGGTGACTGGCAACGTCCTTCGCGACTACCTCACCGACCTATTCCCGATCCTCGAGGTGGGCACGAGCGCGAAGATGCTCTCTATCGTTCCATTGATGAACGGTGGCGGACTGTTCGAGACCGGCGCGGGCGGCTCCGCACCAAAACACGTGCAGCAGTTCGAGAAAGAGAATCACCTCCGCTGGGATTCACTTGGGGAGTTCTTGGCGCTTGCCGCATCGCTAGGCTTCCTGTCTGAGCAATATGAGGATCCGAAGGTGAAGATTCTCGGCGACACCCTCGATGCGGCGGCGACCAAGTACCTACTCGAGAACAAATCCCCTTCGCGCAAAGTGAACGAGCTCGACAACCGGGGCAGCCACTTCTACCTCGCGCTCTACTGGGCGCAGGCGCTCGCCGAGTCGAACGACGATGAGCTTCGCGACTACTTCGTGCCCGTTGCAAAGGCGCTCGCGCAAAAGGAAGACGAGATCGTGGCCGAGCTGGTCGACGTGCAGGGCCAGCCGATGGACGTCGGCGGTTACTACATGCCGAACGACGAGCTCGCCTCGAAGGCAATGCGCCCAAGCGCGACACTGAACGCGATCATCGACGGCCTTTCATAGCGCCCCGGGCCGCGAGCGCGGCTACGACAGAAGCGAGGCGACAAACAGGCCGAGGTAGTTGCCTACTGGGTAGCCGACCAACCCGGACATCAGCCCCGACACGAAGACCGCGCGGTTCCCGAATCGAACGGAGACCGGGCCGATGAACGCGGGACCGAATAGGGCCGCGGTGGAGATGATGACGGTGGTGTCCCTGTCGATGCCGCTCAGGCGGCAGAGCGCGACGTGCAGCGTGAGCGACGTGAATATCACTACGGCCACGTACGCTACGATCCAAGTGCTAGAGCGGATCACCTCGCCGAAGTCGGCGATGGTGACGCAGAAAATCAGCAGGATGTAGTTGCCCGCCTCGAAGGTGCCCTGGAGAGCGCGCACTTGCGGGGAGAAAGAGAAGGCAATCGCGATCGTCGTGATGGCAAGGATCGCCACCGCTTCCTCGGGAATGCTCGGCGGCGCGTGGGACCTTCAGAATACGTCCGAACACAAGAGGTGCGATCGTGATGAGCAAGAGAAAGTACGGGGCCGACACCAAAACGTCGGCCGCGTTCACCATCACGAAGGTTTCGTTGCTGACGCCCAGCGCCTTCCCGACCGCCGCGATGTTCGGCGTCCCGCCCGTGTACACACCGACCAGCATTCCGGCCACCCTGGCACTGTTCCGCGACTCGCTCGGCGAAGATCAGGAGCGCGACCGTGGTTGCGACGCACACGGCCACTAAGACCCACAAGAAAGCCAGCAAGGTCTGCGGCGCTTGCTTCAGCCAGCCCCGAAAACCTAAGGAGAAGAGCAATAGAGGGATGGCCAGGGCGACCGCGGCGGTGCTCAGGTCGAGCGCCAGCTGCGAGTCGACCGCGACCTTCGGTGCGTTGCCGAGCGCGAGGCCGATGATGTAGCAGAGGGCCACCGAACCCATGACGGCCACCAGCCTCACGCGTTTCTCGAGCCACAACGCCGCGACAGGAACGAGCAGATAGAAGGCGGCCTCGGGGATCGTCGCAATCACGAGATGGTGAAGAGCTGATCCATGAAGCCGATGGCGAAGTCGCTGACCGCCCCGCGGTCGGGCATTGCGGCGGCGGCCCCGTAGAGCGCCGCCATTCCCTCGGCAGAGCCCGCGGGCGCGTCACGCGTCTCTTGCATGGCGGTTCGGAGATCGGCGATCAGTCTGTCCGCCACGTTCGCGTGTGCCGGTGTGACCATCATGTGCAATGCGGACGGGAACTGATTGCGATCGAGGTGCCAGCCACGCTCGTCCATCTTCTCGCCGAGCGTGAACACGTTCACCTCGTCGGAATCAAAGGCGAACACCGTCATGTGCGGCTCACCCATGATGCGTAGGCCATCGATCGAATCGATGCCGGCTTTGATCTGATTGGTGGCTTCCATCGCGGCTTTGGCCAGCTCGACGTAGCCCTCTTCGCCGAGGTGGTGCATCACGGCCCAAGCGGCAGCGACGGCACCGCCAGGCCTTGCGCCTGCCATCGTCGGCGTCACGTAGAGACCGCCCGGCCAGTCGGGATAGGCGTAGAACTGATGTTTACGAAGAGCTGCGTCGCGATAGGTGACGGTCGACGCGCCCTTGGCCGCGTACCCGTACTTGTGAACGTCGGCAGAGATCGAGGTGACCCCCTTGGCCCGGAAATCCCAGACCGGAACCTCGTAGCCGAGCTTGCTCACGAACGGCAGCATGAAGCCGCCGAGGCAGCCGTCGACGTGCATCAAAAGGCCCCGATCGTCGGCAAGCGCCGCGATTTCTTCGATGGGGTCGACGACACCATAGGGGTAGCAAATCGCCGACCCTACGAGAATTGCGGTGTCGTCATCGATCGCCGCTTTCATGGCTTCCGGGTCGGCGCGCCAATCGTCTCGAAGCGGCGTGAACTCGATTTGCATGTCGAGGTAGTGAGCCGACTTCACGAACGCCGGATGCGCGCTCACCGGTGCGACGATCTTCGGCTTGGCGACGTTCGGCTTGTTCTTGCGGCACCACTCGCGCGCCGTCTTCATCGCCATGAAGATCGACTCAGTACCGCCCGAGGTCATGCTGCCGGCAGCCGCGTCGCCGCCGTGAAGCATGTTGGCCGTCATCGCGACGACTTCGTTTTCCATCTGCTTCAGACTCGGAAACGCCATCGGGCTCAAGCCGTTCTCCGCCATGAACATCGAATAGGCGTCGTGCAGGAGCTGCATCACCTGTTCGCCGGCGTAGTAGACGAGGCTGAACGTCTTCCCGCTTTTCCAGTCGACGTCGTTCTCGCGCTGCGCCTCGAGTAATTTGAGAACCGACTCCGGGCTCATGCCCTTCTCTCGGAGGGAAGGCTTCGTCATGGGTCGGCTCCTGCTGCAGTTCAGATCTTGTACTTGATCGTCATGTCGATCATCTGCTCCTGCTTGCCCGTGTACGGTGGGTAGAACATGTGCAGGAGCGAAAACCATGGGTTCACGTGGATCGGCCGCATCTTGCTGAACTCCATGAAGCCCTCGCGGCCGTGGTAATGCCCCATTCCGCTCGCGCCCGAGCCGCCAAACGGCAAGTCGTGCTGCGCGACATGCATGATGCAGTTGTTGATCGTCACACCGCCCGAGATCGTGTTGTAGATGAGCTTGTCCTGCTTGGCTTTGTCGTTGCTGAACACGTAAAAACCGAGCGGACGATCCCGGTGTGTGACGTACTCGAGCACCTCGTCGAGATCGTCGTAGGTCTTGACGGGATAGAGCGGGCCAAAGATCTCCTCCTGCATGACCATCATGTCGTCGGTGACGTCGAGCACGAGGTGCGGCGGGAACTTCCGCATGACGTCGTTGAACGATGAATCCGGCACGAGCGGCACGATGGTGGCGCCTTTCGCCTCGGCGTCGTCGAGCGTCATCCTGAGCCGTCGGTACGACTTCTCGTCGATAATCGACGTGTACGAGGGGTCGTTCGTGTCTGGGTAGCGTTCGGGCACCAACTTCTTTGCGGCCTCTACGAATTGGTCGCGCTTGCTCGTCGGGATGAAGAGATAGTCCGGCGCGAGGCAAGTCTGACCCGCATTGATCAGCTTCGAGTACATGATCCGCGACGCGGCCTCCTCGACGTCGAAGTCGTCGCAGACGATCGTCGGCGACTTGCCGCCCAGCTCCAGCGTGACTGGTGTCAGGTTGTCGGCAGCCGAGCGCATCACCGTGCGGCCGACGTCGGCAGAACCCGTGAAACACATGTGGTCGAAGGGCAGGGTGCTGAAATCGCCGGCACGCACGCCGGGCAGGATCGCCACGGTGTCTTCGTCGTAGGCTTCGCTGAACTTCTCGGCGAGAAGTCGCGCGAGGTTCTGGGAGTTCGACGCCATCTTGATCATCGCGCGATTGCCGGCTGCGAGGGCGCTGGTGAGCGGGCCCATCGCCAGGAAGAGTGGATAGTTCCATGGCGAGACGATCCCGACGACCCCCTTCGGCTGCGCGAGGAGGCGGTTTTTGCCGGTTGCAAACAACACCGAGACGTGCCGCTTCTCGGGCTTCATCCACTTCCGGAGCTTTCTCTTGGTGTCGCGGATGCCGTCGATGATCGGGAAGATTTCCAAGATCTTCGATTCCTCGCCGGAGCGATGGCCGAAGTCCCTTTGAATGGCCTCCACGATCGCCTCGGTGTTGTCGACGAGGATCTGCTCCAGCGCGCTAAGGCGCTTCTTGCGCTCGTCTAGGCTGGGGTACGGGTCGCGGAGGTATGCGTCCCGCTGAAGTTGGAAGACGCGTTGCGCTTCGTTCTCGACGACTTCGATGCGGCGGAGTTGTGCTGTCTGAGCCATGGTCCGGTTCTTGTACCGCCAGCCCGCTAGTCGCCGCAACCCGCCGCGAGCGAAGGGTCGCCCAGAGCCCCCGGATCCTGCATGAATTCGACACTGCGGAGTAGGCCGAAGTATATAGTCAACGGCTGGCGATCAGGGTCAGCCCGGGGGGTTCATGCACGAGGGCAAGCGGGAGATCCAAGCGCCGGCACCTAGGATCCATCGGCTTCCGGTGGGGTGGTTCCGACCGCGGCGAGAAGAGTGGCTGATGCTGGCCTTCGTGAGCGTAGGCATTCTCATTTGTCTCGCGACGAGTGGTGAAATCGACCTCTTCGAGGTCTGGTGGAAGTACATCTCGTACTTCGGCATCTACCTCGCCCTGCTTTGTTTTGCGGCCATCTGGCTACGTGATCGTGGCCGACCGTCATTCGATCGACCGTGGTTGCGCGGGCTCGAGACACGCATCTTGGGCGACGCCCCGGTCGGAACCCCCTACCGGGTCCCCGTGTACGAGCTGATTCGCGGGATGGTGCTCTTCTCGTTGTGTTTAGGTGTCTACACGAACGTGAAGGTTCGCTACATGTACTTGAACCCCATTGAGTTCGACAACCTGTTCCAGGCTTGGGACGAGCAGCTGGGGTTGGATGTTTTCGCGGCGCAATGCGTTGCCTGGGTAAAGGCTTCACCGCTGTTCGAACGCGTCTTGGAGTCCGTATACTTCCACGACTACTTCTTCATGGTGGCGATCCTCAGCCTCTTCTTCTTCCGCAGCGATGTACGTGGGCTACGCATCACTTTTGCAGCGGCAGGTATCACGTATCTCGGCTGCATCTTCATCAGCGCGCTAGCGCCATCGTTCGGACCTTGGGCGCTCACACCGGACGCCTACTCTTTCATCAGGAGCGAGCCAATCAAGGCCGCGCAGGGCATGCTCGGCTGGTGGTACCGCACCAACGCCGAGTCGTACGCTGCTGGCGCTGGGGTCGATGGAGACGCGTTCAAAGGCATCGCCGCATTTCCTAGTTTGCACGTCGGTCACATGGCGCTCGTCGCCTTCATCTCCGGTCGGCGGTTCCCCATACTAACCGTGGCTTGCCTCGCGTCGATGGTGCTCACCTTCGTCGCTACATTGGCGTTTGGCTGGCACTGGGCAGTCGACGCGCCCGCCGGAATCGTGGTCGCGTGGCTCGGATACCGCGTCGCGACGTGGGTCGTCCACTCGGACCGAACGGCGGTCACCGAGTACGGTTCCGTCGGGGATCGCGCGGAAACGGCTCGTGTTGCCCTTGAAGTGGACATCGTCGCCGAGGCTTCGTGACCCCCTTGCTGAAGCGCACCGGCCTGGTCGCGCCGATCATTGCAGCGTTCACGGTGGTCGCCATCGGCTTGCACGTAGCGTTTTTGCAGGCCGCTCCGTTTCTCTGGACTGAAGTCGGCCGCAGCGTCTTCTTCACCTTTCAACGACCTTTTGGACTCTGCCTGCTCGCTTTCGGTCTTCTCGCTGGCCTCGCGTTTCGCTTCCGGCAACAGGGTCGGCCTCTAGGCGACGCGATCCGATCCTTGGCCAACCCCGATCGCCGGTGGCTGGCCATGGGGGGCGCGGCAGTCGCGGTCACGCTGGCGTTCGCCTTCAACGACGAACGGAGCGCGCTCGATTGGGTGGCGGCAGCGGTTCTCGGAGCCATCGCGGGTGGATGGCAGCCGGACCGGAACACGCGAGGGCGCCCAGCGGTGGAGGTAGCGTTCGTTCTCTCCGGATTTCTCGCGATCAGCTACGCATTCACTGTCATCAAGGCCTGTCTCTTCGTTGGCGGTGAGCCGACGGATGCGGCGCTCGTCGATTTCGTGAATCGCTACGCCGGAGGCACGGTCTACCAATCCTTTGCTTCTTGGGGTCAGGGGCACATGGGATGGGTGCGTGCTCTCGACGATTTCTATCTTCGTATCTTCGATCAGATGGCGGCGGTCAGCCTCTTCTTGATCGGTGCGGGCAAGCGCTCGGAACGCATCGTCTTTCAATCCGCCTTGGCGCTCTGCTACCTCTTTGGCGCGGTCAGCTACTTCATCATTCCCGGCTTCGGCCCTGCCTTCTTCGACCCGAGCGCCTACGCGTTTCTCGAAGGGCACGGTCTATGGGCGCCCGTCGTCCAGCAGGCTCTCGCGCAGAACTCGTTGTCCGTGGCAAGCGGGACGGTCGGCTCGTTGCCGCCGTACCAGTTCTTGGCGTGCATGCCGAGCCTTCACATGACTCACGAGCTCGTGATGCTCTACTACACTCGTCACGACCGAACGTTCTTCTTCGCCAAGCTCGTCGGGGTGCTTCTGTCCGCGGTCGCGGTGATCGTGCTCGGGTGGCACTACCTGATCGACATCTTCGGTGGTGTCGGCCTGGCCCTCGTCTCCGTCGCGATTGCTGAGCGCGCTCGCGGGTGGCTCTTTCCAGCCATCTTCCATGAGAGCGAGCCGTCCGGAGGACGACCGTACGTCGAACGGGACGCGCCTACGCCGGCAGACAACGAAGCGGCGCGTGCGCGTGGGTGGGTTGGGGTCGCTATCGCGCTCACCCTTCTTCTGTCCACCTTGCTCCGGAGCGACGTGGCCCTCGACATCGACGTCATCGGTCTTCGGATGGCGCTCGACCATTTCGACCTCTTGCAGCACCAACCGCAGCCACCGGGCTATCTTGGCTACGTTTGGCTCCTAGGCTGGCTGCGCGACTTTGCCGGCCTTCAGCCTTTCGTGACCGTCGGCTTGGCCGCTCAGCTGGCTTCCGTACTGACCGTGTGGTTCACGTTTCGCGCGGCCCGCGCCTTCATGCCCGACTCGTGGCGTGGAGCCTCGCTGGCCGCGGTCCTCGCAGCCACGCATCCGCTGGTGCTCTACTACGCGATCGATGGTCAAACCCATGCCGCCGAAGGTGCCGCTGCGGCTGGCCTCGCTTGGGCGCTCGGTGCCTACCACGCGAACCCGACAAAGGGCCGGGCGCTGTTGCTCGGGGCTTGCGTAGCGTTCGGGTTCGCGATTCGTCCAACCTTCGTCTTGTTCGCGATCGGGCCGATTCTCCTCCTTCTCGTGAAACGCCCTCTGCACCTCGCCCTCGCCGCGGTTCCGGCGACGCTCGGCTCTGGCGCCGTCGCGCTGCTCACCGTCGCCGCCGCAGGGGGGTTCGAGGTCTATCGCCAAGCGACCTCCGCCCTGGTGACGCACACGATTCTCCGCGCGACCAGTCCGCTCTCACCTGACGCCGATCCGAGGATGATTGTCGACAACACGGCTTCGATCGTAGCCTGGGCTCTTCTTCTGTTTCTTCCTCTGATAGTGGCGGTGCTGCTGCGGCAGCGGCGTGCGCTTCAGGGGCTACCCATCCGGCTTCTCGCCGCCTCGTTCGTACCGAGCGTCTTCTTCTTCCTTCTGACCTTCTGCGCCGAGCCCGGGTATCTGCAGCCGCTCCTCCCGTTGACGTGCATTTCGGCGGCAGCCGCCCTCACGCTCGACGTCGACTCGCGGTCGCGCTTGTTCGCAGGCGGCCTCGCCGCTGCTCAAGCGCTGATATTCCTTGCTGGTCCGAGCATCGCCATGGGTGTCACCCACTGGCCCACACTCGGCCGCATCTTCGATCGCTCCGAGAAGACGTGGGCCTTGTTGAGCGCCGTTACCGATGGCGTTCCTCAGGGTTCGTCGGTCTTGGCGGTCACCGACTTCGGCGACCAAACCTTCATGCGGCAGCTCCCGTTCGCGAGGCCAGGCAGCGCCGTGCTCTTCGTACACCCCGAGTGGCAGACGGTGTTCGAGACGACGACGGCTAGCATCGCCACCGCGGATGGCTGGCGCGCGATCCCCGGCCCCGCGCTGCTGCAAGACGCTGAGCCCCGCGAGCATCAGCTCGACGCTCAATACGATTGGCTCGTCGTCGATCCGCTGGCGTCGGACCCGCTGCGAGAGATGCTGCAGTTGCAGACCCGCTGCGATATTCCGAGTACGCGAGATCAAGCCGTCGCCACCAAGCTGCCCTTGCGAGACTGCTTCCCGAGCGGCGAGCTGCGGATCGGGCGTCACGGGGTTCGCTGGGGCTCGTCCGCCGCGCCGCGCTAGGCCGTGAAAAAGCGGAGTGGTCATCGGGGGGTTCACAATTGCGCCAAATCGGCTAGCGTGCGGCCCCATGACACTTAGAAACCTTAGCCTTGCATGGGTTGTGCTCGTGGTCGCGTGCAGCAGCACCAGCGCTCCAGATCTCGAAGCGCAGGTCGACGAGCTCGTCTCGCAGATGACGCTCGAAGAGAAGGTCGCGCAGATGGCCGGGACGACCCCGATTCAGGGGCCCTACGGCACCGAGCTCTGGAACGTACCCGGCGTCGAGCGACTTGGCGTGCCGCCGTTCAAGATGTCCGATGGTCCGCGCGGTGTCGGCGTGGGGGAGGGCCGCACCGCGTTTCCGGTCGCCATGGCGCGCGCTGCGAGCTGGGATCCCGACCTCGAGCTGCGTGTCGGGGAAGCGATGGGCCGCGAGCTCCGAGCGACCGGAGGCAACGTGCTCTTGGCCCCGGCGATCAACAATCTCAGGCACCCGAGCTGGGGGCGCTCGCAGGAGACCTATGGCGAAGACGTTCACCTGCTTTCGCGGATGGGCGTCGCCGCCGTGCAAGGGATTCAGCGGTACGTCCTCGCGAACCCGAAGCACTACGCGGTCAACAGCATCGAGAAGACGCGGTTCCAGGTCGACGTCACGGTCGACGAGCGGACGCTCCGTGAGATCTACCTGGCCCATTTCCGCGCGGCCGTGCTGGAAGGCGGCGCGGCGTCGATCATGAGCGCTTACAACTCGGTGAACGGCCAGTTCTGCAGCGAGAATTTGACCCTGCTGCGCCGGATTTTGAAAGAGGAGTGGGGGTTCGACGGCTTCGTGCTTTCCGATTTTACCTTGGGAACGCATGAGGACTCCGCCGTGAATGGGCTCGACCTCGAGATGCCGACTGCCAACAAGTTCAATGGCCTCGTGGATCAGGTGCGTTCGGGCGCCGTTCCGGAAGAGGTGGTCGACGACGCCGTTCGGCGAATGGTTCGAAAGAAGCTCCAGCACGGGCTCGATCAGCCGAGACCGGTCGACGAGAGCCTGGTCGAAAGCGAAGAGCATTTGGCGGTCGCGCAAGAAGCCGCCGCCGAGGGTGCAGTGTTGCTGAAGAACGTGAACGGCGCGCTGCCCTTGGATCCAAGCGCCGTGACGCGGCTTGCGGTCGTGGGGCTGCTCGCGGACGAGCCCAACATCGGCGACAACGGGAGCAGCGACGTGCGTCCGTCGTTCGTGGTGACGCCGCTTCAAGGCATCCGCGAGGCGCTCGGCGATTCGGTCACGATCGACCACATCGGCAAGAACGTCCTCGACGCGGGGGATCTCGCGAACGTCGCGGCCGCCGACGCGGTGATCATCGTTACAGGGCTCACTGCGGAGGACGAGAGCGAGGGCCTGCTCGGTCCGGGCGACCGGGAGGACCTCAGCCTTGGAGCAGAGCGCACGAGGCTGATCCTCGATGCGGCCGGCGCCAACGGGCGTGCGATCGTCGTCCTCGAAGGCGGCGGAGCCATCACGATGGGGGACTGGCTGCCCGAAGTGGAGGCGCTTCTCATGGCGTGGTACCCGGGCCAGATGGGCGGTCACGCCATCGCGGATCTTCTGTTCGGCGCCGCCAATCCTTCGGGCAAGCTGCCACTTACCATTCCCACTGGCCTCGATCAGCTGCCGCCTTTCGACAACACCTCTTTGGAGGTCACCTACGACTACTTCCACGGGTACCGCTACCTCGATCGCAACGACGACACGCCCGAGCTCGAGTTTGGCTTCGGGCTCAGCTACACCACGTTCTCGGTCGACAATCTTCGCGCGAGCGACACCGAGGCAGGTGCGGGGGAGAGCGTCACCTTCACCGTTGATGTCAGCAACATCGGCGCGGTCGCCGGCGCCGAGGTCGTCCAGCTCTACGTCGCCTATCCCGGTTCCAGCGTGGAACGCGCCGAACGCGAGCTCAAAGCATTCGCCAAGGTCGAGCTCGAGCCGGGCGAGACGCGCGCCGTCGATCTCACGCTTCCCGTCAATAGCCTCGCGTACTACGACGTCTCGCAATCCGCATGGGTGCTCGAAGGTCTCGAGCATGCGGTGCACGTGGGCGTTTCATCACGCGATCTACCCTTGTCGACCACGCTGACAGTGACGGAGAAATCGCCGCTATGATTCGGTGGCTTCTCGCGTGCTGCGTCGCTGTTACATTGGCTTCTTGCAGCGGTTCAAGCGCGACAAACGAGCCCGTCGATCCGCCCGATGAGCTTGGCTCCTTCGCGGTGGGCCACTCGACGTTCACAGCCGTGGACCCGAAGCGCGGCGATCGCTCATTGCTCGTCGACATCTGGTATCCGGTGGACGTCGAAGACGCGGCCGGCGCCGAGCCGAGGGAGTACACGCTATCGGGCATCCGAGGTCCCGTCTCCGAGGTCGCGCTCGCCGATCCACCTGTCTCGTCTCGACGAAACCAGACCTTGCTCGTCTTCTCACATGGCTACACGGGCATCAGCACACAGTCGGTTGACTTGATGGAGGCGCTCGCGAGCCACGGCTTCATCGTCGCCTCGCCGGAGCACACCGGGAACTCGCAGCAATCACCGAGCGATTCGTTCGACGAGGCGGCTGCAAACCGCGTGCCCGACGTTTCCTTCGTCATCGACACCATGATCGAGCGAAGCCGAGACGCGGCCGATGCGTTTCACGATCGCGTCGACGGTTCGCGCATCGGTGTGCTCGGACACTCGTTTGGGGGCATGACCGCAATCGGCATGGCCGCCGGTTGGGCGGGCACCGATGCCGACCCGAGAGTTGCCGCGATCCTTCCGGTGTCGGCGGTCGTCGTCAAAGAGCTCCAAAGCGACACGCGCACCTCGCCGAATGCAGGGTTCACCGAGGAGCAGCTCTCAACGATCACCGTGCCCGTGATGCTCATGGGTGGCTCCGCGGACGTGAACGTCTTCCGAGAGAACAACGAGATCGCCTTCGAGCAGCTCGTCAACGCCCCGCGCGTCTACCGGATCGAGATCCTCGGCGCGACCCACACCCATTTTGCGAGCATCTGCTGGATCGGAGATCACCTGATCAGTCTCGGCTTTGCAGAGGACAGCTGGCCCGGTCTCGGCGCGGAGGATCTAATCGAGCCGTACGGCGTTACCTGCGGCCCCGAGGCGTTCCCCATCGACGAATCGAACCGCCTGGCGAACCTCTACAGCGTCGCGTTTTTCAAGCGCCACCTGCTGGGCGAGGTGGGGTACGATGCCTACCTCACGGCAGCGTTTGCGGAGAGCGAGCCCGCCGTCGACTTCGTTCGCAAGTAGGAGCAGTGCGATGAGGGAGAAGGAAGACGACCTAGGTCCGAACGGAGAGTCTCGGCGGCGTTGGGTCGTCTCCTCCGCGGCGGTGGTTGCAGGCGCGGTGACCGCGTGCGGCAGCGAGGGCGGCGGCTCCGTCGATCCGAGTTGCTATCCCGGGGAAACGCCGCCGGCCGAGCTTCCGAGCTTCGATGCCACGCGCTGCACCGACGAAATCACTTCGCCAAGCGTCGCGCCCGACGACGCACGCTTCGCGGCATGGAACGACGCGCTTTGCGCGAACGCCGGTGGCCGGGAATCCGCGCTGGTCGATCTCGACGCCATCGATCACAACCTGAGGCTCGTCGGCATGACGCTTGGGTCGAGCATCGCGCTTCGGCTGGTCGCCAAGAGCCTGCCGAGTGTTCCGCTCCTCGAGTACATGATGGTGGCGGCGTGCACCAATCGGATCATGGCCTTCTCCGAGGGGATGGTCCGGGAGTTGCTCTGCCGCTTCGGAAGCGACGTCGACATCCTTCTCGGCCGTCCCGAGACGGTGAATGCCGCGGCGCGCACGTTCGACGCGCTCGACGCCCATTCGTCGGGCGGCGTCAACCCGGCCGCCGGGGTGCGCTGGTTAATCGATACGGCAGATCGCATGCAGCAATACGCCGACCTGGCAACGGAGCGCGGCGTCGAGATCAACATCGCTGTCGAAATCGACGTGGGCCTGCGCCGGGGCGGGGCGCGTAACGACGAAGAGCTGCTTGCGATGCTGGCGGTCATCGACGCGTCCCCACCGCTTCGCTTCACCGGCTTCATGGGCTACGACGGGCAGGTTCCGTTCACGCCGGAAGGAGCAGACCCAAGCCGCGAGCTCCGGAGCGTGCAACAGCGCTACGCAGATTTCATCGCGGCCGGCCGAAATGCCTACCCGTCGTTGTTCGAAGGTCCGCTTGTCTACAACAGCGGCGGCAGCCGTACCTATCACTACTACACCGACGAGCTCGACACCCCCGTCAACGAGGTCGCGATGGGCTCCGCGTTCTTCTACCCGCGCGATTTCTCCGATATCCCCGACAAGAATCTCCGGCACGCGAGCTTCCTCGCGACGCCGGTGCTCAAGCGAATTGACCCCGCCGAGGCGCCTTTCGCGCCCGGCTTCCTCCCGAAGTTGGCGGAGCAGAACCCAGCCTACGAGGTGCAGTTCATCGTGGTGGCCGGTGGATTCCCCGGCGACCAGCTCTACCCCGAGGGCCTCGTGGTGAATCCGGTGACTTCATCGGCCGCGGACGAGGAAGACGGCAAGGGCGGCGGGGTCGTCAACCTGCTCTCGAACCAGGCCGAGTGGCTCGGCGCACGCGCGGTGCCGCTCGAGGTCGGCGACTTCATCTTCTACCACCCCTGGGAGGGAGACGGCGTTCGTTGGCTCTCGCGGCTCGACATCTTCCGTGGAGGCGAGCTCGTCGATCAATGGGGTACCTTCCAGCCCGGGACTCGGCTGGCCTGAGTACGGCGCCTCAGCCTTCGGCGTTCCGTTCCGCGTCGCGCAGGCGCGATTCCGCGTCGCGCCGCTTCGATTCGGCCAGCTCCTGAAGCTGCATGGCGCCCTTGAGGTTCTCGATGAGCTCGGCTTGATCGCGAAGGCTCTGGTTCAGATGATTGGTGATGACGTCCACGCTGATCACGGCGATGCCCGCGAAGACCGCAAAGATGGCGGTCACACGCAGCCAATTCATGAAGACCGTCGGCTCGTAGAACCGGGTTTCGACCGTTGCGTATCCGAGCGAGAGAATCGCCCCTACGCACAGGAGCGTCACGAGGTTCACCCCGAGCGTGATCAATGTGATCCGGCGCCCGAATAGAACGGAGGCGATGACGCTCTGGCCGGCGAGGATCAGCGCCGGCGCGGCGAGGTACCCGACTGTCAGGAACGAAACGACGCCGACGACGTAGAGCAGCGAGAGAAAACCGAGCGCGCGCACCGGGTAAGACCATCGCCTGGCGATGAGTAACAGGACAAAGCCCCCGTAGAGCACGATGGCGCCGCCGACGATTCGCCACTCTTCGAGGTCCAACGCGTCGATGAGGGTGCGCGCGAAACCGAGGCCTCCGACGACCACCGCGAAGAGCAAGGCTGCGTTCAGCACCTCGACACGGAGCGTGCGCGCCTCGCTGACGACGTCGCGATCAGGCGAAAGTAAGTTGTTCAAGTCCACCGCGCCGCAGACTAACCCGTCAGGGCGGGCGGCTCCACCCCCACATCCACGGAACCCGATGCGCGGCTCACGACTTGGGTACGGGACACTCACCCGGTATGGAGGGCTTCGTACAGGAGCTCGTATTGCCGAGCGACCTTCGCGGGGGAGAAGCGCTGAAGGACCAACTCGCGCGCCTGACGCTCGAGCGCCTCGCGCCCTCGATCGTCCCCGCTCAAGGTTTCGATCGCAGACGCCAGCGCCGCTCCTTCCGGCGCCACGGCGATTGCACCTCCATCCTCCGCTAGCTCCGCTGCCGGCGTTCCCTCGGCCACCAGGACGGGACGGCCCAGGCACATGGCTTCGAGCGCCACGAGCGGGTAGTCCATCTTGGCGTAGGGCGAGCGGTTGGGCAGGAGCGTGAAGTCGCTGAGCGCGAGCAGCTCGTGAATCTGCGGTGTCTCGCCCACCCAACGAAGCCTCCTGTCGATGCTCCAGCGCTTGGCTTGCTCGATGAGGCGAGCGCGGGCCGGGCCAGACTCGCCCGTCTTTTCGCGGCACGCCATCAACAGCAGCGCGTCTTGGCGACCATACGCCGCAAACCCTTCGAGGGTCACTTCTGCGCCGCCCCCATACTCGAGGTCACCGGGGTAGATCCACACCTCGACAGACTCGGGGACCCCGTGTTTCTTTCGAAGGGCGCCCCGGTCCTCCGGGCTTGGCTCCGGGAGAGGCGGCAGCGAGGGGGGGATGCGCTGAAGCGCCGCGGCGGGGACGTTTGCCGAGCGGAAGCGCTCCTCTGCAAAGCGGGACAACACCACGGTGATGTCGGCAAACAAGAGCTTCTCGAGCGCCATGCCTTCCTTGGGGAGGCTGCAAACGGTGTGAACCGTGGGCACGCGTCGAATCGCCGCTGCCAAGCGGGCTGCCGCGGAGCTCTTGCGATTGGGCGCGAAGAAGAAATGCCAGATGTCGGCCTTTGCATCTCTCAGGAGATGGCTGAACACCCTGATGTTCTCTCTCAGGCCCGGCGCGAACGAGGCCGTGGCTGCGGCTGGCCGCTCGATGAAGACCGGGGTGTCCTGCCGGAGGCTCCCCGCGATGTCGCGCACGAGGTTCTTACTGCTGTCGTTCCATGGCGGCATCACCGGCTTGGACACGAAAAGAACCTCAGCCATCACGAATCGAGTTACGCCGCGGCCGCGCCGCGCGCAAGGTGGGGTGCTATAGAGCCGCCATGGCCGACATCGACATCTTCAACGGGGATGCAGACGGCATCTGCGCGCTGACCCAGCTTCGCAACGCCGACCCGCGACAAAGCACCCTGATCACCGGCGTGAAGCGAGATATCGCCTTGGTCGCCAAAGCCGAGGTGGCGGCCGGTGACCGAATCACCGCGCTCGACCTCAGCTTCGACAAGAACCGCGACGGCGTCGTTAGCGCGCTCGAGGCGGGCGCCGAGGTCTTCTACGTGGACCATCACTTCGCCGGCGAAATCCCCGAGAACGACAAGCTCACGACGATCATCGACACCGACGCGAACGTGTGCACGAGCCTCCTCGTCAACGGCTACTTGAAGGGCGCGCACGTGGAATGGGCGGTCACGGGCGCCTTCGGTGACAATCTCAAGGCAAGTGCGCGCACGATTGCGAAGCCACTCGGCCTTTCCGGGGCGGAGCTCACGCTCCTCGAGAACCTCGGCACCTACATGAACTACAACGGCTACGGCTCGTCGCTCGGGGATCTACACTTCACCCCCGCCGACCTCTTCGAGCGCGTCCGTCCGTACCCGACCCCGTTTGCCTTCGTTCAGGACGCGACCGAGACCTTCGAGAAGCTAGAGACCGGCTACCAGGAAGACATGGCGTCGGCCGCCTCGGTGAAACCCACCCAGCAAACCGACCGCGTCGCGGTATTCATCTTGCCGAACGAGGCTTGGGCCCGCCGCGTATCGGGCGTCTACAGCAATGACCTCGCCAACGCCTCGCCGGCCCGCGCTCACGCCGTCCTCACGGTGCGCGAGGACGGCACGTATCTGGTAAGCGTTCGGGCACCGCTCGACAAGAAGCAGGGTGCCGACGAGCTCTGCCGAAAGTTCCCCACAGGGGGTGGGCGCGCGGCCGCCGCGGGCATCAACGCGCTGCCGGTCGACGAGCTCGACGCGTTCATCGACGCGTTCACGGCGGCCTACGCCTGACGACGAGCAACGTCGAAGACGACGACCGACAGCGTCGATTGACACACAAACTCGTGCTGTGACCCCGAAAAGCGTCCCGTTTTCGCTTGGCACGGGACGTGCTCTTGCACTGAGCCATCTCATCAACAGGAGTCACCGATGGAACAGCAACACATCTCCCGAATCATCGATCAAGCCAAGCAACAGCGCGCCGAATACATCGGCTCCGCCATCCGCAAGCACCCCGTCGCCAGCCTCCTGGCCGTCGGCCTCCCGGTGTTGCTCACCCAGCTTCCGTGGACTCAGTCGGCGCCGGTCGCCGACACGCTGCACCAGCTCCTCATGATGACCGCCGCAGTCGGCTGAGGACGCGAACGCGAGGGAGCAATGCCTGATCTCAAGTCCCAGTCAGAACTTCCCGCGGATACTCAAGGCGCCTCCCGATCGGTGCGCTTCCACACCGGGGGACAATTCGGTCTTCAGCTTCTTGTCGCCTCTCCGAAACAAGTAGACCAGCGGCATGGTCAGGAGTGGCGCCGCTGTGACACCCAGCATGATCGCGAGGTCGGTTTGCTTCCCGCGGTCGACGCAGGGTTCGGCGTTGACATTGTCGACGACGGAGCAGGACGCAGCGGGTTTCGGATCGGCCGTGACACCTACGACGATCGCACCCACCGCCGCCCCAACGCCGAGGCCGCCGCTCAGCCATGCCCACCAGGGAGTCTTCGCCTTGTAGGGGAGCGCGAGCGGCATCGCGCTCACGAGCATCGCCGCGCCGGCGCTCCCGGTTGCGAGCACGCCGGTGCCGAGGTTGAGCCACTTTTCGTTCGCGCCGAGGCTTCCTGGGTCGGAGATCCAGTCGTCTCCCCGCGCGCTCCTCGCCCCGAGCAGGCCATAGCCGCTCAACAGGGAAGCCGTGCCCGCGGCCGCCAGGGTCAGTCCCGAGATGAACTGGCCACGCGGCGCGCGCGCGTGGGGAGCCCGGTCTTCCTTTTCGAGTGCGGCCCGGGGGATGGCGACCTTCCCTGTCGCGCAGTCGAGGGTGACCGGTCGTTCGCCCGTCAGATCTCGGCACTGGCCCGATAGCAAGGTCGCGACGGCTTGGGCGACCACGGTCGAATCGGGGCCCGAAGGCGTCGTTGCGATTCTCGCGAACGCCGACTCTTTGCGGGCGCCGCTGATGAGGCGAAGCTCGAGCGCGCTTTCCTCGTGTGCGGAGGCCAAGACCACCGCGGCGGCGGGAAGGGCGCGTGCGAGCTGTCGCGCATCGCGCACCTGTTCGGCGTCACTCGTGGGCTCTTCGTAGCGAAGATGGAGGATTGGTGTCGCGCGGAGGGCTCGGTCGAAACGGTCGAAGATGAACAGCGCCGTTCGGCCGCTCGAGACCTTCACGGGATGTACGCGCCCGGGCGTGGCCGCGTCGCACTCCAACTGGGCGCGGTAGTCGCCGGGATAGAGGTCGGTCATTTCGAACGGGGTCTCGCCGACAGGCACCCCGTTGATCCGAAGCGCGCACCCCGTTGGCTCGCTCTCGATGAGAAGAGCGCCACTGTTGTCGGGGCCGGGACGAGCGGCCTCCGCATAGAGGTCGGCGACCGTCGGAGGGTGCATGTACCGGGTAGGCTCGGTGTTCGGCACCCTACGGACGCAATCTTGGGCTTGCGCCTGGGCGCCCGCCGCCTCGCCGGTTTCGAGCAAAGCGCGAACCAGGTAGAGACAGGTGTCCAAGACCATTCGCGCTCGGTCCGGGTCTCGGTTGAGCTGCTCGAGCGATGACCGGGAGAGTGCTTGTGTGGTTTCGAGCTCGGCGAGCGCCCTCGAGTAGTCGCCGAGTGCGAGTTGGCGGACCGCTGCTTCGGAGCGCGCTTCCCAAGCTAGGATCGTGCCCTCGGCCACCGATGACGGCGGCGCAGAGCCGCGTTGCTCGAACGCCACGATCGCTTGGCCCGAGGACCAGACTCCGACGCCCTGTCGCCGAAGCGCACTGCTCACCTCGGTGACGGCCGCTTCCATCCACGAGACCTCGTCGGTGTGCGTCGTCGGCAGCACCAGCCAATCCTCGGATTGGGCGAGCGCGCTTGAGACACCGAAGAGCCAAAGAGCCGCAATAGCCAAGCAATGCCGCATCGGGCGAAACTATCTGTGGTTTGGCCCGATCACGCAACAGCGCTGGGGTCTGCCGCCCGAAGAGCGCCCTCCGTGGCTACGCTTGGCGCCCGATGCCCGACCAAATGCTGTCGTGCATGAGGTTGAGGATGCACGCGGCGTCCGGCGCCGGCTCCTCCACCTTCAGGCGGCCGTCGATCAACAAGAAGGCGGCGCCATGGACGGCCGACCACGCGAGCAGCCCCGCCTCGTTCACGCTCCGCGAGAGAAGCCCTTCGTCCTCGCATGCTTGGAGAACAGCCTCGAAGGCTGCGAACGTGGCATCGCCCGCCTCGCAAAGCGCTGGGATGTCCCGGGTTGGCATCCAGCCGAACATCAGCCGAAAGAGCTCGGGGCGGCTCATGGCAAAGCGGATGTAGCCTGTGCCGGCGCGCTTCAGGCGTTCTTCCCCGCTGACCTCGGGGTCCTGGCCTGAGAGCATTTCGGCGCGGAGCTCGCGAAACCCGTCGGCCGCCAGTGCCGCCAAAAGCGCTTCTTTGTCCTCGAAGTGACGGTAGGGCGCGCCCGGCGTGACCCCGAGTTGCCGGCCGAGCTTGCGAAGCGACAAACCCGCTGGGCCCTCCTTCTCGAGCAGCGCACCCGCCTCGACGAGCAGTGATTCTCTCAAATCTCCGTGATGATAGGCTTTTCGGGCTTCTGCCATGCTGCAGTGTAACTTGATCATGATCTTCGTGTAAACAGTGTTGACATCGAAAGTGAACGCCGTATACATAGATGTATACAGTGAATACATCAGGAGGTCAACATGAACAAGTCACTACTCAGCATCGGCATCATCCTCTCCCTCGGCACGGTCGGCTGCGCCGGTTTCGGGGTCCAGCACAACTCGAGCCTGACCGAGCAGTACCGGGCGGAGCGCGGGGTCGATGACCTCTGGGCGGCCGATGAAGAAGTGCCCAGGGGCGCCGAGACACCACTCTACGCAGAGCAGGAGCTCGGGACGCTCTGGGACGCCAAGAGCCAGGGGCCCGAGGGCGTTGCCGACCCCGGCTATCGGGTCGAGCGTGGCGCTGACCTCTGGAATCCGGCCTCCGTGACGCGGAGCTGGGAGCCCAGCCGCAAGCAGGGCACTCAGGGCTACCAGCTCAGTCGCTCGCCTGGCAGCCTCTGGTACTGAGGGCTAAATTACAAACTGTTAACTTGTGATCAGGAGCAGAAAGAAGTTTACTTTATGTTAAGTAAATGACGCTCCTGACCAACCCTCCGCCCACGGCCCCGACGAAGCCCATTCCTGCGCATAAGGGCCACTTCGTTTGGGGTGGCACCTTCGACTTCCAGAACCGGCCTGCCGATTTCGTGCTCGAAGGCCACGAGAGATACGGAGACATCTTCAAGACGCGAGTCGTCTACGGGAACTCGTACTTCATTCGCGACCCGGAAATCGTCAACGCGATCAACGTCACACACGCCAAGCAAGTCTCCAAACCGAAGATCGTCAAGCAGATGTGGAAGCCGTTTCTCGGAAACGGCCTCGTCCCGAACGACGGCGCATCCTGGAAGCGCCAGCACAAGCTCATCATGCCGGCGTTCCACAAGCTCCGTATCGACGCCTACGCGCCCACCATGGCCCAGTACACGCGCGAGATGGTGCGCAGTTGGAACGAAGGCGAGCAGCGCGATTTCCGAAAAGAAGTGATCGACCTCGCGCTTCGTGTCGTCGCGAAGACCCTCTTTGACACCGATGTCGCTGGCCACGCGCAGACGATCAACGACGCGATGGTCGACATCAGCGAAGCGCTGATCGATCACGCGCAGACACCGATCCCAACGCCGCGTTGGTGGCCAAGCGAACGCAACCGCCGCATGGTGCGTGCACTCGATGCGATGGACGATGTGATCGCGCGTCTGGTCGCCTCACGCCGAAAGGAGAACAAGGACCACGGCGACCTCATGTCGCACATCGTCTTCGCAACAGACGAGCAAGGCGGCATGTCGGAAAAGCAAACGCGCGACGAGCTCATGACCTTGATCTTCGCGGGGCACGAGACCACTGCGCACACGCTGACCTGGGCGTGGTATCTCCTCGCGAAGAATCGCGACAAGCTCGGTAGGGCGCAGCAGGAGATCGACGAGAAGATCGGCGACCGACCGATCGGCGTCGCCGATCTTCGGGAGCTCCCCTATCTCGAGATGTGCCTCAAGGAGTCGCTTCGTCGTTTGCCGGCCGTCTGGATCTACGCGCGCGAGGCGCTGGCCGAGCTTTGCGTGGCTGGGTACCGGATTCCGAAGGGTGCCATTCTCGCGATCAGCCCCCTCGCGATCGGGCGCAACGAGAAGTACTACGACAACCCCCTCGAGTTCCGCCCGGAGCGGTGGACCCGCGACTTCGAGAGGCAGCTCCCACGGGGTGCTTACGTGCCGTTCGCGGCGGGCCCGCGCGTCTGCCTCGGGAAGCAGTTCGCCATGATGGAGATGCGTATCATTCTTGGCACTTTGATCCAGAACGTCGACATCAACGTCCTCGAGGGCTTCGAGCCGGACTTCTTGCCCGAGCTCTCCCTCAACCCGGGTGAACGGGGGATGCGGATGAAGGTGCGCTTTCGTGACAGGGCACTTCTCACTCCTGGAATTACTAGGCTTTCAGCCAACTGATAACGTTGTTATCGGAATATTCCGAGACTAAGCCTTGACGCATTGCGTCGTTGTGCACAGAGTTGGGTAACGGGCCGGCGGGTTCTGCACCCCAGCAAGGCCAGAGCCGGACCGGTTGGGAGTATCCCATGACTACCGAACTACTCATCGTCATCATGTCCATCGTCGCGCTCCACGTCGCCGCCCTCCTCGGCGGTGGCTTGGCTCTGGGCGTCATGAGGCTCTTCGGCCACAAGCCGCCGACCCGCCTCCCCACCGGCGACGCAACCGACTCGACGCACTAGCGCTCGCTCAGCCCTTCAGCACCAGGAGGCCTGGTGCTCGGGTTGCTCGATCAGCTCGCGAAGGTTCGCTGAGACGACGCGGTAGCCGACGTTGCCGTAGAGCTTCTGCCTGCCGTGATTGAGATAGTAGGTGGGGCTGCCTTCGATCTTGAGCTTGTCACGAAGCTCGATGTCCCGGCAGGCCTCAGCGAGCGCCTCGCCGGACCGGAGTTTCGCCTCGATCGCGGCGAGTGGCAGGCCAGCTTCGGTGAGCAGCTCGAGCAGCACGCCCCGATCGGAGATGTCGCGCGCTTGCTCGAAGAACCCCGCGCGCACCTTCCAGATCGCTTCCTCGAAGAGCGTGCGCCCGTTGAGCTCGTCGCGGCGATCCGGGCTCACCGCGCCCTCCTCTTCGAGGAGACGCACGGCGCAAAGACTCTCGTGTGCCATCGCCGAAGTCGTTGGCGCGACCTCGTCCCAGACGCGGGCATCGATCTTCACGTGCGGGAAGTCCTCCGCGACCTTGCGTACGTGCGCACCGAAGCCTGGGTATCCGCCGCGTTCCTTCCAACCCTCGGCGATGCGATATCGAGTGGCCCCGAAGATAGGGATGAAGCGGTACTCGAGCTCGACCGAGTCCCCGAACTCCTTTCGCAGCTCATCGAGGCGAACTTCGGCGACGTACGCCCAAACGCACAGCACGTCCGACACGTACGAGATGTGAATTGTCATTCGTACACCACGTAGAAAATCCCGGCGATGAGGAGCAGGGCAAACACGACCAGCCATTGACGCCAGATATCACTCTGGAGGGCCGACGTGTCCGCGGGCTCGACCGCCTCGGTTCGCGTGCACTTAGGGCACCGGGGGTCGTCGCCGGCATCGTCAGGCCTGAATTCGTAGTCGCAGTCCGCGCAGATGTAACTAGTGGACATGGTGCTCACCAACGGCCGATGCCGCCCATGTCGTGTACCTTGGTGAAGCCGTTGCTCTCCAACAAGCGCTTGGCCATCGCGCTTCGGCCGCCGCTTTGGCAGTAGACGACGACCTCGCCGTTCTTGTCTCCGAGCTCGTCCATGCGGCCGGCAAGCTCTTGGATCGGGATGTTGATCGAGCCTTCGATCGCGCCGCCGGCGTGCTCGCCTTCGCTTCGCACATCGAGGAGTAGGGCGCCGTCTGCCACGAGCGTGCGAGCGTCGGAACCGGTTACACGGATGGCCGTGAGCTTCATGTAGAGCACGGCAACCACCAGGATCGCCAGGACGGCGAGGATGATCTTCGAGAGCATGACGGAAGGATAGTGGCAGCCGTTGTCCGGCGCCAGAGGCGGGATGCCTCCCGCCGGACGATCCGGTACGGTTAGCGCAATGACCCCGGCCGTGAAGCCCGCACCCGCGCTCCTGCTCGGAGCGCTAATGATTGTCGCTTGCAGTAGCGGCGACGGCGAAGCCGGCGGCAGCGGTGGGACGGCGGGGGCGGGAGGCGAAGGTGGCGTCGGCGGCAGCGCGGGTGCTGGCGGAGCCGAGCCACCGGCGTTCGAGGAGTTCAGCTGGCGGACGGACACGCCCGACGCGCGCAATGAACGCTTATGCCCTGCGGCGGCGGCTCCAGACGATGCGCCCGATACGACCTTCATCGATTGCGCGATCGAAGGGGCGACGTTCTCTACCACCGAAGCCGAGCCCAAGGACGAGCTCGTCGTGCTTGCGTACAATATCCTCCGGGGCTTCGAGGTCGACGCGCAGCTCGACATGATCACCAGTGGGGTTGATTTCCCCGTACCCGACGTCTTGTTGCTGAGCGAGGTCGACCGAGGGTGCCGACGGACCGATTTCCGAAACATCGCGCGCGACTACGCGGAGCGGCTCGGCTACTACTACGTGTACGCCGTGGAGTTCCTCGAGCTCCCGGCCAACCGTGGGCCAAGTGGCCCCTACGATCCGCCAATCTGCGAACACGGCAATGCGATCGTGTCGCGCTATCCTCTTGGGAACGTCCGCCAGATTCGCCACGCCGAGAACCGAAGCTGGTACAGCCCGCCCGGCGCTCCCAACCCGGACGAGCCTCGGCTCGGCGGGCGCATCGCGATCGCGGCGGACGCGAAGATCGGTTCCCGCTTGGTACGAATCAACGTGGCGCACCTCGAGTCCACGCTGACCACGCTGGACATCCGCGACGCACAATCCGAGGAGTTGGCAGTCGATGCGCAGCCGGTCACTCATCCCGTGATCACCGGCGGCGACTTCAACACCTTCTTCTACTTCGACGACCTCGACAAGGGGGTGCTCACCGAACCCGCTGTGAAGTCGTTCATCGACCGTGGCCACGATGACGCCCACCGGAGCCTCGCCCTCGACGAGCGCTACACCTCGTTCGACGGGTTTCCGATGGTCATCGACCTCATCTTCACGCGAGGCCTCGACGTCAGCGATGCTGGTCGCTGCCCGCCCGAGCGTTGCGGGTCGCTCTCCGACCATCTGCCCGTGTTTGCAGAGATTCGCGGCGTCCTCGTGGACTGACGACATGCGGCGCGCGGCGCAAAACCGCGCTAGACCTCCGGCATGAACGCGCCCAAGGGCAAGGCCGAAGGCCAGGAGAACGCCCCTAACTTCGTGCACGATCTGGTCCGCGAGGATCTTCGCACCAACAAGCACGGCGGGGCCGTCGTGACCCGCTTCCCGCCCGAGCCCAACGGCTATCTTCACATCGGGCACGCGAAGTCGATCTGCTTGAATTTCACTACGGCCGAGCTCGCCGAAGGCGGCCGCTGCCACCTCCGCTTTGACGACACCAATCCGGAAGCCGAAGACACCGAGTACGTCGAGTCGATTCGCGAGGACGTGCGCTGGCTCGGCTTCGATTGGGGGAGCCACGAGTACTTCGCTTCCGACTACTTCGACCGGCTCTACGACTGCGCCGTGGATCTAATCAAGCGCGACCTCGCCTACGTCGACAGCCAGACCCTCGAGGAGATCCGCGAGGGGCGAGGCGACTTCTACAAGCCTGGCGTGAACAGCCCGTTTCGTGATCGGGCCGCCGAAGAGAGCCTCGACCTTCTCGCTCGGATGCGCGCTGGAGAATTCGACGAAGGCGCCCACGTCCTTCGCGCCAAGATCGATATGGCGTCAAAAGATCTGAACCTCCGCGACCCGCTGATGTACCGGATTCGCAAGGTCACGCATCACCGCACAGGCGACGACTGGTGTATCTACCCGATGTACGACTACGCGCACCCGATGTCCGACGCGTTTGAGGGGATCACGCACTCGGTCTGCACGCTCGAGTTTGCGCACCACAACCCGCTCTATCAGTGGTTCGTGTCGCACTTCGATTTCGACCCGGTGCCCTGGCAGTATGAATTCGCGCGACTCAACCTCACGTACACCGTGATGAGCAAGCGCTTGCTCAAGCGCTTGGTGGAAGAAGGCCACGTCAGCGGCTGGGACGACCCGCGGATGCCGACCATCGCCGGCATGCGAAGGCGGGGCTACACCGCGGCCGCCATCCGTCGCTTCGCCGAGCGAATTGGCGTCTCGCGTCGCGACAGCATCGTCGACGTCGGGCTCCTCGAGCATGCGCTCCGCGAGGACCTGAACGCGACCTCGCCGAGGACGCTGGCGGTGCTTCGGCCCTTGAAGCTGGTGATCGAGAACTTCCCGGAAGAAGACGAGGTCACGGTCGAAGCGCCGTTCAGCCCGGACAACCCGAGCTTCGGCTCTCGCACGCTTCACCTCACGCGCGAGCTCTTCATCGAGCGTGATGACTTCATGGAAGAGCCCGTCAAGAAGTGGTTTCGGATGGCGCCAGGCAAGGAAGTGCGCCTCCGCTACGGCGCGCTGGTCACGTGTACCAAGGTCATCAAAGACGATGCGGGCGACGTGGTCGAGCTTCATTGCACCTGGGACCCGGAGTCCAAAGGCGGCAACGCGCCGGACGGCCGGCGTGTGCGCGGCACCATTCATTGGGTGAGCGCGAAGCACGCGGTCGACGCGGAGGTGCGCCTCTACGACCGGCTCTTCAACGAAGAAAACCCGCTCGACGAGTCCCATGAGGGCGAGTTCACCGACCGCATCAACCCGGGGTCCCTCGAAGTGTTGGAGCACGCCAAGCTCGAGCTCAATCTCGCCACCCGCAGCCACGGCGAGCGAGTGCAGTTCGAGCGGCTCGGGTACTTCGCCGTCGACCCGGACAGCACCGCGGAGCGCCCGGTCTACAATCGGACGATTCAGCTCAAGGATTCCTGGGCAAAGAAGAAGGGCCAGTAGCGGCTCTGTTGCTCATGCCGCCTCCGGAAGCGGGACCGGACGCTTGGACCAATAGGTGGCGATGGTGAGACCCGAGATCAAGTGCCAGACGCCCCACCAGGCCGCGATGATCGCCATGCCACCGAGGCCATCGAAGAACCCGAAGATCAGGACCAGGGCGAGCGCGGAGTTCTGAATGCCGACCTCGATCGAGATCGCGCGCGCGTCGTATCGATGACAGCCGAGCGCCCGTCCGCTCCAGTAGCCGAGCGCGAGCCCGAGCGCGTTGTGGAGAGCCACCGCCAGCGCAACGTATCCGACGTTCTGCAGGAAGTGTTGCCAGTTGCCGATCAGCGCTCCGGCGATGAACAGACCGAATGCCGTGAGCGAGAAGACCTTCATCGGCCGCCGAAGACGCGCGGCTAGGGCCGGCGTCTTCGAGGCAACCAACATGCCCACGACGAGGGGCACACCCAAGATCACGAGAATCGTCCTGAATAGGGCAAAGGGGTCGAGGTCGACCTCTCGGAGAATCGCCGCGGTGTTCGGGTTGAGGCCGCCCCAAAAGGAGAGGTTGGCGGGCGTCATCACGACCGCCAGACCGGTCGAAATCGCAGTCATGCTCACGCTGAGCGCGGAGTTTGCCTTCGCGTAGTGCGCTAGGAAGTTCGAGAAGTTCCCGCCCGGACACGCAGCAACCATCATCATGCCGAGCGCGATCGAGGGCAACGGCTCGATGATTAGCACGAGCACGAAGGTCATCGCCGGAAGCAGAATGAACTGTGCTCCGAGGCCGATGAGTGGCCCGCGTGGGTCTCGCACGACGCGCTTGAAGTCCTCCAGGCGGATGTCGAGCGCGACGCCGAACATGATCAGCCCGATCAAGACGTTCAGCAGCGTCAACGTCGCCGGGTTGAAGTTGAGTTGAACCTGGTCGACCGCGTCCATCGGGGCGCTTCTGACTATCACATCGCGGTGCGCAACTACATGACAAACCTCTGGTATGCTCGCCCGACCTATGCGCCTTCTCGTCATTACAGCGGCCGCCCTACTTCTCGTGGCGCTCGCGGTGAAGATCTCGCTCGCTGCGCGAGGGCTGACGGAAGCGGAGGCCGCCGAGATCGCCGCGGTGCTAGCGCCGACCAGGGCGCCCGGCGCGCCTCCTGCATATGCGCATTGCGCCTCGTGTCATTTGCACGACGGGAGCGGGCGCCCCGACGGTTCGATTCCGCGACTGAATGGGCAGCGCCGTTCGGTCATCGAGAACAAGCTCTTCCGTTTGCGCTCCGGAATGACGCGGCTGCCGGTCATGGATCCGTTCGCACGTACACTCGATCCCCAGGAGATCACCGAGATCGCCAGCTACCTCTCCGAGCTTCCCGATACCCCCAGCCCTCCGAGCGATGCGACCGACGAAGAGCGCGCGACCGGGGCATCCCTCTACGGCGAGCACTGCGCTTCGTGTCACGGCGCGCACGGGGAAGGGCAGGATGGCCTTTTCGCGTCGCGCCTTTGCGGACAGTATGCGGGATACCTCGACCGGCGTTTGCAGGAGGTTGCAACCAAGGAGCGAGGTGACGCCGACGCGGTGATGCAAGGGGTTCTCGAAGGCCTCCCGGTCGACGATCTCGAACCCGTCGTGAAGTGGCTCGCGGCTGGGAAGGGATGCGTTTCACCATGACCAAAGCGTGGAGTCGTCGACGTTTCGTGCGGGTCACCGGTGGGACCGCTGCCGCGGCATCCTTGGGGCGCCCCGGCCTCGTGGGCGCGGCGGTTGGGGGCGTTCGACTGGCGGCCCGCCACGTTCGTGTAGCGATCGTCGGGGCCGGGCTCTCCGGCTTGATGGCGGGGCGCGAGCTTCGTCGTCAGGGTGAGGACTCGTTCGTCGTGCTCGAGGCGCGTGATCGCGTCGGCGGGCGCACGCTCAACCTGCCGATCGGCGACGGGCATATCGTCGGGGTCGGTGGCGAGTGGATCGGCCCAGGGCAAGACGCTGTTGCCGCGTTGATCGAGGACCTCGGGATCGGCGCCTACGATCACTACTACGACGGCGACACCACGTACGACATCGAAGGCAGAGTGTCCCGCGGCTTGCTGCCGGACGTCACGTTCCCTGAAGCCATCGATTTCGCCAACGTTGCATGGCAGCTCGATCGCCTCAGCAAGAAGCTCCCGCTCGGCGAGCCTTGGCGCACCAAGAACGCCGCGGCGCTCGATCGGCAGACCTTCGGCGCCTGGTTGGGTCAACACGCCTCGACCAGCTTCACCCCGGCGGTGTTTCGGCTGATCAATCGGGCGGTGTGGTCCGGCTACCCGGAGCGCACCTCGCTTCTTTGGGTTCTGAACTACATCCGCTCCGCGGGCGGTCTCTTGCCGGTCATCCTCAACGACGGCGGCGCCCAGGACCAGCGCATCGAGGGCGGCTCTCAGGTGATTTCAACACGAATGGCAGCCGAGCTCGGCGATCGGGTGCTGTTGGGCCGGCCGGTTCTTCGCATCGAGGATCCCCCGACCGGGCCCATGCGTGTCACCACCACCCAGGAAACGTTCACGGCCGACCGCGTGATCGTGGCGATGGCGCCCGCCGACACCATGCGCATCGAGTTCACACCCGGGCTCCCCAAACCGCGTCTCGAGCTCGCATCCGGCTGGGCTCGATTGCCGCGGCTTCCTCTCGTCAAAGCTGCGATGCTCTACGACACCCCGTTCTGGAGGGTGGATGGCCTGAACGGTGCGATGCAAAGCGACCGCCGCCCCATTCAGTTGGTCTTCGACAACTCGCCGGAGGATGGATCGATGGGCGTCCTCAGTTGCTTCCTTTCCATCGTCGAGTGTCCGCATCTCGCAGATCGCGCAGCGCGTGAAGCGGGTTTGAGAGAGGAGCTCGCGCGCTACTTCGGCCCGAAGGCCCTCGATGCCAAGGGCTACGTCGAAAAGGACTGGGCGACCGATCCGTGGAGCACCGGTTGCATCACGCCGTTGACACCGGGTTTGCTGACAGCCGGTGGCGAGCATCTGCGAAAGCCCAGCGGACGCATCCACTGGGCCGGAACCGAGAGCGCGAAGGTCTGGTGCGGCTACATGGATGGCGCTATTTCCGCCGGCGCACGTACCGCAACCGAGGTCATCGTCGCATTGCGCTGAGGATCCAGCGGCGGGTGTCGATCGGGTCGATGACCGCGTCGATCTCGAAGTGCTCGGCCATGTTGATTGCCTTGCCGCGCTCGTAGGCCAACTCGACCATCTGCGCGAACATCTTTTGGCGGGCAGCCGGGTCCTCAATCGATTCGAGCTCCTTGCGAAAACCGAGCTTCACCGCCCCCTCGAGACCCATGCCGCCGAACTCTCCGGTCGGCCATGAGATGGTGAACACCGGCGCCTTGAAGCTCCCGCCCGCCATCGATTGCGCGCCGAGGCCGTAGCCTTTTCGGAGCACCACGGTGCAGAAGGGGACGTCCAGGCTGGCGCCGGTCGTGAACAGGCGCGCCGCGCGTTTCACCAGACCAGTCTCCTCGGATTCAGGCCCGACCATGAAGCCAGGCGTGTCGCAGAGAAACACGAGCGGAACGCCGAACGTGCTGCAGAGCTTCATGAAGTCGCTCGCCTTGTCGGCTGCCTCCCCGTCGATCGCGCCGCCGAGGTGTTTGGGGTTGTTGGCGATCACGCCCACCGGCATTCCCTCGATGCGGGCGAGCGATGTGATCATCCCAGCGCCGAAGCCGCCGCGCAGCTCGAGGACGGAGCCCGCGTCCATCAGCGTGGCGATGACGAGGCGCACGTCGTAGACGCGAAGACGGTTCTCCGGGACAGCCGAACGGAGCACGCGCTGGTCCGCGCACGACCAGTTCGCGAGGTCGCCCTGGAAGTAACTCAAGTACTTCTTGGCGGCTCCGACGGCCTCCGGGTCGTCGTCGACGAGCACGTCGATGACCCCGTTCCGATACTGCGACTCGGACGGACCGATCTGCTCGGGCGCGAACAGGCCGAGGCCCCCGCCTTCGATCATCGCCGGGCCCCCCATCCCTATGTTGGATGCCTTGGTTGCGATGACGACGTCACAGCAGCCGAGCAGGGCGGCGTTTCCGGCGAAACAGCGACCCGAGCTCACGCCGACGAGGGGCACCTTGCCTGACAGCTCCGCAAAGTACTGAAAAGCGCGGCAATCGAGGCCGGCGACGACGGCGTAGTCCGTGTCCCCCGGTCGCCCGCCGCCACCCTCGGAAAACAGCACGACCGGCAGCGCCTGCTGTTCGGCGATCTCGAACATGCGGTCCTTCTTCAGGTGGTTCATCGTCCCCTGCGTGCCCGCGAGCACCGTGTAGTCGTACGAGGTCACCACCGCGCGGGTATCGCGTTGGCCGAATAGATCGCCGTTGATCCGTCCGATGCCCGCGACCATGCCGTCCGCGGGTGTCCGTGCGATCAGGTCTTCCTTCGAGCGTCGTTGGCGTTGGGCCGCAATCACCAGGGCGCCGTATTCGACCCAGGTTCCCTCGTCTACGAGGTCGGCCACGTTCTCGCGCGCCGTTCGCTGTCTGGTCTTGCGGCGCTTCGCGACTGCTTCCGGGCGGTTTTCGTCGAGACCGAACGCGTGGCGTGTGCGAACCGCCTTTAGGTCGGGGCGAATCCGGTCGATCGCGTCCGAGTCCTCTGCGGCGGTCGCGGCTTCCACATCGGCTGCCTCGAGTCGGACCAGCGTCTCGCCCGCTTCGACCATCGCGTTGGGGCCTACCAGCAGGCCCACTACAATGCCGCTTCGCTCAGCCACGACGATGTGCTCCATCTTCATCGCCTCGAGGATCACGAGCGTTTCTCCTGCGGCTAGCTTCTGTCCGACCTCTGCCCGGACGTCGACGACGAGCGCCTTCATCGGCGCGCGGACCTCGAAACTCTCGCTCATCCTCCGGTGTTAGCAGGTTCTCGGGCCGAGTTGAGCGTCTTGCACTAGAGTTGACCGGTCATGCGTTGCCCGACTTCGGCTCATGCCCTCGCGATGGCGCTGATCGCGGCGCTTGTCGTCGGTTGCGGCGGAAGTGGAGAAGGGTCCCCGGGCGCAGGCGGCACAGCGGGACAAGGCGGCGGTGGCGGCGCGGCAGGCGCGGGTGGCATGGGCGGGGGCGGGGGCGTCGGCGTTCCCGGTGCCTATGCGCTCGCCTACCTCGCAGAACAGGACCGCCCTGACTTCCAAGATCTCTACGCCGGTCGAACCAACGGCGCGGACAACCATCGCGTCAATCACGAGCTCGGCGCCGAGCGGGGGCGCGTGTCGAGCTTCGCCTGGAGTCCCGACGGCGCTCGCATCGCGTATTTGGCGGACGACAACCCACTCATCGGACCGGCTTGTCCGACTTGCTCGCAAGAGGTGTTCACGAGCCAAGCAGATGGCACGGACAACCGCCGGGTCAACGGCGTCCTCGTCGAGAACGGGCGGGTGGAGAGCTTCGCGTGGAGTCCCGACGGCTCGCGTATCGCCTATCTCGCGACGCAGGAAGCGGAAGACGCTCTCGAGCTCTACACCAGCACGCCGACCGGAAGCGACAATCGCAAGATCAACGGCGCCTTGTCGCCCGGCGACTCCGTTGGGCAGTATCAGTGGAGCCCGGACGGCGGTCGACTTGCCTACCTGGTTCATCGAGCGGCAGACGACGTTCGCGAGGTGTACAGCAATGCCGCAGCCGGGGGCGACGAGCAGCGGGTGAGCGGGACGCTACCCGCCAGCAGGCAAGTGCGGAGCTTCCTATGGAGCCCCTCTAGCATCCGGATCGCCTACGTCGCCGATCAGGACACCGCCGGCCTCTTCGAGCTCTTCACGAGTGCTCCGGACGGCTCCGGGAACGTCAAGGTCAACGGCGACCTGCCCGACGGCTCGTTTGGCTTGCGGTTCTCCCTCTATGAATGGAACGCCGACGGTTCCCTTCTCGCCTATCAGACCGACGAAGCCCAAGTAGGCGTGCAAGAGCTCTTCACTGCCGCGCCCGACGGCTCAGACCGCAATCAGGTCAACGCGGAGCTTCCCGACGGAGCCGCTGTGTCGGGTTTCTCCTGGAGTCCCGACGGTTCGCGGATCGCGTATGTGGCCGATCAAGATAAGCTGTCCGTGCGCGAGCTCTACGTGAGCGCATCGGATGGGACCGGCAATCACAAGATCAACCGCGCGCTCCCCGACGGCGGCGTTGGGTTTGTGGCTGCATTTCGGTGGAGCCCCGACGGCGCTCGCATCGCCTATCTCGCCGACCAAGACGACGCCGGGGTGTGGGAGCTCTACGCAAGCCTTCCCGACGGCACGGACAACCATAGGGTGAACGGCCCGTTGCAACCGCTCTCCGGCGCGGTGGGCCTCTATCGCTGGAGTCCCGACAGCTCCCGCATCGCGTATCTTGCCAATCAGGGCGACAGCAATCTACTCGAGCTATATACGAGCGCTCCGGACGGCTCCGTCAATCGCAATGTCAACGCGCCGCTCGTGGCTGATGGCAGCGTCGACCTCTTCGAGTGGAGCCCCGACAGCCGCCGCGTCGCCTATCGCGCGTCGCAGCGCGTCGTAGGAGCAGCGGAGATCTACTCGAGCAGCCGGGACGGGACCGACAACCAACAAGCGAATCCCGCCCTCCCGCCGGGTGGAGAGACGTCCATCTTTTCGTGGAGCCCGGTCCCGGCGCCCTAGCTACTCGACAGCTACTCGAGCGTGCAATCGGCGGCGCAGCCGTCGCCGTTGACCGTGTTCCCGTCGTCGCATTGCTCGCCACCGTTGAGCGTGCTGTCGCCGCAGAGGTCACATACGCCCGCCACACAAGCGCTCAGATCGATCGAAGCGTTGATGGTGTTGAACTGTTCGACCTGTGTGATTTCAGCGACCCAAGCCGACAAGTAGAAGATGTCGAACTCGTACCCGGCGTTTCCTGCGGGGAGGATCGTGATCTGGCTGGCGAGGGCGTTGATCGACATCTCGTCGAAGCCGGTCCCACCAAAGACGCTGTCGACTCCGTTGTCGAAGCCCATCGTGATGTGGTCGAGGCCGTTGCCGCCGAGGATGACGTCATTGCCTGGGCCGCCGTCGAGCGTGTCGTTGCCGTTACCGCCATCGAGGAAGTCGTCTCCGGAGTTCGCCCAGATGACGTCATTGGCGTTCTGTCCGAGGAAGGTCATGTCGATGCTGTTGATGTAGAGGTCGGCGAAGTGCGCGAAGTCGCCGGCGCTGCCTGCGAGGAAGCGCTCGACGCCGCAGACGGTCTGCTCGGCGACGAAGAACGGATCGCTCAGGAACAGGTAGTCGCCAGTCGGAGTCCCCGTAATGGCGTCGTTCGCCGTGACCCCCTCATAGGTCGTCTGGTTCCGGTAGACGTATGTCGTTGGGAAGATGACGTAGAAGTCGTTGTAGGGGTTGAGGAACGGGCCGTTGATGAAGCGGTACGCCCCGACGAACGGCATGATTCCACCCACCTGAGCGCCGAGCCAGTTGGTCCCGATGCAGCTCCCGTTTACGCAGGTGTTGTTGCAGCTGTTGCACGCGATTCCGTTGGGAGCCGGATCGTAGACGCACTGCTCGGTCGCCGGGTCGCAGTAGTCATACGTGCACTCGCTCCCATCGTCGCAGATGATGCCGGCGCAAGGGTCTGGGCACTCCACAGCGATGCACTGCCTCTTATCGCAGTCGAGGTCGCCGTCGGTGACTGTGACGCAGACTTCCATAGGGCCGGGAAACGCCGGGTCGCAGGTGTATGTCGCGAGGGCGGCATTGGGGTCGTCGAAGGTCCCGACTAGAGAGGAGAAGGTCGTCGTCATGCCGGGATCGGGACCCGGCGTACAGACTGGAGGGTTGTCGTCGGTGCACGTCTGCGGGTCGCAGTTGTCGCCGCAGGTGCCGTCCAAGTCTTGTGCGACGACTTGCACCAGGGTGCTGTTCTCTCCAAGCGGAATGAGCGCCGGGTGCGCGCTGAGATTGAAGAGCTTCGGGCACTCGTTGCCGATCTCGAGCTGGAAATCCCCGTCGGCGTCACCACCGCCGTCGGGGATGTCGATGCTGAGCTCGCAGAGGAGGGCGATACTCACGTTCGTGGTGCCGTCCACGACCACGGTGAAGTCATGGGATCCGAGGCAAACCAATTCGCCGTTTCGATAGACCGACAGAGAGACGGTGCAATCTCCGGGTGGCAAGCTCATGAACGTCTGCCAGATGAGAGGGTCGTTCTCGTCGACGATCTCGAAGGCGCCGCTGATGTCCACCGAGTCGTCGTAGGTTGGCGGCGAGCCACTGCCATCGGGCGGGATTGGAAACGTCCCCGGTGGAGTGCCCGCGCAGGTGATGCGGTAGTCCACCCGCTCGGCTTCGAAGGCGGCCTGGCCCGGTGCCGCGCTGAGGTCGTCGCCGATGGTGAGCGTGATCTCGGTATTGCCCGCCGCACCGCCTTGGGTGCAGGCCGCAAATAGACCAATCCAGCTGAGTAGAGCTAAGTGACGAGATCGCATTGGAGCCGGGCCGCTCGAAGGGGGAAGTTCCCTGTTTAACAGAGCCACTGCCCTGAGATCAAATGCAAAAGCCCGCGCGGCTGTGAGCGTCCTCACACAACTTGCGACTGCGCGCGGAAACGGCCTGTTCTCCGCCATCTTCGCCAGACTCACAAGTGGGCGAACGGGGGCAGTGTGTGATCGGGTAGGACAAAAAACGAGACCTCGATCCAGGCTCTTGCACTAGAGTTCGCGCATGGAGCGGGCAGGGAAGAACGTTCGGTTGGGCATGACCTTGCCGATAGGTGGAGCGGACAATGCAGCGGAGCTTGCTCAGACTGCGCATGCCCACGGCTACGAAGAAATCTGGATGGCCGAAGTCAACGGCGGCGACTCGTACGCGCTGGCCGGGGCGGTCGCGCACGCGCTTCCTGGCGTCCGCATCGGTACCGCGGTCGTCCCAGCGCAGACACGGACGCCCATGGCGCACGCGATGGCTGCGATGACCTTGAGCCAGATGACCGGCGGCAACTTCATTCTTGGCCTCGGGCTGTCTTCCCCGAACATCGTCCGCGACTGGGCTGGACAGCCGTACGAACGCCCGTTGACGACGATGCGGGAGCATGTCGAGGTGCTTCGGCAGATGTTGAGCGGCCAGAAGACGACGTTCAAAGGCAAGACGCTGTCGGTGAATGGGTTTCGTCTCGGTGGCGTGCCCGTCGGCGAGGTGCCGATCTACCTCGGCGCGCTCAACAAGAGCATGCTGCGCCTCACTGGCGCCCTGTGCGACGGGGTCTGTCTCAACATGGTCCCGGAGTCGGCTCTGCCTCAGGTGCTCGCCGAGGTTCGGGCAGGCGCTGAAGAAGCGGGCAAGGACCCGAGTGAGCTCGAGGTCGTCGCCCGCTTGCACGTCGTCATGGTGGATGACCCCAACATGGGCCGAAACCTCATTCGCACGGTGTTTGGCGCCTACGCCGCAACTCCTGGCTACAACAAGTGCTTCGAGTGGATCGGATTCGAGGAGGAGGCGCGCCAAATTCGGGAGGCCTTTGCGAAGGGCGACCGCGCCGGCGTAGCCATGGCCGTGACCGATCGACTTTGCGACGCCATGGCGATCGTCGGCAACAAGGAGACCGTTCGCTCGCGCATCCGCGCGTATGCGGAAGCGGGCATCGATGTTTGCGTCGTCAATCCCATCGCCGACTTCTCCGCCGTCCCGAAGCTGCTCGAGGACGTTTCGGGCTGCCTCGACGGGCTCGACTTGCCGAACAGCGGCGTCATGCGGGCGACGGAGTAGGGCGACTTGAGGGGCCGGCCAGTTCGTGGTTTGTTTGCTCCATGCGCGCTCTCTTGGCGGCCCTGCCGCTCATTCTTCTTAGCCTCCTCGCCAGCGGAGATCCTTTTTCCAATCGAGCTCAGGCGGAATCCGCACCGGAGCCCACTCACCAACTCCGGCTCGCGACGCTTGCGCCCCGGCAGTCTGGGCTAGGCCGCGCGTTTCAACAGCTTCGAAAAGAGCTCAGAGAGAAGACGAACGGGGACGTCGAGCTCAAGATGTACCACGGAGGCGTTGCCGGAGATGAGGAAACGGTCGTCCGCAAGATGCGCGTCGGCCAGCTCGATGGGGCTTTGCTCACGTCCACCGGCCTCGGAGCGCTCGTGCCACAGGTGCTCGTCTTGCAGGCGCCCGGATTGATCACCAACTATCCGGCGCTCGACGATGTGCGTAGTCAACTGGCGCCGGAGCTCGAAGCGTTGTTCGACAAGGCGGGATACAAGCTCGTCTCATGGGGAGACTCGGGTCAAGTTCGAATTTTCTCACGACACAAGATCCAGCATCCCGACGACTTGAAAGGGGTGAGGCCTTGGGTTTGGCGTGGGTCGGTCACGATGCGGGCGTTCATCGAAGCCGCCGGCGCAAACGGCGTGACGCTCGGGTTGCCCGAGGTCTTCGGCGCCCTCCAAACCGGGATGATCGACACGGTCATATCGTCGTCGATCGGCGTGTTGGGTTTCCAGTGGCACACGCGCCTCGAGACGATGACGAAGCCCGGCGGCGGTATCGTCGTGGGCGCATATGTCATCAGAAAAGATCGTCTCGCTGCACTCCCGAAAGAGGCACGCGACCACATCCTCAATAGCGCGAAGGAGCATGCGGAGGAGTTCCGCGATGGGGGTCGAAAGCTCGACGAGGAAGCCAGCAAAGCGCTCGCTGAGCGCCTCAAAGTCGTCAACCTTTGGCGCAACAAGCAAGCCTGGGAGGCGGTGCAGCGCGACGCGAGAAACGCGCTCGCCGGCCGCCTTTACTCGAAGTCGCTCCTGACTCGGGTACAAGAGATCGTTGGAAAGAATTTCTGAGGAGAACCATGCTTAGACTCACTTACAGCGCGATCGCGCTCATCACGATCCTGGCCGCGGCCTGCGGAGGCGACTCTGCGGGCGGCACCGCCGGCGTTGGCGGCATGGGCGGTGCTGGCGGCGTCGGCGGTACGCCACTGCTCGAGCCAGGGCCCACGTGCACCGCGTTCTGCCAGAACATCGTTGGCGAGTGCCAGGCCACCGGGTTGTTTACCGAAGACATGTGCCAGCAGGGGTGCCAGGAGGACCTCAACAAAGAGTACCAACACGACGAAGCGTGCGGAGAGTCGTTCGAAGCCTACCTGCAGTGCGTGGCTGAGCTCGACTGTCAGGGAGTCTACGACTGGCGCGACTTCAATCCTCCCGACGACTACCCATGCGAGTCTGCGGTGTCGGCGTTCTTCGCGCTCGTCGACCGGGGCATTTGCCTGCCGGACTAGCTCAACGAAAAAAGGGCACCTCCGAGGAGGTGCCCTTCTGTTTCGATCGGTCTGCGGCTAACCGCAGGTTCCTTGCGAGGGCAGCCCGGAGCACCGGTCGAACCCTGGTGTGCAGTCGTTCTCGCAGCGGCATGCGACGCAGCCGGGAGAGTCGGGAACGGTGCAACCCGCCGTTGCGCACTTCACGGCGCTGCAGGTGACGCTTTCACCATAACAAGCCCCGCACCCGACTGTGAGAGCCTCGCCGGTCACTTCGATGATGAGACCCTCCTGGCATGCCACGACACACTCTGTGAGCGCAGCAATCGTCTCGTCCGGGCAATTCGCTCCACCGCAAATCAGGACGCCCTGGGCCTCTTGCCCGCAGCCTGGGTTTCTCGGGTCGGATTGCTGATTTCCAAACACGCAATCGCTCGCGATCTGGGAGGCAGCCTCCGGTCCCGTGAGGGTCGTCTCGGAGTTGGGGCTGTATGTCAGAGCGTCGAACACAGCCGTGTCCGCGTCGTTCGTACACTCACCCGTGTCGCCGCCACCCGTGTTGCCGGTGCCACCGGTGCCACCGGTGCCGCCGCCAGTGCCGCCGGTGCTAACGCCGCCACATTCTCCGATGAGCTCGTTGAACTCGTCACAACCTTGAATTGGGGGTTGGTCGGTCCACTCTGCGCACGCCACTACCCCGAAGGCCAATCCGAGAACCCAGATCGTATTTTTTAGTTTCATGGTCGGTCCCTTTCTCATGGCCATGCCCGGTTAGAAAATCATGGCAGCGCGGAGCTGCGTGGTCCAGAGGAGTATGTCGTTGAAGCCCGCGTTGGTGAACGCCTGGCCGGGTTTCATGATGCCAGCCTCGAGGTCGAGCCAGACGATGTCCTTGGCGCCCATCCTGGCGCGCAGAGCGATGTCGCCTTCGACGCCGTAGAAGCACTCGCTGCGGAGCTTGCAGCCGTTGTTCTTGGTGCCGTAGATCAGCGGGTCCAATCTCGACGCCCAGGCGAAGAGGACCTGAGCATGGAACTCGAGCCCCGGAACGATCGTCACGCGGCCCACGGGCAAGAAGTAGACGGAGTTCCAGACGCTGCCGTTCGCGCCGAGCTCCCCGGCTCCCAATGGAGTGAGTGCGTTCCAGGTCAACGCCTTCAGGGCTACCTGGTACATCAACAAGCCCACCTTGACGTTGGTGTTGAATCCGCGGGTGGTCAGTGTCGGTTCGCTGCCATCGGTTCCCTCGACGAACGAGAGAATATCGGAGTCACCCGACGCCCAACCACTCTCGAGGTACGCGCCCCATTTGCCGGGGCCGCCCACGCCTGCACGCCCCATGATGTTGTGAATCTTGGCCTTGCCCTCATTGCAGCTTTCTACGCCGCAGCCCTCGGTGAAGCGGAGCGTGCCGCTTTGCCCGAGAATGCTGTGCCACTCGCCTTCGGTGTAGAGCGCCAGCTTTCGGTTGTTCTTGAGGGTGTATTTCAGCCGCCAGCTTATGTCGGGAATGATGATCCGGCTGTTGGTGGATCGCTGCCATCGATATACCGCGTATGCACCGGCGAAGAGCTCGTCCTCCGCTCCGTTGCCGAAGTCCTCGTCGAACCAGGCCAAGACGTTGACGATTTCGCTCACGCGTCGATCGAGGTTGGTGAGGTAGGCTTGAGGGAAAGTCGAGCGCTCCGGGAACGTGGTGTAGCTCGGTTTGAAGTTTGGGTTGGTCGCCGCGCCCGCGCTGCCGTCGAACGCGGAAGGAACGATCGAGGGCACGACGGGATCCTGCGTGAGGCGGTCATAGACGAAGGCGTAGATCAGCGGGGTTTGCCGCGTATCGCCCTTGCTGATGCCGCGCGCCAGCGTGATGGGACGCGTGGCGAACAGAATGCGGTCGAAAGTCTCGCCGCGGAGGAAATCACCCCATTCGGCGAGGCCGTTGCCTGCGTGGGTGAGCTGACCCATGCCCCAGTGGGATTCCATGCGACCCACACGCATCTGGCCGATGGGCACGAGGAACTCGATCCAAGCGCGTTCGAGCTTCAGCGACTCGCGGAGATCGAAGCCGTTGACGTCGGTGTAGGACTGATCGACCGCGAAGAGCGGCACCCCGAAGACGCGGGCGTTGTCGCCGAAGACGACGTTGTCGAATCCGTCGATCGTAAAGCGCAAGCGCGCGATCGGAAGATCGGGGTTGGGGCCATAGGTAACCTCGGGGTCGATGCGCAAACGCATGTAGCCGTACGACGCGTTTTTGCTCTGCCAGTCGGCGGTCGGGAGAGCCGGTGTCGACGGGAGAGGTGTGTTGCCGACCCAGTCGTAGCGAGCTCGATAGTATCCGTGGAACTGGAACTTCAGCGGAATGGCGTCTTCGCTCTTCCCGCTCTTGCGCACGCTCTCGCCGACGGTGCCGACGCTAGAGCGCATCCGCTCGCGCTCGGCCGCTTGCGTGCCCATGCCCGTCTCGCTGGACTGCCCGGGCGGGTTGAAGCCACTCGGTGCGGGCGCCGCCGGCGCCTTGTCCATCTCGTTGACCTTTTCGAGCTCCGATGCTCCTTGGTCACGTTCGCTGCCGAAGTCGGGGTCTGGGAGCGGAGATTCTTCCGGCCCGATCTCCTCGGGCCCGTAGTCCTTTCCGCTCGGGTCCTGCGCAGCGACCTGCCCCGTTGAAAACAAGGCCGCCATCATGGCGACTATCGCGATCCATCCATACTTCACGTCGCACCTCCACCTTCTACGAGAGCGCACCGGTGTCGAAGTGAACCCCGGTGCTGCGGAGAATGCACAATCGCGGAACGTTCTGTCTACCCCCTATTTCTCTGGTTTCGCGTGTTTTGGTTTTCGAGCACCGCGTCAACGCGCACAATATGCGTCAACTCGCCGTTTTCGGTCGCAACGCAGGACACCTATTGATCGGAACGTCGCAGGATCCACCGGCGATTGCCTACGCTCGCGTGCACCCACGTGGGCAGCGTCGGCTCTGCGATGAGCGCTACCTCGTATCCGTTCAGCGCATTGTTCATGATCGCGTGAAAGAATGCTTGCGCGTCGTCGGCTTCTTGGTTTCGAGCGAGCACCGCTGGCGCAGCCTCTCGTGCGGGCAGCTCACGCGGAATGAACTCGTACGCACTGAGCCCGGGAACGACCAGCACGTCGGGGCGCCGTTCGTTCACCCGCCCGTAGGGCTCGTCGAGCTCTCTTGCGCCGACCAGTGGATCGCGTTTGGGTATCGGCTACCGGCTCACGCTGCACTGTGTATGGCGAAGCCTCGGACACGTCGACATGGGGAAGGTGAACCAGCAAATAGTACGTCTCGACGACGGTGCCGGTCGCGAGCTGTGAGAGGTCGCGAGCCGCGAGAGGGACTGAGCGACTTCGTTCCTCGCATCACCGCGTTGGGTCAAGAAAGATGAGGTAATCTTCGCGCCCTCTGGCCTGCGCGAGGATCAGCAGCATGTCCATCGCGAGCGCCGTCCACATGAGGTAGGGGCCATCGAGATTAGGACCGGGATGGACGACACACCGACGATCACGTTGCGCAACAGCGGGTATCGATGACCTCGACCAGGAGTGAGGTTGACTGCGATGCAGGCGAAGAAATCGCGCGGCGCGAAGTGTCATTCTGCCAACCGCAGCCACCTGGAAGGTCCCAGCCGATCGCAGCGAGCTGCGACAGTGCGAACGCGAGAACGATCGATCCGACCGCGCGGTCCTCGCGCATCAGCTTCACGACGACGCGCCGAGCTTGTGCCCGTAGAGTCGAACGAGATGGCGCAAGAAGTTGAGTTGCTCTTTGAAGGACAGCTTGCTTTCACCGAATTGCCGGTGAGCGAAGTGAATCGGCACCTCGCTCGCGCGTTGGAAATTGCCCTTCACGAAGATCTCGAGCGCGATCTTGTAGCCGATCGGCGAAAGACGGCTCGAATCCGGCATGTCGTCGCGCCGGATTGCGAAGAAGCCGCTTATCGGGTCTTTCAGCGGACTGAGCGGCATCGCGAGCAACAATGGGATGATGGAATTGAGCTTTCGAAAGAGGCTCCAACCATGGTGAATGCTTCCTCCTTCGACGTAGCGCGAGCCGACGACGAAGTCGCTCTGACCCGTTTGCAGACGCGTCACCATTTCGGGGATCGCGCTTGCTGGGTGTGAGAGGTCCGCGTCCATCACGACGACGAAGTCGCCAGTCGAGATCTCGATGCCTTGGATCACGGCGGTAGCCAGCCCACGTTCTCCTTTGCGCACAACCATGTGAACCGGATGGGTTTCGGCAAGCTTCGCGCAGACGGCTTCGGAGCCGTCTCCTGAGTCGTCGTCGATGAAGAGGATCTCGTAGTGCCAGTCGCGTCCGGCGAACGCTTCCGCGACGGCCTTTGTGACGTGCGGCAGGTTCTCCGCCTCCTTGTAGGTGGGCACCACAATCGAGATCACGGAACTCGTGTAACACAGATCCGAGGTGCCCCGCCGCCCCGGCGATCGGTGGCGTCGACTCCTCCTTCTTCAGAGAGATGGATCACGACTTCGGAGTCCGACCTCGAACGGTCTATCGCTCCGATACCCATGGTCGTCCGGGCCGCGGTGCGGCGTTGCGTCGCAACGCGGAACTAGAGGGTGCGACGCTCGGGGCGCAGCGACGACCGAATTCGCGTCCGTCGCGCATGCCGAGCTCGAACGTCTCGTCCAGCCCGTCTGGGTTTGCGTAGTCAAACTTGTCGATCTTGATCGGCTCCGACGGCTGCACCCAGGTGATGCGGTCCGTGGAGGGCAGGTCGTGCTCGTATTGACGGCTTGCGAGGACGAGGGTCTGACCCGGCTGGTCGGCAGCGAGTCGCACGGGGATGTTCTCGATCAACCCGCCGTCCAGCACCTTGCGATCCCGAAAGCGCCCCTCGGGCAATAGCGGCGGCACGCACGAAGCGGCAAGCACCATGTCGATGTAGTCCTGCAACGTGTGACAATCGACGGCGCGCCCCACGAGCGGAGTGAAGCCGAACTTGGCTGGCCACGTCGGATGGAGTGGATCCCCACGGAAGGTCATTTCGAGCGCATAGATCGAGAGCGCGGCGGCGGCGCCGGAGGCCCCCTTCAGCCACTTCGGGTATCCACTCATCAGAAAGTGGACCGAGGACTGCTTAATCGTGGTGAAGTCGTCGTGCCCGATGAGCTCGTCGAGTGCCCGCCGGTACATGCGCGCGTGCGGAAAGAGGCTGCCTCGCCGAGACGGATGAAGGTTCCACCAGTGGATGTTCTTCGGGTTCTCCGCGGTGAACCCCCGAAAGATGGAGAGCGCCTCCTCTGCGCGATCGAGAACCGCGGCGGTGGCCATGGCGCAACCTGCGCTGGTCGAGCCGATGAACTCCACGGAGCGTTGCAGGTCGAGCCCGGACTCCTTGGCCCCTTCCCAGAAGCCGAGTTGCCAGAAACAGCGGCTTCCACCGCCGGCAAAGATCGCGTTGCGGAACCTCATGAACCCAGCATTCGTGACCCGCACTCCGGGGCTTGTCTAGGTCGGAGTTGCCCGCTCCCGAAAATCGGGTAGTCCACGCCCCATGCAACCACTCGTCGTATGCCTCGATCTCGAAGGAGTCCTCATTCCGGAGGTCTGGATTGCCTTCGCCGAAAAGAGCGGAATCGACGGGCTCCGCCGGACGACCCGGGACGAGCCCGATTACGACAAGCTGATGCAAGGCAGGCTCGAGATCCTCGACCAACACGGCTTCAAGCTGTCGGACATCCAAGACGTCATCGCGACGATGGAGCCGCTTCCCGGCGCGAACGCGTTTCTCGACGAGCTCCGGGACAAGACACAGCTCATCATTCTGAGCGACACATTCTATCAGTTCGCTGCGCCGTTCATGCGGCAGCTCGGTCAGCCCACGCTCTTCTGTCATCAGTTGCTTACCGACGAGACAGATCGCGTGACCGGGTACGAGCTCAGGATTCCCGACGGGAAGCGGAAGGCCGTCGCTGGCTTGAAGAACATCGGGTTCAGGGTTCACGCGGCGGGCGACAGCTACAACGACACGACCATGCTCAAAGAGGCAGACCGCGGCATCTTGTTCCGCTGCCCCGACAACGTCGCCGAGGAGTTTCCGCAGTTCGAACGCACCGTCGAGTACGACGAGTTGCTTCGAGCGCTGCTCACCTGACGCGGCGCTATTCGCCGTAGATCGCAGCACGGACTGCGCGCGCCGCCTCCACCATGCCGAGTCCGGGATCGGTCAATAGATCGGTCTCGATGCTCCGGACTTGGCCGAGCTTGCATGCCTGGAGCGACCGGAGGCCGGGGTGGCGGCAGAGGGCGACTTCGGTGCCTGGGTTGGTGATCACCCATGGTGGGTCGAGGCTGAGCAATTGCTCGTTGGTGAAGGCCGGCCAGCTGTGAAACCCGGCTTCCGCGGCTACGTCGATCACGCCGCCCGCAACGAGCACGTCGTGAAAGCTGGTGCCTTTCGTGCCGCCGTACAGTCGATCGCCGTGGATGCCTACGTAGAGGCCGCGTCTCCGCTCGCTCTCGGGGATGTCGGCCGACACATCTGCGAGATCTGCGAGCACGCGCTCCGCCAAGCCTTCGCCGCGTCCGGGCACCCCGACGACCGCAGCGACTTGGCGGATGTTTGCGGGGAGGGTCTGAAGCCCCCGCATCTCCCCCATATCGAACACGTTCAGCCCGGCGTCCTTGAAGCGTTCGACGTGGCGACGGTCGACGAAGTTGTTGATGAAAACGATGTCGGGGCGAAGCTCGATGATCGTCTCGATGTCCCGGGCGCGCTCGACGCCGATCTTGGCGGCGTATCTGTCGGACTTTTGCGTTCGCAGCGTGTGCGCGCTTACGGCGAGCAGGCGCGCCGGGTCGATGACTTCGATCAAGACCTGGTCCGCGATCGTGCTCGTGCTGACGATGCGTGAGTACTCCCGGACGGCGACCTTCGTGCCGGTAGCGTCCGTCACTGTCAGGGAGCCGGCGGTGCTCGCCGAGGTCACCCGGGTGCGGACCACCGCCGTCAGAACGAAGCCCGCGACGACGGCCGCGACCAATAGCGCCGCATTGAGGCGGTTCGGATCACGCATCCGAGTCGCTCTCCGGAGCAAAGCCGATTCGCGCGTTCTCGATCAAACGGACGCCGTAGACGTTCCGAATCGGTTCGGCCGCGACCACGTCTTTCGTGTCACCTTGCTCTACGACCCGACCTTCCTTGAGCAGTAGTGCGCGGTCTGTGGTCGACCGGGCATCGGCGAGGTCATGCAGCACGACGATGATCGTGTGCCTTCGTTCGGCCAGCCTACGGATGAGCGCGAGGACCGCCATCCCCTCACCGACGTCCAGCGCGGCCGTCGGTTCATCGAGCAACAGAATAGGGGCGTCCGAAGCCAGCGCGCGCGCGAGGAGCACCCGCTGCTGCTCGCCGACCGAGAGTTGGGTGAAGATGCGATCGCGCAGCGCGTCGGCATGCGCCGTGCTTAGCGCATCATCGATTGCCTCCTTGTCGTTCTTCGAGAGCCCCCCGAAGCCTCCCACGTGCGCATACCGTCCGAGTGCGACTACGTCCCTGACCGACAGGGCAGAACGAAGGAGGCTCCGCTGCGGGACGTACGAGATCCGCTGCGCACGTTGCTGCGGGGAAAGCGACGACAGATCCGCGTCCCCTAGCTCGATGCGGCCTTCGTAGGGCACCAGGCCCGCAAGGGCCTTGAGTAGCGTGCTCTTCCCCGCTCCATTGGGTCCGAGCAGGGCGAGCACTTCTCCGGGCTTCGCTTGGAGGCCCACGCCCTCGAGCACGCGGCGGCCGCCCAAGGAGACGGCAACGTTCGTTGCGCGGAGCCCGATATCTCCGTCACCGCTACGCATACGCGCGCTCCCTCCGGAGCCTGATCAGCAAGAGCAGAAACAGCGGCGCGCCGATCAAGCCGGTCACGACGCCCAACGGCATCTCGCTCCGCGATGGCACGAGGCGTGCGATGATGTCGCAGGCCACGAGGAATACGCCGCCTGCCAGGGCCGCTGCGGGGATCAAATGTCGATGTTTGGTTCCCGCGAACGGGCGAAGCATGTGCGGAACGACCAGGCCGACAAACCCCACGTTGCCGCCCACAGACACGGCGCCAGCGACCAACACGCTCACCCAAATCGCAGACCACCATCGGACCGCTCCGACGTTGGCGCCCATCGATTGCGCTTCCTCTTCGCCGCTGAGCAGAAGATCGAGCGCCCTGCCCCAAAACCAGCACGCGAGGATCGCCGCCGTGATCAGCGGGAGTGCAAACGCGAGCTGGCGAGGGCCCGTTCCGCTCACCGAACCGAGCGAGAACGAAACCACCGCCCGGCCGAGCTCCCAGGTTTCTTGTGCGATGCTGGTCACGAACGCGCTCAGGCTCAAGAACAGCGCGCTCAGCACGAAGCCTGTGAGCAGCAAGGCCAACAAGTCGTGGGTGATTCTCAAGAAGAGCAGCAGGACCGCGAGGGCCCCGAGGGCCCCGACGAAGCAGCCAATCGGGACGACCATCTCGGGTACGACGAAGCCCGCGCCCATCCCGGTCAGCCCGAAGAAGAGCAACGCGACTTGTCCGCCGAAGCTCGCGCCGGCCGTCGTGCCGAGGACCGAGGGGCTTGCGAGCGGGTTGCGGAACAGGCCTTGGACGACGACGCCTCCGACCGCCAGTGCCGCCCCCGCGAGAAACGCAGCGGCCAGTCGAAAGCCGCGCAGCTTCAGAAAGGTGTCACGGAGCTCCGGGTCGCTGAGGTCGCCGGAGCCGACGAGCACGGCGAGCACTCCGGCGACAATCAACATCGTAAAGAGCAGCGGGTAGAGACGCACCGCGCCTGCTTACCATGCGTCTTGCGGCGGATCGATGCGGGTCGGGCTCGGCATTGACCGGTTCGGGGCGATCGGTCATCGTCGACTCAAGCAGGGAAGTCGGTGAGAGGCCGACGCGGACCCGCCACGGTATGTGACTGAACGCTTCGTCGTGACGCCACTGGGCAATGAGCCTGGGAAGGTGACGGAGACTGGGGTCACAAGCCCGGAAACCTGCGAATGCATCAGTACCTACGCCTCGGGGATGGCGGGATTTGGACGAGATCGAGCGACGAAAGCGAAGCCTCAGGTGCGGTTGTCTTGCCGCGGCCGTCGTCTTTGCGCACTCGATGACCGCATTCGCGCAGTACGGCGAAACCGCCACCGTCGATCGCCCGATCCCGGCGACGAACCCGCTCGATGCGACCGCGGCGGGGAGCGAAGTGGCGGTTGGCGATAGAATCGTCGCACAGACCACAGATCAGCTCCTGCAGCAAGCTGCAGGCACGCGGGTAGTGGTGACGGGGGCTCGCGGAACTCCGTTTTGTCTCCGCATCCGTGGCACGGCCTGCGACCAGGTGACGGTGATGTTGGATGAAGTCCCCATCAGCAGTCCCGACGCCGGATCGTTCGATCTGAGCTTGGTGCCGCTCGAAGCGCTCGACGGGTTCGAGGTGTATCGCGGGGGAACGCCTGCGTGGCTCAACAATGGATCGGTTGCGGGTGTGCTTCGCTTGCGGCCCCGTACCTACGAAGAAAACGTGGTCGGCGGTCGCGCCACCTTTGGCAGCTACGGTGCATGGACGGCCAACGCGTTTGGCGCCGCCGTGGCCGACAAAGTCGGGTTCTTCGGCACGGCAGGCGCGGCTGGAGCTCGCAACGACTACCCCTACCTCGACGACGGGAATACGCCGCTCGACCCGGCAGATGACGTCGAGCGTCTGCGACGGAACGCAGACTTCCTTCAGGGCTTCGGCTTTGGGAACCTCGGCATCGAGACCGGCAAGCACAGCAGTCTGAAGCTCGTCTTCCTCGGCCTCGGGCGCGAGCGCGGGGAACCTGGGCCTGGCTCGAGCCCAGCTCTGCAGGCCCGTGTCAACGAGACCCGACTCATCGGCTCCGCGTCCTGGCTTCAAGACAAGGGTGGGAAGCACCCGTACAGACTCCAAGTTGCGGCGAACTACGACTACGGCCGCAACCGCTTCAGCGACGAGCTCGAAGAGATCGGCAACGGCGGCGCGACACGGAGCGACGACAAGACACACACGATCTTCGGCAGGCTGGCTTCCTCCGTGTTGGCCGTACCCTGGTTCGAGCTCACCAGCATTGCGACGGCCCGCTATCAGGCATTCGACCCTTCCGACGCGCTTTCCACGAGCCCGTCCCCGGGGTCCGATCGCGTGACCGCCGCGGGCACCGTGGAGACTCGCTTCTTCGGCGAAGCTCGCAACGTCGCGCTCGAGCTCCGGTCGAGCGTTCGCTTGAGCTGGACGCGCGTGGAGATCCAAGAGGCAGTACCAGGTAGTGCAATACCGCCCCCGGCGCCGTCTTCCGACTTCCTTCCCACGTTCCGCGTCGGCGGGGCGATTTCCCCACTCGACTGGCTCTCGTTTCGAGGCTCGGTCAGCAGCGGCTACAAGCTACCCTCCTTGCTGCAGCTCTTCGGGAACCGAGCGACGGTCGTTGGCAGTCCGAATCTGGTTCCCGAGCGCTCGCTGGCGGTCGATGGAGCGTTCACCGCTCGCGGTCACCGGAGGATTTGGAGCGGGTACGCCACCGTTGGGGCGTTCTGGACGCAAATCGACAACATGATCCGATTTCGCCGGACGGCCCAATCTCAGATCAAGTACGAGAACATCGCCTCGGGGCGCAATCGTGGTGTCGAAGTCGAGTTTCGCGGTGGCGTCACGCAGCACTTTTTCATCGACGGGGACCTCACCTGGACGCAGGCCATCGACGAGACGACCGGAAAGCAGCTTCCCGGCCAGCCCGAGTGGGTGGCATTCATTCGACCGGAGGCGCACTCGGGGAGGCTTTCGAAGGTCGTGTCGGACGTCATGGGCTTCTTTCGCGCCCTCTACGTCGGAAAGAGCTATGCGGACCCGGCCAACTTGGTGGTGCTCGTGGCGCGCGTCGAGCTCGGGGCCGGCGTCGGTGTCGATCTCTTCGAAGGTCACCTCGGCATGAGCTTTCGCGTCGATGACTTGGCGGACGCCCGAGGCCAGGATCTGCTCGGCTTTCCTTTGCCCGGTCGTCGCTACACCGGTCGCGTAAGCGTTCAACACGCGTGGTAGGTTGACTTGACTCCGGCCGGCGGTACGGTCGACGTCCTTGCGAGGGTTGAAGGCGGCTTCATTTGAAGCCGTTGGAGATAGGCCGGCGGAGAGAAATCCGTTCGGCTGAACAGGGAAGTCGGTGAGAGGCCGACGCGGACCCGCCACGGTATGTGACTGAATGCTCTGCCAATAAGCCACTGGGTGAAAACCTGGGAAGGCGGCAGGGACTAGGGTTACGAGCCCGGAGACCTACCCATCGTGAGCTAACTCGAATCGTCTCGGGGATGGCGGGTGGCATCATGGTCCTTGTTCTAATTTCGAACGCGCCTTGTTTCCCTCCCTCTTCTTCTGAGGCTGGAGGAAGAACATGGAACGGGATCTCAAATTCATTCTTCTAGTCAGCGCCGTGCTCGCGGTTAGCGGCTGTGACCAAGCTCAACCCTCGGGAGGCACCGGTGGATCTGGCACGCCGGCCCTCACTCCGCTCGACGCCATGCCCCGCTACGCGGTCGTGAGCTCGGACTTCAGCAGCTCTTCGATCGCGATGCTGGACGAGAGCTTTGGGATCATCGACGAGAGCTGGCTGAGCTCCGGAACGACTTACCCCGGCCTCGTCGCGACGCTGTCAGGCGACGTCGTCTTGCCAACTCGCCAAGGGGGCGAGGGGACCTTTGCCGTGATCGACCGCTTCCTCACAGACGTAGCCACGCAGTTCTTCGTGCCGAGCGGAAACCTCAGCGGCCAAGTCCGCACACACGGCGAAATCGTCGACTCCGGCTTCTCCTCGAACCCGCAGGATCTAATCTTCGTCGCTGCCGACAGCGCCTGGGTGCCGCGATACGACTCGAACTTCGATCCGGACGCGCCGGCTGAGAACCAGGGAAACGATCTCTTCGAGATCGATCCAACGGATATGTCTGCCACGGGCGTCCGTATCGACTTGTCCTCGCTCAACACGACTGCATTCGTCGACGCGTCGCCGTCGCCTCTCCGATCGAGGTCGAGGTGCTCGCGCGACCGAGTCGTGGTGTGTTGATCGGTTCCACCATCATCGTGGGCCTCGACCGGATCAGCGCAGCGTTTGATGCGGCAGGCCCGGGGATGGTGGCCGCCGTCGACCTAGACGACGAGTCCGTCGACGGTGTCGAACTTGAAGGCCTGGCGAGTTGCGGGCGGGTGGTGCCTGTGCCGGGTGCGCCCAACAAGGTGGCCGTGGCCTGCGTCGGCTTCTCGAATCCTTTCAACGACGAGGAGCAGCTTCGGGCTTCGTCGGGCGTCGTGGTTCTCGACGTGACCGGCGGAAGCGTAAGCATCGAGCGAGTCTGGCGCGTGTCGAGCGACGAGGGCTCGACGAGGAGCGCAAGCGCGCTCGTCGCGCTCGACGCAGAACGCGTGCTCGCGGTCGCTGACGGGAACTTCGTCGACACGACGGACACCCTCTACGAGATCGATCTCAGTACCGGCGAGCAGACAATGGTTCATGTGTCGCAGGGATCGTTCTCCATCGGCGTCTCGGCCTGGGACGCCGACAGTGAGATGCTCTACGTGCCCGACGCCGCCGAAGGCGCAGTGATCGAGCTAGCCTGGGACGGGGAGGGCTTCACGGAGGTCGGCTCCACCGAGATCGCCCCGGGCCTCGGGCTGCCACCGACCCAGGTGTATTTGCTGAACTAGCGGGCAGCGTCAGCGTTCAGCGGTCAGCGCCAGCGTCAGCGTCAGGGCGTCGGCGCCAACGGTTTCCCCCATGCGTTTCTCCTTGTACTTCTCCTGAACCTTCTTGGCGCCCTTGCTGGCGACGGAGATCGCGCCGGCGATGTAGAGGACAACCATGGAGATGTTGGACTTGGTGCGCTGGTAGGAGCTCGCTTGAGCCTCCTGGTCGACCGCTAGCGACAATGCGTTTCCACGTCCGAAGTATCCGGTGCCGCCCAAAGTGAGCCGGTACCCGTTGGTATCGACTCCAATCGCCAGTGATGCGCCGTACATCGACACCTGGTCTGGGGTATAGGTCATGGTGCTTGCTGGAACGTTGGGGGCCGCGGACAAGTTGGTAAACAAGCCCCCCGCGAGGACGACCTTTCCGAAGAGGTGCTCCGCACCAATCGCGAAATTCGGCGTCCAGCGCCTCGCGGTCGAGTTCGAGAAGTAGACTCCCAAGTTCGTGACGAAAGGATCGAGGTTGTCGGGTACGTCGAATATCTCTTGGTCGCGCACGGGACCGGTTACCGCTGCATCCACAGTAAGAACTGTGAGCGCGTTGATCTTGTACTCGACACCCACTCGAAGCGCGAAAGGGATCGGCTGCTTGGTCCGGAAACCTCCTTCGTCGAACACGAAGTACTCGGACTCGGCACCGACGAAGTCGCTGTCCAATCTCCGGAAGATGCTCCCGGTTGACTTGAGTGGCGCTCCCGGAGGCTGGAACATGAATCCGATCTGCCACTGCGGGTTGACGCGGTAGAGGGCGCCCAGGCGAAAGACTAGGTCCCAGGAGTCGACCCCGATGTTGGTGCTCGTAGTCACCGAGCTGCCGCCCGTACGTAACCCGTTCTCGTCGAGCGTGCCGCCGACGGCGAGTCCGAGGTTGTCACGGTAGCCGTATGCCTGGTTCGAGAGAAACGCGCTGATTCCGAAAGAGATGTTCTTCCTCCACTGCATCGCAAACGAGAAGCCCCACCAGCGCATCCTGTATGCCTCGCTCAGTCGAAGATCGACGCTGCCGTCCGGCTCGACCTGGGAGAAGCTTTCGTTGAAACCCTCACGGTCCAGTTCAAAGGAGCTGTACGCGAGCGCATACCGCTTGTCCCCGAACGCCTCCTTTCCAAATTTTACCACGGTGCCGATGAAATGCGGGAGCGTCGTAGTGCGAGTCGACACCAGGTCTCGGGTGATGCCCTCGGCAGTGAAGGCGTTCTCGACCTTCTGCTTCGTGTAGACGATCGAGCTGAGGCTTCCGAGAAGCGCGAAGCGGCCGCCGGCCATCAGCCCGGCGGGGTTGTAGTAGCTTGCGGACGGATCGTCCGCGATCCCCGTATAGGCGCCCCCAAGGCCAATCGCTCGTTCTCCGATCGGGATGCTTCGATAGTATCGAGACTGAGCATCCGCTCGGCCTGAAAGCAGCCCGAAAACGACCAGAGTCGCGAGCGAAGTCAGGCAGAGCCGGGCTAACACACCCGGATACTAGCGCCGCTTCCTTAGCCGCCCAAATGGAACGTCAGCGCGAAGGTCCCCGCGATCGCGGTGCCGGCCGTTCCAGCCGTGATGCTCGCACCGCTGCCGCTGAGGGTTTCCGTTCCGCTGAAGACGAGCCCGATGATCGAGTAGTCGAAGTCGGCTGCGATCGAGACCCAACGAACGATGGGAATACGCAAGCCTGCGCCGATCGACGCGCCGCCGCCGTTGCTACGAACGTTGGAAATAAGGTCCTCGAACCCCGGGATCACGACACCTCCGGTGGTCGTGTAGTAGCTGAAGCCGAGGCGGATCGTGGGGTGAACATAGGGAATTGCTCGAATGAGGAACCCGAGATCCAGGCCGACCGAAGTGAGGTCAAACGGCTCATAGTCTGCGCGCTTGAAGCGAGCGCCGATGGTGGTGGAGCCTGCTCGAAAGCGAAGCGCTGCGCCGAACTCAGGTCCCGAGACCACTACGCTCGGAATGAGGGCCTGCGCCTCGGCCGGAACGATGTCGAGCGTCCGGAATCGCGTCGCGTCGAACCGCGACAGCCCAGCCGTCGCCTCGAGCCAGACGATGCCTCCCACGCGCTTGTCGTAGGCCTTCTTCTTCTCAGCGTCGTCGGGTGTTTCGGAGCCCTCGTTCGGGCCCTTCATCTGAACGCCGTCCTCATCGACAGAGAGAGTCGTCTGGGTTCTTTGCGCGCCGGCGCCCGCTGCGAACATCCAACACACACCAAGAACAAAAGCAAAGCGTTTCATCGGTCCCCCTAACCGCTGATGCGAGGCGCCTACCAAGAAGCGCGTTCCCCAACGATCAGTGTCGAGGTGGGGTCGCGGAGCGTCAATGGAGACACGCTCGCGTTGTGGTGCGCCTCACAGAGACTCAGCTCACTTGGTCCGCTAGACGAGGATTTCGCTGATCGCCTGTGTAGCTTCCATCGAGCGGGTTCCCCAGCTCTCGGTGGTCAGGCCCATGACTTGCTGAATCGTCAAACCCGCGCGCGTGCTCGGTGACGTCGCGCCCGCTACGTGGACGCCAGGCTTGAGCGCGCCTCCCGCGCGTCCGGCAATCATCATAGGAACACCCGTAATGCCGTGGGCCTTCGCAAGGGACACGTCGGAATGGCCGAACACCAGACAGTTGTCGAGCAGTGTTCCATCGCCCTCGGGAATCGCAGCGAGGCGTTCGACGAAGTCGGCCCAGGCTTCCATCGACGCGTACACGAACTCGGTCGCTTGTGGCTGGTAGCCGATCGCTGGGTCCAAGGGCTCGTCGTGAGTGAGTTGGTGGTGTTGTGCATTCGAGCCCGGCTGTCGCAAGCCCGAAATCCGCTCCGAGAACATCATGCTGAAGACGCGTGTCTGGTCGCACGCGAGCGCGAAGGACAGCAGCTCGGCCATGACACGGTTGGTAGCCATGGATTGCCCGACCTCGCTACCCGCGTCGTCGGGTCCAGGAGCGGGCGCCTTTTGACAGCTCTCGAGGTCGGGCGGGCCCGCCAGCAGAACGTCGATTTGCTGTTCCAGTTGTCTGACGGAGGTGAAGTATTGGTCGAGCCGCTGCTTGTCATCCGCGCCGACGCGCTGCAACAGACGTTCGCGGTCCTCTTTGACGACGGACAAGACGCTCTGCCGAAGCATCAGTCGTGGATCGGGAGTGAATGGGCCCGCGTTGGGGTCTGCGAATTCCGGCCCGAAAACACGCGTGTACAGTGCTCCGGGCGAGATCTCCGGTGCATTGGCGACTCCTTGGGCCTCGAAGCTATAGCTCTGATTGGGATTCCCGGTGCACGACATCTCGATCGAACGGAATCGCGTGAAGCCACCGACCTCGGCGGCGATGATGGTGTCGAGGGTGGGCGCAGGGACTGTGAAGTCTTGCAAGGGTAGGCTTCCGGTGAGTGTGCCCATGAGCCCAGTGGTGTGGGGGAAGTTGGGCCGCCCATCGAGCTTGACGTCGAAGCCGCTCAAGATGCTCACTTGGTCGCGCAGCTTTCCGCCGCTCGCTAGATCGCGTTCGAGCGCTTGAAGCTCGATCGGAAGCTCAAAGCTCGTGCCTTGGGTCGTCGGGGTCCAACGATCGGGGTTCATGCCGCAGCCCCACATCCAAGCACCGAATCGCAAGGGCAGAGGGGCGCCTTGTGCGAGGGCCGAACCATGGTCGTTCAGGAAACAGTCGAGCAAAGGTATGCCCATCGTGACGGCGCCCCCTGCGAGGGTCCCCCGGAGCAGGGTTCTGCGATCGAAGCGCTTCATCGATTGCCTCCCGCGTCCGAGTCTTCGCGCGGGCCGGAGGTCCTTCGAAAGCCTTCGCTTAGAAGGATTTCTCGAAGCAGGTCGGAGACGACGTATCCGGAGCCTGCGAATTGCTCGGCCAGCGCCGCGAGGAGCTCCTCCTCGCCAGCTTTCTCAACTCGCCCGATCGCGGATCGATAGAGGTTCCGGACCAAACAGGGACCGAGGTTCGGATGTTCGCTCAACGCCGCGCCAAGCCCTACCGCATCCTCGTAGGACACCCCATCGAGATCGCCCGAAGTGTCGATCGGGACGCTGTTCTCCTCCTCGCGATACATGCCGATCGCGTCGTACTTCTCGAGGGCAAGGCCGATTGGATCCATCAAGGTGTGACACCCGGAGCAGGCGTCGTTCGCGACGTGCGCTTCCAAGCGTTCTCGGGCTGTACGAAGCTCGCCGGTGGTGTTTTCGACGATCGAGAAGTCGATGTTTGCGGGGGGCGCGGGCACGTCCTGGCAGAGCAACACCTCTCTCACGAACTTGCCGCGCAAGGTGGCCGAGCTCCGCCCCGCATGGGAGTGCAGGGCGTTCAGGCTGATGTGCCCGAGTAGCCCGGCGCGGCCAGAGTCCTCACCGAACACATAGGGCTCCCAACCGCTGGCAGTTGCGACGGGGACTTGATAGACGACGCCGAGCCGACGCGTCATGAATGACTCCGACGTCGTGAACAGCTCCCGGTAGTCGCGATCGTCGGCGAGATGCGCAATGATCGTGCGCAGTGTCTGCTCCTTGGCTTCTTCGATCATGGGCTGGGTGTACGCGGGAAAGAGCGCCGCGTCCTTTTGCACGAGACCGTCGTCGAATTGCTTGAAGTCATAGAGGTCGGAGAACATGGAGCGCAGCCCGGTCTCGAACTTGGGCGACGCCAACAGTCGCTCGATCGCGGCGGCGAGGCCGGCATCCTCGACCAATTCGCCCCTGTCGCCGACGGCGAGGAGATCGTCGTCGGGGGTGGTGTTCCATAGGAGAAAGCTGAGGCGCGAGGCCATCGAGAGGCTATTGATCCGCGTCCGCGAGGGATTGGACGGGTCTGGCTCCGCTTCCTCGACCCTGAAAAGGAACTCGGGCGAGATGAGAAGGCTTGTCAGCGCGAGCTCGAGACCTCCGTGGAAATCGTCGAGGGCTTTCGCTCCTTCGCGGGCCACGGCCAAGCGGCCGTCGATCTCATCGTCGGTGAGCGAGCGGCGAAACAGACGGCGCCCGACGCGCTCGATGAACGAGCGTGCGCAGGCGTTGTCGGCTGTCGTGGGCGATGCGGGCTGGCATTGCACCAGGGCATCGCGGTGCTCGGCATCGAGTGCTTGCTCGGCGATCTTCGCCGCAGCGGCTTCGTACTTCTCAAACCCCGATGGCGTCACACCTGCGAAGGAGGCGCCCACCGCAAGCAATCCGTTTCGCCGGTCGTCGGGGTCGATTCGGCTCGGCACCGTGACGTGGCGGCCGAGCACGTCGTGAATGCTCCGTTCGTATTGCTCTGCGGTGAGGCGGCGGAGCGCGATCGGGCCCGCCTCGACGGTCACCGCGGTCTCGGAGCCACTGCAGCTCGCGATCTGGCAGGCGAGCAAGCTCGCGGCCAGCAGCGCCAATGGTGATGAAGACGAAGAGATGCGCACGGAGAAGTCTCGAAATCGGGGCCCGACAGCCGCCGAGGGTACGCGCATGAGACTGTTGCAGCAACGGGGTGGCGAGCTGAACACCGCGACGAGCGATGGCCACGCCGACACCGGGTGATGGAAATTGCTCAGTTTTGGTGCCGAATTCCATCCCCTTGTTCCCGAGGTTTCCCGTATGGTGCGTCGGTGCTCAGAAAATTCGTCCTCATCACGGGTGCCCTCGACATCCCCATCGGGCTCGCGACGATCGCGGCGGCGCTCATTGAGCCGCGTGACGCTCATTTCGGCGCGCTCATGACCTGCGGCGCCTTCCTCATGTTCGCCGGCGCAGCGCTGCTGTGGTCGACGGCCGACCTTAAGACGCGTGCACCGATCGTGTTCTGGCAAGGATTCGTTCGGCTCACCGCCGTCGGCAGCATCCTCTACATGGTGCCCGCCGGCCTCGCCGAGTCTTGGCAATACGGCGTGGTCGCTTTCGATGGCGTCATCGCGGCGGTCTACATCCTCGGCACGATGCAGCTACCGGGTACCAGCTTCTTTGGGCTGATGATGGGGAAGGGCGCGAGCTAGGGAGCAGCGTCAGCGCACCACGCCCGGGCGTCGAGGTACACGCGGGGCGCGGAAAAACCCGACAGGGGTTTCACGGGACGGGGCGGCCTGCAGAGGTGGCCGGAAGAACTGGGAAGGTCAGGCCACGCACGCCGCCCCTCGGTGCGGCGCGCCAATCGGGGGTGGTTGCGGTCGTGCCCATTGTCACTTCGCACGCCCGCTCCAACCCCCATCGCGTTTTTCCGCGCCCCTCATGGACGGCTCTTTACGGAAGAAGGGCTCCGACAGGATGTGTACGCCACGGAGTCCCCACACGACATGCACGGAGCGCGAGCCGGAACGACGAAGCCCGGCGCGCACGCGCCGCCAAGGCAGAGCGAAGCGAACGCCGCACGCCACTCGCGTTCGCGGGGACTGGCGTTGCCGCTGGCGCTGGCGCTGGCGCTGACACTGCCGCTGGCGCTGAGGCTGGCGCTGGCGCTGGCGCTGAACACTGGCGCTGACGCGTTCGCTGGCGCTGACACTGGCGCTGCCGCGGCCACGGGAGAGGTGCTAGCCTCCGCCGCATGGTTCGCCTGGCCGCGTTTGGGGTGTTCTTGGTCGTGCTTCACCTGGGGCAGCCGATCGTCATCCCGGTGCTCCTCGCGACGCTGATTGCGATCAGCCTTTCCAAGATCCTCGACCTGAGCGAGCGTGGGCTTCCGCATTGGGCTGCGGTGTCGTTGGCCGTGCTCGCTGCGGCGACGGTGGTCACCGGCCTCGGCTTTCTCACCACTCGCGCAGCGACCGATTTCGCGCTTGCGTTCAGTCAGTACCGGGGCGATTTCGATCGACTGCAGTTCGAAAGCGCCTCGTGGTTGTGGGGCCATGGGCTCGGGATTCCGGCGACCGCGGTCGAACAATTCGACGCGAGCGAGCTCGTGCGCGGGCTGACCGTACCCGGCCTGACGCTGGCCTTGAGCGTCGTCTCCTCGGGCGCCTTGGTCTTGCTGATCACGGTGTTCCTCGTCGTCGAGAGCGGGTCGATAGCGCAGAAGCTCAGCGGAACGAGTCGCTTCGGAAGGATGGACGTCAAAGTTCTAAAGGGCGCCGCCCGCGACGTTCAGCGCTACCTCTTGATCAAGACCGTGACCAGCGCGTCGACCGGGATGCTCGTCGCGTGGCTGACGGCGGCGATCGGACTCGGGCACTCGCTGCTGTTCGGGCTCCTCGCTTTCGTCCTCAACTACATCCCGAGCATCGGCAGCATTCTCGCGTCGATTCCTGCGGTGGCCCTTTGCTTGCTTACGCTTGGCTGGATCCCCGCGCTCGGCCTCGCGGCTGGCTACTTCGTCATCAATCTTCTGTTGGGCGTGATGATCGAGCCGCGCTGGGCGGGGCAGGCCACCGATCTTTCTCCCTCGGTGGTGGTTCTATCCATGGTGTTCTGGGGCTTCGTGCTCGGACCGATCGGTGCCCTCCTCTCGGTGCCTCTCACGATCATCGTTCGTATCATCGCGGCGCAGTCCAGCGAGTGGACCTGGCTAGCGATGCTCCTTAGCTCGCCGCGCAGTGTTGCCCGCGCCGCGGATGCGACGTAGCGAGTCGGCCGCAAGGCTATGGCGCTGCTGGAGGGCACGGCTAGCGCGTTTTTTGCGGAGTGCTACCTTCGGCCCCGCGTTCTCCGCCGGGCCAAGCTAGTTAACGCGCGTATGAGATGAGCCTCCCGTCATGCGGAACCGAGTGACTAGAGAACTGGCGTCGTGGCTAGCCTGGGTGACGCTCGTAGCGGCGTGCTCGACGTCCGGCGCGACGATGGACCCCGACGGCGGGCAACCGGACGGTGGCGAACCCGACGGCGGCCAACAGTTCGAGCTCGAGTGGCCCCCCACTCAGGCATCGCTCGCGCGACCCAGAACGTTGGGGGCGGGCGCCGACCTCGAGGGTATCCGCTCGAAGTTGGCCGAAGAGCCGTATCGGAGCTGGATGCGGCGCATGGCGAGCCGAGTCAGCGACGGGCGGGCGCAGGATCCGGACGACCACCTGCGCGGCCCCGAGCGGGTGAAGGGCAACGCGGCGCGCTCCCTGGCCGCGTTCTACATGCTCGACCGGACCGTTGCCGATGGAGAGCCGGCGCCCTTTCCGACACCCGCCGACCGAGAGGCTGTCGGCGCAGAGGCAGCCGAGCTGCTCAAGGGGATGTACACCGAGAGCCGTATCGCCGTTCCGCCGCCCGTCGGAGGTTGGGATCGCGACATCACGACCAGCGAGGAGATCATCCTGTGGACCTCCACCTACGACACTCTGCTAGGCGCCGGCTACGACCTCAGCGCAGAGGACGACGCGCTCGTCCGCGAGAACCTCATCGCGCTGACGTCCGCGCTCTACGAGAACTACCGCGATCCGCGTACCGCCAACGGTTTTCCGATTCTCCATCAGAACAACCATCGTTCGAAGGTGGGCTGCGCGTTCATCGCAGCCGCGATGGTGCTCGCCGAGCACGTGCCGGATCCGAGCGATGCGCGGGCCGTTGAATATGAGGACCCTGCGAAATGGGCGGTCTACGGCTTCGAGCTTCTCGAACGGATCTTGGAGTACTCGCACATCACCGAGGACGGGGTCTACTCGGAGGGTCCATTCTATTTCCGCTACACCTCGCAGAATCTCGTCCCCATGGCGCGCGCCTGGGACGCCTGGGTCGCGGGCGAGCCTTGGTCGGTCGAGGCTGGTCTCATCCGCGTGAGCCCGCTCCGTGATCCACGCATCGTTCGCGCCAGCCGCTGGATGCTCGACGTCATGCTCCCGGACGGCTCGCTCGCTCCGCACGACGACGGCAACGTGGGACGACGGCACTACTACGGGCTTTCTCCGCTTGGCGACGAGGACCCTGCGGAGATGTACTGGGCCTGGGGCCTGGCCCGAGACTCGGAATACCTCGCCGCGCCGTACCCCTATCCGAGCGACGGGAATATCGAGCTTGCACCCGACGCGATCTTTGCCTTCGACGACACGGTAACGCCCCGCGCGCCGGCCGGCTCTGCCACCCGCATCTACGAGAAGGGCGGGGTTGCCGTGCTCCGCAGCGGCTGGGAGCCCGATGGCGTGGTGGCCGTCGTTCTTGGCGAGCACGACGTCGCGTCTTCGTTTGGCCGCGGTCCCGATGGCGACCCGGTGTTCCCCGACTCGCACGAGCACGCCGAGCCGGCGTCGTTCATGTTCTACGCCTATGGCGAGCGGCTGATGCTCGATCCCGGCTACCTCGAGTTCTGGCGCCGTCTCGATGTCAACAAGCCCCAAGACCACAACATGATCCTCGTCGATGGGCTCGGCCCGGTCGACTACCTCGAGGCTTCCACGGACTGGGGGACGTTCGCACCCGAGCTTCCACCTCCGGCTGACGGGATGGCGTACTTGAGCCAGTCATTCGACTCCGCCAACGCGGATGGAGTCACGGTGACCACCGAATACGGAGCAGGCGAATACGGCGCGCCGGGCGGCGCCGCAATCGAACGACGCTTCCTGTTCGCATCGAATCGATACTTGGTCATCGCGGACCGCGCGACCTCGACGGAGTCCGGGGTGAACCGCGTGTTCTCTTGGCGTTTTCATGGAAACGGTGGCGGCGAAGACCTGCCCGGCGATGTCCCGAACGCCGGGAGCTTCGAGCGTAGTGGGGCCGAGGCGCGCTGGCACCGGGCGAATGCGAGCGTGCTGGTCGCTTCCGTATCCCCGAACGGCGCGATGACCTATGGCGAGGGCACTAGCTTTCATGAGCCCGGTGGGCGCGACGACAATGGCGACATCGCGCGAAGCTCGCACACGGCGTGGGAGGCGAGTCGTGAGGGCTCCGACGTTCGGGCGCTGTCCGTCGTCCTGCCATACCGAAGCGGTGCCGTGGAGCCGGCCGTGGTCACCGACGACACGAGCATCACGCTGACCGAAGGTGACTGGCGGAGTGTCGCGAGGCTTCAGGGTGACGGCGCGCTGCTCGTGATCGAAACCGACGGTGGGCAAGAGCGGCTACGCTACGCCGAGCGCGGGAACGAGCTTCAGCTCGCGACGCTGAGTGGCGAGGGGCGATTCGTCGAATCGCGCGGCGATGGCGAAGTCGAGTGGTTGCTGAACCCAATGCCGGCGGAGGTCTCCATCTCCGGCCTACCATTCGAGGTCGCGACACTCGATGGCGCGTGTGAAGTGCAAGGACAGGACGGGGAGCTGACCATTCGCACGGGTGGCCCGCGCTTTTCGGTGCGTGCGACGAGCGCGAACGGGCGCCCCGCGGCAATCGCGGCCGGGAGTCCGGGCCCCGTAGGCGCAAAGATTGCGCTCGATGGCTCTGCCAGTTGCGATCCGGAGGGCGGCGTGCTCAGCTTCGATTGGTCGTTGGTCGCAGCACCCGCGGGGAGCCGTTGGCCGCTCGCGGGGGCCACCTCTGAGGCGGCTTCTCTCACGCCTGATGTTGCGGGCACGTACCGAATTGCCCTCCGCGTGACCGATTCTGAGGGCGCGGTGAGCGACCCTGCTTTGCTTGAACTTAAAATAGAAATGGAGGAACCGTGAACCGACTATCCATCCACACCGTGCGGATGCTCTGCATCGCCATCCTGATGCTTGCCGGGAGCTTCGGGTGTGCCACCGACGACTGCAGCGACCCGCAGGCGGCTGCCGTGAACAGCTCGTGCGCCACCTACGACAGCACCTACGATCCCGACCCGGAGTCGGACGAGGTCGCGATGGCCACGGCCATCGCCCTCCGGTACATCGACAACCACCCCTACGAAGACGAGATCTGGGATTGGAAGTCCGGCGTGCTCATGCACGGGCTCAGCGAGCTCTATCTAGTAACCGGGGACGAGCGACTCCACGACTACTATCAATCGTGGCTCGATTACCGCATCGATCAAGGCTACCAGATGGTCTGGAGCGACAGTTGCCCGCCCGCAATCACGGCGATCGCATTGCTGAGCGAAGCACCGAACGACGACTATCAACAAGTCGTCGCCGACACTCTCGAATACCTCGATGTGACAGCCCCCCGCACGCAGGAAGGCGGGATCAGCCACAACGGCAATTTGGGGAAAGTGTCCGTATGGCTCGACAGCTTGTTCATGTTCGGCATGGTGCTGAACCGCTGGGGTGAGCTCGAGGATCCCGCACGCTTGAACATGGCAGCCGAACAAATCCAGATCTTCGCGGACGTGCTGCAGGACGACAACGGCTTCATGCGCCACGCACAGGACTGGCCCGGCTACGACGAGAGCATCTATTGGGCTCGGGGCAATAGCTGGGTCATCGTATCGCTAGCGGACTACCTTCGCATTCGAGTCGAGCGCGATGAGTCCGATCCCGAAGTCGAGCAGGTCTTTCGCAAACACGTTCAGGCCATCATTGGCGCGCAAGATGAGGAAACCGGAATGTGGCAGACGGTGATGAGCCACCCCGACGAGCCCGACAACTACCTCGAGACGAGCGCAACAGCGTTGTTCGCGTACGGCATCGCACGCGCCTACCGCTACGGCATTCTCGGCGACGCCGAGCGCAGGGTTGCAAAGAGGGCGATCGAAGGGGTCAAGGAGAGGATCGTCGACGACGGCGACGGGCCGGTGGTCACAGGCGTCTCGACCGCAACCGATCCCTGGCCGCTCCGTTCGCCGACGGGCGGCGAGGATGGCTACCTCGACGTGGTCGTCAAAGACGACGTCAACTACGGGGTTGGCGCAGCAATCTTGGCGCTGATCGAGACTTCCGGGTTGCCCGAGTAGCTTGCGCGACTAAATCGCTTCCGACACGCCGGCGAGGATGTACGCCGCCGACGGCACTTCCTGCCCGTCCGCCTCGATTCCTTCGATGCACCACCGGGCCGCGTCGCGCAGGTTCGAGAACGCTTTGTTGGGCGCTGGCTGCGGAGAAATCCAGCGAAGCGCGGTGTAGGCGCCGCGCACCAAAGCATTGGAAAGCACGATCGCGCTGCCGATGTTCTTGTCGCGGATAATCGCCCGGCGTCCATCCTCGAAGTCTTTCATCTTCTTGCGCAGGGTCGCGTCCGGGATGTTTTCGATTGGAGTCGTGTCGACGATCAAAGCGTGGCGTCTCGGAGCTGCGAAGACGTGTTCGTAGGATTGCTGGAGATACGTGATATCCGCGACCCGGATCTGAGCCGGCATCGTGACGTGCACCAGCGGCCACATCGACACGTCGAATTCGATGCCGACTTCCGCCGGCTTCACACCGATTTCGGGTCCTCCCACCACCTACACAGCCTATCCAGAGTCGCGACCGCAGGGCAACGAATTCGCGAGAAGTGCCCTAGAGCAGCCAACAGGCGGCGGGGTGCTGTGGCAAGCGAGCAGGGTTCATCATCGCTCGAAGGCGTCAGGCGTCGGGATGTCCTCAGGGCTTGGAGGCGACGACCGAGGCGGAATGCGTTCAGGAGCCGGTTCCCGCGGCGCGGGCTCTTCTTGCTCCTCGGGTTCCTCTTGGTTCGCCGGCGGAGCGATGGGCTGCACGCCCTGTTGGACCGGCTCTACGTCGTCCGAGAGGACAGTGAAATACGACCAAGCGGCGCCGAGTAGCAGGATGGTCACGGGAACGATCAGCGCCCACCATGCGCTTCGCGCAGGTGGAGCTTTCGACGGCATGTCGCTCAAGCGGCAGAGCTCGCACTCCCCGGTCGCGTCCAGCGGAAGCTCGTGCTTCTCGCAGATCCCAATCGTTTCCACCATCTGGTACTTAACCTATCATGGTCGCGACGAGGTTGGTTACTGAACGACGACGCACTTCGCCGCGCCAACGCTGCCTTCGTTGTTGTCTTCGCCACATTCGAGCGCGAGCGACAGCCCCGCCGCCTCGTCGTCCACCGTTACGTAGAAGTCCCAAGGCCCGATGTCGCCGGAATCTGGTGTGAACTCCTGCACCAGCGTCTCGCTTTGACCGGGCAGCAGAGCTACGCTCGTCGCCTCGAAGCCGAGCAATGCCCCGTCGGGAGGCGTACCTCGATAGAAGCCTACCGGCACGCCTGCCGCGACGCCGAGGGATCCGGTGTTCGCGATCTGCGCTTGAATGCCGATCGAGGCCGGGCACGCGCTCGTATTGACCGACAGTCCTGAGACGGAGAGGTCAGGCGCGTTGAAGACCCCCTCGCCCTGGACGTTTTGACGGTAGTTGTTGAGCCCGCTCCCAGACCAACTGTCGTTTTCGTCCGCCGGAATCGCTCCCGACGCGTCCACGTTGGTCACGTGGTAGGTGTGCTGATTCCAAACCTGGCGCGTTCGGACCCACTTGTCGTTCGTGTCGCCGAAGGCCAGCACGCCGTGCGTTCCGACGTCGCAATTGTCGCGAAGGATCTGGTCGTCGTTGGCGGGTACGATGAACTCGGAGTTCCCGTCCGCGTCGACGTCCACGATGAGCGGGTACTCGGCGGCAGTGCGGGAGGAGTTCTCCATCTTGAGAAGCTCGAAGCCGTCCTCGCCCGACAGAATGTAGAGATGGCATTCGTCGTTGTAGACGACCTCAGCCTTTCCATCGCCCTCGAAGTCGAACACGCTCGAGCCGGTGACGCTGGACGAGGTATCCTGAACCTCTTTTTCCCAAAGGATTCGATCGTCGCGCCCAGTGGCACAGAAGGCCGCGGGTACGGGATCGCCGATGCAATCGAGATCATAGACCGCGTAGTAGCCTTGCCCGGCTGCGGCGAACTCGGGCCTTCCATCCCCATCGAAGTCGGCCACCGTCGGCGCGCCGCCGGTACCGCCGCCGGGGATCGCGACGGGGCCAAAGACCACGCTTCCGTCGACGCCATCCAGCACGCGCGCGTTACCGCCGCTGATGCTGACGACATCGGGCCGACCGTCTCGTGTCATGTCCGCGACCGCGACGAACCCGTCTGGAGCGCCCAGGTTCTCCCAGATCAGCGTTCCGTCCGAGTTGTAGACTCGGTTGCCGCTCACGATGTCGAGCGCGCCGTCGTCGTTGAAGTCAGCGGCCGCGGTTATGCACCATTCGCCGTTGCACCCTAGCCAACCCTTGTCCTGCATGAGCGTTCCGTCGTTGTCGAACCACTTTCCGCCAACGAACACCTCGGCCTCCGGGTCCGCGTCGAGGTTTGCAATCGCCGGATAGCCTTGTTTCGCGCCTGCGCTCACGTCCGCCGTCCACTTCTCGGTCCCATCGTGCTCGATCACGACCAGCGTTCGACTAATCGTCATGAATACGATCTCGAGCTCCGCGTCGGCATCGAGGTTGCCGACTGCCGCCCCCGTGCCCCAGCGCACATTGTACGTCGAGTCGGGGATCATCAGGTTCTCGCTGCCGTCCTCGCCGTTCAGTACGATCAGCATGTTGTTGCTGGTGCTGCGGTAGGCGACGGTGACCACTTCGGGGAAGCCGTCCGCGTCGACGTCCGCGATCGCCGGGGTCGACTGAACTTGCCGATACCGGTCGTCCAGGCTCCACCCTTCCCAGTGCCACTCGACCGTCGGTTCGAAGGTGACTGACTCCGGGCGGAGCTCACACAAAGGGCCAGTCGGCTGCGGAAGACACTGACCGAGCGTCGGTTCACAGAAGTGACCTTCCGGACAATCGAAGCTATCGGTGCAGCTGCTTCCGGGCGTCGCGCAGTCGACTGCGAGACAGACGTCACCTTCGGCGCAACACACCGACCCGTCTCCGCCACACCGGACTCCCGAGGGACACGCAGCGACGCAATCGCCTTCGAAGCACTCGTCCCCGGCGTCGCAGCACTCCGACGGGCTCCCGCAAAGCAGCGCGGACTCGCACACCTCCGCGCCCCCGGAGCCTCCGCCGCCCATCATCCCGCCGACGCCACCGCCGCCAGCGATGCCTCCGTCGCCACCGAACCCGCCATCCCGGCCGCCGCCGGCGCCGCCCGGGTCGCTGCTCGCGCCCCCACAACCCATCGCCGCCATGGCAATGAGCGCCCAACTAAGGCTCCTGACACTCATGATGTAATAATACACCATTATGGCGAGCCGGGCAGGGCCCCGGATCAGGTCATCATCTCGCTGATGAGGCCGCCTTCGAGGCTTTCGTGGCCAAAGTCGTCGACCGGGTCGCCGTTGCTCTTTCGAAGCCCGACCGCCGTGGCCAGGGTGTTGAGCATCTTGTTGTGCGTGACGTCTCCCGCGTCGACGTAAGCGCCAGTCCGGAGGAAGCCATCGGCCCCTCCGGCCAACACGTACGGAAGGTTATTCACGGAGTGCGGCGGCCCATTCGAGAGGTCGTTCATCCACACGCAGACTCCCTTTTGCAGGAGTGTGCCGGTCTCGGTGGTGTACGCGGAGAGGCGGTCGATGAGCCGGCCAAACAGGCGCGCGTGAATTCGGTCGACGGCATTGTGCTTGGACTGCGCGTCCGGGATCGGATCTCCGTCCGAGCCGTCCGCGAAGATGCGGTGCGAGATCCAGTGGTACGAGGGGAACTGCTCGCCCTCCCACCAGTAACGCGTGCCATCGTTGCCGTTGCCGATCTGCAAAGTCGCCGCGTGCGTGTAGCCGCACGAGAGCGCTAGCGCGACGACATCGATATGAAGCTCTGCGACTTCCACGATGCGGTTTCCATCCTGGTGCTCCCCATCGATTGCGTTGATGGCAGCGACCGCCGGCGCATCGAGTGGCGTGCATTCTGCGAGTCGGATCTCCAGGTCGCGAATCGCGCGTGAAGTGGAGGTCGAGACGCGTTCGGTCATCGGAGCTCAAATCGCTTCTGCTCAGCAACGCTTGCATCTGGTCACGAACGAGGTCGTTGACACTCTGCCGTCGTGCTGCGATCGCGCCTGCCGACGACTCGTCGAGATTGACGAGGCCCATGATGTTGTCGAAGGCAACCTTGGGGTTGGTCTGCGCCCCTCGGCGATCGTTCGGACCACGGTATGAGAGCACGCTGTCGAGAAAGCCGTACGGTCGCATGGCTGCGAGCGTGAGCGGGCCCGTCCCCTCTGGGTTGAGCTCGCGGGCGATGCGGTTGTCGAGCGATTCCCCGAGCGCGAGCGAGTTGTTCGTCGCCTCGGCGTCCCCGGTGGGCTGTGCGGTCAGCGCCTGAAGCGCGCCTCGCGCGTGCCCGCAGCCGCCGATCGACAAGGCGCCACGGACACCACGGACCAAGAGGAGGTCGTCGGCATGGGTGCTCAGCTCACTCAAAGCCCGGTCGCTGTCGCCCGCCAATGAGGCGGCGGTCAGCGCGCCTAGATTTCGCGGCCAGAACATCTCGGGTTCCGCCGGGTTGCTGTACGGAAGGGCCTGAGAGCAGCCGTTGCCCTGGCGCATGAAGACGACGAAGCCCGGATCGTCCGGACCGGCTGCCCGCGCCGACCTCGACACAAAGGTCTCCAAGAACGGCAACCCGACGGCAACACCGGCGGCGCCCGTCAAGAAGAGGCGTCTTGGAAAGGGACGTTTTGCAAACCCGCTCATGATCCCTCCGCATTCCGCGCCCTGAACTCGTCGCTCGTCACGAGCTCGACGATCAACTCTTTGATCGAGCGCCCTTCTAGCGACCCGTCTCCGAGGCTCTGAATGAGATCGAGGTCGGAGCCTGCAGTGTCGCGGCCGAGCGCGTACTCTACCCAGTGTTTGGTGTAGCAGTCGTGTGTTTCGACTCGCTCCGAGATCGTGTCGTTGAACTCGGACGCTCCGTCGAACCCTAGCAGGCCGTCGGCAAACTCGAACGCGGCGGCCGCGTCGATCGGCAGTCCGTTTTCCTCGAGGCGATACTGACCAAGTCCGTCGAAGCTCTCGAACGCGAATCCGACGGGGTTGATGAATGTCCCGTGGCAGCTCGCGCCGCACGTCCCCGGACCTGTGTGCATCTCGATCCGTTCCCGGGAGGTCATCGTCATTCCTTCGTCTGCCGGGATGGGCGGCAGCGCATCCGGTGGCGGAGGGAGCTCCGTGCAAAGCACGCGGTGGTTGATGAACACACCGCGATGCACCGAGCCGGTTAGCCCGCCATGCGACGCGAGGAAGCCGAGCTGAGTGAGGAGACCGCCGCGCTGGGGTTCGGTCGAAGGGTCGAAGCTCACTTGGGAAAACGACTGGTCGAAGCTGCCTTCGATCCCGTAAATCGCAGCGAGTCCGGCGTTCGCGAATGTGTAAGGGGCGGTCAAGAGCTCGGCGAGATTTCCATCCTCGGCAAGCACCACATGCTCCACGAAGCGCCGTGCCTCTTCGTACATGTCGTCGCCGACGGCGCTGTAGTAGAGCGGAAATTCCGACGCGTCCTTGCTGAGTCCGCGATAGAGGCCCCAGTTGAAGAGCTGCGCGTGGAATCTCTCGACCATCGCTTGGCCACGCGGGTCTTCGAGAAGCCGTACCGCTTGGGCCGCGATCTGCTCCGGCGTGCTCAAGGCCCCGCGCTCGGCTTCGTCGAGCAGAGCGTCGTCAGGCATCGTGTTCCAGATCATGTAGGACAGCCGCGTCGCGATCTCGAAGTCAGTCAGGCGCACGGTGCTTCCGTCTTGGCCGTTGCCCGTCTCCATCCGATACAAGAAATGTGGAGACTGCATCAGCGCCTCGATCAACATGCGCACACCAGCATCGAATGCATCCAGTTCGGGGAAGTGGGTCGCGCCCGCCTCGAACAGAGCCAGGTGTGCATCGATCTCTTCGGAAGACAACGATCGGCGGTATGCGCGTCGGCCGAGCTCGCGAACGAGGGTTCGAGCCTGCTCTGTCGCGTCGCCCGGAAGATCGGCAGGGACCAGTCGCGCGAGCGCCGCTTGGTTGCCCGTTACCGATTCGGCAAGGGACTCGGCCGCGCTCTGGTAGTTGCTCCACAAGTCGCTGCTGACACGAAGCGCGCGGCTGTTGTTGTCGAAGAAGCTGATCTGCGTGTCTGGCTCGAAGCCGGACGAGAGCGCGGGCGCGTTCTGCAGGCGAAGGAGATCCCGAACTGAGTTCTCCCATTGTTGATGTGTTAGCCGAGGGAACGCGGTTCCGGCGGCAAGCTCGCCGGTGGCCCCGCAGACCGATCGGCCGCAGCGAGCCTCGCCAGGCGTGCCAGGTCCGCCAGGTCCGCCAGCCCCGTCTCCGCTCGAGCCGATCGTCCCGTTGCAGGCGGCGACCAAGACAACCAAGCCGATCACCTTGCATCGATTCCAGATCAAAATCATCGCTCAGAGCACTTTGCACCCTTAAGGGTGTAAGTAACCATCCGACACGCAGATTGGCCCGTACAGTCGTTCCCAAGGCTGGCGTGCTATTTGTCCCGCGTGTCCAAGCTCGATGGCCTCCTCGATCGGCTCGATCTCGAGTCCCTCGATCTCGATTTATTCCGGGGATTCAGCCCTCACGACGGCCGCCCACGTATCTTTGGCGGCCTCGTGGCGGCGCAATCCTTCATCGCCGCGTGCCGCACCGTCCGGGATCGGGTGGCCCATTCGATGCACGGCTACTTCCTGCGAGAGGGCGACACCTCGGTGCCTGTCATCTACTACGTCGATCGCATTCGCGACGGCCGCTCTTTTGCCACGCGACGGGTCGTCGCGAAGCAGCACGGCAAGGCGATCTTCAACATGTCGGTCTCTTTCCAGGCGCCCGAAGATGGGCTCGAGCACCAGACGCCCATGCCAGATGCGCCTCCGCCCAAGGCGGTTCCCACGAACTTCGAGCGCCTGCAAGGATACAAGGCGCGATCCAATCACCCTGCGGTCGACTTTTTGCTGCTGCTCGATCGCCCCATCGAGAGGCGCGAGGTCGACCACGTCGATCTGCTCGAGCCCGAAGCGCACAGCGGAACCCAACGGATGTGGTTTCGGGCCGACGGTGAGCTCGGCGACGATCCGGTGCTTCATCAAGCGGTGCTCACCTACGCAAGCGACTACGGGCTCCTGGAGAGCTCCTTCAACGAGCACGGCCATAGCTTCCTGACGGACGAGCTCATCATTGCTAGCCTCGACCACGCCGTGTGGTTTCACCAACCGGTCCGGGCAGACCAATGGATGCTCTACGTCACGCAGAGTCCACGCACCTCCGGGGGACGGGGCCTCAACTTCGGTCATATCTACTCGGAGGACGGAGCTCTCTTGGCCTCGGTGGCACAAGAGGGTCTGATGCGCATTCGAAAGCCTCGATGACTTCAAACACTCACGCACGAACCCTCTTCACGCTCGCGTGTCTTCTCACGCTCAATCTCGTTGCGTTTTCAACGCATGCACAACTCACTCCACTCGGCACAGGTGATGAGTCCAAAGCTTCGCGCGCTTCCTCGGAGATCTCGGAGCTGCAGGCGCGTCGGGAGGAGCTGAGAGCGCGGTTGTCTGATTGGAAGGTCAAGTCGAGCGAGTATCTTCGCGTCGGCCAGGAGGCCGGGGCACGGATCGAGGCGATCGATCAGGAGATCAAGCTGCTCGAGAACCGAGACGCCATCGCGTTTCCCGAAGACGTGACTGCCGCGAAGCTCGATGCCCTGCTCCTCGACGCCGAGCAGGACCTCGCGGCCGCGCGCCGCGAAGCGTTGGACCTCGACAGGCAAGCCGGGCAAAGGTCGGAGCGCCGCCGCCGGGTTCCGGAGCTGCTTTCCGTCGCCAAACAGCGCCTGAGTCAGCTCGAGGCTACCGTGCCAGTCGCGCACGCAGACCCGGTGCTCACTTCATTGCAGACAGAGGTAGACGCACTGAGACGCGAAGTGTCGCGTGCCGAGATTGAGGCGTATCAGAACGAGATCGCCAGCTACGATGTGCGGGGAGACCTGCTCAGCAAGCAGCGCGACCGCGCCACGCTCCGCATCGCGTACTACGGTGCGGTCAGCACCAAGCTGAGGGAGGCGCGGAAGCGACTCTCGCGCCTCCAGGTCGAAGAGGAGAACGCAGCCACCAAGGAATTGCTCGAAGCGCTCACCGAGGTGCCACCCGAATACAAGCGCACCCTTCAGGAGATCTACCTTCGCAACGAGGCTCTCGCGTCCGTCTGGACCAGCGAGGGAGGTCTCTCCGATCAGATCACGGACATCAGTGAGAAGCTAGCGCGTGCGGAAACCAAGGTGGCCGCTGTTCAGTCGGAGCTCACGCGGCTCGCGGCTCGTGTCGAGGCCGTTGGCTTGGCTGATTCGGTTGGTGCCTTGTTGCGTCGCCATCGAGCCGATGCGCCGGATATCGGCATGTACCGTCGTTTCATTCGCATGCGCCAAGAACAGATCGGCGCGGTCCAGCTCCAGCAGATCAAGTTGCGTGAACAGCGGGAGGCTCTTGCTGACATCGACGCTTTGGTCGTCGAGGTGATGGGCTCTGTCGCCGAACCGATTTCGGACGGCGACCGAACTGACCTCGAGGAACTGCTTCGGCAGCTTTTCGAGACCCAGCGCCGGTACATGGATGCCCTCATCGAGCGCTATGAAACCTACTTTCAGAAGCTCGTCGACTTCGATGCGCAGCAGCAAGAGCTCATCGCTCGGACTGAAGATCTGCTCGCGTACATCGACGAACGCATCCTTTGGGTCCCAAGTGGCCGCGCGGTGCAATCGGATCTGCTTTCGGACGGCCGCGACGCCATCGTCTGGCTTACAGGGCCGAAGTACCTGGCGCAGCTCGGCCGCGGGATCCGGGACGCGGCGACCCGTTGGTGGCCGCTCCACATCCTCGCGTTGCTTTTGTTGTTGTCGTACATCCCTGCCGCTCGTCGCATCCGCGCGCGCCTCCGGAGTCTCGGCGACGAAGCGGTTCGTCCGGACTGCACACGTGTTGCTCCCACGGCAGAGGCAGTCGGGCTCAGCCTGTTGACCGCGATTTGGCTGCCCGCGGTGATCGCCTACTTTGGATGGCGCCTCGAGGAGTCGCCATCCGCCACACAGTACACGCGAAGCATTGCGTACGGACTGGTGGTAGCTTCCGCTTTCTGGGCCACCTTGCGCGTCCCACGTCAGCTGTTGCGCCCTCGGGGTGTCGCAGTCGCTCACTGCGGCTGGCCTGAGGACGCGACGCGCGGGCTGTTTCGGAATCTTGGTTGGCTCGCATGGGTCACGGTGCCCGCGGTCTTCATGATCGGCGTCTTCCAGATGCGCGGTGAGGACCTCTGGCGTGAGTCCCTGGGCCAGCTCTTGTTCCTGGTCGCGCTCCTGGCCGTTCTGGTGTTCAACTATTTGGCGTTGCGACCCGGCGGCCTGCTGTCGGAGATCCTGAGTACGCGGATTCGCCAGCACCCATGGTCGTGGCGCATCGTTCAGCTTGCGTCGCTCGCGGTGCCCCTAGGTTTCGCCGCGGCTGCGCTTCGCGGTTTCTATTGGACCGCGCTGCAGTTCTCGGTGCGCCTGCACTTCACGCTGCTGTTTCTGTTCCTGCTCGCTCTCTGCCTGCAGCTCGCTTCGCGCTTGTCGATGGTTGGCGAACGTCGGACTGCGCTCGAGCCGGAAGCTCTCGAGAACAAAGAACACCGCCCGCCTCCAACGATGGAGGTCAGCCGAGTCATGGTCGGAACGGGCGTGTTGCTCGCCATCCTCGGCGCCTTCGCAATCTGGGCGGACCTCCTCCCGGCCGTTGGCATCCTCGATCAGGTGGAGCTTTGGTCGAGCACACAAACCGTCACCGTTGCAGAGCTCGATCCGTCGGGCGCCGAGAAGGTCGCGACCGAAGAGCAACTCGTAGCCGTCACGCTGGCCGACTTGTTTCGCGCGATATTGATCGGCTTGTTGTTCCTAGCGCTCGTGCGCGCCGTGCCGGGCGTCCTCGAAGCCACGGTCTTTCGGCAGCTCGGACCGGGAGAGCGCTACGCGTACGTCACGATCATCAAGTACGTCGTCGTCTTGGCCGGCTTCGCGTTCGCATTCGACGCGATTGGAGTCGGTTGGTCCAGCATCCAGTGGTTGGTGGCGGCGGTCGGCCTGGGTCTAGGGTTCGGGCTCCAGGAGATCTTTGCCAACTTCGTCTCGGGGCTGATCATCCTGTTCGAGCGGCCGATTCGAGTCGGCGACACGGTGAGCGTCGGGACTATCAACGGCACTGTCAGCAAGATCCGGATTCGCGCAACGTGGATCACGGGATTCGATCGGAAAGAGCTGATCGTACCGAACAAGACGTTCGTGACGGGCCAACTGATCAACTGGACTCTTTCCGATCCGGTCCTCCGACTGGAGATCCCGGTCGGTATCGCTTACGGCTCCGACACGGACCGGGCTATGGAGGTCTTGGAAAAGGTCGCGAAGGACTCGCTCCGGGTCCTGCACGACCCTCCGCCACACGTGTTCTTCATGAGCTTTGGAGACAGCTCGCTCGACTTCGAGCTGCGCGTGTTCACACGTGGCGTCAACCAGCGGTTCCTCGCGCGGCATGAGCTTCACATGAGCATCGACAAGGCGTTTCGCGAGGCGGGGATCGAGATAGCCTTCCCTCAGCGGGATCTGCACTTGCGCTCGGTGCCGAAGGCCTGGCGCCCGCCGCCGACGGACTCCGCTTGAGCGCCGCGGCCCAACCTACTGCAAGTTGTAGTTGATGATCATCGATTGACTACCGCGCCGGATCGCGAGGTTGAACTTGTCGGCGGTGCGCAGAGTCGTGTACGCCCCGAGTGCTGCGTCCGTGCTGGTGAGGGATTGCCCGTTGACGCTCTCCAAGACGTCGCCGTTATTAATGCCAAGCTTGGTGAGCAAGGTGTTGGCGCGGATCCCCCGGATCTCCATGCCCACGGACCGGCCGCCTTCGACTTTCGGCGAGACCGCGGCAATGCCGATGAGTCGGCCGGCGTTGTCGAGCACCTTGTTGAGCATCGTGCGGGAGAGGTTGTAGTTGGTATCGTTCACCTTCTCGATGCCTTGCTCGAGCTCATCGGCGCTCAACCCCGCGTTGCGATCCGCATCGCGTCCGGGCCTTTTTTTGCTGACCGTCCTCTGCGTCGGCCTCTTCGGTGGTTGCGGGGCCGCGCTGTCCACTTCGAACATCGCGAGACGGCAGAAGCCGCTCTTCGTCTGCAGAACGACCTCATCGGACTGGATGGCTCGAATCCGCGACCCCTCAACTTCGGCGCCGCCCCGGTAAAGCCCAGCTTTTTGATCAGTGCCGACAATCGCAGCGAGCGACTGCTCGAGCTCGCCTGGCAAGACCACGGTCCCGATCAGCCGCATCTTGTTCTCGCAAAGGACCTCCACCTCTTCGTCCGGCATTTCGGTATCCGGGAGAGCCGGGTCGTCGATAGGCGCGCCCGAAAGATCCCCCAGCGCCGAGCTGAAGATGTTGCGCTTCAAGATGACTCCGGGGTCGTGCCTCTGCGTTGCACGCGGTTGAACCGCGCTGCGCGTCGAAGCCCGCGTCGCCGCCTCCGAATCAGGCTTGAGAACTTTCGCCGATAGCAGCGCAGTGGCCCCTTGCGCGCCGAAAAATGCGCAGAACACCAAAGTCGTCAGAACGATTCCTTTGCGCAATCGGCTGTTGGTGGCGGCGGCCATCTTCCTCCGAGCTTAGCCTACTATTGGGGTAATCAATCGGCTATAGTCCCGCGCTCCGATGGAGACGATCAAGCGGTTTGTCCAGCGGACCTTGCTGGCTTCCTGGCGAGAAGCGGACGCCCAAGCAGACACGGCCGGCACGGGCGAGCTGGACTGGCGGCCGATCGTCGTCTTGGTCACGACAGCGGTCGTGCTCACCTTGGCGCGCTACTTCGGCAACAACGCGACCTTCTCGGCCCTCGTACCTTTCGACAAGGCGCTCTACACGCGCGACCAGTGGGATCTCATGGCCAGGGCGTGGTGGTCGGGCACGCGCGTCATCACCTACGTGGTGATTCCGATGATCACCATCGTCTTGATGCCTGGTGAGCGCATCCGCGACTACTACGTGTCGTTCAAGGGTTTCGGCCGACATCTCTGGATCTACGTCGGCTTGTACCTCGTCGTGCTGCCCTTCGTGCTCTTCGTGGCGACGCAGGATCAATTCCTATCGACGTACCCGTTCTACAAGTACTCGAATCAGTCGCTTGGGCACTTCCTTCGATGGCAGGTCCTCTACGCGGCACAGTTCATCGCGCTCGAGTTCTTTTTTCGCGGCTACATGCTCAAGGGGCTCAGCCACAAGTTCGGATACGGGGCCGTCTTCGTGATGATCGTCCCCTACTGCATGATTCACTATCCCAAGCCGCTCCCGGAAACCCTCGGCGCAATTCTTGCGGGCATCGCGCTCGGGACGCTATCGATGCGCACTCGATCGATTTGGGGAGGCGTGCTGATTCACGTAGGCGTCGCCCTCACGATGGATTGGTTGGCGGTTGCGCAGTGCCCTCCGCCCGGCGAAGGCCCCTGCCGGAGTCGCTAGAAGAGCTAAGCCCCTCTTCGGAGCCGCAGGTCTTTCCGGAAGTGCACCAGTTCTTGCATGTCGAAGTGAGGCATGGCGCAGGTCGAGGCGGCTGAGGTCAGCGTCCGTCTTGCGGGCGAAGGCGACATCCAGGCGATTCAAGCGTTGTTCCGCGTCTGTTATGGGGAGCGGTACTCCCACCCGGAGTTCGTTGCTGAGGCCTACCTGCGAAAGATGATCTACAGCGACAACTCGTTGGCGCTCGTAGCTGAGGATCCCGCTGGCAACATCGTCGCAACAGCCTCGGTGGTGATCGACGTTGGCGCCTACTCAGATCTCGTTGGCGAGTTCGGCCGCTTGGTCGTGCATCCGAATAGCCGCGGGCGGCACATTGGTCACCGGCTCATGACCGAGCGGATCAAGCAAGTCGCGCCGTACCTTCACATCGGCTTCGCAGACAATCGCCTCGCGCACACGCGATCCCAGCAGATTTCGCTCGCCCACGGCTTCGCTCCAGTTGGCTTCTTGCCGATTCACAATGGGGAGTCGGTGGCGCTCTTCGTACGGCATTTCGGTGACGCGTTGAAGCTCCGCCGGAATCACCCACGCGTCGCGCCGCAAGTCTACGGGCTCGCGCAACGCGCTCTCAAGGCCTGCGGCCTCGAGGCGGACGCCATCGTAGACGAGATGTCCCCGCCTTACGGCCTCGACGAGGGTTTCGAGATCGAAGAGATGAGCGCGCGCGGCTACGCGACTCTTCTTCGCTTTGAACGGGGGCGCGTGCAGAACCCCGAGATCTTCAGCCGCGCTAGACTCCACTTTGGACTCCGTACCCTCGAGTCCCACAACACGTCCTACCTGCTGGCTCGAAAAGGCGACCACTTGGCCGGGGCGGTCGGCTATGCGCACGACGACCGACTCGACCATGCGGTACGCATCTTCGAGCTGGTGGCCGCCGACGAACAACCCATTCGATTCTTGCTCAAAGAGCTCATGCGCCGCTCACGCGAGGAGTGGCGGGTCGACTACGTCGAGGTCGACGTGAACGCACACGCGCCGCGAATGCAAAAGACCGCGCTCGAGCTCGGTTTCGTTCCGGTGGCCTACCTTCCGGCCTCCGTGTTTCATCATGTCGAGCGTCTCGACACCGTTCGAATGCAGCGCTTCTACGTTGCAGTGCCCACGGAGGGGATTCGGCTCATTGCCGAGGCGAAGCCAGTGTTCGAAATGGTCCTCCGAAGCCTCAACACTCGCGCGATACAGCCGAAGCTCGTCCAGCTACTGCCCGCGACGCGGCTCGGCAAGCATCTGAATCGCGAGCAGGTTACCCGGTTGTCGACTCTGTTCGAGACCGTGACATTCGAAGATGGCGATACCATCGTGAAGACGGGAGAGCGCGACGCACGGCTCTACATCCTGCTTTCGGGCACCGCCCGGGTGTATTCCGGGAGTCCGCCGGAGGAGGTAGGCTCGGTCCGTGAGGGGGAGCTCCTCGGCGAGGTCTCGTTGCTCCGAAAGACCCCACACACCGCGACGGCGATCGCCGCGGGCGCCGTCGAGGCCGCCGCCGTCCGTCACAGCGACCTCAATGAGCTCCTTCTCCAAAGGAGCGACATCGGCGTCGTGCTGTTCCGCAACCTCGCAACGGGCCTCAGCAGCAAGCTCAGTCGAACCGACGCGTTCCTAAGCATCAAGCCCTGGGAGTGAGGCCTCCGCTCACTCTTCGATACTGAGCGCACCCGTCGGGCAGTACTTGACGGCCAGCTCCACTTTCTCGCGGAGCCCCTCGGGGGGTTCTTCCTGCAGGATGTTGAGGAAGCCCTTGTCGTCCACTTCAAACACCTCGGGGGCTTCGCCCATGCAGTTCGCGTGGCCCTTACAGAGATCGAAATCCGCCTTGATTCTCATCGATTGTCCCTCCTTTGGAATTCGACAAGCACATGAAATAACACAGCAATCGAGGAAAACGAAGCTTGTTCGTGCTTGCCTTGTAGAATCAGGTTTCAAAAACGAGAGTCTTATTCTAGAGTTCCAGCTGATGTCTGAAGCCGCCGCTAGGGCCCGCAGCGCCAAGACCTCGATGTACCGAGCCCTGGTCATCGAAGCGGCCGAGCATTTGTTCGCCACCCACGGGTACGAGCGCACCAAGATACACGACATTTCCGCGGCTTCGGGCTTGTCGCTCGGAACGCTCTACTCGGTCTTCGAGGGTAAGGCCGACATTCTCTCGGCCATCCACGACGAGCGTCTCGGGGAGCTCTTCATGCTTGCGGGCGAAGCGATGGCGACCGACCACCGCGCGGCCGCACGCTTGATTCAGGGCAACCGCATCTTCATTCGTTGGCTCACCGAGCACCCCGACTTCCTCCGTATCCACCTCGGCAACAGCGCATGGGCATCCAACCCGTACGAGGTCAGCGAGGACCAGCTGAATGCCTGGCGCCGAGGCATCGAGCTCATCGCTTCGGTGATTCAGGAGGCGATGGACCAGGGTGACGCATGCGAAGGCGATCCTGTTCTCTCCGCGCGACTCATGGTCGCCATGCAGCAGGTGTTCATGTCGGCTTGGGTGGAAGCCGGCATGACCGAAGCCCCGAGAGATCTCAGCCGTCGCATTGAACAGCAGATTCGCCGTAGCCTTTTCAGGAGCACGAAGTGACAGCAAAAACACAAACGAGCACCACTTCTTTCAGCGCAGGAAAGACGAAGCGGCCGCCCAAGCTCAAAGGTGGCTTTCCCTTGATCGGACACACGATGGCGTTCGTGAAGGACACCATCGGCCTGCTTCAGCGCACGCACGAGCAATGCGGTACGGTCGGTCGCTTCAAACTGTTCGGGAAGGACATGATTCTCTTCACCGGGCCAGAAGCGCACGAGGCCCTGTTCCGCTTGCCCGATGAGGTGCTCAGCCCGAACGCCGCCTACAAGATGATGGTTCCAGTGTTTGGGGAAGGCGTTGCCTATGGCGCGGACCCTGCGCGCATGGCGGAGCAGATGCACATGCTCTACCCGGCGCTCCGCAACAATCGAATGCGGACGTACACCGACATCGTCGCCCGGGAGACTTCCGACGTCATCTCGAGCTGGGGCGACGAAGGCGAGATCGAGGCATCAGAGTTCTTCGGTATGCTGACCAATTTCACCTCCAGTAGCTGCTTGTTGGGGACCGAGTTCCGCAATGAGATGAGCGAGGAGTTCTCAAAGGTCTACTACGATCTCGAGCGCGGAATCGTCGCTTGGGGATACATCCATCCGTATCTCCCGATCCCAGCGTTCCGCCGGCGTGACCGCGCACGCGCGCGCCTTGGCGAGATGGTTTCGGAGATCGTCGAGAAGCGAAAGCGATCTGGCTATCGCGGCGAGGACTTCCTTCAAACGCTGATCGATGCAGAGTACTCGGACGGCAGCAAGCTCAGCGACCACGAGATCACAGGGATGCTGGTAGCCGCGATGTTTGCCGGCCATCACACGAGCTCGGTGACTACGGCGTGGACCTTGATTGAGCTCTTGCGCCACCCGCGATTCCTGGATGAGGTTCGAGGCGAGATCCATCATCGCTACGCGGATGGCGAGGACTACACGTACGAGTCGCTCCGAGATCTCGAAAAGACGGAGGCTGCCGTCAAGGAAGCGCTCCGGATACATCCGCCGTTGTTCATTCTGCTTCGCGCGGCCCTGCAGGACTGCGAGATCTTGGGCTACCAGGTGAAGAAGGGGAACTGGGTCGCGGTGTCGCCCATGGTGGCGCATCGCGACGAGGAAGTCTTCGAGAACGCGCTCGCTTTCGACCCCGAGCGCTACGGACCCGGCCGCGAGGAAGACAAGCGTCCGTTCGCGTACATTTCGTTCGGCGGAGGCCGCCACAAGTGCATGGGCAACGCCTTCGCGATTCTGCAGATCAAGACGATTATGGCCGTCTTGCTCAATCGCTATGATTTCGAGCTTACAGGCGACTCGATCGAAACCGATTTCCAGGGCCTCGTCCTTGGACCAAAGCCTCCGATTCGGCTCCGATACCGAAGGCGAGCCTAGGACGGCACCGCCGCCCGAATTCGATCGACAAGACACCCCATCATCTGGGATACACGCCCTCGTTCTAAGGGAGTTGGGATGTTCAATCGTACGGGTTCGTTTTTGGGAGCGCTCGCCTTTTCTGCAGTACTCGTTGCTTCCTCCGAGACGTTTGCGGAGGAAGAAGTCGCGGAGACACCGGCGGCTACGGCCGAGTCCGAGGCAACGGTGGCGGACGGCGATTCCGCCGAGGAGAGTACACCGAGGACGGGGTATGGCTATCCGATTCGATGGGCCCGCCGCCCGCTCGTGATCCACGAGGGGATGGTTCGAGGCGACGCCCGGATCTACATCGGTGGCGCCTCTGGGCCCGGGACGTTGTCGTCCATCGACATCGGCGGTGCGGTATCGCCTGTCGAAGGCCTCGAGATCGGCATCAGCAGTGAGCGCATCGGCACCGTGCCTGTGCGTGCGGGCAACGGATTGCTCACTGTCATCATGTCGCCCACTGGACGCTACGGGGACATCCCAATCTACGCGCGATACCAGTTCCACGAGACCGAGATCTTCGCGGCAGGGGTCGACCTCGTGCTCACTATGCCCGTGAACACCGACTTCAAGCTCACGGCGAACGTGCCGCTCCGCATCTTCGAGATCATGGGCATCTTCACGATGGACATGAACACCGGGTTCACACTCGTGGCCGGCGATTCATTCGCGGCGTACACGACGGACCCTTCGAATGTCACGTTCGACTTCGAGTGGGGCGGCGCCGGCACGGTCAACATCACCGACCACGGCTTCATCCAGATCGGAGGCGGCCTCAGTGTCGTCAACCTGAACGGTGGACCGGGCGTGAAAGCTGTCCTCGAGCTCCCGGCGTTTCTCGGTGGCGGGTACACCTGGGAGACCAAGAACGATCTGCTCATCGATTTCTTCGTCAAGTCGGGGTTTCTGCCAGTCATGTTCGCGAACCAGCCCACCGGACTCAGCATGTTCGACGTCGGCAGCACTTGGTTCGTGACGTTTGGCGCCCAGGTCTACACGTGGCCTGTGTTCGGAAAGAACCGCCGGCCGAAGGGGTAAGATGGCGAGATCGGACGCTGGACCGCGTTGGTTCTCGGACAACCTCAGCAAAGCTTGGGGCGAGAAGTTCTTCCTCGTCTATTCACCGGTTTGGATGGCCCTGATGGCGTCGGTGATGGGCTTCGGCATCACCGATCAAATCGGCGAGTGGGGTTTTATGGCCATTGGGACTGCCGTTGCTGCCCCTTTGGTCGTGGTTCCCGCGCTCGTCCGAGACGAGAGGTCGATCGGCCGACGCTGGTACCAAGCCTATTGGTTCAAGGCGAACCTCTACATGGGTATCTTCAACTTCGCCGCGAACTACTTCGGCTCCGAGTACTTCTTCGACGTGCTCGGCATGGTCTACGACTACCCGATGATTGAGCTCAACCTCGACGCAACCCTCGTTGGGTCGGGCGAGCAGCGCGTCCCGGTGATCATGTATCTGCTCACGCAGGCCTACTTCCTCACCTATCACACTACGGCGGTCGTAGTGCTGCGACGCATCCGCACTTCGCGTCTTCCGGTAGGCACCGTCTTGTGGCCAGTCTTGCTGCTCCTCGTCGCCTATTCCTGGGCGTGGTTGGAGACCAGGGCGATGGCCAACCCCTGGATCGAGGCTCAGTTCTACTACAAAGACATGGGGCGCATGCTCGCTTACGGCTCGCTCTTCTATGCGCTCTATTTCACCGCGAGCTTTCCGATCTTCTACCAGGTGGACGAGGAGAGGGGGACGAATTGGAGTCTGAAGAAGACGACTGCGGCGGCACTGTCGGCCAGTATGATCATGCTCTTCCTTCTCGACTTCGCTGCGGCGTTCTTTGGACCCCTGACCTAACGCTGCTACACCACCAGGCGGAGCAGCGATGGCGAAGGAGATCGAGATCAAAGGCGTCTACGAGCCCCGGTTCGAGCCGCTCGTCGCGTTGATGCGCAAACAGATGAAGCGCCATGGCGGCGGCGCAGCGGCGGCGGTCTTCATCGATGGCAAGCCGGTGGTCGACGTCTGGGCGGGGCCCGGACGGCAAGACGGGACGCCTTGGCAACGGGATACGATGTCGATCTGTTACTCGGGGACGAAGGGGATTGCTGCGACTGCGATTCACATACTCGCCACCGATGGGCTCATCGACTACGATGCTCCAGTCGCCGCGTACTGGCCCGAGTTCGGCTCCAACGGAAAAGAGCTGATCACCGTTCGGCAACTCTTGTCGCACCAGGCTGGCCTGCACAAGCTCGTACATCTGGTCGACAAAATCACGGACATCCTCGATTGGGATCTCGTCGTGTCCCAGCTCGAAAAGACCGAGCCCGACTTCCATCCTGGAACGGCAAATGCCTACCAGGCAGTCACTTTCGGTTGGCTAGTCGGTGAGCTGATCAATCGTATCTCGGGGCTTAGCGTTTCTGAGTTCATCCAACAGCGTATCGTCGAGCCGCTGAACCTCGACGGCCTCTACATCGGGAACGCCGACTCGGAGATGCACCGACTTCCCGACTTCGCGGGGCTTCCGCCGCTCCGGCGCGACGGGGCGAAGCCGCTCCACATGGACTATCGCGTACCCTTCTGGGTTCGCGGTCAGCGTATGCGCGATTTGTGGCGCCGCGGCCTGACGCCCAAGAACGCCAAGGAGCTCTTCACTCACCCGGCTTTTTGGAAGGCGTGCCTCCCGGCGATGAACGGCGTTGCCACCGCGCGGTCGCTGGCGAAGATGTACGCGATGCTGGCGATGGGCGGGGAGCTCGACGGCGTTCGATTGGTCTCGGAGGACGTCATTCGGCAAGCCTCGGAGGTGCAGACCAGACGGGCCGATAGGGTCGCGGTCTATCCGCTCCATTGGAAGCTTGGATACCATCGAACGGATGCATCGATCCTCGCGGTTCCCGAAGCGTTCGGACACTTCGGGCTTGGCGGTGCCGGCGGATGGGCGAACCCGGAGCACAAGCTCTCCTTTGCCTTCCTGCACGGCGCGTCCCCGGTGACCATCGTCGGCCAGACACGGACGGCGATGATGACCGGAGCCGTCTACGAATCACTCGGCATCTACAAGGGCGTTTGCCATACCCTGCGGCACGGACCGGTGGTAGACCTGATCCCCAAGCGCGCCTGACGCGTGCGGTTTGGGGGAGTCGTGGGCGAGAAGATTGGTGTAGTCGGGGGCGGCATCGCAGGAGTCGGGGCGGCCTGGTCCCTCCACCGCGCGGGGTATGAAGTCGAGCTCTTCGAGAAGGGCCCCGCGCTCGGCGGCAACGCAAAGACCTTTCGTTGGACGACCGAAGACGGTCACGCCGACTCGCCTCTGCTCGTCGTCGCCTGGCCGCAGATGTACTACCACAACTACGAGTTGCTTCTGCGCGAGCTCGGTGTCGAAATCACCACGCTTCCGATCTCCTACTTCGTCCAGACGCCCGATGGGCACTTCTGTCAGGATGGTCAGACCTCGATCGCGCGGCGTTTCGCACCCGAGTTTCGCAGGTGGAAGCGGCTCGTCGCGTTCGTGACGAGGCTCAACGACTTCTTCCTTCCGAAGAAGACACACGAGTCCCTGTACCACTTCTCGTACTTCAATCCGCTGAACCTGATTCCTCTTTACTGGCTGGCCCGGCTCTTCGGCATCTCGAGCGCATTTTGGAACACGATCTTCGTTCCAATTCACTGCGCTAGCTTCATCACGACGTCCATGAAGAGTGTTCCCTCGGTGATCCTCCCGCTGCTAGAGAGCATCGTGCCGCTCGAGCAGCCGACCCAGATGGGAACCTGGGTGGGCGCGCCGCGCCAGGTGTTCGACCGGATGACCGAATCTTTCGCGGACAAGGTTCACACCGATCATGAGATCACCAGTGTGAAGAAAGAGGGTGGCCACTATGTCATCGCCGACAAGCACGGACGCAGCTACGAGGCCGACAAAGTGATCTTCGCCTGCGACGCCGTTTCCGCGCTCAATGCTCTCGAATCCCCGACCTGGCTACAGCGGACTCTGTTGGGCAACACTCGATACGTCGACGAGATCGATCCGACGTTTGCAAGGTTCGTGGTCCACTCCGACACGACCGTGCTCCCAGAAAAGCATCGCGCGCGGATCCTTTCCGGCTTCAATACCTACTCCGAGATCGATGAAGCAGGTGCGCTCGAGTGCACGTTCGTGATCTCCGCACGGAATCCGAGCACCAAGGACGCCGGCGTTCCGATGCTCGTGACGTTCAACTCTCGCAAGGCGATCGAAAATGTCCAGAAGCGGCTCGACCTGCCGCACTCGGTGCACGCGGTGGGGCTTCGCAATCTGCTGATCATGTCCATGTCTCGCTACGTGCAGGGCAAGAATGGCCTCTACTATTGCAGCACATTCACCACACCCGAGGGCGCGCACGATCTCTCGTTCATGTCGGGCCTCGTCGCTGCCCAGGCCGTGGGGGCTCCGTACCCGTTTTCCAGCGTCAACACCGACGCCGTCGAAGACTTTCGTCTCATGGAGAAGATGATGCTGAAGCGCGGCGATCGTTCCGCTTAGAGAAAGATCGCGTACGAGCCCTCGAGGATGAGCTGCACGCTCGTGCAGAGGCCCCAAAGCGGGAAGATCAGCCACAGTACGTTGCTCACGCCGACGAACAGCAACACATCTCGCACGCTGTGGCCTTTGTGCCGGTCGTTGTTGAAGAACTGGAAGAAGTACACAGCCGTTCCGTAGAACATCTGCCAGAAGATGATGACCCCGATGATGCCCAGCACGCGTGGTGGAACGAGGTTGAAGGTCATTCCAAACGCGAAGACCGTGGCCGGGATGATCGTCGTGAAGCCGTTCCCGACATCGATGTTGTAGCCGAACGATCGACGGTCGGAGTAACCAGGGTCGAAAAGCGAATACGTCGACCAGATGCGCGTCCACTCACGAAAAGAGAAGACGCGCATGAGCGGAATCGGACGAGAGAACACCTGAGCGACTGCGGCCATCTCGCGTCCGCGGTACGGTTCGCGGAGCGCGTCGTACTCGGCGCAGATCTGATCTTGCCGGACGAAGAGTGCAATCTCCCACCATGCAATCATCACGTTGACGACGAGGAAAAACGCCAGCCCGATCTGGGTGAGGTTGTAGACGCCGTGCGTCCGTTGGTGCAGCCAGATGTGAAGGGAGGTGCCGCCGATGACGACGACGGCAATGACGGCTGCTGTAGGGATCGCGAGGCCTCGCGACTGTGTGCTGGGTTCCATCGACTTTCTCCGTAGCCAGACTGGACGTCCGTACTATGCTCCGCGCGGAGGCTAGCAAAATGAGTGCGGTGAAGCAGTTGGGATACTTGGTCTTCCAGGTCAGCGATCTTGCAGCTTGGCAGAATTTCGGCACGAAGATCCTCGGGCTCCAGGTGGTCGACGAGCGCGGAGATGCAGGGTTTTCCTTGCGAATGGACAGCTATTCACAGCGATTCTTCATCGAGCACGGGTCGGCCGACGATCTCATCGCGATCGGCTGGGAGGTCGACGGGCCAGCGAAGCTCGAAGAGATCGCGGAGCGGCTCCGTGGGGCGGGGCACGAGGTCGTACAGGGAACCCTAGAGCACGCCGCGCGCAGAAATGTCCAAGCGCTCATCCATTTCAACGATCCCGCAGGGAATCCGGTAGAGGTGTTCTACGGTCCGAAGCTTCCAGACGGGCCCTTCGTCTCCGAGGTCGTCGAGGGCGGCTTCGTCGCGGACGAGCAAGGATTCGGCCACGTGGTCGTCGTCTCGAAAGACGACGCGGCGCACGAGGAGTTCTACGCCATGGTGTTTGGCTTGAAGCTCAGTGACTACATTCGCTGCGAATATTTCGGCCACAAGATCGAGGTTACTTTCATGCACGCGAACGCGCGTCACCACTCGCTCGCCTTCGGTGGAGGGCAGCTGAAGCGGATCCACCATTTCATGGTACAGGCAAAGACGGTGGACGAGGTCGGCAGATGCTACGACCGCTTCCTCTTCTCGGGCGGAATGGTGCACCAGACACTCGGACGGCATCCGAACGACAAGATGTTCTCGTTCTACGGCTACACGCCATCGGGCTTTCACTTCGAGTTCGGAGCCGGTGCAATCGAGATCGAAGAGGGTTGGCAGAGCACGACGCACGGCAAGGTGAGTGAGTGGGGACACCATCCACCGCAGCTCCTGACGAAGGCCTACCGCCGCGCGAAGGAAGCCCGCGACAAGAAGAGCTGAGCAGTGGACCGCTCAGGGCCTTTGGGCTAGAACACGTTCTACCCCGAGGGCGAAGACATGGTCGTTGAAGCAGTTCCTGAAGGAAAATATGCCGAGGTCGGTGGGGGCATCACGATGCACTATCACGAGGCCGGCAGCGGAGAGCACGGTGCCGTGTTGTTCGTGCACGGCAGTGGACCGGGGGCCAGCGGCTGGAGCAACTTCAGGGGGAACTACCCGTTCCTCGCTGAGCACGGCTACCGAACCATCGTGCCGGATACGATGGGCTACGGCTATTCGACGAAGCCCGAGGAAGGCGCGTTCAGTCTCTCGGACGTCGCGGCGCAGTACAAGCGGCTCCTCGATGCGACCGGCGTCAGACGCGTGGCGATCGTGGGGAACTCGCAGGGCGGGGCGGTCGCGATCACCATGGCGCTCGAGTATCCGGAGCTCGTCGAACAGCTCGTATTGATGGCGCCTGGTGGCCTCGAAACACGCGACACGTACATGGCGATGGAGGGGATCAAGGCGATGATCCGGGTTCTCTACAAAGAGGGCATCAGCAAGGAGACCATGCGCAAGGTCTTCACCTTGCAGCTACACGACGAGTCGAAGATCACCGACGAGGTCATCGAAGAACGCTACCAAGTCGCGGTGACCCAACACAAAGACAACATTGCCCGCATTCAGGTCGCCAACCAAGAGGATCGGCTGTCCGAGATTCAGTGTCCCGTGCTCTGCTTCTGGGGCGCGAACGACAAGTTCTGCCCGCCGAGCGGCGCCGCAAAGATCGCCGCGAGCTGCCCCAAGTCGCGCACCATGCTCATCGCGAGCTGCGGCCACTGGGTGATGGTCGAGTACCAGAAACTCTTCAACGACCTGACGCTCAAGTTCCTGAACGACGACCTCGGCTAGGGGACACGCTCCCCCCTCGCAAACAAAGTCATTCCAAGCACTTACAGACTCAACCGCGAAAATACGAATCCCGTGCGTAGCCACGGCTAGAACGCGCGTTATAGGGCGTAAGGATTGGGAAAGTTAAGGGTTTTCGGGGGGGAGCCTGTCCCCCTGGACTGCTTTTTCGACGGCTTCTAGCAGGCTCTTGCTGTAGAGGCGGCCGGTGAGGTTCTCTCGGGTTTGCGCGGCAGCGGCGTCCCAGGCGGCTTTGTGAGGGGAGGTGTCGACGACGGAGATGCCACGCTTCACGAGTGAGTCGTAGGCCCTTGCATCATCACGGCGGGCGAGCGTCTCGCTGGCTTTGGCCGCTCGCCTCGAAGTGTCGAGCAGCACCTTCTGGTCGTGCTCGCTCATCGCGTAGAACTTCTCTTTCTTCATGAACGAGCCCCCGATGATGATGCCGAAGTTCTGCTTCGCCATGAAGTTAAGTCGCGTGTACCACTGCATCGCCACAGCAGCGAGAGCGGAGGCGGGCACGGTGTCGACCATTCGCGTCTGCAGTCCGCCGTACACTTCGGGCGCCCCGAGTCGGACTGGGTTTGCGCCGATGACGTTGATGTACTCCGCGAAAACGGGGTCGTCCTTCCATGCCCAGGGGCGGAGCTTCTTCAAGTCTTCCGGCTTGGCGAACTCGTCCGACGAAAAGATTCGATTCTTTCCGGCCTCTCCCCAATTCAAGATCACGAAGCCATTGTCTTCGAAGAGCTCGGCGAAGCGATCGTCGAGCGCGGTCCGCGTGCGCTCGAGCTGATCGTACTCGGTGATCAAGCCGGGTGCAGCGAGCACCAGCACCGGGCGGGCCACCATCCCGAGGCCCGTCGTCGTCACGCCCGCGGCGTCCATCTGCCCCGCGCGAACCTTTCGAACGAAATCTCTCTCATCACCTTGGCTTCCGCCCGAGTAGAAACGAAGCTCCACCCGGCCTTCCGTGCCGTCTTTGAGGCTTCGGTTCCACGCCTTCATCACCTTCATGAACGCGGAGCCCGCCGGCGCGAGGGAGGCGAAGCGGATGACCGTCTGTGGGGCGGCGTCTGCCCGTTGCGTCGAAACCGCGCCGGGCACGAGAAAAGCGCCTCCGGCGAGGAGCATCACGAACACGTTCTTGATTTTGGTCATAATAAGCCTGTGGAGAATGCCGGCCCCGGGTGGCCTCATCTCCAGACGTCCCCCGCGCCTCGAGTATTTAGGGTAAAGGCGCTCGGTTACAAGGCCTTCGCTCGAAGGAGCTTGGCGGCACGATAGCCGATCAGCATGCTGGGGGCGTTGAGCGCGGAAACTGGGGTCCACGGAATCACGGAAGCATCCGCCACCCGGAGTCCCGTGACACCGCGAAGCCTCAGCTCGGTATCTACGGCGTCTTCCGGCCCGATCCCCATCCTGCAGCTCCCAGCGAAATGGTAGGTCGTGATCGTGTTCTTGCGGACGTATTTCGCGATCGCGGCGTCGCTCTGGACGCGCGAGCCTGGCATTAACTCTTTCGCACCCCAATCGAGGAGCCCCTTGGACGTTCCGATTCCGCGTGCGATCCGAACGCCCTTGATCATCGTCTGCATGTCTTCGGGATGCGAGTAATACGCCGGGTCGATGAGTGCTTGCTGATCGACATCGGGGCTCTGGAGGCGCAGCGCGCCGCGGCTCTTCGGTTTGCCGAGGATCAAGATGATCCCGAACATGTGGTCCGTGAATCGCTGGACGCCGCCGATCTTGAACGCCCCGCCGATCATCGAACGAAGCAGCGCGCGGCTACGCGGCCCGTACAGCATTTGCGGAATCACCATCGGTGGCAGCATTCGCTGCATCATTTGCCGCATTGCCGAGGGCGCCGGCCAGTACACGTAGCAGGTATCGCTTTGGGACGGCGGAAGGTCGGTATCGGGGTTGGTGCGAAAGAAGCTGTAGAGCTGCGGATAGAAACAGTCGATGTCTTTCTCCGTCTTGTAGAACACCGGCACGTTGGGATGATCGTGCAGGCCGGCGCCGATGCATGGGCGATCTGCGACGACCGGAATGTCGAATTCCCGGAGGTGCTCTGCCGGTCCGACGCCGGAAAGCATGAGTAACTTGGGTGTCTCGAGCGCTCCCGCGCACAGCACGATTTCGCGCGAGGCGCTCGCGCGCTTGAGCTTGCCGTCGTGCTCGTACTCCACGGCGCGCGCACGCTTTTCGAGCGTGAATACGACCCGGTGCGTGCGGGCATTCGTGACGATGCTGAGGTTCTCTCGCGGGCCTGCTTCCTTGATGAACGCCACATACGAGCTTCGTCGGTCGTCGCCTTCGTACGACATCCACTCGTAGCCGATGACGTTGCTCATGTTGCCGTCGTTGAGGTCCTCTTTTCGCGCGAAGCCGTGCTCTTCGGCGGATGCAATGCAGGCCTCGGTCCACCGAGTGGAGGGGCGCCGGTGCGGTCTCAGCGTCGCTTCGATCGCCTCGAAATCCTGCTCGATCTCGTTCCAGTTCCAACCTTCGGGCCACTCGGCGTAGTCCTCGCGGGACCCGCGCGTGTAAACCATGCCATTCACCGAGCCGCTTCCGCCCATCACCGTGCCGGTGCCGGCGAAGATGCGCTGCTTGGCGGCGTGCGCTTGCGGTACCGAAAAACGCTCGCCCATCACCGCATCGTTGACGAACGCTTCCTTGTAGCCAGCGGCCGCCAACGTTTCTGGATGTGCCTCGGCGGATGGCCCGCCCTCGAGCAGCAGCACGCGTCGGGCAGGGTCCTCGGCGAGCTTCGCTGCCACGATGCAGCCTGCCGAGCCGCCTCCGACGACGATGTAGTCGTACTTGTCGCTCATCTCCGGATGCCGAGAAGCTTCAGGAGGCCCCGCCATCGCCGCTTGAATCCGCGCCCGTACACGAGGTCGATGACGCCATCGAAGGTACCGTACTGAGCGGGCGTCACCGGGTACATCTTGTTCGGTTGGTGGATCGGAAAACGATCGTCGACGACTGCCTTGATGTTGCACATCGAGCGAAGTCCTTCGCGCCCGTTCATCCGTCCGAAACCCGACTCCTTGACCCCGCCGAACGTCAAGTCCTGCGCCATGTACGTGATGCCCCCGAACTCGTTGATGGCGGTCATGCCCGTCTCGAGCTCCGCGGCGATCCTTCGGGCACGCTCCCGGTTCTTGGAGAAGATCGACGACGAGAGACCATAAGAGACGTCGTTGGCGACTGCGACGGCATGCGCGTCGTCGCGGATTCGCATCAACAGCATCACGGGACCGAACACCTCTTCACGCGCGATGTCCATCTCAGGCGTGACGTCGGCGAGGATCGTGGGCTCGAAGTAGTCGCCCGTATCGGCGAGAACGCGTTTGCCGCCGGTGACCAGTCGGGCGCCCTGTGCAATCGCTCCGGTGACAGCCTTTTCGATGATATCGAGCTGGAGGGGCGTGATGATTGCGCCGACATCCACGACACCATCGCGGCTGCTCCCCTGCCTGAAGGCCCGGACCAACTCGGCCGCACGCTTTTCAAACGCGTCGTACAGCCGCTCGTGCACGAGTATGCGTTCCGACGCGACGCAGTTTTCGGCCACAATTTACGTAGCACCCGGCCAGCGCAGCATGGACCGCCTGCTCGAGGGCGGCGTCTTCACAGACGATGAACGCGTCTTTGCCCCCGAGCTCCATCACGACGGGGGTGACACGCTCGGCGCTTCCCTCGATGACGAGGCGCCCGTTCTTCACCGAACCGATGAACAAGATCGTGTCGATGTTGGCGCGCACCAGCGCCGCGCCTGTCGCTGCGTATCCCTGCACGGCTTGGATGAGATCCGGGTTGTGCCCTGTGGATTCGAGCACGACCCGAAATGCGTCGATGAAGTGGGCGCTCGACCACGCGACCCACTCGGACGGTTTGATGATGATCGCGTTGCCCGCCATCAGGGCGGGGATGAGCGGATTGACGAGGTTCTGGTAGGGGTAGTTCCACGGCGTGATCGCTGCAACGACGCCGAGCGGGTGGTACTCGAGGCGCGCCTTCTTGTGGAGCAAGAGCCCCGATGACACGCGCTCGGGGCGAAGGTGCTTCTCGCCGTTCTTGATCATCCAACGAAACTTCTCGCAGGTCGTCCAAATCTCGCCTAGGAGCGCGTTCTCGCGTGTCTTGCCGGAGTCGCGTTGGATCGTCGCGCAGATTTCGTCCTTGTGGTCCACGGTGTACGCCATGAGTTGCCGCAATACCTTGCGGCGCTCCTCAAACGAGGTCTGGCGCCATTCCTTCTGGGCGGCTCGCGCGCGCACGACTGCAGCGTCGACGTCTGACGGCGTGTCGACGCGGACCTCGCCGAGCGGCTCTCGAGTCGCTGGGTCGACGCACGGTATGTGCGAAGCCTGCTCAGTCGGCGCCAGAACCGCGTCCGGTCTGCATCGGAATAGTCATTCTGATTTTCGTGTCTAGTATTCTGGCATGTATTTGTCAATGGAACCTAGACGACCAGCCCCACTCCGTAGGTCTCACAGTAGCGCTCGAATCGCTCCCTTATCTCTTCGAGTCCAAGGCCGAAATCACTGAGCTCGTACCGATGCGCGCCGTGCTTGCCCCGCGGACTCGCAGCCAGGAAGGTACGCATGGCTCGTTCCCCCTCGTCGGTCCACGGTATCTCGAATTGCCGGTAGGCGCATTGAAGGGCTGCGACAGGGTCCGCGATACTTCTTCGAACTGGATGTCGATGAACTGGCTCGCCTTGTCGCTGTGATGGGCGCGCACACGCATCGTGTGATTCAGAGCATCTACCCACCAGTCGAGGTGCTCGCGGCCGACGCTCGTCGGGTCGAGCTGGTCGGTGACGATTCCCCCGACCGTGTGGAACAGGCTCGCGACCGACGGGATCGTTCTTGCGGGATCTCGATGCGTGAAGATGATGCGCGCGTCCGGGTACTCGTCGAGCAGCGCATCGAGTGTTCGCAAATGGATGGGGCTCTTGAGGACCCAGCGGTCCCTCATGTAGCGGCTCTGAAGGTGCTCGAGGAAATGCCGATGATACTTGTACGATGGCGCGGCGCTCTGTTGGTCGACCCATCGCTGGTAACCCGGGACGTTGTATGCCCACCACGCCAGCGGTGTCAGCAGCGTCTGCGCCATGATCGGAAAGCACTCTTGCGGCAGCTGGGCTCCTACCTCGTGGATCGCCCGTAGGCCTGGCGCCATCTGTTCCATTTGCCCGAAGAACTTCTCCGCCTGCTGAATCCGGGGATCGCTCCCGTAGGTTTCAGGCGCCGGCGGTGGGGTGGGGTATTGAACCTCCCATCCCTGCGGGGCGCGATTCGCAGGATCCTGAGCGAGCAGGTTGTATAGAATCGTCGTTCCCGAACGCGGAAACCCGACGATGAAGACCGGCTTTTCGATGGACCTGCCGACGATCTCTGGGTGGGCTTCACGATACCGATACAAGCCGAAGCGGTTGTGGAGGCTCATCTCGAGCGACTGCCGGACTGCGACTCGGCCGACCCAATGAAGATTCGCCTCCTGCTCGACTGCGGTGACGATGCGTTCGAGTCGTTCTCTGAGGCTCGAGTCCTCCAAATCCTCTGACCTTGCTTTCCGTGCCGCGGCCTCAATGATGTCGTCCGGATCGAGGCTCGGCCACCGAGGCGCCACGAGGGGGCCCAGCCGGTTGAGCCAGCGCACGACGCGCGGCCGATGTGGCGGTGGAGCGGCCATTGCCAGCGGGTTGCGTCGAGTAGCACGGGACCCCATAGCCCGCAAAATCCGTAGTCCTGATGACAGAGCAGAAGCCAAACACCAAGGTCGCTATCATCACAGGTGCCTCATCCGGGATCGGGGAAGCCACCGGGCGTCGGTTCGCCGAAGGCGGCTACGCTGTCGTGCTTGCGGCCCGGCGCAAGGACTTGCTCGACGCCATTGCATCGGAGATCACGCGGGCAGGAGGAAAGGCGCTCGCAGTGCCGACGGATTTGAGCGACGCGGAAGAGACATCTGCACTCGTGCAAGCCGCTCTCGCCACCTACGGTCGCGTCGACGTGCTCGTCAACAACGCGGGCTACGGGCCGCCTTTCCCGCTCGAACAACTCGACCGGGATTCGCTGCGCCATGTATTCGACGTGAACTTGCTCGCTGCCATGCAATTGATCGGAGAGCTCACACCGGTCATGCGGGAGCAGGGTGGTGGTCGAGTCATCAACATCAGCTCTCTAGCTCGCTACGTCGGTGCGCCATTCGCGTCCTCGTACGCAGCCACCAAGGGGGGGATGGAAGCGATGAATGCCTGCGTGCGGCTCGAGGTTGCGCCGTGGAACATTCACCTCAGCGTCGTAGTCCCTGGTTTCGTAGACACTCCTACCTTCGAAAAGAGCCGCGAAGCGGGAAAGCACAAACGTGAGGATCCCGACAACCCCTATCGCCAGGTGCTCGAGAGCGCCGAAGCCTTCGTCGAGGATCAACTGGAGAGCGCCATCCCTCCCGAAGATGTTGCCGACGTCATCTGGAAGGCTGCAACCGCCGCAACGCCGAAAGCCCGATACTTCGCTCCGCGGTCCGCCGGAACGTCAGCGCGTATGTTTGCGATGATGCCGAGCAAGTTCGCCGAGCGCATCCTTCAAGCGATGTACAACTGGGGCCCTCAGAGGAAACCCGATGCCTGACGAAATCACACCGGGTCAAGCCGCATGGAACCGCTTCGCCGACCGTCTGAAGGAGGTTGGCGAGAAGATCGTCGGCCCGATCGGCGCAAGAAGCGCGCGCGAGCGAGCCGATGGTTTTCGCTATCTCGCATCTCTAGTGGGGGCTGGCTACGAGCTCGAGATGGAGGCCGATCGCGCCCATCCGGTCCTCACACGCATGTTCACGCCAACCCGCAGCTTTGTCGGCGACGGACCGGACACGCTCTACCACGATGCGAAGCTGGACGACTCGCGTTCGTATGAGTTCACGATCCGTCGCGGCGACGACATCTTCTTTTCGATCGTCGTCTACGCAAGTGACGAAGACGGCATGCGTTTGATGGTGAGCTATCTGATCGACAAGGACGTAGAGTTCGAGAACGACGATGGCGTTCGAGTCGCGACGATCCACCTAAGCGAAACCCGTCCCGAAGGGGTGAAGAACTGGCTCGAGCTCAAGGGCGCGGACCCGTTTGTCATGACGCGGCAGTACTTCCCAGAGCGCGTCATCGAGGTCGACAAGGGCAAGTACAGTGCGGCGATCATGGACATCCGATGCACCGAGGAGCTGCCGGTGCCGGCTGAATACGGAGAACGAGACCTTCGCGCAGGCCTCGATCGAATCATCTCGTTCCTCGGTGACACGGTTGATGCCGGCCTCGGAGTGTCGGCGATCACGGGGATGAGCACGATAGCATTCGAACAGGACGACAACTCGACGCCGACGCGAATCGGCCAAGACGGGAAGCTCGTCGTCGACGAAGAGCGGCACGACGAGTACACGCCGGATGAAGTCTTCGAGATGATCGACCCGAAGGTCGTCGCCAACAACCTGCCGGGTCCCGGTATCGGTTATGCCGGCGTCTCGTACAAGCTCGCCGATGACGAGGCGATCGTGGTGTCCGGCAAGGACGTTCCGTGCCGCTACTGGTCGTGTCAGGTATTCGATCATTACCTCTGTGCTGGTGACTACCGCCACCATCCCGTGGCGCTCAACAACCGCCAGACTATCTTCGACGACGACGGCTCGTTCCGGATCTACGCCAGCAAGGACAATCCCGGCGTAAAGAACTGGATCTGCACCGAAGGGCGTCGCCGGGGCCAGGTCGTGCTCCGGACGCTGCTCGCCGAGACCGATCTCGACCCCGAGATGTCGGTCATCAAGATCGCGGACATCCCTGACGAAGACCGGATCTAGGAATCGGAATTGACATTCTGCTTTCCCACACTATCATTCCGCCGCACTCATGCAGACCGCAATTGCCAGAGAAAAAAGGCACAAAAGCCTCAAAGACAAGAAGCGCGAGCTCTACCGCGAGGCGGTCCTCGATGCTGCTGAACGCGTCTTTGGCGACGAGGGCTACGAGGCCACGAAGGTTCAACGCATCGCGGCCGAGTCGGGCCTTTCCCTGACGACGCTCTACAGCGTCTTCGAATCGAAGTGGGAGATCTATCGGGCGGTGCACCGCCGGAGGCTCGACGAAGTCCTGGAGCTTGCGCACGGCGTCGTCGCGCAAGAAGCGTCTGCGTTGGAGACCCTGATCGCCGGCACCCGCATACAACTTCAGTTCTTCATGGACAGGCGCGACTATACCAAGATGCAGCTCAAGGAAGTCACGGCCTGGTCGACGATCGAGCTCTTGCGGAGCCCCGAGCAAGTCGAGGGGCTTGGGATGGGCCTCGACCAGTTCGCATCCCTCTTCCGGCAGGGCATCGAGGCTGGCGACTTCGTCGACGACGACCCCGAGCTGATGGCGCGAATGGTGATCGCTTGCCAACAAGTGCGGCTCGCGATGTGGATGGACGGCGGTTGCCAAGACCACTCCGAGCGAGTCGCGGACGCAGCGCTCCGTCACCTGCTTCGGAGCTATTGCAAGCCGGAGCGACTCGGCGCTGCACTCAGCGCCGCGGGCTTGGAGGCCGACGAATGAGTGTCGAGTTTCATGAGCTCGAGGTGTCGGCCGTCACTGTCGAGACGCCGGAGTGCAGCTCCTTCGAGCTGAGCGTTCCGGCGCGCCTCGCGCAAGTGTACCGCTACAAAGCCGGCCAACATCTGACGTTCAAGCTCCCATGGGACGATTTCGAGATCACGCGGTGCTACTCGCTGGCGAGCTCCTCCGAGCTCGGGGAGACCATGAAAATCGGCGTGAAACGGGTCGAGGGGGGACGCGTCTCCAACTGGCTCAACGACAACTTGAAGGTTGGTGACACCCTGCTCACAAGCGTGCCAGAGGGGCGCTTCGTTCTCGATCCGGAGACACGCGCGAGCACCCCCTTGTTCTTGTTCGCAGGCGGTAGCGGCATTACGCCGGTCATTTCGCTCTTGAAGAGCGCACTTGCGACCACGAAGCGCTCAGTGACGCTGCTCTACGCAAACCAGACGCGCGAGTCCGTCATCTATGGGGGCGAGCTCGAGCGACTGGCCCAACGGCACCCAGATCGACTCGCGCTGCACCATCACATCGACGCCGATGGCGCTTACCTCACGACCGATGACATTCGTGCGCTTCTCCCTCATACCAACATCGCGGAGTTCTACATCTGCGGCCCCGAGCCCTTCATGGAGCTCATCGAGCGAACGCTGACCGATGTGGGCGTGCACGAAGAGCTGATGTACATCGAGCGCTTCGTCTCTCCTGCCGATCCGGATCGCGTCGAAGCTAACGCTGTTGACGCCGCGTCGCTCGAAGCGCCCGAGACTTTCAGTCTTTGGCTCCACGGGCGCTCGCGCACGGTTCCATACTCCAAGGGAAGAACCTTGTTGGAGTGCGCGCAAGCGGCTGGATTGAACCCCGCGCACTCCTGCGAGTCCGGTTTCTGCGGTTCCTGTATGTCGGCCGTCAAGACCGGCAAGGTCTACATGGAAACCCACGATGCGCTTTCGCAACGAGATGTGGAGCGGGGCGTCGCCCTCTTGTGTCAGAGCGTCCCAGCGAGCGCCGACCCGCTCGAGCTCGACGCTGATTCCACCTCGTTTCGGGCCGCTTCCGCCGTGAAATCTTCGTACAGCAAGGCTTGGTCTACGCTGGCTGCCGTGGCCGTGTTTGCGTTCATGGTCGCAGGTACACTCGTTTTGAGGCTGGTGCACTAGTCATGAAGGTATTGCTCGTCATCCTGATCAGCTACGCGTCCGCCGGCTTGGCGCAGCTCGCGCTGGTGTTCGCCTATCGCTCTCCTTCAGCGCAGCCGTACATGATCAGCGACGATCCTCATCGCTCGGTGAGCGACCGGGAGCTCAACTATCGAGTCGCTCTCAACATCACTGTGTCCGTCACTCTGATCTTCTCGGTGATGTTCGGTCTCGGTGACTACCTCTACTACGACCACGCGATTCCTGCCTGGCGCTACGCGCTCGAGGTCGTGACGGTCATCTTGATCTACGACTTTGGCTACTACTTCATGCACCGCTACCCCTTCCACGAGTGGAAGATCCTCCGCGGGGTACACTCCGTTCACCATGCGGCCCGCAACCCACGCTTCATCGACAGCCTTCTGTTGCATCCGGTCGAAACCATACTCGGCCTGGGCCTCTTCTTCGGGACGGTCGCGCTCGTCGGAGGCGTGCACATCTACACCCTGGCGGCCATCTTCACCACGTACACCGCGCTCATGATCCTCAACCACGCTGGTGTTGATTATCCTCGGTTCCCTTTCAAGACATTGGGCGTTCTCGCTGCCAAGCACGATCGGCACCACCACAGCATGCTTTCGGGCAACTACGCAGCGGTCACACCGCTGCCGGACATCATCTTTGGAACCGTGGAGTAAGCCATGACGGTGAGCTTGGTGACGGGAGGCTGCGGCTTCTTGGGCGCGGCGATCGCGCGGGGCTTGCTGGCGCGCGGCGACGACGTCGTGGTTCTCGACGTCGCCGGGGAGTGCCCAGTCGAGGGGGCAGAGTATCGGCGCGTGGACATCACCGACAAAGACGCGGTGATCGAAGGCTGCCGTGGCGTCGACACGATCGTCCACAACGCTTCGATCGTTCACACGAAGTGGAACAAGGAAGACATCGTGTGGGGCGTCAACCTCGGCGGTACCGAGAACATGCTCGAAGCGGCCCGCGCAAACGGCGTGTCACGCTTCGTCTACATCAGCTCAGGAAGCGTGGTTTACGAAGGCAAGGACATCGAGAATGGTGACGAGACCCTGCCGTACGCGTCCATCTCTCAGGCCCCGTATGCCGACAGCAAGATCCAAGCGGAGAAGGTCGTGCTCGAGGCGAACGGCAAGGGTGGCGTTGCAACCTGTGCGCTCCGGCCTCACGTTGTCTTTGGCCCGGGCGACCAACGGTTTCTTCCGGCGCTTCTCAGCAACGCCAAAGCCGGTCGGCTTCGCGCGCAGATCGGCCGCGGGGTTTGGCTTTCCGACTACACCTACGTGACGAACCTCGTCGACGCGGTGCTGCTCGCGGATGAGGCACTCGCGAAGGATGGCGTCGACAGCATTGCCGCCGGATCCGCCTACTTCATCACGAACGGCGAGCCGATGCCTTTCTGGGATTTCGTCCGCAAGGTCGTCGCGCGTCTCGGTTTTCCGCCGATCAAGTACACGATTCCGAAGTCACTGATGTACGGAATCGCGGCGATCAAAGAAGGCATCGACACTTTGAAGGGCGGCACGCTCAACACGGAGGATGGCCTCACCCGCTTCGCGATACGCTACATGTGCACGCACCACTACTTCAGCATCGAGAAAGCCCGCCGCGAGCTCGGCTACAATCCCGCCGTGAGCGTCGAGGAGGGAATCGAGCGAACCTGCAAGCACCTCGAAGCCATCGGCGCCGTCTAGCAGAGCCTGTGCAGGAGCCGGTTGGCGGACGGGCCGACAATCCCCCCAGACTCGGCCCGTCCCCGGCTCACTGGTGTGACCCTTGACGATCTGTATGCCCTCCAAAAGGTGTAGGTGTCTAGGAACGCCGACAGTTGATTACAATTCGTTTCGCCCCTTGGGTTTAGTTTCGATCCCATTAGTTAGCGCGAGCGAACGACCCCGGCTTCGGTAGAATCATGCGAGCCTGCGAGGTTGCTGGCGGCTTCGTAGCTGGTACAAGCTGCGCGGTTCGGGGTCGTCGATCCCGTCGGGGGCGAATTGAGTGTCTAACGAGATTGTCATTCTTCTCACGGCGTGCGGAGTGCTCATCGCCCTCGGGGTGCTCGAGTTTGCCATGCACCGGCGCCGCCTCGCGCGAATCCCGATTCGGATTCACGTCAACGGCACGCGTGGCAAGACCAGTGTCACGCGTCTGATCGCTGCGGGCCTCCGAGAAGCGGGCGTTCGCTGTGTCGCGAAGACCACCGGGACGGTGCCCCGGTTCATTTTGCCAAACGGCCGCGAGGTGCCGGTCTATCGACCCGGTGGCGCGAACGTCATCGAGCAGAAGCAGGCGGTCACGATGGCGGCAGCGCAGCGCGCCGAAGCGCTCGTCGTCGAGTGCATGGCACTTCAGCCGCAACTCCAGTGGCTCTCCGAATCGAAGCTCGTTCGCGCCACACATGGAGTCATCACGAACGCGCGTCCCGACCACCTCGACGTCATGGGACCGACCGAAGACGACGTCGCCCGCGCGCTTGCCGCTACGGTACCGGTTGGTGGCGCGTTCTTGACCGCCGAGCGGATCCACCGAGCGTTCTTTCAGGAAGTCTGTGAGGATCGCGGTACCACCTTTCGCGGCGCCGAGAGCATCAGCGAACCGCTGACCGAGGAAGACATCGAGGCCTTCTCCTACCTCGAGCACCAAGACAACATCGAGCTCGCGCTCTCCGTTTGCGAGGAGATCGGCGTAGACAAGGAGACGGCTCTCCGCGGAATGTGGCGCGCCAAGCCGGACCCCGGGGCCATGACGGAAGCAGCGGTCGAGTTCTTCGGACGCAAGATTGTCTTCGTCAACGGGTTCGCCGCGAACGATCCGATTTCGACCCGCTACATCTGGGAACAGTCGTTGCGGCGTCATCGGGAGGTCAACCGCCGCATTGCGGTGTTCAACTGCCGTGCGGATCGCGCCGACCGTTCCGAGCAACTCGCCCATTCGTACGCCGGTTGGACGCAAGCCGACGAAGTCGTGCTTCTCGGAACTGGACAGTACATATTCGCGCGGGAGGCCGTGAAGAGCGGCCTCGATCCGACGCGCTTGGTATTCGTCGACCGGACTCACCCGGCAGACGTCTTCGAAATCTTGCTCGGCCTTGCCGAGACCTCAGCTCTTGTCATGGGGCTTGGGAACATCGCCGGGCCGGGCTTGGCACTGGCCGAATACTTCGCCAATCGGGGGACGGAACATGCCAGGAATTGAGTTGTTGACCGTGTCGATCGGGCTCGGTCTCGCCGCGAGCCTTCTATACGGCGAGCTCTTCGGTCTCGCCGCAGGGGGCATGGTCGTCCCAGGCTACATGGCCCTTTACGCGGACAAGCCTATCGACGTCGGTCTCACGCTGCTCGCGGCTTTGCTGACCTTCGGAATTCTCAAGGGCCTCTCGCAAATCGCCATCGTCTATGGTCGGCGGCGAACCGCACTCACCATCCTCATCGGCTATCTGGTGGGCCTCGCGTTTCGCACCTGGCTCGACAGCCAAGTCACGCCCTTCACCGAGGGCGCGATTATCGGGTTCATCATTCCCGGGCTCATCGCGATCTGGTATCAGCGCCAAGGCGTGCTCGAAACCACTTTGAGCCTCGTCACCGCGGCCATTCTCGTTCGGATGGTGCTGGTCGTCATGCTGGGAGACGTCACGATATGAGGGGCATGTACTGGAAGCCGGAAGGCGCTTCACAAGTGCAGCGCGCCGTCGTGGCGGCGCTTGCGATTGTCGGGCTAGTCGCAGTCGAGGTATTTCCCACCGAAGAGCAGCAGCCGCACTACGCGGAGAAGATGCTCGCCGCGCGCAAGGCGCAGGAAGCGCTGGAGGTCCTTCACGAGGCGTCGGAGCGCAAGGGCCTCGGGCTTCTTATGAAAACGGATCCGGCTGGCTCGCGGATGATCGGCGAGGTGCTGTCGCCTATCACCAGCGGAAGCGGCAGCCTCGTATCCAAGCAGACCTCCGTGAACCCAAACTTCGCTGCCGTCATCGTCGAGTGGCTCAAGGAGCTTCGCGTCAAGCCAGGTGAGGTGGTCGCGGTCGGGTTGTCTGGGTCGTTCCCGGCCATGAACGTGGCCGTGTACTCTGCGGTCCACGAGCTTGGCGTAGAGCCGATCATCATTTCGAGTACGGCCGCCTCGCAGTGGGGCGCCAACCACCCGAACTTCACTTGGCTCGACATGGAGGCGGTCCTTCGTGAGAACGACGTCTTTCCGTATAAGTCCGTGGCGGCGTCCCTCGGCGGTGTGGGCGACGACGCGATCGGGCTGTCCAATCGAGGTCGCCGCATGCTCGAGCGCGCCATCGAGCGCAACGATGTCCCTGAGCTTGCCGAGTTCGACAAGAAGAAGCAGCCGGATCGCCCAGTCGAGGCCGATTCGGAAGAGGACTCCGCACCGAGCCTAGCCCTCGTGGACGAGGACCGCGTTCGGGAACGCATGAGCTTGTATTACAAGGAAGCTGGGGACCGACCGATCAAGGCCTACGTCAACGTCGGCGGCGGCACCGTGTCCGTCGGCACCAAGGTCGGCAAACGCAAGTTCAACCCCGGCGTCAACGCGCGCCCGCCCAAGGGCATCGAAGACATGCCGCCCTCGGTTCTCGGGGCGTTCCTCGAGAACGGCGTTCCGGGCATTCACATCACGCGGATCATCGACCTCGCGGAGAGCTATGGTCTCGAGATCGCGCCGCGCACGACCCCCGAGGTCGGCGCCGGTGACGTCTTCGAAAAACGGCAGCCCAACCGTTGGCTCGCTGGAATCGTGCTCGTTCTGGTCCTCCTGGCATTGTTCGTGATAGCGCGGCAGCCTTGGGGCACGCGCATGCTGCGGACGACGATCCCACCCGAGAGCGTCATACCGCCCGCACCCCACCCGCCGAGCGGGCTCGTGCCGCACCCCGATAGGGGCGAGGGGAACGGTACGGCAAGCGACCCTCCGCAGCATTGATGGCCGCATAGGCCGTGCTATGCGAAAGGCACTTGGAGGTGCACATGCTTCGGTTTGCTCTTGTCGTTCTTCTGGTAGCTTCGGCTGTTTCCGCGCTGGGTTGTGCCAACAACTCCGTCGTCCAGACCAGCCAGGTTGTCGTCGACTTCGACGACAGCGTCGACTTCTCGCAAATACTAACGTTCAGCGTCGTTACGCAGGACGTGGCTCCCCCTGGGACGCCCGAGCCCGACCAGGACCAGATCTTCTTCAACGACCTGGTCAATGATTTGATCATCGACGCGATGACCGGCCCGCCCGTCTGCATGGAGTACATTCCGCCAGAGGAAGCGGAGGCGCGTCCACCGCAAGTCTGGGCCGCAAACGGCCTCGCGCGGACCACCGGCGAAGGCACGGTCTGGGAGTGCCAGGGCGGTTGGTGGTGGGGCTGGTGGGGCTGGTACTGGGATCCATGTGCTTGGATTGTCCCCGTCCCGGTCGAGTTCGACGTGGGCAATCTCTTCATCCCGGTTGGCCCCGCGCCCGCGGAAGGCGAGGACCCGGAGGCGATCTTTGCAGGCCTCGCTCAGTCGGTCGCCGGCACCGGACCGGACGTCGAAACGCAGGTCACCAACGCCGTCCAGGCGATCTTCCAACAGTGGCCGGTTCAGCGCACGACGTGTGAGTGACGCCGCCGTCGCTTGGTTGTGAACAGCCCCGTCGGGGATGCGGGACGCGTCCTCTTTGCGGGAGTGCCGAGCTCCGCTCGGCCTCGCTTCGTGAGCTTCGGCGGGAACACGTACGCTGCGAGATGGTCGAGCGGATCGAGCACCTTGCCATCGTGAAACAGCCCGAAGTGCAGGTGCGGGCCCGAATCGCGGATGCCCGTCCGCCCCACCTCGCCCAACCGTTGGCCGGCCTCGACCCTGTCTCCAACCTGGACGTCGTAGCTCGCCAGATGGGAGTAGAGGGACACGACACCGTCGCCGTGGTCGATGGTCACGAAGAGACCTCGTGGACCCATGTGCCGCTCGTGCACAATCGCCGCGCCCCAAGGCGCCAGCGGGATGTGGGCGCGACGCTCCCAGTCGACGCCCGCGAAGGTCACTGTGCCGTCTGCCACCGACCGAACCGGTTCGCCGAAGTCGGATGCGAAATCGATCCCGCGATGGGGGCGTCGCCCGTGGTCGCGAGCCTCGCCGAGACCGCTCGTTGCGATTCGGGGATAGCCGTCCAGCGGGCTGACGAACGAGATGTCGCCAATCGCATGCCCGCCGTTCTTCGTTCGTGCATGGCTGTTGAGAAGTCGGCGCCTCGCCGTCAGGATGCGGTCTTCAGGGCCGGTATCGCCGACCTGATCGCCCCAGACGAAGTGGGAGACCGGATGACGATGTGCCGCTGAGTCGAACGCGTGATCGATTTGCGGGCACTGCTGTCCGAAGACGCTCAGAAGGGCAGCCGCGAAGTAGAGATTGGCGTCCGGGTCACGCAGGCTGCTCGGCTCGAACGGAAACGCGCTGATGTCGAGTCTCTTGCGGGTCCACCCGTGATCGCCCCAGACCCCGAAGTGATAGACGCCACGGTGGATGTTGCGCGAGTGCATGCCGCGATTGATGAGCGTCAGTCCGGTTCCATAGCTGTTGTCGACGTCTGCGCGACAGCTCGACTGCGTGTAGACGAGCGCGGCGATCAACCACGGGTCGACGGAGAACTCCGCGCTGTAGCGAACGATTGCGTCGGCATACGTGTCGAGATCGGCCCCGCGCACGTCTGCCGGGCAGAGATGGCGAAGGGCGCTTGCGAGCTCGCTCGGCGCCACCTGCGCAGCCGATGCCGGCTCCTTGGGCCACTGCGTGAGATCGACCAAGCCAACGCCGCGCGGCCGAAGACCAAGTCGTCGCATTTCATCTGCCGTGAGAGGTCCGTCGGACCTGCCGTCGTGGAACGCTGTAGAGTCGTTCAGCACGACGCCCTGCCGAAGCCGCCGCTTCCAAGGCGTGTCTTGCGCAAGACTTGGTTGCAGCGTGGCGGCCAGGCCGATGATGAAGCCAAGGGTTAAAAGACGCGCTACGGTGCTCAAGCGGTTCTCCCGAGCTTTCAGAATGCCGGTGGAGAACGCCCCGTCCAACTTTGTGACCTAAGTATCGAGATTGTTTCGGGTCTTCAAAGCTTTTGCGGCCTCGCGCCATGTCCGCTAGGGTGCCGGTCAAGCCATGCGGCGAAACGCGTGATGGGTAGTCAAAGAGGGACGGATATTTTGGGGGAACGCCTCGCATCGCTTGCAAATCGGCAGGAGCTCTTCGCTCGCCGGCAGTACGAGCCCGTGATTTCGGCAAGCGCGCTCAGGTCCACGACGTCGACTTGGTTCGGTGTGGGTGTTGCCGCCGATGACGCGAGCTGCGGGCTACCAGTCGACGTTCTGATTCTCGTCTTCGCGCAGGAGATGGTTCGGCGCGAGCTCGGACTTCCGAAGAGCTCGATACTCATCGCGGACAGCAATGCGTGCAACGCCGGCGTTCCTCGCCTCGACGTGCACCGCGCTGCGTCGCTCGCGCAGGCGCCACTCGAGGCGCTGATCGATCGCTTTGGCTTCCCGGTAGACATCCGTCGCTCTTCGTCCCTCGCGCCAGCTGCCGAGGTTGAGCGGAAGCAAGCTGCGCTCGAAATCGAAAACGGCTATGTCGCCCAGCAACTCGTCCAGACAGAGATCATGCGAGAACGGGGGGCGGCCGTGAAAGTCGGTTGGGCGCTTTCGGCTTGTACCTACGACGAGAAGTATTTCGACCGGCTATATCGGAATCGTTTCGGCGACGAGGTCACGTTCGCGTACACCATCGGTGGCCGAACACTGAATCCGCAGCGCCCGCGTGCCTGCCCATACCTTTGCCGCGAACCTGCGGATCGCTTGTTGCTCGGCACCCGAGACAACGCGGTGCGCAAGCTCTACGCGGACCAGAGCTCGCCCGCGATGCGCGGGTACCGCCGCCTCATCGCGAAGCTCGCGAGGGCGTATCGGCACCTGACCGGCGATGATCCGGGTACCCCGGAGAGCTTCCTCCAGTTCGTCGTGGACGCTTCGTCTATGGGGCCGTCTATTGCAAAAACGCAGAGAGCCCGCGAATCGCGAGCCGGCGCGCCGACGAGCGTCGCTCCCTGAGCGCGCGCGCTTGCGTCGGGCTGAGCTCCGCCGCGCCATCCCCACTCCTGCCGGAGCGTAGGAACGATTGCGGACTGACCCCGCGCTCGAGCAACAGTGCGGTGGCGTGGTCGAAGACCGCTTCGCGGCGCTTCATCGCATCGAACGTGCTCTCGATGACGGCGCGGTCGACCAAGCGCTCGTCGCAATCCCAATCTAGAAACCGGACGATGGTCTCGATGGAACCTTTGCGATCGGCGAGCAGATCCTCGTAACGAAGGATCAGTACATCGGCGTCGTTGGCGTGTTTGCGCCAGCCGGCGACATGTTCGAACCACGACCCATATTGCACCCGCCCATCCATGAAGCGTCGATAGAAATCGTCGAGTGAGCCGCGAAAGCCGAGGTACGCGCGGTAGAAGTGGAAGTAGCTCACGAGGACATCCTCGACATCGCGCTCGACGTAGATGTAGCGCGCCCCATCGGGAAGCCACTCCCGCGGCAGGTGGCTCTTGAACACGCGTGGACTCTCGAACCGGACGAGGTCGTCGGCGCTGAGCTCGCCCGTTGCGAGCGAACGCTCGAACCAGGGGGAGACCTTCGTCAGGTGGTCCGGGTCGGGCTGCTCGTCATGGGTGAGCAGATAGAGAATCCACTGCGTCAACGTCGTGCCAGAGCGGGGATAAGTCGAGATGTAGACGTCGGTCGGACGCGTCTCGAGCTCCATGTGGCCGCGCAGGAAGTTGGCGATACGGCGCGCGTTTTCCAGATTTCGGACCGCTGCGCCGAGCGCGCTCGTCGCTGCACCGAGGGCCTGGCTCCCTAGACGGGCTCGTTTCGTCTTCTTGGTTGGCCGCATGATCCGAGGCTGACTACCCTAGCACCGTTGATGGAAGCCCTAGCACACATCGCCACGCCGGAGTTCGCCGTGGCGTTTGGTATCAGCTTCGTCGCCGCGGCGCTTCACAGCACCGTGGGTTTCGGCTTCGCCCTCATCAGCGTACCGCTGCTGTCGTTGCTGGACCCGCTCTTTGCACCGGTCCCGCAGCTGTTCGTCGTTTGGCCGCTCACCGTCGCGATCGTTTGGAGGGAGCGACATGCGGTCGAGCTTCGAAGCACCCTCTGGATCTTCGCGGGGCGCGTGCCGGGCGCGTTCCTGGGGGTAGGGCTCCTCAAGCTGCTGTCCGGGGCGAGGCTCGATGTTCTCATGTCCCTCATGGTTCTCGGCGGAGTGTTCGTAGTCGTCAGTCGGGGGACGTTTCGGCGCACGCCGACGCGCGAATTCGGCGCCGGCGTTGCTTCCGGAACGATGGCCATGGTGTCTGCGATCGGCGGCCCACCGATCGCGCTCCTCTACCGAAACGACGAAGGCCCGACCGTCCGGGCCAACCTCGGTCTGGTCTTTGCGATCGGGTTGACCATCACGATCAGTGTGCGCGCTGCCGCAGGAGAAGTGAGTTGGGACGAAGTCGCGATCGGCGCGGCGCTCCTGCCGGCCGTGGGACTCGGTTTGCGCGCCAGCCGGAGGCTCATCCCCCACGTCGACGGCCCACGGCTCCGGAACGCGATCGTGGTGATTGCAGGGGCTGCCGCCGTCGTACTGCTCGTACGCGGCGTGCTCAATTGGTGAAGTAGACCCAGGTCGTCTCGGGCTGAAATCGGACCGCGTGCCAGGCGGGCGGCACTTCCGGGTCGCTCCAGTAGTAGAGCCAGCGGGCGTCGACCGGCGCAACGTTCGTGCACCCGTGACTTCGCACTTTTCCGAAATCCGTGTGCCAGTACGCGCCGTGCACTGCGTAGCTGCCATCGTAGTAGAGCGTCCACGGGACTTCCTCGACCTCGTAGAACCCGTCGATTGGATCGGTCGCGTTCATCGTCGTCGAAATGTACTTCTGCTGGACCTTGAAAAGCCCGGTCGGAGGCTCATAGCCCTCTTTTCCGCTCGAGATCACAGTCGCGTAGACGGGCTTCGCGCCCTCGTAGGCGACGAGCGTCTGCTCGGAGAGATCGACGTGGACCCACTTCCCGTTCGCCGGAACGTCGCTCGGCGCTTTGGTTTGGCTGGCGACCCGCACCTCGCTTCGAAGAATCGCGCCGGCCGCACCGACGACGTAGGTCTCGCCGTTCTTGCGCAGCTCCTCGTCGACCACGAATCGGGCGAGCTTTTCGGCTTTCCCGGTCACCCGCGGCGCGTCCCCACTCAAGCTCAGGATCTCGCGGTCTTCTCCCCAAACGAACGCGATTGGCAATCGCCACCCGCCGCGTCCAAGCTCTTCGCCACGAACCGGGTCTGGGTTCCGGAGCTCGAGGTCACTCACGCGGACGTAACGCCCGCGAACTGTTCGGTAGAACACCGCGCCGTCCGACTCGCGCGTTTCCTTGTCGGCGAGGGCGAGGAAGTAGTCGCCCTCCATGAGCGACGAGACGACTTCGGGTGCCGGTCCCTTCTTCTCCATCGCACGACGGGCCTGCTTCTCTTCTTCAACCGTCGGCATACGGTAGTACCGGGGCGCCCGTTGTGTAGTCACGCGTGCGTACTGGTACGGAAGGTGATTGGTCACTGCCGCTGGTGGTACGCCGTAACTCTTGGCTTCCGGGTCGTCGCTCACGTGAAAGCCGAGCGACGAGCACACATAGCCAAACGGAACCGCTTGATACCAAGTGCCATCCTGGCACCCCGGCCCAGTGACCTTCTTAGCGAGCTTCAGCGTGGTTCCGCGTCGAACGACGCCTGCCACCTTCGGGTTGCTCGCAGTCGCATCGTACACGAATGCGTCGTAGTGAAACGCCGCCCCGAAGAGACTGCCGCTTCCGGGGTTGTTGCGCGGGCTCTGTGCCTTGTCGTTCCAGCCGTCGAGGCTGGGGGCGCGCAGCACCTTCTGCCCATCGACGATGTCCACGCGCGACTCGCCTTGGCTAGAAGCGTGCTCGCCGAGCGCGCCAGTGCCCACACCGACGCCCGCGATCAAGATCGCCAAGCCCAAGAAAGTCCATCGATTCAGTAGAAGCCGCACCATGTCGCGTCGTCTTGAAGGCGGCGCTCGACCCCGCGCCGCCGACCGAGGATAGCGCCACTTCTGCGGGATTCAAAAGATCGGCCTGACGGGCTGTTTGGGGCGCAATTTCTGCATTAGGAAGCCCAGAAAGCCAGTGGTAGACCCGGTCCATGCCTTCCGAACATGCGCGACAGGCGCTCTCCCATCTTCGCGATCCTTCGGACTTCCAATGGTATGTGATCCCGCTCTTGGTGATCGTGCTCTACATCTATCACGACCAGATCGGGCGAAAGAACTACAGCGTCGTCTTTGCAGGCTTGGCGCTCTGGGGAATGGATTGGTTCAACGAGACGTGGAACTCGTTGATCTTCCATCTCACCGGCTACGCGCCGGCATGGGCGGCGCCTGGCGAGACCGCCTACCTGATTCTCATCGGTCTCAACATCGAGATCTGTTTCATGTTCGCGATCCTCGGGATCGTGACGACGGTCATGCTCCCTCCGAAGGAGACAAAGATCCTCGGCATCCCGAACCGCTGGGTGTTTGCGGTCTTCTTCAGCGCCCTCGCGGTGTTCATCGAGTACGTGCTGAACTACGTCAACGCGCTCACGTGGGACTACTCGTGGTGGAATCGCTCGGCGCCCTGGTTGATCTTCTTGCTCGGCTACTTCCCGTTCTTCGTCGTCGCGTACTGGGTGCACGACATGAAGTGCATCAAGCGACAAGCGGCGGCTGTCGGCGCCATCTTGGGTTTCGACGCGATTTGTCTGATCGCGTTTGGTAGCTTGGGGTGGATCTGATCGGAGAATCGGTCGGTACGCACGTGCTCGGGAGCGGGTCCCGCTCGGCCGGCGCTACACGGCGCTACACAACTGGCCTCCCGCCCACTCCCTGTGCCGCGCATCCCGACCGATTCTCCTCCACACGCAATCGTCCCCCTCAGGACATGCGCGGAAGCGCGAGCCCGCAGGGCGAAGCCCGGCGCAAGTGCGCCGCCAAGCCCAAGCGAAGCAAGGGGCGCGGAGGCACGCTGCCCACTCGCGTGAGAGTGATGCCGAACTACGTGGTGGGGGTGGGCGGGCGGATTTAACTAGAAACCTCCTGACGCCAATCGCGTTCACCACCACGCGCGAAGTCAGCTCACAAACCCTCCAACACCTCACTCTGGAATCAGGTCGTCTTCGTCGCAGGGGCCGTTGCAAGGGTTTTCGATTTCGCCGGTTTCGTAGAACCCTAAGAGCGCCGTGCCCAATTCCGCGAGCTCGGCTGCGCGGCCGTGGGGGTCATCGAACCTATCGCCCCAGTGCGGGATGTTCGTGATCGGCGGTTCATCGTTGCCGAAGTCCACCTCGAGCATTGCCGAGCCGGTATGCAGGCCACTCTTCTCTTCGATGCCCCAGACGGGGCGAATCAACGGCGCGAGATTCACGACGTCGCCGATCGTGCGAGCCATGATGTGCGCGCCCAGGTTGGTGACCTGATGATCGGCCTTCGAGACCTGGATCAACACATCGTGCGCGGGGGTCCCCGGCAGAAGATCGCTGCGGATGTACTTCGAGTAGCCGGTCGGCTCGGCCCGGTCCCAGAGCCCCTGAATCAGGGCGAGGTTCATCTGCATGTGAAGCCCGTTCCAGCCGTAGCGGTTGTAGAGTTGGCCGGCATACTCGTCGAAGTTCCCACTTCGGTTGAGGAGGAGATTGTATGACTGACCTGGCACCGCGAGCAGACCTCGCTCCATATCCAGGCTGAGCGCCATGATCGTCGCGCCGAGGATGCCGCCCTGGCTGCCGCCGAAGTAGTAGCGCTTGGAGCCGTCCAGGATCGCGCCGCCGCAATCATCCTGAAGTGTCGCATTCAAGGTCGACTCCGGATCCTCGGCTTCCCGAGAGAGCGTTCGCATCGCCATCAGGAAGTTCAGGTGACCCTGGTGCATGCGCTCTGGGATCCTTCGAAAGGTTGCCAGGTCTCCGAGGATCGCGTCGACCACGGTCAGGACGTCGTCCGAAGAGAAACCCTTGTGGTCCAACCCGAAGCCGGCGAGATTGTAGTTGGCCCAGAGCTCGCTGTAGCCGAACACCTGCTCCTTGGCGCCAAGCTGGCCGTGGCCGACGGCGACGAGCGGCGCCGGGGTGGTTTGTGCCGCTGTGGGAACGAACATCGCAGCAGCGTATGGGTAGCTTCCGTTCTGCTCGGGGAGGCCATCGTCTCCGAGATTGAGCAGCTCGCCGGTCTCGCCGCCCGTCATGTAGAGCGGCATGTCGAAGGTGATCTCGAGCCGGCAGGCCATTCCCTCCCTCGTATCGTCGATCACGTCGATCGTGTACGGGACGCCATCCGGGTACTTCTCGAACGCGTCGTCACGGATGTGGAGCATCGCGCTCGTGTTGTTCTCGCGGCTCGCGGTGGTGAAGTCCCAAGCGATCTGGAGGTCTTCCCGCGCAACGCCAGCGTCGCCGAGGGTCGTGAAGATCTCCTCGAAGTGCGCGCGGCGTGACTCGATGACCTCGTCATCGGATGGCTCGTCGTCCCGCAGCGCTTCGAAGCCGGGTGACGGAGCGACGAGCGCGCCTTCGCCGTCGACCACATCGCGAAACGCAACGATGTAGCGCGTGGCGTCGTCCAGTCGGACCGCTGGGCGCAACATCATCGCTTGCTCCTCACGAAGCTCTTCCACGCTCCGGGTGAGTGTCGGAAAATTGGGCTTGTCTTCCCCCGCGTCGATGCGCAACTTCGCCTGGACGACCCATTCGTCACGGTCGACCCAATGAGGAACACGCTCTCCGGTGTCCGCGTTGAGAATCACCGTGGGTGAGTCCGCGAGTAGCGAGTCCTCGATCGTGTCCGGGGTCGCGAGCCCTGTCACCGTCGCGCCGGGCAAGTGCGTCATCGCCATGATGCCGGGGGAGAAGCCGTCCATCTCGTTGAAAGCACCGGGGGTCGATCGCTGACCGCCGCTGTTGGGCGGCATGATCTCTGCGGGCAGCGCGAGCCGGCGTCCGGTCCCCGTACTGGCGTCTGCCACGGTGTAGTAGTCGTTCGGGTAGGGGAACGCGCAGTAGCTGGGTGTGAGCGGATCGCAGCCGAGAGGCGGGGCTGGGATCATCCCTCCTGCGCCGCCTTGCCCGCCCGCTCCAGCAGAGCCGCCAGTAGCCACCCGTCGCCGGTCGGTGTCGCTGCCGCACCCCGCGACGGAAAGGATCAGCAAACGATAGGAAAAGCGAAGAAAGGTGGAAAAATGCATGCCGGCGATGCTAGACGGACGCGGGCTGCATGTCTACCGCACTTGAAGTTTCCGTGCGAAGCGGCCAAGAAGCGCTGATGAAGATCGCAGTAGTTACTGGGGCTGGCAAGGGGCTCGGTCGCGAAATCGCGACGCGCCTCGCAGCCAAGGGGTTTGCAGTTCTTGCGACGGACATCGACGAAGCGGCCGCCGCCGCGACGGCCAGCGAGCTTGGTGGCGGAGCATGGTCGATGAAGCAGGATGTGCGCGACCCCGAGTCGCACCGCGAGGTGGCAAGCGCGGCCAACGCGCGGGGGTCCCTCGACCTCTGGGTCAACAACGCAGGAGTGCTCTACACCGGAAACGCTTGGGACCACTCGGACGAGGTGATCCAGCAGATGGTCGAAGTGAACGTGCTCGGGATGACCTGGGGAGCCCGCGCCGCCGTCGAAGCCATGCGCGCCAAGGGCGGACAGATCATCAACATCGCCTCGATGTCTGCGCTGACGCCCGTGCCGGGCCTTGCCATCTACGGCGCGACCAAGCACGCCGTTCTAGGGTTTTCGATCTCTCTCGCCGGAGACCTCGATCGGGCTTCGATTCCCATCAAAGTGAGCGCTGTCTGCCCTGACGCCATCGACACCGACATGGTTCGCAACATTCGGGGCGCGACGGAGGCCGGGCTCGCCTTTGCGGCGCCGAAGCTGCTGACCGTGGAGGAAGTGGCTGGGGTCGTCGTCGAGATGGTCGACAACCCCAAGCTCGCCGTCAGCGTCCCCCGCGCGCGTGGAGCGTTAGCGCACGCGCTTCGCCCGTTCCCGGCGTTCAGCCTCCAGGCCTTGAAGCCTTTCTTCTGGTTTGGCGATCGCCAGCGGCGCAAGGCCAACGACGAGCGCTAGGTGTCTTCTTCGTCGCCCGGAATCGGGGTCTGAGCCGCTGTCTCAGTGTTGGAGCGCTGCACGCCCGCGGCGCCCGCTCCATCGCTTCGAGCGTCTTGGTGATGGATGTGTACGTCGCGTTGGGGGAACGGAATCGAGATCCCCTCGGCGTCGAAGCGCCTCTTCACTTCGCGGGTGATGTCCCAGTACACGTCCCAGTAGTCCGCGGTCTTCGACCACGGCCGCACGATGAAATCCACGGAGGAATCGCCGAGTGTGTGCAGACGAACCACGGGCTCGGGATCCTTCAGCACCTTCTCGTGACTTCCGACGATCGAGCTGAGCACCTTCTCGGCCTTCGGAATGTCGTCCGAGTATCCGATGCCAAACGTCATGTCGATGCGGCGCGTTTCTTGATGGGTGATGTTGCGGATGATGCCGCCCCACACTTGCTTGTTGGGTAGGATCAAGAGCTGATTGTCGAAGGTCAGAACCATCGTCGAGACGAGATTCATCTGGTCGACCTTCCCTGTGACTCCCGCTGCTTCGATCGCGTCGCCCACGTCGAAGGGGCGATATACCAGGATCATCAAGCCGGACGCGAAGTTCGACAAGGTGTCTTGGAGCGCGAAGCCGATGATGAAGCCGGCAATGCCGAGGCCGGCGAGGAGCGGGCCGACCTCGACGCCGAGTTGTGCGATCGCGATGAGGAACCCGAGCAAGATCACCGATCGACTGGTCATCTTGATGAAGAAGTCCCTTGCAAGGCTCGAGATCTGCAGCTTCGATCGCTCGAGTACCCGGCGTACCGTTCCTCTCGCGATTCGCGAGAGTACCCAGAATGCGAAGAGGATCAGCAGGAAGGTGAGCAGTTGAAAGACGATCTCGGCCCCGTTGGTTCGAAACCAATCGGCGGCGTCTGCCGCGGATGACTCCAATAAACCCGCAGCGACGTCCTTGTTCAGGATGTCTTGAGAGAGCTTGCCCGTGGCGCTGATGATGCTTTGACGAAGCTCCGAGGTCTCGAGCCCATACTGGTCCATGAAGTCGGCGGTCACACGCAGGCTCTCGGCCAAGACGTCGCGCTTCTTTCGGAGCGTGGCGAGCTCCTTTTGCGCGTCGACGTCTGCGTCTACACCGGGTCGCTTGGAGAGCTCGTCGATCTGTTCCTTCGTGCTCTTGAGGAGCCCCGTGCCGATGTCGGCTCGGGTCTGAAGCCGCTTGGCCAAGTGAGCCGTGTCGGCATCCACGTCGAGCCCGAGTTGCTTTCGTTGGTCGAGGTTCGACTTCAGATACTTGAGCAGGCGAGTCGATGACGAAATCTCGGCGACGAGCTCGGTTCGCGCCTTATCTGCCTCCTCGGGGGTGCCCCTACTGGAGGTCTCGATGAGGGCAAGCAACAGCTTGTCTTGCTCTGCGAGCGTCTCAACCATCTTCGGCGCGTCGGCTTCGAGAAGCTCGGTGGCCACCGCGCGGCCCTGGGCGACGTCGGTCCCCGCGTCCTCGCCGCTGACCACGAGCTTCACAAGGCTTGCCAGGTCACGCCGATACTTCTCGCGCCGCTCGGAGACTTCCTTTTCGATCACGACCGAAGTGGCGCGGTCTGGGTTCTCTCCGATCTTCTTGGCGAGCTCGTCGATCTCGGTCCTCCGCGTCTCGAGCGCCTTGATGAGCTCTCGGATTTGGGCGGCGGTCGACTTCTTCTCTTCCGCCTTGTCCGTCTGCCCCAATGCTGCCGACGCGAACGCCAGGCTGAGTGCCAAAACCAGTGCAGAAATTGCGCGAAACCGAAGCCGACTGCTCGTTGCCGTGTGCATGCTCTCTCCTCGACAAATGTCTTGCCCGGCCGATGAAATGGCCCCCAAGCAAGCGACAGTGCTAGTCGAAGTCGTGGGCGCGCTCAAGGCGGCCCGAAGTGTTGAACAACGGCGGGCCTCGCTATAAAGTCAGGCCGCTCCTCGGAGGCTGTCATGAAGAGACTTGGTTGGACGTTCTTTGCGTTGGCCCTCTGTGGGTCCGCCTCCATGGTTTCCGCGCAGGATGCCGTGTCGACGACCGAAATGATTCCGCCCGACGATATGGTCTCCGAGACGCCACCTCCCCTCGAGGAGCCGGGCGGGAAGAAATCGCTCGAGGTCGGCTTCACGTGGGGCCTCAGCATCGGTGTGCCGATCGTCCTCGACGTGCCGAGGGAAGCGGTGCGCCCCGGCGCCAACATCAACTTCTTTGGCGGCGCTGACTTCGGCTGGTTCATCGTCGGCGGAGATGCCGGTCTTCAGTGGACCCCCGTCGATCTAAACGGGCAGGTGGTTAGTGGTGTAGCGCTTTCGGGCCGACGCCCCCTGAATCGGATCTATCTCTCGCTTCCAGAGGTCCGCTTCCAAGTTCCTGACCTCAAGCTCGTGCTCCCATATCTCAGCGGTTCGTTCGATATGAATTTCTGGAACTTCGCAGAGACTGGGGTTTCCTGCGGCGGGTACGGGTACTGGTGGTGCGCAACCTACTCGGTGTACCGCTTCACGCCCGGCTTTACCGGCAAGGCGGGAGTCGCATTCAACATCAAAGCAGAGCGGCGTCCACATCGACGTCGGCTTCCAGTACTCGTTCACCGGCAAGGGGAGCTTCTTCGAGCAGTCCGGTTGGTGGCTGTCGCCGTTTGTCGGCGTGCTCGTCCGCAGGCGCTAGCTCCCCAGGCGGACGGCGATGATCTTCCAGTTCTTTTTCGATCCGCGGATCTGACCTCCCCAGTCGGCCAGAACCATCTGCCATCCGTACTTCTTCCGAAGCGCACGAATCGCGGATTCCTTGCCGGCCTCGTCGTCGACGAAGCGTGCGGTGCCCTCGTACCACGGCCCCTTGAGCGCTCCGCGCACCCCGCATGCTGCGATGCGGATCGCCGTGTTCCTGCGCAGACGCTTTACTTTGTACGAGTCGCCGTTGGTGAAGATGACGATCTCGTCCCCGTTCGGGGCTCCCCACACCGGCGTTTGAACTCCGGTTCCATTCTTTCGGAATGTTTCGAGATTCACGTAGCGGGCTTCTGCGAGGGCATCGAAATCGGACATGCGCCGATCATAGTGCTGTTTGGTCGCCATGCATCTGCTGCTAGAACTCCCCGGCAATGCTTGGACCTCGCACCATTCCCGTCGTGCTTCTTGCTGGGGCCCTCGTCGCTGGCCTTTGGGCATGCAGCTCGAATGAGGGAAGCACACCAAACGGCTACACGCCGACTACCGACGTTTCCGATCTCTGTGAGACGCCGCTCGGGCCCAACGAACCGCTCTGCAGCAACGCGTTCTCAGACGTGCTCTGGCCGGCTTCGCACCGGAGCAGCTACGCACAGGGCTCCTCTGCCATGGCGGGACCGACCGACGCGGCGACTACGAGCAGCGAGCATCTCGTACTTCCGAGCGCGGGCATCCCGGTCGTCGCTTCGTTCTCGAGTCCCTACGAGGACGGAGGGCGGGCTGTCTGGTCGACGGTGCCGGGGCTGGACGCCGCGATTCTCAAGGTCGATCACGGCACGTTCGAGATCATCGACTGGTACGTGCCCTCCGAGCGGGAGGAAAACCCCCCGACCTTCACGCTCGGGCTCAGCGGGGCGTACAACGCCATCGACTCGGAGAATCGATTCATCGTGGGTCGCACCCGATTCGTGTCGATCTTCGGCGACAGCGTCGATGGCGCTCGTTCGTCACCGACGGAGCTGAAGAAGCGTATCTTCATCCCCGACGAAGTGTTCTGCAATGAAGACGACGTCATTGCTGGCATGTCGCTCACTTACGATGAGCAGCTCGTTTTCGTGACTGAGCTCGGCAACCTTTTCGTGATCTCGCCCGACGCCGACCCCAACGATCTGGGCGACATCCCCGTGATCTCCGCCAACCAGGGTTGCCGGACGGCCGATCCGAACGACTTGGAGATCGTGTCCAACAGCCTGGCGGCGGACGAAGACGGCGGCCTCTACGTGCTCACGAGCGCCGCGATGTACCGCTTTGATTGGGACGGGCGCTCGCTCAGCCGCGGGTGGCGCGCGGAGTACGAGGTCGCGGCGGAGGTCCCGAGCCCGATCCGCCTGGGTCCGGGCTCGGGTTCGACCCCGAGCTTGATGGGGACCAAGGTGGATGACGACCGCTTCGTCGTCATCACGGATGGGCGGGCACTCATGAACCTCGTCCTCTTTTGGCGCGGTGAGATCCCCGAGGACTGGGAGCCGATTGCACCCGGCAAAGACCCCCGCATCGCTTGCGAGGTTCCGGTCGACTTCGGAACCGGTGGAGCGGAGGCGATTTCGGAGCAGTCGGTGGCCGTGCGCGGCTACGCGGCGGTCGTCGTCAACGATCTCCTGACGAATCCGACGATCAACCCGCCGTCGATCGGCAACCTCGGCGCGGCCGCTCAGAACCTCGTATCCGCGCTCGAGGGCGGCATTCCTGAGAAGGCGCCCTTTGGTCTCGAGCGAATCGATTGGGACCCAGCGACGCGCACCTGTGCGACCGTTTGGGCCAACCCCGACATCAGCGTGCCCAACGGAATCCCGAGCATCAGCGAAGCCGCCGGCCTCGTCTACGGTGCGGGTCAACGCGAAGGTCAGTGGGGTCTCGAGGGGCTGGATTTCGAGACTGGCGTGTCGCGCGTCTGGGTGCCGGCCGGCGCCGGGATTTGTCCCGGCGACAGCGGCGGCATCGTAGGGATCCTACCGGGTGTCGCAGACGTCCTCGAAGTGGTGCCAGACTCTTGTGAGAACTCGGTGTACGCGGCGACGACGGTCGGTCCCGATGGCATGGTTTACCAAGGCACGCTGAACGGCATGACGCGATACGTCCCCGAGACCGTTCCGGAGCGCCCGGCGCAAACGCGCGTAGACGCTGGCGTCGACCAAGGGCGCGATCTAATCGACCGCGCGGAGGCCGGCTCTACAGCCGGGATCAGCGAGCGCGATTTCCTCCGCAGGGCCATCGTGCAGCTGAGCGCAACGCAATCGGCAGCGGTCGACGGCGGGATCGACGAGGCGATAGTCGGATCTGCCGCAGCTCTCGAGTCGCTCGACGCCGCGGTCGCCGCGCTCGACGCCGGCGAGCCGTACGACGCCTACGTCGACGCAGCGCGCGAGGCGCTGAGCGAGCTCTAGATCCTCTCTAGAAACGCGTGATGCCGCGGGTCTTGTACTCGATGCCGGTCTCCGTCGCCCGGCTCGCGTTCGGAAGCGACGCTTCTCGATCGAGGTCTGGGCGGCAGTCGCCCATTCCGTACTGCGGGTCGCGTGTGCTCTCCGCGGTGATGAGATACATCCCGCGCGGGGACATCTCGATCCTGCGGACCTCGAGCCCGAGTGTGTCTCCCAGTGCCTCGACTAGCTGCGCGACCCCAGCGTCGATCTGCGTGGCCCCCTCGCCGCCGGGAGCGAAGGTCTCTCGCATGCCATCGATGAACTGCGGGACGAACTGATTGTTGCAGATCACCTTGGCCCACGGGTAGCCCTGGTGCGCGATGTGAACGGAGGACTGATCGATCTCGAACGTCCCGACCCCGGCTTTGATCTCGGGCGTCCCACAGTAACGGACAGCGACGTTCTTCGATCCACACTTGCCGATGAAGGGGAGCAGCTCCAGGACGAGCGAGCCAAGCGCTTGGTCGAAACGGTACCAATGGTCCGGCTTGGCGGAGATGTCGCTACTCGCGCGGAAGTACTGCTTGAAGCATATCTCGGGTCGTCCCGTGTCCTCGGAGAGCCGGTAGTGGAACTCGGGGCTTGCGCTCTCGTTCGGAGTGATGCCGGCGGTCGCATCGATCCAGAGCAGCGCGTTGACTTCCGTTTGCGAGCGAGGCTCTGAGGTGTCGGCCATTTCGTCGATGAAGCGCTCGGCAAGCCCCCTGTTTTCGAGCGAGGCGCCCAGGCCGGCGGTGTAGTACGCGCCGTCCAGGCGGTGCTCCCAAGCCCAGGGAATGAAGAAAGAGCAGGCGCCCAAATCCATGCTGTAGGCTTTCCAGTCGGCATTGGAGGGCACGCCGAGGCTCACGTTGATCTCGGGTGCATCCGGATCCCACGCGTAGTCGAAGAAGGTCCCGGACACCTCCTCGCCGGCGGCGCCCGACGGAGGGGAGTGAGCGTCTGGATGCTTGAAGTCGTGCGTGCCCCAGATCAGGCGATTCCAAGGATCACCGCGCCAGGCGAACTCGCCCTCGTTAAGCGCGTCGATGTTCTGCTCCGCTGCGAGGCTCTTGGCCGCGGGCAGCCACACATCTTCGTCGACGCCTAATCCGCCCGAGCGCTCCAACGCACGGACGCCGCAGTGCTTACGGCCCTGCCGTTGCGTGTAGTTGGCCGTGCAGACGTGCACGATACCTGTTCCGAATGCCGCGTTGAACCCAAGGGGCCCTTCGTCGTGCGCGACACGCAGCCGCGCGACGCAGCCTTCGGTTCCACCGGGGTCGGAGCAGTGCCATACGTTCCCGGGGAGGGGCTCGTCGTAGATGAAAGCCCCGCCCGGCTCGAAATGAATGAGCGTCCAAACGCCGTCCGGCAAGAGGGCCTCGAGGCGTCCTGCGCCTTCCAATCTCGAGGTGTGGATTCGTACAGGGCTGAAGACGTTGTCGACCACCAGGTAGCCGCTCTTCGGCGCAACGAGCTCTGGATCGCAGCCATCTGCTCCCAGGAGCAAAGTCCCGAGCAGCGGTAGCAAGATGGGAACGAACAGGGCTCGCACGGTAACGGTCAGGCTACACCTGGCGCGACACGCGCGTCTACATCGCCGTTCTCGGCTAGTCCGCCGGCACTGTTTCGGCGCCGTCGTCGATCCATTGCTGGATCGCGTCAATCTGCGGAGTGCACAAGACGATGCCAGCGGCGTTCAGCGGCATGCGCTGGGTACCCGCAGCCATGTCTACGCCTAGGATCTTGTTCATCAGGTAGGACGCGCCGCTGTCGCCGGGAGCCACTCGGAGCTCCGAGGGAACTTGCACGGAGTTGACGTCGACCAGGTTCTCGCCCGAAGCGACAGCGTCGCTGAGGTTGAGGTTGGCAGCCGGGAGGTTCGCGTCGTGACACGAGCTCGCCGCGCAGCTTCGGTCGAAGATCTGCGCCTGAATCGATGCGAGGTTCGGCTCGATCGTTTCGATGCAAGTGCCGTCGCAATCGACCTCGCCAGACGGGCAGCCATCGTCACCGCCGTCGCTGCCACACGCTGCCATCAATACGCCCAAGCTCGCGAGCAAGGACAAACCAAGAAGGGTCTTCTTCATGAGGGGGCGTATAGTTGTTGAAGCGCCGCTGGTAAAGAACTTACCCTCGGCGGGAGGTGGGTATGTTGGTTTCGCGGCATTCCGGATTTGCTTTCTGGCTCGCTTGTCTCGCGATACTCGGTTGCGATTCGAGTAGTGAACAACAAGTCCGCGAATTCAAAGTCGCTTCGCCGAGCGGGGAGCTAGAGCTCGTCGTCGTCACCGACGATGAGGGGCGCATGAGCTACAGCGTCACCAAGGACGGCGAGACTGTCATCGAGCCGAGCCCCATGGGCCTAGTGTCCACGACGCACGATCTGAGCACCGGCGTCAGCATGTCGCGCGGCTCGGATCGGGCCATCGACGAGTCGTACACGATGCTGACGGGCAAGCGTAGCCAACGACGTGTCCGCGGAAGCGAGGTCACGGTGCCGCTCCAAGATGCGCGTGGAGCGCGCGCGGAGCTCCTCTTGCGCGCGCACGACGATGGTGTCGCGTTTCGCTATCACCTGCTGGGCGATGGGGAGTCCCAAGTGATGAGCGAGTTGACGGGGTTTTCCATTCCGTCTGGGCCGTCCGGCACGCGGGTGCTCAGCCGTCCGTACGACGGCGGCGATGCCATTTACGGGCCGAGCGCGGGAGGCTACGAGATGCCGCCCGAGATTTGGCCACTCGGGGAAGCGATCGATCGGACGGGCTTCACCTTTCCAACCCTCTTCGAGATCGAGGAGGGAGCACGCTATGCCATGGTGACCGCGGCCAATCTCGATCGAAGCTATTGTGGAACGCGTCTCGATGAGATGCCCGAGGACGGCCTGTATCGCATCCGCTTTCCCGACGAACGGGAAGGCAGGGGCATTGGGGAAGTCCTGCCGACGGCGCCGCTCCCTTTCACGACACCCTGGCGCGTCATCGTCATTGGCGGCCTTGCAACTGTCGTCGAATCGACTCTCGTCGACGATCTGAGCGAGCCGTCAGTCATCGGGGATCCTAGTTGGATCGTGCCTGGACGCTCGGCCTGGTCCTGGTACAGCCAGGAGACGGGAACCCCGGAGCTGCAATCCGAGTACATCGATTTCGCCGCCGAGTACGGCTGGGACTACGTTCTCATCGACGCCAAATGGGACCAGTGGGAAGACGCTGAGCAGGCGGTGCAGGACCTGGTGACCGAAGCGGAGGCCGGCGGAGTGGAGCTGTTCCTCTGGTACAACTCCGGCGGTCGGCACACCACCTCGCCTGCTGAAACACCGCTCAATCGAATGCTCGCCCCGGTGCGCCGCGACGAAATGGAAAAAATTGCAGGCTGGGGGATCGCCGGGATCAAGGTCGACTTCTTCAACAGCGACAAGCAGGACCGCATCGATCAATACATCGGCATCCTCGAGGACGCGAAGGACTTCGAGCTGCTCGTCAACTACCACGGCGCGACCGTTCCCCGCGGCTGGCAACGCACTTATCCACACCTGATGACGCACGAGGCAGTCAACGGCGCCGAAAACTACAAGTTCATCGGGATCGGGGGAGGCCCGACCGCGATCATGAACGTTCAGCACGCATTGCTTCGAAACTCCGTGGGCTCGATGGACTACACCCCAGTAGTCTTCGAGAGCGCGCTCGAAGCGGTAGGTCTGCCTTACGCGCATTCGCTTGCGCAGGCGGTCCTGTTCGAATCGGGCGTTCAGCATTTCGCCGACCGCGCCGATTCGAACACCGAAGTCGGATACCGCGCGGTGTTTGGCGCGTATCCGTACGTCGGCGACTTCATGTCGACCGTGCCGGTTGCCTGGGATGACACGCGATTGATTTCGGGTGACATCGACGACCACGCGATCCTCGCGCGCCGCAAGGGCGACGATTGGTACCTAGGGGGCATCCACGCGGCGGAGACGTCCATCGAGTACAGCTTCGACCTCGACTTCCTCGAGCCCGAAGTGAGCTATGAAATGGTGTTGATCGAACAAGGCGAGAACGAGAGCTCGTTCGAGCGGTCGACCAGGACGGTCAACTCGGGCGACCCGCTGGCGGTCACATTGCCGGCTAACGGCGGCTTCGTCGCTTCCTTGATTGCCCAGTAGCTACCAGCGAAACATCGACGGCGAATCCTGCATCGCTCTCCTGCTATGTGGTCGCCGTCCCAAACGGCTGGGGCTTCCACATTCGAATGCCCAGCATGAATGGGATGACCCAGTAGGGCCCATTGAACAGCCAAAAGACCACCGGGTTCCCTGGAGGCGGCCCGATCCAGTACTCGTAGATGAGAAACTCCGTGCAGCCGTGGAGCATCGCGCCGACGTAGATGAGCGCCGGCGTCCGAATCCAGTTCTTGCCCTTGATGAAGGCGTAGACGAGCACGAGGTAGAACGGGCCGTAGATCATTCCGGAGATGCCGGTATTCACGCGGACGTACTGGTGGTCGGCCATGAAGAAGTAGTCCTTGGCGACCTCTCCGTACCAGCGATTGGCTGCAGGCCAAAAGCCCTCGCCTTCGAGCAACCCAAGCGCGTGCCACGAGTCCGAGAAGAACGACGAAAACGCGAAGAAGGAGAAACAGGCGACGAAGAAGATGTCCTTCTTTCGCTGGCTCAGGGGCAGACCGTCACTCGATGCACTCATCGGACCTCCAACAAACGGCTCCGCTTATAACACCAATCGATCTCCGCTTGCGAAGCCCCGGCCCCTACGTCTACAAGAACCACAGAAGAGGGGGTCTGAGCCCCTTTAGGAAAGGGCAGATTGCGTGACTGCTGAGGCCGCCGTTCCGGCGCCACCGAGCTCGATGCCGACCAAGCCTATTCCCCGTCGAAAGGGGCATTGGTTCTGGGGCTGTCTGATGGAGATGGCTCAGAACCGCTCCGGCTTCCTCGTCGACAAGCACGAGGAGCACGGCGACATCTTCATTTCCCGGGCGCTGCTCCGTGACCTGCTTTTCGTCCGCGATCCGGCGGTCGTATACGGGATCAACGTCACGCACTGGGCCGACTTCTACAAGCCAACGCACATCAAGCAAATGTGGAAACCGTTCCTCGGAAACGGGCTGGTTCCGAACGACGGGGAGTCGTGGAAACGGCAACACAAGCTCATCCTTCCGGGTTTTCACAAGAAGCGCGTCGATGCGTACGCGCCGACGATGGTCGAGTTCACCGAGCGGATGCTCGATCGATGGCAGGAAGGCGAGCGCCATGACATGCGGCTCGAGCTCAACGCGCTTGCGCTCGAAGTCGTTGCGACGACGCTATTCGACATCGACATTGGCAAAGAAGACTCCGAGATCATTCGCGAAGCGATCGGCGACGTGAGCGAGATCCTCGTCAAGGATGCGGACAAGATGGTGCCACGTCCGGGTTGGTGGCCGTCGGCGAGCAATCGTCGGAAGAAGAGGGCCATCGCGAAGATCGAAGACATCATTCGCCGCGTACATCAAGAGCGCCTCACCAATCAGCAAGATCGCGGCGATCTGTTTTCACACATGGTCTTCGTCGAAGACGAGCAAGGCCGCATGAGCGACGAGCAGCTTCGCGACGAGACGATGACGTTGATCTTCGCGGGCCACGAGACGACCGCCCATGCGCTCGTCTGGACCTGGTACCTCTTGGCGAAGAACCCTGAGAAGGTCGTCAAGATGCGCGAGGAGCTCGAGAGCGTCGTTGGTGACCGGCGCGTGCAAGTCGGGGACCTGCCGCAGCTTCCCTACCTCGAGATGGTGGTGAAGGAGTCGCTTCGCTTGTACCCCTCGGTGTGGGCCTACGCTCGCGAAGCGCAACGCGACCTCGTCATCGAGGGCTACGAGATCAAGAAGGGCCAAACCGTCACTATCGGGCACATCGCCATGGGCCGAAACCCCAAGTACTACGACGACCCGATGGAGTTCCGACCGGAGCGCTGGACGCGCGACTTCGAGAGACAGCTTCCGAGAGGGGCATACACTCCGTTTGCTGGTGGGCCTCGCGTCTGTCTCGGCAAGCAGTTCGCGATGATGGAGATGCGGATGATCCTCGCCACGCTCGTCCGCCGTATCGAGATCAGGATCCCCGACGGCTTCGAGCCCGACTTCGTGACCGAGCTCTCCATGCACCCGGGCGATCGTGGAATGCCGACCGACGTGAAGTTCCGAAGCGCGGTCGGGCCGTCTTCTTGAGCGCTAAGCAATGAGCTTGAGGCGCTGGCAGTTGCGCGGGCTGACATCGAGACGCGTCCGGGCTTTCGACCCGGCGGAAGTCACTTCGACGGGCGCAATTGAGGTGGACCCCACGTCCGTCGGCCTCGAGCCGGACGCAGTGGAGGCAATCTGGTCAGGGGTCGTCGACTTCTACAGGACTGGCTTCCACCCCGCGTTGGGCCTGAGCATCCGGCGACGCGGCGAGGTGATCCTCGACCGCACGATCGGGCACGCCCGCGGGAACGCGCCCGGCAGTCCGAAGGATGCCGAGCTCGTGCAAGCCACGCCACGAACGCTCTTCAACTTCTTTTCGGGCTCAAAGTCGGTGACGGCGATGTTGATCCATTTGCTCGCGCAGCGGGAGCAGCTGCACGTCGATGAGCCCATCGCGACGTTCATCCCCGAGTTCGGTCGTCATCGGAAAGAACGCATCACGATCCGCGACTTGCTCACGCACCGCGGTGGTATCCCCGCGGCCCCTCCCGATGTCGCGGACCTCGACATGCTGGCAGACCCGAGCCGGATTCTCGAGCTGATCTATGATCTGCGACCGGCCTATGAAGCCGGCACCGTGCCGGCGTACCACGCTGTGACAAGCGGCTTCGTGTTCGCTGAGCTGATCAGGCGTCTCACCGGGTCTGACATCCGGACTTTCCTTCAGGAAGAGATCTCAAAACCCCTCGGCATGACTCACTTCAACTACGGGCTGCCGCCGAATCGGCTCGACGAAGCGGCACACGATGCGTGCACAGGCCCTCGATTGGTTTGGCCGTTGAAAGACATCTTCAAGCGTTCACTTGGCGTCTCGGTCGAGAAGCTGATCGCACTCTCGAACGATCCGCGCTTTCGAACCGGCGTCATTCCCTCCGCGAACCTCTTCGGTACAGCGGATGACATCTGCCGGTTCTTCGAACTGTTGCTGTGCGGCGGCGAGCTCGGCGGAACGCGGATCTTCTCGCAATCGACTGTTCGCAAAGCCATCGCGCCCCAGACGGCTTGGCAAGTCGACCGGATGATCTTCCTGCCGATCTCCTATTCGATGGGCTTCATGCTCGGCACCGAACCAGTTGGCCTCTACGGCTTCCGCTGCGGCACGGCGTTCGGCCACGTTGGCCTGAGCAACATCCTCGCGTGGGCCGACCCCGAGCGAGACATCTCGGTCGCGCTCATGAACTCCGGGAAGCCGCTCATCGCGCTCGAATCCGCCTACTGGCTCGAGATCGTGCGGCGAATCAGCACGCGCGTTCCCCGCGACGGCGGCCGGTCAGCCGACAGATGATGCTCACGCCCACGTCACACGAAGACGCAGACCGTTTCGCGCGCTTTCTGCGTGGCCAACGAAGGTCCTTGAATTTCCCTCGATTAAGTCACGCGGCCGGCTCCAGGATCACGACGGGAATCACCCGGTCGGTCCAGGTCTCGTAGCTCGCGAAGTCTGAATAGTGCGCGACGAGCTTCGGCCACAATCGCTCCCGCTCGACCGGGTTCGCGGTGCGGGCCCTCATCTTCATCTTGCGGCGCTTGATCTGAACCTCGCACTCGGCGTTGGCCTGGAGGTTCTTGTACCAGAGTGGGTCCTTTGGGAGCCCGCCCTGGGAGCCGACGACGATCACGTCGTTGCCGTCCTCGATGAAGATAAGAGGCGCCGTTCGCGGCTGGCCGCTCTTTCGCCCGATGCTCGTCAGCAAGAGCACCGGGATGCCCCGTGGAAACGCGCTTCCGACTCGCCACTTGGATCCAACCAGGCCACCAGTCCATCGGTAGACCGCCACATTCACTTTGGACATCGTCTTGATGATCTTCCCGACGTAGGGCTTGTCGAGCCCCTCGGGCTTTGGCTTGATCTCAACCACGTTAGCCTTTCTGAGCGCGCTGCAGCACAGCGAGATAGAGGCGGTCGGACGCCCGGAGCGGCAACGCTTCGAGCGCAGAGCGGAGCTTGTCGGGTTTGACCGAGTAGACTGGCTTCGGTCGTTTCACAGTCAGCGCGGTTTCGACGACCTGCGCCAGAATGTCGGGGTCGCGCGCCGACTCGATCTCCTTGCCTGCCAGTGCTTTGAGCTTGCGCAGCACAGGCGCAAATTTCGGTGTCTCGGCTTCGGCCGCCGTAAACGCGCGCTCGATGCCCGCGACCATATTGGTGCGAAATGCGCCGGGCTGAATCGTCACGACTTTCACGCCGACCAGCGCGACCTCGCGCCGAAGCGCGGTCGAGTAGGCCTCGACGGCGTGCTTGCTCATCGCGTAGGGGCCGTTGAACGGCGCCGCGCTCTGCCAACCCGTCTCCGAGCTGAGGTTCACGATGCGGCCCTTCGCGGCTTCGACCAGCGGGAAGAACTTCTTGTTCACCCGGTAGGTTCCCATCACGTTGATGTCGAGAATGCGAGCCAGGCGTTCCTCGGGGATGTCCGTCAGAGAGCCAACGCCCATCACCCCGGCGAAGTTCACGATCGCATCGAGGCGCTCGGTCTGGCTCCGGACGGCTTCATAGGCGCTGTCGATGCTCTCGTTGCTCGTGACATCCATCACGACCGGAACGACGTCGGGGTCGTGCATCGACGCGCGAAGCATATCCTTCGAGATATCGGCTGCGAATACTCTCCAACCGCTGGCAACGAGGCGTTCGACCGTTGCATGGCCGAGGCCGCCGGCGGCCCCTGTGACGAGTGCTGTCTTCTTTGTCATGTGTTCCCCGTGCCGGGACTCTAGCGCAACTCAATCCGAGATGCCGGGCTTCGATCCCTGAGACGCGCGCTAGCGCAGCGCGTTCACCCAGGATGCGGTTTCCTTCCAGAGACGCTCGGCCACGGCGGTGTCGTTCGACTCGGAGCTGACCTCGGCGGGCGCGCACTCGTCATAGTAGAGGCCGCCGGGAAGCCCCGGTGCGGTCGAGCAATGGATCTGAGTCTGGGCGCCTTCTTCCGGCGACTTGAGAAAAACACCCTCGACGGAGAGTAGGGCGCTGCGCGCGCGCCCGGCCCAGGTCCCCTCGAGGCCCTTGGTCGCCACATTCGTCGACACGGCGCCCGGGTGCAGGCAGTACGATTGAATCCCGAGATTGTTCGCGAAGCGGCGCTGTCCTTCGAAGGTCGCGTGGACGAGCGCGAGCTTCGAGCCTCCGTACGCATTCCACGACTCGTAGGGTTGCGTGTTCCCGAAGAGCTGAGAGTTCGAGCCTCTGAAGTGAAGCTTCGACGCGACGTTGACGATGCGGGCCTCGCCGGTCTGCTCCGCCGCTTTCCTCAGTGCCGGCAGCAAGAGGTGCGTAAGGTGCATGGTGCCGAGATAGTTCGTGCGCCAGTGGATCTCGAAGCCGTCGTCGCTGAGGTGCGGCTCCTTCCACTCGGACATCAAGTCGAGATGCACGCCCGCGTTGTTGACGAGCACGTTCAGCGCGTCGCCTTTCGTATCGAGGTACCATTCGACCAATCGCTCCACCGAGTCGGACGCGCAAAGATCGAGCTCATACCCAACGAGCTTCGGTGCCTCCCGGCCGATGCTGGCGAGAAGCGCATCTCTCGTCGCTTCGGGGTTCGTTCGCGTCGTGAACACCACGTCGGCGCCCCAGTCTACCAACGTGCGCGCCGTTTCGAACCCGAGCGAGCCCGGGCTGGCGCCGGTGACAATGAATCTCTTGCCGCCGAGATCCGCTCGTTCGGCAAAGGCCGTCTTCACGAACAGACGTCGCTTACTCCTAGTCATCGACTCTCGAGGGTAGCAAACGGTCGACACAAGAGAAGCGGTCGACTAGACCGAGCGCGATTCAGGAGGCGAAGCAGATGGGGCATTTCAGCGGCCAAGTCGCAGTGGTGACCGGGGCCGCGTCAGGCATCGGTCGTGGCATCTGCGAGGCGCTCTGCGCCGACGGCGCCATAGTTTACGCGACCGACATCGAGGAAAGGGCGCTCGAGACGCTCGTTCGAGCTGCGGCCGGGGCTGGGGAGATTCGTGGGGTCGTGCTCGACGTCACGAAGGAGGGTGATTTCTCCCGCGTCATCGGCGAAGTCACCGAAGCACACGGCAAGCTCGACCTCATGGTGAACAACGCGGGCATTGGGGTGGTCGGCGACTTCCTCGAGATCGAGCTGGACGACATCCGAAGAACGGTCGACGTCAACTTGTGGGGTGTCATCTACGGGACGAAGGCCGCGTACGCGGTCATGAGGGCGCAGGGGTACGGCCACATCGTCAACGTAGCCTCGCCGGCTGGAGTCATGCCCGTCCCCATGCAGACCACCTACTCGATGACGAAGCACGCGGTGGTGGGTCTGTGTCGATCTCTTCGGCTCGAGGCGGCCGTCTTCGGCGTGAAAGTCAGCGCGGTGCTCCCCGGCCTCGTTCGCTCGGGCTTCCTCGACGCCGCGAAGGTCGTCGGCGATTACGACTACCAGCGAGAGATGGAAAGCTTGCCCATAGGATCCATCTCTCCGCGACGAGCGGGCGAGCTGATCCTCGCTGGTATCCGCGCGAACCGGGAGCTCATCATCTTCCCGACAGTCTACCGGCTCGTTGTGTTCCTGTTCCGACTCTTCCCCCGACTGATGACCCGGCTCGTCGCGAGGGTCACCATCCAGTCGCTGCAACGGGACTAGTTCACGCCGCGTGCTTGGTCGCCCCAGTACTGTTTCCGAAGTGCCTTCTTGTCCGGTTTGCCGAGTGCCGAAAGCGGGATCTGTGCGACGAAGTCGATCGACTTGGGAGACTGCACTGCGCCTTTCGCTTCCTTGACGGCCGCCTGGAGCTCCGCGGCAAGCGCGTCACTCTCCTCTTGGCCCGGTCGCAGCACGACGACCGCTTTTACGGCTTCGCCCCAACGCTCATCGGGTACACCCACGACGGCGACCATCGCAACAGCGGGGTGCGCCGAGATCACGTCCTCGATCTCGCGCGGAAACACATTGAAGCCGCCGGTGACGATCATGTCCTTTTTACGGTCGACGATATGGAGAAACCCCTCGTCGTCGAAGCGGCCGACATCGCCGGTGTGAAGCCACCCGCCTGCGAAGGCCTCTTCTGTTTGTTCCGGGAGGCCGTTGTAGCCCTCCATCACCAACGGGGCGCGCACGCAGATCTCCCCTGCTTCCCCTTCGGGTGCCGGCTGGTTGTTCTCGTCGAGCAGCGCGAGATGAACCCAAGGGCTTGGTCGCCCGCACGACGCGAAGCGCTCGGGCTTCGAGAGGTCGTGCTCCTCCTTCTTCAGGTGCGTAAGCGCCATCGGCGCCTCGGACTGCCCGAAGCATTGAAAGAAGATTTGCCCCCACTTCTCGACGCCTTCTATGAGGCGCGCCGGGCTCATCGGCGAGGCGCCATAGAACAGCGTCTCGAGGCTCGAGAGATCGGCGTTCTCGGCCCTAGGATGATCGAGAAGCGGATAGATCATCACCGGCACCAAGAAGGTGGCTGTGATCCTGTGTTGCTCGATCGCGTCGAAGAACAGGTCTGGCGTGAACCCCTGCAGCGCGACGAATGCCCCTCCGGCTTGGAGCGTCGGGACGACGAACGCCGCTGCTGCGTGCGAAAGCGGCGTCGCGATCAGGAAACGAACCTCCTCGGGCCACTCCCATTCCGCCATCTGCACCATCGTCATGTAGGCGGCCGACCGATACGGCTGTCGCACGCCCTTCGGGCGCCCGGTGGTCCCGCCAGTGTAGACGATCGTATTGAGGTCGTTCGGGCCGATGTCCGGCGCCACCAAGCGCTTCGGCTCGAAGGTCGCGGCGATCGCGTTCAGGTCTTCACCCGCGTCGCTTGGACCGAATCCGAGCAAGTTCTTGAGCCCCGGCACGCGTTCCTTGAGCTCCGCCGCACGTTGCCCGAAGTAGGCGGCGTCATACACGAGGGTCTCGATACCGGCGTCTTGTAGCACGTAGGCTTGATCCTCGGCCGAGCCGAGCGGGTGCAGCGGTGTCGCGCACGACCCAATGACCATGTTCGCGCAGAGGTTGTAGAGCACCTCCGGCCGATTGGCGGAAAGGATCGCCGTCCCGGAGCCCTTGCGGACGCCCTTTGATTCCAATGCTTGCGCGAAGCGACTCGCATGAGCGCGGACCTCGGCGTACGTGATGGTGGCATCGCCAAGGAACAAGAACGGGCGGTCGTCGTGCCGATTCAGCCCATCGATGATTAGATGGGGAAGCAAGGGCATGTCGAACATTCGGTCATGGGTCATCGGTGCTCTCTCCTTCTGGTGCGAAGTGTCTGAGAATGAAGTCTGCGACGGATTCGGTGAATGCGTCGTTGCGGTCGCCCGCGACCATGTGTGCGGCGTCCTTTAGATCGACGTACTCGGCGTGTGGCACGGCGCTGAGGAACTCCTGTGCGTTGTCTTCCGAGACCACATCGCTCAGACGGCCACGGATCAGCAAGACCGGAAGCTCGAGCTCCTTGGCTGCATCCAAACGAGCCTCGATCTCCTCTTGAGCGGCCTTTGCGTCGCTCCAATCCTTCGGGTCCCAGGATCGAATCATCTCGGGGTCCCAATGCCAGCGGTAGCGGCCGTCCTCGCCGAGTCGCAGGTTCTTCGCGAGGCCGGTGAGATCGGTGCGCCGTTCTCGGTGAGGAAGGTACGCGGCGATGGCGTCGGCGGCCTCCTCGAGCGACGCGAAACCATCGAGACCACCGAGCATCCACTTGAGGATCCGCGTGACTCCGGCCGCTTCCATGCGTGGGGTCGTGTCGACGAGCACCAGCGCTTTGGCGACCGGCTCCTCGCTGAGCGCCTCGGCCCTGAGTGCGGAGATCCCTCCGAGAGAAGCCCCGACGATGATGGGCTTCTGGTCGAGGCGCTGGAGCAGCGCAAGCAAGTCGCTTGCGAACACATCGAGCGTGTAGCCGCCTTCGCTGCTCCAGCTGCTGTCGCCATGCCCCCGGTGGTCGGTGCAGATCGTGTAGAAGCCGAGGCCCGCGAGCGCTCGGGCGGCCCCACCCCAAGCGTGCCGCGTCTGCCCGCCTCCATGCAGGAAAAGGACGAGCTGCTTCGATGGGTCGCCGTAGGTGTCGGCAGCGATCGATACGCCATTGTCGAGCTCGAATCGCAGCGCGGGCTCGAGCGCCGCCACGATCGTCATGAGCCCCTCGCCGCGCTGTGTTCTTTGATGTCCGAGACGATCTGTGACGCTACCTCGGGCTCGAGCTGGTACGTGGTCATGATGCTGAGCCGGTCGACCCAGTCGCCAAAGCGCTCGACCAACTTGGGTCCGATCTCGTGCGGCTCCCCAACGACCGCGAAGCGTTCACACATCTCGTCGGTGATGAGCGGACCCATCTCCAGCCAGCGGTTCTCTCGCGTCATCTGGCGCAGCGTTGGGTGCAAGTCTCCCCAGCCCTCAGCCTCCAAAGCCTTCGCATAGATCGGCGTCGAGCCGTAGAAGGCGATCTGGAAGCGCGTGCGCGCGAGCGCCTCGGAGAACGACTTCTCGTTTGAGCCGGTTGCGATCATGCACTGCGCCGCGATCTTCAAGTCGGCCCACGTGCGCCCGCCTTTTTCGAGACCCTCTTGAAGCGCGGGGAAGGTCGTTTCCCGCACGAACTTGTCAGTGCAGAAGGGGATCACCACGAACCAATCTGCGAGCTCGCCCGCTGCGCGGGTCATCGGTGCTCCGATCGCGCCGAGCATGAGCGGTGGAGGCCCATACGGGTTCGGTTTCGGCGTGAACAGCGGCTGCATCTTCGTGTGCCGGTAGTACTCACCTTGATAGTTGAGCGGCTCTCCGGTTTGCCAGGTGTGCTGAATCGCTCGAATCGCTCTGACCATGTCGCGCATTCGAGTCACCGGCTTGCCCCAAGGCATGCTGAAGCGCTTCTCGATGTTCGGTTTTGCTTGGGTTCCCATTCCGAGGATGAAGCGGCCCTTCGAGAGCATCTGAAGGTCGTTCGCCTGGTAGGCCAAGGTCAATGGGTTCCGAGCGAACGCAACAGCGACCTGTGTGCTGAGAACTTGGGTGTCGGTGTGCTCCGCCGCGATGACGAACGGCATGAAGCCGTCGCTCGATCCTTCAAACGAATACATGCCGTCGTAGCCGATCGCTTTCAGCTCCTCGACCTTGGCCCGTACGGTCGCCATGTCGTCGAAGATCAAGCCTCCATCGACGGCGATCGGGCTGCGGGGGACGGGTGGTGCCGGGTTCGATGCCATTGCTACTTGCGCATGAACGGGAGCTTTTTCATCCACGTTCCGTAAACGTACTTCACCATCTGGTCGAGCTCCTCGGCAGTCTTCTCCGTGTGAGGGTACCAATGTTGTTCGGTCTTGCGCGTCCAGCGATCGATGATGATCGGCTGCGGGAAGGTGTAGCTTCGCAGGGCTCCCTTTCCGTTCACTTGCCCGACGCCACTGTCCTTCATCCCGCCGAACGGCGCCTCGAGGACGCCGTATGCAACCGACGCGTCATTGATGAGCACGGAGCCGGTCTCCAGCTGTTTCGCGATCTCGATGCCCTTGTTGTTGTCTTTCGTCCAGACGCTCCCGCTGAGGCCATAGTCTGAGTCATTGGCCATGCGGATCGCTTCCTCCTCGTCCTTCACGCGCATGACGGAGACGATTGGGCCGAAGGTCTCGCGTCGCATGACGTCCATCGTGTGGTCGACGTTGCGGACGAACGTCGGCTTGTAGAACAGCCCGGCGGTGGTGTCCGCCTCTCCGCCCACCGCGATGTCCGCCCCCTTCTTTCGGGCGTCCTCCACGTGGCTCTCGATGATCGGAAGCTGACGATCCCAGAACAGCGCCCCAATATCGGACACTTCCTCGCTATCCGTTCCTGCGTATCGCACTGCGCGGACCTTCTCCTCGACCAAACGCTCGAACTCGTCGGCCACACTCTCGACGACGTAGACGCGCTCGACCCCCATGCAGACGTGTCCGCAGTTGAAGAGCGAGGCGAAGACAGCGCCATTGGCGGCGCGCTCGAGGTCCGCATCTGCGCAGACGATCATCGCGTCCTTTCCACCGAGCTCGAGACTGCAAGGAATCAACTGCTCCGCGCATGCCAGGGCGATCTTCTTGCCGGTGGCCACGCTTCCGGTGAACGAGATCTTTTGAACCCCCGCATTCACCAAAGCGGCGCCGGTTTCCCCGTCTCCATGCAGCACCTGCACCACATCTTCTGGAACTCCGGCTTCATGCAGGATCCGCACAGTCCAATCCCCGCTCCGGGGCGCGACCTCGGACGGCTTCAAGAGCACCGCATTCCCCGCGAGGAGCGCCTGCACCGTTGGATTCACCGCCAGCGCGAATGGGCCGTTCCAGGGCGTGATCACCCCGACGACGCCGAGGGGCCGGTAGTGCATCAACAGCTTCTTCAGTGGCCGCATGAATGCGTGTGTCTTTAGGACCTCGTCCGAGAGATCCCTCACTGCGCACGCGCACCAGTGGTTGATGGCGTCGCAAGCCGCGATGACCTCGACCATCAGAGTCTCGGCCCGAGTCTTCCCCGTGTCGGCCCTGACGTCGTCGATGAGCTCCGCCCGCTGCTCTACCAAACGATCGATGGCGCCTCGGACGATCTCAGCTCGCTCGGCGATCGGCACCTTCGCCCATGCCTTCTGAGCAACCCTCGCGCGCTGGAGTGCGGCGTCCACGTCATCTTTCGTGTTCACTGTGATCTCGTGGATGGGCTCGTTGTTCGACGTGCTTCGCAAGCGCAGCCGTCGGTGGCCGTCCGGAGTTGGCGAAAGGGGTTCGACGATAGCCATGAGTTTTTCTCCTAGGTCAGTCGGCTCGTGGAGCGTCTACGGCAAAGCTAGGCAATGCGCAGACCGGGTGATGGTCGGTCAACACGTCTGCCACGCGCAACGCGAGGCAGGTCGACAAGTTCGTGGGGAAGGTCGTGATTCCGCTGGTCAGAAACAGCAGGACCGGAGGCGTGATCATTCCATTGAGCATCGTGCGCGCAAAGACGATCCGCACCTCGGGCGCCTCCGGCGCTACTTCGACGAAACGCTTGTGGACGATGAGCTCCCACCGCACGAGGAGCTCCCGGAGCGGCCCTTTCGGGATGTCTTGTTGAGGCCCGAACATGATCGCGAAAAGGAACTTCGCCGTGTTTGGTTGCTGGCTCATGTTCGTCAGGACGAAGTCGATCAGTTGCTTGCAGACTTCGAAAGCCGTCGTCGCGCTCGCGAGATGCGCCTCGAGCGCATCGCAATAGCTTTCGTAGCGATCCGCTACGAGCTCGACGAGCAGGTTCTCTTTGCTCCCGAAGAAATGATAGAGACTCGGCGGCGAGCAATCAGAGGCGCGCACGATGTCCCGCACGCTCGTGCCCGCGAAGCCGCGCTCGGCAAAGAGCGTCTCGGCGGCGTCGAGAATCGCCGTGCGCGTTCCCGTAGAGCGCTCCGCAACGCTCATGGCCCGAAGCGCCGCCGTTCGATGGGGATGTCTTCCGTCATTCCGTCGTCTCACTCGCCCTTGAAGTCGGGCTTTCGCTTCTCCATAAACGCCGTCGGACCTTCGATCGCGTCTTTGCTCTTGAACACGGGTTGGCCGATCTTCAACGAGCGCGCGAGCGCCTCTTCTGCGGGGAGGCCGTCGTTGCTCACAAGCGATTGCTTGACGGCCTGGACTGCCACCGGGCCGCAGGCAGCAACGCGGTCCGCGATCTCGAGAGCCTTCTCGAGGGCACCCCCGTCGGGAACGACGTAACCAATGAGGCCGTACTGATAGGCCTCTTGCGCGCTCAGGCGCCGGCCGCTCAGCAACATGTCCGCCGCGATGGTGTAGGGGATCTGCCGGCGCAGCCGCACGCTCGAACCGCCGAGCGGGAACAGCCCGAGCGCGACCTCGGTGACGCCGAACACAGCGCTCTCGCCGGCGACCCGGATGTCCGTGCCTTGAAGAACCTCGGTGCCGCCCGCGAGCGCGTAGCCTTCGACCGCGGCGACGAGAGGCTTCTTCGTGAGGTAGTGCCGAAGCAGCGCCCGCCAGTGGAGGTCGGGATCGTCCTTCATTCGCTTGAGCCATTCGTCCCCGGCGTCCCACTTGCCGCTCGACATCGAGCCGAGGTCGCTGCCGGCGCAGAACGTCCCGCCCGCTCCCGTGAGGACGATCACGCGGACTTCGGGGTCCCCGTCTGCCTCCGTCCAAGCGTCTGCCATCCGGACAAGCATCTCGATGCTGAGGGAGTTGCGCTTCTCGGGGCGATTGAAGGTGCAAATCGCCGTATGTCCTCGTTTTTCATACAGAAAATGGGGTTCGCTCATCCGCTACACTCCAGCTTGTGCCTCAAGGAAGTTCGACTATAACGAACGTTACATCTAGGGGCAAGGCATCATGAGCAGCACTACCGTCCTCGGCCGCCCGCTGGCCCTCCCATGCGGGGCGACGCTTCCCAATCGCATCGCCAAGGCGGCGATGAGCGAGCACCTCGCCACCAAGCGGCAGTCGCCGAACGATCGACTCATCCGATTGTACGGCGAGTGGTCGAAGAGCGGCGCCGGCCTGTTGCTCAGCGGAAACGTAATGGTCGACCCAACGCACCTCGAAAGCGCTCGCAACGTCGCGATGAAGCGCGACCTCGATGTCGACGCGTTTCGACGCTGGGCCGCGGCGGGCACGTCGCAAGGAAACCACTTCTGGATGCAGCTCAACCATCCGGGGCGCCAGACCCCTGCGAGTATTCACCCAGAGCCCTCGGCGCCCTCGGCCGGAGAAGCCGTGGATCTCTTCAAACGAGCGGGCGCCTTCGCTCCCCCGCGAGCGATGAGCGCGGACGAGGTCAATGCATGCATCGAGGCTTTCGCCCGGGCCGCGGCGATCGCGAAAGACACGGGCTTCACCGGCGTGCAAGTGCACGGCGCCCACGGCTACTTGGTCAATCAGTTTCTCACGCCGCTCATCAACAAGCGTAACGACGAGTGGGGCGGCCCCAGTATCGACGAGCGGGCGCGTTTCCTCCGCGCCGTCATTCGAGCGATCCGGGATGCGGTCGGCCGGGACTTCCCCATTGGCCTCAAGCTCAACTCCACGGACTTCCAGTACGGCGGCTTCAACGAAGAAGAGTCGACGCAGGTGCTGCGGATGATGCAGGAAGACAGCGTCGACTTGGTCGAAATCTCCGGCGGCAGCTACGAAGCGCGCGCGATGTTCGACGGCGCTGACGAACCGCGGTCGAACGAGGTCTTCTTCTTGGACTACGCGGAGAAGGCGCGTGCGCTCGTCGACATACCCGTGATGCTCACCGGCGGCTTTCGCACACGGGCGATCATGGAAGAGTCGATCGAATCCGGTTGGCTCGACGTCGTCGGGATGGCGCGTCCGTTCACGAACAACACTCGCGTGGCCCAGCAGCTACTCGACGGAGAGCTCGGCAAGGCCACCGACCCGCCACCGATTTTCGGCTTGTCACGGCTCAAAGGTGCCGGTGCCGCAGCAATGAGCATCGTTCAGATGGCAGCGATCGCGAACGGCCGTGATCCAACCGCCCGGTTCAGTGGCCCTCGCGCTCTATTTGCGGTCGCCAAGCATGAGCTTTCGAGCCTCAGACGTGCCAAGAAACCGCATGGTTGAGCTTGGAAAGTGCCTAGTCACCGGAGGGGCCGGCTTCCTCGGGAGCCATCTCGTGCGGGGCCTCCTCGACGAGGGCTATTCGGTTCGGGCGGTCATCCGCAACACGCCGCTCGAGCTCGAGCACCCGAACCTCGAGATCGTGCGGGGTACCGTGGAGGACGCCGATCGCATGCGAGAGGTATGCGAGGGCATCGACACCGTCTTTCACACCGTCGCCCAGCTTGCGTTGCTCGGTGGCAAAGCCGCCTCCGAGAGCTACCGGGAGTCCGCGTACGCGTCCAACGTCGGCGGCGTGGAGAACCTGATCGCAGCCTGCCGTGCGCAAGGAGTGAGCCGCTTCATTCACACGAGCTCGGTGGACGTCTGCTTCAATTCCGAGGTCGACCTCGAGATGAACGAGCACACGCCGTACGCCACCAACATGAGCTGCCTCTACACCGAGACCAAGATCGCGGGAGAGAAAATCGTGCTCGCCGCCAACGGCAAGGACGGCTTTTTGACGACAGTGCTGCGGCCCGACGGCATCTACGGGCCCGGCAACAACATCATGCTCGACGAGATGTTCAAGCAGGTCACAAAAGGGCGCCTCGTAGCTACGATTGGTTTCCCCGGTGCCGTTCACGACCACATCTACATCGACAATTTGGTCCACGCCGAGATCCAGATCGCAAAGCAACTGGTCGCGGCGAGCCCTGTTTGCGGCAAGGCGTACTTCGTCACCGACAACCACCCGCTTCCGCTGTTCGAGTTCATGCGCCCGCTGATCGAAGGGCTCGGCTACAGGGTTCCCAAGTTCAACATTCCGTATCGACCGGTGCTCGGCTTCCTGCGCCTTTGGCAATACCTCCACTTCCAAATCGGCGTTCCTGCGCCGCCGTTCACCCCTCACGAGATCCGCAAGCTCGCGATCTCCCACCGCCCGAGTAGCGCGGCCGCGCAACGCGACTTCGGCTACGAACCCGTGGTCACGCCCACCGACGCAATGTCTCGCTGCCTTAGCCATTATCGGGGGCGCCTCGAGGCCGTTGGCGCACTGAAAAACCCCGATTGAGCGCGCTGTCGAGCCGCCCAAAGCCCACAAAAAGGGGGCCGAGACCTTTTTCGATCAAAGCCCTTGACCGATTTCGGGAAGGCCGCTAAAGAAGGCGTCCCTTTGCGGAGGAAGTTGGGGACGAGAACCAACAAAGCGGAGTAGTTTTCAGGGCTTAGCCCTAAATCAGCTTCGAAAACGGTTCACGAAAACGGCTTCTGACGCTCTTTGACAATTTGCGAGAATACACGGGGCACTAGCTCAGGTGGTTAGAGCGCACCCCTGATAAGGGTGAGGTCGCTAGTTCGAGTCTAGCGTGCCCCACTACTAAGGACGGGGCTGTAGCTCAGCTGGGAGAGCGCCGGCTTTGCAAGCCGGAAGTCAGGGGTTCGAGCCCCCTCAGCTCCACCAAAAACAGATTGGCAAAATGTCAGAAACCTACTTGCCAAGAACAACGTGAAGACTCACCCTTGATGGCTCCGGTCGGCTGCGCTAAGCACGCGCATTCGACCTGAGGAATCAAGGGCTCACAAGGCTCGATTCTCGCATCTTTGACAACTGAATAAGTAGAAATTCTCTTTCTAGCCGCAACTGTGATCAGGCTCTTCTTTCGAACCCTGATTTCGAGTTGCGTGGGTGCTGAGCCATAAATGACTTTCCGTCATGGCAAAGCACCACGGTGGTATTCCAACTATTCGCGGTTGGTTACGCCACCACCTTCGAGCAAAGACTTCGGTCGGAGCTCGAGGACGAAATGCGTCTTAGGAAAAGGTCAAGCTAGGAAGGGCACACGGTGGATGCCTTGGCGTCGAGAGGCGATGAAGGACGTGGGCAGCTGCGAAAAGCCCCGGGGAGTGGCTAACACACTTTGATCCGGGGATATCCGAATCGGGAAACCGTCTGGGGTTATACCCAGAAGCCTAACGCTGAATACATAGGCGTTAGTGCGGCCAACCCAGGGAACTGAAACATCTAAGTACCTGGAGGAAAGGACATCAACACCGAGACTCCCCTAGTAGCGGCGAGCGAACGGGGAATAGCCTAAACCATATCAATGTAAGCTTAGGGGCGTTGTTGGTATGGGGTCGTGGGACCAGTTGGAGAGCGCCCTAATGCTCTCACAGAGTTACAAAACCAAAAGCTAGATGAACGATCTGGAAAGGTCGGCGATACGAGGTGACAGCCCTGTAGTCGAAAGCATTTGGTCTCTGTACTGGCACCCGAGTACCACGGGGCACGTGAAATCCTGTGGGAATCTGGGAGGACCATCTTCCAAGGCTAAGTACTACTCGACGACCGATAGTGAACAAGTACCGTGAGGGAAAGGTGAAAAGAACCCCGACAAGGGGAGTGAAATAGTACCTGAAACCGTGTGTCTACAAGCAGTCGAAGCACTATGCCCTTCGGGGAATGTGCGACGGCGTACCTTTTGCATAATGGGCCTGCGAGTTACGCTTTGTTGCGAGGTTAAGCCGATAGGTGAAGCCGTAGGGAAACCAAGTCCAAATAGGGCGATTTAGTAGCAGGGCGTAGACCCGAAACCGAGCGATCTATCCTTGGGCAGGTTGAAGCGTGAGTAAAATTGCGTGGAGGACCGAACCCACTGAAGTTGAAAATTCAGGGGATGACCTGAGGATCGGAGTGAAAGGCTAATCAAGCTCGGAGATAGCTGGTTCTCCGCGAAATATATTGAGGTATAGCGTCTAGTGAATTGCCCCGGGGGTAGAGCACTGGATGGGCTAGGGGTCCTACCAGATTACCAAACCCAACCAAACTCCGAATACCGGTGACAACTACTAGGCAGTCAGGCTGCGGGTGATAAGGTCCGTAGCCAAGAGGGAAAGAGCCCAGATCGACAGCTAAGGTCCCTAATCCACACTAAGTGTGAAAGGATGTGGGGGCGCTCAGACAGCCAGGAGGTTGGCTTAGAAGCAGCCATCCTTTAAAGAAAGCGTAACAGCTCACTGGTCGAGCGAACCCGCGCCGAAAATGTAACGGGGCTAAGTGTGGTACCGAAGCTTCGGGTTCTAATTTATTAGAGCGGTAGCGGAGCATTCTCACGCAGATACAAGGTGTACCGTAAGGAGCACTGTCGGGCGTGAGAAGAGCTTATGCAGGCATGAGTAGCGATAAAGAGGGTGAGAAACCCTCTCGCCGTAAGCCCAAGGTTTCCCAGGCAAGAATAATTCGCCTGTGGGTTAGTCGGTCCCTAAGTCGAGCCCGAAAGGGGTAGATGATGGAAAGCAGGTTAATATTCCTGCACCACTAAGGAATCCGTTGATCTAAGCAGGGACGGAGAAGGATAGGCCGATCCGGCGAATGGTAGTGCCGGTTCAAGCAGGTAGGAGGTTCCCGTAGGAGGCGATAGCCACAAACGCGGGAACATTACTCCGAGACGTGATGAGGTGGAGCTCCGGCTCCGTAACTCGGTGATTCCATGCTTCCAAGAAAAGCTGCGTAGTGAGGATCTTTAGTGACCGTACCGCAAACCAACTCAGGTGGGCGGGGTGAGAATCCCAAGGCGCGTGAGAGAACACTGGCTAAGGAACTCGGCAAATTGACACCGTAACTTCGGGAGAAGGTGTGCCCTTGCCCGTGAAGAGCTTCGCGCTCGGAGCGGGAGGGGGTTGCAGAGACCAGGGGGTTGCGACTGTTTACCAAAAACACAGGACTCTGCGAACTCGTAAGAGGACGTATAGGGTCTGACGCCTGCCCGGTGCTGGAAGGTTAAGAGGAGTTGTTAGCTTCGGCGAAGCAGTGAATCGAAGCCCCAGTAAACGGCGGCCGTAACTATAACGGTCCTAAGGTAGCGAAATTCCTTGTCGGGTAAGTTCCGACCTGCACGAATGGCGTAACGACATCCCCACTGTCTCGGCCAGTGACTCAGCGAAATTGTATTGAGCGTGAAGATACGCTCTACCCGCGACTAGACGGAAAGACCCCGTGAACCTTTACTGCAGCTTGGCAGTGAAGTTCGGGACAGTCTGCGTAGGATAGGTGGGAGACTTCGAAGCCGGGATTCTGGTTTCGGTGGAGTCAACCTTGAAATACCACCCTGGCTGTTCTGGACTTCTAACCCAGCACCGTGATCCGGTGCGGGAACATTGCCTGGTGGGCAGTTTGACTGGGGCGGTCACCTCCTAAAATGTAACGGAGGTGCGCGATGGTTCCCTCAGGCTGATTGGAAACCAGCCGTAGAGTGCAAAGGCATAAGGGAGCTTAACTGTGAGACTGACAGGTCGAGCAGATGCGAAAGCAGGCCTTAGTGATCCGGTAACTCCATATGGACGGGTTATCGCTCAACGGATAAAAGGTACTCCGGGGATAACAGGCTGATCGCGCCTGAGAGTTCATATCGGCGGCGCGGTTTGGCACCTCGATGTCGGCTCATCGCATCCTGGGGCTGGAGCAGGTCCCAAGGGTTTGGCTGTTCGCCAATTAAAGCGGTACGCGAGCTGGGTTCAGAACGTCGTGAGACAGTTCGGTCCCTATCTGTCGTGGGCGGAGGATACTTGAGGGGAGTTGACCATAGTACGAGAGGACCTGGTTGAACGTATCCCTAGTGTTCCGGTTGTTTCGCCAGAAGCATAGCCGGGTAGCTATATACGGAATCGATAACCGCTGAAAGCATCTAAGCGGGAAGCGAGCCCCAAGATGAGGTATCCCTGGACTTCGGTCCCTAAAGGCCACTTGTAGACTACGAGTTTGATAGGCTGGGTGTGGAAGTGCAGCAATGCATGTAGCTGACCAGTACTAATCGGCCGTGAGGCTTGACCTTATTCTAAGACACGTTTCGTGCGTGACTTGAGATCAGGGTTGGAAGGAAGAGCTCGAGATCATCCAAAAAACGGACTCTCGGACTTGCTTCTGACCCGCTTACAGAGCGGCGAAGAGAAACTTTCTACAGATTCGGTGGCAATGTCGGTAGGGTCACACCCGATCCCATCCCGAACTCGGAAGTTAAGCCTATCAGAGCCGATGGTACTGCAGGGGAAGCCCTGTGGGAGAGTAGGACGCTGCCGGAAT
>CAVWBW010000011.1:0-10999 GCA_963753395.1 uncultured delta proteobacterium | reverse complement strand
CTTCACGTAGATCAAGCAGCCATCCCTCGAAAAAGGTTGGTGTTGACTCGCATGCGGGCTGCGAAGCCACGTGCCCGCCGGGTAGTCGCCGAGCTCGTCGGAAAACGTGCCTTCGAGCACCAAAATCTCCTCCCCGCCCATGTGCATGTGGGGGTGGAACTCGGTGCCGGGCTCCCAGCGCACGAGTGCCACGTTCTCTCCGCGGAACTCGTGTAGCGGACGAACCGAAAGGCCGGGGACGGCACCCGGAACGAAAGGGGCGCAACGCGTGTCGACGCGCACCGGGGTCCGATCATCGAGGTCGAACTGGCGCAGCTTCACGAAGATCGTGCAGCCCTTCTCGGTGTACGGTGCGTGAGTGGAGCCAGGCGGGTTTCGCACATACGTACCGGCCGGGTAGTCCCCGTGCTCGTCCATGAAGACACCGTCGAGCACCAGGAACTCTTCGCCTAAGTCGTGCGCGTGTGGCGAAAACCGACTGCCGGGCTCGTACCGCACGATCGACGTGGCGCGCGCGACGGTGAGCTCCGCCACCCCACCACCCGTTTCGCCTCTCATCGACACGACTTGGGCTCTCTCCCACCGAACGACGCCATTTCCTCCCTATTTCGAGACGTGAAAGATCAAGTAGTACTCGTCACGGGTGCCTCCCGCTCACGGCACCGAGATCGTCGCCCGAAAGAACTCGCGCGCGCGGACGTAGCGCCCCTCGAGCTCATGGTACTCGAACGCCTCCTCGTACATCCGCGCCTTGGTGGCGACGACCTCGATCTCTCCGCCGGACGGAACGGGCACGATCAAAACCCGTCTTTGGCCGGGCGGGATACGAGTGTCGGCGAGCAGGGTGACCTCGGGCCACCAAGCGTAGCGGGAGCCGATCCTGGTCCACGCGCGTCCGACGACCTTGCTGCCTCGTCGTACCACGACTTCTACATCGACATGGCGCTCGGGATCACCACTCGGCATGTAGTGCCCGGCGCGGTCGTTTGCGATGACGACGGCGAGCTCGCTCTTGCAGCGCCGGCACAGCAGGGTCTTCTTCGCTGCCAGGGCCCGGTCCTGCTTCGCGAGGGCGGGCGCCTCTTCGGCGAGGGCGCGAAGCTCTGCGGTGACGGCGTGCGTCGTGATGGTCAACCCGTTCCCGTAGATCTCCCGTAGCGGCGCGATCTCGGCTTCGTACTCCGGCTTCTTGGGGATGAGCGACCCGCCGAACCAGTGCCGCCGCGTTTTGCGGATGGGGGTATCGAACGCCGAGGCCAACTTCCGTTCGATCTCGGGCATGTGGCAACTCTGGCAGGTTTGACCGGTTTCCGAGTAGCTCGACGCGGCCCATTCGCGTCCCGTGCTGAAGAAGCATCCCAGGTTCTCCGAGGTGTAGAGACGTTCTGCCTGATGGCAGCGCGTGCAGACATCGACCTTCAAGAGGTTCTCGTCCTTGGCCGTGGGATGGGGTGCTTGGGTGTCTCCGTACGGGCCGTACACGATGCCGTCCCGGACGTGGCAGGTCGCGCAGGTGACGGCGTCGCGCTGCAAGGCCTCGTCGAAAGTCGGATTTCTCTCGTATTGGGGTCGATCGATCCGTCCGTCGGTCAAGCCCACGACGAGCTTCTCCTGCTGTGCGACCACGGGCGTATGGCAGTTCACACACAACCAGCTCACGTCGCCGCGCGTGGGGTCGTCCGCGCCGCGCGACTTCTCGAGCTCTTTTTGAAACTGCGCGTCGTCGAGCCACGCGCGTCGATGCGTACTCACCGACCACTCTTGGTAGATCTCCTCGTGGCAGGCGCCACAGGTCTCGGCGCGCAAGTCGACCAGGCCCTCGGGGACTGCCGTCGCGACGACTGGCCGCTCGTAGTAGGCCCGCGTCTCGTAAAACGACATCGCGCGGTCAACGACAACGTCACGCGGCGCCTCTGTGGCCTGCTCCACCGGCTTCGCCTGCTCCACCGGCTTCGCCTGCTCCACCGGCTTCGAAGGACAGCCCCCCATCAGGAGTGCCACGACGAGCGCGGCGTGGGTCAGGCCCCAGTGAGTCCAAGAACGCCCCATCAACCGGAGGTAGCACGGATCGCAGGCAGGCTGGATAGAGCGGGAATGGAGACCTCGAACGTGGCGTTCTCCCAAGCATGAGGGGTGCAAGAAGACCAAGCTCCACCTGGCTGCTTTCATGGACGTTCGTCGTCTGGATCGCGTCGACTGGGTGCACGAAGGCAGAAACAGAGAGACCCGCAGCGTTCGAACCCGCACTGCAGGAGCTTCTCGGCGACGAGCGGGGGCCCATTCACTATTTCTCCGCGAAGGTCGACCTCGACGACGACCAGGTCTCCGAGTGGATCGTCCACCTCGCCGGACCGAGCGTGTGTGGTACCGGCGGTTGCAGCACCTTGGTCTTCACCGAAGTCGATGGGGCGCTCAAACTGCTGACGCGAATCTCGGTGACCCGACCGCCGATTGTGATCGCCGAGAGCATGACAAACGGCTGGCGAGATCTCATCGTCCGCGTTGCTGGCGGCAGCATCCTCCCGGGCCATGACGCCCGACTCCGCTACGATGGCAGTACCTATCCGAGCAATGCGACCGTAGAACCCGCCGAGCCTCTGAGCGACAAAGGGAAAGGCGTGGTCGTGATCCCGGCATTCCAGTCGTTCGCAGAAGGCACAAGACTGAGGTAGGACAGACACTGCCTCACATTGGCTCTGCGTTCGATAGGAACAGACCGTGGCAGAAGCACGTGGGTGATCGGTGGCACTGGTTTCGCCGCCTCGGCTCTTCAATCGAGCAGTCGTGCGTCGAAACCACGCTCGCGCAGAGCGCCAAGCACTTGATCTGCACCTTCCTCGCCCTGAAGCTGCAAGGTCATATCCTCGATTGAGGAGCGTGCCGACGAGCCACCGAAGTCACGTTGGTGCGAGCGCACCGTGATAGACGATGTGGCTCACTCACGGGGCGTGGGTGTCGCCCGACCCCGGCTGCACCGCGATATCAATTCGAAACATGCTGTCGAGCTCGATTCTCTCGTTGCGCCCGTCCCGCTTGACCGAGAGTACCTCGGTGGCCCGACCTTCAACCCGCCCGCTCGCTTCGAGCGCACCGAAGTCGACCACGAGGTCACCCCGAGCGGTTACCGAGAGCGACTCCAGCTCGACCTCCATGCCCTCTTCCTGAAAGCTTACGGTTTGCCTTGGCGCGCTTTCCGCGATCTCGACGCGGAGTCTCAGCTCGTCCCCGACCCTCTGCGTGATGGTGTACCGGTCCACCTGCTCGATATCGAAGCCAAACATCTGGATCCGTTTCCGCGTCTCCCAACGACCACTGACCCCGACCGGGTAAACGGGGAAGATCACACGCGCGAGCGAGGAGCGTACCTGCATGATTGTCATCATGAGCCGCATCGGCAGATCTGGGTTCTTCGCGGCCTGGTTGAGCTCGCTCCGTTGGACGACCCCGCGGTCATCGACCTCGATCGATCCGCCGACATTCCTCAGAAGCGCGGCGCTCGTCGTTAAATCGCGCTCAACTTCGGCCTCGGTTCCTTCAGGAAGGATCTCCGTGGCGTCAACGATCCTGACGTTGAAGCGCGTGTTTCCGTTCCCGAGCTTCACCGCTGGACCGGAGGAAACGACAACCCGAAGGCCGGGCGCTTTCGTCAACGCTTCGCCTTCACTCGTGACCATCGTCTGCGTCGGGACCGAGAGCTCGATGGTGGAGGTCGTCGTCGCCCCCTCCGCAATCGCGTAGCGAAGCGGAAGATACGGCGGCGTTCCCTGCTCGAGGACCACCTCGGGGCTTCGATTTGCGTCTTTGGCTGTGTTCGTCTTGCATCCATGGAGGACGAGTAGCCCGCACGTCGCAATCAACGCGTGGAGCAATGCTCGCTTGGTCATGACCTCACTCCTTCCATCGGGGACGCGCTCCCCTCCTCGAACCATCCGCTTTCAGACACCGAAGCACCATATCGCGCAAACTCCGCGAGAGGACAAGCGAAACGATGACCCGCAGTACCTCCACCCCAGAGCATCTGAAATTGCGACCCCACCGTGGTTGGCGGTACCGACAGCGGAGGGATGTTGCGTGCCGGCACCGAGGTGGCAAGCGCCATTGCCAACGACTGCGTATTTGGCTCGCTCGCGTGGATTCCACAAAACGACGGTTGCGGAGCGGAGGCGCAAGCAGTGCTGGTCTGCGCTTTCGCTGGCTGTCCCGGCGAAACCGCTGCAGCGCTCTCTGAGTCCGTCGCGCGGTGTGCGCGAGATCTCACGGAGGACATCACCGGATCGGCGTTGTCTGTGACCTGCGCTGCCTGCTACGGGGACGAGATGGCGTGCATGATGACCGACTGTGCGGGAGCAGGTGGCACCGATCTCGCCTCGCCGACTTGCGTGCAATGTCGGTGCGAAAGCGAGTGCACCCCGAGCTTCGATGGCTGCTCCGGGCTTCCACCGAGCGGAGACTGCGACTGAAGCAGCGGCGCCCCACCCTTGTGACACGACCCCACCGTGGTTGGCGGTGTGGCGCCTTGCGGGTTGGATTCTGTAGTCATCTCCAGCATGGCATCCGCCGGCGGCTCGGCGAAACACGCCAACCAGCGTGCGGTTGCTGCTCCTCCACAGCGAGCTTTCCGCTAAAGAGCGAGTCGTGGCTGGGTTGCGTCGTGTGATAGCGTCCTCCGCTGTAGGAGGTGCCCATGTCGTCAGTTGCTCCCAATGCCCACGCTTTGCTGTTTGTCAGTGTCTTGATCGTAGTCGCACTCGTTTACTCCTGCGATACCGGCCCGACTGCGGTGGACGCGCAACCGGATGGGGACGCAGGGAGCGGCAGTGATTGCAACTGCGTCGTTCCCGACACGATCGGCGTAGAGGTCATCAACGAACCGACGGTCCACGCTGCAACGGTGCCGAACGACAGCCTGTTTGAGCTCGTCCTGTCTGGCAAGTTGACTCAGCATCTCAGCACCGTGGCCATTTCCGGCACTAACGACAGCGGATTTCCAATCGCGCTCGAGCCGGGCCATGTGTTCATTACACGCGTGGCCTGTCAGCGACCAAGCTTCGAGACCTCGAGTCGAGGGCGGTTCATCATCGAAAACGCGTCGGGCGCGCGTCTCCTCACGTTCGTCCCACCGCTCATCGCACAAGCCCAGAGCGGGGGCAGTGGCTCCTACCAGACTATTGTCACGGCGCCTTTCTCCGAGTCCTTTAACGCACCGATCTACGTCAACAATGTGGGCTCGCAGGCAGGACTCAAGCTCCTTGGGGACTATCATAGCCAAGCTTCATTCGAGTGCGACTTCACCTACTACGTGTACGACCCAGATGTCGGCTGACCACTGCGTGGCACACGGAAGCCGCCTCGGTTGAGGAGCGAACCCTCCGAGGTTGGGGGACCGCTCCTTGGAGATCCAACCTGGGAAGGTCTGGCTGCCGGCTGCTCACGGCCGGGGAGGGCGATTGCGGTCCACTCACACGATTGGTCGAGCCCAAGCATGGGCGAGAGGCACAGACCGCCGCGGAGATGCTCGCGCAAGGCCGTCGGAAGGAAGCCGCCGCGTTCCTGACCGAGCACAAGGAGGACGTTCGGGAGGAGCCGTACGCGCAAATGGTCCTTGGCCACGCTCACGCGAGTGCACAGCGCAGCATCCCCGCGCTCGATAGCACCCAAAAGCGCATTCGCACCGAGGGCCTTCTCAAGAAGAAGGTCAACGCGAACGCCTGCCTCCGGACCGATGCCGCCGAGGCGATTCCGAAGCTTGTAGGCGCTCCGCGGTGTTCGAGGGTCACTCGTGCTCGTCGTCCTTGTCGGCGTCAGCGTAGAAGAACGGGTCTGAGGCTGTGTTTGGGTCGAGCGCTGATTTAACGATTTCCCGCACCGGCAGAGCGTCTTCGTACGGACCCTCGAGCGCTTGCGATCAAGGTACACCCCAAGAAAAGGGCTTCGGTTCACGACATGGCCGCGTCCGGAGGGGCCTGAGATGAAGTCGATTCTACCCAACGGCGATCAGACGCAGCTTCTCGCCGCCGCCGGGAGGTCCTGTCGATCCGGTCCCAAGTTCAATACCGGCCCGTGACCGGCGAGCTGATCACCCTGAGTTGGCTTGCGGTGGGGGCCGCAGGGCTCGACGATAGACGGGTGCGAATCATTCTCGGTGCGGCCTCGCTGATTCTGGCGTGCTGGCTCGTCGTCTCGGCCAAGGCGCATGAGCTCGTGACTCTCGAATCGCTGCGGTGGAAGCATCGCGTGATTCTACTCGACGCGAAGGAGTCACTCTCGGATCGGCCGGACTGGGCAGCGCACTCGGCGGCATTGTCGGCGCGGAATCTGCTTCTGTTCCGGAAGGGCGACGACGGCTATCTTCAGCAACTCCCAAAGACCTCGAGGCCGGTGCGCCTCCGACTCGCATCTGAGATCGAGAAGCGGGCGCGAGGTCGAGTCACGCTGATCGGAAAGGACGGAGGAGTGAAGGGCCAGTGGACCACCGAGACGGCCGACCTGCCCGCGCTCGTGTTCCGCCTCGTCGATCAGATGCCAATGCGGCAGCGTGAGATCCAGGAGAGCGAGGCCGCGGGAGCCGATCTCCTCGGGACCCAAGGCCAAGGAATGGCTTGTGGGCCCAGAGTGGGCGAGCTCGACGCCGCTTCGGCTCCGTGACCTTCGGGGTCGTGTCGTAGTCGTGCGCTTCTGGACCGACACCTGCCCCTACTGCGAAGCGAGCCTTCCCGCGATGCAGAAACTCGCCGAAGAGATGAAAGAAGCACCGGTGACTTTCGTTGGTCTCTATCAGTCGAAGCCTCTCGGCAGCGAGCGCCATTGGAAGGGCGTCGTCGCGCACGCCAACGCCGACTTCGAGGCCATTCGCGAGGCTATCCGGCGCCACCTCCGCCGAACCCCGTCTCGTTGAAAAGCAAAGACAGCAACGTGAAGAGTGGGCGACGGGCGACCGCACCCTGGTTGGCGTCCGCCACATCTTGAGCCCGATAGGCTACGAGACCAGGCTTCCCAGCTCGAGGGTCGAGGCGGCGCTAGTTGCCTACGGGTACGATCGCAAGATCCCCGAAGGTGACGTCGAGGTGATGCGCAACGAGCAGAAGAGAGCCCGCCGCGGGCGGCGTGTCCGTGACGTACGTGATGCCCCACACGCCGGGCTCGACTTGCCCGATCGGCCACATTTTCAGGCTGTATTCCACATCACCGCTCGGTAGAGTCTCGCCGCGCATCTTGAGGATCTGGGGCACACCCACGGACGGCTCCGGGGTCAGCCCGACAGCTCTGCCTTTGGATCCGTTGCTGCCCCAGCGGGCAAGCCCAGTGTACGGTGGGTCGCTTGTCCACGTGTAGGCAAGCAACGCCCCCAACGGATACCAGCCGTGCCGGGGTTGCCTGCCGTCCCAATCGAAGTGCCCGGTCCATCGCATCGCAAGTCCAACGATGGGCGCCTCATCTGGATCGGCGGGCGCGTTCAGCGTGAACTCTACGGTGGCCTCGTAGTCGACCCAGGCTAGATCGCCAATCGCGATCAAGCGATCGTAGCCGGTCTCCACGACCCGCACGCCGTCACTCCCGAGCGCCCACTTCCCATCGACGATCTGTGCGGCCTCTGAAACGTCCGACACCGTGCTCCAATCGATGCTGTAGGTCTCCGGAGTCGCGACGTCGTCGATGTACTCGACTTCCACGAGCGCTACGCTTTCGTTTCCCAGCCCGTCGACTGCGCGCACCGTCACATCACTGACCCCTGCAGGAAGACTCAAGTACGCGAGCTCGACGTTGAAATCTCCCGTACTTGCAAGTCGCGCGTTGTCCGGACCCACCGACAGCGGCAAGGGAAGAGCTCCACCAAGGGAGTAGGTCAGAGACGAAAGACCATCCGCGTCGCTGACTTTGCCTAGGATATTGATGAATCGCTGGGGCACGCCGGCCTGCCCGAAGGTTTGATAGGGGCCGTACCAAACATCGATGTTGGGCCCACCCGTGCTGTTCGTGGTCGTGAAGAGGGCGTCCGCGCTGCTCGCGCTATTGCCTACGGGGTCTTCCGCCGTGATGCGGTAGTGGTAGTGGGTGTCCTCAGCGAGCGCTGGCAAGGTCACCGAGTGCGTTGTCGCGAGTGTGTTCGACGCTACGGAACCCAACTCATGCAAGGGCGTGAGGCCGTACTCGACCCGGCCGATGCTGGGCTCGTCGGCATCCCAACTGACCGTGGCTGAGGTCTCAATCGCCGCGACCCTGACGTTGCGGATTCGGGGCGGGAGCACGTCCGGCACGAAGCTCGCTGTCACCGACATGTCCCGCTCGATCGCAAAGACGACCGGGGTCCTGTTCTCTGCGATCGCCCCGTCCCAGCCCGCGAACATCGACCCAAGATCCGGCTCGGCCCTCAGGGTGACGACGGTTCCGCAGGAATAACTGCTCTGCGCCGGTTCCAGAAGAACGCTGCCCTCACCAGTGAATGCCGTCACGATCTCAAACTCATCGGCGGGATCACACAGGAGCCCGTCTTCCGGCACGATCGGAGAAGATGTGCTGAAGAAGTAGTCGACCACTGCGGTATACGCGGGGTTGGGATCGAAGTTGCCCGCGAAGACACCGGCCGATGTCACTGCGAGCGCATGAGAGAAGCTCGTCGCCGTGATCCAACTCACACCGTCAGACGAGTAGCGCGCCGTCCACTCGTTGCCCGTACGGGCCAAGCGCAGAAAAATCGTCGGCGTCGACGGAATGGGATCGCGGACGTACACAGTCTCGGCGCCATCGACAAAGCTAGCGCTGTAGATCGTCAGCGAGCTCCCATCGCTAAACACGTCGAAGCGGAGGTAGTTCGCGGTGTCCTGCTCCACCAGCAGCCCCTGTGTCTGGTACCGTTGCGTCGGCTCAGACTCGAACTTCACCTCAATCTCGAAATCCACATCGGCGGCGGCCTGCATGACCCGCAGCGCCGTGTTGTTGCTCCTCCACGGATCGTGCACGGTGCCCGCCGGTACCGAAAGCAGCAGCTGCGCATCGGGCGTGCCGGCACCGGCGAAGGACACGCTACTGTCGTCCTGCGGATCGACTACCTGCCAGAGCTGAGTGTTGAGGATTCCGCCATGGAAGTCGTCGGACATTACGGCGGCAGGAACGGTGCCCCCGCCGCCAGCCATGCCGCCGACGCCGCCAACGCCGCCAACGCCGCCAACGCCTCCGATCCCGGCCGCGCCGCCAACGCCGCCAACGCCTGCGATCCCAGCCGCGCCGCCAACGCCGCCGGTCCCCGCCGCGCCGCCAACGCCTCCGATCCCGGCCGCGCCGCCGACCCCGGCCTGGCCGCCAGAGCCCGCGACCCCTGCACCGCCACCTGCCTCAGAGCCGCAGCCGCCAACCGCAAATGCTGCAAACAACAGAGTCCAAGCTACAAGACGCATGATCCGACGCTCCCTATCCCGACACGACATTTCAGGATAGGGCATGGCGGACGGAGACGGCAAGCCCGGCCTCGGCGCGTAGGCGCCTCAACACGCTTGCACTCGATGTGTCGCTGATAGCCGATATAAACGCCCTTTGCGCTTCGCGCTCTACGCGACATGCTCTCTAGTACCGCGACGAGCAGGGCGACCCAGAGCCAACGAGATTGATTCGCGTGACGGAAGAGATCCAACCGAGGTCGGCGGTCTCCGAAGCAAGAGCGGGGCGGCAAGAGCGGGGCGGGACTAGAGCGCGACTCGAGGGGGGTTGGGCGGGTTCGGATAGACACGTGGTGCGTCCTACGGGTCTCGACCGTCGCGTGTGGGTGTCATCTAGCCGCTGAACGCGATAGCTGCCGTGTCGCAGCCGCACATCGACCCAGCCACCACTCGGGCAACCTGCGATCGATCTGCGCAGACCGGGTTAGTTGGAGTAGCCGCTGAGTCTACGGTCCTGGTCCACATCGAGCCCCGTGGCAGACGCGCATCCACCAGGTGCCCTCGGGGAAACAGGCACTGCGGTCTCCCGCAGTCCACTTCGCCAGGGCGCGTGTGTACTGCGCACGAAACGCGCGCAATCGCTTGACCGCCTCGGTCGCCGCGCCTCGATGCCCAGCCGCTGCGAATTGAGGATTCAAGCTCCCGAACACCTCGTAGCTCTTGGCGCGTTTGGTGTGCGCGAGCCGCAGCACGCGCCTCGGACCGACAAATGCCAGGCCGGTGCGCTTCGCCCTATTCCACGCCTGGTGCCGCCGCTGTCGCACCCGCGCCGCGATGCGCTCCCGTGCAAGCTCCGCGCCGTAGTCGAGTTCGAGGGCTACTGGCATTTCCAGCCGAAGTTCGATGACTTCGGGCCAGTTGGTGTTGTTGGGGTCGAAGTAGTGCGGCGGTCGCTTGACCCGGATGACGCGGGTGCCGACGTGCGCCGGGAGGGTATGTGCCCCGGGCCAGTCCTTCGCGTAGCGGACTGCCAGCGCCTCGACCGGGTTGGCGATGAGGTAGGCGATGGACTCAATCATGGCCTCCGGTGTCACAAGAGCATGGGCACCGCTGCTTCGCTTGTTGAAGACCTCCTCGGGCCATCCTCGCAAGGCCTTGGTGCACAACGCTAGGTTTCGGTGAAACGTTTCCAGGAACCGCGGGTATTCGCCCCGGACGTCGGTGATGACCTCGTGGGCGTGGGTCGACATGAGGCAGGCGGCGTGCACCACCACGCCATTGACCTGCGCGGCATGGCCCAAGCAATACCAGTAGATCCGCTCCATCTGTCGGGCCTCGTCTGGATTGAGCAAGAAGTGGCGACGGGTGGTGCGACGCGAGAGCGCGAGGGTGGTGCCCGGAACGACGATGCGAGGTCGAGTCATATCGGCTGGACGGCAGCGAAAAGAATGCCGAACCAGTATCTCCTGTTTTCATGGACTTAGGGGACTCACGCTGGCGCATGGACGGCGGCCCGCCGGCGGGCGCCAACGCACGAGACTACAGAGCAATCCTCCGGGCACCTCCGCAGTTTCCGCGACGACGGGAGGATCCTTCCCTGATGTTGAAGCGCGTGTTTCCGTTCCCGA
>CAVWBW010000010.1:0-6863 GCA_963753395.1 uncultured delta proteobacterium | reverse complement strand
GCTCCTCCAATAACTGGGGTCGCCGTCAGTCTCGAAGGCTGCGTTCCTCCACCCAGGCATACAACACGGGCACGACGAAGAGCGTCAGCAAGATCGCGCCCATGCCCCCGACCGATGGGAGCGCCATCGGAACCATCACGTCGGCCCCTCTGCCCTGCGACGTGATGACGGGCAGCAGCGCGAGCGCCGTCGTTGCAGTCGCCATGAGGCACGGGCGGACTCGACGCTGTCCCGCTTCGACCGTGCGCTCGTGCACTTCGGCCACCGTGCTTGCCGGCGAAGCTTGGAATCGTTGCGCGAGGTACGACGCCATGACCACCCCGGTGTCCGTCGCGATGCCGAGGAGCGCGATCACACCGACCCAGACCGCCACCGACAAGTTGATCGTTCCGACGTGGAACAGGTGCTGCATGTCGGTGCCGAAGACCTCGAATCCGAGGAAGCCCGGCCGGCCGTAGAGCCAGATGAGTATGAAGCCGCCGGCTACGCACAGGACGACTCCGGAGTAGATGATCAGCGTTGTCAGCACCCGTCGGAACTGGAGGTACAGCAGCAGGAAGACCAGCACGAGCGCGACCGGAATCAACAGGAGCAAGCGTTGCTCGCTGCGAACCTGGTTCTCGTAGCTACCTGCGAATCGATAGCTCACCCCCGCTGGCACCTCGAGCTCGCCGCTCTCGATCTTGGCCGATAGATGCGCGCGTGCCTCGTTCACGACCTCCACCTCGGAGAGCGCGGGCTGCATGTCGAAGAGCACATAGCTGGTGAGGAACGTGTCCTCGGACTTAATCACTTGAGGTCCCTTCACGTATCGAACCTCGGCTAGCTGCTCGAGTGGGATCTGCTCGCCCGCCGGCGCGGACACCAACACCCGCCCGATGGCCTCGATGCTGTCCCGCTCCTCGCGCATGTAGCGTGCGCGCACGGGGTAGCGCTCACGGCCCTCGACGGTGCGCGTCAAGGTCTGGCCGCCAAGAGCGATCTGGATGACATCCTGCACACCGCCGATCGTCAGGCCGTAGCGCCCGATCGCCTCCCGGTCGATGTCGATCTCGATGTAGGGCTTGCCGACCACTCGGTCCGCGAAGACGGTTTCGGATCGGATGCCCTCGACGTCACGGAGCACGGCTTCGAGCTTCAAGCCGAACGCCTCGATCGTCTCGAGATCCGGCCCATAGACTTTGATGCCCATTGGGGCCCGCATTCCGCTTTGCAGCATGACAATCCGTGTGTTGATTGGCATCAGCATGGGCGCGCTAGTGAGCCCAGGCGCAGCGGCGGCTTTGACAATCTCGTTCCATATGTCCTCAGGAGAGTGGATGTGATCGCGCCAATGGCGCACACGGTCTCCGTTGTCGTTCACACCGAACTCGGGCTTGTAGGTGACCACTGTTTCGAACATCGAGATCGGCGCAGGGTCCAGCGGGCTTTCGGCCCTCCCGAGCTTTCCGACAGCCCTGTCGATCTCCGGGATCTCTTGGATCGCCGCGTCCATCGTCTGCAGCATGTCGAGCGCCTGACCGAACGATGCGTGCGGCATGGTCGTAGGCATGTAGAGGAAGGAGCCCTCATCAAAAGGTGGCATGAACTCCCGCCCGAGGCTCGACCAGGAAGCGAGCCCGCCCACAAGAACGAGCACTGGCAAGCTCAGCGCGAGGGTCTTGTTGCTCAGCGCCCAACGAAGCACAGTTGCGTAGATCCGTTGAAAAAGGAAGAACGCGAGCAGGAGCCCACCGATCGTTGCCACGACGAAGATGAGATTCGTCATGAAGTGATGGCCCGGTCCAAGGGGGAGCCAGTCTCGCGTCAGCATGACGGTTACCAGCACGACGATGAGCGCGAGCCAGACGCGGCCGACCTTAGCGTTTGATTGGGTGCCTTCCCGCGGCTTGAGAACGAGGTGTGCGAGTGCGGGCAAGGCGAGCATCGATATGAGAAGCGCCGCCACGATCGCGAACGATTTGGTGTACGCCACGGGCCTGAACAGCTTCCCTTCCGCCGCAGACAGGGCGAACACGGGAAGAAAGCTCACGACCGTCGTCAGGGCGGAGGTCACCACGGCAGGGGCGACTTCGGCTGTGGCGTGGGCAATGACGCGCGCACGGCTCTGCTCGGTCGGCGCGCTCGCCAAGTGCGTGACGATGTTCTCGGTGAACACGATACTCATGTCGACCATCGTGCCGATGGCGATCGCGATTCCGGCGAGCGCCATGATGTTGGCGTCTACTCCCGTGGCCTTCATCGCAATGAATGCGGCGAGGACGGAGAGAGGCAACACGGCAGAGATCAGCAACGACGTTCTCAGGTTTCTGAGCATCACGAGTACGATGAGGATGGTCACCAGCACTTGCTGGAACAGCGCGGTCGAGAGCGTGTCGAGAGTCTCATGAATCAGCTTGGTTCGATCGTAGAACGGATGAATCGTGATCTGGCTCGTCGTTCCATCCTCCAGCGTGCGCTTTGGTAGCCCCGGCGCGATCTGCTCAATCTTGGCGTTCACGCGTTGAATGACTTCGAGGGGGTTCTCGCCATAGCGAACGACGACGACCCCGCCGACCGCCTCTGCACCCGCGTCGTCAAGCGCGCCGCGCCGTTGTGCAGGGCCCAGCGCGACTCGCGCAACATCCGCGATGCGGATAGGGGTGTGCCTCCGGGTCGCGATGACGGTCTGCTCGAGGTCGCCGACTTCGCGAATGAAGCCCAATCCGCGCACTAGGTACTCGGCGCGGTTGATTTCGAGGGTTCGTGCGCCGACATCCAAGTTGGACTCGCGCACGGCCCCGGCGATTTGTTCGATCGTCACGCCGCTGGCGAGCATCGCTTCCGGGTCGACATCCACTTGGTACTCGCGAACGTAGCCGCCGACCGAGGCGACTTCGGAAACGCCAGGCACTGATTGGAGCGCAAAGCGCACGGTCCAGTCTTGTGCCGACCGAAGCTCGTGGAGATCCCACCCGCCAACGAGATCTCCCTCGGGGTCGCGGCCTTCGAGGGTGTACCAGAAGACCTGGCCTAGCGCGGTAGCATCAGGGCCGAGCGCCGGCGCGACACCGTCGGGAAGGGTGGCAGCGGGAAGTGACGCGAGCTTTTCGAGGACGCGCGAGCGTGACCAATAGAACTCCACGCCGTCTTCGAAGATCACGTAGATGGTTGAAAAGCCGAACATCGAGGAGCTTCTGACAGTGCGAACGCCGGGGATGCCGAGCAGCGCAGTCGTGAGCGGATAGCTGATCTGGTCTTCGACGTCGCGCGGCGAGCGGCCTTGCCACTCGGTGAAGACGATCTGCTGGTTCTCGCCGATATCCGGGATCGCATCTACCGGGACACGATCGCGAGGCATATCGCCTAGCTGCCAATCGAACGGTGAGACATAGACGCCCGCGGAGAAGATCCCCGCGATCAGTACGAAGACGATCAGTTTGTTGTCGACGAAGAAGCGAAGAAACGCCTCCCATCTTGGGGAGACGATTTCGCTTGGGTTCGGCTTTTCGCTGGAAGTCAATGCTGATGCTCCTGCGTGCGGTTGTTCTCGTCTCCGAGGTTCATCATCGAATCGCCACCTTGGATCTGAAGGTCCGCATCGATGGCGAAAGCGCCGTGGACGACGACCCTTTCACCTTCGGCCAACCCCGAGAGGACGGGATAGAGCTCACCCATCCGCGGTCCGAGGGTGACGACTCTGGCTTCATAGGTCGGGGCCTCCGCACCCTGTACTTCCACATAGATGACCGACCTGCGGCCGGTGAACAGCGGCGCCGTCTCGGGAACGACTACGGGTGCCTCTCGCTCCGGCCTCGTCGACGCGGCGCTCTTCACATTCGCCTCGACGAACATTCCGGGGCGGAGGCGTCGGTCTTGGTTCTTGACCTCGACGCGCACACGCGCAGTGCGCGTCTTGGGGTCGAGAACAGGGTCGACGAACGTGACGCGACCTTCGAAGCTTTCGCCCGGCAATGCTTCGACTCTCAGCAGCACTTCTTGGCCCGCCTTCATTGCCGAAAGGTCGCTTTCGTAGGCGTCGAGTTGCACCCAAAGCTTTGACAGATCTGCTACTCGGTAGAGCCCGCTTCCAGTCTGCACATAGCTGCCTTGCGTGGCGAGTCGCTCGATGACCGTGCCGCCAAAGGGAGTACGAATGCGAACCCGCTCCGACGGCTTGTCCGCCCGCTCCATCGCTCGAACTTCTCCGTCTGGAACGCCAAGGAGCCGTAGGCGATCACGTGCGGCATTGAAAGCAGCCTCCGCGGCCCTACCGGCGCTTGGCGTCGCCCGTTCTTGGAGTCGTTCGAACTGTTGTCTCGCCTGAATGAGATCCTGATGCGCGTTGTACACTTCCGGGCTGTAGAGTGTCGCGATCACCTGCCCCCGTTTCACGCGCTCGCCAGTGGTGCTGACATGCAGCCGCTCGATTCGTCCCCCGATCCATGCCGTCACGGTTCGGAGGCTCGTCTCGTCGTAGTCGATCCGCCCGAGCAGGCGGCGTTCGATCCCGCCGGAGCCAAGGCGCTTGGCTTCAACCGTTCGGATGCGAGCCAGGATCCTGGCCCGCTCAGAGAGTGACACGCGGTGGGCTTCCGCTTGGTTCGCCGCAGACCCTTCAACAGGAATCAAGTCCATGCCGCAAAGCGGACATTGGCCGGGCTCGCCTCGCACGATTTGCGGGTGCATCGAGCAGGTCCAAATCGTGGACTCTGCTTCGTGGGAGTGGAGCTCGACGTCCGCGGAAGGCTTCGCGGGGTTGCCAAGAAGCCACCCACCGAGCGCAAAACCAGCAATGGCCGCGATTGGGAGCGCAATCCATGGACCGCGATTCGCCAGTCGATGTTTGATCGTGTCGTTCATGGTCGCTCTCCTTGAATTGCAGGTTCGACGGTGCGTCCGACGACGGCCTCCAGCACGGCCCACGCCCTCGCGTGCCGCGCGCGGCTTCGTGCGAGCACGAGCTGCAGCTCGAGCAGATCTTTTTGCGCGAGAAGGGCCGATGCGACCGTCGAGCGACCACTCTGATAGCCGCCCAGCACCGATTGGAAGGTCGTCTCCGCTTGAGGGATGAGCGTGTCCCGATAGAGGTCGATTCTACGTTGTGCGTCTCGCACGGCGGACAGCGCTGCTTCCAGATGAGCGTCGGCGGCTTGCCGGGCGGCGTCGCGGTCCGCGCGGTGCGCCGCACCCTCCGCTCGCGCGGCATCCATCGAGCTACGGTAGCTCGGTCCCCAAAGGGGCACGCTGAGCCCGGCCGTGACGATGACGGCATCTTGGCCATTGTCCGGCACCTGAAGCACCCCCTTGCCCACGGAGATCCAATCGAGACCTGCGAGCAGGCTCGGCGCTCGCTCCGCGGCTTCGGCTTTGACTTGCGAGTCGCTCGAGGTCGCCATCAGATCGGCGGCTTCGACACGAGGGTGTCGTTCGGCGTCACGGCGGAGCGCGAGCTCGGAGTCTGCTGGCAGTCCTTCGAATGGCTCGTCTGTAGCGCCAAGCTCTCTCCGCCCCGATTCCGCGCCGATCGCGCGTACGAGCTCTGCCGAGGCAACCCGCTCGGTTTCCCGGTGTGCGCCGTGATGGTCGTGGTGGCGCGAGATGCCGAGCTCGACCTGATTGAGGTCGGCCAGCGAAGCGTCACCGGTGCGCACACGACCGCGGACCGTGCCGGCAAGCGTTTCCAGGACGATGTCGTGCTCCATCGTCAGCCGGTGCTCCTCGTGCACCAACCAGAGCCGCCAATAGGCGTCGGCCACGGCCTGTCGCGCGTCCAGCGCCTCCGCATCGAAGCGCCGCTGGGCGGCACGCGCCTTCGCGGAGGCCGCATCCGCCCCAGCGCTCAAGGCCGTCGGCCATGGAAACGACTGCATGAGGCTCAGCTTGTGTTGCTGAGGCCCGACGCGCGTTTCGACGCTTCGAACGAAATAGCTGTACTTGACGACCGGCTCCGGCATGCGTCGCGCACGCGAGATCCGCATCGTGGCCGCCCGCCATCGCTCGAACGACGCGCGCAGGTTCGGATTCCGGGCGAGCGCGTGAGCCACATACGATCTCAAGCTTCCATCGAGCACCGGCTCTTTTGGAGACGCTTCCTCGCGCGCGACGACCGATGCGGCCGTCGCGAGGTCGTCTTTCGTGGACGACTCGTACGTGCCACGGCATCCCGCTGTCCCCGCGAGCGCCGCGGCCACGAGCACGGCGACGTGGTTTGGACGTCTCACCATCCCTTTCGGGACATTCCTTTCCATTGCTTCCTCCTCTGATTGAATTTCCGCGGAGCGCGTCGAAGGACGCGCGCAGGTCGACGCTCAAGCGAGCGCGACGCGCGGGCTCAATTCAGGAAGGCACAGTTGCGAACGAAGATCGGCGGCCCGTGAATGTTGGGCGGCGCGCGCTCACGGAGGAGCCCCAGATCACATGCGAGCCGGGGGCTAAGGACAGACGAGGCACTCGATCCGACGAGTGCGATTGCAGCGTTGTCGACCCGTACCGTGGACACTTCATGGGTTGCGACGACAGCGCTGGCGTCTGTCAGCTCGACCGTGCAGCAGGGCGGCTCTTGTAGCTTGGCGCCGAGAGCATGCTGAGCGTGCGCGCCGTGGCCACCATGGCTTGCGTGCTCCGCCTGCTCGTCGCACTCGCAATCTCTGACGGCTACGCCGCCCATCGACTGACAAACGTGAAGCGCCACCCCCGCCACGCCCGAAGCAGCGAGCGGAATAGAAAGCAACAGCGCCAGGAGCCGAATCGGCATCACAATCGCAAGAGTACCACGATACCCGCGCATAGCGCACTTGCCCCGTGTCTCAGGGGGACATGCTCCACCCGCGCAACCGCAATCGTTTCGGTTACTTGGCAACCCTACCGCGAAAACCCACCTT
>CAVWBW010000009.1:0-337383 GCA_963753395.1 uncultured delta proteobacterium | reverse complement strand
CCTGTTACCCGCCTAGTCGGCCGCTCGCCCACGTACTGCACGAAGTATTTCTCGAACCAGATTCTGCAGTCTTCCTGGAGGCTCGTATAGTCTACGGGAGCAACAAGATTTGCCGACACCGCCTGGCGTTGCCGCGATATGACTGACCCAGCTTTCACACTCGAGTTCTGGCTACAGATTGGCCTTGCTGCTGCTTGTGGGGCCGCGATCGGCATGGAGCGCCAGCTGCACGGCAAAGCAATGGGCGTTCGAACCGGGTTGCTGGTCTGTGTCGCGACCGCGATCTTCGCCTACATGGGAGCCGCGATCGTAGGCACTCAGGGCGATCCGACTCGGATGATCGGTCAGATTGCTGTGGGGGTAGGATTCCTTGGCGGCGGCGCGATCATCAACGAGGGGATGACCGTTCACGGGCTCACAACAGCGGCAATCATCTGGCTGCTTGCCGCCCTGGGCTCGATGATTGGCTTGGGCCTCTTTTGGACGCCTCTGTTCGTCACCATCGCATTGTTGTTCGTGATCGCGGCGATCGATCAGCTCGAGCGGCGCATACCGTGGCTAAGCCGAGGCGCTCACGCCTCGGATAAGCGGCCCTGACTAGCAGGTGGCACGCCGTAGTCTGCCGACAGCGGCGTCACGGCGCCGTCGCTGCGAGCTCGTTAACGAAGTGATCGCGATCTCCCTCGGCAGCGTCGAATCCGAAAGCGACGACCTGACGGTTGTTGGCGGCTTTCGCCGAACCGCCGGCGGATGCCATGCTGGAGATGACTACAGAATCCAACCCGCAAGGCACCACACCGCCAACCACGGTGGGGTCGTAGCGCTTGTGCGGTGCATGGGTCGTCAAACTTCAACGCCGCGTGCGGAGGCGTGTATAGTGCTCGATTACCGTTCCCCCGGAGAATGCATGACTAGATCGTTGTTGATTGTCCTTACCTCGCTTTCACTCCTTGGCTGCGGCGAGAGCGCTGGTAGCGAAGGCGGAGCGGGAGGCGCGGGAGGCGACGGGGGCGACGCTCCTCTTGGGGTCGCATCACTTGGGATTGACCCGCTCGGTCGGGGTGACGGGATTGACCTCACGCAGAGCAGCTACACCGGTCGCTGCTACGAGGACGACGAGCTCGAAGCCAATCGCCCGACGCTTCCCGACCCGCGGGTCGTGGCGGCGGAGGATGCGGAAGAGGTCGCCCTAGCGAGCCAGGCGGCGGCAGATGCTGCGAGAACGACGCTGCTCGAAGCGGAACAAGCGTTCGAAGCGTCGTTTACCACGCAGGCCAACGCGCCCGAGCCTGGGTTCAGTACGGCGGCAGGGTTCGCGTACATCGCGGCCGTGACCCTTGCCAAGGATCTCAGCGAGGAAGCCTACCAAGCGGGGCTCGTACTCCTGACGCCCGAGAAGGCGACGACGTGGGGTGACCTCGCCCGCCACCCGGACAAGATCATCACTGAGCTCGTGCCGAAATTCATCGAGGCGCGCTTTTCCGTGCTCGATTCGCCGCCGCTTCTCGACCTCGCCACGGAACTTCTCACCGAGCTCATCAAGGCAGAGATGCTCGAGTTCCTCAAGGATACGCGGGATGCGGCGCTTGGCTTGTACGAGGCGGCGACGGCAAAGGTAATGAGTGGCTCGGCGGAACCGGTAGCGAGCCTTGAGGCGCAAGAGGCCTTCGAGGCTGCGCAGCGCGCGTACGATGAGGCAGTGACGCAGGCCATCGCGGACGGCAGCGCTGCGATTGATGCGCTCATCTTCGTGGACAGCGAGCCGTCCGAGTTTCCGCCCTGCGACTCGGAAGAGCTAAGGCAAACCCTAGATGAGGCTTTCTGCGGTGGCTCTTTCGTGAATCCAATCACGCCTGAGGAAGAAGCGCAGACTCCGGGAATCACCGAACGCTTGGACGCCTACGTCGACCGGGTGTGCGCGGCCGTTCGCTAAATCTGGTTCTCTCCGTCCGTCCGCGGTGACGACGACCTGACCGTGGTTAGTAGGGTCGTAGGGCTAGTTGCTAGGGCAGGGCTCGGTGCCCTCGTCGTTCTCCACGCAGCCGCTTTCACAGGTCGCGCTTTCAAACGATGCGCCGATCGTATCCGCGTTGTCCTGCGGGTCCCTGACCGTCACTTCGAAGAACTCCAACCCGGTGAAGAGGTCGCAATCGACCGTTTCCGTCACCGGCGACGGGGTTGCGGTAATACTGAAATCGTCGCAGTAAATCAGCGTGCCCGTGTACGTTAGCGTCTCTCCGGTCGGGTCATCCGCGTCCTTCGCGCTCACCTTGACCTGAAGGGTTGTCGGCCCAATCCCCGTGCAGTCGTCTCCGTACTCCCACTCGAGGTAGTCAATCACCGGCGGGTTGTTCCCGGCCGTGCCACCCGTGCCGGCCGTGCCGCCAGTGCCGGCCGTGCCACCCGTGCCGGCCGTGCCGCCAGTACCGGCCGTGCCACCTGTACCGGCCGTGCCGCCAGTGCCGGCCGTGCCGCCTGTCCCTGACGCCCCTCCGGTACCGGGTGTTTCTTCATCGCCACCGCAGCCGAGAACGAAAGCCATGCTCGCCGCCAAAATCCATGCGAAAAGCTTTGCTGAACCACGCATCACAACCTCCCTGCTGCTAAAAAAGGGCTCATTTACGCCCATGGACATCATGTGGGGCCACCACCCACCGCCCATCCATACGTAATTGTTTCCCGCTCGCCCCGCCTCGGTTCGGTTCCGCGTAGCCCATCGGGCCCAGCGTAAACGCCCGATTGCGCCGCGCCTATGGGCGAATCAGCTCGGAATCACACTCCGCTGGGGCCGAGACCGGGTTGCAGCGTCCGACGTACCCGCCAGGAACCTCCGCGGAGTACGTGCTGAAGTCGAGGTCCGGCACCACGTAGTCGGTGCTGACGAACTGGCCGCCGCTCGCCCAGGCCGCTTCTTGAAGCGTGTAGTCGTTGTCGCGCGACTGTTGGGTGTCCGCGTCGGCCCGGGTTCTTACCATGTAGCCGGCGTCGATCAGCGTTTCCATGCGCTCTCCGTCCGTCAACGAAGTGTTCACGTTGAACCAGGCCGCTTCCGGATCCCCTTCGTCGGAGTTGGTGAACATGATCCGCCCTTCGAGCGAGGGGTGCCCGTCGATGTAGTGGTCGCGTGCTTCGCTTCGGTTCAAGAACACGAACATCACGCGTCCGCGCGCTTCTACGAGCGTCGGCCAGCCGCCGTCGAGCACCGCTTCTTCGAGCGTCGCGGCGTCGCCCCGTACGTCGTCGGGCACGATGAGGCGCTCCTTGGGAAAGACCTGAAGGATCTCCGCATCGATGCTGTCGACCTCTTCCGGCCCAAACAGCAGAGGCACCGTGAACCCGAGATCGAGCGGATCTGAGATCTCCTCTTCCTTCGCCTCGATCATGATCGTGATCGGCAGATGGCTCTGATTGGCGTCCGACCACTCCTTTACGGTGGTGAGGCAGTCGATGAACGTCAGGCAATGCGTTTCGAAGTCGATGTCCTGGACGTGCAAGACCTTGAGACCCGGCTCCTTCAGTGATTCGGGTCCAACGTAGGGCGGCGGGCCCACGACCCGAAGCCCGCGCCTCGGGTAGTAGAGCCCTCCCTCGGGGTCGGCGAAGATATCGATCTCGAGCTGCCGAACGCCCGCATCCAACTGCTCCCGGAGCGGCAGCGCCGTGTATTCCAGGCTGTCCGCCGTCTCCTGAGAATCGAACCGCGCGATGTTCTCCAGAATCGAGTCCTGCGGCTGGATGTGATAGCTGTTGTGCGTCCCAAGGACCTGGATTTCGTTCATCCGGAGAACACGATCCTGAGCGTCCTCCGGACCCGTGTCGTCGCTCGAGCAACCGACGACGAAGCCCGCGAGGGTCGTCAGCAAGACAGACCAAACGTTGATTCGCAGCATGTTCAAACCTCCCAAGACTACGGTTCCGGTCTAGTCCAAATCCCTGAAATGATCTACGGGGGCGCAACAGATCGGGCCGCGCGACCTTCCCGAGCTCGATACCGGCTCGCTCGCCCCCGAACAGGCTGCCGTTCGCGGACTCTCGCGGAGACGCCTAGTCGCCGGAGAAGCTCACTTCGACCTAACGCCAGCTTGAATCGAGAGCACGCAGCCGGCGACGTCCCTCGTCGGCCCGAATTCGATGTGTCGCCTGTTCTTCGGGAAGTTGTACCCGCCGCCGCCGCCCTTGATGCCGTAAGAGGGCGTGCCGTACTTCGTTGCGAGGTACTTGCCGATCTCCGCGCATCGCTCGCGCGACTCTTCGGTGGTCAAGGTCAGCGAGAAGTAGTGGGCGCGCCCGTCGGAATCAAAGGACGCGCTTTCGAAGGAGCTCGAGCCCTTCTTGCTGCACCGAAGCATCGATTTGCCACGAATCTCGCAGCTAGCACCGCGTTTCCCCTGGTGGGAAGTGAAGTCAGTGCGCGTGTACCTGCCGACTACGAGATCGTAGTGATCGAGCCACTCGGCCACGGTTTGCGACCAACTGGTCTCGCCCGCGGCGGCCGCTGATGCGAGCGCGATGATCGCGAGTAGTACCGCTGTTCTCATCATGCAAGCTCCTTGGACGCCACGATACCATGCGCGAGCGCGGTGGAAATGGTGGCCTCGCCTCGAGAGGGGAGCATCGGCGGTGCCGGACAGAGACCGCGACGGTGTCGTCGCGATCATCGCGCCCGACGGTCGCCCCAATGGTCGATGGCGCGGTTCCGGGCGCGTGAGAGTTGACCTCCTCGAGCGCGGTTCGGATACTATGCGAAGGATCGGCCCACCCGTCCGCACCGCTTCACGACGTTACCTCCGCATGGCGTCGCTGCGGTTGCGGATCGGCTCAACGGCGTAGCGACCAAAGGACCTTTCATGACACGGATCACCCAACCCCGCGCTCTCTTTGTTCCTACTCGCGCTGATCAGTGCTTGCGGCGGCAGCGACGGTGACGGCACCAGAGGCTCGGGCGACGACCGCGACGGCGACGGCCTCTCCGACAACTACGAGACGAACACCAGTGGCACCTCCCCACTGCTCGCTGACACCGACGGCGACGGCTACGACGATGGGGAAGAAGTGAACGAGCGCTCGTTCGATCCGACCACCAACCCGTTCCGTTTCAACCCGCTGGTCGCGGACATTCCGAAGTTCGAGGTGCAGGTCGGGGAGCGTCCCCGCCTGACGGTCATCTGCACCGAAGGCACCGAGGCCACCCGGGAGTTCTCGACCTCCGAGACCAACGAGACCTCGAGCTCGGTCAGCAATTCACAGTCGGGTGAGGAGAGCCTGGCTCTCGAGCTCGGGGTGACGGTCGGCTCCGAAGCGAGCTTCGGAACGGACGGAATCGGCGGCGGCGTCAACTCGGAGGTTTCAGCGTCGGAGACCAACACCACGACGGTCGGTTGGTCCTCGGAACAAACCTCGACCAACACCGATGCGTACACACGTTCGGCGAGCTACGCCGAGACGAACAACGAGACCTGCACCGGAGGCGAGATTGTCACGACCGCGAACCTGGTGAACACCGGGCACATCGCCTTTCGCGTCGACAATCTCACGCTTACCGCGCAGCGTCACAACATCGTGGATCCGAAGCGTCTCGAGCCGGTTGGCAACCTTCTGTTCGACACCGCCGAGAGCAACATCGGCAGCTTCCCGGTCACTACGCTGGCTCAGGGGCAGAACCTCGAGCTCGTGTATGCCAACAAGGGCCTGCCCCTGAGCGAAATCCGCGCGGTGATGAACAACTCCCGCAGTTTGGTGCTCGGCACGGTGCCACCAGAGCTGACCGACTCGGAGGGCGTTGCGTTCGCACACAGCGCCACCCAGATCAACGATCGCACCGTGGCGATCATCATCGACTACGGTGACGAGCGCGACCCGGAGCGCTACCGCGTCGCGGCGAATCCCGATCCCGACAACCTCGGCATCACCGTCGGCAAAGCGCTGATGGAGCACATGTACCAAGATCAGGGCGGCGACGGCGACTATGAAACCGGCAGCATCGCCTGGGATTTCGACGGCGACGGCAGCACCGACGGCGACACGTTCCCCGGCCTGACGCGCGTGCGCAATGTTGCCGCCGATGCCTCCACCTTCGGGTACTGGGTGGTCGCACACACCTTCTTCGACGGCGTCGACGAGTTCACCCGCTACTACTCACCGATCCGATCGCCCGGTTACGACTTCGACGCCATCGAATTGAAGGCTGGCGACAAGCTACAGCTGGCATACATCAAAGACGCGGATCAGGACGGCCTCGGCAATCGGGCAGAATTTCTTTACCGCACCAATCCGAATCAGGCCGACACCGATGGCGACACCCTCGACGACGGCGTCGAGATCGAAGGCTGGTGGATCACGCTGAATGGCACACCGGTGCAGGTGCACTCCGACCCGACCTTGCGGGACACGGACGGCGACGGGGACACCGACGATGTCGAATTGTTGGCTGGAACGCATCCGAACAACCGCGGCGAGCCGGAAGTCAGCGACGTCAACGTATCGAGCGACGGCCTGACCGCGACGGCGACTGCACGGGTCGAGGACCCGGACGGCCAGGTCGTCAAGGTCACCTTCGACTGGGGAGACGACAGCGCGCCGTCGGTAGTCAACGGAAGCAACATTCTGCTCACCGACCCGGTCGACCATACATACGCCGAGCAGGGCCGCTACAAGCTCAGGGTTATTGCCGAGGACAACGGCGGCGTGCAGAACCTGAACTCCTACTCCACGTGGATCAGTGTTCCAGACAGTCTGCTGGCGCACTACAAGCTGGACGGGGACACGACCGACAGCGGCCCGCGCGCGCGGGACGCCATCGCCAACCAGTGGGTCAGTTTCGAGCCCGGTCGTTTCGCCGATCAGTTCTCCGGGACCACCGGTGCGGTTGGCACGATGACCAATAGCAATGCGGGCCCGAGCAACGAGAACGACATCCGTCGCAACCTCGTCTACGGTCCCCACCTCGGCTTCACCGAGAGCTTCACCATCGCGATGTGGCTGATCGACTACAATCCAAACGAAGCGCCGCGCTACGTCGGCCAGGGCGACTGGTACTCGCTCTACCAGGCGACACGCAACGTCGACGGCCGACCGGTCGGCTACATGACTTTCGGACCCCTGAGTGAGTCCATCCCGACAGCGGGTGCGCCGTCCGTGCAAGATCCAGAACCGATGACTCTCCTCAGCACTCGCTGGACCTTCTGGGTGGGGACCGCGGAATACGACGGCAACGACACGGTGCTTTCGCTCTACCGCAACGGCGAGCTGGTCCGCCAAACGACGGCGCCCGATACGCGACTCGACAACCCGGGCGAATGCAGCTTCTACATCGGCCCAGGGAGTGCAAAGATCGGTGAAGACAAAGTCAACGCGTCGGATCCGAGCGCCTGCCAGGTCACTTATGCTCGCACCAACCTCCCGGGCTCGATGGACGATGTGCGCGTGTACGACCGTGCGCTGACGCCCACTGAGGTACTGGACCTCTACCAGGAGAAGAACTGGCCGGACTCCTGCGCGCTCAACGTCTTCGGTGGCCAGGGCATCCCCTGTCCGCTGCCGTAGGCATCGTCGAAACAGCTCTTCTTCTCGAGTCCAATTCCCTGAATGATCTATCGGACCGCAACAGGTCCGGCCCGGAGGCTTGCCTGGGTTCGATTTCGAACGAGGCGCTGTCGGGAGACATGGAAAGAAGCACCGGCCGCGCGTCCTCCCCGAGCTTGATACCGGTTCGCGAGACCTGAGCGCGCCTCGGGGTGGGACGGTTCCGCAGCCTCGACTTCCAACCTGGGAAGCTTCCCATCGAGTGTCGCCGTCACGTTGGTCCATTGAGGCGACAGGGTTGGCATTCAGATCAACCCATCCGACGTTCGGGTCACCGAAGCGTGAGCTGCGGGCACACACCGTGACCGAGATGTCGCACGGCTCACGATCTGCGGCCCGGAAACTCTGGCCTTTTCGGACGGCACAGCGTTTGCAATCCTCCTTGGCATGCGTCCCAGGTTCGCCATCGCCGTTGGACTCATCGCCCTCTCCATGATGGCCGCGGCGCCCGTGGCGGCAAATCCCCCTTCGCCGACGGGCAGACCTGGTCCATCGAGGTCGGCCTTGGCGGTGGCTGGCAGCCCGACTCAACCGCGTACACGCGTACGCTCCGCACCTTCGGTTTCGAACGGCGCTACGGGCCGACCCACTTTCGGTTCTCGGGAGCAATCGAGAAGATCGTCCTTCCGTATTTCAGTGTGCTCCTCCAGACCAACTTCCTCGAACGCCAGCGCTGGTCGCGCGACAGCGGCATCGGCCCGAGCGACGGGTTCAACTGGTCGACTTGGGCACTCGGCGTGCACGCGCGTGCGTTCTTACCCGTGAAGAACAAGCTGCGCGTGTACGCACAGTTCGGCGTCGGTCCGACCTTCGCTGGCACACGGCTCTACGTGCGCGGCGGCGACGGAACCGAGAGCACCCCCACGCAGCAGCGCTACAAGCAGATCGAGGTAGGCTACAGCATTGCAGGGCTCGGCGGGGTCGAGGTCATCCCGCGCAAACACGTCGGCTTCTACGTTCAGGGCGGCTACTTCTACGCGCCCGCACCCAAGAACAACTTCGGCGATCGCCACCAGGCAGGTGGTGGCCTGTTGCTTGGGGGCCTCAGCGGTCATTTCGGGAGGAAGCAATGAAGACGATCGTGATCCGAGCGGTGTCGTACATCGCGCTCGGTCTCGCGCTCAGTGCCTGCGAGACCGACGTCGTCGACGATGCCGGCTTTCAGCTCTGGTGCGGTGAGACGCTTTGCGTGTGGACCCTCGAAGAGGGGGAGATCGACAAAGTGTCCACCTGGCACGACCACGACTACGGCGTCGAGCTCGTCGGTGCTCCGGTCCTGCTGTCGCAGGACGCCCGCGCGTCCGCCCAATGCGTCCGTCTCGAAACCGTCTCCGATGTGGATGCTTCAGCCGTGGTCACCGTCGAGATTGACACCGACGGCGACGCTGAGAGCAATCATGTGGTCCCGGTGCCTCCCACGGACGGCTACGAGAGCCGGAGCGTCGAGGTCGTTCTCGACCTTCCTCCGAAGCCCGACACCGTCTACTACGTGCGCAAGTCGGGGGAGGGCCGCGCCGTTCTCGCCAGGCTCCGGATCTCCAGGGAGTGCGGGCGCTGAGCCGGCCGCCGGCAGACCTTCCCCGGTTCGATTTCAAGAAAGCGGTCCCTCAGCCTGGGAAGGTCCGCTCCGCCTTCCATGCGACGGCGGAAGGTGGCGCCTGGTTCATTCGCCTCACGCGATGATCGAGACCCTGATTGGGGGACATGGCTTCCCTTTACGAGCCGCCTGACTTCAGCGAGTGGCAGACCCAAGCGCGCATGTACCCACGGCGCAGCTCAAAGCAGCGTCGGCTCGTTCTTGTGGCCCGACCACCTCGGCAGCTCGTCTTCGACCTCCGTCACGTGCATCCCCCGCTCTTCGTCCGAGCGAGCTCGAATCGTGCTAATCTCGGCCCCAGGGGCCGAGATGCCAAATCTAGTCACCAAAACCGAATACAAGAAGCTCCTCGCCGACCTTCAACGCATAATTCGCGAAGGGAAAGAAGAGGCCGAGCGGGCCGCAGCCCAAGCGCTCATCGAAAGCTACTGGACGATCGGCCAGCGAATCGCGCGCGAAAAGCTCAACGAACGCGCCGGCTACCACAACGCCATTCTCGGTGATCTGTCCGCCGATCTCGACATCGACCTCCGCACCCTCCAGCGCACCGTCACGTTTTACCGAACCTACCGCCGCCCACCGCGCGTCGAAGGCCTGAGCTGGGCCCACTACCGCGTCCTCATGCAACTCCAAGACGCCGACGAGCGCGCCTTCTACGAAGAGCTCGCCATCTCCGACGCCCTCTCGGTCAAACGTCTCTCCGCCGCAATCCAAGGCAACCACTACTTGAGCGCGCTCGAGCAACCCAAAGGGAAGCCCCTCGTCATCCCTCGCCCCACCGACCCGAGCTACCTCTACAAAGCCGAGCCCCGCGACATCATCGACGCCGACACCCTGCTCCTCGACGTCGACCTAGGCTTCGAAGTCATCCGCCGCCAACGCATCCGCCTCGCCCGCATCGACGCCCCCGCCCGCGACACCGCCGAAGGCGCCCGCGGCCGCCGCCACGTCCGTGAACAACTCGCCGTCGCCCGCTCCATCGTCATCAAGACCGTAAAGACCGATTTGCACGGACGTTACGTGGCGCACGTCTTCTACGCCTTCAACAACCGCGGCATCGAGCAGACGTTTCTGAAGGGGCGGTATCTCAATCAGGAGTTGGTGGACAAGGGGTTTGCGAGGGTGGTGTAGTATGATCCCTACGTGACCGCTTTCGATGGCAGCCGGCGAGCGCATCTGCTCGTGCTCCCTGTGATCTGTTGTACTTGGGCGCCAGCGCTTGTGCACGCCTCGTCGTACGAAGGCCTCGGGGCTATCTTCGGTCTCCCGTTCATGTTCCTTGGGGTATTGGTGGCGGCCATTTGCTGGGCCGTCGCCAGCGGGAGCCATCGCGCTGCAAGCGCCTCGTTCGTCGTCGCTGTTCTCAACGCGTGCGCGATCTCGCTTGTGGGAATGCTCTCGGCAGGCGACCTACTCGTCTTCGGCGGGGAGGTGTTCACGGGCTGGGCGGCCGGATTTCGCGTACTGATGCTTCTCCTGGTGCTTTCTGCCTGGGCCTTCGCACTCTACGCGCCATTTTGGGTGTTGAAGTACCATGAGGTCCACCGAAAAGAGAAGACACTCGAGTTTCTCGACGAGCCGATCGCTGGCGACGAAGACGAGGAGTGAACGTCTTGAATCGCAACCTGGGAAGGTTCGCTCCGTCGCACAGGCGGAACCGACGGTACGGGAGGCAGCTCCATCGAGCCATGCTCGGACGACAACATGTGCAGCGTGGACGACAATTGCGTTTGCCGAGAGTGCGACGACGATCTCTTCTGCAGCGACCCCGATAACTGCGAAGAAGATGGCGAGTGCCGAATGTTCGAGGAGGGCTGCGTCTGTCTGGACTGTGCGGACCTCCCCGAGTGCGAGCGCTAGTGACGGGGTTGCAAACATGTGTTGCGCGATGTCGCTTGGAGAGCGACCTTGAGCCATGTTGGTCCGATCGCTCCACCTCTTGATTACCATGATCGCCATCTTGGTCGTAGCGGTCGCCGACCCGGGGCGCGGGCGTGCTGCGGGTTCACCCATCCGGGCTCTGGTGGGCACGTTCGCGTACGCGGGCTCGTCAGAGCGCGGCCGCATCATGATCGACCGCGCGATCGAGCTGGCGACCGAAGAGATGGGTTTTCTCAGAGAAAGCATTGCCTCGGATCGCCTCGAAGAGAAGACCGTGATCGCACCGCGTATCGCCATCGTTCGAGAGAAGAACATGGTCACAGTCGAGTTTCAGGGCGCGACGTATCGCAGTCGGATCAATGGCGGCTGGGTCACGGCGACGAGCCCCGGAGGCGAGCCCATCAGTGTTCGGCACCGAATTCGGGGTGACAAGCTCGTCCAGGAAATCCGCACCAAGAAGGGGCGGCGCATCAATCTCTTCAGCGCTCGGGGCAAGGACCGCTTGAACCTCGACGTGATCATTTCGAGCCCTCATCTTCCCGAAGATGTTCACTACGACTTGACGTACCGACGTGTGGATTAAATCACTCCGCGGCAAGCGTTTCCAAGCAACCCTCGAGGATACCCAAGCCCTCCTCGATCGTTTCATCGGAGGCTGTGATGGGCACGAGGATTCGGATGACGTTACGCTCCGCGCCGCAGGAAAGCAGGATCAAACCGCGCTCGGCCGCGAGTCCGACGAGCTCCTTGGTCAGCTCCGGGTCTGGGACTCGCTTGCCGTCGTCGCTTCGGAATAGCTCCATCGCCACCATCGAACCGAGTCCGCGCACGTCGCCGATGGCGCTCGTCCGCCCCGCCATCTCGCTGAGGCGCTTCATCATGTGCTCACCGAGCGTGAGGCTCCGCGCGAGGATGCCCTCTTCCTCGAAGACGTCGAGCACCGCGAGAGCGGCGGCACAACCGAGCGGACTGCCCGCGTAGGTGCCGCCGAGGCCGCCGGGGGCCACGCTGTCCATCACATCCGCGCGTCCGACCACCGCCGATATCGGAAAACCGCCCGCGATGCTCTTTGCGAGCGTGATCAGATCAGGGACGACGCCGCTGTGCTCGATCGCAAAGACCTTGCCGGTACGTCCCGCCCCGGCCTGCACCTCGTCGGCGATCAACAAAATGCCATGTGCATCGCAGAGGGCCCGGAGCTCGCGCAAGAAATCGAACGGCGCGACGTAAAAGCCGCCTTCCCCCTGCACCGGTTCGATGATGATGGCGGCGACCCGACTCGCATCCACGTCACACCGGAAAATGCTGTGCAGCGCAGCCACCGACTGCTCCGCCGTGATGCCGTGCAAAGGGATCGGAAAAGGAGCGTGAAAGATCTCTCCGGGCAAGGGACCAAAGGCCGCCTTGTAAGGCTGTACCTTCCCGGTGAGCCCGAGGGTCATCATGGTGCGTCCATGGTAACCGCCATGAAAGGCGATCAGCGCCGAGCGACCCGTGTGCGCGCGTGCGATCTTCACCGCGTTCTCCACTGCCTCGGCACCGGAGGTGAGGAACAAGGACTTCTTCGGGTGCTCTCCTGGAGCCAATGCGTTGAGCCGCTCGGCAAGCGCCACGTAGGGCTCGTACGGCATCACTTGAAAGCACGTGTGCGTGAATCGCTCCATCTGCGCCCTGACGGAAGCCATCACCTTCGGATGCCGGTGCCCCGTGTTGAGGACGCCGATGCCGCCGGCGAAGTCGATGTAGCGCGTGCCCTCGACGTCCCAGACCTCGGCGTTCTCGGCGCGCTGGGCGAAACGCTGATGTATGCTCGCCACACCTCGGGCCACTGCCTGGTTTCGCCGTAAGAGAAGTTCGGAATTTGTCGCCATCGCCGTTGGGCTCCTTCAGCTACGGAAATATCCTGGGCTTCACGGGCTGATGCCCCCAATGCAGAGGTACTTGATCTCGAGGTACTCCTCGATTCCGTACTTCGATCCTTCGCGGCCGATGCCGGATGCCTTCACCCCACCGAAGGGCGCAATGGCGGTCGAGATGAGTCCGGTGTTGATGCCGACCATTCCGTACTCCAAGGCCTCAGCCACGCGCCAGACACGGGAGAGCCCGCCGCCGTACACGTAAGAAGCCAGGCCGAATTCGGTGTCGTTGGCCATGCGCACCGCCTCTTCTTCGGTCTCGAATCGAAAGAGTGGCGCGACGGGGCCAAAGGTTTCCTCCTGGGCCACGAGCATGGTCTCGGTGACGTTGGTGAGCACCGTCGGCTGAAAGAAGGTGCCGCCTAGCTCATGCCGGGCGCCGCCGGTGGCGATCTTCGCCCCTTTGCGGACGGCGTCGGCGATCTGCGACTCGACCTTCTCGACCGCCGCCTCGTTGATCAACGGACCCTGGGCCACACCGTCCTCGAGACCGTTGCCGACTTTGAGCTGATCCCGAACCGCCTTGCTGAGCCTACGGGCAAACTCTTCGTAGATGCCGTCCTGCACGAGAAACCGGTTGGTGCAGACGCAGGTCTGACCGGTGTTGCGGTACTTCGACGCGATCGCACCCTCGACGGCGGCATCCAGATCGGCGTCGTCGAAGACGAGGAAAGGCGCATTGCCGCCGAGCTCGAGTGAGACTTTCTTCACCGTGCTCGCGCACTGCTTCATCAGCAGCTTGCCAACGGCCGTCGATCCGGTGAAGCTCAGCTTCCCGACGACCGGGCTCGACGTCATCTCGCCACCGATGGCCTCTGCATCCCCGGTGACGACGCTCAGCACACCGGGCGGGATTCCGGCGCGGTCCGCGAGCTCGCAGAGGGCGAGGGCCGAATACGGAGTCTCGAGGGCCGGCTTGACCACCATCGTGCACCCGGCGGCCAGGGCGGCGCCGGCTTTGCGCGTGATCATCGCCGCCGGGAAGTTCCACGGCGTAATCGCGACGCAGACGCCGATCGGCTGTTTGATGACCACGATCCTCTTGTCGGCCTGGTGCGGTGGAATCACATCGCCGTATGCGCGCCTTCCTTCTTCGGCGAACCATTCGATGAACGAGGCGGCATACGCGATCTCGCCACGCGATTCGGCGAGCGGCTTGCCCTGCTCGGTCGTCATGATCAGCGCGAGGTCGTTCTCATTCGCCATCACCAGGTCGAACCAGGCCCGCATCCTCGCGCCGCGTTCCCGCGCTGGCAGCGCGCGCCAGCCAGGAAGTGCGGCCTCGGCGGCCTGCAACGCCTTGCGGGTCTCGATCGCGCCGCAATCCGGAACGCTTCCAATGACCTCGCCATCGACTGGGTTGGTCACCGCCACGCTGCGGCCGTCCTCCGCCTCCGTCCACTTCCCATTCACATAGCAACGCTCGCGAAAGAGCCGTCCATCACTCAGGTTCATCACGTTTCCTCTCGCAAGGCTACCGCAACTCCTGCACCGCGCTACCGAACCGGAGGCCGCGCGTGGCCAGCCGCGCTTGACGCGCGTCGGTCACGGGTAGAGGGCGAAGGGCGTCTCGAGACCGTAGAAGTGCAGCTCCCCCGGTCCGCCGGCGAAGTATTTCTCGAGGAGCGGAAGCGGATCGACGCTCGCAATGGCGATGTCGGAGGGTTCGAGGTCCGTCTCGGCTACAGGATCGCCGAGGTAGCTGCCCGCCACGGCGCCGGTGCGTCGCAGGTCTGGCTGAGCGCTGCCGCGCGCTCCGACACGTCTCTAGCTGCTTTGGCCCAAGTACTGCTTCAAGATTTGTGTCCATTGGTCCGTCTCCGTGAACGCCAAGAGGGCTCTATTCAGCGGCTCGCGGAGCTGGCTACCGGGCGGCACGGCCATGCCCACGTAGTGGTGATCGAACGTCCCAGGTAGCACTTCCACTCGTCGCAGGAACTCGTTCTTCACCAAGTACTTCACGACGGGCCCTTGGAAGACAAAGGCGTCGGTTTTTTTGTCTACGAGCGACTGCAAACCCTCTCGCGGATTCTCAAACGAACGCAGCTGCTTGATTCCCTTTTTCGTGAGGTAGGCTTCGGCGCTCGATTCGGCCACGGTGCCGACGCGAGCAGTCGCTAGATCGTGTATTCCGCGCACCTTGCCGCTCAACTCACCGACCGTGAGTGAGCTAGAGATGGCCGCTGTGAAGCCAGAGATCGAAATGATCGCTGCAAACATCCAAACGACCCCGACGATTCGGCCGCCCAAGGTCTTCGGCGCCAAGTCCCCGTAGCCGACCGTGGTCATCGTGACGGCAGCCCACCAAATGCCCTGCGCAACCCCTCTGGCGGGATGGCCGCCGAACATTTCGCGGTTTCGGCGGCCTTCGAAAAGCCATACGGCGACGCCGGCTATCAACCACAGAAGGATCAGCAAACCAATGACCTCGAGGAATGCCACTGAGAAGAAACGCCTGGCAATAGGGAACCAGTCTTGTCCGGCTTTTTGGGCAGGGACGACGATCACCGATCCCGACGTGTAGTAGGCATCTGAGAAGTCCACCAAGACTTCGCGTTCCGCCGTCATCGCTCCCATCGGTGTCAGGTCGAGGTCGCCTTTGACGAAGGCCTCAGTCAACACTTCGACACTGCCGTATTCGCGCAGCTCAAAATCGACACCCATCCTATCGGCAACCTCACGCCAGAGATCGGCGGCGATACCTTCCCAGTGACCATCGACGGTCTTCATGACGAACGGCGGTAATTCCACCACACCGACCCGCAGTGTCTCCGACGGGATGCCGTCGTCTTGTGCAGACAGTCTGCCAGGCAGCAGCCCGACGACGCACAGCGTGATGATTCCCAAGGCCTTTTGATACTCACCCATTACCCGACGGCGGTTACCGCGCTGGCCCAGAATGTCAAGAAGTAGTGTTCGATGAGCCTACGCACCGTGGGGACGCGCGCCGACTCGGGCCGTGTCAGTTGATCTTGATGGCGAGGCTGACGACGATTTGATAGTCGTTTTTCTCGGGCACGGTCCCGTCCGATCGTGTCTCTGGATCCCGGGTTCGGAGGTATAGGAACGAGTTGACGAAGTTGAACATGTCCGTGATCTCGACGCTCACTTCCGCCGTCCCCGTGTGGTTGGTCCTGCCGAAGCTCGTGTAGACGAGGTTGCTGCGCCAGTCGATGGTGATCTCGACGTTGTCGTTCAGGAACTCCAGCTTCCAATGAGTCCGGAATGAGACGAATCCATCGTTCTGCGGGTTGTCGACTCCAGCCGCGGTCGAGAAGAATTTGATAAACTGATACCCAAGACCGCTCTGCATGTCCCACTCGAACTGGTTCGTATGGTTTCTTCTCTGCCTGGTCTTCTTGAAGACATAGACCCCGGCCCCCACGCCGGGAGTCGCTCGCAGCTTGATGTTCTGGAACGCATCGTAGAGAAGCTGCCCGTCGATCGGAATCAAGTAGAAGCGGTCCCAGAGGAACAAAGCGGTATCGACGTCGCCGAGGTGCCGATTGACGTTGAGCTCACCGTCGGTGTACCCCACGGTTCCATTGTAGCTCAGCGCTTCGAGCGAGTGGCCATCTTCACGCGCCAGACGCCATTGCGTGGTGAGCGAACCCTGGCTCGTATTTCCCGCGTTGGCAGAGAACCCGAGGCTGAGCATCGTCGACCACCATGTCCGCTCCCGAGGCGGTCCCTCGGAGATGGAGACGAGCTCAGTGCGAGGATGCGTTACGACGCCTTCGGTGGTCTCGACGATGAGCAGGTCTTTGGTGATCATGGCCTTGCCCGAGACTGTGGTCTTGTCCTTGAGCTTGTAGCTCTTGATTTTGGGAGAATAGACGCCGGCGATGCTCCCCCAACTAAGCGTCTGGGCGTCGAGCTTCTGACTGTAGAAGTTCACGTTCTTGCCGGCTTCGAGCCCTTTTGGACGCAGCCAATGGAGGTCGCCCCTCAGCCATTCACCCGTCTTGAGCTCGATCCAGTCGTCGCTCCCGCCAAACTCGATCCGGCTCGCGCTGGTGAGACCCTGGGCGACCTGCTGCTCGGCGTGTTTCATGGCAGCCTGGACACTCGCTGCGTCTCCGCCCGTCTGGGCCTCCGCCGCACGGGGAACGCAGCACGCGCCCAGAGCCACGGCCGCGAGCGCCATGGGTGCGACTCTGCGCCTCGCTTTCGCTCCCGAGTCCTGCATCCGGCCGCGGCATATACGCTGTGCGTTCCGGCCCGCAAGAAGGCAACGGGCGAAACGGCATCGAAACAGCCCGATCCCCTTTTCACGGTCCGATGCAGCCTGTAGAGTCCCGCTCCCCAATGAAGGTCTCCTGCTACCAACTCGAGGCGGGTCGAACGCTCGCGGCAACCTCCAAGGCCGAGGCCCTCGATCGTTGGCGTGCTGGCGACGGCGTGTTCTGGCTCGATGCGTCCGAGTACGACCGCGAGTCGCTCGAGGGCTTGCTCGACGAGGTCGGGACCACGGGATTTCTGAGGCGGAGATGCCTCCGGCAGGCGCGAGGCACGTCCGCGCTTGCTTTGCCCGAGGGAACGTTTGCTGAGTGGGTCATGTTTCTCGATCGGCAATGCACCAAGCGCGGTCACGCGTCCGCGCTTTGCCTCGAGAACCTCTTGGTGACGATGCACGTGGAACCCATCGAGGGTCCGCAGGACATGAACCGCGTGGTTGGCCTCCTCGACCTCGACCGAATTTCTACTGCGGGGGTGTTGTGCGCGATTCTTTCGCGCCACGGCGCAAGGACGGCCCGTGCCACGAGAGCGATTCGTGATCGACTGCTAGAGCTGGGTCAGCTCATGGACGACGACATCGACGCCGTCGATCCTCTCGAGCTCGAACGATTGAAGCGCTCCGTCATGCTCACCGATGCCGTGGCCGAAGAGCAGGAGGAAGCGTTCGAGCTCATCGAGCAGGCGCAAAGCAAAGGGCTTGACCTCTCCACTCTCCAGGCGCCCTTGCGTCTTCTTCGCGCGACGGCCAGCGCAACCTTTCGCCTGAACGAGCGGATGGATGGACGCGTCGAAAATCTCCTTCGTCGGGTCCAGGACCAGAAGCAAGAGCTTCTCAACCAGCGCCTCGGGCTGCTCACGATCGTCTCCGCGATCTTCCTTCCGCTGACGCTCCTCGCGGGTATCTGGGGCATGAACTTCGAGGACATGCCTCTGCTTTCAGACCCCGTCGGCTATCGAATCGCTATTGCCATCATGGCGACCCTCGGGGTGGGCTCTGGCTGGTTCTTGTACAAGCGAGGCTGGTTCGACTGAGCGTGGCGCGATGCTCTCGCTCTTTGACGCCGTGGGCGATGCGCTGCTGCCCAAGCTCCAGACGTGGCCCCTTTTCTAGCCCGAGGTGAGCCCGCCCGCGCGAGAGCGGAACGGATCGCGGAGGAAATTATAGAAGTGGGCGAACGGAATCAGCATGAACACGAGCGTGCCAAGCTTCACGTCGAGCCGCGCGACGAGAACACCTACGACCATCACAGCCGCGTGAGCGCGAACCTCTACGCGCATCCTCGCAGCGAGCGTCGCTGTCTGAGTGCTCTTTTGAATTTCGGGCAGGGCCGCGATGCGGTGCCACATGCGCTCGATCACGAGCGTCGTGAATACATTCGTTACAGCGAAGATCAGAACGGCCCTCCAGTCCGAGCGATGGGTTCCCATGAACTGGGTGACGAAGGGAAGCAGCGTGATGGGCAAGAGAAGGAGGAGATTGAGAACGAAGGTCCCCCGGTCGATCTGCTTGAGCCCCGAAGTAAGGAGACTTTGTTGGGACCAATACATCCCGACCAACCAGAACGCGACGAAGTAGATGAATAGTTGGTGGAGGATCTTTTCGCGCTCCATCACCTGCGCAGCTCCAGTCAGAACGGTGTCCGAGGGGACCTCGATCCCGAGGACCAGCAGCGTGATGACAACGGCGAACACGCCGTCGCTGAAGGCAACCATCCTGTCGAGCGGGATGAATCGAGGTAAGGGTTCCATGGTCGACCTCCGAAGTAGATGCGTGGAGACCCCTCTTAGTTCAACCGCCAACGGATGCCAGTCTGAAGCGAGCGCCGACCTATGCTGAGACTGGAAGAATGGAGTCGACCTTTTCGGTTTGCCCATTCGAAACAATAGGGGCCAATCAAGATCGTGGAATCGCGACGAGACAAACCGGCGGATTGAGATAACCTCCGCGGCGAAATGACGACAACCCGGCGAGTGGCCACCCCTCTATTCCCTCTTTGCCTGGCCTGCGTGATGGCTCTGGTCTTGCTGTCGAGTTGCACGAAGGTCGGTCCCAAATCCATCCGAAAGACGCGCTTCGACTACAACTCGGCCATCATCGATACCCGCAACGAGCAGATGCTCGCGAACCTCGTCCGGCTCCGTTACCGCGACCCCCCCTATTTCATCGAAGTGTCGAGCATCGCGACCCAGTACGTGCTCGGTGTCTTGGGCTCGGCAACGGTCGGCGGAATCGGTGGACCCGGCAGCAAAGCTGTGGGCGGCGTTGGGGGCGAAGTATACTACGAAGACCGACCGACCATCTCGTACACGCCGCTTCAAGGCGAAACGTTCGTGAACCGCTTGTTGTCGCCCGTGCCGATGGGGGCGATTGTGCTCCTCAGTCACTCGGGTTGGCGCTTCGAACGTCTCCTGCGCTGCTGTGTCCAACGGATCAACGACGTGTGGAACGCGCCCACCGCCGCAGGGCCGACGCCCGATCTCGCTCCGGACTTCGAGCGCTTCGCGGAAGTCGCCGAACTATTCGACGAAATGAGCCAGGCCGACGCGCTGGACTTGCGTTACCGGCGCGTCGGTCCGGGAGAGATCCTCGACACGAGACCGCTCGGGGACCCAGGAATGCCCTTTGTCATGACCCTGGTATTCGGAGACGCTCCCGAGATCGCTGAGCAATCGAAACGCCTGAAAGAGGTTCTGGGCCTTCGGTCGGACCTCAACGAGTTCTTCCTGACGACGAACCCGACCTATCGCTCGGCTCGCGAAATCGGCATTTCGCCGCGCGCGCTCATCGGCGTGATGAGCTATCTCTCGCAGGGCGTCGAGCCGCCCCCGCAGGACGTCGAAGCAGGCAAAGTGACAGTGACCCGATATCGCGATGGGACCGAGTTCGGTTGGCCAGTGCTGACCGGCGGGCTGTTTCGGGTCGCCTCGAGCGACAAGGTCCCGAACGACGCCTTCGTCCGTGTGGAGTATCGAGGGACGTGGTTTTATATCGACGACTCCGACCTCAACACGAAGTCGACGTTCAACTTGCTAGATCAGCTCTTCCAACTGCAGTCCGGAAACACGAGGGGAGCCGGGCCTGTGCTCACACTGCCACTGAACTGACGCAGGGCGTGGTCCCTGCAGTATCGCTCACTAGGCTAACGCCAAGGAGCAATCTGCAATGACCCAACGTCTGTATTTCACTCGACCCTCTTTGCGAGCCAGTCTTGTACTCGTTCTAGCGGCCCTCGCGGTTCCGACTCTTCCTCTTGGGGCGGGAGCCAGCGAAAGCGACGGCCTCGACACGCACCCGCTCGATCCGCCCGATGTCTCCTCACCCGAGGCGACGCTGTACACGTTCTTTCGCGAGGCGATGGCCGCGATTGAGGCGTCCTACGTGGGGAACCGAGAGGCAGTGAGCGCCCACCGCGACCGCCTGTTTCAGACTCTCGAAGTCGACGTACCGACTAACGAACCCGAGCTTCGCGCGTTGGTCGAGTCTTCACTTTACCTTCTCGAGATTCTCATTCGCATCGACATTCCCGCTCGGAAGGAGATTCCGGGCCCGGACCTCGATCCGGAACGCATGCCTGCGTACTGGATGATTCCCCATACCGAGCTTCGCCTCGTGCGGATCGACTCGGCCGTCGGGGCACCGCCGCAGTATCGGTTTTCGGCCGACACACTCGACTACCCTCCCCAAGGCTCAGGCACGGAGTGAAGCGTGCCGTGCCGTAGACGACCTCGCCTCTCCGGCCCTCAGCCTCGGAAGGTTCGCAGCATCACGCCAAGCGTCGGGCACCGCACGCCCGACCAGGGAGGGCGCGCTTCGTCGATCCAGTTTCCGAACGAGAACCCCTAGCGGGCGGTCGATCGGATCCTAGGAACAGCCAAGATGAGACGCGTCGTCCTCAGCTTCCCGATTGTTGTCCTGGCGCTCGCCGCCGGACCCGGGGCCGCATCACGCTCCGCGGCAGCGACGTCGGACCCGTCTGCTGTCGAGACGCTCGAGGGAAACTACCGCTACGTCGGGAACTGGCAGCGGGATGAAGCGACGATTCAGGCGTCGATCGACGAAGCGATCACGAGCCTCGGTTGGCTCGGCCGCAAGATCGCGGCGAGCCGCCTCGAGAGTCACCTCACGCGCCCCTCCCGTGTCGTGATCGAGCAAGCGGGCGAAGACCTCTCCGTGACCATGGACGACCATGAGGCGGTTGCCCCGGTGGATGGCACGAAGCGAGACGTGATCGCGCCAAACGGCCGCGAATCCAAGCTCTCGTACCGAGTGACAGATGATGCGATTCTGCAGCTGTTCGTGGCGGAGCACGCGAAGCGGGAGTCGACCTACAGCTTAGACCACGCAAACCGGCTCATCATGACGGTCTACATGACGAGTGAGAAGCTCGCCTCGCCGATCGCGTACGAGTTCGTGTACGAGAAGGTTCCCTAGAAAGAAGGACTGGCAGACCTTTCGGACGACGGCGACTTCAGCGAGTTCCGGAAGCTCCGCGCTCATTCCATCGGCGACCATGCCACGCCCCATTCCTTGAAGCTTCGGACCCGCTCGAACACGTCGTCGGTTGCAATGATCAGGAAGTCCACATCCGAATCCTCGCGGGCGCAGCCTTTGGCGACAGAGCCCCCGATGATCAGCCCACGGAAACACGGATCGGATCGTCGCGGTAGGTGTCGGCCAGGCGGTCAATGGCTCGCTGGTGGTGGTCGCGCACCCTCATGCCCGCAGTGTATCGAAAGATCGCGGCTCGCCCACCGATGGTTGCGCCGCTAGGTTTCGAGGGCCGTGGAACGATGAACGAGGTTCATCGCTATGAGCACAGACACCCTTTTCTGGGACAGGCTGGCAGAACGGTACGTCGCCAAACCGCTCTCGACCCCCTTGCGTCTAGCGCTTGTTAAGACGCTCTGGTTTCGAAGGTGTTCTCTCAGTCCTCGTCCGCCGACCGCGGTAGTCCCCGCAGCCTTTCGACGAGCTGTGCCTGCGTCTTGACTCCGAGCTTGCGCAACGCAGCGCTCAGCAGCGCAGAGACTCGGGTTGGGGAAATGCCAAGGCGGTAGCCGATGATCTTGCCGCTCTCTCCAAGTCCGGCATAGGTGGAGACCTGATGCTCCCGCTCGGTGAGGCCTCGTGGGTCGCCGAGCTTGGGGGCGTTGGGTTTGGCGAGCACGAAGCGCCGCCCGTCCGTGTCGAACCAGTCGACGAGCGACCAGCGGCCGCGCACCAAACCGTGCCATAGCTCGAGCGCCTCTTCAGGGTGGGTCTTGCGAAGCTTTCCGCGCGCTCGGTCGAGACGCACCGCGGCCTCGCGGATGACAGCGGAAGCCGCCTTGTCCTGGGCACCACCAGTTGCCTGCGACACCACGAACTTCCTAGGGTCCAACAGGGCCTCGGCGTTAAGGGGCATCTCGGTGACCGGAACACCGGTGGCCACGGTATCCGTGCTGAGTCCACGCCTCAATCGATGACCCGCCGTCATGTGGACCGCGAGCATCTGCCACCGATCACGGGCGGCAGGCGTGAGTTGTACCAGCTCCGGGGAGGGGATACTGAGAACCAAACCATGAAGGTCGGGGTCTAACGCCCAGAGGGTCAAGATGTCCTTGCAGCCGACGCTCCCCGTCAAGGCTTCGTAGACTTGAGGCCATTTGTCTTTCATTTCAGACAGCACATTCACACCACCGACGCTCGCCGCAGTCGTTTCCTGAACGAGATCGGGACCGACTTCTTGGGCAGCACGCATGTATCGAAGCGGCAAGTCCGGTGCGCCGGCGCCAACATGCATCTGCATGATCAGTGGCTGACCCTGATCCGACTTCCCGCCCCACATCGCCGCGGCGAACCCAGAGCCGAGGTCCAGCGTGGGACGTCCATTTTCAAGGAGATTGGGAAGCCAGTTCCCGACGTCAATATCGAGGTTGTACGAGGCCTCCGCGAGATCGATGGCCGCGGTCTTGGCAGGATCCATGTTGCGTACCTCACCAGCATTCGTTTCGGATCCAGCGTCGTCGGTTGTCCGATGCCACTCTGGTGTCTGCTGGATAGATCGCCGAGGATCAGGGGGGGCCGTGACTACGTCAAGGACTGATGAACACGGGGCGCAAGAGGCCCGACCCAGGTTGAACCGGAAATCGGGTTGTCACGCAACACCCGAGCTCGTGTGGCCGATAAGGCGCCCCGCAGAATTGGCGGACTAGCGCGCGCTCCCACGCCGTGCTTCATGGGGATTGTCCCACTTAACTGACACCAAGGGCGGTCAACCCATGGCTAAGGGGGGTAGGAGACGATTGACATCGATGCGATCAAGCAGCGAAGCCAGACCTTTCCAGGTTCGCGTCGTGGCTCAGTCCAGCAGGTCGACCCACTTGTAAAAGCGGCCGCGTACCCCACCGTCGGTATCGCCTTTGACCATGAGCGCCTCGAAGGGCGCAGGGGCGTAGTACAGGTGCCACTCGTCGTTGTCGGGGTCGTCCTCCCACCACGCGACGTTGTTTTGACGGTCGAGCCGGGCGATGGGCCACGGCACGGCGGTGCTGCCCTCCTTCAGCCCGATGATGGTTCTTTCGATTCGCTTGCCGGTGCCAGGGTGCGTGAACTCGAGTTTCAGCGTCTCGATGTATGCCTCGCTTGCCGCTACGGAGAGCCCGCCACAGTCTCGGAAACCGCTTGCGGTGTCGGTCATCTTCGCCGTCACGCGAATCGTCATGTGCGGCGGGACACGAACTGTGCCGCGCGTCGTTCGCCAGCCGGTGTCGGCGACCTGGCTCGTCGAGACCTCGATACGGCTGCCATCCGGTCGATCGCCGAGCCCTCCGAGAAAGATCTCCAAGTCGTAGCGGCAGTCGCCGTCGTTCAGATCTCCGATGTTGATCCGGTACCTCAGCTCGTACGCGGCCGACAGCGTGGTGGTGTCTTCGGTGCAGCCTGACCCGCGTGGACCCGAGTTGCCGATGTAGTGCGATGCGCCGACGCTTCCGGTGGCCATCAGGTCGAAGGCCATCTCGCGGCAATCGGCGTCACCCCAGAAGTAGGGGACGTAGTCGACCGTCTTCTTTTCGCACTCCGCCTTCGAGCCGAAGAAGCTATTTCCGGTCGCGCAGTAGGGGTACTGGTCGTCGTTGCTGCCTTCACCAAGTCGCCAGTCGTTGACGGCGCGGCCGTCCGTGTAGGTGCCGCCGTAGTTGTTGTGGTGGTCGATGCGAAACGAGAGCGGGTTCGCCCCGTTATGGGTGTCTTGAAAGATGTAGCCGGGATAGCTCCACTTCTCCGGCATCTGCAGACCGTTGAACCCGCTCCCCGTGTAGTGCTGCACTTCATCGTTGCGCCAGGTGACGCCCACGAGGTTGTCGGTCGCCTTTTCGATGTAGCCGGCGCGCCCGCGCTTGCCCGCGCGGATGTCATCTCGGCTCGAGATGTCCGTCGAGGTACGCCCCGGTTGGGCGAACGCGTAGAACTCGACGTCACTGAACTCGGCGTCGTCGGCGACGAGCGCGACGGCATGAGACCCCTTACTGTGACCAAAGACTCGAATGTCATCGGTGAAGCGGGTCTGCAGCGTGTACAGCAGCCAACCGAGCGTCGTGGTTGCGTCGATCACACCTTGGTCGTAGCTGGCGGAGTCGAAGGTATTGCCGATCCCTTCGACGACCACGGCATCCTGGTACTGGAGCGAGAGATAGCCCCGCCCCGTATCCCTCGAAAACATCGCGTTGAATTGCTTCCATGCGCCGTGCTCGGCTGCGGTGCCCGGCACGAACACGTCGAATGCCGTCGTGCACGCGGCGGGTAGCGCGTTCTCGATTTCGTCGGCCAGGCACGAGGCGATGCGCTCTCTCGTCGGCTCGCGCGCACACTCCGACCTCGTGAGCTCATCTTGATTGAGATCGACGATGAAGACCCGATCGCAAGGAACGGATGAGCTGCCGCCGGTCCCGCCGGTCGCGCTGCCGGTTCCGCCGGTTCCACCGGTAGTGCCGCCTGTGCCGCCGGAGCTATCTGCAGCGTCTCCGCATGCCGATACGAAACAAATCAAGAGGAGTGTGATGCCGATCCGTCGTGACATGAGCCGCAACGTATATCGACCTGACCACTCAAAACAACAGGTTGACCACTGCATCGCACGTAAAAAAAAACAGCAAACCCTGGCCGGCTGGTCACTTGGTGTAGCAACAGATCCGAACCGATCGATCCTCGGAGACCTTCCCAGGTTCGATTTCGGCGATGCAACACGCGCGAGGGATACCGAAAATCACTGGCCGCACCGCCTCGTCGATTCTGATACCGTGAACCCCCGAGTCCATGAAGCTCCAGGTAAAACGCGTTTACGATCCTCCCGCCAAGACCGATGGTCTTCGCGTTCTCGTCGATCGACTCTGGCCGCGCGGCCTCTCGAAAGAGGCAGCACGCATCGACATCTGGGCGAAGGAGATTGCGCCTTCGCATGAGCTCCGCCGGTGGTTCCACTCGGACGACGGCGACTTCACCGAGTTCCGGAAGCGCTACCGGAAAGAGCTGGGCGAAAGCGAAGCGCAAGCACGCGCACTGCGGCAGCAGATCAGTCGCCGCAAAGCCACGCTCCTCTACGCCACCAAAGCCGACGCTCACAACCACGCGCAGCTCGTGAAACAGTTCCTCGAACGGCTCGACTGAGGGCTCTTCGTCCCGAGAGGCGGAACAACGGCCCGACCCAGGTTGAGCGGCGACCCTATCTTTGCGGGAGCAGCGCCAGAACTTCGGCCAGTTTCTCGTCCGTGACGGGCCCGTTGACGATTCCGAGGCGGTCGCCGCTCGCGTTGAAGACCGCCACCGAAATGGTGGCGCCCTTCGGAAAGCCGAGCTCAGGGTAGACCTTACCCTTCCAGTCGCAGAGCACCACCGTGTCGGGCATTTGCTTCACGAGTGCCTTCTTGATCGAGCTCTTGGGCACGAAGAAGGGAACGCCCTCCAAGTTGCTAAGGCCGACGACACGAGCGGTCTCGGGCGCTCGGACTCGAAGCGCCTTGTCCCAGGCCTCCATCGCGTCGGGTGTCTTCCTCTCCATGCCCGCCATCATGATCACGGGTTTGCGGCTGAAGATATCGGCCTGCGTGTGCGACTTCTCGTACTGGTCATCGAGTTTGAAGCTAGTGGCTGCGCTGGCGACGGCGGCGAGCGCAAACACGAAGAGAAATGGAAGTAGTCGTTGAGTTGCCATGAGCCAGCTCTCGGGCGCGCGTTGGGTGAGTCTCACACAATCGTGTTGCCTCATGGCCCGAGTCTGCGCCCCCAAAGATCCATCACGTCACGTCTCTGACACCATGGTCGGTCAACCATTGGCTGAGGGGGGTGGGAAGCTCCGCCGGGCGGTCTCCCCAGTCGTAGACGACGGCGGTCTTTGCGACTAAGTCGTGAAACGCGCGTTGCTTGGCATCCAACACGACGCCGAGGACTCCAACGACGCTCGCGACACTGAACGGCAGAACCGCCGCTCGAACGGCTGCGTGGCTTGGGCTCACGGGCCTTCCTTCTTTGCCCACGACCTTGATTCCAACGACGCCCATTCCAAGGGTCCGCCCGGAGATCGCGACTCCGACCCAAAGGTAGAGGAACGACCAAATCGAAAATGCGGCGATACCGAGCAGGCCGGCTCGCCAATCCCACTGCAACTCGGCGCCCAGGGCGATGTTGACCGACCCGACGATGGCCGCGGAGATCAAACCTGCCCCCGTGAACACCACGAAGGAATCGATCAAGTAGGCGAGAAGACGTGTAAGGGGCCCTGCGTAGTAGCCGCTGATCTTGATCCGATCAGCGTCGAGCACGGGCCGAGCCTCGGTCTCTTGCGGAACGAGCGCGGGAGGTCCGAGCGGCTGCTTCGCGGACTCGCGCCCGAGGAGCCGGTCCGCGAACCCCATGATTAGGGTGTCCACACCGACTGCTTGCCGACGCGCCACGTCCAAGGTCGACCCGGCGACCTGACTCGTGCTCTGGGCGACCAGATTGCCGACGTTGGCCCGCTTGGCTACGGCTTGAACGTCCACCCGCTCGAGCAACTTGTTGACGTCGACGCGGTCGAGCAGGCGGTCGACGTCGACGTGGTCGAGCAGGCGATCGACCTCCACCCGGTCGAGCAGTCGCGTCAGGTCCACTCGATCGAGGAGCCGATTGACATCGATGCGATCAAGCAGCTCGTCGAGATCCACCTGGCCGACGAGGGCGTCGACGTCCACCCGCTCGAGCATGGCGTTGATCAGTCGGGCCCGATGTTTGTCGTCGTTGCTCACAGGGCAAGCCTAGCACCTGCCCGGGAGCAGCCCGAGGACAGTCGCGCGCCAAGTGCAAAGGGCGCTGGTTCTTGCCAGGCTCCGACGCTCAGGTGTCGCGAGTTGCCTCGTCTTCTTCGGATTGGACGTCCTCGAGGGTCGGCGGCACCCACCCGCGATCGAGGCGGCTGCCAAAGGCGGCGCTATTGCCAAGCATCGCATCGCGGTAGCGATCGATGTAGACCTTGGCTCGCTCGATGTACGCGGCGTTCTCTTGGATTGGGATATCAGGGTCGAAAAGCCCCGCGAGATCGCGCATTTGCTGCTTGTCGTTCAGCACGTAGCCGCGCGTCTGGCGTTCGGCGTCGTAGGGGTGCACCCCGAGCGCCTCGAGCGCAGAGCGGCCGGCGCGGAGCGCGCTGTCGAAAGTCTCCCGGATGATGTCGCGGGCGCCTGCGGCCCAAAGCTCATATACGTGGTGACGATCGAACGCGCGCGCGATGACGTAGACCTTCGGGTAGTGCTTCCTGACGTAGCGCACCAGCTCCGTCGCGTTCTCCTTGTCGTCAATCGCAATCACGAGCATCTTCGCCTCGTCGATCCCGGCAGCGTGCAGAAGGTCGGGCCGCGTCGCGTCGCCGAAGAACACCTTCACGCCGAACGCGCGCAGCATTTCGAGCTGTTCCGACTGGTAGTCGAGGACGACCGTCTGGTATCCGGACGACTTGAGGATGCCGTTGATGACGCCACCGAAGCGACCGTGACCGGCAATGATCACCGTGCCCTTTTCGTCGATCTCATCGGCTTCGGTCGTCTGGACCTTCGCAAAGCGTGGCGCAATCACTTTGTCGAACACGATGAACAGCAATGGCGTCAACAACATCGATAGCGCGACGACGAGCAAGAGCTTGTCCGCAATTGCGGCGGGTATGACCGAGCTTGCAACGGTAAACGACAGCAGCACGAAGCCAAACTCGCCGGCTTGCGCGAGGCCGAGCGTGAACAGCCAGCGGTCGCTTCCGTCGATTCGGAATACCCGGCTCAGGACGTACAGAATGCTCGCTTTGAGCGCCATCAGCCCGAGCGTCATGGCCATGATTTCGCCAAAGCTTGCGAGGAGCAGGTCGAAGCGAATCGCAGCACCCACCGTGATGAAGAAGAGACCGAGCAACAAGCCCTTGAACGGATCGATGTCGCTCTCGAGCTCGTGACGATATTCGCTGTTGGCAAGCACCACGCCGGCGAGGAAGGTCCCCAACGCCGGCGATAGCCCGACGACGATCATCAACAGCGCAATCCCGATGACCAGCAACAAGGCGACCGCGGTGAAGAGCTCGCGCAGACGCGCTCCGGCGATGAAGCGAAAGATCGGGCGCGTGAGGTAGTTGCCTCCAATCACGACAAAGGCGATGGCGCCGGCCGTGACGAGCGCCTGCTGCCAGCCATCGAGGCGCTCGACGAGGCTCAGGCTCGCGTGCTCCGCGTCGCCGGCGGAATGAGCTCCAACGGCATCCGCCAGCTCGGGCAACGCCAGCAGCGGGATGAACGCGAGCATGGGAATGACGGCGAGATCCTGGAACAACAGCACCGAGAAGCTCGATTGTCCGCCGTCGCAATGCATCAGACCCTTCTCGTTGAGCGTCTGCAGAACGATCGCCGTCGACGACAATGAGAAAACTAGGCCGATGGCGAGCGCGATCGACCAGGGTTGGCCCATGGCCATCGCGATGCCCATGACTGCGAGCGCCGTCACGCTGACCTGCAGTCCACCAAGCCCGAGCAAGCGATGGCGCATCGACCAGAGCATTCGTGGCTCTAGCTCGAGGCCCACGAGAAACAGCATCATCACGACGCCGAACTCGGCGAAGTGTTGAATGCTGACGACGTCGACGTGGAGCTGGTGAAGCAAGGGGCTGATCGCGATGCCGGCGATCAGGTAGCCGAGCACCGAGCCGAGCCCGAGGCGCGATGCGATCGGTACAGCGATGACACCGGCAACGAGGAACAAGAAGGAAAGTAGCAAGAACCCATCCACGCTCAGCTCTCCTTCCGGATGGGCAGCGCGTCGTAGGTGATCACGTCGCGAGAAGACGCTTCGTCGAAGTCGTAGCGGTCGTCGCGAATCGCCTCGAGGAGCATCCGGTAGCCGTCGACATGTCGCTCGGCTCGCCCGTCATCCGGTGCCTTGAGCGAAGAGTGGAGAACGTAGGGTGCAGGGAATCGCATGTTGCACAGGCGCGCGGTTTGCTCGAGAGGTGTGAGAAAAGTCCGCAACGGGTAGTGCTGAAAGCCTCGCGGCGTGTAGGCTTCCGCGGGGCCTGCCGCGGTGACCGCCAGCATCATCCACTTGGACGCAAGCCGGTCGCCGTGACTCCCGTAGGCGAACCCGTGTTCGAGCACGAGGTCCTGCCACTCCTTGATAATCGATGGCGTCGAGTACCAAAACAGCGGGAACTGAAACACGATCACGTCGTGGCGCAGCAGGCGCTCCTGTTCGATCTCCACGTCGATGTCGAAGCGGGGGTAGTCCCTGTAGAGATCGACGAGGTCGATGTCCGGCACTGCCGCAGCCGCACGCGCCATGTAGCGGTTGACGTGCGAGTGCTTGTGGCCTGGATGGGCGTAGTAGACGAGCAGTCTTGCCATTCGGCAATGCTACTGCATCGCGCGATGGCCCGCCGTACGGCTCTCACCGGGGTCGGCGACCACGCCTAGATCCTCAGCCTCTCTTCCAGATCTCGTCACGCGCGCCACGGAGCGTGTACGAGACCACCAGGAGTCCCGCGATGACCAGGGGCGGCATGAAGTCGCCCGCCCCGTCACCAACACTCAAGTGCGAAACGAACGCTCCGCTGAGGTCGAAGAAGATACCTGCGTAGGCCCACTCCTTGAGCTTGGGCAAGCCCGGCACAACGATGGCGACTCCTCCCAACACCTTCCACACCCCGAGGATGCGAGCGAAGTAGTGGGGGTAGCCAAGGTGGTCCATCGCCTCCTTGACGGGATCGATCAACATGAAGTCCGCCGAGCCCCCGGCAATCATGGCGAACGCGACGACGAGCGTTGCAAGCCAGAACAAAGCCTTCTTGATGTTCATCCGTCCGACAGTACCACGGCGCGTTGAAAACGGCCCCACCCAGGTTGAGCAAGAAGTCGAATCGCCACGCAATCCCCAGCTCGCGTGGCCGACACAGCGCGCGTCGGCGCCAATGGACGGGCGGAAACGGAGGCGGTAGCCTTCCGCCCCATGCGTCAGGTCGGACACACAGAGTACGGTGGCGCGACGACCGTGACTGTGCGCGACGTGGCCGCCCCCGAACCTGGGCCCGGCGAGGTCCGCGTCCGCGTGCACGGCTCGTCGGTGAACAAGGGCGATCGCCTCGTGATGACGGGGACACCGTACGTCATGCGGCTGGCACTCGGACTGCGCGCGCCGAAACGCTTTGGACTCGGTCAGGATGTGGCGGGCATCGTTAGCGCCGTTGGAGACGGAGTCACGAGGTGGCAGGTGGGCGAAGCCGTATTTGGAGAGATCACGCTGGGCGCGTCATGGGCAGAGGAGGTGGTCGCGCAAGCGGATCAGCTCGCGCGCCCTCCAAAGAACGTGCCCCTTGCCGAGGCGGGCTCGCTCCCCGTCGCGGCGCTGACCGCGTGGCAGGCCGTCGTCGAGGAGGGTGGAGTCGAGGAAGGCGATCGGGTCGTCGTCAACGGCGGCTCGGGCAGCGTTGGGAGCTACGCGGTGCAGCTTGCCAAAGCTAGGGGCGCACATGTCACCGCGGTAGTGCGCGCACATCACGCGGACCGGGCACGGGCGCTCGGTGCTGACGCCATCGTGGACGCGGACTTGGAAGACTTCACTGCGACCCACGCCCGCTATGATGTCTGCATCGACGTGGCGGGCAGCGTCCCCATGTCTCGCGGACTTCGCGCGGTGAAGCAGAAGGGCACCTACGTAGTCGTCGGCGGCCCCACCGACGACCCTTGGCTGCGGCCCTTGCTGCGGCCGTTGGGCTGGATGCTGCGCGGCGCGTTTTCTTCCCGGCGCGTAGCCGTGTTCGTCGCCAAGGCAACGCCGGAGCGACTCGCCGAGCTCGCGGCCTGGGTCGAAGCGGGGCGCGTCACGCCACTATTCGACAGCCGATGTACACTCGACGAGCTCCCCCAGGCGCTCGCGGAGCTCGAGTCCGGGCGCCGCCGCGGGAAAGTGCTCGTCGAAGTGGAGGGAACAGGACAGATCCGACCGAGGTCGACCACAAAGCCCTAGCGTGCGCGGACTTGCGTACCCATTCCCGCCGTCACGAAGAGCGCCGTCGGTGCAAACGACCAGCTCGCTCCCCTCCGGGTGCATTTCCCAGCTGCCCCAGGACGCGTCGAAGGAGTGCATCGAAACGAGGCGTCCTTCCCGGCCTCCTCGATCTCGATACCGGTTCGCAGTACCCGAGCAATGCGATGCCTAGGGGTTCCATTGCCTCGACTTCCAACCCGGGAAGGCTTGCACTCCCGGCAGTATCGCCGCCTCGCCGCGCTATTGTGGCCGCTGCTGCTCCTGCATCTTCTTCATCCATTCTTCGCGCATCTTCTCGGCTTCTTCTGGGGTGGTCGGCATCTTCATGTTCGGCATGCCGTCGGGCATGGCCGGCACCTCCGTCACCTTGTATCCGGGCGGAACCTCGAACGTGCCGGCTGCGACTTTCTTCGCCTGCATGCGAGTCACTTCGAGCCCGCCTTGCTGGCCGCCCTTTTCCTTTGAAAGCATCTTCATCACGAAGCCCGGCTTGAAGCCGTACTGCTTCTCCAAGATTCGGGTCCATTGACTGCTCTGGCCCTCGCCGCCAAACGAGAAGATCGTTTGCCACAGCTTGGCCGGGTACCGGTCGCTCAGCCAGAGGTCGGCTGTGCTCCCCTCGTCCTTGTCGATGACCCGAACGTGGCGCGTGCTCTGACCCGCGACCTTGGCGGTGCCAAGCTTCTTAACTTCGACGTTGGGCTTGTCGCTCTTTTGGTTCTTGGTTTGGTCGTGGGCCATCTTCGTGATCGTGTCTTTGGCAATCTTGGTGGCCTGCTTCCGCTCGTGGTCGAGCGCGTACTCGTACTTGCCCTTGGCAGGCTTGAGGTACGAGGCACGGTTCGTCTGCCCCCGAGAGCTCCTCGCCTCGGTGTCGATTCGCACGTCCCCATTCTTGGCGACGTAGATCTGGAAGTTGACTGCGCCAGACGAAGCGTCGCCGATCGACTTCGCTTCGATTTCACCTTCGAAGGCAAGCGCGGGCGCCGCCGTCAACAACACGAAGAAACCAACTAGCCAACGCATCGACACCTCCCAGCCTGTCTCCGAAGCCCGGCGGACCCTCCTCCGCGCCACTAGCCGACCAGCTCGACCCTCCCGGATTCGATTTCCGCACCGCGGGATTCCATGGCAACGAAGGGGAAACCCGTCTTTCTCCTCTTGAGGTATAAGGTGGGAGATGTCCAGGTTCGGCTCCCTTCTCATCGTGCTTGCAGCCGCGTTGCTGGCAGGCTGCGGTGGCGCCGGCGGCGCTCCGGGCCTTCGCGACTGTGAATCGACGCATCCGAAGATCGGACAGATCGCGGAGCTGTCGACCTTCGCGCATTCCGTTTCGGGCACAGCCGAGATCATCGACGACTGCACCATCCGGGTCGATGACTTCGTCTACGACGGCGGCGGGATCGATGTGCGTTTCTACAGCGGCCTCGGCGGCAACTACGTCAACGGCTTTCCGATGAGCGAAGACCTTCTCCGATCCGGCGGCTACAACGGCGAAACCGTCTATGCCCAGTTGCCGGAGGAGCGCACGCTCGATGAGCTCGATGGCATCAGCGTGTGGTGCGTCGACGTGGCGGTCAGCTTCGGCGACGGCATCTTCGCGGACCCGCCCTGAGGCAACACCCCCATGAAGGCCACCCTCCATAACCTCGCGAACCGTGTGCTTTCATGGCTCGGTCTTGGACTGGATTTCTCTGTAGATCTCCGCGAGAGCTTCTTCACTGAGATCACTCGCACTGTGTATCTGGGCGCCCGACCGAACGTAGAGCGCGTTCCGGAGCTCAAGGCGGCCGGAGTCACCCATGTCGTGAGCTGCCTGATGGAGGATGACCGTTCGCAGATGGCGTTCTTAAAACAGGACTTTCGTCATCTGTTTCTCGGTGTTCACGATGGAATGCATCAGGATATCGCAGGAGCGTTTTCGCAGTTCTTCGACTTCGCAGCAGCCGCGACGGCCAGTGACCCCAACGCAAAGCTCTTTGTCCATTGTGAAGTCGGCGTCAGCCGATCCGCAACTCTGGTCATCGCATTGCTTATGAAAACGGAGGGCATGAGTTTCTTTGATGCCCTCTGCCGAGTTCGATCGAAGCGGATTCAAGTGCTTCCCAATATCGGCTTCGCGTCTCAGCTCCAACGGCTCGAACATGAGTTGCAGTCGCACTCAGCGGCCAGTGTCCCCTCTTCGTTGGCTCAGTATCTCCAACGGATATGCAACGCTCCGGTGGAGATCGAGGTCCTTCAATCCGCGCTGGAACGTCATCACTACGATGCCCCGGCGGCGCTCAGGATGATCTTTGATGGCGAGATCCCTAGGGTCGTCCAAGGCGTGCGCCCGTAGCTTCGAGCTCGGCACCGATGGCGCAGCTGGGGTATGCTTCGCTCGCCATGCCCTTGATTCAGTCGACGCCCAAGTCCCTCACCATCGCCCTCCTGTTCTCGGCTGCGCTCATCGTTGGCTGCGGCGAGGATTCGGCCCCCTCATCCGGTGGAAGCGGTGGCGCGGCAGGCAGTGGCGGTACCGCGGGCACGGGCGGTGTGTCTGGCACTGGCGGAGCGGCTGGCGCTGGCGGCAGTGCAGGCATGGGCGGCAGCGCCGGTGCCGGCGGTCTGGCCGGCAACGGCGGTGGCGGAGGGACGGGTGGGGTGGTGCTCATCGAGATCGACCGCGACCTCACCAACGCGGAAGTTCTTCCGTGTGATAGCTTTAAGAGCAACCAGATCCTGATGCGCCGCGCCGAGGGCGTCGACTACGTCGTGACTTGCGTGATGGACGTGACCGCCAACGTCCTCGTTCAATCCGGCGTCACCATTGCCGTTGAAGAAAACGGGGGCATTGGTGTCTACAACAACGGCTCGTTCTGGGCGGCAGGCACAGCCGAACAACCCGTCGCCATCGTTGGCACGACCGCGCAGGCAGGGTGGTGGCGCGGAATCCACATCGAAAGCAACCTCCAGCAGAACGTCCTGGACCACGTGCGCATCGAAGATACCGGTTCAAACTACGTTTACTGTTGCAACGAGGCCGCCTCCATCCTCAACAAAGGCGGCCGCATGTCGCTCACGAACACGACCATCCGGCGAGGCACAGGTTACGGCGTAGTAGCTCTAGCGGCGGGCACCTTCGATGCGTACGCGAGTGTCCGGATCACCCAGCATGCCGAGGCACCACTCAATATTGCGTGGTCCCGCGCGGACGAGCTGGACGGCGTCGGCTCTGACTACTCGGGGAACCTCGATGACTTCGTCGAGCTCGCAGGCAGCTCTATCAGCAGCCCCGCCCGCCTGCGGGGCCTCAACGTGCCCTATCGTTCGAACGACGGTGTCGTCGACGTCATCGACACGCTCACGATCGACCCAGGTGTCGACATCGCATTCGGGCAAGATGCTGGTCTCGGCATCTACGATGACGGCAGCCTGACGGTCGACGGCACGTCGAGTCGCCCGGTCGTCTTTCGAGGGACGACGCCGGCTCGCGGTTGGTGGAGGGGCGTCCACGTAGAGACCGATGACCCGAGCAATCGGCTTCAGAATCTGCAGGTGCGGCATGCGGGGTCGAACTACGTTTACTGTTGCAACGAGGTTGCGTCGCTCGTCTTGAAGCAAGGCCGGATGTCCGTGGTCGACACCACTGTGGCGGACGGCGCCGGTTTCGGTATTTACGCGGGCAATGCGTTCTCGTTCGGCAACTTCGCGCGAAACACCATTACCCGCCACACGGCGGCGCCGATCTCTCTTTCGGTCGCGCACGTCGATGAGCTCGACGGGGTGGGATCGAGCTTCACCAGCAATGACGAAGACTACATCCGCATTCGCAACAGCAATGCCGACAACTCGGTCGCATGGCGCAAGACCGACGTTCCGTACTTCATTGACGACGGCACCGTTCTCGACCTCAAGGGGCGAATCAACATAGGCGCTGGTACCGAGCTCGTGTTTGGTGCGAACAGCGGGCTCGGCGTCTACGACACCGGCACCTTCTCCGTCGGCGGCACCGCGCTGGACAAAGTCACCTTTCGTGGACTCCAAGATGTCCAAGGCTACTGGCGCGGCATCCACACCGAGACAAACAGCATCGCCAATGTCATCTCGCACGCGAACATTCGCAATGCCGGCTCCAACTACGTGTACTGCTGCAACTCGTTTGCAGGCGTCTACATCGGAGGCGGCCAAATGACGATCGAAAATAGCGCGATCACGGACAGTGGGGGCTGCGCCGTCACCTATCGCGCCGTGGCGACGTTCAACGAGTCCGGCAACGCCTACAGCAACAACGCAGGCGGCAACGTCTGCGCGGAGTAGGCTTGCCGGGCTCAGTCACAGTTCCGACCGAGGCATCGGGCGCGTGGACCCGATGCCCGGATCGGATACGCTCGGCCCTCGATGTCCCCAACCCTCCTGACGGTTCTGGCGCTGGCGATCGTGCACCTCGCTGCCGGCACCACAGCCGCACTCGGCTACCGATGGCGGCCAAGAGCACTTTCCGCCGCGTCCGGCGTCAGCGTCGCCTACGTCTTTCTCGATCTGATGCCCGATCTGGCGGAACAACAGAGCCTGATCGACCGCTTGGGTACGTTTCCCGGCTTCGACCGACACGTCTACATCCTGGCTCTCGTAGGGCTCACCGTGTCGTTCTGGGTCGAAACCGCTTCGCGCGATTCGCGTCGTCGGCATCGCGCCATCGGCGAGCCGGACCAAACGGGAACCGCCACCTTCTGGCTCAGCATCGTTTCCTTCGTGGTGTTGAACGCGGCGATAGGATACGCCGTCGCCAGTCCCGACGACCACGCCGTCGAGCCGCTGTGGATGTTCGCGGTGGCGATGGGCCTACACTTCCTCGCGAACGACCATGCGCTGGTCGAGCATCACGGGGCGCGGTACCAACGCATCGGTCGGTGGCTGCTCGTCGCAGGGTTGATTGCCGGCTGGCTGATGGGAACCCTGCCCACCGTCGAGATCCGAGCAGATGTTCTGGCGCTCGTCCTCGCCTACATCGCCGGTGGCACGATCATGAACATCCTTCGCCACGAGCTCCCCAACACAGACCGCTCCGGCGACGTCGTCGCCTTTGCTACGGCAGCTGCGGTGTACGGAGTGCTGTTGCTGTCCCTGTCACCGGCCGGATGACCTCATCGAAGGCCGTGCTTGATCCGTCGCGGAGCGTCCACACCGCCCGAGAGATTCATCGCGCCGCGTTACTGACGCCGTGGTCGGTCAAGCATCTGTTCAGGGGGGTGGCAAGGCGCTTGGTCGGGCGCGACCTCTCCGTTGGTCAACATCAGCGTTGCTAGGATCGCGGCTGGCTATTGGCGTCGGCGCTTGCGTCGTCGTGGTGCTTCCTCATTCGCGTCCCCGACGGTCTTTCGCCCGCGCTCGCTCTTCGCCGACTCCCCTCTGCCTCCAAGCCCGAGCGTGAGCATGCGCTTGGTTACCGCGAGCGTGACGCGATTGGCCACGTGTCGCATTACCTTGGCGCTCACCCTGGCCACCGACTGGCCGTCGGACCCCGTACCGAGCCCTTCGAGCTCGACGGTGATCGGCGGCACGTCGAGGGGCTTGCCTTCCAGCGCGAAACCGCTTGCGTGGACCGCCGCATCCTTCATCAGGAAGTGGTCGATCTGAACTTTCTGCTCGGTAAGCTGCTCCCAAATTGCTGCGGTGTCGTTTCCGTCGGTTTCGCCATCGGCGTCGCCGCTTCCCCCGAGGGCCGACTGCATGTGCCTCAGGATACCCTCGAGGTTGTTGTTGCCGTCCTTCTGCTCAAAGTTGACGCTAGGCTCATCGATGCGGATCTCGCGCAGGACGATCTTGTCACCGAAGATCGTCATCGGTACCAAATGAACGCGGATCTCGCGGAGCCGAAACGCATGCTTCGTCTTGAAGCCTCTTGGGTTGCCGATGATCAGTCCCTCGATCGACCCCGTGCCGTCGAGGATCGAAAGATCGACGTCATCGAGCTCCACACTGGTTCCAGTGATGGCAGGACCGAGGGTTTCGATCGCTTCTTCGACGATCAGATCGAGGGCCAGATCCGCGGCGAGGACGACTCCGATGAGCACGACAACGATACCAATGACGATTCCTGCGCGCGACATGCGCTGAAGGATTGCAGCTTTTGCGTGATCGACCAGAGCTTGGTGAAGTACGCGGTCCGGCCCTGCGGCGAGCCGTCGATGTTTCGGGACCAGTCCTCGTGGCCTAGATCTTCTTCGTCTTGCCGCGATGCGCTCGAGTGAAGCGCAAGGCTAGGAGCGAGAGCGAAATCAGCGTTGTGAGCCAAAGGAACCAGTCACCTACCAAGCTGTAGAGGGATGGAACCCGAACGAGCCGGACATCCTCGATGAGCGTCTCTTGTGTGTAGAGAGGTGAGTGCTGAGTGATCACCCCTCGAGCGTCGATGAATGCCGAAATACCGGTGGTCGCAGCTCGTACCATCGGAATCCCCAGCTCAGCGGATCGGGCGGCAGCCAACATCAAGTGCTGTGATGCGCAGCTCGTGTCCCCGAACCAAGAATCGTTCGTGATGTTGGCGATGAGGTTGGTGTGTTCGGGCAAACGACTTCGCACCATTTCGCGCAGAATGGCTTCATAGCAGATCAAGAACGAAGCATTTGCCGGCGTCTCCGAATCCAGCCGCACCAGGTCATCGCCGGCGGCGAAGTTCCCTACGCCAGGAAGGCGTTGCAGGATGGGCAGATGGTCTTCAAAAGGGACGTACTCGCCAAACAGAAGCGGTCGTACCTTGTCGTAACGGGTCCCAACGCTGCCGTCTCGATGCAAGAGGTACGCGGCGTTGAAGTACTTCTCTTTGCCCGCGACTTGCTCCAAGGTTCGGGCCCCAGTCCATACTTCGCGCCCGCTCTCACGAATGAAATCGAACACGGCACGATTCGCAGGGTCGGCTGGAGCGTTTCGCAACGCGGTTTCGGGCCAGAGAAAGACGTCGATTCCCGGATCCGCCGTGAGCGCGCGCCGGCTTTGCTCCACGTGTCGTTGTGCCATGCCTGTCGGACCGAGCGATCGCACCGCGAGAATGTCGAGGTTTGGCTGAACGATGGCTACGCGAAGGGTCGAGGCCTCCGCCTCGGCGGCTTCGATGCGTGTCGCCTGCCTCGCGGAAATGCCGATGCTGGAGGCGAGCATGAGCGCAACGCCCACGACAGTCCCGATCCAGGCCCAACGACCCATTCGACCGATGCCTTGGACCTGCTCCGCGGCGGCAACGAGAACCAGGTTGAAGAGCACGACTTGAAACGTCACCCCGGGAATCCCGGTGACGCTACTGACCAAGAACAGATCGGGGACACCATAGAGAGCAGCGCCCTGGTAGTAGGGGAACAACTGCGGGTTGAGAAACTCGCAGGTGACGAACCAAGCCGCAGCCGCGAAAGGCCATGCTTGGCCGCTGACCGAACGAAGATAGCCGAGCCCCCAACCAAAGACGCCCAAGTAGAGTCCGGCGACAGCTGCAAAAAGAAAGAGCGCAAGTACGCCGAGCGGGAACGGGACGCCGGCGAAACGCGTGACGGTTTCGGCGATCCAGTAGAAGAGCGCCAGATTGGCCAGCATGCCCATGAACCAGCCAGCGAAGAACGCGCGCCTGCTGCTGAGTCGGCGAAGGACGTAGAGGCCGGGGGCCAGGGCCCAGGGCTGCAACCAGTAGTAGTTGAGTGGAGGAAAGATCAGCGCCTGCACGAGCCCCGAAAAGGCGAGGGCAGTGATGCTGAGCAGCGCTCTCTTTCGAACTGACAAGAGTGAGGCTATCAACTCGAGGGGCATGAACGATTTTGGGGACGCTGTCGACATGCACCGCTTCTCCGCCTAGACCACGCTTGACAGCGCCACCCGTGACGGTGACTCTCTTCTCTTCGAGCAAAGCTCAGATGAAGCGCATCCCGTGAAGCTATCGCGCCGAAAGTTCCTGCTCGGCACATCGGTTGGCGTGGTTGGCCTTGCCGCTGGTGGTCTGACCGCTCTCCACGGACGCGGCCCCGATTGGAGCATGCCCGGTGGCTGGCAACTGCGGCTCCCGAACGGCGTCGGCAACCGTAGCCGCCCGTTGTTGTTCGAGCGCTTTCCCAAGCTCCAAGAAGCCGTTCCTTGGATCTCTCTCGGTGAGTTTCCTACGCCGATCACGCGTCTCGCGAACGTGGAAAACGAGCTCGACACCGACTGCGAGCTCTGGCTCAAGCGGGAAGATCAATCGAGCTCTCTCTACGGCGGCAACAAGGTGCGCAAGATGGAGTTCGTGCTGGCCGATGCGCTCGGTCGCGGCTGCGACTCGCTGATTGGCGTTGGGGGAATCGGCAGTCATCAGTGCTGCGCCACGGCAAGATTCGCCAAGGAGTTTGGTCTCGCTCATCGCGCGGCCATGTTTCCGCAGCCGGTCACCGCACACGTTCAGCAAAACCTTCGCTACAATCTGTGGTGCAACACCGGGCTCCTCTACAGCCCCGGCTACGCGTCCACGGTGTTGAAGATCCCATCGGCGTACCAGCAATGGCAGGAAGACGGTCGCAAGCCGTACTTCATCTATCTCGGAGCGTCCACACCGCTCGGCACACTCGGTTTCGTCGATATGATGCTCGAGCTGCGTGAACAGATCGATGCTGGCATGGTCTCACGTCCCGACCGCATCTACACCGCTGCCGGCAGCAGTGGAACACTGGCGGGCCTGCTCCTCGGGCAGAAGCTTGCTGGTTTGGAAGACATCGAGATCGTCGGTATCGCGACTGCGGATCGCGCCACGGCCAATCGATTGACCCTCGACTACCTCTCCGATTCCGCGCTGGCCAACTTGCGTTCTATCGAACCTGCCATCGCGGCCTCGGCGGAGCCTCCGTGGTCGAGCATGGAATTCGATCGCAGCCACTTTGGTGGGACCTATGGCATTCCGACGCACGAGGGCATGGCGGCGCTCGAGATGCTCGAGCGACTCGAGCACGTCACCCTCGAAGCGACGTACACGGCCAAGACGATGGCCGCCATGTTGGCTGACGCGCGTCGCGAGTCAGGCAAGAAGCTCCTGATGCTCCACACCTACAACGGAGCGCCATACCCCGATGACATGCCCGGCCTCGAGCATCTGCCGGAAGAGATGCAATGGATCCGCTCGGCTCCCTTCGCTGCACCGCGTGATGTACGGCAATCGCAACATCGCGCAGGAGCTGACGCTCACCGACGTGCTGGCGATTTGTAATAGCGTAGGGGACTGGAGCGCCTACAGCGCCAATCCCGTCGAGGCGGCGAGCGCATGCGGAATTCTCGCGGCTTGGGATGGCCTCTTCAACAACGACAGCGTCGGGGCGATGATTTGGAATGAGGTCCGGCGTCGAATCGACAACAACGACGATCTCTGGGCCGTGCCCTTTGACGTGAACGACCCGGTCAACACACCCAACACACTCAACGACGAAGACCCCGACGTCGTCGAGGCGGTGAAGGCGGCCATCGGCGCGGGCGTCGACTTCATGGTCAATGGCGGCATTCCGCTCGAACGGCCGTGGGGATTGGTTCAGTTCCGTCCGGTGGGCGACGACCAGGACATTCCGATTCACGGAGGTTCCGGTCGATTCATGTTCAGCGTGATCAGCGCGAGGTTCGTCGACCAGGTCGGCTACGCCGACATTCCAACGGGCAACAGCTACATCCAAACGGTGACCTGGGATGAAACCCAATGCCCCGACGCGTACGCGGTGCTCACCTACTCGCAATCCACCAACCCAGCGTCGGACCACTACGCGGACCTAACCCAGGTCTACTCCGACAAGAGCTGGAATGACATGCCGTACTGCGCCGCCGATATCGAGGCCGCGAAGATCGACGAAATCGACATCAGCAACTCAGGCAAATAGCTCACCTTTGGCCCTCGACTTCCAACCCAGGAAGATTTGCGTCGCCCGGCCGTGATCGCGATCATGACCCCGCCTAGGGGATCCATTTTTTGGTCGGCCTGTGCGAGACTCGCTGGCATGCGAAGGCTCGTTTCGATGGTGACGCTTGCGGTCCTCGTGCTGCTCTTGCTCGGGGTTGCTGTGCTCGAGGTCCGGCATCAGCAGGGGAACCGCCGGGCCCGAGAGCTCATCGAGACCTTCGAGGTCGTCCCCGTCACCGATCTCGGTTCCACCACGGCCCTTCGAATCCTGCCGCTCATCGACTACCACACGTCCGACCCCGCACTCCGGACCGAGGTAGGGGTTTCGTACTTGATCGAGACCGACGCGCACCGAATCCTTTTCGACCTCGGACAGAACACGGACTTCGAAACTCCGTCACCCCTCGAAGCCAACATGAAGAAGCTCGGCGTCGACCTCGCGACCGTCGATACGCTGTTCATTTCGCACAACCACTTGGACCACGTCGGCGGCATGCACTGGTCCGCGCGAAACACGTTTTCGCTCGGCACGGAGCAGCGGCCCTTTTCCAACTCTAGGCTTCGCGCGGTCGTGCCCGACCGGATGACCTACCCAGGGCTGGCACCCATCTTCGCAACCCGGCCGATGAAGGTCGGGGAGGGTGTCGCTACGACCGGCCTGATCCCTCGACAGCTCGTGGTCGGTTGGATCGAAGAGCACTCACTCGTCGTGAACGTGGAGGGCCTCGGCGGCGTGATCATCGTCGGCTGCGGCCACCAACCCGTGCCGAACCTCGTCGCGCGCTTCGATGAGGCGTTCGATCTTCCGCTCTACGGCATCGTCGGAGGCCTCCATTTCCCCGTTCCCGAAGGGCGAATGAACGTCGGTCCGATCAACCTGCAGCGCCGCTTCGCGTCCGGCGACGGTTTCTTTCGGCCGATTACGATGGAAGAGGTCGAAGAACAGATCGCGCTCCTGAAATCCTACGACTTGGGGGTCATCGCGGTCGGCGGCCACGACAGCAGCGACGCCGTCATCGAGCGGGTCCGCGATGCGTTTGGCGCCGCGCATCGCTACGTGCGCGTCGGCGAAGAGATCATCATTCGCGCACCATGAGCGCCGCGGAACGGGTTTGCAGTATCAGGGGATACCCACACCCGCCAATGCCAGCTAAGCTAGGTCTATGGCTCGCGTGATAGGCTGCTGTGTCGTCGTGCTTCTGTCGCTTGGGTGCGAGAGCGGCGCGGAGCCCCTGCGTGGCGCGCGGCCTGGGTACGAGCCGATTCAATACGCACCGGGGACCGAGCGTGCGCGTCAGCCGCGCGATATCCCCCCCCGGCCCGAGCGCTGGGCCGAGGAGCCGGATCTTCCAAGTGAGGAAGACGAAGGAGACGAGCGCGACCTCAGTGCCGAGCTCAAAGCCGCAATCGGAATGCCAATCGATTGCGTCCGAGATTTCACGGCTCCGAGACCCACGAAGATCCGCGTGAGCATCTCGGCCACGGTCCGACCGACCGGCATGCTCATCATGCCGGCCGCGTATGGGTCGGGCCTTTCCCTCGCGGCGCGTGAGTGTGTCGAGCGGCGCGTCGCTACCGTCGTCCTTCCCGCGCTCGAAGAGCCGGTTTCGCAAAACGTCTCGACCGTCATCGAGATCAACTACGAGCCACCGGTCATCGTCGAGGCCGACCCCGGCGTACCGGACCCTCGTCTCAGGAACGTGAGAGCGCCGCTCCCCAAGTATCCGATGATTCCATTGGACGCCAGGATGATCGATGGGTGGCCAACTGCGAACTGGATTAGTGGCGGCTTTGACGGCGGCATCCCCATGAAGAAGGACACATCGCGAAGGGTCCGCGGACCCAAGCCGGTCCCGATCGATGGGTACGACGTGTTCGAGAACGCCCAGATATGGACCGACCAACAAGAGGGAGACATTCCCCCCGCCGAACCGTCCAACTAAGCCGGGCAGGCAGCAGCAGACCTTCCTCGGTTGCGAAAGTCCTAGCTCCGCTTTTCACGCAGAATCCGGAGCATGCGCCGCAGGGGCTCGGCGGCGCCCCAGAGGAGTTGGTCGCCTACGCTGAAAGCGCCGAGGTATTCGGGGCCCATGCGTAGCTTGCGCACCCGCCCGACCGGCACGTCGAGCGTTCCGGTCACGGCAGCGGGTGTCAGCTCGCGCAACGTGACGTCCTTGTCGTTCGGCACGAGGCGTACCCAGTCGTTGGCGTTCGCGAGCAGGGATTCGATCTCCCCGAGCGGCACGTCGCGTCGCAGCTTGATCGTGAACGCCTGGCTGTGACAGCGCATCGCGCCGACGCGCACACAGATGCTGTCGATCGGAATGGGCTCGACGCACCCGAGGATCTTGTTCCCTTCGGCAAACGCCTTCCACTCTTCGCGCGTATCGCCCGCCTCCATCGGAACGTCGATCCACGGCAGGAGACTTCCGGCGAGCGGAGCACCGATCTGCTCGACCGGGAATGCCTCGGCGTGCAGCATCTCCTTTACGCGCTGGTCGAGAGGCAAGATGTCCGACGAAGGCGTGTCGAGGAGATCGCTGGTGCCGTCACCGATCGCGCGCATCTGCTCGATGAGCTCGCGCATTTGGCGCGCACCACCGCCGGAGGCGGCCTGGTAGGTCATGCAGGTCAGCCACTCGACGAGCCCGGCTTCGAACAAGCCGTGCAACCCCATCAGCATCAGGCTGACAGTGCAGTTGCCGCCGATGAAGTGGCGCACGCCCTCGTCGATGGCCCGATCGATGACGGGGCGGTTCACCGGGTCGAGCACGATCACGCTGTCGCTGTCCATCCGCTTCGCGCTGGCGGCGTCGATCCAGTCCCCGCGCCAGCCCGCCTTCCGTAGCTCGGGGACTACCCGCTTGGTGTAGTCCCCGCCCTGGCAACTGACGATTGCGTCGTGGCGCGACAGCGCGCTGATGTCGTAGGCGTCGAGCAGCTCGGATACGGGCACGCCCACATCCGGTCCCGCCTGACCCACCTGGGACGTGGTGTAGAAGGTCGGCTCGAGGCCCGCGAAGTCACCCTCCGCGCGCATCCGCTCTAGGAGCACGGAGCCCACCATGCCGCGCCAACCGACGAATCCAACGCTTTCTACGCTCATACACAAACCACTAGCAGACGCCGCGCGGCTCCTCTAGCTCACCGGTGTCTCCGCGACGCCTTCGGCCCTTTCTTTGGTAGCCGCCGACCCCCGCGTATCCTCTCTCAGCGCCGGTCCGACTGAAGCCGGCGCGGGGAGCAGCAAGAGCAGCCATGAAGAGACGGCAAGCCCTAGTCGGCGGTGCGGCGGCCACGACGGCCCTCGCCGCGGGCGGTAGCTGGTGGTTCGGTATGGGTGGGTCGATCCCCGGCAAGCTAGCGCCTAGTGAGCGACTCAACGTCGGCATCATCGGCTGCGGTGGGCACGGATTCAAGCTTGCCCGGAAGATCCTCAGCCGGAAGGACTGCAACATCGTGCACGTCTGCGATCCAGACACCGCCCGCTCAGGAGCTCTTTCCAAAATGGCGAAGAGCATCGATGGTTCTGCACCCCGCAAAAGCCAAGATCTGCGTCGATTGCTCGATGACGAGGCTGTGGAGGCCGTCTTCGTGGCGACCCCGAATCATTGGCACGCTTTGGCCGCGGTCTGGGCGATGGACGCGGGCAAGGACGTCTACCTCGAGAAGCCCGTCTCCCATACCTTTGTCGAGGGCGAAGTGCTCATGGCGGCGACAGCGCGCACCGGACGCATCGTGCAGGCGGGGCTCCATCGCCGCTCTCGCACCCCGTTGCAGGAGGCCATCGAGTACATTCACGAGGGGCATCTTGGAGAGGTTCACCTGGCGCGCTGTCTCGCCTATAAGCCGCGCAAGCCGATCGGCGCGTCCGGCGCATACGAACCTCCAGCCACTGTGGACTACAACCTCTGGGCAGGTCCGGCTCCTATGGCGCCGATCACCCGGCAACGTTTCCACTACGATTGGCACTGGATGTGGGAGTTTGGCGATGGCGGGCTCGGCAACAATGGCGTCCATCGAATCGACGTCGCCCGTTGGGGGCTGCAGCTCGAGGGCAACGGCGACGGTGTCGTGAGCTACGGCGGACGCTTCGGTCCTGCCGACGCGGGAGAGACGCCCAACACCCTGGTGTCCGTGCACAAGTTCGGCGACAAAGCTGTGATCTCAGAGCTCCGCGGCGTGTCCGGGCCGCCGCTCCGACCCTTCGACAAAGGAGATGGCATTCTCTTCTACGGTACCGAAGGGATCCTTCGCTACGGCAGCTCACGCGCAGCGCTGTTGGATCTGGATGGCACCTTGGTCAGGCACTTCGACGGCACGGGCCGCGCGCGGAACGACCACATCGGCAACTTCATCGGGGCGATCAAGCAACGTGACCCGAGCATCCTGAACTGCCCCATCGACGAAGGACACTACTCCTCGGCCATGTGCCATCTAGCGAGCATCTCCTACCGAATCGGTAGCGAGGTTCCCGATCAACGGCTGACAGAGCTCCAAGCAGACCCGAGCTTCAGTCTCGACGGCAAGCTCGGCGAAGCCGTCACACGCACGCTGAGCACCGTCCGCATCGCTACCGCAGACCTCGAAACGAAGAGCCCGCAGCCCTTCATCGCTGGAGCACCCTTGCAGTTCGTCGGCGCAGGGCGAGAGCTCACCGACAACAGCCGCGCCAATGCGCTGCTCGGCAAGGAATACCGCGCTGGCTTCGAGCTCGCGAGCTAGCGCTCTCCGCCGAAAGCGCTCCATCCGAGCGTCGCGTCAGTACCTCGCGGCGACAGGGGAGCGCAGCGGGCGAGCCGGCCTATTCGGGTTCGCAGCGCGTGTTCTCGAGCTCGTGGCGCGACTGGTCGCGCTGGTCGATCAGGATGCAACGCCCACCGTTGACGACGAGGCGGAACTGGATCGGGGCGTCTACGCGACGGCCGTCGATCGGGTGGCCGCCCGGTCCTGCGATGGGCTTTCGGTGGATGATCAGAATGCTGCTCTTCGTCAACGCGTCGCTCGCGAGGTCGACGTTCGTGTGCAATGCGGCATCAACGGCGTGCTGGAGTGCCGCGTGGCTTGCTGCATCGGGGTCGACGATCCGGGCTGCCTTGTCCTGCGCCGTAGGTCGGGTCTTACACGCAGCGGCGCCGAGCGTCAGAGCGCAAAGCACGCATGAGGCCATCAAGGTCTGCTTCATCACGGCAACATGGTCCTGTTCGTCTGCCAGGCGGATTTGGGTACCCGCACGTCGTCGACGCCCTGTCGCGCGCCCGACTTGCGTGCGAGGTCCGTCGCGAGCGGCGGTGGCGTCGGGCAGGTCCCCGTATCCCGGTAGCGCAATGCAGCCGCGAGGCGAGCTTCGCTCTCGTCGCCGAGCTCTGCGCTGAAATCATCGCTCACAGAGCAGCCCGGCACGGAAACACCGACGTTGTCTTCGGAATTAGCGGGCGAGAACCCATCTGTGTAGTCCCCGAAGCCCTTGTCGTTCACCCCGCGGAACTGGATCGTGAAGTACGCGATGCCGCAATTGTCAGTGGCGTAGAATCCATAGGGCTTGCCGCAGGTCGTGAGTCCGATTTGAATGACCTCGACATCGATTCCTCGAAGAGCGTTCAGAACGGCTTCGCTAGCAGAACAGGTGGCCCCGCTGGTGAGCATGAAGACCCGCGGTAGGTCGAGAGTTGGAAGCGATTGATCGGGGGGCGCATTGAATGGCGATCCAAGCGTCGTGTCGTAGAACGGTGTTGGCGATATCCGCTCCCGAGTGATCGGATTGGTGTCGGGGTGCTTGTCATTGAACTCGGTGAGCTCGAATGCGCGACCATCCGTCCGGGCGGAACCGGCGATCATGTAGGCGAGCTCGCTCGCAATCGCTAGGAAACCGCCTCCGTTGTAGCGCATGTCGAGAACGAGGTCGTCGATGCCTTCGCCCTGATTGAGCTCCGTGACCGCCTCGATGAGCCCCAGCTCGGCGGTGGCGATGAAGTCGTTGAAGAGAAGATAACCGACGCGGCCGGTGGGCGTTTCGAGCACCCGAACGTTCTTCACGGGTTCCGATTCCACGAGGGCTGAGGTCATCGTGACGGACCGGACCTCCTGCGAATCGCCATCCTGAATCATAAACGCGTAGGTCGCACCCACTTCGGACGGAAATAGAGCGGCGTTGAGCGCGTCGATTCCGGCGGCTGTGTTCGTGTCGACGTCGACGCCATCGACGGCGAGCACCTTGTCGCCTCGCTCGAGTGCGACCTCAGGGGCCGTCGCCGGCGAGCCCGGCTCTGTGTAGGCGACCAGGATCTCGCGGGGCGGAACGGGAGAGAGCAGCGCCCACTGCACGCCGTATCCGGCGGCAACGCCGGACTGCGCAAGGCGGACGTACTCCTCGGTGTCGACCCAGAAGTGAAACCTGTCCTTTGGCCGACCGGAGCTGGTGAGCGCGTTCGTCTTCAACTCGTCGAAGTAGACGGTCGGGTCGTCGAAGAGCGCGGGATTCTGGTCGGCGATCTCGTCGTACCAGAGGTAGGTCTCGTCGCTGAAGGATCGAAGGAAGTTGTTCTCGTCCGTGAAGCTTCCTTGAACATCCGAGTACGGCCGATTCGTAAACGGATTGACGCCAGTGCCGGGTTCCTCGCAGCGTGATGCGAGAGTGCGCGCCGGCTCGAATACCCCGGGCTGCCACGCGCCAGCCGCTCCACCGCCACCGGCCGCGGGTGTGCCGCTGTCACCGCAGGAGGCCAGCGCCATGACGAGGATCGAGGCCGGCACGTAACGCGCCCTCCGTTTCATCATTCCCCCGTTTCCCATCTCAATTTGAATTTTTGCAGATCCACAGCCCGTGTCGACTCTTCTTGCAAGGCTGCGCCGTGGACCGGTCGGAATGCCTAGCCCCAGCCGCTCGACGAGGGCGTCCAGATCGAGCACATGCAGGCCCGTGCCCATCTTGGTGGCGGAAGGATTGCGCAAGGCCTACGGCGAGACGCCGCTGCTCGACGGCGTGGATCTATCCGTGCACCCGGGCGAACGAATCGGGCTCGTCGGGAACAATGGGTCGGGGAAGTCGACGCTGGCGCGCATCCTCGTCGGAGAGGAGCAGCCCGATGACGGGCGGGTCGCGCGGCGGCGCGAGGCGAGCATCCGATACTTGCCCCAAGAGCCGCGCCTGGCCGCGGGCAGGCAAGCGCGCGAAGTCGTGCTCGAAGGCCTTGGCGATTGGGCCAGGGCGTTCGAGCGTCATCAGGAGCTCAGTCGCTTGATCGCGGCGCAGGAGCCCGGATGGGAAGCGCACACCGAGCCGCAGGCGGAAGCGGCGCACGAAGTCGAACGGCTTGGCGGCTGGGAGCATAGTCGGCGGGCAGATGTTCTCTTGCAAGAGCTCGGCTTGCACGAATTGACGCGGCCTGTCGATGAGATGAGCGGAGGCGAACGGCGGCGCGTTGCGCTTGCGCGTCTTCTGGTGGAGGAGCCCGCGCTCGCCATTCTCGATGAGCCGACGAACCACCTCGACGCAGACACGATCGAGTGGCTCGAAACCTATCTTCGTGAGCAGTACAGCGGTGCGTTGATTCTCATCACGCACGATCGCTACGTCCTCGATCGCGTGGTCACGCGGACCGTCGAGATCGCAGACGGCAAGGTCCACAGCTATTCGGGCGGCTGGCACGCGTATCTCGAAGCCAAAGCGGAAAGACTCGCACACGCGGATCGAGCCGAGGCGAACCGGCAGAACCTCCTGCGCACCGAGCTCGAATGGCTACGCCGCTCGCCCAAGGCGCGCACGACCAAGTCGAAGGCTCGGGTCGATCGCGTGGAAGCGCTCCGAGACGCGGGAGGGCCCTCGGCCGAAAAGGTCGCGACCTTCGGTGTGCAGACTGAGCGACTGGGCAACACGGTGTTGGAAGCCAAGGGCCTCGCAGTTCAAATCGCTGAGCTCGAGCTGCTGCGTTCGCTAGATCTGATCCTCTCCCGCGGGGATCGCCTCGGAATCGTCGGGCCCAATGGCTCCGGCAAGACCACCCTGCTGCGCGCGCTCCTCGGAGAGCTGAAGCCCGGGCGCGGCGAAGTCGTGATCGGAAAGAACACGAAGTTCGCGTACTTCGATCAAGGCAGAAGCGGGCTCGATGAAGACGCCTCGGTTCAGCAGAACGTGGCGCTCGATCGGCCTCAGGTGACCTTTCAGGGCCGCTCGATCGACATTCGTAGCTACCTGAAACGCTTCCTGTTCGCGCCGTATCGCGCCCGCGACAAGGTGTCTTCTCTGTCGGGCGGGGAACGCGCGCGGGTGGCCCTGGCGAAGCTGCTTCTCGCGCCCGCGAACGTCTTGGTCCTCGACGAGCCGACCAACGATCTAGACGTAGCTACTCTGGCTGCTCTCGAAGACATGCTCGTCGAGTCGAAGTCGACCGCGCTGATCGTCAGCCATGATCGCTATTTCCTCGATCGCGTCGCGACGAAGATCCTCGCGTTCGAAGGCGAGGGCCGGGCGACCCTCTATGCGGGCAACTACAGCGACTACCGAGAGCAGCGCGCGGCGCGACCCGCTGACCTCGGGCCTGCTGCGGACGTCGAGCCGAAGAAGGCCAAGCGCGGCGCGTCCGCGAAAGCTCCCAAGCTCTCCTACAAGGAGAAGCGCGAGCTCGAAGGCATCGAGGGCGAGATTGAGCGCGTCGAATCGGAAGCCGCCGAGGTCGACGCCGAGCTCAACGACCCAGCGCTCTACGCGGAACGCACGGAGGAAGTCCCAAAGCTGATCGCCCGCCAAGAAACGCTTCGCGCCGAGATCGATCGACTGATGACGCGCTGGATGGAGCTAGATGCGAAAAGCTCCGGGGCGTCGTAGCTCCGGGGCTCGCCTATCGACGTGGGGAGGTTTGCCCAGGAAGGCGCGCTGAGCTCGCTAGTGCTGTGACACGCACTTGAAGCAGGGCGCGGGTTGGCCCTCTGCGCAAGGCGCGTCATTGCAGACTCCGAGCGGCCCATCGGGCATTCGGCACTGGGCGTAGCGCGTGACGCAAGTCGCCGCCGGTGCCGGAGACGTTTCGCTTCTCGTCGGGCAGCCCGTCACGAGAAGGGCAAGGGCGAGGAGACTCCAGGAGCTCGACGGGGGTCGAAATGGGGGGACGCGCATAACCTCGGACACACTACTACGATGTACGAAGATGCGGGAGCTCGGTGAGCGTCAGCGACGGCTGGCGTGCAACTTCGATGAGCTGCGCCTTTGCACACGGCGTCCGGAGGACCCTTTGGGAGCCTCTGAGCAGGATTCGAGCGGTTTGGCGGAGAGCTCAATAATGCCTCGTCCGGAGAACACCGGGTCGACGAACATCGCACGGGACTCGGGTCCTCCCCAGGTCCCGCAGCGGTGCATCTCGTCTCCGATTTGGAGGATTCGCACCACGTTGTGTCCCCTGAAGTCGAGACGAATCGCGCCGTCCGGAAGTCCCTCGACGACGCTCAGCGCGGCGGAGTCCGATATTGCGGGCTCGTGAAGTGTAATCGACCCGCCGCGTACGACGACATCACCTGTCCCCAAGCCGGTAGGGGAGGCCACGATCAGATCCGCGGACTGCACGGTCACGCCGCCGGAGAAATCATTGTCGCCGTTCAGGACGAGTCGTCCGTGGCCGAGCCGGAGGCCTCCTGCGCCCGTCAGATGAATCGGCGCGTCCCCGTATGAGGCACCGGCAAACTCCGTGGGAGAGTTGTCGAAGACACGGACCGAAAGCGTGCCACCATGGTCTAGAATCGCCTCATCGAGAGCGATCTCCCCGCTCAACCGAGCCGCGCGTGCGAGCACGGGGCGATACTTCTGTTGGGGTCCGAGGCGCCGCTGAAGCACGCGTCCCTCTTCGTTCAAGGCAAACCAAACCGTGCCCGTGCCGACGCCGCCGGGCCTCGCTCGGGAATGGGGACGAACTTCCGGCATGTCGTAGCGCCCGTCCGCGTTCTTTCTCGAATCGGGGTCGAAGTGAACGGTTGCGCTCGAGTCGACGACAGGTACCGCGACGACCTTCGCCGCGTCTTTTGTGAGCGTCCCGCGACCATCGTAGCCCTTGGTGGCAGGATCGACGACGCTTGGCGCACCCGCGACGATGAAGACGTGCCCGGTGTCGCGAGGCTTCGGGCGGCTTTCGTCGGACGGCTTCGCGTAGCGTCCCATGGCGTAAGCGCCGATGTCGCCGGGCCGCAAGTCCTCAAAGCTCGTCACCACCTGGAAGCCGGTTGCAGGTGCGTCACCGCTGCGAAAGTACTGCGCGACGACGAAGGCTCGTGCCCATGGCCTACGGTGTTCCCGCAGTGCGAAGTCTTCCGAATAGGCGCGGTTGTGCTCATCTCGCCCCCGTTGGGCCTGTAGGACGGCATGATGGAGAGGAGAGATGGTGTTCAGCACGAAGCTGAGCCACCCTGAGCAGTCGGTCGAAGCGAGGAGGGAGTGCGCGTCGGTCGACTCGAGCTGGACCCGCGGCTCACCAAGCCGCTTTCGCGGTCCGAGCAGCCTCTGGTGACTGTAGCTGTTGCTCCCGGGCGGCTTTTTGGAGTCGTCGTTCAGCGCGTGGATCACGGCCGTGGAGAAGCGAACCGCGTCCTCGGACAGCTGTGGTGCGGAGTCCGTCGCCACACTGCGCCTCTCATGGTCGACGCTCGTCGGTCCACGCTGCGCCGAACCGCAAGCGGTGACGAAAAAGAGTATCGAAAGAAGCGTTTTCGACAGCACGGCTGGTTCCTGTCCCTGAAGCGGCACCGTCCAAAAAAGGCGCCCGCTCGTAGAACAGGCTAGTCCGGCCGAGTGCCGAGCACCAAATCTCCGACCCAACCCAGGCTGCCGACCGACAAACGCCCTAGATCCCTAGTCAACGCGTCCCTCGCAGAGTACGGTATCGCGACTAAATGACCATGAGTAACGGCGCACACGCTCTAATCCAAACTCTCATCAACGCTGGCGTGGACACCTGCTTCACCAATCCCGGCACTTCGGAGATGCACTTCGTGGCAGCGCTCGATGACGCGGACATGCGAGGTGTCCTCTGCCTATTCGAGGGGGTGGCCTCCGGGGCTGCCGACGGATACGCGCGCATGGCAGACAGGCCGGCCGCGACCCTGCTCCATCTCGGATGCGGTCTCGGTAATGCGCTGGCGAACCTGCACAATGCTCGCAAGGCACGTGTGCCCATGATCAACATCATCGGCGATCACGCGACCTATCACACCCAATACGACGCGCAGTTGCAGTCGGACATCGAGACCGTCGCCAAGAACGTGTCCACCTGGATCAAGACGACGCCGGAGACCAGTCAACTGGCCGCGGATGCGGCAGAAGCGGTAGCAGTGGCCAAGGGTCCGCCCGCACAAATCGCTACGCTCATCTTGCCCGCGGATGTGTCGTGGAACGACGGCGCCGAGCCCGCCCGAGCGCTTCCGCCTGTGCAAGCGCCGCCGGCCTCTGACGCGACCGTGGAAGTGATTGCTCAGGTGATCAAGAAGTCGGGTAAGAAGGTTGCCTTCCTGATGGGCAATCGGGTGTTGCGCGAACCGGGGTTGCGCGCGGCATCTCAGATCGCGGAGAAGACGGGCGCGAAGCTCTTCTGCGAAGTCTTTCCGACCCGGCTAGAGCGCGGCGAAGGGCTGCCTGCGGTCGAGCGCATTGCGTATCTCGCCGAGCTGGCCTCCGTACAGCTCAGCGGCTACGACCACTTGGTTCTTGTCGATGCCAAGGCGCCCGTGTCGTTCTTCGCGTATCCAGGCAAGAAGAGCTACTTGGTGCCAGACGACTGCACCGCCCACACCTTGGTGGAGCCCCATGAAGATGCGCTCGCGTCGCTTCGGGCTCTCGTCGAGGCTGTCGGCGCCTCCGACACCGCCCCCAAGCTGCAGAGCGCGGGGCGCCCGGCGCTGCCGAAAGGAAAGCTCAACGCGGCCAAGGCCTGTCAAGCGATCGGTGCCTTGTTGCCCCCCAACGCGATCATCTCAGACGAAGCGCAAACCTCCGGCATCAAGTTGCCAACGTTCACCGCCGGCGCGCCACGGCATGACGTACTGACCTTGACCGGCGGTGCGATCGGGCAGGGCCTGCCGGCAGCCGTCGGCGCCGCCGTGGCTTCGCCGGATCGTCCCGTGCTCGCCCTCGTCGGCGACGGCTCCGCGATGTACACGCTTCAGGCGTTGTGGACGATCGCGCGTGAGGGTCTCGATGTCACGACCGTCATCTTCAACAATCGCTCGTACGGAATCCTCAACATCGAGCTCGAGCGCGTAGGCGCAGAGAAGATCGGCCCCGAGGCCAAGGCGCAGTTGGATCTGTCCGAACCTGCGATCGACTTCGTGTCGATGGCCCAGGGCATGGGCGTACCGGCACGACGCGTCGGTCGAGCCGAGGACTTCAGCGCAGCCCTGAAGAGCGCATTTGCAGCCCGTGGCCCTTTCTTGATCGAGGCGATCGTGCCGAGCGAGTACGAAGGCCTGAAACTCAAGGCGCTGCCGCACATGCTCAACGCCCTCGGCAGCGTCCCAGCACCCGTCGCGAAGGCGATCAAAAAGAAGATCGCTCCGTAGACGGCGAGCCCCAAACGACGCCACGTGCTAGTCGTTTGCGTATGTCTAGCTCACCAGTGACACTCGAGATCGACCGCTCCGTTGCGACGCTCACGATGGACGATGGCAAGCGCAATGCGCTCTCGCCGGCGATGTTCGAGGAGATCTACGCAGCGCTCGAGCGTGCGGAGCGCGAGGGCGCGGCGGTGGTGATCACCGGGCGTGAGGGGGTGCTGTCCGCGGGCTTCGACCTCAAGGTGATGAAGTCCGGCGGCGTGCAGACGGTGAAGATGCTGCGGGCCGGCTACGGGCTGACCGCGCGGCTCCTGTCGTTTCCGACGCCCGTGGTGATCGCGTCCCCCGGTCATGCCTACGCGATGGGCACGTTCATGTTGCTGTCCGGCGACTACCGTTTCGGTGTGCCGGGCCCCTATACCTACGTTGCCAACGAAGTGGCGATCGGTCTTCCGATGCCACGCGTCGCCTGCGAGGTGCTTCGGCTGCGCTTGAACCCCGCGGCGCGCGAGCGCGCGGTGACTTTGTCCGAAGAGTTTTCGCCGGAGCAGGCGCTGCAGGTCGGCTTCATCGACGCGCTGGTGCCTGCCGAGCGCTTGCTCGACGAAGCGCGCGACAAGGCCGCGTCGCTCCTGAATCTCGATGCGGCCGCCCACGCCTTGTCCAAGAAGCGCTTGCGCGCCGACACCTTGCGGAACATCCGCACGGCGCTGCCCCTGGATCTCAAGGATGCGGTGGTGCTCGGCGCCAAGCGCGCCGCAAAGGCGAAACTAGCGCGCTAGCTTCCAGATCCTTCATTCTCCTACGTGGCGTATATTGCCAGCCATGGCTGAACTCAACGCGCTCGACCCCGTTACGCTGGATTTCTTCGACACAGCACCTCTTCGCGTGCAGTGCACGCTGCAAGCCAAGTGCACTCCCGAACGACTCTTCGAGACCCTGCGCGGCGATGCGGTCTGGACCGAATGGGCGGGCGTCATCGAGGGAGTGGAGTGGACCTCCGAGAAACCCTACGCGAAGAACGCGACTCGCGACGTATCGTTGATGGGCGGAATGTTGGTAAGGGAGCTCTTCTTCCACTGGGAAGAGAACGAGCGCATCGCGTTTTACGTGACCGAATCGACCATCCCGGGCCTTTCGAAGTTCGCAGAGGATTACCGAGTCGAGCGCGTCGGCCCGAACGAAACGCGACTAACCTGGACGGTGGCGCTCGAGAACCAAGGTTTCATGCGCCACCTCAACGCGCTCACGGCACCCGTAATGAAGCTCGTCTTCCAGAGCTGGCTCGAGAAGTACAAGAAGATCCTCGAGGCCCAGTGACGAAGCCCGCGGCCCAAACCACTTCCGCCTTTCGGCCGCGCCCGTAGGCATCGACTACCGGGTGGGAGCTTTTGGAACTCGACCGCCCCGGGTTCCGCTTTCATCATTTCATGGGAGGAATCGCCTTGCCGCCTTTGCCCTCCGCGCGTTGATATGCTGGTCGGCTCGTGACTCGGTCGCGCCACGCCAACGTGTTGGGGCGCTCGCCGCGTCCGCGTGAGAGCCCGGCCTCCACGGCGTAGAACATCTGGATGTCCGCGATCGAGAAGTGGTCTCCGGCGAAGTAGGGACGCTCTGACAAGGTGTTCTCCACGAATCCGAGGTGGAGATCGAGGGCGGGGAGGGTGTAGCTCTGGTCGACCTTGTCCGCGATGCCGCGGGCGACCGGCTTGATGAAAAAGGGCATCGGCGCCGATCGCACCCTCCCGAAGATGAGTCCGACCAGGAGCGGCAACATCAACGACCCTTCGGCGTAGTGCAGAAACATCTGGCACTCGAGCTTCTCAGTTTCGCTGGTCGGCCGGAGCTTGCCTTCCCGGTCCGCGAAGTACTCGAGGATCGCGCCCGACTCGACGAGCACTCGCCCGTCCACCTCGACCATCGGAAAGCGCCCTAGCGGGTGAACCGCCGCCGCTTCCGATGGAGCCCGGAAATTCTTGTCGCGCTCCCAGGATTGGATCGTGTAGTCGAGCCCGAGCTCTTCGAGAAGCCAGAGAACGCGCACCGAGCGGGAGAAATTGAGGTGGTGTACCTTGATGCTCATCCCGCGACCTTAGCACCCGTTGAACCAATAGTTCTTACAGCTGTGCCAGAGGGAATCGGGCAACGTCATCCTACCTCGGTACGACGCCTCTTTCTCGAAACCGAGTGCTCTCACCGGAGTGATTGCCGTGGCCTCGCCGGGAACATACTCGTACGCGAAGAGCCCAGAAGTTGGCAGCGGGGTGCTGACGAACTCCGCGCCGATTCCATGGACCTGGGTGCCTTGCTCGGTCAGACCAACCGCGCCCACGACGAGGATTTCACCGGCTTGTGCAAGCGCTTCGTCGGCCTGAAGCACCTCGAGGTCGATGATCTCTTCTTCCGTCGATGCTCCGATCACCATGGTCTCTTTCTCCTCGGACAAACCAAGCTCGAGGACGTGCAACCCAGGATCGAACGCAATACAGATGGTATCGAACGGCCCACCAAGCTCTCTGCGACACTGCTCGCTCCGTAGCGGAGGAGAGAGCTCGACGAGGCCGCTACCATAGAGGAGTCCGTGCGCATCGTAGTAGGTCACCAGCAATTGCTGCGGCGTGTTGGCGAGCAGCGACTTGCCATCGATCTCGACGAGCGGAATCGGTCCACCTGTCCAAGAGTCATGCGCGGCGAGCCATACTTCGTGCCGTTCGTGCTTGGCGACTTCGACCGGGTACTCGGTCGTCTTTCCGTGGTTCTCGAACACAATCGTCGTTTCGCCAACGCCTATCGCGGAGATCTCGAGCTGTGCAGAATCCACGCGTTCAATGATTAGGACCTGTGGGTCCGCCACTGTGACGCGCGCCTCGGCGCTATGACCTCGGAACACCGCCATGGCGCTCGCATTCAGCGCAAGTCGCGGGGGGACGTCACCGAGACCCGGGCGCGGCTGGAACAAGGATTCCCCAAAGAGATCGAGATCGGAGAAGTCCAAATCATAGTTGCAACCCGAGAGCAAAGCGCTCGCGAGCGTCATGCAAACCAGGGCCCGAGTCGTGCAAAGCATGTTCACATCCAATCTTTGCTCCAGAGGCTTGCAACGGCCGTACCAACGCCAAGACGCCCCGCATTTATCGCGAATTGAGGCGCCACCGACACCGAAGGGCGAGTGGCCGCGACGCAGCGGCTTCACACCCGCGTGACCCGTGGTCACAAGCGTCCGCACCTGGCTGAACTACGGCGATCCGATGCCGGCCACCGTGCTGGCCGACAACGGCCCCAAGCCGACGGACACCACAGGCCGCTGGGGTGTCCGGGTCGAGTCCACGGATATCGAAGGGGACATGACGGGCACGCCTCAACCTGGGAAGATCTCGTGCGCCCCCGCCCCGTCTCAACCTGGGAAGATCTGCGGTGTCTTGCTGTGCGTGGGGGTTCGGTGGACGGAGCGGTCACCATGCGCTATCAATATCCACATCGGATAAGTAAAGAATCTCTCAAGTCCATGGAATCAAAGGACCTTGTCCGCAGGAGGCAACCGTGGCGGCCATCGCCGAAAACATCACCTCGCTCGTAGGCCGCACACCGCTCGTGCGCATGCCCCGCATCACCGCTGGCTTGCATGCCCAGGTCGTCGCCAAGCTCGAGAGCTTCAACCCCTGCGCCAGCGTCAAAGACCGCATCGGACTCGCGATGATCGAGGCTGCCGAGCGTGATGGCCGTCTTCGGCCGGGCGTGACCCTCGTCGAGCCCACCAGCGGGAACACCGGGGTAGGGCTCGCCTTCGTTGCAGCATCGCGAGGCTATCGGCTCATCCTCACGATGCCGGAAACGATGAGCCTCGAACGACGCCGGCTGCTCTCCGCGCTTGGCGCCGAGCTCATTCTCACGCCGGGCAAGGGCGGGATGGGCGCCGCCATCGACAAGGCAACGGAGCTTGCCCAGCACGAAGGCCACTTGCTCTTACAACAGTTCGCCAATCCCGCGAACCCAGAAGTACACCGGAGGACGACCGCAGAGGAGATCTGGCGCGACACCGACGGAGAGGTCGACGTCTTCGTCTCCGGCGTGGGTACCGGCGGCACCATCACCGGCGTGGCCGAGGCGATCAAGCGCCGCAAGCCAAGCCTCAAAGCGATCGCGGTCGAACCGGCCGCCTCCCCAGTGCTCAGTGGTGGTTCCTCCGGCTCGCACAAGATTCAGGGTATCGGCGCGGGCTTCGTCCCCGAAGTCTTGCAGACTGAATTGATCGACGAGGTGTTCCAGGTCTCCGACGAGGACGCAGGCGCTGCAGCCCGGCGGGTCGCGAAAGAGGAGGGCATCTTGGTCGGGATCTCTTCCGGGGCCGCGCTTCATGCCGCGCTCGAGGTAGCCAAACGGCCCGCGCACGCTGCTCAGCTCATCGTGGTACTTCTTCCGGACACCGGGGAACGCTACCTTTCCACCTGGCTCTACGACGAAGCATGAATCGATGACCCGCGATACACACGACTACGAGCTCTCTCCCATCGTCGATGCGCTCTGCGCACACAGCCAGGGACTTCCGCGCGCCGGCGGCTCGACCAGCGGAGCGATGCTTCTTCCCTCGCGAAAGGTCCTCATCGAAGTCGTCGAAGGCCTACGAGGGGTCCTCTTTCCTGGGTACTTCGGTGTCTCCAAACTCAGCGACGAGACCGTGCGATTTCACGTTGGCGCGACCTTGGATCACTTGCGGCCAATCCTCGAAGAGCAGGTCGAGCACTGCCTCGTGTTCGTCTCGCGCGATACGCCCGAACAGCGTGCCGCGTGCCAAGCGCGCGCCCGTGACGTGGTGCGTGAGCTGCTCCAGGGGCTGCCCGCAGTGCGGGCGGTTCTCGCCACGGATGTGCAGGCTGCGTTCGACGGAGACCCGGCGGCCACCTCGCCCGACGAAGCCATTTTCTGCTACCCCGGCATCATTGCCATCACCTGCCAGCGCCTGGCCCATGAGCTCTACAGGCTCGGAGTGCCGCTCCTACCGCGCATGATTACCGAGCATGCGCACACGCAAACGGGAATCGACATTCACCCCGGCGCCCAAATCGGCGAGCGCTTCTTCATCGATCACGGCACCGGTGTCGTCATCGGCGAGACCTGCATCATCGGAAAGAACGTCTGTATCTACCAAGGGGTCACCTTGGGCGCGAAAAGCTTTCCGCAGGACGAGAACGGGCTTCCCATCAAAGGGATCGCCCGGCACCCGATCGTCGAGGACGACGTTACCATCTACGGCGGCGCCACCATCCTCGGCCGCATCACTATTGGCAAAGGGTCAGTCGTCGGCGGCAACGTCTGGCTCACGCAAAGTATCCGCCCGAGCACGAAAGTCGTGCTCCCCCAGGCCCGCCCCGAAGCCTTCGTCGAAGGCGCCGGCATTTAGCGCGCTATTGGATTCCAAACCTCGTAGGGTTGTCGGGAAGGTTGCCATCGAACCACGCGTAGGTGTCCCGCACGGTCTCGATGAGGGGGCGCGGCGCATAGCCCAGCTCTTTCGAAGCTTTGAAGTGACACACGCTCGGCGAGTGTTCGAGCGCGTGCAGTGAGTCCGGTGTGAAGAGGGGGATCTTGTCGGCCGGCGTCAGCTTCAGGACGAGCGGGGCCAGTCCGCGGATCAGCGGCAACGGCATCGACAGTCGAGGGCCTCTCACCCCGGTGACTTGGGCCGCGAGCGCAGCGAGCTCTACGAGGCTGTGGCGATGACCGGACAACAGGTAGTTCTCTCCTGCGCGGCCGGAGCGCTCCGCTGCCATCATTCCCACGACCAGGTCACGAACATCGACGAAGTCAAAGCCGCCGCCGATGTTCACGGGTATCTTTCGGTCCCGAAACTGCAGAAGCAGCTCACCCGTGCGCGAGGGGCCGTAGTCGTGGGGCCCAACCACCGCGGTCGGGTTCACGATCACGGCGTCGAGCCCCGCTGCGATCGCGGCCCGCACCTCGTCCTCCCCGGCCTGCTTGGAAAGGTCGTACGCCGGCGCGTCGTCCGCAAACGTTCTCGGCCCCGTCTCCGTCAGCTCCGGCCCGCACCCTTCGAGGTCGTAGGCGTGCACCGAGCTGCAGTGGATGAAGCGCGACACACTGCACGCCACGGCAGCCCTTGCCGCGTTCCTCGCGCCATCGACATTGACGCGGCGAACCAGGCCAGACCGGTCGCCAGTGATGGAGATGATGGCAGCGAGGTGGTAGACGACGCCCGCACCCTCAAACGCTCTCTCTAGGGAGCTCGGCTGAAGCACGTCGACCGTGACGTGCTCGACGTCGAGTCCTGCAAGAGCCACGGTCTGCCTCTTGTCGGCCGCGCGAACTTCGTCGCCGCGCTCGAGCAACGCGCGCACCAGGTTCGCTCCCACATGACCGTAGGCGCCAGTGACGACCGTAAGCATGGCCGCCATATATTCCGAGAGCGAGGCGTGTCGAGCCGCGTGACGTTTTCGCTTGGGCCCAAAGCTCCCCACTCGTGCTGCGAGAACGCGTCTCATCAGACACACCAACGTTTCGCGGCTGACACGGCAGCAAGCCCGGTTCGACGAGTTTCCCAAAGGAAACCCATTGGCATTCCGGTTGCAAGGTCCGCCTCCGACAAGGAGGTCCCCCGTGCCACTCACCCCACGCTCCAGGCGAACCCTGCTCCTCGCCTTTCTGTTCGCCGCCCTCGCGCCCGGCGTTCCCGCTCGAGCCGAGCCCACCACCCACGACCGGGCCCTTTCGCCATACTTCTTCATCGAAGGTGACCCGAGCGTAGACCGCCTCCCTCTTGCCAAGACCGACGTACAGGTAGACGTGGCGGGCGTCATCGCCGACGTGCGAGTCACTCAGACCTACAAGAACGAGGGCCGGAGGCCGATTCACGCGGAGTACGTGTTTCCCGGTTCGACGCGGGCCGCAGTCCATGGAATGCGCATGAAGATCGGCGAGCGCGTGATCGTCGCGAAGATCAAAGAACGGCAGGAGGCTTCCAAGGAATTTGTGAAAGCGAAGGCCGCCGGCAAGAGCGCGTCGCTCCTCGAACAGGACCGGCCGAATGTGTTTCGGATGAGCGTCGCGAACATCCTGCCAGGCGATGTGATCGAAGTGGAGCTGCGGTACACGGAGCTTCTCCGCCCGACGGACGGAATCTATTCGTTCGTCTACCCGACAGTGGTAGGGCCGCGCTACGCGAGCGAGCGTCACGCGGCCGCGAACCCGCAAGACACCTGGGTAGAGAGCCCATATCTCCCCGAGGGTGGTGCGCCTACGTACGCGTTCGACATCGAGGTGACGCTCTCGAGCGGCCTCGACCTGCAGAGTTTGTCTTGCGAATCGCACGACGTGGCCGCCCGATGGAAGGGGAAGCGCCTCGTCACCGTGTCGCTCGACGAGTCGGAGCGACATGGTGGCAATCGGGACTTCATTCTCGACTACACACTCGCCGGTGACGCCGTGCAGAGCGGTCTGATGCTCTTCGAAGGAGAGGAAGAGAGCTTCTTTCTGTTGATGGCCGAGCCTCCCAAGCGGGTCGAACCGGCCGCGCTGCCGCCGCGCGAGTACGTCTTCATCATCGACGTTTCCGGCTCGATGTTCGGTTTTCCCCTCGATACGGCGAAGCGCTTGATGCGCGATCTCATCGGCCACCTGCGTCCGACCGACACGTTCAACATGATTTTGTTCTCCGGGGGGTCGAGAAGGTTCGCGCCGCGATCGGTGCCTGCCACGCGAGACAACGTGCAGCGAGCGATCGCCGTGCTCGAGCGCCAAGAGGGTGGCGGCGGCACCGAGCTCTTGAGCGGTCTCCGTACTGCAATGGAGATGGAGCACGAGCGTGGGACCTCTCGAAGCTTTGTCGTCATCACGGACGGCTACATCGCCGGCGAGGTCGAGGCGTTCGAGCATGTTCGGAATAATCTCGACGAGGCGAACGTCTTCTCCTTCGGTATCGGCGCCTCCGTGAACCGATATCTCGTCGAAGGGATCGCGAAGGCAGGCTTTGGCGAACCATTCGTGGTCACCGACCCCGCCGATGCCGCTACGGAGGCGCGACGATTTCGAGATTACGTCAGCGCGCCCGTGCTCACCGACATCCGGGTCGAGCTCGATGGTTTCCGGGGCTACGACATCGTTCCGTCGGCGGTCCCCGACGTTCTGGCGAAACGTCCCGTGCTGGTCTTCGGGAAGTTCGCGGGGAAGCCGTCCGGCACGATCACGCTCCACGGAGTGGGAGGGGAGGGGCCGGTCGTGCAACGATTCGACGCCGCAGCGGTTCGAGCGACGGAGCAGAATCGCGCGCTCTCCTATCTCTGGGCGCGCCAGCGGATTTCGGACCTCTCTGATTTTGGCGCTGCTCTCGGTGTTGAAGAGGCCAAAGACGAAGTCATCGCGCTCGGCCTCCGATACAGCCTTCTCACCAAGTACACGTCGTTCATCGCGGTCGACGAAACGCCCCGGAACGACCTCGGCGTCGCCGAAGACGTCAAGCAGCCGTTGCCCCTGCCGCAAGGCGTCAGTGCGCACGCGGTCGGGGGTCTGGCGCAGGGCTCGGAGCCGCACCTCGCCTTGCTTCTGGTGCTGCTGCTCGCTTGCGTGCTGGTGGTCCGAAAGTCGCGGTCTGCACACCCCGGGGAGGTCTCATGACCCGCCAACGCCTCCACAGCGCGCTCGTGATCCTCGCCATGCTGGCGACCACGTACGCGCTTAAGTTGCACTACAGCGGTGCCACTGCGGAGACCCTGCAATGGATTCTCGCTCCGACCGCGTGGCTCGTCGAGACCGTCTTCCGCGCACCTTTCGGATTCGAGCAGCACGTGGGCTACGTGAATCAGGAGCTTCGCTTCGCAATCGTGCCTTCCTGCGCCGGCATCAACTTCATGATCATCGTCATCTGTACCGCGACTCTCGGCTTCGTCGGTCAGATGCGAACGTTCTCCGCCAAGTTGGGGTTGCTCTTCGCGAGCGTCGCCCTCGCCTACGTCGCTGCGCTGGCCGTCAACAGCGCGCGCATCGTCGTTGCGCTGCTTCTCCAAGTCTACCCGATTTCGATTCCAGGCTTCTCTCCGTCGCAGGTGCACCACGCACAAGGCGTCATCGTGTACTTCACGAGCTTGTGCTTCCTCTACCTACTCGCCGATCGGACTTTGTCGCGAGAGATCGCGCTGATTTCGAAGTGAAACGCCTCGCCATCCCGCTCGCGAGCTACGTGGCCGTCACAGTTCTGGTTCCGATCCTCAACGGCGCCCCAATCGATGCGGCCTTCCTCGAACATGCCCTCCTCGCTATCGCGCTACCCCTCGTCATCGCCCCCCTCATCGTCTGGTTGCTCTCGCGCACGATTTGGACTTCGCGTAGACTCCACCGTGCGAAGGAGCTGCGATGTCAGCCCGGTCGGACCACCCACTAGAAGAGTTGATCCCCAATCGCATCTGGCTGAAGAAGTACCCGGTACACTACGCCGGCTTGAATTTCACAGCCCGCGCTACGGTGATCCGTCTGACGAACGGCGAGCTGTGGGTCCACTCCCCGTCTCCCCTCGACGAAGAGCTCCTCGACGGCATTCGTGGCATCGGGCCGGTCGCGCACTTGGTCGCTCCGGGGAGCTACCACTACTTCCACGTGGAGGCGTGGCAAGAAGCATTCCCCGAAGCGATCGTCTGGATCTGTCCCGGCGTGGAGCGCAAGAAGCCCGACCTCGAGTTCGATTGGTTCCTTGCCGACCGCCCTCCCGACGCGTGGGCCGAGGAGCTCGACCAGGTGTTGGTCCGCGGAAATCGATTCATCTGGGAAGTGGTCTTCCTCGATAGGCCCTCGAAAACTCTCATCGTCACCGATCTGCTCGAGAACATCGGAGAGAAGTCCGGCCCGGTCGACTGGCAGCTGAAACTCTGGTGGAAGGTCGTCTTCCACATGTGGGACAATCCAAAGCCCGCGCCGGAGTACCAGATGGGCTGGAAAGACAAACCCGCCGCAAAACGCTCCCTCGAGCGCATTCTCGAATGGGATTTCGACCGCATCGTGCTGTCGCACGGCGAGAACATCGAATCGGACCCCAAGGCGGTGTTGCGCAAGGCCTGGGCTGGCCCCCTTCGTGGAACCCATGGCTGAGCTCAACTCTTGCCACTCGAGCTTTGTTCGGGGACTACTCTAGCGACCATGCCGCAGCTCGAGGTCACGCCATGGGACATTGCCATCTTGATCGGGTACGTCGTGCTCACCCGCGTCGCGTTCGGATGGTTCTTCGCGCGGCGGACACGCGGAGAAGGCGCGGAAGGCTACTTCCTTGCGGGTCATCGGATGCGCTGGCCGATCATCGGGCTCTCGTTCTACGTCGCGAACATGGGCGGCAGCAGCTTCGTTGGTCTGCCTGGGGCCGGATACCATAGCGGCATCAGCGTCTTTCACTACGAGTGGATGCCGGCGCTGCTCTTGATCCTGTTTTCGGTGTTCTTCTTGCCGGTCTTCTTGCGCACGCGCATTTACACCGCTCCTCAATACCTCGAGAAACGCTTCGGCCGCGGCTCGCGCGTCGCGTTCTCTGCAATGCTCCTCGCCACCAGCATGCTGGTCGACGCGCCGGGCTCGCTCTACGCGGGCGCGATGGTTCTCAAAACCCTGCTCCCCGGGGTGTCGATCTGGATCACGATCACCGTCGCAGCGCTAGCCGCAGGCGTGTACATTTCCTTTGGCGGCCTCGGCGCGGTCGTTGCCAACGACGCCCTGCAAGCCCTTCTCATTCTTGCAGGGGGAATCGTCATCGCCATTCTGGCCTGGCAGGCGGTTCCCTCTTGGGATGCTGTGGTTCAAGCTGCCCCGCCGGGGGCCCTCAACCTCATGCAGCCTGCCGATGATCCGATCATGCCGTGGCCCGGCATCGCCGGGGTGTTCATCGTCGGGATGTACTTCTGGTGTACTAACCAGTTCATCATTCAGCGGGCGCTCGGGGCGCAGACGCTCGACGACGGTCGCTGGGGTGCTCTCTTCGCGGGCCTGCTGAAGCTTCCCAACCTGTTCATCTTGATACTTCCTGGCGTGCTGGCGACCGTGCTTTACCCGGACCTCGACAACCCCGATCTCGTGTTTCCGATGTTGGCGTTCGACCTCCTGCCCATCGGGCTTCGAGGCTTCATGCTGGCTGTGCTCGCCGCTGCGATGCTATCGAGCTTGGAAGCGATCCTTCACTCGGGCGCGACCCTGTTCACGATGGACTTCGTCCAACCCGCCCGACCGGAGATCGACACTCAGGGCCTCGCACGCTGGGGTCGCGCGACTACGTTGGTTTTCATGGTGTTCGCCGTGCTGTGGACGCCGCAGATCTCGCGCTTCCCGACCCTCTGGCAGTACCTTCAATCGATCCTCTCGTATCTGACGCCACCAGTCGTCGCCGTGTTCCTGCTCGGGTTGTTCTGGCGACGCGCGAACAGCGCAGGCGCGCTCGCGGGCCTCGTGGTTGGAGTCCCGCTCGGGGTCGTCGGTTGGGCCTTGGTCGAGTTGTTCGGTCTGTTCGAGCTTCAGTTTCTCTACGCGGCGCAGATCATGTTTGCGCTCGGCCTGATCCTCGTGGTCGTGGTCAGTCTTCTGACACCCCCACCCTCCGCGCAGAAGCTCGAAGGGCATGTTTGGAGGCCAAGCGACGCGGCCGTAGCGTCCGGCACGCCATGGTACCGAGACTATCGCTACCAGTCGGCGCTTCTCGGGCTCTTCACGCTCGGCACCGTAGTCTGGTGGTGGTGAGACCCTCCTTAGCGATTGCGGCGTACGGCAAACAGGCGACCGGCGAGAAGTACCTGATCAATCCAAACAAGGGGCTTGCCTGACTTTCTGAGCACCCGTGATGCAGCGCAAGGTCTGCTGGGCGATCTCGAGCTCCTCGTTGGTCGGCACTACCCACACCTCGACGGGCGCTCCTCGTCGATGGATCGGCCGGGCGCCCGTCGTGTCGGCCCGGTTGCGCGCTTCGTCGAGCTCGATGCCCAACGCCTTCAGCCCTTCACAGGCCCGCGCGCGAATGTCCGGGGAATGCTCCCCGACGCCAGCCGTGAAGACGATCGCATCGACGTGGCCCAGCGCAGCGGTGTAGGCCCCGATGTACTTGCGCAGGCGATACGCGTACACGTCCAAGGCCAGTCGAGCGGACGCGTCGCCCTCGGCTTCGCGTCGCAGAACGTCCCGCATGTCGCCGACTCCGCAGAGGCCGACGAGCCCGGACTCTCTGCTGAGGCTCGCATCGATCTCCGCGAGGTCCATACCGGCATGACCTGCCACGTGGGTGATCACTCCCGGGTCGAGGTCGCCTCCGCGCGTCCCCATCACCAGGCCCTCGAGCGGCGTGAGCCCCATCGACGTATCTACGCTCCGACCGTTTTCGATGGCAGCAGCGCTCGCACCATTACCGAGATGCAACACGATGAGATTGAGCTCCTCGAGAGGCCGGCCAAGCTCGCGAGCCGTCTGCTTGGCCACGTAGGCGTGCGAGGTCCCGTGGAACCCATAGCGGCGCACCCCATGGGATCGATACCAGTCGTCGGGGACAGCGTATCGATAGGCGCGGGGCGGGATGGTCTGGTGGAAGGCCGTGTCGAAGACCGCAACTTGCGGGACGTCCGGTCGGCGAGCCATCGCGACCTCGATGCCGACGAGGTTTGCTGGGTTGTGGAGCGGTGCCAGAGACGCGAGCTCCCGAACGGCGGCGATGACCCGATCATCGATCAAGCACGGCTCGCGAAAGGCTTCTCCCCCGTGAACGACCCGATGTCCTATCGCGTCTAGCTCGCTGCCACTCCCGACCGCGCCGTCGTCTGCGAGCAGATCGGCGATTCGGTCGAGGGCGGCGGCGTGGTCTCTGAGCTCGCAGGCCGTAGTGGTGTCTCGTAGTTTTCCGTCGCCATCCCGCAGGCCGTGAACGAGTTGGCCCTTCGATTCACCGATGCGCTCAGCCGCGCCTTTTGCGAGCAGAGCCCCCTCCGTCATGTCGAAGAGTTGGTATTTCAGCGAGGAGCTCCCGGAGTTGAGCACCAAGACCTTCACGACTTGCCTTCGTGCGACTGGGCCTGAATGGCCGTCACCGCCACCGTGTTCACGATGTCGGGCACCGTGCAGCCGCGGCTCAAGTCGTTGACGGGTTTGTTGAGCCCCTGAAGAACCGGACCGATCGCCACCGCGTTTGCCGAGCGCTGCACGGCCTTGTACGTGTTGTTGCCGGTATTGAGGTCAGGAAAGATCAGCACGGTTGCGCGCCCGGCGACGTCGCTGCCCGGAAGCTTCTTGCTCGCGACTCCCATATCCACGGCGGCGTCGTACTGGATGGGGCCTTCGATCTTCATCTGGGGTTGGCGCTGGCGAGCGATTGCCGTTGCTTCCCGGACTTTCGCCACGTCTTCGCCCGAGCTGGAGGCCCCGGTCGAGTACGAGAGCATGGCCACACGGGGCTCGATCCCGAAGGTGGCCGCCGTCCGTGCCGAGCTGATCGCGATGTCAGCGAGCTCTGCGGCATTCGGGTTTGGGTTTACCGCGCAGTCTCCGTAGACCAACACGCGGTCGCGCAGGCACATGAGAAAGACGCTCGAGACGACCGACACGCCTTCACGCGTGCGGATGAACTCCAATGCCGGGCGAATCGTGTGCGCTGTCGTGTGTGCGGCGCCGGAGACCATCCCGTCGGCCTTTCCCTGGTGCACCATCATCGAGCCGAAGTAACTCACGTCGGCCATGACATCGTAGGCTCGCTCCTCTGTCGCTCCCTTGTGCTTTCGGAGCTCGAAATAGACGTCCGCAAAGCTTTGACGCCACTCGGACGTGAGTGGGTCAATGATCTCCGCACCCTCGAGGTGAACACCCAACGTGGACGCGAGCTCGCGGATCTCGGCCGCGTTCCCGAGGAGCGTCAGATCCACCACGCGTCGCCGCAGGAGGATCTCCGCTGCGCGCAAGATGCGCTCGTCGGTCCCCTCGGGCAGAACGATGTGCTGGCGACTCACCTTGGCTCGCTCGATCAGCTCGTACTCGAAGCGTAGCGGCGTCACGTGCGGTGAATGGCTCACTTGGATGCGCGTCGCGAGCTCGGGGAGGTCCACGTGATCTTCGAAGAGACCAAGCGCGGTCGCGATTTTTCGCTCGTTCCCCGCCCGGATCGCCCCTCCCAGCTCGCTGAGCTGCGTGGCGGTGCGAAATGTGTCTTCGGTCACCCCGATCACCGGAACCGACGTTCGCCTCAAGCCCCGGATGAGCCGGGTCACAGGTTCGGGCGGCTCGAGTCCGCCGGTTAGGACGATGCCAGCGATGTTGGGGAACGACTCGGAGCGAACAGAGGCCAAGCAAGCGAGCACCACGTCGGCGCGGTCACCGCCTGTGATCACCACCCTGCCGGGCTGAAGGCGTGTCAGGACGCTGGGGACCTCCATTGCCGCAACTACAAACCCTCGAGCGAGGCCCTGCAGACGTTGTTGATCCCCAAAGAGCAGTTTCCCGTCGAGTGCCAGCACGATCTCGGCCAGGGTGGGGTGACCGAGGGTTTCGTCCTCGGGCACCACGTACACCGGCTCCGCGCCGTTCCACTCGCCCGCAAAGCCCTGCCTCACCTCGTCGATCCGATCGGGTGCGACGCGGTTGACTAGGGTGGCCACGATCGAGCAGTCCTCGCGCTCGAAGGCACGCCGTGCCGCCTTGACGTCCTCGATGATGTCTGCTGGTTCGCGGTCTTGTCCGTTGCCGACAAAGAACACCGGACAGCCTAGGTGCGCCGCCACGCGCGCGTTGAACTCGAACTCGAAGGCTGCTCCGACGCCGGAGTAGTCCGTCCCCTCGCAGACGACGAAGTCGCATTCGGACTCGAGTTCTTTGTAGCGCCTGAGGATTCGCGCCAGCAGCTCATCGGACTGGTCCGCCCCGGCCATGGCGCGGGCCTCGTCATAGGGGCCGCCGCTCGAGGCGTCAGCATCTTGCTGCAGCGCGTAGCGCGATCGCATGAGCCCGATCTCGCGATCGGCCTCCGCCGCACCGTTGACCACGGGGCGAAAGAAGCCGAGGCGCTCCACCCGTCGGGACGCCAACTCCATCAAACCGAGCGCCGCCAGGGACTTGCCGGCGCGCGGTTGAATCGATGCAATGTAAACGCTCGTTGCCACGTCCAGTCCTTCGGGCGTCGCAGAATGCCACCGGACCGGTGGTTATTCAACGCTGCCTCGACCGTGCCGAATTGCGGCGACCGAAGCACCCTGGTAGGGACCTCAACCTAGGCTCTGTCTAGCCTGAGATGAGCGCAGTTCCCCTTGGGTCAGTCATGCTCCACTTCGCCTATGACGGGTCGATTCACGGCGACTGGGTTGCTCGCTACGCGATGCGGATGGCAGCGCGGCTTCCCGAGCCGAGGCTCCGAGTGCTCCACGTCCACGACGGGCAACTCTCGGACTCCGTCCTCGAGAGTGGTCTCGCGCGGATCGAATCGGAATGTGCCTCGCTGTCGGTGCCGTGCGAGCTCGCTGTGCGTCCGGGGCGCGGCGGTGTCGCCACAACGCTGCTCGAGCTCACCCCGCAGCGCCCAGATCACTATCTCGTTTGTGGAACTCGCGCGCGCCACAAGGGCCGCGGGTTCTTGACGGGAACGGTCTCCCAGCAGTTGCTCCGCGAGGGACGCTGTCAGGTTCTCTCGCTCCGGGTCATCCAGCCTGGTCTTCTAGGAGGGCCCCGCAGCTTCCTAGTTCCTGTAAGCGGTCGGCCGGAAGGTATTCAGGTGGGATTGCCGTTTCTACGCTTGTTGGCGCCGGAGGCGGCTCATCTGGAAGTCCTCCTCATCCGTCGCATGAGCCGCCAACGGTTTCGCGGCATCAGCCACGCCGAGGCCGCACACGTGATCGAGCGAGGACAGTCCTACGTTCGCGGCATCGAGCGCTCGTTGAGCACCGAGCTACACATTCCGCTAGGCCGGCTCGACGCCGCTGTCGTTCTTTCTGACGACCTGCCCAAAGAAATCGTCATTCAGGCGAACAAGGCCAGGTCTCAGATCATCTACATGGGTGCGTCCGCGGTGTCGCTTCGTCAGCGTTCGGTGTACGGCAGTCCGATCGAGCAGGTCTTGCGAAACGCGTCGAGTGATATCGCCATCTACGGAACGCCGTCGTGAGTCAGATCCATGAGGTAGCGCCGGAGCGCGTGTTCGAATCGCTCCAGAGCCGTTCCGAAGGCCTGACCGCAGAGGAGGCTGCGGAACGTCTGCGCGAGCTTGGCAAAAACACCTTGGGTGCGCCCGTTCGTTTTCGGTTGATCCGAAGCCTATTTCGGCAGTTGACCAACTTTTTCAGCCTCCTACTCGACGTGGCTGCCGGGCTCTGTTTCGTCGCCCATGCGATGCAGCCCGGCGAGCGAATGGACGTACTCGGATGGGCCCTGCTCGGCGTCTCGCTGCTCAATGCCTTGTTTGCGTTCTTCCAAGAGTACCGGGCGGAGCGCGCCATGCAGGCCTTGGCGCAGTTCCTGCCCCCTCGTCTGGTGTTGCGTCGCGAGGGCCACGAGCTCGAGATGCTCGCCGAGGATGTCGTTCCCGGAGACGTGCTTCTCATCCGGGAAGGCGATCGGATTTCCGCCGACGCACGACTGGTCGAGTCCAACGACCTCCTCGTCAACAACGCGCCGCTTACTGGTGAGTCCGCCGCGGTGGTTCTGACGGAAGCGACCGAGTCCGGACGCCTCATCGACAGCAGTAACATCGTCTTAGCGGGTTGCTCGGTTCTCAAAGGTTCAGGCATCGCGGTAGTGTTCGCCACCGGGGAGCGGACGCAGTTCGGCAAGGTGGCGGCGCTTTCCCGCGACATCCGACGGCCTGCCTCCCCGCTCGAGCGACAGACCACGCACATGGTCCGGGTGCTGACGGTGATCGCGGTTACGATGGGCCTAGGCTTCTTCACCTACGGCGTCTTCGCGGGTCGCCCCCTCTGGGTGAACATCGTCTTCATGCTCGGCATCATCGTGGCCAACGTTCCAGAGGGTTTGCTCCCCACGTTCACCCTGTCGCTGGCGATGGGAAGCCTGCGGATGGCGCGCAAGAACGTGCTCGTCAAGAGCCTCAATGCGGTGGAGGCTCTCGGTGCGGTGCATGCGATCTGCACCGACAAGACCGGCACGCTGACGCTCAACGAGCTTTCGATCGCGCGGATGGTCGATGCGAGAGCCGGCGAAATTCCGCTCTCGGACCCAAGGCGTGCGACCCTGCTCCTCTCGGGTGTCATCGCTAGTGAAGTCCGTCGACATGGGGACAAGTGGTCGGGGGATCCGCTCGACGTTGCCCTGGCGGACATGTTCGAGAACGAAGTCGGCGACGTGGACGAAGTCCTTCAGCGCGTTACGCGCAGATTCGCCTTCGACGTCGGCAAACGAAGGTCGGCTGGGGTTTGGGAGGATCGAGACGAATCGGTCGTCGCGGTCAAAGGTGCTTGGGAGGCGCTCCGCCCCCTGATCGACGAGATCGCGCAGCCGGACGGGACCGCGCGCAGAGCGACAGAGGAGTCGCTCACGGAGACCGATGGGCTCGTCGATGAACTCGCGGGAGAGGGGCAGCGGGTCATCGCGATCGGCAGGCGCAATCTCGGGGCTGACGCCGATGACGCGGAGCAAGATCAGCTCGAACGCGGGCTGACGCTCTTCGGATTCGTCTGCCTTGAAGATCCGCTTCGAGCGGAAGTCCCGGATGCCGTGAGTGAATGCCATGAGGCGGGCATTCGGGTTCTCCTCGTCACCGGTGATCATCCCCGGACGGCGGCCGCGGTGGCGCGGAAGGCCCGGATCCTGCCGGCGTCGGCTTCGCCTGCCGAAGACGAGCGCACACTCCTCGTCACCGGCGACGAGCTAGAGCGATTGCGGCAAACCGAGCTCTGCGAGCTTCTCGAGGGCGGTGCTTGCGTGTTCGCGCGGACGACGCCTGAACAGAAGATGAAGATCGTCACTGCGCTCAAGCGCCTCGGCCTAGTGGTCGCGATGACGGGCGACGGCGTCAACGACGCGCCGGCCCTCAAAGCGGCAGACGTCGGAGTCGCGATGGGTGTCGGAGGTACGGACGTCGCGCGTGAGGCCGCTCAAATCATCCTGCTTGATGACAACTTCGCATCGATCGTTGCGGGAGTCGCCGAAGGTCGCACGATCTTCGACAATATCGGGAAGTTCACCAACTACGTGCTGGTCAGCAACGGCCCCGAGATCCTGCCCTACTTGATCTACATCCTCTTTCCAGTGCCGCTCGCGCTGACGATCATTCAGATCCTGGCGATCGACCTCGGCACGGACATCATTCCCTCGATGGCCCTCGGCCAGGAGCCGACGGACCAAGACACGATGAAGCGGCCGCCGCGGAGCCGCGATGCGCCGCTGCTCAACTTCCGCCTGGTAGCGCACAGTTACTTCTTCCTCGGCCTGATCGAGGCCGCGTATTCACTCTTTCTGTTCTTTTGGGTGCTTCACGCAGGGGGCTGGCGCTACGGAGACCGGCTCACCGCTGCCGACCCGTTGTACCAATCGGCGACGGGACTTGCGCTTGCGACGATCATGCTGATGCAGATCGGCAACTTCATCGGTCGCCGGTCCGCCACCCGCTCGGGCTTGGATCGTGGGCTTTTCACCAACCGCCTCATTCTCGTTGGGTTCGCGATCGAAATCCTTTTCTCCTGGGGCGCGCTCTACTTCCCGCCGCTTTGCCGCGTGCTCGGCACCGGCCCCGTGTCCTTGCCGATGTTCGCAATGGCGTGGCTCGGTGCCCCGCTCATCTTCGCTGCTGATTACGTGCGCAAACGAATAGTTGCTAGAACCGCGTGACCCTCGCGGGCCAATGGGCGTTGAATCGGGGGCCCCGGGCGTCGTCTACCTCCAAGAGGAGAGAGACTGGCTATGCCATTTACGATGATATCCCGCTTCATGTTGCCCGGGATCGGGCTGTTTTCCACTCTGCTTTCGGGCTGCATCTTCGTCGGCGACTTCGACGACTACGACGTGCCCCCGCCAAAGGCGATCACGTACGAGGTCTGCTACTCCAACACCGATTGCTTTCTGGGCGACTACTGCGAGGAGCTCGCGATCCCGGCCGATCGCTACACCGACTACGTCAACGCGATCTGCACGTTTCAATGCTTCGACGACCTCGATTGCCCCGCTTCGGAGTTCAATCTGCTACCGGGCGCATGTGTCGATCACGCGTTTCTCGGCGCACCGACCTCTGCACGCATCTGTCTAGAGCGGTGCGAGATAGACGCCGACTGCGATGTGGCCGCGGGCTTCGGGTGTGAAGTCATCGCGGGGGATCGGCTTTGCGTTCCGATCCGGTAGTGGTGCCAGCCCTCCTGCGTGCGCGCGCCGTCTAGGGGTTCTGCTGTCCCGCGCCTCTTGCGAGAAACGCCGTACAGGTTTCCCACTCGCCAGAGGTGGTGACTTGCCAGTCGAGGCCCTCGGCGACCGTGAGTCCGTAGCTGAGCGTGCCGGCCTCGTTGGAGCAGGTGATCCGATTGCGCGACGAATCGACTGCGCCGGTGCAGTCCGGGAAGTCGCCTACCACATCGAAAGGCTCGGGTGCCCCGTTCACGAAGACCTCCACCAGGTAGTCGGACGGGACGCCCGCCTCGCAAGGAGGAATCGGAAACGCGAAGAGATCGATGAGCACCTCGTCCGTGAGCAGGTTGACGTCTCGAAACAGAAACCCGCTGCAAGCCTGGAAGGCGCCTTCGAAATTGACGCCCACCCCGCCGCCACTCGAAAGCTGGATCGAGAAATCGAGCCCGGCCTCGTCGATGGGGCACATCACGGTGCTGTGCTCCCCCTCGATCACGCCGGTGCACTCTGGAAAGCTCACCTCAGCCGAGCGGGACCCCTCGATGAAGATGTCGACGCGGTAGTCTGACGCCGCGGCTTCTGCGCACGGTGGGATCGGTGACGTGAGGACGTAGACTCGGCCGGGGTCGACTCCACCGCCACCGGCACCGGCCTGGCCGCCACCACCTTCGCCGCCTTCGCCGTCCCGACCGGCTGCGCCACCCGCGCCGGCATCGCCGTTGCCAGGCCCGCAACCGAAGATCAGCAGAGTGCTCAGCACGAGAGCCGTCGAAAAACGCATAGTGCTCGTCCTTGGTCTTTCGCTGGCCCGGCGAGTGACGCCGCACAATACGCCATCGCAGCGCGCACCGAAACCCCCACCTTCCCAACCCCCACCTTCCCAGGTTCGATTTCAAGCAACCAGAAGCCCGAGGCGCCGATATAGAGGTATGTCCCTTCCGAGACGCGTCCTCCCCAACCAGACCTACCTCATCACCCGCCGTTGCCTCGGCCGTCGGTTTCTGCTGCGCCCAGACGAATCGCTCAGGAATGCGTTCCTGTATTGCCTAGCTTTGGCAGCCGAGAAGCACGCCGTCGCGGTCCACGCGCTTTGCGCGATGAGCAATCACTACCATCTCATCATCACCGACACCGAAGGGGTGCTTCCCGATTTCATGGCCTGGTTCAATCGACAGCTCGCGATGTGCGTGAAGCGACTCAGACACTGGGACGAGGTGGTTTGGGAGCCGAACGTGGCCTACAGCGCCGTGGAGCTGACCGGTCCCTCGGAAGTGCTCGACAAAGTCGCCTACGTGATTTTGAATCCAACCAGCGCGGCACTCGTACGTTCACCCGAACAATGGCCAGGGGCGCTGACCACGCTCGAGACACTGACTGTGGGCATCATCAAGGCCCAGCGCCCGACGGTTTGGTTCAAAAACAATGCGCCCGAGAGTGTGCACCTCATGGTGAGCCCTCCGCCTTCTTTCTCGGAGCAGACGGGCTACCTCCAAGCTCTTGATGCACTGCTCGACGCGCGCCTGTCACAAGCCAGCACTGAGCTGCGGCACAAGGGCGGCGGGTATTTGGGCCGTGCTCGCGTACTTAAAACCAACGTGACCGACAAGCCCCGGACGAGTAAGAAGCGCTTCGGCCACAGTCCGACCTTTTCAGCGCTGACCCATAATGCGTGGCGAGTCGCGACCCAACGGCTCCGGGCCTTCCGTCTGGCATACCGCGAGGCGTATCGCGCCTGGCGACGCGGAGACCGACGGGTGGCGTTCCCGGCGGGCACATGGTGGGTCGTCCGGTGTGCCGGTGCGACTGCAGCGACGTAGCAACGTAAGGCCTGTAGAGGTCGCGCGAGAAGTCTCTGAAGCCACCTCTGGCCTCCACACGGGACGAGACCTTAGCATCGCAGCCGGCTACCATGGGCGGCGATGGATCATACCGTTCAGTTCAGTTGCCCGTACTGCCTAGAGGGCGTCGACGTATACATCGACCCGCAAAGCGAGGGAGAGTTGATTCAGGACTGCGACGTCTGCTGCCGACCGTGGTTGTTGGAGATCCGTCGTGAAGTGGACGGGACTCCGTCAGTGCTCGTATCGCGCGTGCAGTAGACGACCGACGGGGGAGAGTCGAACCTGGGAAGGTTCTGGGACTACTTCAGGGCTATGAGGCCGGTCTGAACTTCCTTCTTGGCTGTCTTGGCTGCCTTCTTCGCCTTCTTCTCTTTGGCTGTGAGCTTGGGCGCGTTCTTCGTGTCGCTTCTCTTGTGGTCTTTGGACATAGAAATCCCTTTGCCGTTGGCGTGCAGCAAAACCGGGATACGGCCTTATCAGCGCAACGAACTCTAGTATCCGTAGACCGCTCGAGAGGGCAAGGTGGCTCGGGAGAGCCCCCTTTGTCTCACGACTTGTGCGCCGAATACCGGTGAGCCGCTCTCTCGACCGTACGACCGCACCGGCCGAGGTGACTGTGCGGCCGTTCGCTCTCAACAGCCTGATCTCTCAGATCTGTGCAAGCTGAGTGAACCTGGGAAGTGCTTGGGGCGGGGGGAGTGAACATGGGAAGGGCTTGGGGTGGGGGTCGGAGCTTGGTAGGATTCGGCTTTTGGACTAGACAGGACCCCTCGAATCCATGATCTCCTACGAGCACAGCATCGTCATCCAGGCACCCCTGAGCCGGGTTTTCGAGTATACGGCCGACCTCAGGACCATGCCGGACTGGCTCCAGGGGCTGGTCGAAGTTCGCGATGTGATTGGGACGGGCGAGGGGCAACAGTGCGAGTGGACTTTTAAGATGATTGGGGTCTTGCTGCGTGGGCAAGCCGTGGTCGTCGAATGCGTCGAAAACGAAACGTGGACGAACCAAACCATCGGGATGCTCACGGCGACGTGGACGAGCACGTTCGAGCCCGCTGAAGAGGGCACCAAGCTGGCCGTCGCAGTCGAGTACGCACTGCCGATGCCCGTGCTCGGGCGCCTGGCCGAGCACCTGACCGTCCGCCGAATGCAACGCGATCTCGGTTCCTCGCTCTTGAACCTCAAGGAGTTGCTCGAGGGCTCCTAGAAGCAATCTGCGGCTGACAGCGTCGCGCAAACCACCGACAATCCAGCCGTGACACCACTCCGTGACCGGCCGCTCGACGCGTTCCTAGTTCTCTGCTTTGGCCTCTTCGCCATCTCATCGCTGATCTTCGAACCCTTCATCGTGTTCGACGTCGACCTCTCGACAACCACCGACCCCGTCGGCCGAACCTGGTACTGGTACGCGCGCTCGTTCGACCCGATCTTCCTCGATACGCCACTCTGGCTGCGCATCATGTGCGGGATCGACGCATTCGTGTTTGGCCCGTTCTACCTAGTCCTCATCTACGCGCTCGCTCGCGCGCGCAATTGGATTCGCGTCCCCGCGCTCCTTTACGCCGCCGCCATCGTCTATTCGACGCTGGTCTACTTCGGCTACGAGGTCCTCGAGCCGTCGAACCGCGCGCAAGTCAACCTCCTCGCCGTGTTCCTCGTCAACATCCCCTTCACAGTCGTTCCGCTCGTTCTCATGTCGAGAATGAGGAGCACACCCGCGTTCAAGGCTCCCGGAGCCGCTCCCGGCGCCGTTCCTGCAGTCGCTCGATAATCTCACGGAGCTTGGGATCGTCCGGCCGCTTGTGGTCGTGGCGCAGCCCTTTTTCGGAGTTGCACCGCGTGCAAGCGATGGCGAGGTTCTCCAAGTCGTCCGTGCCGCCGTGGTTCTTCGCCACGATGTGCTCGACCGTCGCGCCGTTCAGAGGCGTTCCGTCGGCCCCTAGCGCGAGCTTCCTCTGACAGTGGATGCATTTCCCCTCGAAAACGATCTCGCCGTCGAGGTGCTTTCGTTCGAATGTTCGATCTGTAGCGGCTACTTCGAGAAGGAGTCTCCGTTTCCGGCGTGAGCCCATTCCCTTGCGGTAGCACGCGCCGTCGTGTGCGTCGGGGTCACCCGCTGGAGCACCCGTCAGGTCTACCTCGCGGCGTCGCCTGTTCGCCCGGTGCCCAAGCGATTACGCTTCCCTCATGCCTCCCCTCCGCGTCATTGCCGTCGGTCTCGCATTCGTCGCTGTCGCTTGCGCCCCTGCCTCGTCGGCACCTCCGACGGAGCCGTCCCCTGACGCCCTGGCGACTGCGCTGACCCCTCAACAGCCCCCCGAGTACTACGTCGATCAAGCGAACAGGTACTTCGACACCCTCGACACCAGCGCGGACCCAGACAGCGAGCCCAGCTACTCGATTCTCGTCGCGCGCTGGGAGCTTCCACCGTGGCTCTGGCTCACCGGATACGGTCGCGAGAACATGGAGCTCACCACGGAGCTCGCCGTTTCATTCGAGCCCTCGACCGTTCCGCTGCGCGACTGCCGCGGATTCTCTGTGCAACCATTCGCCCGCTGCTACGTCTCCTTCGACTACGAAGCAGGCGACTGCCCCATCTACGAGGAGTTCGTCTTCAACGACGAGGGCGAGATTACGTTTATCGAAGCGTGGTCCGACCAGCCGGGTTTCTTGCCCATGTCTGATCCCAACGATCGTTGGGCCGAGGGGCCTGACGTGCAGCGGCTCTCGACTCGGGTCCCGGGGCTGGGCAACGAGCTCGGCCTCATTGATCTCGAGTCCGAGGCCATGCAGCAGGCTGCCTCGGAAGATCCGGAGCTCGCAGACTTCGTGCGACGCGCGGAAGACTTCTGGGCAGCCTGGCTCGAAGCCAGCGACGAGGCCGGCACCGACTACTACGCGCGTGGATGCGGTTGGGTCGAATGACCTCGGGAGAAGTACATTGACCGAGACCTACGACACGTGGTGCCAACGAGTCGAAGAAATAGTGGCCCGGGCCGGAGCTGAGGCATGGCGCGCTGATCCCGAATCGTCGGTCTACGACGCGACGCTTCTGCGACAACACACCGAGGAGCTCACAAGAACACGCGAGGCAGGCCGGGCGATGGTGCTCGTTCCGCTGCTCCGGGAGGCGCTCTACCGCCACCTCGCCGAGCTTGCCGACCCGCGCCTCTACGCGGTGACGCCGCTCGGAACCAAGCATCTCGTCGAGGCGTTCTACGAGGAAGCGCTTGCTTGCATTGCTTACCTTTCCGACCCGACGCAAACGAGCCTCGACCCTGAGTTCACGCTTGCCGGTTTTAAGCGCGCAGCCCACATCTTCGGCCGTTCTGCGCTCCTGCTGTCGGGCGGCGCGTCCCTTGGGTTCTTCCACCTCGGTGTCGTCAAAGCGCTTTGCGAACAAACCCTTCTACCTGACGTGCTCTCCGGCGCCTCGATGGGTGCGCTCATCGCATGCGGCGTTGGCGTTCGCACCGACGAAGAGATTCGGACGCTCTTCGAAGACCCACGCGTCATTCGCACCGATGCGCTCAAGCGGCTCTCCCCCAAGCGGGCAGCGAAAGAGCGCGCCATGTACGATCCCGCTCGCCTCGAAGAGGTCGTGCTCAACAATTGCGGTGACCTCACCTTCGAAGAGGCTCACGCCCGCACCGGGCGCACCGTGAGCATCAGCGTCTCCCCGACACGCGAACGCCAGAAGCCCCGTGTGCTCTGCTACTACACGACGCCCAACGTGTTGATGACGAGCGCGGCAGTCGCCTCCGCCGCCATTCCTGGCGCATTCCCGGCGACGACCCTTCGCCAACGACTTCCATCCGGCGAAGTCGCTCCGTACATGGGGACCGAGACTTGGATCGATGGGTCTCTCAAAGGCGATCTCCCGATGCGCCGTCTAAGCCGGCTCCACAACGTCAATCACTTCATCGTCAGCCAAGCCAACCCGCATGTCGCACCGATTCGGCGCATGACACGTCGACGAGGCGCGCCCGGCGTTCCAGGCATCGTCGCATCGAGCGTTCGTACGCAGATAGCGCATCAACTGGAGCTCGCCCGCGACCTCACACGCCGGACGCCCCTCTACGCCACGCTCGACGTCGCACAATCCCTTGCAGGCCAGCCCTACGGTGGCGACATCGACATTCATCCCCGCTTTCGCCCCACCGCGCTGCTACGCGCGATGTCGAACATCTCCCACGCGGAGCTCCTCAAGCACATCAAAGACGGTGAGCGCGCGACCTGGCCCATGCTTGCCCGGGTCCGCGACCAAACCTGCGTCTCCCGCGCCCTTTACGCGGCGATTCGACGCCTATCACTGGAGACGGGCGCAACTTCGTGAAGAGCTCGCTGCAGCGGGAAGCGGGATCGCTGCCAACCGACTCGCCCGGCGGGTGATGAGTCTTCCGTCAAGCTCCGCGGGTCCAAAGCCAACGGGCGCTGCGATGCCCGTCCCGATGGGGGGCGAGCGTCGACGCCGCCCCGTCAACAGTCTCGGATCGCCGACCGGCGGGACGATGTAAGCCAGGCTTTCTCCGACCGACGCGCCCACGACGACTCCTCGCTGGACGAGCATCACCAGCGCGCTGGTCTCCCCCGCATCCCGGTCGCTGAATATGACGCGGTCGATCGTTTCGAGAATCATGACCCAATCCGCTGGGTCCTCGGGGAGAGTTCCCGCTCGGAAGCATCGGGCCAGCTCGTCCACAGTGCGCGCCGCCGCGGTTTGCCCGCCCCGATCCGAACCGGCTCCATCGGCCAGCGCGATCAAGGTTCGATGTGCATCTCGCAGAACCGAGAGCCGGTCATGACTCGTGTTCTCGTCGGGTCGTCTGTTGCCGTCGATCTCTAACTTCATGGAGCCCCCGTATGCCAATGCCTATTGTTGGCAACGGGTCGACGTTACGCTCTATTCCAAATTCGGCGCACGTCGGTCGTTTGACGAAATGGCAACGGGGCGCTCAGCGGGCAGGCGCAGCGAAGAGGCCCTCGCGAAAGTCGTTGCCGAAACGAATCCCCACACTGACTTCGTCGTTCCACTTGGCATCTTCGGCCACCTGACCCGACCAGTCCGAAGTGGTGTAGCGCCGCTTCGTCGGGAGGAGCACGCCGTCCACACGCTCGTAGTCGACCATCATGAGAAGCGGATCCTTCTTTCCAAAATCGAGGACCGTGAAGAGAAACTGGTCGACGCGCCAAGTCTTCGGGTTGATGTAGAGGACGTAGGTGTCGGCCACATCGCCGACGCCCGCGTCGAACGTGATCTTCACCAGCTCGTACGTCGTCTCGCCGACTTTCCTTCGTCCCGCGTACGCGTACTGAAGGCCGGGGTCGAGCAACTTGAACGTCATTGCGAACCAGTAGAAGTTCGTCTTTCGTAGGAAGTCGGCTTTCGAGAGGCTCTTGGGGTCCCGCGTCTTCACGTCCGCGACCGTCTGCCAGGTGGTTTGGCCGTCATACCCCTGAATGACCAGGCCCTCGCCGCCCGGGTTCACGCCCTCGTGCACGTCGTATCGCGCCCAGGACTTCTCCCCATCGAACAGGTATCGCTCGACCGACATGTCGAGGGCGCCGGTTTCGCCACGTCGATAGAGGTACGTGTACTCGACGTCGACCTTCTTCCTGAGCGCGTCAGCTCCTCCGGCTTCATCGACGACCTTGGTGACGAGCGCTTTGGCATCAGGGGTCTTGGCTCCGAGTCTGCCGGCGGCTCCCAAGAGCAGGCCGATACTCAGCGCCGCGACGCCGATGCCTCCAGCAGTGCCGTTCAGGATCGTTTTGAGGCGCATGGGCTCCAGCATGGGTGCCTTGCGTCGATCCGCAACCCTGCCCCCGATGCGTCCGCGCAAAGATTGCGCACGTCTTGTCAGCGACTTGCGTCCTACTGGCACTACCGGCACCCTGAAAGTCCGTGGTAGAACGACAGCAGCCCTATGAAGCGTCAACATCGACGCGAAGTACGCCAAGCGACCAGCGTCGGGAGCTATTCCTCGACTTGAAGGGCCGCGGTCGCATGCGCGTGGTCGAGTATCCGGGTCCCGAGGGCGCACCCACGCTGATGTTGCTCCACGGCCTCGCCGCGACGGGCGCGCTCAACTGGCTCATCGCATTTGACGACCTCGCCGAACGCTACCACGTCGTGGCCGTCGATCATCGAGGCCATGGCTACGGGATTCCCACACGCCGTTTTCGATTGAAGGATTGTGCAGACGACACGGTCGCCGTCGCGGATGCGCTCGGCATCCGCGAGTTCATCGCGGTCGGCTACTCGATGGGCGGGCCTATCGCGAAGCTCTGCTGGAGCCGCCACCCGGAACGCGTACGCGGCTTGGTGCTGTGCGCGACCGCGCGGCATTTCACCCCGGAACGATACCCGGTCCTCACGCGGGCGGTCCTGCCGGGCGCAGTCGTCGGCGCGCGCTTGGCACCAAAGCTCGTGCGTAGCCAGATCATCGAAGGCATGCTCCGCGACGTTCCTTCGCCGACGGCCAGGGAATTCGTGCGCAAAGAGATGTCAGGCGCCGACCCCGCCGCACTCGCTCAGGCAACGCGCGCCGTCTTGCGTTTCTCTTCGCGCAACTGGGCGTCCGACATCAAGGTCCCGACAGCCGTCGTCGTGACGACCCGCGACAAGATCGTCCCCACTCGCCGTCAATACCAGCTCGCCGCCGCAATCCCTGGCGCCAAGCAGTTCGAAGTCGACGGGGATCACTTCGCCTGCGCAGACCGAGACGGGAACTTCGTCTCGGAGCTGCTCGCCGCCTGCGACTATGTGAACGCCGCTGCGGCGTAGCTCGGTCCGTCCTCAGGTCCCGCAGAACGTTTGCTGCACGACTTCCTCCGGCCGTGGGGGCGCGGCGTATCGCGCCTGGGAGGGCTGGTCGTCGAAGGGCGAGGCGAGCACCGTCAAGAGCTGCTCGAACGGCTCGAGGTCATCTCTCGTCACGGCCGCGTCGATCGCCTCTTCGACTCGGTGATTACGCGGGATGAACGCGGGGCTCACCGACCTCATGTCGTCCCGGCATTCTTCGGGGGATCGCACTTCGCGTGCGAGGCGGTCGCGCCACGCGACGGCCCACTCATCGAACGCCGAAGGATCCGCGAAGAGGCCGCGCACCCCTTGGTCATTCGCCGCGCTCGGGCCGAGCATGTCCGCGAGTCCGCGGAACGTGAGCGTGAAGTCCGCTTGGTTTTGCGCCATGCGCGCGAGCAGGTCATCCGCGAGCGCAGCGTCCCCCTCTTCCGTGCCGCTGAGCCCGAGCTTTCGCTGCAAGCCTGTTCGATAGAACGAGTCGAAGCGCTCGGGGAACCTCCCGATTAGCTCTTCAGCCAGGTCGACGGCATTCTCCGGGTCCTCGTCGATCAGTGGCAACAACGCATTCGCGAGGCCCGCGAGGTTCCAGTGCGCAATCGCGGGCTGATTTCCGTACGCGTAGCGCCCCCACCGATCGATCGAGCTGTAGACCGTCTCCGGGTGGTAGCGATCCATGAATGCGCATGGGCCATAGTCGATGGTTTCGCCCGCGACCGACATGTTGTCGGTGTTCATCACGCCGTGAATGAAGCCGACGAGCTGCCATCGCGCGATCAGCCCCGCCTGCCGCTCCATCACCCCCGCGAGCAGAGCAACGATGGGGTTGTTGGCTTCGGCCGCCTCGGGGTAGTGCCGCGCGATCACGTGCTCGGCGAGGAGACGGAGCGCCTCCTCGTCGCGGCGCGCAGCAAAGAACTGAAATGTCCCGACGCGGATGTGGCTTTGCGCGATGCGGGTCAACACGGCACCGGGCAAGTAAGTCTCACGTCGTATCTTCTCGCCCGTTGCCACCGCCGCCAAGGAGCGGGTGGTCGGGATGCCCAAGGCCCACATCGCCTCGCTGATGATGTACTCACGAAGTACCGGACCGAGGCCCGCGCGCCCGTCTCCGTTTCGCGAGAACGGTGTCGGGCCGGAGCCCTTGAGTTGCACGTCGCGGCGAACGCCATGTCGATCGACGAGCTCACCGAGAAGAATGGCCCGCCCGTCGCCGAGTTGCGGCACCCAATTGCCAAACTGATAACCCGCGTACGCCATCGCCAATGGCTCTGCGCCCTCTGGTACGCGATTGCCGGCCAACGCTGCGATCCCCTCGGGCGCCCTCAATCGCCCAGGGTCGACACCCAAGTCGCGCGCGAGCCCCTCGTTCAGCCGGAGCAAGCTTGGCTCCCCAACCGGCGTAGGCGCTAGCCGCGCGAAGAAGCGCTCCGGCAGCCGGGCGTAGTGGTTGTCGAACGGGAACAACGGTGCTTGGGCCGTGGCGTCAGGCATCCACCCAATCTTGGGCTCGAGTCGTCATTCGCCAGTGGGCAGCGTCAGCACCTCAGGGCTACCTCGTCACATCGAGCTTCAGCTTTTTCTTCTCGCCGGAACGAAGGCGGATCGTTTGCGTGACCGTCGGCTTCCCTTGGCCCGCCCCGATCGTGTAGCGGCCCGGCTTGAGAGCGAGGTTCTTCAAAGGGGCCGAACCACGGCGCTCCCCGTCGATCCAAACATCGCCCCACGGGTAAACGACCACAGTGAGACTTGCAGGCAGCGACGCCGCGGGCGGCGGAGCTCGCTTGCGTTTGGGCGGAGGGGTGGCGTCCGTTGCGGGCGCGCCATCGGGCTTCTCAACCACCTTCGTCGGCGGATCCTGAGCGTCCACGGGTTCTGTGCGGGCCTCCGCCGGGTCCGCCGGTGTGACGGGCTCTTCCTGCGGCGGCTCCTCCTGCACGGGCCTCCCCGCCGGCTCCTCTTGCGCCACCGCGTCGGCTCTAGCCGGTGGCTGCTCAGCGTTCGGCACTTCCTCCGCCTCGCTCGGCCGCAGCGCGAACACACCAGCGACGAGTCCGGCCACCACGAGCAACGCCACCACTACGCCCGCGGCTGGAGAACGGCGCTTCGGCGGCGCCGGGGGCAGGGAGTCGACCGTGCCCCCTTCCGCCCACGGCTCAGCGCGCCCTTGTCTCCGAGCCGCTTCAACGATGCCGCTCGACGGCTGTTCGCTCTCGCCGGCGGCCTCATCCTGAAGCGCAGTGTCATCATCGCCGCTCGGCTGAGCGTAGCCCTCCACGGGGACATCATCTTTGGGCCGAAGTCCGTCGACACGCCTTCCGAGCTCCCGCCGCGTGCGCGGCGACGGCACGAAGGGGTCGAGCAGCTCGATGAGCTCGGCAGCGTTGTCCGGGCGGGCGTCTCTGTCGGGTTCGATCAGGCGGTCGATCAGTGCGCAGAGCTCGGGCGGGGCGCCCGGCGCGAGTCGCGCAAGGGGCTGACGTTCGCCTTGCAGGATCTGCATGATGGTCGCCGGGTCATGCCCGCCTTCGTACGGGCGCCGGCCGCAGAGCGCCTCGTAAAGAACCACGCCGACGCCAAACAAGTCCGCCCGCCCATCGAGGGGCTCGAGTCGCAGCTGCTCGGGCGACATGTAGGGAATCTTCCCCTTCACCGCGCTCTGCTTGTGCGACCGACCTGTGACGGCCTTGGCAACGCCGAAGTCGCTGAGCATGATCTCTCCGTGGCCGCTGATCAGTACGTTGGACGGTGAAATGTCTCGGTGAATGATCGCGCCTCCGTCGATCTCGGCTTCGCGCGGCGGGTTGTGCGCATGATGAAGCGCCGAGGCGAGGTCATGCCCGATGAGTGCCACGTACTCCGGCGAGAGCTTCTGGCCGCTCTGCGCGTCTAGAAGCACCTGCAGGTCCACGCCGTCTACGAGCTCGAGTGCCATGTAGGAGCGCCCGTTGATTTCGCCGAAATCGATCACGCCGACGATGTTGCTGTGTCGCAACTTGGCGGCCAGGCGGGCTTCCCTCTGAAACAGCTTCACGAACTCCTCATCTTCGCGAAAGAAGGGGAGCACGAGCTTCAGACACACTCGCTGCGTGAACCCGCTTGGCCCGCGGCGAATCGCGACGAAGGTCTCCGCCATCCCGCCCATGCCGAGCCTGCGGACCAATCTGTAGGGCCCGATGTCGGTTCCGAGCAGGTCGCCCGCCGACGCATCGAAATCAACCTTCGACATCGCGTTCAACTACATCGTAAGTGCGAACTCACAAACAGCACAAGTCCGACTCGAAGCAAGCCTACTCGCGCTTCTCTTTGAAACGCGAAGGATCGATATCGAGCCGCCCCATGCGGCTGATCAGCCCCGTGCGCGGCACATCGAGCATCCGCGCTGTTCGGGCGACGATGCCGTGACAGGTCGCAAGCGCGTCCTCGATGACCGAGCGTTCGAGCGCATCGAGCTCGTCTTGCCGGCCACTCAGTTGCTCCCAGCGCTCACGAATCGCGTCCCGGCCGGGATGCACGCTCGGCTCGGCTGAGGTGCGCTCGACCCTCACCTTGGCGGGCGCCTGGCCGTCTCCGAGGTCGAGGTGACGCGCCTCGATCACGGGGTCGTTCGACTCGCCGGCTCGGGCTCTGTTTCTGGCGCGCTTCAACACCGCTTCGAGCTCGCGGATGTTTCCACCCCATTGCAGGTCAGGAGACAGAAGCGATTCCATCGCGCTGCCGTCGAGCTCCCAATTCGTCTTGGGATCGATGCGATGCAGGTAGCGTACCGCGATGTTCGGGATGTCCCATCGTCGCTCTCGAAGTGGCGGCAGCACGATTGGCACCGCCGCGAGGCGGTAGTAGAGGTCTTGGCGAAACGCGCGCTCGGCGATGGCCTTCTGCATGTCGCCGTTCGTCACTGAAATGATGCGAAGCTTGGCGGCTTTCGGCTCAGCGCTTTGAAAGCCAAGTGGCCGGTAGGTGCCGAACTGGGTGAAGTCGAGCAACAGCTGCTGTGCGTGGTGCGTGAGGTTCAAGACCTCGTCGAAGATCAGCGTGCCGCCATTGGCGTACTCGACCAAACCTTTTCGTTTCGACACCGCCCCCGAGAACGAGCCGCGCTCATGACCGAAGAGCTCCGAGGTGATCGTGTTCAGGTCGTCGGCGAGCCCGAGCGTCGCGCGCACGATCGGCTCCTGGTTGCTAGCCTGCGCGAACGCCGTGGCGAGTTGGGTCTTGCCCGTGCCAGACTCGCCCAAGATCATGATCGACTCATCGCCGCCGATCGCCGAGCGGAGCTCCTCACCGATCGCCGCCATGCTCTCGGGCTCGAGAAGCTCATCGAGCGTGAGCGGCTGACCGCTTGGTGTCGTGGCCCGCGCCGCCCGAAGGTCTTCGCGGGTGTCTTCGATGACAGTTTGTTGTGCGATCAGCCCACCGAGCAACACGCCCACCGTCTCGACGACCCCAACGACGGCTTCGCGCGTGCCCTGGTCCTTGGCGAATTCCATGTAGAGCGAGCCGACGAGCTTTCGACCCCTCGTGGAGGAGGCGGGCGCCGACCAGAGGGGCACCGCGATGAACGAGCCGTCGGGCGCGTAAGGCACCGGGCCTGCCACGGCTTTGAGCTTGCTTTGCACTTGGTCGAGCACGTCACTCACGTGCATGGCCAGGATCGCCGGCGCGACGCCGCGAAAGCTCGTCGTCCGGGAGCGGTGCATCGGCCCGCCGCCCTTCGTCTCGAGCGTCGACCACGCCGACGCGGCTCCGAGTTGAACGCAGAGGGCTTCGAGCGTCTCCTCGATGAAGCGCCCGCGGTGGAGACCAGTGACCGAGGCCTCCACCACGTCGCGCAAGCGCGGCCATGGGTCTTTCGGATTCGACAGCGCCATCCGCGCGGGAGGTTACATTCTTCTGCCCGTTGCGACTACCCCTTCGGGATATGGTTGATCCGAGGTAGCGCGACTTGTGGTAGTTAGGCCGCATGCGCCTGTTCGTGCTGACCGTGCTTTGTTCGGTCCTCCTCCTGTCCAGTGTCGCGGCCCAGCAGGGCGGCCGGTGGTTGATCGTGCCCACGGGCTCAGATGCCGATGCGGCAGAGCTCGATGCCGCCGCGAACCGCGTGCAAAGGGCGCTCGTGAACAATGGTGCCCCTGTCTGGTCGCCGGCCGACGCCGCCAAGCGTTTCGAGGCCGAAGCATCCTCGCCCCCCACTGCGCTGAGTGACGCGGACCTGAAGCGCTGGATGTCGCTTTCTAGCCGCGCCGTCGACGATCTGGCGGAGGGCGACAACAAGAGCGCGCTGAAGAAGCTGAACGCCGCCGAAGCGATCTCTCGTGATGCCATCGAAGAGCTCAACCGCGACCCGGAGCGTGCCCGGCGCGTCTTCGACACCTGCCTCTACAAAGTGCGCGCCGTGCTCGCCACGGAGTCGGAGTCCCGCGCGCGTTCGGTCGTCCGCGAATGCCGCCGCCTCGTGCCTCGAGCCGAGCCGAGCCCGTACATGCACCCTCCAGCCGTCACGAAGCTCCTTGGGGATATCGACGCTCTTCAAGCGAAGCAAAGCGGCGAGCTTCGAGTCGACAGCACCCCCTCGGGCTGTGCGGCGCGTTTGAACGGCGTGCTTCTCGGAGAGACACCCGTGTCGATCGGCGACGTGTTTCCGGGCCAGTACCGCGTTCAGGTCGAGTGCGACCCTGCCGAGCGCGGGCGGGTGCACGTCGTGACCGTGGGGGCGGGCCACGCCGAGCGGCAGGTCGATTCCCGCTTCGACGCGGCGATCCTGAGCAGGCCAAGCCTCCAACTGCGCTACGACAAGCCCGCCGATGCGGCCAAGTACCAGGTGGCCGATGCACGGCAGGCGGCGAGTGAGGTCGACGCGGGCCAGGTTGTGCTCCTTGCCGTCGATGGTGGTGTGATGACGCTCCGGCGCATCGACGCAGGCGCTTCGAAGTCGACAGCCGTGCTTGGCGCCGCAGCGGTGCGTTCGGGTGGCGTCGGCGTCAGCGACGCAGACCTCCTGTCCGCGTCCAACGCGCTGGTGGCCGGTCAGTGCACGGATTTCACTTCCGGGGCCCCGGCGCCACTCGCTTGCGGCCGGGTGCCTGCGGCGTCGAAAGTGGCACCGGTGGCGAGCGACGCCCCGGAGCGCCGGCGTCCGCGAGGCCAGTTCATCGCCGGCATGACGCTCGTCGGCGTGGGCATCGCAGGCCTCGCCACGGGGTACGCGCTGCTCATCCCTCGCTCGAACGCGGCGGAGGACTGGATCAGCACCGTGGACACCGACGCTGCAAACGGCGCGCCCCAGGCGACAGACACATCCGCACAGCAGCGCTGGCTCGACCTGCGCGGCGCGATCATCGCAAGCGGCTCCGTCGGCTCCGCCGCGCTCGTCACCGCAATGCCCCTCGCGCTACCCAATCTAGAGAAGACCCCGTGGTGGGCCTGGGTCTCGGGTGGGGTAGGGCTCGGTCTCGGCGCGTTCTCGATTGCCTATGGCGTGACTGCGGAGGCCGAGCCGAGCGCCTCTTGCAGTGCCGCCACCGTCGACCCGACCGTGCCTCGCGCGTGCGCGACACGCGGCGACCAAACCAGCGTCGCCTTGCTCACAGGTTTGACCGCCGCGCCGCTCATCACGATGCCGCTCGTCTATCTGTTGCGGCGATCTCCTGCGAAGCTCGAGCCTCAAGTCCAGGCCGGCCGCGGCCTCGGCTACGTGGGGCTCCGAGGGAGTTTCTAAGCCGCAGCAAGGTGCTGACCCACTCAAGCCGACGGAGGCGGGATTCGCCGCTGACTAAGGAGCCACTTCCACAGAGCCCACGTCGCACAGCGCGCTTTGGGGCCGATCGACGCCGCGCTGGTCCTCCTCGACCTCGCAGTCGGCCACATCGATCGCATCGATGGCGACGCTCCCCGAGCCGGGTTCGTGAGTCTGCGTGGGTCCGCCGTTTTGTTGGAGGGGGCCGAGCTTCAGTTGAGTCGCAGGAATGCTGACAGCGTCACCCACGCCGCCGAGCCCGCAGGTGTCACCAGGGCTTTCGATGTTGTTCCCGCCCGACACGGCGAAATCAGAGCTACAAGAGCCGCTAAGAACGGTGTTGAGCATCGTAAGAGCTCCAGCGCCGACGACACTGATCGTCGGAATACCCGATTCGGGCTCCAGCCCGTTGATCGTCGTACTGGTCAAGGTCGTCGAGCTATCCGAACCGCCGCCGATCGCGTTGGGGGAGTTGCCCGAAAGCGTGCCGTTGGTCACCGTTAGCCGACCCCCGGCGGCGACCGTAATCCCTCCGCTCGCGGCGTCTTCCGCTTCATTGTCAGAGATCGTGCTCCTCAGCACGTTCGCCGTGCCGCCGGCGGCGACCCCAATCCCTCCGCCCGCGGCGGCCACATTCCGAGAAATGGTACTGTCGATGAGCGTAAGCAGCGCTCGCTCCGATACGTAGATGCCGGCACCAGGCCCCAAAAACCCGGTGTTACATTCGCTAATCGAGCATCCGGTGAGCGTGACCATGGCACCGGCGCCCATGAAGATTCCGGCTCCAAAGTCGGAGCTCCCCTGGGTGATAGTCATGCCGCGCAACTCCACCGTCGTATCGCCGGCAACTTCGAACACGCGATGATCGTCGTTGCCATCGACGATGAGATTGCCATCGCCATCGAGAATGACACCGTTGTCGATTAAGATCTCCGCAGCGGTCGTCACCCTCGTCGGCCCACCGCAGTCGAAGGTGTTGGGGCCGCCGCCGGCTGCAATCGCGTTGCGGATTCCCTGCTCGGTGCACGGGAAGCTCCGACCGATCGTCCCGCCCGCGCCCCCGGCGCCCGCCTCGCCCCCCGCGCCACCCCCACCTGAGCCACCAGAGCCGGGGATAGGCGGAATCGTGGTGCAGGCCGCGACCAAGAGCATGAGCGAAGCAAGCGCAAGCGTTGTGATGGATTTACACACGATCGACGACCTCCGTGACCAATCCTAGCCGCAACGGCGTACGTTCGCCGATCCTATTCGTCTTTCAGCGCCGCCGTTCGTGCCGGATGTCAGTCATCGCCCGAGACCACGAGCCAGGGGAAATCGATGAGGTCTATCGGACCAGGGATTTCGACGACTACGATCGGGTCGCCGACGATGCCCGTCTCGGAGTCATCGTCCTCGGTCTCGACACTCTCTTCGGTCCCTTCGGACTCGACCCCAGCGTCCTCTACGACCTCCAGCAACCCCTCCCTGCCGGTCTCCTCGATGGTTTCGACCACGAGACCTAGTTGGGGGCACGCCGCCCCAACGAGCTCCCTCGCCTCTGTGCACTCGGGATCGATGAGCGATGTGCCGCAGCTGAGCCCTGACAGGCAGTTGAGAAGCTCGATCCCAGCCGCGGTGCATTCCTCACTAGCCTCGACCGAATATTCGGCCTCGCAATTGTCTTCGCACCCGCTGGTCACGGAGCCCCCGCGGCACTCGCGAACGGTCTCGCAGACAGATTCGCACGCAAGTCGAAGCTCGATCTCCGGCCCCATTCCGTTGTCGACGGCTGTGTCGGTGTCAGGCACGGTGCCGGTATCGGCTGGGAAGATATCGCCTGATGTCGTTCCGGCGTCTCCGCAGCCGATTGCTAGAAGGACGGTGCCAGAGCAGATGAGCGTTCGAAGGGTATTGTGACGAGTCATGGGCCTCTCCTGGTGCGGTGGTTGGTGTGCCCGGCTGCTCGTGCAGGGCCTGTGCCAGCTCAAGAACGCCCCAAAATTCGATCGAATGAACCAACCGCGGCCCAAAATGACGGACCCACGTCAGTCGCTTCCGGCGGAGATCGACTGAGAGCTTGCATGCGAGGCTGCTCGTGCGGGCTGCGACGACGGTTGGCCCGCGCTCTTTCGCTCCATCGCAGCTCGCTACGGCGCCTCGTACCAGATCGCCGATGTCCAAGCGCGTTCACGAATGAGGTCGAAGCGATTCGTTCCGCTGAAGCTTCCCGGCTCGCCGCTGATGTCGCAGCAACCTTCAAAGCCGGCATTGCCTGTGGCATCCGGGAAGGTGCCGTCCGCGGGGTCGAGCTCGGAGCAGCTCACCGCTTGCTCGACACAGCGATGCGTGTTCCAGCGGCAAGTCGGCTGCTGGAGCACGCGCGCGTAGTAGTACGCGTCTTCTTCCGGGCTGAACTCCGGGTCGGTCCACACCGCACACAGCGTCTCCGCCCGCCCGCTCGTGTCGATGCTGCAGTCGGCGTTCGGGGTAGGGCCGTCGGCCGCTCCGACGATTGTGACGACCTCGGTTTCCACCGCACCCGAGTCGCTGAGCTTGCCCTTGATGATCTGAATGCGCTCGAGTGGGGCACCCTCCGCGTCTTGTGCCGCGAAGACGACGAAGTTCGGCGCTCCCTCGGCGCCAGTCGGAAGGGCCGATCCCATCGGGACGGCCTCCAACTCGGCCCTCTTCGACCGGCGCGGCGCCGCCCGTGAGCTGTTCGCACAGGTCGGCTGGTAGCGCTGCGAAGCTTCCGTAGCTCCGAACCTCGATGCGCGGGCCGCTCGTCGAGTAGGTGCGCCGGGCGCGAAGCGCTTCGAAGATCGCTTCCCGCGTGTTCTCGGTGGCCCAGACCGCGGCAAGGCCGCCAGGGTTGTTCGAGAACGCGATGCTGCGCTCGAACTCGCGATCCTCACATTCCGGATCATCGAGCTCACAGGTCCAGCGTCCGAGCTGGACCGCCGGGTCGTTGTCGAGCACGCCAGCGGCGCCGATGTAGCCGACTTCGTCGACGTCGCCTGGGTTCGCGTTGTGCTGGTCGGTCGCGCCAACGAAGCCGAACTGATACGGGTTCACTCCCACGACCTTTCGCGCCTTCATCCCCTCAGCGAGAGCGCCACGCATGAAATCATTCGGCGCCGAACAGGAAAACGGCACCGCCTCTTCGCTCTGGTCGCTCGTAATGCTGGTGCACACCGTCTCCTCAGGTGGAAGGCAGCGTGGGCTGTCCTCTGGACGCCCGGTGCAGATCGGCTTGTTGTTCTCGAAGAAGCAATCCATGTCGATCTCATCGTTGCCGAGGCCGTCGAGGCCGAAGCCCGGCATGCACTCCGATTGACCCTTGAGCTGATGCATCTCGACGACGACGTCGTTCTTCGCACGAAGGGCCGCGTCCTCCGGTGTGAGCGGCCCGTTGTTCCGACCGGCGAAAATCCCTTCGGTACCCACCGGCAAGAACATTCGCCCCGCCGATAGGTTCGGATTGTGCGGAATCGTCAGGTAGTCACAGTCCTCTTTGCTCCCGCACGCGGTCTCGAGATGGTCGAAGAGATCCCACTGGTCTTCGGTCGTCATGTACGCGAACACGTCGTCGGGCAGGTCGTCCCCGAGGAACAAGACGTTGCGATGGACCGTCGAGCCGTTGTACAGGGGGCTGAACTCGTACGCGGGAAACGACGTGAACTCGCACGGGTCGTTCGCGGCATTGGCGTCGGTGATGACTTTTGCCCAAGTGTCCGCGGTGGGGGCGGCATCCGGGAAGAGCGCCCAAATGAGCTCGGGGTCAATCGAGTTGCTGCCCTGGAGGAACGCTTCGATGTTGTCGATGATGATCGACTCCACCGTGCCGCAGTTTGCTGAAGGGTCGTCCCGGCGGCACTGTTCATTGAAGAGGCCGAGGAACTCGGCGTGGTCGCTCACTGCGGCGAAATCGAGTGGGCGATCGAGCTGACGCTGCTCGCACGCGACGCTGCGATCGTCGCAGGCAACGCCGACCGTGCCGCCTTTCGCGAACTCGTACGCCTCTTGTGTTCCCGCCAACGAGTTGAACCAAAACGCATCCAAGGAGAGCCGCGTGTGCACATGTGTCTCGCCCCACAGGACCCGCATCTTTGGATCGAAGTCGTCGCAGGTCGGCGCTCCGCCGCCGGTTCCGCCGGTTCCGCCCGATCCTCCGGCGTTCGACCCGTTCGTACAGCCCGCCGCAATTGTCCCGAGCGCGCAGGCGATTACCAAGGATTTCTTCATCAGACCCACCATTGCCCGGCGCGCTCCAGACACCAGTACGCGGCCAGAGCTCCGATACCATAGATCACGACCGTCTCGAACACCGCCCGACGCTTCGCGGTTTGGTCGGTCGTTCGGCCCATTCGGCCGATCGCGACCGCAATCACCGCGGCGGCCAGCACCACGGCGACCTGCCCAGCTTCCACACCTAGATTGAAGAACAACAACGGCCTGACGACACCATCCGGGGGCAGTCCGATCTCGGCGAGTGCCCCCGCAAAGCCGAAGCCGTGGAGAAGCCCAAACGCGAATGCGACTACCCACGGAAAGCGCATCGTCCAGGTGGCTCGGTCATCCCGCGCGAGCTCCACGGCCAGCAGCAATACGCTGAGCGAGATCAGCAACTCGGTAGGCGCCGACGGCATGCGAACAAGGCCGAGCGTCGCCACCGCGAGGGTGACGCTGTGGCCCACGGTGAACGCGGTGACCGTCGCGACTACCCCACGGGCGATCGCGCTTCGCCCAGCCTCGGCGCGCGTGCGGATGACGATGAAGAAGAGGCCAAGCACGAACAAGACGTGATCGAAACCGGTGATGATGTGATCGACGCCAAGCGAGAAGTAGTCGGCGTGGGCGCCTGGCCCCTCGGAGCTCGTTTGCCCCAGGCGTACCGCCGGAGAGTCGCGCCGCACCATCGCGTGCCAGTCGCGGATCCCGGGTGCGCGAAGCTCGATGAATGCCTCGCCGACCATCGCATCGAGCCCGAGTACTTCGATCTCCATCCCGGTCAACGGCGACTCGCAGTCGACGATCCAACGCTCGGCGACGCTCGCGTCGCGTTGGATGCGGGTCGGCTCCGTGGCATTGCTGCAGTCGTCGGCGAAGCGCACCCCGAGCCGGGGGCTTCGCCCCTCGAGCGTCGGCCGCTTGATCAGCACGTCCGCCTGGTGGTTGTCCGCGGTTTCGATGCTCACGAACGCGGCGGCCAAACCATGCGCGAGTGCCGTGCCGCCGCTCAGCAGCACGATGAACGCGGCCGCGAGCACGACGTACCGCTTCACTCCTGCACCGGTGGGGTGTAGCGCGCTTTCAAACGCTCGAGGGCTTCCTCGTTCAGGCGCTCCCGTTCGGCCCGAGTCCAGTCTTCCTCGACCAGAGCTCGGATCGTGGTGAACGCAGGTGGCCCGGGGGAGGTCCGGTTGGTCACGAACACCAGGTGAAGCCCGTAGGCCGAGCTGAGCGGCCCGGACCATCGGCCGACTGGCAGCTCGCTGAGCGCATCTGCGAGCTCTCGCCCGAAGGCCCGCCGAATGTCTGCGTCCGTCGCCGCCTCGAACCGTACGCCACGGAAGAACGGATCGCCCTTCACGATGGCTTCCGGATTACGTCGCAGCTCGGCCAACGCCGCCTCGGCGTCCGCCACGAGATCGACGCCGCGCTTGCTCCGACTAAAGAACAGCTGCTCGAAGCGAGTCCTAGCGGCCTCCGCGAAGCGTTCGGGGTGAGCCTCTAGCCACGCCCGGAGCTGTTCGTCGCTTGGCGGCTCGATCCGAGACGTATCCTCGAGCAAGAAGCGCATGCGCTGAGCGAGTCGCCGCCGCACGATCGTGTCGTTGCGGTCGATGCCGAGCTCGAGTGCCCGCCGGTAGAGGACTTCCTCTTCCATCCATTCGTCGATGAGCACAGCCTCCTGCTCCACCGACGGAAGCTCGCCGCGAGCGGCTCGCCAATCCTCTCGGATCTGTGCGATCGGCGCGTCTTCCGCGGCTACGTACTCCGACGGCGACTGGCGAAAGAGCACGCGGTGCGCGGCGAAGACGAGCACACCGAGAATGAGAAAGTGAAGAAGCGGTTCCTGCCACCACCGCCGTCGAGCTTCATCTTCGAGCGTCATTCGGGTCGACGCTACCACGGCCTAGCGTCGTTGGTCCGTCAACGCTACTATCGCCAGCTCGTGATCGCCTCACTCGACCACATTCACATTCATGCGGCCGACCCCATGGCAACGATTCGCTTCTACGAGTCCTGCCTCGGGGCCGAGCATCTCGGGTCGATCCCGTCAGGGGAGGGTGGGCGGAATCACGGTGTGCTTCTTGGTGGACAGCTCCTGGTGATCAGCGAGTTCCCACCGGGCATGCAGCCGACGGAGCCGCCCGCCCCGGGCGACGGCGCGCTTCGGTCTGGGTTTGGGGTGGCGCACTTCGGGCTTCAAACGACTGACCTCGACGCGGAGCTCGCGCGTCTTCGCGACGCCGGTGTGGAGGTCCACGCGGAGCCTCGGTGCACCGGCTCTGTCCGCTACGTCTACGCGACCGCGCCCGACGGGGTGGTCATCGAGCTCACCGAGCTCCACCTGCCGGCCCACCTGGCGCGGTTCACGCCCCTGCTCGGCGGCCTGAACCGGGCTATCCACCTGACACGGCGCGCCCTCGCGAAGCAGCTTTTCAAGTAGCGGTCGCTCGCTACTCTCCGATGCTCACCGTGACGGTCTTGACGCGGCCTGTGAACTCCGACTCCTTGAGGGTCTTGAATGCCGGCGCGACCTGCGTGCTCTCGTCCTTGCCGACATCTGCAGTTTCGTCAGCAGAGAAGACGGCCGGCTCGGTCTTGTCGATCCGTCCCTCGGCGACCTTGTCCCCGTTGACGAACAGCGTCGCGACCCCGCCCTTGCCAGGCCCGCCGCCGTCGTAGGCGAAGTCGAGCTTGATCGTGGCGCTCTCACCAGCGACCGCCTTCTTGCCCTGCACCGTGTAGGTCTCGAGCCCGAACCAGTTATAGGTGTACGTTGGCTTGCCCCGATCCATGTAGAGTGCCCAACCACCGAACTTGCCGCCTTGTGCGATGATGACGCCGCGGTCTTTGCCCCGGAGCTCGACCTCGGCCTCGATGGTCATGGAGGTGTTCTTCACGTTGATGAAGGCGTTTTCCATGATTCCCGCCATGCCGTCCGAGAGCACCAGCGACGTTCGCCCGCCCATGAGGTCCGGGCGGCCGGCCAGCTTGGCGTTGAAACGCTCGTAGGAACGGTCGTCGAGCGGGTAGACGTTGTTCTTGATCGCTTCCTCATGGAACAACTCCTTGAGCTTCTCGAGCTTCTCGGGGTGCTCGGCCGCTAGATCGTTGCTCAAGCTGAAGTCGGCGCGCGTGTCGTAGAGCTGCCACACGTCTTCCTCGAGTGAATGCAAGGGCTTGCTCCGCCATGGGAGGCTGTGCACCACGCGCGCCAGCCAACCGTCATGATAGATGGCGCGGTTTCCGAACATTTCGAAGTATTGCTTCGTGTGCCGGTCCTCAGCGTCGGCCTCGTCCAAGCAGTAGAGCATGCTCACGCCGTCCATCGGGCGCTGCTCGACGCCGTTTATGCTCGTGGGGAACGGAAGCTTGGCTGCTTCAAGCACCGTTGGCGCGACGTCGTTCACGTGATGCCACTGCGATCGAATTTCTCCCGTGGCGCCAAAGCCGTTGGGCCAGTGCATCACCATTCCGTTGCGGGTGCCCCCGTAGTCGCCCGCATTCTGTTTCGTGTAGGTGAACGGGGTGTCGGTTGCCACGGCCCAGGATGCCGTCATGTGCGGGAAGGAGTCGGGTCCGCCCCAATCGTCGGCCTTCGCCAACATGCTGTCGATCGTCTCCGCGCCGAAGATGCCGTTCAAGTGCACCAGCTCGTTGAACGTCCCTGTAAGGCCACCCTCCGCGCTCGAGCCATTGTCGCCCATGATGTAGAAGAAGAGCGTGTCATCGAGCTCGCCGATTTCGTCGATCGCGTCGACGAGTCGGCCAACCTGGTGATCGGTGTGCGCAGCGAACGCTGCAAACACTTCCATCTGGAGCGCGAAGAGCTTCTTTTCCTTGTCGGAGAGCTCGTCCCAGTCCTTGATGTCTTCTGGCTTGGGCGCAAGCTTCGTGTTCTCCGGCACGATTCCAAGCTCTTTCTGACGTTGAAGCGTTTCTTCGCGCAGCACATCCCAACCCTGATCGAACTTGCCCTTGTACTTGGCGATCCACTCCTTGGGGACGTGGTGCGGAGCGTGCGTGGCGCCGGTCGCGTAGTACATGAGGAACGGCTTTTCGGGGGTCATCGCTTGCTGGAACTTCATCCAGTTGATCGCCTGGTTCGTCATGTCGACAGTGAAGTGGTAGCCCTCGGTGTCGGGGCGCGGCACCTGGACGACGCCGTCGTAGATCAACGGTTCCCACTGATTGGTCTCACCCCCGATGAAGCCATAGAATTTTTCAAAACCCTGATCGGTTGGCCAACGGTCGTAGGGCCCCGAAACAGAAACCTCCCACGGCGCGGTCTCGTGCCACTTGCCGAAGGCGCCGGTGTTGTAGCCGTTCTGACGCAGGATCTCGGCAAACGGAACGACGGTCGGCGGAATCTGCCCTTGGTTCCCGGGGAACGCGGTCGCAACTTCCATCACCGACCCGACGTTGGTTGCGTGGTGGTTGCGACCCGACTTCAGCGACGCACGTGTCGGTGAGCAGAGCGCCGTCGTGTGGAACTGGTTGAAGCGAAGGCCTTCGTTGGCCAGCCGTTCGAGCGTCGGCGTTTCGATGGCTCCGCCAAACGGTGCCGTGGCGCCGAAGCCGATGTCATCGATCAGCACGACGACGATGTTGGGAGCGCCCTCGGGGGCGTCCACCTTGAACGGTGGTGGCGCTGTTGCCTTTCTCGCATCGAGCTCGGTGATCGGCGGATAGGTGGGCGGCACGATTGGGAGCACGCTCCGGTCGATCTTGCCCGGGGTCGCGGGCGCGGGGGCCGCCGCGGGCGCCTCAGCGCTGCTCGCGGCGTCCGTCGCGGGCTCCGGCGCCGCTTGCTCTTGGCAACCGAGACTCAACGCAACGCCAACGGCGGCAATAATCCATGCTCTTCTGACTTCCCTCATTCCCCGTCCTCCTCGGCACAGTCCTCGGGCTGTTGCGCGCCGTACCCTAACACGAAAGGGGGGGCTCCGAACGACAGCTTCCCCGAGCAGCTCGCTGGAGGCTGTGCGCTAGCCCGTTTGGCCTTAGAGTCCCAGGCATGCCCGAACTCAAGCTCACCTATTTCGACATTCACGGCGGTCGTGCGGAGCCCGCCCGGCTAGCGATGTACATCGGAGGGGTCGCTTTCGAAGACGAGCGCATCAGTTTCCAGGAGTTCGGCGCGAAGCGTTCGGGGTATCCGTTCAAGCGAGTGCCTTTCCTCGAGATCGACGGCGTCACGCTCAGCCAGTGCAACAGCATCGGCCGGTACGTCGGCAAGCTTGCCGGGCTTTACCCAAGCGATGCGCTGCAGGCCGCGTATTGCGACGAGGCGATGGACGCCGTGGAAGACATCGTCTCCCACCAGGTGGCAACGATGTCCATCAAGGACGAAGCCGAGAAGAAGGCGGCGCGCGAGGCGCTCGCCGAGGGTCCCATCGCGCTCTACCTGCAACAGCTCGAGGCGATACTCGAGGCACGCGGCGGCGAGTACTTTGCCGACGGCCGACTCACCATCGCGGACCTCAAGGTGATGGTCTGGGTACGCTCTCTCCGCTCCGGCATCCTCGACCACGTCCCACCGGACCTCCCCGACAAGCTCGCGCCGAAGCTCGTCGAGCACCTCGACCGCGTCCTCGCGCATCCCAAGGTCGCCGAGTACTACGCGCGCTTCTCCTAGGCGATGTCCCGCGTGCGCAGCTGTTCTCGCCGCACAGATCGCGGCGTCAAATCGTCTTGCGTTCTCGACCCCGCGTTGGTCGCGCTCGACCCCAACTTTGCCGGGGACGAACCCGCCCTCTGCGAAGCCTACGCCGCCGGAAACTACGCACCGGATCTCTAGCACGGTTCATACCCCGCACGGGCCCGGGATGTGAGCCAGATCGCAGGGATTCCGAAGAAGCGACCACCTCTCCAATTAAGCCGCTAGGGTGAAGTGCGAAACTGGTTCCGGGGGGGACTGATGTTCAAGAGAACAAGCAAGAGCACGAATCTGCGCGAGCAGCTCGGGAGAGCGCTCAAGGCGGAGCGGCTCGACGAGGCACTCGGCCTGTACGAGCTCATGGAGAAGCAAGCGCCCGAAGAGGCGCGATGGTCTCATCGCCGGGGCGACCTGCTTCAAAGGATGGGGCGGAAAGCCGACGCGGTGCTCGCCTACGAGCGGGCAGTGGATCGCTACGCGGCGAAGGGCTTCGTCGCGCGCGCTGCGGCCATGGCGAAGCTGATCATCGCCATGGATCCCAGTAGAGGCGACGTCCTCGATCGCGTGGATCCGCAGGCGGCGCGCAAGCTGCATCGCCAGAACCGTGCGCTGATCGTCACCGCAGACGAGGCGCCCACCGCGGACTACGAGGCGCCCGCTACCGACACGCAAAGCCTCATCACCGATGCGTTGCCTCTCATCAGCGACCGGCGAGCGCCTCGCGGAGAAACTCGCTTCACCAAGCCGGAGAAGACCGAAGACGTCACGCTCGACTTCACCGACGTCGAGCTTCTCGAACGGCCCGCGCCGCCAGAGTCGCTGATCAGCCAACGGCCAAGCGCGGCGGCCCTCGCGCAGCTTCCCTCGATGCCCCTCTTCGCAGAGGTGCCGCGGCGCGTCCTTCAGGCGCTGATCAAGGAATCCACCCTAGTGGACATCGAGGACGGACAGCGCTTGACGACCGCGGAGACCAGCGCCGACGCCCTGTACGTTCTAGTCGAGGGCAATGCCGTCGGGCGACGGGACATCGACCAGCAGGATCTCCTGCTCGGAGAGGGTGACGTGGCTGGCGTCTCCTGCCTCCTCTCGAACGTCAGCTACGCGGAAGATGTCATCGCGTGTGGTCGAGTTCGCGCGCTTCGCATCGGCAAGCCGTTGCTCGATGCGTTGGTGCAAAGACACCCGCCTTTTGGTGACGTCCTTCTCGAGGTTCTCAGCCGACGGATGATCGCCACCCTGCTCCGGACGAATCCGATTTTCACGGGCTTCGACAGCACGACACGGGCCAACATCGCGCGGCTCTTCGAAGTCCGACGCGCTCGCAGGGGCATCTGTCTCGTCGAAGCGGGCAAGCGCTCGGACGGGATGTACCTTCCGCTCCACGGCCTCCTCGTCGTGAGAGCCCCGAGCGGGAGGCGCCTCGGCACGATGGAGCTCGGTCTCGCGATCGGCCAAGACTCCTTGCTCACCCGCGAACCCTCACGAATCACGGTCGAAGCGATGAGCGACGTTCTCGTGTTGCGCATGCCGGTCGAGCGGTTCAGCAAGCTTCTGATGAAACGCCCCGACATCGTCCAACGCTTCCAGTTCACACGCCCGAGGTAGGGACGTTCTTTGGATAGCCCCGATCCTGGCGCGCCGCGCTCGGCGCCGACGCCGTCGTCCATCGCGATCCTCCACCATGACGACGCGATCGTCGTCGTGGACAAGCCGTCCGGGCTCTCGGTCCACCGTGGCGACGACCAGGGCACGACGTTTGCGCTCACTCTCACGCGCAACGCAATCGGCCAATGGGTATACCCGGTGCACCGTCTCGACCGCGCGACCAGCGGCGTGCTCGTGTTTGCGCTCTCGCCGGAGCACGCGCGCGCCATCCAAGCATCCTTCGAGGCGCGCGATGTCGACAAGACCTATCTCGCGCTCGTGCGAGGCAAGCCTCCGTTGCATGGCATCATCGAAAGCCCGATGGAGAAGCGCGAGGGCGGTCCCAGAGTGGAAGCGGTCACGGAGTTCGACACGCGATTCATGTCTGACGTCGCGCGCGTGTCTCTCGTCGAAGCGCGTCCGCGCACCGGCCGCCGCCATCAGATCCGCCGCCACCTCCGACGCATCGACCACCCCATTGCGGGCGATGTGCGCTACGGAAAAGGGATCGAGAACCGCGGCTATCGAGCTGAGCTCGGCCTCTATCGCTTGGCCCTCCACGCGAAGCGCTTGTCGTTCCCTCATCCCGCCACAGGTGAGCGGGTCAGCTTCGAGAGCCCGATGCCCGAAGACCTGACTGAGCCGCTCCGCCGCGCCGGCGTACCGGAAGACTCCTTCTAGCCGCGCTAAGGAAAGATCCCGCGCTCGGCGTATGAAGTGGCCAGGCTTTCGAGCGCCAACCCGTATGCGGCCGTACGCGCGTCGACGCCGTGCTTTTCTGCGAAGAACATCGTGCGCTGATAGCCCCGCCGCATGACGTGCATGAGACCCGCGTCGACCTTCTCGACGTCCCAGTGCTCGCTGTTCCGGTTCTGCACCCACTCGTAGTAGCTCACGGTCACGCCGCCGGAGTTCGCGAGCACGTCCGGAATGATCGGGATGCCGCGCTCGGCGAGCACCGCCTCGCCGTCCGGGTTCACGGGCCCGTTGGCACCTTCAGCCACGAGCTTCACTTGCAAGGCGTTGGCCTCGGCCGTGCCGATCTGGTTCTCGAGCGCGGCCGGGATGCACAAGTCCGCGGCGGTCTCGAAGAACTCCGTGCGCGAGATCTTGTCGCCGCGCGGATAGCCCTCGATCGAGCCGTGGGCTTTCACGTGCTCGCTGAGCTTGTGCGTGTTGAAGCCCTCCTCGTTCCTGAGATACCCGGTGTGGTCGCCGGTGGCGATGGTTGCGACGCCAAGCTTGGCGAGGAGCCCTGCCGTGTGGGACCCGACATTGCCAAACCCCTGGACGATCGCGGTCGCACCTTCGAGGTTGAAGCGGTTGTCTCTAGCCCACTCCCTGATGCAGTGGACGACGCCTTGCCCGGTCGCTTGCTCTCGGCCCTCGGACCCTCCCGACGTGATCGACTTGCCCGTCACCACCGCACGCTGGTCGCTCTTATCGTTCGTACCGCCGGTGTTCATGAAGGTGTCCATCATCCAGACCATCGTCTGCGAATTCGTCCCGACATCGGGCGCGGGGATGTCGTGCGAGGGCCCGATGTTGGAGCTGAGCGAGTGCGTGAATCGTCGGGTGATCCGCCTCAGCTCGTCCTCGCTGTGATCGCGTGGATTGAATTTGATGCCCCCTTTCCCGCCGCCGAACGGAATGCCCATCAGCGCCGACTTCCAAGTCATCTGCGCAGCGAGCGCCTTCAGCTCGTCGAGTGAGACGTCCTGGTGATACCGGATGCCGCCCTTGAAGGGCCCGAGGATGTTGTTGTGCTGGATTCGGTAACCCTTGAAGAGCCTCGTGTTTCCGTCGTCCATACGAACCGGAAAATGGACGATCAGCTCGTTCTTGGGTTCCGCGAGAATCGTCCTGACGTGGTCAGGCAGACCGACCACATCTGCGGCTTTGTTTAAGTAGCCTTGGACGATTTCGAAGAACGGATAGTGCGCGGGCGGGACTGACAACCGATACATAGTGCCCGCATGCTACCTGTACCGACGCGTTCCGACACCAAAAAACGCTGTTCACCCGGCGCCGCAGCGCCGGCCGCCTGCGAATGGCTGCGGGTCGATGTTTCCGCTACCTTTGCGCCGGGCCCATCGCATGAACATCCTCGGAATCTCCGCGTACTACCACGACAGCGCGGCCGCTTTGGTGCGCGACGGCGACATCGTCGCAGCGGCGCAAGAAGAGCGGTTCACGCGGAAGAAGCACGACTACCGCTTTCCGCAGCATGCGATCGACTACTGCCTCGAAGAAGCGCAGATCGAGCGGAGCGACCTCGATCTGGTCGTGTTCTACGACAAGCCCCTGCTCAAGTTCGAGCGCTTGCTCGAGACGTATGTCTCGTACTCGCCTTCCGGGTTCAAGCTATTCTTGATGGGACTCCCGCTTTGGCTGAAGCAGAAGCTCCACACACCCCGCGAGCTACGCGCCGGGCTCGGCGGCGAGTACGAAGGCCGATTCGTCTTCCTGGAGCATCACGAGTCCCACGCGGCGAGCGCGTTTTTCCCTTCTCCTTTCGAAGAGGCCGCCATCCTCACGCTCGACGGTGTCGGCGAGTGGGCGACCGGAAGCATCGGGGTAGGGCGGGGCAATCAGTTGGAGCTTCTCGAAGAGCTTCGCTTCCCTCACTCCTTGGGCTTGTTGTACTCCGCCTTCACGTACTTCACCGGGTTTCGCGTCAATAGCGGTGAATACAAGCTCATGGGCCTCGCTCCCTATGGGCGCCCCATCTACAAGGACCGCATCCTCGGTGAGTTGCTCGACCTCAAGGCCGACGGCTCGTTCCGGATGAACATGGACTATTTCGCATTTTGCTACGACGATCGCATGACGTCTTCGAAGATGAACGACTTGTTCGACGGGCCGCCGCGTACGTCTGAAACCGAGATCACGCAGCGCGAGATGGACATCGCTGCGTCGATTCAGTCCGTCACAGAGGAGGTCGTCTTGCGAATGGCGCGCCACGCGCACGAGGTGACGGAGATGTCCAAGCTCACACTCGCGGGCGGCGTCGCCTTGAACTGCGTGGCGAACGGCCGCGTCCTGAGGGAGGGGCCGTTCGACGAGATCTGGATTCAGCCGGCCGCGGGGGATGCCGGCGGTGCCCTAGGCGCGGCCCTCTTTGCCTGGCACCAACTCCTCGACAAGCCGCGCGACAACCAGGGCAAAGACGCGCAGCACGGCTCGCTGTTGGGGCCGAGCTACTCGGAGGCCGAGACGCGCGCGTATCTCGATTCGCAGGGGGCAGTCTATCAGCACCACACGAACGAGGCGGGCCTATGCGAAGCGGTCGCGGAGCTCCTAGCGGGCCAAAACGTCGTCGGACACATGGCGGGCCGGATGGAGTTCGGCCCTCGGGCGCTCGGGAGCCGTTCGATTCTCGGCGACGCGCGCTCACCCGAGATGCAGACGACGATGAACCTGAAGATCAAGTTCCGCGAGTCGTTCCGCCCGTTTGCGCCAGCGATTCTGCGCGAGCACGTCGACGAGTTCTTCGAGATGCGTCCAAACGAGGACAGCCCGTACATGTTGCTCGTGGCACCCGTGAAGGATGACAAACGCCTCCCGGCGAGCGATACGGCGACAGGGTTGGAGAAGCTCCACGAGAAGCGCTCGGTCGTCCCGGCAATTACCCATGTCGACTATTCGGCGCGCGTCCAGACGGTCGACGCGGAACGGCACCCGAGGTTCGCCGGTATTCTGAGCGCCTTCCGAGCGAAGACTGGATGCCCCGTGCTGATCAACACCAGCTTCAACGTGCGGGGCGAGCCGATCGTCAATACCCCCGAGGACGCGTACCGTTGCTTCATGGGTACGAACATGGACGTTCTCGTCATCGACAACTTCATCCTCGAGAAGGCCAACCAGCCGAACGCCCAGACCATCGATCGCGATGCATATCTGAAACAGTTCGCACTCGACTGACCATGAGCAAACTCGTCGAAATCAACTTCCACCCGGACACCAAGACCTTGCGCCAGTTTGGTGTCATCGCTCTCGTTGGGTTCGGCGTTCTTGCCGCGCTCGCATACTACGAGCTCGTTGTCTTCTCGTTCGGCCTCGGGCAAGCCCGGGTGCCGCTGGTCATCGTCTTTGCGTCGCTCGGCGTCCTGGCTCTCCTGTTCTCCCTGGTCGCGCCTCGTGCGAACCGCGTGCTCTATGTGGGGCTCACGCTCCTCGCATTTCCGATCGGTTTCGTGCTCTCGTACCTCATCATGGGCACGCTGTTCTTTCTGATCATCGGCCCAATTGCTTTGATTTTTCGAGTCCTCCGGCGCGACGCGCTCCACCGGCGCTACGATCCCGCGGCAGCGACCTATTGGCAGAAGGCAGCGCCTCGGCGGGACAAAGAGAGCTATTTCCACCAGTATTGAGCGAATCGATGACCCAAGACCAAGACCCCGACGACGAGTTCCTGGCCAAGGCCTCCGGCAAACAGACCGGGCTCGTCAGTGAATTCATCGGCTTTCTGAAGGCGAACAAGAAGTGGTGGCTGGCGCCGATCGTCATCGCGATCTTGCTGCTTGGGCTTCTCGTCGTGCTCGGAGGGACGGCGGCTGCGCCCTTCATCTACACTCTCTTCTGAGAGGAGCCCCCCATGAGAGCCTTGAAGTGGATCCTCGGTGCGATCTCCGCGCTAGTCCTGCTTGCGGCGGTGATTGGCGTGATCGCCTGGTCGAGGCTTCATCCGTCGCCTCCTGACGTTCAGGTTTGGCACAACGGGAACGTGCTGACCTTGGACCTACAGGGCAATGTGGCGACCGCTATCGCGATCGAGGAAGACCGAATTGTCGCCGTCGGAAGCGAAGACGACGTCGCGCGCTGGATGTCCGACGCAGATGAGGTGATTGACCTCGCTGGCCGTACCGTCATCCCCGGTTTCATCGAAGGACACGGCCACTTCCCGGGGGCCGGCCTCGGCGCGGTCGCCGCCGACCTCAACAGCCCCCCGATCGGCTTCGTGAAGAATGTCGAGGAGGCGATTGAAGCGCTTCGTGAGGTCGACGCGGCAAGGCCCGGCACCGGCTGGCTGCTCGGCTTCGGCTACGACGACACCATGCTCGCCGAGAAGCGGCACCTCACCAAGACGGACTTGGATCAGGTGAGCACCACCCGTCCCGTCGTCGCGATGCACATCTCGGCGCACATGGTGGTTGCCAACTCACTTGCGCTCGAGCAGTTCGGCATCGACGCGGACACCTCCGATCCACCCGGCGGGGAAATCCAAAGAGGCGAAGACGGAGAGTCGACCGGCCTTCTCTTGGAGACCGCAGGGCGCCCGATGATGCTTGCAGCCCTGAAATTTCCGCCGCTTCAGCAGCTTGAAGTCGTTCGCGCAGCGGTGGACACGTACGCACAACAAGGCTTCACCACCGTTCAGAACGGGCTAGCCACGGAAGAGCAGCTCGAGGGGATGAGCCTCGGCTCCAAACTTGGGCTCATTCCCTTGCGCGTCGTCGCCTGGCCGGAAGAAGAGCTCGGACTCGACGCGATCGAGTCCGGCCGCGACCTCGGGGTCTACGCCACCGACCGCATGCACATCGGCGCTGTGAAGCTCGTCGGCGACGGCTCGATTCAAGGCTACACGGGCTACCTCAGCGAGCCCTATCACGTGCTCGGCGAGCATCCGGAAGGCTACCGCGGTTACCCGAACATCGATGAAGCGACCATGCGGGAGCACGTAAAGCGGATTCACTGCGCCGGCTTCCAGGTGGCGGTTCACGGGAACGGCGACGCCGCCATCGATCAGTTCCTCGACTCCTGGGAAGCCGCGCTCGCGGCTTGTCCGGCCGAAGATCGCCGCCCGATCCTCGTGCATGCGCAGATGTCGAGGCCCGATCAGCTCGAACGCATGAAGCAGCTCGGCGTGGCTCCCACCTTCTTCAGCGCGCACGTCTACTATTGGGGCGACCGCCACCGCGACATCTTCATCGGACCGGAGCGGGCCGCGCGAATCAGCCCCGCGGCGTCCGCGGCTGCGCTCGGCATTCGCTTCACCACGCACCTCGATACGCCGGTCGTGCCGATCGACTCGCGGCTTCAGCTCTGGACCCCCGTGGCGCGAGAAACTTCGAGCGGTCAGCCGCTCGGCCTAGATGAGCGGATCTCCGTCGAGCAATCGCTCCGCGCGATGACAAGCGAAGCCGCATGGCAAATGCACCTCGAGGACCAGATCGGTTCGATCGAGCCGGGAAAGAAAGCCGACTTGGTGATCCTGTCCGCCGATCCGCTGGACCCTTCCACCGACCTCCGCGAAATCGACGTGGAGCGCACCGTAGTCGGCGGTCTCAGCGTTTTCGAAGCAGACCCTCTTTGACGAGCCACTCGTAGTTGTCCCGAACCGCCGCCGACATTGGCTGAATTCGGTACCCGAGCTCTCTCATGGCTTTGTCGCTGCGATAGGTGGCACCGGTCGCTCCCGCGATCTCTGCGAGCTCTGGCGTGACATCCGGTTCCTTGCCCGTGAAGGAAGCGATCATGACCGCGATGCGTCCGTAGACCTTGAGCACCCACGGAGGCGCCTTCATGGGCACTTCCGCCCCGGACAACCCAGCCATTTCAGCGGCAAGCTCCGCGAGCTCGCGATCCTCGCCGGCCAAGAGGTACCGTTCTCCGTTGCGACCTCTATCGACTGCCGCCAGGTGCGCCCGCACCACGTCGTGCACGTGCGTCAATGTGATCGTCCCCGGGCCGATCGCTGGGAGCGCGCCGTCGCGCAAGAGAAAGAAGAGGCTGCCCCAGTTGTTGGCGTCGTACGGCCCCGCGACGTCACCAGGATTCACGACGACCACCTTCATCCCGAGGGCAACGCCTTTGAACGCCTCGATCTCCCCGAGGTGCTTGCTCCGCTCGTAGTTGATCCACGAGCTCTTCCCGTCAGACGGCGTCTCCTCGGTGATGACGCCCTTCGCGCGTCCCCAGACCGAATTGCTCGAGGTGTGGATGAAGGTACCGACACCTTTGGCCGCGGAGACCTCTACCATGTTGCGGGTCCCGTCGATGTTGATCGCGTCTTGCCGCGCGTTGTTCTTCGACCAGAAGCTCGTGTCGCCAGCGACGTGGAACACCACCTCGGTGCCCTCTGGAATCGCGCGCTCGAGCGAAGCCCGGTCGGTGATCGAGCCCTCGGCGAGCGCGATGGGGAAGCGTTCGAGGTAGCTGAGATTCGACGTCGGCCGATGAAGCGCGGTCACGTCCCACCCTTCATCGACGAGAAGCTCGATGAGGTTGACTCCGATGAAGCCGGTGCCGCCGGTTACGAATGCGCTTCTTGCCGCCATGTACTCGCCCTTGTCTAGGGCTCCGACTTCAGCGGCCCTGGTGGGTCCGGTGCCTCGAGGAGTAGGTACAGGGCCTGATCCAAGAACTCCTGATCACCCACCATTTGCAGATGCTCGGCATCGTTGAAATGGACGCTCGTCGCGACGATCGTCGGCGAAGCTACGGGGTTGGCGCTTGGCTGTCCAAGCGCGCTGGAACGCGTGGCGGTTCCGTCGCCCGGTTCCATCTTGATCCACTCCATTGCGCCAGTGGCGCGATCGACGCTCAAGACGGCGGGTGTTCCGTGCGCATCTCCGACGAACGTGTGGATCCGGAGCTCTTCGGGCGGACGAGCGTGGCGGTCGAGAGCCTGGTGGAAGGAGCGCGTGTGCGCGAGGACCGCGCTCATGTGCTGACGAACGAGATCCAGGCGCTCGCTTCGCGTTGTCGACTCCGGCAGGAGCACCTGGAGCGTCGTGTCCTGGTCCTCCCGAAACGCGCCCCAGCGCAGCCTCTCCCACACCGCGACATCGTAGAGGTCGACTGGTTCCTTGTCGTCGGACCACACGACACGGTGATCCCATGGCCGCGGCAGGAGCTCGAAGCCGGAGGGGAAAGTCGCGACGACGGCAGGGGGGTACGTTGGAAGCATGGCATGAGCTTGCGAGCCCTGATGCAAGATCTCCAGCGCGCTGGCCGCGCCGAGATTCGGCGCACCAGCCAGCAAGACGCGTTCGACGTACTCGGCCCCCGCCCACGTCAGCTCGGGTAGCGAACCATCTTCGGGCACGGGGGCGGTGCCGTACTGGAGGTACCAACGCACCAGCAGCGTACCCATTGAATGAGCGACGATGTCCACGCGCGGATTCCCAGTCCGCCGCAACCGCTCCTTGGACGCTGCTTCCACGAGCTCGTGAAGACGTTGCGCTTCGGACGCGATGTCGCGCCGCCAGTCGTACCCAAAGCCGATGATTGGGTCGCGGCCCTCGGCGGCGTCTTCGAGGCTGATGGCCTTGGGTTTGTGGTGCGACCCGTGGTCGGTGAGCGACTGAATGAGGCCCTCGAAAGCGCCTGGATATCCGCGGGCGGTTATCTTGTGTCCTCCGACGTCGAGGTGAACGACCAGGAGTTGCCCGCCTGGTTGGATCGAATCGCGGATCTCGCCCACCGGCTGGTCGATTGCGAATGGCAGAGCGAAGTCTCGCAAGGTGTCTTCCCACGCGCCACCGTTCCAGAATGTGCCCCAGACCACGTGTCCGTCGCGCGTGTCGTGAAGCTCGCTGCCCATGATGCCGGGCACGAAGATGATCGTGGAAGCTCGGCCCTGAGCTCGCTCGATGTCGTGCGCATAGAGCTGCTCGATCGTTCGGAGCGAGCTCGATCGTGCCCCGCAAGCTCCGAGCGGGAGAAGAAGCATGCATGCAAGGACGCGCACGAGCATTGCGAAAACATGACCGCTCTCGGTCCGCGCGCAAGGGCGCATCGTTCGTTCAGGCGGCTCCGCTCGGAGATGATGCGCTGCGTCTATGTGAACTCGCGCCGCGCGGTGAGCTGGCTTACGTGACGGCCAGTTCTCGGCTCTCTACTTTGAAAGATGGGGGTTGCGAGCATGGGCAAAGTCGAAGCATTGGGATTGATGGTGGCAATGGCGGGTGCGCTCGGTACCCAGTCCGCAGATGGGCCCCCCGAAGCCGAGCAGATCGCGGCGGCCAACGAGCTCATCGGGATGTCGCGAGCAGAGTTCGAATCCTGGTGCCTCGACAAGGGTGCCGGGTCTGAGGTGTCGCTCGGGTCGAGCGACCCGACGAGGTCGACATGCGCATGGATCGACTCCCGAAGCGGCGAGGTCTGGCACACCGCGCTTCACTTCGATGGGCGCTCCCAAACGCCTCGTCAGGCCGATGCGGGTCTCCTGAATGCGTCCGCTCCCACGGTCCTGCGACTCCTACACAACGAGCACGGCACGACGGACGGGGAGACCGCCGAGGGGTTCCCCGTGTGGAAGGTCGACGTCGACGGTCGACAAGGGCTGCTCGCTGTCGCCGAGTACGACGAGATTACGCTCGTACGGCTCCGCGTTCCCGAGGAAGGCGTGGCGCTCTCGATGCGCTAGGGTGAGGGCGCGCGCCCGAGCACCCATGAAGAGCCTTCCAATCAACGAGCGTTTGAGCATCCCCGGCAGCGACCTCTCTTGGAGTGCGGCCCGCTCATCCGGACCGGGCGGTCAGAACGTGAACAAGGTGGCGACCAAGGTGACCGTTCGTTTCGACCTCCGCGGAACCGAGGCATTGAGCCACGCGCAGAAGCGCCGATTGCGAGCGTTGGCCGGGCGGCGCTTGGACGCGGCTGGCGGTGTTCTCGTGAGCGCGCAAGCCGAGCGCTCTCAAATTCAGAACCTCGAGCGCGCGCGCGCGACACTGCGGCGGCTCATCCTGCAGGCGCTGGTCGAGCCGAAGAGACGTGTCGCGACCAAGCCGTCGAAAGGGCAGAAGCGAAGACGCTTGCAGGCGAAGCGCCGCCAGAGCGAGAAGAAGCAGAGCCGGGCGCGCGTGGGCAGAGAGGACTAGGGCGCTCGTTGCATCACTCGCCCCGAAGTGCGAAGGGAGCGGGATGAAGCCCGTACTGCTCCTGGCGTTGCTCGGCGTGTTTGCGTGCGCGTCGTCGACGCCTGACGCTGGCACGGACGCTGGCACGGACGCTGGCGCCGACGCTGGCACTGACGCTGGCGCTGACGCTGGCTCCGACGCCGGGGTGACCGAGCGGCGGATCTTCGTCACGAGTGCCGCACGGACAGCGGACCTCGGCGGTATCGAGGGCGCGGATGGCTTGTGCGCTTCCGAGGCGGTGGCCGCAGGGCTGCAAGGGGAGTTCAAGGCGTGGATCTCGACGATTGAATCGCCGGTGGCCGCGCGCTTCGTGCAATCGGCCGTCCCCTACGTCTTGGTGGACGGCACCCGCATTGCAGACGACTGGGCCGACCTCACCGACGGCTCCCTACGGGCGATCATCGACCTCGACGCGAACGGCGTGGAGCGGCGTACGGATGTCTGGACCGGAACACTGCCGCGCGGGCTCTCGTACGCCGATGCGGACTGCGACGGTTTCACGAATGGCCTGGTCGGCAGCGCGTTGTGCGGCACGACTCAGTCGATCAATGCGAACTGGACCGCCAATGCAGTGCCCAACTGCGATACACCGCTCCCCCTCTTCTGCGTCGAGCAGTAGCGCGCCTCAGACGTCCACGTCTTTGGTTTCGAAACGCTGCGGGTCGTGTGCTGTGCGAATCCGGCCCGGGACGGGCGGGATGACGGACGTTCGCCGTGCGGCGGCGCGAATGCCGCCGCGCGTATAGCGGCCGATGAGCGAGCGCCACTCCATCACGACTCTTCCGCCCGTCTCCTTGTGTTTCATCTCGAACGACGCGATGAAGTCGAGGCACGCATGGTCGATGAAGTCGAGCTCGTCGAAGTGCATGTGGAGCTCCGACCCTGCCGGGATCTCTTCGAGGTCGCCCGCCAGAAGTGGAAGAGCGAGGAACGTCGCAGCGCCGCGGAGGTGGAGCTCGATCCGCCCGTCTCTGTCCACGCGCTCGATCTCCAAGTGCGCAAGCGAGTAGACGAGCCTCATGGTCGAGAGCACGAGGCCGATGATGATGCCTGACAGCAAATCGATCGCGACGATTCCGACCACCGTCGACAAGTAGATCAGGAACTCCGGCCAGCCATACGCGAGCATCTTCCTCGGTGTCGACACTTTCAGCAGGCGAAATCCGACATAGATGAGGATCGCCGCCAGCGCCGACGCGGGGACCAACTCCAGCAGGCTCGGCGCAAGCGCCACGAACAGGAAAATCCAGACCGCCTGCATGATCGCGGACCACTTCGTTTGGGCCCCGGCCTCGACGTTCGCGCTGCTTCGACTGATGACGCCGGCGACCGGCAGCGTTCCGAGCGCGCCACAAACCATGTTGCCAATGCCCTGTGCCGCGAGCTCTCGGTCGTAATCGGTTCGGCCGCTTGGGCGCATTCGCGAAACGGCGGTGGCACAGAGGAGTGTTTCGGCGCTTGCGATGAACGCCAGGGCCAAGGCCGACACCAAGATGTCCGTGTCTACGAGCTTCTCGAGCCAGGCGGCGTTCGGGAACGCTACGTACGAAAAGATCGACTCCTCGATGACGACATAGTCGATCGGCAGCTTCAGGAGCGCGGCAGAGATCGAGGCAACCAACACGCCTGCAAGCGCGCCGGGAAGGAAGTGGAGCTTCGCGGGCCGGAACCGGTCCCACAGCACGATGGTGAACAATGCGGCGACCCCGATCGACGCGGCAATGTAGTGAGTCCGCTCCCCGCCGGTGGAGAGCGCTTTCCCAACACCTACTGGGATCTGATAGATGTTGTAGAGAACGCTCCCTTGAACGTCATCGTCGATCATCACGTGGAACTGCTTCACCACGATGATGATGCCGATGCCCGCGAGCATCCCCCGAATGACCGCCGGTGAGACTGCTCTGAAGTACGTGCCGAGCTTGAAGACGCCCGCGCTGGCCTGCACGAAACCCGCGAGCAGCACGATCACCGCGATGCTCCCGAGCCCAAAGGGGTCTTCGTCGGTGCGGTACTTTTCGACCATCTCGAGCAGAAGTACGCTCAACCCTGCCGATGGCCCGGCGATCAGAAGCGGTGCGCCGCCGAGGTAGCCGACCAGGATACCGCCGATGATGCCGGTAATGAGCCCGTACATGGGTGGGACGCCCGACGCCACAGCGATGCCCATCGACAGCGGCGTTGCGATCAGGAAGACCACGACCGATGACGGGAGGTCCTTCGCGACACCCTGGAAGCCAGACGGCAAGAGGCTCTTATATCACGGCTGCTCTCTCAGTCGGGCGGTGTGTTGCGAACATCGGTGATTTCGCAGGTGGCCTCGCCCTTGGGACGGCGCAGCGTGATCTCGTCACCGACTTCACGTGACAACAACGACTTCCCAACGGGGGACTCCATGCTGATCCACTGATTGCCGGCGTCGGTCTCGTCCGGGCCAACGATTCGGTAGGTCTGCTCGTTCCCATCTTCGTCTTCGATCGTCACCCAGCTCCCAAAGTAGACGCGTCCGTCGTCCGGCGGCTTCTCGTCGACGATGGTCAGCACCTTCAAACGGCGTCCGAGAAACCGAAGGCGCCGATCGATCGCGGCCAGGCGCTGCTTGCTGTATTGGTACTCGGCATTCTCGGAGCGGTCGCCCTCGGCCGCGGCAACCTGCACAGCTTTCGCCATCTTCGGGCGGTCGACGTTCCACAGCCGGTCCGCTTCCTCCTCGAAGCGGCGATACCCCTCGGCAGTGATGTAACCGGGCTTGCCGGAGGTGTCCGGCCGTGTGCGTTCGCGTGACATGTTTGGGTGAAAGCGATTGTTACGTGTGCCCTCGCATGGAGTCAACGCGCTCAACTATGCTAGCTTCCGCACGTCGTGAGCACGGGCATAGGTCAGACCACCGACAGCCGAGAGTTCTTGCAGCAGCGCGTCGGTGCGTTCGGCCTGGCGGTCGCAGTCATCCTCTTGCTCTCGCTCCTGGCACGCCTCGGACTTGGCCTCGGTTTCAACTACATGACCAAAGAGATCGCCCACCCTTCGTTCTGGGCGCACGCGGTTTCATGGATCCCCGTGACCTGCGTCTGGCTGATCTGCCGTTCGCGCCCCCTCGGCCCGCGCACCATTCATGCGATCGAGGGCGTTGGCTTGGTGTTGACGAGCATCTGTCTGGTTGCGATGGGTGCCAATCTCCCGGCGGCTGCAGGAGCTGCGACCACGACGGCATATTCGCTGTCATTCGTGCTCATCGCGCGCGTCGTGTTCGTGCCGAGCACCGCACAACATACCGCGTGGCTCGGGTTCGCAGTCGGGGTCCCGCTGGTCATTGCGGTCTACATGAACTTCCTAGGGGTCGATCTCGATGTGTGGAACCAGCACGGGTTCTTTCGAAAGATCACCGACAAGACCATCCTTGCGCGAAGCCAAGCGATTCAGATCGGCTTCGCGTGGGCGCTCACCACCTTGCTCGCCGCCTGGGCGACCCGTGTCATCTACGGTCTTCGGAAAGACGTTCGTGACGCGAAGAAGCTCGGACAGTACATCGTCGAGGAGAAGCTTGGAGAGGGAGGAATGGGCAAGGTCTATCGCGCGCAACACGGGATGCTCAAGCGCCCGACCGCGATCAAGCTCTTGAGCGCCGACCGCAACGCCCCGGAAGACCTCGACCGATTTCGGCGCGAGGTGCAGATGACCGCGAAGCTCAAGCACCCCAACACGGTCACAATCTACGACTACGGCCGCACCGACGATGGGACCCTCTACTATGCGATGGAGCTCCTCGATGGCGCGACGCTGCAGGAGATTGTCCGAGCCGAAGGGTTCTTGCCGCAGCCACGCGTCGTTCACATTCTGAAACAGTGCGCGATGGCGCTTCAAGAGGCTCATGCGATGGGTCTCGTGCACCGCGACATCAAGCCGAACAACATCATGATGACGGAGCAGGGCGGGTTGCACGACGTCACCAAGGTCTTGGACTTCGGGCTGGTCAAGAACGTAGGGGTCAGCACAGATGAAACCAACACGGTGTCCGAGGCGATCATCGGGACGCCGCGCTTCATGAGCCCGGAGCAGATTCTCGATCCTCCCTCTATCGATCCGCGCTCGGATCTATACGCCCTCGGCGCGGTAGGGTACTACTTGCTCACAGGGGACTTCGTGTTCGAAGGAACGAACGCCATCGAGATCTGCGCACAGCACCTGAGCGCCGAGCCCGAGCTGCCCTCATTGCGCGTCGAGCAGGAGATCGAACCGGAGCTGGAGATGCTCATCATGCAATGCCTCGAAAAGAAGCGGGACGACCGACCACAGTCCGCGGGCGAGGTCGCCATGCGCTTGGATGCGCTCAGCGTCGGTCCGTGGTCGCAAGCGGAAGCCTCCACCTGGTGGAGCACCGTGGGCCGCAACATCGTGCTCATGCGCGATCAAGAGCCGGGTGTCGGCAGCCTTGCGACCATTCAGGGTGGTCCGATGGGGGCCGACACGTGATCGCAGAGGCCAAGCCACGGGACCCCGCGGAAATCGTGGCCGCCATGGCCGCCGGTGATTCCGGTCCCGCGCTCAATGCGTTCTATGCGCAATACGCGAGCATGGTGCTGGCTCTGATGGTGAAGATGCTCGGCTCGCGGGCAGAGGCTGAAGAGATCCTGCAGGAAGTCTTCGTCGAGCTTTGGAAACGGGCGCCTCAATACGACAGCTCGAGGGGGAGCGTAGTGGCGTGGGTCGTGACCGTAGCTCGCTGCCGCGCGCTCGATGCCATTCGCGCTCGCTCGCGTCGCTACGGCAACAAGCAGTCCGAATACGCCGAGGGCGACGTGCTCGTCACCGAAGGCGGCCGTCCCGACGTTCTCGTGTCGTCGACGCGTTGGCATCAGGCGCTTCGGCAAGCTTTTCAACGCTTGAGTCCCGAGCAGCGCGCTGTGCTCGAGCTCTCGTACTTTCAGGGCATGTCGCATGGGGAGATCGCCGACACACTCGGGCTGCCCGTAGGAACGGTCAAGTCGAGGATTCTCGCGGGCATGCGCTCCATGCGGACGATGTTGCCCATCATTCACAGGGCGATGAGGGCATCATGAGCGACCAAAAAGAACGGGCGGAGCTCCTCGCGGCACTCCATGCGGCCGGCGCCGCCTCCGCAGAGGACGAAAGGGAGCTCGCTGCCTTGCTCGAAGCGGACCCGAGCCTCGCGGAGGTGGTCCGGGAGTTCGAGGATTCGATTGCGGCGCTCGCATCGAGCTTCGAACCGCTCGAAACCTCCGCAAAGACGCTCGGTAAAATCAAGAAGCGGATCGCAGAAGACAAGGGTGGCCTGCTGTCGCGCCTGCGCGCCTGGTTCTCCAAATCCTGAGCTGCGCTTCTTGCCGCCTCCCCATGCGGTCCCATGTTCGGGGTATCATGCGCTTCACGAAAGAGAGTATCATCCATGCGAGCGCCGAGCGGGTGTTCGCGTTTCACGAGGCGCCCGATGCGTTCGAGCGCCTGCAGCCCCCGTGGCAGAAGAGCGAAGTGATTCAAGCCCCGGCCTCACTCGAAGTAGGCACGCGGGTCGTGTTGAGGGTCAAGGTCGGCCCCTTCTGGCAGACGATGGTTGCCGAGCACGTCGAGTATGAGCCTGGCGTCATGTTCGCCGATCGTCTCGTGAAGGGCCCCTTCAAGAAGTGGCTTCACCGACACATCGTAACCCCGCGCGGCGACGACGAGTGCCTCTTGACCGACGACATTCAGTACGAGCTCCCGCTCGGCGCGTTAGGCCAGGCGTTCGGCGGCGGCTTCGCGACAAAGAATCTCGAGCGGCTCTTCGAATACCGGCACGAGGTGACCCGCGAGGCCTGCGAAGGATAGCCGGCCCAGCGGCTACTCTCCGATTGGCTCGTACGCGAACTTCTGTCCGCCGCCCGCGGCTTCAGCCATCGCGCCCTTGAGGGGAAGCACCATGATCGCGACGCCGTCCTTGTACTTGCAAGCGGCGGCCGCGCCCTTCTTGCCGCCGATTGCAGTCGCGGCCGCGCTGCCCTCGAAGCGATCGCCCTTGAAACGATCGAGTGCCTTCTTGTTCTTGAAGAGAATGACTTGGGCGTAGGTCTGTCCGCCGACCTGGGCACCCACCGTGGCCTGCGTCATCTTCGCGCGACCGATCAGCTTGGAGCCGCGGTAGACCTCGCCAGCCCCATGTGACGCGCCCACGATGAAGCCGCCTTTGCCGACCTCCGGGAAGATCGCGTATGCATATGCTTTCTCGAGGGTGGCGTTGAAGGTGCTGTCCTTCTCCTGCCAGGTCTTTCTGACCTCCTGAACCTTTGCACTAATGTCCTCTTCGGACTTCTTGGCCGATGCCGGAGCGGCGCACAGAAAGACCGCGGGCAGGACCATCAAACTCAGGCGCACAAAGTGGATCATCAAGAGACTCCTGAGACGCAGCTAGCCTGAAACGACGAGTCCGCCAAGCTGGCGCGTACCTCGGCGTGCTCCGCCACGCGCATTTTTCGCAATGACTACCCGCTCTTGGCGCCGGCACTGTTTCTACGTTAAGCCCGGCGCATGAGAGTCGCCCTTTGCTTCTCCTTGCTGCTGCTCGCGGCGTGTGACTCTGTGCGGCGAGACGCCTGTCGCGTCCGCCGACACGACCGCCGCGCTCACGATCGACCTCTCGGCTCCGGCGGCCACCATCGACGAGCGCTATCTTTCGTTCGCCGTCGACACCGCGCAGGTGGTCGGAGGGCTGTTCTGGTCGTCGGAGCCCGTCGCGCAGCTCATCGGCGAGGAGCGGCAACCCGTATACGACTTCAAGCGACGGCGCTTGCGCGCATTGGCAGCCGAGCTCGCGCCGTCGTTCTTGCGCATCGGGGGAAGCGACGCCGACCGCGTGCTCTACGACATGAGCGAAACCCCGATAGCTGAGGAGGCTCTCCCCGAGGGCTTCGAGTTCGTCCTGACTGCGGAGCAGGTCGATGGGATCTTCGAGTTCAGCGAGGCGCTCGGATTCGACGTCATGTTCACGCTGAGCGCCGGGCCGGGGGCGCGAAACGAGCAGGGCGACTGGACGCCCAACATGGCGCGGCTGCTGTTGGAATACGTTTCGAGCAACGCGTACGAGGTCACGCTCTGGGAGCTCGGAAACGAATGGGACCGCTTCCCCATCATCCTCGGGGTTCCTGCGACTCCCGAGCTGGCCGTGCGCGAGTTCGCCGCCGTTCGAGCCTTGCTCGGCGAATTCTACGACGACTTCAAGTTGGGTGGAACCTCTGGAGCGTACTGGCCGAGCATCGGCGAGCTCGTTCCGATGTATGGCCCCTTCATGGAGATGGGCGGGGGCGATTCGCTGGATGTGGTCACCTGGCACTACTACCCGACGCAATCGGAGCGCGGCGGCGTCCTTCGGACCGATGAGTGGGAGCGTGGCATCCTGCTCGATCCCGAGGACCTCGACATCGCATTGAAGTGGGCGGACGAGGTGATCGGCTACCGCGATGCGTACGCGCCCAGCCTCCCGGTTTGGCTTGGAGAATCCGGGCATGCGCAGTTCGGCGGACAACCCGGCGCCTCCGACGCCTTCGAGGGCACGTTCTGGTGGCTCGACCAGCTCGGGGCCCTCGCGCGTCGCGGCATTCAGGTGTCCGTGCGGCAAACGCTTTCGGGCTCGAACTACGGCATGATTGACGATCTGACCCTCGAGCCCCGACCCGACTATTGGGCGTCGGTGCTGTGGCGGCGGCTGATGGGGCAACGGGTCTTGGACGTCGTCCGCACCGAGGTGGACGAGCTGGTTCGCGTCTACGCGCACTGTAGCTACCAGCGCCCCGGCGCCGTGACCGTGCTCGCCATCAATCTCGACGAGGAGAACGACGTTCGGATCGAGATCGAAGGTCTCTCGGACGGTGACAAGGAGCTCTATGTCTTGACCTCCGAGGCCCTCGACTCGTCCGACCTGATGCTGAATGGGACGCTGCTGCGCGACGAGAATGGAGTCCTTCCACCACTCGATGCGGATGGACTCGGAACGAGCCCCGCGGACGTACCACCGCGGGCGATGGCGTTCATCGTCTACCCTGACGCCGACGCACCGGCTTGTCAGTAACGCGGCGCGCTAGCCGATTCTCGAGGTCGGGAGAGCGCGTCTGGCCAGCAGCCGCGTCTTCGGGCACGATGACGGGCCGATGACCGACCCACACGATCGACCGATGAACCTCGCTCCCGCGAGCGTAATGGACTACCGCGAGCTTGCCCGCGCGAAGCTGCCCCGCCAGCTCTTCGATTACATCGACGGCGGCGCCTATGCCGAGAGCACGATGCGCGCCAACGTGAATGATCTTCGTAGCATTCACCTACGCCAACGAATCCTTCGCGACGTCTCCGACATCGACCTCGGGGCCGAGGTGCTCGGCGAGAAGCTATCACTTCCGGTCGTGCTCGGGCCGGTCGGCTTGGCGGGCATGTTCGCGAGGCGTGGCGAGGTGCTCGCCGCCAAGGCTGCAGAGCAGGAGGGCATTCGCTTCTGCGAGTCGACCGTGTCGATCTGCTCCATCGAGGAGGTGAAGGCTGCGACGAACGTGCCCTTTTGGTTTCAGCTGTACGTCATGCGCGACCGCGGATACGCCGAGGATCTCATTGGACGCGCGAAGGATGCCGGCTGCTCGGTGCTTGTGCTCACGGTCGACTTGGCCGTCGTCGGGGCGCGCTATCGCGACACGCGCAACGGCATGATGGATACGATCTCGGCGGGGAAGAAGCTCCGTCGCGGCTGGGACATTCTCTCCCACCTTGCTTGGGTCAGCGATGTGGCCGTGCGAGGCAAGCCGTTGACCTTCGGCAACCTCGAATCGGCCGTGCCGACCGCCCAGAGCCCCGCCGGCTTCAAGGATTGGATCGACAGTCAGTTCGACCCGAGCGTCACGTGGGACGACCTGGCCTGGGTGCGAAAGCATTGGCCTGGAAAGGTCGTTCTCAAAGGGATCCTCGACGTCGACGACGCCCGGCGCGCGGTCGATGTCGGGGCCGATGGCATCGTCGTCTCGAACCACGGGGGCCGTCAGCTCGACGACGTGCGTTCCACCGCCGCGGCGCTGCCGCCCATCGCCGAGGCGGTCGGCGAGCGCCTAGAGGTTCTCGTCGACGGCGGGATTCGAAGTGGACTCGACGTCCTGAAGATGCTGTCACTCGGCGCCAAAGCCTGCCTCCTCGGACGTGCCTGGACGTACGCGGTGGCGGGCGGCGGACAGGAAGGGGTCGCCCATGCGATCCGCATCATTCGCGAAGAGATGAACGTCGCGATGGCGCTGACCGGGAAACAGCGCTTGGCCGAGCTTGGTCCCGACGTGCTCGATCGCTAGACGCCGCGCTCGGGACTAAGAACGCAGAGCGTTTTTCGCGAAGCTGAGCTCGTTGCCCGGTTCCGCACGCGGGCCATCGGCGTACCGCGCGGCGCGCCGCGAAAGCGAGAGCCTCAGCAGCGCCGCCCCGAGCGGAAGCGCCATCCGTGGCGAAAGGAACAACGACTTCGGCTTCACGCCGGTCATCGCCGCGCCGAAGTCGTCCATGAAGCTCGCACCGTGTCGCTGTGCAGCGACGGCGGCAGTGTCGAGCAGCATCGGAAAGCGACTCACCGCGCGGCCCGCGGCGGCCGAGATCGCGAAGTCGCGCCCGAACGCGTTCATCCAAGCCGTGTGATAGGCCTCGAGCCGCCGTGCCGAGAGGTCGCCCTCCGCAAACGCTTCGTGCAGCACCTGGGCTGCGATCTTGGCGGCGACCATGGCTGTGTGAATGCCCTCGCCCGTGAGCGGATCGGTCTGCCCGGCTGCGTCTCCCACGGCGAGAAAACGCTCGCCGGACGTGCGTGGCTCGCCGCCCAAGCGGAGCGGCGAGATGCCGGGTGGCTCGAGCGGCTCTGCGTGGTCCCCGAGGACCTCGCGGACGAAGGGATCGTTCACGACCTCGGCTTGAAGCAGCGCCTTGAGCTTCGTTGGCGGCACCTTTCCGCCGGGGAGTAGATAGCAACCGAGGTCGATGTCGCCGTTCGAATGCCGAAAGAAGGCCACATAGCCAGGAATCACGTAGGGCGGGTAGAGCAACACGCCGTCGCTCGTGAAGTTGTGGGTCCCGCCCTTGATGTACTGTCGGCTCGCGGCGCTCGTTGCGCCAGTCGTCACGACACCAAGCATGCGCCCGATCTTGCTCTTCGCGCCGTCGGCGGCGATCAGGCATCGCGCCGAAAACCGTCGGCCGTCCTTGCAGCGAATCGTCCAGAGCTCGTCGTGGGACACCGCCGCGACCGCTGCATCCTCGATGAGCGTGGCGCCGACCCGCTCCGCCGCGCGGGCGATGCGCTCGTCGCACGCCTTGCGTCGTATCGCAGCGACCCGCGGCGCACTCGGCCGCTCACCCTCGTCCGGGCTGACGAAGCTCAGCCCCCCCGGGGAAACCAATCCGCCCGATCGCACGAACTGCACCGCCCCTGCGGACACCAGCTCTCGAAGCACGCCCATCTCATCGAGGATGTCGAGCGCCGGCTCGCACCAGGCGTCGCCACAGCGCTTGTCCCGAGGAAATCTCGCCTTCTCGAGGAGGGCCACACGCTTGCCGCCCTTCGCGAGGAAGTACGCAGCCGTCGCCCCCGCCGGGCCAGCTCCCGCTATCGCGACATCATAGACAGGTGACTCGACCGACACGAAAAAGACCTACAACTCGTCAGCACGGCGAACGAGGACGGTGCCCCAAAGCATCGAGCGGTCATCCGCTGCGCGGTTGGCCGGCGAATCCGACTCCGCATCACCGAAGCTCCGAAGAACCGTCATCGCGTCGGGCGATGCAGTCCGCTTCACGGCCGCGAACAAGCGTTCCCGATAGGCATCGTCCACGCCGTCGAGGATGTTGGACAGCGTGAAGCCATCGAAGCTCCCGGCGGGTTGGCTCTCGAGGTAGCCGGCGGCGTCGGAGTGCACGAGCTGAATGCCCCGCGCCTCGGGTGGAGGAGGGTTCGACGATAGCTCGCCGAGGAGCAAGGAGCGCACGTAGGGGTTGGTTCGATTTGGATGACGCGCGAAGTTTCGTTCCATCCGACTGCGCATCACTTTGCCGAGGCGCCTCGGGAGGAAGTCCAAGAAACGTGGCGCGTACACCGAACGAAGCGCGGTGAACGAAAAGAGCCCATCGAGCGCCGCCCGAAATCGCCACGTGTTGAGCTCGCGGTTCCAGTACTCCATTTGCTCGGCTGGGTCGTCGAGCTCGACGAACGCGCGAACGCGCGACGGCCACCAGCCCGCGAGCGGCGCGAAGAATCGCATGAAGTCCATCACGCGCTCCGCCTTGCCGCGAAAACCTGGGTCGCCTTCGATACGACGCGAGGCGTACTCGAGCTGCACGGGGTTGATGTCGACCGCGACGACCTCGTGATGCGGTGCGAGCTTCATTGCTGTGCATCCCGCCGAGGCGATGCACAAGACGCGGCTGCCAGGTGGAAATACGTCGAGCTCGACGGACGTATCCTCATACATTCGCCCGAAAAGCACCTGACGCGGGCCGACCCGCGCATCAAGGCGCCCCCGCTCCCAAATTGTGATGGCCGTGCCCATTACGGAGCCGGCACCGCCGCTGCGACCCAAGCCAAGATCAGAAACGCGAAGTTTTTCACGATCATGCCCTTGGGGTCGTGAATCAAGTGGCGTGACCACATCAGGCCGTTGGCATTCAACGACACGAGCAACGCGGTTTGGGCCACCGCGCAGAGGAACGGCAGCCACCCGCTGAGCACCCAGACGCCAATCGTGACTTCCACCGCGCCGAGTGTCAGCAAGAAGGGAACGCCAAAGCGCTCGCCATACGTGGGCACCGCTTTGACGACTTCGAACTCGCGTGGCTCGCCTCGAAGCAACTTGCACCAGAGGCCCTCGTAGAGCCACACGCCTGCGACGGCGATGCGAATCAGCCAGTAAGGGGGCATCAGCTCGGGCATCTTGGCCTCAGCCCAGCTCGGCCTTGCGCCGCATCGAGCGGAGCAAGAAGCGGTGGAACATGTGGCAGACGAAACGCTCGAGCGGGCGCCAGAACCATCGAGGCCATTTCGTGCTGGTGTAACGCGTCTCGACGGCTACCTCGGTGCGGTCCGGGGCAAGCTCTCGAAGCGTGTACCGACCGCCCGACAATCGCATCGTGCCGCCCACCGCGAGAGCCTGCTCCGCCACCTCGAACTCGTAGAGCTCACCATCTACGATCCGTGTCGTCCGCTTGAGGAGATGGCCGCCTTCGTAGAGGCACATCGCCTCGCCGCCGACGCGCTTCTTGTCGCCCTCGGTACGAATCGGCACGGGCAGCAGCAAGCGAAGATGTAGTGGCGGCCGCTCCTTGACCTCTTCGTAGAACAGCAAGCTCTTCCAGGTCTTTGTTGGCGACGCGCGAAACGTTGCGCGCGTGATGATGGTTGCCGGCTGTGTGGCCTCGGCGGCGGTATCACCGAGGTCCTTGGAAACGAGCGAGTCCGCGTCAAGAGCCATGGGGAGGCTCCTTAACGCATCCCAGGCCGTGCGACAATGCGGCGTCCTGCCGCGCTAGTCTTCCCAGACGACGCGCTTGCCCGCGGTGTACCAGCCTTCGCTCATCGGAGTGTAGGTGTCTTCGATCTTACTGCGTTTGATTTTCATTGTCGGTGTCAGAAAACCGTTCTCGATGATCCAGGGGTCCTTGACGACGACCAGGAACTGCAGACGCTCGAACGCTTCGACTTCCTTGTTGACCGAGTCGAGCAGCTTGGTGAGCTCGCTTTCGAAGCGTCCGCGCTCCGCCGGGTCCTTGAGCTTCGGTCGGAGCTCCTCGGCCGGAAGGATCAGTGCGTAGGGCTGCGGGTTGCCTGAGCCGGTCACGCAACAGAGCTCGACCTCGGAGTGGTTGTTGAGGAGGTTTTCGATTGGCGCGGGCGCCACGTACTTGCCTTTGCTCGTCTTGAACAGCTCTTTCACGCGGCCGGTGATTCGCAGACGCCCTTCCTCATCGCGTTCGCCTCGGTCGCCGGTCTTGAAGAAGCCGTCCTCCGTGTAGCATTCCGCGGTCATCTCGGGCTGCTTGTAGTAGCCCATCATGTTGCCCGGGGACTTGATTAAGATCTCTCCCTCGTCGCTGATCTTCACCTTCACGCCGGGCATCGGGCTCCCGACGTAGCCCACGCGGCCTTTGCCCGGAATCGTCGCGTGGGAGTACGCGAAGTCTTCGCTCATCCCGTACCCCTCGAGCAGCTCGAGGCCGAGGTCGCGGTACCACTGGATGAGATCCGGTGGGATCGGTGCCGAGCCACTTGCTGCAAGCCGCACGTTCTGAAGCCCGAGGCCCGTGAGAATCTTCTTTTTGATCACGCGGTTGAGCAGCGGAATCCGAATCAGCCGAGCCAGCTTCTCGGGCGGCATTTTCCGAAACACACCGAGCTGGAACTTCAGCCACAGCCGCGGGACCGAAACGAAGATGGTCGGCTGTGCGCGATTGAGGTCGACAAGGAAGGTGTCGAGCGACTCGGCGAAGAAGAGCTGCATGCCCGACCGAAGTGACTGCGTCTCGACGCAGAAGCGCTCGAAGACGTGGGCCAACGGTAGATACGACAGCATCCGGTCCGCGGGCGTCGCATGAAAGATCGACTCCGCGCCTTCGACCGAGGCCGCGATCGCGCCGAAGCTGTGCATCACGCCCTTCGGCCGGCCCGTGCTTCCCGACGTGTAGACGATGATCGCCGGGTCCTCGGACTTGACCTTCGGATTGCCCTGCAAGGGCTCCGTCTTGGCCGTGATCGAATCCCAGGTCTCGTAGTCGGTGGGTGGCGACAGTGGAAGCGCGATGCAGGGCATGCTCTTCGGAATGCCCTTCTGGATTTCACTCCAGCCGTCGAGCTTGCCGACGAACAGGAGCTTCGACTCGCTGTGGTCGAGGATGTATTCGATCGTGTCGGCGTTCAGCGTCGGGTAGAGGGCGACGCTCACGTGGCCCGCCATCCAAATCGCCAAGTCGGCCAAGATGAAGTGAGCGCAGTTCTTCGAAATGAGCCCAATGTGGCTCCCGGGCTCGAGGCCAATCGATTGCAGGTGCGCGGCCATCCGTCGAACCTGGTCCATCGCTTGCGCCCAGGTGTACGTCTCCACCTTGCCGTCGCCGATCGGTTGCGTGAGCCAGATGCGATCAGGGGTCGTACTCTCCCAATGGTAGGCGTCGTCTAGGGTCATTCGGGGCTCGGCCATGGTTACTCCTCGTTTTGACGGGTGGGGCAGCATACACCGTTCGGCGCTCCCCGTGGGGCCCAATTTGGGGGTGCATGCCTGTGCGGGGCTGGGGTGTCTGCTAGCTTCGCCCCCTAGGCGGATGGGACGGGTCGAAATGCGCCACGCATCTGCATGGTGACCACTCCGGCGACACGCAGTGGACCGACACGCTGATCGAGGCGTCGGCCGGCGCAGATCTCTTTGCCTGCGAATGCTACGTGTTTGACAAAGAAGTGCCGCTCCACAACAGCTACGCGAGAATCATGGAGAATCTTTCGCGCATGACGTGCAAGCGTCTCATCGTCACGCACATGAATGAAGACATGCTCTCGCGTGTGCACGACATCGAGTTGGAGGCAGCCGAGGACTGGAAGACGGTGGTCCTTTGAGTATCGCCGCCGAGATGGAGCTCTGGTCGAAGGAGGCGCCTGCGACCGTCGATCTGACCCAGCCCGGGCAGGACGCGTGGGTTCGTTCTGTCGCCGAGCGACTCGTCGCGCTCGTCCCAAGCGCTGACGACCTCGTGCGCCTGGAGGAAGACTCTCCGGACGCGCCGGTCCTTCTTCGGCTGGCGATGAAGCTCGCTCAGTCGAGGATGCGTGTGCTGGCGCTGCCGGAAGGCTTCCGCGTGTCGATCGTCTTCGCCGTCTACAAGGAGCACAATCGCCTTCGGACGCGGGCCGAGCATCCGCACGGCGAGGATTTCCTCGTTCGGAAGGTCGAACAGATCGACTGGTTGCTCGCGGGCATTCCGGACGCCAGCTCGGAGATGCTCGTCGTCGACGACGGATGCCCGGAGAAATCCGGGGTCATCGCCGAACAGATGATCGAGTCTCGGGGACTTGGCGACCGCGTCCGAGTCTTGTTTCTGCAGGACGCGATCGACTCCGCTCATCCGCTCGTGCGCGGCCTGACGTCGACCAACGACAGTCAGAAGGGTGGCTCCATCGAATACGGGATGGGCGTCGCCGCCGAGCACGAGAGCCGAGGCCACGTCGTCGTCTTCACCGACGCGGACCTTTCGACCCACCTTGGGCAGCTTGGTCTGCTGCTCGATCCCATTCTCAGCTCGGGCTGCGACGCGGCGATCGGCTCGCGTCGCGAGCCGCTTTCGGTGGTGATCAAGGGGGGCGCACGCAACACGCGCGGAAAGCTCTTCATCTATCTATGGAAGCGCCTCATCCCGTCGCTCAGCCCGATCGTCGACACCCAATGCGGCTTCAAGGCCTTCCGTGCCGACGTTGCCAAGGCGATCGTCGCCGACACGATCGAAAAGCGTTTCGCGTTCGACATCGAGCTATTGCTGCGCACTGTGCTTGCGCGCCCCGAATCGATCGAGCGCGTCCCCATCGCGTGGATCGACAGCGAGGCCGCCTCGACGACCAAAGAGCTCCAGCCTTACCTCACGATGCTGCAGAGCATCGTGCGTATCGCGAGGCGATACCTGCCACCCAACCCGCAGTCCGAGGCCTTTGCGGGGCTGATCGAGTCGCTCGACGAGGAGTCCTGGATGCGACTCTCGGGCGACGTTCCGTCGGCCATCGCGGACCGGGAGCCCTTGGAATTCGATGATTTCGATGGAGTCTCGCCTGAGGATCTCCGCCGTGTCACCCCTCTGTAGCTCCAGCGTTCAGCAAACGGCGCAAAGATTGCGCGAAGTGGCTTATTCGCGGCCGTACCCGGCCGATTGCGCTATGGGCTTGACGGGTTCCGGGCGGAGGGTACTCGAATGAAATTAGTCGCGAGGTTGCTCGTCGTTGCGCTGGTCGGAACTTGGCTTGGCTGCTCTACCTCTTCTGGCCCTGGTGACGGTACCGGAGGTGTCAGTGGAGCCGGCGGCGCTCCACCTCGTACGGGCTACGAGCTCCGGCGTCAGGCGTTCTTCGACGCTACCGTCGATGCAGGGCCTAACAACACCTACTCCGAGGCCGTTCGGGTCATGCGCGGCATTGCGCCGGACGAATCGAAGATTCAGCACGATCTCGATCGCCTTACAGCGCGCCAAGACACCTCGGACTTCAAGCTTCCCGGTCTGCTGTGGCTGCTCTACAAATACTCTGATTCCGAGGTGCTCGGGGCGGAGATGGTCGCCAACATCAAAGGCGTGCTGCTCAAGCACAAGTTCTGGCCTGACGAGCGGCTGAACGAAACCGAGTGGCTGCCTGAGCCCGAGCCCGTCGACGAGGATTGGGTTCCGACCACCGACAGCATGGTCTACGTCACCGAGAACCATTTCATCCTGTACGCCAGCGGCGGGTATCTGGTCGGCCAGCTCTATCCTGAGGAGGTGTTTGCTGCCAGCGGTGAGACGGGGGCCGAGAAGATGGCAACCTTCCGACCGCGCGTCATGAAGTGGCTCGAGCTCCGATACAAGAGCGGCTTCAGCGAGTGGCTCTCCAACGTCTACTACGACGAAGACATCCCGGCCGTCGTCGCACTCGCCGAGCTCGCCGAGGATCCGGAGATCAAGCAGCTCGCGTCGATGGTGTTGGACCTGATCTTCGCCGACATGGCCTTGAATCAGTACCGCGGCACGTTTGGGAGCACGCACGGGCGAACCTACGAGCAGAAATTCGGCGGCTCGCGTGACAGCACCCGTTCCACGGCCGCGCTCCTCTTCGGTGTGTCCGATCTAGACGATCCGGAAGCAATGCCTTCCAGTCTGCCATTCGAGCTCGCCGACTTCCGTCCGGGAAACATGAGCTCGACGATGGTCGCGCTGGCCGAAGAGTACAGGCTACCGCGCGTCATCTACGACATCGCCAACGACACTGAGCGTGAAGAGATGGAGAACCGCCAGCGGATGGGCATCAGGCTCGACGAGGCGGAAAGCTGGGGTCTCGACGTGAATCGCTTCGAGGACGGCATGACCTTCATGACGCTCGAGGCGTACACCCACGAGCTCACCATCGGGCTCTGGGCCGAGATGCTCGATGCCTACGGTTGGTGGGTCCACGAGGACTACAGTATTTTCAGGACCTACCAGGATGTATTGAGAGACCCGATAGTGGGCCCAGGGTTCGCCAGGGGCGCCGAGAAGGATATCACGCGCAACATGCGTCCCGAGGTCAACATCTACACCTATCGGACGCCGGGCTACATGCTCAGCACCGCGCAAGACTATCGGGACCCTCACAGCGTCCGCCACGTCTCGAACGAGAGCGGCTACGGTGGCGATCAACAGTCGATCTGGCAGGCGACGCTGGGCAAGGACGCCGTCGTGTTCACCACGCACCCAGCAAACGAAGACTGGGGCGGCGACACTCCGCGATTCTGGACCGGCTACGGCACCATGCCTCGGGCGATTCAGGTCAAGAACGTCGTGATCTCCCTCTACGATGTCGAAACCGGAGAGACGATCTACGTGCAGGACCAGCCACTCTACACCCACGCGTTCTTCGACAAGAGCCAGTTCGACGAGGCGTACAAAGAAGGCGGCTGGTTCTTCGGGCGCTACGAAGACAGCTACGTCGCCTTGTGGGCCTCGGATCCCGACGCCGATTGGAAGGTCAACGACAACCCAGACCACCAAGAGCTCGGCGACCACGAGATCGTTGCGTGTCCTGACGGCTATCCAGGGGCTTCCTCGGACTATCCTGACGGTTACCCGGGTCATGAGGCTTGTCAGAATCGTCAGGGCTACGGCGAGTGTGAAAACCCTGAAGACTGCGACAAGACCATCTGGATTAGCGAGCTCGGAAGCAAGGCCGAGTATGCGGATTTCGACGCGTTCAAACAGGCCATCCTCGCTGCGCCGCTCACTGTGAACGTGCAGGCCCTCACGGTGGATTACGAGTCGCCGTCCCAGGGTAGCCTGGTCATGGGGTGGAACGGTGAGCCTCTGACTCAGGATGGCACGCCAGTCGAGGTTCAAGACTACGCGCGCTATGAGAACCCCTACAGCAGCTCTCCTTTTCGCGAAGATGTCATTTCGTTCGAGCGCGAGGGCCGGCGGCTCGAGCTCGACTATGCTCAACTGACGCGTGAATACGACTACCTCCTAGACTAGTATCCGGCCCATGCTGGATTTCTCGGGCCGTGAAGCGGTCATTACGGGCGGCACCGGTGCGCTGGGCACAGCGGTCGTCGGCCGTCTCATTGCGGCGGGTGCCACGGTGCACGTCCCTGTGTTCATCGCCGAGGAGCTCGAGGGCTTCCCGTATCGCGGCCACGATGCGGTGCGCCTCCATGAGGGGCTCGATCTGAGCGCCGAGGCGGATGTGGCGAAGCTCTATCGGGCCACGGCCTCGCTCTACGCGAGCATTCACATCGCAGGCGGGTTTTCGATGGGACCCATCACGGAGACCGGCCTCGACACTTGGGACCACTTGATGCGCATGAACGCCACGACCTGCTTCCTCTGCTGCAGGGAGGCCGTGAGGACCTTGCGAGGTCGAGAAGGACGCATCGTCAACGTGGCGGCGAAGCCGGTGAGCGTGCCCACCCCCCAAATGACGGCATATGCGGCCTCCAAGGCGGCAGTCGCGGCGTTGACGCTTTCTCTTGCCGAGGAGCTGGCCGACTCGGGCATCTGGGTCAACGCCATCGTGCCGAGCATCATCGACACCGCCGTCAATCGTGCCGCCATGCCGGACGCAGACCACGACACGTGGCCGAAGCCCGAAGAGATCGCTGAGACGATCGCCTTCCTCGCGTCCCCTGAGAATGCGGTCACTCGCGGCGCCCTCGTGCCAGTCTACGGAAAGAGCTAGCCCAGGCCATGGCTAGCCGCGCCAACTCGGGTATTGTCTCCGCATGAAATACACCCACCTTGGACGAACTGGTGTCACGGTCTCGCGCCTTTGCCTCGGCTGCATGAGTTACGGCACGCCGGAGTGGCGCCCCTGGATTCATGATGAAGCGGCGTCCGCCCCGTTCTTCAAGAGGGCGATCGAAGCTGGCATCAACTTCTTCGATACCGCGGACATGTACTCGATCGGCGTCAGTGAAGAGGTGACTGGCAAGTGGCTTCGAGAATACGGCAACCGCGACGAGCTCGTGATCGGCACGAAGGTGTTCTTTCCGATGAGCGAGCGCCCGAACATGGGCGGCCTCTCTCGCAAACACATCCAGCAGGCCTGCGATGACAGCCTTCGACGGCTGGGCGTCGAGGCGATCGATCTCTATCAGATTCACCGCCTCGATCCTGCGACGCCGATGGAAGAAATGCTCCGGGCGCTCGATCACCTCGTGACGCAAGGGAAGGTGCGATACATCGGCGCGAGCTCGATGTACGCCTGGGAGTTCCAGCGCTTGCTCTCCATGTCAGAGCGGAACGGTTGGGCGAAGTTCGCGACGATGCAGAACCACTACAACCTCGTCTATCGCGAAGAAGAGCGCGAGATGATCCCGCTCTGCGAAGACGAGGGTATCGGTGTCATTCCATGGTCGCCGCTTGCGCGCGGTATGCTCGCAGGAACGCGGCGCAAGCTCGGGGACAGCTCGACCAGCCGATCCTCGAGTGATGGTCTCGATCAGATCCTCTACGACCAGCCTTCCGATTGGGAGGTCGTCGACGCCGTCAAGAAGGTCGCGGCCGAGCGCGGCGATCCGCCCGCTCAGGTCGCGCTCGCCTGGCTGATGTCCCGGCCGGCCGTGACGGCTCCGATCGTCGGAGCGACCAAGCTCAAACACCTCGACGATGCCATCGCGGCCGTCGAGATCGAGCTAAGCGATCAAGAGGTTGCCGCTCTCGAGGCCCCCTACCGAGCCCACCCTGTCAAGGGCTTGGCAGCGCCGAAGAGCTGAGCCCTACGCGTCCTCGAGCTCGGAGCGGAGACTGCGAATCATCAGGCGTTCGTAGAGCGCGGGCGCGAGTCGCGAGAGCAATGCGCTCGTCTTCCCGACCGGGGTGAGCACCAGCCGCTTCTTCCCTTTGCGGGCTGCAATGAGCACGTCCTTGGCGACGTCGTCGGGGTCGCCCAACCGCCCGACTTTGGAGCGAGGGCGCTCGATGTGCTCGCCCGTTGCCCCTAGCGTCCGCCCTTCGAGGCCAGTTTCGACGAAGGACGGGCACACCATCAGTACGCCGACACCGTGTTCCGCGACTTCGGCGCCCAGGCTCTCGAACAGCCCGTGCATCGCATGTTTGGAGGCGGCATAGCCGCTCCGTCCGTAGAGGGGCGCGAGTCCCGCGATGCTGGATACCGCGATGATCAAACCCTGCCGCTCGATCAAGTCGGGAAGGCAGACCTGCGTGCAGTGAAGCGCGCCGAAGAGATTCACCTCCATCACCCGTCGAAAGACCTCCGGTTTCGTCTCCGCAAAGGCGCTCCGGTGCACGATGCCGGCGTTGTTGATCAGAACATCGATGCCGCCGAACGCGCTCCGGACGCTGTCCATCGCGTGTGGCACTTGCTCGCGCTTGGTGATGTCGCAGGGAAGGGCGACGGCTTCGATGCCCGCGGCTTCGAGCTCTCGCTGGGCCTCGCCGAGCGGACTCGAGGGAAGGTCGATGATTCCGACCTTGGCACCCACGCCCCCGAATGCTCGAGCGAGGGCCATGCCGATGCCGCCGGCACCACCGGTGATCACGACGACCTTCCCGTTGAAATCACGCGCTGCCAAGAAGACCTCGGGCGCGCGCGTAGAGCTCGAACGCCTCTCGGCTCGTGAGCTGGGGGATGTAGCCGTACTCCTCTTTGAGGCGCCGGTTTGAGAGCACCGGCCGGTAGCGCAGGAACTTCACTCGCTCGGGGCCGTTCTCTGTGACGCCCAAGCCCTGGAGGAGCCAGAGGATGCCCTTCACCAGCGATGCGGGGAGCGGCACGTAGGGCTTGTCGAGCATCTTCGCGATCTCGCGTGGAGTCAGCGCGCCGTCCCCGGCTTGATTGTAGACGCCCACTTTGTCGGAGAATACCGCATCGACGAGGCAGGCCACCAAGTCCTGGTCCCAAATGAACACGAACGGCGAGTCGGAGCCGGCGATGCCCAGCATCACCGGCTTCTCGAACAGGTCCGTCACGGGGCTGTGGACGTCTTCGCCAACGATCGTGCCTGGGCGGAAGACGACCTGGCGGAGTTCGGGTCTCTCTTCACGCCACTTGGCGAGCATCTCCTCGACGATTCGCTTGTGCTTCGAGTACTCGAACTCGTCGTTGCCGCGGAGCGGGTCCCGCTCGTCGAGCCACGCCGGGTTGTCCGGGTGGTATCCGTAGGCCGCACCGCTCGACGTGACGATCAAGCGCTTGGCGTCGACCGCCTCGCAGGCATCGAGGACGTTCTGCGTCCCGAGCACGTCGACGCGGTACGCGAGGTCTGCCGGTGCTCCCTTTGGGGCGCGCACGATTGACGCAAGGTGTACGACCGTGTCGATCCCGTGCTCGCGAAACATGTCGTTGAGAGCCGGATCGCAGATGTCGCCCTGCGTGTAGAGGACGCCTTCGAGTCGTTCGGTCGGATCCGCCTCCACCCAGTCGAGCGCCACGAGCGCCGACAGCTCCTCCTTGCGTTTCGCGAGGGCCGCGACGCAGAGGCGACCGACATATCCGGCCGCCCCGGTCACGAGGACCGCGGGGCCCGCGCCCATCAGGCGCCAGGCTCCTGATGCATTGCCTTGAACTCCTGAAGCCCAGGCGCGAACAGATGCATGTTCGGGTCCACATCGACGTGAATGACCGACGGCTTGCCGGATTCGACGCAGCGCTGAAGCGCACCCTCGAGCTCGGCCGGATCCGCAACACGCTCGCCGTGGCACCCCATGGCCTCAGCCACCTTGTCGAACTTGATCTCCTCGAAGTCCGCGTTGATGGTGCCCTGCTGGTCGGTCCCGATTGCAGGCCGCAACATCTGGAGCCCGATCGTTTGCGTGAGCTTCACCATGCCCCACTGCTTGTCGCAGAGTACGAGATAGATGACGGGAAGCTTGTTCCGAACCGCCGTCTCGAGCTCTTGGATGTGGAAGCCCATAGCACCGTCGCCGATGATGCAGACCACCTTGGCATCGGGTCGCGCGATCTGCCCCGCGAGCGCCTGCGAGACGCCGGCGCCGAGCATCCCGAACTTGAACGTCGAGAGCAGCGCGTCCGGGCGGTTGACGTCGGTGAAGAAGCTCGCCCAAACCGTCGCGTTGCCGCCATCGAAGACGTAAACCGCGTCATCGCCAAACACTTTCTGGCATGTCACAGGCACGTGTGAGCTGTGCATCGGAACGGAGGTATTCTGAAGTGCGGCATCGAGCTGCGCCCGTACCTTTGCCTGACCTTCCACGAGGCTCGCGGTGCGTGCGCGGTTGGCTTGGAGCTTGTCGGCGCTCAGTGGCGTTTGCCGAAGCTCCGCGGCCAACGCGGACAAGAACGCGTTGGCGTCCGCGAGCACTGCGAGCTCGGTGGCCTTGTTGAGCCCGAGGATCTCGTCGTCGATATCCACTTGGATCATCTTCTGCTCGCCTGGCTTCCCCCAGTAGGGGGGCTTCCCCCACCAATCGGTCTCGCCGAGTCGAGAGCCCACGACGAGCACGACATCGGCCTCGCTCCGCGCTTTGTTGATCGGCTCCATTGCCCAAATCGGCAGCAGCTGCTCGTGATCATCGGGCATCGCTCCGCGTCCGGCCCAGCTCGTGGTCGCCGGCGTCCCGAGGGCTTCGACGACCTCTTGAAGAGCGGCGGACCCGTGTGCGTGGAGCACGCCGTACCCCGAATGAATGTGCGGGCGCTCCGCGTTTCGGAGCAACTCGGCGGCCTCCTTCACCTCGCCCGGGGTAGGCTCGATCGGCGTGGTGCGCCGGTACTCTTTGGGCGGTCGAAGATCGATGCCGTCGGCGTCAAACACGCCATTCATCACCGACTCCGGGACGTCGAGGTGAACGACACCCGGCCGTCCGCTCCAGCTAACACGGAGAGCTCGACGGAAGAATTCGGGCAGACGCTCGAAGGAAGGCACAGCGCCGCTCCACTTGCTCATCGCGCGCGTGACGCCGGCTTGGTTGAAGTACTGGTACGTGCCCCCACGATCGGGGTAGGCGATCGGAGTGCGGCGGCTCGACGTGATCACGAGAACGCGGTTCCCCTCGCCGTTCTCCACGGCGACGCCAGGAAGGATGTTCGCGACCCCTGGCCCGTTCGACGCCATGCATACGCCGAGCTTGCCAGTTAGGCGCGCGTAGGCACCCGCCATGTGTGCGGCGCTGGTCTCATGGCGAGGCGACACCATACGAATGCCGTGCTTCTCGAAGCTTGCAAAGAAGCCCATGTACGTGCCGTCGACGATGCCGAACACCACTTCGACCCCTTCGGCTGCCAACATGCGTGCGAGCGCCTCTCCTCCGACCATCTGCGTCATGGCGATCCTTCCTCTCCAAAATGGGGAGCTACTCTACACCCGGGGTAGGACGCCTCGAAAGCGAAACATTTGCGCCGGGCAGAAGGAGCGCCAGCGTCAGTGTTCAGCGCCAGCGCCAGCGCCAGCGCCAGCGCCAGCGTCAGTGTCAGCGCCAGCGCCAGCGCCAGCGCCAGCGTCAGTGTCAGCGCCAGCGCCAGCGCCAGCGTCAGCGTCAGCGCTCAGCGCCAGCGTTCAGCGCCAGCGTCAGCGAACAAGCGAGTGGCGTCGGGGGGGTATGTGGACGCGAGTGGGCTCGAGAGCTCGAGCGTTTGGTTAATGTCCACCCACCCACCCCCACCACGTAATCCTCCCTCCGCGCCCCCGGGCTTCGCCGGGGCTTGGCGGCGCATTCGCGCCGGGCTTCGCCGTTCCGGCTCGCGCGGCCGCGCATGGCTGGTTGCGTATGGAGGAGAATCGGTCGGGATGCGCGGCACAGGGAGTGGGCGGGAGGCGAGTTGTGTGCCGCCGTGTGGGGACGGCCGAGCGGGACCCGCTCCCGAGCACGTGCGTCGCGACCGATTCTCCGGGTCTTCCGAGCACGTGCGTCGCGACCGATTCTCCGCGCGTTTCCTTCCCTCTCATCTCGATGGTGCGCAATGTCGGGATCGTCGCCCCGCTCGTGCTCTCGGGTGGCGTCGCCCGAAACGATGCGGTCCGTGCGATGATCGCCGAGGCGGCTTCTGAGGATGTGGTCCTCCCTAGCCAGCCACAGCTCATGGGTGCATATGGCGCAGCGCTCTTGGGTGGCATCGCCTAAGCGAAGGCGCCAAGCTCCCGGACCCATGGAGATCTGGAAAGAGTTCACGTTCGAGGCGGCGCACCTCTTGCCCAACGTGCCCGACGAGCACAAGTGCAAGCGGCTCCACGGCCACTCGTACCGTGTTCGGCTCTGCGTCGAAGGAGACCTCGATCCGACGCTGGCCTGGGTCGTCGATTTCGCCGACATCGCGGAAGCCTTCGAACCGATCCGACTTCGCCTCGACCACTACTACCTCAACGAGATAGAAGGACTCGAGAACCCGACGAGCGAGGTGCTCGCCAAGTGGATCTGGGAGAGAGTTCGCCCCAGGCTCCCGGTGCTCAGCCGCGTCGAGGTGAGCGAAACCTGTACCGCTGGCTGCGTCTACCGAGGCGATTGACGCGGCGCTCTGCCGAGGTTGTGGATCTGAGCTTTCGGCTTGCTATAGTCGCAGGCATGCGATTTGTCTGGATCCTCGTTTGTCTCGTGGCGTTGAGCGCCTGCAAGAGCGAAACCGCCGAGCCGGCACCCGAAGCGACTCCCACGGAGGCAGCGCCCGCCGCACCGAGCGAGGAGCCCCAAGCCGCGGAGGAAGCGCCGGCCGCGCCAGTCGAGGCGCCTCCGGCAGTCGCGACGCCAGCCGCGCCCGATCCCGATGCGCCGCCCGACGTCGCGGCAGCGCCCAAGGGCGCCAAGCGATCGAAATCGGGGCTCGCGTGGAAGCGTCTGCGCAAGGGCAAAAGCAAAGCGCGCCCGGGGAAGTTCGATACGGTGACGGTGAGCTACACGGGCTGGACCCCCGACGGTCGGCAGTTCGACAGCTCGACGGCCCACGGCGAGGCGCTGTCGGTGCGAGCCGATCAACTCATCCCTGGTTTCTCTGAGGGTTTGAAGATGATGGTGCCCGGTGAAAAACGGCGCCTGTGGATCCCGGCTAAGTTGGGCTACGGCGAGGTTGGCTCGAACATCGAGACCGCGCCTCGGCAACCGCTAGGAGACCTCGTTTTCGACGTCGAGCTCGTCAGCTTTGAAACAGCTCCGACACCGCCCACTGCGCCCAAGGACGCCGGCGCAATTCCCGCAGATGCGGAGCGGAGCGCGTCGGGTTTGGCGTGGCGTGTCGTGGAGGCAGGTACCGGTACGGATCATCCGCTCGACACGAGCATGGTCGAAGTCACCTACACGCTTTGGACCTCGGACGGTGAGGTCATCGATAGCAGCGTGCTTCGCAACGGGCGCGATACTGTCGGCGTCATGAGACTGATCCCTGGCTGGGCCGAGGGCATGAAGCTCATGGTCGAGGGGGAGCGCCGGGTTTTTTGGATTCCTGAAGACCTGGCCTTCCAAGGAGCGCCCAACCGCCCGGCCGGGATGCTAGTCGTCGACGTGGCCTTCCACCAGATCCGCAGAGACATCCACCAGGTACGCTAAGCGCCACCTTGTCCGCTGGCGCCACCTTGTCCGCCGGCGCCACCTTGTCCGCTGGCGCCACCTTGTCCGCCGGCGCCACCTTGTCCGCTGGCGCCACCTTGCCCACCGGTTCCACCAGCGCCGGCGCCACAAACTCCGTCGAAGCAGCGACCGCCAGCAGGAGGGATGCAGGCATTCCCGTTTGGAGCGTTGTCGAGGTCGCATGTGCCGCTCGGCGCGTCACAGACGCCCACTTTGCACGCGTCCCCGTTCCAGCAATCGAAGGAGCTCTCGCACGGTCCCACCACGCATGCCCCGGCGCCGCAACGCCCGAGGCGAGGGGGATCGCTCGTCGGGTTCGGCTGGCAGAAGTCCCCGTCCTCGGCGCCCTCTTGCTCGCAGCTCGTCCAGATGAGCTGACAGATCCCACCTAGGCATGCGCTGACGCCCGTGTCGGAGCCGCAGACGGCGTAGTCGGGGAGCGGCTCGTACGCGCAGACCTGTGCATTGCAGAGGTTCGCGGTGCACGCTTCATCGTCGTCGCAGTCACGGGGGTTGACGCACATCTCAACGGTGCCGCCCGACCCGCCAGTGCCGCCTTCGCCGCCGCCGGCGCCACTCCCCCCGGTGCCGCCCCCGGTTCCACCGGTTCCGCCGCCTCCACCGCCCCCGCCGCTACTGCAGCTGAGCGAAAAAACGAGCGACGAGCTCAAAAAGGCAAGAAGGGCGAAGCTGCGCATCTCGGTCATCATACGCCGCTCGCAACGAAACGGGTGAACAATTAGTGCTGCGGCCCCGTCGCGATGCGCGCGGGTTTCTTGCCAGGACGGATCGGCGCCCGGTACCAATCGGGTCGTGCGAATGCAGTTGAACCGTCAGTGGGTGAAGGCGCTCTTGGTGGCCGGCCTTGCCGTCGTCCTCGTGAGCTGCTCGGTCACCCGCATCAAGTGGCGCATCAAGCGGGACAAGACGATGGAGTCCGGGAAGTCGGCGTACCTCGAGGCACCCTTGAGCCCGGTCGCAGCCGAGCGGCCACCCAACATCGTCATCTTGCTCGCCGACGACCTCGGCAAGTACGAGGTGTCGACCTACGGGGCGGACCACATCGCCACGCCGCACATCGATCAGATCGGTGCCGAGGGAGTCGTCTTCGAGGAAGGGTACGTCACGTCGCCCACGTGCGCGCCGTCGCGAGCGGGCATCATGACTGGCCGCGTTCAAAACCGATACGGCTTCGAAACCCAGATCATGGAGCACTATCCGACGAACTGGGTCGAGTACATTTCCGGTCGATGGATCGTCGACACGGGAGAGTTCGTCGTGAAGGCCAAGCCCTCCTTTCCGGCGGAGTGGCAGGCGCACAAGCAGGGCGTCCCACCTTCGGAGATTACGCTCCCACACCTGCTCAAGAAGTACGGCTACGCAACCGGCCTCGTCGGCAAGTGGCACCTCGGCGCCTCACGGAAGCAAGTCCCGTTAGAAAGAGGGTTCGACTACCAGTATGGCTTCAACGGCGCCTTCTCGATCTACACTCCCGAGAGAAACTGGCCTCACATCATCAACCACGAGCATTCCTCGTTTAGTGCGCAGTACCAGTGGGACATGGGCCGGCGCGAAGAGTCGGCGATCGTCGAGAACGGCAAGGTCGTGCGCGAGGAACAGTACCTCACGTACGCGTTCCGCGATCGCATGAAGCAGTATATCGAGGACCACAAGGACGAGCCGTTCTTCCTCTACGCCGCCTTCAATGCGCCGCACGTCCCTTTTCAGGCGCCTGTCGACTACTACTGCCGCTACGCGCACGTCGAAGACGACAACAAACGCGTTTACTACTCGATGATCTCGGCGCTCGACGACGCGATCGGCGAGGTCCATCAGACGATCAAGGATGTGGGGATCGAGGAGAACACCCTCATCTTCTTGTTGAGCGACAACGGAGGCGCATCGTACACCCACGCGACCGACAACGGACCGCTCAAGGGTGGAAAGCTCACCCAGTTCGAGGGCGGCATCAATGTGCCCTTCATGATGAAGTGGACGGGCAGGGTCCCCGCTGGGATGCGGTATCAGCACCCCGTCTCCTCGACCGACATCTTCGCAACCTCCGTGGCTGCCGTTGGTGGGGCACTTCCGAGCGACCGCGAGTACGACGGGGTCGACCTCGTCCCCTACGTGAATGGCCAAGCCGAGGGCGTCCCGCACGAAACGCTCTACTGGCGCGCCGATCACATCTGGGCGATTCGGGATGGCAAGTACAAGCTCATACTCAGCACACGTGATGGCTGGGCAGAGCTCTACGACCTCGAAGTCGACAAGCCCGAGCAGATCAATCTGAAGGAGCAGATGCCGGAGTTGTACGAGAAGCTCCGCGAGGAGCATGAGGAGTGGCAAAAGGACAAGCTCCACAAGAAGCCCATGTGGCCGCGCATCATGGACAAGAAGTTCGTGCTGGACGGTAAGGAATACCTGTTTCCCGCATGACCTCGAAGCTTCAACTCTGTGTATCGCTCGCGGTGTTTGTGGCACTCGTCGGCACGGTCGAGCCGTCGACCGCGTCCGCGCAGCAGCCGAAGCTCGACATCAAGCTCTTCGCGGGAGCAAGCGGGACGACCTACGTCTCGCTCCTCGAAACGGGGCGAGAGCGCGACACCTTCGCGGGCTGGCAGATCGGATTCGGCCCCCGGGTTCGCAAACGCCGATGGTTTGTCGAAGCGCTCTTTTCGTTCAACCGTTGGTCCCTTCCTCGGCAGAGCGTCGAGATCCCGTGCGACAATCCCGAGGACTGCCCTCCCGACGGCGTACTACTCAGGGAAGATCTTCGCGGGCGAGTGAACTCGTTCGAGCTGCCGATCAACGCAGGCTTCATTCCGTACCAGAACTCTTTCTTCAAGCTCTTCATCTATGCCGGCTACGTGAACCACTTCAACACTCAGATCAAAGCCAGGGTCACGGTGACGGACGGGGACACCGGGGACACGGCAGAGACAGATGTTCGACTTCGGCCGAAAGAGGTCGACCTTGCCATTTATCAGGCGATCATGCGTTTCGGGATCAACTTCGACCTCGCGATGTTCAACTTCGATTTCAACTACTCGATCAGCCTGAACAGCGCGACGACGACATCCTACCGAACGGGCTATCACCAGCTACAGATCAATGCCGCTTACCTCTTCTGACCGACGTCAGAACACGTACGGGATGAACAAGTAGGGGACCTCTTTGCAGTAGCGGTCCCAGTCGTCGCCGTACTTCTTCTTGCAACGCGCGATGTCCCGGCCGGCGCGATGAAGGATCATCACCGTGAAGAACGTGACGTACAGGTACGGCAGGAAGTGATCGAAACCGCAGATGAGGCCCCAGGAGAGCGCCATCGCGATGTCGGCCGTGTAGTGAATCTTGCGCGCGTAGCGCCACCAGCCGTCGACGAGCAGCTTCGAGCCCGCCTCGGTGTCTAGGTAGCGCGGGTTTTCGAGGGTGCCCCACGGAAGCTGTGGGAACGCCTTGCGCTTCACGTACGAGCCATTGAGCTTCATTCGGAAGCGGTTGCGCTGGCTCTGCGCCGTGTCCCAGACGTAGTACGCGCCGATGAGCAGCACGAAGCAAAACACGGTGTATCCGAGGGAATGCTCGAACGGTGGCCGGGAGGCGATGTACATCGAGTTGAAACAGTATACGAACGGGACGCCAGCGAGGTTCCAGAAGACCAGCATCCACCCCCACTTCTCATAGAAGATGTCCCAGGTCGTTGGGATGCATTCCTCGCCTTTCATGCAGGCGTTCGTGTAGAGGAAGTGCGCAACGATCATGAAGATCATCGGTGTGCTGATCGTGCCGTAGGTCGCGTACTGATGGGCCGCGCCACCTAGCGTCAGCAAAAACAGTGTGAGCCAGGAGACGCGAACTTCGGCCCACATCTTGAGATCGAGCGGCCCGATGCGGGGGTTCAACCATGCACCCATGAAGAAGTCGTAGAGGAAGCTCCCCGACATGCGCTCCGCGTTGCGCGTCGTCTTGGCTCCGAAGTACACGATGAGGGCGACCGCGTTCGCCGTCAGCATTGCGGCGATCATGAACTCGCCGAAGCGCTCGTAGATGGTCTGGAGCGGAAAGACTCCGGTGAAGTGGAGCAGCGCGACGGCGGCAAGGGTGAGGTACCAAGCCGTAATCCCGTTGCAAAGATATTCCAGGCGAATGCCTCCCCGCGCGGGAATCGGCAGCCCCTTGATTCGGAGTCCCGGCAGATAGGCCGCAAGGAGTCCCTCGACCACGAGGAACGTCCAGTAGACTGCGAAGGTGCCCCACGTCGGCGTCGCGTGCGCGACGATGAGCTCCCACGTCCGCGCGAAGAAGGGGCCGACATCCGCGATGCCGGTGGGATAGAACAATGCCCCGTCATGGAAGCGCCATGCGATCCAGAGGCAGAGCATCAAGAGATGCGAGAGCGTCATGATGAACGCTGCACCGAACGTGCCTCCGAATTCGCGGGCTTCCGCGTCGCTATTTAGCGCGCCCCGCGGCATGATCGCTCGGGGCGGCAGTCCGGGTTTCGTGGCTTCGTGCACACCTTCCTCCTGCGTAGCGGCTGCATTTGTACCCTCAGGGAGCCGGCGAAGTCCAGACGCCACGCGGGTTCCGCGCTAGGATCGCCGAATGGATAGGGGAGGCCTGCTGAAAATCGCGGTCGCCGCGGCCGTCGCCGCCCTCTTCGCGTGGGTGTACGTGAGCGGCGCGTATGAGCAGTTCGACCCGGCGACGATGCGCGATTGGATTCGCGCCGCCGGTCCCTGGGGCGGGCTTCTGTTCGTCGCGTCCTATTCCTGTTTGCAGCCCTTTGGTCTCAACGGCTTGGTATTCCTCCTCAGCGCGCCTTTGATCTGGAGCCCCACCGAGGCGTTCCTGCTGAACTGGGCCGGGACCGTGGGCACGGGCCTCTTCTCCTATGCTGCCGCCCGCTACATGGTCCGGGATTGGCTTCAGGAGCGCCTTCCGCAACGCGTCCGCCGCTTCGATGACCGCCTTCGGACGCACGGATTCCGAACCGTGTTGCTCCTGCGCTTGGTGTTCTACACGACGCCGTCGGTGCAATGGGCGCTCGGCGTCTCGCGCGTTCGCTTCTTTCCGTTTCTGATCGCTTCCATTCTCGGCGTTGCGCCGTTCACCCTCGGCACGACCCTCGTCGGCGTCCGCGTCGCGGAGTGGATCGAGAAGAACCCCGTGGCGACGTGGCCCTGGGATCAGATCTGGCCAGTGGTGATCGTCGCCACGGTGCTGACCGCCGCGCTCGGAGTATTCGTGCTCCGAAAGTGGCGGCGGACCGCGGTGGAGTGAGCCCGTCAGCACCAGCGACACTGACACCAACGCAGTACGCCCGGGCGTGGAGGGAACACCCGAAGAATCGGTCGGTACGCACGTGCTCGGACGGCCCGGAGAATCGGTCGGTACGCACGTGCTCGGGAGCGGGTCCCGCTCGGCCGTCCCCACACGGCAAGACACGACTCGCCTCCCGCCCACTCCCTGTGCCGCACATCCCGACCGATTCTCCTCCATACGCAGAAGCCAAGGGCGGCAGCGCGAGCCGGTACGGCGAAGCCCGGCGCCAAGCCCGAGCGAAGCAAGGGGCGCGGAGGGAGGATTACGGGTGGGGGTAGGGAGATAGTGTGGGGGTGGTGGGGCGGGACAAACAGCCGCCGTAGGCGTCCGGGCGGGTTGGATGTAACTAAACCTCCCGACGCCAATCGCGTTCACTGCCGCTGGCGCTGGCGCTGGACGCTGGCGCTGGACGCTGGCGCTGGACGCTGGCGCTGGCGCTGACCCGGCGGTACCCTCCCGGCCGTGGAAAAGCTGCCCGCGCCAGATCTTCCTCCGTGGATCGCCAAGGAAGTCCCCTTCACGCGCTATCGCGTCGCGGTGGGCGATGGCTTGCACATGCACGTCATGGAAACCGGGCGAGGGCTGCCGGTTCTGATGGTGCACGGCAACCCGACCTGGGGCTTTCTCTACCGCAAGGTCGCGATGTGTCTCCAGGGTCAAGGGCTGCGCCTGATCATGCCAGACCTGATCGGCTTCGGGTTCAGCGACAAGCCACGCGACTTCGCGCTCCACACGATTCCCAACCACAGCAAATGGCTCGGGTCGCTCATCGATCAGTTGGACCTCTACGACACGGTTTTGGTCTGCCAGGATTGGGGCGGCGCGATCGGTACCCATCCCTTCACGACCCGGCGCGATCGGCTCGGGGGGATGGTCGTCTTGAACACCGTGCTCGATGCACCGAGTCCCGGCTTCAAGCCCACCGCATTCCATCGTTTCTCACACATGCCGCTGCTCAGCGATCTCGTGTTTCGCCTCCTGCCCCTTCCGCAGGCTGCCCTCCACTTGGCGCAAGGCGACAAGTCGAGCATTCGAGGCAACGTCGCCCGCGCGTACCGCTATCCATTCCGGCACATCGCGGACCGCGTTGCACCGCTGGCTACCGCCCGCATGGCGGTCGACAAGATGGGGCATCCGTCCATTCCGCCGCTCGAGGAGTGTGCCGCGCTGGCTCGAAGCTTCGACGGGCCAAAGGCAATGGTTTGGGGCCGCCGCGATCCGGTGATCGCGCGGGCTCTCAAACGCACCAAAGCATTGCTGGGCGATCCGCCCCTCACCGAGACGCAAGCGGGCCACTTCCTTCAGGAAGAGGTGCCCGAAGAGATCGCTGCGGCGGTCCTCGATGTCAGCCGGCGGCTAAGCCGCGCTTCGGCGCAGCCCTCGCAAGAGCAGGCGTAGCGAAGCTCCGAAACCGCTCCTCGTGTGCCGCACGCGACGGGATTGTACCGCCCAACCAGGTTACCAAACCGAAGTAGTGCGTGCTGAAGAGTTGTTGTGCGGCGTCCATCGGATCGGCCGCCGGGTCGAGCTCTCCGCGCCGTTGGGCTTCTCGCACCCGAGCCGCGATTCGCCTCACGAGATCGAAGGTCCAGGCCGCCGACTCTGCGCGCTGCTCGCCGTCCGTGAACAGGAGCTCCTTGACGAAAACCCGACTCAAGCGGCGCTCCCTCGCGTAGCATTGCGTCAGGGCGTCGAAGAGCTGCGTCAGCTCTTGGTCGAGCGTGGAGGGCGGGATCGCCTCGAAGGCGCGCGTCGCCGCTTCGTCGATCTGCTGCTGCATCAAGTGAATGAGAAGGCTTCGCTTCTCCGGGAAGTAGTTGAACAGCGTCCCGGCGGCAATGTCCGCGGCAGCTGCGATTTCCCGTGTGGACGTCTTCTCATATCCGCGCGTCGAAAAGAGCCTCCATCCGGCCTCTTCGATGCGGCGAAGCGTTTCTTCCTTGCGGCGCTCGCGACGGTTCATTCGTACCCCGCAACGACCATCAGTCGCCGCGCGCCGTGGACCAACTTTTCCGCAGGATCGTCAAAGGTTTGGCAGCTCACCGAACGGTCCGATTCGCACCCCTCGACGCCCGTGCACTCTAGTAAGCCCGAAGCGACCATGATACGCCCACCTACCTTGTCGCATGTTTCCCGCGAAGGCATACAAAGTCCTCTATGTAGCCCTTTTGGGTATAACCCTTGGTTGCGGTGATCCGGGGGCGAGCGGCGGGAGCGATGCCGGGGCGACTCACGCCGAGATCGTTGGCGGTTGGGCGGCCTCCGACGCGCAGATCTTCTCGACCGTGGAGATCCGCCGCGCTGGCGCCAGCAGCGGATTCTGTTCCGGAACGCTGATCTCCCCCTCGCTCGTGGTGACCGCAGCGCACTGCGCCGTCGTCGAGCCGGAGCCGGGCGCGGTTCGCCCCGCTTCGGCAGGCACCTTGTGGGTCGTGGCGGGTCATCTCTCGAGCCGCGCGGCGACCGACGGCATGATTCGGCTCGTCACGGGAGTTCGCGTGCACGAAGGGTATAACCACGACTTCATCATGGGCCGAAGCCGCGCCGGAGCAGGGCAGGGCGGAATCGGGGCGCCGAACGACATCGCGCTCTTGCTGCTCGCCCGCCCGTTCGAGGACATTCCGGTCGCTCCGCTGCTCACGACCCAGCGCGAGCGTGCGCTCGTTGGACATGGCGATGTCGGTTTCGTTGCCGGATACGGCGTGTACGATCTCGATAGCGGTCTCGCCGGTGAGCTCTACATCAGCGACGCAGTGATCGACATCATCGGTCAACGCGAGCTGCTCACGCGCCGAAGCGACCAACTCGGCGACTCCTGCTACGGCGATTCGGGCGGTCCGCTCTATGTTCCGACCGAGGCTGGCGACTTCCTCCTCGGCCTCGTTTCACGAGGTAGGTCCGACGTAAAGCGCGATTGCGGCGACGGCGGTGTCTACACTTTGATCTCGGTGCACCTTCCGTGGATCGCGCAGGCGGCGGCCGAGAAGTTCCAACCGCAGATGGACGCCAGCGAGGATGAGCGCTCTTTCTTGGCGGATGGTGCGGGGCCGGTCGACGCTCCCAAAGGCGGCGCCTTGAGGCGTGCCAAGACGTGCTCCGCGTCGGCACCGGGTTCGGCCGGACACGAGCCCATTTCAGTTCTTGCGCTATTGGTGGCTCTCGCGTTCACGTCGCGTCGATTGTCACGCTGCTAGCTCTGGCCTAGGCTCCGCGCAGCGATGAGGCTGCCGCCGCAAGAATCGCAGACGCGTCTCACCAAGATCGTCTGCACCATTGGTCCCGCCACGCGGTCGTCGGACACGCTTGCCGAGTTGGCCCACGCCGGCATGAACGTCGCCCGACTCAACATGTCGCACGGGAACCACGAGTCCCATCTCCAAGTGATTCGGAACCTCAAGAGCCTGAGCAAGAAGCTCGCGCATCCGGTCTCCATCCTGATGGACCTGCAGGGTCCCGAGATCCGCACCGGTGAGCTCGCCGAGAGCCTCGACCTCAAGGCGGGCGATGTCTTCTACTTCAGCGTACTCGCCGATGACGCAGAGGAGCGGAGCGTCCACGTCAACTACCAGGACCTCGTAAAGGACCTTCGGGTCGGCGAGCGCGTGACTGTCGATAACGGTCTGATCAACCTCCAAGTGCTCGAGGTGTTCGAGCATCGGCTCAAGTGCCGCGTGCTCGACGGAGGCACGCTCGGGTCGCGAAAGCACGTCAACTTGCCAGGCGTCCGCGTGAACCTGCCCTCAATCACCAAGAAGGATCGCGAAGACATCCAGTTTGCGATGGAGCAGGATCTCGACTTCATTGCACTGTCGTTCGTGCGCGGTGCGCAGGACGTGCTCGAAGTGCGCGAGATCGTCAGCGCCGCGGGAGGGCACCAGCGTCTCATCGCCAAGATCGAAAACGAGGAGGGCGTTGAAAAATTCGACGAGATCCTCGAGGTGGCAGACGGCATCATGGTCGCGCGCGGGGACCTCGGCGTCGAGGTGGCGTTCGAGGAGCTGCCTGTGCTTCAACGCGACATGATCCGGCGCTGCGCCATCGCCGGCAAGCCAATCATCGTCGCCACGCATCTACTCGAGTCGATGATCGACAATCCGCTTCCCACACGGGCTGAGGTCACCGACGTTGCCAACGCGGTGTACGAGCAAGCGGACGCCGTCATGCTCAGTGGGGAGACGGCCGCAGGGAAACACCCCGTAAGGTGCGTCGAAGTGCTCGACACAATCGCGCGGCGTATCGAGGCGACGCCCGGTCTCGACTTCTACAAGGAGCGGCCGACGCCCGATTCGCAGCGTGCACACATCGCGCAGGGCGCATGCCGGCTGGCCGACTCGCTCAACGCCAAAGCGATCGTCGTAATGACCCGCCGTGGCTACTTCGGCCAGCTCGTCGCGAGCTACCGACCGCAGCGCGCGATCATCTACGCCTTCACCAACATGAGCACGACACGCCGCAAGCTCTGGCTCACGCGCTCGGTCGTTCCGTTCCGAATGAATCTCTCGAGCGACCCCGAGAAGACCATCGTGAACGCCCTCGCGAAGCTTCGTGAACGCGACGTCATTGCGAGGGGTGAGCCTGTCGTCGTCGTTTCGGACGTGGCCACCGCGACAGGTGATTTGGTGACCAGCATACAAGTTCGCGTATCCGAGTAGCATCCTTGGTCATTTGGCCTTATCTAGGTAGATAATGCGCGCGTCGGCTTTCTTGTTGTCATGTCTTGTTTCGTTGACTGGCTGCGGCTCGGGCGAAGAGCTTTTCGTCGGCGAGCTTACGGCACCCGTCGTCTACGGCGATGACGACCGCTTCGAGGTATTCAATCATCCGAGCGACGACCTTCGCAGCGTCGCGCAAGAGTCGATCGTCGCCCTGATTCCTGAGTCACGCATCAACCGAGAGCCCAGCGGCAACTACAGCCTGCTGGCGTTCAGCTTGAAAGACGAGCGCGGGCTTTGCGAAGATGAGCCGTTTGGCAATCAGCCTGTGGCCGCATCGTGTTCCGGCGTGCTCATCGCAGAGGATCTCGTCCTCACGGCGGGCCATTGCATCAGCCCACAGCGCCCCTGCGAAACCTTCAGATATGTGTTCAACTATCATCTCGACGCACCAAATCAGCTCGCGTCCATTCGCGATGAAGACGTCTACGCGTGCGAGCGCGTGGCCCTCGAGGGCGACGCGCCAGCCAATGATCTGACGCCTGACTTCGCGGTCATAGAGCTCGACCGCCCGGTGACGGGCGGCCACCTGCCCGTCACGATCCGACCCGCGATCCCCTTCACCGATGGGGATCCCATGGCGATGATCGGGTTCGGAAGCGGGTTGCCGGCGAAGATCGACTCCGGCGCCACAGTCGCGGACGCCAGGGCCAACCGCGGCGACTTCTTCGTGGTCAACTTGGACGCGTTCGAGGGTCATTCAGGCAGCGCGACCTTCGATTCAGAGAGTCGTTTAGCCGGGATTCTCATCGGTGGGCGAGTTCCCGACTACGTGACGTCAGCAGATGAAGGCTGCGCTCGTGCAAACGTGTTCGAGGAGATCGGAGGCCGGCGAGGTCGTGCACAACGTCGCGCCCATCGTCGCCGCGCTTTGCGACGAGGGCCTTGGCAGTCATGAGGTGTGCGACCCTGATGCGTGCGATGGCAGTCCGTGCGGTGTTCCGTCCGTACCCGACACGGGTCGCAGTGGCTCGGTCGCCGGAGATCACATCGGGCTGCAACGCCGCGACGAACGTGCCTGGATCCACGGCCGTCTGGGCGACACTGCTCTTGATCGATCGCCGCGCGTCTGTTTAGGCGGACAGCCGCCTGACGACGTCGAGCGCTTCCCGAACGTGCTTCTTTGCGTTGAGCTGGGAGTTGAACACGTGCTGCACCTTACCCTCGCGGTCGATCACGTAGGTGACGCGTCCGGGTAGCAGTCCCATCGTCTTCGGAACTCCGTAGGCTTTCTGCATCGCCTTGTCGCGATCGCTGACCAACAAGAAGGGCAGCCGATGGTGCTCGGCGAAGCTCTTGTGGCTCTTCTCGCTGTCCTGGCTAACACCGATGACGACGGCACCCGCTTCGACGAAGTCTTCGAAGCTGTCGCGGAAAGTACAGGCCTCGGCGGTGCATCCCGGGGTCTCGTCTTTCGGGTAGAAGTAGAGAACCACCGTCTTGTTGCCGCGGAACTGCGAGAGGGTGATGGTGTCACCGTTCTGGGTGGTCTTGGTGAAGTCGGGCGCCGCTGCGCCCACGCCGATGCTCGTCATGTTCTCTCCTCTAGGGCCGCAGAACCTAACATGGCGGGCTGCGGCCAAAGTTTTGGCTTGAAAAAAGTGAAACACGTTCTATTTTTGCCCGATGGACGACCGTTACTTCACGCCGCCGATCCCCAACGGCTGGTTCCAAATCGCATACGCCGACGAGATCAAGCCGGGCGACGTCAAACCGCTCAAGTACTTCGGCAAGGACCTCGTCATTTGGCGGTCGGAGCAAGGGGAGCTGTCCGTGCTTGACGCGTTCTGCCCGCACCTCGGCGCGCATCTCGGTCACGGCGGCACGGTGAAGGGCGGCTCCATCGAGTGCCCGTTCCACGCGTGGCAGTTCGGCACGGACGGCAAGTGCACGGGAGTCCCGTACGCCGAGCACGTGCCGCGCAAGGCGAAGGTCCCGACCTGGCACATCAAGGAGGTCGCCAACATGGTGATGTGTTGGCATCACGCCTTGGGCGAGCCGCCGACTTTCGACATTCCCGACGAGATCCCCGAGCACGGCGATGACGAATGGACCGAGTTCATCAGTCGCGAGTGGACGATCCGGACGCGCAATCAAGAGATGGCCGAGAACGCGGTCGACACCGCTCACTTCCACTACCTGCACGGCACGACCAACATGCCTCAGTCTAAAGCATCCGCAGAGGGTCACATTCTACGGGTCTACTCGGACGCCGGCATGGAGACGCCCCGCGGGACGGTCGAGGGCTCGATCGAGAGCCTGAACTACGGGTTCGGCTTTGCGGTCGTGCGTTTCCAGGGCATCGTCGAAACCCTCAACATTGCGTCCACGACGCCAATCGACGCCGACCACTGCCATCTCCGCTTCAACTTCGCAGTGAAGAAGACAGGCGGCGCCGAAATGGCGCGCGGCGTCGGTAAAGCGTTCGTTGCCGAGGTCAGCCGGCAGGTGGAGCAGGACATTCCGATTTGGGAGAACAAGGTTCAGTACGAAAAGCCGCTCCTCTGCGATGGCGATGGACCGATTGCGATGTTCCGTCGATGGTGCACGCAGTTCTACTCCGACAGCCAAGAGGCAGCGCAATAGTGCCGACATTCGAGCTCGCGGAGGTCGAAGAGGCTTTCCGGCACTTCTGGTACACTGGGATGATCCGCGAGGATTGGAACGCCTGGGCAGATCTCTTCACGGAAGACGTCGTCTACGACGAGCGAGTGCTCGGCACGATGCGCGGTCGGGAGACCATTCGCGCCTGGATCGTGCCGCTCATGGAGCAGTACGGCGAGATCTACGGAGTCTATGATTGGCACATCGCCGACCCGACCGGCCGGGTCGTCTTTCGAATGCTCAACCGCCGGGATCACCCGAGCGGGAAGGGGATCTTGGATTTCCCGGGGGTGACGACCCTTCAGTACGCCGGCAACAATCGCTGGTCGGCCGAAGAGGACTATTGGGCGCAGAAGCTTGGAATCCAGCAGTTCCAGGAGTACGAAGCTGCGCTCAAAGCGCACGACCCCGAGCATCGAAGCAAGCGGACGCGAAGCGACTGGGGCAACGGCCCGGACTGGACGATCGGAAAGAGATCTTTCTGGGATTGGCCCGACCGCCAACGCCCGTGATCCCGCGACCGGTCAGTATTCGGCGTCGAAGTCGAGCTCGATCGGTTCTCGGCTTGCGGGACGTGCTTGGCATGCGAGCACCCAGCCTCGCTCGATGTCACTCGGCTCGAGCGCGTCGTGCGCGGCCATGTCGACCTGTCCGCTCTTGAGGAGCGCCATACAGCAGCCGCAGTAGCCGTCTTCGCAGGAAGATGGCGGCTTGTGCCCGGCTTTGACCGCAGACTCGAGCAAGGTGAGCCCCTTTTTGTACGGGACTTCGTGCGCCTGGCCCTCGAGCGACATCGTGAACGACTCGGGGATATCGTCGGCAGACTGTTCCGGAATGTCGGTTTCAGTCTCGTCCTTACGATCCGGATCGATCGGTGAGAGGAAGCGCTCGAACTTGGTCTGCCGCGCGTCGATGGCGGATCGCTTGAACGCCTCCTCGACGGCGTCCATGTAGCCGGTTGGTCCGCACACGAAGAACTCGGCGTCTTCCCAGCCCCTGAAGTGCTCCTGCACGCCGGCGACCGGCATGAACCCAGCATCGCTGTCGAGGTGATGCACGACCTCGAGCCGGTTCGGAAACTCTGCGAGCCAGAGGTCGATCTCGTCCTTGAAGATGATCGAGCGCGCGTCCCGGTTGGCGTAGATCAGCTTCACATTGCGAGTCGTGGTCCGCAGCGCCGACTTCATGATCGAGAGCACAGGCGTGACGCCGCTCCCCCCTCCGAAGAGCACGATCCCGTGATCACCCTCGTTCGAGCGCAGCACGAAGCGGCCCTCGGGCGGCTGAACCAGAATCGAGTCGCCCACGTTGAGCGCGTCGTTGAACCAGTTGGAGACTCGGCCATCGTCTACCCGCTTGACCGTGACCTTCGGCCAGGCGTCGGTCTCGGGGGCGCTCGAAAGCGAGTAGCAGCGGCGGAGCTGCATGCCGTTCCAGGGAATTTCGAAGGTCAGAAACTGACCGGCGCGGTACTGAAAGGCCTCGCGCAACGATTGTGGAACATCGAAGAGAAATGACCGAGTGTCGTGAGTTTCTTGAACAATCCCTGCTATTTCAAGGGTATGAAAGTCCTCGGGCATCGACTGGGCTCTCCAACTAGAACGTGTTCTACTCTAGGGCCAACACCCCATTCGGTCCAGCAGACGAAGTCAGTGTGGCAGGCGGCCGCTGAATCACGTAGCCTGGTTGTTTCTTAGAGGCCACTCGCCCCCCCCTTTCCATGGACCTCAGCAGAGTCAGACCCCACGCATCCGGACGGCCGATGTCCATCCGCAGGCACAATACCGTCGGAATCGATCTTGGCACTACCAACACGGTACTCGCCCGGAATTTCGAGGCCCTAAGCATGGAGGGTCAGGGTTGCGTCATGCCGTCTGCGATCGCCTACCTGCCGAGTGGCGAGACGCTGATTGGAAGGGCTGCTCGGCGTCGCCGCGCCATGGACCCGAAAAACACCATTCTCTCAGCCAAGCGCATCATGGGTGCTCGCTGGCACTCCTCGTACACGAGTCAGTTTCGACAGCACTACCCCTACGACCTCGTCGAGACGGAACAGGGTGAGCCCGCGTTTCAAACCCGAGCAGGGATCATATCTCCGGTGGATGTCGGGGCGTCCGTGGTCGCCGGGTTGTGCCGGTCGACGAAGTGTTCGGTGGAGGACGTGCATGCGGTAGTGACCGCGCCCGTGGGCTTCGACCAGGGGCGCCGTGACGCCACCACACTTGCGGTGCAGAAGGCCCGTTTCGCGACGGTCCGGATCATCGAAGAGCCGGTGGCCACTGCGCTGGCGTACCTGAATCGCAGCAGCCTCAAGTACGCCTTCGTCTACGACTTGGGCGGCGGCACTTTCGATGCGGCCGTCGTTGATTGTAGCCGCTATCCATTCCGGGTCGTTGGGAACGGCGGCGACCCGTATCTCGGCGGTGACGACGTCGACCGAACGATTGCGCTTCACGTCGCGGATCGAACGTTGAGCCGAGATGGTTGGGACCTCAGCAACGACGCGGTCACCTTCGACCGGCTGGTACACGCCTGCGAGATGGCCAAGTGTGAGCTCAGCGACTCCGAGCAGGCTTCCATCGCCATCCCGAGCGTCGACCCTGCCGCGCCCGAGAGCTGCGGCGTCATCACGATCACCCAAGATGAAGTCAATCAGCTCACGCTCGACCTCGTGCGTCAGACCTTCGGGATTTGCGACGAGGTGCTCGCCCAGGCGAGCCTTCGCGCGCGCGACATCGACGCGGTGTTCTTGGCCGGTGGCAGCACACTCTTGCCCGGCCTCCGCGAGTACATCTCGCAGTACTTCGGCAAGCGCCCCCGGGCGGATCTAGACCCGATGCAGGTAGTCAGCCTCGGAGCCAGCCTCGCCGCCGCACGCCCCGCAGTCGCCGAGCTCCTCGACCCCTGCGCGTAGGGCTCCGCCCTCGGCTGCACGTAGACCGCGAGCCCAAAGGGCGCAGCCCGGCGCCAAAGGCGCCGCCAAGGCGGAGCGCAGCGACCGCCGCGGAGGGAGGACTACGCGGTGGGGGTGGGTGGGTCGGATGTTGTTAAACCAACCAGGTCAACAGCATCAGCTCCACTCACCACCCACCCGGGGCAGCACAACCCTAGTTCGAGAGCGCCCGAATCACCGCTTCGTCCAAATGAACATCTTGCTGCGGGAATGGAATTCCGATTCCGGCCTCGTCGAGGCTGGTCTTGCATGCCTTGGTCGTCTCCTGCCAGACGTTCCAGAAGTCCGGGGTCTTGCACCAAATGCGGACCTGCCAGTCGACCGAAGACCCGCCAAGCGCCTTCAGAAAGACCTGTGGTGCGGGATCTTCGAGCTTGCCGGTGACCCTCGCGGCTGCTTTTTCGAGCGCCGCGCGCGTGGCGTCGATGTCGGCCGAGTATTCGGCGCCGACGTCGATGTCGACGCGGCGAATCTCGTAGCCCGAGTAGTTCGTGATGGTGCTGCCGAAGACCGCTCCGTTCGGGATGATCAGCTTCTTGTTGTCGAGCGTGCGGAACTCGCAGGTGAAGAGATCGATGTGTTCGCAAGTGCCGGTGTCATCGTTCACCTCGACGAGATCGCCGACCTTGAACGGGCGAAACACCAACAGCATCACGCCGGCCGAGAAATTCGCGAGCGTGCCTTGGAACGCCAACCCGATCGCGAAACCTGCGGCGGCCAGTACGGCAGCAAAGCTCGCAGTCTGGATGCCGAAGACCCCGAGGCACCCGAGAATCACGCCGATGAGAATTACGTAGCGCGCGAGCTTCGCGAAGAAGCGGGTCAGGGTCGCGTCGAAGTCTTTGCGTTCGAGCCCCTTGCGGACGCCGCTCTCCAACCAGCCGGCGATGACCCAGCCGACGAGCAGGACGAGCAGGACGCCAACGACCTTGGGCCCATACTCAATTAACAGATCGATGTACTTGTTTGCGTCGAGTTCCATGATGTCTCCGGTTATCGGTGGTCTTCAGCGCAGCAATTGATCGAGGATGACCAAGTTCTCCGCTTCGACGTCATCGACATCGCCGTCAGAAAGGATCATCGCCCGTGCCGCGTCTAAAAAGAGTTGTCTGTGCTCACGAGGGATGTCCGCCGGGTCGAGGTCGTCGGCGCGTGGCGGAACCTCCAGCCACTTCGCGACTTGTCCTCGCTCGTCTTCATCCAGGTCTAGCCTGTCCACCATTTTGACGATGAACTCGCGCTCCGGAGCGGTGACCTCCAAGTCAGCCCATGCGAACGAGCACACGAAGCGCATGAGTTGGAGTCTGTCTTCCCGATTCAAAGCGTCGAGCATGCGCGGCACTCTACTCCGAGCGCTCCTTCAAAACTAGTCCGAAGAGGGCGCGCCGGTCAGCTGCCGGAAACCATGCGTAGCGCAGCTCCCGAGGCGCGATTTGTCCAGCAATCCGAGGACCAAAGTCGCCAATAGGGCGACCAGCGCGGCGCCACCAGCGAGCCTGAACAGAAAGGCCCTGTCGCCTTTTCGGATCGGCCGTTCTTCCGCGTCCGTCATGCCGCGGAGCCTCCTACACGGCGCGGGTCGAGGCAAGACGCTACCGCCTGCTTCTTTTTGGGCTATGGTCTGCCTCCAATGGCCACCAAAGTGACGATGCCGCAGCTCGGCGAGAGCGTCGTCGAGGGTACGATCGGCAAATGGCTCGTCGCGGTCGGGCAATCCGTCGGCAAGGACGAGCCGCTAGTCGAGATCCTCACCGACAAAGCGGACAGCGAGCTTCCCGCACCGGTGAGCGGTGTGGTGACGCAGTTGCTTGCCGGTGAGGACGACATCGTCGCCGTCGGCGATGCGATTTGTGAGATCGACGAGAACGCCCAAGCGGGCGCAAGCGCCGATCCTCCGACCCCTGAGCCGACCCCTGAAGCCCCGCCGTCTCCCCAAGCGAGCGCACCCACGTCGCCCTCGGTGCGGAAGTTGGCGCGCGAAAAGGACGTCGACCTAGCGGATGTTCGAGGCTCTGGCGACGGCGGTCGCATCGTGCACGACGACGTCATGGCTGCAATCGGGAGTGCGCCGAGCCCCGAACGAACCGCGACGGTACCACCCCCGCCACCAGACGCAGCAGCTCCGCAGGCGCCCGCACCTCCCGCGCCGCAACGGCCCGCACCCTCTCGAGCAACCGGCCCGACGGGCGCCTTCCGGGTGCCGCCGTACGTCCCCAAAGATGGCGACGAGATCGTCCCGTTCACGCGCCGCCGTCGCATCATCGCCGACCACATGGTCTACTCGAAGCAGACCGCCCCGGACGTGGTCACGCTCGCGGAATGCGATCTCCACCGAACGGCGGTGCTTCGTGACCAGCACAAGGGCCAGTTCAAGAAGGACGGCCTCGGCCTCACCTACCTTGCCTTCGCGATCGCCGCGACGGCGCGCGCGCTGCGCGAGTTCCCCGAGCTCAACTCGCGCGTTCTCGACGACGCCTTCGTCAAGCTCGCCGAAGTGAACGTCGGAATCGCCGTCGACACCGATCAGGGGCTCGTCGTGCCGGTCATCCGCAACACCGACGAGCTCACGATCCGCGGCATCGCCCGCGCCGTGGCCGACGTCGCTGAGCGCGCTCGTTCGGGCAAGCTCACCCCGAACGACCTGGCCGGAAAGACCTTCACCATCTCGAACCCCGGTCGCCGCGGCAACCTCGTCGGCGGCGCGATCATCTCGCAGCCCAATGTCGGCATCCTGCGCCTCGGCACGATCAAGAAGCGCGTCGTGGTGATCGAGCACGAGGGCGAAGACCTCATGGCGATCCATCCCGTGATGCACATGGCGCTCACCTACGACCACCGCGTGGTCGACGGCGTACACGCCAACGGCTTCCTCTACCGCATCGGGGAGATCCTCGAGTACGGGGACTTCGAGCTGTAGTAGACAGCGACAGCGACAGCGCCAGCGAACAGCGTCAGCGTCAGCGTCAGCGTCAGCGTTCAGTGCCAGCGGCAGCGCCAACGTCGGCGCCAGTGTACGCAGATGTGAGGTGACTCACAGGCATCTTTCGGCGCCGCTTTCGTGACCGGGTTTTCGCTTGATCGGGTTGTCCTCAGTATGAGACACCGTTCGGACCCCGTTTGGTGTTGGAGTCATTGGTGAGGATCTCCCTTTACGCATTCGCGCTGCTCAGCGCTCTATTGGCCGTGGCCTGCAATGGCGGCGTCGAAACCGGCTCGGCCGGCAACACCGAGCTCAACCTCGACATCGTCAACCCCGGCGGCGACACCGGCGCCGGCTTCTCCATCGATCGCGTCGACTATCGAATCACCTGCGCAGGCAATCCGCCCGGCACGTACGACATTCCCCCAGCCGACACCGCTGGCACGGACTACAACTACGACGACTCGGTAGACATCTCCGGCGCCTTCGAGACCGTCGACACCCGTGACCCACCGGTGTGGCAAGCGGTGATGGATCTTCCTCCGGGCAACTGCACGATCACGCTCTCGGTCTACGAAGACGACGAGATCGTTTGCGTGGGGTCCCAGACGCTGGCGATCAACGAGGACGCAACGACCAAGTACGACATCGTGCTCGTCTGCTCGCTCTCGATCGACACGCCCGACGGCATGGCTGACGTTGACGGCAGCTTCGAGTTCATCACCGGCAACCTCTGTCCCAAGCTCTATCTGTTGAACGCGCTTCAATCCAATGTAGATGTCTTCAATGGCCGCGCGGAGATTCAGTACCGTGCAAAGGACCCGGACAACACCTGCGGCAGCAATTGCGACCCTCAGAGCTGCACGACCGACAACCCTCCGGTCTGCACGCCATACCCCTCCAACATCAACGACCCGGCATGCGCGCCGGCCCTCGGTGGTGACCCCAGCAGCGCTAGTTGTCAGGCCGGCGACCACGCAGGTCTCGTCTGCACCATGGTTGCCTTTCCCGCCGCCACCCCTGGCGTCCCTGGAGGCACGTTCATCAGCCCCCAGGATGGAATGACCCAGGTTGGCCCGGTCCTCCCGGTCAACCTCAACACCGCTGCGGGCGTTCCCGGCGTCATCCTTCCTGGCCTTGGCGGCCCAGCGGGCACCAACGCTGCGAATAGCCCCGCGTACCCCCCACTTCCGAACGTAGATGGCTCGCTGCCGCCGCTGGTCTATCGTTGCGACCCCGCGCTAGTCGGCCCGGCCGTGATCAACTTGGTTTGCTCGGACGGTGACGCGGAGTGCGATCAGAGCAAGCAGATCACGGTGGACTGCCCCGGTGTTGATTGGTTCTGCTTCGACCCAGACGAATGCGTGGGGTCCGGGGAGTGTCTGACCGACGCCCTATTCTGCAACATCGCCTGCAACCCGGTCTGCGACCCGAGCGGCCCAATCTACGACGCCGTGTCTTGCTGTGGAGCTGCTAGTCCCGGCGACGCCTGCGGCATCGATGAGTGCGTGCGATGTCCGGGGCAGGACGACCCGGTGGCGGCCGGGACCGCCTGCGCGGAAGGCGGCGGCAACGTCTGCGATGGCGCGGGCAATTGCGTAGAGTGCATTGCGGACGCGGATTGCCTCCCGATCCTCCCGCCGGTCGACTGCCAGCTCGCTCCGACCTGCGTCGGCAACAGCTGTGTGGCTGGGGGCACCGCACCCGACGGAACCCCATGCTCCGCCGGGGTGTGCCAGGGCGGCGCCTGCGTCTTCGAGCCAGTCGACCCCTGCCAAGACACACCCCTCAGCGAATGCGAGGGGTACATCAACGTGGTTTGTGGCAATAGCATCACCAGCGATGTGTCTCTGCTGCTCTATTGGCTCGTGTCCGACCCTGACCCGATCGTGGCGAACCAGCCCTTCGACGCCTATCTGGGGGGCTTCACCGTTTTCGACGAGTCGTTCCTCGATGCGGCGCAAGGGGCGATTCCCGGCGGCGTGACCAAGGCCACCGTCGTGGATGTTCTCGCGACCGTGCAGACGCGCGGCGGCGGAGCCACCGGCCCGACCGTCCCATTGCCAGCGTTGCTCCCTTCGCCCGAGTGCCTCCTCGACGACACCGGGCCCGGCGTACAAGAGCCTTGTGATCCCGCCAACGACCTTGCGAGCGTTCCAGGCGTACGTGGCAACACCGATTGTGTACCAACCGGTTCTTTCAACACCTGCGGCCCAATCGTCGAGTTGCCGATCAGCTACGACTGCGTACCCGGAGGTCTTTGCGATGCGCTGGGGAAGATCTCGCAGTGCAATGCCAACGGCTTCTGCATCAGCAGTGCGCTGTTCCTCGATCTCCAGCCCACCACCGAAACCTTCACGGCCGGCGACGGAATCACGCCGGGTCAAACCGAGGCGCTCTTCGGCTGGTACGACAGCCCCGCGGATGCGACCCAGTTCATCGGAACGCCGCCCCTCGATCCGGACGGCACCTACAACGTTCAGCAACCCGTCTACACCGGCGTCTCGGGACCGATCGGCTTCGCGGTCAACGCCGGCGGCTTGGCGATCCAACTCGACTGCGTCCAAGGCTACGTCGACGAGGATCCGGTGCCGGCGTTGCCCCAAGACGCTAGCCCAAGCCCCGACGCCTTCCTCCACAGCTTCCCGGTGCAGGTCCCCTAGGGTTTTCAGCGCCAGCGCCAGCGTGTGGAGGAGAATCGGTCGGGATGCGCGGCACAGGGAGTGGGCGGGAGGCGAGTCGTGTCTTGCCGTGTAGGGACGGCCGAGCGGGACCCGCTCCCGAGCACGTGCGTCGCGACCGATTCTCCGAGCCTTCCGAGCACGTGCGTCGCGACCGATTCTCCGGGTGCGCACGTCGGCGCCGCGTCCGGTGAAACCCCAGCCCTAAACTCTACTGGCTCTTCTTGTTCACCACGAAGCGAAGGTTCTTGAACTCGGTCTGTCCGAGCGTGTAGATAACCTCGCTCAGCGTTCGGTAGGGGGTGCGCTTGTCGGCGATGATCTGTACGTCGCCGGCGAACGGCTGGTTGGCGAACCTCGCGGCCGTGCGCTTCTTGCGGTCGCGGATTTCGCTCAGCGTCTTGTAGAGTGGGGTGATCAAAAAGCCGCTGCTGCCGCCTTGCTTGAGGCTCGGGTCGACGATGCCGTTGCGGAGCTCGAGTATGGGCTTGCCGTCGACGACGATCCCGCTTCGGGAGATCTGCACACCCAACGCCTCATCGACCTCAACCTTCGAGGTGGAGTAGGGGATGCGGAGCTCGCTGCTCTCCTGAACCGCCGCGGCCGATGAGGTCGCGAACATCGCCATCATGTAGACGAGCAGAATCGTCAGCATGTCCATCATCGGGTAGATGTTGAGGCCGAAGTGCTCGGGCTCGGCGCGACGCCGGAGCTTCGCGCGAACGACCCGGTTCACGTGCGACATCGACACCGGTTGTTCGGCAACCGGGGGTGCGATCGAGTCCCGTGGAGGTCTGCTGCTTTCGTTAGCCACTATCGAATCCCCGCAGACAGAAGGACATCGGGGAAGAGATCGTCCTTGGCACCGCGCACCGCATCCATCGCGGCGATGAGGTCTTCGTAGGGGACCTCGGGGTCGGCGCTCAGAGTCACGCGAGTCTCGTCCTCGAACTGCTCCTTCACCCGTCGCACGCAATTGGTGAGGCCGGTCCAATCATGCTCGCCGTTCATACCGGCTGGCACCGTGATGACTTTGCCGGGCGCCGTCGTCGTGCATCCGCGCGCGAGCTTGCCGCCCGAGCCGGAGACGATCACGCCAGCCCGCGTGACGGTGACGTTCAAGTTGAGCGCTTCGTTTTCGGCTGCGCGCTTACCGATGCCGCCTTTGCGATACTCGGGGAGCGCGGCTTCGACCTGCGAGAAGAACGCGACAGTCGTCAGGGTCATCAGAAGGAACATGATGATGTTCACGACGATGTCCAAGAAGGGGACGATGTTCAGCTCTTCATCGAGCTCGGACGGATCCGGGTCCGGGATCGTCGTCCGCTTTCGGACGTAGGCTCGTTGCCGTGGTGTCAGCCTTGCGGGCATGGCCGGGGCCGATCAACCGCCTTGCCGGCGCAGCGTGAGCAAGTTCTCGAGCTGCATCGTGACCTTTTCCATCTCGTGCTTGTGGCGCTTGGTAAGGCCGTGGAGCACGAGGTGAGCGACCATGAAGATCACCGCGATCAAGAGACCGAGGAAGGTGTTCCACATGGCCTCCGCGATGCCGGCGGAGAGTAGGGCGGTCTTCTGCGAAGGGTCGTCGATCGTGCCGACAGCCTTGAACGCACGAATGAGACCGCTGATCGTACCGAGGAGACCGATGAGCGTGGCGATGTTTGCGAGTGTCCAAAGCGAGCCCGTTCGCTTCTCGAGCGCGGGGATGACTTCGCTCATCTTTTCTTCCATCGACGCGATGACCGCTTCTTCGCCGCGGTTCACCTGGGTGAGCCCCGACTTCACGACCTCGAGGAGCGGTACGGCCTTCGCCTCGCACTGCCGGATGGCGCGGTCGATGTTGCCTGCCTGAACCAGCTTGCGAATCCGGTTCATGAACTCGGTCGCATCCACACTGTAGTTCATGCGGATGTACCAGGCGCGGTCGATGATGACGCCCACGCCAAAGGCCAAGACACCGAGGTTGATGAACGAAAACGGAGCACCTTCGAGCAGTGCCTCCCAGATTTCATGCATTCTTGCGGCTCCCTCCGGCTCGCCGTGAGATCCGGCGAAATTCCCCTGTTTTTCGCCCCTCTGGAACCCCGCCGAAACCAGGACCCAGTGACCTGGAATCCGTTGAAATCATTAGGACTGTCGGGACGACCCCTTGAACGAGGGGCAAGCTACCGCACGCCCCGCAAAGTTGTCAACGCGACTGCCGCTTTTTCAACCTGGGAAGGTTGGGGAGACCCAAGCTTTGGGGGGGCGGGGTTTCTAAGGGGGTGAAAAAGAGCACGATATTGACTTGCTGGATCCAACCGTTATCATCCAAAGGTAGTAAGCAAACGCTGGAATTGCTTACTGTTCTGGGGGGAACAGCGGGTTTTAGTCGAAAAGATGGTGGTGGGGATCGCACCGTACTCACTCGGGGTCCGGATAACACCGTCGAAGTAAAGTTCGCAGGAGGCAGGAAAAAATGGCCAAGTTGGCATATCACTTTGAAGCAGGCGGATGGGCGATGTGGCTCATCCTCGTTTGTCTCGTTTTCGCGATCGGGTTCACGATCGAGCGCGCGATGTATCTCTACAAAGCGTCGATCGACAAGGATGAGTTCATCGCAAAGATGCAGAAGTGCATCACCGCTGGCGACGTCGCCGGTGCGATCAAGGTTTGCTCCGCCGAGCACAACCCGCTCGCGCGCATCGTCAAGCAAGGTTTGCTCAAGGTGAACCGCCCTGATGAAGAAGTTCAGGCGGCGATGGATGAAGCGGCGCTTCGGGAGCTCCCGCTGATCGAGCGTCGCACGCCGTACCTCGGTCTTCTTGCCAACGTCGGCATGCTCTGCGGTCTGTTCGGCACGGTCGTCGGTCTCATCACCGCGTTCGGTGAAGTGGCCAAGGCGGACGCGGCCAGCAAGGCAACGGGCTTGGCGAAGGGCATCGAGGAAGCGATGAACTGCACCGCCTTCGGTCTGATCACCGCTGTCTTCGCGCTTCTGATGATGGGTCTCCTCAACGGTAAGACCCAGAAGATCATCGACGACATCAACGCGGCCACCGTGCAGGTTCTCAACCTCGTCGTTGGCAACCGTTCGAAGGTTGACCTCCAGAACATCCCCGCGGAGTAACGGCCGATGGCTGCAATCGATGCTGGCGGAGGAAAATCCGGGAAGAAGTCGGTCAATCAGGAGATCCCCCTGATTCCGTTCATCGACCTGCTGCTTTGCTGCGTGATGTTTTTGTTGGCGACCGCGGTGTGGAATCAGCTAGCCGCGATGAACGCCAATCAGCAGGTCCCAGGCCAAGCGTCGACCGAAGACGCTCCGCCCGAGGACGAAAAAGTGAAGCTCATCCTGCAGGTCAGGAACTCCGGCTACGTGCTCGGGTCCTCGGCTGGGGAGAGCATCGACATCAAGAAGCGCGCGGTGGCAGAGCAGAAAGAGTTCGACGTCGATGAGCTCGCGACCAAGCTCGATCAGTGGAAGCAAGCCTGGGACGACCGCGACGACATGATCGTCGCGCCCGAGGACGGCGTTCGCTACGAGGACGTCATCCGCGCGATGGACGTCGCATCGGCCGCTGGCTTCACGAACCTGTCCATGGCGGACGGAGCTGCGTTCCTATAGGGGAGAATCATGGCAATCCAACGGCCAGAACCAGTCCTGCTCCACAACATCCCGCTCCGGTTCGTTCGCGCCCGGGTCTCCGGGCACGGACGCAAATCGGTGGACCACCAGATCCCACTGATTCCGTTCATCGACTTCCTCATCGTGCTCGTCATCTTCCTGCTCATGTCGTTCTCCGCATCGGGTGAGCTGGTCGCACAACAGCCGACCATCACGATGCCTCAAGCGAAGAACACGACGCAGATCGAGGTGTCTCCGATCGTCGCGGTCGACGAGCGCGTCATCACGCTCGATGGTGCGCGCGTCGCCGACACGCAGACCCAAGGGCAGTCCGCTCAAGTGGACCGCATCGAGCCGCTCATCCAGGGTCTCGAAGCGGAGAAGCGCAAGTGGGAGACGATTCACCCTTCGGAGCCGTTCGCAGGTCAAGTCATCGTGCAGGCGGACCGCAACATCGACTTCCGAGTCGTGAAGAAGGTGATGTTCTCTGCGGCGGCTGCGGGCTACGGGAACGTCAGCTTCGCGGTCAACCAGGCCGAGTAGCCGTTTAGCGCGATGGAGCCTTCCGAGCTCACTCCTGCCGAGTTCGAAGGCGCCCCTAGAAACCGATACCGGCCCAGGCTCCCCTGGCGGCGTATCGGTTTCGCAGCTTTGGTGGCAGCCCTCATCGTCGGGGCCTACTTCTGGCGTCAGAAAGTTCGGGCAGACGCGCTTCGAGAGCGCATCTACGCCCTGCACGCAGAACAAGTAGCGCCGGTATTGGGCGCGCTCGAGGCCACCGCAGCCGATCTGCAGGCGAAGTCCATGACCGCGAAGACGGGCGCCGCCGATCGGCTGATCGAGGCCGAGGTGCGGCTTTCCGCGCTGCATGACGAAGAGGTCGTGTACCTCAAGGTTCGCGCCCCCGAGCTCCGCAACGAAGAGACTCTCGCGGCCGCCATCGACAGAGCTGAGGAAGACGCCATCGGGGCGTGTCTCGGCCTAGAGCTCACGCCTTTGTCTTCCCTTTCGGACGTGCCCGAGGTGCTGACCGAGAAGTGGCTCGGGCGTTCGGACGACACGAACGACATGCAGCGCCTTTCGGTTCGAGAGGAGCAGCTCCGAAGAGCGATCGACCGGAAGCTTCCCGCTTTGAAAGAGCGCTTGCCGGCCGACTACTTCCTGCTCCTCGTCGTCCAGGGGAAGAGCCGGCTCGAGGACCCGGTCGACGTGTTCTTGTGGGACCTTCGGGAGGACAAGCTCGTATTGCGCTCGCGAACCGAGAACCGCGGTCGCCTGATCGCGGTGCGCAGCCACATCGGCCCGAAGTCCGACGCTGTGAGAGCCGAGGGCGATCCCATCGCCGCCGCGGATTGCTCCATCGCGGCGCACATCAAGGCGCAGCTCGGGGAGCCGACGATGGACCTCCAAGCTTCGGACTGACAGTGCCGGTCTTGGCGTACTCGATCCGTTCGAGCCAGCGCTCCGCTTCCGCTCCGGCCGCCCGACTGATCCAATTGCGCTCCTTCCAAGCCGCCGCCGACTCGTCGTACTCACCCAACGCGAAGAACGCGATCCCCAGCATGCGGCTGAGCTCTCGGTCGAGCCGCAGAGTGGGCAGTCCACGCCTCTTCGCCTCTTGCAACAGCGGTAGGGCCAGCGCGTACTGGCTCTGCCCCGCCAGCTGACGCCCTTCGAGGTAGGGTCCGAGACCGTCGTCGCGCATTGTCGTGAGTGCCTGCGCGATGTGCACTGCGACGGCGCTCGACGTGCGACCGAGAAGCATCTGGTAGATGAGGTCGCGCTCCGACGGATCGCCTGACAGCGCGAGCTTCTTCACCTCGCTTTGGCGGGAGGGGGTGTCGGTCCGCGGGAGGGCGAGAAGCTCGTCATAGAGTGCGGCTGCTTCGTCGTGGCGGCCTAGAGTCCAGTTCGCGTCGGCGTAGGCCTCGAGCGCGGCCGCGACGATCGGCTTCGGTGCGGTCATCGCCTCACGCAGGCTATCGAGCTCGGCGAGCGCCTCGTCCCGCTTGCCAGATCGCGCGAGCGCGCCCACGAGAGCTGCGCGCGCTTGGGCCTGGGTGTCGTCGATGTCGAGGATTGCGCGACAAGTTTCGAGCGTGCGTGCGTCGTCGCGGGCGGCCGCGTCCCCGTGAAGCTTTGCGCGGAGCTCCGCGAGCGTGTGTGGGCACACCGCCGAAAAAATGCTCGGTTGCGCGAGCGCCACCTCTGCGACGCCGCGCTCATGCGGTGTGACCGGCACTTCGCCGAGGAACGCATGCCACTCCGTTTCGAGCTCGGCGAGCCCATCGATCTGCCCCCGCCGATAGGCGTCGAGGAATGCGCCCACGCCACGATTCGCGATCAGCAACCGCGTCAACGAGCCTGCGGCCATATAGGCGCGTCGGGCAGGCAGGCTGCTGAAGCGGAGGCTCATCAGTGCGTCGGCCGCGGGAAGCTCACCGCGGTCGAGCATGATGCGAGACCACTGATCCGGGTCGAGGTCGTCACGAATGTCCCAAGCGAGCGCAACGGCCGCCCCCTCGATAATTCCCGGGTTGGGGATCAAGCCGCCGAAGGTCGCGGCGACGGCGAAAGGGCCGCGGCCCGCTTCGCTCAAAGTGGCGTGTACGATCTCGTGGCCGAGGACGGGATCGGGCCAGCCAGACATCTGCAGATATACCTCGCGCCGCCAGGGCTTTGCGATCAGCGTTCGGCCGATTCCGATCAAGTCCTTCTTCTCGTCTTGGCTTCGAAAGAAGTAAGCCGTCACCGGCTCTCCGGAGTCCAAGCCGGTGAGGCGGCGTGTGCGCTCCACCTGGAAGTCGCAATCCCGGAGCAGCCTCTGCGCGTCTTCGGGTCGGGTTTCGCGCGGCATATGAACGATGCAATGTTGGCCCCGCTCGGTCTTACCGAGCCGCTCGACGACGTAGTCCTCGCTCACCCAATGACCGAGGTCGTCCCCGTGCCAGTACGACGCCGCCACGATGCCGAGGACACCGGCGGCCACGAGCACCGCACCGATGCGGCTCCGGCCTCGCGCCCTCAGGTCGAGTGAGCCGGACTGCGCGTTCCAAAGCGCATCGAAGAGTACGACGAGCGCAAGCACGGCGACGACGATCGATGCGCGGTACGTGAGGTAGCGCGTCGGCAGCCGAACGAGGTCGTCGTAGATCGCGCCTGGGAAGTACCCGGCAAACGCCCCGAAGATGTGGACGGCCGGCGTCGCGTAGAATGCCAAGAGCCCTAGCAGTGTGGCGCCGATCGGAATGGCCGCCGCGGCAGTGGGCGCGAGCCGCGGGCGTTTCATCGCGCTCCCCACCCAGACCCCGACGCTGGCGGCGAGCGCACAACCGACGGCCGGACCAAGGACGACGAATGCCAAGCCCTCGCCCGGCGCGCACTGGCGCACGCGGAGGGCGTTCAGGGCCAGGATTGCGGTGGGCGCGGCCCAGATCACCAAGCCCGCGCCGATCGCGCGGAGCATCAAGTCGACTCCCCGGGTGGTTCGGTTGACGACCATGTAGCGCGCGGCGGTGGCCGCCACCCACGGCGGGAGGAGGAGCCCCATCGCGAGTGCGCTCTCGGCGCCGTGCACTCCAAGGAGCGGGATAAACGCGAGGGTCGCGCCGACGATCGCCGCGAAGGCGAGGCTGACGCGGAAGATGGGGAGCTTCCGCACGAGCTATTCGGCAGCCACGGGTGCGCTCGTCGGCTCGAAGACCGCGACGAGATTCAGCACTTCGTCGACGCGGGAAACAAGACAGATCTCCAGCTCCTCGCGCACTTCATCCGGCACTTCTTCGAGGTCTGCCTCGTTTCGCTTTGGGAGAAGGATGCGTGTGATCCCCGCCCGGTGCGCCGCGAGACACTTCTCTTTGATGCCCGTCACTTGAAGAATGTTGCCCCGCAGCGTGATTTCTCCGCTCATGGCGACGTCCGGGCGAACTCTCACCTGCGTGAGCAGTGACGCCAACGCAACGAACAACGGGATTCCCGCAGCCGCACCGTCCTTTGGCACTGCGCCGGCCGGAAGGTGCACGTGGATGTCCACCTTGCTGACGAAGTCCACCGGCAGCCCGAGATCTTCCGCTCGTGCACGTATGAACGTGAACGCGGCCGCGGCTGATTCTTTCAACACATCGCCCATGTTGCCGGTGAGGTGGAGCTTCCCACTGCCTGGCATTTGCGTCGCTTCGACGAACATCAGATCCCCGCCCGCGGGCGTCCAGGCCACTCCCGTGGCAACCCCGGCGCGTGCTCTCCGCTCCGGCTGCTGCCGCTTGGCCCTCGGGGCACCCAGCACTTCCTGAACGAAGTCGGGGTCGGCCATGATCGACACGTCCTCGCCATCGGCGAGTCTCACCGCGATCGCGCGGCAGATGGCTGCCGCCTGTTGCTCGAGCTTCCGAACGCCTGCCTCGTTCGTGTACGACTCGACGATCGCATCGATCGCCTCGTCGGAGAAATCGAGCCGTTCCGGTGAGAGGCCGTGGTCACTGAGCTGCCTCGGGATCAAGAAATCACGCGCGATCGCGCGCTTCTCTCGCGACGTGTATCCGGGAAGCTCGATGACCTCCATACGATCGAGGAGCGCCCCAGGAATCGTGCTCTTCTGATTCGCCGTCGCAATGAACATCACGTTGCTGAGGTCGAAGGGTACGTCGAGGTAGTGGTCGGTGAACTGGCTGTTCTGCTCCGGGTCGAGCACCTCGAGAAGGGCGCTCGACGGGTCGCCCCGTTGGTCGCGGCCGAGCTTGTCGATCTCGTCGAGGATGACCACTGGGTTCTTGCTGCCCGCCTTCTTCAAGGCCGAAATGATGCGCCCGGGGAACGCGCCGACGTATGTCCGGCGATGGCCTCGCACCTCGGCCTCATCCGAGACGCCGCCGAGCGAAACACGCGCGAACGCGCGCCCCGAAGCCCGTGCGATGGAGCGCCCAAGGGACGTCTTGCCGACGCCTGGTGGTCCCACGAAACAGAGGATTGGCGCCCGCCCGTCGCGCCGCAGCTTTCGAATGGCGATGTACTCCACGATGCGCCGTTTGGGCTTCTCCAGCCCGTAGTGGTCCTCGTCGAGCACCTGCCGGGCGTGCGCGACGTCGAGGTGGTCAGCTGTCTTTTTCGACCAGGGAAGGTCCGCAAGCCATTCGACGTATGTGCGCGCCACTTGGTATTCGCTCCCCGCGGCGTTCATGTTGGCCATCCGTCGGAGCTCGCGCTTGGCAGCCGCCTCGGCATCGCTTGGCAAGCGCGCGAGCGCGATGCGTTCGCGGAGGTTCTCGACCTCGTCCTCGTCGACGTCCGTCTCGCCGAGCTCCCTCCGGATGGATTTGATCTGCTGCCGAAGCAGGTACTCGCGTTGAGAGCTGGACATCTCTTCTTCCACCATGGTGGAGATCTCTTCTTTGACCCGGATCACTTCGTTTTGACGATTGACCTGGGCAAGCACCAGTCGGACGCGTTCGCGAACGTCGAGCGTCTCGAGCACCGCTTGCTTGCCCTCGTTGCCGAGCGGCAGATTCGAGGCGATGAGGTCGGCCAGGGCGCCCGGCTCGCGCACGTTGTCGAGAATGTGGAGTGACTCGCGCGATGCAGTTGGCAAGTCGTTGAGCAGTTGGCGCGCCGATTCGCGAAGGTGCGCCGCAAGGGCTTCGACTTCGACATCGACCACTGGAGTTTCGTGGTACCTGTGCACGCGCGCTCGCATCGTGGGGTGCCGGCCGAGGGCCTCCTCGATCCGCATCCGGCTCACGCCCTGCAGCACGACGCTGTACTGCCCTGAGTTCAAGCGGATGACCTTCAACACCCTGGCGATGGTGCCGGTCTGGAACACCTGGTCGAAGGTCGGGTCCTCTACCTCGGGCTTGTGTTGGGTCACGACCCCGATCGCGGGGCGCTCACGACCGCACGCCTCTTCGATCAGCCGGACCGAGCGGGCGCGCCCCACGTTGACGGGGACGACCGTAGCGGGAAAAAGCACCGAGTTGCGCAGCGGCAAGATGGGCAAAATCGGTTCGGCGCCAGCGGGAAAAATCGAGTCCGTCATTTGGTTTTGCCAATGATATTCGAGATCTACGATGCCAGCAACGCGCCGGCGCAATCCACTAGCGCCGGGGTCGGCCGGCTGGTATCAAAGCGGCGCCGCAGATGGTGGGACGTAGTGCGAGATGGGGTGGAGCGTGCCTGGGGCTGTCCGCGATGAGCGGCTGTCACGGCGGACTTACGCTCAACGCTCTGGTTTTGCTGGTCAGTCTCGGTATCTTCCTCGGGACCATTCTGTTGGAACGGTCGCCCTAGTCGTGTCTGTGCCGGAGCTTCGCGCCCTCTCGGATTTCACCCTCGCCGACCTCGAGGGAATCCGTGTCTTGTTGCGTGGGGGCTCCGTCGTCGATTGGCATCGGTTGAACTTTGCCGATGAGACCGAGGCGGAGACCTTCGTCCGGGCGCAAGCGATCGACCCGAGCGACGAGAGCGACCTCGCGCGCACGGAGCAGGTCAAACAGGCCGCGATCGACTACCTCCGACGCCACTTCGCCTTTCCGGTCCCCAAGCCGGTCGCCAAGAAGGACCTCGTAGGCCTGCTCATGCTGGCTTCCTCGAAGGGCCACCGGCAGATCTGCGCCTGCGCGATCTTGAAGGTGATGCACATCATTCACCATCTCGAAGCCCGCGAGCTCCTGTTCTTGCTTCGGACCGCGGATGAAGAGGTCTTCCAGTGGGTGGAGCAGAAGGTGTACCGCGTGATGGCGGGCGCCCTTGCCAACGACTTCCCGATCCTCGAGTTCATCGGTGGTCGCAAGAAGAAAGACTCCCTCTACACCAAGCTTCTGTCGAAGCCCGATGTGAGCGCTTCACAGATCTACGACAAGGTGCGATTTCGGATCGTGACCAGGACCGTCGACGATGTCTTCCCGGTGCTCAACTACGTGCAGCGTAGTCTCGTGCCGTTCAACTACGTGATCCCCGGCCAATCGACGAATACGCTGCTTCGGTTTCACAGCTACTGTCAGTCGGAGGCCGCGCTCACGAAGCTCGTTCCCGATCTTCAGTTGCCGCTCGACGTCGAAGACGGCCTGTCTTCCATCGACAATCGCTTCACGGCGCCAAGCTATCGTATCGTGCACTTCATCGCCGACGTGCCCGTGCGGGTGCCGGACAAAGTCTTGGCCGACGCGCCTACGGCGACGGACACCTTGGGTCACACGATCTTCGTACAGACCGAGTTCCAGGTCCTCGACCGCCAGACGGACGAGAGCAACGAAGCGGGCGATGCGAGCCACCGCGCGTACAAAGAACGCCAGAAGCTCGCGGTCATGCACCGCCTCAAGGTCGGCCGCTTCACCAAGCCCTGACCAAGGTGCCCAACAAAAAGAAAAGGCCGACACCTTTCGGTGCCGGCCTTCATCTCGTTATGAGCTCGGTTTACAGCTCAGGTGAGATCACTACGCCACCGATGCTGTAGGTGCTCGAAAGCGAGTCACAGCCGTTGTCGTTGTCACCCGAGAGGTCCGCGTTGACGTCGAATACCTGACCAACGACCGCACCGGCGCCCTCGAGGAGCGCTTCTGCGATCGCGACCGCGGTGTCGGCAGGGACCGTCGCGCCGAGCAAGCCGTTCGCGAAGCCGTCGGCGGGGGCAATCGTCATGCGGACGACCGTGTTGTCGAACTGGCCTGGCGTGCCGCCAATCTCGAGCGGGATGGTGCCGAGCGTGCCGCTGGCACACACGAGGCCATCCGTGACCGCGCCGAGGTTGAGGATGACGCTGCCTGCTGTCACGCCGTCCAGAATGAGATCCACGTTGGCGCAGTTCTCTTCCGTGTTTGCGTCCACGCCGAACTGAATGTCGAGCGGAGTGACTACGTCCTCGCAGGTGTCGCCGCTGAGACCGCAAAGCGCATCGGAGAACGCCTGGTTGACGCCACCGAGGTTACCGCCGACGCCGGCGAGCACCGGTGCAAGACCGGCCAACGCGTTGTCGACACCCATGGTGCCTTCACCCGGAGCCAAGCCGCCGTTGATGCAGCTCGAGCCGTCGCATCCGTCGAGGTCGTAGCCGGTGTTGCAGTCGCCCGCGATCTCGAAGACGGTGAGCTGGTGAGTGACCACCGAGCCCGTCGCGGTGCACGTTGCTGGATTCTCGAGGCTCTCGTCACCCGTGCAGATGTCTGCCACATCGGGAGGAGTGGGTAGTTCGCAACATGGGACTGTTCCTTCGATTTCGCCGTTCGCGCACATCGTCTCGGGAGCGATGCATGCGGGAGCCGCTCCACCGACGCCGCCGCCGCCTGCGGTGCCTGCGGTGCCTGCCGTGCCTGCCGTGCCGCCGGTGCCGCCGCCGCCGCCGGTGCCCGCGGTGCCGCCGGTGCCGGTGTCGTCATCGCTGCAGCCGAAGGCCATGAGTGCACCGCCAAGCAGTGCGATTAAAGCTAGTTTGCTGATCTTCATCCGTTTTTCTCCTTAGGTCCGGGATATTCCGGTTCCACGTCTCCCCTTTTGAGAGCGCGTATCTACCACGAGTTCCCCCAGATCGACAACCAAGTGAATCAAAGTAAGTGAACAGAATATCAGAGCTTACGCGCCTTTGTTAGCCGCGAGTGCCAGGCAATTCACAGGACGGTGAGGTGTCCAACGCTATCACTTGGTATTTACACTGATTTCCCGGTTCGCCTGGTTGCCGGCTGCATCAAACGCGCGGACCGCCACGATGTGGCTTCCCGCGCCAATGGGGCCGAGCGGGGCTTCGAAGCGCTCGGCCTCGCTGTCGAGCAGCGAGTCCGTCGGGAACACATCGCGCCAAGGGCCGGCGTCGATCGATACTTGGATGCGGGCGATGGGGCCCAGCGTGTCGACGACGCGCCCCCGCACGCGGCCTTTTCGCGATGAGAGCTCGTCGATGCGCGGCGGATGGTTGTCGACTCGAATCGGCTCGGACGTAGCGCTCGAATGAAGCGCGCGATCGTCCGGGTTGGCTTCTTCGTCCGAGGCGTCGACGCGCACCACGTAGTAGCCGTCCGGCAGGCTGTTGGTGTCCCACGTGTACTTGGCGTCTTTCAGCACGACGTCCTCAGAAAACATGTCGCGCCACACCGTCTGATCTTCCTGTCGGTAAGCGACTCGATACCGAAGTGGGTCGCGATCGGGGTTGTCGGTCTTCCAGCTGAGACTGACGAGCGTCGTCGGCGGCGGCGGGTGCTGCATCGTCTCTCCGCGCTTTAGCGGAGGCCTTGCGCCTTGCACGGCCGATACCCGTGGTCGCTGGTTTTGCGGCAGGTAGAAGAGCTCCACGGCGCGAAGCTCGGCGGCCGCGTCCTTCGGGAACTGCGCTCGCACTTGAATGAAGCGGCCAGGCGGACTTTGCACGCGCCCTGGTTCTTTGAGCTTCTTCGACCAGCTGCTCCAGGTGTCTCCCGGGGTCTCCGTGTTGCCGGAGCGTGTTTGAAACACGAAACGACCCGAGCCGCGCCAGGTGAGCCGGCCCCAGGTCGACGCGAAGGCGGCATCGAGCGCCTTGCTCGTCCAGAGCGCATCCTTCGGCGGTCCTTCCTGAACGCGATACAGGGCAGCGCCGTCGCCCGTCACGAACGATGGGTTGCTCGAACGGAGGTCGAGCGCGAGCACTTGGCGTTCCTCGACGTCGGCCCAAATCGAGTAGCTCGCGTCCGCTTCGATTTTGAAGATTCGGCCTTCGTGCCCGCCTCCTGCGAAGATCGCGCCGTTCGGGCCCCACTCGACGGCTGTGAAGTGCGTGTCTTTGCGCGCCAAGAGCATTTCGGCGCGACCGTCCGTGTCGATACGCCAGAGCTGGCCGCTGCCGGGGCGAGGGCGGGTGCTCGGCGGAGCAGCTTTGGGCGGGGCTCCAGGCTTGAAGTTGGCTCCCGGCGGGGTCTTGAACTGATTAGCGACTGCCGCGATGCGACCCTCGTGAACGTCGATTGCCGTGATCTCGTTGCCAGGGAAATCGTGTACGACCGTTACGTCGCCATCGAGTGCGATCCGAATGAGGAGCGCAGAGTCGCTCGTCCCGGCGAACAGGTTGCCTTTGCCGTCTCCGGCGAGGGCCATGATGTGGGACGCCTCCGCCTTGTAGAGCTCTTTCGCACGCCCGATCGAGTCGATCGCGAAGAGCTTTCCTTCCGGTCCCGTCCCGGCGATCAGCTGCCCGCGCCTCTTGTCGTAGTGGAGCGCCCAGATGTGCTTTGCGCCCTGCGGCACCGAGAAGCGCTTCATGGTTCCGGACTTCGGGTCGATTCGAAAGATCGCGCCGTTCGGCAACGTTCCCGCGTAGAGGGCGCCATCCCGACCGAATGCGAGGGACGACACCAAGAGCTCGCCCGTGCTTGCCAACTGCTCGACCTTCTTGCGGTTGACCCGGTAGACCGTGCCGTTCGTCCCCGTCCCAATGAAGATCGCCGCGCCGCGCCGCGCGATGCTGTACGCGAGCGGGACGTCCTCGAGCGCGACTCGCTCAGTGGCCGCGCCTGGCTCGACCACGCCGTCAGAACGAACCGCCGTGCCTTCCAGCTCGCCCTGAAAAAACGCGTCGGCGCTATCGAGCACGAAGCTCTCAGTGGTGACCGCGGTCACGGTTGCGCTCGTTGCCAGCATGAGGGCGGCCAGCGCGACGGACAAAGTAGTTCTTGAGGTTTGCATCGTTTCGTTACTCGCCGAGAAGCTGATCGCGCGCCACCTTGCGTACGCGAAGGGCCAGTTTGGCGCCGCCGATGACGACCTGCGGCATTGGGATCTCCGTGCGGGATTGCGTGATGAACGGGCGGCTGTTCTCCGAGCTGCTGACGAGCTGAAGCGAGCTCAACGCCGACGGGGGAAGGGAGTCCACGACGTGACCCTCGAAGCTGAGTCCCCGCGTTGGCATCTGGAGCGCCACCACCAGCGACGTCGCTGGGTAACGCCGTTTGACTTGCTCGATCAAATCATCGAGGGAGCCCGCGCGGGGTTGCTCGATGGGCACCTGATTGCCCGCTGCGACGCTCACCTTCACCGTGGTACCTGCGGCTGCTTCAGGGACCCGCACTTTGACCGCGCGCACCAAGTCCGGGCGATCGACACGCCGCATTCGAACGTAGATCGTGACCTCCTCGCCGGGGTCGACCTCATCCTGGGCGATGGAGGCGTCCACGATTTGGTAGACGGACCTGCTGAGCTCCAGATCGAGCTCGAGCTCCACAGAAGTCGGCCGGGAAGTCTCGAAGGCGTTGGCAAACGCCGCTTCCATCAGCGCGAACATCCGGAGTTTCGAAAAGACCGCCGGGCTTGCGGCGCCCATCGGGGAAAAGCCCCGCTCGTCGAGCGACACCATGCCGTGGCCCTCGATGCCCACCTTGCTTTTCGCTCGAAAGATCACGTCCGTCGAGTCGTTGGCCGTGGACTTGATCGCATTGGCGATCACGCCGAAGACGATCGACGGGGTGAGGGCGCGGTGGCTGGCCACCTCGACATTCCACTCGGTTTTCGGAGCGCCTTCTATCCCGTTTATCTTCACGCGAACTGGGATCCGTGCGGCGGCGATCCCGGGGTCGACGACGATCGCCGGCTGGCGGTCTTGCACGAGCGCGCCCAGCGGGCGAGCTGCCTCGGCGATCTTGAAGGAGCGAAGCTCGCTCACGAGCACGTGGAGCACGCGCGCCGTCGCCGTCGGCAAGCCGGTCGCGCCCGCGTCCATCATCGGGTGGCCGAATGCGAGCACGCGGCCGTTCGGAGCGACGTAGGTGACCGTGCCGACGCCGACGATCGAGATGTCGCCACGTGCGAGCTCGACTGCGAGCGCGCCGCCGGCTTCGAAGTCCGTTGGTCCGCCTTGCTTGCTTCCACCAGTGCTCGATTGCGTGGCCACGAAGCCGAGCGGCTCGAGCTCTTTCGCCAACATGTGAGCGACGGAGTCGCTGAAGCCGCCGAGCATCACGGGTGTGCTCGCGCGCTGAAGACCGAGCGGCGCTTCGATGTCGGCTCGCTGCTTCTGGAGCGCCCGGATGGTCGAGAGCGCGTCGACCTCGTGCTCGCCGCGGTACACGGGCAGGCCGGCGAGGCGCGCGCTCCACGGGAGCTTCGGGGCGGCGTCCGCCCGAGGCTCCGCGTTCAGGGGGCGGGCACCGGGAAACATGTCGAGGTTCACGGGACGTTTGAGCTCAGCGAGCATGTTCGCGATTGGGGTGACCCCGACGACTGGATCAGTGCCGTAGCTCCAGCCGTACGCGTAGGCGCCAGCGAGTCGACCGTCCAAGTAGATGGGGCTGCCACTCATCCCCGCGACGCCACGGGCGCGGTCGAGGAGCGGATGCGGCGTCCTGATGAGGATGAGGTCCTGGTTCGGCCGGAAGTTGTGGAGGACGTCGATCACCTCGACGTCGAAGCGTTCAGGCACGGTCCCCCGGAAGACCGATAGGCCGTAGCCCTTCATCCCGGGCCGAATCTCGTCGACGTGGATGAAGCCTGGCGTCGACTGCGCGACGGCAGCCCCAAGGAGCGAAACGCTCAGAACGAAACACAACGCAGAGAGCAGCCGCTTCACACCGAAAAAGCCTAGCAGGGCTACTCCGCCGGGGCCGGCGCAAGTTGGAGCGAATCGAGTAGCGCGCGCAACGCTTCGAAACGAAAGGGCCGGGCGAGACGGGCGGCGACGGCCGGTGAGGCTTCGCGCGCCTCGGGTTCCGGGTCCGCGTCATCCATCAAAATGACCAGTAGGTCGGGGTTCTTCGCGCGAAGCTTGCGGGCGACCTCGACGCCGGTCATTCCCGCCAAGCTCGACGACACCAGAGCCAGCTCGGCGCCCCATTGCTCAATCACGGCCAGCGCGCCTTCGCCGGAGCTCGTCCCCACGACCCGATTGCCGTTGACGGTCAACATGCGAGCCAAGCTCCACTGCAGATCGGGGTCGCTCTCCACGAGCAAGACGCTGCGGTGTCTCGGCCCGCTCTCCGCGATCGTTCGCGCAGCCGTTTCTAGCTTCTTGGCCTGTTCCCCGGTTTCCATCTTCGCTGCCTGGTCGCTTTCTAGCCGTCGCAACAGACCAACGCGCTGCGCTCGCCAGTTGTTCCAGGCCACCCCGACTTCCATCCATAGTAAGGAGGTCGGGGCCCTGTTGCAATCGACACCGTAGTATAGTCGTTTATCGGCCAATTCTCTAGAGAAATCAGGCACTAAGCGGTCGCTCGGGGCTCTCCCTGGGCATGGTTTCCGCGAGACTGGCCCGGCTGTACGGGGTTGTCGCCGTGGAAGGTCTGCCCGCTCCGAGCGATCTCCTCGAGGACCGGCGCCGGTGAGAAGCGAGGCCCGTGCTTCTTTTCGAGCTCTCGAAGGCGTCCGAGGACCTCCTTCGCGCCGATCTGGTCGACGAATCGGAACGGCCCGCCGCGGAACGGGGGGAAGCCGAGGCCGAAAACCGCGCCGATGTCGCCATCGCGCGCGCTCCGGAGGATGCCGTCGCCGAAGCAGCGACAAGCCTCGTTCACGAACTGAAGGGCACAGCGCCAGGCGATGTCTTCGTCCGAGACGCTCTTGTTGTTCGGCTCGACACCGAGCACTTCGTAGACCGACTCGTCGACGCCCTTCTTCTTCTTCTCTCCGTAGAGGTAGAAGCCCCGTCCGTTCTTCCGACCGAAGCGCTCGTCCTCGATGAGCTTGCTCAGCCCGTCGGGCGGCGCCATCCGCTCGCCGAAGGCGCCGAGCATGATCTTGCCGACCTTGGCGCCCACGTCGATACCGACCTCGTCGGTCAGCTTGATGGGACCCACGGGAAAGCCCCAGTTGAGCATCGCCGTGTCGATCTTCTCGATTGGGACACCCTCGGCGACGAGGTACGCCGCCTCGTTCATCATCGGCGCGAGCACGCGGCTGGTGTAGAACCCGACCCCGTCCTTCACGACGATGACGTGCTTGCCCTGCTTCTTGCCTAGCTCGACGCAGGTTGCGGTGACCCAATCCGCCGTCTGATCGGTGACGATGATCTCGAGCAGTGGCATTTTGTGCACCGGCGAGAAGTAGTGCATCCCGATGACGGTCTCCGGGCGCTTGCTTGCCGCCGCGATCTTGGTGATGGGCAGTGAGGAGGTGTTCGACGCGAAAATCACGTCCTCGCGCCCAGCAGCCTCGACGTCGCGGACCATCTGCCCCTTGAGCGAAAGGTCCTCGAATACCGCCTCGATCACCACGTCGATGTCCTGGAAGCCTTCGTACGAGGTCGTGCCCGTCGTTTGGAGCATGAGATGATTGGCGCCCTGTTCGTCGAGCCGCTTGCGCTTCACGCGGCCGTCGATGATGCCGCGGATGTAGCGAAGCCCGGCCATGACGCCGTCCGCGTCACGGTCCTTGAGCCGGACCGGGATCTTGGCGACCGAGGTGGTGACATACGCGATGCCCGCACCCATCAGACCCGCACCGAGCATACCGACCTTCTTGACCGGGCGAGCCTTCACCTCGGGGTCGTCGACTCCGGTGTCCTTCTTGAGCGCCGTCGTCGCAAAGAAGATGCTCATCAGATTGGCGGCCTCAGGTGACATCAGAAGTCGGCCGAATGCGCGCGCCTCAGCGTCCAGGCCGGCCTGAAAGCCGCCTTCCAAGCCAGCTCGCACCACGTCGATGATCAGATCCTGCGCCGGGTAGTTCCCGCGGGTCTGCTTGTGGAGCTGTTTGCGCGCCTGGTCGAAGAGCACCTTGCGACCGACCGGGTTCTTCGTCAGTGCCGCCTCGGCGAGCGCGTCTGTGTCCTTCAGCTGATCGATGAAGCTTTCGGGCTTGGCCTTGTAGCCGATACGCGATAGCGCCAAATCTGCGGCCGTTTCGAGCAGGATCGAGGGCGGCACCACGTCGTCTACCAAGCCGAGCTTGCGGGCCTTCTTGGCGGCCACCTGCTTGCCGGTCAGCATCATGTCGAGTGCGGGCTGAACGCCGATCAGCCGCGGAAGTCGCTGGGTGCCGCCGGCTCCCGGGAGCAAGCCGAGCTGTGATTCCGGAAGTCCTAGCTTGGTCTTCTTGCTGTCGCTCGCGACGCGCGCATGGCAGGCCAGCGCGGTTTCGAGGCCGCCCCCGAGGGCGACACCGTGAATTGCTGCAACGACGGGCTTCGAGAAGGCCTCGATTCGGTTCATCACCGCGTGCCCGGCGCGCGCCGTTTGCTCGCCCTCTTCGGCAGAGCTCACCGATTCGAGCATCGAGATGTCGGCACCGGCGATGAAGCTGTCCTTCTTGCCCGAGGTGAAAACGACAGCCCTGATGTCCGCATCGTTTTCGATCTCGTCAAACACGCTGCTAAAGGTGTCGACGAAGTCTGCCTTGAGCGTGTTCATCGACTCGCCCGGGATATCCATGCGAACGATGGCTACGCCGTCGCCGCGCTTTTCGATGGTGAGTCCTTCGTTCGCCATCACTCTGCCTCCAAAACCATGGCTGCGCCCAAACCGCCAGCTGCGCAGGCGGTGCAAAGGGCCAAGTTACCGCCGCGCCGCCTGAGCTCGCGGAGGGTCTGGGTGATCTGACGGGCGCCGGTCGCTGCGAACGGATGGCCGATCGAGATTGAGCCACCCGTTACGTTGAACTTGTCCCAGTCGATGTCGCCGATCTTTTCGGAGCGGCCGAGATGCTTCTCCGACCATTCCTTGGACTCGAAAGCCTGCGTATTCGATAGGATTTGAGCGGCGAACGCTTCGTGCATGTCGACCAAGTCGAGGTCCGAGAGCGTGATGCCCGCGCGGTCGAGCGCGATTGGAGTCGCGTACGACGGGCCCATCAGGAGCTGCCCTGCTGGGTCGAGTGCGGCGAACGCGTAGCTCCGGATGAAACCGAGCACGTCGAAGCCAAGCGCCTTGGCCTTGTCTTCCCGCATGAGGAGAAGCGCGCTCGCGCCGTCGGTCAGCGGAGAGCTGTTGCCCGCCGTGACGGTGCCGTGCTTGCGGTCGAAAGCCGGCTTGAGCTTGGCGTACTTCTCGAGCTCACCGTCTTTGCGGACGAGGTTGTCCTCCCGAATCGATTCCTTGAAGCGGTTTGGGACGAAGACCTCCATCACTTCGTCATCGAGCTTGCCCTCGGCCCAGGCCTTCGCAGCGAGGACGTGGCTCCGAAGCGCGAACTCGTCCTGCGCTTCGCGGCTGATGTGGTTCTCCTTGGCCATCTTCTCGGCGCTCTCGCCCATCGAAAGGCCGGTCGAAAACTCCTTGATCGCGGGGGGCTGCGGCGCGAAGTCGCGAGGCCGAAGACCGCGGAACGCCTGCAGACGCTCACCCACGCTTCGAGCCTTCGTCGCTTCCATGAGCGCCTCTGCAAGCCGTTTGGTCACCGTGATGGGCACGTTGCTCGCGCTGTCGGCGCCGCCGGCGACGCCGGTGTCGATCGCGCCAGTCATGATCGCCTGGGCAACGTTGACGGTCGACTGGTAGCTCGTGGCGCACGCCCGCGAAACGCTGTACGCATCGATGCTTTTTGGCATTCCAGTGGCCAACACGATCTCTCGCGCGATGTTCGGCGCTTCAACTGAGGGGACGACCTGCCCGTAGACGACCTGCTGGATCTCTTTCGGGTCGAGGTCGACTCGCTGCAGCAGCTCAGAGACGACGATGTTGGCGAGATCGAGGGCGCTGACCTCTCGATACGCTGACCATTGTTTTGCGAAAGGGGTGCGCAGTCCGGCTACGACTGCGACGCGCGTTCCGTTCGATTCCATGCGCTGCGCTCCTGAAAATGAACCGTGATTCAGTGTAAGACGAGAGCCTGAAACCCCGCGCAGGTGAAGTCAAGCGCGCCACCCGAGCCCTTCGACGCCGTTGACCGGTTGCTCAAGATCCCTAGACTCAGCCGGTGCATCGCCTGCCCATGTTGGAGAGTCGGTCCGCGGTTTACGAACAGTGGCCCGCGCGCCCCGACGATTTCAATCTGATCCCGCTTCTGCGCGATGCGCGCGGGAGACGGTACACCTATCTCCGGCTGAGCGTCACCGACCGCTGCGATCTTGCATGCGTCTACTGCATGCCGCCGAGTGGTGAGGACGAGCACGCGGTGCGCCGCGACCTGCTGACGTTCGAAGAGGCGTCACGATTGGTGTCGGTGTTTGCGCTCGCGGGGATCCGTCGGGTTCGTTTCACGGGAGGCGAGCCCTTGGTCCGGAAGGACATCGTTCGCATGGTCGAGCTGGTGCACCGGCGCACCGAGGTCGAGCAGTTGGTGATGACGACGAACGCGACGCGCTTGTCCGAGCTCGCGCGCCCTCTGCGCGATGCGGGCCTTTTCGGGGTCAACGTGTCGATCGATACGCTCGATGCGGACCGCTTCCGAGAGCTGACGCGTGGGGGAGACCTCGGCAGGGTCCTTGCGGGCATTCACGCCGCTCTCGACGTCGGGCTCGAGGTCAAGCTCAACACCGTGCCGCTTCGTGGCCGGAACGACGCTGAGCTCGCTCAGATCGTCGACTGGGCGTGGTCGCTCGGCGTGACGCCTCGCTTCATCGAGCTGATGCCGCTCGGGGAGGGCGCGAAGCTGCCAGCTGCGATGCGAATGACCGCGGATGACGTCGTCGAGGCGCTAGGGGCCAAGGTATGCCGAGACACCCCCACGGGCGTCGAAGGACATGGTCCGGCACGATATTTGGCTGCTCGGGACGGTTCCGGCGGCCGGGTGGGGTTCATCACGCCGATCAGCAACGAGTTCTGCGATACCTGCAACCGAGTTCGGGTGACCGCGCGCGGCGACGTGCGCGCCTGCCTGGCCTCCCGCCGGGCGATTAGCCTCCGGGACATCATGCGGGCCGGCGGCAGCGACCTCGACCTCGCTTGGGCGATGGTGTGGTCGTTGTCGGGCAAGGATCGAGGCCACCACTTCCTCGAGCCGGACGAACACGAACATGAGCGCGTCGGGATGAGCCTCATCGGCGGATAGGCTAAGGGGGCGGGGTGCAATTCAAAGTCGTGATCGCCTGCCTGCTCTTGGCGGCTTGTTCAAGTGAATCGGAAGAGCTCCGGGAATGGACTGCCGAAGACCATGCCCATCCACCCGATACCCAAATTGACCCCAACCGCGTTCCGCAGAAGGACGCCCCGGACCTAACGGTTGGCGAGCTCTTGTGGATGCGGAACTGCGCCGCATGTCATGGTGCCGAGGGACAGGGCGGAAGCGTGGTCGGGATCAGCTTTGCCACGACCGAATGGCAGGGCAGCGTCGACGATGCTGCGATCGCCCGAACGATCGCCGGCGGCAATCCGCCCACGATGCCGGCGTTCGCCGACTTGCTGACATCTGAGCAGATCCAGGAGCTCGTTAGGCAAGTGCGCAAATTCGGTGAGTAGCTAGACGCTCTCACTCAAGAACTGCGCGATCAGATCCGCGACCGAGTACACGCGGAGGAAATCCCCATCGGCCAGCTCCTGTACATGCGGCCTCGTGTTGGTACATGCGATGCCTTCGAGGACACCGCTGTCTTGAATCTTCTCGAGCGACTCGTGTGCGAACACGCCGTGCGTGCAAACTGCATAGACTTCGCTTGCGCCGGCGTCCTTGTAACTCTTCGCGGCTGAGATTAGCGAGCCGCCTGTGCGGATCATGTCGTCGTAGATGACGACGGCGCGGTCTTCCACGTCTGCGGCCAGTGCGGTGACCTCGGTCTCGGTATCGGATAGTCGGCGCTTGAAAACGAATGCGGCGTCCACGAGCAAGTCGTTGGCCAGGCTCTCGACCCACTTCGCACGGCCGGCGTCGGTGGCTCCGAGGACGAAGTCCTCGCCGCCGAAATCGCGAATGGCTTGCAGGACGACCGAGCGCGCGTGCAGGTGAACCGGGCGAATGTTGCCCTGGAAGTAGTGCGGAATGCCCTCCGAGTGAAGGTCGACCAACACCGCGCGGTTCCCGGAGCCCGCAGCGGGCACTGACGACAGCAAGCGCGCGCGGTTCTTCGCCGCCACAATCTCCCCCCGCTTCGAAGCGCGTTCCATCGTTTGGTAGCCGAACCACGGCAGTACGAGTGTCAACGTGTGAACACCGAGGTGCACGAGGCCGCACGCGAGGTCGTAGATCTCCAGCGTGTCGAAGTCGTCGACCGTACCGCCGACCAGCACGACGTCGCGGCGCGCGCAGTCGGTCTCGATCCGCCGGTAGCGTTCCTCGTCGGGAAAGACCTTGCGCTCGATTGCACCCAAGTCGAAGTCGCCAGCGCCGGCGATGTCTTCCCCGAGCTCTTGATAGCGCTCGGTCGCGAACAGCAGCATCGGTGGTTTCATGCTGGCCCCATCACAACATAGGTTCCTTCGCCGAGCTAGGATTTAGCCAAAACCTCGAAAAGGACATCCGGCAGGTCCGTCATGATCCCGTCGACCCCCGCGGTGACGAGCTCGAACATCTCGGCGGGTTCGTCGATGGTCCAAACGTGTACCTGAATCCCGTGGTGATGCGCCGCATCCAGGAACTGCGGCGTGATGACATTCATCCCGCGGAAGACCGGGGGGATCTGGAGCGCGTCGAAAGGGAACATCGCGTGCCTCCATGTGCCCGAAAGGACACGCCCCCAGAAGCTCATCGCACCTTTGCGGCCCGGCGAAGTCGCCACACGTCCGCGGCTGTAGTCGCGGAACGCCTCCGTGACTTCATCGTGCTCGGACGCGACCAGCACGCGGTCGTGAATGCCGTGATGCTCGATGTACTCCCAAACCCGCTTCGCGAGCGTCGGGTCCTTGGGCTTGATCTCGAGGTTGTAGCGAATGTCCGCGCTGAGCTCGAGCGCTTGGTCGAGTGTTGGGATGCGCACGTCGGCATCTCGGAAGGCGTAGCTTCCCGCCTCGACGAAGTGGTAGCCCGCGTCGAGGCGTTGGAGCTCCGCGAGCGTGTGGTCCGCGAGGTTGCCGTGACCGTTGGTCGTTCGCTCGAGCGTGCGGTCGTGGAAGCAGACGAAACGGCCATCCGCGGTTTCGTGAATGTCCGTTTCGATGTGTCGGTAGCCGAGCTCCGCTGCGTTCCGAAACGCGAGCATTGTGTTTTCCGGCCAGCGCTTTGCGCCGCCACGGTGCGCAAACGGAATGGGAGTGGACGTGCCGAAATAGGGACGGGCCATCCGTCCCAGCATAGCGCCAATTTGGCATCACGCGGGCCGGAGATGCCTCAAATGAATTCCGCCCCTATGCCGATTACTCGAAGCGCGCGCTCATGCAGCCGGAACTCGGCCGGTCCGACGCCGGGGGCCTCGCCGTCTATGTCCATCCAGGCGGTGTTCTCGATGATGTCGATCTCGACGTGGTGTCCGCGATAGGTGCTCACCAGCGGGGAACGGACGTGGGTGCCTTTGTAGAGCCCGGCCATCACCGGAAGACCACGGAGCGTCGACGTCGCGCGGATCAAGATGATGTCGAACGCACCGTCGGCCACGCGCGCGTCGGGCGCGAACATCATGCCGCCGCCCGCCCAACGGCCGTTGCAGACGCAGACGTTGCTTACTTCGTGCTCCCCTTTGTCCTTGCCGTCGACGCGAAGTCGGATCTTTGCGGGCTTGTACTGCATGTTCGCCCGTAGCACCGCCTTGAAGTACTTCGCCTTTCCGCCACTTTTCGATTTCGAGGCCGCCACGTGGCGGTCGACGAGACCGCCCATCCCCATCGAGGCAATGTTGAGGAAGTAGCGGCCTTCGGAATGGCCTTCGTCATGGACGTATTGCACCCAGCCGATGTCGATCGGAACGGCGGGCTTTTCCCGGATGACTTTGCACGCGCTTTCGAGCTCCTCGGCGCCCGGGATCATCCGCCGGAAGTCGCCGCCGGTGCCGGCGTGAAGGATGCCCATCGTGACTTCCCTGTTGAGCTCGGACTGCATGATGGCGTCTACGATTTCACTGTGTGTGCCGTCGCCGCCAAACGAAATCACCGTTCGGGCGCCCTTGCTCATTGCCTCCTTGCCGACTCGAAGGCCGTCGCCGCGCGAGTCGGTCAGCTTCAGCTCGACCGGTCCCAGGGCGTGCCGGATCTTGGCGCTCAGCTCGGGCCAGTTCTCACCGACGAATCCGTGCCGCGCCATGGGGTTCGCAATGACGATGGTTTTGGTAGGATCGAACATCGTTCGGCCTCTCGTACCGCATTTCGCGGCTTTGGGGTAGAGTCACGCGATGCTTAGAAGGACTGCCGCGCCGGCTTTGTTGTTAGTGTTGCTCGGTTGCGGCGGGGGTAGCCCGTCGAGCGAGTGTCCGGGCCTCACGGCGGAAGAGTGCGCGCCGCCTTCTTCGCTCCTGGTGGTCGACGCTGTTTGGGTCGAGGAGCACTTGAACGACCCGGGCGTTCAGCTCATCGACACGCGGGGCTCCGGCTACGACGTGTCTCGTATTCCGGGCGCCATCCACCTGCTTCCGAGCGAGCTCTCCACCACGATCGACGGCATCTCTTCGCAGATCAAGCCACCGATGGACGCGCAAGCGGTGCTCCGCGAAGCGGGCCTCCGCAACGAAACCATTGCGGTCGTGTACGGCGCTCCTCAAGAGTACGACCCGTCGCGTGTCGTGTGGAGCCTCAGCTACTACCGCCATGGCGACGTCCGCTACCTCGATGGTGGCTATGCGGCGTGGGTCGAGGCCGGGGGCGCGCTCGAGACCGTCCCGCCGAGCGCCGAGCCAAGCGACTACACGATCGTCGGCGTGGATGACGGCTTGCGCGCAACTGGCGACTGGGTGCTCGAACAGCTCGGGGGCGCCCCGTTCGTTTCGCCCTCCATTCAATTGATCGATGCTCGTTCGGACCGCGAGTATGCGGCGGGCCGAATCCCCTCGGCTCGCAGCGTCAACTGGACGAGGAATCTAGGCGACGGCTTCCTCCTGCCGGAGAGCGAGCTCAACGCTTTGTACGAAGGCCTCGACCCGAGCGCGACGACCGTGACGTACTGCGTCTCCGGTTGGCGAGGCTCCTTCGCGTGGCTGACCTTGACGGCGCTCGGCTACGAAGACGTGCGTCTGTACGATGGGTCGTGGAACGAATGGGGAAGTGGTGGCTTCCCCGTCGAGCAATAGGGCTCCGCGCGGAGCGCTGACGCCGAACTACGTGGTGGGGGTGGGCGGGTGGATCTAACAAAGACCTCCCGACGCCAGTTGCGTCTTGCTGACGCTGGCGCTGGCGCTGACGCTGGCGCTGGCGCTGGCGCTGGCGCTGACGCTGGCGCTGGCGCTGGCGCTGACGCTGGCGCTGGCGCTGGCGCTGGCGCTGCGCGCGAGCCCGCAGGGCGAAGCCCGGCGCAATGCGCCGCCAAGCCCGCAGGGCGCGGAGGGAGGACTACGGGTGGGGGTGGGCGGGTGGATTTAACCAAAACCTCCCGACGCCAGTCGCGTTTCGCTGGCGCTGACGCCGGCGCTGAACGCTGGCGCTGGCGCTGACGCTGGCGCTGGCGCTGGACGCTGAACGCTGGCGCTGACGCTGACGCTGACGCTGACGCTGGCGCTGAACGCTGGCGCTGAACGCTGACGCTGGCGCTGAACGCTGACGCTGAAAGCTGGCGCTGAACGCTGCCGCTGCCACTGCCGCTGCCACTGCCGCTGACAACGGCTCAGTGAACTGGTATCGATTCCCGGTGTCCTCCCTCTTCCCCCGCCTCAGCAAAGCTGACGCCCGGCTCGCTCTCGTCATCGACGACCTCGCCTGGACCTACGCCGAGCTTGCCGACGCCGCGCTTCAGCACATGGCGGTCCTCGAGGGTGTGGGTGTTGGCGCGGGCGATCGCGTCGCGGTGTGGGCACAGCCTAGCCTTTCGACCGCTGCCGCGATGGTGGGCAATCTTGCGGCTCGGGTCACGACGATTCCGCTGAATCCCAAGCTAGCGGTCGGCGAAGTTGCCCACATCTTCAACGATTCCAAGCCCAAGCTTGCGTTCTGTACGGAGAGCTTCGAGGTGCCGCACGAGCTCGTCCACGTGCCGTCGCTTCGCGCGGCCTATGCGCCGGGCGGCGGCTCGCTGCCCGAGATTCCGGAGGATGCCGTGGCCGGGCTCATTCTCTACACCTCCGGAACGACCGGCCCGCCCAAGGGAGCCGCGATCACGCGGCGGAACATCGCGGCCAACCTCGATTCCCTGATCGAGGCCTGGGCGTGGACCGAACGCGACACCGTCGTCCATTCGTTGCCACTGATTCACGCACATGGACTTGTGCTCGGGCTCTTCGGAAGCCTCCGTGTCGGCGGCGCGCTTCACTACGTTCCGAAGTTCAGCCCCGAAGCGATTGCACGGGCGCTAACCGACCCGCGGCACGAGCAGACCATGTGCTTCGCGGTGCCAACGATGTACCATCGCATCGCCGAAGCGGCTGAAGAGAGCCCGACCCTTTGCGAGGCTCTTCGCAAACCGAGATTGCTCGTATCCGGCTCGGCCGGCCTCTCTCTCAGGGAGCACGAGCTGATCGCAGCACTCACGGGCCGCGGCGTACACGAGCGCTACGGTTTGACCGAAACCCTCATCAACTGTGGCGTGCCAGCATCTCATTCCCCAATGCCGGGCTACGTCGGACCGCCGCTACCTGGCGTCGAGCTCAAGCTGGTTGACGAGCAACGGAACGCCCTCGACGCGCACGACGACGAAACGATTGGAGAGGTTGCGGTGCGAAGCGACGCAGTGTTCGCGGGCTACCTCAATCGCGAGGACGCCACCGCCGACGTGCTCGACGCCGACGGCTGGTTCTACACGGGTGATCTCGCGACTCGAACCAAGGAGGGCGCCATCCGCATCCTCGGGCGCCGAAGCACCGACCTGATCAAGACCGGCGGCTACCGAGTCGGCGCCGGCGAGATCGAAGCGTGTCTGCTCGAGCACCCATCCGTTCGAGAGGCGGCCATCGTAGGCGTACCGGATGATGATCTCGGCCAACGGATCGAGGCGTTCATCGTGTTGAAACCGGGACACGAAGAAGACCCAGCGGCGCTCGTCTCCCACGCAGCCAAGCAGCTAAGCCCCCACAAACGTCCACGAGCGCTGCACTTCTTGGATGAGCTCCCACGAAACGCGATGGGCAAGGTAGAGAAGAAGAAATTGTCGTGACCACCTGCAGGCAGCAGCGCGCCCCTCCCGCCCGCAAGACACCCTCGGCAGCTACGCCGTCAAGGACAGTGCGTCGCGCTCAACCCCGCAGGCTTCCGCCACTTCGTCGCGATACGCGAGCCAGGCATCGACGGCTTGCGTCATCGCGGCGACGACGCCCTCGCGATCATTGGCGGGGACGTGGTCGAGCATGACTCGCCACGCAGCCTTCCGATGATCGCCCTCGACCGATCGGTGCGCTTTCGTGAGTGCGAGACACTCGACCGGTAGTCCGTAGTGCTTTGCCAGCGGGTGATCCTCGAGCGCTGGTTGTGGGCGTGCCGGTGCGCTGTCGTCGAGCTCGTGCCGCTCGTATGCGGTGCCCTCGATGAACAGAGTTGCAATTGCAGCAGCCACGGACCAGCCGCGATTGATCGTCGCGTCATCGAGAAAGTCGCGATACGCGCGCGCCGCCCGCAAGAGCTCCACTTGCTCGAATCGCGCTAGGTCCATGCCGAGCCCCTCGGGGTACATCATGAACAGCTCCGGGTGTGGCCTGCCGGCCGCAAGGCCTCCCGTCTCCTCTTCGTAGAGGTTCTCGGCGAGCTCGCGGCGGACCTCGGCGATTGGGCATTGCACGTACGCGCGGCCCACCATCACCGGGAAGTCGCGAACGTAGACCTCCCACTCCTGCTCGAGATGTACGTGGAGTTTGTCTTTCGGCACCAGCCCGCCCGTAAAGGCCGGCCAGGCCCAGTGCGTCTTTCGCTCCATCTGCTGCAGAAGCGCTTCTCGAAAATCGACCAGATCCACTGCTTTCAAGCTAGCGGCTGGTAAGCGGAATGTCGAAAGTGGTCTTAGTTAAACCAAACCAACTACGCATCACCCTTCAGATACGTGTACCCCCGCAGGCTCTCCTCGTAGTGCAGCATGAAGGTGCGTAGCTGTGGCAACGTCATTCGTCCCTGGTTCAGCGCCCGCTCGGCTTGCTTGCGAACGCGCTCGACCATTTCTTCAGGATCGTACTGAAGGTAGCGCAGCACTTCGTCGATGGCGTCGCCCTTGATCACGTTCGCCACGCTGTAGCCGTAGTCCTCGAGACGCACGTGAACGGCGTTCGTGTCGCCGAAGAGGTTGTGTAGGTCGCCGAGGATCTCCTGGTATGCGCCGCCGAGGAACATCCCGAGGTAGTAGTGCTGCCCGGGCTCGACGCGGTGAAGGTCGAGTGAGTGTTGCACCTCTTCGACGTCGATGAAGTGATCGACGACGCCGTCTGAGTCGCAGGTGAGATCGGCGAGCCGCGCGCGGACGGTCGGCTCCTCCCCGAGACGATGAATCGGCATGAAAGGGAAGAGGTGATCCATGGCCCAGATATCCGGTGCCGATTGGAACAGCGAGAAGTTGCAGTAGTAGAGGGCGCCCATCAGCTCGTCGACCGCATGAAGCTCTTCAGGGACGTACTTGAGGCGCTTCATGCACTGACGGATCTTCTCGCAACAACTCCAGAACAAGTGCTCCGCTCGGGCGAGCTCGCGGATGCCGAGGTAGCCGAACTTGAAGAGGCTTCGCGCTTCTTCGAGCGCCTGCTGCGCGTCGTGCCAGGACTCCTGGACGTTCTTCGGCTGGATGCCTTTCCAGGTTTCGTAGAACTCGTCGAGGATCCGATGGTCTTCGGTCGACGGCTCTGTGGGCCCTTCAAAATCAATGTGATCGACGCCTAACGCGTCGAAGACCAAGACCGACTGATACGCGGCGATCGAGCGCCCACTCTCGCTGACGATGGTCGGCACGAGCACCTGTGCCTTCTCGCACGCCTCCTGGATGCCTGCGACGACGTCGTACGCGTATTCCTGGATGTCGTAGTTCATCGACCCGCGGAAGTCCGTCTTCGAACCGTCGTAGTCGACTGCCAAGCCACCGCCGACATCGAGGAAGCTCATCTTGCAGCCCATCTTCATGAGCTCGACATAGATCTGCCCCGCTTCGCGCATCGCATTCTTCACTGGGATGATGCTCGAGACCTGGCTCCCGATGTGGAAATGCAGGAGCTTGAGGCAGTCGAGCATCTCGCGTTTTTCGAGCTCGTCGACGACGCGGACGATCTCCGACATCGTGAGGCCAAACTTCGCGCGATCGCCGGCGGAGTCGGCCCAGCGCCCCATGCCCTTGCTGCTCAGTTTGGCGCGCACGCCGAGACAGGGACGGATGCCGAGCTTTTCGGAGGCGCGGAATGCCAGGTCGAGCTCCTCGATGCGTTCGAGCACGACGACGACGGTGTTGTCGAACCTCTGCGCGACGAGCGCCGTTTCGAGATAGGCCAGGTCCTTGTAGCCGTTGCAGATGATGAATCCGTCTTCATCTTCCATCGCTGCGAGCGCGATCAAGAGCTCAGGCTTCGAGCCGGCTTCCAGCCCGAAACGCCAAGGCCTACCCGACTCGACGATCTCCTCCACGAGGTGACGCTGCTGGTTGACCTTGATCGGAAACACACCGCGGTACTCGCCCTCGTACCCGTACTCGCGGATCGCGTTTTCAAAGCATTGGTTTAGCAGCCGGATTCGGTCGTGCAGAATGTTCGGGAACCGGATGAGCAGAGGGAGGTCGAGGCCGCGTTCGCCGAGCTGCCTGGTGAGATCGTAGAGGTCGATCGCCCGGTCTTGTGCCGGGTCTGGCCGCACCTCCACGTGACCGTTCGCGTTGATGTGGAAGTATGGCTCTCCCCAGCCCTTGATCTGGTAGAGCTTCGCGCTCTTCTTCACGCTCCAGGTGCGTGGCTCGCCGTTGCCGTCCATTGATCTCCTTCACTAGCACATTGGAGCGGTGTGCGGTCGCGCAGCACCTTTGCCCCCCCGTCCTGGCCGTGGTAGCCGAACGCCCGAGGGGGAAGGCCTATGAAGAGCCGCCTGGCGCTTGTTTTCATCGTTTGCTTGTTGGGAGTCACCTGTGACGAAGAGGTGGCGGAGCATCCATCCGCCCACGGTCGGTCGGCCGAGCCCACGTCCGCTGAGGCCCGAACCCCCGAGCGCGCCGAGCCCGCGGCTACTGTCCCGCTCGCCCAAATCCCGAAGGGGACCGCGGTCTATCAAGACCTCCTCGCCCTCGTGCACCTCGCGGACTTCTACGATCCTGCAGGGCTCTTCATCGATTTGGGCACGGCGGCGCGGCCGAAGTACACCATCGGGAACTGGAACAGCGGCTGGCTGGGCGAGAGCCGCGAAGCCGGCGTGACGGTCTCGACCTTCGGCAAGACCGCGCGGCTCTATCTGCCGGTCGAGACCCTCGGGCCGATGCAGCTCAGGTTCCGCGCCAAAGCGTACGCCACGGGCGCGCTCATTGCGTACGTCAACGGCAAGACTGCCGGCGAGGCTCGTGTCTCCAAAGGAGAGGGCTTTCAGGAGATCGTAATTCCGATCCCAGAGGACAAGCTCCGCGCTGGCGAGAACTCGATCATGTTGCGCGCCACCCGAACCGCACCGGTGCGCGGCAAGTCGCGTTCGATCGCCATGGATTGGCTCGTGCTCGAGCCGAAGCCTGCGGAGGGCGAGACCCCGCAGGCTCCGAGCGAGCTCGTGGTGCAGCCGGTCGACGCCGGCTCGAGGCGTAGAGCCGTCGTCCTGCGGCCAGGGGCGCGACTCGATTGGTTCGTGGAAGTGCCGAGCGACGGCATCTTGGCGTTTGGCGTTGCCGCCCCCTCGGCCTCGTCGGCCCTGGCCGTGGATATGAAAAGCGATACATCGAGCTCGGGTGAGCGCGTCACGGCGGAGCGATCCTGGAACGATCGGCAGCTCTCGCTCAAAGCCCTCGGCGGCCAAGTCTCGCGGCTTCGATTCACCAATCAGGGTGAGGCAGACATTGCGTTGAGCGACGTCCGAGTCCTCCGCAGCGCGGGCGAGCCGGTCACCGTCGAGAAACCCGCCCGGAACGTCGTTGTCCTCCTCATCGACACCCTCCGCGCGAGCAAGCTCCAAGCGTACTATCCGCAAACCCGGGTGAAGACCCCAGCGATCGACCAGCTCGTCTCACAAGGTGCCTTGTTCGAGCGCGCGCAGTCGCCGGAGAACTGGACGAAACCCTCGGTCGCGAGCGTCCTCACGTCGCTTCATCCGGCCACACACAGGACGAAAGAAGACGCGTCCAAGCTGCCGCGCTCCGCGCTGATGTTGAGTGAGGTCTATCAAAAGAAGGGCTTTAAGACCGCGAGCTTCATCGCGAATGGCTACGTGTCGAACGCGTTTGGGTTCGACCAAGGTTGGGACCACTACACGAACTACATACGTGAGCAGCGGAATACGAATGCGTCGAATGTCTTCGGTGAAGCGCAGACCTGGATCGAGAAGAACAAAGACAGCCGATTTTTCGTCTACATCCAGACGATCGATCCGCACGTGCCGTATGACCCACCCGACAAGTACCTCAAGATGTACGACCCGGCGCCCTACAATGGCCAGGTCAAGAATCGTCGTACGCATTTGATGCTCGACGAGGCCAAGAAGAACCCGAAGAAGTACAAGTTCACCGCCCGCGACAAGGAGCGCATCGAGGCGCTCCATGACGGAGAAATCAGCTACCACGACGAGCACTTCGGCAGGTTTCTCGCAAAGCTCACAGAGCTCGGTCTCGACGAGAACACCATACTGGTGGTGACCTCCGACCATGGCGAGGAGTTTCAGGAGCACGGCTCGTGGGGTCACGGGCACTCGGTGTACCAGGAGTTGCTCGGCGTTCCGCTCATCTTCCGGTGGCCCGGGGTCGTTCCGGCGAGCCTTCGCATCGGACCGGTGGTCAGCACGATGGACATCGGGCCGACGGTGCTCGAGGCGACGGGTGTCTCGATTCCGGATCAGTTCGAAGGCCGGAGCTTGCTCGGCTTCATGCGCGGCGACTGGCCCCTGGCGCCCTACGTCGCGTTCAGCGACTTCCTCGACCACCGTCGCGTGATTCGCGGGGGCGACTGGAAGCTGATCATTCGCGGCAATCTTTCACACGTGGTCTTCGACCTCGGCAATGATTACTGGGAGAAGACCGAGCTCGACGGGACCAAGAACCCCATCGCGCAACGCTACCTCCGAATGCTGCATGGGCAGTTCCTCGGCGCCCAAGACCGCGGGCACTGGTTGGCCGGGTCTACGAGCTCCGCCGGTACGAAGAAGCCCGGTCTCGAGCAGGAGAAGCAGGAGATGACGCCCGAGCTCTGCAAGCAGCTCGTCGCCCTCGGTTACATCAGCGCCGAATGTGACGAGCTGCTGAGCAACTAGCGCATTCTTTTCGCGTGCGTGCTGTAGATCTATTGGTAGATCCCGGGGCATGCCGGAGTTCCAGCCCAAGTTCGAAAGCCTCGTTCAAGTCTTCAACCGGTCGATGGAGAAGTTCCCCGACCGCTCCCTCTTTGGCCTCAAGCGCGACGGCCAATGGCACTGGATGACCTACGGGGAATGGGGGGATCAGGTCCGCCGTTTGCGTACCGCACTTCAGAAGCTCGGCGTGGCAGCCGGCGACCGAGTCGCCATCATTGCGAACAACAATCCCGAATGGGCGATGGGTGCCTACGCTGCCTACGGCTTGGGCGCCACGTACGTCGCGATGTACGAGTCGCAGCTCGACAAGGACTGGAAGCACATCATCAAAGACTGCGGAGCGAAGCTGCTCTTCGTCGCGAATGAGCAGATCGCCGAGCGCGTCCGCAACTTCCGTGACGATCTTCCTGAGCTCGAGGAAGTCGTCCTCCTGTCGGGGACGCCGCAAGGGGGCGAGCACGCCTTCGCAGACTTGGTGCAAAACGAGCCCTCTGATTTGATCGATCCCGGGCCCGACGCGATCGCGGTCTTCATTTACACGTCCGGGACGACCGGCGATCCCAAGGGTGTGCGCCTCACGCACAGGAACCTCGCGTACAACGTGAGCGCGATTCACGCCGTCTTTCCGATGGAGCCGGACGATCGCTCGCTCTGCTTCCTCCCGTGGGCTCACTCATTCGGGCAGACCGTCGAGCTTCACGGAATGCTCTCGATGGGCGCCTCGATCGGGTTGGCCGAGGCGGTCGACAAGATCGTGGCCAACTTGGCGGAAGTGCGGCCGACTCTGTTGATCAGCGTCCCGCGCGTGTTCAACCGCATCTACGATGGCCTTCAGGCCAAGATGAACGAAGAGGGTGGCCTCAAGAAGAAGCTCTTCGACGCTGCAATGGCCACGGCAGAACAGCGCAAGCGGCTGGCGGCTGAGGGCAAGCGGAGCGGCTGGCTCGACTTCAAGTTCAACATCCTCGACGGCTTGGTGTTCTCGAAGGTCCGCGAGCGTTTCGGGGGTCGCCTCAAGTACGCGTTCAGTGGCGGTGCCGCCATATCGAGGGAGGTCGCGGAGTTCATCGACAACCTCGGTATCACCGTTTACGAGGGCTACGGGTTGAGCGAGACCTCTCCCATCGCCACCGCGAACTACCCTGGGGCGCGCAAGATCGGCTCCGTTGGCAAGCCGATTCCGGGCGTGGAGATCGAGATCGATCTCTCCGCGACCGAGGATCCGAAGCAGGGCGAGATCTTGATCTATGGCCACAACATCATGCAGGGCTATCACAACCTCGATAAGGCGAACGCCGAGGTCCTCGTCGAGAAGAACGGCCAGCGCGGCTTCCGTTCTGGCGACATGGGGATGATCGACGATGAGGGGTTCCTCCACATCACCGGACGCGTGAAAGAGCAATACAAGCTTCTGAATGGCAAGTACGTCGTTCCGACGCCGCTCGAGGAAAAGATGAAGCTCTCCCCTTACATCTCGAACGCGATGGTTCACGGCATGAACCAAGAGTACAATGTTGCGATCGTCATTCCGGACTTCGAGGCGCTCAAGGGATGGGCTGTCGAAAAGGGTCTCGATCCCAATCCGGCGTCGCTTGCCACCGCCGACGCCGTGCACGCGTTGATCGAAGAAGAGGTCAAGAAGTACTCCGAGGACTTCAAGGGGTACGAGAAGGCCCGCAAGATCCACATCGGCGAAGAGGACTTCACGACCGAGAACGGAATGCTAACCCCAACCCTCAAGCTCAAGCGCCGAGTCGTGCAAGAGCGATACGGCGACGCCATCGAGGCGTTGTACGCCTGATCTATCGAGCTCGCCTGCCATGCGCGGTAGCGCGAGCCTGAAGGGCGAAGCCCGGCGCGGATGCGCCGCCAAGCCCAAGCGAAGCGCCGGGCGCGGAGGGAGGATTACGGGTGGGGGTGGGTGGGTCGGATGTAACTAAAACTAGTCGCGACCGATTCTCCGGTTCGTTCGCTACGCTCTCGCACCGCCGACCCGCGCCACCAGTGTCGTAATCATGTACCCCAGTCCCACCAGTCCCACCGCCATCATCACGCCCGAAAACGTCGGTGTGTAGATCTCCGTCGGGAACTTGTCCGGGGTCAGCTCCGCGAGGCGCTCCGCGGTCAGCGTCTCGCCCTTGAACATCTCGCCAACTTTGGGTGGCACGGCTTCTTGAAACGGCCACAGGCCGAAAACGGCGCCAACGAGCAGGCCCATCAGGGCGCCGAGCGTCGGTTGCTCGTATCGCTCGAGGACGACGCGTAGGACGTTGCTGACGACCAGGATGCCGACGCCGACGCCGATGCCCACGGGGAGCACGACTGCAATGACGGGGTCGGTCGCGCTTGCGGGGTCACCTGCCTCGAGTGCTTCCTTCAGCGCGTGAATCGCGCTCAGCACCGGGACGTACACGCCCAGGACCAACAGCAAGTAGCCGCCGCTCACGCCCGGAAGAATCATCGCGCTGGCTCCTGCAACGCCAGCCAGGAACATCATCATCATGCCTTCGCGATGCGCATCGGAGCTGGCGCCGTAGACCTGAAGCCATGCCAAGCCAGCCATGACGATCAGGCCCGCGATCATGGCCGTCCAAAAGGCGTTCGTGGCCGGTCGTGCCATCTGCCAGAGGACCGGGACACCGCCGAGCGTCAGACCAATGAAAATGCTGTACATCGCCCAACGGTGCTCGACCACCGCGTCCTTGACCGGGCCTGCGCCGAGGAGGATCGCGGCGGCGGCTGCGAATCCGACTGTGGCGAGCACGAAGATGGAGCTCTTCCGAAATCGAAGCGCACTCAGGTCCGCAAGCGCTGCGATGAACCGAGGGTAGATCCCCGCGGCCAACAACATCGTCCCGCCACTGATACCGGGCACGAGGTTCGCAAGGCCCATCAGCACGCCGCCCAACATGCATCGAAGACCCCATTTGGGGCCCATTGCCGCGTCGCTCGCCCTCGTGTCCATGGCGCGGGGTTTACAAGCAGAACAACGGCGACGCCACGCAAAGAGCGGGTAGCGCCGACCCGGGAACGGACTTAGGATCTCTCGGTGGGCCGCCTTTTCCTGTTATTCACAGTCGTTCCGCTGATCGAGCTGTACCTCCTGATCGCGATTGGACGAATGCTCGGGCCGGGGCCCACCATCGCGCTCGTTCTGCTGACGGGCGCACTCGGCGCTTGGTTCGCGCGGCTCGAGGGAGCCCGCGTGATCCGCCGATGGCAAGAGGCGATGGCGCGGCAGCAGCTCCCCAAAGATGGCGTCATCGACGGCTTCCTCATCTTCATCGGCGGCGTGATGCTCATCACGCCAGGAATTCTGACCGACATCGCCGGCCTATCGATGGTCGTCCCCCCGACGCGGCGTGTCATTGCCGGGATTGTCCGACGTTGGTTCGAGCAGCAAATCGCAACCGGCCGCGTACAAGTGTATTCCCCAGGCTACAATGGCGGCCCCGCGCGGCAGCAGGGCGTCATCGACGTCGACGGTGAGGTCGTGGAAGTCGTGGAAGTCGCCGACCCGCAGGACCCGTCGAAGCGTTTCGAGAAGTAGACATCGCGGGCCCGGTCGGCTACCACCCCCCGCATGAAAGCTATCTCCGCCCTTCTCTGCTGCGTGGTGCTCGGCGCCTCGCTCACCGCTTGCAAGAGCAGCGAACCCGCGCCCTCCGAAGGCGACGCCACCGAGTCGAAGGCGCCCGCCGAGCAGGCTGAGGCCAAAGACGAAGCCGCAGCGCAGAACGTCGTTGCCGAAGGCGCGAAGCCCGCAGACATCCCGGCGCCTCCAGACGTCGCCGCGCCCCCCGAGAACGCGGAGAAGAGCGAGTCGGGTCTTGCGTGGACCGTGTTGCAAGAGGGCACGGGCGATACCCACCCCAAGGAGTGGGACATCGTCACCGTCAACTACACGGGTTGGACGACCGATGGAAAGATGTTCGATAGCTCGGTCAAGCGTGGCCGCCCCGCGGAGTTCCCGCTCAACCGCGTGATCAAGGGTTGGACCGAAGGCGTGCAGCTCATGGTTGCCGGCGAGAAGCGACGTTTCTGGATTCCCGGAAACCTCGGATACGGCGAGCCGAAGGGCGACGATCCACACGCCGCGTTCGGTCCGCCGCGCGGAACGCTCGTGTTTGATGTCGAGCTGATCAGCTTCAAGGAAGCGCCGAAGCCACCGCAGGCGCCCAAGGACGTCGCGGCGATTCCCAAGAACGCCAAGAAGACCAAGTCGGGCCTCGGCTCGCGCGTCTTGCAGAAGGGCACCGGCAAGGAGCATCCTGCCGCGACCAGCATGGTGACGGTTCACTACTCTGGCTGGACGACGGACGGAAACATGTTCGACAGCTCGATCGTGCGCGGCGCCCCCGCGACATTTGGATTGAACCAGGTGATTCCGGGCTGGACCGAAGGCCTTCAGCTCATGGTCGTCGGCGAGAAGCGCCGGCTATGGATTCCCGAGGACTTGGCCTACGGGGGCCGTCCCGGGCGCCCGCAGGGCATGCTCGTCTTCGACGTCGAGCTGATCGACATCAAGAAGTAGCCGATGAGAGCTGCTATTCTTTCGATCTCTGGCCTTCTGTTGATGGGGGCCGCATCCACGGGTTGCAAGAGCAATGAGGCGGCTGAGACGGCCGCTGCGCCGGAGAGGCCAGTCGTCGTCGCACCCCCGCAAGCTGGCGAGATTGCGCCGCCAGCGGATGTCGCGGCCGCACCAGCGAGCGCGGAGAAGACCGATACGGGTCTCGCGTGCGTCGTGCTTCGCGAAGGCACCGGCACTGAGCATCCCGCCATCTACGACACTGTGAAGATGCACCAAGTCGTGTGGACGACCGACGGCAAGATGCACATGAACACCGGCAACCGCGGAGCTCCGGTCGAGTTTGACGTCACCCAGAGTGTGCTGCCTGGCCTGCGCGAAGCAATCGAGCTCATGGTCGAAGGCGAGAAGCGTCGGTGTTGGATTCCCGGGCGGCTCGCATTCGGTGAAGCCGGAGCGACGCCCGCGACAGACGGTAGGCCGCGCGGCACCCTGGTGTACGAGCTCGACCTCGTCAGCCTGACGGAGGCGACCGACTTGCCGGCGGCTCCTGCAGACGTGGCCGCCGTGCCAGCCGACGCGGAGAAGAGCGCATCCGGTCTGGCGTGGCGTGTGTTGAAGGAAGGCACCGGAGACAAGCAGCCCACGAGGAGCAGCATCGTCTCGCTCAACTACACGGGCTGGACTCCCGAAGGCAAAGTATTCATGGCGACGCGCAACGGCGTTCCGAAGAGCTCTATGATCGGGAGGATGATCCCGGGGTGGCGCGAGGGCATCTTGCTGATGAAGCAGGGCGAAAAGCGGCGCTTCTGGGTCCCGCCGGAGCTCGCGTACCGAGGCCAGCCGGGGCGCCCGCAGACCATGGTGGTGTACGATATCGAGCTACTCGTGATCAGCCCGTAATTCCAGGGGTTTCGAGAAAATAGATCCAAATCGAAGGCTCGGGCGTCTACAAGGCAACTGAGGAGTCATCGATGAAGCAAGCAATCGCTGTTTTGGGTCTTAGTCTTTGTGCCGTCGTCGCTCAGCCGGCGACGTCCCGCGCGTTTTGTGGGTTCTACGTGAGTGGGGCGGACGCGTCGCTCTACAACAACGCGACGATGGTCGTGATGATGCGCGACGGCACGCGAACGGTGTTGTCGATGCAGAACAACTACCAGGGGCCGCCGGAAGATTTTGCCATGATCGTGCCGGTCCCGGTCGTGTTGCAGGAGGAGAACGTGAAGACCTTGCCGCCGGAGATCTTCGCGCGTGTCGACAAGCTCGCGGCGCCGCGGTTGGTCGAGTACTGGGAGCAGGACCCCTGCCGGCAGATGGTCATGTACGAGGCGATGGCTGGCAGCGCTCCGAGGGCCGCCATGAGAAAGTCTTCCGCCGCCGACGCCGAGGAAGATCTCGGCGTCACGATCGAAGCGCAGTTCAAGGTGGCCGAGTACGACATCGTGATCCTCAGCGCCAAGGACTCGGGCGGGCTCGACAAGTGGCTTCGCCAAAACGAGTACAACATCCCGAAGGGCGCCGAGAAGGTGCTGCGGCCGTACGTCGAGCAGGACACCAAGTTCTTCGTCGCCAAGGTGGATGCGAAGAAGGTGAAGTTCCAGAACGGCAGCGCAGTGCTCTCGCCGCTCCGCTTTCACTACGATGCGCCGACCTTCACGCTGCCAGTGCGACTCGGGCTCCTCAACAGCTCTGGAAAGCAGGACCTCATCGTGCATCTGCTCGGAAAGCAACAGCGCTACGAGGTGGCTAACTACAAGAACGCGTCGATCCCCACCAATATCGTGGTCGAGGACAGCGTGCGAAGGACCTTCGGTTCCTTCTACGACGCGTTGTTCGAGCGAACGATTGAGAAGAACCCGGGCGCCGTGGTGACCGAATACTCCTGGGATGCGACGAGCTGCGACCCATGCCCGGAGCCGCCTCTGCGACCGGACGAGCTCGCGACACTCGGTGCCGACGTGCTCGTCCCGACGGAAGAGGATCCCTATTCGGACATTCCCGGCGTCGTGCCACGGCGGCGTCCACCGCCGCGGTGGCAGCCGTCGGGCTTCGTGCTGACCCGTTTGCACTACCGCTACGACAAGAACGGCCTCGACGAGGACTTGGTGTTCCGGGCGGCCGGTCCGATTGTCGGCGGTCGCGGCATGCCCGACCAAAGCGGACAGCTTCAAGAGCGCCGCGCCCAAGCTTCGAGCCTCAACAACTTTCAGGGGCGTTACGTGATCTTGCATCGCTGGGAAGGCAAGCTCGAATGCGACAACCCCGTTCGCGGCAACTGGGGCGGGCCGCCCGACGGACCCACGCCACGCCCCTTCGCGGCGGGCAACACCGCGCTCAAAGGGGCGGCGACGAAGACCCTGACCAATCAGCTGCCGGGGTTGATTCTCACCGACATCCCAGAGCTCGATCTGGAGGCGGGCACCGTCGATATCGCCCCGAAGAACAACTCAGGGGCTCCTGAATCTGAGGGCAAAGGGCCGACGCCGGAAGGCTGCTCGGTCAGCCCCGTGAGAACCGCCTCTCTCGGTTGGATTGCGCTCGGCATCGTTGCTATGTGGCTGACCAGGAGGCGCTGGGCACAATAGTTCATGGCGGAATTCATCTTCACGATGAAGGGGGTGACCAAGGTCCATCCCCCGGACAAGAAGATCATCGAAGACCTCTATCTGTCGTTCTTTCCGGACGCCAAGATAGGGGTCATCGGCGTTAACGGTACAGGCAAATCGTCGCTCCTGCGGATGATGGCGGGGGAGGACGAGAACTTCACCGGCGAGGCGTGGCTGCGCAACGGCGCGAAGGTCGGGTACCTGCCGCAGGAGCCGGACCTCGGCGACGCGAAGACGGTCTTGGAAGCCGTCGAGGCGGGAGTGGCGCCAGTTCGCGCGATTCTCGACGAGTTCAACGAGCTCAGCATGAAGCTCGGCGAACCAATGGGCGACGAAGAGATGATGAAGTTGCTCGAAAGGCAAGGCGCGCTGCAAGACAAGATCGATGCGGTCGACGGCTGGAACCTCGAAAGCACGCTCGAGATCGCGATGGACGCTCTTCGCTTGCCGCCGGCGGACGCGGATCCCAAGACGCTGTCTGGAGGGGAGACTCGGCGGGTGGCGCTTTGTCGCTTGTTGCTCGAAAAGCCTGATCTCTTGTTGCTCGACGAGCCGACCAACCACCTCGATGCGGAGTCCGTTGCTTGGCTGCAGGGGTATCTTCAAAAGTATCCGGGATGCGTCATTTTGGTCACGCATGATCGCTACTTCCTCGACGAGATCGTCGACTGGATACTCGAGCTCGACCGTGGCGAGGCCCACCCTTTCCAGGGCAACTACTCGCAGTGGCTCGAGGCGAAAGAGGAGCGCCTGGCGCTCGAAGACAAGAAGGACAGCGCCCGCAAGCGTAAGATCGCGCGGGAGCTCGAGTGGGTTCGCTCGTCGCCCAAGGCCCGGCAGGCGAAGAGCAAGGCACGCATCACCGCGTTTGATAGCCTGGTGGCAGACGCGGCCAAGGCTCGACGCGATCCGAACGAGATCCGGATTCCGCCCGGGCCTCGCCTTGGAACCCAGGTGTTCGAGGTCGAGGGCATCCGAAAAGCGTACGGGGACAAGCTCCTTTTCGAGGACCTGAGCTTCCGCGTACCGCGAGGCGCGCTCGTCGGGATCGTCGGGCCGAACGGTGCTGGCAAGACGACCTTGTTCCGGATGCTGGTCGGCGAAGAAGAGCCCGATGCCGGAACGATCAAAGTGGGGGACACCGTGACCCTCTCGTATGTGGACCAGAGCCGCGACGCTCTCGACGACGCGAACAACGTGTTCAAGGAGATCACTGGCGGCGCTGAGGAGATCGACGTTGGTGGCGGCACCGTCAAGTCGCGGGCCTACGTCGGCTGGTTCAACTTCCGCGGCAGCGATCAGCAGAAGCCCGTCAAGAACCTCTCGGGTGGCGAGCGAAATCGCGTGCACCTCGCCAAGCTCCTGAAGAGCGGCGGAAACGTGCTGCTCCTCGACGAGCCGACCAACGACATCGACGTCGAGACCCTGCGTTCACTCGAAGAGGCGATTCTCAGCTTCCCCGGGTGCGCGATGATCATCAGCCATGATCGCTGGTATCTCGACCGGATCTGCACGCACATCCTGGCATTTGAAGGCGACAGCCAAGTCGTCTGGCACGAAGGCTCCTACGCCGACTACGCCGCCGATAGAAAAGCCCGCCTCGGCACCGACGCGGATATTCCGCACCGGATCAAGTACCGCAAGTTCTCCCGCTAGGTTGGAACCGCTCTGTCGCGTCCACGAGATGGGAGGTGATCTCTGGCTCCAACGCTGAATGCCCAGACTGCTGGGCGATGATCAGCTGGCTTTCCGGCCACGCTCGGTGCAGCACGTAGGCGCTCTCCACGGGGCAGACGATGTCGTAGCGGCCCTGCACGATGACCGCCGGGATGTGAGCGATTCGATCGATGTTCTCGAGGATCTGATTGTCGTCCTTGAAGAAGCCGCCGTTGATGAAGTAGTGGCACTCGATGCGAGCGAAAGCCTCCGCGAAAGTCGCGTGGCCGGTGCGCTGGATAAGGTCAGGGTCGGGAACGAGTCGGCTCGTGCTGCCCTCCCACATGCTCCACGCCCGTGCGGCGGCGATGCGCTCGTCGCGGTCGGTGCTCGTGAGCCGGCGGTGGTAGGCCCCCACCAGGTCGTCGCGTTCGTCTTCCGGGATCGGTTCGAGGTACTTTGCCCACGCTTCGGGGAAGATCCGGCTCGCACCCTCTTGATAGTACCATTGGATCTCCCGCCGCCTCAGGAGGAAGATTCCGCGTAGGATCATCTCCGTGACGCGCTCCGGATGCTGCTGCGCGTACGTCAACGACAGCGTGCTGCCCCAGGAGCCTCCGAACAATTGCCAACGCGCGACACTGAGGTGCTCGCGGATTCGCTCCATGTCTTCGACCAGGTCCCAGGTCGTGTTGTCGCGAAGCTCGGCGTGTGGCGTACTGCGCCCGCAGCCGCGTTGGTCGAACAAGATGATTCGATATACCGCAGGGTTCCAGAAACGCCGATGGGCTGGGCTCGCACCACCCCCAGGCCCCCCGTGCACGAAAATCGCCGGCTTTCCGGCAGGATTCCCGCATTGCTCGTAGTAGATGGAGTGCAGGTCGTCGACGCGAAGGTGACCCGAATCGAAGGGCTCGATCTCTGGAAACAGGCCGCGCATCGGAAGCCCGCATCACAGCACGTTCGCGGACTGGCGCAACCGCCGACAGTGACTATCTTGCGGCGCGGGCATGGGGCAGGACGAATATCAGCGGCGACGCACCTTCGCGATCATTTCGCATCCGGACGCCGGTAAGACGACGTTGACCGAGAAACTCCTGCTCTACGGGGGCGCAATTCACGCCGCCGGCGCGGTCAAATCCCGCAAAGCCAAGCGCTCTGCCGTCAGCGACTGGATGGCGCTCGAGAAGCAGCGCGGCATTTCAGTGACCAGCTCGGTCCTACAGTTCGAGTACGACGACATCCGTTGGAACCTGCTCGACACGCCGGGCCACAACGACTTCAGCGAGGACACGTACAGAACGTTGATGGCGGCCGACTGCGCGATCATGATCTTGGATGCTGCGCGCGGAGTCGAACCGCAGACCCGGAAGCTCTTTCATGTTTGCAGGATGCGAAACACCCCCGTGGTCACCTTCATCAACAAGATGGACCGGCCCGCGCGCGATGCGTTCGCGCTCATGAGCGACGTCGAGGATGTGCTCGGGGTAAGCACGGTGCCTTTCACTTGGCCGATCGGTAGCGGGGATCTCTTTCAGGGTGTGTACGATCGCCGCAGAAAAGCCGTTCTGCGTTTCGAACGCTCTTCTGAAGGGCAGGCGAAGCGTGCCGAGATGAAGGTAACCGGCATAGAGGACCCCGGGCTCGACGCGCTCCTCGGCGAAGAACCCGCTCAGACTCTTCGCGATGAGATCGAGCTCCTCGACGGTGCGGGCGAGGAATGGGACGAGGAGCGCTTTCTTGCAGGCGACCTCACGCCGGTGTTTTTCGGCAGTGCGCTCACGAACTTCGGCGTCGAGCCCTTCCTTCACTCGTTCAAGGGGTTGTGCCCGCCGCCTGGTGATCGCGCCGCCGCCGGTGAAGTTACCGTCAGCCCGAGCGACGATCGTTTCAGCGCGTTCGTGTTCAAGGTGCAGGCCAACATGGACCCCTCACACCGCGACAGAATAGCGTTCGCGCGCATCTGCTCGGGCAAGTTCGAAGGCGGGATGCGTGTGCATCACTACCGACTCGGTAAGGCCATCCGCCTCAATCGCGCGGAGCAGTTCTTCGCACAGGACCGCGAGAGCGTTCTCGAAGCGTTCGCGGGCGACATCATCGGTCTCTACGATCCCGGGCTCTTTCGCATCGGCGACACGCTCTCCACTCAGGGGCCAATGGTGTTCGATGCGGTTCCGCGCTTCTCCCCGGAGCACTTTGGGCGACTGCTTTTGCGCGACCCGCTCAAGCGAAAGCAGCTCCAAAAAGGTATCCAGGAGCTCTCCGAGGAAGGCACGGTGCAGCTTTTCTCGGAGCCCGGTCGTGAGAAAGATCCGGTGTGCGGTGTCGTTGGGCGCTTACAGTTCGAGGTGTTGATGTTTCGTCTCGAGCACGAGTACGGCGCCAAGGTCACGTTCGACTTGTTGCCCTACCAATATGCGCGGTGGGTAGAGGGCGCAGCGAGCTGTGAAGAGCTACGAGCGCGCCGCGTGCCGATGGCCGTCCTCGACCGCGACAATCGCCCGGTCGCCCTTTTTCGCGACGAATGGGAGCTCGGTCGAGCGTCGAGGGACAACGAGAGCTGGATCTTCCACGAAACCGCGCCGATAGTGGCTGCCGCCTGAATACAGGGGTGCCGGTCTCGTCCAAAATCGGCATAATTGAAGACGAGAGGGGAACGGGTAGAGGATGAACTACACCAGCAGACTCAGCTTGGCTTTGGCCATTTGCGCGGCGGTTCCGGCGACGTCGTACGCCGATGCGACCACGTACCGCGTGGGCGGGGATGGGAAGAGCAAGGCGACGTTCGTGTCGGACGCCCCCCTCGAGACGATGACTGGGAAGACCAACAAGGTCACCGGGGCTCTCAGCGTCGACCCCGCCGATATCACCACCACGACCGGCGACTTCAAGGCACCTGTATCGTCGCTTCGGACCGGCAACGACCTCCGCGACGAGCACCTCCAGGGCGACGGCTGGCTCGACGCAAAGAAGAACCCCTTCATACATTTCGAGATCAGCGAGGTGATCCTCGGCAAGAAGGGCAACAAGGCCCTCAAGCAGGGCAAGGACACGAAGGTCGAAGTGAAGGGGAAGTTCACCGCCCACGGTGTCACCCAGTTCGTCACGGCCAAGGGTACCGTGAATTGGTCGGGCGATGCGATTCGCATCAAAGCCAGCTTCCCGGTCAACCTCACCGACCACGAGATTTCCGTCCCGTCAATCGTGCGCCTCAAAGTCGCGAACGAGATCCAGGTGTCAGTGGATTTGAGGGGCGGGGTTCAGTAGGGCTGCTGGCGTGGTGGGGGCGGGCGGGTCGGATTCTACTAAGCCCGCGCGTTCCAGTAGCGGCTCCAGCCTCGGTTCCCGTCCCATGAAGTCCTGATAGAGCTTCGCTGGGTCCTCGCTGTTGCCTTTGGAGAGAATGGTCTCTCGGAATGCCCGCCCTACAGCCGGGCTCGTGATGCCCTCCTTTTTGAAGCGAGTGAAGGCGTCTGCGTCGAGCACCTCGGCCCACTTGTAGCTGTAGTAGCCTGCGGCGTAGCCAATCGGGTGACCGAAGACGTGCGTGAAGCCCGCAAACATCCCGTAGTCGTCGGGCAAGGGCGTCGAAGAGTATTTCTCTAGATTGGCTCGGGCGTATGCCATCACGTCACCATCGCGGCTCGGATCGTATTCGCGGTGAAGCGCGAGATCGGTCGTCGCGAAACCGAGCTGGCGCATCTGCGCGTTAGCCGCGCGGTAAGTCCGTGCGCGCACCATCTTGTCGTAGAGCGCGTCGGGGATGCGCTCCCCCGTCTCGTGGTGCGCCGCGAAGAGGTCGAGCCCGCTTCGCTCCCAGCACCAGTTCTCCATGATCTGCGAAGGGAGCTCGACGAAATCCCACGCGACGTTGGTGCCCGCGAGGCTCCGCACCCGCACACGGCTGAAACAATGATGAAGCAGGTGACCGAACTCGTGAAACAGAGTCTCGACCTCACGATGCGTGAGGAGAGCCGGTTTGCCGCCGGCCGGCGGGTTCACGTTTGCACAGAAGAGGCCGAGGTTTGGGAGCGGAGCTTCTTCGCGGAAGGCGACGCTGATCAGCGAGTTCATCCAAGCGCCGCCTCGCTTATTCTCCCTCGGAAAGAGGTCGACGTAGAACGCGGCGATCGTTGTGCCGTCCGGGTCCTCTATCTCATAGCTCTTGACCTCGGGATCCCAGGTTACGGCATCCCGTTCGACGATCTTTACCTCGTAGAGCGCTTGCGCGGTTGCGAAGAGGCCGTCGAGCACCCGCTCGAGAGGGAAGTAGGGGCGGAGCTCTTCTTCGTTGAAGTCGTACTTCGCTTGGCGCTGCTTCTCCGCGTAGTACGCAGTGTCCCACGGTTCCATCGCCGGGACGGACTCGCCTTCGAGCTCGCGACGGAACGCGATCAGCTCATCGTTTTCCCGTTCGAACGCGGCTTGCGTCTTGCCCCGCAAGTCCTCGAGGAACCCTTGAGCCTTTGCGCCTTCTTTCGCCATGCGGTCTTCGGTGACGAGGTCGGAGAAATCTCGATAACCGAGGAGCGTCGCTTTGGCGCCCCGAAGCTCGAGGATGCGCGCGATCAACGAGCGGTTGTCGCGCTCCCCGGAAATTGCTCGGGTGTTGTACGCACGCCAGACTTGCTTGCGAATACCCGCGTCATCGAGATACGTGAGGAGCGGGATCAGGCTCGGCGCCTGCAACGTGAAGCGCCAGCCCTCGGCGCCCTTGGCCCTCGCGTTTTCCGCGGCGGCTTGCTTCGCGCTCTCAGGGAGCCCGGCGAGCTTCTTCTCGTCAGTCAGCATGAGCTCGAATGCGTTGGTCTCATCGAGGACGTGTTGGGCGAACTCGGTGGTGAGCTTGCTCAGCTCGACCTCGATCGCCTGAAGCTTGGCCTTGTCGTCCGGTGCGAGCGCCGCCCCGTGGCGCCGAAAGTCGTCGAGCGTCTTTTCGACGAAGCGCTTCTCGGTCGCTCCGAGCTTCGAAGCTTCGTCGGTTTCCGAGAAGGCGCGCACGGCTCGATAGAGCTCGTCGCTCATGGCGAGCTCCGACCAAAACGCGCTCACTTTCGGAAGAGTCGCGTTGTATGCCTCGCGCAACGCATCGGTCGTCGCGACACTTTCCAGATGACCGACAATCGTCATCGCGCGTTCGAGCGGTTCGGTCGCATCCTCGAGCGCTCCGAGCGTGTTCGCGTAGGTGCGCGGCCCGCGTTCGGCGACGATTGCGTCGACCGCAGCGCGTGATGAGGCCAGAAGCTCATCGACGGCCGGCACGACGTGCGCGGCCTCGATCTCATCGAAAGGAATCTCGAATCCGAGTTGGATCAACGGGTTAGGCATCGGCAAAGCGTAGCAGCGGTCCCGGGTTTGCGCGGCTCCCTACCAAATGGTAGAGAACCGGGTCGGGCGGCAGGGCTGCCACCGTACCGTCGAGTCGGGAGAATCCATATGGCTGTGCCTACGCGTTACATCCTCCACCAGGGGCCGGTGATTGGCGCCATTGCCCGCGCCGCGATCGTCGCGCTGAAGAGCGCTTCGGGCAAAACCAATCAGCCGCCTTCGCAGGTGCCCGGGCCGGTCGTGTCCGCGTCGATTCCGGCGCGTCCGGCCGATCTGGTGCGCGACTACATCCGCCACGTTGGCGGCGACCCCGCTTGGTACCGCGGCCAGGTGCCTGCTCACTTGTTCCCTCAGTGGGTGTTCCCGCTGCAGGCCAAGGGCCTCGAGGGGCTTCAGTACCCTCTCCAGCGTGTGCTGAACGGAGGCTGCCGATTGCAGATGAATGCGCCGCTCCCGCTCAACCAGCGCTTCGAGCTGAAGGTGCAGCTCGTCGACGTCGATGACAACGGCCGTCGCGCGGTGATTCACCAGCGCGCGACCATGGTGACGTCGGCGCATCCCGAGGCGGTCATCGCTGACGTGTACGGCATCGTCCCACTCGGCGGGGGCGACAAGTCGGCAAAGCGCAAGGACGACCCGCCGCGGGTTCCCGTCATGGTGAAGGAGCTCGCACGCTGGAAGCTCGGAACACACGTTGGCCTCGACTTCGCCAAGCTGACCGGCGACTTCAATCCGATTCATTGGATTCCGCCCGCTGCGCGCGCGAGCGGATTTCGGAATGTGATCAATCACGGGTTTTCCACGATGGCTCGTGCCATCGAAGGGTTGAACCGTTCGGTCTTCTCCGGGGACGTGAGCCGGCTCGAGTCGATCGACGTGCAGTTCAAGAAGCCACTCGTGCTTCCTGCAGAGGTCGGTCTCTACATCGACGATGACAGAGTATTCGTGGGGGACGCGCCCGGCGGTCCCGCCTATCTAGTTGGAACCTATTCCGTGAGGAGCTGAGCCGAAATGACCGACCTCTTGCTCGAGAACGAGAACGCCCGAAAGCTGGTCAAGACCCTTGGCCTCCCCATCCCCGTGCCTGAGAAGCTCGCACGCAGCAAAGGCCCCTACGAAGAGCGGCCGCTCGACGAAAAGACGGTGCTCGTGTGCGGCGTCGGCGGGCTGCAGGCCACGTTGGCCCAAAGCCTCACCAAAGCCGGCGCATACCCCCTGGTCGTCGGCAATTCGGATGCCGCGTTGGAGCCCTTCGTCGGACCCGGCGAGGCCTGGGCGCGGGCTCCGCGTTTGGTGGAGCCGGGCGACGCGCCGGAGGGTGAACGCATCGACGCGATTGTCTTCGACGGCACCGGGCTCGAAACTCCTGAGGACCTGCATCAGCTCTACGCGTTCATGGGCCCGTGGATTCGACGTCTCAATCGTTCAGGGCGCGTCGTCGTGATTGGGCGTCCGGCCGGCGACGCCAAGAAGCCCGTACGCGCTGCGACGCGCGCGGGGCTCGAGGGCTTTACGCGAAGCCTCGCAAAGGAGATCGGCGCCAATGGCTCGACCGCCAACAGCGTGTTCGTACAAGAGGGCGCCGACGAGAGGCTTGACGCCCTACTGCGCTTCCTCTTATCGCCGCGCTCGGCGTACATCAGCTGCCAGCCGTTTCACGTGACCAAGCTCGCCAAGGGCGCAGAAGCGCCGGAGACGCATGTGCTCGGTGGCAAAGTCGCGCTCGTCACCGGCGCAGCGCGCGGGATCGGGGAAGCAACGGCGGAGCTGCTCGCGGCGGAAGGTGCGCACGTGGTCTGTCTCGACCGACCCGCGGACGACGGGCCGTGCAGCAAGGTCGCGCAACGCATCAGTGGCTCGACGTTGCTCGTCGACATCACCGACGTCGACGCGCCCGAGCGAATCGCTGGCGACCTCAAGGAGCGCTTTGGCGGTGTCGACATCGTGGTTCACAACGCGGGCGTGACCCGCGACAAAACGCTCGCGCGCATGTCGGCCGAGCAGTGGAACATGGCGGTCGACATCAACCTCGGCGCGGTCATCCGGATCACCGATCGGCTGCTCGCGGACGAGGCGCTTCGTCCTGGAGGGCGGGTGATCTGCCTTTCCTCCGTCTCCGGAATCGCCGGAAACCGGGGCCAGACCAACTACTCGGCGGGCAAAGCGGGCATCGTTGGGTTCGTCAAAGCGCTCGCGCCGAAAGTCGCGAAGAAGGGCATCACCGCAAATGCGATTGCCCCCGGCTTCATCGAGACTCGGCTCACCGACGCCATGCCCGTCGCGATTCGCGAGGTCGCGCGCCGGATGGCAGCGGTCGGGCAGGGTGGTAAGCCCGAAGACGTCGGCCAAGCGATCACCTTCCTTGCAACTCCCGGCGCCGTGGGGCTGACCGGTGAAACCGTTCGCGTCTGTGGTGGCGCACTCGTAGGAGCATGAACATGGCCAAGAAGAAAAATGGTTGGGGCAAGAAGCAGCGCGCGGTGATTGTAGCCGGCGTCCGCACCCCGTTCGTCAAGGCGTTTGGAAAGTTCCTCAAGCTCGACACCATCGACCTGTCGGACATCGCGGTGAAGTCGCTCCTCGAGCGCACCGACCTCCCGCACGAGGAGATCGACAGCATCGTGTGGGGCGGGGTCATCTTCCCGTCCCTCGCGCCGAACATCGCGCGCGAAATCGCGTTGGACCTCAGACTGCCTCCGAGCGTCGAGGGCATGACCTGCACGCGTGCCTGCGCCAGCGGGCTTCAAGCCGTGACGCTCGCGGCCGCGGCGATCGAGCGTGGCGAGGCCGACGTCGTGATTGCCGGTGGTTCCGATTCGACCAGCAACGCGCCGCTCAACTTGCCGCAGAAGGCGGTTCACGCGCTCGCGCCTTTGGCCTTTGGCAAAGCTGCGACGCCTGGCGACTACCTCGGCGTGCTCGCCCAGATGATGCCGCTCACCGACATTCTCCCGAAGATGCCGAAGATCGCTGAGCGAACGACGGGCGAGGTCATGGGTGAGTCCGCCGAGCGCATGGCCAAGCGGAACGAAGTCTCGCGCGAGGCGCAAGACGAGTTTGCCGCGCGATCACACCACCGCGCGGCAGAGGCGATCGCTTCGGGTCGTTTTGACGACGAGGTCACGCCTGTGGAGTCGCCCGAGGGCTGGGTCTACGCCGACAACATCGTCCGCGGCGACACCAGCGTCGAGAAGCTCGCCAAGCTTCGGCCCGTGTTCTCCAAGGACGGCACGGTGACGGCCGGCAATGCATCGCCGCTCACCGACGGCGCAGCCGCGGTGCTCCTGATGAGCGAAGAGAAGGCGCGCGCGCTTGGCTACAAGCCGCTCGCCGCGTTCAAGAGCTGGTCGTACGTCGGTGTCGACCCCGCCGATCAATTGTCGATCGGTCCGGCGCTCGCGATGCCGCAGGCGCTCGACCGCGCCGGCATGGATCTCAAGGATGTGAGCCTCGTCGACATGCACGAAGCGTTTGCCGCGCAGGTGCTCTCGGTGACGAAGGCGCTCGCTAGCAAGGGCTTCGCCGAGGTGCGACTTGGCAAGAGCAAGGCTGTGGGCGAAATCGACGACGCCATCTTCAACGTACACGGCGGATCGCTCTCGATCGGTCACCCGTTTGGCGCCACCGGTGCACGCATGGTGACGACGATGGCCAACGAGCTTTCGCGCACGGGTGCGGAAACCGCACTGCTCGGGATTTGCGCGGCTGGCGGCCTCGGCGCAGCGGCCGTTCTCGAAGCGGTCTGAGCGCGTGAGCGCGCGTACGGCGGTTGCCGTGGCGCTCCTGCTCTTCGGCGGCTGCAGCAAGAAACCGCAGCCGCAAGGGCCGGGGCGCGTCGTCACGATCGACACGGACGTCGTTGGCCTCTCCGGGCTCAGTCGGGACGAGCACGGTGCGTTCTGGGCCCCGGGCGAGGGTGCCGACGCCGTGCTGCGGATCGACCCCGACACCTTCGGCGTGACTCGCTATCCGGTCGTCGGCGCTCCGGAAGGGGCGGACCTCGAGGCTTTGACTTGGGTTGAAGGAACGCGCTTCATCGTCGGCACCGAGACGCAGGAGAAGGGTCGCACTCGCGACGTGATCCTCGACGGTAGGCTCGACGACGGCGAGTTCAGGGTCGAGACGATCGGGCACCTCGAGTACACGCGCTGGCGCCTCACGGCCAGAGATAACCATGGCATCGAGGGGATTTGTCACGTAGATGGCCTGATGATTCTCGCAACCGAGCTCGTCGAAGAGCAGCGGGATCGTCGCTGGGCACCGGTAGGCATGTTTGATCCGAAGATACAAACCTGGACCGCACACCGCGTCGCATTGAGCAGTGACACGGGCAAGCTCGCCGCGATCGACTGCCGCATGCACAACGGAATCATCGAAGCGCTCGCCGTCGAACGGCACTATGGGGTTTCGCGGCTGATTCGCTTCAGCGTTCCGCAAGGGCCCGTGGGCCAGTGGATCGAGCCGACCGTGGTCGCGGACCTCTCTAAGCTCGTCACCCCGCTACCGAACTTCGAAGGGCTCGCATGGCTCGAAGACGGCTCGGTGGTGCTCTTGACCGACAACAGCTACGGGGGCGCGGCGCCCGAGCCGAGTCGGATCTACTTCATCCCCGCGAGTGCGATGCAATGAAGCGCGCCGCGGTGTTGCTGTGCGCGGCCCTCGGCCTGGCCGCGGGTGCCCGCGCAGAGGCCTCGGAGCTCGATGAGGCTGTCGTCGACCACGTGCTTCGCATCCACGCGATCGACCCCGAGCGCCGCGACGATGCGTTTTCGAAGATGGGTGGGTCGAGCGTCGCGAGCAAAGCGTTTCTCCATTGCTTCTCGACCGAGTACGTCGACCTCGGGGAGCGAGTCGAGCTCGCGGAGACGATCGACTTCTTCGGCACGGGCCGAAGAAACTCGTTCAACCGGCAAAGCGAGGCCGCGGGCGTGAGCTGGAACCTCCGCTACGTCCTCAGCGGTCGCCCCGCGAGCTTCCGCGAAGAGCTCGGGGCCACGGACGCGAGGTGGGCGCTGGTCCTGTTTGGCGGCAACGACGCGCAGAACGAAAACGAGCGCGTCTACCTGAAGCGCTTGGTGTACCTGGTCCAGCAGTTGGAGGAGATGGGCGTCGTCCCGGTTCTCGGCTCGGCGATGCCTCGCCACAACGCATACAAGGACCGCTGGATCCACCGCTTCAACCTGATCACCGAAGCCGTCGCGAAGCACTGGTCGCTTCCATACATCGACTACCACGCCGCACTGAGCGCGCTTCCGCGCAAAGGCTTGGCGAGGGACGGCGTACACCCGAACGTGCTGCCGCCAGGCGGCTATCAGACGAGCTGCCAACTGACGGAGACGGGGCTTCGATACGGGAACAACCTGAGGAACCTTTTGACGCTCGAGATGCTGGACGCACTGCGGAGGGCGATCGACAGCGGAGTCGGCGAGACGCCCGTGAACGCGAGCCCGCAGGGCGAAGCCCGGCGCGAATGCGCCGCCAAGCCCGACGGGCGCGGAGGGAGGATTACGGGTGGGGGTGGGCGGGCCGGATGTGACCCAGCCTCCCGACACAGCGCGCCCCTCGCTGACGCTGGCGCTGGCGCTGGCGCTGACGCTGGCGCTGGCGCTGGCGCTGGCGCTGACGCTGACGCTGGCGCTGGCGCTGACCCTGGCGCTGACGCTGGCGCTGGGACTGGCGCTGACCCTGACCCTGACCCGTTTCCGATCTCTGCCCTCGTCGACAAAGCCGCGCTTCCTCCGGCCGGCCCCCTCCCGAGGAACTGCGGGACCGCGAAGTCCGGTTCACGGCACTACAAGGTCGAGCTTCCGCTCGGCGAGCGCACGCGGCTGCGGGCGAGCGCGCTTGATCTCAATGGGCACAAATCCCGCCTTCTTCTGGTGTGGCACGACGAGGAAACCGGGGCCCGCTGTATCCGGCGCCGCACTGAGACCCTCGAGGTGGATGCTCGGCCTGGAATGTGGGATCTGATCGTCGAAGTTCCCGAGAAAGCGGCGGAGGAGGGCGAGATGCTGATCCTCATCGCGCGCGATCCACGTTAGCCATGGCCGACCCTGACCAAATACGCGTTCACGAGATTTACGAATCGATTCAAGGCGAGTCGACGTTCGCCGGGCTGCCCTGCACTTTCGTGCGCCTTTCCCGCTGTAACCTCCGATGCCGCTGGTGCGACACGCCACAAGCGTTCGAGGGCGGCAAAGAGATGCCCCGCGCCGCCGTGCTCGAAGAAGCGCTCTCCTTCGGGACGCCGCTCGTCGAGCTCACGGGCGGCGAGCCGCTCCTTCAAGCGGGCGCGATCCCGCTGCTGCGCGAGCTCTGCGATGCGGGCCGCACCGTGCTCCTCGAGACCAGCGGCGAGCGCGATATCTCGGGCGTCGACGCGCGCGTGCATCGCATCATGGACCTCAAGGCGCCTGGCAGCGGCGAATCCGCGCGCAACCGCTGGGAGAACATCGAGCACCTGACGAGCCGTGACGAAGTGAAGATCGTCCTCGCAGACCGCACCGACTACGACTGGGCCAAGGGCGTCATCGAATCGCACGGGCTTCGGGACCGTGTGAACGAGGTATTGTTGAGCCCCGTATGGGGCGAGCTCGACCCGAAGGACCTGGTGAGCTGGGTCCTCGAAGATGATTTGCCGGTACGCGTACAGATCCAAATGCACAAAGTGATCTGGGACGTGGACACGCAGGGGGTGTAGAGAGATGGCATTGGATCCGGAGTTCATCGCCGATTGTCCGTACGGCCCCGACGCCGTGCCCATCGATGAGATCGTCGAGATCGACAAAGAAGAAGGCATCATCCGCGCCGTGATGTCCACCCACGCTGACCTCCCGCTGACACGCGATCAGCGCGCGCATCCGGTCCGCCACCCACGCCACGTGAGCGGCGGCTTCATGGTGCACCTCACCGGGATGCTCGGCTTCATGCACACCTACTACATTCTCGGCCTTCGCCACGCCGATGGCTGGATTGGCTACGGTGGCCGCATCTACGACGCGCGCTTTGCCGCGCTCGCCAAGATGGGCCCACCGCTCGACCTCGAGCTTCGCGCCACGAAGATCCGCCAGCGCGAGAGCCAGGTGTTCGGCCGCTACGAGTTCCGTTTCACGCAGGAGGGCACGCTGGTCTACTCGGGCGACCAAGCTGCGATGTGGATGAAGGTGTCGGTCTCATGAGCGCCAAGTCGTCCACGTTCACGGTGAATACGCGCGGTCGCGGCCTGACCGAGGTCACGCACCACGTGCAGGAGGCGGTGGCCGCCTCGGGCATCGCGGAGGGCCTCTGCACCGTGTTCATCCACCACACGAGTGCCTCGCTCACCATCAACGAGAACGCCGACCCCGACGTTCTGCGCGACCTCGACGCGTTTTTCTCGCGCATGGTGCCGGACGGCGATGCGCTCTACGTGCACACGATGGAGGGCCCGGACGACATGCCCGCGCACGTCCGCGCCGCACTCACCCAGACCTCGCTCAGCATCCCCGTCACCAGCGGCCGCTGCGCACTCGGCACCTGGCAAGGTGTATTCCTCTGGGAACACCGCCACCGAGCTCACCACCGTCAAGTCACCGTAACAGTCGTCGGATAGCGCAAGACGACCGAGCATCCGGTGGGGTGGTGACGCACGGCCCGGAGAAACGGTCGCGACGCACGTGCTCGGACGGCCCGGAGAAACGGTCGCGACGCACGTGCTCGGGAGCGGGTCCCGCTCGGCCGTCTCCATACGGCGGCACACAACTCGCCTCCCGCCCACTCCCTGTGCCGCGCATCCCGACCGATTCTCCTCCACACGCAACCAGTCATGCGCGGCAGCGCGAGCCCGAAGGGCGAAGCCCGGCGCGCATGCGCCGCCAAGCCCAAGCCCTTCCCATCGATGAAGCCCGCAACCCGCGAGCCCGCAGGGCGAAGCCCGGCGCCAAGGGCGCCGCCAAGCCCGAGCGAAGCAAGGGGCGCGGAGGGAGGATTACGGGTGGGGGTGGGCGGGTGGATTTAACTAAAACCTCCCGACGCCACTCGCTTGTTCGCTGGCGCTGACGCTGACGCCGTCGCTGGCGCTGACGCTGACGCTGACGCCGTCGCTGGCGCTGACGCTGACGCTGACGCCGTCGCTGGCGCTGGCGCTGAACGCTGACGCTGACGCTGGCGCTGGCGCTGAACGCTGGCGCTGGCGCTGAACGCTGGCGCTGGCGCTGAACGCTGGCGCTGAACGCTGGCGCTGAAGGCGTCCGGGTGGGTGGATGTTGCTACGCTCGCGCGCCGCCTTCGGCGTACATCGCCTCGATGTCGTCGGCGAAGTGGTCGCTCACCTTCGCGCGCTTCACCTTCAAGGTAGGTGTGAGCTCACCGTCTTCAATGGTGAGGTTGCGGGTGAGGATCGTGAACTTCTTGATCTGCTCGACGCGCGCGAAGTGCGAGTTCAGCTCGTCGACGTGTGCCTGAATGCTGGCGCGCAGCTTGGCACTTTCGTGAAGTGCGTTTGCGTCCTCGCCATTGGCGGTAGCCCAGGCTGCGCCGGCTTCGGGGTCGATGGTGACGAGCGCGCTCAGGTACTTGCGCCGATCGCCGATGACGACCGCTTCGTTGATGAGCTCGTGGTTCTTCATCGCCGCTTCGAGGTTCTTCGGCGTGATGTTCTTGCCGCCGGCGGTGATGATGATGTCTTTCTTGCGGCCGGTGATGCTCAGGAAGCCATCGTCGTCGAACGCGCCGAGGTCGCCCGAGTGGAGCCAGCCGTTCGAGAGCGTGGAGTCCGTCGCCTCTTGGTCTTTGTAGTAGCCGAGGAAAACGTTGGGACCCTTCACAAGGATCTCGTCGTCATCGGCGATCTTGACCTCGACGCCGGGGAGGGCGGGACCGACGCTTCCGAACCGGTACTGGGTCGGCGTGTTGAAGCTCGTCGGCCCTGTGTCTTCGGACTGCCCATAGACCTCGAGGACGAGGATGTCCAAGCTGGCGAAGAACTCGAGCACCTCGCGCGCGATCGGTGCGGCGCCGGAGACGCAAACGCGCGCATTCCCCATGCCGATGGCGGGCTTGAGCTTCGAGAAAATCAGCTTGTTCGCCAGGTTGTATTGCAGGCCTTTGGTGCTGGTCGGGCTCTTGTTGGCCTCCCAGCCGACGTTCAGCGCCCACTTCACGAGCTTGGCCTTGAGACCGCTTGCGTCCTTGAGCTTCGACGTGATCCCCGCGTGGAACTTCTCCCAAATGCGCGGCACGCCGAAGAAGATCGTCGGTTGCACCTCTTTGAGGTTCTCGGGCACCGCCTCGATCGACTCCGCGAAGTAGACGCGGGCGCCGGTCGTGATTGGGATGTGAAGCGTGAACATCTGTTCGGCGATGTGCGAGAGTGGAAGATAGGAAAGCGAGCAATCGTCGGCGGTGATCGTGGTGATTTGAATCGCAACGTTCGCCGTCCAGGCGAGGTTGTTGTTGCTCAGCATCACGCCCTTGGGCGGGCCGGTGGTGCCGGATGTGTAGATCAGCGTCGCGAGCGCGTCGGGCTCGAGGGCCTCGACGCGGTCTAGATACGCTTCCTTCTCGACCTCGTCACCCTTGGCCATGAACTCGTCCCAGGTCATCACGAGCCCGTGGTCGATCTTGGGCACGCCCTTCATCGTCACGACGTGCTTGAGGTGCGGCATGTTGGCGATCTCGGCTTGCACCTTGCGCCACTGCCCCTCGTCTTCGACGAGGATGATCGGCGCCTCGGCATGCGCGACGATGTAGCGAACCTCGACCGGCGAGCAGGTGGTGTAGATTCCGGCAGGCGCACCGCCTGCGCCCATCGCGGCCAGATCCATGATCGCCCACTCGGGTCGGTTGAAGCCGAGGATGCAGGCTGTCTGCCCGGGCTTGAGACCAAGCGCGATCAGCGCGCGGCCGGCTTGCGTCACTTGGTCGGAGTAGGTGCCCCAATTCGTGGGCTTCCAAGCCCCGTTGTCGCGCACGTAGTAGGCGGGGTCGTTCGGGGTGCTCTTCGCACGTTGGAGAAGTCGATTCGGAATCGTGTCAACAGCCACAGCATCACCTCATGGGTCCCCGGCCGATCGTCGGCGGGACCGCGGAATATAGGCACAAATTGCCCCCGGGGGAAAGGCCCCAGCCCCGATGCTGTGCTAAGCCCGCCCATCGACGGAGGAGTGGCCGAGCGGTCGAAGGCGGCGGATTTGAAATCCGTTGTAGGGGCAACTCTACCGGGGGTTCGAATCCCTCCTCCTCCGCCAAAGGGGCGCGATCCCGCCCAGCGCCAGCGCCAGGGCCAGCGATCAGCGTCAGCGCCAGCGTCAGCGCCAGGGCCAGCGTCCAGCGATCAGCGTCAGCGTCAGCGCCAGCGCCAGCGTCAGCGTCAGCGGTCTCGCACTCACACACGCACGCGCGCAGGAAATCGTCGCAGCTTGCCGAGAGCAGAGGATCGATCCCGCACGCTGCCTCACAAATCGGGAGGCACTGAGCATCGTCCAAGCACGCAGACGGCCCGCCTCCGGCGTCGTTGCAGCTCGCTCCCGTGGAGAGCAGCGCGGCCGCGAGCAGCGCGAAGCCTCGCGGAAGTGCACTCGCTCTAGCTCGCCGGCCCACGTCCAATCATGTAGACGGAAACACGTCGAAGACAACAGGCCGCGCCTGCCCCGTGGCGACGAGGTCGCTCTACACGGGGTGGACTGTTCCGTTCCCCCGCCAGATCAGGTAGCGTAGCCCTCTTCCGGGAGGCTTCATGACACTGCAAGGGACCATGCTCGCGCGCATCGAAGGTGCGGCGAAATCGAAGGGCGGCTCGCCTGCCATTCACGACCGCAATGAAAACGGGACCTGGGCGACCAGCACTTGGGGCGAGTACTGGCGCGATGTGCGTCGCGTGGGCAAAGGGCTCATGGCGCTTGGGCTTCAGCCCGAGGACTGCGTGGCGATCGTCGGAGCCAACCGGCGTGATTGGGTGGTCTGCCAGCACGGGATCAACGCGGCCCAGGGGATTCCGGCGCCTCTCTACACCACGCTCTTGCCCGAGCAGATGGCCTACATCGTGGGCAACGCGGAATCGAAGATCGTCATCTGCGACGACCAGACCCAGCTCAGCAAGTTCGTCTCGATCGCCGGCGGAGATAGCCCAATCGAGCACATCGTCACCATGGACGATCTCGGCTCGGCCGATCCGCGCGTCATCACCCTCGACGCGCTGAAAGAGAAGGGCGACTCCGTCCCCGACACCGAGCTCGATGCACGTCTCGGCGCGGTCCAAAGCGACGACGTGGCGCTCCTCATCTACACCTCTGGGACGACCGGGCTTCCGAAGGGCGCGATGCTGACCCACCGGGGGATTGACCTGATCGCCAGCGGCGTGACGACGGTGTTTCCGTTCTTGGCCGAGCAGGAGGCGCGGAGCGTCAGCTACCTTCCGCTTTGCCACGCGGCGGAGCAGGGCGTCACCAACTTTGCCGGGCTCGCGACCGAAGGCCAGATCTTCTTCTGTTCCGACCTCAGCAAGATCAAGGACTACCTCATGGAGGTGCATCCAACGATCTTCCTCGCGGTGCCGCGCGTCTGGGAGAAGTTCGAGGCTGCCCTTCGAGGGAAGCTCGCCGAGTCGACCGGCTTGAAGGCATCGCTCGCGAAGTGGGCGCGGGAGACGGAGCTCGAGGCATTTCGCACAGAGATGGACACCGGGCAGCCGGTGAAGAGCTTCTCTCGAACCCTCGCCAACAAGCTCGTCATCTCGAAGATCAAGGAGGCCCTCGGGCTCGATCAGCTCCTCGTCGCGCTCAGTGGGGCCGCGCCGATCTCGGTGTCGACGCTCGAGTTCTTCGCGTCGATTGGGCTCCCGATTCACGAGGGTTACGGGATGACCGAAACCTCCGCCTTTGCATCGGTGCAGCCCTACGGACGGCTCCGCTTCGGCACCATTGGAAAGCCGCTGCCGGGCGTCGAGGTGAAGATTGCCAGCGACGGCGAGATCATGCTCAGGGGCATCAACATGGTGAAGGGCTACCATCGCCTGCCCGAGAAGACCGCCGAGCTCTACGACGATGATGGCTGGATGCACACCGGCGACCTCGGTGCGATCGACGAGGCGGGCTACATCGCGATCACTGGCCGAAAGAAGGATCTGATCATCACCGCGGGCGGCAAGAACGTCGCGCCGGCCGAGATGGAGGGCTACCTGCAATCGATTCCGGGTGTGGGCCAGGCCGTGGTCGTCGGCGATCGGCAGCCCTATCTTTCGGCGCTGATCGTGCTCGATCCGGAGGCGCTTCCCGAGCTCGAGGTCGCCGCGCAGATCTCCGGTCTCAGCGACGTTGCCACCGCGGCCCGGAATCCAGCCGTGAAGGCCTACATCGAGCAGGAGATGCAAGAAGTCTGCAACGCCAAGGTCGCGCGCTACCAGACGATCAAGAAGACCACGATTCTCCCGACGACCTTCAGTGTCGACGGCGGCGAGCTCACCCCAACCCTCAAGGTGAAGCGCAACATCGTCAACGAGAAGTACGCCAAGGAAATCGCAGCCTTTTACGAGGGCGGCACGCAGAACGCTCCCCAACCAAGGGCATAGGCGCAAGGTTTGCGCCGCCCGCGAGCCGCGCTCCCTGAAAACACTGCGAAATCGGTTGGCATGACGATTGCTTCACTGTTTGCGGGTTTCTCTGGAGGTTGTGATGACGCGTATTTTGATGAGCTTTTTGAGTGTGGTCGCCCTCCTGCTCCTTCCGCTAGCCGGTTGCAGCAGCTCGACGAGCGAGGGCGCGGGCGGAACCGGTGCGACGGGCGGAATCGCAGGTGGCGGCGGGGACGGCGGAGCGGCGGGCCAAGGAGGAAGCGCAGGAGTTGGTGGCATGGCTGGCGGCGGCGGCACGGAGGCGACGCCTCCGGGGCTCTGGACGGGCAGCGGCGTTGGAGGCTCGGAGGGTTCGTTCGACATCTGCTTCCACGTGAACCAAGAGGGCACGGCCCTGACGCAGGGCACCGAACCCGGCGAGGCCTGTCAGTTTTACGCGTGGGAGGTCCTGTTCACCGGTGGTTGCGTGGGCTCCTTCTCATACAAGCCCGATATCCCGATAGTGGACGGCTCTTTCGAGCTGGTCGACCCTGGGTCTTACGAGCTCCGCGGCACCTTCGACGGTACTACGGCATCAGGCGAGGTGACTGTGGTCGGTGTGGAGACCTGTTCGGCCCAATGGGAGGCGAACCCCAGCAATTGATCGCGGGTCCCTTCACTCAAGCAAGAACTGCGCCTACACCTCCTGCCGATTCGCGTGGCCGGCTCGCATCTCTGAGCTAAGGTCCTCCGCGAAGAACGGAGGCTACGGGCATGAGTGAACGAGTCGAGAAAATCCTCGCGAATTACGCCGGGGAGAACCCTGGTGTCATTGGCAACCTCAGGCGACTGATGAACACGGGGCGGCTTGCCGGCACAGGCAAGATCGTGATTCTGCCCGTCGACCAAGGTTTCGAGCATGGTCCGGCTCGCTCGTTTGCGCCGAACCCCCCCGGCTACGACCCGGGGTACCATCCCGCGCTCGCCGTCGAGGCCGGTTGCAACGGCTACGCCGCGCCGCTCGGCTTCATCGAGCAGATCGCGGCCCAGTACGCGGGTACGCTTCCGCTGATCCTCAAGGTGAACAACAGCGACTCGCTCGGCGGTCCGGAGGAGCCGTGCTCGGCGCTCACCTCGTCCGTCAACGACGCGCTTCGCCTCGGTTGCGCAGCGATCGGCTACACGATCTACCCGGGCAGCGGACTTCGCAATCAGATGTTCCAAGACCTTCGTGACCTCATCAACGAGGCGCGCGAGGTCGGGCTTCCGACCATCGTCTGGTCGTACCCGCGCGGAGCCGGCCTCAGCAAAGACGGCGAGACAGCCATCGACGTCGTCGCCTATGCGGCGCAGATCGCGTGTCAGCTCGGCGCGCACGTCGTGAAGGTGAAGCCGCCGACCGACGTCGTGTTCCAGAAGGCCGCGAAGCAGAGCTACGAGAACATCCCGATCGGCACGCTCGCCGAGCGCATCGCGCACGTCGTGCAGGCGGCATTCGGTGGCAAGCGGATCGTCATCTTCTCGGGCGGGGCCGCCAAAGGCACCGAGGCTGTCCTCGAAGAGATCAGCGAGATCGCCAAGGGAGGCGGCTACGGCTCGATCGTCGGCCGCAACGCTTTCCAGCGCTCAGAAACCGACGCCGTGAAGCTTCTTCACGACATCATGGACCTCTACGCCGCTCAGGCGTAATAAGCTCTCACCGCCGCGTGACTGAGCCTGCCGTCCCACCGATTGTGACTGTAGCCTGGGATGCCTACGGGGATCAGCGGGAACTGGTCGAGGTGCGCGAGATCAGCGCCAACGTGTCGACGAACTCGGTGTACCTGTTGGTGCTGGAGGACGATCACAACGTGGTCGCTAAGCGCTCGAGCTACGGGTCGTACGTTCATTTTCGCCAGGACCACTACCGAATTCACGAGTGGATTCATCGGTTGCGGGGGACGCGCTACTCGAATTTCCTCGCGCCCGTCCTGCTCAAGAACGGCGAAGTCTACACCTACCGAGAATACGATGAGTGGGTGGTCTTCTACGGGCAACAACCCTTCTACGACTTCCTCCCAAAGCAGCTCAGCGACACGCAGGTCGAGTCCCTTGCCCTCGAGATGGGCCTCTTCCACAAGGAGTGCCTCGAGATCTCCGACCGGGTGCGCCCGACCTGGCAATCGCTCGGCGCGGATGTGGCGAGCCTCCACGACGCGATCGGCAGCGCGGAGTGGCGTGCCGAGCGCGGCTTCACGGGTTCGTCGACCAGTTTCGTTCGCGCTCACTGCGACGCGTTTCTCGGCAACGCGGACGACCTCGGGTACCACGAGTGGACGAAGATTCCGGTGCTCATCGATTGGAACATCGGGAACTTCTCGGTCGGCATGGACGGAGCAGGCTTCAAGTTCTTCTCGCGCTGGGATTACGACTGGTTCCGTATCGAGCCGCGCATGCTCGACCTCTACTTTTGCGCCCGCGTCGTGCGCGCAGAAGGAGACCAAACCGCGTTCAGCTACACGGCCGATCCGTTCTTCGACCCGCGCTTCATGACCTTTCTCCGCGCCTATCACTCGGTCAACCCGCTCACCAAGGACGAGCTCCTCTTCCTCAAAGAAGCGTACCGATTCTTCATCCTCAACTACGTCTTGAGAGTCGGAGAGCACTTCTTCCGCCACGATATTTGCCATCACCTCCAGCACGAGGCGATCGACGACTATCTTCCACAGCTCGAATTGATGGACTTCGATCCCTTGCTGGAAGTGCTCTAGGTCGCGATCGACGCGCTGATGTAGGTCGGGATGATTCCGGACGCGCGGATCATGAGGTCAGCCGTTTCCGGGAGTGTGTTCCCCGAGAGCACCAGCGTGCTGTCGAAGCCGTAGGTGTTCGAGCCGAGGATATCGGTACGCAGGGTGTCACCGACGAAGAGCACGTCGCGTTTGCTGACCTTCGGGAGCTCCTCGCGTGCGCGGGCGAGGGCGTAGGCAAACATCATCGAGTCGGGTTTGCCGAAGCGGACGAAGGTCTTTTCGGTGATCTGGGAGAGAAGGTCGCCGAGGCTGCCGACGGCGATGGCGATATCGTTGCCCTTCATTGGGTAGGTGATGTCGGCGTTGGCGACGATGACCGGGCAGTTCACACGGCGGATCAGATTCAGAGTCGCGTTGACGTCGCGGAACCAATCGAAGCCCTCGTCGTCGAGGAGTACGATCCCCACGATGTTGTCTCGGGGAGACCAGTCCGCGATCGGGACTGGGATCTTTCCGGCGATCTCGATGTAGTGCGCGGACTCGGGCTTGCCGAGGTAGGCGACCTTGCCATAGGGAACCTGGTTTTCCAGATACTCCGAGGCCAGCATGCCCGAGGAAATGTAACGGTCGGGTGGCAAGAGCTCTGATCCTGCCTGCGCGTTGTAGCGCTCGGCCATCGACTCCGGCGAGCGTGAGGAGTCGTTCGTGACGACGAACACCTCCTTGCCGGCGTCGATCAAGGACCGCACCACGTCGAGAGCGCCGTCGATGAGGCCCGATGAGCTCTTCAGCACCCCGTAGGCATCGAGGAAGATGACGGAGTATCGATCGGCCGTCTCTCGGAAGGAAACCAAGTCCATAGAGCGGATTTATTCCGTTGGCGGGTTGCGGTCAATCGTTCCCGCGCTTCGGCGGCGCACTACGAAGAGCACCAAGAGCACGATCAGGAACACCACCACGCCCATGATCACCAGAACTTGGACGAGGCGCAGGAAGAAGTAGTCGATCAACCCCCTGCCCGTCGAGTCGAGCTCGGATGAGATCTTGTTGAGCTGTGAGTCGAGCTCGTCGAGGATCGAGGTGCGCTCGCGTTCGACGGCATCGACGATGGCCATGCGCTCCTCCTCGATGGCATTGAACACGACGACGCGTTGTTCCTCGATGCCCGATAGCAGCGTTCGGGTTTGCGAGGACAGGGTGCCTTCGAAGGTTTCGAGGAACCCGGTCATGTCGTCCATGGAATCGACGATGGAGTCGACCCGACCCTCGATGCGGTCCTCGAAGAGCGACTCGACGAGGTACTCGGCCTGCCATCGAACCTCGAGCGGTGCCTGCGCGCTGAGAATCGTCACTCGGTCGCTGAGGTCGCGCAAGGTCTCCTCCATGCTTCCCATGGCCTTGAGGCCTCCGTGCTGCGCGTCGGTGACGAGCGACGCCAGGTCGGCTCGCGCCGTCGGCCGCGTGTAGAGCTTGCCCTCGATCGGATGCGCCCGGACCCATGTCTTGCCCGTCCTGCCCATGCGGTCGGCTTCGTCTTCGGGTATGACCTCCGACAAGAGCCGTTCGGACTCTTGCTCGAGGTGCAAGGTGGTTTCGAGCGCGCGCGGCTGCTCTGCGCCAAACCAATCTTTGCCGCCGCCCTCAGTGAAGTATTGATGTTGCTGGTGTGCGAGAATCCAGAGCTCGAGGAGGCCGGCCAACGGATCTTGATCGAAGGCCGCCGAGCGCGCCTGCGGCATGGCCCACATCCGCCACTGAAGGGCGTACTCTCGTATCTCGAGATCGTCGTTCGTCGCCATGATCTCGGAGACGGCGGCCGACACGAGTTGCGCAAAGCGCGAGGCATACTCGTAGTCCATTGCGCGAAGCTGGTAGACCGTGAGCTCGTCCTTGGCCATGTTGGCCATCAGCGACGGCTTCGAGGGAGAGGTGTTGCAGCCGAGCAGCGTCACCGCAGCAAGGACGACGACCAGTAGCAGGGGGTGGCGTGCGCTCGCGCTCAAAGGGAATCCTCAGGTGAGTCGGCGCGCGCCGAGGAGTGCGATGGCCATGAACAGGAAGAACGAGCCCGAGGGGCCGCCACTCGCCCCATCCGAAGCGACACTGCACCCGCCCTTCTTGCCGTCGTCGAAGACATGCGTGGGCTTTCCGAGGGAATCGAGGTCTTTCTTGGCCTTGTCCACCGGCGCCGTGCGGCTACAGAGGCTCACCCGAAGCGGGTCGGCTTCGTCCCGGACGGCGTAGACGAGATAGGTCGTGCCCTTTGCGAAGGAGTAGCCGCATGCGGCGCTACTCCCAGCGGTATGCACCTTCAGCTCCTCGCTCGGATCGCCCTTCCACATCTTCTTCACGCGAAGCGTCACTTCCAGTCCGCCGAAGCGCGTGGCGCTGTTCTTGGCGATCGCGATCACCTCGCCCGTGAACACCGCGTAGGACGAAGTGAGGCCTTCGGACGGGGTCAGCTGCATGCATGAACAGGCTCGCGCCTCGGGGGCGTAGGCCAAGCTCGCGAGGCTGATAAACAACAAGGCAATCGAGCGCATCTCAGGTGTTGTAGCACGCCCGCGCCCGCCACCCGAAGGGGCTTTGACACCGCATTTGCCGGCGGCTACATAGGGCGCCCGCGCGTCGCAAGACATTCGGCGGGTATTGAAAACTTTGCTTCTTGGAGAGGTGGCCGAGTGGTCGAAGGCAGTCGCTTGCTAAGCGACCGTATGGTGTAGAGCCGTACCGGGGGTTCGAATCCCTTCCTCTCCGCCACAGGGGCGCTTGACGCCCCAATCGAGGCCGCTACGGTGCGCGCCTCGGGGACCCATAGCTCAATTGGATAGAGCGCCGGTCTACGGAACCGGAGGTTGGAGGTTCGAGTCCTCCTGGGTCCGCTACTCCGCGGGATATACGTTCACGCTTGCCTCGTCGTCTTGCGACGCGAGGACGGAGCCGGTGATGATCGAGCTGACGAACAAGCCGACACCGGTGTAGAACATCGGCGGGTACCGGATCTGCTGGCCGTAGTAGATGGGGTCGTAGCGGTAGTTCACCGAGGCGAACATGAGCGCCATGCCCGTGATAGCGCCGGCCGCAAAGACCGCCCAGCCCGTCTTTCGGATGCGGCTCTTGTCCACGTAGCGACCTTCGACGATCGCATCGGCGGTGAGGTCGATTGGCTGACGGACCTCGATTGGTCTCTGGCCGTCGAGGGAGAGCGCCAAGCGGTGCCTGCCGGACAGCAACGTGGCGTCGCAGGGGGCCTCGCAGATCGGCTGATAGGCTCTCGTGACGACTTCGCCGTAGTAGGGGGCTGCGCCGTAGCCGATCCCGTAGCCGCCCCGTCCGTAGCCGCCCCATCCGTAGCCACCCCAGCCCATGCCGACGCCGAAGCTCACCCCGCTCATCGACGAGTAAGTGCCGCCCAGGCGAAGGTGGAACGACACGCCGTCGGTGGGCGATTGGAAGCGGATTTTGACCGGGGTGCCGGAGACCAGCACCCGTCCTGGCTGTTGCAAGACCACGCCGGACGGCGGTGCTTGCGACGGAGTCGGCAGCGCAGGCGGCGAATCGATCACCTCGTAGGAAGTCCTGTCGTTCGGTGTTGCCGTGGACGCTTGGCCGTGCGCCGGAGCCGGCTCAGCAGCAAGCGCGAGCAAGATGAGGAGGACTGAAACACGCATGGTTCGGACCATTGCTACGTACGTCACTTGCCCCGCATGAACCAACATAGCGTAAAAAGTGGCCCCGCCACACGTCGGACACCGCTACCGTTGCTCCCTTCCGGGCCTGGCGGGTTTCACGGGCCGACGTTGGCAGGACCATAGGGCGGAGAGGAAGGGATTCGAACCCCCGGTACCTTTCGGCACACGCGATTTCCAGTCGCGCACCTTCGACCACTCGGTCACCTCTCCAGGCGGAGTCCGCCTTCCTTTTCGCGTCTGCCACGGCCTTTTTGGGGCAGGGGCTTCTGCGGTCGTCAACTTGTACGTCAAAGAACGTGGCGGAGAGCAAGGGATTCGAACCCTTGGTACCTCTCGGTACACTTGATTTCGAATCAAGCACCTTCGACCACTCGGACAGCTCTCCGCGGCGGAAGCTAGCAAAACACTTTGGGGTGTCAACGACTGCCCGAGCGGTTGTTTTTGGCACGGATCGCTGAGAAAAACTCGCTCAGAAGGGCGCTGCATTCGTCGCCGAGAACACCCGGCACGCACTCGAAGCGGTGGTTGAGCCTTGGGTCGCTCCCAATCGCGTAGAGAGTCTCAGTCGCGCCGGCCTTCGGATCGCTGCAGCCCCAGACGACTCGCGGCACCCGGGCGTTGACCAAGGCGCCGGCGCACATCGGGCAGGGTTCGAGCGTGACGTAGAGCGCGGTGTCGATCAGGCGCCAGCTGCCGAGCGCCTCGGCGGCTTGTCGAATCGCGATCAGCTCGGCGTGAGTCGTCGGGTCTTGGCTGAGCTCGCGGAGGTTGTGGCCGCGGCCGATGATGCTTCCGTCGTGAACGATGACCGCGCCGACCGGGACCTCGCCCTTGCCTTCGGCGAGCTTCGCTTCCGCGATCGCAGCTCGCATCCATTGCTCGTCGTTTGCGAGATCGGTCATAGGGATTCCCGCGCCTGCCGATACCAGTCCGTGAGCTCCGCCAACCCCTGCTGGCGGTTCACGATGGGCTCGTAGCCCAGATCTCGTTTGGCTCGGCTCATGTCGAAAGCGCTCGTGTGGCCGCGGCGGATCACTTGGCTAAGGTGCAGGGACGATAGCCCCATCCGGGAGGCGAGCCAGGCCCAGCGGTACGGCCCTGCGCCCTTCGGTGGCACCCACCCAAGGGCCTCGCTGAGCTCGGTGAAGAACTCGCGAGAGACCGAGAGCTCGGTGTCCACCACGTAATAGACGTTGCCCGTGGTCACTGTCGTTGCGAGCGCGCACTGGACCGCATGTGCGAGGTTGTCGATGTAGGTGGTCGCCAAGAGCTTCTTGCCCCCGCCCACGATTCGGATACCACCGCTCTCAGCCTCGGCCTGCCACCGAGGCAGATGCGTGGTGTCGCGAGGGCCCCACACCAGCCCTGGGCGGAGCGCGATCGTCCAGAATCCCTTCTTGCCGGACACGCGCGCGAGCTCTTCGGAGTGGAGCTTCGTGCGCCCGAGATCGCCATACGGTCGCTGTGGCGCCTCGGCTTCGGTCCAGAACGAGCGTGGCCCGTCGTGGAGGGTCGCGTCGGCGCACGAGATGTGGACGAAGCGCCTGCAACCCGCTTGTTTGGCGGCGTTGACTGCGTTCTCGGTGCCGGCGACATGCGCCCAACCGAGCGAGTCGGCATCCGCGCTGGGGTCGGCGATGCCGGCCGCGTGCACCATGACATCGCAGCCGGTGGCTGCGGCCGCGAGACGATTGGGATCACCGATGTCGCCGACGACGCGTTCCAGGTCGGCGAGACCGCGCGAGTCCGAGCCTTCGCGAACGTATCCGACGACCTCATGCCCAGCGGCGTGGAGCCCCCGCAGCACGCCCCCACCAATGAACCCGGTCGCTCCCGTCACCAGACAGCGCACGCGAGTCTTCTAACAGGAAGCGAGCGGGTCACAAGGGCTTCGCGGTCACGCGGCGCGCTCGGCAGGCCCCGAAGCGCCCGTGAGTGCTGCCTTGATGGCGTCCGATAGCTTGGCCTCGTTCAGGAGGACAGCCCGCGTGTTCTCGCGGCCTTGGGCCAGGTTCTTGCCCTTGAAACGGTAGTAGGCGCCGCTCTTCTCCACCACGTTGGCTTCGACGGCGCGGTCCAGGAGATCACCGATGGCGTCGATGCCCTTGCCGTAGCGGATGTCGAATTCGGCTTTGCGGAAGGGTGGGGCGAGCTTGTTCTTGACGACTTTGACGCGTGTACGGTTGCCGAGGATGGAATCGCCTTGTTTGACGGCGCCGATGCGGCGTATGTCGAGTCGCACGGAAGCGTAGTACTTGAGGGCATGCCCGCCGGTGGTGGTTTCCGGCGAGCCGAACATGACCCCGATCTTCATGCGGAGCTGATTGATGAAGATGATCGTGGTCCCCGTGCGGTGCGCGGCGCCGCCGAGCTTCCGCAGCGCTTGGCTCATGAGACGCGCTTGAAGTCCCATGTGGGAATCACCCATGTCGCCGTCGAGCTCGGCCTGCGGCACGAGGGCCGCTACCGAGTCGATGACGACGAGATCGACGGCGCCGCTCTTCACGAGGATTTCGGCGATGTCGAGCGCTTGCTCGCCGCTGTCCGGTTGGCTCACGAGGAGATCCTTGACGTCGACGCCGAGGTTCTTCGCGTAGTGCACGTCGAGTGCGTGCTCGGCGTCGATGAATGCGGTGACGCCCCCGGTGGCTTGGCACTGCGCGATCGCATGCAAGGTGAGCGTGGTCTTTCCGCTCGATTCGGGGCCGTAGACTTCTACGACGCGACCCTTCGGGTAGCCCCCGCAGCCGAGGGCTTCGTCGAGCGATGGGCTCCCGGTGGGGATGCATGGGACGCGCTCGGCCTTTCGGTCGCCAAGGCGCATCATCGCGCCCTTGCCGAATTGCTTCTCTACGTTTTGAAGAAGGGCGTCGACCGCCTTGAGTGGTTGTTTCATCTGCTGCTCCTGCTTGGTTGGTTTCTGCGGAACGCAAGCCTCAGACAGGCTCACGATCCAGGACGCGGTATTGAAGGGCTTCGGCCGTGTGCGCGGGCACCACCTCTTCGGCACCCTCGAGCGCGGCGATGGTGTGTGCGACGCGGAGGGCCTTGAGGTAGGCGCGAGCGCTCATCTTCAGGCGCTCGACGCCGAGCTCGAGCAGGGTCAGTGCTTCTTTCGCCACGCTGTCCGTGAGCGCCTCGAGGGTCGTGCGCTCGCCTCGTCGGGTGAGCTGCTCACGCGCCCGCTCTACGCGCTTCTGGACCGGGCCTGACGGCTCGCCCGGCGTCGCTTTGCGCATGGTCCGTGCGCTCACGCGGGGCACGGCCACCTGTAGATCAAACCGATCGAGCAACGGACCTGAAACCCGCCCGCGATAGCGAGCGATCTGATGCTCGCCGCACCGACAGAAGCGCGTGGGGTCGCCGTGGTAGCCGCAGGGGCACGGGTTCATTGCCGCGATCACCATCGGCTCTGCGGGAAGGCGCACGCGCTGCTTGGCCCTCGAGATGACGACCTCGCCTTCTTCCATCGTGGTACGTAGTGTCTCGATCGCATCGCGCCGAAACTCAGGGAGCTCGTCGAGGAACAAGACGCCGCGGTGCGCGAGGGTGAGCTCCCCTGCCCGAACCGGGTCGCCACCGCCCACGATAGCCGCCGCGCTGGCGGTGTGGTGCGGTGCGCGAAACGGGCGCTGGCGGCCGATCAAAATGCGCGGCGAACGAAGCCCTGCTGAGCTTGCGATGGTGGCGATCTCGAGCGCTTCCTCCGGCGAAGGCGGCGGTAGAATCGAGGGGAGGGCCCGCGCCAGCATCGTCTTGCCGGCTCCCGGGCTTCCTATGAGCAGCATGTGGTGAGCGCCGGCCGCCGCGATTTCGAGCGCGCGCCGAGCCGCCTCCTGGCCGCGGACCGCGGAGAGATCCCGGTCGGATTCGACGAGCAAGCTCGGGTCGAGCGTTGGCGCCTCGGGCTCCGGCAGCGGCGCGTCGCCGTTCAGCCAGCGAACCACCGCGCCGACGTGCGGCGCGCAATAGACCGACACCCCTTCGACGAGCATCGCCTCGTGCCGATTGCCTTCCGGAATGATCGCGTGCGCGAGCCCTGCCTGCCTGGCGCTTCGGAGGAGCGCGAGGACGCCACGCACGGGGCGGAGCTCCCCCGACAGCGAGAGCTCGCCAACGAGCAAGGTGCTTGCGAGCTGCTCCGGTGACACGCCTTCGCACGCCGCCAAGATCGATGCTGCAATCGCCAAGTCGAGCCCGGCGCCGGTCTTCGGGAGATCGCCCGGCGCGAGGTTCAGGACGAGGTGCCGCGGCGGGAATGCGAAACCGATCGACGAGAGCGCTGCGCGGACCCGAATCCGGCTCTCCCTCACTCCGCGTTCTGGAAGGCCGACGATGTCGAAACCCGGCAGGCCTTCGCCGAGGCGTACCTCGACCTGAACCGGATTGGCTTGAATGCCGATGAGGCACGCGGCGTGCGCGGTTGCGAGCATGCGTCCTGGGAATGCATGCGGGGTGCCGTGGGTCGGGCTTGAACGGTCGGGCAGTTACGGCGTTGTGCCTGGCGCATCCGTCAGGTCCCGCCACCCTCCGTCAGCGTCAGCGTCAGCGTCAGCGTCAGCGTCCCGCGTCCGCGTCAGCGTCAGCGTCAGCGTCCGCGTCCGCGTCAGCGCCAGCGTCAGCGCCAGCGTCAGCGCCAGCGCCAGCGTCACCAGCGCCAGCGTCCGCGCCAGCGTCCGCGTCCGCGCCAGCGCCAGCGTCAGGCGCCGAGGACGCGGCGCTTGAGATCTTCGTTGAAGCCGTTGTACGACGGACCGCCTCGCTCCGTCTTCAGCAGGCGGACGGTCAGGGCTGCGAAGAGCCCCTCGAAGGTCTCGCCATGCCGCATGTGGGTTCGAGCACCGTCGTCGAGCGCCGTCAGTATGAAGAAGTGGCTGCCGAAGGCGATGCCCTTCGCGCCGCCATCCCAGCGGAGCTCGCGCGGTTCGTCTACTTTGCTGAACACGACGTCTGCGCCGGTGCGGATTCCGAAAAGCTTGAACTCGATACGGCCCGGGCCTCCCACGACTGGCTGGCCGCGAAGCTGGAAGTGCTCGCTCCAGTCGTCGTGCTTGCTGACGTTCGTGAGGTGTTGCCACACCTCGGAGGGGGGCGCCTCGATGGTGATCTCGGTTTCGTAGGTGGCCATGGTTCTAGATGGGTAGAGCGTTCTTCAGTTTCGCATAGAGGTGGAGGAAGGGTGCGATGCTCAGCTCGCGTCGGAAGTAGCTGAAGTCTTGGATCTCTAGGTAGATGCCCAGGTCCTGGCGGGAGTCGAAGTAGCGGAAGTCGAAGTTGAGGGCGTTGCCGAGTGTGACGCCGCCCCGCACGACTTCTCGGTAGCCGGCGGATTCGAGGCGCGGTGCGATCGTGCTCATGCCGTTTTGGTAGATGCCGACGTGGTGGAACGCGACGTCGCAGTCTCGTAGCGCGCGGCTGTAGTGCTCGGTGCCGTGACCCGGCCCGAGGAACTCGACTTGGCGATCGCCGGCGTAGCCGAGGGCGAGCTCGAGCTTGCAGCCTCTGATGAGCTCGCCGCGTTCGATCCAGTTCGGCGCGGGGATCGTCGCATGCAGGAATGGGCCGGCGCCAAGCGCTTCCGCGCGCTTCACACACGCCGCGACATCGCGCGCGGCAATTGCGTACTGTTGAGGGAAGCGCAGGCCGAGCTTGTAGAACACATCGCGTGGGACCCGTTCCTCGACATGTGGGAGCGCAAACTCCTTCAGGACGGCGTCCAGCACGCGGTTGCTCGTTTCCATCATCTGCTCCTCAGAAGTAGCTCTTCGCGGCCTTCAGTGCGCGACGGACGGTCGTGAGGCTTCGGTATGCGTTGGGAAGGCGTGGCTCTTGGCCTTCGACCCGCGCGTGGTGTCGTGAGTGCGCCAAGATCACGGGTGTCAGCGCGGGCCCGATGTATTTCATGACGTGGCGGGCCGGGCCAAGCTTTTCGGACACCTCTTCGAAGTACTGTGCGGCGTTGCGGCGCTGGTAGTCGAGGATCGCCTGGGACTCTTCCGAGTGGACCCAATCGGTGAGGAACAACGCGTCGCCGAACGCCGAACGAGGCAGCGGCGGAAAGCCCATTGCGCCGAACGCCATGTTCATGAACTCGCGGTAGCGATAGCGGTTCTTATCGCCCCCGCCGAGGCAAAGGGTTCGGCCAGCGATTTCGTTGACGACCAGCGAGTTGCAGATAGCGAGCGCTTGGTCCTTTGGATGTGTGAACTCGACACGCATGTCCGGGTGCATGTCGAACACGAACGGGGAGAGGGCGCCAGGCGCGACGGGCGGCGTCATGGCGATTCGGAACACCACGGTGTCGAGGTTCGATTCGCGAAGCATGGCCTCGCACTCGGCCTTCTGGCGGGAGTAGTTGTCGCTCGGCGAGATCGCTTCGTCTGCGCGGCGAGGGCGGTCCACTCGATCGTTGCGGCCCCAGATGGCGGCGGTCGATGTGAAGGTTAGGCGCGGCCTCGTCGTTTGGGCTTCGCAGGCGGCGATGATAGAGCGTGTGGCCACCACGTTGACCGCATAGCCGGCAGCTTGGTCGACGTCCGTGCCGGGCGGCACCATCGCGGCCAGGTGGACTACGTGGTGCACCCCCGCGACCGCCTTTTCGACCAGCGATTCGTTGCAGATGCTGCCGAAGCACATCTCGACTGCGTCGCCCCAACGGGCCGCTACTTTGCGCCCGGCGGGTGTGTCGAGATCGATTGCGCGTACCGCGTAGCCGCGCTCGAGGAGCAAGTCGACCACGTTGGCGCCGATGTTTCCGCAGGCGCCCGTGACGAGAACGCGCTTCATGCGAGCTCCTTCTGGAGCTGCCGCAGAGCCACGTGGAAGGCGGCCACCGTGTGTGCGACATCCTCGTCGCTGTGCGCGGCGGAGATGAAGAATTTCTCGGCCGCCTTGAGCACGCCTTGCTTCAGCAATAGGTCCGAGAAGCGGATATTCTTGTAGAAGTCGGAGGCTTTTGACGAGCGGTGGTCGTAGGGCTCGTCTTTGCAGAACCAGATTTCGAAGACACTCGGTACGCCGGTCACTGAGGCCTCGATGCCGCTTTCCGCGATGGCGTCGCGGAGACCCTGACGGACTTTCGTCCCCACCTCTTCGAGCCGCTCGTACGTTCCTGGTTTCTCGAGCTCGGCGATGAGTGCCAGCGCGACATTCGCGCAAACCGGGTTCGAGGAGAACGTGCCGGTCTGCATCGAGAACGGGAGCATCTGGAGCCGTCGCTTTGGGTTGGCGATCTCCATGATGTCGCGTCGGCCGCAAAGAACCCCGAGTGGAAGGCCACCGCTGATCGCTTTGCCCGTCGCGCAGAGGTCCGGCGTGACGCCGTAAAGCCCCTGGGCGCCGCCGAGGCCCAGTCGAAAGCCCGTCACGACCTCGTCGAAGATCAACGGAATGTCGTAGTTGGCGGTGACGTCACGAATGCCTTGAAGAAAGCCCGGCTTGGGCTCGAAGGTGCGCTGCACGGGCTCGACGATGACTCCCGCGAGCTCGTCCCGATGTGAGGCGATGATCGATGCGGCCGCGTCCAAGTCGTTGTAGGGCGCGATCAAGACCTGGTCGTTCAGCGCGCGCGGGATGCCGTGCGTGTTGGGGACTGCATTCGGGTACGCATGTGAGCCCATCGTCCACTGATTGCTCATCATCGCGTAGTCGTTCATGCCGTGGTACGCGCCTTCGAACTTGAGAATCTTGTCGCGCTTGCGGTACACGCGCGCCAGGCGCATCGCGAAGAACGTGGCTTCGCTTCCGCTGCTGTGGAGGCTCACCATCTCGGCGCAGGGGATGTGCTCGACGATCTTCTGGCCGAGCTTGATTGCCTGCTCGTTGATGATGAGGTGCGACGTGCCGCCCGCGGGAATGGTGCGGAGCGCTTCGAGCACCGCTGGATGCGCGTGGCCGAGCACGTGTGGACCGGAGCCCAGCAAGTAGTCGATGTACTCGTTGCCGCTCACGTCCCAGATGTGGCTGCCCTGCGCTTTGCCGACGCAGAAATTGAGATCCGGGTCGAAGGTCAGGCAGCGCGTTTGCGTGGGGAACAGCCGCTCGGCCTCCGCGATGAGGGCTCGTTCTTCATCGCTGCGCTCGATCATGCCGCGCTCCTTGCGCGCTTCTCGAGCACACGGGGGAACTGCTCGAGATACTCGGCGTAGCGTTCGTGGACCTGCGCGGGAGACTGCCCGAAGTCGTCGCGCGTGTAGTTGTGCGTGCCAAACTGCCCTGGCTTGTGGGTCTCCTGCCAGGCGCTGAGCGCCACCTTCGCGCGCTCCGAGAAGGGCTGGTCGAAATGCGCGTACGCCTTGGCGACCTCGCCGATCGGGTCGGACATGAAGTCGTTGAAGTAGATGTCGCGGAACTGGTGCTCGCGGCCCTTGCGAAGGCGCATGCCGTTCTCGACCGCGCGCGCCCAGGCTTCTTTCTGGTCGATGGCGATCTGCTCGCGGTCGACGCTGTACTCGAAGAGCGATCGGAAGTGGGCGCAAAGGCTCACGTAGGACGGCAGCACGTCGGCCGGGTCGCGGTGTGTCCATATGATGCACGCATCCGGGTATGCCTCGAGCAACGCGTCGAGGTTTCGCATGTGCACCGGGTACTTGAAGAGCCAACGCTTGTCCGGCTCGTACGAGCCGATGAGCTGCATCGCGCGCTTGTGCCGCTGGTAGGTTTCGCGATGAATCGTGTTCATGTACCACTCGGAGTAGGTCGGCACCGTGGAGACGACCTCGAAGCGATCATCGCTGAAGTTCTGCCCGAGGAGGCGACCCGATTCATCCGGCCCGTCGGGCATCATGTAGTGAATCGACTCGAGCATGCTCTTGCCCGCCTGGTACATCATGTCGAGCTCGATGACGGCGTGCTGGTAGTCGGTGGCGGCTTCCCAGTAGGCGCGGGGAGGGCGCGGCTGCGGATGAAGGGCGAGCCAATATTGGAGGCATTGCATGTCCGGGTTAGCGCCCATCAGATAGTGAAGGGCGGTGCTCCCGGTGCGCACCATGCCGGTGATGACGATCGGCCGCTTGATGTCGATCTTGGCCGAGTCGGGCTTCATCTCGAACCAGCGTTCGGTGTGGAGGCGCGCGGCCAGAAGCCCCACGGTTTGATAGACCGCGGTCATCTTGCCGACGGCGTGGAGGCGCGCCTCGCTGTCGTACGAGTAAAGTATGCGGCGGAGGCCTTCGAGGTAGCTTGGGTCGCCGAAGTTGTCGTATCCGTCGACGCCGCGAACCGCGATCTCGTGGAACTCCTGCTCGCGCGAAGCGAACGAAGCTTTGCTGAGCGGGTTGAAGTGCTCGAGCGCGCTCCGGAAGCTCACGGCAGGCCCTCGGGCCAGAGGTATCGGACCAACGGGCTGAGCGCGGCGCGGACCGTGCTGAGCGCGGCCTCTTTCGCGCCGCCCGGGAGCACTCCGAACTGAAGAACGATCGAGTCATCTGCGACTTGAATCCCGGTGACGCAGAGGTAGCTCGTGGCGGCCGCGACAGCGGCACGCAGGGTCTCGCCGCGCGCGATGACGGGCATCTTCATGAGGTCGATCACGATGTCTTGGCCCGCGGCTTCGATCACCATGTCGGGCAGCGCCATCATGTTCCCGATTAAGGTCGCAGGGTTGGCCGTGTCGATCATGCCGTTTCGGATCGCGTCTGCGAGAGGCCCGGGCGCATCGTCGTCGGTCGCGAGGGCCATTTCGCTCAAGTGAACCCGCAGCGTGCGCTGCTCCCTTTTTACGTCGATCCCCTTGGCCTCGATGCGAGCAGAAAACGCAATGGGCGCGCCGAGTGCATGGGCTTGGCCCCGGACGCGAATCCCAGGAGGCGCTTCCGCGATGTCGAGCTCAACCTTCTCGGAAAGGCCAGTGACGCGGTCACGTACGACCGAAAGCGGAATCGAGATGCGGCCTCCGAGCGCCTGCATCACGAACCGAAGCGCCTGCGCGGGCTCCACTCGTACTCTCGAGGTCATGGGCAGCGGCTACGATGACACGAAAGCGCGCTCGGCTCATCCATTTTCGGCCCAATCCGTGACACCATGCCCGGCATGCTGTTGCGCATCATCGCCCTGACATCCTTGTGTTCTCTCGCGGCCTGTTCATCACCCAAAGAGCACGGGAAGCGCTTGCCAGAGAAAGCGGACTCGAGCGTCAACGCCGCGCTCGAGCGAATGGATGAGGAGTTTCGGCGCGAGGTTTATGAAGTGACCGACGGGGTGTATCAAGCCGTCGGTTTTGGGATCGCCAACTCGATGATGGTCGAGGGCGACGCGTGTGTGTTCATCGTCGACGTGATGGGGGCGATGGAGACCGCTGCTGAGGTGCGCGCGGAGTTTGCCAAGATCACGGACAAGCCGATCGGTGCGCTGATCTACACGCACAATCATGCGGACCACGTGATGGGTGGACTCGCGTTCGTGCCGGACGGGAAGGTCGATGTCTATGCGCACGAGACGACCAACGACTACATCAATCGGTTTGCAAACGTCTTGCGGCCGATTCTTCGCACACGGAGCTCGCGGATGTTTGGGAGCTATTTGCGAGGGGAGGGGCTCGACAGCATGGAGAACGTAGGTCTCGGGCCCTTCGTCGAGACGCTCGACCCGGACATGACGCTTGGACTGATTCGACCGAACAAGACCTTCTCGGATGTTCTGCGAACCGAGATCTGCGGGGTGAAGGTCGAGCTGGTGCATGCGCCCGGTGAAACGAACGACCAACTCTTCGTCTGGCTCCCGGAGCGGGGTGTCCTGCTGCCTGGGGACAACATCTACAAAGCGTTTCCGAATCTCTATTCGATTCGGGGGACGCAGTACCGGGACGTTCGGGCTTGGGTGCGCAGCCTCGACGAGATGCGCGCGCTGCGGCCCCAGCACCTCGTGCCGAGCCATACACGGGCGATTTCGGGGCAGGGCGAGATCTACGAGACGCTCACCGCGTATCGCGACGCCATCCAATTTGTCCACGACCAGACTGTGCAAGGGATCAACCGGGGGCTGACGCCTGACGAGCTGGTGGAGCTGGTGAAGCTCCCGCCACACCTTGCGGAGCATCCGTACCTCAGGGAGTACTACGGGAAGGTGGAGTGGTCGGTCCGTGGGGTGTTCGACGGCAACCTCGGTTGGTTCGACGGCGACGCCGCGGCCTTGGAACCGGCGAGCCCCGATGAGCGCGCGGCGGGGATGGCTGCGTTGGCGGGTGGAGTCGAAGGTTTGCAGCGTGCCGCCCGAGAGGCCCTTGCGTCGGAGAGGTATGCATGGGCCGCGGAGGTCGCGACGCACTGGACCCGGCTCGAACCCGACTCGCAGGAAGCGAAGCAGGTCAAGGCCGACGCGTTGCGGGCCCTCGGTCGGGGTCAGATCAATGCGAACGCGCGCAACTACTATCTGACGCAAGCGCTCGAGCTCGAGGGCAAGATCGAGATTGAAGACGAAACCAAGCCGGAGAATGCGCTTTCGTTCGTGAGCACGGTGCCCATCGGCCGCTTCATCGCGGCGATGCCCGCGAACCTCCTCTACGAGAAGAGCGCGGACAAGGAGATGCTGGTCGGGTTTCGCTTCCCAGACGTCGGCGAGGGATACGGCATCGAGATCCGCCGCGGCGTCGCGGAGCTCAAGGATACCTTTCCGGAGAACCCGGATCTGACGATCACGGCCGACTCCCAGGTCTGGCGCGAGCTAGTCGTGGGCCTTCGGAGCCCCATCAAAGCGTTCGCTTCCGGCGACGTGAAGTTCAGCGGCAGCGCGCTTGATCTTGTGGGGTTTTTGAGGCTGTTTCGGAAGCCGTAGCCAGCGCCAGCGCCAGCGCCAGCGCCAGCGACAGCGCCAGCGCCAGCGACAGCGCCAGCGACCAGCGTCAGAGTTCAGCGCCAGCGCCAGCGCCAGCGCCAGCGACCAGCGCCAGCGTCAGCGTCAGCGTCAGCGTCAGCGTCAGCGTCAGCGACCAGCGTTCAGTCGCGATCAGCGTCCAGCGTCAGCGAACAGCGTTCAATCGCGATTGAGCGCTCGTGTTCTCCTTTTCGGCTGCGAGCGGGGTCCAGACGGGCGAACCCCACTCACAGCCGAAAAGGAGGACACTCATGGGACTCATCGTTCAACACAAGGCGCTTCAGGCAGCTCAGGGGCTGCGGCAGGTCATGCCACTGCTTCGAAAGCGGGATCGTGCGCTCTTCGACCAAGTTCATCGGGCGATGAATAGCGTCGTCCTGAACATCGCCGAGGCCGATGGAAACGATGCCGGCACATCCAAAGCCCGATTCGCGAGTGCGTGCGGCTCCGCGAAGGAAGTCCGAGCGGGGCTGCAGCTCGCGGTGGCGTACGGGTACTTCGCGAGCTCGTCCGTTGCAAAGGTGGACACCGCGCTCGACGAAGTCTGCGCGATGTCGTGGAGGCTCTCGGGCCGCTAGCGGCGGCTCAGGCACCACGTGATGGCGCACACTCGGTCGAGCCGCCGATCGAGGTGCGCCGCGTTCTGCGCCTCGATGTAGCCCCAGTCACTCGCGACATGAAGTGCGGCCCGCACCTCCTTGGCCGACCCACAGGCCGTCGCGAACCTGAGGCGTGCGTTCCCGGCATCATTCCCCCGCCCCTCGGCAATGTTCAGCACCACACTCTGCGCCGCCCGCCGCAACTGATCGGCCAACTTCGCATCTTGTTCGCGAACCCTCTGAACCACCGGGGCAAGCTCCCGCACAACCTCCCGCGCCCTGACATACACATTCTTCTTCTCCACAGCGACTCCTTGGATTTGGGTTTTGGTCTCACCCGCGGAGACCAAAACCCAAATCCAAGGACAAGCGGCGCATAAGTTGAGCGGGGTACAGCGCCAGCGCCAGCGCCAGCGCCAGCGCCAGCGCCAGCGCCAGCGCCAGCGCCAGCGCCAGCGCCAGCGCCAGCGCCAGCGCCAGCGCCAGCGCCAGCGCCAGCGCCAGCGCCAGCGTTCAGCGCCGGCGTTCAGCGCCAGCGTCAGCGCCGGCGTTCAGCGCCAGCGTCAGCGCCAGCGTCAGCGCCAGCGCCAGCGTCCAGCGCCAGCGTCAGCGCCAGCGCCAGCGTCCAGCGTCCGGTGCTCTCACCCTAGTTCAGCGTGCAAGTCGGGTTCACGCAGTACGGGTTGTCTACCCCGTCGTCGCTCGAGTCGTAGCAAACGAAGGCGCCCGGGCACTCTACGTCGCTCTGGCAGGTGAGCTGGCAGGTGTTTGATGCTCCGTCGCATTCGAGGACCAGGTTGTCGCGGTCGTAGCGCTCCTCGAGGATGCGCGTCTCACACTCGTCGAGTGTTTCCGCGGGACTCCCATCCGATTCTTCAGGCAGTTGGCGGGGTCCGGGTTGCAGTCGGTGTCGATGGAGCACGGCCAGCCGATGTCCTGCGTGGCCGGCGGCGCGGACTGCAGGCACTCGAAGCGAATGCGTGCGCCGCTCACTGGGTCCGCGTTTTCCGTGAAGCTCACGCGCTGCTGTTCCGGGTTGAAGGAGCACGCGTTCTCGGTCTCTAAGGTGAAGTCGTCGTAGAACCAGCCCAAGCCCGTCGGCTCACCCGCGTCGCTCGGGAGCTGATTGACTCGGCAAACCTCACGACCGTCTTCGGTCGACACCGGAACTGGTTCGCGGCCGCGGCCTTCGGCGTCCGCGCAGGTCTGGCCTTCCGGCTGCACCTCGCGCACCTCACAGCCGACGAAGCCGTTCGAGTCGCGGTTGAGCGGACGCGGCAGGCAAAGCTGGCGAAGCGCCGCAGCGATGCGGTCGACAATCGCGTTGAGCGCCGGCGCGTAGTCAGCGGCGCAGATCGACTCCACGACCGTGCCGACGCCCGTATTGTCAGCGGCCAGGCCCTTCATCGTCTCGACGATGCGGCGCCCGGGGAATGCGCGGCTGCGCTCGGTCTCTCCCGCAACAGTGGACGTGCAGGCCGGCGCGAGCTGTTGCCCCGGCGTGTCCGGCTGGGGTTCGTTCGGATCGGGATTCGGATCGGCCACCTCCACCATGTCGGGATGGTCGAGGATAGCTTGGTAGCGGTCCTCATCGGCGTTGAAGTTATCCCGAGCCAGCGCCGGGTCCTCCGGGACGCCCGTGATCGCCGCGAAGACGACTTGGCTCGGGTCTGCCTTGAGACTCGCGATTCCTTCCACATACCGTTGAACGCTCTGCAATGCCGTGTTGTGCTCCGCACAACGTAGGTTGAACTGAAGCGAATCGGGTGGAGTCCCTGTCGGCGTGGTGAACGGCCCCTGGAAGGGATTGCTCGCGCGCGCCTCGACATCGAACACCCGTGGGTCGGTCGTCGAGCAATCGTCCTCGTCGGTGATGAGAATCACCGCAAGAAGCGCGTCTTCGCGGTTGAATCCGGCGTTGCCCGATGCTCCGTCCGACGCGAGAATCGCCTCGAGCTGCTGCTCGAAACCACAGCCGTCGTCCTGTCCGGTCAGACACTCGACGTCGTTGATCAAGTCGGTCTCGTTGAAACCCGGCTCGGGGTAGTTGAGGTATTGGGTGCCTTCGGGAGGCGTGCTCGCAGTGCAGGGCTCGCGCGCGGTTCCGGTCAAGCCAGTCGTCTGCATGTTCCCGGCCAAGCCGACGCCGCCGTTGCGAGTGCATGCGTTGGTCGGGTTGAAGTCCGTACCCTCTTGGGTTGGCGGTTCGTTGGGCGTCGGAGGGAACGTGGAGAAACCCATGTCCGGCGTGATGATGCCGACGTGCAGGCTCTCGACCGCGGGGAACTCGCCCACGGCCTCTGGCTCGGCGGCCCCGCCGGTGATCAGCAGGTTCACGAGTCGCGGCACCTGTTGCTGGAGCTTCTCCTGCTCGTCGCGCATCGACGGCGAATCGTCGATCACGATCAACAGGTCGAGCGCCCGTTGTGGATTGACCGGCACGTTCTGAACGACGCCGTTGATGGTGCATGGTTTGAGTGCGCTCAACGAGCGTTGCGAACAGCTGCTAAGCGTCGCGCTGAACCCCACCATTAGGAGCAAAAAAGCAAAGCGGATCTTCATGTCTAGTCCCCCTACCCGACAGCGAAATCATAGCCACTGACGGCGGCAAAAGCCAATCAAGCAAGAACTTTACAGCAAGCCTCCCGATCGCGCCCGCGGGATTTGGCAACTTTTTTCATGGTTAGGGCTCTGCTATGCAGAAAGTACAAGGTATCCCATGCGCCGCGTACTGGTTGTCGACGACGAAGAGAACATTCGCTTGGTCCTGCGAACTCTGCTGAAGAAGCACGGGTATCAGGTGGAAACCGCAGAGAGCGCGGAGGATGCCCTCGCGCAGCTCGAGTCCTTCGATCCGGATTTCGTGCTCGCCGATGTGCGGATGAGCGGCATGACGGGTCTCGAGCTCTCCTCGGAGCTCAAAGCGCGCTCGTCACTGGCCACCGTGGTCTTGATGAGCGCGTACGGCTCGGTCGACCTCGCCATCGAAGCGATGAAGGCAGGCGCGTACGACTACATTTCGAAGCCTTTCAAACAGGACGAAGTGCTCCTTGCGTTGGCCAAGGCTGAGGAGCGCGAGTCGTTGCGTCGCGAGAACCGAGCGCTCAAGCGAGCGATGCGTAAGGAGAAAACGTTTCACGGCATCCTTGGCAAGAGCGAAGCGATCGAGAAAGTGTTCGCCACGATCGAGAAGGTCGCCGACTACAAGACGACGGTCTTGATCCAGGGAGAGAGCGGCACGGGCAAGGAGCTGGTCGCGCGCGCGCTTCACGAAGGAAGCCCACGCAAAGACAAGCCCTTCGTTCCGCTCAACTGTGGCGCGATCCCGGAGACATTGCTCGAAAGCGAGCTTTTCGGCCACAAGAAGGGAGCGTTCACCGACGCCCACGTCGACAAGAAGGGCCTGTTCGCCGAAGCGCATCACGGCACGCTCTTCCTCGACGAGATCGGCGAGCTTCCGCTCTCGTTGCAAGTGAAGCTTCTTCGCGTACTGCAGGAAGGTCGTGTTCGTCCTGTCGGCGCCACGCGCGATCACGAAGTCGACGTCCGGGTCATTGCAGCCACGGTGCGCGACCTGCGGCACGAGGTTCAAGAGAACCGTTTTCGCGAGGACCTCTACTACCGGCTCAACGTGTTGCAGCTCAACGTGCCGCCGCTACGCGACCGACGGGACGACGTAGCGCTCCTGGTCGAGCACTTCATCGAACGCAACAATGGCAGACTCGGCACGAAGATCCGCGACGTCGAGCCGCGCGCGCGGAAGCTGCTCCTCAACTATCCATGGCCCGGCAACGTCCGGGAGCTCGAGAACACCATCGAGCGCGCGGTCGTCCTCGCCGAAGGCGACCTCATCACCGTGGGTGACCTTCCCGAGCGGATGCGGGAACCGGCCGATCCAGTGACCCGGAGTCTCTCGACGGGAGAGCTTTCGATCAAGAAGACCTCCAGATTCATGGAGGAAACCTTGATTCGGCGAGCCCTCGATCACACCGGAGGGAACCGCACCGCGGCGTCGAAGCTCCTCGAGATCAGCCACCGCGCTCTCCTTTACAAAATCAAAGATTATGGGATTCAGTAGCCGCCGATCGATAATGGGGAATGCCGAGGGAAAGAGGAGCGTTCGTTCTGTGATGTGCTGTGAGCCTAGGGTGCTATTTGCCGCGGTTTTGTGCGTTTCGCTCGCCGCGGCGGCGGGCTGCGAGAAGAACATCCCGAACACGACCGTGACGGACACCCCCGAGAACCGGGCCGTCATCACCTTCATGGAGAACTACCGCAACTCGGTGGAATCGAGGGACGTCGGCGCGCTTCTCGCGATGGCCCATCCTCAGTATCTCGATGACAACGGCACCCCTGCGGGCGAAGACGACATCGATTATCGGGGGCTTCAGAGGAAGCTCAGCCGCTGGCGCGAGCGGGTGACCGACGTCCGGTACGAGATCAAATACCGCACGATCAATAGGGAAATGGACCGAGTCCTGATCACCTACCGCTACAGCGCCAGCTTCCGCATCGCCTACGATGAAGAAGACCAGCGGTGGTCCCGTCGCATTGGGGAAAACCAACTGGTCCTCCTCTATGATGATATCCAGACCCGCTACTACGTCCTTTCGGGCATGTGAATTATTGCGTTCCTGTTGAAAAGGTCATGCAATTCGCGCTACGATCATGACGGTGCCAAGCTGGAAACGGCGCAACTGGGTGGGTCCGCTCACAAGTGATGAAACCGATGCGATTCGAGTGCGATAGTTGCCATGCCAAGTACAAGATCTCTGACGAGAAGGTTCGGGGTCGGGTGGTTCGTTTTCCCTGCAGGAAGTGCGAGCACAAGATCCTCATCGATGGACGCCAGGCCGACGCCGACGTGACGGTCCCGGCTGGGGCCGCTTATCAGTTCGCGGAGATCACGCGGAAGTCCGAGCCGGTTTCGCAGTTCTCCGCGCATGAGGTTGCCACCGCGCGAGCGTCCCGTCCGTCTTCGCCAGGGCGCCGTGCATCCGCGCCCGTGCGCCGCCGGCCACCGTCGGTTCCGCCGCGTCGGCCCTCGGCTGCGTCACGCCGCGTGTCTTCTGCGGCTTCTGCTGCGAGCGGTGCGCTCGCCGGTCAACATCCTGGCCTGGCTCCACCGGTGCCAGCTCCCGTCGAAGCCGTCCCCGGTGAAGTGCCCGAGTGGCACGTGTCGATCAACGACGTCCCGATCGGCCCGATTCGCCTCGAAGAGATGGGGCACAAGATCGACGCAGGAGCGGTAAGCGAGTATTCGCTCGTCTGGCGGGATGGTTTCGAAGAGTGGCGACCGCTTGCCACCGTTCCCGAGCTCATGTCGGTGTTGTACGAGCGCCGTCACTCAGGCCCGCCGTCCCGCTCGTCGTTTTCTTCGATGCCGCCGTTCGTCGAAACGCGCACATCGTTGGCAGAGCCCTCGCCGCCCGCCGCGGTACCCGCTCCGCTTTCAAGCTTTCCGAACGCTGAGACGCTCCGTGAGGAGAGCGAGGTTGCGCCGCTTGCAGACGCGCTTCAGCCGGAGGGTCTCGACGCGGGGCTCAGCGAGATGTCACAGCCGCCCGCACCGATTGGTCCGGAAGCCGTGTTCGGATCCTCGCCTCGCCTCGGTTCGTACTCCGGCCTTCCGCCCGTCTCTGCTGAGCAGGTCTCGGTGCCTTCGGTCCCGCCTGAGCCGGCAGCGGCCACAGCGGAGCCGCAACGTGGGTTTTCGCTAGGAATTCTCGCACTCATCGTCGCGGTGGCCGTGTTCGCTGGGGTCCTGGCGTTCCTCGCTTTTGATCGCTTCGGAGACCAGTTGATGCAGAAGTGGGTCAACACCCGAGAGCCGTCGCAAGTGGCAGCGCCTGCGCCGAAGCAGGCGCCCACGCCACCGCCGGTCGCAGAGCCGGAGTCCGCCGAAGCAGAACCGCTTGTCGCGGAAGAGGCCTCGCCGGAAGGCGTGTCCGAGCTTGGTGAGCCTGAAGGTGCGGAGCAAACCGAGGGGGCCGAAGGCGAGACGACGGCGCTCGAAGCCGCTGATGCGAACGCGGCGCCAGTGGTCCCGCCGCCCGATCCACGTGACAACTCGCCGAAGATCGCGCCGGTGACGACGGCTAGACCGCGGGCGAGGCGCAGACCGCGCCCGCCGGCCGCCGCCGCGCCCGCGCCCGCGCCCGCGCCCGCGCCCGCGCCGGAGCCGAAGAGCGACATCAGTGCATCCGATCAGAAGCTCTTGGACGAGTTTGGGTCGGGCGCCAACGCAGCGCCCGCCAAGATCGCCGTCAAGGAGTCCGGTAGCACGCAGAGCACCAAACCTCCGCTCGACGGAGACGGAGTACGATCGACCGTGACCTCCAACAAGCCCCGGCTCCAGCGTTGCTACGAGCGCGCGATTCGTGGCCAACAGTCGCCGCCCACCGTGCGCTTGGACATCTCCGTCATGGTGGCTTCGTCGGGACGTGTGAAGAGCGTGACCTCCGAAGGCAGCGGACCGGGTGGGCTTGCCGAGTGCGTCGAGGCGTCCGTTCGGCGTTGGCGTTTCCCGTCGTCTGCCGAGGGTGGCCCCGCGAGGTTCCCGGTCGTATTCTCGGCGAACTGACTGCGTCGCCATGCCGATCAAGCCCCTCATCGATGCGAGCACGATCGCGCAGCGTGTCGCCACGCTCGGCGCTGAGATCACGCGCGACTACATCGGCCGAGACATCGTCGTCGTTCCCGTTCTGAAGGGCAGCTACGTGTTTGCCGCGGACCTCGCCCGGCAAATCGACCTGAACGTAGAGATCGATTTCCTCGGGGTCCGAAGCTACGGCGATGGGACGCAAAGCAGCGGGATCGTCCAGATCACCACGGATTTGAGCCACCCGATCGAGGGAAAGCACGTCATCCTAGTGGAGGACATCGTCGATACTGGGCTCACGGTCTCGTATCTTCGGGAGAATCTGGTCACTCGGCAGCCTGCGTCGCTGAAGATAGCCTCGCTGCTGCACAAGCCGGCTCGCACCCGGGTGGCGGTCCATATCGACTACCTCGGCTTCACGGTCGAAGACGTCTTCATCGTGGGCTACGGCCTCGACCACGCTCAGAAGTTCCGCAATCTGCCGTATCTCGCCGTCGTCACCGACGGCCCGCACTAAGCGTTCTATACTGGCCACCGTGAGTGACGACGACTCCGAAGACTTGGGCGAGCGGATCCTCCGAATCGTGTCGGGGTTTGCGGGCGAGCTCAGCGGTGAGGAGCCGCGGCCGCTGCTTGATGCGGCTGCGCGTTCACTCGGGGGGACGCTCGAACGATGGGGTCGCAACCCGAGTCTTCGTCGCTTCATAGGCGGCGTGCACGAAGACGTGCTCACCAGCCCGGGGGAGGACGTGGAGCTCTCGGCGAACCTCGGTGTGTCCGCCAAGCTCGGACGTCTCGCTCGGTTCTACGTTGACGACGCCGTCGTGGGGGAGGGGCCCATCGAGGAAAGTGGAGAGGTGAGAACCATCATCCCCGCGCCGGGCCCGGGCCTTCATCGTGTGGGCGTCAAGGTATGTAACGACCGGGGCGAGGTCGTGTCCGACCTCGTCGGTCACCGCTTGCTGCAAGTCGCCAGTGGCCGACCGGTCCTCCTCGTCGATGCCGAGCTCATCCTTCCGCGGCCACCGGACGTGGCTCCGCCGGAGGTTGCGCCTATCGACGCGCTCCGCGCGCTCGTCGATGAAGGCTTCGAGCTGGTCTACTTCGACATTCACGAAAAGAACCGAGACCCATTGATTCACGACGCGATTCGGCGGCAGCGGCTTCCGCCCGGCGCGATCATGGTCTACTCGGCCCTCGAAGAAGAGCTTCGTGGGATCAACGTGGGCTTCGTCGACATGTTCGCGACGAGCGCGATAAGGCGGCTCCGTGGCCACGGCGTGCCGGTGACCAGTGTGCTGACCTTGCGGGACACCGACTCTGAGCAGACCCGGCGGGGGAACATCGACGTCATGTCGCCCAAAGAAGGGCTCGAGCGCGCGCTTGGCGGATTCGCCAAGCAAAAGGAGGAAGCGACCAAGCTTCTTCGCGCGCGAGCGAACAGCACGGCACTCGATTGGCGACTCGACCAGATGTCGGATTCCGTGCTGGTTCATGGCAATGCGTTCCATGCTGAGCTCGACAACGAAGCCGCTCGCAATCGGCTCTTCGAGGCGCTCGATCGCGCAACGGCGACGATTCACATCCAGTTTTACATCGTGCGACCGAGCGACTTCACTGAGCGACTCGTCGTCAAACTCATTCAGCGGGCCCGCCAGGGGGTCAAGGTGCGCTTCATGGTCGACGCGCTCTATTCTGACGAAAACATCCTTGGCCGCGTGAACCCGTTGATCCAGTCACTCAAGCAGGAAGAGAACATCGAAGCGCTTGCGCTCAACCCGATTCAGTCGGGTCGAGAGGTCGGAATGTCGAGCTTCAAGAAACGCGACCACCGAAAGCTCGTGATCATCGACGGGAAGCTTGCATTCGTATCCGGCCGCAATGCGAGTGACGAGTACTACCGGGGCTTCGACGAGGTGCCGGTGCACGACAACACGCCACACGAGCGGATCCCCTGGCTCGACGCGCATGTGGAGATTCGAGGCCCGCTCATCCGCCAGGTGCAGCGAACCTTCATGCGAACGTGGCGCCGCCAAGGCGGCGGTTCCATCCCGGTCGATCACGACGTGCTGCCAGAGCTCTCTGCGGCCGGCTCGGCGGCGGGGCGGCTCGTGGTTCACCGCGGTCTTGCCGACACCAACGGCCTCGGCATGTACGAGTCGATGTTCGACGTCGCGCAGCGGCACGTGTACATCGTGAACGACTTTCCCATCGTCCACGCGCTCGAGCGTGCGATCCGCCGGCTCCTCGCTCGCGGCGTGACCGTGAGGTTGCTCACCGGCAGCGCAGCAGCGCGACGAGACGACGGCACGTTCTTCCCAGCTCCCATGCATCGAACGCTGTTCGAGTACATGGTCAAGGCCAAGCTCGAGCCTCTGCTTCAAGCTGGGGTCGAGATTTACGAGCTCGTTCCCCCGCCGTCGCCCAACGTGGTCGCGCGTGGCGGTCGTTTCCGCCCGTACGTGCACGCGAAGATCGTGTCGGTCGATGGGCTGGTGACGAGCATCGGTTCGGCCAACCTCGACGCGACGGCGAGCTACTGGGAAAGCGAGGCCAACGTCGTCGTTCAGGACGCAGAGTTCGCATCTGCGGTCGAGCTCGAGCTCCAGAAACTCATCGACGGCAGCGCAGCGATCGATCCCGATTCCGAGTATTGGAAGCGGGAACGAGCGCAACGTGCCGTCGTCGGGACCCTTTGGCCGGGGTCGTTCTACTCCTGAGGTGCCTTGAGCTCTCGGGCGACGTCTTCGGTGGCTTCCTCAGCGACCTTCCGGGTCTCCTTGGCTGACTTGATGTCCTTCTTGCCCGCCTCGATGGTCTCGGCGACCTCGTAGGTGACGGTCATCTTGACGTCGAACGCGCTGTCGATTTCGATCTTCTCGGAGCCATCGACGGTCTTCATGTTCATGAGGTTCGCAGCTTCACCGCTGGCGCGGGCGTTCGCCTCGAGCGCCTTGAGGTTGAGAACGACCTGGCCGGTCGCATTCATCGAGAGCGCCTCGAGTGTGAGCTCCACGCCTTCCTCGTCGAAGGTGATCGTCTGTTGCGGTGCCGTCTGCTGGATCTGGACGTTGAGCTTGATCTCGTCGCCGACCCTTTCCGTCATCGTGTAAGTGTCGGACTGGCTGATCTTGAATCCGTAGAGGACGAGCTCCTTGCCTGCCTCCCACCGCGCGCCGACACCGACCGGTTGGGCCGGAAGGACCACTCGCGCGAGCGAGGTTCGCGCGTTGATGATCATCAGCAGCAAACGAGCTGGAAGGTCCGGGTTTTGGGCGCTGCTGTTGAGCTCGCTGCGCTGAATGATGCCCCGATCGTCGATCTCCACCCAGCCGCCGACGTTGTTGAGCACCGCGACGCCCTTGTCGAGGTCGAGCTTCAAGCCAGGGTCAGTGCCCTCGGGTACGATTGCTTCAGCCTTCACGATTCGAACGTCGAAGCGCGTTGTCCCGCGCTTGCCCTCTAGCGTCGGGCCAGAGACGACGTGAAGCCGAACGCCAGGAGTGACACTAAGCGCGGCTGCGTTCTCCGACGTCGCCAGTCGCGCTAGCGCATAGTCCATCTTGGACGTCGTCGTCGTGCCGTGCGCCACGTTGTAGCGGAGTGCCTCGCGCGGTTCTGCGCCCTGGTCGATCACGAGGACCGGATCGTCCTTCTTGGCGTCGTTCGCATTGTCGGACTTGCATCCGTTCAACACGAGCACCGCAGTCATCAAAATCAAGCCCCGAGAAATAATTCTTTTAGTCATGCCCATTCCTTTCGGCGCCCCACCGCCACTTGTCGCCGCTCTATATCGCAAGGGCCCTGACCCGCGTCAAGGTTGTGCGCCCACAGGGCCCTGCATGCGCTTATAGCCCTCGGGAAGTGCGAAGACGGAAGGCGGTATGGGAGCGCGCTGGATCTTCTTCACCAGGAAGACGACGGGAACTCCACCCTCTTGGTGGACTCGCATCTTCATGGAAAAACCGGGCTCGACGCCGTACTTCCGCATCGCCTTCGTTCGCTCGACGTCGGAAACCTCGAGCCCGAGGTTTCGCCCTCGAAAAGCCCGCGTCCAGAGGTCTGCCGGGTACTTGGCCGTCAGCCACAAGTCGATGATCGCGTCATTATCTTTGTCGAGGATACGGACGTGACGGGTTTGGATCCCACTAACGACCTCTTTGCCGAGCTTCTTCACCTCGAGGTTGGCGCTGTCGCCGGACCCTTTGACCTGCTGGCTCGTGTCGGCGAGCGTCGAGTAGGGCATCTCGACAATCACCTTTTGAACGGGCGAGATCGTGTAGTAGCTGGCTCCCCTGGCTGGCATGATCGTCGTCGCCTCGATGGGCCGTCCCTCATCGTCGGTCGAGCGAATATCCATTCGAACGTCGCCGGTCTTCGAGTACCGGGCCCGAACCTCCGCAGCGACGCCCCGCTCACTCGAAAGCGTCGCCTCCATGACGCCTTCGAACGCCAGCGCCGGCGACGCGAACGACAGGACGGCTGCGACAAGGACGACGGCGCGCATGATGGCGCAGCCTACTCCGACAACACGACCAAGCCAAACCCCTCGTCCTCGTAGAGCCGGTCAAGCGTTTCGGCGAACTTGGTTTCGATGTTCTTGCGCTTCATCTTCAGCGTCGGGGTGAGCTCGTCCTCTTGAACGCTGAACTCTCGGTCGAGAATGTGGATCTTCTTGATGCCCTCGACGCGCGCCAAGCTCTCGTTCGCGCGCTTCACCGATGCGACGACCCGTTTCTGAACGTCGGGGTCGTGTGTGACCTCGCGGATCAACGCCTCGAGCTCGGCGGAGCGCCCGAGCGGGTTCTCCATGAGGGCGCGGATGTGTTTGTCAGCCGCTGCGCCATCGATCTTGCCTTGCTGACGCGCCCACTCCACGGCCTCGCCTGCGCCGACCGTAATCAGCGCCACGAGGTACTTGCGCTTGTCGCCGTGCGCGTGCGCCTGACTGATGAGCGGGTCCGAAGCCTTGAGCTCGTTCTCGATGTTGGCTGGCGTGAGGTTCTTTCCGCCCGCCGTGATGATGATGTGCTTCTTGCGGTCCATGATGTAGAGGAAACCGTCGTCGTCCTTGCGGCCGATGTCCCCCGTGTGCAGCCAGCCGTCGACGATGGTCTCGGCGGTGGCGTCCGGGTTCTTGTAGTAGCCCTGAAACACCAGGTCGCTTCGGACGAGGATCTCGCCGTCCTTGGCGATGCGATCCTCGACCACGCCGAGCGGCTTCCCGACGCTCCCGAGCTTCACGGCCCCAAGCGCGTTTGCGTGCGTTATGACGGTCGATTCCGTCATTCCGTAGACCTCGAAGATCGGGAACCCCGCAGCCCAGAAGAACTCGAGGATGTCCGGCGCAATGGGGGCCGCACCCGTGACGAAGTAGCGTACACGCCCACCGAAAACCGCGCGGAGCTTCGAGAACACGAGCTTGTCCGCGATGCCGAACTTGAGCCTCAAGCCGAATGGGAAGGGCTGTCCGGCCTGCCAAAGCTGAACGGCTTCACGGCCGACGGCCTCGGCCCAGCGAAAGATCCGCTGCTTGGTCGGCGACGCCTGGTCGACCGTGCTCATGATCTTCGCGTAGGCCTTTTCGAAGATGCGGGGGACGCTGCCAAACACAGTCGGCCTGACCTCCGTGACTTCCTCGAGGACCTTGGCGATGCTCGACGCGAAGTAGGTCGACATCCCCGTGTTGATGCGGCCGTAGAACGCCAAGACGCGTTCGGCGACATGCGCCATCGGAAGGAAGCTCAGACTCGTGTCTTCCTCGTAGACCCTAAGCGCTTCGTCCTGGTCGCGCATGATCGTCATGATGTTGGCGTGCGAGATCATGGCGCCTTTCGGGGGGCCTGTGGTGCCGCTCGTGTAGACGATGATCGCCGTGCCGTTCGGGTCGACCTCCGCGGCGCGCGACTCGACAGCCGCACGATCCACGGGCGTCTGCAGCACTTGATCGAAGGGCACTAGCCAATCGTGGGCGTCCATCAGTGCTTCGACGCCGGCCGTGTTCCAGACGACGACCTCTTCGAGTTGGGTGAGCTCCTGCCGCCGCGCCAGGATCTTGTTGACCTCTTCGATACCTTCGACGAACGCGACTTTGGTGTCCGCGTGGTCGAGGATGTACGCGAGCTGCTTGGGGGTCAGGGTGGGATAGGCGCCGAGGGTGATCGCGCCCGCGAGCTGACCGCCGACGTCGCAATAACACCACTCCGGGCCGGTTCCGCCGACCATGCAGATCTTGTCGCCGACCTGAAGACCCAGGCGCATCAGATAGGATGCGATCGCTCCTGCGCGGTCGGCGAAGTCGTTCCAGCCGACCGGTTGCCACTCGCCGTCGTGCTTGAAGAAGAAGGCAGGCTTGTCCCCGTCGCGCTCGACGCGCTTGAGGAACATCTCGCCCACGGTATTCGCGTGCCGGGCGATATATTCGGCCTGGGTGCCAGTCGAGGTGTCGGTATCGAACATATTCCGCGGGTTTACACTGGATCGAGGCCCGGGATCTAGGCCCTCCGGGCTTCATTTGACGCCTTCCGAACCGCCGCTACAATCCGGCTCCTTTTAGCCCCCCGCGGGCGGGATTCATCATGGCCAAGTCCAACCGAGACCTCTTCAAGCTGAGCTGCGAAAACTGCGGCAAAGACAACTACGTCACGGACAAGAACAAGCGGAACATGCCCGAGAAGTTCCGCATCAAGAAGTACTGTCCCAAGTGCCGCAGCCACCACTCGCACAAAGAAGGCAAGATCAGTAAGGGCTAGGCGCCTCGCGCCAACTGATCGCGCGACCGGTTCGACGCTGCGAGGAAGTCGAAGCTCGCCGCAAAGCGCGTTTGTAGCGCGAGACGTCTCTTCCGACCGGAACCTAAGGCTGGGCTTCGAAAGCGCCCGAGTCGCATCGGAGCTCCGCAGGGCGTGGCTCACCGCGCTGGTCCGCAGTCTGCGGCTCCCCGCTGGCGTTCAAGCACTCGGCTGCAGAAATCTGGTCGAGTGCGGCGCTGCCCGACTGCAACGCATGGGTTTCAGTTGGTCCTCCGTTGTCGCTCAGCGGGCCGAGCCCAAGGCTTTCGGGGTCGACGCTAACCTGGTCGTCGCGCTCCGATGAAAAACCGCAGGTGTCGCCGGGACTTTCGACGTTGTAGCCCTCGGACCGAACAGCCTGCGCCGACTCGCTCGCGCAGTTGCCTTGGATGATGCCGGCTCGTACTGAGAGCGGATCGGCAAGCCTCGGAACATCGGCGACGTAGATGGCGCTCCCCGACTGGCTCGACTGGTTGTCTGCGACCGTGACGTTGACCAGCGTCACCGAGTCGAAGACGGCGATGCCCCCACCGCACGCGAACTCCCCCTCCGAAACGTTGCCGGAGACCGTACTGTTGTTGAGGGTTGCTTCGAAATCGAGGAAAAGCCCGCCACCACATCCTTCGCTCGCGGTGTTGTCTGCAACCGTGCACCCGGAGACGGTGAGTGATCCCGACCGGTGCTCGAGCCCCCCCCCGGTGCTCGCCGTGTTGTTCGAGACGGTGCTGTCGATCAGCTCCAGGTCACCTCGGTTGGTGATCCCACCCCCGCTCGAAGCCAAATTCCCAGACATGACGGACTCGACCATCGTCATGCGATCCCCGTTGAACACGCCGCCGCCCGACTGTGCGGTGTTCTGCACGACGATGGAGTCCTTCAGGTGAAGCTCGTTCCAATTCAGGATCCCTCCGCCCTCGCCCGAAGCCCAGTTGTTGGATACGAGGCAATCCGTCAGCGTGAGATCCCCGTCATTGCGAATTCCACCACCCTGGTCGGCGCCGCCCCCATTCACGGCGGCGCGGCCACCCGTCACGGTTATGCGACGGAGCTCGGCGGTCGTCTCCAGGGCGACGGAGAACACGCGATGCATGAGGGACCCCCCGCTAACCGTGAGCTCGCCGGCGCCGTCGAGAATCACGTCGTTGTCGATCGCAATCTCCGAGCCGGTGGTGACGGTGGTCTGACCGTTGCAATCAAACGTGTTGGGACCTCCACCGAATGCAATCGCATCGAGGATGCCCTGTTCGGTGCACGGAAACTCTGCCGCGCATCGACCTTCGAGGCAGGCGCCTCGGCCATCACGGCAAGCGATACCGTCGGCGGCGTCGAAGTACACGCAGGCACCGGTCGCTGGATCACAGGCGGCGTCGGCGCACTCCCCATCGCTCTCGCAGGCGGCCTCGTCACAAAGTTGGTTTCCGAGGCACACGTTGTCGCAGAGCCCTGGTGACTCACCAGCGCCCACCTCTTCACAGGTCAGCGTCCCGATGCCGTCGACGCACGCCTCCAATGCGGCTTGGTTCTGATCGCACGAGACCGGACCTACCAAGGCCACGCACTCGTCGGTGCACTCATCGAGGGTTCCGCCGGGGAAGCACTCGAGCCCTCTTGTGCAGCTCGCCTCGCAGAGCGTCCGGAGCGTGGAATCCAACCCGATGCTGCCATCACATCCGGAGGCGAGTAGGACGAGAACCAGGAACCCCCGCAGGGTGCAAGACAAGGACTGCACGCATCGTGGTTAGCATGGGGGGGCGGCGCGGGGGAAGCCTTAGCTGCGCTCGGCCATTTGCCGGGAGCTCCGCGCGGAGGCGGCGCGAAGCCGACCAAATCAGCCCATGCCTCGCATTCGCTCTCTTCGCCCATCGAGATCGTAGCGGTCCGCTACGCGCTCCGCCTCGCAGAGCTTCCCGATCCCGGTACCGATGCGTTGATTGCGTGCATTGGGACTTAGCGCTCACCGCTGTCAACGAAGCAGGCAACCCCGTTTGCCGCACCGAGACACGCATCAACCTCGAGTGGAACCTCGTCAACACCGTCCATGTCGTGATGCCGTGCACTCCGTAGCCACGCGCCGCCCGAGCTGACCACCTCATCCCGCGCTAGCCTTGCTCACGCCCTGTGCCACCGTAGAGTTCCCCCATGGCTCAGGGCGACACGCACAATCTCGGCATCGGGTACCTCCTGTGGATCTTCGGTTTCACCGGAGCGCACCGCTTCTACTACGGCCGCCCCGTAAGTGGGACGATCTGGTTCTTCACCTTCGGGTTGCTCGGGATCGGATGGCTCATCGATCTGCTCCTCATGCCGTCCCTCGATCGCTCGGCCGAGCTCCGCTACGACTCGGGGCCGATTAGCCACAATGTCACCTGGATCCTGCTGACGTTTACGGGCGTCTTCGGCATCCACCGCATCTACATGGGCAAGTACCTCACGGGCCTCCTCTACTTCCTGACGGGTGGTCTGTTCCTCGTCGGCGTCCTCTACGACTACTGGACGCTGAACGAACAGGTCAGTGAAGCGAACGTGAGCCGGTCGTAGCGCTCAGAGCCGATCGACTAGGCGTACGGTTAGGGCGCCGGTGCCGCCGAGCCGTTCGGGGGCCGTGCGGAACGCGAGGACGTATCGGGCGGCGCGTCGTTGGCTCAGCGCGCCGACGATCTGATCGCGAAGCCTGCCTTTGCCGTCCTTGCTGTGGAGGCCCTTGCCAACGATGATCCGGACCCAGCGCATGCCGCGGCGCTGGCACGACTCGACGAATTGTGCGGCTTCACGCTCCGCTTCGCGCGCCTTCAAGCCGTGGAGATCGCACTCGGCGTCCACCTCGAGATGGGGATCTTCGAGGATGTGGAGGATGCTCGTATGGGTTCGTGCCCTGCTGCCCGAGATGATCCCATTGCTTTCACGTTCGACGAGGAGCGCCTCCGGGGGCGCTCCACCCCGCGCGCTCGGACCTGCCACGCGCGCCGCGCTCGCTTCGGGAGCTCGGATGACGCGCTTTGGGGACTTGCCGCGGATGGGCTTCACGTCCCCAAACGCCTGTTTGAAAACGCCGCGATCGGCGTCTTTGTCCCTCGACCTGCTCACAATCCATCCATCATGAACCGTTCGGAGCCCCTGTCGCAACGTGCGCAAGGCCTGCGGCCGTCCGCACCATTGCGAAGATTCTTCGCCGCTCCGACACTCTCCCTCCCGAACTGACTGGGTTTTTCTGGCCGAATCCCTGGCACAGCCATTGCATTATCATGACCCGATGGACGTCAGTCGCCGGCCTTGGAGCATTGTGTCGGGTAGGGCGACGCGGTTGGAGTTCTCCTTCCGTGCGCGGGAGTCTGCGGCGGACCTCCCGGTCAGCACACCAACCGCACTTGGTCTTCGCGGCGCTGGGGCCTGCTCCAGCCGTGCGGCTGACGTCCTTCGTTTAGCGTGATTCGCAGCTCACTCTGGGGTCGGCGCCGTTAGGCGCTCGCTGACTGCCCAAAGCTTTCGCGCTTGCTCTCGATCCCGAGCAGAGGGCTTCGTCTTTTTCGGCTTGCAGTCGTAGAAGTACTGGCCGCTTACGGTCGAGACGTCTTCCGAGCTCGCCAGGTAGACACTCGTCTCTGCGCCTTTGTCGGCTGTGCGCAAGAACGGCTTGACCAAAGCCAGGATGCGACCTGCATACCACGTGTTTTGAGCACCAAGTTGGCTACGGACGCCACCGGGATGGAGCGCGTTTGCCGTCACGCGGGTTCCTTCCACGCGCTCTGAGAGCTCCCGAGCGAAAAGGATGTTCGCGAGCTTCGAATGTCCGTAGGTCGGAAAGGCGCTGAAGCCGGTCCGCCACTGGAGGTCGTCGAAACGAATGCCGCGACAGAAGCGGTACGCATCGGAGGCGACGACGACGACCCGACCCTGCTCGGCGCGCTGCAAGGCGTCGAGGAGGAGTGTCGTGAGCAAGAAGTGCCCGAGGTGGTTCACTGCGAACATCTGCTCTTGCCCGTTGTCGAGTAGGATCCGGCGCGTATTGATCACGCCAGCGTTGTTGATCAAGACATCGAGCGGCTCATCGCGTTCGATGAACGCGCCCGCAGCTCTTCGGACCTCGTCGAAACTTCCGAGGTCGGCGAGATAGATCTCTACGTCGATCCCGTGATGCCTCGAGAGGAGCTCAGTGCGAAGCGCGTCCGCCTTCGTCGGGTTGCGGCAGAGTAGGTGAAGCCGCGCGCCACGTTCCGCTAGCGCGAACGCCGTGGCGCGACCAATTCCCTCCGTCGGCCCGGTGATCATCACATTCTTTCCCTGCATCGACATCATCGCGCGGTATCACCGCTCACTTCCTCGCGTATCGATTGAAGGAACGCCTCTCGTTCGTCTCGTTCCGAGTAGCCCGCGCCGAGGATGTAGCGCCGCATGGTGGGAGAGGCATGGAACGTGATGGTGAACGACGCGAGGCGGAAGAGGAAGCGCTGGACGTCGAAGTTGGCCAACTCGCCCGAAGTCTGCGCAGCTTCGAAGTACGTGGTTGCGAGGGCTACGATCCGCTCGCCGTTCTCGCGCAAGACGTCGGCGATCGTGTCTTCGTCGGGTTGGAATGCTTCGCGCATGAGAGCGCCCGCATACTCAGGATGCTCCGCCATGAAATCCCAGAGCTCCGCCGCGCATCGCACGATGAGATCGGCCGGTGGAAGGCTGGATCCGGCATCGATCGTGGGCGTCATGCGCGTCGCGATGGTGTCCATGATGTGACGGAGCATCTCGCGGGCCAGCTCCTCTTTCCCCCCCGGGAAAAAGTGGAAGATGCTCGCCGCGCGGATGTCCGCGCGCGCCGCAACACCGCGGAGCGAAGCCCCCTTGAAGCCGTGCCGCGCGACCTCCATGGCCGCCGCTTGGAGCAAGCGCTCTCGGGTGTTGCTCTCGCCCATTGCGCCAGCCACTACCACCGCCGCCAACGACCCGTCCAGCGCGCCGAGGGCGTTTCGGAGCTTGACCGGAGGGACTGCCCGCGGTACCTAACGATTGTTAGGCTAACGCTCGTTAGGGCGACGTGCATCTGCGACCCCAGCTCAGGAGCAACAGGATGAGAATCAAAGACGTAGAAACCAAGGCATTCTTCGCGCAGTTCGTCGCGAGGCTCTTTGCTCACAACTTCCTCAAGGACTCGCAGCTCTTCCTGCCCAAAGCGGACTACGAGCGCCGGTACGGAAAGTTCCCGCGGTACTTCTCGGGATGGTACCTGTTCGTGCCCTCGAAGGACCTGGCCGAGGGCGAGATCGTGCACAAGAAGCTCAACGGGCTCGATCTCGTCGCCTATCGCAACAAAGAAGGCAAGCCGGTCGTTCATTCAAACCGTTGTCCACACATGGACGGCCTCTTCGCGCCACTCGGGACCGTCAAGGACGGGAAGATCACCTGCGCGTATCACAACTACTCGTACGACAACGGCGTACCGCAGAGCGGGCCTACCGAGTTCCGCAAGGACCCGAGCAAGTGCATCCCATGCCACCCGGTCGTCGAGGTGAACGACCTGATCATGTTCTGGTTCGACGCGCAGAGCGAGAACGGCGTCGGTGAGCCGACCTGGGAGTTGGACCTGCCCGACGTGACCAAGTTTCCGAGAAGGTTCTTCGCGCGCTCCATCACTCCGACGCACATGGCGCCCTTGCACGAGAATATCATCGACGACTTGCACTTCATGAACCTGCACGGCGCGAGTCGATACAAGTCCGAGCTGAAGGTGTACCACGAGAAACAGCGGTTCAGGACGAAGAACACAATGCGAGTCCCGGCTCCAAAGATTGGGCCCTTCAAGGTGAACGGGATCGATGGGGACGAAATGGACACCCGTATGGACACGGACTTCCATGGCCTCGGCATTCACATCAACTTCGTTCAGATCGGTGACTTCGAGGCCCGAATGATCCACTGCACGACCCCTATCGAGGACGAGGTGACCGAGTGGACGGTCGCCATGTACATGGAGCCTCGCCAGTGGAAGGCGAAGTTTGACATCAAGACCTTCATGAACATGGTCTACCCGTGGGCGGCGATCGCGCAGACTTGGTACCTGCACACGCAAGATCGGCGCGTGTTCTTTCAGAAGGGCGAGTACCGCTTCTACGAGGACGTTCCGAAAGGCTTTGAGAAAGTGAACGCTTTCCGCAGGTGGATCCACGAAGAGCTTCTCGGCGAGCAGCGTCCTATGGGCAAGAACAGCATCCCGACTCGCCTCGTTCCTGCGGAAAAGCTCACCCGAACGGATCGAAAGTCGGCGCCCGCACTCTGACACCGGTCGCGTTTCAGACCGAGTCCTTCGGCTAGCTCTTTTTTGGTGCTTCCCGCTTTGGGCGGCGGTTGCATTCGAGGATCGCCTTGCGAACTCGAACGGCGTCGGGGGTGACCTCGACGAGCTCGTCCTGGTCGACCCAGTCGAGGGCGGTTTCGATGCTCAGCACGCGGGGCGGGATGAGGATCACGTTTTCGTCTCGACCGGCGGCGCGGATGTTGGTGAGCTTCTTTTCTTTGGTGCAGTTCACGTCGAGGTCGCTCGGGCGATTGTGCTCGCCGATGACCATGCCCTCGTAGACTTTGGTGCCTGCGCCGATGAAGAGGTTGCCGCGGGGCTGCAGATTGAACAGCGCATACGGCGTCGTCGCGCCCTTGCGGTCACTCACGATGGCGCCGTTCTTCCGGCGAAGGAGCGGGCCTGCGTACGGGTCCCAGCCTTCGAACATCGTGTTGAGGAGCCCCTCGCCGCGGGTCTCTGTCATGAAGAGCGAGCGGAAGCCGATGAGGCCGCGCGAGGGGACGCGGTATTCGACCCGCACGCGGTCCGCGCCGATGGGGTTCATCTTGCCCATGACCCCGCGGCGGTCGCCGAGGAGCTGGGTCACCGTGCCGACGTGCGATTGCGGGATGTCGACGACGACGGTCTCGACCGGCTCGAACTGCTTTCCTTCGATTTCGCGCACGACGACCTCGGGCATGCCGAGCGCAAACTCGTAGCCCTCGCGGCGCATGGTCTCGGCGAGGATCGCGAGCATGAGCTCCCCACGGCCGTAGACGATGAAGGAGTCGGCCTCGTCGGTCTCTTCGACCCGCATGGCGATATTACGCTGGGATTCCTTGAGCAGCCGCTCGCGGACCTGCCGCGAGGTGACGTACTCACCCGCCAGCCCGGCGAAGGCCGAGGTGTTGACCATGAAGCGGATCTTGATGGTCGGCTGCTCGACGGTGATGCGCTCGAGGGGATTCGGATGCGTCGTCGGGGTGATCGTGTCGCCGATCTCCACCTCGTCGATACCCGAAATCGCCACGATGTCGCCGGCCGACGCCTCTTCGATGCGCACGCGCTCGAGGCTCTCGAAACCCCAGAGTGCGCTGACCTTCCGTTCGACAGTCGCGTCTTTGCCGATGATCGCGACCATCTGTTGTGGCTTGATCGTGCCGTTCCGTACGCGGCCGATGGCGATGCGGCCAACGTACTCGTCGTGAATGGTGTTGTGGATCAGGAGCTGGAGGGGAACGTCCGCGTCGCCTTCGGGCGCGGGAAGCCTCTCGATCAGCGTTTCGAAAAGCGGCGTGAGGTCGCTCGACTCGTCGGCCAGCTCGTGCTTGGCGATGCCGTCTTTGCCGATGGCGTAGATGTGCGCGAAGTCGGCTTGCTCGTCGGTCGCGCCGAGGTCGCAGAAGAGGTCAAACACCTCGTTCAGCGCTTCGTCGGGCCGTGCATCACTTCGGTCGATCTTGTTGACGACGCAGATGACCGGCAGGTCGAGCTCGATGCACTTCGACAAGACGAATCGCGTCTGGGGGAGGGCACCCTCGGCTGCGTCGACGAGCAGAAGTGCGCCATCGGCCATGCGGAGTATACGCTCGACCTCGCCGCCGAAGTCCGCGTGGCCGGGCGTGTCGATCAGATTGATCTTGTAGTCTTTCCAACGAATCGAAGCGTGCTTCGCGAGGATCGTGATGCCGCGCTCGCGCTCGAGGTCGTTCGAGTCCATCACACGGTCGCGAACTTCGGCGTTGGCGCGAAAGACGCCGGTCTGATGCAACATCGCGTCGACGAGCGTGGTCTTGCCGTGGTCGACGTGGGCGATAATCGCCACATTTCTAATCTTTTCCTGCACGCGGTTTCCCCCACCGCCCTGCGGTGAGCGCGCGTCTTGTCAGATCCGGCCTAGTCGCGCAACGCCGGCGCTTTTGGGGGTGTTTCGCCTGGCCGCTATTCTATGGAGGGGGCGCTCGATGGGATGTTTGGAGCTCCGCGTCTGCGCGGCATTGATGGTAGTGGGCTTGTTGGCTTGCGGGGAATCGAGCGTCGCTGACCCGCGAACGAACCCGGACGAAGGGCCACCGACAGGCAACGGCGATGGCACCTGTAGCGTTCCGGCGGAGGCTCAGGAAGAAGACGTGTCGAACCCCGACACCGTGATAGGCGATGGCACGCCGACGAGCTGTACGTCCGATGCGTTCGTGGATGCCGTCGCGCGAGGCGGCGTCATCACCTTCAACTGCGGACCAGAGCCGGTCGTCATCACGCTCGAACGTACGGCGAAGGTGTTCAACGATCAGAACCCCGACATCGTGATCGACGGCGGCGGAAAGGTAGCGCTCAGCGGAGGCGGGCGCGTTCGCATCCTCTACATGAACACCTGCGACGCGGACCAGGTCTGGACGACCTCGCATTGCAACGACCAAGACCATCCGCGCTTGACCGTGCAAAACCTCAGCTTCGTGGATGGCAATGCCAAATCGGAAGCGGAAGGGGGCGGGGCAGTCTTCGTGCGGGGCGGCCGCTTCAAGGTGGTCAACTCGCGGTTCTTCAACAATGTTTGCCACGATGTCGGACCGGATGTCGGCGGCGGCGCGATTCGAGTGTTCGACCAGTACCAAGACCAGCCTGTGTACGTGGTCAACAGCACGTTCGGCGGGGAAGGCGATCTCGGCAATGTGTGCTCGAATGGCGGCGCGCTGAGCTCGATTGGGGTGTCGTACTCGGTGATCAACAGCGCGTTCACGAACAATCAAGCGATTGGATTCGGCGCGAACCCACAGCGCGGGGGCACGCCCGGCGGCGGTAGCGGCGGCGCGATCTACAACGACGGCAACACCTTCACGTTGACGGTTTGCGGCAGCTCGATGGTGGACAATACGGCGAACGAGGGTGGCGGCGCGATCTTCTTCGTCAGCAACGACCGGAGCGGCGCGCTCATCATCGAGGACTCGGTTCTCGAGAACAACCCGAGCGAGGGCTTCGAGACAGCGGGCTACCCGGGCATCTTCGTTCTAGCGAACGGGGACCCCGAGGTGCGGAACTCCATCATCCGCTGATGTAGGCTCGATTCGTTTCCCGGGCGTGGCGGCATGGGTCGCGTCGAGGAACTTGAGCACCGCGGCGAGCATGTGGGCCGTGCGGGGGGAGCAGAACAAGTCGAACGCGTGCTGGGCGCCGCTGAGCTCGGCGTAGATTACCGGGGACTTCGAGTGTTGGCGGAGCTCGTCGGCGAAATAGCGGGCTTCTTCGACCGGGGCGAGGGTGTCGCGGTCGCCGTGGATGATGAAGAAGGGTGGGGCGCCCGGGTGGATCTGATCGATCGGCGAGGCGCGGCGGAACTTCTCGGGCTCCTCGTCACGGAAGGCCTTCATGATTTGCCGCTCGAGGCGGCGGTACCAAAACGGGAGGCGGTTTTCGCCGAGGCGACTGGTGAAGTCGTAGACGCCGTAGACCGGGACGCAGGCTTGGACGCTGGTGTCGGCGGCCTCGAAGCCAGGCTGGTATTCGGGCTCGTTCGCACTCAACGCCATCAGCGCGGCGAGATGGCCGCCCGCCGAGCCGCCGGTCACCGCGATGAACTCGGGGTCGATCCTCCATTCGTCCGCGTGCTCGCGAATCCAGGCGAGGGCGGCCTTTAAGTCGACGAGGTGCTCGGGGAAGGTCGCGCCCGGGCTCAAGCGGTAGTTGGCGTTGAAGCAGACCCAGCCGTTCGCGGCGAGGTGGGTGAGTAGGGGCCAGCCTTGTTCACGCTTGTCGCCCATGACCCAGGATCCGCCATGGATTTGTAGGATGGCGGGCCGCTTCTCGCCGGGCTCGGCTGGGGCGACTACGTCGAGGCGGAGCTCCATGCCGGCGACGCGACAAAATGGAATGTCGCGGGTGACTTCGACGCCGCTTCGAGATTTCGAAAAGGGCAGCAAGACCTGCTTGCGCGGTACGCGCAAGGTTTGTCGGACGGTGTCGACGCCGGCGAGCGCGGTAGCGAAGGTCTGTCGCGCGCGACGGCCGTCGCTGAAGAGCGCAACGAGGCCGAGCCAAGAGCCAAGCGTGATGACGAGACCGGCCCAACCCGGGAAGCCCTGGAGCGCGCCGAAGTGGATGAAGACGAGGGTCGCGATGGCTTGCCAGAGCACGTGATGCAGGGCGAGCTCGGCGGTGAGCCAGGAACCGAAGAAGCTCGGCATGAACAGCGCAGGGATGCGGCGCACGGGCACGAAGGCGTTCGCCGTGAACAAGGCCCCGATCAGGCTGACTACGAGAAAGGCCCAGGAGAAGGTCGGCGCTCCGAGAAACACGAGCCCCCAGCTACTCCGCGTCGGGGGCGAAGCCCCGTGGCCGATGCGAAGTATCGGCTCTTCGGGGGCGCAAGCGGCCCAGCAGCGGTTGTGGGTTCTCCGCCGCGAGCGCGTCGAGGGAGCGCTGCATGACGCTTGTGATCTCTTCGTAGCAAGCGTCGAGCACGCGCGGGTCGTCGACGGCGTCCGGGCCGTAGTGACTCCAGTCGAGCGGCTCGCAGACCTGCACGGTGATGCGTGCCGGCAGAGGAAAGCCCGGAAGCAAGGGCAGCGACACGCCCCAAGGGACTTGCAGCATCACGGGCGCGCCGTCCATGCGCACCTTGTCGGCGCTGAAAAGCTTGGCGAGGCGCTCGCCGCGTGTGAGGACCACTGTCGTCTCATGACCGCCGTGGCCGACGACCGGCACGACCGGGACGCCCGCACGTAGTGCGAGGCGGATGAAGCCTTTTCGCTCGTTGAAGAGAACGCGATTGCGGTCTTTCCACGGGCGGAAGACTTCGTAGACGCCGCCGGGGTAAAGCAGGACGGAGCTCCCGTCCGCGAGCGCAGCTTCCGCGTGGTCCATGCTCGCCGGCATCTGACCGATCTTGCGCATGAGCTCGCGCCAGACTGGCACGCCGAAGATCGCGTCGAAGGCAAGGCCCATCAACGGGTCGTCGAAACCACGGGTGCGATACCAAGCCGCGTACACCGCGCTCGTGTCGGGCGTGATGGTGCCGCCCGAGTGATTTCCGATCAGCAGCGCCGGGCTCTTTGGAACGCGCTCCATGCCGCGCACCTCCGCATCGAAGTAGCGCGCGAAGGTTTCCATCTTCGGCACGAGCTTGCGCATGAACTCGGGATCGAATTGGCGCGCCGGTTCTTGCAAGTGCGCTTGGGTCGAGTCGGCCCAACGGTTGATGAAGCTCCGGTCTACGAGGCGCTGAACCGCCCTCACTACACTCGGCGGCAGTTTCTGCTCAAAGCTGTTTGGTTGGTCAGGCATCGGGTTGAACGGAACTATAACATGTTCTATTTTCGATCGACTGGAGAGAGCATGGCGGGTGTCAACGTGTGGTCCGGCTTGATTCATCGCTTGTTTCCGTGGCGCGCCCCGGTTCCGACCGATGCTCCCGCGCGAGCTCCACACCGGCTGCGTCGTGCGGCGCCCCGCGACCAGGTTGCGAGCATCCGTCTGGCAAGGCGCAACGCATACACTGGGATGGCGCGCCTCACGGGGCGTTCCATCGATCGCATGTTCCTCGCGGCCATGAGCCGACCGCACCGCTACCCCGGTGCCGGCGACCTCGCCCGAGTTGGCCGCGAGATCGCGGACGCACACGCGCTCTACCGCGAAGGCCGGCCGGCGGCACCGAGCGCGTTTCACGGGACGCCGCCACCGCTCCGGTCCCCGTCCATCGAGCCGGCTTGGCATCCCTCGATGCGCTTCGAGTGGCTCTCCTTCGAAAGCGGCTACCAGGCCGCGGCCGACGACCCCGCCGCGGCCCGCTGGAACGCCTACGAGCGAAACCACGTGGCTCACGCATGGGTGGCGCGGCACAGCGCGCCCGATCGACCGTGGCTCATCTGTCTCCACGGGCTCGGCACCGGCGGCCCGTACGCGGACTTCGCTGGCTTCCGCGCCGAGATGCTTCATCACGAGCTCGGGCTGAACCTCTTGATGCCCGTCTTGCCGTTGCACGGCCCGCGAAAGCCCCCTTCGCTGCCCGTCGCATCGCTGCTCTCGTACGACCTGCTCGATGCGTTTCACGGGGTGTCGCAAGCCGTGTGGGACACGCGGCGCTTGATTCACTGGGCGCGCGCACAGGGTGCGACCAAGATCGGCCTCTATGGATTGTCGATGGGCTCGTACGTTGCCTCGCTGCTCGCGGGCCTCGAAGACATCGAGTTGATCATCGCCGGGATTCCAGTCTGCGACATTCCCGACCTGTTCGTCCATCATGCGCCGGTCGACCAACGACAGGAAGCCGAAGACAACGGAGTGCTCGGTGTTCATACCCGTGAGCTCTTCGAGCTCGTGTCACCGTTGTCGGTGACGCCGCACACCGCCATCGAGAACCGGTTCATCTTCGCCGGAAGCGACGACAAGGTGTCCACGCCCGAGCAAGCCGAGCGGCTCTGGGAACACTGGGAGCAGCCCGGCATTCGTTGGTTCGCGGGTGGCCACGTCAGCTTCTTCTGGTCGTCCGAGGTGGCGCCGTTCGTCGACCATCGGCTTCACAAGTCGGGTTTCGTCGTCTTGGACGTGTGAGCGACGTGCAGCGTTTCACCGGCCAGGACGCGTCTTTTCTCTACATGGAGACCCCGAGCGTGCACATGCACACGCTCAAGGTCGCGATCGTCGATCTTCCGCTGAAGATCCCCGACAACGACATCTTCGAGCTCGTGCGCACTTCGATGGAGACGAAGCTCCATCTCGTGCCGCGCCTCCGGCTGCGCCCCGTCGAGGTGCCCGGCGGACTGCACCACCCGATGTGGGTCAACGACCCGAATTTCGACATCGGGCGGCATCTTTTCCGCGCGAAGATCGCCGAGCCCGGCGGTCAGCGCGAGATGGATCGAGCGATTGCGGGCATCGCGAGTACGCAGCTTCCGCGCGACAGACCCCTTTGGGAGACGTGGATGCTCGTAGGCTTGGCTGACGGGGGCGTCGTATTGGTCACGAAGATCCATCACGCGCTAGCCGACGGCGTTGCGTCCGCGGCGATGCTCGCGAAGGTCATGAACCTCGCGGCCGGGGATAGCGACGTTCGCCCGCCGCAGCCGAGTTGGTTCCCCGACCCGATTCCATCGCGCCCGGAGCTGATCAAGGACGCCCTTCGAGCTCAGCGCGAGCAACTCGGTGCGATCGGCCCCCTGCTGAAAAGAACGCTCGAGGGGAGCGTGAACGTTCTCAAGAACATCAAGAAGCGAGCGGTCGCGGTTCCCTACCCCTTCGTGACGCCGCGCACCGTGTTCAACCGAACGCTCTCGCCGATGCGTTCGTTCGCTTCGACCTCCCTCCCGCTTGACGAGCTCAAAGCGGTGAAGAACGCGGCGGATGTGACGCTGAACGACGTCGTATTGGCCACGGTGGCTGGCGCCCTCGATCGCTTCTTCGCGCTCCGGGGTGAAACCCTATCCCGTCCGCTGATTGCGAGCGTGCCAATGGCCGTCATCGACGCGAACGCGCCGCCGCGCCCCGAAGGCAACCGGGTCGCCAACCTCTTCACCAGTCTCTGCAATGACGTGGCCGACCCGGCCGAACGACTGCAGAAGATCCACGCGATTACCAAGCAGTCGAAAGAAGTGCAAAACCAACTCGGCATCGAGACCATGCTGGACTGGTCGGAGGCGGTTCCAGCCGTGGCCTACCGATGGATTCTCCGTGCCTACTCCCAGTCTCGTCTCTCGGACCACATGGCTCCGCCAGCCAACCTCGTCGTCTCGAACGTCCGCGGACCCGACCAGCCGCTCTACGTGGCTGGTGCGCGGCTCCGCAAAATCTACTCCGTAGGCCCCGCGGTCGAGGGAATCGGCCTCAACATCACGGGCTGGAGCTACTGCGGTGAGCTCTCGTTCGCGCTGATCGCGGACGCGGCCGCCATCCCCGACCCACATCCGATCACCGAAGCGCTCCGACCCGCACTCGACGATCTCATGCGAGCCGCTGGCGTCTCGAAAAAAAATGCGGGAGAGTGCCGCGCATGAGTAACGCCACCCTCGACACCTGGCATCGGATGATCGAAGAGCGAAACGCCGCGGCTCTCGATGATGTGCTAGCCGACGACGCGGTCTTTCACTCGCCCGTCGTGCATACACCGCAAGAAGGCAAGGCGCTGACGAAGATGTACCTCAGCGCGGCGATCATGGTGCTCGGAAGCAGCAACTTCTCGTATGTTCGGGAGGTCATCGGCGAGTCCGATGCGGTGCTCGAGTTCGTAGCCGAGATCAACGGCATCACGATCAATGGCATCGACATGATCCATTGGAACGCCGACGGGAAGATCGACGACTTCAAAGTGATGATCCGCCCGCTCAAGGCCGTGAACCTACTCCATCAGTTGATGGGCCAGATGCTCAAACAGGTCGGCTAGCTCAAGGTCGAGAGCTTGTCGCGGTGCTTCGCTTGGATCGCGTTGTAGTCGTCTTGTGTCAAGCTCAACGCCTTGGCGATGCGGCGAAGCTGAGTCTGCTCTTCGTGCTTGAGCACCTTGTCCGCCACGGCCATTTCGACCAACACTTCGAGCACCTCGAGCCGAAGCGTGCGTTCGGCGAGGTCCCGGAGGTCGCGAGTCCAATCGTGGTCGCCGAGCAGCGCCACATGGCTGATGTGATCGGCCAGGAGGCCGCAGATCGCATCCACGCCGGCTTGGCTCAAGCCGTGCACGCGACTCAGCTCCCTTTGGATGGTTGCTTCCTCTTGCACCGAGTAGTGCCCGTCGGCGTATGCGACTTTGGCGAGGAGCCCAGCGACCGCCGTCACGATGCGGCGGGTCGCGTCGTCCGCGTCGGCGAGATACTGCTCGACGATCTCCGCGAGGCGGTCGCGCGCTTCGGGCGCTAGGTCCTTCTGACTGTCTTTACGGCGGAAGATCATCGCGTCTCAATAAACCCGCGGTCGCAGATGCACAAGCTGTCTAGACCGAGCACACCCTGAAGTGATTCGATGATCGTAGCTTCAGGGCGTTGAGGCGAGCGTTGCGAAGACGAAGGACATGCACCGCATATTCGAAGATGAGCGACGGTCGCATCGGCGTGCTGAGGCTGCGAGGGCGGATCAGCTCAGGATGTGCTCGGTCTAAAGCCCTGCTTTGACGCTCCCCCAGACCGCCACGCAGATCACGGCGCCGACGACTCCCAACCACACGCCATCGCGAATGAAGAAGGGAAACACAAGCAGCAGCAGGCCCGCTCCGAGCTGAACCGGCCGGTGCTGCTTCTTGCCGTACACGAACATCACGAACCCCACGCTGCTTACGACGAGAGAGACGGCGAGGTTCAGAGGATCAAACACGCTTACCCGGGCTTGTACGCCACCGCGGCGGACGACGGGCCAGCGAGCGGGATGATTTCGAAGCGATCGAAGCCTGCCTCGCTGCACCACTCCTTGAAATCGGCGCCCGTGAAATCGAACGCGTCGCCGAACTCGATGAGCATGTTGAGCGACATCAAGAGGCCGAATGCATTCTCGCGGCGCGCGTCGTCGATGAGCGCTTCGATGACGACGAATGCGCCGCCCGGCGGAAGTGCGTCGTAGGCGAGCTTGATCAGGTGCTTCTTCTTCTCGAGATTCCAATCGTGGAGGATCGTACTCATCGTGATGACGTCGGCTTTGGGCAGCGGATCCCTGAAGAAGTCGAGTGCCGCCGTGTCGACGCGATGCGGGAGCCCCGCGAGCTCGATGCATCGCTTCGCGATCGGCTCGACGGCGGGGAGGTCCGCGCTGATGCAGTGCATGTGCGGATTCTCGGCTGCTACGTCACATGCGAGCTGCCCCGTCGCCCCGCCAACGTCACAATGCGTCTTGTACTTGGAGAAATCGAACTTCTGGGCGAACGCTTTCACGTTCGCGGCAGAGACACCGGCCATCGCGTTCATGAACTGCTCGAGCCTCTCGGGAACCGAATAGAGCTTGGCGAAGATCGGCTCACCGTCTTCCTTGATCTCGTTTTGCGGCTTCCCCGTCTTGAGGGCGTCGTTGAGGCTTCCCCAGAATCCATATAGGCGCTCGCTCGCCATCTCGAGGATGCCGCCGATGTACTGCGGGCTCTCCTTGTCGAGAAAGACAGCCGTTTCGATCGTGTTGCCGTAGAGCGCGTCCTGGCCGTCGCCATCGCGGCGCAACATGCCGAGCGCGACGAGCGCATCGGGGAAGTCGGGAATCGCGCGCTCGTGAAGGCCGAGACGCTCTTGGATCTGCGCGCCCGTCAGCTTGCCGGTGCCGAGCTGCGTGAAGAGCTCGAGCTCGACGGCCGTCAGGAGCGTGCGCGAACCGAAAAAGCCCATGCCAATCTGCATGATTTGGGATGGATCTGGCGGGGTCTCGGTCATTCGGTGGGTCCTTTCGAAACCCCTTCCTACAACCGAGAGCCGGGAAGACGCAACGCCGAAAGCGCTATTCTTCTTCGCGTTTAGGCTTCAGCGGGCCGCTGGTAGCGGTAGGCGCCTTCCCGCGCACGGAAAGCCAAGATGCCAGCTAGGAACGCAACGGGGAACACGACCCAGCCGCTGATGATGAGACTGTACATGAATGCGTCCATGCCCGCTTCGATTGGTTCAAAGCTCAGCGCAGCGACTTCACACGCGAAGATGATGTACGTGGCGAGCGCGACCAACGCGCCCCGCCGGCCGGCAAGCGCCTCGTCGCTAATCTGATCGCGACTGCAAATCGCGGCCCCGAAGAAGACCCCGGCGAAGAACGCCGCGATGACGGGAAGCAGCATGTACATGAACCAGGCGTGCTCTTGGCCCAAGGCCCACGCGGTCAGTGCGAAGGGCACCGAGAGAACGAGTGCTGTGCGTGCCGTCCACACTCCCGCGTGTACTCGACGGCGAAGCTCGAGGAGCTCCCAATCGGACTCGGAATCAAAGATGGCACCACCGTGAGCACCCGTGAGGATGAGCGATGGTCGCGCCTTCGCGACGGGGCGCGCCAACCTGGTGTCTATCGTGTCGGCTCTTTCCACTGTCATTTCAATAACCCCTGATTCCCAAACGCTACTCTTTCAGTAGCGGTTGCGCAACTTTTTTTGCTACGCTATCTGTAGCGACCATGCCCAAAGGCAAAGAATCTCAAAAGAATCGGCCGATCATGCTGCTCCTGGACAGTCTCGGCCGCCGCTGGAGCCTCAGAATCATTTGGGAATTGCAGGGAGGGCCGAAGAAGTTCCGCGCGCTTCGAAAGGAGTGCGACGGGGTCTCGCCGAGCGTCCTCAACAAGCGCCTCGGGGAGCTCCACGAGCTCGGCTTCACGAAGAAGACCTCCGATGGGTATGCGCTGACCTCCGATGGGGAGTCTCTCGCGGACCGCCTCCGGAAGCTCGACCGCTGGGCCCACCGCTGGGATAAGCGCCGCAAGTAGGGAGAGCCCGAAGGCGAAGCCCGCTCCGCGAGCGGCGCACCGCTTCTACGAAGAGGGGAGCGAGCCGTCTTTCGAGTGGAGGCCGTTGCGGGCTTTCGTCCGAGTGAGAAACGCGTCGCCGATGTGGACCAGCACGACGAGCGCGAAGATCGGGGCTGCGACGAGCGCGCCTTCGAGACCGCGGGCCTTGATGGCAGGCACGAGGGTCGTCACGAGGAGCGCCCAGAGCATGGCGGCGCCCGCGATCTCGAGCATCGCGTACTTGCGATAGCCGAGATAGAAGTCACCGAGGCCGGGGAAGATGAGTGAACGGAGAGCTGCCTTCTTCGGGCTCTTGAACTCCTCGCCGCACTTCTCGCACGACTCCGGTGCGGAGTCGGTCGCGGTGAAGCAGCGAGGACAGAGGTTTTGCCAACCGCCTTCCTTGGTTGCGGTCGATTCGAGCAGGTTCCGCACGTGCGCCGCCTCCGAGCGCTTCACACCGTGGAACATGAGCTGCTCCTTGCCCGTACGAATGAAGATGTAGCTGTTGCGGCCGCTCGTGACGCGAACGCGATCCAATGGGAGCTGGTTCGCGAACATGCGCGGGCGCTGTTTCCAGTCGGTGTGGATGAGCAGCACGCGCTTGTCAGTGAGTACGAGGGTGGTCCGGTTGGCGAACGGGTTCATCGACCCCGCCGTGAGGAGCCACCACATGAGCTGCCGCACGCCGTTCGTGGCGAAACGGACGACCTCCGTGGGGGCGAGCGCACGCTGCAACACCGGTTCCGCTTTGCAGAGCATCTCGGCGCGCTTCCGATCGCGCCGCCGGATTCGACCCTTGTGGGTTCCGGGAAACATCTCGGTGAAGCGGACCGCGATGGACGCCGGCAGGAGCGCCCTGAGCTCCTCTTGTGGTTGACCCCCCGTCGGCATCTGCAGGGGGAAGCCTAGCACGTGAGCGCCGCCCGTATTCGGCGCTGCTCATGCCGTCAGGATGGTGCTACCCTCGACCCCGACTCGCGGTTTTGGGGGCGTTTTGGACATCGTAGTTGTGCTCTTGGGGGTCGCGACGCTTCTACTCGCGGCCAATCTCGTCGTCACGCTGCTCCTTCTACGGGGGCGACGCGAGCGCGGGGAAACGGCCGCGCTTCTTCGCGCCGAGCTTCGGGCTTCGCGCGAGGAGGCCGCCAGCGCCGCCAGCGAGCTTCGCCAGGAGGTGTCGGCCACGCATCAGGCGAGCACCAAGACGCTCGTCAACACCATTTCGCAAATCGGCGAGGCGCAGACCACGAAGTTCCAAGCGTTCACCGGGCAGCTCAAGAACCTGACCGAATCGAATCAAAGCGGCCTCAAGCACCTTCAACAGACCGTCGACGGCCGGCTTCAAGAGCTTCGCAGCAGCAACGAGAAGAAGCTCGACCAGATGCGGGAGGTCGTCGACGAGAAACTTCAAAGCACTCTCGAGAAGAGGCTTGGCGAGTCGTTCAAGCTCGTGGGGGATCGCTTGGAGGCCGTCCAAAAGGGCCTTGGTGAGATGCGCAGTCTTGCGAGCGGCGTCGGTGATCTGAAGAAGGTGCTCACCAACGTGAAGACGCGCGGCACCTGGGGAGAAGTGCAGCTCGGCGCGTTGCTCGAGCAGATTCTCACGCCCGACCAGTTCGACCGGAACGTCAAACCGCGGCCCGAGTCGCGCGAGATCGTCGAGTTCGCGATCCGTCTGCCGGGCGCAAGCGACGACGCCGACCAGTGCGTATGGTTGCCTATCGACTCGAAGTTTCCGCAGGAGGACTACTTGCGTTTGGTCGAAGCGAGCGACAAGGGTGACGTGGTGGCCGTACAGTCCGCGCAAAGTGCGCTGATCCGATCCATTCAAGACTCCGCCAAAGAGGTTGGCGCCAAGTACCTCAACCCGCCGTTGACGACCGACTTCGCGATCCTGTTCTTGCCGACGGAGGGCCTCTATGCCGAGGCGCTCCGCCATCCGGGGTTGGTCGAGCGCTTGCAGCGCGAACACCGCATCGTCGTCGCCGGTCCCACCACTCTCGCCGCCATCCTCACCAGCTTGCGCATTGGTTTCCGCACGCTCGCCATCGAGCAGCGTTCGAGCGAAGTGTGGAAGGTCCTTGGCGCGGTGAAGCACGAGTTCGGCAAGTTCGGCGGCGTGCTCGAGAAGGTGAAGCGCCAGCTCGACACCGCCGGCCGGACCATCGAGGAGACGGGGGTCCGCACACGCGCGATGGAGAGGAAGCTCCGCTCTGTCGAAGCTCTCCCGGCCGACGCTGCCACCGAGGTGCTGGAGCTCGCCCAGGAAAGCCCGGTCGATCTGCTGGACGCCAAGAATGAAGATGGGGTGGCCTGACGAGTCACGATTTGATGTGCTAGACCGCGGCTCTTGAATTGAGGTGGTGATGACGCGCTTTCGTTTCTTATGGGTACTGAGTCTGGCCGCGGTGCTCGCGGCTTGCTCGAACAACAACAGCAGCTCCGAACCGGCCCCCGACACCTACCGTGACTCAGGGCCCTGGGAGGCTGGGGTGACGACGCTCACCCTAGCGGACCGTGGCGTCGAGGTCTGGTATCCGGTCGAGCCCGAGGACACCGAAGGGCTCGAGAAGAGCCCGTACTTCATCCGCGATTTCCTCTCGCCTACCGTCGAGGCACTCCTGGTCGGCGCGGAGGAGCGCCTCGGGCGGGACTTCAACCCTCCCTACCTGACCGATGCGTACCGCAAAGCGCCCGCAAGCGAGGCAGGGCCGTTTCCATTGGTCTTGTTCTCGCACGGCTCCCCAGCGTTTCGAACGCAGTCGACCTTCCTCACGACACATTTGGCGAGCTGGGGGTTCGTGGTCGCGTCCATCGACCACCTCGAATGGGGTCTTCAAGGCTTCTTCGGCACGCCGCCCGATCCCGCGATGGATGACGTCGAGCTTCGCCGCATGGTCATCGCGCTGCTCGAATCCGAGAACGAGCGCGACGGCGCCATCCTCAATGGTGTCGTGTCGACCGATCAAATCGCGGTGACGGGCCACTCCGCTGGGGGCAGCGCCTCGCGACGATTCGGGGGAGAGCCCGGGGTCGTCACCTACATCCCCATCTCGGCGGGCGTTGCGAGCGAAGGCATGACCGAGCTTCCCGATACACCTTCCCTCTGGCTGACCGGCACCACGGACGGAATCATCGATGCGCAGAGAACCATCGACGCGTTTGAGCAGGCCAGCGCGCCGACGCGACTGGTCCTGATCGACGACATGGGACACCTTGGCCCGAGCGAGATCTGCTTGATCGGCGACACAGGCGGAGGCGTCATCGGGCTCGCTCTGGAGGCAGGGTTGCCGGTGCAGGATCTGGTCGAAAGCGGCACCGATGGCTGCGGGGAGGAGTCACTGCCCATCGAGGACGGTTGGCCCGTGATCCGCCACTTCGTGACGGCGCAGCTTCGCTGGGCATTCGGCATCGACGCGGAGCCCGTCGGTCTGTCGCAAGAGATCGAAGAGCGCTTTCCCGAAGCAACATTTACCTACGAAGAATCGCTCTAGTCCCCAAGCGCGCGAAGCGTGAGCACCGGTCGAGCGGCCTCGCGGCTGGCGTCGAGGTCGACATCGAAGCGCAGGTGCCAACTTCGGTCGGCGTTTGGGTCGAGAAGAATCTGCGTCAGCCGCCACTCGCCGTCGCCGCGCTCGATTTGAAGCTGGGCGGAGCTTCGGGCCTCGGGGCCGATGTCGATGGCGTCGTATTCGGACCAATAGGGCCGCAGCGCCTCGGCGAATCGCTCGGCGGACCACTCGTTGCTCGCGTCCGCCTCCGAGAGCGCTTCGGCGGCTCGGCCGTACTGCTTGAACGCGAGGTGGCGGACGATCTTCCAGACCGCGTTCCGCACCATCGTCGTAAAGCCCCGCGCGTCTTTGGTGATGTCGACGGCCTCGTCCTCCCTGCGCTCCACCGGCGCGCCGACATCGTCCTCGGGTGACTGAAGTTGCTCCCATTCGTCGAGCAAGCTTGCATCGACCGAGCGAACGACGAGCCCGAGCCAGTCCGAGACGTCATAGAGCTCGTCGGTCTTTGCCGCTTCGGGCACGGTCTGCACGAAGCCCTTGTACGCGTCCGTGAGATAGCGGAGCAGTACGCCTTCGGAGCGCTGGAGCCCGTACTCCTTCACGTACTCGACGAAGCTCATCCCAAGCTCGTACATGTCGCGCGCGATCGACTTCGGACGAAGCACGTCGCCGCCGACCCACGGGTGCCGCTCGGCGAATACCTCGTAGGTGCCATAGAGAAACTCGGCGTTCGGCTTCGGGTATTCGATCTTGTCGAGCTCGGCCATGCGCTCGTCGTACTCCATCCCCTCGGCTTTCATCGTGGCGAGTGCACGCGACTTCAGCGCGTCCGTCTGCCGATAGAGGACAGCCCACGGGTCTTCGAGAGTCGCCTCGACCAGGGTGAGCACGTCGAGCGCGTAGGCGGCGTCGTCTGGGTCGAGCACCTCGACCGCCTCGACGACATAGAGCGACAGCGCCTGGTTGAGCGAGAAGTCCGACTGGAAGTCCTCGTGCACGCGCGGCCCATCGGCGCTGAGCTCGATGACACCCGCGTCCCGCAAAGACCGGATCATCGCAATCGCTTCGCGTCCGTGCTGAAACTTCTCCTTCGTGCTCTCGTGCGAGGCGCGGATCAGCTTCCGAAGTGCGAGGCAGCCGTTGTCCTCCCGCTCGAAAAGGTTGAGGACCATCGCGTTGCTGACCCGGAACCGAGAGCCGAGCGGCTCTGGTGGTGACCCTTGGAGTCGTGCGAAGGTGTCGGCATCCCAATGGGCGTACCCGCGCTCGGGCGGCTGCCGCGTCTTCACTTTGCGGAGCTTCTTCGGATCGTCGCCCGCCTTCAGGCGGAGCTTCTTGTTCTCGATGGCGTGCTCCGGCGCCTGCGCCACCACGCTGCCGAGCGTGTCGAACCCGCGGCGCCCCGCGCGGCCCGCGATCTGCTTGAAGTCGCGGACGCTCAAAACCTTGGTCTTTTGGCCGTCGTACTTGCAGAGCTTCGTGAAGAGGACGGTGCGAATCGGCACGTTCACGCCCACGCCGAGCGTGTCGGTCCCGCAGATGATCCGGAGCTTCCCATCTTGGGCGAGCCGCTCCACCAGCCGTCGGTAGCGGGGCAGCATCCCGGCGTGGTGCACCCCGATGCCGTGGTGGAGGAACTTCTTGAGCTCCTTGCCAAACGGCGTGTCGAAGCGGGTGCCGCGCAGCTCTTCCTTGATCGACCGCTTTTCGTCTTTCGAAAGAAAGTCGATGCTCATGAAGCTCTGCGCCTGTTCCGTCGCGGCCCGCTGGGCGAAGTGTACGACGTAGATCGGGGCTTTGCCTTCTTCGATCAGCTCGACCACCGCGTTCTGAAGGGTCTCTTCGCTGTAGCTGAAGTCGAGCGGCACCGGTCGCTCCTCGCTCTTCACCAGCGTGGTCGTGACGCCGGTCAGCTCGGTCAGCGCGTCTTCGAATTTCCTCGTCTCGCCGAGCGTCGCGCTCATCAAGAGAAAGCGGGCGCGAGGCAGCGTCAGCAGTGGAATTTGCCAAGCCACGCCGCGGTCCCGGTCGGCGTAGTAGTGGAACTCATCCATGACGACGCCGTCGACCTCGGCGCGCTCGCCTTCACGCAACGCGAGGTTCGCGAGGATCTCGGCCGTGCAGCAGATCACGGGCGCGTCTCGGTTCACCGTGGCATCGCCGGTCATCATCCCCACCCGGTGGGGCCCGAGCACACGACACAGGTCGAAGAACTTCTCGCTCACCAGAGCTTTGATCGGCGCCGTGTAGAACGAACGTTCGCCGAGGGCGACCGAGCGAAAATGCGCCGCAAGTGCGACGAGCGACTTCCCCGAGCCGGTTGGCGTGTTGAGGACGACGTTGTTCCCGACGAAGAGCTCCATGATGGCCTCTTCCTGCGCCGCGTAGAGCTCGAGCCCTTGATCGGCCGTGTACTCGAGAAATCGCGTGAGCAGCGTGTCGCCGTCCACGTTCGCATCGAGGTCGTCGAGATAGCGGTCGAGCGCGCTCATGCGACGGCGCGCGGGCGGTCGCGCGGGCCACTCGAGACCTGGGACATGATGCTCGGCTTCTCGTGTTTCATCGCCCCAAGCATACCCGCAACCTCCGAGAGCCAAAAAACGAAGCCGGCCAGCGTGCTCTTTCGCTGACCGGCTTCACCAACGGGCTACCCAAGTGGGGGATAGGGAGGCCGAGGCAGGCACCACTTTGAGGAACGCTATTCGCCTGACTCTGGATGGGATGGTGGGCTCATCCGTTGCCCTGCGTTCCGTGTGTTGGTGCCCGCCTCGCACCGAATGACAAGAGCGAAGCTATCGGCGATTTGTGCATTTGCGGCGACAAAAGACGGTACTCGACGCGCCAAGCTGCGTGACAATTCGCCCCGAGGGCTTGTAATTTGCTCCCCCTTGTGGATCGATGGCCCGCGGTGGGCGTGCCTCCAGGGAATCCAAGGACTCACTCAGGCCTCCGGGTGTCGGGCGCCTGGGCCCGCGGCGTGGTGAACGCCTTCGAGTCGCTCGGGCTCGACGTCGAGGCGCTCTGTGAGGATATCGGCGCCGATATCGAGATCTTCACAGACACGGCCGGCCGCCCTCCGCGCGATGCGCTCGGCCAGTTTTGGCGCGCCGCGCTCAGTGCCAGCGGCGACCGGCACCTCGGGTTGAGCGCCGCCGAGGCCTGGCATCCGCGCGCTGACCATCTGGTGATCCTGCTCCTCACCAGCGCCGAGACCATTGGCGAGGGCCTCGAGACGAGCTTCCGCTACCAGGAGCTCCTCTCACACGGGCGCGTGCTCTCGTTGGACCGCGAGGGAGAGCTTCACGCGATTCGCGTCAACAAGGTGGAGCACGAGCTTCCGATCACCGTGCACGAGATGGAGTTCATTGCAGTCGTCGTGCTCAAGGTCCTTCGGTTCGCGACGGACGGGCGTTTCGCTCCGAGCGAAGTGCAGTTCGGGCATCCTTATCGGGGCAACATCCAGAAGTACACGCGCGCCTTTGGTTGTTCGGTCACCTTCGGGCACGAGCGAACGACGCTCCTGGTCGAAGACGAAGCCTGGGCATTGCCGCTGGCTCACGGCAACATGGCGCTCCACGGCCAACTCCGAAGCGTGGCGGCCGGCCTTCACTCCGAGCTCGAATCGCATGCGTTCATCGATATCGTTCGGCAGCGCATCAGGTTCCTTCTGTCCCGTGGGCAGTCGGGCATCGAGGCGGTAGCCGACGCTCTTCACATGACGCCGCGAACGCTTCAGAGGCGCCTCCAAGATGACGGCACGACCTACCGCGCGCTCGTCGAGGCCTCGCGGAAGTCGATCATGCTCGGCTGTTTCGAGCGCAACGAGGCGCCTGAAGAAATCATGCGGCACGCCGGGTACACCAATCAGCGCGCCTTTCGACGAGCGTTGCGTCGCTGGAACATGCCCGACCCGGGCGACGGCACGATTTTGTAGCTATTTCCCTGCGACCTCGGCCGCCGTCCATCCGTCATTGCGGTGAACCGTGCGCTCGCTTCGGAGCTTCTCGTCGTCGTCGTCCCAGTTGCGCTTGGCCAGCGCCGCTTTCGGCTCGATTTTCGAGCGTTTCCAGGACACCCACTCGGTGCATGTGCGGAGGTTCTGCTTGAACGGGCTCTGCTCCTTGATCGCGCTCGGGAACTGTTCGAGGGGCTGGTCGGCTTTGCGCACGATCTCGATTTCCGCGGGGCTCTTCACGTTGACGCGCGCGCGGAGCTTGACGACGTACGTTTTGCCAGCGCTAACCCTGGCTTGCATGAGCTGCACCGTCGGTGGCGCGGTACCCGTGATGACGAGCAGCATGTGCTTGCCAGGCCACAACGGAGCGGCGACCTGCCAACCGTTCTCTACGACGGCGATGCATCGGCCCGCTGGGTTGACGATACGAAACCCGGTTTCGCTGGCCTGCCGGCGGCGTGGACGCGAGAACACGAGCAGTGCTTGGTCCGATGGCGCTGCGTACGGCTCCTTGATTGTCTTTTCGATCTGCGCTTCGGCGTGCGCGCTCAAAACGAAACAGGCGATCAGCAGTATGCCGAGAACGCTTGCGATTTCCATGAGCTTGCGCCGCATCTTGTGAGGTATCTCGCACGCGAAGATGACACCGGCAATCACCGTTGTTTTTGGCAATAATGTACACGTGCGCACTTTGACGGAGGGGGGTCCGGCGCCATCGCTACCGGTACCCCCGGACGAGCAAACACCGAGGATCGGCGATGTCCTGGATTCTCGGTACCGAATCACCGGCGTCTTGGGTTCCGGCGGGATGGGGTGCGTCTATCTCGCGGAGCACATTTCGATTCGTCGGCCGCTCGCGTTGAAGCTCCTTCATCCAGAGGTCGAAGGGATCGACGAGGTGAACCAGCGCTTCGAGCGCGAGGCGTTTGCCATTGGTCGAGTCGACCACCCGAACTGCGTCAACGTCTCCGACTTTGGAAAGCTTCAAGACGGAACGCTCTACATGGTGCTCGAGCTCCTCGACGGGGTCCTGCTCTCGGACCTCCTCGATCGTGAGCGGCGCCTCGATTGGAAGCGAACGCTGCACATCGGGCGACACGTGCTGAGTGCGCTCGAGTACGCGCACGATGCGGGCATCATCCACCGCGACATCAAGCCCGAGAACGTGATTCTGGTCGATCAGGATGAGGACGCTGATTTCGCGAAGATCCTCGACTTCGGCATCGCGAAGCTGCGCGATGACGCCCACCCCGAGGAGAACACCGGGATTCTGACCAACGACGCCAACCTCACGCAGCACGGCGTGACGATTGGCACGCCGACGTACATCGCGCCGGAGCAGGCATACGGGCAGCCGATCGACGGGCGCGCGGACCTCTATGCGCTGTCGGTCATGCTCTACGAGATGATTACCGGGCTGCCGCCGTTCGATGCCGACGAGGTGGGCACGCTTCTCCGGATGCACGTGTCGCACGAGGTTCCACCCTTTTTAGAGATGGCGCCGAACGTGCAGGTGCCCGCCGCCGTGGAGAAACTGATACGGCACGGTTTGGCCAAGCGGCCCGACGATCGGATTCCGAACGCAAAAGCGTACATCGCACGCATCGACCAGATCATCGAAGAAGAAGAGGATACGGGCTCGGGGCTTCGCGAGGTTCCTGCCCGCGTGGTTGGCGGTCTTCGCGGAACCGTCAAGCCTGCCGTCGCGCGCATGGTCTCGGAGAAGTGGAGTAGAAAGCGCGTCGTGATTGCCGCCTTCGCGTTGCTTGGCTTGGTTGGCGTCCTGACCTTTGCGTTCGGAAGCGACAAGCCGGACTATCTTCCAAAGACGCCGCTCTCTCCGTTGGTGTCTGGTGCGTACGGCCCGGAAGCCAAGGAGGCGGCCGACATGTTGGCGCAAGGTCGGCCCAAGGAAGCTGCCGCGTACTTGATCGGGCATCGCGACGAAGTGCGCGAAGAGCCGTATGCGCAAATGGTGCTCGGTCACGCACAAGCGAGCGCGCAGCGAAACATCTTGGCGCTGGCTGCCTACCAGAAGGCCATCACGCTCGAACCGAAGTTCGCGAAGGACAAGCTGATGCGAACGAACGTCGAGCTCATGCTCGCGAAGAAGGCCCCTGGCATCGTCGATACGGCGCTCGAGTTCCTCGGCACCCTCGCAAAGACTGGCGATTGGGCCGCCGCAGATCAGCTGATCGACCTCGCGTCGTCATCGAAGAACGCGCGCCGCAGGCACACGGCGCTTCGCGTCGCCGACGAGGCCGGGCTTGGGGACCGCGTCGATCGGCTCGGCTCTTACGTGCTCGACCTCGAGCAGGGTGAGACCTGCCTCCTCCGCAAAGACGCCGTCGGAAAGCTACGCGCGCTCGGTGACAAGAAGGCGATTCCCCCGCTCCGCGCCGCCCGGAAGCGAATCCGTGCCGAGGGCGGCCTGATGAAGCGCAAGGTCAATACCAATGCGTGCTTGAAGAGCACGGCCAACGAAGCGATTCGCTACTTGCACAGCCTCTGACTCCGCCGCGAGGCTCAAGCCCAGGGGGCGTGGCTGCGTACCCTGCGCGCTGCGATGCGTGGGCCTGAGGCCGATACGGGCATCGGCATATTCGTGAGCTAGCTTACAGTTCGGGCGCCGCCTCGGGTGCGACAGGGGGTAGGCTTCTGGATAGTATCGCGGCTTGATCCTAGATAACCGGGTACGAAGGTAGGTATCCTCATGAACGCTCTCAAGTTGACGGTCCTGACTGCAGCCGCGTTGCTGATCGCCGCGTGCAGCAGCGGCACGAGCCCCAGTGACACCGAGCTCGCCAGTGTTCTCGAAGCGGCGGCCGATCGAGAAGGAGTGGCGGCGGGCGCATGTCGTGATGCTTGTCTCACCGCAGCGCTTGCGGTCTTCGACGAGTGCACCGCCGAGAGCGACGATCGGGAAGGGTGCTTCGCGAAGGCGATCCGAAGCTTCTTCGACTGCGTGGACGAGTGTCCGCCACCCACCTGCGAAGACCGCTGCCAAGCGAAGGCCACGCAGCACTACATGGAGTGCAAAGATGCTGGGGGCGACGAAAACACCTGCGCTGCCGAGGGCCGCGGTGTCTTGGCGAATTGCCGCGATGAAAACTGCAGCGAACCGGAGCCTTGTGCGGCTGAGTGTAAGGCGGCAGTGACCGACATGTTCGAAGCCTGTGTCGCCGACGGGGGGACCGAAGAGCGCTGTGCAATGCAGGCCCGAGAAGCTCTAGACGAGTGCATCGCGGAGACCTGCGAAGAGCCGATGCCTTCGACCTGTGAAGAGCGCTGTCAGGGCGCCGCCCGGGAGCTCTACGAGATGTGCGTCGATGCGGGCTGCGACGAAGACCGCTGCGCCAAGATTGCCCGCAAGGCAGTTGCAGAATGTGAAGAGAAGCACTGCATCCCCGAGCCGCCAACCTGCGAGGCCAAGTGCGGACGGCTTGCCGAGCGCGTGTTCGGCGCGTGCACGGACAAGCTCGACGACGAGGAGCTGTGCGGCAAGATCGCGCGGCAGATGCAGGGCCACTGCAACGAATTCTGTGACCACAAAGAGTGCTGCTGCGATGGCCGCTGCGATGACGAGGACACGGACTCGGACAGCGATACGGACTCGGACAGCGACACCGATAGCGACACCGACAAGAAGCCGAAGCCTTCGAAGGGCGACTGCGATGTCGAGGACTGGCAGAAGGGGAAGTGTAAGTAACTCCTCGCGACAGCCGCCAAAACCGGTTGACGTGCTGCGGTTACGACATGATAACCTCCGAGCTTCATTGTCGGGAGGATAGCCATGGTGCGTCTGGTTTCGTTGATCTGCACGTCGTCGTTTGTATTGTTGTTCGGTTGCAAGCCGGTTGGGCCGCCTGCCGACGATGCGCCTGCTGCCGCGGAGACGCCTGCTCCTGGTGAACCACGGACGGGATGGGAACCTCAAGAGGTCGCGTATCCTGCCAGTGCTGCGTCCATCGCGAAGACGGAAGACGTCATCAAGGCCGCGCAGGATGGTGACATGCCCAACATCCTCGTGATCTGGGGCGACGACATCGGGCAGTCGAACATCAGCGCCTACACGATGGGGCTCATGGGCTACCGAACGCCCAACATCGACCGCGTTGCACGCGAGGGGATGATCTTCACCGACTACTACGGCGAACAGAGCTGCACCGCCGGGCGTTCGAGCTTCATCACGGGGCAGTCGGTTTTTCGCACGGGGCTATCCAAAGTCGGCATGCCTGGCGCGGACATGGGCCTCTCGAGTGAGGACCCCACCATCGCCGAGGTGTTGAAGCCACTCGGATACGCGACAGGGCAGTTCGGTAAGAATCATCTCGGCGACAAGGACAAGTATCTGCCGACCAACCACGGCTTCGATGAGTTCCTCGGCAACCTCTACCACCTCAACGCCGAGGAAGAGCCCGAGAACCCCGACTACCCGAAGGGGGAGAACTTCAAGAAGCGCTTCGGCCCTCGCGGCGTCATTCATAGCTATGCCGACGGCCGCATCGAAGACACGGGCCCGCTCACCAAGAAGCGGATGGAAGTCATCGACGACGAAACCTGTGACGCAGCCATCCGATTCATCGAAGAGCAGCACGCGGCCGGCAAGAAGTTCTTCGTGTGGTGGAATGGGACGCGCATGCATTTTCGGACGCATGTGAAGGAAGAGCTCCGCGGGATTTCCGGGCAGAACGAGTACGCCGATGGCATGGTCGAGCACGACAGGCACGTCGGGAAGTTGCTCGACACGCTCGACGCGCTCGGCATCACCGACAACACGCTCGTCTTCTACAGCACCGACAACGGGCCGCACTACAACACGTGGCCGGATGCAGCGGCCACACCGTTCCGCGGCGAAAAGAACACCAACTGGGAGGGCGGTTGGCGAGTGCCCGCGATGGTGAGATGGCCTGGCAAGGTCCCCGCAGGCACCGTCTCGAACGAGATCATGGCGCACATGGATTGGTTGCCGACCTTTGCCGCCGTGGCGGGTGCGCCCGGCGTGAAGGACGAGCTGCTGAACGGCGCCACGATGGACGGCAAGCGCTTCAAGGTGCACCTCGATGGATACGATCAGCTCGACATGCTCCTCGGTAACGGACCGAGTCATCGCGACGAGCTGTTTTACTTCTCGGACGACGGAGATCTGATGGCGCTTCGCTACCGGGATTGGAAGATCGTGTTCATGGAGCAGCGCGTGCAAGGGACGCTTCAGGTGTGGGCCGAACCGTTCGTCACGCTGCGTGTCCCGAAGCTCTTCAACTTGCGGCGCGACCCCTACGAGCGCGCCGACATCACATCCAATACCTATTGGGATTGGCTCATCGACCGCGCGTTTGCGATTTACGGCGCCCAGATGTTGGTGGGGGACTTCCTCGCGACCTTCCAGGAGTACCCGCCGCGAGGCGAGGCCGCGAGCTTCACGATTGGCGACGCGCTCGAGAAGATAAAGACTCCCGCCGCGCACTAACTAGGAGAGGCACATGGAGACTCGCGCAGCAGTCGCGCACCAGGCGGGCAAGCCGCTCACCATCGAAACCATTCAGCTCGAAGGCCCGCGGGCCGGCGAGGTGCTGATCGAGATGAAGGCGACGGGCATCTGTCACACCGATGCGTATACGCTCTCGGGGGCGGATCCGGAGGGGATTTTCCCGTCGGTCTTGGGGCACGAGGGGGCCGGAGTGGTCGTGGAAGTCGGGCCGGACGTCAAGAGCATCGCGGTCGGAGACCACGTGATCCCGCTCTACGTGCCGGAGTGCCGCAACTGCGACTACTGCACCTCGGGGAAGACCAATCTCTGCCAGGCGATTCGCACGACCCAGGGCAAAGGCCTGATGCCCGACGCCACGAGCCGCTTCTCGCTCGGGAAGGACACGCTCTTTCACTACATGGGCACGTCGACCTTCTCGCAGTACACGGTCGTGCCCGAGATCTCCGTAGCGAAGATCAGAAGCGACGCGCCGTTCGACAAGGTTTGCTACATCGGCTGCGGTGTAACGACCGGCATTGGTGCCGTCATCAACACCGCGAAGGTGGAGCCCGGCGCAAACGTCGTAGTGTTCGGGCTTGGTGGTATCGGACTCAACGTGGTTCAAGGCGCACGGCTTGCTGGAGCTGACAAGATCGTCGGAGTCGACCTCAATCCCGCGCGGCGTGAGCTCGCCGAAAAATTCGGGATGACCCACTTCGTGAACCCCAAAGAGGTCGAAGGCGACTTGGTCGCGTACATCGTCGATCTCACCGGGGGCGGCGCTGACTACAGCTTCGAGTGCATCGGCAACGTCGAGGTGATGCGCCAAGCGCTCGAGTGCTGTCACAAAGGATGGGGCGAGAGCGTGATCATCGGCGTGGCTGGTGCTGGCGAGGAAATCGCAACGAGGCCCTTTCAGCTCGTGACGGGCCGCGTGTGGCGGGGGACGGCTTTTGGCGGCGCCAAGGGACGCACGGACGTGCCAAAGATCGTCGATTGGTACATGGACGGGAAGATCAACATCGACGATTTGATTACGCACAAGATGCCGCTCGACGACATCAACAAAGCCTTCGATTTGATGCACGAGGGTGAGTCGATCCGCAGCGTCGTGGAGTTCTAGGATGGGCGACGAAGGCGTCTTCGTGCACCAGTTCGAGTTGGGCCCCTGGGATAATTTCATCTATCTCGTGGGCGACAAGGCCACGCGGACCTGCGTCGTGGTCGATCCGGCGTGGGATGCCGAGGTCATTCTCGAGCAAGCGGCCAAGCTCGACGTGAGCATCACTGGCATCCTCTGCACGCACAGCCATTTCGACCACGTGAATCGAGTCGATGCTCTGGTGGAGAAGACCGACGTTCCTGTCCACATGCTCGGCGAGGAAATCGACTTCTCCGGGTTTCGCTCGGAGAACCTCGAACGTCACCGGTCGGGCGATGTGCTCACGGTTGGAAAAAACCTCGACATCACGTTCATGCACACGCCGGGGCACACGCCTGGTTCGACGACCTACCGCATCCGCGACGCCATCGTGACGGGCGACACCATGTTCGTGCAGGGCTGCGGGCGTTGCGATTTCGTCGGCGGCGATCCGGAGACGATGTTCGGCACGCTCAAGGGCTTGGTCGAATCGCTTCCCCGGGACACACGCATGTATCCGGGCCACAACTACGGGCCCGTTACCGTCTCGACGCTCGACGCCGAGCTCGCGGAAAACCCCTATCTTCAACATGCGACGCTGACCGATTTCATCGCGCACCGGATGGAGGGGAAGACTCCGGGAACCGAGCTTCCCCCCCGCCGGACTGGCCGTAGCCCCGGCATGCTCGCGATCGCCGCCGCTCGCGTACTCTGGGTCTCGTTGGTGCTGTGCGCTGCGGGGCTCGGTGGGTGCAAGGATCGACCGAGCGCGACGGATGCGGGCGCGCCCACTGAGGCGGTCGAGGAGGAGCAATCGGAGCCCCGCGAGCTCGCCACGTCGTTTCGCGGCCAAGAGGTTTGGTTCGTCAGCGGATTCATGTCGCAGCTCTATGATGCGCTGAGCGAGCAGCTCGAAGACGAGATCAACCAGGCGATGGAGCGCAGCGCCCGCTCGCTCAACGTACATCTCGACCTGCCCGGCGATCGGAGTCTCGATCTCGCCATCGGAGACGCGGTCGCCGACGCGCTTCCACGGATCGATCTCCCGATCGCGGAGGGCCGGTTCATGACGTTCTATACACAGATGCGCGAGTTCGACGAGAGGGGCATCCCGTACCGGAACGTCTCGCTGGTCTCGGAGGCGTTCAACACCTCGCAGAGCATCGAGCACAACGCCGCCGCGATACGGGCGCTTCTCCGCCGGACCGACAAGAAGATCGTCTTGGTGACACACAGCAAGGGCGGGCTCGACACCTTGCACGCGTTGCTCGGCGCGCCGGAGCTCTGGGGAAGGGTGAAGGGGTGGGTCGCTTTTCAATCTCCGTTCTACGGCTCGCCGCTGGCCGATTCGACGTCTTCCCCGATGGATGGGGTCCTATTGCAGGCGCTTGGCGGTGGGGACGCACAAGCGCTCGAAGACCTGAAAGTGGAAACGCGAACCGCGTACATGCAGGCGCACAAGAACGAGATTCGAAAGCTCACCCGGCGCGTACCGGTGATTGCCGGATACACGGTCTATGAATCAGAAACGACAGTGGCAAAGTTTGCTGGCACGTTTGCACGCGGTGTGTTCAGCGCGGACTTAGTCAACGAGATCACGACGATGCTTGGGGCCGAGTACGCCAAGACGCCGACCAACGTGACGCGTGTCGTGCGCGCTTCGGTCGGCGAGGCGATCGCTCTCATCGGCCGTCGGGTGGCAGAGGCTTCGTCGGCCGCCATGGGCACCATCGGCGTCATGACCCTCCCGAACGCCTACCTCCGTGATATCGCCGGCGTCCCCAATGATGGCTTGGTACCGAGGGGCAGCACGATGCTGCCAGGGGCGGCCCACCGCGAGCTCCGGCGCGGGGACCACGCCAGCCCGGTCATGGACGTTGACCCATTCCGAAACTACTGGACCGCCGAGCAGCGCAACGAGCTAACCTTGGCGCTGATCGAGGAGGTGCGGGCCGGCGCCGAGCCGTAGTCGCTGACGTGTGCACGTCGGCCCGGAGCTGCGATGATCTCAGCAACCGAGTCAAGCAGCGGGGCTTCAAGGGCCACCGCGGCGCGAATCTTGGTTCGTCTCATGCTATGCCCGGCCGGATGGCAGCGTACATGTATCCCATCAGCCTGGCGGTGTTGTCCGGCTTCGTGATGCTGCTCGAGCGCTTGTTTCCGTGGCGGCCCGAGCAGAAGCAACTGCGACCGAAGCTCTGGTCGGATTTCATTCACCTCGTGTTCAACGGGCACTTCCTCGGGCTGTTGCTCGCCGGGCTCGCGAGCACCTGGATCTTGCCCTCGGTCGACAAGTGGCTCGCCGCCGAAGGTCTCACGGACCTGGTGTACCGAAACGCGGCCGTCAACTGGCCGCTTTGGGTGCAGATCATCGTCGCGCTGGTGGCCGTCGATTTCATTCAGTGGTGCGTGCACAACATGCTGCATCGCGTCCCGCTCTTCTGGGAGTTCCACAAGGCGCATCACAGCGTGAAAGACGGCGAGATGGACTGGATCGTCGCGTTCCGCTTCTCTTGGCTCGAGGTCATCGTCTACAAATCCGTGCTCTACCTACCGTTGGTGTTTCTCGGGTTCCGCTGGGAAGCGCTGATGTTCCACGCGATCTTCGGTACGCTGATCGGGCATCTCAATCACGCCAACCTCAACCTCGGTCATGGCCGGTGGCGCTACATCCTGAACAGCCCGCGGATGCACATCTGGCATCACGACTACGATGGCGACGCCAAAACGACGGTGAACTTCGGCATCATCTTCAGCACCTGGGACTGGATCTTCGGGACCGCGAAGATGCCGGCTGATCCGCCTGCGCACATCGGTTTTGCTGGCGTCGAGACCTTCCCCGACAACTTCTTCAGTCAGGAAATATGGCCGCTACAGAAGTTTGCGCCGCGCGCGCATAGCGCGCTGTTTTGGTCAGTCGCTGGCGCTGTGGTGATGGCCGTGGCTTGGTACTTCAGTCAATCCCACTGAGGAGGTTGCCATTCAAACGATTCCGCCCCTGCATCTCGTCGCGGCCGCCATCCCTGCCGTGGTGGTCTTGTTCGTCCTATGGAGATGGCGGGTGGACGCGGCGCAGGGTTTCATCGCCCTGGTGCGTATGGTCGCGCAACTTCTCCTCGTCGGCTACGTGCTGGTCTACATCTTCGAGGCCGACACCCCGTGGATCGTGTTCGGGGTCGTCTGCGTGATGCTGGTCGCGGCGAGCTGGATCGCCCTTCGAACAGTGCCCTCGCTCCGGGGTTCGCTCTACCGCTATGCGTTCTTGGCGGTGTTGGTTGGCGGCGGCCTCACGCTGGCGCTCGTTACGCAAGCCGTGCTTACCCTCGACCCTTGGTACGAGCCGAAGTTCGTCGTGCCGCTGGCCGGGATGATCTTCGCTGCTTCGATGAACTCGGTCAGCATTTCCGCCGAGCGCCTATTTGCAGAGCTCGAGCGCAATGTCCCGTACGTGGATGCGCGCCGGATTGCTTTGCAAGCCGGCCTAATCCCAATCGTGAATACGCTGCTCGCGGTGGGGCTCGTGTCTCTTCCGGGGTTCATGACCGGGCAGATCCTTTCGGGGGTCTCCCCGCTCATCGCCGTCAGGTATCAAGTGATGGTGATGTGCATGATCTTCGGCGCCTCCGGTCTGTCCGCGGCGCTGTTCCTGACTCTCGTGAGGAGAGATTGAGGCGGGCCTCATTCGGGGTCGCGTTCCTCTAATTTGCCGCTGGCGCGTTCGTACTGACCGGGGAGTGGCACGGCCGGCAGATCCCAGGGTCGCCGGAGCGCTTCGTATTCGCTTCGGGGTAGGGCGACGAGGGCCGCCGCGTCTGGCCGGAGCCATGCAGACAGCTCGTTCAATGCGCCCATGGACATCGCGGTGCACCCGCTCATGCCTTTGTTGGGGCCTTGCCAGAGGTGGATGAAGATGCAGCTGCCCGCGCCAGCTCTCGTCGGCTCGGTATTGTGTTCGATGACAATCGCCAAGACGTAGAGGTCGTCGTCGCGCAGCATCCGCTCGGCGCTCTGCCAGTCGACCTTGGTGTCTTCCGTAGAGACGATGTCGTTGTAGTGGCTCGATCGGGAGTCATCGACGCAGCGGAGATCCCGAGTGGCCTGCACATAAGGGAGCGCGAGATCTGCTTTGGCGGCCGCGTAACCGTAGGCTGTACCGATTCCAAAGACGCCTGCTGGGGAGCGTCCGTCGCCCTCGTGCTTGACCGGTCCGGGACGGCCTAGCGGCGCGCCGCTCCCGTGCAGCCCGCGGCCCCAAGCGTAGCCATTGCGGCCGAGCACAACATCGATGGGCCGCCCTAAAGGCTTCCACCTCTCCCGAGGCCCGCGTTCATATCGACGGAGCGTAGCTCTGAAGCGGTTCCACTCATCTGAGACGATGGTGAGCAACTGGGTGCGGTCTCCGCCGATCGGGGCGGCCGCTTCCGCCGCGCGTTTCGACGCGATCGTGGGGGGCGGGTCCTTCTCGCAGGCGCACCATGTGCAAGCCAGCGCCAGCAGCAGCCACCAACAGCGGGAGAGGGTGAGCATTTGGGTAGATCATAGCCGGATTCGTGACAGAAGTACGGTGTGAAGACCCTGTTCTCCACTTGGGTTGTCGTTCTGCTTCTCGTCGCTTTCGTGAACCCGCGGGTAGCCATGGCCTACGACAAGACGGCCTTCATTGCCCCTGCGGGCAAGGCGTTGGTGGTGTTCATTCAGAACCAGAAGGTCGACCGAAAGATGACGTTCACTGTCTTCGCGTCGGACAAGCGGTGCGTTGCCGAGGTCGGCGGTCGTGAAGCGCAGGTGCTGCCAGTTGATCCGGCGCCAATCGTTTTCTACGCGCTCGGGTACTACAAGACGCAACGGATCGAGATCTACCCCAAGGCCGGCCGCTCCTACTTCGTTCGTCTGCACACCGTGGAAAAAATGATGGGGCCTGCTCCTGAGGTGACGCTCGTGCGGCGGGCGACCGAAGAACATGCGCTGTTGAAGTTCTGGCTCGACGACGCGATCGTCACGCACACCATCGGCGACGACACTTGCTATGGAAAGCCACTCGACGAGCGGAAGAACCGGACCCAGCGACGCCTCAACGAAGGGAACGCCGACTGGAAGAACGGGGACGACGCGTACCGGGACCAGTACACGCTCATTGAGAACGACGGGCTCACCCCCGAAGACATAGAACGGTTCTGATGCTGCTGGCTCGGGGATTGCTCGGTGGGATGTCTCAGCTCGCGCTGCTTGCCGCGCTCTTGCTGATTCCGGCGGGCACCTGGCACTGGCCGCGCGCGATTCAATTCCTGCTTACGTATGGGATCGTTTTGCTCGGTGCCGTTGTCTGGCTTGCCGTCGCGGCGCCATCGAGCCTCGAGGCGCGCCTCGAGCCGGCCATCAGTAGGAAGCAGCCAGTCGCCGACCGCATCGCGACAGCGTTCATTGGCCTCGCGGTTGGCGGATGGATGGTGTTCATCCCTTTTGATGTTTTTCGCCTACATCTGCTTCCGGCTCCGTCACTGGCCGTTTCGCTTTTCGGCGCAGTGGTTGGCTTCGCAGGCTTCGCGTTCCTTCTCACAGCGCTCTACCAAAATGCATTTGCTACGCCGGTTGTCAGAGACCAAACCGAACGCGGCCAATTCGTCGTCGATACCGGGCTCTACGGACGCGTTCGTCATCCGTTCTACACCGGCTTCCTCGTCGCGCTGTTTGGTCTTGCGCTGTGGCTCGAGAGCTACTCGGCCGCCATTGGGATCTTGGTGGTGCTCGCAAGCTTGGTCGGCAGAATTTTGGTCGAGGAGCGGCACCTGAATGAGACGTTGCCGGGCTATGCGGCCTACATGAGCCGCGTGCGATACCGGTTGATTCCGGGTGTGTGGTAGGGTTGCGTCGTGCCAATCCGCAAGATCGCCATGTCCATTGCGGTTGTTATGCTTCTCGTCGGCGGCTTCGGCTCTCTCTCGGCCGGTGAGCTCGATGCTACCGCTATCATGGCGCTGTCGTTAGCGAGCTCTCTCATCTTGTTGGACTTGGCGGGCAAGCCGGAGCCGCGTTCAGTGCGAGCCGTCGTAGGCTTTGCACTTCTTGCGACGGCTGTAGGGGCGGCGCTCGTAATGGTGTTCGAGATCCTCTCACGCTAGCCACCGGGAGTACGCGGGCTACGCGACCGTGACCACAACGGTCGCCACGTATCCCGACGAAGAGTCTCCTGTCACGGCCGCGAGCGGTGCAGGGTTGGCAACCGCAATTCCATCGGCAAGATTGGGCGTGTCTTTCTGCCCGCGTGCGTCGTAGGGCGCGGTCCCATAGATCTGAAACGTCGTATCTTCGGGGAAGTAGACCTGCGAAGTCGCCTCGGTAGTGCCCGAGGCATGAACCTTGAAGTGAACATGCGTGGTCCGCCCCGGATACCACCCGGGGTAGATGGTGTCGAATGCAGCCACGCCGTCGTCGCCCGTTATCTGTGTGCCTCGCAGAAAGGTTTCCCCGGTCGTGTCGAGGTCGCCTAACTGTCCCGGGAAGCCCGAGTAGACTCCGTTCGCATCGCAATGCCAAAGGTCCACCGCCAGATCCCTCAATGGCGCGCAAGACTCATCCTGCACACGCACGACCATCTGTAACGGAGCGCCAGCTTTGCCCTCGGTGATGTCCCGTCGAAGCGAATCAAGATCGAGATAGAACGGCCCTGCGGTCTGTTCTGGATACAGAACGCAGCCGTTCGCTCCGCCCGAGCCGCCATTCCCAACCCCGCCGCCGGCCCCTACAGTGCCTCCCGTGCCACCGTTTCCGCCACCCAAGGCGTTCCCGCCACTCGAGCCGCATGCGCTGGCCCCCGCAACCGAAGTGGCTGCGATGCCAGCGAGCATGCTTCTCCCAAAGTCCCGCCTGGAGATGGCCATTCACGCCAGTCTACGCCGACTGCCTTCGCTTCGCCATGAACGCCTTTCCAAACTCGAGTTCGGCCTCGAACTGATTGTGCGCGCGACAACGAAGTTGGACGTTGTCGACGGTGTGTGGACCGTCTCTTCCGTACGGAACGCAGTGATGGAGCTCGACCTGCCAAGTGGAACCGCAGCGCCGGCCCCTCTTGTCGACAAACGCGCACCGACCCTCATCCCGCGCAAACACGGCTCGCCGGACGTGCGCCGGAATCACGCGTGTCCTCTTGGTCGCCTTCCGCGCCTTTGCCCGCGCCTTCTTCGTCAACGCCGCCCGCCTTTTCTTCGTTTCCGCAAGCAGCAATGCTAACGCCTTCTCCACGACCAGAGCCGGATCGCCATCAGGAATCTGATGACTCAGTAGCCCCCGAAGCTCTTCCAGGGAATCCTTGGCCGTCTGACCAATCGTCACGTGCAGCCGGTATCGGCGCGGAGACAACGGGATCGTCAGGCTCTTCACGCTGCTCGCAGGCATAGGGCCGCTCTCAATGGTGCCGCTCGCACCATCCTCCCCCGCATCACCAACGCATCCCGTTTCCGCCACCAACTCACGAAGGACCGTCTCCCGATCCACTTGCGGCGAAATTTCCGCAACTAGCGCCTCAATCTCCCGCATGCTCTGATGCTTCGCGCGATGCAGCACCTCGGCGTGGTTGCTCTCAGTCAGGTGTCCCGCGAGCTGATGTACGCCACTGAGATGCAACTCCCCCCGCCGGATCATCTCCAGAATGAGGGGAAAACGACAGGCCGCGCGGCCTGCTCGAATGCGCTTTGCTGCAATCGCCTCGGACATTCCGAAGTGCTTCGTACACATGGCGAACATCGAAGGATACGCGTCCTCGAGGTACAGCCGCCGCCGGTCGATCTCTCCGACGTACGCCAGCATTCTGGCTGTATTCGCGCGGTCGTCGCTCACCACCTTCGAAAAGCCACGCAGCAACTGCCGCTTGCCGAGCCGCCGCAGAGAACCAACGTCCAAGCCTGCTTCCGACGAGTTCTTCTTCGTTTCGGACACACCAATGAGCAATGCAGGTCCGGTACCGGCTGGCACCCAAACGATTTCAGCGCTCTAGCCACCCTCGAACGACGGAACGCCACCACTGCGCCACCGCCCGCCGCTCCGCAGTGCTTGCCGTCGTGCCACCACACCCAATAGTCTCGCACCCAACTGATGTCCGATACCAAGCCCATACCCCTCCAGCAGGCCGCTGACTTCAACAAAACCCACTGGCCGCTCCACAATCGCCGCCAAGGCATCGACTGGCAGCAACAAGACTTCGCGCTCGGCGCCTACGAAGACGACGACTGCCGAGGTGTAGCCGTCTATGAAGTCGTTGGCGGCATGGCCTACCTCAAACAGGTCGTCGTCGCTGACGCCCACACGCATCGCGGCATCGGATCCTCACTCATGCGCGCGTTCGAAGCACACGCCATCGACCTTGGTTGCCACGTCGTGCAACTGGAAACCGCGGAGACCCAGGCCCCTGGCTTCTACGAGCGCCACGGCTACCAGCGCATCGGGACGTACCCAAACGGCCGCTTCCACCTCGACTGGCACCTCTACCGAAAAGCGCTCTAGCCCTCACGGTCCGCCGATACCGGAGGCCTCCGCATCCGCAACAATCAATCCCGCATCGGGAGGCAAGAGAAACCCTGCCTCAACCGCTGCCCCCACGGACGCATTCACCGCATCGAGGTAGCTCTGCTCGGTCGGGTAGAGCTCCGTCAGTTGCTCATCATCGAACAACGCCGTCGTCCCGAAGATACGGCAGAAGCCGCCCGCCATCTGCCCAAGACCCGAAAGCACCGCCACAGGCGCGTCCACGTAGTTCGTTCGAATTCCTCCGAGCACATTATCAAGCGGATCGAGCTCAAACCCAGTGCGGTCCTCATTGATCGAGAGGCGCGGCGCCTCGGGGAGTGGCGTCCCATCCGTGATCCAGGAAATCAACCCGCGAAGCCCCGCCTTGAGCACCCAATGCGCCGGGCCGGAGTTAATGGGTAGGTCACAAGTGATGAGCCCGGGTATCGGAGCCCCCTCGGTCGTCTCGATGACTCGCGCAATTGAAGGGTCGTCTCCAACGTCGGAATGCCCGAGGTCCAGCGTGTACGTATCCGCGTGCGCCGTGCCTGCAACTTCCCACAACCGGAACATGCGCGAATCCGGTTGATTGCTTGGTAGCGAGTTCAGCAGAAACAGATCCGACTCCGTTTGGTACATCAACACCGGCTGATTTAGGTCTTCGCGCACGCGCACGATGTCCGGCGTGCCGACCACTTCCTGCGGACTCTGCGAGAGGGGAGGGCTCCCACCACCTCGGCTGTGAATGATGTACCCATCGAACAACCCATAGACCGGCCCAAGGGCGTTGACCCAAGTTACCAGTCGGCCTGCCGATTGTGATTCACCCACCGCAATCACCCGCTCCGGCACCAGCCCCTGCAATGGTGCAATGTCAGTGGGATTGCGGACAGCCTGCGCCACCTGCGCGAACATCTCGTACGAAAAGCTGTCGCCGGGATGCGACAACGGCCCATAGCGCACCGGGTCCACCGCCTTGAGGTAGAGCGCCCCGATCCCGCCCCCGCGGCCTTCGATCCCGTCGACCTGCGCTGACACGCCAACCCACACGTGCCCCTCTCGAAAGATCTCCGTATGCATCGAGATCCAATCAGGCGCCGCGTCCAACCCGCCGCTCACGTTCAGCCACTCGACAATCACCGTGCCGCTAAACCGGCTCGCCGACGTCGGCCGGTACACGAGCGCGCGCGTCGTGTACTCCGCCGTCTCGCCTTCTTCTACTTCCCAGACGCCATCCGATCCGAGCTCTCCAACATTCGTAAACGACTTCGCCGTCCCCGAGATGAAGAACTCGATCTGTTCATATTCTTGCTGGAAGAGGAAGATCCCGGTCGTGCCCGCGACGAACGGAGCGCCCGGCTCGGTAATCGGGCCTTCCACGAGTGGATCGTCAGGACGCCCTTCAGGGAGATCGGCCCCGCCGGCTCCGCCATTTCCGGCACTACCACCACCGCCCGTGCCTGCCGCACCTTCGTCGCTGCTACAGCCGACAACACCTGCAGCAAGACTGATGGCCACAAATAGAACACACCAACGAAGCGCGGAAGGAAGCTTGAGCATGCCGAAGGCTCGCAAGAATCCGCGCGAAGAACAACCCGCGATGCAGCTCTCCACCAGTAGAAATGGCCTGGGCCGGCGCGCCGCAACACCGACTGCCCCGCCAAGATTCCGTCTTGAGTCGCGACGCTACCGGCCAGGCCATGCTCCTTCATCGGCCATGCCCCGCCGGGGTTGCCCAAAAACACGAAAAAAACAACAGGCCGCGCGGCCTGTTGCCATCACTTCAGCTTCCGCTCAATCGACGACAGCTCCTTTCGAATCCCTCGCAGCTCATAGACGACGTCCCGCATGTAATCGCCCACATCCCGCTGCGTCAGCGCAGGCGCCGGCCGAAAGAGCTCAAACGCCGCGATCAGCACGAGGACCAACAACACACCCCACGTATCCCGATTCGCTCCGCCCATGCCACGCGCCTCCACTCGCTCAGCAGAGCGTCCAGATGAACAAGGTTCGTGGTGCGGACTCCGTCGTCTGCTCGCTGCTGTCCGTTGCCTCGAGCGTAATCACGTGCGTCACACCAAAGCAATCGTCCGAGTAGAGTCGCACGGTGACGCTCTCCCCCGTACCAAGCACTTCCTCTTGAATCGCCGTCTGGTCGGTTTTCCAAACCAGCGAGTCACCGCTGAGCGCGCCGTCTTCGAGGTCCATACCGGTCCCCACCAACGTCACGTCCTTGTACCAGAGCTCGAGGTCGCTGTCGTAGGCGTCATAGGTGTAGTCCCCGTTGCCGGTCCCCGAGTCCGTCGCCGGCTCGGTGATGGTCGCTTCTGGCGGACTGTCGGTTCCACCTCCAACGCCGCCCATGCCACCAACCCCGGCAGCGCCGCCAACCCCGGCTGTGCCACCGGCTCCCGCACCGCCACCTGCGCCGCTGCCGCCGCCCATGCCACCAACCCCGGCAGCGCCGCCAACCCCGGCCGTGCCACCAACGCCACCCATGCCCGCCGCGCCACCGGCTCCCGCACCGCCGCCTGCGCCGCTGCCGCCGCTCACGTCTGTACACGCGGCCAAAGCGCCCGCCGCCACCAGTGCAATGATGTGCAATCGAGTCCCCGTCATGACTTCCCCCCTCGTGATGATGCTCGCGAGAATACCGCCGCGCTGCCGCGTCATCCAACTCCGCGCCAACAGTCGCCGCCCCGCCCCACTCAATCCGCCTGGCCGGCCTCCCTGGCCAGCCCGCCACGAATCGCCCGCGGCGTCAGCCCGAACCAGCGCTTGCACGTTCGACTGAAGTTCGTCGTGTCCCGATACCCGAGCCTCTCCGCAATCGCCTCGACCGACATATCGCTGTGTCGCAGGTACCAAACAGCGAGCTCCTGCCGCACGTCATCGAGCAGCATCTGATACGAAGTGCCCTGCGCCTTCAGCTTTCGAATCAGCGTCCGATTCGACATGTAGAGGTTCTTCGCCATCTCGGTCAGGGTCGGATAGTCGCCCTGCCGGTCGAGAAGTCGGTCGAGCACGCGTTGCGCCACATCCCCATCGCCCTCTCGCCGCTCCTCGGCCCGCTCACACAAGCGCACCGCCTGCCGAAACGCGGTCGCATCCGCCGTGATGCAAGGCGCCGCCGCAAACGCTTCCGGCATGTCAATCATCCCCGCGCCCGCACCGAACTCGAGCGTCACCCCGCGAAGCCGCGTCTCATACTCCGAAACCCACGCGGGCTCAGCATGCGCAAACGCAACTCGCGTATCGGGCAGTGGCATCCCACTCACCGTCTCGAGCAACAAGCAAATCGCCCCAACGATGTGCAGGCCCACGTACTCGTCGACGTCCCCCCAACCCAGGGCGTCGTCGATACGGAGCCGCACACGCCCGCCGCCACGCTCCACTCCAAACGCCGCAATCTGCAACCGCAGCGCCGAGTACCGCTCCGCCAGCTCGAGCACCTGCCCAACGTTCGAGCTCGCCACCATCGCGTACCCCAACGGCCCGTGCGATGAAATCTGCGTCGACCGCCCCACGTCGAGTCCGAGCCAACCCTCGCTGGTGAGCTCCATCCCCCGCCGCGCCAGCCGCCGAAACTGCTCGAAGCTCAGGAAGCGCTCCTCCTCGAGCAGCTGCGTCCACGAAAGCCGCGTTCCCTCGAAAATCTTGCTGTCCGAAAATCCGCGCCGTTTCAGCTCTGCGGCAAGCAACCTCGCGTAAGTCGGATCGAGGCTCGGCCGAAGGTGCGCCGCATCGGGCGCTTCGCCATCGTCACGCTGCTTGTTCTGCGGCCCGCCCATCGTCGTAGTTCGACGAAGATAGGTCGGCGGGTTCATCCACCGCAAGCCCGTACCGAGCGCAGAGCTCTTCGCGCCGTTTCGGGTGGAAATGGATCCGCGCCGGATCCCGGTCCACATGCTCGAGAAGCAGCGGGTTCATCACCCGAAACCAAAGCGGTGGCACCACGGCGACCAAAAACATCCCAAAGTACCCGCTCGGCAGCGTAGGCAGCCCCTCGAAGTGCCGGAGCGACTGATACCGCCGCCCCGGGTTCGCGTGGTGGTCCGAGTGCCGCTGCAAGTGATAGAGCGCCCAGTTTGAGACCGCGTGGTTGCTGTTCCACGAATGGTGCGGCTGACAGCGCTCGTAGTGGCCGTTCGGCCGCTTCTGCCGGAGTAAGCCGTAGTGCTCGACGTAGTTCGCCATCGTCAGATGAAACGCGCCGATGAAATAGGTCGCAGCGAGATACGGAACCATCATGGGACCAAACGCCACCACCAGCCCAACCGACACCGCAACGGTGATGAGCCCGGCCCGCACAATCTCGTTGTGCAACGACCACACCCGCTGCTCATGTCGCTCTAAGCGCCCGGCCTCGAGGCGCCACGCGCGAAAGAACGCCCCCGGCAGCTCGCGAAGCGCAAAACCGTAAAGGTTCTCCCCCATGCCCGATGAAGCGCAATCGTCCGGCGTCGCCACGTAGCGGTGGTGCCCGCGGTTGTGGTCAATCGCAAAGTGCCCATACGCCGACATCGCGAGCACCGAGGTCGCCAACCCCCGGTCGAGCTTCGACTTCTTGTGGCCGAGCTCATGCCCGAGGTTGATGGCGACCCCACAGAGAATGCCGGTGTTCACCACAATCGCGAGAACCGCCGTCCAAGGCAGGTCCTCCCTGCCGACGAAGTACGCGTTCCCAAGAAACCCGAGCCAGAGCACCGGCACCAGCGCATACGCCGCCCAGCGGTAGAACCCATCCGCCTCGAGCAGCGGCACCACCTCCTCGGGCGGGTTGCTCCGGTCTTCCCCAATCACTCGCATCGAGGAGCGGAATCAGGCCGTACACCAGCAGCGCCGGAATCCACATCGCCGCCACCGACCCCGTCCAGAGGTAGAACAAAGGCCCGCACCCAAGCACCGCCGGCAGCAAGAGCGACAGCAGCCACGCGTAACGCTTCCCGTCGCGGTAGCTCACGTTCTCGGTCGCAAATACAGGGTTCAGAAACGACATCCGCAGACCTCCAGGGGCACTCCGCCCGAAACATGCACTGAGAATGGCCCCTCGACGCCGCCCGCAACACCGACCCGCCCGCCGATAAATCGTCAATTAGTGCCAGGGTGACCCCGTATCACAATGTGCCCTGCCATACAGACATCGACTCCGTCGTTGATTCACAGGGGCGCGCTGCCATACAACCCTCGGATGGCGCGTCCCACCTCTCTCGGGCTCCTTCTTGTCGCGGCGCTCGCCGCGGCATGCGCGGGCTCCACCAACGAGGCTCCCGGCGGCACTGGCGGCACCGTCGGCACTGGCGGCATTGGCGGTGGTGGCGGCTCCGGGGGCCGCGAACGCGTCCAGCTCGCGCCCTGCGAAACTGATGGCTACCCATGCTCCCCCGCCGAGCAAAGCGATTCCGCCATCGAGCTCTCCGAACGCTACAAGGGCGAGATCCAGTCGAAGCGATCCGAGGGACTCACCTACACCGAGATTGCCGACTGGCTTCGCGACCAAGAAGGCGTCGTGGATGTGGTCGCAGCGGACGACCGCCTCCGCTTCCGGGTCGAGGGCGGCTCCGCGCATTGGCTCATCGCCATCGGTCGCGACTACCCGCTCATGCCGGCCCCGCCGTTTGCCGAGGGTGCCGAGCCCGCTCCGCTGCCAGCCCCCGCCGCGGCGTCATTTGGCCGGAAGAGCGTTCTTCGCGAGGACGGCTCCGAGACGAAGCTCAAGAAGAAGGCCCTCATCGTCAATCCGTTCCAGTTTCAGTTCGGGACGGACACGGATGCGTGGAGACAGCGCCTGCGAGAGCTCCACGACTACGACACGGTCGAGTACTTCGAAGACGACCAGATCCCCGATACATACTTCGCCAACTGGAACGACTACCGCTTCGTCTGGGTCCTGTCCCACGGCGCCTATCTGCCGGAGAGGGACGACCCCGACTACACCGCGATCTTTTCCGCGAAGCAATGCGGTATCAACCGCTGGATCGGCGTCGAGACGGCCACCGGCGGTGGCGGGGAGGTGCTCAAGAACGGCAAGCCGATTGCCTGGCTCATGGGCCTCGAGCGCCCGCAAGCCGAAGCCCAAATGACAACCGACCAGCTCCAGCGCTGGCGGACCTTCCGCGACGATGAAGTGCAAGAGCTCGAACAAAAGGGCCAAGCCTGCGGACAACTCGACATCGGCAGCGTTTCCGTTCCAGGGCAGGGCGAGGAGGGTGGCCCGCTCGTCCGCCAGGGCGCGTTCCTCGACTTCATCTACTACGACGAGGCCTGGTATTCGACGCACTACGCCGGCGGCCTCGACAACGTGCTGGTGCACCTATCCGTCTGTTCGAGCCTCGCGGTCCCGCTCCGTGGTACCGCCGCGAACGCGAGCGTCGTCTTTGGCTGGACCGAGCCCGTCGGCGCCGACCAGGACGACCTCGCCACCGCGGTTCTTTTCGACCGCCTCATCACGCAAGGCGAAACCGCCGATGAAGCGTATCGCCGACTGACGCTCTCGACGCAGCACTCACACACCTGGGACGGCAAGACCACCGAGCTCAAAGAGCAAACCTGGGGCGGCGGCGGGAGCGCGCGCATTCGCGAAATCGTAAGCATCATCGATCCCATCGTCGGTGAGCCCATGCCCGACGAAGGCGGCATGCTCGACGCCCGCGAAATCAACGACGACGGCGACACCATCGTCGATGTCACCGTCAAGATCGTCGGCTTTGGCGAGCTGGAAGCAGATGAGCTCAAAGGCTACAAGCTTCGGTTCTACGACGGCAACGGCAACGCCATCAGCCCGGAATGGGATGTCGACGAACCGAACGACGGTGTGACGTTCATGACGCGCGCGGTCGGCTTCAATCAAGCAATCAGCTCCCCAACCGAGCTTGAAATCGAGGCCCGTGTCACGCTCGCCGAAGGCCCTGCCAGCGCCGACAGCCGTCACCGCATCAAGCTCACCGTCGGCCCCGCCATCGAATCTCTTTGGCATCTCACCGTCGGCAGTGGCGGCACGGCGCGCGGCGACTTCGTCTTTGCGCCACTACCGACGGCCATCGTCGACGAGGAAGGCCGCACCGTCTGGCAGATCCAGCTCGCCCAGCTCGACGAAAACCCCGTCCCCACGGCCACGCTCTTCATCGTCGGTCACGATGGCCGCACCATGGATTGCACCGGCCAAGTTGGGGAATTCCCCGCCATTGCCAGCGTCCTCTTCACCGCGAGCGACATGCCCACCGAGGGGTTCGCGGGCGGCTTGGGTGAGGGCGAGTGTGGCGACTCCGTGGATGTCGACATCACATCGTTCAGCAAAGAAGACGACCTCGTCGCCACCGTCAGTGGCACCATCTGTCATTGGCGCCGCGTCGGCGACGAAACCGTCGTCAACGCAGTCCCCATCAACGGCCGCTTTCAGATGCCGTCCGCTGGTTGCGGCGCAGACCCAGGTGGCGACCTCGTGGGCAGCTACTACGCATCGCAAGATCCGTGGTCCTGCATCGACATTTACCCCAACGCAGCCATCGCACCGACATTCGAGCAAACCTGTTCGATGGGCGGCGGATTGGTGTGCTCGGAGGACCCCTGCCCAACCGCCGGGCAAATCGGCCAGTGCGACTACACCGATGACTCCGTTCAACTGGGCTTTCGCGGCCTCATCACCCACTTCATGCCCGGAGGCGACTGGCCTTCGGTCGGCGAGCTCCAGCTGGGATGCGAGCTCCAGCTAGGCGTCTGGACGACGGGCGCGCCGGTGCAGACGCAGTAACTCGGAAGGACCCCGCAAGCCCATGGAATTCATCGAACACACCATCGCCTGGTGCCGAGGCGAAATCTTCGAAGGCCGCATGCTGGCCCTCTTCGGCGCCGTCATACTCGCGTTGGCCCTCATCTTCTGGCGCGTCGGCAGCACCCCATCGGCACGCGCCATGTTCATCCCGCTCCTATTCGTCGGTGCGCTCGCACTGCTCGTCGGCCTCTCGATGAACTTCAGCAACCAGGCCCGCATTCCGAAGTTCAGTGCTGCCTACGCCGAAAGCCCCGCAGCGTTCGTCCAAGCCGAACGCGAACGCACGGAAGCCTTCATCAAGTGGTACCCGTACACGATGTACAGCTTCTCGCTCATCATCATCCTCGGCCTCGGTGTGTTCCTCTGGAAGCCCACCCCGCTCGGACGCGCCATCGGTCTTGCAACCCTAGTCCTCGGCTTGTGTGTTCTCTGCCTCGACCACTTCTCCGAAGAACGCGCCGAGGGCTACCACAGTCAAATCATGCAACAGCTCGAGCGCTAGGCCCGAAGTCGATACCCGCTCTTGAACATCCAGCGCACGACCACCAGGCACACCGCGAGAAACAGCACAATCATCCCCGCGCTCAGCGTCACACTCACATCCGAGAGCCCGTAGAAGCTCCAGCGGAAGGCGCTAATCAAGTACACCACCGGATTGAGCAGCGTCACCTTCTGCCAAAAGGGCGGGAGCATGTCGATGGAGTAGAAGCTTCCGCCGAGAAAGGTGAGCGGCGTGATAATCATCATCGGCACCACCTGGAGCTTCTCGAAGCCATCGGCCCAGACGCCGAGGATGAACCCAAACAAGCTGAACGTCACCGCCGTGAGCACCAAAAAGCCAACCATCCAAAACGGGTGCGCAATCTCGTAGTCCACGAAGAAGCGAGCCGTCACCAAGATGAGAATCCCAAGCACCGTCGACTTCGTGGCCGCCGCCCCGACATAGCCAATGAGAATCTCGACATACGAAATCGGCGCCGAGAGCACCTCGTAAATCGTCCCCGAGAACTTCGGCATGTAAATCCCGAACGACGCGTTCGACACGCTCTGGTTGAGCAACGACAGCATCGTCAGTCCCGGGACGATGAACGCCCCGTAGCTGACCCCATCAATCTCCACCATCCGCGACCCAATCGCCGACCCAAAGACGATGAAGTAGAGCGAGGTCGAGAGTACCGGCGCGACGATGCTCTGCATCAGCGTGCGCCCCGTGCGCGCCATCTCAAACAAGTAAATCGCTCGAATCGAATAGAAACTCATCGCGTCTCGTTCACCAGGCTCACGAAAATCTCCTCGAGCGAGCTCTCGGTCGATTGGATGTCCTTGTAGTGCACCCCGTGCTCATTGAGCTTCCGTAAGAGCGCAGCAATCCCCGTGTGCTCCCCCTGCGCATTGAAGGTGTACACGAGCTCGGTTCCATCCGAGGAAAGCTCGAGCGGGTGCCCGAGGAGCTCCTCGGGAATGCGAGCCAGCGGCTCCTGCAAGTGCAGCCTCAACTGCTTCTTGCCGAGCTTCCGCATCAGCGTCTCCTTCTCCTCGACCAAGATGATTTCCCCCTTGCTCATCACCCCAATCCGGTCGGCCATCTCCTCGGCTTCTTCGATGTAGTGCGTCGTCAAAATGATGGTCACCCCGCTCTCGCGAAGCCCCCGAACCATCTCCCACATGTCCCGGCGAAGCTCGACATCCACGCCGGCCGTGGGCTCATCGAGAAACAGAATCAGCGGCTCATGCGACAAGGCCTTCGCAATCATCACCCGCCGCTTCATCCCCCCCGAGAGGTCTTTGATCTTCTCGTCCTTCTTGTCCCAAAGCGAAAGCTGCCGGAGTAGCTTCTCGATGTGCGCAGCATCAGGCGCCTTCCCAAAGAGCCCCCGGCTGAAGTTCACCGTCGCCCAAACAGTCTCAAACGCGTCGGTCGAAAGCTCTTGGGGCACCAACCCAATCATCGCGCGCGACGCCCGATACTCCGTCACCACATCGTGCCCATCGACCCGCGCCACGCCCGAAGTCGGGTTCACGATCCCGCAAACGATGCTGATGAGCGTCGTCTTCCCTGCGCCGTTGGGCCCCAAGAGCGCAAAGATCTCCCCGCGCGCAATCTCGAGGTCCACATCCCGAAGCGCCACGAACCCCGACTCGTAGGTCTTGTTGAGCTTTTCGATGGAGATGATGGATTGCATGGAGACGCCTGGCCCGTGCTCTAGCACGAACCCGAGCGTCTCTCCCTATGCCAGGCTTTCATCCCCAGTCCGCCAAGGTCACGGAAGCGCCAACTCCTCCGCCAGGAAGTCATACACGCGCCGGATCCGCCGATTCGTCTTGAGCTCCGAGTGCGCTGTCAGCCACATCGGCATCGGAGCCAGGTCGAGCTCCGGAAGGATGCGCCGCACGCGTGGTTCGGCATCGCCAATCCAACCCTGCATGAACCCAATCCCAAACCCTTCAACGACCATCCGCCACGCCACCACCTGGTCGTCCGAACGAAACGCGAAGAAGCGCCGGTCGACGTCAACGCCCACCGCGCGAAAGCCGCGGATGATGATGTCGGCGCGGTCGTAGCCCACCACATCGTGCCCGAGCAGCTCTTCGACTTTGGATGGGCACCCCCGCCGCGCGAGATACTCCTCCGAGGCAAAGGTCGCCGCCTCAATCTCCCCCATGCTGCGCGCGATGACATCGGCTTGCGTCGGTCGGTACATGCGCACAGCGATGTCTGCCTCGCGCTGCAAGAGGTTCTCGGTCGCGTTCGACGCCACGAGCTCGATTTCAATCTCGGGTTCCGCGTCGTGAAGCCGGGTCAGAATCGGAGGCAGCGTGTACGTCGCGACAACCTCGCTCGCCGTAATCCGCACGACTCCGGCCACCGATTCGGAGCGCCCCTCGGCCGCCAGCGCGAGACGGTTCGCGGCCCCGGCCATCGCCTGCGCATGCTCCAGCAGCTCCATCCCTGTCTCCGTGAGCGCGAGCCCACGCGCGGTGCGACTGAAGAGCTGCACGCCGAGCTCCGATTCGAGCGCCTGCACCTGCCGCCCCGCAGTTGGCTGACTCATCCCAAGAGCCCGCGCCGCGCCTGAAATCGAGCCCTCGCTCGCCGCGGCTACGAATACCCGAAGGCGATCCCAGCTCAGCTCAATCGACATGAGCTGACCTATTCAGATGCGCATAGCTAGAACTCATATTTAGCTAATTTACCATCATGAATGAATGCCTACAATCCTCTCATCGGCGCACTTCGCGCCCACCGAAGGAGTTAGCCATGGAGCAAGAAGTACTGGTAGTCGGGGCAAACGGGCGAATCGGCCGCGCGGCCTTGGAAGCGTTTCTCGAGGCGGGCTGGAAAGTTCGCGCTTTTGTCCGGAACGGCTCGGCCGACCGCGTCCGAAGCGGCGTCACCATTTTCGAGGGAGACGCCTTCGATGCACGAGCGGTGGCCGCAGCCGCTGAAGGCGCCGATCTCATCGTCAACGCCCTCAACCCGCCGTACGAGCGCTGGACCACCGAGCTCCCACGCATCACCGCGAGCATCCTCCACGCCGCCAAAGAGAGTGGGGCGAGCGTGATTCTTCCCGGCAATGTCTACAACTACGGCGAAGGCATGCCCGAGACCCTTCGCGAAGACACCCCCCACGCACCGACCACCCGAAAGGGAGCCCTCCGCGAAGAGATGGAGGCAGCTTACCGCAGCGCCGCCGCCGAAGGCGTGCAGACCATCGTCGTCCGGGCCGGCGACTACATCGAGCAAGAGCAAACCGGCAACTGGTTCGACAGCTACATCGCCAACAAGGTCGACAAAGGCGTCGTCACGTACCCAGGCCAGCTCGACCGTGTCCACTCCTGGGCGTACCTCCCGGACATCGCCCGCGCCATGGTCGGCCTCGCGGAAGCCCGCTCCACCCTCGATGCGTTCGACGCCTTCGGCTTCGCCGGCTTTTCCATCACGGGCGCGGAGCTCATCGCTGCCATCGAGACCGCCGCCGGCCGGCCGCTCAAGGTGAAGAAGTTCCCGTGGTCCATCATCCGCGTGGTCGGGCTATTCAGCCCCGCGATGCGGGAGGTCATCGAAATGCGCTACCTCTGGGACGTTCCGCACGGCATCGACGGCGCCAAGCTCGCCCGAACGCTCCCCCACTTCCGCTCGACCGAGCTCAACGCCGCGATTGCCGATGCGCTCGGGGCTCGGCAACCCCGAACGAGTACGAGCACCGTGCGGGCTGGAGGGCATTCGACCGTCAGTGAGCTGAGCGGGTAGAGTCGAGAGCCCCGAGGCCTGCTACCGTTCCCCCCGTGAGCACCGAGCGCACCCATTCGGCAGCAGCCGGCGCCACCTATTTCGCAATCGTGTTCGCCGCAGGCTTCGTGCTCGGCACCGTGCGCGTCCTCCTGCTTGCACCTCGGGTCGGTGAGCCTGTTGCAGTCCTGCTCGAGCTCCCGCTCATGCTCGCCGTCTCGTGGATGGCCTGCGGATGGGTGCTCCGCCGATTTCAAGTCCCGCCGCGCACCCCACCGCGGCTAGCGATGGGAGCAATTGCATTCGCCCTGCTGATGCTCGCCGAAGTCATCCTCTCGGTCGCCGTATTTGGTAGCTCGATGAGCGACTACCTCCAGGATCTCACGACGATGCACGGCCTAGTGGGCCTAGGCGGCCAGCTCCTCTTCGCCCTGATTCCGCTTGTGCGTCAAACCTAGCTCAGGCCAAAAACACGACAAAAACAACAGGCCGCGCGGCCTGTTCCAGCCCACACTTGCGCCCCGATGCGCATCATCTCCCTCAACGCCAACGGCCTCCGCGCCGCCATCCGCAAGGGCTTCTACACCTGGCTCGCCGAGCAAGACGCCGACCTCGTCTGCATCCAAGAGCTCCGCGCCCACCCCGAGCAGCTCGACGCGCACGAGCCTCCGCCCGCCGGCTACCACTGCTTCTACAATCCCGCCGAACGCAAAGGTTACAGCGGCGTCGCCCTCTTCAGCCGCGAACAGCCCGACAGCGTCATCCACGGCTTTGGCTCCAAAGAGTTCGACCCCGAAGGCCGCTACCTCGAAGCCCGCTTCGGCAAGCTCAGCGTCGTGTCCATCTACGTCCCCGCCGGCTCCAGCAGTGAAGTCCGCCAGGAAGCCAAGTTCCGCTTCATGAAAGAGCAGGGCGCCCATCTTAAGAAGCTCGCCAGGCGCAAACGCGACTACGTCCTCTGCGGCGACTGGAACATCGCCCACAAGGAAATCGACCTCAAGAATTTCCGCGCCAACCGCACCCGCTCAGGTTTTCTCCCCGAAGAGCGCGCCTGGATGGACAAAGTCTTCGGCCCACTCGGCTTCGTCGACGTCTTCCGCGAGCTCAACCAAGCGCCCGGCCAGTACACCTGGTGGTCGAACCGCCACCCCACCACCCGCGAACGCAACGTCGGCTGGCGCTTGGACTACCAAATCGCCACGCCGGCCCTCGCCTCGCGCGTCAAGCGCGTGGCCATCGACACCGAAACCCGCTTCTCGGACCATGCACCACTGCTGTTCGACTACGCCTAGGTCACCTCGAGTCGGCGTCATGCCACGTCCCCAAAGCACCCCGCGTCATCGGCAGCGCCCGAGGGACGCGAGTCCCGGGTTACTCAGGGTGAAGCGTTCGCAAGAGCCATCGGCGCAATCGTCGTCCACCAAACAGAATGGAACGCAAACGAGCTCGTCCTGCGCTTTCTGGTCGCAGTGCAAACCTTGCAAACAATCATCGCGTCGCTGATCCCCCACCAGGAAAATCATGCACGAGGCGCCTGCACTCTGGGTCTTCAGACTCTCGAAGATGCATTCGGTGGCGGGGCTGAGGTCGCTCCCGTCGAGGGCCGGCATCCCGAGCTCCTGGCCGTTGTTCAGATCGATGTAGAAGTTCGTCGAGCAGGTGGTGTTGCCGCTGCAGGAGCTTGGGTCGAATGGGTTGCACCCACATGCCGTTCCGCCCGGCGCCTGTTCCATGCATCCGTCGAACGGGGTCGCGCCTGGTGCGCCGCCTCCCATGCCACCGGCGCCACCCATGCCGCCAGCACCTCCCATGCCACCGGCGCCACCCATGCCACCGCCGCCCGGTGTCTCGCACGCGAAATCGGCTTCCGCCACACCTTCCGCCGGAACCGTCACCTCCTGCTCGACGCCAGGTGAGCATTGCGCATTGCCGGGAATCCCGCGAACGATGGAGACTGTCTGCGTCCCGGGCGCCACCAAGAAACCGTACTCGCCCCGCACATTGGTCGTGGTTTCGGCTTCGTTGCCCGCACCGTCGTCAACGCGCAAGCCGACCCCTTGAATAATCTGGTCATCGAGGGTCACGTTGCCACGCAGATTGCCATCCGGGCCGTCGCTGCTCGTCGAGCACCCGAAGAGCCCGAAGAGCAAGATGAACGTAGCAGCCCCCACGACTGCGTGTCGGAACGATGAATACATGGCGGCTCCTTTCGTGTGCAGGACGCCATAAGGCGGCGCTGAAGCCCGACATCCAGCGCCGAGGCTGGCCCCAGAATGCCCGCAGCCAGCCAAGGATCCAAGTGTCATTTTCTCAAGCCGCGGTTTCACAGCCCGAGAGGTTGCTGCTTCACCCCAAATCGCGTCGACAACGGCCTCGCGAAACCCAGTATCCTAGCCCCCGTGAGCCCCGCATGAGCGACACACTCCTCGCAGCCTACTTCGGGATCTGGCTAACCCTTGCGCTCGCCAGCTTCGTCTTCTTCCGAGGCAAAGCCCCAGCCTTCAAACACCGCTGGCACCAGCCCGTCGCCGCCATCAACGTCGCCATCATCGGCGGCATGATTGTCCTCATGGTCTCGCTCAGCGGCTCCTGGCTCGCGACCGTCATCTTCACCGCCGGGGTTCTCTTCTTCATGTGGGTCAGCGTCTTCCAAACCCGCGTCTGCCTAGGCTGCGGCAAGTTCTGCAAACCTGAGAACCTCATCACCCCAGAGAAGTTCTGCAGCAACTGCGGCAAGGCCCTAGGTTGAGCCGCGGCTCAGCACCCCCACGCCCCACACGCAAAACCTGCGCGCCCAATCCGCTCGTTAGGAAAGAATTACGTATCGCCACAGGCCTCTGAAGGACCTACCAAATTCGTGTGATCCGCCAACTCAGGCGGGCGCACGCAGGGAGGTTTTCATGCGTTCCTTCATCGTGTTCGTTTGCTGTTGTCTATTGAGCAGCGTCGCGTCATTCGGCTGCGGTGACTCGGCGAGCAGTGTGCAGACCGTGGATTCGTCAGGCGGGGTCTTGACCTTCCCTAGCGGCGTCGTTCTCGACATTCCCCCCGGCGCCGTCACCGAAGCGGTCGAGATTGAGGTGACGAAAGTCGACTGCGCGGATGCCGACGCAGTTCTCGCTACAACGGTGTTTCAGTCGCACGCGAAGGCTTGCCTCGGGGGCTTTTCGGCAGAGCCGGACGGCCTCACATTTGCCAAACCCGTTACCGCCACCGTCCCCGTGCGTCCCCTCGAGCCAGGAGAGATTCCGATTCTGGTCGAATTCGATTTCGCCAACGAGGCCCAATGGATTGCACCCACCGACTTGAGCTACGACGGTGCAAGAGAAGTCGTCGAGGTCCGCAACCTGCAGCACTTTTCCAAGACCTGGATCGAGGTCTTGTACGAGCACGTCGAAGCTAGCTGCCGCACTTGCAAGACCTATCCCGGTGTCGACGACTTCTGCGCCTGGTACGCCAAGGAGCTCTGGGACGAACAGCAAGGCGGCTGTTGCTTGCTGTTGCGCGAGGAACGAAAGCAGTGTGCGTCGAACTGCAAGTGCTGCATGGAGCAACTCATCGATGTGGAGGCATCGGGCGTCGATGTGACCTTCGGTGAATGCCAAGTCGTGGGCTCGGACGTGACGGTCGCCTATCCGGCATGCAAGGCCCCAACACCCCAGACGCACACCACTGGCGACCTCACCCCCGAGTGCCCAAAGAACATGAAGCTCGACATCGAAATGGATCCCAGCAGCTTGGAGATGTACGCGTGCGAAACGAAGAATCTCCGAGACGAAGTCGAGGTCACCCTCAGCGGCACCAGCGGCGGCAAGACAGTGTTCGGCCCAGTCCCGATGTATCCACGCTGGACGACGGAGCGCGGCGAGGTCGCCACCGTCGACGCGAGCGATAGCCTCACGGCGCACGCGGCGGGCCACACGACGCTCACCGCCTCCATCAGCCGCGACCCCAAGATGCCCACCGAGGAGGTAGAAGTGGACATCAGCTCCAATTTCGACCCGATGACTCTCGAACCGACGAGCATGACGCTCGACCGCGACGAAGTAGCCGATGTCGAAGCCATGGCGGAGCTTCTGCCCGGCCGACCTCCTGCTGGCTGGCCGCCTCTCGACCTCAGCAAGGTGGCGTGGGAGAGCCTCGATCCGGCCACGGCGGAAGTCGCAAAGGCCGAGGGCCAGCAGAGCTCCGTGCGCGGAGTGAAAGCGGGCGAGACCAAGGTTTTGGCCAAGCTCGAGTACAGCAAAGACGAAGACGTCTGCGACGTCCTGGAGGCGAGCCTCCCCGTGAAGGTCGAGTCGGGCATAGCAGGCAACTGGGTTCTGACTCCGACAAGGCAGTACGAAGAGTGCCGCTACGCGGGCGGAACCTGGTGGGAGGAAGACCCGTTCTCGAGCTTCGAGATCCACGTCGACTGGCCCGGCGGGAAGGGCACGAACTACATTCAATCCACCTACGTCCCCGACACTGGGTCGCGGCTCAGCGGAAGCTGGGACGAAACCTCGGGTGATTTCCAACTCGCGACCGACAGCACCGCCCTCGCGGAGTGCGAGTACATGTTCTACGCGTACGACGTCTGCGGTGATGCGGTCAACTGCGAGCTCATCTCGTGTCAGAATATCACCACCATTACGGGCGAGACGTCCGAGGATGTCGAGAGCATGACGGCGCAATCGGACTGGTACTACAGTGTGACCTTCTCCTACGGCACCTTGATCCCGCCGTCCCAGAACACCGGGGAATGCCGCGGCTCCGCGACCGTCAGCGGCAAACACAAGTAGTCAGCGATTCGCGTCGCCGTTCGTGCCACCCCCTTGCACAACCGCCGCCACACCCCACGTTCCCTACCAAGAGGCCGCCATGAAAGACATGTGGGAAGAGCGATACGCCGCCGACGAATACGCCTACGGCCAAGAGCCGAACGCGTTCTTCAAAGCCTGCCTCGACCGGCTCCCGACCCCTGCGCGCCTTCTTCTTCCAGCCGAAGGGGAAGGGCGAAACGCCGTATACGCAGCCCGGCGAGGTTGGAGCATCGACGCGTTCGACTTCAGCGCAGCCGCCCGCGAAAAAGCGCTGCGCCTGGCCGAGCGCCACGGCGTGCACATCACTTATGAGGTCGCCGACTACGAAACCGCCCACATCGAACCCAACGCCTACGACGCCGTCGCGCTCATCTTCACGCACAAGCACGAGAGCATGCGGCGCGCGGTGCATCGAAAGCTCGCGTCGGCCCTGAAGCCGGGAGGCCACCTGTTCCTCGAGGCCTACAGCAAGGAGCAGCTCGCCTACGGCACCGGAGGCCCACCCAACGAGCAACTCCTCTACGCGGTGGACGAGCTGCGAGAGGACTTCTCCGATCTCGAGATCCTCGAGCTCGAGCAGGTCGAAGCCGAGATTCGCGAAGGCCTCTACCACACCGGGTTGGCGAGCGTCGTGCGCTTGGTTGCGAGAGCGCGCCTCGGCTAGCATGGCGCAAAAAGACCGCATTCTGTGCTCGCACCCCTTTCGCCGGTGCATCCTCTTGTGGTGGGGCGTACTGTCTCGTGGGTGTTCGCCCGGAGCACGAGGAGAAGGCCATGCCAACCACCACCGACGAAATCGCCCCCGACATCTTCCGGATCAGCACCTTCGTCCCTGAGGTCGGTCCGACCGGCTTCACATTTAACCAGTTCCTCGTCCGCGCCGACGAGCCGCTGCTGTTTCACACCGGGCCGCGCGCCATGTTTTCGGCCGTCCGGGCTGCGGTTGCCGCCCTGATCCCGGAAAAGTCGCTCCGCTGGATTGCGTTTGGCCACGTCGAATCCGACGAGTGCGGCTCCATGAACCAATGGCTGGAGCTCGCTCCGAACGCCATCGTGGCCCAGGGCGAAGTGGGTTGCATGGTCTCCGTCAACGACCTGGCCGACCGCCCCCCCCGCCCGCTGCAAAACGCTGAGGTGCTAGACCTCGGCGGCAAACGCGTGCGTCATTTCGACACGCCACACGTCCCCCATTGCTGGGATGCGCGAGTGCTGTTCGAGCAAGGGACGCGCACGCTCTTCTGCGGGGACCTCTTCACCCAGCTCGGCAACGAGTCGGCCCTCACAGAGAACGACATCGTGGGCCCGGCCAAGGCGGCTGAGGCTGCATTCAACGCGACGTGTCTCACCCCGACCACCGGAAAAACCATTCGCTCTTTGGCCGCGTTGCAGCCAAGCGTACTCGCGGTAATGCACGGCTCCTCCTTCGAAGGTGACTGTGCAGCGGCGCTCGAAGACCTGGCGACAGTCTACGACGAGATGCACGCGGCGGCGCGCTGAAGAGGCGGCCACCCCACATGAAAACCTCCACTACATCTGCCGTCTTCCCCTGCACCCCCGACACCGTCTGGGCGTCGTTTCTAAACGAGCCCTACCTCCGCACCCTCTACCTCGACGAGCTCGACTCCCACGCCTTTGAGGTCCTCGAGATTGGCGAGTCGTCCCGCAAGCTCCGCATCGTCCCCAAGATGAAGCTCCCCGCCCCGGTCGCAAAGCTCATCGGCGAAAGCTTCGCCTACGAAGAGCACGGCACCCTCGACCGCACCGCGAACGAGTGGACATGGCGGATGGTGCAGCCGGCAAACCTCGACCCAAAGAGCAAGCCCCGAAAAGACGCCGTCACCATGCACGGCACGGTCCGCATCGACCCCTCCGACGAAGGCCACTGCCGCCGCACCGACCGCTTCAGCGTCGAAGCCAAGCTCTTCGGCCTCGGCGGCCTCATCGAGTCAAGCATCGAAAAAGAGCTCCAGCGCGGGCGCGCCACGGAGTACGCGTTTCTCACGCGATGGCTCGAGCAACAGGTCCCCAAGAACGGAACCCAATGAACCCCATCGTCGACGCACACCGCATCGCGTCTTGATGCGTCGCGAAACAAGAGCCCGCGCCGCCTATTCTCGGCGCGCGATTCAATCGCGCTTGGTACCGTCGCCTCCCTCCGATATGTTCGGCCGGTGGCGACGTTGGTAGTGCCCCCCGAAACCCGAGTCATCGGCATCGACTGTGCCACCGACGCTAAGAAAGTCGGCCTCGCGCTATGCACGATGACCGAAGGCCATCCTCGGATTCAAGAAGTCACCATCGGCAAGACCTGGCCTGCCATCGACGAGCAAGTCGCCTCATGGGTAAGCACGCCGACCCTCTTGGCCCTCGACGCTCCCCTCGGTTGGCCCGCGCAGCTCGGCGAGTCCCTCCATGCCCACCACGCAGGCGACCCCCTCCACCACCTTCCGAATGAAATGTTCCGAAGGGCGACCGACGACGCCGTCGCCGAACGCCTCCGCAAACGCCCGCTCGACGTCGGTAGCGACCGAATCGCTCGAACCGCGCATGCGGCACTCACATTCCTCGCCCGCTTGAGGAAGCAGCTCGACGCACCCATCGAGCTCGCGTGGGAGCCAGCACGAATCGAAGGCGTCGCGGCGATTGAGGTGTATCCGGCTGGCACCTTGGCCGCACGGAACCTGCCTCACTCCGGCTACAAAGGATCCGGAGACCCGGCTGCCGCCCTTCGCCACGAGCTCGCGGCCGAAATCGCAAAACGAGTTTCGCTCGACGCGCGCGGAACGGAGCAGATGCTTCGCACCGACCACGCCCTCGATGCCGTGCTATGCGTGTGCGCGGGCCTGGACTTTCTGAAGGGCGAAGCCGTCCCACCGAACGACCTGAGCCTCGCGAAGCGCGAAGGATGGATCTGGGTCGCCAGAAGATCCCAACCGGCCTCATGACCGCAGCAGCCGCACACCCCCGATGAGATTCCTCCACACCGCCGATTGGCACCTCGGCCGCCAGTTCCACAACGTCTCACTCCTCGAAGACCAAGCCCACGTCCTCGACCAGTTCGTCTCCCTCGCGAAAGAACGAGCCGTCGACGCCGTCGTCATCGCCGGCGACGTTTACGACCGAGCCGTGCCCCCCGCGCCCGCAGTCAGCCTCCTGAACGAGGTCCTCGAGCGTCTCGTCCTCGGCGCTGAAATCCCGGTCATCATGATTGCCGGCAACCACGACAGCCCCGAGCGTCTCGGCTTCGGCAACCGCCTGCTCACCGCCGGCGGCTTCCACGTCTACGGGCCGCTGAGCTCCGCCGTCGACCCGGTAGTCCTGTCCGACGCGCACGGAGCTGTGCATTTCTGCCCGGTTCCCTACGCCGACCCCGCCGCGGTGCGCCTCCACTTGGCCGACGACTCGCTCCATGGCCACGAGGCGTCCGTCCTCGCGCTCGTCTCCGAGCTCCGAGCCAAGCTCCCCCCGAAGTCGCGCTCCGTCGCCATCGGCCACTGCTGGGTCACCGGAGGCAAGGAGTCCGAATCAGAGCGCCCGCTCACCGTCGGCGGCACCGGCGAGGTCGGCGCCCATTGCTTCGATGGCTTCCACTACACAGCCCTCGGCCACCTCCACCGCCCCCAACAAGTCGGCGACGGCATCCACTACTCGGGCTCGCTTCTCAAGTACTCCTTCTCCGAGGTCGACCACCGCAAGTCCGTCACCCTCGTCGAGGTCGGCCCGGACGGCAGCGTCGACACCGAACGCATCGAGCTCTCGCCGCGCCGCGACGTCCGCGTCATCGAAGGCGAGCTCGACGAGCTGCTGAAAGGCCCCACCGACGGCGCGCCCAGGGACGACTACTTGCTGCTTCGCCTCACCGACCGGAAGGCCATCCTCGACGCCATCGGCAAGCTCCGCCAGGTGTATCCCAACGTCCTGCACCTCGAACGCCCCGGCCTTCAATCCGGCCAGTCCGCCGAGCTCAAAGGCGGCGACCACCTCAAGCGCTCCGAGGTCGACCTCTACAAGGACTTCTACCAAGAGGTCACCGGCAACGAGCTCATCGACGGCGGCGAAGAGCTGTTCAACGAAGTCGTCGCCGCGCTTCTCCAAGCCAAGGGCGAGGGCGGCGCATGAGGCCCATCACGCTCACCTTGGAAGCCTTCGGCCCCTACGCCGGCTGCCAGACGCTCAACTTCGATGAGCTCGGCGACAATCACTTGTTCTTGATTCACGGTCCGACCGGCGGCGGCAAGACCACCCTGCTCGACGCCATCAGCTTCGCACTTTACGGCGAGTCCTCGGGCGACGACCGCGACGGCGAAGGCTTCCGCTCCGACTTGGCCGAGCCCACGCTCGAAACCCGCGTCACCTTGGACTTCCGCGTCGGCGAGAAGCGCTACCGCGTCTCCCGCACACCGAGGCAAGAGCGACCCAAGCAACGCGGGGAGGGCACCACCGTCACCCAGCCCTCCGCAACGCTCTGGACCATCGACGAAGACGGCGCCGAGCGCGACTTGCTCGCGGCCAAGAACAAAGACGTCGCCACCGAGGTCGCCAAGATCCTCGGTTTCCGAGGCGACCAGTTCCGCCAGGTCATCATGCTCCCCCAAGGGAAGTTCCGTCAGCTCCTCCTCGCGAAGTCCCAAGAGCGAGAGGAAATCCTGTCCGCACTCTTCGACACCCGCATGTTCCGCCGCATCGAGGACGCGCTGAAGAGTCGGGCGGCCGAGCTCAAAAAGCAGATCCAAGCGCTTCAGCGCGACGAGCAAACCTTGCTCGGCACAAAAGACTGCGAGACACGCGAGGAGCTCGACTCCCTGCACGCCAATCAGCAGAAGGCGATGACCGAGCTCGAACCCAAGCTCAAAAAGCTCAAGGCCGACGAAACCGCAGCTCACGCGATCTTGGCGAAGGCCGAGGAGGTCGAGGCGAAGTTCAATGCCCTCGAAACGCACAAGGGCGCACTCGAAGGCCTCGACGCAAAGGCTCCGTCCATCGAGGAGAAGCGAACGGAGCTCGAAGCCGCGACGCGAGCCGCCGGCCTCGAAGACCTCCACAAGCACTCGTCGACGCTCGCAAAAGAGGCCGCCGATGCACAGACACGACACCACGAAGCCGCAGAGGCCCTAACAAAGGCAACGACTGCGCTACAAACCGCCAAGGCGCGCCACGACGCCGCGAAGGCCGCGGAGCCCGAGCGAAAGCGTCTCGAGTCGGAGCGCACCAAGCTCGAAAGCCATCGCGAAAAACTCGACGCATTAGGCAATGCCCGTCAGGGGGTGGCAACGGCCAAAGAGCGCGAGGAAGAGAAGCGCGGGGCCGTCGACAAGTCCGAGGCCCAGCTCGACAAGCTCCGAAGAGGCGAGACCGAGACGAAACATCAGTACGACGCGAACATCGCGCTCGCCAAAGACCTCGAAGGCATTGGCACGCGCATCCAAGCCCTGGAGACACGGCTCGACGCCCGTACGGAGCTCGATTCGGTCGGCAAGAAAAAGCAGGCCGGAGAGTCGTTGCTGGCTGCTTGGAAGGCGAAGCTAGAGGCAGCCGAGCAAGCGCTGTCCACCGCGCGCGTCACCTTGGGCGAGTTGGAGCGCACGCGCCTCGCCGGCCAAGCGTCGGTCTTGGCGACCAAGCTCGAAGACGGCGAGCCCTGCCCGGTGTGCGGCTCTCTCGAACACCCCGCGCCCGCAGCATCCGCGCACGAAATTCCCACGGACCAGCACGTCGACGATGCCGCAGCGGCCACCAAGGCGTCGGAAACGGCCCGCGACGAGGCGCAGAAGCACTACTCAGACGCGCAAACCGAGCTGGCCGTCCAAACGGAGGCCGAGACCAACCTCCGTCGAACCCTCGAAGACGCAGCCGACCGGCCGCTAAGCGAGCTCGAATCGGCCTTGTCCGAAGTGAAGCAGGAAAAGACGAACGAAGAGCAGCGCGCCGAGCAGGCGACGAAGCTCAAAGCGTCGCTCAATGCGCTCGTCGCCAAGCTCAAAGAAGCCGAACAGAAGCTCAACGCCGCCTCCACCGAGTTGCGAACCGCCGAGGCGGAGCTCAACGCAGCCAACGGCCGCCTAGAGCAAGCAGAGAACGCCGTTCCGGAGGCGTACCGCGAAGCAGGCGCGCTAGACGCCGCAATCGGCGCTCTCAACACCCAAATCACCGCGCTCCAAACCGAGCTCGACGAGGCCGGAAGCGCCTACGAAAAGGCCGTGGCCGCTCACGCAGCAGCCAGCTCGGAAGACACGAGCAGGAAGACCACCCTCGCCGGAGCGCTCCGCAAACACGAGCAGCAAGCGGCGGAGTGGAAGCGCCGCCTCGCCGACGCCGCCTTCGAATCGGAGGAGTCCTTCCTCGAGGCCCGCCTGCAGGAGCCCGCCCGCAAGGCTCTCAAAGTCGAGGTCACCCAGTTCGACACCGCGCGCAGCGAGGCCGCCACACTCCTTCGTCAGGCGCAGGAACACACCAAGGAGCTCCAGCGCCCGGAGCTCACTTCGCTCAGGGAGGCACACCAGCACGCGAAGGCGGCGCGCGAAGAGTCGGAGGCCGCCCTGCTCAGCGCCAAGCAGGAGCTCAAGTCCATCGACGCCTTGAAGAAGAAGCTCGCCGAACGCGACGAGGGTCTCGACGCCGCCGAGGCCAGCTACGGCGTCGTGGGCGACCTCGCCAACGTGGCCCAGGGCAGGAACGCCAAGAAGATGAGCTTCCAACGCTTCGTCCTGGCCGCGCTCCTCGACGACGTTCTCATCTCCGCGAGCGAGCGGCTCCACCGAATGAGCAAAGGCCGCTACCGCTTGCTCCGCGCGAGCGACCAGAAGGACGCCCGTCACGCCGGCGGCCTCGACCTCGAAGTCGAAGACGCCTACACCGGCAAGACCCGCCACGTCTCCTCACTCTCGGGCGGCGAAAGCTTCCAAGCCGCCCTCGCTCTGGCACTCGGCCTCGCCGACACCGTCCAATCCCACACCGGCGGCGTGCGCCTCGACACCGTCTTCGTCGACGAAGGCTTCGGCAGCCTTGACCCAGAAGCCCTCGACCTCGCCATCAACACCCTCATCGACCTCCAACAAAGCGGCCGCCTCGTAGGCGTCATCTCTCACGTCGCCGACTTGAAAGAGAGAATCGACGTCCGCCTCCAAGTCACCGCAGGCAAAGCCGGCAGCAGCGCCAAGTTCGTTTTGCCGTAGGCTTCCCATTGTGCCCCCACGCCTCTCCAAATCGAAGTACACCGCCGGCCTCCAATGCCACCGCCTCCTCTGGTGGAAAACGCACGAGCCCCGCGCCCCCGAGCTCACGCCCGACGCCTCCCTCCAAGCCCTCTTCGACATGGGCAACCGCGTAGGCGAGCGCGCCCGCCACGAGTTCCCCGGCGCCACACTCATCGAGCTCGACTATCGGCGCCCCCACCACGCCGTCGAAGCCACCCGCCTTGCAATCGAAGAAGGCGCCACCGCCATCCTCGAAGCCTCCTTCTTCGAAGACAACATCTTCGTCGCCGTCGACGCCCTCAGCAAAGAGCCCGACGGCTGGGTTCTCACCGAAGTCAAAGCCACCAAGTCCGTCAAGCCGCAGCACTTCGCCGACGCCGCCGTCCAAACCCACGTCGTCGAGCGCGCAGGCCTCCCGGTCACCCGCGTCGAGCTCATGCACCTCAACGGCGAGCACCGCCACCCCGACCAAGGCCCGCTCTTCACCCGAGCCGACATCAGCGCCGAGGTCGCCGAGCTCCGCGACGACATTGCCGAAAACGCCGCCGCCCAAATCCGCATGCTCAGCGGCGAGCTCCCCGACGTCGCCCCCGGCCCCCACTGCACATCCCCCTACGAGTGCCCCTTCCTCGCCCGCTGCCACGCGCCCGCACCCGACCACGCCATCGAAGAGCTCAACGGCATCCGCGCCCGCGCCCTCGCGGAGCTCCGCGAACGAGGCATCGAAACCATCCCGGAAATCCCAAGCGACTTCCCGCTCAAGCCCTTACAAGCGCGCCACCGCGCCGCCGTCGTCGCGAACAAGGTCGTCATCGAACCAGGCCTGCAGGGAGTCCTCGCCGCCTACCGCTACCCCATCGCCATGCTCGACTTCGAAACCGTCGGCCCAGCCTTGCCCGTCTGGAACGGCTGCAGCCCGCTCACCGCAGTCCCCGTGCAGTTCAGCGTCCACACCCTCCACGAAAACGGCGAGCTCACCCACAGCGCATACCTCGCAGAAGGGCAGGGCGACCCCCAACCCGCCGTCGCACAAGCGGTCGTCGAGGCCTTGCACGGCGCCGCCACCATCCTCGCCTGGCACGCCAGCGTCGAAAAGCGCTGCCTCACCGAGCTCGCTGAAGCCGCCCCCGAGCACGCGGCCGCCCTGCTCGAAGCGCGCGACAAAACGCAAGACCTACTCGTCGCAGTCAAGAACCACTTCTACCACCCGGACTTCCGCGGAAGCTTCAGCATCAAGAACGTCGTCCCGGCGCTCCTCCCGGAGATGAGCTACGACGAGCTCGACGTCGCCGACGGCATGGCCGCCTCGAATCTCTTGGAGAGCGTCTTGTGCCACCCCGATGAGCTGAGCGACGACCAGTGCGAGGATCTCAGAACCCAGCTCCGCACCTATTGCGAGCACGACACAGCCGTGATGGTCGAGTTGCTACGTTTTCTCCAAACCCTGGCTTCCCGCGCCGGCTAGCAGCGACCCGCTCGACCTCGCTATCCGCCGCTTCGGCGGTGGCCGTCAGAGTGCAATCAATTCGCCGAGGCGCTTCGCGAGCTCGCTCGTCGTCTCGGCTGCGAGGTCTTTGTCGAGCGAGGCCGTCACGAGCTTCGCCGTCGGACCGTCCAGCGAAGACCGCAGCAAACCCAAGAACCGGGGCGGCGCAACGAGCACCAGGCGCCAGTATCGATTCTGCATGCGCGCGTCTTTGAGCTTCTCGGCCAAGGCTCGCGCAAAGTCGGACACCGCCCGCTCGTGCGGCCCTTCGCTCTGGCTCATCGACGCGCGACTCGGGTCACCGCTGTTCTTACGAAACGAACGGCCAGGGCGGTCGGAAGCCATGTCCCGATCCCGTGCGCGCCCCTCCGGGTGCTCAATCTCTTCCACGAGCTCTAGCCCCGTCCCGCGCCCGTGGGTTTCGAAGACCCGCGCCCCCGCGTCGTGAGCCACTAGGATCCATGTGTTGTACACCATCTGTCCTCCTTATCTGCAACTCAGCATGCTGGCAACAGAGGCCGCCGGGGCGGCCACGGTCATGGGTAAAGGTGGGGTCGGCACTGCGTCTCAAGTGGCCCGGAGCCTCAACAGTACGACCAGCAGCAGCATCGTCACAATCGCAATCGCCGTTCGGATTTGGTTCGAGCGATTCCAGCGCGCCTCAAAGCGCTCCCGAGCCTGCCTTTGCTCGGCTTCCCCACTGCTCTCGACCTCCACTCTTTGGATCTCGTTGTTGAGCGGTAGGTGGACTCGCGCCGTCGGAAGCTGCACGCCAAAGAGGTAGAGTGCGGCCGCCTCTCTTCATCGACCCCGCCAAGAAAATGCACAATTCGATTAATCCAAATCTCCTCTCGCGGCGTAACCCAACCAAAGCCCCGGGGATGGGGCGGAAGGAGAGAGAGTCATGAGCAATGCCGAGCACATCAACCAGGTCATCACACGTGCCAAGAACCAGCGGGCCCAGTACATCGGAGGCGCCTTGCAGGCCTACGCCCTTCCTGCGGTCCTTGTCGCTGGCCTTTCGCTCATGCTCCTGCAGTTCAGCGGCAACCCCCCGGCCGAGCGCAGCGCCGCAGTGGCTCAGGTGGCCCAGGTCCCGACCGCGAGTCGCTAGCCCGGCGCCCTTTCGCCTCGGCACCAAGATCGAAACCCACCCGCGCCGCGGCGTGACCTACGGAGGCACGTCGCGCGCGCGCGGCTGCAGGTCATCATCCACGAGCACTGCGACGGCAAGCGACGCGAGCGCCAGGTGGAGTGCGGGGGGGGGAGGGGGATGTGGAGATGGTGCTGTAGGGTCCGGTTCGACGTCGATTTCGTACTACCGCCCCGCACTCTCCCCGTCCATCGGCTCATCGGCACAGGCGATGTCAATCTGTCGCTCGGCCGCCGTGCACGGGTGGTTGTCAGGGTCGTCCCACCATGCGTCGATTTGCTCACAAGTCAGCGCCGTGAAGCACCTCTGCGATTCGACGACAGCCCGCTCGCACTCCGGCCTGATGTTGTAGTGGTAGCGAAGGTTGCAGAGACACTCGATGTCGCAGCCGGCGCCGTCTTCCGGGTAGCACTCCTCGAGTTTCGCGCACCACGGGTCGCATACACTGTACGTGTCCGGCACTGGCATCCGCCGAATCACACTGAACCCGCCTCCTGCCGCGACGCCGTTCATGGCGTCGGCCATCGACACACCGTTGAAGGTCCCGCCAACGCGGATCGGATCGCTATCGGGCGTCTCCGAATACCAGTACGCAGCGTCGGAGAGCTCGTAGGCCCAGGAGGCGCCTCCATCGGTCGTTCGAAGAATCGTTCCCGATGCCCCGACGATTGTTCCGACGTTCGCGTCGGCGAAGAAGACATCGTTGAGAGCCACCGGGCTGTAGTCGTCATATTGCGTCCACGAGGCGCCGCCGTCGGTCGTTCGCAGGTACACGCCGTCCTGGCTCAGGGCGACACCCGTCGTCGCGCTTCCGAACGACACCGCGGTGAGCCGAAGCTCGCCACCACCGTCCTCAGCAACCCAGGTCGCACCGCCGTCCGTGGTTCGCAGAATCGTCCCGAACCCGCCGACCACAGTCGCCATCGTCGCGTCGCTGAGCCACACGCCATAGAGCGGAGCGTCAGTCCCGCTCTCCTGGGCGACCCAGGTTTCCCCGCCGTTGCTCGTGCCGAGAATCACGCCATCGCCGCCCACAACCATTCCGTTGTCCGCATCGATGAAGGACACCCCGGCGAGCATCGACCCTGTGCCGCTCTGCTGCGCAACCCAGGTTTCCCCGCCGTCGGTGGTCCGGAGAATCGTGCCGTCACTTCCAACGATGGTCCCCGTACTCAGGTCGGTGAACGCTACATCCGTGTAGGAACGGTTCCCGTCTGGACCCTCCTGCGTAGTCCACGAGACACCGCCGTTCGTCGTTCGATAAATGCCCCCGACGACCGTTCCAACGAGCGGATCGGGAAAAGACGCCGCTGTGAACTCACCAAAAAACGCGGGTGGATAGACCTCGCACCACGCGTATGTCGCCTCCTCGCTCCCATCATTGCCATCACATCCAGCCAGAGCTCCGAGCAGCACCACCAATGCACCCGCCAAGCCAATCGTAAGATGCATAGGAACCTCCTGTTACGGAGAGAATATGGGTCCGCCCAGGGGTTTGGGACATACGTAATTGTTTGCCGGGAGACGGCGCAGATCTTGCGCTGACTCCGTCCTCCTCCTCAAGACCCCGCGCCGACATCACCTGGCCCCCGTCTCCGGCAGGTCATCGGGAGTCAGTAGTTCGCCGCTGATCGCCTCGAAACGTCCTCGGCGATCCGAGTAGCCTCGATCCCAATCTCTCGGAGCATTCCGGTCGGCGACACGTAAAGCCCGCACAGGTACAAGTCGTCATCGAGCCGGTAGCCGCTGCCCTCATGGCTGCCGGTCTTCGCGTCGATGTCTTCCACAGAGACGAACTCGGCGAGGGCGGGCCGATACCCTGTCCCCAGGACGATCGCCGCGAAGTCCTCCCGCCTACCGTCCACGAACACGACGCCCTCCTCATGAAACGACTCGATGCCGGGCCGCACTGAGATCTTCTCCTTACGGATGAGATCGATCGTGCCGATGTCGAGCAAGGGAATTCTCCCGTGCTCGCGGATCTGGACGTTCGGACCGTACGGCAGCCGCCGCAGGCCGACGTCCTCGATGTTCCCAACCGAGGCGGCGACGATCGGTTTCCCGAGAACGTCTGCCACCTTGGCCGGAAGGAAGCTCATCGCGATTCCTACACCCAGGATCGGGATGCCGAAGACATCACGTGGGACCACGTTGACGGGTCCGCGGACTGCGAGGCTTGGCTCCGCGCCCTGCTCGACGAGATCGATCGCGATCTCGCATGCGGAGTTGCCGAAGCCCACCACCAGCACACGGGAGCCCGAGAACCTGGCACCGCTCGAGTATTCGGAGCTGTGCAGCAGCTCGCCTACGTAGTCGTCGATGCCCGGCCACCGCGGACGCACGGGCTGACGTGTGTATCCGGTTGCGACCACGACGCGACGGGCGCGGAACTGATCCATCGTCGTTTCGACGAGCCACAAGTCGCCTTCGCGCCGCACCGACTTCACCGTCTGGCCGTAGCGCGGGTGCAGATCGAAGTGCTCGCGGTACGCCTCGAGGTAGTCGATGACCTGTTGGCGGCTGGGGTAGCGCGGATAGCTCTTGGGCATCGGAAACCCGGGAAGCCCCGACAGACCGCGCGAGGTATGAAGGTGCAGTCGCTCGTAGTGGTTGCGCCACGCGTGGCCAACGTGCTCGCGCTGCTCGAGCAGGACAGCGTCGATGCCTCGGGTCTTGAGCGACGCGGCGACAGCGAGTCCGGCCGCACTCGCTCCAACGACGACAACGTCGTGCACGGAGGAACGTTCCACATCACCGAATGTACTGCGAAACCAGCGCGCCTGGAAAGGGAGAGGATTCCGCCGTCAACCTCGGTCGGACATTTCCAGCGTCGTATCTGTACGCGGGTGTTCAAACCCGGGGACCGCATCCGAACGAGGCCGGACCCATCACGAGCCGCGCGGCACGCAGATGACAAGCTTGATCTCGCGGTCGCCCGCAAGTTCCTGATAGCGCTCGTACCCGGAGTAGAGGCCGCTCGCTTTGGGCCAGAGGGTAGCCCGCTCTTCAGCGTTGGCGACACGCGCGCGGTAAGGGCCTCCACGCTTGCCGACCCACAGCTCCACGTTCGGATTGGCGCGGACATTGTGCAGCCAAGCGGGATGGTTCGCTAAGCCCCCATTCCCAGCGACGAGAATCACGTTCTGGCCCTCAGTGAAGTAGAGCAGCGGCGTTTGCCACGCCTGGCCCGTCTTCGCGCCGATGTGATGTAGAACTACGACCGCGTTGGTTTCGTCATCGCCACGTCGATTGTATCAGCGGACGCGCGACCACACGAGGAGACACTGCGCGTCGTCGAAGGCGTCGCGACGCCTTGCGTTGGCCGACTCCTTTACTGCGGCACGTGCGCCGACACACCCCCTATTCAGGGGCAGGAGACTACGAACGTGTCCACATCGAAACCGCAGTCGAACCGCTCGTCGTCGACCGTGAACGTGATGGTCGCCTCCGCGCCCGTTCCGCTACCCCAGATCACGTCGCCGCGTCCACTGTCCGTCGCCGCGCCCAGCACGGACGCTTCGAAACCCATGTCGAGGTTGTACATTTCGGAAAAACCGGTCGCTGGGTCTGCACCCCGCCAGAGCATCTGAAATCGATTGACGGCGATGGAGCAAAAGCTGCTTTGGTCAATCTGGATGTTGGTCTTGTCGGGATCATCCGGATCGAAGTCGATGATCAGGACTCGGTGAGAGCTCGTATTTGTCAGAGGAGAGACACCGAAATCGAGAGCGCTGATGCGGCCATATGCGACCTCCTCTGCGGACGACGTCCTCATGTTGACGGTCCATTCCAGGATGCAGATGTCGTCTTTTTCCATACCGCCCGAGCAGGGTTCCTTGGGCGTCACCCTACCGGACAGCTCACGCTCGGGTCCTCCGCTGCCGTCCGCGTCGACGCCGATCGCGAATAGCCCCGCTTCGTCGCTGCTTGTCCAGTCGATGAGAAAGTCGTTTTCGGACCCTGGGCTGTCGACCTGCTTGAGTACCTCGATGAGCGGGTCGAGATAGGCGTTGAAGTCCAGCAAGGCGTCCTCGGAGCATGTGAGCACATCGCCTGCGACAGCAGGCGGGCAGCGCTCGAAGGCGTTGAGGTCACCCAGGGTGGCGAGAAGGTTCTCCCATTGTTCAGTGCATACGTAGACCGTCCCGTCTGCGCCCGTCGCCGTCACGTTGACGAACGTGGTGGCTCCTTCTTGGTAGAGCTCTGCCTGCACGCTCGACCCATCTCCGGAACCTTCGCCGCATCCCATCTGGTCACCGCTCGATAGCTCGATCGTCCCGGAAACGGGAATCGCACTACCAGCCGAGACATCGAAACCGATGTCCGGGCCGTTGAACGTGTAGACGTCCCCCTCCAAAACCAAAACACCCCGAGGCTGGAAGGAGTTGATCGCGAATGGCGAAGTGGCGATGCTCGTGGAAATCTCGAAGCACGTCACTCGCAACTCCGTTCCGCTTGCATCTTCATCTTCAACGAGGATCCAGTCGTCACTGCTCGGTTCGGGCTCGCTACGTCCCAACACGAGGTCGATTTGGCTCACCGTGATCTCGGGAGAGAAGCTCAGCGTGATGTCCGCTTGGACCTCGAAGTTGCCTCTGAGCACGGTGCTGGGATCGATCGTGAATTCCGGATAGCTATCACCTCGACCGCCCAGCGACGCGGTGGCGCTGGCCTCGAGGGTGGTGCCGACAAAGCTTTCCGTGAGATCTCCGAGCAGTAGTGTTCCATTGGCCGTGCCACCAAGCGGTGAGCCAACGCAGTCCATTAAAGTGAGTGACGCCGTTTCGCTGCCTGCGAGCACTCCGTCGAGGACCGCGCTACCCCCTCCCGGACAAATCTCCAAGGGAGCGTTGATCTTCGCCGCTGCGGAAGTCGATTGGGCGTCGACGGCAAGCTCTGCGAGCATACTCGAGATCACGGTCGAAAACGCGACGCCTCGATCGACTGCAACGGACGCACCGCCCGTGGCGGGCATCGCGGTCTCCCCGTCCAGGCTGAGCGCCGTTCCTTCGCCGCCGCCTTCACCATCTCCGTCATTGCTGCAGCCTACGACGGCCAGCAGCGACAACCCCACTAGGACACCCACCAGAAAAGCGTATTTGCGCAACATGACGACCTCTTAGGTACCGTCACGACGCAACTTGTATGCCAGGCGCCAAGCGGCGAAATCTCTTGGGAACGAGTGGGTCGAACGTCTCGACGGCGCGCAGCATTTTCGCAGTGCGAGCGAGTCACGCAGTGGATGCACACACGGACGACGAGCTCATGAGCAAGCCTGAAATCACCGCCCTCCTCCGTCCGTCGTGAAGCGATGGAAGAACGCTAGCGTGAAGCGCATGAAGGCCCGCTCCCCAACTGTTCGAGATCCTCTCTTCGCTCATTGGGCTCTCTCAGCCCATCGGGCGCATTCCAAGAGCTAAGTTTCGAGGTACGACTCGTGATCTCGCGTCGCGTGCCGCGCCGAGAGTGCCTTTGTTCCGGCTAGGCCCGCCGCGACGCAAGAGTCTCGTCTAGAGTCAGGCCCCATGAGTCTCCCCCTCCCATTATCGATTCGCACGTTCACCAATGGGACCCACGCACCACTCCGCGAGAAGCCAGCGTGGCGGTCGAGCTCTTTGGCTGGAGCCCGCGCTTGCTCGACTTCGTCGGCCGCATGGGCGAGCTCTCCCGCGAGGATTCCGAGGAAAGAATTACGTATGGACGCCACCGCTCCTTCCATGGTCACCTTGTCTCATCCAACGGAGGCAACCCATGGAAACTATCGAGAACAGCATCATCATCAATGCACCCGCTGAGAAGGTATTCGAGTACATCGACAACCCACTCAATGACCCCGAATGGATGATAGGCATGATGGAGGTCTCCGAGGTGGAAGGCCCTCCCGGAGTCGGCCGGCACTTTCATTGGACGTTCAAGATGGTGGGCATCCCGCTCAAAGGACAGAGCACGACCATCGAGCACGTGCCCAACCGCCGAACGGTCACCGAAAGCCAGGGCGGGGTGTCGAGCACCTGGGCTGCAGACGTCGAGCCAGAGGGAGGCGGCACCAAGCTCACGATGAAGGTCCAGTACTCCATTCCGATTCCGGTTGTCGGCAAGCTCGCCGAGCACCTGATCTCGAAGCAAAACCAGCGAAACGTCGAGAGCTCGATGGAGAACATCAAGCACATGCTCGAAGCCTGACCAGGCGCCGGATCTCCGCCCTGCTCCTCAAAGCCCGGCGCGCCGACGAAGAGAAACACCATCACCTGGTCCACCGCCTCCGGCTTGAAGTGCCTAGAAAACGACGTCGTCATCCCCACCGCCCTCACCGAGATCGAAACCGACTGGCACCGAGGCGGAGCCTACGTGGGCATGTCGCGCGCACACACGGCTGCAGGCCTCATCGACGCCCCTACGCCGCGCTCTCGTCCTCCGTTCGCCAGCCCGGAAACAGCAGCACCGCCGGATGCACCTTGAGCGCCCGCGCGAGCGTCTTCGCCCGTTCCGCACCGAGCTTCACCCGGTCCGTCTCAATCGCCGAAATCGTCGACTGCGCAATCCGAGTCAGCCGAGCAAGCTCGTTCTGACTGAGCTGATTGAGCTCTCGCGCGATGCGCACGGACTGCCCAACCGACAGCCGCCGCCGCACCTTTGCTGGCGAGAACCGCCCTTTGAGCGCCGCCTTAGTCTTTCTTCCGGTAGTCATGAGGATTCACCTCCAGCACGAACACAGTCAGCTCGTCGCCGACAACCACATAGATGACCCGCCACTGACGGGATAGTGCGGACGACCGCGCGCCCCTCCACTCACCCTTGAGCGCATGGTCCCGAAACCCCGGCAACCGCTGAAGCCCCATCGGCCCATCGAGCTCCGCCACGCTTCTCCAAAACTCATACTTCTCCTGCACCTGCTTCGGTGCGCGCCCGAGTTGCCTCCCGATGCCAGTCGCCTCGACAACCCGCCACATAACCAATTCACCCTATACCAAATTTAATATCAAAGATCGACCTTGGGCAGTTGCAAACCGTCCTCACACCCCGTCATCGACCACTGACCCCAGCACTTGCTCACGAATCATCACCTGGCCCATCGTCTCCGGCCTCAAGGGCCTAGAAAACGACGTCGCCATCCTCGCCGCCCTCACCGAGATCGAAACCGACCCGCGCCGCGGCGTGACCTGCGGAGGCACGTCGCGCCCCCACACGCGCCTGCACCTCATCATTCACAACCCAAAACGCCAGCATTTCGTCTAGAGTCAGCCCCCATGAGTCTCGCACCTGCCATCGTCGATTCGCACGTTCACCAATGGGACCCGCGCACCACTCCGCGAGAAGCCAGCGTCGCGGTCAAGCTTTTTGGCTGGAGCCCGCGCTTGCTCGACTTCGTCGTTCGCCACGCCATGCCGAAGCCTCTCGTCGATTTCGTCGGGCGCGGCGAGTACGCGCTGAACCACTATCTGCCGAGCGATTTGCCCAGCGATTGGGGGCGCTACCGGGATCGGCTTCGAGGGATTGTCCACGTTCAAGCGGGCTGGAAGGGCAAGCAGCACATCGACCTCGTCGACGAGACCCGTTGGCTCGAAAGCATCGACCCCGCGGGAACGACGATCCGCGCCATCGTCGGTGCAGCCCATCTCGAGGCCCCGGATCTCGGTGACGTGCTCGATGCACACCAGCGCGCGAGCACACGCTTCCGTGGAGTTCGGGACATGCTCGCGGCCCACCCGAACGAAGCCATCGTCGACTTCGCGCGCGAACCAGGCCTCATTCGAAACCCCGCATGGCGCGAAGGCTACGCGCTCCTCGGCAAGCGTGGTCTTAGCTTCGACGCCTGGATGTACCACCATCAGCTCGACGAGTTCGGCGACCTCGTTCGCTCCCAACCGGAAACGAAGGTGGTGCTCTGCCACTTGGCAACGCCGATCGCGCTCGCCGGCCCTTACGGCGGGCTCGGCGGCAATCCCGCGGAACGCGTCCGCATCGCCAACGAATGGAAAGAGGCGATCGCCAACTTCGCGAGCATTCCTCACGTGCGCTTCAAGGTCGGGGGGCTATTGATGCCGATCGTCGGATTTGGCGCCGAGCACCGGGACCAGCCCATGAGCGAACAAGAGTTCGTCGACCGCGTTGGCCCGCTGATCGAATGGGCGATTGGGACGATCGGAATCGACCGGTGCATGTTCGAATCGAACTTCCCGATGGACAAAGTGTCGATCGACTACGCCACGCTCGTCTCGGGCCTCGACGCGCTCTTGTCGACGCGGACCGACGCAGACAAGGCGAAGTTCTTCGCCGAGAACGCACGCGAGTTCTACGCAATCGACGGGTGATGGCGCGAATGGTCGTAGCGGTCCCAGGCATTGAAGGCGGTGACGAAAAGCGTCGGGTCGAGGTGGGTCATAGTCACGCCGCCTCCACTTCAACATTCATCTTCACCCCGGCCCGGTCCAACTGCTCCTGAAGCGCCAGCTTCACGAACACCGTTGGCGGGAAGCCAAGAACCTTCGCCCAAGCGGCCGCCCGCTCCGGGCTCACCACCTTCCGCCCCTTCTCGACATCGCACAGATGCGAGCGGCTGACGCCCAGCGTCTCCGCGAATGCCGCCTGGCTGATTTCATCACACGCCCGGAGGCTCCAGAGCATGCCGCCGAGGGTCACGGGTCCGTAGAGGCTCTCGAGAAGCTCGTACGCATCCACTGAGCCTTTCGACCGAGCAGGGTGCTGCCGTTTCTTGCGTCGCCTAGTAGCCATGCTTGCTGACCTCCTCGATGAAGACGACATCGACGTCCCCCTCACGCACGAGCCGGTACATCGCTCGGTATCCGCGGCTCAACCGAATGCTCCGCATGCCTCGCCGCTTACCAACCAGCGGCTCGTCGTGAAACCCAGGAATCTTCCGAACTTCCTCCAAGCCTATCTCCCTCACGAAGTAGACCCAGTGCAATCGCTTCTCGCCGACATGCGCGGGGAGCCTACCGCACCTGCTTCTCCGCCCGCCTGGTGATTTCCACCCGACGGATCATTGAGAGCGTACACCTGTTGGGTGAACGAAGTCAATCAGCGGGGGTTGGGCTTGGTGGGGCGTCGGGGCCGCGCTCCGCGTACCCTTTCATCGACCATCGCCCTCAGAAGTTGTGCACAAGCTCGAGACATCAACAGGCCGCGCGCCCACTTCGCCGAGCCCCGAAGCTCACTCGACCCGCGGATCCGGCGGTCTCACGAGACCCCGCGCTCTCGCCATGCGCTGGTCGACCAGTTTCGCAATCTGTCGCATGCGACGGATCGGAGCTGACGATTCCCCTTCCTTGAACGCGACCTCGGGCAGCTCGCCACGAACCCTCGTGTACAGATCCGCGATCCGCAGTGTACGCCCATCGTCCAGACTCATCGTCACAGTCATTGCCCAGCCCTCAGCGCGCACCCGCCCCACGCTCGAGTAGCTGACTTTGCTCGTTCGCTTCAGAGGCCCAATCCCTCGTTCGAAGACCAAGAAGTCCCCGTGAAACGAAGTCCGAACGCTGTACCACCAGCTGGTCACGAAGAAGAACGAGGAAAACCCACCGAGGACCCACACCCAGCCGTCGTGAACCTCCGTGTTCGGCAACAGCAGGGCCAGCGCGACCACAACTACGAAGAAGACGCCGTTCATGCCCCCGGCCAGCGCGGCGATAGGGCTATCCAACACGACGTCCGCTCCGTCACCGCTGCCCTTCGAGCTCATTGGCTCCTCCTACCCAAGCGGCACCACCAGCTCAAACGCCTTCCGCCACCGCTTCCCCATCCGCACCACCGAGAAGTCCCGGTCAATCGTCAAGATCCGCCGCACATCCAAGCGCTCCGCCAACGCCACAATCGACGCATCCACAATCCCGAGCCCCAAGTCCGCAAACTTCCGATCCACCTGTGCCGCCCGCTCCACATCATCGAACGTCATCGGCTCATACGCATAGGCCCCCTGCGACACTTCCTTGAGCAGCCGCCCCATGTCCTCCCGCCGCCTCCGCAAGTGCCAATCGACTTCAGCAAGCACGAGCGACGGCACGATGGCAGGCCGCGCATCCCGCAATGCGCTCGCGTACGCCTCGTCCCCCCCGAGCGCGTAGAGCCACCCCCCGGTATCCAAGATCAGCGGCCCCCCACTCAACTGTTTCACCCGTCGAAGTCCCCAAACTCATCGGCCTGCAGCGCCTTCCGCTCCGCCCGACTCAACGTCAGCCACCCAACAGACGGCCCCCCACGCCGCCGATACGCCGCCGTCACCATCCGAACCCCCCGCCGAATCAGCTCCGACTGCGACACCCCCTCACGCCGGCTCGCCTCCCGAAGCGCCTGCTCATCCTCATCGGTCAACACCACCGTCGTCCGGTTTGCCATATCTGCCATATACTTGCTTTCCGCGCCCACGGCAAACCCTCCACGCATGCTGGGTCATCGACCACCCCCGCCCGAAGTTGCTCAAAAACACGACAAAAACAACAGGCCGCGCGGCCTGTAGCTGGGCTATCCTCCCACGGCGAGCGTCGGATGAACGCAACCCTCCTTCTGGTCTACTTCGCGATTTGGCTGGCATTGGCCATCGGCACCTTCTTCCTCTTCCGAGGAAAAGATCCAGCGTTCAAGAGGCGTTGGCATCGGCCCGTCACGCTGGTCACTGCGTCCATCATCTGCGGCATGCTTGTCCTGATGGTTGCTCTCATGGGCCACTGGGGAGCCACCATCTTCTTCTTGGCGGTATCCGTCTTCATGATCTGGGTCGGGGCCTTTCAAACCCGCGTGTGCCTCGGGTGCGGGAGGGCTTCCCAACCTCGAAACCTGTTCACTCCGGAGAAGTTCTGCAGCAAGTGCGGCACGGCATTGGAGTGAGACCGTTCTGCTCCCGAAGACCCCGCGCCCCGAAGAAGAAACTCACCTCGACCGCGTGTCCCTCCGCCGCCCTCACCGACATCGAAACCAACTGGCACCGAGGCGTGGCCTACGTGGGCATGCCGCGCGCGCACGCGGCTGCACGTCATCATTCACGAGGATTGAGCCCGTCGCTGGCGCGAGAGCGTTGCCCGCCAACGCGGATCGGCCAAGAAAACACCTTCAATCCGACGCCTGCCCCGAGGCCTCACATCTCCCTGGCCACCTGAGCGCAGCCTTCAAATCGCGGCACAGCCGCAGAGTTGGCTTTCTCGAAGCAGAGGAAGCGCACCGCACTGCCATAGTACGTCGAAGAGCGAGAGTCGTCGGTCATGCTCGTCCGCTCGACGACGGCCCGAGTCGGCGCCCCACCTTCTCCGAAGACCACCACACGAGCCACGCGAGAATCATCTCCGTCGACGGATTCAACAATCGCGTCGAAGCAGTACCCGACACAGTCATCGCTGCTCTCGGCAACCCGCGCGGGCGGCAGACTCTCCCAAGGCAGAGCGCGCGCATCGTATGCGGGTTCGGAAGTGCCTGTGCGCCCGCCTCTGGCCCGCTCGAGCTCGTCTCGGTCGGCCGCCCTCTCCAGAACACGAGCCACCACGCGATCAAGACTCTCGAGCGACGGCGCAGGCCCGTAGTCATACGTGTCGAAAACGCTCGGCTCCCGCTCTCGCGCCGCGTCCACCAACGACTCGATGAATTCCGGCTCCACCTGCGCCCCATCGACCCGCGCCGACTCATCCGATCCGCACCGACCCCAGCACGACCACGGCAAGCCCAGCCAAAATCCCCACGAAGTACCGCATCACTCAGTCTTCAAGCTACCGGATCCAGGCCTCGCCACCAAAAGCCCGTCAAGCCCCTCCCCACGGCGCAAGCGAAAGGCCGCCTCACCGACATCGAAGCCGACTGGCACCGAGGCGCAGCCTACGTGGGCATGTCGCGCGCGCGCGCAACTGCCGCTGCGAGCGGTCGACAACACCCGTACTCCGGCTGCGAGCGCTTGATCCGGCCGACTACTCGATGTAGCCTATAAGCTACATGCCCAACACGCATGACATCGCCCGAGATCGAAGTCCGCGTCTACCGGACGCCCGACGGTCGCACCCCGTTCAACGATTGGTTGCTGGCCCAGAGGGACGTTCGCGCCCGCGCACGGATTCGAGCTCGCATTGCGCGTCTTCGCGACGGCAACTTCGGCGACGCCAAGCCAATCGGCGAAGGTGTGCACGAGCTCCGGGTTCACCACGGTCCCGGCTATCGGATTTACTTCGCACGGCAGGGAAGGGCAGTGCTCCTTCTCCTCTGTGCCGGCGACAAACAGACGCAGCCGCGCGACATCGCGCGAGCCAAGCGCTACTGGAGGGCGCATAAAGATGCCAACCGTCCCCTATCGTGACCTCCTCCTCCCCCGTCTGCAGGACCCAATCGAGGCCGCCCACTACCTCACCGCCTGCCTCGAAGAAGGCGACGAAGTCTTCCTCATCGGTCTCCGCGACGTCGTCGACGCCCAAGGCGGCATGGCCCACCTCGCCGAAGCCACCGGCCTCAACCGCGAAACCCTCTACCGAACCCTCTCCGAAAACGGAAACCCCCGCCTGTCGAGCCTCGGCCTGATTGTCGAAGCCCTGGGTCTTCGGTTGAGCATCGAATCCCCCGAGAACGACCCGCGCGCGGCGTAGCGCCAGCTCACCGACATCGAAACCGACTGGCACCTCTGCATCGCCTACTCGTCGTCGCTCAACGCCATCACAATCGTGCCGCCAAAGAAGAACGCCATCCAAACGAAGAACCCCGCAATCCCCCCAACCCAGCCGCCCGCCATGCTCCCGATGATGACCGCCGCAAGCAAGGTCGCACCCGGCAACAACACCGTAACCCCTGCCACCAGGCTCCCCACGAAGAGCGCAATCAGCCCCGCGACGATGAGAACGATGATGGCCGTGCCGCTCATGATGCGGAACCAGTGTAGCAAGATCCGGCACCAGGTTTCACCGGCGCCCTCGGCGCTGCTACGCTTCTCCTAGTGTCGTCACCGGAGGGCCAACATGCGCAACTCAGTTCGGGCAGGTTTCTTAGTCGCCGCCGCGGCCATATTCGCGGGCACCGCACCGACTCCAACAACTGAACCCACCCCAACCAGCTCCCGCTGCATCGACGTCAAACCCATCTGCGAACCAGGCAAACACCCAATCTGCATCTGCGAGAGCGACATCAGCCTCAACTGCCATTGGATTTGCGCGAGCCCGGGAGCCCAATGAGCCTAGTCGAAACGACAAAGACCCCACCTTAGGAAAACGGACGAACCGGAGGAGTAGTTGATGGAAGGGATCAACGAAGCTGTCGTGAGGCAGCTCAAGGAGCAGAAGGGTGGCGAAGATGTACTTCCGCTATGGAAGAAGCTCTGGAGCGCCTACCAGAAAGACGGCGGAGCCGGCGTAGACGCAGTGCTGGCCGAGCTCATAAATCGCACCGCAGATCAGGAGTGAGCCGAATGAGCGATTCAATCGAAGCGGCTCGCTGGCGCCTCCACTCAGTCGAGATCCGAAGCTTCCGCGGCGTCGCGACCGATATCAAATACGACTTCTCGACGAAGCCCGGCCTGCTCCACGGAGACAACGGTGTCGGCAAGTCCACCGTCGCGCAGAGCATCCAGTGGACCCTCTACGGCAAGTTCCCTTCCGAGGTCTTGTCGAACACCGGTTTCAAAGCCTTCCTCGCGCCGGTGAGCGCGAAGAGCGCGGCTTGGTTTGGGAGGGTGACCCTCGAGTCCGGCAAACAAACCCTCATCCTCACACGCGACCACGGTTCCAAGAGCTTCACCCTGGAGCTTGACGGCAACACCTACGAGGGCGACGAAGCGGAACAACAACGCGACCGCATCCTCGGGCTCGACATGGCCGGCTTCGTCCGCACCGTCCTTCTCCAACAAAGCCGCATCCGCGGGCTCCTCCTCGATTCACCCAAAGATCGAAACGCAGCCCTCGATCGGCTCCTCGGCATGGACGATATCGAAGCCATCCTGTCGAGACTCAAGCCCAGAGACTTCACAAAGCAAGCCGAGGCGCGTCGATCACAAATCGTCGAGGACGAGAGGAATCACGCAGCCCGGGAGGAGCTTCTCGCACAGCAGAAGAAGGACGCGGAGACCGCCGCAAGAGAGCGCAAGTTCGTCAGTAAAGATTTCAGCAGCGCCGGCCTCAAGAAGGCCTACGCCGGAGTCGGAGAGCGGCTCCAGCGCCTCGCCAGCAAGTACGAAGTCGAGGTCGCCCTGATTTCCGAGTGCACCGCAGTGGCCCTCGCCCCAGGAGTTGCCGAGCAGGTAACGGCCGGCGTACGGAGCATCCGAACCGATTCAGCGCTGCAGAAGCGGCTCACGCCAATCACGACGTCGATAGCTCAACATCAGTCCCTAGCGGCACGCCTGCAGTCCGCGTTTGAGCAGCGCGCGAAGGCCCACGAGGACAACGCCAATTGGGTGGAACAGCACGGCACCCGCGATGCCCTCGCGGCAAAACGGGCTGCCATGCTGAGCGCGCTCGACGACAAGCGCCTAGCCTTGAAGGCGGCGGGGCAGCTCCGCCAGCTCCTAGCCGATGGAAAGGATTTGCTCGAATCTCAACCCCACGGACCACTGTCCACTCTGCGAGCAGTCCGTCGAGTCCGCGGCCGCGCTCGTTTCAAAGCTGACTTCTCGATTGACCGCGCTGACCTCGACCGAAGCGGCTGATCTCCAGGCAGACGTCGCCAAAGCGGAAGCCGAGCTCGGCCAGCTCGATCTCCACCTCGCCACGCTCGGCGAGCTCGAAAAAGCGCTCAACGATGCAGAGGAAGCAGTCAACACCGTGCGCACCGACATCGTCGAGGCCCTCGGCGGTGCCGGGATTCCCGAGACGAAAATCGAATCGCGTCTCGCCGAAGCCACGAGCGCGCTCGAGAAGCAACTTGCCGAGCTCTCCAAAGGGGCGGAGGCGATGGAGCACATCTTCTCGGAGCTCGAGGAAGCTGAGCGACGAATTCGCGAAGGCCTCGTCCCCGTGCTGAAGAAGCGGGACGAGCTTGCGAAGCTCGAAGACGCATGGATCGAGACCCAGAAGTCGCACCTGAAAGACGCGGAAGCGGCGCACGAGCTCGATGCAACGGCCGACAAGCTCACCGTGCTGCGGAGCGCACTGCTCGACGCGAAGAACGAGCTTGCGACCACGACGCTTGCCCAAGCGAGCCCGCGAGCAAATCAGCTCTACCAGCAGCTCGTCAGGCACCCCGTGTTCGACTCGCTCACACTCGCCACCCAGCCCAAGGCCAACAAGCTCGACTACTCGTTCGAAGTGAGCTCCCGGTGGCAAGGAAGCCACCGCGCGCGAAGCGCGCATGGTTCTTTCAGACGGCCAGGTGACCGCAACAGCCATCGGCCTCTTCTTTGCGTTCTCCGACGCCAAAACCCACAACCTAGACTTGCTCTACGTAGACGACCCGACCCAGAACCTCGACCAACCTTGCAAAGAAGCCATGGCCAAGGTCGTCACCGAGATCGCAAAGCAGCGTCAGGTCGTGGTTTCCACACAAGATGAGGACTTCGTTAGCTTCCTCGAGTCCGAGGGCTTCTTCGACATCGCTGTCGTCCACCATCTCCAGAAGTGGGATGGCAACCCCACTGTGAAAACCAAGGTGGCAGGTTAACGGATCGCGTCCATGGGCTTCCCCGAACTCATACGCATCGAGGTAAAGACCACGACCAGCGAACAGGTGCCGCTCCCGGCGCGAGAGCTCGAATCCCTGGCAACCAAGGGCAACGCCGAAGCCGGCATCCTCGCGGCGCTGTTCTGGTGCGGAGACAGAAACGTTGACGGCCGATGGCTCATCGCAGATGCCGAGCAGACGTTTCGAAAGAGCGGAGCCAACGCCATTTCCGTGTCGAAAGCCAACATGGTGCGCGCTCACCGCAGCCAGCCGTGGCTCGCCGACCTGAAAGAACACATCACGAGCAACTGGCCCGGCTTTCTCCACACCTTCTTCAACGACGCGATGGCAGGCCACGAAGTCCTCTGCGTCGTTCTCGCCGACTGCCACGCGGCCGGAAACATCGCCGCACGCCTGCCGAAAGAGCGAATCCTCGACACCGACCACCGCGACGCGGTCCGCTCCATCATCGAGCAGCACGGCGAGAGTGTGGCCGGCCACGTCTTTCAGGATTTGTTTGCGTATCTCGTCGGCTATGCAGGCTACGCAGACGTGCTGCTCAACGCTGTGGGCGTTCCCGATGCGACGGTATCCGGCTTTCGAGGCCGTTCCCTGGTCGCCACCTCGGCTCAGACGATCGAGCTAGGCGCGTTCACCGTTGAAGAGGCGGGCCGGCTCCTGCATTCCTGCGAGGCATCAGGCGATGCAGAGCTGGCCTCGCGTATTCGTAAACGCATGGAGGAGTCGAAGGTGAACTGCGAGCCCGAGGCAGACTGAACAGCGTATCCCCGGCGCACCCTGCCCCCCGCGCGCGCCACTAGGTCCCGGGCGCCCGTATTGCCGCAGGCTGATCCAGCCCCGCACATGCTTCGCAAAGCGCACCGCGAAAGGGTCGTCGAGCGTTTCAAGATACTCGGCCACGGTCCCAAACGAGATCACACGGTCGTCGATGCTCTCTTGCGGCTGCAAGTAGACAACTTCCACGTTCGCGTCGCTCGCGGCCGCCTGCACGTCCCGCATGCGCTTCGTGATCCCTCGCCGCACCTCAGGGAATGCATAATCTCCGAATCCGAGGGCACCGTAAGTAGCCCCATCTCCCCTAGAGCCAAGAGCAAGTGAACATACTTCGCCTGTTCCTTCGACGCCTCCGCAAGCACCGGTACATCGCTCAGCAACCCCCCGAGTCCACGACGCCGAGCATCCGCAAGGTAAGCATCCTGCCTTCGATTTCTGCTTCGCATCTCCGTCTTGAGCTCGATCTATAACGCAGCAGACCAGTCGTCAGACAGGGCGAGATAGTCGACCTTCGTAGACCGACGGCTGTGCTCCTTCCCAATTGGAAACTCGGGAATCACCCGCGAGTCCACTTTCACCCCAAGCGCATGCTCGACAATGCCAGGCAAGTAGAGCGCAAAGAAGATGTCCGCCCGTCGCTCCAGTTGGTACGCCGGGAAGTGCCGCCATTGGTCGAGAAGACCGAAGAGAAGCCTCACAGCGTCAGTCGAGTCGGTGCTCATGCTCGTCTTCCAACTCGTCCATTCGCTCCCGCATCTCTTCCCGAAACCGCTCCGCCTCTTCTTGCTGCTCCAACTGCGCCCGGAGCTGGGCCGCCTGAAGCTCAACCTCGGCTGCCTTGAACCAGAAGTACCCCACCACCGGAATCGCCAGCAGCGCCGGCGGGAAGAAGAAGCAGATCACGACGTAGAGGAAGAGCAGCGGAGCCTTCCACGCAATCACCACGGCCAGCTCGAGCAGCCCAATGGCGACCCCAATCGCAAGAAGGGCAAGCCCTCCGAGAATAATCAACAGGATGATCTTCATCCGCTCACACCACGTGGCCCCTTGAAATCAAAGCGATAACGGATAGTCCCCCAAACCATCACCGTCCGCGAGTCTCGGTTCGCAACGCGGAATCGCGCCAGCTCGCCAAGCTCCGCCAAGTCCTTCTTGCGCCGCCTCGTCGCGCTCCTCGCTGCTTGATTCGGGTGGCACCCTCGCTGTTACCTCCTCGTCTTTTGTCGAGAGTTCGTCCACCTGCCGAGCGTAGGTCACTAGCGCACGGTCTCGATTGAACTTCGAGTAGTTGAGGCTAACTAAGTCGCCAGTGGTGAAAGGCGCCGGCAAGGTACGAGCTGCTCTATGGCTTCATAGTCGACGGATGGCGGTACCCCCCGCCTTGCTTCTGCGCTGCTTCGAGCCCGATCGAAACATTTTCCTAGCTTCACGACCCTTCGTACACGCTTTACCATCACGAACCGCAAGGTTGTACGCACTCCGCCTGCTCATCACCGTCGCTGTAAGAAAGCCCACGAACACACCCAGGAGAACCCCACCGATGCCGGCAAGAATTATCCACTTCCAAACGCCACGTCCCCTGGCCCCGTGAGCAGTCACCTTCACCACCCCTGCGGAGGCATCGAGCTCAACCTTAGCGGCGTGCGCACTTCCTCCGCTTCCTTCACGAGCACCACGTTCGCCGACGGCGATCCCTTGTCATCCTTCATAACCCCTCCTGAAGAAGACCCCTCATCAGGCTAACAACCTGAATTGGGTGATGCCACTGCGGTCGTGATGCCTCGCTCCGTGTTTCGAGTCGCTGTCGAGCTCGACCACCGTCACCCCGAGCAAGCCGCCGAAGCCACCCGTCCTCAACAATGCCATCTCAATCAACGCCTGGGCCCTCAACGCCACCGGCTTCCCCTGAGCCGTCCACTCGTGCAATCTCGCCACCATGAGCACCAAGGGTTCAAAGCCTCGCCCCCGCCAAGCAAGCACTCTACGCAAGAAGCTTCTTAGGCTTCGCGAAGAACGCCGCCAGAGAAAAGGCACCAACAAGGCGCCACGTCGCTCCCTCACGCAGAGACAGCGCACTTCAGTCCTGAAGAAGACGGGACGACGCTGCCACGTCTGCGGAGGCAAAGTCGGACGAAAGTGGCACGCGGACGCAGGTAGAGAAGGGCACTCCGGTCGGCATGGAAATCGCGGAACGCTTCGCGATCTCCCGAGGAGCGCAGGCAGCGTCGCACCGCCCCGGCTTCAAGGGCCTAGAAAACGACGTCGTCATCCTCGTCGCCCTCACCGACATCGAAACCGACTGGCACCGAGGCGTAGCCGAAGTAGGCATGTCGCGCGCGCGCATGCGCCCGCACGTGATCATTACGAGGATTGCGATGGGAAGCGACAGGAGCGCGAGGTGGAGTGGGATGTGGAGATGGTGCATACACTCTAGGCTAGGCGACTCTATCAACACCGTCTGATTCGCGAACATTCGTCGTCGAGCCCCCGACCCTCGTTCAGCGTTCTCCATCCGCATTGGCACTAGCCGTCACGGTTTTAAGTCTGATCCCCGGGGGAAGTGATGAGGGGAAACACGACAATGTCGGGGCGACTTATGCGTTCACTAGTTCTTACTTTGGTCTTCATCGGGCCTCTGTTCGGTTGCGGCAGAAGTGAGCCGGTAACGACGCAACAGTGAGCTCACGCACGGCAACGTGCAGATGAACCTCGAGGTGGGCAAGACGACCCAAGCCGGTCCTCGAGGTGTTTGGAGCGCCGAACATCACTTCGATCGATGGCTCCGGGCAAGAGGTGTGGACCTATCAGCGCCACGCCACCGTTTCTCAGTCCAAGAGTCGGAGCGGCTACTGCACCGTCATTCTTGCGGGTGGCGGCGGCGGCCGCTCTTCGTCTCAACAATCGACTCGAACAAATACCTTGATCATCAAATTCGATAAAGACGGAGTCGTGTCCGACTTCGCAAGCAGAACCAGCAATTTCTAAGGGGGAAGCATGAGATTGACGATAATTCTACTAGGTGTGGCGCTGACAATAGGTTGCGGCGGAAACTCCGCTCCACCAAAGACGGCCCTCGAGCTTCAGTCCATCCAACAACGTGACTTCGAGGCATCCAGAGAGACTACCTTCGCGGCCACCGTTAGCGTGCTCCAGGACCTTGGCTACATCGTCGGAGGTGCCGACAGAGGATACGGGCTTCGTCACGGCGAAAGGAGCTGCTGGTAAGGTGAGCTTCCGTACGGACAGCCAGTCCCAGGTGACGGCTTTTGTCGAACAACTTGCCGAGAACCAAACACGCGTGCGCCTGAACTTTGTCGTCGCCAACGCGAAGCAATCTCTCTACACGAGACGGGTTCGGTCGACGACGAACCCATCACGGACCCTTGCCATTCTACGAGCAAGCGTTCGACAAGATTGGTGAGGCCGTGTTCGTGCGGATGGCTTCTCGCTAGGCATCATTGCTGCTTGGGCACCACGCGGCCTTTAACAACATCTGCGCGAGTGTCGTCGTCTCGACTGGTACACGATGGTCCATGTGCTTCCTTTCTTTGCTTCTGGCGGCAAGACGAATGCAACCGAGCACACCCCATGACCCGCATGATCCCCCCACCATCCACTCCTCCGTCCAAAGCCACGCCGAGCGCCGCATCTACGAAGTCATCCGCGACGCCCCCGACACCGACCACTGGGTCTGCCTCCACTCCCTCGGCCTCGCGCACCACGAAACCAAACGCCGCGCCGAAATCGACTTCGTCCTCCTCACCCAGCACGGCGTCTTCGTCCTCGAAGTGAAGGGCGGCCGCATCCAACGTCGCGATGGCGTCTGGCACTCCGTCAGTCGCAGCGGCGAGCACCCGCTCCACGAGAGCCCCTTCGACCAAGCCTCGAGCGCCATGTTCGAGCTCGCAAGAACCATCCGCGAGCGCTTCCGCGGCAAGGCCCTCGCCAAAACCCTCTTCGGCTACGGCGTTATCATGCCCGACGTCGACTACACCATCGACGGCCCCGAGTCCGACCCACGGTCCATCTACGACCACCGAGACCTCAGCAAGCCGTTCACCGCCTACGTCGACCGCCTCGCCCAGTTCGCGCGCGAAAGCGACCCACGCCCCCGCAACGCCCTCAACAAAGCCGGCATCAAAGAGCTCGCCGACTTCCTCCGCGGCGACTTCGACTTCGTCCCCACCATGGACGCCATCCTCTCCGACACCCGCGCCCAGCTCGCCGAGCTCACCAAGGAGCAGCGCGGCGTCCTCGATGCCCTCCATCACTCCCCTACGCCTCATCGTCGATGGCGGGGCCGGAACCGGGAAGACCTTGCTCGCCATCGAAGCCGCCCGGCGCCTTGCGCGCGAGGGGGAGCGCGTCTTGTTCCTCACCTACAACAAGCTCCTCGCCGCGCGCATCACGGCCGGCACCGACGCCGAAGACTACGCCGGCGAGCTAGTCGTCCGAAACGCCCACCGCCACTTCCACGAGGTCATCAAAGCCTCCCCGCTGGCCGACGAGTTCGCAGCCAAGTTCGACCCCGCTCAGAACGTGACCTTCGACGAGCTCCTTCCCGAGTACGCCGAGGTCGCCGCATCCGACTCAGGGGAAGGGCTCTTCGACGCCATCGTCATGGACGAAGCCCAGGACTTGCTCACCACCCGGAACCTGAATGCGCTTCACGAGATGCTCCGCGGCGGCCTCGAAGAAGGCCGCTGGTTCGCGTTCCTCGACTCCCAAGACCAGGCCTTCGTCTACGCAAACACCGAAGACGCCGCGCTCGACCGGCTTCGGCAGCACAGCGTCACCCAGACCCTCGCCATCAACTGCCGAAACACCCAGCCCATCGCCCGACAGACCGCACTCCTCTCGGGCTCCAAGCGACGAAGCAAAGCCCGGGTCGGCGGCCCTCCCGTCGAGTTCATTCCCTACCGAGAAAAAACCGGCTGGGGAGGCAACCTCGAGCGCGTCATCAACGACATCCGCCGCGAAGGCGTCAGCCCCGGCCAGGTCTCGGTGCTCCTCGCACGCAAGCCCGATGAGAAGGAGGCCAAAGTACTGAAGCGCCTCTCGGTTCAGCAGCTCACTGAGGACACGGTGCCCGCGTTAGGCACCACGGCTCTCGAACACATCACCTGGTCGACCGCCTCGGGGTTCAAGGGGCTTGAGAACGATGCCGTCATCGTCGTCGGCGTGAAGGCGTTGAGAAGGCGTGGTCCCGGGGCGTCGTTTACGTCGGGATGTCGCGGGCGCGGACGCGGTTGTACGTGATTCTCAGCGAGGCATGCGACGAAGAGCGGCAGCGGGAGTACGGGCGCGACGCGAGCAGCGGCGGAGTGATGTGGCGATGTTGTTGTA
>CAVWBW010000008.1:0-329848 GCA_963753395.1 uncultured delta proteobacterium | reverse complement strand
TCGACAAGTGCACTACGTCTACGTCCTCCGAAGCACCAAGGATGGCAACCTCTACACTGGCTACACCGCCGACCTCCGCCAACGAGTTGCCGACCACCTCGCTGGCCGGGTCTCCTCCACCCGCCACCGCCGCCCACTCCGACTCATCTACTACGAGGCCTACCTGTCACCGAAAGACGCCAAAGCCCGTGAGGTGTTTCTCAAGAGCGGCTCGGGCAAGCGCTACGTCCGGAAGCAACTACGCAACTCTCTTGCCAGAGTGAAGTAGCTCGAGCCGGCCCGCTGAAGCCCTTTGCTTCGGCGCCATACCGACCTTTGCCGTTGCGCTGTAGCCTTCCGCCTCGCCGTCAGGGGCAGACGCTGAGCTGTACACCAGGTGTTGATCCAACGTGGCCTGCTCAAGTGAAACACGCCCGCGGCTCATCGCCCCGAAGCAAGCATGCGCCAGGTGAACAGCGCATGCACGGCACCGATGACCGCAGCCCCGTAGATACAATCCATAGATAGTGTCGAATGAAAGGTGTAGTCCTCGTGCGAGCGCAGAGCCGTATGGAGGCCGGCGTGAATCACCACGAAGGCGTCGATCACGAGCTGCGCGCGTCGCCTGACCGGAAGCGAGGTGCTGCCGGTCCACCAGAGCACGAGCGCGAAGAGGGGCACGTGAAGCCAGACGAAAATCGGATACGCGCTAGCGTCGGTCAACGTGCGGAGCACGGGCAGCAGGCGCCATTCGGCTTGGGCCACCGCATCGAGCTCGTGGCAGAGCAGAAGAGAGAGGCCCATGAAGAACAAGAGATCTAGATACTTGCGCTGCATCGGCGGAAGGTAGCGCGCGACGGACCGGGCGTCAGTCATCACGCTCCCGTCCGAAGCCTGTCCCACTCTTCAATGAAGGCGGACAATTCGTTCCAACTTCGCATCGTTGGGGTCACCGCAGGAGACGGATCAGCATGATCGCGGCTGATCCACTCGAAAGCAGGCGAGGAACTCCGCGCTTCCGGTGCAGCCCGCGAACGGTCCGTCAGGGAGACCGAGGCCTACTCCGTGCTCGTGGCGATCGGGTCGCCACATTCGCCGCAGCTCACCAGTTGGCTGCCGGCGAACAGCTCGTCACACAGAGCGTAGGCTTCCTCTGTGCACGTGGGATCGGGGTCGTCGCACTTGCCGCAGCTCACGAGCGAGCCGCCGCCCGGCGAGGTGCGGTCGGAGTCTGCCTGGGAGCACAGCTGGATCTGGCCGTCGTCGCTGAAGCAGGCCCCTTCGTTGCTGACACTCCAGAAGCAGTTGCCGTTCTCGTCGGTGCACAGCTGGGTGTAGCCCTTGCCGATGCTACAGAGCCCCTTGCCCGGATCGCAGACGAGGGCGCCGCTCGTGCCCCCTGAACCTCCCTCGCTGTCACTGCCACCGCACGCAGGCGACAAGGCAACCGAAGAGACCAGAGCCAGCGAGAGCGTTCGGAGGAGTTTCGAGGCCGCCATATCAGATGACAAGAGTTTAGCACGTGTTGAAGGCTCTGGTTCCTCAGAACGCTGTCCGTCGCGAGATGTGAGCCCCGATGATCGCGAAGGCGACCAAGCGGACAGAGCTCGGACTCTTGGTTGCGTTGCTGACGGCTCGACATGCGCGAGTCGAGCGCGGCAACCGCCCTGGCCCGACGCAGCACGCGCAGCTGTGCATGGACTGCTAGCGTCGGAGCCGGTCATGATGCCCTCCGAAGCTCGTCCCACTCTTCAACGAAAGCGGACAATTCGTTCCAACTTCGCATCGTTGGGGTCACCGCAAAGGCCCGGTCGGAAGACCGGGCCTTTTTGTGTTTTAGCTACGCCGCCCACCTTCCCCGGCCGTAGTCTCAGTATCACTCTTACGCGAGTGAGCAGCGTGCCTGCGTGCTCATCTCTGCGCTCGGGCTTGGCTTCGCAATTCGCGCCGGGCTTCGCGCTTCGGGCTCGCACCGCCGCGCATGGCTGCCGGCGGCGTCCGATCCGCACGCCGGTCGTCAGGCTAGTTCTCAGACCGCACCGGAACGAGCCAGACCCCTTCGCCACCCGCTAACGGGTGGCTTCCGGTCCTTGGGCGTATTCGTCTTCGTCCTTGCCCCAGGACACGCCGATCCCAAGGCCGATCAAGGGGCCCTTGATTCCCACGCCGGCGACGGTGATGGGCGCAATCACATACCCGGTGCGCAGGTCGAGGTTGACCCAAAACTCCCCCCGTAGACGCCAGAGGAGAAGGGCCCGCAAGTATGCACTCGACACGAATTCATCCCGGCTCCCAACCCGACCCCAGCCGAGGTCGAACATCGCGCCGGCGCCAAACCAGTGGTCCCAGTCGCCGGTGCCCCAAAGCGCGCCGACGGCTGCTCCCGCCGTGCGCATCTTCAGATCCTCCGGTGTTCCATCCTTCCGCCCAAAGCGTGCGAAGAGCTCGCCGGCTATGTGAAGGCACTTCTCGGTTGGCTTGTAGCTCGACCCGAGCGCGAACCCAGTGAGCGCAGCATTCGCGTTCGGGTATACGCGTGTGCTCGAGCTGAGGTCTGCGAAGAGCTTCGGCGCCTCTCGCCCCGATGCTTCCTGGGCCGACACGCTTCCGCCGGCGAAGAGCGCTGCGACCGTGAAGAGCATGAAAAGCATCTTGACTATCATCTTCAAGTTCATGAGTCCTCCGTCCGAAGCGTTCCCATCCAGCATTCACCTTAGGGCCAACTGGCAGCGCGTTGACAGTACTCGGCCAGGGCGTACGCACTAGCATGGACCTCAAGTTCAAATTTCGAAGTCTGTGGCCCGTGCTTGGGTTCGTCCTGCTCGTCACCCGCACGGTGAGCGCGCAAGATGACCTGGCCTCCGATGCCACTCCCGACCCGGTCGCCGAGGACGCGATCGAAAGCGCGTGGACGTACCCAAAGAGCTATTCGATCCGCCCTCTGACCATGCAAAAGGGGATGGTCCGAGCGAACGGGATCTTCACGGTCTGGGATGACGGTGTCGACACAAACATCGGCATCACGCTCGGAGGATCCATAGGCGTGACCGACGACATCGAGCTCGGTCTGAACAACTACCGCATTGGTTCCTCGTTGCAGCAGAACTACGAAGGCCTCGTTGCCGTGGTCTTCTCACCCTCGGCGGGCTACGGCGACATCCCGATCTACGGCCGGTATCGCTTCTTGCACCTCGATAAGCTCGAATTCGCGGGCGACCTCATTCTCGTAATGCCGATCGACACGCCGTTTGCGCTCGAAGTGGCATTGCCATTCCGAGTGATACCCAACGACAGACTCTCGGTGGACACGGGAATCGAGGTCCGCGGCACCTTTGGTTCCGCGAAGTATGCTGACATCCGGATTCCTGCGATCGTCAACTACAACTTCTCTGATCGCGCATTCATTGCCGGAGAGACGGGGGTGCAGTTCATCAACCTCGGAAAGAGCTACGATACCGCGGCGGCCGATAGCAAAGGCGTTGCGATTCCCATCGGCTTTCGCGCCGGCGGCACGTGGAGAAAGCCAGACAAGCACATCATCGATCTCTTCGCCGGTTTTTCATTTCCGACGCTCTTCGAATTTCGCACGAGCCGCACCACAGTCGACTTTGGTATCTGGGACCTCTTCGTCGGCGTCGCCTTCTACACCCGCCCACTCTTCTAGTCCCGAGTCTCGAGGCCATGGTCACATCGAAGCGCCGATTAGCGAGTGAAGCGCCAGCGAAGGAGCCGGTCGAGGCGGGGTCATCGGTCGAGCCGATGCTGGTGGAGATAGCCTGGGAAGTCGCAAACCAGGTCGGCGGGATCTACACGGTCCTACGGTCGAAGGTGCCGAGCATGATCAGCCGCTGGGGCACTCGTTACTGCCTCGTAGGCCCGTACAACCCAAGCGCCGCGGAAGTCGAGTTCGAGCCGGAGCCCCTGGCCGGCCCGTTGGGTGAAGCGGTCGAGCAATTGCGCGAGATGGGCTACCAGGCCCACTATGGGCGGTGGTTGGTAAGCGGCCGCCCGCATGCCGTGTTGTTGGACGTCGAGTCCGTACGCGGGGCGCTCAACGAGCTCAAGTATCGTGTTTGGGCGGAGCACGGGATCTCCGCGAGCGACGAGCACACCGTGAGTGATGCAGTGGCGTTCGGGGAGATGTGCCGCGCGCTGCTGTCGATTCTCGCGCAGAAGGTATCGCCGGACAGTCCGCTGGTGGCCCACTTCCACGAATGGCAAGCCAGTCTGGCAGTCCCGATGCTCCGAAAGGAGGGCTGGCCTGGTTCATTGGTGTTCACGACGCATGCGACATTGGTCGGGCGCTACGTGGCGAACGGCGACCCAGGTTTCTACGAGCGCCTGCCTTTCCTCGACGGGGACCAGGAAGCCAAGAACTTCAACGTCTATCCGCAGCACCAGATCGAGAAAGCGGCCACGCACGCGGCGCACGTATTCACCACGGTGTCGGACCTCACCGCGCACGAGTGCACCCACCTGCTTGGGCGCACGCCCGACCTCCTGCTGCCGAACGGTCTGAACATCCGCCGGTTCACCGCGATCCACGAGTTCCAAACGCTACACAAGCAGTTCAAGGAGCGGCTTCACGAGTTCTCGATCGGCCATTTCTTCCCGAGCTACAACTTCGACCTAGACAACACGCTCTACATGTTCACGTCGGGCCGCTACGAGTACTTCAACAAGGGCATGGATCTGACGATCGAGGCGCTCGCCCGCCTGAACCACCGGCTCCGCGAGGCGAAGAGCCCGATGACCGTCGTCTTCTTCATCATCACCAAGGCCCCCTTTCGCTCGATCAACGTCCGGGCGCTTCAGGCTCGCGCGATGCTCTACGAGTTCCGGACCGCCACCGACGCCATGAAGGAATCCGTCGGCGAGGGGCTCTTCCTGGCCGCTGCGACCGGTCAGATCCCCGATCTCAACGGGTTTGTCGAGGACTACTGGCGGCTTCGCCTTCGCCGCGCGATTCAGGCCTGGAAGAGCGATGCTCCCCCGGCCATCGTCACCCACGATCTATTCGACGACGCCAACGACTCCGTTCTCAATCAGCTGCGCACCTGCCGCTTGTTCAACCTCGAAAGCGACCCGGTCAAGGTCGTCTTCCACCCCGACTTCGTGCAGGCCACCAACCCCCTTTTCGGAATGGAGTACGATCAATTCGTGCGCGGCTGCCACCTCGGTGTGTTTCCGAGCTGCTACGAGCCTTGGGGCTACACGCCGCTCGAATCGATCGCGCTCGGTGTGCCTGCGGTCACCAGCGACCTCTCGGGCTTTGGCTCGTACCTCGAGCAGGTCCTGCCGGACCACGCTTCCAAGGGGATCTACGTCGTCCCCCGCCGGCACAACGACTTCGACACTGCCGCCGAGGAGCTCACCAACCGGCTATTCCGCTTTGCGTCTCTCGGCCGGCGAGATCGGATCTCCCTGCGCAACTCGGTCGAAGCTCTGAGCGAGGAGTTCGACTGGCACAAACTCGGCCGCTACTACCACGAGGCGCACGACCTGGCGCTGGAGCGCGTCAGCGGCTGACGCCACCGCCAGCGAAGCTCCGCTAGCCGTCCTGAGACCAGGCCTCGCTGCTTTCGAACCACGGCTCGTCGACGACGACGTCCATCGTGTGGCCGGTGATGCGGGGAGTCATCGATTCGCGTTCCTGCTCCACGCGGCTGCCGTGTTCCTGCCACCAGCGTTCCGCATCCGCGCGCGTCCATGACGGTACATCGAGCTGGTCGAGCGCGTCGGCGAACGCTTTCGCGGTCTCTGGCCGATCCGCCTTGGCCTTCGCGAGACAAGCGAGGATGAGGGACTCGAGCTCCGGCGGGACGGGGTTTGGGCACACCTCGCGCAGCGGCTTGGGAATCTCTTGAACGTGCTGCGCGCAGATCTCGAAGAAGCTAGCGCCCTCGAACACCGGACGACCGGCAAGCAGATAGTAGGCGACGGCCCCGAGGGCGTAGACGTCGCTTCGTGCGTCGACGCTTTCGGGCTTCTCGATCGCCTCGGGGCTCATGTAGTGAGGCGTCCCTTGGATCGAGTAGGCGTCGGTCTGCTCCGGATCGCCGGCGTCGTGCATGCGCTTCACGAGCCCAAAATCGAGCACTTTGACGACGTCGTGAACCCCGCCTTGTCGCGCCAGCATGATGTTGCTGGGCTTGATATCTCGATGGATGAGACCGACCGCGTGCGCCTCGTCGAGCGCCAGCGCCACGTCGCGCATGATGCGGACCACACGTGAGACCGGTTGAGGTCCCGTCGCATCGACGACTTGCTGAAGGCTCGCACCGTCGAGAAACTCCATCGCGTAGTAAAACAAGCCGTCGGGTGTGCGGCCGTAGTCGTAGATCGTCACGGTGTGCGGATGGGTGAGCTTGGCGGTGAGCTGCACTTCCCGGCGAAAGCGCTTCAGCACGTCGTGGCCGCCAAGCTCCGGACGAAGAAGCTTCACGGCGGTCGGGCGCTTCAGCATCCCGTGGGTTGCCTGATAGACGACCCCCATCGCCCCCTCTCCGATCTTTCGTTCGAGCTGGTACTGCCCCAGCCGTTGGATGTTCTTCACCTCGCTCCGCAGGCCATGGATCACGCTGCAGGCGAGGCTCGATAGGCCGACCGTCAACGTCCACCACATCGCCGTCATCAGCGCCGAAGAGATGGCGATGCCGCGCCGCTCGAACCCTCGGGTGTCGTAACCGACCCTGCGCCACATCTCGGCGTCGACGTCGAGGTAGTGCGAGAACATCATGATGATCAAGGGCACGCCGATCACGACGCCCAACAGCGCGGTGTGCCGAGCCGTGCTCGGGACGAACACCGCTCGCGAGAAGAACGCAAAGGAAAGCGTGAACGAGGTGATGACATCGGCTCCGACCTCGGGCGGGATCGTCATCCCCATGCCGATGTACGCCACCGAGGCGGTCAGAATGCCCGCCGTCTCGACGACGATCACCGTGTTGAGCGACAGTGGCCCGCGACGGCAGATAAGCCAAATTGCAACACACGGAACGACGGCTGCGACGTGAAGCCAATAGCTCGGGTTGACGAGCAGTTGCCGCAGCGTGCCCGAGGACAAGCCGATGACGATGCGGAACGAGAGTCCGACTGCCCCGGCGACCGCGATGATCAAACCGAATGAGGCGACCCGCCTCTGATAGAATGCCCGCGCCTCGGGACTGGAGAACTGGCTGGTGCTCACCCCGCCAATCTAACCCGTTTCTCGAGGCGAGCGCGAGCGTGGCGCCGAGCGCTGTTCGAGGTCGGCGCACTTTCCAGGAGACAGCGCGGGCGTTTGCGGGCGACTATTGGGCATGAACGATACGACCGTCCTCGTTACTGGCATCTCCGGTTTCATCGCCAACCACTGCGCCCTCGAGCTCTTGAAGGCTGGCTACCGCGTGCGGGGGACCGTGCGATCGCTCGAGCGTTCGGCCAAGGTGAAAGCGGTGCTGGCGAAGCATGCCGACACGTCGGGCGTCGAGTTTGCGGAAGCCGACCTCGAGTCGGACGCAGGATGGGGGGAGGCCGTGGCTGGTTGTACCCACGTTCTGCACCTTGCGTCGCCGTTTCCCCCGACCCAGCCGAAGGATGAGCAGGTGTTGATCCGCCCTGCGGTGGAGGGAACGCTGCGCGTGCTTCGCGCGGCGAAAGCTGCGGGCGTCGAGCGCTTCGTGCAGACCTCCTCGATGGCCGCCGTGCAGTATGGGCACCCCGACGATCGAACCGCACCGTACACAGAGGCAGACTGGACCAACGTCGATTCTCCGCACGTGACGCCGTACGCGAAGTCGAAGACCCTCGCCGAGCGGGCAGCACGCGACTTCGTCAACGAGCAGGGCAGCGAGCTTCACTACAGCTCGGTCAATCCCGGTTTCGTGCTCGGCCCGGTGCTCGATCCCAGCCTTCGCACCTCGGCCGAGATCATCGAGATGTTTCTCAGGGGCAAGTACCCCGGCACACCTCGGGTCGCGTTTGCGTGCGTGGACGTGCGCGATGTCGCACGCATGCATCGGCTCGCGCTCGAGGCCGGCGTGCCGAGCGGTGGCCGCTACCTCTGCACGGCCGGATCGCTTTGGATGGTCGAGATCGGCCTAGCGATTCGAGCTCAGCTCGGCGATGTCGCGCGCAAGGTGCCGAAGCGCGAGCTGCCGGACTGGGTCGTGAAGCTGGTCGGGTTGTTCGACCCCACCGCGCGGCAGATCATTCACGAGCTCGGCCGCGAGGTTCCCGTGGACGACACGCTGACGCGCGAGACGCTCGGCATGACATACATCCCGGCCACCGACGCAGCGGCAGCGATGGCGCGGAGCCTGATCGAGCTAAAGGTGGTTTCGTGAGCGTTGCACTGGAGATCGGCTAGCGTCACACTTCGTCCGTGCCGGCCGGTCTACTCCCGCGACAGTTCTACGCGCGTGACGCGCTCGATGTCGCGCGCGACTTGTTGGGGCAGGAGATCTGGCACGGCGCCGTGGGGCTCCGCATCACGGAAGTCGAGGCGTATCGCTACCCGGACGACAGCGCGAACCATTGTCGTGCCGGCATGACCACCCGAAATGCGCCGATGTGGGGGCCGCCTGGGCGCGCCTACGTGTACCTCTGCTACGGTCTTCACCAGATGCTGAACCTGGTGACCAATCGTGAAGGGGAGGGCGCGGCGGTCTTGATCCGTTCGTGCGAGCCGATCGCGGGGCAGGCCACCATCACGCGGCGTCGAGGGGGCAAGGAGGGGCCTGAGCTCCTCACCGGGCCGGGTAAGGTCGGTCAGGCGCTCGGTCTCGACACGTCGTTCAGTGGGCAGGCGCTCTATCGCCGTGGCGGGCTCGAGGTGCGGCGAGGGTCGAGCGTCTCCGCCGTGGCCGTAGGCTCCCGCATTGGGATCGGCTATGCGGAGCCCGAGCACCAACACGCGGAGTGGCGTCTGGCCGAGGCCGGGTCCCCTTGGGTCAGCCACGCGCGCCAACTGAGGGGCGGAGAGCGATGAGTGGGGTCCAAACGACGTCGAGCGCGACGACCGCCGGCGTGCTGATTCAAGTCCGGAGCCAATGCCTCGAGGAGCAGTCGCAGCCCGCGCTGCGGCGCTTCGTGTTCGCCTACGAAATTACGATCACCAACAATGGCAGCGAGGTCGTACAGCTCCAGTCGCGCCACTGGATCATCACCGACGCGCTGGGCGAGGTGGAAGAGGTCAAAGGGCCGGGGGTGGTCGGCGAACAGCCCATTCTCGGCCCAGGCGAGAGCTTCCGCTACACGAGCGGCGCAGTCCTTCCGACCGCCCGAGGAACGATGCGCGGGACGTATCAGATGCATCGCGCCGACGGTGCACGCTTCGATGCAGAGATCGCAGAGTTCCTGCTCGAACGACCGTTCTCGCTGAACTAGTTGCTATCCCAGGCGGTCTTGATCGCTTTGTAGGTCTCGATCCCACTTTGACTGAGATCGAGCGCACCCTCGGCGACCAGGTGCTGGTGGATGTCCTTGGGATCGGTTTTCCAACCCTTCGGCACCTCGAGCTTCACGTTCACGGGGACGCCGCCGAGGAGGCCTTGCTCGTCCATCGTCCAGAGGGCCTCGGCCGCGAGGAACTGTCCGGCGATCTTTCGGAACTCGGGTTTGAGATGGCTTGCGAGTGGAAAGACGTCGTAGAGGCCGACCGCATCGGCCGGTATCGCGAGTGGCCGGCGGAGCGCCTTGAACACCGGGGCGGCGATCGGAAGCTCGACGAGCTCGAGGCCCGCGATCTCCTGGCCCTGGCTGGCGTTCAACGATCGCTCATAGGCATCGCCATGGCTTCGGCTGACCTCGGCGGGTCGTGCCGAGCTGTCTAGGAGCACGGTAATCACAAGATACGGGCGTGGGTCTCGCTCTTCGGTCATTGGCGGCCGACTAAGTAGCGCATTTGTCACGGCTTGGGTAGTGCCCGTCGACTTGACGCCACCCGGGGGCGCGCTTACCTCCTCCCGCCTCGATGCGCATCGAAATTCACCCTACGAATCCGCAGCCTCGCAAGGTTGCCCACGCCGTGGAGGTCCTCCGCCGCGGCGGGGTGATCGTGTATCCGACGGGCACGGTCTACGGTCTCGGCTGTGATATCCATCAGAAGAAGGCCGTCGAGCGCATTTATCAGATCAGGCGGCTCAAAAAGGACCACCCGCTGAGTTTCATGTGCCCCGATCTAAGCAAGATTGCCCGCTACGCCCACGTGGACGACTTCGCCTACCGGATCATGAAGCGGCTAGTGCCGGGACCCTACACCTTCGTGCTCAACGCGACCCGCGAGGTGCCGAAGCTCCTCGTCCGTAAGCAGAAGACGGTTGGGATTCGAGTGCCCGACGACACGATTGCGCTTGCGCTCCTGAACGAGCTCGGGAGCCCCATCGTCTCGACTTCTGCGACCTATGACGGCGAGGTCCTCAACGACCCCGACGAGCTCTTCGCACGGTTTGGTCACGCAGACGCCTTCGTCGACGGGGGCTGGGGCGGCATCGAGCCCTCGACGATCGTCGACCTGACCGGCGACGAGCCTATTGTGCTTCGAGAGGGCGCAGGCCCGATCGACGTGATCTAACTACGTGCGGACTGCCACGCCCCGCGCTTCGGCGATCACGCTGCGAAGGAGCTCGGTCCACTCGCGGTACCGTGGCGCCGCGCGCATCTGCATGACCAGCCGCTCGGCGGTCCAGTCGTCGCGGCCGTGGAATTGGGTGACCGCGCCCCAGTTGGCGAGGTGCTGGTCCCATTGCTCGCCCGTCCAGGATCCGACTTCGCCCGAGCGAAAGATGAAGAGGTGGTCGTCGGCGAGATCCGCACCAGCCACCCAGATCCCCGTGTCCGAAATGAAGGGGCCAAGCGTGCGAATGACGAGATTGCGTTCGGCGCCGCGTCCGAGCGGCTCGAGGGCGCGATCGAATTGCTCCCAGCTTCGGGTCAGCGTGCGCACCCGATCCTCGGAGATCGGCATGTGCGGCTTGAACGCGCCGGGCGCAACGCGGGCGTCATGGTCGTCGTAGATTCGGACCCCGTGCTTTTCCTCGGCTTCGCGGAATGCCTGGAGCGCAACCTCCCGAGAGGCTTGGCCATCGATGTGAGCGAGTAAAGTCGCGATGAGGGGACGGGTCACGAGGCTCCGGCTAGTTGGGAGGGTCTTGTCCGGCCTCGGGTCGAGGTCGCGGTGATTGGGTGCTCAGAAGAGCGCGGATGCGATCGAGGATTTGGTCCGCGAGGGCGTGCTTGCTCATCTCGGGAAGCGGCGTCGACGCGCTCGCGTCGACGAGGGTGACCCGGTTGGTGTCGCGGCCGAGCCCCGCGCTCGCTTCGTTGGCCACGATGAGGTCGGCAGCCTTTCGTTCGAGCTTGTCTCGCGCGGCTTGCTCCAGGTTCTCGGTTTCGAGGGCGAAGCCGACCAGGACCGCCGGTCGCTGCGCACGTTTCGCGCCTACGTCGGCAAGGATGTCAGGGTTCCGCACCAGCTCGAGCTGGAGGTTGCCGCCCTTTTTGATCTTTTCGGGTTCCTGCTTCGTGGGGCGGTAGTCGGCCACGGCGGCCGCCATGACGACGACGTCATGTTGCTCGAAGCGGGCCATCACGGCGGCGTGCATCTCCGCCGCGGAACGTACTTGCACGACCTCGGCGCCGGTTGGGACGGGCAGATGCACGGGACCGCTCACAATCGTGACGTCGGCCCCGCGGCGAAGTGCCTTGCTCGCGATGGCGTAGCCCATCCGGCCGGTCGAGCGATTGCCTAGAAAGCGGACGGGATCGAGGTCTTCATGGGTCGGGCCCGCCGTGATGAGGATTCGCGCACCTGCGAGATCGTTGGCGTGAGCGAGGCGAGACTCGAGCTGGTCCGCGATCTCTTGGGGCTCCATCATGCGGCCTTCGCCGATCTCGCCGTTGGCGAGCGCTCCCGTCACAGGGCCCAGCACGACGGCGCCCCGGTCTGCGAGAATCGCGACGTTCGAGCGGGTTGCGGGGTGGGACCACATCCGTCGGTGCATGGCAGGGGCGAAAAAGAGTTGGCCCCGCGCGCACGCGAGGGTCGCCAGGAGCGCGTCGTTGGCCTGTCCGGTGGTGGCACGCGCCAGCAGGTTCATGGTGGCGGGCGCCACGACGATGGCGTCGGCCCATTCGCCGAGCTCGACATGGACCTCGCCGGCGTAGTCCTTGGCCCACAAGTCGGTGACGGCCGGCTTTCCGGTGAGGCCCGTAAATGTAATCGGCCCCACAAATCGAGTGGCCGCTTCGGTCATCACGACCCGGACCTCGGCGCCACGGCGCATGAGCTCGCGAACGAGTTGCACCGACTTGAACGCTGCGATCCCGCCACCCAAGCCGACGACGATGCGCTTACCCTGAAGGGACATGCTCGACGCAGTCTAGCAGGGGTGAGGGCCTTGGCGACGCGACTTCTCCCCCAAACGCCCATGCTCGGCATCGGCCACGCGGCGTGGTTCCTACCGGCTGTCCGTTCAGTGGACCCTGAAAGACTAATGAACCGGCACGCCCGGAGCGGGGAACTGGTCGCAGAGGTCTTTGATTTCGCCTGCGATGCGCTCGATCACCGACTCGTTCTCGACGTCTTCGACGACGTCCGCCATCCAGTTGCCAAGGCGCTTCATCTCGTCGGCGCCCATCCCGCGGCTCGTGATGGCAGGGGTGCCGATGCGTACGCCGCTCGGGTCGAAAGGCTTTCGCGTGTCGAACGGAACCGAGTTGTAGTTCCCGACCATGCCGGCGCGATCAAGCGCTTGGGCCGCGACCTTGCCGGGCACGTCCTTGCTGCTGAGGTCGATCAAGATGAGATGATTGTCGCTGCCGCCGGTCACCAGATCGAAACCGCGCGACACGAGGGTGTCCGCGAGCACGCGCGAGTTGTCGACGATCGCGTGGGCGTAGGCTTTGAACTCGTCGGTCATCGCGAGCTTGGCCGCGATGGCGATGCCGGCTGTGGTGCCGTTGTGGGGGCCGCCCTGAAGGCCTGGGAAAATGGCGCGATCGATCGCCTTCTTGTGCGCGTCGTTGCAGAGGATCATCCCTCCGCGCGGACCGCGCAAAGTTTTGTGCGTGGTGCTGCTGATCACCTCCGCGTGGCCGACCGGGGAGGGGTGGGCGCCCCCGGCGACGAGGCCGGAGATGTGCGCAATGTCGGCGACGAGGATGGCGCCGACCTCTCGGGCGATCTCGGCGAACTTCGCGAAGTCGATGGCGCGGGGGTAGGCGGTCGCGCCGCAGAAAAGGAGCTTTGGCTTGTGCTCGCGCGCGAGCGAGGCGACCTCGTCGAAGTCGATCAGGTGGTCGTCGCGGCGGACGCCGTACTGGATGGCGTTGAAGTACTTGCCGGAGATCGAGACCTTCCAGCCGTGGGTGAGGTGGCCGCCGCTTGGAAGCCCCATGCCCATGATCGTATCGCCGGGCTGGCAGAACGCGAAGTAGACGCCAAGGTTTGCGGGGGAGCCGGAGTAGGGCTGCACGTTCGCGTGGTCGACCCCGAACAAGGTCTTGAGGCGCTCGATGGCGAGCTTCTCGACCGTGTCGATGTTCTGCTGGCCCTCGTAGTAACGCTTGCCGGCGTATCCCTCGGAGTACTTGTTGTTGAGGACGCTCCCGCAGGCTTCCATGACGGCTCTGCTGGCGTAGTTCTCGCTCGGGATGAGGCGGAGCTTATCGTGCTGGCGCTTCTCTTCTTCGGCGATGCACTGGGCAATTTCGGGGTCGGCTTCTTTGAGGGATAGGTCAACCATGTTCTCTCCAGCTTTTACTGAGGGCGGGGCCTTAGCACGATTGTGACATCGGTGTTATTCGGAGTGGCGTGAGCGAGTATTTTCCAAGTCGCGAGGAGTTCGAGCATCTGAGCCAAGGTGCAACTGTAGTGCCCGTGCACCGCGAAGTGATCGCCGATCGCCTCACGCCGGTCCTCGCGCAAGCAACGTTGGGCCAGGACGCGGGCAGCTATCTCCTCGAGAGCGTTTCCGGCGGGGAAACCTGGGCGCGCTACAGCTTCGTCGGGTTCGCGCCCGAGGTGATCGTGCGCGGCGTCGCCGACAAGTTCGAGCGTGTCCAGGACGGTGACGTGCAGCAGGAGCTCGGGGTCGATCCCTGGGAGCGTCTCCGCGAAACGCTTGCGGAGTGGAAGCCACCGGAGGTCGATTGGTTGCCGCGCTTTTGGGGCGGCGCGGTCGGGTACGTGAGCTACGACGCGGTGCGCACCTTCGAGCCGACCATCGGCGAGGCGCTCGCGCGCGACGACGACTGGGAGTTCTGCTTTGCGCTCGGCGGCACGGTGTTGATCTTCGACAACGTGCGCGGGACCTTGCGCGTCGTCGTACCGGTTCGCGTCGATGGTGATGCGGACGCGTACGATCGCGCGATCGAGCGGATCGAGGCTGCGCTTAGCGCGCTCGACACCCCGGTGCTGCCGCGAAGGCTCCACCCGCCGGAGGGAACGGGGGAGCTCGAGCTGCCAGCGTCGTCCTTCGATCGCCCGGGCTTCTGCGCCGCGGTGGAAGAAGCCAAGGAGCACATCCGCGCCGGCGACATCTTCCAAGTGGTGCTCTCGCAGCGCTTTCGCTTGCCGCTTGGCGATACCGACGTGTTCGATGTGTATCGGGCCATGCGGATCATCAACCCGAGCCCGTACATGTACTTCCTTCGGCTGCCGGATCGCATCGTGGCCGGCGCGAGCCCGGAGACCTTGGTTCGCCTCGAAGACGAACAAGTTCACGTTCGCCCGATCGCCGGCACGAGGCACCGTGGCCGCACCGAGGAAGAGGACCAAGAGATCGCCGAGGACCTGCTCGCGGATCCAAAGGAGCGCGCCGAGCACGTCATGCTGGTCGACCTCGGTCGGAACGACGTCGGCCGCATCAGCAACGCCGGCAGCGTCAGCGTCACGGATCGCATGATCATCGAGCGCTACTCGCACGTCATGCACATCGTGAGCAATGTCGTCGGTGACCTGGCGCCGGGCCGAGACGCGCTCGACGTGCTGCGCGCGACATTCCCGGCGGGTACTCTAAGCGGCGCGCCGAAAGTGCGCGCCATGCAGATCATCGAAGAGCTCGAGCCGGAACGGCGCGGCGTCTACGGCGGCGCGGTTGGCTACATCGGTTTCGACGGCAACATGGATGTCGCGATCGCCATCCGCACGATCGTCGCGCGAGACGGCGAGATGTGGCTGCAAGCAGGGGCGGGCGTGGTCGAAGCGAGTGACCCCGACAAAGAGTACGAAGAGACGGTCAACAAGGCGCGGGCAGGCCTCGTCGCGGTCAAAGCGGGCGCGCCCGGCTAGCCTGTGGGACGCCTTTAGGTGGTGGGCTCGGTGGGTTTGTCCCCTTCGCCCGGGCAGAAGGTGCTGGGCTCGGTGGGCTGGTCCCCTTCGCCTGGGCAGAAGGTGGTGGGCTCGGTGGGCTTGTCGCCCTCACCGGGGCAGTAGGAAGAGGCCTCGGCCGTGCCGACCGCCGTGAAGGCGAAGGCCGCGAGGAGAGCGAGAGTGCGAATGAATGTCTTTGCGAGCATGGGCAGAAGGTAGAGCCCTCCCTCGAGGGGCACAAGACCCCGCCGAAAAGAGAAAACCCGATAGCCTTGCGACTAGCGGGCACCAGCTGCGCGTCGGACGGGAGTCGAGAGCGGAAAAGCCTCAGGATTTCCTCGCAATTCCCTCAAAACCCGAGAGCACCGGCCAAGATCCCGAGCTCGACGAGGCTGGCGCCACATATGCAGCCGCCTTCGATGCCTTCGCCCGGCTCGCACTGCGCAGAAAGTCGGGTAGCCCGCGCCTACGGCTGCACCTCAAACGCACCCACGTCGCACATGGCGCCGCCTGGCCGTGATTCCCCGCGCTGGTCGGTCGTCAGTGATTCACCTTCCGCATCGACGCAGTCCACTGCCGGAGTCTGATCGATGGCGACGCTTCCGGGAAGAAGCGCATGCGTCTTGGTTGGCCCGCCGTTGTCCGCAAGCGGTCCGAGCTTCAGGTCGTCGGCGCTGACGTTGACGTGGTCGGTGGGGTCGCTCAGTCCGCAGTCATCACTTGGGGACTCAACGTTGCCCCCGCCGGACTCGGCTGAGCTGGAAATCGAACAGGTCGGCCCCGGATCGAGCGCCGTATTCGCGATCACGGTGTTGGTAAGCCGAACACTGCCGCCAATCAGAGGGGTGTACGCCTGTGCCGCGTTGTCGCCAGCAATGGTGCTGCTGATCACGTCTCCATCCCATAGCAGGTGGAAACCATCGAAAGAGCCACCACGGTTGTCGGAGATCGTACTGTTGAGCAGCGTACCGCTGCCCCAAACGATCCAACTGTTGACGCAGTTCGCGGAGTTGTTCGACACCGTGCTGTTGATCATCAGCACCGAACCAGTACTGGAAAGAACATCTCCTTGTTCGCAGGGGATCTTGCAGAGCAGCGAAGTTGCATCGTTCTCTGAGACGCTGCTGTCGAGGATCGTGAGGGAGCCGGTGTTCTTGATGGCAGCCCCGGATAGACTTGCGTTGTTGGAAATGATGCTGCGAATGAGCGTGACTGTTCCGGCGTTGTACATCCCCCCTCCGTCGCCACGGGCGACGTTGCCGGACACACTGCTATCCGTCAGCGTCAGAATGCCTCCGTTGTAGACGCCGCCCCCATTTCCGCATGGGCTATAGTCACAAAATTCGCTCGATTCGTGCTTCCAGCCGTTGTCCACCACACGGGTTTCGCGGAGCCTCAGCGTTCCCAAGTTGAGGATCCCGGAGCCGTCTCTTGGGGCACTGCACCCTTGGGCGACGGTCACGCCGATCAACTCTGCCGTAGTCCCAGATGTCACTGAAATGAGTCGATGACAGGGGAGGGAGAGCTGTGGGTCGCCAATAAACCTGCCACACAGGGGTGCATCGACCGTCAGGTCGTCTTCACCGTCGAGGATCACGTCGTTGTCGATCACGATCTCGGCTTGCGTCGTCACGACGGTGGGACCGTTGCAGTCGAAGGTGTGAGGCCCGCCTCCTACTGCAATCGCATCACGGATGCCCTGCTCTGTGCATGGGAACACGCCGCTCATGCTGCCGCCTGCTCCGGAAGATCCAGCCATGCCACCGGCGCCGCCGTTGCCAGCCATGCCACCGGCGCCACCCGTGCCCGCTGTGTCGCTGCAGCCCATGACGCCCAGCGGCAGGGCCAGAACCAAACCAATGAAGAAACGCATGAGAGCCTCCGAGCACCGCTAACGTGGGGTCGCCGGGCGGGGCCGAGCCATACGTAATTGTTTCCTATCGCAGAGCTGAAAGTCATCACTCCCAATTGCTTACTGCGACCGCGGTGATGAGAGCGACCCGCCGGGTGGCCCTGCTTCGATGAGCTCAGAACCGGATTCCCGCGCCGTCGAACGTGACTCTGCGCGCACGGGGGGTCGGACTCCGCGCGAGCGGTTGATACACGTCGTGCTCGCGGCAAAGATCGCGCCGAACCGCGAGGTTCTTGTGGAGCTTGATCGCTGAATAGAGGAACGCCGCCAAGCCGGCGCCGACCAGGATCGACCCCCCCGCGATCCCGCCGGGCGAGTTGTTGCTAGAAGCGTCGCCACCGAATGCGTCACCGAGAGGATTGCTTGCGACGTAGATCAGGACGGCGCCGAAAGCGGCCGTCCCAAGGCCGACCGGGATGCCCACGGAGGGTCCGGCGACGAACCGGCCGGTGCATTCTCGAGGGGTGGGAGACTCGAGCGCGGGTGGGGCTCCTTCGTCTGCTCGCGCGCGCCCGGCTGTCGAGCCGATGAGCACGAGCGCGCAAAGCCCAAGCACGGGAAACCAATGAGGCAAGCTTTGAAGCGTCATGACCAGGGCTCCTTTCGTACAGGCGATTGCAAGTTGCAGAGAGCAAAAGTCATGCCGCGAAAGAGGCGAGCGTTTTCGCAGTGACCTGGCGTGCGTTACTGGCGTTTCGGACACAGTGTGAGCAGGACAGCCACACGTTCCCAGGTTCGATTGCCCGAGCACCTCATCGGGGCACGGGGATACACTAGACAAACCATGCCAGCAATTCTGCTCGCCATATCAGTCATCGGCATTGCCATCCTCGGACTCGGGAGCAAGGGTTTTGTCGCAACCAATGACGTCGCGTGGGTGAGTGATCCTCCTGCGCTCGAGTTCCGTGGCAACGGCCTGGCATACACAGGTGTGCTGTCGCTTCCCGACTCTGTCACCGACAACGAGGGCGCCACACTTCTTCTGGTTCTACGCCCCGATAGAGGATCATCCCGGCGCGGCTTTCAGATCATCGCCACTTTCAGCAGTGGCGATAGTCAGTCCCAGTTCGCGGTCGCCCAATGGCAGCGTCTGCTGATTGTCATGAATGGCGATGACTATGAACACAGGAAACGGCGCCCGCGACTGACCACGGAGATGACGGACGAGGGAGATCGGTTCGTCTTCCTCGCGGTCAGGGTCGGCGCCGGATCCAGTGAGCTGTTTGTAGACGGCGTACGCACTTCAGCACTGAGCTCCGCCTTCAGCTTGCCGCCGGATGAAACCAAGCTGCGCCTCATCCTCGGAGATTCCTTTGAGCTCAAAGACTCCTGGTCGGGTCGGATTGCCGGTTTCGCGCTCTATCAGGATCGATTGCCGGAGGCGGAGCTTGCCCGCGCCTGGCAACACTGGTCTGCTCATCGGCGTTTCGCGCTCGCAGCCCCCGCCGCGGCGAGCGTCTACTACGACTTTGCTGAACCTCCCGGAGCCGGAGTGGTGGATCTCTCCGGTAGAGGCAACGATCTGCTGCTGCCTCAAATCCGAGAACCACTGCAGCCCGACTTCGCCAACTTGTCCCTGCAGCCCTCCTCAGCGGAGGATATGTGGGTCAACGCGCTGGGCTTCATGCCCTTCGGCTTCCTGCTTGCCTGGGTGCTGGGATCCGGATCGCGCTCGACCAGCGGCCGAGTGCTCATGCTGGTGATTGTCGCCAGTGGTCTTCTCAGCGGCGCCATCGAGGTGTCACAAGCGTGGATGCCCGCCCGCACGTCCAGCCTTCTGGATCTGATCTTGAATGTTTCCGGTGCAGCGTCCGGCGCGATCATCCATCGCCTCGTGAGCCTAGCAAGAACAAACGCCCTTCGAGGTTCGCGCCCCCGGGCGACATAACAGCGAGTTCTGTGCAATCCAGGAGCTGAGTGAGGCGCGCTTGCGGTGCAGCCGCCGGCGTCTAGCCTCGCTAGGAAACAATTACGTATGGCCCGGCCCAGCCGGCGAGCCCACGCCGCACATGTTGCACCGCATGGGTCGGCCACTGGGCCTGCCGTATCGTTCGACCGGCTTTCACAATGCGAGCTCGGCTCTGCGCATCGGCTGAACGGGGCCAGGGAAATCCTCGCGCTAGGGCGACGCCCTGCGGGCGTGGTAATAAGACCGCATGAGGAGGTTGGTGGTTGTGGTGGCGCTGTTGGCGCTTGCATGTAGTGAGGGGTCTCAAAGCTCAGGCGGAACGGCCGGCGCGGCTGGGATGGGCGGCGCAGCGGGCGCCGGCGGCACAGCCGGCACTGGTGGAGAGTGCCTACCGGTCGTGGACTGCCCTGCGGAGGTGCCAAATGAGGGGGCGGCGTGTGCCCCCGGCTTGCTGTGTTACTACCGCGACAACATCAACATCGACAATCAGACCGTTGCTCGCTGCGTGCGGAGCAGCTGGTTGGTCCGAGTCGAGACCGGTGAAGGCGAGTGTCCGGCGACTCAACCGGTGATGGGGGAGGTGTGTGACCAGGGCACGGTTCAGACGGCCGCCTGCTACTACGAGCCTGTATACTGCGAATGCCCGTTCGGCCCCTACGCGTTTTGGACTTGCTATGAGCTGCCCGGTGAGGACTGCCCGCCGCAACCCCCCGTGGCCGGCACGTGCTGCGACGTCGACGTCGACTTCGGTTGGTGCACGTATGAGCCCTGCGATTCGCACCACCCCACCGCCGGCCTCTACGAGTGCATCGCCGGCGTCTGGTCTGACGACGCTCACGTCGACTGTGGGCCGTGACGCTGGACCGGACCAGCGGCTGGGCAAGCTCGATTTGCCCTACGTGGCGGTTCCGCTAGCCGCGGCGGCCCCACGCCCTAAACGCAATCTCTTCGCCCGCGATCGGCTGCTTAGAAACAATTACGTATAGCCCGGCCCCGCTCGGCGACCCCACGTTACCTATGACCGGGCGAGGAGGTCGTCATGCGGTATTGGTTTGTGTTTGTGTTCGCCGTCGCTGTTTTCGCGGGTTGCGGCGACGACGGCGACTTATGCACATCGTACTGCGCGACCTTTACTGAATGCTATCCGGAAGATGAGCAAATCCCGCCTTGTGAGCCGGTGTGTCGCGACCATCTCGAGACAAGCGCTGCTTTGGGTGCCGATTGCGGGGATGCGGTAGAGCGCTTGGCTGCATGCGTCGGCGCCCTGCCAACCTGCGACGCCGTGTATGCCTATTGGGACGAGATTCCACCCAATGACTACCCTTGCAAAGCTGGAGACGACTCCGTCGAATCCCTTTGTGCCTTCTAACGGTCAAGAAAGCGTGGCGGTGGGCTTCAGGCATCCCGCCATGGAGCTGGGGTGACTTCGACCATGAGGCCGGTGTGCCGTCAGTGCGGGGTTGGAGCCAACGGTAGACGCAATAGCTGCGCGTAGTTTCGGCTCGCTAGGAAACAATTGCGTATGGCCCGGCCCAGCCCGGTGACCCCACGCTACCCGTACCGGGAGGCTCTCATGCGTTACTTCATCGGTTTGGTTCTGCCCCTGGTGCTGGCCGTCATGGGGTGCAGTGAGACGGCAGGCACGGGCGGCAGTGGTGCTGTCGGCGGGATTGGAGGTGAGGGTGGCGAAGGCCTCCGAGATCCAGGAGCAGCCGAATGGAAGCTCGTGCCGAGAGATCGCGTTGCGGAGGAATGCGGCTTGGATCCGATGCTCCTGGAGGCGGCAGACGAAGCTCTTGGTTTTCGATGGGGTGTCGTTCGGTACGGCAAGCTTTGTCACGAGTTCTATCCTGACGGTAGAGATCCGACCGAGCCCGTGAACGCGACCACGAAGACCCTCGGGGCAGTGGTAACCGGGATGGTGGCCTATCGCACGGAGGGGCTAGAAAGGAATGGTCGTAAGACAGGGCCGCTGTCCGACGCCGACCGTGTCGATCACTGGCTGGACTCCTTCGAATTCAGCCAGGACGCGAAGGTTGGGCACGTGCTTGCGATGGTCGCCACCAACGAAGATCTGACGTACGGCTCACGAGACTTCACCTATGATGTTACCGGCGCTGACCAGATCGATCGACTGAACGACATCACCACGACCGCGATTGCACAAGATCCGACAAACCTCGGTGCCAACCTCGAAGACTTCGCTCAGCGCTTCCTGTTTGGGCCGCTCGGGATGAAGAGCTCAACCTGGAGCAACGGTGAACCCAACAAAGGATTCGGCATTGGGTGGGACAGCACTGTCCGCGACATGCTCCGCTTCGGGTTGTTCATTCTCAATGATGGCGTTTGGAACGGAGAGCAACTGATCGATGAACTGTGGATACAAAAAGTGACGCACCCGGCCTTTGAGGATGCCGCCACGAACTACGGATACCTCACGTGGCTGGCATCGAACTCCAACAAGGTTGGGGCCCTGTCCACCGACCGCAGAGACGGGCCGGAGGATTGCACGCCTGCGGCGATCTGGGCCGACTACCCACACGGTCTCTCCGAGGCTGCCGATTGCAACTACAACCCGCCGTGGACTTGCGACCAGGAGTACGACGTCGGTGGATGGTCGGCATCGGGCCTGAACGGAATGCACATCGTCGGACATCCGGGGCTCGACATGGTGCTCGTTGCCAAGCAGGCGGGCCTCGATGTCCGCAATGGTTTCCAGTCCGTCTGGCCGACGATGCGTCCTGCGCTCATCGCGCTCGATCCGACTTTCGCGGGAGACGAAAAAGCGTTCTGCGAGGCCTACGGAAACAACGCCTATGCCCCCGACCTTCCCCGTTGAAACGGCGGCGGGATTGCTCCATCTGCGAGGTCGGGGCGTTTGAGGTGCAGCCGTAGGCGCAACACCGAAGCGGCTCAGGGAAACCTTGGGACGTTCTTTTTTCAGAAAAGCCGTCTGCCTACGGGAAAGCACCGTCCAACGGATCCTCTGGTGCCAAGCGGGGTACCCGGAACCGGATCTGGTACCACATCCGGTACCACGCCCCCTTAAAGCAGAAACCCGATAGCTGCTAACTATCGGGAATCTTTGGCGCGGCGGACGGGACTCGAACCCGCGGCCTCCGGCGTGACAGGCCGGCGTTATAACCAACTTAACTACCGCCGCATCCACCTCAGGGCGTAGCCCTTCGGGACCGGCCTTCTAGCCTGGGGGTTGGGGGCTGTCAAAGACCTGGATCACGCAGTGCAAACGACGCTGACTCAAGGTCATGCAGCGTCAGCGTCAGCGTCAGCGTCAGCGTCAGCGTCATCGGCGTCGGCGTCGGCGCCAGCGTCGGCGCCAGTGCCAGCGTCAGCCCAGTATCTGTAGTTTTTCCCGGATTCCGGAATTCCGGGGAGTTGGCCTGATTCTCGCAAGTAACCAGGGCGGAGCGAGACGATGTCTCCGGAAACTTGGGAAAAGCCCCCGAAACTGCGACAGATGATGCCGCAGGGAGGGGCCGTTGTAGTTGCCTGTGGTCCGAAAGCCACAAGTTTCTTCACGATGTGTGAATCTCAGGCACGGTTGACGGTCTCACTCTTGAAACACAGGGAGGGCATCGATGTATTCGCATGAGCGACGATGGCTACAGCGGCTGGCGATTCTAAATGATTACGTACGGATTCCGTACGCGAACGGGTCGTCCTACGCCTCCCAGTTCCTCTACCGCGAGATGAGCGCGCGTGGCGTCGATTGCACGGTCGTCGGTCCCGACGACCCGAACGCGAGGCCGAGCGAGCTTCCGCCGAGCCACATCTCCCTGCCGAGCATTCCGCTCCGCAACCATCCGGGTTTCTACCTGGCGATGCCGTCGCGGAGCTCCCTCGAGAGCCTGAAGGAAGCGAACTTCGACATGATGCTCGTGCAGAGCCCGAGCGGCCTGCTCTACGCCGGTAGTTTCCTCCGGCAGCAATACGGCATCCCGCTCGTGTGCGTCAACACGGTGCACATGCCGAGCGTGTACAACGTCGTGCTGCCAGATGTCCTGAATCATGTCGGGCCCGTCAACCGCCTCTTCGAGGATCGCGTCATCCCGATGGTCGAGTCGCAGTCGAGCGATATCTACAACACCGGCGACGCCCTCGTGTGCTTGAGCCCAGGCTTGAAGCAGTACTGGCGGGACCGCGGCGTCGAGGTGCCCATTCACGTCATTCCGCGCGCCATCGAGACGCGCATCTTCAACGTGACGGGTCAGGACGATCCGTTCCCGGCGGAGGCTACGCCAGGTGGCCGGCTCATCGTCGTGTGCCGGCACGCGCGCGAGAAGGAAGTCGATCGGCTGCTTCGCATCTTCGCGCAGTACGTGTACCCGAAGGTCGGAGGCGCCACGCTCACGTTGGTTGGCGACGGCCCGGAAAGCGATGCGCTCAAGGAGCTCGCCAAAGAGCTCGGTATCGACCACCGCACCTACTTCGTGGGCGAGCAGGGCCTTCAACAGATGCCCGCTTGGTACCGTCACGGGGATCTCTTCGTGTACACGTCTCTTTCCGAGACCTACGGTCAGGTCATCAGCGAGGCGCTCTGGTGCGGTCTTCCGGTCGTTGCGATGGACGACGGCATGGGCGTGGCCGGCCAGGTCACCGATGGCGAGGATGGCTTCCTCGTCGATCCTCGATCGGCCAGCGCCAACGAGGAGTTCGGGCACTCCGTCGAGCTCTTGCTCACCAAGGATGCGCTTCGCCGGCAGATGTCCGCCAAGGCCATCAACAACGCGAAAGACCGCTCCGATCCTGAGGCCTGCGTGCAGCGCTACCTCGAGGTCTTCGAGATCGCCAAGGACCACGCCAGCCGTACGCCGCACCGCTCCTCGCTCAAGGCCTACAGCAGTCTCGCGTCCTGGACCGGGCTTCACGCGACGGTCGCGGCGATGGGTCTGATGCGCAAGCCGGTGGAGCTCAACCGCAACCACGCGGCTACGGGCAGCTGGACCTTCGCAGCGGCGTCGTAGCGGCGCCTATTCGGCAGTCAGCAGCTCGACGTCTGCGTCGGTCGGAACCGTCGCCGGCGGCGGCGGTACAGTCGGCCGACCGCGAAGCCTTGCGAACACGTTGCCCGCGCTGCGCTGCGCATCTTCGAGGATGATGTAGCTACATGGCACGATGAGCAGCATGATCAGAGTGGCGGCGAGCACCCCGAAGCCAAGCGAGACCGCCATCGGAACGAGGAAGCGCGCCTGGACGGAGGTCTCGATGATCATCGGCGCGAGGCCGAAGAAGGTCGTGAGCGACGTGAGGAGGATGGGGCGGAAGCGCCGCGCTGCGCCCGCGACGACGGCCTCCCAAAGGCCCATGCCCTCTTCGCGGTAGCGGTTGATCGCGACGATGAGGATTAGGGAGTCGTTCACGACGACGCCCGAGAGCGCGATGACGCCCATCATGCTCATCAGGCTCAGGCTCACGGAGTCCCAGAGGAACCAGCCCATGGCGACGTGGCCCCAAACCGCCCCGACCATGCCGAACGGAATCGCCAACATCACCAGGATCGGCTGCCCGTAGCTTCGAAAGACGATCGCGAGCGTCGAATACATGACGATCAGCGCCAACGCGAAACCCATGCCGAGCGCGCCCATGGTCTCGGCCTGGCGTTCCTGTTCGCCGCCGAGGCTGTAGGCGAGACCAGGGATGTCCGCGAGCAGCTGGGGAAGCTCACGCTGACGGATTTGAGCGATGATTTCGTTGGCGTTGTCGTCTTCGGTGGCGACGTCGGCCGTGACGCTGATGTTCCGTCGTCCATCGGTGCGCTTGATCACCGTGTACGCACGGCCGCGGTCGATGATGGCGGCCTGCGAAAGCGGCATCTCGCCCCCGCCAGGGGCACGAATGATGAGCTCTTCGACGTTGTAGAGCGATCGGCGCTCCTCGAGCGGCAATCGAACGTACACGCGAACCTCGTCGCGCCCGCGCTGCTGCCGGACCGCTTCACTCCCGAAAAAAGCCGCTCGGACCTGCCGCGCAAGCTCGAATTCGGTGAGTCCTCGCGCCTGCGCAGCCTCGGTGAGGCGGAAGTCGATTTGCTCTTTGCCTTTCGTCACACCGCTGTCGATGTCGCTCAGGCCGCTGTAGGAGGTGATCTCGGCCGCGAGGCGTTCGGCGGCGGCTTCGAGCGTCGGGACGTCGTCGTGAATGAGTTCGACGTCGATCGGCTTTCCCGTCTGGACACCGACCTCGTACGCGAAGGTGAGAGAGTCGATGCCTGGGACCTCGCCGATCTCCCGGCGCCAGCGCTGCACGAACTGCTGCGTGTTGATTTCGCGCTCCGCTGGGTCGACGAGGTACGTCATCACCGTGGCGTAGTGGCTTCCTTCCGACATCGCCGGGCCGTCCGGGCTGGCCTCGAGTGCGGCCAGAGCCCCGACTTCTTCGTAGAGGCCTCTCGAGATTGTAGGGCCGTCGCGCCCCGCGTCCTGCTCGTCGATGATGGATTTGGCGACGCCGGCGATGTGGTCCGCAATGCGCTCGGTCTCGGATACCGGAGTGCCGACAGGCATCTTCACGTGTGCGGTGATCAAATCGCCCTCGACCTTAGGCAGGAACGTGAATGGAATCCGACCGGCGACGTAGCCGAAGGTGGCTAAGAGCACGGCGATGCCCGCCGCGATCGTGAAGTAGCGCCACTTGAGCGCCTTCTCGAGAATCGGCACGTAGGTGTGTTGGATGTGATGTTGAAGCCGGTGCGGCATCTCCAACTTCCCGATCCAGCGCATCAGCCAGAGGTACGGCGACAGCACGACACGCAGCCACCACGGCATGGGATGCGAAAGGTGGGCGGGCAGAATCAGAAGCGACTCGATGAGCGAGATCATCAGCACCGCGATGACCACGATCGGGATGACGCGGAAGAACTTGCCCATCACACCCGGCACCGCGAGCATCGGGGCGAAGGCAAAGCAACTCGTCAGAATCGCAAAGATGACCGGTTGAGAGACTTCCTTGGCGCCGCCGATTGCAGCTTCGAGCCGACCCTTGCCGTCTGTGCGTTGCTTGTGGACCGCTTCACCGACGACAATTGCATCGTCCACGACCATGCCGAGCGTGATGATGAACGCGAAGAGCGAGATCATGTTGATCGACACGTCGGTGGCAGGGAAGAACAACAGCGAGCCTGCGAACGAGATCGGGATGCCGAGTGTCACCCAGAATGCGAGACGCCCTTCGAGGAATAGGCCGAGCGTCAGAAGGACGAGGATGAGACCGATGCGGGCGTTGTTGATCAAGAGGTCGAGGCGTCCCTCGTACATCTCGGCAGTGTCGAACCACGTGGCCGCGTAGAGCCCTTCCGGCAGGTCTTTCTCGAGCCGTTCGACATACTCCTTTGCGGCGGCGGAGACGGTCAGAGGGGTCTCGGTGCCGACACGAAACACGTTGATCATGACGGCGCGCTTGCCGTTGAAGGTCGCCTCCTTGTCGATCTCTCGAAAGCCGTCCTTGACGACCGCAACGTCGCTGACCCGGACCTGCGAGCCGTCGGGCGGGCTCCGTAAGATGATGTCGCCGAATTCATTGCCGCGGTCGCGTCGCTCGGTGGTCCGGAGCAGCACCTCGCCCGCGTTGGTCTTCACTCCGCCGCCGGGGAGCTCGACGGACGCCGCGCCGATGCGCGCCGCAATCTCATCCAGGGTGAGCCCGTGCTTTCGAAGCTCCGCCTGGGGTACTTCGATGCTGATCTCGAGCGGACGAATGCCTGAAAGCTCGACGTAGGTGATCCGCGGGTCACGGAGCAGGTCGCGGCGGCTGTTCTCGCCTACGGCGCGCAGGGTGGCTTCATCGACGTCGCCATAGAGCACCAGCGAAATGACCTGCTGGCGATTCGAAAGGAGGCTGACAGTCGGGCGCTCGACGTCTTCAGGGAAGGACGTGATGCGATCGATGGCGCTCTTGACGTCATTGAGTGCGCGGTCCTTGTCGGCGCCGAGTAGGAGCTCGACGTTGACGGTCCCCATGCCCTCCATGGCAGTCGAGGTGACCTTCTTGACGCCGTCGACGCCGCGCACGGCTTCCTCGACTGCGAGGATGACCGCTTGCTCGACTTCGGCCGGGCTGGCGCCAGGGTAGGTGACCTGCGTCGAGACGGTGTCCATCTCGACCTCGGGGAACACCTCTTGCTTGATCCCGGAAGCCAGCGTCACTAGGCCGCCGACGATCAGGATGAGCATCAGAACGTTGGCGGCGACACGGTTCTTCGCCATCCAGGCGATCGGACCGTGCTCGTTTTCGGGATCGAAGTTCGTATCTTGGCTCATGGGGACGCCTGGGCGGCCGGGGCCGTTCGTTCGGGCTCGGCTGGTTGCGGCGACGGGGTTGCCGTGCGCAGAAGCATATTGGGAATGGCTGTGGCGATGCGGCTGATCACCACGCGCTCGTCGGGCTCGAGGCCGCCGGTCACGAGGACCGCGTCCGGCTCGCTCCACGCAATGTCGACTTCCCTGATTTCGAGAAGGTCCTGGTCGTTCATCACATACACGTTCCGGCCGTTGCGCAACGCGACTCTCGGAACACGAATCGCGTTCTCGATGGGCCGAGCCTCCGTGGCCACGTCGACGAACGAGCCAAGAAGCAGAGGGAGCTCGCCGTCTTCGCCGAGCGGGTTTTTGATGCGCACGAGAATCCGGGCCATCGCGCCGCCGGGGTCGAGGTCGGGGAGCTGGCGGATCACTTCGCCTTGCCGCTCGATGGTGCCTTGGCCGACGCGTTGGATGATCGTTGCGGGCGAGCCGGGCTCGCTCGCGGTGCGCGCATGGATCGTTCGGAGGGAGCTCACTGGGACCGACACTTGGACGTGGTACTCGTCCGTTCCGACGAGGCGGGCGACGGTCGATTGGGGGCTCAGCAGTTGGCCGACGTCGACGTTCTCGGTGACGACCATCGCGTTGAACGGCGCACGGAGCGTCGCGCGCTTCAGGTCGAGCTCCGCTTTCTTGAGCGTGCTCTCGGCAGCCTTGAGAGCGAGCTTCGTCGCCTCGAGCTGAGGTTCACGCTGGACGAGGGCGCGTTGCTCTTCGGTCGCATCCGTCTCGCCGAAGTTGCTCCACTCGCGTTTGGCGACCTCTCCTCGGCGCTTCTCGAGCGTGTAGTCGAGGCGCGCCCGGCGCACTTCGGAGCGCAAAGACTCGACGGCGAGTTGGTAGTCGCGCGGGTCGATCTTGAGGATTGGCTTGTCCTTCTTGAAGCGGCCTCCGGGAACGAGCTCTGCGCTTTGCCAGGTCACGCGGCCGCCAACTTCCGTCTGAAGCGTGACCTCCATCGCGGGGACGACGGTGCCTTTGGCGTTGAGGTCTACCTCGTGGCGGCTCGTGGCGACCTCGATGACGTCCACCAGTGTTCCCTCGAGCGGCTTCTCGGCCCGCGGCGGCTCCTCTTTGGTCGCGACCAAGACGGCCGCAATGCCGATGGAGGCCACGATGACGCCGATCGACAGCGCCCACTTCAGGCGACGCTCGCTTCGCTTACTCATCTTCCGGCTCTCCGAATTCCGCGGGCCAAGCTCCTCCAAGAGCCCGATAGAGTTGAATGCGATAGGAGACCAGTTGTCGGCGCGCCGCGACGAGCTGGAGCTCGGAGCGCTGGCGAGTCGCTAGAGCTGTGAGCACCGGCAGGAAGTCGCTCAAGCCAGCGCGGTAGCGATCACGCGTGGCCTCGAGGGTGATGTTCGCCAAGGCGGAACTCGTCTTCGAGGTATTGGATGCGAAGGCGCTCTTGGCGTTCGAGGACCAGGGTGCTTTCGACTTCGATCAAGCCGGAGAGGATGACCTCGACGTACTGTTCCATGAGCTGGTCGAGCACGCTCGCGTTGGGCCTTGATCGCCGACCAGCCTGCGATTCCGTCGAAAATGGGCACCGAAAGCGCCGCGCCCGCGTTCCAAGTGAACCCGTTGGCGGTCCTCGTCTCGTTGGTCGGGACGCCGGAAACGGGGTCCTGCGCGTCGCTTTCAACCTGCAGCCATGTGTACCCAGGCGTGAAGGCGAGCGTGACCACCGGGAGTCGCGCTCCGACGGCCGCGGCGACACGACGGTCCTCGGCCTCGACCCGTCGTCTGGATCGCTTTGATGTCAGGTCTCGCTTCCAACAGGCTGGCCGGCGCCTGATGTCTGGGGTTGGACCGATGTCGGGCAGGTTTGCCGTCCACGGGGAAGCGTCTTCCGGGAGCCTCGCCCGAGCAGCACCGACAGGCGCTGATCGGTGAGGTCGGTCTGACCATCCGCGAGCGCGAGGAGCGCGCGCTGGCTCGCGACCCGCTGTCGCTGCTGGTGGACATCGACCGCGGAGTTCAGGCCCTCGCGGTACCGAAGTTCGACGAGCTCGAGGAACTTCAGGTCGGTCTCGAGTTGCTCTTGCACGACCGCGACCTCGATTCGCGCATTGATTGAGTCGAACCAGGCTTCAGCGACCTCCGCCGAAATCGTGATTGCGAGAGCCTCTTGGTCGAGGCGAGCGGCTTCGGCGTCGAGCTTGGCGCCCTGGTGCTCGCGAGCTCGACGCGCAAACACGTCGACTTCGTACGACAGAGGCGCGGAGGCGCCGATGCCCCTTGAAAACGAACTCGCCAAATGCCTGGATGTCTTTGCCGATCGATAGTCGCCCTCGACCCCGATCTGGGGCATTCGCGCCGCGCGCACCTGGTTGGCGATGTAGCGCGCCTGTCTACTCGCGCCCAGCCGGCGCGCACGCCCTGGTTTCGACGGAGGGCCTCGTCGATGAGCGCGCTCAGGGTCGGGTCGCTCATGTGCCGCCACCAGCGCACGTCTCGAATGGGCTTCGCTTCGTCCTTTGGCTCCGGTGGCTGAGGCACTTCAGTGCCGGTCCCCTCATCGTAGCTCGTCGGAACCTCGATGTTGGGCTCGACGTCCGTGTTCTTTCGATAGTTGCACCCAACGCTGAGAATCGAAATCAGCAGGATGAAAACCTTGCCTCGCATCATGAAGCCCCTTCGCTTGCAAGTCCCCTGAGCACGCTGTGGACGTGTAGGGGCACGAGCTGCTGCAAATCTACTGGCACCGGAACCCGTTGCTGCATGGCTTCCCGGTTGAGGCCGACGAGAACGACGCCGAGGAAGCTCGTCCATATCTGGATGGCCTGAGGAAAGACGTCGATGTCTCTGCGGATGCTGCCGTCGGCCTGGCCGCGTTGCAACGAGGTCGCGACGAGCGAGAGCATGTGGCCGACTCGGCCGCGGTAGGTCTGAAATGACTCGGTCGAGTCATCCATGCGCTCGCCCGCGCTGAGCCACGCCAACGCGAAGCGGAAGTGGTGTGGGTTCTCTTGCGTGAAGTCGTAGTACGCGTGCAGCAGCGCCCTGACCGCGTCGAGGCCGCTGTCGGCGTCGTCGAGCGCTCCTTCGAGAACCGGTATGAACGTATCGATGAGCCGCGTCGCCACCGCTGCGCAAAGAGCATCCTTGTTCTCGAAATAGAGGTAGAGCGTGCCCTTGCTGAGCTCGACCGCGTCGGCGACCCCGTCCATACGGAGGCCGTGGTAGCCCTCGTTCGCGATGAGCTCCTGCGCAGCGTCGAGAATCGCTTCTCGACGTGCAGTTCGCTCTCGTTCGCGGCGTGCGGCTACTGCCAATGTGCTTGCCCTCCAGCGACTGACCGTGGGTCAGTGACTGACTACTGGTTAGCAAATCTAGGGCAGAGTGTCCGTCCGGCCAGCCGAAAAAAGCGGTGTAGGGCGCATTTTTACGCTGATCGGGTGACCAGCAGGACACGCAGGCAGGAGCAAGTTGGGGCGCTCGCCCCGTCGTGCGGCGCGAAGCCCCCATCTTCCGGGGTGGTCGGACAGAGATTCGAACTCTGGACTTACGCCTTGTAAGGGCGCCACTCTACCGCTGAGTTACCCGACCGGAGCGCCGCGATCATGGGGGACACTCCGCACGCCCGCAACCCCCGCGGAAGCCCCTACTGGCGGGCGCCGGGGGCGTCTACCGTGGGGTCGGGGAGGTCGTCTTCTGCAGGAGAGTCCGGGGTGATCAGTTGGCCTTCGCGGTACTCGGCTGGGCGGAGCCGGTGTTCGCCGAAGAGGGCGTCGGGGTCGCTCAGCGCCAGGGCCTCGCGCAAGACCTCGTCCATGTGCTCCACGAGCACGATGCGAAGCGCGTTGAGGACGCGGCGCGGGATCTCCTTCAGGTCCTTTTGGTTTTCCTTCGGAACCAGCACGACGGTGATCTCCGCCCGGTGTGCCGCGAGCAGCTTTTCCTTTAGGCCACCGATCGGGAGAATGCGGCCGCGGAGCGTGATCTCGCCCGTCATCGCGACGTTCTTTCGAACCGGGATCTTGAGGAGCGCGCTTGCGATGCTGGTGGCCATCGTGATGCCTGCGCTTGGACCGTCCTTCGGGACGAAGCTCGGGAAGTGGACGTGCACGTCGTACTTCGAGTGGAAATCCACCTCCAAGCCGAGGACCTTCTGCCGCGAGCGGATGTAGCTCATGGCCGCCTGGGCCGACTCCTGCATGCCCTTTTCGAGCAGGCCGGTGATGTTGAGCTTGCCCTTACCCGGAACGACGGCGACCTCGCACTCGAGAATCGAGCCGCCGAACGAGTTCACCGCCAAGCCGTTGGTCAAGCCGACGTGGTCCTTCTCGTTCGTCTTGTCGGGTCGGTACTTCGGAATGCCGAGGTACTGTGCGACGTCTTTTGCTTCGACCACGTACCTGTTGGTCTTGGCCTCTTCCTCGCCGTCCTTCAGCACTTGGCGCGCGATCTTGCGACAAACGCTGCCGATTTCCCGCTCGAGGTTACGGACGCCGCTCTCCATCGTGTAGTAGTGGATGATCTGGCGAACGGCGTTCTCGCTGATCTCGAGATCGATCTCTTTGAGGCCCGCGTTCTCTTTCTGGCGCGGCACGAGATAGCGCATCGCGATGTTGAGCTTCTCGAACTCGGTGTAACCGCTGATCTCGAGGATCTCCATGCGGTCGCGGAGCGGAAGCGGAATGCCGCTGAGCGTGTTCGCCGTCGTGATGAACATGACCTCGGAGAGGTCGTAGTCGAGGTCGAGGTAGTGATCGTTGAAGTTGTGGTTCTGCTCCGGGTCCAGCACCTCGAGCAACGCAGAGGCCGGATCACCGCGGAAGTCTGACGAAAGCTTGTCGATCTCGTCGAGCAGGAACACCGGGTTGTTCGTGCCAACCTTCCGTAGCGACTGAATCAGGCGGCCGGGAAGGGCGCCGATGTACGTCCGCCGGTGGCCACGGATTTCCGCTTCGTCGCGAACGCCACCGAGCGAAAGGCGTACGAACTCGCGCCCCGTGCAGCGTGCAATGCTCTTCGCGAGCGACGTCTTGCCGACGCCGGGCGGCCCGACGAGACAGAGAACGGGCCCCTTGAGCTTCTTCACGAGCGCCTGGACAGCAAGGTACTCGACGATGCGTTCTTTCGGCTTCTTGAGGCCGTAGTGATCCTCGTCGAGAATCAGCTCGGCGGCCTCGATGTCGTAGTTCTCCTCGGACTTGTCGCCCCAGGGAAGCGCGAGCACCCAGTCGATGTAGTTGCGGATGACCGTCGCCTCCGCGCTCATCGGCTGCATCATCTTGAGCTTCTTCAGCTCTTTGCGCGCCTTGAGGTGTGCTTCCTTGCTGAGCTTCTTCTGCTTGAGCTGCTGTTCGAGCTCTTGGATCTCGCTCTTGAACTCGTCGCGCTCGCCGAGCTCCTTCTGAATGGCCTGCATCTGCTCATTCAGGTAGTACTCCTTCTGCGTCTTCTCCATTTGCTTCTTGACGCGGGAGCGGATTTTCTTCTCCACCTGCATGATCTCGATCTCGGCGTTCATCAGCTGGAACAAGCGCTCCAAACGCTTCGCTGGATCGACGGTCTCGAGAATCTCCTGGCGGTCCGAGAGCTTGATACTCGTGAGGTGAACCACGACGGTGTCGGCCAGCTTCGACGGATCGTCGATCGTCTGGACGGTCATCAGCATCTCAGGGGCGATGCGCTTATTGAGCTTCGCGTAGACGTCGAACGCAGACTGCACGGAGCGAATGAGCGCTTCGATTTCGACGTTCTCCGCGTAGAGCTCTTCGACCGGCTCGACGGCGCACAGGAAGAAATCCTCGTGGGGAAGGAACTCCGTGATGCGGGCACGCCGCTTGCCTTCGACGAGCACCTTCACCGTGCCATCCGGCAGACGCAGCAACTGAATGATCGTGCCGACAGTGCCGACTTCGAAAATGTCTTCCGAGGTGGGATCGTTGGTCTTGGCCTTCTTCTGCGCCGCGAGCAGGATCTCTTTGTCCTGGCTCATCGCCTCTTCGAGCGCGTTGATCGACTTCTCGCGGCCTACGAAAAGCGGCACGACCATGTGCGGGAACACGATGATGTCGCGCAACGGGAGAAGTGGGAATGCCTCGCCGCTCGGCGTTCCAGCGCCGGGGTTCTGCTCGTCGTTGTCGTTTCGGTGAAAGAACATCAGTCTACTTCGTTCCCCCGAAAGGGGCGTGGACGTGCGGCGCGCGCCGCACTAGGCGAGCTCCGCCTCTTCCTTCTCGTAGACGATGAGCGGGCTCTCTCCCGACGCAATGACCTCTTCGCTCACGACGACCTCCCGGATGTCCGCTTGGGACGGGACGTCGTACATGATGTCGAGCATCGACTTCTCCATGATGGCCCGGAGGCCTCGAGCACCAGCGTTTCGCTTCAACGCCTGGCGTGCGACGGCATGCAGCGCGCCACCGGCGAACTTGAGCTTCACGCCATCCATCTCGAAAAGCTTTTGATACTGCTTGACCAGCGCGTTCCTCGGCTTGGTCAGAATGTCGACGAGCGCCTCTTCGTTCAGCTCGTGCAGGGTTGCGATCACCGGTAAGCGACCGATGAATTCCGGAATCAGGCCGGCTCGAAGCAAATCCTCCGGCTCGATGCGCTCGAGGAGCTCGCCGATCTTCTTGTCCTTGCGAGACGGGATGTCGGCGCCGAAGCCAAGCGTGCGTTCGCCGATGCGGCGCTCGATGACGTCGTCTAGGCCTACGAAGGCACCGCCGCAGATGAACAGAATGTTGCCCGTGTCGATTTGCAGGAAGTCTTGCTGGGGGTGCTTGCGCCCGCCCTTCGGCGGCACGTTTGCGACCGTGCCCTCGATGATCTTGAGGAGGGCCTGCTGCACACCTTCGCCGCTCACGTCTCGCGTGATGGATGGGTTGTCGCCCTTGCGCGCGACCTTGTCGATCTCGTCGATGTACACGATGCCGCGCTGCGCGCGCTCGACGTCGTGGTCGGCGTTCTGCAACAGCTGCACGATGATGTTCTCGACGTCCTCGCCGACGTAGCCGGCCTCGGTGAGGGTCGTGGCATCCGCGATGGCGAACGGCACGTTGAGGATGCGCGCCAGCGTCTGCGCCAACAAGGTCTTGCCGGAGCCGGTCGGGCCGAGCAGAAGGATGTTCGACTTCTGGAGCTCGACGTCATCGGTCGCGAGCTTCGAGTCGATCCGCTTGTAGTGGTTGTGCACCGCGACCGAGAGGACCTTCTTCGCGCGCTCCTGCCCGATGACATACTCGTCGAGGATCTCTTTGATCTCGGCGGGCTTCGGGAGCGGGGTCGTGGTGGTCAACGACTCTTCGCGTTCGACCTCTTCGGCGATGATGTCGTTACACAGGCCGATGCACTCGTCGCAGATGTAGACCGTCGGCCCCGCGATGAGCTTTTTTACTTCTTTCTGGGACTTCCCACAGAAAGAACATTGAAGATTGCCGTGTCCGTCGTCTCGCCTGCGATCCACCATATACCTGCTCGTGTGAGTCTAGCGTCCAGCCTCATTTACGGCAAGAGCTGGGCGGCTCGCGTTTCCAGTGTTTTAGCGTGTGTCAGACACCCTGCTTCGGCTTGATGACATCGTCGATCAGCCCGTACTCCTTCGCCTCTTCGGCGGAGAGATAGCGATCGCGTTCGGTGTCGTCCTTTATACGGTCGGTGCTCTGGCCTGTATGCCTGGCCAGGATCGTGTTCATTTGTTCACGAAGTTTCAGGATCTCTTTGGCGTGGATCTCGATGTCCGTTGCCTGGCCGCGAATCCCGCCGAGCGGCTGATGAATCATGATGCGGCTATTGGGCAAGCACTTGCGCAGTCCAGTCGTGCCGGAGGCGAGAATCCACGCTGCCATCGATGCGGCTTGGCCAAGACAGACGGTCGACACGGGTGAGCGTACGTACTGCATCGTGTCGTAAATCGCGAGCCCTGCTGTAATCGCACCGCCCGGGCTGTTGATGTAGAGGGTGATCTCCTTGTCGGGGTCGTCGCTCTCCAAAAAAAGCATCTGAGCGATAATCCCGTTGGCGATGTCGTCGTTGATCTCCGTCCCGAGAAAGATGATGCGATCTTTGAGCAGGCGGCTGAAGATGTCCCACTGACGCTCCCCACGGTGCGTCGTCTCTACGACCCAAGGCATGTACATCTGCGCGGTCGTTTTGTCGCTCATGACTCGTCCCCCTCGCCCTCGGCCGGTGCGTCCTCTTTTAGGTCCTCTTGGGGCTCCGGCTCGGACTCGGGCCTCTCCCCCTCGTTAATCTTGGCACGCTCGGTGAGCAGCGCCATGACCTTCTCCTCGAGAAGCTGCGATTGCAGGGAGTCGCGCTGCGCCTCCTGGTAGTCCGCGCGGACCTTGGCGATGTGCTTCCCCGTCCGGTCGGCGATCTCCTGGAACTTCGCATCGAGATCGGCGTCCGTGACTTCGATGTTCTCCTGACGCGCCAGCGATCCGAGGAGAATGCCCGCCTGGACCCGGCGCTTTGCCCGGTCCTCGATGCCGGAGAAGAAGTCGGCGCCGGGCGCCCCTTGCTGGCCCGCCATCTGCATGAACTGAGCCATCTCGTACATCATCATCTGCTGTTGCTGTTGCACCATCGACGGCGGCACGGGGATGTCGTTCTGCTCGATGAGGCTGTCGATCAGCTGATCTTTGAGCTCAGCATCCGTGCGTTGCTTGGCGGAGGTCTCGAGCCCCTCGCGAATCTTGAGGCGAAGCTCGAGCAAGGTCTCATAGTCGCCGCAATCCTTCGCGAACTCGTCGTCCAGCTCCGGCAAGAGCTTCTCGTGGAGCTCCTTGGCATTGATTGCGAATACGGCTGTCTTCCCCTGAAGCGCCTCGTTCGGGTGGTCGTCCTCGAATGCCACGTCGACCGTGCTCTCGTCGCCGGGCTGCATGCCGAGCAGCCCCTCCTTCAACGCAGGCAGCAAATGCTCGTCGTTGATCTCGACTTGCCGTCCCTCGGCGCCCAGGTCCTCTTTGATTTCACCGTCGACCGTCACGCTGTAGTCGATCGTGATCAAGTCGCCCTCCCGCGCGGGGCGTATGGGGTCCGGTACTTGGATTTCAGCGTGCTGATGCTGCATCCGCTCGATCTCCGCATCCACCTCTGCGTCGGGAATGTCGATCGGCTTCTGCCAGGCTTCGAGCCCGTCGATGGCGACCGTGTCGATCTTCGGCCTCACCTCGACCTTCGCCGTGAAGGTGAGCGGCTTGCCCTTCTCGAGCTCGGGCGCCTCCTCCATCTGGGGCTCCGCCACGATGTGCAGCTCGTGCTTCTGCACGGCCTCCATCAAGCCTTGCTCGACGAGGGTGCCGGTGACTTGAGCCGCGACCTGCCGACCGTACATTTGCCTGACTACGTCACGCGGCACTTTGCCGGGACGGAAGCCACGCACGCGGGCGGTCTTGCCGAGCTCTTTGTAGGTGTCGTTCAGGTCCTTCTGGATACGGTCCCACGGTACTTCGACCGTGACCTCCACGAGGACTGGACTGATCTCGCGAATTTCAGATTGCATTGGTTTTTTGGGGCCCGCGGCCTGGCGCGGTTCGTACTGCCGGGCGCCTAACCCGTCAAGGTGCAGCTTCGACCCGCTCGAGCTCGCGGTGAAGCTCGACGAGCTCGATGCCTAAAGTCTGGGAAACCTCGAAGATTCGCTCGTCCCGGTAGAACTCCTCGAAGACGATTCGCTTGATTCCGACGTTGCAGATCGTTTTGAAGCAGTTCCAACATGGGGACGCCGTGACGTAGATCGTCGCTCCGTCGATGCGGGTGCCGTTCTTCGCCGCTTGGACGACGGCGTTGACCTCGGCGTGGATGGTTCGCACGCAGTGGCCGTCGACCATCATGTGGCCTGCGTCGTCGCAGTGCGGGAGGCCCCGGACCGAGCCATTGTAGCCAGTCGAGAGGATTGTCTTGTCTCGCACGATGACCGCGCCCACGTGCTTTCGGGGGCAGGTCGAGCGCCGGGCGACCACCACGGCGATGTCCATGAAGTATTCGTCCCAGGAGGCGCGTCCCATGCGGCCTTCCTAGCGTGGGGGGCTCAGCTGGACAACCTCAATAGACGAGGTTTGGCCGGATGTCGGGTGGCGCCGGCCGACCTTTGACCGCGCGCGCGAAGGATGAGAACTCGCTGCGGACCGGGCGGTGGAGCTTCGGCGGAAGGCCGCGGACGATGAGCACCGAGCGACCCTTTCGCTCGACCATCCCGGTGGAGGCGCTCGGCGAGACCGCACGTGCCGCGCGGAACGCCTCCTCGGCGTCGCGATCCGTGTCCCAGGTGGTCCACCACACCGCGGCGGTGTCTTCTTCGCGGGCGTAGATGACCAAGCGATCACCGGCCCAACCCTCGGCGGCTTCGTAGTCGGTGCCCGACGGGTTCTGCTGGCCTAGGTAGACAGCCAGCTCGAGCTCGCCGAGTGTGTCCTCCGCCACGCGCGCGAATCCGGCGGCGAGCACCTGCGGGCTGTCCGGGACCTCGATCGCTTCGCCCGGCTCCCTCGCGAAGTACTTTTCCGGGTGCAGGAACTGTTCACTGCTGACTGGGGGTCTCCGGTGGGCGTTGTTCACGGCCGGCCACCCGCCGCGCCCCTGAACCGCTGCAATGAACTGAAGGCCACGCAGGTACGGCGCGATGAGGGTGACTCGGAGGATCGCCGGGGCGTCGTCGAGCTTCTCGCCTCGTACCAACGCGTTCAGGTCGAGCTCGTTGCCCATGTGTTGGATTTTCGCGGTTGCGGCCGACAACGGAATCCCTTGTTGGCGAAGAGCGTGCGCCAGCATTGCCAGCGTCGCGTCGCCTTCTACGACGGCCCGAAAGCCGTTCTCTGCGTCCGAAGTCCGCTCCTTCTGATACGACTCGCGCAAACCGAGCCGCTGATCTTGGAGCGCATGCACCAGCTCGTGCACGAGCACCAAGCGCGCTTCCTGAGATTGTTCGGAGCCAAGCGTCCCAGTGAGACCCGTCATCACGTCCTCGCGGATCACGAGGCGCCCGGTCTCCGGGTCGTAGTAGCCGATCACCTGCTCTCCAAGGACGCCCGCGAACATGCTCCGCAGATCCTCGTCGGTGTCCAAGAGTCCGAGCGTTCCGTAGATGAGTCGCGCGCGCTCGATCTCGTCGTCCTCAATCTGGGATCGCAGACTTTCGGCAATGGCCTCGCCGTCCTCGATTTCGATCCTTACCGGGCGGTTGAGTCGCAGTTGGCGAACCGACTCGGCCGCCTGCACCAAATCGTCGATGACGGCGCGCTCCTCCGCGGTGGCCGGTCGAGCCGGGCCGACTGGCGCCTGGGGCTCCGTCGCCACGCTCGCGCTGCGCGGCTCATTTTGCGCTGCTGTCGGAGGCGGGCTCGGCTCCGGCTTGGCGTGTCGGTGGCAGCCGCTCAGCAGCAACGCGGCCATCGTCCAGGCGACCCATCGACTCATGATTCCCCGTCCGCGTCCGCCATGATCAGCGGCCGTCGGCGATGATTGTGCATCAAGAAGCGTCGTGCGGCCTCAATTGCGGCGTTCTCGGCGTCTTCGCCATCGACGAAGCGTTGGCCTTTGAGCCGGTTTCTCACGTGCTCGGCGACTCGCCGTTCTGCCCGGCTCCGTTCACGGACTTCGAAGACGCCTTGGGACACGACGCGTGGGAGAGCACCCAGCCGACCGCCTCGAAGTGAAAGGAGCACCGTGACGAGCCCGCCGGAGCCCATTGCGCGGCGTTGCTCCATGAGCTCGGCGCTCAGGGGTTTCATGCCGTCGATGTAGACGCGTCCGACTGGGACGCGGTCGACGATGCGAAGCGCGTCATGCGTCACCTCCAAGACGCTGCCATTGTCGACCATCTCGGTCTGCGAGATGCCTTCCTCTTTGGCGAGCTCGAGGTGCCGTCGCTGATGATGGTGCGTGCCGTGCACCGGCACGAACGCCCGCGGCCGCAGGAGTTGGATCATCGCACGCTGCTCTTCGCGACTCCCGTGACCGCTCGCGTGTACCGCCGGGTGAGTGTGCCGCGTGATGACTTCGAGGCCACGGCGCTCGAGTCGATTGATGACGTCGAGCACCGGCAGCTCGTTGCCCGGAATGATGCGCGACGAAAATATCACCGTGTCGCCTGCATCGACGTGCACGCGCGAGTGCTCGTCGCGCGCCAATCGCGTTAGCGATGACGCCGGCTCGCCTTGCGTGCCGCCGGCTAAGATGAGAACTTCGCGCCGTGGGAGTGCGTCAACTTCCTCCGGCGCGATCAGGAGAGCTTCCGCCGGTGGGATCAAGCCGAGCCCTTGCGCGGTCTCGGTGTGCTTGTTGACCGACATCCCCAGAAGGCAGACTTTCCGCCCGTGCGCGCGCGCGATCCGCAGCGCCGCGCGTAGACGAAAGGCGTTCGAGGAGAAGGTCGCCACCACCACCCGATTGGGCGCGCGCGCGATCTCCGCCTCGAGCGCAGCCTCGGCGTCGCGCTCGAGCCCCGAGCGTCCCTCGACGTCGGCCCCGGTCGAGTCGCTGAGGAGGAGCCGGACACCGTTGCGTCCGACCTCCTCGAGGCGCGCGCGATCGAAGCGTTGCCCCTCGCACGGGTCCGACTCGATCTTGAAGTCCCCCGTGTGAACGACGGTACCCACGGGTGTATCCAGAATGAGTCCGGTCGCATCGGCGATCGAATGGTGGACGCCAAAGCGTTCGACCGAGATCTCGCCGATTGGCTGCCGACTGCCGGCAGGGCTCACTCGAAGGTCGACGTTCTTGAGGCGGTGCTCGCCCAGGCGATCCTTAATGAGTGCAGCGGCGTAGGGAGGAGCGTAGACCGGCGCCCTCAGGTCCTTGAGCAGGTACGGGAGCGCTCCGATGTGGTCTTCGTGGCCGTGCGTGATCACGATCGCCTGGAGGCGGTCCCGGCGCTCGAGGAGCCAACCGAAGTCGGGGTGCACCAGCTCGGCACCGTCCTCGTTGGTGAAGCCGATCCCGCAGTCGATCGCGATCATGGTCTCCCCGCAGAGGACTGCGGCGCAGTTCATGCCCACCTCGTTGAGGCCGCCCAAAGGGATGAAGCGTAGAGTATCGGTCACGAGGTTCTCGGGAGCGAGCTAAAGGTCCGGGGGAGTTTCGTCAAGCGGGCAATTCCCGCGTTGACCCGTGTGATCCCGGCGTGCTACGCCCGGGACCGCACGGGTTCAATGCGCCGTTTCTTATCGATTATTTGGGTACTTTCCCTGTGGGGGACCGTCGCTTCGGCGCAGCAAGGGGACGTGACCACCGGCAGCGGGGCCGCTCGCGTGGCCGAGACCGAGGAGCAGGAGGACATCGCCGACGGTGAGCCCGCTCCGGAGCCTTCTAACGACGAGGAGCTCCCGCCCCAGCTCAGGGCGCCACCCATGCAGGGGCTCCAACTCCCGTCCGCGCCGCCCCCCGAGACCGAGACCGAGGCTGCGGACGACTTCGACGCTGAGTTCGAGAACGAGGAGTTCGACGAGAGCGCCCTGGACGAGGCCGACGACGCAGACATGGCCAAGGGCGACGCGGAGCTGCTCGGCAAGGCGGAGCCCCCGTCGGCAGACCCGACGCTGGCGTCGTGGACCAACCCGCGCCCGGTCTTCTCTCTCAACGGCTACTTCCGCGTGCGCGGCGAGTACTATAACAAGCTCTCGCTCGGCCGTCTGCCACTCAGCCGTCTGACCGGAGATCCGTTCGCGCGATGGAGCCCGATCGACAACGGCGGGCCAACGCCTTCGCGTCAGCCGGTATTGCCAGCGGGCGGTTGCAGCGGCGAGCCCTCGTCGATTCCCGATCCGGCTCAGCGTTGCGACGGCTCGTCGACGATACGTTTCGCAAACATGCGTCTGCGTTTGCAACCGACGCTGTCTCTGAGTGACAACGTTCGCCTCCACATGATGGTGGATGCGTTCGACAATCTCGTGCTCGGGTCGACCCCCGAGGTGAAGTCGGTCGATCAGTTCGGCCAGGTGACCGGCCGCGCGCCTGGCGTGCCCGTCGACACCTTGACCCGAACCTCGCCGCCGCCCGAAGCCTTCCGAAACACCGTGGGCGATGCGCTGCTAGTGAGGCGCGCCTGGGGCGAGGTGACGAACAGTACCATCGGCCAGGTCCGCTTCGGCCGCATGGGGAACCAGTGGGGCATGGGCATGCTGTGGAACGCCGGCATAGGGACGAACATCCTCCAGACCAAGCTCGATCCAAGATCTTCCAGTCCGAGGTCGACCGCATTCAGTTGATCGGCAAGTTCAAGGGCATCTTCTTCGGCCTCTCTTGGGACTTCGCCAACAAGGGGTACATCGCCGACCCCGTGGCCGAGATTCAGGCGATCGCGCGCGACGCAAGCAGCTTGGACGACACGCGGCAGTGGAGTGCGCTCATTGCGCGACGCCTGGACCCGCTCTCCCAGGAAAAGCGGCTTCGCCGTGGCAAGTGGGTGGTCAACGGTGGGGGCTACTTCATCTACCGCACGCAGTTCCTCTCGACGTCGACCGCGCCGCTCCTCGGCACGCCCTCGGACGTCGAAGCCTCCTTCGTTCGACGCGACGCCAGAGTGTACATACCCGACGGCTGGTTCCAGGCGCTGTGGAAGGACCTCCGCCTCGAGCTCGAGTTCGCTGGCATCTTCGGTGAGATTCAGAACATCCAGCCCGGTGGATTCCCGCCGACGGCCGAAGGCAGCCCCTACAAGCTTCGGCAGTGGGGGTTCGCGTTTGAAGGTGAGTACCGCACAGTCGGGAAGAAGCTCGGCATCTTCCTCAAAGGCGGCGCAGCGTCAGGGGACCCGGACGTGGTCGGGCTCTCGCAGTACGAGGACCTAGCGACTCAGCCGATTGGCCAGAAGAACATCTCGACCTTCTCGTTCCACCCGAACTACCAAGTCGACCTGATCTTCTTCAGGCAGATCATGGGGGCGGTGGCGGGCGCGTACTACCTCGCTCCGGCGGTCAGCTACGATATTCTCCGGAGCGATTTCGGCCGCGTCTTCGCTGCGCGGGTCGACTTCATCTACAGCCGCGCAATGTACCAGCAGCAGACCTATTCATCGAATCCGAACCTCGGGGCGGAGATCGACATCTCCGTCTACTACCGGACTGAAAACGGGCCGGACTTCACCGATGGGTTCTTCGTATCGGGCCAGTTCGGTGTCTTGTTCCCCCTCAACGGCTTGCAGTACCTGGAAGTCGATGGCGTCACGGAGCCAGAGGCCGGGGGCAGCATTCGGCGCGCGCTGGTGATGCGCCTGGTGATGGGCATCAAGTTCTGAGCTCAGCCCTTCAACAAGGCTTCGGCCTTTGCGGCCGCGCGCCACTGCCGGCAGCCCTCGGCCAGCACGATGCCGCGGAGCTCCGCGAGCGCCTGCTGGAGATCGTCGTTGACGATCATGTAGTCGAAGAAGGGATAGTGTCCGATTTCTTCGCGCGCCTTTTCGAATCGGCGCCTGCGGGACTCGGCATCGTCGGAGCCGCGGCCGTCTAATCGGCGTCGAAGCTCCTCCATCGAAGGCGGCAAGATGAATACGCCGATCGCGTGAGGGAACTTCTCTTTGATCTGCCGCGCGCCCTGGTAGTCGACGTCGAACAGGAGCCCGGCCTTTCCGGCCGTGCGCGCACGTTCAATCTCCGAGACGCTCGTGCCATAGAGGTTTCCGTGTACCTCTGCCCACTCTGCGAAACCGTCCTGGTCGAGGACCTCACGAAACGCACTCTGACTGACGAAGTGATAGTCTTGCCCGTCGACCTCGTTGGGGCGCGGCTTGCGTGTCGTGTGCGACACGCTGAACCGAAGCTCGGGGAACTCTTGGAGCAACCGATGGGTCAGCGTCGTCTTTCCGGCGCCAGACGGCGAGCTGATGATCAACAAGATGAGATCAGGACTTGTCGACGGCGCGACACTCATTCAACCACCCCTTTTCGTGCAACCTCTACCGCGGCGTCGCGGTCGGCTAAAGCACATTCTGTGCTTGTTCCCTCATTTGCTCGATGCAGGCCTTGAGCGCAATTACGTGCGGCGTGATCGTCCCGTCTTGGACTTTTGCGCCGATCGTGTTGGCCTCACGCGACATCTCTTGAAGCAGGAAGTCGATACGCTTTCCGACGGGTGCGTCCGAATTCTCGGTCAGTTCGAGCATTTGGGCACGGTGGCTGTCGAGCCGCACGAGCTCCTCCGTCACGTCGGAACGCTCGGCCAATATCGCGATCTCATGCTCTAGCCGAGCGGGGTCGAGCGTGGTCTTCGTGTCGGCGAGAAGCGCATCGAGGCGATCGCGAAGGCGCGCTCGGCGGCTTGCTACGAGCTCCGGGAGGGCGGACTTCAGGGCGGAGAGGGTATCGGCCAGATCTTCGAGACGGCCTTGGAGCTCCGTCGTGAGGGCCTCGCCTTCTTTGTCGCGCATCGCGACGACGGCCAGACAAGCAGCGTTGGCCGCTTCGGCGAGCGAGCCGTCCAGCGCCTCTTCATCGATGTCGCGATGGGTCACGAACAGATCGGGGACCGACGACAGCAACGCAAGCGGCACGGGCTCGTTCGGGTTCAGTTGATCGCGCAACGCGGTGAGCTCCGTGTACACGGATCGGGCGCGTTCGATGTCGAGCATCGGTTGCGGAAGGGGCTTTCCTTCGAACCGGGCGCTCACATCGACGCGCCCTCGCTCGAGCCGCGCGCGAATCACCCGCTCGACCGCGGGCGCTCGGCTTTGAATGCGAGACGGTAGCCGTACGCGCACGTCGAGGAAGCGATGGTTGACCGTCCGCACGTCGAGCACGACATGTCCTTCACCGAGCGCCGCTCGCCCGCTTCCGTATCCAGTCATGCTGCGCATGGAAAGGTTACTCGAGCCCGCGCTTGTGTTTGATCTGATCCATCACCTTGGCGTACTCGACCTCGAACGCCGCAGTACCTTCTTGCAGGTTCTTGATCTTCGAGCGTACCTCCGCATCGAGGCCGGTCTCGACCTCCATGTGCCGGCGAAGAATCGGAGTCATCTTCTTGCGAAGCGTCGCGTCGTCGGCGTAGATCTCCGCGACGTTGGCGCTGTGAAACAGCATGTTCAAAAGTTGGTCGATGAGGTACGGCAGCGTCTCGTCTTGCTGGGGAAAGCCCATCTCCTTTGCGACGCGCTGCCGCATCTTGCCGAGCTTCGAGTAGCCCAGGCCTTCGCGCTGCATGCGGTCCTTTGATTCGTCGATCAGCTGGCGTTCCCGGCGGACGAACTCCTTGAGGACTGCCTCGAGATCCATCCGGACCTCGGTTTCTTCGTCGACTTCGATGTCGTTCTGCGCTGTGAGCTCACGCACGAGGTCGTCCACGATTGGGCCGATTTTTCCTGAATAAAGTCGCATGGTTATGATTGATGGCCGCAGCCTGGAGCGCGCCCCCTTCTGATGTGGCCGACACTAGCTGGGCCTGCTGCATCGGTCAATACGTGGGGAGAAGGGCCGATTTGAGTAATTTTGTTAATCTACGCCTTGACGGTAATCCTCTATTCATGCACCATACCGTTAAGGCTGTAAGTATGGATTCTAACGCTCCTGCACTCCAGAACGGCTCCGGCGCACGAAGACTGCGCACGACGGAAGAACGCCGAACGAGAATTCTCAACCGCTGCAGGGTGTTCGAGGCATTGGGACCGGAGCTCTGTGAGCAGGTTCTCAATGGCAGCGCGCTGGTTGATGCCGACCGCCGCGAGTCCCTCTGCATGCCTAGCGACCCCGCCGTGTTCGTCATCGGCAGCGGTCGAGTTCGGCGCGTACGCCGTACACCGGAGAGGGAGCTGACGCTCGGCTACTACGGCCCGGGCGATCTCGTCGGCGAGATGTCGCTGGTCGACCCCGAAGCCCGCCTCGAAACGGTGGTTCTAGATTACGTGGAAGCGCTACGCATTCCGCCTCGACTCATCAAAATGGTGATGGCCGAGGACCTTGGATTCGCTTCCGCAATGCATCGGTTAATGGGGGAACGTCGTCTGCTCGCAGAACGGCGAATCGATGCCCTGCTCACGCGAAGCGTAGAATCGCGTGTTGCAGAATTTCTGCTCGATGCGTCCACGCGTCATGGCATTCCCGACTCACGGGGGATCTTGATCGGTGTGAAGTTCACCCATCAGGAAATCGCGAGCTACGTAGGCTCGACTCGGGAAACTGTCACTCTGGTGCTCGGTGCTTTCAAGAGGGGTGGCGTGATCACGACTGATCATCGCCGCGTCGTCATCAGAGACATCGCTGGACTGCGAAAGAGGGTCTAACCAAAAAACTGGGGAGTGTCCGAACGGTGCGGCCTGGGGGGGCCGCCCGGGCGGACCATTTTGTTTGGGGCCCAGGATGCGGGGATGTCTGCGGTGCTTGTGGCGGTGGACGCGATTGGCGTCGGGAGGTTTTTTTCTAAATCCACCCGCCCACCCCCACCCGTAATCCTCCCTCCGCGCCCCTTCGCCTTGCTCGGGACTTGGCGGCGCCTTTGGCGCCGGGCTTCGCCCTTCGGGCTCGCGCCCCGGCATGTCTTGTGGGCGCGGCGGCGTTGGGGGCTACGGGCACCACTCGGCAGGCGCTTCATCCCTCTCCTCGCCAGACGAGGACCAGCAGTAAGTCATGGGCAGGAACCACGGGTCACATTCGTTGACGCCGAACCAATACGCGCGGCTGTCCGCGGGGCGGACGGCGAGTCGCTGCAGCCGTTCAGGGCGACTAGCGGAACAAGCCCTAAGGGAAGGGCGCGCATCACCTCTCAAGATGGCCGTTGACAACGTTCGCGGCAAGAGCACGTTTTGACGCTGACGCTGACGCTGACGCTGACGCTGACGCTGACGCTGACGCTGACGCTGACGCTGACGCTGACGCTGACGCTGACGCTGACGCTGCCTTCAAGAGATGCAGGGCCGCGAGCCCACAGGGCGAAGCCCGGCGCGAACGCGCCGCCAAGCCCCAAAGGGGCGCGGAGGGAGGATTACGCGGTGGGGGTGGGCGGGTCGGATGTAAACAAACCTCCCGACGCCAATCGCATTCACCAACACAAGCACCGCAGGCAACCGCGCCCTAAATCAGCTCGTCCTCCGCATTGAGCTTCTTCTCCATCCGATCGATCAGCCCCTTCCAGCCCTCTTCCTTGATCACACGTCGGAACTGGCGCTTGTAGTTCTTCACGAGGCTCACGTCGTCGGTGAAGATGTCGAAGACCTTCCACTCTTTTTCCGCCGGGCTCATCGAGTAGTCGATGGTGATCGGGGGCTGGCGCTTCTTCGTGACGGAGCGGGCTGAGGAATTCACCTTGACGCCTTCTTCAATCGGCTCGGTTCCGACCCACTTCACCTTGTAGTCGAGGGTCGACTCCATGTTGCGCTGGTACTGTCGCTCGACGAGCGCACGCAGCAAGCCGACGAACTTCTTCAGTTCCTTGTCGGTGCGCTTGTCCCATTCCTTGTCGAGCGACAGCTTGGCGAGGCGGTCGTAATCCAGGAACTCGCCGAGGAGCACGGTGAGCTGTTCGGCGCGTTTCGGCGTGTCGGGCTTGCGGAGCACCGCGCGCACCTTGTTGTGCTTCGTCCTGATGAACGCTTCCGCGTTCGCAGCCTGCGCTGCGCTGATCCCGCCGCTGGCGACGATGGCCGACCCTGTCTGGGTGCCTTGTGCCGTCGCCGGAACCGAGAGAAGTAGAAGGGAAGCGGCAAGAAATCCGGAATTTAATGCGAAACGAGTCATATCTCCCTCATAGACGACAGTGCCCGGGCGTTTATTCCTCGCATCCGATTGGGCGCCAGCCCTTTTCCGACACCAGGGGTACGTTGGTGGCTTTTTCCAATGCCGCAATGGCCAGGTTGTACTCCGCCGTGGCCATCAGTCGATTTGAGCGGGCCGTGAAGTACGCGGTCAGCGAGTCGACGTACTCCCGCGAGTCCATGGTGCCGATTTCGTATCCTTGTACTGAGGTGATGAACCACTTGCGCGCCTCTTTCTCCGACCGAGTCCAACTCCCAACCCGGCGTTTCGCGTCTTCCAGCCGTTCGTAGAGCGCGTTCACCTCGATCTCGATGCCCTGCTTGGCCTCGGCGGTCGTCGCCTTGAGCGACTCGATCTCGGACTTGGCGGCCTTCACGCGTGCCTTGGTTCCGGCGAAGTCGAGGCTCCATTTCGCGACGAGCCCGAAGAAGGCGCCGGCGAAGTTGCCTCGGTCGATGATGAACGGGTTGTTGATGTCGGTGACGCCGGGGGTCCGTGCAAAGCTCGCGCTCAGAGCGAGAATGATGTCCGGCAAATATCCAGCGCGCTTCACGACGAGATTGGCGTCGCGCGCCTTGCGCGCCGCGTCCAGTTGAAACACCTCAGGCCGATTGCCGAGTGCACGCTCGACTTGGTCCCCTAGATTGACGACTTCGCTTTGAACGACTTCGAGAGGGCACTCGGGTACGACCGCAGGCTCGATGCCCGACAAGAGCTCGAGCGCCGAGCGCGCCGATGCCCCCAGCCGCAGCGCTTCCGACTCCCGAGACTCGATCTCCGCCAATGCCGTGGTAAGCCGAAAATAGTCCTTCTGCTTCACGCTAGGATCATCGGCATCCAAGCGCGCGCGAAGCTTGTCGACCGTCTTCCGAAGCGGTTCTTTCCCTTCCGAGATCAAGGCTTGTAGATCGAGCGCGAGCTGGACGCCGTAGTATGCGCGCCGGACATCGAACACCACTCGGTTCAACGTGAGGTCGCGCCCGTATTCCGCGTTTTCGATGCCCGCTGAGGCCGCCTTTTTTCCCGCGCGGTACTTGCCGAACGTGTAGATAGGGATGCCACCTTGGATGCCTACCTCCCCACCGGGGCCCCAGCGGTTGCTCCACGGAATCTGCGGGTCGGGGCTGAAGGTCGGAGTGCCCTGGGCACCCGGTCTCACGAACAACCGAGCAGTCCCCTCGAACTGAAAGAACGGAGAGAACCGTGCTTCATCGAGTCGCGCCTGCGCCGTGACGATGTCGGCTTCGGCGGCCTTCAACCCCGGGTAACGCAGCATCGCGGCCTCGGTGTACTCATCGACGTGATGGGCGCGCACAGGAGCAGACAGCTCGTCGACGAGCTCGGTCGGCTCCCCGGCAATTGCAGTCGGTGTCTCCTGCGCGGTCAAGTGCCCCGCGACGCCGAGCGTCGTCAGCACCGCGACGGCTAGCGCCCAGAACCTCACCATGGGGTTTTTGTAGCCGGAAACGCCCGAAAGGGCCACGAACCCCGCAAAGCGACTTCGTCGCCGCGGGGTCTTGCCGGACGATTCACTACTTTTTCTTGCTGCCGCCGCCCTGCTTGGCCTGCTTGTTGTAGCGCTGAATCAAGACGTCGGTGAGATCGAGGTTGGAGGGCACCCACACGACACCACCTTCGTTCGCCTCGATGATCAACGTGTAGCCGTCCGTCTGGCCGATGCGCCGTAGGATCCCCTGCATCTTCTCGAGGATCACCTGGGTCAGCTCGGCTTCCTTCCCCTGGAGCTCCTGTTGGTACTGCATGTACTCATTCTGGAGCTCCTGGAGGTCGATCTGGTATTTCTCGACCTTCTTGCGGAGCGCGTCCTCGCTGAGCACGTCCTGCTGGCGCTCGAGGCTCTCCTTCTGCGCTTTGAGGCTCGTCTGCTTCGCGTCGAGCGACTTCTGCCGCTCGTCGAAGAGCTTCTTGAGGCGACGCTTGGCCTGCCGACCATCTTCCGTCTCGTTGATGGCGCGCTGAAGGTCGACCACGCCGATCTTGACCTGCGCGTCGGCTGTGTTGGCGGATCCGGCGAGGACCATCGTGGCCAACGCGAAAATGATGATACTGCTAGAGCGCATGTAGAGCTTCCTTTCAGGCCCGGCCTAGCTAGCCGTTCGCCGCTAGGCGGTCAAGCCGCAGGGGTGATACGCTCGGGGGCCGAGTTCCATTCGCCTAGAACGACTGGCCGATGGTGAATTCGAAGCGAATCGCGTCATCCTGGGGGCGCCGCTTGATCGGAATGCCCCACTCGAAGCGCAGCGGTCCGAGTGGCGAGAACCAGCGGATGCCAAAGCCAACCGAGTAGCGGAGAAGGCCGTTGATGCCGCAGGGGCGGGATGAAGGATCGGATTCCGGCGCGACCGGCGCTTGGCAGTTGCCGAACTGGTCGCGGAAGGCGAACAAGTTCCATGCGTTGCCGCCGTCCGTAAAGATGACAGCCCTTATGCCGACGGCCTCGATGAGCGGGAACTCGAACTCGATGTTGTAGAACGCTTGGAAGTCGCCACCGATCGGGCGGCCCTCATCGATGATCGGCAGGTTTGGATCGCCCGCGGATGCCACGCCGGCATGGGGACCCACAGACTGCAAGCGGTAGCCGCGAATCGTGAAGATGCCGCCGAGATAGAAGCGCTCGAAGACCGGAACGTATCGCCGAGACGTGATCAGCCCGAGCTCGGCGTTCACCTTGAAGATCACCGGGCCGAAGACCCTCTTGTAGAAGCGCGCGAAGCTGGTCTGGCGGACAAAGGTGTTGTCGGAGCCGAGGTATTGGTCGGCGATCTGCACGGCGTAGTTGGCGAATATGCCGCCCGTAGTCGACTGGCGATTGTCGCGGCTGTCCCAGTTCACCGTGAAGCGGAGCGAGCTCGTGATGCCGTCGCGGAACGCGTTGGCGATGAAGATGTTCGAGAAGGTGTTCTGAAGCTCGCCGCCGACCCCGAGGAGGTTGCCTCGCGGCTGGGAGATGACCACGTTCTCGAACTCGTATCGAAGGAAGATCCTGAATCGCGGGTTGAAGAGCGGATGTCCCGTCGTGATGTTGCCACCGGTCGAGTCCTGGCGAAAATCTCGGAAGTCTCGGATGCGCTTGAACAGGCCGAACCCGAGGCTCCACTCGGAGCCCAAGAACCAGGGCTCGACGAAGTTCAAGTCGATCTGTTGTCGAATACCGGAGAGCTGAAGGTTGAGGCCGAGCGTCTGGCCGCGGCCGAAGAGGTTTTGTTGTTGAACCTGAGCGGTGACGATGAAGCTTTCGAGCGAGGAGAACCCGGCGCCGACTTGGAACGTGCCTGTAGGCTTCTCAGCGACCTCGACGTTGATCACCATCTGGTCGCGCGCGGATCCTTGCTCTTCGGACACGTCGACGCGTTCGAAGTAACCGAGCTGATTCACGAGTGCGCGGCCGTCTTCGAGCCTGGTCTGGTTGTAGAGGTCACCTTCGCTGAGTCGGAACTCGCGCCGGATCACCGCGTCGCGGGTCTTGGTGTTGCCGCGCACATGGAGGCGTTCGATATACACCGGCGGCCCGCGGAGGATGTTGATCGTGACGTCGACCAAGCGGTTTTCTTCGTCGAGGTCGGTGCCCGGTACCATCTCGACGAGCGCATACCCCGCGTCCCGGTAGGTCCGCGTGACCTGCTCGATGCCTTCGGCAATCCTGCTGCGGCTGAACCAGTCACCGGGCCTCAGCCTGACCATCTCGCGGAGCTCGGCCTTGGGCGCGATCGTCTCGACCTCGTTGCCGGCTCCGTCCGTCTCCATGACGTCGAACTCCCGGATTCGAAAGCGCGGGCCTTCCTCGACGGGAATTGTGATGTCGACGTATGCGCGGTCGGCGGTGAGCTCGACCGTGGGTCGCCCGGGCCGCATCATCAGGAAACCCTTGTCGTAGTACCAGGCCTGTACGCGGGTGAGGTCTTCGTCGAAGGCGCTTCGACTGAACTTGTTTCGGTCGCTCAGAAACGAGAACATCCCGGTCTCGTTGGTCTGCATGATCTTGAGAAGCTCGGCCGCGGGAAGCTCTTTGTTGCCGACGAAGCTTATTCGGCGGACCTCGACTGCAGCCCCCTCGTCGATCTTGAAGATCACGTCGATTTGGTTGGCGTCGTCCGGCACGCGCCGAAGCTCGTACTTGATGTCCGCTAGGAAGAAGCCCTCTTCGGAATACAGCTGCCGAACCGCGTCCGCCTGGTCTTCGACTTCGGGCACCGAGAGGATGGTGCCCTCTTCGAGAGTGATCGCCTCTTCGATGTCCTCGACATCGACCTCTTTGTTGCCCTTGTAGATGACCTTCCGGATGGCGGGTCGCTCGATGACTCGAATCGTCAGCTTGATGCCCGCCCCGAGCGGGTCGGCCTCGATCTGGAGCTCGTCGAAGTACGCCATGTTCCAGAGCGCCTTGGCGTCCCGCGTGACGGCTGGGTCGCGACAGGTGTCGCCCTTGCGGAGCTTCATCGTCGCGCGGACATCGTCCGGGTCGACCCGGCGCGCGCCCACGACGACGACGCGCCGAATCTCTTTGCCGTGACAGCTGGTGCGGGGGACCCGGATGGCTGCGTCGGCATCCTCAACCGGCGTGTAGTCCTCGCCCTCGGGGTCGTCGGGAGAGAGCGGCTCGGGTGGCGCTTGCGGCTTTGGCGACGTGCGAACAGGCCGGGTCGCCGCGGGCGGCGGCTGAGGCATGTTCTCCTCACTCTGAGCGCCCGCCACGGAAGCGAGCCCTGCAAGCGTCAGGGCTATGGCAGGGGCGAAACGGCGCATTGTCAGAGTTGTCGATCCGGGCGGCTATAGCCGTGCCCTAAAGGGGGGTCAAGCTGGTTTTCCTTGGTTTTCAAGGGGTTGGGGGGCGCCGTTCGTCCGATATGATGCGGCCATCTTTCATCGAAACCCGACGCGGCATCATGGCCGCAAAGTCTCGGCTGTGGGTGACGATCAGGAACGTCGTCCCATGCCGGCGATTCAGATCGAAGAACAATGACTGAACCGATTCGCTGGTTTGGCTGTCGAGATTCCCGGTTGGCTCGTCCGCGAGCACCAGCTTCGGCTCCATGAGGAGAGCCCGGGCGAGCGCGACGCGTTGCTGCTCGCCGCCCGAGAGCTCCCCGGGACGGTGGGTGAGACGCGCCGACAGGCCCACCTCCTCGAGGAGCTCCCGGGCGCGTTCTTCGAATCGGTGGCGACCTTGGATGAGGCCCGGCATCATCACGTTCTCCAGCGCTGTGAACTCAGGCAAGAGATGGTGAAATTGGAAAACAAAACCGATGCTTCGGTTGCGAAACTCCGCAAGGTCAGAGCTTCCCAGACGCGTGACGTCCTGGCCCTCGTAGAAGATTCGGCCCTCGGTCGGTAGGTCGAGTGTGCCCACGAGGTGGAGCAGGGTGCTCTTGCCTGCGCCGGAGGGCCCGACGATTGTGACCATTTCGCCGCTCGCGATGTCGAGATCGATACCGTCCAGCACCAGGAGGGAGCGGCCCTGGTGCTGGAAGGCTTTGCTCACGTTTCGCACGCTGACGAGTGGATCGGACATCGAGGGCGTGAATTCAGTCGTATCGAAGCGCGTCGACGGGCCGCACGCGGCTCGCTTGATACGCGGGAAAGAGAGTTGCAGCGAGGCATACCACCACGGTGGCGGTGCCCACCAGGGCGAACTCGGTGGGGTCGAGATGGACGGGGAGCTTGTCGATGTAATAGACCTCGGGATTCATCCGGATTCCAAAGTGTTCTGCGGCGAATGTGAGGACGAACCCAAGTCCGAGCCCCATGAGACCTCCCGCCGCACCAATGAGAAGCCCTTCGATCACGAAGATCCGGATCACGCTTGCGGACGAGGTCCCCATCGTCTTGAGGACACCTACCTCGCGTCGTTTCTCCTGTACCAGGAGGGTGAGTGTGCCGAAGACCGAAAAGCCGGCGATCAGGATGGCGATACCGAGGGTGATGAACATCGCCAGCTTTTCGAGCGCAAGCGCGCCGAAGAGCTGTTGGTTCATCATCTTCCAGTCGCGGACCCGGAGCTCGTCTTTTCCAAGGGCGGGCCCGAGGGCCGCCGCGAGGGCCGGCGCCCGCTCGACGTCCTCAACTTTGATCTCGATGCCGCTGATTCGATCGGGGGATCGGAAGAAGCGCTGAGCGACGCCGAGGTCGATGTACGCGTGTTTCATGTCGTACTCATACATGCCGCTGTAGAAGATTCCGGCGATCCGGAACGAGCGGGTGTTTGGGATGGGACCCGTGGGGCCGAGGTCCCCCCGTGGCGAGACCACGGTGACCCGGTCGCCCACCACGAGCCGCAGCGCGCGCGCAAGCTCCTGCCCTACGATCAGGCCCGGCATTGCATCCTCCGGCTTGTCCTCCGGGAGCCCTCGAGCCGCGGCCCGCTCTGCACCATCGATCATCGCGTCGATGGCGCCCATATTGATGGACCCCGTCGGGGGGCTCAGAATCTGCTCCGGGTGCTGCAAGTATTCGAGCTTCCCGTGGGTCATGTTCTGGGCGAGGTCGGTGACCTCGGAGACGGTCTCCGGGTCGATCCCGCGAAGGATGGCGCCCGCCCGGTTCGAGAGGCTCGACACCATGACCTCGACTTGCAGAAAAGGGGTGGCGCCCACGACGCCCTCTGTCTCGCGCGCCTGGCGGAGGACGGGTTGCCAGTCGCTCAGTTCTTCGTACGCGCGGTCGACGACGATGTGGGCATGATTGCCGAGGATCTTCTTCTTCAGGTCCGCGCGGAACCCGCCCATCACGCTGAGCGTCGAGATGAGCATGCAGGTCGACACTCCGACTGCGAGAATCGAAAGCGTGCTGCTTGCCGCCAGGAACCCGGTCTTCTTGGCGCGGAGGTGTCGCGCGGCCACCATCGATCGGAACCCGATGCGCTCGAACGCGGTCAGCATCGGGCCGACGAGTCGCAGAGTGAGGCGCACGACGAATAGCGTCGTCACAGACACGCGAGCGACGGCCCGCGCGAGGCCTGCGTCGTCGCCCTCAGCCGGTGTGACCGGAAAAGAGAAGCTCACCGCAATGAAGGCAAGTACGAGCGCGCCGTCGAAGACCCACCAGAATCTCTGCCGGCGCTCGGCTGGGATCAAGAACCAGCACGACGCGCTCAAGACGGCCACGAGGGCGGTGCTGATGCCTTGGAGGGTCTTGCCCGCGTGATAGAGCGTGGGGAGCCACTCGAGGTTCAGGTCCGGGTAGGCGAGGTGGGTCAGCCCGAACAATAGGCTCGCCACCGTCCCGCCCAGCACGTGGCCCACCGAGGCGTGGGCCCCCCAGAGAAGGATGCCAACCGTTACGGTGGTGATCAGTGCGTGGAGCAGGGCGGTGATTCCCAACCCCAACTGGCGAGCACGACCGCGCGCTCCGCGGGGAAGCTTCAGGGCACGGCGGGCGACCGCGGCGCTCAGAAGCAACAGCGTGAGCTGCACCGTGGCCCATCCGATGGCGAGCCGTATCCAAAGCACGTCGTCGGCGAGCTGCGCTTGAAACCATCGTGTGCTCGTACCCGCGAACGCCAGCACGGCCGCCGCCTGTAGGACACCCAAGCCGCAAAGCACTCCGGTCCAGATCTCGGGCCGCCGCGTTTCGCTCACTCGGCCTCCGGGCGGAGCAGCGGGAACAAGAGCACGTCACGGATCGAGGGTTGGTTGCACAACAGCATCACCAATCGATCGACACCGAGGCCGAAGCCTGCGGCGGGCGGCATCCCGTGTGAGAGTGCGCGGATGTAGTCCGCATCGAAGTCCATGGCCTCTTCGTCGCCGCGCTCGCGGTTCTCGAGCTGGGCTTCGAAGCGAGCGGCCTGGTCGTCCGGGTCGTTGAGCTCGCTGAACGCGTTGCTGAGCTCGCGCCCCTCGATGAAGAGCTCGAAGCGGTCCACGTACGCTGGGTCGTCGTCGTTTCGCCGGGCGAGGGGGGACATCTCCCAGGGAAATTCGGTGATGAAGACCGGGACCGACTGCTCGCCGTTCGGCGTCCGGTACATCGCCGTCAGATCCGGCTCGACCAGAAGCTCGAAGACCGCAAACACGCGCTCGCCGTGGGTCTCGCAGCGGCGGAGTTGTTTCTGCTCCGCAGGGTCGAGCTTCGGGAGCATCGCCTTGCAAGAAGCGGCAAGGGTGGCTTCGTCGTCGGTGGCGTCGGGGGAGAGCGCTTCGCTCCACGGTGTCGCGGGCACCTCGCCCTGTCCCGCGCGCCGCAGGCGCTCCGCGATCGCCTCTCGCATTCGCACGCGCTTCCAGTCCGCCTCGAGGTCGAACGAGCGCTCGGCGGTGAGCGCGGGGAAGCGTACCCGGAGGTCCGCGTCGACCGAACGGAGCATCTCGACCACGAGATCCATCAAGTCCTCGTGCGTCGCGTAGGCCATGTAGAACTCGAGGATTGTGAACTCGGGGTTGTGCTTCGTGCTGATGCCCTCGTTCCGGAACGCGCGGCCGATTTCATAGACCCGGTCGAAGCCCCCCACGAGAAGCCGCTTGAGGTAGAGCTCGGGCGCAATGCGCAGAATCAGATCGAGGTCGAGCGTGTTGTGGTGTGTGTCGAAGGGCTTCGCGGTTGCGCCGCCGCGGATCGCGTGGAGCAGCGGCGTCTCGACCTCGAGGAACTCGCGCTCGTCGAGGAAGCGGCGGAGCGATTGCACCATCCGGGTCCGCGCCCGGAACACCTCGGCGACGGCGGGATTGGCGAAGAGGTCTACATAGCGTTCTCGGTATCGCTTCTCGACGTCTTTTAGGCCGTGCCATTTCGCAGGCGGTGGCAGCAGCGCCTTGCCGAGATGCACGTAGCGTCGCGCGCTCACTGCGAGCGCACCGGTCTTCGTGCGAATTGCCGGTCCTTCGACCATCACGTGGTCGGCGAGGTCGAGGAGCTTCAGCTGCGCGGCATCGGCTTCGGGCAGGCTGTCCGGGCGCACCAGGGTTTGGGCGTCGCCATGGGGAGTCCGGATCACCAGGAACGGACCTCGTTTGGCCACGACTCGACCGAACAACGGCAGGCGAGGTGCGTCGTCCCTGAGCTCGTCTTCGAGTGGAAGCTTTGCGCGGGCCTCCTCGTCCGTCGCGAGCGCGACGACCTGCCGCCGCTTTTGCTCGAGCTCCGCCGTCGTTCGAAAGGAGTTCGGGTAGGGCAGCACGCCGAGCTCCCGCAGGCTCTCCGCCTTGTTCAGCCGTGTTTGTCGCAGCTCGTCTTCAGTGGCCACTTCTCTAGTCCCCTTGGGCTTCGCCCGCCTTCTTCTTCTGTTGCTTCTTTTCCGCGTTCATCAAGAGGTAGGTCTCGATGAACTGATCGAGGTCGCCGTCGAGCACGGCATCCGCGTTGGTGGCTTTGTGATCGGTCCGCTCGTCCTTGACCATGGTGTAAGGCTGGAGCGTGTACGTGCGGACCTGGGAGCCAAAGGCGATGTCGGCGCGGTCGTTGAGGAACGCCTCCTCGAAGGCCTGCTCCTTTTCACGCCGAGCCTTCTCGAACAACAACCCACGCAGCATCTTGAGTGCCGTCTCCCGGTTCTGATGCTGGGAACGTTCGGCCTCGCAGCGGACTGTGAAGCCGGTCGGGACGTGTTTCATGCGAACGGCCGACTCGGTCCGGTTGACGTGCTGCCCGCCTGCGCCGCCCGAGCGCATCGTCGAGACCTCGAGGTCTTCGTCCTTGATCTCGATTTCGCCTTCGGTGAGCTCATCGCCGAGGTCCGGGACGACACTCACGCCGGCAAAAGAGGTGTGGCGGCGCTTGTTGGCGTCAAACGGGCTGATCCGGATCAAGCGGTGCACGCCGTTCTCGGCTCGGAGGTAGCCATAGGCGTTGGGCCCGCGCGCGACGAAGCTCGCGTCCTTGATGCCGGCCTCGTCGCCCGGCTGCTTGCTGAGGAGCTCCGTCTTGAAGCCTCGTCGCTCGCACCATCGCAGGTACATCCGGAGCAGGATCTCGGCCCAGTCCTGCGCCTCGGTGCCGCCGGCGCCCGGATTGATGGTCACGATTGCATCCGTGTCGTCGTCCGCGGTGAGCATGCGCTTGAGCTCGAGGCCACGGACCTCCGCCTCGAGCGAAGGGAGCTGTTCGGCGACATCGGCGATGACCCCCTCGTCGGCCTCAGCCGCCGCGAGCTCCAAGAACTCGAGCAGATCCTTCACTTCTGCGTTTACCTGCTCGAATTCCTTGAGGGTTTCCTCTGAGGACGAGCGTTCCCGCATCATCTTCTGGGCCTTCTGCTGGTCGTCCCAAAAGCCCGCGGCGAGGCTCAGATTCGTCAGTCGATCGATGTTGTGGCGAAGACCGTCGAGGTCAAAGATACCTCCCCAGCGAATCCATACGCTGTGCGAGGTCTTGAAGTTGATCGCGGCATTCCCCTGGAGTCATCGTATCCCTCGCGGCGGAGTAACCCGCTGCGAAGGACGGGTCAAACGCATGCGCGGCAGCGCGAGCCCGCAGGGTAGGACATAGCGCGAGCCGGAACGGCGAAGCCCGGCGCGAAGCGCCGCCAAGGCGGAGCACAGCTACCGCCGCGGAGGGAGGAATACGGGTGGGGGCGGGCGGGTTGGATGTAAACAAACCTCCCGACGTCGTTCGCGTTCGCTGAACGCTGAGCTCAGCACGCCCTGGCGTCGAGGTACACGCGGGGCACGGAAAAACCCGACAGGGGTTTCACGGGACGGGGCGGCCTGCAGAGGTGGCCGGAAGAACTGGGGAGGTCAGGCCACGCACGCCGCCCCTCGGTGCGGCGCGCCAATCGGGGGTGGTTGCGGTCGTGCCGATTGTCACTTCGCACGCCCGCTCCAACCCCAATCGCGTTTTTCCGAGCCCCTCATGGACGACTCTTTACGAAAGAAGGGCTGCGACACCGTGTGAACGCACAAGACCCGCCCCCAAGACCCGCGGGGAGCGCGAGCCGGAACGGCGAAGCCCGGCGCGCGTGCGCCGCCAAGGCAAAGCGAAGCGAATGCCGCGGAGGGAGGACTACGCGGTGGGGGTGGGTGGGTGGATTCAACCAAAACCTCCCAACGCCGATCGCGCTCACCGACACTGCGGTACCCAGGGCCGCAGGGCTCGAGGCCTGGGTACGGCGTTCTTGGTATGGCGGATCGATCCCGCTCAAGCGCCACGACTCCCTTGGGGGCCGGCCGCATACACGTTGGCGCTCACGCCGGTTCCTCTTGGCCTTAATGGCGGAATAGATGAAGGTCGCCACACCTGCGGGGATCATGACGCTCCCCGCGATGCCGGCGGCACGCGAGCTGAACCGGTCGGACGAGCTGCTGCTGCCCGGGGTGCTTGCCCGGAACACGAACGCCGAACCGAGTCCCGCCGTTCCCAGACCGAGCGGCATGCCGGCCCCGGGTCCGGCCATGTATCGAGCGGAGCACTCCCTTCGCTTGGCAGGCGGTCCGGCTGCATTCGGCGGAGCGGAGTAGGACGCATCGATGTCTGCATGCTCGAGTTGCAGTTCGGGTCCGTCGTCCGCACTAGCCAACAAGGGCACCATGGCCTGGGTCGAGATGCTCAGCGCAGCCGAAAGCAGGAATGAGTGAAGGGAATGCATGCGGAGGGGGTCTGCAAGAGCCATGCCGCGAACCCTGCACCCGATTTCGCGACCGCTCGGCAACGATGACGGGCCAAGTGTGCGTGTCGCGCACGGGTGGTGTGGCGGCCGCTCACGCCCGGTGCTCCAACCCACGCATTTCGCATTTCTCAGAACCCAGAACCTAGATCTCAGAACTGAGCGCTCACAGCTGTGAACCGAGAAACGGGTGCCGTGAACTGGGTGAACGCAGAGGCCGACGCGAGCCGAAGACGCGTGCCGATTTCCCTTGTCTTCCCGAACCCTTTCCGCTTCACTAGCCCGCTATGCGCCGTTTCGGACGTTTGGGGACTCTTGTATTTGTTGTTGGGCTCTTCGCTCTCGCTGGGTGTGATACCGAGAAGCTGGCGGCCGATTCGACCGCGGAGCTTTTTGGACGGGCCGCGCCCGGGATCGAGCAGCACTGGGACTACGAGTTGGTCGGGAAGTCCTTTCCGGCGAGCATCATCCAGCTCGAGGGTTTGCTGCGGGTCGTCCCGGACAACGAAACGATAGGGATGTCTCTCGTCGCAGCGTATATCGGATACGGCACGGGGTGGATCGAGGATCGCGTCGAGATCGCGGACTTAGAGGATGAGTGGGAAGAAGCGGACGCGCTTCGCCGCCGCGCGCTCGTGATGTACACGCGCGCATGGGAGCTCTCCAAGCACTTCCTGCGCAACCGGGATCCCGGGTTCGACGCGGCGCTCAAGGGCGGGATCGATACGCTCGACACCTGGCTCCGAGAAGTGTTCATCGAGAAAGAGGACGCGGCGATCCTATTGTGGTCAGGCGCTTCGCTCGGCGCGCGCATCAACATGGGCATGGAGGACATGGACACCGTGGCCGACCTGCCGCTCGCCAAAGTGCTCCTCGGGTATTCGGTCGAGCTCGACCCGGACTTCATGTTCATGATCGGGCAGATGACGATGGCCACCCTGGCGGCCTCTGAGTTCCCGCCCGACATGGACCGCGCCAAGCTCCTTTTCGACGAAGTGCTCGTCAAGACCGAACGACGGAACCTGATGGTTCAGATGAGTATGGCTCGGTACTACGCGGTGAATGTGGGCGACGACAAGCTCTTCAAGGCCCTCCTCGAGGAGGTGCTCGAGGCGGGCGACGTGCTCCCAGAAGCCCGTCTCAGCAACACGCTGGCGCGGCGCAGGGCGGCGCGTTACCTCGACAACATCGAGCTCTACTTCAGTGAGCTCAGCGAGTAGGCGATGACTCGCGGGAGGCAGCTCTTCGTGGCGACCCTCGCCGTCGTTGCATTCCTCCTGCCTGGCGCCGTCTCTTCTCCGGGGGCCGATGCGGAGGGCGCGACCGTCATCCGTTTCGCGTCGCTTGCGCCGCCCGGCTCGGCGTTCATGAAAGTCATGAAGGCCTGGAACCGGAGCTTGAAGAAGGCGACCCAGAACCGGGTCGAGCTGCGTTTTTACTCTGGTGGCAGCCAGGGAGACGAGCGCGACTTCATCCGCAAGGTACGCGCCGGACAGGTCGATGCAGCCGGAGTCACGACGACCGGCCTCGGGATGGTCGTGCGACCGGTCCTGGTGCTCAGCACGCCCGGTCTGATCACCGAGTACGATCAGCTCGAGCGCGCCCGCACCGAGCTCGGACCCCGCTTCAACGAGATGTTCGAGGCTGCCGGCTTCAAGAACATGGCGTGGGGCGAGGCCGGCAAGAACCGAATCTTCTCGGTCGAGAAGTTCTCGAAGCCCGAGGACCTGAAGATGCTTCGGCCCTGGGCCTGGAAGGACGATCCCATCTTTGCCGAGCTCATGCGGATCATCGGCGCCAACCCTGTGCGCATGGGGGTTCCGGAGGTATACGGCGGTCTCCAGACGCGCATGATCGACGTCGTTCCCACTTCGTCCATCGCAGCCGTTGCGATGCAGTGGTACACGCGGTTGAACTACGTCGCCAAGGACAACTTCGCGATCATCGTCGGCGGCTCCCTGATCAAGCAGGAGAAGTTCGATGAGCTCTCCGGGCCCGACCAAGAGGCGCTCCTCGACACGAGTGAGCGGGCCGCAAGAGCGCTCGACTCGCTGGCTCGCCGCGACGACGACAGGGCCTATGAGTCGATGATCACGAGAGGAATGACTGAGGTCGACATCTCGGTCCACCAAGCCGAGTGGGACGCGGTGGAGACGCAGACTCGAAAGAACCTCACCGGCCGCGTGTACAGCAAGAGCCTGCTCGAAGCCGTGGAGAAGGTCGCCGCTGGGAAGTAGCGATGCTTCTCGTCTTGAACACGCTCGTGTCGGCCGTGGTCATTGGCATCGCGGCGTGGCTCTCGAGGCGCTATCCGGCGACTGCGGGGTTCATCGTCGCCCTTCCGCTCGCGACGATGCTCGTATTGCCGTTGGCCTATCTGCAACACCGGGATGCGGGGAGCGTGTTCGATATGGCGCGGAGCATCGTGGTCGCGTTGCCGATCACGCTGCTGTTCTTCATTCCGTTCTTGATGCGTGACCGACTGTCGTTTTGGGGCGCGTACGCGATCGGCTGCGCGTTCTTGCCGCTGGCGTACTTTCTTCACCGCGCCATCATGCGCGCGCTTGGCTCCTAGAGCGCTGCGCCGCCGTGAACGTCGATCGTCTCGCCAGTGAAGTAGTCGCAGTCGAAGATGAACTTCACCGCGCGCCAGATGTCTTCAGGCTGGCCCATGCGGCCGAGGGGGACGGAGGCACGAATCATGTCGAGCGCCTTTTGGTTCATGCCGGCGGTCATCGAGGTTTCCGTCGCCCCTGGTGCGACGGCGGCGACGCGGATGCCGTAGGGCGCAAACTCCTTCATCCAGGTTCGCGTGTTGGCGGCAAGGGCGGCCTTGGCGGCGACGTAGTTCGTCTGCCCGCGGTTGCCATGCCGAGCGATAGAGGAAATGTTTACGATCACCCCTGGCTCGTCGCGCTCGATCATGTGGGCGACGACCTCTTGCACCATGAGGCAGGCGCCCGTGAGGTTGATCGCGATCACGAGATCCCAGTCTTCGCGCGACATGCGGCGGATCTGGCCGGTCGAGCGGCTCTTGCCGACCCAGAGGCCGTCGCGGATGACGCCGGCGTTGTTGATGAGGCCGTTGAGGCCGCCCATCTGCTCGGCTGCCCACGGCACGAAGCTCGCGATCTCGTCCTGGTCGGCGACGTTGAGCTTGCGACGATGAATGCCCTCGGGAAGGGCAGCGAGGCCTTCCTCGTTCACATCACCGACGGCGACTTGAGCGCCCGCAGCGAGAAGTTGTTTGGCGAAATGCTCTCCGAGTCCAGAGGCGCCGCCGGTGACGATGACTTTCAGTTGATCGAGCTCCATCACAGCCCTCCTATCAGAACGTGGCGCCGAAGGACAAGCCGGCCCCTCGGCGCGAAATCTGCGGTGCGAGGCCCCAGCTGAACTCGTGGCCGGGTACCGGCATCTTCTGCTTGCTGTACTGCTCCCACGCTTTCTCACTCGGCGTGGGCCGAAACGTCGCCGCAAACGTGCCGAGGCCGACCGCTGTGAACACGCCACCGACGACGTAGCCGGACACCCGGTCGGCCCGGCTCGAACCATCGGGCACCGGCGTGAGCGCGAGGACCAGCACGCCGGCGATGGCGTGCGTGAGACCGTTCCATCGCACCAGCATGCGTTCACCGTTGCGCATCTCCTGCGATGCCTGAAGCTCTCCCTCGAAGTGCGCGAGCTCTACCGCACTCACGCCGTTCTTGCGGGCCTTTTGCCAGCGGTCGAGTCGACGCTTCTCATGCGGGATGCGGGCGGCCGCGAAGATGCCGGTGGTGAGGTCTGCCATTCCGAGTGTCATGAACATCACGCCGAGCCCGCGCGAGTAGGCGCTCTGCGGAGTCTTTTCGATCAACCGCCAAGCCGACAGGCCTAGCAGGATCGCCCCGCCTGTGATGCCGGCCGCCGCCGCGAACTTCTCCTCGAGAATCGTCGCCTCCGTCGATTGAACTAGGATCTGGTCGAAGATGCGCGCGTTGTGCGCCAAGGCCTCTCTGGCCATCGTCGACGGCTCCTCGAGGACGATCTCGATCGCTTCCGAGGCGGCTGCTGCTTCGTCGGCTCCCTCGGAAGCGGTCCCCGCGTCTGCTGCCTCTGATTGCTGTGCGGCCGCGTGGCCCAAGCCGAGCACAGGCAGGCAAAGAGAGAGAAGAAAGGCGGAAAGCAGTCGCATCGGCGTTGCGGATGGATAGCAGCGTCTCCCCATTGTCGCTAATCAGGGCTTGCGGCGACGCTGGAGGTATTTCTCGTGCGCACCGCTGAGCTTGTCGTAAAAGCGCTGCGGGTGCGTTCGTTTGAGGCGCCACGCCATTCTCCCATCTCGCATCGGCTGCACGTAGAGCTTGCCGTCGCGCACCGCGTCCACTCCGGCTTTCGCGACGTTCGGCGCTTGGACTTTCGAGCGCTCCATCCAACGGGTGATCTGCGCGTCGTCTTTGGCGGTCGTGGCGCCTCGGCCGCTTCCGACGATGTTGGTCTTGAAGAAGGTCGGGCAAAGCACCGTCACGCGAATGCCGGAACTCTTGTATTCGGAGTAGAGGCTCTCGCTCAGCGAGACGACGCCTGCTTTCGTGACGTTGTACGCAGACATGACCGGCGGCGCGAGGAGGCCCGCGGCCGATGCGACGTTGAGGATGTAGCCGTGCCCCTGCGCCTTCATCTTCGGAACGGCGGCCTGGCAGCCGTAGATGACACCCCAAAGATTGATGTCGACAGCCCAGCGCCAGTCTTCGATCGAGATCTCCTCGAAGGGGCCGCCAACGGCGACGCCGGCGTTGTTGGCCAGCAAGTCGACGCCGCCAAGCCGTCGCTCGGCCTCGTCGACGAGGCCGAAGACAGCGTCGCGATCGGTGACGTCGCACGGGATCACCTCGGCGCGCGTGCCTTGCGTGCGCAGGAGCGCCGCCGTCTCCTCGGCGGAGGAAGGATCGATGTCGGAGACGACGACCGAGGCGCCGCGCCCACTGAGGTCGAGCGCGAGCGCGCGGCCGAGGCCGCTGCCCGCGCCGGTGATGACCGCTCGAAACGGCGTGGGGAAGCTCATGCACCGAGGGAAGCCCCGAATCGCCAGTACGTCAAGCCGCGCGTTACGCAGGGCGACCGCCGCCGACATCGAGGTTAAACGACGAAGGCGCCCCGGAGGGCGCCTTCGACTTGATAGCCAGGGCGAGACTACTTCTTCTCCTTACCCTTGCCGTTGTTCGTCTTGGTCTCTTCGGTGGTGGTCTCTTCCGAGCCGGTATCGCCACCGCCGTTCTTGATCTCGTCGTCGACGCACTCGCCGGTTCCGTCACAAGATTCGTCTACCTCGGCATTCGGCCCGCCCTTACCCTGGCCTGGGTTGCTCGAGTCCACGCCATCTGCATTGTTGCCGTGCCCGTTGTTGTCTTTGCCTCCGCCTGGGTTGCTCGAGTCCACGCCGTCTTCATTGTTGCCGTGCCCGTTGTTGCCCCCGCCGCTGCCGTCGCCGTCGGTGGCGCTGCCATCCTCGCTGTCGCCGCTTTCATCTGAGCCCGATCCTGGATCGGTCTCCCATTCGCTCTGCCCCGGAGCGCTTCCCTGGACTCGGTTTCCAAGATCATCACTCAAGATCCAAGTCGAGAAGGGGCTCGCGCCGACCTCTGTCAGCCCCCACACACTCACGGCTCCGACCAGTACGGCCCCCAAGATCCAACGCGTTGTGTTCATGCTGACACCTCCCATGAATTCAGTATATACAAAAAACTACATTTCTACGGTGAGCGCGCGCACCAATTGTGGGGTTAATGCCCCGCGTCCGGGCGCTTAGTCGCGGCGCGCTACCGCATCACCGTCGGGCAGCGTCCGCCGGATTCGGAAAATCACGCCGATGTCGTCGCCCTTGCGCTTCCACCTGCTGGAGTCGCGGCGACGATTGGGGCCGAACGAGTAGAGGAAGACCTTGATGCGCTCGTCGTCGCACGTGGTTCGGACCCAGTACGCCGTGCTCCACGGGTCGATGAAGAACTCGGCCCGTTCCTCGGGGAGTCCGTACTCCTTGAGCCGCATGAACCGCCCATCGTTCAATCGGTGTGCCTGGCGTCGCGACGAGAAGTGCGCGAGCCGTTCGTGGTATCCGCAGAGATCATCTGCGTTGCTCATGATCTTCGCGATGTCCCGTCGAAGCGCTCGGATTTCGGTCGCGGTCACTTCTGCGACGACGGGATCGGCGGAGAGCCGCCCGCGCGACCACAACGCACTTCCGAAGCCGAGCGCGACCACGATACTGAGACTGCCCGCGAGCACCATCCAGCGATCGAGGCGCTCGTTGACCACGTCGCGTTCGTGAAACGCCACCATCGCGGAGAAGAGGAAAGCGAGCGCCATACCCGCTTCGATGATCTCGCCGGTGTAGCGCCACGGGTACAGGACGTAGACGACCAAGAGCAGTGCGAATGAGGGCGCGAGCGAAGCGGGTGGAGCCTTCAGGCCGAGCTTGTCGAAGATGCCACTCGTCCATCGAAGACGCCGGAGGAGCGGCAGAAGCAACCCATATCCGCCGAGGATGAGAGCGACGATGAGCTTTCGGATGCTCGTCGCCATCACGTTGTGGAGGTTGAGCTCCTTCTGGTAGTTGTTCTGCAGGAAGTAGCGCGGCGTCTCGTATCCGAAGAGGCGTTGGCCCCACGAGATCTCCTCCATCGCAACGATGAAGCAGAACGCCGAGAGACCGACCAAGAACCACGGCAGGCGTGTCGTCTTGCGTTCGAGGACCGCTGCGCGCCCGTAGAAAAACGCCGCCAGCATGAACGCCCAGAAGGTCAGCCACTCGAGCGGCTGGTCCTCCTGGACGTGCTGGTAGTAGAGGTCCGGGTTCAGCGCGTGGAGCGCGCCGAACCCGGTGACTAGGCCAAGAAGAAGAATGTTGGTGAAGACGCGACGCATGGGAAAGAGGTCCTGCCACTGCCTACCGTGCGCCTACTTCTTCTTCTTCTTCTTCTTGGAGTCGCTCGAACTGCCGCTGTCGGAGCTGCCGCCGGAGTCGCCACTGCCGCCACCGTTCTCATCGTCGCAGTAGGTGCCGTCGTCGCAGAGCGTGTCTTGGCCCTTCTTGCTGTTGCCCGGGTTGCTCGAGTCGACGCCGTCCTCGTTGTTCCCGTGGCCGTTGTTGCTCTTGCCACTGCCCGAGTCGCCGCCGCCGGAGTCGCCGCCGCCGGAGTCGCCGCCGTCGGAGTTGCCGCCGCCGTCGGAGTCGCCGCCACCGAAGTGACATGCGAGGTCGTACCAAGCGCAACCGGAGTCACCCCCGCTGCCGCCGCCCGAGTCACCGCCGCCGCTGCCGCCGCCGGAGTCGCCGCCGCCGGAGTCGCCGCCGCCGGAGTCGCCGCCGCCGGAGTCGCCGCCGCCGGAGTCACCGCCGCCGCTGCCGCCGCCGGAGTCACCGCCACCGGAGTCGCCGTGGTCGCTGCCGCCGCCGGAGTCACCGCCGCCGCAGTCACCGTGGTCGCTGCCGCCGCCAGAGTCACCGCCACCGGAGTCGCCGTGGTCGCTGCCGCCGCCGGAGTCACCGCCGCCGGAGTCACCGCCACCGGAGTCGCCGTGGTCGCTGCCGCCGCCGGAGTCACCGCCACCGGAGTCGCCGTGGTCGCTGCTGCCGCCAGAGTCACCGCCACCGGAGTCGCCGCCGCCCATGCCGGAGTCGCCGCCGGAGTCGCCGCCGGAGTCGCCGCCGCCGGGGCCGCCACCCATACTGCCGCCGCCATCGGAGTCCTCCGAGTCACCCTCGGAATCTCCGCCGCCGCGGCCGGAGTCGCCGCCGCCGGTGTCGCCACCGCCGGAGTCGCCACCCGGCTCAGAATCTCCGCCGCCGCCCTGGTTCCCGGAGTCGCCGCCACCGGGATCCGTCGCCGAATCCCCATTGTCGTTCTCCCACTCGCCTTGATCCGGAGCGCTGCCGTTTACACGATTGCCCAGATCATCGGAAAGGACGAACATAGAAAATGGGCTCGCGGTGGCCTCGACCAGTCCCCAAAGACTGACCGCCGCTGCGAGCGCAATGCCGAAGGTCCAACGCGAAATACTCATAGTCTCACCTCTCAATTGCAGTATAAGAGTATTTTTACAGTCCTCAAGTGGGGTATCTTACCCGCCGTTCACTTTATCGGGGGTTGCTCGCCCCCAGGATGTCGAGGAAGGCATCTCCATCGAGGTTTCCGCTGGCGATGCAGTACCAAGAGCGCGGACCTTCATCCTGGACGAGCCGGTAGTTGTACCGGCGGCCTTGCACCTCGGTGGATGAAATCCGTTCGCCGCCCTCGACCCGAAAGCCGAGCGCGTCGAAGGTGCCCGCGTACTTTCCGTGCGTCAGCATGTACTCACGCTGCTGCGCGGCGAGCGCGCGAAAGGTCATCACCGACTCCGGGCGCTTCGAGCGTGCCACGAAGACCTGGTATCGATTCACCGCCACCGTCGCGAGCACGGAGATGATCAGCACCACGATCATGACATCGATGAGCGTGTAGCCGCTGAGGCCGGTTCGAGCGCCGGTCCGTAGTTTGCGATTCTTCATCACTCGTCTCCGTGCAAGCTGCCAAAAATCGTCACTTCGTAGTCCCAGTACTGCGCCACGATGGCGTCTCCCCGATGCAGGAAGCCGTCGCGCGTGCCCCACTTCTTCTTCGCCGTCGCGAACAATGCTTCGGCTTCTTCGCGGCGGCGCTCCTCGGAAAGGAGCTCCCAGGACTCGTCTACCTGAGCGAAGAGCGTTGGCGGTCTGCCTTCTCGACATTGATGCCGCGCTCACGAAGCTCGAGAGTCGGTCGGCATCTTCGACAGCCAGTGGGGTCAGGCCGCCCGAATTCTCGAGGTGCTCGCTGACGAGGAACGCAATGCCCGCGAAGGCGATCGCCAAGCCGAGCCCCCGGAACACTCGCTTCGGGTCGAGCGGATTCGACATGGGCGTAGGCTTTTTCGTCGGCTCGGACGGGATCTCCGTCGGCGGAGCAGCGGCGATGGACGGCTCCTCGATCGGGTCAGGCACGACGCTTAGAAGGCCCGTATTGCGGTCCTCGACCTCGGGGTGGGTCATGCCGACGTTGAGGTGTTGGCGGAAGTTGGCCAGGTCCGAGAGCATCTCGTCGACCATTCGATAGCGTTGCTCCGGGTCCTGGCAGGTCGCCTTGCGAATGATCCGGACGAGGCCGGCGGGATACTTCGAGAGCTCTTCGAGCTTCGCGACTGCAGCAGCCTCTCGCGGAGGGTCGCCGCCCGAGAGGACGAAGTAGAGCAATCGCCCGAGTGAATAGATATCGGAGCGCAAGTCGAGACGGCGTTCACTGGCGGTCTCGGGAGCGACGTACGGTCCGCTTCGGGGCGCCAAGCGCGGCCCCAAGAGGAACGGCGTTAGCTCCTCGTCGACCGCGATGTACTTTGGCGAGAGGGTGCCCACCGGGGTGTCTTGCGCGTGGAAGCGCTGAACGATCGCCGCGACTTCGACGAAGTAGCGCACGCGCTGCTCGAGACGTCCACGAGCTCCACGGCAAGTCTCGAAAGATCCCCTTCGGCTCCGGGCTCGCGAGGATGACGTGCGACTCCGCTTTGATGATCTCGATGCCCGAGGTGTCTGCGTAGCGGGCGATGTTCTCGAAGTTGAGCTTCTGCCCGTCGGTCGTCACCGCCTGAAGCACGATCACCGCGACCTCCCGGTCCTCTCGGTCGAGCCCCCCATGCACGACGATGCCGGGGGCGCGGAAGATGGGTTTGCCCACCAACACCCCCGCCACGAAGGCGTTGGTTGCAGTTTCACTCATGGGATACAGCATAAGTAATTAAATCCGTTGAAGCCATAGTGAGGGAAATACCTGCCGCGGTTCCGACAAGCCTGTAACTCCGACCCCTCCGCGTCGTATCGTGGGCGGCATGCGCATCGTGATCATTGGAAACGGCGTGGCCGGCATGGAGGCCGCGACGGCGGTTCGGGAGGCGGAGCCGGCCTGGGACATCACCTTGATCTCGGAGGAGAGCGACCACTTCTTCTCACGGACGGCGCTGATGTGGGTGTGCTGCGGACAGATGAGCCACCGGGACATCGAGCCGCTCGAACGGGACGCCTACGCGCGCTTTGGCTTCCATCGGGTCCGGGCGCGGGCGGTGGGCATCGATACGACAGGCCACCGCGTGTCGCTGGCCGGGGGGCTCGAGCCCGTGCCGTACGACCGGCTGCTGATCGCTTCGGGCTCGACGCCGCGAAGGGGACCTTGGCCCGGGAGCGATGCGCATGGCGTCGGTCACTTCGTCACGATGCAGGACCTCGCCTGGTACGAAAAGGAGATTCACGGAGGCCCGTCTCGTGGTGGCGGGCCTCCGCGCCCGACGGAGCATCTGTCCGCGACGACGGAGGACTCGCCGTACCGGTTCCGCGAGCCCGGTGCCGAAATGCACGGGCGGTTGGCGTCCAAGCCCGCGGTGATCGGCGGCGGTCTCATCGGCATCGAGGCTGCCGAGGTGGCGGTCGCAGCTGGGCTCCGGCCCGCGTTCTTCATTCGCGAGGAGTGGTTCTGGCCCATCGCGCTAGAGCCCCGAGAGGCGCGTTGGATCAGTGAGCGGATGGGCGAGCATGGGGTCGACGTCCACCTAAATCACGAGGTCGAAGCGCTCGAGGTGGACCCCATCGGCGCGGTTTCCGCCGTGCAGACCGACCATGGCCGCCATGAAGCCGATTGCGTCGTCATCGCGATTGGCGTCGTACCGAACACCGGATGGCTCGGCGACGCGGATATCGAGCGCGACGATCGAGGGGGCATCGTGGTCGACCAAGCGCTCCGAACGAGCGCGCCCGATGTGCTGGCCGCGGGCGATTGCGCCTCGGTTCGATGGTTCGATGGCAGCCGACGACCCGAGCAGCTCTGGTACACCGCGCGTGATCAGGGCCGCGTGGCGGGCAAGGCGCTCCTCGGGAGGCCGTCGAGCTACGCGCGGGGCACTTGGTACAACTCGGCCAAGCTCATGGACATCGAGTACACGACCGCGGGGCTCGTCAACATGAAGCTCGAGCGAGAGACGAGCTGGTTCTTCGAGGAAAAGGACAAGGTTCGAAGCACGACTCGGATTGTGTCGCAGGACGACCGGGTCGTCGGCTTCAACATGTTGGGCCGGCGCTGGGATCACAGCGTCTTGATGCGGTGGATCGAGGAGCGGCGGAGCCTGTCGTGGGTGCTGCCGAGGTTGCGCCGGGCGGCGTTCGACACGGAGTTGGTGCCCCCATTGCGGGCGCCGGGAGCGTAGGGTGGACCAACAAGGACAAAACGGGCTGTTAGCGACGTATCGAGAGGGATGGCGCAACCGAGGCCCCCTCGGCATCGCGATTTCGATGCTCTTGATCGGCTTCTATGTCGCCCTCTATTGGGAGCACAAGATCGAGGCGCGGTTCGGCGTCGCTCCGATCACAGCGCTGTCCGAAAGCGTTGGCCTTCGGAACCGATGGTATCTCTACGGCTTGCTCTATTCGGTCGCGATGATCGGGGGTGCGGTCTACTACCTCCGCCGTCACGGGAACAGCCGCTACAACCGAGCGCGCATCGGCGTGAACGTCACGATTCAGATCGCGCTCGGCTTCACGCTCCCGTTCGTGATGCCGCTCTTCGGTGGTCAAGAGCTCTACTTCTCCTACTTCTGGCCGCTGAAGTACGACTACTTCTACCCGCAGACCCTCGAGAGCCTGCCGCTCTATTTCGCGGCGTACACGGTGCTCGGGTCGCTGCTTGCCGCGCCCGTCCTTGCGCTGCTGTACGGCAAGCGTTGGTACTGCTCCTGGGTCTGTGGTTGCGGAGGGCTCGCGAACACGTTCGGCGACCCTTGGCGGCATCTCACCAGCAAGAGCGAGAGGTCGTGGCGATTCGAGAAAGTCAGCATCGGCATCGTGTTTGCGCTCGCCGTGGTCACGACCGCGTTGATTGTGGTTGATTGGAAGATCGGTGCCGAGCATCCGACGCTACATCGCGTCGTCGCGGGCAACGATTGGCGGGACTGGTCGCTCAAGAGCTTCTATGGATTTGCGGTGGGGGCGGTGCTGGCGGGCGTCGTCGGCACCGGGCTCTATCCCTTGTTCGGACCGCGCGTGTGGTGCCGGAATTTCTGCCCGATGGCTGCGCTCCTCGGGCTCGTCCAAAAACTTGGCCGCTATCGAATCACGGTGAAGCCGGGGATGTGCATCTCTTGTGGCAATTGCAGTACCTACTGCGAGATGGGGATCGATGTTCGGTCCTATGCACAGACCGACCAGAGCTTCACTCGGGCGTCTTGCGTCGGTTGCGGGATGTGCGCCCACATGTGTCCGAGGGGAGTGCTCAAGCTCGAGAGCCCGAGCCGGCGTAGCCTCTCTGTCGTCGACTCCTGAGGCTCAGGAAAACGCGCGGGTCCACGCCGTTTGGACCTGCTCCGAGAAGAGCACGAAGCGGATGTCTCGCAGCGACCAGGCGCGTTCGCGGGTGACGCTGCGGGCGATCGCGGCGGCTTCGTCGACGGGGTACGCGTACACGCCGCAGGAAATGGCGGGGAAGGCAATGGACTCGAGCCCATGCTCCACGGCCAGGTCGAGCGAGGAGCGGAATGCCGATGCGAGGAGCGCCGCGTCGCTCGCGCGTTCGCCGTAGATCGGACCCACCGCGTGAATCACGTGCCGCGCTGTGAGCTCGAAGCCTCCAGTGATCCGGGCTTCGCCGGTTGGGCAGCGAACGCCCGGGCGAACCTCGGGTATGGCGCGGCATGCTTCGAGCAAGGCGGGACCCGCGGCACGGTGGATGGCGCCGTCGACGCCGCCACCGCCAAGCATCCTTTCATTGGCGGCGTTGACGATGGCGTCGACGTCTTGCCGCGTGAGGTCCCCGCGGAGAACCTGAATCGACGCGGGCGTCAAGGCGCCTCGGGGCCGGGCGGGGCCGGTTTGCCCATCAGCTTCTCGAAAGCGGCCGGGCCGAGAGCCTTCACCATCAGCCGGTCGAGGCGATCTTCGATGGCGGTCTTCTGGTCCGGCGAGTCGAACTGAAACTCGATTCCCATGCCGGCCGGGCGATCGGCCCCGGCGTCGCTCGGCTCTACGATCCAGCGGACGACTCCGCGGAGCAAGACGGGGTCCCCGAGCTGGGGCGCACGAATGGTGAACGAGAGCACAGTTCCCTCTGGGAGGGGGCGGTCCGTGCGGATGAAGGTCCCACCCCTGCTGATGTTGTGGGTGTAGTCGGAAAGGAGGGCGTTCAGGCGATCGTACTCGATCGGTAGCTGGACACTGGCCCGACCCGACTCCCGACGCTCTCGACCATCCTCTGCCATGCCCCCCGGGGGCGAGAGTAGGGGGCTTGTGGGCTAGCGGCAACAGCTTGACGCGCCCCGGAGCACTGCCTAACCTACGGGACCCTGTTAACCCGGACGTTCCGCAGCAGCGTTGAGCGTCTTTCGCGCGCGAGGATTGCGCATGACTGAAACCGATTCCAAGACCAGTGAGACCTCAACGGAGGAGGTGACGCCGGTGGAATCAGAGAGCGCCGCTCCGATCACTCTTGCTACCGAGGCTGTCGCCGAGGCTGTTGCCGCTGGCGCTGCCGCTGGCGCTGCCGCTGGCGCGGGCCCTGACGCTGACGCTGACGCTGACGCTGACGCTGACGCGGGCGCTGACGCTGACGCGGGCCCTGGCGCTGACGCTGACGCAGACGCGGGCCCTGACGCTGACACTGTCAGCGGCGAGGTGGCTGCGGCTGAGGCGCATGCGGATACCGTGACTGGGTCGGAGGCGCCCGGTGCGGGGAAGAAGAAGCGACGGCGGCGTCGGAAGAAGAAGGGGGCCGGTCCGAGCGAGGCGCCGGGGGATTCAAAAGCGTCACATCATCATGCACCGTTTGTGCATTTGTTCGCTGGGGCCGCGAGAAAGCATGCCTTTTCGGTTGGAGAGGTGATCGCCGGCCGCGTGGAGCGCATCGAGCACGGGGCGATCGTCGTCGACCTATTCGGGAAGGCAAGCGCGATCGCCGATGCCGACGAGCCACGCGATATCCCGATTGTGATCCACGAACCGGAAGGCGTGCAGCTGCTCCCGGACACCGACACCCCTACCGGAAGCGAAGCAGACACCGGCGCGGACGCTGGCGCGGACGCTGGCGCTGGCGCGGACACTGGCGCAGGCGCGGACACTGCCGCTGCCACCCCGACTCCGGTGGTTGAGGCGCCCACGCCCGAGATGTTGCGGGCGGTCGCGGCTGCGTCGTCTTGGGAGCTCGACACCACCGAGGTGACCGATCTTCCCGAAGACGACCTCGGGGAGGCGGACACCGTGGTCGCCGCGCAAGCCTTCGACCCGACCGCTGCGCCTTCTGCACCGGCGCCCGCGCCGGCTCGGGAGTCGCACCCCGAGCCGGACCCAACTCCCGAGTCGGTGCCCGTGCCCATGGCCGAGGCAGTGACGGAGCCCCCGGAGGATCTTTCCGACGCCGACCTCACCTTGCTCGGTCCGCTCGCGGAGCTCGAGGCGCCGCAACTTGGGGCCATCTTCCGCGGCCGCATCGGCGCGGTAGCGGAGAGCGGGCACATCGCGATTGTGAATCGGATCGTCGACAAGGGCGCCGTCCGCAAAGCGCTGCGCGCAGCGCGCGACCAACACCAACGCGTGACCGGCGTCGTGTACGGCTTCAACCGTGGTGGGTTCGACGTGCTCGTCGGCGGCGTGCGCGCGTTCTGTCCCGCGAGCGCGATGTCGCTGACGCCGATCGAGGATCCGAACGTCTTCGTCGGTCAGCGCTGCGAGTTCTCGTTGCCGCAGGACAAGGGCGGCAAGAAGAGCATCATCGTCAGCCGTCGCAACATCCTCGAGAAGGAAGCGCGTAAACAAGCCCGCGAACGGATGGCGGAGCTCCAGGTTGGCACGAAGCTCCATGGCAAGGTCCTCGAGGTGCGCGATTACGGCGTGCTCGTCGACCTCGGTGGCGGGCTCGATGGCCTCGTTCACATGAGTGAGGTGTCGTGGAGCCGAGGCGTGCGGCCTCAGGACGCCGCGAAGGTCGGCGACGAAGTCGATGTCGAGGTGCTCAAAGTTCAGCAGGCCTCCCGCAAGGATCGCTTCGGGCGTGTGTCTCTTTCGATGCGTGCATGTCAGCCGGACCCCTGGGAAGAGGCGAAGGAATCGCTTCGGCCCGGAACTCCGGTGAAGGGCAAGGTCGTTCGCACCACCGATTTTGGGGCGTTCATCCAGATCCATGAGAATATCGAGGGTCTACTTCACATCTCGGAGCTCGGAGGAAGCAAAGAGCTCACCCACGCGAAGCAGGCCGTCGCCGAAGGTGACGAGATCGACGTCGTCATCGAGCGAGTCGACAAGGAGCAGCGCCGAATTTCCCTCTCGAAGCTTTCGGAGGCGGACGCCAAGGCGATCGAGTCCGGGGAGCTCGAGGTCGGCAAGGCGCCACGCTCGCTGAAGCCCGGCACGCATGTCGCGGTCGTCGTCAAGCGAGTCGAGCACAGCGGCGCTCAGGTTCAGGTGGAAGGCATGCTCGGCAAGCGCGGGCGAGGCTTCATCCCGAACCGGGAGCTCCAGGACGCTGGCGGCGAAAATCGCAAAGGTCCTTCCCAGGGCGACGTCATCCAGGTCAAGGTCGTTGGCTCGGAACGCGACGGAACCCTCCGCTGCTCCGTCCGGGCGCGCTTACTCGACGAAGAGCGGAAGGCCGTGAAGGAGTACCGCAAGGAGTCCGCCAAGCAGGGGCTTGGGACTTTCGGCGACTTGCTGAAGGCGAAGCTGGGCGGCGGCTCGGAGTAGGGGTCGCGCTGCCGCGGATGTGGTGAGGCCGGGGGGACGAGTGGCTGCCTGGTTTGGTCTAGTTAACACCACCCACCCACCCCCACCGCGTAGTTCAGTATCACTCTCACGCGAGTGGGCAGCGTGCCTCCGCGGCGTTCGCTGCGCGCTGCCTTGGCGGCGCATGCGCGCCGGGCTTCGCCCTCCGGGCTCGCGCTGCCGCGCGTGTCTTGTAGGGGGGGTTGTGTGTGGAGGAGAATCGGTCGGGATGCGCGGCACAGGGAGTGGGCGGGAGGCGAGTCGTATCTTGCCGTATGGAGCCGGCCGAGCGGGACCCGCTCCCGAGCACGTGCGTCGCGACCGATTCTCCGGGCCTTTCGAGGACGTGCGTCGCTACCGCTTCTCCGAGCCTTCCATTGCCCCTGCGCGCACTCGCGGCTATAAGGCTCGCTCTTCGGGCGCATAACTCAGGGGTAGAGTGGTTTCTTCACACGGAACAAGTCGTTGGTTCAAATCCAACTGCGCCCACCATTCGAGGCGGCCCGTCGCGGCCGCCTCGCCTGTTTTGAGGGGGGCAGCCCGTGGCTGACCTCACGAAGTTGGTCGACGGGATTCGAGGCGGCGACATTCGGTCGCTGGCTCGCGCGTGCCGACTCATCGACGAACGCGACCGACACGCGCCTGAGCTCTTGAAGCAGGTGTTCGCGCACGATGGGCACGCGTATGTCATCGGCGTGACCGGCACGCCGGGCGCCGGCAAGAGCACGCTCGTCGACGGGTTGATTCGCCTCTACCGGCAGCAGGACAAGCGCGTGGCGGTGCTCGCCATTGATCCGACCAGCCCATATTCGGGTGGCGCTATCCTCGGCGATCGCATTCGCATGCAGCAACACTTCACGGACGAAGGCGTGTTCATTCGCTCGATCGCGACCCGCGGGCACCTTGGCGGGCTCTCTCGTTCGACGGGCGATGTCCTGCACGTGCTGCACGCAGCCGCGTTCGACGTGGTAATCCTCGAAACGGTGGGCGTTGGACAAGATGAGCTCGAGGTTACTGAGCTCGCCGACACGACCTTAGTGGTGATGGCGCCCGGCCTCGGCGACGACATTCAGGCGATCAAGGCTGGCATCCTCGAAGTCGCTGACGTCTTCGCGGTCAACAAGGCCGATCGCGTGGGCGCGGACGCGACCGCACAAGACCTTCAGCAGATGCTCTCGCTTCGAAGAGTGCCGGCCGGTGCGAGCCAGATGCGGGGTCACACCGCCGTGTCGACGCTCCGAAAAGGGCCGCAGGCGCTGGACGGCGAGTGGGTGCCGCCAATCGTCAAGACCATCGCGCATCGCCGAGAAGGCCTCGAGGATCTCGTCGATGCGTTCGCCAAACATCGCGAGTTTCTCACCACCACCGAGGCGGGCGGCGCCATTCGCGAGCGGCGGCGCATGGCGGAGCTCCGAGCGATCCTCGTGCAAGCGCTCCTCGACGAGGTCGACACCCGCTTCGCGGATCGCGTCAACGAGAAGCTGCGGGACATCCTCGAAGGGCGCGCCGACCCCTATTCGAGCGCCGAAGCACTGGTTCGAAGCCTCATCGACGGAGACGACTAGGCGTCCTTCGTGCGAACGATGTGGTCGGCCATGCGATTCAGAGTGTGCTCGGTCAGTGTGTCTTCCCCACCCCAGATCGGAATGCGCGCGCCGATACGTGCGAAGCCGTCGTACAAGAGGAAGCGTGCGAGGTCGTCTTCCTCGGTCTGGGAGGAACGCAGGAACTGAATCGGGAACGCGAAGTTCCCGACCACCGGGAGCGCGCCCACCGCGAGGGCCGTCCAAGGACGTTCCTTTCCTCGAAGTGTGTTTTGTACGACACGGCCGCCAGTGTAGAGCGACCGGGCGACCGGTCCCGCGCCCAACATTGCGAGGGCTAACCAGCCCTCGGTCAGGAAACCGAGCGCGTAGAGAAGTGGGCATACCCAGTACTCGACGCCCTTGACGAACGGCTTGATCGCGATGTGCACCAAGAAGTCGGTTGCGAAGGTCGCCGAATCCTCTTGGTCCAGGTGCGTCTGCAGAAAACGCGCGTCTCCCGGCGACATCTGCCGGCGTTCGACCCACGCTTCGATGCGCTGCTCGGTGTAGTTCCTGGCCAGACAGGCGCGATGCTTCTGCGACCATAGAAACCTAGCGACGGAGATGGGCGCCGTGTGCCACGGCAGCGCCGCGATCCGAGCGAGCCCGCTCTTCGCTCGCCGCGCGAGCCCTAGAGGCGCTCGGCGGACCAAGCGACCGGCTTCGCGGAGATACCAGCGAATCGGGCGCGCCCGATACCAGGTGGCTTCTTCTTCGCTGAGGTCGCCGCGCGCCTCCCGGTAGCCGACACTGCGGGCCGCCCGCGGTACGGTCTTCCAGCGCTTCTGCCGGAAGTCGAGCTCCTCGACTTGGTCGATCAGCTCTTTGCGCAGCCCGTTCGCGTTCACGTAGACTCTGAGCTTTTCCGCATCGACGTCATCGAAGAGCGGTCGGCCAAAACGAAACGAACGCGGCACGTAGAAGCCCAAGAGGGCGACCGGACTGAGCGCCGCCAGCGCCGGGACGCCGGATTCGAGGTCGATCCACGCCCAGCGTGGTGGGGCGCCCTCATCGACGGTCTCGAGAAGGAAGTTGTTGAGGGCGACCGGGTTTCCCTTGCCGGCCTGCCACACCATTCCGTCAAACCCGGACTCGATCAGCAGTCGTTGCAGTTTGGGAAGAATGACGGTGCTCAGTGTGCGCGCGTGGTCGTGTTCCGAGCTGCGCAGCGGATGCCGAAGATCCGGGGCGCGGCCGTCGACCAACTGGGTGCGAAGCTCGAAGGCGCGCGCCTCGTCGTTCCATGCCCACCCACGAGAGCGCGCCACGTAGAGCTCTTCATCGAACCAGCGCTGAACGAGCTGGGCGAGGATCTCGCGCCGGAGATGGGCGCAGCGGATTGCGTCTTCGTTCCACACGTAGGGATTGGGGGCGCCCAGCAGGGCGCACTGCACGAGCTTCGTGATGCCCGAGGAACCGAAGACTTTCCGCGCGACGGGGAAGCCCTCGGACTCGTGACTGACGTAGACGACCCCGGAGCGTCCGCGTCCGAGCTCTCGCAGCTCGTTCGTTGGAAGCGGCGGCGCGAGCGCCGGCGCGATCTCCCAAGCTGGTGCTGGAATCGATGTCATCCCCTGCTCACAACGTAAAGGTTCAGGCGTGTGGGACCCAAACGTGAGGTGTCTCACAGACCGGGCGGCGCGTGGCGGGGCGGACACCGTGGGCTACAGTGCGCGCCATGACGTTTGTGGAAGTGATGCACGAGGGCCACGTCAGCACGCTGACGATCAACCGGCCCGACAAGCTCAACGCGCTCAGCCAGGAGGTCCTTGGTGACCTGAGCGTCGCAATCGAAGCGATTTCGCGAAGGGACGACATTCGGGCCGCAGTGATTACCGGCACCGGGAAGGCCTTCGTCGCTGGGGCGGACATCGCCGCGATGCGCGATATGGGCGAGGCAGAAGCCCGCGGGTTCGGGGCGCTCGGCCACGGCGTTTTCAGCACCATCGAGCACCTTCCATTTCCGGTGATCGCGGCGGTCAACGGCTTTGCGCTCGGGGGTGGTTGCGAGCTCGCCCTGGCGTGCGACTTCATCTACGCATCGACGAAAGCCAAGTTCGGCCAGCCGGAGGTCAACCTCGGCATCATTCCCGGCTTCGGGGGCACACAACGTCTTCCTCGCCGCGTCGGCTCGGCGATGGCGCGCGAGCTGATCTACACGGGCAAGATGATCAGCGCCGAGGAGGCGCTGCGCATCGGTCTCGCCAATGCGGTGTGCGAGCCCGACGAGCTTCTTGCGGACGCAGCGAAAGTTGCCGGAGACATCGCGACCAAGGGGCCCCTGGCCATCGCCACCGCGAAACGATTGATTCGCGACGGCATGGACATCCCGCTTCCGCAGGCCAACAAGATCGAGCGCGACGCGTTCGGTGAGGGCTTCGGAACGGCCGATCAGACCGAGGGGATGACGGCGTTTCTCGAGAAGCGGGCGCCCAAGTTCACGGGCGCCTGAAGGCTTCGTCGACCGCGGATCGGTGTGCATCGGCCTTGGCGGCGCAGAGCTTGATCGCCTCCACCGCGCCAGCCAGGTTGCGCGGCCCACCGGCAAGAGCGGCCACCCGCGGCTCGAAGAACGCTTGCACTTCGTCCGCCGCCTCGCGCGTGCAAAGCGACGCCGCGTACCAAGGCGCGTTGCCTGCTTGGGCGTGACCCGTGCGTTCGGCGAGGGCATCGAAGTTCTCCATGAGCCATGCCCAAGCCCCGTCGCGCGTGTTCGGGTTGCTCAGTTGGACACCGAGCACGACTGACACCTCGTTGAGGCGGAGCATCGGATCGAGCGTCAGGTCGAGGGCGCGCTTCGATAGTGCAGGGTCTTGCGCATGCCCGAGTGCGGCTAGGATTCGACCCCGCGTCGTAGCATCGGTGCTCGCCTCGAGAAGGGTGAGCAAGTGGTCGAACAGCGTGTTGTCACCTTCCTCGACGGCGGCTGCCAGCGCCAGACTCGCGAGCTGAGGATCGACGGCGTTTGGATCGGGCTCGGTCCCGTACCCGATGTAGGCTCTGCCGAGCCGTGCCGCGTGGGCGCGCGCTTTGCGATCGCGAACGTCCATCACCATGAAGCCGACGACCGTCCCCCGGAGGAGCTTCGTGTCACTCGAATCCCCCGTTTTGGCGCGCCATCGGAGACGTCGATATCGCGAGCGGTAGAGCCGCCCTGCGTACGCGCGGATCCTCGGAAGTGTCTCCGGCGACGAGGCCTCTGCCATCATGAACCGAAGCGTCGACATCGGGCCGGTTGCGACCTGCCGTAGCGAGCTCGCCGCGAAACGGGGAAACCACGGCAGCAACGTGTCGAGCTCAATCGCGCCGCTCGCGAAGCCGGCATACAAACTATCGGCCACGGCCTGCTTCCCCGGGTCGGACAGAGTCGCGTAGCCGGTCTTTCGAAGCGCCTTCCAGTCGCCCGGGCTCATCGAAAAGCGAAAGTAGCCGGCACCACCTTCGTTGGGCATCCACCACGAAGGGCATCCCGGGAGCTCGATCTGACCTTCGGTATCGCCAAGGAGGTCGCAGGTCGTTCCGGTGGCGTGGCGGACGCAGATGGGAATCTGCCAATGGGCTTCCGACGAGCCCGAAGAGCCGATGGGCAGGTAGCGCTCTTGGTCGAGGGAGATGCGCCGCAGCCCCGATTCGCAGGGTGCGTCGCCGTGGCTCCGAAGCAACGGAACGCCTGGTTGCGTGAGGAAGCTCAGAAACGGCGGAGTCACGTCAGCTGGTGATGCTTCATCGAGCGCGGCGAGGAGGTCACTCGATGTGGCCGTCCCCCCCTGATGACGCCGGAGGTAGAGCTGAATGCCATGACGAAACGTGTCTGCGCCCATCCAATGCTCGAACATCGACAGAACGGCGCCGCCCTTCTGATACGTGATCATATCGAAGGCGTTCTTGATGTCATGGTTGCTCGTGATGGGTTGGCGGATGCTCCGCGCGCTCGTCAGGCTGTCGAGCGCCATTGCTCGATGCGCGGAAGCGAGGCTCGCGAGGTCCGAGCGATATTCCGGGCGGAGCTCGTGGACGATCTTGTTGCCCATCCAGGTTGCGAACGACTCATTGAGCCAGATGTCGTCCCACCAGGGCATGGTCACGAGATTGCCGAACCACTGATGGGCGAGCTCGTGCGCCATGACGTATGCGAACGCCCGGCGCTGCCCCTCCGTCGCGCGTTCGACGTCCAGCAGCAGAAGCCATTCGCGGAAGGTAATCAGGCCGACGTTCTCCATGGCGCCGGCAGCGAAGTCGGGGACTGCGACCAAATCGAGCTTGCGGTAGGGGTAGGGGATGCCGAAGTAGCGCTCAAGCGCCTCGACGAACTCGGCGGCGTGATCGAGTGCATACTGCAGCTGTGAGCCCTTGCCTCTCGCGGCGATGCCCCGCAGCGGAATCGGATACGGGCGCCCCTCGCTGGGTGGAATCGTAGCGCCGGCCACTACGTCGAACGGTCCCACCGCGAGCGCGACGAGATAGGTCGGCAGCGGGGGCGTCGGCAGGAAGCTGATACGCTGAAGGCCATCGGGGAGCTCCGTTGCGCGGTCGACTGGAGTGTTGGACGCAGCAAAGTGATCGCCCGGAACGCTGAGCGTCAGCTCGAAGGGCGTCTTGAAGCGAGGCTCGTCGAAGCAAGGGAATGCGAGGCGCGCGCTAATCGATTCGAACTGCGTGAATGCGTACGTCTCGCCGCCTGACCGGACACGATAGAGACCTCGGAGTGGCGTATCGAACGGCGCAGTGTATTCGAAGTGAAGCGTGCTGCGCCCAGCCGGGAGGGGCTCGCGGAGCTCCACTTTTGCAACTCCGTCGGAGGTCTTCTGTTCCCAGGTCGCCTCGATCTGCGTGGTGGCATGAGTCGCGTAGACCGACTTCACGTCGAGGCGTTCGCCATGCATCCAGATGACCGCGCCGGGCTCATCTAGCTCGATGGTGATCATCGCGCTTCCGGAAAACGTGTCCCGGTTGGGGATCACCTCGAGGTTCAAGCGGTAGCTCGTCGGGCGAATGCCCTCCGGGAGCTTCCCTTCTGGTACGGGGTCTTCGCTCGGTCTCGTCTCGGAGACCTCGTGGCGCGACCCGCTGCACGCGAGCAGGCTGGCACCGAGCGCAGCCGCGAGGACCAAGGCTCTGGCGAAAGTCCGAGTCACGTGTGCGGCCTTCGGCCAGGGTCGTGTCCGAGAGCGAACAGCCGATTGTAGAGTGCAGCGCCGAGCGGCCTCAACGAGGTCCTCGGCAGTGCTTGGCCGTAGCGAGGAGGCAAGCTCCGCAGCGTCTGGGCGAGCTCCTGCATGGACGGGCCCTCCGGGTCGAAGCCGAGTGGGGAGGGTGGCTGCCGGTTGGCAAACCAAGCGGCAGCGCCGGTGAAGACGACGGCGAGGACGGTCGCCGCGACGAGCCTGCGCGGGTCGCCCGCGCCGACTGCATTCGCCGCGATGATGACGACGAGTGAAAGCGGCACCGATATGGACCAGCGCGCGGCGCGTTCTCCTCGGGCCTCGCGGGCTCCGCCAATTTCGTATTGGATGAGGGCGCGCCAGTGTGAATCGGGCGCGCGACGAAAGAGCCCGTCGGTCACGAGCACGGTTCGGAGCCACGGCAGTGCTCCAGCGTGGGTCAAGAACGGGGGCGGCGCAGGGAGGTGTGCGACCCGCCAACGAATCCCATTCGCCTCAACCGAGATTGGAAGACGCCGCCAGAGCCCGAGCTCGATTGCCAACCAAGGGCTGACGACGACCACCGCCGCGAACGACACGAGCGCAGCCACGACTGCCTTTGCCGCGGGGACCATGGGAACGAGCGCTTCGATTGTCGATGACGCCGCCAACGATAGGCCGAGTCCGAGGGCGGGCACGGTTGACATCTGCACGACGCGACCGACGGTCTCGAGTGCGGGCATGGCGCGCCGTTCATCGACGGTCCGCTGCGCGAGCGCGATGCTCGCCCAAGTGGTCGTCGCACAGAGGCTCGCGAAAAACCAAGCGCCCGCCGTCGGCGAGCGCGTCGCGAGCGCCGGGTCGACGAACAAGGCGCCAGCGACTGCCGAAGCAGGTAGCACGATCACGCTCACGTGAAGGACGATGCGCCGGCAACGCGCGAGGGCCCTCTCCTCCGCAGCCAGAGAAGCGTTTCGTCCAATCCGGAACCAAGCGTCGAGCGCCTTGCAGGCGATTCCGGGCGCGAGGGCGCAGACGGCCAATGTGAGCAGTGCCGTCATGCGAACTCCACCATCACCGGTGCGTGGTCCGAGGGCGACTTCCGCCCGCGTTCCTGGCGGTCGACGACTGCCCCGATGGTGCGCGCTCCGAGCTTCGGTGTGCAGTACACGTGATCGATGCGCAGCCCGTTGCCGCGCTCGAACCCCCGCCCACGGTAGTCCCACCACGAGAAGACACCGCCCTGCGGATGAAATGGACGGACGACGTCTTCGAGGCCGAACGATGCCACGCCGTTCAGCGCTTCGCGAACCGCGTCGCACGCGAGGACGGACGCTCGCCATTCGTCGGGCCGTCCGATGTCGTCGTCCCAGGGGGCCACGTTGAAGTCGCCGCACAAGGCCACCTCATCGGTCTCCGGGTCGAATCTGCGTCCGAGGAGCGCGCGCAGTCGCTTCATCCAGCGCAGCTTGTAGTCGTACTTGTCCGAGCCGACCTCGCCGCCGTTGGGGAAGTACGCGCTCAGGACGGTCACTCCGCCGACCTCTGCGCTGATCAGTCTCGCCTGCGGGTCGTCCTCGTCGTCACCGAACCCCTCCTGCACGTTCTCGAGAGGCAGGCGGCTGACGATGGCGACGCCGTTGTAGGTCTTCTGCCCGAAGACGGCCGCCTCGTATCCGCACTCGCGGACCTCGGCGAACGGAAACTCATTCGTGGTCGCTTTGAGCTCCTGCAAGCACAGGACGTCGGGCCGCGCCGCGTCGAGCCAGTCGATCACGTGCTGGTGGCGCGCCCGGATCGAGTTCACGTTCCACGTGGCGACCTTCATGCCCGTATGAAGTAGCATGGAATCATGGCGAACAAACGAATCGAAACCGATGGGGCCCCCGCTGCGATCGGCCCCTACTGCCAGGCGGTCGCGGTCGGGGGCTGGCTCTACTGTTCAGGACAACTCGCGCTCGATCCCGAGAGCGGCGCAATGCTTGGCGAGGGTGATGTCGAAGCTGAGACGCGTCAGGTCCTCCGCAACCTCGACGCGGTTCTCGAGAAAGCGGGAGCCAGTCGAGCGGATGTCGCGAAAGCGACCGTGTATCTGACGGATATGGGTGAATTCTCGACTGTCAATCAGGTTTACGCGGCGTTCTTCGAAGGGCTCGTGCCGCCTGCCCGGGCCACGGTGCAGGTCGCAGCTCTGCCCAAGGGCGCCAAGGTCGAGATCGATTTCGTCGCCAGGATCGGCGACTAGCCGAACGGGTCGACGAGATCCGCCGTGTCGTAGCGATCGGGTCCGACGCTCACGACGCCGACACGGCAGCCGACTTCCTTCTCGATTCGGTCGAGGTAGCTCCGAGCCGCCGGCGGCAGATCGGCCCGGCTCCGACAGGCGGGGAGCTCCTCGTTCCAACCCTCGAGGGTCTCGTAGATCGGCTTCACGTCCTCGACGCGCTCGTAGGGCGGATATGCGAGCCGCTCGCCGTCGAGCTCGTATGCGACACAAACCTTCAGCTCCGGAAGCACGGTGAGGACGTCGAGCTTGGTGATAGCGAGCTCGTTGAGCCCGTTGACCGCGACGGCATGCCGAAGAGCGACAAGATCGAGCCATCCACAGCGCCTCGGTCGCCCCGTCGTGGACCCGTACTCGGCGCCGGCGTCGCGGAGCTGCTGGCCGGTTTCGTCCTCGAGCTCGGTGGGGAAGGGGCCGCCGCCGACGCGAGTCGTGTATGCCTTGGCGATTCCGATGGCGCTCCCGATGTGAGTCGGCCCGATGCCCGCACCCGCACATGCGCCGCCCGCCACGGCGTTGGAGCTGGTGACGAACGGATAGGTTCCATTGTCGATGTCCAGCATCGTGCCTTGCGCGCCCTCGAGCAGGATCTTCTCGTTGGCTTGGATCGAGGCACGAACGATTGCGGCCGCATCGCCAATGTAAGCGCCGAGGGCCTTGCCGAGCTCGGTGTACTGGGTAGCGACCTCTTCCGCGCTTGGCAGCGTCCCACCCAAGTCCTCCGCCACGGGGCGCCAGCACTCGAGGTTCGCCGCAAGCTTAGTTTGCAGACGCACGCGATCGAGCAGGTCCCCCATGCGCACTCCACGTCGTGCGACCTTGTCTTCGTAGCAGGGGCCGATGCCGCGCTTGGTCGTTCCGATCGCACCGCCCGACCGCTTTTCGCGAAGCTCATCGATCAATTTGTGGTGGGGCAACACGACATGTGCGCGCTGGCTCACGAGCAGCCGGCCGCTCGTGCCGATGCCGCGTTTGTTGAGCGCCTCGACCTCCTTCAGGAAGACCGCCGGGTCGATGACTGTGCCCTGGCCGACGACGCACTTGGTTTGCTGGTGGAGGATCCCCGAAGGAATCAGGTGCAGGATCAGCTTCTCACCATCCACAACGAGGGTGTGCCCCGCGTTTGCGCCCCCCGCGTACCGCACGACGAGGTCGGCATACGGGGCGTAGAGGTCGACGACCTTGCCCTTTCCTTCGTCGCCCCACTGGGCGCCTACCACCACCACTGCACTCATGACTCATTCCCAACTCGTGCCCAAGCGACGAGCTCGTCACTCGGCTCGCTTCGAAGCGTCCGCGTACGGCCGTCCTTCACGCGCGTGAGCTTCGCCTCGCTGCCTGATTGCCAAATCAATAGATCGTAGTCCCAAGCCTTCGCGTACCGCTTGGCTTCGTCGGCGGTTTTGGATGGCACGATCGCGACCCGGGCGCCAACAGCCCGCCAGTGATCCGCTGCCTTGCGCTGCCGGGCGTAGCTCCCGCCGGCGACGAGCGCTCGCAGCGGCAATTCGCTCTCGAGCGAGATGCCGGCCTCTGAAAGCGCCCACGAAACATTATCGACCGCGAACGCGAATCCCGTGGCTGGGGCGGGCGCGCCGTACCGGCCGAGCAGGTCGTCGTACCGGCCGCCCATGCCCAAGGGCTCGCCGGGACCATCCGCGAGCAAGGTCATGCTCACGCCGGTGTAGTAGCTGTGGCGCCGCAAATCCCCGAGGTCGATCGCGATACGGTCGCCGAGTCCAGCCGACTCCAAACGCTCGACGACGCGCTCGAGCTCGTCGAGGGCGCGACGGGCCGCAGTGTTGCGGAGACGCCGGCGCGCGTCCGCGATGATGTCCCGATCCCCGTAGAGGGTGCAGAGCATCAGCAATCGTTTGCGCTCGGCGGCGACGACGCCGGCTTCCTTCAGGAGTTTCTCTAGCGCGCTCGCGTCCTTGGCCGCCAGGGTCTCGATGACTTTGGTGCGCGCGCCGCTCGGCACATGGTCGAGTACCTCGGTACCGATCTTCACTTGCGCGAGCTCGACGAGGAAGTCCCGAAGCCCAACACCCTGGCAGGCGCGGGCGGCGACTTCGATCACCTCGGCATCGGCTTCAGGGCCCCGGAGACCAACACACTCGATACCGCACTGCAGCACTTGATGCTGCTTGCGCGCCCGGCCGCGACGCCGGCGAACGATGGTCCCCTCGTAGGATAGCCGCCATGGCGCGGGCCGGTCTTGCAGGCGCGTCGCGATGATGCGCGCGATCTGAGGCGTGATGTCGGGACGTAGGAGCGCGACCTCACCCGAGTCCGGTTCGACGAAGCGAACCAAGTCGCGTCGATCGACGGTTCCGAGCCCTCGCTCGACCACCTCGGCGTACTCGACAGGCGGCGTCGTCACGCGCTGGTACCCGTAGAGATCGAAGGTCTCCATCAACCGCTGCCAGAGCAGGGTTCGGGTCATGGACACGGGTGGAAGTAGGTCTCGCATTCCACCGGGTGGCGCCATCGGCAGCTCGGAGCTCGAGGAGCTGAGCGGCGCTGAGCTCCCGGTCCGTCGCTGTCGCGCCGAAGGGGGCATCTCAGAGCCTCAGGTTGTGCACGCTGCTGACGTTTTCGATCTTGCGAAGGTCGTCGAGCGCGCCGTCCTCGACCGGTGTGTCGACGTTGTAGAGCGCGAGGGCCTGGCCGGTCTTCTCGTCGAGGCCGAGTTGCATCCGAGACACGTTGATCCCGCGGTTGCCGAGCACAGTTCCCACTGACCCGATCACGCCAGGGCGGTCGAGGTTGCGCATCATGATGATGGAGCCTTCGAGGACAGCGTCGATCTCGTAGCCGTCGAGCGCTACGAGGCGAGGTTCCCCATTGCGGCCCGGGACGCCCGTTGCCGTGTGGCTCCCCTTCTCACCGGACACGGTCACGCGGATCGCGGCTGCATAGAGGTCGCTCGCCTCTTTGACCTCGGCGAGACGAATGCCGCGCTCCTGAGCTTCGTACGGCGCGCTGATTGGGCTGACGGGCTCTTCGAGGTGGTGTTCGAGGAAGCCCGCCAAGGCTGCGCGCGCAATGGGGGTCACACCGAGCTCGCCCGCCTCGCCGGTGCAAGTGACGCGAAGCTCTCGAACGTCGACCGGATCCAGTTGGCCGACGATGCTTCCAAGACCCTTGGCCACCTCGAGGTATGGCGCGAGACGCTCTGCAGTTTCAGGCGGAAGCGTCGGTACATTGACCGCGTTCTTCACGATGCCGAGTTGCAAGTAGGCGACGGCCTGTTCGGCGATTTCCACTGCGACCCGCTCCTGTGCCTCGGACGTCGAAGCACCGAGGTGGGGGGTGCACAGCACGGCGTCGAGGGCGAGCAGCGGGTTTTCGGGGTCGATCGGCTCTTGGCCAAACACGTCCAGCGCGGCGCCGGCGATCTTTCCCTCTTGGATGGCGCGGGCGAGGGCTTCCTCGTCGACGATGCCGCCGCGAGCGGCGTTCACGATCAATGCGTCGTTCTTCATCTTGTCGAACGCCGCATCGTTGATCATGTTCTTCGTGTCGGGGGTGAGCGGCGCGTGAATCGTCAGAAAGTCGGCGCGCCGGAAAAGCTCATCGAGCTCCACCAGCTCGATGCCGAGCTCGGCGGCGCGGTCGCTGCTCATCACGGGGTCCACGCCGATGACTTTCATCTTCAGGCCCTGCGCGCGATCTGCGACGATGCGACCGATGTTGCCGAGGCCGATGATGCCAAGCGTCTTGTAGGCGATCTCCCGGCCCTGGAACTTGCTCTTCTCCCACTTGCCGCTGCGCATCGATGCGACGGCCTGCGGGATCTTGCGGGAGAGCGCAGCGAGGAGGGCGAGGGCGTGCTCTGCGGTCGTGACCGAGTTTCCGGTCGGGGTGTTCATCACGACGATGCCACGGCGGCTGGCGGCCGGGATGTCGACGTTGTCGACGCCGATGCCGGCGCGGCCCACTACCCGGAGCTTGTCTGCCGCCTCGACCACGCGCGCCGTGACCTGCGTGGCAGAGCGGATGATTAGACCGTCAAAGTCTCCGATGACGCTGCAGAGCTCGTCTTCGTTCATGCCGGGCCGGAATTCGAGCTCGACGTCAGCGGCTTCCCGCAAGACCGAGAGGCCCGCTTCCGAGAGCTTGTCAGAGACGAGGACGCGTACGATGGACATGGCTACTCCTATGGAATTCGGCCAGAAAGCCGGGCGACAGCTAGCAGCCGCTCAGAGAGGGGTCAAGGAGCGCAGGGCCCGGTGTCACGTCCAGTGGACGGCGCCCAGGCTGAGCAGCATCGCCGCGACCCGATACCCCCGTTGAGGGTCGGTACTGGACGGCTGCCCGGTGACGAATTGCGCCACTTCTTCGATCGTATGCGGCGTCTTGCACAGCAGCAGCGCTGCCCGGACGTCATCGGGGAGGGCGGTGGTCGCGATCGCGGTGTCGATGCGATCGGCTTGGACGATGTGGTCCTGCCCGCGTTCGAGGATGAGCTGACTCTCGAATCCCTCCGAGATGCGCCGCTGAATCCCCTGGTCGAGGATCTCCCAGGCGTCGAGACGCAGCGGGAAGCCGCTGCTAGGCGGGTCTACGCCCTCGTAGAAGGTCGCGGTGCCGGACGCCCAAGTGAATAGGTCGAGAAGCTTTTCCCGGACCTGCTCGGCGATGTGTTGGAAGAGGTCGAGCGGTTCGACGAGACCGAGCGCGACGAGTGTGTCGCCGAGCTTGCCCTCGAACCGCGGCATGACCGCGAGCGCCATGTCGAGCTCGCTTCGGTTGATCACGCGCTTCTTCACGAGGTACTCGCCGAGCAATTCGCCCGCGAGATTGCTCGTCACGAACGCAGGCACGCCCTGCTTCGCGTAGACCTCCTTGCGCACGCCACCTTGCTCGCACAGCCACAAGCCGGTGCGTCGCGTGACCAACGTGCGTGCCAACGCGACCACGAAGCCGCCATCCTCGAAGTCTACGCTTCGGTCTGCGGCAGTGGCGGACTCTATGCGGGTCGTCGTTGGCGTCATGCGCGAGGGCGGCACGTGGCGATAGAGATCTTGGACCGACGACAGCGGTTGGAAGTCACCGCCCGCGATGCTGATTTGGTCGCCACCGTCGACCTGACCGGTCGCTACGGCCTCGACGACCTTGGCGTATGCAAGCGGGCCGACGGTCGCGCCGTTCGGCTTGCGGATCTTGTATTCGAGCGGCGTGACGTTCGTCGTGCTTGGATGCTCGTCGGCCAGCACCAGGGGCGTCGGCGGCATCGTTGCCTTGGGGATGGTGTCCGCGGAGGTCTTCCGTGTCCTCGTTTCGCAAGCGATCGAGCCGACCATCGCGGCTAGCTCGGCGCGGAGCACTTCCTCTGGGCGGCTTTGCCAAGGTTCGAGCGCTGCCCAGAACGCGCGCGCTGTTGGAGGCCGTTCTTCGGGGTTTGCCGAGAGCGCGCTCAAGATCACAGAGCCGAGACCTTCCGGAAGCTGCGGGAGGAACTCGACGAACGGATGTACCTCCGCGTCCCGGATCGCCAACAGCACTGCGAGCTCGCTGCCGCCCGCAAACAACGGCCGCCGCATGAAGAGCTCTGCCGCAATGACACCTGCCGAGAACAGATCCGCGCGTAGGTCGATGTCCCCGCCGGACACCTGTTCCGGAGCCAGGTAGCCGAGCTTGCCGTTCGCCCGCGCAGCGGTGTCCACGTCGAACGCGTTGACGTTCGCAGCGCGCGCGATGCCAAAGTCCGCGATCTTCACATCCCCATGAATTGAGATGAGCACGTTCGAGGGGCTGATATCGCGGTGCACGATGCCGAGCGCGCCGCCCGCAGCATCGGTGGCGCTGTGCACCCCATCCAAGCCGCAGAGGATCTGCCGCACCAAGTAGACGACGAGGTCGTGCTCGAGTCGCTTGCTGTGCAGCGTCAGCCGTCGGTTGAGCCGCCAGAGATCGCAGCCGGGCACGTACTCGAGCGTTAGGTAGGGCTGCCCGGCGATCTCGCCATGGCCGAGAACGTGCACGACGTTGGGGTGTGTGATCTGACTCGCGAGTCGCGCCTCTTCGGCGAACATCTCCTGCGCGTTCGACTCCTCGGCGATGTGCGGAAGCATTCGCTTGAGAACGACGACCCGCGGCTCACCGACCGCGCGCGGCTCGAGCGCACGAAACACTTCCGCCATCCCCCCAACTGCAATACGGTCAACCAACGTGTAGTTGCCGAGTGGCGTATTCGGAGGTGGCGCCGGCGGCGGTGACGACGGTCTTGGCACAACCTGGATTGTAACGGTGCCAACGGAAAATATCGATACTAAGGGAAACAATTCACAATGTTTCGGAGAATTCATGGCTGATCAGGATTCGAGGGCAGGTGAGCGGTACGCCAGCGCACAAATCCTCGACTACGCCGCCCGGACCCACCACCCGGGCGACCGTGCGCTCCAGCGCGCATTCGAGGCGCCGAGCCGGCACGGGATGCCCGAGATCCAACTCGGTCCGGCCGAAGGGCGACTCCTCGAGCTGCTTGTGCGCCTTGTCGGCGCCCGCAAAATCGTCGAGATCGGGACGCTTGCGGGCTATTCGGCCTTGTGGATGGCCCGCGCACTCCCTCCGGGTGGCCATCTATGGACCATCGAGGCCGATCCGCTCCACGCAGGGGTCGCAGCGGAGGTGATCGGAGAAGCCGGCCTCGGGGATCGCGTCACCCTAGTTAAAGGAGACGCGGCGGACGCTCTTCCGAAGCTCCGTGATTCTGGCCCATTTTGTGCCGTTTTCCTGGACGCAGACAAGGGGAGCTACGATTCGTACGGCCGATGGGCGACCGAGAATCTTCGCCCGGGAGGGCTCTTGATCGGCGACAACGCGTATCTATTCGGCAGGCTGCTCGACGAGAGCGAGGACGCCAAGGCGATGCGACGCTTCCACGAGGAGATGGCGCGCCACTATCGCTCGGTCTGCATCCCGACACCGGACGGGCTCGCAGTCGGTGTTCGCGTCGATCCGAAGGCTTGACCATTTTCGCCTGGGCGGGGATATAGGCCATCGCTCCAGGGTTGACCGGGACTTGGAGCGGCCCTAGCGGGCTCGCGAGGAGCGGAAGAGTCGGGCGCGGTTCCACCGCGCGAGCGCCCCCAGGATCTCGTTCGTCGAAAATCGCCGAACCGACTTGTCTGATCCCCGAGCTTCGCCTACATGGCGGCCGGACGCCGAGAGGACTCAAGAGAAAACGCAGCATGCAGATTTTCCCCCGCGAGTTGAACTACTTGCCCCTAGCGTTGGCGGTCGTCGCCGGTGGCCTGGGCGCAGGCGTGTTCATTCTGTTCTGGGTCTACTTCACGCCGCCCAACCTACAGGTTGGCTACACGCCGAAGCAGCCCGTTGAATACAGCCACCGTCTACACGCCGGAGAGCTCGGCCTGGACTGTCGCTATTGCCATTCCCAAGTGGAGCGCTCGCACGAAGCGATGGTGCCGCCGACGCAGACCTGCATGGGCTGCCATTCGGTCGTCCACACGGAGTCCCAGAAGCTCGAGGCGGTGCGGGAGAGCTGGGAGACCGACGAGTCGGTACCATGGGTGCGTGTGCACCAGGTTCCCGACCACGCTTTCTTCAATCACAGCGTGCACTTGAACGCCGGCGTCGGCTGCGAGTCCTGCCATGGTCGGGTCGACCAGATGGAGGTCGTCGGCGTCGTGGAGCCAATCGCGATGCAGTGGTGCCTCGATTGCCACCGCAATCCTGAGGAGCACATCCGGCCCAAGAGCGAGGTCACGAATATGAAGTGGGAAGCCGACGAAGCCTGGCTCGCCCAGCGCGCCGCGGTCGCAGCGGCCCTCAACCCACCGATGAACTGTTCGGGGTGCCACCGATGACCCGTAGAAAATCGTACGAGCTGAGCCCGGGCAAGGGTCCATCGATGTGGCGGACGCTCGAAGACAAGAGCACCGATCCGGAAGAGCTGACGCGGCTTGCACAGGAAGAGAAGCCAGGCGGTTTCGTCACCGATCTGCTGAGCCCGAAGGCGCTCGTGTCTCGACGATCGTTTGTTCAGGGATCGTCGATCGCGGCGCTGGCTGCCGGTCTGCAAGGCTGCATTCGCCGCCCGGAAAGCGAGATTCTTCCGTACAGCAAGGCGCCCGAATACTTGGTGCCTGGCATTCCGTCGCACTTTGCAACCGTGACTGCGCGTGGCCGCGACACGCTCGGTGTGGTGGTGACGAGCCACGATGGCCGCCCGACGAAAGTCGAGGGCAACGAGCAGCACACGCGAAGCTTTGGAGGCACCGATGTGCGGGCCCAGGCTTACGTCTGGGACCTCTACGATCCTGATCGCTCGCAGTCGCCGGCGCAGCGCAGCGGCAGCGCGCTCGCCAACAGCTCCGATGAGGCGTTCGACAAGGCGCTCAAGGGCTTGGTCAAGAAGCACGAGGGCGACGAAGGCGCCGGCCTCCGGTTCCTCGCGCCGATTTCGAACAGCCCTTCGTTCCGGCGCATGCGCGGCCAGGTTCTCGCCAAGTTCCCAAAGGCGAAGTTCTACACGTACAGCTCGGTCGACGACGACAACGTCCGTGAGGGTGCGCGGATCGCCTTCGGCACGACGGTGTACCCGGTCTACGACTTTGGGCAGTCCATGGTCAACGTCTCGCTCGGCGCCGACTTCCTCGGCAACGAGCCCGGTTCCACGGTGGCGGGTAGGCAGTTCGTGGTGCCGCGCGGCATCACCAAGCCGAGCTCCCCGATGGCCCGCCTCTACGTCGCGGAGTCGAGCTACTCCGTGACCGGTGGAATGGCGGACCATCGTCTGCGCATTCCAAGCCGGGACATCGAGCGCTTCACGCGATTGCTCGTCGTCGAGCTGGCGGGTCGCGGCATCCAAGCGCTCATGCCGCTTGGCGATCTAATCGGCAAGCTCAAGGGTGGGATCGATGTCGAGGGCATCGACCTCGCCTTTCTCGGCGCCGCTGCGGACGATCTCGTGGCCAATCGCGGCCGCTCGGTCGTCGTTGCCGGCTCAGCCCAACCGCCGATCGTCCATGCGTTGACCTTCGCCATCAACGAGGCGCTCGGCAATGCCAAAAAGACAGCTTATCTCAGCCCGGTCATCGACAGCGAGGACACCGCGAGCCGTGCAGGCATTACGGCACTCGCAGCCGAACAAGAGAGCGTCTCGACGCTCTTCATTCTCGGCGGTAACCCGGTTTACGATGCGCCGGCGGATGTGAAGTTCGGCGAGCTGCTCGCGCGCGAAGGACTCACCTCGGTGCACCTTTCGAGTCATCGCGACGAGACGTCGGAACTTTGCTCCTGGCACGTGCCGATGTCGCACGAGCTCGAGAGCTGGGGCGACCAGCAAGCACTCGACGGCAGCGTCGCGGTCCAGCAGCCACTGATCGCGCCGCTCTACGGTGGCCGCAACGCAATCGAGCTCTTGGCCACGATTGCGGGCGAGAAGACGACCAAGTCCCACGACATCGTCCAAGCCACGCACAAAGAGAAGATCGACAAGACGACGGTCGGTCTGCTGCTAGTCGGCTTCAACCCAGAGGGGCTGAGCCAAGCGCAGATCTGGCGCGCAGGGCTCCACAACGGTGTGCTCTTGAGGGCGCAGGCCGGCGAAGGGAGCGTTCGCGCCGAAGGGATCGCGGACGCCCTAGCCACGTCTGCTGGCAAGGCCGCCAATCCGAGCAAGCTCGGCGTCGGCAACTTCGAGGTGACCTTCGAGCCTGACCCCGCGCTCTGGGATGGCACCCACGCGAACAATCTATGGGCGCTCGAGCTGCCAAACCCGATGACCAAGCTCGTCTGGGACAATGCAGCGCTGCTTTCGCCGGGGACCGCTAGGGCGCTCGGGGCGAAGAACGGGCAGATGCTCCGGCTCACCAAGGGTGAAGCCAGCGTAGAAGTTCCGGCTTGGATTGTCCCCGGTCACGCCGACAATTCGATCACGCTGACTCTCGGCTGGGGCCGATCGGCTGCCGGTCGGTACGGCAACGGCAAGGGCTTCGACGTTGGCGCGATTCGCAACAGCGATGGCATGGGCTTCACCGACGGTGTCGCAGTCGAGGCGCTGAGCGAGACATACAGGCTCGTGCAGACCCAGACGCACGACCGGATGGAAGGCCGCCCGATCGCCATCGACGCGACGCTCGACGAGTACAAGGCCGAGCCTGACTTCGCTTCGTACCGCTCGGTCGATCCCGTGTCCACGCCGCCGCTCTGGAAGCAGCAGGATTACAGCGAGGGCCACAAGTGGGGCATGGTCATCGACCTCAATGGTTGTACCGGATGCAACGCCTGCGTCATCGCGTGTCAGGCCGAGAACAACATCCCAACGGTCGGCAAGATCGAAGTCGAGCGCGGCCGTGAGATGCACTGGCTCCGTATCGATCGGTACTTCGTCGGCGACGACGAGAACGATCCGGAGATCGCGGTCCAGCCGGTCACGTGTCAGCAGTGCGAGGAAGCACCTTGCGAGAACGTCTGCCCGGTCAACGCGACGGTTCACTCTCCCGAGGGCCTCAACGACATGGCGTACAACCGCTGCGTCGGCACTCGCTACTGCGCGAACAACTGCCCGTACAAGGTGCGCCGCTTCAACTACCTCGATTGGCATGGTCATCTGGATGACAAGTTCGGTTGGTACAAGGACTTCCCCGAGTCGCGGAAGCTCCAGTTCAATCCGAACGTCACCGTGCGCATGCGTGGCGTGATGGAAAAGTGCACGTACTGCGTGCAGCGCATCCAAGAGGGCAAGATCGCGGCAAAGCGCGAAGGCCGCTTCCTCAAGGACGGCGACATCAAAAGCGCTTGTCAGCAGGCCTGTCCTACCAGCGCGATCGCATTCGGCGACCTCAACGATCCCAAGAGCAGGGTCGCGAAGTGGGCCGAGGTCAACCGCAACTACAAGCTCCTCGCGGAGATTGGCACGCGGCCGCGGACTTCGTTCCTCGCGCGAATCCGGAACCCAAACCCCAAGTTGAAGGGAAATGGGTAAAAACCAATGAGTAGCTACGACGCACCCATCAAAGAGCTTGGCGAAACGTACCTCCTTCCGGAGGGCACGACTGCCAACGACGTCACCGAAACGATTGCCGGCGTCACCGAGAACCCCGCCCCGCGCGGCTGGTGGCTCCTGTTCCTGCTCTCGCTCTCCGTTCTTGGCATCATGAGCGCAGCGCTTGCATACCTCTTCTATCAAGGCGTGGGTGCTTGGGGTAATAACGCTCCCGTCTACTGGGCTTGGGACATCACGAACTTCGTGTGGTGGATCGGCATCGGCCACGCCGGAACGCTGATCTCCGCCATCCTCTTCCTCTTCAGGCAGAAGTGGCGCACCAGCATCAACCGCTTTGCCGAGGCGATGACCGTTTTCGCGGTGCTTTGTGCCGGCCTGTTCCCTGCGATTCATACCGGCCGTCCGTGGTTCGACTACTACTTGTTCCCGCTTCCGAACCAGATGGACATGTGGCCGAACTTCAAGAGCCCCCTGATGTGGGACGTGTTCGCAGTCAGCACCTACCTGACCATCAGCGTCATCTTCTGGTACGTGGGCTTGATTCCGGACTTCGCGACCCTGCGCGACCGCTCAAAGAACCTCGTCCGAAAGCGGACGTATGGTTTCTTCGCGCTCGGCTGGCGCGGCGCGAATCGACACTGGCAGCACTACGAGCGGGCCTACCTGATCTTTGCCGGCATCTCGACACCACTCGTTCTTTCGGTCCACTCGGTGGTTTCGTTCGACTTCGCGACCTCGGTGGTTCCGGGGTGGCACACCACGATCTTCCCGCCGTACTTCGTCGCCGGCGCCGTCTTCAGTGGTTTCGCGCTCGTGATGACGCTGATGCTGATCTGCCGCACGATCTTCAATCTGCAGAACATCGTCACCATCAAGCATCTCGATTTGATGAACAAGTTCATGCTCGGGACGAGTCTTTTGGTCGGCTACGCCTACGCGATGGAGTTCTTCATCGCTTGGTACTCGGCCAACCCATACGAGCAGTGGGTCTTTCTCCACAACCGCCTCGGGTTCGGCATCCTCGACGAGTACGGCAACTGGGGTCCGCTCTGGTGGGCGTACTATGCGATGGTCTTCTGCAACGTCGTGGTGCCGCAGATCTTCTGGTTTAAGCGAGCGCGTACGAGCGTTCCGATCATGTTCATCGCGAGCATCCTGATCAACATCGGCATGTGGTTCGAGCGTTTCGTCATCATCGTGACCTCGACATACCGAGATTTTCTTCCGTCCTCCTGGGGCATGTTCCACCCGACCGGTATCGACGTTCTGACCTACCTCGGCACATTCGGGCTGTTCTTCACGCTGTTCCTGTTGTTCGTTCGTTGGATTCCGATGATCGCCATTGCGGAGGTCAAAGGGACGCTGCCGGGGGCGCATCCCGATCTACATGCGCTCGAAGCGCATGACGAGGAACCGGGCGTGGCTGCCGCCCCGGTGCCGGCGGAGTGAGGCAAATCATGGCTAACGAAACCAAAAAGCCTGCTCTCTACCTGGCCGAGTACGATACCCCGAACGCGCTCGCTAGCGCGGCGATGAAGGTGCGTGACGCCGGCTACCAAAGCTGGGACTGCCACACGCCGTACCCAATGCACGGCATGGACGAGGCGATGGGCCTTCCGCCGACCCGCATCGGTGTGATCTCGTTCATCTTCGGCATGATCGGTGTCGGTACGGCGGTGGTCATGATGCAATACACGAACGCTTTTTCGTTCGACCTGTTGAACATCGGCGCCGGTTACCCGCTAGTCGTTGGTGGCAAGCCGCCGGGGGCCTTCCCGTCGATGGTTCCCATCATGTTCGAGCTCGGGATTCTGCTGTGTGGTTTCGCGACGCTCTTTGGTTTGCTCGGCATCATCAAGCTGCCCCAGCACAATCATCCGATCTTCGAGTCCGACCGTTTCGAGGCGGCCACCGACGACAAATTTTTCATCTCAATCGAAGCCGACGATGGCAAGTTCGACCTCGACCGGACGAAGGCGCTGCTCGAGTCCACCAACCCGACCTACCTCGAGCTCGTCGAGGAGGAGGTGCTGTGATGCGTGCTCTTTTCGCCACGCTGGTGTTGGCGACGCTGGTCGCCGGATGCATCGGAGCCGAGAGCAGCGAGCCTCCGATCGTGGGCATTCGCAACATGTACAACCAGCCGCGCTACGACACCCAGGAGCGGCAGCCGTTCTTCGCGGACCAGCGCTCGATGCGGCCTGGCGTCGATGGCTCAGTGCCTCGCGAGGCGGAGAAGTTCATCCATTGGGCGACCGGCCGGGACGCGAAGGACGAGAACTGGTTGATGGAGACTCCCGAGGGCATCGCAAAGCGCAACGGCGGCCGCGCGGCGTTCGTCTCTCGCGGACAAGAGAGGTACGAGATCTACTGCGCCCCGTGTCATTCGGTAGCGGGTGACGGCAAGGGCATGGTCTCCCGTCGCGCTGAGGCTCTCGGCGCGAGCGGCCTCGTTGCGCCGAGCTTTCACGACGACCGCCTGCGGCACATTCCCGACGGCCAGCTGTACGCGACGATCAAGAATGGCCTCCGCAACATGCCGGCATACGCGCACAACATTCCCGTCGATGACCGTTGGGCCATCGTTCAATACGTCCGCGCGCTGCAGTTGAGTCAGCTGCCGGAGAACACGGAGCAATCCCAGTGACGGACGCGAACAACAAAGACTATCGAGTCGGCAACGATGGCTTCTGGGCGCGCGCGTGGGTTACACCGCTCGTGCTTGCGGTGGTCGGCGGCCTCCTCGCGTGGGTGACGGCCGGACCTGGCCGCCTCGGGTACTCCTACCTCTTCGCTCTCTTCACCGTCGCCACGTTCATGCTGGGCGGCCTCTTCCTGGTCCTGATCCAGTTCATGACCGCTTCGCACTGGGGCGTCACGTCTCGTCGCATTGCCGAAGTCATCATGTCGGGGGCGCCCGTTGTGGCGCTCCTCGCACTGCCGTTCATCGGTGGCGTCGTCCTCGGCAAAATCGACATCTACAACGAGTGGCAAAGCGTGGCCGCACACGGCGATCACGGGGCCGAGCACGAGGACTCGGACTCCGAGTCCGACTCGGCGTCGGATGAAGAGGGTCACGAGGAACACGGCGGACTTGCCCTTGGAGCGAGCGTCGCGCACGCGCAGGACGGCGGCGACGGTCATGGCGACCATGCGGCGCATGGGGACGCCGCCGGGCACGAAGAAGGCCACTCCCATACCGCGCAGGAGACGGCGGCCCACCACCAGATCGTGGCGGACAAGACCGGCTACCTGAACACGAAGGGCTGGGCAGCGCGCGCGATCGTCTACCTCATCCTCTGGTCGCTGATCGCGCTGGCCTACTTCGGTTGGTCCCGGCGCCAAGACGTCGACCACGATCCCAAGCACACCCTGCGGATGCAGAGCCTGGCGCCAGCGTCTTTGATCTTGTTCGCAGGCTCGCTGACCTTCGCCGCATTCGATTGGCTCATGTCGCTCGAGGCGGCCTGGTTCTCGACGATCTATGGCGTCATCATCTTCGCCGGCTCGGCGGTCACCATTTTGGCAACGACGATTCTCGTCGCGCTCAGCTTCTACAGGCGCGGCCTCACCGGCGACGCGATCACTCCGGTCCACTTCCACGACCTCAGCAAGCTGATGTTTGGTTTCGTCTGCTTCTGGACCTACGTGTCCTTTTCACAGTGGATGTTGATTTGGTACGCCGGAATTCCAGAGGAAGCGACTTGGTACCATCGCCGTTGGGCAGAAGGCTGGCAGTTCATCGCCTACCTGCTGATCTTCGGTCACTTCGTGGCGCCGTTCCTTCTTCTGATCTCGCGCGTTCAGAAGCTCAACCTTCGTTGGCTTCAAGTGATGTGCTTTTGGCTCATCCTGATGCACGTCGTCGACATCTACTGGTTCGTTCTGCCGCAGGCCGGAGGCTTCAGCGTCTCGCCGGCGGACGTGGGGGCGCTGCTCTTCGTCGGTGGCCTCTTCTTTACGTACGTCTTCTGGCAGCTCGGGAGGGTCCCGCTGGTGCCGGTTGGCGATCCACGGCTTCCGAAGAGCCTTCACCACCACCAAACACACTGAGCGTGCACGGATGAGTACGAAGTACAACACACGATTTGCCACGCTTCGCATCCTCGCAGCGGTGTCCGCCGTGTTCGCGTTTGGAGCGGGCTGTGGTCAGGGAGAGTCGGCCAAGGCGCCGTCGCCGGACGACGAATACGACATCGTGACGCGCCAGCAGAAGGACGCGCTCGAGAACGGGACCAAGCCGATCAGTCAGGCCATGGCGGAGTATAGCGCGAGTCCGCGCACGGCTTTCCCAGCGGTCGAGCCGAAACCGTCGGAAGACGAGTCCGCGATCAACGGTTGGTCCTTTGCCGTCGCCGTCGCGGCCGCCCCTGGCGATGTCGCGATACCCCCCGAGTGCGCCGGGGCGGCGGATCCCATGGCGTGCTGGGGCCAGAAGCTGAGCAACAGCAAGGGCTGCGTGGCATGTCACGGCGTGGACGGCGTGAAGCAGCAGCCGTGCCCGAACTGGAAAGGCCTGTTCGGCATGGAGCGGCTGCTCGTGAGCGGCGAGACGGTCATCGCGGATGAGACCTACTTGGCGACGTCGATCTCGAACTCCTGGGACCAGGTCGTGCAGGGCTATGGAAAGGTCATGCCTCCCTACAACCTCCCACAGGAGGAGCTCGACGCGCTGGTGGCCTATCTCAAGTCGCTCGGGAAGGGCGGATGATGAACATGGTGCGGATCGGTGTTTCGCTCTTGCTCGGGCTGTCGACGCTGCTTGTCGGTTGTCAGGATCCAAGCCCGGACAAAGCGAGCCTGGAGTACAGCCAGCAGCTCTACGATGGCTGTGTGCAATGCCACGGCGAGAACGGCGAGGGCAACCAAGCAGTGGGAGCCCCTTCAATAGCCGGTCTCGAACGCTGGTACACCAAGCGTCAGCTTCGCGGCTTCAAGGCGGGCTACCGCGGCTGGCATATCGAGGACCTTGCAGGCAAACGCATGCAGCCGATGGCCCGCGCGCTGAAAACCGACCAGAACCTCGATCTGGTATCGGCTTACGTCGCCGGCCTCCCGCCGACGAATCCCGCGCCGACGCTCGAGGGTGGAAACCCCGAGACGGGTAAGATCTACTTCGCGACCTGCGTACAGTGCCACGGCGCAAACGCGCGGGGCAACATCGACCAGTTCGGGCCGCCGCTGGCGGGCGCGAGCGACTGGTATCTGTTGACACAGCTCCAGAACTTCAAAGCGGGTATTCGCGGCACGCATCCGGGCGACGTCACAGGCGCCAAGATGCGACCATTTTCGATGACATTGCCGACTGAACAAGCGATGAAGGACGTCATCGCGTACATTGGCAGCCTCTCCGAGTAGGGTGCGAGGACGAACAACACATGGCTGGCAAATCACGGGATCCCGACAATGAGGCGTACTTCTGGTGGAAGTGGACAATGGTTGGCGCTGTGATCTACGTCGGTGTCGTCTTCGCCTTTATTTTGCGCTGAACGGGTAGAGGGTCGAATGCTTCAGGGAATCTACGACTTCATTAAAGGAATCTTCGAGCCATTCGGCGAGTATCTGATCGCCTCGAATGTGCCCGTCGCCTCGTCATTTGCCGACGACATCGACTCGCTCATCGCACTGGTGGCGGTCTTCGTCGGTTTCTGGGCGCTACTCGCTTACGCAGCGTTCTTCTTTCTGATTTTCCGTTTCCGGGACAAGGGCGACGGTCGACGCGCGCAGTACGTCACTGGCGAAGAGAAGGATCTCAAGCGTTGGATCACCTATCCCCATGCTGCGATCATCCTGTGCGACCTCGTGATCGTCTTCATGGCCGTCATGGTTTGGTACAATATCAAGCAGCGTCTTCCGGAGGCGGACAGCACCGTCCGCATCGTCGCGCAGCAATGGGCGTGGAACTTCGTTCACCCGGGTCCTGATAACGAGCTCGACACCGAGGATGACATCACTACGTTCAACCAGCTGCATGTCGAGCTGGGTCGAACATATCACTACGAGCTCATTTCGAGAGACGTGCTCCACGACTTCTCCGTTCCCGTATTTCGGTTGAAGCAGGACGCGATTCCTGGACGCGTGATGAAGGGCTGGTTCGAGCCGACCGAGGTTGGGGAATGGGACATCCAGTGCGCCGAGATGTGCGGCATTGGTCACGGTCTCATGGGCGCGCGCATCGTCGTGGAGACCCCTGAAGAACACGCGGCTTGGATGTCGCAGGGCAGCTCGGGCAAGCTCGTTTCCCGCTGAATGGATGGGTCATGGCTGAAGCAGGCACAGTAGTAGAAACACACGGCGTCCATGATGCACATGGACATGGGCACGACGCTCACCACGAGCAGAGCTTCTTGAGCAAGTACATCTTCTCGACCGATCACAAGATCATCGGGATGCAGTATATGTTCACCGGAATCGTGATGGCGCTCATCGGCGGGTACATGTCGTATGCGTTCCGCATGCAGCTCGCCTTCCCGGGCGAGAGCGTCCCCGGCTTCGGCGTCGTGTCGCAGGGCGAATACAACTCGCTCGTGACGAACCACGGCACGATCATGATTTTCTGGGTTGCCATGCCGGTGCTGATTGCGGCGTTCGGCAACTTTCTGATCCCGTTGATGATCGGCGCGGACGACATGGTGTTCCCGCGCATCAACCGGCTCTCCTACCAAATCTTCCTACTCAGCGCGATCATTCTCATCGCGTCGTTCTTCGTGCCCGGTGGCGGCTTCGGCGGCGCGTGGACGTCTTATCCACCGCTCTCGGCCAGCGCGGAGTACAACCTCACGCCCCTCGGCTCTACGCTCTGGCTCGTTGCGGTGGCGCTCGAGTTCGTCGCGTTCTTGTTGGGCGGCATCAACTTCATCACTACGCTGATGAACTCGCGCGCGCCGGGCATGAAGATGCACGACATTCCCATGGTTCTTTGGATGATCGTCATCGCAAGCATCCTCTTCATGGCCTCGGTCGGGCCGCTCATCGCCGGCGCCGTGATGCTGTTCATGGACCAGGTCGTGGGAACCGGCTACTTCGACCCGAATCGCGGCGGCGACCCGATCCTTTGGCAGCACTTGTTCTGGTTTTTCGGGCACCCGGAGGTTTACGTCGTGCTTCTGCCAGCGATGGGGATCATGGCAGAGATCATCACGACGTTCTCGCGGAAGAAGCTCTTCAACTACAAGCTGATTCTCTACACTGCCTTCGCGACTGGGATCATCAGCTTCTTCGTTTGGGCGCACCACCAGTTCGTCGCTGGGATCGACCCGCGTATGGCCAACATCTTCACGATCACCACGCTGATCATTTCGATCCCGATCGCAGAGATGTTGTTCTTGTACATCGCCACACTCTATGGCGGCAAGATCCGGCTGGCCACGCCGATGCTTTGGGCTCTCGCCTTCATCGCCGAGTTCCTCATTGGCGGCATCACCGGCATCTTCCTCGGCGCCAGCGGCTCGGACATCTACTTCCACGACACGTACTTCGTGCTCGCCCACTTCCACTACACTTTCTTCCCCATCGCGATCATCGGGTTCTTTGCGGGGGTCACGTACTGGTTCCCGAAGATGTTTGGCCGGATGATGGATGAGCGGCTCGGGAAGATTCACTTCTGGGGCACGATCGTATCGTTCAACTTCATCTTCATTCCGCTGTTCATTCTAGGGACGGCCGGGCAGCATCGGCGCATCTACAACTTCCAGAACTTCCCGGATCTGGCTGTGCTTCAGGATCTTCGCGTTCTTGCGACCTCTGCCATGCTCGTGATGCTCGCCTTCCAGGCGATTTTCCTCATCAACTTCGTGGTGAGCATGTTCAAGGGAAAGCCGGCCGGCAAGAACCCATGGAAGTCCAATACCCTCGAGTGGACTGCCGAGTCGCCGCCTCCTCATGGCAACTGGCCGGAGGGCCTGCCGAACTGCTACCGCGGCCCGTACGAGTACAGCGTGCCGGGTCGCGAAGAGGACTACTGGCCGCAAGACGTCCCACCGGACACAGCACCCGCCGAATAGCGAGACATCGATGAGCATGACAAAGCCCATAGCAACGACCAGAAGCGCCACGGGGATCCCGACGGGCAAGCTCGCCGTATGGTGGGTCATCGGCTCGGAAATCGTGATCTTCGGCGGCCTGCTCGCGTCGTACATCATGCACCGCATCGGCCACCCGGAGTGGGCCGAGTACGCATCGCACACCAACACTTGGTTTGGCGGCGCCAATACATTCGTGCTGCTGACCTCGTCGCTGTTCGCGGTCCTCGCCCACTACGCGGCGGAGCATGGCGACGGCAAGAAGGCAGCCAAATGGCTGCTCGCCACCTGCGCGGGCGGCGCGACCTTCGCCTGCATCAAGGCAGTCGAGTGGACGATCGAGATCACGCACGGCTACACGATCACCGCCAACGGATTCTGGAGCTTCTACTACACTGCCGCTGGCATCCACGCCCTCCACGTCATCGCGGGCTGCATCATCATGTTAATCATTGCGAGGCAGGTGTGGAAGGGCCAGGAGCTCCACCGGGTCGAGCTGATCGGGATCTACTGGCACTTCGTCGACATCGTGTGGATCTTCCTCTTCCCGCTGCTCTACATCGCCAAGTAAGGACTGACGGACATGGCCGAACACACCGAAGAACACGACCACGGGCAAGCTCACTACGTGAAGATCTGGGCTGTGCTGCTGGTTCTGCTCGTCATCAGCATCTTGGGCCCCATCGTGGCGCCCCACATCGAGGTCGGGTTCATGAAGGCCTGGATGTGGACGATCATCTTCGCCTTCGGGATCGCAGTCGTGAAGGCGTACCTCGTTGCCGCCAACTTCATGCATCTCAACGTCGAAAAGAAGTACATCTCGTACATGCTCGCCACGATGCTCATGTTCATGCTCTTGTTCTTCGCGGGTGTGGCCCCAGATGTGATGAAGCACGACGGCCAGAACTGGGAGAATGTCTCGGCGAAGGCTGAAATCGAGCGAGCCCTCACAGAGCAGGGTGAAGCAGGCCACGCTGAGCACGGCGCAGGGCACGAAGCTGGACACTAGAGAGAGGAGGACGCGCGCATGCCTGATGATGCACTAGGTCGCCCGTACGGCGTTCCGGTCAGGCGCGAGCCCGTGCTTCCGAATGGCGTGCTCGGCATGCTGATGTTCGTGGCGACCGAGATCATGTTCTTCTCGGGGCTCATCAGCGCGTTCGTCATCGGCAAGAGCAACGCGATCGGCGGATGGCCCCCTCCGGGGCAGCCGCGCTTGCCTGTGGAGGAGACAGCGCTCAATACGGCCGCGCTGCTTGTTAGCGGAGTCGTCCTCTACTTCGCCAACCGGGCGTTCAAGAACGACACGCCAAACACCAAGCGCTTGCTCGGAATTTCAATCGCGCTCGGCGGCTTCTTCGTGGTCTTTCAGGGTGCGGAATGGGTCGCGCTGATCGGCGAGGGCCTGACCCTGACCTCGGGTCAACTCGGCGGGTTCTTCTATCTCCTCGTTGGTGCGCACGCGCTTCACGTCGTCGCGGGCTTCATCATTCTGCTCTACACCTACCGGCGGTTGTCGCACCAGGAGCTCGACCGCTTCACGTTCTGGCCGGCGCAGATTTTTTGGTACTTCGTCGTTGGCGTCTGGCCCATTCTCTATTGGCTGGTGTACCTGTGATTCGCCTCGCCCGCGCGTGGATGACTTGCGCAGTCGTGGCCGCGGCGTGGCTTGCCGATTCGGCATCCGCATGTCCCTCGTGCGCGTCCCCGCTCGAGGAGAACCGTCAGGCCTTTGTGGACACAACCATCTTTCTCACGGTGGTTCCGCTCACGCTCATCGGCGGCCTGATCTGGTGGATCCGACGCAGGGTCCGCGCGATGGACGACGCGGCCGAAATCCCGGTGCCGGATTCGCTCCTACGCGATGTCGGGCCGTTCTCGAAGGGCCGCTAGAGGCGTTCCCAGACAGGCTGACGACCATCGTAGGCGTTGCCGCGCTGCTCTTCCCGGACAGCCACCGCGACCGCGAATCGGCGCGCCGCGAACGCGAGCAGCAAGCCTATCGCGACGTCGATAAACCAATGCCAGCGCAGAAACATCGTCGCGATGATGATGTTGATGGCAATGAACCCGAGGATGGGCCAGACGATCCGGAAGGGCGGATAGTCCCGGTTCGCAAACGCGTGGAGCGTGAAATACGCGGGCCACGCGGTGTGCAACGAAGGGAAGATGTCGAGCTGCGCTCCTGCGGTGGCGACCGTGACTTCGACCTGAGCCCACCAGAACCCACCTTGTAGCGGCTGTCCGAAGGCGAGGGTGGCATATGGGCCGACGCCGGGCACGATGGTGTAGAGCAAGTGACCGGCCGCGACGACGAGCATGCCGCCCGCCATCAGCTCTTGGAGGCGTCTGCCTTTACCAAAGAAGAGGGCCGGTACCAACATGACGATCAGTACGAAGAAATGGCTGTAGTAGAAGAAGGACAGCCACTCGACGACGGGCCTGATGTTCCATGCTTCCATCCAGACCGCCGGCGTCGTCCCGAGGAGCCAGAGGTCGATGGCGAACAGTCGGTGGTCCATCAGGTCAGGCTGGAGCGCCGGGAGGAGTACCCGGAGCTCGAAGTAGGAAAGCACCATCGGGACGAACAGGCCGAGGCGATAGGTAAGAGCGCGAGCGCGTTCGCTGCGGATGAGCTCGCCGCGGGTGAGGAGCATGGAGCATGCGGTCACGACGAAGAGCGCCAAGGCCAGACGCCGGCCAACCGTCGCGTCGGGGGTGTCGGGCGCAATCGTGACGCGCAGGAATAGGTACCCATGGAACGCCAGAGCGATCGCGTCTTGGATGGCTAGGTTCTGTATCGCTACGCCGAGGGTGCTTCGCGCACGTCCGGCGACGTTCCGAGTGGCTTCCAACATCCAGGTTCCGCTGGCCCAAAGTGTGTCGATACGGGGATTTCGATGCAAGCATTCCGATACGCGGTTCGCAGGGGGTGTCTTACGCCTAAAGGCTGACGAAGTTAGGGAGCAGACGGCACACCCATCCTGGGGTACACCTCGGCCCATGGAAGAGGCCACCCCGAAGCGTACGTCCATTCGAGACGACGCAATCAATCTGCCGAACCTTCTCACGATGCTCCGCATCGCCCTGATCCCCGGTGTGCTGTTCTTGCTTTGGGAGGGGACCCCGAAGTCGAATTTCTGGGCTGCCATTCTCTACATCGGAACCGCGCTCACGGACCTCATCGATGGGTACCTTGCGCGTCGGTGGGGCCAGATCAGCGTGCTCGGGAAGTTCCTCGATCCGCTCGCCGACAAGCTCCTCGTGATGGCTACGCTGATCTGGCTCGCGTACCTCGGGCGGCTGCCGTTCCTCGGCGTCGTGGCGGTGATCATCATGCTCGGACGAGAGCTCGCGATCACGGCGCTCCGGACCATCGCCATGAGCGAGGGCGTCGTGATGGCGGCGATGCGCGCCGGTAAGGACAAGACGGCGCTCCAGATGGTCGCGATCCTCATGCTGATCGTTCACCAGACGTACACCGTCTACTTTGGCTTCTATCAGACCGCGTTCGATTTTGCGGGCGTAGGCTTGGTGCTCCTCTACATCAGTCTCGGCCTGGCGCTGTTCAGCGCCGGTGAATACATCAAGCTCTTCGTCGATGCCGTCGACGCCAAAGAAGAGCGCCTTACCCAAGCTACCTCGTGACCGGCGCCAATGGAACACTGTCCGTCGAGGCGCGGGCTTCGCGAACGATCATCGGTCGCGTCTTTCACGGGGAGTCGCTTCAAGCCGCCTTCAAGCGGCTGGTCGTCGAACACGACCTTCGAACCGCTTGGGTGAGCGCGATTGGCGCCTTCGAGCAAATCGCGCTGACTGAGTACAATCAGGTCGAGCGCCGGTACGAAGAAGCACATCGCTTTGAGCGATGCGAGCTGCTGTCGATGCAGGGCAACCTCTCGCTTCGCGACGGCGAGCCGTTTTGGCATCTTCATGCGACGGTTTCGCTGCGCGAGGATGGCCGTGACGTGACCTACGGTGGGCACGTCGCCGATGCCGTGGTGTTCGCACTCGAGTTTCGGATCGACTGCTTCGATGAGATCGAGCTGCGACGCGCGGACGATCCGGCAACGGGGCTTCAGCTTTGGGCGGATGCGGCGGAGCCCGAAGAGACCAGAGGAACCACTGCGGAAGCCGCACCGGGCGGCGAGCCCGCTGCCGCGTCCTGGGCGATGGCCGCCGAGTTGTCAGCCAGAGCGGAACCGGTCGCCGAGGTGCCCAAACCGCTCCGGGGCGATTGGATCGAGCATCAGAAGTTCGGCCTCTGCAAGATCGAGGGCCTCTCCGCCGACAGCGTCTGCATCATCAAACTCCCCAACGGGACGCGAAAGAAGATCAAGCTCGACGCGATGCTGGTGTTCGCCCCGCGGGAAGATGCGGAAAGAAAGATCTTCCCGGTCAGACCGAAGCGCAAGCGGTAGAAGGCCCGGAGACTCGGTCGCGACGCACGTGCTCGCGCCGGGGACCCCGCTCGGCCGGCTCCATACGGCGGCATACAACTCGCCTCCCGCCCCGTCGCTGTGCCGCGCATCCCGACCGATTCTCCTCCATACGCAACCGCCCCCCCCAAGACACGCGCGGCAGCACAAGCGGTCACTCACTCAAGCGTATCCTCGGATCCAGCGCCGCCACCGCGATGTCCGCCAACAGATTCCCCACCTGTACCGCGACACCAAACATCAACACGACCGCCATGATCACCGGCGCGTCGAGCGAGTGGATCGATTCGATGGTCAGTAAGCCGAGGCCCGGCCAGGCGAAGATCTTCTCGGTGATGATCGCGCCGCCGACCAAGAACGGCAGGCTCAGGCCGATCATAGTCACGACCGGAAGCAAGGCGTTGCGGATCGCGTGGCGAACGACGACCTGGCGTGCGGGCATGCCCTTGGCCTTGGCCGTACGGACGTGGTCGTGACGCAGGGTTTCGATCAGCTCGCCACGCATCACGCGCGCGTAGGTCGCGGCGCCGGCGATGGCCAGAATGAGCGAGGGCAAGAGGGCGTGGTAGACGTGATCGACGGCGTCGACGCCGTAGCCGCCGAAGGGAAACCAACCGAGTAAGAATGCGAAGAGCAGGAGCGCAATGGGCCCCGTGACGTAGGTGGGTAGGCTGATGCCGATGAAAGTCGCGAACATGATCGAGGTGTCGGTCCAACGGTTCCGTCGAAGCGCCGCAATGATGCCGGCGCTCAATCCGATGATGAGCTCGAACAGAATTGCGAGCGTGGCAAGGAGCAAAGTTCGCGGAAGCCGGTGCCCGATGACGGCGGCGACCGACTCGTGGTGCGAGTAGGATTCGCCGAGGTCGCCTTGCAACACTCCGCAGAAGCCGCGTGAGCCATCTCCGCGTTCGTACTTCGGCGAATCCTTGCGGACGCACGGCAGTACCCCGAGGTAACTCAAGAACTGAGTCGTGACCGGTTGGTCGAGGCCCTTCTTGGCGCGGAAATCCGCGATCTGCTCGGCGCGCGCTTGTGGACCGAGGATGGTCACCGCCGGGTCGCCTGCGACGAAGATCAGGAAGAACACCAGAGTGACGACCGACATCACGACGAGGACGCCCCAGAGCGCGCGCTGCACGATGAACTGGATCATGGGCTTTGCTCCTGTTCGTAGATCAACTGGCTGACTCGCTTCTTCGGCAGGTCGAGCCAGACGTGCCGGTACTCGTTGAGCCAGACGGGATGTGGCCGAAACCCCTTCACGTACGGCTGCCAGGCGAACATGTCGACGGGGTAGAAAAGGAAGGCCCATGGCGCGTCCTCGGCGAGGATCGCGTTGGCCTCGGCGTAGAGCGCCAAGCGTTTGTCGCGGTCCGTCTCGGGTCGAGCGCGGTCGAGGATCTCGTCGAGCTTCGGGTTCCGGTAGAACGAGCGATTCTCGGAGTTCTGCGGATGGATCGAGCGGCTGTGGAACAGGATGTCCATGAAGTTCGAGGGATCGGGGAAGTCCTGGTGCCAGCCGGTGAAGGCCGCCTGCGCGACGCGCGGCTTGCCCGTTTCGCGAAGGTAAGTCGCGAAGGTGACTTGCTTGAGGTCGATCTCGATCCCGATCGCCTTTAGCTCCTGCTGGAAAAGCTGCGCGAGGCGGACGTCGCCCTCGCCGCGCACCCACACGGTGACCGGCTCTTCGATCCCATCGGGGAAGCCTGCGAGGCGCATCTCCTCTTTGGCCCGTTCCAGGTCGAAGCTCTGCCGAGTCGGGAGATCGGGGTCGTACGGAGCGAGCATCGGCGGAAGGACCTGGGACGCGGCGATCACCTCACCAGGGTTGAGTCGCTCCATCTTCGAACGGTCGAGCGCAAACGCGACAGCGCGGCGCACGTGCACGTTGTCGAATGGCGGGAGCTCGCAGTTGAGGCCGAGGGCGAACACCGACGGGCTAGGAGACTCGGCACGGTAGGGCGCCCAGGCATCAGCGCTTCTCAAGAAGAGGCGATTGACCTTGCTCGGACGGTAGATGATGTCGAGGTCGCCGTTGCGGAAGCGCGCGCTGGCGACGTCACCGGAGATGTTCTCGAGAAACACCATGCGGTCGGGGCGCGCAGCGGGCGCCCAGTAGTCGTCGAAGCGTTGAAACTCCACCTGCACGCCTCGCTCCCAGCGCGCAAAGGCGAAAGGACCGGCACCGATGGGATGTTGCCCCACGGCGTCCACTCCCTCGGCTTCTTCGAGCGGCTCGACGTGCTCCCGGGGGACGGGGTACGCGAACGGCATCGCGAGCGCGTTCAAGAAAGTCTGATCGGCCTCGTCGAGTCGAAACTCGAGGGTCTTGTCATCGATGACGACGATACCTTCGATGTGGTCCACTTCGCCAGCGTGGTACGCCGCGGCGCCCTCGATGGACTTGAAGAAGGGATAGCCAGGGGAGCCGATGCGCTCCGACAGGAGTCTGTGCATCGACCAGGAAATGTCTTCAGCGATGACTTCACGCCCGTTGTGAAACTTGATGCCGTCGCGCAGCTCGAACCGAAAGACACGCCCGCCGTCCGAAACCGCGGGGAGCTTCGCTGCGAGGCTTGGAATCATCTCGCCGTCGTAGTCGTAGTCGAGGAGCCCGTCGTAGAGCAGCCGGCAGGCCGCGGTCGAAAGAGTGTCGTACGCGAAGTGCGGATCGAGGGTGTGGATGTTGCTTCCGGCCGCGAAGAGGAACGTCCCTCCGGCACGCGGCGTTTGGTTGCCTGCACCCACGAAGCGCGGCCCGATCGGCGCTTTCGGGAAGTTCGAAACGACCCAGCTCACGAGGAGCGTGAGGCCGGCAAGCACGATGAGGGCGCCAACCGCACGAATGGCGAGCCGCTCAGTCTTTGGGGTCGAACGCATCGCGCAGCCCTTCTCCAAAGAGGTTGAAGCCAAACACCGCCATGCTGATCAGAACCGCGGGGTAGAGCGTCAAGCGAGGCACGCCGAGCAACAGCGATTGACTGTCGTTGAGCATCGAGCCCCAGCTTGCCGTCGGCGGTCTGACGCCCAAACCGAGAAAGGAGAGAGCGCTCTCGGCGATGATCATGCGGGCGACCATGATCGTTGCGATTGCGATGATCGGACCGGCGACGTTCGGGAGCACGTGACGCGCGAGGATTCGGAAATGCCGCAGCCCGAGTGCTCTCGCCGCTTGGATGTAGTCGAGCTCGCGCGCCTCCATGGTCTTGGCGCGGGTCACGCGGGCGAGCGTGGTCCAGGAGAGTACCCCGAGCACGATGCATATCGTCCATATGCCTGGAGCGTCGAACACGCGTTGCATGACGATGGCGATGAGTAGGAACGGCATCGAAAGCACGACGTCGACTAGCCGCATCAGCATTGTGTCGAGGCGGCCCCCGATGTAGCCGGACACGAGCCCGATCGCGACGCCGATCAGCACCGCGAGTCCGGTGGCCAAGTAGGCGACGAGCATCGAGATCCGCGCGCCACTGAGCAGGCGGCTCAGCTCATCACGCGCGAGGTCGTCCCCGCCTAGCCAGTGTCCTGGTGTCACGCCGGGGCCGGCGGGGAGTCCGTTGTCGAGCAGCAGCGAATCCGTGAACTGCTCAACGGGGTCATAGGGGGCGAGCCAGGGCCCGGCGATGCCCAGCAGGGTGACCGCAATGACCAGAACCAGGCCCGCCAACGCCCCCTTGTTCCGCCGAAACCGTCGAAAAGCCCGCGAATCCATGCGCTTGTAGGCTGGTACTGGGTTCGATCCCCGAGGTCAATTTCCGCCAGGTAGAGCGCGTGCCCGAACCCGTCCCAGGACCCGTCCTCGGCACCGTTCCCGGGCCCTTCCTCGGTCACGGACTCGATGCGTTCATGGGCTCAATTCGGATCTCTTGACTGATCAGTAGATCGCAAATCAAGCCTCAAACTCAACCCGGGTCGGCACCGGAGGGTCTAAAAACACAATAATTACAAGCATTTATGATTTTATGTATTTTGCGATTGACCTAATTATTTTGAATAGAATACATTCGCTATAAGTTATTCAAATGACTCTACCAAGAGGACAGCAGCGGAGACATCGGGAACTCGAGGCCAAGGTTTGGTCGGAGGAGGAGCTCGAGGCGATCGAGCAGGCCCACTCGGACGGGATGAGCGTTCAGCAGATCGTCGAGGTCTTCACGGCCCGAGGGACGCGGCTCTCCGAGGCGACCTTCCGCAAGTACGTCCAGCTCGGGTTACTGCCCCGTAGCGTCCGCGTAGGTCGCAAGGGCAAGCATAGGGGCTCCCAAGGGCTCTACCCGGCGACGGCTGTTCGCCAAATCGATCACATCCGTCGGCTCATGCGTCAGGGCTTCACGATGGAGGAAATCCAAAAGGAGTTCCTCTTCGTTCGAGGCGATATCGATGCGTTGAGCCGGCAACTCAAGCGCGTGTACGAGGCGATCGAAGACGCCGTGCACGAGCAAGCGCGCCAGGGAGCCGACGACGTCGGTGTCGGCGGTGCGCTCAATGAAGCTCGCGAGCTCGGGAGAGAGCTCGTTCAAAAGCTCGAAGTCATCGAGCGGCGCCTGACGATGCGGGCCCGCATGGCGCGAGCCGCAGTCTGAGGATTCGAGGGGGAGAGGTCGCATGAAGGACGCAAGCGCAAAAGTTGTCGATGGGGAATCCAGCACCGGCTGAGGAGGAGGGCGAGTCACTCGCGGACGCACTCGCGGAGCCGGCGCCTGGAGAGCGGCGGGGGCGCAGAAAGCGACGCTCCCGCGCCCGTGCTCGCACGATTTCAATCCGGCGGTTGAGCAAGGCGGAGCTCAACCGTGGCCGAGAGCTCTATCCGGAAACCGATTATTGGAAGCCGAGGAGCCGGTCGGAATGCAAGGACATGGAGCGGCCGTGTCCCTTCGTCTCCTGCAAGTACCACCTGTACATCGACGTCCACCCAGTGCGCGGATCGATCAAGCTCAACTTCCCAGACGTCGAAATCTGGGAGATGACGGAGACCTGCGCTCTCGATGTGGCCGACCGTGGTGGCATCACCCTCGAAGAGGTCGGTGAGATCATGAACCTCACGCGAGAGCGTGTCCGGCAGGTCGAGACCGCGGGCCTCGCGCGCCTTCAGGACTACCGCGATGTCGAGCGACTCAAAGACTACGTGACCTAACGGTCGACTCCAAGGCAGCAGGGGGGAGGGTGTCGCCAGCGGGCGGCACCCTTTTTAATTGAGCGAGCGGTCGGGGCGCTTCTTTGCCCAGATCGATTCCCAGCCCTTGCGGTACTGCTCCGAGGCGACCTTTGCGGGGCGGCCGATAGACGGGCGAGCGTCGTGGTGAACCTCGACGTCGAACAAGGCCGGCGACTCCTCGCGGGGCTTCAGACGGACCACCTCGCCGTGGATCGGCTTGCCTTGGTCGAGCGGGCGCATAGTGCCGACCTCGATGTCCGTGCCGCGTTGCCGGAGCACGCCGTACTCCCGGCCGTCCTCGGATTGCCCGCACACCAGCACGACATCGCGCTTGGGGCGCTCAGCGGGGACCTTTTTCGAGGATTGTGACGCCATTGGCTTATCCGTAAGTCCGTGTGGCGCCGAAGTCTAGTGGGTGGATGTCGGGCACTTGTCAGTCGGGACTCCGTTGCGTACGGTGCGCGCGGTCGTGAAGCGAATTACCATCATTTCCTTGCTTTGCCTGGCGACAGCCGCACCTGCGGCGGCCCAGGAGGCCGTTTGTCCAGAGGGGAACCTCCTGGCCGGGAAAGCCCCGATCGCCCGCCCTGGGGTGACTCACACCGAGAGGCTCACCAACGGGGTCATGCCGGGGTCCGGCGACGTCTGGCAGACCGAGCACACCTCGGTGCTGGCCGATACCAACGCCCACGTCGTCTACGATCTCGGCGAGTCGATGGCGGTGACCGCGGTCGACCTGCAGGGTGACAACAACGATGAGTACATCGTCGAGCTCTCCGACGACCAACGGACCTTCACGAGATTGTGGGTCGGCGATCCGGTCTCCGGGGAAGGCATGCGGCGGCGGAGCGGACGCCAACTCAGCGGGAAAGGCCGTTACCTCCGCATACGCGCACAGGGTGGCGATGGGTTCTACAGCCTCGGCGAGGTGCAAGCATTTTGCCAAACGCCCACGCAGTGGCCGCCGCCGATCGAGGTCAAAGCCGCGACCGCTTGGTGGGTGAAGAACCTGAAGACCAAGCGAGACAACCGCTACCGGTTGGTGCTGGCGTTTGCCGGACTGCTTCTTTTCATCGCGCTCTTCCGCTCGGAAGACGAGCGGAAATGGCTGTGGGCGGTCGTCGGACTCGCCGTCGCGATGCTCGGCACAGCCGCCTATCGCCTTCAAGGAGCCCGACTTGCACCCTGGTTCGCCGAATGGGGCATCTACGCGCTCGGCGCAATCGTCGCGGCATGGGCCGCGCGGGGCATCTGGCTATCCAAGCAAGCGGAGCGTGCACGCGTTTGGTGGGAGCGGGGCGCGCTGGTCTGGGTGATCTTGGCTTGCGGGGTTGCGTGGCTGAATTTCGGCGTATTCCACAGTTCGAGGATCGTCCACTATTGGGACACGTTCCACTACTACGTCGGCTCGAAGTACTTCGAGGAGAACGAGTACGAGCGGCTCTACGAATGCGTGCTTGCGGCCGACTACCAGGAGCGCGGCGCCGCCGATCTCGAGAAGCGAAAGATCCGCGACCTGGTCGACAACCGCTTGCACTACCTCAGCGAGGATGACGCCCTCCGCTACCAGAAGCGCTGCGCCGAGCATTTCTCCCCGGAGCGCTGGGAGGCGTTTCGGCATGACACGGCCTCGTTCCGGACGGTGATGGGCTCCGGCTGGTGGAAAGAGATGTTGATGGATCACGGCTACAACGCGAGCCCGATCTCCAACACCGTCGCCGCGTTCCTCACCAACATCGGTTGGGAGAGCCAGATCCCGCAGGTGTCCTCTCCCAAGGTTGCCCCCGACGACCTGAAGACGTTCCGCGCGCGCATTCTCCGCTACACGATGATCGACCTCGGCCTTTACGCCGCGGCCTTCCTCATGATCTTCTGGGCGTTCGGCCTGCGAGCAACCGCGCTCTCCGTGCTGGTTTGGGGTTGCGGCTATCCGTGGGCGTATTTCTGGACCGGGGGAAGCTTCGCCCGCGTCCCTTGGTTCTTCATGGCTGTCGCTTCGGTGTGCCTGTTGAAGCGCGGCTTCCCTCTGCTTTCGGGCTTTGCCCTCTCATGGAGTGCGCTGTTGCGATTGTTCCCAGCAGCGCTGGCGGGTGGCCCCATTGCGGCCGTCATCGATCGTTTCGTCCGGCGCAAGAAGATCGATCGTCCGTGGCTCAACACGACCGACCGGCGCTTCATCGCGGGCGGCGTTCTCGGCTTGGTCGTGCTGATCGGCGGCAGCATGGCCGTCAATGGCTACGACGCCCATTCGCAGTTCCTTTCCAATACCCTGAAGCACGCGGAGACCCCGCTCACCAATCACATGGGGCTTCCCACCATGCTGTCGTACAAGATGAGCACGGTGGGCCGATACACCAAGGACGACAGCCTCGAAGATCCCTGGGCGAAGTGGAAGCAGAAGCGAAAAGAGATCAAGCACGACCGACGCTGGCTTCACGGGCTGATGCTTCTCGGCATGTTCGTGCTGCTCGCGCTGGCGGGGCGGCGGCTTGCGGAATGGGCGGTGCTCGCGGGAAGCACGATTCTCATCATCGGCTTCTTTGAGCTCACCTGCTACTACTACAGCTTCGTCGTGTTGATGGCGCCGCTCGCGATCGAGCGGATGAGGTACTCCGTCGCGATGATCCTGATGGTCATGGTGGGGCTGCTGCTGCAGTTCTTCATCGGCTGGTACGATGAGCAGTACACCGCCGAAACAGTCGTCGTCTTGGTTGCGCTCCTCTACATCCTCATCGACGTCGTGAGAGACCCGCTTCCGGCTTCGTCCCCGGCTAGCGCGGCTGAGCCGACGCTGTAGTTGCGGGGTGAGGTTCGGAGCCTTACCCTCAGCCGGTTAGACAGGTTCACGTGATCGCTGGTGCGCATCTGCGCACGGGAGGAAAGTCCGAGCTTCGAAGGACAGGATGCCAGGTAACGCCTGGTGGGGGCGACCCCGAGGAAAGTGCCACAGAAAGCAAACCGCCTCGCTGCCGCAAGGCCGCGCGGTAAGGGTGAAAGGGTGAGGTAAGAGCTCACCGGATCGGCGGTAACGTCGGTCGCACGGCAAACCCCATCCGAAGCAAGACCAAATAGGGAGGCGCATGAGGGCGGTCCGCTCGAGTCTCCGGGTAGTGTTGCTCGAGGCCGGTGGCGACATCGGTCCCAGAAGAATGATCACGACCCGCACCGCGGCGACGCATGCGGGCACAGAACTCGGCTTACGAACCCTCTAACCACAGCGCCTCGCTCAGCGGGGCGCTGTGCTGTTTTAAGACTTAGATGGGTCTTCACATACGAAGTCTTCCCGGGCCTTTGGGCATGACGACTCCACCCGAATGAACATGGCCGACATGCTTGCGTGGACCGCGGATCGCTTCGCAGGGCAGCCCGCCGCTACGACGTGCGTTGAGTTGGCTCTAGCACGATGCCTCGCGCACGTGCGGCTTCGAGAGCCGCCGCCCGCGGCTCCTGATAGTAGCGCGACCCGAGGTACGCGAAGAAGCGCTCGCTTGCAGGCACGACCAAGTCCTCGGGCAGCCACTCGACTCGTTCCCCGTCGCCCCAGCACACCTCGCCACGCTCCATCTTCCATGCCGCATCGCTGAGATCGAGTGGGCCGAGGACCTCCCGAATGGCCTCGAAGCGACCCTGCAGCTCCGGATCCAAAAAGAAGGACTGACCACCGCCGATGAAGGCGATGTGGTAGCGCGAGGGGTGATGCGCCAAGCCGTCGAGGCCGAGTCGCTGCGCTGCCTGGAAGAGCATCAGCATCGTTGGCTCGCCGACCCCGAGGCCTGGGTGGTCTTGGCCGGGCCACTGGGGATTCCGAAGTGAGAAGTCGGCCGTCGGGTCTTGAAGCATCATCCACTCGATGTAGAGAAAGTGCAGGGCTTCCGGCGGCTCGAGCCCTTCCGGCGCTGGCCGCCTCACCTGTCGCAGCACTTGGTCGAGGAGGAGGTGCTCCTCGCCGCCTTTCGTAGCGTGCACCGTGAGATGCTGGCGATCGGGGTCGTCCGGGTCGATCTCGAGTCGCAAGTTCGTGAACCCGCGAGCGCGAACCGCTTCGCCCAACCCGTATTTCTCAATCGCGAACTCGACGCCGTGCCGCGAGTAGTAGTTTAGGATCCGCGTCGACCGGTGGCGGGGCCCGGTGAGGTCGCCGTAGAGATCCTCCTCGGTAATCGTGAACTCTCCGCTCGACCGCTGGAGCTCGCGCGGATCGAGCTCCTGGGCGATTTGTTGGTATTGCTCGAATAGGCTCTTCTGCGGCTCCTCGGTGACGGTTGCTTCGTCGGTGAGCAGCCAGCGGATGAAGTCGGTCGACGCGCACCATGCGTTGTCACTGTAGCCGCCTCCGAGCGTGACGACTGCGGGGCAAGCGTATTTCCGGGCGAGCTCGATGACGCAGCGATCGCGTTCGAGCACGCCCTTGCGCGTGAGCATGAAGTCGCCGAGTCGGTCCCCCTCAAGAACGTCGTTTCCGGCGACGTAGAAGATCATCGCCGGCGCTACCTCCTCGAGCGTCGCGGGCAAGGTGTCGCGCAGCGCCTGCAAATAGCCTTGGTCATCGACTCCCGTCGACAACAAGAACTGCGAGTCTGCGGCGGCCTCGACGTGACTCCAGACCGAGCCGTGAATCGAATACGTGAATACGCTCTTGTCGTGTTCGTACGCGACGATGTTGCCGTTGCCTTGATGGTAGTCGAGGTCGATGATCGCGATTGGCGCGTCGAACCCGTCCGACCTCAAGGTTGCGATTGCCACGGCGATATCGTTGTAGACGCAGAAGCCAGCGCCGGCCTCGGGCTCGGCATGATGGAACCCCCCGCCGATGTTGAACCCGACGCGATCGGTGCGTCCCAACGCCCACGTTGCGGCTTCCACCGTGCCGCCGACTTGTCGTCGTTGGGCGATCAACACAGGGTCGACGTCGATGTCGTGCGCCTCTAGCCCGAAGATGCGACCGAGATACTCCGGTTGTGCCGTTCGTTCGAGGTAGCGGTCTGAGTGCACCTTGGCGAGATCGCTCAGTGCAACCAGGGGTGCCGGGCGGACTTGCTTCGGTTTCAACAAGCGCTCGGCGGCCAACGAGCCGAGGATCTTCTCGCCGCGGGCCACCTCGACGCCGGGCACGCGTGCGGTCTCTCCGAGCTCCTCGACGCGATACTGAGGGTGGTACCAAAGGGCCACCCGATCCTTCAGACGCCGCTGTGCTCTCCGCCGCTGCCGCCAGGTGGCCATGTTCGCTATATCGAGATCGAGCCCTTGCGGAACTCGGTCTTCGCGATGTGTACGTTGATCACGACGGGCTTGCCCGAAGCCGCGAGCGCCTTCGCTTCATCGAGCACGGCATCGATGCGAGATGGGTCGTCCAAGAAGAGCCCTGCGGCCCCGTAGCCTTGTGCGACGTCGTGGTAGGCAGTCCTCCGAAGGACCGTTCCTACGTCGGTGCCAAGCATGGGGACCTGCTCGCGTGCGATCTGGGCCCACGACCCGTCCGTCCCGATGACCGCGATGGGTGCGAGACCGTGGCGAACGCAGGTATCCATTTCCGCGATGCTGTAGGCGCAGGAACCGTCGCCGTAGATCAACCAGACCTCCTTGCCTGGCTTCACCAGTGAAGCCCCCACGGCAAAGCCCCCGCCGACGCCGAGCGTGCCGAAAACGCCGGGGTCGAGCCACGAAAGCGGTTTGCGCGGCCGTAGGATGTACGATGCGGTTGCGACGAAATCGCCGCCGTCGACGACGAGCACCGCGTCATCCGACATCTTCTCCTCGATGCGCTGGAAGAGCTGCAGAGGGTTCACGAGGTCCGAGGCTGTCTTTGCTTGTTCGGCGATCTCGGCGTCGCGCCCTCTTTCGCGTTCGCGCAGAGTGTCGAACCAATCGCTCCATGGTCCCAGGCTTCCCGTAGCTACGCTCGAGAGCTCGCGCAGGAACTCGCCGGCGTGCATGTGGACCGGGATCTCCGGTCGGCGGTTCTTGCGCATCTCGCTCGCGCTGAGGTTTGCCGCCACCAAGGTTGCGCGGCTCGAGATGGCCCGTCCGTACCCGAGCCGGAAATCGAAGGGGAAGCCTGCGACGATGACGAGGTCGGCTTCTTTCAAGGCCGCGCTCCGCTTGTGCCGGAACTGAATGTCGCTCCGCCGGCCAAGCAGACCGCGCGCCATGCCGCCGAGCCATGTGGGAACTCCGAGCGCCTGCACAGCCTCGGCGATCGGGTACGGGTTGCTGGTGTTCACGAGCGCCTGGCTCCCGATGACCAGTGCCGGCCGCTCTGCTTTCTGCAGAAGCGACGCGACCTTTTCCACGTGCGGGCTTCGATTGCTCGGCTTGGGAGGAAGGGACTCGCGCATCGGTGGCACGATGCTGACGTGGGGTTGGTTGAATTGCCGGTAGAGGTGACCGCGCATGTAGAGCTCGAGCGCCTTCCCGCCGAGGGTCTGGCCTCCTTGGCCGCTCATCTCCTTCATGAACATCTCGCGCACCATCTCTTCCGAGTAGAGAAGGTCGACCGGCAGCTCGACGAACACCGGCCCCGGAACTCCTTCCTGAGCGATATCGAGGGCCTTCTCGACGGTCGGGCCGATGCTGCGGACCTTCTTCACCGCGACAGCCCACTTGGTAATCGATTGGAGTACGGAGATCTGGTCGATGTCCTGAAGAGAGCCGCGCCCTTTGAGCAGAGTCGCCGCAGCGCCGCCAAAGAGGATGATGGGCGATTGCGCCATTTGGGCGTTCTTCAGCGCCGTGACCGTGTTCGTCACACCTGGGCCGGCGGTGACCGCGGCCGCACCTGGCACGCCGGTCATGCGCGCGACCGCGTCGGCCGCGAACACGGCGCTGACCTCATCGCGAACATCGACGATCTTGATGCCGTTCGCTTGGGCGCCAACGAGGATCGGTGAGATGTGTCCGCCGCACAAAGTGAACAGATGCCCGACGCCTCTCGATGCGAGGATCTCTCCGACGATCGCTCCGCCATCGCTTGCCATTACTCGCTCCCAACTGACTCGAGCACGTGTCGCTCGAGGACGATACAGGTGAACATTCCTTCGAAGACGGGATCCGCGCCAACGGTCGCCTCGACGCGAACTTCATGCTTCCGGCCGCTGGTCGCAACGGTCCGCGCGCGCGCAACCACCCGCGAGCCCCGCTGCACGGGCTTGAGGAAGCGGGTTTGTGCACCAGCCAGCACCACGTACGGATCGTTGACGGCGAGCATTGCGGCGTAGTCGGCAAGCCCGAAGACGAACCCGCCATGCACGAGGCCCAGGGTGTCGACGACCATGGCTTCGGTCGTCTGCAGGGCGACCTCCGCGGAGCCTTCGCCGAGCTCGACCGCGTCTCCGCACAACGTGGGATCTACGCTTAGGTGGGTTCTCGGCTCCATTCTCGGCCACGATTGCACGAGCTGGGGGTCCGGAAAAGCGGGTTCCCGCGTGTTTGCGGCCCTTTATCGCTTGCCGTTTGGGCGATCGGGTGTCTAATAGATGGCCAAATCACCACGAGACGGAGGGTCATGTGAACGAGCTTGCGCGTTACCTAATGGAAAACGCTTACATCGACTTCCAGGGGGGCATCACCATTGAAGAAGTCCGGAAGTTCCTGCGAGATGAAGACAGCCGCGAGTCCCGCGCCCTGCTGTCGCGGCTGATCGAAGACAATGGAATGGATGACCTGATGGTGACGATTGCCGATTGCCTCAAGGAGTACATCCGCACAGGCATCAATGAGGATATCGTCAAGGGTCAGCTCGTCACGTATAGCGAGTCGTAGCGCCACGGCGTTGCACGGAATCTCTGCTAGGATCGGCATTCTCATGCGCTGTTTGGTACTCTGCGTAACCTTCGCTTTGGCGTTGCTCGGTTGCGAACGTTCGACTGAAGCCGACAGCGGCCCGAAACAAGGGGGCAGTGCGGAAGCAAAGCCTGCGCCCAAGGCCCAGAAGGAGCCGATTCGGAGCCTTCCGCAGGTCGACACCAGCGCGCTCGATGACTTCTCGGAGTCGATCTGGGTCGACATGGTCAACGAGCTGTTGTCGCCCTGCGGGGAGCCGGTCAGCGTGGCCAGGTGCATTTCCGAGGGGCGGGCCTGCACGAAGTGTGTACCGGCCGCCAGGTACGTGGCCCGGCTGGTGGACGAAGGCTATTCACGCGACGAGATTCGCGACGTCTTCCGGATCCGCTACAGCGAGGACACCAAAGTCACCGGGATTACCGCTGCAGATTCGCCTCTGCTTGGCTCCCCCATGGCTCCGGTCACTCTCTACGAGTTCAGTGACTTCCAATGTCCCCACTGCAAGATCGCCTCACCGATGTTGAAGAAGGTCGTTGAGGAGTCCGACGGCAAGGTGAAGCTCGTGTTCAAGCAATACCCCTTGCCCGGGCATCCGAGGGCGCGGGAGGCGGCGAAGGCCACGGTGGCTGCGCAGAAGCAAGGGAAGTTCTGGGAGATGCACGACGTGCTCTTCGAGAATCAGGACAGGCTGCAGACCGCGAATTTCGACGAGTATGCGAAGAAGATCGGCCTCGACCTGAAGCGCTTCAAAGCAGATATGGCGTCCAAGGAAACCGAAAAGAAGATTGAAGCGGACATCGCTGAAGGTCACAAGGCGGGCGTCGACTCCACGCCGTCGATCTACGTGAACGATCGTCGATTCGTCTTCTCGCCGGACCAACTCGGCCCCTATGTTCGCGAAGAGCTCGATCAGTGAATCGCGCCGCGGCCGTGCGGGTCGCAGCTTCATGAGGCGCTCCCTTCCGGTCGTGGCGGCTGCGCTGCTCGTCGTCTCGACGGCCGCGGCGCTATCGGAAGGCGATGAGCCGCCGCCGATCGACATGCCGGATCGAAACGCCGAGAAGGTCGACCTCAAAGAGCTCCGAGGCAAGGTCGTTCTCGTCGACTTCTGGGCGTCCTGGTGTGGCCCCTGCAAGCAGGAGATGCCCGTCCTCCAGTCGCTTCACGAGAAATACGCCGATCAAGGCTTGGTCATCGTCGGGGTGAACATCGACACCAGCTCGAAGAAGATGAACGGCTTCCTCAAGAGCGCTCCGGTCGGCTTCCGCATCGTCCCTGACCCGAAGATCACGATTGCACAGCGATACGAGCCCTCGACGGTGCCGACCTCCTATTTCATCGGCCGCGACGGCAAGCTCCGGTATGTGCACGAAGGCTTTCGGACGAAGGATGCCGAGGGGATCGAGGCGAAGGTCAAGACTCTTTTGGCTGAGAAAACGCCTGAGGCTCGAGACTGAGGCATGAGGCCGTAGTGCAGCGCACGGGGTCTGAGGTTTGGGTCTGAGGTGAGCGGTCTCAAGCCTCGTTCGCCGCGGCGACTCTTGGCATCGAGGCTCCCTTTGCAACGAAGATGCTCAGCTGTTGCGTCACGTAGTCGACGACTTCGCAGTCGGCCTCGGTGAACATTTCGCCGGTGATCCCTCTTGCGAGCTGCAGGAGTCCGAACAATCGCCCCTTGTGCACCAACGGACGGTAGAGGAGGGGGCGAGTGTCTAGTCCGGGGACGCCGTCGATGTTTTCGTCGTAGCGAGGATCGGCCGCGGCATCCGCGAGCACGAGGACGGCGTGCTCTGCGAGACCACTCGCGGCGCCGAGGAGGCCGGCCGACGAGGGAAACGCTTTGCCTTGGCGGGCATGGGCACCAGTGCCTCGGGCGGCGACGAGCCGGAACTCATCCGTGTTGACGTCGAGCAAGAACGCTGCGCTCGCGTCGCTCGGGACGAGCTCCTCGAGGAGGTGCACCGCGAACTCCAATGCTTCGGCCCGGTTCTTCAGAAAGAGAAGGTCGTGACAGGCCTCAAACGCAGCACCGAGTCGGTCCTCGGTGGGAGGCGGTGGCACACTGCTGATCCTCGGCGCTTCGGAGTGCCGGGTCTCGTCTTCGAGTGGAAACTCGATCTCGATGCTGGTGTTCCAGTCTTTCCATTCGAGCCGAACCACCGCGGGCTGCGCCGGCGCAGTCTTCCAGATGTGGTCGAAGAGCTCGATGCGCACGAACTTTGGCCCCCGCGCCTCTTTGATTTCTTGCTGAACCCGACGAAGAAGCTTGGTCGCGAGCTTTTCCCCGGTGCCAGCCTCGAAGGGAACGGGAACTGCGTACATCCGCTCACGGAAATGAATCGGGCTCGACGCGTTCGGCGTCTCCTCCCGCGCCGCCAGCAGAATCAACTTGTTCTCGACCGTGTCTGGAGGCGGGGCACTCGGCCGCGGCGTGCGGGCTTTGGTAGCGGCAAGCGACGTCGGAGCCGGAATTGGGGCAACCGCCGGTGCGGTCACTGGCACGGGCACTGGCACTGGCGCGGACACGGGCACGGGCATTGGCGCGGGCATCTCGGGGACGCTCGCGACAGGCCGCTTGGTTCCGGGGGGCGGTGCTGGCTCGCTGGCTGGCAGGATCTGATACCGACGTCGTTCACGCCCGTCCTGAATCGTGACCGTGCCATTCGGGTTCACGTTGCAGCTCGCGCCGGCCGGTACGCCGCCCGACTCACCCAGCTCAGTACGGCCGGCCTTCAGGGCCGCTGGCCAGGTCGCCGCCTCGACGATCCCGAGAAACAGCGGGTCCGACGCGCCGAGCCGACTGATTTCGACTTTCCAATACTTCGTTGCCACGAGATCCTGTTACTGCGCTCCATGATACCTGGGATTGTTGAGGAAGTCGCATCCGCGGCTGGCATTCCGATGGGCAGCGGGGTAGGACTCGCCGGTGTGGATCTTGGTCATAGGCCGTGAGGGCGTAGAGGAGCGTGAGGGCAGCGCGGTCGCGTGCCTCCATGAGCTCGGTTGCGAGGTGCAGACCGCCAACCTCTGGGATCGCTTCAACACGGAGGAGCTCGTCAGCAACCCACCTGCCGCGGTCCTGATCGAGGCTGGAGACGAGGCCGACGCGGGGCGCGCCGCGCTCGTGCGGGTTCGCGCCGCCGAAGCCCTGCAGGAGGTGCCAGTGATCATTGGCATCACCGTGAACGCCTTGACCCGCCTCGATGTGGGCGACGGGTTCGATGATTTCGCTTTGATGCCGTACGTTCCTGCAGAGCTCTACATGCGCATTCGCGGGGTCGAGTGGAGCCGCAGCGAGTTCGCGCAGCAAGAGCGGATCAAGATGGGCCCCCTTTGTATCGACCTCGCCGCCCATGAAGTCACCATCGACGGACGGCCGCGCCAGCTCACCCACCAGGAGTTCGCGCTCTTGAGCTTCCTCTGCCAGAACCGTGGGAGGGTCTTCTCGCGCCGGCAACTCCTCGAGCGGGTCTGGGGCGTGGACTACTATGGCAGCAGCCGCACGGTCGACATCCACGTGCGTCGGTTGCGCATGAAGCTTGGCCATTCGGTGAGCAACCTCGAGACGGTGCGCGGTGTCGGCTACAAGATGAAGGAGCCGTGATGCTTCGCCCGCTCGCGATTTCGGCAGGTGACCCGGCAGGCGTCGGTCCTGTCGTCACCGCGGCGGCGCTGGCCGAGTCTTTGGGCTCGGACCGCGCGGTGGTCTACGGCGATGCGGGCTGGATGGAGCGCGCGCTTCATCGCTACGGCTTCGAGTCGCTCAGGCGCATAGAGACGGCCGAGGCCAGCACGCTCGGGTCCGGTGAGGTCGGTCTCGTCCACGTCGCCGACTGGCCGATCACCATGGTGCAGGCGCGGGCCCCCACGATCGATGGCGGTGTCGTGCAGTGCCATGCACTCGAAGCGGCGTGTGACGCGGTGCTCGCGGGCGCGGCGCGGGCGATCGTCACCGGGCCGGTGAGCAAAGAAGCGGTGAGTTTGTCGGGGGTCTCGTTCAAGGGACAGACGGAGCACCTCGCACGGCGTGCGGGCGTGCACGTCGAGAACGTCACGATGATGTTTCTCGGGCCTCGGCTCAAAGTCGCGTTGGTCGCGACGCACTGGCCAATCAAGCGCGTTCCTTCGACCGTCACGCGCGAGCACATCGACCGAACCGTGCGCCACCTGACCGACGCGCTCAGCCGTTGGAATCCGGATACCAAGCCGCTTCGAATCGAGGTAACCGGTCTGAACCCGCACGCGGGAGAGGGCGGGCTGCTCGGCTCTGAGGAAGAGAGGATCATCGGCCCGACGCTCGAAGACCTCCGCGAGGAACCGCCGTACTCGAGCGGCGAGGTGGAGTTGCTCGGCCCGACGCCGGCGGAAGCCGCGTTCCGGTATGCCGCTGACGGTCGCGCGCATGGCGTGGTCGCAATGTTTCACGACCAGGCGACGATTCCGTCGAAGATCCTCGATTGGGGCGAGGCGGTGAACGTCACCTGGGGCTTGCCGTTCATCCGCACGAGCGTCGACCATGGGGTCGCCTACGACGCCGCAGCGTCCGGGACGGCCTCGGAGAGCGGGATGGTCGCGGCGATTCGAGCAGCGCAGCGCCTCAGTGGCAGGCCGGGAGAATGACGGCTGACATCGTCATCGTCGGCGCTCGCGAGCACAATCTAAAGAACCTCACGCTGACCCTCCCGAAAGGCCGCTTCAGCGTCGTCACAGGTCCGAGCGGAAGTGGAAAATCGAGCCTCGTGTTCGACACGCTCTACGCGGAAGCCCAGCGCCGGTACGTGGAGTCGTTGAGCGGCCATGCGCGGCGCATTCTGACGAAGCTCGCGCGCCCCGACGTCGACCTCATCGAAGGGCTTTGTCCGGCGCTCGCGGTTCGCGAACGCGAGCCTTCTCGAAACCCGCGGTCGACCGTGGGCACCGCGACCGACGTGTACGACTACTTGCGCGTGCTTTTTGCGACGCTTGGAGAAGTGCACTGCCCGACTTGCGGAGAGCGATTGTTCGCGCATTCGGCGGCGGAGGTGGCCCAAGTGGCGCTCGATCTCGGAGACGGGACCAAGTTCTCGGTGCTGGCCCCGATGGTTCGCGCCGGCGCGACGACGCCGAGGGGGCTCCTCGACGACCTTCGAAGCAAGGGCTTCGTTCGTTTGCGCATCGACGACGCCGCGGTGGACCTCGCTGACGTCCGCTCCATTCCGAAGGGAGCATCGGTCGCCGTCGTCATCGACCGCCTCTCGGTCCGAGAGGGGATCCGTTCGAGGTTGGCCGAAGCGGCCGAGCTCGCGTACCAACTCGGCGAAGGCGTGGTCGTGCTTCGCGAGCAAGACGGCGCGCGGCATCCGTTTTCCGAACGCTACACCTGTTTCGAAGGGCATGCCTCGATTCCTCACGTCAGCCCGCAGCTGTTTTCGTTCAACACGCCGGCGGGCGCCTGCGGCACATGCGACGGGCTCGGGCGCTCACGGAGGTTCAGTGAGGCGCTCGCCATTTCAGACTCGAGCCTCTCGCTTCGGAAGGGCGCGGTCACGGCATGGGGGAAGCCCAGTCTAGCGTACTACCGGTCGATGCTCGAGAAGATTGGCGCGGCCGGCGTTGATCTCGACAGGCCGTTCTCGAAGCTCGACACGAAGCAGCGCAAGACGGCCCTCGAAGGTGGGAAGGGCTTTGAAGGAATTCTTCCAGGGCTCGAACGACGCGCGACCGACTATACGCGGCGCAAGATCGCAGAGGGCAGCGACGAGGAGCGGGTGCTCGAGTTCCTCGACGAAGAGCTCGGCCAGTTTGCGACGATGGAGGCCTGTCCTGCGTGCGCGGGATCGAGGCTCAACGCGAACGCGCGCTCGGTGCGCGTGGGGGGGCTCGCGATCAGCAACGTGAGCGCGATGGACGGGCGCGCGCTTCGCGATTGGGTCGGTGGGGTCGCGACTTCGGATGCGATCGCGGCCGCCGTCAAGCCCTTGGTTCGGTCGATCGAGGACCGCCTCGCCTTTCTCGATCACGTTGGACTCGGTTATCTCAGCCTCGACCGAAGTTCCGCAACGTTGTCGGCCGGCGAGGCGCAGCGGGTCCATCTCGCGACGCAGCTCGGCGCGCGCCTGTCGGGCGTCCTCTATGTGCTTGACGAGCCGACCGCCGGTCTTCATCCCGTCGACGCGACCCGTTTGATCGAGACGCTCGCTGGGCTCCGGGACGAGGGGAACAGCGTCGTCGTCGTAGAGCACGACGAGCAGACGATACGCGCGGCCGATCATCTGGTGGAGCTCGGCCCCGGCGCCGGCGAGCACGGCGGCGAGCTCATCGCGGAGGGAAGCGTCGATGCACTGTCGAGCAATGGGGCCTCGCTCACGGGTGCGTTTCTTTCAGGCCGCCGTCAGATGCCCGCTCCCGACCGACGGCGTGCCGTGCGATCGGGCTCGATCAAGCTCCACGTGGAGGAGCTCCACAACCTCCACGACGTACGCGTCGAGCTTCCCATGCGCACACTCTGTTGCATCACCGGCGTGAGCGGCAGCGGGAAGAGCTCTCTCGTCGTCGACGCGCTGCTTCCGGCCATGCGCGACGCGCTTGGCCTGGTCGCGGAGGTGCCACCTGGCGTAGCGCTCGAGGGAGGCGGCGGGATCGGGCGCGTGTCGTTCGTCGATGCGACGCCGATCGGACGAAGCGCCCGCTCCAATCCAGCCACCTATCTCGGGATACTCGGTCCGCTTCGCGAGCTCTTCGCGGGGCTTCCCGAAGCGCGGGCCCGAGGGTATCGCCCGGGCCGATTCAGCTTCAACGTCAAAGGCGGCCGATGCGAGGCGTGCAAAGGGGAAGGCGTTCAGCACATCCCGATGCAATTGCTGCCCGACGCGGAGGTGATGTGCGAGGGATGCGGGGGCGCACGGTACAACTCGGAGACCCTGCAGGTCCGGTATCGGGGCCTCCACATCGCCGAGGTCCTCGAGCTTTCGGTGGACGAGGCGCACGGGTTGTTCGAAGCGGTGCCCGCGATTCGCGCCCGCCTCGAGGCGCTCCGGCGCGTCGGTCTCGGCTATCTTGCGCTCGGCCGCCGCTCGACGACGCTCAGCAGCGGCGAGGCGCAACGGGTCAAGCTCGCGAGAGATCTCGCCCAACCGGCCCGCAAGCCGACGCTCTACATCTTCGATGAGCCGACACGGGGCTTGCACTTCGTCGACGTCGAGCAGTTGATCGGCATCCTTCACCAGCTGGTGAACGACGGACACACGGTGATTGCGGTCGAGCACAACATGGACGTCGTCCGGAACGCCGACTGGGTGGTGGATCTCGGGCCGGGATCGGGGCCCGAGGGGGGGAGAGTGGTTGCCACCGGGACGCCGGAGGAGATCAAGGCGAGCGGGTCGGCGACGGGGCAGTGTCTCTAGCAGCGCCAGCGCCAGCGCCAGCGCCAGCGCCAGCGCCAGCGACAGCGCCAGCGACAGCGCCAGCGCCAGCGCCAGCGTCAGCGTCAGCGTCAGCGTCAGCGTCAGCGCCGGCGAGACGCGATTGGCGTCGGGAGGTTTAGTTACATCCGCCCACCCACCCCCACCCGTAGTCTCAGTATCACTCTCACGCGAGTGAGCAGCGTGCCTCCGCGGCCTTCGCTGCGCTTGGCCTTGGCGGCGCACTTGCGCCGGGCTTCGCCGTTCCGGCTCGCGCTGCCGCGCATGGACTGGGGGCTGGTTGATTGCGGAGTTGCGTGTAGAGGAGAATCGGTCGGGATGTGCGGCACAGGGAGTGGGCGGGAGGCGAGTTGTGTGGCGGCGTATCGAGCCGGCCGAGCGGGACCCGCTCCCGAGCACGTGCGTCGCGACCGATTCTCCGCGCGTTTCCCTCCGCGCCCTTTGCTCCGCTCTGCCCGCCCTGCGGGCTGGCGTGTCAGCCGCTGGCGTTGAGGGAGCGGCTGAACGCATCGCCCACGGTCACGCACGCTTCCCGTACCTCGAGCTCGCCTCCGACCAAGATCGCCAGGGGGTTGACCTCGACCGCCTCGATCTCGTTGCGCCATTGGTGGACGAACGCGGCCAGGCGCATCAGGACGTCGCCGATCTTGCTCACGGCCGCACTGCGCTCCTGCGGGGTGCCCGAAAGGAGGAGAGAGCTTCCGCCGAGGCGGAGCAGGACTCGCTCGAGCGCTTGCGGGGTCGCCGGGAGCACGGTTTGGGTCTTGTCGGCCGAGGCCCGGCCATGCGGATCGGCGAATCCGATCTCGGTCAGTACAGGTCCGGCGGCCAGCGGCTCCATGCGAACGTGCAGCAGGGTGCGGGCCATGGTCGATGCGCTCACGGTGACGCCGAGCAACCTCGCGTCCGCCGAACGGGTCTTGGCGACCGCCATGATCTGCCGAAACGCGTCGCGCGCTTGACCGCCCGAATAGACTTCAGCCGCCATGTCCGGGTGGTCCCACAGCCGTAGATCGGGTGACGCCAGGGCGACACGCACCGGAAAGCCGATGCGCGACGACTCCGATGCCGCGCGAGACGGTGTCGCGCACAGCTCCTCGAGTGGGAGGGGAACATCGTATTGCCGAAGGGCGGCCTTGCTGGCGGGGTCCGAGAGCGCCCGCTTCGGGCCGAGGATCACATCCATCACGGCCTCCGCCTCCACGCCTTGAACGACGGGTACTTTGGGCCGGGATGGATCCTGGGAGGCGCGCATGGCGCGAAGGGCAGCGGCGACATCTCGAGGTGTGCCGATGGCGCGCGGCGCGGAGTCGGCGCTCTCATGAGCGATCAGGCCGTCGTCGACTCGGGCGAATCGCCCGTCGCTCTTGTGGCTCACGCTCTCGCCGAGGCGCACCCGATCGACCGCGGGAAGCTCCTTCGTCGTCGCTGCCCACGGGCGCTCGGCCCCGACATCGAGGAGCGCGGTCACGGCGAGGAGAGGCCCCGTCTCGTGGACCGCCGGGAGACCCAAGTCATGGAAGAGGCCGAGCGGCTGCGGTCCGATGACGGCTAGAGGCACTCTTCGCCCGGCGCTGCGTCCCGCCTCGGCCAGCTCGACCGCCGTGTCCGCGGGTAGTGGCCCGCCGAGCGCGAGAGCGACCCGCGCGCCTCGCTTCAGCGCATCGATGGCCAGCGGTGCGGGCTCTTCGCGCACCTCCGGCTCGACGGCCAAGCCGATCCGGGCCGCGTCGCGTCCGAGATCGAGCGCCAGCTCCGGGCAGTCACAGAAAATGCTCCACGCTTTCGGCATCGCCCTGGGGCCAAGCATACTCGCCGAAGGACTTCGCGCCCACTTCCTGAAAAGAGCGCCCGTCAGCGAATTGTCCTGTGTGCTCTAGGAGGTCGATCCAAAACATCGGATCAGTTCGAACTTTGATACGACACGAGCTTGACGCCTTGAACGGCCCGGTGATAATCCGGGCTCGGCCGGTGTAACCCCTCTATTCAATAGGAGGAATCCCCGGCCGGTGGGGGTCATGCTGAGGAGAGTCGCGACATGCGTCTGAAGCTGATTGCGGGCAATCTCATCATCGTGTTGCTGGTGGGGTTGGCGTCGTACCTGGTGGTGCGGACGCAGCTTCACACCGAGCTCGTCCGCGAGCTCGAGGACGGTATCGGCGACGATTCGGAGCTGTTCGGGCGCTCATGGCGGGCTGACGGCGCACGCTTGGCCGAGGGGGTGGTGAGACGCGCGTCGAGCAAATCGGTGCAAGCGGTGTTTACGGCGTCTGGCGAATCCAACCGCAGGCGGCGCGCCTACGATGCTGCACAAGGCGTCTCGAAGTGGTTCGACGATCCGGCTCGCGGACACAATGAGCGGCCTCACATCGTAGCGCTCATCGACGAGACAGGGCGCGTGATCGCGCGTGACACCGACCAGAACCGCATGTTCGGAGATCCGTTGCTCGGGCAAATTCCGCTGCTCCGCCGGGTCTTCAAGCACGGAGGTTCACGCTACGGCGTGTGGCGCCACGACAACAAGCTTCTTCAGGTCGGTGTGGCCGCCGTCCGCAACGAAGAGGGGGGCATCGTGGGCGCGCTTCTCGTGGGCTACGACCTCTCGAACGGCTACGCGAAGCGGGAGGCCCGCCTCCTTGGACACGAGCTGTTCTTCATCACACCAGAGGGCGTCTACAGCACCTCCACGACAGTCGATGTTCGCGATGCGCTCGAGCAGGCACTCTATGCGTCGCCGCTCGACGCTCAAACGACGGCAGCCCTTCAGGGCAAGCCGACGCTGCCATGGACCGCGGAGCTTCGCGGTGCCCGATACGTCGGCGTCACCGCGGCATTGCCAATGGCTCGCGGCGCGCAAGCGGGGTACGTGGTGCTCGCCCGCCAAGACAAGCACACGGCGCTTGCGTCTCTCGCGGACATGATCCTTTGGTTGACGCTTCTCGGGCTGCTCGGGGTGGTGATCTACGGGTACATCATTGCGAACAACATCATGGAGCCGATCGAGCAGATGGAGGACGACCTCCTTGCGGTCATCAACGGGCGCGGTGACGTCCGGCTCGAGGTGGAAACGCCGGAGCTCGGCGGCCTTTCGTATCGCATCAACCAGCTCATCAATTTGTTCACCGGTGTCGCCGAGGAAGACGACGAAGGGCGAGCTGTGACCAGCAGTGGTGGATGGGAGGCGGTGAGTATCAGCGTACCGGGAGGCAGCACGCGCGCGAGCGTGGCTGGCTCGGACGACAACAAAGACCCTGAAGCCGAAGCCCTCGGGGCGATTGCGGAGGGGCAGTACTACGCGCAGCTCTACGCCGACTACGTCGCCGCCAAGGACGCCATCGGCGAGGATGTCTCCAACGTTCCTGAGGCCCGTTTCATCGAGCGAATTCAGGGCAACGCCGAGCATTTGCTGAGAAAACACGGCGCGAAAATGGTGCGCTTCAAGGTCGAAACCATCGGCGGCCAGGTGAATCTGAAGCCCGTGGTCATCCATTGATCCTCTCGTTGCGTCGGCCGCCGCTTCAGCCTAGGGGTTGACCCGTCATGGGTCTCTTCGACGTGTTCAAAGGCGGTGGTGGGCTGAAGAAGCACATCGACCGCGTCGGCAACAAACGCGCGCAAAAGCACGAGCGCTGGGAGTCGATTCAAGTCCTTGCCAACGATGGCTCCGACGAAGCCATTCGGGCGTTGCTGGTGCGTTTCACGATCAAGGTGGACCCGAGCATCACCGACGGCGAGGAAAAGAACGCGGCATTTCACGGCGTCGTACAGCACGGAGAAGTCGCGCTCGAGCCGCTGCGCGACTTCCTGGAGTCGTCGGACACGTTGGCTTGGCCACTGAAGATGCTGCGGGAGATCCAGTCCGAGGAGGAGGTCACCACGACCCTGCTCGAGTTGCTTTCGAAGATGCACACCGAGTACGAGCGGGACCCGCAGAAGAAGATCGACCTCATTGCGAGCTTTGAGGAGCACAAGGACCCGCGCGTGGTCGAAGCGGTGACGCGCTTTCTCGACGACATGAACGAGACGGTTCGCTTCCACGCAACGGGCGCCATCTTCCACCAAGACGACGCGGAGCCAGCGCAGGAGGCGCTGACGACGGCGTTACTCCGCGAAGAGAGCGTCCGCGTCCGAATGCGCGTGCTCGACGGCTTCGTCGACCGCGGCTGGAAGCTCGGCCGCGTCAAAGAGGAAGCCACCAAGAAGATGCCGACCGGGTATTCGATCGGGAAGAAGGGCGAAGTCAGGAAGAGGGTGTAGCGCCTCCACGGCAACGGCAGCAGCCCCAAGCCCTTCACCTGGCAATCGATTCAAGGGCGAAGCCCCGTGGCGACCTAGGTCGCTTTACGGGGTCGTCTTGATCTTCGGCGGCAGCGTGAAGATGAGGCCGACCGAGAACATGTTGTTGAACTGACGCAGGCGGTCGTCGGCGTTGATTTCGCCGTCGTTGTTGTTGTCGGTCCCGCCGGTGTTGTACTTGAACGGGATACCGCGCCAGCGGAAGGAGAGGCCGACGAACTCCTTGAAGAAGGCGTTGAACGCGATGCCGAACGAGGGTGCGATTACGGTTCGCTTAGAGCGCGCCGTCTGGCTGCCGAGGCAGCCTGTATCGATTGCCGTCTCCCCTTGGATGATGCAGTCGCTGTAGCCTGGTTCTGCCGGGGGCTGTGCTGGCACGCCCACCGCGTTCTTGCGCTCCTCGACGCCGACGAACGCCGCGCCCACGAACACATCGATGTCGGCGTCCACGAAGACCTTCTGGAACATCGCAAGCTTGCCCCGGAACGGCACGAAGTGGAGCTCTACGCCCGACCACCAGTTGATGCGCCCGACCTGATCTGGGTAGTTCTCGCGCGTGGGGAGGTCCAAGCGGTTGGCGTTGGTCGTCTCACCCTTGGCCTGGATCTCCTGCGTGAGGTTCGTGTCGAGCGTGGCGACGGAGTAGCCGCCCCAGCCCCCGATGCCGAGCCAATCGAGGAAGTGAAATCGAGCTTCGCCACCAACGATGAGCGAACGCGAGTACTCGTCGGCGATCGTGAAGGCGAAAAACGGCTCGACGTGCAAGCGCATGTCGCGCCACAAGCGCTGATTCATCACCGCGGGAGCGCCGGCCAGAGGTCCACTCACCTGCACATCCTGCGCGCTCACCGTGTTGTTGCGCTGAAACCCCTCGACCAGAACGAGGCCGAGCGCCAGAGCAGCTAGCAAGCTGAGTCGCCAAAGCGTCTGTCGTGCGCGCATCATCATTTCGGTAGCCTGTATTCAAACTTGACGGGCAAGAAGAGGGTGAAGCCGATCTGAATCGACGTGTTGGCCACGAACGTCGAGCCGGACTGGTACCAGGTTGACGAATCCTCAACATCGGGGTCGACCCGAGTGGCCTCGAACTTGTCGGGCCACATGTAGGCCCGGAACTCCGTGAAGAAGGTCAAGTAGCGCGTCAGGAAGATGCGCAAGCCCGCGCCAACGTTGAACGCGACGTTGTTCTGCCAGCCGAAACTCCGGTTCTGCGGGTCGAAGACCGGAATCGGTTGCGTCCGCATCAGGCCGACGCCGCCGATGAGATAAGCATCCCACTGGAAGATCTTCTTGCGGACTTTGAATTTCCCGTAGAACGGCACGTACGTGAAGTTCGCCCAGAGGCCGAACTGCCAGTCGTTGATCGGCACGCCCAATCGGAACTGGTTCTGAATCCGCGGTACGATGTCCGTTCCGCGGCTCAGCGGGTCGGTGCCCCAGTCGTACCAGATGAAGTTCACCCCCAAGCCCAGTACGTTGGTGAACCAGTAGTTCATCGCGAAGCCCAGCCCGTACCGCTTGAGGTACGGATCGTTGAGCGTGAAAGCCGCGGACGGCGCCAGCTCGAGACGCTTCAAGCGAAGCGCATAGATCTGCTGGACGGCGTAGATCTCCTCGACGGTCTCTTCGCGCTGAGGTGCAGGCTCCACCGGGCCATCGGAAGCGGAGTCGTTGCCCGCGGCGAGCTCTTCGATGAGATCGCCTTCGGACTCCTTCTGCTTCTTCGCCGGCTTGGCTTCCTCCTCATCGACCTCGTCGAGGGAGAACTCCATCTGGGCCTGGACCGCCGGCGGCGGCGTCAGCCAGAACGCCGCCATCAGCAGCGCAATCCCCCCAAAAACTCGCATCGGCCTCTGGCCTTCCCCCCTCGAGCGCCTTGGCCCCCACCTAGGCAACTCGCTGAAATCACGTAACAAGTGTCCGTTTCCAATCGGACAGCAAGACTATACCATGGCGGATATCGCACTACCAAATCGTGAGGCGATTTTCGACGAAAACGGCGTAGTCGCGCAGAGTTAGCTCGCGTTTGCGTTTTCGGATGAGGAGTCGAGCTCGTCGGGCGCCTCGAACAGCGCTTCAAGGAAGGATTCCGTGTCGAACGCCTTCAGATCCTCTACGCGTTCGCCGACTCCAATGAACTCGATGGGGACTTCGTGGCTGTCGACGATACCCAGGATGACGCCGCCTTTGGCGGTACCGTCGAGCTTGCTGAGGACGATCCCGCTCACCGGAAGTGCGTCCTTGAAGAGCTGAGCCTGTTGAATCGCGTTTTGGCCCGTCGTTGCGTCGAGCACGAGCAGCACGTGGTCTGCGGGGCGGCCAAGCGCTTTCTCGACGGTGCGTCCGAGCTTCTTGAGCTCATCCATCAACGGAACCTTCGTGTGAAGACGACCCGCCGTATCGGCGATGACGATGTCGAGGTTGTTGTCTTTGGCTTTTTGAATCGCGTCGAAGATCACCGAGCCGGGGTCGGCCCGGTCTTTGCCCTTCACCACCTCGCAGCCCACGCGCCGGCCCCACACCTCGAGCTGGGTCACCGCAGCGGCGCGAAAGGTGTCGCCGGCGGCCAGCAACAAGCTCTTGTTCTGCCGGTCGAAGCGGCTCGCGAGCTTGCCGATCGTGGTGGTCTTGCCGACACCGTTGACGCCCACCACGAGGATCACCGTGGGCGTGTGGCTGAGCGACAGGCCGCCGCCGCTCGACGCGAGGATCGTGCGCGATTCTTCTCGAATGGCTTCCCACGCATCGTCGGCGGAAGCGAGCTCGCCGCTACTCATGTTGGCGCGAAGCGCTTCGAGGATGCGCTGTGTCGTGTGGACGCCGACGTCGGCGGTGATCAGCACCTCCTCGACCTCGTCGAGGATCGAGGCGTCGAGCTCGCGCCCCTTCGTGAACACGCCGGCCAGGCGCGAAATCAGGTTGCCACGCGTCGACTTTAGGCCGCTTCGAAACGCGCTGAGGTCGGCCGGCGGCCTTGGTGGTGGGACGATCGTGGGATCGGGAATCAGCGTGGGCAGGGGCTCGGGGGCCGCGCCAGGCACCAAGTCTTCGATTTGAATCGGCTGCGTCGGCTCAGCGGTTGCTTCGCGGACGTCCGGAACCTCGATCTTGGGCCGCTCCTCTCCGAGCGCCTCGGGAGGCGCGTCCGGCGGCACGTCGGGAAGGGTAGGCTTCGTTCGCGCGCGGACGAAGCCGATGATGATGCCGATCAGGATCAGCGCGGCGACCGCGGCGATGGCGCCGAGGACAGTTGGGTTGTTTAGATCTAGTGACTCCATTCGACCTCTGATGACCCCCCGATGGTCGTTGGGACGGACGCAATCTTGAGAGGCAGGCAGCGGCCAGTCAACGCGGCCGCTGCCGAATCGTTTGCCGTCGTGGTTGCGCACCTGTGATACTTGAAGCCTCGGGAAGGGCGGCGCGTTTGAAGGGGCACATCAGCGGATGGCACTGTTGGCGACTGTTGGTCATCGGGGTGCTCCTCATCTCGAGCACCGCCCAAGCCAACGGCCGCGAGGACTATCTGCTTCGCTTGCTTCGGACCTCGGATGCCTTTCGTGTGCGCGCCCAGGCGGCGCTTTCGCTCGGCCAGCTCGAGCGGACGAAGCGTTCGGTGGCCGCCCTCGAACGCGCGGTTCGCGACAAGCACCCGGCCGTGAGGGTATCGGCGATTACCTCGCTCCGACGGCTCGAGTCCAAGGAGTCGCTCGACGTCGTCGAGCGGGCCACCAAGGACCGCAACAAGTCGGTCAGAAGGGCCGCGTTCGAAGCCGTCGAGGCGCTCGACGCGCTCGGGGAGCGGCAGCGTGGGCCCGGTGAGCCGAGGTATCTGGTTGCGGTTGGGATGCCGGGGGCCAAGGCGGAGCGGGTCTCGCGCCAAATGCTCTTCGACGCCCGCATCTTTCTTTCGGAGCAGTTGGTCCAGCTGGCGGGTGTCGAGCTCGCCCCGGACGATCTGAGCCCGGCCGGCGTGAAGACCGAGATCGCGCGGCGTGGGCTCGCTGGGTTTCATCTCGAAAGCTCGGTCGTGACGCTGGAGCCCAAGGGGGCCGGGGTGAGGGCGGTCGTGTCGATCATCGTCCTGTCGAACCCGGGCCGGGACATGCGAGGCATGCTGCGCGGCGCAGCGACGGCGACGGGTCGCTACAGCTCCGAGACGGCCGAGCAAGCGATTCAAGGCGCGTTCGTGGGCGCGCTTCGCCGTTTACCCACGGTGCTCGAAGCCGCGAAAGCCAGAGGAAGCCTTTGACCGGTGACGAGCGATGAGCGTAGGAAGTGAGTGACGCCATGGGCGACAAGAAACAACGCAAGGTGAAGAACTACCTGCTCGATCGGCGTTTTCAGCTGAAGTACACGGGCATGGTACTCCTCGTCACCATCGCCGTAGCGGGCGTGCTCGGTTATGTGGCGTACGATTTTTCGAAGGGCCAGACGGAGGCGTTCACGGCGCAGCTTGCGGCACAGCCCGACCTCGATCCAGACACCGCAAGCGACCTCGAGCAGTTCGCCAAGCAAGAGGACCGAAAGGTGCGCAACGCGATCATCGCGGGGGTGCTCCTGCTGACCCTGGCGCTTGGTATCACGGGCATCATGGTCACGCACCGCGTGGTTGGCCCGGCCTATCGAATGAAGCGCCTCTTCCAGCACGTCGGCGAAGGCCACCTAGAAGTCACCACCGGTATCCGCAAAGGCGACGAGCTCCAAGAGCTCTATCACTCGTTCGCAGAAATGGTGGAGTCGCTCCGCGACCAGCGCGCAGAAGACATCCAGCGCCTCGAAGACACGGTCAGCAAGATGGAAGAAGCAGGCGTTCAGTCGGCATACGTAACGGAGCTCCGCGCCGTGCTCGATCGCATCCGCAAAAGCGTGGACTAGCTCAGGGTTCTTGCGCGCCAGCGCGAGCCCGTGGGGCGAAGCCCGGCGCCGATAGGCGCCGCCAAGGCAGAGCGAAGCGAGCGCCGCGGAGGCACGCTGCCCACTCGCGTGAGAGTGATACTGAACTACGCGGCGGGGGTGGGCGGGTGGACATAACCAAACCTCCCGACGCCAATCGCGTCTTGCTGGCGCTGACGCTGGCGCCGCCGCTGGACCCTGTTGTACCGTCCCCCTCATCGGGAGGAACTCATGCGCGTACTGAAGATTGCCGTACTGATCATCATCGCTCTCAGCATTCTCATTTTCGGGATTGGGGCGTTTCTTTCGAAGGAGTTCAGCGTTGAGCGCTCGATCGAGATCAACGCGGCGCCGGAGGTGGTGTTCGACGAGGTCAACTCGCTCAAGAACTGGAATGCGTGGTCGCCGTGGCTCGCGCGAGACCCGTCGATTCAGAACACGTACTCGGGGCCGGACTCCGGGGTCGGTGCGATGGTGACGTGGACGAGTGAGAAGTCAGGCAGCGGCACTCAGACGATTACCAAGAGCGAACGGCCCACGCGCATTGAAACCGCGCTCGACTTCGGCGACATGGGGCAACCGAGCTCGGGCTGGACCTTCGCTCCGAGCGGCGATGGGACCAAGGCGACCTGGGGCCTCAGCGGTGAGGCCGTCGGCCCGCTTGGCGGCTACTTCGCGAAGATGATGGATGGCTGGGTCGGCGAGGACTACGAAGATGGGCTTGCGCGACTGAAGCAGGTCGTCGAATATGGACCCACGGAGTGAGTCGATGTTTCGTTTGCGGCTGATGACTGGCGCGCTTGCCCTGGTGTTCGCATGTCACACGGTCCCGAACCCGAACGACCCCGCGCGCCAAGCGCGCATCGACGATTGCTTGAAGCAATGCGGCCGCGCTGAGCCGCCAACGAAGTCGACCACCGCGTACGCCGCCGATCCGGTCGAGCAACGCGACACCCGATCGCCGTGTGAAAGACGCTGCCATTCGATCCCGTAGCTTCTCTAGCGTCGCGCATGCGCCGCCAAGCCCGAGCGCAGCGTGGGGCGCGGAGGGAGGATTACGCGGTGGGTGCGGGCGGGTGGTATTCGCAAGCTCATACGTGACGCAGTGGGAAGGAGACGTTCTCGTAGTACTCGACGCGCGGCTCTCCGTTCGGTCCGTCGAAGACCACCGCTGCCGCATCGATGCGTGCCTGCACCCGACCGAGCTTCTGCGTGCGTAGCCAGATTGCCGTCGCGCGTCTCACGCGTTCGAGCTTCTTATGCCCGATCGTCTCTGCGGGGAACACGGGGCGCGCGTTCGTGCGGGAGCGCACCTCGCACACCACGATCAATGAGCCGCGCCGCGCGATCACGTCGAGCTCCAATCGGCCGACGCGCACGTTGCGGCCGCAGATCCTGAAACCGCGTTCCTCTAAGAGCGATGCGACGAGCGTTTCGCCGCGGCGCGCGAGATCACTCCGGGATTGGCGCGAGGTCTTCGCGGACGCAGTAGCTTCCGCGCAATCCGTCCCCGCCGGTCTCGAGGACCTCTTCACACTTGAAGCCGCCTGGGCAGCTGCAGGTTGGGACGCCGCTTTCGGGCGGCGCACCGCATCGGCAGGAGCAGTACACGCTTTCCGCAACGTCGTTCGCTGGGACGCAGGTCTCTTCGCCGAGCGGGCAGCCGTCTTCCTGAAGGTTATTCGGGTCACCGTCGAGTTCTCGGACGAGACACACCCGAGTTGCGCACTGAACCGAGCTGGTTTCCAGATACGTCTCTGAGGCGAGGAAGCCGCCAGCCGGCACCTGTTCCGGCACGCAGGCGTCTCCGACACCCGTACTCGAGCACGCGCCCACCATGAGCATGAGCGCCACAAACCCCATCAATTCAAGCCAGTTCCTAGACATTGTGTCCCCCTAAGAAGCCCCCGGTCGTCCTCAGCATAACGGCAATGAGAGATCAGACCCAAACTTCCCCTGCCGTCAGGGGTCAGAAAGGGGAGACAGCGGGCAGGCCCGTTGCTCGTGTCCGAATTTGTCAGGTCCATGCACAGCTTTCCAGGATCAATTGCAGTCACCCCGTCAAAGGCTCAATGGGACTATACCTTGACGACCCCTTGGGCTGCTTTCTATGATGGAACGCGAGCGAGCCGGAAGGGGCTGGTTTCGTTCGAATTTTGGGGGACTGTATGAACTGGATCCGCTTGTGGGCGCTGCCTGCGTTGGTCTGGGCCTTGTGCGCTGGCACACTGGCCAGCGCGCAGGACATGAGCTTCGGGCTCGAGGAGACGGGGCAGAGCGAAGCGCCCGTCAAGCTCGGCAAGCCGTCGGAGCGACTCGCCGGAGCGCTCAACGCGTTCGAGGCGAAGAAGTACGCGGACGCTGCGATGGGCTTCGAGCGCGTCGCCGCGGGTCAATCGAAGGACGGCCGCGGCAATCGCAACAAGGCTCAGTTCATGTTGGGGCAGACGCTCTACAAGATGGGCTTCTACCAGTCGTCCCTGACCGTCTTCGACGACATCAGCGCTCAGGGTCCCCGGCACCTCTTCTTCGGTGAGACGCTCGAGTGGCTTGGGCTGCTGGCATCGAAGCTTCCCGAGTCCTCGGGGATCATCGAGAAGGTTGGCCGCTATGGGATCGGCGCGCTTGAAGAGTTCAAAGAAAAAGATCCAGGGCTCTACAACCAGCTCCTCTATTTGATGGGCCGCCACCTCTACTCCCAGGCGTCGTTCCGTCAGGCCATCGATGTCTTCCAAGAGGTCGACCCCAAGGCCAAGGAATACACCTACGCAAAGTTCTTCGAAGGAATCTCCTTCATTCGCATGCGCAAGGCGCGCCCAGCGATCGCTTCGTTCCGTTCCATTCTCGATGCCATCGAAGCGGGCGATGTAAAGGGCGTCGACGAAGAGCGCATGGAGAATCTCGCCTGGATATCCCTCGCGCGCGTCTACTACACCGCGGCGAACCAGCAGCAGAAGAGCGGTCAAATCGACGGCACGCTGCTCGGTCAGTCCGTCGAGTCGTGGACGAAGGTGGAGCAGTCGAGCGAATACTGGCTCGACTCCTTGTTCGAGTCTTCTTGGGCCTTCTTCCTCGCAGACGAGTACTCGCGCGCGCTCGGCAACGTACACACGCTGTACTCTCCCTACTTCACCGATGCGTTCTATCCTGAGGCGCTGGTGTTGAAGGCCGTCACGTTCTTCGTGAACTGCCAGGTCGACAACGCGGAAGCGACGGTCGCGCAGTTTCACGACCAGTACGATCCGGTAAAGCAAGAGCTCGACGCAGTGCTCCGCAAGAACGAGGCGAACGCCGACTTCTTCGAGTTTCTGCAGAGGGTGCGAAGCGGCCAGGCGGAGCTCTCGCCTCGCGTGCGGCCCATCGTCTCGACAGCACTCAGCGATCGCACGGTGCTTCAGCATCTCGAGTACGTCGCGATCCTCGATAAAGAAGAGGCGCGGCTCGGCAAGTCGAGCGAGAAGTTTCAGGACTCACCCGTAGGCGGGCAGATCCTTCAGGACATCGCCCTTGCCAAGGCCTTCGCCGTCGACCAAGCGGGTGACCTCGCACGGGGTCGGTACAAGCGACTCATTCGCGAGCTCAGAGACCTCAGCAACCAGGTCGACACCGTGGAGCTCGAGATCGCGACCTTCCGTCGCGGTCAAATCGACCAAGACCTTCAGCAACAAATGACGATGGCCAAGCAATCCAAGGGTGGCGACGTCAACGTGGACGAAGAACATCAGCTCTGGCCGTTCAATGGGGAGTGGTGGCGAGACGAGCTCGGGTTCTATCGACAACAGGTGACAAACCTATGCACGCGCTAAGAAACACGAAGTACGCGGCGGGCTTCCTCTTCGGGTTGTTCGCAGTGATGATGGGGGGCGAGGCCGCGGCGGAGCAAGCGCCGATGAGCACCGCTCCCATGTGCATTCCGGCCGACACTGAGCGCGCAATCGCTGCGTGCCCGGCGGGCGCCAAGAAGGAAGTGGCGAAGGAGTCAGGCAGCGCGCCGGTTTCCCGAATGACCGCCGCCCAACGGAAGAAGATCAAGACCGGAGGCCCGACGGGACCCTCCCTTCAGATCGACATGAGCACACGGCTTGGCCGGGAACAGACCCGCGCGAGGGCCGAAAGCCTGCTCGAAAAAGAGATCGCAATTCTCCAGCGGCTCGTGAAGAACAGCGCGGAAGACGACCCACGGCGGCCCGAGGTCCTGCTCCGTCTCGCAGAGACGCAGTTCGAGATGCAGATTGCCAAGAACGCCAAGGTGCGCTCTTTCGACGACCCCATCTACGAGGCATGCACGCGCGACCAAGACAAGGCCCGCTGCACGCAAGCGCGTGACGGCCAGAAAGCGGCGAAGGCCGAGCTCGACAAGATCCGCGAGGACAGCATTCGCACTTACGCAACGCTCGTCCGCGACCATCCCAACTTCAATCGGATGGACGAGGTGCTCTTCTCGCTGGCCTTCGCTTTGCAGGAGCTCAACCAGTTCGACAAGGCGCGCTCGGTGTATCGCCGGCTGATCAAGGACTACCCGAACAGCCGCTTCGTGCCGAATGCCTACCTCTCGTTCGCGGAGTACTACTTCAACGACGAGGTCGACATGGAGGCAGCGGGGAAGTTCTACCGCAAGGTCCTCGAGTTCCCCCCGAAGCGAAACTCCGTTTACGGCTACGCGCTCTACAAGATCGCCTGGGTCGAGTACAACCGCGAGCGCTATCGGCAATCGCTTCAGGGCTTCGTCGACATTCTGGAGTTCGCCCAGAAGAGCAAGTACGCGAACGACGCAAAGAACCTGGCGAAGCAGGCGCGCAAGGAGCTCGTGCTCCCGTACTCGCGCTACGGCTCTCCTGGGAAAGCACTTCCGTTCTTCCGCCGCTACGCGCGGAACGATGCCGAGGCGCACGAGATGCTCGAGAACCTCGCCGAGCTCTACTACGACACCGGGCAGTGGCCGGAGGCGATCACGGTCTACCACAAGCTCATGGCGGACGCGCCGCGCAGCGACGCGCTCTGTGATTGGCAGACAAAGGTCACCAACGCAGTGATCTCATCGCGCTCCAAGAACGAGCAAATCGTCGAGCTCAAGCGACTCGTCGACGTCTACCGGACGTACAAGAAGGGCGGCAAGCCGCAGGCCAAGGTCGAGGAGTGCAAGGCCGAGACTGCGACCACCATGCTGTGGCTCGGCACGTCCTGGCACCGCGAGGCGGTTGGAAGTGACGCCGCGCCTGGTACCAAGAACAAGAAGACGATGTCGCAGGCGGCGGTGCTCTACCGGACGCTCCTCAAGGAGTTCCCCGACATGGAGCAGATGGACTTCCCGAACATCGACAAGCGTGACTGGCCGACCAAGTACAGGATCTCGTACTTCTACGCAGAGCTCCTGTGGAAGATGGACGAGTGGGGCCAGTGTGGACCGGCGTTCGACCATGTCGTCGAGCTCAACCCTCAAGGGGAGTACACGAGCGACGCCGCTTATGCCGCAGTACTTTGCTACAACAACCTCTACCAGCAGCAATACGTCCCGCGCGAAACGACCACGAAATTCATCAGCAAGACCGACCAGGCGCGGATGAAGAACGCCAAGGCCGAGCCGAAGAACGAGTACCGCCCAAAGAAGCTCACTCCACTCCAAGAGGGGATGCTCGAAGCGTTCAATCGCTACGTTTGCTATGTCGACAAGGCAGAGGACCTTGCGACGATCAAGTACCGCCGCGCGCGCATCTACTACGAGGCCAATCGCTTCGAGGAGGCCGCCGTGTTGTTCCGCGACATCGCGTTCAATCACAAGGACAGCGAGCTCGCCGAGTACGCCGCCAACCTCTACCTCGACTGCCTAAACGTGCTGGGAACGCAGATCGCTGAGCCCCGCGTTGCATGCATTCAGGAGCTCGGCTCTGCGATCGACCCGATGAGCGCGTCGTACTGCGGTACCGAAACCCTCCAAGACGAGCACCCGGACCTCTGCGGCACGCTCAGCACCTTGCAGTGCCAGGTGCGACGCAAGGAGGCCGAGACCTACCAGAAGACCGGAGAGTTCAAGAAGGCCGCTGCCACGTATGTGCGCATCTTCCGAAGGCACGAAGAGTGCGGCGAGATGGACGAGATGCTCTACAACGCTGCGATCAACTTCGAGGCAGCGCACTTGCTCGGCCGCGCCATCCAGGTGCGTAGCGTGCTGATCGAGCGCTATCCGGAGAGCGAGCTCAGCAAGAAAGCCGTGTATCTCATCGGGCAGAACTTCCAAGCGCTCGCTTACTACGAGCAGGCTGCGAAGTACTACGAGCAGTTCGCGAGGAAGTTCCCGGGCGAAGATGGCACTCGCTGCACCGCGGAGGACAAGCAGAACGGCACCTGTCCGAACGCCATCGAAGGCCTCGAGCAAGCGACGTTCTTCCGCATCGGCTTGGGCGACGACAAGACGGCGATCGAGAACTCGGACCTCTTCGCGAAGAACTATCGAAAGAAGCTCCCGCGACAGACGTCGCAAGTGTTTTTCTCGATCGGCTCGATCTACGAGCGGCAGGAGCGGTGGTTCCAGGTGATCACCCACTACCGCGAGTACCTCAAGAAGTACCAGAAGGTTGGTATGCCGCACCAGCTCATCCAGGCGCACACGGCCATCGGCCGCGCGTTCTGGGAGCTGAACAAGAAGGGCGAGGCCAAGCCGAGCTTCGCGGCAGCGGTCAAGGTCTGGACCTCAGGGGCGCCCAAGCGAATCACCGTGCTCAAGACCTCGAAGGAAAACAAGGTGCTGTACCTTCGGGAGGCTCTCGATAGTGCTGCGGAGTCTCAGTTCTACCTGTCGGAGTACAAGTTCGCGGACTTCGAGAAGGTCGCGTTCCCGCAGTACAAGGGCGGCAAGAGCATGGCCCGCGTGAAGAAGTGGTCCGACACCGAGTTCAAGAAGTGGGTGAAGCGAAAGCAGGGCGTGCTTCGAGCAGCCGAGTCCGACTACGCGAAGGTTGCAAGCATGACGGTGAACGCGGGCGGCGTGCAGATGAAGTCGGCGCCATGGCAAATCGCCGCCGCATCGCGCACCGGAGAGATGTACCGGAGCTTCGTGGACGAGTTCCGCGATGCGCCGATTCCCCGCGAAATCGAGAAGGATGCGGAGCTCTACGATATCTACGTCGGCGCGCTCGACGACGTGTCGGAGCCGCTTCAGCGGCAGGCGGTCGACAAGTTCGAGTTCTGCCTGAAGACCGCGACTCAGGTTCGCTGGTTCAACAAGTGGTCGCGGGCTTGTGAGCAGGAGCTCAACGGGCTCAATCCAACGAAGTACCCGGTTGCGGCCGAGCTTCGCGGCGAACCGAACTACGTGAAGGCGACGGTCGGTGACCCCGGCGTCGTCGACCTCGGCGCCATCAATCAACAGCGGTTCAATACCAAAGATGCGGTTGCCAACAGGGAGGAACCGTGATGCGAGTCCATAGCCTAGCGTTTATTTTCGTCGCGCTCGTCGTCGCTTGCGGCGGCGGGGAGGGCCAAAGCAGTAGCAAGACGACCGCGCCGTCCGCGGACGTGGCGCGTACGGCAGGCGGCGAGGCAATCACGACTGCCGATGGCAACGCCGTCAGCAAGAAGGCCCACGGCAAGTGGGAGTCGGCCCTCGACGAGTTCGAGGCGAACGAGAAGAGCGGCTGGACCTCTTCCCAGTGCAGCTCGGCATCGAAGGCGTTCGAGCGTGTGTCCGAGGCACAGGGCGGCGGTTTCGCAGAGGCTCTCTACATGGCGGGGCTTTCGCTCTCGCGCTGTGGCGACGATGGGGCCTACGAGCACTACGAGGCGGCGCTCAAGGTCGATTCGAAGTTCTGCAAGGCGCGGGTCGCGATGGGGCTTCGGGACCTCGAGAACGGTCGCATGAGCCAGGCCAAATCAATGTTCGAGGAGTCGATCAAGGACGATCCGCAGTGCACGTCGGGGTACACGAACCTCGCCATCGTGCAGCGGGCGCAGGGCAACAACGACGAAGCGCTCAAGAACCTTCGGCGCGCCCTCGCGATCGAGTCGGACTACCTGGCCGCGTTCAACCAGATGGCGCTGCTTCACTACGATCGCGGTCGCAAGGGCAACCTCGCGGAGCTCGACCTCGCGGAGGTCGTCTGCCGCCAGGCGCAGATGCTCGACGCGGACTACGCGCCGATCTACAACACTTGGGGCCTGATCAAGGTCTACAAGGGCGATGTCATCTCCGCGCTTCGCTACTTCCAGAGAGCGATCACCCTCGATCCCGACCTTTTCGAAGCGCAGATGAACTTTGGCGAGGTGACGATTTCCTTCCGCGGCTATGAAGATGGTCGCGAAGCGTTCGCGCGGGCTGTGGCGCTCCAGCCAGAGAACTACGACGCCATCATCGGGCTCGGCACGGCGCTTCGGGGGCTTGGCCAGTTCGCCGAGGCGCAGACTCATTACGAGCGCGCCAAGCAAGTCAACGGCAACCGTCCTGAGGCCTACTTCAACCTCGGCGTGCTCTATCAAGACTACATGTCGGGCTCCGTGTCTGACTTGAGAACCGCCAAAGGCTACTTCAGCGAGTTCCTGAAGCGCGCGGGCAATGCTCCCGAATTTCGTGCGAGCGTGAAAGACGTCAGCACCCGTTGCGCCCAGAAGCCGAGCAAGAAGCGTGGCGCGCCCAAGTGCCGGCCGGGCCGAATTCAGAACATCGACATCTCGATCGAAGCCATGGCGATGGCGGGGTAAGGAGAAGCTATGGGCAAAAATCTTTTGAAGTTCAGCTTGCAAGGCATTGTTTTTGCAGTCGTATTCTCCCTGATGTCCGCGCAGGCATTGCCTGCGTCTGCGCAAGACGTGCCGGCCGGAGAGACGACGTACGACTTCGAGGATGACTTGGTCACGGGCGACTTGGTGCGGCCCGATGGTGAGCAGTTGATCGTCCGACGGCGCGGCCGCCGGGCATCCCTGATTCAGATTCGAGAGCACTTTATTCCCGAGATGCTGAAATCTGTGGAAGATTTGTGATGGGGGTTTCGGGTGAGTGACACCAGCCACAATACGTCGGTCGCGTTTTCCATCTACGATGGGAACGAACTGCTCAGCAGTGAAACGCTGAGCCAAGAGATCATCAAGATCGGTCGTCTGGCGACGAGTGATGTTCGCCTCGAGGATGACAAGGTCAGCCGCATGCATGCGGTGATCGAGGTGACGGCACCGGGTGAGGTGTTCATCATCGATCTCGGCTCCGCGTCGGGGACGCTCGTCAATGGCGAGAAGGTCAATAAGCGGAAGCTGCAGACCGGCGATGAGGTGCAACTCGGCAACAAGAGGCTGCACGTCGACATCATCACCGGCACGGTGGCGGTGGCCTCGAGCCCGCCCGTCGCGATGGCTGCCGGCGCCGGGGGGCGTCCGACGCCCGTTGTCGACGAGAGTGCCATGACCGCGATGCTCGACGAGGAGTCGGAGCCGAGGGTCAAGGCTCCACCTCCGGTTACCAAGCGACCCGCTCCCGAAGACGACTCGGGTCCGAAGTTCAACCCCTTCGAGGTAGGCGCCAAGCGCAAATCCATGACGCCGTTTGCCTCGGCAGCGGCGAGGGTCGAAGACGAAGGCGATGTCTACGGACTGGTCGCCACTGCGCCAGCTGTTCCCTCGCACGAGATTGAGACCAACGAGCGTTCGATCGAGGTGTCTGTCCTTTGGGGCGACCGCAACGTGCTCAACGTCGACTACCTCACGCCGCCGCGCGACTACTACGTGGGCGAGCCCGGCAGCGACGAAGACGTCGACTACATCCTGGGCCACGACGCGATCGGTGCAGACCGAATTCCTCTTTGCATTGCCGAGGGCGCGGGCGTGACCGCGATCATTCCCGAAGGCGCGAAAGGTGAAGCCACGATTGGCGACCAGACGCGTTCGTTCGATCTGATGCGCGGCCAAGGCGACTTCCGCGAGAGCCGCACCGTACGTGGTGCGATGGAGTTCCCCGTGCCCGAGGGTGGCTCGGTTCGCATGAAGCACCGTGAGTTCACTTTCATCATCAAGGACGTGAAGGCGGGGAAGAAGGTTGCCGGCCACGCGAAGCTCGACGTGCGCCCGATGATCTACGTCGCCGGAGCTGCATTGTTCGCCAGCCTCGTCCTAACGATGTTCTACTTCCAGCCACCGCGTCCGCGGGGGCTTTCGTCAGACTTGCTCAGCACCGACTCGCGCCTGATCCAGTTCCTGATGGAACCGGAGGAGCTCGAAGAGCCAGAGCCCGAATGGCTCAACGGTTCCGATTCGTCCGGCGGCGGAACCGGCAAGGCGCACGAAGGCGAACAAGGTCAGATGGGCGACGAGACCGCCGAGAAGACCAAGAACAAGTACGGCATCAAGGGTCCGGCAGACAACCCCGATCCAGTGATGGCGCGCGAGCAGGCCAAGGAAGAGGCGCGCAGCGCCGGTATCATCGGCACGCTCGCGTCGATGCAGGGCTCGTTCAACTCGCCGACGTCGCCGTATGGCGCGGACTTCGCGCTCGGCAATGATCCCGCGAGCGCGCTCGGCGCCATGACCGGGAATGACATCGGCCAGAACTTCGGCTTTGGCGGCTTAGGTCTTCGCGGCACCGGTCGCGGTGGCGGCGGCATGGGCCAGGGCACCATCGGTATGGGCAACTTCGGAACGATCGGCCGCGGTGGCGGGCGCGGCGAAGGCGAGGGCGGCTACGGTCGCGGCGTGGGCGGTTTCCGCGGGCGTGCAGCCGGGGTACCGCAGGTCCGGAGCGGCGGTGCCGAGGTGCGCGGCTCGCTCTCGAAGGAAGTCATCCGTCGCGTGGTCCGTCGCCACATCAACGAGGTGAAGTTCTGCTACGAGCAGCAGCTCAATGCGCGACCCGACCTGAGCGGCCGCGTGACGACGCGCTTCGTCATCTCGCCGACCGGTTCCGTCCAGTCTGCGATGGTGGGCGACTCGAGCTTGCGCAACGAGGCGGTCGAAAGCTGCATCGTTCGAGCGGTTCGCCGATGGACCTTCCCGGCACCTGACGGTGGCGGCGTGGTCGTCGTCAACTACCCGTTCCTGCTCGACGCAGCGGGTCAGTGACACCGAGGCGATCGGCTCGAGGGCGAGATTCCGTGCTGATCTTCGGACTTTCCAGCCGCTGGCCCGGCGTGCAGGGAACATTCGTGCGCCTGAAACTGGCCAAGATGTCGAAAATAGCCGACAAAAGAGCGGTATTAAGTGTTGTTGGCCATGCAAGCAATGCTGTAGGATTGAAGTGCTTGTGAATTTCCAAGCGTAGGAGGCAAGCATGAGAGCTCAGACAATCGGGGCTGTAGTGGTGGGTCTAATCCTGATGGGCGGCAATTGTTCGCGCGCCCGCGTGGAATCGATGAACGAGATGAACGCGGGGGTTGAGCTCGCTCAGATGAAGCGGTTCAGCGAGGCGGCGCAAAGCCTCGAGAAAGCCGGGGCCATCGATCCAACCAATCACCAGGCGTATTTCAACCTCGCCATGGTGCAGATCGAGCTGCGTTCGTTCTCGGCAGCGCGCGAGGCGCTGGAGCGGGCGATTGTCGCGAAGCCAGACATGGCGGGCTACCACGAGAAGCTCGGCACCGTCCTGATCGAGCTCGAGGATTGGAAGGGCGCGCAGACCGCGTTCAGCAAGGCGCTCGAGCTCGACCCCTCGCTCTTCAAGGCGCACTTCAAGCTCGGCCGCTGCAGCGAAGAGCTGGAGGACCCGCAGAACGCGCTCTACCAGTACACCGATGCGATCAAGACGGGCCCGCGGTTCCTGCCTTCGTACTCCGCGCTCGGCCGACTTTATGCAGACCTGAAGTACCCGGACCAAGCCGCGCAGGTGTTGAACGAGGCGCTCAAAGTCGCGATGCCCGGAACAGAAGAAGAAGCCAACGTGCACCACTTGTTGGGCACCGTGTACCAGCAGCAGCGCAAGTTCGACGAAGCGATCGCCGAGTTCCAAGCGGCGCTCGCGATTGTGCCCGGCATGGCCGATGCGCTCTTCTCGCTGGGTTGGACGTACGCCCTTCAGGGCAATGACGAGGAGGCCAAGCGCTACCTCGACAAGTACGTGATGATGGCGGGCACCGATGCCCCCGATCACTACGTGAAAGCTGCGCGGGACCGTCTGGCAGAGTTGAGGACCGAATCGCCGTAAGGGGGCTGGGGCAAATGTCGGAAGAACAAACGGGGGATGAGGTTCGCGAGATGACGGCAGACGAGATGGCCGAGCTCGAAAAGCTCGACGAAGCGATCGCGAAATTCGAAGAACAGAAGCGATGGTCGGACATGATCCGCTCCATCCTGAAGAAGGCGGAGCTGGTTCAGGAGCCGGTTGAGAAGGTCGAGCTGTTCCGCACCGCGGGTACGCTTTACCTAGAGCGCTCGAGCAACCAAGCCGAGGCGATCAAATGCTTCGAGCACCTGCTCGAATACGACGCGACGGACGTCGACGCGATCGAGCGTCTCAAACAGATGTACGAGAAGCGCCGCGATTGGGAGAAGCTGATCCGCGCCATGCGGCGCGAGGTCGAGCTGCTTCCAGAAGACGACCGGCTCATCCGCTACGCAGAAATGGCCGAGCTCGCGACCCAACGGCTTCGCAAGCCCGACGTGTGCATCGAGCTTTGGCAGAAGGTCCTCGAGGGGGACTCGGACAACCCGACCGCGCTAAGCAATCTCGCGCAGCTTTACGAGCGGGCGCGCGAGTGGGAGCCTCTTGCCGAGGTCCTCGAAGCGCTCGTCGCGAGCGACACAGACGTCACCTCGATGAAGCAACAGCTTCAGAAGCTCGGCATGATTTACGCCGACAAGATCGGCAACGACGAAGGCGCTATCGGCGCATTCCAGAAGCTTCTCGAGCTCGACCCGTCCGACCGGCGAGCGCAAGAGCAGCTCAAGCGCCGTTACGTTTCGCTTGGCGCCTGGGACGAGCTGGAGTCGTTCTATGCTGCCAACGAGAAGTGGGACGAGCTCATTCGCATCGTCGAGCGTCAGGCGGAGGCGCAGGAGACTTCCGCAGACGAGAAGATCCCGCTTCTGTTCCGGGCAGCGCGCCTCTGGGAAGAGAAGAAGGGCAAGCCCGACCGCGCCGCTCGCGTGTACGAGAAGATCCTCACCGCTGACGGTGACAACGTGCAGGCGGCAGAGGCGCTGACGCCGATCTACGAAGAAGCGCACGATGCTCGCAAGCTCGTGTCGGTCCTCGAAGTGCGGTTCGCGCATGCGAGCGAAACCGCGTCGAAAGTCGAGCTGCTCGGCAAGATCGGCCACGTCTTCGAGGAGCGTTTGCGCCAGCCCGACGTGGCGTTCGAGCGTTACCTCGAAGCCTTTGCCCTCGCGCCGACGGACGACGAAGCGCGCGTGGACGTAGAGCGGCTCGCCCGGGAGATGAACGGCTGGGACCGTTTGGTATCCGGTTTCGAGACGGCCATCGAGGCGGTTTCGGACCCGCATCAGGCCGTGCCCATTCGCCTGAGCTATGGCCAAACCCTGACTCAGCTCGACCGGATCGACGAGGCCGTCGAACAGTACCGGCTCGTGTATGAGCTCGAGAGCGACAACCTCGACGCAATCGCGGCGCTCGGAGATCTCTATCTCACCACGGAGCGCTACACCGAGCTCCTCGACATCTACGCTCGCCAGATCGAGCTCGAACAGGATGCCGAGATCCGTCTGCAGGTTGCGTACAAGCGGGTGACGGTTCTCGCCGAGGCCCTGGAGGACACCGACCGCGCGATCGAAGCGCTCGAAGGCATCATCGACGAGTACGGGGTAGAGCAGGGCGAAGCCTGTCAAGCGCTCGAAGAGCTGTACGAGGCGGAGGCCCGTTGGCAAGAGCTTGGTCAGCTCCTCGAACGCCGCATCGATGCGGGACCGGAGAGTCACGAAGAGCTTGCGTCGCTGAAGTTCCGCCTCGGGCGCGTCTGCGAGTCGCAGCTTCGGGACAAGCCTCGTGCGGTGGATCTCTACCGCGAGGTGCTCTCGATCATGCCTGAGCACGACGGCGGCAAGGAGCGCCTCGAGCACTTGCTCGACGACGCCGATGTGGCGTCCGACGCGTCGCGCGTCCTCGAACCCCTCTACGAGATGAGCGAGGACTGGGTGCAGTACGTGAACGCACTTCGGGTTCAGCACCGCCACAGCGACGAGCCGCGGCAGAGGCTCGTGTTGCTCACGCGCGTTGCGGACACGTACTTCAACCACATCGGGGATGGCGAGCGCGGCTTCGTGTCGCTCTGCGAAGCGTTCCGGGAGATGCCATCGGATGGGGCGACCTTACAGCGCCTCGAGATGCTGGCGACCGAGAACGACCTCTTCGAGGCCGTAGCCGACCTCACCGGCGACCTCGCGTCAAGTGCCGAGGACGTGAGCCTGAGCCGATCGCTCTGGATCAAGACCGCCCAGATTCACGAAACGCAGCTCATGGATGCCGAGGCGGCGGTCTCCGCGTACCGTAAGGTCCTCGAGATGGACGCAGGCGATTTCGAGGTGCTCAGCGCTCTCGATGCGGTGTACCGCAGCGCCCAGCGCTGGCACGAGCTCGTGGGTGTTCTCCGAGCACGGGCCGAGGTCTACACGGAGCTTGACGACAAGATCGGTGTTCTCGCCGAGATGGCGCGCACGCATGCCGACCTCCTCGATGAGCCCGAAAAGGCCATCGCGCTCCAAAACGAGATCCTCGAGCTCGACCCAACCAACCTTGCGGCGTTGAGCGCGCTCGATGGGCTTCTTGCGCGCCAGGGTCTGTGGAGCGACCTCGCGGACAATGTCGAGCGCCAGCTCTCGCTGGCCGACGATCCGCAGGAGCAAACCAGCCTCCTGCTTCGACTCGCCGAGATTCGTGAAGAGCGAATGGGCTCTACCGACTCCGCGATCGAGATCTACCGCGACGTCCTTTCGAACGATGCAAGCAATCCGGCAGCGCTCGGTGCGCTCGAGCGGCTCCTCGAGTCGTCCGAGTATCAGGCCGCAGTGGCGGATATCCTCGAGCCGATCTACCGCGACGGCGATGCCGCGGCACGACTCGTCGACGTGTACGAGATTCAGGCGCACCACGCGACCGCACCGGAGCGACGCATGGAGCTCTTCCACGAAATCGCGAAGCTGCAGGAGTTCTCACTGAGCGATTCCCGCAGCGCCTTCGACAGCTATGCGCGGGCGTTCCGGGAGGACCCGGGACACCCGAAGTCCAAGGAAGAGCTCGAGCGGCTCAGTGCGGCGGTGGGCGCGTCCGATGCGCTTGCGGGCGTGTACGAGCAGGTCGTTTCCGCGGCGGATGACCCGGAGCTCGCGGTTGGCCTCCTGCTACGTGCGGCCGAGATTCGCGAAGACGACCTAGGGCAGCTCGATCGTGCCGTCGAGCACTACGAACGCGTGCTTCAAATCGACGAGCATCATCACGCGTCCGCCGACGCGCTGGAGCGGCTGTTCCAGCAGTCGGAGCGATACGAGGACCTAGCTGGGATCTATGGTCGAAAGGCCCGCATGCTTCCGTCGGCGACGGATCAACGCGAGCAATTGGTCAAGGCGGCCGCGATCTACGAGGACATCCTCGACAAGCCGAGCGATGCGATTTCGGTGTACCAGCAGGTGCTCGAGATCGACCCCGGCGACGTAGAGTCGATCGACAGGTTGATCGAGCTGCAAATGCAACTCGGAAAGTGGTCTTCCTTGCTCGAGACGTACGAGCGCAAGGCTGAGGTCGTCTCGGACCCAGAGACGAGAAAAGCGCTCTTCACGGCGATGGGGCAAGTGCAGGAGGCGCAGCTCGGGGACCCGGACAAGGCGATAGACGCCTACCAACGCGCGCTCGAAATTGATCCGGACGACCTGCAAGCGCTCGGGCACCTCGACGGACTCTACGCAGAGACCGAGCAATGGCGGGCTCTACTTCAGGTGCTGGAGCGTGAGGCGGAGCTCGTCGCCGAGGACGACGTGCGGGTCGAGCTTCGGTTCCGCATCGCTGAGCTCTGGCGCCGCCATCTCGAGGACCCTTCGCAGGCCATCGACATCTATCGCGACATCCTAGTCGAGGCGCCGCATCATCAGCCCACGCTGGATGCCCTCGCGACGATGACGACCGACGCGGTCGAGCCTCTGGCCGCTGCCGAGGTCCTCGAAGAGGTCTACCTCGGTGCCGGCGCGTACCGAAAACTAGCCGAGGCGCGCGAGGTCAAGGTCCGCTTCACGGAGGATCCCCGCGACCAGGTGGAGATGCTGCAGCAGCTCGCGGAGATCTACGAGATTCAACTCGAAGACCTCCCCGCTGCCTTTGACGCGTTCGTCCGGGCGTTGCCGCTCGACCACCGCAACGAGCTGACGCTTTCGTCGCTCGAGCGCCTTGCCGAACAGACGGGTCGCTGGCATGAAGTGGCTTCTCGATACGACGAGGAAGTACAGAAGAAGAAAGCGGAATTTCCGGAAGATGTCGTCCACCTCGCGAAGCGCGCTGCCGTCATCAACGAGGTTCAGCTCGACGACGTGGACGGCGCGATTTCGCGCTACCAGTTCGTCGTCGACATCGATCCGTCCGACGTGAGCTCCATCGAGGCGCTCGACCGGCTCTACGAGCAGACCGAGCGCTGGGACGACCTGGCGGCGACGCTCCAGATCGAAGCCGCGGTCGCGACCACGCCGGAGGACGTTCTCAATCTGCAGTTCCGGACGGGGCAGCTGTTTCAGAACCAGCTTTCCAATATGGAGTCCGCGATCTCGCAGTACCGAGAGATCCTCGCTGCTGCGCCGGAGTACGCGCCGGCCGTCTCGGCTCTCGAAGAGATGTTCGCGAGCGGTGTCCGTCCTCTCGAGGTCGGCGAAGTGCTCGAGCCTCTCTACCGGATGCAGGGAAACTGGGATCAGCTCCTCAACGTTCAAGAGGTGCAGGTCGAGTATCAGAACGACCCGATCGAACGCGTCGTGATGATGCACCGCCTCGCCGAAATCGCCGAGGACAAAGCCGCTGACCACAGTCGCGCTTTCCGTTGGATGCAAAAGGCGCTGCTCGAGGACCCGAGCCATGACCACTCCCTTGGCGAGGCCGAGCGGCTTTCCGCCATCGTCGACGGTTGGTCGGATCTTGCGAGCACCTATGCCAACGGCATTCAGCACACGAGCGACGCCCTCAGCAAAGCCGAGCTCGGTCGGCGTCTTGCCAAGGTTTACGAGGAGCAACTCGACGACCTCGAGCGGGCTGAGGAAACCTACCGCTTCGTCCTCGGTGTCGACGACCACGACGAAGACGCACTGGCTGCACTCGATCGCATCTACGCCGAGCACGGAGCGCATCGAGCGCTTGCTCAGGTGCTCCGTAAGCGAATCGATTGCTGCAGCAACGCCTCGGACCTGATCGATCTCCACTTCCGGCTAGGCACGGTCCTCGACCAGAAGCTTGGTATGACGGAGGACGCCATCGGGGTGTTCACCAAGCTCCTCGACGAGCACGACTCCGAGCACGCTCCGGCGATTCAGTCACTTCAACGCATCTATGCGAACCTCGAGCGTTGGCCCGAGCTCTTTGCCGCTTTCGAAAAGGAGTTGAGCATTGCGCTCGGGGACTCGCAGCAGGCAGACGTCTTCGCGCGCATGGCGCGTCTCTCATCGAATCGTCTACGCGACCAGGAGAAGGCCATCGGCCTCTGGCAGCGGGTGCTCGACCTTCGCGGCGAAGACCCTGAGGCTCTCAACGCGCTTGGCGACATCTACGCCGGGCAGGGCAATTGGCGTGACTTGGTAGATGTGCTCGAGCGCGAGGCCGCCGTCGTCGAGGAAGACGTCTTCCGCATCCAGGTGTACTCCGACCTCGCAAGGGTTTGGTACGAGAAGCTCGAGCGCGAGCGAAACGCGATCGAGAACTGGGAGCGGGTGCTCGATATCGACCCAGGGAACACCTACGCCCTGTTCAGCATCGCCGAGATTCATCGCGCGGGCGGCCAGTCGAGGGAGCGGGCGGACACGCTGCAGCGAATCATCGACGTTGGTGCGGCGACCCTCGAGGATGCTGATTCTCATCACCGTCTACATGCAGCTTGGGCACGTCTACGCGAACGAGCTCGGGCAGCCGGGCGACGCCGCCGAGGCGTACCGCAACGTGCTCAACATCGACCCGGCGTACTTCGAGGCGTTGGACTCGCTCGAGCTCATCTTCCGTGAAGAGAATGACTGGGAAGAGGTCATTGGCGTCATGGAGCAGCGCGCGCTCGCGTTGTTCGAGCCTGGCGACAAGGTCCGGCAGCTCATCGCCATCACCGAGATGTGGGAGACCGAAGTCGGCGACAAGGACCGCGCGGCCGGCGCTTTTGGTCGCATCCTCGCCGTCGACCCGATGCACCCGTACGCGTTCTCGGAGCTCCAGAGCCTTCACCGTGAAGCTGAACGATGGGACGATTTCATCGACCTCTACGTGACCCGGATCGAGGCCACGGAAGACCGCGACGAGCGCATCGAGCTTCTTCGTGCGGCGGCCCGTGTTTACGAAGAGCGCCTCGGCGACGGTGAGCAGGCGTACCACACGCTCTACATCGCTTGGACCGAGGACTTCGCGAACAAGAACACGGCGGTCGATCTCGAACGGGTCACCGCGGCCAACGACAAGTGGAACGAGCTCCTGACCTCCGCCAACCAGGTGTTGCAGGAGGGCCAGGAGCCCGATACGCAGATCGCGATCTGTCTGTGCTGCGCCAAGTGGTATGGGCAGGACCTCGGCCACCCCGAGTACGCGATTCCGTACTACGAGCAGATTCGCGCGCTCGATCCGAGCAACGCCAAGGCTTGGTGGCAACTCGGCGACCTCTACGAGACGACCCACCAGTGGGACAAGCTCGCGCAGGCGCTCGCGAAGCTGGTCGAGCTGACCGACGACGACGAGGTCAAAGCGACCACGTACGTTCGTATGGGTGACCTGGCCGACGATCGGTTTGCGATGCGGCAAGAGGCCGAGGACTACTACCGCCGAGCCCTGTCCCTGCAGGAGAAACATGTTGGCGCGCTGAAAGCACTCGAGCGCATCTATCGCGAGGAAGGCCGCTCCCACAAGCTGCTCAACATCCTCGAACGCAAGGCCGAGGCCGTCGAGGACGTCGACAGCATCGTATCGGCGCTGCTTCAAGTTGCCGAGGCGTACGAGGAACAGTTCAACGACTCGAATGCCGCCATCGAGAATTACGAAAAGGCCGCCGAGCTCTCGCCGTCGGATCTCAAAGCACTTCGAGGTTTGGAGCGTTTGTACACACAGGAAGGGCGCTACCAGGATCTGGTCGGCATCCTCGAGCGCGAGTACGAGGTGGTTGCCACCGAGCGTGAGCGTATCGACATTCTGATGCGGCTCGCTGAGATGTGGGAGCGCGAGTTCCGAAAGCCGGACAACGCTGCTGAGCGACTCGAGCAGGTTCTCGACATCGACCCCCTGCACGACGACGCGCTTTGCCATCTCGAGCAGCTCTACCGGACGATGCAGCGCTGGGACGACCTAGTGCGAACCTACGACCGCCACGCGAGCGCGACGGCGGACACCGAAGAGCGAGTTCGCATCTTCCGCGAGCTCGGCGAGGTGTATGCGAGCCACAAGGACGATGTCGAGCAGGCCATCGACAGCTACCTCAACGCGCTGAGCCTAAACGACAAGGACATCTTCAGCCTTCAGGCGCTCGGGAAACTCTACGAGCGCAAGGCCGACCATTCGGCGGCGCTCGACATCCTCGCCCAGCTGGCGCTGTGCGTCGACGACGCCGCGGAGCAAGTGCTCATCAAGCATCGGATGGGCCGCATCCTCGACCAGGAGCTCGGCGACCGCGTCTCGGCGCTCGAGCAGTTTCAGGCGGCCGTGGACATCGACCCAGCGCACCTTCCGTCGCTCGGGGCGATGCGCAACATCTACGTCGACTCGGGTGACTGGGTCGCCGCCGCAAAGATGATCTCCCTCGAGGTGGAGCATACCGAAAAGGACCGCAAACGCGCTGCGCTTCTGGTGGAGCTCGGCCGAGTGCGTGCCGAGCGGCTCGATGACGAGGCCGGCGCGGTTCAGGCGTTTGAGGCCGCTTCCCAAGCCGATCCGGACAACGAAGACGCGCTCTTGCCGCTCGTAGAGTCGTACCTCGGCAGCGATCGCGACGAAGACGCGTTCCCGCTGCTCGAGGTTCTCGTGCAGCGCTCGGACAAGCGCGACCAAGATGAGCAGCAACGCCTAGCGCTGATGCTCGGCGAGACGGCCACCAAGCTCGGCCGTTCCACCGACGCGGTCGCAGCCTACGAGAAGGCCTACGAGCTCGACAACGACGACTCGGACGCGCTCAAGGGGCTCGCAGGCAGCCACTTCCGTGCTGAGCAGTGGGACGATGCCTTCAAGTACCACCAAGTGCTGCTGGTGCAGCATCGCGACGCGCTCGGGCGCGACGAGATCACGGAGGTCTTCTACCGACTCGGTGTCGTGAAGCGTGAGCAGGGCGAGGACAAGAAGGCTCGCAACATGTTCGACAAGGCGCTCGAGGAGGACACACATTTCGTGCCCGCCCTCGAAGCGATGGTCGCGCTGCAGACTGCCGAAAGCGACTGGACTTCGGTCGTCGAGTACAAGAAGCGCATCATCGACGTCACCGATGAGCCTGCGGCTCGCGCCAAGCTCCTCATCGAGATGGGTGACCTTTGGCAGGAGAAGCTGAGCGAGCCGGATCAGGCCGCCGAAGCGTTCACCGAGGCGATGGATCTCGAGCCCGACAACCATCGCGTGCTGCACAAGCTCCTGGTTACCTACCAGGCAGCGGAACGCTGGTCTGAAGCCATCGACATCATCGAACGCGTGGCCGGACTGGAAGAGCGGGACGACGCGAAGGCGAAGTACACCTATACGATTGGTGTCATCCTTCGTGACAAGCTCGAGGACGAGGACGCCGCGCTCGAGCGCTTCAACGAGGCATTGGATCTCGACGCGAGCCAACTCAAGCCGTTCGAGGCCGTCAACAAGATCCTCAACACGCGCAAGGATTGGAAGGCCCTCGAGCGGGCGTACCGTAAGATGCTTCACCGCATCATCAACCAGGGCAACACCGACCTCGAGCACAACCTCTGGCACACGCTCGGCATCATCTACCGCGACCGTCAGCGCAACTTCGACGCGGCGGCCGAGGCATTCAGGATGGCTGCCTCGCTCAAGCCAGACGACGCCACGGAGCATCAGATTCTCGCTGAGCTGTATGCGACGATGCCGGAGAAGACCAACGAGGCCATCGCCGAGCATCAGTGGCTCTTGCAGCACGACCCGAACCGACTCGATTCGTACCGGGCGCTCTACAAGCTCTACTTCGATGCCCGCGCCTACGACAAGGCGTGGTGCATCGCGCGGACGCTCGCGTACTTCCAAAAAGCCGACGAGGAGCAGCAGAAGTTCTTCCAACAGTACAAGCAGGACCGCGAGATTCAGCCGACGACCCGTCTCAGCAACGAGAACTGGGTCAAGGACCTCATGCACGAGAGCCAGGACATCTACATCTCCAAGATCATGGAGGTGATTGCTCCAGCTGTTCGCGCTTCTCTCGCGGTGACCGACAAGAAGCTCAATCTGCACAAGCGGAAGCCCGAAGACCTCGCCAACCCAAGCCTCGCGCTGGCGCGGCAGTTCAAGTTGGCGCAGGACGTGCTCAACGTGAGCATTCCGGTTCGCCTCTACATCCAGAAGGAGCTCTCGGGCGCCCTTCGAGACGAGGCGCGCAGCAACCCGCCGGCGATCATCACCGGCTACACGCTGCTCTCTGGATACCGGCCCATCGACCTCGCTTTCGTTTGCGGGCGTCACCTCACCTACTATCGGGGCGAGCACTTCATCCGCACGATGTACCAGTCGCACACCGAGCTCCGAACGCTGCTCTTGGCGGCCATGCGCTTGGTCGGCATGGGCGGCGGTGACGCAAGTGTGGAGTCCACCGCCAAGCAGCTTGCGAAGTACATGGACCAGTCGCATCTGGACGTCCTCAAGCAGGTCGTTCGCAAGTTCGTCGATTCTGGCGGGCAGGCGGACATCAAGCGCTGGATGCAAGCGACGGAGATCACGTCGCTTCGCGCCGGCCTCTTGCTCTGCGACGACGTCGACACTGCGGTGAAGATGACGCAGCAGATCGCGTCGGAGTCCACAGCGGACCTCGCGCCTCGCGACAAGGTCAAAGAGATCGTGCTCTACAGCATCTCAGAGAGCTACTTCCGCCTCCGGGAGCAGCTGGGCATCCAAATCAAGGTCTGATTCGGGCGAACGTGTGCCACCCAGCCACTCGTCGAGAGCTACTGGGCAGGAGATCCGACGGACCCAAGATCCCGAGGGTCCGACCGACGTTCACGCTCGACGTGTGCGATGGAGGGCGCCAAGAAGCCCGGCCAAAAGCCCGTCCACGTGGATCGGCTCCGATGGCTCGCAGAGCGAGTGCGGATTGAACGAAGCCCGTGCTTGTGCGACGCGTTGGCAGACCCTGCGAGGTATTGCGGCTGCACCTCGGCGCCGCCGCGTGGTGCGCCGCGATCGGGCCAATGTAGCGCCAGGGTCCACGATGCGCGGGCCAGTCATGCCCCGTCGGTAGAAGCGAATGCCGCGCCGACGCACTGCTTCGTCATTTCACGCGCTTTGTGGGGCGACGTCGGTCGCATCTCTTTGCGCAGTCGACCATGCGGATTTCGCACTGCGGGTGGAGCAACCCCACCCAGGCGCCGGCGCTGAAATCGAGTTGTCGCGGTTGGGTCTTCAAGTGCTCGAAACCACTAGAGTCCAAGAGGGGGAGCGTGTCCCCCAACGACCCCAACGATACTCACTTCCGCCAATAACGAAGATCCTCGAGCTCTCCGACGAACTCTGGAGCAAGTCGGTCGAGCGCCTCCTGGTTCTCGTTGAGGATCCCGTCGAAGAAGTTCAGCGATAGGTAGTTGATGAGGTCATGCGCGTGTTTCCACGGCAGGTGCCACGGCTGACAGCCTTCGTTGGCACCTCCCACGAGGTCGAGGATGTCGCTCTGCAGCTCGCAGAGGTCGGTGAAGGTGTTGTGACCGCCATCGAGTACTTCGGCGAGACCTACGTACTTCGCCCCGATTGGGAGCGCGTTGAATGCCCGCTGCGCGTCGACGAAGAACGGGTCGGTCATGTCGAGCTCGCTTCCTATGATGAGCGTGGGGACCGTCACCGTCGAGAAGAAGCCAGCGCCGAGGGTGACCGCATCGACGCGACGCATCGTACGCGGTGCCATCGGGATGATCGCCTTGATGCGCCGATCGGTGAATGTGCCGAGGGTCACTGTCGTGTCGTCGATGGCCGACCCGCGAACTTCGCCGCCGGTGAGAATGAACGCCTCGTAGCCACCGTACGAGTGTCCCGACATGCCGATCTTCTCCGGGTCGACGGACGCGGCAAACTCGGCGCCTGAGGGTGAGCCGTCGTCGAAGAGCTCATCCATCAAGAACTTCATGTCGAACGCGCGGTTCACGGCAGTCGCCTCATCCACGACGTCCATGAGATCGTCGGGGATGGTGTTTCCGTGGTGATCCGGACTCGCGACCACGAAGCCGTGGCTCGCCAAGTGCGCAAGATGAAATAGCGACTGGAAGCGGATGCCCTCGTAGCCATGCGAGAACAGCACTAGGGGATACACGCCCTCAGCGAGATCGACGTCTCGGTATACCGGAGCGGGCAGGATTTCGAGCCCGAGAAGCGCGACGACCTCGCGGGGAAGGCCCTCTACTGCGACATCGGTCGACGGGTAGTAGACGTCGAAGGTCACGGGACGCGGAGCGTCGCCCGGCACGTTTGGCCGAGACTCGTCGACGGCTTCGTACGTTCGAACGCCGACCGGGTAGGGCCCGAGCTCGGCCGTGGGTCCGATGTTGTTCGGGGGAAACGCGAACAGCGCGAGGTTGCGAGACCTGTTCACGATCTCGTCGACGAGGCTGGCGACGCGTTCCTCCACGTTCGTTCCGAACGAGGCCAGGCTCAGGGCGTCGAACGAGTTGCCGCAGCCCTCGATGATGCCGCTTCTTGCAGACTGAATCGCGTCGTCCACGGATGCATCCCTCGCGCCTCGGTCACATGCGTCGCGGTCGAAGTCCAGCACGGAGCAGCCGGGTCCGATGGCGTCGACCACCGACGCTCGGAGCCCGGCGAGCGCGTCGGAGACCACCCGTTGGCATGCGCTTTCCTCGGGGCTCGCAGCTTCGTCGGGCGAAAACGAGAGCGAGAAGAGCTCTTCTCCGAAACGAGTGCACGCCGTGGCGGCTTTCTCGCCGAGGTCCTCGGCGCCTCCGTAGTGGCCGATCGCAAAGGCCTCGTCGTTCGAGCAAGCGGCGGCGCTACGCTTGCGTGCGTCTTGGGTCAGCACGCTCAGCGCACCGCCTGCTTTGCGTGCTGCCGCCTCACACTCAGCATCGCCTTCCAGGCGGCACGAGGCAAGCGCCGCAACGTAGTCGCCGACACACCCGGCCATCTCCGCCCCCGAGTCCACAACGCACTGGGTGAGCTGGCCTTTCTCAAACTCTGTGCGCTCGTCGCCGCCGCCACCGGAGCTGCAGCCGAAGGCGAGAACCGAGACAATCAACGAGAACCACCGAATCCGAAACTCCATTCCTCCTGGCATCCGGCGCACAGTACCCGTGGCGAAAACCGCTTTCAAGGATTGGCTGGCGACGAACTAATGCTCGCTGCTCGCTAGCTTGTCCCAGTCTTCGACGAAAGCGGAAAATTGGTTCCAACTTCGCGTCGCCAGCGGTCTATCGACACCGGCTACGGAACGGCGGCTTCGCTGCTGAGCTCCGTGCCTCGGCGTTCTGCCTTTTCCCACATGCGCAGATAGCCCTCGGCCGATTTGAACAGCGGCTCGAGCTCTTCGTCGGTCGCGCCATCGCGGCGGACATCTTCGATCAGCTCGGCGACGAGCCCGAGGTGCACCATCCCCTCGGTGTTGAAGTCGAAGCTGCGGTTGCCTGCCTTGGGCGCTTCGAACGTGATGTCGCCCGCGTACGATGTGAAGGGGTACGTGACCGGGTCCTCTTGGGGCGTATTGCAATTCGCGCCGTCGCCAAAGCGTGGTCCTGGCGCGCCGGCGAAACCGTTGAAGTCGAAGCCGAATCCTTCCGCCGGGAAGGCCCCCATGTCGCGCATGAGCTGGATCCGCTCTTGGAAGCCGTCGTCCATGGTGCCGGGCTCCTCGGCACGGCAGCGGCCAAACCCGGCCTTAGAGACGCCCCCGAGCTCGTAGAGCCGCCCGTCGTTGTTGTTCCCGTGCGTGCCCACCGCCGGGTAGTCGTTCTCTTCCAGCATCTCGAAAGCGCGAAGATAGGCGCGCCTCGGAAGATGGTCGATCTCGATCGCCATGCCTCGCTTCATGAGCTCGTCGATCAAGAACTCTCCGAGCGGCGTGAGCCCTGCGTTCTGACAGAACTCCCCCTCACGAGGCCCCTCGGAGCTGATCTGCGGGAGGTAGGTCGCAAGCGTTCCGATCGGATCGTCGCTGAAACCGAGAACGTTCTCGAGCTCCGGCGGTGGTGAGTCGAACTCCTCGCGGGGCATGTTGATCCCCGGAAACGACAGGCCGCCGTCGTCGAACACGGTCGGGGTCGCAGCGAGCTCCTCCGAGCATTCGACGAAGTTCGACCAATGGCCGGTCAAAATGAAATTCCCGAGGTCGATGAAGCGCTTGTCCCCATCCCCGGGCGCGAACGCGCTGTCGAATTTGTGGTTCGGGAAGAGCACGCGAACGCCCTTGTCGTAGTACTCGTCTAACTTCTCCACCACCGTCGCCTCGTCGCACTTCTCGAAGCCGTCCCGAGGGACGAGGAAGCAATCGAAGAGGAAGGCCGTCTCGATCCCGAGGACGACGGCGAGCTTGCCGTCGCGGATGACCTCCCGCGCTTCGGCGGGGCTCGTTACGATTCGAAACCAGCCCTTTCCTGGCCCGCCTGCTTGTGCGTCGACGTACCGCTCGAGCGCGTAGGTCTCCTCGATGATCCGGTCGACGGACACCATGTCGTTGCATCCGAAGCGGTTCGGCTCGTTGCCGAGCTCGATGAAGAGGTCACAGAGGAACCTCATCGTCATGGCGTGCTGCACGATGAGCCGCATGCCAGCGAGATACGCCCGCTCGATCCATTTGTAGTACTGAGTCTGATGAGTGGCGCTTTCGCGCGCGTTCGGCCAGAAGGTGAAGTCTGGGTACCCAGCCGTCGCATGATTGAACTCGGAGGTCTCTCCAGCCGCAATCGGGAACAGAACGTCGGCCACCGAGAGGCTTCGGTTGTCGAACGAAAAGCCGAGCAAGTCTTTGCGACCTTCCTCGCCGTGCGGAATGTCACAGTCGGGGAGGGCGTGTTCCACCCCAAGCCGGTGGAACGCCGAGCCGTGGTAGAGGCCCCCCCCGCCGAATCCGAAATTCGTGAGCAGGTGCGAGTGGGTTTCGACGAAGCCAAACACCGATCCATCCTCAAACTCGATCGGCGTGACTTCGCCTTCGGCATCGGCCGTGAGCTCCGGAAAGCGCGCACAACCCGATTGTTCAACAAGCTCGATCGCATTGGCATCGACCCGCTCGGCCACGACCCCGGATTCCGAGAGGTAGCCGTCGGACTTCAAGTGGCGCAGCCAGAGTCGGCCGCCTTCGCCCTCCGGCGAAACCAGCTCCCACTCGCCCTCCGATTGGAACTCATCATCGATTTCGATCACGTCGCCGACCTTGTTCGTGTCGGACTCGAGGACCGAGGCTCGCTGAAGGCGACTCCCGTCGGAGACGAGGTATTGCTCCTCCTCGTCGAACAACAAGTACGTCCCGAGGTCGGCCGCTCGCATTCGGAACCGCGACGCTGTTTCGAGCTCCGTCGCGGATGATTCGAAGCTGTTCCCGGAGGCAGCAGGAGCGATGAATCGTGCGCCTTCCTCAACCCGGATCGAAACACAGCTGCTCGCGAATGCAAATACGTCCGCCCCTGGAGTGCCGTTCGGCGTTTCGGTCGAAGAATTGTCGCTGCTGCAAGCGCCGACCAGGCTGGCAAGCAGAAGCACCGAGAGCGTAGGGGCGCGTAGCGAAAGCATGCCCGCGACGTAGCACGCGGCGCTCGCGTGAAGCAATGCGCCGCGGGCTTGCCTAAGCGCTCCAGCAGCTACGAGAGGCCGCCTCGACGCGGCCTGCAACCCCGCAGGCCGCAATGCGAACGCGGAATGTAGCGCCGAGCGAGCGCTCAGCTAACCTCGCGGCTCGCACATCAAGGGAGACAGCAGACGATGAAGACGAAAATCACCGAGATGTTTGGTATCGAGCATCCGATTATCCAAGGCGGAATGCACTACGTGGGCTTCGCCGAGCTCGCAGCCGCGGTCTCCAACGCGGGCGGCCTCGGCATCATCACCGGCCTCACCCAGCCCACCGCGAACCACCTGGCCAACGAGATTGCCCGCTGCAAGGACATGACCGACAAGCCCTTCGGCGTGAACCTGACCTTCCTCCCGATTGTGAACACTCCCGACTACCCGGGTTACATCGACGCAATCATCGACGGCGGTGTGAGCATCGTCGAAACCGCTGGGCGGAATCCTCAACAGTATCTACCCAAGCTCAAGGACGCCGGCATCCGCATCATTCACAAGTGCACCTCCGTGCGGCACTCCTTGAAGGCCCAGGCCATCGGCTGTGACGCAGTCTCGGTCGACGGCTTCGAGTGCGGCGGACACCCGGGAGAGGACGACATCCCAAACATGATTCTGCTGCCTCGCGCGGCCGAAGAGCTCGAGATCCCATTCGTCGCGTCCGGTGGCATGGCCGACGGCCGCTCGCTCGTGGCCGCGCTCGCCATGGGCGCAGAGGGGATGAACATGGGAACCCGTTTCATCGCAACGCAGGAAGCGCCGGTCCACGAGAACGTCAAACAAGCCATCGTCGCCGCCTCGGAGCTCGACACGCGCCTCGTCATGCGCCCATTGAGGAATACCGAGCGCGTGATGCACAACGCGGCCGTCGACCGTTTGCTCGCGAAGGAAAAGGAGCTCGGCGACGACCTCAAGTTCGAGGACATCATCGGCGAAGTCGCCGGAGTCTACCCGCGGATCATGTCTGAAGGGGACATGGACGCCGGCGCCTGGTCCTGCGGCATGGTCGCCGGCCTGATTCACGACATCCCCACCTGCAAAGAGCTCATCGACCGGATCATGGAGCAGGCCAATCAATTGATTCAGGGTCGCCTGCAGGGCCTGGCGGAAGCGTAGGCGTTCCCAAGTCAGGTCAGATACAGGTCGAGACCAACGGGCGAGTCATGGTGCTGACCGGGCGGAGCGACATGTTCACAGTACGCAACGACCTCCGCGATTTCGCGAACGTCGGAAGCGGCGACAAACCTCCCGTCGCCCGTTTTTTCGAGGCGCTGATGCCGAAGCGCCGGCCGTTCTGACCCGTGCGCCAGAGCCCGTGATGTGACAAAGCTAGTCTCGTGCTGGAGCTCTACCTCGACACCGAAGCGGTGACCGCGGCCTTGGCGCGTTCCCTCGCGGACGCGCTCGAGGCGGGCGATGTCGTTGGCCTCGAGGGGGGGCTCGGCGCCGGGAAGACGACCTTCACGCGTGAGGCGGTGCACGGCCTGGGTGTTCCGGAGGAGACCGCCATCACGAGCCCGACATTTGCGCTCCTTCACCAGTACGAGGGCCGGCTCCCGATTGGGCACGCGGACCTCTACCGGCTCGCGGGCGAGATCGAGATCGAGGAGCTCGGGCTCGAAGAGCTGCTCGACGAGGGCGCCGTGTTGTTCGTCGAGTGGGGTCGGAAGTTCCCGGCAATGGCCGCACGGACAGCCATCTGGGTCGAGCTCGAGATCGTGTCCGACGACGCGCGACGTGTGCGATTGCGTGCCGAGGGCGCGCGCGGTGATGCGATCATCAGCACTCTCCGCAAGCGGCTTTCGGGGTGAGCGATTCCCGGTTGCGGTGCCTATGGGGCTCTGGTAAGCCCGCGCGAACGCCTAGGTTGAACTGATTCCATGCCCCGCCGCGACGACATAAAAAGCATCCTTCTCATAGGGTCGGGGCCGATCGTCATCGGGCAAGCCTGCGAGTTCGACTACTCCGGCACGCAGGGCGCGAAGGCGCTCAAGGAGGAGGGTTACCGGGTCATCCTGGTCAACTCCAATCCGGCGACGATCATGACCGACCCCGAGTTTGCGGATCGGACGTATGTCGAGCCGCTGACCCCGGAAATCGTAGAAGCGATCATCGAGCGCGAAAGGCCTGACGCGGTCTTGCCGACGCTTGGCGGGCAAACCGCACTCAATCTCGCGCTCGCGCTTGCGGACAGAGGGATTCTCGAGAAGTATGGCGTCGAGCTGATCGGCGCGAAGGTCGAGGCCATTCGCAAGGCTGAGGAGCGCGAGCTGTTCAAGGCCGCGATGGACAAGATCGGTCTCAACAGCGCGGTTGCGGAGGTCGCTCGCACCGTCGAAGAGGCCCACGCGATTACCGAGCGCATCGGCTTCCCGATCATATTGCGTCCGTCACTCACCATGGGCGGCTCCGGCGGCGGCATCGCCTACAATAAAACGGAGTTCGAGAAAGCGATTCGCTGGGCCTTCCAGTGTAGCCCCATCCACGAGTGCCTCATCGAAGAGAGCCTGCTCGGTTGGAAGGAATACGAGCTGGAGGTGATTCGCGACAACGCCGACAACTTCAGCGTCATATGCACCATCGAGAACTTCGACCCCATGGGCGTGCACACCGGTGACTCCATCACGGTGGCCCCTGCGATGACGCTCACCGATCGCGAGTACCAGCGCCTGCGCGATGCGGGGCGAGCGATCATCACGGAAATCGGCGTTGAAACCGGCGGCTCGAACATCCAGTTCTCGGTCAATCCGAAGGATGGTCGGCTCATCGTCATCGAGATGAACCCGCGGGTGTCGCGCTCGAGCGCCTTGGCGTCCAAGGCGACCGGCTATCCAATCGCGAAAATCGCCGCCAAGCTCGCGGTCGGCTACCGCCTCGACGAGCTCCAGAACGACATCACCGGGACGAGCGCCGCGTTCGAGCCGACCATCGACTACGTGGTCACCAAGGTGCCGCGTTTTGCGTTCGAGAAGTTCGCCGGCGCAGATCCGCGGCTCACCACACAGATGAAGTCGGTCGGCGAGGCGATGGCGATCGGCCGGACCTTCAAGGAGTCGCTCCAGAAGGCGGCGCGCTCGCTCGAGACGGGGCGCGATGGCCTAACCTCGCTCCTCTCGAAGGTCGACTACCGCGACTTGGCCGCGCAGGTGCGACGACTGGTCGAGAGCGGCGAGTCTATCAACACGGCGAAGCCGATGCTGGCTGATTTGCCCGATCCGAGCGACGAGGCACTGCGCGAGGCGATCCTCGACCTGGTGCGCACGCCACTTGCCGAGCGCCTCTGGTACGTCGCGGACGGCATGCGCGTTGGCCTCAGCGTCGACGAGCTTCATCAGGCGACGGCGATCGACATCTGGTTCCTGGAGCAGATGCGTCAGATCATCGAGTTCGAGGGCAAGCTCCGGGCGTCTGCCGGGCGCCCGCTCGACGAGGCCTTCCTTCGGCAAGCCAAAGAGCTCGGGTTCAGCGACCGCCAGATCGGCGCGCTTCGCGGCGAGGCGGCCGAGGAAGTCCGCACCAAGCGAGCGGCCCTCGGAGTGAACCCGGTCTACTCGCGTGTCGACACCTGCGCCGCGGAGTTCCCCGCCCTGACGCCCTACATGTACTCTACTTGGGGTCTAGGGACCGAAGCTCGCCCCCAAGGAGACAAGAAAAAGATCATGATCCTCGGTGGCGGCCCGAACCGAATCGGGCAGGGCATCGAGTTCGACTACTGCTGCGTTCATGCCTCGTTCGCGCTCAAGGAGATCGGGTTCGAGACCATCATGGTCAATTGCAACCCCGAGACCGTCTCTACCGACTACGACACCTCCGACAAGCTCTACTTCGAGCCGCTCACGTTCGAGGACGTCATGCACATCGTCGAGGTCGAGAAGCCGGATGGCGTCATCGTGCAGTTCGGCGGGCAGACCCCGCTCAAGCTCGCGGTCTCGCTTTCTCGCGCTGGCGTGCCAATTCTCGGCACCACCGCCGACGCCATCGACCGAGCGGAGGACCGCGAACGCTTCGATGAGCTGCTCACCAAGCTCGACCTCATGCGTCCGAATGGTGGCATCGCCAAGGGCAATAAGGACGCGTTTGCCGTCGCCGAGGAGATTGGGTTTCCGGTGGTCGTGCGCCCGAGCTACGTGCTCGGCGGCCGAGCGATGGAGATCGTCTACTCTCAGGAAGAGCTTGCGCGGTACATGACGGTCGCACTCGAGGCGGTGTCCGATGCCGAGACGCAGACCATTCTCGTCGACGAGTTCCTGAAGGACGCGATCGAGGTCGATGTCGACTGCGTGTCCGATGGCAATGACGTCGTCATCGGCGGCTTGCTTCAGCACATCGAGGAGGCAGGGATTCACTCCGGAGATTCGTCGATGACTCTCCCCGCTCACGACCTTCCGCCGGACGTGTTGGCCACGCTTCGCTCATCGACACGCGCGCTTGCGCTCGAGCTCGGCGTCGTCGGCCTGATGAACGTTCAGTTCGCCGTGCGGGGTAGCTCGGTCTACGTCATCGAGGTCAACCCACGCGCCTCGCGGACGATTCCATTCATCAGCAAGGCCATCGGGGTCCCTCTTGCGAAGATCGCCGCCAAGGTCATGGCCGGGCACACTTTGCAAGAACTTGGCTACACGCACGAGATCGTCACCGAGCACATCGCGGTGAAGGAGTCGGTGTTCCCCTTCACGAAGTTCCCGGGCGTCGACACGATTCTGAGCCCCGAGATGCGCTCGACGGGCGAGGTGATGGGCATCGCCGACAACTTCCCCGACGCCTTCTACAAGGCGATGTTGAGCGCGAGCTCCGAGCTGCCTGACGGGGGCCGGGTCTTCATCAGCGTCAAGGAGAGCGACAAGCCCGCCGCGGCGGAGCTTGCCCGGCGCTTGAAGGAGCTCGGCTTCGACATCATCGCCACCGGAGGCACGCGCGACGTGATCGAACAGGCCGGCGTCGAGGCCGAGCGGGTCAACAAGGTGGGCGAGGGGCGGCCGCACATCGTCGACCGCTTGCAGAGCAACGAGATCGCCCTCGTGTTCAACACCACCGCAGGCGCCAAAGCCATTCGGGACAGCCGTTCGATGCGACGTCAAACCGTGCTCAGCAGCGTGCCGTACTTCACCACCATCGCTGCAGCGGTGGCGGCGGTCGATGCCATCGAGGCGCGAAGGCTCCGCTCGCCATCGGTCTGCTCGCTCCAAGAGTACCACGCAAGGAACACCGAGCGCGCGACCCTTCGACCCCGCAAAGAGGACGTATAGCCTCCTCCACGGGGCTACGCCCCCTTGCGGACCCGGCAGCGCCGTTATAGGTAGCCCGGATGGACCGGGTCCCTATGACACCCGATGGGCACGCTGCCCTCATGGCGGAGCTCGTCGCCCTCAAAGCCGAGCGGCCGAAGATCTCGCAAGAGATCGGGATCGCCCGCGATCACGGTGATCTCAAAGAGAACGCCGAGTACCATGCCGCGAAGGACAAGCAGGGCCTCTGCGAGGCGCGCATCGCCGAAATCGAGGACAAGCTCTCGCGCGCCGAAGTGATCGACCCCTCGACGCTGAGCGGGGAGAAGGTGAAGTTCGGTGCCATCGTCGAGCTCGAGGACATGGACAACGGCAAGATGGTCACCTACCGGCTCGTCGGCCCCGACGAGTCCGACATCAAGCAGGGCAAGCTCTCGATCACCTCTCCGGTCGCACGCGCGCTGGTGGGCCGCGAAGTAGGCGACGAGGTGCGGGTCCAGGCGCCGGGCGGCGTTCGCAACTACGAAGTCAGCGACGTTCGCTGGAGCTGAGTGCCGTCGCTACTCGATCATCCCGTCGAGTCGCTCCCTGGCATTGGGCCCACCACCGGCGCCCACCTGCGGGAGCGCGGGTACGCGACGGTCGGCGACCTGTTGTGGCTCTTGCCGCGCGGCTACGACGACCAGCGCAAGCCCGCGCCGATTCGTACGCTTCGAGATGGCGAGTACGCGGTCGTCGAGGGGGTCGTTCGCAAGGCGCGTTCCTTCCCCCGAGGCGGCCGTGTCGGTTTCTACGCGGAGATTGAGGACGACAGCGCGCCTGAAGGCGAGGACGGCTATCGCGAGCTCAAGCTCGTTTGGTTCGCGGCGATCCCCGGACTTGGGCGGCGCTTCGAGGAGGGGACGAGAGTCCGTGTCGCTGGGCGTGTGCAGGACTACCGCGGCACCGCGAGCATTGCCCACCCCGAATCCTTGTCGGCTGATGCGCCTGGTGCGATCGAAGCTCGGTATCCCGAAGTCCCAGGCGTTCGGCGGAAGGCCTTGCGAAAGGCGATTCGCGCGGCGATCGACCGGGCTCTCACCGCGGTGCCTGACTTGATCCCCGCAGGGCTTCGGGCTGAGTTGGGTGTCGACCCGTTGGGAGAGGCCTTGCGTGCGATTCACGTGCCGGACCCGGACGCGTTTGACGCCGACCCCGACGCCCCCCCGCCCGGTTACGAGAGGCTCGCGCTCGAAGAGCTGGTCTTGTGGGAGCTCGCGCTTCGCTTGCGTCGCGCCTCGGAGAAGGGCGGCCGCGCCCAACGCTTCGATACCGGGTCCGTCGCGTCCGCGTCCGAGGTCTTCCCCTTCGAGCTCACGCCTGCGCAGCGAAATGCGATCTCGGAGGTCAGCCAGGCCCTCGACAGCGAGAGCCCGATGAAACGGCTGCTCCAAGGCGACGTCGGTTGCGGCAAGACAGCAGTGGCCCTCGTCGCGTGCGCGCAGGTGGCGGGTGGCAAGGCACAGTCCGTCTTCCTGGCGCCGACCGAGCTGCTCGCCGAGCAACATGCCGAGACCTTGCGCGCGACGGCCGAAGAGCTCGGGCTTCGCCTCGGCCTCTTCACGGGCACGCTCAGCAAGGACCAACGGCGCTCGATGCTCGACCGTATGTCCACGGGGGCAGTCGACATCGTCGTCGGGACGCACGCGCTTCTGAGCGGTGAGGTTCGATTCGCGAACCTCGGCTTGGTGATCATCGACGAGCAACATCGCTTCGGCGTGGCTCAGCGTTTGCGCCTCGGCACGCGTGGCGACAACCGCAGGCCGCACCTGCTCGTCATGACGGCGACCCCGATTCCACGAAGCTTGGCGCTCGTCTTGTACGCCGGGCTCGAGCTCACCACGATCGACGCAAAGCCCCCAGGTCGCATTCCCTGTACGACCAAGATGGTGCCACGCAAGAACCGCACGAAGGTGTTCCGGCAAATCGAGCGGGCGCTCGGCGCCGACGGGAGAGCGTTCGTCGTATGCCCGGCGATCTCGGAGTCCGAGGAAATGGTGAGCGTGGAAGATACATTCGCAGAAATGAGTGCGCACTTTGGCGACGCCCGGGTGGGGCAAGTGCACGGACGTCTTTCGGGCGACGCGCGCCGCGAGGCGATGCGCGGGTTCGCCGCGGGTGAGCAGCAGGTGTTGGTCGGTACCACGGTGTTGGAGGTTGGCGTCGACATCCCAGCAGCGAACCTCGTCGTCGTCGAACAGGCCGAGCGCTTCGGCCTGGCTCAGCTTCATCAGCTCCGAGGCCGGGTGGGGCGGGCGGGTCAGAAGAGTGCTTGCCTCCTGACCTTCGGCGACCCGCTGAGCGAAGAGGCCGAGGCCCGACTTCAAGCGCTCTGCGACAGCGATGACGGGTTTCGCTTGGCCGAGCGCGATTCTCGAGATCCGGGGCGCGGGTCACCTTTTTGGATACCGACAGTCGGGTGCCAGCGGGCTCCGCTTCGCGAATCTCACCGAAGACCGGGCGCTGCTCGGCCGCGCGGCGGACGTGGTCGACCGCATCATGGCCGCCGATCCCTCGCTCGCCTCGCCCGAGCACGCGGCAGCGCGCGCCGCCGTGGACCGTTGGGAGCGCGCCGCGGCTGTCCGCGAGGATGCAGGCTAACCCCCCGCAATCGTGCCATCTTCTTGACGCTTCTGTGGGACCCAGGTAGTTCCGAGCTATGGCCCTGATTCTTCACGCGCAGCGGGAAATAACGCTCAAGATCGCCTACTACGGCGTCGGGCTCGGGGGCAAGACCACCAACCTCGAGACCATCCACGCCCAGTCGCGCCCCGAGTCGCGCGGCAAGCTCGTCACGGTGAACACCGAGGCCGAGCGCACACTCTTCTTGGACTTCCTGCCGCTCGAGCTCGGCACCTTTCGCGGCTACAACGTCCGGCTGCACCTCCTCTCGGTGCCCGGGCAGATTGCACAGGACTCCACGCGTCGCCTCGTGCTCCGCAACGTCGATGGCGTCGTCCTCGTGGTCGACAGCCAGCCCGACGCGCTCGAAGGCAACAACTACAGCATCCGCAACCTCGACTACAACCTGCGCTTGCACGGCATCGATCCCGATCGCGTGCCATTGGTCGTGCAGTACAACAAGCGCGACCTCCCCGGGGTGCTCGACGTCGAAGAGCTCAGCGAGCGCCTCGGCGTCCCGGAAGGCGTGACCGAGCTCGTCGCATCGGCGCGCGAAGGGTGGGGCGTTTTCGAAGCGCTCAAGTCAGTCGTACGCATTTCGATGCGCCAAATCGGCGATCCGGCGTTGCATCCCGAGGGCCGCCTCGAGTGTTTGCTCGACGAGCCGCGCGACCGCTTCTACCCGAGCGGGCCGGTCTCGATGATCCACGCCCTCGCGCCCGAAGAAGAGCTCGACCTCGAGGACCTCGAGCTCGTCGGTAGCGCCTGAGCCGGCGCATGGCTTCCGCCAGCTCACCGCCGCTTGCCGATCGCGTTCAAGCGGTGGCGCCGACCATCGAGATGCTCCCCGTGCGCACGCCGACGCTGCCGCCCGCCACGCACACCAACACCTTCCTCGTGGGCACCAAGGAGGCGGTCGTGATAGAGCCCGCCACTCCGTACCGCGAAGAGCAAGATCTCATGGTCGAGTGGGTGCAGGCCGCCCGCCTCAAGGGCGTCGAGCCCGTGGCAATTCTGGCGACCCACCACCACCCGGACCACGTCGGCGGCGCCATGGCCCTCAAAGAGCGCTTGCAGCTCCCCCTCTGGGCGCACGCGATGACGGCGCAGCGCCTCGACGGCATCGTCGACATCGACATGCTGATCCAGGACGGCGAGCGCATCGTCCTCGACGGCCCGACACCCACCGCGCTGAGCGCGCTCCACACCCCGGGCCACGCGCCGGGCCACCTCTGCTTCACCGACGAAGCCACCGGCATCATGATTGCCGGCGACATGGTCGCCTCGGTGGGCACAATCATCGTCGAGCCGACGGACGGCGACATGCTGCTCTATTTGGAGTCCCTCCGAAAGATGGCCGCGCTAGAGCCGACGGGGCTCCTCCCAGCCCACGGCAACCTCATCGGAGACCCCCAAGCGCTCCTCAGTTTCTACATCGCCCACCGCCTGAAGCGCGAGGCCAAGGTGCTCGCAGCGCTCAAAGCCCGCGGCAAACCTTCGCGCCCGAGGCATCTAGTCGCAGAGGCCTACGCCGACACCCCAAAGCATCTATGGCCGCTGGCCCTCCAATCGATCGAGGCCCACTTGATCAAGCTGGAGCGTGAGGGGCGAATAGAGAAGGAAGGCGACCGCTGGCTCTAGGGGACATGCTCCCCCCTCGCTGAGCAAGTCATTCCAAGGACTTGTAGACGCAAGCGCGAAAACCCACGTGTCGCTGTCGCCGACCGCGAGCCCGAAGGGCGGAGCCCGGCGCTCATGCGCCGCTAAGGCCGAGCGAAGCAAGGGGCGCGGAGGCACGCTGCCCACTCGCGTGAGAGTGATGCTGAACTACGGGTGGGGGCGGGCGGGTGGTGCAACTAAACCATCGCGTTCAACGACCAGTCATAGCGATGGTAGTCGAGCGTGTAGCCCGCATCGAAGGCCTTCTGTAGGGCTTCGCGTTGCTCATCGGTCGCGTGATTCAATAGAAACAGCTTCACCCCCGCCCTCCGTCCGAAGTCGCTCTCGTAGTAGCGAAACGTGATCGGCAACCGAATCACCTGCGCGGCATCGTCCACTTCGACATCGGCTGCCACGTAGTTGTCGGCCGCCACGTCCAACTGCGCGTCGAGCTTGCTTGCTTCGTAGAACGCCACCGGCGGACAGCTCGTCGAGGCACACACCAGCGCTGCGTGGATTCGCGGGTCTACATGGTCGGGGCAAAGTGCGAGCCTCGGGTCGTCGTCGTCGAACAGGCGTGACTTGGTGGCGGGATGGGGGGCGTTGCGCCGAAGGATGCCGTTTTCGATCTCGTCCAGCGTCACCACGACGTCCCCGACGCGGTAGGCAATGACGCCAAAGAACGAGGGGATCTCCATGACCGATTCGCGCACCCCGGTGGCGACCACGCCGTGTATTGCAAGCACGTTGTAGACGTTGATCCAAAACGCGATGCGCGCGCGATCGTTGGCGAGTCGCAGGAGGTCGACGTGGTGGAGCAGGGCGCTGGTCCGCTCGAGCTCTGCAAAGGTCTCTGACGCTTGCAGCTTGACGTAGTCGACCTGGCCGTCGTCCCCGATGACCTCGACCTTGAGGGTGTTGCCGAGCTTCTTGAGTGCCTCGGCTGCCTCGGCGGCTGCGACGGGCCCGTCCGCCCGCGGCCCACCGAGATTGATCACCCTCCGCGCCAACCACGCGTTCGGTACCAGCGCCTTGGCGAGCTCTGCCGGGTTCTTGGCCCTTCGAAGGACGTCGCCGGCGTCACGCAGGTTTCGGATCCAGTCGGCCATCTCGTCGAGCGTACGCGCGACGAGGGATTTCGTCACTCTGTCCCTGGGTTCGGCAAGCGGATGAGAGCGCCCGGCGAGGTCTCGAGCGGCCTCACCATGATCGGCCCATTGGTCCAGCTCTCCCCGGCGATGGCGTGTCGCGCGGTGATCCAGACCGAGCCGGCAGGGACCCCTCGCAGCTGAAACGCGCCCCGTGCGTCGGTACGGGCAGCGCGCTTCCAGTGGGGTGGGTCGTCCCACGCGACCTCGGCACCGGCGACAGGGACCCCATTGCGGTCCACGACCTCGCCTTCGACGACGCCCCCGGGCACCAAGCGCACCGTCTCGAGCTCCTGCGGCCGGTCGACGTAGCGCGGCGGCTCGATGACGACCCGTCGCGCCTGCGTCTCATAGTCGACGTGCGCGAGGGTGAGGTCGTAGGTGCCCGTCGGCACTTGTCGAAACACGAACGTGCCATCGCTCCGCGTCTTCGTCTCCGCGGCCATCACCCCCTCCAAGCGAACCCGCGCATTCGGTAGCCCGTTCCCGGTCCATTCGTCCAGAATCTCCCCGAGGAAGGTGACCCCCGCCGACATCACGACCCGGACGTCATCGAGCTCCTCGACTTCCGTGAGCCGCGCCTGGCTGAAGGCCGGATGCTCGGCCGCGAGTGCGTATGGCGGCTCGGGGAGGGCGGGCACGGAAAAGGTGCCGTCGGCGTCCGACTTGGCGCTTCGCCGCACGGGCGTCTGCGGGTCCATCGACGACACTGTGATCAACGCCCCGTCCACGCCAAATCCACGTTCATCGACGACGCGGCCTCGCATCGTGTAGAGCGAAGTCCCGAGCGAGAGCTCGACGCGGACGGGCGTGTCGTCCTCGACGCTCACCGTCCGGCGCGATGCCGGCAAGTCGTAGGGAAGGGCTGTGACCGTCACCTCCCCACGAACGCCACGGAATGAGAACGAGCCATCGGCGCTGGTGACGGTCATGCGCGGGAGGCGTTCGCTGGGCGCCCGGAGCTCCACTGGAATCGATTCGAGGCCGCGCCCCCGCTCGTCGACGACCCGACCTCCGAGCTCCGCACCCTGTCGCATGACGATGCGGACGTCTGCGAGCGAGGCTCCCGCAGCGACGTGGATCCGCTCGGTCCCGGCGGGCGCGAAGTCCTCGTGGTTGGCGGCCACCGTGTAGAACCCCGGCCTGAGGTTGCCCAACGCAAAGCTGCCATCCCGCGCGCTCGTTGCCTGGCCGACGAAGGTGATCGAGCCGCTTCCCCCTGCCGAGATGGGCGGCACCGGTCCGTCCGTCACGACTAGCGCGTCGGAGCCGGGTCTCGCCCCCGTCTCCCGTTCGCCGAATGCGCGAACCATCGCTCCTGCGATTGGGCGTCCGCGTTGGTCGACAACCTGGCCTTGGATGCGGGCTGCCCGTTCTAGCCGAACGAGCAGCGGGCCTGAATCGATGGTCTGCGTCAGGGGCCCCGCGATGATGTAGCCCTCGGCGTCCACATAGACGCTCTGCTCGTCTCCCACGATGCCCTCGAACGCGAAGCGCCCGTGCCCGTCGGACTCCACGTCGCGCATGTGCAGCCCGAGCACTCCCGTCGCGACGCTCACTTCGGCGCCTTGCACCGCCTCCCCAGTTCGCGCGTCGACGACCTGTCCGTTCAAGGTCCAGCCCCGGGCGAGCCTCACGCCGAAGGCCCGGCGCGCTCCAGCATCGAGGATCAACCCCTCGATGGCGGGCGCTACCAGCGGGCCCTTCGAGACCCGAAGCTCGTAGATCCCCGCCGGAATCCCGGGCCAACGAAAGCGGCCGTCCGCTCGGCTCTGCACCGACTGCGCAGGCCAGAACCCGCTCCCTGCGAGCGAGACGATCGCCCCTCCGACCGGTCGACCGCCTTCATCGTACACGCGGCCCTCCAAGCTCGCCGAGCCGATCTCGAGCTCCGCCGACGACAGACCACCGTGCGCGTGTGCCCTCTCGGGTACTGAAACGAAGTCTCCGTTCACAGCGTATGTGCCTGGAATTACAAAGCTCCCAAGCACCATCAGTCCGGTGATTGCCCCCGCTAGCCGCATCCCTCTTCGTTGTATCGTTGATCGAGCACTCGCGCGAGACCGCATTCTTGCGGCGCCCCCCAGCCAGTGCTACATCGGCGCTCCCTTAGGAGTCGAGAACCGACCATGGCACAGACATGCGATTTTTGCGGTAAGAACCGCCACAAGGCCCACAAAGTGAGCCACTCGAACATCAAGACCAGGAAGTGGCAGCAGCCCAACCTGCAGTCGATTCGGGCGCTCGTGGAAGGCCAGGTCCGCCGCGTCACGGCCTGCACGCGCTGCATCCGTTCGGGTAAGGTTGTCAAGGCCGCGTAGACGCCCCGAGGTCTCTCTTCCACCGGGTTGCGATCCGGCTTCCATCCTCCTCACCTTCCCTGTCGCGCCCGAGCATGCCGGTCAGCGCTTGGACCGGTTCATCCAGCATCGGATTCCGCGCCTCTCCCGCACCCGCGCGCAAGAGGTCGTGAAGTCATGCGCCTATCGCGCGGATGGCAGCCGCCGACGCGCGAGTGAGCGTGTCCGCGCTGGTGAGACGGTGATCCTCGTGCGTCCCGCGTTCGAGGAGCCGAGCGTTCCGCTCTACTTCGACGTGGTCCACGAGGACGACGCCATCCTCGCGCTCGACAAGCCGGCAGGTCTCCCGGTGCATCCGTCGGCGAGCTATCACAAGAACACGCTCACGTATCTGTTGCGCCAGCGCTATGGCGACGACGCCCCGCAAATCGCGCACCGCCTCGATCGTGAGACGAGCGGTTTGATTCTGTGCGGCCGGACCCGCGCGTCCGAGCGCGCGCTCAAAATCGACTTCGAGAACCGCCGCGTTGGCAAACGCTACATCGCGATCGTGCGCGGCGAGATGCCGGAAGATACCGGCCGCATCGCGTTCCCGATGGACCGCGCCAAAGAGGGCCTCCACATCCTGATGGAAGTCACCCGCGAAGGAGAGGGCTACCCGTCCGTGACGCGCTACCGCGTGCTCGCGCGGCGCCCCGGCGCAACGTTGGTCGCGCTTGCTCCCGAGAGCGGCCGGCAGCACCAGCTGCGCGTGCACCTCGCTGCGCTCGGCTACCCGATCATTGGCGACAAACTCTACGGGCCCGAAGGCGTGCAAACGTTTCTCGACTACATCGAGACCGGTCTGACCGATTCACTCCGCGACCGACTCGGCCACGATCGGCAGGCGCTCCACGCCTATGAGCTTCATTTCACGCACCCCACCACGGGCGAGCCCGCGACGCTCCGAGCGCCCCTCCCCGACGACCTCGTCGCGCTTTGGGGAGAGCCTCTTTCCGAGGCGACGTTCGCTTCGGTCGGGGCGTGCTAGAGTGCCTCTTGTGCGTGTGCTGATCGCAGCCATCGCGTGTTGGGGGATCGGGTGTGCGGCGGCTGCTTTGAACGTGCCCGCGACCGACTTCCGCACGGCTGACGCTTTGCTTTTCGACAACTCCGTGGACTTGGTCGCATCGCCGGTCATCGTCGAGGGCGAGTCCGGCGCATTCGAGCGACGGGTGGTGCGGGCGGATCTCGTCGTGGCGATTCGCGTGCAATCGTTGCACTCCGAATTCGTGAAACGGCGCTCCGCCTATCGCCTCACCGTCAAGGTCAAGGACCGACTCAAAGGCGCGTCGAGCAAAGAGCTCGAGCTTCGTGTGGCCGATGACGAGCCCGGGTACCGGAGCGTCGAGGTCAACGAAGACCGCTTGCTTGGTGATTCGTTCATCGCGTTCGTCAAGTGGGAGGCCGATCCCACATCGTCGGAGCCGATCGCGCACTGGCACCTATCGCCCGATTCCGAGGCCGTTCGCGACAAGGTCGACTACGTCTTGCGCCGTCCGGCTCCTGACCCCCATACCGAGGTGGAGGTGGTCGAGCCCCGCTAGTGCGGCTCGCGCAACCTCGACCCCTCCCCAGACTAAGCACGGAGACATGCAGATGCGTATTTGGACACTCCTCGCCACCCTTTCTTTCTCCCTCGCGGTAGCGGGCTGTAAGGACAGCCCACCGGCCCCGAAGCACGATCACGCCCAACACGACCACTCGCAGCACGAGCAGCCCGCGGAACCCAAGGCCGATGAACCGGTCGGGCCGAGCATCGAGACGGGCTCCTTCTTGCTCGCCGTCGCCCCAGCGCAGCCAAAGTACGCGGCAGGTAAGCCAGGTGAGCTCGAGATCGCCCTCGAGAGCCGCGGTGAGTGGCACGTCAACCAGGAGTATCCAATCCGCGTCGACATCAAGGCGGCGTCGGGAGTCGCGATCCCCAAGGCAGAGCTCGTCAACGACGACGCGAAGGAGTTCGGCGAGGACAAAGTGCGCTTCCTCGCGCCCATCGAGCCCTCCGCCGCGGGTAAGCACGAAGTGACGTGTGACGTTTCTTTTGCCATGTGCACCGAAGAAAACTGTATCCTCGAGAAGCGGACGGTCGCGATGGAGCTCGAGGTGCAGTGAGATGAGCGAGGGGGGACTCAACACCGCGTTGCAGGCGATCCGGGAGGACGTCAAAGCGCGGTTCGAGGCCCAAAAGAGGGTGCTCTCCTTTCGGGAGTACTTGGCCCTCGTGCAAGACAACCCTCGGCGGCACACGCGCGACGCCGCGCGCTACCTGAAAGACTGCATGGACTCCTTCGGCTCGTACGAGGTGGAGAGGCCGGCGGGTACGCGCAAGCGCTGGAAGATCTTCGATCTCGAGCTCGGGCGCGAGAACAGCGGCCATCAGGCGGAGCTGAAGCTTCGCGATCGGCTCGCCGGGCAAGAGGCCGCGCAGGCGTCTTTCTACCGAATCCTCGATGGCTTCGAGCGGGAAGGGCGAGCCAACCGGCTGGTGTTGATGCACGGCCCGAACGGGAGCGCGAAATCGACGTTCGTCGCCTGCTTGATGCGCGGGCTCGAAGCGTATTCCGACGCTGAGGACGGCGCGCTCTATCGCTTCTCGTGGATCTTCCCACGCTCGCATGAAGCAGGAGGCATCGGCTTCACGACGGCGGCCGACGAGCTCGGGCAAAGTGACACCTTCGCGCACCTCCCCGATGATCGCATCATCGCCAAACTACAGAGCTCCGTGCGTGAGCATCCGCTGCTCCTCTTGCCCCGCGATGTCCGCCAGCAATTGATCACGCGCGCCTACGAAGCGGCCGAGGTGCCCGAAGCCGCGCCCGACTGGGTGTGGACCGGACAGCTCGCCCGCAAGAATCAACAGATCTTCCAGGCCCTCCTCACCGCATATCGTGGCGACCTCGACAGGGTGCTCGCGCATATCCAAGTCGAGCGCTTCTACATCTCGCGGCGCTACCGGGTCGGCGCGGTCACGATCGGCCCCCAGATGTCGGTCGATGCGTCGGAGCGCCAAATCACGGCGGACCGGTCCATCGAGTCGCTGCCGGCCTCGCTGAGCGCGTTGACTTTGTTTGAGCCCTTCGGCGAGCTCGTCGATGCGTCCGGAGGCATCGTCGAGTTCAGCGACTTGCTGAAGCGCCCACTCGAGGCTTGGAAGTATCTGCTGCTGGCCATTGAAAACGGCGAGGTCTCACTGCAAATGTCAAACCTTCCGATCAACGCGGTCATGGTGGCAAGCTCCAACGAGCTCCACTTGAGCGCGTTCCGGCAGCACCCGGAGTACAATTCCTTTCGCGGCCGCATCGTGCGCATTCGCATGGGCTACTTGCTCGATGTTCACGCCGAGCGCGAAATCTACGACGGCCAGATCACCCCGCAGATCCCGAAGCACGTCGCGCCGCACACCACATACGTCGCAGCGCTTTGGTCCGTTCTGACCCGGCTTCGCAAGCCCGACGCGTCTCGGTTCTCGGACAGCGAGGTCGGCACCATCGTCGCGTCGCTGACGCCGCTCGAAAAAGCCGACCTCCTCTCGGACGGTGCAGTTCCCTCGCGCTTCGATTCCGATCAGGCGAAGATCCTGGCCGGTTCCATTGCCGAGGTCGAGCTCGAAGCGGCGGCGGTGTCCGACTACGAGGGCATTAGTGGCGCCTCCCCGCGCGAGATTCGGATGCTCTTGCTCGACGCCGCGGCCGACCACGACGAAGCCTGTGTCTCGCCGGTCACGCTCCTCAACAGCATGGCCGAGTTCTGCGAGCGCGACGACTACGAGTTCCTCAAGGCGCAGCCGGACGGCCCCTACCGCGACCACCGCGCGTTCGTCGACCAGGTGCGCGAGCGTTGGCTCGACCTCGTCGAGAGCGAGCTCCGCGCAGCCAGCGGCTTGATCGACGAGCAGAGCCCGCTGAGCCTTTTCGAGCGCTACGTGACCCACGTTTCCCAATGGGTGAAGAAGGAGCGCGTGTTCAACCCCGTTACCGGGCAAGACGAAGAGGCAGACGTCGACATGATGAAGCGGGTCGAGACGGACCTCGGGAGCGACGACGCGGAGGCGTTCCGCAACGAGCTCCTCGGTTCCATCGCGGCCTGGGCGATTGACCACCCCGAGCAGGAGGTCGACTACGAGTCTCTCTTCCCGCATTTCATCGAGCAGCTCAGGCAAGCGTACTTCGACGAGCGCAGGACCCAGGTCGGCGAAATCGGCCGGGCCATCGTGGCCATCATCGACGAGGACGACGAGCTCGACGAGAGCCTTCGAGAGGCCGCCCAGCAAGCACTCCAAGTGCTCATCGGCGTCTACGGCTACGAACGCTCGAGCGCGAAGGTGGCCCTCGGAGCGCTCGTGGATGCCCGCTACCACGATTGAGTAGAACTAGGGTTCGGGAATCCTGCAGGAAGGAAGTCGCCCTGGACACAGCTGCCCCCCTTACACTCGGTTGGCTCGCGGGAGATTGGCTATGGGAACACGCCGGCGCATTCCGCATCGGTCTCGCACGTGGGCGCGCCATCGCCGTCGACGCAGGTCACATTCGTCGACCACTCGTCGATGCATTCAACGTTGTCCGAGGCGCTTACGAAGATCGTGTACGAACCGCTCGCGGTGCAGATGAAACGCGTGAGCGGGGCGGTCGGGTCTTCGATCAGACCGCCGGTTGCCGCCCAGAGGAAATCGACGTCGTCGCCTTCCTCGTCCCACACCGCCACGCTCAGATCGACGTCGTGTCCGACGGAGGTCTGAAGCGGTGAGACGATCACCTTGCTGAGCTGCGCACAGAAGTTGAACTTGCCATTCACGCGAACGCCGCCAAGTGGGGGCGTGCGCTTGCAGTTGAGATACACGCTCACTTCGGTCGCGACCCCGGTCTCGACGCCGAACTCGGTCGAGCCCGAGCACGTGAACAAACCGTTCGTCGTCGTTCCGGTCATCGTCACCAGGTAGCCGGTCCCCGGTGGTAGCCCGAACACCTCGACCGACGCGGTCGCACCCGGTGCGCTGACATCGATCGTCCCGGGCATGGGTTCCATCCCATTGCCGGAGATCGTGTAGGCGATCTCGTCGATCTCGGATCCGCCGCCGAGCTCGAGGGTAAGCTCGAGGGAGCCGGAGGGTCCGTCCGGACCCGCTCCCCCCGAGCAACCTGCCGAAAGCGCCATGCCCAGGAGGAGAGCCACCGCAATGCCAATACCGCGCGTCATGGTTTGCAACGCTATCACCAAAGGAGGTCACTCCAAAAATCAGCGCATCGGCCAAAGAGCCACGGGCCTTCGCCGCTTGGCAGTGCCTGCGCTCGGCTCTAGTCCCCTTGCATGGCCCATTCCGTCGCCGTCTTCCCGGGTTTTTCTGCGGGTGACCTCTCGACCTTCGCGATCCGTCGACACCTGCAGCGCCAAGGGTTTCGCGCTCATCGCTGGCGCCTCGGGGTCAACCGGGGCGATGTCCCCGCGCTGATTCCGCAGGTCGTGGCGCGGACGGAGTCGCTCTTCGAACGATGTGGCGAGCCGATTTCGCTTGTGGGCTGGAGCCTCGGCGGCGTGCTTGCCAGAGAGGTGGCGCGCGAGCGCCCGGAGATCGTGCGCGGGGTCGTAACGCTCGGTTCGCCGGTCATTGGAGGGCCGAAGTACACACGCGCTGCGGGCTTCTACAAGAACGTGTTGAAGCAAGACCTCGACGAGATCGAGCGCTCCGTGAACGAACGAAACCGAATCCCCATTCAGGTCCCGCTGACCGCCATCTACAGCAAGCGCGACAGGGTCGTTCGGTGGGAAGCGTGCATCGACGAGCACAACGAGCACTGTCGACACATCGAAGTGGACGCGAGTCACCTCTCGCTCGGCTTCGATGCCGACGTGCTTCGACTCGTGAGCCGCGAAGTCCGCGATCACGCCGGCTGAGGCCTCCCATTCGGGGGTGCTCGGCCTTTTTTCGATTGGCCGATCGATTTTGTCTTGACCTCCGCAAGTGCTGGAGGCATAAACGAATCAACCAATCGATTTAGATCGATCCCCGAGGTTCCCATGAGTTACGCAGCCTTCCCAACGCCTAAGACCCTTTCCGTGTGGATCCTCTGCGCGTTCGCGCTTGGCGTCGGTGCGAGCGCGACCGCCTCGGGAGGGTTGCTCAGCAGCCCCATCCTGACCCGTCAGGTCGCCGAGGCCGGCAGCAAGATCGCTTGGGGCGAGGCGGAGGCGGAGCTGAGCCAGCCGCTCGAGGCGATCCTCCCCGTCTTGGCCGACTACGCCGCCTACGAGGAATTCATGCCCAACTTCCGCCGCTCGCGGGTGCTTGCCCAGCGCGGGACGCGCGCGCGCGTCTACATGGAGGTGAGCGCAGCAGCCGGCGCGCTCACGCTCTGGGGACAGCTCGATCTTCGGGAGCGGAGCATGGAGGTTGGGAGCGCCCGGGTGATCGAGGCTACGCTGCTCGAGGGGAATATCGAGGCGTTTCGGGCCGAGTGGCGGCTCGAGCCGAGCGCGAACGGCGCTCGGACCCGGGTCGCGTTTCGCATTTTCGTCGATCCCGATCTGCCGTTGCCGTCGTCCTTGATCAGCCGTGAGAACGAACGCGCCGCGCGCCGAAGCATCGAGGCGCTCGGATCTCGTCTCGGGAGGGAAGTCCCTTGACACCGCCCCCCGACATGAGAAGCATCGCGCACGATGTTGACCCAGGTGCCGGCCACGTGATGACCACCCGCCGATACGATCCCGAGGCGGCGCGCGACGACATTCTCGATGCCGCCGAACATCTGTTTGCCGCGAAAGGGTTCGACGGCGTGTCCACCGCGACGATCGCGAAAGAGGCGGGCGTTTCGCAGAGCCAGATTCACTACCACTTCGACACCAAGAAGAAGCTTTGGGACAAGGTGTTCGAGCGCCGCTTCGCGGATTACTTCGCATCGCAGTCGGCGTTGCTGGATGACGGCGAGATCGACGACATGTTGCGGATGCGCGATTCGATTGTGTCGTACTTCCGTTTCTCCGAGGCCAACCCAGACTACGTGCGGCTGCTCGGCCGAGCCCAACTCGATGTGGTCGAGGGCGCCGATGCGGAGGGCGAGGAAGCCGCGGCGCTTGGAGATCAGCTCATGCGGAAGGGCTCTCAGGTGATCGTGGCGGCGCAGCAGGCCGGTGGGATCCGAGATGACGTACGCCCCGACTTCGTGATCATTGGCTTTCTTTCACTCGTCGCGCACTGGTTCCAGGGGGGGCGCCTCTTCCTGGGCGAAGCCGGGACGGGCGAGGAGCGCGACCAGCACGACCGCGAGTATCTCGACTTCATCATCAAGGTCTACCTCAGGGGTATCGCCCCCTAAGCTTGGAAAGGAGCCGCGAAGGGTCATGAAAACGGCGATATACAGAAAAAAATCAATTAATCGAAAGAAAGAGTATGCACCGCGGCCGCGAGTCGGAGTTGGGCCGCATGGCTTTGTGGCCGCGGCGCTCGTCTGCCTCGTGGCGATGACCGTGAGCGAGAGCTCAGCCCGCGCCGACGAGGCGCTCGAGCTCGAGGATGGCCCCGTCGGGGACGAGGGGGGAGGTCGTGTGGCCTTCATTCGACCGCACGCCGGCGTCGGCTGGGCATCCGCGTACAACCGGTCTGGCAACGCGCTCGCATTCCACGCCGGAGGCCGTGTCTTGTTTCCCGCACCGCTCTCGCCGGAGGTCGCCGCAACGTTTGGGCTCGAGGCTACGTACCTGCAGCTCGACATCACGGGGAGCGAGGTCTTCACGGAACGCTACGCCGCGGTGGGCGTCGTGCTCGAGCTCAGCGTCGTCGGGGGTTTCAACCTCGGCATCGGTACCCTCGGCTACGTCGGGGTCGGCGGCACCGAGCGCAACCCGTTCGGCGTCGTGACCAACCTCGGCTGGGAGCCGACGTGGCCATCCCGCGTACGACCGTACCTCACGCTGCGCACCGAATGGATCTTCGATCAGGCGACGTACAACGTCCTGTCGCTCAGCGCGGGAATCACCTTTGGCATTTGACGGGAGGCAACGATGACCATGTATCGACGAGACGTGCTGATTGGAAGTGGAGCACTGATGAGCGCTGCCGCTTTTGCACAGGCGTGCGGCCGCGCGACATCGGCGCCACGCGGTATCGACGCTGGCAGCCTCGAGGCTCCGCCGATCGTCGAGGCGCTCCGCTACGGGATTAGCGCACCTAGCGCCCACAACACGCAACCCTGGCTCATCGACCTGGTGTCGGATACCGAGGCGCGCGTGTTCTTGGATCGCGCGCGACTGCTGCCGGCGACGGACCCCCCGACGCGGCAGGTGCACATCAGTCACGGCACTTTCGTCGAGCTCATGGCCATCGCAGCGACCCAGTTCGGGTACCGCGCTAGCGTCGACATCCTCCCGGAGGGCGCGATGACATCCGCCGAGCTCGGGACGAAGCCGACTGCAGCGGTTCGTCTCGTCGAAGCGCCCGACGTTTCGGTCGATCCCCTTTTCCTCGAGGTTCTGATGAGGCGGACGAGCCGGCTACCGCACGAGGGCCCTTTGGTGACCCCCGACGAGCTCGCGGTCATTGCTGCGGAAACGGATTTTCCGAACGTGCGGACGGCGCTCATCGGCGAGGAACAACTTCCCGATGCGTTGGCAATCGTGCGACGGGCCATGGAGATCGAGGTCAACGACTACGAGCTCTACGACGAGACACGCCAGTGGTTCCGCTTTTCGAAGCGCGAGATCCGGGAGCATCGAGACGGGCTGAGCATCAACACCGCTGGTCTCACGGGCTTCTCGGCGGGGTCGGCCAACATGTTTCTGACCTCGAAGAATTTCCACAAAAAGAAGAACCGTGAACGCTACTTGCAGAGCTTCGACAAGACTGTCGACAGCACGCGCGGACTCCTCACGATGACGACGTCCACCAACACGATGACTGATTGGATCTCGACGGGCCGCGCCTACATGCGCGCGCAGCTTGCCGCCCAAGGGATCGGCCTTCGCTTTCAGCCCGTGAGCCAGGTGCTGCAGGAGTACCCCCAAATGGACGCGCTCCAACCGTCGTTCAACGCACTCGTCGGGGTGGCTCCGCCGGCCAAGGTCCAGATGCTCGTTCGCGTTGGCCGCACCGCTACGCCAGGACTTTCGCCGCGTCGCGCAACCGGCGACTTCATCGTCGGCTGAGGGAAACGGTGTTGCGCGAACTAACGAAACGCCGATTCGAGCTCGACGAGCTTGTCCTTCATCGCGCCCCAGTCCTCGCCGAGGAGTCGAAGCGCTTCCTCCTGGACCTTCTTCCATTGGTGGTAGGCCCGGTTGTAGGTCGCGACTCCCTTGGGCGTGAGTCGGGCGTGACGCTTCCGCCCGTCGCCCTCCTCGCTGAGGTCGACCAGCCCATCTCGAAGGAGGGGCTTGATGTTCCGGCTGATCGTCGAGGGGTCGGCCCCGATCGCCTCGGCGAGATCGCCCAGCGAGAAGCTTCCAGCCACGCGCAGCGCGGCGAGGATCGGCCACTGCGTGCTGCGGATGCCCGCCTCACGGAAGGCATCGTTGAAGGCCGCCGTGAGGGCCCGACTGGTCCGCCGCATCCGAGCCCCGACACAACCCATCGGCTCCATGATGTCGATATCCACCTCGTCGATCATATTTTGCACATACATCTTTTGTCCAAAAAGACAAGAACGTGACGAAATTTAGCATTGTCCACAGTTGACACAAGAGAACTATTTTTTAGATGCATATACAAGCAAATGCCTCGGAGACACATATGACCGATCGACCCCCGACCAGAGCCCGATCTTGGTTTCCCCTGGCGCTGATCGGCGCCTTGGGGTGTGCCCTAAGCGCCTGCAATAGCGCAGAGGGCCACGCCGCCGCCGACCCGGCGCCCCTCGTCGTGGAGACGATCGAGGTCCAAGAGCTCACGAACTACGAAGTCCGGCGGGTCTTCAGCGGCACGGTCCGGAGCCGACGCGCGAGCCAGCTTGGGTTCGAGCGGCCTGGCATGGTGACCAAGGTCTTCGTCGAGGAAGGCGACCTCGTCGAAGAGGGGCAGCTCATCGCTCAGCTCGACACAGCACAGCTGCGTGCGGCGAGAAGACGGGTGTCTGCCAGTCTCAAGGAAGCTCAAGCGGGTGTTGGTATCTCGACGCTTACCGCCGACCGACTGGCCCAGCTCGCCGATGAGCAGTACATCTCACAGCAGTCCGCGGACGAAGCGCGCTTCGGGCGGCAGGCCGCCGAGGCCAAACGCCTAGGGCTTCACGCCGCACTCGCGCAGATCGACCTAGACCTCGAGAAATCGAAGCTGCTGGCTCCGTTCTCCGGCACCGTGTCGACACGCGTCGTCGACGAGGGAACGGTGGTTGCCGCGGGTTCGCCCATCGTTCGTTTTCGCGAAAGCGACGAACGCGAAGCCGTAATCGGGCTCCCGGCGACAGTGCCGGTGGAAATCGGGAGCGTTCAAGAGCTCGAGCTCGGCGGCCATTCTTTCGAGGCGCCAATCACCGCCGTCGTCAACGACGTCGACCCACGAACCCGAACGATGAGCGTCATCGTCGAGCTTCCAACGGAGCTCCAGGCTGCCGATGGGGAGGTGATCAACCTCGTGCACCGTCGCCGAATCCAGGACGTGGGTGCCTGGGTACCCACCACGGCGCTTACCGAGGGGCTTCGTGGCACATGGACGCTGTACTCGGTCGAATCCGACGGTGAAACCGGCATCGTGCGACGCGAAGCCGTCGAAGTACTTCACGCGGAGACCGATCGAGCATTCGTTCGGGGGACGATCGAGCCGTCCGATACGATCATCGCCACGGGCCTCCACCGCGTCGTGCCGGGCCAACGGGTCACCGCATCCAACAGACCGGTCGCCGCTGGATCGGAGCCGTTCCAATGAGCGTCTTCTTTCAAAATCCGCGCGTCCTTGCGACCGCGGTCGGCCTCGTCATCGTGGCGGGCAGCTCGGCTCTGGCGACCATCGTGCGCCAAGAAGACCCGACGATCACGAACGGCGGTGCCGTGATCGTCTCCCCGTTTCCGGGTGCGAGCGCAGAGCGCGTGGAGTCGCTGGTGACCAAGCCCCTCGAAGACGAGCTCCGGGCGCTACCCGAGATCGAGACGATCAGCTCGACGTCACGCAACGGTGTTTCGGTCGTCGCTGTTGCGCTCGACGAGAGCATCAAGGGCAAAGACGCGGAGGAGGCTTTCTCCAAGGTTCGCGACGCGCTCAACGACGCCTACGCCAAGTTCCCCGAGGGGCTACCCCCGCCGCTCTTCGACGACGAACGTTTCGGTTCCTACACGCGGATCGAAGCACTGGTCTGGGACATGCCGGGTGAGCCTCAGCGCGGCATCCTCAAACGCTACGCGGAGGAGCTTCAGGATGTGTTCCGCGACGTCTACGGCACCGACACAGTCCGGGTCTATGGCGCGCCACATGAAGAGGTCGCTGTCACCTTCGACCCGCAAGCGCTGGCTGCAGCCGGTCTGACGACGGGCGAGGTCGCTCGAGCCATTCGTGAGGCTGACGCGAAAGTCTCGGCGGGTGTTCTCCGCGGCCACACCAGCAACATTCTCATCGAGGTCACTGGCGAGCTCGATTCACTCGAACGGATTCGCCGCATTCCACTGAGTCGTGGCGCCAACAGTGCCGTGCTGAGCCTTGGCGATATCGCGATCGTCCGTCGAACGGTTCAGTCGCCGCCAGACGATCTCGCCATCGCCGACGGCAAGCCGGCCGTGGTCGTTGCGGCACAGCTCGCGACCGGCCAGCGTTTCGATGTGTGGGGGCGGCGCGCGGCGACGGCCGTCAGCCAGTTCGAGACAACGCTCCCAGATGGGCTGACACTGCAGACGATCTTTGATCAATCGGTTTACACGCACGCCCGCCTCTCCACGCTCGCTGGAAACCTCTTCGCCGGGCTCGCGATCGTCGTTGCGGTGCTCTTCGTCACCCTGGGCTTTCGCTCGGCGCTCATCGTGAGCCTCACGCTACCGCTCGTCAGTCTCGCTGCGGTCTTCGTCCTCCGGGTGCTCGGCGTCCCAATCCACCAGATGTCCGTCACCGGGTTGATCGTGGCGCTTGGCCTGCTGGTCGACAACGCGATCGTCATGACTGACTCCATCCGTGCCAAACGGCTACGAGGACAAACCGGGCGCGAAGCGGTTCAGTCGTCGCTCGCCCATCTGTGGTCGCCGCTGCTGAGCTCGACTCTCACGACGATTCTCGCGTTCATGCCAATTCTCCTCTTGGCTGGGCGACCCGGTGAGTTCGTGGGCTCCATCGGTCTTAGCGTCATCATCGCCCTGGCGATCTCGTACGTGTTCGCCATGACGATCGTGCCTGCGGTCGCAGGTCGCTTCCTCGACGGTGCGAGCGCGGACGGCGAGGCGACCTTCTGGCGTGCCGGGGTCCAGCTTCCGCGACTCGCCGCTTGGTTCGACCGAAGCCTCGATTGGAGTCTGGCTCACCCGAAGCGCTCGATGCTCCTCGCCTCCGTGCTTCCGGCCGTCGGCGTGTTGGCGGCGACGACGCTCCCACAGCAGTTCTTTCCCCCGGCCGACCGTGATCAGTTCCATGTAGAGCTCCGTCTTCCGCAACAGGCTTCGATTGAGCAGACCGCCCGAGCGGTTGAAAGAGCCGATGATATCCTCACCGCGAATGAAGATGTGTTCGGCACGACCTGGTTCATCGGAAGAAGCGCGCCTCCTTTCTACTACAACCTCAAGCAGGAGCAGGACGGCAATCCGAGCTATGCCCAGGCTCTCGTCAAGGCCTCGTCGGTCACGGCGGTGGGACGAGTGCTTCCGTCCTTGCAGCGCGAGCTCGATGCCGTCGTCCCTGGCGCTCAGAATCCTCCTTCGCGAGCTGCTTCAGGGACCGCCGGTCGACGCTCCTGTGGAGATGCGGATCTACGGTGCTCAGCTGCCTGTCTTGCGCGAGCTTGGGCTGCAGCTCCGGGAGCGCATGTCGCGCGTCCCGACGCTCATTCACTCGATTTCCACGCTGACGGCAACGTCGCCGAAGATTTGGCTTCGCGCCGACGAGAACCAAGCGAGTCTCGCTGGCCTCTCGCTCGTGGACGTCGCCAAGCAGCTCAACTACAGGCTGGAGGGTGTTCCGAGCGGCTCGATCCTAGAGGGTAACGAGGAGATCCCGGTCCGGGTGCGCGCAGCGGATCAAGCACGATCGACCCTCGATGCAATCGGTTCTACTCCTCTCTTGCCGAAGGGCCTGCCTCCGCGCGAGATCCGCGCTCAAGGCTTCCCGGGCACGCCGCTCGAGAGTCTCGTGGACGTCGAGCTCCGCCCAACGCTCGATGGCATTCCGCATCGAAACGGGCGGCGGGTCAACGTGGTCCGTGGCTACACGACGACGGGAGTCTATCCGGAAACGGCCTTCAACGCTGTGATGCAGGTGCTCGACGAAGACCCGATCGCAATCCCGGAAGGATACCGGATTGAGGTCGGCGGCGATGCCGCAGAACGCAGCGACGCGATGGCCAACCTCTTCGCCTACGTGCCGGTCATCGTTCTTCTCATGATCGCGTTTGTCTCGCTCAGCCTCAATAGCTTCCGTCTGGGTGGCATCGTGTTCGTGGTTGCGCTCCAGTCGATGGGGCTCGGCCTCCTGAGCATCGCGCTCTTCCGCCACCCCCTTGGATTCCAAGCGATGATCGGCCTCATTGGTCTCGTGGGGGTCGCCATCAATGCCGCCATCGTGATCAACTCGGCGCTCCGCGCCGACAGAGCGTCGGTCGCCGGGTCGCCGAAGGCCATCCGAGAGATCGTCTCTGGCGAAACCAGCCGTCATATCGTCTCCACCACCATCACCACGTTCGGTGGTTTCCTTCCCCTCATCCTGTCCCGCGGCGGGTTCTGGCCCCCGTTTGCCACTGGAATCGCGGGGGGCGTCCTCTTGTCGACCATCATCTCGTTCTACTTCGTCCCTGCCTCCTTCCTGCTCATCACCAGGCGACGTCCGGTGAATCAGTGGGAAGAGGAGGGCGTTCGAGGCCTCGAACGAGCTGCTGCTTTGGTTCCGGAGCCTTCAGAATGATTAGAAAAATACTCCTGTTTCCGATCTTCATCTCGCTGACGAGCGCCGGCGTGCTCGCTCAGGCCGATCCCGTGCCTGATCGGCTGGACCTCGACCGGGTGCTCGACGAGCCGGGCGTTCCGTGGTCGATCGCGCGCGTCGCGCAACGCGCAGCGCAGACAGTCCACCTGGTCGCCGCGGCTGACCGACGTATTGATCAAGCGGTGGCGACCACCCAGGAGGTGCGTGCAGGGGTGATCCCGCAGTTCGACCTGCGCGCCCGCTACACGCGTCTGAGCCCGATCCGGAACGCGCCGCTGGCGTCGATTCCGGTCGATTTCGATGCGGCTAGGCAGGTCCTCACGCAGGTGCAGGATCCGGCTGCCCAGCAGCTGATCGGAGGCCAACTCGACGCGCTCGAAGAGATCTCGACGCGCTCGATTCGGGTTCCTCAGAACCAATACAACTTCCGAGCCGCGGTCCGGTACCCTCTCCTGGCGCTGTTCATTCAGATCCTCCCCGGGATTCGCGCCGCGCGAAACGGCGAGATCGCGACCCGCTTTGAAAGCAACGTGGTCCGCAACGACGTCGCGCTGGAATTAATCGAAATCTACATGAACCACGCGCGGGCGCGCGGCTCGCTCGCAGTGGCCGAGCTTGCGCTGACGCAGGCGCAGGGCAACCGTGACCAAGCCGAGGCTCGCCTTCGTGGCGGAGTGGGTAATCGCCCCGATGTTGCGCGCTTCGAAGCCCGAGTGGCAGCGGCGGAACGAGGTGTTGCGGAGTCCCGCGCGGACGTCGAGTCGACGGCCAACACCCTTCGCACTCTCCTCGATCTCGAGGGTCGAGGCCCCCTCGCGTTCGAGGAGCGCCTCACGCAAGTGCCGACGCCACGGTTCAAGGAGAGCACCGAGGATTTGGTCGAGGCCGCCTGGAAGCTTCGCGACGAAATGCAGGCAGCGAATGCGCTCGTGAAGTCGCGGGAGTACGCGGTCAGGGCCGCGCGAGGGGCCATGGCGCCGGGGCTCGGAGTCGAGGCCGCCGTCGACTACGGTCGGCCAAACCCGCTGTACGTGCCTCCCGTCGATGAGTTCCGCACGAGTTGGAACGTGAGCGCTGTGCTGAGCTGGTCGCCCGACGGGAGTTGGTCGGCCTCGCGTGCGAAAGAGCGCGTGGCCGCCCAGGAGGCTGAAGCGAAGTCGCAGCGCGAACAGCTACGCGATTTCATCCGGATCGAAGTGGTTCGGGCGGAGGCCGCGTACCGCGCGTCTTTCGAGTCCGTCCGCGCGGCCAAGCGCCAGGTTGAAGCTGCAGAGGAGGCGTATTCGGCCAAACGGCGCGGCTTCGACGTCGGCGTTTTCGACGCGACCGAGGTCATCGACTCGGAGGTCGACGTGAACCGTGCGCGGCTCGCCCTCATCAACGCAGCCGCGGGTCTACGGGTCCGCGAGAGCGCGCTCCGCACCGCGATCGGAGAACATCTATGGGAATGACCCAGGAACAAAGGAGCTAAGACGATGCTGAAGACCCAGAGCAAACGAACATTCACCCTTGTGCTTTGCGCCCTCGGAATGGCTACCCCAGCGCTCGCGGACGACCCGCCGTCTGATTCCGGAACGCTGAGCGTTTCGATCACCGATGTCCAGAACGAGAAAGGCCAGATCGGCTGCTCGTTGTTCGCTTCCGAGGAGGGCTTCCCGTCGGATCCGAAGCAGGCCAGAGTTCAGGTGTTCGTCAAGCCGCGCGCTGGGAAGGCGACGTGCACCTTCAGCGGCGTAAAGCCCGGAACGTACGCCGTTTCGGTGATGCACGATGAAAACAAGGACGGCGAGCTCGAGACCAGCTTCGTCGGGCGGCCGAAAGAATGGTGGGGCGTTTCGAATGACGTCCCCGCTGAGCGTTTTGGTCCGCCGAAATACGAGAAGGCGAAGTTCAAGTACACGGGCGACCCGAAAACGATTGCGGTCAAGCTTCAACTCTGAAGAGCGGTCGCTTCAGACATCCGCCTGGATTTCCTCGACCGCTTCACGCAAGGCATCGCGAAGCGGAGTGTAGTGCATCGCGAGCTCTCCCTTCGCCCGGCTTCCATCGAAGAGGAGTGAGCCGGCGGCGGTAGTCTTGAGGATGTCGACGGGGAGGGCGGGCCGGCGCCCCGTCCAGTCGGCGACCCTTTCGAGCACGCGAGCGATCGGGAGAAGAGCGCCCTCGGGCAGATTCCACCCCGGTATCGGCACGTCAGCGAGCTCCCCGATGAGCGTGAAGTATTGGCGCGTCGTCGCGCGCTCCGTGCCGATCAGGTAGCGGCGCCCGAGCGTACGTTGGGAGAGTAGGGCCCGAACGATGGCTTCGGCAGCATCCCGGACGTACACGTACGTGTAGCTCGTGTCCGCCCCGACCAGTACGGGAAGCCGGCGCTCGACAGCGCGCCGCACCTCCATCGTCGGCCGTGGATCCCCCGCACCGATCACGGCCGCGAGGTGAACCACCGTGAGCGGAAGTCCCCGCTCGCGGTAGAGCTTCCAGCCCGATTCGTCGCCCAGGTGCTTGCTTCGCGCGTAGTCGCTCGGATGCGGTCCCGGGGGCGTGTCCTCGTCGAACGGGATTTGCGCCGGAACACCAAATGCCAATGGCGTGCTGACCTGAACCACCTTCTGCACATTGGCCTCGAGCGCGGCGACAAAGACGTTCTCCGCCCCCTCGTGATTGAGCCGGTAGTAGAGCCCGCGGTCCGGACTCCAGAAGTCTCGGTATCCGGCGAGGTTGATTGCACCCGAGGCCCCACGCAGCAGCCCCCCGAGAGAGCTGCGATCGCAGACGTCGCCTTCGTGGAGCGACACCCGCGAACCCATCGCCTCCAGCCCACGCACGTCGCTACTAGGGCGGACGAGGCACCGCACCTCGAGCGTGGGCTCGGCCAGCAAGCGTTCGACCACGCGCTTGCCAACGAAGCCGGTGGCGCCCGTGACGGCGATGCTTCGCTTCGCTCCATTCATCGCCAAATCCTTAGCGCCCGCCGCTTCGGCGCCAAGCACACATCCATCCCGCTTGCCCGCGGCCCGTGCTGCTCTATCTCTTTAGGGCAGTGAACAACCTGCCCGCACAGCCTTGTTAGGAGTCGTCACGCGTTTGGCCGAAGCTGGAGCATTTCCAGATCCGGCCGTTCGATTCGGCATCCGGCGCCTCCTCGAAGGGAGGCTTCGTCAAAGCGTATGGGGTGATCAGAGCCTTCGTGACGCTGAGGAGGAAGCGCTGCTCGAGTCCTTCGCAAACGGGCCCATCGCAATTTCCGTCGATGCGGCCAACGAGCAGCACTACGAAGTGCCTGCGTCCTTTTTCGAGCACGTTCTCGGGCCCCGGCTGAAGTACAGCTGCTGCCATTGGGATTCGAGCACGCCGGATCTCGAGGCTGCTGAGGAAGCGATGCTCTCCTTGACCGCGGAGCGCGCCCGCGTCGAGGACGGCATGCGCGTTCTCGATCTAGGCTGCGGGTGGGGATCCTTCACGCTGTGGGCGGCCGAGCGCTATCCGAACGCCGATTTCCTGGCGGTATCGAACTCGCGGCTCCAGCGAGATCTCATCTTGACGCGTGCGGCTGACCGGGGCCTTCGGAATGTGCGCGTCGAGACCTCTGACATCAACGACTTCGATCCGGCCGAGCGTTTCGATCGTGTGGTGTCTGTCGAAATGATGGAACACGTTCGCAACCACGGCGCGCTGTTCAAGCGAATCGCGCGCTGGTTGTCGCCGGGCGGATCGGCGTTTGCCCACATCTTCTGTCACCGGTCTCGCGCATACGCGTACGAGACGCGGGATGAAAGCGACTGGATGGCGGAGCACTTCTTCACGGGCGGGATGATGCCCTCCGAGGCTCTGTTCAGCCGTTACCAAGAGGACCTCACCCTCCGAGAGCAGTGGAGCGTCGGTGGCGAGCACTACGCCAGGACCTGCAACGCGTGGCTCGAACAGCTCGACGGCAAGCGTGACATAGTCATGCCCATTCTAGCGGGGGCGTATGGCAGCGATGCTAGGCGCTGGTTTCAGCGCTGGCGTCTGTTCTTCATTGCGTGCGCCGAGCTCTTTGCGTACGGCGGAGGGCAAGAGTGGTTCGTCTCTCACTATCGCTGGGAGCTCGCGCGATAGCTTCGCATGAACGCCGAGCGTACGTCGAAGCTCATGTCGAGCGACTCGAGTAGCTCGTGCAAGCCGACGAGATAGAGTCCGAACGCGATGAAATTCGGGTGAAGAGGCTGGTCGTCCGTACGTCGTTGCCTCGACATGGTGAGTATCGCGTCCCTGAGCTTTGCCGCCCCGAATCGGACACTTCGTTGATTGCCTTCACCGAAGTGCTGGACGAGGCCATCCGCGGAGCCGTCGAGGCCGAGCTGAACCACCCCGCGCTCGAATTGCACGCGGTCGTTGAGGAAGAAGCCGGCGTAGACATCCTGAAGCCCTTGGACAAAGCGCGCGTCCCAGCGAAGGTAGAACGGCCGTGGCGACCAGACCGCATCGCCTGTCTGGTCGACGCCGAATCGAGACGGCCAGAGATCGACGACCGCGACCTTCGTTCGAAAGAGCTGGGTGAAGTAGAGCTCGAGGGCGAGTTGGCCGAGCCACTTTCGCTGAGAGCGCGAAAGCTCCTCCACATCGACGAGCGCCGGCTGCTCGCCCTGTAGGATGAGCACAGGCACGCTCGCGTCGCGGAGATGTGACTGCGCGCTCATCAGTGTCGCGCTGAACCGCCTCGAGTTGGCTGCATTCGACAGGAGCTCGATCCCCTGACGCGCCATGCTCGCCGTGGAGACGAGCCCTACGCTGGACGGAAGCATGTCGAAAAGCGAAGCCCACTCACTCCGTGCGGTCTTGGCGGAGCGGGACAAGTGCGGGAGGACAACGTGCTGGCTACGCATGGGCTAGCTCGCGTCCACTTTCGGGCACGACTCGGGCGACGAGACGGAGAGGGCATCGGAAATCCCGGCCGCAGCGAAGAACAGCATCGTGGAGCTCGTCAGGGCGCTCCTTGCGGTCCGCGCGTCGACGTGACTGGGAGCAGGGGGGGATTGATTCATTGGTTGTCTCTAGGCGTTGTCTAAGTTGTGTCAAGTATTATATAGACTAGATATGGACAACCGGAGCATGGCCCTCGTTCAGGGCGCGAGTCGAGGAATCGGCTTGGAAATCACCCGCCAACTCCTCGAAAGAGAAGCAGAAAGCCGGGTCTTCGCCTCATGTCGCTCGCCGTCGGACGCAGGGGCGCTCGCCGCGCTCGAAGCCCAGAGTAGGGGTCGACTCACGGTTCTGCGGCTCGATGTCACCGAGGAGGCAACGATTGAGCGCGCCGCCGAGCGGGTTCGGGACGAGGGTGGTCGGCTCGAGCTCTTGATCAACGTGGCCGGCGTGCTCCACGGCCCGTCCTTCGGCCCCGAAAAGAAGCTCGCGCATGTCGAACCGGCGGCCCTTCGGGCGGTCTTCGAGGTGAACGCGTTCGGCCCATTGCTCGTCGCGAAGCACTTTCATGACTTGCTTCGGCATGGCGAACGAGCCGTGTTTGCAAGCCTATCCGCGCGAGTCGGGAGCATCTCCGACAATCGGCTCGGGGGTTGGTACGCGTACCGGGCCTCCAAAGCGGCGCAAAACATGGTCACGAAGACGCTCGCGATCGAGCTCTCGCGATTGGCGCCGCAGGCCATCGTCGTGGGGCTCCACCCCGGAACCGTGGACACGGAGCTTTCGAAACCGTTTCAACGGAACGTGGCGGCGGAGCAACTGCGCAGCGCGACGGACTCCGCGGCGTCGCTGCTTCGGGTCATCGATCGCCTCCCGCCCGATGCCACCGGGCGCGTGTTCGACTATCGCGGGACGGAGATACCGCCTTAGCCGCCGCGACGCCGCCGCTCTCGACGCGCGACGGCTTCCTCGGCGAGCTGGCGATCTTCTTTGGTTTCGGCGAGGAGTGGAGGCACGGGGCAGGGCTTGCCATCATCGCCGATGTTGACGAACGTGGCGCGCGCATCCGCGCAGAGCGAGCGCTCGCCCGTCTTTGCGTGCTCGCGCTCGACCCGGACGCCAATCTCCATCGAGGTGCTGAATGCCGCATTGAGGCGGGCGGTCAGTCGGACGACGTCGCCCACCTTGATCGGCGCCTTGAACTCGATGGCCTCGATGCGCGCGGTGACGGAGACGCGCCCGCAGTGGCGTTTGGCCGCGATCGAGGCGCAGATGTCGATCCAGCTCATGATCACCCCGCCGAACGCGGTTTCGACCGCGTTGGTGTGCTGCGGCAGGACAAGCTCGGTCATTTCGGTGAAGGACTCCGAAGGGGCCTTGGCTTTCATGTTCGGAGGATAGGCTATAATCCCCGCATGCAGCGGCTTTTTACGCGAGAAGAATCACGCGAGGTCGATCGCATCGCGGTCGACGAGCTTGGGGTTGTCAGCCTCGTGCTGATGGAGAACGCAGGGCGCGGTGCGAGCGATGCGATCTGCGAGGTGTTCGACGACCGCCTCGACCGCGTCGTGCTCGTCGGCGGACCTGGGCAAAACGGCGGCGACGCGTGGGTTATCGCGCGACGATTGTCCCTGTTGGGTCACGAGCCGTTGGCGGTACTCGTGGGCGACGCGGCGCGGCTTCGGGGCGACGCGAAGACGAACTGGATGCTTCTTGGTAAGCTCGGAATCGAGACTGTGGTGCTGTCTTCGGAAGACGCGAAGTCGCTTGGCGCGCACGTGAGGGACGCGACGCTCATCGTCGACGGCCTCTTTGGCACGGGTCTCGATCGTCCCGTGGCGGGTGGCTATGCAGAAGCCATCGCCGTCATGGAAGCGACTCCAGCACCCGTCGTGTCGCTCGATCTGCCGAGTGGTCTCGACGCCAACACGGGCGCGATTCTCGGCGTGGCGCCTGGTGCAGCGCTCACGGTCACCTTCGCGGCGCAGAAGCGCGGCCTTCACCAGTATCCCGGCGTGGAGCATGCGGGCGAAGTACGGGTCGTCGATATCGGGATTCCTGTGAGCGGATCGCCCGCGGCAACTCTGTGGACGGAGGATGACCTCGCGACCCTCATCGCACCGCGCGCGGAGGATGCGCACAAGGGAACCAACGGCCACTTGCTCGTCGTCGGCGGTGCGCCCGGCAAGACCGGCGCCGCCGTCCTGGCGGGGCGCGCGGCGTTCCGCGCGGGTGCGGGGCTGGTCACGATTGGCGCGCGTGCAGATTCGCGCGCGGCGCTCGAAAAGAAGGTCATCGAGCTGATGACCGCCGCGTTGCCGGAGCGAGCCGACCGCACTGCCGTCGAAGCGTTGTGCGAGGGCAAGCGTGCCGTCGTGCTCGGGCCGGGTATGGGCCTCGACGAGGTCGGGCAGGCATGGGCGCTCGCGTTCGCGAAGTTCGCGCCCGTGCCCATGGTGATCGACGCCGATGGTCTGACCAACCTCGCCGACGAAGGCCTCACTTCGCTCCGCAACGCCGCAGGACCGCGGATTCTGACACCGCATCCTGGCGAGGCCGCTCGCCTGCTCGAGCAAACCACCTCGGAGATCCAGCGCGATCGCTATGCCGCAGCCGAGGCGCTCGCCGAGCAATCGGGCCAAGTGGTCATCTTGAAGGGCGCGCGGAGCATCGTCTCAGCGGCGGGCGAGCTTCGTGTCTGCGCAGAAGGTACGCCGGCGCTCGGCGTAGCCGGCACGGGAGACGTGTTGAGCGGCGTCGTCGGGGCGCTCAGCATGTCGTTGAGCCCCGTCGATGCCGCCATCGCCGGGGCCCTGCTTCATGCACTCGCCGGGGTGGAAGCCTCGGTCGGCGACCGTGGGTTGATGGCCTCCGAGGTCGCCGACGCCGTGCCTGTCGTGCTCGACCACCTCGGCTGACCTGCGCACGCGCGCAGCCGACAGGTTGACACGACAGCGTGTCAGCGAGGGGACAAGCTGGCGCGATTCACCCTCTGTGGTGCCTGAAATCATTGCGTTTTCCTGATGGCATCCTCGTTGCAATCAAGCACGGGTGATGCACCAACAAGAATACAACCAGGAAATCCTCCCCTGCGTGCCCGAGCTCTCGCGAACGGCACTCCGACTCACGCGTGGCACCGCGCTTGCCGACGACCTCGTCCAAGAAACGCTCACGCGCGCTTGGCAAGCGCGCCGAAGCTTCCGACCCGGGACCAACGCCCGGGCGTGGACCCATCGCATCCTGTTCAACACCTACGTCAACCACTACCGGAAAAAGAAGCGTGAGCGAGCGCTGCTCGAGGAGCTTCGAGGCATCGGCCGCCAGACCTCCCGCCCACCCCACGACGGCTTCGGCGACGAGGTCACCGCCGCGCTTGGCGCCCTCCAACCCGAGTTCCGTGAGGCCGTCGAGCTCGTCGACCTGGGCGACCTCTCCTATCAGGACGCGGCCGACCGGCTCGAGTGCCCCGTCGGAACCGTGATGTCCCGGCTCCATCGGGGCCGCAAACGCCTTCGACGGGCTCTCGAAGGCTACGCGATCGACCAGGGCGTGCTCCGCTCCGCCGCCTAGCGACGGCAACTGCGAAACTTATACCCGACAAAACCGATGTGAAAACCAGAAGATAGCCCCTAACACCCCGTTAGCCTTGACGAAACTGCCGGAAGTTACATAGTGGCGGGCATGGCAAAGACGTATGCTGACTTGCTCCAAGAGGTGAAGGGCGCGATCCGCCAGGTCTCTCTCGAGGACCTGAAGAGCCGCCTCGACTCCGGCGAAGAGCTGATCTTGCTCGATGTTCGCGAGAAGGACGAGTGGCGCCAGGGGCACGTGCCCGGCGCCATGCACATCCCCCGAGGCTTCCTCGAAATGCAATCGGGCTCGAGGCTTCCCGACAAGGACGCGAAGATCGTCACCATCTGTGCCGGTGGTATTCGCTCGGCGTTTGCCGCGAAGGTCCTGCAAGACCTCGGCTACACCAACGTCGAGTCAGCCAACCCTGGCTACAACCAGTGGAAGGACGTCGGCTACCCGACCACCCAGCCGTTCGCGTTTACCGACGCGCAGCTCAATCGCTACTCGCGGCACCTGTTGTTGCCGGAGGTAGGTGAGCAAGGTCAGGCGAAGCTTCTGCAGGGGCGCGTGCTTCTGCTTGGCGCAGGCGGGCTCGGCTCTCCGGCCGCGTTGTATCTCGCCGCCGCTGGCATCGGCACGATCGGCGTCGTCGACGGCGACACGGTCGACGAGTCGAACCTGCAACGTCAGGTCTTGCACGGCCTTGATCGCGTGGGTCAGCCGAAGGTCGAAAGCGCCAAACAAACGATCGAAAACCTCAACCCTGACGTCAAAGTGATCCCGTTCAACGAGCGCCTCACGCGCCAGAACGTCGACCGTATCTTCGATCAAGATTGGGACGTCATCGTCGACGGGCTCGACAACTTCGCCACGCGCTACCTCGTGAACGACGCGAGCGTGTGGAAGAACATCCCCGTCGTGCACGGCTCGATCTTCCGCTTCGACGGTCAAGTCACCACCTTCTGGCCGCACCACGGCCCATGCTACCGCTGTTTGTACCCCGAGCCGCCCCCGCCCGAGCTCGCACCGTCGTGCGCAGAGGCCGGTGTTCTCGGCCTGCTTCCGGGCGCGATCGGGACGCTCCAGGCGACCGAAGCCGCGAAGATCATCCTCGAGCGCGGCGACCCCCTTGTCGGCCGCCTACTGCAGTATGACTCGCTCCAAATGCAGTTCCGTACGTTCAAGCTTCGGCGCAACAAGGACTGCCCGGTGTGCGGCGATCACCCAACGATTACCGAGTACATCGACTACGAGCACTTCTGCTCGGGGGGATGAGCCCAACTCGGCTCTGAGCGCGTCGCGTTCCAGGTCGAGCAGCCGGTCGAAGCCCGGCTATCGCTCGCAGGTCCCGGTGCGACCGAGATGGTGGCCCGTGCAGAACCAATCTTCCGGGCAGTCGTCGTTCGAGATGCAACACCCCTCGATTTCGTCGCAGGTCGGCGGGCGTTCGTAGACTCGCACGTGCGTTCCCGTCGGACTTGGGAAGTCCACGGTGAGCCGCTCGCCCTCGACGCAGTAGCTGTAGGCCTGTTCGAAGTAGATGAACGTGCCGTTGTCGCCGTATGCCCATGGCTCGTCCGAACCATGGCCTCCCACCGACGACAGCAAGACGCAATCGCAGACGCCATCGCTCATCGTGCAGTCGCCGGCGCAGGTTTCGCCGACCTCAGCGAGGCAGGCGTCCGTCACCATCGTGTGTCCCGTCGTTCCGAACGTTTCGTAAGCGCGCATCGTGCCATCGCTATCAAACTCGAGCGTCGCGTCTACGGAAAACGGAAACTCGACGTAGTGCTCGAAAGGGTCGCAGGTCTCGTACGGATCCTCGAACTCGAAAGAGACCCCAACGACTTCTTCCAACGAGCCGCATGCTCGACTCAGGACCCACGCCCCGTCCAAGTCGCCACCGCAGGGCACGAAAGGCGCGTCGGTGCACCGCTGATCGGCGATGTCGTCGACCTCTGCGCGAATCGTGAAATCCGTGAAAGCAGATGCGCTTGCTTCGGAGCGTCCGTCGAGCACTTCCGTGTCGACAAGGCAGCGCCAACCGTCTTCGGTGAGTGCCGCGGCACAGTCCGTCGGAGCGTCGCTCTCATCGCGGATCGCGAGCGACAGGGTAATGCGCTCGTTCAGCACGGCCTCGGGCGCCTCGACGCGGTAGACACAGCTCTGAAACCGCGGCGAGGCGTAAACCCCGTCGCAGGCTTCCCTCGAGAAGCTCACTTGGGCGTCTGCGGCGAGCGCGCCCGGTGGAAGGTGCACACTCGCGCCGTCGTCGAGAAGCAAGGTCGCCCCGGCCTTCGCATCGACCATCCTGCTGACGCGTTGACCTCCGGTCTCGAGAGGGGTGTCGCTCCCCGATTCACTGGAGCATGCGGCGAAGACGAGGAACGCGAGCAAAGCAGCCGCCCGGAGCTCGTTGAGACTACGAATACGCATAAAGATCACGATCTGACCTCGCTCGGGATACCGGCGCCCTGCCGCTATCGCGGGCGAGGGTGCGCGAGGCGTTCAGGAGGATGACGGATGCTCGGAGCATACTGGATCCCTCGGGTGTTTGCTTCCCGAGGCGCTCGCCGACCAGGACTGTTCTTCTTCGAGGAATTGAAGAGGGTCCATCTCGGGCCTCACCTTCTCGTAGATCGTCGGAAAGACCCCGTCGGCTCCGTATCGCGTGCGCATCTCGCGCCACAAGCCGTGGTCGAACATCTCCATGAACTCGGCTTCGGTACTGAAGACGTCGCAATAGGTGTGGAGGAACCCGCCGATCTCGCGCACACGCGTCTCGAACTTGCGCACGCGGGTCACCGTGTCGAAGCGCTCGTCGCCCTCCTTGATGCGCTCAGGGATTCCGTAGATGCCGAGATCGAGAAAGGCCGCGGTTTCGGGCTCGCCGCGGTACGGCTTGCCGTGATTGCCGGGTGCCCGGACCATGCCGCCGTGGTCGATGACTTTGCACGGGTAGGCGAGCAGCGGATAAATCTCGAGCTCCTCATGGGCGCGGGCGACTATCTCGGAGAAGTGTTCGGCGGGGAACGCGAACTCCTGCCAGACTTGCTTGCGAATGGTGTTTTCGCGCTCTGCCTCCGGACGCGTGCCCTTGAGAAAGCTCATGTTGGGCGGAAGCATCCATCCCATGCTGTAGCGGAACCAGGCCTCATTCGCCGTCGGAAGAATCTGCGCGAGACACATACACATGCTCCGGTCGTGGCGCATGAGATAATCGAGCATTGGAACGAGCTCTTCGCGCCGTCGGCCTTCGCCGAGCTCGAGCATGCTCTCCACGTGCTTGTAGAAGAGCGGCTTGTGTGCCTTGTCGACCGCGTTCACAGGGAGCCCGCTACCTCGAACCTCCGCACTCGTGGCGAGGTGTCCCTCCATCAGCACAGCGCGATCCTTGTCGAAGATCAGAACCTCGATGAAGTGGGGAGGGCTCTCTGCTCGGGCGAGTCGCTGGTATTCTTTCGCGTATGCGTCGAGCGAGTAGAACGGTCGGTAGACGAGCCGAACGTGAGACGATGCCGCAACCACGCGCATCTCGAGCGCGACGAGGAGACCTAGTGTTCCGTGGCTCCAGGGGAGGGCGCGAAAGAGGTCGGAATGCTCGTTGTCGGCGGTGACCCGAAGGAGCTCGCCCTTCGCGCTGATGATCTCGTACGCCGTCACCGTGTCGTGGACGAGACCGCACACGTGGGAGTGAGTCGTCATGCCGAGCGCCATCACCAGGCCGCCGAGCGTCGCATCCTTCATCTCGATCGTGGCCTCGAGCTGTAGACCCCGCTCGTCGAGATACGCAGCAGCGTCGCCGACCGTCACGAACGGCTCGACTCGGATTACCCCGCGCGCCTCATCCACCTCGAGGATGTTCCTCAGGTCGCTCATGTTGACCGTCTGCGAAGCGGACTTGTCGGACATCCGGACGTTCAACGATGCGGAACCCTTGCGATCGGTGCGAAGCGGCTTCTGCGCCCACGCCTCGCCTACGTCGCGCGCCTCCGCGTACCGCCTGACGTCGTCCTGAATACGTTCGACGCGCGTATCATGCTCGGATGGCTTGGGGCTCGGGCGGAACGACGACCTTGCGCGTTCGAGAGCTCCTGCGACGGTTCCAGCGGGGAGGGCCACCCCGATGATGATCCACTCCCTGTGCTCGTCAGCCCAGCGCTTCAGCGCGTCTACGGCGCGGCTGAGCATCCGCTACTTCTTCTGCACGAAATCGGCCACTGGCCCCTCGAGGATAAATGGGTGGAGCTCGTCGAGTTGCTTCTTCGTGAAGCCCACGCGGCCGATGCCGAGGTAGAGACCGGGGCCGGCCTGACGGAGCTCGTCGAACATCGTGTGGACGAATGCGCCGCCCGGGCCGCCTCGTTTGAAGTCGTTCAAGTCTGCGTACTCGAGATGGAAGCTGTCGTTGGAATCGCCTTGGATCTTCGAAGGACCGATTCGCGTCTTCATGCGTACCGCGCGCTTCACGCCGCGCGGTGTCATGAAGCTGTTGTAGCCGTGGCCTTCGTTCGGCCCGCTGGGCTCGAATGCCTTGCAGAGCCAACGGCCGTTGATGTTCAGCGCGACCTGTCCGGTGATGAACGCCCTGCCGCTCCCTTGTTCGAGCAGCGTCGCTGCGAACTCACCGTGCATCTTTTCGAACGACGGGGCCGGGAGGCGACGAAAGAGCGCGACGAGCTCGTCGAGCGTCATGAAGCGGAGATCCATGGCGTTGATTAGGTTGGTCGTGGAGGCGGCTTCTTGGGTCACTTCGTGCATCCCAGCTAGCGTGCCCCAGCGTCGGCCCCAGCGCCAGCCCGTAGAGGCGATGCTGCGCACCGCCCACGGGCCTTCGGCGCAAGCGTCGGCGTCAGCGGACGCGAATGGCGTCGGGAGGTTTAGTTACATCCGACCCGCCCGCCTCCGCCCGTAGTCCTCCCTCCGCGCCCCTTGCTTCGCCGAGGCTTGGCGGCGCATTCGCGCCGGGCTTCGCCCTTCGGGCTCGCGCTGCCGCGCATGGATTGGGGGCGGGGCGGTTGCGTGTGGAGGAGAATCGGTCGGGATGCGCGGCACAGCGACGGGGCGGGAGGCGAGTTGTATGGCGCCGTTTGGAGACGGCCGAGCGGGGTCCCCGGCGCGAGCACGTGCGTCGCGACCGATTCTCCGGGACGTTAGAACCGCTTTCGCGGTTTTCCGAACGCGAGATGCTACGCTTTGGTCATGCGCTGGGGGGCTTTGCTACTGGTCGGGTTCATGCTCGTCGCCTGCGAGAACCGCGCGGCCATCGAGCGTACCGAAACCCAGCTCCGGGAGGTCGACCTCCAGCGGGTGCGGACTTTGGTTCAGCAGGATCTCGAGAACCACCAGGCCGGCGTCGTGAAGGCCGCGGCGAAAATCGCGCCGGGGTTCGCGGTTGACGATCCTGAGAAGCGCAAGTCTCAAATCCGGGCGGCGTTGAGAATTCTCCAGCAACCAAAGAAGGGGATTGATGAATTCGTTGCCTCCCCGATGTCCTTCCTCGCGGCCATCGGTCCCGATGGTGTCGTGATTGCGCGCGATCGGGAGGAGGACCGAATGACCGGACAGGACTTCAAGTCGCGCTTCGAGGTCGTTCGACAGGCGCTCGCGGGCAGCTCGGGGACAGGGCTAGGCGAGTTCTTCGCTCAGGATCCCGAGGCGCCATCGTCTTGGTCGATCCTCTTCGCTGCGCCATCGATGAAAGACGGGAAGGTCGTGGGTGCGGTCCTTGCCGGAATCCCATTGTCGCGCCTGGCGCAGCGCTTGAGTCGCCAGTTCCGCGTGGAGGCGGCCAAGGACGATCCGGTCTGGGTCTACCTCTACAAGGGCGAGCGTCTCTTCCATTGGGACACTCCGCCCCAGGTCGACGCCCTGATTCGCGATCCCGCCTCGCGAGCAAAACGGCTTGCGGTGTCGCCCGCCGGGTACTGTGAGAAGACCCGGCTACAGGGCGAGCTTCAGGTCTACGGTGTGTTCCCGATCGAGCTTCTGGCTCCGGACATCGGGACGATCATCGTCCGTACGCCGAAGTAAGCGAGGCCGGACGGGGCTCCAGATCCGCGCGATCATCGCCCCGATCGCAAGCACGCGAGGGACTCCTCCGGGGACATGTTCAGCTCCCACGGCGCGATCCGGCTCGGCTCGTCGACCGCCGCGCGCCACTCGCCGAGGAAGCGCTCTCGCGGCCACATGGTGGCGCCGAAGCGCGCTAAGTGATCGGTATGTACTTGGCAGTCCACGATGCGAAAGCCCCACGCGGCGAGGTGCCCTAGCAGAGTCGTGAACGCGACCTTCGATGCATCCGGCTCCGACGCGAACATCGATTCGCCGGCAAACGTCTTCCCAATCGCCACTCCGTAGAGGCCGCCAACCAGTTGATCATCGCGCCAGGCCTCGATGCTATGCGCATATCCGAGCTCGTGGAGCCCGAGGTAGCCTTCGCGAAGCTCTCGGGTGATCCAAGTGCCCTGCTGCTTAGGGCGGGGCACGGCGGCGCACGCGGTGATCACATCCGCGAACGCGGTGTCCGCGGTAACACGGAGCTCTCCTTTGCGCATGACCTTGCGAAGCGACCGAGAGACGTGGGTCCGCGTCGGCACGAGGGCGAAACGAGGGTCTGGCGAGAACCAGAGCAAAGGATAGCCGCGAGCCGGCCACGGGAAGATGCCTTGTTGGTAGGCCAGCAGCAGCCGTTGAGGGCAGAGATCACCGCCGACCGCAACGATGCCTTCTTCATTGGCATCTTCGGGCGGCGGGAAGATCAGTTCCTTGTCGAGTAGGTACACGGGCATCGATGGACGCCGTAGGCTAGCGCAAGGCCGCCATGGAGGGTCGTTCTCGACGCTCAGGCCTCGGCCGGCGGTGCGTTCGTCGCGTGAAAGGAGAGGCTGAGCTCTCCATCCTGCACCTCCGCCAGCGCGGTGCCGCCTTCCTCGAGGGTCCCGAAGACCATCGCTTCGGCCAGGGGCTTCTTGAGCTTTTGCTCGACGAGGCGGGCCATCGGCCGCGCGCCCATCTGCGGGTCGTAGCCGTGCTCGGCGAGCCAGTCGCGGGCCGCGTCGCTGAGCTCGAGGCGAACCTGCTTCTCCGCAAGCATCTCGCAAAGGAGGCCGACCTCCTTGTCGACGACTTTGCGGATGACCTTCTTGTGAAGGCCGCTGAAGTACACCACCGAATCGAGCCGATTGCGGAACTCCGGCGTGAAGATCCGCTCGATCGCTTGGCGCGCGCGTCCGCTGGCGAAGTCTTTCGGCTCCTCGCCGCCGCCAAAGCCAACGACCTTCTCGGTGGCCTCGAAAGCTCCGGCGTTGGTCGTCATCACGAGCACGATGTTGCGGAAGTCCGCCTCGCGTCCGTTGTTGTCGGTGAGCTTCGCATGGTCCATCACCTGAAGCAGGATGTTGAAGAGCTCCGGATGCGCCTTTTCGATTTCGTCGAGGATCACGACGGCGTGCGGGTGCTTGCGGACGGCGTCCGTGAGCAATCCCCCTTGGTCGAATCCAACATAGCCCGGCGGGGCGCCAATCAAGCGGGACACAGAGTGCCGCTCGCTGTACTCACTCATGTCGAAGCGGAGGAGCTCGACTCCCATCACGCGCGCGAGCTGTCTTGCGAGCTCCGTCTTACCAACGCCGGTCGGCCCGGCGAAGAGGAACGATCCGATCGGCTTGTGATCGGCTCGAAGGCCGGCGCGCGAGAGCGTGATCGCGCTGACGACTTTGTCGACCGCCTCGTTCTGGCCGAAGATGACCTTGCGAAGCTCAGGGCCGAGCTCTTTGAGCTGGTCTCGTTCCTTCGCACTGACGGACTCCACCGGCACACGGGCCATCTTACTGACGACGCGCTCGATTTCCTTGATCGTGATCCGATGGGTTCGCTCCTTCTCGGGGCGCATGCGTTCGAGCGAACCGGCCTCGTCGATGACGTCGATCGCCTTGTCCGGAAGGAAGCGCTCGACGAGGTGCTTCTGCGCCAGGTGCACCGAGGCTTCGATCGCGTCGTCGTCGTACTTCACCTCGTGGTGGTCTTCGTAATACGGTCGGAGGCCCTTGAGGATCTCGATCGTGTCTTCGACACTTGGTTCGTGGACCTCGATCTTCTGGAATCGCCTCGCGAGCGCCCGGTCGCGATCGAGGTGCTTGAAGTCGGCATAGGTGGTCGAACCCAGGCATCGAAGCTTCCCTGACGCGAGGGCTGGCTTGAGGATGTTGGAGGCATCCATCGAGCTGCCCGTGGTCGCGCCGGCGCCGACGATGGTGTGAATCTCGTCGATGAACAGGATGGCGTTGTCGAGCTCTTGGAGCCGCTTCATCACGGCCTTGAGGCGCTCCTCGAACTGGCCGCGGAACTTCGTGCCGGCGAGCAGGGCGCCCATGTCGAGAGAGAAGATCTGGGCGTCTTCGAGAACCTTCGGTACGCGGCCCTCGTAGACCCGTCGCGCGAGGCCCTCTGCGATGGCCGTCTTGCCGACGCCAGGCTCACCCACGAAGACCGGGTTGTTCTTCCGCCGCCGGCAAAGCACCTGCACGGTCCTGTGGAGCTCGTCTTCGCGCCCGATCAGAGGGTCGATCCGGCCCTCCGCCGCTTCCGCGATGAGATCGGTCGCAAAGGCCTCGAGAGGGTCGCGTCCCCCAGCCCCTTCGCCTTCATCGTCCTCGAAGTCGGTGTCGGTGTAGGCGTCGCTCTCGCCAGGGACGATGTCGGTGCCAACGCCGTGCGAGATGTAGCGCTTGAGGTCCAGGGGTGAGAGGCCTTCTTCCTGAAGGACGAAGGCCGCGAACGACTCCTCTTCCTTGAGGAGCTGGACCAGAACGTTGCTGCCGTCGATCGTCTTCATCTCGGACGAGATCGCGTGTATGGCGGCGCGCTGCAGCACGCGTTCCACTGCCAAGGTCTGCCGTGGCTCTACCGAGACGTTCTCGGGGATGCGCGCCAACCGCTCCTGAATGAACTCCTCGAGGCGCTTCCGAAGCCGCTTCACGTCAGCACCGCAGGCGCCGAGCGCCTTGGACGCATTCGGGTCGTCTGTAAGCGCGAGAAGCAGGTGCTCGAGGGTCACGTACTCGTGGCGCATGAGTCCCGCTTGGTCGAAGGCTTTGCGGAGTGTGGCTTGGAGCTCTTTGTCGATGACGGGGCCTGCCATGTTAGCGATCTTCCTCTTCTTCCGGTTCCATCGTCAGACGGAGAGGGAATTCCTGCTCTGCGGCGAGGCGCTCGACCCGTTGAACCTTGCTCTCGGCGACCTCGCGAGTGAACACGCCGGCCACGCCGACGCCGTTGTGGTGGACGTGAAGCATGACCCGGATCGCGTCCTGCTCGCCCAGGTGGAAGACCGACTCGAGGACGAAGACGACGAATTCTCTGGTGGTGTAGTCATCATTGTGTAGCAAAACCCGGTAGAGCCGCGGACGTTTGAGCTTTTTCTCCGGTTTGACCTTGGTGATCGTGCCGGCGTCGTTCTCGAACCTCTCCGCCATATGCCCGGCTAACCTAAGGCCCCTCTGAGCGATGCGCTAGGGGGTCACTCGAGCACGAGGCGCAGCCAGAAAAGCTGGTTCTGGGCGTTGCGGATGACGACCTCGGAGTCCGTGGCTTCTTCGACGACGAAGCTATTGCCCGACCCGAGCGTGGAGAAGCTGCCGTCCGAATCGAAGGAGGTGTAGCCAATCACCGTCGTCGGGGCCTCCGGGAGGGGGTTTTCGAATCGGTAGATGCTGCAGGCGCGGAACTCGAACCAATAACATTGCTCGTCCGCGATGGGTGGCCACGGGTGGGACTCCCACACACCTCCGGCATCGAGCGAGCTGCACGGGAGCTCGCTCAGGAGCACCGTTCGGTCCTCTGCGTCACTGCAAGGATCGCCTCCGCATCCGAATCCGCCGGCGAGCATCACCACCGCGCCGATCCGCCAGGCCCGTTCAATCATTGCCATCCCCCTCGGCATAGTACGCGCGTGCGGCCACGACCAGCGATTCGATGCTCTGTTCGGCCGCGGTGGCCTTCACCCGTAGTCCGAGCGCTTCGGCTGTCTTGGTGGTCACGGGGCCGATCGAAAAGAGGGCGAGGGCGTTGAGGCGCTCCCCGGCGTCGTCTCCGAGGAGGTCGTACAGGTTTCGCACCGTCGAGGATGAGGTGAAGAGCACCGCGTCGGTCTCCCCGGGATCGATGAGGCTCTCGATGCGCGCAACCTCGGTGGCCTCCGGAGGGAGGTTTCGGTAAGCCGTCACGACGTCGACCTCGGCGCCCAGCGCGCGCAGCGTCTCGGGGAGAAGCTCACGGGCCACTTCGGCGCGCGGCAGCAAGATGCGCGTGCGATCGCGGAGCGTCGGCCGGAGCGCCGCGATGACGCCCTCGGCCCGCGCGTCCTCGGGGACCAAATCGGGCCGGATCCCGTACGCGGACAAGACCGACTCGGTTTTTACGCCAATCGCACACACGCGGGCGCTCCCGATCGCGCGTGCATCGAGCCCCTCGGCAGCGAGAGCGGCGAAGAAGGAGTCGACCGTGTTGCCGCTCGTGAAGAGCACCCAATTGTAGCAATCGAGGTGCGTGATCGCGTCCCGGAGCGGTCCCACGTCGACGGGCGGCGCGATCCGAATCGTCGGCGCGAGCAAGGGCTGCGCCCCCTCGTCGCGAAGGAGAGCCGCAAGCGAGCCTGCTTGGTGCACCGCGCGGGTGATTAAGACGCGTTTGCCGAAAAGAGGCTTGGTGTCGAACCAGCGAAGGTTGTCGCGAAGGCGAACGACCTCGCCTACGATCGTGAGCGCCGGGAGCCCGAGGCCCGCCGCAGAAGCGCGTGCGTGGATGTCTTCGAGCGTTCCGACGACCGTGCGTTGCCTCGGGAGGGACGCCCACTGCACGACGGCAACGGGGGTGTCCCGAGGGCGCCCATGTTCGATCAGGAGCTTCGCGAGAGAGTCGAGCTTGCGCATGCCCATGAAGATCACGAGCGTCTGCGTCGCCGTCGCGAGCTTCGACCAATCATGCCCCGTCCGGTCTTTCTCGACAGATTCGGTCGCGGTCACGTAAGCCACGCTCGAGGCGAGCTCGCGGTGGGTCAGCGAGAGGCCGGCGTAGGCCGTCGCGGCGAGGGGGGAGGGGACGCCGGGCACGACCTCGAACGCGACGCCCTCCGCCGCGAGCAGCTCGGCTTCCTCCGAACCACGACCAAAGAGGTAGGGGTCGCCGCCTTTGAGCCGGACGACGGTCTTGCCCTGCCGCGCCGCCTCGACCAGCCGGCGGTTGATCGCGGCCTGACGTTCGCTGACGCGCCCCGCTCGCTTTCCAACAAACACGAGCTCCGCGCCTGGTTTCACCGCATGGAGCTGGTCCGGGTGAATGAGCGCGTCGTAGAGCACCATGTCGGCTTCTTGGAGCCGGCGGAGGCCCCGCGCGGTGATCAACTCCGGATCACCAGGGCCGGCACCCACCAAATACACTGTCCCGGGCGCGGTCATCCCCCTCAGGACTCACCCGAATCGTCGACCGGCGGTATGATTTGCTCGGTTTCGACGACACCCTTGCGCCGCTTACGCTTCTGCACCGCGCGCGCCTTCACCTGCGGCCGAACACCGCCCGCGTCGTTCGGGATGAAACGGATTTCGGTCTTCACCTCGAACGATAGCGATGTCAGCGCGCGGTAGAACTCGCCAGCAATATCGGTTGCTTCCAAGAAGTCGCGCACTTCTTTCGCGACGCCACGAACGAGTGCGTTCTTCGTTTCGTCCACCGACGCGAAGACGTAGCCGATGACCTCTTTCGGAAGCTTCCCGTCCTGTGTGACGCCGCGCAATGCACTGTCCGCGCTTCGAAGCGTTCCGACGCCAGCTTCGATTCCCTTCTCGACGGCTCTGCGGAGTGTGTCGCGCAAGACACCTTCCGACCAGCGGCGTTCACCTTCCTGTCGTTCGGGGTCGGAGGACAGGTCTTCGTCGAATTCTTCAGGCATCGTTCGGGCAAGCATACCTCATAGAGGCGCTCAGTGCAGAATGGTCGAGTCTTGCTTTCAAAAAACCGAAGGGCTATACGAATGCAGATGGGTCGACGGGCGAGCACGGTCGAAGAAGTTTGGGCGCAAGCGGAAGAAGCGCTCGAAGCTTCGTCGAAGCGAGCCGAAGGTCTGCTGACTCAGCTGCTGTCCATGGCTGAGGACGGAAGCGACGCGGCTCTGTTCGCGCATCGCCACTTGGCGGAGCTCCACCTCGAAAGCAACCCTTGGAAAGCGGCGCTGCACCTGCGCCGCCTGCTCACCCACTGCACCGAAGACGACGTGCTGCACGCGTTGATGGGTCTCTGCCATGCGCTGCTTGGCAACTATCGTGTCGCGGTGCGTTCGTATCGCGACGCATCGCGGATCGCGCCGCAAACGCCTTGGTACCATCACAACCTCGGCCACTTGATGGACGTCGCGCTCGATGATGCGGTCGGAGCGGAGCGGCATCTGCGCCGCGCGTTCGAGCTCGAGCCCGATCATGACGAGATCATCGGCTCGCTCGCGCATTGCGTGGCTCGCTTGGGCGACCTCGAAGAGGCCCAGCGCCTCGCGGAGCTCGCCCAGGAAATGGGGCCATGCAATCCCGATCACCGTGGGCTCCTCGAATGGATTCGCGGCGGCGCGACCGATGCGCCCGCTGCGCCGGCAAACGTTCGCCGCCCTCCGGGGGATCGCGTCGCGGAGACCGTGCAGCGCAAGATGGGCGAAGCGGGTTTCTCCCGCGCAGAGATTGAGCGGGCCACCCAGTTGTGGTCCGACATGCAAGCGCACTGTGAGCTCCGTGTGACGAAGCCCGAGGTGTTGGCGGCCGCATTGGAGTACGCGATTGCGGTCGTCGAGCAGCGGCCCGGTTGCACTCAGGCTGAGGTCGCGCGCCGGTACGGCGTTGCTCCGACCTCGGTGTCGGCGCGCTTCGCGCAGATCCGAAACGCCCTCGCGCTGCGCCCCGGCGATCCTCGGTACGCGGCGTTGCGCTGAAAACTGGCCACCGATGGGCCAATCGCCTATCCGGAATGCATGCGCGCGCTTCCCAGCGCAACGATGCTCTGCCGCGTTCTGCTTGGTCTCGACCGGGCGGGTGCAAGCGGAACGCTTCATCTTCAGGGTGAGGGGCGCTCCGCGACCGTGTCGTTCGAGAAGGGCCTAGTCGTCGGCGCCAACGTGGACCGACGCGTCGCGACTTCGCCGCGGCAGCTGCTCGAGAGTGTTGTTCAGGTGTGCGAATGGGACGGCTTGGTGCTCCGCTTGGTGCAAGAGCCTCTCGCGACCTCGTGGTGGAAGCTTCGGGAGCCTGCGCCTGCGCGGAGGTTGGCGCTCCAGGTCATGCGCGCGGCTCTTCACGGGGTCGACGCATCCGCGGTTCGCGCGGACCTCGGCGACTCGACCTACCACTTGACTGAGGCAGGGGAGGCCATGCTAGTCGGGGCGGAGCTCAGGCCGGAGGAAACCGCGGTGGTCTTCTGGTTGCGGCGCGGTGTTTGCGCGGAGGACCTCTCTCGGCTTCCGGGGTGCGGGCTTCGCGGCTCTCGCTTTGCCTGGATGCTGAAGCTCCTTCGCTGCGCGACGCCGAAGGCGTGCGGCTCCTATCCACTGCTCCTTCGAAAGCGGCGCGAGCTTCGAAACCAGGCTTCCGCGCGTGTGCTCCTCGATCTTCCAGAGGGCGCAGGGGGGCAAGACGCCCGACGGGCGTTGCGAAAGCTGGTGCGTGACCTCCATCCCGACCGGTTCGGGGACAGCGTGGCGCCGGCACTCAGGCGAGCGTCGGGTGAGATTGTGACTGCGCTCGTCGATGCGGAAGCCCGCGTTGCGGCTGGCGGCGCCGAGTAGCGCTTACTACTCGGTGCGTTGGTGTACGAGAAGCGCGTCGGCTGGGGTGAAGCCGTTCGGGCCGACGACGGCGCGCCGCTCGAACACCGATCGTACGTCGTCCGCGTCGAGGTCACCTTCGGCGCGAAACACCATCGAGACGTCCCCCGCCGATCCGCGCAAGCCACAGCCGTGTTCGCTCGGCGTGTAGCTGTAGCTAAATCGGATCGGGTGCTCCGGTTGAAACCCGATGGCTTCCCAGGTGGCGCGCCCCCTCGTATCGGGAGAAAAGAAGTCGACCGTCTGCGGATCCTCCGTCGGCGCGCCCGGCGTCGGCCCCGCCGGGGGAGGCAAACAGTGTCGGTCGAGCGACGGCCAAGCGGTGTCGTAGTACGCGCTCGTGCTTCGGCTCATCTCCTGAAGGAGCTCCACGGCTTCGCTGATCTTGTTCGTCCGCACCCGGCGCAAGAAGGTCGGGACGAACACGGCCAGCACCACCGCCACCAAGCAAACTAAGAGAGCGGCCTCGATGAGGCTCAATCTCGGGCCGCCGCGAGCCACCTAACTTGGGTCCCCGAGGCTGATGGCGCTTTGTATCGGGTCGGCGACGAAGAAGTAGAGGGTCGGTGGAACGTACGGGAACTCGTCCTTCCTTCGCTGCTCGAACTCCTCGTTGGCGCGACGGAAGGCCTCCGCGTACGCCTCGTCGCGAAGTTGCGAGAGGCGGACCTCGATTTCCGCTTGCACCTTGGGGTCCCGAACCAGTGCATACATCTCCTCGAGATGGCGGAGCTCCCGCTCTTTCTCGCCGAGCTTGCGGAGCGCGGTGGCGTTCGTGATCACGAGCCAATCGGGCCCAGCGCCGAGGCGGGCGGCCGCCATCATGTGTTCGTTGGCCTCAGCCTCGAGGCGCTCACGGCTGGGGTCGTCCTTCGGGAGATTCGGAAGGAGCTCGTATGCGATCGTGGCGCCCGCGTCCCAGGCGAGCTGCCCATCATTGGGAAAGCGCTCGATACCGCGCCGCAGAACGTCGATGGCGCGCTCGATGAACTCCGTCGGGCTGCCCGCCGGCGTATAAACGGCAGCCACGCCGACCCAGCGATACACCCGGCGGAAGTCGGGGTCGAGGGCTAGCATCGATTCGCCATAATTGAAGACGTGTTTCACCGCGCCCTTGTTCTCGAACTCGTCCCCGAAATAGATGAGCGCACGGAGCCAAATCAGGTCGGCGAGGGCGCGTGGATAGCCGAGACTCATCACCTGCAGCCAATCGGGCGGCGGCAGGTAGTAGATGTCTTCGTAGGTCTGGGTCTCGAGGTACTGAGTCATCGCGCGGTTGCGGAGGGACCACACCCCAGTGAGTGCCGTCAGCAGCAACGCGAATGCGATGATCCGAATCCCCATCCCAGTCCGAGTATAGCCAAAAACACTCCGCGCCACTTAAAAGCAAAAGGCCGCAGCAGTCGCCGCGGCCTTCGCCGTTAGGTCATCCGGGCCCGATTACTCGAGTGCGTCGACCGAGTGGATGCCCGGTGCGCGGTAGAGCGCGTTGTCCGGGTTGGTGCCCGCGGCCAGCCTGAAGCTCGATTCGACGTCGTCGCCATCGAGGTCGCCGATCGCCTCGAAGGAGTACACCGAGGTGCTTCCGGCCGGCTTGCCGCAGCCGGCGGTCGTGCCGGCCGTGTCCGAGATGATGACGTACTCGAAGTAGATCGGATCGGCCGGTGCGAAGTTGAGCGCCTGATACGAGGCGGCCTCGTCGTTCCAGTTGACGACGTACTTCGCGTCGGTCGCGTCCCAGCTCGGCGTCGCGCTCGGCACGAGGCAGTGTGTCGAGGCCGCAGCCGCGCTGCCAGCGGCAACCATGCCCGCCTGCCAGTTCTCCTGCTCGTAGTACGCCGCAGCGCCCTGAAAGAGCGACTTGAGGTTCGCACCCGCTTCCGAGGTCTTGGAGCGCTTCACGTAGTTGATGAATGCCGGGATCGCGATCGCGGCGAGAATGCCGATGATAGCGACGACGATCATCAGCTCGATGAGGGTGAATCCCTCTTTCTTCGAGAGTAGCTTGTTCATGTTTCGTTACCTTCCCCCGGGCTCCGTGCCCGCATAATCCAAAGTTGCTGCCCAAATACAATGCAGCTGCCGTGCCAATTGTCCGGAAGGGGAGCCTCAAGCGGAAATTATTGGCAAATCGCGGATCGTCGCTGGCGAAAAGGGGCCTAGTTAGACAGAATTTGTCACCTGCAGGTGACACAAATTGTCACTGCCATCCACCTTTTCCAATGGCACTGTTATACATCTGATTCGATTGCGAGTAGACCTCGACGAAGAAATCGACACCGTCCTCGTCGAGGTCTCCCTGCGCTCTGGCTACGAACCAGTGGTCATCCTCTTCCATGTTGGTGCCAGACGGCGGGGAGTCTCCGGGGAACCCTGCGACCGTAGCGTACTGAAAGCGAATCGGGCCGTCCGGGCTGGCGCCGAGCTGCTCCCACTCGTCGGTGGACGTCCACACGACGGGGTCGCCGGGAATATCCGTCGGGTTGTAGGTGCCCCAGTCGTCACCGTTGACGGCGCAATACTGGCCAAACTCGTTCCTGTACGAGTCCTGGCGTTGCTTGATCTGGCCGAGGAAGGTGGTCGCCTCGGACACGCGCGCCTTGTAGATGTACGACGTGAAGCTCGGAATCGCGAGCGTCGCCAAAACGCCCATGATCACGACTGCGATCATGAGCTCGGTGATGGTAAAGCCTTCATTGCGCTTCATTCGTAGCCTCCCTGGCCGTCCGCGCTGTTGTACATGCGTCGCGAGTGTGAATAGACCTCGAGAATGAAGGTCTCGTCGTCTCCGTCGAGGTCTCCAACGGCCTGCGCGGCGAACCAGAAGTCTCGGTTTGGGAGATTGCTGCTCGGCGGTGGTGGGGAGCCCGGCGCGCCTGCGACGGTTGCGTATTGGAACCGCACCACCCCTGGCGAGCGAAGGCCGAGCTCTTCCCACTCGTCGCCGCCTGGCCATACCACGGCCTGGGCACCTGGGCTGGTCGTCGGTGTGTAGTTGGCCGTCGCCCAGTCTCCTCCGCCGCTCACAGCAGCGTAGTTGCCCCAACGGCTGCGGTAGGTTTCCTGCTTGGTCCTGATCTCGTTGAGCACGGTCACGGCTTCACTCACGCGGCTCTTGTAGACGTAGCTCTTGAACGTGGGCACGGCGAGTGCCGCCAAGATGCCCACAATCGCCACGCCGATCAGAAGCTCGATCGTCGTGAAGCCTGCGCTTCGTCGCTGAGGTGCCAAGGAAGATCCTCCAGCGCTCACTATATCAATCGCCGGCTGCATCGCCCACTTCGGGCGAGATGTGTTTTGCCAAACGGTATCGAAACTGCCGAAAGCTCATCCCGAGGAGCTCCGCCGCCTTCTTCCGCACGCCGCCGGCTTGGTCGAGCGCGCGGAACAAGAGCTCTCGTTCGACCTGTGTCAGGTAATCGTCGAGGTCGAAGGTCCCTTCGGGAATCTGCGACCTCGACGCCGCCTTTTTTGCGGGATGGCTATCTCCGAGGTCCTCGCGCTCGACCGTGTCGCCTCGCGCGAGCGTCACGCCGCGCTCGATGATGTTTTCTAGCTCACGAACGTTGCCGGAGAAGGGCTGCTGGGCGAGCCATCGCATCGCCTCCTGTGACAGCTCGATCCGGCGGCCTTGAAGCGCGGCGTGCTTGTCGAGGAAATAGTGCGCGAGCACCGGGATGTCTTCTTGGCGCTCGCGCAGCGGAGGGACTTCAATGCGGATCACGTTCAGGCGATAAAATAGGTCTTCTCGGAAGGTTCCGTTCTGAACCTCGGACTCGACGTCACGATTGGTCGCCGCGAGCACGCGCACGTCGACCTGGAGCTCGGTGCTGCCGCCGACCGGACGGACCTTGTGATCTTGCAGGACCCGCAAGAGCTTCACCTGAAGTGGCGGGGGTAGCTCGCCGACCTCGTCGAGGAAGAGGGTACCCCCGTTCGCGGCTCGAAAGAGGCCCTCCTTGGCGGCCGTTGCTCCGGTGAATGCGCCCTTGATGTGCCCAAAGAGCTCGCTCTCGATGAGATTCTCGGGCACCGCGCCGCAGTTCAGCACCACGAAGGGCTGCTCGGCGCGGGGGCTCTGAAAGTGCAGGGACCGCGCGACCATCTCCTTGCCGGTCCCGCTCTCGCCGGTGATGAGGACGCTCGTCGTGGCTCCGGCGACGCGCTTCACGAGGTCGCGGAGCCTGTCCATCGCTGGGCTCTTGCCGATGAGCTGGCCCTCGGTCCATCGCGACTTCACTTCTGCGCGAAGTGTCACGTTCTCGGCGACGATAGCGCGTTTTTCGAGTGCTTTTTCGAGCGTCGCGAGCAGCTCGTGGTTCTTGAAAGGCTTTTGGACGTAGTCGTATGCGCCTCTGCGCATCGCTTCGACGGCCTGCTCGGTGGTCGCGTAGGCGGTGATCATCAAGATCTGCGTGTCTTTCGCGCGTGCGCGAACGGCGTTGAGCACCTCCATCCCCGTTCCGTCGGGCATCACCAAGTCGGTGATCACTACGTCATAGGGATCAGAGCTCCCGAGCTGATCGCGCGCCGCATGAACCCCGTCTACCACGTCGACGCGATATCCCTCGCGCCGCAGCAAGATCTGCAACATCTCGCGCAGGCTCGCTTCGTCGTCGCAGACAAGAATTCGCGCAGACACCTCGTGATCCCCCAACCACATCCTACGTCAAATGGCGGCCGTGGCCACAGAGTTCGGCTTCAGCTGAACCCGGCGCGCCGTCCGCCGCCGCCGCTTGGTGGGCGCACGCAGAGGCCGTGTAGGCTGCTGTACTCTACGAAGTGCGCCGTGTGATGCTCACGGGAGGTCGCTTCGCAAAACGCCGAGCTGAGCTTGAGCGTGACGACCTCAGCGACCTCCATCGATTGACCTGGCTCCCCGACATACAGCGTCAAGCTGTAGCCGTCCTCGACAGTGTACTCGTCGCCTTTGCGCTCGACGCCGGTGGCAGCCTCCAGCATCGCCTCGAACGTGGGTCGTTCCATGCATCGGACTGTTGTTGCCAGTGGGCGGCTGGTCAAGCGTATGTGTTCGGGGTAGGCCGCAAGAGTGGCAGAGAGCGAAGAGGAGCTCTGGCAAAGCGAGGTTCTGATCAGCGACTCCGTCGGCCGCCTGATCGAATTCTGGGGCTTCAAGCGGAACATGGGGCGCTTGTGGTCGATCCTCTATCTCTCCGATCGTCCCCACAGCGCGCCCGATATTCAAGGGAAGCTCCAGCTCAGCGCCGGTGCGGTTTCCATGACCCTCAACGAGCTCCTTCGTTGGGGAGTCGTGAAGAAGGTCTGGCTTCAAGGCGAGCGTCGCGACCACTACACTGCAGAAGGCAACTTCTGGAAGATGATCTCGCGCGTCTTCAATGAGCGGGAGCGGGTCGAGGTGCTCGACGCGATCGACATCATGGAAGACGCGATTCAGTTCCTGAAGGATAAGGCCAAGGACCCGGCGTCGCGGGGGAGGGCGGAGTTCCAAGAGGAGCGGGTGCGCGAGCTGCTCGACCTCGCCCGCTTCGGCAAGCAACTGCTCGACACGCTGATCAAAGACGCGAAGGTCGACGGGAGTCCGCTCATGAACGTGTTGCTCGGCGGATCCGGCAAGCGCTGAGCGCGGCTCGCGCATTGCGCGGATGGCCCTATGCTCGGCGGCGATGGATCCTCTCAGCAAGCCACTCGTGCTCCCTTGTGGAGCGGTTCTCGAAAACCGTATCGCCAAGGGTGCGATGACCGAAGGGTTGGCCGATGCCAACGACAACGCGACCGAGAGGCACGCGACGCTTTATGGCCGTTGGTCCGACGGTGGGGCCGGGATGCTTCTCACCGGCAACGTGATGGTCGATCGCCGCTACCTCGAGCGGCCGGGCAATGTCGCGATCGACGCGAACGGCGGTGAGGATGCGCTGCGTCGCTGGTCGGCGGCCGGCACACGCGCTGGAAACCACTTGTGGATGCAGATCAGCCATCCTGGGCGGCAGTGCACGCGCATGTCGAGCAGCCATCCAGTGTCGCCGTCGGCGGAGAAGCTCAGCGGCATGATGGGCCTGATGGCCCAGCCGCGCGCACTCGAGGTTTCCGAGATCCACGACGCCATCGGCCGTTTCGCCCACGTCGCGCGCACGGCCAAAGAGACGGGTTTCACCGGTGTCCAGATTCATTCGGCGCACGGGTACCTCGCGAGCCAGTTCCTGTCGCCGCGTGCGAATCGCAGAACGGACGAGTGGGGCGGGTCCCTCGAGAACCGCGCGCGCTTCGCGCTGGAGGTGTACAAGGCCGTGCGCGAGGCGGTCGGAAGCGACTTCCCCGTCGCGGCCAAGCTCAACTCCGCGGACTTCCAAAAGGGCGGCTTCAGCAAAGAAGAGTCCGTGCAAGTGGCCCGATGGCTTGCGGAGCTCGGGCTCGACCTCATCGAGATTTCGGGAGGGACCTACGAGCAGATGGCGCTGTTCGGCGACAAGGGTGAGTCCTCGGAGCGTCAGGCGGAGAGCACCCGGCGAAGAGAAGCGTACTTCCTCGAATATGCGCGCGACATGCGCGACGCGGTCGACGGCATGCCGCTCATGGTCACCGGCGGCTTTCGGACTCCGGACCTGATGCGCGAAGTCGTCGCGTCCGGCGAGGTCGACGTCGTGGGTATCGCGCGTCCGTTTTGCGTCGAGACGAGCTTGGCGAACGCGATCCTCGGGGGTTCACGTGACGCGCTGCCGACGCCCGAGAAGTCGCTTCGTCTCGGGCCCGGGCTCCTCGGGCGCGCGAGCTCCGTCCGCACGGTTCGAACGCTCAATGGGCAAGCCGAGGTCGCGTGGTTCTATCGACAGATCGTCGAGCTCAGCGAAGGCCGCGAGCCCGTTCTGTCGCTCGGCGCGTGGTCCGCGATGGTCGGTCATTTCGCGCGCGAGGCGGGCATCGTTCGTCGACGGCGCTTCAAGCCGAGCAAGCCGCTCGCGCTTCCGGCCAGCGCCGGCAGCCGAGGCTAGGCCTGGGCGACGAATTCGTGTCGCGGCTCGCGCGGATGTTGAAGCGCGCGGGCTAAGAACGAAAGCTGCTCGCGCCAACAACGGCGCGCTTGGCGTCGCCACACGAGCGCGTGAAAGGCGTGAAGCTCGCCCTCGTAGTAGCGCGCTTCGCACACGACGTTCATCGCTTTGAGAGCGCGGTCGAGGCGGCGTGTGTCGTCGAGAAGCGGATCGCGGGTACCAATGGGCACGAAGAAAGCGGGAAGGGCGCGGTCCGGGCGTTCCTTTCGCTCGAAGACGTGAAGCGGGTCGGCGAGGTCGAGCTCGCCGGGGGCGGGGTCGTGAAGGGCCCCGATGTAGGTCTCGTTCATTCCCTCGAGAATGTCGTTCACCCAGCCTGGGAGCTTTCGTTTGCGATTCAAGCGGCCCGGGTTCGTCACTTGGAGCGGCGCGCATGCAGGCGCGACGGCGGTCGGAACCAGGCCTGTCGCAAACGCGCGCTGCGCAAACTCCTCTGGGCGCCGATAACAACAACAGATGGTGAGCGCGGTCGCGAGGTTGCCTCCCGCGGATTCGCCAGCGAATACGAGGCGGCTGAGATCACCGCCGTAGGCTTCCGCGTTGTCCGCGACCCATTCGAGCGCCGAGCAGACGTCCGACACAGCGGCCGGGTAAGGGTTCTCGGGGGCGAGCCGGTAGTCGATGTTGAACGCGAGGTAGCCGGCGCGCGCAAACGCGAGCCCCATCAGCCAGTGCGTGTTCTTCGACAGGAGGTGAAACGCGCCGCCGTGCAGGTAGAGGACGATCGGCAGCGGGCCTTGGTGATTGGCGGGCTTGTAGATGTCGAGCCGGTGACGCGCGTTGCCCGTGCGCTGATACTCGACATCCCTGATCACCTGAACACCATGTTTGGCGGGGTTCGCCAGCGGGTGAAGGCGGCCGAGGCGCGAGAGCGTCCCAAAGAAACCTTCGCCGATGGCTGTATTGGTCAGGCTCTTGAGCCGCTTGCGTGTCCGTTGAATACAGGACAGCTCTGGGCGTTTGGGGGACATGGGGAACTTGTATCACGCTCCGTGGCATCCTCGCGGAATCCGTCGGCGCAGGTGGGAACCGGCGGTTTTTTTGCGGTTTGAGCGGCTCGGGGCGTATCTGCAAGGGATGCCTTCCGTGGGTCGACAAACGCTCGTCGTCGCGCTTGCCGCCGCATTGGTGGTGCTGAGCGCGAGCGGAACGACGCAGGCGGCGTACGGCAAGCTCAACGCGAACATCGTCCGGCAGAAGATCCGGATTGACCTTCCGAAGATCAATCGCTGCTACGAGTCTGCGCTGCGCTACGAGCCCGAGCTCTCCGGCAAGGTGAAGGTCCGCTTCGACGTCATGCGCAAGGGCTCCGTCCAAGCGGTTCGGGTCCTGGAGAACACGACGGGCCACGAAGGCGTCGAACGCTGCGTCGCTCGCGTCGTCGGCGGGATCAAGTTCCCGATCCGCCGCTCCGGCAAGCCTCTGAGCTTCACATTCCCGTTCGTGTTCGCGCCGCAGCACTAGCAGCGTCAGCGTCAGCGTCAGCGTCAGCGTCAGCGTCAGCGTCAGCGTCAGCGTCAGCGTCAGCGTCAGCGTCAGCGTCAAGTAGTAAGGTACAAAAGTTTACATAATATACGTTCTGCGAAATTGGGAGAATGCAGTTGGGTGAGCGGGATCGCTCGCTTCCCTAGCGGCGCTCGCTCCACCAAGGCGTGATTCTCAGCTCGCTCTGAGGGGCCGTGGGCGGGACGCTGTACCCGATCCAGAGTCCGACCGCCCGACCGTCTTCGTGCGTCACGATGCGCGGTGGCACGAAACGCGCGTCGGATACGGACGCCCATGGGCCTCGTTCCGTCAGCCGCTGGGGATCCGTCCATTGGTTGCCTGCGCCGAGCGCGCTCGTCCAGACCGCGAACTGGCCGCCACCGAATTCGCTGCCTTCGATCCCCCGCCGATACCAGAGCGCGGCCGCCTGTCCGTCGCGGAGTGCGCCTAGGTCCCAGACCGTGGGTCCGAAGCCTTCTCCGACCGGCGCCGATTCGGGAGGCGTCCAGCCTTGACCAGCTCGGTACCGAGACCAGAACGCGGTCGCGTCCTCTGAGTAGCCCTGACCCCAAATCGCCACTGCGCCTCCGACATGGTCCACCGCGATGGCCCCACCGGTGCCCTGCGCGCACCCAGTCTCGAAGCGCGTCAGCGCTTCCCAACCGTCGTCCGAGGTGTTGCGGACCGCGCCCTCGCAGCTGCCATTGACTTCGAGTCCGGGCCAAAATGCCCAGACGGTGCCCTGGACATCGACCTCGGCCATGGGCGGCCCCACCAGATCATCCTGCTCAAACGTCGAGGGAGAGCCCCAGCCGGCTTCCGGTGTGAATCGGTTCACACCCGTTCCAATCGTCCCCGACCAGTACACGGCGATCACGCGGCCGCCTCGATCCACCGCGAGACCGAGCAGCGTGACTTCGTCTTGCCCCGCCGCGAGCGAGAGCGTCTCGCGTCCAATCCATCCGGCATTCGCTTGGTGCTCGCTCAACGCGATCTCCTGGCCCGTGCTCGTCCGGCGGCTCCACGCGACGAACATCTCGCCTGCGGGTCCGACTGCCGCGCGCGGGGTCTCTCGAAAGCGTCCGTCGCCGACCGCTTCCGGAGCACCCCAACCCGCCGCGGGTCCGTAGCGGCTTGCCCACACTTCGTCGGGCTCGGTGAGCTCGCCCCGCTGACCCCAGACGACGATCCCCTCGCCGCTCGGGCCCGCGGCCGCTGCGGGTTCGAGCGGCAAGGACTCGTAGTCGTCGAGCACGCTGACCGGACCCCAGCCTCCGCCGGCGCGTTTCCACCGCGCGAACAGGCCTTCGAAGCCTCGGGGCAGCGTCGGATTCGACTCCGGATTCGGCCCCCGCCACACGGCGAGCGTGCTGCCGTCCCCGCCGGTCACCAGGGCTGTGTGAGAAGCGGGAGAGCGCGGGTCGAGCTCCTCCGCGCTCGACCACCCCGCCTCTTGCGAACAAGCGAAGAGATGGAGCGCACCCAACAGAAGACCTGCCCCAAGCGCGAGGCGATGGCACGAACCACCAACACCGAACATCGCGGCCAAAGCTACCACACCCAGGCCCCGGAGCGATCTCCGTGTGCGGTTTACAGTCGCGGCACTTCGGTGCGACTATCCGCGCGGCTCCTCACCGGGGCGAAGGAGGAAGTATGGCGCTAGGCAACAAGGTTGCGGCTGAGTTCATCGGTACGTTTTGGCTCGTGTTCGGCGGATGCGGAAGCGCAGTGCTCGCGGCCGGCTTTCCCGAGCTCGGCATCGGGTTCTTGGGTGTGGCCCTCGCGTTCGGGCTGACCGTCATGACGATGGCCTATGCGATCGGCCACATCTCCGGCTGCCATCTCAATCCGGCCGTCTCGGTGGGTTTGCTCGTCGGCAAGCGCTTCCCGGCTTCGGAGCTCGTGCCCTACATCATCGCTCAGGTGCTCGGTGGCCTTGCTGGCGCCGCAGTCCTCTACTTCATTGCCTCCGGCCAAGATGGCTTCCAAGCCGGCGGCTTTGCATCGAACGGATTCGCCGAGCATTCGCCCGGCGGCTACTCGATGGCCGCGGCCCTCACCGCCGAGATCGTGCTCACGTTCGCTTTCCTGTTCGTCATCCTCGGCGCGACCGACAAGCGTGCACCGGCCGCCCTCGCCCCTGTCGCCATCGGCCTTTGCCTCACGCTGATCCATTTGATCGGCATCCCCGTCGACAACCTCTCCGTGAACCCAGCGCGAAGCACGGGCGTCGCGGTCTTTGCGGAGCCCTGGGCACTTCAGCAACTCTGGCTGTTCTGGGTCGCGCCGATCATCGGTGGCGCACTCGGCGGCATCGTGTACCCGCTGGTCGCGGGCACCGCAGACTAGTTGCCGACGCCGCTCTAGTTAATCCGCAAGAACAAGAAGCGGCCACCGTTCGAGATCGCCCCGCCCAGCCGGCCGTGCACCGTTGGAGTCGCGGAGAATCCAGCGCCGCCCTCGGCGCGTGCGATTTCTCGGCCGTCGGACAACGACAGCGCGAGCAGCGAGCCTTGGGTCTCGCCGTAGATCACCGTGCCCGTCTCCGTGACGATCGGCGGGGTCGGCGCGCCCCGCTCGGGCGCCTTTTCCCATTGTATTTTGCGTGTACGGAGGTCCATCAGCGAGATGCCCCGGCCCGCCGAGGAGATCACGAGCATGCGCCCGGCCGCGGCGAGCCCCGTGACGCCCGTGAATGCCGCGTCCCGCCATTCCACGGATCCGTTGACGGGATTGAGGGCGTACAAGCCCGCGGTGAACGACGCGATGTAGAGCGTTCCGCGAAGCATGACTGGCGTCGTATCGACGTCGAGGAACTGCGGCACGTTGCCGGGGCGGCGCTCGATGTCGAACGCGGTCTCGGTCTCCCAAAGCAGGCGTCCGTCGGCCGGGTTGATGGCAGCGACTGCCCCGTCGGTGAAGGCGGCGAAGAGGCGGCCGCCCTCGAGCAAGAGTCCCGCGTGACCCGCGATCGTGATCTCTTCGACGGGTTCTTTGTCGTAGGTCCAAAGGATTCGTCCGTCGTCGCGCGCCAACGCGGTGACCACATCGTATTCTCCGACGAGGTAGAGAGCGTCCTTCGTCACGACCGGACGAGCGCGAATCGCCCCGATCAACTTCGTCTTCCACTTGAGAATCCCGTCCGGCATCAACGCATGCACCGCGCCGTCGACCGATGCGAAATACACCTCGCCCGACTTCGGCGCGACGGCCGCGTGCGACTCGATCTGCGCCCCCGCGTCGTAGAAGAAGCGCCGCCGGCCCTCCATGTCATAGGCGAACATGTTGCCTTCTGTCGTACCGATGTAGACGCGCTTGCGTTTGGTGTCGAACGCAGCCCCACTCAGTTGCACCGGCAGAAAGCGCGCTTCCCACCGGTCGGTGAGCTGTCTCGACCAGCGTACGTTGAAGCCACCCTCGCCTGGCATCGCGTAGTTCGCTCCGCTCTGGACCCAGCCGAAGTTGTCGGCGTTGGTCGACGGCGTCCCAGACGAGCCGCAACCGGGCGTGGCCGCGCCCAGCAGCATCAGGACGGCCCAAGCGGCGGCATGGCGAATGCGCATAGCCGAAGCTTACTCTTTGGGCGGTTGCCGTTGGAGCATCTCGTTCATCTGCCGGATGAACTCATCCGCACGGCGAGGGTCCATGCCCTCGCCGGAGGCGAGACTCGGGTCTAGCAGGGCCAGGCGTGCCTCCGTTTGCTCCTCGGTGTACGGCAGCACCGGTGCTTCGGGGTCCTTCAAATCGGCCAAGACACCATCGAATTTGGTCCTCGCCTCTTCGAGCTTGCCTTGCGCCTGAAGGATCCGGCCCTGGTGGTAGCCGGCGATGGGCGCGACGCTCGGGTCGACCTCACGGAGCGCTTCGAGCTGCTCGAGCGCCTCGTCATAGGAGGTCTCGGCTTCGAGCGAGTATGCGATGCCTTCGAGCGCGGCCCAACGGATCACTTCGTCCTCGCTGACATCGAGGGCCGCTTGGTACGCGGCGCGCGCGCCGGCCCAGTCCCCTTGTGCGTAGAGCGCCTTGCCCTCCCCGACCCGCGCCCAAGCTGCGGCGGGTGTCTTTGGGTGCGCGTTTGCGACGTCTGCGTATGCGCTCGCCAACGCCGCGCTCTCGCTCTCGTCTGCGTCGAGCACGACACCGAGCGCGGCGCCCGCGTCAGCCGCCTGCCCTCGCGTGTAGGTCGACCAGCCAATCCCGATGGCCGCAACCAAGAGGACGCCGCCCGCCATCAACCCGAGGGGCTTGAGGTTATCTTGCAGCCAGTCCTTCGCCACTGCGGCCTGCGCGATCGCTTTCTCTTCAACGAGCTCCGCGTCGCGCCCCTTCTGCGCCGCTTTGCGCGCAGCCTTGGCGGCCTGTTGCGCGGCGAGTCGCTCGCCTGCGGTCATCGGCGCTTGTTTTTCGTCTTTGGCAGAGTCGTTGGCCAAGATTTTCTCCAAAAGGCGGGGAATCCCCTGTAAATCGGGTCGGCACTATACACGGGGCCCCCGTCCCGTCAACGTAGCCTCGCGCTCGGCGCGGCGCCCATGCTAGAGGGGCCGCTGTGCGCTTCGTCGTCTGGACTTTGGGGTGTCTCAGCTTGATGGCGTCACTCCCTACTTCGGCCCGCGCGTACGAGGACCAGGCCACGCTTGGCTTTGCCGTCGGGTACGCGGGCATGCCGCACGGCGACGCCCTCCCCCAAAACGGCGTCGACTTCGCGTTGACCGCTGGCGGCGGGATCGGCGATGCCTGGAGCATCCAGGGCCTGCTGAGCTACAACGTTTACTTCGAAGACCGAACGCTCCACATGGGGATCGCCGGACTCGAGACCCTGTACGCGGTCGACATCGTGCGGTTCGTGCCGCTGATCGGGTTTGGGTTGGATGGCATCCTGAGCGTCCAGGAACGCAACGGGCGCGGGGACTTCGCCCTGCACGCGTTGCTGGGTGTCGACTTCCTGATCAATCCGCGATGGATCATCGGCGCCGACGCCCGCGGCTTCTGGGTGGCGACGAACGCGAAGAGCCCGCTTGGCGCGTTCATCATCACGGCCGCGCTCCGCGTTGGCGTTCGTTTCGACCTCCGCTAACGACGCGTATGGCCGCTGCGCGATCCGCAACGGTTCGGACGATGCGAGTGCGCTTGCGACGAGCAGCAGCACGACGCACGCGCCGGGTTGGGTGAGAGATGGATCGCCGGGCACGACCCAGCATCGGCCGTTCGGTGCGGGGGTTGCTCTAGTTGCCGTTCTTTTCGAGCTCAAACCCGTCGTGCAGAATCACGACCGCCTTATCGGCATGCTCAGCCTTGATCAAGCACGAGGTCTTGATCTCGCTGGTACTAATCGCCTGGATGTTGATGCTGTTGTCGGCGAGCAGGCGGAACATGCGTGCGGCGATGCCGGCGTGATTGCGCATGCCCACGCCCACGATCGACACCTTGGCCACTGAATCGTCGCGTCCGACGCCCTCGGCGTTGACGCTGGCAACCAGATGCTTGGCGATTTCCTCGGCGCGGTCGGCGTCCTCGCGGCTCACTGTGAACGTCAGGTCGGTGTGGCCCTCGCGCGAGACGTTCTGAATGATCATGTCGACCGAGATGTTCGCTTCGGCGAGCGGCTCGAACACGCTCGCAACGACCCCGGGGTGATCCGGTAGCGCGCGGACGGTGAGCTTTGCGGTCTTCTTGTCGGCGGCCACGCCGGCGACGATGACTTTTTCGAGCAGGTGTTCTTCATCGGTCACGATCGTTCCCTCCGCTTTCGAGAAACTCGAGCGCACATGCAGCGGCATCCGGTGTTTCATGGCGAGCTCTACCGAACGAATCTGCAGAACTTTGGCGCCGAGCGAGGAGAGCTCGAGCATCTCCTCGTAGCTGATGCGCGCGATCTTCCTCGCCTTCGCGCAGACACCGGGGTCGGTGGAGTACACCCCGTCGACGTCGGTACAGATCTCGCAGATGTCGGCTTTGACGGCGGCAGCAATCGCGACGGCGGACGTGTCGGACCCGCCGCGCCCGAGCGTGGTGATGTTGCCGTACGCGTCGGTGCCTTGAAACCCCGCCACGACGAGTACGTTGCCGCTGTCGAGCGACGAACGGAGCGCGTCCCCGTCGATGGTGCGGATGCGGGCCTTCCGAAAGACGTTCTCGGTGCGAATGCGAGCCTGGTGACCGAGCAGCGAGCGCGCCGGCACGCCGAGCTCGTTGAGCTGAATCGCAAGGAGCGCCGCGCTCACCTGCTCACCGCTCGACACGAGCACATCCATCTCGCGTTCGGCAGGCTTCTTCGAGAGGTCCCAACCCATGCTGAGGAGCCGGTCGGTTTCGCCCGCCATCGCGCTCACCACCACGATGACCTGATGGCCGTCGCGATAGGTCTCCGCCACGCGCTCCGCGACCATGCGTATCCGGTCCAGCGAACCGACGCTTGTGCCGCCATATTTCTGTACGACCAGGGGCATTGGGCGCCGAAGGATAGCCGCGACCTTTGGGTCGGCAACCAGCGCCGCACCGCCGTTCTTTCCGTGGTATTTTCTGCGTGATGCGACGCGCTCTGTGGATGACGCTCTTGGTGCTCGGCGCCTGCAGCCAAAGATCCGGGCCTGCGCATGCGGGGCCTGAAGAAGCGGCGATCCGCGAACAAGAGCGGTGGCGCATGGTGAGCACTCAAATCGAGTCACGTGGGATTCAAGATCCCCACGTGCTCCGGGCGATGCGCGCGGTGCCCCGTGAGCGCTTCGTCCAAGAGGCGCAGCGCGCGTCGGCCTACGACGACCGACCGCTCCCGATCGGCCATCAGCAGACGATCAGCCAGCCCTACATCGTCGCGCTGATGAGCGAGCTCGCGGACCTGAAGCCCGGCGACATCGTGCTCGAGGTGGGCACGGGCTCGGGCTACCAGGCCGCCATCCTCGCGGAGATGGGCGTGAAGGTGTTCTCGATCGAAATCGTCGAGACGCTGGCGAAGGAGGCAAAGGCGAGGCTGGGCAAGCTCGGCTACGACGTGACGGTGCGCCACGGGGACGGCTACGTCGGCTGGCCGGAGCACGCCCCCTTCGACGCGGTCGTGGTGACCGCCGCGCCGCCAGCGATCCCGGAGCCATTGAAGGAGCAGCTGAAGATTGGTGGCCGCCTGGTCATTCCTGTCGGCACCCGCTTCCAGAGCTTGCTCCGAGTGACCCGGACGAAGACCGGGTTTCGGCAGGAAGAGGTGTTGCCGGTCAGGTTCGTACCGATGACAGGGGAGGCGCAGGGCCGCTGACGTCGCCCTAGCTCAGGCGCGAGCCGGCACGGGGGAGCCCGGCGAGAATCCGCCCCCAAGTCGAAGCGAAGCGCAGGGCGCGGAGGGGGGGGCTACGGGCAGGGGTGGCCGGGTGATGGCGCAAGAACCGTGTATGTCGGTGTGTGATCCGGATTACATTCCGTGCAGGTCCGAGAAAAACCTCGAATTAACTGAACAGCAGTTGTGGTACCGTCGGCACCCCCCCTAGGAGACCCCCGTATGCCCAGTTCCCCCCGGATGCGCTGGCTCGTTAGCTGGCTGTTCAGCGCCGTTCTTTTCGTTGGATGCGGCGCCGACTCGAGTGACAACACAGGCGGCCTTTCGCTCGAGCTCGAGCTCGCCAATGGCATCGAGATCGACGAGGTCTCCTACTCGATCACCGGGAACGCGATGCCTGAGATGGTGGGCACCATCAATACGAGCGCTCCCGGGTCGACGGCGTCGGTCGAGGTCTACGGCATCGAAGCTGGCGAGGGCTACAAAGTCGCTATGACTGCGGTATCCACCGACGGAGAGACTTCCTGCTCAGGCTCTGCCCGGTTCGACGTGGCAGTCGGCATCTCCACCGAGGTCATGGTGATCCTCAACTGCAAGCCCAACGAGCAGTACGGCGGTGTCCGTGTCAATGGCAAGCTCAACTTCTGTTCCGACCTCGTCAAGGTCATCGTCTCACCTTTGCAGACCTCCGTCGGCAATCAGATTGACGTCTTTGCCAAAGCGGCCGACGTCGAGGGCGACCCCATCGAATACCTCTGGACGGGCACCGGCGGCTCCTTCGCGGACCCCACCGCCCCCGAGACGAAGTACACCTGCGAAGAGGTCGGCGAGCAGACGATCACGATCACAGTGTCTGACGACGGCTTCCGCTACTGTGACTGCAACTGGACCGTCGACATCACCTGCGTCGATGGTTCGGGTGGCGGCGGCATGGGCGGCTCAGCTGGCGCCGGTGGTTCCGGCGGCATGGGCGGTATCGGCGGCGTCGGCGGCGAAGGCGGCATGGGCGGCTCGGCTGGCACCGGTGGTTCCGGCGGCACGGGCGGTATCGGTGGCGTCGGCGGCGAAGGCGGCATGGGCGGCTCGGCTGGCGCCGGTGGTTCCGGCGGCATGGGCGGTATCGGTGGCGTCGGCGGCGAAGGCGGCATGGGCGGCGAAGGCGGCATGGGCGGCATGGCTGGCGCAGGCGGGATGGGCGGCGAAGGCGGCATGGCTGGCGCAGGTGGCATGGGCGGCGAAGGCGGCATGGGCGGCGAAGGCGGTCAGGGCGGCTGCGTTCCGGACAAGGGCGCGCGGGACGCCGGCATGGCGACCGACCGCAGCTGTCCTGGCACCGATGATTGCGGACCTCTCGAGGTTTGCGTGGACGGAGCCTGCGAAGACGCGGCGATGGTCTTCGTCAGCAGTCAGCTCTATACGGCGGACCTCAACGGACCGCGCGGCGCCGACAAGCTCTGTGCGGACCTCGCGCGAGAGGCGGGCCTTGGCGGATACTGGATGTCTTGGACTTCCGACGAGTGCACGTCCCCACAGAAGCGCTTCCACCGTTCGGCGATCCCGTATCGCTTGATCAACGGCGATCCGATCGCAGCTGACTGGAGTGACTTGATCGACGGCGAGCTCGACCGCGACATCCGCGTCGACGAGAACGGCATCAACCTCACGACGACCTGCAACATCCCCGGCGAAAACGACTTCTGCTTCGTCTGGACCAACACCACGTATCAGGGCTTCACGCACTTCAACGACGGCTGCCTCGGTCTTACGACCGACCAGAGCGGCTTTGCCCCAGTGCAGAGCGGTCAATGGATTCGGTCGCAGCCCGGCTGGACTCAGTGGCAGACGAAGGACTGCGGCCAAGATCTGCAGGCCATCTACTGCTTCGAGCAGCCCGAATCGAACAAGTAGCCGCGGCGCTTCGCGAGACGAGGCTCAATCGGATCGGCGCAAGTCGTACTTGCGTCTGATTCGGACTAGCTCGATGACGCCACGGGCGAAGTCGGCGGGGTTTACCTTGGAGCCGGCTACGTCGGTCCAACGCTCGAGCGGGAGCTCGCGAATGCCGTTCGGCTCGCTTCCGCCCGCGACGTACCGGGCGAGGAGCTCTACGTCGAACACCCAGCGTGACCCGAACGGCTCGGCGAACAGCGCGCGGGTGGTGTCGTTGCAGCGGAAGAGCTTCGCGCCGCATTGCGTGTCGTACACAGACAGTCCGAGGGCGACGCTTGCCAGGGTGGCGAATACGCGTCCGGCGTAGTGGCGCGTTGCGCTTCGCTCGATCTCGTGACCGAGTATGGCGACGCGCGCGCCAAGCACGATGTCGACCTCGGGATTGGAGTCGAGAACCGCGACGAAGCCGCTGATCGCATCGAGCGGCGTGGCGAGGTCGGCGTCCCAATATCCCGCCATCGCGGCCCCTTCTCCGAACGCCATCAACATGCCTTGACGCACCGCCTCGGCCTTCCCTGCATTCTTCGCATGGTCGATGACCCTGACCCGCTCTGCGTGCCGCGAGGCCAATGCATGAAGTGCGGCCGCCGTCTCGTCGGTGCTTCCGTCGTTGACCAACACGAATGCGAGGTCGGCGTTCTCAGCCAATGCTCGGTCGAAGGCCGCGTGGTCGAATCGGGCCGCTTCGTTGTAGCAGGGCACGACCATCTGCATGCGGCGAGCGGTCACTCCCGGACCTCCGATCTATCGGTTCGCTTCCAAAGAACGAAGATGTCTTGGCTGCCGACCTTTTCGTACTGACCGCTGGCGAGCGCTTCGTCGTAGGCTTTGCGCGCGGGCTCCTTGCCGGAAACGAGCCTGCGGCGCGCCAGCACGTAGTCGGCGTCGAAATAGCCAACCTCGAGGCTGTACGCGTTCTTGCGGTTGCTGAAGTGGGGAACCTCCCGGCTCGTCGCGGCGATGGACGCGTCGCGCGGGATCTGCGCTGTCAGCTCCCGGAATGCAGCGAGTCGCGCTTCGTCTTGCTCGGTCCACTCGTAGGAGATGCGCCCGAAGCCCCCTTTCATCTTGGGCGACTCGAATACGGATCCGTAGAAATAGCTGGTGAGGAGCGTGGTCAGCAGGATTGCCCCGGCGTTTGCTGCAAGTGCTCTGCGGCGACCGGTAGCGCCGAGCCTGCGCTCGAGCACCATGAACATGAGCAAGAACGCCGTCGGCGCCCAGAACACGGTGTACTGGAAATAGATCTGGTAGAGGGGATCACGCGAAGACATCAGCGTGAACACCGCTGCTGGCAACAAGGCTAGCCAGGTGGTCTTCGCCCGCAACGGAAAGAAGAGCAGCGGCACGAAGAGGTGCAGGATGTACAGAAGCCTCTTTCGGTCGAAGATTTCGTCGAACACGTAGAACGGATTGGTGAGCCAGGTCTCGATGACGGCCCAGAAGCCGGGCGCTCCCGGCGCCTGAAGGTGGTGATAGTAGCCGGCAAAGCTGGCATGCGAGCCGCCGAGCGGCATGAACACGAACTTCGTCAGCGCGAAATGGGCTCCGCACACCACGACGAAGATCAACGTGCGCTTCGGGTGAACGCCCCAGAGCCACAGGACGATGCCGGCGGACGCAAGCACCGCGCCCGTATCTTCGCGCCAAGCGAGCGTCAGGATCGTCATCACGACGAGCGCCCGCGTATTGTCTGTGAACGACAGATAGAACACCCACGCAAAGAGCGGCGACGCCATCGTGAGGAAGTGGAAGTCGTAGAAAACCGGCCCGTGCGTCGGCGCGTAGAGCGCGTAGCAAAGCGCGAAGACGAAGCCGAGCCACGGGCTTCCGAGGAGGCGCCGGCCGAGCATGTAGATCGGGATCGGAGTGCTGGCGGCAAACGCCGCCTGCACGATCAGCAGCGTTTCGGAGCGCGGCCAGATCGCGTACAGCGGGATGAGCAACGGCGCGCCGAACGTCGTGTGCCGATGCAGATGGTTGCCCTCGGGGCCGAATGCTGGCGTCGAGCCGAACCCTTCGCCGTGCGTTAAATGCCACATCATGTTGTCGAAGATGCCGAGGTCGTAGGCGTCGCTCCGCATCTGGTGGTGGCGCAGCACGGCGTAGTACGCGAAGTGCGCGAAGAGAGAGACGCAGACGGCGACCGTCAGCCCGCTGGGCACGAACGTTCGCCACCCGGTTGCGGTTGGTGCGGAATCTGGCGCTCGGCTCGAGGCGAACCCACGCTCGAGGCATCGCGTCCCGATCGCGGCCGCAGCAAGGCCGATGACGAGCATGTAGCTCACTGACGTGATCGGCTTCCCGATGAAGCTTGCCCGGTCGATGAGCGGGGCGATCGGCGCGAGGAGCACGAGCGGCGAGAGCCGATGGCCCCACAGCCAGACATCATCGGCCGCAGCCGCGAGTGAACGCCTTCGAATGGTGGCCGCCGCCACAGCGCCGGGCAGCACTGCCGACACGATCACCAACACGACGAAGAGTCGCCGCTGAGTCGGGTCCATCTGGTTGCCGGCCCAAAGTCGGGCGCGATCTTCGACGAACAGGAGGTTGACGCAAAAACAGAGGCTCGCCGCTGCTGCGCCCAGCCAGGCCGAACCGACGAGAAAACGAGCACTGCTCTGTTGCGCCGCACTAGGCTCGGTCACGCCGCGAGCCTAGCATGCCGCCCGAGTGCGGCGGTGGGGAGAGCTGGGGGCCTGGTTCGGTTTCGCAACACCGCCTCGCACGACCTCCTTCCCCCCGGGGCTCGCGCTCCGGCTACTGGTCGGTGGGAGGGTTTTCGGGCTTTTCCGGCGGTGGTGCGGGCTGGCCGTATTCGTGCAGGAGCTTTTTCTCGAGCTTGTCCAACAGCATGCGTTCGATGTAGCTCGGCATCGCGGGGATTTGGATCACGACGCGAATCGGGCCGCCCCCTTGGTCCGCAATGCGGACGAGCTCGACGCTTCCGGGAAATGCTCGGCCATCGTCTTTGTAGTCGAAGAGAAAGTAGCCGACGCTCTCATCGCGGTCTTTAATCGCATAGCCCTGGTCGACGCGAATGAGCCGAATCGCCGCACCCCAGACTTGCTCATAGGTGTGACGAAAGTCTTCGGTCTTCTTTGCGTGGCTCGTCGCTGGCGCGAGAAGCGCAGCGGTGACCAAGAGTGCGGGCCAGAGCTTCATTGGGGGTGAAGCTATCCGCGGAGTCGCAGTCGCTCAAGAAAGGCGCATTCGCGCCAGCGTTGGCAAGTAGGGCTTGGCGGCGCATTCGCGCCGGGCTTCGTCGTTCCGGCTCGCGCTACAGGTCTTTTGCGAGCTCTTCGGCGAGCGGCATCAGCTTGTCGCGGTCGTTCAGGCTCGGGTCGTCGATCACCTTTTCGAGTAGCGCTCTCAATATCTGGCCGACCGCGGGTCCTGCGCCCCCGTCGAGCAAGGGGATTACGTCGTTGCCGCCGATCACGAGGTCACCCGTGGTCAGCGCCCCGCCCTCCTCGATCGCCTGGTCGACTCGGCCGCGGAGCTCTTTGAGCGCAGCGAGCTCCTCTTCGACGTTGCGGCCCTTGCCGAGCGCGTCGGCCTCGCCGAGTCGCAGCAGCGGCTCCACGTTGTCGGCGCCCACGCGTTTGATGAACCGGCGCACCGCGGCGTTCGTCCATTCGCTGCTGTAGCAAATCAAGTGATGCCGAATCAGTCCGGTGATGAGATCTCGCTCGCTGTTCGAGAAGCGGTAGTCACGGAGCCACCGGTCTGCCATATCGGCGCCGACCTTTTCGTGGTGGTAGAAGGTCCAGTCGTTGGTCTTGTCGGATTTCGCGCGGGTGCGTGGCTTCGCGACGTCGTGAAGTAGCGCCGCCACGCGCTCGATCGGGTCGCCATTCGACTCGTCGAGCACACGCATCGTGTGGTTCCAGACGTCGTAGGCGTGCCATTGGTTCTGCGCGCAGCCCACCTGCTCGAGCAGCTCTGGGTACGTCACCTCGAGGATGCCGGTCCGGCGCATGACCTCGAACGCGCGAGAGGGTGCGCTCGCCTTCATCGCTTTGAGCCACTCCTCACGCACGCGTTCAGGGCTCACCTTGCGGAAGGTGTCGAGCGCGCCCCGAAAGGATGCCTCCGTGGCCTCCTCGAGCTCGAAGTCGAGCGTCGCCACGAAGCGGGCGCCGCGAAGAATTCGAAGGCCGTCCTCCTGGAAACGCTCGCTCGGGTTTCCGACGGCCCGGAGCACTTGGTGCTTCATGTCGATGAGCCCACCGAAGGGATCGACGACCTGGCTGTCCACCGGGTCGTACGCGATCGCGTTGACCGTGAAGTCCCGGCGGGCGAGGTCCTGGTCGATGTTGCCGACGAACACCACGTGGTCGGGGCGCCGACCGTCCGAGTAGGCCCCTTCCCCGCGAAGGGTGGTCACCTCGAAGGCTTCTCCCTTCCAGAGGACCGTCACAGTCCCATGGTCGATGCCGGTCGGAATTACCCTGCGAAAGGTCTTTTGCACCTTCTGAGGCAGTGCGGTGGTCGCCACATCCCAGTCGTTTACCTGCTCTCCACGGAGCGTGTCCCGGACGCAGCCGCCCACGACCCAGGCGCGCTCCCCCGCATTGCGGAGCTCCTTACAAATTTCGAGCACCGGCCGGGCGATCTGCTGGCGGAGAATGCGGTGTGGCACTTCGATTCGATAACCCTAGGAAAGAACAGACGCAATTGGCGTCAGACGCAATTGGCCCACAGCCCCAACGGGGTTACACTCGTCAGACTGCCCTCCAGCCCCCCCGATAATCGAATGCGAAGACTCTGGAAGCCCTTACTTGGTTTGGTCGTCGTCCTAGCGGCGTTCACCATTTCCTTTGGTTGGCCGGTCGAAAACGGCCTGCAAATCGATATCGATACCTCTCCGCGCGCACTCGCGGCACGGGACAAGACCCCTTGGGACCTGAAGAAGCTCCAAGTCATGAACCGGGTCATCCACGAGGTAAACAGCGACTACGTCGATCCGAGCCGGATCGACCATCAGCGCATGATGCTGGCGGGGCTCGATGCGATCCAGCAAGGCATCGCGCCTGTCCTCGTCCATTATCAGGATGGCGCCGAGACGCTCAAAGTTCAGGTCAACAGCTCGGAGAGCGAGTTCAGGGTTTCTGACGTCTCGAGCCCTTGGGATCTCGCGGGCCGGTTTCGTGACGTCTTCACCTTCCTCCAAGCGGAGCTGCAGGAAGAGGACGACATCGAGCTTCGTGAAGTCGAGTACGTCGCGATCAACGGCATGCTCAAGACTCTCGACCCGCACACGACTCTGCTCTCGCCAGAAGTCTACAAAGAGATGCGCACGAGCACGCGCGGCCAGTTCGGCGGTCTCGGCATCGTCATCTCGCTTCGCGACGGACACCTGACGGTGATTCGGCCCATGGACGACACTCCGGCTTCGAAGGCCGGCCTTCAGCGCGGTGATCGCATCGTCAAGATCGAGGACGAGTCCACGCTGAACATGCCGCTCAGCGGGGCCGTCGACCGTTTGCGCGGCAAGCGCGGCACCAAGGTCACCATCTACATCCGGCGTAAGAACAGCGCAGGCACGTGGAGTGGCCCTCGCCGAGTCGAGCTCACGCGTGCGATCATCCACATCGACTCGGTCGAACATCGCATGCTCCGCGACTCGGTCGGCTATGTGAAGATCAACAACTTCCAGGGCAACACCGAGGCCGATCTCCGCAAAGCGCTCGATGCGCTCCATCGAAAGAAGATGCGGGGCCTGGTACTCGACCTTCGAAGCAATCCCGGTGGCCTGCTCGACCAGGCCGTCCAAGTGGCCGACACCTTCATCGATGGCGGCCCGATCGTCACCACCTCGTCGCAGGACCCCCGCCAGCGCGAGGAGAAGTACGCGACCAGTGACGGCACCGAGCCGGACTACCCGATGGTAGTTCTGATGAACGCGCAGAGTGCGTCGGCGAGCGAGATCGTAGCCGGTGCGCTCAAGAACCACGATCGGGCGCTCATCATCGGCGAGCAGAGCTTCGGAAAGGGCTCCGTACAGGTTCTCTACACACTCCCCGACGAGTCGGCGCTCAAGCTGACCGTCGCGCAATACCTCACGCCCGGCGACGTCTCGATCCAGGGCGTCGGCATCGTGCCGGACATCGCGATCAGCCCGATGACGGTCGACAAAGACGACATGGATCTCAAGGTCAACCAGTTCTATCAACGCGAGGCAGACCTCGACGCTCATCTCACGCACGAGAGCGCGTCCGACAGTCAGCGCCCCGCCGTGGTGATGGGCTACTACCTCAACCGGGAGCTTCGCCAGCGATTGCTCGAGTCGGAGCCGGAGGAAGCGGAAAACGAGGACAAGGAGAACTTCCTGATTCGCTTCTCCAAAAACCTCGTGCTCAACGCAAAGTCGGCGAACCGGCCGCAGATGCTTCGTGAGTCGAAGCCGATCATCGAGCGAGTGCAAAAGCAAGAGAACGAGAAGGTCGTTCGCGACCTCGAGAAGCTGGGAGTCAACTGGAGCGTCGGCCGCGACGAAGGCCCAAGCAAGGTGCGAGTCGTCGCGAAGACAAGCGCCGGCGATGAGCCCGTGCAGGCCGGGTCTCCCCTCTCGATCGAGGTGCAGGTCACCAACGAAGGCAAGCACACGCTTTACCAGCTTCGGGGGACCACCAGCAGCGACAGCGGCTTGTTCGATGGCCGTGAGCTCGTTTTCGGCAAGCTCGATCCGGGCGAAACTCGGAAATGGACCACCACGCTCGGCCTTTGTTTGACCGAGGAGGAGAAGCTCGTGTGCCGCCTGCCCCGGGCGACCGTCGACCGGGCCGACGGCATCACCGTCGAGTTCGAAGAGGCCCACGGTCACGTGCCCGACCCTGTCGAGGTCCGTACCGTCGTCCGTGCCCTGCCCCGCCCGCGCTTTGCATACGGTCTGCAGATTGCCGACAACCAGAACGGCAACGGCGACGGTCTGGTGCAACGTGGCGAGCAGGTGACTGTCTACTTCACTATCAAGAACGTCGGACAGGCCGACAGTTTCGATCTCCAAGCCAACATCCAGAACAAGAGCGGCCACGGCGTCCTGCTCTACGATGGACGCTTCGAGCGCAAGGAGGGGCTCCGGCCGGGCGAGGAATGGGTCGTGCCGTTCACGCTGCAAGTGCTCCCGGAGTTCAATGAAGATGAAGCAAAGCTCATGCTCGGCGTGCTCGACAACAAGCTCGGCACCGCGGCGGGGCAGAAGCTCACGATTCCGATTCAGGCGGAGGGTGGGTCTGTCGAAAACCTTCCGAGCAAGCAGGTCGTCGTCGTCGCGAGCGGTACCGAGGTGCGCGCGAGGCCGGACGTCAGCGCGCCCGTCATCGGCCGCTTCGACGCGCCTGCGCGCTTGCTCCTCACGGGGCGCAGTGGCGAGTTCGAGAGGCTGAATCTCGGCGGTGGCCGACCTGGTTGGGTCGATTCCAAGGCGATCAGCCCGGCAGAGGGCCAGGTCGCGAAGAGCCCAGCGATCACTTGGGAGACCCCGAAGGCCTCTCCTGAGATCGCGCTTGCGGGCCTACAGACCTTGGTCACCCGGGACGATGCCATCCAAATCACCGGCGAGGCGACTGACGGCCAGCGCGTGCGTGACCTCTACATCACGACGAGCGGCCACAAGGTCTTCTACGAGTCGAACCAGGGGAGCGCGACGCCTCGACAGCTGGCGTTTGACGCCGAGATCCCAGTCGGACCCGGCCTAAACACCATCATGGTCGTCGCGCGCGAAGACAGCGGCACGGTCACCCGCCACTACCTGGTCGTCCGCCGGGACGCCGAAGACGGTTCCTTGCTGGAGACTCAGAAGTTCCAGGGCGCCCTGCTCGGGAACGGCAACGGCTACCACTAGAAGAGGCGCGCGAAGCGGTCGATACCCGAAGGGAGCTCGCCGCCTCGCTGGATGTACGCCCAGACCATCGGGATCAGGCGCTCGAGGAATGCAGACGGTTCTACGGGCCACGCGGGCTCGGGAAACCTAGTATCGGTTCTAGATTCAATCTCGATACGCTTGATCCGATTGCTATTCCAGGTGATCCGGAGTGACTCTGCCTCCTGCGCGTCGCACGAGCGCATCAGCCGTGCGCCTCCTCGTTCCGGCGTTCCCCACTCGAACACGCCCGGCACCGGGCCCATCTCTGTCGAGATCAGTGCGTCCAGCGCGTCGAGAACCGAGCGGACGATGGCGCCGTTCCTCTCGTCCTCCATCAGCTCGGCGGGGACCGGAGCTGCCTTCACGAGGCCTGGCCGCTGCTGCTGCACACCGCGGCTATACCGCAAGCATCGGCCAACTTCTATGTAGTATGATGTAGTCCACTTGACTTCATTAACCCACTTGGCTAAAGGCATCTGTTCAGGAGGCTCGGTATGCCAGGTGAGGAGTTGATCGCGCAGCATCGGAGGATGGTTCTCGGTCTTGCGAGCCGTCTTCGCCGTGAATTTCGAGCCTCTCAGGCGATCTGGAAGACCTCGTGGCGTTCGGATTTGGGGGCCTGCTCGAGGCCGAGCGCCGGTATGACCCGAGCCGAGGGGTCCGCTTTCAGACCTTCGCCTACTATCGAGTGCGGGGCGCTATGCTCGACGGGGTCCGCAAGATGGCCGACCTGCCTCGGCGCGCTCACCAGCGCCTGAAAGCCGAGGAGCTGCGCCCGCCGACCGCCGCCCCGTCCCCGCTCGACAAGGCCTTCACTCGCATCAGCGCGAGGCTGACGAGCCCGAGTCCAGTTCAGGGCAACTACGCCGAAGAGAGCCCCGAATCGGCGCTGCTCAAGAACGAGAGCATCGAGCGGCTGCTCCACGCCCTCGCCCGCCTCTCGCCGCGCGAGCGAGCGGTCGTGCGTGGGCGCTACTTCGAGGGCCGCCCGCTCGACGAGCTCGCAGCCGAGCTCGGTGTCTCGAAGTCCTGGGCGAGCCGGATTCACACCCGCGCGCTGAAGGAGCTTCGGGCGGCGCTTCAGGGCGGATGAACAGAAGTCGGCCGAACGGCCGAAATCCCTCTATTCTCGTGAGGTTGCGTGCGTACGATGCTTCGCGCTTGCCCCCCGAATGCGCAGCCCGCTTCGCACTTTTTGGGGGGTGTGCCGTTTTTGGATTCACCTGTGGCAAAGACTGCCGTTCCTTGTAAATTCCCGTGTAAAGTGGCGCTGAAACGACTCGCTTTGGCCATTTTCTTCGGCTGGCACGTAACCTGCATCATGCTCGGGCAGGATGGGGGCACCTAGAAAGCAAACCGAGAGCGTTCCGATGGCTGATGGCCGCGGCGTTCGGATTCTTGCGAAGTCGGTCTACCGAGAGCTCCGCAACAGTGGTCACAGCCGCTCGGACATCGTCGCGTTCACCAACGCGGTGCTCGAGCTGGTGACCACCGAGCTTCGTGACGCGCAAGAAGCGGCTGAGTAACAACCGCGTATCGCGGCTCTGCAGCTCGAAACGCGCAAACGAGTCGCGCCTCTACCTCCTTGACCCCGACGCAGCGCGCGCCTACGTTCCGCGCTCGCCAGCGGCGTATTCTGACCGCGCCGCGGCACGGAGGGAGTCGAAGGAATGGCGACGAAAATCGGAATTAATGGCTTTGGGCGCATCGGGCGCTGTGTAGCCCGGATCGCGGCTGAGCGCGGAGATGTCGAGATCGTTGGGATCAACGACCTCACGAGCGCGGAGATGCTCGCGCATCTTCTCGAGTGGGATTCGGTGCATGGTCATTTTGATCACCCCGTGAAAGCGGAGGCCGACGCCATCTGGATTGGGGAGAAGCGCATTCCGGTCTCTGCCGAGCGCGACCCGTCCAAGCTGAAGTGGAAGGAGCTCGGGGCCGAGGTGGTGCTCGAGTGCACGGGCCTCTTTCGCACCAAGGAGAAGGCCGCGGCCCACTTGGCGGCGGGCGCAGAGCGCGTGATCATCAGCGCGCCAGGCAAGGGCGAGATCGACGGTACCTTCGTCGTCGGCATCAACACCGACAAATTCGATCCCAAGACGGACCGCGTGATCAGCTGCGCGTCCTGCACCACCAACTGTCTCGCGCCGCTCGTCAAAGTGCTCAACGACACGTTCGGCATCGTCAAGGGACACATGGTCACGGTCCACGCGTACACCAACGACCAGGGGCTCCTCGACCAGCCCCACTCCGACATGCGCCGCGCGCGTGCCGCCGCGCTGTCCATGATTCCGACCTCGACCGGCGCTGCGACCGCGATTGGGCTCGTGCTCCCGGAGCTCAAGGGCAAGCTCGATGGCACTGCGATTCGCGTGCCAACGCCGAACGTTTCGCTCACCTGCCTCACTGCACAGGTCGCGAAGAACACCGACCGAGAGGCGGTCAACGCTGCGCTCAAGGCTGCGGCGGAAGGCCCGCTCAAGGGCATCCTCAAGTTTGAAGAGACACCGCTAGTCTCGACCGACTTCATGGGCAACCCGCATTCGTCGATCTGTGATGCGGCGCAGACCCAGGTGGTCGGCGGCGACCTCGTCGAGGTTCAGAGCTGGTACGACAACGAGTGGGGCTTCTCGAACCGGATGCTCGACTTGGTGCGGATCGTCTCGAGCGCGAGCTGAGCCTGTGTCCGATGCAATTCGCTCGATCGAGGACCTGAACCTCGAAGGCGTCACGACGTTCATTCGCGTCGACTTCAACGTTCCTCTGTCGAACGGCGAAGTCACCGACGACACGCGCATTCGCGCGGCGCTCCCGACGATCAAATACGCCCTCGATCAAGGTGCGCGGGTGGTCCTTGCGTCGCATCTCGGCCGCCCGAAGGGCAAGGTCGTGCCACAGCTCTCGCTAGAGCCGGTGGCGGCTCGGTTGGCCGAGCTCCTCGAGCTTGGCGAGGTGCGACTCACCGACGACTGCATCGGCGATGGCGCGCGAAAGGTAGTTCAAGACCTTCGTAACGGGCAGGTCGCGCTGCTCGAGAACCTTCGCTTTCATCCGGAAGAGAAGACCAACGACGTCGACTTTGCGCGCGAGCTCGGCGCGGGCTGCACGGCCTACGTGAACGACGCATTCGGCGCCGCGCACCGCGCGCACGCATCCGTCAGCGCCCTTCCCCGTTTGATCGAAGATCGCGCGGCTGGGTTTCTGCTTCAGCGCGAGCTGGAGGTGCTGGAGAAGCTGCGGGCCGACCCGCCTCGCCCGTACCTCGCCGTCCTCGGCGGGGCCAAGGTGAGCGACAAGATCGGGGTCATGGAGGCTTTGATGAGCAAGGTCGACGCGTTGCTGATCGGGGGCGCTATGGCGAACACGTTCTTGGCCGCGCAGGGCCACGGCGTTGGCAAGAGCCTCTGCGAAAACGAGAAGCTCGCGCTCGCTCGGAGCCTCATCGGCGCGGCCCAGGAAGCGAAGGTCGATCTGCTTCTTCCGGTCGACGTGCGCATCGGCGACTCGCTCGAATCCACCTCCGCAAAGGACGTAGGCGTCGACGCGATCCCGCCCGACGCCATGGCGCTCGACATCGGCCCGCGCACCGAGATCCTCTACCGGGATCGCCTTCGTCGTGCGCAAGCCGTCTTCTGGAACGGGCCGATGGGCCTCTTCGAGAATCCCGCGTTCGCGCGGGGCACACTGGCTGTCGCTCGCGCGGCCGCCGACTGCCCAGGGTTCAGCGTCGTCGGCGGCGGGGATAGCGTTGCGGCCGTGAAGCAGTCGGGTCTCGACGCCCGCTTCGATCACGTGTCGACTGGCGGCGGCGCGTCGTTGGAGTATCTAGAGGGCCGCCCGCTGCCGGGCGTGGAGGCCCTACAGCCATGACCAAGCGCACACCGCTCATCGCTGGCAACTGGAAGTTGCACAACACAGTCGCCGAATCCCAGGCCTTGGCCGGCGCCATTGCCGCGCACGTCGGCAAGGGGGCTCGGTGTGACGTGGTTGTCGGTCCAGTTGCCACCTCGCTCACCGCTGTCGCAGAGGCTTTGAAGGGCTCGTCCGTCGGCCTCGCCGCGCAGAACACGCACTTCGAAGATTCGGGTGCCTTCACCGGTGAGCTCAGCCCGGCGCTTCTGCTCGACGCAGGCTGCGGCTACTGCATCATCGGTCACTCCGAGCGTCGCCAGTTCTTCGGCGAGACCGATGTGGGCGTCCGCAAGAAGGTTGCAGCTCTTCTCAGCCACAAACTCGTTCCGATCGTTTGTGTCGGCGAGACCCTCGAGCAGCGTGAAGCCGGCCAGACCTTGGATGTGGTGCTCGGCCAGGTGGAGGCGGCAACCGAAGGGTTCGATGCCGTGGCGCTCGCCCCGCTGGTGATCGCGTATGAGCCGATCTGGGCGATTGGCACAGGGCGCACCGCGAAGGCAGAGGACGCGCAGGAGGTTCACGGCGCAATCCGTGCGAAGTTGGCCGAGCTTCTGGGCGAATCCTGGGCCAATTCGGTGCGCATTCTGTATGGTGGGAGCGTGAAGCCTGCCAACGCCGACGAGCTCCTGGCTCAACCCGACATCGACGGCGCGCTCGTCGGTGGTGCGTCGTTGTCCGTAGACAACTTCATCCCGATTGTCGACGCCGGCGTTCGCCGCGCGGAAAGCTAGTCCATGTACACGTTCCTTTCGATTGTCTATGTATTCGTGTGTCTGTTCCTCATTCTCGTCGTGCTCTTGCAGTCGGGGAAAGGCGGTGGCCTTGGTTCGGCCTTCGGTGGCGGCGCCAGTCAGCAGATCTTTGGCGGCGCGGGAGCGGGCAACCTGCTGACACGATTGACCGCGGGGTTCGCGTTCACATTCATGGCCCTTTCGGTTTGGCTCGCGTTCCTGTCGACCTCCGGCGAACAAGCGCTGGATCGCGCCGTGCGAGAGCAGACAGCCGCACAAGAGGCCGCCGCTGAAGCGGCGGCGGAGCAAGAGGAGGCTGCGGCCGCCGAAGCGGAAGCCGGAGCTGCTGCGGAAGCCGAGGCCGAAGAGCCGGTGCCCGAGGCCGAAGAGCCGGCTTCCGAGAACGAGTAACCCTACTCCGCCGCGACGGGCTCGGCGTCGCGAAGCAGGGCCGTCAGTGCTTCATGCATTTGGGCGGCCGTGCATCGGTGCTCTGGTCGTGTCTGCGTCGCATGCTCGATGACGCGCAGGACCGGACCCTGGAGCTCGCGCTCCGTCACGCAACGCCCGAGAATGGTGCCCAGGGCGAAGACGTCCGCTCGTCCGTCGACGGGTTCGCGCCGTTTCTCTTCGGGCGCACCAAAACCGAGGTCGTTCGGCCATGCCCAGGAGACGCCGAGTCCCGAGACGCGGCCGGTCCCCGAAGGCTCGAGGGTGATTCGACCAGGGGAGACCCGGCCATGGATGATCCCGAGCAAGCGTCCGTCTTCGCCTCGGCGTCCATGCGCGTACGCAAGTCCGAGAGCCGCATCCGAGATCATGGGAGCGATCTTGCGCCAGGGGAGCCTTCCGCGCCTGAGGAGCATGGTACGCAGCGTGGTGCCGGACAGGTGTTCGGTCGCGACGTAGCAGGTCTCTCCGCACACCCCGACATCCAGCACGTGCGCGACGCCTGCGTGGGAGAGTCGAGCGGCGAGGTTCGCTTCCGCTGCGACACGCTCGAGACGCTCCCGCTGAGTGCAGTACAGTGCGACCCGCTTCTCGAAACCACTCACCCCGGGTCTCACGGCGACGAATGCGCTGCCGACCTGGCAGTCGCGAAGCGGAGCCAACAGCTCGTACGAGCCCAACCTCGGGCCTTTCGACGACACGGGCCCATAGTCCGTCAGCTCTCGGGATTCGTCGCATTTCGAACGAAAGCGAATGTGGTCCAATGTGAGCCCTGTGTGAGCCGGCATACCAAGCGCGAACGCCGTGCAAGGTCGGCGGCCGATGCCGCAAACGGCGTCTTGAAGTGCAGGGCCGCCCATGTATGATGCCCGGATGGATCTCTTTGACCCCGGCCGCGGGGAGGTTGTGATGTCTCGTCTTTCTTGGCTCCCGTTTCGCTCGTTGACGCTGTGTTTTTCCTTGGGTCTCGTCGCCTGCGGTGGGAGCGGAAGCTCCGAGCCAGGGGGCGGCGGCACGGGCGGGGACATCGTTCCGTTCTGTGTGGCGGACCAGGACTGCGCCGGTGGTGCGTCCAACGAATGCCAGCTGACGACATGTGACATCGAAGCGGGTGTGTGCGTCAACGAGCCGCTCCCCGATGGCGCGGCTTGCAACGAGGCCGCAGGCGTGTGCCGTGACGGCTTCTGCGCCGCGACGGAGCTCAAGGCGTTCGTGAAGTCGCCGCGGCCCGAGCCGAACGCCTTGTTCGGCACTAGCGTTTCGGTTGAGGGGGACCGGATGCTCGTCGGTTCGCCGTCGAGCGGGCCGCCTTTCGGCCAGGTCGCCTTGTTCGAGCGCGCAAATGACGAATGGTCGGTCGTGCAAGAGTTCGACACCCCGCCCCTCGGCCAGAGCTGCGGCGACGGCTTGTTTGGATGGAGCGTTGCGGTCGCCGAGGAAACCTTCGTGGTTGGATCGCTGGGTTTCGGCCTCGGTGGCATCGGTTCGGTGCGCGTGTTCATTCGAAACCGCCTGACCGGGAACTGGACTCAGGAATCGGCCGGCGCCCAGCGGGGTTGTCTTCGCGGGCTCGACACCGATCCGCTCGACCTGTTCGGCAACTCGGTTGCGCTCACACCAGTCAGCGAAATCGGCCAAACGCTCGTGGTGGGTGCGCCGGGGCACTCCTTGGGTGAGGCGCCAATCCCCGTCGCGGACCGCGACTACAGCGGCGCGGTGTACATCTTCGAGAAGATCAACTCGGTCGACTGGACGCAACCAGGCCCGACGACAGCGTCCAACGCGGGCGGCACCTACGAATGCATCGCCTGCGAGGAGTTCGCTTGCCCGACGAGTGGCGAAGGCGACGGCTTCGGGGCCTCGGTTGCCGTGTCCGGAAATACCATCGTGGTCGGCGCGCCCGGTGAGGGTAGCGCGGCCATGGGCGTCAACGGTGATGAGAGCGACGACAGCGCGCCCGGAGCCGGTGCCGCGTACGTGTTCGAGAAGATCGAAGACGAGTGGGTTCAAACGGCCTACCTGAAGGCGTCCAACACCGATGCGGGCGATCGCTTCGGCTTCGCCGTCGCGATCCATGGAGACACCATCGTGGTTGGCGCGGAGCGCGAAGACAGCGATCAGGTCGACAACCAAGGCGCGAACGCCGGCACTGCAGAGATGAACGGCCTGAACTGCGAAGCGGGTGCGGCGTACGTCTTCGAGCGGAGCGGTGGCGTCTGGGAGCAGACTCAGTACCTGAAGGCATCGAACGCGTCGTGCTTCTACTTCTTCGGCGCGATGCTGAGCGTGAACGACACGAATCTCATCGTGGGCTCGCCTGGCGAGAGCTCGACTGGCGGCGTGAATAGCGGCGGCGCGTACGTGTTCAGTCTCGTAGACGGCGAGTGGGCGCAGACCAACTTCTACAAGGCGTTCAACGCCGACGCCGAATCCGCGTTTGCCGGCCCGCCGGGTTCGGTCACGTACGGCACGCCCAGCAGCTTGGTTTCCTGCGAGGTGCAAACCACCCTCAAGGGTTCGAGCATGAGCTTGTCGGGCGACACCTTGGTCGTCGGTACACCTTACGAAGACAGCGCGGCGATTGGCGTCAACGGGACGCCTTCGGGTGGCTCGATCACCAACAGCGGCGCGGTCTACATCTACGACAATTCCGAAGGTCAGTAGTCCGCGGCCCAGTTCCCGGTGCCGTGCACCGGATGAATCCGCAGGTGCCGCCCGAGGTGCTTGGCGCCCCAATAGAACGGTACCGTGTCCAGCAGCGCCACCGTGAGCTTGAAGGTGTAGCCTGCGCCGATATACGTGAGGAGCTGCGGCCACACGGGCTTCGTCGCCTCGATCGGCAGACCGTGCACGAGGAAGTGCGTGATGAGAATGACCGACACGGTGTCGACCAACTGGCTGACCAAGGTGGATCCGTTGTTGCGCAGCCATAGATGACGGCCGCCGGTGAGGCGCTTCCAGAAGTGGAACACGTGCACGTCGATGAACTGCGCGGCCAGATACGCGATCATCGAGGCGGTCACCGCCCCGAACGCCAGACGCCGCACTTCGAAGAACACGCCGGATTGAGGTTGGTCGGGAGGTTCGAAGCCGGGAAGCGCGCCCCCGACCCACAGAATCAGCATCACCCAGAGGTTCAAGGCGAGCCCCATCCACACGACTTGATTGGCGCGATGCCGGCCGTAGAGCTCCGAGATGAAGTCGGTGCAGAGGAACGTGATCGGATATGGCAAGACGCCAACCGCAAGCGGCATCGGAACCGTGAGGCTCGTTCCTGGTACCGTGAAGCTCAGATCGATGAAGCGGGTGACGCCGAGGATGTTGAGCATCGCGAGCGTGCCGAGAAAGAGACCCGACAGAACGAGGAAGACGAGCTGCCGTCGTTCCAACATCGTCGCCTCGTCGAGCCGAGGAAGATCGTCGAACTCGTACTGCTCGGATGGAAGGAGTGGGCGCCCACCCTCGCTCACGGGCGCGCCTTGCTCCGCAGCGCTTTCCCTTCGATGCCGCGCCAAGCCTGGTGCTCCTGGCCGGCGCGTTTGGAATCCTTGAGTTGCTCGTAGAGCGAGGGCATCGACACGGTCGCCTGGCGCTTCGCGATCGCAGCCTCCCAAGAATCTCGAAACTCTTCTAGCTTCTGGGTCGGCTCGACGATGATCTTCCCCCGCACCAGTCTGGCTGACGCTGACGCTGACGCTGACGCTGGCACTGCCGCTGACCCATGCTCGTGGGGCTCTCCCGTCGCGCAAGCTGCGCAATGGTGCTCGACCCGCTCCTCTTGGATGAACACCCGTGTGCCTTCGGGCAGCTCGCTCTCGAGCCCGTCGAGCGCGCCGTGCTCCCGCTCGAGAGCGACGAACGGCCAGCGGCGCTCGGCGCCTTGGCGGAGAATCTCGAGCAGGGGGAACACCGGCACCGGCCCGTGGTCGGCGGTGTTGTGTGCGGCGACGGGGGCGCCGTCCCAGAGCACCAAGTCGCCGTAGTCGATCGGCGCGTCGCGGAAGGTCGGCGATTGCACGACGCCGTGGCAAGGGCTCAGAGGCGCCACCCACACGAGCTCGAAGCCGACGGACTTGTCCGGAAGCTGTGATGTCGCATCCGTCGCCGGCGTTCGCGAAAGCACACGCAGGAGGAGCGGTGGGAGGCCGGCGACGTAGGGCATGCCACGCGAGCGATCGACGCGCGCTTCGATGCCCATCTCGAGCCATGAATCGACGGCTTCCTCCGCTTTGCCGAGCGCCGTCGCGCAAATCGCGAGGTTCCAAAGCACCGGTCGCTCATCGCCCAGGTGCATGCGGGCTAGCTCGTTGGCGGCGAAGCCCTCATCGAAGCGCCCACGCCACTTGTCGAGGAGTCCGGCGTCGTACCACCACTCTCCGCGGTCCGGATCGAGCTCGATCGCTCGCGTGAACGATTCCTGTGCTTCCGCATCGCGGCTTGGCCCGGAGAGCCGCAGCGCGTTGCCCAGCATGGCATGGAGGTTGCCGGCGATGTCAGGGTCTTTCTGGTCGGCGTCGCTCAGCGCGTCCAAGGCGCGCTGCAAGCCGGCCGCGGCCCACGATGCCGGACCCTCCTCCGTGATCGGGGGCTCGTCCATGCCGCGGCGTCCGGCTTGCTCGACCAACATCGATGCCGCGGCGAGCAGCAAGCCCGAGTCTTTGCTCCAGGCGTGCGTGAGGTCCCGGAGCACGTCGCGATGCGCCGGCGCGTTGCCCATCTGCTGAATGAGGCCGAGGGCGAGGGCCGCGAGCTTGGGATCCTCGACGAGTTGTGAGCGTCGTCGCAGGAGCTCTTGCCAAGTTGCTTCGAGGTCTTCGGGGGCTTCGGCGTTCATGTGGGCCGAGCTTAGCAGTCAATTCGGACCTCTTCTTGGTGGAGTCGCGCCTTTTTCGCTAACCTGGGAGGGCCGGGGCTGCTCAGCGGCCGCTTCGCTTAGAACGGGGATGATTTGCAATATCACAGTGCGGGACTGACCGACGTTGGCCAGCGCCGAAAACTGAACGAGGACGCCTTCCTCGTCGATGACGACCTCGGGTTGTACGTCGTCGCAGACGGTATGGGCGGCCACGCCGCGGGCGAGATCGCCAGCCAGCAGGCTGTCGAAACCGTTCACGGAATGGTGATCCGTGGCCACGGGGCGCTCGACAAGGTGGCGCAGGGCGACACCTCGGAGGACTCGCTCCGGCAGGCCATCCGCGTGGCCGAGAGTGCTGTACAGGCGGCCACGTACATGGTCTTCGGCCTGGCACAGCACGATCCCAATCAGCAAGGCATGGGCACGACCGTTTCCGTGCTCGCAATGTGCGGCGATTACGGAATCACGGCGCAGGTCGGCGATAGCCGCATTTACCGTGTTCGCGGGCAATCGGCCGAACCGCTCACCGAAGACCACACCCTCGTCGCCTGGCAGCTCAAGCAAGGGATCATCACCGAGGCCGAAGCCGCCCGCTCCCCGCACCGCAACGTGATCACGCGCGCGGTCGGAAGCCGCGAGTACGTGCAAGTCGATACGGGCTTTTTCGAGGTGCGCCCTTCCGACGCGTATCTGCTCTGTTCAGACGGTCTCCACGGCTATCTCCAAGACGACGAGATCCCGGACGTAATCGACATGGGTCCCAACGGCGCCGCACAACGCTTCATCGCAATGGCGAACGCGCGGGGTGGCCGGGACAATATTACGGCAGTTGTGATTAGCGTGCACTGAGGCGGTCAGCACCGGCGCGAGCGGTCGGTCCGAGACTCGACCCTCGGACCGCCTTTCTCTGGCCCCCTCCCTACTCGAGCGTCGCGAAGTCGATGAGCCCTAGGAACGTGCCGCTCCCGTCGTAGAAAACGTAAACGTCTCCGTAGGCGACATGATTCCAGTAGGTAGACGCGGAGTCGCAGATGTGACGCTGCACGATTTGGAGGTCGGGCGACCCACCCACCTGGACCTCCGTTCCCGCCTCCGACATGCGGCCAATGGCGTGGTGGGTGATGGCGCGTGAGTCGATTGCGCGCAGCGGACGTTCCGGGACGCAGGACAGAGAGCCGGGCTGGCTCACCTGCGTGATCTCCCCCGAAGCGGACACGGTGATACGCTCGAGATCCAGGGGCTCGGACGCTGTCGCTTCGGGCATGTAGTAGTCGAATAACCAAGACTCGGCGACGCCATCGGGGTTGAGGCCGCGCGTGCCGTCTGACGAGGCCGCCCAGAGCCATGCCCCTTCGGCCGCCGCCTCTCGCGCGAGTCGCTCGGCGGATTGAAGGTCGAGTCGCGCCACCCCTGGATTGCAAAATGCGCCTGAGGGATCGCGCGAAGGGGTGCAGAACGCCGCTTCTCCGTCAGAGCCGCCGCAGGCGGCGAGGAGACCCAGGACGACCAACAGCGCGCTAGCATGCGCTCGGCGCCGCCGGCGGAACCAAACCCAACCGAGCAGTGCACCCAGCAAGATCCACGCGCCACGGTTTGAGGCTTGGCTGCGGATCGAGCAGCCGCCGGCGCCGTCCGAGCCCACGGCCGCAGAGGGGGCTTTGTCTAGGATCCATTCGGCGTGTCCGCTTGCGGAGGTGTAGACTCCACCCGGCGAGCATGGCGCGTCGTCACCAGCGCCGCCCGTTGCCCTCGACGCAACGCCGAGCAGGAAGAGAGCACTGCCTTCCCGTACGTAGAGGGGCCCACCCGAGTCGCCGAAGCAAAGGCCGCCGTCATCCATTCCCGCTCCGGTGAGAACCTCCTCGGCGGTCATGGCTTCGATTGGGAGCTCGATCTCGTTGAGCAGCGATTCAAATTCCTCTTGTCTTCCTAGTTCGTCGCTGAAGGGTTGTTCCTGCAAGCCGTAGCCTTGCGCAAGGCCCGTTTCGGGATCGGTCGCGGAGTCGGCTGGCCACAGACGCGCCGGTTCTATCTCGCCGATCGGTGATGCGAGCACGACGACTGCGATGTCGTGTACGCCGACGCCGAGGCCGGTTTCCGGGTCGATGTCCCACTCGGCGAACACCCCCCACTCCTCGTGGATGAAGACCTCTTTGACGGCCACGGCGTTTGCACGCCAAACGTCATCCAGAGTTCGTAGCCTAGTCGCGACGAAGAGCGTGCCGTCCGGCGGCGGGTGCGATTCGCACTCGCACGTCTCGCCGGAGTCGTTGGGAGCATCGCAGTTCGCGTCGCGGAGACAGTTGTCGACGCAGTGCGCTGCAGTGACGACCACGGCGGGAGCGATGAGAGTCCCCGTGCATCCGACAAGCTCCAGGAAGTGGAGCGCAGACAGGTCCTCGGACTCGGCTGGTTCGAACGCGTAGACCAATCCGACCGTCGCAAGCGTCTCACCGGCCACGACCGGACGACCGCCCACGATGTATTCCTCACCTGAATCGACGGAATCAGCCCGGGCTACTGCGGGAACGCTCGCAAGGAGGCCAAACACGAAAAGGGACAAGGGAGTCAGCCGCACGGAGCGGAACTATGCCACGCGATCAGTGTGAGCGACAGTGCCAGTCCTAGCGAACGCGATTGGCGTCGGGAGGTTTAGTCAAGACCGCCCACCCACCCCGACCCGTAATCCTCCCCCCGCGTCCCCGGGCTTCGCCGTTCCGGCTCGGGCTGCCGCGCATGGATTGGGGGCGCGCCAGTGATCCTCCTAAGGGTCAGTCAGGACTACGGCGACGGGGTTGGCTCGATCGTCTAGGTGGACAACCTGTCCTTCGAAGCTGACGATGTTCGAAAAGAGCGCGTCCGATCGACAAGCATAGACGTAAGTGACCTCGAGCGGGCGGGTTGGAATACACACAGCGGGTCCGACCACGGCCTCGCTGACGTCGACCTCGATGCCAACGGCGACTCCGATCGAAGCAACGCGCCTTGAGCGAAGCAGCAAAACGACAAGAAGTCCCAGGCCCAGCGCAACGACGCTGCTGGGGCTGCTGGGGCGTGACGCCGAGCAGCCCCCTGCTCCGCTGGACGGGGATGGGAGCTCTCCGGTGACGTTGTCCTCGATCCATTCGGTGTACGCCGGGGCGAGTGCGTAGACGCCTCCGCCGTCGCACTCGCGGGCGTCGCCACGCAGTCTCGATGCCACTCCGGCCACCATCGGCGAGCCGCCTTCGACTACGTAGAGCGGTCCCCCGGAGTCGCCGAAGCACACCGCGCTGTTGTCCTCGCTGCGGGTGGTGAGTAGCTCGTTGTGTGTCGTTCGTACGATCTTGCTCGGCCCTTGGTTCAGCAGGGCCACGTAGGAATCCTGTGGGAGCAGCTCCTCGCTCTCTGGCGGCAGCGGCAGCCCGTACCCCTGAGCCAGGCCGACTGTTTCGGTGCCCGCCAGATCGAAGATTCGGTCCTCCGGGTAGAGGGCGACCGGTCGCAAGGAAGTGATCGGCGTCGTCAGGTGAAGCAGCGCGAGATCGTTCGAGTCCCAGGCGAGGCCCGGACAAGACGATTGGTCGCACGCGAACTCGAGCGATTCCCAGTCGAGGTAGTCGTCTTGCAGCACGATATTGGAGACACCCACGAGCTCGGCTTCCCACACGCTCTCGAGGTCCGTCATTCCTGCGGCGACGTAGATGCGGCGCGTGGCTACAACTTGGCAGCCGTCCTCGCCACAGCGGCAGTCGCCGTCTGGGCAGGCCTGCACGCAGTGGCCTGCGCTGAGCACCGTCGTGGGCGTAATCAGCGTGCCGGAGCAGAAGACGCGGTACGGCAGCGAAAGCCCGTCGATATCAAGCAGGGTCTCTTCGGCCCCGGCTCTCAGAAGCGCGACCGTTCCGAATAGCTCCCCTTGGGGCACCGGTTCCCCGCGAACTAGATAGTCCTCGCGGGAGTCGATCGGCTCAGCGAAGGCGACGCTGTCGGCCGCGAGGACGATCCCGAGGAGGAGGAAGGAAGCCAGTCGCACGGATGAAGTATGCCAGGGGATCAGTGACAGCCAACGCGATTGAAGTCGGGAGGTCTAGTTAAATCCACCCGCCCGCCCCCACCCGCAATCCTACCTCCGCGCCCCTTGCTTCGCTTGGGCTTGGCGGCGCATTCGCGCCGGGCTTCGCCGTTCCGGCTCGCACCCCCGCATGTCTTGAGGGGTGCTGGTGTCCGTGCGCGTGCCCCTAGGGCTCACGTTAACGACATCGAGCCCGAGTCCTTTGGGAACCCGAGCTCTAGTCAGTGTGCCGCGGGCGGCTGGGCTATTCGGTTGGCTCTTCGTCCGTCGAGTCCGAGCTCTCGTCCTCGTCCTCCGCGGCGAGCGTGTCCTCTGCGGCCTGCGCCACTGCGAACGCGCCGAGCTTGTCGCGCAGTGCGTCGCCGAGCGTCGCCTGGGCGCCACCGAGGCTTGGGCCGATCTTGCGCGGTGCGATGCGCTTTTGCGCCTCGGCCGGGCGAGCGACCTGGTTGACGTCCTGACCCTCTGCCGCGCGGAGCGACAAGGTGATCGTGCGGTCGTCGTCGTCGATGCGAATGACCTGGGCCTTCACGATGTCGCCGGTCTTGACGATGTCGGTCGGCTCTTGGCTGAGGTCGGCGCTGATTTCGCCACGGGGAATCAAGCCCTCGACGCCACGCTCGATTTCCACGTGGATGCCGTACTCGTCTGCGCCGGTCGCGCGGACCTCGATGACGGTGCCTTCGGGGAAGCGCTTCGGTATGAAGCTCCAAGGATCTTCGTAGAGCTGCTTGATGCCCAGGCTGACCTTGCGGTCGTCATGGTTGATCGAGAGGATGATCGCCTCGACTTCGTCGCCCTTGCGGTAGAGATCCGCCGGGTTGTTGATGCGCTGGGTCCAGCTGAGGTCCGACTTATGGACCATTCCGTCGACGCCATCCTCGATACCGACGAACACGCCGTAGTCGGTGATGGAGCGTACGCGGCCCTGGATGATGTCGCCCGGGTTGTACTTCTGCGTGAAGACCGTCCACGGGTCAGGCTCGAGCTGCTTGAGACCGAGGCTGATGCGCTTGTTCTGTGCGTCGAGATCGAGGACGACGCACTCGACCTCTTCGCCGACCTCGAGCACCTTCGACGGGTGCTTCGGCTTGGCCCAGGTCATTTCGCTGACGTGAATGAGGCCTTCGACGCCCTGCTCGAGCTCGACGAATGCGCCGTAGTCGGTGAGTGAGACGACCTTGCCCTTGACCTTCTTGCCGGCGACGTAGTGGTCGGTGGCGACATTCCACGGATCTTCCATGGTCTGCTTCAGGCCAAGCGAAACACGCTCGGTGTCGGCGTTGTACTTGAGTACCTTGACGGTGACCTCATCGCCCACCTCGAAGACCTCGGACGGGTGATTGACCCGGCCCCAGCTCATGTCGGTGATGTGCAGGAGACCATCGATGCCGCCGAGATCCACGAACGCGCCGTACTCGGTGATGTTCTTGATCGTGCCGGTGACGACCTGATCCTCTTGCAGGTTCTCGAGGGTCGCTTCTTTGAGGCGGTCCCGTTCCTTCTCGAGAAGGACGCGGCGCGACAGAACGATGTTGCCGCGCTTCTTGTTGAACTTGATGACCTTGAACTGGAAGGTCTGGCCGAGCAGTCGGTCGAGGTTACGGACCGGCCGAAGATCGACTTGAGAGCCCGGAAGGAACGCTTTGACGCCGCCGCGGATGGTGACCGCGAGGCCGCCCTTTACGCGCTGCGTGATCGTGCCTTCGATCAACTCGTCGCGTTCGCACGCCGCGCTGATCTCATCCCAGACTTTGAGCTTGTCGGCCTTCTCTTTCGAGAGGGTCACGAGGCCGTCCTCGTTCTCCTTGCTCTCGATCAGGACGTCGACGGTCTCGCCTGGGGTGGCCGAGATGTTGCCTTCGGCGTTGATGAACTCGTGAAGTGAGATGACGCCTTCGGACTTGTAGCCGATGTCAACGACGACGGAGTCCTTGCTGACTTTCAGGATCGTCCCCGCGACGATGTCGCCTTCACTGAGTTTGTCGGTTTCGGTTGCCGACGCTTCGAACAGGGCTGCGAAGCTGTCGGGTTTGGGAGTTTGTATTTCTGTGGTTTCTGTCATGGATAAATCACTGCTTCCCGGAGCTGCTCAGAGCTTCCCGGCACACATGGCCGTAGTTCCGAAGGCCCCCGGAAACGCAGGGGATGTCGTGGGTAGCAGGGGAGTTATCGGGTGTCAATTGCAGGGCCGGCACTAGATTCGACCAACTCCAGCACGTGTCGGATGACAGCCTCCATGTCGAGGCTGGTGCTGTCGAGGATGACCGCGTCCTCTGCCGGCCGGAGCGGCGCGATGGCTCGGGTGGAATCCGCTTCGTCGCGGGCCTTGATCTGGGCGAGCAGCTCGTCCTGATCGACCGCGATCCCCCGTGATTCGAGGTCTTTCACGCGACGGCGGGCTCGCTCTTCGGCAGACGCCGTTAGGAAGAGCTTCACCTCGGCGTCGGGAAAGACGACCGTGCCGATGTCCCGCCCTTCGAGGACCACGCCACCTTGGGCGCCGAGCGCCCGCTGGATGCCGAGGAGCGCCCTGCGAACCCCGGGATAGGCGCTGACCTGACTTGCCCCGGAGGACATCTCCGGTGTTCGAATCTCATCCCCGCGATCCACACCATCGAGCAGAAGCCGTGGAGTTCCGTCCTCTTGCGAGACAAATCCAAGCTCGAGCTGAGGGCAGATTGCTGCGACCGCCGCCTCGTCAGCCCAGTCGATACCCCTCTCGCGGGCGGCTAGCGCGACGCCTCGGTAGAGCGCGCCAGTGTCGACCAATGTGTAGCCGAGCCGGCGAGCGAGCTCTCGTGAGGTGGTGCTTTTGCCGACGCCCGCCGGGCCATCGATCGCGACCACCGGTCGGGGGCGAGTCATAGAATTTCCTCCGTGATGTCTGCGCCGAGCGATCGCATGAGCCCGACGAAGCCCGGAAAGCTGGTGTCGACCGCCTCCGCGCCATCGATGATCGACTCCCCCTCGCCGACGAGCCCGAGTAGCGCGGCCGACATTGCGATGCGGTGGTCGCCTTGGCTGTCGATATGTGCGCCCCGAAGCGCGGCGCCCCCGGTGACGATCATGCCGTCCGGCAGCTCCTCGCAGGGCACCCCAAAGGCACCGAGGACGCGCGCCATGGTTGCGATCCGGTCGCTCTCTTTGACGCGTAGCTCGGCCGCGTCGCGGATCTCGGTCTTACCGTTGGCGACAGCGGCGAGCGCGCAGACGGCGGGGATCTCGTCGATCATGCGAACGATGAGCTCACCAGCCGCCACTGATCCCCGGATGGAGCCGTGACTCACCGTGAGCTCCGCCATCGGCTCGTCGCCCGCGCCGTGGCCGCTCGGCCGGTGTGCGCAGCGCGCGCCGATCAGACGCAGCCAGTCGAAGAGCCCCGTACGCGTGGGGTTCACGCAAACGTCTGCGACGCTCACCTCGCTGCCTCGGACCATCGCCGCGGCAAGGAGGGGAAATGTTGCGCTCGATGGGTCGCTCGGCACGTGCCACTCGAACGGCTCCCAACCTCGTCCCCAGTCGACGCGTGGGTCGAGAACGACCGAAGCGCCGGCGGTTTGAAGCGGAACGCCGAGCGCGAGCATCATGCGCTCGGTGTGATCGCGCGAGAGCACGGGCTCTTCGAGGACCGTGGGGCCGGCCGCGTAGAGGCCGCTCAGAAGCAGTGCACTTTTTACCTGAGCGCTCGCGACCGGCATGGCGTACTCGATGCCTTTTAGGTCTTCGCCTTCGACGAGCGGCGCGATCGAGATCGGTGGGTAGACCTCGTCCGGCTTGGCGCCTGCGGTGCCCGCGATGTGAGCGCCGCGCGCGCGCAGCGGCTCGATGACGCGACCCATCGGGCGGCGTGTGAGCGACGCGTCTCCGATCATGCGGGTCCCAAAGCGCTGGCCGCTCAAAAGGCCGGCGAGCAATCGCATCGTGGTGCCCGAGTTGCCGCAATCGACGACGTCGCCCGGCATCCGCAAGCCACGCAAACCCACACCGTGGATGATGGTCGCCCCGTCGCTGTCTTCGATGCGCACACCCATGGCGCGAAACGCCTGGCGGGTGGCCTGGTTGTCGAGCCCTTCTGAGAGGCCTGTGATACGGGACGGGCCGCGGCCGAGCGCCCCGAAGATCAGGCTCCGATGTCCGATCGACTTGTCGCCGGGGACGCGAACGCTGCCCCGGAGCGGACCCGAGCGGCGGACGCGGTATCGCTTGCGGACGCTATGCACGCGACTCCCTTAGCACGTGCCCAAGGGAGTCGAGGCAGCGTTGGTTTTCGTGCGGCAGGCCAACGGTGATCCGAAGCCAAGTGTCGAGCGGCGCCGCCATGGGGCGCACGATGACACCTTGCTCTAGCAGGGCCTCGTACACCGCCCTTCCCGGCTGGCCGACGTCGACCAAAACGAAGTTCGCCTGGCTGGGCGCCACGCGCAGGCCGGCCGCTTCGAGCCCTTTGGTGAGCGTGGCCCGCTCCGCGATGGTAGCCGCCACCGTTGCTCTTAGATGGGCTTGGTCGTCGAGCGCGGCCCTCGCGGCCACTTGGCCGGGGGTGCCGACGTTGAACGGTGCCCGCAGCCGGTTGAGGTGCGTGACCAGCTCCGGCGTTCCAATTGCGTAGCCGACTCGCAGCCCGGCCAACGCATAGGCTTTGGAGAACGTGCGCAGAATTGCGAGCCGCTCCCGCGTGTCTCTGAGCTCGGTAGCGGGAGCGAAGCCGTCCGCGTCGACGTACTCGACGTACGCTTCGTCGACGACGGCGAGCACATGCCCCGGGAGCTCGCGAAGGAGGCGCGTGAGGTCTGCTTGGTCGATGTGTGCCCCAGTCGGATTGTTCGGATTCGAGACGAAGAGCAGCTTGGTCTTCGGGGTGATCGCCGCGAGGAGGTCGTCGACGTTCCAGTTGAGATGCTCGCGAAGCGGCACGGCCGTGAACGGCAGCTCCTGGGCGATGGACCCGATGCGGTAACAGGGAAACGAAGGGTGCCCAAAGACCGCATGATCGCCTCGCCCGGCGAAGACGCGGCAGATCAAGTCGATCAGCTCGTTCGAGCCGTTGCCGAGGCAGAGCTCCTCCGCCAGCACGCCGTGATGCGCGGCGAGTGCCTCGCGGAGGTGGTGTCCACGCGGGTCCGGGTAGCGGTGAAGCGCAAGTGCTTCCCCGGAGACGGCCGCTATCGCGCTGGGTGAGGGGCCGTACGGGTTTTCGTTCGACGCGAGCTTCACGATGTCGTCGAGCCCTAGCTCGCGGCGAAGCTCTTCTTCAGGTTTGCCAGGCTCGTACGCCGTCAGCGCCAGAATGTGGGGGGCCGCGAGGTCGCTCATCTGCGTGGGTCAGCTCGGTCGGGGGTAGCTGCCGAGCACCTTGGCATAACGGGCGATGCGGCGCAGCTCCTCGACCGCCGTCAGGATTGATCGGTCGGTGATGTGGCCGTCCATCTCGAGAAAGAAGAGGTGGTTCCATTCGGAGTTGGCCGAGGGCCGTGATTCGATTCGCGTGAGGTTGATCCCACGGTCGGCCAGCGGGCGAAGCGCCCCGTGCAGCGCACCCGGGTCGTCGCCGGGAGCGATCGCGAGCATCGTCCGATCTTGGCCGGTTCGCGACGGGAGCCGGTCGCCTACGATGCCGAATCGCGTACGAACCGCCGAATCGTTCTCGAGGTGGTCGTCGATCAGCTTCAGCGCGTGAAGCTCCTTGAGCAGCGGTGAGCCGAGAGCGGCCGATTGATCGTCGCCGAGTGCGAAGTGCGCCGCCGCCTCGCCCGACTGCACGTCGACGAGAATCGCGTCGGGGTAGCGCGACCTCAGCTGGCGCTCTGATGCGGCAATCGCTTGGGGGGAGCCGTAGATCTTCAGCACGTGCGACGCCTCGCCGGACTGCGACAGCAATTGGTAGCGCTGCCGAACGACGCGCTCGGCGCAGAGCTTCGCGTCGGTTGCGACGAGCCCGTTGAGCGTTGCCGTGATCGCGCCGTCGGTCGACGTCTCCAAGGGGACTACGCCAAAGGTGGCGTGCCCGTGCAGTACGGATTCGAGGACCGCGCTGACCGACTCGTTGGGGCGGAAGCTCGGCGCATGACCGAAATAGTCGCGAGCTGCGGCATGCGCGAGGTCGCCGGGGGCCCCGAAGTAGGCGACCACGTCGGGCGCAATGAGGCTCGTGCAGGCGGACAGCACTTCCCGAAAGACGGGTTCGATGCTCTCGGGCGGGAACTCCTTTGCAAGAGCGCGAGCATTCGCGACGACAGCCGCCTTCTTTGGGATGCGCAAGGGCTCGTCGCCTGCTTCCTCTCGGAGGGCGTTGTACTCTTGGATCGCTTTCGCGCGCGCATTCAGCGCGCTCACGATCTGCCGGTCCGCCTCCTCGAGCGATTCGGTGATCCGACGAAGACGATCCTCCATGACGTCGATGGTATCAGTCCCCCAAACGAAGGTATAGCGTCGTGGCCCGTTCGCTACTCGTCGTCACGCCGAGAGAGGTCGCGCAAGCGTGCGAGGGTCACGAGTGCATCGACTGGCGTCATCCGCTCGACATCGAGCGCGCGCAATGTGGCCTCGACCTCGGAGTCCGGCGGTGGCGGCGCGTCGAAGAGCGGCATCTGGGGTGCGGGGGCGGTCTCGAGGCGCGTTTCGAGCTCCCCGAGCTTCGCTTTCGCGCGGGCGAGCACGACAGGTGGGACGCCCGCCAGCCTAGCAACAGCCAGGCCATAGCTTCGGTTGGAGCCCCCGGGAACGAGCTGATGAAGCAAGACCATGCTGTCATCGTGCTCTTTTGCCGCGACATTGTAGTTCGCGGCATTGGGCAGGCGATCGGCCAGCTCGCATAGCTCGTGGTAGTGCGTCGCGAAGATCGTGCGGCAACGCGTTGCGTCGTGAAGGTGCTCAGCGACCGCCCATGCGATCGCCAGGCCGTCGTAGGTGCTCGTGCCGCGACCGATCTCGTCGAGGATCACGAACGATCGGTCGGTGGCGCCTCGCAAGATCGCCGAGGCCTCGGTCATCTCCACCATGAAGGTGCTCTGGCCGCGCGCGAGTTGGTCACTCGCCCCGACTCGGGTGTAGACGCGATCCACGATTCCGATGCGCGCCGACTTGGCGGCCACGAAGCCGCCCGATTGCGCCATGATGACCGCCAATGCAGCTTGCCGCATCGCCGTGGACTTGCCTGCCATGTTTGGGCCGGTGAGCAGCATGAAGCGCGTTTCCTCGGGATCGAGCTCGATCGTATTGGGTACGAACCCGTCCTTCGCCGCGTAGCACTCGACGGTCGGGTGACGGCTCTCTTCGAGGTGGAGCTCACGGCTCGAATCCACCGTAGGGCGGACATAGCCGCGGACCTGTGCGACCTCGGCGAGCGCCGTCGCGACGTCGATGGAGGCGATCACACGCGCGAGGCGGTGAAGACGGGGAGCTTGCTCGCCCACCGATCTGCGTAGGTCGACGAAGGCCGCCGACTCGAGTGCGCGCGCGCGTTCATCGGCGTGGAGGATTCGGTCTTGGAGCTCCGCGAGCTCTGCAGTGATGAAACGTTCGCCGTTCGCAATGGTTTGCTTTCGGACGTACTCGTCGGGCACCGAGTCGAGCTTCGATTTCGTGATCTCGATGTAGTAGCCGAATACCTTCGTGAACTTGACCTTGAGTGACCCGATGCCGGTGCGCTCACGTTCGCGGCGCTCGAGGTCGAGGACGATGTCCTTCGCTGTCGTCGAGAGCTTGCGAAGCTCGTCGAGATCTTCGAGGTGGCCGTTGGCGAAGATGCCGCCCTGTCGATCGATCGCCGGCGGCTCTGCCACGAGCGCTCGTTCGAGAAGTGCGCGCACGTCCGCACACAAGTCCGCGTCGTGAAGGGACGCCAGCGCATCGTCGAGGTCGCGCCGCGGCAGGCGGGCGAGCTGTTCGTGAAGCGCTTGCGTGCTCCGAAGACTGTTGCGGATTACGCCGAGGTCGCGAGGCGTCGCCAAACCCACCGCGGCGCGCACTGCGAGCCGTTCGAGGTCACCGATTTCTGCGAGAAGTGCCCTCGCCTGCTCACGCGTCCGGGCGTCGCAAGCGAAGAGCTCCACCGCGTCGTGGCGCCGGCGAATGCGCTCGATGTCGGTCAGGGGCTCGAGCAGCCGAGTCCGAAGCGCCCTCGCCCCCATCGACGTCTTCGTCTCGTCGAGCAGATGCAAGAGGGAGCCGCGTCGTTCGCCGTCGAGCGTACGCACGAGCTCCAGGTTTCTCACCGCCGCGTCGTCCAGCACGAGGCGATCGCCCGCCGCGTAGAGAGTGGCTACGTGGATGTGAGAGTGCGCCAGATGGGCCCTCGCGTACTCGAGCACCAAGGACGCCGCCCTGGCCGCGGCCGGCTGCGCAGAAAGCTCCGCCACTTGTTCCTCGGTCAGGGTCTGCTCGACGGCCTCGGCGGCGCTGGGGGGCGCGACGACGCGGAGCGCCGCGTTAGGCAAGCTCTGGCGGCACGCGTCTTCGAGACCGGCCGCGCCGGCCTCGACCAGGACCTCCGGCGGGTCCAGTCGGACGAGCTCCCCAACCCACTGTGGCCCGATCTCGACGAGGCACGCGCGCAGCGTGCCCGTCGACAGCTCGAGCGCCGCAATGCCGCCCTCCTCCGTCACGGCGACCAGGAAGTTCTCGGCGCGCGCGTCGAGGGCGTCAGGTTCGAGGCAGAGCCCCGGGGTCACCACCCTCACGACCTCGCGCGGCACCACGCCACGAACACTCGATGGATCACCCATCTGCTCGCAGATGGCGACCTTCTCGCCGGCGCGGAGCAGTCTCGCGAGATAGCCAGCGGCCGCGTGATGCGGCACACCGGCCATCGGGATCTTCTTGCCGTCGGGCCCGGTGCCGCGCGAGGTCAGCGCGATGTCGAGGACGGCTGCCGCGCGCACGGCATCCTCGTAGAACATCTCGTAGAAGTCCCCGAGCCGGAAGAACACGATCGCATCGGGGTGCTGTGCCTTCGCGGCCAAGAACTGGCGCATGACCGGCGTGTGGTCTTTCTTTCGCGCGGTACCCCGTGCACCCATGAGCCGGGTCTAGTCAAAAGTCTGGACGATGGAAAGCGGAGAAAAAACGATCCGCTTCACCCCGGCTTGGTAGTCCACGAAATAGAGATCGTTGCTAAGCGACGAAAAGAGCATTGAAGCGGGCAGCGAAAACGGCACGCCACCGCCGGTGTCGAGGTTTTCCAACCCGAACTGGTTGAGGATCGCAAAGCTCGCAAGCGCGACCGTCGAGTCGGTGGGTGTGATGTCGGCGTCGAAGTCGCTGATCTGAAAGCTCGCGAGCGGGTTGATGAATTGGGTGCCCGGGAAGGCGCGGCCCGTCAGATACGTGTCGACGTCGAAGGTGTCATCCGGACCGGTCGGGAGATCGACGGGCCGGCTGGGGTCGAAGATGCAGAGGCCATCTTGGGTCTCGTCGGGGATCACGCGGTTGATGAAACCCGAGCTGCTCCCGAGCACCGTGTATACGTTCCGCGTGTGGATCTGGTACTCGGTGAACTGGTTGAAGCAGCGCTTGACGAGCTCGGTGTATGCGGGGCCTCTCGGAGAGGGACCAATTTTGAGTTGGTCGTTGAACGCGTCGACGATGGGGAACCACACCTGTCGTTCTTCGATGTCTTCCAGGAGATCCGTGAACTCTTGTTTGCACGCTTCGATGTCTGCGGTGTTGGGCGGAAGCTCTCCGGTGATGACGAGGCGGTCGCCTCCGTAGGCTTCGAGCTCATCGATGCTCAGGCCGCTGCCGCTCGGAGTGCCTCGCTGCTGACCGAGGACACCTACGCGGCAAAACGGTACGTCGCCCGCCAGGAACCACTCACCGGGTTCACCCTGGAACGATTCATCGGAGAACTGCCCAAGCCCGCCCTCGCTGTTCGGGATCAATCCCTGCCACAGGCCATCCCAGCGCTGTGAGAAGCTGCTCCAGACCTGCGACGACGCGCAGATGTAGCCGGGTACGGTGCTCCAAAACGGCTCCGGCTGAAACACACTAAACATGGATTCCGGGCATTGGATGAGCTCGAGGTCAGGCCCGGCCGAGTTCTCAGCTTCCCCATTTTCTGGGTTGAGTACGCCCGGAGCCGAGTTGAACTGGATGGAAGGTGTTCCGTCGATCTCGATGAAGGTGCTTGGGGTGAAGTTGAAGCGCCTTCGGTGTCTCCGAATGCTCGCGAAGCGATCCGATCCGGTCTCCGCGGGCGTACAAGCGACGTTGCCTTCCCCGCCGCGACAAGGTGCATTCAGATCGTAGACGTCGAGGAAGACGATCACTCCGTTCGCGAGGCTGACGGCCAGGAAGACGCCACGCATGTTGCTGGCGTTCTGCGCCAACGAGGAGGCGTCGGGATCGTTGGGGTTGCAGATGGAGCTTTCCGGGTTGCCTTCGGGAATGAAGAGACCACCCCCTGGGACGAGCTCCTCCACCACGTAGGATGGGGTGACGACCTCGATCGCGCGTACGTTCGAGAACCCGGAGCGCACGCGATTGCGGGACTCGATGTTCTCCTCGTTGGCCCGCGGGCTTTGCCCAGCGACGACCGGGAGCACGGCGCCGAAGTCCGCCGACCCGGGCGTGTACTCGATCGCCAGCACGCTCGAATCGAGGGCGCCGACCGCATAGAGGTAGCGGTCCGTCGCGGCGGTATCGTCCCGAGCCGAGGTCGCGGGAACGAAGGGCGTGACTTCGACCTCGGTCGTTGGCGTCAGGGTGACGATCGGTGCTTGCGGGGTGGCCCCGTTCAACCATACGCCGAAGCGGTGGATGACCGGCTGGTTGGCGTCGGCAACGAGCAACACATCGTCGAGCTCGTTCTCGGGGTTGCCCTTGTCGACGGTCAGCGCGACGGGCATCGGTCCGGTGCCAGGGCCGTCGGTGCATGGGAGGGTCGTCGATACGTTCTTGATGTAGCGACCCTGGCCCACGCTCTCGAAGTTCTCGGGGCAGATTCGGTTGTAGTCGTCGACGTCCGACGCCGGCGGGGCCACAGGGGTCACCGTGTCGCAGGCATACGTTGGAAGCTGGATCGTGGTGATCGCACCGAAGGTTTGTCTCCCTGTCTCCTGGTCGATCGTGACTTGGACTTGCACGACCTGGCCGAGCTCGGGGATCGCGGCGTACAGATAGCGGTATTGAATGTCTGTGGTGAAGCTGACGACTTCCCCGTTCGCTTCTTGGGTCGTGACTTCTCCAAACTCATGGAGGGCCAAGGCAACGAGGCCGGCGTCGAAGCGGAGCTGCTGGGCTTCGAGGATTGGTCCATCGGGCTCGCCGTCCGCGTCGTAGTCGGGCGGCACCGGCGACCCGGTAATGACTTCTCTCGTCGAGATCGCTTGGAGGCTCTTTGGGCTGTAGCTGGTCACGTAGGTGTAACGTGAGTCGATGGGTGAGATCTGGATGGCTGTCGGCTGCTCGCCAACGCGGAGCGCGGTCACCCCCGGCACGGTGCGGCTCGTATCGAAGATCGCGCCGTTCGAGAAGTTCACGACGGCGACAGTTCCGGACTCGGTCTGTGTGACCGCGCCGAGGGACTGGGGCTCAGCGTCGGGTGCATCGGGGTCGGGCGCAACCGTGACATCTTCACCGCAGAGCTCGAGGGGGAGTGTTTCGTAAAGCCTGTAGGTGTTGCCGGTGACCTGTTCGATTTCCGCGCACAGAAGGTTGATCTCCTCGGACCGAGAGAGCGAGGCCAAGATGACGTTGTTGGTGGCGTTTCGGCACGAGGCCAGGAGGAGCGCGCAGGCGAAGATGGCGGTGAAGCGAGTCATCGTGGGAGCTCCGAGACGGGCTGCGGCAAGCCGACCAGCCCAAGGAGCCGCGGCGAGCATTCCTCGGGTGCCATGCTTCCGCCCTCGAGGCACGCGACGAGCGGTCGGAGGTCGGCCACACGAAGGACCGACGTGCTGAAGTCCGCCGTGTACATCAGGAGCCGCGGGCCATCGATGACGAATTCGAACGCGCCGCTGATATTGGTGAGCGTCGTCACGCCCTGGAACATGCCGGTATCGATGATGTTCACATTTCGCGAGAGGAAGCAGCTGACGAAGGCGAGGATCACCGTGCCGCCCCGGGCTGGGACTTCTGCGAGCCGGACACGTGAGGGGTCTCGGCACGTGGAGATCTGAGCGATCATGTTCAGTTCTCCGCCCCCCACGTTGGTGCGGGCGACGAGGAGAGCTTCGGGGGAGCGGGACACGATGTACGCCAGTTCTTGGTCCGGCCGAGGATCGAAGAGGATGTCTCGGCTGCTCGTGCCGCGGTCGATGCCCGTGACGAACAGGGTGCCCGCGTTGAACATGTAGCTCTGCGTTGGGTCGCCATCGATGCCGATGCCGACACGCACGACGGAGTTCGTGAGTGCGCTTGGGATCCACGCGCGCTTCGCGCCGGGTTCGTAGGTGATGGTCACCTGCTCGGGAGCGAGGTTGTCGAGGGTCGCCGCGAAGCGCGGGCGCTTCTCTTCGTTGTCGTTGACACCTGGTTGCGGTACTTGGTCGATCAACAGGCTTGCGTGCCCTTCACGGTGCGCGACGAGGATGTAGTCGCCGTTGTAGATCGGGTCATCTTCTTGGCCCGGCGGCGCAAAGTCTTCTGATAGGTCACCGACATACACATCGACCGGGTCCGCCGGGAACGTAATGTCGACGCTCGGGTTTACCTTCTCGCCCGCTCCGTCGCGGTACTTCCCCAAGCAGGCATCATTCTCTTCTTGGTCGCCGCCACAAAACAACCGACCCTCTTCGCTCACGTCGATCCAGGTGATGTTGGCGTCGCTCCGGACAGGGAGGTAGAGCCGTCGGCCCGTCGTCGACACGCCGAGGCCGTCCGAGAACGAGCCGATTTCGACCTCGCCGGTGATCAGGCCTTCGACCCGAACGAACTTCAGCAAGGCCTGTTCCCGATCGCGAAACTCCAGGCCAGCTGGAATCACAGAGCACCGATCGGGGGGCACCGCGGTACAGCTCTCATCGTCCGGGTCCGGGTCGCATGCGCACTCGGGGCTGTTGATGTCTTCGTCGGAGTCTTCCGCGAGGCAGCTATTCTTGACTCCAATCGGGATCGGAGTGCAGGTGGGGTCGAGTGGTTCGCACTGGCATTCGGGAAGCGTGGGGTCCAGGTCATCAACGAGGCACTGTGTGCGCACCCACCGACTGACGCAGCCCCGGGCAATGCCCTCCACCAGCTTTTCGAGATCGTATGCCTGAACGTTGCCGGCGTTGTACTGCAGGGCGAAGTTCGAGCTCGTCACGTAGACGAACTTAGGCTTTCCGTCCGCGTTCTTGTCCGGCGACAGCGCGATCGCGATGGGAAACGACATCAAGCCGGGAAGCAGCTCGTCGCCGGTCCTGTTGACGCATCCGGTCGAGACCATCCCGGAGATAAGGAAGAACCCGAGAGCGAAGCCAAGCGAGGCGCCCTGCGGGTCGAATCGCGACCGCATGGAGCGCCACCGTAGCCGTTCGCCCGATGGGGGGCAACTGGCAGCAGGAAGCCCTAATTCCAGGGATCGAGGATGGTCGAGCTGCTCCGCGGAGCGGCCTTGTGGCGAGCGGCCTGCCTGCGCCGAACGGGCTTGGGCCGCGCAGGCTCGGCCTTCCCAACAGGCGCGTCGGGGGTCGACGCGAGCACAGACTCGGGCGTCGGCACCCCAGGGGGCTCCGTCGGTTCCGCCGCGGCGGGCCCCGGCGGCGGATCGGCGGTGGCGGCAAGGCCGGTGGGCTCTTGGCGGGTTGGGCGGTGCTCGAGCGCCGTGACCGCCAGCGTACCCGCCAGCAGCAGTAGAGCCGCGGCGAGCCCGCCGAGGTACGCCGGAGCGACCCGCGGGGGTGGCGGTTTTGGGGCCCGCGTTGGCGTGAGCGTGACCGTCTCGGGTCCGAGCGTGGGCGTGCCGGATTGAATGCGGACGAGCTCTAGCTCGACCTCTCGCATCGTCTGGTATCGCCGCTCTGGCTTCTTGTCGAGACAGCGCATGACCAGCCGCTCGAGCTCCTCGGAGACCTGAGGCACACGAATCTTCGGTGGAATCGGATCCTCGTAGAGGTGTTTCGTGAGGATGCCCATCATCGTGTCGGCGTCGTGTGGCACGTGTCCCGTGAGCATCTCGTAGAGAAGCACTCCGAGCGCGTAGATGTCTGTTCGGTGGTCGACATCCTCGCCTTCGCACTGCTCGGGCGACATGTAGTGGGGAGTTCCGAGGACCTCGCCCTTGCGAGTGAGACGCTTGGGGCCATTGGCGACCTTGGCGATGCCAAAATCGAGAACCTTCACGAAGTCGGTGATGCCTTCCCGCGATGTGAGAAACACGTTCTCCGGCTTGAGGTCGCGGTGAACGACCCCTCCGTCGTGGGCGGCATCGAGCGCCCTGCAGATCTGTGTCGCAATGCGAACGGCCCGATCCTCCGGCATCCGCTGTGCGAGGTCCATCGCCTCAATCAAGTCCATCCCCTCGAGACACTCCATCACGAAGTAGGTCGAGCCGTCCTCGAGCATGCCGAAGTCGCTGATGTCGACGATGTGCTGGTTTCCAATCGCGGACACGCTCTCCGCTTCGCGCCGGAAGCGTGCGAGCACTTCTTCGTCGTGGGTGTTTTCGCGGCGCAGCACCTTGATCGCGAGTGGCTTGTTCAGCTGCGTGTGGGTCACTCGATAGACCAACCCCATGCCGCCTTCCCCGAGCAAGGCTTCGACGCGGTACCGTCCATCGATCGTTTGACCGATCAGTCCAGGGCGGGATGCAGACACCCCGGAACGAGACCTGCTGGCCTCTGCGTCGTCAACCCCTCTCGCGTCTTTGGACATCCAGCTGTACCGCAATCTTCCAGTGGTATACATTCCAACACGTGGAGGACGCGGCAGCAACCGCAATTTCAGCGGATTCGTGCCTGCGCGGCCGCAAGTCGGGCGCCCGGAAGCTGAGAAAGCGGTGCCGAAACGAAATCGAGCCCCAGTCGTTCGCAGGCCTCTATCGAAGCGGGGCTGCCCCCCTGGTCGCCACAGAGGCCCGCGATGAGGCCAGGCTTGGTGGCTTTCCCACGCTCGAGTGCGATCCGGATCAACTCCTCCACGCCTGCGTCGAGAACGGTGAACGGATCCCCAGCGACGAGGCCGAGCTCGTTGCGATAGCCCGGAAGAAAGCGACTGGCGTCTTCGCGGCTGACTCCCAGCACGGTTTGCGTCAAGTCATTGCTTCCGAAGGAAAAGAAGTCGGTGTGTTGCGCGAGCTCGCCTGCGATGAGGCATGCGCGCGGAAGCTCGATCATGGTCCCGACTCGACACTTGAACAGGTCCGTCGGACTCTCGAAGACCTCAGCGTGCACTTGGTCGAGAACGGCCCGAAGCGCGACGACTTCGGAGGTGAACGCGACCATCGGGATCAAGACGTCGAGGTCCACGGAGATCTCTCGCTCGGTGCACTGACGTGCCGCCCGAAGCATGGCGCGTAACTGCATGTCGTAGAGGCCGGGAACAGTGAGTCCCGCGCGAACGCCGCGGTGTCCGAATGCCGGGTTCGATTCGCGATGGCGCTCGGCTGCCTCGGCGACTTCGTCGACTTCGAGGTCGAGCGCTTCGGCGACCGCGCGAAGGGATGCATCATCCTCCGGCATCAGCTCCTCTAGCGCGCGGTCGAGCAGGCGAATCGTGACGGGTCGCCCGTCCATGGCATCGAAGATCTCTACGAAGTCGTCGCATTGAGCGCGTTCGAGCTCGCGGAGCCAGTGCTGTCGCTGCTCATCTTCGACCGCCATGAGCGCGCATTGCATGGCGAACAGACGACCGGGCGCGAAGAACATCCGCTCCGTTCGGCACAGGCCCACGCCTTCGGCTCCGTAGCTTAGCGCTGCGCGGGCAGTTTGAGGTGTATCTGCCTCGGCGTAGACCCGCATGCGACGCGTTCGGTCCGCCCAAGCCATGAGCTCGGCGAGCTCGTCGACCGTGGTCGAGGCGATGAGGTCGAGAGCACCCGCGTAGACGTTGCCAGTGGAGCCGTCGAGCGTGAGAAGGTCCCCCTCGTGAAGCGCTTCGGTTTGGTCGTTCAGGCGGACGGTTCGCTGCTCGAAATCGATCCGCAGGCCCCCGCACCCGACCACACAGCACTTGCCGAGCCCGCGCGCGACAACGGCAGCGTGCGAGGTCATGCCGCCAGCAGCGGTGATCACCCCCCTGGCGACCTTCATTCCGTGGATGTCGTCGGCGCTCGTCTCCTGGCGCACCAGCACCACATCTTTGCCCTCCGCGGCGGATCGAACCGCGTGATCTGGGTCGAAAACGATGTGCCCCGATGCTGCCCCTGGACTGGCCGGCAATCCTGTGGCTGCCGGATGAACTCCGAGCGACGCCAATTCACGCTCATTCGGGAGGCGCGCATGCAGCAGCTGTTCGAGCGAACCGGCGTCCACCCGAAGCAGCGCCTCTTCTTCCGAGAGCACCCCCTCCCGCACCATGTCGACCGCGATTCGGACAGCGGCACGTGCCGTGCGCTTCGCCACGCGGGTCTGCAAGATGTAAGGCGTGCCGTCTTCGACCGTGAACTCGATGTCCTGCACGTCGCCGAAATGGCGCTCCAGCGCCTCGCAGTAGGCGGCCACCGCTGCGAACACTTCGGGCGAGGACTCCTCGAGGCTCGAGGCCTCCTTGCCAGGCGCGGCGGCGTTCGCGGTCAACGGCGCCGGCGTCTGAAGCCCCGCAACGACGTCCTCCCCCTGCGCGTTCCGCAGGTATTCGCCGTAGAGTTGCTTGTCGCCGTTCGAAGGGTTGCGAGTGAACGCAACGCCGGAGCCGCTCGCCGTGCCGGTGTTGCCAAACACCATCGCCTGGATCGTGCAGGCTGTGCCGATACCGTGCTGGATGCCTTGCATGCGCCGGTAGCGCACGGCGCGCTCGTTCCACCACGACTCGAACACCGCACCGATCGCGTCTTTGAGCTGCGTCTCGACCTCTTGAGGGAACGGCGAGCCCGACGCTTCCTCGATGAGAGAGAGGTAGTCCGCGACGAGCTGCTGCATCGACTCGACCCTGAGCTCCGAGTCCGCCATTCGCGGGCGTCCGAGCTTGGTCTTGAGATCGACGAGTCGAAATTGGAAACGATCGATGCCGATCTTGCGGACGACGGTCCCGTACATCTGAAGGAGCCGACGGTATGAATCGAGCGCGAACCATTCGTTGGCGTGTTGCGAAGCCAGGCCCGCGACTGTCGCCTCGTTCAGCCCGACGTTGAGGAGCGTATCCATCATGCCCGGCATCGACACTTGGGCCCCGGAGCGCACGGAGATCAAGAGCGGGTTTGCCGGGTCGCCAAAGCGTCGCCCCACGCGCTGCTCGACCTGTTCGAGTGCATGACGGACTTCGTCGGCAAGCCCGTCCGGCCACTTGCCGCGCTCTCGAAGCTCGGCGCCTGCTTTGGTGGTGATCGTGAACCCTGGTGGCACCGGAATGCCGAGGGCCGTCATCTCCTGCAGGCCAGACGCTTTCGTCCCGAGCAATTGGAGGCGGAGGTCTGGCTCCAGGGCTGCGTCAAGCGGATACAGAAGGGTCACGGTCTTGCAACTTTGTCCCGAGCTGGTGGAAGTGCGCAATGCCGTTGACCGTGTCCGCGATTTCTCCCAGTAAACGGAGCCGATTCTCGCGAACCTTGGTGTCATCGACCATCACGAACACCTCTTCGAAAAAGCGATCGATGGGCGCGCCGAGCTCTTTGGCGACGAGTTTCAGGGCATCGGCGTATCGGCGCTCGTCGGTCGCTTCCCGGATCTGATCGCGCACGGTCCCGAATCGCTCGGCAAGTGCGCCCTCCGCGCCCTCTTCGAGAAGGTTCGGCTCGATGGCGCCACGCACGCTGTCCTTGGTGATGTTGAACGCGCGCTTGAATGCGGTCGCGAGTGCTTCGAACTCCGGCGCCGCTCGGAGCTCGGAGACTGCCTCGATGCGCGTCCGTAGATCGCGGACGGAGGTTCCGTCCCATGCCCCGAGGCAGGCATCGACGACGTCTCCGCCATGTTGATCCTTGAGCATCGCACGAATGCGACCGCGGAAGAAACCATCGAGCGCGGCGCCTACTTCATCGGCAGGCTTGAGCTCCGCGTCGCCGGTGTAGCTTGCGTGGGCTTGAGCGACCAGCGCGTGAAGGTCGACGTCGAGCGGGCCCTCGAGCGAGATGCGAAGGATGCCGAGTGCTGCGCGCCGAAGCGCAAATGGATCCGCGGACCCGCTCGGAACGAGACCGATGCCGAAGCACCCGACCAATGTGTCGATCCGGTCGGACACGGCCACGACCGCCCCTACGATCTGCTCGGGGACACTGTCGTCCGCGCCTTGCGGTCGGTAGTGATCGCGGATTGCGTCGGCGACGGCTTGCTCCATGCCTTCGCGAAGCGCGTACCAGCGTCCCATCTCTCCTTGAAGCTCGGGAAACTCGAACACGATCAGAGTCTCGAGGTCGGCCTTGCAAATACGCGCTGCCGTTTGGCATGCGGCCGCGTCCGCTCCGGCCCATTCGGCGATTGCGCGCGCGTTCGCTTCGAGGCGGCGAACCTTGGCGCCCATGGTCCCGAGCTTCGATTGGAAAACTACGGACTCTAGCTTCGTCAGGCGGTGCGCGAGCGGCGACTTGAGGTCTTCTTCGACGAAGAAACGAGCATCCGCAAGCCGCGCGCGAAGGACGCGGTCATTGCCCGTCGCAATGGTTTCTGGGTCCTGCGCAGTGTTGACGACGTTCAGGTAGGACGGGAGAAGGTCTCCCTCTTCGGAGGCGCGCACCGCGAAGTATCGCTGATGGTCGCGCATGACAGAAATGACGACCTCATCGGGAAGCTGCAAGAAGGCCTCGTCAAAACGCCCCGGAACCACGAAGGGCTCTTCGACGAGGGAGACGCACTCGTCGGCCAGGAACGCGTCGGGCTCGAGAACTCCGCCGAGCGCCTTTGCCGAAGCAAGCAGGTCGTCCGTCATGCGCGCCTTGCGCTTCTCGATGTCCACAATCACGTGCGCGTGTTCGAGCGCCTTCTCGTAGTTGCGCGAATCTTCGATCTCGAAGGTGGCGGGCGCAAGGAAACGGTGGCCGCGCGTCGTTCGACCTGCCCTGATGTTGGCGAATTCGAAGTCGACCACGTCGGTGCCGAGGAGCGACACGATCCAATGGATTGGGCGGCCGAACGCGATTTCGCCCGGTCCCCAACGCATCGATTTGGGAAACGTGATGCGCTGGCAAAGGAGCGGGAGCAGCTCGGCGAGGACGTCGGCGAGCGGCTTGCCATCTTCATGGACTTCGACGCTGACGTAGTCGCCCTTTGCGGTGGACTGCCGCTGGAGCTCGCCGAGCTCAACACCGTGCTTCTTGGCGAAACCGGTGGCCGCCTTCTTTGCGGTGCCGTCCGCTTCGAAGGCCGCGCTCCAAGGGGGTCCCATGACCACCTCGTTGCGATCCGGCTGGGCTTCCGCGAGGCCGCGGATCCGGAGCGCTAGGCGGCGGGGCGTCCCCATCGGCTGGACGCTCAGCGCGTCACTCCCAAGTCTCGCCTGACCGATCAGCTCGACTGCGCTCCGATGCATCGAGCGAAGCGCGTGCCGCACGAATGACGACGGCAACTCCTCGGTCCCAATTTCCAGTAAAAACTCGGCGGACATGGAGTGGCGTTGCTACCAGACCGGATCCGTGGGCGCAACGAGGCGGGGCTCAAAACCCGTCATTGGGCGGCGGCGGCGGTGTCCAACAACGGGAAGCCGAGGGCTTCGCGTTGAGCGTACCAGGATTCGGCCACCGCTCGCGCGATGAGCCGGACCCGACCGATGTAGCGCTGCCGCTCAGTGACACTGATCGCGCCGCGGGCATCGAGTACGTTGAAGTAGTGGCTGCACTTGATGACCGCGTCGTACGCGGGCAGCACCAGGCGCTCTAGGGGCTCGCGATCGAATTGCAGTGTGCCGCCCTTCCCTCGCTTGTCGGCCAGCCCGAGCAGCGCCGCGACTTGCTTCTCGTATTCATCGAACAACTCCTTCTGAAGCCGGGTGTCGGCCTGTTCGAAGTTGTAGGTGCTCCACTCCCACTCGGCGCGCTTGTAGAGGTCGCCATACTGGATGCCGGGCGCCCACTCGAGCTCGTACACGTCGTCGACGTCCTGGAGGTACATCGCGATGCGTTCGAGCCCGTACGTGAGCTCGCCGCTGATCGGTTTGCAGTCGATGCCGCCGCACTGCTGGAAGTAGGTGAACTGACTGATCTCCAGCCCATCGAGCCACACCTGCCAGCCGAGACCCCAGGCCCCGAGCGTCGGAGACTCCCAATCGTCTTCGATGAAGCGGATGTCGTGACGGCGAGGGTCGGTGCCGAGGGCGCGAAGCGATTCCAGGTAGAGGTCTTGAATGTCGAGGGGCGAAGGCTTGAGGATGACTTGGTACTGGTGGAATTGCTGTAGCCGGTTCGGGTTCTCACCGTAGCGGCCGTCCGTGGGCCTCCGGCTCGGCTCGACGTAAGCGACGTTCCACGGCTCTGGCCCGATCGCCCGCAAGAAGGTGTGCGGATTGAACGTGCCAGCCCCGACCTCCGAGTTGTACGGTTGCACGATCAGGCAACCGTGCTCCGCCCAGAAGCGCTCGAGTGCGAGGATGATCTCCTGAAAAGTCATTCATCCTCCTCGTCGTCGTCGTCGTCGTCGTCGTCGTCGTCAGCGCCACCGCCGGCGCGAGCGTCCTCCTCGTCCTCCTCTTCCTCCTCGTCCTCGTCGTCGTCGTCGCCGTATTTGGCCTCTGCGGCAGCGATCGCGGCTTCCTCCTGGGCGAGCAGCTCCTCTTCGGCTTCCTCCATCGCTTCGGCGGCCGCGAGCTCAGCCGAGGCGATGTCGATCGACTGCCCGGTCGTCTCTTGGAAGAGCGCCTTGTGCTCATCGGTGAGATTGCTGAACTCCTGAAGCGTCGGGAGGTCCTTCAAGCTGCCCAGGCCGAAGAACTCGAGGAACTGCGCTGTGGTCCCGTAGACGAGGGGGCGGCCAGGCTCGTCCTTGCGTCCGAGGATCTTCACGAGGCGGCGGTCGGTCAGCATCTTCAGCGAAGAGCCCGAGTCGACCCCACGGACGTCATCGACCTCCGGCCTCGTGATCGGTTGACGGTACGCGATGATGGCCAGCGTTTCGAGTTGGGCGCGAGTGAGTCGAATCGGTTTCGGCGCGACGAGGGTCTTTACGAAGTCTGCCGACTCTCGCCCTGAACGGAACTGGTAGCCGCCCGCAACGAAGTAGAGATGGATGCCCCGGTGTTCGTAGTCGGCCACGAGCTCGTCGAGCAGCGGTTGGACCTCTGCGATGGTCGCGCGGGCCGCCCGCGCGAGTCGCTTGGCCGTCACCGGTTCGTTCGATACGAAGATCAAGCTTTCGAGAACGTTTTTAAGGGTTTCAGGGCTCGGCGCGATGGGTGCACCCGCGCCGTTGTCGGCGGCGACGTCGTTGGATTGGGCTTCTGCTTGGGTCATGGTGCTCACTCGTCTTCACCCCATTCGTAGGCAGCCGACGTTCCGGCGGGCACGACGACGGACTCTCGTCGTTCTTCCGGAGCGGGCACGGGTTGATCGAAGTTGATCGCCTCGTCGGAAACATCCGCGCTGACTTGTTGGACATCCGCCGGCACCACCGGCTCGCCGTCGGCGTCGAGCAGACTGTACTCGAGGTAGATCGGCTGCTCGTGGTCGGTCTGGTAGATGCTCGCAAGTCGCATTTTGGCCATCTCGAGGAGCGCGAGGAACGTGACCACGAGATCGTACGATGTGCTTACGCCTTCGAAGAGCTCGTCGAAGCGGCAGCGCCGCCGTTCTCGGAGCATGTCGACGAGACCACCAATGCGGTCTTGGATGGTCATGCGCTCGGCATCGACCTCGAGTGCGATATCCGCATTGATGCGCGCGGCGATCTTCTTGAGGGCGTCGAGCAGCTTGAACACGCTCACCTCTCTGAGCGGCGGCGGCCCATCCGCCGAGGGTGGCGGTGCGCCTCGCGAAAACACATCTCGCCCCGAGATCGCACGCTCGCCGAGATCGGCGGCGACCGTCTTGTACTTCTGATACTCGAGCAAGCGGCGGATCAGCTCGGCGCGCGGGTCGAGCACGTCGATGTCCTCATCGTCCTGGTCTTCCGGAGGCCGCGGCAGCAGCATCTTGCTCTTGATGTGCGCGAGCGTCGCCGCCATCACCAGGTATTCCGAGGCGATGTCGAGGTTCATCCCCTGGAGCAAATCGAGGTATTCCAGGTACTTATCGGTGATGAAAGCAATCGGCAGGTCGAGGATGTCGAGCTCGTGCTTGCGGATGAGATGCAACAGCAGGTCTAGCGGCCCCTCGAAGTTGGGCAGCTCGATCCGGAAGTTGGGGTCCAGAGCCTCCGGGCCATCGGGCACCGGCATGGGGCTGGGCTCGCTCATCGCAGGGGAACCATGCGCCGGGGTCATCCCAAGTGTCAATCGCTACGAGCTTCGTTGAGCGCTTCGATCACGGCGTCGACGTGACCGTTCACCTTGACCTTGGGCCAGTGTTTGATGACTTTCCCATCGGGGCCAATCAGCACGGTGGAGCGGATGATCCCCATCGACTTCTTGCCGTACATGTTCTTCTCGCCCCAGGCGCTGTACTTCTCGAGCATCTTGCCGCTCGGGTCACTCAGCAGCGGGAACTTCAGCGCGTATTTGTCAGCGAACTTACAATGCGACTCGATCGAGTCCTTGCTCACGCCGACGACTACGGCATCCCGGGCCTTGATCTTGCGAAGCGCCTTGTTGAAATCGTTCGCTTCGGTGGTGCACCCCGGGGTGTTGTCCCGAGGGTAGAAGTAGACGATGACATACTTGCCGGCGAGGTCTTTGAGCGCCAGCTTGTCACCGGTGGACGAAGGGAGATTGAACGCGGGAGCCTTGCGGCCTTCTTGGATCATGAAGAGGGCTCTATCGCCGGTTTGCGGCGCCTGTCAACGGGCCAACGCCGCCGCGAACTTGGTTTCTGGGGCACCCGTGCCCAAGATCGGCACATGAGCGACCGTACCCTCATCGTCGGCGACATCCACGGTTGCCGCGAAGAGCTCGAGGATCTGCTCGAAGAGTCGGGCTGGACGGAGGGAGATCAGCTCGTTTCGGTCGGAGATTTGGTCGCCAAAGGGCCGGATTCGCTCGGAGTTGTTCGTCTATTCAGGGAGCTCGGCGGACTCGCTGTACGCGGGAACCACGATCAACACTGCCTGCGGTGGTGGGATGCCAAGCGCGCTCGGGAGAAGCTTCCCACGCTCAAGCCCGCGCATCAGCGGGTCGCCGACGAGCTCCGCGATGACGACTGGACCTGGCTCGCCGACCTTCCCTTGTGGCTCGAGCTCGAGGAGCATGACGCCGTGGTCGTCCATGCTGGCTTGGTGGCCGACCTTCCCCTCGAGGATCAGGAGCCCTACGACCTGATGAACATGCGGAGCATTCTCGACGATGGGAGCGCATCCCGGAGCTACGAGGAAGGGACTCCATGGGCCGAGCTTTGGCCCGGACCCCGTCTCGTCGTCTTCGGTCACGACGCGGTTCGTGGCCTGCAGACACGTCCGCACGCGATCGGGCTCGACACGGGCTGCGTGTACGGTGGTTGGCTGACGGGGGTGTGGCTACCCGAGCGCGATCTAGTGTCGGTCCCAGCGCGGGGGGCCTACACACAACCGGGGAAGGACTGATCGCGTGGAGGTTTGGGTGTGCCGAGAGGACGAGCTGACGACGGGTGTGGTCCGCACCGCGCAGCTCGGCCGGGACAGCGAAGGCTTACCCATTCAAGCGTTGCTCCTGCGCGACAGCAGTGGCGCCATCGTGGCGTACCGCAATCTGTGCCGGCATCTTCCGGTCCCCCTCGATGGCGGCACCGGGGAGCTCTTGAGCGAGGACGGCACGCACCTGCTTTGCGGGACGCATGGGGCCACCTATCGGGTGCGCGACGGTTATTGCGTCGAAGGTCCGTGCGAGGGGATGGCCCTCCGGCCGCTCAGTATTCGCGTCGTTGCGGGCGACCTCTACGTCTCGCTCTGAGCCGACTCATCGTGACGAGGCGTCCGCCAATTTGGTTCCGCCGGTCCCGCGTGGCTATGCTTGGCGTTCATCAAGGGGGTGTTATGCGCACGTATGCGTGGTTGATTTTGAGTATTGGTCTGACGGCGGCGGCCGTGGGCTGCGGGGATTCAGGCTCGGGCGGGACAGGCGGCAGCGCTGGAACCGGTGGGAGCGCTGGAACTGGCGGTTCGGCCGGGAACGGCGGAGGTAGCGGCACGGCCACCGTGAGTGGGACGGTGTACGCCGCCGCGCTCGAAGGTGAACCGACACCCCTCGAAGGCGCGACCGTGTCCGCCGTGGGCGGGGCGTCGACGACGAGCGGCGCAACCGGCGCGTTCACGCTCGAGGCTCCCGTCGGGACCGTCACGTTTCTCACCACTGCCGCCGATGCATGGGGTGAGCTCGAGATAGCCGAGGTGCCCGCGGGGGGCGCAGACATGGCTGAGGCTGAAGTGATCCCCGATGCGCTAGTCGAGGCGGTGGCCGCCGCATTGTCGGAGACGATCGATCCAGCAAAGGGAATCGTCACCGTCGAGTTCGATGCAGACATGGCGGTAGGCGGGGAGTCCGCGGATCTCGGCAGCAGCTACGGCTTTGCGTTCGTCTTCAATGCGGAGGGGAACCCGGAGCTCGGCAATGAGTTGGAAGCGGGAGCTGACCCAATCGTGCTCTTCGTCAACGTGGACCTCAGCTCCGACGTCATGCCCTCGGCAACTGGCGCAGGTGGAGGAGGCTGCACCGTAGGCTTGCCCGGGGCTAGTTATCCGGCTCAGGCCAAGGTGTTCACCGTTGTCGAAGCGGTTTGCCCGTAGGGGGTAGCGAACGACAAGAACAACGGGCTGGCGATTTTGTCGTCAGCCCGTTTTTTCTTGGCGGGCGGCCCATGCAGCGGGCGCCGAAAGCGGGCCAACCTCAGCCCAAGGCTTGTCTTCGCTATTCGCGACCACGCTCTTCCGAGTGGTGAGAACCTCGCAGCCCTCCCGGGTCACCAGCACGCTGTGCTCAAACTGCGCGGACAGCGTGCGGTCCACCGTCAGCACGGTCCAGTCGTCGTCGCTGACCTCGGTTTGATAGCCACCGAGGTTGATCATCGGCTCGATGGTGAAGACCATCCCTGCCTTCATGCGCTTGTCTTTGCCGCGGCGGCCGAAGTGCGGGATCTGCGGCGGCATATGGAACTCCCGGCCAACGCCATGGCCGACGTAGTCGCGCACGACGGAGCACCCGCGCCCTTCGGCGTACTCCTGGATCGCGGCGCCGATGTCACCGATGCGCTTGCCGTGCTTCACTTCTGCCAGGCCAAGCTCGAGGCAGCGGCGCGCCGTCTCGACGACGTGGATCGTCTGCTCGCTCGGTTCGCCGATGTAGAAGGTCACGCTCGTGTCGCCGTGGTAGCCGTGCTTTTTCGGCAGGTAGGTGGTGACGTCGACGTTGACGATGTCGCCGTCCCGAAGCGCGTACGGCCCGGGGATGCCGTGGCAGACACAGTCGTTGACGCTGGTGCAGACGCTCTTCGGGAAAGGTGGCCGCCCACCGCCGCCGCCGTATTGGAGGGGGGACGGGTGCGCATCGTGCGAAACGATATATTCGTGCACGAACTGGTCGATTTCGTCCGTCCGGAGCCCCGGCCGGATCATCTCCCCGACCGCATTCAGGCAGTCGGCGGCCAGCTGGCACGAACGGCGCATATCTTGGACCATGCGCGGGGTCATGAGCTCGATCGCGGACAAGACGGAAACCTCAAGCCTGGGGTAACCTCTCTAAGACGGCCCGGCAAACTGTCGAGCGATCGGCGCGTGGCCTGATTTGACCCGCCGCCCCGATGGCACTAGATAGCCGCCCCGAGAGGGTTTACAGGGCTTTTTCCATGTCAGACACCTACAACAACGTCCCAATGAGCGACGGTATGGCTGCCAAGACCGTGAAGGAAGACCGCTTCTGGGGCGGGTTCAAGCTCATCATCCTGAGCTTCGTGACCTTGGCGGTGGCGTTTGCCCTGCTCTGGTCGATGGCGGACGGAATCATCGGCCCCACCCAACACGAGCAGATCGAAGGCGGCGAGCACTTCCTCCAGCGTGGCGGCGGTCCGCTCGACTGAGTCAGAAGTCGAAGTCGAGTTCTTTCGGCTCCTCGTTTTTGAGCGAGTCATCCTCCCCGGGATCGAAGGCGGCTTCCGAATACAGATCGTCGAGCGACCAGCCGGCCTTGTGATGGCGGCGCAGCTCCTCGCGCTCGAACTCGGCCATTGTGTGATAGCTCTTTGGTCCTCTAGGGCGCATGTCCCCTCCCTTTTGCCGCTCGCCGTGTTCGAGGCGGGTGTGTCGAATGCCTACTTTGTCCTACACTGCAGCACACCCTACCCACGCGGATCCAGATGGCAAAAAAACAGACGAGATTGAAACCGCGCACCTGCGCTGGTAGACGCAACCCATGAGTCGGGTGGTGGCGATCGCCAACCAAAAGGGCGGCGTGGGCAAGACCACGACGGCGGTCAACCTGGGCGCGAGTCTCGCGGTGGCCGAGCAGCGCGTGCTTTTGGTCGACCTCGACCCGCAGGGCAACGCCTCCACGGGCGTCGGCGTGAGCCCAGGTGACGAAGAGGTGGAAGGCTCCTACGAGCTGTTGCTCGGCGAGGTCGAAGCGGCGGACGTGATCTACGAAACCGAGATGCCGTACATGCACGTCATTGCCGCCACGCAGGATCTCGTGGGTGCGGAACGCGACCTCTTGCAGGCCGATGACAGCGCGACCCGTTTGCGTGACGCGCTCGACGCCGTGCGGGACGACTACGACTTCATCGTCATCGATTGCCCGCCCTCTCTTGGGATGTTGACGATCAACGCGCTCACGGCGGCAGACCTCGTGATCGTTCCGCTCCAGTGCGAGTACTACGCGCTCGAGGGCTTGTCGCAGTTGGTCGGCACCATCGAGCGCGTGCGGGCATCGGTCAACGAAAACCTCGAGATTCACGGCGTGCTGCTGACGATGTTCGATTCGCGCAACAACCTCGCCAATGAAGTCGCCGACGAAGTGCGCCGCCACTTCCGGGTCTACGAGACAATCATCCCCCGCAACGTGAGGCTGGCGGAGGCGCCATCGCACGGAAAACCGGTCATTTTGTATGATGCTTCGTCCCGTGGGTCGTACACGTATTTGAATCTGGCGCGCGAGCTGCTCGATGACTTGGAGGTAGCGGCATAGTGGCCCGTCGGCGCTTGGGGCGTGGTTTGGACGGTCTGCTCCCGGCAGCACCGCCTCCCTCGGAACGCTCATCGAAGAACAACGCCGCGATTGAGGAGCTTCATCCCGGTCGCATGCAGCCGCGCGTTCGAATGGATGCCGAGGCGTTGGCCGAGCTCGCTGCGTCGATTCGCGAGCACGGCGTGCTCGAGCCCATTCTCGTGCGCAAGCGAGCGTCGGGAGGCCTGGAGATCATCGCAGGAGAGCGAAGGTGGCGGGCTGCACAACAGGCTGGCCTGAAAGAGGTTCCAATCTTCGTGCACGATCTCGACGACGAACAGGCGTTCGAAGCTGCGCTGGTCGAGAACCTGCAGCGTGAGGATCTAAACCCGTTGGAAACCGCCCGCGCCTTTCAGCGTCTCGTCGATGACTACGGGTACACCCAAGAGACGATAGCCACGAAGGTCGGCAAAGAGCGATCCACGGTCGCGAACTCGCTGCGGCTCTTGAAGCTTCCTGAAAACGTCGCGGACCTCATCGAAGGCGGCCAGCTCAGCGAGGGCCATGGACGCGCCCTTCTCGCCGCGCCGAGTGTCTCGGCGATGAAGAAGCTTGCGAGTTCGGCGGTCAGCAAAGGCTGGAGCGTTCGTGAGGCAGAGCGCCAAGCGCGCCGTGCCGCGCGTGGCGATGACGCTTCCCCGAAGAACAAGGCATCTTCGAAGAGTGCCAACGTCCGCGACCTCGAGCAGCGCCTCTCCCGCGGCCTAGGCTCGACCACCACGATCCAGGAGTCCGGCAAGGAGCGCGGGCAGATTCGGATTAGCTACTCGAGCTTTGATGAGCTGGATCGGTTGATCGAGAAGCTGGTTTAGTTGAATCCACCCGCCCACCCCCACCCGTAATCCTCCCTCCGCGCCCCTTGCTTCGCTCGTGCTTGGCGGCGCACTTGCGCCGGGCTTCGCCCTTTGGGCTCGCGCTGCCGCGGATGTCTTGGGGGGATTGCGTGTGGAGGAGAATCGGTCGGGATGCGCGGCACAGGGAGTGGGCGGGAGGCGAGTCGTATCTTGCCGTGGAGGGTCGGCCGAGCGGGACCCGCTCCCGAGCACGTGCGTCGCGACCGATTCTCCGGGTCTTCCGAGCACGTGCGTCGCGACCGATTCTCCGGGGCCTTGAAAGCTGTCGGCGATTACATGATCCGTGCTTCAGCAGCGTCCACCGTGTTGCTGAGGAGCATCGCGATTGTCATTGGGCCCACTCCACCGGGGACTGGGGTGATGTAGGAAGCGCGTTCGCTCGCGCCTTCGAAGTCTACGTCGCCCGTGAGCTTGCCATCGTCGCGGCGGTTGATGCCGACGTCGATCACGACGGCACCCTCCTTGATCCAGTCTCCTTGCACAAGATTGGCGCGGCCTACTGCGGCGATTACGATATCCGACTCGCGGACTCGGTCCGCGAGGTCTTCGGTGCGGGAGTGCGCGATAGTGACGGTCGCGTGCTTCTCGAGAAGCATCATGGCGATTGGTTTGCCGACCAGGGTGCTTCGTCCGAGCACCAGAGCTCGCTTCCCTTTCGGGTCACAGCCGATGTGCTCGAGCATTCGCATACAGCCGCTTGGCGTGCACGCCCGGAGCCCTTTGCGACCGACCGAGAGAAGACCGGCGTTGAACGGATGAAGGCCATCGACGTCCTTGGCCGGGTCGATCGCGTCCACGATCGTCTGATCGTGAAGATGATCGGGGAGCGGAAGTTGAACGAGGATTCCGTCGATCGTGTCGTCCCCGTTGAGCTCGAAGATCAAGGCCAGCAGGTCGGCCTCGGACGTCGTGGCGGGCAGGCGATGGACCCGCCCTTCGATCCCTGCTTTTTCCGCCGCCCGCTCCTTGTTGCGGACGTAGACTTGCGATGCGGGGTCGTCCCCGACCAACACGACGTCCAAACCGGGGGCCCGGTTGTGTTGGGCACGGAACGCTTCCGCCCGCGCCTTCACCTCCGCCCTCACCTCTTTGGCAAGCGCCTTACCGTCGATCAACTCAGCCATGAGCGGGGTCTACCAGGAGCGCCGGAGGTTCTCAAACCAGCAGGTCCCGGTGGAAATCACGGCCTACCGTGGTATGCCGCGTGGCCATGTTCGACCCCGTCTCGCCGCAGGTAGCCTTCCCCGAGATCGATGCGACCCAGCTCGCGTTTTGGGAGAACGCCCGCATTTTCGAAAAGACGCTGGAGAACGGGCAGGACAAGAAGTCTTTCGTCTTCTACGAAGGGCCGCCGACGGCCAACGGGATGCCGCACCCGGGGCACGTGCTCACCCGCGTGATGAAGGACGTGTTCCTTCGGTACCGAACGATGTGTGGCTACTACGTCCCCCGGCGCGCCGGTTGGGACACCCATGGCCTGCCGGTCGAGGTCGAGGTCGAAAAGGAGCTCGGCATCAGCGGCCGTGAAGCCATTCAGGAGTACGGCGTCGAAGCCTTCAGCCGCAAGTGCATCGACTCCGTGTTCAAGTACATCGGCGAGTGGCAGAGGATGACCGAGCGGATTGGCTTCTGGGTCGACTTCGATTCGGCCTACGTGACGTTCCACAAGTCGTACGTCGAAAGCGTCTGGTGGGCCCTCTCCGAGATGTTCAAGCAGGGGCTGCTCTATCAGGGCTACAAGGTCGTGTGGTGGTGGCCGCAGGGTGGCACTGCACTTTCCGCAGGTGAGGTCGGTCAGGGCTACAAGACCATCGACGATCCGTCGGTGATGATTCGCTTCCCCCTGCAGGGCGAGGCCAAGACCTCCTTCCTCGCGTGGACGACTACGCCTTGGACACTGCCTTCGAACATCGCGCTCGCGGTCGACGCGAAAGTCGACTACGCGACGGTCGAGCTCGAGGATGGCGAACGGCTCATTCTCGCGGAGGCCTTGGTTGGCAAAGTGCTCGGGGAAGGCGCCAAGGTGGTTGCGACGCGCAAGGGCAAAGACCTGGTCGGCATGCGCTACGAACCGCCGTTCCGGTATGCCGAGCCCGAGGGCGGACCGGCGTGGCAAGTGGTCGATGCGGATTTCGTGTCGCTCGACAGCGGCTCGGGGCTCGTCCATCTTGCGCCGGCCTTCGGCGAGGACGACTTCCGGGTCTGCAAGGAAAAGGGCATGGGCTTTCTGCAATTGCTGAAGCCCGACGGAACCTTCCCCGACGAAGTCACGGAGTTCGCGGGCCGCTTCTGCAAAGAGGCCGACCGCGAGATCATCCGCAACCTCAACGCGCGAGGCGTGCTTTTCAAGGAAGAGGTCTACCGCCACGACTACCCGTTCTGCTGGCGCGCCATGGACGACCCGCTCGTCCAGTATGCCCGACGGTCGTGGTTCATCCGTACCACCCAAGAGATCTCACGCGTCAAAGAGAACAACCAAGACGTCCACTGGGAGCCCGAACACATCAAGAACGGGCGCATGGGTCAATTCCTCGAGGGGAACGTTGATTGGGCGCTGTCGCGTGAGCGCTTCTGGGGCACGCCGCTCCCGATTTGGAAGAACGACGAAACCGGCGCCGTCGCGGCCGTGGGATCGGTCGCCGAGATTCTGGAGCGCAATCCGGACGCTTTCGCGCATTTTGAGAAAGCCAAAGCGGCCGACCCGACGCTTCAAGATCACCTCATGGTGCACAAGCCATGGATCGACGAGGTCTTTTGGACGAACGACGGTGAACCGGGGGTTTACCGTCGCGTGCCCGAGGTGATCGATTGTTGGTTCGATTCGGGCTGCATGCCGTTCGCGCAGTGGGGCTTCCCCCAGCAAAACGCCGAGGGCTTCGAACGAAGCTTCCCAGCTGATTTCATCACCGAAGCAGTCGATCAAACGCGCGGGTGGTTCTACTCACTCATGACGATCAGCTCTCTGATGTTTCCGGGGCGGGACCTTCCCCATCCCTTCAAAAACTGCGTCGTCCTCGGCTTGATGACCGACGAAAAAGGGAAGAAGCTCAGCAAACGGGACAAGAACTATACCGATCCGCTGGTGTTGATGGAGCGCGTCGGCGCCGACGCCGTCCGATGGGCGCTCTATGCCGGTACCGTTCCGGGACAAAATACGCGCTTCTTCGACGACGCCGCCACCGACGCGGTGCGCGAGTTCCTCCTGAAGATCTGGAACGTCTACAGCTTCTTCGTCACCTACGCGAACATCGATGGTTGGGACCCGAAGAGCGAATGCCCTCCTGTCGAACAGCGACCAGACATGGATCGCTGGGTTCTCGCCGAGCTCGATGCGACCGTTCGCGCGGTCCGCGACGAGCTCGACGACTACAAGAGCCACATGGCGGTACGGCACCTGCTTGGGTTCGTCGACGGGCTATCCAATTGGTACGTTCGCAGGAGCCGCTCGCGCTTTTGGGCGGCTGATGATTCGGCGGACAAGCATGCGGCCTTCAGCACGCTCTACGAGGTCCTGGTCGACCTGACCAAGATGGCCGCGCCGTTCATTCCGTTCATGACGGAGACCCTGTTTCAAAACCTCGTTCGCAAACACGATGAAACCACGCCCGAGTCCGTGCACCTGGCGGCGTTCCCCGAGCCCGTTCCCGCACGCGTCGATGAGGAGCTCCGCCAGACGATGGAGGCGGTTCGCAACGTGGTGACGCTCGGCCAGCGCGTTCGGAACGAGAACAAGCTCAAGGTACGCCAGCCGTTGGCCGAGGCCATCGTGGTGGTGGCGGACGACGTCGAGCGCCAGGCGATCGATCGGTTCTCCGTCGCCATTCGTGAGGAGCTCAACGTACGCGAGCTTGGATTCACGCAGGAGCCGCACAAGTACGTCGAGTTCCAGCTCCTGCCGAACTTTCGCGTCCTCGGACCGAGGCTCGGCAAGCAAGTCCCGGCCTGTAAGAAAGCGCTCGCCGAAGCGGACGGCTCAGCGCTCTACGTCGAGATGGAGGCCGAGGGAAAGATCGTGGTCGAGCTTCCGGGCGGTCCGGTGGACCTCAGCGCAGACGAGGTCGAGGTGCGGCTGAGCGCGCGTGAAGATTTCGCTGCCGCGTCCGGCGCTGGACAGGTAGTCGTCCTCGATACCCGGCTCGACGACAGCCTTCGGCGAGAAGGCCTCGCACGAGAGGTGATCAACCGCATTCAGCGCGCGCGAAAAGCGATGGACTTGGCGTACGAAGCGCGCATCCGCGTGACCTGGACCGCGGATGGCGAGCTCGCCGCCGCGATCGAGGAACATGCAGCGCGGATTGGCGGTGAGACCTTGGCGACGGGGTTCACGCGTGCTGACCATGCTTCGAGTGAGAACGATACAGAGATCGACGGAACCAAGCTCGGGCTGCGGATTGAGTCCGCGTAGCGAGCGTCAGGCTACGGGTTCGCCTCTTTCGCTCGCTTCTCGTTGCGCCCGTCTATGAACCCCTCGATCAAAATCAACACCACCCCGATCGTGATCCATGCGTCCGCTACGTTGAAGGTTGGATAGGCCCAGCGCTCGTTCAGGTGGAAGCGGATGAAGTCGACCACGTAGCCGAGGTTCACTCGGTCGACGAAGTTGCCGATCGCGCCGGAGATGATCAACGGAACGCTCAGAGCAAACAGCCGCCCGCCGCGGCCCGTGATGAACATCCACAGCAGCAGCACGACTGCCCCGGCGGCAGCGACGTAGAAGACGCCCTTGCGGACCAGGGTCGGCATGTCGCGCATGAAGCCAAACGCGGCGCCGCAGTTCTCCGCGTAACGGAACTCGAGGTAGCCGTCGATCAGGATGACGGGGGCCTTCTGCGCGCGCTGGGGACCGATGCGTCCGTTCGCGTCCGGCTCGCAGACCGGGTCGGAGCCGAGCGTCGAAGGCTGCGACAAACGGTCGAGGGCCCACTCCTTGGATCCGAGGTCCATCGCGGTCAGCGCGGCGATGACGGCCAGACAGAGGACAATGGCCTTCGGCGAGCGGGTGGTTCCAGACACGGCGGCGGACTCTAACAGGTCGGTTTGACACGTCAAATCAGCTATTTACAAAACGTGACACAAAACACCTGGCGTATGTATCACGTTGTGTTACATGTTCGTCATGAGCGACAAGGATGCGAAGAAAGAGCGCCGCGAGGGCCGCAAGGAGCGGGTTCTGCACACGCGCGTGCCCGCCGTGCTCGAGCAAGAGCTCAAGCGCGTGGCCAACGCGTGGCGGGTTCCGGTGTCGAATGTCGTCCGGGCGCTCCTCGAAGACGCGCTCGACACCATCGACGTCGTGGGGGCCAAAGCCGAGGACGAGCTTCGCGTGGTCGCGGAGAAGCTTGCCGCGGAGCGCCAACGATTCCGTCAGAAGTCGACCGAGCAGCTCAGCGACGCGCCTCCTCCGATGAAGTCGGAGCCGAGTGACCCTCTGCAGGGGGCGGTGGGCGCCACCGCGATCACGCTCGTACACGATGCGGTCTGTGGCCTCACGGGCGCGAAGCTCCCCGCAGGGTCCGAAGCATTCATGGTTTTGTTCGACGACCCCCGCCGAAAACTAATTACGGGCAGGGATGCCTTGCCCCGAGCATCGACACCCAACCAGGAGAAAGCCGATGACTGAACAAGAACCAATTCAGAGCAACGTAGAAGAGAACGTCAACGCAGCGGTCGATCATGTGACCGAAGCGGCAGGCGCTGCTGTATCGCTCGGTCGTCAGGTCGCGGCGCTGTGGATCGGCGTGTCACGCACCGCGATCGACGCGGCCGCGAAGACGCTTACCAGCACCTCGGCGGCGATCAGCACGGTCGCCGAATCGATGGGCGAGCTATCGAAGCGAATCGAAGGGACCAGCAAGAAAGCCTGAGCTCCCGCCGACGGGTTGGCGGTGTCGGCCTGCCACCACCACCGCGCTGCCGGCCCGTCGGCTTCTATTTTTTCCGGTCCATCGGACCGTGCGGCAATCGTCGCCCTTCCCGCAAATGTCGGACGGCGTTGATGCCCCATCGGGTCAGGAAGTACGTAGGCAGGGCCACGACGATCCCGCACAGCAATCCGCCGATCCAGAGCTCGGCGCCCGTGCTAGCGAAAAGTCGCCCGACTTCCTGCCAGAAGTCGACCTCGAGCAGCCTGCTGGGGCCGTCGTTCCTCAGCGCGCGCCCAGTCGTGCCGAGCCACTGTTTGATCGTCGCCTGGGTGACTTCTCTTTCCGGGCGCATGACGGCAGCGCCCACCTTCCACGTCATGTAGTAGAGCGGAACTGCGGTGAACGGATTGCTGATGAACAGGATCGGGATGCCCGAAACCTTGTTCGCCCGAAGCAACGTCGCGACCGGGATGTAGAGCAGAATTTGTAGGCCGAGCGTCGGGGTAAACGCGATGATCGCGCCGATGAAGACCCCCCACGCGATCCGGTGCGGGGTGTCGTCGAGGTGAAGGATGTTGTGGAAGACGATCTGCTGCAGGCGTCGCCACATGCTGCCGAGGTTCATCGCGCCTCGCCCCATGCCCCGCCGCCAGGCGTTTCGACGCGCAATATGTCTCCAGGCGACACCTCGACGCTGACGCTGTGTTCTAGTGGCTTGCGGTTGAGTAGGTTCATGCCCGGCGCCCCTGGGCCGCCGCCGCGCATACCATAGGGGACGTTGTTGCGCCGCTCGGAAACCACAGAAACACGCATCGGCGCGAGGAATTGGAGCTCGCGGACCAGCCCATCGCCTCCACATTGAGCGCCGCGGCCTCCGGACCCGGGCCGGAGCGAGAAGCGCGTCACCCGGATCGGAAAGCGCGTCTCGAGAACCTCGGGGTCGGTGCACTTCGAGTTCGTCATGTGCGTGTGCACGCCTGAGGCGCCGGGGTGCGTGGCCGTCGCCCCCGACCCTCCTCCGAGCGTCTCGTAGTACGCCATGTGGTCGTCACCGAAGGTGATGTTGTTCATGGTCCCCTGGCTTGCCGCGGCGAGGCCGAGCGCGCCGAAGAGCACATCGACGATACGTTGCGAGGTCTCTACGTTGCCAGCGGCTACGGCACGGTGGGGCTCGGGGCAGAGAAGCGAGCGCTCGGGGATCCGAACAGTCACGGGACGCAGGCAGCCGCTGTTGAGCGGGATGGGTTTGCCGACCAACACGCGGAGGACATAGAGGACGGCTGCCATCGTGACCGCGCGCGGAGCGTTGAGGTTCCCATCGACCGCGCTGTCGGTGCCCGTGAAGTCGATCTGCATCGCGTCGCCTTCCACACTGATACGGACCGCGATCCGTGCGCCGCCGTCTAGCCAGTCCTCGAAACGGTGCTCACCGTCGGGCAGCTCCGAGATGGCGCGCGCGGTTAGGTCTGCCGCATTGTCCTGGATGTGCTGCATGTAGGCGGCGACGACGTCCAAGCCGTAGCGCGCGAGCAGATCCTCGAGAAGCCGCATCCCCTTTTCGTTTGCCGCGATTTGGGCCTGGATGTCCGCGATGTTCTCGTCCGGATTGCGCGCCGGGTAACGGCCGCGGCCGAGCGCGGCGCGAAGCGTTGCCTCGTCGAATGCGCCCTCCCCGACGACCTTCAGAGCTCGCAGCACGACTCCTTCCTCCTCGAGGCTCTGCGAGAACGGCGGCATCGAACCGGGTGTGAGCCCGCCCACGTCCGCATGGTGCCCTCGTGACGCAACCACGAAGCGCAGAGCCCCTTCGTGATCGTGGACAGGTGTCACGACGGTGATGTCCGGAAGATGAGAATCCGCCCGCAGACGGGTCGTTGGTGACGAACACGTCGCCCGGGCTCGCATGCGGGTGGGCCTCGAGGACGGCACGAACGGATTCGCTCATCGCGCCGAGGTGCACCGGGATGTGCGGGGCGTTGGCGACCAAGTCTCCGGCGGCGTCGAACACCGCGCACGAGAAATCGAGACGGTCGCGGATGTTGGTGCTCATCGCCGTTCGTTGGAGGACGACACCCATTTGCTCCGCGATCGATCTGAACTGGTTGTTGAACACCTCCAACAGGACGGGGTCGACCTCGGTGTCGGCGTCGACGCGTCGGCCAACATCCGACGTGTCGCGGAGAATGAGGTAGTCGCGTTCGGTGCGAAGAGCGGTGAAGCCGGTATCGACGACGACGGCGCCCGTGGCGTCCAGGATCAACGCGGGTCCCGCAAGCTCGGTGTCGAGCGGGACGTTTTCTCGAAGGTAGACTGGCGCCTCGACGAGTGCCCCACCCGACCAGAGCGCCGCCTTCCGTTCCGGGGCGCCACTGCCAGGCTGCACCTCGGGAAGCTCGGGCTTGGCGCTCCGGAGCTCGACGGCGACACGGAGCGTTGCGGCTTCGATTGGGTGCGAGGTTCGCGTGTATCCGAATTCGCGCCGGTGCAGGGCCTCGAACGCCGACCGCATTCGCTGCGGCTCGCTGAAGTCGACGTCGAGGGCGGTTTCGGTGCCGCGATAGCGCAGAGCGACGCGTCGATGAACGCACCAAATGGCGTCTTCCCCTGCATCGGGCTCGAGCGCGCGCCTACCCTTCGCTTCGAGCGACGAAAACGCGTCTTCCCAGCTTTCCGGTCGCGCTTCGTCGAGACTCACGCGTCCGGCGTCGCGCTCGCCATGCCATTCGAAGTTGGCCACGCCCATTCCGAACGCCGAGAGCGCGCCTGCGTATGGGTGGAACACGAGCTCCCGCATCCCGAGCCGGCGTGCGACGAGGCAAGCATACTGACCACCTGCTCCGCCGAAGACGACCATTCCGTGGGTCCGCACGTCATGGCCGCGGCCGACCGAGACCTTCTGAATGGCGGCCGCCATGTTCTCGACCGCGACACGGAGAAACCCGTCGGCGACTTCCGTCGGTGTGCGCGCGACGCCGAGCTCGCGAAGGGACGCCGCAACCCCGTCGAGCGCGCGTTCGACCGGGGCCTGGTCGAGCGCGAACGGAAAGCGGTCCGCCGCGATCCGCCCAAGAAAGAGAGAGATGTCAGTCAGCGCAAGCCCGGTGGCGTTCGGCTTGCCGTAACACAACGGGCCGGGGTCGGCCCGCGCGCTCCGGGGACCTACCGTCATCCGTTTGCCCTCGAGAGAGCAGATGGAACCGCCGCCCGCGGCGACCGTGTGGAGCTCGATCATGGGCGCTCGGATCCGCACCCCAGCGATCTCGCTTTCGAACTGACGGGTCACTTCGCCGGCGTATCGGGAGACGTCCGTGGAGGTGCCGCCCATGTCGAAGCCGATGACTTCGCCGAGCCCGAGCTCATCGGCGACAGCCCCCGCTGCGACGACCCCCGCTGCCGGGCCCGACAGCACGGCGTTGCGCCCGATGAAGCAATTCGAATCGACGAGCCCTCCGTTGCTTTGCATCATGCGAAGCCGACCGGCGCCCAGATCTTCCTCGAGCCTCGCCATGTAGTGGGTCAGCAGAGGTGTGAGGTAGGCGTTGGCCGCGGTCGTGTCGGTCCGGCCGAGCAGCCCGAGCTCGTTGGAGATCTCGTGTGACACGGAGACGTGGACGAAACCGAGCTCCCGTGCGATCTCGCCGGCCGCGCATTCGAGGGTTCCATCTTGGTAGGCATGGATGAGTGAAACCGCGACCGAGACCGCGCCGGCGGCCTGGGCCTGCAAAAGCGCTTTTCGGAGCGTTTCGCGCGCGAGGGGACGGAGCTCCGTGCCGTCCGCGGCGGTCCGGGCGCCAATCTCGATGACGAAATCCGGGAGCGGCGCGGGCTTCTCGATCGCCAACGCGAAGAGCTCGGGCCGTGTCTGATCGCCGATCGTGCCGAGGTCTCCAAGCCCCTCGTTCGCCACGAGCACGCACGGGCAACCGTCCCGCTCAAGCAGCGCATTGGTGGCAAGCGTCGTTCCCATGCGGACCTCGGCCGGCGGGATGGGCGTACCGTCTCCGAGCCCCAAGAGAGCCCGAATCCCCGTGATCGGCGCGAGATCCGAGGATAGGACCTTGGTCACGCGCAGAACGCCCGTCTGCCGGTCGCGATGGATGCAGTCCGTGAACGTGCCGCCACGGTCGATCCAGAACTGGTGCCGGGGGCCTGCCTCAGTCATAGAGGAATGCATCGAAGCACGGCGCTTGGCCGGGTCAAGAGCGCGCCGACGATCTACGCTTTTGTGTGCAGAAGTCGCCCGGAGAGCTTACAACAATGTCATAAATGGCCAGCTTGAGAGCACGTCGAACGCAATTTTCTGGTTTTCAAATGGGTTTCCTGGACTTATACAGGCGAGCAAGTCAAGGAACTTAGGACGATGGACATGGAAGAATTCACTGTCTCGTCCGTGATACCCGCGAGCCCAAACCGTATTTATTCTGCGTGGATGGACGAGCGCCACCACAGTGCTTTCACGGGAGCACGGGCAACGGTGGACCCCTGGGTAGGCGGGCGTGTGGTCGCACACGATGGTTTCATCGATGCGACGCACGTGTATCTCGTGACCGGCAGCCGCATTGCGATGACCTGGCGCACCCGCGATTTTCCGAAGGGCGCAAACGATGCCCAGGTAGACATCACCTTCGAGCCGGTCGCTGGAGGCACCAAGGTCGAGGTGACGCAGACCAGGATCCCTCCCGGCCTTCGCGACGCCTGTGAATCGATCTGGAAGAACCTCTACCTCGATCAGATGAAGGACTATTTCGCCAGGCCTGGCGCGATGAAGGCGGCGTACGACGCCGCGAAGAAGGCCGGCCATCTTCCGCTCTCCGGGATCAAGGCGAGCCGGCCGGCCCCGAGGAGACCCTACGTTCCGGCCCCAAAGCCACCGGTTGAGGACGAGGCTACCGAAGAGGACGAAAAGCCCAAGAAGACCCGTAAGCGGGTCGAGACCAAGGCAATCGACCTTCGTGAGCTCGCGAAGGCGCAGGCGGAGGCCCGCAAAGAGGCCGCCCGCAAGAAGGCCGAGACCAAGAAGAAGGCGGAGGCCGTCCGACGCGCGGCCGAGGCCGCCCGTAAGAAGGCTGAGGCGAAGGAGAAGGCCGAGCAGCTTCGCTTGAAGAAGGAGGAAGCCGCACGAAAAGCCGCGGAAAAGCGCAAGGCCGATCGCGAGAAGGCCGAAGCAAAGAAGGCGGCGGCGGCGAAGAAGAAGGCGGCGGCGAAGAAGAAAGCCGAACTGGCACGGAAGAAGGCAGCCGCGAAGAAGAAGGCGGAGCTGGTACGGAAGAAGGCGGCGGCGAAGAAGGCGGCGGCGGCGAAGAAGAAGGCGGCCGCGAAGAAGAAGGCGGCCGCGAAGAAGAAGGCGGCCGCGAAGAAGAAGGCGGCTGCCAAAAAGAAAGCGGCAGCCAAGAAGCGGCCCGCGAAGAAGCGGCCCGCGAAGAAGAAGGCGGCTGCCAAAAAGAAAGCGGCAGCCAAGAAGCGGCCCGCGAAGAAGCGGCCCGCGAAGAAGAAGGCGGCTGCCAAAAAGAAAGCGGCAGCCAAGAAGCGGCCCGCGAAGAAGCGACCCGCGAAGAAGAAGGCGGCTGCCAAAAAGAAAGCGGCACCCAAGAAGCGGCCCGCGAAGAAGCGCGCCGCGCACCGCAAGAAGCGCACCGCGCCAAAGAAGCGCGCTACGCCAAAGCGGGCCACAAAGAGGAAGGCCGCTCCGAAGAAGCGCAAAGCGGCGCCTAAGAAACGCGCGCAGAAGAAGCCGAAACGCCGCGGCCGCTAGGGCGAATCGCCACAGCGGGTGCGCGGGAGTGGGTTCATGGGCGTTCGCGAAGCGGCGACTCGGATTGCCGCCGCAGGCCGTCGAGGAGGGATCCGAGGGCGCGATGCTCTTCCGTGCGTTCGATGACGCTCACCTCTTCAAGCGCTTCATCGTCTTGGATCGCGGCGAGCCAGAGCTGCATCGCGTCCAATGCGCTGACGAGGTCGAGGCTCCGACCTGGCAACGTCATGGCAGCCGTCGTCACCTTCGACTCGCGCAGCGCATCTGCAATCACGGAACACGCCCGCTCCGCGACACTCGTGTCGAACGACGTCATTTGCCCGAGGCCGACTAGGAGCAGCCCTTCTGCCTTTAGCTTTGGCGGTGCTGCGATCATGCCTTTCTCGCCAAAATGGCCATCGAGGTGCCCCGCGAAGAGCTTGCGGGAGAGTGCGCCACAGAGGCGCCAGTCGAGCAGCGCCGCAGCGCCCGTCAGCGGACGCTCGTCCGAGAAGAAAGGTAGAACGATGACCTCGGCCTGGAGCCTATCGAGGCTTTGCATGGATGGGGCCACGAAGTCGTAGGTGGTCACTGCTTCCCGAGCTCGGTCGCAATGCGGTCAAGCACGCCGTTCACGAACGAGCCGCTGCCCTCCGAGCCGAAACGCTTCGCGAGCTCCACAGCTTCGTTGAGCGTCACGCGCTTGGGGATGTCCGTCATCGTCTGCAGCTCGACGATGGCTACCCGAAGAACGTTGCGGTCCACGATAGGCATCCGCTCCAATCGCCAATGGTGGCTCGACGAGCGAATGAGGCCGTCGACTCCCTCTTTGTTGTCGGCGTAGGCGCGCACCATCTGGTTGGCGAAGTCCTGCTCTTCAGAAGGCTCCGGCTCCTCGACCAGGTGCCCCCAGTAGTGCTTGATCGCCTGCGCGTCGCTCGCACCCGACACATCCATGAGGTACAGGATGCGCAGCGCCGCTTCACGCCCTTTTCGTCGTAATCCCATCGTCAGCCAACTTGCGATCGAACAGTGCCATTTCGATGGCTGTGAGTGCGGCGTCGCGGCCCTTGTTGCCGTGAGCGCCTCCGGCGCGGTCGAACGCCTGCGCCTCGTCGTCGGTGGTGAGCACCCCGAACGCCACCGGCACGCCGGTATCGAGAGATACACGCCCAAGACCAAGCGCCGTGCCCTCGGAGACGTAGTCGAAGTGAGGGGTGCCGCCGCGGATCACCGCGCCGAGTGCGACAACCGCATCGAATCGGCCGCTCTGCGCGAGTCGCTGGGACGCGTACGGCAGCTCCCACGCGCCCGGCACTTCGACGACATAGACGGAGCTCGGGTCGACGCGGTGCTCCGAGAAGCACGCCTTGGCTCCCTCGAGGAGCTTCCGGACGACCGCGTAGTTGAAGCGCGACCAGACGATCGCGAAGCGCGCGTCGGCCGGCGCGTGGATCTCGACGAGCGGGGGGTTCTGATCTTGGCTCACGGGGCCTCTCCGGTGGGCGAGCTCGCCGGGCCGAGCTCGCCGCCTGGCGACACGCTGAGCTGATCGACCACCTGGAGGCCATACGCGTCGAGGCTCGGCATGCGTCGGGGTCGGTTGGTGAGAATGCGGAGCTGACGGAGTCCGAGGTCCGACAACACCTGCGCGCCGAAGCCGTATTCTCGAAGCACTACTCCGGGCTCTTCCGGAGGACGCGGAATGGGCTCGCCGAGGTAGAAAGCGAGATCGGTTTCGGGGTCCGGGTGGCCTGGCAAGAACAGGATGACGCCGTTGCCCTCGCGTTCGATGGCGGACACGCAGTCGGCGATGTGTACGCGCTCTCGCATCCGGACCTGGAAGGCATCCCCGAGCACACTGCCGCGGTGCACTCGCACCATCGTCGGCGCGGGCGTGATCTTGCCGTAGCTGAGCGCCATGAACTGCTGCCGGTCGTCGACCTGCACCTGGTACACGGAGGCCGTCCACGTTTGGCCGGTCGGCATTCTTACCCCGGTCTGCCGGATCCGCGTGACGAGACGCTCGCGCGCGAGCCGGTACTGAATCAGGTCCGCAATCGTCAGCAGCCGAAGATCGTGCTCCTTGGCGAAGGCGATGAGGTCCGGGTAGCGGGCCATCGTGCCGTCGTCTTTCATGATCTCGCAGATGACGCTCGCAGGTCTCAACCCGGCGAGCCTCGAGAGATCCACGGAGCCCTCGGTGTGTCCGGTTCGCTGCAGCACGCCGCCGGGGACGGCCTTGAGCGGAAAGACGTGGCCTGGGCTCACGAGGTCGGCTGGGCCGGCGTTGTCGGCGACCGCCGTGACGATCGTCTGCGCGCGGTCCGCGGCGCTGATCCCGGTCGTGACGCCATGTCTGGCTTCGATCGATATCGTGAATGCCGTCGATCGCGAGGAGCGGTTGTCGTCGACCATCATCGGGAGGTCGAGTTGGCGGATTCGATCCTCGGTCAGACTCAAGCAGATCAGCCCGCGCGCGTGCCGTGCCATGAAGTTGATCGTTTCGGCGTCCGCCATTTCGGCCGCCATGCAAACGTCGCCCTCGTTTTCGCGGTCCTCGTCGTCGACCAGGATGACCATCTTGCCTCGGCGGATGTCATCCAGTGCCGCGACGACCCGCTCGATCGCGCTCGTCATATGGCCGCCACCATGACGCGAAAGAGCAAGCCATACCAGCGGAAGCTGCAAATCATCCGTGGTCGGGCGCGTCGACGCCGGGCTTGCCCATCAAGCTGGCCACGTACTTGGCCAGGATGTCGACTTCGAGATTCACTGGGGCCCCTCGCTGCATCTGCCCGAAGGTCGTTTCGTCGAGCGTGTACGGCACGAGCATGACGTCGAAACGCGTGCCTTCTACCGCGTTCACCGTCAGGCTGACGCCGTTGACGGTGATCGAGCCCTTCGGGGCGAGGAAAGGTGCGAGCCGGTTCGGCACCTCGAATGTGACGCGAAGGTAGTCGCCCTCAGGCTCCCGTCCGGCCAGCGTGCCGACGCCGTCGACGTGACCGGTGACCATGTGGCCGCCAATCCGGTCGCCAAGCGCCATCGCTCGCTCCAGGTGCACGCGATCGCCGGTCGACAGGTTGCCGAGGTTCGTCTTGTCGAGCGTCTCGGGCGACGCGTCTGCGTCAAAGTGCGCGTCGGAAAACGACTTCACGGTGAGACACGTTCCGTTGACCGCGATCGACTCCCCAAGTGTGTAGGGATGAAGCGCGCACGCGATGCGAATCGACATCCCATCTTCCTGTTGGTCGAGCGCCTCGACGGTCCCTATCTGTTCTATCAACCCTGTGAACATCTACTGCATCCTCTCGAAGTCGCCTGTCACGAGCCAATCTGAGTCAAAGGTTCGAACCTCGGTGCGAACCAGGCGCCACGCTTGCGCGATTGACGCGGCGCCCGTCCCCGCTGCGAAAGAAAGGGCGCTCGCGTCGCCCACCACTCGCGGGGCTATGAAGATAGCGGCGCGATCGGCCAGTCCGAGATCCAAGAGGGTGCCATGCACGCGCGCCCCGCCTTCGACCAATAGCCGCACGACGTCGCGGTTGCCCAAGACGTCGAGAACCTCGGCCAGATCCACTCCGCGCGCGTGCCGGGAAACCGCGATGAGCTCGACGCCGGGTCGGCGGAGTGCCTCGCGGCGGACCTCGCCAGCATCGTCGGCGTGGAAGATCAAGACTTCCGCGCCCGAGCGACTTGCGCCGCCGAGCACCGCTGCGTCAGCGGGAGTTCGAAGGTTGGCGTCGAGCACGACTCGGACCGGGTCTTGCCCAGGGATGTGTCGCACCGTCAGCGCAGGATCGTCCGCTAACACTGTGCCCACGCCGACGAGGATCGCGTCCGCATCATCTCGGAGTCGATGCGCTTCGGTGCGCGCCGCCTCCCCAGTAATCCATTTCGAGTCCCCGGTGCGAGTGGCGATCTTTCCGTCCAGTGTGATCGCTGCCTTCAATGTGACATGCGGGCGGCCCGTTTTGATGTGTTTGGCGAAATCAGCAACCAAGGCGGTGCACTCATCCTCCAAGAGGCCGACGTCGACTTCGACACCACCGGCTTCGAGTCTCTCGATGGCGCCCGGTACGTGCGGCGCTGGGTCACGACAGCCAATCACGACGCGGCCTATGCCGGCCTCGAGAATCGCCTCGGTGCAGGGACCCGTGCGGCCCCGATGATTGCAAGGTTCCAAGGTCACGTAGAGCGTCGCACCCTCGGCGTCTGTCCCTGCGTTTCGAAGCACGTCTACTTCGGCGTGCGCACGCCCGGCCTTTGCGTGGTGTCCAAGCGCGACCACCGAACCCTCCCGAACGATGGCTGCGCCGACGCGCGGGTTCGGGCTCGGCCTGCCACGCTTGGCTTCAGCAATCGCTTGCGCCATCGCCTCGCGCTCGAAGTCCGACCACATGTCAGTCCTTGAGCTTGCCGAGCTCGTCGAGGAACTCGCCCACGTTCTGGAAGTCGCGGTACACGCTTGCGAAGCGGACATACGCCACCTGGTCCACGCCGCGAAGCTCGAGGAGCACATGCTCACCGAGGCGCGACGAGGTGACCTCCTGTTCCCCGGTATCGACAAGCCAGCGCTCCACCTGGTGCAGGAAGCGTTCGAGTGCCTCGGCGGAAACGGGGCGTTTGACGCATGCGCGGCGAAGTCCGGCGTGAAGCTTGTCGCGGTCGTACGGCTGGCGTCGTCCGTCGTTCTTGACGATGAGCGGCAAGGTCTGCTCGACTCGCTCGTAGGTCGTGTAGCGTCGCCCGCAGTGCTCGCACTCGCGCCGTCGACGGGTGACCTCGCCCGCTTGAGACAGCCGGGAGTCGATCACCCGGTTTTCTAAGGTTCCACAGTAGGGACAGCGCATAGGTCCGGAGAAGCTAGCGCTCGCAGCAACGCGCGGCAATGAGAGCGATGCATCAAGCGCGGACGAGCCGGACCAGAGATTCCAGGTGCGCAGTCTGTGGGAACATGTCGAAGCCGATCATGTGATCGATCCGGTAGCCCCTTCCTGTGACGAGATGGAGATCGCGCGCCAGCGTTGCGGTGTCGCAGGAGACGTAGATGACCCGCTTCGGTCCACGCCAGAGCTCGGACTGCTCGAAGAGCGCTCGCGCTCCCTGCCGCGGCGGGTCGAGCACCACGACGTCGTACCGGCCTTTCGGTGGTTGGTTTGCGTCGCCAACGGTCACGCGCGCCCGAAGGCCCTTTCGTTCGAGCGCCGCTTGGCACGCTCGTGCGGCGTGTGGATCCTGTTCGACCGCGACCAACGCGGACGGTCCATGGGACGCGAGCTCGACTGTGAAGTTGCCGACGCCAGCGTGAAGCTCGAGGACTCGAAGCCCTTCCGGAGCCGCGAGCTCCGCGACCGTGCGCACCAGCGCTCGGTTGATCCCGTCGTTCGCTTGCGAGAACAGCACCAGGTGCTCGTCGCCCCATGTCGCGGGCGCGCCTCCTCCAGCGGTCCGAAGGCTCACACCGGCGATTGACGGCTCCCGACTCAGCGCCGCGCACGCGTCGAAGATCTCAGGCGTTGGGTCGGCGCTCGTCGTCAGCGCGACGATGACCCGATCAGCGAAGCCGAGCTGCAACTGGATCTCGCCCGATCCTCTCAGCGCGGGCGTGAGGCATGAACGAACGGCGGACCAGGCCGCTCCTAGGGGCGCCATGAGCACGATACATGCGTCGACGTCGTTGACGTGTTTGGAGTGAAGCGCGCGGTAGCCGAGGGTGCCACCGTGCCACGCGAAGCGCGCGCGGCGCCGATACCCGAAGGCATTGGGAGACGGCACCCATTGCGGCTCCGTCTCTTCGGCGCCCGGGAGTCCGCGGCACGCATCGCGCAAGAACCCGAGCTTGATCTCGCGCTGTGCGTCGACGTCTGCGATCATCAATGGGCACCCGCCGCAACGCGGGGCATGCACACACGGCGGGTCCACGCGGGCTTCGCTCGGGCGCAGGATCCGCCTCAACCGGCCGCGCGCAGCGCCGCGCTTCGAGGCGGTTGGCTCCAGCTCGATGTGTTCGCCGGGCAAGGCTCCCGGCACCAACACGACACCCTCCCCGGTTTCCGTCACCGCGTCTCCGCCGCGTCCGATCGCTCGAACCTCGCCTTGCAGCACGCGCTTGCGCGCCATCAGTACCCCCGACCGGCCGTCCTAGGCAATGAAGCCGCCACCGATCACCTCGTCGCCACGGTACACCACCGCCGCCTGGCCCGGTGTAATCGCTCGCTGTGGCTCATCGAAACGCACTTCAAACCCGGTGCCGCTCGGGATGATGTCGGCGCGCGCACCGCGATGGCGGTACCGGATGCGGACCTCCCCTTGAAAGGCGGCCGCGGGCGGGGCCCCGATCCAGTGTGCGTCCGTCGCGATGAGCTGTGCGTCATAGAGCTCGGTTTCGTCGCCGACGACGACCTCCGCAGTATCCGGAACGATTCGAAGAACATAGCGTGCGCCCCCGCCGCCGAGACCTAGCCCGCGCCGCTGTCCCCGTGTGAAGTTGGCGATTCCGTCGTGCGCTCCGAGGACCTCTCCTTGCGAGTCCACGATGCGCCCGGCGGTGGTCGGCGTCCCTTGCCGATTGACGAAGTCGCCGACCCGACCATCCGGCACGAAGCAAAGCTCCTGCGACTCGGGCTTGTCGGCGTTCGGCACGCCAAGTCGGCGGCCCGCCTCTCGGACTTCCGACTTCGTCAGCTCGCCGAGCGGGAAGACCAGGCGCTCGAGCGTCGATTGGGGCAAACCGAACAGGAAATAGCTCTGATCCTTGTCGCCATCCCTCCCGCGCAGCAGTCGAAGGCTTCCGTCGCCCCCACGGTCGAGACGGGCGTAGTGACCGGTCGCGATATGGGTCGCATCGAAGCGGCGGGCAACGCCGGCGAGATAGGTGAGCTTCACGGTGCGGTTGCAGCTCACGCAGGGGATCGGCGTGCGACCGGCCTGATAATCCGTGACGAAGGGATCGATGACGTGCTTGCGAAACGCCTCCCGTTCATCGAGCACGTAGTGCGGGATGCCGAGGTGCTCTGCGGTCCGGCGGGCGTCGTCCCGGTCCTCAGGCGCGCAGCACCGCCCAACCTGCTGCTCGCCGTCGGCGTCCCACAGATGGAGCGTGACGCCGACCACGTCGTGGCCGGCCTCGTGGAGCAACGCCGCCGCGACGGAGGAGTCCACGCCCCCGCTCATCGCAACCAACACTCGCTTCATTCCCGTCATTCCATCACACCACTGAACAGATATGCCGTGGTTCGTTCCACTAAATAGAAAACAAGGTTTCCGAAATTACAGAACATTAAAACGCTTGGATTTCATATACTTAGGGGGCAAATCCAGAAAACACCTGAAGCCACGCTCGGTAGACTTCCAATTCGCTTGAGGTTCTACCCGCTCGCGCGTGCCAGAACCTGCCGAAAGGCTCGTATTGCCGTCTCGATATCGTTCGGCGTCGTCTCGATACCTAGACTGATTCGAAGCGCGGATCCAGCCCGCCACTGCTCATCCGGATACATGGCGCGAATCACGGCGGAAGGCTCCTGCAGGCCCGACGAGCAGGCGGCTCCGGTCGAGACGCAGACGCCCTCGAGGTCGAGCGCGGCGACCAGCAGCGCGCCCTCCCAGCCCTCGAAGCTCAGGTTTGCGACGGTGCCGACGCGAGGCCCTTCGCTCGCGTTCGCGAGGCCTCCGAGCTCTCGCAGGCTCGCCTCGAGGCGGTCGCGGAGTGTGGCGATCGCTAGCTGGGCGTCCAGTCGGTCATCGACCAAGCCGCAGGCGGCGCCGAAACCGACCATACTCGCGGTATCTGGGGTGCCGGGCCTGCGGCCTCGTTCCTGTGAGCCACCATCGAGGACGGGTTCTACGTCGAGGCCTCGACGCAGCCAACAGGCCGCCGCGCCCGCGGGCCCGCCGATCTTCTGCGCTGCGACAGCGACCGCATCTGCGTCGAGTGTTTCGACGTCGACGGGCAGCTTGCCGAGCGCCTGGGTGGCGTCGATGAAGAGGCGCGCTCCGTGGGCTCGGCACGCTCGCGCGTAGGCCGAAACCGGAAAGATGGTCCCGGTCTCGTGGTTGACCCATTGAACCGCAACCGCCGTCTCCGCATCGAGGTGGGCCGCGAGCATCTCTACCGATGGCGGGCAGCCACGAGGCACCGGGAGGAGTACCGCCTCCCCCCCCTCCCGTTCGAAGCGCTCGACGCTCTTCGTGACCGCCGGATGCTCAACCCCCGTCGAGACGATTCGGCGACGTCCGGCGGCGACGCCGCGGATGCCGAGGTTGCATGCTTCAGTGCCGCCGCCTGTGAGAACGACGTCCGCATGGCTGGCCCCGAGGGTCCGGGCGACGGCTTCACGGGCCGCCTCGAGGAGATGCCGGGAGGCTCGTCCAGCCGCGTGGGTGCTCGACGGGTTCGCCCACGCCACCGCGGCCGCTTCTTGCATGGCGCGACGGACGGCCTGCGGCGCAGGCGCCGCGGCGTGGTGGTCTAAGTAGATCACTTGGCTCGCATCTCGGGCCGCTCCGGAGAACGGCTTACGCGGAGCTCGACGAGCGTCCCCGACAACTGCCGCTCGGCGACCGCGCCCGCAGGTGGGCTCGAGATTTCGATCCCGCCACCGAGTGCTTCGGTGACTCGCCGCGCAAAAGCGAGGCCCAAGCCGACGCCACCGTGGTCGCGCGTGACCGAGCCATCGACTTGATAGAACGGCTCCATGATGCGGGCGATGTGCTCGGGTCGGACGCCCGGGCCGCTGTCGGCCACCTCGAACGAGTACCCGTCGTCGCCCTCCGCCCGCACCTCGACCGCGACCTCTCCGCCGGTTGGTGTGAACTTGCAGGCGTTGTCGAGCACGTGCGCCATCGCGCGAAGCAGCTTATCCGGATCGCCAAGGGCTGGCATCGGTTCCTCGCGCACGCGTTCGACCAGAGTTACGTCACGCTCGTCTAGCTTCGGACGAATCTGATCGATCGCTTTGTTGCAGACGGCGCGGAAGTCGTACTCGCGCGTGTAGTAGTGCATGCGCCCAGTTTCGAGCGAGCTCACGTCGAGCAGCGTGTCGACCACCGACCGAAGGCGCTGCGTCGAGCTCTCGATCGAACCGAGGCACTTGCGTTGCAGGTCGGTGAGCGGACCCAGCTCCTCGTTGAGCAAGAGACGGAGGTAGCCGACCACCGGCGTCATCGGAGTGGCGAGCTCGTGGCTCACGTTCTGCAGGAACTCCCTTCGAAGCCGCGCGACGTCTTCCAGGCGCTGATTGGTCTCCGAGAGCTCGACGATCTTCTTCTCGAGGCGCTCGACGATCTTCTGCGTCCGCTCTCTCAGCAACGTGTCGCTTGCGCCCTCCGCCCATTCCCGATGTCCCTGCAGGAACTGGGCGATGGTGTCGGCAAAGAGCGCGGCATCGATCGGCTTGGCGATGAATCCATCGCAACCGACCGCCAATGTCGAATCGCGGTCGCCCTCCGCCGTTATCGCGACGATGGGGACTGCTTGAAGGGCCGGAATCCCCCGCAGGCGCAGCGTTACCTCATATCCGTCCAGGTCCGGGATGTTGATGTCAACCAAGACCAGGTCCGGTTGGCTGTCGCGAGCGAGCTGAATGCCCTCAACTCCGCCTTCGGCCTCGATAACCTCGTGCCCGGCGGCCCCGAGCAGTTTCTGCACGAGGCGCCGATTGTTGGGGTCATCCTCGATGTGCAGGACCCTTGCCATAGACTTGCGATGCTATCAGTCTCTCGTGCTTGCCGCACGCGGCGAGCCTGGGTAGGAATCGGGTATGTCAGGGCAATTGGTCGACCAGCTCGTCGAGGCGGGACTCGTCACGGAGGCGCAGGCACGCGCGAGTGACCCTCGGGATCCACTCGTCTCGTCGAGCCGGGTGATTCAGAACCTGGTCGCACAAGGCCTCGACGAGCGGACGCTCGCCGGGTTCTTCGTGACCAGGGGGTTCGGTCCGATGTTGCAGACCCCCGAGCTTGCGCGCGCCGATCTTCACTTGGTACGTCGCGTGTCCGCGGCCGACGCGCACGATCTTTGTGCGATGCCCTTGCGTCCGAGCGCCGCCGGCGCCGTCGTGGCCATGGCCGACCCCACCGACGAAGTCGCGGTCGAGAAGCTCAGCTCGGCGCTTGGTGGTCGCATCCTGCCCACGGTCGCCAAGCTCTCGGATCTACTTTCGGCGATCGACCGGGCCTATCCGCCAGACCGGCCAACGATGGTGAGCAATCCGGTCGCCGTCGCGCGCTCGCGCCCTCCGAGCGACGTAGTTCCTTTGGTGCAGGAAAAGGCTAGCGACACCGATCAAACACTGGACGACTTGGAGCCCGCGGTTGCCGGTTTCGCTTCCACCGCGAGTCCGGAGTGGGATCGCGCGTGGAGCCGGTCGGCGACCGAGCGGGATGTATCGCTGACGCCGCAGTCGAGCCACGTTGCTCTGCCGACCGTGTCAAAGACGCCGAGCGCCGTCCCTTCCGCATCCGTTCCTCCGGCCTCGCAAACTCCCTCCTGGCGATCCGCTCCGAGACCTCCAGGTGTCTCGGATTCCGCCATCGATGCGCACCTCGTCCAGCTCAGGCGCGTCGACACCCGTGACGACGCCGTCGGGGTGGCGTGTCAGGCCTGCTTGATGATGTCTCGCGGCGCCGCGTTCCTGGCCCTGCGAAAGGGGGTCTTTCGAGGATGGGATGGCGCGGGTGAAGACGTCACGAGCGGGAGCATTCGCAGCCTGTGGGTGCCTGCGAGCAATCCCTCGATCCTCAACGAGGTCCTCCACAACGGCAAGGTGTTCCGCGGCGCCTACGGCCAGACCGCCGCAGACCAGCTGTTCCGAGCGGCCTTCGGGAGCCACGGCCGCGAGGTCGTGATCGTCCCGGTCCTCATCGGCGCGCGGATGGTGGGGGTCCTGTGCGCGAACGACCCGGCGGCCGACACGAGCGTGATAGAGCGAGTGGCCGAGGCGCTCGGCGAGGCCTTCGAGAGACTCATCGTTTCCCAGAAATCAGCGACTTAATTGACGAAGACGGCGGCCTGCGCCGGCCCGCTATCCTTCGCGAGTCGAAGGAGGCGGCGTCGCTCCCTCAGCACCGACGAGGCATAGCCGTTCTGTTTGTCGCAGCGCCCGGAGTTGTACCAGGCGAGTCCCTTCTGGACGTCGCCGCCACAGCGGCTCACCGCCCAGCGATAGAGGCCGAGGCCAGCCTCGATCACCTCACGCTGGCAGGCGCCGGGGCGCCGTCCGCACTGCTCGCGGTAGCTGTCGTTGTAGACGAACGGGACCGTCTTGCCTCGGTACTTCGGGTTGAGTTGAACCACGCCCCGCGCACCAACCTGGCTCACGGCGAGCGGGTTGAGCCCGGACTCGCGCATGGCAATGGCGGCGGTGAGGAACGGATCCACGCCCGCGCGGTTGCTCGACTCCGTGATCACACGCGACAATGTCGCGATGCGCGCTCTGCATCCGCCGGCGACGACGCGGCAGTGCTGCACGTGAATCGGCTCGCCCGCACGGCTCTCTCGAACGATCAAGCGAGCGTCGATGGCGCGGGCCAACGCGAGCGAGCTCGGGTGGTCACCGACGGCGGCGCGGTAGTCGATGGCTTCCGCATCTTCTGCGGGCGCAGGCTCGCTGGACGAAGGACCCGCTTCCGAGTGCGAGTGCCAGGCACTCACAAGAACGACGCCGACAAGTAGTAGAGCGATCCGCATAACCTACCCCCCCGATAACCATCGAGAGGCCAGGACGGTAGGTCATGCGCATACCTTGCGCCACCCCACGCAAAGGAGGTGTATCCGTTTCGCTACAGCTGCTCGGCTTCGGCCGGAGGCTCTGGGGCCACGTCTGCAGCCTTTTCCTTTGTGTCTTCAGGCGGTTCCGGCGCGGAGTCCGACGCCGACTGCGTCTCGGACGGTTCCTCAGCGGGGCGCTTCGAATCGCTCGATTCCTCGCCGGCTGCGGCGCTCTCTTCGCTCGGGCCCTCTTCGTCACGGGAGCCGCGCCGTCGGCCGCGTCGGCGACTTCGGCGACGCTTGTTGCCGTTCGCTTCGCTGCTGTCATCTGTGCTCGCGGCGTTGCTATGGGTTCGCGCCGCGCCGCCGCCGAGTGAGTCGAGCAGCTCGAGGTCCAGCATGGCCAGAGGCAGGGACACGCGCTGCAGGCCAACACCGACCTCTTCCATCGAAGCTGCGAGTGCGTCGCCGTCGAACACCGCACACGGTGCCGCGCCTTCGGCGTGACCTTCCGCCGCTGTGCCGTCTACCGCTTTCCCGAGCGTGACCACCCAACCGATCCGCGCGTGGTCGAAGTTGTGAAGTCCGCCGCGCAACGCCACGACGGCGTCCTTGTCCACCGGTGCGCGTCCCTTGTAGATGCTGATCGCGAGAGGAGTCTCTTCGGGGCCGCGACGAAGCGTGCCCGCGAGGGCGAAGTCCCCAGCGTCGGCCCGAACGGCTCTGAGCGAGTGGACACCAACGGCATTGAGCCACGCGGCGAGTAGCTCGAGCAGCGCGCCGTCGGGCAGGTCCTTCATGCGGTTGGTCAAGGCACGGCGGACGCTGTGCCGCTGGCGGTCGGCCGCCCGGAGGGCGTCACGCTCAGCGTTGACCGCTTCGTTCGGCAACTCCCACTCGAGGAGAGTCACCTGGCCATCGCCCTCTCGGAACCGCGGTCGAGCACCGTTCGCGCGGCGCTTCGCGTTGTCCCCGCGGATAGCGGCCGACAGGGTCGGCGCCAGGGTCGCCGGGGAGCCGGCCAGGCGGCCGCCTTCGATCAGGTTCTCGGCCACCTGCAGGAGGGTCCGGGGCTGGCGCCCTCGGGTTCGCAGGGCTGTTTCGATAGCGTCGGCGAGGTCTCGTCCAAGCGGCTCACCGGCCTCGGCTGCCCGGGTGGCGGGAGCTTCCGGCTCCTTTCGCGGCGGACGGCGCCGCGCTGGCGAGCGGCGCTCGGAGCGCTCAGCACGCTCTGGGCGGGCTTCGCGGGACTCGCTCGAATCCACCTCCATCGGAATCCCGGTCTCGACGGCGACGCGGCCGGCGCTTGCGGGGGCGCTTGTTCTCTCCGGAGTCGTCGTCGAGGTTGGCGAGAATCAGCTCATCGTCGTCGTCCTCTTCAGGGAAAAAGTCTGCACCTGGGTGCTCTTGCGCCGTAATGCTCGACTCTTCTTCAGGTCCGTCGGCCGCGGTTTCTTGGGCGACTGCGTGAGCCTCGTCGCTCGCCTCGACGGCCTCAGGCGCGTCGCTCTCGGGTGGCGTGCTGTCCGCCGTCTCGTCCTCGGCCTGCTCGGCCGAGTCGCGAAGTGCAAAGACGCCCGGCTTGATCTTGACGATCGGGGCGTCGCCACGGTCCTTTTTGACCATGGTCGAGAGCCTCGAGCTCATCGTGGTTTCAGGGGTTTTACCGACATGCGATAGAAGGTTCTTCTCGATCGCGATTTCGGTGATTTTCTTGTAGTGGAGGGGCTTTCCGACGCTGCGGAGAACCTCCACGGCTGCTTCCGTGAATGTCATTGGTGTAGTCGTTCCTGTCACTCCGGTGGGCGATGGTGAGCGGCGCAAAGGCCATGGCGTCGGGGAGCGTTGATTCGCTCCACCCGCGCATCGATGCGCAGCCCTGAGGGCTAAGCGCCATGCTCGTTCGCACTCCGACCGGACAAAATCGTTGTTGAAATCGTTCAGCGGGTCCCATGACCCGCTTCGTTAACCTTCTCGGTACCATCGACGCTGGGGCGAGGCAATGAAACAACCCTCGAAAGTCTCAGGACCCCGCTTAACCCCCCTGGATTTGACTTCAAAACGCCCGGGGTCCATACGAGGGGCCCTGCGGGTAATTGGCTCTGCCCGATCGCCGCTGTTACAGCCAGAACGGTATGGGCGGCGTTCTTTCGTGTCAGACGGGCATCGCCCTCGTGGCACGGCAGACACGGACTCCGAACCGCCAGACACGGTTTTCGGGGGAAAGTGGGGGTGGCCCGCTCTTCGCATAGAGAGCCGGTCAAGGAGAACGGGATGAAGGAAAAAGAGATCGGCATTCTGCTTGGTGGCGTGAGCGCGGAGCGCGACATCTCCATCAAGACCGGCGAGGCGATGTACGAGGCCCTCAAGGCGCGCGGCTACCGCGTGCAGAAGGTGTTCGTGGACGCGGACATCGACCGGGTGCTCCGGCAGACGACCATCGATGTTGCGGTCATCGCGCTGCACGGAACCTACGGCGAGGACGGCTGCATCCAGGGGATGCTCGAGACGATGGGGATTCCCTACACGGGCTCGGGCGTGCTCGCGAGCGCTCTTGCGATGGACAAGCTCAAGAGCAAGGAGCTCTTCCGCCTCTACAACGTGCCTACGCCTTCGTACTACGTAGTGCGGCGAGACGACCTCGGCCGGCTCGAGCAGATTCACAGCTCTTTCGGTTTCCCGAGCTTCGTGAAGCCGCGTAGCGGTGGCTCGAGCGTGGGGGCCGGTGCCGCGAGCGGACTGAGCGAGCTCAAGCAGCGCTGCGAAGACGCCGCCCGCTTCGACGATTGGATTCTCGTCGAGCGCTTGATCCGCGGCCGCGAGGTGGCCGTCGGCGTGCTCGATGGCAACGCACTCGGGGCAATCGAAATCGAGCCAAAGGGTGGCTTCTACGACTACAAGTCGAAGTACCAAAAGGGACAGAGCGAGTATCACTTCCCCGCGCGGCTCTCGCCGACGCGGTACCAAGGGGTGCTCAACCTCGCCGAGCGCGCGGTTCACGCCGTCGGCGCAACGGGTGCGACCCGAGTGGACCTGCTCGTCACCGCTGACGAGAACGAATACGTGCTCGAGGTCAACACCCTTCCCGGGATGACCCCCACGTCGCTTCTGCCAAAAATCGCCGCGGGAGCCGGGTACGACTTCGAGGACCTCTGCGAGGCCATCCTCGAGCGCGCGACGCTGCACCGAGGTGAGGGGCTCCCGAGTGTGCCCGAGGACGACAGGCCGTCGCGGGTGCATTCGCGTGTGCCGGCAGAGCCGGCGGAGTAGCCATAGAGGTGGGGGACGCGTAGGCGTGAGGTGTGCGTAGGCGCGAGGTGTGCGTAGGCGCGAGGTACGCGGTAGCTCGAGCTTTTTTGTTAACACCACCCGCCCACCCCCACCCGTAGTCCTCCCTCCGCGGCGTTCGCTGCGCTCCGCCTTGGCGGCGCCCGTGGCGCCGGGCTTCGCCCTGCGGGCTCGCACTGCCGTGCGTGTCTTGAGAGCGGTAGCGCGAGCCGGAACGGCGAAGCCCGGCGCCAACGGCGCCGCCAAGCCCAAGCGAAGCGCCGGGTGCGGAGGGAGGATTACGTGGTGGGGGTGGGCGGGTGGATGCTACATAAACCAAACCCGCCCCCCAGCTCTCCCCCCCCGCCCACCCCCACCACACGCGCCGAAGCGCTCGAGCCCATTCTTGACAATACCGATGTAGGAAACCATATATTCCTTGCGGTGAAGCTCTCCAACAAAGGCCGATACGGCGTGCGCGCCATTTTCGACATCGCCTTTCACAGCGGTGGCAAGGCCACCCAGATCAAAGACATCTCGCAGCGGCAGGCCATTCCTCCTCGCTTTCTCGAGCAGATCTTCCAAGACCTGAAGCGGGCTAGCCTGGTGACCTCGAAGCGGGGGCCGCGCGGTGGCTACGCCCTGGCGATGGCTCCGGACGACATCCGGCTCGGCGACATCGTACGCGCGCTCGAAGGGCCCATCCTCTTGGCGAGCGGCGACACCAATGGTGAGGGTGACGAGACTAGTAGGGTCGTTACAGAAAACGCATTTTTGGAGCTCTCTGACAGCATCGAGGCGTGCTTCGACGCCATCACGATCCAAGATCTATGCGATCGAGGCGACGCACATGGCGTGCGCCGCGCTCCCCCTCGCCGCTACGTCTACTCCATCTAATGACTGCCCCCGTCGTCGATAGCGTCCTCGATCTAGTAGGCGAAACCCCCGTGGTTCAGCTGCGTCGGCTCTCGCCCGATGGTGCGGCCACGATTTGGGGCAAGTGCGAGCACCTCAACCCGGGTGGCTCGGTCAAAGACCGCATCTGCTTGGCGATGATTGAAGCCGCCGAAGCGCAGGGGCGATTGAAGCCAGGCAACATCATCGTCGAGCCGACCAGCGGCAACACGGGCATCGGGCTCGCGTTGGTCTGCGCGCGCAAAGGCTACAAGCTCGTGCTCACGATGCCGGCGAGCATGTCCCTCGAACGCCGCGCGCTGCTCGAAGCCTATGGCGTCGAGATCGTGCTCACCGCGCCTGAGCGCGCGATGGAAGGCGCCATGGAAGCTGCGCGGCGTGTGGTGGAAGAGCGCGGCGCGTTCATGCCCGAGCAGTTTTCCAATCCTGCCAATCCGGGGATTCACGCGACCAGCACTGCGCCCGAGTTGCTGCGCGCGTTCGAAGGTCAGACCATCGATGCGTTTGTTGCGGCGGTCGGCACAGGCGGTACCGTGAGCGGCGTTGGCGAGGCGCTGAAGGCGCACAATCCACACACGCGCGTGGTTGCAGTCGAACCCGCTGCGAGCCCGGTGCTCATCGGCGGCAAGCCCGGACCCACCAAAATTCAAGGTCTCAACGCGGGCTTCGTGCCGAAGAACTACCACCCGGAGGTGGTCGACGAAGTGATCGGCGTATCGGACCGCGACGCATGGGATACCAAGCTGGCGCTCGCTACGGACGAAGGGCTGCTCCTTGGTATCAGCGCAGGCGCGAACGTCTGGGCGGCACGGCAAGTCGCCAAGGCGCTCGGTCCAGGCAAGACGGTCGTCACGATCCTCTGCGACACCGGGGAACGCTACTTCAGCTTGGGGGAGTACTTCCAATGAGCGCTGAGCAGCGGGCGCTCGTCGTCGGTGCTGGCGGGCTATCGTCTCCGGTGTTGCGTCTGCTCGCGAAGAGCGCCATCGACCACATCACCATCGTCGACGACGACGTGGTCGACGAGAGCAACCTGCACCGGCAGACGCTCTACCGCGATGCCGACGTCGGACATTCGAAGATCGAGCGCGCGAAGGCTGCGCTACTGGCCCTTCGCCCTCGGCTTTCGGTTCGTACCGTCGAGGGACGGTTCGTGCCCGAAACCGCGCTTGCGCTTCTTGCCGGGCACACGATGGTCGTAGAAGGTGCGGACAACCTCGCGACTAAGTTCTTGGTGGCCGATGCTGCGCATCTCGCCAAAGTGCCCGCGGTGCAAGCGGGCGCGGTTCGTTGGGCCGGCTGGGCGTTTTGCGCCCTTCCCGGCTCGGCGTGCTTGCGCTGCCTCTTCGAGGATATCCCTACGGATCGCATTGAGACTTGCGCCGAGGCCGGCGTGGTCGGGCCGGTGGTTGGCGTCCTCGGCGGCCTGCAAGCCGCCTTCGCATTTCGCTTGCTCGTGGGTGAACGCCCAGAGGGCGAGCTCTGGCACTACGACGCGCTTCGGGGCGTACTTCGAAAGACGCTGGTGCGTCGGAGAGGCGACTGCCCCTTGTGCAATGGAGAGATTCAAGACCTTCAGGTGGAGCGGTACACCGCGGCTTGCGCGGCGTGACCGAAAACCCCATCTGTTAGGGCTCAGAAAGGAACGAACATGGCTGTTACGGTACGCATTCCAACCCCCCTCCGAACACTGACGGGTGGCGCCGACGAGGTCCCCGCGGACGGCGGCACGGTGGCCGAGGTGATCGAGAACCTCGAAGCCAATCATCCGGGCATGAAGGACCGCCTGTGTGACGAAAAGGGCGTCCGGCGCTTCGTGAACCTCTACGCGAACGATGAGGACATTCGTTTCCTCGACAACCTGGAAACGACGCTCAAGGAGGGCGACACCTTGAGCATCGTGCCGGCGATCGCGGGCGGGCGTTGAGTCTCGGCGCCGCAGCACGGCGTCGTTACGCGCGGCAACTGCTCCTCGGTGAAATCGGCGAGGCAGGCCAGGAGCGCCTGCTCGACGCCGAGTTTGCGGCCGGGGCCGTCTCCGATGTGAGCGCTTTTGCCGCGGCGGCGGACTACTTGCGTCGAGCCGGCTGCTCGCAGGCGGATACCGGAGACGAGGTCTCTGTGCCCGATGGAGCCGCGGTTGCGCGGTTCGCGGGCGAGCCGTCTCTCATGGAGCCGGCAGCTGCCATCATTGGCGCGTTCTCTGCGGTCGAGCACCTCAAGGCGGCGCTTGGCGTCGCTGAGGCACGGGTGTTTCCGACGGACTTGAGGTTGAGCTCCGAGGGGTGATGCGTCTTCGAAAGATGGAATCGATCGTCGACGCGGTGGGGAACACTCCGCTCGTCCGCTTGCGCGCGATCGAAAAGGACACGCCCGGCGTCAAGATCTATCTCAAGCTCGAGTACGCGAACCCCGGTGGCTCGGTCAAAGACCGCCCTGCCCGGCAGATGATGCTTGATGCGATCGAAGACGGACGGCTCACCAACGACAAGATCCTGATCGATGCGACCAGCGGGAACACGGGGGTGGCCTACAGCCTGTTCGGTGCCGCGATGGGCTATCGCATTCAGTTGGTTATGCCTTCGAACGTGTCGAAGGCGCGCAAAGACATCACGCAATCGTTCGGTACGGAAATCATCTACAGCGATCCAATGGAGGGGTCCGACGGTGCGATCGTCAAAGTGCGCAAGCTCGTCGCAGAGAATCCCGATCGCTACTTCTATCCCGACCAGTACTCCAACCCGTCGAACCCGCTTGCGCACTACCTCGGCACGGGGGTCGAAATCCTCGAGCAGGTGGGCGACGAGATCACGCACTTCATCGCCGGGCTCGGCACGAGCGGCACCTGCATGGGCACCACGCGCAGGTTGCGCGAACACGCTCGCAAGATCGGGTGCATCGCGGTCGAGCCGGCGGAGGCGCTTCATGGGCTCGAAGGCCTGAAGCACATGGAGAGCTCGCTCGTGCCTGCGATCTACGATCCGACGCTCCCCGACGAGATTCTCCCAGTTGGCACCGAAGCCGGCTGGGACATGTCCGACCGCTTGGCCGCAGAGGAGGGCCTCCATGTCGGCCACTCGACGGGTGCCAACGTCGCGGGCGCCCTCGAGATTGCCAAGCGTATCGACGAGGGCTGCATCGTCGCCATCGCATGTGACCGCGGCGACCGCTACTTCGCGCCGATGAAGTGGGAGAAGCACTATGAGTGGTGAATCATTTCCGTGGATCGCGGGCGACCTCCAGATCGACAGGGCCGTGATGGACGAGATCGAGCAACACGCGCTCGAATGCTATCCGAGCGAGAGCTGCGGCTTCGTGTTCGGCCCGGCCGAAGAGCCCGCTGAGCTCGACGCGCTTCAGCGCGAGGAGAACGAGGCCGACAAGTACCACAAGCTCGACCCGGTGACCTTTCCACGCACATCGAACACCTACTTCAAGATCAACGAGCTGCGCGCGGCGCGTACGTTCGAGCAGGCCGCCGCCGAAGGCCGCCCGGTGAAAGTCATCTATCACTCCCACTGCGATGCGGGCGCGTACTTCTCGGAGGAAGACGCGGCAACATTTGCCAATGGCGGTCAGCTCATGTGGCCCTGCGCGTACATCGTCGTCAGCATCATGAACGGAAAGGTCGCGGAGAGGCGCCTCTGGGTGCACGAGCCCAACACCAACGCCTTCAAAGAGTCGACCCTAACGATCCTCGACCCAAGTACCTAGCGCGGCGGTTTGTGTTTGTGGCCGAGCGCCCCCGCAGAGAGCGAGTGAGAGGCACGCCCGCACCTCGCAGCGAGCGAACGAGCAGCTAAGCCGGCCACAGACGCAAAGCGGCGTGCTAAGCGTGGCGCTGGCGCTCGCGCAGACGTGCCTTCTTCCCGCGAAGCTCGCGGAGGTAGTAGAGGCGCGAGCGGCGCACGTGACCGCGCGCCGCGACCTCGAGCTTCTCGATGCGCGGCGAGTGGAGCGGGAAGATGCGCTCGACGCCGACACCGCCGGAGACCTTGCGGACGGTGAAGGTCGCACCGGCTGCGCCGCCGGTCTTGCGAATCACGACGCCTTTGAAGACCTGGATTCGCTCCTTCTCCCCCTCCCGAATTCGGAAGTGGACATTGACCGTATCGCCCACACGGAATGCGGGCAGGTCACGGAGTTGCGACTTCTCAATCGCGTCGATTTCAGGAACGGTTCCACTCATCACTAAGCCTCTTCCGAAACGGAGCCCGGAGTTAGCACGGCGCCAAAAGGGGGTCAAATCGGGTTGTTAGCCCGCTATCTCTTCCCGAAAAGCCGATCCAGAGTGATGGCGACGGCTGCTCGGACCGAAAGGTGATTGAACTCCGTCGGACCTTCAATGGGCGCGAGGATCGTGTCGCAAGCCTCCAAAACACGGGGACTCAGGCCGTGTCCCGTGCCGAAGAGGAGGAGCGTGGGCGTGGTCTCGGAGCGGAGCCGCTCGCGCTCCTCGGCGTAGGAGCCCCGGTCGGCCGCACTTCTCGCCGAAGTCGCCACCAATCGGGGCGGCTCCTGCTCTTGGCGCTCGATCTCGGCGATCGCCTCCTCGATCGAGCGAGCCAATCGGACCAAGCCAATGGCTTCTGTCCGTTCCGGAAAGCGCCTCACACCGGCCCCGGTCGACCAGTGGTCGATGATCTTCTGTACGACCGGACGCTGTGCTTCGATGGGATTCACGACAAAGTAGCCCCTGAGACCGTAGGTCCGCGAGCTCCGTGCGATGTCGTGCACATCGAGGTTGGTCACCGAGGTGGTGACCTCGTCGCCCGCGCGGTCGAGGACCGGGTGATGGACCAGGGCGCAGTAGATGGGGGACACGAGGGGGCTGTAGTGCAGCGCCAGCGCCAGCGCCAGCGTTCAGCGAACGCGATCGGCGTCGGGAGGTTCTTGTTACATCCGACCCGCCCACCCCCACCACGTAGTCCTCCCTCCGCGCCCCTTTGGGGCTTGGCGGCGCGCGGGCGCCGGGCTTCGCCGTTCCGGCTCGCGCCCCGGCATGTCTTGAGAAGTGCCGGTGCCAGTGTCAGCGAGCGGGATCAGAAGCGGAAACCCGATGCCATCGGCTGCACCCTGCGGGCGTCCGTTGCGGTTTCGCGCTTTCGATGGCGTAGCTCTCGGGCTGTCGCGTAGAGGGCCCAGACGTGGAACGGGAGGAGAAGCGCGTTAGGGATCAGGAGCGCGTAGCCGAATCCGTTTCGCCGGCTCACCGCGATGGCCCCGCCAACCAAGTTTATCGTTCGGAAGGCCGTGTCTACCCCGGTGAACCCGACGTGGGTACGCGCGCGGCGGACTGTCATCCACTCACCTTCGCGCTGGCGGTAGTCGCCCAACGACTTGCCCGCGACGACGAGCCAGCCGAGGTTGGCCGCCGCGCCGGCAGCGGTTACCGATCCGATCGCGTAGCTAGTGCGCTGCCGGCGAGTCGTGCTTTGGCCAGGCGCGTTGTAGAGCCAAGTGGCGGCCGTCCATGGCAGCAGGAACACGTTGACGGAGGCGGTGGTCACCGAGTGCCGCGAAGCGCTGAGGCCTCCCTCCTGTTTCTCGTCCCACGAGCGCTCGTCGTCCTGTGCCCCGGCGGTGGCTGGGGTTGAAAGGAGGGTGAGACAGAAGAGGAAGGCGAAGAGGCACATGGCTTGTGCGCGCTAGCCGAGCACGCGCGCGAAGTGTTCGTGTTGCTTCCGGAGGCTCTCGAGAGCGGTCTCGCCGATAAAGGCTTCGAGCTTCTTGCGAATCAGCGGGGCCTTCGCCGCGACCTCGAAGTCGATCTCATACACACAGCCGGCGCCCGATGGGGAGAGCTCGATTGTGGAGTCGATCGTCGCGCCGGTGCCAACGATCTTGAGCTGGCCGGTTGCGACTTTTCGAGCGCCCAAGCTCCGCCACTCCTCGCGCTCGACGATCACGTTTGTCGGTTTGAAGAGCCGCTTCGCGAACCCAGGGAGCTCTTGCTCGACCTCGCGGGCAAGGCGAGTCCTGGTTACGGGTCCCTCCTCGCTCACCTCGGCCTTCACATCGCGCTCGCCCAGCGCCTCGCAGCGCGTGGTGAGCGCTTCGGGATCGGTGATGAGACGAAAGACGGTGTCGAGATCGTGAGAGTATTCGAATCGGAAGCGGGGCATGCAGAGCGGTGTACCTCAGGGGACAGCGTCAGCGCCAGCGTTCAGCGCCAGCGCCAGCGCCAGCGCCAGCGCCAGCGTCAGCGCCAGCGTCAGCGCCAGCGTTCAGCGCCAGCGCCAGCGTTCAGCGCCAGCGCCAGCGCCAGCGTTCAGCGCCAGCGTCAGCGCCAGCGTCAGCGCCAGCGTCAGCGCCAGCGTTCAGCGCCAGCGCCAGCGCCAGCGTTCAGCGCCAGCGCCAGCGCCAGCGAACGCGAGTGGCGTCGGGAGGTTTTTGTCAAATCTACCCGCCCACCCCCACCCGTAGTTCGGCATCACTCTCACGCGAGTGGGCAGCGTGCCTCCGCGGCCTTCGCTGCGCTCTGCCTTGGCGGCGCGTTCGCGCCGGGCTTCGCCCTTTGGGCTCGCGCTGCCGCGCATGGATTGGGGTCAGCCCTCTGCCTCAATCTCTTTGAGCAGCACTCGGTCTTCGTTCGACAGCTCGACAGTTTCTAGTAGGTCCGGCCGACGCTCGAGCGTGCGCCGTAGGGATTCCTTGCGCCTCCAGCGCGCAATCGCGCCGTGATTGCCCGAGCGCAGGATCTCCGGCACCTTCTGCCCGCGGAACTCCTCGGGGCGGGTGTACTGCGGGTATTCGAGCAAGCCGTCGGCGTGCGATTCGTCGGCGGCTGAGTCCTCGTTGCCCAGTACGCCCGGCAGCAGACGGACAGTCGCCTCCAGCACCGCGAGCGCTGCGACTTCGCCACCGAGCAGCACGAAGTCGCCGATCGAGATCTCTTCGTCGACCACGCCGCGAATGCGCTCGTCGAAGCCCTCGTAGCGGCCACACACAAGGGTGAGCGAATCGAGCTCGGAGAGGCGTCGCGCGTGTGCCTGAGTAAAGCGTTCGCCCTGCGGGGTCAGCAGCACGCGGTGGGAGACGCGCCCTGCCCTCGCCTCGTCCAGATGATCGAGCGCTTCGGCGATGGGGCCGGGCATCAAAACCATGCCGCTTCCTCCGCCGTACGGCGCGTCGTCGACCGTGCGATGGCGGTCGCTCGTGAAGCGGCGCGGCGTGATCGTGTGTACGTCGACGCGGCCAGCCTCGCGTGCTTTGCCGAGCAGCCCGTGATTGAGCACTTCGAAGAGCTCAGGAAAGAGCGTGACGATTTCGAGCCGCATCAGGAGCGCCTCTGCAAGGGGATGTCGCCGAGATCCTTGAGGTGCACCTTGCCGGCTTCGAAGTCGATTCGAACGAGCCAGCGCGGCAGCATCGGCACCTCGATATAGCCTTCCGCTTGCTGGATCTTGAGGCATTCGGCGCTCGGATAGTCAATCACGTCGATCACCTCGCCGACGACCTCGTCGCCATCAAGGGCCTCGAGCCCAATCAAGTCCGCGTGGTAGTATTCGCCCTCCTCGAGCTCCGGTAGTGCTTCGCGCGGGACGCAAAGCGTATAGCCGCGAAGCGCTTCGACGTCTTCTCGAGAAGTGACTCCGGCCAAACGCATCAGCAGCGCCTTCGGACCCTGACGCGTCGATTCGATCTCGACCAAGCTCGGTTCCTCGTCTTCGTCGCCGATGAGGAAGACCTCGGCGAGCTCTCGAAGCAGGGTCGACTCCGGATTGAAAACGTGCACGCGGATCTCACCGCCAATGCCGTGCGGCTTGGCGATGACGCCCAGCTCGATCCACGACATCGCTTCAGCACCTTCGGTCACAGGTGCCCGCGAGCTTACTCTAGAATATCGAGGATGGCGCGCTTGCGCAGCCGGGCCGAGGTGGCCGAGAGCAAGGTGCGCATGGCGCGGGCGGTGCGGCCTTCTTTGCCGATCACCTTGCCGAGGTCGTCCGGAGCGACCGTCAGCTCGAGTACGATCGCCCGGTCCTCTTCGACGACGTTCACATCGACCGCGTCGGGATCATCCACCAACGAGCTCGCGATGTACGCGATGAGGTCTTGAAGCCTGTCTCCAGCCATTTGGATGACCGTCTAGGACGCGTCGGCTGAAGCAGCCGCGGCCTTCTTCTGCTCGTTGACGACGTCGCGGACGCGATCGCTCACCTGTGCGCCCACGCCGACCCAGTAGTCGAGACGGGGCAGATCCACGCGGGCTTCCGCAATGGGACGGCTCGGGTCGTACGTGCCGATCTGTTCGATGAAACGCCCGTCGCGGGGCCTTTCCTTATCGGTGACGACGATGTGATAGTAGGGACGCTTCTTCGCCCCGGCGCGTGCCAGTCGGACCTTGACCATGAATTCCTCGTAGGGGGCGGGACTCGGCCCACCCGAAAGACGCCGGAAGCTAGTCAGAGGCTGCCCTGCCGTCAAGCCGCGGGCCGAACAGGGTTTTTGCCGTCGCCCTCACGGTTGCTAGAACCTAGGAGATGCGATGCTTCCTTGCCGTTTTGGGTCTGTCCCTGTGCCTCGGGTGTAGCCTGGGCCGAAAGCCTGACACCGAGGCCAAGCCGAGCTTCCGGCTCGCCGTCGTGGCCGACCTCAAGGGGTACCTGGAGCCCTGTGGTTGCACGAGCGACCCGCTTGGCGGCATCGATCGCATGGCGGCGCAGATCAAGGCCCTCCGGAAGGACGGCGTGCCGCTCATCGTGCTGCTTGCGGGAGACGCTTTCTTCGATGCGGCTCCCCTCGAGCCGGAGCGCGTCGATCAGGCGAACCGCAACGCCAAGACACTGGTCGCCATCCTCAATCAGCTTGGCGTGTCCGCGGTGTTGCCCGGCCCGCGCGACCGCGCACAACCGGCCGAGACACTCGAGGCGCTCCGCACGGCCGCCGAGTTCCCATGGCTCGCGATGGAAGGCGACACGGATGTCGTCATGCAGGAAGCGGGCGCTCTCTCTGTCGCCGTCGTCGGGGCACGACGATCGACGGAACGAGACGCGGTCATCGCCGCCGTGGGGACTGCGAGGGGGCGCGCGGACCTCGCGATTGTTTTGGTCGATGGCGCTCGCCGCGACGCCAATCGCATCGGCGCGATCGAGGGTGTCGATTTCGTGATTCAAGGTGGCCTCGACCAGGACGCTGCCATGGCGCCGCGGCAGGCCGGTAGGGCGTGGGTGCTGCATGCGAGTCGCCAAGGACAGGGGCTGACCGTCGTGGATGTGTACCGCCGACAGAAGGATGGGCCGTTCATCGATCAAAGCGAATGGTCGCGAACCGAGCGCTCGGCTCAACTCGATCGGCAGATCGAGGAGCTCGCTGAAAAGATCGAGGCATGGGAGAGCAAGGGCGACGTCAATCCCGCGGACCTCGAGCCTCAACGCGCCCGGCTCGTCGATCTCCAGAAGGAGCGTGCGGAGCTCGATGCACCCGTAGCCAACGCAGATGGCAATGCGTTCATCGCGCACCGACTGGAGCTACGAAAGGGCTCCCCTTCGGATTCCGAGGTGGTGGCGCTCATGCGCGTGCACGACAAAGCCGTCAACGACGCCAACCGAATCGCGTTCGCGGATTTGAAGCCGCCGCCCCTTGGTCCGGATGACGTGGCGTACGTTGGCTCCGCCGCCTGCAGCGCCTGCCACCAGAGCGCGTACGCATGGTGGCGCAACCACGCGCACGGCGTCGCGTATCTGACGCTCCAACAGCGAAGCAAGGAGTACAATCTCGACTGCGTCGGCTGCCACGTGACCGGGTACCAGCAGCCGGGAGGCTCGACCGTCACCCACAACCTCGATGGCCAACTTCGGAACGTGGGGTGCGAGAGCTGCCACGGGCCAGGCGCCGCGCATGTCAAGGAACCCGAGGGCGGCATCGTCCACGTGACGCCGGAGTCGACTTGTGTCGTCTGCCACACCAAGGAACACAGCGACCTGTTCGACTACGAGGCCTACATGAAGACCCTGGTGGTGCCTGGGCATGGGCGGTCGGAAAAGGAACCGGACCCCCGCTAGCGCGTCAGTCTTCGAGCGATCGAGGCTTCACGTTGCTGTGGATCCACGCCACGATTTCTTCGAGTTGAGCGCCCGGCGTGAAGATCGCGCCGACGCCCTTGTCCAGTAGGTTCTGAAGGTCCCCTTCAGGGACGATGCCGCCGCCAAATAGAAGGATGTCATCGGCGCCTCGCTCGGCCAGCGCTTCGAGCACCGCGGGAAAGAGCGTGTTGTGCGCGCCCGACATGATCGAGAGTCCCACGGCGTCGACATCCTCTTGGACGGCCGCCACGGCGATCATCTCCGGGGTTTGGTGAAGCCCGGTATAGACCACTTCAAACCCCGCGTCGCGCAATGCGCGAGCAACCACTTTGGCGCCGCGATCGTGCCCATCGAGACCAGGTTTGGCGACGAGAATGCGGATTTTCGGATCGGGCATCGCGGTGGGTCTACTTCAGCGCAGGCGTCGGTGCCAGTGGCAGTGATATCCTCCCGCCGATGCTCTGGCCCACATCGATCGACGGTCGTCTGCGGCCGGACCTCCCCGACGTCCGCAAGGATGTCGAGGCGTGGTGCGCAGATGAGGGGATTCCGCGGCCGTCCGATACGCTCATCGCGGATTTCCATCTGCCGATGGCGGCATGGGTCGCTGAGCACGTGCAGGATCGCACGCTGGTTCTTGGTCTCAACGGCGCGCAGGGGACCGGCAAGTCGACGCTTGGCAGGCTGTTGAAACGGCTGCTCGAACGCGTCCACGCGATGCGCGTCGCGATCCTGTCTCTCGATGACCTCTACCTAACGGCCCAGGAGCGGATGCGCCGGGCCGAGTCGATTCATCCGCTTCTCGCGACACGCGGCGTGCCGGGTACCCACGATGTCGATCTCGGGGTCCGAACGATTCGGGCGCTCCGAGAAGGCAAGCCGCTCGCGCTGCCACGATTCGACAAGGCGCGCGATGATCGATTTCCCGTCGCAGAGTGGCCGCGGTGGGAGGGTCATTGCGACGTGGTCATTTTCGAAGGTTGGTGCCTGGGCGCCCGCCCCCAGCGACAGCATGAGCTCGCCGAGCCGATCAACGGGTTCGAACGACTCGAAGACCCGAGCGGGGATTGGCGGTACTACGTCAACCGCGAGCTCGGCGGGCACTACCAAACGCTGTTCGCGGAGCTCGACCTCCTCATCATGCTCCGCCCCGAGACGTTCGAACACGTGCTCGCGTGGCGCGAGCAACAAGAAGCGCGCCTACGCGAAAAGGGTGGCGGCCCGGAAGTGATGGGGCCTACTGCGGTCCGCCGCTTCGTGATGCACTTCGAGCGTCTCACGCGGTTCATGTGGGAGGAGATGCCGGGACGCGCGGATGCTGTCGTCTACTTGGGCGACGACCACACGCCGACGGCGGTCGAGCTCGGCGACATCTGATCGTCAGGAAGCCCGGTCGCGGGTCTCCTCGTCGACCTCTTTGTCGAAGTCGCCTCCGGGAGACCCAGAGCCCGGGCCATAGTGCTCGGCGAAGCACGTCACCATGTCCTCGAGGGGCATGTCGTCGTACTCGCCGCGAAACCGGATGTACTCCATGTGTTCGCGGCCATCGAGGTCGAATGGGTGGTAGATCGAGTCTTCCGTGCCGTCGAACTCGAGCGGCTTGATTCGGAACTTCTCGCAGAGCTCGATGTTGAACGCGGGCGTCGCCTTGACCCACTTGCCGCCAAGCTCGATCGCCGTGTAGCCGTGAAAGTAGAACACGTCGGTTCCGAGGAAGCTGCGAAGTCGCTCGGTAGACAGATGATTGCGGACATCCGCGAACCCGAGGCGCGCGGGGATCCCCTGGGCGCGACAACACGCGGCTAGCAGGATGGCCTTCGGCACACACCAGCCCCGCTTCGACTCGACCGCGGTGCTCGCCCGAAGCCCCGGGACCGTCAGCACGAGCGCGTACGGGTCGTACCGAACCCCGTCGCGGACGGCGTAGTAGAGCTTCACGGCTCGTTCGATGTCGCTCCGCGCGCTTTGTGTGTGCTGCCTCGCGAAATCAATGACTCGCGGGTTGTCCGAGTCGATGTAAGGCGTCGGGGTCAAAGCCTCGGTCATGAACGGATTCTGATGTATCCTATCCCGATGTGCATCTTCCCTTGCCTTAGATTGGCGTTCTTCGCCCTTCCCTTGGTCTTCGCGCTCGGCTGCGCCGACTCCATCGCGATTGGCGAAGGAGGCGCTGGCGGCAGCGGTGGAAGCGGTGGCTCGAGCGACGGGGGCATCGGCGGAATGGGTGGCGTCGGAGGGATCGACGGCGGCGATGCAGGGACGGACTGCGCCGAAACCGGATGCTCCGACGGCAACGAGTGCACGATCGACGGCGTCTGCAACACGCTCAGCGGGATGTGTATGGACGGAGGCGGCTTCGAGCCGGCCGGTACTCGCTGCACGCAGGAGAGAGGCTTCTTCTGCGATGGCGAGGGGGCGTGCGTGGTGTGCAACGAGGACGAGCAGTGCGCCCGCTTCTTCCCTCCGCAGGAGTGCCGCGAGCCCGCGGCTTGCGTCGACGGCGCCTGTCCAATCCCGGAGGCTCTTCCAGACGGGACGATGTGTAGCGAAGGCGAGTGCTACGAGGGCCTGTGCGTGCCGCTCGCTCCGCAAAGCAAGCTCGTACCGATGGTGTGCGACAATCAGGTTACGCCGTTCTTCTGGGAGATCCCGATGAACATGAACGTTGCGCCTTCCGCGATCGAGGCGACCCGCCCGTTCAACGCGGACATCGAGGCGGCGCTGTCGATCCCGCAGGAGTTCTTGCAGTTCGGTTTGATCTCGGTCTACCCGGAGGAGCTCACCTCGATCGAGGTCAGCAGCGCGGCCGCCGAGATCGTCACCAGCGGCGTCCTCTCAGGCTCACCGGTGTCCACGATCCGCTCCACGGTTCCGGTTGCCTTCCCGATTCCGCAGATTCCGAATCCGGGAGACGCTGGCGGCGATGCGTGCACAGACGATGGGGATTGCCCGCTTGCCGCCTTCGGGCAGCGCTGCAGCGCGGGCGGGCAATGTGATTGCGCTTGCGACACCGGGTGCGTGCCGGAGCAATGCGCGAACGTCGTCACAGCAGACATCGCCGTGCCCGTGAACCCAATATTCAAAGCGCCGTACCGGGCACAGGCCTCCGGAGCCGTGTGCTTCGACGTAGGCGGCGAGGATCCTCCGTCCGCCGTTGGTGCGCCCCCACTGCGCACGGGCATTCGGGCGGTCGCATCGAACGGTGCGTTCGTCCGCTTCGAGTGCGTTGGCGGCACGGTTAACGATAACGGCACGCCCGACAATCCGTTCGATGATTTCGTCGATCCGAATCCGCCCGATGCACGGATTTGCTTCCCGATCGACACGCCGGACGTGGATCTCTGCGAAGTCCCACCGCCAGTCGACTGCTCGGACGCCAACGAGTGCGTGCTCGACGCAATATGTGATCCGTTTACTGGCGAGTGCTCCCCGGGAAGCACGAAGCCCCGCGGAGCGCCGTGCGATCAGGACGGTGGCAACGCCTGCGACGGTCAGGGCAGTTGCGTCCAGTGCGTCGAGGACTCCGGCTGCGTGGATGATGGCAATGACTGCACCTCGGTTCCCGAATGCGAGAACGATCGCTGCTCGCCGCTCAGCGATCTCCCCCAAGGCACCGTGTGCAACCAGGGCGGCGGCAATCGCTGTGATGGCGACGGCAACTGCATACTCGTGGGCGATGGGCCCTTTCCCGAGACCAAAGACCTGACGCTTGGATGTACGAGCAACCTCACCTCCGACGTGGGGCTCGTGCCTTTCCAGCTCACGGTGGCTCCAAGCGTGATCGTTCAGGGCGATCCCTTCACTGCGGATCTCAGCGGAGTTGGTCTCATCCGCGAGGAGCTGCTCGACTCCGTGCAATGGGTCATCGTCGGGGGGGCTACGCGCGTGGACCTGATCGACGCCACCGCGACCGTGCACGTGCGCGCCGGCGCGACGGGCGATGATGTGCCGCTCACCGTCGTGCCCATCCCCTATCGATGCGCCGTCGATGGCGCCGTGTGTGACCCCACGAACGACGCATCGAGTGTTCCCGGCAAGCGCGCCAATTCGGATTGCGCGCCACTGGGGCCGACGAACCCGTGCGGCCGCTTCGTCGAGATTCCGACCAGCGACGACTGCGGGCCAGGGGGAATCTGTGCGCAGCTCGACGGTGGAACGGCGACCAAGGTCAACCAATGCGCGACCAACGCTTTCTGCGTGACCGGTCCACTGCCGATCCCGCTCCAATCCGCGCTGGGCGACTACGTCGCGGGCCCGGCGACCGAGGTGCTGTTCGGTTGGGACGACGCGAGCACCGGAGCGACGCTTGCCGGCAACGGAACCTGGGATCTTCCGCCGGCGGTGTTCGGGGATCCCATTGCCTCGAACGGTATCCGTGCGGGCATCGATGCTCTCTCGGTCGCTCTCGAATGCACGATGGGTGTCGACAGTGACGGCCTATACGGAGTCGGTGTGCCAGGCCAATCGAGCCCGACCCCAAATCTGTTGCTCGTCTCGTTCCCTATTCAGCTTCCGTAGCGAGCGAGCCACCGCAACTCGACCCTGTCCCGGCGGTGCAGCCGAAGCAGTGGCGATTGGTTTGAATGGTGCGCGCTCGAAGCGACTCGAAGTCGAAGTCCCAAATATGCGACGGCGCGCGCTCGTCGACGGGGATGTCGAGCATCTGGTTGAAATCGCAATCGTGGAGTCGGCCATCCCAGCCCACGGAAACCATCGTTCGGCACATCAGTCCGTGGGCCGCCTGCGGGTTGAACGACTCGACGAGACTTCGCACATAGCCTTCGAGGTTTCCCGACTCGAGGAGCCAATCGAGGTACCGGCTGATCGGCATGTTGGTGATGGTGTAAAGCGCGTCGAACGTCACGCCGTGGAGTCGCTCGAGCTCGCGTTTCCACTCGGCTTCGAGACATGCTTGGGCGCCGGGGAGGCTTGCGCCGACCGGGTTCGTGACGAGCACGAGACGAAGTCCCGAATCGCCCCTTCCGTAGCCGACCTCATTCAGCTGTCGGAGGGCCGCAATGCTCTTCTCGAACACACCATCACCGCGCTGCACGTCGGTAGATCCGCGCTCGTAGTGCGGGAGCGAGCACACTAGCTCGACACCATGCCGCGCGAAGAACGTGGGAAGGTCACGGTGGGGCCCCGTGTCGATGATGGTGAGATTGCAGCGACTGATCACGTGCCGGCCGAGTCCGACGCACTCCTCGACCAGCCACCGAAAGCTCGGATTGAGCTCGGGCGCGCCGCCGGTGATGTCGACCGTAGGAATCTCCGTTCGCCTCAATGCCTCCACGCACGCCTCCGCCGTCTGCCGCGACATCACCTCCGTGCGGTCGGGGCCGGCGTCGACGTGGCAATGCCGGCAGGTCTGGTTACAGAGCTTGCCGACATTGATCTGCATCACGTCGATGCCCGTCGGCTTCAACGGCCAGAGACCTTCGGGGGCCAACACCTCGCGGAAGTTCGGCCCGACCAGTAGCTCGCCAAGCTCGTAGAGCTGGCGGTCGGGCTCGGCCAAGGGCAGCCTCCTCGCGTGGAGGCTCTTTCTCGAGGGCTTTGGGGCTTCGTCGTCTGGAGGCATCGGTGGAGCTCGTAGCCTACATATGCCAACGAGAACGAAACATTAGCAGCCGCACCGCGAATTGCCGCAGGAAACTCAGAGACGCACGTACCGGCCGTCGTGAGTCCCGACGGCGAATGGGGAGAGGCACACGGTGCCGCCCGTATCGGTGAGCCGCCCAGCGAGCCAAGCGGGCTCGACGCCTTGGGCTAAGAGCTCGTAGAACGCCAGCACCGCGCCGCGGCGCTCGGTTCTGTCGAGGAGCAATTGATGCCCCTCGGGATCGAAGGCCTTGAAGACGCCATTGCGCTCGATCCGGTAGGGCTTGATGAGCGCGAAGGGCTCCGCCAGCGCTGGCTCCGCTTGGAGCGAGCGGCGATACCCGTCGGTGACTTCCGCGAAGCTTCGGCTCGCCGTTTGCTTGAGGCGTTCCCAGGTCGCCGGAGGGACATGTGGCTCGACCTCGTATTGGAGCACGCGGATCCGACGTGGGGTCGGCCCGGCTTCGACCTCGGCGAGTCCGACGCGGAGCTCGCGTGGGCACGGCCCGAGTGACGCCAACGCGTTTCGCGGCCGGTCCTCGCGATAGACCGCCCCTGTCTGGGCGTCGACCAGGTAGCGCCGCTCCACGCTGGCGCGCTCGGCGCCTGACAACCATTCACGGCCGACCTCGACCATCGTGCGGTCGTAGAGAACTTCGACCTCAGGGTTGGCTCCGGCCCCTGCGCCGAGCCAGGCGTCGATGCGCCGCTTGGACTCCACAGAGGGCGTCTCGTCTCGCAGGGCCTGGACGAGACGTGCGGCGCCATCGAGCAGCCGAGCGACGCGCTGCGGATTTTCCGAGGCGAGCTCCCGCCGAAGCCGGCCGACGAATCGCCCAAGGCCGGACGAGGTCGGCTTCGGGGCCGCCTCGATCAGCCGTTCGAGGGCGGCATCCACGGAAGGGGCGTACTGTGCGCCCCGTGCTCCCACGCGGGTGATCGCGGTCAGCAGGTCGTCGAGCGCATCGGCGAGCTCGTTCGATGGGCTCGAGTCATCGGCGACGGATGGAGACGGCGAAGGGACCGGTTGAACGCCGCCTTCTGCTGCCTCGAAGCCCGCGACGAAGCGAAGCGCAGCGCTGACATGGTGTCCGTCGTTTCGGCCGTCGCTCGACACACACTGAAGCTCGTGGCCGCGAAGGCTCAGGATCACCGTCTCGATGCATCCACCAACCTCGACGTCGAGCGAGATCCGCTGCACTGCACCCTCTCCGCCCGCGGCGCTGAGCGAACGCAGATGCAGGATCGCCGCCTCACGCAGCCGAGTGGACATCGTCCGACTCCTCTCGCCTCAAGACGTCGTGCTTCCGCTTGAGCTCGAAACGAACCGTGCTGGGAGCGCGTCGAAGGTCGAGTGTCAACACCTCGCCCACGAGCCCCCGCGCTACGTCGTCACGTCCTTCCCGCTCGACCTGTTCCGCGCGGTGAAGAAACGACTTGGCCATGGCGCGGACCAGGATCGGATTGCGTTCGATGCGCGGACGGTCAATCTCGAGCGCGCGGCGGAACGCGGGGAGTGCGAGTGCGTATTGCTCCCTGAGTGCGAAGGCCATGCCGATGCCGATCAGCGGAACCGCCCAGCCGCCGCGACGGGTTGCTGCGGATTCGAATCGGGCGACGGCCCAAGTGCTGCGTCCAAGGAGCAGCCACACTCGCCCCATCGCGTAGTCGCGCCAGCCCAGTGTGATCGCGGGAACGCTGTCCCGGGAGCCCTTGCGCGGCGCCGGCTTGTTCCCGACTTCCGACCAATCGATCGCCGCCACTTCCTCCCCGCGGAGCTCCATTCGAGCGGCGATCGCCGAAAGCGCGTCCTCGATGGCGGCCCGGAGCGCCGGCACCGAGCTCGCGTTGTATCGTTCCGTCAGCTCGTCGAGGGCGCGGCCGTCGCCGATGCGGCCCGCCGCACGGGCGGCCTGTGTAGCGATGACCACATCGTGGTGTTCGATGAACTTCGCAACCAGATCGGTATGCTCAGAGGCGCCGAGACTCTCCATGGCTTCGAGCGCCTGCAGCAGCAACTGCGGCTGATCTTCCTCGAGTGAGCTCCGGACCTCCGGGAGCCCACGACAGTCTCCGTGCATCCCGAGCGCGCCCGCAAGCGCGAGCCTTTCCTGGAGGAGGAAGCTCCGTTCGAAACGCTCCACCAAAGCGGGATGTGCGCGAGCATCTTCGATGCCGCCGAGCACGCGGGCCGCGCGAGCGACGAGCTCGCCGCGCTCGGCCTCGAGGACCGACACCAACGCGGGAACCAGGCGGCGATCCGTTGCGTAGCGGAGCGACGCGAGGAGTCCGATACGCGATTCGAGGGGCACGCATCCATCCGTTCCCTCGATGATCGCCGTGATGTGGTTCACCACGAGGTCCGGTAGCTCGCGGATTCGCAACAGGAGGAGTGCGCGCTGGTCTCCGGGAAGAACGTGCATTGGCTCGACGGCCGATTGGCCGTCCCAGAACGCGCGGATGCCCGACTCCACACGTGTCACGAGGCGTTTCCACTGCTCGTGTTCGCTCCGGGCTTCCCGCCCTCGGCCGCCCGAGAGCTCCGCCCGAGCGTTGGCGAGCTCGTACCCGAGCTCGACGTCTCGGAGCTCTGCGATGGTCTGGATCGCCCTTCGGCTTGCGTCGCTATGGAGCAGCCGCCGATCGGTGTTTCGTTGGCGTACTCGCATCAGCGCTGCCCGCCGTTGTCGCCGCGAGCCGGCGCGAAGAACGGCCAGGAGCGTCGCCATGTCGTCGATCTGCTCGACGGAGAGCTCGCCGCGCCCCGCCGTGCCGAGCCTGCCGAGAAAGGAGGGGTCTGCGGTGACCTCCGTTGGCGGCCGCACCGACGGATGTCGCGCCGCGTCGGGGTCCGGGCACAGCGTTCCGATCGCCTCGACGTCGGAGTCGGCGATCACGCGGACCAGGGCACGCGCGACCTCGGCGTCCCCGGCCTCAGGGCCACAACCGAGCGCCCCGCGAGGGTCCGCGCCCTCGGAGCTCGCCAACCCCTCTCGCAAGCAAAGCTCGAGAGCGTCGAGATCTAGTTCGGTACTGTGCGCCACGTCACTGAATTAAAGATAGACAATTGCTGGGGCTACCCCCCAATCGTAGCCGTGGGAGAGCGCCAGAGCCTGCCCGAGCGGACGGTGATTGGCGTCGGGAGGGGTGCTGGCTTCGGCGGGTGGCCAGTCATCCTGGTAGACTCCGCACGGTGACCCCCGCTCAGATCATCGAGGCCCTTGGCCTCCTCCCTCATCCCGAGGGAGGGCACTATCGGGAGACTTGGCGGCACGACAATGGCGAGCGGCGGGGGGCCGGGACCTCGATCTATTACCTGCTTCAGGCCGGCGAGCGCTCGCATTGGCATCGGGTCGACGCCGCCGAGACCTGGCACTTCTACTCGGGCGGGCCTCTCGAACTACTGACCTGCGCCGACGGCGCTGAGGTCGTTCGCAACGTCCTCGGGCCAAACATCGCCGCGGCGGAGCGCCCTCAGCTCATCGTCGCACCGAACGAATGGCAGGCCGCGTGCCCGCTCGGCGACTGGACCTTGGTCGGCTGCACAGTGTCCCCGGCGTTCGAGTTCGAGCACTTCGAGCTCGCCCCCAAGGGGTGGAGCCCTGGGTGACTCAGCGCCAGTGCCCGCAGTTGTGCGCGCCGGGTTTTGTCGGCACACTCCGCTTGATGAAGAAGCTCTTCGGGTTTGCCGGTGTCGCCGCGCTGCTGGTCGCCGCTGGGGCTCTCATTGCCCCAGAGGCCGACGCGCGTAGCTGCTACCGCATTTGGGCTCAGGCCGATGGCTCTGGGTCGAGCTATCGGCACCGCGTTTACGTCGAGAACGATTGCGACTACTGGCTTCGCTGCTCGCTCTGGACCGACGTGAATCCGCGACCGCCAATCATCACCTCCGTGGCGCCCGATGCGACGGAGTACGAAGAGACGAACGCGCGGTCCGATGTCAGCGACCCTCAGGGGTTCGGAAGTTGTCGGGAGAAGTAGTGGGGTTCGCGTGCTGAGGAAGAAGCTCTTCGCCGTTGTGTTCGCCGGGTCTCTGCTTCTCGCGGGAGCTTGGCTCCGTCCTCCGGATGCCGCAGCCCGCTCCTGCTACAGCATTTGGGCTCAGGCTGACGGCTATGCGCCGAACTACCGGCATTTCGTGTACGTCGAGAACGACTGCGACTATTGGCTTCGGTGCTCCGCTTGGACCGACGTCAATCCGCAACCACCCAAGATCATCTCCGTCGCGCCCGGCCAGACCGAACAAGAAGAGACCAACGGCCGGTCCGAGTATGGCGACCCGCGTGGGTTCGGGGCTTGTCGGCAGAAGTAGCGAGGGGCTTGGGTTGGGGGTGATCTGAGGTGAGGCGCCGGGGAGAGTTGGTTGCCTGGTTTGGTTTAGTTACATCCACCCGCCCACCCCCACCACGTAGTCCTCCCTCCGCACCCTGCGCTTCGCTTGGGCTTGGCGGCGCTTACGCGCCGGGCTTCGCCTTCGGGCTCGCGCTACCGCTCTCAAGACATGCGAGCGGCAGTGCGAGCCCGCAGGGCGAAGCTCGGTGCGTAAGCACCGCCAAGGCGGAGCGCAGCGAACGCCGCGGAGGGAGGACTACGTGGTGGGGGTGGGCGGGTGGATTCGAATTTAATTCAGCGCTTTGGCGCTTCTCGATTCAGCACCTTCAGCACGGCCTGCAAGTCTTCCCACACCGGCTTCTTGAACTGCGGGCTGCGTAGCAAAAACGCCGGGTGATAGGTTGGCATGACGGGGATCCCGCGCCACTCGCCCCAGATCCCGCGCCAGCGGCCGGCCGGGGGGACGACCTCGAGGTTCTCTGCTGCGCAACGGCCGAGCGCGACGATGACCTTGGGCCTGATCAGGTCTAGCTGCGGGACCAGAAAATCCGAGCATGCTTGAGCTTCGGTGGGCAGCGGCGTTCGGTTCTCCGGCGGGCGGCACTTCACCACGTTGCAGATGTAGACCCCGTCGCGATCGTAGCCCATCGCCGCGATCATGCGGTCGAGAAGCTGCCCTGCACGCCCCACGAATGGCAGCCCCTGCTGATCTTCGTTGTAGCCTGGGCCCTCGCCAACGAAGACCAAATCGGTATCGGGGTTGCCTCGCGCGAACACGCTCTTGGTTCGACCACGGTGGAGCTCGCAGCGGGTGCACTCGCTCGCCTCCTCGCGGAGGACCTCGAGGCGCGCGCGGAGGTCGTGTATGCCGTCGCCTGGACCCTCGGCCGCCGGCACGGCCACTCGTTCCGGCGCCGGGAATCCGGCGCCCCCGAGGGTATGCTCCCATCGGAGTAGCTCCTGGGCGCTCGCGATGACGGAGGCGAGCTCGTTTTCGGGGTCGGCGGCCACGTCGGCCGGAGTATAGGCCGCTTTCGTTGACTTGGCCGTTCTCTGCTCGCTACCCTCGTATTCCAAGGGGGATTTGGCGAGGCGATGTCACGGGCTCGGGTGCTAGCGATTGGGGACACTCATGTGGGGATGAAGCGCACCCACAACGAGGACACCTTCATGCTCGCCGACGAAGACAACCTCTACGTCGTCGCTGACGGGATGGGCGGGCACGCCTCCGGCGAGGTCGCCAGTAAGATGGCCGTCGACACACTTCGGGAGTTCTTTCGGGCGACGAGCGCGGACCCCGAAGCGACCTGGCCGTACAAGATGGACAAGGCGCGGGGCTACGAGGAGAACCGGCTGATCACCGGGATCAAGCTCGCCAATCTCCGCATCCATGAAGCCGCGCACAAGGACCCCAACATGCACAGCATGGGGACGACGGTCGCAGGCATCCTCGTCGTCGAGGACGGCGTGTTGATCGGACACGTCGGTGACAGCCGCGTGTACCGCATCCGTGACGGCAAGATGGTGCAGCTCACGAGCGACCACTCGCTCCTGAACGACTACATCAAGATGAAGCGGCTCTCCGAAGAGGAGATCGAGAACTTCCCACTGAAGAACGTCATCGTGCGCGCGCTCGGCATGAAAGCGACGGTCAAAGTCGACACCGTGCTCGACCGCCCGGAGATCGGCGACATCTACGTAATCTGCAGCGACGGCCTGTGTGGCCCCGTCACGGATCCGGAGATCCAACGCATCGTCACGACGCAGCCGGACCTTCAGACCGCCGCGAACCGCTTGATCGAAAGTGCCAACGAGTCCGGCGGCCCCGACAACATCACCGTAGTGCTCGCCAAGGTGATGGG
>CAVWBW010000007.1:0-677232 GCA_963753395.1 uncultured delta proteobacterium | reverse complement strand
GTACGTGACGCTCGCAACGCCGCCGGTTCCGACTGCGTCGCCGAGGTTGAGGCCGTCCTCCGTGAACAGCGAGATGGCGTAACCTTCCAGGGCGTCTTCCTTTGGGTGCGCCTCCGGGTACACGTTGATCGTAATCGTCTCGGTCGCGTACACGCTGACTTTGAACCAGTCCTCGTCCTCTTCGCGTTCGATGCTGCCAAGCACGTCAGACCCACCAATGACCGCTGGCGTATTGCTTCGTGTGCCCGTGTTGTCATCCAGTGTTTCGACCAGAGCGTCGTATCCACAACCGGCGCTTGGACCCAGCTCGTCGCAGGTGATGTAGGGATCGCCGGACTGGTTCGTATTCTGGTAGGTTGTTCTCCGCGCTCCAGTAGGTACAAGTTGTAGGTCTGGATGTTTGCAGGCGTGATCGCGATCGTGCACGTCGCGGTTCGCCCCAAGATTCGCGGAGTGGACAAACCCAGCTCGTCCCGAAGATGACGTCGCTGACCAGGTAACATAGGTCATCGTAGAGGGGGACCGACCCCGAGTCCGTGAGCATCGCTTGCGGGTACTCCCACCAAATTACCGGCGGTGGCGGGCGCGCTTCAATCGAGTAGCTGAACCGGAAGGCGTACCAAAGCCCTTCTTCCAAACGCACCTGAAGACGATGGGCGAGGATTTTATCCCCCGACGGAGGGATCGGCTCGATGTGGCTGGACACATCGACGGTCAGATGCTCGGTCCGGAGTACCTCGTCGACGATTCCAAGCGCGTCAACGTCGTCCGAGGCCTTCGCGATGGCCCCACGATCCCGCAATGGTCCACGCGAACGCGCACCTCAGCTTGCTGACGGTCACCGTTCGATGTCTGGACGACGTAGTGGAAGCGATCCGACCGACGAAGTCTGGGGGCGATGTGTACCTGATTTCGCCGGTCTCCTGGTCGAGCTCGATGTAGCCACCCGCGTTGCTCGGCGAGACACAGGCCACAGTTGCGTCATTTGGGTCGTTCTCCAACACGTCGAGGCGGACAGGCAGGCCGCTACGCACCTGAGCGTAGTTGTCGTCGCGCACCTGCTCGGTGTCGGAGCCGTCACAGCCGTACAGAACAGAGATGAGGATCACGGAACCAAGACACCATCCGGTCCTGACTCGCAACGCGGTCGCAGACGTCATGCGGAGCTCTTTCTGTTCTGCGGCGAAACAGAACGCTCTAGATGAGGCTTGGTGTACCCTTCTTTGATGCCGGGCGATACTAAATACCGCGTTCGCTCGACGGAAGAGATCTGACCGAGGGTAATACGACCGAGCGGATGCAGGTATCCGGCGGCTCGAGCCTCGAAGGCGAGCGCGGTCAACAAGCCCAGGCGTCGTCGAGCTCCGGGGGCGCCCGGGCAGGTGCGAGCTCGCCCTCCGGCAACGATCCTTGCCGCCTGGGCAGAAGGTGAGCTCGAGCTGCTGGCGAGCGTGGACGTCTTAGCGGGAGTATCGCCGCGTCGGGGATCGTCGGGAAGAAATACCCATCGGTCGATCTCGATCCGACCTTGGATCTTCTCATCCGTGAGAGTCGTATCGTGGAACCAGTTCCAATCGACGCAGATGCCTGTAGCGACGAAGACGACTTGAAGTTCCTCGCTTGCGCGTTGGCGGGTAACGCTGCCTGCGTTGTGTCTGGGGATCGCGCCCTACTCCGTGCGTCCGGGTACGAGGGGATTGAGGTGATGACGCCTAGGGAGTTCCAGAGGCGCTTCCTCGACGAGTGAACGCCCCCGCAACCTCCTCTCGCAGTAACACAGATTGCTGATAGCTCGATCCCATGCGGCACGAAGTCAGTGACCACATAGTGACCAGAGCCCAGGGCAAGCGGGAGGATTCCAGGGTACTGCAGGGTACGGGAGCAAGAGGTCGGGCTGCACGTCTTTCAAAGCGATACGCGGGAAAACCGAGCGTCCGCGTAGGGTTAGCGCATCGCTGACAGCAGGGTTCGATTCCCACCGCCTCCACTGTTTCTTTCTGGCAAGTTCGACGCTCACGGTCGAAGTGTCACAAGAGGTGTCACAAAACCTTAGGGGACAACCCACGCGCATCTCGTGGCGACCGACGTGCGAGGTCGGCTTTCGGACTTCTTCCGGGCGACGAAGGAAATTGCAGCTCGCGACGCTGGCTCACAGCTCAACCAATGGACTTGGACGGTCCTTCGACACCACAAGCAACACGCCGTGCGTCGCCCTACTGATGGCGACATAGAACAAGTGCCGTGCGGACTCCTTATCCGGAAACGTGTCCACATCAATTGGCATTCAGGATGACCGTCCTGCACTCAAGTCCCTTGGCCTTGTGAACCGTGCTGATGGCCTTCGGGGGCGGCTTTGGGCGCGCATGGGTGCGTCTACGATGGGTTTCCGCGATCCCATTGTCCAATTTCTCAAACTCCGCGAGGCGGCCGAACTCGTAGAACTCTCTGGCGCAGTCCAGCTTCAAACCGCTTATTTCTCCCTTCTTGATGAGGTCACCAATCAAGGCGAGCATGCGGGCGACTCCCCGATGGTCGGGTTGGGCGACAACGCACTCCGCAGCGCGCTGAATGGCGGCCGGCTTTCCCCTACGCGTTCGGCGGCATCCCTCAGCCACCTCTGTTTGAAAGACGTTGCCAAAATTTGAATTGCCAAACCCAACCCCCACGGCTTGTAGGAAGGTCAATGCGGCACGAGCGACAGCCTCTCGGTCCCCCTCAGCAGACGCAAGGGAGCGTGCGAGAGTCTCGGTCGCCTCGCGGGTATGTCCTTCCCAGAGAGGCAAACGCCGATTGAACATTGCGCGCAGAGAGCGAGCCGTCCGATTCCGGGGGGTGACCAGCAGCAACGAAGACGATCGACCTACCCAGCTATCGACCGGGCGTCGGTCTCCAGGCGAGAGCGCATAGTCGCCGTATTTCCTCGCCGCGTTCTCAGCAACAACGACTCGACCGATTCCTCGGAAGCTCGCCGGAGAGCGTCACCGGCTTGCCGGCCATCAGCGCAGAGCGAACCCCGAGTGTCCACTCGCCCAGCTCCGCCTCCCCGCCGTTCATCCATCGGTGGGGCGTGTCGAGCGATTCGAAGGCATCCGCACTCGACTGGAGATCACCCCAACTCCACTCGCGAGGCCCATCGGAGAAAATCCGCTGCATCGGATTCTGCGAACACGCGAACGTGGGCGCCTTGCTTTCGCAAGGCAAGTATGATCTCGTGCTGGTCGTCCGCGCAGTCTTGGTGTTCGTCGCAGATGGCCACAGGGAACCGCTCCGCAATTCGACGCCGCAACGTGAGGATGACGCCCAATCAGGGCGGCTACGTTGCTTGATAGCTCACGATGCCGACCCTTTGCTCCCCGAAGCCATGACCCGATGTCCGCCGGGAGTCCAAGTCCGCGGTGATAGGCGCCGGCCAAATCGGCCACGAGGCTGTCAATCGTTCGAATCTTCGGCCTGTCGGCCACAGTCGGCGGTCCGCTCCGCGAACACCGAGCACGCGGCATGCGTGTGCGTGAGGATCAGAGTACGCGGCACCGAGCCACCTTGTATCAGGTCGCGCGCATATTGGGCCCCCTGATACGTCTTTCCGCATCCCGCCGGGGCCTCGATTACGACAAGAGGCGCATTGGACCTCAATGCGTGAGCCACCGTCGTGTCGGTCATAGTTCTTCAAGAGGAGTGAGCTCGAGTGCACCTCTGACCGCATTCACGAAAGGCAACAGCTGAGGTCGAAGGACGGGCCAAAGGTCTAGACCCCACACCTTCTGGGCCAGTTCGCAACCGCCTCTCTCGGACTTGAACCAGGTCTTCGCGTGAGACTTGTATTGCTTCTTCTCATCTCGGTCGGTGACGTCCGATGGAACCCTTCCCAGCGCGGCCTGAACTATCGTCGACCTCAACTTCTCAGCCCCGCCAGCCTTCTTCTTCAGTGCTTCGAGATCCTTTTCGTCGGTGTCAAGCCGTGTCGCGAGCGTACGCAGACGGTAGCCAGTCAGTTCTCCGTCCGGGTCCTCAATAAGTTCTGAGAATCCTCTGCGGCGAAACCAAGGGTATGACGTTCTCCTCAATGCACCCCGATTCCCAACGAAACAGCAGGTCGCCGAGTTCGGCCTGAAGCCTTTCCCACTTGGTTGGCGCTCCTCCCTCGTCATCAACGAAACCACCAAATCGAAGGCCAGCTTCTGCCAAAGCCTCTAGCAACAATAGGGTTGCCTCATTGCCGATCCCGGACGTGACGTGCACACCGAAGACATTGGGTTTCCTGCCCAGGGCCTTCTCCAAGAGATGCTTCACGAAGCCAACTTCCGTGTCCCCTTCAGCAATGACTGCGAGGCGTGAAAGAAATGTTTGGGGGGCGGTTTCACGCTGCCGGGAAACGGCCTCACCGTCAAAGGGCCGAGGCTGCCCTTGAGATCCATGTGCCAAAGCACGGCGTCCTCGCCAGCGGCGAGGGCGAACGGACTGTGCGTCGTGACGAACGCTTGTGAGCCGCTCGCCCGCAACTGGTCCATCAGTGTCCGCTGTCGATAGGGCTCGAGGCCACGTTCCACCTCGTCGACGACCACGATTGATTTCTCCGCGTGATTCGCCTCGGCCACCGCCAATGCAGCTAGCCGCCTCGTGCCAGCCCCCCAACTTGTAAGGGCAACTGAGTTCCGCCTTCGCCCGCCGTGAGGCCGATCAGGGCTGAAATAGACAGCCCCCTTCCCCCGATCAGCCCGAGGCTGAGCTCGCCAGGAAGGGCGCGGTCGCGAAATGACCGTTCTAGGCTGTGCAGGGCGTCCTTTGCATCGGCACTGAGCTGGTCCTTCACCTCGGCCTTCGCCAACTCGCTTGTGAGTCGAGAACGGAAGCTCGCGTCTGACAAGAGCCATCCAGGGCTGACCCTTTGAGTAGACGCAAGTCACGATCATCACGCCCATCTCCTCCGAGCTGCACGAGCCCTATACTTCGCCGCAGCGATACACTCAGCGCACGCGCGGATCCGTCGGGCTGAACAATCTCGTGCACGAGGTCGAGTTCGGGGGTACCGCGCACCCGTAGCCGATAGCAGGCGGTACCCTCGTCCGGTCCTTCGATTGACGGCACCACTGCATCGGCGCCCGTCCATGTCCATGGCCAGTTCGGAAGAGCTTGCTGGCTGACGTTGGAACTCCAATGGAAGGCTCAAGATCCCTTCGATCTCAAAGCCGCCATCGATGGCGCACCCGTAGTAGTCGGCGTCGGAGAGGACAATCGAGTTCGTTGGGGCAAGAAGCAGCTCCACAGCACGTAGGATTGTGGACTTTCCTGCGTCGCCCCCTCCCAAGACGATGTTCACCCCGGCCCTGGAGACCAGCTCACATCTTCGATTCCTCGGAAGCGAGAGATTGTGAGCTTGAGAATGACTGGGCGTCGCTCGCCCGCCTCGACAGCGTCAGCACTCTCCGTTGTCGTCATGGTCCCCGGCTAAGTGTTACACGCTAGCGCTTTCCTCGGCAGCACATCTTGCCAAGGACCTCGCCAAGTGTGCGTTGGTCATTGGGGTTCGACGATATCGGCCAAGCGCGTTCGCGGCCATCCACTCTAGGAGCCATCTCATCTTGTCCATCCTGGACCCGGGGCCACGCTTCCGCGAGAACCCGCACCGGAATCCGATTTTGTCGCTTCACAGGACGTCGAGATGGGCCGGCGGATGAATATGGTCGGCAACCCGGAAGTATTCGAGCTGGCCGTTTGAAGGCTCCGATGAGGCGGACACGGCCTGCTCATACAAGGCCGTCGATGGCTCAATCATCCCTCCTCCGTGGTCAGTAAGGTCATGCAAGCCGCGCCGCCCTGGGATGTGAGTGACAAAGACGCCGAAAGTGTTGCGAACCTGAACAGGTGCAAAGTCAAACGTGCATCCGAGTGACACATATTTGCCACAACGCATCAAGGGACTCCGACCGAAGTCAGAATCCCTTGATTTTTTGGTGACCCCAGCGAGGTTCGAACTCGCGTTACCGGCGTGAGAGGGCGCTACACACCGCCTGCTGCAGTCATGTCGCCCTCAAGCTGACTGCTCGGCTTCTACTGTCTCCGCCACGCATTTTCTCGCGCCACTTCCGAAAGACAACGAAAACACGTCGTCCGCCCGCCCGCGGCTCTCGGATTCCTCATCGGTTTCGCGGCTTTGACAACAATTTGCCCCAGCCGCGCAACTTTTCGACCCCCAAAACCGATAACAGGGGATGAGAAAGAGAGATGACTTGTGACAAGTCGCGGTCGTGGGAACAGAAGCGCGCGCTGCTCATCACGGCTGCTCCGTGAAATCAACCGCGCTCACGAGAAGGAGAATCATCCGTGATCCAGACCAAGCCGGCAAAGCGGCGATTATCACCCTGCTTCGCGAAGGAGAACGCGAGGCGCTGATGGCTGGATCCCTCGGTGACGGCGAGATTTACACGGTCGAGGACGTAGCGCCCTTCCTCGGCATGACGCCGAATGGCGTCCGATCCGCTGTGCATCGGGGCGAGCTCAAACCCTGCGGCCGTGGACCCCGAAATAGGCTCGTGTTTCATGTCGACGACTTAAAGAGGTTCTTCACGAATCGCGCAGTCAGCTATAGTGCCCGGCGACACGTAACACCCGGGGCGCCGAAAGGAGAAAGCCATGCGTTACCCGGGAGTGAAGAGATTGAAGAGCGGCAAGTACCTCGTTCGAGCAACGGGTACTTGTCCGAAGACTGGAAAACGGAAGGACACGGAGAAAGTGGTCGAGGCGAAGAACATGGCGGCGGCGTTTCAGGTTCGCGAGGAGATCAGAATCGAGCTCCAAAGCAGCCCGGGCGCGCCTCCGTCGCGACTGCGACTCGCCGAATACGCGGAATCGTGGATGACTTCGAAGCTTCGTGAACTGAAACCATCGACGCGCCGGCACTACGCCTCGGTGCTCGACTGTCACATCTTGCCGGCGCTCGGCGCCTACTACGTCGACGCGATCACACCCACGGACGTCGTTCGCTGGAGGGATGCCCAGACGGGCGTTACACCGGCGACCGCCAACTCCCGACTTACAGTGCTTCGAACACTGCTCAAGTCGGCTCACTACGAACTGGATCTCGAACGCGATCCCTACGGTCGAACCCGAGAGGTCTCGGCCGGACCCGACGCGCGGAAGGACTTCGAGCCGGAGGAGCTCGGCGCCATCTTGACCTGGTTCGAGACACACGAACCTCGCTGGTACCCCATGCTCGTGACGCTTACGTTCACGGCCTGCCGGTTCGGCGAGATTGCGGCGCTGACTTGGGGGGACCTCGACCTCAAGCACGGCGAGATCATCATCTCGAAATCCGTGTGGCGCGGGCACGTCACGACGCCGAAGACCGGCAAGGTCCGACGCGTCCCGCTTCTCCCGCCCGTGGCCGCCGTCTTGGGCGATCCCCATGACCATCGGGAGGACGAGCTTCTTTTCCCAGCACGGGGCGGCGCCCATCACGTCCCTGGCGGGTTTGCTCCGATCCTCCACAAGGCGATCGACGCGCTCGGCCTCCCGAAGCGTCGAGGCGCCGCACACCGGCTCCGTCACTCGGCGAACAACTTGCTGAGGCAGGTCGCGTCGGCCGAGGTCACTCGCGCGATCACGGGCCACTCGAGCTCGGCACTCACGTGGCACTACAGCCACGTCGGTGGCGAGGAGAAGAACCAGGCGATGCAGCAGGTTTGGAAGCTTGTGGTGGGAGGGGACAAGATTGTGGGAGATCGTGTGGGATCCTGTGATCTTCCCGATAACGTGGTTCCGATAAGGCCTCGGAATCGTTAGTGCATTGATGGCGGTGATCACCGCCAAGGTGATGGGCCTCAGCTGACGACGACTTGGTGCTCGGCCGTGATCACGGCGTTTCGCGCTGAGTGGTCGAGGCGCACCCCCGGCCAGACGACACAGCGGTCGAGGGTGACACCGTCTGCGAGTTGGGCGCCCTCGCCCACGACGCTCCGCTGAATGCGCGCAGAGGGGTCGAGGTCCTGCGGGAGGATGCAGCCGTCCGTGGGGGAGACGCCCGGCCAGGCGAACGAACCCGAGGCGAGCGCCAGGTTCAGCCGGTGGTACTCCGCGACCGTGCCAAGATTTGCCCAGGGCGAGTCGTCCAGGACGCCGAGCACGAGCGCGCCGCTGTCGACCCAATGGCGGTACGCCGTGCGAATCACGCAGCCCGACTCCGGCATTGCTGCGAAGGCCTCTTGGGAGAGGATGTGGACCCCCGTGAACATGAGCTCCTCGCGCACGTCCTGATTGTTCGGCGAGCCAAGCAAGGTGCGAACCCTCCCCAATCCGTCGACTCCGATCGCGCCGAAGGTCGCCGGGTCCGGGGTCCGGCGAAGTATCATGGTTGCAACGGCGCCCTGGGACTCATGGGCGTGCATGGCCCGGGCGAGGTCTGGGGCAAAGAGCGTGTCGCCGTTCATTACAATCACCGAAGCGCGTGCGCTATCGAACAAGGGGCGTGCTTTTCGAAGGCCGCCCCCGGTCCCGAGCAGCGTGGTTTCTCGCGAAAACAGGAGCTCGACTCCGGCCGGACAAGCGCCATTTAGCGCGGTTTCCACCATCTCGGGCTCTGGGTGCGTGTTCGCGACGATGTGGCCTACACCGCATCGTGCCAGGTGCTCCATGGCGAACGCTGCCAGAGGCTTGTTGGCCACGGGGACGATGGGCTTGGGTCGGAGGTCCGTCAGCGGCCGGAGGCGCGTACCGAGTCCGGCTGCTAGAAGCATAGCCTGCACGAGGCTATGTTAGACCAATCGGGCACGAGGGGGCGATGAAGAAGATCCTACTGACCGGGGCCGCTGGATTCATCGGGAGCAACACCGCTTCGGCGCTGCTGGCGCGCGGCGACGTCGTCGTCGGCGTCGATAACCTCAACGACTACTACGACCCGGCGCGTAAGCACTCGAACCTAAAGGAGGTTCGGGCCACGGCCCCCAATGCCGACAACTTCATCTTTCACGAGGCTGACATCCGTGACGAGGAAGCGATGGAGGCCCTGTTCGCGGAGCACCGCTTCGACGCCGTCATCCATCTCGCGGCCATGGCCGGTGTCCGGGCTTCAATCGAAGACCCGAGACTCTACCTCGACGTGAACCTCGGCGGTACGCTCACACTGCTCGAAGCGGCCCGAAAGCACGGTCAGCCCCCCTTCGTATTCGCGTCCACCTCGTCGGTGTACGGCCGGACCAAGGTCATTCCGTTCATCGAGACCGACCGCGCGGACCGGCCTCTTGCCCCCTACCCGGCCAGCAAGCGCGCCGCCGAGCTCCTCGGCTACTCGTACTTCCATTTGTTCGGCCAGAACTTCACGGCTCTCCGCTTCTTCACGGTCTATGGGCCGCGCGGCCGACCCGACATGATGGCCTACCTGGTGTTGGACAACATCTTCCAGGGCAAGGAAGTGCCTCTCTACAACAACGGTCAGATGCACAGGGACTGGACCTATGTCGATGACATCGTTCAGGGGCTACTTGCAGCCGCCGATCGGCCGCTCGGGTACGAGGTGATCAACCTCGGGCGTGGCAAACCGACGCTCCTCGCGGATTTCGTTCGACTCATCGAGGGACACGCGGGCCGTCGTTCGAACCTGATCGATCGACCGATGCCAGCCGCCGACATGGAGTACACCTACGCCAACGTCGAGCGGGCCGAGGAGCTGCTCGACTACGCGCCAAAGGTGACGGTCGAGCAAGGGGTCGAGGCGTTTTGGGGCTGGTACCAGCGCGCCGTGATGGGGCGGAGCTAGGATGGGCCGTTTCAAGAACCGCAGCACGCAGTTCGTGATCGACGTCTCCGTCCTGATGCTCGCGTTCGCGCTTGCGACTCTGATTCGCTTCGATTGGAACGTGCCCCCGATGATGTTCCGCAAGTTGCTCGTCGTCCTTCCGTACGTGGTGTTGCTTCAGTACGCGTTCCTATCGGGCTTTGGGATCACGCGTTTTTCCTGGCGATTCATCGGCCTACGCGACGCGGTGCGGATTCTCGCGGCGGTGGCGTCGGCATCGGCGATCCTGGTAGCGCTTCGGCTACTGAGCCCGGCGCTAGTCGAGCGCTTTCCGGTCGCGCGGTATGGCATCGTCCCACTCGGAGTTCTCCTCGGTGATTTCCTCCTCGCGTTTCTGGGTCTCACGGGAGTCCGCGCGTTTCGGCGACTGGTCGGGGAGCGCATGGCCTCGAGACAGCACGGGAGGCTCGGCGACCTTCGTGCGCCTACCCTCCTGGTCGGTGCAGGCCAGGGTGGCGTCATCGTCGCGCAGGAGCTTTCGCGTCGACCGGACCTCGGAATGTTGCCGGTCGCGTTTGTCGACGATGACCCTGTCAAACAAGGCGCGGTGATGCACGGCATCAAGGTCATGGGCACCACGTCCGACCTCGAGCGACTCGCACAGCGCTTCGGTGCGAAGCAAGCGCTGATCACGATATCGAGCGCCTCCGGGGCGTCGATTCGACGGATCACCGAGCTCTGTTCCGATGCCGGTCTGGCGACCAAGATCGTCCCCGGCACCTATCAGATCGTGGGCGGCCGCGTGAACCTGTCCCGCATTCGAGACGTTGCCATCGAAGACTTGCTCCGCCGGGAGCAGGTCAAGCTCGATTCCCAAGCCGTGGCGGACGTCGTCCGAGGGCGGTGCGTCATGATCACCGGCGCGGGCGGAAGCATCGGCTCGGAGCTCTGCCGCCAGATCGCCGCGTACGGGCCATCGAGCCTCGTTCTCGTCGAGCGCTCGGAGAACGCCCTCTTCGAGATCCACTCGGAGCTTCGCAATCGCTTCGCCGACATGGATGTGCTCCCTCGGGTTGCAGACGTTACCGATGTTCCCCGGATCAAGGAGGTTTTCCGCGAGCATCGCCCGATGATCGTCTTCCACGCCGCGGCCCATAAGCACGTTCCGATGATGGAGTGGAACGCAGCCGAGGCAGTCAAGAACAACATACTCGGCACACAAATCGTCGCCGATTTGGCGGACCAGCTCGGAGTCGAGCGCTTCGTCATGATCTCGACCGACAAGGCGGTGAACCCGACGTCGGTGATGGGGGCGACCAAACGCGCCGCCGAGCTCTACGTGCAGGCGCTGTCCGGGACGAGCGCGACCCATTTTGCCACGGTGCGGTTCGGCAACGTCCTCGGTTCGGCCGGCAGCGTGATTCCTATCTTCCGCAGACAGATCCGAGACGGTGGCCCGATCACGGTCACACATCCAGACATGACGCGGTACTTCATGACGATTCCCGAAGCCGTGCAGCTCGTGATGCAGGCCGCTGCGCTCAGCCGTGGGGGAGAAACCTTCATCTTGGACATGGGGGCGCCCGTGCGAATCCTAGACCTCGCTCACGATCTCATCCGTCTGAGTGGCTTGGAGCCGGAAAAGGACATCGAGATTCGGTTCACCGGCGTTCGTCCAGGCGAAAAGCTCTTCGAAGAGCTGTCGACTACCAGCGAAGGGCTACAACGAACGAGCCACCCCAAGATCTTCACTGGAACCTACGCATCGCCCCATCTGCAGGCGCTCCGAGCCCAGTTCGAGACCATCGCCGGCCTCTGCAACAGGGCGCGCGTGGACATGATTCGGAGGGCGTTGTCGCAGATTGTGCCCGAGTACGGAGACGACACGGTCGACAGCGAACCGCCGCTTCGCGAGAGCAGCTTTCGACAATCCAAGCCCGCCGAGATGTGAGTATGCGAAATGAGTGAACGTGTAGCAGTCGTGGGCCTTGGCTACGTGGGGCTTCCAGTGGCTCTTGCCTTCGCGCGGAAGTTCGAGGACACCGTCGGTTTCGACGTGTCTGAGGCCAGAGTGCAGGCCCTCCGCGATAATCACGATTGGACCGGAGAGGTCGTTGCGAGTGACCTGCGTGAAAGCACCCTAGCGCTGACGAGTGACCCGGCAGACCTTCGGGGGTGCACGTTCTTCATCGTCGCCGTCCCGACGCCACTCGACGCCGGCCGGCGACCGGACCTCGGGCCTTTGCTGGCGGCCTCCCAGACGGTTGGGAGCGCACTCGCCCCCGGCGCCGTCGTCGTGTACGAGTCGACGGTTTACCCCGGTGTCACGGAGGAAAGTTGCGGTCCGGTCCTGGCGGAGACCTCCGGCCTGGGGCAGTCGCGTGATTTCAAGCTCGGCTATTCTCCCGAGCGCATCAATCCGGGTGACAAGCTCCACACCTTCGAAAAGATCGTGAAGGTCGTGTCCGGTGAGGATGAGGAAACGCTCGATCGGGTTGCGGCGGCCTACGAAGCGGTCGTCGATGCGGGCGTCCACCGGGCAGTGTCGATCAAGGTCGCTGAAGCTGCCAAGGTGATCGAGAACACGCAGCGCGACGTGAACATCGCTTTGATGAACGAGCTCGCGCTGATCTTCGACCGCATGGGGATTCGGACCCAAGACGTCCTGGACGCGGCCCGAACGAAGTGGAACTTCCTCCCGTTCTCCCCGGGATTGGTGGGCGGTCACTGCATCGGGGTCGACCCCTACTACCTCACCGCGAAGGCCGAGGCGCTTGGGTATCATCCGGAGGTCATCCTCGCCGGGCGCCGCATCAACGACGACATGGGCCACTACGTGGCCGAGAAGACCGTCAAGCTGCTCCGCAAGCGAGACCATGCGATCAAAGGTGCGCGTGTCGGGGTGCTCGGCCTCACATTCAAAGAGAACGTCCCGGACCTCCGGAACAGTCGAGTCCCCGATATCACAACGGAGCTTCGCGAGTACGGGATCGAACCCATCGTCCACGACCCTCTGGCATCGGGCGACGAAGCGCTTCGGGAGTACGGAATCAAGCTCCGGCCGTTCGATGCGCTGACTGATCTCGACGGCGTCATCGTCGCCGTGCCGCACAGGCAGTACCTTGAAGAGTTCGGCGCCATCGTTGCGGGTGTGCGCCAAGGGGGGATCGTCATTGACGTGAAGTCGCTGGTCAATCGGGAAGACCTACGCGCGGACCTGCTCTACTGGAGTCTGTGAGCCGCTAGAACAGCCGCTCGGGCACGAAAATGACGTCGCCGGCGGCAACCTCGATGTCCTCCGCCTGCCCCTTGGTCACCTTGGCCACCGGCACCCGGTAGCGTACCGTCCGGCCGTCGACCCGCCGGTTGACAACCGTGGCATCACGGTCGGCGAGGGATGAGAAACCACCTGCCATGCTGATCGCCTGTACTACGGTCATCCCGGGCTCCAACCGAAACGTGCCCGGGTTCGCGACCGCACCGACAACGCTCACGCGTTTCGAGGCATACTGCTCGACGTACACCGAGACGTGGGGATCGCGAAGCAAGTCCCGCTCCTTGAGAAGCTGTTGAAGCTTGCCAGCGACGGCAGGCGGCTCGAGCCCGCTGACCTCGACCGCACCGAGCAACGGGAAGTTGATCGTGCCATCGGGCGCGACTTGATGGCTGCCGCTGAGCTCCTCCTCGCCGTACACGCGAACGGCGAAAGCGTCCCCTGGGCCGAATGTCGTGTCATCGGTCGCGGGAGGTGGAACCTCTGTGGCCTGAACGTCTCTCTTGCTGCAACCTATCGTTTCGATCGCCAGCGAACAGAGCGCGAAAACTAGTAGAACACGCGAAGACCAAGCCATGCGTCAACCCTTTGGTAGGACGCTCGGGGATCGAGCAACGGTTGAGTCCCCAAGTATTCGAAGTCAGTGAAGTCGGCAATGTAGCCGACCCGTCCGAACAACGCGAGCCACGCCTTGAAGCGGTACTCGGCGAAGAGCCCGGCGTAGACGCGCGTATCCTTTCGGTACGGCTCCGTCCCTAGCAAGCTACCGTCCGGTGCGAGCGCCAAGCCGGACTTGTCGAACGTCACCCAGGCCCTGATCCCCAACTGCAAGGCGCCGGAGACGATGAAGCGAGTGTCCGCCTCCAGGCGGTTCAACTGAACGTAGTTGCCGATGAACGAGGGGCGGAAGGCACGCTCGAAGCCCGCGGTGAAGCGGATGGTCGGCCTTGCGTTCCACCGTGCCTCGAGACGGGCGATGACGCCGTCGAAGTTGTCGGCGATCTGGTAGAAGCCGGCCGCGTAGCCGATCATTGCCGTGAGGGAGAACCGTTCGGTCAGTGCGCCGTTGTAGCCGATCAGATTGCTGACCCGGTTGTTGTCGGTGAGTAGCGTCGGGGCGGCGGCCGCTGCTTCTTGTTCGTACTGCTGATTGTCGTACACCGCCTGGTAAACCAACGCCGAAGTCGGGAAGAACGACCAGCTCAGCAACACCGGCACCCCGTGGGTCAGGCTGTTTCCATACTGGAAGACGCTCGCGTCGAAGAACTCGATGCGATTCGTGTAGCCGATCCGACCCTCGAGTACCTGGCTCTTGCTCCGGCCCACGAGGTCGAGCGACGCGGTGTTGATGTTGCGGCCGTAGCTCGAAGTCGTTCCTTGAAGCGTGTCCGCGTTGGTGAACGGTTGGATGGTGCGGCGAAAGACGTCGCGTACCTGCAGTGTGAACACCTCGGATGGGTTGTATTTGAAATCGATGTGTGCGTCGCCCGCCACGCTTTCGGGAACCCGGCCGTCGAAGTAGTGGTAGTACGACGCGCCGAGACCACCTCGGAACTCTATCTTCTGCGGCTTCGCTTCGTTCGCGTCGCCTTCCCGTCGCCGCTGAGGCGGCTCGGTCGCGACGTCGAGGTACCCGGTGAGCCGCAAGATGCCGGAGCCTCCCTCGTTCTGGTCCTGCAAGAAGACGTTTGTCGTGTAGCCGCCCGCGATTGACAGTCCAGGATGCAGGACGAGACGGCCGGTCTTGAAACCGGGGCCTTCGTTGGCAGCGCGTTCATCGTCGAACTGGGCGCTCGCGGGCGCAGGTAAGCACAAGGCCGCCGCCAGAGCCAGAGCAAGCTCTAACTTCCGGAAGTCGCGCATGATCCCGTGTTCCCCCCGCGCATGCTAACCCCATCCCGCTCGCTAGTTCACTCCACTGACGGGTGGGGGAATGAAAGGGATCGGCCAGTCCGGGACCGAGGTGACGGCCGCGGGGTTCGCATCCGGCGCGAACAAATCGACCTCGCTCTTGGTTTCAGTATCGCCCGTGTCGAACAGGTCTTGACCCACGCATTGGTTGGCGGCCTGCGCCAACATCTTGAACTTCTGCCCAAGGACGCCGATCACGGTGCTCTCGTGGTTGGCGCGTCCCGCATCGCCTTCCGCGATGGCCTCGTTCAAGGCCGTCTGTCGTCGCTTCAGGTTCTGGAGGTTGGCGTTGCACTGGCTGAGCTTGTCGTCCAGACAGGTCGTCCGGATGATGTCGGCCTCGCGCTTCGCGCTCTGGAGCGCTTGTGACTGCGCGCTGCAGCTTGCCGACGCGGAGGCGACCGTGGACTCTGCCGCGCTGCGCTGCTCGGCGGGGGACATCGGTTCTTGTTCGCTTGCCTCCCCCACGGGCTCGACCTTCACAACGTCGACCGTCGACTCGCCATTCTCCTGCGCGACGGCGTATCCGACTCCGCCACCCACGATCAACGCGGCCAACAGTGCCCGTCCTACGGTGCCCGTCCGTCTAAACATCAACGATCCCCTCAACTTGCGGCGAGTATACGCCGCGCGATATCAGTGTCAATCATGCACAGTACAGTTAAGCAGGAATACTATGGTCGCGTCGAAGCTAATTCTGAGGCTGGAAGACAAAGGGATAGCGGAAGGTGACGCTGCCGCCGTCAGGCCCAGGGTTGAAGCGGAAACGGCTGATCGTGCGGGTTACGCAGTCAGCGACGGCCGGACTCCCGGTCGTATTCTCGCTGGCCCGTGCGTCGGTCACGTTGCCGCGCTCCTGGATGGTGAAGGTGACCGTGACCTTCCCGGCAAGGCTCGGGTTCTTGCGGAGCTCCGATTCGTAGCAGCGCGTGATCGACTTGAGCCGCTGTTTGATTTGGCGCTGCACCGTGGCGGCAGCGAACTCGCCGCTGCCACCGATGTCCCCGCCCTTGCTCATCCCAACGTTGCCGCGGACCTGACGTTCTTCGACCGCCTGGCCTTCCTTGGCGGCTTTGCCGGCGCCTTTGCCCTTCTTGAGTGACCCGAGGCCCGCCTGTTGCCCGCTTCCGCCTCCGCTCCTCGTGCGTAGCGTACCCGCTTCGCTCTTGGTCGCGACCCCGACACCGGACGCTTGGGCCAGCACATCTGCTGCGTTGCCCGTGACGGCGCCGCCGGCAAGCACGTCTCCAAGCGCGCCTCCGCCTTCGCCCAACGCCCCGAGGAGCATGGCTTCAGCTTGCGCCGCGGCCTCCTGAGCGATGCGGGCCCGGCCCTCCGCCGTCGCCGTCGGCTCGCCGGCTCCTGTCGGGGGCTCGCCTCCCGCCTTTGCGGGCTTCTCGTCCGGCGCCTTACCCTTCGCCGCGTCCTTCTCTTCGTCTTCGCCTTCGCCTTCCTCTAGCTCCTCTTCCGCGATGGGCGGCTCTACAGGCGCTTCGAACACCAAGCGGGCGAGGCTTTCCGGCACCTCCTGGACGCCGCGATCGACCTCCCAGTCAGCGTTCTCCATGTAGATGATGAAGCCGAAGAAAACCATGTACGAGAAGATCACCCAGGTGGTGAAGGTCCAATCGATGTTCTTGATGAATCCGCGTTGTACGGCCGCGGGGAGCTGCGGTTTGGGCGTGATCGGAGGGGCTGAAACGAATTCGAAGAAGACGGTGAAGTCCCCCATGCGGATGTTGCCGCGGGAGGTATCGGCGAGCTTGATTTGGAAGTGTGTGCCGGCATCGCGGGCCGCGCCCGTTTCGCGCAGGTGCTCGAGCTTCTGCACGCCGCCGGGCAGCGCGACCTTGCCGCTCATGTCCTTCGTGAAGTTGAGGATGTAGTCGTCGCCGACCAATTGAAACAGCTCGAAGTGCGCCTCGAGCTTCGAGGGCAGCGTGCCCGACTTGATGATGAGGTGGTTCTTGGCGGCAGTTCCCACGGACACCGTCTCGCGCCGACGCACGATGCGCTCCTCGACGATCTTCTTGTCCCGGAAGAGACCAACGCGCAGCACCTTCGGGCCGGCGTGCTTCGACGGGACTGCCTGCATCGCCATCGTCATGGCGCCCGGACGCGTTCGCTGGTTGGGTGTCTGCGGTTGCGCCATCAGAACGGTTCCTCTTGCACGCTCTTGACCACCTCGCGGAGGAAGCTCGTGCGCAGCTCGAGGACTTCATAACCCAGGTTGGATCGGTTGAGGATGTAAAAGGCGTTGGGCTTCTGGACGCGGCCCTCGATCACGATCTCTTCGAGTTGGATCACGCGGGGCTGCCGCTTCTTGGGTTGTTGGGCGTGGCTTGGGCTCGCCGAGCCGAGGATCAACAGGCCCAGCAGACACGCAAACCGCACGATCGAAGCAACGTGTCTCATGAAGCCTCCCCTTGCTCTCGTTCCATGCGTCGTCGAACGCGTTTGATCATGCGGTCCAAGTCGCGAAGATACTCCTCGGACTGGTCATCTTTCGACAAACCTGCACCCATTTCCGCCCTGTAAGTCTTGAATTCGTCCACGGCCTTTTCATAGGCGGACAGCTCGTCGAGTCCCGGGAAGTCGCCGGCGGCGGTGAGGAAGAGCAGGCCGAGCCCGTAGTGCGCCTCCGGCAGCTTCGACCGCAGGGCCAGCGCTTGGCGGTAGGCCGTTTGAGCGGCGCTCCACTCCTGGGTCGCTCGGTAGGCGTCTCCGAGGTTCACGTGAACTGCCGGGAGCGTCGGCACGAGACGCGCGGCGGCCTGGAAGTGGGAGAGCGCGCCTGGGTAGTTGCCGCTCGCCAACTGCTGAATCCCGAGCGCCATCCTGGCTTCCGCATAGTCGGGGAGGAGCTGCACCGCGCGCTCGTAGGCGCTCATGGCGTCACGCAGCTGACCGGGCTCCTTCTTGAGCCGCTCGCCCTCGAGAAAGTGCAGCTCAGCCACCTGCTCGTCGACTTGAAGCGCCTGCTCGAGGATCGAGTCTGCGAGCTCGTCGCGCCCCTGGCCCTTGCTTGCCTTGATGAGCGCGATCAGCGCGGGAACGAATCGCTCGTCGCACTTGAGCGCGCGCCTCGCCGCCATCCACGCTTCGTCGAAGCGGCGCACCTCGACGAGCATCTCAGCGTAGAGCGCCTGCATCTCGAGGTTGGCGCGGTTGGCGTTGGCCAAGGGCTCCACCGTGGCTATGGCTTGCTGTGCCTGGCGTCGCCGCACGTAGACGGTCGCGATGCCGCGCGCGGCCGGTTCGTAGTCCGGTAGTATGCGGAGCGCGCGCATGTAGTAGTCGATGGCGCTCTTTTCGTTGCCGGCCCGGTCGGCGAGCACTCCGAGATTGTAGAGCGCCGGGTACGCGTTCGGGTCGCGTTTGAGTGCGGCCCGGAAGCGTTGTTCCGCGCCTTCTCGGTCGCCTTCTGCGGCCGCGCGCACACCCGCCTCGAGATCCCGACGTGCCTTCGAGGCGATGGCAGGCCTCGGTGGGCGCTGACATTGCTCCGCGCGGGTGGCGCCCCACGGGCTCGTCTGGTCTGCCGATGTAGCGCCCACGCCGCCTGCCTGCGCTCCCCCCTCCCCGGGCGCTTCGCCGCCAGCTGTGCCCTCGCCGGCGGCAGGCTCCTCCGACCCGGACTTCCCGGCGCAGCCATACGCCGCGAGCAGCAAGGCCGCGATCCACAGTGTCCTCCTCATCGGCAAGGGCATCACGGAGCCTCCTTGGTGATGGCGGGCGGCGCGATTCCCGGTCGAATCTCGAGCGGCTTGCCGCGTGGCGAGCGAGCGAACTCGCCTGGCGTGTATCCCTGGAAGGTCGCGTCTCGCGCTTGTGCCTCCGCGATGCATTCCGCGATGCGCTCGTCGCCGTACGCTTGCAGCCGGTCGATCGCGATGCGCGTGTACTCCGTATCGAAGCTGCCGGCCCGACCTGCGCGTGCCGCGAGGGCGTAACGGGCGACGGCGAAGCACTCCACGGGCCGCACTTGGGCGTCGAGCACCTGTCGAATCTTGTCCTCGAAGTCGAGCTGATACTCTTCGCGCTCGTATTCGTCGGCTTGCCGGAACGCTCGCTGCAGATCCGTGGGCAAGACGATGGGTGTGTTCAGAATCGAGCGCGCGAGGATTTCGTAGGCCCTTCCCTGACGAACGTAAGCGGCGATCGTCCAACGGGGTCGGCGGTAGGGGAATACCGATTCGTATCCATCGGCGATGCTTTGCGCCTGCTTGGAGCCGTTGCCGATTTGCTTGGTGATCGTGTCGATGTACGCCTGGACTGTCTTGGGCCTGCCGGGTTTGATCTGGAAGCTCTCGAAGCCCTTGATCTTGTCGTCGACCAGGATGAAACGCGCCTCGGCCGCGTAGCCTGCGGCGATGGAGCCCGCGGGCTGGCCCGTGCGCTGGAACGCGCGCGTCACGTCCTCGAGAGCAGCGCGGTAGTCCTTGATGCGGCCCCGGGCCTTCCAAGATTGCGCGATGCGCCAGTAGGCCCGGACGACGAGCTCGCCCGCTTCGCCATCGTTGCCGTAGACGTTGATGAAGTCGCGCATGCCTTCGATGGCCTGCGGGTAGCGTCGCTGTTTGTACGCCATCTCGGCGATGCGATAGAGGGCGTTGCGTTTCGTGGATGGGTCGTCGACCGTGTTGTAGACGCGGCGATAGTACTTGGTCGCTTCGGGATAACGCTGGAGTTGCTCGAGCAACACCGCGGAGTTCACGAGTCCGTCTGCGCGTTTGCTTTGCACCTCCGCGTCGGCGGATTTGGCGAAGCGCGGTGAGTCGGCAAGCACGCGATAGTTCTCCACCGCGCGGTCGAAGTCGAAGTTGCGACTCGCCGTGTACGCGAGCTTGAAGTGGGCGTTCGCGAGGATCGCGTCGAGGCTTCGTTGCTCTTCCGCATCCTCCGCCTCACGGGGCCCGGCCTCGTCGATGATTCGCTGGTAGAGCTGAGCGGCTGAGTCGAAGCGATTCGTTGCTTCGAGCGCGAGTGCGGCATACTCGAGCGCGATGGGCGCCTGTCGATCGTTCGGGTTGGTGTTGACTGCGGCGAGCAACATCGTTGCCGACTGCTCGTAGAGCATGACCTGCTCCGCCCCGCTCGACTGGCCGGCGCGCTTGTAGACGTCGAGTGCGTCTTGATAGACCAAGGCGTTGAGGTCCGACCCGGCCCGGCAAATTGGCTTGTCCCGGTTGGCGGGTTTGCTGCAGTCGATCCTGTCGGCGCCTGCCGCGAAGGTGCAGCCACGATCTTGGATGTCGGTTGCGAGCCTCCGAATCTCCTCCGTATCGTCGGTCGCCATCGCCATGGCCCGCAGGTTTTCCCAAGCGATTTGCCCGGTTGCGTCGGCCTCTGCGCCCGTGCAGCGCTCCTCGTAGATGCGCGCAAAGCGCGCCTCGGCCTGCGGCCAGTATCCGTACCAGTAAAGAAGAAGGGCGTTGTTGTAGTCGTACGCGGTGCGCACGCCCTCCGTATCGCGTGAAGGACTGACTCGGCTGAGATAGATCTCCCGGGCACGGGCGAGACGTTGCACGGTTTCAGGCATGGCAACCGGACGCACGGCGAGCGGGTCGCCCGTTGGCGCCGGTGGCTCATTGCGGATTACCAAACGGCCCTCCTCGACGTCGCGGTCGGCGATCCGATTCAGCGACTCGACGACGCGCCGCGCCGACTCGGCCAAGTAGGTGTCATCCACGTTTGAATCGCGAACCTCGGCGTACTCCGTAGCTGCCTGCTCGTAGTTCTTCGACCAGTAGAGCGCGTCCGCGAGGTTGTAGTGGAGCTCGTAGCCCTGTGGGTTGTTCGGGTAGCGTTCGAGGTAGCCTCGGTAAGCCGTCGCCGCGAGGGCGTACTCCTGCTGCGCGTCGCGACACAGCCTGACGTTGCGCCGCTGCACGCATTCCTGGCGCATCTGCTGGGCGCGTTGGTGATGGTAAATCGCGGTCACGATCAGGGCGTTCTCCGCGAGTTGCTCCGCGTTGCGCTGCTCCTCGGGCCTATCCATGTTGGCGTTCCACCAAGCGCTGCCTTGGACGTACTGCGTGAGTTGGGACCGCGCTGCGATCGCGTTCTCGAACTCGTTGTGCATCTGGTGTGCGACAGCGATGTCGTTGAGCACCTCGGGCGCACGGTGATGGTTGGGCCACTTCTCGAGCGCGAGCTGCCAGGCGGCGATCGCTTCAGGATACTTGGCTTCGTCGAAGTAAACCTGGCCGAGCTGGAAGTAGACCTCCGGAGTCCAGGGGCGCTGTTGCGGCAGGAGACCGGGGTCTTGAATTCGGGTGATCCCCGTGGGGCGCCCTTCATTCGGGTCTGCGATCTGGTTTTCGTTCCAGTCGTCGTACGCGAACGCGATGCCGAGGTACTCGATCGCTTCTGGTCGGAGCTCGGAGCCTGCTCGGCCGGTTTCGCGCTGCGTATCGTCGGACCATTGAACCAGCATGGAAAAATGCCGAATGGCTTCGGGATAGCGGCTGGCTCGGTAGTAGGCCCACGCCACCTTGTACAGCGCCAGGTTGTAGTTGCGGTCGTCTGTGTTCGCGAGGATGCGACTGTACGCCGCGATCGAAAGGTCGAGCGCATTGGTGCCGCCGAAGTCGTCGAAGTGGTATTCGCCCACTCGGAACCAGGTCTCGCTGACGAAGCGGGCCTCGCGGGAAATCGACCTGCACGTGCGGTAGGGGTCGACGAACACGCCGCCGGAAGGCGCGCCGATGGGCTTGCCGTCGAGCGTGAGTGCCGGGTACTGCGACATCGCACTGAGTGACGCGCCGGCGGGAGGCGGCTGCCAGGATGGGTCGTACTCGTACTTGTTGGCGCAAACGAGTGCGAGCCACGCCGCCACCGCCTCTTCGGGCCTCCCCATTTCGTTGAGCGTGTAGCCGATCAAGTAGTAGACGCCGTCCGAGCGCTCGTACTCGGGAAAGCGCTTCGCGAGCACTTTGTAGAGCGCGACCGTTGGGGTGAAATCCGGGGAGGTGGGTAGACTGTCTTCCGCAGTGAGGTCGCCGGCTTCGCGCGCCGCCTGCGCATCGTCGTAGAGCTTCTGGAAGTCCATCGCGCTCCGCTCGAAATAGAGCTCGCCGAGACGGAACATCGCATCGGGCGTGTACTTCGGGTGGTTCGGGTACCGGCGAATGAACTCCTCGAACACGCGAATTGATTCCTCGCGCGCTTCGTTGAACGCCCTCTCCTCTTCCTCGAGTTGCTCTCCATACCACCGGTCGCGCTCGCGGCGTTGCTGAAGGTACTCCCGTCGAACGAGCGAGGTTAGCGTCGAGCGAAATGTCTCTCCGGTTTCACTGAAGCGTTCGACCTCCTCTTCGAGTAGCCGGAGGGCTTCGAGCTGGGCCTCGGTCGGGCCCGGTCGTTCGTTGACGACACGCTTCTCGGTGTCTTGGAGAAACGGCGGCAGCGTGACGTCCGTCGCGCCGTCCCACGGGACGGCTTCTCCTCCGGGCAGCGGGGCATCGGCCTGTGCCGACGCGAGGGAAGGCCCGAACGCACCGAGGAGCGCGCCGGCGAGCATGCAAGCAGCAGCCAAGCGGTCTGTCACGGCGTGCCTCCGCCCTGTTCCTCGTCCATCACGTCCCGGAACTCGTCGTCGAGTGCCTGAAGCTCTCGGGCACGCTCGCGGGTGAGCGTGTCGATGCGAAGCCGGTGGTCCTCCCGCCGCGCCCAGGCGACGTCGATCTTCCCGACATCCGCACGCAGCACCAGCTCGAAGAAGCGGCCGTGGATGCGGTTGAAGTTGAGGTAGGTGATCGCCCCCACGACGTCGACGATTTCGCCCTCGAGCGAGCGCAGCGCGACGCGGTAACGCGCGAGGTTGGCGGCTTCCTCGTCGACGACAGCCAGCATTTCGTCGACACGTCGGCGAACGACCGCCGCGGTTTCGGCGTCTCGCCGATCGAGCTCAGTCTCGACCCTCGCGATTCGACGGTACCCGTCGTCGTAGCTCGAGCCTCCCGAGCCAGCGAGCTCCCGCTCGCGTTTCACCGCTGCGATGAATGCGTCACGCTTCTCGTCATCGGCTTGATACCGTGTGTCGCCCACGCCGACGTGGAGCCGTCCGACCTCCAGCCGCCGGCGAATCCACGTGAGCTTCTCTTCGTACTCCTCTACCTCGGCCTCGTGTTTGGCGAGCTGCGCGCGCAGCGCCTCCGGGTCGACCTTCGCAGGGTCGACCGCAAGCAGCCCGCGATGCGACGCCACGATGCGCGCCTCGAGGCCGAGTATCTCGACGCGAAGCCCTTGAAGGTCCCGCTCTGCGGCCCTGTACTTCTCGAGCATCTGCAGGTCGCGCTCGATGAAATCCTCCGTATCGATCGGCATCTTCGTGACCGCCGCCTGTAGCTCCCGCCGACGCGAGCGAGCGGCTTGCACGCCGCCACGGCCGGTGCCGAGCGCCCCGGCTTCAGTGTCGATGAAGGCCCCCCGCGCGCGTGCCGCCCGGTTCCGAAGGCCGGTCGCCCGTTCCCGCTCGCGCCGGAGGTCGGCGAATACGCTGACCCCGTTTGGCGCGCTGAGCACAGCCGTGATCCGTTGGGCGAGCTCGTCCGTCTCGCGCACCAGTTGTTTCGCCTCGCTCAGGTCGGCCAAGACCCCGAGCGCCCGCTCGTGGTCGCCTTCGAGCTCGACCCAGCGCTGCGCGGACTCGGGAAGGAAGTCGTCAATGTCGAAGTTGTCGAGGTTTTCGCGGACAACGTCTCGAAAATACGAGTGAAGGTCGTCGTGCTCGCTCCGCTGGCGCTCGAGCTCATCCCGGATCGGACCGAAGGTTTCGCGGACCTCGTCGAAGACCACCGCGGCCTCCTCGTAGCGACCGACGCGCGCAAGGAGGTCTCCTCGGAGGATCTTGCCGTCCGCGTTCAGTGGGCTATCCGGCGCGGCCACGGACAACACCTCGAGCGCCCGTTCCGCCTGGATGGCGTCGCCCATCCGGATGTAGGTCCAAGCGAGCTCGTAGAGGGCGTGGTCGAAGTGAGGCGATGTTTGCCCCACCGCGCGGTAGGCCTCGATCGCCTGCTCGAGCTGTTCGGTCTCGTAGTAGAGGCGGCCGAGCGCGAGGTAGGTCAGCTCGAGGACCTTCTTCTCTTCGTCGTTCGCGGGCTCGTGCCCGAGCACGCCGTGAAAGGCTGCGATGGCGTCGAGGTACTCGGCGCGCAGGGTGTGGATGACGCCCACGAAGTACTTCGAGCGAAGCGAAAATTCGGTGCCGCTCGGAATCGCGATGAAGCCCTTGCGGGCCTGTTCCAGGCGGGTTTGGTCGAGACCGCGGATCGCGGCGGTCGGGGGCGCGTTGAGCACGTCGTCCACCGGAACGGCCCGGTTGTAGAGATACTTCGCGCGAAAATAGGACGTGGTGACCGACAGGGACGCGGATGGCAGGGCTTCGAGGCGCGCGAAGTAGCCGTCGATGTCACGGAAATCCCGGGTGTAGATGGCGATTTCGATCAGTCGGCTGAGCGACATCTGCAGGTATGGCGAGAATGCCGGCTCGCTGCTGCGCTCGATGACCAGCGCGTACCGCTTGCGCGCCCCGAGGAAGTCGCCGGCGAGAAACAGAGACTCGCCGAGGAGGAACAAAGCCTCCGGGTAGGCGCGATGTGTGGGGTAGTGATCGACGATGTCCGTAAACAAGATCGCGGCGCGCAAGTAGTCGTCGAGACGCAGGTAGAGCTCTCCATCGGTGAGGCGCTCTTCGACGAAGGTCTCGCTCTTCAAGTCCTGCCCTCGAACCGGTCGGGACATGAGACGCTGCGTATCGGACTCGAGATCAGAGAGCTCTCGGTTGGGCTGAGTCAGATCCTGAGCCGTGGCCTGCGGAACGGCGAGACCGAGCGTTCCGGCCAGGATCAAACCCAACCAGACCCCGTTCGCTCGCCCCCTGCCAAGTATCGGTGTGGGCGGCGATGTGGTCGCCCCACGAGGATGCATTACTGGCTGCCCTCACCGCTGGCATCGGGTCGAGTCTGTCGCTCGACGCGTTCGATGTATCGAACCGCGGGACGCTCTTCGAGTGGCGTCGTCGGTCCGCCCTTTTCGTAGCCCACGACGTGTACCGTCGAGACGCGTCCCTCGGGCACGGCGAAGGTGTATGTGGACCGCACTTTGAAACGGTAACCCTTCAAATAGGCGAACACGCCGTATCCGTGCCCGCGGTACTCGAGGTTGACCGTGACCGTGTGCTCGCCGGGGACGATGCTCCCGTTGTAGATCTCGAACTCCTTCTGCTCACCGAGGGAGCCCTCCTCATCGGCTTTCGTGAAGATGGGCGCGCCATCGAGTGCGTAGACCACGCGCACCAGCTTGTACGACTGCGACATGCGGTTCTCGTGGATGATCACCGCTTGGCCGCCCCCGACGACACCTTCGAGCACGGTTTCGGCGAGGAGCGAGAGTCTGGCTTTCGAGCGGAAGATCTGTTCCTTGAGCTCGTTGATCCGCTGTTCGAGGTCGCGAAGGCGCACCGCGTAGGTGCCTGCGTCGATTGGCTCGGCGGGTACCGCGGGCGCGGCCTCGACAGCCTCCGTTGGCGATTCCGACGGCTGCTGGGCCCGGACCTGGGTCGCCACGACGGCACCCCCTACCCAAACGCACGCCGCCACGACTGAGAGCGCAACTGTCCTGCGCATCGCGATTCCCCTCTAAGTGGCCACCATCTGAAGCGAAATTGCCCCCCGGTGGTCACCGCGCTTATACCGCAGCGCCATCGGGCCGGTCAATCTGGCCCGTCGTTCATCGCAGAGGATGCCGATGGTTGAGAAGCGCTGAATTGTCCTTCACTTGCAGGGGGGCGATCGGGTAGATCCTCTGCTGCTCTCGGCCGTCGATCGATATGTGCAGATCCGACGGCCGAAGAACGCGACGAAGGTGGGGGTTTTTGAGCGATCCGTCGGACGAGGTGCTGCTTTCGGCCTATCGCGGTGGCGACTTCGCGGCGTTCGAGGTGCTGCTCGAGCGCTACCGCGGCCCGCTCTTCAACGTGGTCCTCCGCTCCGTGCGCGATCGCGGACGCGCCGAAGAGATCTACCAAGAGGTCTGGATGAAGGTGATCGAGCGCTGCGGCGATTTCCGAGGAGACGCCAAGTTCTCGACCTGGCTGTACACGATCGCGCGGAACCTCTGCATCGATCACCAGCGGAAGATGAGGTTTCGACGCCACGCGCCGCTCGACCAGCCTCAAGGGGGTTCGGAGCAAACGATCGCGGAGAAGGCGCCCAACCCGGCGCCCTCAACCGAGGCGTTGGCGGCCGGCAGCTTGCTGAAGGAACGGATCGCGAGCGCGGTAGAAGCGCTCCCCGACGAGCAGCGGGAGGTGTTCGTGCTCCGTCAGCTTCAAGGGCTCTCGTTCAACGAGATCGCCGAGGTGGTTGGCGTCCCGGCCAATACGGTGAAGAGCCGAATGCGCTATGCGTTGGAGCGGCTCCAGCGAACGCTCCGCGACTGGGAAGACCACGATGAACTGTGACGAGTGCCAAGAGCAGGTCTTCGAGCTCATCGAACGTGAGGCGCTCGATCCGGAAGGGGTGCGCGATCTGCTCGAGCGTTGTCCTGAGTGCCACGCTTCATTCGAAGAGATAAAGGCCGCGCTCGCCAGCGTGTCGGCGCTGCCCGTCGAGGAGCCTCCCGCGGAGATCGACGCTGCGATCGTGCGCGCTGCTCGGGAACGCTCGGCCCAGGTCGTGCCGCTTCGGCCGAGGCGGTTCCAGCCGCCGCAATGGGCGGTGGCCGCAGCGGCGCTGCTCGCGGTCGGCGTTGGTGTCTGGTCGATTCCGCGAAGCGAAAACGAGGTGACCGAAGACGCGTTGACCGCGGAACCGGAATCCCCAGCCGATTTGGAAGCAGCGGGGCGCGCCGACGAGTATGCAGAAATCGCCGGCGCGCCTTCGGAGATCGTGGTCCCAAGCGAGGTCGAACGGGTCGAGCGCGACGCGCGCGTGGCTGCCGCCCGGTCGACTGCGGCGACCTCACCGGTCTCATCGGCCCCATCGGCCCCACCAGAGCGAGCGAAGCGCAAAGCAATGCGAGATGCAGCCGCGCCGAAGCAGCGCAAGGCGTCCGCACCCGCCGCTCCAGAAGCTCGCCAGGCGATCGCCACGGGCGCCAGCGCCGACATGGCCGCTCTCGAGGAAGATTCGGAGCCCTCCGTGGGCAAGGCGGAAAAAAAGGCGATGTCGGCCGAGTGCGAGCGACGCATCTCTCGGCTGGATAGGCTGATCCGGGAGTACGAGCTTGGCGCCGCCGCGCTTCTCTCGGCCGAGGATGCGCTCGCGCTTGGTCGTTGCTACCAGGAGGCCGGCGACACGAACGAGGCCCGAGAGTGGTTCGAGACCGCGGCCTCGGATCCGAAGACCAAGCGCCGCGCCTTGCGGGCGCTGAAAGAGTTGCCGGCGGAGTAGCCGCTCGTGTCCATCAGCGGCGCAAACGATCCAAGAGCGCTCGCCATTTGGGATTGGCGTCGGCCGCCGCGTCGCCAACGAAGGTTCGCGCCTTCTCGAGCGCGGTCGCAAGCGTCGCAACGACCTCGAGCTCTTCGAGATGAATGTGTGCGTCGGCCGCAGCGCGTCGCCAGCGCGGATCGATGCCACTGAAGACGCAGGCGCTGCCAAGCATGCGGGCAACCTCCTCGGCTCCGAAGATCGCTCTCGCCCGATCGCGACTGGGTTCGCCGAGTTGGCTCAAGTCGACGATGGCGACGCTTGCGTCCGCATCCAACATGGCTCGGCCAAGCGCGTCGACGTACTCACTCAACGCGGAAGGCTCGTGCACCCCCGACACGATCAGCGCGAACGTATCCTGGTCGATGCGGAGCGGACGAACCGGCTGCGACGCGCGTGCATCGGCCTCTTCCGCCACCCGCTCCTCCCGCCCCCTGACGAACCCCTCCGCCACCGCGGTTCGAGCGCGACTCTGAAACGCGTCGGTCGCTGGCTGCTCGCCGCTGTCGATCGACGACAGCGCGAGGTCCACCACTTGGAGCGCAGCCGTCGGCGTCAGATCGAGGAGCGCCAGCCGCCTGCCAAGGAGCGTGAGAAACGTGAAGCATTCGCGGAATTCGAACGACTCGAAGTCGCCCCGAGCGCGCTCCTCCACGGGAAGCTCGGCGAGAAGCGGCAACAAGGGGGCAACCTCCGCCGCGACGGCACTCAGGCGCACTCCGCCCGTCGGCGGTCGCGCGTCATCGAGAAGGCGTCGAAAGCGCTCGGGGACGGACGGTGCGTCAGTCACGATCGCTCGACTCTATCACTCTTTGGGTTTGGTCGAATCTGGCGTGATATACCCATGTTGCATGGTTGCCACGATCCTGGTCGTCGACGACGAAAAGAACATCCGCCGCACGCTTCGAATGGTGCTCGAAGGCTCTGGTTTCAACACGATCGAGGCGGCCTCCGCGGAGGAATGCCTCGAGCAGCTCGCCCGCAACGAGGTCGACCTGGTGATCCTCGACGTGCGATTGCCAAAGATGAGCGGTATCGAGGCGCTCGCTAAAATTCGCAAAGAACCGGAGACTCGTCGCCTTCCGGTGCTCATGGTTTCAGGGCACGCCTCTGTAGCCGAGGCGGTGCAGGCGGTGCAGCTCGGCGCGACCGACTTCTTCGAGAAACCGCTCGATCGAGATCGCGTGTTGGTCACGGTACGCAACGCCCTCCAAACGTGGCAGCTTCAGCGTGAAGTCGAGCAACTTCGCGCTGACGTCGAACACCGTTACGAGATGATCGGAGAGAGCGACGTCATGCGATCGTTGTTTGCCCAACTCGAGAAGGTTGCACCGACCAATGGTCGCGTTCTGATCTCCGGCGAGAGCGGCACGGGCAAAGAGCTGGTGGCGCGCGCGATCCACCGCTTGAGCCCGCGCGCGGACAAGCCATTCATCAAAGTGAACTGCGCTGCCATTCCGGCCGAGCTGATCGAGAGCGAGCTCTTCGGCTATGAACGGGGCGCCTTCACGGGCGCGCAGGGGCGCAAGAAGGGCATGTTCGAGCTCGCCAACGAGGGCACGTTGTTTCTCGACGAGATCGGCGACATGAGCGCGAGCGCGCAAGCCAAAGTCTTGCGCGCCCTGCAGAGCGGAGAGATCTCGCGCGTCGGGGGCGAGACGTCGATTGCGGTCGACGTGCGGGTGCTTGCAGCGAGCAACAAAGACCTCGAGGTCGAGGTCCAGGAAGGGCGCTTTCGGGAGGACCTTTTCTTCCGGCTCAATGTGGTGCCGATCGTGAGCCCCCCGCTCCGGGAGCGAAAGACCGACGTGCCGCTGTTGGCCAAGGGCTTCCTTCGAGACTTCTGCGCCGAGAACGGCGTGCGCTGCAAGCCAATCGACGACGAGGTCTTGGTTGCTTTGGGTGGTCGCCCGTGGCCTGGCAACGTCCGCGAGCTTCGTAATGTCGTCGAGCGCATGGCGATCTTGAGTGGTGACCGAATCACGCTCGACGATCTGCCCGCGGAGGGCGTCCTCAGCCAGGGGCGGCGGGACTCCGGGCCGAGCTCGGACTCACCGCGCGCGGTCGATGAGGGCGGTGAAAGGCTGACTTTGCGGGAGTATCGCGGCCGAGCGGAGAAGGGATACATCCTCCAGACTCTCGAGGAGGTCGGCTGGAACATCTCTCGGGCGGCCACGATCCTCGGGGTCGAGCGCACCAACCTTCACAAGAAAATGCGGAGCTATGGTATCCGTCGGGCAGAGGCATGATCCGTCGCTCGATTAGGCTGGTGTGGACGGGCGCCGTTCTGGCGTTTCTCGCCTACGTGCTCTTTTTCGTTCAACTCGGCGAACGCTCCGCCTTCGGCCACCTGATGCGGGTAATCAATACCGACGAGGCGCAGGAGCTCGGCCGCGAGGTCAGCGCAGCGACGGAGCGCATCGCCCAGCAGATCGGGGACCAGGTGCACGATGCGACCGAGCCTCCCGCAGAGGACGCTGGCGCGTCCGAAGTTCCCGAGGCCGTGGCGGACTCGTTGGGTGGCGTGCTCGGTCATTCCTATGCGCGCGAGGAGCGCCTGGACGCCGCGCGCGAAGATCAGACGCAATAACGCCGGCTCTCTGGGTCTACGGCCACTCGAGCTGCAGGCGCTTCATCTTGCGCCAAAGCGTCGTCGGGCTGAGCCCGAGCAATTCTGCGGCGCGCTCCTTGTTGCCCTCGACTTGGCGAAGCGCGCGAATGATCGCGTTCCGCTCCACCTCGTGTACGAGATCCGCCAGGGACTGATGCTCCCGGAGACCGCCGCCGTTGCCATTCGATTTGGGGGCAATGTCAGACAAGTGGATCTGGCCATCCTGTGCGAGAGCCACCCCCTGCTCGATGAGGTTTTCGAGCTCGCGGACGTTGCCCGGAAAGTCGTACGACATCAGGTAGTCGAGCACGCCGGCACCGAGTGTTGCGTGGCGCCCCATCTTTTTGCCGTACTTCTCGAGAAAGCAGTCGACGATGGGCGCGATGTCTTCCTTGCGCTCGCGCAGCGGCGGCAGCTCGAAGCGCGCCACGTTGAGGCGGTAGTAGAGGTCTTCGCGAAATCTCTTGTCTTCGATCAGGGTGCGGAGCTCTTGGTTGGTGGCCGCGATGATGCGCGCATCGACATTGATCGAGCTGTTGTCCCCGAGACGCCGGATTTCTCCTTCTTGAATCGCGCGCAGCAGCTTCGCTTGCAGGGACGGAGGCGTTTCGGCGATTTCATCGAAGAAGAAGGTGCCCCCATTGGCTTCTTCGAAGAGCCCCTTGCGAGTCTGGACCGCACCGGTGAACGCACCGCGGACATGGCCAAAGAGCTCGCTCTCGAGCAAGGTCTCCGTGAGTGCCGCGCAGTTGATCGACACGAAGGGCCGCTCTGCGCGAAGCGAGTTGGCGTGAATCGCGCGCGCCACTAGCTCTTTGCCCGTGCCGCTTTCGCCGGTGATGAGCACGGTCGCATCGGTGGGTGCGATCCGGACGATGCGTCCGAGCACGTCGCGAATCTCCGGGGAGTCGCCGATGATGTTGCCGAAATTGTAGCGATCCCGGAACCCATCGGACGCCGCATCGGCACCGAGCGCGCGTGAACGTGCGGCGCGTGCGACCTTCGTCATCAGCTCTTCTTCGACGAATGGCTTCTGCACGAAGTCGTGCGCACCGAAGCGCATCGCTTCGACGGCGTCTTCGATGGTCCCGAAGGCAGTCATCACGATGACCGGCGTCACCGGTGAGGCTTCACGGGTGCGACGAAGGACCTCTAGCCCGCCCACGTCCCCCATGCGGAGATCCGTGATGACGAGGTCGTAGCCATTGCCCTCGACTTTTTCGCAAGCGGATTCACCGCTCTCGGCCTGGTCGACGTCGTACCCCTCCAATCGAAGCATCTCGGAGAGCATGCTTCGCGCGTTGTCTTGGTCATCGACGATGAGAATCCTGGCCATCCCCCAACCGGTTCCGTCTCGCTTGACACTACCGCAAATCGAGGCTTTGCGCCCGGTTCGTCAGTCGAGGACGTCGTGGATCGCCTCGAGGACCTCGTCGCGGTAGTTGCCAGGGAAGATCAGGCGGGGCCGCTCGATGCGCTTGTTGCGTAGCTGCCCGAGAATGAAGGACGCGTCGCCAAGACGTCGGAGCGGCTGGTGGCGGAGCGTGACCCACAGACCATTGGTGCTGCCATCCGTGGGCTCTGGGTACGGAACGTCCTCGGCTTTGTCGAGCCAGACGGTCAGGTCCGTGCGCGCGCCATGCGAGCCGACGACCTCCCTTGTCCGGGCGAGGGCCTCGTTCCAGAGGCTTCGACGGTGGTCGGGAAGAGGGACCGTCTTCGGGAGATCTCGGCTGCGAAGGCTCTTGCTGAATGCAGCGAGTATCTGGTCACTTCCCTGCTCCCAGGCGCTCAAGCATGTCAGAAGCTCGGCGTCATCCATGCGCAGATACTCGTCGACCGAGATCGATTCGCCGAGCGCTGCGGCGCGGAAGGCAGGAAGCAGTGGGTCCGGTGGCGTCCCTTCGAGGATGAGCTCACTCACCCGCATGAAGATGGCGCGGACCAACGCGTCTGCCGCGCGCGTGGCTTTGTGGTGGTAGACTTGCTGGTACATGAAGTGGCGCCCGAGAAAGAAGCTCTCGACGGGTGGGAGCCCTTTTCGACCTTGGACGGCCAACACCCAACGCCCGTCGACGCACGCAAAAGCCAAAGCGTGCAAGAGCCAATCGAGGTCGTAGAGGCCGTAGCGGACGCCGGTCATGTGGCTGTCGCGGAGGAGATAGTCGGCGCGGTCGACGTCCAACGTGCCGCTCACGCTCTGGCTCAAATACCCGAGGCGATATTCGCCTCCCAGTAGGCTGGTCACGCGCCCGGACATCCCGTGGGAGATCGACTCCAAGGTCTGATGCACTTCGGTCGATTCATCGAGCAAGATGTCCTGGGTCCATTGCTCGTGGTGTTTGGCGTGTGGCAGGACCTCCTCGAACAGATGCGAGAAGGGTCCGTGTCCGAGGTCGTGGAGGAGCGCCGCGGCCAACGCGTCGCCCCGGGCTTCTTCATCGAGTCTCTGGTCCGGAGGCAGCTCGTCGCTGCATGCATCGATGCGGTGTAGGAGCGCTTGCATCACGTGGGCCGTGCCGACGGCATGCGAGAACCGAGTGTGCTCGGCGCCGGGAAACACCAGCGATGCGAGGCCGAGCTGGCGAACGCGACGCAGCCGCTGCACCTCACGGGTGTCGAGGAGCGACCGAACAACCCGCTCCGCCATGCCATCGAAGGCGATCAAACCGTGGACCGGGTCCCTGAGGATCACCCCGCAACGCTACCACTGCGCTCTCAGAACGCCAGCGTTCCGAAGCGCCCATCGCGTGGCACGTCGAAGGTCGAACCCCGGCGGACCACCGCCACGGTGTCCGGTTGCCACAAGGGAAATACCGGTAGGTCACGCGCTAGGACGCGTTGCGCTTCTTCGTAGGCCGCCTGGCGCTCCGACCGCTCGATTCGGGTCCTCCCGAGCTCGAATAGTGCGTCGAGGGCTCCGTTCGCGTAGCGCCATCGGTTTGCGCCTTCTCTGTTCGGGCCAGGGATTCGCGACGAATCGAAGAACCAACTCAACACGTGAGGCTCGATCACCTCCGGGACTTGGAGCAACGTGATCTCGAAACGGCCGCGGTTGAGATCCGAAATCAACGTCGCCGCTTCGGAAGGTCTCACGTCCACTTCGATTCCGACGTCGCGAAGCATCGCGGCAATGGCGCGCGCCACCGATTGACGGAACCGCTCGGAGGTCGTTCGCAGCGCCAAGGTCATGCGGGGGGCGGTGCCAGGTGGGTCGGGGAAACCGGCTTCGTCGAGCAGCGCCCTCGCCTGCGCCGGGTCGAAGGTCAGCGTCGGAAGCCCCTCCACCGCGGCCCAGTGTTCCTGCGGAATCCAGCTGTCCGTCACTTGGGCGAGCCCATGATACTTCGCGCGCACCAAAAGCTGACGATCGATCGCGTGCGCAAGCGCGCGCCTAACCCGGACATCGGCGAGCTTCTTCGACTGGGTTTGAAAGCCGAGGTACATCGTGGAGATCCCTCGGGCGCTTCGGGTTTCGAAGCGATCGTCGTCCTCGAAAATCGGTAGCAAGAGCGGCGGAATCGACGCGATGGCGAGGTCCCCCTCCCCCGCCAGCATCCGGAGCGCGCGCGTATTGTCGTCGCGAATGACGACGAGTCGAAGGCTTGGCTCGCGCGGCACGCCGCGGTGCCAATGGGGATTCGCGCGGAGCTCCAGCACCCCCGGGTCTCGCCTCACGAGACGGTACGGCCCGGCTCCGACCGGGAACGGCTCCTCTGGCGTCGCGACCCGACGGTGCGCGTCTTCGCGTCGGACGATGGGAAGCTCGAGATCGGTCAGGAAAGTAGCGTGCGGCTCCCGCAACACGAATAGAATCGTGAGTGGGTCCGATACGCGCATCTCTGCAATGCGGCGGTAGGTGTGCGCGTAGCGGCTCCGGAGCTTCGGGTCGACGACTCCCTCGAACGTCGCCACCACGTCTTCGGCATCGAGGACGCTGCCGTCGCTGAAACGAAGACCCGCCTTCAGCTTTACGAGGAACTCCGTCGGGCTTTTCGGCGTCACGGATTCCGCGAGGTCAGGGATCACATCGAGGGTCCTCGGATCGATCGTCACCAGCGATGCGAACAACAGCCGTGAGACACGAAGGCCGTAGGGGTCACCGACGAACCTCGGATCGAGTTGCTCGGCGTCCCGCGGGAGCATGACGACGAGGGCATCTTGCTCGCGTGCCGGTGCTCGGGAACAACCGAGGACGATCACTAGGAGCCAAACGACGGCGCTGCTAGGCTTCCGCCGATGGGGCACCGAGGGCTTCTGCTGCTGTTGATTGCTGGCCTTTTGGTCGTCAGCCCCGCCGCACATGCGCGCGGCCCGCGGCCCGTGGCGGAGACGATCGCAAGTCTCGTCCGGCAAGCGGGGCTTGGCGATGGGATCGGGATTCACGTCGTTCGGCTGCATGATGCCGAGGAACTCTACCGCAACCAGGCCGCGCGCCCTCGGAATCCGGCATCCAACCAGAAGCTGCTAACCGCGGCGGCGGCTCTCTGGCGTCTCGGCCCGGCCTTCCAGACCAACACGCGGGTCGAGGGGACGATCGAAAATGGGCTCGTACGGAGCTTGGTGGTTCGTCCGTCCGGCGACCCAAGCCTCGGCTACCCGGAGCTCGCCGCGTTTGCCGAGAGCTCGCGCTTGCGTGGCGTCGACGCCATCGACGGGATCATCATCGATGATGGCTACTTCGACGACCAGATCCTGCCGCCCGCATTCGACCAACAGCCGACGGAAACCGCTTCGTTTCGGGCAGCGATCTCGGCGTTTGCGGTGAACCGTAACAGCTACGTCGTGCACATCGGGCCGGGACCGGAGCTCGGAAAGCCGGCTCGCGTGCGCGTCCTCGCAGACCAATACGTCCAGCTTGACAATCGCACGGTGACGACCGCCGGTGGCCCTCCCTCGCCACGCATCGACCACAAGCTCACGGAGGAGGGGCACCTCGCTGTTCGCGTAGACGGGAACATCCCCAAACAGGTTCGAACTCTCTTCTATCGTCGTCGCGTGCCGGACCCGAAGGCCTATGCGGCAAGCTTGTTGGTGCAGGCGTTCCGCAAAGCCGGCATCCGAGGACAGATCGGTGTTCAGTACGGCGCGGCCCCCGAGGCGCTTCCGCTGATCGGTCAAATGCCGTCGGCGCCGCTCAGCACGCTGCTCACTGGAGTCGGAAAATGGAGCGACAATTTCACGGCGGAGATGCTCCTCAAGATCATGGGGGCGCAGGCTGAGCGTCCGGGCACCTCCGCCCGAGGCGTGGTGGTCGTTCGCGAAGAGCTCGAAGAGCATGGCGTCGATACGACCGACCTTGTGATGGTCAACGGCTCGGGGCTTTTCGATGGCAATCGAGTCGCGCCGAAGCATCTCACGCAGACCCTGCTCGCGGTCTACGGCGACCCTTCGATTCGCGCGGAGTACGTCGCGCACCTCGCTGTCGGGGGCTCGGACGGTACGTTGAAGTCGCGGCTGCAAGACCTGCCGCGCGCCCGCATGGTCCGCGCGAAAACAGGGACCCTCCGCGACGTGATTGCGCTGTCCGGCTATGTCTTCGGCGAGCCAGGGCGCTCGGTCGCGTTCAGCTTCTTGGCGAACGGGATTGCGGGTCGGCAAAGAGAGGCGCGTGACCTGGCTGATAACATCGTGCGAGCACTCGCCGACTACGCGGTTCAGCCCGCAACAGACTGACGCCGCCAAGCCCGAGCGGCGCGGAGGGAGAATTGCCGGTGGAGGCGGGTGGGCGGTGCAACTGGACGGACGCTGCTACAAACCCTGAATGCGCCTTCTCTTGTTCGCTACTGTCGTCTTCGCCGCATGTGCCCCCAAGCCCCCCGCCAGCCCCGACGATATCCCCATACCTCTACCCTCTGCCCCCGAGCGTCCGCACTCCGTCACCCTTCACGGTGATACGCGCGTCGACGACTACTTCTGGCTGCGCGACAAAGAGTCCGTGGAGGTGCATGGGTATCTCGAAGCCGAGAATGCGTATGCGGATGACTTCATGGCGCCGACCACGGCGCTTCAGAAGACGCTGTACGATGAAATCGTCGGACGTATTCAGGAGACGGACCAGAGCGCGCCATATGTGAAGGGCGGATTCGAGTACTACCACCGCACGGAAGAGGGAAAGCAGTACCGCAGCTACTGCCGCCGTGAGCCTGGCAAGCCCGATACGGAGGCCATCCTCCTCGATATGAACGCGCTTGCAGAGGGGCTGCCGTTCCTCAGCCTGGGTGCGTACGAGGTGTCGCCCAACGGTCGCTACTTGGCGTTCTCCCTCGATGAAACCGGCTTCCGCGAGTACACGCTGCAGGTCAAGGATCTACTCACAGGTCAAGTGCTTTCGGAGCGCATCTCGAAGGTGAAGTCGGTCGCTTGGGCAAGCGACAACGAGACCTTTTTCTACACCGTCGATGATGACACCAAACGCGCGTACCGCGTGCTGCGGCACCGCCTTGGCGACGCCGTTGAGGACGAGCTGCTCTATCAAGAGGACGACGAGCGATTTCGCGTCGCGGTGTGGCGTTCGCGGAGCGGCGGGCTCGTGTTCCGGGGTGCTTTCAGCCACACGACGAGCGAGATCGCGTTCCTTCCTGCTGACAAGCCGCAGGCGCGTTGGCGTCTCGTCGCCCAACGCGAGCAAGACCACGAGTACGACGTCGAGCATCGTGGTCGCGAGCTGCTGATCCGAACCAACGACCGCGGTCGCAATTTCCGCGTGGTGCGGACGCCCCTTTCCTCCCCCGGTCGGGTCTCGTGGAAAGAAGTGATCGCGCATCGTGACGACGTGATGGTTGAGGCGCTCGATGTCTTCGGGGATTTCTACGTCGTGTTCGAGCGCGAGATGGGACTCCCCCACCTCCGGGTCGTCGGCTTTGACGACGGCCGGTCCCGTCGAATCGCAGTGGAAGAGCCCGTCTACGCGATCTACCCGGGCGACAACGAGGAGTTCTCGACTGGTGCCTATCGCTTCAGCTACGAGTCCCTCACGACCCCGGACTCCGTGTTCGACTACGACGTCGAGCGCCAGACCCACACACTCGTCAAACAAATCGAGGTTCTCGGAGGCTATGAAACCGCGAACTATCGCGCGGAGAGGCTCTGGGCGACCGCCAAGGACGGCACGGAGATTCCGGTTTCGCTCGTGTACAAACAGGGCACTCTCGATAGCGGGCCGGCGCCCATGCTTCTGGTTGGATATGGCTCCTACGGCTACCCTTACCCGACGACCTTTTCTCACGCGCGCGTCAGCTTGCTCGAACGAGGCTTCGTCTATGCCATCGCGCACATCCGGGGCGGTGGTGAGCTCGGAAAACCATGGCACGACCAGGGCCGCATGGCGCAGAAGATGAACAGCTTCACCGACTTCATCGCGGTGGCCGAGCACCTCGTGGACGAGGGCTACACAACCCCGCCGCAGCTTGCGATCGAAGGGGGCAGCGCGGGGGGGTTGCTCATGGGCGCGGTGAGCAACCTGCGGCCTGAGCTCTTTGGGGCGGTGGTTTCGCTCGTGCCGTTCGTCGACGTATTGAACACGATGCTCGATGACAGTCTCCCGCTCACCGTCGGCGAGTATGAGGAGTGGGGAAACCCAAACGAACGAGACGCGTACTTCCGCATCAAAGCCTACTGCCCGTACACGAACATCAAGAAGGGTCCCTACCCGACGATGCTGGTCCGCACCTCCCTCAACGACAGTCAGGTGATGTATTGGGAGCCAGCCAAATACGTCGCCAAGCTGCGGGCCCACAAGACCGACGCCCACCCTTTGGTCTTCAAGATCAACATGGACGCCGGTCACGGCGGCGCATCGGGTCGGTACGACTATCTCAAGGAAACCGCGTTCGACTACGCTTTCATTTTGACGCAGTTGCCGTAGTGGTGTGTGTGAACGCGAGTGGCGTCGGGAGGTTTTAGTTGAATCCACCCGCCCACCCCCACCACGTAATCCTCCCTCCGCGGCCTTCGCTGCGCGTGGCCTTGGCGGCGCATGCGCGCCGGGCTTCGCCCTTTGGGCTCGCGCTACCGCGGAGGGCTGGTTGCGTATGGAGGAGAATCGGTCGGGATGCGCGGCACAGCGACGGGGCGGGAGGCGAGTTGTATGCCGCCGTATGGAGCCGGCCGAGCGGGGTCCCCGGCGCGAGCACGTGCGTCGCGACCGATTCTCCGGGCCGTCCGAGCACGTGCGTCGCGACCGATTCTCCGGGCCGTCCGAGTGAGAGAGACTACCCGACCGCAGCAATGCTCCACGCGATCAAGAGCTGTGCCGCGTAGTAGAGCGGCAAGCCCCATGCGCGGTTGGTGAAGCCTTTGGATACGAATCGATCTCGTACCACCGCGATATCGGATGCGGTGAACATCAGGGCGCCGACCGGGACCATCCATGGCGCCCCGGCGCCGTACGCACCGATGGCGGCAACGCACATGATTCCGATGACCAGCATGTACGCCGCAATCGGGGCCCTCATCTCGGGGGCGTGCGGAAAGACCCAGCGCCCAACGAGGAACAAGACCAGCCCCATCACGGCTGCGGCAACCATCGCCTCGACGCGGCTCATTCCAAGGGATGCGAACGCGACCACGTACGCGACGTGCCCGAGCAGAAACGAAACGAGCCCGCCGAGGAAGAATTGCCGCGCACGTCCGAGCAGAACTACGTCGCCGAGGGCTCCGAGAAGGAGCCCCGCGAACACGATCTTCCCGTACCGTGACTCGAGCGCGCCGAAGCCGATCGCGGCGACGAGAAAGCCGAGCGAGGCAAAGGGCTTCCCGCTGGCGCGCAGACCGGGCCGGTCCTTCCATTCGCCGTAGAGAAGCACGACAAGCCCGACGATCGTCATGCTCTCGCCAATGCCGTTCAGTGTCACGGCCGGGGTCGTAACATGGGCGTCAGTGCCAGCGCCAGCGTCGGCGTTCAGCGTCGGCGTCAGCGTCAGCGCCAGCGCCAGCGTCAGCGTCAGCGTCAGCGCCAGCGTCGGCGGAACGCGAGTGGCGTCGGGAGGTTTTAGTTAAATCCACCCGCCCACCCCCACCGCGTAATCCTCCCTCCGCGCCCTGCGGGCTTGGCGGCGCTTTGCGCCGGGCTTCGCCCTGCGGGCTCGCGTTCAGCGCCAGCGGTCAGCGTTCAGCGCCAGCGTCAGCGCCAGCGTCAGCGTCAGCGCCAGCGTCAGCGTCAGCGCCAGCGCCAGCGCCAGCGTCAGCGTCAGCGAACGCGAATGGCGTCGGGAGGTTTGTTTTCATCCACCCGCCCACCCCCACCCGTAGTTCAGCATCACTCTCACGCGAGTGGGCAGCGTGCCTCCGCGCCGCTTGCTTCGCTTGGGCTTGGCGGCGCGCTCGCGCTGCCGCGCATGTCTTCCAGGGGGGGATTGCGTATGGAGGAGAATCGGTCGGGATGCGCGGCACAGGGAGTGGGCGGGAGGCGAGTTGTATGGCGCCGTATGGAGCCGGCCGAGCGGGACCCGCTCCCGAGCACGTGCGTCGCGACCGATTCTCCGGGCCTTCCGAGCACGTGCGTCGCGACTGCGAATTAAAAACGCCGGCGGGTCTCCCCACCGGCGCTAAGCATTTGAAGGCGCCTACGCCCTACTCTTTGATCTGCCGGCGAATCTTTCCGAGCGCCTGCTCTTGCAGCTGTCGGATTCGCTCGCGGGACAGGTTGTACTTGTCGCCGATTTCCTTGAGCGTGAGCTCATCTTCATCGTCGAGGCCGAAGCGCCATCGGAGAATGCGGGCTTCCATCGGCGTCAGGGTGTCTAGAAGCCGGCGGACCTCGTCGCTCCACTTGCGCGAAACGAGCTGCTCGTAGGGCGTCGGCACGTTTTCCTCTTCGAGGAAGTCGATGAACTTGCGGCCGTCCTCATCGTTGACCGGCCGGTCGAGCGAGAACGGAGTCTCGGCCCAGTAGCCCTTGATCTTCTCGAGCTTCTCGGCGGCGATGCCCGTCTCCTTTTCGAGCTCTTCCGGCGTCGGCTCCTTGCCGGTCCGGGTGGCAATCGCCTGCGTCGCGCGCGCGACTCGATTGTACGTGTCGAGCATGTGGACCGGGATACGCACCGCACGGCCCTTGTCGGCGAGCGCGCGGCTGATCGCGTGGCGAATCCACCACGACGCGTAGGTGCTGAAACGATAACCACGGTTGTGGTCGAAGCGCTCGACGGCCTTCATCAGACCGATGTTGCCCTCTTGAATGAGGTCGATGAGCGGAAGCCGGCCGCGGTTGTAGCGGCGCGCAATCGAAACCACGAGGCGCAGATTCGCGGCCACGAAGCGGTTCTTCGCCCGCTGCTGCGCTTTCTGCGCAGCGCGCACATGCTGGAGGTACCGCTTGAACGCGGGGGTCATGCGGACTTGGTCTCCCACGATGTCGCGCTCGTCCGCGAAGTCACCTGCCAGGCGATGGACGGCCCGGTCGGCCTCCTGCACGAAGAGACGGTCGCTATCGAGCTCACGCATCTTGGTCGAGAGCTGCAGGCATAGGTCGTTCCAGCGGGTCTCTTGGCGCTTACCGAGCTTGTCGGCTTTCGCGTTCTTGCAGAGGCGGCGAAGCCCGGCGAGCTCCGGAAGCGGCTGATCGTCGACGCGCTTCTCGATCACGGCCCCAACCGTTTCGAGGCAGACCGTATGGCTCAGCAGCGCTTCCCAGTACGCGATCTCCAGGCGCTCGACCTCCTTGGCAGCCTCGATCTCCTCTTGGGGAGTGAGCACGCGATGGCCGATCATCTCACGGAAGTAACGGGTGAGGGTCGAATCCCCAGCGCCCTGCCGCTCGAACTCCTTGAGCGCCTTTTCGCTTTCTACGCGAGCCTTCTCGAGCTGTTCCTTGCTCGGCTCGGCCGACGGCGCCACGGCCTGCGCGGCCTGGACCGTCGCGGGTGCCCCCGAAGCCTTGGCCTCTGCCTTCGGCTCCTGCTTGGATGCCTTGGCCCTCACCTGGCTCTTTCTCGTGGTCTGTCGTGTAGTCGCTGCCTGTCTTGCCATTTTCCCTCTCGCCTTCCGGTGGCGCCCCGCTAGGTGTGGCGCCCCGTCTGCTTGGCTGAACACTCGCAGCGCCGGAACTCTTCCAAGTGCCTACGCCATCCGTTCGACTCGAAGGCCGATGCATGCATCGTGCCGGAACTCAGGATTGCGCCGCGCTGCGCGTCAAGTCGCTGGCTCTCTGCTCGGGTCAACCGCGAGTGTATGGGTCCTAAAAGGGATTTGAGAAGGGGGAGCGTCAGTGTTTGTGCCCTAGAATTCCACTCCTACAAGTGCTCGTGGACTCTTGCTGTAATCGGCGCGCATTTGGGTCGAGTTCTTGGTGGCGTCTTTGACCTTCATGGGTGCCTCCTCAGCTGCCTTGGTCGCCAATGCAAGGCTTCTTGGGCGCTCGGAGAGCGGGCCTCGCAGATCTGGGTTGAGCTTCGAGGGCTGCGAGCATACCCCGATTTGGGGGCAACGCAGGGCATTCGGGACATAGTGGTGGCCACTGCTCTAGCCATCATTGCGATCAAGGCGGATAGCGCAGTGGCCACCCCAGGGCTGCTGCCCCTCCCCCATCTCGGGGCACTGCTTGTGTGGGCGGTCCGTTGCGCGCCGCTTTCAGCCGAGCTGTGTTTCGGGCGGAGGCGTCGGCGGATTCCGACACCGCCGACGAGATCGAACTTGCCGCGCTCGTTTGAGTGTATGTTGCGACTCCCCGAGTTCGGGCTTAGATCGACAAAAAGGCTGCAATTTCAACACAATGGGCGGCGCAGGAGGAGAGAGGGGGCCCGAGAGACGCTCCCATCATCGAGATGGCTTCTGAACTAGCCATCGCCATCCTGGTCGCGGTGGTCCGGGTTCGTGCATCCCTGTGGTAGACCTGCGCGACGGAAAGGGAGCGAGTGGGAACGGCCGACCATAGACGCGTTGCTCGACTGATCGCCATCGTTGGCGTGCTGTCGTGCCCGGATTCCGTCGCGGCGGCGCCAGGCCGCGCGGAGATGAACCTTGCGGTGAGGGAGCTCGGCGGGGATCACGACCACGCGACCGCTGCCCTGTACCTGCTTCAATCGGGTGGTGCGCCCGCCGCAGAGGCGCTCGAGGAGGCTTGGCCTTCGCTCTCGGTGCTCGCGCAAAAACGCGCCGTCCGAGCGCTCGGCTCCTTGGCGAAATCGGAGGACGCTGCAGTCGACACCCTCGTCGCCGCGGCCCGCTCCGATGACGAGCAGGTGCGCCGGCTTGGGCTCGAGGCCCTTCGGCGGAGCTCGCGCGGCCGACGCCGAGGCCTCGTCGAGTTGCTCGCCGATCGTCGCGTCGGCGACGACGCAGCCTCCGCGCTGGCCCGGACGGAGCCTGACTACGCGATCACGCCGCTGCTCGTTGCGCTCGAAGCGGACGGTGGATCGGACCGCTCTGCGCTGCGCGAAGCGCTCGCCGTTGCAGTGGAACGCGCGCGGGCGCCCGGCCCCAAGCTCTATGGATGGCTCAGACAAGAGCCGCCACCGACGTCGGTCGCCAGCGTCGCGTTGGCGCTCAGCCGAATCGAGGAGCGACGCAACGAAGTGGCCTCTTTCGTCGCATACGCCTTGCCCGGCGCTGATGATTTCGCGACAGCATGGAGGCTTCTTCAAAGCGCGCGTGTTGCGGCCCCGAGCGTGCCGATCGATCGGTGGGTCGCGCGCCAGCTCACGGAACCCGAGCAGTGGATGCTCCGCGCTGCGGCGGTCGATGCGGTGACGGCACGCGGCGTGCGAGAGCAAGCGCGAGCCGCCTTGGCTGACGCCTATCCTCGTGTGCGGGCGCGGGCGGCGACCGCGCTTTCAGGCGACCCCGAGTCGATGGTCGAACGCGCGACGCTCGCGCGGAGGGACACCTGGCCCATGGTGAGGGCCGCCGCAGTCGAGAGCCTGCGAACGGAAGGTGACGCCCTACCGGTCGTCGTCGCTTCGGTGGACGACTCGATGTCGGTCGTGCGCGTTGCGGCCATCGAGGTCCTGACGCTGACGCCCCACGACGAAGGTTGGGAGCGGATTCGCGGACGCCTGCGGGCCACCAACGAGTGGCCGAGCGTCATTGGGGCCGCCATCGCGTACGTGGTGGCCCACTGCCGAACCGACGCAGCCGAGCCCCTGTTCAGGGTCGTCATGCGGGCCGCCCCGAGCAATGCCCTAACCGATGACCTCAACAATGCGGCGCGCGCCATCGAGGCGCTCCGGGCGCTCGGAACCCCGGAGGCAAACGCCGTGATCGAGCAGCTCCGCGCCACCCCGGACGTTCCGCCGACGCTGAAAATGGCGCTCGACCAACCGCTGCTCGACGGCGCCCGATGTCCTGCCGAAGGACCCTAGTTTTGTGGGTGGCGAATCGCCCGTGTTAGGTTGATCGGGACAGGGGGAACCATGGGAGCTCGTCTACTAGGCCTGATCTTCGCCGCGGTGCTGCTGGGCGCGGGATGTGAACAAGTGACGTCCGCGTCGGAGCCAGAAGCGGAGGCGGAACAATTACCTGAAATCGTCCCGGACCTTCCGGAGGTTCCAACGCTTCCGCCGCCGCCCTTCCCGACTACCTACGAAGATGATTCGTACAGTGTCTATGGGTTGCGAAGTCGCGTGTCCAAGGTCCTCGATTCCGAGCTTTCGGTGACGGGCTACATCGTCGACATCTACGAGCCGCCGGCCTGCACGAAGAGAAAGAAAGAGGAGTGCCCGAAGGTGGCCATGCCTCACATGTTCATCGCCGACACGGCAGATCAAGCCGACCGTGGCGAGCAGTTGATCGTGGTCGGATACGCGGACAACCAGGAGCAGCTCGCGCGCGCGCGCCGCGGTCGCAAGACGACCACGATTGCCGGAGGCGTAGTCGTTCCGCGAGACCTTCAGGTAGGCAACAAGGTTCGCGTGAAGGGGTACTTCACACTTATGTCGTCTGGCGGCTTCAACACCAGCAACGGCCTGGTGGAATACGCTGCGCACGAGACTCTGGCCAAAGCGCCGGAGTAGTCGCCGCTACTTATCTGCGTCGGCGCCAGCGTCTGAGGGGCCAGCGTCCATGAGGTCTGAAAGGAGCGGCGCGCCTGCGTCACCCTTGATCGCAAAGACCTCAGCCGTGCGTGCGAAGAGCTCGACCACGTCCTTACCGACGACGATGACGGGCCTCTCGTCGTCGATGCGCAGGTAGCCCCCTCCGTCGACAGGAGTCCCCGAGGCGAGTGAGATGCGAACCTTGGTGGGGCCCATCTCGAAGGTGACCTCAGCCGTCGGCGAGTCGATTCCGAATTGCTCGATGTCTTCGGGGCTTGGCTCCTGGAGTGTCCGCACCGGTATCGCGTACTCCCAGTTGCGAATGTAGTCCTCGATGGGTTCTGAGTTGGCGGGTCCGTCGTACGGCTCCTCGAGCGTCCAGACTTCGTCGAAACCCTCGCCCTCGCGCCGAAGCGTTACACGGTCGTCGCCCGAGGCGATGCGAATGCGTGTGATGCGCTCACGCGCAAGCGCCTCCACCACCAGGCCCGAGCGGGAGTTGAGCTCGCTTCGGCTCGGGCGGCCCCGCTCGAACGCGAGGACGTAAGCGAGGAGCGCCAGCGCGACCACGAACAGCACCAGCGGGGTCCGCGCGCTCATGATCGCCTCGACCACCAGACGCCGAAGCCTGCGATGAAGGCCGCCAGCGGCAGGAGCACGACCACTCGGAACAAGAGGTTCTGTAAATCCGCGTCACTCATGATGACCGCCTGCGCGTTGGTCTTGCGCGGCGCGATGTTGATCAAAGCTTCTCGCTGCGTGAGCCAGCCGGCAGCCGCCGACAAAAGATCGATGTTCGACAGCTGTGGGTTGTCTAGCAGCTCGGAGCTCATCCAATCGCTGTCCCCGATGACGAGCAGGCGCCCGGGTTCTGGGCCATCAGACTCGACCGGCTTGAGGTCGTCGCCGAGCGGCGGCACGTACTCCCACGCCACCGCCAGCGGGACTGCCGAGGGCTTCGTCGGATTTTCGCCGTCGCGATCAATTGCGCGCTGGAGGTCCGTTTCGGCCACGGCATTGGGGCTGGTTCGGAAGAGAATCTCGGTGTCGCTCCCGTCGGCGACGTCGATCGATCGCGCCACGGCGACCAGAAAACCTCCGCCGCGCTTCCGAATCGTGTCGACTAGTCGGTGCGTTCCGAGATTGGTGACGAGAAACAAGTCCCCGGGGTTGCCCGGGAGCTGCTGTGCCGCGTCGTTCTCGATGACGAGGTCGTCGCCGATCAAGAATCCCGCGCGCCTCGAGTGAAGACTCGAAGCCAGTTCGTGCAAGCGCTTCGTTCTTGAGGACGGGGTCGAACGCGAGCAGCACGTTGCCGCTGGAAGCAAGGAACGCGTCGACGATGGCGACCTCTTCTTCCGAGTAGAGCCGCTGCGGGCTCACGACGAAAAGCGCGTCGCACGAATCGGGCACGGGGTCCTTACGAATCTCGAATGGCTCAACCTCGATCTTCTCCCACTCGAGCTCACGAGCGACCGCGTCGAAGCTCCGGTCGCCGTACGCTCCGACCTCCCACTCGCCGTGTCCAGCGGCGAGACACACCTTGGTCGGGGTGCCGGTCGTGACCTCGAGGATCGCGCCAGTCAGTGCGCGCTCGGACTGGAGATCGAGCTTGTGGCCGTCGGCGTCGTCGAAGCTCTCGAAGTCCTCGACGATCAGCTGGTGACGCTCGACTTTCCACTTTCGATCGCCGCTGGTGACCACCACCGGCACCTGTGAGAGCGTGACGTCGCCCGCGAGCCAGCTATCGATGCCGAACTTGTCGGCCAACACTTGGTAGCGGGCGCGATCCCGGTCGGGGTCGATCCACTCGACGGTGATCCGGTCGGTGACCGCGACGTATTCCTCGAGCAAGGTCTCGACGTCGGCAAAGTCCTGCTCGTCGCGGCCGAGAAAGACGTAGATCTGCACGTCCTTGCCAAGCTCGGAGAGCGCCTCCGTGCTTCGCTCCGAAAGCGTGAAGAGGCCGTGAGTAGTCCAATCCCACCGCTTGTAGTGTCGGGACGAGACGTAGTTCACCAAGACCACGACCGCGAGTCCAAGCACCACCGTGAGCGCAAGGTTCAAGCGCGTGCGGGGTTGTGCGCTCATCCGTGCCTCCTGGCTTTCAGCGCCCCGATGCTGAGCCCGATTGCGAGAGTGGCGACCGAGAGGTCGAAGACGAGGTAGCGTGTGTCGACGACGCCCTTCGAGAAGCTCTGCATGTGGCCCCACATGCTGACGTAGGAGCAGAAGTCCCGAGCCGCGCCGTCGAACACGAACTCACCGATGCCAACGGTGAAGAGCACGCCGAGGGCGACGAACGACAACACGGCGGCGATGATCTGCGTAGGTGCGACGGCGCTCATCAAGAGGCCGATCGCCATGAAATACACGCCGAGTACGAAAACGCCGAAGTAGCTCGCGGTCGTGGCGCCCCAATCGACTGTCCCGTGCTGGCTCATGATCCACGCATAGATGACCGTCGGAAGCCAAAGCACGCACCACATTGCGAGCGCTGCTCCGTACTTCCCGAGGATGATCGCGCCGTCCGAGATCGGCGCGGTCATCAGCGGTTCGATGGTCCCTGACTGTCGCTCGCCGGCGAGGAGCCGCATCGTGAGAACAGGCACGAACACCAAGAGCGGGATGAAGAAGAGCGAGCTGCCCCCAAAGAACGCGGACAGCGGGCTCGAGGCGCCGGAGGCGACGGCGTTGCGGGCGTAGAATTCGGTCAAGACCCAGAAGACGACGCCGTTCCAGAGCAACCACGAGGTGAGTACGACGTAGGCGAGCGGCGACACGAAAAACGAGCCGAGGTCGCGCCGCATGACGACCCATGCGCTTCTCATGATCCGTCTCCCGCCGGCGGGGAGGCCGTGAGCTCGGCGAAGACGTCTTCGAGGTTCGTCTTGGCATCGCCGGGAGGGAGATCCGCGACCTTCTCCCCTTCGCGGATGATGATGACGCGGTCACACACGGCGTCGACCTCCGACAGGATGTGCGTCGACAATAGTACGGTCTTGGTCCCGGCAAAGCTCCGCACCAGCTCTCTGAACTGTCGGACTTGGTTGGGGTCGAGACCCGAGGTCGGCTCGTCGAGAATTAGAATCGGAGGATCCGCGAGTAGCGACTCGGCGAGCCCGACGCGCTGCCGGTAGCCTTTCGAAAGCTGACCGATGATCCGCTTGCGGACATCGGTCACTCCGGCACGCTCGAGCGAACGGTCGACGGCGTCGCTGATGCCGCTGACGGCTTTGAGCGCAGCGCGATGCCGAAGGTACTCGAACACCCGCATCTCCCGGTAGAGAGGAACCCCTTCAGGCATGTACCCGAGGCGCGCGCGCGCCTCGATGGGGCTCCGCACGGCGTCGATCCCGTCGATCTGAACCTCGCCCGAGGTCGGAGCGAGATATCCGGTGAGCATTCGGAGCGTCGTCGTCTTCCCGGCACCGTTGGGACCAAGGAATCCGGCGATTTCGCCATGCTCGACGCGAAACGACACGTCGTTCACTGCGAGCCTGCTGCCGTACCGTCTAGTTAGTGCCTGGACTTCAATCACTGTACGCCTGTTGGGCGACCCAGGTACCCGATGCGATCGACCGTTGCAACTGGAGATCTGTCCAGGTCCTGCGGGTTTCTCGCATCGCGCCCGTCCGCTTCCGTACGATCGCCTTCACCATGCCCTCGGTCTCGTGGAAGCTTCGGCTGCTCAGTTGCGTCTTGGCGATCGTCGGAGGCGGTTCCTTCGTGGGGGCTTCCGAGGTCGGCCCGGTCCTGCACTCGGGCACCCCCGCGTCGATTCGCCGGTCCCGAGCGCTCATCCGCGAGCCAGTCCACGCAGAGCCCAGCCTCGAAGTGCTCGAGCGGGTCGCGATGGTGGGGCAACGTGACGTGACGGGCTCGCGATTCCCGAGCGGACTCACCATCCACGGCGGCACCCGCCGGAGGATGCTCCTCTTCACCTTCGACGACGGCCCCTCGAAGCGCACCACCCCGCGCCTCCTCGATTCACTCGATCGCCTCGGGATCAAGGCGCTGTTCTTCGTGACGAGCGAGAGCTTCGGCAATGGCAATCCCTGGGAGCGTGAGCATGCGGACATCGTTCGCGACATCGTTCGCCGCGGGCACATGATCGGCAACCACACAGAGACCCATCGGCAGCTTCCCCTCCTCAACAACGCGGAGATCGAGGCCGAGCTCACCCGGAGCGGTAGGAAGATCGCCTGGGCGGCGGGCAGCTATCCGCGGCTCATTCGGCCCCCTGGGGGCGCGATGTCGAAGCGCGTGGAGTGGATTCTCGCCGAAAACGGCTACACGACGGTGATGTGGGCCATCTACCCGGCGGACCTCGAGGAGAGTACGCCGGAGGGCGTGGTTCGGGCGTTCTTCCGCGTTCTCGACCGCCGCGAGCAGGATACGGGCGAGCGCGGCGGCATCGTCCTGATGCATGACACCAAGCTTCACAGCCTCGAGGCTCTGCCCCGCATCGTCGAAGCCCTGGAGCGCCGCAACTGTGAGCTACTCGAACGAGGCGAAGAACTCTACGACATCGTCGAGGACCTCGGGCACTTCATCCCAGGGCACGAGCTCGACGAGTCTCTCGACGAGCGCCAGGCCGCCCTGCGGGAGGACACGGCCCGGCGTTGCGGGACCGTGGCCCTCGCCCACTAGCGTCGCGTCCCCACGATGCGCCACACCGGAAGCCCGTCCTCAATGGCGCGTTTCTCTCGATTCGAGCGCGCTCCGAACGGGTTCTCGTCTACGTAGCCGCTCTCCGACGCGACCAGGAAGTCCGTTCGCGCGCGGAGCTGCGCGAGGTACTGCTCGGCGCGATGCTCGACGTCGGTTTGGATGAAGAGCTCCGCGCCCGGCCCCATGAGCCTTGCGAGCTCGGTCAACAGGGCGTCCCCGATGACTCGCCTCTTGTCGTGCCGCTTCTTCCACCAGGGGTCTGGGAAGTGGAGCGAGACCCGCTCAACCGATCCGCTTGGTTCGGCCCGTCTCAAGATTTCCCGCGCATCCCCACACAAGATTGCGACATTTCGGAGATCGCGCTTTCGGAGCTGCTGGTCGATTTTGTAGGCCAGCTTGGTCTTGACCTCGATGCCAATGATGCGACTCGCGGGTGCGAGGAGCGCCCGCTCGAATAGCGACAAACCGCGGCCAAAACCGATGTCTAGCTCGATCGGCCCCTCGCCCTCCGCCAGGGACTCGAGCGAAAAGCGGCCTTCTGGGGCCCTTGGAGCGTGCTCGCGATAGAGCCGCCTTAGGTCCGAATCTGACACCAGCGCTCCCTACCGGCGAGGCCTCAGCCGGTCAAACCGGGCGGGCTGCTTCTTGACCGGGAAGGTATCGATCGCGTATGCAATCGAGCACACATCTAGGTGAATGGGGCTTGATGTCGATGAGGATTCTGATCGTCGAAGACAGCGTGACGATGCGCAAGGTCATGGAGATGACCTTCGCAGGCGAAGACGCTGAGCTGCTCGCTGTCGAAAGCGGCGAGCTTGCACTTCAACAGGGGCGTGACTTCGGTCCGGACGTTGCCTTCGTGGACGCGTCGTTGCCGGGGCTCGATGGGTACGAGGTTGCCCGGCGAATGAAGGCTGATCCGCAGCTCGGCGGCACCGCGGTCGTCCTGATCGCAAGCCAGCACCGGCCGCTCGACGAGGCGCGCGCGTCCGAGGTCGGCGCCGATGACCACATCCTCAAGCCGTTCGACACCCAGGAAGCCATCGACAAGGCCACGCGGCTGGCTGGCGAGGCCGAGGCCCGCTACGAGGCGCCCTCGATTCCCGTGGCGCGGCCTGCCACGACGCCGCCACGGCCGGTTTCGTCGCCATCGTACCGTCCGACGCCGCCGCCACTGCCGGTAGGTGGGCGCTCATCTCGACCGATGGCTCCGACTCCCATGACCGGGACGCCGCTGACCGGAGCCTCCGTCGGCCCGAGCGCCGCGTTCGCGTCGTCGCTGCCGCCTTCTGCGCCGGTCGCACGTCCAATGTCGTCTGCCCCGGTCCCAGCGCAGAGCTCCCGAGTGATGGGCGAGGCGATTTCGCATTCGGTCGTAGAACGCCTAGAGACCCTTGGTCTCACGCCCGAGCAAGTCGAGGGAGTCCTCAAGCTTTCCGCCGAGGTTGTCGAGCGCGTCGTCTGGGAGGTCGTGCCCGACCTCGCCGAAGCGATGATCCGTGAGGAATTGCACCGTCTCGTCGGCGACTGAGGCTTGACTGCCCGCCGATTTCACAGCACACGGTCGGTCGGATGAGCGAACAATCCGACGAGATGCCGAAGCAGTACTCGCCGACCGAAGCGGAGGCTCGATGGTACGACTTCTGGGAGACATCGGGGTTCTTTTCGGCGTCTGAAGAACCGGACGACCATCGCCCGACCTACACCCTGGCGATCCCGCCTCCCAACGTCACGGGGTCCCTCCACATGGGGCACGCGTGCCGGACCACGTTCGAGGACGTGTTGTGCCGTCACAAGCGGATGCAGGGCTACAACACACTCTGGGTGCCGGGGATCGATCACGCGGGCATCGCGACCCAGGTCGTGGTCGAGCGGCAACTCAAACAAGAGGGCCTCACCCGGCACGACCTCGGCCGCGAAAAATTCATCGAGCGGGTGTGGCAATGGAAAGAGGAGTCCGGTGGCCGGATCCTCCAGCAGCTCAGGAAGATGGGCGCCTCGTGCGACTGGCCCCGAACCAAGTTCACGATGGACCCGGACATGGTTCGCGCCGTCCGAGAGGCGTTCGTGCGGCTCTACGAAGAGGGGCTCATCTATCGTGACACGCGCCTGGTCAACTGGGACGTCGAGTCGCGGACCGTGCTGTCGGACCTAGAGGTCGAGCAGCAAGAGAACGTCGAGGGCGCGATGTTCGACTTCGCCTACCCGTTGGCTGACGGCGACGGAGAGGTCGTCGTATCGACGACCCGCCCGGAGACGATGCTCGGCGATACGGCGGTCGCGATTCACCCGGACGACGAGCGCTATCGACACTTGCACGGCAAGTACGTGCGGCATCCCTTCGTCGACCGGATGATTCCGATCATCCTCGACGCGGAGCTCGTCGATCCGGAGTTCGGTACCGGCGTCGTCAAAGTCACACCTGCGCACGATCCAAACGACTTCGCGACGGGGAAGCGCCACGGTCTCGAGGAAATCAACATCCTCAACCTCGATGGCACCCTGAACGAGAATGCGGGGCCGTTTCAAGGGCTCGAGCGATTCGAAGGTCGCAAGGCAGTCGAGATTGAGCTTGGCAACCGCGGGCTCGCGCGAGGCAGCAAGAAGCACAGGATGACTCTGCCGCGGTCCCAGCGCTCAGGCACCATCGTCGAGCCGATGATCTCGACTCAGTGGTTCGTGAAGATGGAGCCACTCGCCGGCCCCGCGATCAAAGCGATCGAAGACGGCACGATTCAGATCCTGCCGCCCGAGTGGACCAAGACCTACTTTCACTGGCTGCGGAACATCCAGGACTGGTGCATCTCCCGGCAGCTCTGGTGGGGGCATCCGATCCCGGTTTGGTACTGCGACGACTGCGATCACGTGACTGTCGCGCGCGAAGACGCGGACGTTTGCGGCGGCTGCGGTGGCTCGTCGATTCATCAGGACGAAGACGTGCTCGACACTTGGTTCAGCTCGGGGTTGTGGCCGTTCTCGACGCTCGGCTGGCCTGAGAAGACCGTCGCCCTCGATCGGTTCTATCCGACGCAGGACATGGAGACCGGCTACGACATCCTCTTCTTCTGGGTCGCGCGGATGATCATGATGGGCCTTCACTTCATGGGTGAGGTCCCCTTCACTCGGGTGCTGCTTGCTGGCCTGGTCACGGATGAGCGTGGCGAGAAGATGAGCAAGGTGAAGGGCAACGTCGTCGACCCGCTCGACGTCATCTACGGGGCGACCGGAGAAGAGCTGATCGCGAAAGCCGAGAAGGCGGGCGCGAAGAAGTCGGGCCTCAAGTACCTGAAATCCACCTACCCGGATGGTTTCGTCGCGTATGGCGCCGACGCCCTCCGCATGACGCTTCTGAGTTACTCGCCCCAGTCGCGCCGCATCGCGCTGTCGATCAAACGCATCGAGGGATACCGGAACTTCGCCAACAAGCTCTGGAACGCTTCCCGCTACGCCTTGATGCGGCTCGATGACACGTCCGCGCAGGCGTCTCAGCAGTGCCCTCGGCCGAAGGCTCTCGCCAACCGCTGGATCTTGTCGCGGCTCTATCACGCGCTCGACGTTGCCTCGACGGGGCTCGATGCCTATCGGCTCGATGAGGCGTCGGGCGCGCTGTACCACTTCGTCTGGGGCGAGTTTTGCGACTGGTACCTCGAGGTCAGCAAGCCTGCGCTCGACAGTGGGAACGAGGCGCTCGTGGCGGAAACCGAGGCGACGCTGGTGCACGTCCTCGAGACGGTGCTGAGGGCGCTTCACCCCATGATGCCGCACATCACGGAAGAGATTTGGCAACGAGTCCCGAAGTGGGATGGCGCCGCGGAGAGCATCATGATCAGCCGCTTTCCGTCTGCCCTCATCGATGCGAAGATCGATCGGGACGCGGAGCGTGACTTCGAAGTGGTGCAGGCCTTCGTCGGAAGCGCGCGGACGATTCGCGCGGAGCACGACGTTCCCAACAGTCAGACCGTTGCGATTCACTGGCACACCAGTGAGCAGGAGAAGCGCTCCGTCTTGGAAGCGGAGAGGTCGACCATCGAGTCGCTAGCTCGGTGCGATCTCCGATTCGAGGCGGACGCAACTAAGCTCGACCAGGCGGCTGCGCACTTCGAGAATGCCGCGGTATTCGTGAATCCGGGAGTTCGGGCCGCGGTGCCGGGGGTCATCGACACGGAGAAGGAGCGCAATCGGCTCGAGAGGGACCTCAAGAAGCTCGACAAAGAGCTTGGCGCGGTCGAGAAGAAGCTCGCGAATCCGAGCTTCATCGAGAAGGCGCCCGAAGCGGTCGTCGAGAAATCCAAGCGCGACGCGTCGGGGCTTCGCGAGAAGCGGGCACGCCTCGAGGCGGCGCTGCGTGGTCTGTGAAGTGCCCATGAGCACCCCCTCCACAGAGGAGTCGAGCCCCCTCTCAGCTAAGCCGCTCTGCGTGGACCTCGACGGGACGCTGGTCGCGACGGACGTGACGGTCGAAGGTATTCTCGAGCTCCTCAAGGCCGCGCCGTGGAGATTGTTCTCGTTGATCGCGGCGCTGATCAGCGGCCGACCGGCGCTCAAACGGTACGTGGCCGAACACGTCACGATCGACGCCTCGACGCTTCCGTACCGCAACGGAGTTCTTGCCGAGATGCGGCAGGCGCGTGCGGCAGGCAGGCAGGTCTTGCTCGTGACGGCCTCGGATCAAAGCGTTGCCGACGCTGTGGGCGCCCACGTCGATCTCATCGATGAAGCGGTGGGCACGCACAGCGAGACGAACCTCAAGGGCCGCAACAAGGCGGAGTATCTCGTGTCCCGTTTCGGCCCGCTGGGCTTCCAGTACGTTGGAGATTCGTCAGCGGATCTGCCAGTCTGGAGTGCAGCGGGAGAGGCCCTCATGGTGGCGCCGAGCGCGAGCACGCAGCGGCGCGCAGAGCAGTCTGTGCCCAAAGCGAAGGTCTTGGTGGCGCGGCCCGACAAGCGGCGCGCCGCGATCAAGGAGCTTCGCCCGCACCAGTGGGCGAAGAACGTATTGCTCTTCGTTCCGCTCTACTTTGCGCACCAGTACACCAAACTCGATTTGGTGTTGACCGTTGTGATGGCGTTCTTCTCCTTCAGCTTTGCCGCGTCTTCAATCTACGTACTCAATGATTTGGTCGACCTGCCTGCAGATAGGTTGCATCGAAGCAAACGAAACCGGCCGCTTGCGGCGGGCGCGCTATCCGTTGCAGACGGCATCTTGCTCTCGGGCGCGGCCTTGGTCGCGTCGGTCACCCTGGCCGTCGTCTTCGTGAGCCCAAAGTTCGCGTGGGTCGTGTTCGGCTACGTCGTGTTGACCACCGCGTACTCGTTCTATTTGAAGCAGCAGATGATCGTGGACGTGCTCACCTTGGCATCGCTCTTCACCTATCGGGTCATGGCCGGCGGAGTCGCCGTGAACGTGCCGTTGTCGGAATGGTTGCTCGCATTTTCGATCTTCTTCTTCACCAGCTTGGCCTTCGTGAAGCGGTATTCGGAGCTCATCCAAATCAAGGCCGATGGCCGAATTTCGATCAAGGGGCGCAACTACGTTCCGGCTGACATTCCGATCATCGTCGCTGCCGGGCTCGCGTCGGGCTTTCTCGCGGTGTTGGTCTTTGCGCTCTACATCAACACGCCCGCGATTACGGGGTACTACCCTCGGTTCCAGATGTTGTGGGGCATCTGCCTCGTCCTAGTGTATTGGATCATGCGTATTTGGTTCTTGGCAGCTCGGGACCAAATGCACGACGACCCGGTTCTGTTCGCCGTGAAGGATCGGATCAGCATCTTTGCGGGTGTGCTCGTCGTCGCCTGCTTGTTCGCCGCTCGCTACGGCTAGCTCAGAAGAGCTCCAGCTGCCCTGGCTGAACGACACCCTCGTGCAGGCGCACGCCCTCGAGCTCGAGCAGGAGCTGCTTGCGTTCGATGCCCCCGCCATATCCGCCGAGGAGATGCCCCGCTTCCACCACGCGGTGGCACGGGACGATGATGGGAAGGGGATTGACGTGGTTCGCCTGCCCGACCGCGCGCATCGCCCGGGGCGAGTGGATCTGCTGGGCGATACCGCCGTAGGTTCGGACCTGACCCCACGGGATTTCGCGGAGGGCCGCCCAGACGCGGAGTTGGAAGTCCGTGCCGTGCAGATCGAGGGCGACTCCTTCGAAATCCTCTGCTTCGCCGTCGAAGTAGCGAGAGAGCGGCTCGGCGTAGACCGTCGGAACGGGCGCTTCGTCGGCGAGGATGTCGTCGAAACGATCAAACGAGACACGAAGGAGCCCTTGGTCACTCCACGCGAGCCAAAGCGTCCCGAGGCGCTCCGCCTCGAACGTTCCCCATCCGGTCGCCGGCGCCTGGTGCGTCGAGTCCCCGGTCTTGGCTTCCGCGGTCATGGCTGGACTGATCCTCGCATCCTCGTCTTCAATTGCATGACGAGCGAGTCTTAGACAAGCGTAAAGGGGAAGCCGGGGGGCATGAGGAGGGGCCGTGAACGCGAGTGGCGTCGGGAGGTTTTTGTTTAATCCACCCGCCCACCCCCACCCGTAATCCTCCCTCCGCGGCCTTCGCTGCGCTTGGCCTTGGCGGCGCGGTTGCGCCGGGCGTCGCCGTTCCGGCTCGCGCTGCCGCGGATGGTTGGTTGCGTGTAGAGGAGAATCGGTCGGGATGCGCGGCACAGCGACGGGGCGGGAGGCGAGTTGTATGCCGCCGTATGGAGCCGGCCGAGCGGGGTCCCCGGCGCGAGCACGTGCGTCGCGACCGATTCTCCGCTGACTCACTTCTGCGCCCGGTCCCGTGAAACCCCTGTCCGGTTTTCCCGCGCCCCGGGTGTACCTCCACGCCCGTGCTGGTGCGCTATGGTTCCCTCGATGACCTCGTCGCACCAAGAACCCGGTTTTCTCCTCGACGGAGTGGCCCGCTTCGTTCCCCCCGGCGTCGACCCCGCATCACTTCCTCGATCCTTCGCGCTCGTCGAGCCGCTGCCGGCGTCAGGGCCGGTGCCGGCGTCCTGGGGGGTGGTTCCCACGTTCGCGGCGGTGGCTGGCGCTCATGTTGCCAGCGTCCCGATCGACCCCGGGACGAGCCTCTACGGCACCGGCGAGGTCGCTGGACCGCTTTGCCGCGACGGCTTCGTGACCGAGGTGTGGGCGACTCAGCCGTTTCGCATCGAGGACGACGGCACACCGGTTCCCAACTACGATGATCGATCGAAGAGCCTCTACCAGGCGCACCCATGGGTGCTCGCGGTCCGCGCGGACGGCACTGCCTTCGGCATACTTGCTGACACCACGTACCGGCTCGAGGTCGACCTACGGGACGGTATCCGCCTCACCTCCGCGGAGCCGTTTCCCGTCATCGTCGTCCAAGGCGATTCGCCGCAGGACGTCATCAAGCGCTTGGCGACGCTGACCGGCCGGATGGAGCTCCCTCCGCGTTGGACGCTCGGTTATCATCAATGCCGCTTCTCGTACTATCCGGACACCCGTCTTCGCGAGATCGCCGACGAGTTCCGAAAGCGCAGGATTCCCTGCGACGTCATCTGGGTGGATATCCACTACATGGATGGGTACAAGGTCTTCACCTTTGATCCGGAGGGTTTCCCCGACCCGAGCGGCACGAATGCCTACCTGCACGACCGCGGCTTCAAGACGGTGTGGATCCTCGACCCGGCCGTGAAGGCTGAGGACGGGTACGCGGTCTACGAGGAAGGTGTCGCAGGAGGGCACTTCGTTCGCGACGCGGATGGAGAGGAGCACCACGAATGGACCTGGCCAGGCGACGCGGCGTTCCCCGATTTCACACGAGCCGAGACTCGCGCGTGGTGGACCCGCCGAACGTGCGAGTTCCTCGAGCACGGGATGGACGGCGTCTGGGTCGACCTCAACGAGCCGTCTCCGATTTTGCCGCATGGAGCCGAGCTTCCCGCCGATCTGCGGCATACTGGGGGCGGCGATATCGCGCCGGGAACTCACGCCCAATACCACAACGTCTACGGGCTCCTGATGTCCAGGGCTACGGACGAAGCCATGCGGCGGGCGCGCCCTTCCCGCCGCCCTTTCGTCCTCACGCGGTCGAGCTATCTCGGCGGGCAGCGCTACGCAGCGACCTGGACCGGAGACAACGTCGCGGATTGGAGCCACTTGTACTGGTCCATCCCGATGGTGCTCAACTTGGGCCTCTCCGCTCAGCCGAACAGCGGGCCCGACATCGGCGGTTTCGCGGGCACTCCGTCGCCAGAGCTCTTCGCACGTTGGATCGGCGTCGGGGCGCTGTTGCCGTTCTGCCGCACGCACAACTCGCTCGAGGGGGACCAAGAGCCGTGGTCCTTCGGCGCCGAGGTGGAAGAGATCTCCAGAGTGGCCCTCGAACGCCGCTATCGGCTGCTTCCTTACCTCTACACCGTCTTCCAGGAGGCGGCCGAGACGGGGCTTCCGGTCGCGCGACCGCTCTTCTTCGCGAATCCCGGCGATCCGGCGCTTCGCCACGAGGACCACGCCTTTCTACTCGGGCGCGACGTCATGGTACAGCCTTCGCTCACAGCGACCGAAGCACACGCGTTCGCAGAGCCTGAAGGCAACTGGCGCGCGTTCACGCTCGCGGGCGAGGATCCGAGCGCCACCCCGGCGCATCCGGTGCTACGGCTTCGCCCGGGCGCCATCTTGCCGGTCGGCGGAGGCGGCCAAACCGTGGATGAGGCGTGCACCGGCCCGATCAGCCTCTTTGTCTCGCTCGACGAGGAAGGCGAAGCTTGCGGCCGGCTGTACGAAGACGAGGGCGAGGGGTTTGGGTACCGCGAAGGGAGCTACCTCCTCACGACCTATCGAGCGACGTTGCGGGATGGTCAAGTCGACGTTCGAGTCACGCGACGAGAGGGGAACCGCCCGGCGCCGCGACGTGACCTGCGAATACACGTGCTCTAGCCGCCGTCTTCAATGATTATGTTGTTCGAGGACTCTCTTGGACAGCGGTCGAAGCAAGAGGCCGTAGAACATCTCGAGATAGCGTCGGGTCTCGTCCCGCTCGAGTGAGGATATGTATCGCCAGAAGCCATAGATACGTGAGAGCTTCAACAGCGTCGATGCGTACAGTGGCCAGTTGAAGCGCTCCTCGACGCGGCGGATGCCGCCTCTCGAGATTCGTTCCCATGCATCCGGGTCTTGCTCACACGCGCGGAAGAAATCGAGCATCTTCTGTGTCGCCTCACCACCCTGGGTTGGGTCGATGTGGAAGCCGGATTTGCCGTCTTCGATGATCTCGAGGGGGCCACCATAGCGGGTCGCGAACGTGGGGAGCCCGCTGCTCATCGCCTCGACGACGGTGAGTCCAAACGCTTCGAACAATGCTGGTTGTATGAACGCTCCGCGCTGGTCTGCCGTGAAGCGGTAGAGCTCGCCTACTTTGGTCTTGTCGGTCTGCATCTCAATCCAGCGGACCTGCCCGTCGAGGCCGTATTCGTCGAAAAGCCAGTGGGTGCGCTCGATCTGCTCGCGCTCGTCCTTGTCGTTCGACTCCTCCGTGCGGAGCCGACCTCCGACGATCAGCAGATTGGCTGCCTTCCGGAGCTCGTCGTTCTTGGCGTACCACTCGACCAGGCCGGCCATGTTCTTGATCCGGTCGAGGCGAGACATCGCGAACAGCAACGGCTTCTTCTGATCGTCGAGCAGCCCACGATACGCGCAATCTGGCGACCCGTAGACCATCGCCTGGATCTCGTCCCGGATCTCCTGTGGCCGATTCGCCTCTTGGAAGTAAGGGAAGAACACCCGGGGATCGGCTCCCGGTGACACGATGTTGAACTTCGGATCGAAGCAATCGATGCCCGAGACGACTCGGTAGAGCCTTGGTAGCGAGAACGAGCTGTAACTCTCGTACTGGCCGACGCTTTCCGCGGTCCCCGCGATCTCCTGGTAGGTGCTGGTGATGATGAAGTCGGCCGTGTTCATCGACATGAGATCTGCGGTGAACTGTGCGGCGAAGTGGTGGTCGGCTTCGTGATGCTGCCAGTGGAGATCAGAGAGCAGATACTTCGTCTTTTCGAGTGCGTGCGCGATGTTGCACTGCGTGACGCCAAGCCGGTGTGCGAGCACGCTCGCGACGAGGTTCCCGTCCGAGTAGTTTCCGATCACGAAGTCCGGACGCACCCCACCGAGCTCTGCGAGCAGCTCTCGCTCGGCGTCGATCGCGTAGCGCTCCAGGTACGGCCAGATTTCGAAGCGCGAAATCCATTGGGGGATGATCTCGCCGCCATCGTAGGTACGGAACGGCACGCGCAGGATGCGCGCGTTCTCCGTACCGAGGATTGGCTCGATACGCTGGTCACACGTGGTGCCATCGGCCTCGGGGATCAAGCGGGTGAGCACGACAATCTGTGGCTCGATGTCGAGCCCCTGGTCGTGAATCGATTCGCGCATCTCGCGCTCGAGCGCTCGGACCTGATCGAGGATGTAGACGACCTGTCCGCCCGTATCGGGCTTGCCGAGCACGTTGGATTGCCCGAAGTAGCCATGCGGCGACACGATGGCGATCGAGAAGATCATCGGCATCCGGGCGAGGAAGGCTCCGAGGTTCCTTGCCGATGGCCCTTCGAGGATGTCGAGAAGGAGCTCCATCGTCTCCCGGATCTGCGTGGGCGTACGACCCCACCCCGGCTCGAAGCCCAGCCTGCGCAGCTCGCGACTCAGGTCGTCGCTCTCTTCCTCGCGTCCTTCGAGGATGTTCATCGCCTCGTCGAGGGCTTCGCGGAGCTCGTCGACGTCACGGAGAGTGCCATTGAGCATGAGCTGCTGTCCGCGCACTTGGTGAAGCTGGAGGAAGTCGAACAAGAGCTTCTGACCGCGTCCACCGTCGACGAAGAGCCGTCCGGAGAGGTGGCGGTTCAGGAACTCGACGCCGCGCCCGATGTTGCGGGCGTCCTTGAGCTTCGGGAACCCTCTCTCGAATGGGCTGAGATCGACCTCGAGCACGTAGCGCTCTCCCGGGGGAATACCCGCTGCCAGCCGCTCCTTGATGTCGAGGTATTCGGCCACGGTGAGCTCGCGGCAATGCATGTCTTCGGTGTGGATCTGCACGTAGCGCCAGCGTCCCACGCGCTCGCGCACAGCCAACGCAATGAACGGCGGGTCCACGACCGCCTCCTGCGTGTGGCGCATGATCCACGACATCTTCGTGCCCTGCAAAGGCGCCGCGACCTCGGTATCGGCGAACTGCTCGTACTCGTGCACCACGTCCGACCAAAGTAGGAACTGCCGGTCGAGGGCCTTCAGTCGCCTAAACAGAAGATAGGTCGGCTCGCGGTGGGCGTGTAGTAGCTCGTCGAGCGTATTGATCATTCGTGTTCCTCGGGGGGTATTGTGATGGCACCCAAGAAATCATACCAATCGATTCCCTCCAAAATCCCCCGTGCGTGTGCGCTCTTTGCGAAATGGATCCGAGGGCGTCCGCGCAACCGCTCGAGCTCCGGCGTGTGATTGCTCACGACGACACCCAAAGTCCCCCCCGAAAGCATGTCCCAGTCGTTACCTGAATCGCCGGCGACCAGAAGCCGTTGCGGTTCGAGGTTCCATTTGAAGCAGAAGAAGCGAATCGCGAGCCCTGGTGAGGCACGCACCGGGATGACGTCGAGGTAGACCTCGTGGTCGAGGATTGTCGTGACTCGCAGCCCCTCTTGGCGAGCCAGCCGACGGATGTCGCGAAGGTTGGGCGCCGTGCTCAAGTCCAACTGGTATCGCAGTCGGTATTTCGTTTCGGAGCTTGGCACGGGGCGCAAACCCGGCATTGCTCCGATCACTTCGGCGACCTCGTCGCGGTCCCAGCGGTACCGGATCTGCCGTTCCCACGAGCGGTCGGGCAACATGTGTGTGCCGTAGTGAAGCTCGGTGCCGGCGGCGGTGATCAGGACGTCGGGCACGGGGACACCCAGCTCGTCCATCAGCGCGAGGGATTCGTCGAGCGTTCGTCCCGTCGCGATGCCGAACCCAACGCGAGCGTCCGTCGTCTCCAGGCGTTCGAGTAGCTCCGCCATGGCATCGTCGTCGCCAGTGAGCGTGTCATCTACGTCGGTCACCAACAGACGGTCCATGCCAGCAAGCTTCGTGCGCGGGCGGTGGAGGTGAACCGGTCGCGTACCCTTCACGATCTTCTTGGCTTCCTGGACGTACCGGAACGCGTGGCTGTCCCACGCGTAGTTGGCGTGTACGGCCTCGAGCCCATCCGCCGACCACTCGGCGTACCGCTCCCGGTCGCTCAACGCATCGTAGATCGCATTGCCGATGGCCGTGGAGTCGAGAGCGTCCACCAAGAGCCCGTTCTTGCAGACGCCCACGATGTCCTGGGGCCCGCCATCGTTGGTCGCGACCAAAGGCAGGCCGGTCGCCGCAGCTTCGAGTAGCGTAAGCCCAAATGGTTCCGTCAGCGCAGGGTTGACGAACACGCCTCCCGTGCTCGCCGCGAGCCGGTAGAGCTCAGGGACGTCGAGCGAGTCGTGGTGCTTGGGATAGGCCACGGAGCCGTAGAGGTCGTAGCGATCGATGAGCGTGAGGATCTGGGTCAGCACGCGGCGCGGTCCCGCGCCCATCTCGCCGATGTCGTCGCGGTTGCCCGCAATTATGACGAGATTCGCCATCTCGCGAAGCCCTTCCGTCTCGCCAAACGCTCGAAGCAAGCCTTCGAAGTTCTTTCGCTCGTCGGCGCGGGCGAGCGCCAACACCATGGGCTTGCGCGGGTCGTTCAGAAACCGCGAAAGCTCAGCGGCAATTGCTGGTGGCTTCCACGAAGCGCTCGGAGGCGCGAAGCGCGAGAGGTCAACACCGGGCGGAATGACTTGCATTCGATCCGGCTGGTAGTGGTCATAGAGCTCGTACTGCTCATGCACCTCTTGGTTGGTGCTCGCGATCACCAGAGCGGCCGTTTCGAGTGCCCGCTCTTCGGCCTCGATGCGTGAGGTGAACTGATAGGTTTGCTCGCTGGCCTCGCCCTTGGACTCGAGACGCATCTTCTTCACTCGGCCGAGCGAGTGCCCAGTGAACACGAATGGCACGCCGAGCAACTTCGCGAGGCGAGAGCCGATGTAGCCCGCGTCAGCATAGTGGCCGTGGATGAGATCTGGCGTTCGCTCTTGCATGCGCACATAACGCGTGAGTTGGTCGAGCAGGCTGTCGAGGTGCGGCCATAGGGTCTCCTTGCGAAGATAGCGCCGCGGACCGAAGGGAATCCGAACGATTTGGGCCCCAGGACAGATTGGCTCGAATGGTCGGGAGTAGCTCTCGTCCACCCGCTTGTCTGTGATGGCGCGGGTGACCACGTCGACTCGCTCGACCTCGGGGTGGTGCGCAAGCGCCCTCGCCTGGTCGACCACGTAGGACACCTGACCACCAGTGTCTGCGTCGCGCCCGAGCTCGATTTCGGTCGCACGCACGAGCCCGTGCACCGTCAGTGAGAGTACGTAGAGCTGCTTCGTTCCGGGCGCGCTGATCGAGCCGGCGCTGGTGTCCTCGGCCCAGTGAGCGAGGTGTCGCTCGTAGAGGCCGAAGTCCGTCGTCGTGGCGCCACGAATGGCGCAGAGGTCGGCTGCAAATGCCGCCGCGCGGTCGAGCGTCGTCTGGTGGTCCCAGGCTTGGAGCAAGCCGAGGCAGATGACTGAGCTAAACGCGTCGCCGGCGCCGACGGTGTCGACGATGTTCTCGGCCGGAACGGGCGCAGCTTCGTATGCTTGCTCGCCGTCGAGGACGGAGAGCGCGCCTTGGGCGCCGCGGGTCACGATGATGCCCTGGATGTTGTGGGTGCGTGCCAACGCGATCGCTGCGTCGCGGCAGGTCTCGAACGTATTGGTAGGCTTCGAGGTCAGCTCCTCTAGCTCCGTGTCGTTCAGCTTGATCCAGTTGCTCGTCGAGAGGCACCAGTCGAGCTTCTCGCGCGTCCACCAGGGCGCGCGTAGATTGATGTCGACGAACGAGGGTGCGTCGATCTTGCCCTGCAGGGACCGAAGGGCTTGCCAACTCGCCGCGCCCCGAAGCGCAAGCGTGCCGTGATACAGCAGCCCGGCAGGGTCCTCGGCGGCGACCCGGAGAGCCGGCCCGGTGCGGATGAAGTCCCAGGCCTGGTCCGGTGCGATCTCGAACCGGTTCTGGCCGTCGACCACGGTGGCGGTGACGCGGCCGGTCGGATGCCTAGGGTCGGCTTGTACGCCGTGCGTCATCAGATCCCAGCTCGTCATTCGCTCGAGGACTTCCCGTCCCTCGGCGTCCTCGCCAACCGCGCTCAAGACGAGAGGGTTCGCGCCAAAGCCCCTCAGGTGCCACGCGACGTTGAAGGGCGCGCCACCAAGGACGCGGCTACCGTCCGGGAAGTGGTCGAACAGGACTTCGCCGAAAATCACAGGGCGGTTGTGGGAACGATGCATGGGCTCTCAGCTGCTGGCTTCCTGGGTGCGGGCTGCCCCCGTCCTCGCTAAGCTCAGGTCGAGATGACCATAACACGGACCCTGCTGGCGTCAGATCTCGATGGCACGCTGATTCCGCTCGAACGCGACGCGCAGCGTTTGCAGGAGGTTGCGGAGCTGGTGGCAGCGATCGAAGCGACGCCGAACTTCGCCCTTGCATACGTTACGGGACGTCACCTGTCGCTCGCCCAGGAAGGGATCGCCGAGGTGGGTCTCCTGCCACCCGATTGGTTCGTGTGCGATGTGGGGACCAGCGTCTACCGCAGATCCGGCGATCGTTTCGAACCCGACGAGACCTATCGTGCGCAGATGAAAGCCGCGTTTGGCGGCCTTCGCGGAACGGACGTACGGGCCGCGATCGGCGCGATCGACGGCATTGTCCTCCAGGAAGATGTAAAGCAAGCGGAATTCAAAGTCAGCTACTACACGGAGGGCAGGCACGAGCGGTACGTCGATGCCGTTCAGGCGCGGCTCGAAGTGGCGGGCGCGAAGGTCAACCTCGTGGCGAGCTTCGATCCGGTGTCCGAGCGGGGGCTCATCGACCTCCTGCCAGCCGGGGTCGCCAAGGACTACGCCGTGCGATATCTGCACCACTGTGCGGGGATTGACGAAGAGGACCTCGTGTACGCAGGCGACTCCGGGAACGACCGCGCCGCGATGCTCGCTGGCTTCCCGGTCATCGTCGTTGGCAACGCGGATCCCGCACTCAAAGAGGAGCTCAGCGCGGAGTCGGCGGCTCGGGGGCTCGGCAAGAGGATCTACTTCGCCGACCACCCGTACGCGCGCGGTGTGTTAGAAGGGCTTCGGCATTTTGGATTCGTGAAGTGAGGTCGGACACCCAGATGACTAGCAGAATCAACCATGTTCTCGCCGCGGGCCTCATCGCGTTCGTGGGGCTTGGCTGCCATTCGAGCGAGGGCGCCGAGCAAACAGCTCAACCGGTCGACGTGGAGCCTTTGGCCCCGGCCGTCTCAGAGCCCCCGCCGGAGAAACCGGCTCCCGTTTACGCCGCAGCCGGCCAGCTTGATCCGCGCATCGTCTACAATGTGCCGCTCGACGGCACTGAGCCGCAGCGGGGTCCGGACGACGCGCTGATGACCATCGTCGAGTTCGGCGATTTCCAATGCCCATTTTGCGCGCGCGCAGCTCCTACGATGGATCAGCTCGTAGAAAAATACGGCGAAGACGTCCGTATCGTCTGGCTGAACTTTCCACAAGAGAACCACGCTCATGCGAGGCCCGCAGCGACCGCGGCACTCGAAGCGCAGGCGCAAAAAGGAGATGAGGCCTTCTGGAAGATGCATGACAAAATCTTCGCCAACCAAAGGGCGTTGGCGCGCGCGGACCTCGAGCGCTACGCCAAGGAGCTCGGCCTCAACGTTCGAAAGCTCAAAAAGGCTCTCGACACGGACAAGTACGCAGAAGTGATCGACCGCCAGATCGCCCTCGCGAAGCGCCTGAATGTCCCGGGGACGCCCTCGTGGTTCATGAACGGGCGCTTCATGGCGGGCTTCCCCTTTCAAACCTGGGTCTTCGCGATCGATCGGAGGATTCGGCCGCTTCGCCGCCAGACGGATCAGGGGGTTCCGCGGTCCGAGCTCTACGATCGCATCGTGGCCGACGGCAAGACCTCGCCCTAGTGCGCGGCGCCCCAGTTGGCGCCCCAGGCGGATTCCACCGGGAGCGGGACCGACAGCGGCACCGCGGTCTGCATGTGCTCGAGGACGAGTGCCTGGAGCGCTTCGTGCTCTGCGGGCGGCGCCTCGAACACGAGCTCGTCGTGCACGGTCAGAACCATACGGCTCTCGAAGCGCTGCGTTTCGAGATCACGCTGCACGCGGACCATCGCAACTTTCATGATATCGGCGGCAGTGCCCTGGATTGGCGTGTTCCGGGCGATGCGCTCGGCCCCGGCACGGAGGTTGTGGTTTCGGCTGCGGATGTCCGGAAGGGTGCGGCGCCGGCCGAGGAGCGTCGTCACGAAGCCATTGGCGCGGGCCTGCTCCACGACCTCGTCGAGGAACGACTTCACGCCTGCGTACTGATCGAAGAACGCGTCGATGTAGCGTTTGGCCTCGCCGCGCTCGATCTTGAGGTTGCGCGCTAGCGCGAACTGGGTTTGGCCGTAGATGACCGCGAAGTTCACGGTCTTGGCTTGGCCTCGCATGTGTTTGGTGACCTCTTTCGGTTGAACCCCAAAGAGCCCGCAGGCGGTCTGGACGTGGACGTCCTCGCCGCGGGAAAAGGCCTCGACGAGCGCGGGGTCGCGGCTGAGGTGCGCCAACACCCGAAGCTCGATCTGGGAGTAGTCCGCGGCGAGCATGGACCAGCCCTCGGCTGGGATGAACGCTTCGCGAACCCGGCGGCCCATCTCGGTTCGAATGGGGATGTTTTGGAGGTTTGGATCGCTCGAGGACAAGCGTCCGGTCGCCGCGACGAGCTGGTTGTAGCGTGTGTGGATGCGGCCGGTCTCCGAGTTTACCTCCCGCGGCAAGGCGTCCAAATACGTGCTCTTGAGCTTTGAAACTGAGCGGTAGTCGAGGATTGCCTGGGGCAGCGGGTGGAGCCGCGCAAGCTCTTCGAGCACCCCTTGGTCGGTGGAGCGCGCCCCACCCTTGGTCTTTTTGATGGTCTCCGGCTCGAGCCCGAGCTCGTCGAAGAGGATGGTCTCGAGCTGCCGCGGAGAGGACACGTTGAACTCGTGTCCGGCGAGCTCGGTGCAACGCGCGTGCAGAGTCTCGAGCTCCGCCTCGGCCTCGGACGAAAGCTCGCCCAGCAGAGCGGTGTCGACGCGGATTCCGTTCAGCTCCATCGTGGCAAGCACCCCGGCGAGTGGGAGCTCGATGTCGTAGAAGAGCCGCTCGAACTCGCCCTCGTGCATGCGAGGCGTCAGGAGCTCGCTGAGCCGATACGTATAGTCGGCGCGCTCGTTGGCGTACTGGGCCACGGGCTCGACTTCGACCTCGTCCCAGTTGAGGGCCTTCTTGCCCTTGCCTCGAACGCTGTCCTCGTCGCTGAGCTCGCCGTCGAGCTCCTGGCGCGTGACGTCCTCGAGCCGGTGCGCGTGCCTGGCTGGGTCCAGGAGATAGCTCCCGAGTGAGGGATCGAACTCCACGCCACGAAGGATCACCCCGCGGCGAGCCCAGAAAACGGTCTCGCGCTTCGCGAGGGTTTGCTTCGCGATGAGCGAGTTCCGTAGAAGCGGCGTGAGCACGGGGCCGGCTTCCTCCCAGCTGAGGTGATCCGGGGCGCCGATATAGCGGTGCCCGAGGGGAATGTAGGCGCTCACGCCCTCGAGCCAGCTCAGCGCAACGCCGACTAGCTCGCCGACGATGGGATCGTCGACGTCCATCACCGAGTAGAGCGCGAACCTCCCCGTGTCTCGAATCGCGCCTGCGACGCGCGCAAGCCCGGCAGACGTGGTGATCGTCTCGTAGTGCCCTTCGATGACCGGGGCCGGTTCGAGCTGCGCGAGCAATCGGGTCAGCTCGAGCTCGGTGAAGATGTTGCGGAGCGTGGCGGCATCGCCGCCTTGAAAGGGGCGATTGACGACCGTCGCGTCCACCGGCGCGTCGTCGCGAAGGGTCACCAGCTCGCGCGAAGCGATCGCGTCTTGCCGATGATCGCTGAGCTTCTGCTTGAGCGCCTTGCGCGTGATGCTGTCGAGGTTCTCGTAGATTCCTTCGAGGGTCCCATGCTCGTTGAGAAGCTTGGCCGCGGTCTTCTGACCGACCGAGGGAACGCCCGGGACGTTGTCCGAGCTATCGCCCATCAACGAGAGCAGGTCGCGGACCTGGCTCGGCCCGACCCCGAACTTCTCGCGGGTCTCCTCCGGGCCGAACACTTTGTCTCGCATGGTGTCGTACATCACCACGTCGTGTCCGACGAGCTGAAGAAGGTCCTTGTCGGCGCTGACGATCACGACCCCCAAGCCCGCCTCGCGCGCCTCGCGGACGAGTGTGGCGATGACGTCATCGGCCTCGAAACCGGGCGCCTCGAGTGGCGACATGCCCCACGCCTCGACGATCTCCCGAACCCGAAGCATCTGCTGCTGGAGATCGGGAGGCGCCGGGGGCCGGTTCGCCTTGTAGGCCTCGAACAAATCCTTGCGAAACGACCCTTCTCTCGAGTCCATCGCCACGATCAGGGTGTGCGGCTCGCGCTCGCGCAGGAGCTTCAGGAGCATGCTGGAGACCCCAGCGACGGCATGCGTGGGCTCTCCCTTGCTGTTTGAGAGCGGCGGCAGCGCGTGGTACGCGCGAAAGACGTACGAGCTGATGTCGATCACGTAGATCGTCTTCGGATCGCCCTGGTCCGGCAAAGCCCCCGTCATGAGCGGCCACCATCCAATGCGACAAACCCGGGGTCAAGGAGGGAAGCAGGTTGCGTGCCCGCTTCGGGCCATGCTACGCGCCTGAGCCGCACCCCCCGGAACACCCCACCCCATGTTTGAGACGCTCACCAAGGGCTTTCGCAACGCCCGCAATCGCCTCGCTGGAGTCACCGAGCTCAGCGAGGAGAACATCGATCAGGCCCTCCGCGACGTGCGCTTGTCGCTGCTCGAGGCCGATGTCGAGTTCGGGGTCACCAAAGCCTTTCTCGCGCGGGTGAAGGAGAAGGCGATCGGTCAGGTCGTCGAGACGGCCGCCAAGTCGAAGGGCCGCAAGGTCAAAGTCGGCCCGGCCGAGCAGTTCGTGAAGATCTGCCAGGACGAGCTCGAATCGATGATGTCGTTCGAAGGCGAGCCCGTTGCGTTCGCCAAGAAGCCCAAACCGACCGGCATCATGATGGTGGGGCTTCAGGGCTCGGGTAAGACGACGACCTCCGCCAAGCTCGCGCGCCTGCTCGAGAGCACCAATGCTCGACGACCGCTTCTCGTCGCCGCGGATGTGGCGCGTCCGGGCGCCATCGAGCAGCTTCAAGTGCTCGGCGAGCAGATCGACGTTCCTGTGTTCTCGATCCCCGGGGGGATCCCGCTCGAGATCTGCAAGCGGGGCCTCGCGCACGCCAAGAAGCTCAAGTGCGACACGATCATCTACGACACCGCTGGTCGCCTCGCGATCGACGAGCCGTTGATGAAGGAGCTCGACGACATCCGGAACGCGGTCGATCCGCAGAACGTCTTCCTGGTCGTCGACGCCATGATCGGTCAGGACTCGGTCAAGACGGCCAAGTCCTTCCATGACCTGCTCGGGCTGAGCGGCGTCATCCTCACGAAGCTCGACGGGGACGCGCGCGGTGGCGCGGCGATCTCCATCAAGAACGTGACGGGAACCGCGGTGAAGTTCGTAGGTACCGGCGAGACCTTGGATCGGCTCGAAGAGTTCCGGGCCGAGGGGATGGCGAGCCGCATTCTCGGCATGGGCGACGTCGTCGGCCTGATGAAGGACTTCGAAGACGTCGTCGACGAGAAGAAAGCGGAGCAGGACGCCAAGCGGATGCTGCGCGGCCAGTTCACCCTCGACGATTTTCTCGAACAGCTTCAGACGCTCCAGAACATGGGCCCGCTCCAGGACCTGCTCGACAAGGTCCCGTTCTTCGCCGACAGCATGCCCGAGGGCTTCCAAGTCGACGAGCGCGAGATTGGACAGATCAAGGCTATCGTCAGCTCGATGACGCGGCAGGAGCGTGCAGAGGCCGAGCTCTTCCAGAAGCAGCCGACTCGGCTCGTTCGCGTTGCCAAGGGCTCGGGAACCGCTGAGAAGCAGGTCGCCGAGATCCTGCAGCGCTTCGCGTTCATGAAGCAGATGATGGGGAGCATCGGCTCACAGGCCGGTATGCTCGGAAAGATCCCCGGCATGAAGCAACTCGCCGCCGCCAATCGCCTACGCGACGCGGTGAAGACCGGTGGGTTCGAAGGCAATCCGATGATGTCCAACCTGGCGGACCAGCTCCTCGAAGCGGCCGTCGCCGATCAGGGTGGTTTCGGGCCGGGCGGCCCGGGGCCGAAGCGCCCAGTCGACAAGGGCAAGAAGAAGTCGAAGCGGAAGATGCAGAGGAAGTCGCGCCGCAAGTCGCGGCGGTGAGCGCGCGGGCATGAGGTCGACGCGCCTGCCGTTCCGTCTGAGCTTCATCCTGGCGGTAGCGTGCACGAGCGACGTCGAGCCCCTGACGCCCGCGCAACGCGAGGCAGTTGCGGCGTACGTGAGTCAGGAGAAGCCCTCCCCCGAACGGCCGCTCGATGCGGACTTCGGTCGGCGTGTGAAGCTGCTCGGATACGACCTCGACCGTCCGCTTTGGCGTCCCGGCGAAACGATCCGCGTGACCTGGCACTGGCAGGTGTTGGCGTCGCCTGGCAAGCACGCGGCTCTGTTCACGGAGATCGCTGACGGAGTCTCTGGGCGCGTGCTCCACCAAGACGGCAACGGAACGCTTCGGTGGCTCTACGGCCCCGAACACTGGCGCGCTGGGCAGTTCGTCCGCGATGTCCAGAACCTTCACCTCCCGGAGGACTGGGCGGGCGAGTTGGCCGAGCTCTACGTGGGCATTGCCCAGGACGGGGTGCGAATGCCCATCACTGGGGGGACGCCGCATCCAAACGACCGGGTGCTTGCAGTCGTGGTGCCGACGCCGAACGCAAACACCCCCAAGCGCGAGCCCGGCGCGGTGCCTCGGCTTGCCGTCGTGCAAAGCAAAGACGCGCCGAGGCTCGATGGCTCGCTTCTCGATCCCGCGTGGGACGCGGCCCGGGCGACGTCAGCGTTCGTCGAGACGCGCAAGGGAGGGCCGGCAGAGTTCCAGGCCTCCGCCAAGCTTCTATGGGACGAGCGCTATCTCTATGTCGGCGTCGACGTTCACGACGCACTGCTCCGCGCAAGCGAGACGCGCGAGGACGGTCACCTCTGGGAGCAGGACTGCATCGAGCTGATGATCGACCCTGACGCTGATGCACCCGGGTACTTCGAGATCCAGGTGTCGCCCCGAGGCGTGGTATTCGACACGCGATACGACTCCCGCCGCGTCCCGAAACCGTTTGGTCACGTCGATTGGACCAGTCAGACGCGAGTCGGCGTTTCTGTTCGCGGTACAATCGACGACCGGAGCGCCGATGCCGGCTACACCGTCGAGATTGCGATCCCGTGGCAGGCGTTCAGTCTCGTCGAGTCCCGGTCGGCGGCGCCGGCGATCGGGGACCAATGGCGTGCGAATCTCTACGTCATGGACCTGACGCGCGAGTCTCAACGCGCCGCGGCCTGGTCTCCGCTCGGAATCGGTGATTTCCACGTGCCGCAGCGATTCGGTATCCTCGCGTTCGAGGGGCCCCCGGAAGACATGCAAGGAACGAAGATGCCGCCGGGGCTTGAATCCGCGGGAGGCGGTCACTAGGGTCCGCTCAGTCGGGACCATCCGCAGACCATGCTCCGAACACGCCTCATCGCCGGTCGCACCTCGGGCTTGATCTTGAGCGCCGTCTTCGCGTCGATCATGACGCTAGCCAGTCAGGTCGAGGTCGTCCTCGAGCCCCTTCGCGTGGACCCGATTCGGCCTGCCCCCGTCACCCTTCGAATTCCGGGTAGCTATCTGCCACCCGGGGCCGTGCGTAACGACCATGGCCTTCCGCGGCCGCTGGTCGTCAGACGCGGTGAGATCGTCAACGACCCGGAGAGCCAGCGCGTCGTCCGCGCTTTCGAACGAGAGCGCCGCCCGCCCGCGAGCAGCACGCTCGCCGGCGTCTGGATCAGTTGCTTCGCCATCGCATATATCTTTCTCGCGTACCTTCGCTTGTTCACGGGTGGTCGGGGAGGTTTGCTGAGAACACAAGCCGGGCTTCTCGTGCTCATCGGAGCGACCTGCGTGGCCGCAAAGCTCCTCCTGCTGTTCACCGGGCTATCGCCATTCATCTTACCGCTCGCGACGGTGCCGTTGTGGGCTGCCCTCTACTTCAATCGCGGCACGGCTGCGGCGTCCGGGTTGGCCATCGCGCTCGTGTGTGCGTCATTCCTAGACTTCGAGATGCCCACCGTCGTGGTCTATCTCGCGACGACCCTTGGTGTCGTCGTCTTCTTCTACGACCGTAAGCACTCAACGCACATGTTGGTTGCGGGCACGGCCGCCGGCCTGTTCGCAGCACTCGCTCTCATCAGCGTCGCGCTTTCGTCCGGCTACGAGATCGACGTAATTGGCGACATCGCGCGATTGCACGAGTCGATTCTCCTCTCGACGATCGCCGCAGGCATGATCTCGGGCGTGCTGGCGGTGTTGTTCCAGCGGGTCGCGACGGCGGCGCTCGGCGTGGTGACCCGGGGGAAGCTTCAAGAGCTCACCGATGTCGATCATCCGCTCCTTCGCAAGATGTCTCGGGACGCGCCCGGTTCGTGGCAGCACGCGCGTGCAATGGCCAATCTTGCGGAGGGAGCTGCCGCGGCCATCGGCGCCGACGCTCTGCTGACACGCGTCGGGGCGTACTACCACGACCTCGGCAAGACGATTCAACCGAAATACTATATCGAGAACCTCGTCGCCGGTGAGCCGAGCCCGCATGCGGACCTCGAGCCCGATGTGAGCGCGGACGCGATCATGGCGCATGTCGTCGAGGGCGTTCGTATCCTGCGGGAAGGCGGAATCCCGGAACCGGTCGTGGAGTTTGCGTACACGCATCACGGCACCAGCGTCATTGAATACTTCTGGCACAAGTGCATCGAAGCGGGAAATGCCAAGGGGCTCTCTGACGCTGCGTTTCGCTATCCGGGTATGCGGCCGCGAACCAGAGAAACCGCCATCTTGATGTTGATCGACGCGATCGAAGCAGCGGCACGCTCCGTCGAGGAGCCGACCCGCGAGAAGTTCGAGGGTGTCGTGCAGCGGGTCACCAACGTGAAGCTTCGCCAGGGGCAACTCGACGAATCCGGGCTGACGCTCGAGGACCTCCGTGTGTTGCAAAGCACGCTGATCGACACGCTGTGCAATGCCTACCACAACCGCATCAAGTATCCGTGGCAGGACGAAAAGGTCCCCGGTGAGGCGCAGCTCCCCGTGCCGGGCGTCGCGACTGAGCGGGACGTGGCGTTGGAACGAAGCCGTGAGTCGACATAGTATCGCGTGTGCGCTGCTACTCGGGTTGTGCGGTGGCGGCTGCGACCAACTCGGGAACCCCGAGCAGTTCGCGACCGGGCCGACGACGTGGGATGTCCCGAATGGGCACCTGGTCACCACCACGCGCTCCTTCAAAGACGAAAAGACGATTCGCCGCCTGTTGTCGGCTGGGATCGAGAAACTGGACTATGTCGACCGGTCGATCGGCCCCGCTCAGGTGCTTACGGTGGTCGTCGTCGTGCCGCGGGGTCTCCGACCCACTCGGAGGGGAAAGCTCAAGCTCGTCACGATCTTCAAGATGCCGAATCGAGCGCCGATCACGCGGCGATGGAGCACGCCTCTGGATTCGCGCAAGTGGAGTGCTGCGTTTGCGCTGCCCGCACCTCCGCTCGACGCCGTCACGTCCGTGGCGCCATGAGACCGGAGCGCGTTTCTCGCACGTCCCGGAACTCCTCGAGCGTTCGGCCGTCTTGGCGAAACTCGGAGATCGACTCGAGAAATCCATTCGAGATCTCGGGATCGAACTGCGTTCCGCCGCAGCGGTCGATCTCGGAGATGGCGATGTCGTGGGCGAGCGCCTTCCGGTATGCGCGGTCGCTCGTCATCGCGTCGTAGGTATCGGCGACCGCGATGATTCGCGCGATGAGTGGCACGTCGTTGCCCTGGAGCCCGAGCGGATAGCCGAGCCCATCCCATCGTTCGTGGTGAAGGTGAACGCCGGGGATGAGTGGATGCAGGAACTCGATCGGCTGAAGGATGTCCCGGCCGTGATCGGGGTGTTGCTTGAAGATCTCGTAGTCTTCTTGCGAGAGTCGGCCCGGCTTGTTCAGGTTCATCACGCATCCGATCTTTCCGATGTCGTGCATCAACGCAGACTGGCGGACGATCTCGATTTGCTCGTCGCTGAGGCCGAGCTTGATAGCGAGGATTTGCGCGTAAGCAGCGACCCGTGCCGAGTGGCCGGCCGTATAGCGATCCATCTTGTCGATGGCACTGGCGAGACCCCGAATGGTTTGCTTGAAGGTCGCCTGCAGGTCTTCGTAGAGCCTCGCGTTCTCGATGGCCGCCGATGCGCGGTCCGCGGTGGCGTGGAGGAGCTTTCGCTGCCCCTCGTCAAAGCGTTTTCCCTGCGTGTAGCTTACCGCGCAGAGGAAGCCGATCGTGTCCCCGCGGGCAGCGAGCCGGGCGACCGCCAAGGAACGTGGGGTTGGGTCGATCTCGACGCTTTCGAAGTAACGCCAGCAGCGTTCCCCGTGCTCGAGAAGCGCGGGTGCGTGAACGAAGTGCTCGGTCAGGGCCGCGACGCTGAGTGCGTCCGCCTCCCGCCGAAGTCGGAAGTTCGGGTTTACCTCCGAGGTCCGCCGGTAGAAGCTGCCCCCTCCATCGCTAAGCAAGACACATACGACGTCGGAGTCGACCTCATCGATCGCAGCGCTGCTCAACGTGTGGACGACTTGCTCGAGCGAGAGGCTTGCGGCAATGGCTTCGCTCACCTTGTAGAGCGAGAGTGCTTCCTTGAGACGAAAGTTCTCGGCCTGGAGGCGTTGCTTCTCGAGGCCGCGACGAATCGTGTGCACCACCTCCTCGACTTTGAATGGCTTCAGGACGTAGTCGTAGGCGCCCTGCTTCATCGCTTCGATCGCTGTCTCGACGGTTCCGAAGCCGGTCATGATGATGGTCACGACGTGTGGGGTGTGTTTGCGAATGGCCGCCAGCAGCTCGAGCCCGCCCATGTTGGGCATCTTCAAATCACTCAGCACCAAGTCATAGCGATCACGCGAGAGCTCGACTAGTGCGTCGCTGCCGTCCTCGGCGGTGCGGACGCAGAAGCCCTCCATCGTCAGGAAGTCCGCGAGGATCTCCCGAATCACCTCCTCATCGTCGACGACGAGGATTTTTGCGACGTCTTGGACAGGCTGGCCGCTCATGAGCGTATGGTGCTACATCCCGCTCGACCTTGCCATTATCGACCCGGATTACTTCCCTCGCGTTCTTGATCTACACGCCGCTGTCGGTGGGCGCCTTGGCGTGGGCGTGGTTTGGCCAAGGTCGTTGGGCGTGGTCGCTCCGATCGCCTCTTCTCGACGCGCCATATGCGGGGCGGCTCGCGGCCTCGCTCGGACTCGGGTTTGCCCTCGCGGTGCTGGTCATTTGGACCACGCCGCGGTTGCTACGAGAGGTGGCTTGGGCGCGCGCGCTTCATGACGAGATGAGGCCGATCATCGAGGGGCTCTCGGCGACTGAGATCCTCGTTCTCGCGCTCACGTCGGGTCTCGCAGAGGAGCTGTTCTTTCGTGGCGCCATGCAGCCGGCGCTAGGTCTGCTCGGGACGTCCTTGATCTTTGGTGCGGTACACACGGGTCCGAAGCGCGTGTTCCTCTGGTGGTCGGCGTGGGCGTTCGTCATGGGGCTCTTGTTCGGCGCGATCTTCGAAGCCACCGGTGTGCTGTGGGGGCCCGTCCTCGCCCACGTGCTGATCAACGAGCGAAACATGAGCTTCATGAAGGGTCATTGACGGCCCCGAGCGCCCTTTTTACCCTGGATGAACCCGTGGAGAGCGAAATCAAGACGAGGGTAACGCCCTACTCGGAGCCGCACATCTCCCTCGACGGCGGGCAGGATTGCCTGGTCGTGATCTACGCGCCGAGCTCCAACCAGCTCGGGAAGCGCTTTTCGCTGCACGATGGTCAGGTCCGCATCGGCCGGGGCGCGGAGAACGACATCGTCTTGTTCAGCGATAGCGTTTCGAGGCGGCACGCGCGGATCGATATGCGCGCCGGCAGCTACTACATCGCGGACACCCATTCGACGAATGGCACGTACATCAACGACGAGCTCGTCCAAGATGAGCTGCTCGAGCGCGGCGACCAAGTCAAAATCGGCGACACCATCATGAAGTTCCTGAGTGGTGCGGACCTCGAGTCCCAATATCACGAGACGATCTACCGCATGACGATCACCGATGGGCTCACGGAGTTGCACAACAAGCGCTACTTCATCGAGCAGCTCGACAGGGAGCTCTCGCGAGCAGCGAGGCACGGGCGTCCGCTGACGATGATCATGTGCGACATCGATCACTTCAAGGCCGTCAACGACGAGTTCGGCCACCTTGCGGGCGACCACGTGCTCAAGGAGGTCGCCCAGCTCGTGAAGGCGCGGCTTCGGCCGGATGACGTGGTCGCGCGCTACGGCGGAGAGGAGCTCGCGATCATCCTTCCCGAGACCGACCTTCCCGGCGGCGTGTTGATCGCGAACCACCTTCGCGAGCTGATCGCCGATGCAAGCTTCCTCTTCGAGGACGAACACGTAGACGTCACGGTTTCTTGTGGAGTCGCCCAGCTCCAGCCGGCGTGGCGCTCCTACGACTTCGTCAAAGCCGCCGACACGCAGCTCTACGCGGCAAAGCGCGCGGGCCGCAATCGCGTCTGCCCGGCCTGACCACGGCTGGGACTCGAGACGTGCTAGGCTCCGCAGCGCATGCAATCGATCGCTGAAGCGCTGTCTTCGATGCTGCCTGCGTTCTCGACATTGGGCGAAGAAGAGGTGCCGCTCACCGAGTCGTTTGGGCGTTACCTCTCTCAGGATATCGCGGCCGCTCTCGACTCCCCGCCGTTCGACAACAGCGCGATGGATGGCTACGCGGTGCGCGCCGAAGACGTTTCGGCGGCCAGCCCGTCTTCGCCGGTTCACTTGGCGGTTCGCGGCGAGTCGCGCGCAGGGGGGCCTCTCCCCATGACGCTCGAGGACGGCGCCGCGTGCCGCATCTTCACCGGCGCCCCCATGCCCCGCGGAGCCGACACGATCGTCATTCAAGAGGATACGAAGCGATCCGATGGCGAGGTGGCCATTCTCGAGGCATCGCGGGTCGGCAAGCACATCCGTGCTCGTGGGAGTGATGTGAGCGCGGGCGCAACCCTCTTGCGCGCGGGCGACCGCATTTGGCATGGCGAGCTCGGGCTCCTGGCAAGCCAGAACATCGAACGGGTTCGAGTGTACAGGCAGCCCCGCGTCGCCCTCCTGTCGACCGGCGATGAGCTGCGCGAGCTCGGTTCCCAGTTGGAACCTGGCACCATCGTCAACTCGAACCTCTACGTGTTGACCGAGATGCTGCGCGAGCTCGGTGTGGTGCCCGTCCCGCTGCCGGCCGCGCCGGATGCCCTCCCCGCGATCGAGTCGGCGCTCAGCCAGGCGCTCGAGGCGGACGTCGTCATCACGATGGGGGGCGTTTCGGTCGGGGAATACGACTTTGTGCACGAGGCGTTTGCGAACGTGGGCATCGAGCCGAGCTTCTGGAAGGTGCGCATCAAGCCGGGCAAGCCGCTCGCCTTTGCGCAATACGAGGGCAAGCCGGTCATCGGCCTCCCTGGCAATCCGATCAGCGCGATGATCACCTTCGAGGTGCTCGTCGCGCCGTGCCTCCGCGCGATGCTCGGAGACCCCCGACCACACCCTCAGCCCGTGTCCGCGCTCCTCAAGGAGGGCTACCGCCGTCGACCGGGCCGGGTGGAGATCGCTCGCGCGGTCGCGACCCGCGAGGGAGACGAGCTCTTCGTGGCCCTGACGAGCCAACAGGGCTCGGGCTCCCTTCCCTCGTTCGTCGGGATCAACGCGCTGGTGATCCTGCCCGCGGACAGGGCCGAGTTCCTCGCGGGCGAGCGGGTCGAGGCGCTCCTTTGGGGGGCCGGTCTTCGGGCCACGGGCTCGTTCTTCGAGACCCTCGACTGAGCGTATTTCGCTGTTATTTCGCTCCGTTGCATGTTGGGATCTTGACTAGCGGGGTCCGATCATTATGCTCGCGCTCCCTCGATAGGGATTCAGATACATGAAGAAGACCGAACTCAAGCGGTTCCGCGGCATCCTGGAAGAAAAGCGTGACGCAGTCGTCCGCCGCGCGCGCGAAACCATGGACCAGGACATGACTCTCGATTCGTCGGAGCTTCCGGACGAGATGGACCTCGCCTCGAGCGAGTACATGCAGTCGTTCACTTTTCGCCTTCGGGGACGCGAGCGCGTGTTCCTTCAGAAGATCGAAAAGGCCATCAAGAAGCTCGATGAGGGCGAGTTCGGCGTCTGCGAGGACTGCGAAGAGCCCATCAGCATCAAGCGTCTCGAGGCGCGCCCAGAAACAGAGCTGTGCATCCGCTGCAAGGAAGACGAAGAGCGGATGGAGCGCGACTTCGCCTAGGCTTTCCTAATGTCCGACGACGCGGCGCTTGACGCCGTGGATGACTCGCCAGGCGATGAGCATGATCACGGGCACCGCGACAGCAAAGGTGAGCTTCTTGCTCCACGGCCAGCCGGCCCATGCAAAGCCCTCCCAGACGTAGCCGAGGAGGCCCATCAGGTAGTAGCTAATGGCCACCACCGAGAGGCCCTCGACCGCCTGCTGCAACCGGAGCTGCGCTTCGCTGCGTCGATTCATCGACTCGAGTAGCTCGCGGTTCTGGCCTTGAATCGAGATTTCGACACGTGCGCGGAGCAGGCTGCTGGTCTGACCGATGCGGCGGGAAAGACCATCGAGCCGGTCGCGGACCGCGTTGCAGGTGCGAACACCCGGCGCGAGCCTGCGCTTGATGAAGATGTGGATCGGCTGAAGTCCGGGGATCTTCTCCTCGGTCAGCTCCCGGTTTCGTTCGCGCACGAGGTCGAAGTAGGCGTTGGTGGCGGCGAAGCGATAGGTCGTATCAGACCGCATGCGCTCGACGCGCGCCGCAAGGTGGGAAAGCTCGTCGAGCAGTGCGTGCTGGTCGGTCTCCTCGTCGGCCTCGGTCAGCGCTTCGTTGATCCGCGCGAGCTCCCGCTCCATCGCACCGACCTCCGGGGTGATGGCGCGGGCGACCGGAAGCGCGAGAAGCGCCATCAACCGATAGGTCTCGATCTCGAGCACACGCTGCACCAGGCGCCCGGCCTGGAGCGCCGAAAGGCCATGCGCCTGCAGCACCAGCCGGCCGAAGCCGTCGGAGTGCAGGCGGAAACTGCTGTAGAGATAGGCCGTCCCCCGCCGGACCACGCCACCGCGGAGTGGCTGCTTCTCGAAATAGCGTTCGAGCTCGATCGGCTCGGGAGGCCCCTCCGCGGCGTCGAAGGCCAGATGAAGCGCCGTGGTGGTCTTGCCGGGCATCTTGGAAAGCCACTCCTCGGGGATCCGACTGAGCGCGCTCGGCTCCCGGAGGGGGGTCCCTCGGACCTTGCGGACGAACGTGTAAGTCGAGAACTCCGTATGCCTTTCCCAGCGAAGCTCGATGTCGCCTAAGGTTTGATAGAAGCAGGATGCGCCGGATGCTGGTGGGCTGACGTCGAATTGAGCGCAGAGCTCCGCCAAGTGAGCGTGCTCCGCCTCGCGTTCATCGTGCGCCATCTGCACGGCGACATGGCTGATCGCGCACGGCGTCTCTACCAAAGGCGACGGCCGGCTATGGAGCTCCTCGTAGAGCTCCGTGCGCCAGGGGTGGACCGAGAGCGGAAACGTGTCGGACACGGCGCGCATCTTGAGCCGCAACTGTGCCTTCGGTCAACACTCGGGGTGGAAGCGCGGGCGCCGGATCCAATTCGTCGATGAATTCTCGGATTCGCTCGTTGATGAGCGTCCACTCTTCGACCAGCGCATGGTCGGCGCCCTCGTATGTGAAGAGCTCGAACGTGGGGGGCTCTCGACCCAAGGTGTCCATTTGCTCGGCGAGCAGCTGGGCCTGCTCGAGGGGGACGTTTCGGTCCGCGGTCCCGTGATGTGCGTGCGCCGGCGGCAGCGCCTCGGCGAAGTGCAACGGAGAGCACGCGAGCATCCGCCGACGCGCTTCGGCGACGGTGCCGTCGCTGGCGAGGAGCTCTCGAACGAAGTGCTTGGCGTAGAGCGCCGTCATATTCGGGAGGTCCAGTAGCTCGGCGCGGAGGTAGTCCGTCGGCCCCGCAACGCTGACGACGCCAGTCCTCGCGCATCGCTGTGATCTCAGCAGGCGTCGGCGGTGCGAACAGCTCCGTGACGTCGACCCCCGCTTCGGTCAGTGCTTCGCGAAGCGTCACGGGCTCGGTGCTGCCACCTCCGCAGCCTCCGAGAGGCGGGAGGCACAGCGTGAGCGTGAGGCTGGTTCTGAGTTTTCAATGTTGGGTCTGCAAGATAAAAAAACAGCTGTTCTGGAGAGTGTATCGTGTGCCCCGCATCTTTGTGTTGCAAGCGGATCTCCGGCGTAGACGCGGAGACGCTCGGGCGCGTATCATCGCTAGATGGACCTCGCATGACGGCTAGCGCACTCTCGGCGATTGACCTCGTGGAGGCCTCGTACGACCTCGAGGCGGGTGCGGCGGAGTGGCTCCCTCAGATGCTCGCAGCCGGCGCGGGAGCGTTGGACATGGGGATGGGTGCATCGGCGACGATCAATTCGGGCTTGTCCCCCGATGGGCAGCCCCTGGTGGTGCAGATGGTCCCGGGGAGCGCAGGCTCGAAGGTGATCGCCGGCCTCATGCAGGCCGCGCACGAAGTCGGCGCGGACAAGGTTCAGCAGACGATGCGAGCCTTTTCCGCGACGCCCGTCGTCCTTTCCGAGCACAGCGAGGCCTGGCCCGAGGTCTTCGAATCCATCACGAGGCACGTTGGCTGCAAGGACATCGTTGGACTTTCCGCGTTCGACCCGGACGCCAGCGGTGTCAGCGTCGTCATGCCGTGCTCCCAGGTGGTCAAGCTGGACAATAAGTCGCGCGAGCGACTGCAGATGCTGGCGGTGCACATCGCAGCCGGACATCGTTTGCGACGGGGTCTCTCCGATCAGGCCGAGACACCCGGCGTCGCCCCGACCGACATACCGCTAAACGCGGAGGCCCTACTCGACCCCAAAGGGTTCCTGGTCTCGCAGGCCGCCGCCGGCGCGCAGACCAAGGCCGCATCGAAGACGATCCGCGAGGCCGCGGTGCGTATGGACCGGGCGCGCGGAAAGTTGCGCAAGAGCGATCCCGCCGAGGCGCTCGGCCTGTGGAAAGGACTGGTGCGTGGGCGCTGGTCGCTGATCGATTGGTTCGACACGGACGGCCGGCGCTTCGTGCTTGCGAAGCCCAATGCTCCGAGATTGGGGGATCCTCGTGGCCTCACTGAGCGCGAGCATCAAGTCGCGACCTACGCCGGACAAGGGGAGAGCTCGAAGCTGATCGGCTATCGGCTGGGGCTCTCCCCACAACGCATTTCGAAGCTCCTCAATGACGGCATGCGCAAGCTGGGGGTGAAAACGCAACCGCAGCTCGTCGAGAAGCTGAGAGGACTCCCGAGCGGGTAGCCGCCCCCTACTCGGCGGCTGCCGGGGGTCTCGTGCTCTTTCTCGGTTGAGGCTGAGGAAGCGCGATGGTGAAAGCGGTGCGGCCGGGTTGGCTTTCGACGGCCACGCTGCCGCCATGGTCTTCGACGATGCTCTGGACGATGGCTAGCCCGAGGCCGGTGCCGCCTTTCTTTCCGTGCGTGGTGAACGACTCGAACAAGCGGCCGCGGATCTCTTCCGACACGCCCGGGCCGTCGTCGGAGAACGTCAACGATAGGTTGCCGTCGCTCGACCAATCGACCTCCAGGCGGCACACGCCCCCTCGGTCGCCAATTGCCTCCGCCGCGTTGCGCGCGAGATTGTGGAAGACCCGCTGCATCTTCTCCTCGTCGAAGTGGGCGACGCCGCGGTCGTTCAGGAGGAGCTCGAGCCGGATGCCCTTGTCAGCGAGCTCCGGCTTGAGCTGCTCGGCCAAGTCCTCGAAGAAGGTGTGCAGGTACACCCGGCGAATCAAGATGCGGCGCTCCCCCTTCGCGAACGCGAGCGTCTCGCCCATCATCGTCTTCAGGAGTTGAACCTGGCGGCGAATCGAGGACGCTGCTTTTCGGCGAGCGTCTTCATCTTCCTCCCCCACGAGCAGCTGCGTGTAGCCGGAGATGATCGTCAACGGCGTCTTTAGGTCGTGAAGCATGCTCGAGAGGAAGCGCCCGAGGATCGCGAGCCGCTCTTCGCGCGCTTGCTGAGCACGCGACTGGGCCTGCGCAATCGCGGTGGACAAGTGCCCGGCGATCACGGTCGCCATCTTCAGGTCGTCGTCGATGAAGGGCGCCCGGCCCCCGGATTTGTTGAGCAACTGCAGCGCGCCCATGCCCTCGTCCCAGCGAAGTGGGACGCAGAGGACCGACTTTGGGTGGTAGCCAACCTCGTCGGAAATGTGCGTCGAGTGGCGTGGGTCCTTGTCGACCTCGTTCACGATTTGCGGCCGGCCGTGTTCAGCGACCCAGCCGGAGATGCCCTGCCCGGCTTTGATCGTCATCTTCTTCACGCGGTCCGGCTCACCGCCGACCGCCGCGCGAAAGGTGAGGTCGCCGGTGTGTTCGTCGGCCAACAAAATCGACGCCGCCTCGGCGTCCGTCGCGCGCATCGTTCGCGCGAGCACACCGGCGAGCAGGTCATCGAGCGCCATCGCGCTCGCCGCGACTTGCGTGATCTCGAAGAGCACGTCGAGCTCGCGAATCTTCTTTTCGAGTTGCTCCTTGGTCTCGAGCAGCTCGATGTTTTTGCCGACTACCGAGAGGAACAGTTTCGAGTTCTCGATCGAGACCGCGGCGTGACTAGCCAGCGCCGTCAGCATTGCTTCGTCGGCGACGGTGAAATACCCCTCGACCTTATTCAGCACCTGCACGACGCCAATCGTTCGGCCGTGCTGGTTCTTCATCGGCACACACAGCGTCGACCGGGTGCGGTAGCCGGTTCGGCAATCCCACTCGGCATCGAAACGGACGTCTTGGTAGGCGTCCTTGATGTTCAGTGCCTTCCCGGTGCTGGCCACGGCTCCCGCGAGTCCCTCACCGGGCCTCAGCCGGATCTCGTGCACTTCTTCGCCCTGGGTCACCTTTGACCAGAGCTCGTCCGTCTCCTCATCGAGCAGGTAGAGCGTCGATCGGTCGGCCTCCATGACCTCGGAGATACGGTCGAGGATCATCTCCAGGAGCTCCCCGAGGTCGAGCGTCGACCCGAGCGCAGCGCTGATGTCCTGCAGCGCCCGCAGCTTCGCCCGCTCGCGCTCTACGACGTTTTGTAGTCGCAGCGCCTCTTGGCCGTCTCCGTCGCCATCTGAAGCCATTCTGAGGTCGATACTCGCCCCAAATAGGGCATGGAAGCAACGGCCTTGAGGGCGGGGCTATTCCCCTTCGCGCAATTCGGCCCGATCGCCCATACGGACAGCCCGCTTCGCCCGCTCGAGGAGGATTGCCGAAGTGTGCGCCTGGACGTTCACCACGCGGCCGAGGGCCACGACCTCCCAGGGGTAGTGCTTCGGCGGCGCTGGGAGCGGCACTGTCGTCTCGATCTCACGACCAATGCGGCCTTCCGCGCTCCTCCGCCACTCGTCGCCTTGCCGCACGATGTAGAAGCGATTGCCGAGGACAACCCCCTGCTCCGAGCCGGCGTTGACGAACACGATCTGGTTCGTCGAGGGCAGCTTCCGCGGGTAGAGGCTCGCCACGATCGTTGCCCGCATCGACTTCTCGGCCGGCACGACGTCCACCCAGTAGAACTCGCGTTCGAGCGCCGCCAGGCGGAAGCCGCGCTCCAAGCCCTCGAGCGCTTTGACGACCAGGCCGTGCCCCACGCCGCGCTTCACGTCGTAGTCTTGCAAGAGCACCTCGCCGAGGAGTCGCACGAGATTGCCCTTCTCCCTAGGCTCGCGCTCGAGTGGTTTCATGACGCGAAACACGGTGTAGACCCGGCCAATCTCCGGCTCGACGCCTTCGTTGAAACGCACGTACGCGACGTCGGTATTGGCCAGCATCATCTGTTCTTCGTTGGCTCCGATGATGTAGCCCGCATCGTCGACGGCGTTCTTGTCCAAGAAGCCGTACTCGGCCATGTAGACGGCGTGGGTCCCGCCTCCGCCGGCCGAAACCCGCTTGAAACCGGATGGCGCCGTCTTGATGACGTCCTCGTCGCCCGGGCGCAGCCGGACTTCGAGGTCTGGGTAGATCCAGTGCGGATTCGTGATGTCGGGGTTGTACGACCACACCTGCGGCCAGCGATAGGGGTCACCGTAGTAGTTGTCGGTGATGTCCCAGAGAGTGTCCCCCTCCTTCACCTTGTGCAGCTCCGGCACGTCGGCTGGGACTTCCACTTTTTCCTTCGCGGCCGATTGCTCGGGCTCATCCACGACCACATCGGCCTGTGCGACTACCACGCCCACCATCAGCGCGGTCCACACGCTCGTCCATCCCACCAGCTTCATGATGCGTCCTCCCGCAGCGCCAAACGCGCCGCCGCGGTATCTGGGAACTGCTCCCTAACCTTGTCGAAATAAGCCTGAGCGCGGGCCGTATCACCGCGCCTCAGATAGATTTGCCCCATGCGATAGAGCGCGTCGGGGGCCTTGTTGCCCCATGGATGCGATTTCTCGACCTGCGCGAAGTAGTCGAGCGCCCGCGCGTACTCTCGGCGCAGATAGTGAACTTCGCCGCACCAGTAGAGGGCGTTGTCTGCGTAGGGATGGTCGGGGTGCTCCGCCGCAAAGGTGTCGAGCTCGACCAAGGCGTCCTCGAAACGTTGATTCCGGATCAGCTCGAGCCCGCGCCTGTATCCTTCGACGCTCACTTCCTCACGCGCCGGCGCCGCCGCCACGGGTTCGGGCTCTTCGAACGCGGGGAGCTCAGGCACCGCTGACGTGACCAAGAGGCGCTCATCGACCGGCTCACCATCCAGCCGAAGCACCGGCTGCATGTCGAGTTCGCCCTTGCTGCGCCTGGCCCAAGGAAGCTCGTCGTTCCCAGACAGATTCGTGCTCAGCGCGGGTTCATGGCTTCCTGGTCCGTTCAGCTCCTGAACCCGTGCGCGCGCCAACGCGAGCTGGCCCCGAACCGTGCGAAGCTCTTGCTCCTGCTCCTCGATCCGTACACGCAGCTCGGTGAGCTCCGCGTCGCGATTCGCTTCGTCGGCCGCGCTCCGGGCGTACGACTGCGCTCCTCCCGAGCTGCACCCGATGAGTGCTGGCACCACGGCCATTGTTAGCAGCGTCTTCACGGCATAACCCCGCACCTGGATCGTAGAGATCCGGACCGGCCCGCGTCAAAAAAGGCGTGCCCTACTGCCAGGTGCCAAGTGCCCGAAATCGCTGATATCGCTGCGTCACGAGGGCTTCGGCATCGAGGCCTCGGAGCTCGGCCAGATGCCGGCCTATCGCCTCCTCGAGAGCCTGCGCCGCCACCTGGGGCCTTCGGTGGGCCCCGCCAGGCGGCTCGGGGACGACCTCATCGATGACACCGAGCGCCTTGGCATCGTGGGCCAGAAGCTTCAGCTGCGCGGCTGCATCGGCTCCCCGCGCGCCGTCGCGCCACAAGATCGAAGCGCAGCCCTCGGGCGTGATCACGCTGTACGTCGCGTATTCGAGCATGAGCACTCGGTTGGCCACCCCGATGGCGAGAGCACCACCCGAGCCACCCTCTCCTACGACGGTGCTGATCACCGGGACACGAAGCCGGCTCATCACCTCGATCGCCCGACCGATGGCCTCCGCTTGGCCGCGTTCCTCCGCGCCGAGCCCCGGATACGCGCCAGGGGTGTCGATGAACGTGAGGACGGGACGCCCGGCCTGCTCCGCGAGCTTCATCACGCGGACCGCCTTTCGGTAGCCCTCGGGGTGCGCCATGCCGAAGTTGCGGTGGGCTTTGTCCTTTGCCGTTCGGCCCTTCTGTTGACCGAGAACCGCAACGATTTCCGAGCCGAAGCGTGCAAATCCCGCAATGATCGCAGGGTCGTCGCGGAAGGTTCGGTCGCCATGGAGCTCGACGAAGTCCTCGAAGAGCAGCGCGGCGTAGTCTCGGAGGTACGGGCGATCGGGGTGGCGGCTGAGCTGGACCTTCGTCCAAACGTCGAGGTCTTCGTAGAGCTTGCGCTGAAGGTCGTCGGCCTGGGCCTCGAGGAATTGAATCTGGGCGTCGATGTCCTCGGCCTCAGGCGCCCCGGCGTCGGTCAGCGCCTTGAGCGCCGCGATGCGCTCTTCCAGCTCGACCAGAGGCGCTTCGAAATCCAGGTGGGCCATCGGCGGATCCCTCGCACATCTCAGGGTCGCGGCAAGGCCCGGGTCTAGTCTCGGGCGGCGCGACCGATGAGCTCGAAGACGCGGATCGGCTGGGCCTTCCCTTTGACTTGCTCGGGTGGCAGCTCGTCGAAGCGAAACGCGCTTCCGAGTTTCTCGACCGTGCCCTCGCTGAGGAGCGTCTGGCCGGGCTTGGCCAAGGAGCAGAGACGCGAGCCCGTGTTCACGGGGTCGCCGATGACCGTGTACTCGAGCGCTTGGCTGCTTCCGATGTATCCCGCCACGACTTCGCCGGTGTTGATCCCGATTCCGATTTCAAACGGCGGCAGGCTCCTCGCAGCGTGGCGCTCGTTGATTGCGCCGAGCGCTTCTTGCATTTCGATCGCCGCGCGGACGGCGCGCACGGGGTCATCATGGTGGGCAACCGGGGAGCCGAACAGCACCATCATTTCGTCGCCGATGAACTTGTCGAGCGTGCCTTCGTACCGGAATACAATCTCCACCATACGCTCGAAGTACTCGTTGAGCGCGTCGACCACGATCTGTGGCTCGTAGGACTCGCTCATCGCCGTGAACCCGCGAATGTCGGCGAACAGGATCGTCGTCTCTCGAAGCTCACCGCCCTTCTTCACTTCGAGGTGGCCAGAGAGCACCTGCTCGGCGATGGCCGGTGAGAGGAGCCGTCGAAACCGCTCTCGCATCACGGCCTCCTGTTCGACCCGCTTGGCGAACAGCGTGTTCTGCACCGCGATCGCCGCTTGGCTAGCCACGGTTTCGAAGAGGGCAAGATCCTTCTCGTTGAACGCGTGCGTCGCGAGCTTGGAGTCGAGCATCATGACGCCGAGCACGGTGTCGTCGTGCAACAGCGGCACGCACATGGTCGAGCGAATGCCCTGCATGATCACCGATTGAGCGCTTTGGAAGCGCGCGTCGGTAGAGGCATCGTGGGACAGCACAGCTTCCTTTTCGCGAACGACTGTGTCGAGCACCGTCTTCGAGACCACCACCTCTTGGTCCGGGTCTACATCCTCGCCGGTGCGCACCGAGACGGGCTCGAGATGGCCCTGATCGTTGTGGAGAAGAACGACACCGCGGTCGGCCGAAACGAGCCGAAACGCAACCTCGAGGATCTTGTTGCAAAGGGCCGTGATGCTCGTGCCGAGCTCGATGGCGCGGGTGACCTCGTGACTCGCGCGAAGCTTTTCATAGTCGCGTCGAAGCGACGCGTCGTCCTCGATGAGCTCTTCGGCGAAGAACGTCTTCTCCGCGAGGACCGACACCTTTGCGCGAATGAGATGCCCGGCGTCGGTGTCGCCGATCTTGAAACGTTGTGTGGCCTCACGCGGCTCTTCGCCCATCAGCCGGTCGAAAGTCACCTCGGCGCGGCTTTCGTCGGGCTCGAACACGATCCGCGTTGAACCGATCGTGATCTCGTCACCCGGTTGAAGCAGCTGCTCGTTGACGACGCGATCCCCGTTGATGAACGTCCCGTTTAGCGATCCGAGGTCTTTCAGGACGTAGTTGTCGCCCCGGAGCTCGATGTGGCAATGCTCCTTCGACACGACGCGGTCGAGCACTTGGTGCGTGTTCCGCGGATGGCGCCCAAGCGAGTTGTGCCGGAAGAGCTGACGCTCCTGCCGCCCGCTCGGCCCCATGATGGTGATGCGAGCCATGACCCCTCCACCAGGCTACCTGCGGCTCGTTGCCGCTGCAAAGATGGCGCGGATGGCGCGGCTACTGCTGGTAGGGGTCGTTCGCCTTGGTTTCGGCGATGAACTCTTCGACGGCGCCCTTCACCGGGCGCGCGAAGTACACTCTTTTGTCAGCGATTTCGCGCAAGGCGGTCACGATCGGCTTGTTCTTGCTGTGGACGAGCGCCGGCGCGCCCTTGATGATTTGGCGGGTCCGCCGCGCGGCCAAGATGACCAACGCAAAACGGTTTTCCTCGTGTTCCAAGCAATCTTCGACGGTGACGCGTGCCATAGGCGCCGGAGGCTAGCAGGGGTCCTCCATCCCGGCAAATCCCGCTCCGAAACTGTGTGAAAAACTCCGGAAACATGGCTTGACTCGCGAGGGTTCAGGGTTACGTTGGCGGCCAATCAGCACTCCCACCTGACGAGTGCTAACGATTTGCCGGGCACCTAAGTGCCCGAAACTGGAGGGATTAAATGGCCATTCGCCCATTGCATGACCGAATCTTGGTCAAGCGAGTCAAGGAAGAAGAAACAACCAAAGGCGGGATCATCATTCCGGATACCGCCAAGGAAAAGCCCATCGAGGCCAAGGTCGTCGCGGTCGGTACCGGTCGACTTCTCGATAGTGGAGAGGTCCGTGCGCTCGCCGTGAAGAAGGGCGACCTGGTCCTCTTCGGCAAGTACGGCGGTACGGAGGTCAAGATCGACGGTGAAGACCACCTGATCCTCCGCGAAGACGACATTCTCGGAATCATCGAATAGGAGACTGAAGAACCATGGCTGCGAAAGAAATCATTTACGATACAGCTGCGCGCGACCGGATTTTGAGCGGTGTCAACGCGCTCGCGAACGCTGTGAAGGTCACGCTCGGTCCCAAGGGCCGCAACGTCGTGATCGAGAAGAGCTTCGGCGCCCCGACCGTCACCAAGGATGGCGTCACGGTTGCCAAGGAAATCGAGCTCAGCGACAAGTTTGAGAACATGGGCGCCCAGATGGTGCGCGAGGTCGCTTCGAAGACCTCTGACGTCGCGGGCGACGGCACGACGACCGCCACGGTTCTCGCGCAGGCGATCATCCGCGAAGGCACCAAGATGGTTGCCGCGGGGCACAACCCGATGGAGATCAAGCGCGGGATCGATGCCGGCGTGCTGAACGTCGTCGAGGCGCTTCAGAAGCTCTCGAAGGCTACGAAGGATCCGAAAGAGATCGCGCAGGTCGGCACGATCAGCGCGAACGGCGATCGCACCATCGGCGAAATCATCGCTGGCGCGATGGAGAAGGTCGGCAAGGAAGGCGTGATCACCGTCGAGGAGGCCAAGGGTCTCGAGACGGAACTCGACGTGGTCGAGGGCATGCAGTTCGACCGTGGCTACCTCTCGCCGTACTTCGTGACCGATCCCGAGCGGATGGTTGCGGAGATCGAGGACCCCTACATCCTCATCGTCGAGAAGAAGATCTCCAACATGAAGGACCTTCTGCCGGTTCTCGAGGCAATCGCCCGTCAGCAGAAGCCGCTCATCATCATTGCCGAGGACGTCGAGGGCGAGGCGCTTGCCACGCTCGTCGTCAACAAGCTCCGCGGCACCCTGCAAACCGCTGCGGTCAAGGCACCGGGCTTCGGCGATCGCCGCAAGGCCATGCTGCAGGACATCGCGATTCTCACTGGCGGCACCGTCGTGAGCGAGGACCTCGGCATCAAGCTCGAGAACGTCACGCTCAACGACCTCGGCCGTGCGAAGCGCGTCACCATCGACAAGGAGAACAGCACCATCGTCGACGGCGCGGGCAAGAAGAAGGACATCTCGGGCCGCATCGAGACCATCCGCAAACAGATCGAGGAGACCAGCAGCGATTACGATCGTGAGAAGCTGCAGGAGCGCCTGGCGAAGCTCGTCGGTGGTGTTGCGGTGATCAAGGTCGGCGCAGCAACCGAGGTCGAGATGAAAGAGAAGAAGGCGCGCGTCGAAGATGCGCTCCACGCCACCCGTGCGGCTGTCGAAGAAGGCATCGTCCCGGGCGGCGGCGTCGCGCTCATTCGCGCGCAGGCGGGTCTCGACAAGCTCGACGTCAGCGACGAGCAGAGGGTCGGCACGGGGATTCTTCTTCGCGCCATCGAAGAACCGCTTCGCCAGATCGCGGCGAATGCGGGGCTCGAGGGTTCGATCGTCGTGAACGAAGTTCGCAACGCCAAGGGCGCGTTCGGCTTCAACGCAGCGACCGAGGAGTACGAGGACCTGGTGAAGGCCGGCGTCATCGACCCCACAAAGGTCGTTCGGAGCGCGCTGCAGAACGCTTCGTCCGTGGCGGGCCTCATGCTCACCACCGAGGCGCTCATCGCGGAGATTCCGAAGGACGAGCCTCCGATGCCCGGCGGCCATGATCATGGCGGCGGGATGGGTGGCATGGGGTTCTAGGAACCTCGTAGCCCGAAGAAAGGCCGGACCAGCGTATGCTGGCCCGGCCTTTTCTTTTTTGCGGGCGTGCTACGCTTCGCGGCGTGGGATCGACCGCCGGCAAGCTTGCCGAATACCGCCGCCGTCTTCGCGTTGCCGCAGCTACTGTGTTGGTCGTGCGCGTCCTTGCGGCCGCGAGCGCGGTCGGGCTTGCATCGTTCGTCCTGATGGCGTGGGTACTGGGCCCGATGACCCCTGCAGTGTGGCTCGCGATCGGCTGGGCCGTCGTCTTCGGTATGGTGGCTGGCGCGGTGGCGTGGTCGATTCAACCGCTCCTCAAGCTTCGGGGTCACGGCGCACTCGGGTTGGTTGGCGCCGAGCAGCCCGCCCTCCTCTCTCCACTTCAGACCGCGTACGAGCTTCAAGGCGAGCGGGGCTTCTCGCGCGAGCTCATCGTTGCGCAGCGGCTTGGGTTGCTCCGGAATCTCGAGCTCTCGCCGGCCCGCAAGTTCATTCCGTGGCGTTGGCTCTTTCAACCGGCCCTCGCGCTCGTCGTAGCTCTGGCGGCGTTCGCGTGGTGGTCGCTCGGGTTCGATCGCGCGGCGGCGGGTCGCTATGCGCTGCTCCACGCCGAGCGCGGCGTCGTCGAGGGCGCGCGCAGAAGCCATGTCGTGGGTCATGCGAGCGCGGAGCTTCTGTTTCCGAGCTACATGAATCGGCCGAACATGAAAGCGGAAGACGCCAATCGTTTGGTCGTTCCGCGTGGAACGACGGTCGAGTACGCGATCACGCCGATCGGTGACGCTGCCCGGGTCGTCGTCGAGCTCCCTGGCCGTCACGTCGAGGCCAAACGCGTCGCCGCTCAGTTCGTCGCGTCGTTCGTTGCCGACACCGACGGACCCCTCGAGATCTTCGTGGAGTCGAGCCGAGGTGAGCGGCGCGTCGACTTCCGCGCGCGCTCGATCCGTGTGGAGCTCGACGAGGCGCCTCGTGTGACGATGGTGGCTCCCGAGAAGGACCTGGTCGTCGAAGAGCGCGAGGGCGTGTTGCTGCAGCACAGCGCAAGAGACGACCACGGAGTGCAGGAGCTCACGCTGCTGATCAAGCTTCCCAACGGAGAGCACCTGCGACGACCCGTTCTCACGCCTGCCGAAGAGCCCCAAAAAGAGCTCTACGGCGAGGCGATGCTCCGGCTCGACGAATTCTCGCTGGCGCCGGCCGACGCGATTACGATCTGGTATGAAGCCAAGGACGGCAATCGAGTGGATGGCCCCGGGGTCGGCCGCTCGGCAGTCCGAACGCTGACCCTCGCCTCGGAAATCACGCGCCGGCGTGATCGCATCGTCGAGCTCGAGCAATTGCTGGACTCGCTCCTGACCACACTTGCCGTGCGTTTGGAAAAGCCCCTGACGAAATCATTTCCGGAAGCCCAGCAAAGGCGCAACGGCGCGATGCGGCACTACCAAGGCGTGGCAGCGCTCCTCTCCAACGTGCGCGATCACTCCGGTGCGCGGACCGTTCCTCTGCTGCTCGACATGAGGAAACGGCTCGAACGCTTACACAGGCGCGAGGCGATGGCGTATCAAGCCGCTGACCGAGTGTCGTCCCGCGCTCGCTACGACCGCATGCTCGTCTCAGAGCTCGAGAAGGACAGCCTCATCGTTGCGGACTTGATCAGCGAGGCACGGCTCAACGACGCGGCTGAGATCGCGCGCGAGATGCAACAGCTTCGGAGTGAGATCGCGTCGCTGATCTCCGAGCTTCGTCGTGGTCAGACGCCAGAGCTCCAGCGTGCCCTCATGGCGGCGCTCGATCGCGCCGAGCGCCGGATGGAGGCGCTTCGGCAGCAGCTCCGCGAAGCGATGCAATACGTGCCGGGCGAGTTCGTCAACCGGCAGTCGCGTCAGGCTGCGGAGTCCACCGACGCACTGCGGAGCGTTCGGGAGGCCTTGGCCAGCGGGGATCTCGACGCGGCGGAAGCCGCTCTGATGAAGCTCGACCAGATGATTGAATCGATGACCCAGGCTCTCGCCCAAAGCGAATCCTCGCTCGTCGAGGCGAAGTTCGGGCCGCGTGAACGCGCGCTCATGGAGGCGACCGATACGATCCGCGATCTCGAGATCGAACAGAAGCGCATGGCGGAAAAGGCGCGCCGCGTGGGAGACAAGGCCCTTCGACGGGCGGCGGGAGAAGGCGACTCGCTCGCCTCCGAGATTCGCAGCGAGCTCGAGAAGATCGCCAAGGAAGTGTCCGAGCTCTTGGGCGGCATCAACGAAGACGCGCTCGGTCCATACGAGAGTGGTCTTCGCGAACGAGCAGGCGAACGCCTCACGGATTTCGAGAAGGCGCTTCAGAGCGGCGACGTCGGCGAGGCAATGTCGATGGCGGACAGGCTCGCGCAGGCGGCGAACGCGCTTGCGAAGGATCTCGAGCTCTCGGCGATGATGTTCAGGGGGCAAGGCGGCCGAACCGCGGAGGCGGCAACCGAGGCGCGGCAGGCTGCCGCCCGCGCCCAGGACTTGCAGAGTGCCGCCCGCGGGGCAGTCCCGGACATCGCGAATGCGCTCACCGAAGGGGAGCGTCAGCAGCTCGCCACGCAGTCGGAGCGCCAGACCAAGGCGCAGGAAGCAGCACACCAGCTCGCACGACGGCTTCGTGAGGAGGTCGGAGGCGTGCCAGTGTCGGAGGACGCGGCAGAGCAACTCGAGGCGGTCGAGCGGCCGATGAACCGTGCGAGCGACGCGTTGGACTCCGGGGATCCGGTGGAGGCCCACAAGCAACAGCAGGCCGCGGCTGACCAGCTCCGGCGCCTCAGGCAACACCTCGAATCCCAGCGTCGGAACGCCGGTGGGAGTGGCGGTGACGATCGTGGAAAGGGATCGCGGGCAAAACAGCGAGTGGAGATCGAAATCGGTCGTTCGAAGGCCGACGAGCTCGCTTGGCGGCGACGCGTGCTGGACGCAATGAACGGGGCGCCGCCGGACGGCTATGAGCAAGCTGTCGACGACTACTACGAAAGGCTGCTGCGATGACGCGCCTCGCACTGTTCGCGGCGCTTGTCGCACTCGCGTCGACTGCGGCGCATGTCCCTGCAGACAAGGCAACCAAAGCCGACATGCTCGACTTGCTCGAGGGCGCGCTGGCAGCGGGTGAAGGGGTCCCCGCGCAAGCGCTGCTCGCGCGGTACATCGCCGAGTACGGCCGGTCGCCGCGGGCAGTCGAGCTCGAAGTGCTGACGAGCTACTACGTGGGCGACTACGAGTCAGCGGCCGAGGGCATCGCCGCGCTCCGTGCCGATCCCCGTTCCCCCGCCGACTTGGGGGACTTCGCCGATGTCATCGTCGACACCTACGAGACCACCAAGGACTACGAGACGTTCCGGCTCGAGAACATCGAAGTGCGATACTCTCCCGGGGACGACGAGATTCTCGTTGCCTATGCGATCGATACGCTCAAGGCGGCGGCCGAGGCGCTAGAGGCAGAGCTTGGCGTGGAGATGGTCAGCCCCGTGCGCCTCGAGATCTATCCCGATGCCGAATCGCTTGCTCGGGTATCGACCTTGTCGGTCGAAGCCATTCGAACGACCGGGACGATCGCGCTGTGCAAATGGGGCCGATTGATGATCGCATCGCCGCGCACCTTGATGCACGGCTATGCGTGGCTCGACACGATCGCGCACGAATACGTACACCTGCTTCTCACCAAGGCGACGCTCGACCGGGCGCCGGTCTGGCTGCAAGAGGGTATCGCGAAGTTCCTCGAAACCCGGTGGCGCCGAGTCGACGCTGCCCTCCCCCACGACCCCGCGTCCCGGCAGCTGCTTCATGATGCGGCGGCAGCGGAGGAGCTCCTCGACTTCGAACAACTGCATCCGTCCGTGGCGCTGCTGCCCACACAAAAAGCGGCTGCGCTCGCGTTCGCGCAGGTTTCGTCGTTCATCGCGGCGTTCTACTCCGAATACGGCGGCCAGGGGCTCCGTGCGTTGCTCGCGCGCGTGGCCGACGGGCAAGACGCGAGGAAAGCTGCGGCACGTGTCGCGGGTGTGTCTTGGTCCGCTCTCGAAAAGCGCTGGCGGGCGAGCCTCGGCGGCGAGCAAGGCGCGCCGCCGGCCAGGTTGTTGCCGCGCTACCTTGCCGGGGAAGCAACCGAGCAAGATGAGATTGCGGGTGTCGAGCTCGAGCGCGCGCGCAAGTTCGTCCGGCTTGGTGATCTGCTGTGGACGCGATCTCGACCAGCGGCAGCGTCGGTCGAATACGGAAAGGCGCACAGGGCGGCCCCGGGCGATCCGGTGGTTGCTTCACGCTACGCCCGTTCAGCAATTGCGGGCGGCCGCCCGGAAGATGCCGTCGCTCCGTTGATGCAGACGCTCGAGCGTTACCCGACGCATGCGCCCGCTTTATCGAGCTTGGCAACCGCGCAGTTCCGCATGTCGCGCTTCGGCGCTGCCAAGGACGCGGCCAGCCGCGCGATCGCGCTCAATCCATTCGATCCGCAACCGCATTGCATTCTTTCGCAGCTGCCCATCCCGCAGGCCGACCACGAGGAAGCCTTGTGCTCGCGGCTCGGAGGAATGCGCCAGTGATGTGGCAATTCCACCAGCCAGGCGCTAGAAGGTCTTCGTGAACGAACCCGTACGCAGCACGCCGCCTTCCGCGCCCGACGGCGCATCTTCCGATGTCGCGCGGGTGCAGCAGCTTTCTGCCGCGAGAGACGATATCGTCTCCCGGCTGCGCCAGCGCATCATCGGGCAAGACGAGGTGGTCGAGCTCCTGCTCATCGCACTCTTCGCGAGGGGCCATGGGCTGTTCGTCGGCGTTCCCGGCCTCGCCAAGACCTTGCTCATCACCACGTTGGCCGACGCCTTGTCGCTCCACTCGAACCGCATTCAGTTCACGCCCGACCTAATGCCGAGCGACGTCACCGGGACCGACGTGCTGGAAGAGGACTCGACGACCGGCAAACGCCATTTTCGTTTCATCCCCGGTCCGGTGTTCACCAACATCCTTTTGGCCGACGAGGTCAACCGCGCGCCGCCGAAGACACAGGCGGCGCTGCTCCAGTCGATGGCAGAGGGCCAAGTCACGGCGAGCGGCAACACCTATGCGCTCGAGCAACCGTATTTGGTCTTCGCCACACAGAACCCGATTGAGCAAGAAGGGACTTACCCGCTCCCCGAGGCGCAGCTCGATCGATTCCTGTTTCAAATCGACGTCCGATATCCGAGTCCGCACGAGGAGGTCGAGATCGTGAAGCGAACCACTGCGCCGATGCCAACGACCATCACGCCAGTGTTGTCTTCGAAGGACATCGTCGGGTTTCAAGATTTGGTGCCGCGCGTTCCGGTGGCCGATCACGTCGTACAACATGCGGTCACCTTGGTCAGGGCCTCGCGCCCGGACGACACCAAGGGGTCCGAGCTCGTCCGCAAGAACGTGGCGTTCGGTGCAGGTCCGCGGGCCAGCCAAGGTCTCATCATCGGGGCCAAGGCGCGGGCGATCCTTCATGGGCGCTACGCCGCCGAGATCGAAGACGTCCGCGCGTTGGTCGAGCCGGTGCTCAAGCATCGCTTGGTCATGAACTTCCGAGCCGAAGCCGAAGGGGTCACGGCGGAAGACGTGATCCAAAGCATCAAGCAAAGCATCGAGCCGTGACCCACGTCATGGAACCGGAGCTGGCAGTTCGTCTCGCCGGACTCACGCTCCGGGCCAAGCGCACAGTAGACGGCCTGTTGGCCGGTATGCACCGAAGCCCGCATCGCGGAGCGAGCGCGATCTTCAAGGAGCACCGCGCGTATCGGCCTGGCGATGACCCTCGGCTGATCGACTGGCGAGCGTACGCGCGTTCCGATCGCTACACGATCAAGCACTTCGAGCATGAAACGCAGCTTCGCGGGACGCTTGCGCTCGACATTTCGCCTTCGATGAATTGGGGAAGCGGCGAGGTGAGCAAGAGGGACTACGCGGCAACGCTGCTCGCGGCGCTGGCGTACGTTCTCACGAGGCAAGGTGACGCGGTGTCGCTCATCACGTTTGACGACGCGATTCGAGACCGGATCCCCGCCCGCTCGGGCCCGGCGCATCTCGACTACCTCATGCGTCTCTTGGCGCAGCCTTCGCCCTCTTCCGGCCGTACCACCTTGCACTCGTCGCTCGACAAGCTGATCGAGCATGCCGGCCGGATGGGGCTGGTCGTCATCGCCAGCGACCTCCTGGACCTCTCGGGGGACGCCCTCGATCCGATCGCCCGGATTCAGGCGCGCGGCCATGAGACGGTGGTTCTCCACGTCATGGACGTGGCCGAGCTCGAGCTCCCCTACGAGCAGCCGATGCGCTTCGAGGGCGTGGAGGGTGAGCCCCACGTCGAGGTGGACCCACAGGGCATTCGCCGCCGCTACCGCGAAGCGATCGATGCATTCGTCGAGTCGTGCCAGCGCCGAGTGGTGGCAGCGGGCGCGCGCTACATGCTGGCGCGCACGGACACGCCCCCCGAGCACGTTCTGCTTCAGCTTTTGCGTGACGGGTGAGCTGTGGGGTTTGGTCTGCCATGGGCGCTCGCCGGTCTCCTTGCGGTTGCGATCCCGATCGTTGCGCACCTCCTTCGGCGGCAGAAGCTTCCGCAACAGACTCTTCCGACCATCGCGTTCCTCCACCGTATCCACGCGACGCGGGCTGCTCGCTTGCGCGTCGTCGACATGCTGCTCCTCCTTGCACGCGTGGCCTTGGTAGCCACATTGGCGCTCGCGGCCGCTGCCCCGTATCGCGTCGTGCAGTCGAGCTTGCTCGACCGCCAACACGCCCTCGCGATCGTGTTCGACGACTCTTTGTCGATGGCCGCCATGGACGACGGCGAGACACTCATCGAGCGCGCGGCCGCCGTCTCGGTGGAGCAGCTCCAGGAGCTCCCCGAAGGGTCCGAGGTTTCGGTGGTATTGGCTGGCCGGCCGCCGCGCGTATGGGTGCGGCGTCGCTCCGAGATCGCAATGATCGAAGGGGCGTTCGCCGACCTCGATCCCCGCTCCACCCGTGCGGGCGCGCTCTGTGAAGCCGTCAGTACCGCGGTCGAGCTGCTCTTGGAGAGTGAGCTTGCGGACCGGCGCTTGTTGGTGCTTTCCGACTTCACCCCCGGTTCGGGCGCCGAGGAATGCGACTGGCCTGCGCGCGGTGTTCGGGTCGCGTTCGAAACAGTGGCCACATCGAAACCCGACAACCGTCGGATCGCGTCCGTCGAGGTGTCCGGCGGACCTGATGCTCCGGACGGCCTGGCGCTCGAAGTTCGCGTGACAGGCCCGTCCACAGAAGCAGAGCAGAACGTTCGGCTCCGTCAGAGGGGACAGGAGACGCAGCGCGTACCGGTTCGCTGGTCGGCCGATGAAGGCGAGGCGATGCTGGCGATTGAACCCGGCACGTCCGATGCAGTAGTCGAGCTTCGTCTCGACCCGGACGACGTGTTGCCGGCGGACAACGTGCGCGGAGTCTTGCTCGGCTCGGACACGGTTCATGTCTTGCTCGTCGATGGAGATCCACACCCCGATCCCCGCAAACGGGAGACTGCGTTCATCAGTCATGCACTCGGGGTTGCGCCGCGAATCGGGCGCTCGTTCGCGGTCGAGACGCTCGACGCTCAAGACCTCTCCGAGAGCGCAATCATTCGATCGGACGTCGTCGTCCTCGCGAACGCTACGCTCGATGAGAAGTGGTTGCCGCTGATTCAGCGTTTCGTCGGGGGCGGCGGCAGCCTCTGGATCACGGCCGGCGATCGCATCAACCCGAGGGTCTACGGGAGCGTGCTACAGGAGCTGCTACCCGGTCGCTACACAGCGACTCGAAAAGAAGAGCGGCCCGTCTCTCTTCAGTCACGTGACCTGCCCGAGCTCGATCAAGCCGCCGTCACGGCGCGAACGCCGATTTCGGAAGCCGCACTCGATGCAGTCGTCACAGCGCGGTTCGGCGATGGTGCGCCCGCGATGGTCGAGCATCGGTATCGGAACGGCCGCGTCGCCATGTTTGCGACGACGATCGACGATGCATGGACGGACCTGCCGTATCAGCCGGTGTTCGTCCCGTTCGTGCTCGACGCTCTCGAGCGGCTGGCGGGCCGCGCACAACACGTCGTCGAGCCCTACGCGTCCGTCTCGCTCCCTGGCTCGACCTCGACCCAGCGCATCCAGGTCGTAACACCCACCGGTCGAACGGTCGATCTCGCGGACGCGGACCGAGTCGCGTTTCGCGACACGGGTGAAATCGGCGCATACCGGGTCTTGGTCAACGGGGTCGACGGAGAGCGTTTCGCCTTCGTCGTCGACGCCCCGGCCGCAGAGAGCGACCTCGAGTCGCAAGGGCCTCCCGCTGGGCAGGAGGACGGCCAAGGGGCCATCGCGGATGCGTCGCGGGGCGCCGAGCAACCGCTGACACCGTGGCTCTTGCTCGCCGCGCTGGTGATCCTGTTTGCGGAGCTCTGGCTCCGTCAAATCCGGCGTAGGTGAACCACCCGCTCGATCCGATTCAGGTCCGGATACACAGCGACCTCGGCCCAGTCGCCGCCTTCTTCGGCGAGGGCGAGCACCGAGGCAGCCTGCCCGGCTCCGATCTCGATCAGCACGCACGCGCCCGCGTCGGCCGCGTGCGTGGCCATGTCGAGGAGGCGTCGAATGACACCGAGGCCGTCCTCGCCAGCCTCGAGAGCAGTGCGGGGCTCGTGAACGCGAACCTCGTCCTGAAGCTCATTTAGCTCCGCGCGCGCGATGTAGGGAGGGTTCGAGACGATGACGTCGTATCGCTCGGCACCCCGAAGTAGATCGACGTGATCGAAATCGATTCGCTCGAGGACGCCATGCGCGACCGCGTTCCGCCTGGCGACCTCGAGCGCCGCTTCCGAGATGTCCGTCGCCGTGAGCATCGCCTCCGGCCGCTCCGCGGCGAGTGTGACAGCGATCGCGCCGCTTCCCGTTCCGACGTCAAGGACGCGGCAGGGCGCGTCCCTCGGGATCACGGCGAGCGCGTGCTCGACCAAGGTTTCCGTATCAGGGCGCGGGATGAGCACGTCGGGCGTGACCTCGAACCGGCGACCGAAGAAATCGCGATGCCCAAGAATGTAAGCGACCGGCTCGCGATCCCGACGCCGTGTCATCAGCGCACGGATGGCGCCCCGCTCCTCTTCCTGTAGGGGCCGATTCAAATCGAGATAGAGTCCGATTCGATCGATGCCCAACGCGCTCGCAACGAGCAATTCGGCATCGAGCCGGGCGCTTTCGATCCCTCGCGCCGAGAAATCACGCGTTGCCCAGTCGAGGACGTCGCGGATGGTCCACGTTCGCGCGCTCACACGGGCCTATCGCGCGCGCATCTTGGGCTTCGGCAGCGCGCCTGCGCCGGCGAGCACTTGTTTGGCCAGCCGCGTGAGCTCGGGCCGTTGCCCTTTTTGGACGAATGCGGCAACCATGTTGGGGTCGACCTCGAGCAGTTGTTCCATCGCCGTGCGTGCGCGCCCGCGCTTCTTCGTAGCGGTGAACGTGTAGACCTGGGCGCGGAGGAGCATGCCCGACACTTGCCCGAACTCCTTGTCACTCGGGTCGTATGTTTCGATGAGCTTGCGAGCTTCGTCTGCGTTGCCGGTGCGCGCAAACGATTCCGCGACGACGGCCGCGTACATCGCCTTCGCCCTCGCCTGCGGCTGACGGTCGAGTCTGATCTCGTCGGCGAGCTCGCGCGCATCACGGGCGCGACCCTGCATCAGGTAGAACATCGCGAGGTTCGCCCGAACGTCGTCCTGCACCATGGCAGGCGCCTTCTTCAGGTCGATGGCCTCGAGGATGGCAATCGCCTCTGCCGGGTTCTCCTGTGCGACGAGCTGCGCCTGGGCGATGGCGTTGAGCGCGTCCTTGCCGCCTGGCGTCTGCCTGGCGCGGAGCTGCTCGAGCGCCGCCAGCCGGCTCTCCTTGTCGGTCGCGCCCTTGAGAATGGCAGCGATATCCGAGGACTTGCGGGTTAGTCGCCACACCCAGAGCAAGAAACCGAGCGCGATCAGCGTCAGCACCCCGGCGACGATGAAACCGATGTAGCCGATATTTGGCTGGAGAATTCCCGCGATGACCCAGACGACCGCGAGCGCCAGGCCGATCAGGCCCAGCACCTTCCAGTTCATCTTGGGCTGCTCGATCTGGTCGAGCGCCTCGCTGACGTCCTTCGGGGCCGCCGTGATTTGCTTTTTTGGCTTCGCCACCTCCGCTCGGTACCTCGACAGCCCGGAAACAGCAAGCCAACGCGCTACCCCGGGCGGCAGAAGCTCCCAGAAACGCAGCGAAAACACGGCGCTCGAGCGAGTTGCGTTGTCCCTGGTGAGCCAGCTCGCATAATTCCAGCCTCTGCCCAATCTGCGCTACGGTTGGGTATTCTTGCGCACAAACCTTGAGCTTGGGCCGTTTTTGTGAATAAATATACTAAGACTGGATCTCGGTTAGGGACAACACGAGCATGAGCAGAAATAGACTGGGCGAGCTCCTCGTACGCGAGAAACGAATCAGCCTCGAGCAGCTTCGCGAGGCGCAGAAGCAGCAGAAGGACGACAACGTCAGCCTCGGGTACGCGCTCGCGCGTTTGGGTGCGATCTCCGACCAGGAGATTACGGACTTTCTGAGCGAGCAGTATCGCGTTCAGTCGATCGACCTCTCCGAGTACGAGATCGATCGAGAGATCCTCAAGCTGATCAGTCCTCAGGTCTGCGAACGCCACAAGATCATTCCCGTCTCCCGCGCCGGAAGCTCGCTGATCGTGGCGATGGCGGATCCGTCGAACCTCAACGCGATCGACGATGTGAAGTTTCTGACCGGGTACAACGTGGAACCGGTCGTGTCTTCGGAGAGTGCCATCCTGAGCGCTCTCGAGCGCGCCTACGCGCAACCGGAGATCTCGTACGACGACATCATGGAGGGCTTCGACGAGTCCGAGATCGAAGTCGCCACCACCGAGGACGACGACAACCTCCTCGACCTCGCAAGAGCCAGCGAGGACGCTCCGGTCGTTCGCCTCTGCAACGCGATTCTTCTCAACGCGATCAAGCAAGGTGCGTCCGACATTCACGTCGAGCCCTACGAGCGCGTGCTCCGTGTTCGGTATCGCGTCGACGGTGTTCTTCACGAGGAGATGACGCCGCCGATCAAGCTCAAGAACGCGATCGCCTCGCGTCTGAAGATCATGAGCTCGCTCGACATCGCCGAGCGCCGCTTGCCGCAGGATGGCCGTATCAAGCTCAAGCTCGGCAAGGGCCGAGAGATGGACTACCGTGTCTCATCTGTCCCGACCCTCTGGGGTGAGAAGATCGTCCTTCGTCTTCTCGACAAGTCGAACCTGCAGCTCGACATGACCAAGCTCGGCTTCGAGCAGAAGCCGCTATCTGATTTCCGCGACGCGATTCACCAGCCGTATGGAATGGTGCTCGTCACCGGCCCGACCGGTTCCGGTAAGACGACGACGCTCTACTCCGCCATGTCGGACCTCAACACGGTCGACACCAACATCAGCACTGCGGAGGATCCGATCGAGTTCAACTTGATGGGGATCAACCAGGTGCAGATGCACGAAGACATCGGCTTGAACTTCGCGGCGTCGCTGCGCTCGTTTCTGCGACAGGACCCCGACATCATCATGGTCGGTGAGATTCGAGACTTCGAGACTGCCGAGATCGCGGTGAAGGCTGCGTTGACGGGTCACTTGGTCTTGTCGACCCTCCACACCAACGACGCGCCGAGCACTGTGACTCGAATGCTCAACATGGGTATCGAGCCGTTCCTCGTGACCGCATCGGTCAATCTGGTGTTGGCTCAACGGCTCGCGCGTAAGATCTGCCAGGAGTGCAAGGTCCAGGTGCCGACCGACGAGCAAGTTCTCCGCGACGTGGGCTACCCGGAAAACGAGATTCCGGACGTGGTCGCCTTCCGCGGGACCGGCTGCAAGGTGTGCAACGACACCGGCTACAAGGGCCGTGTTGCGCTCTATGAAGTGATGCCCTTCACCGACAGACTGCGCGAGATCGTGCTTCAGGGCGGCTCCACGGCCGAGCTCAAGGACGAGATGATCCGCGAAGGCGTCTCGACCCTTCGCATGGCCGGCCTGAAGAAAGTCCTCCAAGGCGTCACGACGATCGATGAGGTCGTGCGCGTGACCGCAGCGGACTCCTGAGCGGCGACGGCTCTTCGCCCCCGTCCGACGCCTTTGTCAACCGTCGACGCGCTCCGCTGCGCGATCGTGCGATCGTCGATAGCGAGATAGGCAAATCCATAAATATCAAACTCTTAGGGGTTTGCGCTCCAAACCTGGAATCGATCTGACATCTCATGGCCCTACATCTCACGTCACGGATTGTCATCTCGCATGTCTGGTGGTAGATCCGATCGCATGCGCATCAGCAACAGCTTCTCCGAGGGCGAGATTCAGGTCCTCGAATTCATCCTCCAGACACTCTTGCGCGGCGGCACCCCATCGATGGCCACCCGCAACAAGGACTTCGCGTCGGTCTACCGCAAGGTGATGACGATGAAGAAGCGGGTCGAAGAGAAGAAGACGCAAGACAAGCTCTCTTCTTCGGTCGGCACGGTGGCCGCTGCCGACGTGCAAGAAGACGATCTGCAGCGCCGGGCCGGCTAACCGGGTTGACTGGTTCGGGTCCGTCACGTAACTGCGGACCGCTATGGTGATGCAGCTGATCGTCCTCCGGGGCGGACGCGTTCTCGACCCATCGCAAGGGATCGACGAGACCGCCGACGTCGTAATCGAGGCGGGGCGCATCAAGGCCGTGGGGCGCGACGCGGGAACCGGCTACTCCGCCGCCGAGGGTGTCCGAATCATCGAGGCGGCCGGCCGTTGGGTGTGTCCGGGGTTCATCGATCTGCACGTGCACCTGCGCGAGCCTGGGCAGGAATACAAAGAGGACATCGCCTCAGGCTTGGACGCAGCGGCTGCCGGCGGCTTCACGGCTGTGTGCCCTATGCCCAACACCAAGCCCACCAACGATTCACGCGCGATCACCGAGATGCTGCTGTCGCGTGCCGACGAGCACGGAGGAACGCGCCTGCTTCCGTTTGGCGCCGTGACCAAAGGCCAGAAGGGCGCCGAGCTCACGGAGATGGCCGACATGCGGGATGCCGGCGCCATCGGTGTGAGTGACGATGGATTGTGCGTGATGAACGCGGCCGTCATGCGGCACGCAATGGAGTACGCGCGGACGTTCGACCTGTTGGTGAGCCAGCACTGCGAGGATCATCACTTGACCGAAGGCGCGCAGATGCACGAGGGCGCGCGATCGACTCAGCTCGGCCTTCGAGGTTGGCCGCGCGCGGCCGAGGATGTGATCGTTGCGCGGGACTTGGTGCTCGCAGAGACGACAGGTGCACGCTACCACGTCGCCCATATTTCGAGCCTTGGGGCCGTGCGGCTCATCCGCGAAGCCAAGTCGCGCGGACTGCGGGTGTCCGCGGAGGTCACGCCACATCACCTGCTGTTCACAGATGAGGCTCTCCTCAGCTACGATACCTACTGCAAGGTCAACCCGCCGTTGCGAGAGGAAGAAGACCGCGCGGCGCTTCGAGAGGCGCTCGCCGACGGTACCATCGATTGCATTGCGACCGACCACGCTCCACACACGGACCTCGAGAAGGATTGCGAGTTCGAGGCGGCCTCGGTTGGCATCAATGGTCTGGAATCGGCGATCGGCTCGATGATCGGATTGGTTCGAGACGGCGTGCTCACGCCGCTCCGCTTCGTCGAAACGCTCTCGACCGCCCCGGCGCGCCTGCTCCCAGATTTTGAAGGCGGGTCGCTGCGAGAGGGCCGCGTTGCCGACGTGACCGTCCTCGACCCCGAAGCCCGATGGATTCTTGAACAGGAAGCGCTACGCTCCAAATCGCACAACACGCCGTTGCTCGGTCGCGAGCTGATGGGGAGACCCGTCGTGACGATTGTCGGCGGCGAGGTCGTGTACGAGCTCGAAATATGACCAAAGAAGCACACCTTGTACTTGCAGATGGAACTCGCTTTGCGGGAACGAGCTTTGGGGCGGACGGCGTCGCCACCGGTGAAGCGGTGTTCACGACTGGCATGACCGGCTACGAAGAGGTCCTTACCGACCCTTCGTACTGCGGACAAATCGTTGCGATGACCGCGCCGCAAATCGGCAACACCGGCATCAACCTCGAGGACGGCGAGGCGAAGCGCCCTGCCCTTCGAGGCTTCGTCGTGCGCGAGCTCTCCGCGGTCGAAAGCAACTGGCGCTGCAAGGAGTCACTCGACGCTTACTTGAGCCGAAACGGGATCGTCGGCATCACGGGCATCGACACGCGCACGCTCACCCGACACATTCGCGACGTCGGCGCCCAGATGGCCGCCATCGGTACGGAAGACGCGGCGACCTTGCACGACCGAGCGCAGGCTGCGCCTCCGATGACCGGGCAGAACCTCACCGGCGAAGTCACCACCGCCGAGGTCTACGAGTGGACCCAAAACAGTGGCGCATGGGCCGCGCCGCGCGAGGATGCTCGTCCCTGGCATGTCGTCGCGATGGACTTCGGCGTGAAGCTCAACATCCTCCGGTGCCTCGTCGACGAGGGATGCAAGGTTACGGTCGTGCCGGCGACCACGAGTGCCGACGAGATCCTCGCGCTCGACCCCGACGGGGTCTTCTTGTCGAATGGCCCTGGCGACCCAGCGGCGGTGTCCGGCGGCATCGCGACCGTCCGCGACCTTCTCGGCAAGCGGCCCATGTTCGGCATTTGTCTCGGCCACCAGCTGATGAGCCTCGCTCTCGGCGGTTCCAGCTACAAGCTCAAGTTCGGCCACCGCGGTCTCAACCAGCCGGTGAAAGACATCAAGACCGGTCGCATCGAAGTCACCACGCAAAACCACGGTTTCTGCGTCGACGTCGAATCTCTTCAGGGCAAGTGCGAGCTCACCCATCTCCACCTCAACGACGGGACCTGCGAAGGCATCGAGCACCTCGAAACCGGCGCCTTCAGCGTTCAGTACCACCCCGAGTCGGCCGCGGGTCCTCACGACTCGCGCTATCTCTTTCGGCGTTTCACGGATGCCATCGCTCGCGCACGCAGCTGACCTAGAGCGGGTCCTCACGCGGGCGGCGGAGGAGTGTGAATCCGGCGGCGTTTGGTTTGGCAAGGGCTTGCCGCAGGCGCTGAAGAGCGCGATCGAGGCCAGCGGGAAGGACATCGAGCAGAGCGCGGCGGAAGTCGCGTTCATCGAAGCCGGCACAGCACCGTCAGAGCCACCGAGCCCCGGTGCACGCGTCGTCGCTTTGAGCACCGAAGGGCTCGAGCAGCTCGCGTCCGTGGTTCGAAGCGTCCAGGGGTCGAAGCCACGTGCAGCGCGACTGATTTGCCCGGTGGCCGTCCTCGACTTCACCACAGAAGGCATCCGCGTCCGCGAGATCCGCCACGGCCTCACGGCCGCGGATTTGCAGGGGGAGCTCAGCACCAGGCTCTGGAGCGGACCCGATCTCAAGGAGCTCGGCTCGCACTGAGGTTGCCCGGGTCGTCGGGGACGGGCATGCGCAAGGTCTGTTTGCCACCCGGACTCGGCGAGTCAGTCCTCGAAGAACTCTGGGTGGGCATTTCGGTATTCCTCGAAACCTCCGAGCTCCCGTTCAAGGTCGCAGTCGGGCTCATCATCCTGTGCGAGGTACTCGGAGTTGTCACCGGAGGGCGCCACACCTTCCTCTGCGGTGCCCGGAGCAAGAGGGTGACCCGCGAGCGTCAAGAGCGGGTCTCCCATGATGACGACGCCCAGGGAACTTTCCTCGTGGTTCTTCCCCGCCTCGTTGAACCAAGCCCGATAGGCTTGACCCCAGCTCATACCCCGGGCCAGGTTGAGGTGGAACACGCGCGGCTTCACGATGACTCCCTCTTTGGTCAAGCCGATGATCGCGAGGCCGTAGTCGGTTCCGACCGTGTATGCCTCGGCCACGCTTGCTTCGGCCAAGAACTGCGCTGCGAAGCAATTCGTCATGTTGACGAAAGAGACCTTGAGATTGCGTTCGGCGACTTGACTCGAGGTCAGTGTACCGCCGGCCATGTTTCCCTCTTCGTCGACATGCGCGAAGCTGAGGTTCTCTTCGCCCCCGTGGTTCTTCTGGTACACGAACTCCGCGCCATCGCCTGTGAGTCTCGCAAGGTAGTTGTCGAGCGTGCTTTCCGCCTTGTCCTTGACGACTTCGACGTCGTCGTAGAGCTCGCTCAGCCCCAGGCCGTCCTCAGTATTGGTCTCAGACCACTTGTCGTCGATGAAGATGAAGGCCGACTCGTCCACCAGTGGGCCGACATGTCGATAGTGGTGCACGCGGTCGAAATAGTCCTGAAGCTGCGTCCGTGTGCCCTGGAGGCGCGCCGTGTAGATGTCGACATGAAGGTTGTCAGTGTGAAAGTCGTAGATGTCGTTGCCGTCCTGGTCGACCCACTCCGCGTCTCGGTCCTGCAAGTAGATGTCCGTTGGGAACGCTTCGTAGGGTCTGAAGACAGCCTGCTCGTACCACGCGGCGGGGAAGTCCCCGACGAGGAGCGCGCCATCGATCTGATAGAGGTCAATGTAGTCGAACAGGCGCTGCCTGAGCGCCTGGATAGACCCGGGTCCCCAGGGCTCCACGTAGATCTCGAACTGTTCGCGCCTCATCGTCTCGGCGTATTGATCGAGACTCGCTTCGAGCGAGTCGTAGAGAGCACTCTCCACGATGACGACGAGGCTTTGGTTCTTGGGTTGGGGCTTTGAATCGCTGCAACCGATCGTCAGCGCACCAGCGAGGATCAATCGAATCAAGAAACGCATCATGTCCCCCCTTCCTCGAGCTCGAACGACCCGACGTCGCACATGGCTCCTTGGGGGCGTGCAACGCCGCGTTGGTCGCGATCCAGCTCGCAGACCGCATCCGGAATCTGGTCGACAGCGACGCTACCGGGCAGAAGAGCATGGGTGACTGTACGACCACCGTTGATCTCCAGTGGCTCGAGCCTCAGATCCTCCGCTTGGACCCCGACTTGGTCAGTCTCGTGGTCGAAACCGCACGTATCGCCACCGCTTTCGATGTTGTAGCCGCGGGAGCTGATAGCGTCGACGTCGCCCTTGCAGTCCCCGTCGACCAGGCTGTTCTCGATGACGAGGGCCCCTACACTGTGAATGGCTCCCCCATCGCTTCCCGCTGCATTCGCCGAAAGTGTGCTGTTCGTCACCGTCCCAACACCGCTGTTCCAGAGGCCGCCTCCGGTTGCGTTCGACGTGTTGCCCGACACCGTGCTGTTGGACAGTATCAGCGTTCCCGAGTTCTCGACGCCTCCAGCACGTTCGGCGAGGTTTCCGAACACGGCACTTTCGCTCACTGTGAGCATGACCGAGCTGCAAATGCCGCCACCGCCGGAGGTGGCGACGTTCACCGACACCGTGCTTTCCTCGACGCTCAGCGTCCCGTTGTTGAAAATGCCAGCGCAGGCCTCTGCGCGGTTGCTCGTCACGGTGGTGTTGAACAGCATTAGCGTCCCCGAGTTGCAGATGCCGCCGCCGCCTGAAGTCGCAGTATTTCCGAGAACCGCGACGTTCGTGAGCAGTAGCGTCCCGGCGTTCGACAAGCCACCACAGCTCTGATTCGCGAATCCACCGACGACCGACATGCCATCGAGCCACGCAGTCACGCCCTCGACCACTGAGAACACGGGATGGTCGTCACCTCCGTCGACGCTTAGATCACCGTTCCCGCCAAGGAAAACATCGTTGTCGATGACGATCTCGGCGTCGGTCCTCACCCTGACTTGGCCCCTCGCAGTCGATGAGATAGTCGCCTCCGCCTGCCGCGATGGCATTGCGAATCCCCTGCTCCGTGCAGGGGACGACGTCGCTACTCAGCGCACAATGTCCCGCCCGACACTCACCGCCTGAGCACGCCGTTCCATTCGAGACTGTCTCAAGGCTGCATGCGCGATCTCGGCAGCGAGGGCGTGTGCAATCGTTGAAATCGTCTCGGCAGTCTTCGTCGCTGTTGCAGTCGAGGCAGACTCCCGCGTAGTTGCACACCCCGCCGCCGTTGCATGGCATGTTCCCCCGGACAGGGAAGAACACACACACCGCCGGGTGGGTCGCATCGCACAGATCTTCGGTGCAATCATTGCCGTCGTCACAGTGCACCTGGCTGCAGATGCCGCCGTCGGCAGCGGGCTCGGCGCAGCCGAGTAGCAGAAACACAAACAAGACCGCCAACAGATATCGCATCACTCCCTCGCAGACGAGTCGCCTGACGTCGCAGCTCCGCCAGCGCCAAGGCCTGGAATCTCTTCGTCACAGCGCACACTGCCGTACGTCGTGTATCCTTCCAGCACCGGAATCCGGAGCCGGTTCGGAGCGTCACCGGGCCAGCCCCAAGAGGCATGCGGGCAATCGCCGGCCGTTCCGACGAACTCGAACTGCTGCACGCCGGGTACGACCTCGGTGAAACCACCTTCTGCGAGCGGGGCGTCCGGGAGCCCATAGAAGCGTGTCGTGGCTTCGAGCTCGAGGCTGTAGTGCGAAGTCGCGGCATCGAAATAGAACGCTTCACCGACCGCTTCAGCGGTTGGACCGACGGGGAGGAACTTCACGCCCGGATGTGGACTGAGCCATCTGAGCAGACCTACGATCCCTCCCTCCCATGGGTAAGGCGTTTGCAGATCCTCGGCAATGGCGGCCAGGTACTCGTGGGTGTACATCGGCAATCGGTTGCCCTCTGGGAAATGCTCGTCGGCCACGTTGGCGAACACCCATGGGCCGTACCCCTCCTTCTCCAAGGTAAACGCGATCTCCTGATCGATCGGGAAATAGATCGTAGCCCGGCCCGCGTTGTCCGTGCTGACGCAGTTGTCCGCATCGAGCTCGCAGATCGCTGCGCCCTTGATCGGCATCTCTACGAAAGACGGACCGAACTCAAAGACGTACAGAGATGCGGGAACCAGCTCGGAGCCGCCTTCGCCGCCGCTGCCGCCATCCCCATCGCTACATCCGAAGAGCAGCACAGCGCTCAGGACGCAGACGTAAGCTGATCGAGACGGGTAACCCATGGCTGCCTCCGATCTGCACGCGACTCACCACCCGCTACGTTCTAGATGCATCCCACGTGCCAAGCGAATACGCTGCAATTGTCACGGGATTCCGGACGTCGACGCGCAGACCCTGCATCGAGCGGTGAAAAGGGCGAAACGAATGCACAACGCGTTCTTGCTGGCGACAGATAGCGGATCCATGCACGCGTCAACGTCGGCCGGATCTGCGTCCTCAGGAGGCAAGATCCGGCAAGATCCGACCGTGGTTGCGGAAACTGGCGCGGTACGCGGCGGATTGCTCTGTAGTTCCGTGTGTTGGCGCCCGCCGGTGGTCCGCCGTCCATGCGCCAGTGTGAGCCCTCTAAGTTCATGAAGACACGAGATATCGTTTCGGCATTCTTCTCGCTTCCGTCCATCCGGTATGACTCGACCTCGCATCGTCGATCCCGGCGCCACCCTCGCGCTCTCGCGTCGCACCACCCGTCGCCACTTCTTGCTTAATCCGGACGAGGCGCGGCAGATGGAGCAGATCTACTGGTATTGTTTGGGCCATGCCGCGCAGCTTCATGGCGTGCTGGTGCACGCCGCCTGCCTCATGTCGACCCACGCTCACGAGGTCATCACCGACGTCAGGGGCGAATACCCACGGTTCCTGGAAACGTTTCATCGAAACCTAGCCTTGTGCACCAAGGCCTTGCGAGGATGGCCCGAGGAGGTCTTCAACAAGCGAAGCAGCGGCGCTCATGCCCTTCTGACCCCCGAGGCCACGATCGAGTCCATCGCGTATCTCATCACCAACCCGGTCGAGGCGCTGGCGGTCCGCTACGCGAAGGACTGGCCTGGGGCACATACCCTCCCGGCGCACGTCGGCACGCGCGTCATTCGGGTCAAGCGACCGCCGCACTACTTCGACCCCAACAACCGCAACTGGCCCGAGGTCATCGAACTTCGGCTGGAAATGCCAGTTGCCCTCGAGCTCGACTACGGCGCGGAGCTTGCACGGGAGCGCATCGCGAAGCGGGTGCGACAGCGGCGGCACCAGGCGTGGAGCAAGGCGAAGCGCACCGGCTCGGTATTCGTGGGTCCGAGGCGCGTGCTGCGGCTCGCGCACACCAAGCGCGCCAAGAGCCACGAGGTGTTTGGGAGCTTGAATCCTCAATTCGCGGTGGCTGGGCATCGCGGCGCAGCGACCGAGGCGGTCGAGCGATGGCGCGCGTTTCGTGCGCAGTACACACGCGCCTTGGCGAAGTGGACAGAGGGAGACCGCAGTGCCTGCTTCCCGGAAGGTACCTGGTGGATGCGCGTATGGCACGGGGCTCGGTGTGGACCCGGGTCGTAGACTCCGCTGCTGGTTCAACTAAGCCCGGCTGAGCAGATTGGTCGCCGGTTGCCCGCGTGGTGGCTGGGTCGATGTGCGGCTGGGACACGGCAGTTGTGGCGTTCAGGCGGCACATGACACCCCAACCGGACGGTCGAGGCCGGTAGGACGCACTACGGGCGTATCCGAACCCGCCCCAACCGCCTCGAGTCGTGCTCGCGTCTCGCCTTGCTCTTGCTTCGGAGACCGCCGACCTCGGTTAGATCTCAGATCTCAGGATCCAGTCCGACCTGCAGACGGGACCCCGCCCGTTGCGCCAGTGCGATCCCGTATGCCATCCTCGTCTGCTGGTCGCATCATGGAGCTCTTGTCCGCATCTGAAGGTGACGTCGCGCGTGCTGCCCAGCTGCTGCGTCAGGGTGGGCTCGTCGCGTTCCCGACAGAGACGGTTTACGGGCTCGGAGCGCGGGCCGACGATCCGGGCGCGCTCAGGCGCATCTTCGAGGCAAAGCGCCGCCCGACCGACCATCCGCTCATCGTCCACTTGCCCGGGGCGCACGCCTTGGACGACTGGGCTCGTGACGTCCCGGACCGGGCTCGTCGGCTTGCGAAGCTTTTTTGGCCGGGTTCGCTGACGCTGATTCTTCGACGCAAGCCGGGGGTTCCGGACCTCGTCACCGGAGGCCAGGATACGCTTGGACTGCGAGTCCCCAACCACCCGGTGGCCTTGGCGCTGCTCGACGCAGTGGGCTGTGGGCTGGCGGCACCCTCTGCGAATCGATTCGGGCGTCTCAGCCCGACCACAGCCGCGCACGTCGTCGAGGAGCTGGGCGACGCGGTCGACGCGGTGCTCGACGGTGGGGCCTGTCACGTAGGGCTCGAGTCGACCATCGTCGATCTCACCGCTGTGCGTCCCCGCTTGCTGCGCCCGGGAGCCGTCACTGATGACGCTCTTGCTGAGGTGTTGGGTGCTCCGCTCGCCGGCGCAGGAGACGATGCGCCGCGCGCGCCCGGCACGCTGCCGACGCACTACGCTCCGACGACCCCGATGCAAGTAGTCGACAAGGACAGGGTGCGACCGCGAGTGCAGGAAGTCCTCGAGGGACACGATGGGTTGGTGAGCGTGCTGGCGTTCGGTTCGTCCCGCGTCGACGACGCGCGGTGTCTGTGGGTCACCATGCCTGACGATTCCGCTTCCTACGGGCGGGAGCTCTACGCACGTCTCCGGGAGGCCGACCGGACGGACTGCCACCTCATCGTCGTGGAGCGCCCACCGAGCGGCCCCAGTTGGGTCGCAGCGCACGATCGGTTGAACCGCGCTGCCGCGAAGAAGACGTAGCCCCCTCGGTCCAGTCTTTGCGGTGCTTACTGGAGTGCGTATCGAATCGGCAGCGCGATCTCTCGTTCGCGCCAACCGAGCTCGTCCGGCGGCGCTGGGATGTGGAGCGCCATCACCGAGCTAGTCGCCGCTTCGTCGAGAACGGAATGCCCCGAGGACGAAAGAACGCGAACGTCGATGATGCGGCCGTCGGAGCCGATTGTGATGCCCAAGCGTAGCTTGCCTTCTAGCTTCATCCTCACCGCAGAGCTCGGATAGTTACGGGTGGCGATCTTATTCACTTCTCGCTGGATCTCGCGCAGCCAGGCGCGTAGCGCAGAACGGCGGTCCACCCCTTCGCCCCCGCTTCCCGACCCTGCACGAACCGCGAGTGGATCGGTGCCGGCGGATCCCCTCGCGATGGCCTGGTTCGCCGCCATCGGAGCTGCATCTTTGGCTGCATCAGCAGACGGGTCGGGGTCGCCCGCCCCTTCCTCGCTCACCTCGCGTTCGACGGCTTCGTTGCGTTCAGCGACGGACGCCCTTCGCACGGGTGTTGGTTTGACGCGACGGAACTTCTTCTCGGGTACGACCTCGGGCTCGGTCGCGTCGCCGATGCTCGAGTCGTTGCCGAGTCGGCCGCCGCCTTCCTCCGTAATCGTGACGTACTCGACTGCCTGGATCTGAGGACCCGGCGGATCGCTCAAGGGAGCGCCCGCCAGCGCCACGAAGCACACCCCATGCAGCATCAGCGAGGGAAACACATAGCCTGTTTGCCTCAGAGTCATCGGATACCGAACTCTGACATTGAAAGTCATCTTCAACAAGAGGCGGCTGGCAGCCACGCCCGTACCCCGAATCATGCCTCTTTCCAGGCACTTAGAAGGTCACTTGGACGCCCGCCTGAACCGAGAATGGCGGGTTCGGGCGCGCACCGAAGGGCCTTCGGGAGACGATGGCTCGGGTGTTCGTGACGTTGTTGAACCGGAGGTATGCCTCGACTGGCTCGAAGCGAATGCGGCCGACGATGTCGAGGACGAAGTAGCCGTCCGTGTCCGGAAGCGCGGTCGTTCCGGACGTACCGACGACGCCTTCGGGGAAGGGACTGATGTAGCTTCCCATCGTGTACAGAGCCCAGAACGAGCGTTGGAGACCGACCTGCGCGTTCAAGATGTGCGGGGGAACGAAGTCGATAGGGTCCCCCTTCTGGACTTCACCGATGGTGGGGTTCTGGTTGTCGAACGTGGTGCGGTACGTCGCGTTGGTGTAGGTGTACGACACACGCACGGGCATCGTGAGCTCGCGGGGCAGCGGGATGCTGTATCCGCCCAAAACCTCGACGCCCCCGATGAACGCACGTCCCCCGTTGAACTGGTCTCCGACCTCGCCGTCGTCGCACCCGGACGATCCGCTGCACAGGCTCACGATGTTGCTGTAGTCGTTGAAGAAGCCGATCACTTCGGCGAACCCGAGCGAGTCCGAGGTCACGTAGCGCAAGCCCGCTTCGTAGTTGATCGACAGCTCGGGACTGGCTTCGTTGCCATTCCCGGGCGCGACCGCGCTGAAGCCGCGGTGCACACCGGCGAGCACGGCGAAGCCTTCGAGGATCGTGTACTGGAGGCCGAGTCCCGGAAGGGCGACGAGCTGCGGAGCGTCCTCGACCAGACCGAGCTCCGGAGCGTTCTTCTCATCCTCGAAGAAAGTTCGGATGTACTCGACACGAACGCCAGGCTTCAACACCAGGTCTTCGACTTCGATCCCCCACATCAAGTAGCCAGCCAAGGCCTGCGCCTCTCCTCTATTGTCGTTGATCAACAGATTGGGCTCCTCCACGTAGGTGATGCCGTTCCAGACCAGTTGCTCGTTCTGCATGCTGTAGCTCTGCTCCGGCTGGAAGCGATCGACGCTGTCGTAGTGGAAACGGAGCCCGGACTCGATCTCATGATGAACCTTCCCGGTCTGGAAATCCGCCCGCAGGCGGGTCTGCACGCCCATGACCACGAATCTTCTGCGGTTGCTGATGACGCGGAGGTTCTGGCTCAGATCGCTTGGATCTTCGGCCGAAATGGAATTCCTCGAACCGTTGAGGACCAGGAAATAGGAATCGAGCGGTGGGGTGTTGGGCGCGGTCACGACGTCGATGATGGGGACGAACCCATCCTCATCGGAGCCGAATCGGTTCGCCCGCTCCCAAGTCCGATCGAAGTCGTGTCTGTAGGCCGTCGTCTCGAGCCGTACGCGATCGCCGACGGCGAGATTGTGACGAAGGGATATCGCGGTCCGCCACCAGCTCATGTTGTCGAGCTGGCTACCCGCATATCGCTGATAGGGGTCGTTGCGAAAGTCTTCGTCGGAAAGGCCGACGTAAGTCTCATTGGAGCTCTCCCGAGAGCCAACGAACTTGATCGTGAGACGGTTGAACACATGTGCGTCGAGCTTGTTGTTGAAGTGAGCCTTGAGGCTCGCCTCGGTTCGTTGAAAACCGGTGTCGTCGCGACCGAAGCTCGACTGCTGTTCCTTGAAACCGGCAGAACCGAGGTGGATTCCTTCGACGATGAATCCGCCCCAGTCGTTTTGGCGGCCGTAGTGAAGGTGACCTCGAATCGTCTGAAAACTTCCGTACATCAAGCCGATTTGCCCGCGCGGTTTTTCTGGGATCGGACGGCTTTCATAGTTGATGGCCCCGGCCACCGTTTGGGGTCCATAGAGAATCGCAGCCGGCCCCTTGAACACCTCGACCCCACTGATCCGCCCCATCATGGGGAAGTAGTAGGCCGCAGGCGCTGAGTACGGCGCGGGCCCGAAGAGCACATTGTCCTCCATCAGTGTGACCTTGGCGCTTCGGTTGGGGTCCGTGCCGCGCAAGCCGATGTTCGGCCGTAGCCCGAACCCATCCTCCTGCCGAACGTACACGCCGGGGACCTGCAGCAGCACCGCGTTCGGGTCGTCGTATTGCATCTTCGCGAGTTGTTCCTGGTCGAGCTTCTGCACCGAGCCGCCCATGCGAAACATGTCTTCGGGCGAATACCGAACCGTCACTTCGCGAAGGCCCGCCACGGGTTCGGTGGGTACCTTGGGATCGGCCGGCTTCGGTTCTTCCGGCGCGTCGGGTTCGCTGTCGCCTGGCTCGCTCTCCTTCTCGTAGGGCTCTTCCTCGAAAGGATCGTCTTCCGCAAAGACCTCTTCCTCGAGCATCCGAAGCTCTTCTTCGAGCATCGGATCTTCGGGTGTCTCCGGGGCGGTCGGCGCCTCTCCCCCATCCTCTGCGTCCTCCTGAGCAAGGGCCGCGGTCGTCACGGCGAACAGGGGCCACGCGAGGAGAAGCGCTGCGATCCGGGCTCTTCGAATCCGACACGATAAAACTGTGGGCGCTCACTCGACCCTCCGCTGAAAGCGAGTGCGGGTCGTTTCGGTAGGCGGGTAAGGGATCGACCTTAGGCCGCGGTTCGATCCACGACATCAAGGCAAGCGTGTCCGGTTGACGAGCGAGGTCGACCTCCGGATCGATCATCGGTGCGGCGTGGCGCCCGTTGAGCGAGACCAGAGCGTCCGCACGGACCTCGACATTCTCGTAGCCGCGGCTCCGAAAGTCACCGGCAATGCGGTGCGCGAGCTGGAGGATGAGGTCAGGCTGGCCTGACATCTCGCGTTCTTGATGGCTCGTGAGGTACTTGCTCGGCGGTACCTGAACTTCGCGTTCGGCATCTCGCCAGCGAACCCGGTACGTGATGCTCCCGTTCTTCTCCCGAACCATCACGCTCCACGAGTAGCGCATTCCTTGCTCGTGCCAGAGCACGTCCCCTGGGTACGCGAACGCGCGGAGCGGCATCGCGATCTGAATCACGCAGTAGACGACGACGCAGCACGCAACGGGCGTGGACCAACGCCCCACAGTCGCGGGCTTGGTGCGCGCCGTCGGCGTCGTCACCGGCGCCCGACCCCACGACCCTAGCCATGCAGCGACTCGACGAGGCCAGTCCGGCTCGAAGAACAGCGTGGCACCCGACACCATCAGAAACGGAAACACGCCGATCGTGAAGAGTAGATGCGTACAGATGTGAAACACGAAGACGGTCGCGAATGCGTACGGTCGGCTCTTCTTCCAGAGCAAGAACGGAACGACGAGCGTGTCGTTGAGGAACCCTGCCCAACTCACGACGTGCGGCATTACGGGCAGCGTCAGAAGAGACCCGATCAATGGAGTCTCCGTGCGCGATGCGAGCCAAATGCCGAGCGGCTGCGCGTGGATCAGCCAATCGGGCTGGAGCTTTGCGATTCCAGCATAGAAGTAGACCACGCCTACTTGGAACCGGAACAAGTACAGCATCCATGCGGGCACTGTCGCCGGCGCCTGGCGCGGCGAGAGGCGCGCGTCGACCGAGAACGCACGGTGCAATGGCAAGAAGCACATTAGAAGCGCAAGCAAGCTCACGAGGTAGTAGTGGTTGAGGTAGTTGGTGACGTCCGTCAGCTCGACATAGGTGAACACCAAGAACAGCGCGACGATGGACACGCGGTACAAGAACCCAAGCGCAACGAATGCGGCCAGCAGGGTCATCGCTCCGTAGAGAACGGTCATCCATGGTTCGGGGAGAACCCGGACCCATTCGAAGCCCCAGTACTTGAAGAAGAACGTCGGCTGTACGTAGAAGCGGTCGACCCAGCCATTCCACAAGAACCGGGCACTGCTCACACACAAGATGGTCCCGAACAGCATTCGAAACACGCCGAGCGAAGCGGCGTCGCGTGGCTGAAGCACGCGAGATCGAAGTCCATCCGAGATCATTTCGTGTCAGTCGTTGTCGCCGGCAGCCCGGTCAGGCGCCTCGAGGTCGAGGTCCCCGATGAAGTTCGTTTTCAGAATATCGGTGACGCCGCGGACAGCGTCGTGGGCTTCCTCGACAGCCTGTGGATCGGTCTCGATCGCCTCGCTCAGAGCTCCAGGAATCGCCTCGAGGGCAGCGAGCGCACTTGCGATGGCTTCGGTCATCTCCGACGTCACTGCAGACGAGCCCATGTCATCGAGTAGGTCGTCGAATCCCGGGGCGTCGGTGCCCGGCACGGCCCCGAGAAACAGGGCCTGAAACGCGCGGAGGTTCGTCAGGAGGTGTTCCTTCGACTGAAACGCCCATCGGGACTCGATTGCGTCCGGGCAGCGTGCCTGGTCGCATCCCATGATGCCCGCCGGCTCGGCGAGCTTCATGTCTTTGGTTTCCCGGTCGAGGTAGAACATCGCGTCGGAGATCGCGTTGAGCCCTTCTTGAGCGGAGCCGTAAGCCGCGCCCCCGCGCCGAGGGTCGGTGAGCTCCGAGATGAAGTCGCCTCCTTCGGGTGCCCACGCCTCGACCAAATCGTCCGCGGAGCGACGCACGAGTGTGGCCAATGCGGCGGCGTAGGCGAGCCGTCGGCCCGGAATCTCCGCCGACAAGGTCTCCCAGATCCCTGCGGGCTCGATCGGGCGAAACGCCGTGCAGGTGTTCTCAGGATCGTCGTTGAAGAGAAGGTACTCGATCGCTCCGAGGCCGCGCGGCGTGCCCGGGGATGCATCGAGAACGTCCGGGTCGTCGAGCTCATCGCCTACGGTCGTCTGGTCGATGAGGCAGGTGTCGAGGGTCGGCCAGGTATAGATGCGCGCGCGCAGATCCTGCCCTCCCGTCACGTTGAGACTCGAGCCCGCAGGACCTACCTGCATCATCTCGAGCCACTGCCAGGAGTCCACCGCAGCGCGCCACGCCTCCTGAGCCTCGGCTCGTGACCCGCTGGCAGCGGCGGAAGCGAGCGCCGCCTCGAGCGACGCTGCGCGCGTTGCGAAAGTCACTTGCGCGGGAACGACGACGCGCTCCCCGAGCGATGCGAGGACCTCGGCGCGGATCGGCGGATCATCGCCAGGGTCGGAAGAGACGCCGCTGTCTTCAGCGCAGCTTCCAGCGGCCAGCGCCAGCAGGAGGATGAATGGCGGGCTACCAACCCGTGAGGTTTGCTTCGTCGAAATCATATGCGTCTCCAATTAAGGCGCGCGCATCGAGGAGCTGCGCGCGATAGTTCATCTCGTCCGTTGGGGAGGTCGGTGAGGCGCCTGCGGGGGCGTCTCCAATGGCCGCATGAATCGCGGCGAATTCGGTGGCGCTCATGGGCGACCGGGGATTGAATTGGAAGGCCAAGGCGAGCCCCTTGAGGGCCGACCAGTGCTCCGCGTGGTCTGCGAAGTCGTAGTCTCCGGTTCCAATCGAGTCCATGTCCGAGAGGACTTGGTTGATGTGGTGAACCGCGGTGGCCGCGATGACTTTCTCCCAGGTGCTCACGATGATGTCGCGCTCGGCGCCGACCGCGGCCGCGTCGACCTCCTCGCCGGCGTCATAGGCGGCGGAGATGATCGCCCGCCCCGTCCGCCAGGCGAGATCAGCGTCTCCGGTGAAATCGGTTCTTGCGTCTTCCGCGCTATCTCGATCTCGCTTGGCGGCGTCTACCGCAGCGCTGAAGTTGAACTCGGCCGTGAGGTCCACGGCGCCGTCCGCGTTCGAGTCGAAGTAGCCGGCACGGTACGCTTCGCGGCCGCCTTCGCCGGCGATTTCATCGTCCGTGTACATGCCGTAGTCGCGGGCTCCGCCGAAGTAGCCGTAGCCCTCGTCCCAGTGATGCTCGAGGCTCGTGTAGCTCTCGTCTGCATCGAGCTCGTTCGCCGCGAGAAGCCCCTTGCCCTCCACGTCATCGTCGAGGTAGTCGTCAACGCCCTGGCTGAAGTTGACACCGCTCAGCAAGACCGCCTGCGTCAGCTGCGCGAGATCGAGGCCGTCCGCCGTGAGATAGAGCGGGGCGGTGGCATCGATCGGAAACGAGCCCGTCGCCCCGGTCGCCGCCTGCGTAGCGAAGGTTCGCAGGAGGGCCAATACCAGACGCTCTGGCGTATCCGGTGCCCCCAGATCTCCTTCCGTGTTCACGACGAGGTTGGAGCTGCTCCAACCCACGAATGCGCCGCCGTTCCAATCGGCGTGATCGGTGACCGAATCGTTTCCAGCCAGCTTGTCCTGCAGCTTCGCGTCGTTCAGATCGGCGTAGACCGTTTGGAGCGCAGTGTCGCCCGCTTCGAGCAGGATCGGGAGTGGCCGATTCGGGTTCGCGCCACCTCCTTCCTCGTAGAGCGGCGTGAGCCAAGCAAGGACTTCTTCAGGGGTGTCGTACTGCTCGAGGTTTTGCCCCGCGAGCACCTCGGCGCTGATCGACCGCATGAGCCCGGTCAGGTCGGAGATCAACAGTTGACGGGTGATCTGGCCCGTTAGCGAGACGGTCGACTCCCCCCCACGTTCGAAGGAGAAGGAGTCCGGCGCCTCGGGCGGAGCGGTCGTGGCATCCCCATCGCTGCATCCGGCCCAGGTCAGAGCGATTCCAACGAAAACTGCGAAAAACAAACTATTACGCATACGTTTCTTAGACCCATTATTGAAAGTGAAAATCAATAGCGATTGGGATACCATCGAACCTAGGCCGACGCAAGCCTGGGATAAGGTCCGCTGGATGCGTTTCTTCGAAACCTAGCCTCGTGCACAAAGGCCTCGCGAGGATGGCCGATGTGGTCGAGCTTCGGCTGAGGATGCCAGTCGTCCTAGATCAGAACTTCGCGGTCACCATGATCTGCAGGTGGATCGGCCACCCCGGCGTGAAGTGAAGAACTTCACAGCCCACGAAAGTCCCGTCTTCGACCACCGGTCGTGTCCCGGCCGGACACGCCTCCGGTCGATTTTCGCCCGGTAGGCGCCCCGTCGTTGCGAACTGCGCTTGACGCCAGCGCGTGTTCAACAAGTTGAGCGCCTGCGCCTTGATTCCGAAGCGCTCGTTCTCCCATCCGAACGAGGCGTCGAGCCGCACGAACGACGCCGCGCGCATCGTTTGAATGAAAGCCCCGTCCGGAGTTGAAGAAGAGCTGCAGCGGCTTGATTGGGTGTGCGATGACGCTCCCCTTCGGGGACACGACCACGTCGCCACGTGCTCCGCTCGTCTTCTCATCGATCTGATCGAGCCTGTCAGTGACCTCGAAATGAAAGAAATCGACCCTGAGCCCGCCCACAGGCCGCAGCCAACGCCACACGAGCTCTTCCTCGCCGAACAGACCCACGTTGGTCTCACCGATCCGAGTATCAACGCGCGTGTTGGTCACCAGGCGACCTGGCGCGTCGGCCAATCCGTTGTGTGAAAGGAGCGAGTGAGAGTGGGCTAGCTCTGCGGCGGCGCGCGCGCGTTGCTGTGCGCTTCACCCGCGAAGGGTCGTCTTCGAGCGCGGAAACCCGTGGCGCGAGGTAGGCGACTCTCACTTCGGGCACGGGAGGAAGGCTAGGCTCCGCCGCCTGAGCCGCTAGGTCTCGGTGGGTGAGGCTACCCTGTCCGTGCTCCGGGTCCGGAAGATCCGACTCCGGATCTGCTGTCTGTATGTCGATCCCTGTGGTCGTGGTCGTCGTGCGCGTGGTCCGACAGGCCAGACACGCGGTCGTGGGCGTGACGTGCCCCATGCCGGTGCTCGCCACACGCGTCATGAAACGCGATGTGAGCTAGTGGTAGGACATCGAACCCGGCGATCCACAGCATTCCGGCCACGAGCGCCCATGCTGAGGTTTGGGTTCGAAGTGCGAGTCGCACCTGGCGAGCCTACGAAACGTCGTACGCGAGGGTCAACCGGATCTGTGCTCAAACCGGAGGATCCCTACGAGAGGGGGTCGTCGGTGCGCTCTGATTCGAAGTCTGGGGGAGGAGGAGTCCCAATCCAGCCACGGCGTTTGAAGTAGTACGCCATACCGACGGCGACTCCGATCATGACGCCCCAGACGACGAAGTATCCATTTCGACTTCTCAATTCGGGCATGTACTCGAAGTTCATTCCGTAGATGCCCGCGACGAACGTGAGTGGGATGAAGGTGCTCGCCATCAACGTGAGCACCTTCATGATCTCGTTCGTGCGGTGGCTGACGTTCGATAGGTACGCTTCTGCAAGGTCGGACGCCATGTCTCGCGATGAATCGATCAGCTCGGCGATCTGCGCGATGTGGTCGTAGGTATCGCGGAGGTAGACGCGCTCTTGCTCGTCGAAAAACGCGCTTTGCTCACGCAGTACCGCGTTGAGCGCCTCGCGCTGGGGCCAAGCGACCCTCCGTAGCACGACCAACTTGCGTCGGAGCACCCGAATGCGTTCGAGGACGTCAGGGTGAGGGTTCTCGAGCACAAACTCTTCGAGCTCTTCGAGCCCGTCGGACAGGCCTTGTACGATGGGGTAGTAGCGGTCGATCATCGCATCCATGAGTGCGTAGGCGAGATAGCCGGGTCCCTTCGAACGGATGGCCCCGAGGCCAGCCGTGATGCGCTCACGAATCGGATCGAAGAATCCGAAGTAGCGCTCCTGGAACGTGAGCAGATAGCGTTCGCCGACGATGAAGCAGACCTGCGGAGTCCTCACTCTTCCCTGATCGTCGACGCGCGGGGTACGCGCGATGATCAATTGGTGCTTCTCGTACAACTCCGTCTTTGCTCGCTGCGGCACGTTGACCGCGTTCTCGAGTGCCAAAGGATGCAAGCCAAATGTGTCGCCAATCGCACGAAGGGTGGCCTCGTCCCCAAGCCCCTGTACGTCGACCCACGTGGTTCGACCGTCATCCTGCAGTGACCTGAGCTCAGAGGGTGTCTGGACTTCGATGCGCTCGACCGAGTGTGCGTCGTATCGAACCACTGCGATCTTCGGAAACGGAGAGCCCGGTGGGATCGCCAATGTTCCCGGGCGTGATCCGATTTCGGGATTGTGCTTCTCGAACAAGGGTGCCTCTCTACGTCGCGTCGTCTGTCGTCCCGGTCGTTGCTCTTCCATTGTCGGTCACGACTCGCACTTCCAAAGGTGCCGCGCTGTCAAGGTGAACGTCACGCTGTGGGAATGCAATCACGAGCTCGTGTTGTCGGAATAAGTCGTCGATCCGAAAGCGAACACGACTTTGTACCATCCGCATCTCCATCGGTGATCGCGCTTTGACCCAGAAGTAGACGTCGAAGTTGAGTGCGTTGTCGCCGAACTCCTCGAATATGACGACCGGCTTGGGGACTTGCAGAATCTGATCGTCATCGTCGATGACCCGCCGTATCAGCTGCTCGACCAAGCGAGTCGGTGACCCGTAAATGACGCCGACACTCACTTTCGCCCGTATGAGGTCATCCGACAGCGTCCAGTTTACGACGTTGCTCTCCAAGAAGAAGCTGTTCGGCACGATGATGTGCCGACCGTCGACAGACCGGATCTGCGTGCTGCGCGCGCCAATCTTTTCGATCGTTCCGTGATTGCCGTCGACCTCCACGACGTCGTGCGCACGCACGGGGCGTTCGAGCATGAGAATCAGTCCGCTGATGAAGTTGTTCATCACGTTCTGGCTCCCGAACCCGATCCCTATTGCCAAAGCGCCACCCAAGACGGTAAACGCAGTGAGCGGGAAGTGAATCGCGCGAAGGGCGAGCAGAGTGAACGCAACCAGCAGTGTGTAGAAGCCCAGAGTCTGGATCGCGTGTGCGGCCCCCACATCGAGCTTGAAGCGGCGTCGAGTGGTCTGCGCCACGAAGCTCGAGCCGCGCCGCGCAGCCCAAAGCCCGATGGTGAAGAGCAGGATTGCGAGAACAACCGACCCGATCGTGATCGATGCATCATCGACCGTTGCAATCTCGTAGTTCCACAGGTCGCGGGCCGTCTGCACGGCTTGGGCGACGTACTCCTGCCAATCGACGAGCTTCGTTTGGTCGCGGATCTCCGCGAGCACACGCTCGGCCACCCGGACGTTCGCGGCCGCCGCCGCGCCTTCAGCCTGCTGCTCGTCGTACAAGCGAGCGAGGGTTTCGACGTGCTCCGTGAGGGTTCGGTGGAGGTTCGAGCCGACCGGTACCTTCGCGAGTTGGCGTCGGACACCGTCGAGGTTGCGTCCGAGCTCCGGGAGCCTCGCTCCGACCTCGAGCTCCACGTCGCGGAGGGCCGCGATCTGTTCTTCGGCTGACGCTGCCCAGGCATCCAGGTCCCCTCGAGGGGCCTGCCCTCGGACCAGGGAGTCCCAGTAGCTCCATATCTGGCGCCGCTCCTCTTGACGAGCGAGCTCGGCGTGGGTCAACGCGACCTCTCGGCGCAGCAGATCGCGAAGGCCCGTGAGGGCTTCGACCTCGGCGAGCAACTCAGCCGACGGCTCTGCGCGACGGAGGTAGCGGTTCTGTGCTGCTTCGAGCGCGAGCTCGACGCTTGCGAGACGTCGCTCGGCAGCCTCACGACGCCGCGCGAGACTTGCCTCGCGCTCGATCACTGGGCTGGCGCCGGGAGCCGAGCCTTCTCCGCCTTTCAAAAGGGCGTCCCGCATCTCCTCGATGCGACCTTCAAGCTCGACGCGGGCTTCTGCATCCGCGACCTCTTGCAGAGCGCGCGTCTCGGCTCGACGAAGATACACTTCCTCCTGCGCCACGCGGCTATCCAACTCCCGAAGCTCGAGCATTTTCGCCGCGCCCGCTTTGTCGCCGGGCGCGGCCTCGGCGAGCACGTCTCGCGCCTTCCGTCGCTCCTTCTCAGCCCGCTCGAGCCGAGCCTTCGCGGCCTCGAGCGCCTGACGGGCCTCCCGGCGCAGCGCGTCGCGTTGCTCGCTTTGAGCGGCCATCGTGAAGTGCAGCTCGTAGAGCCCGTTCAACGCGAGTGCCGACGGCGCCTCCGACGGCGGCAGTTGGGGCGCCTCTTCGGCAGCAGGTGGCCGAGATAGGAGTGCGGCGTGATCATCGAGGAGCTCAGCGAGCTTGCGAAGCTTGTCTTGGAGGGCGCGGAGGTGTTCGAAGTCCGCTCGATTCACCTCCCGAAGCGCTTCCTCCAACGCCCGGAGCTCGGAGGCCACCTCCGCTCCGCGGGACTCGACCGCGGCAGGGCTGGTCGCGTCCTGTACCTGCGCGCCCTCGTCTCTCGGTCCGCCAGGCAGGCCCGGGAGCTCCTGCGCATCCGCAGGTGCGCAGAGCAGCAGCAGGACGGCAACCGTCGAGATCCGGCCACATGCCGATCGTGTGAACGTGATCATCGGGGCTTGCCCTCTACCATGATTGCGTTGAGGCCACGAACTCGACCGATCCGAGCAGCAACCGCACCCAGGTTGGCGTCCGCCATCGGGTTCGACGATATTCGCCAGTCGCGCGCTCGCTGAGGTCGCAACGTCGGTATGCCCTTCGGGCCTCGCTCGCTTTGGTGGACACGACCTCCTGACCCGAACTCCCGGATATCTGGACACCGGCGCCCTTCTCCAGCGGACTCCCGGATATCTGGACAGCGGCGCCTTGCCCGCCCGAGCCGCCGCTGGGATGGATCCTCACATGATTCCTGCTATTTACATACCAGAGACTGAACAAATGTAAAGTCCCGGATAGAGGTCGCGGGGCTCAGTACGGCGTTCCGTCCTTGTGTCGATAGCAGCCGGTGTTTCCGCGCGTGTAGCGGCCGGGGCCGAATGCCATGTCGATGTCCGAGTACTCGCCGTGGTCTTCATCGTTGCGGGTGCCGACGACCAGGGCCGAACTGGGTGAGTCCTGCCGCAGCGCCGAGTTGGATGCTCCTTCGACCTCGGCAAGGCTCGTCGAATGGGGGTGGGTAGCATGAGCCTTGGGATGCAGGGGCGCTGGCGGGATCGATCTTGGGCATGGGGGACGCGTACTGCGTTGCGTTCGGAGAGCAAGCAGGAATGAACCGCGCTTATCGGTCGCAGTCGCCTCGCGTTGGGTTGCTACTCCGCGAGCCCAGCGATCCGCAACGTTGCTGACATTCCGTTGCAGAAGGCTCCTGCGTCGATGGTCGGAGGGGTCGACGTGTTGATGTCGAACGCGCCCGGGGTGGCCACGGCCGGTGTGGGCAGCGTCAGCTCGTAGACGGCGATCAAGATATCCGCGTCCATCGTTATGCCGAGCTGGCCGTGGGAGAAGCCGGCCGGAGACACCGTCATCCGAACGACCGTGTTTTCGAACGAGGCATTCTCCTCCACCAAAGTTGGCGGCAAGGGCACGAGAATCGGTCCGAGCTGGCCGCTCAGGCAGCCATCGTCACTCAAGTTCAGAGCGTACGCACTGGGTTCGCCGCCCGTCAGCACCGTTACGTTGGCACATCCCTCTGCGTCGTTTGCGTCGACGGTGAATCGGATTTCGGTCGGCGCAAGCTCGGGTAGGCAATCCCGGTCACCGCAGAGAACACCAGCGCCCGCGCAATCGTCGTCCCGCCTACACGGATTGCCGGCGTCGTCTCCACTCTCGCAGACCCTTCCTTCGGTCAGCCCACAAAGAGAGTCCGAGAATGCTTTGTTCAAGCGCGCAAGGCTGCCGCCCACAGTCGCGGCGACCGGCGCGAAGCCGGCGAGCGCGTTGTCGACGCCGCTCGCGCCCTCTCCTGGCGTGAGCCCGCTCGGTACGCAACTCTGACCGTCGCAGCCATCGAGGTCATAGCCGACGTTGCAGTCGCCCTCGACTTCCATGAGGGTGAGTCGATAGGTGATCGGATCCCCGGTCGAGGTGCAACTCACTGGGTTCACTGTGCTCTCCGACCCGTCGCATGCGTTCTCCTGCTCGGGCACCGGTTGCTCGCAGCACGGTTCGTGCGGTTCGATGGCGGCGTTCTCGCAGCGATAAGGCGCCGGTTGGCACGGAAGCGGCTCACCACCCGTGCCAGCGGCCCCGCCTTCGCCGCCAACCCCGCTGGAACCGCCGTCGCCGCCGGCACCTCCGCCCCCAGTGCCGGCCTCGCCACCGTTGCCGGCGGCGCCACCCGTGCCCGTCGTCTCGTTGCATCCCACGACGGCGAGCACGAGAGTCAGGCCTACGAGGAAGCCCACGGCATGCTCACCAAGGTTCGCGTTGGTCATCGAGGTTGACGATATCCGGCCCTCTCGCTTTCGCAAAGCGTTGAATACGCACGGGCGGCGCACGGCGGCGACGGCTGCCCTCGGAGATCAGATTCAGACGCTACGCACGCCGTGAGCGATTTGGGCCCGGGAAGAAGCTGTTGGTTTCCCGCTGATAGGTCTCGTACTTGGGGCGTTTTCGTACGGAGTAGTACTCGGAAGGGACCGCGCCGGTGTAGTAGACGAGGGTGCTGTACATGGCGCGCGACACGAAGAGGAGCCCTGCTCCGAGCAGGATCCAGAGGACGAGAGTTTCGGCCGAACGTAGGGCGAGCCACGAGGGTAGCGAGGCGACCACCAGAGCGGTCCACACCAGCCATTCCGCGAAGTAGTTGGGGTGCCGGCTGTAGCGCCAAAGGCCCACGTTGAAGACCTGGTTCGTCTCTCCCCGCTTCTTCATGTCTCGAAGGAACGCGAGCTTCTGGAGGTCGGCGATCGACTCCATCGCGAAGGCGGCCACCCACATCGCGAGCCCGATGACCTCGAACACCGAAACGCTGGCTGTGGGATTCGACCCGATGATCAGTGCGGGGAAAGCGAGATACGACGCGTTCGCGAGCCCCTGGACCGAGGCCTCGACCTGCATGGCAAGAGGCACGTTCGTCTTGCCCTCGCGCTGCCATCGAAGCTTCTGGTATTCGTAGCGAGGAAACTCGACCTGGAGCTTGCCGAGACGCCACATGTGAAGCGCGCCAAGACCCATCCGGAGGCCGACGAACAGATAGACCCCGCCAATCATCGCCGCCCGTAGCCAGTGGCCGTGCGAGAGCAACAGCGTGACCCCGCCGATCACCGCGACACCCAGGGGCCACCCGACTACTACGGCCGTCCAACTGGGCATTGCGGCGTTGTTTAGACCGACTCTTTGTCGCGGACGACACCGCCGAGGCGGTCCGCCCAGTTCTCTGGGTAGCCCTCGTAGTAACGGGTCCATTGCCGGCCGGTTACTTCGCGAAATGCGAGGGCGTACGCCGCGCGTGAGATGGACGGCAAGCCGATGACCGGCAGGTAGAGCCACCCGAGCAAGCGCGATTGCTTGGTGTGTCCGAGCTCGTGGGCCCTGTTTCGGTCGTCCAAATCGTGCCAGCGGCTGCTCTCGCGGCTCCAAAACACGATGTGCCCAAGCGAGATTCCGGTCCCCGTCGATTCAACGACGAGTCGCCCCTCCTCGACCTCGATCTGGACGATGCGCTTGCGGGCTGCCTCGACTCCGAGCATTGCCGCCCCAAGCACGGTCTGTGGCCCTTCCCAAGCGAGCGACAAACCTCGACGGAGCAAAGACATCACCTCAGAGCTAGCACAGTGAGGAGCGCCTGCGTTCTGGCCGGACCTAGCGTTGGGGTGGGCGGTACGGTGGAATTCGATGGAGTCTTGGAACCGCCGTGCAGCGAACAAGTATGCCAGCGCGGCCTATGACTTCGTGCTGGTTGTAGTGGCGCTCTTCTTCGCGCTAGCGCCACAACCATGGGTTCTGTGGGTGGTTTTCCTGATCGTGAACCTGGCCGGGCTCTTGGTGTTCAACAACAGGTTCCTCCGCCCCGGTCTAACCCTGGTCCACCGCTGGTGGGTACTTCTGGGTCTACTAATTGAGGCGGGCCTATGGGTCTGGCTGCAAGCTGGTACGCCGCAGGATGGCGGGCCCACGCTCATGGCGATCGTCGGCTTCGCGTTCGTGGTGGCCGTCAGGCTCTGCTTTGAGCCGGCTGAAGCGCCAGTAGCCAGGGCAAAGTGTTGAGTTCGCGCGAGTGCTCAACCTCGGTGGGTTGATGGTATCCGGCGGGGTGACGGCACATTTCTCGATTCGTCTGGGGCTGCATCCGATAATGGCGCCGTGGAAGAAGCCGCATCACGGAAGCGTCGCCTCCTCGCTGTCTACATCGACTACTTGTTGTTCGCCGCGATCGTGGCACCGGTGCAGTGGATTGCTCAGTCGAGAGGCGTCCACCTACACTGGGCATTCGTGATCATCGCGTTCGGCATGCTCGAGTCGCTTCTGATCAAGCGGTTTGAGACGAGCGCAGGGTATTGGGCATTGGGGATCGTTCGGCGCGGCGACATCCCGGTGGTCGAGCCCGCGATCAAGCGCGCTGAACGTTGGTGGACGATGCTGTTGGGTGTCGGTTTGATCCTGGAGGGCGCGAAACAGATCGTCCGATGGACCGAAGGGCTCCCGCCGCTTCCGATCTTCGAGAGCGGACCGGACGAAGTCGCGTTCCTCGTCGTTTCTGCGCTGGGCGCAGGGAACATCGGAGCCGGTCTCGCCATCCTTCGGTGCCGTTTGACCGGAGTGCTAGTGGGAGTGCTGGTGTTCGTCTTGGAGGGGTTCGCATTCGCGCTGAGCTGGGCCCGGATCGACGAGTGGCTCGTAGCGAGATTGTCCATGCGACGCGAGTTGAGGGGGCGGGGGCCGGTGACCGCGGAGGAGGTCGCCGACTTCCAATCGATCTTCTACGTCACGCTGGCCGCGGGGATGCTCGCGACCGTCGTCGCTTTGCTCTTCACGTACCTGCGGTTCCGGCGTGAGCAAGCGGCTTCTCGGTGAACGTCGCTTTCACGGCGGGTGGTTAAACCGCCCTCGCCATCCCTTTCCCCACCAGCTCTTGATTCAAATACCGCCCCTCCAAGAACGTCCGCTCGATTCCCCGATTGCTAAAGGCGTAGAACACGTGCGCGACGTACCGACCATGCAAGTCCGCCTTGATCGTCTTGATGACGATGGTCCGGGCAACCGCGAGCTGCTCGCGAACGTACCGACGACCCCCCGCCCCTTCGGCAGTGTCGCGGGCGGGCGCGTCGATGCGGGCGAGGCGGATGCGCTGGCGGCGGATGACTTCGAAGCCTAGGTCGATGTCGAGGAGTAGTGTGTCGGCGTCGACGATGTCGCGGGGCTCGGCTTTGTAGAGGTAGCTTGGGTCGGTGGGGCGTGGGAGCTCGATGGGCTTGTTGGACTCTCCATCAACGTCGTCGGCGTAGCGGTCGCCCTTGATTGCGATAGTGAGGCGCTTGGCCGACAGGGCGTCGTCGATGGCGAGGTCTTCGTAGAAGCCGCGTTCGTCTGCGTCTTGGAGCTGCATCAGGACCCGGTAGTGGGCCCAGGTCAGGCCTTTCACGCTCGGGGCGCGCTTGTACGTCCGGTAGAAGATGACGGTGCGCTGGAGTGTGCGGAGGCCGATGCCGAGATCGGCGCTCAGGTCGCTGAGGATCGCGTTGTGGTAGCCCGCCTGGGTGTTGAGCTTTTGTTTGTGGATGCGTTGGCCGATGGACCAGTAGCTCTCGAGGAGGGCCTGGGTGGCGGCGCGCTCGGCTTCCTCTTTGCCTTCGCGGATGATGCCGCGGAGGTCGGCGAGGAGCTTGTTGTAGTCGCGTTTGGTGAGGGTGGTGGCTGTGGGCATTGGATCTCGTCCCCGGGGGACGAGATTAGCATCGATCCCCTCAGCGCTGAAGCTCGGTCCTCAGCACCGCCCCGGTATGGCTTCGCTTGCGCTTGGCGATCGTCTCCGGGGTGCCCTGGGCCACGACTTTGCCGCCGTGGATGCCGCCTTCGGGGCCGAGGTCGATGATCCAATCCGCGGCGAGCATGACGTCGGGGTGATGCTCGATGACGGCGACGGTATCGCCTCGATCGACCAAGCGGTCGAGGACGCCGAGGAGGCGGTCGACGTCGTCTCGGTGGAGGCCGGTAGTTGGCTCGTCCATGACGTAGAGCGTGGGGCCGGTGTTCAGGCCGGCGGCGAGCTCCGACACGAGCTTGATGCGCTGGGCTTCGCCGCCGCTCAAGGTGTTCGACGCTTGGCCGAGGTGGAGGTAGCCGAGGCCGAGCTCGTCGAGGAGCTTGAGGGGCTCGCGGATCTTGTTGACGGGCGAGAAGACGTCGACCGCTTCCGAGACCTCGAGCTGCAGCAACTCGCCGGCGTTCAACCCCTGCCACCGAACCGCCAGCGTCTCCGGCGTGAAGCGCATTCCGTTGCACGTCTCGCACGGGATGTGGACGTTCGGAAGGAACGCCATCTCGACGTGAATCGAGCCCTGCCCTTCGCACTCCGGGCAGCGGCCTTCCTTCACGTTGAAGGAGAAGCGGCTCGCGGTGTAGCCGCGCGCGCGCGCTTCGGGGGTGCCTGCGAGGAGTTGCCGCACCGTGTTCCAGATGCCGATGTACGTGGCAGGCACCGACCTCGGCGTCCGGCCGATGGGGCTCTGGTCGACTTCGATGGCACGCTTGAGCGACTCGAAGCCGGCAATGCTTTCGAACGCCCCTGGCGGGTCGTCGTTGACCATGCCCACCGACTCGCGGGTGGCGCGCAGCAAGACTTCGCGGACGAGCGAGCTCTTGCCGGAGCCGCTCACTCCAGTCACCGCGATGAAACGCTGGAGCGGGAAGCGGACGTCGGTGTTCTTGAGGTTGTGATGCGTCACGCCGCTGAGCTCGAGCCAGGCGGCGTCCTTCGTCGAGCGTCGGCCCTCGGGAAGGTGCGGTGCGCGCTCGAGCGCCTTCGCTGTCACCGAGCCCTTCATGGTGTCGAGCTCGCCCTGTGCGACGATGCGCCCGCCGTGCTTGCCGCCGCCGGGGCCGACGTCGATGACGTGGTCCGCGGCTCGAATGGTGTCCGCGTCGTGCTCGACCACCAGCACCGGAATTCCCTCGGTCGACCAAGCCGCGAAGCGCGCCGAGGAGCTGGTTCGTGTCGCGCGGATGCAGGCCGATGGTCGGCTCGTCGAGCACGTAGAGGACGCCGGTCAGCCCGCTGCCGAGCTGCGCCGCGAGCCGCACCCGCTGCATCTCGCCGCCGCTCAAGGTGTTCGCAGCGCGCCCGAGGCCGAGGTAGCCGAGGCCCACCTCTTCGAGGAACGACAGTCGACGCGTCGCTTCGCTCAGGGGCGTCTTGGCGATGGTTCCCTCGCGACCGTCGAGCTCGATCTCGCGAAGGGTCGCGATGGCTTCCGACACGCTCTGATCGAACAGCATCGTGATCGGCATCTCATCGACGGTCACACCGCGCGCCAACGGCGAGAGGCGGGTCTGGTCGCATTGGTCGCAGAGCTTGCTCTCCACCGCGCGTTTGCGCCGGCGCCCTCGCCACTTCTTCTTGACGATTTCGCCGCGCCCCTCGCAGGCGGGGCATTGGCCCTGCCGCGTGTTGAAGGAGAAGAAGCGGGGGTCGAGCTCCGGGTAGCCGCGCCCACAGCTCGGGCAGGCACGCGTGCTCGAGAGCTGCATCTCGTCGCTGCCCGCGATGGCCCAGGCGGCCCCGTCGCCGGTCTTGAGGGCCCGTTCGAGGAGCTCGAGCAACTTGGGGCTCTTCGCCGGGACCCTGCCGACCACGAGCTCGACGTCGTGTTCGGTGTAGCGGTCGAGCTTCATGCCGGGCTCGAGCTTGCAGATCTCGCCGTCGATGCGCGCCTCGCTGAACCCATCCTTCTGCGCTTTGGCGAGCAGCTCGCGATGGATGCCCTTTCGCCCGCGGACGACCGGCGCGAGCAGGGTCACCTTCTTCGCCCCGAAGCGGCGCTTCACGTCGCGTGCGAGCTGAGACGCGGGGCGTGCCGCAATGGGCACCTCGCAATCGACGCAATGCAAGACCCCGATGCGCGCCCAAATCAAACGAAGGTAGTGCGAGACCTCGGTGACCGTCGCGACCGTCGAGTTCGCCCCCGCGCGCGTCATGCGCTGCTCGAGCGACACGCTCGGCGGAACGCCGACGACCTGATCGACCGCCGGCCGCGGGAGCTGCGGCATGTACTGACGGGCGTAGGGCGAAAGTGTTTCGAGGTAGCGGCGCTGCCCTTCGGCGAACAAGACGTCGAAGGCGAGCGTGCTCTTTCCGCTTCCGCTCGGCCCCGTGATGACCACGAGCTGGTCGCGCGGAATCTCGACGCTCACGTCCTTGAGGTTGTGTTCGCGCGCGTGGGTGATGCGAATCTCGCGAAGTGGCTTGGCAGCCTTCCCCGCCTTCTTGCGCGGGGGTGCCGCTTTCGGCTTCCCCTTGCCGAGCGCGCGCGCGAGGTACGGCGCGGTCTGCGAGCGCTTCTTCCGGATGACTTGCTCCGGCGTACCCTTGGCGACGACGCGGCCGCCTTGATCGCCCGCGCCCGGTCCCAAGTCGATCACGTAGTCCGCGTGCGCGGCCACCTGCATGTCGTGCTCGACGACGATGACCGTGTCGCCTCGCTCGACGAGGTCGTCGAGGACCTGCATCAGCGGCGCGACGTCGTTCGCGTGGAGGCCAGCCGTGGGTTCGTCGAGCACGATGAGCGACCCCGGCACGGCGCGGACCAGGGCCTCGGCGAGCTTGAGCCGCTGCGCCTCGCCACCCGAGAGCGTGTTGAGGGGCTGCCCAAGCCGCAGGTAGCCGAGCCCGACGTCCAGCATCGGTCGAAGCGCCTTCGCGATCGCCTTGTCGTCGGCGAAGTGCTCGGCGGCCTGCTGGGCCGTGAGCTGGAGCACGTCCGCGACGTTCATGTCTTCGTACTCCACGTCGAGCACGGGGCCGATGAAGCGCCGCCCCTGGCACTCGGGGCAGCTGAAGACGACGTCCGCGAGGAATTGCATCTCGACCGTCTCGGCGCCGTCGCCGCGACAGGCCTCGCAGCGCCCGCCAGCGACGTTGAAGGAGAAGATCCCGGGTTTGTATCCGCGCTCCTTGGCCAGGCGTGTCGCAGAAAAGCGCTTTCGGAACACATCCCAAATCTTGAGGTAAGTCGCGGCGTTGCCGCGCGAAGTTCGGCCGAGCGGAGCTTGATCGACCCCGACGACGCCGTGCAGCGAGGCGAAGCCCTTGATGTTGTCGTGCTCGAGCGGCGCCCCATTCGACTTGAGGCCGAGCTTGCGCTGGACCGCCGGCAGCAGGGTCTCGAGCACGAGGCTGCTCTTGCCGGAGCCGCTCACGCCGGTGACGCAGGTCAGCGCGCCCCGCGGGAAGGCGACGTCGTCCTTGCGGAGGTTGTGCCCGGACGCCCCGGCGAGCTCGATCCATCCGCTCGGCTCGCGTCGCCCGCGCTTCACCACCCCGTTCGACTTCAGCGCGGCTGCGGTGGCCGTCTTCGCCCGCTTGAGCGCAGCCGGCGTGCCGTCGAAGACAATCTGGCCGCCGTTCTCTCCGGCGCCCGGCCCGAGCTCGATGACCCGATCCGCGCCCAGAATCATTTCGGGGTCGTGCTCGACGACGACCGCGACGTTCTCGTCCTTCGCGAGCGCGCGTACCACCCCGAGCAAGCGCTCGACATCGCGCGGATGAAGGCCGACCGTCGGCTCGTCGAGGACGAACATCGCCCCATTGAGGGTCGCCCCGAGCGCACTCGTCAGCGCCACGCGCTGCGCCTCGCCGCCTGAGAGCGTCCGCGAAGTACGGTCGAGGGAGAGGTAACCGAGCCCCACATCGTGGAGCGCGCGGAGGCGCCCGAGCGCCTCGCGCCACAGGAGGGAAGCGCCCGCATCCCCAGCAAACCGAGGCTCTTGCTTCTCTAGAAAGGACAGTGCGTCGGAGGCCGGCAAGCCGTAGAGCTCCGGAAGGCTTAGGCCGTCAATCGACCACGCGAGCGCTTCCGGTTTGAGTCGCGTCCCGTTGCAATCGGCGCACGTCACGTACTTGCGGTACCGGGACAGAAACACGCGCACGTGCATTTTGTAGGCGCGCGACTCCATCCACTTGAACCAGCTCCGAATGCCCCACCAGCCCTTCGGGTAGCCAATCTCGTCGCCATCGATGAGCCACGCGAGCTCTGTCGGCGTCCACTTGTTGAGGGGCTTTCCAAGCGGAATGCGGGCCTCCTTGGCGTGCTTCTTGAGCTCGCGGCGTTCCCAGGTCGTGGCCTTGCCTTGCCACGCTCGAATCGCGCCCTCGTCGGGGGACAGCTCGTCGTCCGGGATCACGCGGTCGAGGTCGATCTCGATGGTGCGCCCGAAGCCGCGGCAGGTCTCGCACGCGCCGATCGGGCTGTTGAAGCTGAAGAGCCCCGGTGTCGCGCGGCGAAACGAGAGCTCGCAGCTCGGGCAGTGAAGCCCTTCCGAGAATCCGAGCTCCGTGCCGCCCTTGGACCACACCGACGCGCGCCCGGCTCCCCGGCGCATCGCGTCTTCGAGCGCTTCGACCAAGCGGTCGTGGTCGCGCGGCCGAGCGATCGTGCGGTCTGCGATGACGTCGAGGTGCGTGCTCCGCCCGTTGGTGACTTCGCTCGGCCGGACCTCGTCGAGGTCGCGGACCTCACCTGCGATCCGAACGCGCCGATACCCGTTCGTCAAGAGGGTTTGGCGGACACCGATGAAGTGCTCGCTGTCGGCTACTGCGACCGGATAGGTGATCAGCACCTTCTCGCCTGCGAGCTCGCTCATCACGCTCTGCGCCGCGCGCGTCGGCGCGTCGCGGTGGACGAGCGCCCCACAGCTCGGGCAGTGGAGCTCGGCGGCATGCGCCCACAGGTGCTTCGCGTAGTCCGCGATCTCCGTCATCGTTCCGACCGTCGAGCGGCTCGTTCGCACGGGCGCCTGACGGTCCACAGCGATTCCGACGGGAACTGGATCGAGCAGGTCGACCGGGGGGCGCGACAGCCGCTCGAGGAACTGGCGCGCGTAGGCGCTGAAGCTCTCGACGTAACGGCGCTGGCCCTCGGCGTAGAGCGTCTTGAACGCCAGCGACGACTTGCCCGCGCCGGACGGGCCGACGATGGCTACAAACGTGCCGGGCGCGATGTCGAGGTCGATCGACTGCAGGTTGTGCGTACGCGCGCCTCTGAGTTTCGTGGGCTGCATGGGCGGGACGTGTTTCTAGGATGGCGGCCCGCGATGTCCAGGTCTAACGGCGACCCCAGCGCCTTCGGAGGATCCATGTGGCGCCGAGCACGCTGATCGTTAGAAAGATGAACCATGGTTTCGAGAGCGGCTGCTTGGACACCAGACCCGCAGCGCGGCGCGTCGTAGAAGCCAGCGCCGAGAGAGCCGGCACGTCGGTCACGTCGAGAAACGCCCTTCCCCCGGTACGTTCGGCAATGGCCTGAAGCTCACCCGGCAACGCTTCGAGGTCTGCGAGCTCGTCGCCGCTCTCTTCGACGACGAAGACCTCGCGCGCGACATCATCTCCATCGACCGATGCGACGATCTCGTATGCTCCGCTTTCGGTGGGCGCAGGAATGGTCGCGCGAACCTGACCTTCCTCATCGGTTTCAACGAGCGCAGCGGGGGCGTCGCTTTCGGAGGGCTCGAACCGCAGCGTTGCGCCGGCGTTCTTCATCGGGTCGTAGCGTGCGTCACGCAGCAGGCCCGAGACCTCGATATCTGCGCCCATGCCGTAGCGTTCTCGATCCGTCGAGATTCGCGCGGGCTCCAAGAGCGGATCGCGCGTGAGCCAGCGCACCATGCGATCCCAGAAAAGCTCGTACTCGTCGGAGCCGACCGTCACGTCGTCCGAAGCGAATCGCCAGCGCCAAGTTGCATCGGTCATCAGAGCAGCAGATCGTCCTCTTCCCGTTTCACCCACGACGAGGATCGGCAACTTCCGTCCGTCGACACGCGCCCGCGGATGATGGAGCAGCACCTGCGCACCCTCTTTGACACCCGCGATGCGGTTCGCTCCCGGCAGACCGGGAAGCGACTTCCATGTTTGGCGACTCAGCGCAGGGTCCGGACCGAGCGCCACGATCGGATGCCGCGCGAGCCCCTTGCTCACCTCCGCTCGGAAGCTTCCCTTGATCGCACCGGGCGCACCGATCTTCACCGGTAGGATCTGCTCGATCGGCGTTCCGCCGTAGCGCCCCTCGGCAAACGAGCGGTCGCCGCCGATCATCACGAAGGAGCCGCCTCGTTGCACGTAGTCGCGTATTCGAGGCAGATACGTGGCCATTTCATACGGGGCGTAGTCGAAGTTCTGAAAGATTACGATGTCGAAGCTGCCGAGGTGCTCCCGGAAGAGCTCGTCGGTTGGAAACGGAATGAGCGCGAGCTCGTTGGTGGGCGCCGCCGTGAGGTCGGCCGCGGCGCGAAGGATGAAAAAGGAAACGAGGTCGACGGAGCCGTCGCGCTTCAGAAAGTCTCGCAGGAACCGCACGTCCCAGCTCGGGCGGCCGGCGACCAGAAGCGCACGCAGCCGCTCGCGGCCGACCCGGAGGAGTGCCGCTCGGAGGTTGTTCTCGGGCACTTCGTCTTCATCCATTGCGGGAATCAGCACGCGATAGAGCGCTCGCCCGATTCGCTTCGGCGTCACCTCGAACGAGACAGTCGCCCGCCCGTCCGCGTCGAGCACGGCCACCGACTCCTGCTCGATCCGGCTTTCGTGCCAGAGTTGTACGCGGAGCTCACGATCCCGAAGCGCTCCGACTGCGCGGACGTCAGCACGAATCACTGCCGGGACCCCCACGTAGGCCGTCGTATCGGCGCGAAGGGAAACGACCGCCTGATCGTCGAGTGGGTCGTCCCCGCCGACGATCACTGCGTGCACGGCGGGCGAGTCGGCGTCCGTCGCCAACGCGTCGGCGCGGAAGCGCCCGTCTGCGCCATCAGTCACCACGATGACGGAGCCAATCTCGCGGCCGGCGTCGTTGGCAAGCGCGTAGTCCAGTGCCTCGCGAAGGTTAGTCGTGTCATCCGTCGGCTGGTAGCTCTCCGCTAGGCCATCCCAGGCTGCGCCGCGCGTGCTCGAGCCGAACAGGTAGACGATGGGGCTCACGCGGTCGTCCTCTTGCCACTCCGCGAGCAGGGCACGGACCGCGTCGTCTCTCGAGCCGCTCGGGCCGGCGAGCGTCATGCTTCGTGAGTTGTCGAGCAGTACCGCGGTTCCTCCGGCGACCTCTTCGAAGGTCTCACGAACGAGCGTGATCTGAAGGACGAGCAGGTAGACCCCGAGGATACCAAGTCCGCCGAGAGCTCCGAGCGCGACTCGCCGCCGCAGTGCACTCTCGCCGCGAATCGAACGGAGCTCGAACAGCCAAAGGGCGAACAAGGCGAGGCCAACCGCCCACGCGGTCGTCGCGCCTCCCGGGATGCCGAGCTGCCACTGCCACCCGTCCACGCTTCAGCGCCCCGCCCCGCGACGGCGCATGATGAAGGGAGCATGAACTTGGTCGTCCTTGTAGTCGGTGCAGAGCGCGTAGAGAACCAAGTTCACGCCGAGCCGTATCGCGCGCTCGCGCTGCCCTTCGCCGCCCGGGACTACGGCCTGGCTCCATGCGCCGAGCTTGTCGCGCTGCAGAGCGCCCCCGAGGTCGTGCCGCGAATACACGATGGCGATTCGATCTCCGTACGTGACGCCTTCGAGAAAAGGAGGTCCCTCTACACGGCCCACGGGTCGGTTCAAGAGATAGAAGGATCGGTAGATGGTGTGCTCGCTCGAGATCGGCTTGAGGGGTGTCGCAGGGAAAGCGCGGAGAAGCTCGCGGCGAACGGCGCGGTCGAAGCCTTCCCCGCCTGCCGTCGCGTCGTCGATCAGGATGAAGCCGCCGCGATGAACGTACTTGCGCAGACTTTCGATGGCCTCTTCGCTCAGCGGCGCGAAGTCGTCACTGCCGCGCCAGTAGAGGAACGGGCTCCGAAACAACGATGCTTTGTCGAGGCGTGTACGCCCGGGCTCGAGGATGGGCTCGACGCTCGAGCGCTTCCGAACCTCCCATGCGAGACGCGCGGTGACGCCCCCCGCCTCCTCGACACCTTCGCCCACGTCGAGTGAGACGAGCTCGACTCCCGTCGCGTCGCCGAACGCCATTGCGCGTTGCGCCGGCACCACTGAAAGGCAGGCCAGTACTAGGCAAAGGCGACCCAGACGCACCCCGAAGACGGCCGGCATGCTGAGAGGAGTACCAACCGTGCGCGAAATCGCAAGCGGGTTGACGCGACGGCCGTTCGCGACGAAGGTTGCGCCGTGCTTCGCACCCGTGCCGCGTATTGCTTGCTCGCGTTTGCGATCGGTTGCCAGGGTGAGGCGACTGAACCGGTGTTGCCTGGCGAGGTCGCGAATACGACGAGCCCCGCGCTGCTGTCGCGAACGCGCCCGTTGATGAGCACTGTGTTCCGCATTCAAGTGGACGCACCGCCTGATAACGCGGAAAACGTGGTTCGCGACGCGTTCCAAGAGATCGAGCGGCTCGAGACCGTGCTCTCCGAATGGCGCGACGACAGCGATATCGCCAAGGTCAACGGGCTCGCCGGCAAGAAGTCGGTGAAGGTCAGCGACGACACCTTGCGTGTCGTCGACGCTGGCGTTGACGTGTCGATGTGGTCGCGCGGCGCCTTCGATCTCTCCTGGGCTGCGTTGTGGGGTCTCTACGACTTTCGCCCCGATTCGATCAAGATCCCGAGCGTCGACGACATCAAGCCGCGGCTCCCGCTGATCAACTACAAGAACATTCGCATCAGCAGGAAGTACAGCACCGTGTTCCTGAAGAAGCGCGGGATGGCGATCGGCACTGGCGGCATCGCGAAGGGCTACGCGCTCGACCAGGCCGGTGCGATTCTCCGGGGCGGTGGCGTCGACCACTACATGATCTTCGGCGGCGGTCAGGTGCAGGTTCACGGCCGGCGCGACGGACGCCCTTGGCGCGTCGGAATCCAGCACCCGCGCGACCCGACGAGCTATTTCGCCGCGCTAGAGTCGACGGGGGCCTCATTTTCGACCTCGGGCGACTACGAGCACGCGGTCTTCGACGGCACCGGCAAGCGCTGGCACCACATCATCGACACCAAGACCGGGCGCCCGGCGACCAAATCCCTATCGGTCACCATCATGACCGCCGAGGGCATCTACGCGGACGCGCTGAGCACCGCCGCCTTCGTCCTCGGCCCGCAGAAGGCTCTCACGATGCTGCGCCGAATCGCCTACCCCGCCGAAGCCGTGATCGTCGGCGCCGACTGCCGAGTGTACACGACCCCGAAAGCAAAGAAGCAGATTCGCTGGAACGTCGAGCTGGTCGACGGCCACCTGCCCAACTGCAAGCCCTAAGAACGACAAAACCCGCGAGCCGAAGCCCGCGGGTTCTGTACTGTTTAGCTCATCTTACGAGAGCTAGTTGCCGTTACGGGACCTGAATGTTGAAGGTGTTCAACAGGCTGGTCGGGGTCGGGCTGGCCAGGTCAGGCACACCCACACCGTTCGGACCACCGGCGTCGACTGCCATGGTGCAGACGAGTGCAACCGAGAGACCGGAGGCGTTCACCTTGATCTCGTTCAGCTGCGTCGGGCCTGTGAAGACCGCTGCCGGCAGGTTGTAGGTGCCGTCGCCGGCGATGGTCGCGCCCGTGCCCTGGTCGGCAAAGCCGAAGTTCACGATGCCGCTTGCGTCAGCCGTGAAGTTCGCGGTCTGCGAGGCCAAGGGCAGCGGGAGGCCGCCGGTCACGCAGAAGCCGTTCGTGTCGCACTGGGAAGTGAGCTTGCCCAGTCCGTCACAAACGCCGCCCGGAGCACAATCACTGCTGATCGGGATCGAGACGAGCGCCTGACAGGGGTTGAACGTGCCCGTCGGGACACAGTCCGTGTTCGGCTGGCTGCCCGGAACCGAAGCTCCGTCGTTGGCCGGGTTACACGCCGTACCACCGATGAGACAGGTCGTCGGCAGCGGAGCGTTGGTGAGACCCACCGTGCTCGCGAAGGTGCCGCCCGTTCGGATCTGAACGGTTGCCACCAGGTTGACGAGGTCGGCCGCCGTCACACCACCGGGCACTGCGCCCTGTGCTGCGTCGAGGAAGACCTCCGAGAACTCCGCGACACCCGCGAAGTCGGCTGTCACGGACTGGTTCGAGAGGATGACGCCCGGGTCCACGTCCAGAACGAACGGAAGAATCGAGATATCCGCCGTCACGTTGTTGGTGCAGCCCACCGTGATGCCGGCGCTCTGCGCCGGAGGATCGACCGCCACGAACTGACAGACCCCACTCGAGTCACACTCGCCGTTGGAGCAGGGTGTGCCTGCCGGAGCCGGAGCGAATCCCGTACAGGTGTTGCCGCCGCTGCAGAACGACGGAAAGAGACAGTCCGGGGGGTCGTTGGGGCAGAATTCGTTGGTTAGCCGGCAGATGCCTTGCGTGTTGCCAGCGGGTGGGCACTCTGTGTTATCGGCACATTCCTCTCCGAGGACGCCTCCTGTGAGTATGCAGCGACCAACGTTGTCGCCGCTGGGCCCGCCGAGACATTGCACACAGCTGCCGCCGCTGCAGACATTGCCGCCCACGGTGCAGGCCGTGCCATCTGGCTCGCTGCTGCCCTCACCGGGACAGCGTGTTCCGTCGGGGCAGTCCGGGCCACCGATGTCGGAGGGGTCACAGTTCGGATCGCAAGCACCGTTTGTCGTACACTCGTTGCCGCTGTCACAGGTGATGGGGACTTCGATGCAGAAGTTGACGCCGGGACATTCGAGGGTGATGAACTTGCTCTGGTCGCATTCCGCGTCGCCGTCGGAACAGCTCACGGTGATGAAGGTCGGACCTGGCTGCTCCGTGTCGCACTGGTAGACCAGCGGCGGGAGCGAGCCGTTCACGTTCGGGAGCCCGGGGTACGCCGGGCTGTTCGCGGCGTTGCTGCCGGCCGGTCCGCCCAAGCCTGGGAGGACGATACCGGGGACGCCCGAGGCGAGGTTCAGGTTGACCGGAAGGATCGGACCAACGGGGGTCACGCCATCAGCCGGGCTGATGAAGGTACCGCCGGGAGCGCCCGTGCCGGGTCCACCGGGGTTGCTGGCGCTCGGCCAGCCAGCCACGGTACAGACGAGACCGGCGTAGACGCCAGCCTGACAGTCGACGCTGTTGGGGTCGCCACCGGCGGCCGGGTTACAAGCCGGGTCGTTGATGTTCGAGGGGTACGGCGTGCAGACCGGGGGGTTCGTCGTCGTGCAGGACTGCGGGTCGCAGTTGCTGCCACAGGTGTTGTCCGGGTCCTTCGCACGGTACTGAATCTCCGATGCTGCGTCGGGGTTGGTCGCGTCCTGAACGACGGTGCTCGGGATCGCGTTCAAGACGTAGAGCTTCGGGCAGATGTTGCCGGTGATGAAGAAGAACTCTCCGTCCACGTCAGCCATGCCGTCCGGCGTGTCGATCGAGAGGGAGCAAACGAGCACGATGTCGTACTTGGTTGTCAGGTCCTCGTTGATCGCGAGGGTCTGCGAACCGACACACACGATCTCGTCGTCCTCGTAAACCGAGAGCGTGATCGTGCAGAGGCCGGGAGGAAGGTCCATGACCGCCTGCCACACGGGTGGGTCGCGGGTGTCGACGGTCTCGAAGGCACCCGAGATGTCTACCGCGTCGTCGTAGTTGTAGTCCGTGCCAGCGGTGTCGGCCGGGGCAATGGGGTAGCTGCCGGGAGCATTGCCCGCACACGTGATGCGGTAATCGACTCGGTCAATTGAAAATCCAGCGCCGGTGTCGCCGCCGGGATTGATGATGTCGAGGTTGAGCTCTGTGTTGCCTGCCGTGCCCTCGGTGCCCGAGGTACACGCGCTGGCGAGAACGAGGCCAAGGGCCGCGAGCAGCGCTGCAAAGCGATGAATTGTGATCACGTGTCTCTCCTTTGGGGTGCGGCCAACGGGAATCGGGAGGCCGCGAAGATCCGCTGGTACCGTGTTCAGAGAGTGGCTCTCTATACGTAATTGTTCAGTGATTTCTGCGGAATGAGCACTTGGCGACGGCAAAAGATGACTCATTTCAGAGGTTTCGCTGTCCACTAGACGCATGACGTCATCGCCTCGGAAACGGTCATTTTTGTGAGCGATCCAACGAGACAATCACACGTTGACCCACAGGCACGGCGCTTCAATCGGCCTACACCTGCCCCCCCGAAAACGACAAAACCCGCGAATGCGGATTCGCGGGTTCTGCCGTGTTGAGCGGCCCAAGGATGTAAGGCCGACCGACAATGAGGAGTGCTAAATGTCTCCTGAGTGGACTTGAATCCTCTCGCCGTGCTTACAGAAAGTCTATACGTAATTGTTCACTGTTTGTTTCGTGAGCTCGCGCGCAGTGCGAGCTGCCGCGCAACTACCGGACGCACCGAGCCCAGCACGAGGTCAGCCGTCTGCTCGATCACTTCCGCACGGGAACGCGCCTCGAGGGATTGTGGGGTCGAGCGAATCACGATCCGGAAATCAGCTTCGGCAGCGCCGTACACCTCGGTTCCACCCGCGTCCTTCAAATAAGAAACGAAGCGCTCCGCAACAGTGCCGTCATGCGCGTCCGCAACCGAAAGAACTCGTCCGTCGAATCTCACGCAGATGGGCTCAGAGGGCGCACGGTCGGTCGGCTCGCCGACGACGTGGAGCGCGCGCTTCAACCGCGCTCGACCTCGAGGCCATCGGCTTCCCAGTGCAGGAAACCGCCAGCGAGAAAGCCGACCTGCACGCCGTCGGCCTGCAGCTTCTCGCCCCATTCCTTGCCCTCTTCACTTCGCCCGTAGAGAACGCGAATGCGGCCGTCGAAGGGTTGGAGCTCTTGAGCCCGGCTCGCGAGCTCGCTTGCAGGGATGTGAACCGCGCTTGGAATTCGGTATCGCCCGTACGAAGAAGCGTCGCGGATGTCTACGGGAAGCGCTTTGCCCTGCGCCACCCATGCAGCGAGCTCTTCCGGACGCACCTCCGCCGCAGAACGCGGCATCACGGGTTCGAGTAGGCGCAACAGACCCGGTTTGTCGAGAACGCCGACGTGCTGTTCCACGACGCGCCCTTGCGCGATCACGAGCAACATCGGAATCGACTGCGCCCGAAACGTCTGGGCGACCATCGGGCTCTTGTCGACGTCGACCTTGACGACTTTGATCTTGCCGGCCAGCTCCTGGGCGACCTGCGCCACGATCGGCGACAGCTGCTTACACGGCTGGCACCAGTCCGCGTAGAGATCGACGAGTACCGGAAGCTCCGACCGGAGAACCTCAGATTCGAAGGTTGCATCTGTGACCGCTTGAACTGCCATCTCAGTATCCTCTTTGCTCGGTTTCGGAGTCTGTCACGATCGCGACTCCGGCGCTCGTTCCGAGCCGGTTCGCGCCCGCCGCAATCATTCGATCGGCGGTCGCGATATCGCGAATACCCCCGGAGGCCTTTACGCCAAAACCCGGGCCGACCACGGCCCGAAGCAGCCGGACGTCACTCTCCGTCGCGCCTCCCGAGGAAAAACCGGTCGAGGTTTTGACGAAGCTGGCGCCTGCATCCCGAATCCATTCCGCGCCGCGTCTCTTTTCTTCATCGCTGAGGAGGCAGGTCTCGAGGATCACCTTGACGTCGCGCCCCTCCGCAGCCTGGACGACCCCACGGATATCCTCCCGGAAAGCCCCTCGAAGCCCTTCCTTGAGCCAGCCGATCGCGCAGACCACGTCGAGCTCGCGCGCGCCGTCTCGGACAGCCTGTGCCGCCTCCGTGGCCTTGGAGGCCGTGTTGGCGGCGCCGAGCGGGAACCCGATGGTGGCCGCCACCGGGACCTGGCAGTCCTCCAGCAGTGCGGTACATAGCGCCACGTGGCCCGAGTTGACGCACACAGTGGCAAAGCTGTGCTGGGCAGCCTCCTTGCAGAGCCTCTCGAAGTCCGATCGGACGGCGTCGGGGCGAAGCAGGGTGTGATCGATGAGGGCAGCCAGGTCTGGGCGCATCGGGCGTCTCGTCCTAGCAACAATCGGGTCGGTCGACCAACCGCACCCACGAGCGAGCCTGGGGGGCTTCGATACTGATGGACGTTACTTGCGAGCGCTGCGGCACCGAATACGAATTTGACGAGACACTGCTCTCCGGCCGCGGGACCAGCGTCAAGTGCACGAATTGCGGTCACGTGTTCAAGGTGTACCCGAAGGCCGCCGAGCAGGCGGACCGGACGACGAGCTCCTGGCGCTTGAGGAGCACCTCGGGCTTTGTCGACACCATCGAAACCCTTCGTGAGCTCCAGCGCCGCATCAGCTCGGGCGAGCTGACACCGGATGACGAGATCGCGCGGGGCGACGAGGACTGGAAGAAGCTTGGCTCGATTCCGGAGCTCGAGACCTTCTTTCAGGCCGCCGGAGTCCAGATCGAATCGAAGAGGATCCCTTCACCGCTGCCCCCGGCGGCCCCCTCGGCGAGCGCAAGGGAGTCGAGCCTGCCTCCCGGCAAGCGGCCGAGGCAACCGACCCTGCTCGGCGTGAGCCCGGTGCAGAGGATCCCAGCGCCGGCCCCGGTGCCGGAGGCGGCGTCGGTTTCAGAGCCAGCGTCAGAGCCAGCGTCAGAGCCAGCGTCAGCGTCAGCGCCAGCGTCAGGGTCAGCGTCAGAGCCAGCGTCAGCGTCAGAGCCAGCGCCAGAGTCCGCGCCGGGTGGGGGGGAGGCTCTCTCCGAATCCGTGCCGCCGGTGGCCTGGGATTCCTATCGCTCACCCTACACTCGCGATTCCCTTGCGGATACCGCGGCGTTTGAGCCGGAGGACGCGATTTTCGAGGAGCAACCGAGCGCAGCGGTGCGCACGAGCACGCCGCCTCCCGCCTACTACGACGACGACGATGACATCCCGGAGCTTCCCGGTCGCGGGACGTCAGCGCTTCGTTGGCTGCTGATCATCGTTGCGGTCGGTGGGCTCGCGCTGGTGGGGTCGCAATGGAGCCGTGTGGCGCAGCTCCTCGGTATTGGCAGTGATCCGACCCTCATCGCGGCTAGCATCGACGAAGGCGACGCGGCGCTCGCGGAGGCGCATCCGAGCGCCTACGCCAACGCGATCGAAGCCTACGGGCGCGCTGTCGAAGTCGGCGGCGACACCGACGTGGAAGTGCTGGCCAAGCTCTCGAGCGCGTATGCCCTGGCCGGCCAAGCGCAGCTGGATGCGGGCGCGACCGCCGAAAGTGTGAAGGGCCTTGTCGAGGGGGCCTGGTCCACGGCGCAGGCGGCAAACGCGGTCGACGGCCGAACGCTCGACGCGATGCTGGCGACCGTCGATGCGCTTCGGCTTTCCGGGAAGAACGAGGAGGCACGCGAGCGGCTCGAGGAAGCCCGCGCGATGTCGTTCAGCCGCACAGCGGAGTTCTATCGCATCGACGCGCGACTGAGCGCCGCCGAGGCGGGCGGCAGCCTAGAGGGCAGTCTTCGAAGCGCAAGACAGGCAGCAGAGCTCGATCCAGACGGCGTACGCTATGCGCTCTTGCTGGCACGCGCCGAGGAAGCTGCCGGGCACGACGACCGAGCCCGCGAAGCCCTGCAAGCGATCCTCGCAGGGCATCCGGAACACCCGGTGGCGACCGCGCTAATGGCGAAGATGCAGGCGAAGGCCAAGGAAGCGGCAGCGACCGAGGCAGCGGCAGCGACCGAGGCAGCGACCGAGGCAGCGACCGAGGCAGCGACAGCGACCGAGGCGGCGGCAGCGGAAGCGTCGAAGGTGGCGTCGAAGCGGGCACCACTGCCGAAGGACGTCGCTCCGAAGCCGGCACCCGAGCCGAAGAACGTGCTCCGAATCGGCTCCGCGACCGAAGCCCGAAGCCAAGGCCGAGGAGGCGTCCAAGCCCAAGCGCCCCAAGCCGCCCGCGAGGCAGCCGCGGATGGACGAGTACGACAGGCTCGCACAGGCGGCCGGATCCGACGCGTTCGTCGACGGACGTCCACCTGTGATCGACTACGAGTCCAACATGAAGAAGGGCCAAGAGGAGCTCGAGGCGGGTCACTACGCGCGTGCGCGCGCCTACTTCGACAGCGCCCTCGAAGTGCATCCGGGTTCGGCCGACGCGATGGACGCGCTCGGCGACGTCGCGACCGCGGTGCACGACTACGCCTCCGCGCTGCGCTACTACCGCGTGGCCGCCCAGCGCGGGCACCCGGACGGCTACTTCAAGCTCGGCGAGACCTACGAGCGGCTGGGCAGAAATGAAGAAGCCGTTTCTGCGTACTACACTTACATGAAGCGGCGTCCGACCGGCACTCATGCCCGGGCCGCCCGAACCGCAATTCAAACCTTGGAACCTCGCGCAAAGCTTCCGCCGGAACCCGAACCCGAGCCGGACCTCCGACCCGACGCACCCGTCGAGTCAGAGGCCGCCCCGGGAGAAGAGGCCCCGGTAGCCGAAGACGCCGCAAAGGACTCAGACTCGGCAACACCATGAACCATCTTCTGCGCGCCGCCGCGCCTCCCATCTTGGCGCTATTCGCCGCGCTCGCTCTCGTTTCGTGTGAAGACCAAGAACAGGCTGTCGACGAGCCGGTCGTCACCGAGCTTCGCATTCTGCAGCCCTTTCCCGACGGCGCTGAGCACGATCCCTTCGCGCGCCCGCAGGCGACGCTGCACGACATCCTGACGCGGGTGTGGGAGGCGACCGCCAACGAAAACGTCAAGGGTCTGTTCCTTCGTGTCGGCCCGCTGCAGGGTGCTTGGGGGAGCGTCGAGGACCTCGCCGAGGCGTTGGGCGAGTTCCGCACGGACACGCGCCCCGTGCATTGTCACTTCGAGTCGGCAGACAACGTCGGGTACCTCTTGCTCGCGTCCACGTGCGATCGGGTGACGATGTCACCGGCCGGCATGTTGAACCTCGTTGGGCCGGCTGCCGTCATGATCTACGCGCGCTCCTTCCTCGAGAAGGTCGGCATCGACGCCGAGATCCTTCACATGGGTCGCTACAAGGGCGCCGGCGACATGTTCATTCGCGACGACATGCCCCAAGAGGCGAAGGAGTCGATGGACGCCATCTTGGACGACCTCTACGACGCGCTGATCACCGCCACGACCGCGCGAACGCAGAGCGACGCGAACAAGGCAAAGGACTTGATCGATGGGGGCCCCTACACGTCTTCCGCCGCCAAAGAAGCTGGCCTCGTCGACGCTGTTGGGTTTCTCCGGGAGTCGCGCGAGAAGGTCAAGGAGGCCGCCGGGGTCGAGGCGATTAGCCGTGCGAGGATGCTGCCGAAGCAAGATCCGCTCACCCTCGGGCAGTTCTTCGACCTGATCAGCGGAGACAGCGAGAAGCCGCAGGCCACTGACGAGCGAATCGCCCTCGTCTTCGTGACGGGCAACATCACCGAGGGCGAGTCGTCGACGACAGGCGACGCCGTCGCCGGCCCCTTCGTCCGCGCGATGGAGCGACTGGAAGAAGACGAGGAGGTCAAGGCGGTCGTGCTTCGGATCAATTCGCCAGGCGGTTCCGCTTTGGCGAGCGATCGGATGTGGGCGGCGGCACGCCACCTCGCCGAGGTGAAACCGCTGATCGCGAGCGTCGGCGACATGGCTGCAAGCGGGGGCTACTACATCGCATCCGCAGCAGATGAGATCTTGGCGCATCCGAACAGCTTGGTCGGCTCGATCGGGGTCGTCGGTGGGAAGCTCAACGTAGCTCCGCTCACGCAGAAGCTCGGCGTGAGTACCGTCGTGCTACAGCGTGGCGCACGCGCCGCCTGGTCGACTCCGGTCCGCGGGCTGAATCCGAGCGAGCGACAGGGGTTCGAGGCGCTGCTTCGCGACACCTACGACCGCTTCATCGATCGCGTAGCGACGGGCCGCGAGATGGAACGCAGCAAGGTCCTCGCTGCCGCCGAGGGGCGCGTGATGACTGGTCAGGACGGTAAGGCCCTTGGCTTAATCGACGACATTGGCGGCCTCACCGAGGCGCTCCAACGGGCGCGGGCGGCGGCGGGGCTCGGCTCGAAGTCCTCGGTGGAGATCTGGCCATCCACCAAGGGCGTAATCGACACGATCAACGACCTCCTGAGCGGCAACGGCGAAGACGGTGCACAGCAGACGCTGGAGCGGGCATGGATTCGCCAGCATCCGCTCGCCGCCTCGCTGCCGTTTGAGCCTTGGGCGGCCACCATGCGGACGCTCGCCGCCGAGCACGTCGTGTTGGTGCCACCCTTCCTCTTTGTGCTCCGCTAGGTCGGTGGCGGTTCGACCACGACGGCGCAGTAGCTCCAGATATCCTGCCCGGGGAAGCAACCGATCACATCGTCTTCAGAGCCTGCTTCGCAGATCGCTCCGAGGCAACCGTCGCAGAAGTCGATCGGCCAGCTAAAGGGAGGCGACTGCTGGTGGAATCCGCCGCTTGTCTTGCCGTTGGCGCGAACGTCGATGACGATCGAGTTGAAGGACGATGCAGCGAGCACGCCATTGATCGATGGGATATACGCGGACGGAATCACAGGCGCGAGCGCAGCGCCGAGTGACACGCCGCCCAAGGCGTCGGTCGGCGGGATGACCGCATTGGAGGTGACCATGTATGGGTTCGGCAATCCGTCGCCGAAGTCGGGAACGCTCCCGTCCGGAAGCGTGATCGTGACGTCGAACCCGGTCACCTGGAAGTTGGTTTGCGCCGCCTGGGTGTCTAGAGAGTTGTCGTACAAGTAACTCGAGATCCGCGGCGTGAGCTGATAGTCGAGGCCCGGCCCCAGGGTGTCGTAAATCCCACGGAGGAGAAGCGCTTCCTGGTTGGCGTCGATGCTGCAAGTGGAGTTGTCCGGCGCGAGGTTCCCAGTCACTTGAATAGTGAGGTCGGGGAATCGGTTGCAACCGGCAACCGTCACCGCCAGCATGATCGCAATGAAGATGATTCGACGCATAAGGCCCCTCCAAAGGGTAACCTCATGGTATCGAGGCGCGAGCTAAGCCGCCAAATTTCCGGAGCCTAGGCCGTGCGCAAGGCGGAGCGAACTTCGTCGAGCCCGAGGAGCTCGATCTCCGTTTGGCCAGGCAGACGGGGAATTACGAAGTGAATCCTGTCCCCTCGCCGCTTTTTGTCCGAACCGATGAAAGCAAGGGCACGGCTGTTCAGTCGTGCGTCCAGGTCGGTCGGTAGGCCCAAACGGTCGAGCAATCGGGTCAATCGTTCCGTCTCTTGCGCACGGCCGCGGCCGAGCCGGGCGGCGACGCGCATCGCCGCGATCATGCCGAGGGCGACGCCCTCCCCGTGTCGAATGCCCCGGTAGTCGCTCGCGGCTTCCAGTCCGTGTCCGACCGTGTGCCCCAGGTTGAGCAGCATCCGGCGGCCTGACTCCCGCTCGTCCTCGTGAACGATGCGCGACTTCAACACGATCGACATCCTCACCGCTCGAATTGTGGCCTCTGCGTCGCCCGCCATCAGCGCGTCGGCATCCTGTTCGAGCATGGCAACCGCGGCCTCCGAGTCGAGCCATGCGCTTTTCACCGCTTCCGCAAGGCCGGCGATGCGCTCTTCAGCCGGGAGCGTCGCAAGCGTGTCTACGTCGCACAGGACGAACTTTGGCTGGTAGAACGTGCCCACCAGGTTTTTCCCGCGAGGCCGGTTGAAGCCCGTCTTCCCACCGACGGAGCTGTCGACCATCGACAAGAGCGTCGTTGGCACCTGGCCGAGCGCGACGCCGCGGAGCAACGTCGACGCGCCGAACGCCGTCAGGTCGCCGATGACGCCGCCACCCACGCCGACGACGATAGCGCGGCGATCCACCTCTGCGTCGAGCGCGGTGTCCCAAATCCGCTCCACGGCGGCGATGTTCTTGTGCGCCTCGTCGCCCTGCAGCCTCACCTCGATTGGAGGTTTGCCCGCCAACGTCAGGTCTCTAATCGCGTCTTTTGGCCAAGGACGATCGTCGTCTCCATCGAACACCAGAATCGCATCGCCATCGGAATGCTCTGCGGCGCGCAACCCGACCCGATGGCGCACGCCGCGACCGACCTCGACGCGGTAGGTTCGCACGCCGAGTGGCACGACGATAGGCCTCAGGTTTCTCACGGCCACGATCTCAGACGCGATTTCCTCCGCATCGAGCTCCCCGGTATCGATGAGCGCGTGGGCTTCCGCGTAGGCATCTGCCCGCGCGCTCAGGATCCGCCGCAAGTCGTCGGCGGGGTCATGGCCCAGTAGCGGCCGCCCTTCCCCGCTGCCGACGCGCCGTGCCAGGACTTCTGGATCGGCAGTGAGCGTGATCAGGATTCCGTCGCGCAGGAGCGTCTGTCGGGTCTCATCATCGACGACGGTCCCGCCGCCCAACGACACGACACCGACGTCGGAAGGAACACCTGCGAGAGCCTCTTTCTCGAGCCTCCGAAAGGCGCCTTCCCCGCGCTCGGTAAAGATCTCGGGAATCGTTCGCCCTGCAATTCGCTCGACCTCTTCATCCAAGTCGAGCGCACGAGTCCCAAGCTGCCGCGCCACGGCGCCAGCCACAGAAGACTTCCCGGCCCCCATGGGCCCTGAGAGATAAACACGCACGAAGCGGAGCATAGCAGGAGGAGCGCCGACGCGAGGCGCGCAGGGAGCAAAGAACGGAGAATCGGATGGCCCGGAGAATCGGTCGGTACGCACGTGCTCGGACGGCCCGGAGAATCGGTCGCGACGCACGTGCTCGGACGGCCCGGAGAATCGGTCGCGACGCACGTGCTCGGGAGCGGGTCCCGCTCGGCCGTCCCCACACGGCAACACACAACTCGCCTCCCGCCCACTCCCTGTGCCGCACATCCCGACCGATTCTCCTCCATACGCCAAAGCCATGCGCGGCAGCGCGAGCCCCCAGATCACCGACCACCCCGAAGCCAGCAACCCGCGAGCCCGCAGGGCGAAGCCCGGCGCAAGTGCGCCGCCAAGCCCGCGGCGAAGCCTGGGGCGCGGAGGGAGGATTACGCGGTGGGGGTGGGCGGGCGGATGTTAACAAAATCAAACCACGCCGCCAAGCCCTCCCCGGCGGTCGCCCTACTCCGGCAACGCGAGTGCCCTGTTCACGATCCTCGGCGTGAGGAAGATCAGGAGCTCGTTTCGGTCCTCGCGGAATCGGCGGCGCTTGAAGAAGATGCCGAGGACCGGGATGTCGCCGAAGAACGGCACCTGGTCGACGTTGCGGCCGGTGTTCCGGGTGTAGATGCCGCCGATGACAGCCGTGTCACCGTCGTCGACGAGAAGCTGTGTGACTGCCTCACGTTCGAGGATGGTCGGGTCGCCCTGCGCGTTGGTACGGCCGAAGTCCGGCTCGTTACGCGTGATCTTGACGTCCATCGCGACCGCGCCGTCGCTCGTCACGTGCGGCGTGACGTTTAGCTCCAGTTTGGCCTCCTGGAAGGCGGTGTTGACGCCCTGCGCGCTCACCTGTGAGAAAGGAATCAACGTACCCTGCGAGATGGATGCCTCGTGGTTGTCCAACGTGAGGACGCGCGGCGAGCTGATGATCCGAACGGAGCCGGCAGCTTCTGCAGCGCTGAGACGGACGTTCAGGTTCACGGCCCCGCTCAAGCTGCCCATCGTCAAACCGAGGGCACCACCCGAGCCGGCGCCGGTGACGGCGGGGAGGTTCACGGCGAAGTTCGGGTTGTTGACCGTGCCGTTGCCGAAGGGCGAGAGTCCGTTGGCGGGCGCGTCGCCGATCGGGGCACCGCCGGCGATGCCGAGGTCGGACGGGAAGCGAAGCCCCGTCGGGTTGCCGGTCGCGCTGCTCATGACGGCGGTGCCGCCCCACTGAATGCCGATGTCGCGCGAGTACGAGCTACCCGCCTCGACGATACGCGACTCGATCAACACCTGCGGTGTCTGCGTGTCGAGGTTCCGTACCAAGTCCTCGACGTTGTCGAGCTGCCCCACGATGTCGCGGACGATCAGCATATTGGTGCGCGTGTCGACAGAGACGGTGCCACGCTCCGTGAGAAGCTCGCGCACGCGCGGCTGAAGATCCGCCGCGGTGGCGTAGCTCACGGGCACGAGACGAGTCTCGAGCGGCGCGAGTTGTTGCTGTTGCTTCTGGCGCGCAATGGCCGCTTCACGTTCCTGCTCGAGCTGAGCGAGTGGTGCGACGCGGAGCAAGTTCCCCTGTCGCACCATCCCGAGCGACTTCGCTTGAAGGATGACGTCGAGCGCCTGGTCCCAAGGGACGTCACGCATGCGAATCGTCACGGTGCCGCCGACGTTGTCGGCGGTCACCACGTTCACACCGCCAACCTCGGAGAGAAGTCGCAGGATGTTGTGGATGTCGGCATCCTTGAAGTCGAGGTCGATGCGGCGTCCGGAGTACTTGCGGTCGGACTTGGCCCCCGCCTGCGCCGGCATTTTGCTCAGGAAACCCGCGACCTCGGGGCCGTCGACCTCCGCGGCGTAGTCCCTCTCTCGGGCAATTGTTCGCGAATGAGGGCGCGTCTCGACCTTCGTGGGCGAGAACATCCACACGATTTGATCGCCTGAGCGGATCGCAGTCCCTGCGGCGCCCGCGGCGCCGTGGACCTCGACCACGGCACGGTCACCGCGCTGCTCGAGCTCGACCGACCCGATGAGCGCGCCCCGCGGCGCCTCCACGCGACGCGTGGCGCCCGAGTCGATGCGGGCTCCGAGAACCTCGAGCCTCGGCGCACTCCCCGCGCGAGTGGACACTCGGAACTCGGGGTCGCCCTTCACGGAAATCACAACGCGGTCCCGGCCGTCCTTCTGCTCGAGATACACGCTCTCAATCTTCGGCCCCTTGGCACTTGCCGACTTCTTCTTCGGCTTCGCTTTCGGGGACCCCGCTCCGCGCTCCAGGCTCACCGTGATTCGATCGGCGGTCGCGCGTGCGTGGTACGTAGCTTTGCCCGTGAGCGCGAGCTCGATGCGGGCGCCCCTCGCGGTATTGCTCGCCACCGTTCGGGAGACAAGGGAGCTGGTGCCGCTCGTCTCGATACCGCCCGCAGGCAATGCCGCTTGGTCGATGTCGATGACGATGAGCCGTCCGTTCTCCCGTGCGTGCACCGCGTACTGCGGATTGTCGAAAGCACCCTCGATTGAGATTTGTGCCCCGTCCCGTTCGCCGTTGATCCGGACACTATCTATTTTTGGTCCCACCGCCTGAGCCATGTTGCTCGGTGTAAGCGTTGCCGCTACTGCGATTGCGAGACCCCAATGAATACGCATTCCTGACTCCTCTGCGAGCTCGTGTTAATCATCGAACGCCAGAGAGGGCCGGGGCAAGAAAATGGCCGATTATCTTTCGCGAATCAGGGGTTCGCGAGGGACACCGGCTCGCCACCTTCATGGAGCGGCATCACGCGCGTGAGCGGTGGCTTGTCCGGAGCCGTCGGATCTTCGCGCGTTAGCACGACTGAACCTGGACGGATGCGATCCACACGCCAGTTCAGTGTGACTGGCATTCCCTCTGAACCCCCGGACTGTACTACCTCGGGACGTCCAATGTAGTCACCGCGTCGGACTACATGTCCGACCTTGGCGGTGTCTGTGAGCATGGCTCGCGGTGTAGCGATGCCCGTCACGATCGCGATGAGCTGCATCTCGTCGAGACTCGTACTCGGAAGTAGGACACGACGCTGCGCGGGCGCGGCTGCCTGCGCCTTGAATGCCCTTGCGTACGAGCGGAACGGATCTCGGTTTTGGATGTCGAGCTCGGCGAAGTCGTCGTCCGTGTAGACCACGGGACCGAGGTCCGGCGTGACTTCGGCGTTCTTCGAGTTTGCCGTCTGCGTGGCTTGCTCCGAGGATTCCTCGCCCCCGCCGAGGCCTAGCGGGCCGGAGAACTCGTCGTCCTCGCCACAGCCGGCGCCCAGCATCGAAGCGGCGAGCAGAAGAACGGAAGCTTTGGTCTGGAAGGTCATGACTCGCTACTTCCTCTTGCCTTTCTTACTGGTCTTGCCCGCCTTGCCCGTCGGGCGGCGATAGGTCGTGGCGCGCACGTCGACATCCACGACCATCTCTCCGGACGAATGCAGTTTCGGTTGCGTCATCCGGATGTTCTCCATGCTGATCGCGCGATCGAGCTTGCTGACGTTGTAGAAGAATTTCGTCAGTTGATGGAACCGCCCTTTGAGCGCGAGCACGACGGGGATCTTCGAGTAGAGTTCCTGGCGCTGTTCCGGTCGTGGCTCCACCAGACGAATCGTGAGCCCGCTGAGCTCGGCGACGTGGTTGAGGTCCTGAAGGAACGCCGCGATCTCCGCGTTCTCCGGAAGGACGCGCCGATTCTGACGATCCGCAGCCTCCCGATTGGCGAGCTCTTGGGTGAGCTCGAGGTACTGCTTTTCTCGGCGTTCCGCGTCGCGGATCTGATCTTGAAGCTGCTCCCTCTGTGCCTGCGCCGCCTGAAGGTCCGACGAGATGCTGCTGTGCACGAGTGAGTAGTATCCGACACTCAACAGCAAGAGGACGCCGACCAAGGCGAGCGCCTTGCCCCAACCCGGTAACCCAACGAACGTATCTTCGATGCTCGCCATCAGTACTTCACCTTGCAGGTCACGTCGAAGCCCACCATTTGCAGGCCAGTGTCGGGGTCGCTGGCGGCCCTGGTCCGTTGAAGGGTCACGCCCTCATAGATCTCGCTAAGCGTCAGACGCCGCAAGAACTCGGCAACATCCTCGTTGGAACGCCCCATGCCAGCGATCTTGCACTCGCGGTCGACTTCTTCGAACCGGGTCAGCCACAGCCTCCGCACGTCCCATGACTCGTTGAATCCCGCTAGCGGGTTCTCTTCGCGCATTCGTTCGAGCTCCGCGGGGTTGATCGTCGGACCACCGGGGCTGCTCAACACCTTCGAAAGCTCCATCACCGCGCGCGTCGGACCACGGCGCGCACGCTCGAGCTCTTGGACGACCTTCTCCAGGCGCCGGCTCTTTTCGAGCCTCGCCTCGACGTCCGCCAAGCCCTTGGTCTTGCTTTGAAGCTCGTCCCGACGAGCCTCGAGTGTCTTGTTTTCTTGAACGACGGTTTCGAGCTCACCGCTCTGCACGAAGTACATGATGCCGAGGACGACCAGCCACAACGCGATCGCGCCGCCGTAGATAGCGCCCCAAGCGCCGAGGCTCAGATCCCCGCCGGGCAGCGGCGACGGCGCAATTCGCCGCGTTCGCTTCTTCTTGTCCCCGGGCAGCAGATTGACGCGAATCATCAGTTACGCTCCCGCTCTTTGCGCAGAGCCAAGCCTACGCTCACCACCGCTTGCGCGGCTCGCCCCTGCAGGTCTGCGAGGGCATTCTCATCGACGTCCGCCACACGGGTCGGGTCGAGCACCTCGACCGGAACCTGCGAGCGCGCCTGAAGGGTGTCGACGAGCGCCTGGATGTTCGCGGTGCCGCCCGAGAGGCAAATCCGATTCAGGTCACGGTCGCCGCTCGTTGCGAGATAGAAGTCGAGCGAGCGCTGAATCTCGCCCGCAAGCTGGTCGACCGCCTGATTGACGATCTCGGGCACCTCACGCGGGACGATTCCGCGCCCTTGCCCGCCGCATTTGTAGGCCTCGGCCTCTTCGCGGCCGATCCCAAGCTGGCGCTGGATCTCTTCGGTGATCGCGTTGCCACCGTTCGCGATGTCGCGTGTAAACGCGGTGGTGCCGTCGGCAAGGATGTTCACGGTCGTCGTGGCGGCGCCGCAATGCACCAGAACTGAGGTCTCGTCCATCGCAGCGGCGCCATATCCGGTCTCGAAGACGTTTTGGACCGTGAACGCATCGAGGTCCACGACCATCGGACGAAGTCGAGCTTCCATCGCTAGGTTCGTGAGATCGGTGATTTCTTCCTTCTTTGCGGCAACGAGAAGGACGTCCATTTGGCCGTGGTCGGTGCGCTCGTGCAGCACCTCGTAGTCGACATGGACTTCTTCCAAGTCGAACGGGATGTGCTGCTCCGCTTCCCAGTTAATCTGCTCCTGAAGCTCGGCGGCCGTCATCAGCGGCATCGCGATCTTCTTGATGATCACACCATGACCGCTGGCCCGAAGCGCGATGTTCCGCCGCTTGGACTTGGCAAACAGCAACTCCAGCCCCTCGACGACCGCGCCGGAGTTGATGATGTGGCCATCGACGATGGTTTCGGCAGGAAGAGGGTGAAAACCGAACCTGGTGATGGTTCGTGCCCCCCGGCGCCCCTCTTTGATTTCACAGACTTTAATCGAGCTCGAACCGATGTCGACGCCGATTAAGTTCTTCCCCTCGGATGCCATGCAGGCACGCTACTCCTCCTCACCGAACACGCGAACACGGTCGGCGAGCCTCAGACCCAAAGCTTCGAGAATCTTTCGTTTTGTGTCCATTCGACATCCAAAACCTTTCTCGACACGATCAATCGTCAACACCGATAGGTTCGCGCGACGAGCCAACTCAGCTTTGGACATCATGCGCTCGATACGAATCTTGCGAACATTGTTGGGCTTGTTCCCACTCTTCTTGCTCGCTTTGGGCTTGGGGGCCCCTTCGTTGTCGCCCGCTTCAGAGGCAGATGCACTAGCCGTCTCAGACTTCTGCATCGCTTCGTTGGCCTCTGGGTCGTAGGTCATGATTTGGCTCGCCGGAGGAGGAACAGACAACTCGCTGTTCTTCAACAAGGCTATGACCGAACCGCACTAGGGTCAAGCAACTTAGGAAAATTTAGGCCTAATTTACACTATAATTATACTCAATTTATATGAGGCTTTTCCTCGAAACACAGACATCCGCGATCGTTAGCACCGGTTGTGCTCAACGCGCGAACCCATCGATTGTCAACGAACAAAGGTGTCGGATTCATGGTCGCAATGCTCAGAGCCGAACGCAAAAAAAGCGAGAGGATGGGTCAGATAGTTGCCCTGCCCTGCCACTCGTCAATACTCCCGTGGTCGTGATGAGGTCGATTGGGGTGTGGCGCGCGGTCGCCGTGGTGTTCTTGGTCCTTCTAATGCATCTTCCCGCCTACGCGCAGCGGAAGCACACGGTTCAGTCAGGGCAGACGCTCGGGGTCATCGCGAAGCGATACCGCGTGTCCGTGACCAACCTCGCGGCGGCCAATGGGCTCAAGAAGACCTCGAATCTGCGCGTTGGGCAGGTCTTGAGGGTTCCTCCGAAGGGCGTCGTCTACGTCTATCCAGGCCAAACGCTCACCGGCATCGCACAACTGAACAAGGTCAGCGTGAAGGCCCTCGCCAAAGAAAACGGGCTGAGACCGGACGCGACGCTCCGTGTCGGGCAGCGCCTCGCATTACCGGGCTACAGCGCGAGCGCGAAGGCGACGAAGGCCCGCAATACGATCCTCAGCGGGTTGGTGACACTCGAACGTCCTGCGAGTCAGGAGACACTTCGGGTGAGGCTGTTCAGCAAGTCCGGCAAACCCGATCCCAAAGCCAGGGCACGCTTGGCCCGCTTCTTGCGCGACCGAGAGAACGACTCCGAAAAGCGCCCGAACACCCGCCTGATGCGGGTTCTGGCGCAGTTGGCGGACCACTTCAACGGACGCACCATCGTGGTTGTCAGTGCGTACCGGTCGGAGAAGAACGGCACGAACGAGTCAAGCAGGCACGCGAGCGGTGAAGCCATCGACATTCGCGTGGAGGGCGTTCCCAACGAATCGCTCCGCGACTACTGCCTCACCCTGCCGCGCGTGGGCGTCGGCTACTATCCGCGAAGCAGCTTCGTGCACGTGGATGTTCGCGATCGGGAAGTCTATTGGGTCGACTGGTCGCGGCCGGGTGAGCCGCCGCTCTACCTTCCGCCAGGCGAGACGCCCGAGAAGTACGACGCAGGCGCCTCGACCGCAGCCTCTCCCGCCGCGCTCTAGACGGATCCGGCAGGGAGCTCGATGCCGTGCTCTTTGAGGCGGCGGTAGAATGTGCGCCGCGCTATCCCGAGTGACCGGGCGGCCTGAGCACGATTCCAGCCGTGCGCGTTCAGCGCAGCCAGGATGCGATCCCGCTCAGCGTCTTTGTAGTCGCGGTAATTGCCGACGGCGCCCCCCGCGCTCGGGGGCGTCGAGCCGATCGCAATCGTGAGGTCGTCGGCCTCAATCGTATCGCTGGTCGCAAACACGGTCGCGCTTATGAGCAAGTGCTCTAGCTCTCGAACGTTGCCCGGGAAATCATGGCCCTCCAAACGTCGAACCGCCGCGCGGCTCAAGCGCTTCCGCGGCTCCCCCCGTTCACGGGCAATTCGGGCGAGGAAATGGTCGCAAAGGAGCGGGATGTCGGCGCGACGCTCGCGAAGCGGGGGAAGATTGATCTCGACGACTGCCAAACGATAGTAGAGATCCTCTCGAAGCTGACCTTCCTCGATCAGCTCGCGCAAGGTTCGCTTCGAAGCGGTGACCACGCGTACGTCGACGGGCTTCTCGTCGCCGGAACCAACAGGTCTGACGTGGCGCTCTTGCAAGACACGCAGCAAGTCGAGCTGCATGCGCGGCGGCATGTCGGCGATCTCGTCCATGAACAGGGTTCCGCCGTCGGCCTGGACGAATACGCCTTCGCGCGCGTGAGTCGCGCCGGTAAACGCGCCTGCGACGTGGCCAAAGAGCTCGCTTTCGAGGAGTCCCTCGGGAATCGCGCCGCAGTTCAAGGTGACGTACGGTGCTTCCGCGCGGGTGCTTCCGCGATGGATGGCTCGTGCCACCAGCTCCTTCCCTGTTCCGCTCTCACCCGTGATGACCACCGGCACGTCAATGGTCGAGACGCGGTCGAGAATCTCGTATACGCGGCTCATCCCCTCGCTCACGCCCACCAGACCCCAGCGCTCGCCACGCGCGGTCGAGCCTTCGAGTCGCGCGATCTCAGAGCGAGTACGCTGGAGTGCCTCTTTCTGACCAAAGAGCCGCTGCTCCAGCTGAAGGTTCGCGTCACGCAGCGCTTCGTTGGCGCGCTGCAAGTCGTGCTTCTGAGATTCCAGGCGCTCGAAGAGGTCGGCGGTTTCGATCGCGATCGCCGCTTGGTCGGCGAAGGCGCGGAGCATGGAGAGGTCTGTGCCCGAAAACCGCCCGCTGGCGCTTCGATGCTCGAGGTAGAGGACGCCCCACGTCCGTCCGCGGGCTTCGATCGGAAGGCACGCGACCGACTTCAGCATCAACTGATGGACCGACATGTAGTCCTGGACGCGCGCATCGTGGGTGGCATCCACAGTGACTACCGGCTCCCGGTCGATCAGAACGGTTTCCGCGATCGACCGACTGAACGCAGCGGTCTGCCTGCCGAGCTCAGCCTCCGCCCCGCGGACGGTCCGCGCTTCGAGCTGGCCGCGCTCGTCGACCAAAAGGACGAAGCCTCGTTCCGCTCGGGCCAGCAGCACGGCGCTATCGGTGATCAACGTGAGCAACTTGCTCAGGTCGCGCTCGCTCGCGAGGCGGCGCAGGCTTTCGAGCAGCGGCCGAAGTCCGCTGCTCACGGGGGGAGCGACAATCGGCTTCGATTGCTTGGCAGTCGCGCGCGTCGACTGCCGTCGAACGTCGCTCCAGAAGCCGGAGCGAAGCGGCGGCGGGAGCGTCATTGCCATGTCGTCCCAAAGCCCGACCGCGCGGACCGCGGCCCTCCGCGCCGCCTTTTCTTCGCCGCGTGCGTTGTGAATGGCGCAAAGGTCAGTCCAAGCCTCCGCCTCGAGACGCACCTCACCCCGGTCCCCGGCCCTCGCCGCCGCGCGCGTGAGCTCGTCCACCGACCCGCGTTCGTGCGTGCTTTCTTCGGCGTTGTTCACCTCGCGTCGCGCGCGTGTCACGAGCGATGCGGCCCGAGCCCCTGTGCCGCTCGCGCCCTGAGCGTGCTCGCCCCAGCGCAGCGCCGACTCCCAGTCGCCGCGGGCCGCCGCGACTCGCGCGCGAACCAACGAGGCGCCAGGGGCCTTGCCCACCGCCTCGGTGAGCAATGCGAGCGCCGCGTCCTCGTTGCCGCAATACGCCTGGAGCTCGGCTCTCGCTAGTTGTCGGAGGTGATCCGGGTCGGGGGACTCGTCCGCTTGCCAAAGCACCTGAAATGCCTCGCCCAAGTCGCCCCGGTCCGCGTGGCACCAGGCCAGCTCGGCCGCTAGCGCCTGGCGTTCGGGGCCCTCTGCGACCGCGAGACCCTCCGAAAGCAGGCGGAGAAGCTCATTGAGGCTCACCGAGGCACGCTCTGACACACCTCCAGTGTAGCCGAAAGCTAGCGTCCGAGTAGATCGATGATCACAACGCCACGGTTGGAGTCGTCCTTGCGCTCGGGAGCTTTGGAGCCCTCAGGCGCCGGGAGCGGCAGCTCGATTCGAAGAACCTCCTGCTCCGCTCGTTCCTCTTCCTCGCGTTGGCGGATTTGGTCGATGATGAAGCCTGGAAGCATTGGTTCCCCTGTTCTTAACCTAGGTCACTCTAGGAGCACGGCCAATATAATAACGCCTTCCGCTGTGACAACGGGTGTGCCAGAAAGGGATCTGAAGTGCCGATCCTGTGCCGAAAGCTTTGTGATCTTAGAGGGTTGTACGCATGACGGGCGATATGGCCGACCTGCCCGACGTGCGGGATCTCCTGAAGAAGCACGGCCTCGCACCGAAGCGATCATTCTCGCAGAATTTCCTGGTCCAGCCTGCCGCCACCGCCCGCATCGCGGATGCTGCGGCCGCCCTCGGACGGGAGGTCGTCGAGCTCGGACCCGGCCTCGGCGCGTTGACCCACGCCCTTCTCGGGCGCGGATGTCGCGTCTTGGCCGTGGAGCTCGACCGTGACATGGTCCGTGTCCTGAGTGAGGAGCTTGGCTCGCATCCCCAACTCGAACTTCGGCAAGGTGACGCGGCTGAGGTCGATCTCACTGCGTATTCAGTAGGTTGCGAGTCGAAACTCGTGGTGACTGGGAATCTGCCCTATCAGGCTACGGGCGCGATTCTCCGCCAAGTCGTGAGGCATCGGGAGGTCCTGGCGGGCGCCGTGCTGATGGTGCAGCGCGAGGTCCGGGACCGGCTCGTCGCCGAACCGGGCACCAAGGACTTCGGCGCACTCACGGTGTTCGCGCAAGCCGGCTTCGACGTGGACACCGTGTGCCGGCTCAAGCCGGGCTCGTTCTTTCCCCCGCCGAAAGTCGACAGCGCCGTCGTCCGGCTCACGCCGCTGACTCCGCCTCGCGCCGAGGAAACCCCGACGTTTCGGCAAATGGTGCGTGCCGCTTTCCAGATGAGGCGAAAGACCCTTCGCAACGCGCTTCGGCCGATGGGGAACCAGGACCGATGCGTACACGCCGCCGAGGACGCGGGGATCGACCTCGGTCGGCGGGGAGAGACGCTATCGGTCGAGGAGTTCGCGCGCCTCGCTTTGTCGTGGGACGCCCTCAGCTAGGGTCGGTACGTGGCGGGGCTGCGAACCGCCATGTATCGTTCCGGCCGCATGTGGAGAAGCGCAACGTCATGCGCAGCCCTCGTCCTCGTGATGAGCTGCGCGCCGAAGCAAGTCGAGAGTCCGCTCGAGAAGGCCCCGCCCCTGGAGATCGCGCAGGCGCGGAAGCTTGCCGATGCAGGGGACATTGGCGGGGCCCAAAACGCCTACGAGAAGTTCATCATCGCGCACCCGGGGACCGTCGAGGCCGACCTGGCGCGCCTCGAGCTCGGGCTTCTCAGCGCCGATGTAGGCCGCTGCCCGAGCGCGGTGCCCCACTTCGAGCAAGCGCAGGAGAGCTCCGACCGTGCGATCGCGTTACGCGCGTCGCTCCATCTCGGCGCCTGCCAGCTGGTCCTGGGAGACCCCGAGCGCGCGCTTTCGACGCTCGAGCCACTTGCCGCAGAACGTTTTTCTGCAGAGGAGCAGGCGCTTCTCTGGGACACTGTCTTCGTCGCGTCCGAGCAAACGACGAGCGGAGTCTTGGGACTGCGGGTTCTCGACCTGCTGAGCGAGCGCGGTGGCGCCCCCCCCGATCCTCAGCGCGTTTGGGAAACGAGCGAGTTGCTTGCGCAGAAGGTCACCATTGAAGAGGCCGCTACGCTCTACGAGGAGCTCCGCGCGGGCACCCTTCCCCACGCCGCCGTCGGGGTGCGGCTGCTCGACCATGCGCTTCAGGCCCAGGACGCAGAGTCGATCCGCCGAACGGCAGACGCACTGAGAGCAAGCGACGCGATGACCATTCCCGAGGTCACTGTTCTCGTGGCGCGCGCGGACGAGTTCCTCCATGGCAACCCCTACTCGGTCGGCGCGTTGCTTCCTTTGAGCGGCCGCGGGCGTGAGGTTGGACGCCAGCTTCTCCAAGGGATGCAGCTCGCTCAGCTCGAGGAAGGCGGGCCCGAGCTCGCGGTCGAAGATACGGGGGGCGACCCGGCGAAGACCCAGGCGGCTATCGATATGCTCGTCGGCACCCGAGGCGTGGTGGCCGTGTTGGGACCGGTGGGCAGTCGGACGACCGAGGCCGCCGCAGACTCCGCCCGTCGTTCAGGGGTGCCATTGCTCAGCTTTGCCGCGTCGGATGCGGTGACGAGTGCCGGTGACGAGGTGTTTCGCGTCACGTACAGCCCAAGAGACGAGGTCGCGGCGCTGGTTCGCCACGCGCGCTCCCGTGGCCTTTCACGCTTCGTGAGCCTCTACCCCGACCACGGCTACGGACGCACGATGGAGCGGCTCTTCGATCAAGAAGTCGCTGCCGCAGGCGGTGTCGCGTGCGAAGGCGTTGCGTATCCGCCCGGGACGAAATCGTTCGTGGACTATGTGCGAACCATCCTCGAAACCACCTGTGACGTGGTGCTATTCGCCGACGTCGCCGATCAGGTGGCGGTGATCGCGCCGACGTTTGCGGCCGAAGGCGCGTGGAGCGTGGGTGGCGGAGGTTTGCCGGAGCACGCCGAGCGTCAGGTGAGCTTCCTGCTCCCTAGCCCGAGTTGGTCGCCGGCCCTGCTGCGGCGAGCGCACCGCTACCTTCAAGGCGCGCTGATCGCTTTGCCGTACTACGGCGCCTCTGAGACAGCCGTTGGTGAGCATTTTCGCACCGCGTACGAAACTCGATATGGCACCCCGCCGCAGACTTTCGCCGCCTACGGATACGACGCCTATCGCATGCTCTCCGCGGCACTCCGACAAGGGCATCAGACTCGCCAAGCGCTCACCGAGGCGTTGAAGGGGGGAGCTTCCGTGACGCCGGTGACCTCCGTGGGAGCTCTCTCCTCGGAGCGGGTTCCCGCCGATCCGCCGCGCGTCTACCGTGTGACGGGCGACCTCCTGCAGGCAGTCGACTGAACGGCTATTGGGAGCGTTCCGGCAAACCGGGCATCGCAAGCAGTAGCTGGACGCCTTCCTCGTCGTACTCGACGAGCCCATCCGCTTCCCGCGCCCTGACGAGCTCGGCCAGTCGTGCGAAGCGCTTCTTCTGACTCAAGCGCGTGCGGATCTCACCTTCGACCTCGCGCAAAGTCTTGCTCTCAGCTGGCAGTATCTCGGTGAGCACGATGACATGCCAACCGTAGGAGCTCTCTACGAGCGAATCGAGTGGACCGGCCGAACGAGCCGCGAAGAGGGCATCCTTGTAGGGCTTTTCGACGCCCGTGCGCGGCGCGATCGGTGGGAGCTCCTCGGCGACTATCTCGAACGGTGTCTCGACGTTGCCGTCCTCCGCATAGCGCTTGAAGACGGCCCTCGGGTCGTCCGCCGCTTGGACCTCGGCATGAATCGATCCCGCAAGAGCTCTGCCAGCTTCGGACGAGTCCTTCACGAGGATGTGCCAGGACAGCCGGCGCTCGGGGATCTCGGAGTGCCTTTTCCTGCGACTCGAAATCGGCGCGCACTTCTTCGTCGGGCACCGATTCCGGCGTCAGGTCTTTCTCGAGGCCGTGCAGCATGGCACGCACCATCACCCGTTCCACAGCGCGCACTTGAGCGCGGTTTTCGGTGATCCCGCGGCGCTCGGCTTCCTGCACCAAGAGCTCTTCGTCGATCAGTGCCTTGAGGGCGGCCTCGGCGTCGAGCTTCTCGGCGACCATGCGAGCGGCTACTTCGGTCGCAGCGATCGGCCTTTGCCCGACCCGCGCGACGACATCCGTGACCACCCGTGCGTCCCGCGCACCAAGGCGCTCCCCCGCCTCTTTGCCCCGGCAAGCGATGAGGGTCAGCGCGCTGACCAATACGAAGGAAATGCTGGCTCGCAACACGGCCTACCCGCCGACGTTCTAGCTCGCCTTGCCCCCGCGGCTCCGAAGGCGCGCCTGAATTGGAAGGGCCTCCCCGCGGAAGCGAGTCCAAACCGACTGGCCCTCTTCGCGCGTGCGCAGGTCGTCGATCTTGGCGACTGCGGCCGCACTGCCGTCGACTGCGATTCGGTCGATGGCCATGAGCGAGGACAAGCGAACGCCGAGGTCTTCACTTCCAAGCTGGCCGACCAACGCGTCGATCGCTTTCTGATTTCCGGTCGCGAAGCGACCAAGCATGTACGCGCCTTTGCGCGCCTTTGCGGCATCGGGGCTCCCTGCCTTCGAAACCCAACAGTCCACGCTGGTATCGCATTCGTTCGCCAGCTCGATCAGGGGCTGGTTCTCCGCGAATTTCTCACGGTAGCCGCCATCTTCAGACCGCGGCTCGGCGGCGATGAGGCTCGCCAGCTTGGCAGCCTCTCCCTTGTCGGCGAGCAGCGCGTAGTTGTGCACCGCGATCAGACGAAGCTCGGGGTTCGCCTTCTTGTCCGCCCCTTGCGCATAGATGAACGGCATCATCTGAGCGTCGTAGGTGTGCGCAATCGCCGCGAGCAACTGGCCGCGCATCGCGACGCCGCCGAACCCCTTTGGAAGCCCGTCGTACACCTTCTTCAAGGTCGCGCGCACCCGGTCCTGCTGCGCCGCCGGCACTTCTACGCGAACCAGTGCGATCGCAGCATTGAGCTTGCGAGCGGTGTCCGTCGAAGCGGCTTCCTGAAGAAGTGGATCGAGCGCTTCTGAAAAACCAAGCGCGCCGAGCGCGAAGCTCGCCTCGCTGCCGGTGACCTGCCTTACCGTCATTCGGGTCGCCAAGTCTGGTCGACGCGCCTTGATTGCGTCGATGTAGTGCTTCGCGATGGCATTCGCGCTGGCGTCCTTCCCGGCGAGCACGCCGAGCAGCGGTTTGAGCGAGGGGCGGCCAATGAGGATCAACGCTTCGGCAGCGACGTCGTTCATGCGCATGTCTGGGCGTCCCGGCGCGAAGAGGAACAAGCACTTGATCAAGGCGGGGATGGCCGATGGATCTCTCAGCTCACCGAGCTGCTGTGCCGCAAGCCGGTTGATCAAGAAATTCTGACTCTCATCTTGCTTCGTCGCGATCGCAGTCAGAATCGCGGTCGCCTCTTGGTCCTCGAGCGAGCCGAGCGCGCGAATCATCGATACGCGCATCTTGTTGTCTTCGGGGCGAGACCCGGTGATCCGTTCGAGCGATCGGCCGAGCGCCGCGATTGTTGCCGAACGCTCCCCCTCGGGCACGTCGATCGCCTGAATGGTTTGCGCCCCACGGATTGCGTGGTCCTCGGAGACCTCGGTTCGCCAGTTCAGCGCACCGATCAACGCCGGCAAGCTTCTCGGGTCTTGCATCTCGTAGAGCAGATCGAGAATCGCAAGGCCGCTCATGCGATCCTCCGGATAGTTGAGATAGGCCTCGCTCAGCGGTCCGACGATTACGTCGGCCACTTCGACCACTGCCCCGCTGCTGCGGTCGCCGTTGTTCGCGGCCAGCGTTTCTGTGTAAACCTCCTTGAGGTTGTAGATCGCGTTTTCGCGACGCACCGGATCCGCGAGCTCCGCGGCTTGCCCCTCCGGATCGTCTTTGGCTGCATGACAACCCAAACCGAGCGTTGCAATAAGAACTGCAACCGCCCACCCCCTGTGGCGCACAATCATCCCAAACCTCCGCGCACGGCCCGTTTCCCCATTCGTTCCGAAGGCTTATGCGCACCGAAAGGATAGCGACCAGGGCTCGAAGCTGTCAAACCTTCGTCAAGCGTCAGACACCGAAGCCTGAAAGTCTGCCGGAATCGGTTCAGTTGGGGGCAATTGAGGCACGCCTCACGCATCCCCCATGAAGTCGGTTCGATCGTAGAGGGTGCTGAATGTCAGGCCCGCATCGCGAATCGCGTCCGCGCCGCCCTCCAGACGATCGACGACGGTCACCACGCCGGCAACCTCGAAGCCCGCATCGCGGACGGCCTGCACGGCCCGGAGCGTCGAGCCGCCGGTCGTCACCGTGTCTTCGACGATTGCGAGCTTGGCGCCGGGTGCGAGGTGATCGGCTCCTTCGAGCATCTTCTTGGTGCCGTGCCCTTTGCTGGTCTTTCGAATGTAGACCGCGTCGAGAGGGGCTCCTTCCGCGAGCGATGCGCAAGCGACGGCCGACGCCAATGGGCAGCCCCCGAGCTCGACCCCCGCCACGGCGGAAATGGGCCCCAGCGAGTCGCCGATTTGACGAAGCAACGCGTGGCCGACCAAGGCGTGGCCTCGCGCGAGTAGCACCGCCGGTTTGCAGTCGATGAAGAAGTCGCTCTCCTTGCCCGAGCTCAACACGAAGTGACCCCGACGAAATCCGCGCTCTCGTAGCAGCTCGAGCAGCTCATCCACGTGGGTGTTCCACCACGTCCGAGGCGATCGTGCAACCACGAAGTCGCTCCGCCCGGGGGCATTCGCCAAGTCTTCGTGGTAGGGTCCGTCGCCCCATCGGCCGACTCAGAGGACACGTTGCCCAAACTCGATGCCCCGCTTCGCGGGATGGATGATTTGCTCGTGCTGTTTCACGACGCGGAGAAGCCGCGGGCGCGTTGGCGTATTGGTACGGAGGCCGAGCGGATCGCGGTTGCCAAAGCGGACGGCGCGCGCCTTCCGTACGACGGTCCAGTGAGCGTCGTCGCGATCTTCGAGCGACTGATTCGCGATCAGGGATGGACACCGGAACGCGAGACTCCCGACGGCCCGATCGTCGCTCTCCGTCGCGGCGACGGATCCATCACCTTGGAGCCAGGCTCACAGATCGAGCTCTCCGGGGCGCCCTTCCGGTCGGTGCACGAAGGCAAGGCGGAGTCGGACGCGCACTGGGCGGAGCTCGAGCCCGTCATCGAGGAGTTGGGGCTCACTTGGCTCGCGCTCGGGTGCCATCCGTTCGCGTCCGTGGACGAGCTCGGATGGGTCCCCAAGATGCGCTACGGCGTGATGCGCGAGTACATGCCGACGCGCGGCACGATGGCAGGCGACATGATGACCAAGACCTGCACCGTGCAGGCCAACCTCGATTACGCGTCCGAGGAAGACGCGATGCGCAAGCTTCGCGTCGGGCTTCGCGCCCAGCCGCTCGTCACGGCGATGTTCGCCAATAGCCCCTGGAATGAGGGCAAGCGCACCGGCTACAAGTCGTATCGTGCGCTCGCCTGGCTCCACATGGATCCCGACCGCTCCGGCCTCCTCCCGTTCGCGTGGAAAGATCATCCAAAGTACATCGACTACGTCGACTGGGCGCTCGACGCGCCAATGTTTCTCGTCAAACGTAGCGGCAAGGCCCACTACAACACCGGGCAGACCTTCCGCGCTTTTATGGAGCAGGGGTTCGAGGGTGTGAAGGCCAACTACGGCGACTGGGTGGTGCATTTGAGCACGCTCTTCCCGGAGATGCGTCTGAAGAGTACGCTCGAATGCCGCGGCGCCGATGTGCAGCGGCCCGAGATGCTGTTCGCCCTCCCCGCCCTCTGGAAAGGCCTCCTCTACGATGATGAGAGCCTCCGCGCCCTCGAAGGCCTCGTCGATCCCTGGTCGTATGCCGAAGTCGAGCGGGAACGCGACGCGTTGGCGCGCGGCGGTGTGCAAACCAAGTTCATGAATCGGGACGCGGTGGACTGGTCCGGCGACATTCTCGAGCTTGCCGAGGCGGGCTTGCGTCGCCTCGGCGACCGCAACGCCGCAGGCGAGGATGAAAGCGTGCTGCTCGAACCGCTGCGCGCGCTTCTCGAGCGGGGGCGTTGTCCGGCTGACGTGTTGCTCTCCGAGGTGGGCGCGGATGTGCCCGGGCGCGACGCGGTCATCCGCGTGGCTGCAATCTAAGCCTCTCCGGGAACCGCTTCGTCGAGTGGCGGGTAGGCAAGCAGGCGCGCGAGCAGCGCGGAACGCTCGACCATTTTGTCGAGAACGAGGTGCTCGTTCACGGCATGAGCGCCTGCGCCGACAGCACCGAGCCCGTCGAGCGTTGGCGCGAAAAGGCTCGTCGTGTTGCCGTCGGAGCCCCCTCCGGCGGACGCCTGGTCGATTTCGATGCGAAGCTCCTCCGCTCCGCGTTGAGCGAGCTGCCAGAGGCGCTGGTTTCGGGGGGTGCGCTCCATGGGCGGTCGGCGCACCGAGCCCTCGATGCTCACTTGGGTGCCGGGCGTCTCCGCCTGCAAGGCGTGAATGGCTCGTTCGATCCGTGCCGCGTCCTCGCGCGTCGGCACGCGCACGTCCACGGCGGCCTTGCTCTCTGGCGCCACCATGTTCGGGCTCAAGCCGCCGTCGATCGTGCCAACATTCACCGTGATGCCTTTGGCTGGGTCGTTCAGCGCGAAGAGCTTCTGGATGATGTGCGAGAGCTCGAGAATTGCGCTGGCCCCCTTGCCCGGATCGAGGCCTGCGTGGGCCGCGACGCCTCGCACCGTGATCGCAAAGCTCCCCACACCTTTGCGCGCGGTCTTGAGGTTGCCTTTCGGGCCGAGCGAGGGCTCGAGGACGAAACAGCGATCGGCTCCCCGGGCGAAACGGACGATGAGGCGCGTGGATTCGTGGCTGCCGATCTCTTCGTCGGAGTTGATGAAGAACACGGGCGTGACGGCCAGTGGGTCCGCACCCACGGAAGCGAGCGCCTGGATCGCAAACAAGCCCTGCACGAGGCCGGCTTTCATGTCGTACGAGCCCGGCCCCCAGAAGGTCCCGTTCTCATCGGTGCGCGCGGGCATTCCGTCGAGAGTTCCGACGGGCCAGACGGTGTCGCAGTGACCTAGGATCAGTTGATGCGGTCGGTGCCGCTCCCTTTTCGCGGGCATCGCCACAAGCATGCCACCGCTCTCTTTTCCGGCGAGTAGCTGCGGTTGGAACCTCCGTTGGACGAACGATTCCGAAAGGAGTGCAATGACTTCTTTCAGCGCGTTTTTGTCGCCCGACGGCGACTCGCAAAGGACGAGCCGCTCGAGCAGCTCGAACATCGCCGCACGGCTCTTGTCCAGGTGGTCGAGGACTCGGTTCGCCAGGTCTGCGGGCATCGTGACGTGGCTAGCGCTTGAACCCGATGTGGTAGGGGAACGCATGGGTCTCATGGATTTCTGCGAACCGTCCCGGATGGAGGTACGCCAGCATGGGTGAATGGGCGATCATCTCCTGCGCGTCCCGGTCCTGGTCGCGCAGGCTGTCCTCGGCGGCCGACGCAGCGACAACCCTGCCGATGATCAGGCTGTTGACGCCGAAGCCGTCGATGATGCGGTCTAGCTCGCACTCGAAGTGAAGATAGGCGTGCTCGAGTAGTACGCCGTCGACCTTGCTCGCGGACACCGTCGGAATGGCGTCTAGCGAGTGCTTGTGCTCGTCTTCGCATCGGGGAGCGGCGGCTAGACTGGTCAGCACGATTTGATCGGGTCGCGGAAAGCTCACCGTGAAACAGCCCTCACGTTGCACGTTGGCATAGGTCGCGTGAGAGGGCGTGCACACGAAGCCGTAGTGGTCGGACCAGCTCAGCGGAGTGGCAAGGTGCTTAGGCGCCAAATCGTATGTGCCGTTCGGCTCGCGTGTGCCCACGATGGTGAGCGGCGCAACCATGTACACCTGCTCCCAGACCGGATGCTCGAGGTCGAGTGGAGTCATGACTCGGGTAGCATACCGAATCGTGACGCCGCCGCGAGGGATTTAGGCTGTCACGCGCGCGCAGGTGTTGGCGGTGTAGCGCCACCCCCGCGCAAGGTTTGCGCCTGATGCTTGAGCACTTGTCCGAGCACGTTGCCCTTGAGCACCGCAGACGTACAAACGAAGCCGCCCATCATCGCACCCACCAAGCCTGCACTGACGACGTCCGCGCCGGTGAGATAGAGGCCCTTGACCGGCGTTCGCGGACGGAGCCACCGCTGCTGGTACCGCGCGGGACTGTGCGCGAGTCCGTAGATCGCACCCTCTGGGTGTCCGGCGAAGTTCGTCGTCGAGAGGGGCGTTGACAGCTCGGCAATCTCGACTTTGCCCCGTGCGCCGGGCGCGTGCTTGTAGAGCGTGTCGAGCAGGCGCTCCGAGAGGCTCGCCTTGAGCTCGTCATAGGCGGCGCCGCGCTTCTTCCAGTTGGTGTTCTCCCACTGCTTGAACGGAGTTGCCGGTCCGAGGGTGATCGCCTCGATGGTCGACTTGCCTGGGTAGCGGCGGTTGAAGTCAGGGTCTTTGGCGGAGGGGAACGACAGGTACACGACCGGAAGAGGAGCGTTGATGTCTTTCTCGAACTCTTCGAAATTCTTCTCGTGGTTGTGGTCCCGGTAGACCCAGAGGTTGGTCTTTTCCAGCCCGAGCTCCTCGGTCGTCCCCTGGAGCCCGAGGTAGAGCGAAAGGTGTGCGATCGACGCGCCAATCTCGCGGGCTTTGGTGGCGTACCCGATCTCGTTCGCGATGTCCGTCGGCAACAGCTTCTCGAACGTGTTGATGACACCGGCGTTGCTGATCACGATGGGCGCGCGAAGCTCGTGACCGTCGGCGAGCTTCACGCCGACGGCCCTTCCGTCGCGCACCGTGATCTCGTCGACGTCCGCGTTCGTGACGACCTCGCCGCCCGCCGCTTCGATGACGGGCAGGATGGTCGCTGCGATCCGCGACGACCCGCCAATGGGATACGCCGCGCCGCGGAAATAGTGCGCGACGACCATCGCGTGAATGAAGAAGCTCCCCTTCGCAGGAACCAGTCCGTAGTCGCCGAACTGGCCGGTGAGCACGCCGATGAGCTCCTGGTTCGAAGTGATTTCCTCGAGGACCTCGCGCGTGGTACGGGTCGCCTCCTTGAGCGTCGGCCGTCGCATCATCCCACCAAACAAGGTCGACACGAACGGGGGCACCGCCTTTTCGGCGAAGAACAACTGCGCCTTCTTGACTGTCGCAACGACTTTTTCGAGGTACTGATCGATCGCGGCTTTGTCTTCCGGGAAGTAGGCATGGAGCTTCGCACGGAAGTTTTCGTAGCCCTTGACGAAGTCGTACGCGTTGTCACCGATGAAGATGCGATCGTAGACGTCGCCCATGTCTTCCCACTGGAGCTCACCCTCTGTGAGGAAGTCGAACATGCGACGCCCCATGGCCTTCGGGTGCGTCACGTCGCCGATGTAGTGAATCCCGACATCCCACTCGTACCCGGGCCGGCGGAACGTGTGGGTGAAACCGCCTGCCGTGTAGTGCCGCTCGAGCACCAGCACGCGCTTCTTGGCGAGCTTTGCCAAGCTTGCCGCCGCGGTCAGTCCGCCAATCCCCGAGCCGATCACGATCGCATCCCATTCGTCCTTCAGACCAGGGTGCTGCTTGTAGGATGTTCCGATTCGCATGTCGCTCTCCTATGTGCGCGTCATTGCGCAGCTTCCGGCTCGTCGAAGACGGCCGGCATGATTTCTTTCAGCGAGCAGCCCATCACGAGCTTCCCCGCCAAATGCAGCGAGACCAGCCCGTGAACCTGTGCCCAGAGTATGTGCGCGCGTTTCAGAGGGTCCCCCTCCATGCCGCCCGCATCCGCCAAGGTTTCGACGGCCCGGTGAAGATAGGAAAAGGCCCTCGCCTGCTCCGCGTCGAGCTCCGCATAGGTGCCCGACGGAGGCTGCAACAGCTCGAACATGATGTGGTAGGCGTCGGGCTCGTCGAGCGCGAAGCTCACGTACGTCCTCGCCAAGACCCTGAGCGCCTCTTCGGGATCCTCGACGTCCGCCACCGCGTCGCGCTGCGCGTCCGCGAACCGCCGGAACGCCTCGGTGCGCACCATCGAAAACAAGTCCTCCTTGTTTTCGAAGTACCGATACGGCGTCATCGCGCTCACCCCGAGCGCCTTCGCCAGCGACCGAAGCGTGACCCCCCGATAGCCACGTTCCGCAAAGAGCCCCATCGCAGCATCCACGGCCCTCCCGCGAAACGCATCCAGCTCTTCCACCGTCAAAGCAGCCCGCGCCACCTCATTCTTTTACGTCGTAAACAAAATCCCGTCAAGGAGACCGCCGCCGGCATCCTAGGGTCCTGGAATCACGCTTCAGTGATTCCGACGTGTTGTGGACCCGGAGAGTGCCCCTACTTGAGCGTGACGGCGGCCCACGCTCGTTTGCCTGCTTTGATCACGTAGCGGCGGCCTCGTTGCAGGCTGCTTTGCGGATCGGTGATGCGCTCGCCATCGACTTCGACGCCGCCTTGCTGGATGCGGCGGCGACCGTCGCTCGAGCTCTTCACCAAGCCTACATCGCTCAAGAGCCTCGGTATCCAGATAGCCTCGCCCTCCACCGTGACTTCGTGCTCCTGCATGTCGTCCGGGACTTGCCGCTTCGAGAACTGGGCGAGCCATGACGCTTCGGCCGCGTCGGCCTGGGTCGCGTCGTGGTAGCGGCTGACAATCTCCTTCGCGAGCGCGAGCTTTGCGTCCCGCGGGTTCATGTCCCCCGCGGCACAGGCGCGTTTACGGCGTTCGATTTCCTGTGCCGCGTGCGTGGAGAGGAGCTCGTAGTAGCGCCACATCACATCGTCGGAAATACTCATGAGCTTGCCGAGTTGCTCTTTGGGTGGCTCCGCCACGCCAACGTAGTTGTCGAGCGACTTGCTCATCTTGGCGCCAACAATCTTCCCGTCTTCGGAGCGCGCGTTGATGCCCTCCAGAATCGGCGTGGTCATGACGATCTGCGGGCGTTGCCCCATCTCGCGCATGATTTCGCGGCCCACGAGAAGGTTGAAAAGTTGATCGGTCCCACCGAGCTCCACATCGCATTTGAGAACGACCGAGTCGTACGCCTGTGCGAGCGGGTACAGAAGCTCGTGAATCGAGATGCTCTGATGTTCCGACCAGCGCCGGCGGAAATCGTCGCGTTCCATCATGCGCGCGAGCGTGTACTTGCCGGCGAGCCGAATCACATCGTCGAACGCCATCTTCCCGAGCCACTCGCTGTTGTAGACGATTTGGGTTCGATCCTGGTCGAGGATCTTGAACGCCTGCTCGGCGTAAGTACGCGCACCCTCGAGAATCTCATCGCGGGTTGGGACGGGCCGCGTGCTGCTGCGGCCCGAGGGATCCCCTATCTGCGCGGTGAAATCGCCGACGATGAACACGACGTCGTGCCCCAGTTCTTGGAACTGCCGCATCTTGTTGAGCAACACCGTGTGGCCGAGATGCAAGTCAGGCCGCGTCGGATCGAACCCCGCTTTGATCTTGAGCGGTCTTCCCTCGTTCAGACGCTCGATGAGCTCCGATTCGACGTGCAGGTCGACCACGCCGCGCTTGAGCTCGGCAAGCTGCGCTTCTGGTTTCACCGCTGGCCCCTATTCGCCGGGCTCGGCCGCGCCGCCCTCGACGACGCCCCCGTTGACGAGCTCCTTGAGCTCTTTGCCAACTTTGAAGAACGGCAGACGCTTCTCTGGCACCGGTACGGGTTTGCCCGTCCGCGGGTTGCGCCCGCTGTAGGATTTGTACTCACGAACTGTGAAGCTCCCGAAGCCGCGGATTTCGATCCCCTCCCCCTGCTCGAGCGCCGACGTCATCGCATTGAAGACGCAGTTTACAACTTGTTCAGCTCGGCTCTTGGTGATCTTCGTCCGCTGGGCTACAGCGTCGATGAGCTCCGACTTCGTCATCGATTCTCTCCCCATTGGGCGCTGAGTATATCTAGGGGCCTAGCCGCGTCAACAGCGATTTCGGGCACTTGCACCGACCAGCCTCGTGGCCCTTCCCGAAGGCGCCCAGTCAGGTTAGAGAGTTCCAGCTCCGTTTTGTAAGGCGAATCGCAGTGTCTTCGGCGATACCTCAGCCAGTGAGCGCGAGCGCGCTGAGCAAGTCAGCGATGAGCTCGTCGGTGTCCTCGATGCCGACCGCGTAACGCACGAGGTTGTTCTTGATGCCGATTTCTTCGCGCTCCTCGGTGCTGAGCTCGAAGTAGCTCATCAACGCCGGCTGCTCGATAAGCGACTCGACCCCGCCCAAGCTGGGCGCGATCCTCGGGATGCGGCAAGCGTCGATGAAGCGACTCGTCCCGTTGAGGTCGGAGTCGATCGAGAAGGTCACCACCCCGCCGTAGCCGCTCATCAGCCGTTTCGCGGTGTCGTGGTTCGGATGTGAAGGGAGCCCCGGGTACCACACTTGCTGCACCCGCGGGTGCGCCTCGAGGCGCTCGGCGAGGGCTTGTGCCGAGGCGTTCTGCTGCTCTACTCGAAGCGCGAGTGTCTTGATTCCGCGATGAATCAAGTACGCGGCATGCGGATCGAGGGAGGCCCCGAACACGCTGCGAAGGTCACGCACCAACGACACCACGCCAGTCTTGCCGGCGACGACGCCTCCAAGAACGTCGTTGTGCCCGGCCAAGTACTTGGTCGCGCTGTGGACCACGATGTCGATACCGTAGCTCGCGGGGTTGAAATTGATCGGAGTCGCAAAGGTGCTGTCGATCAGCGTCTTGACCTTCTTCTTGCGACAGATCTCGACGACCTGCTCGAGGTCGGGGATCGTCTGATAGGGATTGGTCGGGGCCTCGGCGATGACCAGTCGCGTCTCCGGCCGGATCGCGGCCTTCAACGCCTCGACGTCGGCGGGCGGAATCAAAGTGCTGGCCACCCCGAAGCGGGAGAGGAACGTCGTTACGAACTGCCGCGTTCGCCGGTAGCAATCCGCGAACAGGATGACGTGCGACCCTGACTTCACCAAGGCGAGAATCGTCGAAGTGATCGCTGCCATTCCGCTCGCAAACGCGGCGGCGTCTTCGGTGTGCTCGAGCGCCGCGACCTTCTCCTCGACTAGGCGTACGGAGGGATTGCCGTACCGGCCATACTCCTCACGCTCTTTGTGCCCCTCGAAATAGGCGATGAGCTCGGCCGTGTCGGCGAACGAGTACGTCGCCGTCTGGACAATCGGCGCCGCCAGCGCGTCGTACGGGTACGTCCTCGGCTCACCACCATGAACCGCCAACGTCTTCTGCGACCTGTCCTCGTCGTCGGACATGAAGGCGGAGCCTAGGAGAGCCGATCTAGCGGTGCAACCTCCGGACTGAAGCCGCGAAGATCCCTCCCCTGTGCGCTGAGGTCAGAGCGGGTCGCACGTACCGGTCGCGATGTCCCGCGCGCAGTCAAACGCCGGATCGCCGCCACCCGGGATGGACGCTTGCCCGTTGAGCTCGTACACGCGATCCGTCGTGGGGCCGGCGAAGGTCGGGGCAGACCCGGTGTAGATCACGGTGGCGTACTCTTCCGAGAGAGAGGGTAGCGACGCCGATCGTCACGACCGAACCGATTCGGAAGTTCACATTGCCCGTGCCGTTGCTTCGTCCTCCGTAGGACACGACGACGTGGTCGAGGATCGAGCCATCCGACCCCTGGTTGAAATCGATCCCGCGCCAGAAGACCGGCGAAGCGGTGTCGATGCTAGTAAAGGTGATTGGGTCGTCGGCCGTTCCACGCGCCTCGAGCACGCCCTCGTTGCCTTCGCCCACGCGCAGCCGTCGATCGCTCGCGAAGCGCAGCTCTGCGCCGGGATCGATGCTGAGAACCGGAATCGGATCCAGCGGATAGGATTGGCGGAGCTCGACGTCGCCTTGCACCACGTATGGAACGTCGTTTGCCGGCCAGGTTGCACTGGTATCGATGACGTCGCCCGCCACCCAGATGCCCTCGTGCCCGAACGTTCCCGAGGTGTTGTTGCCCGCAAAGACGTTGCCGCTGCCGAATCGCCCGACGAAGTTCGCGAACATTCGGAGCGCGGAGAATCGCGACCCGGCGATGGTGTTGTCGTCGCAAGCGCCGTCGCAGTGAGTCCCGTTCGCGAAGGTCATTCCGTAGCCATTGCTATTCGTGATCGTGGTGTTCGAGATGGCGGGCGTAGCCGGAGCGCCACCATTGGCTTCGACCGCGAACGCAGCGCGCTGCGTCGAGGCCCCAAGCGCCGGGTCGGATCCCGCGGCTTCGAGGTCGGCGTACGAGATGCGTGAAGCGCCGGGGGTCCCCGGGCCACGGAGCCGGATGCCGTGCCAATACGCCACACCGGAGACCGGCTCGAAGGTGACCGGCTCACTGGCCGTGCCGTCCACGAGCAACTGACTGTTCGTCATTGCGAGCTGTCCGTTGAGGGGCATCTCGATGCGGTTGCCCGCCGCTACCGTCAAGGAGCCGTTGTTCACCGTCAGGTTGCCCGACGGCCGGATCGCTTGTGTGCTCCCGTCGGCAGCGACCGGTTTGCTCCAGACCATATCGACGCCCGAAGCGCTGCTTCCGCGCACGCGTAGGGGCGCCTCGTACACACTGGAGGTCTTGAGGACGTCGCTGAAGCCCGACATCGCCGCGTCGACCGAGAGTGACTCGGTGTCGACCACGTTGTTCTCGAAGGAACTGACGCCGGCGGCTCCGGAAAGAAACACGCCAACCGAGCCAGACTCGCTGCTCTGAAGCAAACAGCTCTCGACAATTGCAACCCGTTGGCCAGGGTCGACCCGCAGCCCGCCATTGACGCTTCCGCTGAAGCCCTCGACTCGAACGTTGCGGAGGACAGTCCCAGCTTGAAGGTTGTCATCGAAGTGGATGCCGTTCCATGGCCCGGCATCGGCGAGCATCCGAATTGGCGCCTGCGGTGTCCCGGAGCCGACGAAGGTGCCGTTCTCGCCGCTGCTGCCGCCAGTCGAGACATGCAAGAGCCGGCCCGAAGCGAATCGCATCTCCGTGCCGGGCTCGACGCTCATGGTGCTGCCACCACGAACCACGAGGCCCGCGCTCAGATAAAAGGGAACGCCGTAGTTCGTCCAGTCCGAGTTCGGGCGGCGTACCGTCGAACCGCGCACGTAGACGCGGTCCTGACCATTGCCCACGAGATCGAGGTTCGCGCCGAGCGTCGACACGTCGTCCGAGCCCATGCTGATCGGAGCGCGGCCGTTGACTGTGAGCTGGTTGCGATCGAACCAATTGACGTTTTCGGAACCGGCGCCCGCCTGGGCGTAGAGACCGTAGTTCATGCTCTCGCGAATGGTGGAGTCGTGGATGCTCGGCGCGGAGCTCGAGAGAAGCTCGATTGCTCCCTGCTCCGTGGCGGTGTTCCGGCGTCCGGCGAACTCCACGACCGCGTTTCGAAGCGCCGTCGTCGCCGACATGTTGTTGGAGCCGAAGCGTAGGCCTCGGTACTGACCGCTCGGAGCGGCTGCTCCCACACCTTGAAAGCGCGTGAACACGACCTGATCGCCGATGCCGGGCTCGCCCCCATCGGCCACGAGTGCGCCGGCGCTGGCGACGCCTACGTCGATGCGAAGATTGCTGTTCGGAGCGAACATGAGCACCGCCCCGGGCTCGATCGTCAGGGTTGCACCGCTTTCGACGCGAACGTCGGCGGTCACGACATGCGGGCTCGCGAGCGCCGTGAGGAGCGTGTCGGTGTCGATCGTGCCGCTCAATGTCGAGCCGTCGCCTTGCGTCACAGTGAAGCGTTTCGCGAGCGTGGTGGTCGAGCCCTGATCGACTACCACGTCGTAGACGCCTGATGGACGAGAGGGGTCGATTGGCACCACAGCGCTCAAGGTGTTGGTGTCGACGAAGGTCGTCACCAGTGTCTCGCTGAATCCGCCGAGCTCGAGACGAATTGCGGGTGCGGCAGCGCCGACGAATCCGGCACCCCGGACGACGACTGGGACATCGGATTGGCGGCGTCCCGCGGCGGGCGTGATCGAGTCGACGGCCGGAGGCGCGGCGATCACCCGAACGTCGATCGGCGCGCTGTCCGTGCCCTCGGTGTTCGTCGCGACGATGTCGAAGCTGTACCTGCCGATGTCCCCCTCGACCGGCACGGGCTTGGCCGACGATGCGGATAGGAGACCCGTGAGCGGATCGAAGTCCAAGAAGTCTGGCAGCGTGCCCGCGATGCTCAACGTGGGCGTCGGGTTGCCAGTCGCCATCGCCGAAGCGCCCGGGAAGCTCTCCCCGACTTCGAGGGTGAAGGCAGTACCTGGCGCGACGCTCAAGACCGGAGTCGCCGGAGGGTACACAGCGTCCACCGTGATGGTCTGGTCGTCCCAGTCCTCGAGCACGTTCTCGGCGCGAACAGTGTAGCTGTACTCGATCTCCCCATTGGCCTCGGATGCCGTGAAGCTGACCTCACCGGTATCGGAATCGATGGTGATCGCGAGGTCCGGAGGAATCGTCGCTCCCACCAGACTAAACACCACTCCGGCGCTTTCGGTGCCGGGTGTGAGGTTGACGTCGTACGAATACGTCGTTCCAACGAAGACCGTTGCGGGCGGCGGCACCGTGACGAGATCGATCTCAGGTGTCGGAGGGCGGGCATCGACCGTGACCACGAATTCTTGCGTATTTGGGGTCCCTAGGCCGTTCGTTACCTGCAAGGCAACGCTGTAGTCGCCGGGTGAAACCGACGCCGTATTCCATTCCACGCTCACATCGGTGCCCTCGGGCGGATCGGACACGATGGCCACGGCGTCCGCTGGCGTGCCGCTCGATGGCGTCTCTACGGTCCACTCGATGGTGGGCGCGCCCGCTGCGGTCGCAGCGTAGGTCCAGACCTCGCCTTCGTAGATGCGGTCGGGCGGCGTTGACGTGATGACTGCAGGGCCACCCGTGTCGGTGACCGTCACGCTGAACTCCTGATCGGTCGAGCGTCCGCTCTCGTTCTCGCTCGCGCGAATCACGACATTTTGACCACCAACCTGATCGGCGGTGGGGGTCCAACGAACGGCCCCTGTCTCCGCGTCGATGCTCAAGCCCGCCGGCGCTGTTGGCGCGCTCCACGTCACATCGCCTTCCGCGACGACCATCGGGTCGTACGCGTACGGCGCGGCGACCGTCGCTTCGGTCGGCGGTTCCGTCGTAAACACCGGGCCGCTCAAACCCTCGACATCGACGTCGAAGCTCTGCGTATCGCCGCCAGCGAGGTTCGACGCGCTGATCTCGATGGACTCGGTACCCTCTTCTGTGGGTACCCACGTGACGATTCCAGACGTCGGGTGCACCTCGAAGCCCGCCGGGCCCGAGACGAGGGCGAACGCAATCGGTGTCATGCCGTCGACGGTCACGGTGTAGTTGAACGGAACCCCAACCGTGGCCGTCGTCGGTGGCGTCGACGTGATCTTCGGGGCCACGTTCCCGTTCGCTGTGTTCCCACCGCCACAGCCGGCGGCGATCAGGATGGCGGCCGACGCCGCAAGCCAAAGTTGCATAGGTCGAGTCATCGGTTTCCCCTCGGTGTCCGAATTCCTATGTTAGCAGATCTTTATGCCTATAGCGTCACTCCCGTCCGTACTCGAGGTCTCCCAGGAGCTCCTCCAAGGCGATGCGAGGCTCGACCGCCCAGGAGCGACTCCAACCGCGCTCCCACTCGCCCCCGATCACGGCGATGATGCGCTCCCAGAGCTCGCTCTGCTTCTGACGGGCTCGGGCGTAGAGACTCGGGTCCATTTGGTCGAGGATGTGCATGATCGACTCCTTTCATCTGTGATATGAAAGACTTAGCGCGAGACAGCCTGAGTTGCGCGCAGCCCGGATACGCATTTCTGCAGTTGCGCGGCCCTGTTTGTCCTGCGAAGCTGCAGGTCATGTTTAACTGGGACGATGTGCGGTACTTCCTCACGCTCCACCGTCAGGGCACCCTCGCTGCAGCCGGAGCTGCACTAACGCTGGACCCGACCACGGTGGGCCGGAGGCTGGTCAAGCTCGAGGAGGGGCTCGGGGCGCGGCTCTTCGACCGAACGCCAACCGGCTACGTGCTGACGGAAGCGGGACACCGACTGCTGCCCCGCGCCGAACGGATCGAACGCGAAACGCTCGGGGTGGAACGGGACGTGGCGGGCGAGGACCAGAAGCTCGAGGGAGTCGTACGACTCACCGCCACCGAGATGCTCACCACACGATTCATCGCACCCCACCTCCGCCGGTTCCGCGAGCGCTACCCGGAGATTCAGCTCGAGCTCCAGTGTACGAACCTCGACGTCAACCTCGCGCGGCGTGAGGCGGACATCGCATTGCGTCTGGCGCGGCCGACGCAGGAAGACCTCATCATCAAGCGCCTCTCCTTCATCCACCTCGGCCTCTACGCGTCACTCGACTACATCGATCGATTTGGGCTTCCGAAGGACTCCCTGGCCGGGCACCATCTGGTCCTGTTTGCGAACACGCGCCCGTTTCGCCGCGAGAACGACTGGCTCGAAGCGCGCATGGATGGGGCCCAGCTCGCGCTCCGGTCCGACAGCGTGTCGGCGATCTATTCAGCTGCCGTTGCAGGTACCGGCATTGCGCTGCTGCCTTGCCTCGTCGCAGACCACGACCGCCACTTGAGGCGCGTCCCGCTCGAGGGCGCGCCGGAGCCGCGGCAGATCTGGCAGGCGGTTCACAAGGATCTTCGAGACAGCGCCCGTATACGCGCAGTGCTCGACTTCATCGGAAAAACGATGACGCCCGTGCAGGAGCGAATCTCGGCCGCGTAGCTTCGAAAGAGCTAGGGCGCGTGGGCGTTCACAGCTTCCAGGAATGGTTCGCCGTAGTTCGCAATTCTTGCCGGGCCCATGCCGTGGATCTCGGCGAGCGCTTCCATCGAAGAAGGCCGGTACGCCGCGATCTCGAGGAGCGTCCGATCGTGGCATACGACGTAGGCTGGCACGCCTTTGTCGCGTGCGATGTCGAGCCGTGTCTCGCGGAGCCGTTCGAAGAGTAAGGGGTCGACGTCCTCAGGCAGCTCGTGGGCAGGTCGGCTCCGAGACGCATTCTTGTCCCGGCGCAAGCCTGCATCGGCCGGCGGAAGGAGAACGCGCGCGGGCTCCTCACCCTTCATCACCGCAGCGCCCGCCGGAGTGAGAAAGGGGAGCGGAAAATCGCTCGTCGTGATGTCGACGAGGCCTGCCGTGATCAACCGCCGGAGCAGCGCGAGGACCCAGGCTTTCGGGCGGTCTTGGAGAACGCCGTGGGTACTCAAGCTGGTGAGCCCCAAGCGTCGCAAACGCTCGTTGTCTGCGCCGTGAAGCATCTCCGCAACGGCGGTCAACCCCGCGCGGGCTTGGTTGCGCGCGACGCCGGCGAGGGCCTTGCGCACGAGAATGGTTTGCTCTTCCGAGACCCCGGCGGAGGCGCCCTCCTCTGCCGCTTGTTCGAGGCGCTCGCAGACGTCGCAATGTCCGCAGCCGCCGAGGGTCTCTTGCTCGTCGCCGAAGTACCGCAGGATGAAGTCGTGCCGACAGCTCCCGGCTTCCACGTAGCGCATCAGGTCGAGAAACAGCCGCCACTGCTGTTGCGCGTGCGCGGGATCGCTCGCGCCATCACCGCTGAAGCCGATGAGTCGGCGCCGCAGGCCGAGGTCGCCCGAGCTCGTGAGCAGCAGACCGTGCGCGGGCTGCCCGTCGCGCCCCGCTCGGCCGACTTCCTGATAGTAGGCCTCGACCGACCCGGGCGCCTGTACGTGCACGACGGTACGAATATCGGCCCTGTCGATCCCCATGCCGAACGCGTTGGTCGCAACGACGACGTCGAGCGAACGTTCGGCGAAACGACGGTTCACGCGCTCACGCACGGTGGCGGAGAGACCTGCGTGATACGCCTCCGCGCGCCAACCGGCTTTCGATAGCGCATCCGCGACCCTCTCGGTATTGCGGCGCGTCGCCGCGTACACGATGGCGCCTCCGCGCGGGCTCGCCGGTTCGCCCAACGCATCGCGGAGTGCTCGAAGCAGGAGCTTGCGCCGGTCGGACGAGCTGTCGCTCTCGATTACCGCCAGGTGAAGGTTGGGTCGTGAGAAGCCGCGGAGGATTACCGCGCTTCGGTCGGAGTCTAGCCCGAGGCGCGCTTGGATCTCGCGCCGGACGATGGGCGTTGCCGTCGCCGTGCACGCGAGCACGCGCGCGGGTTGGAGGCGTTCGAGCACCCCGCTGAGTCGCAGATACGAGGGACGGAAGTCGTGCCCCCACTGAGAGATGCAGTGCGCCTCGTCGATTGCGACCAGCGGGGGGCGCACCTGTGCGAGCCGATCCACCAACCAGCCCGACTCCAGCCGCTCCGGTGCCACGTACACCAACTGATACCGGCCCTCCGTGATCCCCTGCTCGCGCTTGCGCAACTCGTTGGGGTCCAGTGTCGACGCGAGATACGTCGCTTCGATGCCGCGCTCGGTGAGCGCCCGGACTTGGTCCTCCATGAGCGCGATGAGGGGCGAGATGACGATCGACGTGCCTTCGAGCACCGCGGCCGGCAGTTGATAGCAGAGCGACTTGCCGCCGCCGGTGGGCGCGATGACGATGACCCTGCCGGGCCCATCGAGCAGGGCCTCGATCGCCTCGCGCTGCCACGGGCGGAACTCCGAGAGCCCAAACCGCTCTCGCAACGCAACATCAATCTCGCTCAAACCCCGCTCCATGACAGCAACCATCGACCAAGCGCGCTGGAAGTTGCCCAGCCGGCGCCCTGAATCCTCCACCCCCTATACACGATCCCTGACGCCCAGGCCGCGGACCCCAGTCCTCAGCCTCCATCCACGAAACGCTCGATCCACCTCGCTACGTCGGGGGCCCGCTCCTTGACGAACATATGCCCCGCTCCTTCGATCACGCGGAGGTCACTGCGTGGGATCTCAGCGGCCATGAACTGAGAATACTTCAGCGGTGTGAGTGCGTCGTTGGTCCCCGCGACGATCAGCGTCGGCACCTGGATTCGCGACAGGTCGCTCAGGCGGTCGAAGCTGTTCGCGGCGTGCCAATCGGCTCCGCCGGTCTCAATCGGCGTCAGCTCACGATCCCGAGAAGCCCTCTCTATCAGCGCCGGGTCGGTGTCCTGCTCGTAGAGGCCAGGCGGCAGCGGCGGGATCTTCTGCCGAGATGCGGCCACCTGCTCGAAGAGCTGGAGGATCATCGGATGGACGCGCAGGCGAGCTCCCGTTGCCAAGAGAACGATCCCTTTGAGTCGCGGTGGTGATCGGAGTGCGTGCTCGATTGCAACCGCTCCGCCGAGTGAATGCCCGACGACCACATAGTCATCTCTCACTTCGGACTCGATGAAGCGCCCAAGGAAGTCTTCCATGTCTGCCACGGCGCGAAGCGGCGGCCCGTCGGTTCCGGCCCGTCCAGGCAAGTTGAGCGCGTAGCGGTCGCGATGTTGCAGTGCGTCGAGAAGCTCGTCGTAGACGTGCTGGTTGTCGGCCGCGCCGTGAATACACACGAGCGCCGGAGCAGCACCAGCATCGTGGCGGAGCGTGACGGCGGCGCCTCCGCTCCCGCGAAGCTCTACCAAAGCCCGACCTCCTCGCTAGCGCTCGCCAATCCGATCGACTGAAAGCGGAAGAACCGCTCCCGAGCGTAGGTGCCGGTGTACTCGAGCGCGAGCTCGTCGAAGGAGACGGTTCTGAGGAATCGATACCCCGATTCCGCCATCAACGGGGTCGGATCGTCGATGCCGAACTGCATCGGTTCGCCGAGCTCCTCGATGATGCCCTTCATGGCGCGGTCCTCGGCCCGAAGACGCGGGCTCGATCTCGCCATCTTGGTGTTGAGGTAGTCGAAGATGAGCAGCGACTTTGGGTGAAGCTCCGCGGCGATTCGCTCGAGCGTCGCCCGGGCGGCCGGCTCGGCGAGGTAGTAGATCACGCCCTCCCAGACCAAGCAGGCCTCTTGCTCGCGTTCAAAACCGGCCGATTCGAGCCGGTCGACGAAATCGTCGCGCTCGAAGTCACAAGGCACGAACGTAGTGGCATCGATGGGGTAGCCATCGAACCTCGAAAGCCTCACACGTTTGTCGGACTGGCTTGCGGGCTGATCTACTTCGAAGAAGCGGACGCCCTCGCGGGCCAAGCGGGCGGCCCGGGTGTCCAAGCCCGCGCCGAGGATCACGACCTGTCGAACCCCGGCGGCGAGTGCTCGCGCCACGCAATCGTCGATGTAGCGGGTCCGCAAGCCCATCCAGAGCTCCATCGAGGGTGAGTGCTCATCCCAGCGGTGGGAGAGCGCCTCGCCCTCGGGCCCGGCCAGACGGAGCGCCCACGGGTCGTCGCAGATCGGCGTGGGTCCGGCGGATGCGCGGCCACGGTACGCGGCCACCATGATGGCCGTCAGGCTGGCCCCGCGCGCCCCTGACACGCCTAGTGCCCGCGCTCCCGGTCGACGCCCGGATGCGTCGGGTCGCCCGGTTCGTGCCGCGGGTTGGCCGTGAGATGGGTCCCGTCCCGCCCGGGAATCGAGAGCAGCATCTCCTTGTCGTAGAGAAAATGCTCTCGGCTCGTCGACGGCGGCATGTGCATACCGGTGTCCATGCGGATGGCATCACAGGGGCAAGCCTCGACGCAATACCCGCAGAAGATGCAACGAAGCTCATCGATCACGAAGGCGGCCGGGTAGCGTTCGTAGCCGTAACGCGGGTCGTCAGGCTCGTACTCGGCTGGCTCGATGTGAATGCACTGAGCCGGGCAGGCCGTGCTGCAGCAAAGGCATGCCACGCAACGTGGGGAGCCGTCCGTACGCTGCGTGAGGCGATGGATCCCGCGGAAGCGTTCAGGGTACTCCACCTTCTCCTCGGGGTACTTCACCGTCGCGATTTCCTTCATCGCCTTGGGCGCGAAGGTATTTTTGAAGAAGCGCCCCGCAGCGAAGGTCAGCCCCTTCGCGATCTCCGGCAGGTACACCTGTTCGGCGACCGTGCGTCCGGGCTTCTTGATGACTTTGACCTCGACTGCCATGCGGACCTCAGAAAATCCTCTCGAAGAAAGCGATCCAACCGTCGGCCCAACCCGACAGCATGAATGCGCCCATCACCAGAATGTTGAGAAGCGAAACCGGAAGGAGACCCTTCCAGCAGAGCGACATGAGTTGGTCGTAGCGGAATCGCGGGAGTGACCAGCGGATCATGAGCTGGAACCAAATCAGCACGATGATCTTGAAGAGGAAGAACAAGAGCTGGATCACGATGACCAGCCAGTGCGCGAGCGGCACGGTGTAGCTGGCGGTGAAGAACGGCAGGGAGAACTCGAAGCCGTCGCGGAAGAGATAGGGCACGTCCCAGCCGCCAAGGAACAAAACCGACGCAATCGCCGCCAGCGAAACGACCTCGACGAACTCGCCCATGAAGAACATGCCGAACTTCATCCCCGAATACTCGGTGAGGTATCCGCCGACGAGCTCGCTTTCGCCTTCGGGAAGATCGAAAGGCACCCGCTTGGTTTCTGCGATTGAAGCCACGAAGAAGTTGATGGCGCCGAGCGTGAGCGGTGGCACGAACACCCCCCACATGTGCTCATATTGCCATGTTGCCATCTCCTCGAGACGAAGCGACCCGTAGAGCATGAATGCTGGGACGAGGGTCAGGCCGATCACGACCTCGTAGCTGACCATCTGGCTGGCGGCGCGAATGCCCCCAAGAAGCGAGTACTTGTTGTCTGACGCGTACCCCGCAACCGCCGCGCCGATGATGCCGGTGCTTGCGATGGCGAAGATGAAGAGAATGCCGACGTTGATGCTCGCAACCTGCATTGGGATGGCCGGCCCGGAGAGCGCGCCGGTGCGCGGCAGCACCTCGTTGAGGTGGTCGAGGTGCATCATGCTCGCAAACGGGATCACCGCGAAGGCAGCGATCGCGGGAATCAGCGCGATGATCGGACCGACCGAGAAGAGGAGCTTGTCGGACTTCGGTGGCACGAAGTCCTCTTTGAAGATGAACTTGATCGCGTCGGCCAAAGGATGGAGTAAGCCGATGAGCATGATCTTACCCTGATTGCCGACGATCATGGTGTGGATGCCGTAGCCCACACGAAGCAGCACCGAGGCTAGGCCGAATCCAATGAGGCCCTTGGTCAGGTCTGCCGTGGAAATCGGGAGCGGGTTACTGCCCTTGAGCGCGACGAACGTGATCGCAACGAGCGCGACGATGGCGACAACCCCGGTGAGGGCCGCTAGTCGCCAGAGCGGTTGTCGCGCACGGTCGATGAAGGCGACCGCGCCCGGCGGAAGCACGATGGCCGCGCGCGACGGACCAAGGCGGTCCTGGATCATGGCACTCTGCCGCCGCTCGGCCCAAATCAGGAGCGGTGCGAAGGCGCCGACGGTGACCAGCAAGACGAACAGGATCTTCAGGATCGAAGAGCCGACCAGTAGTCCGGTCGTCATTGGGCCGCCTCCGCCGCATCGGCGAGCCCTTTGCGGAGGCTCTGGAGGTCCGTGAAGCCGAGGTCCTTGCCGAGCGCCTCGGCGAGGTCCGCGACCGTCTTCCACCCGGGCTCGATGTCCGCGGGCGTCGAGAGCACCGGGCGGAACGCCTGAGCCATCCCCTTCGCGTTGATGAAGCTACCCTCGATCTCGAAGGTGTCTGCGACGGGAATCACGACCTCGGCCGCAGCCGGGAGCGCGCCGATGTGACTCGTCAGCGAGACGACCGCGTCGATGGACACCAACGGAGTGAGCTCCTCGAGCCTCTCGGCACTAGCCCAGCCAAGCGCGAGCACGCCTTGAACCTCGCCGCTCTGCACGTCCTCGACGAGCTTGCTCACGGGGCGGAGCGCGGCTCCGCCGGCGGCTTGAACCGCGCCGGCGCGGTTGGGGTTGTTGTCGTCGCTTCGGAGGATGTCGTCGCCCTCCCAGCCGCCGAGCGCCGCGAGGTAGAGCCGCTCAGCGCCGAGCGCGGAGGCGAGCTTCGCGAGCGCGAGATTGTCTTCGGTGGTGTGCTGGGCGCTCAGCACCACGGCCAACTTCGACGCCGCGACGCCTTTGAGCTTCTCGGCCGCAAGGGCGACGGCTTCGCGCTCGCCGAGGGGCAGTCGATCGGCCCCGCGTCCCGAGGTGGCCGTGAGGACCCGGTCGGTAGCCTGGCGCGTGTAGGTCATCATGCCGTCGTCACACATCCAGAACTGATTCACGTCTGCGTTGTCACGCGGTCGAAGGCGGTAGACCTTGCCGTAGCGCGGGTCGTAGTCGACGTGCGTGTTGCACCCCGTCGCGCAGCCGGTGCAAACGCCCTCCCCGGACTTCAGGAACCAAACGCGCGCTTTGAAGCGGAAGTCGCTGCTCGTGAGCGCCCCAACGGGACACACGTGCTCGGTCATCAGCGTGTACTTGTGGTCGAGCTCGCGGCCAGGCGCGAGAACGATCTCGTTCCTATTGCCACGCTCGCGCATGTCGAGAACGTGATCTTTCGCGACTTCGTCACAGACACGGATGCAGCGCGTACACATGATGCAACGCTCGGCGTCGTAGACGATGGTCGGGCCGAAACGGACGCCCTTCGGCTTGTGCACGGGCTCGGTGAGCTTTCGCTTCAGCGTCCCTTGATGCTCGTAGTAGTAGTCCTGGAGCTTACATTCCCCCGCTTGGTCACAGATCGGGCAGTCGACTGGGTGATTGAGGAGAAGAAACTCCTGCACCGAGGCTTGCGCGTTCTTGACCTCGTCGTTCGTGGACGAGACGACCATGTCTTCGGCGGCCGCGAGCTGGCAGGCAGGCTGAAGCTTCGGCTTGGTCGTGGGGACGTATTCGCCCTTGGCCTCGTCGAAGCTGAGCTGCGGCATCGCCATCTGTCGACCGCTTTCGACGTGAACGAGGCACATGCGGCAGTTCGCCGCAATCGACAGGCCGGGGTGCCAACAATAGTGCGGGATCTCTATCCCCTCGCGCCAAGCCGCCTGCATGACGGTCTCGCCAGGCTCAAACGCGATCTCTTTCCCGTCCAGAATGAATTTAGCCATCGCTCACCGGTCGCATTCTCCGCCGATCATGTTCACTGACCCGAAGGTCGGGATGATGTCGGCGATCATGCCGCCGAGCAGCATCTCGCGGGACGCGGCGAGGTTGTACCAGCATGGCGGACGGACACGAACGCGATACGGGGTGCCGCTGCCGTCTGACACGACGTGGAAGCCGAGCTCGCCATTGCCGCCTTCCGTGAAGCTGTAGACCTCGCCCTTCGGGACCCGGAGGCCCTCCATGACCAGCTTGAAGTGCGCGATGGTCGCTTCGATGGTCGTGTAGACGTCTTCTTTGGCGGGGTAGACGATGCGAGGGTCGTCGACATTGACTGGGCCGTCGTCCGGCATCTGATCGAGAGCCTGCTCGATGATTCGAATGGACTGCCGAATCTCCTCGAGGCGAACCATGAAGCGATCCCAGTTGTCGCCATCTTCGCCAATCGGGACGTCGAAATCGAAGCGGTCGTAGACCAAGTACGGATGGTCTTTCCGCACGTCGTACGGGATGCCGGTGGAGCGTGCGACCGGACCCGTGCAGCCGTAGGAGAGCGCCTGCTCCTTCGTGAGCACGCCGACGCCCTGCATGCGGTCGAGAAAGATGCGGTTTCGGAGAAGCATGATCTCCGTCTCTTTCACAACCTTGAAGAGCTCTGGAATCAGCTGCCGAACGTCGTCCTTGAAGTTGGTCGTCGGCGGTTCGGCCATGCCACCGATGCGGCCGAAGCTGTGCGTCATGCGCGCGCCAGTCTCGCGTTCGAGGATGTCCCAAACCCAGTCGCGAACCTTGAGCAACCACAAAAACGGCGTGAACGCCCCGAGCTCCATCGCCGACGCGCCGTTGCACGTGAAGTGGTCCGCGATGCGCGAGAGCTCGCCCAGGACGACCCGGTAGTACTGGCAGCGCTCGGGCACCTCGATTCCGAGGAGCTTTTCTACGGCGAGCGCCCAGCCTACGTTGTTGAGCATCGGTGAGACGTAGTTGAGGCGGTCGGCGTAGGGAAATACCTGCGCCCAGGTGCCACGCTCGCAGGATTTCTCGAAGCCTCGGTGAAGGTATCCGGGCTGGACGTCGAGGTTGATGAGGTTCTCGCCATCGAGGTCCATGACCATGCGAATCGTGCCGTGCATGGCTGGATGGGACGGACCCATGTTGAGTCGCATCGGGTCGGCGTCGAGCTCGAGCGAAGCCTGGTCGTTCAACAGCTCGTCAGCGGGTTCCATCTACTTCCCTGACCCTTCCTCTGCGGCGTCCGCGGCCTTGGCCTCGGCGTCCGCGGCTTCGGCAGCCTCTGCCGCCATGCGAGCATCGATGCGCGCCTGAATCTGTTGGGCGGCTTCGGAATCGCTCAACGTCCGGCGCTGGCCCTGCTGCACGCCCATGGTGGGCGACACCTGGTGACCGCCACCGGACAATCGCGCCTCCCAGTCGATGCGCGCGAACGGCTGCCCCTCCTCGATACCAAACGGTGGGAGCTTCACGATGTCCGTGACCTCCCGGTACGGCACGAGCGGCTGCGCCTTGTCGATCGGGTAGTCTTTTCGGAGCGGGTGGCCGACGAATTCGTCGTACAAGAGAATGCGGCGGAGGTCGGGGTGGTCTTTGAACGCGATCCCGAACATGTCGAAGACCTCGCGCTCGGCCCAGTTGGCGCCCAGCCAGATGGAGCTCAACGTGCCCGGCTGCTCGCCCTCCTGGACGTGGGTTCGCAGACGGATTCGCTGGGCGTTCACGGAAGAGCGCGTCATCAGCGTGACGTCGAAGCGCGCCGACGCGCGTTCCGGGTAGTCGATGGCCGTAAGATCGATGAAGTGATCCATCTGGAGCTCTTCGTCGTCTTTCAGAAACTGAGCCGCCTCGACCCAATCCTTGACGGCCACCCGTGCCTCGTGCTCGCCGAAGGCGTCGCTCGTCTCGAGGATACGCTCGCCGAAGTGCGCACTGAGCCGGTCCAAGACGGCCTGGCTCATGAGTCATCCTCTGTGGAGCGGCCAGGCGCGTTTTCCAACACGTGCTTCGGGGGCACTACGATCGGCCGACGGTCGTTGGCTTGGATCTTCTCCTGAAGAAGCATCAACGCGTCCAGCACGGCTTCGGGGCGCGGCGGGCAGCCGGGGATGTAGACGTCGACCGGAATGACTTTGTCCACGCCTGGAATCGTCGTGTAGTTGTCGTAGAAACCGCCGCAGGAAGCGCACGTGCCGAACGCGATGACCCACTTCGGGTCAGCCATCTGCTCCCAGATGCGCCGAACCACTGGCCCCTGTCGCTGGCTGATCGTGCCGACGATCCAGAGCACATCCGACTGGCGAGGGCTGAATCGCGGAGCCTCGGCACCGAAGCGAGCGATGTCGTAGCGAGGCGCGGCCGTCGCCATGAACTCCATGCCGCAGCAGGCGGTGACGAACGGATACTGGAAGAGGGACCATTTGCGCGCCCACTGGAGCAAGTCGCTGAGGCGGGTCGTGACCGCAACCTCGCCGCCGCCCTCGATGACCTTCAGTCGTCCCATTCGAGCGCACCCTTTCTCCAGGCGTAGACGAGAGTCACGCCGAGAACGACCAGGAACAGGATCATTTCGATGAAGCCCAGCCAGCCGAGGTCCTTGAACAAGCTCGCCCACGGGTAGAGGAACACGGCTTCGATGTCGAAGACGACGAAGAGAATCGCCGTGAGGTAGAACTTGATGCTGAGACGAATGTGGCTCGCCCCCGTCGTCTCTGAGCCAGACTCGTACGGGATCGCCTTTTCGGCGGTCATGTTCTTAGGCCCGAGGGCCGTGGTGAGGGCGAATACCCCGAAGGCGACGAGCGCGGCGACGCCCAGCATCAGGAACACGGGTAAATAGGCCGAAAACATCGAGGGGCGGACTCCACGAGCGGCCTCGGTGGGCCGGTCGTGGAGTGCTTAGTATCACCCTCAGGGGGTGTCAATGAAGGTCGCGATTGTCCGAGGTGCCCTGGCAGCGCCGTCGTGCCAGATGGAGCGCTCGTCTCGGCGGGTGCTCGAGCCCGCCTCGGATCAGCCACCGCCTTCCGCTGTCGAAGACAAAGCGCCGGATCGCCGAGGAGTGCCCAAAGCGGTTGCGCGAGCCCGCGACGCCCGGATCGGCGGCAAAGTGGAGAGCCTGGCTCCGTTTGTGCCATGGTTCCGAGGGGCATGCGGACACGCTGGACAATCATGGCCGCCCTCGGGGCGAGCATCTGGCCGGCCGCTGCTCTCGCGCAGGCGGGAGACGGAGACGAGGGTGCCATCGGCGGCGTCCTCAAGGCGCTCGACGCCGGGTTCGGAGCGAACGTCGTGGGGCCCCTCGCGTCGGTGCTGTTCTTCGACTTGGCGTTTTGGGACAACGGGCTCGAGGGCGATATCAAGCTGCCGTTCATCGTCGTTTGGCTGATCGCTGGCGCGTTGTTCTTCACGCTTCGTTTCTCGTTCATCAACTTACGCGCGTTCCGGCACGCGTGGGTCGTCACAACCGGGCGCTACGACAACCCCGACGATCCAGGCGAGGTCACCCACTTCCAAGCGCTCTCGTCAGCCCTCTCCGCGACGGTCGGACTTGGCAACATCGCAGGCGTCGCAGTCGCCGTCGCCGTCGGCGGCCCGGGCGCAATCTTCTGGATGATCGCCGCGGGATTCCTCGGCATGTCGTCCAAGTTCACCGAGTGCACGCTCGGGCAGATGTACCGCGAGGTGGACAGTGACGGCCACATCCTCGGCGGACCGATGCGCTACCTCTCTGTGGGGCTCGGTGAGCTCGGCATGCCGCGACTGGGCCGTTTCCTCGCCGTTCTGTTCGCGGTCATGTGCATCGGAGGCAGCTTCGGCGGCGGCAACATGTTCCAGGCCAACCAAAGCTACGCGCAGGTAGCAGACGTGTTGCCCTTCTTTTCGGGCGGTTGGGGCTCCCTCGCCTACGGCGTGATCCTCGCGTTCCTGGTCGGCATCGTCATCATCGGGGGCATTCGCCGCATTGGACAGGTCGCGGGCTTCATCGTTCCGATCATGTGCGGGATCTATCTCCTCGCCGGCTTCTTCATCATCTTCACCAACCTCGACCAAGTCGGACCGGCGTTCGGCAAGATCGTCTCCGAAGCGTTCACGCCGACGGCGGGGTTCGGCGGCATGGTCGGGGTGCTCATCACCGGCTTCCGGCGCGCTGCGTTTTCGAACGAGGCGGGGGTCGGCTCTGCGTCGATCGCGCACTCGGCAGCCGCCACCGACGAGCCCGTGCGTGAGGGCGTCGTCGCGCTGCTCGAGCCTTTCATCGACACCATCGTGGTTTGCAGCATGACGGGGCTCGTGGTCGTCATCACGGGGGCCCATGAGGGCGACGCCGAGGGCGGCGTACTAATGACCTCCAACGCGTTCGCGACAGTTCTTCCCTGGTTCCCGAAGGTGCTGAGCCTCGCGGTGTTCTTGTTTGCGTTCTCGACGATGATCTCTTGGAGCTACTACGGAGAGCGTTGCTGGACGTTCCTGTTTGGTCCGCAGTTTTCGATGGTCTACAAGATCATGTTCCTCGGGTTCGTGGTGTTCGGGTCGGTCCTGAAGCTCGGGAACGTCATCGATTTCTCCGATCTGATGATCCTCGGGATGTCGTTCCCGAACATCCTCGGCGCGCTCCTCTTGAGCGGCAAGGTCAGTCGAACATTGAAAGATTATTGGAGCCGGTACAAGAGCGGCGAGATGCAGCCGAGAGGCTAGCTGCTACGCTCGAGATTCATGTCGGAGTTCGCAGCACGCCGTAAGCAGCTTCTCGATGCGATGGGGGACGGAGTCGCGCTGTTCTGGTCCGCGCCTCTTGCCGTGCGCAATCAAGACGTCGAGCACCCCTATCGACAGGACAGCGACTTCTACTACCTCACCGGCTTCGACGAGCCCGAGAGCGTGCTCGTGTTGACGAATCAGCACGCCGAACACGAAGCGGTGCTTTTCGTTCGGCCGAAGAAGCGCGAGCGCGAAATCTGGGACGGCCCCCGGGCTGGTGTCGAAGGAGCGGTGGAGCTCTTCGGCGCCGACGCAGCGTTTCCGATCGAGGAGCTCGCGAAGCGCCTCCCGGACTACCTCGGCAACGTGGAGCGCCTTCACTATCGGGTCGCGAAGAACGACGAGGGCGATGCGACCCTCTTCGATTGCTTGAATCTGCTCCGTCGTGGTGGTCGGCGCGGCGTCAGTGCACCCGAAGCGATCATCGATCCATCGGTGCACCTCCACGAGATGCGGCTCCGAAAGAGCCCCGCGGAGCTTCGCACGATGCGCGAGGCCGCGGCGATCACCGAGGAAGCGCACCTTCGAGCAATGCAACTCGCGCAGCCCGGAATGCGCGAATACGAGCTCGATGCAGAGCTCATTCACATCTACCGCAAGCACGGGTGTGAGCGCCCCGCCTACGAAAGCATCGTCGGGTCCGGACCGAACGCGACCATCCTCCATTACCGTGCCGGCAGCCGCGTGATGAACGACGGCGAGCTCGTATTGATCGACGCGGGGTGCGAGCACGACTACTACGCGAGTGACGTCACACGCACGTTCCCGGTGAACGGGAAGTTCTCCGACGAGCAGCGTGCCGTGTACGAGCTGGTTCTGGCCGCCCAGGAGACCGCTATCGCTGCTGTGAGGCCCGACGTCACGCTCGACGAAATCCATGCGGGCGCCGTGCGCACGATCACGGAAGGTCTAGTCGACATCGGATTGCTGTCGGGCGAGGTAGACGCACTGATTGAGGAAAAGAAGTACGAGGCCTTCTACATGCACCGAACGTCGCACTGGCTCGGGATGGATGTCCACGACGTGGGCCGCTACTACCTCGACGGCAAGCACCGCCCTCTCGAGCGCGGTTTCGTGCTGACCGTGGAGCCGGGGGTCTACATCGCCGCGGACGCGGAGGAGGTCGACGAACGGTGGCGCGGAATCGGTGTGCGCATCGAGGACGACGTCGTGGTCACCGAAGACGGCGGAGACGTGCTCACCGCGGGCATACCCAAGAGCCTCACCGACGTCGAAGCCGCCTGCCAATAGAGTCCGTACAGATGTGGCGCGGGTCGCTGTGTGGTATGTCCCGCCCCATGTCAGTCGACAAGACGGTTGCTTTCATCGGCGCAGGCAACATGGCCGGCGCACTCATTCGCGGGCTCATCAGCACGGGTACGGTGCCCGCGGAACGCATCACCGCAGCGGACCCCGATCGAACGCGCCTCGACGCGCTGCAGTCCGAGCTCGGCGTTCGCACGGCGGAGGACAACGCCGAGGCGCTGAGCGGCGCGGATGTCGTCGTGCTCGCGACGAAGCCGCAGGTGTTCCCCATCGTCCTTCCGGCGCTCGGAGCCTCCTTGGGCACCGATGCCCTCATCGTGTCCATTGCGGCAGGTATCTCCTCGAAGATCATCGAACAGGCGCTGCCCGCCGGTGCGCGCGTCGTTCGCACGATGCCGAACACTCCCGCTCTCGTCGGTGCCGCAGCGACCGCGATCGCAGCAGGCGCCGAGGCCACCGACGCCGATCTCGCCTTGGTCGAGACCCTGTTCCAGAGTGTTGGGCTCTGCGTCCGTGTGCCCGAATCACAGATCGACGCGGTCACCGGTCTCAGTGGCTCCGGGCCGGCCTACGTCTTCGCCATGATCGAGGCGCTTCGCGACGCGGGCGTCCGCGAGGGCCTGTCGGAAGAGATCTCCCTGCAACTCGCCGCGCAGACCGTCCTCGGTGCCGCGCGTCTTTTGTTTGAAGCGAGGGAGTCTCCAGAGACGCTGCGCGAACGGGTAACCAGCCCCGGAGGCACCACGCGGGCGGGCCTCGACGCGCTCGAGGCATCAGGCTTCGCCGAAACGCTTGCTGGCGCCGTGCGCGCCGCTACCCGACGCTCGAACGAGCTCCGCGAAATCGCCGAGAGCGAGATCAGCTAGCGGGTTGGGTCAGGGCGAGGACCGAACAACGCCGTGCCGACCCGAAGCATCGTGGCGCCCTCTTGAACCGCCGCTTCGAGGTCGTGCGTCATTCCCATCGAGAGCTCGGCAAGCCCGTGCGCGACGGCAAGCCCCCGGAGGGCAGCGAACACGGGACGCGCATCGTCTGGGTCGTCGGAGTGCGGCGCCACCGTCATCAGCCCGCGGAGCTCGACGTTCGGCAACGCTCGGATGGCCTCGACGAGCGACGGCACCTCGGCCGGCGCACATCCAGATTTCTGCGCCTCCCCTCCGACATTCACCTGCAACAAGAGCTCGACAGTCGTGCCACTCGCGGCAGCACGTGAGGAGATCGCCTCGGCGAGGCGCGCGGAGTCCGCCGTGTCGACGGTCGCGCGCGCTCTCTCGATGAGTTTGATCTTGTTGCGCTGCAGATGACCGATGAAGCGCCACTGAATGTCGCTGAGGTCGTCCAGCACGGATGCTTTGTGGGCGAGCTCTTGCGCATAGTTCTCTCCGAACACCCGGAGTCCGGCGGCATAGGCCGCACGCACGGCTGCCTCTGGATGCGCCTTCGACACGGCGACCAGCGCAACATCGCTCGAATCCCGACCCGCGTGCGCGCACGCTCGCTCGATTCGGTCCCGCACTCGTTCGATCGCCCCGACGATGTCGTGGGTCATGGCCAATGCTCCAACGCGCCGTGCTCGAGCAGAAGCTCGATCACCTCTGCCGCCGGAAGCCCGACGACGTTGGTATACGATCCTTCGATCCCCGTCACGAACCCACTGGCGAGACCCTGGATTCCGTAGGCACCTGCTTTGTCGCGTGACTCGCCAGAAGCCACGTAGCGGCGGAGATCCCCGTTCGATGCATCGCGAAAGCGTACTCGGGTCTCCACCACGCGGGTTCCGAGGGGACCCTGCCCTCGGCGGCCGAGCGCGACGGCTGTACGCACGACATGCTCTCGGCCAACGAGGCGCTCCAACATGTGGATCGCATCACTGTCGTCCGAGGGCTTGCCCAACCGAACGCCGCCGACACACACGATCGTGTCGGCAGCGAGCACGTAGGCCCCTACCCGAGTCGTGTCCGCCAAGCTGCACCGCAGCTTCAGCAGCGCCGCTTCGCGAACGAAGTCGACGTCGTCTTCGACGCAGAGCGACGCCTCGTCGGCATGGCTCGGCTGTACGGCGCAGTCGATGCCGAGCGTCGAGAGAATCTCCCTTCGTCGCGGGGACGCGGACGCGAGGATCAACGGATGCCCGGACGAAGTCACGCTCCGCTTTCCTTCGGTTCCATACGCGTCTTGTAGCGACGCAAGTAGCTCTGACTGACCTGCTCGGGGTCCAATCGAAGGCACTTTGCGAACTCCGTCACGAATCCGCGCACGTAGACCGCCGCCGGCAACCGCTCGAACTCTTCTTCCTCGATGCAGCGGAGGTAGCTCGTGCCAACCTTGGTTCTCTCGCTGATCTGATCGAGGCTCGTTCCCTGAGATTGCCTCACTGCGCGCAACAGGTCGCCACTGAACTCCGTGTCGGGCGTAATGCTCGGCGCAGGCGGGAGCTCCGCGCTCGGCACCTGCTCCTCTTCGGCCTCGACTTTGGCATCTGGGGCCTCGGGAAATACGGAGATCTCGTACGGCCGTCGTCGCGCAGGGTCGAGGAGGACATCGTAGGCCTCATCGATGCGCGCCCGCGCAACATCGATCCCGTCTTCGTCGAAGAGCCCGAAGGTTGCGAGGTTTTCCACGTCGAATACCGTGCACATGCGCTTGTATGCCCGCCGAATTTCTTCGTCGGTGGCGCCTCGTTCGACCTCGAGCACATCGTGGTGAGAGCTCTGCGGCACCTCGCGCCAGGGCTCTCGATCGCGCCGACCCTCTTGTGAGGCGAAGAGCCGGCGCGCGATCTTTTCGATGTTGCGGCTTGCTCTGCAACCAGGGCTTTCGAGAAGGAGGGGTCGCCGCTTGCGCGAACACGAGCGTACGGCGTCATCGTGTTCGACGTAGCCGAGGTACTTCAAGTGCACGCCGTATCGGCGTCGCACCGCGACGGTCGCCTGGTCACCGAGTTCGAGATCGGCCCGCAACCGCGCTTGATTGACGATGAAGGGAAAGCGCAAGGACGCGATCTGTTCACGAAGGGCTTGACCGAGCTCTGGCCACTCGAGCCGCACGAGCGAAGCGATGTCGGATGGCGCAGGAGAGTGCCCCGCCTTGGCGAAGGCTTCGTGGAGCGCGCTCTGTTGCGCCTCATCGCCCGTATGCTCCAACGCAGTGGCGGCGAATGCTTTTCGAACGAGACGGTAGAGGCCGCTCACCGCGTTCGGCTCGGGAATGGTCAGTGCTAGCCGGTGTGGGCTTCGGCACCAAAATCGAATCGCGGCATCCGTCGCAGCAGAGCCGAGATCCACCACGGCGAAGTCGACGTCCAGTTTGTCGAGGCGCCGTTCGAGCTCGCGCAACGAGCTCCGGCGCGCGGAGCCGCGGTGTGGCTCGCTGAGCCCCCCGTCCATCCATCGCAAGCCGGGGATCGGTCCTTCGACGGGCTCGCGAGGTGCGAGCGTGTTGACCGCATCGTGACCGAGCGTGGACGCCAAGCTCCCGAGGCTTCCCTCGGCACCAAAGGCGGGCGTCGGCGCGACGTACGGTGCCACGCGTGGGCCGGCGCCCAGCATCGCATGGAGGTCGGCGCCCGACGGGTCCGCGTCGACGGCAACGACCCGTTTTCCAATGGTCGCCAGGTAAATCGCCAGGTTGGCGCTGAAGAGGGAGGTGCCAACCCCTCCCTTGGCCCCTAGAATCGCGATGGTGGTCGGGGGCATCGAGCGCTCTTACCAATCGCTGGTTTCGTGCGCAACGAAGCGTCCAATCGGGCTCAGCGTTGGTCGTCGTCGCTTACCCGCAGCGGGAACGGGTAAAACGGCGGATGTGAGCTCTCGACGAGGGGGTCCTCGCCCTCGATCATCTCCGCCTCGCGTGAGGGCTCGGCCGAACGCCAATCCCCTACCCCAGAGGCGCTGCGCTTCCGGGGCTCCGAGGTCCTGACTTGTATGCGTGCAATGGGCGCGCTGAGACGCGGCTGAGTGCTCATCCCCCTCCGATCCAATCCGTGCTGCCTTTAACCCTAGCGGATGTTTCCGAAGAAAGCACAACTCGGAAGCGCTCGGAACACAAGACTGATAGATTCCCCCAGAATCGTGGGCTCGAGAGACGCAGAGCAGGTCCTCGAGGGCGTCGTCGAGGACGTCCTTTTCCGCAGTGATGACGGGAAGTTTTGCGTGATCCGCCTGGGCTCCGACGAGGACTCCGGGCCCCTCGCCGAGCGGACGGCGGTGGGTGACCTCGGGCAGATCGCCGCGGGGGAAAACGTACGGCTCGTGGGTCGTTGGACCGAGCACGCGGTCTATGGACCGCGGTTTCGGGTCGCCTCCTTCACACCGACGATTCCCGCGACCGAGAAGGGCATGATTCGCTACCTCGGCTCGGGGCTCATTCCCGGTATCGGACCGGCTCTCGCGACCCGTCTCGTCGAGCGTTTCGGACCCGACACGCTCGACGTCATCGCCACCCAGTCGGCTCGCTTGAGGGAGGTCTCGGGCATCGGGAAGCAACGCGCCAAGTCGATCGCCCAGGCCGTGCGGCAAAGGCGCATCGAAGCGGAGACAATGAGCTTCCTGCACGCCCTCGGCATGGGCCCGGCGACCGCGCGGGAGATCGTTCGCAAGTACGGCCCCGAGGCGCCCCGTATCGTACGAGACGACCCGTACATCGTCGCAGAGCAGATCCGGGGCATCGGTTTTCGAACGGCAGATCGAATTGCGGATGCACTCGGCATCGCGGGAGACGACTTGCGTCGTGTGCAAGGTGGGGTCTTGCACCTAGTCGGCAAGGCCGTCGATGACGGGCACGTGTTCGCGACCCGCGAGCAGCTCTCGACCGGACTCGATCAACTGGACGTGCCGTCCGATTCGCTCGACGAAGCGGTCGAGCGGCTTCGCGCACGCGACCTCCTGAGCATCGAGGGCGATGCGGTGTATCCCCCTCCCCTCTATCGTGCCGAAGTCCAAGTCGCGGATGCGCTCAGCGCGCTTGCGAACCGCCCGAGAGTGAAACTGCCTGCAAAGACGTACGACCACGCGCTCAGCGAAAAGCAACGAAGCGCGGTTGACGCCTCACTTGGCACCCACCTGTTGGTCCTCACCGGCGGCCCGGGCACAGGCAAGACCACGACGGTGCGCGCAATCGTGCAGGCCCACGCCGCGCTCGAACGGCGGGTTGCGCTTTGTGCGCCCACAGGGAGGGCGGCAAAGCGGCTCTCCGAGGCATCTGGAATCGAAGCGAAGACGATCCACCGGCTGCTCGAATGGAACCCGGCAACCGGGCACTTCAACCGAAACGCTCAGTCCCCACTCGATGCCGAGCTCATACTCGTCGACGAAGCATCGATGCTCGACATCCGGCTCGCGTCTCAACTCCTCGCGGCGATCCCTGCGAGCGCGACCCTCGTCTTGGTCGGTGACATCGATCAACTGCCGCCCGTAGGCCCGGGTCAGCCGCTCCGCGATCTGATCGCGTCTCGTGTATGCACCACGGTGCGCCTGCAGGAGGTGTTCCGTCAAGCACAACAAAGCGCAATCGTCCGCGGCGCGCACACCGTGCTCGAGGGCGGAATGCCTGAACCCACTCCGAGAGGCACGAAGGGCGATGGCGACTTGTTCATCATCTCCGAGACCGATGCGGAGGCGATCGTAGAGCGCCTGGTGCAAGCGCTCAGACGGATGTCGGTGGCGTACGGCTTCGACCCGCTCGCGGACGTCCAGGTCATGACACCGATGCGGAGGGGGCCGCTCGGGACCAACAGGCTCAACGAAACCCTTCAAGACGCCTTCAATCCGAACGAGCGCAAGGATGCGACGCCCACGGCGTTCCGGCGGGGCGACAAGGTGATGCAGCTCCGCAACGACTACGAGAAGGAGGTCTACAACGGCGACCTCGGCGAGGTGGCGCGCATGGAAGGCGGCATCACGTTCGTCCGCTTCGACGGGCGCGAGGTCCAGTATGGGCCGGATGAGCTCGACGCGATCTCGCTCGCCTATGCGTGCACGATCCACAAGGTCCAAGGCAGCGAGTTTCCCGCGGCCGTGATCGTTCTACACAACGCCCACTTCATGTTGCTCAACCGGGCCCTGCTCTACACCGCATTGACCCGCGCCAAGAGCCTCGTCGTGCTGGTAGGGGACCCCAAGGCGATGGCCCGGGCTGCGCGCAACGCGCACTCCTACGCGACGAACTCGAAGCTCTTGGAGCGCCTCGTCGAAGCCGCCCGCTAGCGGCCGTCGAAGGCGTCGACCACGGCGTCGTGGAATGCGGGACGGAATGCGCGGATCGCCGCATTGTCATCGGACACGGCGACGCGATTCGTGAGAAGCGCGATCACGAGCTGCCTTCGTGGGTCACACCAAATCGAGGTGCCGGTAAAACCGAGGTGACCGAACGCGTCCGAATCGAGCCTCGTGCCCGCCGCGCTCCCTTCCTGAGCTTTGCCATCCCATCCGAGACGGTGCGTCCCGCCCGGACGGGGCGCGGTCGCGAACCGAATCGATTCCTCTTCCAGCGCGCCCCGACGGCCGTGCCAGGCCCCGACACATGCGGCTCCGAACCTCGCCACGCCGTGCGCCGTGCCAAACATTCCCGCGTGCCCCGCGACGCCACCGAGCGCCGCGCAGTTGTCGTCGTGCACCTCCCCGCAAAGAACGCGACCCCGCCAAGGGGACCATCCTGTGGGTGCACACCTGCCCTCCCATCCATCGTTGCTACGGCTTGCCCCGAAGAACGCGAGCTCGCCGAGCCCGAGCGGCATCGCCACGCGCTCCGCGACGAGCGCATCGAGGGAAGCACCGGCGCTGCGGACCATCGCGACCCCCGCCAAGATGTAGCCGAGGTCGCTGTAGACGGAGGTCCCCACCCTGCTCGGATCCCATCGCGGCAACAGGTCGGCCAGGATCCACGCGGAGGCTTCCTGAGAGCCTGGCTTCGCGGGGATGCGCTCGTAGAACGGCTCCCAGGCCGCGAGGCCCGAGCGGTGGCTCAGGACGGCGTCCCATGTCTGCGCTCCGATCGGAAGCCCGGCCGCTTCCGGGATGAGCCCTTCGACGGGCGCGTCGAGCGGAAACGAGCCCGCCTGGTAGAGGCGCAGGGCTGTGGTGCCAACCCACGGCTTGGTCAGCGAAGCCAAGTCATAGATGGTCTCGGGCGTCACGGCGGCCGCGCCGGCGCCGCGAAGGCCGGCGCACACTTCGAGGTAGCGCCAGCCGCTCCCTTCCCAGATGGCCGCCGAGGCACTGGCTCCTGGAAAGACGCCTGCAGCGCAGCCCGCCTCGAGCTGACGCCGGAGCGCATCCCCGACGCGCGTCGAAATCTCCGAACCCACCCCCGGTGTCTACCCAATGGCATCCCGATGGTCTACAGGAACCGCCGAACGATGACGCTGCCCTATCTCACCTCCGATATCGCCCCCATCGAGGGCGAGCTCCGCGTCACGCCCGAGGACTTCGAGGTCGAGGAGGTTCCCGCGTACGGGCCCAGCGGCCATGGCGACCATGTCTTCGCCCTCATCGAAAAACGGATGATGACGACGCCCGACGCAGTCCGAGCCCTTTGCGGCGCCCTGGGCACCGACCCCCGTGGGGCCGGCTGGGCGGGGCTCAAGGACCGCAACGCGGTCACGCGCCAGTGGATCAGCCTCGCCGGGACGACGCCCGAAGCGGTGCAGCAAGCGGAGGTCGAAGGGGTCCGCGTCTTGGACGCGGTCTCTCACCCACAGAAGCTTCGAACCGGGCACCTTCGCGCCAACCGCTTCGTGCTGCGCCTGCAACGCGTCGAGCCGTCCAGAATCGGCGACCTCCGCCGTGTCTTGTCGACGATCGAAGCGGAGGGCCTTCCCAACTACTACGGGGCACAGCGCTTCGGCCGCGAGGGCGACAACGCCGAACGCGGCCTTCGGTGGGTTCGCGGAGAAGCCCGCGCACCTCGCGCAGGCTTCCAACGAAAGCTCCAGATGTCTGCCGTGCAATCCGAGCTCTTCAATCGCTGCGTTGCGGCACGGGTCAAAACCTCGACACTTGGGAAGGTTTTTGCCGGCGATGTCCTAAAAAAGCACGAATCTGGCGGTGTTTTCGTGTCGGAGGATCCCGCAGCGGATCAGCCGAGAGCGGACGCATGGGAGCTCAGCCCCACGGGCCCGATGTTCGGGGCGAAGATGCGCTGGCCCACCGGTGAAGCCAGGGACAGAGAGGAGGCTCTCCTCATCGAGGCAGAGTTAACCCTTGCCCATTTCGCGAAGTGGAAGCGTGTGGCGCCTGGAACGCGGCGCCTCGTCCGGGTTCCGGTGGGCGCGATCGGCCTTAGTGTGAGTGACCATACGGCGACGCTCGATTTCACCCTTCCCGCGGGTTCTTACGCGACCATACTGGTCAGGGAGATTCTCAAGCGGGATGCACCTGCCCCCAATTCCGGCTAAGAGCGCGCTTCCATCCGAGGAAAAGCATGATCGACATTCAAGAGAGACTCACAGCCTTCGCCATGCTCGGCGCCACGTGGGTCATGTGGCTTCTAATCTTCCTATCCATCATCGGCGTCGCGATCATCTTCGAGCGCATCTACTACTTCTTCTCCTCGAGGGACGACGTCCGGGCGGTTCAAGAGGACTTGAGGCTTCTGCTCGCCAAGAACGACATTGCGGGCGCGCGGGAGCGTCTCGCCCAGTCGAAGTCGTTCCAGGCGCGCATCGTGTACTCGGGCATCGAAGTCGTCGGCGACGGACCGGCTGCCGTGGAGGAGCGCCTCGCCGGCGAAACCGCGGTTGCGCGAACCCAGATGGAGCGCAACCTCGGATTCCTCGGCACCGTGGGCAACAACGCCCCGTTCGTGGGGCTGCTAGGCACCGTCATCGGCGTCATCAAGGCGTTCCACGTGCTCGACGAAAGCGCGGGCAAGGTGACCAGCGGGCTGATGACCGAGGTTGGTGAGGCATTGGTCGCCACGGCCATCGGCCTCCTCGTCGCCCTTCCCGCCGTTGCCTTCTACAACTACTTCCAGCGCCTGATCCGCTACCGCCTCACCTGGGCGGACGCGCTTGGCCGCGACCTGCTCGCGTACCTCAAGGGCACCGGGCGCAACGGAGCGGAGTAGCCATGGCTGGCGGAGCGCGATCCGGTGACGACGACGATCTGATCACAGATATCAACGTGACGCCCCTGGTCGACGTCGTGCTGGTACTGTTGATCATCCTGATGGTCACGGCCACGGCAATCGTGTCGAAGACCATCCCGATGGAGCTCCCCAAAGCGGCCACCGGCGAGCAGACGCCCTCCACGTTGGCGGTGTCCATCGACCAAAATGGGCAGATCTTCCTCGATACGATTCCCGCGACACCGGAGGAGCTTCGGCTGAAGGTCCGCGCCGCGCGTGAGACCGATGAGGATATTCGCGCGGTCATCGCTGCGGACGGCCGCATCGCGCACGCAAAGGTCGTGCAGGTCATCGATATCCTGCGCCAAGAGCGGATCACCAAGTTCGCGATCAACGTGCGGCCCGAGGAGATCGGACGCTGAGTCAACTCGCGACGGAAGCCATGACGAGTCCGCTCGAGAATCTGCCGCCATGGGCGCTCGAAACAATGTGGGTCCTCCTGGCGACCGTGACGCATGCCGGGCTGATAGGTGCGATGCCAGCAGTCCCGATGGGTGACGGAGACGGGAATGCTTCGGACGCGGTGCTGGTCTCGATTGTGGACGAGCAACTCGTGACCGCGCCCGAGGAGGAAGAGCCAGAGCCCATCGAGGAGCCGGAACCTGCTCCTCCGGAGCGGGTCAAGCCGCCGCCCAGGCCGAAGACCTTCAAGGCTCCGAAGGATCCCCCGAAGGAGCTCCTCGAGGAGCCTCCGGCGGCAGCACCGGAAACACCAGTCGCCTTCGACAACATCGTTCTGACGAACGACGGCGAGGAGCCCGGCTCCTGGGCCGTCGACCCCGGGTCCGGCGACAGTCGCGAGGGGCCGATCGGGCGGCCGGACGCGGTGGTCAGCGGACGGAGCCGTGAAGGCGTCGTTGGGGGGATCATCGGGGGGTCCGGGATCGGCGTCGTCGTTGACGTGGGCGACCTGTCGAGCAGACCGATTCCGCCGAGTTTGAAAGCAAAGCTAGAAAAGCTCTACCCCAAGAAGGCCCGACAAGAGGGCGTCGAAGGGGGCGCCAACGCGCGGCTCTACATCGGGCCCGACGGCCTCCCGGCGAAGATTCGGATCCTGAGCGAGGATCCAGTCGGCTACCAGTTCGGCGAAGCGTGCAAGAAAGCCCTTCAAGGGGAGAAGTGGAAGCCGCCGATCGACGAAAGCGGCAAGCCCGTGACCACGCGGGTCAACTTCCGCTGCGGTTTCGAGATCCGGTACTGACCGCCTTTTTTTGACCCTAGCCCGGGTCTGCCGCTACGTCTCGGGCATGCGTTGGATGCTTCTTGCCGCGGCGTTGCTCGCGACGGCCTGCTGGGGTCAGGGCGAAGACGCTCCAGGCGAGCCGGTGGGCATGTTTGAAGCGACCGGGTTGATGGTCGAGCAGAGCTGTGGCCCGGTCATTCCGTCGCCTGACCCGCTCGACCTCACCTTCGACCTGCGCCTCGAGGAGGGCGGGCGCGCATACTGGCGACGGCAAGGCGGCTCGACGTTCGCGGGCCTCTACAAGGACAACGAATTCACCTTCACCGTGAGCCAGAGCTGGATGGTAATCGAACCCGACCGCTTCCGCGGCTACGTCGGCTGCTCGGTCACCCAGCGCGACACCTTCAGTTTCGTCGTCGAAGACCTCGAGACCTCCGAAGAAGATGAAGAAGAAAGCGTCGCGGACGCCGGTGTGGAGCCAACGCTCCTGACGTTGAGCGGCGCGCAGATGACGGAGATCATCCCGCTTAGCGGCGCCGACTGTACACCCGCAGTGGCAGCCCTCGGCGGGCCGTTCCTATCATTGCCGTGTCGCGTCGAATACGTGCTGACGGGCAGCGGGATCGCGGTCGAGTAGCCACGGGCTCGAGGCCGTCGCTACTCGTCGCTCGTCGGCCCCGACGGGAATTCCGACGGCCGGAGCGCCCCCTTCGGGAGCGAAGGGGTCGATGGTACCGGCGGCGGGTTGCTGCTGTTTTCCGCGAACGGACCCGGCAAGCGCTCGGCGCGGACGATCATCTTGGGCGAATGCACGCCGAAGAAAACCCCAAGCGTGGCTTCGCGGCCGCTGATCTCGTCGACGCGGAACCCGTTGCGCTCGAGCAAACCACGGATTTCGTGGAGCGCGTAGAGCCGAACGGAATAGTGCCGGTCGTTCTGCTGGCCGCTGTGGCTCGCGACGCGGCGCTTTACCCGGAGGCGCGACGCCTCGTAGTCGAAGTCGGTCTCTTCCATACACACGGCGCCGTCCACCTCGAACCATACCTGATTCGGTTGCGAGCTGATCATGAAGTCGCGGTTGACCACCTCGAGCAGCAGCATGCCATTGGGTCGCAGCGCGCGGTGGAACTGGCGAATCGTGCGCTCGTTCTCGTCCTCGCTGAAGTAGCCAAACGTGGTGCCCCAGCAGAGGAGCGCATCGAACGGCTCCTCGAACGTGATCTCCCGCATGTCACCGCGGACGAAGTCGATTTGCAGGCCACGGTCCTCCGCTTCGTCGTATGCGCGCGAGACCATGGTCGAGGAAATATCGAGCCCCACCATGTGGTAGCCACGGGCTGCGAGCTCGACCGTTTGGGCACCGAGCCCACATCCGGCGTCGAGGACGCGGGCCCCGACCGGAATGCGCAGCGCGCGCTCGATGAAATCGCACTCGAGCGCCACCTCTTTGGGAGTTGTCCCGCGAACCGTGCGCAGATACGCTTCGCCGAAGAAGTGCTCGTACCATGGCGCATCGCCATCCAGCTCGACCTCGGGCGCTTTCGTCTCCGTCGTTTCGGTCGGAGGGGGCGGCGGCTTCGGGATGGGAATCATCATCTCCGCGGCCTGGTCGGCGGGAGGCGCGATATCGCTTCTCGACAGCACGTCCGCGTCCTCGAGGAAGAGCTCTTCCGGGGGCTCGCTGAAACGTGGCTCGGCGGCTGGCATCGAGGATCCCGTTGGCGACGGGCGCTCCGAAGGCAGGTCGCTGAAGTGGACGTCGAGCCCCGGATCCGACAGCTCATCCGCCTCGATCTCGATGTGATCATCGCCGCCGAGCGGATCCGGCTCCGTCATGAACGTGGGCTCGGTCGGATCTCGGTCTTCTATGAAGTCGAGCGCGGCACTCACGCTGCTCGCCGTATCGAGCTCCACGACGTTCGAAAGCTCAGCCGCGGCACCGTTGCCGTTCCCGCGCGTCTCCGCCGCGTCATCGAGTGCGCTCGCTCGCGGGATGTCGGCGATCGGCACGCGCAGCGCGCGGCGACGTCGCGAAGCGCGGAGGCTCTCGGACTTGTCGGCAGACTCGCCGCTCACGCGATGTCCCCTCTGGCAATGCACTCACCCATGCGCACCGAGCAACCGCGCTCGGCCACGACCTCCAGCTTGCAGGCCGGCGGTGTCATTACGATAGCCGTCGATCCCATGTGGAACACGCCGAGCTCGTCTCCGCGATCACGTGGGATTGGCGAATTGGCGTAGCTACGGACGCCAGGCTCATGGCCGACGTTCGTCTCCACCTCGTCAAAGCTCAAGCCGATGCGTCCCACACCGATTGCTCCCACCATAATCGTCGTCACCGTTCCGTGAACGCTCCCCTCCTGCACAATAGCAAGACGTTCGTTCCTGGCGAAAAGCTGTGGGATATGATCGGTCCCAATGCGGTTGACTGGGTACAAAGTGCCTGGAACGTACCGGACATACTGCACGCTTCCGCAGGTCGGCGCGTGTACGCGGTGGTAATCCCGAGGCGAGAGGTAGACGATGAAGTAGTGTCCGCCCTCGTACCCCGCTGCTGCTTCCGCGTCGCCTAGCAAGTCCGCGGCGGTGTACGCTTGACCCTTCACGAGGAGCTCACCGGCCGGCGAAATTGTGCCGAGATCCTCCATGCGTCCGTCCGCGGGAGAGACGATCGCTCTCGGATCCGGGTCCACGATCCTGGCCCCTGCGACCAGCCTTCGGGTGAAGAACTCATCGAAGGTCCGGAATCCGCGCGACGGCATGTCGACTTCACTGAGGTCCACGTCGTAGACGCGAACGAACGCCCTTACGGCGGCATCGAGGACTGGCTGGGGAGCCCGAGCGGACGTAAGCCGGCCAAGCGCCCTGCTCAGCCGCTTACGCGGTAGAACTCGGACCGTCTGCGCGGCCAGTCTTGAAGCACTCCTCCCCATGTAACGGCGCTGTGGGCAAAGGGTATCTGACCGGGCAACACCGGGTCAAACCCGTGCGATCCGACAAATCTCCGGAATCCGCGAGGTTTGGCGCGATGGACACAAGAACGCCCCGCCGGGCTCTTGTCCCGACGAGGCGCCCCCCAAACACTGGCCGTCGGCTAGACCGCTGCTTCGCCGCGCTCACCGGTACGAATTCGCACGGCCTCTTCGATGCCGGACACGAAAATCTTACCGTCACCGATTCGGCCCGTCTTCGCAGCGTTTTCAACCGCCTCTATGACTTGGGCGACGAGGGAATCCGGGACGATGATTTCCACCTTCACCTTAGGGACGAAGTCGACCACGTACGCGGACCCCCGATAGACCTCTCGCTTACCACCCGTGCGGCCGAATCCTTTGACCTCCGTCACGGTCATGCCTTTGATGCCTACCTCGTTGAGGGCGTCCTTCACCTCATCGAGCTTGAAAGGCTTTATAATGGCTTCCACCTTCTTCATGGGACCTCCGAAACTTCAAGCAGCCCAACGAGAACCGCCGATGCAAGACGATGTACCCCCCGATTATTTCTGAATTGTTTCGTAGCCGTAAATACGAAGCGGTGGGGGTCGTTTGGTGGTTTTGGGGTTGTGGAACGCGATTGGCGTCGGGAGGTTTATTTGAATCCACCCGCCCACCCCCACCCGTAATCCTCCCTCCGCGCCCCTTGCTTCGCTTGGGCTTGGCGGCGCATTCGCGCCGGGCTTCGCCGTTCCGGCTCGCGCTGCCGCCCTCAAGACATGCGGGGATGCGAGCCCGAAGGGCGAAGCCCGGCGCCACCGGCGCCGCCAAGGCGGAGCGCAGCGAGCGCCGCGGAGGGAGGATTACGCGGTGGGGGTGGGCGGGTGGTACAAACAAAAAGCTCGACCTCCTGCGTACCCCGCTCCTGCGTACCCCGCTCCTGCGTACCCCGCTCCTGCCGTACCCCGCTCCTGCCCCTACTCCACCGGCTCCGCCGGCAGCCGCGGGTGCTACGCTTCCCGCGCCATGGCATCCCTCCTCACCACCGTGCGTGACCTCGAGCGTCTTCGTCAGATCGCTGCCGTGCTGGCGGTTCACGGCTTCGGCGAGGTCGTCGACCGGACTGGACTGAGCACGCTGATCCCGGGGCGGAAGCGCGACGATGGTGGGCGGATGCCTACGGGGATTCGTCTTCGCAAGGTGCTCGAGGATCTCGGACCGTCCTTCGTGAAGCTCGGTCAGCTGATGTCGACGCGCGCGGATCTCGATCCCCGAGGACATTCTCCTGGAGCTCAAGAAGCTCCAGGACGACGTCCCGCCAGAGCCGTTTGAGTCGATTCGGGAGCAAGTCGAGCGGGAGCTCGGCTGCGAGCTCGCTGAGGTGTTCGAGACCTTTGATGAATGCCCCCTCGCCTCCGCGTCTATCGCTCAGGTGCATCGAGCTCGGCTGCGCAACGGGGAAGAGAGCGTCGACGTCGTCGTCAAGGTGCAGCGCCCGAAGGTTCAAGCGGTCATGGCCCGTGATGTCGACCTGCTCTACTGGCTCGCGAAGGCGGTCGTGCGATCGATGCCAGAGTCACATCTCTATCGGCCGATCAGCCTCGTCGAGGAGTTCGACCGCTCGGTGGCCGCCGAGCTCGACTTCTCGCTCGAAGCCGACAACCACGAGCGTTTCACGGCGAACTTCCGGCACAACGATCATGCGAAGTTCCCCAAAGTCTACCGGCGTGCGAGCGCCAAGCGCGTCCTGACCCTCGAGTATCTCGAAGGGCGCAAAGTGGACGCGGCGCAGCGCGCCGGCGTCAGCGGCGAGCTCATGGCGAAGCGCTCCGTCGAGATCATCGTGCAACAGATCTTCGAAGACGGTTTCTTTCACGCCGACCCGCACCCCGGGAACATCATCATCCTCGGCGCCGACGACAATCCCGTGATCGGCATGGTGGACGTCGGCATGGTGGGCCGGCTTTCCCCCAAGATGCGAGATCGCGTCGTAGACCTCGTGCTCGCCGCAGTGCGGGAAGACTACAGCGGGATTGCCGACGCGCTCTACGCGATTGGGCGCCCTACCCACAAGATCAATCGCGACGCGTACGACGCGGAGGTCGCGACGCTGGCGCAGCGCTATCTCGGGAAGAGATTGAAGGAGATCGAGCTCGGCCCGCTGCTCCGTGACCTCGTGGCGGGCTCACGGAAGTTCGGAGTCGAGGTGCCGAGCGAGTTTCTGATGCTCGGCAAGAGCCTCATGACGGTAGAGGGCATCGGCAAGCAGATTTATCCGGAGCTCGATCTGCTCGAAGAGGTCCGGCCTCACTTCATTCAGCTTTTTCAGAAGCGCTACTCGCCGGAGCGGATGACCGAGAACGCGTTCCGCGGTCTGCGGCGCCTCGGCGCCGCGGCGTCGGAAATGCCTCTGCAGCTCGAAGAGATTCTCGAGGATCTCCGGAGCGGCGCGTTCAGCATTCGGACCCAACAGACACAACTCGAATCGGCCGCCGACCGCCTCGGCCGCCGCACTTTTAGCGGTCTGGTCGTCGGCTCGTTGATCATTGCGGGCGCCATCCTTCTGTCGCAGGAGAGCTATTGGCTCGGGGGGCTGGCGCTTGGCGCCGGGGCTGTCTACGCCACCTTCCACACTGCGCGCGTTTGGCTGCTAGGCCATCCGGAGCAGTGAGCTAGCCCCGAATCGCGCGTCCGAGCATGACCCCGAGGGCGCCGGCCGCGAGGCAGACGACGACCGTGCCGCCCATGTAGAGCGTTGCGCGCCCCCAGGCTCCGCTTTGCATCAAGCCGATGCTCTCGAGGTTGAACGCGGAGTACGTCGTGAAGCCTCCCATCACGCCCGTGCCGAGGAGCAATCGCAAGTCGGCGCCGAACCAAGTGCGCCCCTCGCCCAACACGAATGCCAAGCCGAGGCCGAGCGAGCCGAGTACGTTGGCGGCCAGCGTCGCCCACGGGAACCCGTGGGTCAGCGTGACGGGGCCGAGCACGAGCGACACCCAATAACGCATGCACGATCCTACGGCTCCCCCGATTGCGACCCAAACGAAGCTCACGCCCGGGTTGTAGACGAGATGTTTGACGAGGCGCAAGGTTTGCGCGTGACAATGAGCAAACGGGCGCCGCGATGCGTTGACGGGATTGGAGCCCACGCTTAGCGTTTCCGTCGGCGAAGGAGGTGGTCCTGTGAAGGCAACTACGGCAACGCTCTGGTCAATGCTCTCTGTGTCGCTCATCGTAGGCACGGCGGGTTGTACGAGCGACGCAGGCGGTGCAGGCGGGCTGGCTGGCGAAGGCGGTGCGGGCGGCGAAGGTGGCGGCCGCACGCAAGTCGCCGAGTTCGAGTACGCCGTCCCGATGGATAGCGACAGCCCCTGGCCAAAGTTCCGTCGAACCGCAATGCAAACGGGGCGAAGCCCTGTGTTGCCGATCGACACGGGGGCGGATCCTTGGGTGTTTCAGACCGGCAAGGGCATCTTCTCCACGGCCGTGATCGACGGCGACAACAACGTGTACGTCGGCTCCGGCGACCAGGTGTTCTACAAGCTCGACAAGAACGGCAACGAGCTGTGGTCAGTGTTGACAGGCGAGGTCGTCGACTCGTCCGCCCTGCTCGATGATCGCGGCCTGATCTACTTCGGCTCCGGCGACGGCTTTCTCTATGCCCTCGATCGTGAAGATGGTGAAGAGGTGTGGAAGTTCGAAGCCGACCCGCCGTCACTTCATGGCGCGCTGATCAACTGGTTCGAGGGGAACGTCGCGATGGGACTGGATGGCACGCTCTACGCGCCGAACGACAACCGATGCACCTACGCGATCGACCGAGACGACGGTACGCAGCAATGGTGTTTCGTGACCTCGGACCAGACCTGGTCGCTGCTTGCACTCAACCCGGAGACCGACGAGCTCTTCATGGGCAGCAATTACCCGTTGGGCGTGAACATCTTCGGGTTGAACGCCGTGGGTGGCGTCGGCACTTGGGACTTCGCCGCCTATGGAACCGTCGCGGCGAGCCCCATGATCGCCTCCACGGATCCCGACGGCTTGGTCGCCGCCGGCGCATTCGATGGCTTCCTCTACGGACTGCGCCAAAGCGATGGCGAAGAGCTCTGGACCTACGGCGCCCGGGATCACATCTACGCAAGCCCGGCACAGGCCGCTGATGGCACGATCATCCAACCTGCGGCCGACGGCACCATCTACGCCATCGACCCTGCGGACGGCTCGTTCGTGTGGGGGTACGACACCGGGGAGCCGATTCGCTCGTCCCCCGCGATCGACGGCGACGGCAACATCTATGTCGGCTCCGGCGAGGGAAAGATGTTCGTCCTGAACCCCGATGGGTCGCTCCGATGGTCGCTTCAGCTCATCGACGACGAGCGGGATGACCTCAACTCGTCGCCTGCGCTCGGCAAGGAGTTCGTCGTGCTCTCGGGAGAAACCGGCGAGGTGTTCGCCGTTCCGTATGATTACTGCTTGCGCCCCGGCCTGAGCGACGAGCGATGCACCGTGGGCCCGGGTGAGCCGATTCCCGATGACGGCGTCTTCATCGTGTACACCACGAGCTTTGGCGGCCTGGAGATAGAGCCACCCACCCAAATCACCGGGAACCAGGCACTGACCTTCAGCCTGTTCGTCCGTGAAGGCGGCAACACGAAGCTGGCCGCGATCGTGTCCGACAGCGTGGAGGTCACATCCACCAGCGAGACCGAAATCTCTTCGGATGTATCCGGCGACCGCCGCTACATCACCGTCCTGCCGAGCACACCGTGGGTCGGGGACGAAGGCGGGACGATCGAAGTGCGTGTGCGCGGCCGGTACGTCGATCAGCTCGTCTACCGACAAGGTCTCCGCTTCACCTTTAGAGAAAGTTCGGGCGGCACGTTCGATGAGACGTTTCGCTTCGACATCCCAGCGCGTAGCCCCACTGCTTTTCCGTTCGACGTGGCAAGCGCGCCCGGCGAAGACACCGGCATCGTCGAGCTCTACCGGATCGCAGCGCCCCTCCCGACCATCTTGCCGAGCTACAATCAAATCGGGTTCGACTCGATTCACTACGTCATCGGCCTCGTCGAGGGCGAAGGTGACGAAGTCATCGGCTGGGGCGTCGGGGGCGCGCGCGACGCTGAGGGCGGCATCGTCGTGAACCCGATCTCTCAGGTCCGCTTTCCACTGGTGTTTCGATGGGACGACGGTCTGCTGACGATGATCAACGAGGAAGGTTTCACAATCGAGTTCAACGGCTTTCCTCTTCCGTTCCAGCTCTTTCGGGTGGCGACGACCCTCGATGCGACGGGCAACGCGATCGGCAGCACCTCGCTGAACGCCAAGACGATCTGCGACGAGATCACCTTCTACGGGGTGTTTCTCGACGCGCTCGGCTTCTGCAATCCCGAGACCGGTCTGCTCGACGCGGTAGGTGGTGCGAACTTCCGCCCGTTTGGCGACGGGACGCAGAGCGCGCCTTCGGGACTCGGGACCGTCGGCTTTTCGCGAACGGACGATGCCATCGCCGCCACGCTCACCGACAGCACCCTGCTGAGCCAAGAACACAACTTCGGTCTTCTCGTCTTGGACGCGGACACGGGCGTGCCCGTCGGGCTCAACTACACCGAGCGCACCGAGCGCGCGCCGGAGACGGGAACCGTGCAGAGCGTGACCCTCGATCTTGCTGATGTGGAGAACGTGCCAGCGAACGTCCGCGTGTATCTAATGGTCGATGCCTACCCCGCCGCGGTCGACACTCTCACACCAGGTTGACCTCAGCGTGCTAGAGTCCGCGCCGTGATCAGCGAGGACTTCGCATTCTTCGGGTTCGATGAAGCGTCGTGGGACCGGCTGGTGTCGCTCCTGGTGGGCCACAACGAGCCGCACGGGGTCTTGCTCGTCGTGGTGAACCGGGCCGCGGTGCCCATCGCCTGCTTTCATACGGAGCGCGGCTCGGTCGATCCATCGACTCTGCCTTCTCCCGGCGATCTCGAGACGCTCTGTCAGGTTGCGGAGGCCCGCGCCTGCATCGTCATGCGCGACCGCGCGATGGGCGAGGTCGAGAGCTACCTCGCCGAGCCGCTCGACGGAGATCAGGATTTCGTCACTCGGGTCATGCGCTTCGTGCATGTCCTGCGAGAGCTAGGGAATGGGAATTGGCTTCGCGTCTGGCCGAACCCCTTGCCGGATGCGCTGCTCGCCGTGGCGCCCGCAGCGAAGCCGGCGACCGACCTACTCCTCCCGGACGGGCACAGCGTCGTGCTCGGCGTGTTTGAGGGCGCCGCGCTCTGGACCGGCGCCGTCGTACGTCGCAACGGAGGCAAGCTCGACGTGTTCGCGGGTCCCGGCGCGATGAGCGAATGGGCCGGCCCGCTTGGTGGCGCCTGGCAGCGCGACCACCGTGTCCTCGCAGACGCCATCGAACGGCAGCTCGGCCCCACCCACCTGGGCCTTTTCATGGAGCGCGCGACCGCTGAACGCCTCCTCAGGGCCCGTCAGGGCGGGGATTGGGCGCTCGCCTTCGCCGCCCGGGAGCTCATCCTCCACCCGAGGCCAGCGTTTGTCGCCGCAGGCCTCGGCCTCGACGTGCTCCGTGGCGCCGCGCAGCTTGCCATGCATGTGTTCGAGGGTATCGAACCTGATGAGGTCGCCTCAATCGCGCAGCGCTTCTGGAAGGGCTTCACCGAGGGGAAAACCTAATGGTTACAGCCCCACACTTGAGCACTGCTGTACAGATCGCCTCTTCTTTGACAGAGTAGGCGACACTCTGTACCTTTATCCTACCTGCTAAACCTTCCAGGGAACATATGTGCAGGCAAACGGCCCCCAGGGTTGAGGGGCAAGGATGGTGAAGAGATGCGAGCGGGGGAAACCATGCACAAGCTAACGGCACGCCAAAAGGCGGTCCTTGAGTACATTTCGGACTCGATTCACGCGCGGGGCTACCCGCCGACGCTTCGTGAGATTGGGAACCACTTGGGGATTCGAAGCACCAACGGCGTGAACGACCATCTTCGCGCCCTCGAGCGCAAGGGGTACCTCACGCGCGAGGACATGAAGTCCCGCACTCTTCGCCTCATGAAGACCCCGGACGGCAGGCCGAGCAGCCGCCCGCCCATCGCGAACGACAACCTCGTGGAGATTCCCATCGTCGGCCGCGTCGCCGCCGGCGCCCTCGCCGAAGCCATCGAGCACCCCGACGACACGGTTCAAATCGACCGGATGCTCATCGGCGGCCAGCAAGACGTGTTTGGGCTTCGCGTGTCCGGCGAATCGATGATTGAGGCCGGCATCTTCGACGGTGATTTCGTCTTCGTCCGCAAGCAACTCAACGCCAACCGTGGCGAGGTCATCATCGCACTCGTGGGCGACGAAGCGACCTGCAAGTACTACTACCCGGAGCGCGAGCACGTTCGGCTTCAGCCCGCCAACAAGGATATGGCGCCGATTCTGATTCCGAAGAACGATTGGCGGAGCACGCAGATTCTCGGCGTCGTCGTCGGCGTCTACCGACGGCTTCACTGAGCTTCCTCAACGCTGCCTGGCCGCTGCCCGGCTGAATGAGAGCCCCTCGAAAATCACTTTTTCGAGGGGCTTTGTCTTGTATGGTGCAGGCCATGACGACCAAACGCGTGTTGATGGGGCCTGGGCCTTCCGACGTGCCGGCCGAGGTGCTGAGTGCGCTCTCGCGGCCAACGATTGGGCATCTCGATCCGGAGTTCCTCCGCGTGCTCGACGAAACGCAGGAGATGCTCCGGAAGGCGTTCGGAACTGCCAACGCGCTGACCCTCCCTATCTCGGCGACGGGGTCGGCAGGGATGGAGGCGTGCTTCGTGAATCTCTTGGAGCCGGGCGACCACGCGTTGGTGTGCCGCAACGGAGTCTTTGGCGGACGCATGGCGGAGGTCGCCAAACGATCAGGCGCCGAGGTGACCTTGGTCGACGCCCCTTGGGGACAAGCGATCGATCCAAACGCAGTTGCGGACATCGCAAAGAAGCAGTCGTTCAGAGTTCTGGCACTGGTCCACGCAGAAACCTCCACAGGCGTGCTGCAAGACCTCACGCCGTTCCGCGAGATCGCCGACTCGTGCGGCGCGCTCCTCGTCGTCGACGCCGTCACCTCGCTCGGCGGTGTACCGGTCGACGTCGACCGCCACGGAATCGACGCGGTCTACTCGGGAACACAGAAGTGCCTCTCATGTCCACCCGGACTCTCGCCCGTGTCGTTTTCGGACCGTGCGCGCGAGGCGGTGGCGAAGCGCAAGACCCCCGTCCAGAGCTGGTACCTCGACCTGTCGTTGATCGGCCAGTACTTCGGCGGCCAGCGCGTCTACCACCACACCGCCCCGGTGAATATGATCTTCGCGCTCCACGAGGCGCTGAGACTCGCACTCGACGAGGGCCTCGAACGCCGCTACGCGCGGCACCGAGAGCAAGCCCAGGCCCTCTACGGTGGCCTCCAACAGCTCGGCCTCGAGCTCCCCATCGAAGCCTCGGTCCGCCTCCCTCCCCTCACACTGGTGCGCATCCCCGAAGGGGTGAGTGACACCGAAGTCCGAGCAAAGCTCCTCCGCGACTACGACCTCGAAATCGGCGGCGGCCTCGGCGACTTCAAAGGGCGCGCGTGGCGCATCGGGCTCATGGGCGCCTCGGCGACCCCGCGACACGTCGCCCTCTGCCTCGAAGCCCTCAGCCATGTGCTTTCGTAGGGCAGTGGTGAACCGGAGCACTTGCGTCTGCGCCCCCGGCGGCGTGGAGGCGCTGGAGACAATCGCGGAGGAGCTTCATTTGGGGGTTGATCTGTTGACGGATCCTGCGGTAATGGAGGTTTGTTCGTCGTTCGAACAAACTTGTTTCCCAAACCTCGCAGAGTGAACTAGGGATGTCATCAACGCTCGCGAACCCAGTCGTGCCCACGCGTGCCACCCTTTCGCGCGCGCTGCGCTTGTGGTCTAGTTGGACCACCGTGCGCTGTTTGCTGCCATTCATCGCTGTCTGCGCGACGCTGGTCTCCGTGACCGGCTGCCGCGGAGTTGGTCAAACCTGTGATCAGCCGGGCTCCACGGAGGCGTGTGGGTCCGGGCTGATCTGCACGCTCACCAGCTACGAACCCGATTCCGATAATCCGGAGATCACCAAGCCGCCCGTGTTGGTTTGCCTTCGGGAGTGTGATCAAGCGACGGATTGCGGAAGGGGCGAGCTTTGCGAGGTCGTCTACTGCTCGACCCAGAAGAGCTGCCAAACCGGAACTCCTCCGCCCGCACCGGACGGTATCTGCGGCGCCGGCGGCGCCGGCGGCGCCGGCGGTGCCGGGGGCATGGCGGGTGCTGGCGGGATGGGCGGCACGGGCGGTACCGGGGGCGCGCTGGGGTGTGACAGCGAAGCGAGGGCATACCTCCAGACGCTCGACCCCAGCTCCGGTTTCAACCGGACCAACTTCGTCCCGTTCGATACCACCAACCTTCCGGACACCTGGGATCGCTACTCGATTTCCTTGGATCTGACCGACCCGCTTCTCGAGGGACAACTGCTTCAGTTTGGCTTCACCGCCACGGCTTCGAACTTCGAACCGTCCGGCATGTTCTATGACAACGTCTTGATCGAGATTGGGACCGGCGCAGGCGGCGCAGGCGGCGCGGGCGGCGCAGGCGGCGCGGGCGGCGCAGGGAACCTCGAGCTCGTGACAGACTACGCGCAAGACTTCGAGCTCCTGGACCAGGCGAGCCCGACCGCGTTGGGAGATGATCCGGATCCGCCTTGGGGTCCGGGGTGGATTGTCTTCGCCAATGTCTTCGAGGCCAACGGCGAGACCGTTGCCTACAACTACGGCCCCGACCCCGCACCGAACAACACAGGGGCCTTCTCCGGCATCGCCCTCGGCGAAGGTGGCGCCGAGCAGGGCGCGCAGGTGTTGGTGATCATCAGCGACTACAACAACGCTGACCAAGGCACCGGACGCCGAATCGAAGCCAACACGTTCCGCGAGCGCGACATCGTCGCTGGGGACATCGGAAGCACCCTCATCTTCAGCTTCGACGCCAAGCGGGGCAACATCAACGAGGGGTGCCCCCCTCCAACCGCGCCCTGAGGCGTTTCAGTCAGAGAACAACTGGTTTCGTCTCATTGAGAGCTCGATCTGACGAATGCGCCCGCTTCGCGAAAAGAGCTCGGCGCTGAGCTCAGGTGGCAGCCGTAGTCCGACCGGCTTGACCTCACTCCCGTCATCGAGGGTGACGCTTACGGCCGGTTCAGCGGAATCGTCGAGTCGATAGATGAACGGCACCTGACACCAGGTGAATGCCAACCCTGACTCAGGGACCATGAGCTCCTGCCACTGCCCGTCGACGTCGAGGAAACGAAAGGTCTGCGGGCTCGCCGTGAGCTCGCGCGCCCGCAGCAGCCCGACATCGAGCTCCACCCTCCCCTCGCTGATGCGCAACCCCAACTCGCCGAAGCGAGACAAGATCTCCTCTTTAACCTGCCCCGTCATCCCTGGCTGCTGAGCACCAGCATGCTTTGGCGTGTGCGAATACGGGTCCGTCGGAAAGGCACCGTACTCGGAGGGCGTCTTGTTGAAGCCGAGGCCTTCCCGAATGCGATAGTACAGGTGGCCGAGGCGGCGAGTGATTTCCTCGTCCACGCCTTCTCCGGGCGCAGCAAGAAACCTCTCCTGTACGGCCAACAACAACTTCGAGACCATGTGCCAGTAGACACATCCCAGACCTTCGAAGCCGAACATCGTGCCGGAACGCCCGGTAAACGCTTTGTGGTTGAATACCTGCTCGTAGAGCGCGAGCAAAGGCTCGCGGGCCCGCTGCACCTCGTCCCCGAATTCCTTCATCAGATCGTCAAGGCGAGCGGAAAGGGAGCTCGCACTCGATAGGTCTGCGTTGAAACGGTAGCAACCGTCTTCGTCACGGAGCACGATCTTGTCGTCGCCCTCTCTCAGCAGCGTCGCGAGAAACGGAATGGACGCGAACGCTTCGGCCGAGATGCGGTTCTTGTCGAGGAACCCAGGGAGCTCACGATCCGGGTACAGCATGAAGGTATCGACATCGGCCCGGTACATCTCGCTCTCGAACAGCGCCTCGAGCAGCTCGACAGCCCGCGCAGGGCCGACAGCCCCGGAGCTGAGCGCTGCGACCTGACCCTCGAGCATCGGATAGAGATGTTCGATGCCGATGCCTTCGGAGCTCAAGTGCAGCAAGTTGTAGGCGTGGTAGAGGCCATCGTCCCTCTCGTTGTCCCGGATGCTGTGGTCGATGACGCTCAGCGCATCGTCGAGCATGCTCGCGACGTCTCGGAGTGGTTGCTCGACGATCCCGGAGAACCTCTCCTGACGGTAGAGCTGCTGACGATAGCGGGAAGCGGCCTCCCCGAGGCGAGTTAGCAAGGCGCGTCGCATTTCCGCGGTAGCCGGGGCCTCGTTCAGGTCGTCCCGCGCCGCGCTCAAGGCAGTCGCGGTATCCTGGAGCCACTCGCTCACTTCCTGCGATACGCTCACAGAGCCCGCTTCGTTCGCCAACAGACCCTGCAAGAACACGACGTAGCGGCGCATGTAGTACACGGTCACCATGGAGAGGCCATGGCCTACGAGCGCGTTGTTGGCGTCGTTCCACTCGGGCCGTTGGGTGTTGAGCCAAATTCCGCCGTCGAGCACGAAGTTGCCTAGCTTGCTGAGCAAGGTGACGAGCAACTTCTCGATCAGGTTGACCTGGTACACCTCGCCGGCGTCGTCGAGGATCAACTTGCCATCGGCACCTCGGTTCGCCACCCGTTGCTCGATCCGGTCCGCCGCCTCCTGGTCATAGACGACGGTGCTCTTGGCATCCTCGAGCAAGCTCTCGAAAGGCTTGATGCGGTAAGGGACGTTGGCGTAGCTGAACACCGGCTTGCTCAGCAAGGCGGCGAGGCGGTCCGGGTGAAATCGGCTCGACAGCTCCAGCAGCTTCAGGAGATAGACGACCTGGTGATCGCCCCAGTAGCCGATGTAGCTCCAGGGGTCATCGGGGTCCTCGATCTCCCAGTCGATGCCTTCCTTGCTGATTCGGTAAGGGTTGTAACCATCAACCGTCGATGCATTGACGAACTTGGCGATGACGCTTTCCACGAACTCCGGAAAGCTCAGTGTCAACGCTTCCCAGTTCTGAAAAATGTCGCGCCAGTTGCCCTGGTACGAGAGCCGCTTGTTACCCTGCTCGTCCTTCAGTCGGATTTCGAATTGGTTCCAAGGCCTGCTCGGGTCGCCATGCCGGCGGCCAAACGTGATCGGCAGATACTCGAGGGTCAGTCGCTCGAGTTGCGGATCGCCCGCGTCCGCCACGATAGAGAGCAGCTCGGCGTACTGGAGCTCGTCCGGCAGCGCTGCGAGCATTTCTCGATGGCGTTCGAAGACGGCACGGTTGAACCCTTCGATGGTGTTTCGGAAATCCCTGGAGGACACCCGATACTGATCGTCAAACGTGCCGCCGCGCAGGATGTTGAAGAGCACGTTCGCGTAGTGATGCGCCGATACGTTCTCTTTGGCGGTTACCTGAAATGCATCTCCGCCAGCCATGATGCGCGCAAGCGCGTCGGAGCCCGCGTCGACCGAATCGAGTGATCGCCGCCGCCACCGCGTCCGGATCGCGAAGCGCGCGGTGCAGGCTCACGACCTCCGCCTGGCTCTGTTCGACCTCGGCGACAATCTGCCAGCCCTGAGAAGACCCTGCGGGCAGGCTCAGCGATGTGCTCACCAGGTAGTCGCCGCGAATCCCACGCGTATGTGCCTCCTCGGCGACGGGCTGACCTTGCCGGAACCGCTCCAGCTGGGCATCCGAGAGAAGCACTTCATATTCCGGCAAACCAAGACAGAACACGGTCGTAGCCTTGAGAGACTCGCAAGGCTCCGCCCTATCGGTAATTCCAGCGTAGAGCGCGAACAGACCGAGTCTCGTGTCGCCCAGCAGCTCACTCCACTTGTACGCGTTGACCAAGTTGCTGGTGTTCGTCTGCGCGAATCGCGGCGTCCCGGCCGGCAGGATGTTCCTCAACCCATCGATCAACACCACATCGCGGCTCTGCTGACTCAGATTCTCTAGCTCACAGCGGCGCACGAACCCGTGGCTGCTGCTGGTCAGCCAGCAGTAGCGAAACGCCAGCTGGAGGTCGTGATTGATCTCTTCGAACCAGAGCTTGTTCCCCAAGATGTTCTTGTAGAGATTACGGCTCGTCGTGTAGCGCCCGTCGTGCGCGCGGTTGAACGGCTCCCACACGACACGGCTCCCCATTCAGCGCCGTACGGATCAGCGTGCAGCTACCGGTATGCGGATTGCTTTCGTGGATCTTGTCGACGGTGATGTAGGGGAAGAGCGCCGTCTCCGGTGACACCCGGCCCGCGGATAGCCCCCCGCTCGACGAGACGAACAGCCAGTGGTCGCCAGCGGAAACCACGTTGATGAAGAACGGCGCCATCCGGTCGACGTTGTGGATGGCGTAGTACCGCTCCCCTCCGAGAGTCAGAAACTCGCCGGAGACCTCAGCGTTGCAAACGGGATGTCGATTCATGTGTACAAGCTTCCGAGCACCGAGCAAGGGCACCGGGCCGACGGCTCAAAGAGCCGCCGGTCCCTTACCCAAAGACGAACCAGGGCTAGTCGACTACGACCAAGACGTTGTCGTAAAACACACCTGATGGCTCAGAGTTCGACGCCTTGCTCGAGAAGCCAAACTGCACGACCTGGCCCACGAGGTTAGCATCGATCGCCAACTCGATCGTGTAGCGCATCCACTCGGCCGCGATGCTAGTTGTATCCTCGTCGACTAGATTCGTTTGCATGAAACCTGCGTTAGGGTCCAGCGTCTTGATGAAAGCCATCGCGGTCGAACTGTCGCCGATGTTGCCGCGCTTCGCGTCGAAACTGAATGTCAGGGTCTTTCCGTCGTCGCCCGCCACGATGGTGCGCTCACGGTACACAATGGACTCGATCGTACGCCCCATCCCGTTCGTATGATTAGCGTTCTGGTAATCATTGAAGATCGATAGCTGCTGGCTGCCCTGCGTGGCGCCGCCCTCCCCAGACGCGACGCCTGAGAAGGCATCGGGGGTGGTTGGCGCAGAGCTATTTGGCGCCGCGAACGGTCCGTAGGAGCCAAAGACCGTGTCGTCCATATTGAACACGTTGCCGAAGACCAGCCATCCGACACCCCAATCCGGGTTGGGATCGTCGCTCAGTGCGGTCGCGCTCGCCGCGTCGAGCGACTCGAAGTCCTCGATGAACTCGGTACCAGGGACGCCACCTGCGCCTCCGAAACCACCCATGCCGGCGCTACCACCCATGCCAGCGCTTCCGCCCATGCCTGCCGTGCCGCCGCTACCTGCCGTGCCTCCAGTCCCCGCGGTGCCACCAGTCCCCGCGGTGCCTCCACTTCCTGCGGTCCCGCCCGTGCCGCCGGTACCGTCGTCGCTGCATCCGTTGAGAGCCAGCAACGCGAACAAAATCGGAATCAATATCTTCTTCATGTCTATCTCCTACCTGGTTACCCAAGCAACACGTCGGACTTCTCCGACTTATCCAACTCCACGTGTCAGTCCTTCGTGAAGTACAAGTTATCGATCAGTAGGACGTCCCCCTCTTCGCCGCCAGGCGCACTGACGATGAATGGCGAGACAGTCGTGATCGGGTCCCAGCCGCGGTCGATGGCGTCCTGGAGCGGAATCTGCAGGAAGTGCCATTCCCCGTCATTGCTATACCCGTACGCGGTGGGGTCGAGGTTGACTGCCGTGGGCGAATCCTGTTCTCCCGACTGCAATGTGATGTCGAAGCGCGCGAACGAGGGGTCGCTCGACTTGAAGCTAACGAACATCGTCGTCCACTCCGAAAGGTCGAACGGCTGAAACCAGATGATGCCTCCACCCCAGAACGGCGAGCCGTTGAGGGTGGTCTCGTACGAGAACTGCCCTTCGACACGATCCGTCGAGAGCGACTCCGAGAAAGTCCTCGTCGCGACGGGCCTATCCACCTCCAGTGCAAAAATGAAATAGTCGGTGGTCACCGTGTTGATTTCGATGGTGGCGGAACGGCCACCTTCGTAGAAATAGCCGACGGAGAGCCGTTCGTCTCCAGGCTGGTACGGATCGGGCGGAACCGGTGGGAACGGGTTGATCGGTTCTCGAAGGCCGACCTGGTCCGAATAGTCCGGCGTCCCGTCCGGCGCGCACGCTCCGATGAGGCCGATGGCGAGCGCGGCCAATATGCACGGAAGGCATTGGGGCCTCAGAGGCATGGGAACTCCCGTGCCCCGAAATTGAACGGGGCGCTTCGAACGGCCCGCGGGTTGCCGTTTGTATCCAGGACCAAGGCCCAGTCGCCCTGAACCCTCCCCCCCAGATCGACGATATTTTGATATGCGGGAGTCGCGAGCTTACGCGGGAAGGTTCCGGTCACGTCGAAGGACTCCGAGTCTGGGAAGCAGTCCAACACCCTTTGAAATCCCTCGATCGCCATGTCCCGGACGATCTCTCGGTCGTCCTCAGCCACTTCGTCGCTCAGGAAGATGTCGCGAAGCTTTGTCGCCGCGTAGTATTGGTTTTCTCCGGTGGGCTCACCCGCCAGCACGACTGCCCAAGCGTAAAACGCTGCCGCATTGCCGCCGTCGTCCAGGATGTCGAACTTGGTCACGGAGCCGATCGCGTACTCGCGAAACGGATTGTTGGGATTGGTCAGGGTCACCTTCGAAGGGAAAATCCCCTCGTCTATGTTGAAGAACACGAACTCGATGCCGGTCGTGTTGAAGCCGAAGCGATATTCTTCGCTGTCGCCCCCGCATGCAACGGCGAGCACCACGAGCACGAAGAAGGGCCACTTAGTAAGTAAATTGAACATAAGTCTTGATCTCCCATTCACGTCCCTTGAGGCCGGGGTCGGCCGGATCGAATCGGTATCGATTGGAGAACCTGTTGAGATTGCGGAATTGCCCAGCCACCCCGAAGCGGGTCGCGGCGGGCGCGTAGAGTTTCGGCGGTTCGTACGCGTACGAAAGGTCCAGCAATACCTGCAGCGGGAACGTTAAGTTGAAGTCCTTGTGGTAATCGTATGGTCCCCAGTCGTTGAACTTCAAGTGGTAGTTGATGTTGAACGATCCCAAGGTGTACCACCCGTAGGTACCGAAGCGGTTCACTGTCCGCGCGTCATCGCCGTTGGCTTGCCCCTGCCCGGCGTAGATCCAGTTCACCAAGCGCATGTTGTGGGTAAAGTTCACGATCGTGCGCGCACTGAGGTCCCAAAGGTTCCTCGCCGGCGCCGCCGTGGGAAAGGCAAAGAGGAAATTCGGCCCGGTTCCACTGTCGGGGACGCCAATCGCCGCTGCGGCGTCCTGGCTCGTAGGGAGAATCTTGTACACGAAGTCGAGCGCGACGGAGACGAACGCGTCTTCGCGCTGCGCGTTGTCCCATGCGTATAGCGGAGTTGCTGGCGTGGGATCCCAGCCCATGAGAAGCTCGAAGCCGTACGTCTCCCGGTTCGAGCGCACCCAGAACGGGTCTTCGAGCTGGTTCCTGGCTTGAACGCCTGGGTAGTAGGTGCCCGTCTCGGGGTCGAAGAAGTCAGGGATGAACGGCAGTGGGCCCTCGAGAGGCCGCTGCAGCAGGACGTTCGGCGCCAAGACGACCTTCCCGAGGTAGTACGCGAGGCCCGAGGACACCGCCCAATGATTGCCCTGGCCACTTTCTTTGAGCGACCAACCGGTAATCGTCATCGTTGAATCGACGCCGGCGTCGCTGACGAGACCGCGGAGTCCTCCCTGGACGTACCAGAAGAATGGCGCTGAAGAATAGGTCAGCTTGACCTTTCCGCCCAAGGTGTCGGCAAATCGGACCGTGTCGTCCAGGATTTGGTATCCAGAGTCGAGATACGAATCTCCGTCGGTTTGCCGCGCAACCTCGTAGGGGGCGCCGATGAAGTTCGAGCGGGCCGTGATCGCGCCGGCTTCGAGCGTGACGCGCTTGGCGGTGTAACCGAAGTACAACGTGCTCTTTCGGCTCCTGGGCTGCGGAATCACGGAGCTCGCAAAGGTGTCCGGCTCTCGTTGAGCGAAGTCCTCCTGGTGGATGACCGCGAACTCGAAGTCGCCAAAAACCCGGTAGTACTTGCCCAAGATCGTCGGGTTCGCGCCCCACCAGAGCTCAGGGCCGAAGGCGACGGTGAGCCCCTTGATCGGCCCCTTGCCTTCGAAGGTGACGCCGATCGGCGCGTTCGCGTTGTACGTATCGATGGTGGCCTGCTGATGCATCTCGGGGTACAGGCCGAAGAAGTCACCCTCGTAGCCCCAGTGGTAGTGCCCGGCCCCTCGAAAGAAACTCTCCATCAGGAAGTACTTGTTGTCCCAGTCGAAAGCAGCTTCGTAGACTTGAAAGCGGTCGCTGAAGGAGATGAGATCGCCTTCGGTACTCACGACGCCGCGCGCTTGCCCTCGGTCTTCGTAGAAGAGCTCGTTGATGGGGTTGAGCGCCACATTGGCGAGCCCGTTTACGACGACTTTGGCTCTCACCCCGTTGGTGGGCTTGACCTCCATGCCGAGGTAGATCGATTCGGTGTCACCGAAGCGGATGCGCTCTCGGTCGGGGTCGGTCAATTGCCGACCGCCCGTCGTGAACGTGTCGAAGTCGACCCGCACGATCGGCTTGAACTTCCCGAGTTGGGCAAGCTTGCTCTGCGTGTCGGCCGACGTCCTCGGACCGATCGTCGAGAAGTGCTGCCGGATCGCTTCAATGTTGGTGCCGGGGGCGTACGGGTCGAGCTTGAAGGCGTCCTGCAACACGTAGTACGCGGCGCGCGGATAGACGTCGTAGACACCGCGGGCATTCGAGCGCCCTTTGGAAGCGATCCCAAACCACTCCTCATTCATGTTGTTGTGGTCCTCGGAGTAATCGAACTGGTATGCCTGATTACTCCACGAGGCCGTGGTGTCGTGCACGTCGAGGTTGACGTCCTGCTTGTACTTCCACCACCCGTCGCTCCATTGAAAGATCATGCCGCCGATGGCGTTTTGCACCCTGCCCTTGCCATAGCTCTGCTCGTAGATCTCTTGCCATTGCGCTTGGAGGTAGAGGGCCTGGGCGATCGGATCTTCAATTCCACGCTTTGCGTTGTAGGCATCGGAACCGAACTCCGCATACATGAACGGCAGCCCAAGCTCGGTCTCGACGCGCTCGAAGATGTCCCCGGATGACATGCCTCGATAGACGTTGCTTCCGAAGATGTCGATGTTGGGGCACTCCTTCTTGATCACCTCGAGGAACCCGACGTCGCCGTTGACGATCGCCACGGGGTGATTGTCGTCAATGCCGTGAATCTGCTCGGTGATCTCCCCAAACAACGAATAGAGAAAGCTCGCACGTGCATCGCCCTGCTGCGCCTCGGGCAGGTCTTCGATCTCGTTTGACTTCCAATAGAGCCCGTAGTTGTTCTCGTTGCCGAGCAACCACATCAGGAGGCCTGGGGTGTCTTTGTATTCTTCGACCAGCTCCGTGATCTCCGCGGTCACGACCGTGCGAAAATGCTCGTCGGAGTAGTCGACTGGGCTAACCCACACTCCATCGATCGTCATGCCGTAGCGCCCGACCGCGTGATTCAGCGCCGTGTAAATGCCATACTTCTCGTAGATGTAGGCGATCCAGCGCGAAGGCACGCCGACGTACTGCCGTATGACGTTGACGCCCATCTCCTTCAGGAGCCGCATGTCTCCGTCGAGCGCCTCGATGATGATCTCGTCGGGCTTGCTCCAGAAATCGTAGGTGTAGTTCTCGCCGATCGGCATGTATCCCCAGTTCATGCCGAAGACCATGGTGGGCCTACCGTCCACCTGCAGCATGTAGCCGCCTTGGTCTTTGCGGACCCGAACGACGTTCGGACCTTCGGTCTTGACCGGAGCGGCGTGTGTTCCCGCGGGCGGGGCCGGGGGCCTCGCAGCGGCTGCGTCTGGTGGCGGCGCTGGATCCGCCGGTCGCTCCGCCTCGGTTCCGGGTTCGCGCGGCGGGAACGCCTCAATGCCCGGCGGAGCGGATTCTTCAGGCTCACCGCTCGGGGTCGGTGCCCTCGTTTCTTCCTCGAACTGTTGCGCCGCCGCAACTCCAGGCCACAACAGGAACGCGAGAAGGAGCGCGGCGGTGATTCTCATGCTGCGTGCTCCGCGGAGAGCCCGTTGCGGCGGATGATGCGGCTGTACATGTGGCCCGACGCCTTGATGATCCGTTCCTGGGTTTCGAAATCCACCCAGACCATACCAAAGCGCTTCGCAAAACCGAAAGCCCATTCGAAGTTATCGAGCAGTGACCACAGGAAATAGCCGTGGAGCGGAACGCCCTGATGGATTGCGGCGAGACATGCCTGCAGATGTCGCTCCACATATTCGCAGCGCTGCAAATCTTGCACCGACCCGTCAGGCCCAGGCCCGGTCCCGTAGGCCGCCCCGTTCTCGGTTACGAAGAGCGCACTGGGCGCGTAGTCCGCATTCAGCCGGACCAGGGCCCGCGTGAGCCCCTCGGGATAGACTTCCCAGCCCATGTCGGTGAGCTCGGCCGGGTCTGGTTCCGGAATGGTTCGCGGCGCGTTCTCCGCCTCTGGGAGGCTCGTACTTCGTACGACGGCTCGGCTGTAGTAGTTGACGCCGATGAAATCGAGCGGCGTGTGTATCTCATCGAGGTCGCCAGGATGCACGAAGTCCATGCCGTTCGGCAGGCGACCTACGCGCTCGTGATGTTCGATCACGTCGCTCGGGTAGCGGCCGAAATGAATCGGATCGAGAAACCACCGATTCAGCTCCCCGTCGAACTGACGGGCCGCAGCCCGATCGGCCTCGCTCGCAGATGCGGGCTCGCATTCCGAGGTGTTGAGCGTGATGCCGATCCGAGAGCCGGGAGAATTGCATCGAAGCGCCGGCACGGCTCGCCCGTGGCTGAGGAGCAGATGGTGGGATGTGATCAGCGCCTCGGGCCAGCTTCGACGGCCGGGCGCCTGCGCCCCGTCCGCGTATCCGAGCACGCTCACGCACCACGGCTCGTTGTGCGTGATCCAATGCTGAACGCGGTCGCCTAGACGCATGCTCACGGCGTCGGCAAGCTCGACGAACGCATCCACTGTCGAACGATTGGTCCACCCACCCTCGTCTTGTAGCGCCTGCGGAAGGTCCCAGTGGTAGAGCGTCGCCCACGGCGTGATCCCCGCAGACAACAGCCCATCGACGAGGCGGTCGTAGAAGTCGAGCCCAGCCGCATTCGCCGTACCGCGCCCGCTCGGGAGAATGCGAGGCCAGGCAATGCTGAAGCGGTACGCGCGGACCCCCAGCGATTTCATCACGGAGATGTCTTCGGCGTGCCGGTGATAGTGGTCGCACGCGACCTGGGCGTTGCTGCCATCCTCGATGAGGCCGGGTTGCGCCGCGTAGGTGTCCCAGATGGACGGCCCTCTCCCATCGACGTCGTGCGCCCCTTCGATTTGAAAGGCAGAGGTAGCGACGCCCCAAACAAAGCCGTTTGGGAAGGCTTCAACAGCCATTGGCTCGAATCTCCTGCGAACAACGCCAGAAAGTTTGTTCGACCAGCGAACCAAGTATCAATCGCCGCCTGCCGTGTCAAGCATGATGAAAGCGAGCTTTGTGACCCGAAGAGTCCGTGCGCTCAGGCCCTCAGGGCTGCAGTTCGAATGCGCCCACGTCGCACATCGAGCTCGCGCCCGCCGGACGTGGCTGCCCACGCTGGTCTGCGCGCAACGGCTCGCCCGCGTTGTCGACGCATTCGAGCTCTGGAATTCGGTCGAGCGCAACACTGTTCTCCAGGAGCGAATGGGTCTTCGTGGGTCCGCCGTTGTCCTCGAGCGGGCCTAGGCCGAGCTTGATCTTGGGCCGGCAGATCGGTGCCCATCCCAAACCCGCAGGTGTTGCCGGGGCTTTCGATGTTGTAGCCATCGGAATCGAGAGGGGAACCTCCACATTCACCGGCGACCAAAGTGCTCCGAATCGAGCGGACCTCCACGCCAGGTGTCCCTGGTTCGTAGATGGCGCTTCCCGCTGGCGCGACATTCTCGGCGATCGTGCTGCTCGTGAGCAACAACTCTCCGCCCGTGTAGATAGCGCCCCCCTCCCGGTCCGCGGTATTGGCCGAGATGGTCGTGTTCAGTAGGTCGGCTGCTGCACCGGGCGGGTTGAAGATCCCTCCGCCCGCCGAGGCTGCAGCATTGCCAGACAGGGTCGTGTTGCTGACATCGAGGGCACCTGCCTCGTTCGCAATGCCACCACCACTCTGGCCGGCGACGTTGTCCGCCACGGTGCTAGCGATGAGCGTAAGAGTCTCGAAGTTCAGGACGCCGCCACCGTCGAAGCCGGCAGAGTTCCCGGACACCGTGCTGTCGGTGATCGTTGGCTCGCGGAACCCGCGGTTGAAGACACCGCCGCCCCAGTCCGAGCTGCTTCCGGATACGGTGCTGCTCTGCATCGTCAGCATCCCCGAGTTCCATAGGCCGCCGCCGCCACTACAGAAGACGGCGCCCACTCGGCATCCCTCCGCGGAGTTCATCGTGAGCGCGCTGTTGATCACCGTCAGGCTTCCCTGACGATTCGCAACGCCACCACCGAAATGCGCCGAATTGCCAGAGATTGTGCTGCCTATGAGCGTCAGGGTCCCTTCACTCCAGATCCCGCCGCCCTCGGAACAAAGTGAGGCCTGGTCATCGGTACTGCAATCACGACCAGCGCCTGCAGAGCTCCCGGACACGCTGCTGTTCTCGAATGTGAGCGTCCCCGCGTTTCGGATGCCACCCCCGTGCTCGTCGGTCTCGCGTCCATTGGTCAAGGTGAACCCGATCATTTCAGCCGTCACGCCACGGGGCACGGAGAACACGCGGTGGCTTTGATCTCCGTCGACCGTGAGATTGCCTCCGCCATCTAGTGAGACATCCCGATCGATCACAATCTCGTCTCGCGTGACCACGGTCGTCGGCCCATCGCAGTCGAAGGTGTAAGGTCCGAGCCCCTCCTCCTGGATGGCCGCCCGAATGCCGCTCTCGCTACAGGGGCAGAGGTTTGCAACGCATTCGACTTCCGGAGTCGTGCCGGCGCCGCCACAGCCTGAAAGCAGCAAGAGGACGCCGAACGACGCAAGACAATGGAATACCGCTAAGCCACGCACGAACAATCTCCAGAAGGACGAACCAGTATACGCACAGGAGAGTACTGCAAGCACGGTCGAAACGTCGTCGGCGCAGACGCTGCCAACAAGCTCGGGTCCAACGGCGGCCTGCTCGGAGAGGACCCAGAGTCGATTGCTCGCGCGTTCTGGAACTTTTCGGACATCTCGGTCTGAACCCGGGTCAGCTCAGGACCCAGGGTGTTCGTCTTTCTCTCTTCTTCTCGAGCCAGGGAGCCGCATCGCGTTCCAGCACAGCGCTCGCTCGCCGTCGGGATTGTGTAGGCAAGGACACTGAAATTTCCCAACCCACTTGCTCAAGTCGCGTTCTCCGTTGAAAAAACGGACGCCTAGCTGCGCGGCGACGCCGATTTGGGATTTGGAACGCCTTTGTGCCCTCCGGAGAGCCCCATCACCAAAACCGGGTCGCCGTCTCGAGAGGTCGAGAACTACTTCCATTTAGAGCTTGATCTCGAGAATTGTCCTGGGGTAATAGAACCATCCTTCAGTTTGTTCGTTGTCCGAACAAAGGAAGTCAAAGGAGTATTTCGGATGTCACATACGCGATTCGCCAGCTCATTCCTGCTGACGTGTGCGGCCTTTGCCGTGGCACTGTCGGGGTGTAGCTCGGACCAAACCCAAGGCCCAGAAGGTGTCGGCAATGTCGGCATGGAGGTCACGCTTGCGACGCCTCCGGCGGGGCCCAACGAGCAAATCGACACGGTCGACGTGTCCTTTTACTGCGACGGAGTCGACCCGGTCTTGGGCGTCCCTCGTCCTCCGCAGAGCTCACCCGAAGAGTTCACGATCAACACCTCCACCTCGCAAGGACCGGAGCCGAAGAACACCATCGGCCTCTTTGAGAAGCAGGGTCTGCCTGCCGGGAATTGCTACTTCTCCTTCGCAGCCGCCTCGAACACTGGAAACACCCAGTGCACCGGCGAGCTGACGGTCGCAGTCGCGACCAACGAGACCACCGAAGGCACCGTGGTCCTCGCGTGCATCCACACGCCGCGATACGGCGGCGTCCGCGGCGACGGCACCTTCAACCAGTGTGCAGAGTACCGCCAGATCCTCGTCACCCCGACGACGCAAGCCATCGGCAATCTCGTCGACGTGGCCACCCAAGTCTACGACCCGGACGGCGACCCCGTGACGGTCGGTGTGCAAGCGGTGGGTGCGTGCAGCAACGTCATGTTCAGCAACGGCGACACGGCGGCGAGCTGTGAGACGGTCAGCGGATGCGAAACCGTGGTCAACACCGTGGAGTGCACCGACGTGGGCCTCTGCCAAATCATCGTCGCGGTCTCCGACGACGGATTTACGAGCTGCACCGGCCTACTCCCCGACGGCAGCAACAACAACGGAGCCCGCTCGACGATCGATGTCGACTGCACCGTGGCGCAGGGATGCGGCAACGGACAGCTCGACCCGGGCGAAGAGTGCGACCCGCCGGACGGCATCTTCTGCGACGACAACTGCCAGCTGATCGACCCCTGCGAGTCGGATCCCTGCGACCAGAGCGACGCCTGCAGCCCAGAGGTGTGCTCCGCGGATTCGAACAACCAGCCGATCTGCACGCCGGACCCAGGCTCTGCAGCGGGCAACGCCTGCGCACCGCCCGACGGCGGGACCTGCGACGGCCAGGGCAACTGCGTCGCCTGCACGGTCGACAGCGACTGTGAAGACAACAACGAGTGCACCGACAACGCGTGTGTCAGCGGTGCGTGCGTCTTCGACAACAACGACAACAACCAGTGCTCGGTCGGCGGCCTCCCCGGCACCTGCAACGCGGGTGTATGTGAAGGCCTTTGCGCTCCCGACACCTGCCAGGACAACGGCATCGAATGTCAGACCGATGTCTGCGATCCGGCCAACGGCTCGTGCAACACGCAAAACGACGGCATCAACACCGGCTGTGACCTCGGTAGCGGCCCCGGCGTGTGCGATGGCCAGGGTGCTTGCGTCGAATGCAACATGGACTCGCAGTGCGCGAGCGGCGAGACCTGTGTCAACAACGCTTGCGAGGGTTCCGCTCTCGTGTGCGAGTACGAACAGGACTTCGAGGCACTCGACCCCGCGGGGCCGGATTCATTGCAGAACGACGGATGGCTCTACTTCGGCAACGTGTTCGACAGCACCGGAGCCTTCAAGTTCGGCTTCGGTCCCTTCGCTGCGCCGACGACCTCGGGCCAGATCTCGGGCATCGCGACCGGTGAAGGCGGCCCCGAGCAGGGTGACAACCAACTCGTGGTCTTCAGCAACTACGATTGCTGTCAGCCGGGCGAAGGTCACTTCGGTACCGACCTCGTCGAGACCATCGTCTTCCAGGAGATCGCCTCGATCCCCGCGGACTTCATCGGCAAGGTCTTCACCTTCGAGTTCGACGCCAAGCGCGGGAACATCGCGGGCTCGACGACCGCACAGGCGTTCATTCGGACGCTCGACCCGGGCGCTGGCTTCGCCACGACCAACAACGTCGTGCTCGATACGACCGCCCTCCCAACAGCCTGGGGAACCTACTCGATCACCTTGGACCTGAGCGACCCGCTCCTCCAAGGCCAGATCTTGCAGTTCGGCTTCTCGACCATTGCCAGCAACTTTGAACCTGCCGGCAACTTCTACGACAACATCTCCTTCTGTACGGAGGGAGCTGGAGGCCAGTGCTCGGTCGCTGGGGACTGCCCGGACGATGGCAATGAGTGCACCGCCGCGGTGTGCAACTCGGGCGCATGCGAAACCACCAACGTCGGGAACGGAACGGCGTGCGACGGCGGCGCGGGCACCTGCAACGCAGGCGTCTGCGAACCCACGGGCCCGATTGCCTGCGAGTACGATCAGGACTTCGAGGCACTCGACCCCGCGGGGCCGGATTCACTGCAGAACGACGGATGGCTCTACTTCGGCAACGTGTTCGACAGCACCGGAGCCTTCAAGTTCGGCTTCGGTCCCTTCGCTGCGCCGACGACCTCGGGGCAGATCTCGGGCATCGCGACCGGTGAAGGCGGCGCCGAGCAGGGTGACAACCAACTCGTGGTCTTCAGCAACTACGATTGCTGTCAGCCGGGCGAAGGTCACTTCGGCACCGATCTCGTCGAGACCATCGTCTTCCAGGAGATCGCCTCGATCCCCGCGGACTTCATCGGTCAGGTCTTCACCTTCGAGTTCGACGCCAAGCGCGGGAACATCGCGGGCTCGACGACCGCACAGGCGTTCATTCGGACGCTCGACCCGGGCGCTGGCTTCGCCACGACCAACAACGTCGTGCTCGATACGACCGCTCTCCCGACCGCCTGGGGAACCTACTCGATCACCTTGGACCTGAGCGACCCGCTCCTTCAAGGCCAGATCTTGCAGTTCGGCTTCTCGACCATTGCCAGCAACTTCGAACCTGCCGGCAACTTCTACGACAACACCTCCTTCGGTTTGCAAGACTGCAGTGGCGAAGGTGGTGGCGGCGGTCCTAGCGGTGAGCTGACCGTCAACGGCGACTTCGAAACCGGCGATCTCAGTGGCTGGGAGCTGTTCTGTGACGGTCCCAACGCTGGCGCCTGTTCCGCAACGTCGGCGGAGTCGAATGGCGGTGCATTCTCGGGCAACCTGCTCGCGAACGTTCCTGCCGGCGGCGGTCCCCCGTCCTTCCCACTCATGAAGCAAGCCAACCTCGGCGTCGGAACGGTGCAGCCAAACAGCCCGGTCACCATTCGATTTGACCTGTTTGGCTCACTCGCGGGCCCGGGCGGCGTCGTCTTTGCGGAGTTCTTCTCGGAGCTCAGCGGCGGCGGCACCTCCAAGTCCGAAATCCTCAGCGGAGCTCCGCTGTTTCCAAACCCGCCCAACGATTGGCAAGCGGGTTGGGTCAGCTATGAGTTCCAAACGACCACAGGCCCAGACGTCAGCGGCGGCGTGACGCTGCAGCTGAAGACCGACTGCGGAGCCAACGCAGGCTGCACGGTCAATGCCTACTGGGACAACGTCTCGGTCACGAGTCCGTAGACCGAAGACACGACGGAGCCCCCCTCCGATCACCGATCGGAGGGGGTGGGCTCCACCCCTTAGCTTTGACTAGTGCCCGTGTGACGAAGGAGCGATTCCGTGAGACAATTAACGCTCGTAACCTCGACGCTCATGCTCGCCGCAGCGCTCCAAGGCTGCAACTCGGGCGGAAGCCAAGGCCCAGAAGGTGTCGGCAATGTCGGCATGGAGGTCACGCTTGCGACGCCTCCGGCGGGGCCCAACGAGCAAATCGACACGGTCGACGTGTCCTTTTACTGCGACGGAGTCGACCCGGTCTTGGGCGTCCCTCGTCCTCCGCAGAGCTCACCCGAAGAGTTCACGATCAACACCTCCACCTCGCAAGGACCGGAGCCGAAGAACACCATCGGCCTCTTTGAGAAGCAGGGTCTGCCTGCCGGGAATTGCTACTTCTCCTTCGCAGCCGCCTCGAACACTGGAAACACCCAGTGCACCGGCGAGCTGACGGTCGCAGTCGCGACCAACGAGACCACCGAAGGCACCGTGGTCCTCGCGTGCATCCACACGCCGCGATACGGCGGCGTCCGCGGCGACGGCACCTTCAACCAGTGTGCAGAGTACCGCCAGATCCTCGTCACCCCGACGACGCAGTCCATCGGCAATCTCGTCGACGTGGCCACCCAAGTCTACGACCCGGACGGCGACCCCGTGACGGTCGGTGTGCAAGCGGTGGGTGCGTGCAGCAACGTCATGTTCAGCAACGGCGACACGGCGGCGAGCTGTGAGACGGTCAGCGGATGCGAAACCGTGGTCAACACCGTGGAGTGCACCGACGTGGGCCTCTGCCAAATCATCGTCGCAGTCTCGGACGACGGGTTTACAAGCTGTAACGGCCTACTCCCCGACGGCAGCAACAACGACGGAGCCCGCTCGACGATCGACGTCGACTGCACGGTGGCGCAGGGATGCGGCAACGGGCAGCTCGACCCAGGCGAGGACTGCGACCCGCCGGACGGTGTCTTCTGCGACGACAACTGCCAGGCGATCGACAACTGCTCGCCTGACCCCTGCAACCAAGGCAATGTGTGTAGCCCCGAGGTGTGTTCCGCGGATTCGAACAACCAGCCGATCTGCACGCCGGACCCAGGCTCTGCAGCGGGCAACGCCTGCGCACCGCCCGACGGCGGGACCTGCGACGGCCAGGGCAACTGCGTCGCCTGCACGGTCGACAGCGACTGTGAAGACAACAACGAGTGCACCGACAACGCGTGTGTCAGCGGTGCGTGCGTCTTCGACAACAACGACAACAACCAGTGCTCGGTCGGCGGCCTCCCCGGCACCTGCAACGCGGGTGTATGTGAAGGCCTTTGCGCTCCCGACACCTGCCAGGACAACGGCATCGAATGTCAGACCGATGTCTGCGATCCGGCCAACGGCTCGTGCAACACGCAAAACGACGGCATCAACACCGGCTGTGAGCTCGGTAGCGGCCCCGGCGTGTGCGATGGCCAGGGTGCTTGCGTCGAATGCAACATGGACTCGCAGTGCGCGAGCGGCGAGACCTGTGTCAACAACGCTTGCGAGCCGTCCACCGTCTGCTTCTACGAACAGGACTTCGAGTCGCTCGACCCTGCAAACCCGGATGCACTGCAGAACGACGGATGGCTCTACTTCGGCAACGTGTTCGACAGCACCGGCGGCTTCAAGTTCGGCTTCGGTCCCTTCCCGGCCCCGACGACCTCGGGCCAGATCTCGGGCATCGCGACCGGTGAGGGCGGCCCCGAGCAGGGTGACAACCAACTCGTGGTCTTCAGCAACTACGATTGCTGTCAGCCGGGCGAAGGTCACTTCGGCACCGACCTCGTCGAGACCATCGTCTTCCAGGAGATCGCCTCGGTCCCCGCGGCGATCATCGGGCAGACATTCACTTTCACCTTCGACGCCAAGCGCGGCAACATCGCGGGCTCGACGACCGCACAGGCGTTCATTCGGACGCTCGACCCGGGCGCTGGCTTCGCCACGACCAACAACGTCGTGCTCGACACGACCGCCCTCCCGACCGCCTGGGGAACCTACTCGATCACCTTGGATCTGGGCGACCCCGCTCTCGAAGGCCAGATCCTGCAGTTCGGCTTCTCGACGCTCGCGAGCAACTTCGAAGGCGCCGGCAACTTCTACGACAACGTCGAGGGTTGTTTGTCCGGCGGGAACGGAGGCGGAGGTATCGAGCTTCGGCCCCTGCCGGAGATCTACACGACCGGCAACGCGATCAACTACAGCCCGTACCGGGCGCAGGGACCAGAGGTCCAGCCATCGGAAATGCCCAGCGACGCAGACATTCTCGAAGACCTCGGTCTCCTGCAAACTGCCGGCTACAACCTGCTCCGCCTGTTCGGCGGGGACGCAGTCTCCGAGAGGATCCTGCAGCTCGCAGCGGCGAACTTCCCCGAGATGCGCTTTCAACAGGGGCTCTTCCTCGGGGGGCTCGCGCCAGGCCCCTCTCAGCAGAACTGCGACAGCGCCCTCAACGACTCCCAGGTCGCCACCGCCATTCGCTTGGCCAACACCTATTCCAACGTAGTGACGGTGAGCGTCGGCAACGAGACCTCCTTCTTCGGGGCGTTCATGCCGCTGAACTGCCTAGAGGGGTACATCACTGAGACCCGAGACAGTGTGGCGCAGCCGGTTACGGCGGACGACGACTACACCTTCTACGCGAACTTCTTCGGGAGAAGCCCCGACGGGGTTCTGCGGCTGATCGACTTCGTGGCGATCCACATGTACCCCATCACCAACTACCGCCAATGGGACTGGCAGCAGCTCGGCGTCCCGGCTGGCCCTCTGAGGGCCGAAGCCATGATGAATGCGGCGTTCGCCAAGGCCCAGTCCAACTACCAGGCCGTCTTCAACTACCGCTACCTCGACGCCTCCGGCAGGAGCGTCACAGTCGGCCAGTCGTTGCCGATCGTCATCGGGGAGACCGGCTGGAAGTGGCGAGAGACCAATCCAAGCCAAGAGATCGAGCGGTACGCGGCTCTGCCGGTGAACGCCAAGTGGTACAACGACCTGATGCTGTCCTGGGAACGAACCGCGGGCGGACCGGTCACGATCTTCCCCTTCCAGACCACGGACGAGGCCTGGAAGACCACGGACGATGGTTGGGGCTTCTGGGATGAGCTCCGGCTGCCGCTCTACGTGTTGTGCGGCACCCCAGCGGGCTCACCCTGCAACGACCCCGTCTATGCAGGCGCTGGCTTTTACTTCCCTTGAGCCAACGCGGTCGGCGGGTGTTGACATTTTCCGGGCCCGATCGTACTTAGTTTGGGTGCTGAACGAAGTCCGTCGCACTGAGGCGTCGGCCCGACCCTATGGTGATTGTCCCGCCCGTCCGTTTTAAGACCACACACAATCGCCGATGCAAACCCCCCTTCCAACCACCCAAGAAGTGCTCGGAGCGTCTGCGATTCGGGCGCAGCACTCTCGGTTGATCCTGAACCTACTTTGGGAGGAGCGGGAGATCTCCCGGGCGGAGCTCGCTCGCCGCACGAGCCTGAGTCGCTCGACGGTATCGGCCATCGTGAGCGACCTGCTTGGCACAGGCCTGGTCGGAGAGGCACGAACTGGGGTTTCGAGCGGCGGACGCCGCCCCATCATCCTCGAGTTCAGAGACCAATCGAGCTTCATCGTCGGCATCGAGCTTGGCGCAACGCATGTTTCATGTGTCCTGACCGACCTCCGCTGCAACGTCCGAGCGTCTTGGTCTGCCCCCGCTCCGGTGCGGAATGACCCGAAAGCTGCCCTCACGAAAATGTCGTTGGGGGTGCGCTCCGTTCTGGAGGCAGACAACGTGCAACCCTCGCAAGTGCTCGCGATCGGCGTCGCTGTCCCAAGTCCCGTGAATCCCGAGCGACCCGGGGAGATGCTGCCGCTCGTCGTGCCCAAGTGGGAGGGCTACAACATCGCCACCCATCTCGAAGCGAGCTTCAAACGACCCGTGTTCGTCGACAACGACGCCAACCTCGGTGCCCTGGCCGAGCTTTGGTGGGGCGCAGGATCCTCAGGGAAGGATCTCGCGTATATCAAAGTTGCGACCGGCATCGGCGCGGGCTTGATCATCGACGGCCGGATCTTTCGAGGTAGCGGCGGCATCGCCGGCGAAATCGGCCACACCTCGATCGACCCGAACGGGCCGCAATGCGTCTGCGGCCTCAAGGGCTGCCTAGCAACCTTCATCGGCACCCCTGCCCTTCTCGAACACGCAAAACACGAGTTGGTCGCCCGGGGCTCCGATCGCCGACCACCTGGGAAGATCGAAGACCTGGTCAGCGCAGCGTTGGATGGCGATCCGATGTCAGTCGAATCCATTCAGTACGCGGGCGAAAAACTGGGCGTCGGTATCGCCAACATGCTCAACCTTCTGAACCCGAGCACGGTCGTGCTAGGCGGTGGCATCACGGGCGCAAGCGACATCTTGCTCGATGCCGTCCACCAGACGATTCATGGCCTTTCTTTGCCCGCGTCGATCTCGAATGCCGAGATCCGAACGACGGGATTGAACGAATGGGGTATTGCGTTGGGCGCCGCCACGCTCGTTTTGCAGGGCGCACTCGAATCGCCTGCTCTCTTCCCGATCCAATCACGAGAAGCTTCATGAAACGTCAAACCCATACTCACTACGCGCTCGCCGTCATCCTTGCCGCCAGTTCCCTCGTCGCTGCTTGTGGCTCCTCGAATGAGACCGTCAGCCCACCGGAGCGTTGGGTCCTCACGATGTCCGACGAATTCGACGGCGACGAAGGCACAGCGCCTGACCCAGCGCTCTGGACCTACGACATCGGCGGCGACGGCTGGGGCAACAACCAGCTCGAGTTCAACACCGACCGCATCGAAAACGTCTCGCAGGATGGCGAAGGGCACCTGCGAATCGTGGCGCGTGAGGAATCCTACATGGGCAATGACTACACCTCGGGCCGCATCAAGACCCAAGGTCTCTTCGAGCAGGAGCACGGCCGATTCGAGGCTCGCATCAAGCTTCCCGTCGGCAGCGGCCTTTGGCCCGCGTTTTGGATGCTCGGCGCCGACATCGACGAGGTGCCTTGGCCCGACTGCGGCGAGATCGACATCCTCGAGTATCAAGGCCAACGCCCCGAGCGGGTATTCGGTACGCTCCACGGGCCGCGGCTACTCGGCGGCCGAACCGATCTCGGGACGACTTGATCCTCCCCGAAGGCGAGACCTTCGCCGACGACTTCCACGTCTTCGCCGTGGAGTGGGATCCTAGCGTCATCAAGTTCTTCGTCGACGACGACCAGTATCACAGCGTGCTAAGCACCGACAAAGACGTTCCCCCAGGCAAGTGGGTCTTCAACAACGAGTTCTTCATGATCCTGAATCTCGCGGTAGGGGGCAACGCTCGGCGGCCCCGTCGGACCGGACACGGTGTTCCCCGCTGAGGTTCTGGTGGACTACGTCCGGGTCTTCGAGCGCGCCCAGTGACCGCATCCGCCGGGAAGCACTACGAGACGGCGCCCAAAGATCGCATCTCGGTGCCGCACAAGCTCATCTATGGCTTGGGCGGCTTCGTGAACAACCTCCTCGCAGCCGCGAGCGGCGGAATGATCATCGTGTTGAACCTCGGGCTCGGCATGAGCCCCTGGCTCGTCGGCCTACTCGGTGCGCTGCCGAGGCTCACGGATGCCCTCACCGACCCCTTGATGGGCTACATCTCCGACCACACGCGGTCGAAATGGGGACGTCGGCGCCCATACATCTTCGGGGGCGCCATTGCCGCAGGCCTGACCTATGCCCTGCTGTGGCAGCTGCCCGAAGGGCGAAGCGAGGCCTTCTATTTCTGGTTCTTTCTCGTCGGCTCGGTGATCTTCTACCTGGCGTACACCGTCTTCGCGACGCCATGGGTCGCACTCGGCTTCGAGCTGACTCCCGACTATCACGAACGCACACGGCTGATGGGTGTGCAGAACTTCTTCAGCCAACTCGCCTACGTCATCTCGCCTTGGTTCCTGCTCTTCATGCAGTACGAGTTGTTCTTCGACGACATGGTCGAAGGGGCCGCGGGTCTTGCGATTTTGATCGGCGTCCTGACGGCTGGCGTCGGCATCCTCCCGGCTCTCTTTTTGAAGGAGCCCTACCGCGCCGACGCGATGGCCCACCTCTACGAGCCCGAGCGGGCCGACAGAGGGAAACGAAAAACAGAAGAGAGCCCTATCGTTGCCAGCATGCGCGACTTCTTCAAGGGCTTCATCGCGACCCTCCGCTTCCGGCCGTTTCTGAAGCTCTGCGCCGCGACCTTCTTGGTGTTCAACGGCTTCATGTTGATCTCTTCGTTCCAGTTCTACGTGATCATCTACTACGTCTTCGGGGGTGACAAGGTCTTGGGCGCAGAGTACGTCGGCTACTCGGGTACCCTCTCCGCGGCCGGAACCTTCTTCGTCATCGCCTTCATCACTTGGCTCGCCACCAAGATCGGAAAACGTCGTGCGTTCTACGCCGCAACCGGGGTGTCCATCGTCGGCTACGGGCTCAAGTGGTGGTGCTACAATCCAGACATTCCATGGCTTCTCCTCGTGCCCGCGCCGTTGATGGCGTTCGGCCTCGGCGGGCTCTTCACCTTGATGGGGTCCATGATCGCCGACGTGGTCGACCTCGATGAGCTCGAAACGGCAGAGCGTCGAGAGGGCATGTTTGGGTCCATCTACTGGTGGGTGGTCAAGCTTGGAATGGCCGCGGCGCTCGCCGGCGGCGGCCTGTTGCTCGAGGCAACCGGCTTCGACGTTGCCCTCGAAGGAGCCCAAAGCGACGCGACGCTCCTGTGGATGCGTTTGTTCGACATCCTTGTGCCGATGCTCGCGTCCGCGGTCGCCATCTGGATCGTCGCCTCGTACGAAATCACGGAGGAAAAGGCGTACGAGGTTCGGACTGAGCTTGAACGGCGCCGGGGCGCGGTCTCAGCAGACGCCGTGGAGAGGGCTTCCACCTATCCATGAATCCAGCACGAGGATTCACCGCGCTCGCGATTGCAGTTGCCGGCTGCCACCACTCGGCGTCGAGCGAAGTCCATTCGCCGCTCTCCCTAGAGCACGGGCAGCAGCCCCGAGCCGCCTTGGTCGCCGGCGAAGTCATGGCGGTTGCGTACTCGGGGTTTCGGGAAGGTCAGTATCCGGATCGCGGCGACGGCGCGGTGAACCCTAGCGCAGACGAGATCCTCGAAGACCTCCGGATTCTCGCCGACCATGATTTCAATCTGATTCGCCTCTACGATTCCGGCGAGAACTCCGCGCTCACCATCGAGCTCATTCGCGCGCACCAGCTCCCGATCAAAGTGCTGTTGGGGATGTGGCTGGAAGCCGAGATCAGCAATCATGAAGGCTGTCCGTGGTTGAACGAGCCGATCCCGGAGGAGACGCTGGCGGCCAACGCCGCGAGCAACGCAGCTGAGCTCCAACGCGGTATCGATCTCGCGCAGCGATTCGAAGACGTCGTGATCGCCGTCAACGTCGGCAACGAAGCGCTCGTCGACTGGAACGATCACATGGTCCCCGCAGAGCAGGTGATCGCCTACGTCCGGCGGGTAAAGGCAGCCATCGAGCAACCCGTCACAGTCGCAGAGAACTACGTGTGGTGGATGCGCAACGGCGCGGCACTGGCGTCCGAGGTCGATTTTCTCGGTGTTCACACCTACCCCGAGTGGGAGGGAAAGAGCATCGACGACGCCCTTCCCTATACGATAGAGAACATCGAGGGTGTGCGGAGGGCACTGCCCGACAAACCCATCGCCATTCTCGAAGCCGGCTGGGCAACTGTGGCCGAGGAGTTCGGTGACCGCGCGAATGAGCCGGACCAGGCGCGCTACTATCGGGAGCTCGAGAGCTGGGCGCGCGCGACGAACACCACGGTGTTCTTTTTCGAGGCGTTCGACGAACCGTGGAAAGGCAACCCGGACGCTCCTCTTGGTGCTGAAAAGCACTGGGGCTTGTTCAATGTCGATCGAAGCCCGAAGCAGTTGATCCGCGAGCGTTCGGTCCCGGATTCACTCGACCAGCACGAGTGAGCCAAAGAGCCCGGCGTCAATCCACCCGCGGTCCTTCTTGTCTCCTGGCGCAGATTCGGAGCCGATGAAGTTCTCCCGCAGCTCGCTACCATCGTTGTCGCACCAGGCCAGCATCAGCCCCATCACTTTGCCGGCAGATAGCTTCACGGGTACGTTCTCCTCCGAGCCGTCCTCGTAGTCGTCCGAGTAGACGTCGATCGCCAGTTCCCAGACGAGCGTGTTGCCCCGCTGCCGCCAGCGACTCTGCACGTGATGGGAGTAGCTGTGCGGCAGCTTGTCGGTGCCGATGTCGATCGCCTGATTGTCGAGCGACATGTGGTAGGCGAACGCATTGTGGTTGTACTGGTGATCGCCCCCGGAGTGGTCCTCATCGAGGAAGATCTCGAGGCAGTCGTCGTCCCAGTACTGAAGCAGCGGATCGCGGTGGCTGTCGAACAAGATGTCGTCGACGAGCTCAGCAAGCACGTAGATCTTGTCTTCAGTCCAAACCACCTTGAAGCGGCCTTGAAAATCCTTCGCTGAGTACGCCGGGCCTAGCCAAAGGTGCTTCAACTCCTGCCAGCGAGCGCGGCGCCAGATGGCCTCATCCGCAACGCCGTCAATCGCGGGCGCGCGCTTTGCCTTGGGCGCACGGTACTCGCTGCGCCCCGGATCGTGACTGGGGCGCTTGGCCGAAACGAGCGCCGGCGCAAGCAGCAAGGCAAGCGCACTCAAGAACCACAGCTTGGTCATCAGGCTAGAGGAACTTCGGTCTGCCATCTTTGTCCCAAAGTCCCCAGTAGGCGCCGACATCTCCCTCGTCGCCGACCTTCCAGGCCTCGTCGAACGACGAGAAGTAGAATATCTCGACGCCGTCTTCGTGCGCCCACTGGTAAGTCCTGATGAAGTACTCGAGAGCATGGTCGTACGAGGGTATCGCAGAACCGAACGCAGATCCGACGGTTGGCCAACCCGTCTCCGTGATGATGACCTTCTTTGCGCCAGCAACGTTCTGCGCGCGTCGATACATGTCTTTCATATACAACAGAGCATACTCGGCGGGGCAGCTTTCCCAGAAGGGATAGCAGTTGACCAGCAAGACATCGCAGGCCGCGGCCACGCGGGGATGGTTCTCGAACAGAAAATAGGCATCGACGGTGCCCACTGGAACGCCGGGCACGGCGGCCTTCGCGCGCTCGATGTAGTCGATGAGCTGGTCCTCGCTCAGATCTTCTCGCAGCATCACCTCGTTCCCGACGGCGAGTATGTCGGCATGCCCTCCACGCGCGACCTCGATGCCATTCCGCAACTCGGTTTCGTTCGTGTCGAGCTCCTTCGAGAGCCCCACGCCGACCATGGCCTTGAGACCGTTCTCGTGCGCGATTCGCGGAGTCTCTTGGTTGCCCTCTCTACAGGAGAAGCTTCGGACCCAGTGGGTGTAGGGCTGAATGATGCTCAGCCGCTCCTGGATCTGGCGCTCGCCGATTTCGATCCCCGGAGACTGTCCGTCGGTATAGGGGCTGAACGAGAGGCCGTGGACCTTGCTCCGTAGGATTTCCCAGAGCAGCTCGACCTTGTCTACCCTAGACATCTCCGAGAAGTCGGTACCCAAGAGAGCCGGAAATCCTGGCACTTTGTAGCCCGAGCGTCGGAGCGAGACGGCAGCGCTCGACCGAGAGCTCACAGAGAAATCCTTGTCGGTGGTTTTCGACATGAGCGATCCCTATGCGACGCCTTCGAGCCGCGCCATGAGTTTCTCGGTGAGACGCGGCAGCACGTCGAGCGCGCCCATATTCTCGCGAACCTGTTCGACGCGGCTCGCGCCCGTGATGACGGTGGACACGTTTGGATTCTTCGCGCACCACGCGATCGCGAGCTGCGCTGGGCTGCATCCAAGCTCGTGTGCAATCTCGAGTACGCGTCGAACTTGAGCCTCGTTGGCAGGCGCGGTGATGTGCTCGCGCAGCCATTCATAGCCCGGCAGTGCTGCACGGCTGTCGGACGGAACGCCTCCAAGGTACTTCCCCGTCAACGCGCCAGAGGCGAGCGGGCTCCAAACCGTCGTGCCCATCCCATACTGCGCGTAGAGCGGCGCGTATTCCTCTTCGACGCGCTCGCGCCACAAGAGACTGTACTGGGGCTGCTCCATCACGGGCTTCCGAAGGTGGTGCCGCTCGGCGATCTCGTAGGCCTCTTCGATGGATTTCGCAGGCCATTCGGAGGTCCCCCAATAGAGCGCTTTGCCCGAGGCCACGATGTCGCTCATTGCCCACACGACCTCCTCGATGGGAGTCTCGGGGTCATCTCGGTGGCAGAACAGTAGATCAACGTAGTCGAGGCCGAGGCGTTCGAGGCACCCGTCGATCCCCCGCATTAGGTATTTGCGATTCAGGGTGTTCTTGCTGTTCGGTCCGTCGCTCAAGCCCCAATAGAGCTTCGTCGAGATTACGTACGACTCGCGCGGCCAACCCAGCTCACGCGCGACCTGCCCCATGATCCTCTCCGACTTGCCGCCCGCATAGACCTCGGCGTTGTCGAAGAAGTTCACGCCTGCCTCACGCGCGACTTTCATGCACTCCAAGGCCGTCTCGTTGCCGAGCTGATTGTGGAAGGTCACCCACGACCCGAAGGACAGTACGCTGACCTTCAAGCCCGAACTGCCCAAACGGCGGTACTCCATAGCCTCTAAATAGCCCAGACTGACGGAACCGAAAGCCAGCAGAGCAGACTTTGCTCAACAATTTGCGGGTTGCGAGGGGCAGGTGCTGTCAAGAGCGCTATGAACCCCTCGTGGCTGACTCTATTTCTTCGAATCCACCCGCTGAGCCTGACGAAGCGCTGCGGGTGGACGTGCGCGTTCTCGGGGATCTGCTGGGCGAGGTCCTGAGACATCAGGCGGCGCCAGGGGTCTACGAGACCGTCGAGCGAATACGCGAGCAGGGCAAAGCGCTACGGGAACCCGATGCCAGCGATCGGGATCCGGCCCTCGCGGAGCTCTACGCGATCGTCGAGGCGCTCCCGCCGGAGAAGGTCGGCGAGGTGGTGCGCGCTTTTTCGCTTTTCCTCACGCTTGCGAATACGGCAGAGCAACGACACAAGGTGCGCGAGAGACGCACCGCTCAAATGCGCGCCGCTCGCGGCCATTTCGTTGAACCGCGCCTCGACTCCTGCAGCGACGCCATCGCCAGGATGATTGCCGCGGGCACAGACCCTGCGCGCGTGCATGAAGCTGCAAGCTCTCAGCATGTCGAGTTCGTCCTCACGGCCCATCCAACGCAAGTGGTGCGAAGAACGCTCCTCCAACGATACAACCGCATCGCAGTTTCGCTGCGTGCTGGCGATCGAAAAGACCTCACCCCGGACGAGCAGGACGCTGTGCGATCGCAGCTCCGGCGCGAGATCTCGACAATCTGGCACACGGATGAGCTGCACCGAAGTCGCCCGACGCCTACCGATGAGGTGCGTGGCGGGCTGGCGGTCTTGGAACAGTCGCTCTGGCACGCGGTGCCAAGCTTCCTGAGGCGTTTCGACGGTGCGCTGCGCTCCCATACGGGGCTTGGACTGCGAATCGACGCGAGCCCCATTCGCTTTGGCTCCTGGATGGGTGGAGATCGGGACGGAAACCCCAACGTCACGGCCGAGGTCACCTGCGAGGCGGTCTTTCTCTGCCGTTGGACCGCAGCCAAGCTCCTCCACGACGAGGTCGATGCTCTCTGCCAGGAGCTCTCGATGGACACGGCGAGCGAAGCGCTCCGCGAACGCGCAGGCACGGACAGAGAGCCCTACCGCGCGCTCCTTCGGAGCGAGCGCTCTCGACTCGCCGAACTGCTTCGCCACATCGAGGAGGAGCTCGACGCCCTGCACTCGGGCAGAGCCTCGTCGCCGCAGCTCGAGTCGTCCACCGTGGCCGCACAATCGCTGCTCGACTCGCTCATGCTGACCCGAAGCTCCCTCGAAGAGACCGGGCAGCGAGTCGTCGCCGAGGGACGACTTCTCGATTCTGATTCGCCGCTACCACTGCTTCGGCTTTCACATGGTGCGGATTGACATTCGTCAAGAAGCGCCTCGGCACACGCAGGTGCTCGACGAGCTGACTCGGCATTTGGGGCTCGGCGCATACAGCGAGTGGGACGAAGGGGAGCGTCAGCGCTTTCTCATCGCAGAGCTCGGCTCGAAGAGACCCCTCATTCCCGAGGACATGCCCGCCTCGAATGAAGCTCAAGAGGTGTTGGATACCTTCCGCATGCTTGCCACCCTGCCCCGCGATTCACTCGGCGCGTACGTGATATCGATGGCCCGTCAGCCGAGTGACGTTCTCGCGGTCGAGCTTCTGCAAAAGGAGGCGCGTATCGCCGAGCCGTTGCGGGTCGTGCCACTCTTCGAGACGATATCCGACCTGCAGACCTCGCGAGAAGTCATGTCGGACCTCCTCGACCTCCCTTGGTACCGCGCACGCGTCGGCGACAGTCTCGAGGTCATGATCGGCTACTCCGACTCGTCGAAGGACGGCGGCAGGCTCGCGGCGGCCTGGGAGCTCTACCAAGCGCAGGAGCGCCTCGTCGAGCTCTGCCAGTCGCGAGGTGTGCATCTCACTCTCTTCCACGGACGCGGCGGCAGCATCGGGCGCGGCGGCGGACCGACTCACATCGCGATCCGCTCGCAGCCGGCCGGGTCCATCGACGGAGCCCTCCGGGTCACCGAACAGGGCGAGATGATCCAGTGGAAGTTCGGGACTCCCGACATCGCCGTACGAAGCCTCGAGCTCTACTCGACGGCCACGTTGGAGGCGACGCTCACCCCGCCTGCAGCGCCAAGTCCTGCGTTTCGCGCTCGAATGGAAGCGCTGGCCGCCAGCGCGATGGCTGCCTACCGCAAAGTGACGCGGGACGCGCAGTTCGTTCCCTACTTCCACGCGGCGACGCCGGGCATCGAGCTTGGGTCGCTCCAGATCGGATCCCGCCCCGCGCGCCGGAAGTCCGGACAGGGGCTGTCCGGCCTCCGCGCCATCCCCTGGATCTTCGCATGGACCCAAACCAGGCTCCTGCTTCCGGCATGGCTCGGCATCGAAACCGCACTACAGGAGGCGCTCCAGGAGGGCGGGCTCGAGGAGTTGCGTGAGATGGCGGCAAGCTGGCCGTTCTTTCAGTCGACGCTCTCGCTCCTCGAGTTGGCGCTCGCAAAGGCCGACGAGCGGATCGCGGCGCGATACGATGCTCTGCTGACTCCTTCGGAGCTTGCCGAGACAGGAGAGGAGCTCCGGGCGCGCCTCAAGCAAATGAGATCGGTCTTGCTTCAGGTGCTCGACCAAGATGAGCTCCTGCAAACGGATCCCACCCTTCAGCGCTCTCTTCAGCTTCGGCGTGCCTATCTCGACCCCATCAACTTGATTCAGGCCGAGCTTTTGCGGCGTCAGCGAGGTGCAGACGACGCAGAGCTTCAGGATGCTCTTCTGGCCACCGTCAACGGCATCGCGGCGGGGCTCAAGAACACGGGCTGAGCGCATGCGTTCGTCGACAGCGACCGCAAACGCACTCCTCATGGCATTCGCCTGCTTTGCGTTCTGGCCTGCGGCCGCCTCTGCAGACACCATCCCGGTGGAGCTCCGTCAAACCGAGCGCGGCTGGCAGCTGTTCCGCGGCGGAGAGCCATACTTCATCCGTGGCGCCGGCGGGGATGGCTCGCTCGAGGAACTTGCCGCAGCCGGCGCCAACTCGATACGCACGTGGGGGGCCGATGACATCGACGCCCGCCTCGACGCGGCGCATGCTCTCGGCCTGTCGGTGACAGTGGGCATCTGGCTCGGTCACGAGCGGCACGGGTTCGACTACGGCGACGCGAAAGAGGTCCGCGAGCAGCTGGAGCGCGCCCGCAAGACGGTGCTCCGCTACAAGGATCATCCGGCGGTTCTCCTCTGGGGCATCGGCAACGAGATGGAGGGCTTCGGCGCTGGCGAGAACCCGGCGATCTGGAAGGCGGTGAACGACATCGCCGCGATGGTGAAGAAGCTCGACCCGCTCCACCCCACCATGACGGTCACGGCGGACATCGGCGGTGGACGCGTCGATGGCGTGCAGAATCGCTGCGGAGCGATCGACATCCATGGCATCAACTCCTACGGCGGTGCACCGTCGATCGCAGAGCGCTACCGCGCGGCGGGCGGAAGCAAGCCCTACGTCCTCACCGAGTTCGGGCCACCCGGAGTTTGGGAGATCCCAAAGAACGAATGGGGCGCACCGGGAGAGCCGACCAGTACCGAGAAAGCGGCGTCTTATCGGCGGAGCTACCAGAGCGGCGTGATCGGCGCTCCGGGCCTCGCCCTCGGATCCTATGTCTTCACTTGGGGCTTCAAGATGGAGGCCACGCCTACCTGGTACGGTATGTTCCTTCGGGACGGTGCTCCTCTTGGCGCGGTCGACGTGATGACCGAGCTCTGGTCGGGCAGCCCGCCCGCGAACCTAGCACCGACGGTGGAGCCGCTGATCATCGTCGGCAGCTCACAAGTGGACGCAAGTGGCGAGGTACGCGTTCGCGCGATCGTCGCCGATCCCGAGGGCGCACCGATCCGCGTGCGATGGACGCTGCGCCGTGAGTCCCGCGAATACACGACGGGCGGCGACTTTCGGCCCGTGCCGCCCGAGATAGAGGGCGCGGTCCTCGAGGGTCATGCCAATGGCGCCCGAGTCCGGATGCCGAAGGAGCCTGGGCCATATCGGCTGTTCCTCTACGCCTACGATGAGTCGGGCCGCGGAGCGACCGCGAACGTGCCGCTGCGGGTGAAGGGTGAGGTGCGCACGCCCATGCCCTTCTACGTCTACCGGGACGGGTTCGAGGGCATGCCCTGGGCTCCGTCCGGGTGGATGGGGGCGACCGACATGCTGACGCTAGACGGCGACGACGGGAGCAACCCCCATGAGGGCAAAGCCTGCATCAAGATGCGCTTCGTTGGCGAGATGGGCACCTGGGTCGGCGTCGCCTGGCAGCACCCCGCGAACGACTGGGGCGAGCGGCAAGGCGGCTACGACCTCAGCGGGGCGACCCACCTCGAGCTCTGGGCTCGAGGCGAGTACGGTGTCGAGACGATCAGCATCGGTGTCGGTCTCCTTGGCCAGGACAAGGCGCACCCTGATTCGGCCAAGACCACGGTCGAGCACATTCGCCTCGGCAAGGAGTGGAAGCGTTACCGCATCCGTCTAAAGAAGCTCGACCTCTCGCGCATCAAGACGGGCTTCGTGGTGACCCTCACCGGACGGCGCCCCGACGTGACCGTCTACCTCGATAGCATCCGCTTCGTGCGGAACTAGGCGTGCGTGACTCAGGAGCCCACCAGCTCGGCCTCGAGCTCTTCGAGGCTCTTGCCCTTGGTCTCCGGCAGCAGCCGCATGACGAGGACCAGACCGACGAGCGCGAACACGGCATAGATCAGGAAGGTGACGCTGTTCCCGAGGGTCTGCAGCTCCCAGGGAAAGATGAGCTGCACGGCGAAACTGACGGCCGAATTGATGAGGCCAACAAACGATATTGCGAGCCCCCGAACCCTGTTCGGAAAGAGCTCCGAGAACAAGACCCACATCACCGGGCCGAGGGAAATGGCAAAGCTCGCGACGAAACCGAGGACGCCGACGAGGACGATCCTTGGATTCATCTCATCCGAAGCAAAACCGTAGGACAGAAGCAGCATGCACAGCGCGATGCCGCTGAGCCCAACGCCGAGCAGCGGACGCCGGCCGAGGCGATCGATGAGCAGGATCGCGAGCACCGTGAAGACCAGGTTCACGAGACCCACCCACACGGCCTGCATGAAGGAGGCATCGGTGCCGATGCCGGACTGCTCGAAGATCATGGGCGCATAGAAGAACACCGCGTTGATTCCAGTGATCTGCTGGAGGACCGCCACCGACAGACCAATGAGGAGAACGAGCCGCATCGTCGGTCGGAACAGCTCACGGAGGGCAGGACGCTCGGCGCCTTCTTCGGCGTGCAGCGATTGCTTCACCGCCTTGATGTCTGCGTCCGCTTGGGCGCGACCGCTCACTTGCTGCAAAACTCGCAGCGCCTGTTCGTCCTTCCCGTTCATCAGGAGCCAACGCGGGCTCTCAGGAACGGCGAACAATGCCAGGAAATAGAAGAGGGCCGGCAGGGCCTCGACTGCGAGCATCCACCGCCAGCTCCATTCGCCAACGCGAAGTGCTTCGGCCCAGGCGAGCTCCGACTGCCCGAGACGAAGAATGAGGTAGTTCGAGAAGAATGCGGCCGAGATGCCGACGACGATATTGAGCTGGTTGAACGACACCAAGCGGCCGCGCATCGCAGGTGGCGCAATCTCGGCGATGTACATCGGCGCAATGATGAGCGCGGCACCGACCCCGAAACCACCCAACATGCGCGCCGCAACCAAGACGGCGAAGCTTGGGGCCGCGGCAGACGCCACCGCAGAGACCGCGAACACCATAGCTGCGATCTTGAGGACCGGGCGCCGACCGAGGCGGTCGCTCAGCGGGCCCGCTACCATCATCGCGAGAGTTGCGGTGAGCGTCAGGGACGCCACAGACCACCCGAGCTCGATCTTCGTGAGATTGAACTCTGGCTCGATGAAGGTCACCACACCGGAAATCACCGATGCGTCAAAACCCATGAGAAAGCCGCCGAGGGCGACTGTGAGCGCGACTCTGATCACATAGAGCATGGAAGCTCACGCACGACGCTCCGCATCGGCGATTCCAATGCGGAGCGTAGCACGCCCGGTCGCGGGGCACTGGGGTCTTCGGGACGACGAGCTAGGGCGTCGGCGAGACGGTTGCCAGGTTGTTGTCGTAGAAGTTCCCCGCGCTCTCGAAGTCCTTCGCGACCGTCGAGAAACCGAACTGCAAGATCTGGCCTTCGAGGAGGGGGTCCCCCAAGTTCAGAGAGATCCCGTAGGTCGCCCAGTCGGTCGGAAGGTCCGTCGTATCGAGCACGACGTTGTTGGTCGTGGAGAAGCCAGCGCCCGGGTCGAGCGTCCTGATGAAGGCCTGTGCGGTCGTCGAGCCTCCGATGTTGCCGCGTTTCGCATCGAAGGTGAACTCGAACAACTGGCCGATGAAGTCCCCGGGGATTGCATTGATCTCTTGAAAGACGATGGTCTCCACCAGATCCGTACCGTTGAAGTGTCCTTCGTCCGGCTGGCAGCAGTCGTAGTTGCTAAAGACGACGAGCTGCTGTGCGCCCTGATCGGGGCCGCCCTCACCCGTCGCGATGGCCGAGATCTGACCCGTGGTGGTCGGCGCGGCGAAAGCACCGAAACCGAACTTGAAAACTCCGGCGCCCGTGAACACGTTGCCGAAGTAGAGCCATCCATCGTTCTCGAGGGCCGCTCCGTCGTCGGGACTGAGGGACTCGAAGTCCTGCGTGTACACTTCTCCGCTGCCCGCCTCTTCACAGACGCCCGCGTTGCACGTGCCATTGCCGCTGTCGCATTCAGTCCCGTCCGGTGCATCGGAAATCTCGCACATGCCGTTGCTCGGATTGCACGCCGCAGAGGTGCACTCGTTGCCCGTGTCGTCGCAGGTCACACCCTCACAGAGGTCGAGCGCGCCACAGGCTCCGTCCATACAAACACCGCCGGCGGACTGAGTGGTGACCGAGACCTCGTCGAAGTACGCATCGACCGTGCAGCCAGGCGTGGCCCCGCAGTCGACCTTCAACTGAAGCGTGACCCCGCCGCCGACGTCAGGCCCCGTGGTGGTCGTGTAGCTGTACTCGACCCATTCTCCCGTGGGGAAGATCGGGCCCCCGCCGAGGATCTCGGACTTCGAGGTGCCGCCGGCTTCCAACTCGGAGAAGAACTCGGCAAACACGACACCGCCCGCCCCCGCCAGCGAGCCCTTGAGAACGAACGAGATCTGGACTTCGCTCTCGGGCTCCACGACCCCGATGCCGATGTTGGCGTTCTTGATCAGTGGGAAGGACGCCGCGCCGCCTCCTTCGGGAACACTGGCAACCAGGTTCCCCGACCACGAACCGGATGCAGCCTCCGCCATGGTCGCCGCACAGGTTCCGTTGTTGGGGCCGTCACAGAACTGGGTCCATCCGTCGAGGTTGCCCGTTTCGAAGCCGCCGTTGACGGCCAGCTCGGCCTCGCCTCCAGCGCACTCGGTCCCGTCGGGGAGGTTCGAGATCTCGCACAAGCCGTTGCTCGGGTTGCACAGCGCGGTGCTGCACTCGTTGCCGGTGTCGTCGCACGTGACGCCCTCGCAAAGGTCGACGTCCATGCAGGTCCCGTTCACGCACATGCCTGCGCCGCCGTTGCACGAAGTGCCATCGTCGACGTTCGAGGTTTCGCACTCGCCGTTGGTGGGGTTGCACTCCGCGACCGTGCACTCGTTGCCGGTGTCGTCGCAGGTGACGTCCTCGCAGAGGTCGTTTGGAGCGCACTCGCCGCTCATGCACGCGCCCGCCCCGCCGTCGCACGGGGCGCCATCATCGACGTTCGAGGTTTCGCACTCGCCGTTGGCGGGGTTGCACTCCGCGACCGTGCACTCGTTGCCGGTGTCATCGCAGGTGACCTCCTCGCAGAGGTCGTCTCCACCGATGCAGGTCACTGGGACCGTCCATGTCGCCATCGTGCAGTGGACGTCGTTGTCGGTGACCAGGATCGTGATCGACTGTTGCCCGGCCTCTTCACAGGTGTATGTGGTCTCCGGTGCGTTCGCGTCGGCAATGCTGCCGCCCGTCGCGGTCCATACGTACGTGATGGGATCGCCCTCTTCATCTTGACCAATCGCAGACAGGTCGATGTCGTATCCCACCGAGGTTTGAAGCGGCGAGACGATGACCTTCGCGAGCTCCGCGCAGATATTGAGCTCGCCGTTCACGCGCACGCCGCCGAGTGTTGTTGGACGCTTGCAATTGAGGAACACCATGACATCGGTGGCTACACCGACTTCGACCTCGAACGGCGCATCGCCGCGGCAGGTGATCTCGCCCGTCTCGTCGGTCGCTTCGAGCTCCACCAGGTAGCCGTCCCCAGGTGGAAGCCCAAACACCTCGACGGAGGCGGTCGCGCCCGGCGCGCTAGTGTCGATCGTGCCTGTCATGGGCTCCATCTCGCCGCCCGAGATCGTCCAGGCAACTTCATTGATCGTGATTCCGTCTGCGAGCTGGAGATTGAGGCTGAGTGAGCCTGTCTCCTCACCGGGGCTCGAGTCCGTGGCGCAACCGGCAAACGCAAGAGCGAACGATGAGATTAGGATCAAACACAACGACTGAACGCGGGGCATGGGTGCCTCCATCAAAAGAAGGGGATTAGAAGTTGGGGGGGTGGATGAAACTAACATCTCTCCCGAACAGCCTACAAGCGTGTTCGGCCTGCTCAGGGAGAGTTTTTGGGAGCTTCGACCACCAGCGTTGTGTGCTTGCTCACATATGGATGAGCGCGGAGAGCTTGGCAGCCCGCTCCGGCAACCCCTGTGGTAGCTTGGCTCGTCGATGGCGGCGCTCCCGGAACCCTTTGGCGACTACGAGCTCGTCAAGCGCTTAGGCGTCGGCGGGATGGCAGAGACATTCGTCGCCGTGCGCCGCGGCGTCGGAGGCTTCGAGCAGCGCGTGTGCCTGAAGCGCATCCTGCCGGCCTTCGCGGGCGATGCAGAGTTCGTCGAGATGTTCTTGCGGGAAGCCCGCTTGTCGGCGCTGCTTCACCATGGGCACATCGCCCGCGTGCTCGATTTCGGTATCGCGGACGGCGCGCACTATCTAGCGCTCGAATTGGTCGAAGGGACCGATCTCCGCGCAGTGCTGCGGCACCTCCGAATACGCGCGGAGTCCCTCGACGTGGGGCTTGTCTCGTTCATCGCACACGCGTTGGGCGCGGCCCTCGACTTCGCGCACGCCGCAACGGATGAGGGTGACGCGAAAGGCATCGTGCACCGCGACGTCTCTCCGTCCAACGTCCTGCTGAGCAATTGGGGCGAGGTGAAGCTCGCCGACTTCGGCATCGCCAAGGCCATGAATCGCCCGGCGAGCGTCCAAAGCAACGCGCTCAAGGGCAAAGTCGCGTACATGGCGCCCGAGTATGCGCTCGGTCAGCACTGCAGCGCGCGCTCCGATCTGTTTTCGCTGGGGGTACTCCTCTACGAGTGCCTGGCGGGCTTCCGCCCATTCGACGGTGGCCACGACCTTCAGACACTCGACCACGCGCGCAACGGCTGCCGCGACTCGCTCTGTGACGTCGCGCCGCACGCGCCAGACGCATTGGTGAGAGCCGTTGATGCTCTCCTCGAACCAGAGCCTCAGCGCCGGCCGCTCAACGCGCGCGCGTTCGTCGCCATGTTGTTGGATCTTCCGCCTCACCCGCTCGCACAGCGGGAGCTCGGGCAGCTCGTTCGCTCAGTCGATCCGTCCGAGGCCCTACCGAGCATGCCCGGCTTGGCTTCGACGCGGCCGGCCCCTACTCGGCGTCCTCGGAAGCGCCTTCCATCTCCGGGGTAGGCCCTCCGTAGGTATTGTTCTGCTGTTCTTCGAGTAAGCTCAGCCCAATCGACATCGCCTTTCGGACCCGCTCGAGAAGCGCCTCGTCGGTCGCCATCTTCTCCACGGCCATCGAGAGCTTCGACTCGAGTTGTGACTTTGAGGCCTGGAGCGAGCCAACGCGCGACTGGAGCTCCTTTTCGGTGCTCTCCAGCATCTCGACTCGCGTCCGACTCGCGTCGAGCTCTTGCCGAAGGCCATCGCGCTCCGCTCTGGTCTCGCCGAGCTCGGACTGAAGCTGGTCGCGGACGCCCTCCGCCTCCGAGAGCTGCGCCCGCGTCGTCGCAAGCGCGCCGTCGGTCTCGGTCAGCTTCCCTTCGAGCTCGAGCGCTCGCTCCTCGTTGAGCTGTTCGCGCTCGCGCACGCCCGCCAGCTCGGTTTCCGTGTCGGCAAGCTTACGACCAAGGGTCGCGAGCTGCTTCGAGTGCTCCTGCTCGGCCGTCTCGAGCTCCTGCTGCTTCTCGGCCTGGAGCGCTGACTCGCGCTCGCTCATCGTGCGCTGCCACTCGCTCTCGGCCTCCGCCATCCTCGCAGACGCCGTCGTCTCGAGGTCCTCGCGGAGCCCCGCTAGCGCGCCCTGCTTAGCCGCATCGGCTTCCGCCGCCGCTTGCGCCAACGCCGCTGCCTGAGAATCGGCAAGCTCCGAACGAAGCGTCGCTAGAGCGGATTCCTTCTCGCTCGCCGCCGCGTGAAGCGAAGCCTCGAGGTCCTCTTGGGCCTTCGCCAGCCCCGCCGCCGATTCCGCCTTCAGCAGCTCGATCGTCTCTTCGGAAACGACCCGCGCTTTGGCCAGCTCGGCATCGTGAGCACCCTTGAGCGCCTCGATGTCCGCGCCTCGTGCTTCGCGCTCTTGGGAGAGCTCGCCTTCGAGCCCTTCGGCTTTCGACTTCTCCCGCTCAAAGCGCCCTTTCACATCTTCGTAGCGCTTGTTCGCGTTGTCTTTGTCCTCGGTGAGGCTTGCAATCGCTTCTTCTGCCTTCGACAACGAGCGCTCGAGCCCCGCTGTCTTTTCATAGAGGTCCGCGCTCTTTCGCTCGAGGTCGATCGATTGTTCGCGGAGCTCCAGGATCTCCTTGTCGCGACCGCTCAGTTGGTCTCGCAGATCGAGGATCTCTTTGTCCTTCTTGTTCATCGCCTCGCGAAGGTCGAGGAACTGCCGGCTCGACACCCCACCAGAGGATTCCGCCAGCTTGGCCTTGAGCTCGGAGATCTCGGAACGAAGACGTGCCGCAGCAACCTCGGCGGTACCGGTGCCTTCGTTGACCACGGGCGGCGCGGATACATCCGGGGCCGAAGGGGGCGCAGACACGACGGTCGCTTCTTCGGGCGGCACATCCGAGACCATGATCACGTCGTCGAGCTCGACGTCCTCGTAGTCGCCGGTCGCGGCGGCCACCTCGGCATCTTCGATCGCTTCAGGCTCAGTCGCGGACTTCTCCCCGTCGTCTTCCATCAGAAGCGCATCAAAAGCACTCTCTGCGAAGGCATCGATCTCGTTGTCGATTTCGGGTGGTTCGCCCATCTTGGTAGGCAGATCGCTCGACATCTGGTCATCCGACATTTGTCATCCCCTTCGGTTCCCAGGACTAGACTACCAGCGATTCCGACGTTTTCGCGAAACCCCGACGCATCCAGCCCCTTCTTCACGTGCAAAGTTATGCCCGTGTCAAAAAATGATACTGCTCCGGGGCGGGGGCTGTCAACGCCCGAACCTCGTCAAAACGAAGCTCTCGGCGCCGCAGGCGGGCTTAGTAGGCGACGCGCGCGTTGGCTGCGAGCTGGAAGAGGACCGGGCGATCGAGATCGCCGAAAAACGCGTAGTTTACACCGCCGTGTTGACGGATGGTGACCACGTTGCCGCCTACATCGTAATAGTAGAGCTCACGGCCACCCACCTCAGTGCGCTGGGCGTTCCGCATGAGCTCGGGCGACTGGAAGACCAGGAGTGTGACCCGCCTGCCCCCGTGGTTGTAGTAGAGCGCCGCGGCCGGCCGGGAACCAACCTTGATGTAGCGCGCCCCGACGAACTTCATGCTTGGTTCTTCGAACTGCGCGGGCTTCACAGGGAACGGGGTCTTGCCTTGGAAGTACCGTACTACCTCTTGCGGCGTTTCGGATTCGACATCCGACGGCAACGCCTTGCTATGAAGATCGAGGACGTCCTGGAGCATCCCGGCGCCTTGATAGTCACCGCCGACCGGCAACCCGACGACTCCACCGATGATCAGAAGGGCCGCGGCGGCCGCCGCGATCAATCCGGTTTGCTTCCAGCGCATCGGACGAAGCTCGATCAACGACACGGGCGCGGCCTTCGCCTCATCGATCTCGTCGAGTCGGTGAAGCGCCCTTCCCCACAGGTGCTCCGGCGCGTGCTGACCCGCGATCGAGTCCCGCGTCTGTTGGCGAAACGAGCGCTCGAACGCCAGGTGCTCCTGGCAGACCGAGCATGCTTCGAGATGACGTTCAAACTCGATCTGAGTGGCGGGATCGAGCTCGCCGTCGACGAACGCGCCGATGTGACGGCGCACGAGCTTGCAACTCATGACTTCCCCGCCTTTCGTGTGCGAAATGCTTCGAGCGAAACCGGATCTTCGGTGTCTTCTTCGTCCGCATCGATGATGCCAAGCTGAATCGCATGCAATTGTAGCGACGCCTTCAGTTGTTTACGCGCGCGATGCAGACGCGACATCACCGTGCCGATGGGACAACCCATCACTTCCGCGATCTCTTTGTACGAAAGCTCTTCGACGTCGGCCAAGAGCACCATGGCGCGCGCATCTTCCGAAAGCTGCTCGAAGGCGCGGTTGATCTCGCGCGCGATGATCTGACGGTGCGCGTCGCCAACAGGGTCGGTCAGTCCGCGCATCGTCGCGCGGCTCATCACGCCTTCCCCCACAGGCGTCGCCATCGGACCGTCGAAGACCTGGCGCTCGCGAGTCGCTCGTCGGTAGCGATTCACGAACGTGTTCATCTGAATCCGCAGGAGCCAGGCCTTGAAGTTCGTGCCCGCCTCGAAGCGGTCGTAGAAACGGTAGGCTCGCACGAGCGTGTCTTGCACGAGGTCTTCGGCATCGACCGGTGAGCGGGTCAGCCGCAGCGCGGTCGAGTACAGCATATCGAGATGAGGTCGCGCCTCGGTCTCGAAAAGGCGTCGTTCAGCCGCGATCTTCTTGGGTCTGGCGGGCATACCTGGTGTTAGAACCCCTACGAACGGGGTTTATTCCACGGTATCAGGCGGCTCATCCTTTTGGGAACCCTGCCGCAACTTGGTCTCGAGCTCCTCGATCCGCGCCTGCAAACGCAGAACCTCGCCCTGAAGCTGCTTCACGTGGCTCGCCGCGCTCTCCATGACGCCGCGAACCCGGTCGTCGGCGGCGCTGTAGACCCCTTGCCCAAGCTCTTCTGCGCGGCCTACGAGCTTGCCCACGGGGCCCTCCATCAAGGATGTGACGAACTTCTCGCGCCCCTGCTGGATGAAGCCGCGGAGGCTCTGGACCGACCAGGCGGTCGCATTTCCGCTCCGCTGCTCTTCGTAGATGATCTGCGCCAACGTCACTTTGGTCAGGTCTTTTTGCGACTTGTTGTCGAAGACCCTGACCTCTTCGCCGTTTCGCACGAGCTCGGCGATGCGATCGAGGGTCACGTACCTGCTGTCGTGGGTGTCGTAGAGCTTGCGGTTTGCGTACCGCTTGATCACACGCGCCTGTGTTGCCTCAGCCATGGGTCTATCGAGGCTAGCCCGGCGACGCAGTGCGTCAAGCTGGCGTTATCCGGGGGGCTCACTACCCTGATCGCTAGGGGATTCTCCGCGTGGAGCGCGCAGCGTCAGCATCCGGCCTCTTCGGCCGCCTCGCTCGGGTCGACGAGCTCGATATGCGCGTGGGTCTGATCTGCGAGCGGCTCGCGGCCGCGGGGACAGAAGAGACGCTCGCCTTTCTTCACGAGGCGCACCGCAACGCATCACTCGGCGACCCGGATGGGCAGTTGGTGTTCCTCGCGGTCGGGTGGGCGTTGTTCGACCCGAGGGTCGAAAGCTTGCGCGCATCACTCGGCGAAGCGGCACGCTCGTCCGGCCTGCATCACGTCGCCGATTTCGTTGCACCACCCATCGACGAGGATGCGCTCGCGGGACCAGAGCGGCGCATCCCTGACTTCGGGCGCGGCCGCCCGCTTACGCTCGGCGAGCGCAAGTCGCTCGCACGAACGCACGACCGCTCACTCATCCAGCGTGTAGTTCGTGACCCGCACCCGGACGTGATCCGGATTCTTCTCGACAACCCTTCTCTCACGGAAGAAGACGTCGTTCGTGTGTGCGCCACCCGGCCGAACGATCCCAACGTCCTTCAGACGGTGTATCGCCATCGCCGCTGGGTCGTGCGCTACCGACCGCGGAACGCGATCCTCCGAAATCCGGACACGCCGCTAGACACCGCACTCTTGCTCGCACCGCTCCTCCGCAAGAGCGAGCTCAAGGAAGCGGCCACCTCGGCGGAGCTCGGCGCACCGCTGCGGCTCAGCTGCAAAGCAATCCTCGAGCTTCGGAGCACGCGGTCCGAGCCTCCGGCGGACTGAACGCTACTTGGACTCGACTTTGTCGATGACTTCGGCGTCGTCGACACGCGAGGCCGCCTTCTGAGGCACCTGCTTGTCGGTCGGAGTCACGTCGATGTCGTCGTCCGTGTTGAGACCGCGCTTGAGATTGCGGATGGCTTTTCCGAGGCCTTCGCCGATTTGAGGCAGCCGTCCGGCGCCGAAAATCAGCATCACAATCAGAAAAACTATGACTAGCTCGCCAAATCCGAGATTGGGCACGGTATCCCCTCCGTTTCAATCACGGTACGCTGAGCGCGTCCCGTCCGCAAGCCCCGAAGCGTGTGGTATGGGGTCCCCTCGATGGAGAGCTACCGGAACCTCCCGCCAGCAGGCCTGCGCGGCCTCGTGTTCGACATCGACGACACCGTCACGCGAAACGGGGTCCTGGAGCCAAGTGCGTACGCGGCGATGCACCAACTCGCGAAGGCTGGATTCGAGCTCGTCGCCGTAACCGGCCGCCCGCTCGGCTGGGCGGACGTGGTCGCCCGACATTGGCCCGTACGCATCGCCATCGGCGAGAACGGAGCCGGTTGGTCCTCGGTCGACGGGAATCGCTTCCGTGAGGGCTACTTCTCTGGTGAAGAGGAACGCCGGCAACAAGCCTCGCTTCTCGACAGGATCCGAGAGGAGGTCTCTCGGGTCATGCCCCACGTACGAGTGAGCAGCGACGATCGAGCGCGCCGCTGCGACCTCGCTTTCGACGTAGGCGAGCTCGTCTCACTTCCCCGCACCGACGTCGACGCCCTCGTCGCCCTCATCGAAGGCTTCGGCGCTTCGACCTCGGTCTCCACCGTGCACGCGCACGCGGTGCCCGGGCCGTGGGACAAAGCGAGCGGTGTCCGGCGCGCGCTTCGTGACGCACTTGGGATCGACCTCGACGCGGAGCGGGAGCAATGGGTGTTCGTCGGCGACAGCGGCAACGATGCCGAAGCGTTCGCATACTTTCCAAAGAGCGTCGGTGTTGCCAACGTGCGCGAGCATCTGGATCGACTTCCAACGCCCCCCCGCTACGTCACCGACGCCGACCGGGGCGAGGGGTTTGCCGAGCTCGCGGCGCACTTGATGAGCGGCCGTGGCTAAACGCAAACCCGCAACGAATGCCGTCGGCTCGAAGGCACACTACGAGGACGGTCGCTACTACGACCAGGCCTATCGCCGACGTCGCCACGACGTGCGCTTTTACGTCGATCTCGCTCGCAAGTCGGGCGGCCCCGTGCTCGAGCTCGGCGTCGGAACCGGGCGAGTGGCGCTCGCCATTGCCAAGGCCGGTGTGGACGCCGTTGGCATCGAGCCCATGGCGCCCATGCTCGAGCGGGCAGAGGACCGGCTCTCGCGACTCCCACGAGCGACCCGCGACCACGTCGAGCTTCGGCGCGGCAGCCTCGAGCGGCTTCGTTTGCGCCGACGCTTCCCCCTGGTGATCGCGCCTTTCAACGTGTGGATGCACCTCTACACGCGACAGCAGATCGAGCGCGGCTTTGCCACCGTCCGCCACCACCTCGAACCCAAGGGCCGCTTCGTCTTCGACGTGCTTCTGCCCGACCCAGTGAGCATGGCCCGCGACCCTGCGCGCTGTTATCGGGGCGGCCAGGTTCCACACCCGCGCGGCGGCGCGAAGTACCGATACGGCGAGTACTTCAGCTACGACCCGATGACCCAAGTCGAAACCACGATCATGGACTTCGAGCACCCCACACGGAAGCGCGAGTCGTTCTGCACGCCCCTCACCCAGCGCCAGTTCTTTCCCGCGGAGCTCGAAGCCTTGCTCCACTACAACGGCTTCACCGTGGAATCACTGACCGGCGACTTCGAGGGCAAACCCATCAGCGCCGCCACCGAGTCTCAAGTCGTCGTCGCGAGGCTTCGTCCTACTCGCGGAGCAGCACGTCGCAGTAGTACTTGACCCGCTTGACCAACTTGCCGTGACGCCGGTTGTGGATGTCCTTCTTGAGCGCGAGCATGATGCGGCGCTGCAAGGTGTAGTTGTTGCGGGGCGGCTTCGGGGCCGGCGCGCCCCCGGCAGCCTCGATCGGCGCCCAAAGCGCCTCCGCGGGCCATTGCCACACCGCGAGGTCGTCCTCGTCGAGCTTCGCGACCATCACCTCCGCGAGACTTCGCTTGGCGGCGTCGTGGGCAAGCTCAGCGGCCCATTTGTCGATGCTCCCGGTGACCGGGCGCCCCTGCTGGTCTACGTTGATGGGGTCGCCCATGCCCTTCTTGGCGGGCTCCGCGCTTCCGTAGTCGACGGCGCTCGGATCGTGCTCGAGCCCGAGGAACGCGAAGATGCGCTCGAGCTGAGGCTCGGGCTCCATTACCAGGTCTTCATAGGCGACGTTGAGCAATGGCACCGGTCGTTCGCGAAGGAAGCTCGCCATCGCTGGGACGTATCGCTCGAGGATGGGATTGAAATCGTGCGCGGCTTGCCAGTCCCCATTGAAGAAGCTGTTCGCGTACGAGCTGAACACCGCCAACGGATGACGCGTGAGCACGATGTACTTCGCGTCGGGATAGAGCCGGTGCAGGAACGGCAGCACCAAGGCATTCGCCGGCGTCTTGTCGAGGAAGTAGCTGCACTCACTCGTCGAAAGCATGCGGCCATAGAGCGTGTCCGTGTAGCCGCGTAGCGCGTCGAGGTAGTCCTGCTCGCCGTTCGGGAGATCCTCGATGAACGCTTTGGTGGCTTCGGCTGCGTTGATGTGATCGTACGGAGCCTTGTCGACGTTCCCGTAGACACCGAGGTGCGCGACCGGGCTGATCAGATGAGGCTCGGGGTGTGTGAAGATCTCGGCGTGCGCGCCCATCATCCGTTGGAGCAGGGTCGAGCCAGCGCGGGGCGGTGAAATGACGAAGACGAGCGACATGACCTCTAGGCAGCGTGTACTACTGCGCCGCGAGCTGCCGCAAGACGTACTGCAAGATGCCCCCGTGTTGGTAGTATTCCACCTCCTGGGGCGTATCGACCCGCACTTTCACGCTGAAGGACTTGCCTGTATCGGTCGTGACGGAGAGTGTCTTCCCTGGGACCACACCTTCGGAGATCCCCGAAATCGAGAAGGTCTCTTCGCCCGTGAGCCCGAGAGACTCGCGTCCGGCGCCGTCTACGAACTCGAGGGGCAACACGCCCATGCCGATGAGGTTCGATCGGTGAATGCGCTCGTAGCTCTCGGCGATCACAGCACGGACGCCGAGCAAGAGCGTGCCCTTTGCGGCCCAGTCGCGCGAGGACCCGGTACCGTATTCCTTGCCTGCGATCACGATGAGCGGCGTGCCGTCCGCCTGGTACTTCATCGAGGCATCGAAGATGCTCATCTGCTCATTGGTCGGCAGGTAACGGCTGATGCCGCCCTCGGTGCCCGGCGCGAGGAGGTTCCGGAGGCGGATGTTGGCGAAGGTTCCGCGCATCATCACCTCGTGGTTGCCGCGGCGGCTGCCGTAGCTGTTGAAGTCACGCGGCGCCACGCCGTGTTCCTCTAGGTACTTCGCGGCCGGGCCGTCGAGCGCGATCGCGCCCGCCGGAGAGATGTGGTCGGTCGTGACGGAGTCGCCGAGCAAGCACAGAACGCGGGCGCCCTCGATGTCGGTGGGGGCGTCGGGCGTGCCCGCTTCTACGCCTTCGAAGAACGGGGGCAGGCGCACGTAGGTCGAGTCCGGGTCCCATTGGTAGCGATCGGCCTCTTCGAAGCTCACCTCGCGCCACTGGGGAGGACCCTCGAGGACCACCGCGTAGCGTTCCACGAACTGCTCCTTCTTCACCGAGTTGCGGAGCGTCTCCGTCACCTCTTGGTGAGACGGCCAGATGTCGCGAAGGAAGACATCGGCGCCATCGGGGTCCTGACCGATGGGCTCGCTCTCGAAGTCGATGTCCATCGTGCCCGCAAGTGCGTACGCCACCACCAACGGCGGCGAAGCGAGATAGTTGGCGCGGGTCAACGGATTGACGCGGCCTTCGAAGTTGCGGTTCCCGCTGAGCGCGGAGGTGACGATCAAGTCGTTGGCCTTGACCGCTTCGGCGATCTCGGGATCGAGCGGGCCGGAGTTTCCGATGCACGTGGTGCAGCCGTAGCCCACGAGATTGAAGCGCATCGCGTTGAGATCCTCCATGAGACCGGAGGCATCGAGGTACTCGGTCACGACCTGCGAGCCTGGGGCAAGGCTGGTCTTCACCCAGGGCTTGGTCTGAAGGCCTCGCTCGCGCGCCTTCTTGGCGACGAGCCCTGCCGCCAGCATCACCGACGGATTGGAGGTGTTGGTGCAGCTCGTGATCGCGGCGATGACGACAGCGCCATTCTGGACCGGGAAGGTTTCGTCGCCTCGGGTCACCTCCACCGAGGTGTCCGCCGAGGCCTCGTAACCCTTCAACACGCTCTGCCAGGCCTTCTTCGATTCGGTCAGCGCGATGCGATCCTGCGGGCGCTTCGGCCCCGCAATCGACGGGACCACATCGTTGAGGTCGAGCTCGAGCGTGTCGGTGAAACGCGGTTCGCGGGCACTGGCGGTATGGAACAAGCCCTGCTCCTTGAGCACGCGCTCGACCACGTCGACGTGGGTTTCGTCCCGGCCGCTGAAACGGAGGTACGCAAGGGTCTCGTTGTCGACCGGAAAGAAGCCCATGGTCGCACCGTACTCGGGCGCCATGTTGGCGATGGTCGCCCGGTCGGGGAGCGAGAGGGTCTCCATCCCGGAGCCGTAGAACTCGACGAACTTCCCGACGACGCCCTTCTTGCGCAGCATCTGCGTCACGGTGAGGACGGCGTCGGTCGCGGTCGCTCCCTCGCGGAGCTTGCCCGTGAGCTTGAAGCCCACCACCTGCGGTAAGAGCATGCTGATCGGCTGGCCGAGCATCGCGGCCTCGGCCTCGATGCCGCCCACGCCCCACCCGAGCACGCCGAGGCCATTGATCATGGTGGTGTGCGAATCGGTGCCGACCAGGCTGTCCGGATACGCGACGCTCGTGCCGTTGGCGTCGCGGCTAAAAACGACGCTCGCGAGGTACTCGAGGTTGACCTGGTGCACGATGCCGGTGCCGGGCGGGACCACGCGCATGTTTTCGAACGCGCTCTGGCCCCACTTGAGAAACTGATAGCGCTCCTGGTTGCGCTCGAACTCGCGTTTCACGTTGTCTTCGAAGGAGCGAAGGAGCCCGTAGCTGTCGACCTGAACGGAGTGGTCGATCACCAGATCGGCGGGCTGGAGCGGATTGATACGGCTCGGGTCGCCGCCCATCTTGGCAAACTGATCACGCATCGCAGCGAGATCGACGACGGCAGGAACGCCGGTGAAGTCCTGGAGCAAGACGCGAGACGGGCGGAAGGCGATCTCGGTACTCGGCTTGGCATTCGGATCCCAGTTGGCGACCGCCTCGATGTCCTCGCGGGTGACGGTCTTGCCGTCCTCGAATCGGAGCAGGTTCTCGAGCAGAACGCGGATCGAGTACGGAAGCGTGTCGATGCCCGTGAAGCCGGCACGCGTCAGCGCATCCAGGCGGTGAATCTCGACCTGACGGCCGCCTGCGTGGATGGTCACGCGGCTCTGAAAGGAGTCCTGTGATGTCATGTGGGATGGCGTACCACGGCCATTCTGGCGCGCCACCCAGGTTCTTGGCTATGGTGGAAAACGCTGCTACAGAGTGCAGCCTTCGGCGCCGTAGCCAAGTGGTAAGGCAGAGGTTTGCAAAACCTCCATTCGTCAGTTCGAGTCTGACCGGCGCCTCCAGGAAAACGCAGGGAAAACTCACTCCCGAAACCAGCCGAGCAAACTGTGGGGTAACGGTTGGGGTAACAACGGTGAATTCAGGCGGTGTGCGTGCACGGTCGTTCGTGTCGCCGTTCCCGATCGTGTTCGGTTTTGTGCCTACGGCTGCGCCTCGAACGCCTCCGCCTCAGATGCACCGACCGTCTTGGCAGTTACCCCAGCCAAAGCAGAAGACAAAAACCGGGTCAGCGCAGCACCTCGTACCGTTGCGGACTGGTGTGTGGTTGCACGCGCCCGTCTCCGGATCGCAGTCCTCTGTGCATTCGTTGCCGTCGTAACAGCGCGTGGAGTGGCTGCATTCACCGAACTGACACCAGTCATCGGTGCATAGGTCGCCGTCATCGCAATCAAGCACTTCACAGGGGTCCTGTCCGCAGACGCCTTCTGTGCAGACACCGTTCTCACCGTTCCAGTCGCAGGGACGTCCATCAGATTGGTTTGGGAAATAGCAGCCGTCCACGAAACTACAGATGTCACCGGTGCACTCGTTGCCATCGTCGCACACGACGTCTCGGCAGATGTCCTCTCCGCACACGCCGTTTACACAGGCGCCGGGAACACCATCGAAGTCGCATTCGATTCCGTCGGATACCCGCCTGTAGATGCATATGCCCGAGGTCTCGCAGACCTCGTCAGTGCATGCGTTCCGGTCGTTGCAGTCCTCTGAGCTCTGGCATTCGTCGCTGCTGCTGCACCCAACCAAGGGCATCGCCCCGAGCGCGCAGAGACACAGAAATCCCAATACGTACCGCATGACGACCTCCTCGCCCGGTCACAGGTAGCGTGGGGTCGCCGGGCTGCGCTGCGCCATACGTAATTATTTCCTGGACAGCCGATCTCAGGCGCAGGTTTTGCGGCGACGCTCTCGAAGGGCGCAAGAACGGCAGCGCAGCGGGTGCGAGCCGGGATCCAGCAAAACGCATGCGTCGATCGATTTCTGTTGACAGGTTTCTGACGCGCTCGCCTTTCGATCTCGACTCTCCCCCACGCAACGCGTCGATCGCGCGTGTCGTCGCGTGAGAGAGTCGCGCTGCGTTTCTTCGACTCGAATCTCAAACGCGCGCGTTTGATGACCTGAGATCAGCGCACAGGAGCTGGTGCTTCGTTTTCAAACCCCCATGTTAGCGTCGTCTTCATGATCGACAGCAACACCCTCCGCGGTCTCGACAAGGATGATCTACTCCAAGGCTTCTCCCGCCTCGTCGACGACGATCGACAGAACACCGCGGCCCTGATCGCACACATCGCCGAGATCGATCGGCGAAAGCTCTACCTCGAGCACGCGTGCGCCTCGATGTTTGCGTTCTGCACGGAGCGTTTCGGGATGTCGGAAGCCATCGCCCACAAACGAATCCGAGCTGGCCGAGCTTGCGCCGAAGCCGGATGTGCCGAGTTTGATCCGGGCGTTGCCAGTCCGGAAGGCAACCATGCCTCTCCCGTCTGGGGAGGATTCGAGCCCGGCGCCGGGGCCTAGTGCCGTGGTGCAGATCTCGGCCGCGTCGGTGTCGAAATCAAGACGAACCCGACCGATCCCGCTCGCTCCGCGGCGCTACAAGCTGCAGGTTACGATCGGTCAGCAGACGCGGGACAAGCTCGACGAGCTACAGGCGTTGTTGAGTCACCAGATTCCGGATGGGGATCCTGCCAAGATCCTCGACCGGGCGTTGGATGCGTTGCTGGTGCAGGCTCGAAAGAAGAAAGCGGCGCTGACGGACAAGCCTCGCACGACTTCAAAGAAGAAGAATCAGAACCGAGCGATTCCGGCCCGCGTACGGCGCGAGGTCTTCGAGCGCGATCAGAGTCAGTGCACCTTCATCGACGCGACGGGAGGACGCTGCGCCTGCCGATGGCAGGTCGAGTTCCACCACATCGTCCCGTACGCGCGCGGCGGCACACACGACGCGGACAACATCACGCTACGTTGCAGGGCGCACAATCAATACGAGGCGGAGTTGGCCTACGGGGTCCAATTCATGGACGCGCGTCGTACCCGAGGCGCCCCAAGCCTTGGTTGAGTACTACGGCTGCACCTCAGGCGCCGCCTCCGCCGCCATGGCCAGCAGAACCGCCGTTGCCGCCCATGCCGCCGATCGGTGTGCAAGCGCCGCCGATACACTCCCCGCCTTTGCAGGGTGTGCCGTCCGAGAGGGGATCCCTATCGCAGTAACCGGTGGTACCCATGCCCAAGCCCGGACAGCAAGAGTCGGCCGTGCATTCGTTTCCGTCCTCGCAGACCTCGCCGTTGTCGAAGTCACACTCGGCACAAGGGACCCCAAAGCACGGACCCTCGTATGTGACGACGCCTTCGCATTGGGGGTCGGTGCTGCCCCACGTCATCGTGTACCAATTTGGGCAAGGATCGGCCACGTCGCTGTCCGTAACATACTGAACGCCGATGAGCGCTCCGGAGGGGCCGTAGTACCTCGCGTCCACGTCGCATTGGCCGCACCAGACGTAGCAGCCGGGCCATAGGTGGACAGACGCGAGCCTTCCGTCGCAGAACGCGAACTCAGCGTTGGCATGAGGGACCTCGCTCTCAATCAAGGACTCCAGGGTCATCAACTCGTCTTCGGCGGTGGGGCACGACTCCGGAGAGCAGTAGTCGCTCAATGGCAGCGCGCAGGAGTTGCCTCCGACACCGCCCGAGCCCACTGAGCCCCCTGAGCCCGCGTCCCCTCCGACGCCGCCTGTACCTCCCGCGGTCGTGGAACTGCAACCGCAGAGCGAAGCGGCGAGTACCAGAGTCGTCACTCGAAGTCCGGCCGCCATGCGTGAGACGTTAGCATAGGGTCGTGACCCTCTGTGCTCGCCACTCCACCCTCGCTCCCAGTCGCCCACGCGACTCCGTCTTGACCCACAAGCGCGCGCCCAGGCGGGAATCGGGAGCGAGGGGCGGAGATACGTCCTGAACCCTACCTGGCGGAAGTCAGTGAGTACGAGGCAGAGTTGATGGAGCGCGTGTACGACGGTCTGTTCGCGAGGCGCCCCGACGCGAGGGAGCTGTTCGGTCAGTACAGCCAGGCGAACAAGCGGCAGATGACCGGCGAGACCTTGGCCGCCGTACTCAACATGATCGATCAAGAGCCATGGTTTGTGGAGTACGTGCACTCGATCGAGTGAACGAGATGATGACCGAGGCCTACCTCGAGCGCGGCTAGCCCTAGCCGACTCTCGTCAGCGTGTTCTGATCGGAATGCGCGAAGATCCCATCCTGGCCTTTGATCTTCAGGTGGGTGTTCTCGCTGTACGACCACGATCCGTCGTCGTTGGCGCTGAGCTCGATGTCGAAGCGGACGTTTTGGAACTCCTGATCGAGGAATGGGCCCGAGCAGATGCCTGCGAAGGGAGCGAGGGGTCCGAGGTTGACGATATTTGGGTCGGTCATGAGGGGGAGTTTGGGACGGAGGCAGTGTCGGCGCTGGCGTCGGTGGACGCGAGTGGCGTCGGGAGGTTTTAGTTAAATCCACCCGCCCACCCCCACCTCGTAATCCTCCCTCCGCGCCCCTTGCTTCGCTCGGGCTTGGCGGCGCACTTGCGCCGGGCTTCGCCGTTCCGGCTCGCGCTCTGCGGATGTCTTGGGGCGCGATTGCGTGTGGAGGAGAATTGGTCGGGATGCGCGGCACAGCGACGGGGCGGGAGGCGAGTCGTGTGCCGCCGTAGGGAGACGGCCGAGCGGGGTCCCCGGCGCGAGCACGTGCGTCGCGACCGATTCTCCGTGCGTTCCTCGAGTCTACTTCGGCAACTCCGGCTCTTCGAGCGTGCCGCCGCAGTCCAGCGCGCCCAGGAATGCGACGAGCGCATTCATCTCCGCGTCTGTCAGCCCGCGGTCGGCAAACAGCGCGCTCTTGTTCTTGTTGTCGATGCCGCCCGTCGCCATGATCTTCACCGCTTCGTTGAGCGTCGCGACCGAGCCATCGTGAAAATACGGCGCGCTCTTGGCCACGTTGCGGAGGGAGGGCACCTTGAACGCAGCCCAGTCGGCGTCGTTCCCGCTCACCTTCGCGCGACCGATGTCCACCTCGGCTTCCGCCTTGCCCGCGGTGCCGATCCCCGCGTTGTAGTAGAGCCCGCCGGGCACGCCCATCGCGCTCGAGAAGAGCGGTGGCGCGTGGCAGACGTTGCACTGACCCTTGCCCATGAAGACGCCCCACCCGGCTTTCTGCTCGTCGCTGAGCGCGCTCGCATCGCCCTTCGCGAAGCGGTCGTACGCCGTGTCGTCACAGATCAGCGTGCGCTCGTACGCGGAGATCGCCTTCGCGATCGTATCCGGGGTCACGCCCTCCTTCGGGAAACACCTTCTTGAACTGCTTCCGGTAGCCTTTGATCTTCCGGATCTCCGCAGCCTTGGCGGCGAGGTTCTCCGCGCCGACGCCCATGTTGCCGCCGCCCCATGCGCCCTTGGCCTGCGCCTCCAAGCTTCCTGCGCGGCCGTCCCAGTAGAACGCTTCAAAGTACGCCGTGTTCCAGATGACCGGGCTGTGCCGCGTGAGCGCTTTGCCCGCGGCGCCGATCGCCAGCGGCGTCTCACCGCCATTGCCATGCTCGTTCTGATGGCAAGTGTAGCAAGCGCGCGAGCCGTCGACGCTCAGCCGAGCATCGAAGAACAATTGGTGCCCGAGGGCAATCTTCTCGGGCGTCTGCGGATTGTCGGCCGGGATCTTGAGCTCCGGGAACTTGCCGGGCGCCGGCGGCAGCGGCGCCTCTTGCGCGGCTGGGGCAGGCGGAGGCGCAGCCTTCTCCTCGGTCGTTTTGCTTTTACAGGACGCCAACGCGAAAGCGAAGGCAAGGATGGCCACGAAGACGGGCCAGGTTCTGGTGTTGCTCGGCATGCCGCGAGTATTGGGAAGGTTGCGACTCGTGGCAAGGACGGGTGCCCGTAGTAGGCTGCGAGCCCAAATGGCATGGATGCAACTCATCATCGCGGGCTTCTTCGAGTGGGGCTGGCCTGTCGGACTGAAGCTCGGGGTGTCCGACGAGGGCCTCCACTGGGGCTGGATCGCGTTCGGCATCGGCTGCATGGCCCTGAGCGGCGGCTTCTTGCTCTACGCCCAGCGGGCGATCCCAATGGGCACGGCCTACGCGGTGTGGACCGGCATCGGCGCAGTCGGCGCGTTCATTCTCGGGATCCTCCTCTTCGGAGAGGCCGCGAGCCTGGCCCGCGTCTTCTTCGTCGGCCTCATCATCGTCGGCATCGTGGGCCTCAAGCTGTCGACTTGAGCCGGCGCGCCAGCGCGCGCGCTTCGACGATGTTGTCCTCGATCGAGCAGTAGGTCCATGCTCCGTATCGCCCAATTGAGTGCACGTCTTGTGCTGCGAGGAACGCGCGCTGAGCAGCAGCCTCCGCATCGGACTGCATGGTGATGTGCACGTAGGCGGGGTCGAGGAGCACCTCGTGAGAGGCGATGAGCGTTTGGTGGTCGATGACGCCGCAGGTCTGAAGGTCGGCGAGCACCCGTGCCTTCATCGCGCCCCGATCGTCGTCGTCGAGCTCGGCGTCCCAGGGCAAGCCGATCTCGACGTACAAGCTCATTCGATCGGAATTGAAGATGTTGTCGTAGAAGCCCACGCGATAGAACGCGAGGTCTTTCTGAGGATAGTAGATCCAGTGCACGCCCTCGGGCCCCTTGCTGTCGAAACCCAGGTTGAAGACGAGCACCTTGTTGTGACTGAAGACGTCACGGTCGTAGTCCACCCCTGACATGTCGAGCAGCGATGTGAGCGGAACGCTGCTAACGAGATGCTCGTAGGCGATCGTGCGTCGGTTCGTCGTTGCGACCTTCGCTCGCAGGTCGACGCGCTCGACTCGCTCGCCCAGCGAGATGCGGTCCGGGCGCACCCCTTTTGCGAGGGCGCGAATGTACTGAATCGCGCCCCCTTCGGGATAGGTGAACGTCGCGTTGTAGCTGTCGGCCCGCACTCCTCCGCCTTTCAGAATGTCTTCGGCGCTCGCATGGGGGAAGAATCGACCCATCGCTTCAGCGTCGAGGAGCGCGAGGTTGGTCGCGTAGAGCTTCTCGTTGTACGGAACCAAGAACTTGTCCGCGATCCCTTGCCCGTAGCGGGCGTAGAGCATGTCCTTGAAGCTGTCGCCTCGCGCCTCAGATCGGTTTAGAAGCCCGCGCACGCACTCCTCGCGCTCTCCCTCGGGAAGCTGATCGATGTTCCGCTGGAAAGGGAAATCGATGAAGCGCTCCGCATACCAAATGCGGCTGTCGCGTTCGACGCGGAGAACCTTCCCATCCATCCGCGCGACGAGGTCTTGCTCGATCTCCGGATGGCGAAAGTGGAAGAAGTGTCCGGAATAGTCCCAGACGAACCCGTTACGTTGGACGGTGCGGCAGTAGCCACCGATTTCGCTCTCGGCCTCGGCGATCCGGTAGTCGTCGTCCGAAAGCGAGTCGGCAAAGGCGAGGCCACTGACCCCCGCCCCGACGATCAAGTACCGGGTCCGCTCCACGCTAGGGGCTTACCACACCCTCAGTCGAGGTCGTGAATCCACGGGCGACCCGAATCCCGTCGTCGATGCGCCGGCCGAGCGCCACCGGCTCGCCGTCGGGCGCAAAGAGCGCCAAGGCCTCGTCGGCGCCGGCCTCGCGCCACGCGTCGCCGACGAGGTCAGCGGCACGAATGGGTCGTCCGTGACGGGCGTGCCCGACGCCATCTTCGGTGAGCTCGACACGGCGAAGGGCGCCACAGGCCTCGCGCAACGGAATCAACCGCTCCGAGATCGACTCCGCGGTCATGCCATCACCGTAGAGCGCGCTTTCGATTCCAAAGGCGCCGCTCGCGGTCCGCCGGAGCGCCTTCACATGCCCAAGCGTTCCGAGCGCCCGAGCAATGTCCCGCGCCAGGGACCGAACATAGAACCCCTTGCCACAATGGAGGCTGAGAGAGATCTCCGTGGGGCTCACGGCCCGAACTTGCACCTGGTGAAGCTCGACCTCGCGCACCGGCGCCTCCACGTCCTCGCCCTGCCGCATCCTCCGATGAAGGGGACGGCCACCCACCTTGATCGCGCTGAGCTTCGGCGCCTCTTGAGGATGCCGCCCGATGAACGGCTGCGCCGCTCGCTCCACCATTGCGATGTCGAGAGGGGGCACGTTCGCCGTAGCCGTGGTCACGCCATCCGCATCGAGCGAGTCCGTCTCCGCTCCCATTGCGATCGTGACATCGTAGCGCTTGTCGTCGGCTTGGAGGTGGGAGACGAGCTTTGTGCCCTCCCCGACCGCGACGACGAGAACGCCCGTGGCAAGCGGGTCGAGGGTGCCCGCGTGCCCCACCGACTTTTGCTTCAAGGCTCTGCGCACCCGCTGCACGACGTCATGCGATGTGCACCCGGTGGGCTTGTCGACGATCAGCAAGCCGTTCGCGGGAGAATCGAGGCTACCCATCGGACTCGGGGATGTCGCTCCCGAAATACTTGGCGAGCTCGGTCCGCAATCGCTCGTCTGCTTCCTCGAGGGAGATGTTGAGCTGCGTGGCGGCGGCCGCGCGGTGCCCGCCGCCGTCAAGCGCGCCTGCGACCTTGGATACGTCGAAGTCTCCGCTCGAACGGAGGCTGATCTTGGTGTCGAGGTGGGTCCCCGAAGCGTCCCGCACTTCCCACTCCCAGAGCAGCGCCCCGACCTCGACGCCCTCGACACGTCGTGCGTAGTTGACCATGCCCTCGACCATGTCGTCGTCGGCGCCGCAGATCGCGAGCATCTCGCGCGTTACCCGCATGATCGCCACCTGGCCGTCGAACGCCATTTCGAGGGTAGCGATGATCGAAGACAGCAGACGAAGCCGAGCCATCTCCCATCGCTCGAACAACTGATAGGCCACATGCCAGGGGTCTACGCCTTCCTCGAGGAGACGGGCCCCGAGCCGGAGGGTCGCCGGTCGAGTCGTTGCATAGCGGAACCCGCCAGTGTCCGAGACGATGGCGGCGTAGATGGGGGTTGCCGCGCCCTCGGGAATCGAATCCAACCCGAGCTCCTCGATCAGGCGCACCACGACTTCGCCGGTCGCCGCGGCGCTCGTGTCCCGGACCACGATGTCACCGATATCGTCGTGCGCATGGTGATGGTCCACCACGATGAGCGGGCCGGTCACATCAGGAGCTGGGAACTTTGGCGGGATCAACGCCTTGGCCGCAATGTCCATGATCCAAGTGGCGTCGAAGCGGGTCCCGGCAGGCACTTCGGAGATGCCCTGTTCCCCTTCCATCAGGAACGCGAGCGAGTCCGGAATCGATTCAGGCATGAACAACGTCGCCTCTTTGCCGATGGCGCGCAGGGTCTTGATTAAACCGAGGGCGGAACCAAGCGAATCGGCATCCGGTCGCCTGTGGCATGCGACCAAGAATCGTTCTCCCTCGCGTGCAATCTCGATGGCCTTGTCGATCACTTCGACTCCTCACTGATCTCTTCGAGGATGGACTCGATGCGGAGCCCCGAATCGACGACGTCATCCCAAAAGAACTCCAACGACGGAACGTGCCGAAGCTGGAGACGATGACCGAGCTCTCTGCGCAAGAAGCCGGTCGCCCGCCGCAGCGCTTCGACAACCGCATCCTGTCGATCGGCGCCGATCTCGTCGAGCACCCGAACATACACACGGGCGATACTCAAGTCGTCCGTCACCCGCACTGCCGAGATGACGACGTCTTTCGCAGCGGGGTCGCGGACGCTCCCTCGGAGAAGGAGGTCCATCAGCTCGCTTCGAATCCGTTCTGCAACACGGTCTGCTCTTCGAAATCCTTTTTGCGCCATGGCTCAGCCCGCCCACCCTCCGAGCTCGCCCATCGACACGAGCTCCGTCGAGCGATCCATCACGACCGCATCCCCAGCGCCCTCGACGAACGACGCGATCGAGTCGAGCATGGCATTTGCGTGGCGCCGATCACCTGACACCACGGCAAACCCGAGCACCGCCTGACGATGGCTGTCCTGGTGACCGACCTCGGCAGCCGACACGTTGAAGCGGTTCGAGGTCCGATCGAGCACCTTGCGCACGATCGATCGCTTGGCCTTTAACGAGGTCACGCCCGGCAGCGAAAGCGAAATCTGGCATACGCCAACGACCATGTTTGGACCTCTGAGCGGCTAGCTCATTCGAGGGTCGCCTCGACCTGCTTCTCTTCGTAGCACTCGATGACGTCGTGCTCTTTGATGTCGTTGAAGCCTTGAAGCCCAATGCCGCACTCCATGCCGGACTGGACCTCCTTGGCGTCCTCTTTGAAGCGACGAAGTGAGCCGATGGGCCCATCCCAAACGACCACTCCATCACGCACGAGGCGCGCGCGGGCGCCGCGATTGATCTTGCCTTCTTGGACCATGCAGCCGGCAATCGTACCGAGCTTCGGAATGCCGAAGGTCTGCCGAACCTCGGCCTTTCCGAGGTCTGCCTCCACGAACTGCGGTGCGAGGAGGCCCTTCATGGCGGCCTTCACGTCGTCGATGGCCTCGTAGATGACGTTGTAGGTTCGGATCTCGACGGCTTCCTTCTTCGCGGTCGAGGAGGCCTTACCCTGAGGTCGGACATTGAAGCCGAGAACAATCGCCTGCGACGCGCTGGCGAGCATGACGTCGTTCTCGGTAATGCCCCCGACGCCGGTGTGAATGACGTTGACCTTGACCTTCTCGGTTGCGAGGTCGGTGAGTGAGCCCTGGAGGGCTTCGACCGAGCCTTGCACGTCAGCCTTGACCACGAGGCGGAGCTCCTGGACGTCGCCGCTCTGCATGAGGGCTTGAAACTGATCGAGCCCACGAAGACCGCCCATGGGGCCTGCCGCCTGCTGACCCGGCTTCTTCCGCGCCCCGGCAACCTCTTGCGCCTTGCGCTGGTCCGTGACCTCGTAGAAAAAGTCGCCCGCCGCGGGGAGCTCTGCAAGACCGAGTACCTCGACGGGCGTTGCAGGGCCCGCACTGGCAAGCTGCTTGCCGCGATCATCGGTCATCGCGCGCACGCGGCCCCACGCGCCACCTGCCACGACGTAGTCGCCGGTATCCAAAGAACCGTCGCGAATCAGCACGTTAGCGACCGGACCTCGGCCACGATCGAGATATGCTTCGAGCACCACGCCCTCGGCGGGAATAGCGGGGTTCGCCGTCAGCTCGAGCATCTCCGCCTGGAGAACGACGTTGTCGAGGAGGTCGTCGACGCCGTCTCCGGTGATGGCCGAGCACGGGATGAAGCTCGTTTCTCCACCCCAGTCCTCCGGCTGGAGACCGAGCGCAGCCAGCTCGTTCTTCACCTTGTCCGGGTTGGCCTCGGGCTTGTCGATCTTGTTGACGGCCACGACGATCGGCACGCCGGCAGCCTGGGCGTGGTTCACCGCTTCCTTGGTCTGCGGCATGACGCCGTCGTCGGCCGCGACGACCAGAATGACGATGTCGGTGGCCTGGGCGCCACGGGCTCGCATCGCGGTGAACGCTTCATGACCCGGCGTATCGAGGAACACGACGGTCCCCTTGTCGGTGTCAACCCGGTAGGCGCCGATGTGCTGGGTGATGCCACCCGCCTCTCCGGCGACGACGTCGGCCGCGCGAATCTTGTCGAGGAGCGAGGTCTTTCCGTGGTCGACGTGACCCATGACGGTGACGACCGGCGGACGATGGGAGCGTTCTTCGGCTTTGTCTTCGAACTCGCCGCGCGCGTCGCCGACGATTTCATCCTCACTCCGCGCTACGTTCTCAACTTCGTAGCTGAACTCGCTCGCGAGGACCGTCGCTGTGTCAGCATCGAGCGTGCTGTTGATGTGAACGCCTGAAACACCAAGCTCCATGAGCTTCATCAGCACGTCGGTCGCCTTGAGGCTCATGCGCTGCGCCAAGGTCTGGAGCTGCACGTTGCCGTCGATGCGGATCACGCGCTTCTGTGCGCCCGGCGTCGTGATCTCGGTCTGCTTCGGCTTCTTGCCCGGCTGCAAACGCTTCTTGCCAGGACGCCCTTGTGGCCGGCCCGTTGGTCCAATCGAAGAACGACCTCGAATCTCGCGGCGTCGAGGCGCGTGCTGCTCGCGCTGGGCGGCGTGCTCCGCAACGATACGTCGGCGCGCACCCTCCGAAAGCGGTGTGGCGCTTGGCGCTTTGGCCTTGCCTCGACGCATCACGCCAGGCGGCAGCGGATCGTGCGCGAAGCGGCCCTGCTCGCCAGGCGGCGGTGCCGGAGCAGGCGGCGCCTGCGACGCGGGCGGCGCAGGTGGCTCGGACACGCGCGTTTCCTTTGGAGGCTCCGGCGCGGGCTCCGGGGCCGTCTCGGCTTCGACCGGCGCAGGCTCGGGCTCGAAGGCCGGCTCCGGGGCAGGCGCGGGCATGAGCTCGGGAGCCGTCGGCGCCGCCGTCGCTTCGGACGGGGCCGCTTCTCCGGCGGGCTGTTCTTCGATCTTGGCCTTCTTCCGCCGCTTGCGCCGGACGACCGTCGGACGAATCCGCTCTTCGACCATGGCTTCGCTGCGGTCCTTGCCGAGAGATCGTTTGATGCGGTCCACTTCGACCGGATCGAGGACGCTCATGTGATTGCGCACCTGGATCCCCAGCGTCGCGATGCGCTGGATCAGGTCGCGGTTCTCGACCCCCAACTCACGTGCGACCTCGTAGACTCGAACCTTACTCATCCGTCCTCCGTTAGGGCCTCGATGTGCGACAGGCAATCCAAGATCGCACGAGCGATGCCCCGATCCAGCACCAAGAGGACGCCAAGCTCCGACCGGGTCAATGCGTCCCCCAGGCTCGCCTTTGTCCCCCAAGTGACCGTCGCGCAACCAAGCGCCGTTGCGGCACGCGCGAGCTCGTCGCCACGGCCGCGCGAATCCTTTGCGCGGATCAGCAAATCCCCTTTGTTTGCATGCAAAGAAGCCCGAACCGCCTCGCCCCCGAGAGCGAGGCTTCGCTTGCGTGCGGCGGAGCTCAAGAGCCCGAGGGCCCGCTGCTCGAGTTGGGCGACGATCATCCTCTCCACGCTCTCGGGCTCGACCTCGGCCACACCACGCAGGGCTTTGGCAAGGCCGCCTCGGACCGCGGCGGACCGGATGCACGCCTTCGTGGGATGAAGCGATAGGCCCCGCCCACCGAGCTTTCGTCCAAGGTCCACCGCCACGAACGGCGCGCTCGGTCCGACGACGAGGCGCACGAGATCATCTTGGCCCGTGCGTCGTCCGCACCCGGCACACATCCGCCTCGATGGCTTTTCTCGCGTTGTCGTCATGTCGCCCAGCATCAAAAGACTCACTCCGACTTGGTTTCCTCGGCCTCGGGCCCGGTCTCGTTCTCAGGCGCGGCCTCCGCGGCTGCCGCTGCTTCTGTCTCCACGGCTGCCTCTGCTTCTGCCTCCGCGGCTGCCGCTGCCTCCGCCTCTGCGGCTGCCGCTGCCACCGCCGCTGCCTCCGCCGCCGCCGCGACCTCCGCCGCCGCGATGCTCGCGTTCATCTTTTCTTCAATCGGGGGCCACTCGTGGCTCACAAACTCCGCAACCGCGACTTTCAGCGCTTGCGCCCTCGCCGCGCCAATGCCCGACTTGATCGCGAATCGATCGGTGTCTTCCTCGGCGGCGATCGCATCGATCGACGTGTAGCCGCTCTGCTCGAGCTTGTCGGCGGTGCGTGCATTCACGTTGCGCACCAAAAGCAGCTTGTCGCGCTCGCTCGGCGCTTCCGTGCGCTCCGTCGTGGCGGCCAAGGCCTCCTTGCGAAGCTCCTCCATCGCGCGGCCCGCGTCCTCGCGCAGTTTCGCAACGTCGTCGGCCGAGATGCCGGGCACCGAGGCCAATTCGCCCTCACTCGCATCGAGCACCTCGTCGAGGCTTCGGAAGCCCATGCGGTAGAGCGAGTGCGACACCTCTTCGTCGACGCTGAGACGCGACAGCGCTGCCATCGCCTCCTCTTCGATTTGCTTGAAGCGTGACTCACTAACGATGTCGAGCCGCCAGCCGGTGAGCTGCGAGGCCAATCGCACGTTCTGGCCTCGGCGGCCGATTGCCAGCGAGAGCTTCGGGTCCGGAACGACCAGCTCCATATTGGAGTTCGTCTCGTCGATGACCACGCGCACGACCTCGGCCGGCGCAATCGCGTTGCACACAAAGCGGGCCGGATCTCGATCCCAGGGCACGATGTCGATCTTCTCGCCACGTAGCTCCTGAACGACGGCCTGGACGCGCGACCCCTTCATCCCGACGCACGCACCGACCGGATCGACGTCCGAATCGCGGCTGCTGACGGCGATCTTAGAACGCGCCCCTGGCTCCCTGGCTGCGGCCACGATGCGGACGATGCCTTCGTAGATCTCCGGCACCTCCATTTCGAAAAGCTTCACCAGAAGCCCGACGTCGGTGCGCGACAGAATGATCTGCGGACCACGGGCCTCCCGATCGATGTCTTTCAGGAACGCGACGATTCGGTCGCCCGGCCGGTAGCTCTCTCGCGGTGTCTGCTCGCGGGGCGGCAACACGGCTTCGACCCCGCGCCCGAGGTCGACGATGATATTCGAGCCGCGCTCGAAACGGCGCACGACTCCGGTGATGATCTCGCCCTGGCGGCTCTTGTACTCGGCGTACACCCGCTCGCGCTCTGCGTCGCGGACGCGCTGAATGATCACCTGCTTGGCCGTCTGGGCGGCGATGCGTCCGAACCGGTTGCGGCTTTGCTCGAGCGCCAACAGGTCGCCGAACTGCTTGTCCTGCTCGCGCGCCTTGTCCCGGTCTTCGGGCAAGTAGAAGATCTGGAACCCGAGCTCCTCGCCGATCTCGGCCTCGAGTCCGTAGTCCTGCGCGTCCTCGACCGAGATCTGCTGCTCCATGTTCTCGACCAACTCGACGACCGTCATGTACTGAAAGAGATCGACGGCCCCGGTTTCGCCGTTGAACCGGGCTTCGAGCTCGCGGTCCGGGCCAAACGTCTTTTTCGCGGCTGTCAGAATTGCTTGCTCGGTGGCCTCCACGAGAATCTTGGCGTCGATGCCTTTCTCTTGGCTGACCTGTTCAATCACATGCTGAAGGGAAAGCGCGCTTTGCTGTTGCATGACCAACTAACCACCTAGTTTGAGAATCGGTACACGAGGTGCGCCTTGGCGATCTCCTCGTGTGGGATCTGGAAGACTTTGCCGTCTTGATCTAGCTCGATGCTGTGATCGACGACGCGGAGCAGCTTCCCGCGGAAGCGGCGCTGCTCATGGATTGCCGTACGTGTTCGCACTTTGACCTCGCGACCGGAAAATCGTTCGAAGTCCGACAGCTTCACCAGCGGTCGCTCGAGCCCCGGCGAGCTCACTTCGAGGCGGTACCCCCCGGACGGAAGGATATCGTCGTGAACGTCCAACGCTGTCGATACGTCGCGGCTGACCGCGGTGCAATCCTCCAAAGAGACACCGCTGCCGACCTCGACGCCAGGGACGCCCCGGTCGATGATGACACGGATGACGGCCCCGCCAGGCTCCCGAAGATAGCGCACATCGACCAGTTCGACAGCATGGGCGCTGCAAATAGGGTCGATTAGCTGCATTAGAGCGCTTTCGAGCTGTTGTTGAGCCTGGGTCAATTTTTGTTCGGGGCCCCAAACGAAAAATGGGCGGGCCGTGGCGGCCCACCCATGGAGGTAAACCAAATTTTCAGCCCGCCACGTACCACAGGGCCCCAGGCCTCGCAAGCAAACCGACCCCCCAACGCTTTGCGTCGTTGACAGTGTGAAAGGCATCTTGGTATGCCCCGCCAGTAGCCCCGCCAGATCGGCGTGGAAGCAGGAGGAGAGCATGATGCGTTCGTTGAAGTTCGGGCACTGGGTTGCCCTATTGTGCATGACCGCTGTTGCGGTCGGTTGTGGATCGACCCGTGAGTCCGCTTGGGACACCTCCCAGGGCGCCGGAGCCCTCGATGAAGCGTCCAAAGCCAAAGTTGCCGACTTGCTGCAAAAGGCCGGCGCCGCCTGGGATGGTCGCAATGACATCAATCAGGCGAAGGCCGCGGTCGACTACCTCACGCAGGCCACGGAGATCGACCCCGGCAACGCCGATGCGTTGACCAATCTGTCGCATGCGATCTACTTCCTCAGCGATTGCCACTACCGGTTCGACGAGGACAATCCCGAGCTCTACAAGTCGACGCATGAGAAAGGCACTAGAGCCGGCGAACGCGCACTCGGCGCCATGTCTCCCGGCTTCGCCGAGAAGATGGCCGCCGGCTCACGAGTCGAGGACGCGCTCGACGCACTCGACGCGAGCGCGGTGCCGGCGCTCTATTGGCGTGCCACGAACCTCGGCCGTTGGGCTTCGCTCGAGAGCTTCGCGACCCTGCTCTCTTACAAGGATGAGATCCGCTCGGTCTTGGAGTTCTGTCTCGCGGCGGACCCACTCTACTGGTACCAGGCAGCCGACCGTTACTTCGGCGTCTTCTATGCGCGCGCTCCTAGCTTTGCAGGCGGCGACATGAAGAAGTCGGCAGTGCACTACAACATCGCGCTGGAGGCGAACCCCGATTACTGGGGCAACCGCGTCAGCATGGCCGAGGAGTGGGCGATTAAGGAAGACAACCGCGCGCTTTACGAAGAGCTCCTCAACTACGTCCTTGCCGGCGATCCCAACGTGATCCCGTACATCAAGCCCGAGAATCTTTGCGAACAGCGCAAGGCGAAGATCCTGATGGAAGACATCGACGAGTACTTCTAGTTTGAATAGTCACGTCCACGTCGTCGTCTAGCTAGTGGGCCAGCCCCAGGAGAATCCAATGCGTAGTTCTATCGTCTTTGCTGCAGCGTTCGTCGCCCTTTCCTTCCTGTGTGCACCACCCGCTCCGGTATCGGCGCAGGAATACGTGTTGGAGATGGGGACCGTCGTCCCCTCGGGCAGCCCCTGGGCGCTCCAGCTCAAGCGGCTCAAGAAGTACATCCAAGAAGAGACCGGCGGGCGCGTCAAGGTCAAGCTGCGCCTGGGCGGCTCGAACGAGCGCTCGCTGGCGCGACGCGCGCAGATGGGCAGCAAGCAGGGGTTCGCCGGCTCCGTGGGCGGCCTCAGCTCGATCGTGCGCGAGGTGAACGTGCTCGAAGCACCGTACGTCTTCGACACCGTGGAGCAGGCCGACAAGGCCCTCGACGATCCGGAAGTGCTGAAGCAAGTCCGTGAGATCCTCGAGAAGCAGAAGCTCGTCTTCGCGCTCTGGGGCGAGAACGGCTTCCGCTCATACTTCAGCAGGCGCCCGATTCGCAGCCCTGAAGACATGAAGGGCATTCGCTATCGCTCCCAAGAGGCGGTCGCTCACGTCGAGGCCTACAAGGCCCTCGGCGCAAGCCCGGTGACCATCGACGTGGCCAACACCATGACCAGCCTCCAGACGGGCGTGGTCGACGGCTTCGACAATACGCCGCTCTTTGCGATGGCCACGACATGGTACCAGGGCCTCGACGACGGCGAGCGAAACCTCTTCCTCTCGAAGCATTCGTATCAGCCAGGCATCGTCGTCTACTCGAAGAAGTGGTTCGACACGCTTCCGGCGGACATCCAGAAGGTGCTCCTCAGCGTTCCCTACGACCTCACGACCTGGGGCCGGGAGCAGGTTCGCAAGATGGAGCCCGTGCTGATCAAGAACCTAGTCCGCTACGGCTACGAGGTGCACGAACCGACCGCCGCCGAGCTCAAGAAGTTCCAGGACAAGGAAAAGGGCATTCCCGAGGACATCGCCAAGCAGGTGGGACCGGCTGGGCAGAAATTGCTGAAGTCGGTGAGGGCCGCGCTGGCCAAGTAGTCGCGAGCTGAGGCGATAACGCGAGTGGCGTCGGGAGGTTTGGTTTCATCCAACCCGCCCGGACGCCTTCGGCGGCTGTTTGTCCCGCCCCACCACCCCCACACTATCTCCTACCCCCACCCGTAATCCTCCCTCCGCGCCCCTTGCTTCGCTCGGGCTTGGCGGCGTATGCGCGCCGGGCTTCGCCCTTTGGGCTCGCGCTGCCGCTCATGGTTGGTTGCGTGTGGAGGAGAATCGGTCGGGATGTGCGGCACAGGGAGTGGGCGGGAGGCGAGTTGTAATTTGCCGTGTGGGGACGGCCGAGCGGGACCCGCTCCCGAGCACGTGCGTCGCGACCGATTCTCCGGGCCTTGTTCCCCTACCTGCGTTGGCCGGGGGTCTCTCCGTGGATCCAGACCCAGGTTCCTGGGTTCGCCTCCGTCGCCGAACCTCCGTGCCAGGTGTCCGGCAGGTCTGGTCCCGCCCAGTTGTAGAGCCACTTGGCGTCCTTCGGCGCCAGGTTGATGCAGCCATGGCTCCTCGGGCGGCCGAAGCGGTCGTGCCAGAAGGCGCTGTGGAAGGCGTAGGCCCCTCGGAAGTACATGACATAGGGGACGTCCTCGAGGGAGTACGGTGGCGCTCCAGGCTCGTCGTTGTCCATCGTCGACGTCAAGTGCTTGCCACGGACCCGATGCAGTCCTTTGGGGGTCAGGTAGTCGAGCTCCGGGCTGGGCGTCCTCGCACGACCGCTCGACACCAGCGTGACGTAGCGCGGCTGCTTCCAGTCGTACGCGACGAGCACTTGATGGGTGAGGTCGATGTCGATCCAGCGGTCGCCCTCTGGGACCCCCTCAGGCGGCGCGACCGGCAGAATCAAGAGCGCATCAGCTTCTCGAATCAGCCCGCCCTGCCCGACGACGACATACGACTCGCCATCGACCCTGCGACGTGCCCGCACGGGCAGCCATGTACGTCGCGGCAGCCGATCCCGGCTCGCCCGAATCTTTCCTCGCTGGTTCAACCGGTACGCGATGGTTTCCTCGCCGCGCGTCACGGCGACGGGTAGCGTCCAGTCCGGGGAGCCGAGCTCCTGCCCTTGGAACTCGCTCCAGGGCTTTCTTCTCAAGAGATCATCGGCGATGAACCCGTTCTGCTGGGTACGCCAGTAGATCGTTCCATCGCGTTCAAAGCTGCGATCGAGGCTCACGTAGAATCCAGGGCGAAGGATCCGAATCACGAGGGGGTTGTCGATGTCGGGCGCGGCGGATTCCTCCGCGTCGACACCGCCATCCGTTTCCGGTTCGGGCGGAGGCTCATAAACCTCTTCCAGTTTCGGGATCCGCTTGTAGAGCGGTGCCTTGCGCCGCACGGTGACGTAGTCGTAGGGCATTGCTGCGTCGCGGTCCGGTTGGCGCGCGCGGAGCTCGGGCAGCCGCTCGCCCGAGAACACGACGACGTCGCGTTCGCTGCACACGTATCCACCGGTATCGAGCTCGTACCAGCCGCCCTCGCAGCCTTCGTAGCCAAGCGGTTCCGTGGTCGTCGAGCTCAGCACCGCACCCGCACGAAGGTAGCCGAGGCGCGCGCCCTCAGGATCTGGCGCACCGCGAATCGGAGCAACAAAACGCTTGGCGAAGATCCGCTGCGGCGGACCGAGGTCACGCGGGACCTCGAGCGCCTTCCGCCGTATCGCGTCGAGCGGCTCGTCGATACTGCAACCTGAGGACGCAGCGGCACCGAGCGTGCCAAGAAGCAACGCGTAGATCCCCATCGAAGCTCGTCGTGTGCGCGGCACAGCGGTCGTCTGCTACGAACTGTCATTAGCATGCGCGCCGGTCAACAACTCGAAGTGTTCTCCGCCGCGTTTGGCGTCGCGGCCTCCGCAGCCCTGCACATCGCCGCATTCGCGTACGTCGCGAGCGCCACGGCTCAGTTCGACTTCGACTTCGATCTGACCCTCCCCGCGGAGGTCGAGTTCGGTGTGGCGGAGGGCATGGAGCTCGGTGGGGCACCCACCCTGCCTGCCGCCCACGCCGGGGGCACGGCCGAAACCGAACCCAAAGCCACACCAAGCGATGCCGTCATCATCGACGCAGGCGTGCAAGACACCGAGGCGGACGCTGACGCTAACACCGACACCGACACCGACGCTGCCCCTGACGCTGACACTGACACTGCCCCTGCTCTCGACGGCCCTTCCCGCCTCCCCCCCGGCGCCCATTTGGCCCTCCGGATCGACATGAAGCGGGTCCGCGAGTCCCCGCTCGGTCCGGATGTCACCCGGTTCTTGCGGGGCGTTCCGGACTGGCAGCTAATTCTAGATGGCTCCGGCATCGACCCCGTCGCGGACCTCGATCGCCTCCTGGTCGCGACCCCCAATCTCGAACGCTCGAAACTGGTGCTTGCGGGAAAGCACCGCGGCGACGCCACGTTTGCTCGGAGAAGCGTGAAGCGCCTAGCGCGTACGCGCGGCAAGACCGTTCGTTGGAAGTCACGCTACGGTGTGCCGACGGCGCCCTGGCTCAACCGTGATCGAACGGCGAGGACGATTGCCCTTCTCAGCGCTCATCACTTCAGCATCACGCGCCGTCAGGATCTGCAACGGGTGTTGGCGCTCACGAAAGCCCGTGAGATCCGCGACGCGGACAAAGAAGGCTTGGTGGCGGCCCACGGCCCCGACGCATTGCTGTCGATGGGCCCCGGTGAAGCGTTGGCACTCGAAGTCGAGGGCGTCCATCGCTTCGTCGTCGGTAGCGTCAAGAATGTCCCTGCCCGGCTGCGGGTCGCGGTGCGGGAAACGGGCCCCGACGAAGCGACGGTGAGCGTCCTAGCGACGTACGCGACTGCGCTCGAGGCGCGAGAGGCGGCTTCATACTGGACGAAAGTCGCGACGTTCTACTCGAAGCAACTCATCGTCAGCCTCGCAGGGTTCGGCAAGACCCTCCGGCGTATGGACCTCGAGGCCGACGGGGAGCGCGTGACCGCGACGTTCACGCTCAACGCCGACCAGATCCGCTTCATTCTGAGCTACGCCGAAGGACGCCTGCGCGGCTCCGGCGGCGCGACGCGCCCGCGACAGCCACGCCAGGAGTGGTGATCGGGCAACAAAAAAAGGGGCCCCCGAAGGGCCCCTTTTTCTCGATTCACGGTCTCAGTGGCTTAGAGGACCAGGTCCTTGAGCTTCTTGAGAGGCGTTGCGCGGATCTTCTTGGACGCTGGCTTGGGCGGAAGCATCATTTCTTCGCCTGTTGCCGGATTACGTCCCATCCGAGCGGGCTTCGCCGGAATCTTACGTACCTTGAGCTTAATCATGTCCGGAATAACGAATTCCCCCGGGCCACGGCGACCAAGCTCTTTCTTTACGAGGTCTCGAAGTGCATCGAAGACACCGTTAATTTCCTTCTTAGTGAGGCCGCTCTTATCGGCCAGCTCACTCATGATCTGGGCTTTCGTCATTCGCTTGCCCGCTACCATAGTTCCCTCCTAACTCCGCTGCCTGTCCTTACGGTCCATAAAGGCCCCGAAAAGGAAGCCTTGGACAAGCAACGCGCCATCTATGCCTGGGGTTTTCCGCGCTGACAAGGCCCTTTGTGCGCTTTCGCAAAGAAAATTTGGGGGTTAATCGATCCGACTGAGTCGGAGGCTGGCTGCGGCGAAGCGAGGAATGCCGGCTCCGTGAGCTTAGCCACAAGGAGTCCACAGCGTCTGCGGCCCAGACCTCGGGCTCTTCAACACACAGCCCGTCCATGGAATTTTGTCTTGTTTTCGAGCATTTGCAGATGAAAACCCAGACGAAATTGGAAGTTTGGCGGGGCACGCCCAGCACCCCTCGAGAGGGTTTTCCCCAGCAACGACGACTAGCGTGCTGCCCGCACGGCCACGAGCATTTCCTCGGTTCGCGCGTTCATTTCGCGCTCTTCGCGCGGTGTCGCGTGGTCGTACCCGATCAGATGCAGCAGCCCGTGGGCCATCAAAAAAGTCACTTCTTGGATGATCGGGCGATCTCGTTCCGCCGCCTGACGGGTCGCGGTGGGCACTGAGATCACCACGTCTCCCAGGAGCCCCGGGTGTGTTGGCGGCCCATCACCCTCGTTCATGGGGAAGGCGAGGACGTCGGTCGGCTTGTTCTTCCTCCGATACCGCCGGTTCAGCCGCCGAATCGTCTCGTCGTCACAAAGGAGGATCGAGAGCTCGGCATCGGGCATTCCGAGGGCGTCCAGCATGGCTTCTGCGCGCCAGCAAAGCTCATCGTGACGGACGGACCGGCGTTTCAATCCGCGGGATCGGAGCCAAACCGGCATAGGTCAAGCTCGTGGCCTCACGACGCTTTGGGGTCAAGCAGGCGGCGGGGTGCCGGCTGGAGCGCGGTTGCTATGCTCGCCGGGTGTTCGAGAAGGTATTGATCCTGAGGCGGGGCGAGGCCGCGACGCGAGTGGCGCGAACGTGCCGCCGCATGGGTGTTGAGTCGATTGTGGTCGCACCGAAGGACGAGCGCGCGAGCCGTCACATCGAGGCGGCTGACGGGGTCATCGAGATCGATTTCGATGAAGCGGACGCAATTCCCGTGGAGTTGCTTGCGTCGATCCTCGAACGCGCGGGGGCCGACGCCGCGCACCTAGGCTACCAAGGCCAACCCGAGATGTTCCAGCTTGCAAGCGCCGCGGAGAAAGCCGACGTCGCCGTCATCGGTACCGATCTCGATGTGCTCGGGGCGCTGACGGACACGGCCACGGTCCGAACCGCTGCGGAGCGCGCAAACGTTCGTACGACCGAGGACGCCGAAGGCCTCGAGCGACCGCGAGAGCTCAGCGTCCTCGTCGCGGCCGATGCCCACGGGGAGAGCGTGGCCATCGCCGAATGCGATCGAAGCCTCTGCACGGCGGAGCATACGCTGATTCACGAGACACCGTCGCCGGAGCTCCTCTTCCGGTCGGACGGGGAGGCCTTCCGCATGGCCTTGTTCGACAACGCCAGAAGAATGGCCGCGGAGCTCAGGTACGCGGGTCTCCTCGAGGTGCTCTTTCATATCGACCCCGCTGGTCTTTGCTGGGTTTCCGACGTGAAGATCGGGCTACCCCGACATCACACGCTCATCGAAATGGTCACCGGAACGGATTTAGTGGCGCTTCAGCTACGCATCGCCTCGGGTGAGCGGATTCCTGAAGAGCTCGAAGCGATTCAGCCGCGCGGCCACGCGCTCGACGCGTCCATTCTCGCGCTCGACCAGGCGGACGCTCCGGTTTCTTCCTATTCGGTAGCGCCCGCGCCGCAAGGACGGGTCCGGGCGACCTCGTCGGCCACCGTGGGGCTGCCACTACCAGCCGACGACCGGCCTCTCATCGCGAAGCTGACGACGCACGCCCCGATTCGTCATCGAGCCTTGTTGTCGATGGATCGAATGCTCGCGGAGATGCATTCCGAGCCCTTCACGACGAACGTCGCAACCCTTCGCAGGATACTCGGCGACTACGCGTTCCGCGCGGGACAGTACGACAGCCAGTCGGCCGCGCGCTTCGCCACGGCGTGAAGTAAGCCGAGCTCTCAGGCGGCGAAAGTCGAGCGACTCGCATACACGGCGTTGTCGCCGAGTTGCTCTTCGATCCGAAGCAGCTGGTTGTACTTCGCGATTCGCTCAGAGCGTGATGCGGAGCCAGTCTTGATCTGGCCGACACCGGTTGCGACAGCCAGGTCGGCGATGAACGTGTCCTCGGTCTCACCGCTTCGATGCGAAATGATCGAGGCGTAGCCGTGCAACGCCCCAAGCCGGATCGTGCTGAGGGTCTCCGACACCGAGCCAATCTGATTGACCTTGATCAGGATCGCGTTTCCGACGCCCCGGTCGATGCCCATTTGGACGCGCTCCGTGTTGGTGACGAAAAGATCGTCGCCCACGAGCTGAACCTTGGCGCCGAGCTCATCGGTCTGGACCTTCCAGCCGTCCCAATCGTTCTCATCCATCCCATCCTCGATGCTGATGATCGGGTACTTGGCGCAGTAGTCGGCGTAGATCTCGACCAAGCCGGCAGCATCGACCGGTTTCTTGTCGAAGGTGTAGACGCCTTCCTTCTTGTCGTAGAACTCGCTCGCAGCGCAATCGAGCGCGATCGCGATCTGCTCGCCTGGACGGTAGCCAGCCGCCTCGATCGCGCGGGCAACGAAAGAAAGGGCTTCTTCGTTGGTGCTGAGGTGCGGCGCGAAACCGCCCTCGTCGCCGACGCCGGTCGCGTGCCCGGCTTCCTTGAGCAGCTTCTTGAGGCTGTGAAAGGTCTCCGCGCCGGCGCGAAGGGCCTCCGAGAAGGTCTCGAAGCCGAACGGAACGACCATGAACTCCTGGATCTCGAGGCCGCTGTCCGCGTGCGCTCCACCGTTGACGATGTTCATCAGCGGAGTCGGCAGCACACACGCTTGCGCGCCCCCGAGGTAGCGCCAAAGGGGCAACCCGACGGCGTCCGCCGCGGCACGCGCCACTGCCATCGAGACGCCGAGGATTGCGTTCGCTCCCACTTTCGACTTCGAGGGTGTGCCGTCGTAGTCGAGCATCACTTTGTCGACGCCGAGCTGATCCAGCGCATCGCAGCCGACGACCTGCGGCGCGAGCTCGCTGACGACGTTGTTCACAGCCTTGAGAACGCCCTTGCCGAGGTAGCGGCCCGGGTCTCCATCACGAAGCTCGAGGGCTTCGTGCTCACCGGTCGACGCGCCCGAGGGGACGGCCGCGCGCCCCGTCGCACCGCTCATGAGCTCGATATCGACCTCGACGGTGGGGTTGCCTCGGGAGTCCAGAATCTCTCTTGCGCCTACAGCGATGATCTCGGTCATGGTTTCACCTCGGGCTGGCCTTAGCTTTTGAAAGGGGGCGGTGCAAGGGCGTCGATGCTAGGCTCGCCGGCGATGTACGCCTCGTTGTTCATTCCTTGGTTTCGTTTGGAGTCGTGGGACATCCCGCTCCCTTTCTCGCTGCCGATTCTCGGTGACACGCTTTCGATTCAACCGTTCGGCGTTCTCGTCGCGACGGGTGTGCTGCTGGGCGCCTGGGTGGCCGGGCGCTTCGCGCAACGAAACGGGCTGGATCCGGTCGCAACCGGCGACCTCGTCACGTACGCGGTCGTGACTGGATTCATCCTAGGCTATTTCCTGAACGGCATTCTCTACGAGCGCGAAACATTCATGGAGGCGCTCCGGAATCCGTCGATGTTCCTGTCGACATGGCTCGGCCTGTCCTCGTACGGTGGGTTCTTCGGAGGAATCCTCGGCTGCTTCATCTGGCGCTGGCGCAAGAAGATGGAGCTCCTCCCGTACGCCAACGCGGTCTGCTTTGCGCTCCCGTTTGGGTGGCTGTTCGGGCGCCTCGGCTGCACCGTCGTGCATGACCATCCGGGAAAGGTCACCGACTTCTTCCTCGCGGTGAACGACTACCGCTTCGGCGCACCGCCCTTCGAGCCCCGTCACGACCTCGGTTTGTACGAGGTGCTCTACTCGCTTCTGATCATCGCCCTGTTCCTTTGGCTCGAGCATCGCAAACGACGGCCGGTGGGCTTCTACTGCGTGCTTTTGCCGATCGTCTATGCGCCGGTTCGTTTCTTTCTCGACTTCCTGCGGGCTGCGCCTCTCGAAGGAGGCGACGTGCGATACGCTGGGCTCACCCCCGCGCAATGGGCTTCGATTCTGATGGTGGGCGTCGGCGTCGCTGTTTGGCAGCTCGCCGTCAAACCGTACAACGCCAAGACCGCGAAGGGCGCGGCAACCTGACTCGCGTCACTTGAGTGACACGACGGTCACTTGCGGACCTCCCTCTTCCTGCTCGGCGGGCCGGAAGCCATCGACGTACGTATCGTCGTTTGAGAGGTGCTGGTGCAAGGCCTGCCGAAGTGCGCCGCTTCCAATCCCATGGACGATGTAGGCAGCCGGCTCGGCGGCGCCGTACATCCTGTCTAGGAACGTTTCGGCCAACGCGACGGCCTCTTCTGCGCGGAGGCCTCGCACATCGAGCGTGTTGTCCGCCGTACGGATCGGGCGCCGTGGCTTCGGATGCGCGCCGGACACCTTGGGCTCTCGTCGAACCGGCTCGACGCTGCCCTTCAGCGCACGCAGATCGCTCACGTCGACCCAAAGCTTCATCATGCCCGCTGAAACCCGAACCTTGCCGCGCGCAGGCCCCTCGATAACGTCAGCGATACTCCGAAGGCGCTCGACCCAAACCCGATCACCGACGCGAACCCCCGCAGGGTCGAGGCGGGTCGTCTCCACCGGCTTCGGCTCCAGGGTCGCGCGGTGCGCGTCGATGTCGCCGAGCAGCGCACCCCCCTCGCCCAATGCCGCATCGGCCAAAGAGATGGCCTCTGGCTCGGGGCGGGCGCGCAGCGCCTTCTTGGCTTGCTCGAGACGTTGCTGAAGCTCCCTCACCCGATCGACCAAGCGCTGGGCTTCGACGCCAAGCCCCTTGGCCTCGCGCGCCCGGAGCTCTTTGCGCCGCACATCGAGCTTGGCGCGTTGCTCCGCCACCTGCGCGCGCTCGTGTTCGAGCATGGCCTGCTCTCGTTCCGCGGCCTTGGTTGCCGTATCGAGCTTGGCCACGAGTGTCTCGAAGCTTTGCGAATGCTCCGGCAGCAGGCGCCGCGCATCGTCGATGACCTCATCGGGGATGCCGTAGCGGCGAGCCACGTCGAGGGCGTTCGAGCTCCCGGGGACCCCCATGGTGAGGCGGAACGTGGGCGCCATCTCTTCGAAGTCGAAACCGACCGCCGTGTTGTGCATGTCCTCGCGCTCCGCGGCCAAGGCCTTGAGCGCCTCGTAGTGCGTCGTAACCGCGACCGCGGCGTTACGGGCGATGAGTGTCTTCACGATCGCGCACGCGAGCGTGGCGCCCGCCTCCGGGTCGGTAGCACCTGCGAGCTCGTCCAGAAGGATCAGCACACGCTCCCCAGCCAGCTCCAGCACGCTCTTCAAGGTGACGAGGTGGGCGGAGAAGGTCGACAGGCTCCGTTCGAGGCTCTGCTCGTCCCCTACGGCAGCGAGCACGGGGGCGAAGAAACCACACACGCTGCCATCCGCGACCGGCACAGGCAGACCGGCGCGTGTCATCAAGGCCGTGAGGCCAAGCACCTTCAGGGCGACCGTCTTGCCCCCGGCGTTCGGGCCCGAGATCACCAGCGCCTGGCCACCCTGGAGCTCGAGGTCGTTCGGCACGACGTCGATCCCCCGCATGACGAGGAGTGGATGGCGGGCCTCACGCAGCGAGATTCGCGGCTCTTCGCATAGCTCGACGAACGTGGCGTCGAGATCGACTGCCAAACGGGCGCACGCGTTTCGCATGTCGGCATGGTTGAGTGCTTCGGCGGCCGCACCGAGTTGGGCGACATACTGACGCACGAGATCGGAGAGCGCGGCGAGAATCCGTCGCTCTTCGCGCTCGAGCTCCGCCTGCGCCATCTTGAGCCGGTTTCCTCGCTCGACCAGCTCGCGTGGTTCGACGAAGATCGTGGCACCACTCGAGCTCGAACCGTGGACGATTCCGTGAAACCGCTCGTGTGCGTCGGCACGCACTGGGAGTACGTAGCGGCCCTCCCGAATCGTGTAGAAGGAGTCCTGCAGAATCGCGCTTCGCTTCTGAATGACGTCCTCGAGCTTGCGGATGATGCGGCCGCGCAGATTGCCGGCCTCTTCGCGAAGCCGCGAGAGCTCCGCGCTAGCTGAATCGAGGATCGAACCATCGTCACCGATTGACAGCCCCAACTCTTCTTCGAGCCCATCCAGGGTCGGATCGATCGCGCAGACGCGATGCAAATACGGGGCGAGCTCCTTGCGCTGAGCGAGGAACCGGCGGAGCGCGGTTGCCGCCCGCAAGGTCATACGGATGTCCTTGAGAGCGGATCCGTCGAGCACGCCTTCCCGCTCCAGATGCTGAAGCGACGCAGCGATGTCGCACAATCCCTCCAAGGGGAGCGGCTCGCTGCGCTCAATCAACGTCCAGGCTTCCTTGGACTCAGCGAGCGCCCGCTCGGTCTCGACGAACGAATCAGCGAGCGGGAGCGTGAGACGCTCGCGCAATGGCCCACGGCAGCGGTCCGCGACCGCCCCCTCCACCTGGTCCCACTCGAGGTCGGCTAGCGTCTTCTGCTCGGCCGCATTCACTGCGCCCACTCGGGCACTTTCAGATCGGAGCTCCGAGCGGCACGCTTGCGCGGCGGCTCCGATTTCGGTGGCGGTTTGGCCGCTGCCTTTCGTGGCGCTTTGAGCTCGATCAAGATGCTTTCATCCCCGGTCGGGGTGACGGTCACCCGCCCCCTTCGTTTACCAAGCTTTGCGCGAAGTACCAGTGTCGCACCCGGCGCTGCCTCGAGGGTGCAGGGCGCCTCGTCACACGCGGACGAGCCGTCGCTGTAGGCGACTGAGGCCCCGGCAGGATCGGTCGCCACGTGCACGCGAACGACATCGACTTCTTGCTGGACGGCTTCGACGACCGGAGCGTCTGGCATCGGGTCGCGATCGGCGAACGCCGGCGCGGCAGTCGCCGGGGAAATCACTGTGGGCTCGGGAACGCCCCGCCCGCCCTGCCCCGAGCCCAACGCAACCCACGTGAGTGCACCGACCGCGCCAAGAACCGCGGCAGCCCAGATCCACCGCGGGGACTTCCGTCGGGGCACCGGATCGAAATAACTGAGCGATGAAGGCACCTTGACTGCCGGCGGAGCCATCGCGGTGGCCAGGCTCAACCGGCCGTCGAGCGCACAACGCACGGCTTCAGCGAGCTCCTCGGTGTCTTGATATCGATCGTCAGGATCCTTCGAGAGCGCCTTCCGAATCACGAGCTCGATCTCTCGGCTGAGCGTCGCGCGCGGATTAATCTCGCGAATCGGTGGGAGCTCGGCAAACATGTGCTGGGTCAGGACCCCCATGAAGGTGTCGCCTTCGAATGGGACCCGCCCCGCGGCGCACTCGTAGAGTATGATCCCGAGCGCGTAGACATCGACTCGATGGTCGAGCTCCTTGCCCGCCGCCTGCTCGGGCGACATGTACTCCGGTGTCCCGAAGATCATCCCAGTCTTCGTGAGCTTTCGTCCGGGAGCACCGTCCGTCTCGATATCGCTCATCTTTGCTATGCCGAAGTCGACGATCTTCACGAAATCGTCGACGCCGTCCCTCTTCGTCAAGAAGATGTTCTCCGGCTTGATGTCGCGGTGGACGATGCCCTTCGCGTGCGTCGCCGAAAGCGCGCGGCAGCATTGAAGAACGATGGCGCACGCCCGTTCGGCGTCGACCGTCACCTCCCGCCCGAGCACGTTCGCCAAGTCCTCACCTTCGAGGAACTCCATGACGAAGTAGCTCGCGCCGCGCGTCGTCTCTCCGAAGTCCGAGATGTCGACGATGTTCTCGTGCCCAATGCGCGACGCGCTCTTGGCCTCCTGGCGGAACCGGGCCACGACTTCAGGACGTCGCGAGAGATCTTCCCGGAGCACCTTGATGGCGACACGCTTGTCGATGTCGCGGTGCACGCCTTCGTACACGAGCCCCATGCCGCCTTCGCCAATTCGACGCTGCACGACGTACTTGCCAGCGAGCACGCGACCAATGAGCGGATCGTCCGGATCGAGGGGGTTGGCGCTCATCTGCGACGTCGTCACGAGACGCGTCGCGTCGACCGGGCAGAACACCTCCCCCCCGCCGTAGTCAACTCTGCATGCAGGACACACCTTCATGGCGATAAATTGCGAGCTAGCTCCCCAAATTCACGGTAGCATCGCGATTCTTGGAGGGTCAACGGAGGCAGCGCGATTCCGGGCTGCGCGTTGCCAAGTGAAACGGGCTTTGATAGGCGCACCCCGTGGAACCAACGGTACGATTGCTGGACGATACGCTGGTCGACCAGATCGCTGCCGGTGAGGTCATCGAGCGGCCCGCAAACCTGGTGAAGGAGCTGCTCGAGAACGCCATCGACGCCGGGGCTTCCGATATTACCGTGTCAGTGGAAGACGGAGGCCGCGGACAGGTCCGCGTGAGCGACGACGGCGTCGGGATGTCGGCGGAGAACGCCACCCTGTCGATCGAGCGCCACGCTACGAGCAAGATCCGCTCGTTCGACGACCTGGTCCACGTCGGAACGCTCGGCTTCCGAGGGGAGGCGCTCCCCTCGATCGGCGCCGTCTCGAAAATGACGATCACCTCGCGCCCAAGGGCGGACCTCGAGGGGACGCGGGTGGTGGTGGAGGGAGGCGTGCTGCGAAGCGTCGAGCCGGCCGGGTGCCCGCCAGGAACCAGCGTGGAGGTCGCCAACCTGTTTTTCAACGTGCCGGCGCGAAAGAAGTTTCTTCGCGCGCGTCAGACCGAAACTTCCCGCATCTTCGAGGTTTGTCAGCGCGCCGCGCTGAGTCATCCCGAGTTGCGTCTGCGGGTCACGTCCGACGGTCGAACCGCGCGGCAATATCTCCCGGCCAAGACCCTCGCCGAACGTGCGTACCAGGTGTTTGGAGAGATCGCCCTTCACGAGATTCGCGCCGAGCGGGGCGGCGTGGTCCTCGACGCCGTCCTCGCTCCGCCGGAGCTTGCCCGCCCCGGAGCGCGCCATCTGTTTCTGCTCGTCAACGGCCGGCCGATCACAGACCGGGCCCTCGCCAGAGCGATCGCGTTTGCATACGGCGGTCGCTTGGCGCCGGGGCACTACCCGCGGGGAGTCGTCTCTCTTCGGATCCCGCCCGAGGACGTCGACGTCAACGCGCACCCACAGAAGACCGAGGTGAGGTTTCGGCGATCGGCACAACTGCTCGATCTCGTGACGCGCATGATCGCACCGCACCTTCCTTCCGCGCCGGAGGGGGACGCGTATTGGAACGCCCGAATCGGTGGCATCGGACCGGCCCAGCGTGCCGAGGGCACTCGCGCGGAGGCCACGCAGGACGCAACGGTCGCGCAAACCGTAAGCGCGTACGAGGCGCGCTCGCCAAACGGACTTCGCTACGTCGCGCAAGTCAGGCAGAGCTTGTTGCTATGTGAAAGCGACGACGCGCTGCTCGTCCTTCACCGGGAGCGCGCAGACGCGACGCGGCGCCTGGATGCCTTGAGGCACGCGATGCGTGATGGGAGCCTCGGGCGGCAAACCCTGCTCTTTCCGGATCGCATACAAATCTCGCACCCACATGCAACGTCCCTCGTCGAGCACGGGGCGCTTCTCGAGGCACTAGGGTTCGAGTGGTCGCAACTCGGGGAAGGCACCTACGTCGTTCGCGCGGTCCCGGCTCTCGTTGCGAATACACGCGCCACAACGCTGTTCGAGGCGGCGCTCCAGGCCCTCGACGGAGCGACCTCCGACCCGCTCGAACGCTCGCTCCAGGCGCTTGCGGATGCCGGTGCATCGCCCGAGGGAGAGCCGCTTTCGGACACGGAGGCGCGGCTAATCGTGGCGGCAATTTGGCCATCGCGCGAAGCCCACCAGCCGTGCATCGTCGCCCGGGTTCCCCTGCCGAGCTCGGGGGCGGGGCGGGCCGATGACTGAACGGCTCGAGCCCTTGTTGGTCATCGCCGGGCCGACTGCGACCGGGAAGACCACCGCGGCCCTCTCCCTCGCGCGACATTTCGATGGCGAGTTGCTCGGCGCAGACAGCGTCCAAGTCTATCGCGGCTTCGACATCGGCTCGGCCAAGCCCACTGCCGAAGATCTCGGAAACGTCACCCACCACCTCATCGACGTCGTCGACCCTGATCAAGAGATAGACGCGGCCGACTATGCGCGACGCGCGGACGACGCCATCGCATCGGTCCGCGCGCACGGTCGATTGCCCATCGTCGTCGGGGGGACAGGTCTTTGGATTCGAGCCCTCGTGCGGGGACTGGTCGATCTTCCTCCCGTGGACCCGGTCGTCCGCAGAAGACTCGAAGACGCCGCACACATCGAAGGTGCACCCGCGCTCCACCGGAGGCTATCCGAGATCGATCCGCAGACGGCGGAGGCGGTTCATCCAAACGACGCGCTCAGAATCGTGCGTGCCCTCGAGGTGCACGAGCAGACCGGCACGGCACTGGGCGCGCTGCGCGCGGCGCACGCCCTCGGTGAGCCTCGCTACGCGACGACCTTCGTCGTGCTGGATACGGAGCGTGAAGCACACACCGCTGTCATCGAAAGCCGCACGAAGCAGATGATCGAGGCGGGTTGGATCGAAGAAGTGAGGGGCATTCGGACGCGCTGGGGCGACGAGGTCCGCCCGCTCGGGAGTGTGGGCTATCGGGAGATCCTTGGGCACCTGAGGGACGGCGTCCCGCTCGACGAGACGCTTCGCCGTATTCGCAAATCGACCCGCGTGTACGCGAGACGGCAGCGAACGTGGTTCAAGGGCGAGCCCGGTGTAAGCTGGCGAAGCGATCGCGCGCAGATCCTAGAGCCTACGAGCTTGGAGCGCATCGCGAAGGATCTGGGGCTTTGAACTTCTTTGGACACGCGACAGTTGCTAGTTGGGCCGACGCTCGGCCTGAGCACGCGCTCGGGAGCATGCTCCCAGACTTCGAGGCGATGACGCACGTCCCCTTGATCGAGGTGCGCGACGAAGACATCCAGCGTGGCATCGACCTTCACCATCGAACCGACGACGCCTTTCATCGCACCGACGTCTTTCTCGCCTGGACCGCGGCCACGTTCAGCGCTCTCACGAACGCAGGAGTCCATCGCGGAACTGCGCGCGCTGTGAGCCACATCGGCACTGAGATGTTCCTCGATGGCTGGTTGGCTGCGCAACCGACCCTCGCCGACGGATATTTGGCCGCGCTCGAGCTCGAGGCGAACGGAAACCTTCGCTGGCAGGACGGCGGCGATGCGTACGAGAGGCTCCACGGCAGGCTGCGCACCTGGGGCGCGCCCCGTGAATACGCCGATCCGCCCTTCGTCCTCCGGAGGCTTGGGGACGCGCTGCGCAGCCGGCCGGCGCTCGCGATCGCCGACGAAGAGACCGAGCGGGTGGCGGCTTGCCTTCCGCCGCTACAAAGGCGAGTAGAACGAGACGCCCGAGAACTGCTCCACGAGCTGCGTCACGCGCTAGGCTTGCAGGACTGAGATGCGGGAAGAAGGGGGAGCGCGCCGGACGAGCGGCGAGAAGCGCCGGCGCTACTTCAAGTGGGGCCGGATCGGTGTGACGGTCGCCGCCGTCGGCTACCTCGCGAGCCGGGTGGACCCGCGCGATGTCGTGGCGGCGTTCGAACGTCTCTCGCTGGGCGCCGCTCTGTTCGCAGTCGTGGTAGTCTTTTTCGGACTTTTCTGCGGCATGGTTCGTTGGCGTCTGCTCCTGCGCGCGTACGGGGCGATAGACCTCCCTTCTTGGCAGCGCGTCGCGCACCTATACTTCGTCGGTCACTTCTACAACACCTACGCCCCAGGTGGCGTTGGCGGTGACGTCATTCGCGGCGTGGCGGGACGCAAGGCGTTTGGCGACCTCGACTGGGCGAGCGCGACGAGCGGTGTCGCCGTCGTCTTCATCGAACGCGTCATTGGCGTGTCCGCCTTGCTCGCGCTGGCCGCCGGCGCGTACCTCATTCGGCCGATCCCGAACATGGAGAACGTCGGGCTTTGGGCCGGACTGGGCATCGCTGGGGCTGGGGCGGCGTTGATAGGCATTGCGGTGGCGCCCCGGTTGGCACCGCTGCTTCCCGAGAAGCTCGGCAAGCCCCTGCGCGCGCTGCCGCGCCTCTATACGATTTGGCCGTTCCTGGCGGCGGTGCTCGTGTCGCTGGTCATCCACTGCGTGAACATCGCGGCCGGCCACGCGATCATGCACTCACTCGAGCCTTCGGTGACCTTGGCAGAGTCTGCGGTCATCATGCCCTTGATCGGCGCTTCGGCCTTCTTTCCTCTCACGGTGGGGGGCGCGGGTGTTCGTGAGGCTGCGTTTGCCGCGCTCTACGGCACCGTCGGGGTGCCCGAAGCTAGTGCCTACGCGGCCTCGCTCAGCTTCTGGGCCACGCAGCTGATCACCGCCGCTGTCGGCGGCATCATCAACTTGATCGTGCCGCTATCGGGGACGGACGGTGACTAGGCGACTACTTGGTTTGCCGGTCAGCTCCCGCGCCGCGACGGCGCTATCAGCCTTGGCGCTGTTTGCGTTCTATGTGCTGACGATGTCCCGGAGCTTCTCGATGTACGACAGCCCGGAGCTCGCTCTCGTCGCCGAACAACTCGGCCTCGGACACCCGTTGGGCCAACCGCTCCACACGCTGCTCGGCGCACTCGCAACACTGCTTCCGGGCCTCGACCCGCTGATTGCCCTAAACGGTCTCTCGGCACTCGCAGGCGCACTCACGGTCATTCCCGCGACGAGCTTCGCAGAAGCACTTCTCAGTCCGTCCGCCGCTTGTCCCGCAGGAGACACGCGTTTGGTGGCGCCCACCATCGCGTTGCTCGGGGTACACCCGGCGCTCTGGGAGCCGTCGACGAGGATCGAGGTCTACCCCTTGGCCGTGTTCTTTGCGCTTTGGGGCGCCGCGCGTTTCGTGCACGCCATCCTCGAACGTGAGCAGACTGCGGGCCCTTACCTCGCGACAGGGCTCGCGCTGGGCCTCTCGGCGAGCGCGAATGTGGTGTGTGCGCTCGGCGTGGCGCTCGCGATGACGCCCAGACTACTGATAGCGGCGTTTCGAAGGGAAGTCCCCCGGACGTCGGTGGGCTGGGCGACTCTCGGAGGTCTCCTCGGGCTGCTTACCTACGCATACGTATTCCTGGTGGCGGGACGGCAGGACGTGCTCGTATGGGGCGCGCCGACCACCGCTGCTTCCATCCAGCACTACTTCACAGGAGCGGACTTCAGCTACAAGGCGGTCACCACGTGGTCGGAGTGGTGGACGCACATCGGCGCATTGCTCGAGTGGTCGCTGCGAAACGGACTCCTGGCGATCTGGCTTGCCGGATTCGCAGGCTTCGCTCTCTACGCCCGTAAGCGCGGACTCGGCCGGTTCTTCTTCAACGCTACAGTGGTCTTCTTCCTAGCGTTCATTGCGCGCAATGGTGTCTTTGCGACGGACGTCCTCGACTACGCCGGCTATCTATCGATTCCAACCTGGGTCGGCGCGGCGGGCGCCGCGCTGTTCGTCGCCTATCTCGGCGGACGCAACGCGTGGACTGCCGCCGGAGCGATGTCGGCGATCCTGGTCCTGGTGATGGTGGCACCACCGGCTCCCCACATGCGCACCCGCTACCTCGACTCGTTTACCGAAGACATCGCACGAGACGCGCTCCAGGCGGCACCTCTAGACGCCATCGTGATCGTGAACCACGACCATTGGATCGCGCCGATGTTGTACCTCCAGGAGCGGCGCCGCGTCCGTCCCGACCTCGTGCTGCTTCCCTACGGTCTTGCGGCCTCCGAGTGGTACTGGGACTTCCTCTACCGGCGGCACCCGGAGCTTCGCCTCATCGAGCTCCGGGCACCAGGAGGACGCGATGCACGTGTTCGCCGCTTTCTCGCAGCGAATCCGACGCGCCCTGTCCAAATCGAGCGCGTCGCGCTCGCAGCCCGCCTCGGCCTACCGACTTGCCCGAGCGAATGGCTTCTCGACGTGCGCGATCGTTGCCGCCCTTCGTTCCGCGAGCCGGCCCTGGCCCGCGCGTCTGCATCCGCACTTGCCGAGCTGGGCGCCGGATCACCTGGCACCGAAGGTCTGATCGCGCTCGTCACTTTGCACCGTGGCCATGATCTCTACGCACAGGGGTTGCCGAGGGCGGCGGTGGCGACTTTGCTCGCCGGCGTGCCGGCGCTCGAGGGCTTGGAGGACATCGATATGAGCAAGGTGCCGACGCGCATTGCGCCCTCCATTCAACCGCCTCCCGCATACGAACCCCACTCCGCTCTCGGAAACGCCGCTGAGAACCTTCACTACGCTTCGGTGATCGCTCGGGCGACGGGAGCGGCAATGCTCGGGCATCATCTGTCGAGCTTGTCGGATGCGCTTGGGCCGGTTCAGCCGAAGTTTGCGACCTTGCCGGCCTCTCCTGATAACCTTTGAAACATGCGTCACCGCACCCACGGCGACGGCGTGTTCGACGCCGAGCAGTTCAAACGTTGTGGGCCGGACTGCGTCTTTGAGGCCGGGGTCTTGGTCTTCCACCCAGAGCGCATCGAGCTCGGCTCCAACGTCTACGTCGGACACCACGCGATTCTCAAGGGCTATCACAAGAACCTCATGCGGATCGGTGACGAGACCTGGATCGGGCAGCAAGCATTTCTTCACAGCGCCGGCGGCATCGACATCGGCGCGCGCGTCGGGATTGGGCCGGGCGTTCGCATCATCACTTCCGCCCACACGGAGGCCGGTCGTGGCGTCCCGATCCTCAGCTCGCCGCTGGACCTCGCGCCGGTGATCATCGAAGAGGACTGCGACCTCGGCGTCGGCGCGATCGTCCTTCCGGGCGTTCGCATCGGCCGAGGCGCACAGATCGGCGCCGGGGCGGTCGTGGCCGAAGACATTCCGCCCTACTCCGTGGCTGTTGGCGTGCCGGCGAGAGTGACGCGGGAGCGTCCCGAATGAGCCGCCCGGAGCTCAGCGTCGTCATCTTCGCCTTCAACGAGGAGGCGAACATCGCGCCGGTGTTGACCGAGCTCCGTGCTTGGCTGCAGGAGCACGAGCCCTCCGCCGAGATTGTCTTCGTCGACGACGGCTCGTCGGATGGAACCTCCTCGGAAGCAGCTGCGGCGCTCCGAGGGTCCCCCCACCAGCTCGTTCGGCACGAGACGAACCGCGGCATCGGCGCCGCCCTCAAAACCGGAGTCCGCGCGGCCAAGGGGCGATGGGTCACCTTCCTCCCTGCAGACGGACAAATCGCACCCAGTGCGATAGGCCAGCTCCGCGCAGCCGCCGCCGAGGGCGCCGCCGACGTCGTCTTCAGCGTCTACGACCATCGCGACGACGGGCTGCACAGAAAGATCCTCTCCGCGGGCGTCCGGGGCCTCATCCTATTGGTCCATGGTGTGCGTATGCGGAGCGACGGCCCCTACCTGTTTCGCCGCGAACGCTTCGATCCGGACGCACTCGTTCCCGACACGTTCTTTTTGAATTTCGAGTTTCCGATTCGCATGCTTGGCGCGCGCGTTCCAACGACCGTGGTGACGATCCAATGCCGTCCCCGCCGCTCCGGCCAGTCGAAGTCGACGGGACTCAAGCGCATCGCCGGCGTCGCCCAAGATCTCCTCCATCTGCGTATCCGGCGCACGCGGGAAGCCTTCGGCCGGAACGCCTAGCCGCCCGACCGCCCACCGCTTCTGAGGCGGTCTCGAAGCGTTGACCGCGGCATGCCCAACGCGCGCGCCGTGGCTGACAGATTGCCACCGTAGTGCTCCAGCGCCTCGCGCAGGGTGTCCGGCGAATGCGCCTGCAGCGCCGATTCCCCGGTGCGACGGAGTGCGCGCTCGACGGCCACATGGTCGATAGAATCGGACTCGCTATCTACGGCCGCGAGCTCGAGGACGTTGCGCAACTCACGCACATTGCCGGGCCAACGGTGACCACCCAGGCGCTCGACGGCCCGGGGTGTGAGGCAGCGCCGGCCTACCTCTGCCCGCATCTGCGCCAAGAAGTGCTCCGAGAGTGGCAGAATGTCGCTCGGGCGCGCCCGAAGAGGTGGAAGCTCGAGGACCAATCGATGGATCCGATAGAAGAGATCGGCGCGGAAGCGTCCGCGTTGGACCTCGGCACGCAAGTCACCGTGGGTAGCGCACACCAAGCGTACGTCGACGCGCCGCTCACGCTCCCCGCCGAGTCGGCGTACGCGCCAGGTCTCGAGGACCCGGAGCAAACGCGTTTGAAGATCGAGTGGGAGCTCCGCGACTTCATCGAGGAACAACGTTCCTTCGTGCGCCTGCTCGAAGGCGCCACGGTGAGCGTGGGCCGCTCCGGTAAACGCACCCCGTTCGTGACCAAAGAGCTCGCTCTCGATGAGCTCGCGCGGAAGGCCGCCTCCGTTGAGCGCAACGAACGGACCGCCGCGCCGCGGGCCTCGTTCGTGAAGAGCGCGCGCAACGTGCTCCTTGCCCACGCCGGTTTCACCGCGAACTAGCACAGGCCAGGGAAGACGTGCGAGGCGTTCGGCTTCCGCCATGACAGCGAGCATCGGCGCGGACTGCACCACGAAAGTGGGACGCGCACCCTGGGCACCCCGGCTGACGACTCGAAGCTCGCTCCGGCCTACGCGAAGCGTCGCGCCGGGACGGAGCTCTTGCCGCTGGACTCTCGCGCCGTCGACCCAGGTGCCGTTGCTGCTCGCAAGATCACGAACGACGCAAACGCGTTCGCCCGGCTCGATGCGGCAATGATATTGGCTCACCGCCCGATCGCTCAAGGCGATCGCGTTGTCACTTGCGCTCCCAATCGACATCGGCGCCTCGCCAACGTGAAACGCGCGAGCATCGACCCCCACACCAGCGACGAGCGAGAGCTTGGCTCGCTCCGCAGGAAGTGGCCGAATGAGCTCCGTGGTGACCGACTCGCTCGGTTGCGCCTCGGCTTTCACTCTCGCGACGAAGAACCCACCGCCGAGCGGAACCCTTTCCGCTACGGCCATCACGGCCCGCCGAGCCAAGCCCGGCCCTTCGACGAGGTCGTACGCGTAGACGCTCCCCCCGGATGGGTGCACGAGGAGCGCGCGGGATGGCACCCCGGCCTCGTGAATTGCGACGTCACAGCCCGGATGGGAGCCAATTTCGATGGCGCTCGCCCCAAGGCGAAAGGAACGCACCGGGCGCCCGGCCCGACTCAAGCACAATGTGTCCTCCAAGGTCATGACCCCGGTTATCGTCCATTGGCGTCGGCGGTTGCGTCGCGCCGCACCGACCCTAAGCTCCTCGCAACGTGTCTGAGGCATTGCGTGAAACTCCTCTCGCGGACGAGCACCGAGCGCTCGGCGCGCGTCTCGTCCCATTCGCCGGTTGGCGAATGCCAGTTCAATACGAAGGCATCAAAAAAGAGCACGAGGCGGTCCGAACGCGCGCCGGCCTGTTCGACGTCTCCCACATGGGCGAGATCATCATCGACGGGCCGAATGCCGTAGCGTCCGTCGATCGGCTCGTGACAAACGACGTCGCCAAGCTCGACGTGGGGCGCGCGCTCTACACGGTCTGCTGCAACGAGACCGGTTTCATCCTCGACGACCTGATCGTCTATCGCCTCGAAGAGGAGAAGATCCTGGTCGTTTGCAATGCATCGAACCGCGACAAGATCGTCTCTCACTTCGCGAAGAACCTCAGCCTCGAAACGCCTTGGAACGACGTCTCCGACGCTTGGGCGCTCCTCGCTCTACAAGGCCCCAAAGCGCATGCGATCATGACCGAGCTCGGTGCCCCGCAAGCTCTGTTGGGCCTTGGCTCCTTTGGCGTGACACGGGCAAACGTCGCCGGAGTGGACCTTTGGGCCGCTCGAACCGGCTACACGGGCGAAGACGGCTTCGAGCTGTTCTGTGCGAACGAGGACGCCGCTACGCTCTGGCGTGCAATCCTCGAAGCAGGCCGAGCCCACGGCGTACAAGCGGTCGGCCTCGGAGCCCGCGACACTCTGCGTCTCGAGGCGCGACTCATGCTCTACGGCAACGACATCGACGAGCACACACACCCCTTCGAAGCAGGCCTTGGTTGGGTCGTGCAGCTCGACGCGGGGGACTTCATCGGACGGGACGCGCTGCGGGCAATCAAGGCCGCCGGCTTCGATCGGAAGCTGGTCGGTTTCGAGATGACGGAACGCGGAATCGCCCGGCATGGCTACCCGATTCTGGCCGGCGAAACCCGCGTCGGCGAGGTCACGAGCGGCTCCCCGGGGCCGACGGTTGGACGGAACATCGGTCTCGGCTATGTGCCCAAGGCCCTGAGCAAGGTTGGGACCGCTCTGGGCATCGAGATCCGTGGCAAGCAGGTCCGGGCCGTGGTAGTGACCACTCCGTTTTACAAGAGGTGACAATCGTGACGTACCCGAGGGACCTTCAGTACACCCGAGAACATGAATGGGCGCGCCTCGAGGGCGACGTCATTCGCGTGGGGATCACGGCCTACGCGGTCGAGCAGCTCGGCGACGTGACCTTGGTTGAGATGCCTGCCCCCGGGGAGGACGTACAAGCGCACGAGCGCTTTGGCGACATCGAATCGGTGAAGACGGTGAGCGAGCTCTTTGCGCCGGTCAGCGGCGAGGTCGTCGAGGTCAACACGGACCTCGAATCGAGCCCGGAGCTCGTCAACGAAGGCCCTTACAAAGAGGGTTGGTTGGTCACGATTCGCCCCTCCGACCAAGCCGAATTTGACGTGCTCATGGATGCGGCAAAGTACGAGGAGTACCTCGGCACCCTGGATGGCTGAACGACGGTCGCACACGTGAGATACCTGCCGCACACCGACGACGAGATTCGAGCGATGTTGGCGAAAGTCGGGGTCCAGCACATCGACGAGCTGTTTTCCTCGATTCCTCCGAACCATCGACTGACCGAGGACCTCGACCTCGAGCCCGCGCTGGACGAGCCGAGGCTGATGCAGCACCTGAGCGGCCTCGCGGCAGCGAGCGTAGGCCCGACGATGCTCTCGTTCCTCGGTGGCGGAATGTACCGCCACCACATCCCGCCGGCGGTCGATCAGCTCCTCCAGCGAAGCGAGTTCTATACCGCCTACACGCCGTACCAGGCCGAGCTCTCTCAGGGCACGCTACAAGCGATCTTCGAGTTCCAGACCATCGTCTGCGAGCTCCTCGGGACGGACGTTGCCAACGCCTCGATGTACGACGGAGCGAGCGGCGCAGCCGAGGCCGTGCTCATGGCGCGGCGGATCAAGCGCCGCCCTCAGGTCGTAGTGAGCGAGGCGCTCCACCCCGAGTACATCGAGACCATCCGCACCTACGTGCGGGGATTGGACGATGACCGGACTCTCAGCCTAGCCCCGGTGGCTCCTGACGGGCGAACCGATTGGCAGGCCGTGCGCGGCTTGATGACGGACGAAACCGCCGCTGTATTGGTGGGTTACCCGAATTTCTTCGGATGCGTCGAGGACCTCCATGCAGCGAGAGATGCCGCCGATTCCAAGGACGCGCTGTTGATTACAGCGACCGCCGAGCCCTACGCGTTCTCCGTGCTTCGCTCGCCGGGCGCGTGCGGCGCCGACATCTGCGTTGGCGAGGGGCAAGCACTGGCCGTCCCACCACAGTACGGCGGCCCAGGCGTCGGGCTATTCGGCGCCTCGCAAGCGTTTGTCCGGCAGATGCCGGGCCGCTTGGTCGGCCAAACCGTCGACGCGGAGGGGCATCCGGGGTTCGTCCTAACCCTGTCGACCCGAGAGCAGCACATTCGCCGCGAGAAGGCGACCTCGAACATCTGCACCAACCACGGGCTCATCGCGCTGGCGATGGCGATGCGGACCGCGATGCTTGGGCGTCAGGGGTTCCGGCAGGCGGGGCAACGATGCGTGGACGCTGCGCACTACCTTCGCAACGCTGTGCAGAAGCTCGACGACTTCGAGGTTCCGTATTCCGCTCCCGTATTCAACGAGCTGGTCCTTCGAAGCAAGCGCGAGAGTGCCGCGAGCATCGTCGCAAAGCTTGCCGCTCAGGGCATCATCCCGGGCGTCGACCTCGGTCGCTTTCGCAAGGAGTGGCGCCAAGACCTGCTCGTCGCGGTCACCGAGCTGCACAGCAAAGAAGACCTCGACCGGCTGCTCACGGCCCTCGCTAGCTAGAGGCGACTCGCTCGATCGCACGACCACTCGCTTTGCTGTCCTGCAAAGATCCAACAGGCGTGCACGGATCGAGGTCTCGCCTGCATCTCGTTGTCGCGCTAAGCATCTGATCTTGTGGCCCTTTTGCGGCTAAGCCTTGACCGGGAAGCACTGCAAACACATCCCTTGATTCAGGTTGCACGGACGAAATTCGCGATGGAAACTCGCTCCCCTTCGCTAGGTTGCCGTCTCACCGAGAGCTGGCTGCGGAGATTTCCCATGACTCAACAGCGACGAACATCTTTCATTGGTCTTCGAACCGACCCTGCGTCTTCAGCGCTGGCTTGGGAAGACATCTGCCGCGACACCACCTGGCAGGGTCGTTGGGTCGCCCTCGACGAGTGCGCCTACAACGCCGCCGGTCAAGCCACCGGAGGACTTGTGGTCGACTACGACGACAGCCTCGCCAACCTTTGCGCGCGCCTCAGCGCTGAACGCCGCAAGCGCTGCTCCGTTGTCTTCTGTTCACCGGCCGAGTCGGCCGCCTAGTCCTCTTCGTCCCAGGGGTGAGTCTGCTCTTCGAGTGACACGGGCTCGTCGACGCCGGTACATCGGTCCGGCTCACCGCGGCGCATCTTGACCCCGTTCCACGGGCCACCGCCTGACATCTCGTCGCCCATGCCCCACTCGCCTTTGAGGTACTGGTCGCCGTCATCGCCCATCTCGAGGCGGAAGTACCCCTTCCCCCGGCGGAATCTGAGGCTTGCCCTGCACGAGCTCGCGCCGATCCTCCCACTGGAACACCAAGAGGTCGCCGTCGACGTCGCCCTGGATGCGGCCGGTCCGCTCGTTCTTCACGTAGTCGCCGACCACCTGTTTGCCGCTCTGGCACAAGTGCATGCTGCCGTACTGCGGAGACTGCCAGACGCCGTAGAAGGTCCCCCCTTGGGGCAACGGACCCGCCTTGGGCGCTTGTGAACCCCCACAGCCGAGCGTCAGCCCGAGCAATAGGGCCAGCACGATTTGCTTTGCCTTCATCGAGTCCCTCCCCGCCCCCCACGATAATCCACCCTTCGCGGAAAGCGTAATTTCGGAGAGTCAGCGGATTCGAGGGAGGCCGATCGCGTGGTAGAGCACTGCGGAGCCTTCTGTGACAAGGACCGCCAGGTCTCGAAAGCTCTCGAGGACGGGATGGCGGAGCCGGAGCTGCGCCGCGGGCGGGGGCACTTCCAGGCGGTAGGTCGAGACCACCATCGGGCGAAGACGGGCCCGTACTCGCTCGGGGGCGTCGATGGCGCTCCGGAGCCGCTCCATCGCGACGTCCATGCCTCCGAGCTCGTCCACCAGCCCGTGACGGTGCGCGTCGACGGCAAGCCAGACTCGACCTCGGGCCAGGGGCTCGATCTCTTCGACGGGGCGTCCACGCCCATCGGCGACGAGTGCGACGAAGCTGTCGTAGAACGCGTCGAGCTCACGGTTCATGATGTCGCGTTCGCCCTCGCTTAGCGGCCGATGGGGCGAGAAGAAGTCGGCATGCGGCCCCGTTCGAAGGACTTCCGTCCGCACCCCGAGGCGGTCGAGGAGCTGCGACGCAAGCAGGCGTGCCGACACGACGCCGATCGAGCCGGTCAGGCCGAGCGGCTGGGCCACGATGGCGTTCGCATGGGCTGCGACGTAGTAGCCTCCGCTTGCGGCGACCTCACCGAAGTACGCGACGACCGGCTTCTTCTCTTTTACGCGGACGACTTCTCGGTGAATCAGGTCCGAAGCTTCCGCGGAGCCCCCGGGCGAGTCGACCCAGAGCAGGACGCCGAGCGCGCGACGGTCACGCCGGGCGTGGCGAAGTGCGGCGACGATCGAAGAGCGCCGGCCTTGCGGCGCGCCGGACTCCGAGATGGCGCCCTTGATCGGAACCACCGCAATGTAGTTTTGGCGGCGAAGTGGGCGAAAGAGCTTAGCCTCTTTGAATGAAAGGTATCGCGACGCCTCGATCGTGGTGTTCTTCTTACGCCGTCTACCCGCCCGTAGTCCTCCCTCCGCGCCGGTCGCTTCGGGCATGAGCCGGTCAGGTAGCTCGTCCTCGTAGGCGAGTCCGTCGGCGAGCTTGGCGTCGACTGCATCTTGGGCGCGGAACACGCCTCTCTCGAAGAGCGCGCGCACCTCGGCCGGTGGGGTGCCGAGCCTTTGCGAGAGCGCATCGAGCAGCGCGTCGGTGTGCCCATCGAGAAGCGCCTGAACCTGCTCACGCTGTGGCTCGCTCATGGATTCGCGGCTCACACGCTCGGCCGCCGTCTTGTACTCCTTGCGCGCAAAAGGCTCGACCTCGACGCCAAGCTTGTCGAGCATCGGCTTCACGTAGTGGGATTGCGCTGACAGGCCGAGGAGCGTGACGGTCGATTGCGGGCCGAGGTAGATGAGATCCGCCGCGGACGCGATGTACAGCTCGCGGTGCCCGCCGCCGCGCGGCAACAGCACCGCAGTCTTCTTTCCTTCGGCACGGAGCCGGAGGAGCTGTCCGCGTAGACCCACTGAGACCGCCCACCCCGCCTGCAGTGGCGGCACCACGAGCGCGACCCCTTCGACCTTCGAGTCCCTGATCACACTATCAGCAAGCCGGCGTATGGCCGCAAGCGATGAAGTTCGGCGCAACGAATCGGCCTCGAGGAGGCGGCGCAGCCACGGCAAGGGCTGGCGGGCTTCGATGAGGTGTGGCTTGAGGCGGACGACGACCCAGGGTGCTTTCGGGCGGCTCAGGCAGCGGGCGATCGCCCACACGGGCAACAATGGAACGCAGAGCAGATTTCGGATCGATCGATAGAGGGCACGAAGCATTGTTTTTGCCTATAGTGACGGCCTGTTATGCTGGGAGTGGTGGGGTCGGAAATCTTTACCGGGGATGACCGCTCTGCTACGACCACTTAGCACTGACGAAGGTGAAGGAGCACGGCTCGATACGATGGCAAGCCCCCAGATGGTGATGTACGAGGAGGAGTTTGCCCAGGTCCAGGCCGTGACCGATCGCTTGGTGCAGGATGCGAACGCGCGCGTGGTGTTCGTGGTCGACAAGAACGGACAGCTGATCGCCGGCTCCGGGGACACCGGGGACCTCGATACGACTTCCCTCGCATCGCTCGCTGCGGGTAATATCGCGGCGACGGGAGGGATTGCGCAGCTGTTGCGGGAGCAGGAGTTCGCTACTCAGTACCACGAAGGCGTCCGGCAGAACGTTCACATCCAGATCGTGAGCAGTCGGGTGATTCTGGTAGTGATCTTCGACAACCGGACGAGCTTGGGGCTGGTGAGATTGCGGGTGAAGCGCGCGAACGAGCAGCTCACGCGAATCTTCGAGATGGTGATGGCAAAGGCGCAAGATCCATACCGCGCGTCGCCGTTCGCGGAAATAACCGATGACGACATCGATAACTTATTCAATGATTGACTAAGAGGGGCTTGGGGGGATGTCTTTCATCAACTACCTGTCGCGCGAGATCAACTGCAAGATCGTTTACTACGGTCCTGGTCTGTGCGGCAAAACGACCAACCTGCAATACATCTACAATCGCACCAACCCGGATGCGAAAGGCAAGATGATCTCGCTCGCTACGGAAACCGAGCGAACGCTCTTCTTCGACTTCCTGCCGCTCGAGATCGGTGAGATCCGCGGCTTCAAGACCCGCTTCCATCTCTACACGGTTCCCGGCCAGGTCTTCTACGACGCGAGCCGCAAGCTCATTCTGAAGGGCGTGGACGGTGTGGTGTTCGTCGCCGACTCGCAGATGCTCCGCGCTGAAGCGAACATCGAGTCGATGGACAACCTCCGCACGAACTTGGCGGAACAGGGCTACAACCTCGACGCCCTCCCGTACGTCATCCAGTACAACAAGCGCGACATGCCGGCCGTGTCGCCGGTCGAGGAGCTCCGCGAGATGCTCAACACGGGCAACGTCCCCGAGTTCTCAGCGGTCGCCACCACAGGCGAAGGCGTCTTCGAAACCCTCAAGTCCGTCGCCAAGCTAGTCCTAACGGAACTAAAGCGCGGCGCCGCCCGCTAGCCTGTCCCTAGAGGATTAGGTTGAGGATCTTGTTGGGGACCCAGATGGCTTTTCGGAGGGGCTTGTCGGCAAGTTGGGTGGCCAGGACTTGCTTGGCGGCTTGGAGCGCCTGGGCCTCCGACGCGTCCTTCGGGAGGGTGATTCTTGCGCGGACTTTGCCGTTGATTTGGACCGGAACCTCAATCTCGTCCTCTTCGCAGAGGGCCGGGTCGTACTCGGGCCACGCCGCGCGCTGAACGCTGGGGGAGTGCCCAAGCATCTCCCAAAGCTCTTCACCCAAGTGCGGGGCGAACGGATGGACGAGCTTGGCGAGGACTTCCAATGCCTCGGCGGGGACTTGCTCGAGCTTCATGAGCTCGTTGCTGAGTACCATCATCGCGCTGATCGCGGTGTTGAAACGCATGCCGTCGATGTCTTCGGTGACTTTCCGAATCGTCTGGTGGAGCAAACGCATCAACCCCGCGTCGGGCGTTGCGCTCGCACTCGCGCGAGTCGTCACTGTGTACACCCGGTCGAGAAAACGTCGCACGCCGGCGATCGAGCTCGTGCTCCAAGGCTTCGTCGCTTCGAGCGGGCCCATGAACATTTCGTAGACACGCATCGAATCCGCGCCGAACGCATCGACGATGTCATCCGGATTGACGACGTTGCCGCGCGACTTGCTCATCTTCTGGCCACCCTCCCCGAGGATCATGCCCTGGTGCACCAGCTTTTTGAACGGCTCCTTCGTCGGTACGACGCCCGCATCGAAGAGCACTTTGTGCCAAAAGCGTGCGTACAATAGATGGAGCACCGCGTGCTCGGCGCCGCCGACGTAGAGGTCCACGGGCAGCCAACGCTCTGCGAGCTCGGGCGCGCAGATCTCACTTTCGTTCCCCGGGTCGATGAACCGCAAGTAGTACCAACACGACCCAGCCCACTGCGGCATCGTGTTGGTTTCGCGAGCATACCAACGGCCGTCCTTCTGGAAGAAACGCCAAGACGCCGCACGCGCCAAGACGCCCGCAGGGTCTTCGCCTGGCTTGTAGTCGTCCAGCTCGGGGAGCCTGAGCGGCAACTCACTCTCTTCTACCGCCATCGGCTGGTCGTGCCGAATCGTGAAAGCGGCCCCAGTTCGCGGATCCCCGTCGGTGTCGATCGGGAAGTAGATGGGAATCGGCTCGCCCCAGTATCGCTGCCGCGAGAAGATCCAATCGCGGAGCTTGTATTCGACTCTCGCCTTGCCCTTCCCGGCCTTCTCGAGGTCGGCTGTGATGCGCGCCTTGAACTCCGGGGTCGGAAGCCCGTCGTACTGGCCGGAGTTCACCGCCACCCCTGGCTCGACCATCGCTTCGGTTGGTCCGCCCTCGCTCGCCGTCCCTGTCTTGCTCACGACCTCGATGATCGGAATGCCGTGCACCGTGGCGAACTCGAAGTCGCGCTCGTCGTGCGCCGGTACCGCCATGATCGCGCCGGTGCCGTAGCCCCAGAGCACGTAGTCGGCGATGTACACCGGCACCTCGGCGCCGTTCACGGGATTGATCGCAAGCCCACCGGTGAACACGCCGGTCTTGTCCTTGCTGGCCTGGCGGTCGCGTTCGCTCTTGTTCTTGGCCTGCTCGACGTACGCGGACACTTCCGACTGCTGGGCCTCCGTGGTGATCACCTCCACGAGTGGGTGCTCCGGAGCAAGCACCATAAACGTCGCGCCAAACAACGTGTCCGGCCGCGTCGTGTACACCTCGATCGAAGCGTCATGCCCTACGACATCGAAATGAACCTCGGCACCTTCGGAGCGCCCGATCCACTCCTGCTGCATGATGCGAGTGCTGTTCGGCCACTCGACCTCGTCCAAGTCGGCGAGCAGGCGGTCGGCGTACTCCGTGATCTTCAGTACCCACTGTCGAAGTGGGACGCGCTCGACCGGGTGCCCTCCCCGCTCACTGAGACCATTGATCACTTCTTCATTGGCGAGCACTGTGCCGAGGGCGGGACACCAGTTCACGGGCACTTCGTTTTGGTACGCCAAACCTCGCTTGAAGAGCTCGAGGAAAATCCACTGGGTCCATCTCACGTAGTCGGGTGAGGTCGTGTCGATTTCGCGAGACCAGTCGTAGCTGAATCCGAGCATCTTCAGCTGACGCTTGAACGTCTCGATGTTTCGGACCGTGGTGTCCCGTGGATGCGTCCCGGTCAGGATCGCGTGTTGCTCCGCGGGCAGACCGAACGCGTCCCATCCCATCGGGTGGAGCACGTCGTACCCCCTGGCGCGCCGGTATCGAGCCATGATGTCGGTCGCCGTGTAGCCCTCGGGATGCCCGACGTGCAGCCCCGAACCCGAAGGGTACGGAAACATGTCGAGAATGTATGCCTTCGGCCGATCTGTCCCGTCAGACGTACGGAAGGTATCGTCGTCGTCCCAATAGGCCTGCCATTTCGGCTCAATCGCGGCTGGATCGTAGCGCGTCATCGCGGCTGCCATAGCACGCCGCGGGACGGCCGGCGATCTATGGACCGGACGAAAGCCGAGCGACCCAAGAGCGAAGAGGCGAGGGCCTTCACGTGAGCAAAGCAGCCCCCGAGGCGACCCTAGTCCGCGCGTGACGATTCCTCGACCGCTCGCCACCGAAACGGCGATGCAAGGTGTGCCCAATAGCCCACCGGAAAGTTCGGCAGCGTCTCGATCCCAATCTCGGTGGGCGGCTTTCGGTCATTCGGCAAGAAGCGAGAACCGAAGACGATGTCCCAGCAGATCAGGTTGGCACCATAGTTCGTGTTCGCCTCTTCGAGCCGTTTGGAGTGGTGCCAGCGATGGAGCTCGGCCATCGAGAAGAACCAGTTGAGCGGCCCGAGCCGGATGTCCACGTTGCAATGCTGGAAGAGCCCATGAATGGCGGTGAACAGCGTGTGTAGGGCGATCACGCGCGTGTCCGCGCCGAGCAGGATGAGCGGCGTGATGCCCAGGAACTGTTGGCTAAACAAATCGATCGGATGAAAGCGGCCGGCGTTGAGCCAGTAGAGTCTCGGCGCACTGTGATGAGCCGCATGGAAGCGCCACAGGAATTCGTTCTCGTGCATCAATCGGTGAATCCAATACGTTCCGAACTCCCCGATGACCAAGGCCAACAGCAGCTGCAAACCGAGCGGCCAAGCCGCGGGCCAGAGCGAGGCGCCGACTGCGCTTGAAAGCCAGCCGCTTGCCGCCGTGAACCCCCCTACGAAGAGCACCGCGTAGACCTCCGGAATCCAGAAGTTCACGAGGTTGTGCAAGAGGTCGGTGCGCAGGTCTCCCTGGTGGCGCAGCCATTCGTCGTGGAACGGGTGTACGCGTTCCAGCAAGAGGAGCGCGAGCACGACCGCTCCCGTGAGGACCATCGCCGTCCACACCGGATCCCAGCCGCGCCCCATCCCAACGATGCCGAGCCCCATGGCGCCGCCGAACACGACGGGGAACGTCGCGTACGTCAACAAGCGATCGAACACCAATGGCCTACTCGCCCTGGTCCGCATCTTCATCGCGCTTCGACCTGAATCGGGAAGCGTTCGTAGTAGAAACGAAACCGGTCCCGGAGCGCCTCCGGATTGACCCCGAAATCGCCTGCGAGGTCGTAGACGATGCGCCCGTGCTTCCCGCGCGGATTCCCCTCCATGTACCGATCGAGCTCCGCGGTGGCGTCATCCGTCATCGACAGACCCGCCACCTCGTAGATGCGCTTCACCATGGCGACGTCGTCCGCCATGAACTCGTGAAAGAGCACGTCGATGCTCTGGTCGGGTGGCAGGAGCTCGCGGTCCCGCACGCAAGCGTGCAGCAAGTGCTCCACACGGTCCGACCAGTAGGCCGCGACCGCCGGCGCGTCGACCTTGGTGCGGCGCATGCGGTCGCCGTAGGTCAGCATCGTGATCGCCGAAGCAATGACCGCGGCGGGGTCGCGATGCGTAATGGCTACTGTCGCATCTGGAAACGTCTCTATCAGCGGACCGAGTTGCTCCATGTGCTGGGGCGACTTCAAAATCCATCGGTCGGGCCCGCGCAACCACTGCAGCGCCTTGAGCACGTTCTTCATGTAAGCATAGTGAGGCCGCTGGTCGTGCGCGTAGTAGTAGTCCCGCCAGCGGGGCACCACCGCGAGCCACTCGGGCAGATAGGTCGAAAAATCGAGCGCGCCGATCTCGATCTCTTCGTGGACGTGGTCGGGAGCGAGGTCGTGCATGTTCTTGAGGAGCGGCGCGACCTGCCCGAGCATCTGGTGCTCGCCCGCGCACTTCAGATATCGCGGGTCCTGCTCCTTCGGGCCCGGCGCGACGGCCGGGTCCGGAATCGGTTCGAGACTCTCCCAATAGGGAAGCGAGCGGAGCCGTGAGTCGGCAGCGATGAGATTCACGAGGTGGGTGGTCCCCGAGCGCGGGAGACCAGCGATGATGATCGGCTTTCTGATCTCGACGTCGAGGATCTCCGGATGCCGCCGCAGCAAGTCGTGAAAACGCAACCGGTTCGCTGCGTAGCGCACCATGTCCCCAAAGAAGCGAACCTTGCCCATCGGAGCGAGATCGAGGTCCTCACCGACCGCCTGGCACCAAACCCCAAGGCGCTCCCGAAAATCTTCGGGGCCGAAATCCGACAGTCCCGTGCGCTTCTGCGCCTCCTCGAGGACGGCGTCCTCCTTGAGCACCACCTCGACCCCAGCAAACCCATCGATCACCATCTTCTGCATCGGCGTGAGGACCGGCGCTCTCAGGTCGTCGATGTGGATCTCCGTCACCGCGCACCCTCCTTGGAGCGCGCAGCTTCGAGCCGCCCGCGAAGGTCGGATAACTGCTTCCGGAGCCACTGCGTCAGCCAGAAGTTCTCGCTTTGCGATTCGAGCATTTCGTGCGCGGCGATCATGACTTCGAGCGCCGACACGTTCGTGGGCGCCTCCGAAAGCGCGACCTCACCTAGGTGGATGGCTTCGACCGGCTCCCCTTGGGCCATCTTCGACTTTGCGCGCGCGGCAACCGCGTCCGCGCCACCGGCGAGCTCTAGCAGATCGGGGTACACAGCCTTCGCGGGTACGTCGTAGAGCTCGGTGGTCGAGCTGTGATGGAACCACCCGGCGTAGTTCTCCCAAATCGCGCGAACGCTCCACGAGACCTTCCCATACCCTTCCCCGACCTCGAGCTCCGGTGGAAGCTGGATCTCCCGCATCAGCCTGTGAATGTCCTTTCCGTGGTTCATCCCTTTGACCGTCTCGTCGTGGACGTACAGCACCGCGTCACGAAGACGGGTGAGCTCCGCGGCAATCGTCTCCTTTCCGCGAACGGGGCCGTGGTGTCCCGTCAGCAAGAGCTCCGGCCCGAGCTCGAGTACTCGCTCGAGTGACTCGACGAACCGCAGCGGCTCCCGGTAGCGGTCGCCCCGAATCGTGACGAGGTTCGGGAAGTGACCGAACAGCGCGCTAAAGAGGTTGCCGCAGAAACAGATGCCATGTTCCGGAAGCCAAACGACCATCGAGTCCGTTGTCTCGCCACCGGGAGTCCACAGGAGCTCTAGGCGAACGCCGCCGAGCTCGATCTCGAGCCGATCATCAAAGGTGATGTCGGGGGTCGGCCGAGATTGGGCCGGAATTCCCCCGCCCGTGTTCTCCTGGATGTACGTCCAAGCACGCGCGATGGCCTCTGCGAAGGCGAAGCCGCTTCTCACGGCGCGGAACGACGCGATGCGGGCGTCGTCGGCCTGATGAGTCTCGTTGTTTGCCTGCGCGACCACCTTGGTGCCGGATTCGCGAAACAGATCCGTTCCACCGACGTGGTCGACGTGGCCCTGTGTCAACAGGATGTAGCGAATCGGCCGGTCGTCCACCGCGTCGAAGTTGCGCCTGTGAACAGGCGCTTCGAAGCCCATTCCGGTGTTGATCACGACGCGCCCTTCAGGCGTCATGATCAGGTACGAGTTCGAGAGCCCTTCGGAGAGGTAGACGAAGTCGTTGAGCTTGGTCGCCTCCGATTGTGAGGCCGGCTGAATCTGATGCCCGCCTGGCCGAGAACGATAGAGCGGTGCCGAGACCATCGCTGCCTTGTGCCGCAGTCGCAATCGGATTGCAACAGTGGTAGGTACCGGAGCGGCGATGCGACAACCCTTGCGGCTCGGAATCCTCGGCGCAGCGCGCATCGCCCCGTTCGCCGTAATTCGGCACGCGCGGAGGCTCGAGACCGTCGATGTGGCCGCGGTCGGCGAGGAGTATCAATCCGCTCAGCACCTCGCGCGATACGCTCGCAAGCACGGCATCCCGCAGACCTATCGCTCGTATGACGCCCTCCTCGCCAACCCCGACATCGACGCCGTGTACATCCCGCTGCCGATCAGCATGCATGCGGATTGGTGCATCAAGGCGATCGGGGCCGGCAAGCACGTGCTGTGCGAAAAGCCCTTCGCTGCCAACGCCAATGAGGCTGAACGCGTACTGCGCGAATCGGAAGGAAGCGGCCTCGTCGTCGCCGAAGCGATGCACTTCCGCTACCATCCACTCGTCGACCGCGTGCGCCAGATTATCCGCGACCGCGAGATTGGCAGCATCGAGCGCATCGACGCGAGCTTTTCGGCGTACTGGCCGTTCACGGATTTCCGGTTCAACTACGAGACCGGCGGAGGCGGCACCATCGACATGGGGTGCTACCCAATCGGCTTCATTCGAGCAGTCACCGAAGAAGAGCCGACTGTGCTCGCGGCCGAGGCGGGCCTCTACGGAACCCTGATCGATCGCTGGATGCGCGCGCGCATGCGGCTTCCGTCCGGCGGCGACGTGCGGCTATTCGTCGGGATGCGTTGCAGCAAGCTCCTTTCGGTCTCGATGCGCATCAAAGGAAGCCGGGGACGAATTGACATCCTCAACTTCATCAAGCCCGAGGTCTATCATCGCTTGAAGGTTCGCAGCGAAGCAGGGGTCCGAACTGAACGCGTCCCCGGCGGCTCGACCTATGCGGCCCAACTCGCAGCGTTTGCCGAGGCCGCGCGCACCGGCACGCAACCCGTTACGACCGTCGCCGACGCCGTCGCCAACGCGCGGGTCATCGACGCAGTCTATCTGGCGGCGGGGCTTCCCGTCCGGGGTGACGAAGACGTGCTACGCGGGCTTCAGAATCGCAAGGGAACACAATGAACACTCCGAACCTCTCCGGCAAGAACGCGCTCGTCACGGGGCCGACCAGCGGCATCGGCCGGGGCACTGCGCGCGCGCTCGCTGGGGCCGGCGCCAAGCTGATCCTCGTCGGACGCAACAAAGAGAAGTGTGAGGCGTTGGCTCAAGACATCCTCGAGACGGGCGGAGAGCGGCCGCTCTCGATCATCGCCGACCTCTCGTTGCTATCCGAAACAAAGCGGGCCGCCGACGAGATTCTCGCAACCAGCCTGCCTATTCACATCCTCGTCAACAACGCAGGCCTCGTGAACCAGCGCCGCAGGGTGACGTCAGAGGGTCTTGAACAGACGATGGCGGTCAACTACTTCGCCCCCTTTGCACTGACGTTGAAGCTGCTTCCTAGCGTCGTCCGGGCGCCCGGTGCCCGCATAGTCAACGTCACGTCGAACAGCTATGCAATCGGCCGCTTGAACTTCGACGACCTCGCGTTCGAGCGCTTCTATTGGCCGCTCGGCCCTTACTCGGCGAGCAAGCTCGGGAACATCTACTTCACGCGCGAGCTGGCGCGCCGGCTGGAAGGCACCGACATCACGGTGAATGCCGTACACCCCGGGCTCATCTTCACGAACCTCGGACTCGGCAACAATCCGGGGCTCGCCCAGAAGGTCCTCGGGCGGATCTGGAGCCTGTTCGCCGCGGACGAGTCGGAAGGCTATCGTGGCCCGTTCTACGCGGCCACGGCGCCCGAGCTAGAGGGCGTCACAGGCCAATACATCGCTGACTGCCGTGTCACGGAGCCGAGGCCCGTCGCCCTCCGAGACGCCCCTGCAAAGCGCCTCTGGGAGCTCAGCGAAGAGACGACGGGGATCCGCTTCGTGCCGCCGGCCCGCTAGGCCACCAAGACGGGGCCTTTCGCATCGCGCCGAGCGGCGCTACAGTGCGGCTTCGCTCGGGGCGCCAATCGAGGCTGAGATGAACCCGTCGAACCTGATCCGGTTTGGACCGGCGTAGGGAAGCGAGCCACGCGCTCCTCCTCTACTGGAGACATGGGGAGGATGAACGCGATGACCGACTTTAAACTGCCCTTGAGGGGTGCCCACAATCCCTCGACGAACCGCGCCGGCACCACCCCCGGTTCGTTTGCAAACGCCCCTGATATCGGAGGGCCGCGAACCTTTTCGTCGCCCGACACCCCGGGGATGCCGCAGCCGAGCAACAAGACCGCCTGGGATTTCATGCCCGACGACTGGCGGAACGACAACGGGCGTTGGCACCCGCCGGCCGGCTTCGAGCCTGTCACGCAGCTCGAACACGCGCGCCTCGGAAACGTGACGCCGGAAATGCGGCGCGTTGCGGAGCGGGAGAAACATCTCACGCCGGAGCAAGTCCGCGACGAAGTCGCCGCCGGACGCATGATCATCCCTGCCAACAAGGTTCACCTCGGCTACTCGCTGGACCCGATGTGCATCGGGCGCGCGGGCGCGACCAAAGTCAACGCCAACATGGGCGCTTCCCCGGTTTCTTCCGGGATGGACGAGGAAGTCGAGAAGCTTCAGTGGGCCGAGCGTTGGGGCGCCGACACCGTGATGGACCTATCCACCGGTGGCGACCTCGATGCGACGCGTGAAGCGATTCTTCGAAATTCGCGCGTTCCGATCGGGACGGTGCCCATCTACTCCATGATCATCGGGCGAAGCATCGAAGAGCTCACACTCGAGGTGATCCTCGAAACGCTCCGCCATCAAGCGCGTCAAGGCGTCGACTACTTCACTATCCATGCGGGCGTGGCGCGGGAGCACCTGCCCTTCATCCGCAAGCGGCTCATCGGCGTCGTCTCGCGAGGTGGCTCGCTCCTCGCCAAGTGGATGCTGCATCACAGCGCGGAGAACCCGATGTTCACGCACTTCGAAGCCATTTGCGACGTCATGCGTGAGTACGACGTGTCGTTTTCACTGGGCGATGGACTCCGCCCGGGCGGCTTGGCGGACGCGACGGACGAGGCGCAGCTCGGAGAGCTCGATCGCCTCGGGGATCTCACCGAACGCGCGTGGCGCAAGGGCTGCCAAGTGATGGTCGAGGGCCCCGGCCACGTCCCCTTCGATCAAATCGAATACAACATGAAGCTTCAGCGCCAACGTTGTCATGGCGCGCCGTTCTACGTCCTTGGACCGCTCGTGACTGACGTGTTCCCGGGCTACGACCACATCACGAGCGCGATTGGCGCCACCTCGGCCGGCTACCATGGGGCTGCGATGCTCTGCTACGTCACGCCCAAGGAACACCTCGGGCTTCCCAAGCGCGAGGATGTGAAGCAGGGGTGCATCGCATACAAGATCGCAGCCCACGCCTCCGACGTGGCGCTCGGCATCCCGGGCAGCCGCGACTGGGACGACGACCTCACCCGGGCACGCGCAGCGCTCAACTGGGAGAAGCACTTCGAGCTCGCGTTCGACAGCGACACCGCCCGGGCCTTCCATGACGAAGATCTCGACGTCGACACCGACTTCTGCGCGATGTGCGGGCACGACTGGTGCTCGGTCCGAATCTCCAAAGAGATCGTCGAGTTCGAATCCGGCAAAGCCAGCGGTTTCGAGCGCGAGCGCGTGATGAAGTCCCCGGCTCTCTCAGAGGAACAGCAGGAGATCCTCCGCAGCCGCGGGCACCTTTCCCCAGAGGAGATCCATCGCCTCGCCAACAAGACTCATGATGCCGTTGGCGACGCCCCGAAAGCGGCTTGCCATAGCGATTTGGTGAGCAGTGAAACAGAGGCGTTACGGGTCCAGGGCGAAAAACTGCTACAGTTGCGACGCAAGGGGAATGAGGGGGCGCCGCGACCGTAGCTGCGCTCGGTAGGAAAGGCAGACAGATGGGGAAGAAACTGATCTTGGTCGCCGCGATCGGCGCGCTGGCAATGACTTACGGCTGCTCGAGCTCGGGCAGCAGCGGAGGGACGACCGCGGCATCGCTCTCGGACTTCGAGTATCCGCTGACATCAACGGATGTCGCGACCGGCTCGGAGGTCTACGCCGAGTTCTGCGAAGGTTGCCACCCGGGCGGCGAAAAAGGCGACGGCCCGAAGATCGCGGACGAGATGGAGTCCCCCGCGGAGGTCCGCTGGAAGGTTCGCACCGGCGGCGACGATATGCCGGCCTTCGGACCAGACAAGATCAGCAAGCCCGACCTAGAAGCGCTCCTCGCCTACGCGGAAACGCTCGGCGCGGTCAAGCGCTAGGGTTACTACCCACGCTACGGCAACGTCTTCCTCGCGAGCTCCGCGGGATCGTCGCCCGCGCGCAACGCTTGGATCCAGAATTCGTAGCGTTGGGCGACCGCGTCAATTCGGTATTCGTCGAGCGGCGGCCTGCCCCAGGAGTTGTCGCCTGCGACGCCGCGTTGCGCCCGATCGAGATTCAGATGAACCGTCCCGTCCGCCTCGATCTCATGCGGGTGCTTCGCGGCATCGATCGCCTCGTGGGAGAACAGCAGTGCGTTGGCGCTGAGCAGTGGGGAGCCGACGGCGAGCAATCCATTGCCGACTCCGTCGGTCAGCGCGATGAAGCGCGCTTCGGCCTTGTTGCCGCTCTCCTGCGCCCGGGCGTACGGCACGAATTGCTCGGCCACCGCGCCTTCGTAGAGGCCGACTGGAAGCAGAAGACGGTCTGAATAGGTCGGCTCGGGACCGGGGCCGTACCACTGGATTCGATCAAAGCCTCCATCGAGCGCCGTCCGCATGCCGAATCGCGGAAGCTCAGGAAGCTTCGCGGCCGGCGCGAAGTCGAGCTCGACGCCAACCTCACCCGTCGCGAAGACGCGATAGATCAACGTGAATACCGCATTGATGCCGTCCGCGTCGGCCTCGACGCTGACTACCGTCTCTTTGTCGTTCCCGCTGTCGACATCGACCGAGCGCGCGACCAGCTCGTCGCCCACGCCCTCCCAGCGCGCCGCTGCGCTCCGAAACGAGTTGCCGAGATCGTTGTCGGTCATCGCCCGCCAGAAGTCCGGCCGCAGTGGCTCTGCGAGAAGCTCGACCTCATCCGCTTCGAATGATGACAGCGCGCCGCTCGTCTTGTCGATGACGACTGCGAAACCGTCGCCACGCACCTCCACGCTGCTCTCTGCGTCCGTCACAGTAAGCGCGGCAGCGGCGGAAGGATCGATGGGTGGGCCCGGCGCCGCAGTTGGCATCGGAAAGTCGGCCCAGGCGACCTCGTGGCCTGCGTCGGCCCAACGCTGCTCTTCAGCGAGCTCGAACGACAGCCGAAGACGTGGCTCCGCGCCCGGTGCGACCGCCATCTCGACAATGGGAACGCTGAGCTCGGCGCTTTCACCTGGCAGGAGGCTCGGCAGCTCCAGCGCTCCCTCATCGACCACTGCGCCATCGATCGTGAGCGCGTACCGGCCCACGAGCTCATCGCCCCAATCGATGTGGTCATAGCGATTGGTCACGCGCACGACGCCCGCAGCGAGATTCACCGCTTCCACGAGCACCGGCTGCATCACGGCCTTGACGACCGAAAGACCCGGGTTGGGCGATTGATCGGAGCGCACCAGCCCGTTCATGCAGAAGTTGTTGCCATAGATGCCCGTGAAGCCCTCTGCGTCGGGCGCCGCGGGCCCGACATCCCCGCCGTAGCCAAAGAACGTGTCGGTCGAGGAGCCTGGAACCGGCAGCCGAATCCCTTGATCCATCCAATCCCAGATGAAGCCCCCCTGCGCCTGCTCGTAGGCGTAGAACACATCCCAGAACTCCTTCATGTTGCCGTTGCTGTTGGCCATCGCGTGGGCGTACTCGATCAAGATGATCGGTCGGGCCGGAGGCTGGCTGACGTACTGTTCCACTTGCGCGGCGCTCCAGTACATCGGGCACTGAATGTCGCTGTGGGCAGCCACGATACCGGGGCCGCCCTTCAGAGAGCCTTCGTAAGAGACGACGCGCGACGGATCTCGCTCGTGGAGCCAGTCGCTGATCTGATCGAAGGTCGGCCCCCCACCGGCTTCGTTCCCCATCGACCAAATGATGATCGACGGATGATTCTTGTCGCGCTCGACCATCCGCTCGACCCGCTCCCTATGCGCCGGCTCCCACTCGGGGCGCCGGCCGAGCTCGATCCCGAGCTCCTGCCAGAGGCCGTGCGACTCGAGGTTCGCTTCGTCGACCATGTAGAGCCCGTACTCGTCCGCGAGCTCGTACCAGCGCGGCGAGAGCGGGTAGTGCCCCGGCCGCACCGCGTTGAAGCCGTGCCGCTTGAGAAGCTCGATGTCTCGGATCATCTGTGCTTCGGTCACGTAGTGCCCGGTGTCGGGGTTGTGCTCGTGACGGTTGACGCCCTTGACGACGATCGGCTTGCCGTTGACCTCGAGGACGCCGTCTCTGATGCCCACGTCACGAAAGCCTACCTGCTGAACGATGAGCTCGTCCTCGCCAGATTCGTGCTCGATGCCGACGATGAGCGAGTGTAGATTCGGCGTCTCGGCCGTCCAGAGTGCGGGTGCTTCTACTTCGCCGCTGAGCTCCACCCGCATCTCGCCGCACGGATCGACGTCCACCGTCTTGGTATCCAAGCGGGCGCCGGCGACCTCGGCCAGAACCGTGACCGTTGCCGCCGAGGAGACGAGGCGGCGCAAGTCCACGCTGACAGTCACCTCCGCCGAGTCGTACGTTGGACTGAGCTCGGCGCGGAACTCGAGGTCTCGAACCTGGGTCGGTGCCGACGACCAGAGATACACGTCGCGGAAGATCCCGCTGAGGTTCCACATGTCCTGCTTTTCGAGCCAGGTTCCATCGGACCAGCGGTACACCTGGACGGCGAGGAGGTTCTCGCCTTGGACGAGGAACGGTGTCAGGTCAAACTCGGCGCCGGCCCGGCTGTCCTGGCTGTAGCCAACACGTCGACCGTTGACCCAGAGGTAGAAAGCGGAGTCAACACCGTCGAAATGAATGAAGACGTGCCGCCTTTCCCAATCCTCGGGGACCTCGAAGGTTCGGCGGTAGGAGCTGACCCCATTGCCTGCGGACGGGATGACGGGAAAGTCGAAATCCGACTCGAGCGCGGGATCGAAGGGATAGTGATGATTGAAGTAGATCGGCTCTCCGTAGCCGAGCATCTCCACGTTGGAGGGCACCTCGATCGTGTCCCAGCCTGAGTCGTCGAACTCCAAGCCCTCGAAGCCCTCAGGCCGCGAGCTGGGATCGTCGGCGAATCGGAAGCGCCATTCGCCGTTCAATGAGACTTGATGCGGTTCAAACTCGACTTCTGAGATGTCGTTCGGGACAAACGTCGCGTGCGCAGGCTCGCGATTGACGCTCGTGACCTCGAAGTTGTTCCAAAGCGGCTCGGCACCATCGGGCCACTCGAAGTCGCCGGTGTTGCAAAGAGGAGCGGTGGTCTCTTCAGCAGCCGGATCGCTCGTGCAAGCAAAGGTCGGCAAAACCAACGCCACGAGCAGACCCAGCCTGAAACGGGAAAGGCTAAGCAAAGACATGAGGCCGGGTGTTTAGCCTATCGGCGAGGCCCGCGCACACCCTTCAAGCGATACACCTTGATATTGCGCTCGGTCCGCACCTTGTACGACTTCATCTGCGGAATCGTCCCCTCGATCTTCGGCCACACGATCGCCTTCTCGGAGTCGGTCAGTCGTACTGCGGTCACGGACTTTTCCTCCGCCCCGAGTCGAACCTTGCAACTCGGATTGGCGTCGAGGTTGTACGACCATGCCGGATGATTCGTCCCACCGAAGTTGCTCGCGACGATGAGCACGTCGTCCCCATCCTCGTGATACCCGAGTTGGACGATGCGCTCCTTGCCCGACTTGCGCCCAAGGGTCGTCAACGTGAGCTGTGGAATCGTGAGCGGCCCCGTGCTCGTGAACTTTCCGCCGCTGACCTTGTACAGAAACGGGTCCACTTTTGCGGCAAACGTCTTGGCGACCCAACGCCCAAACGGCGTCACGGAGAAGTTGTTGATGAAATCCTTGTAGGCCATGGGTCTCCAGAGTGGTGAGGAGCCGAGCTTACAGTCCCAACCAGCTCCGCGCATCCAGAGGGCGTGTGCCCCTTCGAATTTCGAAGAAGAGGATCGCTTCCGAGCCAGCGGTGTCGAGCGTGCCCACGCGGGTGCTCATGCCGACCCAGTCGCCGACCTGAACCTCGGTGCTACCGAGGCCGCCATAGACCGTGTAGAAGCTCCCACCGTGGTCCAGGATGACCATGAGGCCGTAGGCCCCGTAGTTCCGCGCGAAGGCCACCTTGCCGTCTGCAGCAGCGCGCACCGGACCGCCCGGCCGGCCGTAGAACTCGAGCCCGGGCGCACCCTCCCGCGAGCTCTCACCGATACGCATCGAGCCTTGCACGGGAAGCGCGAGCTGCCCACGCATGTCCGAGAAGCCCTCGCCGAGGTCTTCCATGTCTCCGGAGACGCGAATCCGCCCGTAGCCCATGGCATCGTTGCGGGGCGCGACCTCGGGCTCACCTCGAAGCGCGTCTTGAAATAGCGTCGCGCTTTGGCGGCTCTGCGCAATCTCCTGCTTCTTCGCTTCGAGTGCCTGGAGGGCGACATGCGCCTCCCGGAGATCGCCGGCGAGCTGGTCCTTCTCGCTGCGGAGCGCGGCGCCGCGCTCTTCCAGGTGGTCCATGGTGTCGAGGTCGTTCTTGACCATCCTAGAAAGTCGCTGAACCCGCGCGAGATGCGCCATGAGCGCGTCGAATCCGCCAGCCACCGGCAACATCCCGGCTCTACGGATTCGATAGAGCGCGCGTGCCCGTTCGTGCAAACGCCCCTCGGCTTCTTCACGATTCGTCGCGAGCCCCGAGATTTCGGTATCGATCTGCGCTTGACGCGTCTGCGCATGCTCGACGCGTGCGAGGTTCTCCGCGATCTTGCCTTCGACGGCCGGAACGTCGGCCAACGCGGCGACCCCGAGGTCCTGCTCGGCGCCGGCGCCCGTGGCGACGGCCAAGAGCCCAGCGGCGGTCCAAACCCAGAGTCTGCGTTTGCTTTTCATGTCACACCGAAAGGTAACGGCGCACCGACACCGCGCTGCCGATCGCACCGATGAGAGCACCACCTGCGAGGAGCGCCACCAACGTCCACGCGCTCAAGAACACGACGCGACTTCCTGTCAGCGCCGCGAGGGTCCCATCGACCGATTCGTGGATCCCGAGGTAGCCAGCGAGCAAGGCGAGCACTGCGAGGAGCGCCGATGCGAGTCCCTGAAACATTCCCTCGAGCACGAAGGGTCCGCGAACGAAGCCGTTCGTTGCACCGCATAGCTTCATGACTTCGATCTCTTGGCGACGCCGCGCGACGGCCAATCGAATCGTATTCCCGATGACCGCAACGACGCAGAACACTACGAGGACCGCTAGGCCCACCGCGAGCATCCGCGCACCCCAGAGCAAGTGGTCGAGCTTCTGAAACCAGCTTCGGTAGCTCTCGACGTCGCTCACCGCGCGAAACTGGCCCAACCTGGACGCGATGGATTCGCTTCGCTCTCGGGTCACGCCCTGCAGCAAAGTGACTTCTAGAGAGGCCGGAAAGACTTCGGGGGGCAGCGAGCTCAGGTCGGCGCCGACATCGGCTTCTTCGAGAAACGATGAGCGTGCCTGCGCGGGCGTGACGTGCGCCACCTTGCTCACGTCGGCGAGCCCTTCGAGCACCACGCGAAGTTGCGCGATGTCCTGAGGGTCGGCGTCGTCCTTCAGAAAGAGGGTGATGCGACCGCTTTGACCCCATCGAGTTGCAGCGGCGTCGAGGTTCGTGACGCCAAGCAGCGTCGCGCCCAGACACAGGAACGCTACGGCCAGACTCGTGACCGCCACGATGTACAAGCGTCGCTCCTCGCGAAGCCCTCGCCTCGCCCGCGTGATTGCGCTCTTCACGTCCATCCGCTCACCCCACCAACGTGTGAATGCCACTGCCCGGCCACTTCTTCAGCCCCTGTTGAGCCTCCACCAGGCGTCCTTCATCGATCGAAATCAATCGGTGATCGTGCTTCGAGATCAGGGAATGATCGTGCGTCGCGAAGAGCACGGTGGTCCCGGTCGTGTTGATCTCTTCAAAGAGCGTCAGGATGTCGATCGCGAGGTGCGGGTCGAGGTTGCCCGTGGGCTCGTCTGCCAGGATGAGGGCCGGCTCGGGCACGATCGCGCGAGCGACCGCAACACGTTGCTTCTCTCCGCCAGACAGGTTGCTCGTGCGTTCGGCGCCGCGGCCTGCCAGTCCAACTCGCTCGAGTGCCTCGGCAACACGCGAACGAACGAGCCTCTGGGGCATCGAGAGGATTTCGAGCGCCACGGCGACGTTCTCGTAGACCGTCCAGTGATCGATGATGCGGAAGTCCTGGAAGACGATCCCGAGATTGCGGCGAAGGAACGGAATCGACTTGTCGGTGAGTCGCCCGATGTCGCGGCCACAGAAGAGCACCCTCCCCTCGTCTACCCTCAGCTCACGATAGATGAGCTTGAGCAGCGTGCTCTTGCCCGCGCCACTCGGCCCAGTAATGAAAGCAAACTCGCCGCGCTCCACCGAGAGATTGACCCCGCGCAGCGTCGGCTGGTCCGGCCGGAAGAACTTGTAGACGTCCTCCAGCACCAGAATCGGTTTCGCGAGTTGCGGCTGACTCGCGCGTGCCCCGGCGCGGAAGAACGGAAACGGGCGAACGACCTTGGTTCCCTGCATAGAGTCCCGCTAACCCGTTCAGCGGGGGCTGGGCAAGAAATCGGCCAACGAGCCACGGTTGCCCGAGGGCCCCGGGCGACTAGAGTCCTGAGGCAATGGGCGAGCGAGCGGTCTTGTACGAGGCGGCGGACCGGATCGGGCTGATCACGTTGAATCGGCCCGACCACCGCAACGCCATGACTCCTGAGCTTTTGGACGCTTTTTCCGAGGCGATCGACGAGGCGCGGGCCGACGGGGACATCCGGTGCCTCGTCATCACGGGGAACGGGAAGTGCTTCAGCGCCGGGGCCGATCTCCGCTCGTCGATGCAGCGCACCGATCTCGGCAAACCATCACGTGAGGCATCGTTCGCGATGTATGAGCCCTTCCTCAAAGTGCTGGACGTCGAGGTGCCCGTTATCGCCGCAATGAACGGCCACACGGTTGGTGGCGGCTTCGGCCTCGCGCTGCTTGCCGACATTCGGGTCGCCAACGTCGATGCGAAATACGGAGTAAATTTCGCGCGCTTGGGGATCCATTCTGGACTCGGAATCAGCTACGTGCTCCCCCGCCTGGTCGGGGCGGCCTACGCAAGCGAGCTTCTGTTCACGGGTAGGCTCATTCGAGGTAGCGAGGCCCTGCGCATCGGCCTGGTCACCCATGCGGACGAAGCCGACGAGGTGCTCCCTTCCGCCATGCAGCTCGCCCGCGAGGTTGTCGGCTCCGCGCCGCTGGCTGTTCAACAAATGAAGGCCTCGATTCGAAGCGGGCTCCGGTGGGAGATCCGGGCCGCTGCGCTCGAAGAGGCAGGGCTTCAGGCCGCGAGCCTCGGCACCGAGGACGCCAAAGAGGGCGTGGCGGCAATCCTCGAAAAGCGCGAACCTGAGTTCACAGGCAAGTAGCCTCTACGATCGAAGAGCCGCAAGAACAGATGCTGACAATCCCGGAGCTACCCATACCGATCGACGCCGTCCCTGAGCCGCTGCGGCGCTTCGCGGACCCGAACGCGCCTGCCCCTGCGAAGATGATGGCGGCGCGCGGGATGGTGCCGGTCAAAGGTGGCGACCTCGTCCTCCTGCTCGTCCAGCTCACGGTCGACACCGACCCAACGGTGTCACAGGCGGCAGGCGACACATTGCTCGGGCTGCCGGAGGGCGTGCTCCTGCCCACCTGCACCGAGGCCCTCCCGCATGCGGTCCTCCACGAGCTAGCGCTCCGATTCCCGCGCAACGATGAAGTGCTCGCGGGGCTCGCGGCCAACCATGCGGTCGCAGATGCGACCATCGCCAAGATCTCCTCGCACTGCGCCGAGCGCATCACCGAAATCATCGCCGTCAATCAGCAACGGTTGCTCGGGGCGCCCGCAATCATCGAGGCGCTGTACAAGAACCGCAATACGCGAATGTCCACGGCGGACCGTTTGATCGAGCTTGCTGCCCGGCACGAGCTCGAGCTCCCGGGGATCCCGATGTTCGAGGAGCTCAAACGCCAGGTTCTCGGCCAGCTCATTGCAGAGCCGAGCGAAGAGCCGCTTCCGACCGACAATGCCTTCGCCACGGCCCTCGAGCACGACGGCGACCAGGACGCCGTCGTGGTCGACTCGGTGGAGGGCACCGAAGAAACCAAGAAGGAATTCGTTCCCTTGCAGAACCAACTTCGCGACATGAACATTGGAGAGAAGATCCGAATGGCGCTTCTCGGAAACGCCGCCGCCCGGTCAATCCTGGTCCGTGATCCGAACCGTGTCGTCGCCATGGCCGCGATCTCCTCTCCCACCATGGGCGAGAGCGAGGCCAAGAACGCTGCGCAGAGCCGCGAGGTATCGGAGGACGTGCTCCGCTACATCGGCCGAAAGCGTGAGTGGCTCCGGAGCTACGAGATCAAGCGCCACCTCTGCAACAACCCCAAGACTCCGCTCGCGCTGTCGATGACGTTTCTTGCCCACCTTCGCCGGAACGATCTTCGCGCGTTGTCGCGGAGCCGTGGCATTCCGAGCCCTCTCAAGCAGGCGGCCAAGCGCCGCGCCAAGCAATTCCAATCATGAGTTTGTTCAAGAAGCTCTTTTCGGCCGACCCCGAAGCCCTGAAGCGAAAGGCCGAGGCCCTCTTCGAAGCCGGCGACTTCGGCCCAGCCAAGCTCACGTACGAGAAGGCGATCGCGGCGGCGCCTGAAGACACCCACGCCCCGCTTCGACAGCGCGTGCGTGAGTGCATGGACGCCATCGCCCGACAGCGCATCGAGGAAGCCGAGGGCTATCTCGGCCAAGGTGCAATCGAGCTCGCGGCACAGGAGCTGGCCGGCGCCCTCGAGGTGGCCGACGACGAGGCGCTGAAGCAGCAGGCCCAATCGCTCCTCGATGGGCTCGAAAAAGAGGACGCGCAAGCTCAGGCAGTTGCCGAGGAGATGACCGACGAGGAGCGAATCGCGCTTCTCATGGGGCAGTGGGAAGAGGCGCAAGCCGCCGAATACGAGGAGTACGGGGACGCGCTGCTCGATGCTTTGTTGGCCTTGCATACGGAGCGCTTGGACGAGGCGCGATCCCAGCTCGAGGCCTTGCTGGCCTCCGCGCGTAGCCCTCAGTACCTCTGGCTCGAGGTCGGCCGCGCGCGTTTGCTCACCGATGATGCCGCGGGAGGCAAGGACGCCCTCGATCGCTTCCTCGACTCCCTCGCCGATGGCGAAGCCAACGAAGCCAAGGTGGCGGTCAACCTCACCCTCGCCAGGCTGGCCGACGACGACGGACAGTTCGAGGAGGCCATGAAGCGTTTTGAAGCCGCAGTACGCGCCATCCCCGAGGACTACCGACCGTACCTCGCGATGGGGGCCTTTCTTCGCGACAAGGGGCACGCTGACGAGGCGCTCGAGGTCCTGCAGACCGCGCTTGGGCTCAGCAAGAGCACGGCCACAGACTGGCGGCTCCTCGAAGAGCTGGGCCTGGCATCCGACCAAGCCGGCAAACCCCAAGAGGGGCAGAGTTTTCTCGAGCAAGTCATCGACTTCTTTACGAGTCGTCAGGTGATGGATTTCCCCCCGGACACGGCAACGACCCTTGCCACGCTCTACGAGGCAGACGGCCGACTCGACCGTGCGGCCGACATGTACCGAGCGCTCAGCCAGGGGAGCGACCGTGCCAACCACGCGACCTATCACTACGAAGCGGGCAGATTGCTCCGGGCGCTCGAGCTCCACGATGAAGCCCGCCGAATGCTGACCCGCGCCGAGGCCCTGCTCACGGACGAGGACTCGGAGCTCCGGGAGAAGATCGCAGCATCGCTGCAGCCATAGGGCGGCAAGGCCCTGTTTTTCGTCCGCTTTTGGGGTCGCTGACGATTCCGGAATCGGTGCTACATTTGTGGGGAGTAGCGGCGTGGACCGGGAATCGACCTGGCCGCGACCAAAGCGAGCCAATCCAATGACCGGAAGACGACACCCTCCCGACGGGCGGCCTGTGACGGTGCCTGGTCTCGGCAAGATGAAGCGCAAGGACGAGCGGATCACGATGGTGACCGCATACGACGCGACGTTTGCACGGCTGTTCGACGAGGCCGGAATCGACGTGCTCCTGGTCGGAGACTCCCTCGGCATGGTCGTGCAGGGACTGGACTCCACCCTTCCTGTGACGGTGGATGAAGTGATCTACCACTGCCGGGCCGTCGCTCGCGGTGCGCGCCGCGCACACGTCGTGGGCGACATGCCTTTCATGAGTTGGCAGATCAGTACTGAGGAAGCGCTCCGCAACGCGGCCAGATTCCTCGCGGAAGGCGGGGCTCACGCCGTCAAGCTCGAAGGCGGCGTCGATGCCGCGCCCACGATCGAGCGCATCGTCCACGCCGGCATTCCGGTGATGGCGCACGTCGGCCTCACGCCTCAGAGCGTGCACGCAATGGGTGGTTTCCGGGTGCAAGGAAAGACCGAAGCCGCCGCGGCCCGAGTACTGAGCGATGCCAAGGCGGTCGCCGAGGCCGGCGCGTACGCGCTGGTGCTCGAAGGCATTCCAAGCGATCTCGCGCATCAGATCACCGACGCAATCGACATTCCCACCATTGGCATCGGGGCCGGCCCCCAGTGTGACGGGCAAGTGCTCGTTTGCTACGACCTTCTCGGGCTCACCCCTGAGCTCAAGCCGAAGTTCGTCAAGCGGTACGCCGAGTTCTTCGACGAAGGCGTCGCCGCAGCCCGCCGCTACGCGGAAGAGGTCCGCGCCGGCACCTTCCCGACCGCGGAGTACAGCTTCGGCAATGTGAAGAAGAACGAAACCGAGGCGCCCACGGCGGGCCTCAGTCTCGTACAGGACGTGCGCCCCGCGTACGGCCCCAAGGCATGACGAAGGTCGTCCGCGAGCCCGCGGACTTCAGGCGCGCCTGCGATTCAGCGCGCGCCAGTGGACAGCGAGTCGGTTTGGTGCCGACGATGGGCGCGTTGCACGCCGGTCACCTGTCCTTGATCGAGCAGGCGAAAATGCGCGCGGACTTCCTCGCGCTGACGATTTTCGTCAATCCTCTGCAGTTCGCCGAGGGCGAGGACTTGGCTCGCTACCCGCGAACGATGGAGGCTGACCTCGAAGGTTGCCGCGCCCGTGGCGTCGACGTCGTGTTCGCACCGGAGCCGGACGCGATGTACCCGAAAGGGTTTCAGACGAAGGTCTGCCTGCGCGATGTCACCAAACCTCTCGAAGGTGAGTTCCGCCCCACCCACTTCGATGGCGTGACCACCGTGGTGGCCAAGCTGTTCAACCTCACCGGTCCGAGCGTCGCGGTCTTTGGACGGAAGGACTATCAACAGTGGAAGGCCTTGTCGCGCTTAGCGCTCGACCTCGACATGCCGATCGAAGTCGTGGGCTGCCCCATCATTCGAGAGCCGGATGGGCTCGCCCTCTCGTCGCGCAATCGATACCTGTCGGAGTCAGAACGGGAACGCGCGCTTGGAATCGTCACTGGTTTGCGCGCGGCGTACGACGCGTGGACCGCCGGCGCCCGCAGCCCTGAAGCGCTGCGCGCGCTCGCGGCTGCACCCGTCGAGGAGCGCTTTCACCGTGTCGACTACGTCGCGGCCGTCGACCCTGAAACGCTCGGGACGCCGGAACCTCACGACTCGCGCTTGTTGCTCGCCGTCGCCGCGCATCTCGGGGCGACTCGCCTGATCGACAATGTCGTCCTCGGCGAAGACCCTCGGCCCTGATCAATCATGGACCGTGAAGCCATTGTGCGGCAAGAGCGACCAGCGCCGCGCCCGCCGCGAGTATCCACATCCATCGGGGGTCGGAGGCCGGCGACGCCCTAATCCGCAACCCAATGAGCGTGGGCTCGCCCTCTTCGAGATCGTGGCGGAGCGGCGCCTCGGAGGGTGTCGCGGAGCCGAACGTTGACACGGTTGCGATTGCGTCGCGCGTCTGCGGCAGGCGCGGCGCGGGAGGGGCGGACAGGGGCGTCGGCGCCGGCAGTTCCGCCAGGAGCGCCGCGAGCGCGTCGGGCGCATGCACGGGGGGACGGCCCGCGAGATACTGCTCCAGCGCCTCCCCCATGGCTTTGGCGTCCGGAAAGCGAGCCTCCGCGTGACGCTTGGTAGCGCGCCCCGCAATCGCGTCTAGCGACGCGGGCACATCCGGCCGAATCGAAGACGGGGGCGGCACGTTGGCTCGTCGAACGCTCTCCAACACGCCTCTGAAGTCAGGAGCGTCGTGGAGCCTCCGTCCACAAAGGAGCTCCCACAGCACCACGCCCGTCGAGAACACGTCGCTCCGGCAGTCGAGCGGCTCGGCGCGTGCCTGCTCGGGCGACATGTAGAAGCACTTTCCCTTGATGATGCGCGCTTCGGGATCACTGCGACGCGCGTTGCTCTTCGCAATCCCGAAGTCGGCGATCTTCACCTCTCCGGCGAAGCTGAGCAGGATGTTCTGTGGCGAGATGTCCCGATGGACGATGCCGGCGGGTCGCCCTACCCCGTCGCGATGACGATGTGCGTGGTCGAGCCCGCGGCAGACCTTCGCAATCACGTAAGCCGCCAAGTCGATGGGAAAGCCAGCCTCCATCCGCCCGAGGGAGTCGATCACGTGTTGGGCGTCGTACCCGTCGACGTGCTCCATCGCGATGAAGTCCGTCCCCTCTGAACGCCCGAGATCGAAGGTCTGCACGATGTTGGGGTGCGTCAGCGCAACCGAGAGCTTGGCCTCCTCGCTCAAGCTCGGCGTCGAGCTCCCGACCTTCCTGTGAAGTGGGTGTACCCGTTTGATGGCAACCAGCTTCTCGAAGCCCGCCGCGCCTGCGGTCTTGGCCAGATAGACCTCGGCCATCCCCCCGACTGCAAGGCGCCGGAGGAGCGTATAGCGGCCCATCGGCCCCGGCAGCTGAGACGTCGACATCGTCCCTCCACGGCGAATCTATCCCATTCGATTCCATGACGTAAACGAATCGGTGGCGTATGCTGATGAGATGAGTCGACCACCCACGCCCAAGCTCACCTCGGGCCACCTTGCCGACATCGGTCTCTTTGGCGGCTTGAGCCAGGAGACGCTCGAAGTTCTCGCGTCCTCGATTCCCGCCAGCCGCGTGGAGGCCGGTGACATCGTCGTCGAGGAAGGCGACACGTCCACGCAGATGTTCGTGGTGATCGCGGGAGAGCTCGAGGTAATCAAAAAGGGCGAATCCGGGGGCGACGTTCGAGTGGCGGTCCTCGGCCCCGGCGATTGGTTCGGCGAGATGTCGATCATCGATGTTCAGCCCCGCTCGGCAAGTGTCCGGGCCGTGGCGCCCACGCTGGTGCTCTCGGTGACGGCCGACCACGTCGAGAACCTCCTCTACCGGAGGGACGTCAAGGACTACGCGCTGTTCATCATGAACATCGCCCGCGAGTTGAGCCGGCGTCTGAGGGTCGCGGATGGCATCCTGGCACAGTTTTACACGGCGCTCGCGCACCAATACGGCTCGCCTCCCAGACGCTGATGGCCTGGACGAGTGGCGCTTACCTCGGCTTCGGCGGCGGGCTCGTGAGCCTCTTGAGCTCGTCGATGTCCTTGAGCGCTTCCAGAATGATCGTGGCGGTCTCTTCGATCGCGCAATTGGTGACGTCGACGATCATCCAGTCCGGGTGATCGCGAAAGATTGCGTGTGCGTACTCCAGCTCCGTCTTGACGTGATCCCGCAGGCCGTAGTTCGCGTCCGGCGGCATCCCGAGCTGCTGCAAGCGGTGCTTGCGGATGCCGAGGAGCTGGTCAACATCGATAGTCAGGCCGATTACCCGGTAGCCGGGAAGCCCGAGCAGCTCGGGTGGCGGCTCGACTCCCAACACCAGAGGCACATTCGCGACTTTGAGGCCTCGCCCCGCCAAGTACGTCGATAGCGGCGTCTTGCTGGTGCGGCTCACACCGCAAAGAACGAGGTCCGCCTTGGCGAGGTTGCGGGGCTCCTTCCCGTCGTCGCTCTTGACGGCAAACTCGACCGCCTCGACGCGCCGGAAATACTCGGCCGACAGCGGAAGCTCACCCGACGGGATGTTCACCGGGTCGGCTTCGAGGTGTCGCGCAATCTGGATCATAAGCGAACCGATCACATCGACATACGACACATTGAGCCTCGCAGCTTCTTCGTTGAAGTGCTCGAGCAGCTCGGGGCGTACCAGTGTGAACACGACCAAGGCCCTGGCCGCCGCCGCCTGTTGCAGAATCGCGGTCAATGCGCGGCGGTCTCGGACGCGACGCTCGATCTTCAGTCGGACGTTCTCGTCCGGGAACTGGAGGAGCGTGGCGCGCGTCACGCGCTCGGCGGTCTCACCGGTCGAGTCGCTGACGACATAGATGACCTTTGCATCCATGGGGATGCTAGGTCAGAGGCGCCGGCTCAGTTTGCGCCCGTGCATGCGATTGACGCGGCGGCGATTCTTCGCCTTGCGCTTCGCACTGCGGCGAGCGCTCTTGTTGCGTTTTCTGGACCGGTCGCTGTTGACGATTGGCAGATACATGAATTCTCCTAGGGGCCGGGTTTAGGGGAAGGTCGAGCGGGCCGCAAGCCCTCGTGGCAAGGGTAGCCCCTGCCCAGCCAAATCAACGCGCTCGCCTCGGGACGAGCAGCCAGTAGTCCAGGTCCAATACGACATCCTTGTGGTAGACCTGACGACCGTCTTTCTCGACCTTGCGCGGAAAGCCTGCCTCGGTCGGGCAAACGTCCTTCAAGGCTACCAATCGGACGCGGAGCGCGCCGCAGTCGTTTCGGCCATCGAGATCGGCCTTGTCGAGGATCTCGCTGTACGCGTAGATCGTGTCCCCCGCGAACGTGGGGTTGGCGTGGGCCCCGCCGTTCCACGCGAGAATGCCGAGCACGCGTTCCATGCCGTTGAACGAAAGCGAACGCGCAATACTGATCACGTGCCCCCCGTACATCAAACGGCGACCGAAACGAGTGGTTTTGGTTTGCAGGGCGTCGAAATGAACCTTCGCGGTGTTCTGGTAGAGGCGCGTCGCCGTAGCATGCTCGGCCTCTTCGATAGTCATGCCGTCGACGTGATCGATCTTCTCTCCCGCCTCGTAGTCTTCGAAGTACGCGCTGCCGCCCGACGGCCACGCCTCGTACCCACTCAAATCGAGGTTCGCCGGGACCACCAGCTCGTCGGGCACGACCTCTTTGGGCATCGCCGGACGATCATTGGCGCCGGTCGGCATCGAAGGGTCGCGCTTATGCACCATGACCCAGCGGTAGAACTCGAGCACGATCTCTCCCCGCTGGTTCGTGCCGACGCTCTTGACCCAAACCACTCCGTTCTTCCCGTTGCTGTTCTCCTTCTTTCCAAGAACCTGCGAGACGGTCCGCAACGTGTCGCCGGCGTACACCGGCTGGAGAAAACGCACCCCTGCGTACCCAAGATTGGCAACGGCGTTGAGGGACACATCGTTGACCGTCTTGCCGAACACGATGTGAAACGTGAGCATGTCATTGATGGTCTCGCGCTGATAGCCGAGGGAACGCGCGTACTCCGCCGAACAATGGAGCGGGTACCGGGACCCGGTCAGCCCGATGTACAATGCCGCCTCGCCCTCGGTGATGGTGCGCGGCACTGCATGCACGAGCTCGGATCCCACCTCGAAATCTTCGAAAAAATTGCCGGGATTGGTCTTGGCCATGTCGATTCCTCGTTTTCGAACGCCCGACCATACGCGGGCCCGCGTTGAACGCAAGCGTAGGCCTGTCGCGACGGACTCGCTTTACTGGACGGGCGAGTGCCCTCAAGCTCCCGCCAGATGGAACTTCGAGAGCAGCGGGCACGGATGGTCGAGGAGCAACTCCGGCGGAGGGGCATTGCCGATAGCCGCGTGCTCGCAGCGATGGGCGAGATCCCGCGCGAAGCGTTCATTCCCGACTCCCAGAAACGCGAGGCTTACTACGATGGAGCGTTGCCGCTCTCTCACGGCCAGACGATCTCGCAACCCTTGATGGTGGCGATGTCCGCGGAGGCGCTCCGGCTCGGGGGCGGTGAAACGGTGCTCGAGGTCGGTGCGGGCTCCGGATACCAATCCGCGGTTCTGTCCAAACTCGCCAAGAAGGTCTACGGGATCGAAATCATCCCGGAGCTCGTCGCGGGCGCCAAGCGAGCGCTCGAGTCGCTTGGCATTGATAACGTCGAGCTCATATGCGCCGACGGGCGACGAGGCTGGCCGGCCGGCGCCCCGTACGACGGTATCGTCGTGGCGGCAGCCGCAGAGGAAGTCCCCCCTGCTCTCGTCGAGCAACTCGCAGAAGGTGGCCGCTTGGTCATTCCCTTGGGTGGAAGATGGGGTCAGGCCCTTCAAGTGTCCCGCAAACGCGAAGGCGAGCTCGAAACCGACGAGCTCTGCCGCTGCGTCTTTGTCCCCCTCGTCTACGGCAGTTAGACTCACCCGCGCAGAGGAGAACCCAATGAGCATGATCGTTTTTAGCTATCTTCATTTCCTGGGCATGATCTTTTGGATCGGCTCGGCGGTGGCCGTCGCAATCACCGCAGCCGCGCCGACACAAGGGGAGAGCGGCATCGCTCAGGCGCTTAGGAAGGTCACATTGCGAGTCACGACGCCTGCCATGCTCATCGCCTTTGCAGGCGGTCTCGGCATGCTCATCCCAAACTTCGCGGCCGTCTACGCGAGGCAGGGATGGATGCACAGCAAGTTGACGCTCCTTCTGGTCCTCGCTGGCGCAACAGGGGTGCTTAGCGGGAAGCTGCGCCGATGGGCAGACGGCCAGGAAGTCACCCCAAAGACCTTCGGGCGACTTGCCGGAGCGATCTCCGTGCTGAGCATACTTATCGTCACGTTTGCGATCTTTCGACCGTTTGGCAGCTGAGACCGGGCGCAACGCGCCTTAAGCGGAGCGATCGATTCGCGGTGGCAGCAAGTACGGATAGGGCCTCCGCAGTACGTTGCGATGTACCCACCGATCGGCCCGCCGGGCCGCCTGGATGAACGCGTACGTCTGCGCGTCGCTCTTGTAGTGCGCGCGCACCTCAGCCTCGGTGATGGGGGGCGACAGCTCGAAGACCTCGTTCGCGATTGGGATCAAGGGCGGAAAGATGTCGCCGAGCCCCTCCTTGATGAGGTTGCCCAGGAAGTCCAGCGCCTGGCCTCGAACCGAGTGGTAGTTGTCGAGGATTCCCTTCAGCACGAAGCGCCCCACGATGGCCGCCACGGGCCGCGGCAAGGCGCGGGTAACCTCCGTGAAGTCACAGAGCTGATTGCCTGCTTCATCTCGAAGGAAGGGCGTGCCTACGTCCAGATAGCGAAGGCGGTCACCTTCGAACGCCCAGTTCGAGAGTTGTCCGTCCGGCGCCAGCGAGGGCGTGACCGAGGCCCGAATACGCTCGAAGATCCGCCGGACGTGCGGCGCCGCCTCCTCTGGGTCCTTCCCGCGCAGGAAGTTCGGGCCAAGCGAGCCTGGGGCAAGCATGGGTTGCACGCAGTAGAGAACCCAGCACCCGGCGCTCTCTAACACGTGCGTCTCGGTAGTTACGACGTCGATGCCGCAGCCCCGCAACGCGGCAACGTACTGGGCGATCGCGTCCGCAAACCCCATAGCGGAGGCGCGCGTCGAGAGCGGGGCCAGGCGCTTGCAGACGCAATCGCCACTGGGCGTCGGCAGCTTCACGGCGATTGTGATCTCGCCGTAGCCGATGATTTCGAAGTCGTCCGCGTTTCCCGCACGCACGGCTGCGCCCAACTTACGCTCGAACGCTTCAATCTCTGCGACACTCACGAGCGGCATCAGGAGAACGCCTTCACCATTCGCCCGATCAAATCCTGCGCCTCGCTATCGCTGAGAATGAGTGGAGGCAGGAACTGAAGAACCGAGCGGTCGTTGCCCGCGGGGAAGCAAAAGACGCCCTGTTGCATGATGCGAAGGAGCGCCCCCAGCGCTTCCGGCTCGCTTCCGAACCTGAGCCCCATGAACAGCCCGCGCTGGCGAAGCTCGAATGGGAGAGGCGCGAACGCTTCGCCGAAGCGCTCCGACAATGCTCTCACGCGGTCGAGGAAACCCGGCTCCCCAACGATGTCGAGCACCGCCTGAGCGGCAACGCAACCGAGCTCGGCGCCGCCGTAGGTCGAGATGTGCACGAAGGGATTCGTTTCGGAATCGAGGACCTCATGCATCTCGCGAGTCAGCAGTGTCGCCGTGATCGGATAGATCCCACCCGAGAGACCTTTGCCAGTGATCAACGCGTCGGGAGTCACGCCTTCGTGCTGGATACCCCACCAGCGACCCGTCCGCCCAAGGCCGGTCTGAACCTCATCGACCAGCAGTCGCGCGCCTCGCTCATCGCAAAGCTTACGAATCTCTTCAAAGTAGCCGGGGTTCGGGATTGGCATACCCAAAGTCGCCGGGACGGCTTCGAGAAGGACGCCTGCCGTTTGGTCGTCGATGGCGGTCTCCATCGCGCCGACATCGTTGAAGGGAACCTGTACGAATCCTGGCAAATTCGGACCGAACGGATCTCGAAACGCCGCATCGCCTGCCGCGAGCGCGAGCCCGGTATGACCGTGGTAGCCGCCCTCGACCGAAATGATCTTGAGGCGGCCGGTCGCGCCTCGCGCGGCTTTGATCGCGACGTCGATGGCTTCGCCTCCCGAGACACCAAAGACTACGCGCGGCAACGCGTCGTCGAACGTTGCAGAAAGGCGCGCCGCGAGCTCAGTGCGCTGGCCAGACACGAAGTGATGATTGCCGATGTCGAGCGCTCCGAGAGCGCCGGCCACCGCCCCTGTCACCCGCGGATTGCAATGTCCGAGGCTGAACACGCCTCCGTTGCAGTGGCAGTTGATCAGCCGGAGCCCGGTGTAGGCGTCTTCGAACCAAATGCCTTCTCGCCGCCCCATGACCAGCTGCAAGCCCATCCGCTGGTAGTAGGCGAGCTTGTTCGGCGCGACGTGCTCTCGAAAGGTCGAGACGAGCTCGTCGAACGATTCGAAAGGTTGAGGAGGTGGACCCTTAGACATCAGCGTGAGCTTACCCGAGCTTGGTTCCTCGTCTTCGCGACAAAAACGTCGAGTTCGGCGAAAGGTGTGCGCTTCGGCGCCGACAGAGCGCAGGTTCTGCGCCTCCCGCGTCCGAAAAATCGGCAATTCGTGCCGAAAACATCCATTCTAAACAAGGCATCCGAATTGCACTCGTGCTCGACGGCCTCGTGTGAGCCGCCAAGAGAGGTTTCGTGACTGCATTCCAGCATGCACATGGCAACGCATTCCCAATCTCCCCCCGAGGGGAGTCGAGCACAGTCTGGATAGACGCCCTTTGTGCAGACTTCTCGGGTCACTCGTTTCTCCGCAAGAGCAGCGATCCATGCCCCGCGCTTCTCGGCAAAGCCGCGTACGCACTCGATCGCATCGCGGCAACCGCGATGTCGGTTCCGTTCAAGCACAAGATCCACCCGCATCTGTCCGACACGACACTGCAAGAGTACATCGACTATCACGCGTTCTACTCACAGCCCCGATTCCTCGACGACCCCGGCTCCGCGTTCGAAGCTCCGCCTCGAGCTCACTCGGTCATCGAACGCGCGACGCGGCGCCGTTCGTGGGACCCCAAACGCGCGAACCTCGCGAGCATCGATTTCTACAGCCCGTTTCAGACACTCGACCCTCGCTTCCGCGACGAGTACGCGGCCCTCGAGCCCAACGACCGCGTTGAATCCCGCGGCTGGTTCCACAAAAGCGGGCCTCGCCCGATCGTGATCTTCCTTCACGGGTTTTCGGCGCCCGACTACCGCATCAACAAGATGTGGTTCTCGGCCCAGAGGTTCTACGACGCTGGCTTCGACGTGGTATTCATGAACCTACCGCTACACGGAGGGCGGATGCCGCGTGCGGCCGCCTACCATGGGACGGCGATCATCCAGCCGTCTCTGTGGCGTCTAAGCGAGGCCTGCGCGCAGGGGGTGATGGACCTCCGCATTCTCATCGACCATCTGCTGAAGCGCGGCGCACCCAAGGTCGGGATCATGGGGTACAGCTGGGGCGGTTTTCACGCGTCGATGCTGGCGTGCCTCGAACCCCGCACGGACTTCATCGTGAGTGTCGCGCCGGTCGTGAGCATCGCCGACTTGGTGATGAGCTGGCCGATGCGCTCGTTTTTCGAGGAGGCGCTCGACGAGCCCGCGATGATGATCAGGGAGCTCCGAAAGATCCTCGCGCCATTCACTCCACTCTCCCACACATTGAACATCCCGAGGGAGCGCATCCTGCTCGCCGCAAGCGGCAATGACGGTATCATCCCAGCGGTTCACACGGAGGCGCTCTGGGAGCACTTCGGGCGCCCCGAGGTATACTGGAGTTGCGGTGGGCACATCCTCTATTTCGACAAGGGGCGCGTGACCGACAGAGCACTGGCCTTCCTCCGAGAAATCGACGTCATCAAGTGAGCATGCAAGTCCGCGGGTACAGCCATCCCGACTTCCGTTCGCTGCGGGACACGGTCCGCTGGTGCGCTCCGGCGCACGGCCCGGGTGGCGTCGCCATCGCCGTCTATCATCGGGGCGAGCTCGTCGCCGATCTCGCGTGCGGGACCCGCGATCGAAGGGGTAACCCTTTCGAACCCGGAACGTTGGCGCTCAGCATGTCCACCGGCAAGGGCGTCATGGCGACGCTGCTTCATCTGATGGTCGACCGTGGCGCCATCGACCTGGACGCACCCGTCGCCAAGTACTGGCCAGAGTTCGGCAAGAACGGCAAAGGCAACATCACGATCCGCCAAGCCGCTTCACACCGGGCGGGCCTCTACTCGATCGCGCGCATCATCGACTCCGCCGAGGAGATGTTCGATTGGGACCACATGGTACGAGTCGTCGAGGACATGTGGCCGGTTCACAAGCCGGACACGGACTTCGGGTACCATGCGTGGACCGGCGGATGGATCATCGGCGAGGTTCTGCAGCGCGTCACCGGCAAGCGCTTCCCCGACCTCATCAAAGAGCATCTCGCCGATCCACTCGAGCTCGATGGTCTCTACATGGGCCTGCCAGAGAGCGAGCTCCCCCGCGTAGCGGAGTTTCTCATTCCGCGGATCCCACGCCGGGTCCTTCGGGGGCGTCCCCGCAGCCTTCGCGCGCAAGTACGCAAAACCGCTTCGACGACCGCACGCTGGCACTCCGCGGTCGGCCAGTTCGTCGACGCGATGATCCCGCCTGGCCTCGGCGACGTGTTGGGCGACCCGCGTTGGCTGACCTCGGTGATTCCTTCAGGGAACGGGGTGTTCAACGCGCGCTCGCTGGCCCGCCTTTACGCCGCCCTCAGCCTCGGAGGCAAGCTCAACGGAGTCCGCTTGATGTCGGCATCGACGCTCGCCGAAGCCGCGGAAGACCAGAACTCGCTCATCGGCCGGGTCATCCCGTTCCCGCTCCGCTTCAAGGTCGGATACATGCGACCGGTATCGCTAGGCTTTCGTCTTTCCCTCGGCAAGCGCCACGTCGACGTGGGCCGCCCAAACCCGCACGCGTTCGGTCACTTCGGCGCCGGCGGCTCGGGCGCTTGGGCCGATCCGGAACGAGAGCTCGGTGTCGCCATCGTCACCAATTGCTTCGGGGGACGAATTCCGGGCGACCTCCGCCCCGTGGCCGTGGCCACCGCGAGCTCGCGGTGCGCAGATCGACGCTAGCGCCGCCACCGTGATTGCCCGCCTTCGCGGCCTGCACTAACTAGCTCGAGCATGCCATCGCTCGCTCTGCTGTTTCTCCTGACCGCCGCGCTCTACGCGGCCGTCGGGTTCGGTGGAGGATCGACCTACAACGCGCTCCTCGTGCTCGCCGGCACGGACTATCGCGTCCTTCCGTCGATCGCTCTGTTGTGCAATCTCATCGTGGTCAGTGGCGGTGTGATGCAGTTCCGGCGCTCGGGTGATCTCGACTGGCGCTTCGCCCTCCCCTTCGTGGCCTTCTCGATCCCGATGGCCTGGCTGGGCGGACGCGCGCCAATCGATCAAGAGGTCTTCGTCTCCTTGCTCGGCTTCTCTCTGCTCGCAGCAGGCTTGGCGATGTGGTTCCAACCGCCGAAGCCGTCTGCTTCGCGCGCCTCGTCTCCCAAGGTGAGCTGGCTCGTCGGCGCGCCCCTCGGCGGTGCAATCGGTTTCATCAGCGGCATGGTCGGTATCGGAGGCGGCATTCTCTTAGCGCCGGCGCTGCATCTTCTCCGTCTCGCCGAACCGAAGCGCATTGCTGCCACCTCGAGCCTCTTCATCATGCTCAACTCGATCGCGGGGCTCGCCGGCCAAACGATGAAGCAGGGGACGACCGCCCACCTCGTTCGGCTGAGCGACTACGTCTGGCTCTTCGTCGCGGTCCTCATCGGCGGACAGATTGGAAGCCGCTTGAGCACTCGTGCGCTTTCGGGACGCGTCGTCAAACGACTCACCGCGGTGCTCGTTCTCTACGTCGCAGGGCGGCTTCTCTACACCAGCCTCGCCTAGCTAGCCCCTCAGCGCCGGACGCGCCACGGTTTGGCCCGCTCGAGCTGGGTGGCCAGCTGCAGTAGGGTGGCCTCGTCTCCGAAGCGGCCGATGAACTGCACACCCACCGGCAGATCGTTCTCCGTCCTGTGGAGCGGGACCGACATCGCCGGGATCCCGGTGAGGTTGGCGATCATCGTCCGCTGCATCACCTGCTCCGCCAGCCGCTCGAGCTGCCCTTCGATGAGCTGCTCTCGGACCCGACCGACGCGCAGCAGCCGAGCCCCCGCTCGCGAGGCAAAGAGCTCGAGCAGCCCGCGCTCGGCGCGGGTCAGGCCGGCTTCCTCGAGCGGCACGGGAATCCGACCGGAAACCGGAATCACCAGCACGTCGTATCGCTCGAAGAAGCCCGCCATCGCAACGCCAAGCTCCCGCCGCTCGTGGTGGGCGATGGCACTGATCTCCGCGGGCATGGCGCGGCCCATCGCCGCAAGCAGTCGAACGACCTCTTCGAGGGATTCTCGAACCCGTTTGGCGCCGTACTTGGCTTCCAGCTTAGTGACGACCGCCCCCGTGTCCGCTGCGCCGAGGATGATCCACGTGCGGAGCACCTCCCACTCGTCGTACGGGAGCGGAACCTCCTCGACCTGGTGTCCCAAACCCTCCAAAAGACGGCCTGCTGCGGAGATCGCCTGGACACAGGCGCTGTCCATCCGCAGGCCGAAAGCATCGCCTGCTGTCGATATACCGACACGCAATTGCCCGGGATCCCGCCCTGCGGCGTCCAGAAACCCCTCGCCCGCAGGTGCGGCATAGGGGGATCCGGGCTCCTGTCCGGCCGTGGCGTCCAGCATCGCCGCGGAGTCCCGGACCGTCCGGCTGACGACGTGGGAGGTGGACTGGCCCGCGCACTCCCATCCGAAGTCCGGCCCGATGGGGTTGCGCCCACGGGTGGGTTTCAAGCCGAAGATGCCGCACGCGGAGGCTGGCAAGCGAATCGACCCGCCTTCATCGGTCGCAGACGCGATCGGCACAATCCCCGCGGCCACGGCGGCCGCGGAGCCTCCGCTCGAGCCCCCCGCGGACCGCGTCACGTCCCATGGGTTGCGGGTCGCGCCCCACGCCTTGCAGATGGTATGGGCCGACAGCTTGTACTCGGGGGTGTTGGTCTTCCCAAAGACGACCACGCCCGCCCTCTGGAAGCGCTTCACGATCTCGGCATCGAAGGTCGAGATCTCGCCCTTGTGGAGCCGGCTCCCATTGCTCATGGGCGTGCCCCGGAGCGCGTGGTGCGCATCCTTCAGTAGGAACGGAAGGCCCGCGAAGGGACCCGCCAGCGGCTCCTTCGCCCTTGCGTGCGCATAGTCGTAGAGCGGTGTGACGATGGCGTTGAGCTCGGGGTTGAGCTTCTCCGCACGGAGGATGGCTGCCTCCAAGACTTCCTTTGTCGTCACTTCCCCTTTCGCGACGAGCTCCGCGAGCCCGAGACCATCGTAGTGTACATATTCGTGGAACATGACGTTCAGGGTTCCCTCCGCACAGCGCGCGACCGAGAGCTCAGCATGGCTGCGATCGACCCCAGCGACACTACTGCGATGACGTATGCGCCGCCGCGATCGAAAATGTGGTCGTGCACCTCGTAAAGACCGAAGCTTGCAGCGACTCCGAGGGCATAGCCGAGCCACGGCTGCTCGGTCGCGCGGATCTTCTGACGGCGCGTCACGACGGCGACGAACGGCCAGAAGGACGTCGATGCAACATAGCTCCGGTATGGCTCGCCCAGCTCTGCGATGAGCCGCCGGTCTTGATGCATGCCGCCGATGAAGGACAAGACAATCATGCCGAAGAAAAAGACGAATGTGACCTTCGACGCCGCCAAAAAGGTGTGTGCTGCGGCCCAGAGCGCAACGCCCGAAAAGAACGGATGGCGTGTAATCTGCTGAACCCCACGAGCCTTCATCGCACGATGACGGAACACGGCCATCGGAAATCCTGGGTAGCCGAGCACGGCGGTGATGAAGAGGGAAAACCCAAAAACGGACAGCGCGAGCAGCGCACCGCGAACCGGTGGAATGCTCGTAAGGAGCGATGAAAGGGGCTCGGCGAAGCGGTGGAGCGCGACGTAGTGCACGAGTGCCGCGAAGGTGCCGATCGCGATCGCCGAGTAGAGCAGCACGTACCCACCCTCACCGAGGACGCGCACGAGCCGCTTCCGAATCGGATTGAGGGACAAGGCGAGGTGCGTTCCTCCGAACCCGAGCCACAACATCCCAGTCACGAGTCCCTCTTGCATCGCCTGGCGCTAGCCTACGATGCTTTGCCGGCCGGCTCCAGAGGTCGGCGGCTCAAATCAGTTTACGTGAAAGACGTCGTCATCGATCTCGGCATCGATCGTGGTGTTGCGACGAATGACATCGGCGAGCGTCGTACCCTCGATCTCGATGACCTCGTCGACCGGGAGCGCCAGCTCGTACCAGTACCGGTCACCATCTCTCAGGGCCTGGAACTGGGTCTTCAAGATATTGAAGAACAGTCGTCCCACGTGTCCGCCGTTCACCGGGTCTTCCGAAATGCCGCCCACCCAGAAGTCGATGTCCTGAACGTCGCCGTACTGTGCGGCGAGCAGCGACTGGACCACCGGATCCGACGAAATGTCGCTGAACGAATGCACCCGGCCGAGCCCACGAGCGAGCACGGCGGTCGCGTAGTCGGCCAAACCGTGGTCACGCCCGCGCTGGATGTTGAGCGACGCCAGATCGAGGCCGCCCGCGGTGGGTGGGCCGAACAGGAAATTGCGGAGCCCGTCGACCACCTTCGTGTCTACCTTGGACATCTCCTGGGCCGCGAGTCCGCGCAAGATGGGTTCGATGCCCCCTTCCGTGGCGAGCCGGTGTGGCGCAAAGAAGGCGTTCTTGAGTGGCAAGTGACCAAAGGGGATCTCCTGACCGCTCGCGTCGAGCCGCAGGAGCTCGTCGCTCACGGCGCTGTGACCGAAGCGGTAGGCGGCCGTGGAGAAAGAATTCGTGATCGCAGGGCTGACCGTGGCCTTGTACCCCGTGTAGGGGTCCAACGCGTCCGGTCCGAGCAGCGCGGGCAAGAACTCACTGTAGGTGATCTGCTGCATCAGCCCGCCGACGAAGGCACGAGTCCGCTCGTAGATCTCGTCGCCTGAGAGCCCCGGCTCCGCGGAAGCGATCTCGTCGGCGCGGCGGTTGTGCTCGCGCACGAACAGCGTGTGCATCGCCGTCAACCCAACCTGCTCGTTGGCGCGAATGTCGCCGGCCAAGAAGAGGGTGGACGCTGTACCACCCGCATTGAGAAGGCCCTCCGTATTGAATGGCAACAAGTCCCCCGGGCTTACTCTGAGCCGGCCCGTGCCATCCGCAGTGCGCAGCGCGTTGGCCCTCTCCTCATCTGACCCGTAGACATTCGACGCGTCGATGAAGTGGGTGATGAAGTTGAGTTGCTGCCTCGGATAGAGCGAGTCGATGCCCGTGCCGGACACACCTGCGGAGCGAAAGAACGTGATCTGTGAAAGACCCGTGCTCTCCGGATCGAAGAAGGGGTCCCCGGTTTCAGGACGGACGTGCTCGGGAGCGAAGGGCTCTCTGGTTTCGGTCAGGTCGATGTCGTGGTCTAGGAACTGGCCCCACTGCCATAGGAAATCGCTCGCGCCGAGCTCGTTGACGGTCCGAGTGTCTTCGGCGCAGATGAAGTTGCTGATATCCCGTGGCGAAGGACGTCCCTGGCCGGCCATCGACGAAACCTGGTCGCCATATGCATCCGGCACCAGCCGGCGAAGCGGCGTATCTGCCGCCCCCAAAGAGTAGTGCGTGGTGTGATTGCCTGAACCGTCGATGTTGCGGAACTCGTCGGACGGCTCTCCATCCGGAAGCGGAGGATGAAACGGATGGATCGCGTTGCTTGGGTCGATCTTCTCGATGTTGCTCGGTCGCACCACCCCGGTGAACCCCAAGAGGGGGACCGTTGAAGCCAACAGCAACGCCGCGGACGCGAATGAGGAACTGCGGAGCACGAGACACCACCTCGATGAAACTACGGGAAGCGTCGGGTATACCGAAGAAGCGACATCCTTGGAAGGCACGATGACCCTGCTAGCCGGCGATTTGTCCTCCGAGGCCAGTTCGCACGTGCGCGGAGGTGCGCAATTGTGCGCTACCTCACGGGTGCGGTCAGAGCTCAGCTCCGTTTTCGCAGGTCAACTGACGGCTTGGCGCAGCACCTGCGCATAGTTATCCGCAATACAGGCGTCCACCAGAAGGCCCCGCTCGCGCAGCATCTCGTGGAAGCGCGGCAGATTGTAGTGAGGAACCGTCATCAGGAGGTGGTGTTCGAGGTGGTACTGGACCCGGTTCGGCGCGATGAAGAGGCGCTCGAGCCACCCCGCACGAACCGTTCGCGTTTGGCCAATCGGATCGGTCGGATCGGGAACGACCGCGTGTTCCGCGATCGAGCGGATTCGCGCAGCAAGCTTGTTGGTCGTCATCCAGGCCCCGAACCACAGCAGGTAGAGCATCGGATGACCGATCATCCATAGAAGTCCGAAAAACGCGGAGTTGGTCGCGAGTGTGCCCAGCACCATCCGGATAGCCGGCCCGCGTTCGAGTCGAAGTGGAAGCGTGCCCGCATCGACCTCTTCGCCGCGACACACCTTGATCACCAGCAGCGTTGTGCCGAGCAATTGCTTCAAGCCGGTAACGCCGAAGAGGTCCCGGGCCACTTTGCGCGCCATGCTGGCCTTGCTCACCGGAAACGCCGTCGCAAGCGCGAGGTCTGGATCCCCCTCCGTCCACGTCTTGGTATGATGCTCGAGGTGATGCGTGCGGTACATGTCCGCGCTTAGATAGATCGGGTAGCCGGCGAGCCAGTTCCCGACGAAATCGTTGAGCCGGCGGCTTTCGAACAAGGTGTGGTGCGCGCTTTCGTGCATGACGACGGCTAAGCCTAGTTGCCGCGTACCGATGATGAAGAGCGCGAGGACGACCGTAAGGGCATTGGTGGCGAAAGCCACCAGCGCCATGGACGCTGCGATCAACCCATAGTTGACCAGCAAGGTCAGCCACGCGCGGCGATCTTCGATTGCGCGCAACTCGCGGATCTCAGCAGTGGTGAAGCACTCCAACCATGCCTTGCGCGGGCGACTCATTGTTCAACCGCGGTGGATGTACTGCTCGAGCTGCTCGATTGCGATGTCCTGCTCGGCCACGATGCTGCGTACGAGGTCGCCAATGGAGAGGATGCCCAACAACTCACCGTCCTCCATCACCAACAGATGACGCGTTCGCTTCCCGGTCATGATCGCCATGCAATCCCGAGTCGTTTCGTCGCGGCCGACGAACAACACATCGTCGGCCATGACCCCCTGCACCGGCGTCGTAGGTGACGACTTCCCTTGGAGGAAGACGTTGCGGGCGTAGTCCCGCTCGGTGATCAGGCCGACGACTTTGCCGTCGCGGACCACGACGAGCGCGCCGATATCGAGATCCGACATGCGGCGGATCGCATCGTAGACCGTCGCATCGGGCGCAATCACTTCGACGTTGTGGCCCTTCTGTTCGAGTAGTTGTGCGACTGTAGCCATGATGACCTGAGCCGAGAGTACCACCCTTCGAGCGGCCGCTCGCTCCGCACGCGCGCAGGGCGAGGCCGCAAAATGATGCTCTCCGTCGCCAAGTGATGACGAGCGTCGTCAATTCGGGGGATTCTCGATCTGAGAGGCCTGAAATTATTGCGTTTTTTCATGGCATGTGCCGTGCATTACCGGGGGCATGCCCCATTTCATCGCCGACGAAGCCACGCTCGATGCGCGATCTGAACCGCTTCGACTCGTACACACCGGTCGCCGAGTGCCGCAGACGCTGCCACCCCAGGAGCTCCTGCGGGCGGCCGCGCGACACCTCGACCGATCCCCCGAAGTCCTTCGGCATGGGGACGCAGAACGCGCGATTCGCCTCTGGGAAGGACTCCTTCGGGGGCGCTGGACGCTCCTCGACTGGTTCGACTCCGACGGGCGGCGCTTCATCGTCGCCAAGCTGAACGCCCAGAGCCGAGGAACGGCGCGGGGCCTCACAGAGCGTGAGCGTCAGGTCGCGCTCAGCGCCTCTCTCGGCGAGAGCAGCAAGGCGACCGGCTATCAGTTGGGCATCAGCCCCTCGCGTGTCTCCGCACTCCTCAGGGCAGCCATGCGCAAGCTCGGCGTCCGCAGCAAGGCGCAACTGGTCGTGATGGTTCGTGTCTTGAACGCTCCACACTGCACCAGACAATCTCCGCGGCCGGCCGGGGCGCCCTGCAATGACTAGGCGCGGCACGCTCAACCAGGTAACCTTGCAGCGTCTGATGCCGCGAGCGGACAATCGAGACCCATGGCCCCTCATGCGGCAAGTCGTGGCATCCGTCGTGACCGGCCTCCACGACGGGCGCTTCATCGAGGAGACGCTCGAAGCCTTATGCCAGCAGCTCGGGGCCACCTCTGCTTGGAGCACTCTAGAGACCAAGGGCAACGCGGGCCCGATGCACCGCTCTCGCACCGCCGGGTTTCGCGGAGTCCCGCCTGCCGTGCTTGCGCAGCACGTCACCGAAACGCTCCATCGGGTGCAGACCGGCCTTCGCACAATCGCAGGGCCGGTACCGTACGCCCCCAACGGGTCGTATGTCGCCGTGCCGCTTTGGTCGCTTCCCTCTTCGTCCCGACGTGGACGCAGCTTGATTGGGGCGATGTACCTCGAATTCGCGGGCGACGAGGGTGAACATCCCCCGACGCTGGAGTTCATCGAATGCGTCGGCGCGCTGCTCGGCGGCATGATCGCGCAACAAACGCTCATCGAGGCTACGCGTGAGGACCTTCGCGTCGAACGTGCACGAGATCACAACGAGCACTACCTCAGTCTCGACGACCTCTTGGCGCCCCCTAGCATGGCGGCAATCCGTAAAGAGCTTCGCGCGGCGATCGCGGGCACCGCGTCGATCATGATCCTAGGCGAATCCGGCACGGGGAAGACCCAGCTCGCGACCGCGTTTGCGCGGGCCAGCAACCGCGAACCAATCGTTCGCGCGACGCTCGGCCTCGCCGACGATTTGAACACGATCACATCGGAGCTGTTCGGCCACGAGCGGGGCTCGTTCTCAGGCGCGGTTTCCAAGCGCAAGGGCCTCGTCGAATACGCCCACCAGGGCACTTTGATTTTGGACGAGGTGCTCAACCTCCCGCGCCACGCGCAGCAGTTGCTTCTCGATTTCACGCAATTTGGCTCGTATCGACCGCTCGGGTACCAGGGCCGCGAACCCAAGCAGGCCGACGTGCGGCTGTTGTCGGTCACCAACGGCGACATGTCCGACGCGATCTCGCAGAAGCGCTTTCGCCAAGATCTCTATTACCGCCTCGCCACGGTCCCCATCGTGCTCCCTCCCCTCCGCGAGCGCCGTGAGGACATCCCGATCATCGCTAGCCGCTACTTGGCCCGAACGGACGCGCATGTGGATTGGGAGCTCGACGGGAGCGCCCGGGATTTGCTCTGCGCGCCGCACGTACACTGGGGCGGAAACATACGGGAGCTCGAGGCAGTCCTCGAGCGCGCCAGAAATCGCGCGCGCGCGGACGAATTGGCAGACCCAGTGATCGAAGCCCGCCACCTGGACCTCGAGGGCGAGCACCCCATGCGATCGCTCACGAGCGCTCCCGCGCCGGCTTCGCACGGTGAGACGCCCGCTCAGCTCGTCGCAGAGCGCTGGAGCCGCTTGGGCGAGCAGAAGCACGATCTCGACGCTACAGAGAAAGCGATCATCGAGGATGCGCTGACGGCCTGCGGCGGCATCGTCGCACGCACCGCGCGCATGCTCTCTGTGCCGAGGACGGGTCTCATCAGTCGCATGGCGACCCTCGAGATCGACCCCGAAAAGTTCAAGAACCGGGGCGCATGATGTCGCCCCGTCCACGGACGACGCTCGTCACGATCTGACGACGCTCGTCAGCGCGGCGGGCGCGACAGGGCAGCCGGGTCGCGAAACTACTCGGTTTTTCTCTTGGCACACCTGCTGCAACTGCTTGGTGACAAAGGCACCACAACGGGGACAAGACCATGATCAGGACAGCACTTCTTCCGACCCTCGCTCTCGCCCTCCTCGCTCCGGTGGGCAGCGTCTCTGCCACCGCGAACGACTGGGCCGTCGTCCCGGCCGCGCGGGGCGATGTGCCGATCAAAGTCGAGAACCTGGCGATCGAGATCCGTCGCGAGCTCGAACGACAAGGGCAGCGGGTGTGGAGCCCGAAGAAGGCTACCACGCTGTTCGCGCGCAAGGGCTCATCCGAACCCGTCGTGTTGCCGAGGGAAACACTCGAGCGCTGGCAGGAGGATTCGCGCGCCGGCATTCGCACGCTGGCCTTGGGTGAGCACGAAGTCGCCCTCCAGCACCTTCGTAGGGCCTCAGAGATGTCGCGCAGCGCATTTGCATCGCTGAACAGAGAAGAGGATCGAGCGCAACGCGTCTTGGACACCTGTCTCTTTTTCGTGCGCGCCCTGCTCGAAGTAGGTGAGCTCGGAGATGCACGAGATCAAGCTCGAGAGTGTGCGTTCCTGAGCCCGAGCGGAGAGCCGCAGGACCTGCTGCATCCGCCTGCAACACTCGCCGTCTACGAGGAAGCCCGCCGAGAGGGTGCCGAGCACGCGGGCAGCCTCGTCGTTGACGGTGAACGGGACGGTTGCACCGTGCGCATCAATGGCGTTCGCCTCGGTCGCACGCCTTTCGAGACGAGCCATCTGAGCACTGGCGTTTACGCGGTCCAGGTCGAGTGCGACGAGGTGCATCTGGGGCGAGTTCACTTCGCTAGGATTGGTGTCGGAGCGACGCGACTTCGGGTCGACACCAGCATCGACCGATTGGTTCGAACCGAACCGATGCTTCGACTGGACTACCCCGAGCAGAGCAGCGTGAGCTCTCGCAAGGCAGCGGCGCACGGCATCGCGCAGGCGCTACCCGCGCGATGGGTCGTTTTCGTATCACAGCGCTCGCCGAACATCATCGAGCTCGATCTCGTCGGCGACTCGGCGAGCCGCATGGGCTGCGCTCGACTCGACGCCGACATCCGTGGCGTCCGTTCGGACGCCCTCGCCATCGCCATACGAAACATGATCGCGGGCAACTGCCGGGATGCTTCCGCCGCGAGCAGTGCAACCACTGCCGCGCCGCTTTTCATTCCAGAGATTTAGGCATATCCTTTCCAGCGCGCGGCTCGTTCGGATGGTGAAACGCTGCGGGCGCTGGCCTCATGTCGATAATCCGGTCCGAGACATCTCTTTCAAGCCTCGTCGGCGAAGACTTCGGTCCCTATCGTCTGCTGCGCCGGCTCGGCGTCGGGGGGATGGCCGAGACCTATGAAGCCATTCGAAGCGGCCCAAGCGGCTTTGCACAACACGTCTGCCTGAAGCTCGTGCTCCCGTTCTTTCGTGAGAACGAAGACTTCATCCAGCTGTTCGAGCGGGAGGCGCGCCTCGCCGCGAAGCTGCGACACAGCAACATCGTCGGCGTGATCGACTTTGGCGAGATCGCCGGGGTTCCCTACATGGCGTTGGAGCTCGTCGATGGCGCGGACCTGCGTGTCCTTCTCGACGACCAGGACGGCAAGCGCCTGCCACACGACCTCGCAGCGCTCCTCGGGGCAGAGCTCGCGGCCGCGCTCGAACACGCCCACGCGCCGAGGTTTTCGAATCCGGACGACGACGCCGGCGCGATCGTCCATCGCGACGTTTCCCCGTCGAACGTCTTGATCAGCCGACGTGGGGAGATATTTCTTTCGGATTTTGGTGTCGCCAAAGCAGTCTCTGGGACCTCACGAAAGCAAAGCGCGGTGAAGGGCAAAGTTCCGTACATGTCGCCCGAGCAGCTTCGTGCCGAGCCGCTCGACGGGCGCGCGGATCTGTTCGCGCTTGGGGTCGTCCTCTTCGAAGCGCTCGCCGGCTGCCGTCCCTACGAAGGCGCGCACGATCCCGCGACGATCATGCTCACGCTTGCAGGCGACCACCCCTCGCTCAGAGGGCTGGCGCCGGACGCGCCGCCGAAGCTGTGCGAGATCATCGAGAGCCTCATTCAACCCAATCGCGACGCCCGCCCCGAGAACGCTTCGATTCTAATCGACCTCCTCGACGAGTTCGTTCCGTCTCCGCGTGCCCGCCGACAACTCGGCGCACGGGTCGACCAATGCCGTCCCGCAGCGCCGCCCATCAGCGCCGAGGAAAGCCCGCGAGCCAAGGTCACCACCGGAGTCCAACAAACCGGTGGCGTCGCCGGAGCTGCCGGACCGACTGCTGCGCTCGGCACCCGACCTCCGGCGGAGAGCTCGAGCGGTGGACGTTCGCCAGCTCAGTGGGGGCTTGGTGCGTTGCTCCTCGTCGGGGCCCTTGGCTTGGGCGGTTTCTTCTTGTCACAGCAGGTGCCAGCGGGCGCCCCGCATACTGTTGATGACAAACCTGCACCGATGGACGAGCAGGCCGAACCAGCCAGAGCCGCCGCGAATGAACCCGACGAGGCTCCTTCGGCGGAGACTGCGAGCGCGTTCGCGCTCGACCGCACCCCGATGCCGTCCGAGCCCAAGGTACCGCCCACGGATGTCACTGCTACACGCCCGGCACGATTGACGGTTGTCGTCTTCCCGTGGGGGAATGTCTGGATCAACGGAAAGCGCAGGGGCGCCGCACCGCTCAAGAACGAAGCCTTGAAGCCAGGACGCTACAAGATCAGCGTCGGCCAAGACGCACCCTTCAAGTCGCAGACGGTTCGCCTACGCGCCGGCCAACGGAGGACACTCGACTTCGATCTCACGAAGTGACGCTAGCGCCAGTCTGGCTGACCAGTCGTCGCGAGCACCGCATTCCAGAAGTCGCTCTCGAGGGAAATGTGCTTGTCCTGCGACGTCGATGCCGCGATCGGAACGTGCACAATCTCCTGATTCCAATAGCCCATCATGGCGTCTGTCTTGCCGGCCATGGCGGCGTGCACCGCGCCGCGCGCCAGGCGGTCGGTCAAAATGCGGTCCCACGCGTTCGCCGGAACGCTTCGAATGACATAGCTCGGATCGATGTACTTGAGGTTCATTTCGAGGCGACGTTCGCTGAAATGGGCCTTGATCTTCTCCCGCAGAAACGCACCAACGTCCTGAAAGCGGACGTTGCCAGAAGCATCCCGCTCGCCGCCAGCGGACTCGAAGAGATGCTGGCCGGCTCCCTCCGCGACCACGACCAACGCATGGCCGTGAGTCAGCAAGTGCCGCTCGAGGACCTCGAGGAAGCCCCCTTCGCCTTCGAGCGGAAACGGCACCTCGGGCACCAGAACGAAGTCGGACTCTTGGCTCGCGATGGCGGCTCCTGCCGCGATGAACCCGGCCGCGCGACCCATGAGCTTGACCAATCCCACGCCGTGCGGCGCCCCAACGGCCTCCACGTGCGCACCTCGAAGCACCTCGCTCGCGACCTCGAGGGCTGTGACGTACCCGAAGCTGATGTCCACGTAGGGGACATCGTTGTCGATCGTCTTGGGGACCCCGACGATCGACTTCGGGAGACCACGCTTCTCGATCTCCAGTTGAATCGCGTGCGCGCCGCGCTGGGTGCCATCGCCGCCGATACAGAAGAGCATGTCGATCTCGCGCGCTTCCATGAAATCGACGAGAACGGCCGGCTCGTGCATCCCTCGCGAGCTGCCCAAGACAGTGCCCCCGAGGTATTGGATGTTGTCCACGAAGCGCTCCGTCATGAAGATCGGCTCCAAACCCGAGTCAGGGTTCAGCCCTGCGTAGCCATTGCGAATTCCGAGGACGCGCTTGACGCCATAGTTGTGGGTCAGTTCGAGAAACCCCGAGCGGAGGACGTTGTTGAGCCCAGGCGACAGCCCGCCACAGGTCACGAAGGCCGCGGTGGTTTCAGCAGGGCTGAAGAAGATCTTCCGACGTGGCCCTGCCTCTTCGAAGCAAAGATTCGCCGTCTCCGGATGCGCGTCGTCGATATGACGCCTCACGCGAACGCGCACCGACTCGTTCGCAAAGGTTCGCCCTTTGCGAACGAGAGGGGACTCGTGGTCGCAGGGGCCTAGGGTTTTGATTTCTAGGTCGCTCTGGCTCAGCATCGTCCAGGATAGCATGAACCAATTGCGGCACGGACGCCGTTTCGCTCTCGATTCGGCGGGGTTTCACTTGTCCGCCAGAGGCTAGATTGGTACGACCGCGCCATGGGCAGTTCAGTCAGCTACGACCGCGCCGAGCGGGTGAGCACGATCGCCATGGACGACGGCAAGGCGAACGCCATGTCGGTTCCGATGATCGCCGAAGTCAACGCAGCGCTCGACCAGGCGGAGAAGGACGAGACAGTCGTCATCTTGACCGGGAGACAAGGGGTCTTCTGCGCCGGCTTCGACTTGGCCGTGTTCAAGCAAGGCTACGAGCCGACGATGGAGATGCTCCGCGCTGGCGCGGCGCTCAATGAACGCATTTTGACCTTTCCGTTTCCGGTGGTCGCAGCTTGCAGCGGCCACGGAATCGCCATGGGCTCGTTCCTGCTGATGTGCGCCGACTATCGCATCGGCATCGATGGGCCCTTCAAGATTGGGATGAACGAGGTCGCGATTGGCATGACGCTTCCATACTTCGCGATCGAAATCGCAAGGCAGCGCCTCGCGCCGGCGTATTTCAGCCGCGCCACGATTCTCGCAGAGCTCTACTCTCCTGAAGACGCGATCGCGCCCGGGTTTCTCGATCGGGTCGTCCCACCGGAGGTCCTCCTCGAGACCGCCCGGCAGACAGCCACCGCGCTCACCGAGCTCGACATGAAGGCCCACCACGCCACGAAGCTAAGGGTCAGGCGCACTGCCCTCGACGCGATCCGCGCAATGACCGACGCCGAGCTAAACTCGTGAGCGGCACCGTCCTCGTCACCGGAGGCGCAGGCTACATTGGAAGCCATTGCTGCGTTGAGCTTCTCGATGCCGGCTATGAGGTCGTCGTGCTCGACAACCTCTGCAATAGCTCGCGCGAGTCGCTTCGACGGGTGCAAAAAATCTCGGGCAAGTCGGTGAAGTTCGAAGAAGTCGACCTGCGCGACGAGGCGGCGACAAGCCGGGTGGTTGGCGCCCACGACTTCGAGGCCGTGATCCACTTCGCCGGGCTCAAGGCAGTCGGTGAGTCGGTGGAGGCGCCTCTCCGCTACTACTCCAACAACGTATCGGGTACGTTGAGCCTGCTCCGCGCGATGGAAGAACACGGGTTGCGTCGCATCGTGTTCAGCTCGTCGGCGACAGTCTACGGTGACCCGACGTCGCTTCCGATTAACGAGACTTCCCCAACGAGCGCCACGAACCCGTACGGCGGCACCAAGCTCGTCATCGAGCGAATCCTCGAGGACCTGGCTGCTTCAGATCCGGCATGGAAGGTGATTCTGCTGCGCTACTTCAATCCGATCGGCGCGCACGAGAGCGGCCGCATCGGCGAAGACCCGCGAGGCATCCCCAACAACCTGATGCCGTACATCATGCAGGTCGCGGTCGGCCGGCGCCCTCACCTTCGGGTTTTCGGCGACGACTATCCCACCCGGGATGGCACCGGCGTCCGTGACTACGTTCACGTGGTCGACCTCGTACTCGGACACATCGCCGCGCTTCGCAAGCTCGACGAGACTCAAGCTTGCTCGGCGTACAACCTCGGGACGGGCATGGGATACAGCGTGCTCGAGGTGGTCGCCGCCGCGCGCAAAGCTACCGGAAGGGAAATCCCGTGCGAGAACCTGCCGCGCAGGCCGGGCGACATCGCCGAGTGCTACGCGGATGTGTCGCTCGCCGCACAGGAGCTCGGTTGGCAGGCTGAGCGTGACCTCGAGACGATGGTCGAGGACGCGTGGCGCTGGCAGCAGGCGAACCCCGAAGGCTTTTCGGGCTAGGGCTCGGCATCACGCAAGGGCCGCGCGCCTTCTCTTTTGAGCTGCTAGCCTCCGCAGCATGCGGGAAGAACGCTTCGGCGACATACGCGTGCGGCTCACGGGTGGCGAGGATCGCGCGGGTGGCGGCGACGGACCCCTGGTGGTCTTGATGCACGGCTTTGGGGCGCCCGGGACGGACTTGATCGGCCTCTGGCGGGTGCTCGACGTGCCACGGCACGTTCGCTTCGCGTTCCCCGAGGCACCGAACGAGATCCCGGGGATGCCAGGGGCACGCGCCTGGTGGATGCTCGACCTCGAGCGCGCGGAAGCTGCGATGACCGAAGGGCCCCGAAACTACGCGAACGAGGTGCCGCCGGGCATGGAGACCGCGACCGAGCAAGTCGTGGCGATGCTAGCGGAATTGCAAGCACGCCTCGGCGTGCCTAACGAAGCCCTCGTAGTCGGCGGCTTCTCACAAGGCTCGATGGCGGCGTGCAACGCGGTGTTCACGCACGACATCGCACCCGCCGGCCTCGTTATCCTGTCCGGTACTCCCGTGAACCTCTCGGCCTGGCAGACGGGCATGTCCCGACACGAGGACCTCCGAGTGCTCCAAAGCCACGGAGAGCAGGACCCCCTACTCTCCTTCCAAGCAGCGCAGGATCTCCGCGACACGATGCGCGCGGCGGGCCTCACGACCGAATGGATCCCGTTCAGAGGCGGCCACGAGCTCCCGATGCCGGTGCTCGAAGGGCTTGCACGCTTCGTGAGCGAAATCGCGCTAGGGACCTGACGACGGAAGCGCCAAGCGAATCGACCACGAGCCACCTTCGGCGCGCGCGAAAAAGAGTGTGCCACCAAACCAGGGCGTCGACTGGATCGCCCCAAGGCCGCTCGATTCGACGTCGACCGAGCCGGGGTCGTCGGTCGGCACGAACACCTCGAGGCGATTGCCAGCGGGCGCGTCGTCACCGCTCGCGCTGAGCTCGGTGTCGTCCGGCGCCCAATCCACCTCGATCAACGCGCCCGGAGCGAAACGCAACACCATCTTCTGAAGGACGTCGCGATACTCGGTGCGAGGCCCTTCGATCGTGTTGGTTTCGCAATTCACCTCGAAGAGGCCCCAGACGCGGGGGACCTTTCCGTCGCGAACCTCGTTGTACTTGTGAGCATCGCCGCACGCCTCTCGCCAAGTCCAAATCGCCGCACCGAACCGATACCTCTCCTGCTCGCCGAGATGGCGCTCGAAGTAGTCGTCCTCGGGATCCTTGGCCCGTTCGGGGCCGCTCCCCCACTCGGTTGTCACGACGGGGGCGCCGCCGTACAGCGTGACCGAGTCTCGTGCTGCCCGCGCAAATCCGTCCTCGAGCGGGGGCGGGTCGATTCCGCCCTGATAGATATGCGGTGCGTACACGACCTGATCATCGTGGTCGAAGGGAGGTGGCGCGGGCAGGCCAACCGCGTTCCACCCGACGCTCGGCTCGAAGAAGAACAGTCGTTTCGGCGCGCCGACGGCCTCTTCGGCCGCCCGCATCTCGGCGAGGCAGTCCTCGTACAAACCCGTGAGCTGCACCTCTTGACCGAGCTGAAACACGGCGGGCTCGTTGATCACCTCGTAGCCAGCCACGGAGTCGTCGTTCGCAAAGCGCGCAACCAGATGACCGAACATCTCCGCATACCGCGTGCGAATCCCCACGCCTCCGGGGCCCTCCACGTCGTCGAGAAAGTTCTTCCACGCCGCTTGCACGACGGGAATGAGCTCACGTGGTGCGTCGATCACTTCACATCGCGGCAAACCGTCGTCGAAGGTCGCCCACTCCGGTGCACCATCCCACCCCCCGGTCGGACGTGCGCCCGCCGGACAATCCTGATCGGCCGGCGCGACGATGTAGGGGCTCCACGGGTCTTGGTGCAGATCGATGAGCGTGTAGATGCCGCGAGCGCGCAGCATGGCGACAGATTCCGCAATCTCGTCCAGGTAGGCGTCGTCGTATTCCCCTGGCGTCGGCTCGACACGCGACCAGCTCAGTAAGAGACGCACCATGGTCCAGCCCATCGCGGCGACCATGTCGGCGTCGTCCTCGGTGAACGGGTACGTCGTGAACAAGTCGGGGTCGTATTGCCAATACTCGACGTGCGCATTGACGTTGACGCCGCGAAGCAAGACCTCGCGCCCCGTCGCATCGACGATGCGCCCGGCGTCGGCCGTGTCGGGGACTGCGTGAAGCGCGGGCATGGGATCGGAGGGTCGTGGCGGAGCGCTGGCGTCGCCAGAGCTACTGCACCCGAAGGCCGTCACCAGCGTCAGTGGAAGGAGGAATCGAAGGGGCTTCAAACAAGACATAAGAAACTCGCGAGGTGGTGGAGAACGCGAAGTGCGTACCAGATCCGCGCGTCGCGGCCATTCGGCCGGAGCGAAACGCGGCGATGGCCGAGGAAAGCGTGTGTCAGGACTGTAAAATCACTCCTGTTGGTGGATAACTAGCCCAAAGGGGCCTACTTTGCCCTTGGCGCATCCGCCGATGCGCGCGTACCTTCCAGCCTCGAGCCCTTGCCCCGCTCGGAGCCCCAACATGAATTCTCCCCGTCCCCTCGCGCAGCTCGCGACGCTGCTGATGTGCATCGCCGTGGTTCACCTCGTCGAAGGTGCGCCGGCGCGCGCGCAGATGAGCTTTCAACACGTCGTCGTCGACCCATCGGGGCCTCAGAACATCTGGGGGAAGAGCGTCGGCGATCTCAACCAAGATGGCCTCCCCGACCTCATCGTGGGCGGACGAAGTGGCGGCGGCCTCGTTTGGTACGAGAACCCCTCCTGGACGAAGCGTACGATCGCATCGAGCGGCCAATTCTCGACCGACCATGAGGTATGCGACGTAGACGGCGACGGTCTGAGCGACGTCGTCAGCCTTCAGAACGCACTCTACTGGTACGAGGCGCCGACCTGGGTCGAGCACGTCATTGCGAGTGACGGCCTCCATGACATCGAGGTCCTGGATTTCGATGGCGACGGCGACTGCGATGTTGCCGCGCGCAACCAAGGTAACTTCGGGGCAAGCGGAACCACCCTCTACCTCTACCGGCAGAACTCGCCGACGTCGTGGAGCCGAACCACGCGCACGATTCCGGACGGCGAGGGACTGGCATCTGCCGACCTCGACGGCGATGGCGACCTCGACCTGGTGCTCAACGAAGTGTGGGTCGAGAACCGCGGCGCTGACCTCAACGCCTGGGCTCAGCACACCTTTACGAGTGCGTGGGCCCACGACGCAGCATACGTAGCAATCGCGGACATGGACGCGGACGGAAACCCCGACGTCTTGCTTTCTCCAGCGGAGATCAAAGGCGATAGCTACCGCATTTCCTGGTTTGAAGCCCCGGCCGATCCGAAGCAGCCGGGTTGGACCGAGCACGTCGTCGATGCAACAGTGGAGTCGGTTCACCACTTCGTCGGCGCTGGCGACTTCGACCGCGACGGGGACATGGACGTCGCGGCGGCCGAGATGGAACAAGGTGGTAATCCCGACGAGGTCAAGATCTACCGAAACGACGGCGACTCCTTCACCAAAGTCGTCATCTCGAACGACGGTTCTCACAGCATGCGCGTCGTCGACATCGATCTCGACGGGGACCTCGATCTCTTCGGCGCGAACTGGGAAAGCGACCAGGTCGACCTCTACCTCAACCAGACGCCCGCAAGCCGGCTCGCGCTCGACGCCTGGGAGCGTCACGTCCTCGACGGCAACCGCCCGGGCCAAGCGATTTTCGTCGCCGCAGGCGATTTGGACGGGGACAACCGAATCGATGTCGCCGCCGGCGGCTACTGGTACCGAAATCCGGGCAGCCCGGGCGGGAGCTGGTCGCGCTCAGCCTTTGGGGCTCCGCTCAACAACTTCGCGGTTCTGCACGATTTCGACGGCGACGGCGACACCGACGTGCTCGGGACGGAGGGCGTGGGCTCCGAGGCGGCGCCCGACTTCGTGTTCGGCAGGAACGACGGTCAAGGCAGCTTCACGCGAATCGCGGACGTCGCCTCGGGGAGCGGAGACTTTCTCCAAGGGGTTACCGTCGCGAGGATGTCGCCCGGCGAACAGAAGAGTGTCGTGCTCTCCTGGCATAATGGCGCAGCCTCGATCGAGGCATTGGTCGTTCCGGACAACCCATCGACCGGGCTTTGGAATCTGGAGAGCTTCGGGGCCTCGAGCCAGGACGAGGCACTCGACCACGGTGACATCGATCGCGACGGAGACCAGGACCTTCTCCTCGGAACTGTCTGGCTCGACAACCTCGGTTCGTCGTTCAGCTCCAGGACCTTGTTTCCGACCGGCGATGCGCCGGACCGAAACCGGCTTGGGGACATCGACCGCGACGGGCGCCTCGACGCCGTCGTGGGTTACGAGGCCATCAGTACCACGGGCGTGGTCGCCTGGTACCGGCAGCCGCTGAATCCCACCGGCACGTGGTCTGAGACCGTCATCGCGCAGGTCACGGGCCCCATGAGCCTCGACGTCGCGGACATGGACCGTGACGGCGATCTCGACGTCGTGGTCGGCGAGCACGACCTCAACAACCCGGGCACCGCGGGCCTCTTCGTTTTCGAGAACGTCGATGGGATCGGCCAAAGCTGGACGCAGCACACCGTCTACGTGGGCGACGAGCATCACGATGGCGCACAAGTGGTCGACATCGACCGGGATGGCGACTTCGACATCGTGTCGATTGGCTGGGGACACGGACGCGTGCTGCTCTACGAGAACAAAGGTGTCGCTGGTGGAGGCGGCGACCCAGACCCAGACCCAGACCCGGACCCAGGCCTGCTCGCTGCGTGGAGCTTCTCGGGCGACGCCGCATCCGTGACCGACGTCAGCGGAAACGGCAACATCGGGTATTTGGAAGACGGCGCTACCCGCTCTGCGGCCGGCTACACAGGACAGGCATTGGAAGTCGACGGCGTGGCCGGGCATGTGAACCTAGGGCAGTACGACGTGGCCAGCGAGAAGCTCACCTTGATGGCCTGGATCAACGCGGACGACTTCGGGACGCCTGATGCGCGTATCCTCTCCAAGTCAACTGGCTCCGCGGCTTCCGAGCACGTATGGATGCTTTCCACGGTACAAGGGCCCCACGCCCGGTTCCGACTCAAGACGGACGACGGCAACGCCACTACGACGCTCGTCGGATCGAGCGGCATGCTTACCGCGGGCGTTTGGCACCACATCGCGGCCACCTACGACGGAGCGAGGATGCGCCTGTATCAGGACGGCATCGAAGTGGCCTCGGTTCCCAAGACGGGAGCTGTGTTCCAAGCCCCGGGGGTCGAGGCGTACATCGCCGCCAACCCCGGAGCTAGCAACCAGGTCTTCGACGGCCGGATCGATGACGTGAAGGTGTTCGGCCGAGCGTTGACCCCGGCCGAGATCACAAACGAAATGCGGAAGTCGGCCGGATCCAGCTGCTACTGGGACGATGAGCTCGGTAAGACGCTCTGCCCCCGCAGCTGCTCGGCCGGGCCGATCCAGACCCACTCGAGCGATCTGTTGATGTGGCTGATGCTCGCCGGCCTCCTGGCCAGCGTTGCCCGTGCGAGGCGGTGGTCAGCGTAAGCTGCTGGATCCGGCCCTACGCGCGGACGAAGCTCGTCGACGCTTCTTGCAAGAGGGCGAGCCGGTACGCGATGTCCCCTGTGACTTGGCTAGGGGCCGTGGCCAGAGCATTGACGCGCCGAAGGACCCAGCCCACGCGGCGTTCGAGGTCTTCCCGCGTGAGCTCGCGCTTCTTCTGGGGAGGAGCAAGTTTGTCTCGGCGCGGGTCTAGGTAGGCAACGTCGCCGGCGGCGCGGCGCGAGCGCTCGTGCTTGGTGAGCAGCGTAGCGGAGTGCACTTCGAGCAGTGGGGACTCGCTCGAGACGATCGCCGGAAAAGGCGTCGGGCTGTTGATGTCGACGACCCGTGTGAAGTGCTGCGCCCAGCAGTGGTCCTCGCCGCGGCTGGTGTCGCTGATGCCGACGACTTCCACCTCGGGGCTGCCCACGTCGGCGCAAAGCTCGCGAAGACGCTCGATCTTGGCCTCCCCGCTGTTGATGCGGTCGAGGGTTGAATAGTGGATGTGATCGACCCCGAGCTCCTCTCCCGCGACCTCGACGGTCGGCTTGGGCGAGGCGCTGCTGAGCACGATTTGCACCTGGGGCCACCGGCTTCGGACCCACGCGAGATCCTCCCGTTCGATCACCTGGTCGGGCTGATACCGCTGCCAGATTTGCTGTGCCAGGCGGCGAAGGGCCTCATGCGGCGCGGTCTTGAGGTGCCGGAGCAAGGTGAGCTGCGGGACGCGCTGCGCAGCGCGCACGGGATCCGAGACGAAGTGCCGAAACCCGCGGCGCCGCAGCCAGTCGATCCGCGCAGCCGCTTTGCCCCAAACCCCATAGTACACGCCGGGATAGGCCCAAATCCTCAAGCTTCGCGTGAGGTAGCGCGCCGTCTTGCCCGGATGTGCCCAGTCGAGGAGGAAGCCGCCAGTCTCCGGGCGGTCTTCCATGGTCTCGAAATGCTCGCTGCCGTACCCCTGATAGGCGCAAAGCTCCCAGCCGAGGTCCTGGCCGAGGTCCCGGCCAAGGTGAATCGTCCGGTCGAGGTCGAGCACCAGGTAGCGCGTGCTCGGGGTCAGAACCCGTTCGCAGAGCTCGCGAAACGAGGCTAGCTCGCCATGATGAACCAAGCGGTCCACCAGGCGATTGGGAGCACTCGTCGATTCTGCCCTCATTGCCATGACAGCAATGTAAGGCCGCTCGGGACACGCGATTGTAATAGTTAGGTCAAAGCCGTGTAGCGGATGGCCGACGGTGCCGAGAAGCATTGTTCCGAATGGCGCGCGACTGTGCGAACCTGCTGCCGCCATGAACGAGAACCAACGCGCCGGGGCGAACGGAGCGGTCATCGAGACGGAGCTCAGCCGGGACCTCGGCCTCGTTTCGGTGCTCGCGATTGGAGTCGGCACCATGGTGGCCGCCGGGATCTTCACGCTCTCCGGATTGGCCGTCGGCTACGTCGGGTCCGCTGCGATCGCCTCGTTCCTCCTGGCGGCACTCGTGGCTACGTTCACCGCGCTCACCTACTGCGAGTTCAGCGCCCTCTACCCCCAGTCGGGCGAGGGATATCTCTATGCACGTCGAACTTTTCCGGCGCTCATCGCCTACATGGTCGGCTGGTGCCTGCTCCTCGGCTACACCGCGTCCTGCGGCTTCTACATCGCGAGCTTCTCGAGCTACTTCAACGAGTTCATCGTGGAATCGCCGCTCGAGATGGTTCCTGGCCTCGTCACGGTCGCCGCACTCACTCTCCTGAACATCAAGGGCACCAAGGAGAGCGGCACCTTCCAGGTCGTCGTGACCATCGGCAAGGTGCTCCTTCTGTTTTGGTTCGTGGGCGGTGGACTACTTCACGTCGACCCAGCCGTCATCGTCGAGCGCTTCAGCACGGATTTCGCCAAGATCGGCAGCACGGCCGCCATGGTGTTCATCACCTTCTTTGGGTTCTCGGCGATTGCCGCTTCGGCGGGTGAGGTCAAGAACCCGGTCACCACCATTCCGCGCGCGATCTTCATCTCGATGGGCTTCGTCACGCTGCTCTACACCTTGGTCGTGATCGTAATCGTCGCGGCCAACCTCGACGAGTACACGGAGTCCGCGATGGGCACGGCGGCCCAGGATTTCTTGGGCCCCGTTGGCGGGATGGTGATCGTGGGCGGCGCCCTGTTTTCGATGGTGTCCGCATCGAACGCGTCGATCCTGGCTGGCTCCCGCGTGGCGCTTTCGATGAGTCGTCTCGGCCATTTGCCAAAGGAGTTCGGGTCGATCAACGCGCAGACCCGAACGCCGATCATCGCGCTCATGCTCGTCGGTGCGGGCATCGCGACCTTCGCCACATTGCTGCCGCTCGAGGAACTGGCTCACTTCGCCGATTGTGTGCTGTTGATCGCGCTCATCTTGGTCAACGCAGCTCTCATTCAGCACCGACGCAAATTCCCCAACCTGAAGCGCCCGTTCCGCGTGCCATTCGTCCCCCTACTCCCCATGCTCGGGATTCTCGCAAACCTGTACCTGCTCTCGCAGGTTCCTCACCTCGCTCCGGTCCTCTTGGCGCTTGGTGCATTGGCCGTCGGGTTCTTGGGCTTCATCGGCTGGAAAGGAGCGCAGCTCGAGGCAGAAGCGTTGCCGGGAGAGCCCTCGCGCGTCGCCTTGGAGCAGAGGGACGCCGCGGAAGCGGACTTCCGCGTGATGGTGCCGCTTGCCCACCCAGGCAACGTCGAGTCGCTCATCGATGTTGCTGCCGCGATTGCCCACCCGCGCGGAGGGAACATCATCGCGGTCCGTGTCGTCGTGGTGCCCGAGCAGCTTCCTCCGCGCCTTGAACGGACATATGTCGAGCGCGAACGCGAGATCTTGGACGCGGCCCGTCGGCGCTCACGCGAGCACGATGTTCCCATGACGTCGCTCGTGCGCATCGGTCACAACCCGGCCCGCGCCATCCTCGAAACCAGTCGAGAAAGGGGCTGCAATTTGATGGTCGTCGGTTGGAAAGGCCATACCTCGACGGCGCGTTACATCCTCGGCGAGATCACCGACACCATCGTCTTGAATGCTCGAACTGACATCTTGCTCGTAAAGCTCACGGAGAAGAGCCTCCCCAAACGCTTGTTGTTGCCAACCCACGGCGGCGTTCATGCACAGCAAGCCGAAATCTACGCCGCGGCCATCGCCGCTTCGCAAGACGGCACCCTGACACTCTGCGTGGTCGTCCCAGTCGACGCCCAAGAGGAGCTCCTCGAATCCGAAAACGAGCGTCTCAACGCCATCAAGGAACGAATTGTCGCAGGCACGGGCTTCGCGACCATCGAGACGCTCATCATCCAGCATCGCTCGGTGACGGAAGGAATTGTCGAAGAGCTCCGGAACCACGACGGCGTCATGGTTGGTGCCGCACGGAAGAGCTTTTCCAACCGAATCCTCTTCGGCACCATCCCGGAAGAGATCGCCCGTCTTTCCGACAAGCCGGTCTTCGTCGTCAAACGCCACCACACGGTCAAAGCGCTCTTCGGCCGCGTCATGAGCGAATAGGGGCGGCCCCTAGCGAATCTTGTCGCTCGTCTGTCTTTCGACCTGGTCGGTGGCCTGCTCGCTCCGGGTAGCAGCCTCTTTGATCAGGGCGGCTTCTCGCTTCCTCGCCTCGGCCACCGCTTGGTCGGCTCTTCGGTCCGCTTCGCCGATCGCCTGATTCACGCGCTTGTCGGTTTCGCTTCGGATGCGTTTGGCGCCCTCCCGCGCGGCGATCTCCGCGATCGGATTTCCCGCCGCCTCGCGCTCGATCTGCTCGGCGCGGGCATATCCCTCTTTGCGAAGCTTCTCGGCGGCACGCTTGGCCTCGGAACGAATGCGCTCGGCCTGCTTCTCCGCCTCCGCAACCAGTCGCGCACCCTGCTTCTCGGCCTCCTCGAGTGCCCTCGCCCGCTGCTCGGCGAGCTCGGCCGAAAGCGCGTCGGCCGCTGCGCTCCTTAGCCCTCCGCTATCGACCTCAACCGACACGCGCGGGTTCTTGATCGAGCCGGTCAAATTCGCATTGATGCCGACGTTCTTCACTTTCGCGACGTCGAGACCCAGCTTCTGCACCTCGGCTGTGAGCTTCGACGTCAGGCCTTCGATGGGCACTTCGGTCGACACCCGGTACCGCATCTCCTGATCGAGCCCATGCCGGCCGCTGACCGCGAGCGAGAGCCCTTTTGCTTTCGCGGTGAACGGCTTCACCTCGACGGCGCCGTCCTTGATCGCAAAGCGGGTCTTGAAGCCTTCGACGCTCAGCGGCTTCGGAATGGCGGGGACCGCGCCCGACAAGGCTTGAAGAGGCTGGAAGTCGCTGCTCAGCTTGCTCTGGAGTGCCGCCACCAGACCACCGGCGTTGATCGAGTCGAGCTTCGGTGAGAGGTCTTCGTTGAGCGTACCGCTCGCGCGCAGGTCCGTGGAGAAGCGCCCGTCGAGATAGCGGGCGATCGGCGCATAGGCGCGCATCGAGGGAAGCGCTTCGAAGGCTTCGGCGAAGCTGACCTTGTCGACACCGTAGGTCATGTCGAAGGTCGGCTGTCGGTTGGGTCTTGTCGTCATCGTTCCGTCGAGCTTCATCGAACCGCCGAGGGCCTTCGCCCGAACGCCCTCGAGGATGAGCTTCTGATTTCGAATGCGGCCGGAGCCCTTGAAGTCTTCGAGCACCAAATCCCCGTACGTCAGCGTCTTTACGTCGAGGTCGAGCTTGGCGTCGAGGTTTTCGGGAAGGAGGAACGTGGAGGGCGTGTCGCCGCTCTTCTCCGGCTGCGTTCCGTCTGATTCGCCGAGGAAATCCTCGACCCGGAGTCTGTTGGAGCTCAGCCAGAGGCTCGCAGTGATCTGCTGTTCATCCAACAAGAAGGTCGTGAGCGGCGAGGTCAGGCCGCGAACGCTTGCGTCGCTCGTTCCGACCTTGGCCCGGAGCTTCTGGATTGTCGTGCTGGTGGGCGAGAGATCCACGCGCGCTTCGGAGACCTGGACGTCGGGGCCGCCGCTCGACCGGTAGGTGACGTCGCGCGCCGCGATTGAACCTGTGAGCTTCTCGACGCGTTCGCCTTGCGCGCTGAGGTCGATGTTCGCCTCGACGAGCCCAGAGAGTCCCTCGACGTCAGGGATTGGATAGGCCTTCGCGATCTCGGCGAGGTCGAAGCGGCCGTCGAGCACGAGCGCGAGGTTCGGCCCCGAGAGCGGGCGGGCGAGCCTCATGCTTCCGTTCGCGTGACTCTTCCCCGCAGCCACGCCGTATTTCGGTACGTTTAGCGTCAGCTTGTCGAGCTGCCCGCCCGGGTGGTCGGCCTTGGCATCGAGCTCGATGTCCGTCAGGCCGAGCGGCAGGTCAGGATACTTGAGCGCGGCGTCGCGCACGCGGGCACTCAGTGTGAACGAAGGAATGTCCGTGTCGTCGGGTCCGAGCTGGCCGCGCACGCTGCCACTCAAGGCGAAGCTCCCGCTTGCCTGCAAGCCTTCGAAGTCGGCAGCATAGGCGTTGGGCACGGCCGAGATCAGCGCCTTGATCGGCAGGCCCTCCGGCGATGCAAACGCGAGGTCCAGCTCCGTCCCCTCACCCGGCCACGCAACCGACCCCGAGCCCTCGATCGCAAGACGGTTCACCATGATCCGCGCTGCGTTGAGCGTGAGCTTCGCCTCTTCGCTTTGCAGCAGGGCATCGACGTCGACTTGGACCCGCGCCTTCTTCAAGTAGCGGATAGCCCCCAGGCGAACGGACAGCTCGTCGATCTGGGTCTTGGAGCTGAGCTCCTGGTTTGCGCCAGCAACCCGCAGACGGCCGTCGTGGTTCACACCCTTCGCGAGAACGTCGATCCCCGGCTCCTCATAACGCAGCGTGCCATCCTTGATCGCGTAGCGCTCGATCACGAAAGCGATGTCCTCCTCGCTTTCGGAGTCCGAGCTCTCGGCGAGCTCCCCGAGGATGTCGTAGTTGGCAGCGCCATCGCGCTTGATGATGACGTGCACGTCCGGCACGTCGACGCCCACAGACCTGACCTGGATCCGTTCGTCGAAAACGAGCGCGAGGACGTCGAGGCCCGCCGCCACTGAGCTGGCCCGCAACAGCTCGACGCCGGCGAACTCGTCCTTCCCCGTGATTTTGAGCTCGGAGATCTCGACCGTGAAGGTTGGAAAGGTGGACAGGAACGAAAGGTCCGCATCGGAGAACTCCACCACCGCGTTGAGACGCTCATTGAGCTCCGTTCGAAGAAGCTGGACGATTCGATCCTCGAAGAGGAGCGGGACCAGCACGGCCCCGACGACCAACGCAGCCAGCAGCAGAGCGGTTGCGATGAGCGCAATTCGGATCGTTCTCGTCATGTCAGGCTTCGGTATGGGACTCCCTCGCCGTCGTGCAAGCGGCAGGGTCCGCCTCGATGCGGATGAACCCGGCTTCTTCCAAGACTCCGTGCGCCTCCTCTCGACGGGCCTCTTCAACGAGCACCGCAACCCTGTCTTTGCGCCAAAAGCGTGTCCGGGTGCCCACCGCGACCCTCTTCTTCCGCCTGCCGCGCACCATGGGTAGGTACGATGGGCGACTCTCGGCTCCGCTAAAGATCGTCTTCGGCCTCCAGGCGCGGCAAGACCACCACTCGACCTCGGCTTCACCACGCTCGATGCGCTGACTCCACTGAGCCACGTCGGTCGCCGCTCCAAAGAGCACCTCGGCGTCCTTGTTCTCCAAGATCTCCGGCGTGACTCCGGTCGACCACGTATCGATCGCGGCGAGACAGCGTTGATCCTTGGTCTCCTGATGGACCTTGTTGATGAACAGGAGATTGACCTCTGGGCTCTCGGTGACAGCCACGGCGCCCGTGCGGAGCTCGATCTCGGCACGCCTCAGGAGGCGGGTTTCTAGGGCGTTGCCGAGCAGAACCCGGACTCCAGCTTCCTCCGCGCGCTGCACCCGATGTGGGTCTTCGTCCAGACACACCACCTCCTGCCGCGGTGTTTGCAGCAGCTGTGCGAGCGCGAGAGCGAGCTCATTCGTTCCAAGAATCACCCAACCGGAATCCGAGCGTCGACGCAGACCAAGGAGCTGCGCGATCGGCCCCCCCGTGAGGCCCGACCAGATGACCGTCGCGGCGATCGTCGCGAACACGAGCGCTTGCAGTTGCGCGCCTCCTGGGATGCTTGCGCTCTCCAGTCGAATCGCAAACAAGGACGCGACTGCGGCGGCGACGATACCGCGGGGTGCGATCCACGCGACGAGGACTCGCTCCCGCCACGACAGCGTGGTGCCCATCGAGCACACGAACACTTCGAGCGGGCGAACCAACACTACGAGCGCGGTCACCGTGAGCGCTCCCGCCCAGCCGAGCGCGATGATGTCTGCGATGCGCGTGTTTGCAGCGAGCAATATGAAGAGCATCCCGATCAGCAGCACGGTCAGCTGTTCCTTGAACTCGACGAGATCGCGGCTCTTTCTGATAGGGGAGTTCGCAAGGACCAGGCCGGTGACCGTGACTGCCGCAAGGCCGCTCTCGTGGACGACTGAATTGGCTAGCTCGTAAATCAGAACGGCGATCGAGAGAGTGAGGACCTTGTGGTAGGCCTCCGGGATGACGCCCCTGAAGCGGAGCAAGCCTGCAAGGACGCCTCCGCCGACTAGGCCGGCAGCGATACCAAAGCCAAGCCGCAGGGCGATCTCGGGCGCGGCCAGAAAGAGGCTTTCATCCGACGGCCGCAGCACGACCTCGAGAACGACCGCCGCCGTGATGGCGCCGACCGCGTCGATGAGCACGCCCTCGGCCTCGAGGACGGTCGCGACCGCCCCCCGAATGCGCAAGCGTCGAAGCAGTGGAGACACCACCGTCGGGCCGGTCACGATCACCAACGCGCCAAACAAGGACGCGAGCCGCCAATCCCAACCAAGCGCAAAATGGGCCGCGACCGCTCCGCCGATCGCGGTGATCACTGCCCCGAGCGTGACGAGCCGCCGGATGACGACTTGTTCGCGGCGGAGGCGACGCAACTCGAGCTGGAGCCCGCCTTCGAGAAGAATGATCGCGACCCCCATGCCGACGAGCGCGTGCAACGACGAACCCAGCGACTCCGGATCGACAACGCCCGCCACCTCCGGCCCCAGCAGCACCCCAACTGCGAGCAGCAGGACGATGCTCGGTACCCGGAGATGGTACGCGATGGACTGCGTGACCATCCCGGCGGCAAGCGCGATGGCGACGGTCAGCGCCGGGTTGTGCATGAGGTCAATGTCCATCGGGGTTCGCTCGCAGCAGGCGAACCTAGCACGCCCGAGTCACGCCCTTGGCCGCACGGCCTCTCGCTTCGTTTAAGGACTACTGGCGGACCCGGAGGGTTTCGAACCCACGATTTCTCCCTCCGGAGGGACTCGATGCCTCCTTCGTCGAGCCGTCTTGTAGTGGGGCTCGAAGCCAGGTAGCCTCGGCTTTGGAGGTTTTCCATGCCATCAACGCAACCCAGGACGAAGCGCAGACTCCGTATCGGACGAGTGTTAGTGCTCGCGGTGCTGGCGGGCTTGATCGGCGGCCAGGACTCCTGCCTACCGGATCCAGAGCCGGCCTTTCCACGGTATCCGATGGCGTTGGATTGCGTGGTCGGTGGCAATCAACTGTACCTTCCGATCGACATCGTCGGGGACTCCGATCGATTCATGGTTGCCCTCACTGGCGCCATCGTGGACACGACGGTCACGGCAGAGGTGCCGGTCGCAGCCTTCTGTGCGCTGGACGCCGCTGGTTATACTCAGTTTGATCTCGCGTTCGCTGCGATCGACGTGAGCGTCACGAATGCCACCGTTCCCGATCCTCCGCAGGTGACTCTGACAGCTTCCGGGTTGCCGTTCGCCGGAATTGATATCGCCGATGCGTGCGCGGGTACGCTCGGTCCGGTGGTCGACATCGACTTCGGCACAGTCACGGGCCCCGTCTGGGCGGACGGCGATTGGACGGTGAAGCTCTTGGTGACGCTCGAGGGAATCGATATCGGGCTTGCCAACGTGTTCACCACTGCGTCCCCGGGAGTCCCGATCCCCTCGATGCAGCTGCTCGATCTCTGTGACCCGACCGACAAGAGCGTGCCGCCGAATGGCACGACCGATGATCCGGAGGACAGCCCACGCATTGCTGTGGATGTGGGCAGCGACGGAACATTCGACCGCTTGGTGACCGACGACGATCAAGTCACGTTCAACGTGAACGGGTTCTGCGTGGGGTACAAGTGCGACGACTTCAACGACTGCACCATCGACACCTGCGACCTGCAAGCAAAGTGGTGTTACTACGACAACGAACCGGACGGCACTTCCTGCGACTTCGGGGGTCAGGCGGGCGCCTGTAGCGTGGGTGCGTGCGTGGCCATCTGCGACACCGTCGACTGTGACGACGGCAACGAGTGCACCGTGGATTCCTGTGACCCCGCCGATGGCACGTGCACCGGCCAACCAGTGCCCGACGATACCCCGTGCGACGGCGGCGCCGGTGTGTGTCGATCGGGAGCGTGCGCATTCCCCATCGACTCGACCCCGCAGACGAAGACGATCACCCTCGCGTGCACGAACAACGTAACGCCGGACGCACCGATATTCCTTCCGTTTGATCTGACGGTGACTCCCAGTGTGAGCGGGCCAGATATCTCGGCCGTTCTCGGCGGCGTGGTAGAGCTTTCCGAGTGGTGGCTCGACGTCCCCCAAGGGGTCGTCCCCGGTGGCGTTACCCAGGCCAACGTGCTGGACATCGCGGCGACCGTTCATGTCCGATCCGGCGCAACGGGCGCAGACGTGACACTCACGACCGCTCCCATTCCGAGCGTCTGCCTGATTCCCTCTGGCGCCTCGTGCGACCCAGCCAACGATGGGCCCAGCGTTCCAGGTGCCAGACCCAACACCGATTGCATTCCAACCGGCACGTTCAACCCTTGCATGGCAAACGTGCCGTTGCCGATCAGCACCGACTGCTCGCCAGGCGGTACCTGCGACCTCCTCGGCAAGGCGTTCGGGGGCTATGGGTCGGGCTATGGGCAGTGCGAAAACAATGGCTTCTGCATCAGTGGCCCGTTGCTGTTGCCCCTCGTCGCCCAGGTGGCCAGCTACACCCCCGATGGTTCGGGAACGGTCTTCTTCGGCTGGGACGACACGGCAACCGGCGCAAGCCTCAACGGCGATGGCACGTGGGCCCTCCCACCCTCGGCGTTCGCCGATCCGACTGGGCCCAACGGCATTCGGGTGAATATGCAGGGACTCGCGCTCGGGCTGGAGTGCACCATGGCGGTAGACAGTGGCGGTCCGACGGGCGTCGGCGTCCCAGACGCCTCGAGCCCGACACCAAACTCGGCGCTGATGGCCTTCACGACAGACCCGTGACGCGACAACCCTGGAGCAGGCTGACAGGGTGCGTATGACGATCACAATGCTGCACGACTTTGTGCCTGGTGCGCTCTGGGGATTCCTTGTCATGCCCCGGCACGGCTGGACTGCACTCGCCGGAATGTGTGTTGGCGGACTCGTGTATTTGAAGCACGGGCCTCGAGAGGGGCGCCGCCGCCGCTCGCAGCACGTGGCGATAGCAGCGGCCCTCCTGGGCGTCGTCTGCTTCGGTGCTGCGGGCGTACTCGGTAAGTACGGATGTTCGCACGGTCCGCCCGATGGCTTTGGGTGAGCGGCGGATTTCCACTTCTCGCCCCAACCTGCGTAGTGTGGCTCTTCGCCGGGATTGCGATGGTCGCGTATTGTCGTGCGGCTCGCGATCTCTGACGACGACGAGATCCAGAGACGCTCTCGTAGCCCATCGGGATGACGATGAGCGCCAAATTTCGCGGGACTGGTCGCAGTGAAAGCGGGCGCGCACTAGGGGTCCCGATGAGCAGTGTCCCCGTGCTATTGGGACGTGGGCAAGAGAGAGGCGTTTCATGCGCAGTTGGATTGGATTTGGTTGCGCGCTCGCGCTGGTCATCACCGCGTGCAGTGAGACGTCCGGTGCCGGCGGCTGTGCCTCCTGAAAACCCCGTCGACCTCACAATCGTTGACGTTTCCGTACTCGAGGTCGAGCAGCGATGTACGATTCGAGACGTGAACCCCGGTGCGGCTAGTCGAAACAACGACCGTTGGCGAGCGCTCGACCTACTGCGACTCGTTGCCGTGGTGCTCATGGTGCAAGGTCACGTGTTCACCGCGCTCCTCGACAGAGAGCTACGTCACGGGCCGTGGTACATCCGGCACAGTTACGTTCATGGATTGACTGCTCCGATATTCTTCTTTGCGTCTGGCTTGGCCTTTGGGGTCGCCACCCTCGGCAACTGGTCAGACCATACGCACTGGGGCCCATCGGCAAAGCGCCGATTCGGGCGGTACGCTTGGCTGCTCTTCATCGGCTACATGCTCAGCCTTCCCAGGTTGAGCTTTCGCGAGTTGTGGACATCCACATCACCCGACACCGTCCGGATGTTTTTCCGTGTGGACGCCCTCGAAAACATCGCAGTCTCGCTGATCCTCGTGCAAGGGCTCGTCTGGCTCACGAAGAAGCAGCGGCCGTTCGTTGGGTCGGTCACGGTAGTCGGGGCAGCCCTCGTGTTGAGCGCGCCCGCGGTCTGGCGGCTCCCGGTCGAACGCTGGCTCCCGATCGGCATCGCCGCTTACATGAACATCGACACGGGGTCGATCTTTCCTCTGTTTCCATGGACCGGTTTTCTCTGCGCCGGGGTGGTCACCGCCTACCTCTCGATCGATCCTCATCGGGGCTCGCTCCGCCGAGGTCTTGCGTGGGGCCTGGCTACCGCTGGGGTCCTCTTGTGGGCGGCGGCGCGCCTATTGCACGACTCGGGCGTGGATCCGTTCGGGGAACAAAACTATTGGAAGACGAGCCCGATCTTCTTCTTGACGCGCTTGGGTCTCATCTTGCTCGGGTTCGCAGCGCTCTGTGCTCTAGAGTCGCTCTGGGCACGTCGGTGCGCCGGCCTCCCCATCGCTGCGAGGCATGGGAACGCGATGGGTCTCCTTCAACGGGTCGGTCAGGAGACTCTCGTCATCTACGTCATTCACCTGTTGGTGTTGTACGGGTCGCCCATCAGTCCCGGCCTCAATACGCTTCTAGGTGGGGGGTTGAACCTCCGAGGCGCATCGATCGTCGCCGCCCTCGTGCTTCTGATCAGCACGGCCGTTGCCCTACTGTGGAGCTACGGGCGCCGACGATGGCCTACCCGGTTTCGTTCGTTCCGCTACGCCCTCGCCGGTCTCGTGCTGTTCGTCGCCTTGGTCAAACCTTGAGGCGGCCCTGTGCCAGTCGAGAGGGCCGGCATTGTGGCGTTGCGAGTGACGCGGTACTGTCCATCGTGATTCATTTCTGGCTTCGCCTGCCGCAGCCTCGAAAGGATTCCCGAAGGCAGCGCGCTCTATGTGTGCAACCACAGTGGTGGGTTCATGACGCCCGACACTTGGATCTTCACCATCACGCTGCTCCGTGAGCGCGGCGTGGAGTCCATCCCGTACGCGCTCGCCCACCAATCCGTGATCGAGGCCCCGGGGGCTCACGGTGGGCGCGCCGCCCTATTTGCCGGTGCCAACCCGGGTCCTCTTGGAAGTGGTCGAGCCGATCTACTTCGGGCGGTCCGGCCCAGAGGCAGCGGACGTCGAGGAGTACGTCGAAGCCTGCCATGACCGTGCACTCCCTCCTCAGAACCTGGTCCAGCGCGCGATGGTTGACGTTTCCGCGCTCGGGGCGAAGCTCGCCCTACCCTGGTGCTTCAGCGCAGCGGACAGGCCAGCAATTGGTCAACGCCCTGCCCAACGACTCGGCGCCCAGGCACGTCATCGGGGACCGAGACAAGATCTATGGCGCGCACTTCGTTCGCCGAGTGCGTGCGATGGGGATCGAGCAGGTCCTCACGGCTCCAAGTGCCGATCGAAGAACCGCGCGATCGTGTCGAACAGGTGGCGCGATTCCGGCAAACCGGTATCCGCGAAGAAGTAGTGATTGAGGCCGTCGTAGACAAAGAGCTGTGAGGTGACACCGGCCTCGTCGAGTCGCTGGTGGGTGACGATCGCGGAGCTCAAGGCGAGATCTCGCGTGCTCGTGATGATCAGCGATGGCGGGAAGCGGCCCAACAGCTCGCGGTGATCGATAGGAGCGACGAGCGGGTCGTTCCAATCCGCGCCGTCGAAGTATTCCATCTTCTGCCCCGCGCCGAAGTTCGTGCCGAAGGCTTTGGTGATCAGCCGCGCATCACCCGTACTGAACTGACCCGCGCCGGCGCAGAAGATGCCAATCGCCCCCGGCTGCGGGAGCTCATGCGCGTCGAACCAGGCGACGGATTGTGCCGTAAGCAGACCCCCGGCCGAGCAGCCGAAGATGCCGATCTGACCCGGCGCGTGATCTTCGAGGAGTCGGTGATACACGGCGGCCACGTCTTCACTGGCCGCTGGGAAACGATGCTCGGGGCCCTGACGGTAGTCGACGCTCACGACGCGCATTCCGGCGACGCTCGCGACGGGAATCGACTCGAGCCGGCCTTGCGTTCGCGCGCCCATCGAGAAGGCACCTCCATGCAAATTGATCAGGACCCGACCGGCGTTTTCCGCGGGAACGCCATCTTGGGGCGTGAACACTTCCGTGTAGACTCCGTCGATGTCGAGGACTTCTTCGCGAACCGGGTAGATGTTCCGCGCCAGTTCGATCCGCGGTTCGTAGAAGTGCTCATCGAGGATGGCGCGCTTCTCTTCGATGTCTCCCGTCGCAAGCGCAACGACATGCGGAACCATCTCATCACGCAACTCGGCCGCGGCCTGATTGGCGGCGTCGCTAACGAACTCGGAATTTGGCACGCCTTCCGTGAACCGCTGCGCGAACATGACCACCAAAACGACGAGGCCGCCTGCAACGAACGATACGAGCATTCGAATCATTGGATCACCGAAGCTGTGCCTCCTCAAAACCTCGTCGACGGCACAATCGTTGACGTCTCCGCGCTCGGGGTCAAGCTCGCCGCCCCTGATGATTCACTTGGTGTCCGCCCTGCTCGCGACTGCCCGATCGAGCCTGAAGTCACACCGTGCAGTCGCTGCTGGTTTCAAAGCGGACGGCGGCACCGCCGGTACCCGACGTCTCGCCGCACCCCATAACACCCAGCGCGAGGGCGAGAACCAAACTTACAAACCACCGCACAACGACCTCCTCGCCCGGTCACAGGCAACGTGGGGTCGCCGGGCGGTGCCGGGCCATACGTAATTGTTTCTCGAGCACCCGATTTCGTGCGCAGGATTTGCGTGTTGACGCCACCCCCACACTGGCGGCACACCCGGCTCATGGCCGAGGCGAGCTCTCACAAGTGGCGCGACACCTGCCACCGTTGCGACCACGGCTTTGGCCCGGGTGAGTCACGTTGGATCGAGCAGCGCCGCTTCACCGTCCACACTCGTTGCGCGGACTGGAGCAAGTGGGAGCGGCCCCCATACTCTTGGAAACTACGCGAGCTGCGCAAGCAGTACCGTTTAGCCGACGCGATTGGGCGAGCTCGCATCGTCAAAGCGGGCCAGGCGATACGTCGAGCGCAAGCATCGTGGCCCGCTCATGCGGTGGAGCATGTGGAGCGCGTGCTCAAGGCAGTGCGGGAACTGGGGTGAGCCGGAGCCTCGTTTCCCTACTCGTTGGAATGCCGATCCTCGAGTTTCAGTTCGGCCCTGGATGAGGTGCGAACGAAGTTCATCATCTTCGATTTCCGCTTGTCAACGATTACATGCCAACCGCCCTTGAAGTCCTTCTTGTCGAATCGTTCTTCGAGATCCGCTTCAACCGACTTGTACAGTTCGCGGGGATACACAACAAACACGCGGGTTGCGCTTGTGGTCACCGACGGCTGCGATTCGTGGACGAAGCCGAACTCGCCTTGCGCCATCTCCAATACACAGATCAGGGCCCTCGTGTCGCCGCGCAACACGCTGCGGAAGTGTCCGCTAGGCTGCTCCCCGCACCACACCTTGAAAAAGGCACGCGGTTGCATGTACAGCGTAGAAACCGTGTCGAGCAGCTTCGACCCGACGTAGTTGTCCGCCTTGGCCACCGGCGCGGGCGATAGCAAGAAGGCCACACCCACTAACCCAAGGAACGCTGATCGTCGCATCGCTGGACCCCGTAACAAAGTTAGCGAGGCGGCGACAATTAGGCAATTTGTTGGGGCGGTGCATACCGGGTGAGCGGAGCACTTCCTATGACTCAAGCGGCTTGGGAAAGCAGCATGTCGAACCATACGCGAGGCGGTGCGGGCGTTGGGCTAGCGCCTACGGCTGCACCTCAAACGCGTCGACGTCGCACGTGGAGTCGCGTGGGAAGCCGCGTTGCGTGCGCGTGCGAGGGAGGAAAGCGGTACCGATTGCGGTACAGCGCCGATCGGGCCGGAGATCGAAACGCTAATCTCCCGGAATTCCTGGCGGACACGGAGGGATTCGAACCCACGACTTCTCCCTCCGGAGGGGAGCGCTCTATCCAGCTGAGCTACGCGTCCTTGCACTCTCTTGGGGGCAGAATGCTTCTGACCGATTCTGATTAAGACTCCATTCCAGTTTCGGTCCGAGTGAGCCTGGCAGCTATCGCCGGGATTTCAAGTTGCTGGTCGACGGCGGCGCGTACCCCGAGCGGAGCAGCCGACGCGTGCTCTCGGGCGCTGAAGTATCGGCTCGCGGGCCGGAGACGCGGTGACCGTCCACGGCTGCCGACGCCCCGCGTGAGCTCCGCCAGATCCGCGAGCAGCGGTGCTTCCGAGGTTTGACGCTCTGGGCGTTCTGCGTAATTGGGGGGTATCGTCGGAGTAAATTCCGGCGCTCGGGAGCATCGATGGATACGAGACCTGTCGAGATAGAACGTCGCCAGCGCTTCGTTCGGAACATCATGACATCTGGGATCGCCACCAGCCTGCTGCTGTCGGCTGGCTGTGGATGGTGGCGCGGAGCCAAAGAAGGTTCCCCTGGACACGTGAGCAAGGCCAACGAAGCCTGCGCCACACTGTTCTGTACCGCTGACGAGGAGTTGCGGACCGAGGGGCAGTGTGCGCCCTCTTGCATGTGTGGAGCGTACACCTTCACCGAAGCGACCTACGACGAGTACGACATCCACGCGCTCCGCAGCTGGAGGCTCCTCAACCCGCCGGCCGTGCTGCCCGGCGACCCCTACAGCGACCCGTCGTTGGTGGGCTCCCTGACGCCCGCATACTGCGCTGCCATCCCCGTCGATCCAAGTCCTCAAGAGCGCACGTACCGGCTCGAGACATTCCCAAGCGAGCGGGATGCTCTCGCGGCCGGTGGTCAGATTACACATCGAGGCAGGTGCGGCGCCTGTTCGTCGTTCCAGGACCTAGCGGTCTACATCGAACAGAGGAACCTGCAGCGCGAGGGGCGCGAATGCGGCCTTCTAGGAACGTTCGGGGACGAGACACAGATGAGTTGTCTTCGAGATCTCGGCTTCACGGACGCATGCGCCCAGATTTGGAGCTTCAACGTCGACAATACGCGCTCCGATTGTCTGGGACTCTGCACGGCAAATCTCCCGTCAAACAACACCATGTCCGACGGAAGCTTGAACGCGTGCCTCGCGTGCGATGAAGAGCATAGCGGTCCCATTTTCCAAACCGTTGCCGGCCGAACGCGCCGACGTTCAGGATTGTCTTCCACGATCGCTCGCCCCTGCCTCGATCAGCAAGGCATGCCCGCGGTCTACCCGGTCGACCACTACTACTTCCAGCAGTCCTCGGCCGACGGAAGGAAGTAGCGGCGGCTCGGGACCCCGCTGACTTCGGAACGGCTATCGTCCGGCGGCCGTCGTCGCGTCGCGCGGGTCCGAGCCCGCGATGAGCACATCGGCATCCCTCAGCACTGCGCCGACCGCGCTAAAGTGGTTGTCCCAATCGTCCCATCGGCGGACTTCGTAGCCAAGCGCGCGAAGATCATCCGCAATCGCGTCGTACAGAGTCGCCTCGAGCTCTAGGACACCCGGCTCGGAGTCGTGGGGCGCGAAGGAGTCCGGCCAGGTGAGGGATCGAAAGCGCGGAGCATCGATCGCTCGTTGAATCCCCATGCCGAACACGAGGTGGTTGAGCAACACCTGCACGTTGGCCTGCGTCTGCATCTCGGCGCCCGGAGTTCCAATGCTCATCACGTGCCCGCCGTCGCGGAGCAACATGAGCGCATGCGGCGTCACGCGCGGGCGCTTCCCTGGTGCGAGCGCCGTGGGGCTGTCGGGGTCGAGGCGGAACTGGGTCATCCGTATTCCGAGCGTGAGCCCCATGCCGGGAACCATCGGGGACTGCGGGAAATCGCTCGGCGTCATCGAGACGCTGTTGCCCGCAGCATCGATCACCGCGAGATAGCTGGTATCGCGGCCGAAGCGCGGCGCGCGCGCGAAGAGCTCTCTGCGAGGGCTCGTTGGAGCTCGCCAGCCCGTGGTGCCAGCATCGATGCGCTCGATGCCCGAGTCCGGAAGCGCGCCGAACGCCTTCTCCGTCATCCGCTCGCGTTGTCGCGCCGCGTATGCTGGATCCAACAACTCCGCGGTCGGAACCTCGACGAACTCGGGGTCACCGACCCATGACTCTCGATCGGCCATCGCAAGCTCCAGCGCCTGAACGACCGTGTGCACGTAGGCCGCGCTGTTGTGGTCGAGCTCGCTGAGCGGCATGCCGTCCAGCATCTGGAGGGCCATCGGAACGACGATGCCCTGGGTCCAGGTGCCATTCGTCAGCACTTCGTATTCGCCGAAGCGACCGCGAAGCGGCTCCTCCCAGCGGCCGGCATAGCCAGCGAGGTCCTCGCGCGTCATCAAGCCGTCGTGGCGCTCGTGCAATGCCACGATAGCGTCTGCGATCGGCCCCCGATAGAAGTGCTGCCGCACTGCGAGGAGGCAATCGTCGCGCCCGTCGCCGCCTTGCAGGCAAGAAGACTCGACCTCTCCGAGCTCTCTCAAGGTCCCCGCGAGATCGGTCATCCGAAAGCGGTCTCCGTGCACGATCGGCCGCCACCACTGTCCTTGCGTGAAGACTTCGGCGTTGTAGGGCATGAGAATCCGAAACCCGAGCCTCTCGAAGAAGCCGAAGTCGAGGTCGCGCGCCATCGCCCGGTGCACCGGAAACCCTTCCTCGGCGATCCCAATCGCGGGTTGAGCGAGCTCCGCGAAGCCTCGCGTGCCGTGCTTTCGGAGAAGCTCGATGATCACGTCGGGCGACGCCGGAACGAGCTGAGCTAGGATGTCGTACTTCGGTACGACCTCGTGGCCCCGTACGCGAAACTCCTCGATGCTCGCCCGGGCGGGCGCGGTCCCCACGCCGACGTAGCTTCGCGCCCTACCCGCGGCGGCGTCCCACACCAGAAGCGGCGCGATTGAGGGAAAGCTCGCCGCCTCTCCGTAGGTCACGTTGAGTACGAGGAGCCCGGCAACGGCGGCATCGAAGGCGTTTCCGCCGTCCGCGAGAACATCCTCCATCACCCTCGCAGCCCACGGGGTTCCGGCTACGGCCAGATACTGGCGCGCGCGCCGAGCCTCGCGCGCTTGCCCCGAGGGGTCGCCGAAAGGCATCGGATCCCGGGGGCCGGTCGGCAGGAGCAGCGCCGCGATCACGGTGACGGAAAGCACGACCGCCGCGCTGATCCAGAGCGCACGACGCCGCGCGCGAACGCGCTGCAGATCGATTGCCGAGCCTCGAAACATGCGTGCTTCCTACCGCGTCGCTCGCGTCGTTGCGACCTTTGCATGAAAGAGTCAGTAAGTTCACCGGCTTAGCGGGGTGGATAGCCTTCCCACGTGCTATGACGCGTTCGTATGGGGTTGTGGCAGGCCATCGTCGTGTTCTTCTTGAGCGCCGCAGTGCTCGTGCGCGCGGGGGCGTCGCTGGCCGGGTACGCGGACCAAATCGCCGAACGCATGCGCATGAGCAGGCTCTTCGTCGGCACGTTGATGCTCGCCTTCGCGACGTCGCTTCCCGAGGTCGTCGCGGAGGTCACAGCAGCACAGGCCGGCGCGCCCGACCTCGCTGTCGGTGATCTATTCGGCTCCTCGATGGCGAACATGGCCATCCTCGCCGTGATCGACTTGATGTACCGCGGCAGGGTGTGGCCGTCCGTCGAGCTCGGGCATGCGCGGGTCGCTGCCGTGGCCATGGCGCTCACCGCCATCGTCGCGCTGGGCATCCTGATGCCCGAGCGTCCTCAGATCGCGGGGATCGGTTTCACGCCCATCGCCGTCATCATCCTTTACGTGCTCGCGGTGGCGTGGTTCAGGCGGATGCCGCCTCTGTCGAGACCGGGCCTCGCTGAGCGGCGCATCCCCTTGCAAAAGCCCACTGGGTGGAGTGAGAAGGCCGCGAATTTCTCCCTCGGAAGGCTCTGGTTCGGATTCGGCGTCGCCGTGCTCTTCATCTTCGTCAGCGCACCGGTCGCCACATTGAGCGTGAAGGTCATCGCGGATCAGACCGGCATTGCGCAGACCTTTCTCGGCGCCTTGGCTTTGGGGATTACGACGTCGCTACCCGAGCTCGTGGCCTCGATCGCCTCGGTACGAATCGGGGCGTACGACATGGCGGTTGGCAATCTGTTCGGCAGCAACGTCGGCAACATGAGCATTCTCGTGTTCGCCGACATCGCGTACAGCGACGGTCCCATCCTTTCGGCGGTCTCGCCCACGCACGCAATGACCGGGCTCGGCGCGATTCTGCTCATGGCCATTGCGGTCGCGGCCATCGTCGGCGAGTCAGAGCAGACTCGCGCGCGCAAGCTCGAGCCAGACGCCATCGTGCTCCTGGTCGCCTATGTCGTCACGATGACGCTCATCGCGATGTATAGTTGACGCGTACTACGCTTGGGATCGCGCCTTGAGCGCCGACTGCGCCGCCGAGAGCCGCGCGATGGGCACACGGTACGGAGAGCAGCTCACGTAGTCTAGCCCCAACCGGTCACAGATCCCGATCGACGCGGGATCGCCGCCATGCTCGCCGCAAACCCCAGTTTCGATTTTTGGCCGGGTCTTACGGGCTTCCGTCACCGCGATCTTCATGAGCTTGCCGACGCCGTCTTCGTCGAGTGTCGCGAAGGGGTTCGCGGGCAAGATCCCTTCCTTCAAGTAGCGCATCAGGAAGCCCGATTCGGCGTCATCGCGACTCATCGCGAAGGTCGTCTGCGTGAGGTCGTTGGTTCCGAAGGAGAGGAACTCGGCGTATTCGGCGATTTGGTCGGCCGTCAACGCTGCCCGAGGCACCTCGATCATCGTGCCGAACTGGTAGTTGACCTCGACCCCCTGCTCGTCCATCACTTTCCGCGCTTCGGCTTCGAGGACCTGCCGCTGCCGGCGGAGCTCATTCACGTGACTCGTGAGCGGGATCATGATCTCCGGAATGGCCTTCCCGCCTTCACGGGTCACCTCGCAGGCCGCCTCGATGACCGCCCTCACCTGCATGCGTGTCAGCTCCGGAATGAGGATTCCGAGCCGAACACCGCGGAGCCCGAGCATCGGGTTCGCCTCTTTGAGCGCGCTGACCTTGTCGAGCATCGACTGCGTTTCCGAGAGCTTGCCGGTGATTTCCTCGACCTCTTCGAGGGTCCGGGCGCACGTGATTCGAATCTGAAGGTCGGTGAGCTCCCGGCTCAGCTCCTCAAAGCCTGGGAGGAACTCGTGAAGCGGCGGATCGATGAGACGGATGATCACCGGTAGGCCGTCCATGGCCCGGAAGAGGCCGGCGAAGTCGGCCCGCTGGAACGGCAGAAGGGCATCCACTGCCTCCCTGCGCTCGGCGGGGGACCGCGTCGTGATCATCCGCTGAACCGTCGGCAGGCGCTCCGGCTGAAAGAACATGTGCTCGGTGCGGCACAAGCCGATGCCCTCGGCCCCATACTTGCGGGCGCGCTCCGCGTCTTCCGGGTAGTCGGCGTTGGCGCGAACCCCGAGGCGCCGGAACTCGTCCGCCCACTCCATGAGGCGCGCGAGCCATTCGTCATCCATGTCGGGCACCACTGTCTCGAGCTTCCCGGCGTAAACTTCACCTGTGGTTCCGTCGATCGAAAGCCATTCGCCCTCGTGAACCACGAGTGAACCCACGGCCATCGAGCGAGTGCCCAGGTCGATCTTGAGCTCGTGTGCGCCGACGACGGCGGGCTTTCCAAACTGCCGTGCAACGAGGGCAGCGTGGCTCGTGCGCCCACCACTCGAGGTGAGAATTCCACGCGCCACGAGCATTCCGTGCACATCGTCTGGCTTGGTCTCCGGCCGGACCAGCAGCACGTCGCGACCGCCTTCTTGGACCCACCGCTCGGCGAGGTCCGGATCGAAGGCCACCACACCCGTTGCCGCGCCCGGAGACACGTTCAATCCCCGTGCGATGACAGGATGCCGTGCTTTCTCCGCGGCGGAGAACTGCGGGTGAAGGAAGAACTCGATCTGGGCCGGCGCCACGCGCAACACGGCTTCTTCGCGGCTGATGAGTTTTTCATCCGCCAGGTCGACCGCGATTCGCACGGCGGCTTGGGCCGTTCGCTTCCCGTTTCGGGTTTGCAGGATCCAGAGCTTCCCGCGCTCGACAGTGAACTCCATGTCCTGCATGTCGCGATAGTGCTTCTCGAGTCTCCCCGCGATTCCTTCGAACTGAGCGTAGATCTCCGGCATCTCTGTCTTGAGCTCTTCGAGCGGCTTGGTGGGTCGCGCTCCGGCGACCACGTCCTCACCCTGCGCGTTCGTGAGGTAGTCACCTTCGAGCACGTTCTCGCCGGTGGTCGCGTTGCGCGACATCGCCACACCAGTCGCCGAGCCGTCCCCAAGGTTGCCGTACACCATGGTGACGACGCTCACGCCGGTGCCGAGGTCGTGGGGGATGCCCGCCGCCTCACGGTAGTCGCGCGCGCGCTTGCCGTTCCAGCTGTCGAACACGGCTCGGATCGCCATCTCGAGCTGTTCTTCGGCGTTTGAGGGAAACTCGGTCCGCGCATTGCGGCGCACGATCTCTTTGAACTTGTCGACGATGACGCGAAAGTCGTCCCCCGTGAGGTCCGCATCACTCGTCACTCCGCGCGTTTCGCGCTGGCTCGCGAGCGCGTCTTCGAACGGCTCGTCCCGCACGCCGAGCACGACGGTGCCGAACATCTGAATCAGCCGGCGATACGAGTCGTACGCGAAGTGCTCGTTGCCCGTTAGCTTGATCATGCCCTGGGTCACCTCGTCGTTGAGACCGATGTCGAGGACCGTGTCCATCATGCCAGGCATCGAGAACTTCGCCCCGGACCGACAGGAAACGAGCAACGGGTTCGACGGGTCGCCAAACTTCTTCCCGGTCTGGGCCTCCATCGTGCGAAGCGCGGCGAGTGATTGCTCCCAGAGCTCCGGCGGGAACGCGCTTCCCCGCTGCAGGTAGCTGTTGCACGCCTCGGTCGTGATGGTGAAGCCGGGCGGTACGGGAACACCAAGCCGGTTCATTTCCCCGAGGTTCGCACCCTTGCCCCCAAGCAGCCCGCGCACGCGATCCCAGTCGCCATCCACGGCCGCTTCCGCCTGGTCAATCTCGTCGAGCGTGTATACCCACTTCGTCGTCATGCGCGCCAACATGTCTCCCAAGCCGGGAGTTGTCGAATGACAAATGCGCTGGCGGACCGACGGAGCCCACTGGCGCCCGTCAGGCGGAGCGCTCGTCGCGCCGCAATTTTTGCGCCTCCGCCGACAGGCATGCCGCTTGCTCCTCCGACCCGGTGCTTCCATGGATCGCGAGTGCATGGCTCACCGGGCTCTTCGTGGGCGCGCAATGGCAACCGACCGCGGGTCCCCTCTTGGTGGCCGGAGCGCTCCTCGGCGCGCTGCCGCTGAGCCTCCACGGGCGCGATCTCCGAGCGCGCCTCTGGATCGTGCCACTTGCGGGGCTCGCGTGCTTGTCCGGGCTCGGCGTGATCCACGCGGCGGCGCCTCGATGCACAGCGTCCGGGGAGATCCTCGGGACCGCCGAGGTGCAGTCGGTTCGGCAACGCCAGGACGACGCGCTCGTGCGGCTGCGGATCCTCGACGCACGGATCGCGGGGCTCGGCACCCGCGTACCGGAGGGGCAGCTTCTAGCCGCTCGGATCGACCTCGACCAAGCCCCACCCCGTGGCAGCCTAGTGGCGTTCAGCGCGGAGGTCCGACCCCGCACGACGCTTCGAAATCCCTCGCCGCACCCTTCACTGTCGCGGCCACGGGGCGAGTGCTGGGCGCGCTGGCGCCGGGAGCGGCCATTGGAAGTGCTCCACGTGCCCCGCTGGCGTGCTTCGATTCATCGGGCTCGGGCCCGGGTGCGCCGCCACTTGGACAAGAGCCTCCCGAAAGATGCGGCCGCCGTGGCGCGCGCGTTGGTACTCGGCGATGGGGCGGCCCTCCCTTACGAGCGCCGGCGGGTCATTGCGGCCGTCGGCTTGGCCCATCTGTTCGCCGTCTCCGGTCTCCACATCGCTCTCGTCAGCGGCACTCTCGTTGGGGTTCTTCGATGGCTGTTCTGCGGCTTGGCGATTGGTCTCGACGCCCGCCGTATCGCTGCGGGCCTCGGTATTCCGCTCACGCTGCTTCACGCGACGTTTGCGGGCGGCTCCCCGAGCGCATCGCGCGCCGCCATCACGGCAGCCTTCACGTGGGCGTTGGTCGCGGCGGGTCGACGCCCTTCGCCCGCTGCCATCACCGCAGCGGCAGCGCTGGTCCTCTCAGCGCCTGAACCGTCGATGGCGCTTCGGCCGGCGTTCCTTCTCTCGATTGTCGCCACCTCCGCAATACTCGGCGCCCGGCGGCCCGCGGGGAGTCCGGGTTGGCGATGGCTTCGCGGGGCGGCCACGGTGAGCGCGAGGACGCTGGTCGCCACAGCGCCGATGGTGTGGTGGTGGTTCGGTGGTGTGCCCCTCATTGGATGGCTTGCCAACATCGTCGTCCTGCCTCTCGGAAGCTGGGTCGTCATCCCCTTGGCGCACCTGGTCGCTCTCACCGCCTGGTTCCCCACGTGGGCGCCGCTCCCGAGCGAAGCGTTGGCCCTCGCGGTACGGGTGTTGCTGGGCGCCTGCGACGCGCTCGCCCCTCTCGCTGTGACCCAGCGCCTTCCGCCGCTCGACCCCGCACAAGGGCTTGTCGTGCTCCTAGCCTGTCTCCTTCTTCTCCTCGCGCGAGGCTGGTCGCGCCGGATGGCGATCATCGTCGTAGCCTCCGCCTTCTGGATGGTCGCGGAGCATGCGCTGATCGCGCGCGAGCAACCTCGAGACGCGATGCGCGTGTCGTTCATCGATGTCGGCCAAGGGGACGCGGCCCTCATCGACCTCCCGGATGGACGGCTCGCCATGATCGACACCGGCCAGGGCGGCCGCCACCCCGCAGGCCGAGAGCTTCGTGCCCTGCTGGCGGCCCGCCGCCGCACGCGAATCGATCTGCTCGTCATCACCCACGGGCACCCGGACCACTACGGCGGCCTCGACGAGTTGCTCGACGAAGTAGAGGTTGGTGAGATTTGGCTCAGTGGTCAGCTCCTCGTGGAGGAGCGCGAGAGGACGATGGAGCGGCTGCTCTCGAAGGCGTTGCGTCTTGGTACCAAGCTTCGTTTCGCGCCTGAACTATGCGCAACCACACATAATTTCGGAGGCGCCCGTTTCAAGCTCCTGTGGCCCTGCCCGCACTACGACCCCTTGCTCGAGCTCAACGACAACTCGCTCACGCTGCGACTCACGTACGGGGACCGCTCTTTTTTGATGACCGGCGACCTCGAAGCCGACGCGGAGCACCTGCTCGTCGAGCGCGGACTCGTCCGCCCCGCCGACGTCCTCAAGGTGGCACACCACGGCTCCCGCACCTCCAGCAGCGGAGCGTTTCTCGAGGCAGCTCGCCCCTCCATCGCCGTCGTCAGCAGCGGCGCCGGGAACCGGTATGGCCACCCAAGCCTCTCCGTGCTGGCCCGACTCAGAGAGGGGGGCGCCCAGGTCCTTCGCACCGACCTCGGCGGCGGGGTGGTCATCACCACCGACGGCGAGAGCCTCGAGATTCGCCGCTAGGCCGGGATCGGCTTTTCGTAGATGCGGTACCGCTTGTAGATCTTGCCGCCCACACTCCGAATGGCCGCGTTGATCAATCGATTGTCTTCGAGGGTCCAGCCGAGCTCGGCCCACTCGTACCCCATGCGGAGGCCCCGCCGGATGAGCTCGTTGATCATCGCCTGAGCGAGCGGCGCGTAGCGCCTCTTGCCGCGGAGCTCGGTGCGAATTCCGAGCAGGATCAAGCGCGCCGACTTGGGCCCCTTGACCTTCAGGCGCCAGACGAGCTTTGCGATGTTTCGCGGGCTGAGCTTCCCGCCGAAATCGTCGATCACTTCGTTGAGATTCGGCGGGCATACGCATATCGCCACAGGCTGCCCGTCGATCTCCGCAAAGAACGAAAGATCGTTGAGAATGAGAGCAAGGTCAGCCGCCATCTTCTTGGCTTCCGCGTCGGTCGCCGGTACGAAGCCCCAATTGTGCTGCCAGGCGTCGTTGAAGACGTCGAGGAGGTCGTGAACCTCGTTTTCGAGGTTCTTCCGATCCACCGTCCGGAAACGAACCTCGGGCAAGGCGACGATCGACTCCCATGCCCTCTGCCCGCGCGGCGTCGGCGAGACCACGTCGTACCACCATCCGTAGCAGTCTTTCGCCTTCACCAGACCGGCGCCCTCGGCCAGCCCTCCCTGGTAGTCGCGGTGATGCGGCGACATCAGGACCGGCGGCTTGTCGAAGCCCTCGACGAGCAACCCGGTCTCTTCGTTGATCGAGAGAGAGAAGGGTCCGCGCATGACGGACACACCCCGATTGACGAGCCAATTCTCGGCGGCGTCGAGCAACGCGGTCGCCACCTCCTGATCGTTGATGGTGTCGAAGAAGCCGAAGAAGCCTACGTTGTCTTTGTGGATGCGAAGGTGCTCGTGGTCGATCTGCGCCGAGATCCGCCCGACGGCCTTTCCGTCCCTCCAGGCGGTGAAGAGGGCCACTTCGGCATGCTCGAAGAATGGGTTCTTCTTCGGCGTCAGCCGGTCCTTGATCTCCATGTTGAGCGGCGCCACCCAGGCCGGGTCGTCCGCATAGACATCGAAGGCGACCTGAATGAAATCCTTCAGATCCTTGCCCGGTCGGTGCTGCCTAATCTCGACGCTCATACCTTGAGTGGCCCGACCATTTCCTCCGGCTTGATCGCAGCGTCGAACTGCTCGCCACTGAGAATGCCGAGCTCGACCGCGGCCTCGCGCAGCGTGGTGTTGTTCTTGTAGGCGTGCTTCGCGATCTTGGCGGCGTTGTCGTAGCCGCAGATCGGATTGAGAGCCGTCACGAGCATGAGCGAGCGGCGCAGCTTGTCGTCGATGGTTTCGAGGTTTGGTTCGATACCGACGGCGCAGTTGTCATTGAAGCTCTGGCATGCGTCGCCGAGCAGACGCACCGACTGAAGGAGGTTGTACGCCATGACCGGCTTGTAGACGTTTAGCTCGAAGTTGCCCTGCGAGCCGGCGATCCCAATGGTCGCGTCGTTGCCCATCACCTGGGTGCACACCATCGTCATTGCCTCGCACTGAGTCGGGTTCACTTTGCCCGGCATGATCGAGCTTCCTGGCTCGTTCTCCGGAATACGGATCTCGCCAATGCCGGAGCGCGGGCCCGAGGATAGCCAGCGAACGTCGTTCGCGATCTTCATCAGCGCAACCGCAAGCTGCTTTAGCGCTCCACTCGTGCCGACCAACGCGTCATGTGCGGCGAGCGCTGCGAATTTGTTCGGCGCCGAGATGAACGCCTCGCCGCTCAGCTCGCTGATCTTCGCGGCGACGCGATCCGCATACTGCGGATGCGTGTTGAGGCCGGTGCCAACGGCGGTGCCCCCGAGCGCGAGCTCGCGTAGCTGAGGCATCGTCGCCTCGATGGCCGAAAGGCCATGATCGATCTGCGCAACCCATCCGCTGATCTCTTGGCCGAGAGTCAGCGGCGTCGCGTCCTGAAGATGCGTGCGCCCGATCTTCACGATGTGTGCGAACGCTTTGGCTTTGGAGTCGAGGGTGTCGCAAAGAACGCGCACCTTCGGGACCATCTCCTCGATGGCGATCACAGCGGCGATATGCATTGCGGTCGGAAACGTGTCGTTCGAGGACTGAGAACGGTTCACGTGGTCGTTGGGGTGAACCGGCGTCTTGCTGCCGAGCTCTCCGCCTGCGAGCTCGATCGCGCGGTTCGCGATGACCTCGTTGACGTTCATGTTCGATTGTGTCCCCGAACCGGTCTGCCACACGACCAGCGGGAAATGATCGTCGAGCTTGCCCGCAATGACCTCGTCTGCGGCGCGAACGATGAGGTCGCAGACCTCCTTGTCGAGGTTGTCGAGGTCGCTATTGGTGAGCGCAGCGGCCTTCTTGAGGATGCCGAAGGCTCGTACGATCTCGATCGGCATAGTCTCCGTGCCGATTCGAAAGTTCATGCGCGACCTCATGGTCTGGGCGCCGTAGTACTTGTCCGCAGGCACCTCGACGGGGCCCATCGAATCGGTTTCCACACGCGTCGTCATCTGACCTCCGGGCGCTCACTTACCGCGTCCTTGACCGGCTGTCGATTCCTCGTAGGAGCCTCAACGATGCTCCCCGAGCGGCCACGGTTCACCTCGCAGCCCTGCCCAACGTGCAATCGGCCGGTGGACCCTCTCCGGGCGTCCCGAGTGTTGTGGCTCGAGGATGGGACCCGCTTCCTCTGCGGTGACTCCTGCCGCGAGCGATTCCTCGCAGGCGATCGACCGTTCGACGCGACCGCACGGCCCCCCGCGGACCAGACCCGGCTCGAACGCCCGTCGATTCCCGATTTGGTTCGCGAGGCGACCTTGGTGCGAGAGGAGGAGGATGATGGCGCACGCGAGGGCCCAGGCTCACGCGGCTACGATCCGCTGCTCGCCACGGGACTCGCCGTGCTGGCGCTGGGCATCGTCCTCGCCACGCCGAGCCCCGAGCTCGGCTGGCTTGCTGCGTTCCTCCTGGCGTTGTGTGCCGCCGTCAACGCGCGCATCCCGATCAGGCCGCTACGAGGGAGCCTTTCCTTGCGACTCGTGGCCCCACTCGGCCTCGGGCTCGCGGTGCTCGCCTCAGTTCTTACGCAAAGCCCCGACTCGCAACGCTGGTCCCTGATGGGGGCGGCACTCGCGGCCATCGCCGTGTCGCTTCGCAACTCGGTCCACGCCTCGATGCTCGAACCTTCGCGCACCCTCTCACGTGAGCTGCTCGGCACCCTGCCCGAAGTTGCGCGCATCCCGGCTCGCGACCCATCCGCGTACGAAGAGATCGCGGTCGCGGAGCTTCGCCAGGGTGACATCGTGGTCGTACTGGACGGCGAACGGGCGCCAGAAGACGGCGTGATCGAAGAAGGCTCCGCTCAGGGACTTCGCTTCCCGAACGCCGCGCACTCCAAGCCTTACACCGAAGGCGACTTCATCCTCGCAGGCACACGGATCCTCGAGGGCGCGATCACGATCCGTGTTCGCCGAACGGGACACGAGCGCGGAATCGTGCGCGCAGCCGAGCTTGGAACACCAGCGGAATGGAATTGGGCGGCTGCATCCCGCGTGCGGCTTGCGGTGGTGCATTGGAGCTGGGTCGCCCTAGCGCCTGCTGCGCTCGCGCTCCTCCTTTGGCTCGGCCCCGCCTCCGCCGCCACGTTGCTGCTTGGCGTGCCCGTCCTCGCGCTCCTCGCCTCCCTCGATGCCCCCCTCCACGCCGGGGCTTTGGCGTCGGCGCGACGCGGGATGCTCTTCGGAAGCTCGCGTGGAATTCGAAACGCCAGCCGCGTCGGCACCACGGCGATTCTCCTGCGCGGCGCGTTGACGGCGGGAGAGCCCATCGTGCAGCAAGCGAAGTCGCTCGGACCCACGAAGCTCGACGGAGTCCTTGCGTTGGCAGCCGCCGCAGAGCGCGCCGCGGAAGACCACCCCATCGCGCGAGCCATCCAACGGCATGTCGACGAGCAAGGCTACCGGCGCGCCGCGGTGCGTAAGGAGCAAGCGCTTCCGGGGCTGGGCGTCACCGCCATCACCGCGCATGGCGTTCCAGTCGTGGTTGGGCGACGACAGCTCCTGCTCGACGAGGGGATCAGCGTTGCTGCCGCAGACCACGAGGCCAAGCACGTCGAGAACGAGGGGCTTACGCCGATTTTCATCGCCATCGACGGAAACCTAGAGGCACTTCTCGCGATCCTCGACCCGACGCACGTGGGCGCTCGCGACGCGGTTCAACGTATCACGGACCTTCCCTGCGAGGTCGTCATTCTATCTGGGGACGACCGCCGGACGGTCGAGCGCATCGCTTCAAATCTCGGAGCCCCCCAGGTGAAGGCGCCCCTGCTGCCGCACGAGCGCGTGAATGAGGTGCGGGCGCTTCGCGAAACAGGCGAAGTGGTCGCTGCGATCGGGCGGGGGGGCGAGGACGACGCCGTGCTGGCCGCCGCCGACGTCCCCATCTCGCTCCGGCTGGTGGGCACGGCGCTCGAGGAACGCGGCATCGTGGTCGCCAGCCATGACGTCCGTGACGCCGCGGGCGCGCTCTGGATCGCCAGGGCGGTGAAACGCTCGACCTGGCGGAGCCTCGGCGCGTGTGTCGCGGTGACTGCCGTCGTCGCTACGGGCGCCTCCCTCACCTGGATGACCCCTGTCGCCGCGGCGCTCCTCGCCACCGCTACCGAGGTCTGGGCGCTTCGGGCTGGCTCCCGCCTGCTTCGCCGTGTAGACCTGCGGGTGCCGACGCGGCAATAGCGGAGAACGAACGATGAGTGACAAGGCATGGGGCGGACGGTTCGAGGAAGAACTGGACGCGATCGCGGCGAGGTTCAGCGCAAGCGTGGACGTCGACGGCCGGCTGTGGCCGCAGGACATCGACGGCTCGATCGCGCACGTGCGCATGCTCGCGGACCGCAACGTGCTGACCAAGGACGACGCCAGGCTGATCGAGTCGGGCCTCGGGAAGATCCGCGCCTCGATTGAGGCGGGCGATTTCCACTGGGACGCCGCCAAGGAAGACGTTCACATGAACATCGAAGCGGCGCTGACCAAAGCCATCGGCGAAGCCGGCGGGCGGCTACACACCGGCCGCAGCCGAAACGACCAAGTAGCGACGGACATGCGTCTGTGGACCCGGGAAGCGTGCGGCATGGTCGCCAAGGACATCGACCGACTCCTCGAAGTCCTCGTGGAACAGGCGGACGCCCATCTAGACGTCTTGATGCCGGGGTACACGCACCTCCAACGTGCGCAACCGGTACGCCTTGCGCATCACTTGCTCGCTTGGGCGGAGATGCTCGAACGCGACAGAAGCCGCGTGGTCGATGCCGCGAAGAGAATGAACGAGTCTCCTCTTGGCGCCGCCGCCTTGGCAGGCACGACCTTTCCCATCGATCGGGAGACCACCGCGGCGTCGCTCGGCTTCGACCGACCGATGCGAAACTCCCTCGACGCGGTCAGCAGCCGCGACTTCCTCCTCGAGGCGGTCAGCGCGCTTGCGATCTGCTCTGTGCACCTCTCGCGAATTGCCGAAGAGCTCGTGCTGTGGTCGAGTCAAGAGTTCGCGTTCATGCAGATGAGCGATGCGTTCACCACCGGCTCTTCGATCATGCCGCAAAAGAAGAACCCCGACATGCCCGAGCTCGTCCGTGGCAAGACCGGTCGCGTCGTCGGCTCGCTGGTGAACTTGTTGGTGATGCTGAAGGGACTCCCACTCGCGTACAACCGAGATCTGCAGGAAGACAAGGCTCCCGTGTTCGAAGCCTTCGACACCGTGCATGACTGCCTCGCAGTGCTCGCAGGCGCGATTGCATCCGCGACCTTCGACGAGGAGCGGATGGCGGGGTCACTCCAAGCTGGCTTCCTCGACGCAACTGAGGTCGCCGATTGGCTGGCGACGCGAGGCGTCCCGTTCCGAGAGGCCCACCACGTCGCGGGCAAGCTCGTTCAGCAGGCCATGAAGGAGGGGAAGACCCTCGCCGAGCTCTCGCTCGAAAGCTACGAGACCGCCCACGACGCCTTCGACGACTCGATCTTCGCGGCTCTCGACATGGAGACGGCGGTCGAGCGGCGGGACGTGTTCGGCGGACCTGCACGAGGCCGGGTGGCGAGCGCGATCGCGGAGCTCCGGGGTCGACTCCAGGCTCGCCGAGACGCATAAAGGGCTTCCATGTCGAACGTGCATATTCCGGAGTCGCCCTGGTTCTCGTACCGCGAGGGCACGCTTTCGTGCGAGGAGGCCTCCCTCGAGTCGATCGCGAGCGCGGTCGACACGCCGGCATTCGTCTATTCCGGCGCCGCCATCGACGATGCCTACCGCTCAATCGACGAAGCGCTGAGCTTCGCGCCCCACCTGATCGCGTACGCGGTCAAGGCCAACGGAAACCTCTCGGTGTTGGCTCGGCTAGCGTCGCAAGGCTGCGGGGCGGACATCGTATCTCTCGGCGAGATGCAGCGAGCATTGAAGGCGGGCTTTCCGCCCGAGCGAATCGTCTACAGCGGCGTCGGCAAGCGTCGCGAGGAAATCGTCGCCGCCGCACAGGCGGGCATCCGGGCGCTTCATGTAGAAAACGTGCAAGAGCTCGACGTCGTCGAGAGCGTTGCCCTCGAGCTCGGCCGAACCCTATCGATCGGTCTTCGCGTAAACCCAGACGTCGACCCAAAGACCCACCCGTACATCGCGACAGGGCTTCAAGAGTCGAAGTTTGGGCTCGCCATCCCCGTGGCGGAGTCAGTGCTCCCACGAATCCTGCAGAGCCCGCACCTCGAGCTCGAGGCGGTCGCGTGCCACATCGGCTCGCAACTCTCCTCGCCCCAGCCGCTCCGCGAGGCCATCGAGCTCCTCGGCAATTTCGCGAAGCGATGCATCCACGATGGCGCTCGATTGCGCGCGATCGACGTGGGCGGCGGCTGGCCGATGCACTACGGCCAGGAAGTCGACCCCTACCCGCCCGCGGTCACATTTGGCGAAGCGATCCGCGAGGGCCTCGAAGCCTCGGGCATGCTGCGCCCCGACATCGAGATCATCACCGAGCCGGGCCGCGCGCTCGTCGGCGACGCCGGTGTCCTGCTGACCCGCGTGCTCTACACCAAGTCGCAGGGTGATCGCCGCTTCGTCATCGTCGATGCGGCGATGACGGAGCTCATTCGCCCGGCTCTCTACGGCGCGTACCACGCGATCATGCCCATCACTGAACCCACGCGTGATGCGAAACTCGTACCCGTAGACGTCGTCGGCCCTGTCTGCGAGTCGGGAGACTTCGTCGCCAAGGAACGCCCGCTGCCGGAGCTGAAGCCGGGTGAGCTGCTCGCCATTCGCGGCGCAGGCGCCTACGGACGAGAGATGCAGAGCATGTACAATGCGCGTCCTTTGCCACCTGAAGTCTTGGTCGACGGTGCTCGCTTCCGCGTCGTGCGCCAGCGAAGCGGGCCCGAGGCGCTGTGGCAGGGCGAAACCCTTGCGTGAACGCCGCGCGAGGCGCTGCTCTGACTCTATGTAATCAGCACGTCGGGACGTTCGCCGGCCTTGGGATGAACGACACCGCGTTCGGTGTAGATGGCGTCGACCAAGGCCGCAGGCGTGATGTCAAACCCGGGATGGCGGCATTCGATTCCGTCAGCCACCAGGATCGTGTCACCAATGCGGGCTACCTCGTCCCGTGACCGCTCTTCAATCGGGATGTCGGCTCCCGAACGCGTTCTGAGATCCACGGTGCTCCATGGCGCCGCGACCGTGAACGGGACTTCATGCTGGTTCGCAAGCACGGCAACCGAGTACGTGCCGATCTTGTTTGCAACGTCGGCGTTCGCGGCGATGCGGTCGCTCCCGACCACGACGAATCGAACTTCGCCTCGTTGGAGGAAATGGCCCGCCATGTTGTCCGTGATCACCTCGACGGGGATGCCGTCCTGGTGAAGCTCCCACGCGGTCAGGCGAGCGCCCTGTAGGTACGGGCGCGTCTCATCGGCCAGCACGCGGATGTTCTTGCCCTGGGCGTGCGCCGCACGAATCACGCCGAGCGCGGTCCCGTAGCCCCCCGTCGCAAGAGCACCAGCGTTGCAGTGGGTGAGTATGACCGCTCCGTCCGGAACGTCCTCGGCGCCGAGCGCACCGATGCGTCTGCACGCCGCTACGTCTTCGCGGTGAATCGCCTCGGCCTCGGCGAGCATCCCCTCGAAGCGTGCGTCCGGATCGAGCTCCGCAACCTCGCCGGCCTTGCGCGACATCCGTGCAATGGCCCAGGCAAGGTTCACCGCCGTCGGCCGCGTGCCGTTGAGGATCCGGCCGGCCATGCCATTGGCCACGAGGAACATCTTGGCGTCTCCCCGCTCGTCGCGCGCCACCAGTGCGAGCGCGTACGCAGCTGCGATGCCAATCGCGGGCGCTCCCCGAATGACCATCTCGCGGATTGCATTCGCGACCTCGTCGGCTTTGCCGCAACGGTGGTAGCGCACTTCACTTGGGAGCAAGCGCTGGTCGAGGATCACCACCTCGTGCGTCGCCGGATCCATCTCGACGGCGAACCATTCCGCCCCGCTCAACGGGTCGCGCGAGAGCCGGCCGCTCATTGCTCGGCCAAGAGCCGCCGGAGGGTCTCGTTGACGACCTTGGGATTCGCGGCCCCCTTGGTCGCCTTCATCACCTGGCCGACGAAATAGCCGATGAGGCTTTCCTTGCCGCTCTTGTACTGCTCGACCTGTGACGGGTTGGCTTCGATAATCCGGCGCACTTCGTCTTCGATGGCCCCGGTGTCGGTGACCTGCGCCAGCCCCCGCTCGTCGATGATCAGCTTTGGCGCCTTTCCGGTGCCGACCATGTCGGCGAAGACCTTCTTGGCGATCTTTCCGTTGATCGTACCGTCCTCGACGCACGCCAAGAGCTCCGCAACCGAGCTCGCCGCCACCGGGAACAATGCCTCGAGTCCGTCGGTCGTGGTGTGCCGAAGGACCTCGGCCTGAACGAAGTTACCGGCCTTCTTGCCAACGTTCGCGAGCTTCTTCCCACTCTGCTCGGCGAGGGCCACGGCTACGTCCTCAAAGTAGATGGCGATCGCCGGATGCGCCGACAGGACGCCTGCGTCGTATTCGGTGATCCCCATCTCGGCTTGCCAACGCGCCCGTTTGGCGACCGGAAGCTCGGGCATCGCAGCCCGAAGCTCCTCGATCTGCGCAACGCCGACCACCACGGGCAACAGATCCGGGTCCGGGAAGTAGCGGTAGTCGTGCGCCTCTTCCTTGCCGCGCATGGATATCGTCTTGCCCTGCCCTTCGCTCCAAGTGCGCGTCTCCTGTACGATCTTGCCGCCGCTCTGAAGCACGCCTTCTTGCCTCGCGATCTCGTGATCGATCGCCTTCTTCACGAACCGAAACGAATTGATGTTCTTGAGCTCGGTGCGAGTCCCGAGCTCTTCTTGGCCGACGGGACGAATCGATACGTTGGCGTCGCACCGGAAGGATCCCTCCTCGAGATTCCCGTCGTTGACGCCGATGAACATCAGTATGTCGCGAAGCTTCCGCAGGTAGGCTTCCGCTTCGTCCGCGCTGCGAAGGTCCGGTTCGCTGACAATTTCGATGAGCGGCGTGCCACCGCGGTTGAAGTCGACGAGTGTGACCGCGCTCGACCCCGCACCATGGATGTTCTTGGCGGCGTCCTCCTCGACGTGGATCCGCGTGATGCCAATGCGCTTGGCCTCGCCGTCGACCTCGATGTCGAGGTGGCCCTCGCCGTTGAGCGGGAGCTCGAACTGAGAGATCTGATAACCCTTGGGAAGGTCCGGATAGAAGTAGTTCTTCCGCGCAAACACACTATGAGAGGCAATCTCACATTCGAGCGCTAGACCCGCCTGCACGGCCAGCTCGATGGCCTTCTGATTCGGCACCGGCAGCGCCCCCGGAAGTGCCAAACATACTGGACACGTGTGCTCATTCGGCGGTGCCCCATACTCGGTGGGACAACCGCAAAACAGCTTGGTTCGCGAGCGCATCTGGGCGTGCACTTCGAGGCCGATCACGGGCTCATAGGCGGTCATGCCGCGGGGTTATAGCGCACCCCGAACGGAAGGCCATGGCGTACAAAACCGAGATACGTTGGCATTTCGGCTAGGTTTTTTCCATCATGAAGGTGGGGAAACATACCTTTGAAGTCTAGGCAGGGGAGCGGCGCGCCCGAGCGGTTTCGGGTTCTGGTGGTGGATGACAGTCCGTCGATCCGCCGGCGTGTCGTCCAAAAGCTCGAGACGATGGACTTCGAAATCACCGAAGCGGGTTCCGGCGAAGAAGCCCTCGATCTCACGCTCGAACGCACTTTCGACTTGGTGGTGAGTGACGTCGAGATGGATGCAATCACCGGCGTTCAGTTCTGCCGTGTCCTGCGCGGAGACCCAGGCATGGCGGACATCGCGTTCATGCTGCTTACCGCCGCCGAGGGGGCGCACACCCGTTTTTGGGGACGCAACGCCGGCGCCGACGTGTACCTCTCGAAAGAAGACATGGACGAGCGGCTTCTCCCCGCAGTCCAAGAGCTCATGACGGGCCGAACACCTCGACGTAGCCGCGTCCCGGAGCTCAAGGGGACACCGCTGGCACGCGTGAGCGCAGTCCTCGATCACCACCTGTTCGATGTAGTCGTGCAGTCCGAAGTGCGCCGGCTGATGAACTACGTGAACGACCGAATCGAGTTCGGCGAGCACGTGCTGGCGCTGGCCGGGGAGGTGATCGGCTGCCCGTACCTCGTCTTGCATCTGCTCGGCCCTGGAGGGCCGACCTATTCCATTCGCGCCCGAGGGCCATGGCCGGAAGACGACGCTTTGCCGGGCATGGCGGCATTGGGCATCCCCGAGAAGAGCCTCGGAGCGGCATGCGCGACGGTGGAGCGGGATCCGAAGTTCGGCGACGGCCGCGACGTCGTCAGCGGGCCGTCCCGAACATTCGACATCCACGTCGGAGAGGAGCGCCTTGGCGGTCTGCAGGTATTCGGCGGCGCGAACATGTGTGGCGACGGCGACATGCGCAGCGCGAAACTCATCGCCGATGCCCTCGGCGTCGTCGTAAAGTCCCTCTTCCTCATCGAGGAGACCAAGCTCCTCGCACTCACCGACGGCCTCACGGGCCTCTACAACCGGCGGCACGCAACGAAGCGTCTCGAAGAGGAAATCGCGCGTGCGCGGCGCAACAACACGGGCCTTTGCGTCGCGATGTGCGACGTCGATCATTTCAAAGCGATCAATGACGAGTTTGGGCACGGTGCAGGAGACCACGTCTTGCAACAGATCGCCGCGTCGCTCACGGAATACGTGCGCCGCAACGACGTCGTCGCACGTTGGGGCGGCGAGGAATTCTTGGTGATCTTCTCGGAGATCAAGCTCACGGCGGCACGAATCGTCGCAGAGCGGTTGCGCGGCAGGCTCGCAAACACCGATCAGGTCGAAGGTGGGCCTGAACAGATCAGCGTGAGCATCGGCCTTTCGATGTTGCGGCCGGGTGTAACGGGGGACGCGCTAATCGAGGAAGCCGACCAGGCCCTCTACCGAGCCAAAGCAAGGGGCCGCAATCGGGTCGAGGTCGCCGGCGAAGAGCGCCGCAGCCAGCCCTCAACCATCATGTTCAAGCAAGGCGGCCAGCCGCCTTCGGCCGACGGCGATCATCGCCAAATCGACGGGAAGTAGCTCCCTCGCGCATCAGTCGAGTGCCCGAGGATGCTCGGCGGCCAAACCGCACGCGTCCTCGACGGCTTGCGCCACGCTGCAGAGCCGTTCCTCCTCGAACGGCGCGGCGACCAACTGAAGCCCAATCGGGAGGCCGTCCGAGGACTTCCCGCACGGCGTGCTGATCGCGGCGAGGCCTGCGAGGCTCGGCGGCAGCGTGAAGATATCGGCGAGGTACATCTCGAGCGGATCGCTCGTTTTCTCGCCGAGCGCGAACGCGGGTGTCGGCGTCGTCGGCGTGCACACGACGTCACAGTGCTCGAACGCGATGTCGTAGTCGCGTCGAATCAGCGTCCGTACCCGTTGCGCCTTCAAATAGAACGCGTCGTAGTACCCCGCCGACAGCGCATACGTGCCGAGCATGATGCGGCGACGCACCTCTGGTCCAAAGCCCTGCGCGCGCGTGTTGGTGTACGTCTCCGCCAGATCCTGGCCTGGCACACGAAGGCCGTAGCGAATACCGTCGAATCGAGCGAGGTTGCTGGACGCCTCGGCCGTCGCGATCAGGTAGTAGACCGAAACCGCGTGCTTGGCGTGGGGTAGCGAGACGTCCACCAGCGTGGCCCCGTCCTTTTCGAGAGCCGCGAGACCTGCCTCCACCGCTTTGCGAACGTCGTCGTCTTGAAGGCCTTCCAAGAGGTCGCGGACCACACCGACACGAAGCCCTTTGGCACCTCGGTCGCACGCCGCGAGGTACGGCCCGACCTCGCGATCGGCAGACGTCGCGTCCCGGCCGTCGTGCCCAGCCACGACCTCGAGAAGCGCAGCCGCCTCACGGACCGAGCGCGCCATCGGGCCGACCTGGTCGAGCGACGACGCGAACGCAACGAGCCCGTAGCGGGAGACGCGCCCATAGGTCGGCTTGATCGCCGTTATGCCACAGAAGGCCGCGGGCTGGCGTACGGAGCCGCCGGTGTCGCTTCCGAGCGCGATTGGGACGAGCCCGGCGGCTGTCGCGCACGCCGAGCCGCCCGAGGATCCGCCTGGCGCCCGGTCGAGTGCCCAGGGGTTCGCAACATTGCCGAACGCGGAGTTCTCGTTCGACGACCCCATGGCGAACTCGTCGAGGTTTGTCTTGCCGACAATCACGGCGCCTGATCCGCGCAGCGCTTCGATCACGTGGGCATCGTACGGCGGGACGTACTCCCCGAGGATCTTCGACGCACATGTCGTTCGAACGCCCCGCGTGCAGAGGTTGTCTTTCACGGCGACCGGAACGCCGGCTAGCGGGCCCAGCGTCTCGCCTGCCGCGCGAGCGCGATCCACCTGCGCCGCCGCCGCGAGCGCGCCCTCGTGGTCGAGGGTGAGAAAACACGCGAGCTTTGGGTTGAGCGTCTCGGCCCGGTCGAGATAGGCGCGCGCCACGTCAACCGCCGAGACGGCGCCGCTTTCCACCTGCTGTCGGATCTCGAACGCACTCTCCCAAGGGAAGCTCATGAGTCGACCTCGAGAACCAACGGCACCGCAAACCCGCCGGCTTCGCTCTCCGGCGCCTGCGCCAAAATCTCAGCTCGGTCGCTGCAGCGAGTCGGCACGTCCGGACGGAGCGGCGCGTCCATCGGGATGGAATGGAAAGTCGGAGGAACGTCGGTTACGTCGAGCTCGTCGAGCCCGGCCATGTATTCGAGGATCGCGTCGAGCTGCTGCTGCATCTGAATCGCCTCCTCGTCGGAGAGCGTCAGCCTGGCCAGCTTCGCGACGTGCAACACCTGCTCGAGGGTGATTTTCGCGTCCGCCATGGGGCGCCGAAGGTAGCAGATCCAGCCTTTGAGGCGAGGTCTGCGGACTTACTCACCAAAAGATGCCTTTCGATTGACGAGCGCCTTTAAAATCGCCTACATTTTGCTTGAAACGGACGTTTGCGGTGACATTAGAACTTATCCGTTGGATAGCTCACGAGCTTCGGCTCGCCCTCCTCGAGGAAGAGGAAGACGGCAGCGTCACGGGCAACGCGGAGGCGCAGGGACGACTCGGCGTTGGACCGATGGGCGACCTCCGCTCGTGCGCGCTTCTGCTGCTCGGTGCGCCGGACACGACCGGGCTCGACGCGATTATCGAAAACGCGCGCGCTGGCAGGCAAGGCTCGATTGCACCCCGACCGGGTGTGCGGGTCCTTGCGATACCTACCGGACCCGGAGGCGCCGCGCTCCTCATCACGTCGCAAGAGAGCGCCATCGCGGAAAGCGTTCAAGCGAAGGCCGCGGCGGCCGATCTCGCCGCGGGCGTCTCGCACGAAGTCGCCAACGCGCTGAGCGCGATCGCTGGATGGGCACAGGTCGCGCGGGAACATCCTGACAAAGCGCCGCCCGAAGAAGCGCTTTCGCTGATCGAAAAGAGCGCACAGGTCGCGCGGGACGCGACACAAGACCTCTTGCGAATGGTCCGGAACACCAACCACGAACGAACACGCACTGATCTGTCCGTCGTGATCCACGATGTGGTGCGATTGCTGCGTCCCGAAGCGCAGAGCAAACGCGTCACGGTGCGCGCTGAGGTCGACGATTCGAACTGGGTCGAAGGCAAGCGCTCTCAGCTCTTCTCTATCGTGTGGAATCTGGCGCACAACGCCGTGCAGATGGTGCCCGCCGGCGGCGAGGTATCGATACACACCCGGCAGCGCGGGACATTGGTCGAGCTCGAGGTGCTAGACAATGGCCCCGGCATGTCGGAGGCGCAGAAGCTCCGTGCGTTCGATCGCTACTTCACTACGCGGGCCGAGGGAACGGGCTTGGGCCTCGCCATCGTGCGCGGCACCGTGGAATCGCTTGGAGGCCGAATCCGTCTCGACACCTCCCCGGGACACGGCGCGAAGTTCCGGATTCAGCTACCGGAAGCAGCGGTGAACCGGGAATCCGAAATGGTCCCGAAGCCGAGCCGCATCAGCCGCGTCATGAAGCCGGGGTCCGCCGAGCAGGCCCACGTGCTCGTCGTCGAGGATGACGAAGGGGTGCGCGGACTCATTTCGATGACACTTGCGCTCAATGGCGTTGCTTCGACGTGCGTCGGCACCGCAGCCGAGGCCCTGGCATGCGAAGGGCCGTTCTCGGCAGCGCTTCTCGACCTGACTCTGCCGGACGAGCGTGGCGACATCGTACTAGGCAAGCTACGGAAGAGTGGCCTGGTCACGCGCGCGGCGATCATGAGCGGCGCCCCGCCGCCCGACGATGCCGACCCGGATGGGAACCCGGAGAGATGGCTCCGAAAGCCATTCGAGCCATCGGACCTGCTCCTGACGATCCGTGAGCTGATCGAGCCGAGCGAGGCGGCGCGCAACGCCGCAAGCTCCTAGGCGAATCGCGCAGCCAACGCCTCGATATGCAACGGGCTCGTCCCACAACAACCTCCCACCGCGGTCGCGCCTGCGTCGACCCAGCTCTGCGCGTAGGTGGCGTACGCCTCAGCTGCGCCGCGGCTTGGGTTGTCCCACCCGAGCCTCTCTTTGCGAGCGCCGGCGTTCGCATAGGCGCCAACCGGCAACCCAAGGCCGACGAGCGCATCTACGTACAGCTCTGCTCGCGACGCCGCGACGCAGTTGACCAAGAGTCGCTCCACACCCGTCGACACCGCTCGTTCGGCGATGTTGCGGAGTGCCTCCGGTGTGAGCAGATCGGCGAACGGCCCCGGCGTCAGCGAGAGCCAGACCGGCAGTCCGGTGCGCACGGCCTCCTCCGCGGCGACGAGCGCCTCGGCTTCGTCCGCGAACGTTTCACAGAGGAGCAGGTCACAGCCCGCTGCAGCGAGCGCGGAGGCGACCCGCTGGTGTTCGTCGCGCGCGCGAAGCCCGGGGCTGAGATCCGGGCGGTAGCAATCGGCGACGGGCGCCATGCTGCCAGCGACTCGTTGGTCTTCCAAACTCGCCGCGCGCGCGATTCGCACCGCAGCGGTCAACGCCTCCCTCCAGCCTTCCCCGAACGCCCCGGGTTGGGTTCGAAACGTGTTGGCGACGTGCAGCGTCGCGCCCGCTCTGGCGTAGTCCGAATGCACTTCGGCAAGCAGCGCCGGCGCATCGGTCGCTGCGCGGGCGGTCCACTCTGGCCCGTCGTGCTTCAGGCCGTGCGCGATCAACTGGGTTCCAATCGCGCCGTCGAGAATCTCCACCGTCATCGCCCTGCGCAGTCTAGCAACTGACCCGGCCGGGGGGAGCTGTTAGGCTTCGGCCGTGGACGCGCGGACCCAAACCTCGTTCATCGCCGCACTGCTATGCTTCGCGCTGGCCGCAAGCGTTCTCTTGCGCACGCATCGCCAACGCGATCGATGGCTGTTCGGAATCCTCGCGACCAACACGGGCCTCTGGTACGTGAGCACCTTCATGCTCGGCGTGCTCGGCCGGGCGCCGTTCTGGGAGCGCTTCAACCTTATCTGCGGTGTCTTGCTGCCACTGTCCGCCGTGCGTTTCTTCAGCGTCCTCGTCCCCCACGAAGCCGAACCCACCCGCTTCGTTCGGCAGGCCTCGCTCTGGGCGGCCGTCGTGCTCCTCGGCGCCATGCTCACGCCCTACTACGGACATGCTGTCGTCGTGGGAGGACTGCTTCTCTACGTGACGGTGTTCCTCTCGTTGGCGCTCGGCTCCCTCTATCGACGCGGGTTCGAAACCGACTCCCGAGTCGAAGGCGCCCGGCTTCGCTACATCGCCCTGGTCGGCGGCTTCGGCGGCTTGTTCACCGTCATCGAGTATCTCCCGTACGCCGGCGTCGACATCCCACCGGTCGGCACGATCCTCATCCTGGTCTTCCTCTACGCGCTCTCGCAATCGATCACCCACTACCGCCTGATCGATCTCTACGAGCTTGCAGGCCGCCTCGGCGTTCTTACCGCCCTCGCCTTCGTCCTGGCCCTCATGCTCTGGCTGATGCGCCTAGTCTCAGGCGAGCAGCTCTTCCTCCACGTCGTCGTCTCGGCATTCGTCGTGCTCATCCTCTTCGATCCGGTTCGAACGCAGGTGCAGAAGTGGATCTCCCAGGTCTTCTTCCACGAACGTTTCGAGCTCGAGCAAACGGTCCTCGCTCTCAGGCGGGCGGTCGCTCACATCCTCGGGGTCGACGAGCTCGCCGCCGCACTGATGGACGGTCTCGATGAGTCCCCGCGGTTCACGCAGGGAGCGCTCTATCTGCTTTCGCCAGACGCCCGCTTCTTTGCTCTGAGAGACTACTTCGGTCCCAAGCCCCCGGAGCGCGTCGAGATGGCTCCCGCCCGGCCTCTGCTCGACCGTTTGTCGAGAACCGGTACCTCCCAGCTCGAGAACGCCGAGCGGGAGCTCGAGGAACGCCGCTTGCTCGGCGACGACCGCGAAGCCGAGACGGCACACGACATCGCGGTCACGATGCGGGCGCTCCAGTCCTCGCTGTGCGTCGGTCTCCGCGGGGAGTCCGACCACCTCTATGGTTTCATCACGGTTCGGGACGACCGACTTCGCGACGCGTTCTCAAAGGAAGAAGTGCAACTCCTGGCTGGGCTGGCCACTCAGGTCGCCGTCACGATCGAGAATTCCGAGCTCTATCGGCAAATGAAGGAGAAGGACCGCCTAGCCGCGCTCGGAGAGATGGCCGCTGGTCTAGCGCACGAAATCCGAAATCCTCTCGGCTCCATCAAGGCCAGTGCGCAATACCTTTCCGAGACCCCGGAGCATCCGGAGGACCGCGACGAGTTCCTCGACATCATCGTCGACGAGGTCGACAGACTCAACCGCGTCGTAGGCTCGTTCCTCGACTACGCGCGCCCCGGACACACCAACCCGGAGCCGATCTACGTGAACTCCGCCGTGGAGCTCACGCTCCAGTTCCTTCGCCCGGAGTGCGACTCGGCCGATGTCACCCTGCATGTGACGATGGACCCCGACCTCCCGAAAGTGCGAATCGACATCGAGCACCTCCGCCAAGTGCTGATCAACCTCGTTCAGAATGCGGTTCAAGCAATGACCGGCGGCGGCGACATCTACGTCGAGACGCGCACGCAGGACGGCTTTCGCCCCGGCGGCCAAGCTCGCCAGTGGGTGCAGATCAGCGTACGGGACACGGGACCCGGTCTCGCGCCGGGCCTGCTCCCGAACCTCTTCGTGCCGTTCGTGACGACCAAACAGCAAGGCACCGGTCTTGGGCTCGCGATTTCGCAACGCATCGTCAGCGAAGCGGGCGGACGCATCGATGTGCGAAGCCGCGAGACCGTCGGCACGACTTTCGTCGTGCTCCTGCCCGCCGCCGAGGCCGAGCTCGACTCCTTTGAGGCCGAGCGGGGCCCCGATCAGTCGAATGCGTCCGACGGCGCGCCGGCGCGGCTCGAGCCCGTAGAACCCTGATCGACCGACACCGTACGCATCCGCATTCGATAGAGGCGGAGGTCGCGGCGCTCGAAGCTGTCTTCCGGGAGGCCGTTGTCGCGAAACAGTCGGCGATAAGCGTCCGTCGGGGTCTCTGCGTTGTGGGTCGCCCGCGGCAACAGGTAGCGCCATCGGTTCGGTTGCTCATATCCCACGCCGTGCTGCGGCTTCACGAGCCGATCGATGAGCGACACGGCGTCCCGATCGAAGGTGCCGTCGTCGAAGAGAAACGCGACGTGGACGTCGAGCTGATCCAGCCGCTCGACGAGCGGCCCGCCCATCGTCTCCATCCGTTCCTCCCAACGTTGGCGCGCCGCAAGCGAGGCGGTGACCACGCCAGCGGCGATCGACTCGGCGCGGGCGGAACGCCAGAGCCTCGGACCACGCGCGCCGGTGAGCAGAACGAGCACCTCGACTGCTTGTGGCACCGTGAGCTCCTGCGGGAACGCGTCGAGTGGCGGAGCCGCGCTGCCCTCGAGAATCCCGCGTGCGACGCGCGCGAGCACGCGGTCGGTGAGAGCGGCCGGCCATTTCGTTTCCTCAAGCACGTAGAGAAGCCCGCCGGCGGTCAGCGCGGCACCCCGAAACCCCCGCACGATCCCGCCGGCAGAGAAGCGTTTGGCGAGCGCGAGCGCCGGGTCCGCGGACGCGCCGGGAGTCACCATGACCCAGACCCCGCGGAGGCCCGCCTCCCGCATCGCCTCGCCCAAGATCTCAGGGTTCGTACCCTCGATCGCTTCTTTCACCAGGGGATGTGCCTCGATCGAGGGCCAGTCCAAGCCCGCGGGCGCCGGAGCCAGCGCCACGACCCCGGTCCACTTCCTGAGGGACACCGACGCCTCGGGCCCGCTCTGCCGCCACACGAGCAAAGCCCCAACGACGCCAAGCACCACCAACAACCATCCCCGCTTTGCCACGCTGCTACCCTCTATCCTAAGAACCGTCATGCCCCAAGGCCCCAAGCTCCGCGCACACCCCATGGCCCGGCCCTTCCACGTGGTTTTGGTCGAGCCTGAGATCCCCCCCAACACCGGAGCGATCGCGCGGACCTGCGGGGCCACCCAGTCGCCTCTGCATCTGGTCGGCCCTCTCGGGTTTCGGATCGACGAGCATGCCGTCCGGCGGGCGGGGCTCGACTATTGGGATCTGGTCGAGATCCACAGCCACGAATCATTCGAAGACTTCGAAGAATCACACTCAGGTCGCCGGATTCATTTATTTTCTGCCTCCGCCTCGAAGTCCTATCTCGAAGCGCCATTTGAGCCCGGCGACGCGCTGGTCTTCGGCCGGGAGTCGGTCGGCCTCCCCTCGGCACTCCTCCAAGACCGCCAAAACGTGTGGGCGATTCCTACCCTCGGTGCGGTCCGGAGCCTGAATCTGAGCAACGCCGTCGCCATCGTCCTCTACGAGGCGCTTCGCCAGAATCAGGCCTTCGAGACCACCTTTTTGGGGTAGCGGCGTCAGTCTTGAATAGATCTTTGGGGCCGGCCGTCCCTCGGACATGGCCCATTCCCGCGCAATTTCGTTTCTGCCTTTCGTGCTTCTTCTCACGGGTTGTCCGATCTATGGGTCGGGGCCCGTTGAACGAGGGGTTCAGGTCTCCTGCCAAAGCGACTTCGACTGCCCCTCGGACACCTTTTGCGACTGGGAGAGCAACGAGTGCGTCGGCTACGACTTTGGCATCTGCCTCACCGACGGGGACTGCCCTGTCGGGAGCTACTGCGAGCGTGAGGACGGCGGCTGCTACATCCCGGCGATTGCGGAATGCAACGTCGAGGGAGACTGCACGTCCGGATTCGAGTGCGATTTCCGCAATAGCTGCCGGCCCGAGACCTTCGGCACTTGCTTGATCGACGGGGACTGCACGTCCGGCGACCTCTGCATCGCGAACCTCTGCACCTCCCTCGAAGAGGCGTGCCAGTTCGACTTCCAGTGCGCCGCCGGTTTCACCTGCGCCAACAACCGATGCCTCCTCTTGTGCGGCCCGGACACGCGTTGTCCGACCGGAACGAGCTGCCAGGACAGCCTTTGCCAAGCCAACATCGGCGAGTGCATCGACAGTAGCGAGTGCCCCGACCTGACGACCAACTGCGTCGAGGGCACCTGCCTTCGCCGCTGTGACGCGGGCTGCAACGCAGCAACCGAGCTCTGCGACGCGGAGGGCTTCTGCCGTCCGCGGACCCTCCCCGACCCGAATGCGCCAACGCCGTTCTGCCGCGCAGACGCTGATTGCGACGGCACGATTTGCGTACAGGGCGTCTGTCGCACGGCATGTGATGCCAGCGCGACCGCGCCGGACGACATCTGCGCCTCCTACGACGGTCAGGTTCCGGTCTGCGGCCCCGACGACCTCTGCTACGCGGAAAGCGAGCTCCTGAGTGACTGCCGCGCGCAAAGCGACTGCACGAGCGGACAAGACTGCATCGACGGCAAGTGCCGCTAGGCGACTTGGTATCGCAGGCGCCGAACGTCCCTGAGCACGCGCTCGATGGAATGCACCGGCTCATAACCGAGCTCGGTGCGAGCGCGCGAGTCGTCCACCATGCAGACGTAACGGAGGTGGTCGAGCTCCTGCGAAGGAAACGAGCTGAGACGAAGCTTCCAGAGCTGATCGAGGGCAACCTTTGCGAGCGATGCCGGCACGACCCGGGGCCGCCCGCCCGCCTTCCGGACGAGGTGAGACAACGGCATCTCGCCCGGGCCTCGGATGTTGAAGATGCCCCGCACGCCGGGTCGTAGCGCGAGCTGAATCGCTCGGACCACGTCTTTTTCGTGGACGAGCTGCATCATCGGGTCGAAGCCCATCACCATGACGGGTCGCTCGAGCCGTAGGTAGTTACTGGCCGCGTTGTGCACGCGTCCAACCACATGGCACGGCCGGAGGATGACCGTCTCGGTGTCCGGGTGCTTCCAGAAAAAGCTCTGCGCGAGCATGTCGAGCTCGACGAGATCACGCATCCCACCGAAATGCTGGGCGCCGAGCAGCGGTGCGTCCTCGCCCAGGAACTGGGGATTGTTCGCTTGCGGTCCGTATACGTTGGCGCCCGAGAGGACCACCAGCTTTGGCACCTCGTACTGCGACATGTAGTCCAGCAGCTTCTGGAACGCGACGATGTTCCAGGAGTGGCGCTCGCGGTCGCTCCGCCGCGGGTCGTGGAGCACCCCGAGATGAACGACGGCTCGGATGTTTCGGCCGCGGAAGATGTCTTTCATCTTCTTGCGACGCATGTCGAGCTGGTGGTGGACGATATCCTTGGGCCGGTCGGGGAACGCTCTCCGGTCGACCCCGACGACTTGATCGGTTCGGTGGACCTCGCGCGCAAGGAGCTTGCCGAGGCGCCCGCATATACCGGTGACCAGCACCGCACCCTCGGGCGCGGGCCTCGCCCGCGGGCCCGTCACGGGCTCGGAGCGCGGCGGTTCGACTCGTGGCGGCTCCGGCTTCACCGGCTCGTGCGCAGCCAGCGGCTGAGCAACCGTCCGACCGAATACGCCACGTGCAACCGGAGCCCTTGCGGAAGGACGCGGCTGGATGACCGACTCGCCGCGGCGCGCGCTCGGCTTCGAGAGGCTCATACGAAGACCCCCTTCCGCTCGCGGAGGCCGCGGTTCACCATACTTTGAATCGTGCTCTTCACGAGCCAAACCTTTTCTTCGATGACCGAGTCATCGTCGTCCGGGTCCCCTGCGAAGCGGAAGGGCTCTCCGAAGTAGAGCCGGTACTTCGTGGGCAGGGGGGCAATCATACCGACGAAGATCTGCGGCATCACCGGGAAGGCTGGCATACGAAGCAAGCGCGCCAGCGGCTTGAAGTCCGCGATGGATGGGTATTGCTCCTCGCCGCCGATCACGGCGACCGGAACGATGGGCGTGTCCGTCTCGAGCGCCAGCCTCACGAAGCCGAGGCCAAAATCGGTCAGCTGGTAGCGCTGATCGAAGGTCTTGCTGATGCCGCGGGCGCCTTCCGGGAAGACGATGAGGCTTTCTTCCTGCCGGAGGAGCCGGCGGGCGTTCTCCGGGGAGCCCACGACCTGTCCAAGCCTCGGGTAGAGAGTGGAGATGAAGGGAAGCTCCGCGGTCCAAGTCTCGACCATGCTCCGTGGAAAGCGCGGGGGGTCGGCGTCCAGCATGAGGGCGCTGGCGATCATCACGGCATCGATCGGCAGCTGGCCCGAATGATTGGCGACGATGAGCACCCGGCCCTCCGGCACCCGCTCGATTCCGTAAACCTGAGTCCGGAAGTAGCGGCGATGCAATAGCGCGGCCACCGCGAGCGCGTAGCGGCTCGTTTCCGGGTCGAAGCCGAACGGATCGTGGCCGACCTCGTTTGTGTGGGTCTTGATCCCCGCGATGCGGGCATCGAGGTCCTGGCCGACGACCTCTTCGGCGATGCGAACGACGCGGTCGCCGATGGATCGCGCCGCCTGCCGCAGGGGGGATTCCCCCAGCAGACGTGTCCGCCGCCATCCAGCGAAAGGCACGATCGACCCCCGTTGCGCCATGAAGCAATCCTGGAGATAGAAATCGCGATCGTCAATTAGAATCAGTGAAACGTCGTCGCAACAACTCGGCTTCACCAAGCGGCCGAGTCAGGGCATGCTCCGCACATGAGCAAGGCGTTCGACATCACTCGTATCGGTGGCCAAGATGGGTTGCGCGCATTGGAAGATGTGGCGCGCCGCGCGGGGGATTCCGCGTTGAAGCATTTTCAACAGGGCATCGTGCCCGAGAAGAAACCCGATCGAAGCCCGGTGACCGTGGCCGACCGTGAGGCCGAACAGATCATTCGTGACCACGTGATGTCGGCGCATCCGGACGCGGGCTTCCTCGGCGAGGAAACAGGGACGTACGGCGATCGATCAGGGATCCGTTTCATCGTTGATCCAATCGACGGAACGCGCGCGTTCGTTCGCGGCTGGTCGACCTGGTCGGTTTTGCTCGGAGTCGAAGCGGAGGGCGTGCCCGTCGTGGGGATCGCCTACATGCCCGCAGCGGGTGATTTCTTCGTCGCTGTGCAGGGCGGCGGCGCAACGCACAACGGCACGCCAGTCCAGGTGTCGAAAGTCGCTCCGCTCGCCGACGCCACCGTGACCCACGGAGGCCTTCAGCAATTCACGATGACCGGCGTCGGGGACGCCCTAATTCGGCTGGCCGATGCGTGCGACATCGCCCGGGGATGCCCTGATTTCGACGGCTATCGACAAATCCTGCTCGGCCGCTCGGACGCCATGGTCGACCCGGGAGTCCAACCCTATGATATCTGTGCGCCGGCGGTACTGATCCGCGAGGCGGGCGGCAGGTTCACCTCCTTCCGTGGCGAGGAAACGATCTACGGCGGCGGCGCGATCGCGAGCAATGGCGTCATTCACGACGAGCTCGTCGAGGCGCTCACGGCAACTCCTTACAAATAGACGACAAACCGGGCGACGGACGTAACGGCTTGCTTTCGGGCACGTCTTGCGGAAGGTTCCCGCCCGAACCTCAGGAGAGAAGTATGACGAAACCAGTACGACGAGCAGGTGTGATCGGAGCGGGCGTCATGGGCAGCGGCATCATGGCGCACTTTGCCAACGCCGGTGTCGACGTGGTGATGCTCGATATCGTGCCCCCAGGGCTGAGCGAGGAAGAGAAGAAGAAGCCGGCCAACAGGAACCGCTTTTCGGCGGGGGGCCTGAAGGGCGCGCTCAAGGCGAAGCCTGCGGCGTTCTTCCACAAGAACTACGCGAAGCGGGTCACCATCGGGAACCTCGAGGACAACATCGACCTTCTCAAGGGCTGCGACCTCGTCATCGAAGCGATCATCGAGAACGTCGACATCAAGCGGAGCCTCTTCGAGAAGCTCGAGAACACACTCGATGAAGGCACGATCGTAGCCTCCAACACTTCGGGTCTTCGCATCGCCGACATGCTCGAGGGCCGCGGTGAGTCGTTCCGCAAGAACTTCCTGGTCATGCACTTCTTCAACCCCGTCCGATACATGAAGCTCCTCGAGCTCGTGGCGGGCGAAGAGACCGACCCCGCTGTGATGCAGCGCATGACGGTCTTCGGGGAGAACCAGCTCGGCAAGGGCATCGTCGTCGGCAAGGACACACCGAACTTCGTCGGGAACCGCATCGGCTGCTTCTCGATGTCACTCACGATGAACGAGATGCTCGACGCAGGCCTTACGCCTGAGGATGTCGACGCGATCACCGGCCCGCCGATGGGCCACCCGAAGAGCGCCAGCTTCCGTACGGCCGACATGGTCGGCCTCGACACGTTCAAACACGTCTCGGACAACTGCTACGAAGCGCTGGTCGATGACCCGGAGCGCGATGTCTTCAAGCCGCCGCACTTCATGGTCGCAATGGTCGAGCAGAAGATCCTCGGAAACAAGACCCGCGGCGGCTTTTATAGGAAGACGAGGGAAGGCATTCAGACCTTCGATCCGGTGAAGCTCGAGTACCGGCCGAAGGCGGGCGACGCCGATATCAAGAAGTTCTGTAAGAGCCTCAAGGGCTCGCCCGAAGCTCGCGTGAAAGCGCTCGTGGAGAACGACGGCCCCGCGGGGCAGTTCGCGTGGAAGGTCCTCTCGCGCACCCTCGCCTACTCCGCCAGCAAAATCCCCGAGATCACCGACAGCGTCGAAGCCGTCGATGATGCGATGAAGTGGGGCTACAACTGGGACCTCGGCCCGTTCGAGACCTGGGATGCCATCGGCTTCAAGGCCGGCTACGACCGCATGAAGGCGGACGGGCTTTCGCTTCCGGAATCGATCGACAAGATGGCGGCGTCGGGCGCGGAGAGTTTCTACACGGACGACGGCCGCGTCTTCAATCTCACCACCGGTGAGTACGACGCGCGCGACATCGACCCGCGCAACGCGACTCTGACGATCATGCGCCAAGGAGACGCGGCGGTGTTCGAGAACCGGGGCACCCAGGCTTGGGACCTCGGCGACGGCATCCTCGGGCTCACCTTCACCACCAAGGCCAACAGCATCGACGACACGGTCGTCGATGGGCTCAGCGAGGCCACCGCGATCGCAGAGCGCGATTTCCGCGGCATGGTAATCTACAACGAGGGCGACCACTTCTGCGTCGGCGCCAACCTCTTCGCGGTCGTGATGGCGGCGCAGCAGAAGGCGTGGGACCAACTTCGCGCAACGATCAGCGGGCTGCAGGGTGCGCTTCAGCGCACGAAGTACTCGACCATCCCGGTCGTCGCGGCGCCGTTTGGCATGACTGTCGGCGGCGGCTTCGAGGTGTGCATGGGTGCGGATGCTGTACAGGCCGCATCGGAGACGTACGTGGGCCTGGTCGAGGTCGGCGTAGGCCTACTTCCCGGTGGCGCCGGCAACGTGAACATGCTCTGGCGCGCCCTCGAGGGGATTCCTGCCGACACCGACGTCGACACCCTTCCTTTCGTGTCGCGCACCTTCCAGAACATCGCGATGGCGCGTGTCGCCACGGGGGCCGGCGAGGCGCGGGAGTTCGGCTACTTCCGCAAGAACGACGGCATCTCCTTCGACAGGGCGCGCTTGCTCACCGAGGCCAAGGGCCGCGCCATCGGCATGGCCGAAGCGGGCTACCACCCACCGGTTCGTCGCTCGTACCGACTGCCCGGCGAGAGCGGCATGGCCACTCTCGGCATGATGATCGACTCGCTTGAAGCGGGTGGCTTCGCCAGCGCGCACGACGCGCTCATCGCGCGAAAGGTCGCGATGGTCCTCTGCGGCGGCCCTTCGGGCGCTGCCCACGAGGTCACCGAAGAGCAGATGCTCGAGCTCGAGCGCGAGGCGTTCATCAGCCTCTGCGGCGAGCCGAAGAGCCAGGAGCGCATGCAACACATGCTCACCACCAACAAGCCTTTGCGGAACTAGGCCAAGCAGAACCCCACGAGCCAACTAGGAATCAGGAGTAAGAGACATGGGTAAGATTGTCGTCGTAGATGCGGTTCGCAGCGCGGTGGGTCGCGCAAAGAAAGGGTCCCTGGCCAATCGTCGTCCGGATGAGCTCGCTGGCGAGGTCGTTCGCGGCCTGATGGCGCGCAACCCCGAGGTGGATCCCAACACGGTGGAGGACCTCGTCCTCGGCTGCGCGTTCCCCGAGGGTGAGCAGGGCATGAACGTGGCGCGCGTAGTCGGCAGGCTTGGTGGTCTCCCGGAGGAGAGCTCGGGCGTGACGATCAACCGCTTCTGTTCGAGCGGGCTTCAGGCCATTGCCATGGCGGCGGGCTCAGTGAAGGCAGGCTTCGACGATGTCGTCGTTGCAGGTGGCATGGAGTCGATGACCATGGTTCCGATGACGGGCAACAAGCCGAGTGCCTCGCCCGAGGCCATGGAGGAGTACCCCACCACCTACACGCCGATGGGCATCACAGCCGAGAACGTGGCCAACCGCTTCAACATCAGCCGCACGCAGCAAGACGAGTTCGCGGCGTGGAGCCACGAGAAGGCTCTCGCGGCGATCGAGCGAGGCGCTTTCGAGAACGAAATCGTTCCCGTGCACGGCGTGAAGTTCGACAATGGCGGCGAGCGCCAGATGTTCGAGTTCAAGGTCGACGAGATGCCTCGCCCCGGCACCACCGTGGAGGCGCTCTCGAAGCTTCGCCCGGTGTTTGCCGCCAAGGGGAGCGTCACGGCGGGCAATTCATCGCCGCTGTCGGACGGTGCGGCGGCCTCGATCGTGATGAAGAAGAAGCGAGCCGAGAAGCTCGGCATCAAGCCGATGGCGATCTTCAAGTCGTTCGTCACGGTAGGCGTGGACCCGGCCATCATGGGCATCGGGCCTCTTCCCGCGGTGCAGAAGCTCCTTCGCAAGAACGACCTCACGATCGATGACATCGACGTCTTCGAGGTGAACGAGGCATTCGCGAGCCAGGCGGTCTACGTCCAGCAGGAGCTTGGTATTCCGAACGACAAGCTGAACGTGAACGGCGGCGCCATCGCCCTCGGTCACCCGCTTGGGTGTACCGGCGCCAAGCTCACGGCAACGGCCCTCAACGAGCTCAAGCGCCGAGGCGGCAAGTACGCCGTCGTCACGATGTGCATCGGTGGCGGCATGGGCGCCGCGGGCCTCTTCGAGAACGTGGAATAGTCACCCGACTCAGGAGCGAACGAACGCGGCCTCGTGTGTCACCGGCTCAGGTGTCGTGGCGTCGCCCCTTTTGTGGGGAGCCGCAGCACCTCGCTGAGGCTGCGCCCGCCGCTTGGAGTCCGCGCGCAAGAACTGCCCAGGACCTCTCGTCTTCCCGATATCCGGGAGGACTTCCCCATCGAGCGCCACGAATGTGCCGTTGACCATCACCGCCGGGACCGCGTCGGGATTCCGTCGAACGAGGCGGATGTAGTCGCCCAGCTCGGGAATGGCTTCCTCGTGGATCTCCTCGACGCGGTAGTCGAGATGGGCCGGGTCGACGATGACGAGGTCGGCTCGTTTGCCCTCCTCGAGAGTGCCCGCCTCCAGCTGAAACCACTCCCCGATCTCGCCGGTGAGCTTGCGGACCGCCTTCTCGAGAGGCATCACGGGCTTGCCTCGCTCCTCTGCATCCTTGACGAACTTCAGCATCCGCAGCGGGTAGTTGTAGAACGCCATGTTGCGCAGGTGAGCGCCGGCGTCCGAGAATCCGAGCAGATTCATATCGCTGTTCATCATCGTCGCGAGGGGCTTCGGCCGGTCGTTGCCCGTCACTGTGTACCAGCGGAGATCGTTTCCATATTCGACGAGTAGGTCGAGAAAGGCATCGACCTCGGACTTTCCCTGCATCGTTCCAATTTCACGAAACGTCTTACCGACGAGCGAGCTATCGGGGCACTCCATGACGGTCGCCTTGGCAAAGTTCCTATGAAAGACCTTCGGGATGAGGGGGTTGTTCCACTGGCGATTGAACGTGCGCCGGTAATCCTGGTCCTGAAACAGCTTTCTCCGCTCGGCCATCGTTTCGAGGTGAAGGCCCGCTGCGCCGGCGCCGAACTCTTCGAAGACGACGTTCTCGAAGCCGTCCGCCCAGAGATCGAACGGTACCGGCAGGAATTGGTAACGGAACTTGCCGCCAAACAGCTTGTTCACCGCCCAACCGAGCCCACTCAGCACCCGCCAAATGAAGCGGTTCGATCGAATGTCCATGATCGACACGATGCTGGTCTTCAGCGCGTCGCGCACAAACAACCCGGCGCTGAACGCGGCGTAGATGAATATCTGGTACTTCGTGGAGACGTTCGGGATCGCCTGCAGATTGAGCCCGCGCTTGCGAACGCCGCGCACCATGCGGCGAAGCTCCTTCCACGATGCATAGGTCGACGGAAGGCACTTGCTGCGAAAGCGGTCGCCGCCCATCTTGTCCCAGTAGAGACCATTGAGGGAAAGCCCGAGAAAACCCGCGTCGTACCCCTCTTCGATCGTTCGTTCCATCTCCTCGAGCTCGGCTTCGGTAGGCTTCGCTTTCGCATCGAGTGCGCGCTCGAGGCCCATCACCTTCGCCCTCACGGCCGAGTAGCCAACGAACGACGAGACATTCGGCCCCAACGGCAAGCTGTCGAGATGCTCGACGTACTCGCTGTGCGTCTCCCAGTTCTTCCGCTCTCTCATCAGCGGCAAGAGATGCTCGTAGGGAATCGCCTCCACGCGCGTGAACATGTCCGCGATGTCGGTGGCGTCGCCTATGGCGGCGCTCAACGAACAGCTCCCCATGAAGACCGTCGTCACCCCATGTCGCAACGACTCATGCAGCGATGGAATCGCCTCGACCTCCGCGTCGTAGTGGGTGTGGATGTCGATGAAGCCGGGCATGACCCATTGCCCACGCGCATCGATGACAGTGGCTCCGTCCGGCGCTTCGATATCGTCTGCGGGAGATCCGCACGACCTGACCGTCCTCGATGAGGACGTGCTTGCCGGCTCCCGGCGTTCCCTTGCCGTCGAAGAAGAGACCATTCTTGATGAGGGTGTGCTCGGTCATCTGGCAACGATGGCAGTATCGGGAAACGCTGGCTTGACAATAGACGACAAACTTTTATCTTTTTACGACTCCGAAGAATGACCCTGGTTCGAGCTTCAGCATTGAGCGGCTTCCGAGAGCTCGTCTCCGAGCTTGGAGGTCATCCCGATCCGCTTCTTCGCCACTTTCGAATCCGAGACGGCGTCCTCGACGACCCTCAAGCATTTGTCTCGTACGGCTCGCTGATTCGACTTCTCGAACATACGGCGCGGGCACTTCAATGCCGAGACTTCGGACTCCGTCTTTCCACACGCCAGGATCTCGGGATTCTCGGACCGCTCGGTGTCGCGGTTCGAAACTGCGGAACGCTCGGAGAAGCGATGGAGACGGCGTCCCGATACATGTTCGTGCACAGCCCCGCGATCTCGTTCACCCCGCACCTCGACGGTGAGCGTGCGCGCCTGGCGTTCCGGATTCTGCTCGAGCGGATTGGAACCGCAGTGCAGGTGACCGAGCTGAGCCTCGGCCTCGCGGCGCGCACGGTCACCCTTCTCACCGAAGAACCCGGGACGCTGACCGCCGTCCGGTTCAGCCACGCGCGCTTCGCGGAGCCTGCCGCCTATCGAGAACACTTCGCAGCTCCGGTCGAGTTTGGTTGCGAGGCATCGGAGCTCGAGCTCGACGTCGCCACGCTCTCGGTTCCGATTCGTGATGCGAGCCTCCAGATCCGCGAGCTCGCCCAGGACTACTTCGAGCTCCATCACGCGGACCCTAGCTCACCGCTTTCCACCCGGGTGCGCCAGGTCGTGCAGCGCTCGCTCGGCACCGGCTCGACCTCGTGCCTCGACGTTGCATCCGTGTTCGCCCTTCATCCGCGCACGCTCCAGCGGCAACTGCGCGAAGAAGGCACCTCCTTCGAGAAGCTCAAGGACGACGCGCGCGCCGCTCTCGCAGAACGCTACCTTGCCAACCGCGACCTTCCGATGTCCCAGGTCGCCGCCCTACTCGACTACAGCGAACAATCGGCGCTCAGCCGGAGCTGTCGTCGCTGGTTCGGCCAGACGCCACGCCAGGTGCGCGCCAACGCGGCGAGCTAATCGCGGTACCCGCTACCAGCTACCGGTGTTCTTCATCGACGCCCATGGCTCTTTCGGCTCTAGGGCCTCTCCCTTTTGTAGCAGCTCAATCGAGATTCCATCCGGCGAACGAATGAAGGCCATGTGGCCGTCGCGCGGTGGGCGGTTGATCGTGACGCCCGCGTCCATGAGATCGCGGCAGAGCTCGTAGATGTTGCGGGTCTCGAAAGCGAGGTGACCGAAGTTGCGACCACCGGTGTACTCTTCCGGGTCCCAATTGTAGGTGAGCTCTAGCAACGGAGCCGCTTCGCTTTCAGCACGGCCCCGGTCCTCAGGGGCGCAAAGGAACACCAGCGTGAAGCGCCCCGTTTGGCTATCGCGCCGCCGGCGCTCGACCAACCCGAGCTTGTTGCAGAAGAAATCGAGCGAGGCGTCGAGGTCGCTCACGCGGATCATCGTGTGGAGATAGCGCATGTTCGGACGATAGCGCCGATGCGCGCGCTGTCACCGACGCTGACAGTGTCGCTGTCCCTGGCGCTGGCGCTGCCCCTGCCCCTGGGGCAGACTGCCGACCCATGGCCAACGAGTATGAAGCAATTGTCATCGGCGGCGGACCTGGTGGGTATGTCGCCGCAATTCGACTGGGTCAGCTCGGGGTGAAGATCCTCTGCGTCGAAAAGGAAGCGATGGGAGGGGTCTGCCTCAACTGGGGCTGCATTCCCTCGAAAGCGCTGATCGCTGCGGCCAACTTGGCGAACAAGGTCCGCAACGCCGGCCATATGGGCATCACGGTCAAGGACCTGGAGATCGATGTCGCCAAGATGCAAGAGTGGAAGGAAGGCATCGTCAAGAAGCTCACGAGCGGCGTGACGAGCCTGGTCAAAGGCAACGGCGGCGACATCGTGCTCGGCACGGCCACCATCACCGGCCCGAGCTCGGTCGACGTTACGACCGCGGACGGGAAAACCGAGAGCTACAGCGCGAGCAAGGGCATCATCGTCGCCACCGGGACCCAGATGATCACCATCCCCGGCTTCGAGCCCGACGGCGAAGTGGTGATCACGGCACGCGAAGCCGTGAGCCTGCAAAGCGCGCCGGGGAGCATGGTGCTGATCGGCGGAGGCGTCATCGGGCTCGAGCTCGGCATGGTCTACCAGAAGCTCGGCACCAAGATCACCGTCGTCGAGCTCATGGATCAGCTACTCCCCGGCACGGACCCGGACCTCGTGCGCGTCGTGCAGAAGCACCTCAAAGCGGCGGGCGCCGACATTCACCTGAAGAGCAAGGCCGTCAAGCTCGACAAGAGCGGCGGCACGGCCAAGGTGACGATTGAAACCGAGGGGAAGGAGCAGGTCGTCGAGGCCGACAAAGTGCTCGTTGCCGTCGGCTTCAAGCCCAACTCCGCCGGGATCGGGCTCGAGAGCGTAGGCGTAAAGCTCGACGACCGGGGCCACATCGCCGTCGACGAGCAGCTCCGCACGAACGTACCCTCGATCTACGGGGTCGGCGACGTCGCTGGGATGCCCTACCTCGCCCACAAGGCCTCGAAGGAAGGCGAAATCGCCGCCGAGGTGATCGCGGGGCACAAGTCCGCGCGCGACTACCGCGGGATGCCTGCTGCGATCTTCACCGACCCGGAGATTGCCACCGTCGGCATGACCGAAACCGAAGCGAAGGCGCAAGGCAAGAAGGTGAAGATCGGCAAATTCCCGTTCGCGGCTTCCGGGCGCGCGATGGCGGTCAGCGAGACCGACGGCTTCATCAAGGTGATCATCGACGAGGCCGACAACCAGTTGCTCGGCGTCGCCATCGTCGGCCCTGAAGCAAGCGACCTGATCAGCGAGTCGGCCCTCGCGCTCGAGATGTGCGCGTTCGCCGAAGACGTTGCGCTCACCGTGCACCCCCACCCCACGCTCGGCGAAGGCGTCATGGAAGCGTTCAAGCACGCCTTGGGCGAGGCGGTGCACATCATGAATCGCAGCTGAGCCGCCGACGTGCTGTTCTGCCGCCTCGGAACCGTTGACTACGCCGAAGCGCATCGCGTTCAACACGAACTTCAAGCTCAGCGCATCGCGGGCAAGATCGACGATACGGTGTTGTTGTTGGAGCACCGCCCCGTGTTTACGCTTGGACGCTCGGCAAAGGCGCAACATGTGCTGGCACCGGCCGACGTGCTCGAGGCGCGCGGGTTCACCATCCATGAAGTCGGGCGGGGCGGAGACGTCACCTATCATGGCCCCGGCCAACTGGTCGCGTACCCCATCATCGACCTCAAGCCTGACCGCAAGGACGTTCGCAAGTACGTGTGGTCGCTCGAAGAGACGATGCTTCGCACGTGCGCCGACTTGGGCCTCCGCGCGGCACGCGTCGCGGGCTTGAACGGAGCGTGGGTCGAGGACCGCAAAGTCGGGGCCGTCGGGGTGCGCATCAGCCGCTGGGTCACGATGCATGGTCTGGCCCTCAACGTGAGCACCGACTTGAAGCACTTCGACCTAATCGTGCCCTGCGGCATCCAAGACAAGGCCGTCACCTCGATCTCGGCCGAGCTCGGGCGCGTCATCCAAGTCGAGGACATCGTCGAACCGCTCGCGACCCATTTCGCAGCGCTTTATGACGCAGAACCCGAGTGGCAGGACTCACCTCCGGGCGGGGTCAGCCTTTCAAGAAGTATTTGATCGCGCTCTGACCCATCGCCGTGGTGCCGGCTCCGGCGACGCCCGCCGAGACCACGTTCCCAGCGCCTGGCACCAGCTTAGCGATCGTCTGCGCGGAGAACCGGAGGCCCATCCCAAGCCCGCCGACGACGCCGAGGCTCCCGACCCACTCCGCAGCGGTCTTCGTGTCCCACCCCCGACCGCTCAAGTAGGCCAAGGAGCTCACCATCATCGCCTGGAGCGGCCCGAGCACGACCATGTCGGAAAATGGAATCGGTGTGAGGCCAACAGTGACCGACATTGCCGTGCAGGCCTGAACGATCTCGTTACCGATGCGTACGCGCGCCTCCGTAGCCCGAGTCAGTGCGCGCGCCGCCTCCAAACGCGCCACTTCGGGCAATGCGAGAATCATCGCCTCGGAGAGCCCATCGAGGCCGTGGCCGCTGATCGCAGACACGGCGCGCGGCGGGTCCGCGTGAAGGCCCGCATCGCCGATTTTGGCTTCGAGCTCGGCACGCGCGGCCTCGACATCCGAGACGCCGCGTCCAATGAGATCCGCGTGCGTCAGGAGCGGAAAGACGCGCAGCGGAGATGCGCCTTCCGGCAGGTCGGCGAGCAGGCTCTTGGCGCGCTCGATGATGTGCTTTGCGTCGTCGAGGTTGTTCGGCTCAAACGTCAGCAGCACCAAGTCCGGCGCTTCTTTTTCGAGCGCGGTTTTCCACTGCGGCCGCGCTGCGTCGTCAGAAAGGTCGAGCTCGAGCCAATGGACCTTCGCGCCCTCGTGCTCGAGGTGCACCCACTCCCCATGCTCGGCATGCAACGGCTCGCGAATCGGACCCCGTTCGACTAGCGCGCGCAAGAGCGACGAACGACCGCTCCCCGGCGACCCGAGCGCAGCGATCCGGGGCTCGCGCCGGTTGAGCAGCAGTGACCGAAGGCCGCCAAGATCGTTCTTGATGCTCGAGACCAACGGAACCCGATCGAGCACGCGGACGAGCTGGTCCAGCGCTACTTCTTTGCGGTGGCCGCTCATCGATTAATTCATTCGCCGTACCGTCTGTGCGCGCAAGCCGAGTCGTGTTAATGTCGCCGCGGGAAGGCGTATGGGGGCGAATTGGCTGGATGCGTTGGAGAGCATGGGGGGGCCCCTCGTGCCTGCAGCTCGTGTTTTCTTGGATTCCGAGCCTCCCCCTCGGCCGAGCGCCGGAGCTTCGGGCGTTCGCTGGCTCGCGTCGCAACTCGAAGATTTCGTCGATCGTGATACCGACGACACGGAAGACGATCGCTTCGTGGAGGGTGCCGGCTCGCTTCTCGGGCTCTTGTTGATACAGCACCTCGGTGGCCACGCGCGGGAGCGAGACGGTTGCCACCGGGTCCAGCTTGGGCGCTTCGGCTGGTTCGACCCGTTTCGGGCAATTCAGGACGCGCTCGACGCGGAGGATCCGCGCACCTGCCTCGCTCAGCATCTCTCGGTCGCGGAGCGGGAGGCATCCGAGCAGGGGCCTGTGTCGCGCGTTGTGCACGCGTTTGCCAAGACCCTCGAACATGAGCGACCCGATCTCGACATCGAGGCTCAGTTCGAGCTTACGGTCGATCTCAACAACGGGGCAAGTGTAGACCTCGCCCGACTCGAGCGCGTCGCCCGCGACCAGGACGACGACGCGACGACTGAGGCTGCGCGGCGCATCATCAGCATGCTGCCGGGCGCCGACACGCAAGAGGCGACCCCCTGGCACGAAGCCGCATCTCGCTTGTTGCCACGCCTCGTGTCCCGACAGTTCCTCGACTCTTTGCCAGGCGAACAATCGCTCTACTCCGAGGATATCGGCGACGACGTTCACTTGGCTCTTCAGCTCCGCTACGGGGAGCGGGCACGATACGTGCGCTCCACGGAAATCGACGTGTGGGCGCTCGAGCGAAGCGCGGCACGCTACCAGGCGATCGAAAACCTCACGTCGAGGTCACGAAAGCTCCGCCTCGAGCGCGTGTCCGGGAATGTGCTCCGCGTTCGGCAAGGCGACGGATTGGATGGGGCGCGCTTGCTTTTGCCGGACCTCGCAGCCCGGCTTGCCCGCCTCGCCGACGAGGCTTGGGTCGCGGCGGCGCCACACCGCGATGTGCTGCTCCTAGGCTATGGAGAAGCTGTGCCCGAGGTCGCGAAACGGGCCGAAGACGCAGTCCAGCGAGCGCCCCATCCCATTTCGGCGTCACTATTTGCCGTCACGGCACACGGTCCGCGCCCTTTGCCGCGCTAACAGAACCAGTCACACTACGACCGTGTCACAGCCGAGACACATGGGGGAGCATCCCTACGCGCCGTTCATCGACCGCGTGCACAAGCCTGCCCAGTACTTGGGCGGCGAGCAGGGACAAGCGCACAAGGAGTGGGACCGAGCAGCATGTCGGGTCTGCTTGGCGTTCCCGGACTTGTACGAAATCGGCATGAGCCATCTCGGCTACAAGATCCTCTATGACATCGTCAACAAGCAGCCGGACCTCCTCGCCGAGCGAGCATACGCGGTGTGGGCGGACATGGAGGAAGAGCTTCGGGAGCGCGGGCAATCACTTTGCTCACTCGAGAGCGCGCGCCCACTTCGAGATTTCGACGTCCTTGGCTTCTCGCTCCAATACGAGCTGACGTACACCAACATCCTCCAGATTCTCGACCTTTCGAAGATCCCGCTCCGCAGCGAGGACCGGCACGAAGATGACCCGCTCATCGTCGCTGGGGGCCCTACCGCAACGCACGGCGAACCGATGGCACCCTTCATCGACGCTTTCCTCATCGGCGACGGTGAAGCAAAGCTCCCCGAGCTCATGCGGGCGTGGGGCAGCATGAAAGCTGAGGGCATTGGCCGCTCGGAACGTTTGCTATGCATCGCCAAGCTCGGAGGATTCTACGTGCCGGCGCTCTACCGAAGCGTCCCAACCGACGAGACCGATATGCTCGTCGTCGAGCCTGAGCATCCGGAGGCGCCCTTCCCCGTCCGCCGCTCGATCGTCAAGGACTTGAACGACTACCCCTTTCCTGTCGACGGCCCGATCGCGAGCTGCGAAACCGTGTTCGACCGCGCCTCGATCGAGGTTGCCCGCGGGTGCACGGAAGGCTGCCGCTTCTGTCAGGCGGGTATGATCTACCGACCCGTGCGCGAGCGGAAGCCGAAAGCCGTGATCGACGCATTGGTCCGCTCCGTCGAAGAGGCTGGATACGACGAAGCCTCGCTGACCTCGCTTTCCACAGCGGACTACAGTGCTATCGCCCCATTGGTACGCGAATCGATCGAGGCGCTCGCTCCCCATCAAGTGTCGCTCAGCGTGTCCTCGCTCCGCGCGTACGGTCTGAGCGAAGATGTGCTCGACGACATGAAGAAACAGCGGGCCGGGGGCCTCACCTTTGCGCCGGAAGCCGGAAGCCAGCGCATGCGTGACGTCGTCAACAAGAACGTCACGGACGCCCAACTCATGGAAACCGCCGAGCGCGTATTCTCACGTGGATGGAGCAAGATGAAGCTCTACTTCATGATCGGTCTGCCCACCGAGGAGGACGAAGACGTGCGCGACATCGTCCGCACAGGGGCGCGCGCACTCGATGTGGCGCGTCGGGTTCGACGCGACAAACGCGGACGGGTGACAGTCAGCGTATCGACGCACGTTCCGAAACCGCACACGCCTTTCCAATGGTGCGCCATGGACTCTCACGACGAGATCCGGCGAAAGCAATCGTTGCTGTTCGACGAAGCCAGCAACACTCGGGTCAACCTGAAGATGCACAAGTCCGATGGCTCGTGGCTCGAGGGGATGCTCGCCCGCGGCGACCGGCGACTCGCCGACGTAATCGAGGGCGCGTTTCGCCGCGGAGCACGTTTCGATTCCTGGGACGAGCTGCTCGACCTCAGCTCGTGGAAGGCTTCGCTCGAGGAACACGCGGTCGACCCGGCATGGTTTCTTGGCACGATTCCGGTCTCCGCGACGCTACCATGGTCGCACATCGATGTAGGGCTCGAGCAGGGTTTTCTCGCGCGTGAGTACCGTAAGGCGCTCCGAAACCGCTTGAGCCCGCCGTGCGGCAAGACGGTCGGCAGCTTCGTACACCACACCAACGTGAACGACGCCGAAGCCGAAAAGAAGCGACTGGTTTGCTACGACTGTGGCGTCGCTTGCGACCTCACCAAGATGAAAGAGGAGCGGATCGACTTCCTAAGGAGCATGAGCGCTCTCGAGCCGCGAACCCCTGCGCCGACCCCCGAAGCGGACGCCGAGGACCCGATGGTCGACCGGCGGCCCTTTCACGACGTCGATCAAGGCCCACCGATGCGCATTCGGCTAGGCTTTCGAAAGATCGGCCGTCCGGCCTACAGCTCGCATCTCGACCTCGTCCGGAGCTTCCCACGCATGCTCCGCCGCGTTGGCCTTCCGCTCTACTACAGCGAGGGCTTCCGACCTCTCCCCAAGCTCACCTTCGGACCGGCGCTTCCGGTTGGGACTGCGAGTCTCTGCGAGCACGTCGACGTTCGCCTTCGCGCGGCGGAATCACCGGACCTCGAGGACCTTTGCGCGCGCCTCAACCAAGTCGCGATCGATGGTATCGAGTTCTTCGGTTGCGAAGTCCTGGGGCCGCGCGACGCTGCACTCAATCGAGTGATCGAGATGACGGACTTCGTGGCGGCTCTACCGAGGCTCGAGCTCCGAGACCTCGGCATCCCGGACGAGGACGCACTTCAGGCAATGCTCGACGGCCGGCCCTCAGAAGTCCACTTCGATCGGAACATTCGTGGCCTGAAGAAGCGCGTCGATATCGGCGCGGTGTTGGTGGATGCGCGGGTGGGCACGGGGGAGGATGCGTTGGAATCGGCGGGGCTTGCAGGCAACCTGCTGCCCATCACGATCACGTTGCGGCTCGATGGCAAGACCACGCCGCGCCCCGGCGAGGTGCTGCGTTCGCTCACCGGCATCGACGATCTATGCCCTCGGGTGGTCCGTTCGGCGTTCTTCGCGCTTCGTGGCAACGAGAGAATCGCTCCGTTGCAACTCGAAGCGCTTCGAGGCAAGAATTCCATCGAGGCCGCCGAATGACGGACCGCTTCGACATCGTGCGCAGCTTGGTGCGCGCAGCGGCCGATCGAGCCATCGATCGGGTCAAGGGCACTCGCGTCGCCTCCGCGACGATGCAACTCGTCGAGCGCCTCACGCAGCAGCGATGGCGACTCACCGACGAGGCCCTGACCGCGGCCGCAGCACACGCAGAAGGCGTCGACTCCGCCATGGTCACTTGCCACACGGGTCGAATCTTCGTCGATGCTTCGATGACCAATGGACGGGAGGTTCAGTTCAGCCTCTCTCCCCGCTCGGTTCAGTTCGCCCCGCGCGGCGCCAAGGAGATCTCTTTCGATGTCGAGCCACCGGACGCACACGACACGTCGATCGTTGGCGCGCTTGCGGGCTGCATCGCCAAGGCGACCTGGCCCATGATTGCGCCGCCCGAGTCCCACGACGTTGGAGGCGCCATCGTCGAGCGCGAAAGTCCAGGCCGCTTGCGAGTCGACCTTCGAAGCGTCCCTGCGGTTCGGCGCTTTTCGTCGACTCAGGCAGCCATGATGGTCTTCGACGTGCTCGAGCTCGAATCGCTCCGGGTCGAGTCGGGCGCACTCGCCATCAAACTGAAACTCCCGCAGCTCGCGTAAGCCGGAGCTCGGCCCCGTGGTCCGACGCGGGGCGTCGATTCTACAGGGTTTCTCGCCATTTCCGGGAAAGCGCCACCTCAGCTTTGTAGGCGTCGATGGAGCGCTGCTTCTCTTCTTCGGACCAGCCGATCAGTTCCGCCATCCGGCTAGCAACCTTGTCGACCGAGCCGAGACCTTGCCGCCGGTCGCGGAAGAAGATCTGAGTGCGTCGCACCATTACGTCGCTGACGCTGGCGGCGAGCTCCTCACGGACGGCGAAATCCACCTGAGCCATGATCTCGATGCGCCCAGGCACGATCGCTTCGAGCAGCGGCGGATGCTCCGCGCACATCTTGGCAAGCTCCAGCGCTCGCATGCCGTAGGTGTCGACTAGATGGCGTCGGATCGCGTGGGAAAGGTCGCACTCACACGCCTCCGAGATCTCGTCAGCGACCTTGTCGTGGTCGTCGTCCTCGGGCCAACCGACCGCACCCGGAAGCGGAAACTTGTAGGTCTGCGCGGAGTGGATGTCTTCGGAGAGCTGGCCTGTGAGCTTGAGAATCTGGAGCGCCGTGTCGACGCACTCCTTGGCCATCTTTCGATAGGTCGTCAGCTTGCCGCCCGCAATCGTGATCAAGCCATCTTCGCCGATGTGGATCTGATGCTCGCGGCTTACCTGGGACTCCGCCATGTCGCCGACATCGGCCTCCGGGGCGATGAGAGGTCGTAGTCCCGACCATGTGGAGATGACGTCATCGCGGTGGATGGGGTTGTTCGGGAAGTAGTGGTTCGCTGCGGCGATCAGGTAATCGACGTCCTCGAGGGTCGCGTACTCCTGCCCAGGCACGCCGTCGTAGTCGGTGTCCGTCGTGCCGACGTATGTCCGCTCCCCCCAGGGAAGCGCGAACAATACGCGCTTGTCGGTCGGATGAAACAGGACCACCGCGTGTTCGACAGGAAGCCTATCCCGCTCGACGACGATGTGGATGCCCTTCGTGAGCCGAAGCATCCGCGAGCTACGCGGCCCGCTCATTGCGAGGACGTCGTCGGTCCATGGCCCAGTGGCGTTGATGACCGCGTGCGCCTTGATCTCCCGAAGGCTCCCGTCGCGGACGTTCTTCACGACGACACCCGACACGCGGCCTTGCTCGTTCTTGGTCAGCGCATCGACTCGCGCCCAGTTTACTGCGACCCCACCATTTTGGATCCCATCGATGACGGTCTCGAGCGTAAGGCGCGCGTCGTCAGTCGAGCAGTCGTAGTAGACAGGCGCGCCCTGAAGACCCTCTTGCTTGAGCATCGGCTCCTGCTCCGCGACCTCGCGCGGCTTCAATGTCTTGTGCCGCTTCGGCGAGCGGAACAGCGCCAGGCCGTCGTACAGCCACATGCCCGCGCTGATCATCCGAAGGCTCTTCCGCGCGCCCTGATAGACCGGGAACAAGAAGGCGAGTGGATTGACCAGATGCGGTGCCAGATCGAGGATCACGCGGCGCTCGCTCACAGACTCGAACACGAGACTGAACTCGTAGCTCTCCAGATAGCGAAGCCCACCATGGATGAGCTTGCTCGACCGAGAGCTCGTGCCGTACGCGATGTCGTTCTGCTCGAACAACACGACGCGCAGCCCGCGGCGGGCCGCATCGCGGACGATTCCAGCTCCTGTGATGCCGCCACCGATGACGACGACGTCGACTTCCTCGGGGACTTGCTCCCACATCTCTTCGCGAGAAGGCATCAGGATTCTCCTAGGATTTCGTGTTGTTCGAGATAGCGAATCACGTGGGCCGCCGCCTCATCAATGCTGAGGTTGGCGGTCCGAAGATGCACCTCCGGGTTCTCGGGCGCTTCGTATGGCGCATCGAGCCCCGTGAAGTTGAAAATCTCGCCGGCCCGCGCCTTTTTGTAGAGGCCCTTGGGATCGCGGGCTTCACAAATCTCGAGTGGGGTGTCGACGAAGACCTCGACGAACTCGCCCTCCCCCATCAATCCGCGAATACGATCGCGGTCCCTTCGGTAGGGAGAGATGAAAGCCGAGACGACGAGAGCCCCCGCGTCCGCGAACAAGCGTGAGACCTCGCCGATCCGCCGGATGTTCTCGACGCGATCCTCCGCCGCGAAGCCGAGATCGCTATTGAGACCGTGGCGGACGTTGTCGCCGTCGAGGACGTAGGCGAATGCGCTGCGATCAATCAGCATACGCTCGACGCGATGCCCGATGGTGCTCTTCCCGGACCCGCTCAGCCCGGTGAACCACAGGACGGCGCCCCGGTGACCGTGCGCTGCCCTCCGCGCATCCTTGTCGACCTCGCCGACGTGCCAGGTCAGGTTTTGTGCCTTCGGCGCGCTCATGGCGTCGAACATAGCAACTTTGCCAGGGCCTGCACCGTGAGGGGCGAGGAGCCCTCCGCCTTGTTGTTGACTAGAACGTAGCACTCCGCATCCCGGTCGATCGCAGCCCTCACGAGCGAGACGACGTCTTTGCGCATCTGGGGTTGCGGGGTCACGAGGCGGTCGAATGGAGCATACGCCTCTTTGAGGTCGGCGTAGCGCTTGCCCGGCGGGATCAGCAACCTTGCAACCACGAGCGGACCATCGAGCAGTCCCGGGACTCGCATCTGCTCGGCGATACTCGGCATGCGCGACCAGTAGTTGAAAACGTGACAAGCATCGTGCTCTTGCAGGGTGCGCGCGTAGTCGGCGGTCAATAGCTTCCTGTCGCGAAGCTCGACAGCAAACGGAAAATCGCCCGGCGCCTCGCTCAGGAATCTGGAGAGCTTCTCGCAGAACCACTTGGGCTCGATGGGAAACGGAGATGGCGCGATTTCGACGATCCAGGGCCCCATGTGGGCGGCGAATGCCGCGAGGGCCGGCGCGTGAACCGACTCTGCAAACAGCGTTGGGTTCAAGAAGTCGGGATTGCGCTTACCCGCTTTGTCTCCGTATCGCGGGTGCTTCGGGTAGCCCGGCATCGTCACTTGCTGCCAGACCTTCATGGCCGCGCGGAAGCCATCGGGCAGCTGGCGCGCGTACGCCGCGAGATCATCTTCAGGGACCGGCGCGTAGTAACCGCGATCGATGCCAACGGTTCGCATGAGCGGATGCGCCGCGTACTCACCGAGCGACTCCCTGAGGAAGGCTCGCTGACTGCCGTAGCGCTTGGCGTACACGAGCCCCGCCCAACCCGGGAAGGTCCAGCTCGACGTTCCGAAGCGAACGTTAGGGGAAAGCCGGTCGCGCAACGCCTGGAGCTCGGACTGCTCGCGCTCGGCTCGATCAGGCGCCGGTTCTTGGTCTTGGTCGAAGAGACCGAGTTGAGGCTCGTCTTGCTCAAAAAGGGGACTTCTGCCGCGGCGCGACCCCGTCATTGCGAGCTGTAGCGGCGGACGGCGATGTTGTGCTGCCGGAGCGTCTTGCTGAAGTGATGTTGCCCGCTCCCGCGCGCCACGAAGTAGAAATAGTCGTGCTTCTCCGGGTCGATGACGGCCGCGATAGTCGCCTTGCCGGGGTTGCTGATGGGGCCAGGCGGGAGCCCCGAGTGCCGATACGTGTTGTAGGGGTTTTCGGGGTCGTCGAGCATCGCTCGCGTGATTCGGCCGTCATAGCCTTCGCAAGAGGGAGCCGCCTCGGGCACGGCGATGCAGCCGTACCGAACCGTCGGATCCGCTTGGAGCCGCCGTCGTGGGAGAAAACGCTTCGAGTTGAGCCGGTTCCAAAACACTCCGGCAATTCGCGGCCGCTCGGAGGGCACCGCGGCTTCCTTTTCGACCACCGATGCGAGCGTGATGATGTCGTGCGTCGTCCAAGCGTCGAGCTTCTTCAGCTGCGCCGCGTACTCTTCCTGGAGCTCTTCATAGCGTCTCGTCCAGTTCGCGAGCATTCGCTCGACGACGCGCCGCGGCTTGCTCTGATCGTCGAACTCGTACGTGTCCGGAAAGAGGTAGCCCTCGGCGTCGTTGGCTTCTACCCCATAGCTCGCCAGGAGTGAGCTGTCCTCCGTGGCCGCGAGAAACTCGTCCGCGCGACAAATGCCGTACTCTTCGAGCCGCTCGGCGATCTCGAAGCGCGAGAACCCCTCCGGGATCAAGATGCGGATCTGAATGCGGCCGAGCCGCGTCGTCGCGTACCTCGCGACCTCCTCCGGCGTCATCGGAATGCGAAAGCGAATCTTGCCCTGCCGGAGGTGCCCGTCGAGACCGCGCATCCTCATGTACACTGACCAGACACGCGCGTTGCCGAGGACGCCCTTGCCTTCGAGCTCGGCCGCGAGCCGCCGAAGCGTCATGCCCTCGGCGACCTCCACGACGACTTCTTCGCCGTCGCCTTTCGGGCCGGCCGAGTCGGGGTAGATCACGAACAGCCAACCCAGGGCCCCGAGGAGCCCGAGGACCGCGAGCAGCGTCACGAGGGTCACCAAGCGCGCCAGGCCGCGCCCGAGATCGCTCTCGACCTTTATGGGCTCGTCGGGTCCGTCCACGTCTCCCCTGTATTGGCGTCTAGATACCCCTGAAGCAAGATGGTCGCCGCGGATTGGTCGACGACGTCGCGCTGTTTGCTACCGCGACGTCCCATCTCGCGCAGCGACCGCTCGGCCGCCACGGTGGTCAAACGCTCATCCCAGAAGACGACCTCGACCCGAAAAGCGGCACCAAGCGCTTCACCGAAGCCCCGAGCCCGCCTCGCGGCCTCTCCTTCGGTGCCGTCGAGTCGCAGGGGCAGCCCGACGACCAGAAGCTCGACCTCATCCCCTGCCAGCGCGTCCTTTACGCGCTCCGCAGCGTCCGCCCAGCCCCCGCGAGCCGTCACCGTCTCGCGGGGAAACGCAATGGACCGCGCATCGTCGGAGATCGCAATCCCCACCCGCGCTGCGCCCGGATCAACACCGACGACCCGACCCAACTCAAGCTCCATCCAGGGTCGCCTGCGGGGCGGGGTTCGGGGGGCGTGACGGCCGGCTCTTCTGCAGCCGTTGGCTGAGCAAGGGGAGCACGTAAGGGAAACCGACTTGGAACTGGTTGAGATCGGGAGCGATTTGCCCCGTCAACCCAAACATCATCACGGAAGCGCGCTCGACGTAGAACCAGCCATCGGGATAGTGCACCGAGCGCATGAGGCTACGTAGCTCGCGACGTTCGACCTCCGGGTCGGCGAGCGCCTCGAGCTCCTTGGAGCTGCTCTTCATCAATACCGCCGGCGAATACGACTCGAGCTTGAGCAGCTTCCGAAAATAGGTCTTCACGGTCTGTTCCAACAATGCTCGGTCGCCGTCTTCGGCAACGAAGCCAATGTCCTCGATCCCCCGAAGCACGAGCTCGTCGTTCTGCTCCAAGAAACCGCGAAGCACATCGATCATTCCGAACACTGTATTCTCATCGACTTCGCTGATCGCCCCGAAGTCGAGCACGACGATCTTCGCGTCGTCTGTGCCGTCTACTGGCTGTACGAGGAAGTTCCCGGGATGCGGATCCGCGTGGAAGAAGCGATGGACGAAGACCTGAGTGTAGAAGCTCTTCACGAGTCGCTCGCCGAGCTTGTGGAGGTTGACGCCTCGATCGCGGATCTCGTCGAGCCGCGTGATCTTGATCCCTTCCATGAATGTCATCGTGAGAACGTCCTTCGTGGTGACGTGGTCGACCACCTCGGGAAAGAGGATGTGATCGTCTCCGGCAAAATTGGCCGCCATCCGGCGCATGCAAGCCGCCTCGTGGAGGCAGTCCGTTTCGCGCCGTAGCAAGTCCACGAGCGAGGCGTGAACAGCCTCGATATTCTGGACCGGGACGAACCATTTGTAGACCCGCACCATCAACTTGATGACCTTCAAATCGACCCGAACGACGTCCCGAATCCCCGGATACAGCACCTTCACGGCAACCTTGTGGCCATCGTCCATGTACGCGACGTGGACCTGCCCCAGCGACGCCGCCGCCACCGGCTCGCGCTCGATACTCTCGAAGTAGGCGTCGGGAGGCGCACCGAGACTGAGGATGAAGGCCTGCTCGATCTCGTCGAAGGGGTGCGCAGGGACCGCGTCCTGAAGGGACTCCAGTCTCTTAATATAAACCTGCGGGAGGAACCCGCCCATGATCGACAAAACCTGGCCCAGCTTGATGTAGACGCCGCGGAGCTTGAGGATGTCGGCAAGCAACCTCTTCGAATTCGTCTCGTCGACTCGCGCCTGGCGCCGCTTCAGCCAACCGGGAATTACAGAATCTTCACGGCCGGTTTCCGGATCTATCTCCCAAGTCCTGAAGACTTTGAGCAGCGCCAACTGCACCATGTAGCTGGCGAAGATGACGCCAAAGGTGAGTGTGGCTCGGACGAGGCGGACGATTAGGTTCATACGAAATCGAAGTGGTCAGAGAATAGCAGTCAATGGATTACGTCCCACCCCTTTGGCGAATCGCCTAAAGGGTATAAGGTTCGGGGTCCGTGTCGGGTAGTCGAAGTCGTACGTTGAGGGACAAACTGCAAGGCCTGCTCTTGAAAGAGCGGTTTTCGGAGGCGCTCGACTGCTATGCACGGCTCGAACAGATGGAGAGGGACGAACCTCGCTGGCCTCACCGCAAGGGCGACCTCCTCAAGCGTCTAGGACGCCTCGAGGAAGCCGTCTCATCGTACGAGAGCGCCGTGGACCTCTACGCCCAACGGGGCTTCGTAGCCCGAGCGGCTGCAATGGCCAAAGTCGTATTGGCGATCGACCCCGATCGGGCGGACGTCCTCGAACGGGTGTCGCCAGAGGCGGCGCGAAAGCTCCACCGTTCCGCTCGGGGTTCAGTCGTGACGGCGCGACCGGTTCAGGATTTGGAGCCCGCAGACCGAACGCATACGAAGCGCATCAGCGCGGAGGCCTTCCCCCTGGTTCAAACCAAGGGCCCCGACGACATGCTTCGATTCTCCCAACCACCGGCAGGGAATCACCTCGAGCTCGATATTTCGGAGCTCGAGCTGGCGGACCGTCCGGCTCCGCTCGAAGGAAGCGCGAGCGAGCGCCCCCCCGCGGAGCACCTGGCACAGCTTCCGTCGATGCCGCTCTTCGCAGAGGTGCCTCGAGAGGTTCTTGGGCGTATCGTCGCGGAGTCGCGCTTGATCGAGCTCGAGCCCGGGGAAACGCTAATCGAGCGCGGCACGCCAGCGGATGCGCTCTACGTGCTCATCGAGGGCAGCGTGCAACTCATTCGAGAGCAGGACAAGGACGCGCTCGTGTTGTCGGAAGGCGATGTCGTCGGGATGTCGTGTCTGCTGAACCGCGTCAGCTACGAAGGCGATGTAGCGGCGTCCACTCCCGTTAGCGCGCTCCGCATCAGCAAGGACTTGCTCGATAGCCTCGTCGCTGAGTACGCCCCGCTCGGCGACATCCTGCTCGAGGTGCTCGGTCGGCGCCTGGTCGCAACCTTAGTACGCACCTCACCGATGTTCTCGAGCTTTGACAACGGTGCGCGTTCCGAAGTCGCAGCGATGTTCGCGGTGAGGCGAGCGCAGATGGGCACGACCATCATCGAAGCCGGCAAGCGAGTGGATGGTCTCTACATCCCGATGATAGGCGAGCTCACCGCCGTTCGCGCGAACGGTGAGGAGGCCGGCAGCCTCAAGCTTGGCCGTGCGCTCGGTCAGCACTCCATGCTGACGGACACACCATCCCCCATGACCGTGCAAGCCGCCTCTGACGTCCTTCTTTTGCGCCTTTCCGCGCGCCGATTCAACGAACTAGTCGCGAAGCACCCCAAGATGGTTGCCCACCTGGAAGAGCTTTCCCGGCGGCCGAGCGCTCCCGCGTTCTCTCTGGTCCCTCCGCCATACGAAAAGAAGCGGGCCTGAGTCGGCTCACGGGCGATGTGCGCCCCTTCCACAACCGCCTATACTGAGACTCCCATGAGTTATAGCGCGTCTTTTCGCTGCGTCGCCGGGTGCAGCGGCAGCTACCCCCTCGACGAAGTCATCTACTCCTGTCCCGAGTGCGGCGAGCTTCTCGAAGTTCAACACGACATGGAGGCTTTGAGGGACCGAAGCGGCTCCGCCTGGAGCAAGCTCTTCGACCAGCGTTGGATGACCCGCGATTGGCCCTACGGGAGCGGAGTCTGGGGAAAGAAGGAGTGGGTTCAGCCGATGCTCCGCGGGGAGAACGTCGTGTCGACGGCGGAAGGCGGAACGAACCTGTTCTGGGCAGAGCGCTACGGCAAGACGCTTGGCCTCGACGACGTGTGGATCAAGAACTGCGGCAACAGTCACACAGGCTCGTTCAAAGACCTCGGTATGACAGTTCTGGTGAGCACGGTGAAGCAGGCCATCGAAGACGGGAAACCGATCCGCGCGATCGCCTGCGCGTCTACCGGCGACACGTCGGCAGCGTTGGCCGCGTATTGCGCTTCGGCGGGCATCCCTTCGGTGGTGTTGTTACCGAAGGGGAAAGTCACGACCGCGCAGCTGGTGCAGCCCTTGGCGAACGGCGCGCTGGTTTGCGCGCTCGACACCGACTTCGATGGATGCATGGCGATCGTTCAACAACTCACCACCGAGAAGAGCATCTACCTCGCCAACTCGATGAACTCGCTCCGGCTCGAAGGCCAGAAGACGGTGGCGATCGAGATCGTGCAACAGTTCGATTGGAAGGTGCCGGACTGGGTGATCATCCCAGGCGGCAACCTCGGCAATGTCGCGGCACTTGGCGCCGGCTTCGAGATGATGCTCCAGCTCGGGTTGATTTCGAAACGACCTCGGATTTGTTTGGCGCAGGCCGAGAAGGCGAACCCGCTCTATCGGGCCTACAAGGCCGGCTGGGACAACTTCGAGGCGATCACGGCCGGTCCGACCGAGGCGAGCGCGATTCGAATCGGCAATCCGGTCAGTGTTCGGCGAGCGATTCGGGCGCTCCAGGCGTTCGATGGTGTAGTAGAGCAGGCAAGCGAATCCGAGCTCGCGGAGGCTTCGGCGGCCGCAGACCGGGCGGGGAGCTACACCTGCCCGCACACGGGCGTGGCGCTGGCGGCTTTGGAGAAGTTGCGCGCAAAGGGAACGATTGAGCCGGGACAGAAGGTGGTGGTGATTTCGACCGCCAACGGGCTGAAGTTCACGCAGTTCAAGATCCGCTATCACGAGAACGAGATCCCCGGCGTCGAGAGCGACCACCCCAACAGGCCGGTGTCCTTGCCGAGTGAGTACGAAGCGGTGAAGGCCGCAGTGTTCGAGGAGCTCGAGAAGCGGGCGAAGTAGCTCCGCCAGAAGGCGTCTCTAGGCCGCGCTTCGCAGGCGGACCGCCTGGATCACGGCGACAAGCCGCACCAAAAGCGAGATGGCGCTGGCCGCGACGTGGGGCAGTCAACTACGGGCCGAGCGGGCGACTTTTCATACTGCCGAAGCAACCTCGCGCTGCTGTGGCCGAGACAACGGCATGCGAGAACCGCGGGTTCATGGTGTGGAAGCAACGGCTGTCGGCGGGGACTGGGTCGCAGAAATGATCAACAGGCCGCGCGGCCTGTTCTTTTTGCCGTGTTTTAGGCCAATTCGCGGTTCAGGAGCTCACGGTCGGGCCGGCGGAGGTTCACGAAGCGCATTCTTACCTCGAAGCGGCCGTCTTCGACTCGCTTCGAGGCGATCGTCCGGCCCTCGAAGCTTCGCTCTACCTCGCCAAGGATGGCGAAGCGGATCGGCGCCCCCGGTGCAAAGGCGCGCGGGCTCAACAGGGTCAGCAGGTTCCCGTCCATCGCGGTTGCCTCGGCCTCTTCACCTGTCTCGAGTCGAAGCTTCACCGCTCACCCCTTGTGGCGCTGCATGGCAGCGCGGGCCTCCTTGAGGTCCTCCTGGCGCTTGATCGACTCGCGCTCGTCGCCCTTCTTCTTGCCGCGGCCGAGGCCGAGCTGGACTTTGGCGACGCCGTTCTTGAAATAGACCTGAAGCGGGACGAGAGCGATCCCGCGCGTGGTCAGTCGGCCGCGGAGCTTTTCGATCTCGCGGCGATGCACTAGGAGCTTGCGGCGCCGCTGGAGCTCGTGGCCGGCGTGCCCGCCCTGCTCGTACTGAGCGATGTGCATGCCGTAAAGAAAAAGCTCGTCGTTGTCGATGCGGCAGAACGCGGCTTCGAGGTTGGCCCTTCGCGCGCGGAGGCTTTTGACCTCGGTGCCGTAGAGCACCATGCCGGCTTCGAAGCGCTCGTCGATGTCGTAGCGCTGGGCGGCCTTCGGATTGCGGCACACGAGGAGGTCCATCCCCGGAACCCCTTTATCAACGCGCTTCTTCGCCATCCTCCGCCGGCTCTAGCACGGGCTCTGCAGCAGTGCGAAGTTGCTCGAGCCAAGCGATCTCCGCGCGAATGCGGTCCGAGCCTCGCACGTCGCCTCGCATCTCGAGCACCTCGAGGGCCTGATGCCGCTGCGATAGCTCCTTGTCCCAGAGGGCGGCGGCAGGTGCAGAAGTATCGAGCGCCCAATTCCCGGCGCTTGCTTTGATCGGAATGCGTACGCGCGCATCCGAGGCATCAGGAACCGAAACCTCGAGGGTCAGGTGGGGCCGCGCTGGATCGATCTCGAGAACACAGGGGGAATCGCCCCACTCGAGCTTTGGCCGAAAGACCTCCGACGCAAACCCCTCGCTGTCGATCTCGGCCCAGGCCAAGCAAGTCCGGTCCCGCTCGCGCATCTGCACCACGACATCGCGTTGACCGTCCCGATCGAAGTCCGGCCGCGGATTCGGTGCGAGCTCCACCCAAAGCCGCTCGGGCCATCGCACGTCGGGAGCTTCGACGAGGAGCGCAGCGCCACGCGCCGTAACGACCCGCACGGTCGCATCTCCACCACTGGCCGCGTCGAAAGCGACGTAGCTTGCTTCATCGATGCGGCGCCCCACCTCGAAACCGTTGCGACGAAGGTCGTCGATAATCACCTCTGCTTCGAGACGCGGGTCGACGCCGACTCGCAGGTAGTCGAGCGGGTCCTGGACGGAAGGCTTTGCCTTCGCGCACGCCGCGAGAAGTACACACCCGAGGAGCAGCCAACGCACCCGCGTACTGTACGTGCCTCACTTGAGAAGGCGAGTCGCCAGCACGAGGGTCCGAACCTCCGCGACTCCGCCTGCCCTCAGCGCGCTTTGCGCCGCCCGCAGAGTCGCTCCGGTGGTGCGAACGTCGTCGACGAGCAGCACCCGCCTGGCTCCCCGAAGGCGCCCGGGAGCGAAGGCGCCGGCCACATTCCGCTGGCGCTCGTGATACGGGAGATCGACCTGGCTCGGCGTGTGCCGCGTCCGCCGTAGACCGCGAAATAGAACGCGCACGCCAAGCGACCTCGCGATCGGCTTTGCGAGTAGCGCGGCTTGGTCGTACCCACGCCAGCGGCGACGACGCCAGTGGAGCGGCACGGGCACGACGGCGTCGAGCTCCCGCGCCCACGGGGCCGCGACCTCGCCCATCAGCGAGCCAAGCGCGCTACCGAGATCACTTCGCCCCCGGTACTTGAACCGGTGGACCGCGTCGGCGACCGGGCCACCATACTGAAAGACGGCGCTGTGAGTCGCAGCTCGCTCGACAAGCGACTCACAAACATCGCAGAAAACGGCAGAGCTCAGCTCCTCACAGCCAGCGCAGCGTGAGGGTGCAACAAGCTGAACGAACCCTTCGAGGAAAGAACGCACGACCAAACATCGGCCATGCCCAACATTCGTTGCTTGGACACGACCAACTCAGTTGCCTAGTGGTCGTACGGCTCTCCCCGTAAGATCGAAAACGCCCGATAGATCTGCTCAGCCAACACGAGCCTCGCCAGGCGATGCGGAAACGTCATCGCCGACATGGAGAGCCTCAAGTCGGCCTTCTTCGACAGGTCCTGAGGCAGCCCATACGCACCGCCGATCAAGAACACCACCGTCTGCACGGACTCGTTCTCTGCGCGGCCGATCCATTTTGCGAGCTCACGACTGCTCAACGCACGCCCTTCGACCTCCAATGCCACGAGCCTCGACCGGTCCGGGATGCTCCGACTGAGACGGTCACTGACCTCCGCCTCGTTGCCGTCTTTGATCTCGACTTCTTCGAGCTTCGCGTATCGCCCGATTCGCGCGTAGTAGTCGCCGAGCAACGATCGCAGATCGCGATCCTTTGCTTTGCCAACGGCGATGATTCGTACGCGCACGACGCGAACGTCTACGGAAAGACGAAACCCTCGTCGGCCTGCTGACCGTCGAACTCGACACGCTCCGCATCGAGCCAGAGGCCCTCGATGTCGTAGAAGCCGCGGGTATCTTGATGAAAGATGTGCACGACGACATCGCCAAAATCGAGGAGGACCCAGTTGCCCTGCGGGAGCCCTTCGACCCCAGAGCAACGCGTCCCGTGCTTCGACTTGAGGTCCTCTTCGATGCCACGGGCGATGGCCGCAACCTGGCGATCGCTTCGCCCGCTCATCACGACCACGTAGTCGGTGTAGTCCACCTTGCCACGCACATCGATGATCTCGATTCTGCCTGCCTTCTTGTCGAGCGCAGCCTCGGCAACCAGGACGGCTAGTTCTTCGCCGGCCTTTGGATCGCTCGCAGGGGGACTCGGGTTTGTATTCAGTTCCGCGCTTTGTGCTTGTTTGGGCAAACTCTGCATTCTCCTTACTGCCGGACCTGACCCTCTCCCTGGCCAACCCATTTCAGCGTACACAGCTCAGCCAGACCCATTGGACCATAAGCATGAAGCTTCGTTGTCGAGATTCCGATCTCAGCACCCAGGCCGAGTGCGAATCCATCATTGAAGCGAGTCGACGCGTTCACGAGCACCAAGCTCGCATCGACTTCGCGCAACCACCGATCGGCATTGGCGTCATCGTTGGTGACGATTGCCTCGGTGTGATTCGAACCGTGTTCCGCCACGTGATCGAGCGCTGCGTCGATACCGTCGACCACGCCAACGTTCAAGATCAAATCGAGGTACTCGGTGTCCCAGTCTTCGTCCGATGCGAGCTTGGCGCCGCGGAGGTGCGACGAAGCGCGTTCGTCTCCACGGATCTCGACACCCGCTTCGCTCATCGCAGCCCCGAGCTTCGGGAGAAACGACGAGGCAATGCTCTGATCGACGAGCAGGGTTTCCATCGAGTTGCAGACGCCGGGTCTCTGGACCTTCGCGTTGAGCGCGATGTTCAATGCCATGTCCGGATCGGCGGTGCGATCGACAAAGACGTGACACACACCCTTGTAGTGCTGGATGACAGGAACTCTTGCGTGCTCGGCGACGAACCGAATCAATCCTTCTCCGCCTCTCGGTATGACCATGTCGACGATACCATCAAGGCCGATCATTACCAAAGTCGCTTGACGATCCGTAGTGGGCAGGAGTGTGACACTCGCAGGAGGAAGGCCTTCGGCGGCGAGCGCATCGGCGAAGATCTCGGCGATCGCCGTGTTGCTATGGAACGCCTCCTTGCCACCCCGAAGAAGAACCGCGTTGCCGCTCTTGAGGCACAGCGAGGCTGCATCGGCCGTGACATTCGGCCGCGATTCGTAGATGATGCCGATGAGCCCGAGAGGTGCTCGCATCTTGGAAACCCGCAAGCCGTTGTCGAGAACACGCTGTTCGACGACGCTGCCAACCGGGTCAGGGAGCGATGCAACCTGATCGACGCCATCGGCAACTCCGTCCAGGCGCTCGCGGCTTAGCTCGAGGCGATCGAGCATGGCCTTCGAAAGCCCCATCTCGGCGGCGGCGATCATGTCCTTGGCGTTGGCGACGAGCACACGATCTCCTGGCTCGCCGCGGAGCGCTTCGGCGGCCCGCCGCAACACCGCGTTCTTTTGCTCGGTGCTCGCGACCGCAAGGACGCGCGTCGCCCCTTTGGCTCGTTCGGCCAAGCCCGTCACGAGCGTGGTCAGGTCATCACTCATAGCCGGTGACGCTAGCAGCTTTTGCCCGAAGCGGGAGCCGCCCGCTCAAGCGCCCTTCTTGGTGAGCACGATGTCGTCGCGGTGGACGATTTCGTCCCCCGCATGGTTCCCGACCCGTTCTGCGATTTGCTGGCTGTGCCCGCCTGCCAGAAGGCTCACGTCGCTAGCGTCGTACCGCGCCAAACCCCGCGCGAGCTCCACCCCCGACTCGCTCACGATCGACACCGCGTCCCCCACCTTGAACGAGCCCGTCACCGAAACGACACCCGCCGGCAGCAGGCTCGAGTGCCGCCGTTGCAGCGCGCGGCACGCACCTTCGTCGACGACGATGCGCCCCTGGGGCTTGAGTGTGTACCCGATCCAGTGCTTGCGGCTCGCGAGCGGCGAGCCATGGGGCAGCAACAGTGTTCCAACGTCCTCGCCGTTCAGTAGCCTTTCGAGAAAGCCTGCGGACGCTGCGGGACCTATCGCTACCGGCAATCCATGAAGAGTCGCCCGTCGTGCAGCCTCGACTTTCGACTGCATGCCGCCGAGGCCGACGTCATCTTCGGGCGGCCTGATGAAATGCTCGATGTCTTTCACGTCGCGCACGAGTGATATGCGGGCACCTTGGTCATCGAGAACACCGTCGACGTCGCTGAGCAACACCAAGAGGTCGGCCCCGATCAGCGTGCACACCATCGCCGCGAGCTGATCGTTGTCTCCGAAGCGAAGCTCATCGATCGACACGGTGTCGTTCTCGTTGATGATCGGCACGACCCCGAGCTTGAGGAGCTCGTCGATCGCCCGACGCGCGTGGAGGTACCTCTCACGATCGCTCACGGCGTCATGGGTCAACAGCACCTGCGCCACGTGGACGCCTCGCTCCTCGAACGCGTCTTCGTACGCCCGCATCAACAACGATTGCCCGGTCGCCGCGGCCGCCTGCAGTAGCGCCACCTTCTTCGGGCGCTCGCTGAGCCCGAGACGCTCGCGCCCCACGGCCACGGCACCCGACGACACCAGCACCACCTTGCGTCCGGCCTTCACCTGCGTCGCAAGTTGCTCCGCGACCTGGGCGAATCTGCCCCCCTCCGCGCAGAGCGCGCGGCTCCCGATCTTCACGACAATCCGCTTGGTGTCACGAAGAGCCGTTCTGGTTTGGTCACCGGTCATGGTCAGCCCTTGAATCGCACTGAGCGGACGCTCCTGCAACCCCGTAGAGCGACTCCGTCGCCACGGGGCTTCGTGCCGCTGCCAGCGCGAAAAAGCGGACAGACCCCTGTTGGCTGGTAGCATTGGAGGATGCTTGCGGCGGATGTGGCGCGCTGGTTCGTGTGGCTCGTAGCTTTTTCGTGGGGCGCGGCCTGGGGGAGCTTCTTCAACGTCGCGATCTACCGATGGCCGCGTGGCATGTCCGTGGTCACGCCACCGAGCCACTGCCCCGGGTGCGGGGAGCCGATCCGCGCGTGGACCAACGTACCCATCCTCGGCTGGCTCTTCCTTCGCGGCAAAGCTGCCTGTTGCGGTACGGCAATCTCCGCTCGGTACCCTCTCGTCGAGCTCCTCGGTGCGGTCCTCTGCGTCGCCATCGCCGAGCTGTGGATCGTCCGTGCCGAACCCGACACCCTACTCCTGCACGCCACCCTCGAAACGGTGCTCTATTTCATCTTCGGGGGCGGGCTGCTGATCGCGACCTTCGTCGATCTCGAATGGATGGAGATCCCCGATGAGGTCAGCCTCCCCTGCGCGGCGCTTGGCCTGCTGAGTGCACCGTTTCGCACGGAGCCCGGGCTTTGGTCGGCGGCTGTCGGCGCGGGTGCCGCGTACCTCAGCGTCCAACTGATCTTCGTGTGGGGCTACGAACACCTCACGGGCCGCCGCGGCATGGGCGAAGGCGACTCGAAGCTCCTGATGATGATCGGCGCGTTCCTTGGATGGCGCGGCGCGCTCTTCAGCGTCGTCGCGGGCTCCGTCCAAGGCCTGCTGTTCGCAGGATTCGGCCTGTTGACTGGACGCAAGCTCACGCCGGACATCGAAGAACGCGTCATCGATGGGGAGCTAATCGAAGCACCCGAGGAGACCGACGCTAGTGGTGTCGGTCAGCTCAAGCTTCCGTTCGGGCCGTTTCTCGCGCTCGGGGCGCTCGAATACCTTCTCGCGGGAGACGCGATACTCTCTTGGTACTTCGGCCTGCTACAGCGATGAGCGATTAGCGTCGGTAGCCGCCGCCACCGCCGCCGTAGCCGCCGCCGCCACCACCGCCGCCGCCCTGGCGCTCGCGCGCAAGGTCGACACGAATCGTGCGGCCGCCGAGCGACGCGCCGTCCATCGACTCGCGGGCGGAGTTAGCCGCCTCTTCGGTCGTGAACGTGACGAACCCGAATCCCCGCGAACGGCCTGTTTCGCGATCGCTCACGACCTTGGCATCGGTAACCTCTCCAAACGGCGCGAACGCCTCCTGAAGGTCTTCAGTGGTCGTGCCCCAGGCGAGGCCTCCGCAGAACAGTCTCTTACTCATGGTCTACTCTTTCACTGTGCAGCCGACCCGGCGCCCTGCCGTGACGGTGCTTCATTTCACTTGGCTGGAGTTCCAGCACCACGCGATTGTACCGCTTGGTAGCGATCCCACAAGGCCGGTGTCGATTCCTCACCCAAACGGGCCTTATACGCGTCGTCCTTCTCGCGGCCCTTGGCCTTGGCGATCTCGTCGATCACCTTGTCGCGGGAGCCGACCTTCGTCACGGCCTGCAGAACCTGCTCGAGATGGAGGAGCTTCTTGTTGGAGACGTGGTCGAGGCCCTTGCCCTCGTTCACGCGGTCCAGCCACACGTCCTTGCCGGCCGCCTTTTTCACGGCCGCCACCAGTTTCTCTTTGGCCTTCTTCGGATCGTCTCCGAAGCGCTCTTTTACGATTGTCAGGGGGGACTTGCTCATCGCGTGCACCATGGCCCCAAACACCCGATTTCTTTGGGCTGGGGAGGGGCTGAGTAGCACGGAGGAATCTGGGGCGCAATTTGCCCGGGTAGTGGTGGATTCGACCCAGGCCGCACAGTAGAGTCAGCGCCTCCATGGCCGCCGAATTCGTTCACCTGCACGTCCACAGCGAGTTTTCGATGCTCGACGGGGCCATCCGGATTCCGGAGCTGGTGGAGAACGTCGGCAAGATGGGCATGCCGGCTGTCGCCCTCACCGACAACGGCAACATGTTCGGGGCCGTCCAGCTGGTGCGCGCGTGCAGTCGGACGGACGTGAAGCCGATCCTCGGGTGCGAGGTGAACTTTACGGCGGGCGATCGGCGCGACCCCCAGAACCACGAGCTCAATCATCTGCTCCTGCTCGCCGCTTCCCAAGAGGGCTACCAGAACCTGGTGCGCCTCGTCAGCGCCGGCTGGGTCGACGGCATGGCGGCGTACAACCAGCCGCGAATCGACTTCGAGGTCTTGCAGAAGCACAGCAAGGGCGTCGTCGGGCTCAGCGCCTGCATGGGCGGACACGTCGCCCAGGAGATCCTCAACAAGGGGCCGGACGTCGGGCGCGAGGCCATCGCCAAGCTTCGCGATTCGTTCGATCCGGGCTACTTCTTCGTCGAGCTCCAGGACCACGGCTTCCCCGAGAACCGCCCGCTCAACCAAGTGCTCGCGCGCCTCGCCAAGGAGCTCGCGCTGCCGTTGGTCGGGACCAACGATTGCCACTACCTCGAACGACAAAGCGCGCATGCGCAGCTCGTGCTTCAGTGCATCGGCGCCGGTCGGAGCGTGCGCGAGATGGAAGCGGTGCACCACCACTCCTCGGAGCTCTACCTCAAGACGCCCGAGCAGATGCTCAATCTCCTCGCCCACATTCCCGGCGCCGCTCAGAACACGCTGCTGATCGCGGAGATGTGCGCGGGCAACGCGACACCGCTGGCAAAGCCGAAGCTCCCGCGCTTCAGCGTGCCGGGCGGCGCCAGCGAAGAGGACTACCTCCGGGCGCTGTCGGTGGCGGGCCTCGGACGGCGTATCCAAGAGATGCGCGACCGCGGCGAAACGCTCGAAGAGAACGAATACCACACCCGGCTCGAGCTAGAGCTCGGCGTGATCCTCACGATGGGCTTCGCGGGCTACTTCTTGATCGTTCAGGACTTCATCAACTGGGCCAAGGACAACGGCGTGCCGGTCGGCCCTGGCCGCGGCTCGGGCGCCGGCTCGCTCGTCGCCTGGGCGTTGCGCATCACCGACTTGAACCCAATCACGCACGGGCTTCTCTTCGAGCGCTTCCTGAACCCGGAGCGCGTGTCGATGCCCGACTTCGACATCGACTTCTGCATGGATCAGCGCGACCGCGTCATTCAGTACGTCCGCGACAAATACGGGCAGGCGAGCGTCGGGCAGATCGCGACCTTCCATCAGCTCAAGAGCCGGAGCGTCGTACGCGACGTCGGCCGTGTCATGGGCATGACCCCCGGCGAAGCGGGATTGCTCGCAACGATGATCCCGGAGCCTGTTGGCGGGAAGAGCGTTCCGATCAGCGATGCGCTCGAGCAGGAAGCGCGGCTGAAGACCGCCTACGAAACCGACGAGCAGGCGCACGACCTGCTCGACACGGCACAAGCGCTCGAGAACCTCACGCGGCATGCGGGCATGCACGCCGCCGGTGTCGTCATCAGCGAGGGGCCGATCTGGGACCACGTGCCGGTGTTCTGCCCCGAGCCGGACGTCTACGTAACGCAGTACCACAAGGACGACGTCGAGGCGGCGGGCCTCGTAAAGTTCGATTTCCTCGGGCTGCGCACGCTCACCGTCATCGACATCGCAACCAAGCTGATCGACCGGCGACCGGACCGACAAGGGGAGCCCTTCCGTATCGACCAGATCCCGATGGACGACGACGCGACCTACGCGCTCCTTCAGTCCGGAGAAACCACCAACGTCTTCCAGCTCGAATCGAGCGGCATGCAGAGCCTCTTCAAGCAGCTCCGGCCGGATCGCTTCGACGACATCGTCGCCGCGGTCGCACTCTACCGCCCAGGCCCGATGGGCGCGCAGATGGACAAGGACTTCGTGCATCGCAAGCACGGACGTCAAAAGGTCGAGTACCCGCACCCTTCACTCGCAGGAATCCTCGAGGAGACCCGCGGGGTCATCGTCTATCAAGAGCAGGTCATGCAGATCGCGCAAGAGATGGCCGGCTACTCGCTCGGCGGCGCCGATCTGTTGCGCCGTGCGATGGGCAAGAAGAAGGCCTCGGAGATGGACAAGCAGAAGGCCATCTTCATCGACGGTGCGACGGGGCGCGGGCATTCTCAGGAGAAGGCGGAAGAGGTCTTCGATCTCATGGCGTATTTCGCGGGCTACGGCTTCAACAAGAGTCACTCGGCCGCGTACGCACTCATCACCTACCAGACGGCCTACCTCAAGACGCACTACCCCGTCGAGTTCAGCTGCGCGACCCTCACCGCGGACAAGGAGAAGATCGACAAGGTCGTCCGAACGGTTGCCGAAGCGCGCTCGATGGGCATCACCGTGCTTCCCCCTGACGTCAATGAGTCGGAGGTCGAGTTCACTGTCGTCTACGCGCCGGACGATGCGCAGGACATCGCGCGTCTTCGGCACAAGCCGGTTTGCTACAACGGTGAGGTCCACGACCCGATGGGACCCAAGATCCGATTCGGTCTCGGCGCCGTCAAGGGCGTCGGCACCGGCGCGGTCGAAGCAATTCTCGAAGCCCGGCAAACCCAAGACGAGAGCTCCGGCGAAATGCACGAGCGCCCGTTCGTCGATCTTTTCGACTTCTGCGCACGGGTCGATTTGCGGCGCGTGAATAAGAGCGTCATCGAGGCGTTGGTGCAGTGCGGAGCGTTCGACACGGTGCACAGCGCGATCAACGTCCATCGTTCGCAGGCCTTCATCGCGATCGAGCAAGCCGTCGAGCGCGGCAAACGCATTCAGGCGGAGCGCTCTAGCGGCCAGGAGAGCCTCTTCGGTCTGATGGGCGGCGAAGATGAAACGCAGGCGTACGAGCACCCGGGCGGCAGCTTCCCCGTACTCGAGGCGTGGGATTCACGGGAGCAGCTCTCCCGCGAAAAAGGCACACTCGGATTCTACGTGTCCGGGCACCCACTCGATCGCTACCGGAGCGAGCTCCTGCGTTTCTGCGACGCGACGACCGAGAGCGTGGCGCGGCTCGACAACAACCGCCAGGTCACCCTAGGCGGAACTGTCGAGGGCTACCGCGAGCGGCGCACGAAGATGGGTCACACGATGGCGTTCTTCCACATCGAGGACGCGCTCGGCCGTGTCGAGGTCATCGTGCGCCCGAAGCCTCTCGAGAAGGAAGGACTCCGAGAAGCGCTCAAGGCTGGCCAGCCGATTCTGCTCGGTGGCCGCGTCAAACACGAAGTCGACCGAAACGACGACAGCGCCGCACCCGAGGCGAAGATCCTGCTCGAGGAGGCGACGCTCCTGAGCGATGCCCTCCACGCGCGCACGACCGCGATCACCGTTCGCCTACCAGTCGAGACGATTGATCGCACCAAGCTCGACTCGCTCCGCTCGATGCTCGAGCAGTACCCGGGCCCGTGCCCTGTCTCGCTCGAGCTGAGCTCTCCTGGCGACTGGCGCGTCAACCTCGCCGAGACCGGCCTCTTCGTCGACCCGACCGACGCCCTCCTCACCGGCCTCGAACGCCTGTTCGGCGCGAAGGTCTGCGAGCTTCGCTAGCCGTGCCTGCGGTTTCGGAGCCTCGGTCCGAGCAAGAGCTCATGAGGCGCGCTTGGAGCTTGGCGGGCCTCACGCTCGGAGAGCTTGGCGCAGAGGTCGGTATCAACGTGCCCGACGAGGGTGTGCGCGGCAAAGGCGTTGCCGGACAGATTCTCGAAAAGGCGCTGGGCGCGACGGCCGCGTCCCGAGCGGAGCCGGACTTCGTCAGCCTCGGGATCGAGCTCAAGACGATTCCGCTCGACGCGGCCGGCAAGCCGAAGGAGTCCACGTTCGTGGCCTCGATTTCGCTTGCTGCAATGGCCGACACCGACTGGGAGCAGAGCGTCGTCTTCAAGAAGCTCTCGAAGGTGCTCTTCGTTCCCGTCGAGGCCGCGTCTGCAACGCCTCTTCGAGACCGGCGGATTGGGCGTGCGTATCTCTGGTTGCCCGGGGACGATGAGCTCGCCTCGCTGCGAGCGGACTGGGAGCGCCTCGCCGAAATGATCGGGCGAGGGGATGTCCAGCAAATCACAGGTCACCTGGGCGAAGTGCTTCAGGTGCGCCCGAAGGCCGCGAGCGGTAGCGCGCGCAGACGGGCCCCCGATGAAGAAGGCGCCGTCCAGTGGACGATGCCGCGCGGGTTCTATCTGCGTCCGGCGTTCACACACGCGCTCTTGACTCGCTTGCGCGCCGCAGACTGAGCGTCGGAGCTAAGCCTCGAATGGCGACGGAGGCGGCGGCTGGCTGCTGCGACCGCGCGCGACGATCGCGGGCACCTCATAGACACGGCAGATGTCGTCCCAGATCGTAGGCCATGGGGCGATGGCCTTCTTGCCGGTGTAGGGCGACGCGAGCGTCAGGGCGCGAGAGATGATGGGGCCTAGCGGCAGCGTCATCGCGCGCCGAGCCCGGTGGTGCTGTCGAAGCTCAGTGACGAACGCATCATGCGCAACTCGCTGGAACCCGAGCAACTGCTCGGCATTCGAGGTGTCCATCCAGCACTCATAGAACCAGCCGGCGCTGTCGCCCGGATCAGGTGCCGTCCGAAACGCCTTCTCGGGCGGCAGCGGGAGCCCAACAGCGCCGAACACGTCTTTGCGTAGCTGGCGCGCGGACAACTTCCAGCTGTCGTCTCCGCCGATGAGGAGAACATGGCCGTCTGGCTGCACCACGGCCGCCGATGCAATCGCCCGCGCCGCGTCTCGCGCATCGATGCCGTGCTCGGGCTGGTCGAGCGACACCATGAACACGAACGGCCGGTACGCGGGGTGCTGCGGCATCAAGTCCTGGACATCGACAATGGCCCCGAGCCGCAAGGAGCACTGCCGAAGACCCGAGTGCTGGACCCAGCTCTCCCCGGTGAGCTTCTGGAGACCGTAGTTGTCGTCCGGATAGCAGGGGTCGCTCGAGCGACGGACCGGGTCGCCCGGGCCGCAGGGACCGAACGCCGCGCAACTCGAGATGAACACGAAGAAGGCATCGCGCGCATGCGACACGGTCGCGTCGATGAGGTGCTGGGTGCCGCCGAGGTTGACGGCCTCCGAGAGCTCCGGCTCCGCATAGGACACCGGCGCCACGATGGCCGCGCAGTGTACGACGACGTCGGGCCTCACCAAGCCAACGAGCCGATCGACCGCGCTCGCGTCGGTGAGGTCACATGCCTCGAATCGCACCTCGGCCGGGATTCCGTCGGACCTGAGATCGGTGGCCACCACGTCGAAGCCGCGCCGGCCGAGCGCACCGACGACGTACTTGCCGACTTTCCCCGCCGCGCCCGTGAGTAACGCTGTAGCCATGCCCGGGGGCGACGCTAGCAGCTCGATCGACGCGTGGCAGCCGGAACCGAGACCGCTTCGGTGTCGACTTCATCGAGAGACCGAGCCCCAGGGGCCGTCGACCCCTACTGAATTGGAGCACTTCTCTATGCCGAGCCCGTGACTTGACCCCACCGATCCGCATGTTAAACAGCCCCGGGCCTTACGTTGGGCTGTTAGCTCAGTTGGTAGAGCAGCGGACTTTTAATCCGACGGTCCAGGGTTCGAGTCCCTGACGGCCCACCCCGAGGCGCAAGCCTCACTTGCTTATTGTCCCCATCGTCTAGTGGCCCAGGACCCTGGCCTTTCACGCCAGTAACCGGGGTTCAAACCCCCGTGGGGACGCCAAGCTCAGACTTCGGTCTGGGCTCTTTTTTTGCCAAATTCACGGGTTTTTAGGCAGAAATCGCGCATCCGACCTGAGCCCACGGGGTTGCGGAGAAGCGTCGAGTTCGGCCAGATTGACACTCCCATCGGTGCCCAATATGGTACCCACAAGTGCCCAAGAACGACCTCGAATCCACCTCTGGCAAAACGAGCCGGGGTCTCGCCTGGAGGCACCTGTGGGCACCGAATTGGGCACTAGCGGACGGGGAGCAGCCATGAGCAAGCATCCAGGCGTGTGGATTTTGAACCCTTCGGGGCGGCACGGATATCGGCTGAAGTACCGCGACCCAGACTCCGGCAAGATCAAGCGGGCGACGCTGAAGGGCAGCAAGTACCAAGCGGCCACCCAGGCGGCGGAGCGCGCGCGCGAGGATGCGGCCGTGCGGAAGTACAACGAGCTTTTTCGGCGCGAGATCGCTCTCGAGAACGGTGCCATGCGCTACCGCAAGGTAAAACTGGGGGACGCCGAGAAGCGGTACATGGCCACGCTGAAGTCTGACAGCACGCGGGACACCTACCGCGACGGGACGCGGATTTTCCTAGAGTGGGCCAGCGACCAGGGGTTGCACTCCACCAACGACGTGACGCGCGGCCGTCTCATGGAGTTCCGGGAGCACCTCGACACGTTTGACGTAGCCCCGGCCACGTTCGATCGGCGGTTGAGATCCGTCAAGAGCATGATCCGTTTCTGGATTGACGCGGAGCTGTGTGCACGAATCAGTTACGACGATCTGAAGCGCGCCAAGCAGAAGGGCGAACCCGTAGCGGACCGGGTGTGGCTGACTCCGAAGCAGTCCCAGAAGATGCTCGACGCGGTGTTGCGGCACGATCGGGAGATCGCAGGGCTCGACACCACCTGGCCGACCATCGCCCCGTTCGTCATGTACGTACTGCTCGGCGGCGCGCGTGTCGCGGAAGCCCTCGCCCTCGACTGGTCGCACCTCGATCTCGATGCGTTGAACGTGAACTTGGAACCGGTCGGCGAGATCGTGGTACCTGCCACGGTGAGCAAAACGAAAAAGCGGCGCGTGATCGGGTTGCAGGAAACGCCATCGTTGCGCCGGTTGTTCGCAGCACTCCAACTCCGAAGCGGCAGCAAGACCGGCCCGGTGTGGGACTTCACACGCATGGCCGCGAAGCGGAGTCGGCGACGCGCGATCGAAGAGTACGGCTCGCCCCCGTTCACCTACCAACAATTGCGCGTGACCTGCGACTGCTACCTGAACAACTCGCCCGGAATTTATGGAGGTGCGGCAGCCTTCATGGCAGCCAAGAGGCTCGGCCATTCGGTCGCGATCAGCGAAAAGTATTACGCCTCAGCGATTCGTGGAATCAAACCGGAGCTCCGCACGCTCGAAGAGGTGTTGGGGATCACGAAGCAGTGCGATCAGGTCATTCGCGAAGTGTCTGCTCCAGCCGAAGTCTCTGCTCCCGTGCGCGGTTTGCGCAGCGTCTAGCGTTTGGCCGCGCGTTTGCGCAGGTTGTACGCATGCTGCTTGCATCGGGTCTTATTGCAATACTCGGCGTTAGAGCGTTTGGGGATGAACGTCCGCAAACAGTCTGGGTTCTTGCATTGATAGAAGCGGATCCCCCGCACGTGGGCCTGTTCAACCGCATAGAGTAAGCCCGCGTACAACGATGGCGCTTCGCAGGTCCCGGCGTATGCGGGGGGGACCGACTGAATCGCTGCCTGGATTCGTTTCACCGCAGCTGCGTTCCGCTCAAGCACCCCGCTCCCCCGAGGCGTGTCAGGGTCGAAGATATCCTCTAGGAGCACCCCCTGAGCGCGGAGAGCCCACAGCATGATGTCCGACATGGCTCGAGCGAAGTCCTCCGCACGGCCGCTCTCCACCAATGGCCCGAAGCGGGTGAGGAACTGTTCCAGACTGTTCTCGTAAACACGCTGCGCTGATCGGCACGCGGCGGCGTCCCCCAATCGTCGGAGCTTGGCAACCGTGATCTGACGCGTCCCGCACCAAACCTGGAAGTCCTCATTCAGCTGGCTCCAGTTGGTGGGGGAGTAGATCGCTTTGATTTCCTCGAGCTTTCGCTTGGCGCCGACACGGAACCACCACTTGTGCCGGTCGTTGTTCAGCTGAAACAGCGCCCGCAGGACGACCTCCGGGTCAATCTCCCCGATCCGTTTCTCGTCACCACCGCTCCAAATCTCGCCGTCTTCCGCCTCGCCCAATGTCCCCGCTTTCACGGTGTAGGACGCTTTGCGTAAAGCCGTCACCACCACGAACTCAAAATTAAACTCTTCTCGAACGACGCTTTTTTGTTTTTGTTACGGTTAGCGGGGTTGTGGACACGCAGGTTCGTATCGTACTCCACCGAGGAACGCAAGGCCCGATTAAGCAACCCCCGGGCGACCTAGGAGCAGAAACATGAGTGAAAACGATCCATTAGAACTGATTCGGCAGTCCTGGAAGGACGTGGAGCCGACGGTGGTCCTGAAGCGGGCCTCGGCCCTGTCCGGCATCGGGGAGCGCGAGCTCAGGCGGCTGATCGAAGAGGGCGCAGTCCTCGCGTCTCAGAACCGGCCGGGAATCAAGGGCTCGACGTTGCGCATCTCGAAAGAGAGCCTGATCAGGTACCTCGCGGAGACGATCCGATGAAGGGCCGGGATTCGTCGAACGCCTACCCGGACGATGCCCAGGCCGAGGTTTCGGCTGCGTGCCGGGAGAATCGCGAAATCGTGCTCTCTCGTGCGGATCTACGGAAGCTAGGCCACACGCACCGGAGCCCAACCAAGGCGATGCGCGCCTTCTGCGTCGATTGCATGGGGAACCAGCACGCGGAGGTTCGTCGCTGCACGAGCATAGGCTGCGCGCTTTGGCCGTACAGACTCGGCCGAAACCCATTTCACGGTAGCGGGGTGCCGTCGTGAGCGTCGACACCTTCATCCTCGAAACGGGCGCCGATCACCACGATCGCGATCGCGTACGCGCAGCAGCCGAGGACTTTCTCGGAGACGTAACGGTCGGATCCGGCAAGGTGCCCACGGCGTTCATCGCGTTCGGGGATGCCGTCACCGTCTACACGCCGACGGACGACTCCGCGAGCATGCACGACTTCATGACCGCTGCGACCACTGCGTGCGTGGGCCGGGAGGACGAATACGCGCTCGCGGTCGTCTATCCCGAAGAGCACGGCGCGCGGATCTGGACGGTCCACGAGGGCGACGGACTCGGCACGGTCGACCACGGCATCCGCATTCCGCAGGCGCGCGCGTTCAAGCACGTGCCGGCAGCGGAGCTGAACTAGTGGGCGTCGAAGCAACTTCGCTCGCGTTGCCAACAAACTCCTTTCCACGTCGCAGGTGACGCCGTGAAGGCAGCAGCGCTCAAACTCGCCGCGATGGGGATACATGTCTTCCCGCTAGTCGCGAACGGAAAGACTCCGGCCACGCTTCACGGTTATCAGGACGCCAGTCAGGACGCGAAGCGCGTAGCGGAGATGTGGAAGCATCGACCCGGCGCCAACATCGGTATCGCTACCGGCGCCAGCGGGCTCGTCGTGATCGACGTGGACGCGAAGCACGACGTAGACGGGTGGGACTCGTTGACGGCTGCGATGGACAAACTCGGAGAGCTGCCGGGGCCGACGCGAATGGCGAGCACGCCAAACGGTGGCGGACATTTCTATTTCCGGGCGCCTGAGGGCGTTGAGATCCGTAACTCGGCAGGCAAGCTTGGGCCCGGTCTCGATGTTCGTGCCCGAGGCGGATACGTTGTTGCCGCGCCGAGTGTCATCGACGGCAAAACGTATCGCTGGGACATCACTGAGCCTGCGAAGGTGCTGCCGAGTGCGTGGGCGAAGGCGATGGCGGTACCCATTCGCAAGGCGCCAGAGGGCCGTTTGCCATCTGCGCAACACACCAAACGCCGCACCCGGCGCTACTGCGTCGTTGCCAACGAGCGAGCCTGCAAAAATCTCCGTGACACGCCGCTCGGCGGGCGTAACGAAGCGATTCTCCGTTACGGCACGAGCATGGGCGGGCTGATCTATACGGGCGGCATCACCGAACAAGAAATCATCGACGGCATGCATTGGGCGTGCAGTCACTGGGACATTCGGGAGCGCGATATTCGCAAGGACCTCGGCACACTCTGTCGGGGCGTCGAATGGGGACGACAACACCCGAGACCGTTGGAGTTGCAAAATAGCTGAGGAGGTCGGGGGCGCGGTCCCCATCTGGCAGAGAGAGATCTTCGTCGACCCATATACGACGCACGTCGAGCTCGCTCGGCGTGTTGCGGGTCGGTATCAGGCGAAGACGCGATTCGTTCACGGCGTCGGCTGGTTCATCTGGGACAAGACGCACTGGTCGCTCGACATCACGAAACGCGTCCACGGATTCGCAAAAGAACTTGTCGATTCTCTAGTCAATCAAGCAAAGCGAGCCTCACGCGAGGAAGCGCGCGGGCTCGTCGGGGTCATTCGTGCCGCCGGGAAAGCCTCAGGCATCCGGTCCATCTTGGAACTCGCTCAGAGCGAGGATGGCTTGAGCACGGAGGTTACGGATCTCGATGTGTCCCCCGAGTTCCTCGCGTGCGCGAACGGGACCATCAACCTCGAGACGGGCGAGTTCCTCGATGCGTACTGGAACCCGGATCATATGCTCACGCGGTGCTGCCCTGCGGACTATGTCGAAGGCGTGACGGATGAGCGTTTCGATTCGATGCTCGAACATCTGATCCCGGACGAGGAGGCGCGGCTCTGGCTTCAGAAGGCGGTCGGGTACTCCGTTCTTGGGAAGCCCATTGAGGACAAGATCTTCTATCTCGTAGGACCGACGGCGGCAGGCAAAGGAACCTTTCTCGCGGCGCTTCAGGGTGCACTCGGCGACTACTTCACCAACGCACGAATGGAGACCTTTTGCGTTCAACAGGGGAACGACCCGAGCAAGGCGCGGTCCGACCTCCATCGGCTGATTCAGACGCGAATGGTGGTCGCCGACGAGATTCGCCGCGGGTTCAAGTTCGACGCAGGCGTGCTCAAGAACATCGCGGGTGGCGGTTCGCTGTTGTGTCGAACCTTCGTCAACCGGAGGTGCTTGCGCCGGTCACGTTCGTGCTGTGGGTCGTGGCCAATCCCGGCGACCTGCCGAAGCTCCCTGCCGACGACGATGCGATTTGGCGGCGCGTGGTTCAGTTCCACATCGGCGGGTCCATTCCCAGAGATGAGCGTGACCCAAGCTTCCGCGACAAGGTGGTGAAGGAATCGAGGTTCCGGAGCGCGACGCTCGCATGGGTCGTTCAGGGCGCGACACGGTATCTGCTCGAAGGACTCGGAGACCCACCGGAAAGCGTGAGCGAGGCAACGCAGAAGCTCCGCGACGAGATGGACAGCTTCGGACCGCTTCTTGAGCTGGTGAAGTTCGGCGATGTGTACATCACGGCGAAGGACAAAGTCCGCGCGCTTGCGGAGGACGCACTCGGATGGAAACCGACACCCAAGGCGCTCAAACGGGCGCTCGACCGAGCCGCCGAGCTTGAAGGCGTCGAGCTAACGCGGTCCTCCGTTAGGGTGCAGCTGCTGAATGCCGGCGGAGAGACCAAGACAAAGACGCTGCAGGCGTGGCGGGGCGTCGGAATTGCCGACTAGGCACGCACCCGCTGCGCTCCCATGCCACAAACGCAAACCGGATTCAGCTGACTAATTGCGAGCCGGTCAAGTAGCAAAGGCGACACAGTAAACAATTACGTATGCCGCAATTCGTGCGCATTTTCGGCTCGAAACGAAAATCTGACGTCACTATTGGGTGACCCGCAAACAATAACCAATGTTTCACGGTTGGCATGTTCTGTGCGACCCGGAATGTCGAAGCGGCGGCGCTCTCGCTGCCGCGCGGCATGAAGGGAGGTTGCGATCATGACTAGTCGAACCGGTGGGTTTATTCGTTTGGTAGTGGGGCTGACAGTGGGGCTAGCTCTGACGATGTCCTGCGGCGAAGACTCCGAGCCTGAGACTGGGGTCGGCCAGGTCCAGTTGCCGTTACAGACGACAAGCGTAGAGGGTGTGGACTTCTGGCTGCGCGGATGCTTCGAGATTACAGGCCCCTCCTATCCACAAACGGAAGTGGTCTGCACTGAGGGCTTCTCAGGTGGCGCTGGTGGCGCTGGTGGTGTTGGCGGCTCAGCTGGCACGGGTGGCGCGGCTGGTGCGCCTGGCGGCGCTGAGACCGAGATCAACTTGAGTGTGAAGAGTGGGGACTACCAAGTGTTCCTGCAGGGCGGCTGGTGGTTGGAGTACAGCGCAGACGGTCAACCGCTCGCACTGGTCGATCCAACGAAGGTCCAGCTGCTTTCCGCTAACCCGCAGACGGCCACGGTCGTTGCCGACGAACTGACAGTCGTGGCCATGAGGTTCCAAGTCGATCAGACTGCGATCGACTTTGGTCTGGGTACCCTCGGCATCGAGGTCGAGGTCGACGTCACCGGGACTTTGCTAGTTTTCATTACTGAAGCTGAGGTGTCACCCCGCCTTAGCGACAGCGTCTTTCAAGCCAGGGGAGTTGCTGACGCTGTTTGTCAGGGCGAAGCAGACGCCGCAGGTCTGGTCGGAACTTTCCGAGCTTGGCTCGCCGCCGACCTCGCCCTAGGTGCCGACTACAGTCCTATCGAATGGGGTCCGGCAATGCGGGCGGGCGGCTATCGATTCTTCGTAGCTGGCGGCGGTCTGTTTGCAGACTCTTGGGACCATGTCCTCCAGTATACTCCATCAAGTTCGATCGATAGAACGGCCAAGGGGGAGCTGGTCCCCCCTAACACGCCAGCGTGGACGGGAACTTGGGCGGATGGAACGCCAAACCGCGACGACTGCGACGGTTGGACAAATAGTCTTCCGTTGCAGGGTCAGAGGGGTGCGGTGGGTATCACAGGTAGTGGTGCGCTGTATTGGAGTTGGGCCCGAACTGCAAAGCTGCTTCAACCCCCAACGTCTCTACTGCTTCCAGCAACCTTAATCCCGTTAGACACCTGCAACTGCCTCAGTGAGGAGGTTGTCGTGAAACGTTGCGTGTGGCTCTCAACGTTCCTGTTCGCGGCGGTACTATCGCCGGTGGTGCTGCAGGCTGACACCTGCACGCCCGCCGGCAACGCCCGACTATCCGCTGCTGGAGCTATGGGTCCCCGACGTGCAGGGTGAGAACGTGATCGAGGGATTCCGCCCCGACGCGCTTTGGTACGACGCGTACCTCCCAGAGTCCGAAGCCACAGCCGTTCTACACGTCACTGCCCAAGACCCAACGGCGACGATCGAAGTGAGGCACGACGGCGCGCTCAAGCCGTTGGTCGGGGACCAGTATGCGGCGCTCGACGTGCCGATGGACGAAAGCGAGCTGCGCATCAAAGTGTCGGTCGATACGGGCGGCACCTCGCCGTACTTTTGGAACTACGTCGTGACCGTTCACCGTGGGGGCTCGGGCGGGCTTCAAATCGACTTTGATGTGCAGATAACGAGCGACGGCGGCGTGGATGGCGGCGTGCAGACAACGGGCGACGGCGGCGCAGAAGGCGGTGTCCCGTAGCCAGTCGTGCGACGTCGGCGCGTTTGAGGTGCAGCCGTAGGGGCAAGCAGCAATACCTCACCAGCTCGGTATGCAGTACGCACCTGGACGCAGCGAATCTCTATAACCCCCACCCGCGCGCGCGTAGGAGGAACTAGAGACTGCTGCGTATAGCTGCGTACTGCGTACGGACCCGTAGGGAACCGCCCAACCGGCTACTGAGAAGCCAGAAAACAGGACGAACTTGACGGCGGACTTGCTTATCAGAATTGATACGCAATCTTTTCATATTGCGCCAGTTCTGGCACAGACCATGCTTAAACAGTGTCTGCATCTGTAACGGTGTCCGTGGCCGCTACTGTAACCGGGGCGGTTGGAACCAGGACCAGGGCTGCCCAGCACTGAGCGAAGCCAGCCGCTGAGGTGGCAGGGCAGACCAACCCTGGCGCTGGACCAATCCAGTCGGACTGGGGGGAGCGCAACTCGAGCTGTTCGACGGCCGCGGTAGATCCCACACGAGCTCTCCGAAACGGCCGGGACAGATCCCACTTGGTACCCATTCCGGTGCCCACCCTTCCCTTTCCCCGTGTTTCGCAGGATATGACCCTGGCTGCCGCGGCCATGACCCACCCCCGATCAGGCAAATGAGCTGAGCTCGCTTCCCCCGGCTGCCAGATCACCCACAGGGCATTTCGCCCCACCTTTTCGGGTACCGTTTCGGCCGCGCGCTGGGGAAATTTACCCAGAATTTCGAGGCCCTAGATCTCGAGTAGGTGTCAAATGCGATACCCTAGGCTATAGTCGCCTCCCATGAGGACGCAGATTCTTGCTGCAGCGGCTCCCTGGAGGGGACCTGTGGCGCGTGTGCGAGGCGGACGGTCGGCCCGTGACTCGGTGGCTGCCCTGGGAAGAGCGCGAGGGCGCGCTGGACAAGGGCGGGTTCAGTGACTTCGAGGACGCACGGGGCTTCGCGCTTGCCATTGACCTGATCCGAGCGGAGCGGGGGTTGGTGAGCGGGTTCCGGGCGACTGACATCGAAGCCGAACGGGCCACGCTTGACCGGGGTCGCGGCCGTCCCTCTCTGGAGCTCGAGAGCCCACAGCTATTCGAGGCGGCGTGACGATCTGCGAGAGCTTCGAGTCGGTCTGGAGGCGAGCGCAACGCGCGTCGGCCAACCGCCGCCGCACCGACGCCGAGTATGTGGCAGTGGAGCACTGGCTCAAACGCGAGCCGCCGCAGCGTGACGCAGGCCCCTGCCGGTGTGGCTGTGGTGATCGCTGGCGGTGCTGGTCGCACACGACGCGCGCGCTGCTCTACGGTCAACACCGGCTCTGGCGCTGAAGCCCCGCCTACGGCTGCACCTCAAACGCGCCGACGTCGCACATGGAGTCACGTGGTTCGCCCCGTCATTCGGGGCACGTATCCCCAGCGGGCTCTCCCGCGAACCGGTCGTTCGTCCACTCCAGTTGGTCTCCAATGGTTGAGGTAAACGACGTCACATGGTCGCGGCCCTCCAGGATGCGGTACTCGGTTTGGCTACCCGTTTCGCAAAGCCGCTCAAAGAGGATGTCTGTCTCCCACTGCGGCACGACCTTGTCGTCAGCGCCTTGCAAGATCAGAATGGGCATCTCGCTCTTCACACCGCCAGGAAAGTTCTCCGCGAACCTTTCCTGCCAAGCAGGCAAGTCGGCAGGGTTTGTTGTAAGCCCGGCATTTTCGACGTCCATTCCTGCCTCCAGGAAGGCCCCGTTGCATGCCTCATTGCCTGCTAGTTGACGGATCGTGCTGAGCGCCTCCGCCTCATAGACCTCCTCCAGATCCAAACCGTACACCGCCTCATAGGCGAGGGTTATTTCCCATATGTAGCCGTTGACTTCAGGGTCTCCGGCAAGTTCCTTGATAACACTCGCAAGATCGCTACTGGGAGCCGTCGGGATTACGCCCAACACTTCGATTTCGGGAGCCCACTCTGGCGCAATCTCACCCGCAAACAAAGTCGCATGCCCGCCCTGCGAAAGACCCCAAACTACTGCCTGGTTCCCGGCGTACGTTGCTTCGATTTGCTGCGCCGCCCTAACAATGTCCAGCACGCCACGCCCTTCGCTGGCACCTACGTGATAGGGGTGATGACCAGGAGTGCCAAGGCCCTCATAGTCGGTCGCTGCGACGACGTATCCCGCATCAATCAGGCGAAAAGTGATCAGCCCGAGGAAGAACGTGAGGTTCTCGGGGTCTACGGACGGAGCACAGGGATCAAAGATCCCCGTCGTGCCGTGAGCGAAGGTGACGACGCCACGCAGGCCTTCTTCGGGCGGCTCACCAGGGGCAACAACCATCCCCGATACTTCGATGGGTGTGCCATCAACCGCCTCAGACGCATAGACGACGCGCCACGCCTTGGTGCCGCTAACCGCTGGTCCGATCTCGGCAGGGTCCATTTCTTCTGCCGAAAGGAGTGCACCGGGGACCTGACCGCCTGCACCACCACCCGTGCCACCGTCGCCAGCAGCACCGCCACTGCCACCCGTGCCCGACGTCTCACTGCACCCCATGACGCCCAGCGCCAGGGCTAGAACCAAACCGATGAAGAAACGCATGACGACCTCCCGCTACAGGTAACGTGGGGTCGCCGGGCGGGGCCGGGCCATACGTATTTGTTTCCCAAACAGCCGATTTCAGGCGCAGCTTCTGCGTTTGGGGCGTAGGGGCGCAGCGGGTGCGTGAGCGCAAAAAGAAAAGCCCCGACACCATTGCCGAGGCTCTTCCTGGAGAACGAAATGAATCGCAATCGTCCCGCACAGACCCCGCTCGGTCAACGGCGATCGCAATGTGCGCAACACAAGTTCGGTAGAGGTCGGCCCAGAAGATTCAAGTGCGTTGCGATCGGGTTGTTTTGATTGATTCGTAAAGATCGCGAGTGCACTGTCGGACTATGCCGAAGCAGATCAGTTTGCGTTTGCCGACGGAACTTTGGACGCGCGCGGAGCACGAGCTCGACGCCATCAAAGGTCGCCCCGAGTACCAAGGGGTTCCACTCAGCACGAGCCGTGTGTTGATCATGGCCATCGCGCGCGGACTGCCCCAACTCGAACCGAAAGAAAAACGATGACCGCACTACGCGAAACCCGCGTCGACATTCTGGACACCCCCAAGCGGGCGAAGTTCACGCGTGCACCTGAGCAGCGCTACGGTCGCGACGAGACGACCGCCCCGCCACGGCCGCGCACAGTCACCGACGCCTTCCAGCGGGTGTTCGACGCCCTTGAGAGGGTCGATGCGAGTCTTGACCGAGCCATCAAACGAATCGAAGAAAACCGCCGTGCTGACCGTATTCGGAAGCTGGAGGCGATGTTCGCGGACCGACCGATCACGGGCCGGCTGCTCGAGGGCACGTTTCAAAAACCCTGGAAGTGGAAGCCATGACTGACGAACGCCTGGCATCGAAGAGGGCCGCAAAGGCCGAGGCCAAGACCACCGCGACCAAGGGCCGAGCCAAGAGCAAGACCAAGCAGGACGCCTCCGAGGAAAAGCCGACCGGCCCCCGGTTCGAGGTCATCGGCGCGGCGGCGGTTGCGGACGTTATGAGTCCGAAAGGCAAGCTCTTGAAGTGCCGCGAGAACTTGCCCCTCGATAGCTACCCCGGGACCGGACGAGTGTTGAGGACGCTGGGCGGCGGCACGGAACTCATCGACCAGAAGATCTACATCAGGGGCATCGCCGCGCCGTGCTGCGGCCTCTTGGTCAACAAGGTCACGGGCTTGCCGTTCCTTCGGATGCAGCGCGGGAGCTTTCACAGCAACCGACGGTTGTCCCGGCCGGACCAAATCTCGAGCGCATGCACGTGTACCCCTCCGTGGTCCGGACAGAGCGCCGACCTGCTTCAGCATCACTTCGAAGGCGACCCGGCCGGCGAACGTGCTTGGTACAAACAGCATGCAGGTGGCTCGATGCCGCGCTCTCGCGAAAAGTCGCGGCGCGCCACAACGGCGAGATCGTTATCCGCTACACGGACGCCGAGGCGGCGAAAGCTGTCCTCCCCCCTGACCACGACAACACGGTCGAGCTTCTCGCGATCGATGCGTACTCAGATCAACGAGCATTGAACATCGCGATGGGGTCCACCGACCTTCCATGGAAGCGCGTCAAGGTCACGGACACCGGCGATGTCGTGGAGCTCGGATGGCACGGCCTTCGGCCGACTTCGCTCGAAGAGGAACGGCACGCAAAGATCGTCAGCGCCCGGCGCAAAGCGATTCAAGACCAACTCGACGCCGAGGTTCGCGACTTTCGACGCCGACGCGAATCGGAGCTGAGTCTGTGACAACACCGACCGCATACGCAGATCCGGCCAAGGGTTTCTTCCTTTCGCCCAGGTCGGGCCTGCGCATGCGGCGGGATCGTGGGGGAACCTTGGCACCCCAGATTGCCGAGGAAGCGGCGGCCGCGCGGATCCGATCCTCTTTTACTGTCCGGGGTCGGGTCTGCGCTGTCCGTTTTGGTGCCCGCAAATTGAGCGGTGCCCAAACCGGTACCCACGCTGAAATCATGCGCGCCAAAAGAAGCGTTTTACACCGTATTTTCCGGTCTAAAATGACGCTGCTGGATCGTGACGTCCCTGGCCTTTCACGCCAGTAACCGGGGTTCAAACCCCCGTGGGGACGCCGGCCCCGAGATCACGAATGGTCTCGGGGCCTTTCTGTATCCCGAGCCACGCCTGGCTTCTTCGCTAGGGCGCGCACTTGGTCGCCTTTGGTTCTGTCATTTCCCCGATTGTCGATGCGGAGGGCTATGCTTTGGTCTCGTCGTGGATCACCCGCGCCTCACCATCGGACGCCTAGCAGTGGTGCAAGTTGCGCAGCGCCAGCCGCTGATCCCGGAGCATGTCGATCCGGTTGGAGGGGTCTACGTTGATGAGGACCGAGGCGTGCATATCATCGAGGAAATCGACACAGGGGCCCCGGAGTGAGAATGATCGTGATTCTTGGATCGTTCGCTGTCAGCCCCAGAAGGGGAGCGCGATGCCCATACTGACCATCGCGTGCGTCCTGATTGCGGCTTCCCTAGTGTTCGCTGCCGTTGTCCTAGTGAGGCGGCAAGCGTACAAAGCCCTCACACTCATGACAGCAGTCGTCCTCGGGGTCATTGCGTTCGCACTGCGACCAGTTTGCGCACCCATCCCGGATACGGAGCTTCAACACTTCTCTCCGCCTATCGAGCAGCGTAGCGGGACCAATTTCTACGGGATGGACACGTTTCAAAGGCGCGAGGGACGATGGTACTACTGCAAGTCTGCGGTCGAATTTTGGTTCTCTTTCTAGGGTGGAGACGCTGATCGGGCCGCCCTTCACGCCGCGAGCCTGCGAAGCCCCTCCCATTCTGTGAGGAACCCCACCACTTGGTTCCAACTCGGAGTGATTAGGGACGCCGGCCCCGAGATCGCGAATGGTCTCGGGGCCTTTCTATGTGTGGACGCCGCTAAACTCGGCTTCGGCGGGGCTTCGTTGCCAGGCAACGACGCGCGGGCAGCCGGCCCTCACCCGGACTCTGTTAGAGTCAGATGCGAGCAAGCGTGTGGAGGACCCGTTCTCATATCGTGCCCGATGGGATAGCGCCGGAGTCGATTGCTCCGACTGCAAGCACTTCGAGCCGCCGCCGGACTGGCCGGACCGTGAACGAGTCATCCGGTGTGGACATCATCAGGTGTCGCTGGCGTTCCAGCTCAACCCGGAAGGATTCAAGGAAGGCGAGTGGTTCTGTCGATACTTCCTCAATCGTGGCTCTTCGTGGGACGTCGGCGTTGAAGAGTTGAGCCGAGTGCAGGAGTCGCTTGATCCAGCGAAGATCTACGGGGCCTCCTACGGGACGGGGCTCCTCAAGGAGCGTGACATTGCGGGGTTGGGTTCTCGATGAAGCAGAGTCCACTGCTCAGGTTCGAGTTTTTCAGCCTTCGCGTCGCCGCCGGGGAACGCCTAGCGTCCAATCCCCGACTCACGCAGCCATCTTCCGAAGTCCCTCCCAATCCGTGAGGAACCCCACCACTTGGTTCCAACTCGGAGTGACTAGGGACGCCGGCCCCGAGATCACGAATGGTCTCGGGGCCTTTCTTCTATGGCGGATGATCCGAGTCCTGCTTGCCCTGGGCTTTCTTTGCCGAGGTGTCACGACGAGTTGTCGGTTGTCGAGGTTCCAATCGCGACAGCTTGGCGCGTTGGGCAACGCCCGGAGCTGGGATCGTTGAGGTTTCCTCCTGGCATGGGGATTGCTGTTCCCAACGCCATGCCCTCCCCCCGACGTGCAATCCGCCGGGAGCCGACGCACGGCTTCACTCTTCTGGAGATCATGGTCGTGATCGCCCTCCTCTCCCTGCTCGCCACGGCGGTCGCGGTCGCTGTGCTGCCCATGCTCACCAAGAGCGAGGACAAGCAAGCGCAGATCAACGCCGCTGCCCTCGCGGCGGCAGCCGAGGCGTTCATTGTCACTCATCGCTCCGAGGAGTGCCCCTCGCCGGAGGAGATGAAGCGTGAAGGGGTTCTGAGCGGCCGCTCAAAGATCGAAGACCCTTGGGGCACGCCCTACAGAATCGTGTGCGAAACCGACTCCGCGATCGCGATCTCCGCAGGTCGCGACAAGACCTTCGACACCAGCGACGACGTGAAATCTGACGAGCCCTGATGCTGTCGAATCCAAGCCGTGAACATCATGGGACAACCACCTCGTCGAGCAGCCTATCCGCGAACCCAATCAGCAGCCCCGCACACCCCGGAGAGCCGGTAACCGTCCCCACGGGGGTTCGGCTCGCACGTGAAATCGCCCAGCTCCGTGGACTCTCGTCCACTCCGCCTCGGACGATTTCAGTGGACGAGAGCAAACCCCGAGCGAGGCGCGCTTATCGGTCAGTCGCCTCACCCGGTTGCGTGACAATCCTACCTTCTGCTCAACCCGGGTCAGATCTTCTTCAGATCTTCCATGCCAATCCGGGAGCAAGCCCACCCTCTTCGCCCAGTGACGACCAGCGCCAGGAACGCCCCGACCCAGCGGGGCGTGTTATGCTGCGAGTTCAGCATGCGTGTCCCGTTGTTCGCTTTAATTGCTACACCGATCGCGCTGGGCTGCGGGTCCGAACTTCCGCCGCCGCCGTGCGCGGATGTGAGTTGGGACGACGGACAACATTGGTTGACCGGTACGCCGTACTTTGACCCGGATACAGTCTCGGCCGACGAAGTGACGACGACGACTTTGATCGTCCCGGTAAGCAAGGGGACACGACAAGTGACGGTTTTCGTTCTCCCCGAGAACTGGGAAAGCCTCGGAGAGGGTTCCACCTTTTTCTGGTCCCGCGACGACGCCGGCGAGACGACCGCGAACGTCCCAATACGGTATGCTGTGGCCTTGCCGAACGGTCGTCGCTTTGCCGACGCTCTTAGTTGGAGCTGGAACAGCTACGAATCCAGATCGATCGACGACGAGTCCTACGTTTTCCGGTTCCAGGCTGGCGCAGAGTTCTCCCGATACTGTCAAACGGACATCCCCATCGCGACGTTCGTGGTGGAGTGATCGAACCACTGCGCTCGGCTTCATCCTGACAAGCGCTCACACCCAACCAAGTGCCAAGTTCACGCCGCCATCCTCCGAAGCCCCTCCCAATCTGTGAGGGACCCCAGCACTTGGTGCCAACTCGGAGTGATGGGGGACGCCAGGCGAGCCTTTACCGATGCCGGGCAGCGATGCGAGTGTAGCCTGACCACTTTTCGGACAAGGAGCCCTCCAGATGAAGCAGCTAACGTTTGCAGTCAGTCTACTCGCCCTCGGACTCGCGGCGGGTCTGGTCCTGCCGCAGGTCTTTGCGCAATCCCCGCAAGCAGAGCGCGCCCGCGAGCGAGCGGGCGTAGGCGGGCCGCAGATGCAGCAGTGGGAGCAGTTTTGCGAGGTGTACAAGTGGTCCGCGAGGGGGCGCATGGTCGCGGACAGAGCCAACCCGAGCGCGGCGGCCCACGGAAAGAATGGGTACCAACTCGTGACTAGCGGCCTCACCGCGGGCAGCGACCTCGTTCTCTGCTACCGCCGACCGGCGCGGTAGCGGGCTGCGGCCAGCTCCGGTGGTGCGTTGGGCACACGGCGTCGGATCGGCTTCTCGCCGAAGCTCACGCGGGCAAGCGTTCTAAGGCAGCCGCACGGTTTCGAACAGATCGAGCATCACTTCGTTTGCGCCGATGTCGTCCGTGCTCTCGCCGAACGGGCAGGACAAATTCCCCGGCCAACAGTGCCCGCCGCCTGCGATTGTGCACAAGGTCACGGAGGCATCGCCGTCACACCCTCCCGTGGTCTCGCAGGTCACCGATCCGGTGCGAAGCACCACCTCGGGAGCCTCCGTGCAGCCGTTGCGTTCGACCCAGCCCGCGATGGTGTCGGCCACGCTTTCGAACCCGTTCACGCGCCCATCGTATGGCACGAGCGTGTCGGTCGTACCGTGGAAATGAACGACGGGAACCGGGCGATCGGGGGTGCACGCGCTCGAGTCGATACCGAGCACTCCTGCAACCGGCCCGATCGCTGCGATCAGATCCGAAGCCTCGCACGCAAGCCGGTGTGACAGAAAACCTCCGTTCGACATGCCGGTCGCGTACACCCGCGACCGGTCGATGCAGCCACGCTCCGCAATGTCGTTGATGACGGCCCGTGCGAAGCCGACGTCATCAACGCCGTTCTCAGCCGATCTCCCACAGCACGCGCCCGCGTTCCACGACACGTCGAGGCCCTCCGGGTATGCGACCACGAACCCTCGAGAATCGGCAGTCACGTCCATTTGAGAAAACTCACGCTGTTGTGTCGGGTTTGACGTGAGGCCATGGAAGTTGAGTGCCAACGGAAGTGGCGTGCTCCCATCGTAGGCGGGCGGGACGTGCAGCTCGTAGCGCCGCGAGACACCATCGAAGTCCAAATCGACCTCGGTCACTGTGGTGTCAAGGGTGCCACCGACACAGCCAGAACTCGCGCTATTCGTGCCGCCAGCACCACCCGTGTCGCCCTCACCGCCGGAGCCGCCTGTGCCTCCGGTACCGGATTGTTCAGCGCACCCGCTGACCAGAGCCAAGCCGAGAGCAACCACGGCAATACACCGGAAAAAAGAACGCATGAGCCACCTTCCTGAGCGGCGGCTGACTCTAGGCCTGGCTCGCGCTCTTGCGCCGACTCTATCCCAATCGTTTGGCGACGAGAAGATGAGTTTGGGCGGCGGTGAGCCGGCCGATGGATACGCAAACCTCATCAACGACCAACAGTGGATGGAGCTCAAGACCAAGGTCGTGCTCCAAGTCGAAGACGCAATACCGCTCATTGGTGCGTACCTGGGCTGAGCAGCCTATCCGCAAACCCAATCAGCAACCCTGCACAGCCCGGAAATACCTTTAACGTCCCGGTGGGGACGCCCCGAAGAGCCCGCTCCTAACCGAGCGGGCTTTTCTTTTTCGGGGCATCCCCACGGGGGTTCAGCTCGCACGTGAAATCGCCCAGCGTCGTGCACTAGCGTCCACTACGCCTCGGACGATTTCAGTGGACGAGAGCAAACCCCGAGCGCGGAGCGCCTATCGCGAACGGATCGCGGTGATCACCGCACGGGTCCGGCGACGGAAACGGAACTAGGGGCGCCGGAGGCGGCTCCCCAGGAAACAATTACGTATGGCCCGGCACCTTCCGGCGACCCCACACTACCGACGCACCGACCGGGAGGTTGTCATGCGGCACCTAGTAGGATCAATTCTCATGCTCGCGCTCGGCGCCATGGGGTGTAGCGAGACGGCGGGTACGGGTGGTAGTGCCGGCGACGGTGGCGCGGCTGGCATGGGCGGTGAAGGCGGAGGAGGCGGCACTGCAGCGCTTCGCCTCTTCATTTTCGACACTTCGGCAGGATTCGCTCCTTTGGAAGGCGTCCAGGCCTGCCAGACAGGCACAACCAGATGCGCGATAACGGATGAAGGCGGGAACGCGACATTGCAGATGCCAGTCGATCGAGAGATCAGCTTCACAGTCGAAAAGGAAGGGTACGGGTCGCAACTAAGGGCGGACGTGATCCCCGCGACCGGTACGTACATCCCGTTCGACATCGGTACCGATGCATCTCGGGAGGCCAACTTCGAGGTTTTGATGTCCCCCTATCCCATGGAAGGTACGGGAGCCATCTACGCACAGGCGGACCACGGCCCGCAGGGTATCGATCCGATTGCTGGGGCCACGTTCGAGATTCTCGGGACGACGGCGAAGGCCTACTACGTTGACGAGGATGAGGACGAAAACCAGTTTTGGAGCCCTAGCCCCGGTCTCATTGTCACAACGACGGAAGTCGGACACGGGGGTTTCGTCGAGGTCAGTCCCGGCGAGCACCTGATCGAGATTGGCGGCGCGGCCGAGAACTGCGCTGTCGTTCGGGGCTGGGTCAGCCCCTCGGAGAACACGATCCGGGTTCCCGTTCAGGAGGGCCATCTCACAGTCGCTCGTGTGGATTGCGACTAGCGCCCGCGAGACACGGCGAAGGTCATCGAAGCGACACCGCACGAACTCGAGTCATGTGGCCTCAGGCCGCCATCCTCCGCAGCCCCTCCCAATCTGTGAGGAACCCCACCACTTGGTTCCAACTCAGCATTATTGGGGACGCCGGCCCCGAGATCAGGAATGGTCTCGGGGCCTCTCTATTTGTAGCGAGATCCAAGCCAGGCTTCGGCCCGACTACCTCTGTGGAACAAACGCCGCTCTATCGAGGGTCGGATGCCTCCGCTCGATCCTCGGCGTTGGCCCAGCGAGTGAGCTTGGCGCGTGTCGGGAAGTTCATCACAAACAACAGCCAGGTCGGGACAAAGAAAGCGATCAGAACGAGTGAGAACGGGGTGTTGAAAAACCCGCAAACCAATCCGAAGACATGGATGGACCAGGCTAGGAGCATTGCTAGCAGACTGGTGCCGATGTAACGCAGGTACGGTTTGGCCACTTTCTCCCGAGGGCCTCGCATGACCCGTAACGAAACCCGGTATGAGAGGAGCCCAAACATGACGCTTAGGACGATCAGAATCGCCAAGAAACTCGCCCGCCCGTAAGGATCACCCTTTTCCCAGTGGGCGAGGACCCGTGCGTTGATGACCGTCGATGCAGCAAGGCCCCACCATAGGAACCACGCCGTTGCGAGCCACCCTGTCTGATGGTCGTCGCGCTCTAATCCTAAGGTCGATCGGGGCGGCACGCCCCGTTACTCTAGGCGAAGGCGCTCCACGCGCCCAAGATCTGTGATTTCCTGACGCCTCACGCCGCAATCCTCCGCAGCCCTTCCCAATCAATGACAAACCCCACCACTTGGTTCCAACTGGGACTCATTGGGGACGCCGGCCCCGAGATCAGAAATGGTCTCGGGGTCTTTCTATATTTGGTACGATCGAAGCTCAACTTCGACCGGATGCTCGGAACCGGCCTAAGTCGCGCCATCATCAAGGCCAGCACCGCACTTTCTACAGAAACGTGGCGCGGTGACGAGGTTGTCAGATTGCGACACCTTGCCGCACGAGAGGCACACGCGAGTCTGGAACACACTGGCCCAACCGAGGAACAGTAGTCCAGCGAGGAAGATGGTGAACGCTCGCCAGTTCGGAATCGTCATCAAGACGATCATGCCGCCAATGATTACAAGATTGAAAGCGGAGACCCGCCGATACCACCGCTTCTTGAAGGCCGGATCTCTCCTCCAGAAAAAGAGAAGCGACCCAATCGCCAATGCGAACCAAACGGGGAAGTAGATTGCCCAGAGCGTTTCAATCACGTCACGCTTCTATGTTTATGGCGGTCCTCGGCCCGACAAGACCGCGTGCGTTCAGGTGGTCCTGCCCTGCCAAATGATAGTCTAGACTGTCTCCGAAAGAGACAATGCATCGAACCTCTGCTCAACGTCGGTGCGTTCTCCGACCACGCGACCGCTCACTCCCGGCACGAGGGACAGCGATCCAAGGCTAGGAACTGTGAGAACCAGCTTCCCTGAGGAGCCGTTCGCATCAGGTGCCACGCGGGCTTCGCTCCGCATTGGCTACAGCGGACTGCCGTCGCGAGCCAGGTGAGAGCGCCGAACGCTGCGCCCACGAAACTGCACGCGAACGTCGCCTCTCCCCCTATCTTTCCGTTAACCGCCGCGATGAAGAGCGCGAACAGCACAAGCACAACAACGACGAGGACCCCGAAGACGACGACCTTCCACGTCTGACCTGTCCTCTTTAGCCACGAGCTTGCCATCCTCGTGGGAGGGTACTGCCCCTGAGGGCGTGTTTCCACTTCGACGGAATCGCCACCTTCTCACGCCGCCATCCTCCGCAGACCCTCCCATTCTGTGAGCAACCCCACCACTTCGTTCCAACTCGGAGTCATTGGGGACGCCATCAAAGCCCGGCTCCGGCCGGGCTTTTCCTATGGTGGCGTGTGCTAGAGTAGCCGCATGGCACACGCGAAGTGGACGACGCCGAAGCAAGCCGCTCTCGACGAGGGTCGATACTGGCTCAGCCGGCCCGTGGCCGAGCGGATTGCGGCGATGGAACAAATCCGTAGGCGCGTGTACAAGGGCTACAGTGGAGCTTCCGACCGAATGGCTCGAGTTTTTGAGCTTACTCCAGCGCCACGACGCTAGGTTCGTCATCGTGGGTGCGTACGCGATGGCCGCCCACGGACGGCCTCGTGCGTCACAAGACATCGATATTCTCATCGAGCCCAGTGCGGAGAACGCCGAGCGAGTCGCACGGGCCCTCGACGAGTTCGGCTATCCGGAGCTAGCAAAGGAGTCGGTCGAGGCCTTCACCGAGACCCCTCGGATGGCGTCCCTGGGTCTTCCGCCTCTCCGAATCGACATCATGAACTCCATCGATGGCGTGCCGTTCGAACGTGCGTACGCGGGGGCACTGCAAGACCGCCTCGGTGGAATCGACCTGCGCTTCATCGGGCTCTCGGATTTCGTCGCGACGAAGAAAGCATCCGGACGTCCCAAGGATCTCCTGGATATCGAGCTGCTCAAGGAGTCCGGCCTGTGGGACGAGGACTGATAGGCACGCCTTCAGGCGACCAGCCTCCGCAACCCCTCCCAATCCGCGAGAAACCCCACGACTTGGTTCCAACTCGGAGTGATGGGGGACGCTGGCCCCGAGATCACGAATGGTCTCGGGGCCTTGCGATATGTAGCGTGATCCACGTCGGCTTCGGCGGGATTCCTCCTTGGCGATGACGGCTCCGTTTCCGGGGCAGTTTTTCGTTGTTGGCGTGGCCCTCATTGGGTCGAGCTGCTGGGAAGGAATGAGCGGATTCTGACCAACTGACCCTAGATACTCGGACTCATGACCATTGTAGGGGCGATCGACACGAATCGTGTCGTCTCGATCGCTGGGATCTGATCTCGAAGCCCGTCACGTTCGTAAAGGAGCAAGCCATGCCTGCAGAGAGAGTATCCACCACGGTGCCACTGAACTGGAAAGAGGTCTGGTTCACCAACTGCCCGATGGTGTCGGCGAACAATGTCGACCAGGAGCTGGGGTGGTGCCGCGAGGAGCTCAAGAAGCTCGACGTAGAGTACGCCTACTTCCGGCACGCACCCGAGAACAACTGGTACCCGCACTACATCCACAACCTCGACAACCTCATCCGCTTTGGCGGCCTGTATCCGCCGATCCATGTCCACGCCGATCTCCGCCGCACCCGGCTTCTGGGCGCCACATGGGTCTACGAAGGGGGCTGCATGGCAGTGCGCGCCCGCGACCCGCTCTTCCGAATGAAGGACCTGAAGGGGAAGAAGATCGGCATCTCGAAGAGCCTGAACACCATCAAGAACGACTGGTGGCGCATCCAGGAACACATGGGCATCGAGAACATGCTCATGCTCAACGACATGAGCATGGAGGACATCGATCTCGTGGAGTTCCCGTACCCCGATGACTGGTACGACAAGCCCGAGATGCTGCAGGTGCAGATGAACAACCCGTCGGAGCTGTGGATGCGACGGGATCACAAGCACGACCTGGCGTTCCGTCCGCTGGAGACGGCGCTTCTCGATGGAAAGGTCGATGCCATCTATACCCAGAGCAAGGTCTTCCAGCACATCCAGGAGGCGACAGGCAAGATCAAGATGATCGAGGACCTCACCCGCTACCCGGACTGGACCGTGCAGGTCGCCAACACGCCCGCTGTCATCACCTGCACCGAGGTGATGGCCGAGGAGCACCCTGAGCTAGTCGTCGCGTACATGAAGGCCATGGTCAAGGTCGGGCGCTGGGCGAACGAGCACAAGCATGCCGCCGCGGCAATTCTCAACCGGCAGACCTTTTACCTGGACCCCGAGGATACCTACGAGGGCATCAAGCATGTCGACATGGTGCCGAGCCTGAGTGCACAGAACCTGCAGTGCGTCGACATCGGCAAGGAGTTCATGTTCCGCCACGGCTACATCAAGAACGACTTCGATGTGCACGAGTGGGCGGCGCCTGAGTTCCTGGAGCAGGCGGCGAGAGAAGTGCTCGAAGAGGAGTGGGAAAAAAGGAGCTGGAGCAAGCTTCCCGAGGGAGGCGGGCTCGAGACGGAAGGCACGCGGCTCGGGTAGCCGGGAGGAAGCCGGCGACGAGCCGGGCGATTGCAGGCGTCAGACGCCGAGCAATGGGCGTTTGGCGCAAAACTCAAAGGACGTCTGACGTTGCTGTCGGCCGAGAACTACTTCGTCGAGCAGCCTATCCGCGAAGCCAAACAGCAACCCGGCACACCCTGAAAATACCGCAAACGTCCCGGTGGGAACGCCGGCCCCGAGGACAGGAATGGTCTCAGGGCCTTTCCATGTGAAGCTTCAGAATTGGCGAACCCCCCGGTCGCTCGTTTTCGCGGGGGGCTGCCTGTTGGGTGACCCGATCTCCAGTCGTTCTGGATCAGCGGTCAGTTGAGGTCTACGCTCTCCTCCGCTGTTACGCGGGCGCTCGGCTGGCTCTCGGCGGTGCCTACCCAGGTGCCGCTCGCACCCTCGAATCGACCCTCGCCTCCTGCGACCGTGCCCGCAAAATCAACCAAGAAGACCGAGCCGTCGGTGCAGTAAAAGCTGCCTGGTCCCGTCACCAACGATAGGATCGACCCGTCTTTGTAGGTCAGGACTGTCGTCGTACTCAGGTCGGCTCCCAACAAGGGAGAGCAGCGATCATCCGGTCCCGCCCGGCGTTTTGATGCGCCTGTGGGCGCGGAAAGGTCCTCATGATATTCATCACCACGTACAAGGTGAAGCCGTACCTCACCAAGGCAGATACCAAGGAACTGATGGGCGTCTTCGCGAAGGTCGGCAACACGCCCGGAACCATCGCCAACTACATGAACAGCGACGGCGGCGGCGGTATCGTCATCGCCGAGAGCGATGATCCTGCCGAGGGATACGCAAACCTCCTCAACTACCAACAGTGGATGGAGTTCGAGACCAAGGCCATGCTCAAAGTCGAGGACGCCGTGCCGCTCATTGGCGCGCACCTCGGCTGAGGAGCCTGTGCGCGAAAGCTACGGGCAGGTCGGCAAGGCCCGGAAACAACGTTAGTGTCCCAGTGGGGACGCCATCAAGCCCGGCTTCGGCCGGGCTTTTTTTTTGGAGATGAACTGCCCTACAGTCGGCACATCGATAGCCAAGGAATGGAGCGGGGATGAAAGTAGCGGTGACCTCAGCCAGCGGGCACTTGGGCTCCGAGATCGTCAGGGCGACCGCGGCGTTGCTCGGTGCAGACAGTGTCATTGGCCTAGCGCGCACCCCCGCCAAAGCGGAACACCTCGGTGCGGAGATTCGGCCGGGTGACTACAACGAACCCGAGCAGCTCGCGAATTCCCTGCAATCGGTAGGTGCCGTGCTGCTGGTGTCCGGGATGGACGAGCCTTCCAAGCGCGTCGGTCAGCACCGTAACGTCATCAACGCAGCCAAGGCGGCCGGCGTAGCGAAACTCGTCTACACCAGCGTGCAGGGGGCTGAGGAAGGCACTGGCTTTTCGCCGGTGGTACGGAGCAACCGTCAGACCGAAGAGGATGTGCGTCAGTCGGGGCTGCAATGGGTCATCGGCCGCAATGGGATCTACATCGAACCCGACGTTGAATACATCGAGACCTACAAGAAGATGGGTGGGATCTCCAATTGCGCCGGCGACGGAAAATGCGGCTACACGACTCGGCCCGAGCTCGCATACGGCTACGCCCGAATGCTCACCGACGACCGGCACCACGGCAAGACCTACAATCTGCATGGTGAACCCATCATGCAGGCTGAGCTCGCCGACTACCTGAATCAGGCCTTTGGCACCCAGCTGAAATACAAGGCCCTGAGCGTCGAGGAATACAGAGAGGAACGCGTTGCAGAGCTGGGCGAGTTCCTCGGCACCATCATCGCCGGCATCTACGCGGGCATTCGTGAAGGCAAGCTTAGCAACCCGAGTGACTTCGCTGCGGCGGCAGGGCGAGAACACCAAAGCTGGCAAGAGTATTTCGACAGCCTGAAAGCATAGGAGCGGCGACGACCATTCGCGCGAGGCCATAGCGACGGAGGGCAAGACCTAGCCGTGCATTGCGTCGGCCGTCGACGGGCGGTGTCCCTCAGTCGTCTGAGCGGGACCAGGCCCAGGCGCCCCCTGGTCGTGCGTTGGGAACGCCGATTTCCGAGGTGGCTTGCTCCGTCGCGCTCGGAGCCTCGGACACGCGTGGTTCGAGCGCTGCGGGGCCCTGCTCCTTCGGATGGCTGAACACGACGCGCGAAGCGCGCCGGTTGGTGACGTACGCCCAGATCCATTGGGAGAGAACGGCAACGCGATTCCGGAAGCCAACCAGGAACGCGATGTGGATGAAGAGCCAGGTGAGCCAGGCCGACATCCCGGTCATCTTCAAGCCGCGCGACTCGACGATGGCTCGGTTGCGGCCGATCGTCGCCATGAGCCCCTTGTCGAAGTACTTGAAGGGCCGCGGCGGCTCGCCTTCGATACGACGGAGGATGTTCTGGGCGACGAGCTTGCCGCTCTGGAGCGCGACCTGAGCGACCGCCGGGAGCGGCTGTCCTGTCCTCTTCGATGGTAGGTGAATCAAATCACCGAGGACCGCGACCTCATCGTGGCCCGGGACGGTGCAGTAAGGCGTGACCTTCACTCGGCCGATGTTGTCGAGCTCGGCCCCGAGCTCCTCCGTCATCGAGCTCGCTCGGACCCCCGCGGCCCAGAGCACGGTGTGGGCGTCGATCCGTTCGCCCTCGCCGAGCGTCACGCCTTGGTCGTCGATGTCGGTGACGAAGGTCGAGGTGCGCACCTCTACGCCCAAGGACTCGAGGTCGCGCCGCGCGCGCGCAGACAGCTTCGGATCGTAGTCGCGAAAGATTCGGTCCGCGCCTTCGACGAGCACGATGCGGGCGCTCGAAGGATCGATCGTCCGGAAGTCTCGGCGGAGGGCATTGCGCGAAATTTCCGAAAGCTGCCCGGCCAGCTCAACGCCCGTGGCGCCGCCACCCACCACGATGAATGTCAGGAACGCTCGCTTCTCGTCGGCGTCCGTGAGCCGCTCGGCTGCTTCGAAGGCCAAGAGGACGCGGCTTCGGATCTCGAGGGCTTCATAGAGGGTCTTGAGGCCGGGCGCGTGGCGCTCCCACTCGGGGTGGCCGAAATACTCGTGCTTGAGCCCGGTCGCAACGATCAGAAAGTCGTACTCGAGCACCTCCCCGTGGTCGAGTACGACCACCCGATTCTCGACGTCGATTCGCTGCGCCTCAGCGAGCAACACGCGCACGTTCTCATGAGGCGAGAGCAGGTTTCGAAGTGGCGCAGCAATGTCAGGCGCCGGCAGGAGCGCGGTGGCCACCTGGTAGAGCAAGGGCTGAAACAGGTGGTGATTGGAACGGTCGACCAGCGTGACGCGAACCTCCTGGCCACCGAGAGCGCGCGCCGCGGCGAGCCCACCGAAGCCGCCACCAAGGATGACGACGTGCGGGCGTTCTTGAGGTGAATCCATCAAAAGTGCATCGCCCGTAGCCGCGCGCGAGGCAAGCCGACGCGAAGCAAAACGCCCGGTCGGCTTTGTTTCGCCCAGGTGTCAGTCACCTGCCTTCATGCGGCTGGAACCGGACGATCGGGCGGTTGCTATCCGTGTCGGACGATAAGAGAATCGTTTTCGTGAATGGCATCGTCGCTGAAGACATCGAGGAGTACAGCCTCTCGCTGTCGCGCGACACGGTGAAGCAGTGCAGCGAGCACATCCAACGCATGCTCGGCGACAGCATCCACCCGCCGTTCATGGGCTTCGTCGACGGCAAGCACCCGAAGCGCCTGCTCGAAGACTAGGCGCCCTACTTCCCGCGGACCGACCAGAAGGTGGTGCCGGCCCAGATGCGCGCCGCCAAGGTGGTGTCGGAATTGCCGCGACCGAAGCCAAAGCCCGGCCCGACTTCCATCAGGACGAACGGGGCGACCTTGTCGCTCGCTTTGATCTCCACGCCGAGACGAAACAAGAGCGGAATCGCCCCCACGAATCCGACGTTCTCCACCCAACCGAGGTCGATGGGAATGGCGCCACCCGTCACGACACTGAGCTTCGGATTGACGTCGACCGAGACCGGGACCGCAATCTCGGCCCGGGTGACCACCGTCGCGGCATTGACCGCGGCGGAGCCCGCCATCAGACCCGGGGTGAACCGGATCCCGAGGTCCGTCTTCGCATTGGCCCGCTTCTTCTCGTAGAGGTGAAAACGAAGCGGCGCGTAGAGCGCAAAGCCGATGCGCGGGTCGTCCCATGCACCCGACCACGGGCCGTAGACGAGCTCGCCTCCGAGCGCCCAGTCGAGGCTGCCCTTCCCTTTGTTCCACCATTCGTAGGAGGTGCTTGGCCAGCCGCTTCGCACCTGGTGGGCCATCTCGGTGTCGAGCCGGCGCCCGCCGATCGTGGACTGCGGTCCGGCGAATGCAGTGCTGGCCAGCAGCAGCGCGCACAGCAAGGTGGTGATGAACCTCATTTGAATCCCCTCCATCGGCGCTCCCTCTAGAGTCGATCGCCTTGGCCGGCAACGGAGACCGAAAAGACCGCACAGTGTGCCGTGGGAGCCACAGGCACCGTGCCGCAGCGCCACACTTCGGCCACCCAAGGACTAGAAACGCCCTAAAGACGCCGGGCACGTCTCTTGCTTGCTACCTTCGCATGCGTTCGCATCACCCCAAGCAGCGCCCGACCTTCACCGTCCTTCGTGAGCGGCTGCTGCTGTGGATGTGGCGGCACGGCTGGGCCTCGCGGCCCCTCTGACGCCGCTCGTTCCTTTCACCGAGTCGCCGGAGCCTGCCCCGAGCCTACAGATCGGATTTCGCCCTGCGAGCGGCGAGCTCCGCCTTGGGCACGCGCTTGAAATCCACGCCTTTCTTGAAGATCAAGATATGCGCCGTGAGCTCGAGCTCGTCGCGCTTGGGGACCTCGATGTCGATCGGTACCTCGCGTTTGCGCTTGATCGAGTACGCGCGCCCGTGCCAAGCCCGCTCCTCCGGGGCATAGCGAAGCTCGCGAAACACCTCGATGCCAACCGTCTCGGGCCGGCGCTCGCTCCACACGATGACGCCGCTGTAGACGCCTTCGCGCTCGGAGATCTCGATGATCGCCTCGCCCTCGCCACGCTGCCAATGACCGAGGATATGGCTCTCGTTCGCGACCACGATAGGTTCCGGATCGCCCGAATCAGGGCCGGACGCGTAGGCCGCGGCGGGCACGCCGCCGACAAATAGGCAAGCGCTGATCAACGCGACTGAGGCTTCCTTGAGCATGAGAACGGCGGCGGTTGCTTTCGCGGCGGATGGCCAAGGTCCAATCCCAGACATCACGCCGAATGGGAAAGGCCGATGTTGTCGCAAAACGGGAAATTTTGCAGCAGGAAAATGGCGAAGCTCGGCGCCAGAAGCGATTTGGGGTGTCATCGACCTCACAAGGAGACGGGGGTGATCGCCCCATGATGGATGCCCTTCCTGCCGGCCGGGTCATCGTCCTCACGACGCCGAGGCTTCGAATGCGGCCTTGGCCGAACCCTGCTGAACACTTATACTATATGAATGCAGCTTAATTGTAATTTCTTGGGCGCGCTGGGGCTCGGCCTCATCTTGTTTGTAGCACCGGCGTGTGGCGGCGAGTCAGCCGATCCGCGGACGGGCGGCGCCGGTGGAAGTGGCGCGACCGGGGGCGTTGGCGGTGCGGGCGGCGGCGGCGGCCTGGGTGGTAGCGCGGGCGGCGGCGGCCACGGCGGCGTCGGCGGCAGCGGTGGAGTGATCAGCCTCGAGTGCGGCGATGAGGTGCGTCAGGAGGTCGAAGCCTGCGACGACGGCAACAACGACGGTGGCGACGGTTGTTCCGCGGACTGCATGCTGATCGAAGATGGCTACCGCTGTCCGACAGCCGGTGCGCAGTGCGTCCCGATCGTGTGTGGCGACGCTCGAATCGACCCACCGGAAACCTGTGACGACGGCAACGACGACGCCGACGATGGCTGCGGCGCGTCCTGCGAGCGTGAGGACGGCTGGACCTGCCCCCTCCCCGGCGTCGCGTGTGTCGCGACCGAGTGTGGCGACGGAATCGTCGCGGGGTTCGAGCAGTGCGACGATGGCGGCTCAGGCGCGCCGGGCTGCTCTGAAGACTGTCAGCTCGAGGACGGCTACAAGTGCGAGACCGAAGGCATCGACTGCGAGCCTACACTCTGCGGCGACGGCGCACGGGAGGGCACCGAGCAGTGCGACGACGGCAACGTGACGCCGTTCGATGGTTGCGATGGCGAATGTAAGAACGAGCCCGACTGCAGTGCCGGGGTATGCCAGGCGACCTGCGGGGACGCTGTGATCATTCCGGGCACCAGTGAAGCCTGCGACGACGGCAACACGATCGACGGAGACGGCTGCTCCAGCACCTGCCAGGTCGAGGACGGCTTCGAATGCGTGCTCGAGCCCGTGCCTCTCCCCGATCCGCTGACGATTCCGGTGATCTACCGCGACTTCAGGAGCTACAGCGCCTCCGGCAGCGGTCCGTTCAGCCCGGACTTCAACAACCCAGGTGACAGCAACAGCAGCATCGCCTTCGACATCACGGCGGACTTTCTCGACGTCGACGGGAAGCCGGTGCTTTCGGGGGAGAATCCCTACGCGTCAGGCTCCAACGAGGGGCCACCGCATAGCGCGGACTCGTTCGCGCAGTGGTACCGGACGAGCGCCACGCTCGAGACGGACGGGAACCTCGAGGTGGTCGGTGAGCTCATGCTCGATTCGACTGGGGACAACGTGTACGAGTTCTCGAGCAACGCCTTCTTCCCGCTCGACGACGCTGCGCTTGCACCCTTCGCGTGGCCGGCCGAACCCACGTACGGCGAGAGCACGTTCGTGCCGAACGTCGGCGGCGCCGCACGCAACTTCGGGTTCAGCACCGAAGTGCACTACCACTTCGTCTATCAAGGCGATGAGGTGCTCTCATTCAGCGGCGATGACGACCTGTGGGTCTTCGTCGATGGGTTCCTATGCCTCGACGTCGGCGGACTTCACCCGAGCCAGAGCGACGTGATGAGCTTTGCGGACCCGACTGCGGCGAACAGTAGCAAGCAGGATGGCATCGTCGCCGCTTGCAAAGCACGTTTGAGCTCGGGCAATGTCTACGAGGTGGCGATCTTCCACGCGGAGCGTCACACCAATGCATCCAACTTCAGCTTGACCCTCGATGGCTTCGTGACCGAGCGCTCGACTTGCGACTGGGAATGCGGCGACGGTGTTGCGACCCGGTTCGAGTTCTGTGATGACGGAACCGCCGAGAACACCGGCGAATACGGCCACTGCATGCCCAACTGCCAAGCGCTCGGCCCCCACTGTGGCGACGGCAACGTCGATGCCGGCTTCGAGGAGTGCGACGACGGCGACAACCTCGGCTCCTACAACGGCTGCAATCCCGATTGCACGGCCGGCCCGAGCTGCGGCGACGGCATACGCCAACCGGAGCTCGGCGAGGAGTGCGACGCCGGTGAGAACAACGGAGAGCCGGGGTCGACTTGCAGCGACACCTGCGAAGTCGAAGTTCAGTAGGCGCTACGCAACGGCAGGCCCCGAGTCGCGCTGAGCGAGAACGTACGGCTGGACGATCACGACTGTGAAGCGCTCCTCGGCCTCGGTCTGCCAGCTTTCGATTTGATCGGCCGTGGGCTTGAGTAGCTGCCGCGCTTCCATCCAACCTTGCACGCGCTCGCCGTCGTCGCGCGCGACCGCAACGGCGACTTCCACGAGGTCGAGACCGGGGTCGACGATTACGAGTCCACCACGCTTGGCGTGTGGCCCGAGCGGCTTCCAATCGACGCGGTGAACCTCGTTCGTCAACTGTGTTCGGAGCTCGTCGGTCATGGTGTCGTCCACGCGTCGCCGATCGGTCCTCCGACCGGCTGCCAAAAGCGATTGAATATCTCCAACACGGCGACCCCTAGACACCGAGCGTGTTGCGCCACTCGTCTTCGCGGAACCCGACGAGCACGAAGCCGTCGCCGATCACCAGGGGTCTCTTGATCAGCTTGCCGTCGGCCGCGAGCGCGGCAAGGGCTTGGTCGTCGCTCATCGTCTTGAGTTTCTCTTTGAAGCCGCCTTGCCGATAGCTCTGACCCGAAGTGTTGAAGAACCTGTTGATCGGAAGGGCAGACAACTTCATCGCTTTTTTGAGCGCAGCCTTCGACGGCGGGCTGTCGACGATGTCCTTCGCCTCGTGGTCCACGCCCGCGGCTTCGAGGAACTTGAGCGCCTTTCGACAGGTGCTGCACTTCGGATACCGGTAGACGAGCATGCGGTGGCATAGCGTGAAAATGCGTCTGCGCGCGCGTTTTCGCGCTTGGCATTGTAAGGAGTTGGAACGACAGCGCTTTTCGATGGGGAGCGTGTCCCCGTGTAAGCTGCGGGCATGGGCGATTGTGTGTATTGGTCTGCGGGGGAGTGTTTGGCTGCCCTTGATGAGGGCGAGGTCAGCTCGGTGGAGCTCGTCGACGCTTGTATCGCACGAATCGACGCGCTGAACCCGGCACTCAACGCGGTGGTTGCGACCGACTACGAGCGGGCGAGAGAGAGCGCGCGCTTGGCGGACGATGCTCGCCTGGAGGGGATCAGCCTCGGCCCTTTGCACGGCTTGCCGATGACGGTGAAGGACTCGCTTCAGACCGCGGGCTTGGTCACCACTTCGGGGGCGCCTGCGCTCCGCGACTTCGTTCCCGAAGAAGACGCAGTGGTTGTGGAACGCGTGCTGAACGCTGGCGCGATCATCCTAGGCAAGACGAACCTCCCGATCTTCGCCGGCGACTGGCAGAGCTACAACGAGGTGTACGGCTGCACGAACAACCCTTGGGACGTGACTCGCACCGTAGGCGGCTCCTCGGGCGGCTCGGCCGCGTCGCTGGCGGCGGGGTTCGTCCCGCTCGAGATCGGAAGCGACATCGGTGGCTCGATTCGAACGCCCGCTCACTATTGCGGTATCTACGGTCACAAGCCATCGCACGGCGTCGTGCCAACCCGTGGCCACATTCCCGGGCCTCCAGGCACGAAGGGCGAGCCTGACCTCGCTGTGGTGGGCCCGCTCGCTCGGACCGCCGAAGATCTCCGCCTCGCGCTGGACGTCATCGCAGGACCGGACGCGCTCGATGCGCCGGGCTGGACGCTCGACCTCCCCGCGGCGCGCGCCGAGCAGCTCGGCGACTTCCGCGTCGGCTACTGGCTCGACGACCCTCTTTGCCCCATCGACTCCACCGTTCGCGCGGAGCTAGAGGCAACGATCGAAGCGCTTCGTCCGCACGTCCAGCTCGTCGACCTGACCCTGCCCTTTACGCTGACGGACATCGTGCCGCCGTATGTTCGCTTGCTTCTAGGTGTCATCGGCGCCGACATGCCGGCGCCACTTCGCGCGCTCACGCGCGTGCTGCTCCCGCATTACGCGCTTGCCGAAAAATTCGGACTTCCGACCGACCTGATCACCATGAACGCCTCGCGTGGGATGCATCAGTCGCATGCCGAGTGGGCGCGGGCCGACGAAGGGCGCACCAAGCTGCGCTGGACCTGCCACGAGCTTTTCAAAGACATCGACGTCCTCCTGACACCAGTCGTTCCGACGACCGCCTTCCCCCACCAAACGGGGGGCAACCATCTGTCGCGACGCCTCGTGGTCGACGCTCAGAAGCGCCCGTACATGGACCACATCCCTTGGGCCGCGCTCGCAACCACGGCGTACTTGCCCGCGACGAGCGCACCGGTCGGAGTCGCGCGGGATGGCCTCCCGGTGAATATTCAGATCATAGGTCCCTTCCTCGGGGACAAGACGACGATCCGCTTCGCGGAGCTCCTCGCAGAGCTCCGCGGCGGCTTCCAGCCCCCGCCGATGTCCTGACGCTGACACTGGCGCCGACACCGGCATTGCCCTAAGAGCGCTGGATGTCCACACTTCCTCGCACCCGCGACCGCTCACGTGACTTCGATATCGTCCTTTGGGGCGCGACCGGCTACACCGGTCAGCTCGTCGCCGACTACCTCGTCCGCAACTATGGGGACGCAGAGACTGGGCTTCGGCTCGCCCTCGCCGGGCGCAATGAGGAGAAGGTCCGTGGTGTCGCCTCCGAGATCGGTGCCCCTGATCTTCCCGTCCTCGTCGGCGACAGCTTCGATGGCGCATCGCTCGACGCCATCGCCTCGCGTGCCGAGGTCATCATCAGTACCGTCGGCCCATACGCGAAGTACGGGGCGGAGCTCGTTGCCGCGTGCGTTCGCAACGGCACCGACTACTGTGACCTCACCGGCGAGACGCAGTTCGTCCGCGCGATGATCGACGCCCACGAAGAAGAGGCGAAGAGGACGGGCGCACGCATCGTCCACTGCTGCGGCTACGATTCCATTCCCTCGGACCTCGGCACCCTGATGGTGCAGCAGGCGTTCAAGGAGCGGCACGGCACGTACGGGTCCGAAGTGAAGATGGCGGCGGTCGACATGCGGGGCGCGTTTAGCGGCGGCACGATCGCCAGCATGATGAACATCGTCGACGAGTTGAAGACGAATCCCGGCCTTCGCAAAGTGCTCGGCAACCCCTACGCATTGAACCCGAAGGGAGTCCGAGGCCCCGACAAGGGCGACCAGGCCGGTGCCCGCTTCGACAGCGACCTCGGCATGTGGACGGCGCCCTTCATCATGGCGGCGATCAACACGCGGGTCGTGCGCCGAAGCCACGCGCTGATGGGGCTCCCCTGGGGCGAAGGCTTTCGGTACTCCGAAGTGATGGGCACCGGGAAGGGGCCGAAGGGTTTCTCCCGCGCCGTTTCGGTCGCCGGCGGGGTCGTCGCGTTCATGGCTTCGATCGCGCTCCCGTTCACGCGCCCGTTCGTCGAAAAGAAGCTCCCCTCCCCCGGCGAAGGCCCGAGCCCGGAGGCGCGCGCGAAGGGGCGTTTCAAGACCTTGCTCCTTGCGCTCGGCGACGGAAAGGCCGTCCGCGGAGTCGTATCGGACAAGCGAGACCCGGGCTACGGCTCGACCGCTGTGATGTTGAGCGAGTCGGCGTTGTGCTTGGCACTCGAGGGCCACGAGCTAGACGTCCCCGGAGGAATTCTGACCCCCGCGACAGCGATGGGCGCGCGCTTGATCGAACGGCTCCGCAAAGCCGGCCTGACCCTCGAAATTAAGACCTAGGAGCGCTCGGTCCGATGCGGTACGAAGGGCAAATCTATCGACCCCCAAGTGAGGCCGACGCGTACATCCTGCAGGCGACGATCGGGTGCTCCTGGAACCACTGCACCTACTGCGACATGTATCGGCAGAAGTCGTTTCGTGTGCGCGACCTCGACGAGACTATCGAGGATGTCCGTAGCGCCGGGAAGGCGTTCGGTGACAGGGTTCAGAAGGTGTTCGTCGCCGATGGGGACGCACTGGTCCTCGACCTCGAGCACTGGGAGGCCATTCTCAGCGCATGCCGGGGTGCCTTTCCGCGCGCAAAGCGCGTCAGTGCGTACGCGACGGCCATGAACGTCGCCGAGAAGAGCCTGGATGAGCTTCGACGACTACGGAAGCTCGGATTGTCACTCCTCTACATGGGGCCCGAGACGGGCGACGACGTCACGTTCAAGCGAATCGCGAAGGGGTCGAACTTCGAAGGGCATGTCGAGGCGGCGAAGCGTGCGCATGAAGCCGGCATCAAGGTGTCCGCGATCTTTTTGCTTGGAGCCGGGGGAACGGAGCGGACCCACGAGCATGCCGAGGGCTCGGCCAAGCTGATCACGGCCATGGATCCGGAGTTCGTCTCGGCGCTGACCCTCACCGTGATTCCCGGCACCCCCATCGCCAAGATGCAGGAAAGTGCGCGTTTCACACTGCCATCGGTCACGCGCATGCTCGAGGAGCTTCGGACCATCGTGAGCCAAGCGGCGCCGACGAATGCGGTGTTCCGCACCAACCACGCTTCCAACTACCTGCCGCTTGCGGGCCGCCTACCCGCCGACCGGGACCGCATCGTCGCAGTGCTCGACAAAGCACTCGCAGGCGAGATTCCCTTGCGTCCAGAGCGCTCGCGCGGGCTCTGAACGCCTGCGAGGTTGCGCGTGGGGCCGAAATGGCCGTATGACTCCGCACTATGACGACGACCCGAAAGATAGCCCTGGCGATCGCGGTACTGATCGGACTCTTCGTGGCATTCAACATCTACTACTTCATGCCACGGACGACGATGGCCTCGATCACGGGAACCGACGTCAAGCGCATGGACAGCAAGGAGATCTCCACGGGAGATGAGAGAACGCGGGACGTCCGCTTCATCTACGCGACGGAGCTCGATACCAAGAAGGCCGTCGTCTATCGAAACGAGGACAACGGTTGGTACTTCAAGTTCGACGCGGGAGACATCGCCGCAGAGGCATCCAAGCTCGCACAGAACGGTGTCGATGAAGTCGCCCTGGTCAAATACTACGGGATCCGAATGGCCATCTTGGACTCGTACCCCAACGTGCTCTCGATCAAGGAAGTGGAGCCCGACTACGTGTATGTGCCCTGGGTCAACATGATCGTCCTGGTCCTGATGTTGATCGTATTCGTTTGGCTCGGCGTCAAAGTGCGGAAGATGTTCCGCTCTGCAAAAAGCAAGATCACCAACCGCCCATCGGCATCATAGGACGCCGTGCCCGCGATCAAGCTGGTGGCGCTTTGGGTCCTTGCGATCCTCATGGTCGGCGTTGGGGTCCTGCACTTCGCCCAACCCAAGCCGTTCGTTCGCATCGTCCCGAAGTATCTCCCCGCCCCGCTTGCACTGGTCTACATCAGCGGTCTCTTCGAGATCCTCGGGGGTATCGGGCTGCTCGTTCCGGCGACGCGGGTGTGGGCCGCATGGGGCCTCATCGCACTCTACCTCGCGGTGTTCCCCGCCAACATCTACATGCTCACCCACAACATCTCGCTGAACCCCAAGAAGCCGATCCCGCGCTGGGCGCTCTGGCTGCGGCTCCCCTTCCAATTCGTGTTCATCGCCTGGGCATACTGGTTCACGTGAGAAGCGGCGCCGGCTCGAAGCGCTCCATCCGCCTCAGCGCGCTTTGCGCGGCGTGATAGCCGCACATGCCGTGCACGCCGCCACCCGGGGGCGTCGCTGCCGAGCAGATGAAGAGCCGCGGATTGGGCGTCGTGTAGGGATCGAGGCGCGCCACCGGCCGCGTGAAGAGCTGGAACATGTCCGCGACACCACCGGTGATCGCCCCTCCGACGTAGTTGGGGTTGTAGCGATGAAAGTCCTCGGCGTTCATCGTGTGACGCGCGAGAATCAAGTCTTTGAAACCCGGCGCAAACCGCTCGATTTGGTTCTCGATGGCCTCGGTCATGTCGACGGTCGATGCAGGCGGCACGTGGCAGTAGGCGTAGCCGGTGTGTTGGCCCTCGGGCGCTCGGCTCGGGTCGAGCTGACTCTGTTGGCAGAGGATGAGATACGGGCGCTCCGCATGCTCGCCTCGGAACATCGTCGCCTCGGAGAGCGCAATCTCGTCGAGTGTACCGCCCACGTGGACGGTCGAGGCTTCGAGACAACGCGGGTCACGCCATGGAATGGGTCCGTCGAGCGCCCAGTCGAGCTTGAAGGCGCCCGGCCCGTAGCGGTAGCGCCCAAGACGCCGCCGGTACCCGCTTGGGAGCGCGCTGCTCGCAATCGACGAGAGCTGGTCCGGGCTCGTGTCGAAGAGATAGACGCGCGCCGCCGGGAGGTCGGCCCCGGTCGCAACGCGGACGCCAGTCCGAATCTCGCCGCCGAGCTCACGCAGCAGACTGCCGAGCGCGGACGCGATCGCACGTGAGCCCCCTGCGGCGACCGGCCACGCTTCGACGTGCCCCGCGATCGAGAAGATCAAACCGAGGGCGGCAGTGAACGGCTTGCTCAAGGGCAAGACGCTGTGGCCGGCACAGCCAGCAAACAGCGCGCGAGCCCGCGACTGCTGAAAGCGCCAGCGGGCAAACGTCCTCGCGGGCCACATCGCTCGCAGCCCAAACCGCGTGAAGGTCAAGGGGTGATCCGGAAAGCCGAGCGGTCCGAGCGCATCGGCCAAGAAGCCGTGCGGGTCGTCCAGAAACGGCGTTACCAAATCGAAGTAGCTGCGCGCGTCAGCTCCGAGCTCGGCTGCCGTTCGCTCGGCCGAGCGCCACATCATCACCGCTGGCTGATCGTCGAGCGGGTGCGCGACCGAGGCTTCGGGGACTATCCAACGGAGCCCGTGTTCCTCGAGCGGAAGAGTGCGAAAGAACGGTGAGAGGATACCGGTCGTATGCACCGCCGAGCAGACGTCGTGCTGAAACCCGGGCAACGTCAGCTCAGCCGTACGTGTACCGCCACCGATCTCCTCGGCGGCTTCTAGCACCAATACGGACGCCCCACCCTGGGCCATCGCGATCGCGGCGCTCAGGCCGTTCGGGCCTGAGCCGACCACGACGGCGTCAAAGCTCTCCTTGTGCTCGCTCACGAGGTGAGCATAGCGCCGATCACTCGAAGGCGGTCGTGTTGGTCATCCGGATCTCGAAGGCCTCGTCGATCTCGACCTTCTTGGACTCGCCCTCGCCGCTGACCGTGAGCTTGTCTTTCGCCCGACCTTCCGCTTCCGCGTCGGACTCCAGCGCGTTGAGGTTGAGGGTGATCTTGCCATTTGCGTTGGCCGTCATCTGCTCGACCGAGATAGCAAGCCCGTCCTCGGGGAAGTCGACGGTCTGGGGAAGCGCATTCTGCGTCACAGCGACATTGAGCTTGATCTCGTCTCCGACGCGCTCAATGAGCGTGTAGGTGTCGACCTGCTCAACCTTGAAGCCATAGAGCTCGATCTGCTTTCGGGCCTCCCAACGAGCGCCGAGGCCCACCGCCTCGGCTGGCAACACGACGCGCGACAGCGTGGTCCGCGCGTTGACGATCATTCTGAGAAGACGAACCGGGACGTCGGGGCTCTTGGCCCGCTCGTTGAGCTCGGCGGACAGCGTAGTGCCGCGGTCGTCCATCTCGACCGTGCCGCCCACGTCGTCGAGAATGGCGGCGCTCTTTCGGAGGTCCTCGGCCATCTCGGGGTCAAGACCTTGCGGCACGGCTGCCTCTGCCTTGGCGATGTTGACCTCGAACTTCACTCCCCCGTCGCTAGGCATGGCCGGGCCGGAGACGATGTGAAGGCGTACGCCGGGAACCACCGAAAGCGCTGCCCCGTCATCCGTCGTTGCGAGCGTGGCCATCGTGAAGTCCATGTTGGACTTGGTGATGGTGCCATCCGCGATCTTGTAGCGGAGCGGCGCACGTGGCTCGGCGCCCGCCTCGAGTAGCAACACCGGATCGGCGTTCGCGGCCGGAGTGGTGGACGATTCGTCCTTCTTGCAGCCCGCCCAAGCGAGCAGCACCAACATCCAGATCAGGCCACGCGCGATTGTTTTTCTACTCATCGATACTCCTCTGCGGCGGGTCTGCCCCGCTCGCGCGGCGTGCTTAGTGCGTCCGTTGGAGCTCCGCAAGCGCAAGCAGATCTGAGGTTGAGCCTCGCGCCCAGACGGTCTACAACCCCCGCCAAGGACCTTGTGGTGGGTGTAGGCGAGCAACTAAGAGGGGCGTACGACGCCGCCGTCACTTCCCTGCGGAAGCCGACAGTCAGCATCATCGTGCCGGGGCTCAACGAGGCGGAAAGCCTTCCGGTTCTCGCGGGCCAGATCAAAGAAGCCCTGTCCGAGACGCCCTACGAGCTGATCTTCGTCGACGACGGAAGCACCGACGATAGCTGGGAGGTCATTCAAGACCTCAATCGAGCCGACCCGGCCGTTCGGGGCGTTCGACTCCGGGCGAACTTCGGCAAGGCGATGGCCTTGAGCGCGGGGTTCGATCGCGCGCGCGCGGACGTCGTCGTCATGATGGACGCCGACCTCCAGGACGATCCCGCCGATCTGCCCAAGATGCTCCAAGAGATCGAAGGGGGGCTCGACGTCGTCGTGGGGTGGAAAGTCGAACGGCACGACCCGCTGAACCGTCGTGTGTTCTCGAAGATCTTCAACAAGACAGTCGGGCTCGTAACGGGCGTTCATCTCCACGACATGAACTGCGGATTCAAGGCCTACCGAAAAGAGGTCGTCGAAGCGATTCCAATCTATGGAGATCTCTTCCGCTTCATCCCCGTGCTGGCCTCGTCGCAGGGCTTCAAGATCGGCGAGATGCCCGTCAACCACCGAGCTCGCCAGTTCGGTCGCTCCCGCTACGGGCTCGAACGCATCCTTCGTGGCTTCTTCGACCTGCTGAGCGTCTCGTTTCTGACGCGCTACTCACGCAAGCCAATGCACTTGTTTGGCTTGCTCGGTCTAGCCTTCAGCGGACTCGGCTTGCTGATCTGCGGTTACCTCGTCGCGCTCTGGTTCGCGGGCCAAGGAATTGGCGACCGCCCCCTCCTGCTTCTTGGCGTCCTCTTGATCCTCGTCGGCGCTCAGTCGTTCTCGATTGGCCTCCTCGGCGAGTTCATGACCTTCCAATATCATCGCAAGGACACGCGCGAACGCTTGCCCGTGCTCGAGTCCGTCGGCGATTCGCCGTAGGATTCCTGAGTCCTGAGGCGTTTCCAGACGTAAACGAAGCTCGGCATTCCGAGCACGACCGTCAGCATGAGCAAGACGGCGCGATCCAGGCTCCCCGCGAACAGGCCGAGATTGAAATCGTAGCCTGTCGCGAAGGCGACGTATCCGATTGCAGCCTCGCGAAGACCGAGTCCACCAGGAGTGAACGCGACGAAGGAGACAAGCATGACCAAAGGCGCCAACAGGAGCATCAGCCAAGGCGACGCGTCGGCGTGAAACGCATCGAAGCCAATGTAGAGACGCAGCCCGAGTGCAAGCTGTTGCAAAAGGGTGAGCGCCAACACGACCGCGCTGATGCGCGGGCGCGCCCGGGCGGTGGCAAAGCCATCCACGAAGTCGTTCCAGATGCGCGGCAGACGCCTACCGCTCTCGTCCAGTCTCGGGAGCCGAACGAGAAGCGCAACTGCGGCACAGGTCGTCATCGCGACGAACCCGATGAGAAGCAGCCAGGCCGGGCGTCCTTCGACTAGCCAGAGACCCAGGGTTGCCAAGACCCCGAGCAACCCGGACGAGCTCACCAACAACACGGTTCGAATCCCGAAGATGCTCCCGAAGCGAGCGTATCGGAGGCCGTGCACCTGCTTCATGTAGCGACCGCGAAGCACGGTGCCGACGCGCATGGGGAGGTAGTTCGCGAAGTTGGAGCACACCGCCAGCGTCATGTTCTCCCAGAAGCCGATCGGCGCGCCTTCCGCTCGAAAGAGGACCCACGTCTGCGCCGCGGCAGCGAACCAAGCCACGAGGACGAGCGCGCCCATTGCGAAGACGTCCCCCCACGACGCGTCGATGAGCTCGGCAAAGGTCTCGCGCTGACGCCAGAGTGCCCACCCGGTCGCTATGAGAACGACCAACCCAATGGCGTTCTCGACCCACGGCCTCCATCGCCTCTTCGCTTTCGAGTCTGTGCCCACGCCGATGCTCAACAGCCTAACACCCCCCGGGCTCCCGTCGATTAATCGCGGACCATCAAGTTGCGCCGTTCGTGACGCCGGTCTACCACGAGTCACCGATGCCGAGCGGACGCAGACCTCACATATTGATCGTCAATCAGCATGGCGAGAACCGGGGGGACGAGGCCGCGATGAGAGCGATGCTCGCGTCGTTCGTGGAGGAGCTCGGGGATGTCGAGTTCACCCTGCTCTATCAGTTTCAAGACCGTTCCCTTCGTCTGTCGTTCAAGGAAGACGTTCGCGACCTTCCGATCGTGATTCCACCGCTCGAAGCTCTCGGCATGGTGCTCTTCAGCGCGGCGCGGCTTGGGCGCGTGCGCCTCAACCGACTCCTCGGACCCACCACGGCCGAGATCATCGACGCCTACGAGCGCGCTGACCTCGTCGTTTCGGCGCCTGGCGGTCCCTACTTTGGAGACATCTACCGAAACCATGAGCTGGTGCACTGGTTCTACATCTGGCTGGCGGGCGTCTACGGGAAGCCCACGTTTCTCTACGCGACCAGCGCCGGACCCTTCGAAACCCCTGGTCTCAACGCGGCCCGTAGGCGCTTGTTTCCAAAGTTTGACCTTCTATGCACGCGTGAGGAGCTGAGCGCGACGCACATCAAGGGGCTGTTGGGACAGGACACCAAAGTCCACGTCACCTCTGACTCGGCGCTTCAGCAAGCCTTCGAGCCCTTCTCTCGCGACGAGTACTTCCAGGCCGAACGGACAGGCCTCGGAGACAAATTCCTCGTCGCCGTCTCGCTCCTCGACTTCCGATACCCGGGCGCTTCCGACGTGGCCGATCGAAAGCGCCACTACGACAGCGCAATGCTCGAGGTCTTGAACCACATCGCCGAACAGCGTGATTGCCACTTCCTCCTGTTTCCTCAGCTCTACGGCGGTGCTCACCAGGATGCGCCTTACCTCGAGCGGATGGCAAACGCGCTCCACCCAAGCGTGAGTTGGGAGATCGTCGACACCGGCCTCGACTCGGACGCGCACCGCGAGCTCTTCGCAATGTGCGACTTCCACGTCGCCAGCCGCTACCATCCCGCAATATTCGGCAACTCCGGTCTCACGCCAGGCGTCTGCGTCTACTACGAGCACAAGGCCCTGGGTTTCATGCAGCAGCTCGGGCTCGAGCGATTCGCGTTCGACATCTGGGACGTCGATGCCACCGAGCTTTGCGAAGCCGTGGACGAGGCCCTCGAGCGGAGAGAGGAGCTCGTCGAAACATTGCGAGAGCGGATCCCGGCACTGCGCGCGACTTCGGGACGAACGACCAAGCTTGCCATCGAGCTTTTGCAGTCCCGGATGGCACCGGAGACGCAGGCATGAATCGCTTTTACGGAATCGCTTCCGCTGCAGGCGCGCCCTCGATGGCGGCCGCGGCAAGTGCGGGGATCATGGATGGCGCGGAGCAAGCAGACACCACCATCTTTGAGAACGCCGAGCTCGCAATCCATTCGATGGACACCGGTGGCAGCGTCTTGGGTCGAGCAGAGCGCGAGGGTGGTTTCTTGGTGTACCTCGGCATGTTCCACCATCCGGCACCCGGTTTTGGGGAAGGAAGCCCCCTCGATGATCCGAATCGAACCGCCGCCTATCTGCTTGCGCGTCACGAGGCGCTCGGCCTAGCGTTCCTCGATGGGCTCTGCGGCCATTTCGTGGTCGCGATCGCGGAGCCAGAGGCCGGACGACTCACACTGGCGCGGGACCCCGGTGGCAGCCGCCGTCTCTTCGTCCACCACGACGGGAACACGCTCAGGTTCTCGACAAAGCTCTCCGACTTCCGAGCTTTGCTGGGCGGCGAGCTTCAGGTCGATCGCGGGCTCGAAGATTTTCTTCTCGGCTACGAGTTCCTACCCGATGGGCGCACCCCATACCGAGGCGTAAAGATCCTTCCGGCCGGCGAAGTCCTGACATGGTCCCGCGGAGCACAGAGCACCCGGAAGATTCCGAAGCCGGACCCGTGGAAGGACTCGGGCCCAAGCGTCGATGCCGCTTCGGCCTCGGAAGAAGACGTCGTCGATGCCCTCGACGCTGCGCTGATTCGTGCGTTGGAAGAGCAACTTCCCACCGAGCGCCGTGTCGCTTTGCTGCTGGGCGGGTTCGACTCTGCGCTCATCGCTGCGCTCTTGACGCGCATGGGCAAGGAGGTCGAGACCTTCTCGTTTCAGTACGACGACGAGTCGTTTAACCAGCCGCTCACCGAAGAGCTCGCAGCGCTACTTGGTATCGAACACAACTGGGTGCCCATCGACGCAGAGGTGATGCGCGAGGGTCTGACGGAGTTCGCCGGGAGGTTCAATCAGCTTTCCGGTCAGCCGCATTATCTCATCGCGAGCGCTCACGCGGTGAAAGCAGCCGCTGACAAAGGCTTCCGCTACGTCTTCACGGGCGACGGTTGCGACGGCCTCTTCCTTGGCTACCCGACGGTGCATCTTCGGGCAAAATTCATCATGGCCTTGTCGAAGGCCGCCCCAGTTCTCAAACCGCCGCTTCGCCTGGCAACTCACTCGGCCTGGCTCGAACGGCGCATCGGGCACCCGTACCGCGTCGCTCGGAACGTCTCGCGCATCCTTCAACGAGAGATGCCGACCCGCGCGCACGTGGCCTCCTGCATTCTCGATTCTTTTGCCCTCGAGCAGCTCCGCGGCCCGGCGCCTCCTCCGGACCGCGAAACAGAAGACATTCTGCGGGAGCTCGCACGTGGCAAGGAAGACGTCGACCCGGTACGTTTGGCCTACCAGGGCCGAAGCTACGTAGGTCTGAACAAGAACAAGCTCGAAGGGTCCGGCGACCTCTCTGGCGTCGCGATCCTGTCACCGTTCTTGCACCCGGGCATGGCGCGATTCGCAGCAACCCTCCCGGACGACCTGTCTCGTCCGAAAGAGAAGACCAAGTCGGAGGCAACGGGGAAGTACGCGCTCATGCAGATGGCCGAGCGCAAGGGGTACCTTCCAATGGAGATGATCTACCAGGCGAAGCGTTCGCCGGTCACGGCTCCAGTGGACCAATGGTACCTCGGGCCTTTGCGTGAGTTCATGCTGAGCCGCCTCGAAGGATTGCCTTTCGAGGTCGACTCGCGATACGCCGCTTCCTTGGTCTCGCCGAAGCTCACCGAGGACCTCTTTCGAGACCACGTAGGACTCGGGCGCTTCGCGACACACGCCATCAACGTGCTCGTCACGCATGCTGCGTTCACAGGGCTCGCAGACGGTGGGCGCGGAGCCTGAGATGCCGACCCTCTACCGGGACATCGGCATCGCTTCGCCCGAGCGCAACTGGGTTCCAACCCCAACATACCTGCTTCGCCGCTCCGCGATTTTCGACGCACTCGAGGGACACCCCCCGGGCCGGGTCGTCGAGATCGGATGTAGCGCGGGTGCGCTGCTCTACGACCTGCGAGAGCGGGGCTACACCGGCGTAGGGGTCGAGCTATCGCCGAAGGCCCGCGCCATCGCGGAGGAAATTCTCGGCGACGACGAAGCGTTTGGGTTGCGTCCGGACGTTCCGGACGGGCCCCGGGAGAGCTTCGACCTCGTGCTCGCGTTCGAGGTCCTCGAGCACATCGAGGATGACGCCGAGGCCCTCCGCTCCTGGCTGAAGCTCCTGAAGCCGGGCGGACGAGTGATCGTCTCTGTCCCCGCCCACAAGCGGCGCTGGAACATCACCGACGTCCTCGTCGGACACTACCGCAGGTACGATCGCGCGGACCTGGAAGGCCTTCTCTCCGGTGCCGGACTTCAGGTCGACTCGGTGTCCACGATCGGCTGGCCGGCGTCCTGGCTGATCGAGCGCGCGCGGATCCTCGCCAAGACCGCTCAGGTGCGCGCCTCGGGCGTGGACCTCCAAGCGATTGCCCACGGCGACTCCGCACGCACGCAGGACAGTGGAATCGAGCGCTCGCTGGAGACCCACTTCTTTCCTCTCTACGCCAGTCCCCCTGGACGTCTCTTGCTGCGGACCGCGGCAAGCATCCAGCGACGTTTTTACGCGACCGAGCTCGGCATCTCCTATCTTGGCGTGGCAACCAAGAAGGAGCGTTCTTAGTCGTGCGCGTGTGCATGTTTGGGACCTACGAAGCGGGCTACGACCGCAACCAGATCCTCCTGCGCGGCCTCCACGATGCAGGTGTCGAGGTGATCGAGTGCCACGAGCCAGTGTGGGAGACGATGCGCTACAAGACGAGCGCGCTCAAAGGCCCACTCCAATACCTAGCGGTCATCGCCAAGCTTGCGATTGCCTACACCAAGCTCAGCTTCCGCTATCTCACGGCGCCTGCGCACGACGTCGTGCTCGTCGGCTACCTCGGCCACTTCGACGTGTTCCCTGCGCGCGTGTTGACATGGCTTCGGCGAAAGCCGTTGGTGTTCGACGCATTCGTGTCGCTTTACGACACTGCGGTAGAAGACCGCGCCGTGTTCTCGAAGGGGAGCCTTCCCGCCCGTGTGCTTCGCCTGGTCGATCGCTGGTCTTGCAAGCTGCCGGACGCGGTGCTGCTCGACACGAACCAACACATCGATTACTTCTGCTGCGAGTTCGGACTCGACCGCTCGAAGTTTCAGCGTGTGGTCGTCGGAGCGGATCCTGCGTACATCGCGGACGGCCCCTCAGACCCCCCATCAGAGCGATTCGAAGTGCTGCACTACGGCAAGTTCGCGCCCCTTCACGGAATGCAGTTCATCCTGGACGCGGCGAACGAGCTGCGCGAGCATTCCGACATCAGGTTCAAGATCGTAGGTGGAGGTCAGACCTTCGCCGAGACCAAGGCCTACGCCGAGGAGCTCAGCCTCACGAACATCGAGCTGATTCCGTGGCTCGAGCCGGCAGAGCTTCGCGAAGCGATTCGCGAGTCGCAGGTCTGTCTCGGGATCTTCGGTGAGACTCCGAAGGCTTCGCGCGTCGTGCCCAACAAGGTGTATCAGTGCTTGGCCGGTGGCGCCGCCGTCGTCACGGGACGGTCCGCTGCCAGCGAAGAGCTCCTCGTGGACCACGAGCACGCTTTGCTTTGCGAAATGGCCAACGGCAAAGCGATCGCGATCGCGATTCTTGAGCTCAAGGGCGACCCGACCCTGAGCGAGCACCTCCGGAAGAACGGCGCACGTCTTTTCCGCGAACGCTTCACCCCCGAGGCGATCGTCGCGACCGAGCTGCTCCCGAGACTCCGGAGTGTGTCTGGTTCATGACACGCTCGGCCTCCGCCAGTCGCAAGGCGCTCACCGTCGGCTTTGCTGCGCTCTGCGGCTCGGTTTCGCTGATCTACCCGTTCGGGCGCGATCAAGGGACCTACGGCTACGCCGGGTGGGTGCTATTGGACGGCGGGATGCCCTACCGGGAGGTGCTCGTCGTGAAGCCGCCGATGACGATCCTGGTTCACAGCGCAGCCATGGGCCTGTTCGGGATCAACACCTGGGCGATTCGTGTGTTCGACATCGGATGGACGGCCCTCAGCGCCATCGTCGTCGCCGCCATTGCTCTCGAGCTCTGGGGTCGACGCGACTGCGCAATGCTGGCGGGGCTCGCCTACCCGTTTCTCTACTACCAAATCGACTATTGGAACATCGCGCAGACCGATGGCTGGATGGTGTTGCCGAGCGCTCTGGCAGTCTGGGCCGTCCTCCGGGGCGGACGGGCGTTTGATCAAAGCAGAGGTCGAGCCTTCGCGATGTGGGGCGTTGCGGGACTGCTCGCTGGCGTCGCCGTCCTCTTCAAGTACACCGGCGGAGCCATCGGCCTACCGATGCTCCTAGCGCTGGCCTCGGTCGTCGCGAAGCAGGGCGGCCGGGCGTGGCTTGGCGTCGTGGCAATGCTGGCCGGGGGACTTCTGGCCTTGGGCGCGTGTTGGTTGTGGCTCGCGACGGGTGACGCATGGTCAGCCTTCGTGGAGATCCAGCGCGACATGGTGATCCCGTACGTGCAACGACGATCGAACGCCGATACCGTCGGCGCTACGTTCGCGAAATTGGTCCAGCTCCGAGGCACACGAGCCGACCTCCTCCCCCTCTGCCTCGCGGCCCCACTCGCCGCCGTACCCGCTGCGGCGGGCGCGCGACGCGACGGCGCGGCGAGCTGGTGGGGGATCGGAATTGTGCTGAGCTGGTGGCTTGCAGGAGTTTCCAATGTCGTCATCCAAGGGAAGTTCTTCGACTACCACTATCTGCCGCTCTTGGTCCCCGCCGCGCTTCTTGCTGGCTATGGGTTCTCGTCCTTGCTCCGCGGGCCCCTCTCTCGAATGAAGGGCTCGTGGAGTCGCGCCGCCACGCTGGCCGCGCTGGCCGTCACCTTGATCGCCCTCACTCCTCTTGGGTCGCGCTTCCGGGACCTGGCAAGCCTCGCATTGGGAGACCAGACGGTCGACGGGTACATCGCGACCCGGCGCGAGTATTCGTTTCCGTCGTACGACGTCGAGGAAGTGCGGCGCGTGTCAGAGCTCGCGCAGCAGCTGACTGTGGAAGAACAGCGGGTCTTCGTGTGGGGCTTCGAGCCTACGATCAACGTCCGCGCACGACGCCACACCGTCAGTCGCTTCTCCTCGAACCGTCCCTTCTTTCCACACCTGCGGAGCCCTGAGCTCGAGACGGAATTGCTCGAGGCCCTCCATGCGACGCCCCCTGACTTGTTCATCGTCGGATCGAGAGATCGCGTCTTGGGGCCCACCGGAACCTACGAGGACAGCGGCACGATTCTACGCTCGTTCGATGAGCTCGATGCGTTCGTCCACGACCGCTATGAGCCCGTGCAAGAGGTTGGCCGCTATTCCGTCTTGCAGCTGCGACCCACTGTACCGCCTCAGTCTCAGTGAGCCTCCGGCGCGGGGGGCGTGCTGCCCTCCCCTTCGACCCGCCGGTAGAGCTCGTAGGTGCTGCGCTTGTCGACGACTTGGAGCTCACCTTTCTCAAAGCGCTTGCTGAAGTCGCCGCGGGACCCACCCTTCAGGTCGCGCGCGTCAAAAAGCAAGTACTCCGACTCCTTCCGATGGCGATACTTGTACGCAGCCGCGCGGTTGCTCACGTGCGGGCCTAGTCGGCCGACCACTGTGACCGACGCGTCGGGAGGAATTTGCTCTAGAAAGCCCTCGAGCTCTTCGTAGCGCTCGACTTGTTTCGCGCTGAGAGCGCGTGGGGGCTTTCGCCACCCACCCCGGAATGCATCGTTCGACGAGATGCCACCGAACTTCCAACTCATCAGGAGGCTCGATGCCAAGACGCCGACGAGCACGACCGTCACGAACTGGGCGCGTCGGAGGCCGAGGTGTTTCGGAAGCTCGCTGTTTCGTAGGCGACGGAGCCCGAGCGGCGCGAGGGCAAACAACACGGGGAAGAGCACCACCGAGTACTGGAAGTGAATCGAGTACACGGCCGTCTTCGTGGCCAGGAGGATGTAGAAAAGGCCGAACGCCATGGCGAAGCGCCACGGCTTCGCCAACAAGGGCAGGAACCCGAGCGGGAGCAAGAGCTGAAGAAGGTAAACGAGCTTCGGCTCTTTCAGAGCCAGGTCGACGACGAACGTCGGGTTCGTAAGAAGTGCGGAGACGAGGTCGCGAAACCCGCCCCCCTTCGGAATCAGGTCCCCGTAGTACCATGCGAAGCCGTGCTTGCCTCCGAGCGGGTCGATCTGCTGGATCGCCACGACGGGCCCGGGGTCGACGCTCGCCATGATCACGGCCTTGGTCACGACGAAGTAGAGCGCCGAGATCACAAACGTGACCCATCCGACGCGCGCGAGCCGCGGGTCGCGCGTGAGGATTGCGGTAAACGCGACGCCGCAGAGCAGCAACGAGACGTCCTCTCGAATGAGCAGCACGAACGGGAGAAGAACGAAGAAGGAGCGCAGGTGACCTGCGGTGAGCAGGTACATCAACCACAGCATCGGCATCGCAAGCAGGGTCAGCGAATGGAACTCGTAGGCGTTCGCGCCATGGAGAGCCGGATACACCGCCCACGCAATCGCGAAGACCACGCCGGCCCATTTCGAAGCGAGCTGATCTCTGCCGAGGAGATACGCGGGCACGACACCGGCGGCGCACCAGAACGCCTGGAGCACGAGAATCAGCTCGGCCCTCGGATAGAGAAGGTAGATCGGTGAGAGCAGCGCGAGGATGGGATCGAAGTGGCCGCTGATGTGCGTTCCCGTGCTGCTGAAGGTGCACCCGAGGAAATTCCCGTGGCTCGATTGGTAGAAGATGTTGTCGTAGATCGCGAGATCGAAGATCCGCGTCTGCAGAGCATGGTGACTGTTGATCGATAGCCACGAGAACCAAGCTCCGTATGCGACGACGAGTCCAAAGATCACCAAGGCGGGGAGCGCAGCGGAAAGACGCGAGAAAGCCTTGCTGGGAACCACCCGACGCAGGCGCGGCCCGGCTTCCCAAACGACCGCGGCGGTGGGCAACACACAGACCGTGGCGACGGCCACGAAGAACATCGTGTGGAGCGGCCTGCGAGTTTCAATACTTGGAACGGTGAGCGCCACGAGGAACGGGGCGGCCATCGAGAACGCGAAGAAGCGATTGAAGCCGCGGGCCCACGCGAAGGTCCGCCATCGACCTTCTCGGACCCGACGCAGTGTGAAAGCGCCGATGAGGAGCACGGCCATGGCGGCACAGGCACCGAGCAAGTAGTTGAGCTGCGCGAATCGCTCCGCGCCGCCTAGATCGTTCTCGCTCCAATCGCGCAAGTGATCGGGGTGCAGCAAAGGCCAGAGGGCGGCAGCCCACGCGACCGCGTAGACCGCAGGCCATAGCAACACTCGCTGGCCGAAATCGACTCCCCGCAGAGCTAGCCGGTCGACCCCACCTAGGACCTTGCGCCAATTGGGCATCATCATTTCGCCAAGCGCCTCTCGGCTTAGTCGCCGCGCCATGCCCGTGCAAGCACGCGGCCAGGGCGCCCTCGCGCAGAAGATGCGCTAGACGCCGAAGCGCTCGTTGTAGGTCTTGAGCGTCTCGCGAACCTGCTCATTGCTGAGGCCGAACTCCTCGATGCTGTACTCGTGCTCACCCTCTTGCGAGGTAGGTTTCTCGGAGACGCTGGCTTCGAGGAGAGCGGCGGTCTCTTCCGTGAATTCCAGGTCGAAGTGCGAGTAAATGTCCTGCAAGACGGTCATGGGGCTGGCCATCATGTCCTTGAGGCGAACGTCGTAGAGTTGTGCCTCGGGGATCTTCTCTCGGGCCTCCATCGCGCGGTCGAGCCCTATCCGCGCGTACTCGAGCCAGAAACTGCCGAGCTCCTTGACGTCGAGGCTCCTCTTGAGCTTCGAGGCCATCTTCGCGGACAGGCTGCAGTGCGACGCGAGCGCCTTGGTGATGTCACGATGGGTGAAAATGATCTGCGCGTCGGGATAGACCGCCATCAAAGCGTCCATGTTCCAGATGTGCCAGGGGCACTTCAGCACCCAGCGCTTCGCGGACTTCTGCGCGTTCAGGATCTTGAGCTGGAGCTTGTGCGACTCGTAGGGCTCGGTCATGTCCCAGTCCAGCATGTCGTTGGCGTACTCGAACGCGCCGAAGCCGATCCAAAACGTCAGCACCGCCATGTCGTTCTCGAGAAGGAAAAAGCATTCCTCGTACGAGTCTGCGGTGACGTGATGTGCCACCCCCTGGTCGGGGATCGCCGCTTGATTGAAACCAAAGGTGAACTTCGCCTGCGCGCGGCGCCACGCTACATCGCCAAGCGGGTCGCCGAGCCTACCAAGCGGGTACGAGAGCTCCCACGCGCGCGCGACGCGATTGTTCGGATCCGCTGCGAGAACGTTGTGAAGGAAGGTCGTGCCGGTTCGGAAGAACCCGGTGATGACGACCGGCCGCTCGATGTCGACGTCGTCGAGCTCCGGATGCCGCTTGGCGAAGTCGACGACACGAAGCTTGTTCCCGAGGTGCCAGTTGAGGACGTACCGCGCGCCAAAGAGTCCAGTCGTGTTGAGATTTGCCTCGTTCACCCCGTCGACGGTCGCCTCGAGCCGCTGTTGGAATCCGCCGTCGCCCCAATCGCTGAGCCCCGTCGTCCGCTCCGCCATCTTCATGACCCGCTCGGCGTCGATGGGGATCATCTTCTTGCTGAGGCCGTCAAGCTTGTTCACGAGCGAAAACGGCAGGCCGGGCTTCAGGTCGTCGGGGGTTTCACTCATCGTGCGCCTAGTAGAGCCTGGAACCCTCACAGTGTCAAAGCAAGCCAGCGCCCCGCCGCCCAACGGTCGAGATCGGGGAGCGAACGGCGCAGGACACGCCGCCAACGGTCACGCTAGAAGGCGACTTTGACCGCCAAGTTGATGGAAATCTCGTTGACCTTGGTGGGGACGGCGATCGGCTCGATCTTCGCGGGGTCATACTGGTCAGGGATCAAGAGACCAATCGTGTCTCCACGCCCGTGCGCGTAGCGAAGACCGATGGCGAGCGAGAAACCGAGCCCATCAGTCTTCTCGGATTTAACCTCCCTGTCCGGATCGACTTCCAGGTTGGAGTAGAGGAAGCCGAGGTGAACGCCGAGGAAATCAATCTTGGCGGTAGCCAGAGGAGCCGTGGCGAGCTCGTCGACCTGGCTGAAGTCCGTGAACAGGCCGAGGCCCAGTTGGATGTTCTTCGTGACTCGAAAGGCACTTCCGATGCGGCCGTTGACGAAGCCGCGAAGGTCGAGGCCGAGCTCCGACTCACGCAGTCGGAAATAGTAAACGATATCGGCTTCGATCCAACCCCATTTGGACACGTAGGCGACTCCGAATCGAAGGTTGCCCGGCTCCACCCCCCACCAGACCCCACGTCCGCCGCGGCCTTCGGACCCCTGAGCCAACTGCTCGCCGCCGGTCGGCACCGGGTCGGTCTCGCCCGGCGATTGGTTGTACTGGGTCGCCATGCGCTCAAGGGCGGCAAACAGATAGCTTGGCGAGGTCACCGCAAGCCCAATGCGAACAACCGGGATCGGCATCCACTGAACCCCGCCCTTCAGCTGGAAGCCAAAGCCGGTCTTGGTTTCAACCTGACCCGATGAAACCTGTCCGGCGACCCCGCCGTCGTAAAAGACCGTATAGCTGTCGTCGACGCGACTGCTCGCGATCACCAAGTCAAACGCGCCCCCGAGCTGCACCTTCTGCTTTCGGTGAGCGCCGAATCGTCCCGCCAGACCCGAGCTGATGTGGAAGAAATCGAGGCGTGAGTTCCGGCCGGAAAAGGCCTGGACCACCGGTGAATCACTGGCCGGCGACGTCGCCTCCTCGGTGAGGAACGCCCGGCGAATGGAGGAATTGAACAAGCCGATACCGAGCTTCATCTTGTCGCCCTTGAGCTTGACCGTGAATACGAGGGCCTGTGGAATCACCGCGACGTTCACGCCGGAACCCTCGCTCAGGCTCTGCGGCATGCTGTCGATCGTGATGAGTCCGGAGTTCTTGAGGATCCGAATCTGGAGCGTGACTCCGGTGAGCTCGAGTGAGGGCTTGTCGCTGCGCGCGAGACCGGCCGGGTTGTACCAAAGCGAGGCCCCCGTGTAGACGTTCGCCACGACGGCATCTCCCGTCAGCGTGACGTCGAGGCCTGCGTTGACTTCATCACTGTTGCCCGCACGCGCGATCGTCGGCATGAGTGATGCCGCAATCAGCACACCAACCCATGCGCCGCGCATGCGCGAATAGTAGCGAAAACAGTCAGCCTGGCGGTGCAAATTTTACGTTTCCAATTCGTGAGTTCTCAGTGTAGTGAACGACCTGGGAATCATGAAATATCGCTACCTGCGCGCGTTTCTTCTGGTGGGCCTCGGCCTAATCTTGGTTAGTTGCTCGATCACGCGAATCAAATGGCGCATCAAGTGGGACAAAGACAAGGAGGCCGGCAAAGCCGCCTTCCTGAGCGCCCCGATTGAAACCGAGAAGAAGGAGCGTCAGCCGAACATCATCATTCTGCTGGCCGACGATCTCGGACCCTACGAGGTCAGCGCATACGGCGTCGAGCACATCTCGACCCCGAACATCGATCAGATCGGCAAGGATGGCGTCGTCTTCGAAGAGGGTTACGCCACCGCGCCAACGTGCGCGCCGGCCCGCGCCGGGCTCATGACCGGCCGCGTTCAAAACCGCTACGGCTTCGAGACGCAGGTGATGGAGTTTTATCCGAGCAACTACGTCGAATACATCTCGGGCCGCTGGCTCGTCGACACCGGCGAGTTCAAGGTCAAGGCCAAGCCTTCCTTCCCCGCCGCATGGCAGGTGCACAAACAAGGCGTGCCGCCCACCGAGATCATGCTCTCGGAGATCCTCAAGAAGTACAACTACCAGACGGCGCTCATCGGCAAGTGGCACCTCGGTGTTCACCGGGAGCAAGTGCCCGAGGCGCGCGGCTTCGACTACCAGTACGGCTTCTACGGCGCGTTCTCGCTCTACGCACCGAAGAAGAACTGGTCCGGGATCATCAACCACGAGCACGATTCCTTCAGCGCGCAGCACCAGTGGAAAACCGGCCGCAAGGAGCAGGCGGCGATCATGCGTGACGGCAAAGAGATCGAGGAGGACCGCTACCTGACCTTCGCCTTCCGTGACGAAATGATGGAGTACATGGAGAACCACAAGGACGAGCCATTCTTCATTTACGGCGCGTTCTCGGCTCCGCATGTGCCCTTCCAAGCGCCGGTCGAGTACTACTGCAAGTACCCGCAGGTCGAGGACGAGAACAAGCGCGTCTATTACTCGATGATCTCGGCGCTCGACGACGCGATTGGCGACATTCACCAGAAGGTGAAGGACCTCGGCATCGAAGAGGACACGATCATCTGGTTCCTGAGCGACAACGGCGGCGCCTCGTACACACACGCGACCGACAACGGACCACTCAAGCTCGGGAAGCTCACGCAGTTCGAAGGCGGCATCCGGGTGCCCTTCATGATGAAGTGGAAGGGCAAGGTCCCGGCGGGCACGCGGTATGAGTACCCCGTCTCCGCGACCGACATTTACGCGACCTCGGTGGCCGCGGCAGGAGGCGTACTGCCGAGTGATCGGGAGTACGATGGCGTCGACATCGTCCCGTACGTCACGGGCAAGAACAAGCAGCGGCCGCACCAGGCGCTCTTCTGGCGCGCCGACCACATCTGGGCGATGCGCGACGGTGACTACAAGCTCATCTTGAGCACCCGCGACGGCTGGGCGGAGCTCCACAACCTCATCTCGGACCAGTCCGAGGAGATCAACCTCAAGGAAGAGATGCCGGAGCTCTACGAGAAGCTCCGGAAGGAACACGAGAACTGGCAGAAGGAGAAACTCAAGGTGAAGCCGATGTGGCCGCGCATCATGGACAAACGATTCCACGCGGACGGCATGGAGTACTACTTCCCCGCCTGAGGGCTTGAACGATGAAGAAACTGCTTTCAGCCCTGGCCCTCACCACCCTCTGCGCTTCGGCATGGCTCACCCCGAGCAACGCGTCCGCGGTTCCAAAAATGGACGTCAAGGTGGCGGTTGGCGTCGGCAGCACGACGCTGGTGCCGCGGGTTCCCACCGTCGACTTGTACTCTGGCGGGCCCGACAACCCGGTGTACGTAGGCATGGTTGGCGGCCGAAATCCTTCGACCTTCCCGAACTGGGGCATGCAAGTTGGCGCCCGAGTGACTGCAGGGAAGATTTTCGGCGAGATAGCGATGGGATTCAGCCGTTTCTACTTCGACATCGGCGAACAGCTCCAGACCATCGCCGAGATCGAAGGCAACCCGATCCCCGAGGCTCTACAAGGCCAGCAGGCCCGCATGAACCAGCTCGAGATTCCGTTGATCGCGGGCTATGTCCCGTACGCGAACCCCTATTTCAAGTTGTTCGTCTACGGCGGCTGGGTGAGCACTTTCAACCTCCGGGGCTTCGCCGACGTCAATGGCAATCGTAAGGCGTTCAAGTTCAAGCCGAAGGACATTCCCGGATACCCGCTCGCAATTTACGTCGCCGGGCTTCGCTTGGGCACACAGTTCGATCTCGGCCCGCTCAACTTCGATTTCAGCTACACGATTGGCCTGAACAGCTACACCTCGGCGGACTACCGGACCAACTCGCACGTGTTCAAGTTCTTCCTCGGCTGGCTCTTCTAGCCTAGGACCCGGACCCGCCGAGGAAGGCCTTGACCTTGTCATGGAGCTCGTGGAGGTGTTCGCTCGCGTGCTCTCTCTGTTCGGCATCGAACATCCCGTACACGTAGAGGATGGCTTTGCGGCCTTCGGCGCGACGCTCCACAGGCGTCCGTGACTCGAGCCCCCATTGCTCGCGCTCTTTCCACTCTTTCCAGAGAGCGTCGCGAATCGAATCGGCGCCCGGATGCTTGCGCATGAGCGTTTCGATTCGCTCGAGGCGTTGTTCGTCTGCTCGAAGGCGAAGAGCCCCTTCGTCGGGCAGGGTCGAGATAAAACGGCGGAGCCGAGCTTCTTGTTCGTCCGTGATCTCGTCCGCCCAATCTTCGACCGCGTCGACGAAGGCATCCTGTCGCTCCTCGAGCCGCTCTTCTTTCGGCTCCTCGATCTTCTCTCTCGCTTCGTCGAGCCGCTCCTTGATGCGCCCTTCAGCGAAGTCGATTTGGTCATCTCGCAGTGTGGCGAGAATCGGCGAGGCCTCGTCGATGATCGCCCCGGCGATGATGTCCGCGATCTTGTTGACCTGGCGTTCCATGCCGATGAGGTTCTTCTCCGTGAACCCCTTGGCGATAGCCGCATCGACGGTGGCCACCAACATGTCGACCTTGCTGCTGAGCGCGGCAGGCGCGGCGGCAATCAATCGGTCGACCGAAGCACGAGTCGCCTCGGTCTGAGCCTCATCGAAATCGAATTCGGCTGCGATCTGCCGCGTGACCCATTTCGCCCCGATGTTCTGCAGCAGCCCCGAGCAGCCGAAGGAAAGGGGCAAAAGCACGAGGAGCGCCGCGATGGCCAGCGGCACGCGGCGCTGAGGTGTCGGGGTGGGGGTCGTCATTCTCGTGGCCAAGCTAGGACCAGATCATGCGGCCCACGGACTCCGCTGGCAATCGCCCCCACACGCGGTCAGTAGATCTCGGGGACGAAATTCTGGTCGTCGAGGGGCGGCCGGACGTACTTGATGTTGTTCTGCCGGTCCGGAAGCTTGAGCTTTGGCTCGGGCACGTGTTGATAGGGAATCGTGCTGAGCAGGTGAGCGATGACGTTGAGGCGCGCGCGTCGCTTGTCGTCGCCGCGCACGACGTACCACGGTGCTTGCTTGATGTCCGTGTGGGCGAACATTTCGTCCTTGGCGACCGAGTAGTCGACCCAGTGGCTTCGCGACTCCATGTCGACGGGACTCAACTTCCAGCGCCGGACAGGGTCCTGCATGCGCTTCTGGAAGCGGCGCTCCTGCTCCGCGTCGCTGACGGAGAACCAATACTTGACCAGAATGATGCCCGAACGCACGAGCATTCGCTCGAACTGCGGGCACGAGCGAAGGAACTCCCGGTACTCGGCCTCGGTGCAGAACCCCATGACACGCTCGACGCCGGCGCGGTTGTACCAACTCCGGTCGAAGCAGACCATCTCGCCAGCGGCCGGCAGATGCTGCACGTATCGCTGGAAGTACCACTGAGTGAGTTCGCGCTCCGTCGGTTTCGCGAGCGCCTCCACGCGACATACGCGCGGATTGAGGCTCTGGGTGATCCGCTTGATCGCCCCGCCCTTGCCCGCCGCATCACGGCCTTCGAACAGAACGACAACCCGGAGCCCCTCCTCCTGGATCCACTTCTGCAGCTTAACCAGCTCCACCTGGAACTCGGCCAATGCAGCATCGTAGACCTTGCGCTGAAGCTTGGGCTTCTTTGCAGGGATCGAGTCCATCCCCAGGGCCTCCATCACGGCTTCATCTTCGGCCTGTCGCTTCTCTTTCTTGCCCATGATCTCCTCGCTCTCAGTCAAACTGGCATAGCACGGCGCCTAGATCCAACTCATCCAAATGACCACCGGCGAAATCTTTGCGTCCGCGGCTCTCGACACCGGTGACAGCCGGCGAATCGATCGCTAGCATCCCGGCCATGGCGCTGCTGAACCCCGTCCCGCCTCCGTACGACATCCGAGAATGGGAGAAGAAGCCGTTTCCCGAGCGGGTGAAAATGGTCTGCCAAGCGTGGGCGCTCCAGGGCTACGGGACACCCTGGCCGATCTACATCGTCTACATCCTGAAAGTCGTTCTCTACGTCTGGATCTGGAGCTTCTTCTGCTCGTTCACGGCGGGGCTCGGGGACCTCGGCAACTTCGGCGCCTGGTACTTCGAGCCGGTCGCGTTTCAAAAGGCCGTGCTCTGGAGCATGGCCTTCGAAGGGCTCGGCCTCGGCTGCGGAAGCGGCCCGCTCACCGGCCGGTACAAGCCGCCCTTCGGAGGCGCGCTCTATTTCTGTAGGCCAGGGACGACAAAGGTGCCTTTGTTTGCGGGCCTCCCGATCTTCGGCGGCCACCAGCGAACCTTCCTCGATGTCGCGCTGTACGTGGCGCACATGGGGTTCCTCTTCCGCGCGCTGGTGTCGCCCGAGCTCAGGGCCGAGCTGATCGCCCCGACCCTCGTGCTCCTGCCGCTCCTCGGCCTCACGGACAAAACCATCTTCCTCGCGTCGCGAGCGGAGCACTACTACACGGCGCTCGTTTGCTTCATGTTCCCGAACGACTGGATCGCGGGCTCGAAGTGGGTCTGGGTCGGAATCTGGATGTGGGCAGCGACCTCGAAGCTCAATCACCACTTCCCGTCGGTCGTTGCCGTGATGCAGAGCAACAGCCCTCTCACGCAGCTCGGGCCCATGCGCAAGCTGTTGTACCGGAGCTACCCGAACGACCTGCGCCCTTCCCGACTCGCACACTTCATGGCGCACGCCGGTACGGTAGTAGAGCTCGCCTTCCCGATGGTCCTGATTCTGAGTGACGGCGGAACCACGACGACAGTCACGCTGGTCGTGATGCTGCTCTTCCACACCTTCATCACCAGCAGTATACCGATGGGCGTCCCCATCGAATGGAACGTGATCATGGTCTACGGCGGCTTCGTGCTCTTCGGCCACTACGCCGACCTGAGCGCGTTCAGCATCGGCTCACCGCTATTGATTGCCTATCTCGGGTTTGCCCTCGTCGGAGTGCCACTGTTCGGCAACCTGTTCCCCTCGCACGCTTCGTTCCTGTGCTCGATGCGCTACTACGCAGGGAACTGGGCCTATAGCGTTTGGCTGTTCAAAGGAGATTGCTCAAAGAAGCTCGACGACCACCTCATCAAGTGGGCACCACGGCTTCCCGAGCAACTCGACGGAATGCTCGACGAGGAGCAGATCATCGGGAGCATCTCGAAGGTCCTCGCGTTTCGGGCGATGCATCTGCACGGACGCTGCCTCCAGTTCCTCTTGCCGAAAGCGGTCGACGACATCGACGAGTACGAATACCTCGATGGCGAGCTCGTGACGGGCATCGTGATCGGCTGGAACTTCGGCGATGGACACCTCCACAACATGCAGCTCCTACGGTCAATTCAGCAGCAATGCCACTTCGAGGAAGGCGAGCTCCGCTGCATCTTCGTGGAGTCGCAACCCATGGGCCAAGGCGCTCACGGCTGGACCATCGCAGACGCCGCTACAGGCGTCCGCGAGACGGGGAAGATCCGAGTGAAGGACCTCCTCGAGCTACAGCCATGGCCCGCAGCGGCCGACCAGGCTTGACGTAAGCAGGCGCGCGAGCCCGAAGGGCGGAGCCCGCCGCGAAGCGCCGCCAAGGCAGATCGAAGGCGATGCCGCGGAGGGAGGATTACGCGGTGGGGGTGGGCGGGTCGGATATAGCTGGCAACCTAGCGCGGCAGCTTCAGTCCCAACTTGATCACCACCAAGTCGCGGATCAGGTCATCCTGCATCCCCGGATAGTTGATCCCGAAGTCCTTGCGGTTGATCGAGAATTCCGCATTCGCGCTCACTTGGCTCTCGCTCGCATCGATGGTCGCCGGGAAGCTGATCCGCTTCGTCACGCCGTGAAGCGTAAGGTCGCCGCTGACGGTGTGCCCACCCGCTTCTTTCCGAATCTCAGTAGATTGGAAGGTCGCGGTCGGAAATTTGGCCACGTCGAAGAAGTCCGGCGATTTCAAATGCTTGGTGAGCTTTTCTTTGTCCGCATAGAGGGATGCTGTTTGGATCGTCAGGTTGATTGCACTCTGCTCGATTGGATCCCCGAGCTCGAGCTCTCCGGAGAAGTCCGTGAACCCACCGGGATGGCTGGCGGTGACCTTGGCGCCGACGAACTCGACCTTGCTGTTCGACGGGTTGATCGCCAGCGAGCTGGCCGTGGCATCGTCAGGAGTCGCGGCGACCTTCGCACCTGTCGGATCCTCCACCTTCGCAGCGGTGACGTCCGCCCCCGGGTCTTTGCATCCGATGACGAGGAAAGCGGTAGCAGCAAGTATGATCGTAGCGCGCATGGAACCTCCTGAGTCGTCGGTTATGGGGATTTGCGCACCTCGGTCAAGCCCCGTTGCGGTGCGCAACGAGCACCCGCGATCGTTTTCGATACATCCAACGACAAAGAGCCGAAGAACCGACAATTGCACATGAATTCAGAAAGTTGTGTCCCGGCGCCAATGCCTGGATAATCCCTGGCAAGGTGGGCGGTTGTGCTCTAAGGTTCGGCCACCTTACACGGGGAAGGAGCAGCTGGAACAATGACAGCAAGAGCAATTGGTGTATTCGCTTTGGTGCTCGCGATGGCGAGTCCCGCCCTGGCCGGACCGAACAACTCGGTCATCGGTGGCAAGAAGCTCGAACAGGACATGGTCCACAGCGGCGGCGTCGGATACCCGAGCATCATTTACGAATGGTGGAACAAGGGTAAGGGCAACCTCGACTGGGGCCTGAGCGGTGAGCTCGTCTACGGCGATTGGCCGGCCGCATTCAAGAGGGGGCGGTTCATCAACATCGGCCTGGGCATCGACGGCATGGTCCGCTGGCACCTCGCTACCCGAGAGCACGACAAGTCGACCACGCACATCGCCATTTTGGCCAAGCCGGGTATCTTGATCTCGGGCAACACATTTAGTTCGTTCACCTTTGGCATCATGGGTGAGGCTTTGGTGCCGGTTTCGATCGACGTGCACGAGCGAGTCAACGTGGTCGTCGGCGGGGCCTTCATCATCGAGGGCTATATCAACAACAACAACATCCCCAACCAGGGCCGCATCCCTCTGCTGATTCGGATGGGCGTGGAAATCAAGGCCAACGAAAACGTCGAGCCTTGGTTCTTCTTCGACCTCGGCCCGGGCATCGGCTTCGGCGAAGGCGCGTCCGGCGCGAGCTTCGCCTGGCGCATCGGTGCTGGTACCGCCTTCTGGGGCGTGCTCGGCAAGAACAAGAACAAGTCGGACTCGGCGGCCACCGCGGCAGCTGAGTAAGCAGACGGCTCGCGAACGCGAGCGCTCAGAGAGAGGGGCCGTCCTGCACACGCAGGCGGCTCTTTTTCGTTGTGGAAACGCCTTGCGCTTGACCCTAAGCTTGTCGACCTGAGGGCATGGACGCACGGCCCCGCGCAGTGCATGATGCCCCTCCTCGACAACGAAAAGGAGCGCCCAGTGGCCGACAAAGACACCACCAGCTTCATGCGATCCCTCTGCATGGGCCGCATCGAACAGGACGTCATCTTCCCCTTTCCCACCGTTTCTGCGGCGGAAAAAGAGACACTGGGTGACATAGCGAGCGCGCTCGAAGGCTTGTTGGGCCCGCGCACGGAGGACTTCCGCAAGTGGGACGTCGAAGGACATCTCCCGGAAGACTTCATCGACGAGCTCAAGGAGTTCGGCATGTTTGGTCTCGTCATCCCCGAGGAGGGCGGCGGCATGGGCCTCGGCAACATGGCCTACTCACGCACCCTGCAGGAGGTCGCGAAGTACGACGCCTCGGTGGCCGTCACGATCGGTGCGCACAGCTCGATCGGTATGCGCGGGCTGCTTCTCTTCGGAACAGACGAGCAGAAGGAACGCTACTACGAGAAGCTCGCGTCCGGCGAGATGATCGCCGCCTACTGCCTGACCGAGCCTGGCGCCGGTTCCGATGCGGCCGCCGTGATGACCACTGCCGTCAAAGACGGCGACGAGTGGGTCCTCAACGGCAACAAGCTCTGGATCACGAACGGCGGGATTGCCGACTTCTTCACCGTCTTCGCCAAGACCCCAGAGGAAGGCGGCCGCGGCAAGATGACCGGGTTCATCGTCACCACGGACATGGATGGCGTGAGCATCGGGCCCCACGAAGACAAAATGGGCCTTCGCGCGAGCTCGACCACTACCGTTCACCTCGACAACGTCCGCGTGCCCAATGCCAACGTCCTCGGCGAAGTGGGCCAAGGGTTCAAGGTGGCGATGGCGATTCTAAACAGCGGGCGCACCGGCCTCGGCGGCGGCTCGATCGGCGCCATGAAGAACCTCATCAAGATGGCGACGATGCAGGCGAATGAGCGCAAGACCTTTGGCCAGCCGATCTCGAGCTACGGCCTGATCAAGAAGAAGGTCGCTCGCATGACCATCGATTGCTACACGGCCGAGGCAGCCGTCACAGTCGTCGGCGGTCTCATCGACGGCGGCTATCAGGAATATCAAGTCGAGGCGGCGATTTCCAAGGTGTACGCCAGTGAGCGTCTTTGGAGAACTGCCGACGAAGCTCTGCAGATCGCAGGTGGAAACGGCTTCATGCGGGAGTATCCGTACGAGCGGATCGTTCGAGACTGCCGCATCAATCGCATCTTCGAGGGTACCAACGAGATTCTGCGGCTGCTCATTGCCCTGACGGCAATGAACGACGTAGCAAGTCAGCTTCAGGAGCTCTCCGCGACCATGAAGGGGATCTTCAACGAGCCCATCAAGGGCTTCGGTGTTCTCTCCGACTACGCGCGGAAGCACGCGTCACTACGAACCGGCGTCGGAGGCCAGGCCAAGTTCTCCAACCTGAACCCGGCGATTCAAGACCAGGCCGCCGTCTTCGAGGAAGAGACCCGGTATCTCGCCCAGGCGACGGACAAGATCCTTCGCAAGCACGGCAAGGGAATCATCGGGAAACAGTTCGCAAGCCACCGTTTGGCGGAGATCATGATCGACCTCTTCGTGCTCGCGGCGACGATCAGCCGTGTTCAAGCCTCGATCGATGCCAAGGGAGTGGACGGAGCGGCGCTCGAAATTGACATCCTGAAGGCCTTCACACGACAGGCGAAGTTCCGCATCAAGCACAACTTCCGCCGCATCGACACCAACGACGACGACATCATGAAGGGGCTCGCTGACGCGGCGTTCGAGGCCGAAGGGTTCAGCTGGGACACCATTTAGGCGTGGCCGAATACACGCGCGACGAGGTCGAGGAGATCCTGAGACGAGCGCTAGAGACGCAGCCGCTCGAAACGCTCTCGCATGAAGACCTCGTCGCCTCGGCAGTCGAGGCCGGCATCAACGCGGACGATGTCGAGGCGGCGGCCCAGCAGATCGAAGAGGAGCGAGAGCTTCGCCTCGAAGAAGACAGCATCGTCGGTCATCGAAAGAAGCGCTTTCTTCAGAGCATCTACACCTACGTCGTCGTCAACTCGGGCCTCTTCCTGATCGACGTCATGTCGGGTCCCGGCTGGTGGGTGCAGTGGGTGCTTGCGGGCTGGGGGATCTTCCTCGCGCTCGGCGCGCGCCGAGCCTTGATACCGGATCGCCGCCGACTTCGCGCGAGGGCGCGCCGACGCCTCGCCAAGCGGCGTCGGGGCAACTGGGAAAAGCAGGTACGCAAAGAGGTCGATCGAGCGATTCAAGTCGGTGTCGATGCGCTCGTCGACGCCGCGTCTCGCAAGCTCGCCAGCCGCGCGGGCCCTCGCGTTAGGGTCCGAGAAGAGGTCATCGACGCCGACGTGGTCGAGGAAGCCGAGTCCGCGCGGCGACGCTAGCACCCGACCCAGTGCGCAGGACGCCCGGGCGTCGAGGTGCACACGGGGCGCGGGAAAACCCGACAGGGGTTTCACGGGACGGGGTGCGGAAGTGAGCACCCGGAGAATCGGTCGCAACGCACGTGCTCGGGAGCGGGTCCCGCTCGGCCGTCCCCATACGGCAAAACACGACGCGCCTCCCGCCCACTCCCTGTGCCGCGCATCCCGACCGATTCTCCTCCATACGCAATCGCCCCCCCTACGAGACATGCGCGGCAGCGCGAGCCGGTACGGCGAAGCCCGGCGCGCATGCGCCGCCAAGCCCCGGCGAAGCAAGGGGCGCGGAGGGAGGACTACGCGGTGGGGGTGGGCGGGTGGACTTAACTAAACCTCCCCACGCCAATCGCGTTCACTGCCGCTGTCAGTGGCTGAAATCGAACGACTCTTGCACGACCTGCTCAACACACGCCGGGTCGTCGTTTTCGATTCGATTCACTCGGGGCGACACCGGCCTGCGATCGAGGGCCGGCGGCTTTCCAATCGTTACCTCGGCAAGCCAGCGGCGGGCACCAGGCAGCGCCCCTTGCGAAATGCCTCACGAAACATCGCAGTTCGTGACGCGGTCTCCGATCGCGCGTTAATCGCAATTCCGCCCGCAGCACGCGCGAAGCCCCATTCGGCTTCAGCCAGCACCGGCGTGCGGTCTCGCAGATAGACGACCGGGTTAGGTTGCCCCGGCGCGATGTTGTATCGCGGGCGAAGCTCGATGCGAGTCTCACTGAGCTCGTCGAATGGGAGACCTCGAATGAGGGCATCTGTGTCCGGACACGTCAGCGTGTAGCGCCCGCACATGACGCGTCAGACCGTGTCGGATTGTATCCCGACGCCGTCGTAGTTGAAGCCTTGCTCAGCGAGCTTGTACGTCACCCAGATGTTCCGACCGTCTAGGATAACCCGCGTGCGCATCAGCTCGGCAATCCGCTCGAACTCGGGGTATTGGTACTCGCGCCACTCCGTCAGGAGTATCAGCGCGTCGGCGTCCACGACCGCGTCATACGCGTCGTCCACGAGCCTGACGCTGTCGCCGAACAGCTCGCGGATGTTGTCCATGGCCTCGGGATCATGCCCTACGACCTCACACCCCTCCTTGAGCAGGAACTCGATCGTCGTGAGCGACGGGGACTCACGGATGTCGTCGGTGCCGGGCTTGAACGCAAGCCCCCAGAGCGCCACGCGCTTTCCCGCGAGCTCGCTGCCGAAGTGCTTCTTGAGCTTGCGGACGACGAAGCTCCGATGACGAACATTGACTCGGTTGGTCGCGTCGGCGAGCTCGAGCTCGATGCCATGCCGGCGAGCGACGGCCACGAGGGCTTTCACGTCCTTCGGAAAACAAGACCCCCCGTAGCCCGGACCCGCATGAAGAAATTGAGGCCCGATCCGCGGATCACTTCCCACTCCCATGCGAATGCTTTGGACGTCGGCGCCCACCTCTTCGCACAAAACCGCGAGCTCATTCATGAACGATATGCGCATCGCCAGCATCGTGTTCGCGGCGTACTTCGTGACCTCGGCGCTCTCGGGGTTCATCCAAACGATCTTCGTGTTCGAGAGATTGAGCGGGTGGTACACCCGGTTCATCAATCGCCGCGCCCGGTCATGACCTGGGCGAATGCCGATCACGATTCGGTCAGGGTACATGAAGTCGTTGATCGCGCCGCCCTCCTTCAGGAACTCTGGATTCGATGCAACCTGGATGTCGTGCTTCGCGCCGGCCACGAGCTTCTGCACTTGCGCGTTCGTCCCAACGGGCACGGTGCTCTTCGTGACCATCACGAGGTCACGCGTGGCGTACTCGGCGAGACTTTGCGCGACCGCGAAGACGGCGCTGAGGTCCGCCTCGCCATCGTGGGTCGGAGGAGTCCCGACGGCAATGAACGCCAAGTCCACGTCCCGTACGGCGGTTGCGAGGTCCGTGGTGAAGGTGAGCCGGCCAGAGGCCGCCTGCTCCTTCACCAACTCTTCGAGGCCAGGCTCGAAGATGGGGATCTCGAAGCGCTGAAGACGCTCGATTTTGGAGGCATCTTTGTCGACGCACACGACCCGCTGCCCGGTGGCTGCGAAACAGGTTCCCGTGACGAGGCCGACGTACCCAGTACCAACTACACAGAGTTTCACGCCTACATGAATAGCACCGATTCAGCGCCCCCGAAAGGTGCCATCCTCGTCCCGAACGACTATCGTAGAAGGTAGGGAAGCCGCGTCACTACGGGGGTCGAACGCGCGTCATGTCTTCGGTTCGAATCCACTATCTCAATCACGCGTCGCTCCTCGTCGAGGTCGGCAATGTCCGAATCCTGTTCGACCCCTGGCTCGAAGGCACGGCGTTCTCGGGCGGCTGGGGCCTCCGCTACGACAACCCGAGAGCGTTCGACGTCGGTGCGAGCGCGACTCATCTCTGGATCTCGCACTGGCACAGCGACCACCTACACGCACCCTCCCTCGCAAAGCTGGCTAGCCGCAACCCCGACATGGTCGTCTTGGCCAACGTGTCCGCGAACTTTTCGATGGTCGGCCGCATGGAGAGCCTTGGCTTCCGCGACGTCCGAGCACTCGGCGAACGGGAGCCTGTCGAGCTCGACGAGGAGACCACCTGCTGCCGGTACCCCACTGCGGGTATCGACAACATGCTTCACATTACGTCCGGCGCGTGGTCGATGCTCAACTACAACGACTGCAATCTGCCCGCCAAAGCGATTCGCTCACTCCGCCGCCACATCGCACCACTCGACCTCCTCTTCACGAACTACAACCACGCCGGCAAGCTGTTCGACGTCATCGACGACGAAGCGCGCAAGGACCAGCTCCGCGAGGTGCTCGAGCTCACCGTGGAGGCGCTCGAACCGACTCGGGTCGTACCGTTCGCCTCGAACCACTACTACCGAACGAGTGAGAGCTCAGACCAGAACGCGTCGATGCTCGGCTTCGACGACCTCGATTCGATTGCAAGGACGGATGAGCGCTACGTCGTGCCGCGCATCGGGGACGAGCTCGTCTTCGAGAGCGCCTCGAGGGTGACCGTGGACGCGCGGAAGCCACGGCTCCCGCATCAAGCGTTCGAGACGCACGACTACGGTCCGTCCGCTCCCTGGGACGAGCTCGTCGAGGAGGTCTCGGCACGCACGAAGGCCCTTCGGTCGCAGTTCCTTCAACTGGGGCGCCTGGCGGTGCCCGACCTCGTCGTCCGGCTGAGTGACCACGACCGCAACCTGCGGCTCTCGCTCGGTCAGCCCGCACGCGAGGCGGACCCGTCCGATGTCCCGCACATCGAGGCGCATTCGCAAGCGATACGCATTTGGCTCGCGCGACGCTTCGGAGACGACACCTTCATCGCGGGCGCACACTTTCGACTTCTCGAGGCCAACACCAACGCGATCGAGCGCTGGGCGTTGGTCACCCTCCTCGAAGCCAGTCATCTCGACCCCCAGAGCTGCCTCGAGTACCTCAAGGAGCCGCAGGGACGACGTTTTTTGTGGAATCGTCGAGAGGAGATCGTCGCTACTCTTTTCGGCGGCCGCGTCAGAGCAGGCCGCGTTCGTCTGTAGAGGAGGTTCGAGTGTTTCTCACGAACATTGAAAGCGTGCCCGGCCGTCAGATCGTCGAGCACTTCGGCTTGGTCCAAGGGAGCACGATCCGAGCAAAGCATTTCGGAAGGGACTTCGCCGCCGGGCTCAAGAACATCGTTGGCGGCGAGCTGAAGGGCTACACGGAGCTGCTGCAGGAAAGCCGTGCAGAAGCGACCAGCCGCATGGTGGCGCAAGCGCGAGAGCTCGGCGCGAACGCGGTAGTGAATGTGCGGTTCACGACATCGTCCGTCGCTCAAGGTGCATCCGAGATCCTTGCCTACGGCACGGCTGTGCGCATCGAGTGACTGGCCGATGTCGATAGAGCTCATCATCGGCCTTGGCGTCCCCATCGTCCTGATCATCGTCGGGAGGCTCGCTGGCGCCCGCATTGAACGCGCGCACTTCGCGAGCATCGCCGAAAGAGAGGCCCGGTTTCGCGATCGACCTGCGCTGTCGATTAGACAAGTCGTGCCGCCCGTTACGATTCGGACAGCCGAGCTTGCGACCGGCTCCGTCGTGGTGTCAGTCGACCACTTCAAGCGGTTCATTGGCGGATTCCGGATGTTCTTCGGTGGCGAAGTGCGCTCGTACGCGACCCTCATCGAACGCGGCAGGCGTGAGGCCGTGCTTCGCATGAAAGAGTCGCGACCCGACGCCGACGCGTACATCAATACCCGCCTCGAAACGTCGACCATCGCGAGTGCCACGGGCAACGAGGGCATGGGGACGATCGAAGTGCTGGCCTACGGCACGGCCGTCCACTACGATCGCGCCCCATGACCGACGACAAGCCACGCGTAGTTGCGGAGCGAGACGGCCACGTCTTTCACATCGTCCTCGACCGCGCCGACAAGATGAACGCGTTCGATCTGCGCATGCTACGAGAGCTGGCCGAGGCGGTGACCCAGTACGAAGCGGACGAGTCGCTTCGGTGCGCGGTTCTCTACGCCAACGGGGACAACTTCACGGCCGGCCTGGACCTGGGCGAGGTCGGGCCGGCAGTTCGGAGCGGCGCGCCCTTGTTCCCGGAAGGCTCGGTCGACGTGCTGAGCCTTCACGAACCGAAGCGCAAGAAGCCTCTCGTCCTCGCCGCCCAGGGGTGGTGCCTCACCATCGGTATCGAACTGATGCTCGCAGCGGACATCCGCTTGTGTGCCGAGGGCACGCGCTTCGGGCAAATCGAGATCAATCGTGGCATCTTCCCGTTCGGCGGCGCGACGATTCGGCTCCCCGAGATCGCGGGTTGGGGAAATGCGATGCGCTGGCTTCTCACCGGCGACCGGTTCGACGCGGAAGAGGCTTTGCGTATTGGACTCGTCCAGGAAATGCTCCCGGCCGATGAGCTTCGCGCAAAGGCGATTGAGATTGCGCAGACCGTTGCAAAACGGGCGCCCCTTGGCGTTCAGGCGACGATCCGTTCCGCTCGCACCGCGGCCCACCAAGGGGTCGACGCCGCCATCGCCGAGCTCCTCGTGATCGCGAGAGAGCTGATGGACACCGAGGACGCGGCCGAAGGCATCCGCTCATTCCTCGAGCGTCGCGAAGGCGATTTCAAGGGCCGGTAGCGTTAGTCGCGGAAGAAGACGTTGCTCGCAACCGGGTCCCGGGGCTGTCGCGTCTGGTTGGCGGCCGCGCTGGGGTCTTCGTAGCCAAACGATAGACCGCAAAGGATCTGCTCGTCCTCGGGAATGCCGAGGTGGGCGGCCGCCACATCTGGGAACGCGCGTAGCGCAGCCTGGGCGCACGAACCGATGCCACGTGACTGCATCGCGAGCATCAACGTCTGAACGTACATGCCGACATCGAGAGCAACGCCGATCCCGAAGCTTCTCGCCATGCACACGTACGCGACGTGAGGCGCGTCGAAGAGCTCGAAGTTGCGGAGCATCGCCCACTGCCGCCCTTCCCTATCGTCGCGCGCGATTCCCATTTTCCCGTAGAGCTCCACGGCGCACGCGACCTGCTTCTCGCGATATGTCCCGAAGAACGCATCGACCGTGCCAGACATCGCGTGTGACTTCCCGGCGCTGGCTGCGGCCACGAGCGCAGCCCGAAGGCGCCCGAGCGGCTCCCCGGAGGCGAGGTAGACGCGCCATGGCTGGACGTTGCAGTTGCTAGGCGCGCGCTGTGCGAGTGCGAGCACCTCTTGGAGAACATCCCGGGGGACTGGCTTCGGGAGAAACCCGCGCACCGATCGTCGCTCGACAATGGTCTTGTCTAGGTCGTACATCGCTACCTCGGCGCTGCTTACAAACGGCGCTTCACTGTCGGGATGGCCTTCTTGATTCGAATGGGGCGATCCTCGCCGACCACTTTGCGAAGCGCCGGCTCGATGACCCCAGTGCGCACGTATTCGGCTCCGACGCCAAAGGCGGCGCGACCGGTGACGCGGACCACGACCTCGCTATCTTCCACCGTCAGCAGCTCGATGCTGCTCGCGTCCTTCTCGAGAAGCGGATTGAGAACGTCGTCGATCAGTTGCTGCAGCTCCTCGCGCACCCGCAGAGCATGGGGAATTGGGCTCTCGAACGCAAACATCCGGGGAGCCCCGGCGCGCTCTCGAAGCTGGGCTATACTCGGCCGCACACGATGCAGCCTGCACGCACACGTCTCCAGGTCGACGTCCGTCGGCAACAGCTCTTGGCGCTTGGGCTCGAGCTCTTCGCGAGCCAAAGCTACGACGGCCTTTCGATCGACGAGATCGCGAAGCGCGCTGGTGTCTCGAAGGGACTGCTCTACCACTACTACCCCAGCAAGCGCGCCTTCTACGTTGCGGCCGTGCGCGAGGCAGCTCGGCAGCTCCTCGAGGAGACGGACGTGGACCAGCACGGGACTGGATCCGAACCGGACCCGGAGGGACAGCGCGCTGGGCTCCGCGCGTTTCTCGACTACGTGTCGCGGCACCGAGTGGTGTATGCGTTTCTGCTCCGCGGGGGCATCGGGACGGACCCGGAGGTGGCCACCGTGCTAGAGCGCACGCGGGAAGCCCTGGTCGATCGCATGCTGACGCGACTTTCGCGCTTTGGGGCACGGCAGGACGACCCTCGCACGCGCCTGCTATTGCGCGGCTGGCTCGGCTTTCTCGAGGCGGCGAGCCTCGACTGGGCCGAACGACAGGAGCTCGAGGCGGACGCATTCCTCCACGTGCTCCTTCAGATGTCCAACGTCGTCTTTACTTCCGTTCTCCGGCCAGCCGAGCCGTGATGGGGGCCACACGCCTCGCCGCCCTCGTCTTGGTCGGGACTGCGGTCGTCGGCTGCAGCGCTCCTCACAAAGCTGCTCCACCGCCGCGCACCGAGCCTGAGGCGCCCCGGACGACCTCGCCGGACGTCGACTGGAGCCGCCTCGACTCGACCTCGGTTCGGAACCCCAACGACGGCTCGCTCCTCGGGGGCGTCCCGCTGCCACTGCGGGCGCCTGGTCTCCGATTCAACCCGTCACGCGACCCGGGGGCCCGGTACGGAACGCTTGAGGTCGTGCGCGCACTCCTCGACGCAGCGGCACGGGTCGATCGCGAGCTCGGCGGCCTACCGGTCACTATCAACGACCTCAGTCTGCAGTCGGGCGGGCCGATCCCCCACCACCGCTCGCATCAGAGCGGGCGCGACGTCGACGCGCTGTTCTACCAACTCGGGCCGGATGGAGAGCCGATCGAGAGCGTCGGTGCGTTCTTCGACCCGAGCGGTCGGGGTGTCGACTTCCACGACCTCGCCGACCCGGACGACGACGTCGCGCTGGCCCTCGACATTCCACGCACCTGGCTCTTCCTTCAAGCCCTCATCGAAAACGAGCGTGCGCAGCTCCAGAACATCTACGTAGCGGAGCATCTGCGGGCCCTGCTCCTCGAGCATGCGCGAGCAACGGCCGCGACAGCTCGGACGATCGGGCGATTCGAGGCGCTGACCTGCCAGCCGAGCTACCCGCACGACGACCACTTCCATTTCCGATTCTTCTGCACGCCCGACGACATCGCGAAGGGTTGCCGGGACTCGCAACCCGTGTACCCCTGGCAACGGCAACGCTTGGCGGACGCAGGCACCCGCCCCGTCCCGCTAGCGAAGAAGCGAAAGGCAGCTGCTTCCGAAATCGTGACACACGCGCAGGCTCGAGAGTCGGCGGGCACGATGGACCCCGAAGTCGAGAGCTGGCTGAACCGCCGGCAAGAATGGATCAAGAAGCCTCACCCAGGAAGGCCGTACTGCCCATGAACGATTTCGATTGGATCGACACGCAACGGGACTTCGAGGCGCTCGTCGACGAGCTCTGCGACACCGAGGCGTACGCACTCGACACGGAGTTCCATCGGGAGCGCACCTATCTTCCCGTGCTCGCTCTCATCCAGATCGCGACCCCCGAACGCATCAGCCTCGTGGACCCCCTCGCGGTAGACGTACGTCCACTCGCGAAGGCGCTCGAACGCGACATCGTCTGCATCATGCACGCGGCATCGCAGGACCTGGAAATCCTCGAGCTCGCGTGCGGCGTCGCACCTCGACGGCTTTTCGACACACAGATCGCGGCCCTTTTCTGCGGATATCGGACCAGCTCGCTCGGAAAGCTGATCGAAGGGTTTCTGGGCCTGCAGCTCGACAAGAGCGCTCAACTGAGCGACTGGACCCGCCGTCCGCTGCCCGCCGCCGACCTCTCCTACGCAGCTTCCGACGTCGCACACCTCTTCGGGCTTCGCGATGCGTTGCACGATGCGCTGAGCGGGCGCGGTCGGCTCGACTGGGCCCAGGAGGAGATCGAGCGACTGCGCGCAAAGGATCGGACTCCGCCCGACCCGAGGACGCTGTGGTGGAAGCTACGCGGCAAGGCCAAGCTCAACGGCAAGGCGCGGGGCGTCGCCCAAGAGCTGACCGCATGGCGCGAGGGGGAGGCCAGGAGAAGGAACAAGCCGGTCCGATCGGTACTGTCGGACATGGCGCTGCTCTCGCTGGCGCAGCGGCCCGCGCGCGACGCCGGCCAGTTGCGCAGCATCCGCAACTTCGACGCCCACCGCTTCAAGCACACCGATGCCCTCCTGGCCGCTGTCCAGCGCGGGGTTCGGCTCCCCCCTAGCGAGCTTCGGCTTCCCCCGGCAAAGCGCGCGAACCTCCCGAACGTCGATGGCATCATCTCGCTCTGCCTCGCATGGCTCGCGCAACGGGCCTCCCAAGAAGACCTGGACATGACCGTTCTCGGCACGCGCGATGACGTCACCAACCTCGTGCTCGGGCAAGCGTCGCGCCTCTTCGACGGATGGCGGCACGAGCTCGTCGGAGCCGAGCTCTCCTCGATCATCGACGGAACGGCAGCTTTGTGCGTCAGTGGAAACGCCCTCCAACTCCTCGATCGCCCCTCATCGTGATTCGCGCTACATTGGTCGGATGGCCGTAAGCCGAGGCGCGCGAATCATTCTGATTCTCGCTTCGATCGTCGTGATCGGAGCCGGGATCAAACTCGCTGCGCCTCTGCTCGTCCCGGTGTTGGTCGCGTCTTTCATCGCGATTGTCACGGCACCCATCGTGATGTGGTTTTGTGATCGCGGCGTGCCCACGCTCGTAGCCGTCCTCGCCGGGCTTCTGCTCGACGTCGCAGCGGGCGCTGCGTTGGGGATCCCTCTCGCGGGCGCGGTGGCCACGTTTACCGAACGCGTTCCCGAGTACGCGCCCATGTTGGCCGGACGCATGGAAGAAGCGGAGCTGTGGCTCGCTGCGCGAGGCCTTTATCTCGAGTCGGTCTACGACTTCTCCGAACCGACGTGGATGTTCAACTTGGCGACCGTGATGGCGCAGTACGCGGCCTCTCTCGTGTCGCAGATGGTCCTAGTCCTGCTGATCGTCGCGTTCATGCTCTTCGAGGCGACAGGGCTTCGGGAGAAGCTTTCGAAGATCGCGACTCCGAGCCAGATCCAGGAGCTCTCCGCTGCCGCTCGCGAGGTCAACACCTACTTGGTCGCCAAGACGGTCCTCAGCCTGCTCACGGGCCTGTTGGTCTTCGCGTGGTGTTGGTGGAGGGGCATCGACGTGCCGCTTTTGTGGGGCCTGCTCGCGTATCTTCTCAACTACATCCCCACGGTGGGCCAAATCATCGCGTCAGTCCCGGCCGTTGCGCTGGCGTGGCTCCAGCTCGGCCCGGGAGAAGCACTCGTGATCGCGGCAGGCTTCGGCGCAATCAACCTCGCGATCGGCGCAATCGAGCCGCGCGTCATGGGTGATGCGCTCGGGCTCTCGGCGCTGGTGGTCCTGATCTCGATGGTGGTCTGGGGCTGGCTGCTCGGCCCGGTGGGCGCGCTCGTGTCCGCGCCGCTCACTATGGTCATCAAGCACGCACTTGCGCACAGTGAACAGCTTCGCTGGCTGGCGGAGCTGCTCGGCCCGACGCCGAAGCCCGCCGGCAAGTCCGCGGCAGGCGAGGCCGACTCGGCCGACGAGCTCAGCCGCGCTTGAGGGCGTCCCCTGCACGCTCGGCGAAGCGAGCCAGAACACGCCATGCGGCAGCGCTCGGGCTTGCCTGACCGCTTGCGACCGCGTTCTCGAGCTCGGAGGTGAGCTCGGCCAGCTCGGGATCCCCGCGAAGCGCCTTACGGAGCCCGTCCTCAACCATGTCCCACATCCATTGAACTTGTTGCGCTTGCCGTTTTCGCTGTAGCTCGCCACTGCCTTGCATCTGATTCCACTCGGTCATGAGCAGAGCCCAGAGCTCGTCCAAACCCGTACCCTCGAGAGCACTGCACGTGACCACCGGCGGAACGCTCCCTGCGCGCATCAAGCGCAGAGCACTCTGGTACGAGGCCTGCGCTCGAATGGCGCGAGGACGGTTGTCGCCGTCCGCCTTGTTGATCGCGAGCATATCGGCGACCTCGAGGATCCCACGCTTGATCCCTTGTAGCTCGTCGCCGGCGCCGGCGATCATCAGCACCAAAAAGAAGTCAACCATGCCCGCGACAATTGTCTCCGACTGCCCGACGCCCACGGTCTCGACCAACACGACATCGAACCCGGCAGCCTCGCAGAGCATGATCGTTTCGCGTGTCTTTCGCGTGACTCCGCCGAGTGTTCCGCTCGTGGGCGACGGGCGGATGAACGCCTCCGGCTCGTTCGATAGCGCGGCCATTCGGGTCTTGTCGCCGAGGATGCTCCCGCCGCTGACGCTACTCGTGGGATCGACCGCAAGCACCGCGACACGATGACTTCGTCGCGTCAGGGACGTGCCGAGCGCGTCGATGAACGTACTCTTGCCGGCGCCGGGGACCCCACTGATGCCAACCCTGCACGCGCCACCAGTCGCCGGCAGCAGCGCTTCGAGCACCTCTTGAGCCAACTCGGCGTGAGCGGGTTGCTCGCTCTCGATCAGCGTGATCGCCCTTGCTAGAACCGCGCGGTCGCCGCCACGAACGCCGTCGACGTAGGCCTGCGCATCGAGCCGCTTCACATCGCTCCGAGCTGCGCGTCGAGTTGCTCGAGCAGCTCGATCGCCGCGTCAGCGATGACCGTCCCGGGGCCGAAGATCGCAACCGCGCCTGCGTCGCGGAGCGCGTCGTAGTCCTCCGGCGGAATGACTCCGCCGACGACGGCCAAGATGTCTTCGCGGCCGAGGTCCCGAAGAGCTTGCTTGAGCTGCGGCACCAGCGTCAGGTGCCCAGCCGCAAGTGAGCTCGCGCCGACGATATGGACGTCGTTTTCGACTGCCTGCTTGGCAACTTCTTCGGGCGTCTGGAACAACGGACCGATATCGACGTCGAAACCGAGATCGGCAAACGCGGTGGCGATCACCTTCTGGCCACGGTCGTGACCGTCTTGGCCCATCTTGGCCACCAAGATCCGAGGCCGTCGGCCGTGCTTGGTGAGGAACTCCTCGCTTCGAGCCCGCACCCGATCGACCGCATCCGAGTCCTTGCCTACTTCGCTTCGATACACGCCTTCAATACTCCGAATCGTCGCCTGGTAGCGCCCCCACACGCGCTCTAGCGCGTCGCTGATCTCGCCCACGGTCGCTCGATGCCGGGCCGCGTCGATCGCCAGCTCTAGCAGGTTGCCGTCGCCAGTCTCGGCGCACTTGGTCAATGCCTCAAGTTTCGGCCGGAGCGCCACTTCGTCGCGCTCCGCGCGGAGCTCCTGAAGTCGCGCGATTTGCGCCTCGCGGACGGCGGTATTGTCCACCTTGAGAACCTCGAGGGGGTCTTCCTTGTCGAGGCGGTGCTTGTTGATGCCAACGATCGTTTGTTGGCCCGAATCGATGCGGGCCTGGGTGCGCGCGGCCGCCTCTTCGATCCGGAGCTTTGGCAAACCTGCCTCGATTGCCTTGGTCATCCCGCCCAGCTCTTCGACCTCTTTGATGTGCTCCCACGCCTTGAGCGCGAGCTCGTGCGTGAGCCGCTCGACGTAGTAGCTGCCACCCCACGGATCAATCACGTTCGTCGTGCCACTCTCGAGCTGCAGGTAAAGTTGCGTGTTGCGCGCGATGCGCGCGCTGAAGTCGGTCGGGAGCGCAATCGCCTCATCGAGTGAGTTGGTGTGAAGGCTCTGCGTGTGACCCTGGGTCGCGGCCATCGCCTCGATGCACGTCCGGACGACGTTGTTGTAGACGTCCTGCGCGGTGAGGCTCCAACCGGAGGTCTGGCAGTGGGTTCGCAACGCCATGCTCTTCGGATTCTTCGGACCGAATTGCTCGATCAGCTTTGCCCAGAGCAGACGCCCCGCACGAAGCTTCGCGATCTCCATGAAGAAGTTCGTGCCGACTCCCCAGAAGAAACTGATGCGAGGCGCAAACTCGTCGACGCCAAGGCCGGCGGCCAGGCCCGTGCGAATGTACTCGAGGCCATCCGCCAACGTGTAGCCGAGCTCGAGATCCTGCGTCGCACCGGCTTCCTGCATGTGGTAGCCGCTCACGCTGATGCTGTTGAAGCGCGGCATGTTTGCCGCCGTGTACTTGAAGATATCCGCAACGATCCGCATCGAAGGCGACGGCGGATAGATGTAGGTGTTCCGCACCATGAACTCTTTGAGGATGTCATTCTGAATCGTGCCAGTGAGCTTTTCGGCGGGAACGCCCTGCTCTTCAGCAGCAACGACGTAAAGCGCCAGGATGGGAAGCACGGCGCCGTTCATCGTCATCGAGACGCTCATCTCGTCGAGCGGGATGCCATCGAAGAGGATCCGCATGTCCTTGATCGAGTCGATGGCAACGCCCGCCATGCCTACGTCGCCCGCGACCCGTGGATGGTCGGAGTCGTAGCCACGATGCGTCGCGAGGTCGAACGCGATCGAAAGCCCCTTCTGACCCGCCGCAAGATTGCGCCGGTAAAACGCGTTACTGGCCTCGGCCGTCGAGAAACCGGAGTACTGCCGAACCGTCCACGGGCGCTGAACGTACATCGTCGGATACGGCCCGCGCAGGAAGGGCGGAAGGCCGGGCATCGTGTGGAGGTGCGTCACCCCATCGAGATCTTGAGCCCCGTATGCAGGCTTGACCTCGATCCCTTCTGGGGTGTTCCAACGGCGGTCAGCGGCATCGCCCGCCCGCACTGCCCAATCCGCGAGCGACTGGGTAGCGCCGCCTACGGAATCGAAATCGATTTGGCTGAAGTCGGGCAAACGGCTCATCGCTCTACTCCCACCGAATCCAGAACATCGGTCATGACGCCAAGCACGTCGGCGCCCACGAACACGAAGTCACTCACGCCGGCTTCCCGCAACGCGGCTGCGCGATCGCCCGGTCGCCCCGCCACCAATATCACCGGGCAGCCGGCACTCTTCAGCGCCGCCACTGCGGGCTCGAGCATGGCCTCGTAGTCCTTGTCACTACCACAAATGACGGCGAAGGAGGCCTGCGATTCCTTCCACGCGGCTTCGATCTCTTTCGGGTCGCTGAATCCATCGTTCGTCGACGAGCTCACGCCGACCGCCCCGAGAAGGTTCTGCGCCCAGGTCGAACGGGCATTGTGCGACGGAATCGAGCCGAGGTTCGTCAGGAATGCAGTCGGACGCGTTTCGCCCCGGTCGCGAACCCGCTCCCAGATCTCGGCTGCGCGCCATTGCATGATCGGCTCGACGTGGAAGTCGGGCTGACCGTGCTGGAGAACCGCGGCGACGCTGTAGATGTCGGTGCCCGAAGTCGTCGCAGCCACGCAGGCGGCTGTGAGCGCCCCGGACGCGCGCTCAGGATCGTTGACCTCTCGCGCGAGCCCGAGCAGGACCTCTCTGTGGGCGCCAACGTCGAGTTGATCGAGCCCTGAGCGAAGCATGCGCTTCACCTCCTCCTGGGGGACCTGTTCGCGCTGCACCAGTTCCTCCACCGCGTTCGGAAACTCACTGACGCCAACGATGGGCGCTTTTCGTTTCGCAAGCGATTGTCGACGCAGCTTCGCGACCTCCTCAACCCCGTCAATCAGGCGACCGGAGCCGAGTGCCTTCACGATGCCCCCGGCGGACTCGATCGAGCGGACCTCGTCCCACGCCGCGCGCGCGAGCTGATCGGTCAGCGACTCGACGAACCAGCTGCCGCCGGCCGGATCGGCCACAGCATCGAGGTGTGACTCGTCCCGTAGCACGATCTGTGTGTTGCGGGCGACGCGCCGCGCGAGCTCGTTGGGAGGCCCTATTGCCGCGTCAAACGGCTGTGTCGCCACGCTCTGAGCGCCACCGAACACCGCCGCGGCGCACTCGGCCGTCACTCGAAGCATGTTCACCCACGGGTCCCGTTTCGTCATCGTGAAGCGCGAGGTTCGACAGTGGATGGGCGCGGCGGCTGCGCCCGGCTCCCCGCCCGACGCGGCGATCACTTTGGCCCACAAGCCTCGCGCGGCCCGAAGCTTGGCAATCTCCGTGAAGAAATCACCCGCGACGGCGTAGCTGAATCCGATCTGCCCGGCCGCCTCGTCAACGCTCATTCCTGAGTCGGTGAGTCGACGGAGGTACTCGATGCCCGTGGCAACCGTGTACGCGACCTCTTGAACTGCGCTCGCGCCTCCGTCAGCGTAAGGACTGCCTGAAACGTCGACAGCACGAAGGCCAGGCGCGTTCGACGCACACCAGGCAGCAAGGTCACAAAGCTCGTCGAGGCGCGCTCGAAGACCTCCCTGAATACGGCCTTCGCTTGCAAGCAGGCCGATCGGATCAAACGCAAAGCCGCCTCGAAGCGCATCGGGTGAGACACCTCGGCGTTCCGCCACCGCAAGGAAACCGGCCGCCACCGCAAGCGCATCTGAGCCGCCTTCGAGACAAACCGATGTCGCCCCGAGATCAACCGATGCAAGCACCTCGTCGAGCGCTTCGGTCGTGAGTACGCGACAGCCGTGGCGCGGACCCACCCGCAGCCAGAGCGCCTCGACACCGCGACCGAGGTCCTGCTCGATCTGCGCCTTGCATACGCTTGGCCGAGGGTCGTCGTACTCCTGGCAAATCGTCCAGCCGCCGACGGGCGCGGTCCCGCGTACGTACGGGTAGAGCCCAGGAAAGCCCCTGGCTTCCTCGGCACTCGGATCCTCGGCGGTGTAGAGTGGCTCGACGTCGAGCCCGCCCGGCGTTCTAGAGCGCAGACGGTCGGCCGATGCGCCTTTTAGGTCGGCCTCCACCTTGGCGAGCCATTCCGACTTGCTCACCGGTGGAAACGGATTCATTCGCTCGTCGGTGTTGGACACAGCGAAAGCTAGATAGACTAGAGCGATTGCAGCCGCAACGCGCCCTCAGCGCAGCCGGGAATCCGGGGGGTCTTCGTCCCGGATCCCGCGCCAGAACTCCTCGACGGGCCCAACCCGATCTTGGATGTCGAGATAGGTATCCTCGAGGTTCACCAGCACGTACCCGACGCCCTTGTCCCGCCCCAAGCGCGTCTTGATGCGTGAGAGATCGACCGCGCTCAGGCCCGAGGAAACGACGACCACGACCCGATGCGCAAGGCGCGCGGCGCGACGCAACACCGGACCGCTCAGGGGTCCGTTCCAGGCGAGGGCTACACCGGTCACGTCCTCGGTCGCGCGCGTCGAAGGCGGTTGAGAACGCCTGAGCTGCGTGATGTCATCATCGTCGTCCCCCAGCAGCCGAACGGCGGCTCGCATCACAGCGTTCGACGCGTCGCCGTAGGGCGTCTCCGTCTTCACGTGAACGGCGCGACCGACCGGGCGAGGCGCCTCGTCCGCGGACACCGGGACCGGTCGGGTGAGAAGGAACGCATCTTCTTCCGACAGCGGTTGACCGGACTCGGACGCTTCTGGCGCCGCGCCCGCTTTGCTGCCAGGAACGACCATTCGCACGGTAGCCTTGGTGCTACGTTTGCGACGAAAAGGCTCTGGACCTCCGGCCGATCTGGGTCGTTCGCTGCTCGCGCGAGGAGGCGTCGTGGAAGCCTTCACAGGCGTCGCCTCGATCGAGATCGGCTTGGACGACTCGGACGCGGATGGCTGAACTGCGGGCAGCCCGATCACCGTTCGCTTGCGGGGCGGCCGCGAGGACCCCGTCGTGCTCGGGCTTCGCCCCGGCTCCGTACTCGGGGATGGCGTGATGATGGGCGGAATCGACGTCGCCCCGGCGCTTGGCGGCACGAAGCCGTGCATCGTTGGTTTGCGACGCGGGGGCCGGCTGCCCGAAATCGAGGGCGTTCCTTGCGAGGACAAACGCCTGGGCCGGAGTCCAGGGCTCGACGGCATGCCCGGATGGAAGTCTTTCGGCGCCGGTGTGACCAAGTGTGACTTGTCGGTCGAGCGCTCCCCGACGTCGAGGATTGCTGCGGCGAGCCAGGGTGCATCGGCAAGCTGCATCGCGAAAGAGCAGGCAATCTCGCGTTCAACTTCCGTGGCGGGCACGACGAGCGTACGTCCGGCGCCATAGACGCCTTGATCCTCTAGCTCGTCCACGAACGCCGCTAACGCGTCCCGTTGGCGCGGCCACACGCTCGTGCCGAGGACGGGCCCATCCCCCCACCAGGCCACCTCTCTCGGTGCCTCCACCCTGAGGCTGCGGAGTTCGCGGACCAAAAACACGATCGCGTAGATCAACACCACCAGAAAGGGAAGCGAGACGAGAACCATCACGTACGCCTTGACCCGCTCCGCCTGCTCGGGAACCACCGGAGGCGAAATCACTCGAAACCCGGTGGACGGCGTCGTCGTCGCATCATTGAGCGCCGCGCCCCAAGCGCTGAGCTCCTCCAACCAGGTCACAGCCGCCTCGAGCTCACCGACGACCTGACGCGCTTCACCCTCCGACGGCGCAAGCGCGTCAGCCTCACGTTGGATGTTGGCCAACAGCACTTCGAGGGCCAACCGAGTCTCCATGGCGCCGGCCAACGCCCCGCGCGCGCTCGCGAGATCGCTTTCCGCCGCCGTGCGAGCCGGGTTGGCGATCCGCATCTGGTCGCCGACCTCGACGGGATGCGAAGCCCTCTGCGACTGCAGGCTGGCAACTCGTTCCTTCAAGGCTTGCACGCGGGGATGCTCTTCGCTCAGTGTTGAGCGCGCGTGCGCAAGATCGGAACGCGCCGTGCTCAATAGCGAATCGATAGGAGAGCCCTTGGTTGCACTCGCGACGATTTGGCGCGGGAGCTCTTCGAGAGCCCTTTCGAGCTCCCGAATGAGCGCCGTTTGAGCCGCGATCTCGACCGCTGCCTCGTCTCCTTTGACGCGCAGCTCGGCGGCACGCTTCAGCAGCTGCTCTTTCTCGTCGAGTAGATCGGACTTTCCACTGCGGTCTCTAAACTCGTTAAAAGCGGCCTGCGCGGCGTCACGTCGCTCGGTCGCTCGCTCGATCGAGACGGTGTTCTCGACGGTGAGTCGATCGATCTCCGCAGCGTTGAACGCGGCTTGGTGTTCGAGGAATACGTCGAGCAGCGCTTTGGCGAGCTCGTAAGCATCTTCCGCGGTGCTGCCTTTCGCCGCAAGGCGCATGGAAACCTCGCTTTCGAGCGACGCGGTCGTCTGCTCCTCCAAGGCATCCAGCGAGACACCCCAACCGAGGCGCGCTCTCACTTCGCGTAGCCGACTCGGCACGACCGCCGACTTCACGAAAGCATCCGGCGTTGCTTGGGGGCCATCCACATCCAGCAGCGGCATGCCTTCGTAGAGAAGCACGGCGTTGGCCTGGTATGTTCTCGGAACGAAAAAAAACGCGATCAGACTCACTGCCGAGGCCACTAAGAAGGCGGCGCCCAAGCGGCGTCGATGCCGCAGAAGGATTCTGAGCACACGGCGCGGCTCCACAGGGAGGCCAGGCCGTCGCGGCTTCGAACCGGGCTCGTCGAACCCCTCATCGTACGTCGCATCGTCCAAGCGGTTGCCTCTTCTGTCAGAGCATGGCGGTTTAGACCGGCCCAGGGCAAGTCGACATCCGAAACGATACTGCTAACTTCGCGCCGTTCATGCGCCCCTGGGTTCAAAAGCTAGTGGCTGCCTGGGGCGTCGCCTGGGTGTCAGTCCTGCTCGGACGCGCGATTTGGCGACTCGGACCATGGGCGCTCGAGCCCTGGACCGACGATCTCATGACCACCGGTCAGAAGGCGATCTACATCGGCTGGCTCATCGCCAACGCCTACCTCGAAGGCTACCGCGGATTTCAGCTGCGCTTTTCCCCGCGCGTCGTCTCGCGAGCGGTCTACCTCGGGGAGAATCCTAGACCCTTGTGGTTCGTGCTGGCGCTGCCGTTCTGCATGAGCCTGTTCCACTCGACCCGGCGCCAGATGACGGTCAGCTGGAGCTTCATCGGCGGCCTGATTCTCGTGATTTGGTGGGTTCGATCGCTTGCCCAGCCCTGGCGCGGGATCGTCGATGGCGGGGTGGTCCTGGGTCTGCTCTGGGGTCTCGGGGTCATTTGGTTCCTGTTTCTCCGATACCTCATGGGTTACAAGATCCCCCGACCCACTGATCTTCCCCCCGGAAACGCGGCGCAGCTGGCCACGGCAAACGAGTGAATTGTCGTTTTTTTCCCAAAAAGACCGGCGGGGGATAGAGAAAACCCTGTAAAACGCAGGCTGAACGGGCTCTCAGCCTTGGCATGAGGCCTTTTGACCGGGCACACTGGCGTTTACGGGGATTCGGGCCACACTTGGCCCCGCGAAACATGGGGATGAGGGAATCAGACAGAAGCAAGGGATCACGGTTGGTACCGTGGATCTGCGCCGCCACGGCGACGTCACTCGTTTGGGTGGCAGGGTCGTTTGGCACGTATGCGTCCGCCGAGCTGCCGATGACTGGGGACTCCGTGCTTCGCGAAGCGCAGCACGCGGACGCCCACGCTGAGCCTTCGGACACTGACCTCGAGAAGATCTCGCGCATGCCGCGGACCGTGTCGCCGTCCGACTTGGACGCTGCGCCGAGCGTGTCCGTCGGCTACCCGAATCGTGGACTGCTTCGCTTCGGTCAACGCATCAACGACCACAAGGACTTCACGGTCAAGGTGGGCTCGCAGGACTCACGACACGGCACGGGCGAGCTCGTCCGTCTGATCGAACGGGGGGCGCATGAGGTCGCGTTCCGCTACCCGCGGTCCCGCCTTACAGTGGGCGACCTCTCGCGACCCGGCGGTGGCCGGTTCCGGCCGCACGTCTCACACCAGAGCGGCCGCGACGTCGACCTCGGCTTCTACCTGCTGGATCGGCGCTCGACGCCGGTGAACGTTCACCTCTTCGTCCGGCTGAACAACAAGGCGATGGGTATTCAGTGGGGCAACCTCTACAAGTTCGACGCCGCGCGCAACTGGGCGCTCATCGAATCTCTGCTCAGCCACTCGACGACGGACGTGCAACACATTTTCGTCGCGAACGCGATCAAGCGCCGGCTCCTTCAACAGGCCGTAAAAGAGGGGGCGAACCCCGAGGTCCTGATGCGCGCCAGGCGCGTCATCACGCAGCCCCGGCACGGCGCGCCGCATCGGAGTCACTTCCATGTGCGTGTCTACTGCGCCGACGACGATCGCCCGATGTGCAAAGACCGCCCGCCCTTCTACTCTTGGCACCAGCAAGCCGATCAAAAACCCACTGTTGCGGCGCTCAAACCCAATGAATCATGAGCTGGAAGGGTCACTTGTGGACCCTCGGCCCGTTTCTCAGACATAGCCTGCTCCCGCCGCGGGTTCCGGCCTCGGAGCACTGGGAGACCAGCCTCGACGACGGAGTCGTTGGAACGATCCGGCTGAGCGGACGCCTGACGCGTGGAGGCACCTCCGACACCATCGTCGTAATCGTGCACGGACTCGGCGGGAGCGCGACGAGCTACTACGCGCGCAAGGCTGCGTTGGTGGCGGACCGGGCGGGCATCGATAGTCTGCGGCTCAATCTGCGCGGCGCCGATCGCGGCGGTGGGGACTACTACCACGCCGGCCTCACTGAAGATCTCGCTGCGGCACTGCGAAGCCAGGAAGTCGCGCGCTACGAACGCATCCTGCTGCTTGGATACTCACTCGGTGGGAACATGATCCTGCGCTACCTCGCAGGGGCCCCGGACCCACGTGTTGGAGCGGCGGCCACAGTGTGCTCGCCGATCGACCTAAAGCAGGGTGCCCGCGCGATCGATCGTCCGCGCGGCTATTTCTATCGGCATCACGTGCTGAACGGACTGAAGGAGATCTACCGCAACGTCGCGAAGCACGGGGACGTGCCGGTCGCCCTGCGCGACGCGGCGAGAATCGACTCCATCGAACACTGGGACGAACGGATCATCGCGCCGCGCCATGGCTTTGCCGGGGCGGAGGACTACTGGGCCAAGACGAGCGCCTGCCACGTGCTCGACGAGATTCGGATCCCGACGCTGTTCATCGCCGCCGAGCGGGACCCGATGGTCCTGATCGACAGCGTGCGGCCCTGGCTGCAGAATGCGACCAAGCTTCGACGGATCGTCACCAGTCAGGGGGGCCACGTCGGGTTTCCGCGGAACGTGGACCTCGGCCTGGGCAGCGACGGCCCCATCGAAGACCAAATCATCCAATGGATGCTGGCACCCACATAAAGCGACTCGCGGCCGTGTCGGCAGCGCTCTGGCTTTTCGGTGTGGGCGGGTGCAACGAGGCGCGAAGAGCCGTCGAAGGGCTCGCCGATGAGCCGACGAGGCCAGCGAGCTGTCCAGCCACGCGACGGGTCGAACCACCGATGGTCGGGGTGCGAGCCGAGCATCAGAGCGCGGACTACTGGATCGCGCGTCAGGCCGAGTACGGGCCCGTCGACGAGCCGCTCCTCAGCAGCGACGCCGTCGCGCGACACAACCTCGCTCTCGGGCGGGCGGTGGACGGCGAGCCCATCGGACGCGCGGACTTGTTCGCTCCGGTCGATCGGGAGGCACTTCGCATGCAGCTCGCCGAGCGCTTGAGCTACATGCGAGGGAAGCTCGAGGCGGAGGAGCTGGTGGACGCGGGCGGAGATGCACTGGGCGACGCTGCCATGCAAGCGTTCGCTTCACCGGACACCTTCGACTTGCAGGAGGAGTGGCGAAGCGTCGAGGCGCTCACCGCGCTTCGATGCGGACCGTACGAAGGCGGATTGTACACGCCGCCGATCGATCCCGACTTCGACCGCAATCGGTGCAGCACCGCTCGCCGCGGCGAAGTCGTGCAGCTCTTGGCGCGTTGGCAAAACGGTATGATCCTCGCGCGAACTTCGTACGCGATGGGCTGGGTAAGCGAGGAATCGCTTTCGTCGGCGCTCGGTCGGGAGGAGGCCCGTGTCGCCGCCGTACGCGGTGACGCGCAACCGTTGACCCGGCGCGCCCTGCTCAGCGAGGCGTTCTCGCTGCGCGGCGAGCCCTACGGCTGGGGCGGAAAGGACGGCGGCTACGACTGCTCGCGCTTCCTGCTCGAGCTCTTCGAACGTTTCGGTCTCGAGCTTCCCCGCCACAGCGCGCGGCAAGCCATGGCGGGGACGTTTTCGATCGACGTGTCGCAGGTCGAGGATCTCAATGAGAAGCGCTTGCTCTTGGAGGCAGCTGCACGCCGAGGCATCGTCCTTCTGCAGTTCCCCGGCCACATCATGCTCTACCTCGGCGCCACGGACGACGGCGTGCCGATGGCAATCCACGCTTTTTCGGAGTTCGTGACCGCCTGCGAAGAGAGCGAGCTCGAGACCGTCAATCGGGTCGACCGAGTCGCGGTGAGCGACCTTAGCCTCGGTGAGGGGACCTCGCGGGGCGACTTCTTGAGCCGGACGACTCGCATCACGGTCCTGGGGCACTCGCCGGGACGTGCTCTCGTCGCGGATGCCGAGGTGCGCCCGAACGGACCGGTGTCGCTTCCGGAGGGACACTGCCGTGATTCAAAACGGATCGCTCTGTTCCGCTCGCCTCTGCGCCCCGATGCGTCGCGCCCGCTACGCGTCGTCGTCACGAGTGAACGCGACCCGGGGGCCGCTTCATTGGTGCTCTTTGCTCCGGACGGAAGCGCGCTCGAACCCGCGCAGCACGTGCTCGATGGGCCGCCGTTCAGTCGGTGGGTCGAGGTCTCAGAACCAATCCCAGGCCGCTGGACGGCGGTCCTAGCCGACGGCGATCAGGTCCTCGCCTGCGACCGAATCGGGGTTGCCAAGCACCCGGCCCCACCCGAGCCTCGCACCGCTCCCGGACCGGCATGGGAGGTGGGCATGCAATGGGGGCGCGCCACGGAGAACCTCTACTCGGCATTTGTCGAGCAGCTCTTCTTCGAGCCCACCGACGACGACACGACCTGGCCGAACCTACAGGCGTTGATCGCAGAACGCGATCGCAACTTGCTCTTCGACTACCGCGCGGCCGGGGAAGACGCGGAGCTCGCGCTCAAACCGGACTGCGCCGACCTCCCCTACTTCCTTCGCGCGTATTTTGCGTGGAAGCTCCGACTGCCCTTCGTCTACCGCGCGTGTACCCGGGGCCGGGACGACACCCCGCCGCTCTGCGAGCCTCCGGTGCTTAGCAATCTGGATTCCGTGCCCGACAAGAACGCGCCAGCCGCGTTTCGCCGCTTCGTACGGCGCCTCGCCAACGTGGTGCATTCCTCGAGCCCGCGCACCGTGCCCGGGGACGACGAGACCGACTTCTATCCGGTGCGCCTGCGGCGTCAGTCGTTGCGTCCCGGCACAATCTACGCGGACCCCTACGGCCACGTGCTTGTCGTGGCGCGCTGGAAGCCGCAGGGCGTCACCGAATACGGCGTGCTGATCGCCGCGGACGCCCAACCCGACGGCACGGTTGGACGAAGGCGGTTCTGGCGGGGCTCGTTCCTCTTCACGCCCAACACGGAGCTCGTGGGTGCTGGGTTCAAGGCATGGCGCCCCGTCCAGTACGACCCCGCCGCTGACGCTGACGCTGACGCTGACGCTGACACTGGCGCTGACGCTGACGCTGGCGCTGGCACGCGCTGACGCTGACACTGACGCTGACACTGGCGCTGACGCTGACGCTGACGCTGTTGCGCAGCCTTGGAGGATCGCGACCAACCAGGAGCTTCGCGACGCGAAAGGCATCCGCGCTTGGTCCGACATGCAGTACCGCGGGACCGCCGATGAGTTCTACGCCGCGGTGGAGGGCATCATCAATCCGCGTCCGCTCGATCCACTCCGTATGCAGATGAGCCTGGTCGACGCGCTCGACGAATCGGTCCAGCGGCGGCTGAGCTCGGTGCAGAACGGAGAGGACTACATGCGTGAGGCCCGCTACGCGCTGGTCGAGATGCCGTTCGGCGCAGCGCTGTTCCTCACGACCGGGCCCTGGGAGGACTTCTCGACCCCGTCGCGCGACATGCGCTTGCTGATCAGCATCGACGCGGTGGTCTCGTTTCCGGACACCGTGGCCGCATACCCAGAGCGCTTTGGGATCGCGAAATCCGATGGGGAGGCAGCCTCCAAAGCAGTGCGCCACGCCCTCGCCGCGGAGCTCCAGCAGCGCAGCTTCGAGTACACGCGATCGGATGGAAGCACGTGGACGCTCACACTGGCAGACTTGGTCGAGCGAATGAAAGCGATGGAAGTCGCATACAATCCGAACGATTGCGTCGAGATTCGATGGGGCGCACCGGAGGGCTCCGAGGAGCGCGCGACGTGCGAGCGGAGGGCGCCGGGTGAACAGCAGCAGCGGATGCTGAAGTATCGGGTGTGGTTTGCGGAACGGGAGAGGCCCGGATAGCGGGGGCGGGGGTAGCGGCAGCGTTCAGCGTCAGCGTCAGCGTCAGCGTCAGCGTCAGCGTCAGCGAACGCTAGTGGCGTCGGGAGGTTTTGGTTAAATCCACCCGCCTACCCCCACCCGTAGTCCTCCCTCCGCACCCCCGGGCTTCGCCGGGCTTGGCGGCGCCCTTGGCGCCGGGCTTCGCCGTTCCGGCTCGCGCTGCCGCGCATGGCTTGGGGGGGGTGGTTGCGTGTGGAGGGGAATCGGTCGGGAGGCGCGGCACAGGGAGTGGGCGGGAGGCGAGTCGTATCTTGCCGTGTGGAGCCGGCCGAGCGGGACCCGCTCCCGAGCACGTGCGTCGCGACCGAGTCTCCGGGCCTTCCGCGCCAGCTAGTCGTCGGTCCACACTTCGGAATCTACCTCGCCTTGTGGGTAGCCCTCGATCGGGCGCGGCTTTGGACCCGTGATCTTCTTGTATGGCGCTCTCTTGACGGGGGTGCCGCCGTCGAAGCCGCCGCTGATCAGATCGGCGGGCGCCTTGTCGATCGGGGTGCCGGAGGGCGGGAGCGTTGGATACTTGGGGAGCGGCCTTCTCACATCCTGGAGGTCCGGCTCCAACCCCTGACGCTCGTCCTCGACGATCACCGGAGGCTCGTAGCCAACTTCCACGATGGTCGAGACGTTTTCAGAGTCCGACTGGTCCAGGGGTTTCAGCACGATCGCGCCGACTCGTTGCTCGATGCACTTGCGCCCCGCGTCCGAGAGCCCGGAGCCGTAGGCCGAGGGCATGATGATCATCCCGCTCGGACGCACGATGGCGCTGACGCTGATTCGAAGCGTGGTTGGTGCTTGGGCGCTGAAATCGGACACGCAATCGGCGGGGGTGCCGATCGCGGCCTTGAGCTCGGCGGCGAGGTCACGTGGGGGTGCCTTGACCGCCGTCTCCGGTGCATCGACGGCGGAGTCCTCTGGCTCCTCCGCCTGGACAGGCTCCTCGGCCTCGACGGGCTCCTCGGGCGCCTCCACCGCGGTCGGAGGGGGAGGAACGGGGTCGAGCCCCTCGTTCGCGTCGCGAACCGGTGCTTCGCTGCTCTCGCACCCGAAAGAAAGCATCGCGGCAAAACAGCAAGTGAACGCGCGTCTCATGGCACCATCCTAGCTCGCCATGGCGCCGCGGGGTACTTCACCGAGCCCACCCCGAGCTATCGCCGCCAGGCAAAGCCGATCGTGCCAGCCAAGTACTGATCGAGCGCCCCGCCGGCCACATAGGGCGGGTTCGGAGCGACAGGATTCAAGTCGAACCAGTAGCGCCTGTAGTCGCCACCGATTCGTATCTCGAAGCCGAGAGGCAGTGCGAAACCGACGACCAGCCCGGCGTCCATGCCGTTGGCCTTGGCTTCCGGAAACCAGGCGTAGCTGCCAATCCCGCCGACGTTGAAAACGCCGCGGAAGGCGATGTTGGCGCCGATGATGTAGGTCTCGTTCTTGCCGAGCGCGACCCTGAAGCCACCGCCGATTCGAAAGAACTCGTACCTGACCCCTGGCACACCGGCGGTGTTGTCCTCGCCGGGCACCGGAGGACCCGAAACGCCGATTTCGAACTTCTGAACACCATAGTCGGCGACTACGAACGGCTCCCAGCGACCAGTGGGATATCGCCAGCGGAGGCCGATGAGGAACTGCTGCGCCTGAGTTGGAAACGAGCCGCCCTCGGCATTCGTGGACTCGAAGTCGAACACGCGCTCCCACTCGAAGTCGATACCGAACTGCGCGCCGACGCCGTCGGTGAAGTGTGCGCCGGGAAAATACTGAAACTTGAGAGCGACGCCCGGCCCTGCCTTGAGCTCGTAGTCGCGGAGATTGTCGGACACGACGTCGTTGTAGTCGAAGGTCCTGCGCACGATTCGGAAGTCGGCTTCGATATCGACGGCCGCAGGTCCGCGGCCCTTCTTCTTCCGCTTGGACTTCGTCTTTTCCGGCGCCGGCTCCTTCTTGGGCTCCGTCTTGACGGGCGCGGCAACCGTCGCTGCCACAGGAGCGGCCGCGACCGTCCCGGGCGCCACCACGCCGAGTTTCTCGATCTCCTTTCGGAAGTCGGGACCGACGTCGCCTTGCACCTTTTTGAGCAACCCACTCAACGAGCTCGCGTCGTAGTAGTGCTGGCTCACGACCGCAGCGCTTCGGCCGTCGACCAAGCGGATGTACGCGGACCACACGCCGTCTTCGTGCAGCACGTCACCTTCGAAGAGGCCGCTCACCGCGAGCGAAACCGCAGGAGCGACGTGTCCACCATCGGATTGAAGGTTCGCCCCGAGGCTTTCGGCTTGGTCGGCGAACTTCGAATTTGGATAGAGCTCGACCGGCTCTTTGATCAGCCCACGCACCGCGGCGCCTCGCACTTTGGCGGATTGCGTGCCCTTGAACGGACGCACCACCAACCGCGGCTGCTCGGGCGCCGGAGGCTCTACTCGTGAAGCAACCGTAGGCGCAGCGGCGGCGCTGGCGGTTGGCATCAGGCCGGTCTTCATCAAACCGGACACGATTCGGTTCGAGAGACGCGTGACGCTCGATGAGCTGGTGCGGAGTTTCTTTATGCGCGCGCCCTTGGCGTTGCGGACTTCAGTGTCTGCGATCCACTTGCCTTCGACTTTGCGTACGCGCGTCTTCACGAGGGCGCTCGCCTTCAACTTGGCCGCCTGCTTCGCATAGCCTTTGGTCTTCTTCGCCACGGCGCTCACCTGCTTGAGGGGCACCAGCGAAACATCTTGCGCGCGAAGCCCCTTCTGAACGCTCTGGCGAACCTTGGCAGCCTGCGGACCCTGGAACGGCAGAAGCGCGGCAGCTCCATCGTCGGCCGAAGCGACCCCACTGAGCCACGACGCCCCAAGCAGGACAATGAGCGCGCAAATGCGTAGGCACCGCATCGACTACCCCCCGTCCAGTGTTCCCCCGAAGGAGTCACCCAAATCGACGATCCACTGGCGCAACGTCTCGATCTCGTCGCCGGATAGGCTGCCGACCACTGGCATTTGCCCGCCGCAAATGCCGGGCACGTTCAGCACTTTGTCGATCAAGTAGCTGCTATCCGGATCGCCGGCGACGACCAGGATGCGGTTCGTGCAACCGATCCCAGTCGCATTCTTGTCCACGACGCGGCTCGCGACGTCCGGGGAGAGCAGGTCGAGATCGGCCTGCTTCTGCGTGGCGTTGTGACAACCGACCGTGCAGTTGTCTGCAAGGATGGTCTCAGCGTCCTTCGTCACCACGCCGCCGTCCCCGTACGCGTCCCAGTTCGCAAGGCTCCCCGGGCAAGCGGTCAACGAGACCACGGCGGCGCACAGGCCTACCGTGGTCGAAATGAAGCGATAGATGTCCCTCAAACCGATCCCCCCCGAATCGTCTTAAAGCTTAGTAATCTATGGCATCTTTCGTCGACTTCCGCCGCATTTTTGTGTAATTTAGGGCTGATTTGGAGGGAGCGACATGTCGAACGTGACCATTTGGCACAACCCGCGCTGCAGCAAGTCCCGGCAGACCCTCCAGCTACTCCGCGACCGGGGCGTCGAGCCGACGATCGTAGAGTACCTAAAGACACCGCCCTCGGAGGCCGAGCTCACCCACGCGCTCGCTGAGCTGGGGATGACGCCGCGCGACCTCATGCGAAAGAAGGAAGCGCCCTACCAGAAGTTGGGGCTCGGCGATGAAGCCCGTACCGAGGCAGAGCTCGTAGCTGCGATGGCGAGCCACCCGGTCCTGATTGAGCGGCCCATCGTCTTTGTCGAAGGCCGCGCCGCCATCGGCAGGCCGCCCGAAAACGTCCTAAGCCTCCTCGGCTAGCTCAGCGCTCGCACGACTTCAGGCGCCCGCAAGTCCGAAACGACGAGCCGCGCCCCAGCGGACCGGAGCGCCGCGGCGTCGTAGCTGCCGGTGCTCACCGCGACGCAATCGGCTCCGATCGCGTGTGCCGCGTGGACGTCGTGGGGAGTGTCTCCGATCACGACCGCTCTTGCCTCGCGGTCGTCGGCAACCTGCCGAAGGCCTCGCGCGAGGCCCACGCGAAGGAGCTCGGCGCGCTCCACGTGGTCCGAACCGAAGCCGCCGAACGCAAAGAATGAGTCGAGCCCGCCCCGCGCAAGCTTCGCGTATGCCGCCGGCTCGGTGTTGCCGGTGCCGAGACCTAGCGAGACGTCGTCGCGGGCGAGGAGGCTCGTCAGAAGCTCCATCGCGCCGGGCAACACCTCGAACCTGTGGGCGAGCTCGAGCTGTTCAGGCAGGTGCACCACGTAGCGTCGAAGCACGTCTGCGATGAGCGCATCGTCCGCCGCCACCCCGTGCTTCGCCAGCCCCTCCGCGACGATCCATGGATCGGTGCGCCCAGCGAACTCGACGCTCTCGAAGCTCACGTCATCATGCCGGCCGAGAACTTCGGCAAGCGCCAGCTCCAACGCACGCCGACCGGCGCCATCGGCGCGCAGCAGCGTTCCGTCGATGTCGAACAAGGCGATCGTGAAGCCCATTGAGCCGAATGTAGCAGGCGAGGCGTTTCGTAGTAGGCTCCGCCGCGACGATGGACGCGAATATATTGGCCACGCTTCCCCTCTGGCTTGCGGCGTTCCTGCTGTCACTGACGTGTCACGAGGCGGCCCACGCCCTCGCAGGCGGACTTGGCGGCGACTCGACCGCCGCTTCCCAGGCGACTCTCGATCCGTTGCCGCACATCAAGCGTGAGCCGTTCGGCACCCTCGTCGTCCCGATCGCGTCGTTCTTCCTGCAAGGCGGCGGCTGGATGATTGGCTGGGCAAGCGCGCCCTACGACGCCACCTGGGCCAATCGATACCCAAAGCGCGCGGCCGTCATGGCCGCGGCCGGGCCCGCCGCCAACTTCGCTCTCTCGCTTCTCGCGGCGGTCTCGATTCGCATCGGCATCGCGACGGGATACTTCGACCTCCCGGTCGGCGGAGTCGCCCTCGACACACTGGTCGTCGCGCCCGACGGCGTCGCGCGCGGTATGGCCTTGTTCCTCAGCGTCCTGTTCTCGATCAACGTGATTCTCGGTAGCTTCAACCTGATCCCCCTGCCCCCTCTCGACGGGTACGCAATCGTTCCCCTCGTCCTCAACGATCGGCTCCGCGACAAGTGGTTCGGGCTGTTCTCGGGCGGCGGCTCTCTGCTCGGGCTGATCGTGGCTTTCGTGGTTTTCGCCCAGGTCATGCCTCCAGTCTTTCGCGCCGCGATCGGCCTTCTCTATCAGGGCGTCTAGCGCTACACTGAGCGAGTGCGATGGATCGGGGTGGTTCTGGGGTGCGCGCTATGGCTGACAGCATCAGCTGCGTTCGCGGACGCGGCTGACGCTCACTATCAGCTCGCGAAGACGCTTCGCGACGAAGGCCGTTACGAAGAAGCTCTCTCCGAAATCGACGCTGCAATCGCCGCAAGGCCGACGTCCGCGCAAGGCCACGTCACACGCGGCACAATCCTCCGACGGCTCGGCCGATATGAAGACGCCCTCCGGGCCTTCGATCGGGGCATCGAGTTGGAGCCCAAGGATGGGCGCGCATACGGACTTGGAGGCGCCGTACTGCTTCGACTCGACCGCCCAAAACGCGCCATCGGCTATCTCCGAAAGGCGACCGAGCTCGAGCCTGGGCACAAGAACCATTGGCTCAATCTCGGCCTCGCGTACCGCAAGGCAGGCGACAACGACGCGGCGATCGCGGTGTACGAGAAGGCATTGGACGCGCACCCGAATGACCCTCAGCTCTTGAACAACCTAGGGGTCGCACTCCGCAAAGCCCGCCGCTACGACGAGGCGATCAAAGCGAACGAAAGAGCCGTCGACGCCGATCCCTACGATCCAGCATTGGCGCGCAATCTGGCGATTGCGTACCGGGGCGCCGGGCGACACAAGGAAGCGATCCCGATCTACATCAAGGCGATCGAGCTCGGCGATGGGGGCCCGCCGGACTTGTTGTTCGACCTTGCCTCTTGCTACGAGAAGACGGGGAACACCGATATGGCGATCGATACTTTCGAAGCCTACATCCGTGCCGTGAAGAAGAGCGACCCGGCGGCCGCCGAGCGCGCAAAACGCGCTGTGGCGAACCTCAAGCAGAAATAGCGAAGTCGGAGAGCAGCACGGCGGCCGCGTTGTGGCCGGCGGCGCCGATTACGGACCCCGCTGGATGGCACCCTGCCCCGCAGGCGTAGAGACCCGACAGGGGGAGCCGGTATGGCAGGCGATCGTCGAAACCGAAGCTGTTGTCGACGTGGTGGATGTGACCGGCAGTGATGCCAAAGTGCGCTTCGATCTTCGGAGGCGTCAACGTGAACACATCGTCGACCAGGTCGGATGTGCCCGGCGCGAATCGATCGCAGATCTCGAGCAGCCGGGCCACGAACCGAGTTTCCTCCTCGGGCCAAGAGCTCTCGGCGAGCTCGTATGGCACCCACTGACAGAAGAGCGCGGCGCTGTGCCGGCCGCGCTCATCCTGAAGCGAGGGGTCGAGCGTCGTGTGGATGTACCATTCGATCGATGGATGGTCGGGCAAGTGCCCTGCTTGGCATTGGGCGAAGGCTTCGCGGAGTGCGGCGCGGGGGTGGTGTTCGGGCAGCAAGTGAATCGTCGCCCCGTGTTGCCCTCGGCGTTCGGGCAAGCACGTGAACGTTGGCAAGTCGCGGAGACACAAGTTGACCTTGATGCTCGTCCCCGGAAGCCGATAGCCGTCCACTCGGTCTCGGAGCTCCGACGGGCACGCATCTCCAAGCATCGAGAGCATCCGAAACGGATCGGCGTTGACCACCACGGCCTCAGCCGGGTGGATATCGCCCGCCTTCGTTGCGACGCCATTCACGACGCCCCCTTGGGACTCGATCGACACCACAGTGCTGTGGAGCAGGATCTCTGCGCCCGCCTTTCGAGCCGCGCTCGCCAAGGTTTGAGTCACGGTTCCCATGCCACCTCGCACGACCATCCAGGTGCCATCGCTGCCCGGAAGACGGCACATGTTGTGCGCGAGGAAGTTCATCCCGCTGCCCGGTGTGTCCCAGCTTCCGCAAAGGCCGGTGAAACCGTCGGTCACGGCGTACATCGCCTCGAGCAGCTCGCTTTGGAATTCGAACCTCCCGAGGTAGTCGCCCACTGAACCGCGGCACAATGCGACGAACGCGTCGCGCAGCGCTGGGCGCACATGGCGTTCGGCGGTTCGCTCGATCGAGAGCGGTGCCCGAAGCCAGGTTGGACCGATGTCCTCGCGAAGCATGGCGAGCTCGGCTTGAAGCGCACGGTTTGCGTTCGCGTCGCGCGACGAGAAGAAGCGGGCGAGCTGCACCTCGGCGGACGCCCGGTCCGCACCCATCAAGAGGTACCGCCCTTCGTTCGTCGGCAGGAAGTAGTGCGGGTCGCGCCGGAGCAGTGGGAACGAGACGCCGAGACGGTGCATGAGCTCAGGCGGCATCAACCCGAGGAGATAGGCCCCTGTCGATTGACCGAGGTTCGGCGCACTCGCGAACGGGTACTCCGTGCGACAGGCCCCGCCGACCGTATTCGAAGACTCCAGCACGCGCACTCGCAGACCCGCGCGGGCAAGCATGATGGCCGCAACCAAGCCGTTGTGGCCCGCGCCCACGATGACGACGTCTACGCGCCCTGCCATCGCCCTACTTCACGAAGAAGCTCAGCCCGGCCTCTACGCTCCAGGCGTGGTTGGGAGCGCCGTCGGGCATGCGGAAGTACTGCATCCACCGACCGCGTGCTTCGACGCCCATCCAGCGAAGGAACGAGTACCCAAGCCCGAACAGCGCGCCGATGGTGCCCGCGCCTTCGGATTGATTGGGGAGTGGCACCTTCAAATAGCCGCCGGTGAACGCCCCCGTGATGCGTAGCTTCTTGATGTTCGGCCTCAGCGCGATCATCCCTCCGCCACCGAGGCCGGGATCATCGAGCGGCCAGTTCTTGCCGAGCCATTGGAAGTACGCCCCGAGGTGAAGCGGCCCCGCTACCTTGGCGGAGCCGTCTACCCATAGCGTCGGCTGCCACTTGCGATTTCCTGAGAACTTCGCGGTTGTGCCACCGAACAGGACGTCGAAAGCCACGAGGTCAGACCCCGACGCGCTTGCCGAACTCGGCCCGATGGCACCCAGCCAGACTGCCAAAACGACGATGGGCGCAATTCGCTTCACGCCCATGGTTGTTATCACAAGTCTACGAGGGCCGCGCAAAAGCTGCGGCGCCCGGCCGACACCTTCGAGGCGCGCTCGGTGTGATGCATCGTCTGCCCAGACGTTGGCAATAGAGTGATAGGGGCGTCGGCGAGAAAGCTGGGGTGCGAGTGCGTCCCACCCGAGGATTGCGGCGGCTCGTTCGAGTTGATGGGGTAGCCAAATGGGCTACAACCGCTTTCTCCTACCTGCGAAAGGGCGTTTGACCCTAGTACCGGGCACAGGTACCGAGAAGACCAAGGAGAAGACATGCTGGAGCTGAAGAAGGGCGCAGACATCCTCGCTGATACCGGCGGCGTGAGGACGATCGACGAAGCCAAGACCGTCATCAAGCAGAAGCTGGACGCAGGCAACCTCGAGAAGCTCGCTCCGATCAAGAACGAAGAAGCGCTGCTGAAGATTGCCAACGCGATTGTGCTTTGCGAGCCGGATGATGTCTTCATCGACGCAGGCACCGAGGCCGATACCCAATGGGTCCGCGAGTACTCGGTCCGCAAAGGTGAAGAGAAGAAGCTCGCCAAAGAGGGGCACACGATCCATTTCGATCTCCCCCAGGACCAGGCCCGTCTGGTCAACCAGACCTTCTACATCGTAAACGAGGGGGAGAGTCTGAGCGCTCTGGCCAAGTCGACGCCGCGCGCAGAAGCGTTGGAATACGTCCGCGCGCACATGCGAGGCATCATGAGGGGCAAGAGCATGCTCATCGGCTTCTTTTCCCGTGGGCCCGCCGGCGCGGATGCGGCAATTCCAGCCATCGAGATCTCCTCCTCCGGATATGTCTTCCACTCGGCGGCGCTCCTCTACCGCAATTGCTACGACCGATTCGACGCAGAAGTGGAACGCAAGGGCTTGTTCTTCACCAATCTTCACTCCGAAGGCCCGAATCGACCCGAAGACGTGCCCAACGCCCGCATCTTCATGGATCGGAGCTGGCTCACCACGTTCTCGACCTTCTGCACCTATGCCGGCAACACGTTGTTGATGAAGAAGGGCAACCACCGTTTCTCCGTCGACTGCGCAACTTACCTTCGGCCCGGCGAAGAGCTCTCGGAGCACATGTTCATCACCGGCATGACGGGGCCCGGCGGTCGCAAGACCTTCTTCGCCGGTGCGGCGCCCTCGGGGTGCGGCAAGACAACAACCGCTATGGTCGGCACCGATTTCGTCGGGGACGATTTGGCACAGATGTGGATCGCCGAGGACGGCACGGTGCGAGCGGTGAACCCGGAGAACGGTATTTTCGGGATCGTGGAGGACGTCAACCTTGAAGGCGACCCCTACCTGATGGAGTGCCTCCGCGGCGACGGCACGGAGGTCATTTGGTCGAACGTGCTCGTCGACGACGAAGGTGTGCCTCACTGGACCGGCAACGGCGAGCCGCGCCCACTACGAGGGGTCAACTTCCAGGGCGAGTGGCACAGAGGAAAGACGGATGCCGACGGCAACGAGCTTCCCATGTCTCACAAGAACGCCCGCTGCACGCTGCTCTGCTCAGCGATCAAGAACCACGCCACCGAGGCCAATGCGGATCCGGCCGGGGTGCCAGTGAAGATCATTACCTACTCCGGGCGCGACGCGGACACCATGCCGCCCGTCTGGGTCGCCAAGGACAACAATCACGGCGTCGCGATTGGCGCCTCGATCGTCTCTGCCGCCACGGCCACCGAGATCGGCGCCACCGGCGTGAGGCGGCAGCCTTGGGCGAACGCGCCGTTCATCCCCGGTCCCCTCGCCGACTACATGGACACTCAGTTCAAATTCTACAACAACGCGAAGCTGAGCAAAGAGGGCAAGCCGGTCATGGCCGGGCTGAACTACTTCTTGACGCACGCGGACCGCGGCAGTAGCGGCAAAGGCCTGCTTGGCGAGAAGCGCGACGTGAAAGTCTGGCTCGGCTGGCTCGAGCTCTTCGCCCACGGCGACGTCGAGGCCCTGGACACTCCGATCGGATACCTTCCCAAGTACGAGGATCTCAAGAAGCTCTTCGCCGATATCGACAAGGAGTATCCCAAGAGCCTCTACGCCATGCAGTTTGCCCTGTACATCGACAAGATCGTCGCAAGGATCGATCTGCAGACCGAGGCCTACGGCAACGAGGAAAACCTTCCGCCACAGTTGTTCGAGGTCTACGCGGCTCAGAAGGCCGAGCTTTCCGCTCTGAAGGACAAGCACGGACCGATCGTCCAGCCGGACCAACTCGGCTGACCCTACCCTGCGGACCGTCACGCTAGGGGGGCGTAGTTGCCACCGAGCAGCCACGAACTAAGCTCCGCGCCGTGCGCGCGCTCCCGCAGAATTTTCGCGATGCTTCGCAGACTCGCGCCGCGGAATGGCAAAATTGGCGATGGCAGGCGCAGCATGCCGTCACGAATCTCCAAGCCCTCGAAAAGGCGCTGACCTTGAGCGAAGCAGAGCGAATCGGCGCTCTGCGTGCCGAGGCGGCGGGGATGCCGATCTCGATCACGCCGTACTACCTTTCCCTCTGCGATCCGGTGGATGTCAGCTGCCCGATCCGACGCCAATGCATCCCGCGCGCCGAAGAGGCGATCGCGGTCCGAGGAGACCTCAAAGACCCGCTCGGCGAGGAGGACCACGAAGTCGCTCCTCATCTCATCCAACGCTACCCCGATCGCGTTCTCTTGATCGCGACGGACCGCTGCGGTGTCTACTGCCGCTTCTGCACGCGCTCACGACTCGTCGGCGATGGGGGCGGCGCCCGCTCGATGGCGGCCCTCGAGCCCGCTTTCGCTTGGATCGAGGCGCACCCCGAGATCCGAGACATCATCGTCTCCGGGGGAGACCCCTGCGTAATGTCGACGGAGCGCCTGGCCCGCTTGTTACGCCGAGCTCGGCAGATCGAGCACGTCGACGTCGTCCGCCTCGCCACACGCGCGCCCGTGACGCTGCCACAAAGGATCACCGAAGAGCTCTGCGCCGCGATCCGGGAAAGCCACGATGCGACCTGGATCATGACGCATTTCAATCACCCGAAAGAGCTCACGGAAGACGCCAGGGCCGCATGCGGTCGCCTGGTCGACGCGGGCCTTCCAGTCATGAACCAGACGGTCCTGCTGCGTGGAATCAACGACGAGGCCGAAACACTGGAAACCTTGTTTCGAGGTCTGGTCCGCTCCCGGGTCCGGCCCTATTATCTATTGCAAATGGATCCAGTCGGCGGGACTGGGCACCTGCGGACGCCTCTGCGGCGCGGGATCGAGCTGATGGCTGCTCTCCAGGGCCGCCTCAGCGGGATCGCGCTGCCAAAGTTGATCGTCGACACTCCAGGTGGACTCGGGAAGGTGCCAATCGGACCGAGCTATCTGCTGAGCGAGGACGAGGGAGTCACGGTGCTGGAAACGTTCCGCGGCGACCTCGTGGAGTACTACGACCCCCCTGAGCTGTGACACCACCTTTTTCATCGGCCGCATGGCAGAACGTGGCCGGTGGATGTATGAATCGGCCGCCCGCGCGCGCGGGTGCTGAGGAGACACGATGCAACGAGCACTAACCCTCCATCAAACGACAATCGGGAAGAAGGTCATCATGGCCGTGTCGGGGTTCATCCTCGTCGGCTTCACGATCGGCCATCTGCTCGGGAACTTGCAGCTGTACCTCGGCCCGGAGGCGATCAACGGATACGCGGCGATGCTTCACAGCCTGCCGCTGCTCATATGGAGCGCGCGGGTGGTGCTGCTGTGCGCGGTCGGCGTCCACATCGCGTCTGCCTTCTCGTTGTGGGCGCGCAACACACGAGCCCGCGGCTCGCGATACAAGCAGCGCAAGGACCTTGCGACCGACTACGCGGCTCGAACGATGTACTGGTCAGGGCCGATTCTGCTCCTGTTCATCATCTACCATCTGCTTCACTTCACGATTCTGCCGGCCCACCCGGGCGATGTGTATCGGAACGTCGTCGAGGGCTTTCAGGTGCCGCTGATCGCCGGCGTCTACATCGTGGGCAATCTCGCGCTCGGCTTTCACATTTATCATGGCATCTACAGCGCCCTTCAGACGCTGGGGGCCAATCATCCGCGCTACAACAACTACCGCCGCGATCTCGCGATCGCGCTTTGCACCGTGATCACGCTCGGGAACCTCTCGTTCCCGATCGCCGTGCTCGCAGGCTTCATCACACTTTGAGGGGCGTCATGGAACTTCGATCGAACGAACCGACCGGTCCCATCGAAAACCGCTGGGAGAAGCACAAAGAGGCGAGCAAGCTCGTCGCGCCGGCCAATCGCCGCAAGTACAATATCATCGTCGTCGGCAGCGGGCTCGCGGGGGGCGCCGCAGCCGCTTCACTCGGCGAGATGGGCTACAACGTCAAGTGCTTCTGCTATCAGGACAGCCCTCGACGCGCGCATAGCATCGCGGCGCAGGGCGGGATCAACGCCGCCAAGGACTATCAGAACGACGGCGACAGCGTGTACCGCCTGTTCTACGACACAGTGAAGGGCGGCGACTTCCGCTCCCGCGAATCGAATGTCTATCGGCTCGCGCAGCTCAGCGTGAACATCATCGACCAAGCCGTCGCACAGGGCGTGCCGTTTGCCCGCGAATACGGCGGCCTCCTCGCGAATCGCTCTTTCGGCGGCGCACAGGTGTCGCGCACGTTCTACGCGCGGGGTCAGACGGGCCAGCAGCTTCTGCTAGGCGCCTACCAAGCGCTCAGCCGCCAAATCGAAGCGGGCACCGTGGAGATGCACACCCGGACAGAGATGCTGGATCTCGTCCTGCACGACGGCCGCGCACGCGGGATCGTCACCCGTTGCATGAAGACCGGAAAGGTTAGCGCCCACCTCGCCGACATGGTGGTGTTGTGCACCGGCGGTTATGGCAACGTCTTCTATCTCTCGACCAACGCCAAGGGCTGCAACGTCACGGCCTCCTGGCGCGCGCACCGCCACGGCGCCGCGTTCGCCAATCCTTGCTACACGCAGATTCACCCCACCTGCATTCCGCAGGCAGGCAGCTACCAATCGAAGCTCACGCTGATGAGCGAGTCGCTTCGCAACGACGGCCGTGTCTGGGTACCGCGCAAGAAGGAAGACGTGACGAAGCGGCCCGAGGACATTCCCGAGGCCGATCGCTGCTACTACCTCGAGGAGCGCTACCCGGCCTTCGGCAACCTCGTTCCTCGGGACGTCGCGTCTCGGAACGCCCTCTATGTCACGAACGACGGCCTTGGTGTCGGCCCCGAAGTCGATGGGGAGCGAAGAGCAGTATACCTCGACTTCGCTGAAGCGATCAATCGCCTCGGCGAAAGCACGATTCGCGAGCGCTACGGCAACCTCTTCGAGATGTACGAGCGCATCACGGGCGACAGCCCCTACAAGACGCCGATGCGCATCTACCCGGCCACGCACTACACGATGGGCGGCCTCTGGGTGGACTACAATCTCGAAACGACCGTCCCGGGCCTCTTCGCCGGAGGTGAAGCGAATTTTTCCGACCACGGAGCCAACCGCCTGGGCGCCTCGGCGCTGATGCAGGGTCTAGCCGATGGCTATTTCGTGCTGCCGTTCACCGTGGGCAACTACCTCGGCGAGGTGCGTACCCTTCCGCCGCTCGCGGAAGACCACCCGGACGTCACGAAGGCAGTGGCTAGCGTCGAGGAGCGCATCCACAAGCTGATGAACGCCCCGGATCCCAAGCACGCGCCGGAGCACTTCCATCGACTGCTCGGCAAGATCATTTGGAGCAAGTGCGGCATGTCGCGCAGCAAGGAGGGTCTCGAAGAGGCGCTCCGCGAGATCCCGAAGCTCCGCGACCAGTTCTGGCGCGAGGTGAAGATCACCGGCAGTGGCGAGACTCTCAACCAGACGCTCGAGCGGGCGGGCCGCGTTGCGGACTTCTTCGAGCTCGGCGAGCTGATGTGCCTCGACGCGCTCAAGCGCGAGGAGAGCTGCGGCGGCCACTTCCGCGAGGAGTATGAGGAGAACGGCGAGGCGCTCCGCGACGACGAGAACTTCAAATACGTCGCCGCCTGGGAGTGGACCGGCAACCCGAGCGAGCCGCGTCTGAACAAGGAGCCGTTGAGCTTCGAGTACGTCAAGCCGTCCAAGCGGAGCTACAAGTAAGGGGCCTATCGATGAGCGACGAACTTCTCAATCTCACCCTTCACGTCTGGCGCCAGAACGGCCCGAGCGATGCGGGCCGATTCGAAACCTATCAGGCAAGAGACATCACGACGCACATGTCGTTTCTCGAGATGCTCGACGTCGTCAACGAGGAGCTCATCGAGAAAGGCGATCTCCCAATTTCGTTCGACCATGATTGCCGCGAGGGCATCTGCGGCTCGTGCGGAATGGTAATCAACGGCCTGGCGCACGGCCCCCAGAAGCGCACCACCACCTGCCAGCTCCACATGCGTCAGTTCAAAGATGGTGACGAGATCTGGCTCGAGCCGTGGCGAGCAAGCGGATTCCCCGTGATCAAGGACCTCGTCGTCGACCGCTCGGCGTTCGAGCGCATCATCCAGGCCGGCGGTTACATCTCGATTCGCACAGGAAGCGCGTCCGAGGCCAACGAGCTGCCGGTTCCGAAGGAAGATGCCGACAGCGCCATGGATGCCGCGGAGTGCATCGGCTGTGGAGCTTGTGTGGCCGCCTGCCCGAATGCTTCAGCAAGCCTCTTCACGGCCGCGAAGATCTCGCACTTGTCGTTGCTGCCTCAAGGCCAAGCTGAACGACAGGATCGCGCGCGCAGAATGGTCGGACAAATGGACGCAGAAGGCTTCGGCGGCTGCACCAACCACGGCGAGTGTGAGGCGGCGTGCCCGAAGGGCGTGAGCCTCCGATGGATCGCGCGCATGAACCGTGAGCTCGTGCGTTCGATGGTGAAGGCCGACGCACCGATTCCGTCACGCGACCGCTGAGCTCGCTACGGGCGCCTCGAATCGTGCACGAAACGGGCGACGACGCCGGCCACGACGATCACGATGAGGATCAACGTGGCTACCGTGTAGCGTTCCGCGAGGTCGCTGAGCACGTCCCAGTTGCTGCCGACGGCGTATCCCGCTCCCATCAGAATCGCGTTCCACACGAGGGCCGAGAAACCTCCGTACAGGATGACCGCACCTAGGCGCATACGGGACAGCCCGGCGCCAACGAAGAAGAACGCGCGGAGCGCCGGCAAGAAGCGATTGACCGCGAGGTACATCCCGCCGTGCTGCGCATAGCCTCGACGCACTGCGTCGAGAGCTCGCGTTGCGCTCGCCGATCTCAGAAACGCAGGCCAACTCCCCTCGTGGTTCGCAAGCCATAAACCGAACCCCCACGCGCCGATACCACCGATGAGCGCGCCGGCCGTCATCGATAGGTACACGAACAGCCAGTGCAATTTCGCGCGAACCGCCAACGCGACGGCAAACAAAGCAACGGTATCCCCCGGGATCGGTGGGAAAACGTACTCGACACCGGCGGCGCCTGCGACGAGCGCGTAAGCCCAGTACGAAGGGCCGTGCTCCAATGTGTGCAGAAATTCGTCAACCACCGGAACTACACATACGCTTGCGGACAGGGTCGGTGTAGCACAGCGATCGGCTCGACATCAGCGTTCGATGGGTCAATCTACTTCAACGCAAGGTTAGAATCGTGGCGAGCGCAGATCCTTTGGTGTCGATGTTGGAGCGTCCCGGGGCACGGGTCGAGGACGTTGCCATCCTCCTCGCCAAGGAAGCCAACCCGATCCTCGACGAGCACGCCTTGCGCCGCGCGCTCGATGGCCTGGGAGCGGAAGCGTTGATTCGGCGCGGCCTGCGCTCGACGCCCGAACGGGACGGCCGCATCCTCGCTGAGCTCCTGTTCGAAGAGCTCGGTTTCCAAGGCGAGCGGGATGACTACTACGACCCGAACAACAGCTACCTCGACAAGGTAATGCTCCGCCGCAAGGGAATCCCGATTTCGCTTTCCGTGCTCACGATGGCCATCGGCCAGCGTGCCGGCATGGATGTCGAAGGCGTCGGGTTTCCAGGTCACTTCCTCGTTCGCGTAGGCGGACCCGAGGGCGTCTATCAAGATCCGTTCAACGAAGGCGCGCTCCTCGACGGGCACGGTCTGAGCCACCTGGCGGCTGAGTTCCTCGGGACAGAGATGGAGCGTCACCCGAGCTATCTCGAGCCCGTCGACACCCACACGATCACGATTCGTATGTTGGCCAATCTCAAGAACGCGCATCGTCGCCGCGGCGACTATGCCCGGGCGATGCTCGCGTGTGATCATCTCGTCGAGCTCACGCAGGCGCCCGAACACCGTCGCGATCGGGGTCTTTTGGCTCACGCGCTTCGCACCTTCGGCGCTGCTTCGGAGGACTTGGCCGCGTATTTGAAGGCCCGCCCAGACGCCAAAGACGCCCACGTGATCAGCCTCGCCCTCGAAGAGGCGCGCGAGCAGGCCGACCTGGTCCTCCACTGAGCTTTCGCTGATTCCGGCCGCCCGCTTTACACCGGCGTTCCGCGTGCAATGACGTCGCCCGACCGGTGAACCCGATGTCGATCGAATCCCTAAAATCGCTGTTTCGGCCAGAGCTCGCGGAGCTGTCCGCGTACCGGGTGCCCCCTAGCCCACCCGCCGTCAAGCTCGACGCCAACGAAAGCCCCTGGACGCTACCGCCCGAAGCGCGCGCACGCGTCGCAAGCGTGATGCACATGGCGGAGATCAATCGCTATCCCGACGGCCGTGCAACGGAGCTTCGGAAGGCTTTGGCTTGGGGGCTCGGCGGAAGCGAGGACGAGTATGTGCTCGGCTCTGGCTCCGACGAGCTAATCGCGCTGATGGCGACCGCCATGGCGACCCCGCGGGCGGGCGCAGAGCGTCCGGTCGTCCTGTTCCCCGAACCGACGTTCGTGATGTACGGCATGACGAGCCGCGCGCACGGCTGGCAGGCGACCGGCGTGCCGCTCGACGATCAATGGGACCTCGACGCCGATGCGATGGCCGCCGCAATCGAGAAGACCCAACCGAACCTCGTCTACTACGCAACGCCGAACAACCCTACCGGGAACTGCTTTTCCCCCGACAGAATCGAGGCGCTCGTCGACGCGTTTCCGAACATGCTGCACGTCATCGACGAAGCGTATGGCGCATACTCGGGTCAGTCGTTCGCTACGCTTTGTGAAGAGACACCCCAATGCGCTTTGCTCGGAACGCTCTCGAAAGTCGGGTTTGCAGGCGTACGCGTCGGTTGGGTACGCCTCGACGAAGCGCTTTCGGCAGAGCTCGACAAGGTGCGCCAGCCGTTCAACCTAAGCACCCCGGCTCAGCTGGTGGCCACCCTCGCGCTGACCGATTTGGCGCCGCTGCTCGAAGAGCACATCACGACGATCGTCTCCGAGCGAGAGCGGCTCGCGGCCGACCTCGACCGGCATCCGGCGCTCACCTGTTTTCCAAGCGACTCGAACTTCCTACTCGTACGCTATTCCGGCGACGTTTCGAAGCTTTGCAGTGACCTCCTCGACATGGAAATCGCAGTGCGTCAGTTCACACACGGGGACGCAAGGCTCCGCAGCTGCGTTCGGATCACGATTGGCACGCCAGACGAGAATCAGCGCCTGATCGAGGCGCTCGGCGATATACTAGGCTGAACCATGTCGGCGGTGACCAAGCGAGAGGTGACGCCCGAACGGGCGGTGGAAGCGCTCAGTTGGGCGGCGGACGTGGCGTCCGAGCCTTCTCTCGCGGAGGACGCGCCCGGGCGCCCTTCCCCCGCGGAGTGGCGCGCAGTTCCCGAGGCAGTGTTCCGTGAGCACATGGACCGATTGCTCACCTCGAAGCATCCCGAGCCCGGGCTCGACGCAGTCGAATCGGTCGGCTGCCTCGATGCTTGGCTCCCCGAGGTCGCCGCGATGGTGGGCTTCGGTGACAACGAGTGGCGGCACAAGGACGTCTGGAAACACACCAAGCAGGTCGTGAAGCAATCGGTGCCGCGACTCGAGGTGCGCTGGGGAGCACTCCTTCATGACATCGGCAAACCGAAGACCCGTCGCATCGACGATCATGGCAACGTCACCTTCTACGGGCACGCCGAGGTCGGCGCCTCGATGTTCCGCAAGCGCGTCGCCGATCGTCTCGGGTTCGAAGGATTCGAGCGCGAGCGAATTCACTTCCTAATCTTGCACCACCTCCGCGCTGCCCAGTACGAGGAAGACTGGACCGACGCTGCCGTTCGCCGCTTCTACAAGCAGATGGGTGACGGCCTCCGCGACCTGCTCGACCTGAGCCGCGCAGACATCACGACGAAGCGCCCCGAGAAACGGCGCCGCGGCGTGCAACAGATCAGCCTGCTCGCCAAGCGCATCCGTGATCTCAAGGAGGACGACGAGAAAGTGGCGCCGCTGCCGAAGGGATTGGGCACCGCGATCATGGAGGCATTCGGCGTCCCGCCCTCGAAGCGCCTAGGCAACCTGATGAAGCAGCTCAACGCCGCCGCCGAGGATGGCGAAATCGAAGGCGGCCAGCCCGCGCAGTACTACATCGCGTACCTGAGCGAGCACCGAACCGAATACGGCCTGGGCTGAGCGCAAAGGCTGCTTGAGCTGCGCCACCAATACCGCTATCGTCGCCGCTTCTTGTAACCGAAAGAGGTGCGGCATGCGCGTGGGATTGGTCTGTCTTCTGCTTGGACTCATGACTCTTTGGGGCTGTAGCAGCGGCTCGAGCGGGACCGGGGGGAACGCCGGCTCCGGCGGAACAGCCGGGATGGGTGGCGGCGGTGTTGGTGGCTCTGGGGGCGGCGGTGGATCGGCTTTCGCATGGCCCCCCGATGCGACGGTCTATGTCGACGAGTACGGCGTCTTCCACGCCGATTGCGAGACCGACGAGGACTGCGCCATGGCGATCGGCTACTTCCATGCGCGGGACCGTTTCGTACAGATGGATCTCCAGCGCAGACTCTCCACGGGCCGTCTCGCGAACGTCGTCAACAAGCCCGTCGTCGAGAGCGCGGGCTTATTGGAGCCGCTCATCCGAACCGCAACTCGGAACCGGGCTTTGTACTCGACGCGCGACGGACAACCTGCCGAGGAGGCGGTGCTCGCCGGGGCAGAGGAGGAAATCGTCAGAATGCTAGAGGCCTACTCGGTTGGGGTGAACCAGTGGATCGACGACGTGCGTGCAGGCGCGAACGGGGCGATTTGGCCGGCCGAGTTCGAAAGCATCGTGCTCGACTACGACCCGGAAGATGCCCCGTATTGGACCCCAGCCGACAGCTTCGCAACGGTGTTCACCCTCGTGGGAAGCCTGACCAACGACGAGAACAAGCAGCTCCAAGCCGAAGAGGCGCGAACCGAGATCGCGAACAACGATCGGTACTTGGACCTTTGGAGCCTCGAGCCGATTAAGAAGTCCCCGATCCTCGAAGAGGGAACCTACCCGCCACAGGCCGCTTCGCTCGCGCCGAAGGAGGAGCGCGCGAAACGGCTGGCGCTCCACCGCCGCGCCAACAAGGCGGTGAGCAAGCTGAGCACCGAGCTGTCCGAAACCGAGCTCCTCGCCCGCTTGTTTCCCGAAACACAGATCGTGGGCTCCGACATTGGCTCGAACAACTGGGTGCTCGGACCCTCGAAGACGGAAAACGGCAAGAGTTTCCTCTCGAACGACCCGCACCTCGGGCTGTCGCAACCTGCCGTGTGGTATCTCGCACACCTCGACTCCAAGACGAATGGGAGCGGCACCCTCCACACCGCCGGCGTCACGCTCGCCGGCATCCCGACTCCGATCATCGGCCAGAACGAGAACATCGCGTGGGGCGCCACCAATACCGGGCTCGATTTCACCGATGTGTACATCGAGGAGCTCGTCAAGAACGCCTCGGGCGAACCGATTGGTGTGCAGTTCAAGGGTGAGACCGTCGAGTTCGTGCGCGTCGACTTCGAGCTGAACTTCAGCGATGGCTCTAGCGAGACGCGCGAGCTCCTGTTCGTTCCGCATCACGGCCCGGTGCGCGAGATCGACGTAGACAACGACGTCGCCATCACGCTTCGGTGGACCGGCGCGGACATGGACACCGACGGCAACTACCTGATGGGCATGGCCACGGCCACCGATGTCCAGGAAGCGCGCGCTGCCCTCGAAAGCGTGACGACGCTCGGCCAGAACTGGGTGGTCATCGACGACCAGGGCAACTTCGGATGGTTCCCCTACAACCGCATTCCGAAGCGGACCTGGGCGGAGAACCTCGACATGGATGACCCGGGCGAGCCATTCCCCTGGTTGCCGCTCCCCGGAAACGGAGACTACGAATGGGAGGAGTATTTCGCGTACTCGGAGCTGCCGCAGACCTACAACCGGGACAATGGCTTCCTGATCACGGCCAACAGCGACCACACAGGTGCGGCCTTCGACGGCAACCCCACCAACGACGGTTTCGCACCTCAGCAAACCGACAACATCGCCGCCGGGTACCGAACCGCTCGAATCGTGGAGCTGATCGAAGCCACAGACGAGCACACGAGAGCAACGAACGAAGCTGCGATCAGCGACGTACTGTCGCTCATCGGCGAAGACATGCTGCCAAACATCCTCGCGATCGCGAATGATGACCAAACAACCCTCACGTCCGACGGCCAGAAGGTCGTCAACGCGCTGACCGCATGGAACTTCAGCTGCCCAACTGGGCTTGCGGGCAACGACCCCGTGAATTCGCCGCTCGCCGAGGCATCCGAGGTGCTAGAAGCCTCGGGCTGCAGCGCCTGGCACGAAGTCATTCGAGACATCGACGATGCACTTGCGCGCGACGAATCGACCAAGAGTTTCCCGGCGTTCGTGACGTACTTCTCGATCATGGACCCGTCCCGCTTGAAAGCCGGGGATGTTTACTGGGACAACGTCAACACGACACCGCAAGTCGAAACGAAGTTCGACATCATCGGCGCGGCGTTCAACACCGCCGGCGCCGCCCTGGTGGCCGAGTTTGGCGAGGATGAAACCTCATGGCCCTGGGGCAGGAAGCATGGCTTCCAGCTCGAATCCCTGCTCGCGAGCTTGAGCAGCTTCTTCAACGTGTTCAACAACCCACCCGGCGAAGACGACTTCTACTCGAATCGGGGGGGCATGTTCACAGTCGACGTGGCGAACCCGAACAGCAGCGGCCGCCACAGCTCCGGCCCATCCACGCGCTTCCAGTGCGAGGGGACCACCCCGGTCGCGTGCACGATTCAGCTCCCGGGCGGTCAGTCGTCGCACACGAGCTCGGACAACTACGACGATCTGCTGCAGCTCTGGCTCTCTCGCACACCGATCGAGCTGATCTTCGACATCGAGAAGGCGAAGAACGAAGCTGTACAGACATTCGACCTCGCGGATACGGGCGGCTGACACGGACAAGCTCAGCTCTCAGCCCAGGAGCTGAGTCTGACTCTGACTCGCCGGCACTGTCGCTGCCGCTGCCGCTGCCGCTGCCGCTGCCGCTGCCGCTGCCGGACCGCTACCCCTGCAACTGAAACTCCGCCACCGCGTCCATAACCTCGTCAAAGTCGTCTTCGCGGAAGCCCGCGCCGCTCACCATCCAGTCGGTGTGCGCGCTGTCTCGGTCTCCGTGGAAGTGGCCGAGAATGTCGAGGTGGTCGGCCGTCCCGGCCCACAGGACGTCACCCCAAATCATGCTCGTCGTCGGCACCAGGCCGTCGTTCAAGCTGTTGTCGAGCGGCCGACCGAGCGCCTTCTCGAGGTACGCATGGGCTTCGGGTGATGGGTTCGGGGGCGGGTAGATCCGGGAGGTGCGACCTGCGCCGACGTAGAGCGTCGAGAAGACGCCCGCAGAGAGCGCGCCGAGCGGAGAACGAAGGTCTCCAAGGAGTCGCGTGGGCGCAGGAGGCGGCATCCGTGTAACTACGCAGCCGTACCGCAGCTTCGGATTGTCCTCGATGCCGACGTTGAAGATGTCCATGGACTCCGGCGTGAGCTGGATAATCGCGCCTTGGTCCCGATGAATCCCTTGGAACCACTCGAGGATCTCCGCTTGCCCCTCCTCAGCCACGAAGCTGACGAGGAGCTCTGTGACGCGTTCGAGCGTCTTGAGCTCGAGCCCAAGAAGTTGGTCTGCCCTCCCGAGCGCGGCGATCAGCGGCGCGAGGATCGTGAGTGGCGGACCACCAGCACGCAGCGTGATGTACGTGAGCAGCGACAGCGCTTCGAGCAATCGCGTGCCCGCCATGGTGGTGAGGAAATGGGCGAGCGGTGTGCCGTAGTGAGGCGTAGAGATGCTCGTCACCGTGCGGACGCGCCCCAACCAAGCAGGTGGTTCCGGCCACGCGGAGGGAGACGACAGAAGGCGGATGTCGAGGCCGCCGGTGGAATGACCCACGAGATGAATAGGCCCTGCGTCGTCTCCGCAGCTCTTCTGAATCGTGTCCATCAACACCTGGGTGCGGTAGACGATCGATCCGGTCGGCGGCGACGAGACCAACACGAACTCGCAGCTCGCGTCCGCCTCTATGAAGCGATTGGCAAGCGCCTCCTCCACATGCATGAAGTAGTCGAACCCCCCGAGCTTGGCGAAGCCGAAGAGCCCTGGCACCAGCACGATATGGTGTTTCGCCACCTAGTGCCGGTAGTACAACTGCACGACACCGCCGCCATAGCGGGATTGAACTCGAAGGTTCAGCTTCTCTCGTTGTGGGAGCTTGCGTTGGTTCAGCTCGACGCCAAACACCGCAAGCTTCTCGACGCGATTCACCAGATCGACGAGGTCGCGGGAAAGCGTGAAGCCCAACCACCCACCCCGGGGCCGAATTGCGGGGCGCTCGAGCGCCGCCGCAATGACATACGAGTTCGAGAAGCCGAGTGTGATGGCCGGAGCCGACAGTGCGCCGACCTTGATCGCAGCAACCGGCGGATCCGCCGAGGCACTCTTGGCGCCGAATACGCTAGCGATGAACGCGCAAAGGAAGCACAACACCCCGAAACAGGGGCAAGCCCGCCGCTCATTGTGTCCTACCTGAACAGTCGTCCTCGCCATCAACCAATCCACATCATGCCAGAGTGGCACCACTTACGCTAGAGGGGTGAATTTGGTACAGGATCCAATCCCCTCGACATCTGGAACCTAACCGGTTTCGGGGCGGGCGCAAAGCTCAATGGGAGGGTTTTTGCGAAACGTTTACGTGCCTCGCGCGTACCAGCCGCCGGCCCGACCCAGCAAAAAGCCCGGACGACGCCGGGCTTGAAGCTAAGTGTATGGAATAACTCTTAGTTCACTCTGCGATCCGTGCTCCGCGGCGCAGATAGGCAGGGATGTCGAGCACTGCCTCGTCATGGAGCGCGCTCGCCCCGAACGCCCGAGACACAGCGGGCTGCTGAACAGTGGCCGGCACCCCCTCGAGGGTGGAGGACATGTCTTCGGCCCGTGCCGGTGCGTTCCGCATCGCCCGATTGGCGGAATAGCCGTTCGACGCTTGGTTGCTCGTCACCTGGTGGTGAAGCCCGAGCGGAATCGGCGCGTGCCCGCTCTTCTCGAAACCCGTCGCAATGACGGTGACCTTCACGGTATCCGCCAGGGTCGGGTCGGTGACCACGCCGAAGATGATCTCTGCCTCCTCGTGCGCAGCCTGCTGAACCAGCCCGGCCGCCTCGTTGATCTCGCGGAGCTTGATATCTGGGCCGGCGGTGAAGTTGATGAGAATGCCGGTTGCGCCCTGCACGGACACCTCGTCGAGGAGCGGCGAGTTGATCGCCATCTCGGCGGCTTCGAGCGCGCGTCGGTCGCCCTTCGCGATGCCCGTACCCATGAGGGCCCGACCGTTGCTGGCCATGATTGTCTTCACATCGGCGAAGTCGACGTTGATCATGCCTGCGTTGATGATCAGGTCGCTGATGCCCTGCACGGCCTGCAGCAACACATCGTCGGCCCGCGCGAACGCGTCGAGCATCGTGATGTCGTCGTCGCCGAGCGCCATTAGTCGCTGGTTCGGAATCGTGATGATGCTGTCGATGCAGTCGATGAGCTCTTGCACGCCGCGCTCTGCATTCTTCGAACGCTTCCTGCCTTCGAAGAGGAACGGCTTGGTGACCACCCCGACCGTGAGAGCTCCTTGGTCTTGGGCGACCTGCGAGATGATCGGCGCGGCTCCCGTGCCGGTGCCACCACCCATGCCAGCCGTCACGAACACCATATCGGCGCCTTCGAGCGCCTCGCTCAGACGCTGCACGTCCTCGAGCGCCGCCTTGCGACCCACGTCTGGGTTCCCGCCTGCGCCGAGCCCACGCGTGAGCTGGGGCCCTAGCTGGATCTTCACTGGCGCCAGGCTGCGGTCCAGCGCCTGGGCGTCTGTGTTGGCCGCAATGAACTCGACGCCTTCGAGTCCGTTTTGAATCATCGTATTGAGGGCGTTACCGCCGCTACCACCTACACCGACGACTTTGATGCGTGCTTGAAGCTCCGCGTCGTCTGCGAACTCGATCGAGATACCCATCGATTCCTCCTAGAAAACCTCTTTGAACCACGCACCGAGTCTGCGACCGAAGCCTCGGCTCGTGGCAACTTCCACTGTGCGTTCGGGCGCGGAGCTCCCCGTGAGTTGTTCCGCACCGTGTTTCACCAATCCAACGCCCGTCGCATACGCAGGACTCTTCACGACGTCGATCAATCCGCCGATGCCGGTCGGCGCGCCTTGGCGCACCGGCAGGCCGAGCACTTCTTCTGCAAGCTCTGGCAAGCCATCGAGCAGCGTCGTCCCACCGGTGACGATCGCACCCGAAGCCAACATGTCCGTGTAGCCGGTCTCGGCGATCACGTGGCGACATGCGGCAAAGATCTCTTCCACGCGCGGCTCGATGATGTCGCAGAGCACGCGCCGTGGCAGCGAGCGAGGCGCCCTGCCCCCAACTGAAGGCACCTCGATTGTCTCCTCGTCGTCGACCATCCGCGAAGCGGCGCATCCGTACTTGATCTTGATGCGTTCGGCTTCCGCCATCGGTGTGCGAAGCCCCGTGGCGATGTCGCTCGTGAGATTGATGCCGCCAATCGGGATCGAGCTGGTGTGAACGACGGCGCCGTCCACATAGATGATGATGTCGGATGTGCCGCCACCGATGTCGATCAGCACGCCGCCGATCTCACGCTCGTCACTACTCAGCACCGCATGGGCGCTCGCGAGCGGTTGCAAGACGACCTCTTCGACGAACAACCCACACCGCTCCGCACACTTCGTGACGTTCGCGACGCAGGTCGAAGCTGCCGTGACCATGTGCACGCGGGCTTCGAGGCGGACACCCGCCATGCCAATCGGCTCCTTGATGCCGTCTTGCTCGTCGACGATGTACTCCTGCGGGAGGACGTGCAACACCTGCCGGTCGCCCGGCAGTGGAACTGCTTTGGCTTGTTCCAGCACGCGCATGACATCTTCGGGCGCGACCTCTCGATTGGCGATTGCGGCAACACCGTCCTGGTTCATCCCACGGACATGGCTCCCGGCGATACCGGCGTAGACCGCGTTGATCTCCACGCCGGCCATCGTCTCTGCTTGTTCGACCGCCGCACGAATCGCTTGAACCGTGGACTCGATGTTGACGACGACACCCTTCTTCAAACCCTTTGAAGGAACGGAGCCTATCCCGATGATGTCTAGGCCTTCTTCCGACTGCTCGGCCACGATCGCGCAGACCTTCGTCGTGCCCAAATCCAACCCTGCAATGATCTCGTTTTGCGCCATCCCTTGCCTCTTCTTGACCCATACAGAAACGGGTTTTGCCGGGACAACTTTTGTGCAGAAAAAAGTGGGGTTAAATGCGTTTTTTCTTCCCTGCGAATTAACCCCTCGCCGAAGCCGAAACGTCCATCTCCGGTCAAGGGATGCGGACGGTGACGCGCTCAGGACTTCGGACGTTGTCGAGGTATACGTAGGAAGGTCGCGTTTTCTCTCGCTCGAGGCGTTCGAGCACTCTGCGAAGGCGGCGCAGCTTCTGACGGTGCTGCGCGTTGCCGAGGCGGACGTTCATGCCGTCGTCGCCGATGAACAGCTCGATTCCATTCGCGCCATCGAAATGAATTTCGGAAACGGGCTCCCGATCGGCGAGCCCAGCTCCTTCGTAGTCTTGGAGGAGCGCCATCGAACCGAGCAGAACCTCGGTGCGGTAGTCGAGATCGTCGTAGAACCGCTCGGAAGCGATGCCGGTGATGACGGGCAGATTCACGGGATCGTCGACGCCGAGTCGCTTGAACAGGGCCCCTTCATCACTGACGAGGTAGAGCTGCTCGAGAGCGACCAACGCGACCGGTTTGCGCTCGATCACTTGGATCCGAACACGACCCGGCAGCCGACGGACGACTGTTGCGTCCTCGACCCAAGGGTGCTGAAGCAAATGATTTCGGGCATTTTCTGCAGAAACTTCGAAAATGTTTGAGCCTATCTGCAGTCGCGCCGCCCGGCGCACATCGATATCCTTCAGCTGCGTATTGCCTTCGATGATGATCTCTCGAATCCCAAATGCTTCGGCAGAACGCGCATATTGAGCCGTCTGCGCCCCAGCCCAAACCAGCGCTCCGGCCGCGCCGCAGAGCAATAGGCCCTGACCCGCACGCCGAAGGCCCGAGCGATAGCGAACGCTCCAAGCCCCGACGGCCTCACTGACTGCGGCGAGCCGCTCGCGGAGGCTCTTCTTCGACCTCGTTTTCCGCGACCTCTTCGGGACAGGCCGCCGCCGGTTCTGCGCCCGGTTCGAGGCCTCCTTCGCGCGCGCGACCTTCTTCGCGGGCGTTCGCCTCGCGGCGCTTCTCCGGGAAGGCTGCGAGCTCGAGGTCTTCTTGGCCGGCGCGTTCTTGCGGGGGGGCGCTTTGCGAGAGTCCTTCTTCTTCGCCGCCTGTGCCGCGATGGGCTTCTTGCGCACCGGCTTCTTCCGGGCTGCCGATGGGGCTCGCCTCCTGTTCATCGCCGAAGCACCTCGAGAAGCTCAGGGCCGGTCTTGGTGATGTCGCCGGCGCCGAGCGTGATCACCGCATCGCCAGGCTTCACCCGCGCGCCAATCGCCTCCGCCAGTTTGTTGCGGTCTTCCACCAAGGTCACGTCCCGGTGCCCATGTGCGCGAATCGCGTCCGCGAGTCGTGTCGCGTCGGCCCCTTCAATGGGTTCTTCACCCGCCGCGTAGACCTCGGTCAAGAATAGGACATCAGCGCGATTGAACGCCCGCGTCAGCTCGTCGAACAAATCGCGGGTCCTCGTATAGCGATGTGGCTGGAAGGCGACCACGATGCGCTGCCCGTAGGCCCGCTGCGCGGCCTCGAGCGTCACCTCGACTTCTGCGGGATGATGACCGTAGTCGTCGATGACCGTGACCCCGGCCTCCTCCCCGACGATGGAGAACCGCCGCTGCACCCCTTCGAAGCTCCGGAGGGCCGAGCGGACTTGGTCGTGATCGACACGAAGCTCGTCCGCCACTGCAATGGTGGCGAGGGCGTTCAAGACGTTGTGGATCCCGGGCATCCGGACCTCGAATTGCCCGAGGCTCTTCCCGTGGTGCTCGACGTCGAACCCGACGGAGAGTCCAGAGAATACCGGGTTTCGCGCCCGATAGTCCGCCTGGGCCGAGAAGCCGTAGGTGACGATCCGTTTGTCGAGCTGCGGCAGGATGTCTTGAACGTTCGGATGATCCAGGCATGCGACGACCAGTCCATAGAATGGAACGCGATTTGCAAACCCGATGAACGCGTCTTTCACGCCGTCGAGGCTCCCGTAGTGATCGAGATGCTCCGGGTCGATGTTCGTGATGACCGCGACTGACGGGATCAGATGGAGAAACGAACCGTCCGACTCGTCCGCCTCGGCGACCAGCAGATCACCGGCGCCGGTCGCTGCGCCCGAACCGAGAGAGTTGAGCTTGCCCCCAATGATCACCGTAGGATCGAGGCCAGCCCCGCGGAGTACGGTGGCGACCAGCGAAGTGGTCGTGGTTTTACCGTGCGAGCCGGCGATCGCGATCCCGTCTTTGAGCCGCATGAGCTCGCCTAGCATCTCGGCACGCGGAATCACAGGAACGCCGGCCCGTCGCGCCTCGACCAGCTCGGGATTGGTTGCCGGTACCGCAGAGGAAAACACCACAACGTCAGCGTCGCTCACGTTGTCGGCCTCGTGGCCGATGCAGATCGACGCGCCCTTCTCAGCGAGGCGCCGCGTGTAGTCGTTCTCGCGAAGGTCCGATCCCGTGACCTCGAAGCCCGAGTCGAGAAGCACCTCTGCAATGCCGCTCATCCCGACGCCGCCTACCCCTACGAAATGTATCGACCGAATCCGTCCGCGAAACATGGCCGCTTACTCCCACACCGCCCCATCGACGACAACCGGCCGTCGCGGGCGCTGCATCACTGGGCGGACGGCCACCTCGGCCGCTCCGAAGCGAAACGCCGGAGCGATGGCGAGGCCAGCGTACTGGTGGCCTCGCGGAGGCTCGCTCGCAGCGGTCGCGATGGGCTCCTCGGCTGACTCACCCCCGCTGAGCCACCCCAACATGTCGTCCACGATCGCCGCGGCAGCGTCAGGCTTGCCATGCGCGCGCGCCGCCTCTGCCATGGCTCGCCGCCGCGTGGGATCGTCGAGGAGCTCGCCGACGAGATTGCCCAGCGCCCCAACCTCGAGCTCCGCCTCTCGGATGCAAATCGAGGCGCCCTGCTCTTGGAGCGCGCGTGCATTCTTTGCCTGGTGGTCGTCGGCCGCGAACGGAAACGGAACTAGGATGGACGGGCGGCCAATCGCGCAGAGCTCCGCCAAGGTCGTCGCGCCGGCACGCGCCACGATCAGCGCGGCGTTCGAATAGGCGCGGGCCATGTCGTCGATGAACGTCACGACGTTTGCAGCCACCCCAAGCTCTCGGTACGTCGCCTCGACCTCATCGCGCATCGACTCACCGGTCTGATGAATGACCTGAAGGCCCCGCCCAGCCAGTCCGGCATGCGCGAGTGCGCGCGGAACGTCTTCGTTGAGCTTCCGCGCGCCCTGTGATCCTCCGAGGATGAGCACCGTCCGCGCGCGCGACTCGAATCCTTCGGGATCAGCGAGCGCCAGTCGTGCATGCTCGACGAAGTCGTGGCGAACCGGGTTCCCCGTGAGACGGGACTTCGATTTTCCGAACACCGACTCGGTCTGTTCGAACGAGATGTACGCTCGGTCGACGAATCGGGACAGAATGCGGTTGGTCATTCCGACGTGCGCGTTCTGCTCGAGAACCGCGGTCGGCCTCCCCGAGAGAGCTGCAGCGAGTAGGACGGGCCCCGAGGCGTAGCCGCCGACCCCCACGACCAAGTCGGGTTCGAACGCACGCATCATGGACGAAGCCTCCTTCATCGCAGCCGGAATGCGCGCAAAGCTCTTGAACCGCGCGCCCGCTCCCTGCCCCTTGAGCGGTGTCACCTCGAGGAGATCGAGCGCCTCTCCGCGCTCAGGAAGGATCCTGGCCTCGATGCCGCGCGCCGTGCCGACGAACCTCACTTCGAGGCGCGGCACACGCCGGCGGAGCTCCTCTACGACCGCCAACCCCGGAAACAAATGCCCGCCTGTCCCGCCGCCGGCAACCATGATGCGCTCGATCATCGTGCACCTCCCCGTGCCGCTCGCAGCAGAGGCCGGGCCTGCTTGCGCTTCTCCTCGGCCTGCGCCTTCTTGGGCGTCGACACTCCGAAGCGCGATACATTGAGGATGATCCCGGCGGCCGCTGCATTCACGATCAGCGAGGAGCCTCCGTAGCTGACGAACGGAAGCGCCAACCCCTTCGTCGGCAACAGCCCCATGGCGACCGCGAGATTGATGAAGGCCTGAAGTCCAATGAACAAGGTCATCCCGGCCGCCAAGTAGCCAGCATACTCGTCTTGAACCCGCCAAGCTGAACGAAGCCCTCGAAACACCAGCCAGGCGAACGCAGCGCACACAAGCACGACCCCGACGAAGCCAAGCTCCTCACCGATGATCGCGCTGATGAAGTCGGTGTGGGCCTCGGGAAGGAACAGCAACTTCTGCCGACCGTCGCCGAGACCAACCCCGGTCCACCCACCGGAACCGAAGCTCATCAACGACTCGGTGATCTGATAGCCCGCGCCCTGCCGATGCTCGAACGGTTCGAGGAAGGCCTTGATGCGGCGCATGCGGTACGGGGACGAAGCAATCGCCGCATATCCGACTGGCAATGCCAACAACACGCCGCCAAGCAGATAGCCGGCGCGGGCCCCGGCGGCGAACAAGACCACGAACGTCAGCAACGCGATCATGACCGCGCTCCCGAAATCCGGTTGGGCCAGACACAACAGCATCAGCAGGCCCGCAACGATCACATGGGGCAGGAAGCCGATGGAGAACGTACGGACGCGATGCGCCTTCTTGGCCAAAGAGTGCGCCAACCACATGATCATCGCGAGCTTGGCGAGCTCTGCGGGCTGCACGTTGACTGGACCGATGGCGAGCCAGCGCGTCGCCCCCCCGGCGCTTCGTCCAAGGCCGAGGGCGACCGCGAGCATGAGGAGCACCGCCAGGAGTAAGACTGGGTACGTAGACTTTCGCAGCCACTCGATTCTGACTTGGGCGAAGAGCGCAAGGACTACGAGAGCAAGCGACGCGAAGACCGTCTGGCGAATCAGGAAGTGGTACCCATTGCCGAACATGTTGCCCGCGTAGACGGCGCTCGCGCTGTAGACCATCACCACGCCGAACGCGATGAGCCCGATGAGCGTCCCTGCCAGGCTGACGTCGACCGGACCGGGCTCGAGCGGAGCCGCGGGTTTCGAGGAACGTGTCATGGCTGCCCTCCAATGGTTCGTACGGCTCGTTGAAACACGTCGCCCCGCTCGGCATAGGAGCGAAACATGTCGAAGCTCGAGCATGCGGGCGCCAGCAGCACCGTGTCGCCCGGCTTCGCGAGAGTGGCGGCATGCGCTACGGCATCGGCCATCGACTCGGCCCGCCGGACCTCGATGGGTGAGCTCACGAACGCGCGCTCCAACAGCGGCGCAGCCTCGCCGAGCACGACCGCGGCACGTCCTTCCGCGATCATCCGATCACGAAGGGGCTCGTAGCTACCGCCCTTGTCGACTCCGCCGGCGATCAACACGATCTTACCTCGAGACCCCGTGAGCCCATCGATCGCGGCTACGGCGGCTCCTACGTTCGTGGCTTTGGAGTCGTCGATGTACTCGACACCTTCGACGGCGCAAACGTACTGCATGCGGTGCGGCAGGCCTTCGAACTCGCGGAGCACGGCAGCGATGTCGTCGGCATGAACGCCCATCAAGCGGGCAACCAACGCCGCGGCGCAAGCGTTGGAAAGGTTGTGCGAGCCTCGGAGGCGAAGGTCGGCGATGGGAACTCGCAGCGCCCCTCCTGAATCCATCAAGGCGCCGTCCACCACACGAGCCTCGCCGTGAAGGCCACCAAAGAGCACGACCGTCCCTCCATCCTCGGCTAGATCGCGCAGATCAGGCGCGTCTGCCGGGAGGATGGCAAAGTCCTCGGCCTGTTGGCGCTCGAAGATTCGCGCCTTGGCTTTGGCGTACGCGTCGAAGGACGGGTAGCGATCGAGGTGGTCCGGCGTGACGTTCAGCAGGACCGCGACGTGAGCCTTCATCTCCGAGACGCGTTCGAGCTGGAAACTCGATAGCTCGACGACCACAATGCCCCCTCTTGCAGCCGCATCGGTGCTGAGGGCTTCGATCATCGGGCGTCCCAGGTTGCCGCCAACGAAAATGGGTCGCCCGAGCCGAGCGCACATCTCTCCAATCAACGTGGTGACCGTACTCTTGCCGTTCGTACCCGTGATGGCGACGATGGGTGCCTCGATGAAGCGCGCAGCCAGCTCGATCTCACTCACGACGGCGACTCCGCGCGCCTCGGCCGCATCGAGCTGAGACAAGGGCGGCACGCCCGGAGACACGACGATGAGATCCAGACCTTCAAACGCATCGTCCGGATGCCCTCCAAGCACCAGCTCTGCGCCGAGCGCCGCTGCGCTCGAAGCGGAGGCGCCCAACGCATCGGCGTCGCGCTGGTCGTTGACCCTCACGCGGGCGCCCCGACCCGCGAGAAAGCGGACGACAGCCAGACCGCTTTGCCCGAGCCCCACCACCATCACATTCTTGCCCGAGAGATCCACGACTACCTCAACTTCAACGTGGCGAGGCTGAACACGGCCAGCATGATTGCGATGATCCAGAAGCGAACGATGACCCGAGGCTCCGGCCACCCCTTCTTCTCGAAGTGGTGGTGGATAGGCGCCATCAGGAAGATCCGCCGGCCCGTCATCTTGAAGTACCCAACCTGCAAGATGACGCTCACTGCTTCGACGACGAAGATCCCACCGAGGATCACGGAAAGCAGCTCGTTCTTCGTGAGCACTGCCAACGCGCCGAGCCCGCCCCCGAGCGCTAGAGAGCCCACGTCGCCCATGAACACCTGGGCCGGGTACGTGTTGTACCAAAGGAAGCCGAAGCCAACGCCCACGATGGAAGCGGCGAAGATGCTCAGCTCGCCAGCGCTTTCGATGTGCGGGATGTCGAGGTAGCCGGCTACGACGTTGCCGAATAGCGTCAATCCGGCGAGGTACGCCAGCATCGCGTACGTACCCGCGGAAATCATCACCGGTCCGATCGCTAGTCCATCGAGGCCGTCCGTCAGGTTGACCGCGTTCGAGGTGCCCACGATCACGAACGAAGCAAAGATGACGTAGAGCCAAGGAGGCAGCTCGATCGGATACTTGGAGAACGCGAGAAGCGGCGCAGACAGGCGATACCGAATCTCGAGCCAGTCGCTCGGCAGCCCCGCTTCCCCGTAGAACAACCATCCGCACAAGAGGATCGCCGTCGAGAACTGCAACAAAAGCTTGTAGCGTCCCGCCAACCCACCGGTCGACCGGGTGCGGATTTTGGAGGTGTCGTCGATGTAGCCGACTACGCCGTACGCGACCGTGATCAACGTGACGACCCAGACCATCGAGTTGGACGGATCGGCCCAGAGCACGGTCGAAATCACGAGGGCCAGCAACATGAGCGCGCCGCCCATCGTTGGCGTGCCTGCTTTCGAAAGGTGAGTCTCGGGTCCGTCTGCCCGCACGACCTGCCCGATTTGCTTACTCTGCAGGCGGCGAATGAACCATGGGTACAAGCCGAAAGACAGCAGCAGTGCGGTGATCGTCGCCATCAAGAGCCGAAAGGGGACGTAGCGAAGGACGTTGAGGAACGACAGCGACTCATGCGTGTGTAGTGGGTAGAGCAGGTAATAGATCATGACTGCACTCCCTCCGTGAGGGCTGCGATCGCGCGCTCCATCTTCATCGACCGGGACCCCTTCACCAAAACGACGGCGCGAAGCGGGAGCCGATCCGCGATCCCTGCGCACTCGGACGCGTCTTCGAACCACAGCGTGTCGGCGCCCCGGCGGTTCGCGGCGTCGGTCGCCGCACGCATTGCATCGCCGCAGCCGACGAACAGGAAGACGTCTGTGTCCGCCACGAGCTCACCGAGGCGGCGATGGGCCTCCTCACTATGGGGACCGAGCTCTTTCATGTCCCCCAGCACGACGACCAGCGGTGCGCCGCGCTGCTCGGAGATCGCGCGGGCAGTCGACAGCGCGACCTCCATCGACGCCGGGCTCGCGTTGTAGCTGTCGTCGATGATCAACCGTTCTCCCATGCCGGCGAGCGGCTGCATGCGGCCAGGTATGGGCTTGACGTCGGCGACACCCCGCGCGGCCTCCTCTAGCGGAAGCCCGAGGCCGAAGGCAAGAGTCATCACGGCCGCGGCGTTGAGAACCGCGCCCTCTCCCATCAGGCCCATCTCGAGCTCGACGCCACGGCCGCGGACTTGGAGCCCAGCGTGCGTGCCCGCCGCGCTCACCGTCCAGTCGAGCACACGAACGTCGTTGGTCGCGCCGCGCCCGTAGAAGAGCTTGCGCGCCAAAGGGAGGATCGATGCGCGCCTCTTGATGGGGGCGTCGTCGCCGTACGCGATGGCGAGACCGTCCGGCGGAAGCGCGTGAAGCAGTGACACCTTTTCATCCGCAACCGCCTCGACCGAGCCGAGCCCTTCTGTGTGTGCCAGGCTCGCGCGGGTGACGATGGCTGCCTCGGGTCTTGCGATCTCCGCCAGCCGCGCGATTTCACCGGGCTCGCTCGTTCCCATTTCGACGACGGCCGTGTCGACCGAGTCGTCCAGCTGGAAGAGGGTCATCGGAACGCCGATCCGGTTGTTGAGGTTGCCCGTGGTCGCAAGCACGTTGCGACCTGCGGAGCGCAGCGCGGAGGCCGCCAGGACTCTTGTGGTGGTCTTGCCAACCGAGCCGGTGATGCCGATCAGCTGACCTCGCCATGCATCGCGATGGGCGCGAGCCAAATCGCCCAGCGCGACCAATGTGTCCTCAACCTCGACCACGCTGACGTCTGCGGACAACGACGTCCCGCGCTCAACCACGACAACGGAAGCTCCCGATTGCGCGGCCTGTTCGGCAAAGGTGTTGGCGTCGAAACGATCGCCCCGCAGGGCAATGAAGAGGTTGCCCGGCTCCACCGCGCGCGAATCCGTCACGACGCCGCGCGCGCTCTGCCACTCAGGTCCCTTCGGAGTGCCCCGGGTCGCCGCCAAGACGTCCTCGCGGCGAAGCTCAGCACGGTTGATCGGGATCGGCGTCGCCATCAGGCCTCTCCCCTTGCAGCCTCGATGGCGGCACGCGCGACCTCGCGATCGTCGAAATGAATCCGGTCGGAACCGATCACTTGATACGTTTCGTGCCCTTTGCCCGCGAGGAGAACCGTATCACCGGGCTTCGCGGCGGAGATCGCGGCGCGGATGGCGTCCTCTCGATGGAGAATGGTGCAGTAGCCCTCGCGCGCTTCGTCAAGCGCGGCCACTCGAACCGGCTTCGCGCCCACCGCTCGCGCTCCGGCCTCGACTTCATCGAGGATCCGCTGCGGGTCTTCGCTTCTCGGGTTGTCGCTGGTCAAGACGCAAACGTCGGCGAGCTCGGCTCCCGCGCGTCCCATCTCTGGGCGTTTGCCCTTGTCCCGATCGCCGCCCGCGCCAAACACGGCAATCAACCGATTCGGAGTGACCGAACGCATCGTGTCGAGCACGCGACGCAATGCGTCGGGCGTGTGTGCGTAGTCGACCAACACCGCGACATCGCCATGGTGGGGAACTCGCTCGAGCCTGCCCGGGCTCCCGCCGGCGACACGCCAAGCAGCGGCGACACGCCCGAGATCCAACCCGAGCGCAAAGGCGCAGCCAAGCCCTACGAGGAGGTTCTCAAGATTGTGCTCGCCGAGCATTGGGCTTTCGATCTCGACGGTGCCAGCGGGCGTCTGGATCGACGCCCGAATCCCAGCTCGAGTTGCCGACCACTGCGTTGCCAAGATTTCGGCCCCGCTGTCTAGGCGCCGCGAACAGCGAATGACGGGTCCGGAAAGCCGGGCCGCGAGTGCCTCTCCGAACGGGTCGTCGACGTGCACGACCGCGTGCTTGGGCGAGAGCTCTGTGAAAAGCCTTGCCTTCGCTTCCCCGTAGTTCTCGAAATTGCCGTGGAAATCCAGGTGGTCTCGCGAGAGATTGGTGAACGCTGCGACCTCGAACCGGAGCGCATCGACGCGGTGGAGCGCGAGTCCGTGGCTCGACACCTCGAGCACAAGATGCGTTGCGCCCTCCTTCAGAGCCTCCTCCGCGAACCGGGAGATGTCGTCCCCTTCGGGCGTCGTGTGCAGCGACGGGCGCTCTTCGGCGCCAACGAGCATCCCGGTGGTGCCGACAAGTGCTGCCTTGCCCTGAGCGCCGTCGATGGCTCGTTTGACGAGATACGCGGTGGTGGTCTTCCCATTCGTTCCGGTGATGCCCACCGTACGGAGCTTGCTGGTCGGTGCACCGTAAACGAGCTCAGCGGCGCGCCCCAGGGCTACGCGCGCGTTTGGAACCGTCAGCTGCGGCGCGTCGCATTCGACTGGTCGCTCGGCCATTACGGCAACTGCACCCCTCCCCAGGGCGCCGTCGACGAAACCGATTCCGTCGTGGGTCGTGCCCGGTATGGCGACGAACAGATCACCAGGGACGACTCGACGTGAATCGTGCTGTACGCCGCTCACGAGCTGCCTCGGGGATCCGCTGATGCGGCCGCCGACCCCGGCTTCTTGAAGCTGCCCGAGCGTCATGCCGTCTCTCGCATCACGGAGCATGCGGACTCCCCGGCACCGCGGCGGCAAGTGTCTTGCCGCCGGTTTCGGGAGCGTCATCTTCTCCGCCAAACACGCGCTTGCGGAGCTTGATGCGCACCACCGCGCCGTGCAAAACGGCCTTGCCAGGGAGCGGGTCCTGCGACACCACGATGCCGGAGCCCTCGACCTCCGGAACCAGCGATTGCGCGTGCAGCGCGATCACGGCCTGCCGCAGCGGCAGCGAACGCACGTCCGGGACCGCGCTCTGTCCCCGTTCCACCGCTTCTTTGTCGATAGGGGTCGCGGAGTCCGACGCGGCGACGGCCTTTCGCTGTTCCTTCTTCTTCCGGAGAATCGCCTGCCGGCCTTCCGGCGCGATCCCCAGATGGCGCATCGTGACCTCGGCAATGCGGCGGAACACCGGTCCCGCCACCGTGCCGCCGTAGTGGGCGATCACAGGCTCGTCGATCACGACGGAGATGAGAATGGCGGGGCGCTCTGCCGGAAGGAAGCCAATGAACGACGCGAGCCACTTGTCCTTCGCGTAGCCTCCCTTCACGTAGTCCGCCTTCTGGGCAGTGCCGGTCTTGCCCGCAACGAGGTAGCCGTCCACCCCCGCTTCGACAGCCGTGCCCCCTGGCTCCGTAACTGCGGTGAGCATCTGCCCGACGAGCTTGGCGACGCGGCGGGGCACCACTTGCCGCCGAACTCTTGGCTTGTTCTCCTCGATCGTCGCGCCATGTCCATCGGTCAGTCGGCGCACGAGCATCGGTTGCATGAGCTGGCCGCCATTGGCGATGGCACCCATTGCCGTCGCAAGCTGGACGTTGGTAACGCTCATGCCTTGACCGAATGAAATCGTCGCCGTATCAATCTCGTACCAGCGTCGGTAGTGCCGAAGGATGCCCGCGGTTTCACCTGGCACGCCGATGCCTGTCGGCTCGCCGAAGCCGAAACGGCGAAACGCACGATAGAGATCCTTCTTGCCGAGATCGAGCGCGATTTTCGCCGTCCCGATGTTGCTCGAATGCGCGAGCACCTGAGTCGGCGTGAGCCACTCGTACGGGTGCGCGTCGTGAAGGCGACGACCTCCGATACGGGCAACGCCGTTCTCGCAGTTGATCGACTGGTTGGGCTTGAGCGCGCCCGCCGCAAGCGCGGCCGCGATCGTGAACGGTTTGACCGTGGAACCCGGTTCGAATCGGTCCACGAGTGCTCGGTTTCGCCGATGCGCCGTCGGGTGCTTGGACGGCTCGTTCGGGTTGAACGGAGGGTAGTTGGCGAGGGCAAGAATCTCACCGGTCGAGGGGTCCATCACGACGACGCTTCCGCCGCGGGCTTCGAACGTTCGCACGCCCAGCGCGAGCTCCCGCTCAGCAACGTGCTGAATGGTCTTGTCGATCGTCAGCACGACGTTCTGCCCCTGCATGGTGCGATCGTCCTCCATGTCGTCCGCGAAGACGACTTGGCCGCGGCGATCGCGAATCGCGTCGACCCGGCGGTCGGAGCCACGAAGCTGTTCCTCGTACGCCAGCTCGATACCTTCGATTCCGCGGCCGTCGATGTCCGCAAACCCGACGAGATGGGCACCGAGATGAGTGTTTGGATAGTAGCGCCGCGATTCCGTAGTGAGCTCGACGCCTGGAATATCGAGCTCCCGAACTTGGCTCGCTTCGCGCGGCGTGACCCGGCGTTCAATCCAGACGAAGTAGCGGTCCGAAGAAAGCCTCTGTTCGAGGCGCGGTGCGTCGACGTCCAGAACCTTCGCGAGCCTGCGCGCGACGAGCTTCGGGTTCTGCTCCATGGCCTTCAGCCGCCGCGGGTTGGCGTACACGCTATCGACATCTGCGCTGACCGCGAGCTCCGCCCCGTGACGGTCGTAGATCGCGCCACGACGCGGTGAGACCCGGAGCTTCCGAAGATGCTGATCCTCGGCCATCTCGCGAAGGCGGTCGCCCGAAGCGACCTGCACGTGGAACGCGCGGACTACGACGACCATCGCCACGCCCATCAAGCAGAGGCCGAGGAACGCGACCCGTGCCCGAAACCACCGCTGCCGCCGATTGGAGTGAGCCTTCACCGCACCCTCCCCGCGGCGGTCGGCTTCCGACCTTCCTTCATCGTCACGATGCGCGTGGGCTTTGGCACCTCCATGCCCAGCGTCCCGCGGGCGATAGTCTCGATGCGTCCGCTCTGCCGCAGCGTCGCCGCTTCGATCGACAGGAGACGACGATCCTGCAGGAGGTCGTGTTGTCGCTCACGCTCTTCGCTCACTTCATAGCCGAGCCGCACGGTCTCGAAGCGAATCGACAGGTGCACGACGAAGGCCGCTGCGGTCGCAAGGACCGCCACACACCAGAGAGGCAAGAAGCGGTTCTTCACGCGCTCTCCTCCACTCGCCTTGCCGCGCGGAGCTTCGCGCTGCGGGACCTCGGGTTGCGATCGCGTTCGTCGTCGGTCGCGACCATCGGTCGCTTGGTGAGCGGCTCGAGGCTTCCGCTGTCTCGGAAGGTGTGCTTCACGACCCGGTCCTCGAGGGAGTGGAAGCTGATCACGGCAACTACGCCGCCCGTCTTGAGGACGCTCGGTATCAGTCCGAGAAACGCTTCGAGGTCGGCGAGCTCCTCGTTCACCGCAATGCGAAGCGCTTGGAAGGTCTTGGTGGATGGATCGATCCGTCCCCGCTTCGGACCAGTCGCTTTGTGAACCGCGCGGCGTAGATCTCCGGTGGTTTCGAGCTCGCCCTCCTCGTAGGCGCGCTTCAGCGATCGTGCGATGCGCCGCGAGCGGTGCTCCTCGCCGTATCGATAGATCACATTCGCCAAGCTCTCCGCGTCGCTCCGCCCGATGAGCTCCAGCGCCGTCTCGCCCTCGGTCGGGTCCATTCGCATGTCGATCGGGCCATCGTTCGCGAGGGAGAAACCCCGATCGTGTTGATCGAGCTGCGCCGAGCTGACACCGAGGTCCGCAACCACGCCGTCCACGCGCTCAACTTGCAATGCATCGAGTACGTCCCGTAGGTCGCGAATTCGCGCCTTGCGCAGCGTCGCGCGCTCTCCAAACGCCCGGAGCGCGGCGCCCGCAGCTTCCAACGCTGCCGGATCTCGATCGGTTCCGATCAGCTTGCCGTCCGGCGCGCTCCGCTCGAGGATCGCGCGCGAGTGCCCTCCCCCTCCAAGCGTGACGTCTGCGTAGATCCCACCGGGCATCGGAGCGAGGTGCTCCATCACTTCGTCGAGCATGACTGGAACGTGGTCGAACGCACTCACAGGCCTAGCTCCGCTAGCCGTTTGGCGATCCCCAAACGGCGGTTCTCATCGGCCAGCACCTCGTTGCGAAGTCCCTCGAAGCTTTCCTTCGCCCAAAGCTCGATGTAGCCGCCCATGCCGGCCCACAGCGCGTCGCGACTGAAGCCTGCGTGCTTTCGAAGCGAAGCGGGGATCAGAATCCGACCCACCTTGTCGACCTCGCATTCGATGGCCCCCGACACATAGATGCGCTTGAGGGTCACGACGTCCGCGTCGAACTGCGGGAGCTCCGAGAGCCGCTTCTCGAACGCAAGCCACTCGCTCATCGGATAGGCAACGAGGAAGGCGTCGAGCCCCGTCGTGACGACCAGCTGCGAGTCGCCCTGAGCGACCATCACCTCGCGGAAGCGCGACGGGACCGACGTGCGGCCCTTGGCGTCGATGCTGTGCTCGTAGCGTCCTCGGAACAACCTAGGCCTCTCGTGCTAATGGGGCGCGCCTTGGCACTTGATCCCACTGCTTCCCACTTGAGCTGGAAACTACGGCTGGAGGCGACCCGATGTCAACTTCTTTCTGAACTCCAAGTGATAGAATTAAATAGGTTTTTTGCGTTGATGTAGGTACATATCGGATGTGGGAAGAGGCGAGGCGAACTGAGCCCTTCTCCCACTCAACGGGTTCGGCCAGCGCTCTTGTTCCCGTGGACCGAGACGCGCGCATGTTTGACTTTTTTGAAGTCTTTTTGAGCCAGTTTTGTCCTTGGATCGAGCGTGCTACCCTTCGTATCCGTGGATCCGATCGACGAAGCCTGGGCACGGGTCGAGGCCGACTGGGGGGACGAAGAGGCGCATCGCCGCTTTGTGGGGGTTTCAATGGCGCTCGAGCGCTTGCCGGAAGCGGGGAAACGCTACCGCCACGTCCAGGAGGTCGACCCCTCCCGAAGTGAGGACGCCGCGCGCCGCATCGACAAGCTCATCGTCTTGGCGACGCAGCAACTCCAGGACACGCGGGTGGTCCCCACGACCACTGAACACAAAAGGACGCTGACATGGGCGGCATTCTTTATCATGTTGGTGTTGATGGGGGCGGGCGCGTGGCTCCTGCTGCGGGTCTAGGCTCGCGGCTCTCGGGCGCGCTCGCGTGAGGGAATGCAAGTCGATTTCGCCGCAAAAGAGCTCACCGTGAAGCTGGTCTACTACGGGCCCGCACTCAGCGGGAAGACCAGCAACCTGCGCGCGATTCATTGGCTCGGCACGTCGAACACGTGCGGCAAGCTCATGACGCTCGAGACCCAAAACGACCGCACCCTCTTCTTCGACATGCTGCCGATCTCGATGGACTCCCAGAGTGGTTTGAAGGTTCGCCTGAAGCTCTTTACCGTTCCTGGGCAGGTCATGCACGACGCGACCCGCAGGTTGGTGCTGCAAGCGGTGGACGGCGTGGTCTTCGTAGCCGACTCGCAGCGAAGCGAAGCCGACGCGAATCGGGAATCGTTCCTCAACCTCAAGAAGAACCTCGAAGACAACGGGATCGATCCGGAGCGCGTCCCTATCATAATTCAGTTCAACAAGCGCGACTTGGATGACATCCGCACGGACGAAGAGCTCGCCGCGATCGCGAAGCAGAGCCGCGAGACGATCTTCAAGGCGGTTGCTACGCGTGGCTACGGGGTCATGCAGACGCTCACGGGCTTGATCCGCGAAACCTGGAACAAGCTCGAAGATGCGCACGGGCTCGAGGAGAAGTTTGGAATCAGCCCGCTGCGATTCATGCAAGAAATCGAATCCCAGCTGAAACACGACGTGAGGCGAACAGAGCGATGATCGAAGACGAAGCCAGCGCCGGAGACATCCTGATGGGCGACGTCGTCCGTCTCGAGGATGTGCTGAGCCGTGATTCCGTCACATCCGTGTCGAAGTCATTCTTCAGCCTGTTCGGGTTACCGGTGCGCGTGATTTCGCACGAGGGAGACCTGCTAGCCGATGTCCACCGTGACCAACCGCTGTGCAACTATCTAAACACGCTTGTTGACGGCGCTCAGCAGTGCGCCGCGACTGTATCTTCCGTGCGGGACCTCGAGCCGAAAGGCGAGGCGATCGTGCATCCGTGTTTCACGGGCGCGGTGTACCGCATCGTGCCTTTAGTGTATCAGGGCAGACCGATCGGGCGTTTCATCGTGGGGCCCTACGTGCCGTCGGAAAGCAACGGCCCTCCTGCTTCGCTCACGTCGGTCGACGGCACAATCGACCCAAACAACTTACGCGGCCACTACAATCGAATGCCTCGTGTTCGCGAGGAGATCGCCGAACAGCTCTGCAACCACCTCAAGAGTGTCATCGAGCTTCTCGTGTTCTCCGGTCACCGAGCACAACTGGCTTCGACGATGCAGGTCGCGAGCGTTCGCGAGAACTACCGAGAGCTCGCTGAGAAGAACGAGGCTCTCAAGGAATCCTACGAGGACCTGAAGCAACTCGATAAGCTGAAGTCGACCTTCCTCGCCACTGTGAGCCACGAGCTCAGAACTCCGCTCACATCGATCATCGGCTACACGGAGATGCTCGAGAGCGGCGCGGCCGGCGCCTTGAACGGAGGGCAGACCGAGTTCTTGCAGACGATTCGCGGCAAAGCGGACGAGCTCCTCGGTCTCATTAGCAGCCTTCTCGATCTGGGGCGTCTCGAAGCAAAGAACCTCGAGCTTCATCACGAGGCGGTCGACGCCCGCGCCCTGCTCTCCGCGATTGGCTCGACGATCGTTCCCGCCGCGAATCGCCGAAATGTCACTCTCGACATTCAAGTGGACGAAGACACTCCGAAGCTCTGGGGCGACACCGTGCGACTGCGTCAAATCCTGCTCAATCTCGCCGACAACGCGGTGAAGTTCACCGGTGATAGCGGGACTGTGAGCTTGTCCGCGAGGAGTGGAGACCTCACAACCGGCGGCCCCTCGGGCCTCGGAACGGCTCTGTTCGCCACGACGCGGCCGGCGGTCGTGCTCACGGTGCGTGACACGGGCATCGGCATCGACGAAGGCAAGCTCTCTCGAATCTTCGACGCGTTCTACCAAGTCGACGGCGGCACGACCCGCTCGCACGGTGGCGCCGGGCTCGGGCTGTCGATCGTCAAGCAGCTCGTCGATGGACACGAAGGCGAGATCGAAGTGAGCAGCACACTCGGCCAGGGCACACTGTTCACCGTGACGCTCCCTGCGGCCGACGATGATGCGTGACGAGTTCTCCAAAATCGAGTGGCTGAAAACTCGCTTCGAGCTCGACGCCGAGCCTGGCGGAGTCGTGGTGGGCATCGGCGACGACGCGGCGGTGTTCGATTTTGGCGGCCGCCCGACCGTCATCACCGTCGACACGCAGGTCGAGGGCGTGCACTTCCGGACAGACTTGATTTCTTCGCGTGACCTCGGACGGCGCGCCATGGTCGCAGCGGCCAGCGACGTTTGGGCGATGGCTGCAATGCCAAGCGCGGCGACTATCGCGCTTACGTTGCCCGCCGACTTGTCGGAGCAGGATTTCCATGAGCTCATCGAGGGCTTGGCAGGTGCTGCCCGGTTGACCGGCGCGAGGGTCATTGGCGGCAACCTGAGCCGGGGACAAGCATTGTCGGTCACGACCACGGTTTTCGGACTGCCGATTGAGCGTCCTGTGACGCGTGACGGCGCGCGCCGGGGCGACTCGGTCTACGTCACGGGTACGCTTGGCGCCGCGGCGCTCGGCTTCGCGATTCTCGACGCTGAGAGACCGAGCATCGAGCGCGCCGAGCAGTTCATCGACCGGTGGCGGCGCCCACCGATCAACGGGCATGCTGCCAAGACGCTCGCGGCAGTCGCCACGGCGGCGGTCGATGTGTCCGACGGCTGTCTTCAAGATCTCGAGCACCTCTGCAAGGCCTCCGGAGTCGGTGCTACGCTGTACGCGGACACCGTGCCAACCGCCCCAGGTCACGTGATCGCCGCGGACGCGCTGAGCCTGGACGCACGCGAGCTCGCGCTCGCGGGCGGGGAGGACTACGAGCTCCTGTTCACTGCGCCCGCATCATCCGGCGCAGAAGCCGTTGCCACCAGGATCGGCGAGATCATCGACGGCAACGTCATCGAGGTGCTCGACGCCAACGGTCAGGCGGTCGACCTGCGGCGATCGGGCTTCCGTCACTTCTGATAGAGCCATGCGGCGCGGCGCTGCCCGTCGAACTCCGCTGCGCCTCGCGCCTCACGCGCAAGCACCGCATCTAGCGGCGCGCCTTCATCGATCGCAGTGCGAAGCTCGGGACCACCTGTGAGCAAGTCGATGGCCGGACGGTCCGACACGAACTCGTACACTTTCGTCCGCCATCGCGAATCCGCGGGAACGGATGGGAGTACGGCCGCGAGCATTCGGACGTACGCTTCGTACGGCCGGAAGACCCACGGATCGGTGACATGCACTTGCACGCCGGCGCAGGCCGCGCCCGCATGCTTCTGGAAGGTCGGCACGAACTCGACGGGGCGCAGTGTGACTCCATGCAAGTCGAGGGCGAGCAAGGCGGAGACGTCGAGGCCGGGGGCACCCCAGAGCTCGAAAGGCCGGGTCGTCCCACGCCCTTCGGAAAGCGTGGTCCCCTCGATGAGACAGCCTCCAGGGTAAACGACAGCGGTGTCGGGCGTCGGCATGTTGGGCGACGGCATCACCCACGGCAAGCCGGTCTCGGCGAAGCTCATGGCACGCTGCCAGCCGTCCATGGGGACGACGTGGAGCGCTTCGCGGTCGAGTTGGTCGTGAACGCACACCCATTGCATGAGCTCGCCGATCGTCAGCCCGTGCCGCACAGCAATCGGGTACAGCCCCACGAACGAGAGATAGCCATCGCGTTGCGGAGCGCCTTCGACGCGTACGCCGCCAAGCGGGTTTGGTCGGTCGAGCACGATCACGTCGGTACCCTGAGAGGCTGCAACGTTCATGGTGAGCGCCGCCGTCCACACGTAGGTGTAGTAGCGGGAGCCGATGTCTTGAAGGTCGATGACGATCGCGTCGAGGTCGCGGAGCCAGGAAGGGTCGGGGCTCAAGGCCGCCGCCTCGTCCCCGTAGAGCGAGTAGACCGGGACTTCGGAGCCAGCGTCGCTCCCGACGCCGACCATGTCTTGGGCGCCGCCGGAAAATCCATGCTCGGGGCCGAACAGCGCCGTGATTCGCGCACCGGCTTCTCGCAGGACGTTCGCTGCCGGCCTGTAAGCGCTATCCACGCTGGCGGCGTGCGCCAACAACCCGATCTTCCTACCCGCGATGAGCCGCACCGCTTTGGAATCGCCGTCGGCAACCCGGTCGAGACCTGTGCGAACCCCCGTCAATCCGCCTCGCCGACCGCAAGAGGCTCTGGGCCCTCGCCCGCGAAGAGATAGAGCAGCGCCATCCGGACGGCGAGGCCAGCTTCCACTTGTTCGAGGACGACACTGTGCTCACCGTCGGCGACGGCGTTCTCGATTTCGACGCCTCGATTCATGGGCCCCGGGTGCATCACTATCGCATCCGGCTTGGCGTGCGCGAGCTCGCGCGTACCAATTCCAAACGTGCGTGCGTACTCGCGGAGACTCGGGAGAAGGGCTCCCTCGAGCCGCTCACTCTGAATGCGAAGCACCATCACGACATCCGCTCCTTCGAGCGCCCGTGCAGGCTGGTCGAAGACGCGAACTCCCAGCGAGTCGGCGGCGACCGGGAGCAACGTTCGGGGTCCGACGACTCGAACCTCAGAGCCGAAGAGCTTGAGCAAGTGCGCGTTCGAGCGGGCGACCCGCGAGTGAGCGATGTCGCCGACGATCGTGACGACCAGATTCTCGAGCGTGCCCTTTTCCCGGCGAATGGTGAACGCATCGAGCAATGCTTGGGTCGGATGGGCGTGCATGCCGTCGCCGGCGTTGATGACGCTGCAGTTGATCTTGGAGGCTACATAGTTGGCAGCGCCCGACGCCCCATGGCGAATCACGATCACATCGGGGTGCATTGCTTGCAGCGTGCGGCAAGTGTCCTGCAGGGTTTCACCCTTCTTCACACTCGACGCCGACACGTTCATGTTGATGACGTCGGCGCTCAAGCGCTTTCCAGCGAGCTCGAACGACGTCCGGGTTCGGGTGGATGATTCGTAGAACAGGTTGATGACGGTCTTGCCGCGCAGCGTCGGAACTTTGCGGACTGGCCTGCGAGACACCTGAAGAAACGCTTCGGCGGTGTCGAGGATTCGCTCGACGTCAGCCCGGGTCAGCCCCTCGATGTCGAGCAGACTGCGATGCGGAAAGCCGGGCATCACTCCCCCTCCGTCAGTACGACCCGATCGGGCCCTGCCGCGTCGACCCAAACGTCGATCCGTCCAGTCTCGCCGACATCGACGGTGCGTCCGACGAAATCGGGTGCAATGGGAAGCTCCCTTCCGCCCCGATCGCAGAGCACAGCCAACCAGACGCGTGCCGGTCGGCCGTGGTCCTGCAGGCACTCAATCGCGGCACGCACCGTTCGCCCCGTATGCAAGACGTCGTCGACGAGCACGACATGCCGGCCGTTGACGTCGAAGGGTATGTCGCTCGGACCGATCTTCGGGTTTGGTAGAGCAGTCGCAGCGTCATCCCGATAGAGGGAGATGTCGACCGTGCCAACCGGCGGCGGCCGCCCTTCGACCCGGGCGATCTCGTCGGCGAGACGGGACGACAGCGCTACGCCGCCGCGCCTGATGCCGACCAGGGTGAGGTCCTCGATGCCCGAAGTCGCCTCCAGAATCGCCACGGCGATACGCCGAACGCTTCGTTGGATAGCGTCGGCATCGAGGACGACCTTCTGGGTTCGAGCCACGTCGGGCGGATTGTGTGTGAAAACCGCCAGTGCTTCAAGCCTACGAAAGGGACAGGCCTCCATCGATGGTAATGAGGCTCCCTGTCTGCCACGCCTGGTCGAGGGCGGCGACGATAACGCTGGCTATTTCGGCCGGAGTCCCCAAGCGCCCGAGCGGATGCAGCACGCGAAGCGCCGCGAGCTGCGACTGGACGCGCTCCTCGAGCTCCGCCCCGCTGAGGGATTCGCCCGGACGAAGGCGCGGCGCCCGCAACATGTCCGTGTCGACCCCGCCAGGCAGGACGGCGTTCACGCGAATGCCGTGGGGCGCAAGCTCGAGCGCAAGGCTCTTGGTAAGCGCGTTGAGCGCTGCCTTGGTCGCCGCATAGACCGCGGTGAGCGGGGCCACACGCTCGGACAGGGTGCTCGAGACATTCACGATGGCGCCCCCTCGGGTTCGCATGTGGTCGGCGACCGTCTGCGAAAGGAGCAGCGGCGCCATCAGATTCACCCGTAGCTGAGCTTCGAGCGACTCATGCGTGATCGCCCCGACGGGCTCGTACCGGGCAATCCCCGCGCAATTGACGAGGCCATCGATCTCACCAAACGCTTCACGCGCCCGCTCGGCGACCTCGGGCAGTTGCTCTGTGTTCTCGAGGTGCGCCGCGACCCCTCGAAGGCGATTCGGATGCAGCGCTTCGAGCGCCGAGAGGGCTTCAGCGTCACGCGCGATCCCGACGACGCGTCCGCCGCGCGCGAGGACCGCGTCGACGGTTGCCCGCCCGATTCCTCGCGTAGCTCCGGTAACGATCACGGTGCCCTCGGACACGCGCATGTCAGCCGAGCCCAGCAATGGGACCCCACGGCGGCTCGGCCGGAACGTCAGCCGGCTCGCCCGTGACTTCGACCTCGTCCTCCGGCATGAAACGCGGGGAGTCGACACAGAGGATGGTCTGGTGCCGATCGGTCGGGTTCTCATAGGTGTGCGCCGCACCGCGGGGCCAGCGGTGCACCGTCCCCGGCGGGCAAGCCTCCCCCTGACAGAGGAGCCCGGCGCCGAGTACCATCTCCGATTCCCGCATCTCTTGATGGATGTGCAGAGGGATCCGCTTCCCCGGGGCGACGTTCAGCCGGTAGATGCCTGCGCCCTTCGTCTCGTAGATCACGTCGACGGTGCCAAACTGCTTGTTCTCGACCTCGAACGCGCACCACGACGCGTCGCGTTCGATCTCCAATGACGGGATCGCGAAACATCGAAGCGCGCCGGGCTTGGTGAGGCGAATGACGGCCGACTCGACTTGCGCACGCCTCTCGTCGGGAGCGGGAGGCGCGAGGATGTATCGCGCCAAGACGTGTGCGGCCGTCTCGAGAAGGCGGAAGCGGCAGCTCCGCAACAAGAAAACCAACTGAGATGCGGTTGCCGCGTAGTCGACCGTAGAGCGCAGGCTCTCCCTGACCGCCGAGCCTTCCGTCGACAGACGCATCTCTACGTCGACGCGCAGGGGTTGCGATGCGTTGCGCTCGTGCGGGTAGACCCCGACGACACAGTCCACCATCAGCTCCTCGATGCGCAGCACGTCCATTGCCGCAAGGCTATCGCATTTTGGGACTTCTGCTACAGTGCCGCAGCTGATGGACCAGTCGAAGACGAACCCCATCAACGACGTCGCGGAGCTCGCAGCGTTTCGTCCCGTTCCGCGGACTGGGGTGATCTACGTCACGGTCGAAGCTCAGAAGCGCGGTTTCAAGCTCGACGAGCCGGGGTGGTGCAATCTCGGCCAAGGGCAACCGGACACTGGGAGCCTCCCCGGCGCGCCCGAGCGCGTGACGAGCATCGACGTCCGAGCGAGTGACCTCGACTACGCACCGGTCCCGGGGCTATGGGAACTGCGAGAGTCCGTTGCGGACCTCTACAACCGCCTCTTTCGCCGCGGCATGAAATCGCAGTATTCGGCCGAGAACGTCGCTGTTGCTGGAGGCGGCCGTGTGGCGGTCATGCGCGCGTGCGCCGCCATCGCGCCGATTCACCTCGGGCACTTTTTGCCGGACTACACGGCGTACGAGGAGCTGCTCGACGTCTTTCGGAGGTTTTTACCCATTCCAATCCTGCTCGACCCGAAGCAGGGCTATGAGTTCAGCAGCGAAGATCTCGAGAACGAGATCCTCGGCCGGGGGTTGAGCGCGATCCTAGCAAGCAACCCCTGCAACCCAACGGGCAAAGTCGTGCACGGGGACACGCTCGCCGGATGGGTCGACACGGCAAGGCGGTCGAACTGCGCACTCTTGCTCGATGAGTTCTACTCGCACTACGTCTGGAGCGGCGATCAATCGATCATAAGCGCCGCGCAGTACGTCGAGGATGTGGACGAGGATCCGATCGTGGTATTCGACGGTCTCACGAAGAACTGGCGCTATCCCGGGTTCCGGGTGAGCTGGATCCTCGGGCCGAAACCGGTGATCGAATCGGCCGCGAGCGCAGGCTCGTTCCTGGACGGTGGCGGGGTGGCCCCGATGCAGCGCGCCGCGATCGACTTGGTGCAAGAGGGGCCGACACTCGCGGAAACGGACGCTCTGCAGAATGAGTTCCGTAAGAAACGCGAGTTCCTCGTCGAAGGGCTCAAGGACATCGGCGTGCGCTTCGACGTCGAACCGCAGGGAACGTTCTACGCCTGGGGTGACCTGAGCGCGCTTCCCCCCACGCTTCGCAATAGCGACGACTTCTTCGGCGCCGCGCTCGACCGGCAGGTGATCTGCGTCCCCGGCCATTTCTTCGACGTGAATCCAGGAAAGCGGCGGACCGGTCGCCCCTCCCGATTCGTGCACCATGTCCGCTTCTCGTTTGGGCCGCCGATGTCGGTGCTCGAAGAGGCCCTGAGTCGGCTCCGAGGCATGGTGTCGGACGCCGCCTGACGGACCAGCGCAACCGCTCGAAACTACAAAGGAATCGGCGAAGGAGACGCCAATTTCTTCCGAATCTACGCATGTGTAGGTGATCATACTACACATGACGACATCCACAGCGGTCGCAGCCAGGATCGAGCATCAGCCAAGGGAGGCAGCCCCCTTCGTGAAGTGGGCGGGGGGCAAGGGCCGTTTGCTCTCCCAGTTGCGACCGTTGCTTCCCTCTGGGGCGGCGCGGATGCGTCATGTCGAACCCTTTGTCGGCGGCGGCGCGCTCTTCTTCTCGCGGCAGCCAAAACGAGCATTGCTGACCGACATCAATCCTGCGCTCGTCGGAACCTACACGGCGATTCGAGATGATGTGAACGGCGTGATACGCGCCCTCCGCGGTTTGGCAGCGCGGCACTCGAAGGAGAGCTACTACGAGGTGCGCCAGCGCTACAACCGAAGCCCGCGGATCACGACCGCGAAGCGCGCAGCGATGTTCATCTACCTGAACAAGACCTGCTTCAACGGCCTTCACCGCGTGAACCGCAAGGGCGAGTTCAATGTACCGGTCGGATCGTACAAGAAGCCGCGCATCTTGAACGAAGACGGACTCAAGGCGGCGAGCGACGCGCTGCAAGGCGCACACCTTCGATGCGCCTCATTCGAAGCGCTGCTCGAGAACGCGAAGCCGGGCGACTTCATCTACTTCGACCCACCTTACGAACCGGTGTCCGAAACAGCGAGCTTCACCTCTTACGCGCGCGAGGGCTTCGGCCGTGAAGAGCAGACTCGCCTACGCGACGTATACAAGGCGCTCGACCGTCGAGGCTGCAAGCTGATGCTTTCGAACAGCGACGTCCCATTCATCCGCGAGCTCTACCGCGATTTCCAGATCGAGACCGTGGCGGCCGCGCGCGCGATCAACTGCGACGCAAGCAAGCGAGGCAAAGTAAGCGAAGTGGTCGTTCGCAACTATCGCTCGCACTGACGCGGCTACTCCGCTGCTAGCCACTCGGCAAAGCCCATCGGCAATCGATCCATCTGGAACAGCGTGGCGATGAGCTCGTCGTTTTCGCCGGCCCGGTGAGGGTTGTAGAACTCCCATACGATGGCGCCCTCTCGGGTGACCTCGACGGCGCGACCGTTGTCGGACTCCGTGATCAGCGTGTTGCCGCCGGGCAAACGCTGTGAAGCGCCGCAGAAGCGCGTGTACATAGGGGAGCCCTCCCCGCCGGCGTACTCCCAAACGAGGGCTCGGCTTGCGACGTCGTAGACCTGCGCGCTCGAAGCACGCCCCTTGCCGGAGTTATCGAAGAGCATGAGCTTCCCGCCGGCGAGCAGGCGAGCGTCGTGTTGGGCCTTGAAATCCCCCCGAAGGGCCCAGACGACCTCGTTCACCGTCGGGTCCACGACGAAGACCGTGTCGAGGTGGCGGGCCGAGAGCAGGAAGTTGCCTTCGGCAAGCGCCGGATGGACGCGCGCCGAGCTGCCGTCCAGGACCTCGATGCTGTTCGTGTGAAAAAGGTCGCCCCAACGACGCGACGACTCGTCCCAGATCTGGCGATACGCCTTGGAGCGTTCGAATGCCTCGAGGATCGAGTAGCGTTCCTTCTCGCGCCCGTTGGCGTCGAGGACTAGAACCGAGTCTTCCAAAGTCGGACGCCGGTAGTCGACGCGCTGGATGATCCGCCCCTCGCGTACCAACACGGCGATGTCTCCGTTGGGCAGCACGTGCATGTCGTGGTGTGCCCCGTTTCTCTTGGCCCACAGCACGTTCGAATCCTTGTCGAGCTTGGCCAATCCCAAGCCTTCGAAGATCACCAGCACATCTCCGTTGGGAAACGGGTGCGCACGGCGCCAATGCTGCGTTCCCTCTTGCGAGCGCTCGGCGTGATCGTTGGGCCAGACGTCCCAGAAATCGCGGGCCCAGCGATGGATCGCGGTGCCGTCCATTCGCATGAGCACGGCTTCCGCGGCGTGCCCCGACGTGTAGAAGTTCAGCCCAGACTCAGCCCGTGTCGAATCGAACAGGGTGACGCCGATGAGGCTTGGCGCCGTCTTCGTGCCGCTCGCGTAGCCCAATGCCTCGAGTTGGCGGATCTGGGTCTCGAGGGCCTCGTCGTCGCCGGCTTGCTCTCGGATAGTGCCCCAACGCCCGTCCTGCCGCGGACCCGACTCCCCGCGATATGCGGCGAACCGATCTCTGACCGACTGCTCGGTCTCCTGGGGTCGGCGTTCGCAACCCGAACCAAGCTTTCCGCAGCTCGAGCTCAGCAGCGCGAGCGCGAAGACCGCAAGAGCTTGCCTAGCCATCGGCATCGGTCAAGCGTAGTCGGTACGCGGCAAGCCCCCAAGCTGCCGTCAGCGCCGCCATGGGTGCGAAGGCAGCGCTGAGCCCGGAAAGCGCCAGGTGGAGAGTGCCATCCCCGCCGAGGACGTGCGTCGTGAGGGCGCCCACCAGCGGCGGGCCAAGGCCAAGTCCGAACAAGTTGGCTGCGAACAAGAGCATCGCGGAGGCCAGCGCCCGCATCTCGTTCGGCGTCGACGTCTGAAGCGCGGCGATGGCGGGCCCGAAATAGCTGCTCATCAGAAACAGGATCGGCACAGCCATCCACAGCGCGCCTCGCTCCGTAGGCAGAAGGGGGCCGACGATCCCAGGCACGATCCACAGCAACGCCGCGATCACGACGACCCTCAGGTTGGCGTCGATGTGCTTTCGCCCTAGCCGCTCGGCAACGAAGCCGCCCACGATGGCGCCCGAGCTACCGGCGATGACGAAGATCCATCCGAACTTCGGGCCGACGACGCTTGCCTCAGCGCCGAAGTTCCGAATGAGCATCTCGACGTACCAGGTGATGGTCCCGTACCCCAACACCGACAACATCGAAACACTTCCAAGGATGGAGCCGTAAAGGCGCGCGTGCTGGCGGAAGTACTGCAGGACTTCGGCGATGGGCGCGCCCTCCCCGTCGGCCCTGGTGCGGCCGCGCCGACGGGGCTCGCGAATCGTCCACACGAGCGCCCCCACCAAGAACCCAGGCATGCCGACGACGATGAAGGTGAGCTGCCAAGGCTCGAGCGAGCCGATCCACGGCATCGAGATCTCGGCTTCGCCGACTGCGCCGAGCACCCACCCGCCGATCATGTAGGCCATCCCGCCGCCTAGGGTGATGCCCAGCGTGAAGACCGACATCGCGCGCGGCAGATACTTTGCGGGGAACAGATCGCTCAGCAATGAATGCGCGGGCGGAGACAACGCCGCCTCGCCAAGCCCAACCCCCATCCGCGCCACGAAGAGCCCGCCGAAGCTTCGTACGACCCCACATGCGCAGGTCATCAGCGACCAGAACGTGACGCCGACGCCGATAATCGTCCGACGGCTCCCGCGATCCGCCAAGCGCCCGATGGGCAGGCCGAGCACCGTATAGAACAACGTGAACGCGAGCCCGTGGAGCAATCCGTATTGGAAGTCCGAGATGTCGAACGACTTCCGGATCGGACCGACGAGGATCGCCATGACGTTCCGGTCGATGAACGAAAGAATGTACGCGAACAGAAGCACAGCGAGCGCCCAGTTGGCGCGCGCAGGTCGAGCATCGAAAGACACGGCGGGGGCCACCCTATCACGTGCGCCCGTGCTGAGTTTGCTACCCTGCTGCGGTGCGCAGCGCCTCCTCTACGTCTCGCCCCCCTTTCGATCGTCTCGATGCCGCCGTTCTTGCAAGCGTCTGCCTGCTGGCGCTGGGGCATGCGCTTTGGTTCGATCACACCGCCGACGACGCATACATTTCTTTTCGCTACGTCGACAACTGGGTACGCGGACATGGGCTGGTGTTCAACCCCGGCGAGCGCGTCATGGGCTACTCCAACTTCTTGTGGGTGGTCCTTCTATACCCGTTCGGCTTGCTGGGCGCGCCTGTGGACGCTGCGGCCAGAGTGCTCGGCGTCGCACTTGCCTGGGCGACGCTCGCGCGCGTCTACACATTTTGCCGTGCAGAGCTCGACGGCCGGCTGCCCGCCATCGCCGCTCTCCTCAGCCTCACGGCGAGCGGCTCGTTCGCGTTGTGGATGCTCGGCGGACTCGAGAGCCAGCTCCTCGCCTTTCTGCTGACGCTCGCGGTGACCGGGGCTCTCCAAACCACACCCGACACGCCGCGCGGCCGTTTCCTCTGGCTCGGCGTCGTCCTCGGCCTGGCGAGCATCACACACCCGGAGCCATTCCTGTATGTGGGGCCGACTGCGCTCTTCCTGTGGCTCCGCAAGCGCGATTGGGCCCGATTCCGGGACGTCACGATGATGGTCGCCGTTGCCGGAGCATTCGTCGCGGCCTTCTGCCTTTCGGCCTGGCTCTACTACGGCGACGCGTTGCCGAACACCTACTACGCGAAGACCCAGCCGTTGAGCCCGGCGCTGCTCGAACGCGGCCTTCGAATGAGCCGCAAGTTCTTCACCGACTACCGTTGGGCGCCAGCCGGTGTCGTCCTCCTCTGGCTCCTGTCCACCCGCGGATCGCTTCGCTCTCGCGGTTGGCTTCCCGTCGCGTGCGTCGCCATCTTCCTAGTGTTCTTCCTCGGAGTCGGCGGGGACATGCTGCAGTACCACCGAATGTGGGTTCCCGTGCTTCCACTGTTTGCTTTGGTGCTCGCAGAGGCCGTAGCCGGGCTCCGCCATCCTGCGGCGAGTGTTGCCGCAACGGCTCTCGTGGTGACGCTGACCCTCCCGAACTCGTTCCACGGGCGCAACATCGATTCACTACGAAAAGGGGACGACTTCATCGACGGGGCCCAGCGTGTTGCCGAACGTCTATCCCAGCTTCCCGAGACGACATTGGTCGCCGCGAACAACATCGGTGTCATCGGTTACGAGAGCCGTGTTCGGATTCTCGACATGATGGGACTCACCGATCGCCACATCGCGCGCGCGCCTGGGAAGCAAGTCGGCATCCCCGGACACGAAGCGCACGACGGCGCCTACGTGCTCGACCGGCGACCCGACATCATCATCACGAGCATGCCGCGCGCGGTGACGACACCGAACCCCGCATGGGACGTCAGCCGGGGGGCCTATCCATCTGACAACGATCTCAAGCGCGACCCTCGCTTCCGCGACCGCTACACGCTCCAGTACCTCGAGCTTGCCGATGGTAGGTGGTCGCCAGTGTTCGTCCGCGAGGGGTTCGCGCTCGAGCGGGTGTGGAAGCCCAGTCCCTAAGCGCTCGCGCACCGGGCCTCCTACTCAATGCGACGATCACGGTCGAATCGACGGACGCCCGGCCGCGCGCTGCTCGTCGGCACCGTAGGGGCAGTGCCGGCAACCCGAGCCGCAACACTCACCGCGCGCAGCGAGCGCCGCCGAAGTCATGACGAAGAGACCGGTGTCCCGATCGACGTAGCCTTGCTCCCCCCGGGCGACTGCGGCGTCGTGCGCCGCGAGGACATGGGTTGAGACGGGGTCCGACACGTCGCCTACTCTGCGGCCGGAGGGCGACTTGGCAAGCACTGGCGCTGATGCGGTCCGCCCTACCGCTTTAGATACACACGCGGAACGCGTCGGGAGACGTTGGTCAGCACCTCGTAGGGGATCGTCCCGGCCGCGGTCGCTAGATCCGTCGCATCAAGGATGGCGCCTTCCTGCTCCCCGAGGAGCAGCGCCTCGTCGCCGATCGCGACGCCCGGAACGTCGGACACGTCGACGGTCGTGAGGTCCATCGCAATGTTTCCCACGATCGGGCAACGCACTCCGCCAATCAACACGTGACCGCGATTCGACGCCGAGCGCAGGAGGCCATCGCCGTAGCCGAGCGGGATGGTCGCCAAACACGTCTCGCGCGAAGCGCGAAATGAGCGCCCATAGCCCGCGGACTCGCCGGGTCGAAGGGTTCGGGTGCGCAGCACCTCGGTGCGCCAGCGCATAGCCGGTCGAAGCGGCGCGTCGATCGATTCGGAACCGGGATAGCCGTATAGAGAGATGCCCGGCCGTACCCAATCGAAATGCGTCTCGGGGTGACGGAAGAGTGCGGCGCTGTTCGCCGCGTGCAGCACGGAAGGAGCGTGACCAAAGCGGCGCACGAGACCTTCGGCGCGTTTGAACCCTTTGAGCTGCTCGGCAACGTAGGCCGGGTCGCAATCCGCCGTCGACAGGTGAGTCATGAGCCCAGCGACGCGAATCGATGGGAAGCGGCGCAAGTCCCGAAGGAACTCGCTGAGATCATCGAGCGGCACGCCCAAGCGCCCCATCCCGGTATCGACCTTCAAGTGCACGTCGATCGGGCGGCTTTCCGCGACGGCCTCGAACGCGCTGGCCTCGGAGATCTCGTAGAGGACTGGCGTTAGGCCCGCAGCCACGATGTCCCGATGGGCGCCGCCGCTGATGCCGTTGAGCACGAGGATGGCTCGGTCGATGCCGGCCTCACGAAGCTCGATGCCCTCCTCCGCGAGCGCTACGCCGAACCCGTCGACGCCTTCGGCCTGCAACCGCTGCGCCACGGGTACGACACCGTGGCCGTAGGCGTCCGCCTTCACCACCGCCAGGACCTTGCGGCCGTTCGCAGCCTGGCGGACCACCTGGAAGTTGTGCGCAATCGTGTCGAGCAGCACCTCTGCGCGGGTTGCTCGCAACGACGCCTCGGCGCTTTGCACGCGCGGCCTGCGAGGTTTCGGAAAACCGGATTGCACGGTCTGGGGCTAACGGCTGCCTTCTCCGCCGTCAAGCATTGGCGTCGGCTGCCGAGGCGGCTACGCTCCAGTCGCAATGGCGATGGCCCCACAATATGCGAGCATTGGCGCGCTGGTGGCGTCCGCACTCCTGTTCGGAGCGGCGTGCGAGAATCCGGTCGAAGAGACCGTAACACCGGTTGAGATCGCGCCCGGCGCAGATTCGCCATCGCCGACCCCATCGCCCATCGAACAACTGCGGGTGCGGGTCATCGCCAAGTACCCGCATGCGCGCGACGCGTTCACACAAGGGCTTCTCTGGCACGAGGGAGCGATGTACGAGAGCACCGGCCGCTATGGTCGGTCGTCCTTGCGACGCGTTCGTCTCGAAGACGGTGAAGTCCTCGAGGAGCGTAGCCTCGACTCGAGCTTCTTCGGCGAAGGCCTCGCACTGGTCGACAGCCGTCTCGTCCAACTCACCTGGCGCTCGGGCGTCGCGGTGGTGTCCGACCTTCAGTCGCTCGAACCTCAGGAGATGCTGCGCTACCAAGGCGAGGGTTGGGGCCTTTGCTACGACGGCACCGCCCTAGTCATGAGCGACGGATCGTCCATCTTGGAGCTTCGCGACCCGGAATCCATGGAGATCCTTCGAGAGATGACGGTCTGGCGAGGCGACCGGCCCGTTCGAAAGCTCAACGAGCTCGAATGCGTTGGTGAGGACGTCTATGCGAACATCTGGCAGAGCAACGAAATCGTTCGGATCGACGGGAAGACCGGACGTGTAACCGCCGTCATCGATGCGAGCGGGCTACTCACCACCGTCGAAGCGATTCGCGCGGACGTTCTCAATGGCATTGCGTACAAGCCCGACACCGACACGTTTCTGCTGACCGGAAAGCTCTGGCCTCACGTGTTCGAAGTCGAGCTCGTCGCGCGCTAACCCGCTGCAAACGTTTCGACTTCGGGCTCCCAGCGGGCGAGCCTGCTCTGCATGGTCTCGATGGCGCCCGGATGATCGTCGATGAGCACGAATCCACGATCGTGGCGCGCGGCCGCTTCGCCCGTTGTTCCGCTTCCCGCAAAGAAGTCGAGTACCACATCGCCCCGCTCGGTGTGCACCTTGATGACGCGCTCCAATACGCCGAGCGGCTTCTGCGTCGGGTACCCCGTCTTCTCTTTGCCATTGGTCGGCACGATTGTGTGCCACCAGACATCGGTGGGCGTCTTCCCTCTGGCAGCCTTCTCCTTTCCAACCAGGCCTGGCGCCATGTACGGAATCCGATCCATTTCGTCGAACTGAAATACGTACTGCTTGGGATCCATCACGTACCATAGAATGGTGTCGTGTTTGGCGGGCCACCAGCGCTTGGGGCGTCCGCCGAAATCGTACGCCCAGATGATCTCGTTTCGGAAACACTGCCTTCCGAGAAGCCGATCGAGGGCGACTTTGACGTAGTGGACTTCTCGGTAGTCGAGGTGCACGAAGAGAGACCCGTCTGCCGCGAGGCAAGGCAGCGCGGCCTCCACGCGGCTCAGCAAGAACGCCTCGTAGTCATCGAACGCGTCATCGTAGGATGGGCTGTCGACGCGCTCAACCTCATAGCGGCGGCCGCCGAACCCCGTGCGGTCACCGGTGGGAGCTGCCTTGACACGCATCCTGTCACGCGATTGCTCGCGCCCCGTGTTGAAAGGCGGATCGATGTAGATCAGCCGCGCGAATCCCCGAGGCAGCGTCGGAAGCACCTCCAAGTTGTCGCCCTGCACGATTCGCTTCACGCGTGCGAGCGTATCATTCGCAGCGGACCGCGCCCACCGCGGCAACCCGCTTGCAGCCCTTACTGCGCCGCCTTACGCTCCGGGGCGATGCGACTCGTGGTCAACGGCGAAGAGCGACTCGTGGAGCCGAGCACGACGGTGAAGCAACTGCTGGCTTCTCTCGGGCTCGCGGAGACTCTGGTCGCGGTCGAGCGCAATGAAGAGATCGTGCCCCGCGCGCAACACGAGAGCACCGCACTCGAAGAAGGTGACCGTGTCGAAGTGGTGCATTTCGTAGGAGGCGGTTGAGTGTCCGAAGACGTGCTGAAAATCGGCGAGTTCGAATTCCGATCGCGCTTGTTCACGGGGACCGGCAAGTATCCCGACCTCGAGACTGCGAGAGGGGCGCTCCAAGCTTCCGGTTGCGAGGTGGTCACGGTGGCGGTTCGACGCGTCGATCTACAAGCGACGGGCGCCGACTCGATCATGACGGTGCTGCGGGAAGGCAAATACACGCTTCTGCCCAATACCGCCGGTTGCTACACAGCCGAAGACGCGGTGCGCACCGCACGGCTCGCGCGGGAGCTGCTCGACACGCCGTTGGTTAAGCTCGAGGTGATCGGCGACGAGAAGACCCTCTTTCCGGATGTGCCCGCCACGCTCGAAGCCGCCAAGACCTTGGTCGGCGACGGCTTCACCGTGTTGCCCTACTTCAACGACGACCCGGTGGCCGCCCGGCGGCTCGAAGATCTCGGCTGCGCGGCCGTGATGCCGTTGGCCGCACCAATCGGGAGCGGCCTCGGGGTGCGCAATCCGTTCAACATCGAGATCATCGTCAAGCACGCGAGTGTGCCTGTCATCGTGGACGCTGGCGTCGGAACCGCATCCGATGCGGCCATCGCGATGGAGCTTGGTATCGGCGGCGTGTTGATGAATACCGCGATCGCAGGCGCCAAGGACCCGGTGCGAATGGCCCGCGCGATGAAGGCGGCTGTAGAAGCGGGGCGTGACGCCTTCCTTGCGGGCCGAATCGACCGAAAGCTCTACGCGACCGCGTCGAGCCCGCTCCAGGGCGTGATCGGGTCGGACCAGGACGGCCGCACCTAGGCTCGCCATCATGGAAGTGAGGCTCCCGCGGATCTGGATCATCACCAAGCCAGAGCACGCCGAAGGCCCTGTAGCCCCGGTGGTTCGAGCTCTCGAAGGGTGCCCGGCGGGCGCCGTCGGTGTACAGCTGAGGGCCAAACAAGCAAGCGATCGTGAGCTCCTCGCCTGGGGCCGCCCGCTCCGGGAGGCCACCGCGCGATGGGGCTGCCCGTTCACCGTGAATCGACGGCCCGACGTCGCCGAGATCGTCGGTGCCGACGGTGTTCATCTTCCCGAGGCTGGGATGTCCGTGCGGGAGCTTCGGACCCAATGGCCGGACCTAGGTCTCGTCGGCGCCTCTCGCCATGATCGAGGCGGCCTCCTCCAGGCTGCCGAGGAAGGGGCGACCTTCGCATTCTTGAGCCCCGTCCACGCGGTGCCCGGCAAGGCAGCGCCGATGGGGATCGAGGGCTTCGCAGCACAGATCGCCGATGTCGGGATACCGACGTTCGCGCTTGGCGGCATCGGCGTGGCGCATGCCGCACAACTGATTGCAGCGGGCGCACGCGGAATCGCCGTGCGCCGCGCGATCTACGACGCACCGGACCCGAAGGCGGCTCTGCAGGCGCTCGTCCGCGAGCTTGACAAGACCTCTCCGAACGGCGAATAGCCAACTGTCGTGGGTGCGGTTCGAAGCGGTCTCGGATGCCTTTCGTGGGTCGGCGCGGTGATCATCGTCATCGCACTGGTCCTCAAATTCATTTGGTTCGACGTGGCGTCGATCGGCCACAACGGAATGGCACCCACCTTGATTCGCGGGGAGCGGGTCCTGATCAACAAGCGGGGGGAGCCGAAGCTCGGCTCGATCGCCGTCTGTCGGCACCCGGTCGAGGACGGCTGGGTCGTCGGCCGCGTCGCCGCAACTGCCGGGATGACGATCGGCTCCTACGGAAGTGAGCTACGGCTGGACGGCGAGCCGGTGCAGTTCGACCGTGAAGGGGCCACCCGCTTCCACAACCTCGATACGGATCGGAAGCGCTCACTCGTGTGGGGCACCGAGTACTTTCCCACGAGCCGGCACTTGATCTTCATGGAGGACGAGGGCCGGCAGCTGGTGGACGAGACCAGCGTTCCCGACGGCAAGCTCTACCTGCTCGGCGACTTTCGCGCCTACATGGGCCAGGACAGCCGCGCGTATGGCGTCGTCGACGCGTCGCTCTGCCGGGGGACGATCGTATTTCGCCTGACCCCGGCCGAGGGGCTCGAGCACGAGATCGCACACCGGTATTTCCAGCCCGTCCGATAACCGGAGTTCCGCGTTGCCCCGGGCCCCGTCCGATCTATGCTCCGCGCGCCGAGGACACCAACCAACCCGATGAAAGTCGCTGTCGTACAATTTCCAGGCTCCAACGCCGACTGGGACGCCCTGCACACGGTGCGTGACGTCGTCGGCGCGGACGCCTGGTACGCCTTCCACAAGAGCCTGAGCCTCGGCGACGCCGATGCCGTCGTGATCCCGGGTGGGTTCTCCTACGGCGACTATCTTCGCGCGGGCGCGATCGCAGGGTTCAGCCCGATCGTAAGCTCGATTCGTGAGTTCGCCGGCCGTGGAGGGCCCGTATTGGGGATCTGCAACGGCTTTCAGATCCTGACGGAGATGGGGCTCTTGCCAGGCGCCCTCGCCCGCAACGCGCACCTCCGTTTCGAATGTCGCGACATCCATCTTCGGGTGGAGAGCGAAGGGCCATTCACCGACATGGGGCGCGGCACCGTGCTGCGGCTGCCAATCGCGCACGCCGACGGCCGCTACCACACGACCGATGAACGCCTCGCGGAGCTCGAGCGTCACGGGCAAATCGCGTTTCGCTACTGCACGCGCGACGGCAACGCCCCCAACGGAACCGACGCGAACCCGAACGGGTCGGTGAGCGACATTGCCGGCGTCTACAATCGCGAGAAGAACGTTCTTGGCATGATGCCGCACCCGGAGCGCGCCAGTGAAGCGATCCTCGGCAATGAAGACGGGCTCACGCTCTTTCAGTCGCTTCGACGTCACTTGGGGTTGCAATGAGCACACCAGCGAATTTTCCTGGAGAACCAAACAGCTCCTCGGAGATCGCCCGCGAGTTCGGGCTCTCAAAGGACGAGTGGGAACGCGTGCTCAGCACACTCGCGCGTCAGCCGAGCTACGCTGAGCTCGGCGTCATCAGCGTGATGTGGTCAGAGCATTGCTCCTATAAATCATCGCGAGTCCACCTCGGCCGCCTGCCCACCACTGGCCCTCAGGTCGTGCAGGGTCCCGGCGAGAACGCCGGCGCAGTCGACATCGGCGACGGTTTCTGCGCGGTGTTCAAGATGGAGTCGCACAACCATCCTTCGTACATCGAACCTTATCAGGGCGCCGCGACGGGCGTCGGGGGGATCCTTCGCGACGTGTTCACGATGGGAGCGCGCCCCGTGGCATCCCTCAACTCGCTTCGGTTCGGCAGACCTGACCACCCCAAGACGCCCCACCTGCTGAAAGGCGTCGTCGCCGGCATAGGTGGTTACGGCAATTGCATCGGTGTCCCCACGGTTGGCGGGGAAGTGCAGTTCGATCCGAGCTACGATGGCAACATCCTCGTCAACGCGTTCACGGTCGGCATCGCCAAGACCGACGATCTGTTCTTCGGTGTCGCGGAAGGCGTGGGCAACGCGATCATCTACGTCGGCGCGAAGACCGGTCGAGACGGGATCCACGGCGCCACGATGGCGAGCGCCGAGTTCGGTGAAGAAACCGATAGCAAGCTTCCCACCGTCCAGGTCGGCGACCCGTTCATGGAGAAGCTGCTCCTCGAGGCGTGCCTGGAGATCTTCTCGACGGATTGCTTGTCGGGCGTACAAGACATGGGCGCGGCCGGCCTAACCTCCTCATCCGTCGAGATGGCGGATCGCGCGGGCAATGGCATCGAGCTCGACCTCGACGCCATCCCTCGCCGCACCAAGGCGTTGAGCCCCTACGAAATGCTCCTCAGCGAATCTCAGGAGCGAATGCTCATGGTCGCCAAAGAGGGCCGCGAGCAAGAGGTGTTCGACATTTGCGCGAAGTGGGACCTCGACGCATCCATCGTTGGCCGCGTGACCGACACCGGAAGGTTCGTCTGCAAGGCGACCCCCGGCTACGATCCTTTCGACGGAAGCGGCGAGCCCGCCCCCGTCGTCGTGGTGGATCTCCCGGTCGACTTACTCACCAACGCAGCGCCCAAGTACGATCGCCCGCAGAAATCACGCGCCGAGCGAGCGACCCTCACCACGATGACCGGCGACACGCCCGACGACCTCGGCGCCGAGCTGCTCCGCCTGGTCGGTTCTCCGAACATCGGAAGCCGCGCGTGGATTTGGCGGCAATACGATCACATCGTGCGTGACGGCACGGTGATCCGGCCTGGCGAGGGCGATGCCGCCGTGATTCGGGTCTTCTGTGAAGACGAGAGCGGAACCCGCGAGAAGTATTTGGCCGTGTCGTCCGACTGCAACGGCCGCCACGTCGAGCTCGATCCCTTCGGCGGTGCCGCCATGGCGGTGGCCGAATGCACGCGAAACATCGTCTGTGTCGGCGGCAAGCCACTCGGCCTCACTGACTGCCTCAACTTCGGCAACCCCGAGGTGCCCGAGCAGATGTGGCGCTTTGCGCAGGCCATCGACGGTCTCGCGGCCGCATGTAGCGCCCTCGACGCACCTGTCGTCTCCGGCAACGTCAGCCTCTACAACGAGACGGACGGCAACGCGATTCTACCGACACCCACGGTTGCCGTGGTTGGGCAGCTCGAGGCCCCCGAACACCGTTTGGGTCTCGGCTTCACGGACGAAGGCGACGTCATCGCACATATCGGGCGTCCGTCGCGCGGAGTGCTCGGCGGCTCGGAATGGCTGGTGCAACGCACGGGCAGCATCACGGGCGCGCCTGTCGGCATCGACCTCGAAGCAGAGGCGGCCCTTCAGCGCGCCGTTCTCGAGATGGCACGAGGCCAGTTGCTCCACAGCGCCCACGACATTAGCGACGGCGGCTTTGCAGTGTGCTTGGCGGAGTCGTGCATCGCCCACGGGTACGGCGCGCGGGTGACCCTGCCGTCGTCGGAAGACGCCCCTGCCCACGCCTTGCTGTTTAGCGAGGAGCCGTCACGCATCGTGGTCAGCTTTCCTTCCGAGAGCCTTGGTCTGGTGGGCGACATCTGCGCTCGGTTTGGTGTGCCCTTCGAAAAGATTGGCACGGTGGCGGGTGACATCTTGGCCATCGATAGCGTATGCGAAGTGCCGCTCGACGATCTCGCGGATAGCCACGCCAAGGCGCTCGACGCCATCGTCCTCTAGTCGACCACGACCGCCGTGTTCGGGTGATTGTGCTACGGTGCAGGCCACCGAAACGAAAAGGACGCATGCTTCGCCACACCTTAGCGCTATTCGCGTTCGTTCTTGCAGCGTCGTGCTTCGGCTGCGCTCCTTCGCAGTCGGGCGAAATGGACGCCGGGACCGAACCCGACGCCGATGTGCCGGATGCGAGCCTGCCAGACGCGTCCGGATTTTTTCAGGTCGCGCTCGTCGGTGAACGCTGGCTGTTCATCACGCCCGACGGCAAACCGTTCTACTCGGTCGGCGTCAACCACGTGACCAACAACAACAACACGGATCGTGACACGGGCATTTGTCCATACTGCGAGGCGGTGGCGTCGAACTACGCAACGGAAGAGGACTGGGCCGAGGCGACCTCGAATCGCTTGGCGCAATGGGGATTCAACACCATCGGCGGATGGTCGAGGGAAGATCTCTTCGCTCCGCTGATGGCCTACACCGAGATCCTCAACGTCGGGAACACGCCCGACTGCTTCGCGCCCGCGTTCGAGCAGCGGGTACGAAGGATTGCCGAGGAGAAAGTTGCGCCCCTCAAGGACGATCCAAAGCTCCTCGGTTGGTTCCTCGACAACGAGCTCAAGTGGGGAAAGGACTGGCGCAACCTCAACACGATGCTGGATGAGTATCTGCTGCTCGAGGATGGGTCGCCGGGCCGCGAGGTGGCCGAGCAGTACGGCGACGACCACGAAGGGTTCCTAACGGCGCTCGCAACCCAATACTTCCGCGTGGCCACGGAGGCGATTCGCGAGGTCGACCCCAACCACCTGATCCTCGGCTCGCGCCCTTCGAGCCTCAGCATGCCACCACAAGTCCCGGCGGCCTCGACGCCCTACCTCGACGTCTTCAGCGTGAACTTCTACGCGACGACGGAGGGCTTGTTCGACGCGCTCAATCAGAACTGGGGACCCCTCGTGCCAATCGAAGGCTGGCTCAGGGAGTATCACGAGCTCTCGGACCTTCCGCTGATGGCGACGGAGTTCTCGTTTCGAAGCAGTGAAAGCGATCCGCCGAATTCCTATCCGCCGATCTATCTGACGTTCGACACTCAGGCCGAGCGCGCCGCAGCCTATGATGAATACGTCCGGAGCTGCTTCGACGCGCCCTACATCGTGGGCCACCACTGGTTCGAGTACGTCGACCAACCGGTTGGCGGCCGGGGTGATGGCGAAGACAACAACTTCGGCCTGGTGACGGTTGGCGACGAGCCGTATGACGCCTTCGTCGAGCCCGTGACCGTCACCAATCTCAGGGCCCCGCACCTCGCCGAGTGAGGTGGCGCCGTCCCCTATTCGGCGGCTTCGACCGCGGCGGGAACGGGGCGCTTTTTGCCGCGGAGCTCGACGGACACGAGCTTCGAGACGCCGGGCTGCTCCATCGTGACGCCGTAGAGCACGTCCGCGTATTCCATCGTCCGCTTGCTGTGCGTGATGATGATGAACTGGGAGCGGTCGGTCATTTGTTGGATAGCTTCAGCGAAACGGCCGATGTTTGCTTCGTCGAGCGGCGCATCGACCTCGTCGAGCAGGCAGAACGGGCTCGGCTTGTACTGGAATATGGCGAAGATCAGCGCGACAGCCGTCAGCGCCTTCTCGCCGCCGCTCATCAGCTCGAGTGAGCCGAGGCGTTTGCCGGGCGGCTGCGCGATGATGTCGACACCCGTCTCGAGCATGTTCTGAGGCTCGGTTAGGCGGAGCTCGGCTTTACCGCCGCGGAAGAGCAGCGGGTAGATGCGCTTGAAGCGCTCGTTTATCGCGGAAAAGGCCTCCCGGAACATCGCCCTACTCTCGCGATTCATTTGGCGAATCGCCTTGTCGAGTTTGGTGAGCGCCTCCTCGAGGTCCCGACGTTGACTCGTGAGGTACTCGTAGCGTTCGGCGTTCTCCTCGTACTCTTCGATGGCGGTGAGGTTGATCTCGCCCATGCGGTCGATCAACCGCTGGAGCTCTTCAGCGCGGGACGTGTCCTCGGGACCCGGAATCGGACGCGAGTGGTAGTCGCCGATCACGTAAGCGAGCTCGACCCGATGCTTGTCAGACACCTGCTCCTCGAGATGTTCGAGGGAGAGCGCCAGCTCGCGCTCCCGAACCGTAAGCTCGTTGAGGGCGGTCGAGCGCTCCTCGATCGCCGTGCGAAGCTCCTTCAGGACCACTTCCGCCTCGCCGAGCCGCGATCGCGCTTCTTCGTAGCGCCCGCGGAGCGTGGACAGGTCCCCTCGGGCGCTAGCCGCTTCGTGGGCGGTCTCGCTCAAGCGGCCTTGGTGCAACAGAATGCGGCCTTCCGACTGGCCCCGATCGCGATCCGCGATCGCCACATCCTCACGAAGCCGGTCTTCGCGCGCGTTCAGCTCCGCGATGGCACGGTCGAGTTGCCCGAGGACGGAGCGCTCTCGATCGGCCCGCTCGCGCGACTGCGTGGCTTCGACTTTCACCTCGGTCGCACGCGCTGCTTGTTCCTCGACCACCCGACGCCGCTCACCAAGCACGCTCTCCGCCACTCTGGCGGCCTGCTCCGCATCGCCAACGTGGCGTTGTGCATCTCTGAGCTCCCGCGCGGTGTTCCCTTCGTCGACGTCGATCTGTGAGAGACTCGAGCGCGCCTCGGTCTCGGCTTGGGCGATCTCTCCGCGACGCTCCTCGATCCGCTGAAGCTCCATTTCGACGACGTGGAGGTCACGCTCGGCGCCGAGGATCTCGAGCTCCGCACCGTGGGCCTGCACGCGCGCTGAATCGATCGCTGCCTGGCGCTCGGCAATCGAGGCCCGCAAACGCCCCTGCTCGCTGACGACCTGGTCGAGCTCGGCTCCTTCGGTTTTGGCAGCCTCCTCGAGCTCGCGAATCTCGCGCTGGAGTCGCAGCAGGTGGGCGGCCGACTCGTCGGTCGCGCCACCCACGACAGCACCGTCCGGGAGCAGGGCCTGCCCGTCGAGCGTAACGAGCTTCCCTTGGAACCCCTCTCGATGAAGTCGGGCGCCGGTCTCGAGCGTGTCGACGACGAGAACGTCGAAGAGCAAGTAGCGCACCCAGTCGGAATCGCCTTGCGAATGACGGACGAGCGTCAGCAAAGGCCCGACGATGCCGGCACCTACGGGGAATGGAGGAACGACTCGCGCGGCGCCCGACGGCGAACGCGGCAAGAACGTGGCGCGACCCCTCTCCTCGCGAGCGAGATAGCTCGCGGCGCGCAACGCTGCGTCGGTGTCGTCCACCAACAGATACTCGAGCGCCCCGCCCAACGCTGCACCCAATGCGCGCGTGTGTTCCGGCGCACACTCGACACGATCGGCAACCAAACCGATCAGGCCTGAACGTGGCGTCTCGCCTGATGTGTGGGCGTACTCCGTCATGACGGCCTGCGCGCCAGCGCCCACGCCTTCGAAGCGCTCGTGGATCTCGTTGAGCGAGCCGAGGCGCGAACGCGTCACCGCCAGCTTCTCGCGCAGCGACTCGACTTCGGCGTCGACCTGATGCAGCGCCCCCTTCTGCGACGCGAGCACTGTTTCGATCTCGGATTGGCGCTCGGCCGTCTCCACCTTGCCGCTTCGCAGTCCGACCATGCGCGCGTCGTGCTCGCCGCGCTGCTGGTGGAATTCGACTTCGCGCGCCGCTAGCGCCTCGGTCTCGTCTTGAAGGCGCTGCAGACGTTCCCGAGTCTCTTGGCGCCTCGCTTCGTAGCCATTCAAGACGGCCTGCGCGCCGGCCACGTGGGTCTGCGCGCCGCTCAGTCGAGCGCGTGCGTTCGCCAGGGCCATATCAGCCTCTTCGGCAGTATCTTTGCGGGCTTCGAGCTCGGACTCGACCTCTTCGAGGAGGCGACCGGTTTGGGTCTCCATTGCCTCGAGCTCACCGAGTGAAAGCCGCACCCCCGACACCTCCTGCTGGAGATCGTGGCGCTGCTCTTCGAGCTGGAGAAGCTCGCGCGTCGCTAACTTTCTTCGTTCGGCCAACGCAGTTTGCCGATCCTGTTGCTGACGGATCAGCCCTTCGAGTCTGCGAACCGAGTTGTCGAGCTCGTAGGCGCGCGTCTGCCCGCGCTCGACGTCGGTGCCGAGCTGTTGCAGCGATACACGCTCCGCTTCGACCGACGCCTCCTTCGCGATGAGCTCGTTGCGACTCGACTGCACTTCCTCTGTCGCTTGCGCGAGCGACGCGGCCACGGAGCCCACCTGCCCGCGGAGCTCGAGGAAGCGATGCGACGCCACCCACAGATCGAGGTCACGCATCTCGGTTTTGTAGCGCTTGTAGCGCTCGGCCTTTTGCGCCTGTCGTTTGAGCGACGCGAGGCTGCGCTCGAGCTCGCCGATGATGTCGGTAACGCGCAGCAGGTTCTGTCGCGTTTGATCCATCTTGCGCTCAGCAGCGCGCTTGCTGAGCTTGAATTTGCTGATGCCTGCCGCTTCTTCGATGATCGTCCGCCGGTCCTCGGGCTTCGAGGTGACGATGAAGCCGATGCGGCCCTGCTCGATGATCGAGTACGCTCGCTTGCCGACGCCGGTGCCGAGGAACAAGTTGGTGATGTCCAACAGCCGGACCGGCGTGCGGTTGATCAGGTAGTCACTGCGGCCCTGGCGATCGAGACGACGAGCCACCTGGATTTGCTCGTATTCGCTGTATTCGGGCGGCGCGAGACCATCGCTGTTGTCGAAGGTCAGGGTCACCTCGGCGAAGCCATGGGGGCCCCGGCCCTCGGCCCCACTGAAGATCACATCCTCCATCTGCTTGCCACGAAGCCGTGAGGGGGACTGCTCGCCCATGCACCACTTGATCGCGTCTACGATGTTGGATTTGCCGCAGCCGTTGGGTCCGACGATACAGGTAATATCGTGGTCGAAGTGGACTGTCGTCTGGTCCACAAAGGACTTGAAGCCAACGATTTGGAGCTTCTTAATCTTCACGTTGCCCCCCAAAGGAGTATCTGGTCGTGGCTATCACTGAACATACGGGATTGCAATGAATTACGCGACCAGAAGCGCGGGTCAGACTGTGACCCCCACAACATGTTGTGGTTGACCGACAGCTCCCCGACTAGGCGCGCACTCGGTTCCGGGCCTACTCGCCTTCCGCGGCGAGGGGTGGGCTCGTAACGGGCGGGGCGCCCGCGGGCTTGCTCACACTCGGTTTGGCCGCGCGGCGGCGGTCACGGAGGAACTCGAGGAAGGCCGAGGCCATCTCGACGTCCCGCGAGGACATGGCGTCCACCAACTCGTGGAGTCGCGCGCGCTCACCTTGGGGCTCGACCGCCGGAGCCGGCTGCGAGGTCGGCGCCGGCGTCGCTGTGAGTGACGGCATCGAGCTGCTCGGCCGCTTGGTGTTGCTCGGCTCCGCCGGGCTCTCCGACTCGAGCGTCACCTCGTCCGCCGAGGGCACGTGCCACGTCGGCCGCTCGACAGCCTTGATCCCGTGGGCCGTCAGCCACGACTCCATGCAGGACCGTAGTCGCTCCGAACGAAACGCAAACCAACGCTCCCGGTCGACCGGATGGCTCATCAACGCGTCCTTGAAACGCCGAAAGGCGCCCTTGCCGTCGATCGCGATGTTCAAACGCCGCCGCAGCTCCTCTTCTTCGACAGTCGCGATGAATCGCTCCATCCATCGGTACTGTTCGCGCGACGACACAGGATCGATGCGCAGATACCGGCTGTCGTTCATGATGCGCGTGTGCATCGAGGGATCCGCGACTCCATCGACGACGCGGATCACTTCACCCGTATCGAAATGGAGGTAGCTGTGCACCTCCGGTGCGTTGTTTTCAAAAGCGTCTTCTAGTGCCTCCCAAGCTACCGGTACATCAGTGATTTCTTTCGTTTGCCCGACATCAATCTCGCTCATTTTATTCCCATTTCACTTCGCGCCCGCCGTACCGCGTCATGCCAACGCTTCAAATGACCATCTCGCTCACCCTGGGTCACCTGAGGCTCAAAGCTACGTTCGATACGGTAAGCATCCACGACAGAATTAAGACCATCGAAAACTCCAACGGCCATGCCAGCTAAGTAAGCAGCGCCCAAAGCAGTGGTTTCGACATTCTCGGGGCGATCGATCGTGACCCCGAGAACGTCGGCCTCGAATTGCATCAATAAGTCATTGCGGGCCGCACCACCGTCGACCCTCAAGCGGGTTATAGAACGGCCCGCGTCCGCCTGCATAGCGTCGACCAGATCCACGATCTGGAATGCAATGCCTTCCAGGGTCGCACGCGCCAAATGAGCGGCCGTCGTATCCCTGGTAAGCCCGTAAATGAGGCCCCTCGCATGCGGGTCCCAATGGGGCGCCCCTAGACCGGCGAGGGCCGGAACGAAGACCACGTCGCCGCTCTCCTCGACCTCCCGCGCCTTGGCTTCGACCTCACTCGACGAAGAGATGATCCCCAGACCATCTCGCAGCCATTGCACCGCCGCCCCCGCAATGAAGGCGCTTCCCTCGAGCGCATAGACTGTCTCGTCGCCGATTCGCCATGCGATAGTCGTGAGCAACCCGTTCTTCGAGTGGACGACCTCGTTGCCTGTATTCATCAAGAGGAACGCGCCGGTACCGTAGGTGCACTTCGCGTCGCCCACGCCGAAACAGGTCTGGCCGAACAGGGCACACTGCTGATCGCCGGCCATCCCTGCAATCGGGACCCCATCGGGGAGGCCAGGGACGCCAGCCGTCTGGGCGTACACTTCCGAGCAGCTCCGCACTTCGGGCAACAACGCCATGGGGACTCGCAGCTCCGCCGCGAGCTCCTCGTCCCAGCACTGTTTTGAGATGTCGTAGAGGAGAGTGCGGGAGGCATTGCTCGCGTCGGTGACGTGCACCCGGCCGCCGGACAGCCGGTAGACCAACCACGAGTCAATCGTGCCGAACGCGAGCTCGCCTTTCTGGGCCCGTTCGCGCGCCCCGTCCACGTTGTCGAGGAGCCATTCGAGCTTCGTCCCCGCGAGATAAGGGTCGAGAACCAATCCCGTGCGTTGGCGAAACAGCGGCTCCTTACCGGCTTCCTTGAGCTCGTGGCAGCGATCGGCCGTTCGTCGGTCCTGCCAAACGATGGCGTTGTGAAGTGCTTTCCCGGTATTGCGATCCCACAACACAGTCGTCTCGCGCTGGTTGGTGATGCCGATGCCGAGGCAGCCGGCGGGGTTCGCTCCCGTTTGCTCTATCGCCGCCGCCACGGCGTCACCGACGCTCTGCCAAATCTCGTCGAGGTCGTGCTCTACCCAGCCAGGTCGCGGAAAATGCTGTGGAAACTCCCGGTTGGCGCGGCCCAGAATTCGCCCATCTGGCGCCAGAAGGAGCGCAGTGGAACCAGTGGTTCCCTGATCGATAGACAAAAGAAAGCCCGACATCCGAACGGCTACGGTACGAAGCCTCGGAAGCAAAGTAAAGCGACTACTCGGAGTCGGCTATCCACGCCTCGAACCGCGACCACGTGTCGCCGAATCGGGCCTGCAAACCTGGCCCGATCGCTCCAGCAATGTCACCGTCTGCGCCGAGCTCACGCGCCCGGCTCAGGCACACCATCGCCGCAAGGGCCTGGTCACGGGCTGCCAGCGATTTCGCCAGCAACGGCATCGCGACTTCTTCGTTGGCGCCCAGGCGGATCGCTCGCCTCAAGAGCCCGATCGCCTCGCCATGCTTCTCCGCAGCGACCGAGGCTCGACCGAGCGCAAGGAATAAGTCGGCGGCCTTGCTCGACTCGCCGGCCCATTGCACTCCGAGACGAAGCACCTCGTTGGCGGCATCGAGGTCGCCGACGTTGGCATAGGCCGTGCCGAGGAGGTCAAGCCCGTCGGACAACCGGCCGTGCACCTCTTCGCTGAGCTCGTCGGCCTCGCCTGTCCGAAGGAGCATGGAAACGGGCGTCAGCCAGGGTGTCAGTATCGCGATGGTCGCGCCCCAGTCCTCGTTGGCGTTGGCTTGCTCAGCTTGATCGACCAGCGCCAAGTCGATCGCCATCCCATCCTGTTGCTGGCCGAGGCCGAGCTCGGCGCGAACTCGCTCATCGATGACATCGCGGAAGTCCTCGAGCGTCAGCACATGTCGAACACCGTTGAACTCGAGCGTGATCTCCGAGAGGCCGAGATCGTGACGAAGCTCGATTGGTCGAACGACGAAAAGCGCCGCTTCGAGCATGTATCGGCCGCCGATGTGCGCTTGAAGCGCCTCCATGTCGGGGTCCTCTACGAGGCTGACGTTCTGTAGCGGCGCGAGAAGGAAACGCGCGATGGTCTCTCGGAACTCCGGGAGCGCGACACTGCGCTCCGTCGGGTCGGCGCCAATCGAGAACTCGACCACGCTCGACTTAGACGAGTGCGCGCTCGGTGTAATACTAGCGATTCGGGCTCCAGCTATCAGCGCGAGCCCAAGAGTCGAGCGGCCGATGATCTGGCACGCGCGCTCGAAGTCGGGCGATTGCTTCAAGACTTCGTCGAACCAGCCATCAGGACGCGCAGCGGTCAGATCGTAGACGCGGGAGCCACCACCGGGCACTTCACGCCTCGCCGGCGAGCTTGCGACGGTACCATTCGATCGTGTCGAGCAACCCTTGTTCCAGCTCGACGTGCGCGCGGAATCCAAGCAGTTGCTCGGCCTTCCTCACATCAGGAATGCGAAGCTCGACGTCGGGAAAATCCCAGTCGATGAATTCGATCGGGGACTTGCTCTCGGTCAGCCGGGTGATGAGCCGCGCGAGCTGATAGATCGTGATCGTGCTTCGGGGGTTTCCGATGTTGAAGCTTTCGCCGATGGCTTCATCCCGCGTCATGGCAAGAAGAATCGCCTCGACGATGTCGTCGATGTAGCACCAGGACCTGATCTGATCGCCTTCGTTGTGGATTGAGATCTTCTCGCCCTTGAGCGCACGAACGACGAACGCGTGTACCGCACCCTCTCCTACCTGGCCGGGCCCATAGATGTTGAATGGACGGATCGCGCAGGTCGGCAAATTGAACTGCTTCCAGTAGTTGTGTGCGAGGTGCTCGGTCGCGAGCTTGCTGACGGCGTAGGTCCAGCGCGCTTCGCCGACCGCGCCGAGGCTCGTGACGTCTGCCTCGCGCACACGAAAGGCATAGGAGCCAAAGACCTCACTCGTGGAGAAGTCGATTACACGCTTGATACCCGTGCAGTCGTTCGCAGCGCGTAGCACGTTCATCGTGCCTTCGAGCGAAATCTCCATGGTGATGACTGGGTTCTTGAGCACGGTGTCGACGCCGGCGATCGAAGCCATGTGGATGACGTAGTCGCAGCCAGTCACGGCGCGGCGCACTGCGGTCATGTCGCGCACGTCCCCGACCACGAGCTCCACGTTCGGATGCCGGTCCAGGCCCGCCTTCGAAAGGGCGTTCCGCCGCAAGATGTCGAGGACGCGAACGTGGTTGTCCTCCGCGAGGCGCGCTGTGAGCGCGGTACCGATAAAACCCGCCCCTCCTGTAATCAGGACGTGTGCCCCCTTCACCATGTCCCCCAGCTAGCATACACCGAGCTCCGAAGTCGAGAAACCTCAGTGCCTTTACATGGAGCTTCCCGCGTGGGATCTTGAACCTAAGAGGGGGACGATGGGCATCTTCAGTCGGCTGAACCGGGTGATCAAATCCAACTTGAACGCGCTGATCGACCAGGCGGAGGACCCTGACAAACTGATCGGGCAAACCGTGGCCGACATGAAATCGGCCCTCGGACGCGCGCGCAAAGAGCTGATCGAGGCGATGGGGAGCGCCAAGCGCCTCGACAAGCAGGAAAAGGAGCTCGAGGCGGAAGCGGCTCAATGGGAGCGAAAGGCCGTCCTCGCCCTCGAGCAGGACGACGAGGACCTCGCGCGCGAGGCGCTGCGCCGCAAGGCGCGAACCTCGAAAGAGGCGCAACGCATCCGAGCCCGGGCGGCAGATCAAGCCACGGCTGCGGATGCGATGAGAGCGCAGCTGGGCCGCATCGAAGAAAAGCTCGACGATCTCAAGTCCCGACAGAAGACGCTCGCGGCCCAGGTGCGCCACGCTCGCACGCAGCCCGCGACCCCGGGCAGCCCGACCGGCGATCGACTGGGCGGTGGCGCGTTCTCCGACCTCGAGCGGATGGCCGATCACATCGATCGACTCGATGCCGAAGTCGAGGCCCACGAGCTCTTGGAAGATCCGAAACGAGCCGAGCTCGAGGCGCGGTTCCGAGAGCTTGGGTCCGAAGAAAGCGAGGACGAGATCGACGATGAGCTCGCGGCCCTCAAGGCGAAGCTCGACGGCTAGCAGGGCATTATGGAACGCTTCGTCCTCTGGCACCGAATTCTGCCTCCCGCATTCGAGGAGGAGGAGACGACCGCGGCCGCGGGTCAGTGGGCGCGATACGTCACGAACGAGGTCGAGAACAGCGGTGGCGAGGTAATCTCGTCGCTTGCTGGCACGGTCGTGGCCGACTTCGGCCTCCACGAGCTCAAAGCCGCAATCAATCTCGCCCTTCGCCTGCTAGCTGAAGCAGAAGCTCAGCCGGTGCCGGCCGGAGGCCTCCCGATCGCCTTCGGGCTCGCAACCGGCGAAGTTCAGCGCGGGGAGGACGATGAAGGGCACCTCACCAACAGCGGCGGCGCAATCGACCGGGCGCAGCTCTTGGCCAACCAGGCGCGCGCGGGTGAGGTCGTCCTCGACGTCGAATCTCGAGAGGCCGCGTCGCGAACGTACCTGTTCGGAAGAAGCGTCAGCACCAGCTCGTTCGCACTGCACGGCGAGGCCATCGACCGAAGCCGTCCGCTGCTCGAACAGTGCCGTCGCGCGGTAGGGCTGCTCGAGGCGGCTCCGATTCCCGCGAGCACGCGTCACGCGCTCGAGCCGCTCAAGAAGGCCGCGGCCGGATCGGAGACGCACGCGTTCTATTTGCAGGGCCCTCTCGGCGTCGGTGCGAGGTCCGCCGTATTCGCAATGCGCGACGAGCTTCGCCCCGCAGCATTCCTCGAGATCGGCGCGGTTCCAGGCGGACTCGAACCCCTCGGAGGGCTGCGTCTCGCGTTGCTCAAGGCGTGGCGAACCCTCGAGCCGACGCGCCAGCTCCTCAAGAAGACCGAGCCTGGGGTCGCCGACGCGCTCAAGGCCATCGCCTGCGCAACGCCGCCACGGCGCGAAGCCACGATTCACGCGCTCAAGGTGACCCTCGACGCACTCCGAAGCGGCCAAGGCCTCCCCTGGATCTACATCGACCGAATCTCGGCAGTCGATCCGGCAACGCTCGCTGTGCTGGGAGCTGCGCTGACCGCGGAGGGCGTCGCCGGGATTCTTTGCATCCGCACGACCGAGTCGACCGTGCCGGCCGCCTTGCGCCCGATCAAACGATCGACCCGGATCGAGCTGCCGCCGCTCGATCCGAACGAGGCGCTGCTCGTCGCCAACGGGATCCTAGGTTCGAACGCCGACATCGAAGTCGCGAAACAGCTCGTCATCACCGGCGGCACCACTGTGCTCGGTATCGTCGAGGCCGCCCGGACGATGATCGCGACCGGAGACATCGTTCACGACGGACAACGCTTCGCCTGGCGAGAAGAGGCGGTCGAACGACGCCAACACCTCGGGCCACGGGCGCTGCTCGAGGAGCGATTCGCCACCTTGGACACATCGTCGATGCGCGTGCTCGAGGTCGCGTGCTCCGCCCTACCCGCTTCCTCCCGGCAAGTCATCGGAGCCGCCGTCGCCCTCGACGGCATCCCGGAGGATACGAGAAAGCGGGCGTTCGAGGCCTTGCTCAACGACGGCCTACTGAACGCGGACGGGAAGCCGGAGTCCGAGCTCCTGCGACGAGCGGTGGTTCAACGCATGCCGCCCGCCCGACGCACCGAAGTCTATCGGTTCGTGGCCCAAGCATTGCACAGCGCCGAGCCGCTGATCGGCCCTTCGATGGCAGCGACCGTGGGTGCCTACCTGTGCGAAGGCGGCGACCTCGAGCGCGGCGCACACGCGATCCTCGAGGCTGGCTCGTTGGCTGCTGACCAGGGCTACAACAGCGCGGCCGTTCGCTTGGCAGCTGCTGCCGTCCAGTACCAACCCGACCGCGACACCCGCTCCGTCGCATCCGAGATCAGCAAGTCGGTCCATTTGCCCTCCGGCCCGCGGCCCGAAGAGGATGAAGAGAGGCCGACCAATCCTGTCCCGCCGCCCGAACCAGCGAGCCTCGAGGTCGTGCGAGCGCTGAAGGAGCAGGACCATTCGGCCTTCGATGATTTGATCGAGGCCGCGATCGCCGCCGGCGGCGACCTCACGGGCGCGCACTGCCTGCGCGTCGCGTCTTACATCGTCCGCAAAGACGTCGCGGCAGCACAGGCGGCCCTCCGAGCGGCGAAGAGCGCGCCCGGGCACGCTCCAAGCGCGGCCATTCGCATCTCGATCGCGTCGGCGTGTTTGCACCTCGCGCAAGGGCGAGGCCGCGACGCGATGATCGATGCGCTCGAGGCACTGTCGGCCGCACGCTCTCACGAGGATGGACCCGGAGAGGCCGCCGCCCTGAAGATGGTGTCGGCGACGTGCCTCGCGGCCGGATTGCAGAGCGACGCGGACCGCCTGGCGCATGTGGCCGAAGCGGTCGCTAGCTGAGGCTCGGTCGGCCGATCGGATAAGACCCGAGAACGATCAGGAAAGTGGTCACCGCCTCGAGATCGTCGAGCGCAGCCTGGGTGGCCTCTCGGTCGATATTGCCTTCGAAGTCCATGTAGAAGATGTACTGAAAAGGCGTGTCGGGCTTCGGTCGCGATTCGATCTTCGTTAGGTTGAGCCCGCGCTCCGCGAAGATGCCGATGCAACGCGCAAGCGCCCCCTCCTCGTGCGTCGTCGAAAAAATGAGCGACGTCTTGCAAGGGACGCCTCGCTCGTAGTGCGCAGCCTCGGGGGCGACGATGACCATGCGCGTGTAGTTCTCTGGGTGGTCCGCGATGTCACGGCGCAAGATCGGTAGGCCATGAAGTTCAGCGGCTTGTTCACTTGCAATGGCTGCCTGAGTAGCGTCGCCGGCTTGTTTGACCTTCTCGACCGCCATCGCGGTGTCGACAAACGCCTCCACGTGACAATCCTCGAGGGTCTCGAGGAACGCCCCGCACTGCGCGAGGGCGACGGGGTGAGAGTACACCCGACGAATCTTCGATACCGGAACATCCGCGGCCCCGATGAGACAGTGGGCGATGGGCTGAAACTCCTCGCCGACGAGAAATAAGCCCATCTTCGCGAGCAAGTCGTAGCTCTCGTTGATCGACCCCGCGATGGAGTTCTCGATGGGAAGCACCGCGTAGTCGATCGACCCTGCCTTCAGGGCCTCGAGCATCTCCGAAAAGCTGTGGTAGCCGACGTAGCGCACGGGCCGCCCAGCATCCGCGAAATGACGCTTCGCCGCGAGCTCGCTGTACGCGCCTTCGGTCCCCTGGTAGCCAACGGACAGCTCTTCGTTCGTCTTGGTCAACTTGCCCCGCCTCAATCTCGAAAGTTCACGAACTGCAAGGGCAGATCGAAGTCCTTCTCTTTCAAGAGCGAGATCGCCTCCTGCAGGTCGTCGCGCTTCTTGCCGGACACCCGCACCGCGTCACCCTGAATGGAGGCTTGGACTTTCAGCTTGCTGTCTTTCACGGCCTTCACGATCTCCTTGGCTTTCTCCTTGGAGACGCCCTCCTTCAACTTGATCAACTGACGCCAAGTGCTGCCGCCGGCTTGGTGGGGCTGCTGCGGATCGAGAGACTTCAGCGAAACCTGACGGCGGACCATCTTGGTCTCGAGTACGTCGCGGGCTGCGTCGACCCGTCCCTCGCTGTTGGAGCGAATGACGATACCTTCGTCGGTCTGCTCGATGGTGGTTTCCGTGCCCTTGAAGTCGTACCGCTGCGCGATCTCCTTACTGGCTTGGTTGCGGGCGTTGTCGACCTCGTGGGAATCGACCTTCGAAACGGCATCGAACGACGGCATGCTTTTCCTCCAGCCAGGCGACCATATCACGCCGTTGGTTTACGGCGAGCCGGATTGGGCGCATCGGCATCCGCATCGGCTCTAACCAACGGCGAAAAGAAGTTGTCCTTCTTGGTGTACTCGTCGACGCGAAACGCGAACTTGTAGCTCGGCGCCGAACGCATGTTGCAATCGGTCCGCTCGCAGAATCGACACGTCGTCCCGACTGGAACCGCCATCTTCTTGGGGTCGGCAAAAGGCATGTCGTCGGCGTACGCAAAGTGCTTGGCGTTGTCGGCGTGCGTACCGAGGCCGATGCTGTACGTCGTACCCTTGACGAGCGAGCCCTGCTGTGGCTCGCTGACGACCTTTGCAAAACAGAAATAAGTCGATCCGTCCGGGAACGCTGAATACTGCTTCGCGATCACGTTCGGTGTGAGGAACGCCAGGTGGACGGACATCTTGGGGCAGGAGCCTCCCTGATGGGGGAACCGTATCCCATCGCCGGAGTAGCGCTTCGAGATGTTACCCGCGACGTCGACCCGCAGAAAGTGCATGGGCACGCCACGCCGCCGCGGGTCGGACAGGTTGCACATTCGGTGTGCGACGGTTTCATACGACGACTCGAACAGTTGTGCCAAGAGCTCGACGTCGTGACGCGTGCTGGTCACCTCGCGATAGAATTCCGGGTATGGGAGCAGCAGCGCGCCTGCGAAGTAGTTGGCCAAGTGGATCTTGATGAGCTTCCGGGTCTCGGTGTGCTGGCCCCTGTACCCTTGGAGGATCGGCTCGTGAAGCTTCTCTTCGTCGAACAGGGCTAGCGCGACGGTGTGAGCGAGCTGGAACTTCGAGCGCTGTTCGAAGAGGTCGTTCGAGATCGTGAGAATTCGTTCCTCGGCACTCCAGGTTCTTATCACGGAGCTCTTTGCCCGCTCCGCAATGCGCCGCACTCGCACGTCCGTCTGCTCGAGTAGCCCGCGCTCTAGATTGTCGCTGCTCACTCGGCGGCCAAACGCGCAGTCGCGCCGAAACTGCTGCGCGCGCTCTTCGAGCTCCTCGAACCAGTTGTCGTGCTGCTCGAGAAAGTCGGTGACCTCGTCGTAAGGGTTGTAGTCGAACCGTACGGAATCGTCCTCCCCCTGTCGTTCCCGCTGTGCGATGCTCGTCATCACGTGGTCGAGCTGACTGCGCGTGTTCTTGTAGAGATTGAAGAGCGCCGTAATCGTCGTGACCATGCGCGGTTCGGCGCTGATGCTCGCGAGATCCTCCTCACTGAGGTTGAGCGAGCGAAGGAGCGGCTCGTCGAGCAGGCGGGCAAGTCCGTCGTCGACGTTGCGTTCCCCCAGACTCTGCATGAAGTCCTCGACAGCCATGTCGTAGAGCTCGAGCGCTTGGAAGAGCAATGGGAGCTGGACCACCCGTTTGCCCTTCTCGATGAGGCTCAGATATGCCGGCGAGATCTTGAGACGGCGGGCGACCTCGCTCTGCTGGAGGCCCCGCCGAAGCCTGAGCTCCCGCAAACGCCGCCCCATCGCTGCGTTCGTCTCGGCCATCGGGGTCGTTTACCGCAAATTTACAAGATCCACCAGGGCCGCAGACTCCCTAAAAGCCTTGCCGCGAGGGAGCTTGACCCCCAGATGCCGTATGATAATCAAAAATCACCGGGCTCGAACGTGTGAAGCTGTAAAGAGCACCGCAACGCTCACTGGGCTCCGGGACGCAGGCAGGGCCAAAAAAGTGTAGGCTTCTCCGCCCCCTTCGGGCGGAGCACTGAGGAAAGGACCGGCGGATGGCGCAGGACGGCAAGCGGGAGCGTGACAGACCGTGGATCATGCGGACCTATTCGGGCCACAGCACGGCGGCGGCGTCGAACGAGCTCTATCGAACGAACCTCGCGAAAGGCCAAACGGGCCTCAGCGTCGCCTTCGATCTGCCGACCCAAACCGGATACGACGCCGACGACCCGCTCGCGCGCGGCGAGGTCGGCAAGGTCGGCGTACCGATTTCGCACATTGGGGACATGCGGGCGCTCTTCAACGACATCCCCCTGGACCAGATGAACACCTCGATGACGATCAACGCGCCCGCGGTGTGGCTTCTTTCGCTCTACATCGCGACAGCCGAGGACCAGGGCGTCGACCCCCGCGTGCTCCGCGGCACGACGCAGAACGACATCATCAAGGAGTACCTCTCGCGCGGAACCCACATTTTTCCGCCGGCGGCGTCCATGCGGCTCATCACCGACCTGATCACGTACACGGTCGACGAGGTTCCAAAGTGGAACCCAATCAACATCTGTAGCTACCACCTTCAGGAAGCCGGTGCGACTCCGACACAAGAGCTCGCGTATGCTCTCGTCACTGCAATCGGCGTACTGGACGCGGTCAAGGCAACCGGACGCATACCGGAAAGCGAGTTCGGCAAGGTCGTCGGTCGCATCAGCTTCTTCGTGAACGCCGGTATCCGCTTCGTCGAAGAGCTATGCAAGATGCGCGCGTTCGTCGAGCTCTGGGACCGGGTCGCGCAGGAGCGCTACGGCGTCACGGACCCAAAGCAGCGGCGGTTCCGCTACGGCGTCCAGGTGAACTCGCTCGGCCTCACAGAGCAGCAGCCGGAAAACAACGTCATTCGGATCGTGCTCGAGATGCTCGCAGTCACGCTCAGCAAAGACGCGCGGGCGCGAGCCGTTCAGCTTCCCGCCTGGAACGAGGCGTTGGGCCTTCCGCGGCCGTGGGACCAGCAGTGGTCGTTGCGCACACAGCAGATCCTCGCCTACGAGACCGACCTCCTCGAGTATGCTGACCTGTTCAAGGGAAGCGAGGTCGTACAAGCGCACACCCAGGACCTCGTCGAATCCGCGTGGGCCGAGGTGCAGGAAGTGCTGAAGCGAGGCGGAGCAGTCGAAGCCGTCGAAACTGGCTACATCAAGCAGAGGCTCGTCGAGTCGAACGCCGCGCGGCTCCGCGCCATCGAGAACGGCGAGCAAATCGTCGTCGGAGTCAACAAGTTCGTCGAGAGCGCGCCGTCGCCGCTCACCGAGAACCTCGACGACGCGATTCTCACCGTGGACCCGAAGGTCGACGCCAATCAGCGCGCGGCCTTGGCCCGGTGGAAAGAGGAGCGTGACAGCGACGCGGTCGAGAAGGCGCTCGCCGAGCTTCAGCGCGTGGCCACGAGCGATGAGAACATGATGCCCGCTTCCATCGCGGCCGCCCACGCCGGCGTCACCACTGGGGAATGGGCGGGCTTGTTGCGCGAGGTTTGGGGCGAGTATCGCGCGCCAACGGGTGTTTCGGGCGCCACCGTCAAGACGGCGGCAACCGGCGTGAACGCAGAGACCATCGAGCGGCTACGCAATCGGATCCACTCGCTCGAAGCGAGCATGGGCCGCCGCCCAAAGATACTCGTGGGCAAGCCCGGGCTCGACGGCCACTCGAACGGCGCCGAACAGATCGCGATCAAAGCGCGGGATGTCGGCTTCGACGTGGTCTACGAGGGGATTCGAGTGTCCCCGGAGCAAATCGTGGCTTCGGCACTCGAAGAAGGCGTACATCTCATTGGCCTGAGCATTCTCAGCGGCTCGCACCTAGCTCTGGTCCCCGAAGTTGTGCGACGGCTTCGGGACGCCGGGCTCGGCGACGTGCCGGTCGTTGCGGGTGGCATCATTCCGGAAGCCGATGCCGAACGACTGCGGCAAGAAGGAGTCGCAGCGGTCTACACGCCCAAGGACTTCGAGCTCGACATCATCATGAGCGACCTGATCGACCTGGTGGACCGCCAGCATGCCGCCGAGTGACATCGCCGACGACGCGCAGCAGGTGATGGCGGCCAACAAGGCGGCCGTCTCCCGCGCGTTGAATCTCGTGGAGGATCGTCGCTCCGAATCGCACGCGCGTGTAGCCGACCTGTTGGCTGCCCTCAAGCACGCACCGAAGGCAACGGGCGGCCACCGGGTGGGACTCACGGGCCCGCCAGGAGTCGGTAAGAGCACGCTGACCTCGGCGCTCGCACGTTCCCTTCGTGATCGCGGTCGCACCGTCGGGGTGGTCGCGATCGATCCGTCAAGCGTCCGCTCGGGCGGCTCGCTTCTCGGCGACCGAGCGCGCATGGGCTTCGACCCGACGGACAACGGCCTGTTCGTCCGTTCGCTCGCCACGGCCGGGGAAGTCGGGGGGCTTGCATACGCCGCCAACTCCTCGGTCCGCGTCCTCGGCGCAGCGTATGACACGGTTGTCATCGAGACGACGGGCGTCGGCCAATCGGAGATCGACATCGTGCACGTCGCCGATACCGTCGTCCTGGTCATCCAACCGGGAAGCGGCGATGTTCTCCAGTTTCTGAAGGCCGGAATCATGGAGATCCCGGACGTGCTCGTCGTCAACAAGGCCGACCAGGACGAGCTTGCGCGCCGCGCGGTAGCGGACCTCAGGGGTGCTCTTCAAACCGCGCACGCGGTGGGAGCCGACGGAGGTGGCGGCAGCGGCTGGGAGACCCCAATCGTCGCAACCAGCGCCACGCATGGGACGGGAATTGGCGAGCTGATCGATGCCCTCGATGCGCACCGCCGCCACTTGGAAGCCACGCTGTCGGCGCGCCGCAGACGGGGCGAGGTGCAGTGGGCGCTCGACCTTTTCAGCCGAAAGCATGGCGCACACGGGGTTTCGACCCTAGGCGGGATATTGACGCTGGAAGCGCGCGCCAGACGAGACCTCGACGGTAGTGAAACCCCGTTGAGCCTTTGCGAACAGCTAAGCCGGGAGTATGTAGCAGCGCTCGGCCAAACAGCATGAGGAAGACATGAGTGAACGTCCAGAGATCGTACCTGTAGGTCAAATCCCAGAGCTTGGCGTGGTGCCCGAGAAGATGCACGCCTGGGTGATTCGCCCAGAACGCTTCGGCGAGCCGTCGAAGTCGTTCCAAACCGAGGAGATGCCCATGTGGGACTTGGAGCCGGGCGAGGTTCTGGTGCAAGTGATGGCCGCAGGCATCAACTTCAACGCGATCTGGGCAGGCCTCGGCGAGCCCGTCAACATCCTAAAAGGCCACGGCCTCGACTTCCACATCGCCGGATCGGATGCGTCGGGCATCGTTTGGGCAGTCGGGCCGGGCGTAACCGATCACAAGGTCGGGGACGAAGTCGTGTTGCACTGCAACCACCTTCTCTACCCAGGCACCAACGATCTTCAGACGATTTGGGGCTACGAAACCCCGGACGGCTCGTTCGCTCAGTTCACGAAGGTCCAAGGCCAGCAGGTCCTTCCAAAGCCTACTCAGCTCAACTGGGAGGAAGCCGCGAGCTACGGCCTCACGTATTACACCGCCCATCGCATGCTGGTCGACCGCGCGAAGGTCCAACCGGGCGAGGACGTGCTGATTTGGGGTGCCGGCGGCGGCCTTGGCGTGTTCGCGGTGCAACTCTGCGCAGTCATGGGCGCGCGAGCCATCGCAGTCGTTTCGAGCGACGACAAGGCGCAGCTCTGCATGGATCTCGGAGCGCACGGCGTGATCAACCGCAAGGAGTTCCCCGGCGTTCAGTACAAGGACGACATGACCAAGGAGGAGCAGGCCAGGCACAAGGCGGACCTCAAGGGATTTGGCAAGCGCATCTGGGACATCCTCGGGGAGCGCAAAGGGCCCGACGTGGTCTTCGAGCACGTCGGCAAGGCGACCTTCCCGGCCAGCGTCTTCCTCGCCGCAAAGTTTGGGCGCATCGTGATTTGCGGTGCGACGACCGGCTACAATCTGAACTTCGACGTACGGCACCTCTGGATGCGCCAGAAGCGCATCATCGGCTCGCACTTCGCCGACGCCGATTCGGCAGGCCGCGCCAATCGACTGATGATTCAGGGCAAGGTGAAGCCCGTGATGACCCGCCTCTTCACGTGGGACGAAATCGCCGATGCTCACCAGCTCATGTATGAGAACAAGATCTACGGCACGGTGTCCGCTCTGGTCGGCGCCCCCTGCCCCGGGTTGAAGAACCTCGAGGAAACCCGCGCGGCGATCGCCAAGGGTTAGGAGCAGTCATGCAGCAAGTCATCGAAGCCATCGAGCGCCTGTATCAGCGCGCCCACGACAACGTAAGAGCGAACGTGACGGAGGGCGACCGAATCAGCGCCAAGAAGATGAACGCGAACCAACTGCCGGCGCACGCCGTCGCGTACCTCGCGACGGAGCTCGAAGCCTGCCGCCAGATGGCCGGCTGGGCGGAGCGAGTTGGTGGCGACTACGAGGGCAAGGTCGCTCGCGCGTACATCGGAGAGGTCGCACGGTCCGTCCTTGGCGGCGTCGACCTCGGCCCGTGCGAGAGCATCAGCCTCGCGGACCTCGGCATCACCGAAGGTGACCTTCGTGAGACCGTTCTCCTTCCGGAAGTCACGGCGTTCTCTGCCGAGCATGCGAACGGCCAAGTGTATCTCGAGATCGCGGCTCACGCGCGCGACAACGGGATGCCGAATCCCGGCTTTGACGACGAGATGCTCGACGAGATCCGCGCGCAGTTCTCGAAGTTCGTCGACGCCGAAGTGATCCCGCAAGCGCAGGACATCCACCGGAACGACGTGCTCATCCCGATGAGCATCCTGGATCAAATGAGCGAGCTCGGCGTGTTCGGGCTCACGATTCCCGAGGAGTACGGCGGGCTCGGCATGAGCAAGGTCGCGATGTGCGTCGTCACGGAAGAGCTCTCCCGTGGCTACATCGGCGTCGGCTCGCTCGGAACACGCTCGGAAATCGCCGCAGAGCTCATCATGGGTGGCGGTACCGAAGAGCAGAAACAGAAGTGGCTCCCCGCGATTGCCGCGGGCGAGGTCCTCTCGACAGCGGTGTTCACCGAGCCGAACACCGGCTCCGACCTCGCGCACCTCGGAACGCGCGCGACGAAGAACGACGACGGCAGCTACGTGATCAACGGTCAGAAAACCTGGATTACGCACGCTGTACGGGCCGACTTGATGACCGTGCTCGCGCGCACCGACTCCAATGAACCAGGCTATCGCGGCCTCTCGATGTTCCTAGCCGAAAAGACAAGGCGGACCGGGGAGGATGGCGAAGCGGAGTTCGTAGACCAAGGCCTCACCGGCACCGAGATCGTGGTTCTCGGTTACCGAGGCATGAAGGAGTACGAGCTCAGCTTCGAGGACTTCCAGGTGCCGGCGGACGCGCTGCTCGGTGGCGAAGAGGGCGCAGGCTTCAAGCAGTTGATGCGCACCTTCGAGAGCGCCCGCATCCAGACCGCTGCGCGCGGCGTCGGGGTCGCGCAGGCGGCCCTCGAGGACGCGATTCTCTACGCGACTGAGCGCGAGCAGTTCGGCGGGCCGATCTTCCAGTTCCCTCGGGTCGCTCGAAAAATTGGGCGCATGGTTTGCCGCATTCAAGCAGGCCGGCAGCTCACCTACTTCAGCGCGCGCGAAAAGGACGAGGAAAAGCGCTGCGATCTCGAGGCAGGCATGGCCAAGCTCTTGGCGACCCGCGCCGCCTGGGAGGCCGCCGACGCCAACGTGCAGATCCACGGCGGCAACGGCTACGCCGAGGAGTACACGGCGTCGCGCCTCTTGGTCGACGCGCGCGTGCTCAGCATCTTCGAGGGCGCCAACGAGATCCAGGCGCACGTCGTCGCGCGCCGGCTTCTCGAAAGCTGACGTAGCCCGCCCTAGCGGCCATACTCCCGGCGATGGGCCCTGCTCACGTCGGCGATAGGCGAAAGCCGGTGCGCGTCGCCTTCGCGATCGTGCTCGCGATCCAGGTCTTCTTGGCCGTCTGGGGCATTGCCGATCAATGGACGCGCGGCCACAACGGATGGAACGGCGCGGCCTACCAGAACGCCGCGCGGAACACCCTGCGATGGGATGTGCTGTTCCCGTTGCAGTACGAGACCGCCAACGTCCCACCAAAGAAGGAACAACTCTACACGCACGCGCCACTCGGGCTACATCTTCACAACGTCGCCAGCATGATGCTCTTTGGCGATCGCGAGGTCTCGATTCGCCTGGTGGCCGCGTTCTGGAACGTCGCCGCCCTCTGCATGCTGTTCGCGGTCGTCCGTCACCTGTGGGACGACGCCCACGCGCTTGTCGCCTCCGCAGTCTATGTCGCACTCCCGATCAACGCCATCTACACCAACATGGCGAACCACTCGGCGGGCTTCATCTTCTGGTCGCTCCTGACTTTGCTTCTCTACCTACGGGCGCCTCGCAGCTCCCCTTGGCCGCGGCGGAGCTTTCTCCTGTTCCTCACCACCTTCACCATCGCGGGAACGTGGGACTGGCCCGCATACTACGTGGCGGCGTGCATCGCGATCCACTGGGCCTGGACGCTCACGCGTTCTGACGCCGCCGGAACGCTCGGGCAGCTCGCGGCGTTTTGCGTCTTGGTGGTGGTGGTATTCGCCGGGCACTTCGTACTCGTCGAGGTGTTGACCGGAAACCTCGACGAGCTGACGGGCACGTTCAATGCGCGGCGCGCGCTGTCGTGGACGCGGTTTCGAACGCATCTCCTCGTGGTGCCCGAGTTGATGTTCACCGCGCCGGTCCTAGCGCTCTGCGCCGTGTGGCTCGGCGTGTTGGTGGCTCGAGCAAGGAAAGGTCTCGGACGAGGGCGAGATTTGGTTCCGCTCGCGTTCTTGGCCGCGGGGATGATCCACTATTGGACGTTCCGCTGGAGCGCGATCGTCCATTCGTACTGGGCTTGGCCGATGCTGCCCGCCGTCGCGATCATCGTGGCGGTCTCTCTCTTCGCCGCTGGCCAGTGGATTCGGCCCCGTGCTGGCACTGCCGCGAGCTTCAGCGTCCTTGTGCTGCTCGTGCCCCTCGCCGTCCGCACCGTGCAGATCGTTCCCGAAGGTCGCTACGTCGGCGGATCGATGTGGTTCTTCACTCCAGTCCGCGGCGCTACAGATGCGTACGACTCGGGCCGTCCCGAGCTTCGCCTCGCCAAGCGGATCAAGGCGTGGACGAACCGGGAGACCGGTGTGCAGCTCCACACGAGCTTGAAGCCCCGCCGGCTCGAGCCGCGCTTCGACATCACCCTCGATCGAGTCACCCACCGCTGGGCGCAGAACCCGCGTCCCGAGATCGCCAATCAAAAAGGCGTCACCGGATGGGTCTTCGTCGCAGCGATCGACGCCTTCCCGGAGGAAGAGCGCGCGGCGTTCGCGGCGCGCCACCCGTACCGACAGTACGGCGACTACTTCATGCTCGATCTCCGGAGTGAGGTGCCGTCGATCGAAGCCTGGGGGCTCACCCCGTTCGCACCGGGAGCTCGCTGGTGGCTGTTTCACAGCGCATTCGAGCCACCGGTCCGTGCAACGCGGCAAGTCGCCGCCGAACAGACGCTCCGAAGAAAGGCGGGAGAGCTCGATGCACCCTAGTGTACTCGCTCCTCTGCTGAGACTGTGGTCGTCTGCATACCTCGGGTGCGCCGCGTTCTTACTGGTCGGATTGCTACCCAGTGCGCCGGTCTCAGCGGAGTTGCTCGCCGAGCTCGCGTGGCTCGCTCTGATCGGCTCCGTTCCGACGACCCTCGTGCTCGGCTCGGCGCTGCAAGGCTCGCGAGCCACACGCACGGTCCTCGTGGCCGTCGCGCTCGCCATTGCTGCCCTGGGACTCGCTGTGGGTTGGGACCACACCGACTTCCTCCTCTCAGGACCTCGCTGGGCGACGCACCCAGATCGGAGGCTCCTTCAAGCGGCACTCGCCACCGTGCTCGGCCTCCTCGGCGCTGGAGGTTGGCTGTGGCTCGTCGCGGGGGCCCGAGGCGGAGGCCGCGTATGGCGGACCTTCTGGGTGTTCGCAACCTCGATCGGAGTCGCGCTGCTGACCATCGCGATCGGACGCTATCGGGCGTACGAATACACGCTGGCCCAGGCAGTGCTCCCAGGAGGCGTTCTGTGCGCCGGGGTGATGCTTGTGCTTTGTGGCTCTTCGGCGACACGCGCGAGAGCGGCCCTCGGTCTCGCGGCGGTCTCCGCGCTCTTTGCCGCAGGGTCGCGCATGAGCCATGACTGGATCGCGACCGGCGAGCGAGAAGTCATCGCGCTGAGCCGCGCGGGCGGGCTAGTAACCCTCTACGTGCTCCCGCACCTGGGGGCTGAGGAACGCTGGCCCGATGGCGATCTCGAGTGCCCTCCCCCGCGCCCTGTCGTCGAACAGTCACCACTGTGGATCCCCGCAAGTGAGCGTCGCAACGTGATCGTCATCTCCGTGGACGCGCTTCGCAAAGACGTCGTAGGCACCAAGAAATCAGGCCGGCCTGTCACGCCCGAGCTGTCGCGCCTCGAGGAGCGAGGCATTTCCTTCGAAAACGCCACCACCACGTACCCGGCGACCTTGTTCGCCATAGGGAGCGCCTTCACCGGGCTCAGTCCGGCCGAGCTCTACCTTTCGCCGGCCATGCCCGAGACCATCTTCCCACGCGCTCGAACGCGCGTGGACCGCCAATTCGTAGTCCTGCCAGACGAGTATTGGTTTCGACTCCCCATCGTTCAGGACTTCCTCGCGCCCGGCGCAGAGACGCACTTCGCCGGATCCGACGCCGTGGCCACACGCGCGCTCATCGACGAGTTGCAGACTGCCAGAGCCGCCGGCGACTCCGTCATGGCTTGGATCCACTATTATGCGCCGCACAATCCTTACAAATCGCGCCCATCGTTCCCGTTCGGCAAAGGACGCAAGAACGCCTACCTGAGTGAGGTCGCCTACTTCGACCGCGAGCTCGGCAGATTGATGGAATACCTCGAGGGCGACGCGTGGCTGGACGACACCCTCGTAGTTCTCTTCTCCGACCACGGTGAAGCGCTCGGGGAGAAGTCATACTTTGGGCACCACGTTTACCTCGACGCTTGGATGATCGACGTGCCGCTCGTTCTCTGGCATTCGAGCCTTGAGCCCTCGAGGCCACGAGTCGGCGTCAGTGTCGCGGACGTAGCGCCTACGGTGCTGCACTTTCTCGGCATTCCGCAGCCGGCAGACCTGCCAGCCCAAAGTCTGTTCACGCTCGATCCAGACGCCAAGGGCCGAGCATCGTTCTCTGAAGCGTTTCCGGTACGCGGCCAGGCGCTCTTCGACAGCTTTCGTCTGCCCGCTCTCGATGACGCGACGATCCGGGCGCGCCTTCGAGCAATCCGGGTCGCGAGCAAGGGCTACGAGCCGAAGGGCGCGATCACCCGCGACGGCCAGCGCCTCATTCATCACCGTGGCGCCGACGCTACCCTGGTCTACGAACGCGCCGCTGACGGAACCGAATCCCCCATCCGCGGAGCCGAGGCCCGAGAGAGCTCGAAACTACTGCGGAGCGCGCTCGAACGCTGGGAACGCGAGCAGCTTCGACGGATCCAATGCCGGCTTCGCGTCAAGGCAGTGCCGTAGACATGTCGTCTGCGAGAACGTTCACCCGCAGGTTCGGTTCCGCTCCCGGCGTCATTGACAACTCCGCCGAGTGAAACCGAAGCGTCACGCTCTGCGCCGACACCGTCGTCGCGTAGAGCTGAACGACGAGCTGCGCCGACGCCGCCGGGACGTGTATTTCGTAGTTGAGCCGCCAGCGCTGCCCGCCAAGAATCCGCTTGGACTTTCGCGCAAATCGCTCGTGGCCGTTCAGGAATACGTCTTGGTGGAGCTCCACTTCGGCATCCGCTCCTTCTACCTCGATGTCGAAGCTCACGCCTAGAATCGTCCCGGCAGGTACGCGGAGGTACTGCCCTCCAGCCAGGAGCCTCTTGCCGTCCTGAGCCGTGATCGTCGCCTCGTCAGCCGCCAACAAGGTCATCCTCTTGGATGCGTCCATCCCGGCGCGCCCTGAGCGCGTCAAGCGCGCAACCTCCGCCAAGAGACGGCGCTCGCGCGGCAACGCCGTCTTTCCGCGCGCCTTCGGATTGAAGCTCGTCTTCTTCGTGCCGTATCGCTTGCAAGCGTCGAAAGCTTCGTCGCACACGACGACGGGGCCGGAAGGCGTCCACATGATCGCTTTGCGCGCGTAGGTGTTACCACCGAACATGCTCCGCGGGCTCTCGTAGTCCCGAAACCAACTGCGTCCGAGGAAGCGTCCGGCTTCGCTTTCGAGCCCGAGCAAATCGGCGATAGACAGCGCCGTGTCGACGTGCGCATAGAGGGTGTCCACCACCTTGGCCTCGGGCTCAGGCAGCATCACGATCGCGAAGGACCAGCTCTGCGCGAGCAAACGCCCGGAGGCGGCCGACGTGTCGACGAGGCCCGCGGACTCGTCCGACGTGATGATCACCACCGTGTCCTGCAACACACCCCGCTCCTGCAGAGCGTCCAAGAAGTCGCCGAGCGCATCGTCCGCATATCGAAATGCGCGGGCGCGCCGCTCCTTGCCCCCCTCGAGCACCTTCCCGGCGGGAAACGTGAAGGGGTGGTGGGTGCCGACCGTGAGCAATGTGGCAAAGAACGGAGGCTCCCCGTCGTGCAGGGCAATGACGCGTTCGATAGCTTGTTCGAAAAACGCTTTGTCATCCACGCCCCAATCGGTTCGCGCATAGCTCTTTTCAAACCAGGCATCGCCGACGAGCTCGTCGAAGCCGGCCTTCTTCATGAACTGGTCCTTCAGCATGAAGCCGAGCGGCGCGGCCTGAATGTAGGCCGTGGCGTAGCCCTCGTCTCGCAGTAGTGCGGGCAAGCACCGTCGCGCTTCGCCGTAGACCTGCTCGGTCATTTTCGACTGGTCGGTCAGGAGCTTCGGATAGTCGCCGCAGAGGATGGCATATTCACCGCGATTGGTTTGGCGCTGATGGGCAACGACTTGGCTGAACAACAAGTGGCGCCCGGCCAGGGCGTCGAGCCTCGGCATAGGCGCGTTGCCCTTCATCTTCGCCTTCTTCGTGACCGACGGCAGGACCGCGCCCGAAGCCCCCTCGACCATGATGAGGATCACGTTGGGCTTGTCCGTCAGCGGTCCGAGCCAACGCGTGCCCTGCAAGTCCGCGCGGAAGATCTCTTGGACCTCGGCGCCGACCGTTCCGGCAGACCCGAGCTTCGCGGAAGCGGGAGTGAGCGAAGCCTGGGCATGAACCGCGTGGCGCTGTCGCCAGCCGTCGTAGATGTGTGACATGGGGATTACGGCGTGCCCGAGCACGCAGACGCCGAGCGCCACCCCCCAACCCCGCCACCAGCTCGCTCGGGGAGGCCTCGCGAAAACGACCCCAACAGTGGCCCCCACGAGCATCGCGCCCATCAGGAGCGGATGACGCATGTGCGCGACCGAGCCGCCCAGGAACGTCGCGTCTCCGAGAAACCCGGCGTGGCTCAGCGCGTAGAGCGAATCGAACACCGAGATGAACTCGTAGATCGCGAAGCTCGCGAGCACGAAAGCCGTCAGAACGATCCACCCAAGCGCCCTGCCCCACCAACGCTTCGTGAGGAGCAGGAGCCCGACGACGCCGAGAACGCCGAGCCCGACCGATCCGTCCGCCAGGACCCCCCGCAAGTCGACCGTACGCACGGCGAGGCGCTTCTCCGCGAGCAGCAGGACGCGCGTGACCCACGGCGCCCCGAGACAAACGGCGACGAGAAGCCACCATGCCCCCGTCCGGTTCCGATCCTGACGTTCCGTTTCGATGACGGGCAGTTATGGACTATGCACTGCGCATGGCAAAGGGTTTTGCACCGGCTGCCGAGCGAAATCGCCAGCCGATTCTAGAGGTTCTCAGGCGTGTGCTGCCTGAGAGCGGGACGGTCCTCGAGATCGCCAGCGGGACGGGTCAGCACAGCGTGTTCTTCTCCGCGCACATCCCTGCGCTCCGATGGCAACCCTCCGACGCATCGCCTGATGCTCTTCGGAGCATCGAGAGCTGGATCACCGAAGAAGCTCGAGAGAACCTCCTTTCGCCGATCGCGCTCGACGTGCGGTGGCAAACCTGGCCGATTGCGAAAGCCCACGCTGTGCTGTGCATCAATATGATCCACATCTCTCCTTGGGAGGCGAGCGTGGCGTTGTTCGAGGGTGCGCAGAGGACTCTCGACGGCAACGGACCGCTCGTGACCTACGGTCCGTACCGCATGCATGGAGAGCACACCGCGCCGAGCAACGCGGCATTCGATGAGAGCCTTCGCTCCCGGAACCCAAGCTGGGGTATTCGCGACATCGATGAGCTCGGGACGGTCGCGGCTCGAACGGGGTTCGCTCTCGACGAGCGCGTCGCCATGCCGGCCAACAACATGACGTTGGTGTGGCGACGAGAAGACTAACCCGGTAGGCCGCCGAACGACGGCTGTACGAACAACATCACGAAGTAGACGGCGAAGACCACGATGAGGGTCAAGCCGCGCTTCGGACCGATCATGTTCCCCTCGTTCAGAGCCATGAAGAGCAACAGGAGGGTGGCGCCGAGCATGATAGGGAAGTCGCGAACGACGATCGAGCGTGACACCTCCCCTGGTGCGATGATGCCGGGGAGCGCGAGCACGCCGAGCAGGTTGAAGATGTTCGACCCGACGACGTTCCCAACCGCGATGTCTTGCTCGCCGCGCCGGGATGCCACGACCGACGCGGCGAGCTCTGGAAGGCTCGTCCCAAGCGCCACGAGGGTGAGACCCACCACGAGCTCGGTCACTCCGAGGGAGAGCGCGAGCTCGACCGCGCCCCACACGAGGATGCGAGAACCGACCAGGAGAGCGACCAAGCCGACGAGGAACAGCCCGACCGCCTTGCCTGTGGGCTGCGACGCGGGAATGTCGTCATCGTCGAACGCGACACTCGGCACATCCGCTCGCTCCTTGGCGCCCTCGACGCTGAGCCACACCAGCACCGCGGCGAGCCCAGCGAGGAGGACGAGCCCTTCGAGCCGGCTGAGGCGCCCATCCCAGAGGAACCACCAAGCAACCGCCATCGAGAGGAACAGGATCGGGATCTCGCGAACTAGCAGACGGGAATGAATGCCGAGCACCCCAACGACTGCGGAGGCGCCGAGCACGAGGGTGACGTTGGTTATGTTGGAGCCAATGGCGTTGCCGATGCCCATCTCGCGACTGCCCGCCGCGGCAGCCATTCCGGACACCAGCATCTCGGGCGCCGAGGTGCCAAAGGCGACGACGGTCAAGCCGATGACCACGCGGCTCACGCCCAAGTTGCTGGCGAGACCGGCAGCTCCGCAGACAAAACGATCGGCACCCCAGACCACGGCGACGAAACCCACGATGACCGCGACAATGGCGTAGAACAGCGTCAGGAGGACCTCATCCGGGGCACAGGCGAACGATCAGTGTTGCGCAGGCCGACACATGCGCAAGCAGCATGCAGATCGCGCTGGCAAAAGCACCCCGCAGGGGGCTATACCCTCCTGGACCCAAGGGAGGGATGAGCATGGGCGAACGGCTACAGGGCAAGGTGGCAATCGTGACGGGAGCAAGCCGGGGAATCGGCGCCGCTATCGCCGCGCAAATGGCCGAAGAGGGCGCCAAGGTGGTCTTGGTCTCCCGCAAGATCGACGGCCTCGAGGCGATCGCGAGCGAGATCCGTGGGAACGGAGGCGACGCGATGCCGATCGCCTGCCACGTGGGCCATCGCAGCCAGCGCGAAGACATGCTCGGTAAGGCCCTGCAAGCGTACGGTCAGGTCGACATCCTCGTGAACAATGCCGCGACCAACCCTCACTTCGGCCCCATGCTCACCATCGACGAGGGGGCCTGGGACAAGACCTTCGAGGTCAACGTGAAGGGCTACTTCGGGATGATCCAGCTCGTGGCTGGACATCTTCAGCAGCGCAAAGCGAAGGGCTCCGTCGTGAACGTCGCCAGCGTGGTGGGCTTGATGGCCGCGCCAATGCAAGGCGTCTACGCCATGACCAAGTCCGCGGTGATCTCCATGACGAAGACGCTTGCCATGGAGCTCGGGGCCTCGGGCATTCGCGTCAACGCGATCGCGCCCGGCCTCGTCGAAACCAAGTTCGCCCAGGTGTTGGTCGACAACGACCAGATTCGCGACAGCATCGTGAACAGGACCGCGGCCGGCCGCGTGGGGCAGCCCCGCGATATCGCAGGGGGCGCGGTCTTCTTGGCTTCTGATGAATCGGACTACGTGACGGGGGATGTCATGGTGATCGACGGCGGTTGGACACTCGCATAAGCGGAGGCGGCGGATGATTGGAAAGCCGCCACCGAGCCCTCCGGGGGTGACGCGCAAGCTGGACTTGGTCGAGCTCGCGATGGGCAACCTGCGCCGCGAGCTCGGCGCGGAGACCGAGCCCTCGACTCGCGCCGCGATCCTGTACCACATGGGCTCGCTCTACGAGCACGAGCTCGGACGTTCGTCGGATGCGCGCGACTGCTACGCTCGCGCTCAGGACGAAACGCCGGGGTTTCAGCCTGCAGCCATCGCGAGGCTGCGGATCGCCGAGCGCTCCGAGGAAGCGGCCCGGGTCGAAGAGCTCAGCACGGCGCGCCTCGCGGCGACCCAGGAACCCGCGAGCCGCGCGAGCGCGCTTCTCGACCTGGCGCTCCGCTCCGACGATTGGAAATCGTTTCTGCGCGAGGCCGTGGCCCGATCTCCGGAGCCAGCGGTGCCTGCGCTGATCCTCGAATGGCTCAGCGAGGCGCGGGATGCTCCTGACGCGTTGCTCGAGGCGCTCCGCACCCAAGCGGAGCAAGCCACCGAGCCGGCACTCCGCGCGGCACTCTGGCTCGACGTGGCCCTCGCCAACATCGACGCCTCTGAGATCGACAGCGCCCTCCGCGCATTGGAACTGGCGTGCGATTCGACGGAGGTCGCATGGGCCGCGCGCTCACTCCAGCGGCGTACCGCGAGGGAGCATGCGCGTTGGGATGCCCTCGTGGCCGCCTCGGCCTCGATGGCGCGGCTGCTGGAAAGCGAGGCCCCAGAGGACCCGTTGAGCTCCTCGGTCCCCGATGACGAGCGGCCACCGATGGCGGCGTTCCTCTGGCAGGAAGCGGCGACCGAGAGCGCCACCAAGCTCGGCGATACCGAAGCGGCGCTCGGTTATTTGGCTTCCGCGCTTCGACTTTGTCCCGAGGACCGCGCCCTCCGTCTTCAGGCCCTTCTTCTGGCGGAAGCGCGGGGCGACGACCAAGAAGTGCGACTGAGCGCGCTCTGGTTCACCGACAATGCTCCCGACGACCCCGCATTCGTGACTCACGAGATTCGGCGGGCGCTCCAGAACCACGCGCAGGAGTCTTCTCTCGCGCTGCTTCGCGACGCCGCCGCGCGCTACCCTAGCTCGGAGTACGCCCAGGCCGCGTTGGACGTCGCGCTTCTTCGATCGGAAGCTCGCGCCGAACGCATCGACCGGCTCTTGATGCGAGCGGAGCACGCTGAAGGCGCAACCCGAGCGCTGCTGCTGTGGCATGCCGGGCGACTCGTCGCGGCGTCGGCCCGGGCGGCAGAGGACGCGCAAGCCTTGTTCTTGGAAGCTGCCGCAATTGCGACCGAGCGGAAGAGCGCGATTCTTAGAGACGCGCTCGGCGCGGCCATTCACGAACGAGACCCCGACACGATCCTCGCACGCTCTCGGGAGCTGCTTGCCTGTGATATCAATGCGGATGAGCGCTCGTTGCTCGTGTTCGCACGGTACGACGTCACCCAACACATGCTCGGTGATGCGCAGCGCGCACGCAGCCTGCTTCGCGAAGCCTTGGACGACGAGAGTTGCGAGGCATGGGCGCCTCGCGTGGCCCGTGCGCGCGCAGCGGCCTCGGACGACAGCGAGCTCCTCGCGCTGGCGCACGAGGCGCTCTCTTCGCGCGCCGCGCCCGAAGCCCGCGTGGGCCACCTATGCGCAGCGGGGCAAGCCCAAGTACGGAGCGGCCGTTGGGGCGACGCCGAGAAGACGCTTCGCAAGGCGCTAGAGCTCGCGCCGAACGACGAACACGTGATCGCGCTCTTGGAAGGCGTCCTTCGCGAAGGGGGCCGCCCCGAAGACGTCGTCGCGCTCGCAAAGACGCGGCCGAAGGCCTCACCGGGCGCCGCGCTTAGCGAGATTTCACTCCTGCTGACCGGGGCGACGGCGGAGAAGACTGGGAAGCTCCGAGCGGCCCAGCAGGCCTATGAACACGCCCTCCACCAATCACCCGGGTCGCCTTCGGCGGCCCTGGCACTGGCCGACGTGGCCCGGCGCCAGGCCGACGAGGGCACGACGCTCCGGGCGTACGAGCTGCTCGCTCGCGGAGACCTCGGCGGCGGCGTACCCGAGCTGTTCTCCATGCTGCGAGGGGACTCTCTTGCGTCGGCGAACGGAGAATCTGCCAACGCCAGCGCTTCGTACGAACGCGCGCTCGAACACTCTGTCAGCGCAGTCCCAAGTGCCGTCGCTCTGCTGTCGACCCCACGGGCGCAGACCACGGACGAGCAGCGCGCCGCTGCCGAGGAAATGCTCGCCGACGCTTATGCGCCGATCGCCGAGCCCAACGGCTTTGCGGTCGCGTATACCGCGCTCAGAGGCGCGCTCGACGAGCAAGGGGTCTCTGCCGACGACGCTTGGCTGCAACTCGCTGCGCTTGCCCCCACCGACGCCCTTCGCGCCGCCACTCTGCTTCACGGACTCCGCGAGATGCGCATCGCTCGCGGTGAGCAAGCCGTCGACGAGCTGTTCATCCTCGCCCATGAGTCGGAAGAGCTCGCCGGGGAACACCCTCAAGCAGCGATTGCTATCGACGAGGCGTTGGCGCCCGGCGACGACCCGGAGCTCCGCGCTGAAGCCCTCCGTCACAAACTGCGCCACAGCACCACCCTCGGGCGAGGTGCGCTCGACGCGGCCCATTGCCGCGCCCTGGTTGAATCCGACCGGGGCGCCGAGGCCGTCGCTTTGCTGAGCAACGCAGTCGACGAGCGGCCCGATGACCTCGCGCTCTGGGAAACGCTCCGGACTGCGGCGCGGCAAGCAGGTGAATGGGCGTTGGTCGCCCAAGCGTGCGAGCGGATCGCCCCCTTTGTCGAGGGCGCGCTCAAAGGGGATCTCCTCGAAGAGGCTGGAGCCGTCCGCTTGGACTGCCTCCAGCAGTACCAACAGGCTGAGGACTCGTTCCGCGCAGCCCTCGAGGCCGACCCAACCCGGAACGTGGCGTTCCGGCGGCTCCACGACCTTCTCGCCGAACGCGAGGACGCAGAGGCGCTCGAGGAGCTGGTGTCGGCGCGTCTCGCCCTCGGCGGGCCCAAGGACCGGCCGGACCTTCTCTACGAACGCGCGCGCTTGCTGCGCGGTTTCAGCGATCGCCCTGGCGCTCTCGAGGTCCTCGACGAGCTCTTCACGACGGAGCCGGACCACTCAGGCGCACTCGCTCTGGCTGCCGAAGTCCACGTGTCCCTCGAGCAGTGGGCGGAGGCCGTGGAATGCCTTCGGCGGCTATCTCAATCGGGCATTCCCGACGAACAGCGGCGTGTGGCACACCTCGGCGCCGCGGACTTCCTCGAGAAACGGCTCGGGCTCGCGGACGAAGCACTGGTTGAGCTTCGGGCGATCGAGTCGCTTGGCTTGGCCGACGCGCAGACCTGGCTACGGATCGGCGCACTCGAGGAGGGTTTCGACAACACGGGCGCTGCGATCGACGCGTACACCCGCGCCATCGAGGCCGAGCCTACCAACGCGATTGCGGCGGCGCGCCTGGCCGCTCTGATGGATGGCGCCGATCGCGACTCGACGCTTCGATCCTATGAGCAGGCGCTTTGGAGGCGCATCGATCAAGGCGAGCTCGATGCTTCGCTGCTCGAGGGCTTGCGCAACGCCGCACGCTGGCGAGGCGAGCTCGAACGAGCCTCGGCGGTGGCCGCGATTGAGGCGGCCCTCGTCCCGGGTGCCCCGCCCCCAGGAGCCGTCGCTGACTTCTCGCACGCCTCGATTGCGTTCGTCCGAGATCGAGACACGGATACGCTCATCGAAGACGTCATGCGCCGCGCGGGCCCTGCCCTCCCGAGCGCCCAGGTCCGGGCGAAGAAGCTCGGAACCAGTGACGCCGTGTACGGCGAGCTCGAACGACTCACCGAGCGCTTCGGTGCCCGCCTCGGTTCCGTTAGCGCATCCGAAGGCCTGCACGGCGTCCTGGCCCAACGCGGACGCAACGGGGAGGTGCACTGGATCGTGAGCCAGTCTGCTCGAAGTGGGCTCGATCCCGTTGGGCGCTTCGTCGCTGGGCGGCTCGCGTGGGCGGTGCCGCGCGGGGGTGGCGCTCTTGTCGACGATTCGCCCGAGAAGGCCGCCGGAACGCTCGCGGCGATCCTCCGTACATGCCGATGCCAAGTCGCCGAGGGAGACCCCGTCCTGCCGGCGGTCGCCGTGAAGCTTCGCCGAGCGACTCGTAAGAGCGTGCAGGAGGCGGTCGGCAGCGCTGCGCTCGAACCTTCGGCTTTGTTGGCGGCCGCGAGAGCGCTCCATCGGAGCGCAGACAGGGCTGGGTTGCTTGCATGCGGCGACATCGCCGCAGGGCTCACGACGCTATCCGGAGGACCGGCGTCCATGGCGACACTGCAGCCGTCGCCCCGCAATATCGACCTGCTTCGCTTCTGGGCGGCAGGCGACTCGCCGTTGTGGAGGAACGATGCCTGACGAGCTCTCAGGAGCGGATCGCGGCTCCGCGCCACCGACGTTTGATTTCGACGACGATGCGATCGCCAGCCTTCTCGACACGTTCGTCGAGACGCAGACCGGCCCGCAAGCCAAACGTGTCAGCAAGCCACCCAACCCCGATGACGTGGGGGCACAGGCGGCGCAGCGAACGGTATTTCAGCACGCGCCACGGCACGAGGCGCTGCCCCTCGTCGGCGACACCACCGACGTCAAGAGGCGCCGCATCGATCTTCTCGAGGCGCTCGCGATGCGCGCCGCTGGCTCTGCGCGCGCCCGCCTCCTCACCTCCGCTGCCGAGCTTTGCGAGCAGCTCGGCGACGCCGACTCAGCCACCTGCCACTATGAGCGGGCGCTCGCTGCAGACGCCCGCGACGTCGTCGTGCTACGCGCGCTGAGAAGGCACGCCTTGCAGCGCGCCGACTGGACGGCTGCCGCGGGGGTCCTGGAACAAGAGGCGGCGCTCGACCTCACGGCGGCGGAACGCGCGGCGTCGCTCGTGTTGTTGGCACAGATTCAGCTCACGAAGCTCGGCGACGCAGCGGCTGCGGAGCAGGCGGCCACGCACGCGGCGGAGCTCGAGGGCGAAAGCTTCGTTGCCTGGATCGTGGCAGCCGCCGCCCGGCTCGCGCGTGGTCAGAAAGCCCTCGCGGCGCGGGCGCTGTCGGAAGCGGCAGAACGCTGGCCCTCGACCGAAGCCAGGGGTGCGCTTCTCTCGCACGCGGCCGAGCTCATGGAGGACGCCGGCGCGCACGCCGAGGCAACAGAGCTATTCGGGCAGGTGCTCGAGATTCGCCCCAATGCGCTCGAGGCGCAGCTAGGAATCGTCCGAGCCGCGCGCGCGCTTGGGGACGTCCGGACGGCGGTCGCTTCCCTGCTCGCTGCGGCGGCGCAGTCCCCAGCCCCGGTCGCGGCGGCCCTTCGACGCACCGCTTCGGTCGTGGCCAATGCCGCGGGACAGACGAACGAGGCGCGCGCGATGCTCGAAGGGGCGAGGGACGCGGCCACGTGTTGGACGCTCGCCGAGTCTGCCTTGCACAACGGTGACCTCCGGGGCGCGGCGGCCGCGCTCGAAGCGAGCGCCGGGGACGACACCGCCGAGATCGAAGGGGTGACGGCTGCCCGCCGCGCCCGCCTCCACGCAGAGCTCGCGGAGCCGGCCCCGGAAGCCGGCGCCATTCACCCGGGGCTGCGCACGTATGTGGACGCGCTGAGTGGTCTGCTCAATACGGGCGGTCCGGGCGAGCCAGACATCGGGCGCCTGCTCGAAAGCATGCCCGAGCAAACGGAAGGCGCGGCAAGCATGGCCTGCGCCGACGACGCAGCTCGAGCCGGGGACATGGCGCGCTTCGCGGAGGCCCTCGAGCAGGAGCTCGATGCGGCCGGCGAACCGGACGTCGAAGGCGCGACCCTGGCCCTGCTCGAGATCGCCAGCCCGAATGCGCGCTATGAGGCGCTCCTGTCAGCCGAAGAACGATCCCCCGAAAGCATACTGGTGCGACGAGCGCTTTGCCTCCGCGACGATGACGTCCCGCGCTGCGCGCTTCGGTGGCGGAACGAGGCGGAGGCAACTGCCGGAACCCGCAGCGCCTTCGCGTTGACGATGGCCGCCCGACTCACCGGCAGGTCGGAGCCGGCGCGATATGCGTGCGAAAAGGCACTCGAGCGCGAGCCGCTCTATCCACCTGCGCTGTGGATGATCGAAGAAGCGGCTGGCGATGCCGCCTCGCAAGCCCGCGCGGCCTCGCTACAGGCGGAGCTCGACGCGACGTACGCCAAGACCCATCGATTGCGTGCATCGATGTGGGCCGAGTCTTCGGAAGAACGCATCGGGCACGCGCAGACGGCGCTCGACCGAAGCGCCCCCGACCCGCTGCTGATCGAGCACCTCTTCGAATCGGCCGGGCTCGATACGGAGGCTGCGGGCGATCTCATGTCGCTTGCGGCGCGGAAGCTCGACGCCGCGGCCTACCTCCCAAGAGCGGCCGAATCCTACCGCGCTGCGGGCTTGGCGCCGCAGGCAGCTCGGTCGCTTCGGGAGGCGTCCGTCGCCGCGCCGGACAACGTCGCACTTCGCGTCCGTCGCAAGGACGCGGAGCTTCATGCATCGGAGTACGCGCGCCTCGCCGACTCGGCAATGCAGCGCGCGCGCGAGGCGACGAACGAAGAAGAAGAACTACGAGCGTTCTCGGCGATGGCCGAAGTCGACCGTCTCGCGCGGCGCGACATGCAGAGCGCTCGGCTCTCGCTTCAGTCCATCGCGGAGATTCGGCCCGACCACATCCCCACTGGACGAGCGCTCGAATGGGACGCCCTTCGCGAACGGGATCCCGAGCGCATTCGGTCGAGCGCGAACCGGATGATCCGAGCGCTTCCCAACGGCTCCGCCGACCGAACTGCACGCCAGAGATTGGTGGTCGAGCTGCTCAAGGCGGATCCGGACATCTTACAGAACGACATCGATCGTTTCTTGCGGAGCATCGAAGAAGGCCTCGAGGCCGACCCTGGACTGGCCCGCCAGGTGCTCGGGGCGGCCTATGCAAAGGGCGAGACGGAGTTGGCGCTGCAAGCCCTCATCGCGCTTCAAGCGTCCCTCGGCGACGACCTCGAGCGCGCGGCGTTGGCTTTGGAGACGGCGCACCTGCTCCAACGCGCCGCGGATCCGGGTCGTGCGCTCGAGGCGTTGAACACGGCCGGCGACCACCCGCTCGCGTTGGAGGCCGAAGCGCAGCTGCTCCGCTCCGCGAAGCGCTGGGAGGATGCGGCAGCCGCCTATGAGGAAGCCGCGCGCCGTGCGAAAGACAGTCAGCGGGCGGCGTCTCTTTGGCGTGAGGCCGCGTGCATCTTCGAGGAAGAGCTCGTGGACGGAGAACGCGCCATCAGAGCTTGGGTGGCGGCGACGAATGCGGACATCACTTACCTCGACGTCTACCGCCGACTTGCCGTCCAGTATCGAGAGAGGGGTCTTCTCGACGACCTCGCGGAGCTTACCGATGCGCGGATCGACGCAGGGGCCGACACACCGACGCTCGTCGGGCTCTTGCTCGAGAAGGCCACGGAGCGGAGGGAGCGCGGCGACGTCGAGGGCGTCATCGAGGCACTCGACGAATGCCTCGAGCTCGACCCACACCACTTCGCGGCGCTCCGCGAGCTCGTCGAAACCCATCGACATGGCGAGGACTGGCAAAGCGCGGCCGAAGCGCTGATCCGAATCGCGCGCCTCAAACGAAGCCGTGATGAGCAAGTCTGGGCGTTCTCTCAGCTCGCTGAGGTCTACCATGAGCATCTCGGCGACCTCCACCGGGCGGAGGCGTCTCTTCGACGAGCCCTCGAGCTGGCGCCCGGGCACACCGAGACAATCGATCGCCTTGCTTCGGTTCTCACCGAGCAGGACAGGCCGCGGGATGCGGCGCCGCTCCTTCAGGAGCTCGTCCGGCGCGCGCCAAGCGACGCGGTCAGACGAGACTACCGCATTCGTTTGGCGGCCACGGTGGAGCTGGCGGGTGAAGGCCGGCAGGCCGAAACGATGCTCGAGCAACTGAGGGCTGAAGAGCCCACCGATCCGGACGTGATTCTCGCTGTGGCGGACTACTACGGTAGGCAAGGGGTCGGTCCGGCGGAGTCGATGCACCTCAACCGAGCCGTCAACGATCTGCGCGGTGCGATCGAAGCGCACGCCGGCGACGAGACCCTGTGGACGACGCTGGTGAGGGTGCTCAACCGACGCCACGGGCCTAGTGCGGCGTCGTGCGCCGCGAGCGCGGCGATCGCGGTCGGGCATCCCGCGTCGCTCTTCGAAGGAGACGTCACCTCCCGGAACGAAGCGCTGGGCGATCCCAAACTTCCGCTCCCCCCGAGTGTAGACAATCTCGTGGCGCCGACGAATCTCCCGCAAACGATTCGTCGCCTCTTCGCGCTGTGCGAGCACTCGTTCGACAAGATGCTCCCGTTCGACGCGACGGCGTGGCGTCTGCGCCGGCCCTCGGGGCCGCACCGGACGCTCGTCGAGGAAGCGGGGGCCGTCGCCGAAGCGCTCGGGATCAGCGAGCCGAAGCTCCGCGTGACGTACATCGCCCCTACCGCCTGCATGCCGATCAGCGGCGACCCACCGACCCTCGTCGTGGGTGGCAATCTCCATGAGCTGACGACGCCGGAGGAACGCGTGTTCCTGTTCGCGCGCGCGCTAAAGGTGGCCTCGAGCCACCTCGCTCCCGCCTTGCGCGCGCGTCCCGAGGACCTCGACGCGGCCCTGCTCGCGCTGCTGCAAGGTCATGACCCGAGCCGGCCAAGCGGCGCCGAACCGCAACAGCTTCAAGACCTCCGCAAAAAGCTGATCAAGGCGGTCCCGCGACGATGGCGCGACGAAGTGGAGAGTTTGGTCCTCGAATTGCGAGGGAATTCGAGCTTTTCCACCAGGCTCGTGCCGTTCGCAGTCAGCACGCTCGGAGACCGCGCCGCCCTGACCCTCACCGGCGACGTACCGGCCGGAGTCGACGCACTCCTCAGGATGGCCGCGCACGATCCGCCAAGGGACCGGGCCTCGCGGCTCAACGCCATACGTGAGACGCCCGAAGCCTGGGCGCTCGTCCGCTTCGCGATCAGTGACGCACATTTTGAAGCCCGGGCCCAAGCTGGTGTAGAGCGTTGAGAACAATGCGATTGGGTTTCATCGGACCTGCGTCCGCCGATACCGCCGCTCTCGAGCGGGCGGCAAAGCTCTTGATCGTGGAGTACGAGGTGGACCAAGTGATTTATCTCGGGGAAGACGACGCCCTGCGAGAGTTCGTCGCGGCGCACGAGTCCGAAGACGACGGGCGCGGTGTGGAGCAACGGGTAGCACAGGTGGCCGCGACCGGATCACCATCCGATATCGAAGACGTGCTCCTCCGGCTCCGGGGTGCGCGCTATCTCGAGAAGCTCCGGGTCGCCCCGCGTCCGCCGACCAGAGCCATGGAGATGCTCGACGATCGAATCGTTCTGATCGTCCGCCACAAGGCCACGATTGGTGAAGAAGACGTCGTGAACTCGAACGTCGTCGTCTTCGGGGATGCTAGGGAGTTGATGTTCAAGCGGTTCGGCCCGCGCTGCTTCTTTTCTCCAGGCCCGCTCGATGCTGGACACCTCGGCCTTCTCGATGACCACTCCGAAGCCGGCGGGGTCGTGCTCAAAGCCCTCGATCTCGACGGCGAGATCCTGTGGACCGAACCGATTCAGGGGCGCGGGGCAAAGGTCATGGTAGCGCCGTGACGGGGCGGCGAGTCGCGATCTACGGAGGGAGCTTCGACCCGCCTCACCTCGGGCACGTCCTTTCGGTCGCGTGGGCGCTCTCGGCATCCGACATCGACGAGGTCTGGGCGATCCCCACGTGGCGGCACGCGTTCGGCAAAGCCCACGGGGCTTCCTTCGACGCCCGCATGGCGATGTGCGAGCTGGCGTTCGCTCCATTTCGCGGCGTCACCTCGATGGATCTCGAGCGGGAGCTCGGAGACGTGAGCCGAACGCTTGAGACGCTTCAAACGATTCGCTCCCGCCGCCCAGATGCAGAGCTTCGACTCCTGATCGGCGCAGACGTCCTGCAAACGGTCGACCGCTGGTACCGATGGGAGGACGTCATCCAGCTCGCGCCGCCTCTCGTCGTGGGGCGTGATGGGTACCCGGCGCCTGAAGCCTGCCCAATTTCGATTCCCAACGTGAGCTCAACCGACGTGCGCGCAGCACTCGAGCACGGGGGGGAGCTCACGGGGCTCGTCCCGACGGCCGTCATCGCTCACATTCGAAAGCACGGTCTCTACGCGAGCGGCGAATGAATCTCCTCATCATCGGGCGCGGGCGAGTGGGTAGCGGGCTTCGCCGCACGCTGAAGAAAAGCGCTGCGTTCGAGATCAGCTCTGCCGGACGGAAGATCTCGCCGTCGGCCGTACGCGCCGCGGACGTGCTCCTTCTTGCAGTCTCCGACGATGCGATCGAAGAGGTTGCCGACGCGATTGCCCCCAACCTCAAACCCAAGGCGATTGTGCTGCACTGCGCGGGGGCGCGAAGCGTAAACGAGCTTCGGGCTTGCGCGGCCCAGGGCGCCGCCGTCGGTGTCATGCATCCGCTCGTATCCTTCCCGAGTAGACGCAGTCCTCCGAGCCTGCGCGGCACGTCTTTCATCGTCCGCGGCGATCGAGCCGCCACGACCGAAAGCGGGCGCATTGCCGCAGCATGCGGAGCGCGCGCGGTGGTCGCTCAAACCAGCGATCCCGCGTACCACGCCGCCGCTGCCCTTGCGGCGAACGGGGCTGCGGCACTCGCCTTCGCCTCGGTGTCGCTCCTCGAGCGGCTCGGGTTCGACAAGCGGGTCGCCGAGCGGGCCATCGGGGGGCTGCTCCAGAGCGTTGGCGAGAACGTGCAACGGCTCGGGGTGCCCGATGCCCTGACCGGCCCGATCGCACGCGGAGATGCCCAGACCGTCGAGAAACACCGAAGCGCGGTTCGCCGGGTGAGCCGTGACGCGCTGTCGGCCTACGACGCGCTCGTCCCCGTCATCGTCCGGTGCGCGCGCGCAGCAGGTCTGCCGAAAGCAAAGGCGGCCCGGATCCTTCGCCAGGTGGGGCGCTAGTCACTCGGCTGCTTCGACGGACCCATCGGCGGTTTCGAAGCGAATGCCATCGACGCCACCGAGCACCCGGATCCGATCGCCCTTTTGAAACTCGCCTGCCAAGATCGCGGCCGCGAGCGGCGCCTCGACCATCCGACCGATTACCCTTCGCATCGGGCGTGCGCCGAGGTCCGCGTCGTAGCCGCCGAGCGCAACGAGCGCCTCGACGACTGTCGGATCGAGCACGAGATCGACGCCTTGACGCTCGTGAAGCTGAGCGGCCACGCCGGCCAACATCCGCCTCGCAATTTCCGCCACTTCATCGCGACTCAGCGGACCGAAGAACAGGGGCTCGTCGATCCGGTTCCACAGCTCGGGCGGAAGCGCGCGACGCGCGGCAGCGAGTGAGGCGTTCGTCTCGTCTCCTTCACCTTCGGACGCACCACGAAAACCTATCGAGCTCTGACCTCGCGTCGAATGCTGCGCGCCGAGGTTCGAGGTCATCACCACGATCGTGTGCGTGCAGTCCACGGTCCTGCCCTTCCCGTCGGTCAGCCGCCCATCTTCGAGAAGAGGCAGCAGCGACTGAAGCACGTCCATGTGGGCCTTCTCGATCTCGTCCAGCAGAACCAGTTGATAGGGTCGGTGGCGAATCGCCTCTGTGAGCTGCCCCCCGGTATCGTGACCGATATACCCCGGCGGTGCGCCGACGAGCTTCGCGACGGCATGAGACTCGCTCAGCTCGCTCATGTCGATCCGGGTCATGGGACACCCCATGAAAAAGAGCTCGTTCAACGCTCGCGCAGTTTCGGTCTTTCCGACGCCCGTGGGACCGAGGAACAAGAAGGTCGCGAGCGGACGACGGCCGTGAAAACCAGCGGCGCCCTTTCGAAGCGCGTCGGAGACGCGCGTCATGACGTGGGGATGCCCGACCACATGCTCGGCTAGATGGCGCTCGAGCTCGATGAGCTTCTGGGAGTCGCTGACGAGGAGGCGCTCGACAGGAACGCGAACCTTCTCTGCGACGACTTGGGCGATTGCCTCACGGTCGACGACCGCACCACCGCGGCGCCTCATGCGCGCGCCAGCAAGGTCGAGCAGGCCGATCGCTTTGTCCGGTAGGCTCTGGTCGGGGATGTACCGAACCGAAAGCTCGACGGCCGATTCGACGGCTGATGCCTCGTAAGCAATGCCGTGGTGGACTTCGTACCGAGGTGCAATCCCCTGCAAGATCTCGATTGCATCCTCGGGGCTCGGCTCGGCGACGTGAATCGGCGAGAAACGGCGCGCGAGCGCTGCATCTCTCTCGACGTACTTCCGGTACTCGACGTCGGTGGTCGCGCCGATGCACGGAAGCTCTCCTCTTGCGAGCGACGCTTTGAGCTCGTGTGCGAGGTCGTCGGGCGAGTCACCCCCAGTGAAGAGGGCGTGCACCTCGTCGATGAACAACACGATCTTGCCGTCCGCGCGCTTCACCTCGAACTGAAGCCGGCGCATCCGCTCGGAGAGCGCACCGCGGACTCCCGTCCCCGAGACCAAGCCGCCCGCGGAGAGCTCGACGACGATGGTGCCCTCGAGCCCGTGCACCCCCTCGCCGCCAAGCGCCAAGCGTCGTGCGAGTCCCTCGACGATGGCCGTCTTGCCGACTCCGGGCGGCCCCACGAGAATCGGATTGTTCGAGCGTCGTCGCGCCAGAACGTCGAGCAAACGCTCGATCTCGGCGTCCCGCCCGATCACCTCGTCGATGCGGCCGAGGGATGCCATTTCGGTGAGGTTCCTACCGAGCTTGGCGAGCGTTGGATACATCCTCGCGTCGAGGCTGAATGGTGACGACGACGGAACGATCAGATCTTCTTCTTGTTCGATCGGACCCCGCAGCGGCGCCTCGAGCACGGGCTCCTCCGGCTCTTCATCGGAGCGCTCGACGCGAAGCTCGATCAAGGGCGCCGGTTCCGCCGTGCGGCGCGCGGAAGGTCGAGAAGGTTTCGGCTCGGGGGTCGAAGAGAACGACGCGGTCGGCCGAATCTGGGTCGTGCTCGTTGGCATGAACCTCGCTTCCTCCGGGTGGAGTGCGTGGCTCACGGCCTCCTGCACGCGCTTCGAGCCGGCGCCGATTTCTTCGAGACTTCGGTGCGCGGCACTTCGCGTGTCGCGAGCGATCGCGAACAACAGGTGCGCGGGCAGCACCTGCGGCGCCTCCATGGCCTTCGCGATGCGATAGGCCCGCTCGACGGCGCGTTCCAAAGCGCTCCCTGGCTCCGAGTCGACGACGCGAATGGCGCTCAAGAGGTCCGCTTCTTTCACGCCGAGTCGCGAGAGCAAGCTCCCCATGGGCCCGCCGCTCTGCAGCATCACGAGAAGAAGGTACGCCGTCGACGGGCTGTGCCCGCGCCGTTGAGCCTCGCGCTGCGCGCGCGCGACCAGTCCTTTGACCCCCCCGCTGACCGTCGTCATTCGTACTTCGTTCCTGGGTCCGAGGTAACCGTCACCGCCTTGGGGCACAACTTTTCGGCGGGCCCGGAAAGCCGGGGGCGCAGAAATCCTACATTTACGCACCTTATCACCCTGTCACTGTAAAGTTCTACTTGTTAGCCTGATCCTGGACCAACTCCCAGGAGCAAGCTGTGAATCCACGTCTCGCACTCGTCGCTACCGCCCTCGCGGCCGTCATTTCGGCCGTCTCTCCATGGCAGGACGCTGACGCTGCCTCGGGTCTTCATGCCAAGATCATCCTGACCCAGCGTGGCATCTCCCGCTCTCTCTCGGAGTCGGGCGTCATTCGATTCGCTTCGGCAAACAAGGCGACCCGCTTGCTCGAGAGCACCGACGTGCCCGTCCAAGACCGCCACTGGAACGCCAACCTCGTCGTTCGGTTCAGCCAGCCCGTTGGCGACTCCGAGTTCGAGGTCTTGTTCTACGACATCCAAACGGCGGAGCGGAAGTTCATCGCGCCCGCGATGACGGTGTTCGTGAACGACCGCAATCAGCGTACGATCGTCCACAAGCTACGCTTGAAGCGGCCGCAGTTCGAGCCCAACCGTCGGCTAGAAATGGTCGTCACGGTGCGACGTCAGGAGGTCGGCCGTTACCGCTTTCAAATTCTCGGGGACAGAGTACAACACAACGGCGAGGTCACCTTCTCGGATGACGAAGCCCGCTGATCAGTGCCCACACTACATGATGTCACCACGAGAGCCTCTCAGGGCTCGCTAGACCCGGTCTACGTTCTGGTTGGAACCGAGCGCTTGCTGATCGAGCGCGCGGTGGGCGCCGTGCGGAAGGCCGTGGACGCCATGGGCGCGCCTGGGTTCAACATCGAGATCTTCGACGGAAAGGGGCTCGAAGCGGGCCGCGCGATTTCAGCGGCTCGAACGCTCCCAATGATGGCCGACAAGCGCTTGGTGCTCGTCCGTCGCTTCGACGCGATGACGCCAACGGAGCAGAACCACCTGGCGGAGTACCTCAACGATCCGAGCGACAGCGCCTGTTTCGTGATGACGGCGGACAAGGTCGACGGGCGTTCGAAGCTTGGAAAAGCCGCAAAGAAGAAGGGCTGCCTCATCGACGCGAAGCCCCTTCGCGGGCGCGAGCTTCGAGAGTTCATCCGCGCCGAAGCGACAGCACGCGATCACAAGATCGCGCCTGAGGCCATCGAGACCTTGCTCGATGCGGTGGGCGACGATCTCGCGGCGATCGATGACGCCATGGAGAGGCTCTCCTTGTTCGTCGGCGCAGGCCAGCGCATCGACGCAGACGCCGTGATGCAATGCGTGACCCGCATCCGGGTCGAATCGATTTGGAGCCTCGTCGATGCGATCGGTCTGAAGGACCGGCGCAAAGGCGTTGGGGCAGCACAGTCGCTCCTCGATGACCGCGAGCCACCGCTTCGGCTATTGGCGATGGTGGCGCGTCAACTACGGATCGTGGCGCGCATGCGGGAGGCGCTGTCCGAGGGCCTCCGTCCGCAAGAAGCGGCGAAACGCGCCGGCGCTCCCCCGTTCAAGGCCGCAGACCTTACCGAATCCGCGCGGCGCTTCACCGCAGCAAGCCTTGGCGACGCATTCGCCCTGATCGCAGAGGCCGATCGCGCGCTCAAGGGGAGCAAACGACCCCCGGACGTGATCCTACAAGACGCGGTGCTCGCGCTCTGCGCGGACCGTCGATAGCGCACCCCTCGGGCACTCGGGGCTGGGCTCAGCCTTGAAGCGCGTTGACTTGATGCGTGAGCCTGGCGATGTACCGCGAGCCCGTCTTGCGGTGGTAGAGGCCCTTCGAAACCGCGCCGTCAATACGGCTAACAGCCTCGATGAGCGCCTTCTTGGCCGCACCGGAGTCTCCGGCCTCGACGGCCGAGCGGACGCGCTTTACGCATGTCCGTACATTGGTGCGAATGTTGCGATTTCGCGCGGTGCGCTTGATCGTCTGGCGAGCTCGCTTTTTTGCTGAAGCGTGGTTGGCCACTCTGATATCCTCCCCGTAAGGGACGCGGGTGGTAGCCCTGCCGGCATGGGCTGTCAAGCCGGGATAAGAACCTTGCGGCCCGCGCCCCGAAAAGACATACACGCTCGTGTCCCGACGCCAGGAAACCCTGAATTGGCTCGCCAAGCTCGTCACTGAGCGCCGGAAGCTCGTGGTCACGGTTTCCGTCCTGACCGCCCTCGCCTTTGCCACGCAGATTCCGAAGCTGACGGCGGACCCGGCGCCCGAAAGCCTCTTGTCGTCTTTTGAGGGCGAAGAGTACGCGCTGATTCAGCAGCGGTTCGAGGAATGGTTCGGCAAGCGCCGCCAGGCGGTGTTAATTCTCGTCGAATCGGACGATGTCCTGGCGAGGGATACGCTGCAGCGAATCCACGACATATCACTCTATTTCGCCGAGAAGCCGTGGGTCGAGAAGGTCGCCGGGCTGACGACCCTGAACATCCCCAGGCGAGAAAAAGGCCCCGCAGAAGAAGAAGGCGCCGGGCTGGACGATCTCGACGGTCTCGAAGAAGTGGGCGGCGACGCGGACGAGGACCTCGACGATCTCGACTCGCTGGACGATCTGGATGCACTCGACGAAGCAGACGTCGAAGACGCACAGGGCGATCTCGAAGACGCCGCGTTCAATGCGCTGCTCGACATAATCGAAAGCGACCCGGATCGGTTCCCGGGGGGCATCGCCGTCCTCGGCCCCGCCCTTTCCGCAGAGCTGAAGACGGATCCGATCGTCCAAGGCACTGAGGTCACCGAGCAGGAAGCCGCCGAGCTCGCAAAGGCGATCGAGGGCAATCCGCTCCTCGTCGGCCGGCTCATCGACGACGACCACACCCTCGCCGGCATCGCGCTTCAGCTCCCAGAGCTCGGCCCGCGAGAGATGCAGCGGGCCATGAAGGACCTCCTCGCCTCTCTCGAGCGACCTGAGCTCGAGGACTTGGAGCTTCACGTCGGCGGCCTGCCCTACCTTCGAAGCGTCATCGTCGCCAAGATGCGCTCCGACAACCTCCGGCTGATTCCGCTGACGGTCCTCGTTTGTCTGATTCTCTTGACGATTTCGTTTCGTTGGGCCGCGGGCGTGCTGCTGCCCCTCGGGGCGGTCGCCATCACCGCGCTCGTCACCGTTGGCGGAATGGGGCTCTTTGGCGAGCCGATGAACATCCTCAACAACGTGATCGTGCCGTTGTTGATCATCATCGGAATCAGTGACGCGACACACTTGATTCAGCGGTATCGCGACGAGGTTCACGACGAGGAAACCCAGGGCGACGAGGCCCGTACCGCAGCGGGCCGCCGCACCGTCAGAGCGATTGCCGTTGCGTGCATGCTCACGTCAGCAACGACGGCGGTTGGTCTCGCTTCCCTCGTCGTGTCGAAGACGGTGATGCTCCGGCACTTCGGCCTCACCTCGGGCCTCGGCGTGATGATCTCCTACGTGGTGATCATCACCTTCGTGCCTGCGATCTTGACGTGGGTGACCCCGCCCAAGCGTGAGGAAGTGCGACGCGAGCGCACCAGCATGTTCACCAATGTCACGAGCGGGCTCGTGGCTAGGCTGCTGCAATGGCGTTGGCCGGTGCTCCTCGGCACCGCGCTCTTCACGATCGGGGCGGGCTACGTCGCAAGCCGGATCACGGTCGACCACGCGCTGCTCGACCAGTTCGACGAAACCGATCCCGTCTACACCACGACCATTCTCATCGAGGAGAAGCTCGCCGGCGTCCGCCCACTCGAGGTGGTGCTGGTGAGCACCGAGGACGACCACTTCCTCAACCCAGAGCTCATTGAGAGCATTCAACGAATCCGGAATTGGGCCTCGCTCCGGCCCGAGGTCATCCGCACTCTGAGCTACGGCGACATCTTGCGCGAGTCGTACGCCTTGCTCTCCGGGGATCCGACGGTGCGCTCCGAGAATTTCAAGAGTCGTAAGCAGGTCAAAGGCCTCGTCACGATGATGGGCCAGCGCAAGCCAAGCCCGCTGAGTGAATGGCTCACGGAAGACGGCAAGAGGGTCCGGGTACAGTTCAAGCTACGCGACGTCGGCGCCCAAGCGACGATGCGCTTCCTCGACACCCTCGACAAGATCATCGAGCTGGAGCTCGGTGACGACGAGACGGTGTCGGTCTCCTTCACGGGTGAGGCCTACACGGGGTCGCGAGGCCAGGCGGCGGTCGTGAACGACCTCCTCGGAAGCCTGCTCGTGGCCGTGGTCGTCATCTTCCTGCTGCTCGCCTTCTTCTTCCGCAGCATCCGGCTCGGTCTGCTCAGCATCCCTCCAAACCTGATTCCGCTGGTCGCCACGATGGCGTACATGGTGTGGCGCGAGATCCCACTCAATGTGTCGACGGTGATCATTTTCTCGATCAGTTTGGGCCTTGCGGTCAACGGCACGATTCACGTCCTCGCACGCTTCCGCGAGGAGATGCGGAAGGGCATAGGCCGCGAGGCAGCACTCGTCCGCGCTGCAAAGGGCACTGGTCGCGCGATCGTGATCTCATGTGTGACGCTGATGGCAGGCTTCGGCGTGTTGCTCTTCAGCTCGTTCGTGCCGGTGCGGAGCTTTGGCGAGTTGATCGCCGTGACGATCGGTGGATGCCTCGTCGCAACCTTGATCGTCTTGCCTCCGTTGCTGAGCGTCGCAGGCGGAGACGGCGGCGTTCGAGACACCGACTAGGGCTAGAGCCGGTCGATGACGGCCGACGCAAAGCCCTGCGTGTCCAGCGTGCCCCCGAGATCACGGGTCTTCTGTCCGTCGGAAAGCGCTTGGTTGTACGCCTCGCGAATCGCGACGGCGACCGTTCGGCACGACTCGTCCCGCCGCGTATCGGCGATGTGATTCAGCATCATCACCGCTGACATCAGCAGCGCCAGTGGATTGGCGACGCCCTGCCCGGCAATGTCGGGCGCGGACCCGTGCACCGCCTCGAAGACTGCGTACTCATTGCCGATGTTGGCCCCAGGAATCACGCCAAGACCGCCCACGAAGCCAGCGCAGAGGTCACTCAGCACGTCGCCGTAGAGGTTCTCGAGCAGGAGAACGTCGAACTGCGTCGGGTCTTGGACCAACTTCATGCATCCGGCATCGATGATGACCTCCTCGTGCTCGATGTCGGTGAAGCCCTCCCTCTCGTGCACCTCGCGCGCACACCGAATGAACATGCCGTCAGTCATCTTCATGATGTTGGCCTTGTGCATCACCGTGACCTTCTTTCGGCCACGCTCGCGCGCGTACTGGAAGGCCCACTGCGCGATCCGAGTCGACGCCTTCTCGGTGGCTACCTTGAGACTCGTGACGACACCCTTCGTGACCTCGTTCTCGATGCCACTATAGAGTCCCTCCGTGTTCTCGCGAATGACCACCAAGTCGACGTCCTCGTATCGAGTCGAGATCCCCGGCAGATTGCGAACCGGTCTGACGGCCGCATAGAGGTCCAGTCGCTTGCGGAGCTGGACGTTGACCGAAGTGAATCCGTCGCCCACCGGCGTCGTGCACGGCCCCTTGAGCGCCAAGCCGCGCTCACGCACCGCATCCAAGGTCTCTTCGGGAAGTACTTCCCCGTGCGTCTCGAGGGCGGCGACCCCGGCATGGTGCTCGACCCACTCCACCGGCGCGCCTGCGGCCTGAAGGACGCGAGTGGTCGCATCCGCGACTTCCGGGCCGATTCCGTCACCCGGGATGAGAACGATTTGGTGAGTTGTCATTTGCTGCTCCGGGTCCAAGAGTAGCGCTTGCGCATCAATCGCCAATGCGCTTCAAGGAGAAACATGCCGGAAAGAGACGCGGTGATGCGGGCCATGACGAATGATGGGGCGTTTCGAATCGTCGCGGCAAGGACGACCGACACCGTTCGTGGCGTGATCGCCGCCCAGAAGCTGTCCGGAGCCGTCGCTAGCGACATGGCCGACCTCGTGACCGCGGCAGTGCTGTATCGAGAGACGATGGCGCCGTCGCTCCGGGTTCAGTGCATCGTTCGGTTCGCGGATGAGGGCGGGCGGCTCGTGGCCGACTCCCATCCCGACGGCTGGTGCCGAGGGCTCGTACAGGCACCCTCCCCCGATTCGCCGCCCGACGTCCGGGTTACACCTGCGACCCTCGAAATGATGCGCACACTGCCAAACTCCGAGCTGCAGCGCGGCGTGGTCGAAGTCCCGAAGAGCGGGAATCTTTCGGAGGCCTTCATGCGTTACATGCAGCTATCGGAGCAAATCGTATCGATGATTTCGCTTGGCTCGGTGACGGAGGGACAAACGCCGACGGCGGGCGGGTACCTCGTGCAACTTCTTCCCGAAGCCGCCGAAGCGGAGACGGCGATGGAGACGATGACCAAGCGCCTCGAGAGCTTCGTCGAGATCGGGGACCGACTTCAAGCGTCCGATGGGTCTCCGACCCGCCTCATCGAGCAGATCTTCGAAGGCATGCCGTTTACGTGGTTGCACGAAAGCGAGATTCGCTTCGGCTGCCAGTGCAGCCAGCTCCGCGTGATGACGACGTTGAGCTTGCTCGACCGTTCCGAGGTCCAAGAACTGGTGGACGAAGGCGAAGCGCTGAGCGTCGGCTGCGACTACTGTGGCGCGTCGTACACCGTGGAGATCGCGCACCTTCAAGGACTCCTGAGCGCAAGCTAGAGGGCCCGGCTTTCTTGCCGGGACCTGCCTGTGGGACGCATTCTTCCGCCGATGTCCGCGAAGCCATCTAAGACTTCCGGCGGCGAGATCGTCCGCCGCGCAAGCGTAGTCGCTGCGGGCACCCTCACGTCGAGGATCCTCGGCGCGGTGCGAGACGCCGTAGTGGCCGCCGTGTTTGCCCTCGCTGCAACCGACGCGTTCTGGCTGGCCTTCACCATTCCGAACGCCCTCCGCGTCCTTCTCGGCGAGGGCGCAGTGTCTGCCGCGTTCGTCCCCGTGTTCACCGAAGTCCGCGAGCGCGAGAGCCTTGCCCGAGCCAAGGAGTTCTATCGGAACCTGGTGGGCGCGATGGCCGTGGTGCTGGCGGTCGTGAGCCTCCTCGGCGTCGTGGGGGCGCCCTGGATCGTCAAAGCCTATGCGTGGGGCTTTCAACGAGATGAGGCGCTCTTCGAGACGACGATCGCTCTCACCCGTTTGCTCTTCCCCTACATCTTCCTGATGGGGATCTCGGCGTTGATGATGGGAGCCCTCCACGCCAGCAAGCGCTTTGCGGCACCGGCTTTTGCGCCAGCTCTTCTCAACATCTCGCTCATCGCGGCCGCGCTGTTCCTCGCGCCGGTGCTTCGCGACCTCGGCTGGCCCGCCATCTTCGCTCTCGCCGTCGGAGCTCTCCTTGGCGGTGCTCTTCAAGTGGTCGCGCAGCTTCCATCGCTTGCGAAAGAGAAGCTAGTTGTGCGGCCGCGGATCGGCTTCAGCGACATCTACGTGCGCAAGTGCGCGCGACTCATGGTGCCCCTCTTTGCAGGGCTCGGCGTCTACCAGCTCAACGTCTTGCTCTCGCGCCTCTTCGCGTCTTTTCTCCCGACCGGAAGCGTGAGCTATCTCTACTACGGGCAGCGCTTGGCAGAGATCCCTCAAGGCATGTTCGCCCTCGCCATCGCCTCTGCCGCACTGCCGTCGTTGAGCCACGCAGTCGCGCACGGCGACGAGGAGGAAGCCAAACGCTTGTTCCGACACGCGTTGAGGCTTTCATTGTTCGTCGCGATACCTGCGGGTGTCGCGCTGGCGATCCTCGCGGAGCCCGCAGTCACGGTGTTTTTCGGACGCGGACGCTACGACGCTGCCGCGATTCAGGAAACCGCGCGCTCTTTCATCTGGCAGGCTGGGGGCATCTGGGCGGTGGCGTCGGTGCGAACGATCATCCCGATGTTCCACGCGCACAACGACACGCGAACGCCGGTCTTGGCGAGCGGCGTCAATCTGGTGATCTTCATCTCGTTGAGCCTCCTGCTCATGGGCCCGATGCAACACGCTGGACTCGCGGCTGCTACCACCGCGGCGGCGATTGCGCAGCTCATAGCGCTACTGTGGCTGCTCCGTCGCCGGACCGGCTATCTCGGAATGGCGGAGATCAACGCAAGCGTGGTGCGGGTCCTCGCCTCCAGCGCTGTCATGGGAGCTGTCCTCTGGGCAGGCGCAAACCTCGGGCATTGGGAGCTCGGCGGCAACGATCCACGCAATCTCGCGGTTTTCGGGGCGACCGCCGTGGTAGGCCTCGTGACCTATCTCGCTGTCGCCGCAGCGCTCCGCGCGCCTGAGCTCCGCGACCTCCGAGCCGCGGTTCGCCGCCGCGTGCGTGCGTGAGCTAGCAACGGCGCTACAACCCCGCGGTGGACGTGCTCGACGCCGAGTTCATTGCAGGCGCAACGGCCCTCGGCCAGTTGCCAGCGCCGACGTTTGCCGAAGTGGCGTTCGCGGGGCGCTCAAACGTTGGCAAGTCGAGCCTGATCAACAACCTCGTCCGTCGCAAAAAGCTCGTCCGCACCAGCAGCGCGCCCGGCTGCACCCGGGCGATCAACATCTTTCGGGTGCGGCTCCGCAGCGACGCAGGAGAAGCACACCTCGATTTGGTCGACCTGCCGGGCTACGGGTATGCCCAGCGAAGCAAGGCCGAGCGCAAATCTTGGGGCCCTCTCATCGAAGGCTTCCTCCGCGAGCGACCCGGGCTCCGAGGCGCCGTCGTCATCATCGACATTCGGCGGGGACTCCAAGACGACGACGCTCAGCTCCTCGAGTTCTTGGACAGCATCGGCGTCACCCCAATCCTCGTCGCGACCAAGCTCGACAAGCTGCCCACGAGCAAACGCAAACCGGCGATTGCAAAGCTTCGCACTCAGCTGGGTCGTCCGGTGACGCCCTACAGCTCAGTCACGGGGGATGGTCGCGAAGCGCTTTGGAAGCGTGTCCTTCAGGCAAGCAGCATCGATCGGCCGGAGCCCGCCGAAGAACCGTAGCGCCTATTCCTCGAGGTCGAGCTGCAGCTCTTGGTCCGGGCTACGTAGCCGGAGATTCGATGGATCGCCGAGCATGAGCGCGGGGTCGCTCCCACCAACGGCCGCGCCGGAAGGTGGCGCCGACGGAGCGGCGGAGTCAGGAAGGTCGAGCTCGGCAGGCCCCATCATGTCCTCGAGATAGCTTCGGAGCTTGCTCCGGCGATCCGGCGCGACCAAGCGAAGCGCCTCGTCGGCGTTGTGACGCGCGGCCTGCGCATCGCCGGCAGCCTGGAAGAGGGCCGCGGCCTGAACACGCAGCTGCCAATTGCCCGGGTCGAGCGTGAGCGCTCGGTTCATCTTCGCTCCGGCAGCGTCTGGATCCCCTGCGGCCAGATGATACTGCGCCCAGACCGCCCAAAGCACCGGCGAGTCAGGGCTCAGTTGTTCCGCGGTTCGCAGCTCGATCTGAGCGCGCTCGAGGTCCGCGAGCCCCAAGTGAATGGTCGCGAGCGTAACGTGGGCCCGACCGTAGCGCGGCGATTGCTCGATCACGCCGGTGACGACCCGATTCGCCTCCGCGAGCTCGGAGTCCGCAGCCTCTGGTTCGCCGTTCGCAGCCAGCATGCCGGCTCGTGCGAGCCTGAGCTGCGCCATGCTGAGCTGCCGCGGGCCGTCAGGACGCAACTGAATCGCGGCCCGAAGCTCTTCAAGCGCCTGCGGAAGGCCACCCGACTCCACCAGCACCGTCGCGTAAACCACCCGTAGCGAGGGAGACACGGCATCGAGCTCGAGCGCCGTCTCCACCATCGGCAGCGCCGCGACACCGTCCCCCGAGCGGGCGAAAAGGCGCGTGGCTTCGATACCCAGGGCGGCGCCGATCGCTTCGGTGTCTCGGAGCAGTCGAACGGCCGTTGGGCTCACCTCGCCACGACCTCCCCAGGGATCGTAGTAGGCCGACGCCCCCCGAGACCCCGGTTCAATCACCGCCGTCACGAAGTACCCGAGCATGCCGGACGGATCTGCCGGGGCTTGTTCGGGGCCGAACGCCCAAACCTCGGCGACCATCGCCTCCACGCCGCGCGCCCGGAGGAGCGCCGTCATCGCGGTCGCGAGCTCGAGCGGGTAGAGCTCCACGCGCGCTTCGCTACCCTCGAGTGTACCCAACGTTTGATCGGCCGTGAAGACCTCGCGAGAAAGCGCGCGCTCGAGCGACCAGCGGGACGACTCCGTGTGCAGCTGGTTCGCGAGCGCTCCTGGCTCGTCCGCCCAACCGTCGACGCTGCTCGGCAGCACGAACATCCCGGCATATGCGCCGGCTCGAATCTGGTCGCGCTCGAGATACGCGGCGAGCTCGGCGGCCTCGAGAGGCCGAAGAGGAGGGATCTCCTCGAGCGCAACGCTTTGGAAGCGGTAAGCGGCGTAGCCCATGCCGACGAGCGTCAGCAACACGGCCGCAGTGATTGCCGCCCGCCGTCCTGAGGCAGGCCCCGGGGGAGACTCCTGCACAGCCTCGACACCGCCCTTTCGCAGGCAGCGAGGGCACCGCGGTTTGCGATCCGCGTGCTCCGGCGTGAATTCCTCATCGCAGGTCGCGCAGAAATACTTCGTCGACATCGCCTGCGAGCATACGGCTATGGTGGCGAGTCGTCGACCGGCGGGTCGGGGACGAAACCCGCGCGATGGAGGCCCGCCAACGCGAAACCGCACTCGCGCGCCACCCCGGCGCGCCACTCTCGGTCCCAGAGCTCGACCTCGCACCGGGTGTCGCCCAAGTCGATCTTGAGGATCGGTTTCGCCTCGGCGGGATCGGAACGATCTGCGCGGGTCGACTCGATGGCGCAGCACTCGAGTGTGCGAATCCGATCGATCAGGGTTGCGTACTCCTCAGCGGAGACCGTCCTCGAAGTGCTCATCATGGTGCCGCCGGCGGCGCGGGTGGTCGTCGTGAGCTTGCGGCTCGCCTCGAGAACGGCGTGCAGGCTGTCGCGTTCCGCGGAGCGGCTGACCACACTCCACGAGACCACCACCGTATCGGGGGGTACGCGAGGCAGTGCGATCTCTCTTTCCGAGTCGCCCTTCTCGCAACCCAACAGACAGATGAAGGCGATGACCCACACGATGCGCATCGCGGGCACTATACTCCATCCAATGGCCGACGAGCTCGACTGCTTGACCTGTGGCGCGTGCTGCCGAACCGGCACCGACGGCCGGATCCTGATTCCCCCCGAGGACCTGAGCCGCTGGCGGCGGATGGGCCGCGACGACATCGCCGACGCGGTGCAACCCGGACACTTCGGAATGCTCGGCTTCGCCACGAGGCACGACGGCTCGTGCGTCCACCTCGGAACGGCGGAAAGCCGAAACGCGTGCCAGATCTACGAGATTCGCGGAACGACCTGCCGCGAATTCGAAAAGGGCAGCCGGCAGTGCTTGGAGTTCCGGCGGGACGCGGGCGTCGACGACTGACGTGACTCACGGCCCGGAGAATCGGTCGCCTTCACCACTAAGGCGCCAGCGCCGTCTCCACCATTGTCAGTCGGCATGAAGGTCGAGTACAACCGCCCCATGATCACCCGGGCTGAGCTGGCCGTGGCGATGTGCCTCGGGTTTGTCGCGTTTGCGCGGCCTGTCAGCGCAGATCTGCCCCCCGAGGAACTCGGGCAGGTCATGCGATTGCCCGATACGGTGAGCGAGCACTGGGTGTGGGTACCCGATCGCTTGATTCGCCATTCTGTGCTCTTCGATGGAGACACGGGGGGCATGCTCGGCGCGATTGACGTTGGCACGCAAGTCAGCCCGAAGATCCCGCTCTGGTCCCGCGCGCGCAACGAGATCTACAACGTGGATACGGTATACTCGCGGGGTCATCGCGGTGAGCGGAAGGACTACCTCGTCATCTACGACTCGCGCACGCTCGATGCGAAAGGCGACATCGAGATCCCGCCTCGCTCGATGGACACGGGAACCGGCATCGCGCTGGTGGGGATGCTCGATGGCGGTCGATTCGTCGTCGTGATGAATCACTCGCCGGGCGCCTCGGTTTCGGTCGTCGACATCGAGCAAGGGCAGCTCGCCTCGGAGATCCAGACGCAGGGCTGCGCAGGGGTGTTCCCGGCCGGCCCGAACCGATTCGGCATGTTGTGCGGTGATGGCACGGTGATGACGCTCCACCTGACCGACGACGGAAAGCTCGATCACATCGCCCGGAGCCAACGGTTCTTCGATCCGGTTCTCGACCCCGTGACGGAGAAGGGCGCCCGCGACGGCGCGACCTGGTGGTTCGTCTCGTTCGAAGGGATGCTCCACGAGATCGATTTCAGCGAGGATTCGCCAGCGCCGAAGCCCGCGTGGTCCTTGTTCACCGAAAGCGAGCGCGCCGACGGATGGCGGGTCGGCGGAGCCCAACACATCGCCTACCACGCCGGAACGAAGCGGCTCTTCTCCGTCGTTCACGAAGGCGGCCCGGGCTCGCACAAGGATCCCGGCCCCGAAATCTGGGTCTATGACGTACCCGCCAGGAAGAGACTCGACGTGTTCGAGACGCCCAACCTGATGGCTGCCTTCCTCGGCCCGCAAGCCGGCTTCGACGCGACCGGCACGGCCGGCAAGTTGCTGAATTTCGTGCTCCCGAACCTAGGCGTGCACAGCATCGCGGTCACACGGGACGACACACCCTTGCTTTTCTACCGCCACGCGGACCTCGGCGCGGTCGGCGTGCTCGACGCTCTGAGCGGCGAACACCTTCGCGACATCGAGGAACCGGGCTTGTCCGGAACGCTCTTGGTGGTGCCATGAGTGTGGACGTCATCGTCGCCTGGTCGCTCCGCCTTGCGCTCGCGATGCTGTTCGCCACGGCCGCCTGGCACAAGCTCTCCGAACGGCGCCGCTTCGAAGCTGCGGTGCGCGCCTACGAGCTGGTGCCACCACGCGCATCGTCTCTGCTGTCACGGTTCCTACCCGCGATCGAAGGGGCCATCGCGGTTGCGCTCCTCCACCCCGCATCGCAGCGGCCGGCTGCCATCGGTGCTGCCGGAGTTCTGCTGCTCTACACCGGCGCCATCTCCATCAACCTCGCGCGGGGACGTCGCAGAATCGACTGCGGCTGCTTTCGCTCGAGCACGGAGACACCTCTCAGCGAGGGGTTGGTCGTGCGAAACGTCGTGCTGATCACCGCAGCCGGCGTGCTCCTACTGCCCGTGCGGAACCGATCGCTGGTTTGGATCGACGGGCTCACGTTGGTCATGGCACTGCTCACGCTCTCGCTTCTCTGGGCGGCGGCGCAGCGTCTCTCTCACACCGGCCCCTCCCTGCGCGGGCTTGGAGGTATCCAATGATGGACGCTCTCATCATCTCGAACGCCGTGCTTTGGATCTTGGTCATCGGGCTCGCGCTGACCGTCTTCGCGCTAACCCGCCAGATCGGTCTGCTCCACGAGCGTGTCTCGCCGGTTGGCGCCTTGTCTCCGCAGGCCAAAGTCAAAGTCGGCGATCCCGCGCCGGAGCTCGCGCTGATCGATCTCCGCGATCAGCCGCTTCGAATCGGCGGGGCCTCCAACGACGGGAGCCGCACGCTCCTCTTCTTTCTTTCGCCAACCTGCCCGGTCTGCGAAACGCTATTGCCGACTGTAGAGAGGGTCGCGCGCACGGAGGTGCCACGCGTCAGGGTCGTCCTCGCGAGCGACGGCGCACCCGAAGAGCATCGCCCCTTCATTGCTCAGAAGAACTTGTCGCACTTGCCGTACCTGCTCTCGGCGGAGCTCGGAATGACCTACGGCGTCGCCAAGCTGCCCTACGCCGTGCTCATCGACGAACACGGAATCGTTGCTGCGCAAGGCCTGGTGAATACGCGCGAACATCTCGAGAGCCTATTCGAGGCGCAGCGGCACGGGGTTGCGTCGATCCAAGAGTACCTCGAGGAGAACGCGAGATGAGCCGGCTCGATCGTTGGTTCGAGGGTCTCTCGCGGCAATCGGCACGGCGGCTGTCACGTCGCAACTGGCTATCGCGCTTTGGCGGCATCCTCATGGGGGGCGCCACCCTTCCCCTCTTGCCGGTGGCCCGCGCTGCCGACAAGCACCTCATTGGTGAAGATGGCGTCAAGGGCGCGGAAGGCGACCCGACACGCTGCGAATATTGGCGCCACTGCGCGATCGACGGGTTCTTGTGTAGTTGCTGCGGCGGGTCGCACACCGCATGCCCGCCGGGCACCGAGATGTCGCCGGTCACGTGGATCGGCACCTGCCGTAACCCCGCCGACGGCAAAGACTACATCATCTCGTACAACGACTGCTGCGGGAAGACCTTCTGCGGGCGCTGCATGTGCAACCGGAACGAAGGTGAGCGCCCCCTCTACCACTGGTACCGCAACAACGACCTCAACTGGTGTGGCGGTGCAAAGACGCAGACCTACAGCTGTTCGACGGCAATCGTCGTCAAGGTCGCGAAAGAGGCGCAGCCGGAAAAATGAAACCCCTGGTCGCGCACGCATTCGTCCTCGTCCTCGCCTCCACAGCGCGCGCCGATTCCTACGAGGAGCACGACTACATCCTGAACTGCTCGGGATGTCATCACATGGATGGCACAGGTTCGAAGGTCGTCCCGTCATTCGAAGGCCTGAAGGAGCTCGCCGGGAGGCCCGGCGCGCGTGAGTATTGGATCCGCGTGCCGGGAGCCGCGCAGGCGCCGCTCTCGGACGCTCGCCTTGCGGCATTGATGAACTGGCTCGTGAAGCGTTTCACCGGCGAAACGCCCGTGCCGCGATACACCGGAGCGGAGGTGGGCAAGCTGCGAAGCACGCCCTTCAGGGACCCCATCGCGGAACGGAAGAAGATAGTGATGCCGCAGAAGAGATAGCCGAGCGGATCGCCACCGCCTAAACTGAGGCGATGTTCGACGCGAACGATCTACTCGGCGCGAATCCGCGGCGGAAGTTCGAGCAACTGCTAGCGAAGCGTTGCGCTGCGCGCGACCCATTTGCACTGATGCTCGTCGATCTCGACGGCTTCAAGAGCGTGACTGCGGAACATGGCGCGAACGTGACCGACTTGCTCCTCTTCGAGGTGACGTCACGGCTTCGCCAGACGATCTCTCCGCGCAACGTCATCACGCGATGCGCTGATAGTCAGTTCGCCGTCCTGATACCCGGCTTGGAAGATGCCGAGAACGCAGAGCGTCTGGCGCTTTCACTGATCGAGCGCCTAGAGACCTCGATGACGATCTCGGGCACGCGCTTTCGACTTACAGCCAGCATCGGCATCACCTTGTTTCCGCAGCACGGCAAAGACTGGAAAGCGCTGCTCCTCAGCGCGGACACCGCCGCCTACGACGCGCGAACTCAGGGACGCGGCAGAATCAGCGTAAGCATCCCCTCCGTGCGCTAGCGCTGCGCCTGAACGTGTCTCATTGTCTCGGTGCATGCTCGAGACGATTTCCTTATCCGTTGGCGATCGCACGCACGCGGCTGCGCTGGCGCTCCCCGCTTCCGGCACGGCGCCCTCGCCCGCCGTCGTGGTCATCCACGACATCTATGGCTTCAGCTCGGACCTCCGTCGCCACTGCGAACGCTTCGCGGACGCGGGCTACGTCGCGCTCGGCCCGGATCTCTACCAGGGGGGCAAACCGGGGTGCGTCGTGAAGACGCTCATGTCGATGGTGACGAACCAGGGCTTCGCGTATGAAGTCATCGACGCCGCGCGCGCGCACCTCGCGGCCCGTGAGGACGTCGACGCACAGCGCATCGCCGTTGCGGGCTTCTGCCTCGGCGGTGGCTTCGCGTTGGTTGCGGCTGCCGACCAGAGCTTCGCGGTCGCAGCGCCGTTCTACGGCGCGGTCCCCAAGGAAGCGTCACGCCTGAAGGGCCTCTGCCCGACCATCGCCCAGTTCGGCGCGCTCGACACCCCGTACCTCGCCCACGCGACGCGGCTTGCCCGCCACCTCGAGGAGCTAGGGGTCGATCACGAGGTTCACATCTACGACGAGGTCGGCCACTCCTTCATGAACCAACTCGAGGGCAAGCTCGCCCCCCTTGGCCGCCACATCCCGATCCACGCCTTCTACGACCCAGCCACCGAAGCCATCGCCTGGGACCGCCTGCTCGACTTCTTCGATCGCCATATGTGAGCCCGATTCACAGAGTCGAAGAATAGCGACCACTTCGGGGCCCCCATCTGGTAGCGTCGTCGCTGCCAAATGGAGATGTGCCGATGTTGAACCAGAGTTCCAGGGTCTGGCTAGGCTGCTGCCTCGCCGCAATCATCGCAACGGTGGGTTGTTCCGGCGAAACCGATTCGAACGAAGAGCCGGGGGGACCCACAGGCTCCCTGAGCCTCGACCTCGACCTCGCCGGCGGCGAGACAATCGATGAGGTCTGGTACCGAATTGTCGGCAACCAAATGCCGCCGATGAGCGGTTTCATCGACACGAGCGCTCCAGGGGCGACCGCGTCAGTCGAGGTCTTCGGCCTCTCCCCGGGGCTCGGATACCTGGTGGAGCTGCGCGCAATCACGGACGACGGCAGTTCGTGTGAGGGCTCGGCTCCGTTCGACGTGCGCGCCGGTGAGACAACCTCGGTGGCCGTCATGATCAACTGCAAACCCCCAGAGCGCTTCGGGAGCGTCCGGGTCAACGGAAAGCTCAACGTCTGCGCATATCTCGACAAGGTCATCGTTTCGCCTTTGCAGACCTCCGTCGGCTACACCATCGACCTATTCGCGCAGGGCGTCGACGCCGAGAGGGACGCCGTCTCCTATTCCTGGTCAGCGTCAGGCGGACCGATTGCCGATCCGAGCAGTCCGAGCAGCGAATACACCTGCGCGGTGCCCGGACGACACGCAATCCGAATCGATGTCTCGGACGATAGCTTCGCGGACTGCATCGATTCATGGACCGTGGAGGTTCAGTGCGTCGGTGACGGCGGCGGAAGCGGAGGCACTGGCGGCGGGGCGGGCACCGGCGGCACTGGCGGGACGGCGATGGAATGCGCGCCCCCGCCGAACCGTTGCCAAAACGGAGAGATCGATACGATCGTGGAAGACCCGACATGCATGTTGAGCGATCCGCCCAACGTTCCCAACTCCTGCACCGGCAGCGAAAGCGTACTCAACCCGGCGACTTGTTCACCCACCGGTATGAGATCCAGGTACGACGTGCAGATGATCGCGGTCGCCGGCGACTGCAACGCCGGCTTCGACCTCGATCGTTGCGACGGCGAATCCTGTATCAATGGAGGCCTCGCGCCTGGCGAAGGACTCGATGGCGTCGACAACGCACTCACGGGGCTAGCGCCCGTTCTGGCCGGAGTGGGCGGAAACCTCGGCGGTGTCGACCAGGCGCTCTACAACGGCCTGTGCAACGGCACCATCGACTGGGTCTTCGAGATCGACACGAACCTCGAAGAGAACTGCGCCAGCGTCACGCCGATCTACGCCGGACAGCCGGCAGCGAGCGTGAACCTCAACCTCTCGCCGTCGGGGTGCATCAGCGGGACACTAGGCAGCATGCCGCTCCCGATCGAGGGCATCGAAGGCGCGCTCGGCAACGCCACCCTTCGCGGTACGGCTGACGCAAGGAGCGGCTTCGAGCTCGAGCTAGGCGGCACCGCGGATGCGGCGACCGCAGTGGCGATCGCCGAAGCGCTCCTAGAAGGAGCGGGAGCGGTGGTGGGTCAAGTGTTCGACATCAACGAAGACCTCAGCGACGACCTTCAAGCGGGTTGCAACGCCCTTTCACTGACCTTCGACGTGGCTGCGGTCGCCGACGGAGCAGAAGGGGCCTGCACCAATCCAGACGACGCCTCAGTGTACACTGATCTCGTATACACCAACGGTGCCGGCGACCTCACCTCTGGCCTGGATGCCGCAGCCGCGATCGCGAGCGACTGCGTCTTCGGCTCTGCGGCTTCGGATCCGGCGAATCCAGGTTGCGGTCTGGAAGCCCAGGCCGTGTTGATTTGCGGCGGCAAGAACTGCCCACCGGAGACCGTCGACGCGTTGGCCGACTGCGTGCAGACGTGCACCCAGGAGTTATCTGAGGAAGTCACCGGCGATCAACTGACCCCGGACTGTGCCGAGTGCTACAGCGACAGCGTCGCCTGCGGCGCCGTGAACTGTGCGACCGCGGGTTGTACTGTTCCCGACTCTCCGAGCTGCGTCGCATGCCGTTGCGAAAACGACTGCACACCTGGGTTCGACCGCTGCAGCGGCCTCCCGTCGGGCGGCGAGTGCTCGGGCTCGGGGGGCTCCGGAGGCACGGGCGGCTCGGGTGGAACTGGCGGGACGGGCGGCTCCTCGCCCCTCGCCTGCGACGACACGCCTCTCCCGAGCGCGCTCCCGATGGGGACAGGCTTGCTCAACTGCGATGCCCTCGGTGTGATTCAGGTGCCGATCGAGGCGCGGCTGGTAGCGGCGCCATTGTACGGTTCGCCTACCGGAGATTTCGTCACACAAGGACAGCTCGTGCTCGACGAGGCGACCGTTGCGCAGCTCGGCGCGCTCATCCAGCAAGCGCTGATTGGCGAAGCCTCGCTCGACGTCGACCAAGTACCCAACAACGCTCCCGTGAATCTCGCGGCACGCGCGCCTTGCACGATCGATTTCACGAGGGACTCCGACGGCGATGGCAGTCCGGGGCCCATCGCAATCACGACGCGCATGGAGGCTGCCCAGTGGACGACGACCGACGGATCGGTCGTGGTCGAAGCGACGGAGGCCACCTTCGCGATCTCCCAACCTGTGCCGCTGATCTTGACGACCACGGGGGCGGACCCGGCGTGCTTCTGGGAGACCGTGCCGCGCGTGACCTTCGATCCGGGCTCGGGCGGCTCAGGCGGCACCGGCGGGACGGCCGGCACTGGCGGCACTGGCGGTACTGGCGGTAGCGTCCCTGGGTGTCTGCCGGCGAGCACGCAGTGCATGAACGGCTTCATCGATCCCATCGTGCCCGACCCTGGCTGCATGCTCGACGCCCCCCCCAGCCTGCCGGACGCCTGCATGGGCACCGAGAGCGTGGTCAACCCATCGAGCTGCACTGCGACCGGCACCGAGGCCCTGTATGCGGTTCAATCGCTCAGCACCGTGGGGGATTGCAACGCCGGTTTCGACCTCGATGCTTGCGACGGCCAGACCTGCGTTCCGGGCGGACTCTCGCCGGGCGAGGGGCTCGGCGGAGTCGACAACGCGGTGGCCGGCCTCGCTCCGGTCCTTGCGAGCGTCGGGGGGAACCTCGGCGGCCTCGACCAGGCCTACTATGACGGTCTCTGCGACGGCAGCATCGACTGGCAGTTCCGCATCGACATCAACGTTGATGAGAACTGTGCAAGCATCGTCCCAATCTACGACGGCGCCACTTTCCCGAAGATCTCGATGAATTTCTCGAACACGGGCTGCATCAGCGGAGAGCTCGGTTCGCTACCGTTGACGATCGCCGGAGTGCCAGGCGCGTTTGGAAACGGCACGATTCGCGGAACCGTAGACGCCGCGCAGGGCTTCGACTTCCTGTTGGGTGCAACGGTCGAGGCAGAAGGGGCCCAGGCGGCGGCAGACGCGATCCTTCCAGGCGCGGGAGCCGTCGTCGGTCAGACCTTCGACATCAGCTCGAGCTTGCAACAGGACAACGAGGTCGGGTGCAACGCTCTCTCCCTCGCCGTCAACGTTGGAGCCACAGTCGTCCCCGACTAACCACCCTACTCGCTGAAGAGGTTCTCTACGTCGGCCTTGGTGAGCCCCTTCAAGGGGCTGCCCTCGCTCGAGAGGACGTTGCTGACGAGTTGGCGCTTCTTGGCCGACAGCTCGAGGATCTTTTCTTCGACGGTGCCTTCGGCGATGAGCTTGTAGACGTTGACGTTCCTCGTCTGCCCAATGCGGTGCGCTCGGTCTGTGGCCTGGTCTTCGACGGCCGGGTTCCACCAGGGGTCGAAGTGCACGACGGTATCGGCACCCGTGAGGTTCAAGCCGGTCCCGCCCGCCTTGAGCGAGATCAGAAAGACCGGAACGCTCGGGTCGTCGTTGAAGCGGTCGACCTTGTCGAGGCGATCCTTGGTCGAGCCGTCGAGGTACTCGTACGCCACGCCGTCGGACTCCAGGGCCTCGCGGATGTGGGTGAGCATCGTGACGAACTGGCTGAAGACCAACACGCGGTGGCCGCCGTCGACCGCCTCGTCGATGATCTCGCGTAGTGCGCCGAGCTTGCCGCTGTCGTCCGCGTCGAAGTCCGTATCAGGAAGCTTCATGAGCCGCGGGTCGCACGCAACCTGGCGCAAACGCGTGAGGGCCGCGAGGATTTGAATCTGCGATTTGCTGATGCCCTGCTTCTCGACCTCGCTGAGTACGCTCTTCCGCACCTGGCGAAGGATCTGCTTGTAAAGCTTGGCTTGCTCTTCGGCGAGCGGGACAATCATCTCCTGCTCGATCTTGTCCGGGAGGTCGGCCGCGACGTCGCTCTTCACGCGCCGCATCACGAAGGGCTTGATCGTCGCCCGCAAGCGCTGCGCGGTTTCCATGTCGCCACGATCGATCGGGCGCGCGATTCGTTCCTCGAAGGTCTTGAGCCGCCCAAGCAGCCCCGGCGACACGAAATCGAAGATGCTCCACAGCTCGCTGAGGCGGTTCTCGATCGGGGTACCGGTCAGCGCCAGTCGCCGCTCGCTGGCGAGCTTCTTGGCCGAGCGCGCCGTTTGGCTCATCGGGTTCTTGATGTGTTGGGCCTCATCCAAGATCACGTACCGAAGGTCGAGCGCCTGAAGCAGCTCCTCGTCGCGACGAAGCAACGCGTAGCTGGTGATCATGACGTCCGCCTTTTCGAGCTCGGGCGCCCGCTGGCTTCGATTCGCGCCCTGCCAAACGACTGTCTTCAGGCTCGGCGCGAACTTGCTGATCTCGCGCTCCCAGTTCGGAACGACCGAAGTCGGCGCGACGACGAGGTTGAGCTTCTTCTTGTACTTGCCCTTGGCCCAGAGGAGCAGCGCGATCGTCTGAATCGTCTTACCGAGTCCCATGTCGTCGGCGAGAATGCCGCCGCTATTGAGCTCGTGCAGGAACACCAGCCAAGAGAAGCCGTCCTTCTGATACGGGCGAAGGTCGGCCTTGAGCGTCCGCGGCTTGGCGACACTCGGAATCTCATCGATGTCTTCGATCTTCGCGAAGAGCGTCTTCGCTGACGCCGAGACTTTCGCGTTCTCGACCATCTTCAAGAGGTCCTGCACGCGCCCAGCCTGCGAGAGCGGGAGCTTGTCTTTCATGCCGGCGGTCGCGTAGATCTCGGCCATTCGCGTGAGCACGTCTCCGACCTTCTCGGGGTCGACCGGCGCGTAGCTGCCATCTTCGAGCTGAACGAGGCGGCGCCCATGCTCGAGGCATGCTCGAAGCTCCTCTTCCCGGACCGCCGCGCCACCCGAGACGAACGCCATGTCGAGGTTGAGCCAATCGACGCCGCTCGAGACGCGCATCTGCGGGGTCACCGACTCGTCGCGGATCGTGACATCGACCAAGTCGTCCGGGATGAAGCGGTCCCACTCTTCCGGCAGCTCGCCGATGCCCTGGGTCCAAAACGCGATCGCGTCGTCGCCCGAGGCCACGAGCTCTTCCCCGGACTCCGAGACCTCGAAGTTCTGATTGAGCAGCGCCTGCACGCCAGACATCTCGGCGCCCACGTCACGGCGAACCACGCGCGGCCGTCCCCGTCCGTCCTTCGGCGGCAACACCGCCAGCGGCGACGGAATATCATCGGGCGGGACGTGGAACTCCTGGTCCTCGTAGCGAACATAGAGCCGCACGCGGGCATCGATGAGGTCGCCGTCGGCCTTCAGCTCGAAGCGGGGCTTCTGGTCGACCAAGTCGGCCACGGAGCTCAAATCAGGAAGGTCGGCACCAAGCAGGGCCGACACGCGAGGGATGTATTCGCCCAGAAGGGCGGGAAGCTCGGCGTGGGTCTGGACCATCGCTGGCGAGCGATAGAGCCGCTGCAACCAGGCCGGGGTCACGAGCTCGCTCACCGGTCGTGCCACACCCTCTGTGGTGTCGATCTGCCAACCCGGCGTCCCCTCGAACCACGCACCACTCGAGAGCGCGAACCTTCGCTTGTTGCTCGCGAGGTAGAACACGACGCGAACGCGAAGTGTGTCGGCGTTGACCGGGTCGAGCTCGATCCGCGGCCGCAGCGCCTCGTTTGCGAAACGAAGCTCCATCGACGCCGGCTCGAGCAAAACCCGCCTGTCGCTCAACATCTCGAGCACCTCGGCGGCGTCCTCGCCACGAAGCTCGGCGGTGGTCGCCTGACCGCGATTTGCGTTGCGCGCGAGCGCCCGGAACAACGGACGCTCGTCGATCGAGACCATGTTGAACGAGCCCAGCGCATCGTTGATGGGGACCGCGCTTCGCGAGCCCGCCAACACCGGCGTCACCGTGATCGACGCCGGGCGGACCGTCATGCGGTACTCGAACTCGAGTGGCTTTGCCAACGCCTCGGCGGGCAGCCACGCGTCAAGCGGCCCCCTCGTATCTCCGCGCTTGGCTTGAAGCTCTCTCGGCGAGAGCACTTCGAGCGCGCCGCCTTCTCCGCCCGCACCGCGGCGCCGGCGCCGTGGGCGCCTTCGCTTCCCACCGACCGACACCGTTCCAGGGACGTGTACGGGCTCGGTCTTTTTCTTCTTCTTGCTCTGCTGTTGTTTCTGCTGGCCCTTCGGACGCGGCGGCCGCACCTCGTCGCGCAAGGCCACCATCACAGCCGCAACGTGCTTGCAATGCCCGGTCGGGCCTCGCCACCCCGGACACGTACAGCTCGACTCCCAGCTATCGCCGTCATCGGCGTACTTGACGCTCGTCATATACGGCTCGTCTGCAGTGCGAACCGAGATCTTGCCGCTGACCTCATGCTCGTCTTCGTGCAGATCTTCGACCGCCTTGCGGCGCGCGTAGAGTCGTCCTCGCAAAAACGCGTTGCCGCCCGTCACGCGCTGAATCGCGCGGTCGCTCATCGACGCGAGCTTCTTCGCGACGGACGTCGTCGGCTCACGCCACGTGGGCGCTTCGTCTTGCGGAGCCGCATGAGTTGCAGCCGAATCTTGCTCGGCTGGTTCTTGAGCGGCTTCTTCTACCGATTCTTGGAGAGCAGTATCTGCCATCGCGAAGGCTGGGTCGGCCTGAGGTGAATGATTGAAAGGATCGGGACCGAGATAGGACCGGATAGGACTACGCGCGCTGCGTTTGTTTCCCCGTCGCGGCGTCGTTGCTCGTTCTACGGACCCGGGTGTAGAACGCAACCGCCGCTCGAGTGGGATCTTACACACCCCGCCGAAGACTGCAACTCCCGGGCGATTCGGAGGACGGACAAGCTAGGAGGATGCTTTGACCAGGGCCTCGGGCAGCAGGAGCGACGGGGTGCCCGTCGAGAAGACCCAGAGCTGATGCGCGGCGCGGGTGGCGGCAATGTGAAGCAGGTGCCGGGTCTCATCATCCGGCGGAAAGGTCGCGCTGTTGCACTCGACGATGACCACGTAGTCGAATTCGAGGCCCTTGACCTGTCGCACGTCTGTCACGTCGACACCGGGTCGGAATGGGAAGTCCTGCTCGGCCACCCGCCGGAGGTTCGGCACCTCCCCGTGGCGGAGGCCCTTGTAGTAGATGTCGGCCTGCTCAGGGTACCGGGCGATGACCGCCACGGACGATAGCGGCTCAGAGGCCACCAGCTTCCGAAGCGATTCGGACATGAAGCCGACTGCCTCGCCGCTGCCCCCGAATTGGAACAACTCGACGGGCGCTCCGTACCGGGTGGCCTCGCCCGAGACCTCGTTTCGGAGCGGGCCGAGCACATCGGTGGCGAAGTCGAGGATCTCGTGGGTGGACCGGTAGGCGAGCTTGAGCGGCTCGATCTCGATGTGATCGAGCTTGAGCTGCTCGAGAACGTGTCGCCAATCCGTAAACCCGTTGTCGAGGTGGAGCTTCTGAGCAATGTCGCCCGCGAGCGTCACGCTTTGTTGCTCGGCTGCCGTGCCCAGCACTACCGAAAGCTCCACGGGACTCATGTCCTGCGCTTCGTCGACGAAGATGTGCTCGTACTCGAGGACCGCGCGCCGTCCCGTGAGTGGCCCCTGCAGCATTTGATAGACCCGCAAGAGAAGCGCGTCGTCTTCACGGTCGAGCGCTGGTGGCTCGTCTTCGTCCGCGCCGTCGGCACCGATGCTGCTGATGCGATCCCCATCGTCCTCGAGCGCTTCTTCGTAGGCGAGCAAGACACTGGTCGAGTGCCGGCTGCACCACGAGTGTGCCCATTCGAGCTGCTTGTCGCTGAGTGCGCCCGCGCCCCACTCGGCGAACGCGTCCACCAAGCGCTGCTTGTCGGTGACGAGATCGGCCCATGCGGTGACGACGTCACGCGTGCGCGCAGACCATTTCTGACAGATACGCTCGATGCCGTGTCGGATGCCGAGCGCGACCTCACGCGCCTCGCCCTGGCGATCGACAATCCACTGCGACAACAGCTCGAGGCGAACGCCGAGCGGTTCTTTTTCGCTTCCGCGCCACACTCGCAACACCCGAGCGCCGCCTTCACCCTGCCCGGCCGCTTCGAGGACCTCCGCTTCGACACGTTCAGCGAGCTCCCCGACGTATCGCTCGATCGCCTTGAGCATCGCGGGGTGCTTCTTCATGCGCATCACGTGCGTCGGGGTGTCTTCGACGTAGCGTGTGGTCAGCTTGGGAAAGTGGTGTCGGCGCTGCTGCTCGGCCCAGCGTTGGAAGGTCTCGACGGGCACGTCCTCGACCCCGAGGGCGGGCAGCACGCGGGAGATGTAGCGAACGAGGGCGTCGTTGAAGACGATGACCAGCATCTGGTCGGACCGGAAGCGTTGGGGGTCCTGGAAGGCGAGATACGCGAGCCGGTGTAGACCGATGGTGGTCTTGCCGCTGCCCGCGCCGCCCTGAATCACGACGAGGCCCGAGGTCGGCCGACTGATGAGCTCGAACTGAACCGGGTCGATCAGTGCGGTGATCTCAGAGAGGTGTTTGTCCTCGCGTAGGTCTTCGTCGCCGATGCCGAGCTGGCCAGGCCGGTGGTGCGACTCGGGGCGCATCGCCGCGCCCTGCCCGCCGGAGAGCTTGGTCGAATGGTCGGCCACGCGCGCCCAGGTGTCGGTGCGCGAACGGCGGTATGTTCCCTGCGGGGTCCCGATGCGGCGGAGCTTGCCTCCCGTGATCGACAGATTGCGGCGGATGAGCACCTCGCCCTCGACCTCCCGGTCGCCGAAGATCTCGTCGTAGTCGTCGCCTTCTTCGTAGCGGTAGTAGACCCGGCTCACAGGCGCGTCGCGCCAGTCGACGATGCGAACGCCTGTCTTGCTGTCGAGGTAGGTGCTCCGACCGATCAGAATCTCGCGCTTGCGGCCTTCCTCTTCGAGCACCATCCGACCGAAATACGGCGACGTCGCGTCGACCGAGCCTTCGGTCACCTTCGCCCGCCGGTGCGCGACCTGCTGAAGCCGCTCCATCTCCTCGACGAGGGGTGGGATGTCCTCGAGGCGTGCTTCGCGAATCTGATCGCGAAGTGCAATCAGCTCGGCGTCGTAGTCGATCAGGCGGCCGCGTTGCGTCGGCCGCTTGGATTTGACGGTTCGATGCACGCGCGCCAGGACCTTCTCCTCCTGGGCGACGGTTTCCTCCATCTCGGAGTCTCCGACTGGTGGGGCCGCGTCTGGACGTAGTTCGAGCTCAGCCTGCTTCATTTTCCGCGTATCAAGGGCGATTCAAGTCCCGTTTTGGCGAATTCGGGGACGAGTAGCACGATTCGCTGACGTCTCCAAGCACGAACGGAAAGCGCAGTGCTTTGGGGAAGATGCATCAGCCGAGGGGCTTGAGCAGGATCTTCGAACGGCGCCCTTGGTCGTAGTGCGAGCGCCGCGCCTCGGGGATGTCGCTCAGCTCACAGCTCTCGAAGCCGCGTTCCCGAAACCAGTGTGCCGTCTGAGTCGTGAGCACGAAGAGCCGGTCGAGCCCCTGAGCGGCGCATTCCCGTTCGAGGTAATGCAATAGCTGATCGCCCCTGCCCGAGGTCCGGTAGTCCGGATGCACCACCAAACAGGCGAGCTCAGCGATTCCGTCGTCTGGGTACGCGTAGAGGGCGGCACATGCGAGCACCATGCCGTCACGCTCGATCACCGTGAAACGATCACGGTCGTTTTCGAGCATCTCCCGCGACCTCCGCACGAGGATGCCTTGCTCTTCAAGCGGCTCGATCAGAGCGAGGATGCCGCCGATATCACCCTGCTCCGCGGCACGGACGCCCTCGAACATCTCGGAGGTGACCATCGTTCCGACGCCGTCCCGCGTGAAGAGCTCGCGAAGCAGAGAGCCGTCGCGTTGGCGGGCCACCAAATGGGCCCGCGCGACGCCTCCTTGGCATGCCTCGATCGCGGCTCCGAGAAGCCGCTCGACGTCGTGGCCAAAATCGTGACCGGTGCGAAGGATCTCCTCAGCCTCGCGCGGCGTGAGCTGGGACGGAGTCCGGCCCTCAGCGTCGGCGACGCCCGCCCCTTCGAGCAAGCCGATCAGCTTGTCCGCCCCGAGCGCGACGGCCGTCGCGGCAGCCACCTCATGGCTGCTGATGTTGAACGCCTCACCGGTCGCCGAGTATCCGATGGGGGTGAGCACGACGATCGCGCGGTCGTCGAGCCGCTGCCGAATCGCCTCCGCATCGATGCGCCGCGGCTTGCCGGTGTGCTGATAGTCGACGCCGTCAACGACTCCAATCGGCTGCGCGATCACGAAGTTCCCGGTAGCGACGCGCAGCCGCGCGCCCGCCATGGGTGAGTTCGGCAAGCCCATCGAGAGCAACGCCTCGAGCTCGACGCGGTTCGCGCCTACGGCCTCCTTGACGCACTGAAGCGCAACGTCATCCGTGACGCGTAGCCCACCCTCGTATCGGGGCTCCTCGCCGCGCCGCGCCAGCGCCTCGTCGACCTGCGGGCGCGCGCCAGCCACGAGAACGAGCCGAACGCCGAGCGAGTGCAGCAGCGCCACGTCGTAGAGGAGCGTGCGAAAATCCTTCGACGCGACCGCTTCGCCTCCAAACATGATCACGAACGTCCGCCCGCGATGCGCGTGGATGTAGGGCGCGCTCGCTCGGAAGTGTTCGACGAATGGATCGACTTGATGGCTCATGGCGATTCGATGCAGAAGCGTTGAATCAGGTCGGCGTACACGTCTGTGGCACGCTCGATAGCTGCAATGGTGACATACTCGTCGGGCTGGTGCGCAACGGCAATGTCACCGGCGCCGAGGACGAGTGTCTGCAGCCCCAATTCCGCCAGATACGGGGCCTCGGTTCCGAACAGAGCGGTCTTCGCTGAACACCCGCACAAGGTCTCGACGGCGCTCGAAAAGGCGGCGTCCGAAGGGCCCGCAAAAGCGTCGGCGTGAGCGCCCGTCGCTCGGACGTCGAAGCCCCACGCACCGCCGTCGAGCGCGTTGGCGACCACGTCTCGGAGCTCCGTCGTCACCGAGTCCCGGTCCATGCCCGGCAGCAGCCGGATATCGAGGTCGAGCGTGCATTCGGCACAGATGCGGTTCGGGCTGTCGCCCCCGCTGACTCGTCCGAAGTTGAGCGTCGGAGTCGGAACTTCGAAGTCGTCGTCACGGTGCCGCTGGCCAACGTTGTCGCGCCAGGTTTGGAGCGCCGGCAACACCAATTGGAGCCCGTCGATTGCGTTCACGCCGAGCGCGGGGTTGCTCGCGTGGCCGGCCTTCCCGCGGACCGAGACCTGCACGTAGAACACCCCTTTGTGCTTTCGAATCGGTTGAAGGCCAGTCGGCTCCCCGATGATCGCGTACCGCCCAAAACGCTCGCCAGCCTCCGCCAACGCGCGCGCGCCATCCATCGTGCTCTCCTCGTCGGCAGTACCAAGCAGGGTGATCGGTCTCCGAAGCGCCGACGGCTCGAAGCGCGCGATCGCGTGAAGCGCAGCTGCGAAGAAGCCCTTCATGTCCGCGGTGCCGAGGCCAAAGAGCCTCTCGTCTCGCTCCGTCAGCGAAAAGGGGTCGTCGGTCCATCGGTCAGCGTCGTACGGCACGGTGTCGGTGTGCCCCGAAAGCACGAGGCCATCTTCGCCCGCGCCGAGGGTCGCGATCAGATTGGCCTTGCCGGACTCGCCCGGTAGCGCCTCGATCCTCACCGAGAAGCCCAGCTCGGAGGCCCATTCGGCGACGAGGTCGACGACCCCGCGGTTTGACTGGTCGAAGCGCACGTCGGGCGAGCTCACAGAGGGGGTGGCAATGAGTTGGCGGATCATCTCGACCGGGGCAGGGAGCATCTTTTCAACATAGCGCCGAACCGCCGGGACCGAAATCCGCGTTGCAAGCGGGGCCGGAGAGACTAGGTTCTCAGCATGAGCGACGACCTCACAACGCGTGCAATCACCATCATCGAAGAAACCCATCGCGGTGAACGCGCCTGGGATATCTACAGCCGGCTCCTGAAGGACCGCATCATCTTTCTCGGCACGCCCATCAACGACTTCGTCGCCAATGCGGTCATCGCGCAGCTGCTCTATCTCGAGAGCGAAGACGCGGACAAGGAGATCACCCTGTACGTCAACAGCCCCGGGGGCATGGTCTCCTCCGGCCTCGCGATTTATGACACGATGAGCTACGTCCGCTGCCCGGTGTCGACGATTTGCCTCGGGCAGGCCGCATCGATGGGCGCCTTCCTGCTTGCCGCCGGCACGAAGGGCATGCGACGCGCCCTTCCCCACAGCCGTATCATGATTCACCAACCGCTCGGCGGATATCAGGGGCAGGCGTCCGACATCGAGATCCACGCGAAAGAGATCTTGAACACCAAGAAGAGGCTCAACGAGATCCTCGCGAGCCATACCGGCCAAGATGTCGAGACCGTCCGCCACGACACCGAGCGGGACAAGTTCCTATCGGCGATCGAAGCCAAGGAATACGGCCTCATCGACGATGTGATTATGCCCCGCAAGGAAATCGGGGTCGCGCCGGCCGCATGAGCATGCTCGAGGTTTGCTTCGTTCGGCACGCGCAATCCGTCTCGAACGCCGCCGGTATCTGGCAGGGCCAAGGGGATTCCCCGCTCAGCGAGTTGGGACGGACCCAGGTCGAGGCACTGCGAGCGGCGATTTCCGGGGATCGGTACGATTTGGCGCTGAGCTCGGACCTCAGCCGCGCCGCCCACACGGCGGAGGCACTCGGGGCTCCCCTCGAGCACGACCGTCGATGGCGCGAGATCGACGTTGGCGACTGGGAGGGGCTCACGATGGATCAAGTGATCGAGCGCTTTCCCGAGCAGATCGCCGCCCTTCGCGAGCGGCGCACCTTCGAGATCGGCGGCGGAGAGAGCTGGCCTGAGGTCTTTGCCCGCGCGGATGGGGCGCTCCACCGCATCCGGGAACGCCTGCCCGAGGGCGGGCGAGCCATCGTGTTCACCCACGGAGGCGTCATCGCCGCCATCCTTGCCGGCCTCCTCGGGGTCCGCGACCGCTTCCCCTGGCCACTCGGTCGAATGCGCAACACCGGCCGGACGACGCTCCGCTTCGCGAGCGGCGCCGTGGAGCTCGTCGGGCACAACGACGACAGCCACTTGAACGCCGACCTCCGGCAGGCGTATGAGCCGCGTCCCGACCAGGTATTGCTCCGTTTGACGACCGCGGAGACGCAAGAGGGAGCCTACGGTACAGCTGCAGCGGATTTCAACTCTGCAATCAAATCTGCACGGAAAACGGGTGCAGGTGGGGTCGTGTCGGTATCAGGCACGTCACGCGAGATCGCAGAGCTCGCTCAGGCAGCCTCCGGCGCTTCAGCCCGTGAATTCCGGCTGCTGCCGTCCCCGACCGGCTCCTCGACAGAGCTCCTCGTCTCGGACGACCACCGGATGTTGCTCGAGTATGGCCGCCCGGGCTTCCAGATCTGAAAATTTCATTTCACGAATGAAACGTGAGCTGCCTTACGCGTGTACAGCTCTCTTACATCTGTAATTAGTCTCTAGGGGTGAGTCAAGGCCTGTCTCGATTGTGATCCACCCCACATCTAGACCCGCCGCTTCGGTCGATCGCTTGGAATTTGGCGGGTAAACGCTCAAAACTTCAAAATCTTTTCAGATCTGAACGGCGTTCACCGTCGCCTCAGCAGAACCCCTTTGAGATCATTGATGATTCCTTGGGTTCGCAACTTGGCACGGTAGTAGCATATACAACGCGTGACATAAGCGCTGCGGCGATGACGTACCCCCCACGTCCCCCGGAGCGTTGTTAGACCGGCGATTTGGTCTATTTCCCCCCACTTCGACTAAATCGCCATCTCTCTAACGGCCCGAAAGCCCCCCCTTTCGGGCCGTTACTCTTTAACCGCCGGAACGTAGTTCCGGCGGCCAAACCACGCCAGCACCCCCACCCCCTACTTCACGACCTTCAAGTAGCTCGGTCGCTCCCCGGGCGTTGGCGGGGTCGAGGGCCTGCGCTCCTCTTCCTCGACCGCCGGAAGCACCCTCAGCGAGGGCCTCTCTTCGACGATCGGCGGGGGCTCCCTGCCCGCTTCCCGCTCGATTTCCTGCGAAATCTCCTCAGGCATCGAGTCCGGCCAGACCATCCCGCGGCCATCGTCGCCAGCCAAAGCGAACACCGATTCCCACTGGACATTGCAGGTAAATGGGGCGCGATTGAAGGAAAGAGTGCCGTAGATGCCCTCGGCATCCACCTGCAAATCCGGAATAGGTACGGGCATGTCGAACCCAATCTGCAAAACCAGTTGAGGTTCTGTCCTGTACCATTTCGGCACCACGACGCCTTCCGCCCTCGGATCGAGGTGGACGAAAAGGCTGCCTTGCGCGAGGAGGTAGCGCGCAACCTCGATCTTCGGCGGAAGTGGTTTCTCCTCAGCCACCCTACACCATTAGCGGATTCGAAAGCCCTTTGCCAAGAACCCCTGAAAAAGGTGCCAGCCCCCTTTTCTGAGGGTCTAGGCGAGCGCCAGGATGGCTGTGCCTGCGGCCATGAAGGCAGCCGCGACGAGCTTTCGCGGGGTGACCGGCTCATCGAAGAAGAGTCTCCCAAAGACGATGCTTCCGAGCACGCCGAAGGCCCGCTTCAGGGTCTCGATAACCGCTACCCAGAGCCACTGGAGGGCGATCATCTGGAACGCGAGCGCCGCGACGGCAAACCCGATCAAGGCAGCCAGCAAGCGCTTCGGGGCCTCGGCCACCCTGCGAAGCTCCCCCTGCTGTTGGCGCAGCAAGACCCAGGCGACGAGGATGAGCGCGCTTCCGGAGCAGAGCAGAAACGCGTGGGTCGCGGGGGACGCGTACGGGAGGGCACGCTTGTCGAGCGCGGTCGAGACGGCCCAGAGCACGGCCACGGCGATCATGTAGGGGGCGCCCTTCTCGTGCGTGAGGGAGCTCCACCAGTCGTCCGCAAGGTCGCTATTGATGATGAGCGCGCCCATCACGACGAGCCCGATCCCCGCCCAGTGCGTGATCCCAGGCACCTCGCCGAGGAGCGGAATCGCGGCCAGCGCGCTGAACACCGGCGTTAGCGAGAGGAAGGGCACCGTTCGGCTCAAGGGCGAGAGCTCGACCGAGCGCATGAAGAGCACGTTCGCGAGCGCGTTCATCGCCATCGACGCGACGGCGGGGGGCCAATAGCTCGGACCACTCACCCAGGTTTGATCGTATGCGGCCCATGCGCCGAAGAACGGCAGCTGCCCGAGCAGGAGGAAGACCGCCAGGGCAGTGGGCGACGCCTTCCCGGCGACGGCCTTTCGGGCCACGTCGAGCCCGGCCCAGCAAAGAGCGGCCGCCACGCCAAAGGAAAAGCCAATCATGGGTTAGGCGGGCCAACCCTATCAGCCGCAGCACAGGATCCCAACTAGACCGGCGATCTTGGGAGTTGTCACAGCCCGCCTGCTTGCGCCGGAAGGGGGTCGACACTAGTGCTTGGGCCGCTGGCTCGAGAAGCCTGGGGCGTCGGATGGGTGTGGCTTCTCGAGTGCGGTTTTCTAATCCCGGGAGAGAGACATGAGAAGAACAAGAGCCTCGAAGTGGACGAACTACGCAGCCTTGGCAGCAGCCCTCGCGATTGGATCTGCCGGCTCCACCGCCCAAGCACAGGAAGAGGAGATCCCCGATAGCGTCGCGGTCGACGTCGAAGGCAGCAAGACGGAGGCATCCACCGAGGCAGCCTTCTCGAAGGCGCCGGACGCCGCAGACCTGGCCACGGCCGAAGCCGAGGCGAAGGAAGCGAAGGCGGAAGTCGATTGGACGCTCAGCGCTGGCGGCGCCATCAACACCGGAAACACGCAGTCCTGGACCCTCAGCGCCGGCACCAGCTTCCTGCTCACCAAGACAGATCACCGCTTGGTGATCGACTCGATGTTCAACTACGGCCGCGCGAACCCGGACGTTCTCGACCCCGACTCCATCTACTCCACCGTGGCGCGGCAATGGTTCTTCGCCTCGCGGTACGAATACTACTTCACCGACATGGACGCGGTCTGGGGTGCGCTCGGCTTCCGCTGGGATCCGCTGGCAGGGCTCAACTTGCAGATGCTCGTCAACGGCGGCTACCTGCGCGCGTTCATCAAAGAGGAGAAGCAACTCTTCACCGGCCGCATCGGCTACAGCTACACGTACGAGAACTACACCGACCAGGCCGTCGCCGCGGGCAACGCGTTTGAGGATATCGCCAACATCCACGGCCTGCTCTTGGCGCTGGACTATGAGAACCGACTCAACGAGCACGTGGAACTCCTCTCGAGCATCACGTACATCGGCAACATCAACGAGGTGCCCGCTCAGAACGCGAAGTCCTTCCAAGACAATCGCATCTATTGGACCATCGCCCTCCTCTCGCAGTTGTCCGACAAGTTCGCGCTCGAAGCGCGATTCCTCTTGCTCTACGACCAACAGCCCGCAGGCCTTTACAAGACCGACACCACCACCCTCTTCAGCCTGGTGTACACACCGTTCAAGTCCAAGAAGGAAGAGTAGCCTCGCCGGGCCCGAGCTCTCTGCCGCGTTGACCGAGGCCCTTCGACGCGGCAGGGATCTCGCATGCGTCACAGTCTCGTCCTCGCACTCTGCGCAGCGCTGTTTTGCGCCTGCACGTCCAATGGGACCCAGAGCTCGATCGAAGACGGCCCCGGTGAGGTCGCTCAGTCTTCGAAGCCACGGGTCACGTCTCCCGATGTGAGCAGCGGCGAGCTTGGGAGCCTTGCGGCCGACAATGCCGATTTTGCCTGGTTGTTCTACCGCGAGATTATCAAGCCCGGGGAGAACCTCTTCTTTTCGCCCCATAGCCTCTCGGTGGCGCTCGCCATGACCTGGGCAGGCGCCCGCGGAACCACCGAAACCGAGATGGCCGACGCTATGCGCTTCAAGCTTGGTCAGGAGCGACTGCACGTCGCTTTCAACGGGCTGGACCTCGAGCTCTCGAGCCGGGCCGAGGCGGCGGGTGAGAATGCGCCGTTGCCGTTCAATCTCAACATGACAAACGCGCTGTTCGGCCAGACCGGCTATCAGTTTCTGGATGCGTTCCTGGATACACTCGCGGAGCACTACGGCGCCGGCATGCGCCTCATGGATTTCGTCACGGAGACCGAAGCCTCCCGCGTCACGATCAACACCTGGGTGAGCGATCAGACCAACGAGCGGATCAAGGAGCTGATTCCGCAAGGCATCATCACCACGGCCACGCGCCTGGTCTTGGTCAATGCGATCTTCTTCACCGCCTCGTGGGCGCAGCCCTTCAACGAAGCCGCGACCGCCGACCGGGCGTTCAAGCGCCTTGACGGGAGCGAGGTGACGGTGCCCACGATGCGAAAGTCCATCGAAGCCGTGTACACCGCGGGCGACGGCTTCCAGGCGGCCGAGATCCCCTACGACGGCAACCAGCTGGCCATGCTGGTGCTCGTTCCGGACGAAGGTCGGTTCGAGGCCGTCGAAAGCACGCTTTCGGCGAGCCGGGTCTCGCAGATCCGAGACGGACTGACCCAGCACCAGGTCGAGCTCGCGCTGCCGAAGTTCTCGTTTCGTTCGAACGTGCCGTCCAAAGACCCTCTCAAAGCGCTGGGCATGGTGGAGGCCTTCGGAGGCGCTGCGGATCTCTCCGGGATGAACGGAAGCGGCGGGCTCTTCATCCAAGACGTCGTCCACCAGGCGTTCGTTGCCGTGGACGAAAAGGGAACCGAGGCGGCAGCAGCCACCGCCGTGATCGTCGGCGAAACCTCCGCACCGCCGCTCGCAACGCTCACGATCGACAGGCCCTTCGTCTTTGCTATCGTCGACCGGCCGACAGGCGCCACCCTGTTCATCGGCCGGGTCCTCGACCCTTCGAACTGAGCCTGGGATTCCGTTGGCAAACGGGCGTTGTTGCGCCCTACCCCGCGCGAACCCATAGTGTCCGGGTCTTTGAAAATCTGGGGGCGACCGGTTTCGACGGGGACGTTGAAGGTTTGGTTGCGTGTTCGTCGGTCCCAAGCACGACGTAAATACGTTTGGGACGTACAACTGCCAACGATAACGCAGTTGCTCTCGCGGCCTAAGTAAAGCCAAGAGAGCCGTCGAAGTTAGAAGCTTGCCTGTGCTTCTAGCGGAGGCGTCATTCGAACGGGCTGGTCATTGCGAGCCGGGTTCGGCGCACTGACGAGATAAAGAACCACTAGCGTTGGTGCGAGCCTGTTTGTGGGCGCAAGCCAAGGCGAATTTCAAAACACAAACTACACACGTAGACGCCATTCTGGACCGTTTTCGGACGTGGGTTCGATTCCCACCGCCTCCACTACTTAAGACAAGTGATTGCTATGGGTTAGCGACTTCGCCGATCGCGAGTGACCAAATAGTGACCAGTCGTCGGGTCGGCTCGGCGCCGGTTCGTCGAGTTTGGCGACGGCGTCTTTGAGGCGTGACTCGCTCAAATGAGCGTAGATCATCGTCGCCTCGATGTTGGCATGGCCTAAGAGCTCCTGAACCACCTTGAGCGGCTCGCCGCGCATCACGAGATGACTCGCGAAGGTGTGTCGAAGCACGTGCCACTGGATGGTGCGGTCGAGGCCCGCCCTTCGGCAGGCGCGAGGCAGCACCCGTTTGGTCATGTCGCCGGTCAGTAGAGACCCGTCCTCCTGACAGAACACCAGCTCTCCGCGGAGGTGCCGGTGATCTCTCAGTATCCGAGCTAGGCTCGGCGGTATCGGCACCCGTCGGGAGAGGCCATTCTTGGGAGTCCCGAAGGTCCGTTTCCAGACGGACCGCTTCACGAAGATCTGGCCATTGACCAGGTCGACGTCCGTTTGGCGCAGGGCAAGCAGCTCTCCTAGCCGGAGCCCGGCCTTCAATGCGGTCGCAACCATCGGCCGGAACTCCGGGACGGTTGCGTCGAAAAGACGCTCGGCTTCCTCGAAATCGAGGAAATCGAAGTCGGCTCTCGGCGCCTTCATCCACTTGATGGTGGGCACCACCTCGATCACGCCCCACTCCTGAGCAGAGCGGAGTGCCCTCCGAAGGACCGAGAGCTGGTTGTTGATCGTCTTCGGCGACAAGCCCTTCGAGAGTTGCGCGCTCTTGAAGCGCTCGAGCTCTCGAACCCCGATTTCGGAGACTCGCCGCTTGCCGAAAAACGGCGAGAGGTGACAGCGGATGATCAACTCCTTCGAGTAGACCTCGCTCGGCTTGTTGTTCGTCTTCGCATACGTCTCGAGCCATTCCCTGAGAAAGGACTGGCACCTGGGCGCAGTGGCGCTCTCCTCGGACTTCGCAGTCTGAGGGGTCAACGGCTCGCCTTGCATCACGCGCTGAAGGAGGAGCCGTTCGTACTCCCTTGCGCCTCGTTGCGTATCGATCGGCGATTTCTTTCGGTAGCGTTTGCCTTCGTACCAGAAGTCGACCGTCCATCTTCCGTCTCGTTTGATGACCGTCATCGTCGGTTATTCCTCCGATGCGGACACCCGGTTTTCCTGCACGAACCGTAGCACATCGGTCTTCAGGAATCGGACACGACGGAGCACTCGGATGTGGGGGATATGCTTGCCGGAGATGAGCGCATAGACGCTCTTTTCAGAGATGCGCAGAAACTCGGCGAGCTCGGGGACCGTGAGAACATGCGGAAGCTCGTCGGACCTCGGACGCGATGACGGCGCGCCCTCAACACCCATCTGCGTCACGACGTGCTCTCCTAGGAGCAAGCTGCCCCTCGCTGACGGCATCACGAATGATCTCCCGTAGGTCGGTTCTGGTCGTGACGATCAGATTGACAGAGTCGCTCATCGATTGGGCCCGAGGTCGCCGTCAGGGTCCATCATCCGGGCGATTTGTTCTGGCGTGAGCCCTGGCGGCCGGTCGCGTGGCGGCGGGTAAATCTTCCTCAGCGGGCCGAAGGCACTGCCCACGGGCTTGGGACCCGTCAACGGTCCCCGTTTCGACGGGGTCTCGTTGGGTCGCTGCGTGGGCAACGCCTGACCTCTGCGATGGAGGTCTGGTTGCGTGCCTTCCTTCGCTCGGCGGCGTCCCAGTGCGTGGGCGTTGCAGTAGCGAAGAAACGACCGATACGAGCCTGGAAACGGATACGCTCTTTTCACGTAGATTCGCCACACGCCCTTCACGGAGTAGCCCGCTTTCAACCACGCCTCGATTTCTTCGAGCCGCAGAAGGAAGTACGGATACGGCATTTTCTCGGCAGCCTTGCGTAGCCGCCCGGTCAAATTAGATCTCTCATCGTCGTCCATCACTCTTATTATCGGTTTTGCCCCCCGAAAAGTTGCTCTGGCAGAGCATCTTTTTTTCGCATGCGAAAAATCCACGGCAATTCCGACGGCCTGACACCGGCTTTCGCGTGCTCGGCGCGACTTGGCGCTACCTGTCGCTACTTGGCGCTCGCAGTGCACTCGTTGTCACTCGCGCGACACTGGTTGGCGTAAACGCGACACCAGTTGGCGCACGCGCGACACTTCCTGTCACTTCTTGTCATTCTTGCCAGGAAGTGTCGCGGTTGTGACTGAAAGCGCCAGGTCGTGACTCACCGGGGACAACCAGCGTCAGTTTGTGACTCGCTACCGGAGGGCAAGGAAGAGTTTTGTCTGCAACAAAACTGCAAGCGCCTCGCTCCGACGTCTGTCACGTCTTCGCTCCGGCACTTGGCGAGCGCGCTCAACGCCTTCGGCTTATTCGCGCCTGCGGCCCGGCTCGAGGTCCAAAATACGCCAATTGGTGAGAGCTGGTGTGCGCTCTCGAATTGGAGCACAATGAAATGCAGCCATGGTCGACGAACAAAAGCTGCTCACCCGGATCACGATCAATCCCGAGATCTTCGGCGGAAAGCCGATTGTTCGCGGACGACGGCTAGCGGTTGAGGACGTCCTCGGCATGCTCGCCGCGGGTGATACCGCGGAGACCATCCTCGAAGGTTACCCCTGGCTCGAGCCGGAAGATGTCCAGGCCTGTTTCGTGTACGCAAAGCGGGTCGTCGGCCACGAGCGCATCGAGCCGTTCGAGCGCCAAACCGGCTCGTGAAAGTCTTTCTCGACACCTGTGTCTGGGGGAAGGCCAAGGAAGCCCTCATGCGTCTCAGTTCCTTGGAGATCCGCGACGCCGGTGTCGCTTGCGTTCGATCCAAGCGAACGACCCGAGCGCGCCCGGTGACGTGACGGCACAACCCCAAACACGGGAGCGGTTGCTGCCGGGAGCGCAGGATGACGCTAACGATGATTCGAAAGATTCACGAGGAGTTTGGGGTCCCGCCCAAGGTCCTCAGTCAAGACTCGTGGTGTTAGTCATCTTCGCGTCCCCGTCGTCAGTGACCGCAGCCAAACGGATCGGTGCCGCCGAACTCCGCGCCAGACACAGTATAGATGTGCTTCCACTTGTCTTCGCGGATCGGTTCGAACCGGCTCGGCTCCGGCTCGAAGCGGATCGGTTGGCCGGGGTTGGCGCCCTTCAGCACGACGGAGTTCTCGACCACGACGGTGCCATTGACCAGGACGTAGGGGATCCCGGTCGAGGGGAGCGTCCCCTTTGCGTAGGTCGCGTTGTCGGTGACTTCCTCCGGCTGGAAGATGGTGACGTCCGCGACCATGCCTTCTTGCAGACGGCCCCGCTCCTGCATCGCCGTCAGGCCCATCTTTCCGAGCGGACGAGCCGAGTTGTAGCTGATCTGAGCGACGGTCTGCATGAGCGGTATGCCGTTTTCGCGTCCCAGCCGAAGAGCTTTCGCAAAGCAACCGGCCCCGCGCGGATGCGAGTTCGGAAGCTCCTCGTAGGGTGTGTCCCAACTGAACTCGCCGACGATCGGCATGGAGTCGCTGGCGATCGCCACGTTGGGCAGCCGGAGCCAGTCCACCACCGCAGACTTCGGCATCTTGTACACCACGACGAGCCGGGTGGGTTCCTTCTTCATCATCGCCGTGCGCGACGCGTCGGTGTAGAACTCACCGGTCAGGGCGTCCTGGAGAGTCTCCTCGTACTTGTAGCCGAGCTGGTCGACCCAGGTCTCCTTGTTCAGGAAGACGGCGTTCAGCGCGGTGGACCCTGCGATGTACGGGTAGAGCTCTCCCCAGACGTTCATGCCCCGCTCGCGCATGCGCTCAAGCAGCTCATGCACCAGGTTGTAGCCGGGGTTGTTGAAGTGACAGGCGATGGCTGGCGCGCCGAGGGCTGCAGCATTGGCGAGCAACTCCTGGATGCCGTTGGCCTCTGTGGTCTCCGTCCCCGGGGTGTAGCGGAAATGGAAGCCCGCCTGGCGCCCGTAGGCAGCGGAGAGCTTCTGGATCTCGAAGGCCTCGCGCGCGGACACACCATTGCGCATGTAGCCGAGGGTCGAACCGACACCGACGGCCCCGACCTGCAGTCCCTCATCCATGGTCCGTAGGATCTGATTGCCCTGCTCCAAATCGACCTTCTGGAGCGACCACCCAGTCGCCGCGCGCGCGGTGATGTAGTCCTCGATCTCCTCAGATCGGTTCCCATCGAGCACCAGCGCGCGGGCGGCCTCGTGCGAGCTGGCCGTGCCGAAGTTCGCTTGGCTGGTTCCTTCGCGCCTGGCGTACCACTCAGCGACGTACGGCCCGAGGGTGCCCATCTCCAGCTCCATCATGGTGGTGCGACCGTCGCGGAGCCCGAGCTTGTAGCCCATCGGCGAAGGCCAGTGATGGTGCGTGTCGATGAACCCCGGCGCCACCACGTGTTCGGTCGCGTCGATGACCTTCGCCGCGTCCTCGAGCGCCTCCCGCGTGATGGCGACGATACGCCCGCCGCGGATTCCAATGTTGCGGACGTCGTCGAACAAGGTCTCCGGATCCATTACCCGCCCGTTGCGAATGACGACGTCGTATTGATTGCTCGTGACCATCTCTTCCTACTTTCTTCGGTATTGGACTGACGGATAGTGACACTAGCGCCATCGTGGACGCGCAGGCGAGCCGTACTTGCTCTTGGCATCGCTCGATCCTTCGGGCGCTACTCTAGGTCCCGCCCGCAAAGAGACCGACGTCTTTCGATATGCAGATCTTGCCAAACGGCGACGCATTTTCAAGAGCTCCCCTGCGCAGCTCGTGGGTATCTTCAATTTCGGTATGCAGATCTTATCAGCTCGCCCACGGGGCCATTCTTTGCTCGCTTGTAGACGGCTAGGTCCCTAAGCTTCCGACCGGTCACCGTGCGTCGCGCTCATCGGAATCGGCTACTCGCCTTCAGTCTCATTGCCTGAACCCGGATCTGGCCACGATCGGCGTGCATGACGACTCTGGCGCGGGTCGCAGTTGCACGGGGACAATTGGACCTATCGAATCGGAGCCAAGAGGAAATCATGAAAGCAGACATCTCGGAAAACTTGGCAAGGCGATCCTGGCCGCCGCAATGGTGCTGGTCGCCTCGATCTCAACGGCCTCAGCGGCCAACAAGAGCCGAAGCCCCGGACTCTGTTCACCAACGTCCACGTCTTCGACGGCGTGCACGAAAAGCGGATTGAAAACGCCAACGTGCTGGTCGAAGGGAACCTGATCAAGCAGGTCTCGACCACGGCGATCTCCGCGGACGGGCGACGGTCATCGACGGCGGCGGGCGCACGCTGATGCCGGGGCTGATCATGTTCACTGGCACACCTACTACGCGAACATCCCTGTCAGCATCCTGCAGAAGTCTGACATGTCCGAGGTGGCCATCCTGGGATTGCTGGGTGCCAAGGAAACACTCATGCGGGGGTTCACGACGGTTCGTGACATCGGCGGCAATCCCTTCGCGGTCAAGAAGTTTGCGGACGCCGGAACATTCCCCGGTCCGCGGATGTACATATCCGGTGCGCCGATCGGGCGACAGGCGGTCACTTTGATTTGGGCGCCTACAGTGATGTCCCCCGCAATCCCGGTGATTCGCTGCCCTATTGGCAACGCAACGGTCTTCTCGGCGTCGCGGACGGTGTGACCGAGGTCACGAAACTTGCCAGGGCAAACCTGCGGCAGGGTGCTACCCAGCTGAAGATTGCCGGAGGTGGAGGTGTCACTTCGCTTTATGACCCCTTGGATGTGCAGGAGTACACCTTCGAGGAAATCAAGGCGGTGGTCGATGTCGCAAGAGCCTTCAATACCTATGTCGCCGCACACATCTTTACGGACGAAGCTATCCAGAACGCGGTCAGGGCCGGAGTCAAATCGATCGAACACGGCAATCTGATCGAGGACAAGAAGACCTTGAAGATGATGAAGAAGAATGGCGTCTGGCTGAGCGCGCAGCCGATCCTGGACGATGAGGATGGGCTGACGTTCGAAGACCCGGTCGCCACGGCGAAGTTCAAGAAAGTAACCGAAGGAACGAGCCGAAACTACGAGCAGGCGAAGCAAATGGGCGTCAAGATTGCCTTCGGCACC
>CAVWBW010000006.1:0-50450 GCA_963753395.1 uncultured delta proteobacterium | reverse complement strand
TCGCGGCATCGAAATACCTTGCCGAACGCCTCGTTCGCGCCTTCGTCCTTCTCGCCAAAGCCCTGCCGGACCGCGCCAGAGCCCCTAGCGGGCAGCCGATTGGACGCTACAAACGGATGCAGATGCGGCGCTTCCTCCTGATTTTCCCCGTTTTCGCCTTGGCCTTCACCGCCACGCCCGGCGCCACGTCCCGCTCCGCGGCCGACGCGCCGGCGCCCCCCGCGGTCGCAGCGCTCGCAGGAACCTACCGCTACGTCGGAAACTGGGAGCAGGACGAAGTGAAGATCCAAGCCTCGATTGACCAGGCCATCACGAGCCTCGGCTGGCTCGGCCGCAAGATCGCTGCAAACCGGCTCGAGAGCCATCTGAAGCGGCCCTACCGCGTCGTCATCACCCAGCTCGGAGACGATCTCTCGGTGACGATGGACGACTACGAGGCGGTCGCCCCGCTGGATGGGACCAAGCGAGACATCGTCGCGCCGAACGGCCGCGACTCGACGCTTGCGTACCGGTTGACCGACGACACGATCCTGCAGTTCTTCGCGGCAGAGCACGCAAAGCGCAAATCGACCTACAGCCTGGATGAGGACGCTCAGCTCATCATGACGGTTCACATGACGAGCGAGAAGCTTGCTTCTCCGATCGCCTACGAGTTCGTCTACGAGAAGGTCCCGTAGGCGCGTCTGCTGGATGGAGATTGTCCGGCCTTACGCTTCCGACCAATAGCAGGAGCACCGAGCGTCCCTCGGGCGACCGCGGCACTTCGGGTGGGCGGACCTTGGCCTTTTCGACCAGGCCGCGGACTGCTAGCGACCCGCCCATCGTGCATCTTCGATTGGCCCGAGGCGCACTCGCTCTCTCGTCATGGCTCGTCGTGGCGTGCAGCATGTCATCGAGTCGGTCGACCCGGCGACCGTCGAGCTTCTCTCGAACGACCTTCGGTCGGTCACCGGCACGCCAGGGGACTAGCGGGTTTCTCCACATCAATTTTCCCGGGACTCAACGTGCGCGCACCTCGTGCGTCGTGACGTCGAAGTCGTCGAGAAGCGCCGCGCGTGCGCCTGCGCACTAGCGCGAGAACCAGCCAGGGCAGGTCGAAGCGAAAGCTCCCCACGGGACCCACCGCACAGCCCGAACCGCTTGCGCGACCCGGATCCCCGTCGAAAAACGGTACCCGTGGGTCGCCCCCGGCACCGCCGCTTCCCCCTACTCCGCCTGACCCGCTCGTGCCGCCGGAGCCCGGGCCGGTGACCCCAGTGGCTGTCTTGAAGCCGGCGGACAATGGCCAGCCCGGGTTGCCTCCGCCGTGGAACGCGTACGCGCCGACGTCCGCAACGCCGTCTCTCGCAGTGCCGTTGAAGTCGTGGGCCGGAACGTAGGCAGCATCTCCGTTCGCTCGCAGTGCACCTTGCGCGGCCGGGAAGACGTCCATCGGTGGCGCGCCCGCGTAACTCGCTCCAAGGAAATCGACTGCGAGGTTCCCTGCGGCGAGCGGAAGCGTGCTCGCACCAGCGCCCACGTTCCCCTCGAAGACGAGCCCCGAGGTGCCATTGGCGTAAAACGCGTTGCCGGTCTCCGAGTAGAGCGCGTTGTTGGCAACCGTGACAGACCCAGAGATGCCGCGAAGGCTCATCGCGTCGCCGCTCGCCTGAAGGACGGTGTTGTGGACGACGACGATCTGTGACGGGCTCCCCGACTGGTGCGGTTGCATCGCGATTCCGTCGGACCCCGCGCTCAAGATGATGTTGTTGCGGATCGTTGCATCCGCCGCCGACTGAATCGCATGGTCGCCGCACCCCCAAAGCACGTTGCGCTCGATCACGTTGGGGGCACCGTTGCTCGCATAGGTGAGGATGCACGGATAGTTCGTGTCGTGAATCACGTTGTCACGAATGACGTTCCCGGCGCTGCCCTCTTTGAGCTCGATACCATCGCCCTGCGTCACCGACGGCTGGTTGGTGTCGTGCACGTAGTTGCCCTCGATGAGGCTATCGACCACCTCACAAGCCGCGTTGTTGCAGCCGAGGTACATCCCCTCCCCCGTATTGCTGGTGTGGTGGATGTGGTTCCGAAGGATTTTGAGCGACTGGTAGGTCGCTCCGGTGTCGTTGGCGCGAAGTGCAACGTCTCCGGTGTCATGAATTTCGCAGTCCTCGATGGTGAGAAAGCGTGCGCCACTCACGCGGATGCCAGCCGAACCTCCCGAGAACTCGACGCCGCGAATCACCACGTGCTCCGCATCGTCGATGTCGATGATGTTCTGGTTCGCGTTCGGACGATGAAAGTGCACTGCTTCGCCTTCGGCGGCACGGATGACAATCGGTCCGTCCTCCGTTCCCGCAATCGAAAACGAAAACCGCCCCCCGAGGGTGTATGTACCGCCCGAAAGCACCAGCTCGTCGCCCGGTTCGAGCGCGTTGATGGTCGCCTCGATGCCGTCGATGCTGTCGCTCGGACCTGCGGTGAACACCTCAGCCAACGCATTCGACGGCGCGGCAGCCACCAACGTCGAGCCCAGCACCAAGGCCAAGGCCAAGCGCACCTTGCGAGCGAAACACCCCATGCTCACAGGGTACCGGTCCGCGTCCAATGCGGATCCCATCTGTAATCCCGCTTACTTGCGCATGGGTCACGGCTGAGGGGTGGGCGCGGAGCTCGGTCCTTCCGCAGTTCGCCGCCGCGGGGCACAAGGGGGCGGCCGCGGAAGCCGTCCGGTGTCTCCGAGCCTTCAATCAGCAGTACGACGAGGCGCTTGCGGCCTGGAGTGAGGAGCATAGTAGCTTCCAACGGCCTTTCCGGTTCGATTCCTGGCCTTTCCATTGCGCGTTAGGATCGTCTGTCCAGGGCTTGATACGAAGTCGGCCGGCCAGCACACATGTCCTGCACAGCGGGCGCGATTCGGGTGGCGAAGCCCCGCCACGCCGGTCCATGGCTTTCGAAACAACGGCTAACCACTATAAAGGAGCGATGTGCCCAGAATCCGTAGCAGCGCGACCGACAGCCGAGGCATCCTCGGAGCCCAGGTTCTCGGATGGCTTCTTCGCCGGGTTGCGGGTGCGCGCTGAGGCCGCCTTCGACCGGCTATACGGCCCTGAACGACGCGCTCTGTTCCGCAAGATCATCGTCTACCTCGCGCTCGGGGGCCTCGTCGTCCACGCGGTGCTCGTGTTTCTCGCGCGATCGCTGGAAGAGCCATCCCCACTCATTCAAGCGGTCGGCACGAACTACCTAGCGGCGCTTTACACCCCGTTTAGTTTCGTCTTGTTTTACGAGGTACTCTTGCTGATCTTGTCGATCCCTGAGTCGACGACTCGGTCGATCGGCAAGCAGTACGAAATCCTCTCGCTGATCGTCATTCGCAATGTATTCAAGGATATCGCCGAATTCGAGTCAGTAACGGATCTCAGCGGGCAAGTGGACGAGTTCGGCGCGGTCCTCCTCGATATGGGGGGTGGGCTGCTCATGTTCTTGCTTGTTGCCGTGTTCTACCACGTCGCTGCGCGATGTCCGCGGACGGTCGAAACGGATCCGGGCTCCCAAGACCGAGTCCAAGTATTCATTGGCCGGAAGAAGGTCATCGCCTTGGCACTGAGCGCTCTGCTATTCGGCCTCGCGGCCTACAACCTCGCGCGTTGGGGCATCGACGTCTCGAGCATCGCGAGGTTCTCTACGCTGCCCACAATCGACGTGCGGACCATCTTCTACCTCGACCTTTTCACGGTAATGATCTTCGCTGATGCGGTCATCCTCTTGTTGTCATTGCTGCTCGCAGGCCACTACGAGCTCGTCTTTCGGAACGCAGCCTTCGTCGTATCGACCATCTTGCTGCGATTCTCGCTCGCTGTTCAAAAGCCGTATGACGTAGAGCTCGGTCTTGTCTCGATCGCATTCGGTACGCTCGTGCTCCTCACCTACGCCTACTACCAAAAGTACGTGGTCGGACCCAAACGAAGGCCCTTCGAAGGCGCAGCGTGAGTACTCGCAGAGCCCGCTACGCCTCGATTTCGACTCTCGCTATCATGACGGGGCGACGTCCAGGTCCTTCTCCGAGGCCGTGTCCGCTGCTTCTAAACCGAGCACCTCGGTTGACTCCTTCCCCCCGGTGATGAGACGCGCGCCGCGACGGAACGTGATGTAGGCGTAGCCCCACTCGAAGAGCACCATCACGCGACTTCGGAACCCCACGAGGAAGGCAATGTGTACGAATACCCAGAGCAGCCAAGCGAGCACGCCACCGAACTTAAAGCGTCCGATGTCGGCGACGGCCTTGCCGCGACCGATGGTAGCGAGCGTCCCCTTGTCCCAGTACGCGAATGCAGGTCGGCTTTCGACCGGCGCGTCCTGCCCGATCTCTCGAACAAGCGTCTTTCCCACGTGCTTGCCCATCTGAAGCGCCGCGGGGGCGAGTCCCGGAACCGGCGTCCCTTTGCTCTCGACGTAGGCCAGATCGCCGATTGCAAATACCCGAGGGTGACCCGCAAGCGACAGATCCGGCTCGACTCGAAGCCGGCGATCGTTCCGCATGAAGGCGCTGAGACCCCGTTCGACCGGCGCGCCGCAGACGCCAGCTGCCCAGACCACGTTGGTCGACGGAATGCGCTCGCCGCTCTCGAGCGCGACGCCTTGTTCGTCGATCTCCGTGACGAGGGTCTTTAGGCGGACGTCGACTCCAAGCTTCTGGAGGTCGGTCTTGGCACGTTCCGACAGCTCGGGGGCAAGCGCAGGAAGCAGGCGATCGGCTCCCTCGGCAAGAACGATCTTCAAAGACGAGGGGTCGAGGTTCCGAAACTCACCCTGCAGGACACGATTTGCGACCTCGGACATGGTGCCAGCGAGCTCGATGCCGGTGGGCCCGCCGCCCACGATGACGGTCGTGAGTAAGCGTTGGCGCTCCTCTGGTTCCGCGCACAGCTCGGCGCGCTCGAACGTCAACAGGAAACGCCGGCGGACTTCCAAAGCGTCATCGACGGACTTCAGCCCTGGCGCGCGGCTCGACCACGAATCGTTGCCGAAATAGTGATGAGTCGACCCGGTCGCGAGGACGAGGTAGTCGAAGGGCACCTGATCGCCATCGAGTCTGACCGTCTTGCGTTCGAGGTCGACGGATGTGACCTCGCCGAGAATGACCCCGACGTTCTTCTGAGCGCGGAACATGTGCCTCAGGGGAACTGCAATCTGCGCCGGAGAAAGCGCCGCGGTGGCCACCTCGTACAGGAGCGGCTGAAACAAGTGGTGGTTGCGCCGGTCGATGAGAGTGACGCGGGCCCGGGTTCGAGCCAGCGCCGATACGACGCTCATCCCCCCGAAGCCGCCGCCGACGACGATTACGTGAGGTTCCTCTTCGTGGGAGAGCTGGGTCATCGTGAGTCTCGTGGCACGCCGCCGAGCCTACCGCAATCAACGCGCACAGAGCAGCGAAAGTGAGCGTGAGTCGGCAAGCAACCCGTTCGCCTGGTTGAGGCGATCGACGAGCGGTTGTTCGAGTGGGCGCTTCTGTCGGACGAGGTCGTAGAGTGCGTCGAACACCTCGATGGCTTCCGGCGCGAGATCGACATCACCTACGGCGGCAGGTTCTCGGAATCCTCGCCTTGTGTGCGTAGCGTCGGCTGCACCTCATGGATTGCAGCGTCGGCATCGCCATCGCCAGGCCACTCGAATACCGGGCGCAATGTTTCGTCCGGCTCACCGAGCACCGAATCAAAGGCAATCATGTAGAGGGGGGAGCATAGTAACTTCAAACGCCGTTTCCGCTTCGCGCCCGTGGCGACATGATCTCGAGTACCGCGAGATTCGGCTCTCAGCCTGGGCCCGATGGGCTAGGAGAGCATTGAAGTGCATCTACCACGAGTCGGCGGAGCTGATAGTCGACATAAACGCCCCTTCAGATCCCCGTCGCTGGCGACATAACAGCTAGTATCGCGAAATTCGGCGCTCTTCTTGAGCCCGATGGGCTAATAGAGCCGGTGCGTAGCATCGGAAACGCCCTCCGCCAGCTGGCGCATGAAGGCAGCGAAACACTGCGCCACCCCTCGCGCATCATGGAGGGCGCGAATGCCGCGGCCGAAGCGGCAAGCATCGTCGGGCGCGTGCTGCTGATGTCGCCCGACGCACAGACGCCGTTCAAGGGTCCTCTCGGCGTGCAGAAGCGCGTGGCCTGGTCCAACAACATTCCGCTGGCCGACGTCAAGGCCGTCACCAAAGCTCTGGGCACCAAGGTCAACGACGTCATGCTGGCCGCGGTCGCCGGGGCGCTGCGCGACTATTTGATCGAGCGCAAGGCCGAGGTGCGCGATCTCGAGATCCGGGCGGTAATTCCGGTCGACCTCCGCCCACCTCAAAAAGGCATCGAGCTTGGCAACGCCTTTGGTCTCGTCTTCCTGTCGCTCCCACTCCGCATCGCCGACCCCGTCGAGCGGTTGCAGGAGACCAAGAAGCGCATGGACGCCATCAAACAGTCGATCGAGGCGTTCACCTTCTACAGCTTGCTCGGCCTCTTCGGCGTGACCCCCGGCAGGTCGAGGAGCAGGGGCTCAGTATCTTCGGCTCTCGCGCCACCGCGGTCGTGACCAACGTACGCGGGCCCGGCGAGGCGCTCTACATCGCCGGCGCCAAGATCGAAAACATCATGGGCTGGGTTCCACAGGCCGGGCACCTCGGCCTCGGCGTCAGCATCTTCAGCTACGACGGCAAAGTCAGCGTCGGCGTCATTCGTCGGCGTCATTACCGACGCCGGCCTCGTCCCCGATCCGGAAAAGATCACCGCCCGCGTGCCGCAACGAAGCAGAGGGTAAGGCGCGCGCGGACGAGATCCGCGCCGAAGTCCCCAACGCCGATCTCGAAGTTCGGAAGCTCGATCTCGGCGACCTGAGCTCCGTGCGCGCTTTCGTCGACGGCTATCTCGGCGATCACGAGTCACTTCATCTCCTGATCAACAACGCCGGGGTGATGAACACGGCTAAAGGCAAGACGGCGGATGGATTCGAAACCCAGATCGGCGTCAATCACCTCGGTCATTTTCTCCTCGCCGAGCTCCTCCTCGACACCCTGAAGAAGAGCGCACCTGCGCGCGTGGTCGTGGTTTCGAGCTGCTACCACGACAAGGCGATGGGCCGTGAAGGCGTCATCGTTCTCGACGATCTCCATTTCGAAAATCGCAAGTACGACGGCTGGGTCTCCTACGCGCAGTCCAAGTTGGCGAACCTGCTGCACGCCAAACAGCTCGCGAAGCGTCTCGAGGGAAGTAGAGTCACCGCGGTGAGTGTTCATCCGGGCTGGGTCAGGACGGAGCTCATGCGCCACACGATGCCCGAGTGGCTGCAATCCTTGACGCGACCGTTCATGGCGATGATGGGCATGGTCGAGCCTTGGGAGGGCACCCAAACCACCCTCTACGCAGCGCTCGCTCCCGACGTCGAAGATCACCCCGGCGCCTACTACAGCCAGACCGGAACCTATCGCGACAAATCCAAGAACGCAGGCGGCTGGCCGCTCGAATCCCCAAACCCCCACGCCCACGACGACGAGATGGCCCAACGGCTTTACGAACGGAGCCGGGAGCTCGTCGGCCTCGAGTCTGCTCCCGCATACCAGGCCCCACAGGCCGCTCAACCTCAGCAGTGTTGATGCGGGCGACCCTTGCCAGCGCAGATGGCGGGTCGATATTCACCGTGTCTTCGAATGGCCCGCATTGCTCTCATCGGTGACCTCCACGGCAGCTTCGATGCGCGTGACGTCGCGGCGTTCAACGAAGCCGATTATGACCTCCTCATATTCACGGGGGATCTCGGCAGTGGCACCGCCCACAACGGACTGGAGATAGCGAAGCTGGTGTCGCGCCTGACCACGCCCACCATCGTGATGCCGGGCAACAACGACGCGCCGTTCCTCGCCGAAATCGCCGCCGAGTTCGGGCATCAGCGCGGCCTTTCCGCGATCCTCGATCTCGATCGCGGCATGTCTTCGAGACGCGCCAAGGTGATCCTTTGCGGCTACCGCCTCCACAGGCTGCCGCTGCCCGGGCTCACCCTGAGCGTCGTCACTGGGCGGCCCTGCGCCATGGGCGGCGGCGAGTTCAGCTTCGCGACCGAGGTCTCTCGCGCCTACGGCATCGCGAGCTTGGAAGAGTCGACGGAGCGTCTGCTTTCCCTCATCGATGCGGTCGACACGGAGCGCTTGTTGCTCCTCGGCCACAACGGCCCGTTCGGCCTCGGCGAACGAAGATCCGACATTTGGGGCGCAGACTTCCTTTCCGAAGGCGGCGACTGGGGCGACCCGGATCTCGCCGCGGCGGTCGCCAGGGCACAAGAGCGGGGCCTTCGGACGACCGTGGTCGCCGGCCACATGCATCAGCAAACCAGATCGGGGGAGCTCCGGCCTTGGCGCGTGAAGCAAGCCGGTATCGAGTTCGTGAACCCAGCGCGGGTGCCGCGGATCTACGCGGGCGACACCTGCGAGCTGCGCTACCACGTGGCGCTCGAGATCGACGTCGAGCGAGCCGCGCTACAAGAAGTCGAGTGGGGGTACAGCTAATCGAGCAGCGCGAGCGCCGCATCCGGGTCCTGCCCCGTCTCCTCGGCCAATTGCTGTAGCAGCTGGCGTTCTTCCTCGGCCGGCTCGCCGTCCGCGAGGATCAATGCTGCGGCGAGCTCCACCGCCACTTTGCTGTCTGCGCGGTCGCCAGCGATTTGTGCCGCCACGCGACTCAAGCGCTCCTCGAGGCCGTGGGCCTGCAGTGAAGAGTCGAGTCTGTCGAGGAGCGCGGTGATGGCCGGCTTGCTCAGCTCGTCGTCCGTGATCGTGCGGAGCGCGCCCCGTAGTGCGATCCTTTCATCGAGGCTGCACACGCCGTCGGCCGACATCATGAGATACAGCGCTTCGGCAATCGGCGCGACGCGATTCAACACGGCGGCCATCTCGGGGGTCGGGCAAACGCCTTTGAAACGCGGGTCCTCCGGGGCGAGCGACTGTCGACCCCTGTCGGCAATCAGCTTGCGTACACGCTGCGTCAGCGACTGGTGAAACGGGTTGTCCACGCAATGAACGTAGTTCCCTGATGGCAACCACCAAGCCTTCGCTTGGCGCAATCCACTCTGTGGGCGATCGCTCTGTAGAATTGCTCCGGTTCTGAAACTGCCGCGTTGCCGCCCGACCCCGTCAGTCCACGTCGCTCAGCTCCACCGGGTTGGGCTCGACTCGCCAGATGCCCCGACAGTATTCGCGGATGGTGCGGTCCGAAGAGAACCGCCCCATTCTCGCCGCGTTCAGGATCGACATTTTCGTCCAGTGCGCCTGATCGGCCCAGGCGTCACTGACTTCCTTCTGACAGTCGATGGCTGATAGTCGACATAAACGCCCCTTCAGATCCCCGTCCCTGGCGATATAACAGCTAGTACCGCGAAATTCGGCGCTCGTCTTGAGCCCGATGGGCTAAGAGAGCGACCTGCCGCACGCCGGCTACAAGCAGGAAGGTCTCGAGGGTGACCATCTGGGGTTCCCGACCGACATCTATTTCCAAGACCGGGATGCGCGATGGGTCGACACCACCAACGACGAGTTCTTCGACTTCCACTGGCCGCCGGAGATGGAGATCGAGATCTACACGGCGCGCTTGAAAGGCACCGTCGAGGACCTGCAACGTTACTTCGAACGTGCGCACCGCTATCGTCACGAGGGCTCATTGGTACCCCCTTCGGCTTTCATCTTCATCGACAACCCCTGGCACGGAACCGACACATCGAACTACCTCTACCTGAACCGACTCTACAGCGACGTGGACATCATCCAGGACGAGACGGAGAGCAACCTAGACAACTACCTCGATGCGCTCACCGGAGAGGGGGCCGAGTTCGTGTTTCAGAAGGTCCACGCGGGTCCGCGCATGATGAATTTCGGGGATTTCGATTCCAACGGTGAGCCGACCAACAAACAACTGTATCCTGACGATATCGTTCAGCACAATCTCAAGGTGTCGTTCCTGACGCTGACGAACTGCTCGGCGGCCGATTTTACCGATTACGAGCCGAGTCTTGGGGAAACCTACACGTTGGGCACGGACTACGGTCTGGCCATCATCGGCTCGACAAAAGTGGGGCACCTCGAGAGGCCGGACGGCTTCCACCGCAACCTAGGGGATGGCATGCGTTGGGGCGAGGCCTACAGGGCCTGGTCAATGAAAAAGGTAAGAAGAGCGAGAAGTGGCACCTTGGCATCGTCCTCATGGGGGACCCGCTGCTGAGAGTCCGTGGAGATGCGGTGCTTGGCGAAGAGCCGTGAAGGAGCAGACGCTACTCGAGCTCGAATGCACCGACATCGCACGCGTCGCCCTGCGGGCGAGCGACGCCACGCTGGTCATGGGTGATATTGCACTCGGACGAAGGGATGCGATCGACGGCGACGCTGTCCGGCTGAAGCGCGTGGGTCAGCGTCGGGCCTCCGTTGTTCGTCAGCGGCCCGATCTCAAGGCTCGAAACATCTAGCAGGTCGCCTCGCTCGTCGAATCCACAACTCCGCCCCGGGCTTTGGATGTTGTAGCCACCCGACTCAATACTCTCGACTTCTCCAACGCAATCACCGTCAACCAAGGAACGAGCAAAGGTGAGCGTTCCCAGGTTCCGAATGTCCGAGCCGTTTTCGCCTGCCGCGTTCCCGGACAACGTTCCGTGGGTCACGACGGCACCTCCGGTATTGAAAAAGGCCGCCGCCCATTGCTGGGACGCGTTGCCGGAGAGTGTGCTGTTCAGCAGCACCAGCGTGCCTGAGCTCTCGATGCCTCCTGCGTAAGCCGCCGAGTTGGCTGACACGGTGCTGCCTCGGAGCGTCAAAATGCCCGAATTGCAAATACCACCTCCACCGGCCGTCGCCTGATTGGTGGAAACCTGGCTGTGCTCGAGCTCCAGCACACCGTTGTTGAAGATGCCTCCACACGCTTGCGCCGTGTTGGCCCAGACGTTTGTGCGCACGAGCGTGAGCCGTCCGTTGTTGTTGCAAAGACCGCCGCCGCCGTGCGCCGCGACGTTCCCGATGATGAAGCTGTCGGCCAGCGTGAGCGTTCCGCCGTTCGTGATGCCACCGCAGTTCGCCGTATCGATTGCCCTGGTCGCAACACCGCGAGTGACCGTGAAACCGCGGATCTCCACTACGGCGCCCAAAAGCACCGAAAAGACGCGATGGTCGCCGCCTCCGCTGAGGGTGAGCAGGCCACTTCCATCGAGCGCCACGTCGGTGGCGATGACGATCTCGGCCTGGGTCGGCACGATGGTGGGGCCATCACAGTCGAACGTGAACGGACCGCCGCCGGCGCCGATCGCGTTTCGGACCCCCTGCTCCGTGCAGGGGAGGTGCGAGACGCTCAATGCGCACTGGCCAGCGCGACACGTGCCCCCGACACATGACGAGCCGTCGAATATTGGCGAGCTCCCGCACGCTCCTTCCTCGCAGCTCGGAACAGTACAGTCGTTGTAGTCGTCGCCACACTGGTCGTCTGCTCCGCAATCGACGCACTCTCCCATCCCGTCACAAACGCCAACACCGTTGCACGGTGTGTTCGCAGGCGCCGACGTGAACACGCACACGCGCGGATGTGCCGAATCGCACGTGTCGACCGTGCACTCGTTGCTGTCGTCGCAGGTCAGCTCATCGCAGATATCGAAGCCACTCGAGCCGTCGGCGCATCCAAGCTGAATGGTCACGACCAACGGCCAGACGCCCCATCGTGCAAGACTAGTCACAGCGCATGCTGCCGTACGTGGTGTATCCTGCGAGTACTGGGATTCGAAGCCGGTTCGGCGCATCGCCGGGCCAGCTCCATGAAGCCCACGCGCAATGGCCGGCGTCACCACTGAGCTCGAATTGGTGGACGCCTGGTGTGACCTCGGCGAAGCCTCCTTGCGCGAGCGGGAAATCATTGATTCCTTGGAACAGTCCCGTCGCGTCCGCTTCGAGGGTGTACCGAAGGGTGCCGACGTCGAAGTAGAAGGCCGCGCCCACCTCGTCGACCGTCGGACCCACGGGAATGAACCTCACCCCTCGTTGGGGTGGCCATCGCCCGAGCGCCACCATGCCCTTTTCCCAGGGATAGGAAACCTCTACCTGCGCCGCGATCGCCTCGAGATACTCGTGGGTGTACAACGGAAACCGGAGGGGACCTCCGAAGAGCTCCGGCAACCGCTCGTCGACGACGTTCGAAACCAGCCAGGGGCCGTAGCCTTCGTGCACGATGGTGAAGGCGATCTCCTTGCCGTCCCTCGGGAAGAAGATCTCCGTCAGGCCCTCCGCATCCGTCGTGACGCAGTTGTCTGCGTCGAGTTGGCAAACTTGCACGCCCTCGAGCGGCACTTCGGTAGGAGGCAGGCTGCCGCCGGCAGCAGGCGTCATGTTGAGCGGAAGCGCGCTCCAGTCGAAGACGTACAGCTCGACAGACGCGAGCTCGGGGCCGCTGCCGCCGACACCGGCCGCCCCGCCTTCGCCACCCGTGCCCGACATGTCACTGCACCCCACGACGCCCAGGGCCAGGACCACACCGATGAAGAAACGCATGACAACCTCCCGACCCACAAGCGGTCTACATAACGTGGGGTCGCTGGGCAGTGTCTCGCCATACGCAATTGTTTCCGAAACGGTCGCTTTCAGGCGCAGCTCTTGCGTTTGGGGCGTGGAAACGCAGCGGGTGCGCGAGCCGGAACGGCGAAGCTCGGCGCAAGTGCGCCGCCAAGCCCGAGCGAAGCGACGGGCGCGGAGGGAGGATTACGTGGTGGGGGTGGGCGGGTCGGATGTAACTAAAAAGCTCGAGCTCTCGAGCCCACTCGCGTCCGGGCGGTGCAACTACACCGCTACGTCGCCGCAAGCGTCATCGACGCAACCCTAAACGTCGGCGACGCTATCGAAGTACGATGATCGATGTCGTCCGCGACAGCGTCGATTCGCTGGCTGATAGTCGACATAAACGCCCCTTCAGATCCCCGTCCCTGGCGATATAACAGCTAGTACCGCGAAATTCGGCGCTCGTCTTGAGCCCGATGGGCTAAGAGACCGGCAAACAAACGCGGTCTGAGCGCTGTGTTTGCATCCCGAAGGGCTGGAAACGACGCGCCCAAGACCGAGCGGATGCAGCTATCCGATGGCTCGAGCCTCGAAAGCGAGCGAGGTCAACAGGCCCAGGCGTCGTCGAGCTGTCGATGTCGAGCATGCGGCGCATGAGCTCGGCCCAGGTGCGATTGTGCGAAGCGCCGACCTTCTTCGGGGCCGTTGCCGATGATGCGCGCTCGAGCCGGTGACCTGCCCCCGGAATTTCGGACCACTGAAAACGTGACAGACTGCCTCTTCGGGACCGCCTGGAGAGCGCATGAGGAAGAGTCGATTCATCGAGGCCCTCGTCGGACTCGTGCGACAACAAGCCCCGGCGCACGAGCAGGCGCAACACTCGGCCTCGAATGAGGCCGAGAAAGGCCTCGACCTCCTCATCGGTGGGCGCTTTGGCGGCTGCGAAGGAAAGCGAGCCGTCCGGCTCTCTCACGAAGACCCCGTCAACCGCCAGCGTGTGGAAGTGCACGTTCAGGTTCAGCGCGCCACCAAAGCGCTGGATGACGGTGACCGTCCCTGTGCGGCCATCGCGGTGGCCCGATGCGCTGGCCCGCTTCCGGTAGAAGCCTTGCAGTGTACGCGTGTAGACCGCGAGCACCGCGCGGCAGAGGCGGTGATCCCAGGCAAGCCGATACCGAAGCTCGAAGGGAAGGCTCAGGACCCATTGTCGAACCGGGGCTCGCGGGAGCACGTGGTCGACGAGATGCGCCGCACGCTCGGTCATCCGGCGGCCACTGCAGCTCGGGCAGAAGCCTCGGCCTTTGCACGAAAACGCCACCAACCGATCGGTGCCACAGCCGGTACAGCGAAAGCGGGCAAACCCATGCGCGAGCACGCCGCAGCGAACGAATCGCTGAAACTCGCGCTTCACGAACAAGGGGGCGCCGCGCTCGTGCTCACGTCGATCGAGCTCCCAGAGGAAGGTCTGAAGGTGGTCGCGGACGACGCGGTGGAGCACCCCATGCGCCGGAGCGCGACGCACGTACGATCGAGAAATCGTTTCGCTCGTGGCGGCGGCGCAAGGCTCCACGACCGGAGAACGCCATCAAGACTCGTGCCGTGGCTCGTGACCGCGTTTCCAACGCAATCTGAAGAGACCGCCGTGAAGCGAGGTGGCGAGCGGCGCCGGAATCGCGGCGGCCGCCAGCCGGAAACCCCTGGGCCGATTGCCTCAGGTGAATGAGCGCAAGGGCAATCAGCTCCGTCGCTCCTGTGCCTCTGCGACGTGTTCGGTTGCGCCGTCATCGGCGCTAAGGACCATCGAAGCAAGCTCCGACGCTCTACGGACGGCAAACTCAGGACGGACGTTGTGCAAGATTTCTTGAGCGAGCTGGAATGCCGGCGCCTGGATGACTGCGCCTGCGAAGTCGTGAACCCGCGCGATCGACACGTCGCCACCGGCAGCCACGGCGCGGAGCAGATCGCGTGCGAGATTCTTCACCACTGGTGAGAAATCGGGCCTCCCGAGGGTGTTCTCGGGCGTTCCTGACCGACTCGCACCCTTGAATTCATGCGCTTTTTCTTCTGCAGCGTCGGCTAAGGATCTAGGCGCCCTACCCCGTGATGTCCCAATCGGTGTCCCGAAAGGACCGATTCGGCGGCTCTGCGGCGGGCATGCCCTCCGCCACCAGGCTGACCACGCGCCCGATCGGAAGCACGCGTTACGATCCGTTGCTCGTGGGCCAGCCGGGCGCGAGGTCGTCGTCGAGGTGAGGGCGGGCGGCCCGTCCCGTCTCGAGCTGATTGCAGTTGAGAGTCTCGCCTTGCGTTTCGCAGCATCTCCGCCATGTTACATGAAATGTGTTTCGCGATTTCAATAGCGCATGGGAAAGCGTCGGGCATCAGGGGGCCCGTGATATGACGACCCACGCCGACCGACTGACCTACCTCATCACCGGCATCAACGACGAGAAGTCCCTTGCGACCGCGGTAGCCGACCGACTCGTTGCAGACGGTCACCGGCTCGTGTGCACCGGCCTCGGCCCCACCCCCCATCACGAGCTGATCTCGGACAAGGCGCGCGCATATCTCGAAACGACGTACGCGTCCTTCAAACGCACGGTGGCGGACCGGTATGATGGCGATGCGATTGCGTTACCCCTCGACGTGACGCTCGATGCGAGCATCGAGGACCTCGCCCGGCACCTCCACGCCGAGGGAATTTCTCTGGCCGGGTTCTTTCATTCGATCGCCATGGACAAGACCATCCGTGCGGGGGCGGTGAAGCCACTGCTCGACGTCACGCGCGAGGAGTTCATGCAGGCGATGAACGTGTCCGCCTACTCGATGATCCCGCTGACGCGCGCACTCTTAGGTCAAGGGGTTCTTTCTGAGCGAGCTTCGATCGTGGCTGTGAGCTACCGCGGCGCCGAGCGCGTGATGCGTCACCCCTACAAGAACGTCGGCGTCGCGAAGGCCGCACTCGAGCGGATCATCCGAGAGCTTTCGGACGAGCTAGGGCGAAGCCACCAGATACGCGTCAACGGCGTACGCTTCTCCCCATACACGGGAAGCAAGGCCGGTGGCGCGATTCCCGGCCTCGCCGAAGCCGAACGCATGTGCGAAGAGCTGAGTCCCCTGGGCAACGCGCGACCCGAAGACCTCGCGGCGGAGGTCGCCTATCTATTCGCGCCCGACACGCGCATCACGGGCGACATTCGCAACGTAGATGGTGGCTACCACATCCGCGGCTGACAGCAGCAACACGATCAGAGCGAAAGGGCCGTGACGGCGACGAGCACGGCTCCGGCGAATGTGCAGGCCAAATTGACCCTGTCGTTGTTCATCCAGCGCCAGCCTCGCACCAGCGGGTTGGCTCGGTCGCGCCCGGTGGAGCACTCGGTGAGGGCTTGGGAGTCTGCCTCCCGGTAGAGGGCCTGCGCGGTCGCGCCCAGCACGCTGTCCACGAGGGAGGCCATCATTCCCCCCGTGACCACGATGAGGAGCGCGGGGGCCCACCCGAGGGTCTCGAGCCGCGCTGCGCCGACCAGCGGGATCGGCGCGAATACGGTCGCCGCGCCCGCGAGGCCCCCTAGGGTGCCGGGCAGTGATACGCCGCCCGACATCCCCGGCTCCACGCGTCGCCAACTCCAGACGGACCGGGTCGGGGCCCGGAAGTAGGTGCCGATCTCGCTCGACCATGTGTCCGCGGCGGCCGCCGCGAACGCGCCCACGAAGCCCCAGTACTGCCACGGCTGCGGATCGAAGACGTGCCACACGAGAAGCGCGCCGGCCAGGCCGCCGTTGGCGTACACCTGCCCCGCGTCGCGCCGGCTCCCTTTCTCCTGCTGAACGCCAGTCAGCTTGCGCTTACGGCCGATCTTGGAGAGCACGCTCGAGAGGATGAAGAAGGCGAACCCGGGCAGGGCCCAGTCCCAGCCGCCGAGCCCGACCACCGCGAACGCGAGCAGGCCCGCCGCGAGCACGCCCGAGGGGTTGAGGAAGCGCACCGCGAACGCGACCCCTCCGAAGCCGACGGCCCAGGCGAGTGCGGTGAGCAGATCCGCCAGTCGCGCTGGATCGGAGTGCAACGCCACCAGCGGGGTGGTCACCGCGACCACGATGGTGAGGTTGTCCCAGCCTCGCCGCCCGAGCAGCTCGGCCACGGTGGCTAGGGTCGCGACGAGCAGCGCGACCCCCGCGATCTCGGCCGCGCCGTAGCCCGTGAAGGGCTCGAGCATCGTCAGCCCGGCCGCGGTGACGGCGAAGGCCGACCCGAAGAACGCGCCCGAGCCCCCCCACGACTTGGTCTGGCCGTCGATCTCGAACCGCCCCGGGCGCGGAAGCGACGAGCCGACCCAGGAGGCGAGGGGGTCGCTGAGCGCGAGCACCGCGAAGGCGATCTGGAGGGCGAAGACCCGCCCCGGGTCGAGGGTCCAGCACGTCCACAGGCAGAACAGCAGCGCGATCGGGAAGACCACGGTGCCGTAGCTTTCGCGCTCGATGTCGTGCATGCCTTTGAACATCCGGCGCGGGATCGCCCAGAGGTTCACGCCGATGAACGCCGCGCAGAGCAGGTAAATCAGGTCCGGCGACGCGAAGAACGCGGGCGCGGCGATCACCGCGAGGCCGGTGTAGGCGTGCACGAAGCGGCGGGACATCTCGGAGCTGAGGCCGAGCTTTCGAAGGAGCTCGCCCCCGCCCACGCCGACCCCGAGCACCCCGGAGAACACCACAAAGCTCATTAAGTCGTTCATCACAGCCTCCGACCCACTAGCTGGTGGGCTGGGCCTCGCGATCCAGCTCCTCGTCGCTCATCGTGACCAGCTTCGCGCTCTGGCGCTTGGCCCGCATGCGTTGCCGCGCGAACCCGCGCGGGTCGAAGAACTCGTCGATGCGCTCCTCACCCAGGATTTCCGCGGGGTCCATCCAGGCCTCGTCGTCGGCCGCTTCGACCCGGACGGTGGGCTTGGCCATGCCGGCCGGCGCCCCCGGTCCGCCTCCGCAGGCGGAGACCTTGGCGTGCACCGAGGGGTCGTGGTAGCTGCTGCTGACCTTCTCCCGATGGGCGTTGAGCTGTACGAGCTCGTCCTCGGAGAGCACCCGCGACTCGTCGAACTTGAAGTCGACGTTCTTCTGGCCCCAGTAGTTGATGCGCCCGAGGTCATAGAAGCGGCGCTCGAAACCAGACTTCAGCGCCGCCTTGAGGCAGCCCATCATGTACTTGCGCTTGAAGGAGTCCTTGATCCACGGATAGCTCAGCAGGCTCCGGCGCATGTAGAAGCGCCGATAGTTCTTCATGACCCCCTTGAGCACCTCGCTCCGGGTCATGTTCTCGGGCTTCATGATCGGGGTGACGAAGTTGTAGCGGGCGTAGTCCCGCACCTCGACCTTGTCCGCGAGATCCTCGAAGAGGTCGGAGAACGGCCACGGCGTGTACATGATCCAGTTGGCCATGTCGCACTCCCAGTCCATGGCCCACTTGAAGGTGTCCTCGATGCTCTCCGGGGTTTCGTTGTCGAGCCCGATGATGAACTGCGCCTCGGCGACCATGCCGTTGTCGCGCAGCAGCTTGATGGCCTTCTTGTTCTGCGCGACGGTGGTCTCCTTGCGGAACAGCTCGAGGTTGAGCTGGGCGGAGGCCTCGGTGCCGAGCGAGACGTGCACCAGCCCCGCTTTCCGGTACAGCGGGAGCACGTCCTCGTCGCGCAGGATATCCGTCACGCGGGTGTTGATGCCCCAGGTGATGCCGAGGTCGCGCTCGATCAGCTCCTCACAAAGCGCGATGAACTTCTCTCGGTTGATGGTCGGCTCCTCGTCCGCGAGGATGAAGAAGCCGACGTCGTGCTCGTTCACCAAGGTCTCGATCTCGTCGACGAAGTTCTTCGGGGTCCGCGCCCGATAGCTGCGCCAGAACTTCCACTGCGAGCAGAAGGAGCAGGTGAACGGACAGCCCCGCGCGAAGTTCGGAATGGCGACGCGCTGGCCGGTCGGCACGTAGATATACTTATCCCACTCGAGCACGCTCCAGTCCGGGCTCAGCGAGTCGAGGTTCTTGATCGGCTCGTGGGCGGGGGTCGCGACGACCTCGGTGCCGTTGTGGAAGGCGATGCCCCGGATCCGGTGCCGGTCGCGCTCGAGTCGGCCCTCCTCGATCGCCTTCACCATGTTGACGAGGATCTCCTCGCCCTCCCCGCGCACGATGTAGTCGATCCACGGGGCCTCGGTGAGGACCTGCTTGAACATGAACGTGGAGTGGGTCCCGCCGAGCATCGTCACCGCGTTCGGGTGGAGCTTCTTCGCCATCTGCAGGGTCTCCTGCGCCTTGTAGATGCTCGGGGTGATGCAGGTGCACCCGATGATGTCTGGCGAGTCCTCCTCGGCCAGCAGCTGGGCCAGGGTCTGGTCGTCGATGTCGTTGCTCATCGCGTCGATGAAGCGAAGGTCGATGTACCCGTGCTTCTTCAGCGCGCCGGCGAGGTAGGCGACCCAAGCAGGAGGCCAGTTCCCCGCGATCTCCGCACCGCCAGAGTGATAGTTCGGGTGAATCAGGACGATGCGCATGGTGAGTCTCCAGGGGTGGGCGCGGTGGCGCTCAGGTGGATGCGAAAGCGGCAGGCGGGCGCGCCCTGGGTCAGGCACGCAATCTCGCGGACCGACACGTCCGGCGCGGCGAGGCGCAGCAGGCCCGCGAAGGCCGCTTCGTAGTAGGCGCCGCCGTGATCGGTGCCGAAGGGGCCACGACAGGTCGGGCAGTCTTCGAGGCGGATGACGCCGGGGTAGGCGCCCTCCACCGTGAAGCTTCCACGGCCCGCGAAGGTCCACGCGTGCTTCGCGAAGGCCTTCAGGAGCAACGGGACCGCGAGTCGGGCCGGGAGCCAGCCCAATACGGCCCGCAACGGGCGCGGGATGCGGTGCGCGGCGACGTAGGCCGCGGTGCGATCGCCCGCCTCGCGCAAGATGGCTTCCGCCGCCTCGGCGGAGAGCTGGGCCCGGGTCGCGCCGATCGTCTCGAGGAACCACGCTTCGGGGATCAGGCCCTCGGGCCAGTCCGAGGGGAGGCGGGCGGCGGCTCGGACACGGTCGGCGGTGCGCGGCCCCTCGAGCTCCTGGAGCGCTGCGAGCGTCTGCAGAACAGCGTTCGGCCCGATCCGCGGGCCCGCCGGTGACGGGATGTGCGCGCGCTCCGGGACGCGACGCGCGGTTTCGGCATGTGCTCCCAAGTCCGCCTCGATGGGGTGTAAGGTAGAGTTGACACACTGGAGTGTCAATCAAAACCGGACTCCCTTTGACGCGCTTGCGGCGACGCAGGTATCCTGGCAGGCATGCGGGCCAGGCTACCCAGAGAGAGGAGGCGGCGGCGATGAAGATCCGAGACGTCATGACCACCGGTGTCGTGGTCGCCAAGAGACACGAGAGTGTGAGGTCCGTGGTGATCAAGATGCTGAAGCGGCACTGCGGATCCATCCCCGTCGTCGGTGAGGAGCAAGAGCTGCTCGGAATCGTGACGGTCCGGGACATCCTGCTCCCGCTCTACCCGAACTACGGCGACTACGTGCACGACAACGTCCGGGCCCGGAGCTTCCTCGACATGGAGGACGGCTATCCAAAGGTCCTCGGCCAGCACGTCGAGGAGATCATGACTCGGAATCCCTACACGGTTTCACCCGACACTCCCGTGCTCGAGGCTGCGTCTTACATGGGACTCAGAAGCTTTCGTCGCATTCCCGTCGCGGAGGACGGAAAGCTGGTGGGCGTGGTGAGCATTGGCGACATCAATCGCGGTCTCTTCTTCGCGGTGGCCGACTGAAGGGCTTGGCCAGACGAATCCTCAAGATCCTGCACCTGCTCGGGTCAATCGGTCTCACGGGTGGCCTCGCCTCGTACATGATCCTGCTGGCGACGGCTCCGGACGACTCGATGGCCGACTATGCAATCGTTCGGAGCAACATCGAGGCCATCTCCGGTTGGCTGCTCGTGCCCTCGCTGGCGATCGCGCTGATGAGCGGGCTCTTGGCCATGGCGGTGTACTCGCCGTTCCAGAACGCGGGTTGGGTCTGGGCCAAGGCCATTCTCGGACTGCCCATGTTCGAGGGCACGCTGGCGACGATCGACTCGACCGCCCAGAGCGCCGCGGCGCTCTCCGCGCAGGCGGCCGCCGGCGACGTCGACCCTGCCCTCATCTCAGAGATGTTTGCCCGCGAGTGGTGGGCTCTTTGGATCATCATGGCGCTGTCCATCGCCCAGACCGTGCTGGGTGTCTGGCGGCCGCGACGGCGACGAAGCTCCTGAGTCGGCTCGACGCAGAGTTGTGTGGCGTAGAGCGCGAAGCTGAACAGTCCGTTTGTATCGACTATCAGCTCCTCGCTAGATCACGCCCTCGTCCCTTAGCGCAGCGATGCTGCCGTCGTCGAGGTGGAGGACTTCGCGGAGGACCGCGTCGGTGTGCTCTCCGATGCCAGGAGCGCGAACGGGTGGGTTGCGATCGTGGGCGGCGAAATCGAACGGCGTGCCGGGGACAGGATAGGTGCCGATGCCGGGCTGCTCGAGGACGCTGAAGAGATCGTTGTCGTCCGTGCACTCTTCGTGGACGGTTTCGCGGAAGGATCGGTATGGGCCCCAGCAGACGCTGTGTTCGTCGAAGGTCTTCTGCACGGCATCGAGGTCGTTCGCGCGGAACCACGCTTCAAGCACGCCCGCGAGCTCTCGCGCGAGACGCCAGCGATTGCCCGCGTCGCTGAGATCGAGGCCGACCCGCTCCCCGACGGCATCGAATTCGGCGTGCAGTCCGGTCGCATCGCGAAGGCCTCTCCACTGCCGCTTCGTGAGCGCCACCACCATCACGCGTGCTCCGTCCGCGGTGAGGAAGTCTCGACCGAACGCGCCGTAGAGATAGTTCCCGAACCGTGGGCGCTCCGACCGATTGATGACGACTTCTCCTATCTTTCCGAGGTTGCCGAGCATGGCGAGCGCTACATCTTTGAGCGCGATGCGCACGTATTGCCCTTCGCCTGTGCTGCGTCGATGGCGCTCGGCCGCGAGAAGCGCGACGACGAGCATTTGACCCGCAATGCAGTCCCAAGCCGGCAGGACGTGGTTGACGGGCTCGTCCCATTCGACCGGCCCGGTCACCGAGGGAAAGCCTACGGCCGGATTGACGGTGTAGTCGACCGCGGTGGAGCCGTCCCGCGCGCCGACGAGGTTGATCATGATCAAATCGGGGCGCTTCTTGCGGAGCCGCTCGTAGTCGAGCCACCCGCGCGCGGGGAAGTTCGTCACGAAGATGCCGCCGTCGTCGCCCGGTGCGCACACGAGATCGGTGATCAGCTCGCGCCCTCGTTCCGACCGCATGTCGACGGTGATCGAGCGCTTACCCTTGTTGAGCCCGGCCCAGAAGAGGCTTTCGTTGTCGTCGGTCACGGGCCAGCGACGGTAGTCGAGACCGCCGCCCAGAGGATCGAAGCGAATGACGTTGGCACCCATTTGCGCCAACGTCATGCCGGCGAGCGGTGCTGCGACGAAGGCCGAGCCCTCGATCACGCGCATGCCCTCGAGGATCGCGGCGCTCATGTCAGTTCTCCCATTTTGTTCGCCGAAATGCCCACTACGCCATCGCTCCAAGTAGCTGCCAGTCCAACACCTGCACGTCGCGGTCTTTGTTGGGCGCCTCTGGCCCGCGCTCCGCAAACACCGACACCGCAAGCTCAACCAGCCCGCCGCCCGTCGCGATCGGATGCTTCGCGACGACGGTCGCCTCGGTGCGCAGCACGTCACCCTCGAAGACCGGCGCGGTGTGATTGCAGTGACGCCAGCCGACCACGGTCAACAGATTGGGGAGCACGCGCGAAAGGTGCGCACCTGCCATCGAGATGGTGTGACCTCCGTACACCAGCCGCTTCCCGTATGTGCTCGCTCCGGGGTCCGCGTGGGTGAAGGCCATGTTGAGCGTCATCCGGACCAGTTCGGGAGCGCAGGTCACCGTGTCGCGCGCTTTCAGCACGTACGTCGTTGACTCGGGAACACCGGCGAAGTGCACGCCCGGAACCCTTTCGCGAAATACCGCGAGGTTCCAGTCCGCGGGAACGCCGCTGCGAACCGCGTTCATGTCGAGCTCGGCGGGGATGGCATCGAAGGAGTCGGCGTGCCCGGTCACGGCTTCCGGATCGCGGCAGGGGATCATCGGGCAGCGCCAGAAGTGAAGGACGGTCTCGCCGCGCTGGTTGGTGACCGTCATATCGAGCACGACGAGGCCGCTCGCAGGGCGGCCCGGCTTCGGGCGGTTCTGTTTGAGAGCGACGACTTTGGTTAGTGTGCTGAGGGTATCGCCCATGTACGAAGGCCGCTGGAGCACGACGCCCCGATAGAAGAGGTTTCCCTTCACGCGCTGCGTCGGGTATGTCGTCTGGCCGATGGCCACGTTGCTCACGAGGCCAGGGCTCGCGATGGCGTCGTTCCCGGTGACCGCGCGGCAGAGCTCCGAGTCGAGCGGAAGGCGCAGTCGTTCGCCAAAGAGGGCCTGGTGGAGAGCCGCAAAGCCCGAGGTCAGCGTCACCGAGGGCGCCTCGAACACCTGTCCGTGGGTGAAGTCCTCGAAATACGGCCCGTCGACTTCGATTCGCTGTTCCACGTGTTCGGTCATAAGGTCTGCTCCGAGACTAGGCCCGCGCGCCGCGCCCGTTCGAGCACGCGCTCTTGGGCTCGTACGAGTGGGGCGTCGACCATCTTGTCGTCGAGCGTGAAGACCCCGAGCCCTTCCGCGCGTGCTGCCTGCCATCCAGAGAGCACTCTCCGCGCGTAGTCGACCTCTTCTGCCGCGGGCGTATACATCTCGTTTGCAATCGTGACCTGGCTCGGGTGAATGCAAAGCTTTCCCTCGTAGCCGAGCTGCATGCCGACGTGGACGTCGCGCCGAAGAGCCTCCTCGTCGCGCACGGCGAGGCAGACGTTGTCGACCGGCTGCACGCCGCAGCCGCGGGCGGCCACGGCGACCGCGCAGCGTGCATGGTAAAGCACGCCCTTCGAGGGATCGTCCGCTGAAACCCCCATCTCCAACGCGAAGTCGGCGTGGCCGAAGCAAAGGGCGTCGACGCGAGGGTCCGCTAAGCCGACCTCGAGCGCACGCGCGACACCAAGGGGCGTTTCCAAGAGCGCCAGGATCCGCGTACCGGCGCCGACATCATCGAGGATCGCAGCGACGGCGCGAAGGTCGTCTGCGCGCTCGGACTTGGGCACCATGATAGCCTCGGCCCCTGCCAAGGCCGTCGCCCGCACATCGTCTTCGTGAAAGGGCGTACCGGGTGCGTTGACTCGGACGGCAGCTTCGGAGCTTTCAAAACCACCCTCGCCCAGTGCGACACAGACCGCTTCCCGGGCGCGTCCCTTCGCATCGGGCGGGACCGAGTCCTCCAGGTCGAAGAGGATCGCGTCGGCACCCGAGGCCTTCGCTTTTCCAAACCGCTGCGTCGCAATCCCGGGAACGAAGAGTAGAGAGCGTCGCAGCATGTTTCCTCGGTTAGGTGGGTCTGGCGATTCGTTTCACGATGTCGCTGAAGGACAGAACGCCGACGGGAATGCCGGGATTCTCCGGCTCGGTAACGAAGAGGCGATGGTAGCCTCGCCGCGTCATCAGAGTCACCGCGTCGACAAGCAGCATGTCAGGTTCGCAGGTCAACGGGTTCGGGGTCATGACGTCGCGCGCCGTGAGCTCCGCAGCCTGCTGGCGCGAACGGCCCTGCCGCGCGAGCACGAGATCGGTCTGCGAGACGACGCCGATGGGCGCGTCGCCTTCCGTCACGACCAGGGCGTGGATGCGGTTTTCGAGAAGGGTACGAGCGACCTCGCCAAGCTTGAACTCGGCAGGACACGTGATCACGCCTTCGTGCATCGCCTCACGCACTAGCGTTCGGTGCGGATGGGTCTCTTCGACGACCGAATCGGGGCGGGGCGGTCGATAGGTCACCTCGGGGACGCTGTCGGCGGCCGCCAGCGGCATACTCTCTTCAACAGCATGTGCGCCTACGAGCACCGCCATGTTCCCGTACGGGTGTCGGTTTTCGTACATCAGCTGATGGCTTCTCGCGAGATCTTCCCAGGAAAACACCTGGCTCGTACACGGGTCGATCCGCTTCGAGGCGACGAGCTCGTTGAACGCGCGCGCTTGTTCATCGTTTGCGACGTGCGAGCCCTGAAGGCGCTTCTGCCGGGTCCACACGTACCGAAGGTCGACGGTTGCGTTGTAGCCTGTAGTCCCCGCGCAGATGACCACCATCCCTCCGCGCTGGCAAACGAAGATGCTCGTCGGGATTGTGCTTTCACCTGGATGCTCGAACACGATGCGCGGGTTGCGCCGCTCTCCGACGGCCTCCCAAATCGCTTCGCCGAATGCGCGCGCCTCGTCACGCCATTTCGAATAGCCAACCCGGTCTTTCCAATGAGGGGGGATGCCCCAGTGGTTGAAGCGCTTGCGGTTGATGCAGCCTTTTGCGCCGAGTCGCTTGCAGTATTCGATTTTGTCGTCGGAGCTCACGACCGCGACCGGAATGCCGCCCATCGCGCTCGTGATCTGAATCGCCATCGAGCCGAGACCCCCGGCACCGCCCCAGCACAGTACGACGTCGTTCGGCCGCACCGCGTGCCTCCCCCAGCCGGTGAGCATTCGATAGGCGCTCGCGCCCACGACCATGTACGACGCCGAAGACGCCCACGACAGGTGCTTCGGACGCGGCAAACACTGATGCGCCTGCACTCGGGCGAACTGGGCGAAGCTGCCCCAGTTGGTTTCGTAACCCCAAGAGCGAAAGGTAGGCGAGTACGTCGGGTCGGCGCCGGAACGGACGACGGGACAGTCCGGGCTCCAGGTGCCTGGATGGATCACGACTTCGTCGCCGACCGATAGCCCGGAGACCGCGCGGCCAACTTTGTACACGATGCCCGATGCGTCGGAGCCACCGACGTGAAACGCGTCGGTCTCTCCGGCCTTCTGCCGTGCGGCGATCACGTTCTGGGGCACTCCGGTGGAAGCCCACACGTTGTTGTAGTTCACGCCGGCCGCCATCACGTACACCAGCACTTCGTCGTCCCCGATGTCCGGGACGTCGATGACTTCCTGCTGGAGACTCGTGACCGGTTCCCCGAAACGCTCCGGGCGAATCACCCACGCGTGCATTTGCGTCGGAACTTCCCCCAACGGGGGAGGATCGCCTATGTCGTAGAGACGTGTCACGAAGCGGTCGGAACAATTATCATGAAACCGAAGTCGCGGCTACGTATCATTGCCGCGGCGGCGTATCGCAAACCGCGCGGGCCGGTTTGAAAGTGTTTGGAATCGCTAGGCTTGTAGAGCCCCCGCGTGTCCCCCTACAGCGGCGACGGGTCTCGCCCCGTGAGAAAGAGCCCGCCTCCCATGTCGGCGTTGGCCGACGCTTTGCATCCGCGGCGACGGCACTATGTTCGCTTCATGCTCACGGCCATCGGCGACGTCATGCGCCACATGTACCAGCGCGGCTGGATCACGACCCGGGACGGCAACTGCAGCCTTCGCAAGACCGACTCGGACAAGCTGTACATCACGCCGTCCGGGTGGCGGAAGACGATCCTGCACCCCGAGCACATTCAGAAGCTCCGCTTCAAGGAGGGCGGCGGCGTCGAGATCCCGGAGGGGACGAAGCCCTCGGGCGAGCTGCACATGCACTACCTGATCCTTCGAAATGCGAAGAAGACGCGGGCGGTCGTGCACGCTCACCCGACGCACGTGGTGGCGGCGCTCTATCGAGGCTACGACCTGCGGGACATCGCGACGGAGTTCCCAGAGATCTTTAGGTATACGCGGGTCGGCTCCTCGATAGAGGCAATCCCGGCCATCACGGCCGAACTCGGCGAGGCCACGGCGAACGCGCTCGTCGACGAACAGGGCAAGACCATCGCCGACATCGTCGGCCAGGCCAACCACGGGGTGTGCGCCGTCGCTGGGGATCCCTGGAGCGCGTACGAGCACATCGAGCGGCTCAACCACGTTTGCGAGATCGTGCTCGCAAGCGGCGTTTCTCCCGAGGCGGTCGCGGACCGCGCCGCCGCCCAGCGAATGCACGCCTAGCGGAGGGAACAGAGAGGCGTCTAGTTTGCTTGACACCAGGCACTGACGGGCTGCATCGTCGCATGAGGACGCCCGGGCTCGGGTGGCAGATCTATGATGCAGCACATCGATGCCGCGCTCGCCGCCGCACTTTCCGAAGTCGAGCGCCAGGCTCGACCCAAGCTTGCAAGTGCCATAAGTCATGCGGTTTTTCCGGGCGGTGCCCGGATCCGACCTCGGCTCTGTCACGCCGTCGCGCAGGCAGCGGGCCCGGACTGCCCTCCCCCGGTGAGCGCTGTCGCGACCTCACTCGAGCTGCTGCACTGCGCTTCGCTCGTTCACGACGACCTGCCCTGCTTCGATGCCGCCGACACCCGTCGCGGGTTGCCGTCGGTGCATAGCGCGTTCGGCGAGCCCCTCGCCGTGCTCGCCGGCGACGCGCTGATCGCGCTCGCCTTCGAGTGCCTCGGCCGCGCCTCCACGATGCCCGAGCGGCTCCCGGCCCTGCTTGCGATGATGGCCGAGTCCGCCGGTGCCGCCCGCGGCCTAGTAGCCGGACAGGGTTGGGAGAGCGAGCCAGAGATCCCGCTCGCGGCCGGCCACGACCCCAGGCCCTGGCGGGCGTTGGGCGACTACCTCGGCGAGGCCTATCAGGTGGCCGACGACCTACTCGACGCCTGCGCCGAAGAAGCCGGTAAGCCGCTCGGCCAGGACGCCCAACTCGGGCGCCCGAACGCCTGGTTCCGGCCAGTCTTCGCCAGACAGCTGCGTAGGAGTAAGCGATGCGTCTTCCAGTGAAGGCCGAACGGGTCCGCGATCGGATCCTCTCGAACCCCAAGTTTCAACGGTGGGCGGCGAAGTTCCCGCTCACCAAGCCCGTGGCCGATCGCCGCGCCTCGGACCTGTTTGATCTCTGCGCCGGCTTTGTCTACTCGCAGATCTTCTATGCCTGCGTGCGGCTGAGGATTCTCGAGGCGGTGGCCGAGGAGACGAAGTCTGCGGCGGAGCTCGCCGAGCAGTCGGGCATGGGACCCGATGCGATGGGCCGCCTTCTCAACGGCGCGGTGGCGCTGTCGCTCCTCGAACGACGCGGCGACAGGTACGGTCTCGGCCGGCACGGCACATCGTACATCGGCAACCCGGGTATCGCCGACATGGTGGTGCACCACGCGATGTTCTACCGGGACCTTTCGGATCCGTTGGCGCTGCTGCGCGGACAAACGCAGGCCACGGAACTGCAGCGATTCTGGTCGTACACGCAGGAGCATGAAATCGCGGACACGGACGCCGTGCTCGGCTACTCGCGCTTGATGGCGACTTCGCTCTCGATGCTCGCTGAGGACATCCTCGAGGCCTATCCGATGCGCGGTCACCAGCACCTGCTCGATGTGGGTGGCGGACTCGGTGCCTTCCTGCGTGCGGTGGCGGACCATGAGCCCAACCTCGCGCTCACGCTCTTCGATCTGCCGGCGGTGGCCGCCAACGCGCGCATCGAGCTCGACGCGTCCGGACACCTGCCACGGATCGCAGTGATCGGCGGCGACGCCATACACGACCCGCTCCCGGGCGGCGTCGATCTGGTGTCCTTCGTGCGAATTCTGCACGACCACGATGACGAGTCGGCCCTCGCATTTCTCAAGGCGGCGCGACGCGCACTCGTGCCCGGCGGCACGGTGATGATCGCGGAACCGATGCGGGCGCCAGGCGCCGAAACGGTGAGCGATGCCTACTTCGGGTTCTACCTGCTCGCGATGGGCCAGGGCCGACCACGAAGTCCTGAGGAGATCGGAAACCTCTTGGAACTGGCTGGTTTTGAGCGAATGGCGGAGAAAAAGACCCGACGACCGATGCTGACGAGCCTCGTTGTCGCCGAAAAACCATCGCAATCATAAGCTCTTGCCGCGAACTAGGCTGGTGTCAATTTTGCTTGACACAATTTGCTGTAAGGGTAGATTGACGTATCGTGTCTACGAGTTTAGCCGTCGTTTTTGAAGGGCCCGAGGCGCTCGCCGTCCGCCCATTGCCGCTGCTCACCCAGGCCGACGATGAGGTCGTGGTCGACGTGGAGTGGTCGGCGATCAGTACCGGCACCGAGCGTCTGCTCTACCGCGGCGAAATGCCTCCGTTTCCAGGTCTTGGCTATCCGCTGGTGCCCGGCTACGAGACGGTCGGCCGGGTAGTGGAGCCGGGGGGTGCCAACGTGAAGGTGGGCGACCGCGTATTCGTGCCCGGCGCCAACTGCTACGGCGACGAAGTGCGCGGCTTGTTCGGCGGCGCCGCGTCACGACTGCGAATCCCGCCCGCCAAGGCGATCCGGATTGAGGAAGGGCTTGCCGAACAGGGCGTCATGCTTGCGCTCGGCGCCACCGCCGAGCACGCCATCGCCTCGGGCGAGCACTTGCCGGAGCTGATCGTGGGGCACGGCGCCCTCGGTCGCCTCTTGGCGCGCATTGTCGTGGCCCGCGGCGGCTCGCCCACGGTCTGGGAAAAGGCGCCTGCCCGTCGGGCGGGAGCCGAGGGGTACGGCTACCACGTCATCGACCCCGACGCCGACGACCGCCGCGACTACGGCTGCATCTGCGACGCAAGCGGCGACCCGTCGCTTATCGACACGCTCATCATGCGCCTCGCGAGGGGCGGGGAGATCGTACTCGCCGGCTTCTATTCGGAGCGCGTGAGCTTCGCGTTCCCGATGGCGTTCATCAAGGAGGCCAGGCTGCGGATCGCGTCCGAATGGGCGCCGAACGACATGACCTCGGTGCTCAACCTGTGGACCGAAGGCCGGCTCTCCCTCGAGGGCCTCATCACCCACCGCCGTCCCTACTCCGACGCGCCCGACGCCTACGCGACCGCGTTTTCAAACCCCGACTGCCTGAAGATGGTCCTCGACTGGAGCAACGCGAATGACTGAATCCCTCAACGAGATCACTGACCGCCTGCGGGCCGAGGCGTCCGAGGATCCTCCTCCACCCGCCACCGAGGCGGTGACCAAGGAAACCCAGATCATTGCGATCTACGGCAAGGGCGGCATCGGCAAGAGCTTCACCCTCGCCAACCTCAGCTACATGATGGCGCAACAAGGTAAGAAGGTGTTGCTCATCGGCTGCGACCCCAAGAGCGACACCACCTCGCTACTTTTTGGCGGCAAAGCGTGCCCGACCATCCTCGAGACCTCCGCCCGCAAGAAGGAGGCGGGTGAAAACGTCGAGATCGGCGACGTGTGCTTCAAGCGTGACCGCGTGTTCGCGATGGAGCTCGGCGGTCCCGAGGTCGGTCGCGGATGCGGTGGCCGCGGCATCATCCACGGCTTCGAGACCCTGGAAAAGCTCGGCTTCAACGATTGGGGCTTCGACTATGTTCTGCTGGACTTCCTCGGCGACGTGGTGTGCGGCGGGTTTGGTCTGCCGATCGCCCGCGACATGTGCCAGAAGGTCATCGTCGTCGCGTCAAACGACCTGCAATCGCTCTACGTGGCCAACAACGTGTGCTCGGCCGCCGAGTACTTCCGCAAGCTCGGCGGACACGTCGGCGTGGCGGGCGTGGTGGTCAACAAGGACGACCACACCGGAGAGGCGCAGGCCTTTGCCGAAAAGGTCGGGATTCCGGTCCTGGCATCGATTCCGGCCGACGACGACATCCGCCGCAAGAGCGCCAAGTACGAGATCGTAGGCCGGCCTGGTAGCCCGTGGGCGAGCCTGTTCGAAGAGCTCGCCACCAACGTGGCGGTGGCGCCCCCTCTCGGACCGAAGCCGCTCGAGCAGGACGAGCTGCTCGAGCTGTTCAAGGGCGATGCCGTCGGTCGCGACGTCGTCCTCGAGTCGGCCACCCTCGAAGATATGTGCGGGGTGTCGCGCAATAAGCAGCGCAGCCTCGAGATCATCTACGACCAGGCGGTGTGAGCGTGGAGCCGACCGTCGAAGCCCTAGTGAGGCAGCCGCCATCGGCCAATGAGCCGCCCTCGTGTCATGACGAGCGGACCGCGGTTCGCGCCAAGGCGAAGGAGGCCGGCCAGGGCGAATTGTTGGACCGCTACGAGCGCGACTACCCGGTCGGTCCACACGACCAGCCGCAGAGCATGTGCCCGGCGTTCGGCTCGCTGCGGGTTGGACTGCGGATGCGCCGCACCGCGACCGTGCTGTCCGGCTCGGCCTGCTGCGTCTACGGCCTGACCTTCACGAGCCACTTCTACGGTGCGCGGCGAACGGTCGGCTACGTCCCGTTCAACTCGGAGACGCTCGTCACCGGCAAGCTCTTCGAGGACCTGCGCGATGCGGTCCATCAGCTGGCCGACCCCGAGCAGAACGATGCGGTGGTGGTGATCAACCTCTGCGTCCCCAGCGCTTCGGGCGTACCGCTCCGACTGCTACCCAAGACCATCAACGGCGTCCGAATCATCGGGATCGATGTCCCGGGATTTGGGGTTCCGACCCACGCCGAGGCCAAGGACGTCCTGGCTGGCGCCATGCTCGCTTACGCCCGTCACGAGGCGGAGCTCGGGCCCGTGTTGCCGCCGCGCCAGGGGCGGTCGGAACTGCCTACGGTGACCCTGCTCGGCGAGATGTTCCCGGCCGACCCGGTCATCATCGGCCGGCTGCTCGAACCGATGGGGCTCGCGGCGGGACCCACCGTACCGACCCGCGAGTGGCGCGAGCTGTACTCGGCGCTCGACTGCGCCGCAGTCGGCGCGATTCACCCGTTCTACACGGCGTCGATCCGCGAGTTTGAGGCGGCCGGCCGCAAGGTAATCGGATCGGCCCCGGTAGGGCGCGACGGGACCGCAGACTGGCTCGCCGCGATTGGCGAGGCGTGCGGCGTGCCGGCCGAACGCATCGCCGCCGCCCAGAACGCTATCGTCCCGGCCATCGCCGGTGCCTTGATGGGAAGCCAGATCAAGGGACGCATCACGCTGTCCGGCTACGAAGGCTCGGAGCTGCTCGTGGCTCGGCTGCTAATCGAAAGCGGCGCCGACGTTCGCTACGTCGGCACCGCCTGTCCGCGCACGCCGTTCTCCGACGCCGACCGCGAGTGGCTCGAGAGCAAGGGCGTCCAGGTGCGGTTCCGCGCCTCGCTCGAACAAGACCTGCAAGCCATGGACGAGTACAATCCCGACCTCACGATCGGCACCACGCCGGTCGTACAGGCGGCCAAGGAGCGGGCGATTCCCTCGCTCTACTTCACCAACCTCATTTCGGCGCGACCGCTAATGGGTCCTGCCGGCGCCGGCTCGCTGGCCCAGGTCATCAATGCCGCGCTCAAGAACAAGGGCCGCATGCACCAGATGCGTGAGTTCTTCGAGGGCGTCGGCACCGGGCATACGGCCGGCATATGGGAGTCGATTCCCAAGGACCGTCCCGACTTCAAACGCAAGCATCTCGTGCAGCTGCGGCGCCTGCGGCATCCAAACGAGTCGAAGAATCCGAACAAGAAGGCCGGCCAATGCTAGTTCTCGATCACGATCGAGCGGGCGGCTACTGGGGCGCTGTGTACGCCTTCACCGCGGTGAAGGGCCTTCAGGTGGTCATCGACGGCCCGGTGGGCTGCGAGAACCTGCCCGTCACCTCCGTCCTGCACTACACCGACGGGCTTCCTCCGCACGAGCTGCCGATCGTCGTAACCGGCCTCGCCGAAGAAGAGCTTGGGCAGAAGGGCACGGAAGGGGCGATGAAGCGCGCCCACGCGGCGCTCGACCCGTCGCTACCCGCGGTGGTGGTCACGGGGTCCATCGCCGAGATGATCGGCGGCGGTGTCACGCCCGAGGGCACCGGTATCAAGCGGTTTCTCCCGCGGACGATCGACGAAGACCAGTGGGAAAGCGCCGATCGAGCCCTGTTGTGGATGTGGAAGCAGTTCGGTCCAAAAAAGCGTCGGCCCTACAAGCGCCAGGAGGGTGCGCAGCCCCGCATCAACATCATCGGGCCGAGCTACGGCTACTTCAACACGTGGAGCGACCTCGCCGAGATGCGGCGCCTTATCGAGGGCATCGGCGCCGAGGTCAACATGGTGTTCCCTCTCGGCACTCATCTCGCCGACATCGCCAAGCTCGCCCAGGCCGACGCCAACGTAGTGATGTACCGCGAGTACGGCCGGCTACTGTGCGAAGAGCTCGGGACCCCCTTCCTGCAGGCGCCGATTGGCCTGCACAGCACCACCAAGTTCCTACGGGCGCTTGGCGGGCTGGTCGACCTCGACCCCGAACCGTTCATCGAGCAGGAAAAACACACCACGCTGAAGCCGATGTGGGACCTGTGGCGGTCGGTGACCCAGGACTTCTTCGGCACCGCGAGCTTTGGCGTAGTGGCCAATGAAACCTACAGCCGCGGGCTGCGCGCGTTTCTCGAGGACGAGCTCGGACTGCCCTGCCACTTCGCGGTGGCACGGAAGGCTGGCGCCAAGACGGACAACGCCGACATCCGAAAGCAGATCCACGAGAACCCTCCGCTCATGGTGTTCGGCTCCTACAACGAGCGCATGTACCTGGCCGAGGCGGGCGGCCGCGGGATCTATATTCCGGCCTCGTTCCCCGGTACGGCGATCCGTCGACACACCGGCACCCCATTCATGGGCTACGCCGGCGCGACCTACCTGGTGCAGGAGCTGTGCAACGCCCTGTTCGACGCGCTCTTCAACATCATTCCGCTCGGTACGGAGCTCGATAAGATCGATCCCACGCCGTCGCGCGCCTCGCTCCCGTGGACCGAGGCCGCGGAGCGAGCGCTGGCGCTGGCGCTCGAGACGATGCCGGTGCTGACGCGCATCTCGGCGGCCAAGCAGCTGCGGGACGACGCCGAGCGGCGCGCCCGAGAGCTTGGGCTCGACTCGGTCACCTTGGCCGCACTCGACCCACCCTCGACCAAACCCGACTACGCCAATTCGGCGCAACCCAGCCGCGCGGGATGAGCGCGGAAACTCGTTAGGAGGTCACAGGACAGAATGGCAGAAGAAAACAAAGCAAGCTCCTTGTCGGGGCTTACGGAAGCCGAGGCGAAAGAGTTTCACCGCTATTTCGTCACGGGATTCTTGGTGTTCACCGCAGTGGCGATCGGCGCCCACGTCCTCGTATGGTTGTGGCGTCCGTGGCTCCCGTCGGTGGACGGCTACAGCCTGCTCGAGTTCGGGCAGACCGTAGCGAACACTCTGATAGGTTGAGGAGAGAACCATGCATAAGATCTGGCTTCTTTTTGATCCGCGCCAGGCGCTCGTGGGCCTTTTTGGCTTTCTGTTCGTGCTCGCGCTTCTCATTCACTTCATCCTACTCAGCACCGATCGATTCAACTGGATCGAGGGGCCGTCACAAAGCACGGCGCAGCAGAACTCTGCGCTTCCGCCTCAGTGAGCGGCTGAACGGCTCGCCCGATCTCGATCGGGCCGGCGAGAGAGCGCCCCCCGCTTGCGGGGGGCGCTTTTGTATTTGAAGGTCGCAGTCGATGCCCATTCCGCTCGAGGCGGCGGCCAACCTTTTCGCGATCCTCCGCGAGCTCGATTACAGCGAGGCACGCGCGATCGCCGTCACGCCGATCCCCGAGCCAGGTCTCGCCGAACTCCTCTGAGACCGCCTTTGCCGCGCGGCGACGCCGCGCTCTGCCTAAGAGTCGAGGTCGCCGATGCCGTGGCGGCGGAGCTTGGAGTACAGGCTTTGTCGGCTGAGGCCGAGCACCTGCGCCGCAGCCGCGCGGTTGTTGCCGCTGACGTCCAGCGCGGCCTCGATGCAAAGACGCTCGATGAGGTCGGTCGACTCTTTGACGATGTCCTTGAGCGAGACTCGACCCACGAGCTCTCGGAGCTGATCGACCGATCGAGGAATGGGCGACTTGGCGCCGGGTGCCAGGGCGCGCTGTGACGCCGTCACTGGCCGAATCACGAAGCCGTAGCAGGGCTTGTCGCCGTTCTGAGCAATGACCGCGGTCACCAACGCTTCTTGAGCTGCGCCGAAGTCGCCCCGAAATACGGTTGCAAAGTTCCGAACCACGCCGTGCTCTCGAAGATTCGAGAGGATGATGTTTAGGTCGAGACCCGGGCGGCCGAACCACTGCTCGAAGCTCTGTCCGACCACATGGCTCTCATCCGCTCGCTGGACCATTTCGCAGAACCCAGAGTTGGCGCTGAGGACGTCTCGGTTGTCGTCGATCACGACGAAACCGTCGGGAAGGGCCTCGAGCACGTGCAGCATTCGGGATTCGCGACCGTCGACCGCGGCCGCACCATCCGCGGGCCAGAACCGTACGAGGAGCAAGACAACACCAGCCTCCCAAAACATGGAAGCGGACGCCATCAAGCGCGTTTGGTCATTGGATTCGAGCTGAACCCGAGTGTGAGTCCCGCCCGCATCGACTGCACCGAGGAGCGTCAGCAGGTTGTCTCGACTTTCCTTCGCGAACAGGTCGACAAGCTTCTTACCGTGAAGGGCGTCGACCGACTGGCCGAGAATCGAGGCGGCCGCGGGGTTCGCTTCGACCACCTTTCGTGCGTCGCCTTGCACGATAAGAGCGCCTTCTGAGCAGACATGGAAAAGGACTCGGTAGCGGGTATCCGCCTGGCGGAGGCGACGGTACTCGAGGTCCATCGCCTGCTGCGAACTCACCAGTCGCTGCTGCAACTCGGCGATTGTGCGCAGGTCCTGACCGGGAACGATGAGGTGCTCGTCGTCGGTGACGAAACCACCGAAGCGGACCGGAACCGAACCAAGGCCATCGACCTGCTGGTTGATCTCTCGAGGCCGTATGAACTCGCCACCCCTATCGAGGCTCTCACGAAGCTTGGCGACCTTGCGGCGACTGTCCGGCAGCACCGTGTCGACCCATTTTTGGCCGACCAGGTACATCCAGCCGGGCTCGTCCTTGAGCGCCTCGCCAAGCCAGACATCCACGATGGTGCCGGAGGCGTCGAGGACCAGTGCCAAGTCGGCCATCGACCTCACTGCGCGGCGCGCAAAAGGCTGGCCTGAGTCGGGAGTAGGCGGCTTGGATTCGATTCCGCTTGCGGCTAGCATTGTCACTTCAGTACTACTTCGTCTAAATAGAACAAGGCGAATTATCGCACGCGATTCGGGTGTAATGAAGCGGGGACGGAGCCAAGGTAATCGAGCGCATCGCGGCCCGACCGACAGTGCCGTACGCCCAAGCGCTCAGCCACCTCGGACAGTCCCGTGGCCGCTCCGCCCAACATGACCTTAGCGTTGGGCTGCAGCGCACGGATGCGCTCCAGCAGCGGGCCCAGACGCCGAATCAAGGCGTCATTGCTCACCGTGAACCCGATCGCGGAGACGCTCTCGCGTTCCAAGAGCTCGAGCAACGCCATCTCGTCCGCCACGGGTTCGACCTGAACGGCCCAGCCTTGGGCTCGGAGGAGCTCCGCGAGCACGTGAATCGAGAGGGTGTGCTGTTCGCCCGGTGCGGCGGACAAGACCACGAGGCCCTCTTTGGTCACAGGCGCTTCGACTTTCTGACCTATCACCGCCACCAGCCGCTGGAGCAGTCCAAGGCCCACGGTGACGTCCGAAAAGGAGCGTTCGTCGTCCAACCACTGCTCGCCGAGCAAATGCGCCGCCGGCGCGATCACATCGAGAAGCACGTTCTGGATGGGAAGACCCTCTCGGAGCAGACCCTCCAGGCGGCCGAGAAGCCCCGCCATGTCCTGCCCCGTGGACAGCTCGGCGAATCGCTCGATCTCTTCCTCCGAGATTTCGAAGGTGTCGGCGGGCACCGCGCCGGAAATCAGAGGTGACCGGTGGGCGAGGAGCAGCCGCGGGATGATCTGATCCTCGATGGTGTTTAGCAGGACGGCTTCAGAGCGCTGCACCGCGATGGCGTTCACGTAGGATATCGCTTCCGGGCGCGGATGCGTATCCGAGTCGGTTCCCCAGGCGTTGTCGTCGGATATCGCTTCCGGGCGCGGATGCGTATCCGAATCGGTTCCCCAGGCGTTGTCGTCGAAGCGTTTCACGGTGATCGCCTCCTCGTTCATCGGACCGCTCCGCTACCGAGCGCGAACTGATAGTCGATCCTACTCGTGCTTTGAGTCAAGAGGTTCATTCGATTCCTTTCGTAGCCCAGCGCCAAAGCCATGCGTCCGGCACCGGGACCGCGAGAAAGAGGTGCTCGAAGATGGCTAGAGTCAGAAGAGAGGCCGACAGTACGAGGCCGGTCGCCTCGCCATCGGAGGTCGGAGTCACGGCCGTGAATAGGAAGAACGCGACTACGGACGCGATCCCCACCGAGAACGGCATGAGCGGATTCAAGCGAGATACGCGAAAGTAGCTCGTGAGATACTTCAAGTGCGGCGGCACGAAATCCTTGGACAGATTCTGCACGCCCAGGAAGACGTTGAATTTCGCCGACAGGCGCATCAGCCACAACACCGCGAAGGTCCACGCCGCGACCTGATTGGACGCCTTCCAGCTGAGCGCGACGACCGCAGCCATGGTTGCCGCCAGCGCTAACTCGTGATGAATGACGGCCTCTGTGGCGGCCCGAAAGCGCTCCCAGCCTTCGAGCCCCGGTGGGCAGGGGCCACGCCGAGGCCCGGTCACGCGGCCGAGCAAGAACGTCAACTCATGCCAGCCCCACAGCGCGATTCCGCTCAGGAATCCAAGACAGGCTCCAGTGCTGGTGTTGTCATTGCGCAACGCGAACGTGGCAACCAATCCGGCGAGACCCAAGACGCTCGCAATCCCGATACTCCATCGGTGCGTTCGTCGAGGAAGCCAAACGAGACGCAGCACCAACGCAGTGCTGAGCCACCAGACCCCCACGACAAACAGGATTGCGAGCAGCGTGTTCATGTCACCAGGCGGCCGCCACGCGGAGCTCATCCGGGAGCGCGTTGGTCTGAGTGGGAAGGAAGTACATGCGCGCGAAGGTCGCCCCGACCCGGAGCTGCAGCGGCAGTGCCTTGATGCGACCAACGATGCCCTGCTCCTGCAGAGTCATGATGCGCGCCGAAAGCGACTGCAGGTGCCGCAGATGCTTGAGGAAGGCCGGGTGCTCCACATCGATCAGCACCGGAAACACCTGCTTCGACACCGCCTGCACGATACGGAACACCTCAATCGCGTTCTGCTCGGTGTCTAGCCCGAGCGCATGATGAAGGTGCGGCCGGGTGTGGTCGCGCACGAACATGGTGGCGAACACCGCGAGCTGGAAGAACCGAATCCAAAGCCGGTTCATACCCGTGAGCAGCTTCGGGTTGGCGCGCATCATCAGCGCCAGCGCCTCGCCGTGGCGGAACTCGTCGTTGCACCACTCCTTGAACTTATTGAAGATCGGGTGGAAGCGATTCTCAGGATTGCGCTCGAGATGCCGGAAGATTCGGATGTAGCGGGCGTAGCCGATCTTCTCGGACAGGTACGTCGCATAGAGGATGAACTTCGGCTTGAAGTAGGTGTACTGCTTCTTTTTGACCAGGAAGCCCATGTCGACGCTGAGGCCGAACTCCTTGAGGCATTCGTTGATGAAACCCGCGTGCCGCGACTCGTCGCGCGCCATGTAGCGGAAGAGTTTCTGTAGCTCGGGGTTGAACCCCTTCTTGTGCAGCTCGGCGTAGAGCACGCAGCCCGAAAACTCGGCCGTCAGCGAGCTGACGAGGAAGTCTAGGAACTCCTTCCGAAGCTCGGGCGATAGCGACTGGGGATCGAAGTCCCAGTCGCCATCCGCGTGGAAGTGCCCGAAGTTCTTGTCCTCCTCGAACTCGGCCAGCAGGGCTTCCCACTGCGGCCCGACCGAGTCGATGGACAGTCGATTCATCGACTTGATGTCGGTGGTGTAGAAGCGCGGGCTGAGCGTGGTCGTCTCCTGCGCCTTGCGTGTGAACTCGTTTGGAACGGTTTGGGTGATCATGTCATCTCCATGAACGGGGCTCAGTCGACGAGCTCCATGATTCCAAGGTCGCCAACGAGGCGGACCCATAGTCGCTTGAGGGATGAGGCCCGCCGCACCGTGGCTCGACGACGAACGCGGATCGTTTCACCGAACGCCGGCGCAATCTCGGCTCCATGGACGGTCACCGAATCGCCGGGATGGATCTCGGGGTTGCCATCGAGCTCGACGTGCGCCGAAAGGTCCTCGGGGGTGTTCGTGACCGTCACGGTACAGCCGAGGTCGAACACCCGGGAATGAACGGAGGCGGTCATTGATTCGCCTCGCGCATCAAGCGGCTGAAGGATTCGTAGTTCGTACGTCCGAACGAGCGCAGCTCGACGCTGTGGCCGGTCTCCGGATCCTGAAGCACGAAGCGCCCGTCTTCGGTTCGGCCGAGCAGAAACGGAGCCTCTCGGCCAATCGACTCGAGCTTGCGAGTGCGGAAGATGCCCCGAAGCACGCCGCGGACGAAGCCGCCCGATTCAGGCTCAAGGGTCATGATCTCGCGGCTTCCGTCGGCGGATCGAACGGCAACCCCGCCATCCGGGAGGTCCGCGAACTGAAGTGAGACGGACTGCGCAACGGTTGGCAGCGTCGCATCGACACGGTTGGTCTTCCCCATCGCAGCGAGCGCGACCGCGATAATGATGATCGCGGCCGCACCGATCAAGGCACCCCGCGGCACCTTCTGCTCGTGAATATGGTGGTGGGCGATCGCCCGCTGAAATGCGCCGTCTTCCATGGTCCTACGAAGCCGTCTCCACGGTCAGGTCCCGAACCGGCCGGGGGCCAACGCTCGGTTCGTTGTCGTTGGCCACTCCCCCGGGGCCACCCGCAATCGCGACCGATTGCTCGGCGGCGTAGCGCATGACCGCCTCCTTTAGGCGTCGAGCCACTGCCTTGGGCTGCGCAATGGCACGGAGAGCTGGGCGGGGTTTGAAGTAGTGGCCCGGCGCCACATGCGGCCAGAAGTAGATGCGTCGCACGCGCTCTCCCTTCGTCAGCTCCAGCGCGATGTCGCCATCGTCGTTGTCCCGGACGACGAGGTCGGCCGCGGCGAGACGCTTGAAGGGCAGGTTCCAAGCCATCGGAAGCACCACCCCGAATCGCATCACCACGCGATGGGTGGTGATCGTGTACACGGTGGCTCTCGCGTGCAGCCAGGCGAACAACGCCACCAAACCCAAGCACAGCAAGAACAGTCCGATCATCTGAAGAAGCTCGAACGACGCCGAGCCCAGCTCTCCTCCACGGAAGGCGAGCAAGAGCCGGGCCACCACCAAGGCCGCAAAGTACGCGCCCAACCAATGGATCTTCATCGCTGCCTTCGCGAGCGAACGCCACTTCGGCGCCCCTTGCCAAAGGATGCGCTCGCCCTTCGGGAGCTCGGCGGGGAGCCCGTAAACGGGCTCCATTTCGTCGGAGTGGCTCATACCACCGGCCCCAGACGCTTCGGCTCGGCGTAGAGGCGGCCCCCCGCGAAGAACGCTACAATTCGCTCTTCCTCCATGACCGTAATCTGCTCGTCCTGCTTGAGGGTCGGCGCGAGCCCGAGCTGCGTGGAGTGTAGCGCCTCAACCTCGACGTTCTTCTTGTCGCCTCGGACCACCACCATATTGATCGGCACCAAGCGAACCTCGTCGCCGCTTTCACCCAGTCCGACCTCGAGGTAGCGAACGATCATCTCGGCCCGATCGACCCAGATGTCCTTGATCTTGCCGCCGACCTCGCCATCGGCCCCCATCAGGTCCCAGCCACGTACATCGTGACCGGCACTCACCTTGTAGTCTGTGGCAACACGCATCGGGACGATAGCGACATGGCCCTCGCGGGTGAGCTCAGGCTCGTCGTGTCGCTCGGCGTAGGAGGATGGGCCGACCCCAGCCAGCAGTGGGTTTTCCGTGGTAGGCGTACTCGTCGACCCGGCGGAAGCCGAGGTCCGGGTGATCTCGAACTGGCGAGTATCCCGCTTGAAGTCCGGCGCATGGTACTCACCGCCCTCGGGCAGCAAGAACGTCTTGGGCTTCGGAATCAAGATGTTGGTCGTGGACCCGACTATCCGAGGGCTGTCCTTCTCGAGTGGGTAACCTTCGCGACGGTCTTCCTTGCGAAGCCAGTAAACCAGGCCGGCGAAGAAGATCCAAAAGGCGTAGAGGGTGAGCTGAGCGAAGTCGATGTTCTGTGTGATCATGGGAGCTCCAAACCAGGGCTAGCTGGGCATTTCCGCAAGCCCGAAACGAGTAGAAGACGAGGCCCTCGGGACACCGGACCGAACCAACGGACCGATCGCCACGAGAGTGCCGAATAAGAGTGCAATTTCTAGGTGGTAGACGAAGCTGTAGCCGACCTGGCTTTCGATGAGACCGGGGCCCAGCGCGCCTTGAATCGCGAGGGTGGAGACACCGTCGCGAACCGCACCGCCGATGGCGATGCCAAGTCCGCTCGCCGTGGCTTGAACGGCGCCCCAGGCGCCAATCGCGAGGCCGGACTGGCCGCGCTCAGACAACGACATTGAGGCGGCGAGCGTACCCACCGAGAACCAGCCGCCGCCGAATCCGATCACCACGGTGCCGAACCAGAACATGCCCACCGAGGTGAGCGGGGCGGCGAAGATGACCGACGAAAAGCCGGCAATGCCGATCAACGCGCCGAAGGCGGCGAGCCGATGAGGGTCGCCATCATTCGACAACCAGCGCGCGGCCACGAAGAGGCCAACCAGAGTGCCGCCCGCCATCATCGCGGTGAGGACCGTCGTGGCCGACACCGACAGGTTGAGGAGCTCGCCGCCATAAGGCTCGAGCAGGATGTCCTGCATGGCGAAGCCGGCCCCACCAAGACCGACCGCGACCAGCAGCCGGGTGGCGGCGCCACCTTGGAGCAGCTCGCGGAGCGACTCGCGGAACGGACGCCGCGGCGCGAGCGCCGGCGCGGGAACGGGCTCGCCGTCCTCGTCTCGGTAGAGCTTGCCTTCCTGCTTCCAAAGGGCGATCAGGTTGAGAACCGCGGTCACCACGGCCGCGCCCTGGATGATCTGGATGAGCTTCACGTAGCCGAAGTCGCGAAGCAGCGCGCCGAATACGAGCGAGGCCACCACCATGCCGACGAGCAGCATCACATAGAGCAGCGCGACCACCCGCGGCCGAGACTCGGGGGTGGCGAGGTCGGTGGCCAGAGCCACCCCCGCCGTCTGGGTGGTGTGCAGACCGGCGCCGACCAGCAGGAACGCGATGCCGGCCCCGATCTCGCCCACGAACGGCATTGGATTGGTACCGGTTCCCGACAGCACCAACAGCGCGAACGGCATGAGGGCCAGGCCACCGAACTGGCCTAGGGTGCCAAACCAGATGTAGGGGACCCTTCGCCAACCAAACAACGAACGGTGGTGGTCGGAGCGATGGCCAATCAACGCGCGCAGCGGCGCGAACACGATGGGAAGCGCGACGAGGAGCGCAACCATCCAGGCCGGAATCCCGAGCTCCACGATCATCACGCGGTTGATGGTGCCGTTGAGCAGCACGAGCACCATGCCCACCGAGATCTGGAACAGCGAGAGCCGGAGCAAACGACCAAGCGGGAGCTCCGGCGTCGCGGCGTCCGCAAACGGGAGCGCACGCGGGCCGAGCCGCTTCCACACATTCGCGATGCTGCGCTTCTTTTGACCCATGCCCTTCACCGCCGAATCAGCTCCTGAGCTCGAGAAACGTAAAAGCCACTGTCGATGAGATCGGTGTCGCCGAGCTCGAAGTCGGCAAGCGCCTCGGAGGCATCGATCCGCTTGCGAAGTTTCGCGGGCGAGATCGGCGCGATGTCCGGCGAGCGGTCGCCTCGTGGAAAGACCTTGCCAAGGACCTTGGCAACCTGCAGGAGTGCCGTCGAGGGCGCAAAGGTAAACGCCACCCCGCGCCGGGCGCGCTGGGCGAGGCGCTCGATGACGCGAACCATGTCATCGGCCTCGTAGTGAATGACCGAATCCATCGCGACCACCCAGTCGAAATCGCCATCGGAGTCTTCGCCACACATGTCGCCGACGCGGAACTCGATTCGTCCCCGCCCCGCACCGATCGCGCGCTCGTTCGCGAGCTGCACCAGAGTTGGCGAGATGTCGACGGCCACGACGTCCGCGCCGCGGTGTGCGGCCTCGACGGCGAGCGCCCCGGTGCCGCAACCGGCGTCGAGCACGCGCTGCCCGGTGAGGTCTTCCGGAAGATAGGACAGCAACGTGGCCCGCATCCGGTCGCGTCCCGCGCGAACCGTCGCGCGAACACCGCTCACCGGCGCGTCGGAGGTGAGCCGCTCCCACGCCTTGGCGGCGGTGCGATCGAAGTACTCCTCGATCTCGTCCCGTCGTTGGTTGTAGGCCGGCGCGTTCATCATCTCAGTCCTCACTCGAATCCCAGGAACTCGAAGATCTCACGGTCGGCCATCGAGGTCGCCTCGAGCGGGTCGACACCGGCCCACAGCTCTGCCGCGAGCCGAAGGTACTCGTTCTGGACCGCCTCGAGCTCGGCCGACGGCTCCATCTCGAACAAGGTCGACTTCTTGAGTCGGCTCCGGCGCACGACGTCGAGCGACGGGATATGGGCTAGCCGCCGCAAGCCGGCCTGGGCGTTGTAGCGGTCGATCTCGTCGGTGTTCTCGCTCCGGTTTGCAATGACGCCACCCACGCGCACCTGGTAGTTCTTCGCCTTGGCTCCGATCGCAGCCACGATGCGGTTCATCGCGAAGATCGAGTCGAAGTCGTTGGCGGTCACGATGAGCGCCCGCTGCGCGTGCTGCAGCGGGGTCGCGAAGCCGCCGCACACCACGTCCCCGAGTACGTCAAAGATGACCACATCGGTGTCCTCGAGCAGATGATGCTCCTTGAGCAGCTTCACGGTCTGACCGACCACGTAGCCGCCACAGCCGGTGCCTGCGGGCGGGCCGCCCGCCTCGACGCACATCACACCGTTGTAGCCCTCCACTACGTAGTCCTCAGGCCGAAGCTCCTCCGGGTGAAAGTCGACCTCCTTGAGGACATCGATGACGGTGGGCTGGAGCTTCTTGGTCAGGGTGAACGTCGAGTCGTGCTTGGGGTCGCAGCCGATCTGCAAGACGCGCTTGCCGAGCTTGGAGAAGGCCACCGACAGATTCGAACTGGTCGTGCTCTTGCCGATGCCTCCCTTGCCGTAGATCGCGAACACCTTGGCCCCGGTGATCTCGGCGGGGCGCGGCGCATGGTACTGCACGCTGCCCTGGCCATCGCCGTCTTGAGTCCGTTTTCCGATCTGCAGCAGTTCCATTTCGTTTCCTCGCATCGGGCCTAAGCGGCGCCCAGCGTGATCCCTTGGTTAGGCACACCCTCGAGCGTGTCCTCGAGTTCGTCTCCGGCGGCGTAGAGCGCGGCCGTTGTTTCTTCGTCGGGTTCCCAGTAGCTACGCTCGGAGGCCTCGATGAGGCGCTGGGCGAGCTTGAGCGACGCCTTGGGATTGAGCTTTGACAGGCGCTCGCGCATCGCTTCGTCAAGCACGTAGGTTTTGGTGAGCTCGCGGTAGACCCACGGCTGCACCTGACTCGTGGTCGCCGACCAGCCGAGCGTGTTGGTGACTTGAGCCTCGATCTGGCGAACACCCTCGGCTCCGTGCTTGAGCATCTCCTCGGCCCACTTCGGATTGAGCGAGCGGGTGCGGCTTTCGAGTCCAACCTGCTCCTCGAGGGTGCGGACGGTACCCTTCCCTTGGGTTTCGTCGCCGATGTACACCGGTAGCGCCTCGCCGCCCCGAGCCATGCTCGCGGCGCGGCCGATGCCGCCCAGGGTGTCGAAGTAGTGGTCGATCGTGGTGACCCCGAGCTCGATGGACTCAAGGTTCTGGTAGGCAAGGTCGACTCGGCTCAGCACGCTCTTGAGCAGGCCCTGCTGCTCGACCGAGGTGCCGTTCGCCCGATAGGCAAAGCACTTTCGCTTGGCGTAAGCGTCACCCAGCTCGTCCTCGTCTTGCCAGGTGCCGCCGTCGACAAGGAGGTTCACGTTGGCGCCATAGGCGCCTTCCTTGTTGCTGAATACTCGGAGCGCGGCCGTTTCGAGATCTACGCCATGCTCGACCTGGTAGGCGAGCGTATTGCGGCGCACATAGTTCAGCTCAGGGGGCTCGTCAGCGCTCGCGGCGAGCCATGCCGCCTCGGCCAGAAGCCGAGTCTGAAGCGGCAATAGGTCGCGGAAGATGCCGGACAGAGTCATCAGCACGTCAATGCGCGGCCGGCCGAGCGTCTCGAGCGGGATGAGCTCCGCCCCGCACAGCCGGCCGTAGCTGTCGAGCCGCGGTCTGCAGCCGAGCAGGGCCAGTGCCTGACCGATCGGAGCGCCACCGCTCTTGAGGTTGTCGGCGCCCCACAGCACGATCGCGATTGATTCGGGCAGTACCTGGCTCACCTCGCGGTGCGTGGCGAGCAGCCGCTCGGCCTGGGCTTGGCCCTGCCGCAGCGCCGCCTCGTCCGGAAGCGCGAACGGATCGAAGCCGTGCAGGTTCCGGCCGGTGGGCAAGACATCGGGATTGCGGAGCAGGTCGCCGCCGGGCGCGGGCCGAATAAAACGGCCATCAAGCGCGGTGACAACTGCGTCGAGTTCGGCGCTCTGCGACAGCGCGCGGGCGGTCTGGCGCAGCGTGGCGCACAGCGCGAGCGTGCTCTCGGTCGGCTTGAGGCCACCGGCCTTGAGCGCGCGCTTGTCGGACTCGCCGGCCACAAGTGCGGCGAGGGTGGCGTCGGGAAGCGGACCCGAGTCGTGAGCCTGCGCGATCGCGCCGAGGTACTCGACACGGTCGCTTTCGCTCATCGGTTCACCGAGCACATGAAGCCCGGTGGGGATCAGAGTGCGCTCGAGCTCGACGAGCTGGGTCAAGATCGCATCGAGGTCGCCGGCCGAAAGGTCCACGGCCTCGGCCTGCTCGTGGATGAGTGGCACCAAACGCGTGGCCTCGCCGGACTTGGGGTCGAGCCCGCGGTACCGGTCCACCGTTTCGCGCAGCGCCTGAAGCTCTCGGTAAAGCCCCGACCGGCGGATGGGCGGAGTGAGGTAGCTGATCAGCGTCGCGGCTCCGCGCCGGCGCGCCAGCGCTCCTTCCGACGGGTTATTCGACGCGTAGAGATACAGGTTCGGCATGTCGCCGATGAGCCGATCCGGCCAGCACGCCTCCGACAGGCACACCTGCTTGCCCGGCATGAACTCGAGCGCGCCGTGGGTACCGAAGTGGAGCACGGCATCGGCGCCGAAGTCCTCGCGCAGGTACTGATAGAACGCGGCAAAGGCGTGGGTGGGCGCGAAGCTCGACTCATAGAGCAGCCGCATCGGATCGCCCTCGTAGCCAAACGCGGGCTGGACTCCGACCAACACGCGCCCGAAACGGGCGCCAAGCACGAACAGCGACCGGCCGTCCGTCTGGAGCCGCCCCGGCGCCGACCCCCACTGCGCCTCGATCTCTGCGAGATGGCGGCTTCGCCGGACGTGGTCGTCGACGTCAACCTTGGCCACCACGTTAGCGTCGGTGCCGTAAAGCTCGGCGTTGCCGTTGAGCACCGCGGCACGAAGGTCGTCGACGGTGTCGGGAACCTCAATGTCGTAGCCGGCCTCGGCGAGTGCAGTTAAGGTTCGGTGCAGGGACTCGAACACCGACAGGAACGCGGCGGTGCCGGTCGCTCCGGCGTTGGGCGGGAAGTTGAAGAGCACGATGGCGAGATCGCGCTCGGCACGTGGCTTGAGTCGAAGCCGAACCTGCCGGTCGACCCGATCCGCCAGGCGCTCGACGCGGTCCGTGATGGGCACCATCTGCTCACTGCCCGCCTCGCGGTCGCGGCCGCCAAAGGCGATGGGCCCGGTCGCGCCGTCGAGCTCAGGAATCGCGACCATGATGGTGGCCTCGAGCGGGGTGAGGCCGAGCGTCGAGTCCTGCCACTCGCGCACGCTCTGAAACTCGAGCGGCTGCGCAGCGATGTAGGGGACGTCCAGCTCGGCCAGCATCTGCTCGGCGGCCTTGGCGTCGTTGAAGGCCGGGCCACCCACCAGCGAAAAGCCGGTGAGCGACACCACGGCGTCGACCGCGACTCGGTCGCCGTCGAAGAAGAACTTGCGAATCGCAGGCCGCGAATCGAGCCCGCTCGCAAACGCCGGAATCACCCGGTACCCGCGCGCCTCGAGGGCGGCGATTACGCCGTCGTAGTGCCGGGTGTCGTGGGCCAGCACATAGGAACGCATCAGGAGAACGCCGATCGTACCGCGCGGAGCCTCGGGTCCGGGCAGCGACGAGACCGCCTCAGTGATCCGCTCCGCAAGGTCCGGGTGGTAGAGACCGTTCTCCGGATAGGCGCGGGGCGGAGCCACGTTGAGGGTACCGCGCAGCGTGCGCCGCTCGCCGTCGGCGTACCGATTAACCAGCATTCGCACCATGTCCGCGAGGTTGTCGGACGAACCCGACAGCCAGTACGACATCACGAGGAAGTAAGCGCGAAGGTCCTGGGCCTTGCCAGGAACGAGCGACAAGATCTTCGGAATCCGGCGCAGCATCGCGAGCTGACCGGCGCCACCCGGCTGGGACTTGCGGCCCCGCCGCAGCTTCCTCATCAGGCCGAGGCCCTTCTTCTGGTCCATGCGGAAGTCGCCCATCCGGGTCAGCCGCATGACCTCGCTCGCACTCATGGTGCACACCATCGCGTCGCAACGCTCACGACGAGCGGTGAGGGCCGGCAGCACGGCGCGAATATGCTCGTCGATGAACAGCATGCTCGCGAACACGAGGTCGGCGGTCTCGATGTCGGCCACGGCTGCGGCCACCGCGTCGGGGTCGCTGAACTGGGTGGCGGCGTGCAGAAGCAGTTCGAGTCCTGGGAGCTCGTCGGCGAGCTCGCGCCGGGCCCGCTCGACCGCACCGGCGATGTGGTGATCCAGGGTGAGGATCACCATCCGCACTGGCGCGTCGCTCCTATCGACCTTGGAAGTGGGCTTTGGCTTCATAAAGCGTCTCCAAGGTGATGGGTTGGTAGCAGCGCTCGCGCGCAAACTGCTCGGTGTTGCGGCGGGCCTTGCCACGAACAAAGAACGGGATCTTCTTGAGTTCCTTCGATGCCTCGGTGGTCCACTCGGGCGTCGCACCCGGCGCGGCCGAGGACGGGGCGGGCGTCAGGTTCTTGACGGGCGAAAGCTCGAGCTCGGTCGCCCGATGAGACCGAGGTCCTGGTTGGCGACGATGGTGTGGGCGATGCTGGCGTCCTCAACGGGACCACCGACGCGGCCGAGGTGACTGGGAGCGGCACCGTCGGCGAACTCGAAGTCTTCCCGGAACATGCCGAGCAGATGCTCTTCGAGGCCCATCATCAGCGGGTGCACCCAGGTGTCGAAGATCACGTTGGCGCCCTCAAAACCCATGAGCGGCGAGTAGCGAGCCGGGTAGTCGTGGACGTGCACCGGCGCCGAGATGACGGCGCACGGTAGGCCGAGCCGCTTCGAGATGTGGCGCTCCATCTGAGTACCGAGCACCAGCTCGGGGCGCGCCTCGGCAATCGCCTCCTCCACCGTGAGGTGATCCTCGGTGATGAGCGCGGTGAGGTCGTAGCGCTTGGCCTCGGCGCGGACCGCGCGGGCCAACTCGCGACTATAGGTGCCGAGCCCGACCACCTCAAACCCGAGTTCTTCGCTCGCAATGCGGGCCGAGGCGATGGCGTGGGTCGCGTCACCGTAGATGAAGACGCGCTTAGCGGTGAGATAGGTCGAGTCGATCGACCGCGAGTACCAGGGCAGCCTCAGGCTCGGCTCGTCGAGCGTCGCGCTCGGGTCGACGCCGACGAACTCTGCTACTTCGCGCACAAAGGCACGGGTCGCGCCCACGCCCATCGGCACGGTGGTCGTGAATGGCTGGCCGAAAGCCTTCTGCAGCCAGCGCGCTGTGGTCTCGGCGATCTCCGGGTAGAGCACGACGTTGAAATCGGCGGCAGTGAGACGCGCGAGGTCGGACGGGGAGGCGTCGAGCGGAGCCACCACGTTGATATCGATCCCGAGCCGGCCAAGCAGCCGCGTAATCTCCAGCAGATCGTCCCGGTGGCGAAAGCCGAGCGCGGTCGGGCCGAGAACATTGCAGCTCGGTCGTGGCTTGGAATCCGTGACCTTCTCGGTCTTCTCAGCCCCGCCGCAGCACGCGCGCGCGATGCGGTAGAAGGTCTCCGACGCACCCCAGTTCTCCTTGCGCTGGTAGGCGTTGAGTTCGACCGGCACCACCGGCACCGGCAGACCGAGCGCGGCGCCGATCCCAGCCGGATCGTCCTGGATGAGCTCGGCCGTGCAAGATGCGCCGATCAGCAGCAGCTCGGGCGAGAAGCGCTCGAACGCGTCGCGGGCCGTCTGCTTGAGCAACTCAGCGGTGTCGCCGCCTAGATCGCGGGCCTGAAAGGTAGTGTAGGTGACAGGCGGTCGCGCGCGACGGCGCTCGATCATGGTGAAGAGCAGGTCGGCGTAGGTGTCGCCCTGCGGCGCGTGCAGCACGAAGTGCACGCCCTTCATCGCGGTCGCGATGCGCATGGCGCCCACGTGGGGCGGTCCTTCATAGGTCCAGACCGACAGCTCCATCGCTACACCGAAAGCCGTTCTCGCCGCACGAGCGGACGGGTGAAGAGCTCGGCGAGGTCCGCCGCCTGCTCAAATCCTTGAATCGGAGTGAACGTGAGCTCGATGGACCACTTGGTGGTGAAGCCTTCGACCTCAAGCGGGTTGGCGAGTCCGAGCCCGCATACGACGAGGTCCGGTCGCTGGGCCCGGCACCGGTCGAGCTGACGCTCGACATCCTGACCCTCGCTCAGCACGAGATCGGTCGGCAGCGCCGAAAGCTCGTCGGCAAGGTGGGTCTGCTGCAGGTACGGCGTGCCGACCTCAAGCAGCTCCATGCCGAGTTCGCGATGAAGAAAGCGTGCGATCGGCACCTCGAGCTGTGAGTCGGGGAAGAAGAAGACCCGCTTGTGTTGCAGCCGCTCGCGGGCGCGGCCGAGCGCGGCCCGGGCGCGCCGCTCGGCGGGTCCAATCACCTCTTCGAACCGCGCGCGTTCCACGCCAAAGGCCTTGGCGGCAGCCCACAGCCACGCCCGGGTGCCCTCGACGCCGAGCGGAAACAGCGCTCGTAAATGGCGCGCGCCGAGGTCATCGAGCGCGAGCGCGGTATCCGCGAGGTAGGGCTGCGCTAGAAGATAGCGCGTGGTCGGCCCGATGGCGGGCAGCCCATCGCGACGCGCGGGCACGAACGAAGTCGTGATCCCGAGTGCCTTGAAGATGCGCGCGAACTGATCCTCGACTATGTCGGGAAGCGTTCCGACCACAAGCAGCGATTCGGGCGCGTTCGCGTCGCGTCGCTCCGCGCGCAGCAGCGCAGCCAGGCATGAGTCCTCGCCCTGAGTGAAGGTGGTCTCGATGCCGCTGCCCGAGAACGCCCGCACGCGGACATTCGAATGCACATCGCTGAGGCGGGCGGCGGCCCGGCCAAGGTCGAGCTTGATGACCTCTGACGGGCAGCTACCAACCAAGAACAACTGCTTGATCTCGGGACGCCGTGCGAGGAGCCGGCCCACCACGCGGTCGATCTCTTCGTTGGCGTCCGCAAGGCCAGCGAGGTCCTTCTCCTCGAGAATCGCCGTGGCAAAGCGGGGCTCGGCGAAGATCATGACCCCGGCCGCCGACTGCAGCAGGTCAGCACAGGTGCCGCTCCCACCACCAAGAAGAACGCGTCCTGCATCTTTCGATGCAGCCACACGATCGACGTCAGCCCGCAGAACACTTCACGCTGGCCGCGCTCCTTGAGCACGTGCAGGGCGGGAGAGCTGGCCGCCGCGGTGGGTAGCGTAGCGGTCATGCATGCCCTTTCTGAGAGCGCTTGTCATCGAGGCGCGCGGCGCGAAGCTTCAGGATGAACTGACCGGCGTTGACGACGTAGGTCGCGTACGCCGCGAGCGCGAGAAAGAGCTGACCGCGCACGCCGAGCGAGTCGGTGAAAAGCGCCACCAGATAA
>CAVWBW010000005.1:0-156427 GCA_963753395.1 uncultured delta proteobacterium | reverse complement strand
TGGGGGTTTCGCAACTAGGGTCGATACGGCGGCTCGTAGCCGGGGCGCCGGAGTCGATGCACGTCGAAGAAGCGGAGCATCGTGTTCAGCGGAACCTCCAAGCGCTCGGCGTCGTCGACGAGATTGTTCGCCTCAGCGGGGTCGGCGCTGAGGTCGTAGAGCTCGAGGACACCTGTTCTGCCGTCCTCGATGATCTTGACCCCGTTGCTGAGAATCATCGCGCGCTTCAGGCGGCCTTCGGCGACGAAGGGGCGGGTCGGGACATAGGGTTCCCCCCGTACGAAAGGCAGCAGCGTTTGCCCCATCATGTGCGAAGGCGTCGGCTGGCCCAACAGGTCGAGTACCGTGGGTCCGAGGTCGACCAAAGAGACCGGAGCTTCGACCATCCGGGGAGCAACGCCGGGGATTCGAACGAACAGCGGAACGCGGAGGAGCTCTTCGTAGAGCGTTCGCGAGTGGCGTATGGTGTTGTGTTCACCGAAGGCCTCGCCGTGATCGGCTGTGACGATGACCGTCGTTCGCGCCCGCAGCGCTTCATCTGAGTCGATTCGATCGAGGAGGCTGCCAATCTCGTGGTCGACTTGAGCGCATTCGCCGAGATAGCGCTCGAACGCGCTCCCCTTCCGCTGCGCGAGATTGTACGGGGCGTGCGGGTCGAGAAAGTGCACGAAGATGAACGTCGGCTCTCCACCGACCGTCTCCAGGGTCTCGCCGATGGACGCTGCGACGACCTTCGCGCGGCTGTACTTGTGACCCCGGTCCTTGATCCAATGCTCTTCTCCGAACCCGGCCACCACACCCCAGTGGTTTCGCATCCAGTTCGCGGCTGTGAAGTTGATGGTTCGCACGCCTGCTTCGCTCAAAAGAGCTGGAAATCGCCGGGTCTCATCTGCGAAAGGCCAGTGGTTCTTTCCTCCCTCGAATCTCGACCAGTACTGTTGGGAGAAGTGCGTGCCGGTGAAGAGCGTCGTCAGCGAGTACACCGTTTGAGAGCCATTCGAACGGGCGTTCGTGAATGTGATCGACTCCTCGCGAAGGCGCGCGAGCGTCGGCACCTGCTCGTCGTATCGTCCGCTGTTGGCGACATCGGCCCGAAGCGCGTCGACACTGATGAGCAGGACGACCGCATCGGCGCCGACGACCGCAGCTCCAGGTGGGATGGCTGGCAGGTCGCTGCGCGGCCGGAACCATTGCGGGTCGGCGTTCTCGTCGATCTCGCCAACGAAGTGGGTCCTCGAGTGGATGCGGTTCACGTACGGTGAGAGGAACGAGCCGCTGTGCTGCTGCAGCTGCGATGCGATTAAGGGGGTCGGAGGCACCAGCAGGGCGGCCAGCCCGGCCGCGACGAGCAGAGCGGCGACGACGCGCCACGCACGGGAGGGGATCCTATTGCGGAGGCTTTGAATCGCTCTCGGCCACGGCGCTCCGCTGAGGCTAGCTGCAATGAGTGCGACGGACGCTCCTCCCAGAAAGAGGTGGGCAGCCGGGTAGTCGGCTCGGAGGATGAAGTGGTTGGCGACTTGAGCCGCAATGCCCACGCCGATGCCGGCGAGCGGTGCCGCATCTCGACGAAGCAGAAGGCCGACGGCAATGGCCGCAGGGATCCCCATGGCGACCAACGTGATGCTCGAGACGAGAATCAGATCCGGACTCAGGCGACCGCTGAGACGCTGGCTCATGTGCTCGAGGTCTCCCGCCAAGGTCAGTGAACCCACTGAGAGCGCGAGCGCGGCAACCCCCGCTAGGGCCGCCAGGCGGGAAGCGGGCCCCCAACGCTTCCAACCCCACACGAGCGCGTAGCTCAGGAGCCCGCAGAAAAGGAAATAGCCGAAGTCGAAAGAGCAGTGCGCAAGTCGCTGCGAAAACGTCTGGGACCCGCTCGGAACGAAACTCAGGGTCACCACGTCGGCGAGCCCCGCCACCACCCAGGCAACGAGCGCGGCGACTTCTCCGGAGACCGCGGAGGCGTTGGAAGGATTCGCGCGCAACTCAGGCCTTCTTCAAGACGGCGATCAGAAAGCCACCAAAGTATCGAAGTGGTGAGCGGCTCGCGAGGCGTTCCGCCCAACGAAGCCCGTCTCCCAACAGCGGCAGCCGGTGGACGGAAGCGAACGGCGTCAGTACGCGCACGCCGTCGAAATCGACGAGCTCGAGATTCGGAGGCACCAGGGCGCGAATCGCACGAGGCGAGTCCCACCGCGTCGATATGTCGGCCTCGGTTCGACGCTCAGCAATCCGTTGTGGCCCCGCTGCTCGCTTGGCGAGGTAACGAAGGCTCCAAGGGTTGTAGAACTCGAGCAGGAGGTGCCCTCCAGGGCGCGTCACGCGCGCAGCTTCGCGAATGGCTAGGTCGATGTCGGGCACGTGGGCCAACACCTTGAAGCTGTAGGTCAGGTCGAACTCGTCGTCACCGAAAGGAAGCGCACACACGTTGCCGATACGCACGTCGAGGCCCCGCTCTCTCGCGTGTTGGGCCATCCCTTCGGAAAGGTCGATTCCGACGGCCTCCTTGGCGACTTCCGCGACGCGTTCGAGGATGAGGCCCGTCCCGCAGCCGAGCTCGAGCACGCGCGCGCCTCCCGCATGCCGGGAGACGATCTCCGCCTCCAAATCGTCGACCATGCGGTGGTAGCCCCGACCGCGCTCGCGCTCGTAGGATCCGCTGAAGTCGTCGTAGTATCGCCGCGCTTCTTCTTCGGTGTGGGCACCAGCCATCCGCAGGGAGTTACGCTGCCCTGATGCGTCTCGCAAGTCATTGACGTCGACAGTCCGAAGCGATACTCAAACGGCGATGCTTGCCGGTCAGCGAGTGGCGGTCGTGATGCCGGCGTACAACGAGGCAAGGCTCATCGGGCGCGCGCTCGGAGCCGTTCCAGGGTTCGTCGACCACATCATCGTCGTGAACGACGCCAGCGCCGATGCGACGGGAAGCATCGCCCGTGCCTCCGCTCGGCCGGTCGACGTAGTCGACCACCACACCAATCAGGGCGTTGGCGCCGCGATCGCGACCGGTTGCCAGCGAGCCCTCGCACTGGGCGCCGATTTAACCGCCGTCATGGCGGCCGACGCGCAAATGGACCCGGCCGATCTACCCGCGCTGCTTGAGCCGCTGCTCGCCGGGGATGCCGACTACGCCAAGGGGAATCGACTGGCATGGCCAGCTGCGATCCGATCGATGCCATGGCATCGATGGATCGGCAACCACGTCCTCTCCTTTTTGACACGACGGGCCATCGGTATCGGCGTCCGCGACTCCCAATGCGGATACGTGGCCATGAACCGAAAGACCTCTCTCGCGCTCGAATGGAACCGACTGTGGGAGGGCTACGGCTACCCGAACGATTGGTTGAGTTGGATCGTGGAGTGCGACCTGCGGGTTCGCGAAGTTCCCGTGCGACCCGTCTATGGCGAAGAACGAAGCGGAATTCGTCTGCGGCACGTCCTGTGGACCATCCCGTTCGTCATTGGGCGTGCTTGGTTCCGTCGACACGCTCGGCGTCGGGCGCTCGCACGAAACGCCTCCGAGAGCGGGGGGCGTTTCTAGCGCTCAGGTAGGCGCCTGAGAAGCGGGACCAGCTTCGCTGCTGCCTTGGCACGGTGGCTGATCTCGTTCTTGGTTTCGGTTCCGAGCTCTGCCATCGTGTGCTCGTACCCAACCGGGATGAACAGCGGGTCGTAGCCAAAGCCGTGAGCCCCTCTCGACTTGCGCCCGATGCGGCCTTCGCACGCACCATCCACCGCCGCGAGCTCGCTCCCGTCCGCGTCGACGACTACGATCGCGCAGCGAAACCGCGCGGAGCGTTCCTCGTCCGGAACGTGGCGAAGCTCTTCGAGGAGCTTCTCGTTGTTGCTCGAGTCGGTCGCGCCCTCCCCCGAATAGCGCGCGGAGCGCACGCCTGGGCGTCCTCCGAGCGCGTCCACTTCGAGGCCGCTGTCATCGGCCATGCAAGCAACGCCCGCAACCGCGGCGATTTCGGTCGCCTTCTTGCGCGCATTCCCTGCGAACGTGTCGTGGTCTTCATCCACATCGATGCGCTCCGACAGCGACGCCATGGTCTCGAGCTCCAAGCCGGGGACATCGGTCAAGAGCCGCTGGTACTCGCGGAGCTTTCCCTCGTTCATCGTCGCGATGAGGAGGCGCATCAGGGCAACAGCCGAGCGATATCGATGTCGAGCCCGCTCAGGGTTCTCTTCTGCGCTTCCGCGAGCTCCGGCATCGCGCCCAACGCGAGGTCGATCATCTGATCGAGCTTCTCGCGAGCGATCGGCGCGCCTTCAGCGGTGCCCTGCACCTCGACAACCGAACCCCCGGGCGTGCCGACGAAGTTGAGGTCCACCTCGGCGTCACGATCCTCGGTGTAGCAAAGGTCGAGCATCGGGTGGTCTCCGACGAGGCCGACGCTGATCGCGGCAATCGGCTCCCTAAGCACACCCTTCTTCACCAACCCCGTTGCGCGCAGGCGGTCGAGCGCGATGGCGAGCGCCACCATCCCGCCCGTGATCGAGGCGGTGCGGGTCCCCCCGTCGGCGTCGAGCACGTCGCAGTCGACGGTGATCATCCGCTCGCCGAGCTTCTCGAAGTCGAGCGCCGCCCGAAGTGCCCGCCCGATCAAGCGCTGAATCTCGGAGCTTCGCCCGTCGATGCGGCCGCTGCGCCCGTCGCGCCGCTTGCGCTCCGGGTTCGCTCGCGGGTGCATCGCGTACTCAGCGGTCAGCCAGCCACGTCCCGTGTCCCGCATCCAGTCGGGCACGCCCTCAGACACGGAGGCGGCGATCAGCACTGTGGTGCCGCCTGACCGGTAGAGAACCGAGCCCTCTGGGTTGCGTTGCAGGCCGGTCTCGATCGAAACCGGGCGCAGCGCGTCGTATGAACGTCCGTCTGTTCTGCTCATCCCACTCTCCGCACGGGCGAACCACTAGTCGCTCCAGCGGCGGCAGGCAACCAAATCTCGAACGTGGTTCCTTGCGGATGTCGGGGCTTGCAGGCGATCTGCCCTCCGTGCGCCACGACGATCTGCTGGGTGAGCGGCAACCCAAGCCCCGTGCCGCGCTCTTTCGTCGTGTAGAACAAATCGAACACGTGGTCGCGCTCTTCTTCGCCGATGCCCGCGCCTTCATCGTGAACTTGGATCCGAACACCCTCGTCATATCGCGTCGCTTCGACCTTCGCTACGCCACCACCCGGCATTGCTTCGCGCGCGTTACGGAGCAAATTCAAGAGCGCCTGCCGGAGCTGTGGCTCGTCCATGGCGACGTCGGGCAAGTGCGATGCGAGGTCGAGTCGAAGCTCGACCCCCGAAGCGTCCATTTCGCGCCGCAAGAACTCGGCGAGATCGTGAATCAGGTGCGTCGGGTCCTCGGGGTTGAGAGAGGGCTCCGGGAGCCTCGCAAGCCGGAGGTACTCCTCGGTGATGCTCTCGAGTCGCTCGAGCTCTTGATGGATGGACTCGAGCAGGCGCTCGCTCTCTGGCCCTGCGCCCTGCACCTCGTCGCCGAGCATGTCGACGTTGAGCCCGATGCTCGACAACGGGTTCCGGACTTCGTGCGTGACGTGCGCCGCCATGCGGCCGATCGCGGCAAGGCGTTCGGTCTGAATCAATCGAGACTTCGTAGCAACGGCGTCAGATACGTCGTCGGCGACGACCAGGACGCCACGGACTCCCTCTTTCCCCGCCTCGTCGCCAAACGGCGTCACCAGCACGTCGACCAAATGCTCGGTGAAGCCCGACACCCGCTCGCCTTCGAGCGTGACGGCGGCGCCGCCTTCGGCCACCTCGGCGATGGCAAGGCCGAGAGCGGGAAAACGGCGAAAGAGAGAGGTGTCGTCGACCGACGCCCCGACATCTCGCGCGGTGACACCAAGAATGTCGTCTGCGGCCGGATTGGTCGTCTTGATGATCCGGTCACGGTCGACGACCAGGATCGCCGCGCGAAGTGCTTCGACGATCTGCACCTGCATGCGTTGGAGCCGTTGCTCCGCCAGGGTGGCCTCACGCAACCTCTGATCGCGAGCCGCCAACGCGAGCACCATGCGCTCGAACTCCGCGACGAGCTGGCCGAGCTCGTCGTTTCGCTTGATGTCGACGGCGCTCGATAAGTCCCCTCGCGCCACGGCGGCGACGCGCTGGTGCAACAGAGGGATGGGTCGCAGCAAGCGTTGCGAGAGAAATGCTACCGCAACGCCCACGATCAAAGCCAGAAGCCCGAGCAAGCCGAGCAGGAACGTAGCCCGCTCGGATTGACCCGCAGCCAACGCACTCGTTCGCGAAATGCGTTGCTGCACACTCTGGGATGCGCGGTCGTAATTCCGCTCGATCCGCTGCTCGGTCGTGCGGAGCTTCGAGAGGAGCTCGTCGGCGACTGCTTCCTCATCGTCGATGGTGGCGAAGAGCTGCTCGTACTGCGTGTCGATTTGTTCGTACGCTCGGCCGATCGCATCGAGCTCCCGTCGGACCGAACGAAGCGGCGCGGCTTGGCCGAGCTCCTCGGCCAAAGACTCGGCTCTCTCGACACCCTCGTACGCGCGGCGGAGCGTCGTCGGCCGAATGCGGAGCGCAGCACGAAGCCAGGTCTTGGTCGGCGTGCTCCGCTCGGACTCGAGCGCGCGCTCGACGAGGTTCGCGTAAACGCTTTGCGTTGCTTTCGCCTGGCTCAGCGTGAGCGCCAACGGCAGGTAGCCATCCTCCAGCAATCCGAGCGTTTGAGAGGTCCGATGGTGCTGCAAGAAGCTGAGCCCGCCGACGACGCCGAAGGCCACGAGCACGACGATGTAGCCGAGCACGATGCGCGTAGGGATCGTCAGCCATTTCCGGCGTGCGGGGCGTGCCACCCCTCGATCCTAAACCCACCTGGATCAGTTGACCAGGGCGTCCGACTTGCCGACCGTTTGCCCCCGATGGGCATGATACTCGACGGCGGCGCGAACGAAGCTCGTGAAAAGCGGGTGCGGCTTGTGCGGCTTGCTCTTGAACTCGGGATGGAACTGGCAGCCGACGAAGTGCGGGTGGCTCGGCAGCTCGACCATCTCCACGAGCCGCTCGTCGGGCGACAAGCCTGAGAGCACGAGGCCGCCCCGCTCGAGATCTTCGCGGTACTGATTGTTCACTTCGTACCGATGGCGGTGCCGCTCACTGATCTGAAGCGAGCCGTAGATCTTTGCCGCGAGGGAGTCACTCTTGAGCGTGCATGGGTACGCACCGAGCCGCATCGTAGCGCCCTTGTCTTCGATGCCGCGTTGGTCAGGCATGATGTCGACGACGAGATGCTTGGCGTCCCGCGCGAACTCGGCGCTGTTTGCCCCTTCGAGCCCGCACACGTTGCGCGCATACTCCACAACCGCCATCTGCATGCCGAGGCAGATCCCAAAGAACGGCACGCCGTTCTCACGCGCGTACTCGATGGCGCGAATCTTCCCCTCGGAACCACGGTCGCCGAACCCGCCCGGCACCAGGATGGCGTCGTGCTTGCCGAGACGCGCGGAGAGGTCGCCGCTTTCGAGCTCTTCACTATCGAGGTAGTCGAGTTCGAGCTTCACGCCGCACTCGAGCGCCGCGTGCACCAACGACTCGTGAAGCGACTTGTACGAATCGCGAAGGTGGACGTACTTCCCTACGAGCGCGATCGACACGTGACTACGATTGGGCGCAAGCGAGCGCTCGACTGTTCGCCGCCAAGTGGACAGATCCGGATCGCGCGACCAGATATTGAGCCGCTCCGCGAGGAGCCGATCGAGGCCCTGCTCGTGCAAGGTGAGCGGCAGCTCATAGATGACGCGCACGTCAGGCGCCGCGATCACCGCCGCCACTGGCACGTTGCAGAAATGGGCGACCTTCTCCTTGAGCTTCTGCGGAAGCTCCCGGTCGACGCGGCAGAGCAAGATCTCCGGTTGGATTCCGAGGCCGAGCAACTCCTTCACCGAGTGCTGTGTGGGCTTGGTCTTGAGCTCGCCGGCGGCGGCGATGTGGGGAATCAGCGTCACGTGCACCGACACGGTGTTCTGCGGCCCGAGCTCTACGCGCAACTGACGAACGGCTTCGAGGAATGGAAGCGACTCGATGTCGCCAACCGTGCCCCCGATCTCGACGATCGCCACATCGACGTTGCGAGTCGCTTCACGAACGCGCGCTTTGATCTCGTCGGTGATGTGCGGAATCACCTGGATCGTCGCCCCGAGGTATTCCCCACGGCGCTCCTTCGCGATGACCGAGTCATAGATGCGGCCGGTCGTGAAGTTGTTCGCCTTGGTCATCGTGGCGTTGGTGAAGCGCTCGTAGTGACCGAGGTCGAGATCGGCCTCGGCACCGTCGTCCGTGACGAAAACCTCGCCGTGCTGGAAGGGCGACATCGTGCCGGGATCGACATTGATGTACGGGTCGAGCTTGATGTTCGTAACCCGTAATCCTCGTGCTTCGAGGAGTGCGCCCATCGAGGCGGCCGCGAGGCCTTTTCCGATGGAGCTGACAACTCCCCCTGTGACGAAGATGAACTTAGTGTGTCGCGCGTTCATCCGGTCGGGCTCCTAGAGCTGTGCGCGTAACGCGCAACACGCCGACCCTAGATGCACCTCCCCGCCCTGTCAATCCGCTAAGAGCGATGCGCGGGTTAAGCCCGTAGTTCCAAAGCGCTCCCGCAGTGCCTGCGTCGTTGCGGCCAACCGTTCCCGACGCTCGCGATCAGCATCGGGGAACAGTTCCTCGCCCGGGCTATCGGAAAACACGGACGCCGATACACCTGTCAGCCGGACGCCGGATTCGAGATCGTCGAAGCGATCGAGGAGATCGCATGCGGCTCGGAAGATCGCATCGGTATCCGACACGGCGCGCGGGAGCCGCGCTTGGCGCGTTCGGATTTGATGGTCGCCGTATTTGATCTTGAGGGTCACGACCTGCGCCCAGAGTCCCTTGTCGATGAGACGGTCGGCGACCTCCATCGATTGACGGAGGATCGGTTTCAGCATCGACTCCCTGGTCGTGAGATCGTGCTCGAACGTCGATTCGGTGCCGAGGCTCTTCGGAGGGGAGCCGACCACGACCGGCCGCTCGTCGTTCCCGCGCGCAAGCTCCCGCGCAATGGACCCCCAACTGCCGAGCAGCTGCTCGATCGTTTCCGGGTCGAGTTTCGCCAGATCTCCAATCGTGCGTAGCCCGGCGGTCCGAAGCTTAACACGGGCCTTCGGGCCCACCCGCCACATGCGCTCGAGTGGAAGCGGGGCCAGGAACTCCGCGCTTCGGCCCTCAGGCACGACCGTCAGTCCGTCCGGCTTTTCGAGGTCGCTCGCGATCTTCGCCACGAACTTGTTCGGAGCGACGCCCGCCGATCCCGTCAGGCCGGTCTCCGCCCGGATGTCCTTCTTAATGGAAGCCGCGATGTCCGGCCCATCCCCAAAGAGAGACCGGCTACCGGTCACGTCGAGGAAGGCCTCGTCGACGGAGAGCCCCTCGACAAGCGGCGTATAGCGACGAAACACCCCAAAAATCGCACTGCTGACTTCCACATAGCGGCTCCGCCGTGGCCGAACGACCACGGCCTCGGGACAGCGCCGCAACGCCTCGACCATCGACATCGCGGAGCGCACTCCCGACGGCCGCGCCTCATAAGAGGCGGCCGCCACCACACCACGGCGCGAACGCGCACCCACCAACACCGGGCGACCGCGCAAATCGGGGTCGTCGAGTTGCTCCACCGACGCAAAAAACGCGTCCATGTCGAAGTGGATGACTGTACGCATGTGCTCTTTTGCGAAGGTACCGCAAGAAGCCTTGATATGCAGCGCGATCCAAGGGTACCGTCCGGCGCTATGGCGGAACCGGGCAAAGACAACCCCTATGACGGCCCATGGGGCCCGATTCGGCGGATAGACGACTGGATCTTCACCGTCGAGATGGGCGTCCTCTGGACCTTCCTCGGCGCGTCGGCGGTCATGGTGTTTCTAGACGTGGTGTATCGGCGGCTCGCGGCGCCGGACAGCAAGGTCGCCGAGCTCACTGCTCGGATCCTCGGCATCGAGAATCCGGAGTCGGTGGAGAAGCTGACGAGCGTTGGTCCCAGCGCAACTGCGCTCGTCGGCATTGGCCTCGTGTACTTCGCGTTCTGGACGGCCGAAAAGCATGCGTCCGAGGGTCGAGAGACATCTCGCGCAAAGCCGATCATCGAAACGGTCGTTGCATGCGCGTGCCTCGGGCTCCTCGGATGGGTCATGCTGCAACCCACCGTCGAGTCGCGTTGGTTCTATCTACTCCTCTACGGACTGAGCTCCGCGGTGTGGATCTTCAAGCTTGTGAAAGAGCGCGCCGCTGGGTGGGTTGGCAAGCTCGTCGGCTTCATCGTGGTCACCGCGCTGTTCGTCTACATCGTCCTGGGCTACTTCCCGGACGGCTACAGCTGGTCGAAGGAGCTTTCGCTCATCATGCTGCTGTGGGTCGGCTTTCTCGGCGCGAGCGTCTGCGCCCATCAGGGCAAACACATCCAAGTTGGCGCGCTCAAGAAGGTGGTTCCACCTTCGATGTCGCGCTTCACCGACGCCATCGGCTATCTGCTGACCGCGGCCTTCTGCTTCTTCATGGCGCTTCTCGGCTACGAGTACGCCTCGGAAGCGATTATGCTCGAAGGCCGATTCGAGCAGACCAACGTCCCCGACTGGGTCGCGACGATCGCGGTGCCGGCAGCGTTTGCGATGACGATGATTCGCTACATCGGCGCCGCCTTTAGCTCCATCATGGGCGGCTCCTACGGCGCCGCTCCTGAAGAAGAGGCCATCGCTGCGGCTGCACAAGCCAAAGCCCAGAAAGGGGCGGAGGGATGAGCGATACTCGCGAGCGCAAGCTTCCGTTCCTGATCATGATCGCGATCGTCCTGTTCCTGCCGTTCCTCGGCAAGGGCGGCATTCTCGCGTCAGCCATCATCGCCGCGGCACTGGTGGGCTCGCCCCTCTTCGTGCTGATCGGTATTGCCACCCTCGGCAGCCTCTTCCTCTGGAGCGGCTTCCGAGACCCGGTCCAGTTCACGATCGTCATCGAAGGCATCCGAAGCCTCGCCGACAGCCCCACACTCCTCGCGATCCCGTTCTTCATCATGAGCGGCGCGGTGATGAGCCGCGGGCAGATCAGTCAGCGCTTGGTGGATTTCGCGCAGGCTCTCATCGGTTGGGTCCCTGGTGGCATGGCGATGAGCGGCGTGATCGCGTGCATGCTCTTCGCAGCGATCAGTGGCTCGAGCCCGGCCACGGTCGTCGCGATCGGCACTATGATGGGGCCCGCCCTCATCGCCGCCGGCTACCAAGAGCGATTCTCCCACGGCCTGCTCACGTCCGCAGGCTCGCTTGGCATTCTGATCCCGCCGTCGATCCCGATGATCGTCTATCCGATCGTCAACCAGACTGCAGTGATCGAGGTCGAGCGACTGTTCGCTTCGGGCTTCGGCCCCGGCCTGGTGATGGGCTCGATCCTAATCGGCTATTCCTTCTACCAGGGCATCACGGACAAGGTCCCGACCGAAGCGTTCAGGTTCAAGAAGCTGGCGGCCGCCACACGAGACGGCTTCTGGGCGTTGATGTTTCCGATCTTGATCCTCGGCGGCATCTACGGCGGTATCTTCAACGCGGTCGAAGCATCCGCGGTGTCGGTCGCCTACGCGGTCGTCGTGGAGGTGTGGCTGCACCGAGCGCTCAAGCTCAAGGCCATCCCGGGCATCTTCGGAGAGACCGGTGTGTTCCTGGGCTCGTTCCTGGTCATCATGGTCATGGCGCTCGCCCTCGGCGAGTTCCTCGAAAAGGAAGAGATCCCCGCCCGCATGGTCGAGTGGATTCAGGGCAAGGACCTCGAGTACTGGCAGTTCCTCGTCTTGCTGAACCTCATCCTGCTCGCGGTCGGAATGATGATGGACATCCTCAGCGCGATGTTCGTCTTCGTGCCCTTGCTGGCACCGATTGCGGCCTCGATGGGCGTCGACCCGATGCACTTCGGCATCATCTTCATCGTGAACCTCGAGATCGGCTACCTCACTCCGCCCGTCGGCTTGAACCTCTTCGTCGCGAGCGCGCTCTATGAGAAGGGATTGGGTCACGTCATACGCAGCGTTGCGCCCTTCGTGGGTCTGATGTTGATCGGCCTCGGGCTCATCACATGGTATCCACAGCTCTCGATCGGCCTCGGCAACGCGATCATGGGCGCCGATCCCAACGCGATGGTCGACGAGGATGGCGACGGCGAAGCCGATGAAGGCAGCGGCGGAATGCCGACCATGGAAGAGATGATGCGAGAGGCCATGGAGGCTGACGACGACGAGGAAGAAGAAGAGGAAGAGGCCGAGGAAGAGCTCGAAGAAGAAGACCTCGAAGAGGAAGACCTCGAAGAAGAATAGCCTCGGACCCCATCGGGTGAGCGCGGCTGCACCAGCCGCTGAGCCGTGATAGGCTCGCTCGCCCGATGGCGTACACCGTTCTCGCGAGAAAATATCGACCTCAGAGCTTCGGCGACCTCGTTGGCCAGGAGCACGTCGCGCGCACGCTCGGCAACGCCATCGAGGCCGATCGCGTCGCACATGCGTTTCTCTTCACCGGCGTTCGCGGGGTCGGCAAGACCACCACAGCCCGACTTCTCGCCAAAGCCCTGAACTGCGAAAAGGGGCCGACGCCCACACCCTGCAACGAGTGTGGCCCCTGCGCCGACATCACCGCGGGCATCGACGTAGACGTGCAGGAGATCGACGGCGCGTCCAACAACAGCGTCGAGGACGTGCGCCGCCTCCAAGAGTCCCTGCCCTACCGACCGCAGCGCGACCGCTACAAGATCGTGATCGTCGACGAGGTGCACATGCTGTCGGCCGGCGCGTTCAACGCCTTCCTCAAGACGCTCGAAGAGCCGCCCGATCACGTGAAGTTCATCTTCGCGACCACCGAAAGCCACAAGGTCCCGGTGACGATCCGCTCGCGCTGCCAGCAGTACGACTTTCGGCTCATTCCGCACCGGCTCATCGCCGAGCGGGTCGGATCGATCCTCGACACCGAGGGGCTTTCGGCGGACGACGAGGCGATCTCGGTGGTTGCACGCGAGGCAGCCGGCTCGATGCGCGACGCCCTGACTCTCCTCGACCAGCTCGTTGCCATCTCCGATGACCGCATCACCGCAGACACAGTCGCCGCGAGTCTCGGGATCGCCGCACGCGAAGCGCTGTATGAAGTCGCCCGCGCGGTCCTCGAAGGCGACGGCGCGGGTGTTGTCCACGCGGTGGACGGGCTAGCCGACAAGAGCGTCGACATGCAGCACTTCGCTCGTCAATTGCTCGAGCTCATGCGCGATCTCGTCGTGCTCAAGCTCGACGCGGGCGACCCAGCCGCGTGGGTCCCCGAGGAGCGGGAAAGTGCGGAGTCACTCATCGACGGCATCGACATCCTCGAGCTTCAGCGCGCGTTCCGCGCCACTTCGCTGGTCATGGATGAGATGGCGCACAGCCCGAACCCGAAGCTCATGCTCGAGATGGGCCTGGTACGCGTAGCGACACGTCCGCCACTTCAATCGGTGTCGGAGCTGCTTGCGCGCCTCGACGCCATGCAGGGGCATTCCGGCGCGACCGGCAGCCCGGCCGGTGGCTCGCGTCCAAGCAAACCAAAAGGGAAGACTCCGCAGCGCCAGCCGAAGCCAAAGGTGGAGGCCCAACCAGAACCGGAGCCTCAGCCCGAGCCTGCGCCCGAACCGAAGCTCCACGATCCGAAGCAACCGATCATGCCGGCAACGAAGCATTCCGGCGGCTTTCACACGAGCAGCGGCGAGGTGCTCACCCCTATCCGCCGTGCCGCGCTCCAAGAGTGGGAAGAGATGGTCGGTCGCCTGGAGCAAGAGCAGCCAGCGTTGGCGGCCGTCCTCGAGCATGGTGTCCCAAAGACGGTGGGACCCGAACGCATCGTCCTGTCTTTCAAGAAAGGCTCGTTCTACGGCCGTCAGGCGCAATCTCCCGAATCCATCGCAGCCATCGAGCGCATCGCAGAGCAGCAGCTTGGCTCGCGCCCCGAAGTCGAGATTCGATTCGATGAGGGCGAAGCATCGACCCGGACCGTCGCGGCGGTCGCTGCGCAGCGCAAAGAGGCCGAGCTCGAGGCCAAACGTAAAGAGGCGCTCAATCATCCGCGCGTTCGAGATGCCATGGATGTCTTTCCAGAGTCCGCGGGCAAGTTGAACGTGCACATCGAGGCAGAGTGAGAGGAAAGAGATGAGCTTTCGTGGCGGAATGGGTGAGTTGATGCGCCAGGCGGGCCGCATCCAGCGCAAGGTCGAACAGCGTCGCGAAGAGCTCAACGCCGAAACGTTCGAGGCGAGCGCAGGCAATGACAAAGTCACCGCGGTCGCAAACGGCGTACCCGAGCTGACCGAGATCAAGATCGATCCGGAGCTTCTGCAAGAAGAAGACATGGAGATGGTGCAGGATCTAGTCGTGGCTGCGGCCAACGCCGCTCTCACCAAAGCGCGTGAGCACGTCGACGCGGAGGTCGAGAAGATCACGGGAGGTCTTTCCATTCCGGGAGTTGGCTGATCGATGGCGCCCAACGACCCAATCGCGTCGTTGATCGCGCTCCTCTCTAGGCTTCCGGGGGTCGGTGAGCGCACGGCGGCGCGGCTGGCGTTCCACATTCTGGAAGGCGACGAACAGTACGCGCATGCGCTCGGGCAAGGGTTGAGCACCATCCACGCGGACGTGACGCGTTGCGAGCTCTGCGGGAACTACGGCGCAGAGTCCCGCTGCGCGATCTGCAAAGACCCTCGCCGCGACGAGAGCGTCGTCTGCGTCGTTGCGAAAGTGCCCGACCTCGTCGCGCTCGAAGCGCTGGGGAGCTTCCGCGGCCGTTACCACGTACTCCACGGTCTCCTGGCCCCGCTCGACGGGGTCGGCCCAGACCAGCTCCCCCTCGATGCGCTCGAACGGCGCATTGCGAGCGAAGGGGTCAAGGAGATCATCATCGCGACGCCGCTCAACGTCGAGGGGGAGGCGACGGCCCTCTATCTCGCCGACAGCCTCGGTGCGACGCCCGTGAAAGTCTCGCGCATCGCGGCGGGCGTGCCCCACGGAGGCGAGCTCGAGTTCACGGATCAGGTGACCCTCGGCCGGGCACTCGAAGACCGCCGATCGGTTCGATGACACGTTGAAACCAAGAGAAATCTAGGACATTCCCGTGTCGAATCGACGCTGTTGAATGTTCGAGAGGGCCAGCTCGTAGAACACGAGAGGTCCCAATGCTCCGATTTCTTCTCCCGCCCATGATCGCCGCCGCCTTCTTGTTGACCAACGCCGAGGCCGCGCGGGCCGACGTCGTAGTCGTGCCCGGAAACAACGACTCAGGCCAAGTGGTGGTCAAGACCAAGCCGCCGACGGTGGTCGTGGTCAAGCAGAAGGCAGCGAACCCGGCGCCCCCACCCCCGAAGAAGCGGGACCGAACGCTCGGTCTACACTTCGACGTCGGCGGCACCTTTGGCGAACAGGTTGCGATGGGGGGCTTCAACGGCGCGATCCGCTTTCGGCCGAAGGAGCACATCGGGATCGATCTGGGCTCGGGCTACTTTGCAGGTCACGACTATCAGGGCTTCTACCGAACCGAGGTGCCGTTGACGGCAAACGTACTCTTCTTCGTCAACCCGCAGCACAAGTTCCAGTTCTACTTCCTGCTGGGTCCTGGAGCTTCGTTTGGCCGAGTCGACACGATCGACGGAGTTCGGCGCATGACGTACATCGGGGGTCAAGGTGGCTTGGGCGTCGAGCTTCGTCTAGCGCCGGCGTTCGCCTTGAACGCCGATGTTCGAGGCGTCATTCGCTATCGCGTCGACAGCGACCCTCGCCCCGAGTTCTTCGACGGGGTGCGAAGTACCGACACGTCGGCAGGCGCGATCGTCACCTTCGGCGGAACGTTCTACTTCTAGAGCGAACATGCGGGGTCGCGTCTAGCACGCGGCCCGGCTACTGCTGCGGGGGCCGGCTTCGGCGGCCGCTGAAGAGCTTCTTGAAGAAGCCATCGTCATCTTCGTCAGCTTCTTGTGGAATCGCGGGCGGCGCCGTCTTCATCGCGTCGTCCTCGCCCACCTTTTCGAGCTCTTCGAGGTCGTCCTCGTCCACGAGCAGGACGAAGTCGGACTCGTCGATGATCTCGACCTCGGTCACTTCGTCGTCCCAATCCGCGTCTGCGTCCGCCGCTTCGGGCACGCGCGTCTCCGCGGTGTGAACGTTGGCGGCCGGAAGCTCGAGTGTGACCCCTTCCGAGAGGGCACCGAGCTCCGAGTCGACGGCATGTAAATCGACAGGCTCGCGACCGGCAAATCGGTTGCGCACTTCGGAGATCTCTTCGTCGCTCTTGCCGAGCTCAGCGAGAGCCTCGTCCACCCCGCCGAGCTTCTCTTCAGGAGTGCTCACGTGATCAATGTCACAGGAAAACGCGGGCTAGTAAAGTCTTTCACCCCAAAAGTAGCTCAACCCGCGGTCGAAAAGCGTGCGATTTCGGCCTCCAGCAGCGCGATCCGGTCCTGGCCCCAGGCGGTGTAGCCCCCGATTTGCAAGGACGGCACACCCCAGAGCCCGAGCGCAGTCAGCGCGTCGCGGTTGGCCTGCGCCTTCTCCTTCCAGGTCCGGGCTTCGATCGCCGCTCGGACGTCGGCCTCGGGGATCCCGGCGCGGCCGGCAAGGTAGACCAGATCGGGGATGTGGGACACGTCGCGTGCCTCGGCCCAGATGCCCTTGGCGATCGAGTGTACGAGCTCGAGCTCGTCGCCGCGCCCTTCGATGCACTGGAAGAACAAAGCCATGCAATAGCCAATACCCTTGCCGAGAGGATCTGACACGTGACCGAAAGGAATGCCGAGTCGATCGGCCTCCCGTTTCGTGTCGAACGCGATGTACAGACGCTTGGCCTTGGGGACGGCAAGGCCGCGCATCACCATCGGGAGCACGGGGCGGACTCGCACATCGATGCTGTAGCGATCCCGAAGCGCGATGACCTGAGGAAGCACGACGTAGGAGTACGGGCTCCGAAAGGAGAAGAACAGGTCGAGGACGGGCCGCTCTTTGGAAGGCAAGGGAATCGACGACGCGAGGTAAGGCGAAGGATTCGTCGAAAGACCAAGCGACCCTTCGAGGCCTTCGCGCTGAAGTCGGGTTTCCAGATGGCACAGCCGGTCGACGCCCCAGTACCAGTCACCTCCGTAGTGCAGCATCCCGGGTTGGTAGTGCCCCGCGCGTTCGAGGGCTTCGTAGTTGGCCTCGAGTGCCGGCCGCACCGACTCTCCTGAGAGGCCGCCGTGCCGTTCGACGACGCCGGCTAGGGCCTGGCCGTCCTCGCGCCAAACCGCCTCACCGAGCTCGATCGCGATTCGCGCCTGCGCGTCGGGCGGTCGAGGCTCGAGTAGCACCGCGTGCGCACGCCGGAGACGGTCTTCCGGCGGCGGCGACGCATGGGCTGGGAAACTCAGACCATGGTGCTCCGCCAGAACTGTGGCGTCGCGAATCGCGTGACGCACTAGCATTTCCGGCGCCGGGTTGGCCGACAGCCCGGGCGGCGCGACCGGGACGATCCCGACCGTAATCCCATATTCGGCCTTCAACCGCGGCACGACCTGGGCGAGCAAATGGCTGTAAGGATCGTCAGCCCGGTAGTACAGCCGCGCGCGCCTGTGACCACCGCTCAAGACGCGACCGATATTGTACACCGCGTGCTTCGTGGGACGCGAGCTCAAGTACGTGTTGAGCACAGCCCCGATCGCCCGCGAGCGCGCCGACACTTATGCGACTCCCGCGAGCTCGTAGACCTTGGCAACCGCCTCACTGAGCTTGCTGGGATCCGGTCCCCCCGCCTGCGCGAAGTCCGGCCGACCACCGCCATTGCCGCCAACGATGGATGCCGCGGCCTTGACGATATCGCCGGCGCGGAAGCGATCGGTGAGCGGCTTCGACACGCTGCAGACGAGCATGGCCTTCTTTCCGTCTTTGCTTGGCGAGCCGAGGAGAATGACCGCAGGGGCGAGCTTGTCTCTCAACTGGTCGGCCATCTCGCGGAGAGTGCCTGCGTCCCCGATGTCGACGGTGGCCCCGAGCACACGAGCCCCGTCGACCTCGCGTGCGTCGGCGGAAAGATCGGAGCTGTCACCCGACATGATCGAGCGCTTGAGACGCTCGATTTCACGCTGGGCGTCTTTGTGCTGTTCGAGCAGGCGCTCGACGCGATCATGAAGCTGTTGCGCAGGCGCCTTGAGCAACGCCGCCGTGCTGGAAATCTCGGATTCGACGCTCCGAAGGTGGCTGAGCGCATTGAGACCGGTCGTCGCTTCGATGCGGCGAACGCCGGCGGCAAGCCCGGTCTCGGAGAGCACCTTGAAGAGGCCGATGTCGCCAGTTCGATAGGCGTGGGTTCCGCCGCAAAGCTCCAGGGAAGGCCCGATTGTGAGCATGCGAACGACCTCGCCGTACTTCTCCTCGAAGATGCCAATCGCGCCGCGGCTTTTGGCCTCGTCCATCGGCAACGCTTCGGTGGTGATTTCGGTATTCTCGAGCACGCGCGCGTTTACGAGGTCTTCAATCTGACCGAGCTCTGCTGGTTCGAGCGGGCGGGTACCGCTGTAGTCGAAACGCAAACGATCGGGGCCAACGAGGGAGCCCTTCTGCGCCGCGGTTTCGCCGACGACCTGCCGAAGCGCCCAATGCAACAGATGGGTCGCGCTGTGGTTTCGACGCGTAGCGCTGCGAAGCTCGTGATCGACGCTCAAGTCGGCCTTGGCTCCCGACGGAATCGACCCGGAGGCCACTCTTCCCCGATGCACGATCAAGCCTTCGACCGGCTTGTGCGTGTCTTCCACCTCGAAACGCGCCCCCGCCACCTCGATGGTCCCGCGATCGCCGACCTGACCCCCTTGTTCGGGGTAGAACGGCGTCGCACGGGTGACGACCTCCCCTGCGTGGCCCTCGCTGAGGGTGTCGATCCGAGCGCCGTCGGCCAACAAGGCGACTACCTCGCTCTGCGCGCTCTCGGTGTCGTAGCCGAGGAACTCGACGGCGCCGACCTCTTGGGCGAGCGCGGGGTAGACCTCAGCGACGGCCGTGCTGCCGACTTTCGAGCCACGGCTTCGCTCGCGCGCTTGGTCGAGCTGCGCGTCGAAGCCGCTCTGGTCGATCTCGAAGCCCTGCTCGCGGCCGATCACCTCTTGAAGGTCGAGTGGGAAGCCATACGTGTCGTAGAGCTTGAACGCCACGCCGCCCGGAAGAGAACGGGTACCGTCTTGATCGACCCACTCGTCGTTGTCGGCGATCATCTGGAGGCCCCGATCCAGAGTGCGGCGAAAGCGCTCTTCTTCCTGGAGGGCAATCTCTTCGATGAGTGCGCGCCGCTCGTCGAGCTGCGGATACACGTCGCCCATGTTGTCCACGACCCGTAGCGCGCAGTGGTGCAGGAAGGGCTCGCCGATGCCAAGGCGGTGCCCGTGCCGAATCGCCCGACGCATGACGCGGCGGAGCACATAGGCGCGACCGTCCTTGTCGGGGAAAATGCCCTCGGAGATCAAGAACGCGGTGGTTCGGGCGTGGTCGGCGATGACGCGCATGCTGATGTCGTCATCAGACTGGCTGCCGCCGTACCGCTTGCCCGAAATCTCCGACGCGAGATCGACGATCGGACGCAAGAGATCGGTGTCGTAGTTGCTGAGAACGCCCTGTTTGACTACGGCAATGCGCTCGAGGCCGGCGCCTGTGTCGATCGAGGGCGCTGGAAGCGATTCCATGCGGCCACCGGCGTGACGCTCGAACTGCATGAACACCAGGTTCCAGAGCTCGAACCAGCCTCGGCCGTCGGCCGCGGGCTCTTCACCGAACGTGCGCGGGTCGATCTCGTCGAGGCCCAAGCAGTAGTGGATCTCGGAGCAGGGACCACAGGGCCCCGTGTCGCCCATCTGCCAGAAGTTGTCCTTGGCGCCGCAGCGAATGATGCGCTCGTCGGGGAAGCCGGTGACGTCCTTCCAGATTGCGGCGGCCTCGTCGTCCGCAGGGGCGAGTCCTTCCTCGCCGCCGAATACGGTCACGACGAGTCGCTCGGGATCGAGGCCGAGGGTGTCGATGAAGTAGTCCCAAGCGAAGCGGATGGCGTCCCGCTTGAAGTAGTTCCCAAACGAGAAATTGCCGAGCATCTCGAAGAAGGTGTGATGGCGCGCGGTGACGCCGACGTTTTCGAGATCGTTGTGCTTGCCGCTGATACGGATGCACTTCTGTGATGAAGTCGCCCGCGAGTACGGCCGCTCCTCCTTGCCGGTGAAGACGTCCTTGAACTGCACCATGCCCGCGTTGGCGAACATGAGCGTCGGGTCGTTGGGTGGGACGAGAGGTCCGGAGGCGACGCGCTCGTGCTCGCGCTCGGCGAAGAAGCGCAGAAACGATTCACGAATTTCGGCTGAGGAGGACATCCAACGCGATTGCTAGCGCTTGTGCAGCGCCCACGCAACGCCTGTGCTAGAGCTGCGCGGTGCTGACGTGCCTGCGCGTCCGGAGCTTCGCCATCATCGAAGCGCTCGAAGTCGAGCTCGATGCTGGACTGAACATCGTCACGGGCGAGACCGGTGCTGGAAAGTCGATCCTCGTGGACGCGCTGCAGCTTGTGCTCGGCGCCCGGGGTCGGCCGGAGGTGGTCCGGACCGATGCCGAATCGGCAGAAGTCGAGGCGTTGTTCGACCTGAGTGGCGAGCCTGAGGTGCTCGCTTCCCTTCGCGACCAGGGCATTGAAACCGACGGGGAGCTGCTGGTCCGCCGCGTGGTGAGTGCGACGGGCCGAACGCGGGCATACATCAACGGCCGGCTCGCAACGCTCGCCCAGCTTCGCGAGGTCACCAAGGGTCTGGCCGATATCTCGTCACAGCACGAGTACCACTCCCTTGCGGACGCGCGGCATCACCTGGCCTATCTCGATGCGTTTGCGAAGCACGAGAGCCTGCTCGCAAAGGTGGAAACGGCCTACGAAACGCTGGTCGACGCGGCGGCCCAGCTCGAAGAGGTCGTGACCGAGGAGCGAGGGCGCGTCGACCGCGAGGACCTCCTTCGCTATCAGGTCAACGAGATTGACTCGCTCCGCGAGGTGGTGGAGAACGAGGCAGGGCTCCGGGTGGAACGCGAGAGGCTTCGACACGCCGAAAAGCTTGGAACCGCGGCTGGAGAAGCCGAAGCTCAGCTCTACGCCGACGATGACTCGATCTGTGGGGCGCTCTCTCGCATCGCCTCATCCATGGAGCACGCAGCCGAGTTTGATCGGACCCTAGAGCCGACGGCGGAACAAGTCCGCGAGGCCCTCGTGCAGCTCGAGGACGCGGCGTCCGAGCTCGGGCGCTATGCCCGCGACCTATCGTACGAACCGGCCCGGCTCTCGGTGCTCGAAGACCAGCTCGATCGCTTGGTGCGGATCAAGAAGAAGTACGGAGATACGAGTCAGGACATTCTCGCACACCGGGACCAGGCGTCGGCGGAGCTCGATTCGCTCGAGCGATACGAAGAACGCCTCGATCGCTGCCAGCGCGAATACGACGAAGCGCTCGCGCAGGCGGCCAGCGTTGCTCAGATGCTGCGCGAGAAGCGGAAGACTGCCGCAGCAAAGCTCAGCAAGGCCATTAGCAAGGAGCTCTCGTCGCTCGGCATGGGCGAGGCCAAGGTGACGATCGAGCTCGCCTCCCTCGAGGGCGGCCCGAGCGAGCTCCAAGTCGAGGGCGCGAGGCTCTCGGCTACCGGGATCGATCGCGCCGAGCTGCTGATCGCCCCGAACCGCGGCGAGGAGGCCAAGCCCCTTCGCAAGATCGCGAGCGGAGGGGAGCTTTCGCGCGCGATGCTCGCGATCAAGCGCGTCTTGGCCGGCCTCGGCCCGGCCAGCCTCTACGTGTTCGACGAGGTCGACGCCGGTGTGGGCGGCGCCGTCGCCGAAGTCATCGGCCGCAAGATCCATGAGGTCGCCAGGCACAGCCAGGTCCTCTGTATCACCCACCTCCCCCAGATCTCGGCGTACGCAGATGCCCACTATCGAGTGCACAAAGAAGTCGTCGGCAAGCGAACCAAGAGCGAGATCCGATTGCTATCGGACAAAGAGCGCCTCGAAGAGATCGCGAGAATGCTCGGCGGCGTCACGGTCACCGACCAAGCCCGCGCGGCGGCCAAAGCGCTCCTCCACAGCGCAACCACCTAGGGGACCCGCTTTGGCCCCACCAACGTCCTCAGCATCCCCTTCACAACGACCTCTCCGCTTTGGTCCTTCAGCGTGACCGGGACGTCGTATTCGTTTTTCGCACTCGACTCGATCGGTGGGATGCGGCACTCACCGGTGATCGTTCCGCGGGCCTTTTTGACGTAGTCGAGGCTCATGCCGGCGACGATGAAGCGCGCGTCATCTGGCAAGGAATAGGCAAGTGCGATGTTTCCCGTCAGCTCTACGAGGTTGGCAAGCGCGACCGCGTGGACGCAGGAAAGGTGGTTTCGAACTGCCTTCCGGTCGGCGAGGGTGACTTTCGCGTACCCATCTCCGAGCTCGCGAACCACCGCACCGATGGTCGCCGTGTAGGGAGCGAGCCGGCCGATCATGCGGCTGAAGACGTAGTTTCCGCCAGGGACTCTTCGCAAACGGTCCCAGGCGGCGCGAACGACGTTGGTCTTGGCTTCGGTGGTGAGCGCCTCGGCGCGAAAAAACGTGGTCACGGCCATCACGCGAAACTACCCCAAACCCGACGGCGGGCCAACGTGCGTTCCTGCAGCGGGCACGCGCGGAACCAAAAGCGATATCGAGCGTAACGGACCGGCCTCGGCGCCATACCCCAAGTACAACCTCTCCTTCATACCAACCCCCCGCCTGGCTCCGACGGACTCACCATCCCCTGGTCGCCAGGCGGGGACTTCTTTGGGGGAGGTTTGGTGCCTGGAGTGATGCGGTGGACGCGATTGGCGTCGGGAGGTTTCGTTAAATCCACCCGCCCGCCCCCACCCTTAATCCTCCCTCCGCGGCATTCGCTCCGCTCGGCCTTGGCGGCGCGTGCGCGCCGGGCTTCGCCCTGCGGGCTCGCGCTGCCGCGCATGTGTTGGGGGGCGGATTGCGTATGGAGGAGAATCGGTCGGGATGCGCGGCACAGGGAGTGGGTGGGAGGCGAGTCGTATCTCTCCGTGTGGAGACGGCCGAGCGGGACCCGCTCCCGAGCACGTGCGTCGCGACCGATTCTCCGTGCGTTTCCCTACGCGCGCCGTCTCGCTACGCGCTGATGAGATCGCCGAGCCTGGTAAGGCTCTCTTGGGTTCCGCCGAGGGTGAACTCGAGGAGCTTTGAGGTCATGAAGTAGCGGTAGAGGGGGTAGTCGCGATCGAAGCCCATGCCGCCGTGTACGTGCTGTGCCGCCGCTACGACTCGGGCCCCCGCTTCCGAGGCAAAGAACTTCGCCACGGCGAGCTCCTTGTCGGCCTCCAAGCCTTGATCCAAGCGCCAGCAGGCCTGCCACATCGACGACCGCATGACCTGAACGTCGATGTACGCGTCTCCGACCCGCTGCGTCACGCCCTGAAACACGCCGATCGGTACGCCGAACTGCTTGCGTTCGCCGGCGTAGTTGGCGGTCATGAAGAGCGCCTGCTCGGCGATGCCGTACTCGACGGCGCAGATGCCCAAGGTCGTTCGGTCGACGAGATATTGAAGGACGCGCGCGCCGTCGCGAGATCCACCGAGCACATCAGCCGCAGGCACTGCCGCACCACCGAGCTCGAGCAGCCAGAGGGGTTGCCCGTTGGTACCGCGCTGCTTGCCGAGGCGAACGCCGTCCGCCTTCGGGTCGACCAAGAGAACCAGTGTCGTCCCGTCCTCGGTTCGCGCCGGGACCACGATTCGATCGGCCAGATCAGCGTAGGCCACGTTGCTAAACCGGCCGCTCACACGCCAGTCCTCACCCGCGGCCTTGGCGACGGCCGAGGGCTCGAGCGGGTCCCGGCTGCCTGTATCGACGAGCGCGGGCGTCATGATGACCTGGCCCTGGGCGATACCACCAAGGAAGCGATCCTTCTGCGCAGCCGTGCCAAACTCGACAATCGGCAACGCGGCGGAGACGAGCGTTTCGATGGCCGGGATCGGCGCGACAGTGCGCCCCACCTGCTGAAGCAGCAAACAGAGCTCGGTCAGCCCCATGCCCGCGCCCCCATACGCTTCGGGGATGGCGAGCCCGAGCATCTCCGATGCCGCAAGCTGCGACCAAGCCCGCTGATGGAACCAGACGCCCTCCTTTGCGAGCGTCTTGAGTGAATCGTCGTTCACGATGTCGGTGAGCACCTGCTTGACGAGGTCGCGGATGCTGTTCTGGTCTTCGGTGAAAGAGAAATCCATGATGTGCCTCGTCAGCGCCGACCGAGCCGGGGCATGCGCAGCCCAGCCTGGCAAATGATGTCCCGCTGGATCTCGTTGGTGCCGCCGCCAAAGGTAAGAACTAGCGACATGCGATAGTACTTCTCGAGCCGACCGCGAAGAAGCGCCGCTTCCGAGCTGTGATGCAGGACTCCTGCGGCGCCGTGCACTTCCATCAAGAGCCGGGAGCCCTCGACGTAGAACTCGGAGCCGAACACTTTGATCGCCGAAGCATCGGCTGGCGAAAGAGTGTCCGCCGCGATCCCCCAGGCCTGCTGCCAGTTGAGAAGCTTGAGGACCTCTAGGTTTGCGTACACGCGCGCAAGGTTGGTCTTCACCCACGGCAAGTCGATGATCATGCCGCGGTCGCCGTTCGGTGTCTTCTTCGCCCACCCGACCGTCTCGGTATAGATCTTCTCGAGCGGCCCCACCGAGCAGAGCGCGACGCGCTCGTGGTTGAGCTGGGTCGTGATCAGGTGCCAGCCCTTGTTCTCACCGCCGACTATGTTCCCGACCGGAACGCGAACGTTGTCGTAGTAGACCGCGTGCACGTTGTTCTCGCCGAGCGCGTGCATCGGCGTGATCTGAACGCCCTCCGCGTCGGCAGGCACGATGATGATCGAGATCCCCTTGTGCGGCGGCGCGTCTGGGTCGGTACGGCAAGCGAGCCACATGTAGTCCGCGTGATCCGCGAGGCTCGTCCAAATCTTCTGACCGTTGATCACGTAGTGGTCGCCGTCGCGGACGGCGCTCGTCGAGAGCGAAGCCAAATCGGTGCCGGAGCCCGGCTCGGTGTAACCGATGGAGAAGTGACACTTGCCCTCGAGGATCTTGGGCGGGTACTTCGCCTTCTGCTCCTCGGTGCCGAATTTGAGCAACGTCGGCCCGACGGTGTTGAGCGTGAGGATGGGAACGGGGAAACCCGCGCGCTGCACCTCGTCGAAGAAGATGAACTGCTCGATTGGGCCGCGGCCCTGGCCGCCGTGCTCCTTGGGCCAGCCGATGCCGAGCCAGCCGTCGGCGCCGAGCTGCTGCATCGCCTTGTGATAGAGGGGCCCGCCCCCTTCGAGCTGGTCGAGCTCGGCGAGGAGCTCATCATCGATCAGACGGGCGAAGTACGCGCGCAGCTCGTCGCGCAGCGCTTCTTGTTCGGGGGTGTAGTCGAAATACATGGCCTGACGCTCCCTGGTACCGACACCGGAGTGAAACGTGTTCTAGTTTGGGACGCACGCGATGACAAGTGAACGGGCCTCCAACCACGAAAAAAGCCGGCCCAAAGGAGCCGGCTTCTCTCGCTGCATTGGAATGCGTTCCGCGGAACTAGTGACCGACGTGGGCCTTGGCGTCGTCCGCTGCGGCCTCGCCTGCTTCCTTCACGTCCTTGGCAGCGTCCTCCGCGCCCTTCTTCGTGGCCGCCGCAGCTTCCTTGGTGTCAGCAACGGCTCCCTCGGCTGCGGCTTTCACCTCGCCGGCCGCCTCGTTGGCTTTGTCGGCAGCGCTCGCAGCAGCTTCCTTCGCGGCCTCGGCCGCCTCGCCTGCCTCTTCGGCGGCCTCTTCGGCAGCCTCTTCGGCGACCTCGGCGGCCTCACCCGCTGCCTCAGCGGCTTCCTCGGCTGCCGCTGCGGCCTCGTCGGCGGCTTCCTCGGCCTTCTTGCAGCCGATCATGGCCGCGCACAAAGCGAGGGCGAGACCCAGTTGGAAAATGGTTTTGGTCATAGTGATTCTTCTCCCTTGGTATACGCTGGGGCTCACCAGTGCACCCACAACACCCCGCGTCTCGCCTCGGGACTAGCCGTTACGACCCACTGCGTCAAACACGTCACATACATGAACGCACCTCTGGAGGCGGCTCGCGTCGCGTGCACGTTCTCGGGCTACCAGCGCATCTTGCGCGTGTAACAGCCCGCAAGCATGAACGGAAACCTGATCCGGCGGCAGCTCGTTGTTCGGCCGAGAAAGAAATATTCCGCTTTTGCTGTTCCTCGCAAGCAAATTGTCATTTCATGTCGCTGCGGTTCTAGTCACCGGAGACTTCTCGCCCGTGCCGCACGCTGCTACAGGTTCGAACCCGATGACCGGAATCCGGCTTGGCCTCGTGTGGCTCCTGCTCCTCTCAGGGGGTTGTGGTTGGGGAAGCGCGGAAGAGCAGATCAGGCTTGGCGCTCCGATCGAGTCCGTAGGTGTGACGGGGGTCGAGCGCCTCACGAACGGGCGGCGCGCATTGGAGGGTGCCCCGTGGAACTCTCGCAGCGCCGCGTCCTTCGCTGACGATCGAGCGTTCGCGCTGTTCGACCTCGGCGAAGTGACGCCGATCGACGCCGCGTACGTTCAAGGCGACAACAACGATCGCGTGGTCATCGAGGTCTCCGTCGACGGGCGTGAGTTCTCAAAGCTCTGGACCGCACCGGCCATCGGTGACCCGGGGCTGCAAGGCCGCTCGGCCAAAGGCCTCGGTGGCTCGGGGCGCTTCGTTCGCGTGCGCGCGATTGGAGGGGACCGGTGGATCAGCATCAGCGAGATCCAGTTGTTCACCTCGCCTCCATCGATGTGGCCGCCGCTGGTTCCCGTCGACGTCGACATGACCAGCTCTCTTTGGGCGCGGCTCGCGCTTCTGATCTTTGCGGCGCTCGCCATCGCAACGATGCTGCATCATGAACGTGGGTCGAGGAGATCGCTCGTCCTATGGACGCTCGCCGGCGCTTCTGCGGTCGTTACGATCTACGCGATCGCGAAAACCTGGCCGGTCGACACGCCGTTCATCGACCTCTCTCGCGCTGTGGCCGCTGCCGTCGCGGCGGCCGTCGTGCTGCGGCTCGGCTTTCGTCCCGAGGTTGCGGAGAAGCGTCTATCCATGGCGCTGCTCGCCGCAATGGCCGCACTCTCCGTGCTGACGTTCTACAATTTCGGCTCTCCGCAGTTCTACGACGCTGCGAAGCGCAAACCGACCTACGTGCACCTGTGGGACATGCGCGTCTACTTCCCGGCGGTGAAGTACGTACACGAGCTCGGGTACGACGGTGTCTATCTCGCCAGTGTTAAGGCCTACGCGGAAGAGAGGCTTGGCGACTCCCTCGATCCCATCGCGGACACCCGACTCCGCGACCTTCGCGACTACGAAATGCGAAGCGTCCGGGAGCTCGCGAATGAGATCCACGCCGTGAAGGATCGCTTCACGCCCGAACGCTGGCGCGAGCTCAAGAGCGACATGTCGTACTTCTGGGAGACCATGGGCAGAAACGCCTACTTGGAGAGCCTCCGCGACCATGGCGGCAACGCGACTCCAGCGTGGCTGCTCCCCGCGTACTGGATCTATCGATCGGCGGACGCGAGCGAGTCGACCTTCCTCTGGGCGGCTCTTCTGGACCCGCTGCTACTCCTGCTATTCTTCGCGGTCGCGTGGCGAACATTCGGCCTTAGAACTGCGTTGGTCTGCATGGTCGCCTACGGCGCGGCGACCGTCTATCAGTTCGGGAGCAACTGGGGAGGGTCGACGCTTCGCAACGACTGGATGGTCTTGATCGGCCTCGGCGTGTGTGCGCTGAAGTCGAGGCGCCTCGTCCTCGCGGGCATGCTCCTCGGGTGGGCGTCGATGATCCGCGCGTTCCCGGCGCTCGCGCTCGCCTTCCTTGCGGCTCCAATCGGGTGGAGGTTGTTCGAGGCCCTTCGAGCAGCCCCGGGCGACGGCGACAGAGCGCGGCCGTGGGTGGAGCTCGTGCCTCTCGTCAAGGTCGGGGCTGGCGTCATCGTGGTCGTGGTCGCGCTGGGCGCGATGTCGACCGCCACCTTCGGGTGGGAGAAGTCCTGGGGCGCCTGGTCACAGAAGATGTCGATACACGCAAACAGGCCCAACGTGAATCACCTAGGACTGACGGCGCTGGTGAGCTTCGATCCGGATAACCTCTGGAACAACCTCCGAAAGCGCGGCGAAGACCCGGCGCTGTGGGGTCCGCGAACCGCGCAAACCATGAAGGAGCGTCGTTGGCTCATCATCGCAGGCATGATGCTCTACACGGCCCTCGCGGTCGTCGCGTGTCGCCGGTTGCGACTTGCGGACGCCGCGGTGATTGGGACGATGATGCTCCCGATCTATTTCTACCCGTCGAACTACTATCTCCACATCCTGTTCATATGGCCCCTGATGCTCGCCGCTTGGAATGGGGAAGACCGGGGCAAGGAATGGGCACTTGCTGCAGCGACGGTGCTACTCGCATGCACGCTTCAGTGGTTCGGCTGGTTGATTCCGGGCAACTACGGTCAGTTCTTGTATTGGAGCGGCGTGTTGCTCGCGGCAATCATCGTGTTGCTCTTGATCCCCATTCGACGGGATCGCGAGGCTATTTCCGGAACTGCTTGAAGTCGGGCGGGCGCCTCTCCATGAAAGCTGTGAAGGCTTCCATGTTGGCCGGCGAGCCCATGAGCTTCTCGAAGCCCTCCATCTCGAGCTTGCGTGCCTGCGCCACTCTATCGCCGTGCATCGCCTTCATGATGCGCTTGATTTCCACGAGCGAGTCGACGGGCCACTGCGCCATCTCTCGCGACTTCTCAACGGCAGTGCCAAGAAGCTCTTCGTCCGGCAGTACGCGCGTTGCGATCCCATACTCGAGCGCTTTTTCTGCGTCGAAGAGCTCCGCCGTGAAGAGAAGCTCGGCTGCCTGCTTGTGCCCGATGGTCGCGGGCCCGAGATACGCAGCGGCGGCCTCGGTCACTAGGCCGAGGCTCGCAAACGGAAAGCGGAGCTTCGCGCTGTGCCCTAGATAGACCACGTCTGCGTGAAAGAGCACCGTAGCGCCGAATCCAATGGCGCAGCCCTTTGCGGCGCACACGAGTGGTTTTTCGAACGCGCAGATCGCGTCCATCATGCGCTCGAACGGCGGCTCGCCATCCTGGCTCATGTCGATCGCGGCGAGGTCGAGCCCGGAGCTGAAGTCGTCGCCTGCGCCGGTGAGCAAGAGGACAGCCACGCGAGGATCCGTGTTCGCTTCCGCAAACGCATGCCCAAGCGCCAGAAACCCCTCCGAGCTGAACGCATTCCGTCGAGACGGCCGATTCATGGTCAGAGTGAGAACGCCTTCGGAATCAAGCGAGGAACGAACCAGAGGATCGGACATGCCCCGGTCGTAGCACACCGGCGCTGTCGCCGGCGCTGCCGCTGCCGCTGCCGCTGCCGCTGCCGCTGCCGCTGCCGCTGCCGCTGCCGCTGCGCTGCCTCTGCCGCTCTAGAAGGCTCTACCCCCCCTGCCCCGCAACAACGCCATCAGGTTCTTCAACACCACCGGACGGGTCTCGGCGCTGTCGAGCACCGCGGGATGCAGCAAGTGCACCGGTCTGAAGACGTGCGAAGCGCCGATGAGCTCGCCGTCCCGGCTCCAGGCGGTCGCGCTGAACTCGGCGCTGAGGTCTGTCACCTCGAAGCGATCCCCTGCCGGGAGCGCCAAGCGGAACTCGGAAGGCAAGCCGGCAAAGAGCCCGTGGCAAACGGAACGGATGTCCGCGAGCCTGCCGCTCGCGCTACTGTCGTCTAGGGAGCTTCGCTCGGAACCGAAGAGCTCGGCAACGGGGCCGACCGACGCGCCGACCGCAAGCACCGCAGCGCCCTTCCAACAAAGCAGACGAGCCCACTCGCGTAGCCGCTCACTCTCCGCCGCGCCCGGACGCGTCGCGATCACGGCGAGGTTGCCGGGCTCCTGATGGTAGACCGAAGGGGCGAGTAACGGTCCCTCGGCGACGTCGAAACCATAGCACCGCAGATCGGCAGCGAGCTCGAAGGCAGAGCCATCGTGCACGACGGTCGCCTTCCGCGTCCGTGCCTGGATGCGAGAGTCTCGATTGTGGGCTTGGTTTCTGTTTGTCCGTGCCATCGTCAGGGCTCCAGCCCCTCTCTCGACGACCTCGGTTTAGTTAACCAAAAAGGCCGCCCTGAGAGGCGGCCTTTGAGCGACAAAGCGCGCAGGGCCACCTCAGTCGGTGAACCAAAAGTAGTAGCTACGCAGCATGTCGCAGTGGGTCTTCATCTCTGAGTTCAGTTTAGGGTCTCCCCGAAACGGGTCAAGCATCCGTCCAGCTTCCCGATGAAATCAGGGGAAACGCCTTGGGATCACCCAGAAAGATGTACGTCCAGGCGAGCACGGATCCACCGCCAGCAACTGCGCTCACGAGCGAGCGCCGGTACAAGGACTCCGGATGATCGTAGCCGACGAAATCTTCGTAGGCGTCGAGCTCACGAAGCAGGGAGTCGACTTCAGCCACCTCATAGAGCTCGCCACGCACCGCTCCACCGTCGCTGAGCACCAAGCCAGGGTACCAATCGATCCGAACCAAGGAGGCTCCCACGACATGGGCCGGTCCATGCGAGCGCCGGATCCGATGTTTCAACAAACCATGGCTGCGCTCGCCGCGCATCAGGGTCCCGTACGCGAAGAGCGTGCTCGGCATTGGAGACGGCGCCACGCCCTCGGCTGCCGCGAGAAACCCTTCGGTACCGTGGCCGAAACGAGAGAGGCCGCGCCTGACGATCTCTCGATACTGAGGTCCCGGAGCCACGAATCCCTCCACGCGCGCATCACAGACTGTGTAGGTCATCGATGAATGGGCGCGGCCGTCGTCGGTCAACGCAGTGACGGCGAGTCGTCGGTAGCAGCCGACCGAAACACCCTCCTTGGCGTCGAGACCCGCCCAGTCGTGCACGCGAAACAAGGCTCCTGGGACCGCGGTACCGCGTCGCGGCTGAATGTCGAGTCTCCCACTCTTCCCAAGGCGCGACTGGTAGTGAAACACGAGCTCGTAGTCAGGCAACCACGCACGCCCGAGGGGCTCGATCGAAGTCGAATCGTAGCCTTTGTCCCTGCACCAAGCATTCCAGTGCTCAGAATCGAGATTGGATCCGTAGGCGAAATAGAGCACGGGGGGAGTATAGTGTGACAAGCCCGGGCGTCCTGCGTTTGGCTTCCGCGGGTATGTGCCTATTTCTTTTGACCGCTGAATTGATCTTCTTTGGTCTTGAACAACACATTGAACGTTGTGAGGGAGCCATAGGCGCCGGTAATGTATTGCTGGAGCTGGACCTTGTCTTCCTCGCTCAGGCCTTTGTGGCCGTTGATCTTCTGTTCGAGGACGCGGAGCTTGTCACGCACCATCACGATCTTCTTGAAGAAGACGTCGAGGGGGATCCGTTTTTCCTGCGTGCCTTCGCGGCCTGGCACCAAAACGAGCTCGCCGTCGTTCCAGCGGTCGCCCATGTCGACGTTGCGAATGCCGAGCTCGTCGAGAAGGACTTCGCGAAGGACTTGTCGGAAGGTGTCTTGATCCATGTCGATTCCAATCTCCGAAGGGATATGTGGGCGCGGCTTGGGGGGCGATTCTTCGCGATACCGGCGCGGTGTTCCCGCCGCAGGTTTACGCTTGAGGGCCTGCTCCCAAGGGACGTCCTTAGGCTTGTGACTCGAGCAAGTCGCCGTGTCTTTGACCGGCCATTGCAGTGTCCCGAGCCGGCAGTTCCCAACCCACGACTCGTCGGGCTCCTCACGCTTGCGGATATACCAACCGCAAGTGCCACACCGGCCTGAGAGGTCGCGCGTCATGAGGGGCGGAGACTAGAGCAGCGTCAGCGCCAGCGCCAGCGTTCAGCGCCAGCGTTCAGCGCCAGCGCCAGCGTTCAGCGCCAGCGTTCAGCGCCAGCGTTCAGCGCCAGCGTCAGCGCCAGCGCCAGCGTTCAGCGCCAGCGTCAGCGTTCAGCGCCAGCGCCAGCGCCAGCGCCAGCGAACGCGTCAGCGCCAGCGTCTGCGGAACGCGATTGGCGTCGGGAGGTCTTGGTTAAATCCACCCGCCCACCCCCACCCGTAGTCCTCCCTCCGCGCACCCGTGCTTCGCCGGGGCTTGGCGGCGCATGCGCGCCGGGCTTCGCCCTGCGGGCTCGCGGGTTGCTGGCTTCTGGGTGGTTGCTGGGATGGCGGCCTGGTTTGGTTTTAGTTGAGTCCACCCGCCCACCCCCACCCGTAGTTCAGTATCACTCTCACGCGAGTGGGCAGCGTGCCTCCGCGCCCCTTGCTTCGCTCGGGCTTGGCGGCGCATGCGCGCCGGGCTTCGCCCTGCGGGCTCGCGCTGCCGCGCATGGCTTGGGGGGGGGGCGATTGCGTGTGGAGGAGGATCGGTCGGGATGCGCGGCACAGGGAGTGGGCGGGAGGCGAGTTGTATGGCGCCGTGTAGAGCCGGCCGAGCGGGACCCGCTCCCGAGCACGTGCGTCGCGACCGATGCTCCGGGCCTTCCGGCCACATCTGCAGGCCGCCCCGCCCCGTGAAACCCCTGTCGGGTCTCTTCCGCGCCCCGTGTGTACCTCGACGCCCGCGCGTGGTGCGTAACGACGCGCCTAGTACTCCAGCCCCAACGCCTCTCGATACGACGCGTCGTCGGCCGCGTTGTGATGCCAGTAGTCGTCGACGATCGCGTTGGTTCTCACCGCGGTCGTGCGGAACGGGCCTTCGGTTTCTTCCCACGCTTGGATGATGTGGGGGAAGTCGTGCTCGTAGTAGATCACGAGCTTCCGACCAAGCGGGGGGTAGGCGACCTCGAGCGCATCGAGCGGGTGGTCGACCAAGTCGGTCTCGACACCGCTTCGCCGCGACACACTCGCTGGATAGGGGCGGAGCGCCTTGTGACGCATCCGGATGTAGTCGAGTGCAGGGACGATCTCCTGCTTGCCTTCCTCGATGCGATCGGGAGCGATTCGGACCTGCGCCCAGAGCCCATCCTCCAGCGTGGCGGCCGGAAGGACCGTCTTCTGGTCCGCTTCGCCCTGGAAGTACGAATGCATCAGCGTGTGGATCCCGTCGTCCCGTCGGTTGATCTGGCTGTACACCTGGCCGCACCACTCCTGCACCGTGTTGCTGAGCTTTAGCGTCGGAGACCCGGCCGCCGGGGTGAAGGACGAGGTCATGACGGTGTATGGGTAGATCCCGGTGTAGAAGCGGCGGTAGGCGTTGACCTTCAGCACCGAGATCGCATCCGCCGACTCTCCACCTTCGTGTTTGACCTGGAGCTTGGGCAGGAAGTCCTCGGTGACGAAGATCAGCACAGCCTCTCCGTCGTGAACGTCGCCGTAGCGCGACTGGCGCAACGCGTACCGCGTGAGCTCCGCCTTGCCCTGGTACCAATAGCTGTCGAAGGTGCCGTATTGCTTCACGAAACGCTCTGGCGCGGGCGCCCCATCGGTGAGGTCGAGAGACGAGGCAGGGCGCGAAGGGGACGCGTCCCGGTCGCAACCGACCCCGAGGGCAGCGATTGCAAGTACGATGAGAACGGTTCGGGGCATTATACAGGCATAGGAGCGGACGCAAGAGCTGCAAGCCGCTATCACCGGCACTGGCGCCGACAGTAGATATCCCTAGAGGAGGGTCTGATGGTGGAACGTCTTCCGAGTCGCTACTGCAACCGTGAGCAAGCTCGACGCGAGTTCGGAGCCGACGCGGATCGGTACGCCAGCTACTACTTCGTTGGCGACCCGATCGCCGACGACCTCGCCGCGTGGTTGCAGCAGGGCGGAGAGCAGGCCAAGTCGCAATTCGAGGTCGCATTCGCGCGCGGGCTGTCCTCGGTCTCCGATCCGCCCGCCGAGCTCCGACGGTTCTTCGAGCGGTCGGAGAGCATTCCTCCTTGGGTCGACTTTGCGGAGCTGCGCGGCGGCGCCCTCGCCTATCAGCGTTTCGGGCTCCTCGGCATGATCGTCCTCAGCGCCTGGTCGCTGATCAATGGCTATCACTCGAGCGCAGCCGTCAAGCCTCTGGCGTTCACCGGACAGCTCCGTCACAACGCGCAGCGCCGTCTCGCGGAGACCGCACGTTTCGTGAGCGAGGCATCCCAAGTCGATGGTCTCCGCCGGGGCCGTCCCGGGCACGAGATCTCGCTTCGGGTCGCTCTGATTCACGCACACGTTCGGAGCGCCTGCGCTCGATCGCCGGAGTGGCGAACCGAGGACTGGGGCGTCCCAATCAACCAAGCGGATATGCTCGGCACCCTGCTCGAGTTTTCGCTGCTGATGCTTGACGGCGTCCAAAGGCTCGGCTTTCACGTCGACCCCAGTGAACGAAAAGCGATCCTCGCGATGTGGCGGTACTGCGGCCACCTGAGCGGCGTCGACCCCTGGCTCCTCGCTCACCTTGGGAGCGAGGCCGAAACCCGCCGCATCGCAGAGCTCATTCGCTTGGTGCAGCCGGGGCCGGATGAAGATTCGCTCGCCCTGACGCGCCAACTCCTGAAGGTCCCCGAGCAAAACGCGAGGGGCGCCGGCCCAGGCATCCTCGGCGTCGCGGTCAGCCGGTTTCACAACGGACTCGCGCGCGCACTCAACGGTCCCGAAATCGCGGACAACCTGGATATCCCAAACGACCTGTGGAAGTACTCCGAGTACCCGGTTCGCGCAGTGCTGGCGCCGCTCGAGACCTTGCGACGGTTGATCCCCGGGGCGAGCGCGTTGGTTGCACGCACGAGCAACACGATCATCCGCAGAGATTTAGAACGAATCCTCGGAGGCACTGAGGCTGAGTTTCGAGCGGCGTAGCCCGTGCGGCATGGTCGGCCGAATGCAGCTCTTCGCTAGACAGGGTCTTCTAGTAGCCTGTCTTAGAGCATGCCAAGCTCGAGCTTTGCGGCGTCGGTCATGTTGTCGGGGGTCCAGGGCGGATCCCAAACGAGCTCGACGTGTGACGTGGAGACACCTTCGACGCGGCCCGACTTCTCTGCCACTTCTTCGACCAGTGCGCCCGCCACGGGGCAGGCCGGCGCGGTCAGCGTCATCTTGATTTCGGCGCGACCGTCTTCCGACACTTCGACGCCGTAGATCAAGCCAAGCTCGTAGATGTTCACCGGGATCTCCGGGTCGTACACCGTTTGAAGCGCTTTGATCACCGCGTCTTCGACCTTCGCCGGATCGATCGGCTCCTTGGGCTTCTCGCCGGTTCCGCCGACCGCCTCGCTGATCGGTTCCGTCGGAGGGTGCGGCACGTCAGACACCGGCAAGAACACGTGGTCGGACGTGGTGCGCGGCTTGATCTTGTGGATCTTCAAGCGTTCGATGTCGTCGCTCACCGCTCTACTCCGTCGTCGCTTCCGCCTCTTCGTTACGAAGGGCTTGGTTGAGGGTGTGCCAGCCGAGCGTCGCGCACTTGACGCGCATGGGGAACTCGCGGACCCCGGCGAACACTGCAAGCTTGCCGAGCGCGTCGAGGTCTGCTTCCGAGCCCTCCTCGACAGTGACCATCTTGTGGAACTTGCCGAACATCGCCTCGGCTTCGCCGAGAGTCTTACCCTTGAGGGCCTCGGTCATGGTTGAACACGAGGCCTGCGAGATCGCACACCCTTGGCCGATGAAACCAATGTCGGTGATCGTGTCGCCATCGAGCTGAAGACGGAGCGTGATCTTGTCGCCGCAAAGCGGGTTGTAGCCGCGCCCTTCGCGATTGTACGGCTCAGGGAATCGGTGATTCCTCGGGTTCTTCCCGTGGTCCAAAATCACTTCTTGATAGAGCTCGCGCAAGTCCATCAGCCGAATAGCTCCTGCACCTTTTCAAGGGCCCGCACCAGTGCATCGATGTCATCCGTGGTGTTGTACATGCCGAGCGAAGCCCGCGCCGTCGCGGCGATGCCGAAGTGCTCCATCACCGGCTGCGCACAGTGATGCCCAGTGCGGATCGCGACGCCTTCCGAGTCGACGATCGTGCCGATGTCGTGCGGGTGGGCGGCCTCCATCAGGAACGACAGCGCCGCGACCTTGCCGGGGGCTGTCCCGATCAAACGAACGCCGGGCACGGATTCGAGCGCGTCGGTCGCATATCGAAGGACCCGGTCCTCATGCGCATGAATGGCCTCTTGGTCGAACGAGGCGTAGTAATCGATGGCGGCGCCAAGCCCGATTGCGCCGGCGATGTTCGGAGTGCCTGCTTCGAACTTGTAAGGCAAGTCGTTGTAAATCGTCTCGTCGAAGGTCACCGACCGAATCATGTCCCCGCCGCCCTGATACGGCGGCATCCCTTCGAGCAACCGCTCTTTACCGTAGAGCGCGCCGATGCCGGTGGGACCGTAGAGCTTGTGCCCGCTGAACGCGTAGAAGTCGCAGTCGAGCGCCTGCACATCGACCCCTGCGTGTGACACGGCCTGCGCGCCGTCGAGCAGGACCACAGCCCCCCTCTGATGCGCAAGCGCGATGAGCTCCTCCACAGGAAGCACGGTGCCGAGGGCATTCGACACATGTGCCATCGCGACAATCTTGGTGCGCTCGCTGAGCTTTTCTTCAAACGACTCGCGCAGCACCTCGCCGCGGTCGGTCATCGGGACAACCACGAGCTTGGCCCCCGTCTGCTGGCAAAGCATCTGCCAAGGAACGATGTTCGAGTGGTGCTCGAGCTCGGTGACGAGGACTTCGTCGCCTTCGCGGAGCACGCCCGCTCCGTAGCTTTGCGCGACGAGGTTGATCGCTTCGGTCGTGCCACGCGTGAAGATGATCTCGCTCTTCTTCTCGGCGTTGAGGAGCGCCTGGACCTTCTTCCGAGCTTGCTCGTAGCGAGCCGTCGCCCGCTGAGACAAAAGGTGCACCGCGCGGTGAATGTTGGCGCAATCCTTTGCGTACACCTCGTCGACTGCATCGATCACGGCCTGGGGCTTCAATGATGTCGCGGCGCTGTCGAGATAGACCAGCGGCTTTCCGTGGACCTCTTGATGGAGCGCCGGAAAGTCCTCTCGAACGCGCAAGACGTCAAACGCAGGCGAAGGAGCCTCGGCCAAGGGAGTTGGGTACGTCATGTCACCTCCCGAATCTCGTCTCCGTGAGGGATCCGGGCGATCAGCGCCTCGCGCATGCGGGTGCGCGTGGGCTCATGGCTCACTCGATCGATGATCGACTCGAGGAACGCGTAGGTGAGCATGGCGTGAGCGAGGTCCGCGGGAATACCGCGCGCGCGAAGGTAGAAAGCTTGATCCTCGTCGAGCGCGCCGACGGTTGCCCCGTGACTGCACACCACGTCGTCCGCGTCGATCTCGAGGTGCGGCTTGGTGTGGATGGTCGCGGTTTCGCTCAATAGAAGGTTCCGGTTCTCCTGGTGGGCCTCGGTCTTCTGGGCGTCACGATGGACGACCACGATACCGTCGAAGACCGCCGTGCCCTTGCCCGATGCGATGCCCCGGTACGTCTGATTGCTGCGGCAATGCGGGGCGCGGTGCTCCACACGGGTGTGATGGTCGACATGATCCTCGCCTTCGACGAGGTACGCGCCGTCGAGCTGGCACTCGGCGCCCTTGCCGTCGAGCAGCGCCCGCACGTCGAACCGAAGCAGCTCGCCGCCAAGCGTGATGACCGTCGATCGGTAGCGACTGTCTGCGGCTTGGCGCACGTCCACCCGGCCAACCTGAAGCCCAGCGTTCTCATGCACGCGAACGTGGCTCACCCGAGCATTCCGTCCGAGGTCGACTTCGACGACCGAGTTGGTGAGCCCGCCGCCGGCTTGGCCCTGATAGGTTTCGATCAACGTGAGCTCGGCGTTTTCGCCCGCGGTCACCAACACGCGGGGGTAACTGACACCCTCCCCGCCTATCGCGTGCGTGATTTCGATGGGCGTGTCGACGGCAGTGCCATTCGGAACGTCGATCCAAAGACCATCTGTGAAGAGCGCCGTGTTCAGCGCAGCGAAGTGCTCCGGCGCGCCTGCCAAATCGAGGCGGCCGTCCAAGAGCCCGGGCTCGCTCGCCAACACCTCTCGCAGCTGGCGCGCCGTCACGCCAACGGGCAACGTGGAAGCCATCGACAGGGTGTCCGCCCGAGCGGGACTCAGCTCCGCTTCGACCACCGACCGCACGGGAGTGAATCGCCAGGCTTCGGTCTTCTTGGTCGGCAGCCCCTGCGTCCGGAGCGCATCCGCCGCGCGAAGGCGGAGCCCGCGCAACCACTCAGGCCCCGTGTCGAAGGAGCTCGGAAGGCTCTCGAGCAGCGTCTTGGGTGTGTTGTCAGTCACAGCTGAATGGCGTCCCGAACCTCACGGTAGCCGTCCTTTTCGAGCTGCTTGGCTAGGTTCTTGTCTCCAGTGCGAACGATTCGGCCGTCGATCAAGACGTGTACGACGTCGGGCACGATGTAGTCGAGGAGGCGCTGGTAGTGCGTGATGACGAGCATGGCGCGCTCCGGTCCACGAAGAGCGTTGACGCCTTCCGCGACGACCTTGAGCGCATCGATGTCGAGACCCGAGTCGGTCTCGTCGAGCACGGCGAGCGAGGGCTCGAGCATCGCCATCTGATAGATCTCGTTCCGCTTCTTCTCACCACCGCTGAAGCCGTCGTTGACGGAGCGCTTCGTGAGCTGATCGGGAAGCTGCACCAGCCCCGCTCTCTCCTTCGAGAGCTTCATGAAGTCGATCGCATCGAGCGGGTCCTCACCACGGTGCTTTCGAATCGCGTTGAGCGCGGCTTTCAGGAAGTAGATGTTGCTGACGCCAGGAATCGCCACTGGGTACTGGAATCCAAGAAAAACGCCCTCTGCGGCGCGAACCTCCGGTTCCATCTCGAGCAAATTCTGCCCCTTGTAGGTCACGCTTCCCTTGGTCACCTCGTAGCCCTCACGGCCCGCAAGCACGTACGCCAAGGTGCTCTTGCCCGAGCCGTTCGGGCCCATGATCGCGTGCACTTCGCCGGCTGCAATGTCGAGCGTGATCCCCTTGAGGATGGTCTTCCCGTCCACTTCAACGTGCAGGTCTTCGATCTTCAACATCAGCCCACGGCTCCTTCCAAGCTCACGCCGAGAAGCTTCTGCGCCTCTACGGCAAATTCCATCGGCAGCTCTTTGAGCACCTCTTTGGCAAACCCGTTGACGATGAGGCTGACGGCATCTTCCTCGGCAAGCCCTCGCTGCCGGCAATAGAAGAGCTGGTCCTCACCGATGCGAGAGGTCGTTGCCTCGTGCTCGAGCTTGGACGTGCTATTGCGCACGTCGACGTAGGGCACGGTATGGGCCCCGCACTTGTCACCGATCAAAAGCGAATCGCACTGCGTGTAGTTCCGCGCGTTCGATGCCCCTCGCATGATCTTCACGCCGCCGCGGTAGGTCTGTTGCCCGTGGCCGGCGCTGATGCCCTTCGAGATGATCGTCGACTTCGTGTTCTTGCCGAGGTGAATCATCTTGGTGCCAGTGTCGGCTTGTTGGCGGTGGTTGCTGAGCGCCACCGAGTAGAACTCGCCGATCGAGTCGTCGCCCTTGAGGATACAGCTCGGGTACTTCCAGGTGATCGCGGAACCCGTCTCGACTTGGGTCCAGCTGATCTTCGAACGCTCACCTTCGCAGAGCCCGCGCTTGGTCACGAAGTTGAAGATGCCGCCCTTGCCATTCTCGTCGCCGGGGTACCAGTTCTGCACGGTGGAGTACTTGATCTGCGCGTCCTTGTGCGCGACGAGCTCGACCACTGCGGCGTGAAGCTGGTTTTCATCGCGCATCGGTGCCGTGCACCCTTCGAGGTAGCTCACGTAGCTGCCCTCGTCGGCGACGATGAGCGTGCGTTCGAACTGCCCCGTCTTCGCGGCGTTGATGCGGAAGTAGGTCGAGAGCTCCATCGGGCAACGGACGCCCTTCGGGATGTAGACGACCGAGCCGTCGCTGAAGACCGCGCTGTTCAACGCGGCAAAGAAATTGTCGGACACCGGAACGACCGAGCCGAGGTATTTCTTGATGAGCTCCGGATGCTCGTGCACGGCCTCCGAGAACGACATGAAGAGGACGCCGACTTCGGAGAGCTTCTTCCGAAACGTCGTCGTGACCGACACGCTGTCGAACACCGCGTCCACCGCAACGCCAGCGAGGATCTCACGCTCGTGAAGCGGAATGCCGAGCTTCTCGTAGGTAGCCAGCAGCTCGGGGTCGACCTCGTCGAGGCTCTTGGGCGCGTCATCCTTGGACTTCGGCGCCGCGTAGTAGCAGATGTCCTGGTAGTCGATCTCGGGGTAGCTGACTTTCGCCCAGCGTGGCTCTTTCATCTGCAGCCAGCGCCGGTACGCCTTGAGCCGCCACTCCAACAACCACTCCGGCTCTTCCTTCTTCGCTGAGATGAAACGAACGATGTCTTCGTTCAGACCGGGAGGCGCATACTCCTGCTCGATGTCGGTAACGAAGCCGGCGTCGTAGTTCTTCTTCAGGATCTCGTCGATCGATTCGGTGGCAGTTGTCATTTGTTTACTCCAAGCCTGCGCGAAGGCGGTCGGCCTCAGTGCCCGAGCGCGCGAGCGAGACCAGCTCGGCGGTTCCCGGAACAGCCATGTCGGCCAAGGTGATGCTCGACAGCGCGCTTTGGACAGCAAGGTTGATCCGCTGCCAGTTCGCGCGAACGCCGCAGTTGGTTTCGTACTCGCAAGAAGACTCGTTGGTTTCGTCGGAGCACTCCGTGACCGCGATCGGCCCCTCGATCGCCTGGATGACCTCGTGAATCCCAATCTGTTGGGGAGCGCGCGCCAGCGCGTAGCCGCCCTTGGCCCCGCGATGCGAGCTCACCACCCCTGCCCGTGCGAGCTTCTTCAGCACCTTGCTCGCCGTGGGCTCCGGGATGTGGGTGTAGAGGGCCAGGTCGCGCGCCGCATGAGAGCCTTCCGCGCCCGCCAAGTGCGTAGCCAGCACGACTGCATAGTCGGTCATTTTCGAAATACGCAGCATTTACAATCAGTTAGATATCGGACCGTTTAAGTCCTGTATGCTGATCTAGAGTACGGCCTCGGGGGTGTCAAGCTTGCCCGGATGTCAAAGACCTACGATGCGCTCGTCCCGAAGCTCCGGGATTTCATCGCAGAGCAGAAGATGTTCTTTGTCGCCACGGCACCCCTCACCGCGGAGGGGCATGTGAACGTGTCGCCAAAGGGCCGCCAGGGCACGTTGGCGGTCATCGATGACCACACGATCGCCTACCTAGATTTCACCGGGAGCGGCGTCGAGACCATCGCCCACATTCGGGAGAACGGACGCATCTGCATCATGTTCTGCGCGTTCGATGGACCGCCGCGCATCGTGCGCATCCACGGAAGCGGAGACGCCGTGGAGCCGAGCGACGAGGAGTTCCACAGCTTGCTCGGGCATTTCGAGGACTACCCCGGCGTGCGTGCGGTGATTCGCATCCGCGCCACGCGCATCAGCGACTCATGCGGCTATGGCGTGCCGCTCTACGACTACAAGGGCGAGCGGGATCAGCTTCAACGCTGGGCAGAGAGCAAAGGCGCGGAAGGCGTGGCGAAATACCAACGCGACAAGAACGCCGAGAGCCTCGACGGCCTACCGAGCGGCCTCGGGGACGACTAACACCGGCACCGGCGCTATCCGAAGACAGCGCGTGGCTGTACTTCCGATGAATAGTCTCCCGAGCACGGTCTGCCGGTGCGTTCCAACGACCATGACATCGGCAGGAATTTCTTCCGAAGCGCGACAAAGCGCGTGCGATGCGTAGTCGGCAGAGACGACCTGGTGGATCTCCGCGCCGGGCGCGTGCTCCTTTGCGTACTCGGCCAGCTTTTTCCCGGCTTCGAGCTTGCTTTGGTCGCGCAGCACCTGACGCCACGTGCGCTCCTCGTCGGGCTTGTCCTCGCCTCCGGCAGGAATGACTACGTTCGCAATGTGAAGCTCCCCGTGGACCCGCGCGGCAGCGCGCTTGGCCCACGAGACGGCCGAAAGCGCCGAGTCGGAGAAGTCGGTGCCAACGAGCCACTTCGTGCCTTGCAGCCCATCCGGAATCGGTCGCTCGCCAGTCGCCATGAACACAGGACGCCCTGACACCCGAACCACGCGTTCGGCGGTAGAGCCGATCACCGTTTCGGTCCGGCCGCGGCTATCGAGTGTGCGAGGCCCGCTCGAGCCGTAGGGTCCAATCGCGATGAGAAAGGACCCACGCTGTTCTGCGAGCTCAGGGATGACGCGCCAAGGACGCCCTCGAACGACGAGCGCTTCGCACTCGACCCCCGCGGCCGCGCAGCGGTGCTGCTCCTTGCGAAGCTCCACGTCCAGCGCCTCCTCGTATCGAGTCGTGTCTTCCTTCGCCGCATCCGCCGCCTCTTTGAGCTCGGCGGACTCTGGCCACCAGGAATCCGCGTCGTCCAAGACGTGCACGAGGTCCAAACGCACACCAAACGCCTTCGCCGCTGCGATCCCGAGGTCGACCGTACGGGTCCCCGCCGAGCTGAGGTCGGTACCACAAAGAATGCTCGCTCCTGCCATGCTCAAAGCATAGACCAAGGCGTTGGAGGCGCACATGGTCGGCGCTAGGATGGGGCGAGCCAATGACGCAGATGCCCATTTATATGGACTACCACGCCACGACCCCGGTGGATGAGCGGGTCCTAGAAGCGATGCTGCCCTATTTCAGCGCACGCTTCGGCAACGCGGCAAGCCCTATCCACGCGCACGGCAAGGAAGCGAAGGATGCGGTGGAGGCCGCGCGGTCGGAGCTGGCAGGCCTGATCGGGGCAAGCCCGGACGAGGTCATCTTCACCTCCGGCGCGACCGAAAGCGACAACCTCGCCATCGCCGGAACGGCCCGGGGCCGGGCCTCCGAGGGCAAGCACATCGTCACGGTGTGCACGGAGCACAGAGCCGTGCTCGATACCTGTAGCGCGCTCGAGCGCGACGGTTGGCGCATCACGCGGCTCGATGTCGACGAGGACGGGCGTGTTGGCACGGACGCCATCGCGAACGCGCTCGCGGACGACACGGTGCTGGTGAGCATCATGCTCGCCAACAACGAGATCGGAGTCGCGCAGGACCTCGGCGCGATCGGCGCGTTGACCCGCGCGCGCGGCATCACCTTTCACTGCGACGCAGCTCAGGGTCTCGGGTATCTACCCTTTTCGGTCGATGAGATGAACATCGACCTTGCGAGCTCGTCCGCTCACAAGATGTATGGCCCGAAAGGTGTGGGCGCTCTCTACATCGCGCGCTCGCTTCGAGCGCGCGGTCTCCCGCTTCCTCAGGTGCATGGTGGCGGTCATGAGCAAGGCTTCCGCTCGGGTACCGTGAACGTCGCAGGAATCGTCGGCTTCGGCGCGGCTGCTTCGATCATGCAACGTGAGGGCCACGCGGAAGCAGAGCGAATCGCCCACCTCCGGGACAAGCTGGAGCGGAGGCTCGACGAATCGATAGAAGAAGCGCAGGTCAACGGCGTCGGAGCTCCTCGTCACCCGGGGAACCTGAACATGTCGTTCGGCTACGTCGACGGCGCGGCGTTGCTGCTGAAGCTCTGCGAGGTCGTCTCGGTGTCGAGCGGCGCCGCGTGCAGCAGCGCAGACTCCGGGCCGAGCTACGTCCTCGAATCGATGGGCGTGCCCGAAGAGTGGAGCGCCGCATCGATCCGCTTCGGCATTGGGCGCCACTCGACGGAAGCCGAGGTGGATCAGGTGGCCGAGGCTGTGCTCAGCACGGTCGACGAGCTCCGCGCGCGCTCGCCGCTGTGGGCCGCGAAGCAGAGCGGAAAACCGATCGATTGGTGACGGCTGCCGATCGGGCAGGGTGGCGAAGTTCCATTTCAAGCCTTAGATAGAGGGTGATGAGCAACGCCGACGGCATCACCCTCACGCCAAGGGCCATCGAAATGGGCAAGCAGAAGGTCGCGGACGCCGACGCGCCCGTCGAGGGTCTGCGCCTGGGCATCAAGGGTGGCGGTTGCTCCGGGTACTACTATGTCTTCGACTTCGCCACGAAGATCCGCCCGAAGAAAGACCTCGTCTTCGACTTCGATGGCCTGACGGTGGTGGTCGACAATCGCAGCCTCGAGTTCCTCAAAGGCGCGGTGCTCGATTGGGAGCAGAGCCTTATGAGCTACGGCTTCAAGTGGAATAACCCGAACGCAGTCGGCGACTGTGGTTGCGGCCAGTCCTTCGAAGTCAGCTAGAACGCCTCTTCGAGGGGCACCGGAATCGGGTTCGGAAGATCGGTGTAGCGCTGTAGGTCTTCCGCCGTGCACTCGGCCGGAAGCTGGCTTGGGCTGTTGAGCTCGACAGAACGGCAGCAGCGATCAAATGCCGGCTGAATGCCCGACTGCGGACCACCACCCGCGCAAGGATCCGGGATCGGAAGCTCGACAGGCGCGATGGTCTGAGCGATGCGGGCGCGAATGCCCTGGAAACTAAATGCGATGCTACTCGCCGTGCACTGGTCGTCGGGATCCCCAAGCGTTGGATCGATCCGGACGTCGAGATTGTTGGTCAGAAGGCTCGTCACGCTGCCACGAAAGCCTTCGTCACAGATCCCGAGCGGTCTCAGAGTCGCCACCAGCTCGCCGGCCGAGAAGCGCCCTGCGAGCAGGCCCTTTTCGAGAGTTTGGCCATCCTCGCTGATGTCCGCGATGAGATAACCGTTCAGCGAAAGCCAGAAGCTCCCCGGACCCGTCAGGAACACGAACGTCGCAGCTGTGTCCACTGGAAGCACGACGCGCCCGTTGCTGATGTATCCGTCGGTCTTCCAAACCAACGGATGCTGCATGTCGCCTGCGACGAGACTGCCGGGGTCGACATAGAAGACATCGTCGCCATCCCAAGCCGGAGGCGGGGCGTCCTCGCTCGCGCCGGGCAACTTCAAGGTCGCGCCCTCGGTGCCGCCCCACTCGAAACCGGCGACATCATCTGCCGAGGTCCCATCGACAGCGGAGAGGACCGAGATGTCGACCTTCGCGTCGTTGGGCGTGCCGTTCCACTCGCGAAGACGGAGCAGCACCGTCCCGAAGCCAAGCCCCTGGTTGAGCGCGATGTTGTCCTCCAGGCACGAGATTAGGCTCACGACGGTCGGGAGCACATTCTGACCGAATGAGTTGTCGATGCCCTTTTCGCCATCGAGGGTGGGTCTCCCGTTCGCGGCCACGCACTCCGCTGCGTCCTCAATCGAGGCGGTGTTCATCCCGTCGAGGTCGAGGCCAAAGCGGCGCCAGCGATCGCCCGACTGGTCGAGTGAGATGTTGCGGAACGCGAAGATCGCTTGGACCTCGTCGGTCGACTTACTCGTGCTCGCCGGCGGCCGGTCCGGGACCCCTGCGAGCCCCTCGGCAAGGAGCGCCGGGTCGTAGACACTGCAGGCGCACAGGCCGAGCAGTGACAGCACGAGCTTGAGCTTTGAGTTCATCGTTCTAGCGCGGACGGACGAGCCGCATATACCGCAGCACTAGATTATAGTAGTTTTAAAGGATTTCAAGGAACTGTGAGACGTCTCACACGCTCATGCGGAGAAACCCTCGGAAACCTGAGGCGGCGCTCGCCTCGACCACCAAGCGGCGCACGCGCTCCCGATGATGCAATGGGTGATGGCGGAGATCGCGCTTGGGATCGCCGTGAGCGGATTCGCAAAGTGAGCTTGCGCGAGCACCGCTCCGAGGCCCGAGTTCTGCATCCCCACTTCGATTGCGGTGGTGCGCGCCACGCGCAGGTCGTGGGAGCCCCACGCGGCGAGCAAGTAGCCCATGAAGAACCCGAGCGTGTGCGTGGTGACCACCGCGCCCAACAACGAAAAGCCGGAGTCCAGCACCGCGTCCTTTTGGGCCCCGAGGATCGCGGATACGATGGCCACGATCATCAGCACCGCGGCCGCCGGCGCGATGGGCAAGAGCCGGTTGGTGAGCCGCGGAAGGTAGCGTCGCATGAACAAGCCCACCGCGACGGGCAGTAGAACCACCTTGGCCGTGCTGAGGAACAGACCCCAACCATCCACGTCCACCCGGCTGCCGACGATCCACGTGGTGAGCAACGGTGTGCAGAGCGCGGCCAACATCGTGGAAAACGCAGTCATCGAGACTGAGAGCGCGACGTCGGCCTTGGCCAAGTACGCAATGACGTTCGACGCCGTGCCCCCCGGGCAACAGCACACGAGCACGAGCCCGACCGCGAACGGCGTAGGGAGCGAAAATAGATAGCCCATCCCCCAACCGAGCGTCGGCATGACCGTGTATTGCAGCAGAACGCCCCAGCCAATCGGCGCTGGTGCGCGCAGCACGCGCGAGAAATCAGACATCTCCAGGGTGAGCCCCATGCCGAGCATGATGATCTGGAGACCCGGCGTGATCAGCCCGAGCTCGAGGAACCAGGTAAACGCCGGCGGATGCATCAGCGCGACGACGCCACCGAGGGTGACCCACAAAGGAAAGAGCCGAACGAACGCCATCACGCAGCCGCGATGTAGCACGGCGCGGCGGGCAACGCGGGACGGCGACGCCCTTCCATGCTAGGGATCGCGACCTGATGTTCCGCCCACCGACCGACGACGTCCGAATCGATGACATACGGCCGCTGATTCCGCCCGCCATCCTCATGGAGGAGATCCACCCTGGCGAGGAGGCCGTCGCGCGCGTGGCCGACGCACGCCGTCAGATCAGCGACATCGTTCACGGCAAAGATGACCGCCTCGTGGTGGTGGTTGGACCGTGCTCGATTCACGATCCGAAGGCCGCCCTCGACTATGCCAGCCGACTGAAACCGCTACGGGACGAGCTCGCGGACGACCTCTTCATCGCCATGCGCACGTACTTCGAAAAGCCTCGCACGACGGTCGGATGGAAAGGCCTCATCAACGATCCGAACCTCGACGGAAGCTTCGACATCAATCACGGCCTGCGCGTGTCGCGTGGATTGCTGAGCTCCCTCGCCGAGATGGATCTTCCGACAGGCACGGAGTTTCTCGACCCGATTTCGCCGCAGTTCGTCGCCGACCTCGTGTCGTGGGGCGCGATCGGCGCGCGCACGACCGAGAGCCAGGTTCATCGCGAGCTCGCGAGCGGCCTGTCAATGCCTGTCGGCTTCAAGAACGGCACGCGGGGCACGATCATCATCGCGGTCGAGGCGGTCCGGGCAGCGCGACACCCGCACCATTTCCTCTCGGTGACCAAGCAGGGCCTGACAGCCATCGTCGCGACAAAGGGTAACCTCGACTGCCACGTCATCCTGCGCGGAGGCACCCTGAACCCCAACTACTCCGCCGAAAGCATCCAAGAGACGGTCGCCGCGCTCGAGTCGGCGGGGCTCGAAGGCCGCGTCATGGTCGATTGCAGTCATGCAAACAGTGGCAAGGACCACGAGAAGCAGGCGGGCGTGGCGAACGTGATCGCCCAGCAGGTCGCAGGAGGCAGCGCAAGCATCTTCGGCGTGATGCTCGAGAGCTTCATCGTCGGCGGTCGGCAGGACAATGGCGCGAGCAAGGAGCTCACGTACGGCCAAAGCATCACCGATGCGTGCATGAGTTGGGAAGCGACCGTCCCGGTCCTCGAGGGGCTCGCAGAGGCAGTCCGCAAGCGGCGCAGCGCAGGCGTCTGAGTCCTAAGGCTTTCAGTAGAGCGGCTCTGGAGCCGGCACCGGTATTCGGATGGTGCTCGGGAGCCCATCGAAGCGGGCGGCCTTCTCGACGGTCTCGAGCGTGTTGCAGGTCTCGATCCGCGTCCCTCCGTAGAGCCACTCGCTCGGGCAGCAGCGGTCGATCTCCACCGGTTCAGCGCTCACGCACGGCTCGAGCTTGGGGCGTGAGAACGCCGCGAGGCCCGCGATGCGTCCAGCGACGCCGTTGAAGGTCACACCGAGGCTGAACGCGTCACACTCCAGGCCGAGGCCATCGCTGCTCGGCGAGCTGTGAATGTCGGCAAACTGCCCGAAGAGCGTTTCGATCACGCTCGCGTTGATGTCGCACATGCCGATGGCCGGCGTCGCAGCGCCGAGCTCTTCGAGGCTGAAACGCCCCGTGAAGAGGCCTCGCTCGAGTCGCTTGTGGTCCTCGCTGATGTCGCCGATGAGGAAGCCACCGTTCACGACGACCGTCATACCGCCGTCGCTCGCCAAGCTGCCGTCCCCTGCAATCAGCTTGAACTCGGTGTCGTCGAGCAGCGGTACGACGAGGCGCCCTGACGCTACGTATCCATCTACCTGCTCGAGCTTTGGGCGGTCGAGTGTGGGAACGCCTAAAGCACCTTGGTGAAAGTCGACCGGATCGAGAAACCACGAGTCCTCGAAATCCCAGCCAGGATTGGGGGCCGGAGTCGACGGATCACCATCGAGGTACACGAGGTTGAGCGGATCGCTGGCGCGAAAACCGACCAGAGAAGGATCCTCGGTCGTGCCGTCGACCGAGGTCGTCAGGACCGCGGTGACATTGGCGTCGTCGGGCTGTCCATTCCAACCCCGTACCCAAAGCACGACGGTGCCCACGCCGCGGCCCTGCGTCATCGCGATGTTGTCCTCCAAGCACGGAAGAGCGCTTCCCACCGTTGGAAGCAAGTTCGTGCCAAGGGAGTTGTCGATCCCCTTGTGGCCATCGACGACCGGTTGTCCGACGACTTTGCCGTCAACGGATGGCGGCGTGCACGTCGCGCCGTCGCGACTGTCCGTCATGGTCGCGTCGAGGTCGATGCCCGTCCTCGAGGCTAGCTCGGCGGACTGCCGGATGAAGATGTCCTTGAGGCCAAAGACGAGCGTCTGCAGATCGTCGGGCGAGCTAGTCGCGGGCGCGGGCCTGCTCGGCACGCTGGCGTTGCCCTCTGCGATCAGCGAAGCGTCATAGACGCTGCATGCCATCACGAGCACCAGGGCAAGAAGCCCGGCGGCATGACAGGCCGATCGCATGTCGTGAGCTTCCCCCGGCACCCCCTGAGAGTAGCAAGGGGAAGGGTGGACCCAAAAATAGCGCTACGCGGTCGGCGCCATCGTGCGAATGAAGAGCTCCACCATCTCCCAGGGCAGGTTCGATGGCAGGTTGAGGATGGGAAGATCGATGCCGTACTCCCGGCGGCGTTTCAGCTCCTCGATGCAGTGCTGAGGGCCGCCTGCAATGCTGAGCGCTTCGATCATCTCGTCGCTGACGGCGTCGGCAGCCTGTGAGCGCGTCGCCTTGTCCTTGTAGAGATCGTCGACCCGCTTGCACTCGTCGGCGTAGCCGAAGCCGCTGAGGAGCTCCTTGTAGTAGTCCCCCATACCGCCGATGTAGAACGAGATGATCTGTCTCGCCTCACGAACCCCTGCGTCGCCGAGAGGGATGACGGTCGTGAAGGGTGCGGTCACGATGTCCTTTGGATCGCGGCCAGCCTTGGCGGCGCCGTCGGCGATCCATGCATGACCCTGGTCGAGCTTCGTGTACGGCCAAAAGGTCGGAATCCAACCGTCAGCGAGCTCGCCGATCGACGTAATCGACTTCTGCTTGAGTGCAGCGACGTAGATCGGAACGTCTGGGCGCAAGGGCTGCATCGCAAGGCTGAACGGGCGATAGTCGTGGAGCTTTGCTCCGCTTTCGTCGAGACGCTTGCCCGCGAGCAAGGTCTTCGTCACGCGAATCACGTCCCGGAGCTGAGTGAGAGGCTTCTTGAACTCACGCGCGTGGAACCCCTCGATGACGCGTTGGCCGCTCGTCCCCATGCCGAGCAGCAAACGCCCTTCGCTGATGTCGTCGACGGTTGCTGCGTTCATCGCCAGCAATCCGGGCGAACGACTGAAGCAGTTGACGATGCCGGTGCCGAGCTTGATCTGCTTCGTGTGAACCGCGATCTCGGTGAGCAGGGAGAAAATCTCGTATCCCCAGGCCTCGGGAATCCAAAACGAATCGTACCCCAGCTCGTCCGCGAGAATCGCGGCCTTGAGGTACAGCTTGCGGTCGTAGTTCTTCCAGAACGGCAGAAGCCCGGTTCGAGCGGTCATCGACACCTCCGATAGCGGGAGTAGGACGTATGGGCTCGCGTTTCAAGAGCCGGGGCCGCGCTTGACAGTCTCCGCGGGTTCGTGACACGTGACCGAACGATGGGCGCTCCGAGGTGCATCCCGCTGCAAGCGGTGACTGATGAGGCGGTCGGGGGCAAAGCCGAGGGACTCGTTCGCCTGTTGGGCTACGGTTTCGAGGTTCCTCCGGGGTTCGTGATCGCGGGCGCGAGCGAAGCCACGCTGCCACGCGACCTCGAGGAGCACTATCGGCGCATCGGGGGTGGCAAAGTTGCAGTACGTTCGTCGGCGCTCGGAGAGGACTCGGCGGACGCGTCGTTCGCAGGCCAGTACGAGACGCTGCTCAACGTCGAGGGCATCGACGCGCTAGGAGCGGCGATTCGAGAATGTGTCGGCTCGCTGAAGAACGCGCGAGCGACCGCGTATCGAGACGAGAAGCTCGGCCAGCGTGAGGTGCAGATGAACATCGTCGTGCAGCAGATGGTCGATGCACGCGCGGCCGGGGTGGTCTTCACCGCGAATCCGATGAACGCGAGACGAGACCAGGTCGTCGTCGACGCCGTGAGCGGGCTCGGCGAAGCACTGGTGAGTGGACATGCAACACCCGACCACTGGGTCCTCAGCCGAGACTCCGTGGTGATCGATCAAGAGATTCAGGGAGAGGGACCGGTACTGAGCGACGCCGAACGCGCACAGCTCGTCGACGGAGCTCTTCGCGCAGAAGCGCATTTTCGAGGACCGATCGACATGGAATGGGCGATCGATTCAGAGGGCGGACTTTGGTGGCTTCAAGCCCGTCCGATCACGCAGCTGCCAGCAGACCCGAACGAGCTCGACACGGCTCCCGACCCCTCACACGTCTACACGTGGGCCAACATCGGTGAGATGATGCCAGGCGCGGTCACGCCGTTGACGTACTCGGTGACCGGGCGCGGCATCGACATCGGGATGCAGCGCGCGTACCGGCGTTCGGGCGTCAGCGTTCCACCCGGAGACCACATCCGCTACGTCGGCATGTATTTCGGCCACCTGTTTTTGAACTTGACGATGCTCTCGGAGATCGCTGCCGAGGTGGCCGGATCGACGAAGGCGCAGATGTGCATGGCGCTCTGTGGGCGTGACATCGAAGAGATCCCCGAGCCGGAACCCTCTTCGAAGCTGAAGCGTGCGGTCAGTGGAACGCGCTACTTCTACCAGCTCCTGTCGGCCGCGAAGCATCGTAGAGAAATGGACGCGCTTTCGGCGGACCTGAGCCTCCCGACGACGGACACCGCGGCAGCACTCTACCAAACCATCGAAGAAAGCCTCCCGAAGGTTTGGAAGGCGTACGAGCTCCACCTGCTGTCATCTTCGTCTTCCGGGGCGCTGGGCCCGATCCTCCTCGGGATCTTGGCGAAGGGCGGGGAGCCGACGCAAGCGCACCATGCGACAGTGGCCGAGATGCTCGCGGGCGCAAAGGACGTCGAGAGCGCCGACATCGCCGAGGGTGCCGAACGCATCGTTGACGCGCTTTTGGAGAACCCAGAAGCCAAGAAGGCGTTCGCCTCTGTCGACGCAGAAGCTGCCCTCGCGTGGCTGCGCTCGCCGGCTAGCGGCGAGGCAGGTCTCGCGCTCGAACGCTACCTCCGCCGCCACGGCCATCGCGCGGTGCGGGAGCTGGAGCTCCGCCAAAAGGGATGGGGGGTCGACCCGGCCCCGCTCGTTGCTTCGCTGCAATCGGGGTTCCGAGCGAAGCTCGATCATGGCGCACAGCCGCGACCCAAGGCCCCGCCGGCCGCGACGGACCACCCCGTTCTTCGTAGGCTGCTTCCGATCGCGCACGCGGCGATTCGGTGTCGTGAGCACACGAAGTCAGGCCTCGTTGCCGTCACAACGGAGTTCAAGCACGCCTATCGGGCGCTCGGCGCGGCGATGGAGGCGGGGGGGTGGCTGCCCGACGAAGACGCCATCTTCTTCCTGACGCACGACGAGATTGGTGAGCTCCTGGCGGGCCGCCGTGAGCTCGCAAGCCTTGCAGCGTCGCGGCGAGAGGTGATCGACTACCAGATGCCGCTCCACTTCCCGCAGTTGTTTCGTGACCGCCCGGAGCCCTTGCATCTCGAGCCCGTAGAAGACGAAGACGGTGCGCTCGTCGGAAAGCCGGTGAGCAGAGGCGCCGTGACCGGTCGCGCGCGGGTCGTCGAAACACTCGAAGAGGCCGCGGCGCTCGAGGCAGGGGAGATCCTCATTACGCCAATCACGGACGTTGGGTGGACACCCTACTTCAGCTTGATTGCGGGCCTTGCAACCGACGTCGGGAGCGTCGTGTCGCATGGCGCCGTAGTGGCCCGGGAGTACGGGCTGCCGGCAGTGGTCAACCTACGGGTCGCAACCTCGCGTTTTCGAACGGGCGACCTGGTCACGCTAGACGGCGACCGCGGCACGCTGAAGCTCGCGTAGTTGGGTGGCACCACCCACCCCCACCGCGTAGTCCTCCTTCCGCGGCCTTCGCTTCGCTCTGCCTTCGCAGGGCGCTTCGCGCCGGGCTTCGCCGTGCCGGCTCGCTGCTCTTGACTTCCAGGGGCAATATGCGATCGGCAAGCCTCGAAGGAGCTCAATATGGTCGCTACGATCGGACTCACCGGGTTGCGTCCGGACCCGGCGCGCGCGCCGGAGATCGCGTCCCCACCTTACGACGTGATCAAGCCGGGAACGCCACTCGAGAACCTGCTGTCACAGCAGGCCAACTCGCTATTCCACATCATCTTGGGTGACGACCCCGCGTCGGCGCGCGATCGTATGATCGACAACGGCTCGCTGATCGAGGATGGGGAACCGGCGTACTACGTGTACGAGCAAACCTGGGACGGAGGTCGACGAACCGGCGTCTTCGCAGCAGCCGAAGTCTCGCCGTACGACGCCAAAGAGGTCATTCGGCACGAGAAGACCTTCGACGCCAAGGTAAAAGGGCGGCTCGCCATGCGTCGCGCGACGGGCCTACACATCGGCCCGGTGTTCGTGCTGACGCGGGCGCCAATCGCCGCGGCGCTCGAGAAGGCCAAGCAGGAAGCGGCTCCCATCTATCACTTTACCAGCGAGTTCGGAGGCTTCAGCGAGCTCGAGGGGATCGCGAACAAGGTCTGGCGCGTACCCGAGCAGAGCGAAACCGGCGAGGCTATCAAAAGCGCGCTCGGTACGGAGCCCCTCTACATCGCGGACGGCCACCATCGCTACCACGCGAGCTTGCTCAATCATCAGACCCACTTCCTCTGCTACGTCACCGAGGAAGCCGTGATCCAAGCGTACAACCGCGTCATCAACGGCGTTCGGCCGTTCTCGGAAATCGCGAGCGACCTGCCGTTGAAGGCGGTCGAGTCCTTCAGAACGCCACCGAAGCACAGCTTCTGCATCTACACGAAGGACGGTTGTTGGGAGCTCGACGCGCAGCACGTGCCCGACGACGTGGTCGGGCGCTTGGATTGCGCAATCCTCGAGCGGGAGCTCTACCCGAAGCTCGGACTCACGCACGACATGATCGTGGACCCGGATCACTTCGACTACTATTCGGAAGCGTCTCTCGACGACATGAAGGCCGCAGTCGACCGCGGTGACTACGACATGGCCGTCGCCCTTCACCCGGTGAGCCTCGACGAGCTGATGGCCGTCGCCGACGCGGGCCTCGACGATCCCGAAGTCGTGATGCCGGAAAAAAGTACGTTCTTTCAGCCAAAAATCCTCTCGGGCTTGTTCCTCTACCGCTACTCGAAGTCATGAGTGCGCTTCCTCAATACGGAAGACACATTCATCCAAGCGCCAAAATGCGCGCGGTGGTCATCGATCGGTACGGAGGTCCCGAGGTGTTGCGCGTGGCCACGGTGCCGCGGCCAGTGCCGAGCCGTAGCCAAGTCCTCGTGCGTACGCGCTTCATCGGCGTGAATCCGAAAGACATCATCGTGCGAAAAGGCAAGTTCAAGATTGCGACGGGCAAGAAGTTCCCGCTGATCGTCGGACATGACATCGCCGGTGAAGTCGTCGAAGCCGGCCTCGGAGCAGACCTCAACGAAGGCGACCTCGTCTACGGCATGATTAACGACTTCGCGGGACGCGCGTATGCCGAGTACGCGGCCGTCGACTGCCAACGGCTCGCGCTCGCGCCGACTTCCATCGGTTTGGACGTGGCCGCAGCGGCGCCGTTGGCGGCGCAAACCGCATTGCAGGCACTCCGTGACGACGCGCACCTTCAGCCCGGACAAAGGGTCTTGATCAACGGCGCGTCGGGCGGCGTAGGCGTGTTCGCAGTGCAGATCGCGAAGATCATGGGCGCGCGTGTCACCGCCGTGTGCAGTCATCGCAACGCCGATCTGGTGAAAGAGCTCGGGGCCGACGAGGTCATCGACTACGGCAAAGTCGAGCTCGTGAACCTCGACGAGCGCTTCGAAGTCATCTTCGACGTGTTCGGCAACTACCACTTCGACAAGCTCGCGCACTTGCTCACGCCGCGCGGTAGCTACGTCCACACAGTTCCGAGCGCGCGGATCTTCAGAGATGTCGCTCGGACCTTCGTCCGCCGCAAACGAGCGAAGCTCGTCGTCGTCAAGTCGCGGCGAGAAGATCTGAACTGGCTCCGGCAGCACATCGATTCCGGGCGGCTCCGAGTCGTCGTCGATCGCTCGTTCGCCCTCGGGGACGTCGCAGACGCCCACCGCTACATGGAGACGAAGCGCGCTCGCGGTAAGGTCGTCCTTGCCGTCGACTAGGAGGAATGAATGCAGAAGTTGAGTCTGGTTTTCGCCGCCGCCATGGCGCTGAGCACTTGGAGCGCGAACGCGATTGCGAACGATGGCTTCAGAAGCGTCGACTTCGCCACGGGTGGCGGCATCCTCGCCCGCGCCGACATCTATGATTCCGCCCCGCCCTCGGCCACGTGGATAGTCTTGTTTCACCAAGCAGGGTGGAGCCGCGGCGAGTATCGCGAGATCGCGCCGAAGCTTGCCAGCAGCGGATATCGCGTATTGGTGTTGGATCAGCGCTCGGGACGCGCGGTGAACGGAGTCAGGAACGAAACCCACCGCCGTGCCGCGAAGAAGAAGCTCGGAACGGACTACCTCGACGCCTATTCCGACCTCCAGGCCGCTCTAAGCTATGCGCGAGAAGAGCTCGGGGCCCAGCGTGTCGTCGTGTGGGGCAGCTCGTATTCGGCGTCGCTCGTCCTTCGTTTGGCAGCTGAGCACGCGAACGACGTTGCGGCAGTGGTGGCATTCTCACCGGGGGAGTACTTCAAGCGCAGAGGGCAGGACTACGTCGATTCCTTCGCGCGCCGCGTCGCCCAACCGCTGTTCGTGACCTCCTCCAAAAAGGAGCGGCCTCAGGTCCAACCGATTTTCGCCGTTTCGCCCTCCGAGAAGAAGATCCTCTTCACACCAGCATCCAGCGGCCAGCACGGCTCGCGCGCGCTTTGGGCGAAGTCGGCCGACAACGACGTGTACTGGGCCGCCGTCAATGGGTTCCTCGGCACGTACGCGCCGCCGAACCCCCCCACGGAGTGAACACTGGAAAGGAGGCGGGGCTGCGCTAAGGGGGCCCCAGTGAGCGCAATGCCCGGCCATCGGATCCAGGATTTGGGACGAGCTCGTCTTGCGGGCACAGACCTCGGCACCGACCTCGACATTGCGGCGAAACTCCGCCCGTACGAGTCGTATCGGTGGCGACCCGACGATACGCCACACCCGACACTGCAACTAGACGACGTGTCCGGGATCCCGTTTCTCGTCGACATCGCCGGGGTCGAGGAATACCAGCACCGGGGACGGCTTCGGGCAGGCGACCACGATATCTACGTGACGGTCACGCCGGCAGCGGACGGATACGAAGCCTACTGCCAAGAGCGACTCCGGATGGGCGCTCCGACACACCTCGTGGCCGATCCCTTGGGCCCGCCGATCGACGTAGCGCAGGCGTGCACCGCCGGGTCGACCCGCGAGCACCTAGTGGCGACCGCGCGCGACGCGGGGGGCATGATGATTCACCCGTACATGGGCATCGAAGACGTGTGGGAGCTCGCTGCGATGCTCAGCGTGGATAGCCACGCCCCGGTGCACGTGCTCGCCCCACCCCCACCGGTCACTTGGATCGCCAACGACAAGGCGTCGTTCGACGAGCTCGTAGCGCGGGTGCTTGGGCGCGAGTCTTTGGTGGAAACGCGCATCGCGCGTGACGCGGCCGGCATCGCAGCCAACCTTCGCGCCGTAGCCGAGCGTCACCAACGTGTCGGCCTCAAGCGAACCCGATGTGCCTCGGCGATGGGCAATGCCGTGTTCGCATCCGGCGACGTCGTCTCCGAACGTGACGCCGCGCATTCGGTCGAAGAGTTCCTTCGAAGGACCGAGTGGCCCGAAGGTGAGGAAGTGCTGGCGGTCGCATGGCTCGAAACCGATCTGTCGCCCTCCACGCAGCTGTGGATCCCGCCAGTTGGCCGGGGCGATCCGCGCCTCGACGGAATCTACGAGCAGATCCTCGAGGGCCAAGAAAAGGTCTTCGTCGGCAGCCGCCCCTCCACCCTTCCGAACACGGTGAATCAGGAGCTCGGCGCCTGCGCTCTCATGGTCGGTGCTGCCCTACAAGAGCTCGGGTACGTAGGGCGCTGCTCGTTCGATCATCTCGTCACCGGTGACGTGCACGGCGACTTCCAAGTCGTCTTCACCGAGTGTAATGGACGCTGGGGCGGAACAAGCACCCCGATGAGCCTCCTCGACCGCTTGATGAAGGGTCCGCGGCCCGCGTATCGGGCCCAGGACGTCGTGTACCCGGCGCTCATCGGTGCCCGACTGCCCGACCTACTCGAGCTCGCGGGCGACGCGATGTTCCGCAGCGACTCCGGCGCAGGCCGCTTCATCTTCTACAACGTTGGGCCGCTCTCCGAGCACGGGAAGTTCGACGTCATTTCAATCGGCGCCGATCAGGAAGACGCCGAGCGCGGGGTGCTCGAGATCCTTCCCGAGCGATTGGGTCTCTGAGCGCTTGCTTGCGGCCCCTCGAGCCTTGCGCCTATGGTGCTGCCATGAGCGCGAATGCCCCTTCTGAACGGCGAATCCAGCTGATTCGCCTGGTCTGCTTCCTGTTCGCGGCGAGCTCGTTTGTGCTCGGTGGATGGATGATGATCGACCCTGCTTCGGCTTGGGGGTCGATGGGCCTCGAAGTCGCAGCCGACCCGGTTGCACCCGCAATCTACGGCGGCGCGATCATGGGCGAAGGCGTGATGTTCGCGCTCGGCGCCATCTGGCCCGTTCGCTACCTGGTGTTCCTGCAGTATCTCGTGCTGTACAAAGGCTTCGCGTGCATCGCAGGCGCCGCCGTGCTGCTCCGGATGGACCCAGCACCGATGGGGGGCTGGCTCGTCATTGCCGGGTGGGCATTCGCCGGAATCACCGCGGCCGTGATCTTTCCTTGGAAGCAGTGGAGCAGCGTCGAGGCCTGGTATGGGGCCCGGTCGAAACCATGACCGCCTGGTGCTAGTGTCCCCGTCCGATGTGGGAATGGCTGCGCGACATCTACACTGAGCCGCTCTTCTGGCTGTTTCCGGTAGCCGGCACCGTCCTCAGCGTCGTCGCGTTTCTCGCCTTCGCCGGGCCATTCACGCTGCTCGCCTGGAGGCAACCCGCGTGGGCGGAGCCCTACCGAATTCAGGCGCGCAAGACGGGTCGGCGTTCGGTGGTGCGCCCGGCGTTCTGGCACGTCTTTCGGAACAACACGATCATGGCGGTCGTGACGCTCGCGTCTTGGCCCTTGCTGCGTCTCACCAACGTGCACGCGGGGCCACTGCCCGCATGGTGGGTCATCGTCCTGCAGCTCTTGTTCTTCATCGTGCTCGACGACTTCTTGTTCTACTGGATGCATCGAAGCCTTCACGAGAGCAAATGGCTCTTCAAAAAGATCCACTCGACGCATCACCGCATCATGACTCCCTGGGCGATCACCGGGAACTACATGCATCCAGCCGAGTTCATTCTCACCGGGCTGGTCATGCTCGCTGGGCCACTGCTGGTCGGCGCCCACGTCGTCACGCTCTACATCTGGATCGTGCTCCGACAATGGGAGGCGGCGGAGGGACACGCCGGCTACGACTTCCCCTGGAGCCCCACCCACCTCATCCCCTTCAGCGACGGCGCGACCCACCACGACTATCACCACGCCAAGGTGAAAGGAAACTACGCCGGCTTCTTTCCCTGGACCGACGCAGCATTCGGAACCTTGTGTGACGGGTACGCCGAGCACTTGGCGAATCGGAAGAGGCCGAAGGTCGCGGTCTAGCGTCAGCGAACAGCGCCAGCGACAGCGTTCAGCGCCAGCGCCAGCGCCAGCGTCAGCGCCAGCGCCAGCGGCAGCGGCAGCGGCAGCGGCAGCGCCAGCGGCAGCGCCAGCGGCAGCGGCAGCGGCAGCGCCAGCGCCAGCGCCAGCGACAGCGACAGCGGCAGCGAATGCGATTGGCGTCGGGAGGTTTTGGCTAAATCCACCCGCCCACCCCCACCCGTAATTCGGCATCACTCTCACGCGAGTCGGCAGTGTGCCTCCGCGCACTTCGCTTCGCTCGGGCTTGGCGGCGCCCTTGGCGCCGGGCTTCGCCCTGCGGGCTCGCGCTGCCGCGCATGTCTTGGGGGGGTTGCGTGTGGAGGAGACTCGGTCGGGATGCGCGGCACAGGGAGTGGGCGCGAGGCGAGTTGTGTAGCGCCGTGTAGAGCCGGCCGAGCGGGACCCGCTCCCGAGCACGTGCGTCGCGTCCGAGTCTCCGGGCCTCCCGAGCACGTGCGTCGCGACCGAGTCTCCGGTTGATCAATCGAGCAGACTTCTACACTGCGTCTTTGCGCTTCTTGATGTCGAGCGCCGCCCTCAGCCCCTTTTCCCGGATCACCTTCAGCTTCAGGCCGGTCTCCGTGAGCTTGAAGAATCGCTTTCCGTATTTGCGAAGCTTCTTCTTGTCGATCTCGAAGCCGAGCCCAGGCCTGCGGAACGGGGGGAGCATCGCGCTCGCGTTTGGGATGACGGGATCGATGATGCCCTCGCGGAACTCCGGAATCCATGAGGGCTCTTCGAGCGGGTACTCGAGCGGGTGGCTGTTCTTTCGGTCGGCGAGGGCCATGTTCCAGTTCACGTAAAAGCCGATGCCGTTCGTCCACGTGTGTGGCGAGAAGGTGCGGTCGTGCTCGTGGCAGGCGTCGATGACTTGCTTCACTTGCGCCATGCCGCCCGCGAAGCAGGCGTCCGGCTGGTAGATGTCGAAGCAGTCCTTCTCGAACATGATCTTGATCTCGTCCCAACCGTGATTGAGCTCGGCGCCAGCGATCTTAACCTTCGAGGCCTTCTTCAACGCCGCGAGGCCGTCGTAGTCGTGCCAGTCGAGCGGCTCCTCGAGCCAGGAGATCCCGTTGTCCGCGCACGCCGAGGCGAACTCCGTCGCCCGCGTCAAATCCCACTTCGGAACCCGATCGACGATCGAGACGAGCCACCCCTGATTCGCGTCGACGCCGAGCGCGAAGTCGTCGCCGATCCCCTTGCGTACGACCTCGATCTGCCGGATGTCCTCGGCGAGCGTCGCGCTCTTCACGCGAAGCTTCGCCGTGCGGTATCCCCGCTCCATCATGCGCAGGAGCTCGTCGACGCGTTGCTCGGGCGGGTGCACCTCGCCTGTCGACAGATACACGGGGATCGGTCGCGGCGTTCCGCCAAGAAGCTCGTATACGGGCTTGCCTTCGGCCTTGCCCTTGATGTCCCAGCAGGCGGCTTCCAGCCACCAGTTTCGCCAGCCTAGAAACCCGGCCTGCTTCAGGAGGTCTTGAACGCGATCGATATCGGTCGGGTCACTGCCGAGCAGGTAGCCCCCGAGCAGATCGCCGAGGCCTTCCCGCTCCTTTCCCATCGACTGGCCCGCCGCATAGCCCTCGATCCCGTCCTCCGTGACGAGCTTCGCGAGCGTGAAGCGGTTGTGGGTCTGCGGGTAGCCTGGAATCCACGAAGGCCAGAAGGTCTGCCGGAGCGGGACCGAGACGTGGAACAGCTCGATGGAGGTGATGCGCATGATCGCGGCCTACGCTCAGAGCGCCGTGGCCGGGATCTCGGGAGTGTCGATCTTCGAGATCGCGTCTTCGACGTCCTGCTGGCTGAGCTCGTGGCGGTGCAGCTTGCCCGCGAAGTACGCCTCATACGCCGACATGTCGAAGTGACCGTGGCCGCAAAGGTTGACGAGGATGACCTTCTTCTTGCCTTCCTCCTTCGCACGCTGCGCTTCGCGAATCGCCGAGGCGATCCCATGGTTGGCCTCGGGCGCCGGAATGATTCCCTCGGCGCGGGCAAACAAGACGCCCGCTTCGAAGCTCTCGATTTGGTCGACGGCCTCCGCCTCGATGAGCTTGTCGTGCAAGAGCTGGCTCACGAGGGCACCCGCGCCGTGGTATCGGAGCCCGCCCGCGTGAATCTTCGCGGGAACGAAGTTATGCCCGAGCGTGTACATCGGAAGGAGCGGCGTCATTCCGATCGCGTCGCCGAAATCGTAGCGGAACACCCCGCGCGTGAGCTTTGGACACGAGGTCGGCTCGACGGCCAAGCACTTGATGTTCTTGCCCTCGACGAGGTTGAGCCGGAGGAACGGAAAGCTCAGCCCGGCGAAGTTCGAGCCGCCGCCAAAGGGCGCAATCACGACATCGGGGAGCTCGCCCGCCTTCTCCATCTGCTTGATCGCCTCTTGCCCGATGATCGTCTGATGGGTGAGGACGTGGTTGAGGACGCTACCAAGCGAGTACTTCGTTTCCTCGTCGCTGGCCGCGCGCTCTACGGCCTCTGAAATGGCGATTCCCAGGCTGCCGGGCGAATCCGGATCCTCCGACAGAATCTTCCGACCCGCCTCGGTCCTTTCGCTCGGCGAAGCGATGACCTCGGCACCCCAGGTGTTCATCATCAGCTTGCGGTAGGGCTTCTGGTCGTAGCTGATCCGCACCATGTAGACTTCGCAGCCCACGTCGAAGAGCTGACACGCGAAGCTCAGCGCGCTGCCCCATTGCCCCGCCCCTGTCTCGGTCGTGATCCGCTTCACGCCTTCTTGCTTGTTGTAGTAGGCCTGCGGAACGGCGGTGTTCGGCTTGTGCGACCCGGCCGGGCTGACGCCCTCGTACTTGTAGTAAATGTGCGCGGGCGTATCGAGCGCCTTCTCGAGCCCATGCGCGCGGTACATCGGCGTCGGACGCCAGAGGGTGTAGATGTCTCTCACCTCGTCCGGGATCTGAATCCATCGCTCCGCACTCACTTCTTGCTCGATGAGAGCCATCGGAAAGAGCGGCGCCAGTGCCTCGGGCCCGATGGGCTCCTGCGTCGCCGGATTGAGCGGCGGCAACGGTTTGTTCGGCATGTCGGCGACGATGTTGTACCAACGTTCTGGGATTTCGTTCTCTGCGAGCGTGATCTTGGTTTGCTTCATGGCGTCGCGGAGCCTACCAGCGCTTGGCGTCGTAGACGACCCCTTCTGGACACGAAAGGTACTCCCCGCCGGTGACTGACAGCGAGCGCCCCACCTTGCATCGATCCCTGGGTTTCTGGGCGCTGGTCTTCTACGGCGTCGGCGACATTCTAGGCGCCGGGATCTACGCCCTGGTCGGAAAAGTGGCGGGAGTCGCAGGTGCGGCGAGTTGGGCCGCCTTTGGCGTCGCCCTGTTCGTCGCCGGCCTCACCGCCCTCTCCTACGCGGAGCTCGGCGGCCGTTTTCCGAGGAGTGCCGGCGAATCGTTCTTCGCGGAGCAAGCCTTCGGACGCCCGGGGCTCTCCCTCGTCGTCGGCTGGATGGTGCTCTGCTCGGGCATCCTCTCGCTCGCGACCGTCTCGGTGGCCTTTGGCGGCTACATGAGCGGGCTCATCCCGGGACTGCCCCCCACCGCCGCCGTGATCGGCATCCTCCTGCTTCTTGCCGCGATCAACTTCCGAGGCATGCGGGAGTCTTCGACGACGAATATCATCGCGACGATGGTCGAGCTCACAGGCCTCCTGATCGTTCTCGTCGCGGGAGCCCTCTTCCTCGGGAGGTCGGAGGAGCTGAGCGTCGCGGCTACGATTCAGGCCAGCACCACGGTCGGATGGACGAGCGTCGCTCAGGGCGCGGCGTTGAGCTTTTTCGCGTTCATCGGTTTCGAAGACATGGTCAACGTCGCCGAAGAAGTGAAGGACCCTGGCAAGAACATGCCGCGAGCGATCCTCACCGCCCTCGTCGTGACGGGAATCGTGTACTTGGCGGTCGTCATTGTGGCGACCAGCGTCGTCGCGCCCGCGACGCTCGCCGAGTCGGAAGCGCCGCTGCTCTCCGTCGTGCAGCATTCCACCGATGCCGTCCCTCGCGGGCTCTTTTCGCTCATCGCGCTCTTCGCCGTGGCCAACACCGGTCTCTTGAACTTCATCATGGGTTCGCGCCTCATCTATGGAATGTCACGACAGGGGCTTCTGCCAGAACGGCTTGGTCGCGTACACGCGGGACGTCGCACCCCGCACTGGGCAATCCTCGCAGTGCTCGGCGTCGCGCTTGGATTGGCGCTCTCAGGCACCCTCACCTATCTCGCCGGTACGACGAGCCTTTTGCTCCTGATGGTGTTCGTCACCGTTCACGTCGCGCTGATCGTGATCAAGCGGCGCACCGATAGTTCGATACGCACTTTTTGCGCGCCGATCGTCGTTCCGTTCTTCGGCGCCCTCACGTGCGTTGCCCTGATGCCATTCGTCCCCCGAGATTCGCTACTGACGGCCGCCATCATCCTCGCGTTGGGCGCCGCACTCGTAGCGCTGAGGGCCCGGGAGGGACCAGCTCGGCGGAGCGACGCCTAGTCGTCTTCGGGCGGGGGAGGCGGGCGGGAGTGCGGTATCGAAGGCCGAAACTCTGCCTGCCGCAAGTCGATAAACACGATGACCAGGAACAGCGCGAATGATAGCGTGCCAATACCTTGTCCGACCGACATCGCTGCCATTATCGGAATCCATCCCTGGTCGAAAAGCGACCAACTCATCAACGCCAGGCCGATGAGCCCGAGCACGCACGCGTAGACCATCAGCTTCGATCGCGATGCGTTGTCGAGGAAGTGCAGCCATCTTTCTTTCGGGCTCATATCCCTTCCCCTGGATTGCCGTGGACGGCCGTATGCACCTCTTCGTGTGATGGAGTTTCGTCCTCGGGTTTGCTAAAAGGATGCGCGTACCCATGACAACCGGCGCTCACGCAGCTCGTCTCGCCGGAGCGCAAGTCCTCGACAAGCCCGATGTGGTCCTGCGCTTTGTTCCAAATGCTTCCGGTCGTGCTGTGACACTGCATACAGTTCTCGTTCTTGAACGGCCGCGCGATGTGGATCTTCTCGATGACTTCTTCGCGGTCGTAGAACATCCACTCGCTCAGGAACATGTAGACATGGCCCATCCCGCCGATCTTGGTCATGGCGTAGCCGAACATCCCGTAGTCTTTGTGACAGTAGTAGCAGCTGCTTCCCCCGAACTTGTGCGTGCGCGAATGGATGGCGGCGAGGGATGTGCTGTCCGGATCGTTCGCGTCCTCGATCCACATGTCCATGGTGTGGCAGCTTCCGCAGAAGCCTTGGCGCTCGGTTGCGGCCAAGCCCTCCATGTTGCCGATCATGGCAACCGTGATCGGCAGCACACCGACCCCCAACATCATCACCGTCTTACCCGCAGCGTCGAGCGGCGGTCGGCGGACAAGGTAGTAGACCATGATGCCGGCTGCGACGACGGCACATGCGAAAGCGATCCAGGACAGCGGCGATACGTGCATAACGAGCCGCATGAACATGGTCCAGGATGGGGGCGCAATGCAAGTAGGAAGATCTCGCATGCCCGCCGATGGGCCCTCGGATCTGCCGCTGCGCTCGCGCTGTTGCTCGCCGCGCTGCAGTCGCCCGCCGCTGCACAGCCACACAGCCTGAGCGCGGAGCTCTGGGGCCAACTCGAACCCAACGTCGGCTTGATCGTCTTGGAGGGCTCGACCCGCAAGTACCCTTACGTCGAAGCCGAGGGTCTCATTTGGGCGGGCGCGGGGTCGCCTCAGATCGGCCTGAGGGACAATCAGATGACCGTCGAGGCGCTCGTGCTCAACGTGAAGGTGCGGGATCCGAAGGGGATCAGTGATACGAGGCTCGGCCGATTCATCTTGTCGACTGGCGCAGTGCGCGCGGTCCACGTCGACGGGGGCCACATGATCCTCCGAGCGCCATCGAAAACGAATTTCGAGATCTTCGGCGGCGTTCCGGTCGAAGGCGATATCGACGGCCGTCGGTACGACTGGATCGCCGGAGGCCGCATCTCGCAGGGGCTAGGGAAGATCGGAGTCCTCGGCGCAAGCTACTACAACCGATACAATTCCGGTCAGCGCTCGGACGAAGAGGTCGGCGCGGACTTCGCACTGCGGCCGGCGCATTGGCTCGCGATGGCCGCGAAGTTCTCGTGGGAGATCGTGAACCCGGGTCTCGTCGAAGTGCTCGCGACGGTTTCTTCGGCAACCGCGAACGGAAAGGTCCGAGGGGAGGTGTTCGCGACCAAGCGCGACCCCGTGCGAATGCTGCAGCAGACTTCGCTATTTACGGTCCTCGGCAGTCCCGGGACGCTTCGAACCGGAGCCAACCTGTTCTGGAGGTCTGCGCCGAGGCTCGATTTCTGGCTCGAGGGCGCTGCGGCCGAGGCGCAGAATACTTGGGGTTGGGTCGGCTATTTCCGCACGGTTCTCCGCACCGACGACGAGGGCAAAGGACGCGTGCTCGGTGAAATCCGAAGGCAAGCCATCCCCTCCGTGGCCAACTGGACCGGCTTTCGGATGGCCGCAGTCATTCCGGTCTACAAGGATCACGACAACACAGTCGGCCTGATGCCGGAGGTCGAGGTCGTGCTTCCGGATGAGCGGAGTTCGGAAACCGGGTTGGTTTGGCCGTGGGGCCGATTGGCGCTTCGTTACCAACACATCAATGGTTGGACAGTGGCGGCCGCGGCAGAGGCAAGCTCCACTCAGAACATCCAGCTAGACGTGCGCGCGCTCGCGCGCGTCGCCTACCAGCGCACCTGGGATGGGAAGAAATGACTAGGGCGCTCTGCATCACGGGACTGATCTTCCTCGCCGGCTTGGCAGGCTCATGCGCCAAGATGCTGGGGCTCGAGCAGGAGAGGGAGAACCACGCCTTCGAGCACCGCGCCCATGTGGTCGAGGGCATCAATTGCCTGCAATGCCACGCGGGTGTTCAGTTCACGGGCGAGGAAGGTCCCGTCCACTTTCCGACGACCGAGGATTGCGTCGCGTGTCACGAAGAACCTCACAATCCGGACACCTGCGGGGACTGTCATGGGCGCGCCAGGAATCGTCACGCCGCAGAGATGGCACGGCGCCACCTTCGCTTCTCGCACGAGCTCCACAACCAGGAAGGCGCAGGCGACTGCATCCGTTGCCACGTCAACGTCACGGTCGATTCCGACTACGTGCGAGTGAAGCATCCAACCTGCTTCAGCTGTCATACACACAAGGGCCAGTTTTTCTCGCGTGACTGCGGCGGGTGCCACATCGATCTGCCAGGCGAGATGACGCTCCCGGAGAGCCACGTGGTCCACGACGGCAACTTCCTTCGTGAGCACGGAGTCCAAGCAAACGCCCAAGCCGATCTCTGCACGACCTGCCACACCCAGCGCCAGTGCGCGGCCTGTCACGGGGTCACGGTGCCGACGATCCCGTCTCGGTTCCGCTTCGACGAACCAATGCGCCAATCGATGCATCGCGCCAACTTCATCTCGGTGCACAACCAAGAAGCCGCGGCCGACCCGGGTCAATGCGTGGTGTGCCACAGCGAGCTTTTCTGCGTCGACTGCCATACGCGCCTCGGGATTTCCGGCCAGGACCCTGTTCGCGGGAACCCGCATCCGCCGGGTTGGTCCGGTCCCCCGGGGTCCTCCAATGCGCACGGCCAGGCCGCAAGACTCGACCCCTTGTCTTGCGCAAGCTGCCACAGCGGCGCAGGTGAGGCGCTCTGCGTCAGCTGTCACATCGTCGGAGGACCAGGCGGCAATCCGCATCCGCCCGGCTTCAATAGCCGCCTCGACATACGGAACGACCTGCCATGCCGGCTATGCCATCTGGGGGGCCAATGAAACGTGCCGCGATCATCATCGTGGTCTTCGGGGCGCTTGGGTTCTTGGGAGGCTTCCTCTTTGTGAAGCTCACTTCAGACGTCGTCCCGACGATGACAGAGTACCGCAAACACGGGCCCACACGTGAAGTGTCGGTGGACTGGCACATCGACAAGTTCTCGCCGGGGCACTCGCAGCACGTCGTCAACCTGGCGCTAGAGTGCAACCTATGCCACGACCCCGCCCGCTCCGACTTCGAAGGAGTCGACTTCGGCGTATGCACTTCGTGCCACATGGACCAGGCAGCCTATCCGCATCTTGGCGAGGGAGGCGAGATCACCGAGTGCTTCACCTGCCACAGCTTCAAGTTCAACAGCGACGCGGACGGTCCCTGGGATTGCGTCCGCTGCCACGGGCCGTTTGATACACCGACCCACGAGGGTCTGGCCATGCACGCCGACATCGCCTGCGCCAACTGCCACGACCCGCACAAACCGGTCGCCGAAACCGCGGAGGCTTGCTCTGACTGCCACAGTACCTTCAAGCTACGACACGGTCGCCCCGAGCTGAGCGGCGGCTGCACGGATTGTCACGGCGGACACAAGCTCGCCTCGGAAGCGTCGGCCTGCATGAGCTGCCACCAGGACGAGCCCGCACGCGTGCCACAGACGGCGGTGTTCGGGCGCGAAGGCAGCGGACACGACGCGTGCGTTGGCTGCCACGAGCCTCACGCATTCAGCAAGGCCAGCGCCGCAAGGTGCGAGAGCTGCCACAAGCGGCAGCCCGTGTTCGCGCAGAACACGGCCCGCGAGCACCGAGACTGCGCTAGCTGCCACGACCCACACGCGGTTCGCAGCGCCGACGACAGGTCCTGCAAGGGGTGCCATAGCGACATCGCGTTGACCCATTCGGCGCAGAGCACCAAGGAGTGCACCGGTTGCCACGAGCCGCATCCCAAACGCGTGGCCCAGATCGCCCTGCAGTGTTCTCAGTGCCATGAGGAGGCGAGCTCGGAGCGTGCGTTCCACGCCGGTAACACCCCATGCACGGGATGCCATGAGCCGCACCGCTTCGATTTGAGCAATCTCACCGATCGCGCCTTGTGCAGGCGATGTCACACGTCCCAGGTGCGTCAAACAAGCCGAAATCTCGGCCATTCGAGCTGCTCCGCGTGTCACCAAGGCACCGCACACGAGCCCGGTGGCTTGCTCACCTGTGGGAGCTGTCACGAGGAGATGCTCCAGCGGAGCCCGGCGGGTCATCGTGAGTGTGCAAGCTGCCACGAGCCACACAGCGGGATGGTCTCTGCGCAAACCAGCTGCACGGGATGCCACAAGGCCATGCTGCTTCCTGGGCTACATCGGCTCACGGACGTGCCCGTCGGCGAAGGACACACCAAGTGCGCGGCCTGCCACGACATCCACGAGTCGAAGGTTCGCGCCAGTCGCGCGGACTGCACGACATGCCACGAGGACGTCGCGGATCACCAGCCTGAAGCCAAGGTTTGCACCGGATGCCACACGTTCATCAGCGGTGCACGATGAGCGACTGGTGAAGCCGGCGGGCCGCTAAGCAACCCGCAACGCTTATCGGAACGCGTCGACGCGGCCGTTGATGTGGGGCGCTTCGATCGTCAGTCGGGTGCCGGCGGCGTTGATGCCTACGTGGCAGTTGTTGCAGGCGATCAGGGCGTGGCCCACCGGCGGGTTCTGGTGGCAGGAATTGCACTCGAGCGCGAGCCCCTCTTCGTCCCATGCGACAACGGGCGTGGTGCCTCCGCGCACATGGCAGCTAGTCGAGCAAACCCGTGTCTCCGGATCGTAGCTCGCGTCGGGGCCCCAAGCGGGCTGGAACACGACGTCGATGTCTCCGTTCGCGTGGCGGCCGCCGAGCATCGCGTAGTCCTGGCCGAAGTGGCAGGCCTGACAGTCGAGCCCGCGCGGGTTGTTGGCCGAGGGCTCGACGTGTGGGGTGTGCGCAAACCCCTCGGGTGGCCCGGGGAAGTAACATTGGTCGCGCGGAGGATAGGGCCGCAAGCCTTCTCCGTGGCAGGTTCCGCAGGCCATCACGCCTCCGGGCAGGGAGTGGCAGTCCGTGCAGTCCGTGGCGCCGGGCGGATAGACAGTCACGTCCTCGACTGGGGCCGGCGAACCGGCGTGACAGAGCCCACACGCATCTTGGCTCTCCGGATCGATGATCGCCTGCCAATCGGTCGCCCGTAGGTAGCTGCCGTGCCAATCCACGCTGCGGGGGTCGTTCCACTGGCCCGGATGCGTGCCCCGGCTGTTCGGAAACGCGCCCTCGGTCACCCACGTCGTCAGGGACGAGGTCTCTTCGGCGTCGAGAAGGCCGGCGTGACTCGGTTGGTCGAGCACGGCGAGGATCGGCGCGCTCTCATCAGGTGGCAGCGTCGCCGGTGGACCCTCGGGATCGGGGATGCAGCGAATGGTGGTGAAATAGTCCTCGACCCGATAGTTCGCAGCCGCGAGCGGCCCCTCGTGACACTCGAGGCAATTTTCTTCGAGAATCGGGCTCGCGTCGGCAAACACGGAAGGTGGTTCTGGGATCGAGCGCTCCTCGATGCACCCCGCGATCGCAGCCGCTGCGACCGCGAGCGTGATGATCCAGCGACCCCGTGCAAACGCGCTCATGGCGCCGGATTGTTTGGCAGTAACTCTGCGTGGCACTCGCCGCAAACGTTCGTGAAGCCGATGGGCTGGTCGGGTTGTCCGCCTTCCCAACGGGTCATCGTCATGCGGTGGCTCGCGATGTCGTTCCAATAGTATTGCACGGTCGGCGGTCCCCCGAGGGCGTCACGCAAGGCGGGCACCGCCGCACCAGAGCGGGCGGTCGGGACCATGTGGCACTGGGTACAAACGAACGGCCCGAAGAACTCCTCGAGGCTGTTGTGTCCCATGACGCCCGTGACGTCCGCGACGTGCTCGGGCAGTGGATAGAGCTCCGGGTTGACCGCCGGGCTGTGGCACGTCGTGCAGAGCGTATTCGGGTCGCCGGAGGGGTCCATCTCGGCGACTTCGTCCGCATTGACATGCGGATTGTGGCAGCCGGTACACGTGGTTAGCCTCACGGGGTTCCGGTAGTGCGTCGCCCGAATGTGATCCGAGTACTGCTGGTAGTCGGCCCTCGGGTCGCCCGAGGCAAAGAAGTCCTCTGGCGCGCCGCTCACACGGCTCGTGTATGCGGGGGCAAACTCCCGACGGCGAATTCCAACAGGAGGCATCTCGTTCTCGTCGGAGAGCGGTAGCCCGGTCATGCCCGCGCCGATGCCAAGCGGCCTCGAATGGCAGCGACCGCAGATCATCGCCTGACGGCCGGGAGTGAGCAGGCCAGGGGACACGATGTAGCTGCCGCGGGGTCGTAGCTCCAAGTGATCGGAGCCCGGACCATGGCAGTCCTCGCATCCGGTGTTGATCAGCTCGGGCCTCGTGTCGCCGTTGTAATCGAAGGCTCCATTGGGATCGACGACCGCCTGAGCTGACCAACCGTCCGTTTCGCTTCCTTGCAAGGCGTAGCCGGTGAAGTGACAGCCCGCGCAGTTGTTGTCGAACGACTCCGCGTTGTCCGGCTCTTGAAACGTACCCCCACCGAACTGAACCCAGAGGTCCGAGCGGTAGTCGCTCCAAGGCCAATCCGCGGGGTCCGGATTCAGAAAATCACCCTGATAGTTGTACTGCAGGGGCAGCACGAAATAGCTCAGGCTCCCGTCGGCATTGCTGCGCCGCATGAGGTACTGCTGCCTACCGAGCGCGCCCCCATAGGTGAGGACGACATCGTATCGCTCGGTCGTGCCGTTCACCATTTCGATGTAGTACGCCCCGATCTCGCCAAGCGCTTTGCCGAAGTCGCGGCGAAGGTTGATCGTGAAGGCCACCGCGGCCGCCGGAGGCTGGTCATCGACACTGCACTTGGCTGGGTCCAGGGTCGCGTCGTTGCAATCGTAATAGTAGAGGGTCGTCGAGTTCGTATCGAAGATCTCGAGCGCAGCATCGAAGTCCGGCCAGGGCTCGACATCTTGCAATGGTGAGCGCACGCCTGGCACTTGCAGCCCCACGTTATGGGCGGTGCGCGTGGTGCTGTGAAGCCCGTGGCACACCATACAGGTCGAAGACCCCACATAGGTCGCCGCTGCGCTCGGCCGCGAGCTCACGACCATGTCCATCTGCATGCCGATCAGGGAGTCGGTGTCGAAGGCGACCCGCCCATTGTCGCCGCCCGGCAGGTGCGCATCGTCGTCGCTCTGCGGAACCCAAACGACGAAATGGCTCCCTTCGGGAAGCGTCTCGAATCGATAGACACCATCGCTGTCGACCGGGACCTGCTCGTATTCATCGCCTTTGGTGTCGAGCAGGTCCTCGATCGGCTCGTCGATCTCGAGCGCCGCGGTTGCATCCGGCGAAAGAAAAAGATCGATCGGTGTTTCAGCGAGGGTCTCTACATCGGTTGCGGGAACGAGATAAACCGTGCCGCTCGTCACCGGAAGCAAGTTCGGCTCGATGACGCGGCCAACCAGACCAAACGGGGCCGGCTCGATCTCCGGTCCGGGGACTTCTCCCGGAGGCCCCTGCGGGCCCTCGGGGCCCTGCGGACCTTCGGCACCCGTGTCTCCTGTGCACGCGCCGATCGTCAGTGCGAGTACGACCAGCAGCGAAAGCAAAGAAACGAGTCGGGTGGAAAGCATCGGGTCGATAATAGACAACCGGGGCAGGCCTTCAAGTGAAGACGTGCCCCGGTCGGTTGTTTTGGCCGTTGGGCCCTGTGGTGGCTTGGTGACTACGGACAGCTAGGTCGGCCTGGGAATGTCATGGGGGTACCACCCATCGCACAGGTCGAATCAAAGAGCAGCTGCTTGATGTAGTCTCCGTTGTGGATGTACCCGGCTGGATCCTTCAGGGCCACTTGGTAGTTGTACGCCGCCGTCAGCATGTCGAAGTCGAAGTCGGTGTAGCGGTTGCCGTAGTTGGCTCCCTGCCCGTTGTCCTTGAACCAGTAGGGATACGCAAGCGGGTCGTAGAAGACGGGAGACGGTTGCGGAAGGCCGTCGGTCGCTGCGTAGTCCTGAATGGCCGCGTACAAGTCGCCCACCATCACCTCGATGTCGAAGAAGTTGTCCTCCGGCGAGCCGCTGAGCGTTGGGAACGAATCGCCCGAGTGGCAGAGGTTGCAGTCTTCGACCCGCGGCAGGAAGGTGTGCCTCTGCTTCTGGTCGGTATCGTCGGATGCGTTCATGTGGCAGCCGACGCAGTCGACCAGCGTTCGCCCGTCCTGCGTGTGCAGGCCGACGAAGGTGTTCTGGCCGCGGTAGGTATTGCCCGCGTACTCGTAACCAGCATTCACGACGTTGCCGAAGAGCGTTGCCCCTGCGGCGTAGTAGTGGATGTTGATGAAGTTGTAGGACGGGTAGTCCGTAGGCGTCTGCACTGTGCTGTTCGGGGTCGCGTCTTCGACGGTGACGCCCGATGCGCGGCCCTGGTGGCAGCCCATGCACATGTTGCTGTCGTTGTTGAAGGTCGCCGTGTCACCCGAGGGGAACACAACCGGCTCGAGGGCTGGATTAGTGCCGAGATCCGAGTACCGGGTCGACGGATCGTCGAAGAGGTTGAACTCGTTGTGGCAGGACCAGCAGTCCACCGTGGTCGTGGGCAGGGTGCCCGTCGTCGCATCGCCCATGGCGTACTGCGTGAAGCCCGGCGTGCTGTGACAGGTTGTACAGGAGCCCGGAATGCCACTCGGCGTGTACCCGTCGGGCTCGTAGTCACCGTCCCAGTGACGGAACGGCTCGGTGCCTGCCGCGCCGTGGCCACTGATCTGCCACTGCTCCGACTTGAGGAGTGTGCCGATCTCGGCTCCTTCGAGCGCGAACTCTCCGCGACCCGGAACCTCGACGCCGGTGGAGCCACCGATGGCCACGAGGGAGTCGTAGAGGAGCTGGCTGAAGTAGGTCCCGTTGTGCAGGTAGCCATTCGGATCATGAACGACCACGTAGTAGTTGTACGCCGCCGGGAGAAGAGTCGCGTCGAAGTCGTTGTACCTGTTGCCGCGCGAGCAGGGCTCACCATTGTCGTAACAGAAATTGCCGTTGTCGTAGACGATCGGTATGCCGATCACGTCAGCCGCGTAGGTCACGATTGCTGCATTGAGCTCTGGAAGCAGCGTCTCGATCTTCTCGTGGTTGGTGCTTGGCGAGCCGCCGAGGGTCTCGAAGCTCGTGCCTCCGTGACAACTGGTGCAGGTGTCCAAGGCGGGAACCCAGGTGTGCATCTCGCCGTCCTGCGCGTTGGTCATGTGGCAGCCGACGCAGGTTGACACCTCATCCGGGTGCGAGGGGTACGTGTTGCGGGGCCGATATTCCTCGCCAGGGTACTGATACCCGCCATAGGTCTCGCTGCCGAAGAACGTCGCAGCGGCCGCGTAGTAGTGAATGCTCGGGAGGCCGTAGGGGCCAGCTCCGTCGTCCGCGTCGATGTCTTCCTGTACGGATTTTCCGGAGTCGCGTCCGAGGTGACAGGTGATGCAGATGTTGCTCGGCCCGTAGAGCGAGACTTCCTCGTCCGAGGGGAATAGCGTGGGCTCGAGCGCACCGCTCGGGAGACCGAACTTCGCGAGGTTCGAATAGATCGTGGGGAAGGTCTGGTGGCAGTTGACGCAGTCGAGCCCGAGCGGAAGCGGGGCGGCGAGCGTGTTCCCGCTGGTCGCCAGGTACTCGAGCAGACCCACGTCCGGCGGAGGCGCGTCGTCGGCCTGCGGGCCGTGACACTTCGCGCATCGGCTGGGGACGTCACCGTCTTCGTCCCAATGGCGCCAGGGCTCGCTAGCGATATCGCCGTGACCGCTGTTGCCCCACTGCGCGCGGATCGGATTGCCCGTCGAGTCTACATAGCCTTCGAGCTGTTGCGCGGAGAACGACATGCCGCCGTCTCCACCGGCGCCCCCTGCACCGCTGTCGACACCCGCGAGGAACTTCAGCACTGTCGTGTCGCTGATCGTGATGGGCCCGGTGTACTCGGTGCCTTGGACGTTGCCGTCCTCGTCGACCACATCGCTCAAGTCAGTCGTGTAGTAGATGGTCGCAGCGGGATCGTCTGCGGTGAGCGTCACGTCGACGCTGTCGGTGAAGACATAGGAGTTCTGATCGGCCTTCGGGTCAGCCGTGACAGACTCGGTCGGTGTGCCGCCCGTGCCGCCCGTGCCGCCGCCGACACCGCCAACGCCGCCGCTACCCGCGTCGCCGCCGCTACCCGCGTCACCGCCGCTACCGCCGTCGCCGCCGCCGGTACCACCGGTGCCGCCGTCGCTGCTGCAGCCGGTCACCGCGATTGCAAGTGAGAAGACGGCAGCCATGAGAAGCTGCACAACCAAGCTCTGATTCCTCATCATCGATTTCACCCTATTCCCATCCCTCTCGGACGGAGTGAGTCTCCACTTTTCGGCGGGAAAATCAACGAATTGTCGGTGAAAAACGCTTTCAACAAGCTGACACGTCGACGCAAAATTTGCGCGAGCACTGACGCTCAATCCGAGGTCGATGCGTGTGGGTCGAGCGGCGCGTCGAGCGCGTCGACGCAAGCGCGGTCGATCAAGCTACGCATCGCATACATCTGCTCGGCGCCGAGTCCTTGTCCGATCAAGGTTGCACCGTAGACGAAACCGAACATCGCGGCGGCTGCTGGCACGACGAAGAAAGCCCACGGCGACTGGCCAAGTGTGTACTGCACGATGCCGTACGAGAGCCCGCCGAGCGCGATGATCGCCAACAAGATGTAGACCCCCATGAACATCGTCCAGACGTTCGGATGCGGGGAAAAACGGCCGCGGATCGCCGATCCGTCCGGCTCATCCTGCACCTCCAAATTCAAATACGGTGACCAAAACGTTCGCTGTCCATCACGCATCTGAACGACCGCATGCTTGCGAAACACCTGGCCGCGCAAAGCACCGCTGTCGGTGGCGAGAAGCGACTTCAGCGCGCCGAGCCAACGCTCCCGATCGACGGGGAGCTGGAGCTCAAATCGAGGTCGCATGCGCGGAGGCGCCACGACATGAACAATACATGAATCGCTCTCTAGATCGGACGCGAAAAAAATGCGCGGTGTGAACAACGCTCAGAGTTAAATTTCACATCCACCCGCCCACCCCCACCCGTAATCCTCCCTCCGCACCCTGCGCTTCGCTTGGGCTTGGCGGCGCATGCGCGCCGAGCTTCGCCGTTCCGGCTCGCGCTACCGCTTTCAAGACATGCAGGGACGCGAGCCCGTAGGGCGAAGCTCGGCGCCAAGGGCGCCGCCAAGGCGGAGCGCAGCGAACGCCGCGGAGGGAGGATTACGTGGTGGGGGTGGGCGGGTGGATTTAACTAAACCAAACCAGCTCACAAGCCCTCCCCCACCACAGAAGTCAGCAACCTCCCGACGCCAAGCGTCGTTTCGCCGGGAATTAAGCCCGCGTTGGCGCGGGCGGCACCTGGGACGGCCGCATGAATTCGCGCTTCTCGATGTCGACCTGTCGATCGGGGAAGAAGTCTTCGAACTTGAGCGAGGTTGTCGTGCGGAGTTGCTCTGCGACCACCTCGGCGAGGCTCGTGTCGAGCAACATCCCCTGCTCCGCGAGATCTCCCCGCAAGCGATGGCAAAGCTGATCGATGCGTTGAAGCGCAGACAGGTACGCCCCTCGCCAGATCTCGAGGTAGGGCCGATGGTCCATCGGGTTGGTCGAGAGCAATCGGCGGAGCGTGTTCGAGGGTAAGAAGGTGTAGGAGCTCACTTCGGGGTTCTTGCGAAGAGCGGCATCGCGTGCGCGCTCGAAACGCGTGAACGTGATCGTCCGGATGTCCTGGTCAATGTTGTAGAGCACGCCGCGCCGATGCGCGACGCCCGGAAGCTTCGAGACGTAGGGAACGAACGGGTCCAACGTGACGACGAGGGTCGCGCCGCGGTTGATCGCTTCGACGAAATTCGAGGTGCGCGTGATGGCGCCATCTTCGTAGTAACGGCCGTCGATCGGCACTGACGAAAACGCTGGATTGACGCTGAGCGACGCCTGGATGGCCTTGCTGATCGGCACGTGGTCGTAGCCTTCCGAGCCGAACAACACGTGAGAGCGCGCGTCCTGGTCGGACGCACCCACGAAGAGCTCGACCGGGAGCCTGCGAAAATCGTTGGTGCTGCCAGACATCTGCAAGATGCGCCGCAACATCACCTCGAATTCGGCCGAGTGGAACGGCGCGCCAACCAAGCTGGTGTACTCGAGAAAGAGCGCGTCGGCCGTGTGGTCACCACGACCGCGGACCGTATCCCAGAACGCCCGCCCCGCCGTCTTGGCGGCGCTGCTCAATCGCCAACGCATGTCCTCGTGGTTGAAGTGCGAGAGCCGCAGCAAGCTGAGCGAGAGAGGCGGAACGCGGCCCCCGGAAACACCAGCGATGCCGGCGATGAGCTCGTCGGGCGTGTAGCCGACCGACAGAAGACCCGTCACGACCGCCCCGGCGCTGATGCCGAACATCATGTTGAAGTCGTTCACGCCGCAGTTCGTGAGACAATCGTCGAGACACTTCAGCACGCCCATCTCGAAGTAGATGCCGGTGATGCCGCCGCCAGACGCACAAATCGCGGTCTTGCCGATGCGGCGGGAGCTCGTGAGATCGACGGCGTAGCGCAGGACATGCTGAGCAAAGGCCGGGTCTTTCGACCAGGCCGGCCGATCGTCGTGGAACTCTTGCCGCAAGACGTGCCGCACGCCCACCGCGCCGAGCTGGATGATGAGATCGTCGAGGCGCGCCGGGTCGGGACCCGAGATGAGCACGACGATACGATGGAAGCCGTAGCGCTGCTCGACGTCTTCGTCGTGGTCGAGCTCCTTCAGGAGGCGCTGGATCTCCGCGACGCGGTTCTCGAAATCGTCGCACCAGCGGAGGTCGACCAGGAGCAGATTTACGTAGGCGGAGCGAAGCGCGTCGGTCGCGCCGCGCGTATCCCAGACCGGAACGAGCTCGACCTCTTGGCCGCGCACTTTCAAGACGGGGTAGATCTCCGAGGGTATGCGCTCGGTCCCGCGCCCTTCGGTCATGTCGCTGATGAGCGACTCGAACGACCGCAGGCCTGAGCCCACGTAGAGCACGCGCTTGCGCTTACTGCCAGGCTCGTATTGACAGGGATCCTTGCGGGTCATGAGTATGGGCTCATTTGGGCGGCAGCGACCGTACGTAGGACAAGCCCTGCTCTACCCAGGCTTTCAGGCTCGGCGCGCGCCGGTGCCCGCGCGGGCCAACGTATACCATGCCTTTTAGCGGTCGGCCTGTGAAGTCCATGGGGCGAGCGCCAGCCTTTTTCAAGGCCGACTCGTAATCTTCCGGTCCGACACGGACCATCAGGTCATCGCCTTGAACCCCGCAGGCCATGTGCCCATGCACGAGGAACGCCAGCCCACCGAACATCTTCTTCTCACTCACTCCGCGGCGGCGCTTGAGAACCTCGCGGACACGCTCGGCGAGCTTTTCGTCGTACGCCATGGTCGCTCAGAAGAACTTGATGCTGATGTCGATCAGTTTCTGTTTGAGCGCGTTGTACGGCGCGGTCAGCAGGTCGAGAGCCGTGAACGGCGTGATCTGCTTCAAGACGCCCCGGGCATTGGAAAACGCCTCGAACCCGAAGAACCCGTGGCCTTTGCCGATGCCGCTGTTGTTCGAGCCGCCAAACGGGAGGTAGTTGTTGAAGAAGTGCACCGCGCTGTGGTTGATGCAAGTGCCGCCCGCGCGCGTGTTTTGCATGATGCGCTGCTGATTCGCGCGGCTTCGGCTGTAGATGTAGAGCGCGAGGGGCTTCTCCTTGGAGTTGATCACCGCGATTGGCTCGTCGAGCGACTTGAAGGTGGAGACCGGCAGAAGCGGCCCGAAGATCTCGTCGGTCATCACCGTCGAGGTCGGATCCACATCGGTGAGCACAGTCGGCTCGATGTAGTCCTCGCTGCCTTCGGTGCGGCCGCCGTAAGCAACGGTCGCGCCCTTTTCCTTGGCCTCCTCGAGATAGCCGTTGAGCCGCTGGTAGTGCCGGTTGTTGACGATTCGCGCGTAGGAATCCGAGCTCCGGGCGTCGATCCCGTAGAACTTCTCGATGTTCTTGCTGAGCTTCTGTAGAAACTCGTCCTTCTTGCTCTCGTGCACGAACACGTAGTCGGGCGCGAGACAGATCTGGCCGTTGTTCGTGAACTTGGCCCACGCGACGCGGTGTGCGGCCGCATCGACTTGCGCGGTCTCGTCTACGATTGTGGGCGACTTGCCGCCGAGCTCGAGCGTCACCGAAGCGAGATGTTTGGCAGCTGCTTCCATGACGACCTTCCCGATCGACGGCGCGCCGGTGAAAAAGATGTGATTGAAGGGCTGTGCGAGCACTGCGGTCGAGGTCTCGATGCCGCCCTCCACGACAGCCACCTCGCTCTCGTCGAAGACCTCCTCGATGATGCTCCGCGTGACCGCCGAGGAATGCGGCGTGTTCTCCGATGGCTTGATCATGACGCAGTTGCCGGCTGCGATGGCTGCCACGAGTGGGCCGAACGTGAGATTGATTGGGAAGTTCCACGGCGCGATGATCAACACCACGCCCTTGGGCTCGTAGTGAACGTAGGAGCGCGCTCCGAGCAGCGCCAGGGGCGTCTTGACGCGGTTGGGTCGCATCCACTTGGAGAGATGGCGCCTCGTATGCTTGATCTCGCTCGTGACCGGGAACACCTCGGTGAGATCCACTTCGCTCGGGTGCTTGCGGAAATCAGCGTAAAGCGCCGCGCGGATGTCTTCGCGATGAGCGAGGAAGGCCGCCTCGAGCCGCTTCAGCGTTGCCTTACGCTCGCGCGGAGTGGTCTTTGCGACGGTGTACTGGTGCGCTTGCTGGAGCTTGAAGATCCGTTCGATCTCGGCCGTGCTCGTGGTGATGCTCGGCGGCACCGCGGCATGCGACCCGGTCGTCTCCACAGCCGAGCTCAGTTCTACGGTCAATTGCGACATGTCTTCAGTCCTTTCGAGGCGAGCTCACCCAAGCTCCGCGACGATCCGTTCGGAAGTCTCCCATAGCTTCTCGGCCATCGCCTCGTCGCGGCCATGCGTGCTCGTTTGCGATTCATTGCAGTCGGCGAAGTACTTGCCGCTCACGCCCGCGACTCCGGGGTGCACGGCGAGGTAGGTCTGGGTCGCGGCTCCTTCCGGAATGCTCTTGAGAACCAGCGGGCCGCCGATGGCCAACCCGATTTTGGCGATCGGATTCATGCTCCGGACGAGGTTCGTGTGGATCACACCGGGATGCAAGCTGTTCGCCGTCTTGCCAGTGCCTATGAGGCGCGTGGCGAGCGCGTTTGCAAACAGGAGGTTCGCAAGCTTCGATTGCCCGTAGTTCGCCCACGGATGGTACCCGCGCTTGCAATCGAGGTTGTCGAACTGGATGCCGGCTTTGGGCGCGCCGTTGTGGGCGCCGCTGCTCACCATCACGATGCGGCCGTCATCGGCGAGCTGATCGAGCAGCGAGGTGACGAGCAGGAAGTGACCGATGTGGTTGGTGAAGAACTGAAGCTCGTAGCCGTGTTGGAGGTTGAGCTTCGGAAGCGCCATGATGCCGGCGTTGCAAATGATCGCGCTCAATGGCCGACCGAGCGCCTTCACCTGCGCAACGCACGCCTTGACCGAAGCCGGCTCCGAAAGCTCGCAGGCGACGGGCGTCGTTTCGCCCCCGACCTCGTCGCACGCCGCGCGGGCCTTCTCGACCGTGCGGGCAGCCGCGATCACGTGCGCGCCGCGCAACGCGAGCACACGCGCGGTCTCCTTGCCGATCCCGGAGTTGCAGCCGGTGAGCAGGATCGTCTTGCCCGTCAGGTCGAGCCCCTCCGTCACTTCCTCGGCGGTGCTGCCGTAGCCGAATCCGCTCGGCCCTTTCCCCTTAAACATCGACACCAAGGACATGCGTCATTCCTCCATGAGGTCTCGGGAGTCGCCTCTCCGCGATTTCTAAGGCTCAGTAGAACCCTGTACAGGCGTTGACGTCGATGCAATTCTCGAGGGCGCAGTTCGCGCACTCCGGCGAGCCCGAATTCGGTGGCAGACAAGGCTCGATGCAAAACGCAGTCGAGCAGGCCGCGATGGTCCCGTAGCAGCCCGTGCACTGGGTCGAGAGGCCAGTGCGGTCCGAAATGCAGCCTGCGATGCAATCGCCGAGCGCGTTGCGGGCGGCCTCGGAGCTGTCGCTGAGAACGCCGCCGACCTCGGCGCCACAGGCCTCGATCGGGCAGTCGCCCGCGATGCCGCCTACGATGACGGGCCCGCTCTGATCTTCGGTTGCCAACGCGTCGAGGGCAGCCTCGTCGGCGGGATTCAGGCATTGATCGAGGAGCATCGGGCCGCCCCCGCCGCCGTCGGTGCCACCCTCGCCACCCGCACCGCTCGGCCCTCCATCGCTGGCGAGAAAGGCTTGGGTCCCGCGGATCTGGAAGATCGTGCTGATCGACCTGCAGAGGCCGGTTTCCTCATCACGGTCCCAATCGGCGAAATCGGCCATCGCCGCGTCGAACTGCTCGATGCTGAAGTTCGCCGCGTTGCCATTGTCGGTCGTCGGCACGCCGATGATGCTCCGTATGTTGGCCACGTCCCAGTAGCCGGTGACGGTGCCCTCGAAGCTGCCATCGCCAAGCCGCAATCGCAGGTGACTGCCGTGGACGCGGAGCTCGTCGCGGACGATCATGATGTCGATAGGGAAGAGGAGATCGATCGGGCCGGCGGTCAAAACGCCATCTTTGACCTGACCCCGCACTTCGCCACTGTGGAATCCAGAGTCGGGATGCACTGTGAGCGTGGCGCCGGTGAGAACCGAGTTGTCGGTGCCGAGTGCGGGCGAGTCCTCGCTAGCGAAGATCTGGACCGTGACCTCGTCGTCGTTCAACGGATTATCGAGCCCCTGCACTTGAAGAAGGATCGTCATCGACCCGTTCTTCGTGGCCCCACTGATGACACCGTCGACGAGTTGCCCTTCTCGAAACCCGCCGAACACGTACTTCCCGTCGTCACGGATCGTTTCGTCCGTGATGATGCGAAGGAAGTTGTCGTCGACGCCCGGTTCGTCGTCAGGGCCGATGAAGTCGTCGTGAGGGCAGCCCGACTCGGGCGCGTCGCCGCGCGACGAATGCTCGTCGAGGTTGGCCCCGTCGAGTGGAGAGTCGACGCTCTCGGGATAGTAGAAACCAAAGGACGTCGCGACGAAGCCCAAGCCAGGCATGATGCTCGACGCGGGCTCAGCTCGCGTGCCACCTGAGCCGCCCACGCCCTCGGAAGTGCTCGCGCTAGAGCCACTACACGCCGACACCACCACCGAAGTGGTGAGCCACAGGGCGAGGGTGCCGAGCAGGGCGTGGGGTATCGCCGTCATTCGATCTTGTCGCAGGTCCCCGTCTTGTTGCGCGGCACCGCCGAGAACGTGACGTAGCCATTGAAGAACCCCTCGATGTCATTGGGCAGATCCGTCTCGGTTGATTCGCAGTCCTGAGAACCATTGACGAGATCCCATCCGTTGGAATTCTCGATTGCAAGAGGGACGTCCAACTGACCGCGAATCTCCCCGGACTGGCAGCTCGGGATATTGAGATTGGTGATGTCGTCGACCGAGACTTCGCCCGCGAGCAGCGCCGATCGGTTGTCTTCCAGCCATGCGAGGACCTCGTCGACCCCGGAATCGAAGTCGATCACTTCGCCGTCACCCTGTGATGAGGCCAACGCGGGAATGCCCAGACAAGCCGCAGTCTTCGCGGCGCCGATCGTGCCCGATATGTCCACCTGCAGCCGGATGGTCACGCCGACGTCCACGTCTCCGACGTTTTGCGTGTCGTTGATCCCCGACAGGACGACGTGCGGCGGCTCGTCGGGATAGAGATTTTCTAACGCGTACATCACCGCGTCCGCCGGGAAACCGTCTACAGCAGCTGCTGGATAACCACTCATCGTCGTGGTCTCCGTAGCCTCCAGGGGTGGCGGCGTCGGAGTCATCATGTCACCGGAGCTAGTACGGTTGATTGCAGGAGCGGAAACGATGATCTCGTTTTCCGGATTGACCCGCAGACCCTCCACGAGCGCGTCGATCCCGGGCGAGCCTACGCCATCATCATTCGTGACGAGGATGCGAAGCGTCTCTCCGCCGCCCCCGCCGGTTCCTCCGGTTCCCCCGTCGCCGTCACTGCTGCATCCGATTCCGACGAGTGAAAAGCCGAGGCCGATAGCAAGCACGGGGTAGAGTCGATTCTTCGAGATCATGCGCGCGATACTAGAAACAAGCCTCGCGCAGCGCAATACGCGTCAGGTGCGCAGATGTAAGTAGATCACAGATAAACGTACGGCGTGACCACCCATCTCTACTCGCAGCGTATTGTAAGCTCGCTAACTTGTGATGTGGGTCACTTTCCCACACAAAATACGGGGAAAGCGGCGGACATGGCCGTTGCAATTCGGCAGGCATCATCGTACTAAGTCCGCCCGTCATGACGCCATCGCCAATAAGACTAAAGTTGGCCGCTTGCTTCTGCATGCTTGCGGTCCTGGGTTGCAACACCGACTCCGAGCCTGACAGCCCCGCGCTGTCGGCTCGGTTCGAAATCTCGGAGTCGGACATCGCCCGCGTCGAGTGGGAAGTGAGCGGCGGCGGTCTCAGCGATCCGATCACCGGTCTCGCCGAAGTGATCGTCGGCCCACCGCTGAGCGTGGCGGTGACGATCATGGATCTCCCGGTTGCCACCGGCTACGGCATCGTGATCATTGCGTACGACGCAGCGGACACCAACATCTGCCGGGGCTCTGCAGCGTTCGACATCCTCGAGGGTGCAACGACCAATGTTCCGATCCTGGCGACGTGCTCGGTCTCCTCGACGCTACCGTCCGGCGAAGTGGGCATCGACGTGACGTTCCAAGACAACGTCTGCCCGGTGATCAACCAGATCAACGTGGTCCCCCAGACGATCGCCGTCGGCCATACCGCCCAGGTCAGCATCAACGCGGTTGACCCCGAGGGGGCGACCCTCAACTACGATTGGACCTCGTTGGCCGGCACGTTCGCCGACCCGGCGGCTGCGACGACGACGTACACCTGTACCCAAGCGCTCGACCACAACGTGAGCATCGTTGCGAGCGATGGCGACTCGTTCTGCGACCAGTCGCGGTTGCTAAACGTGACCTGCGTTCCGGACGTCTGCCTTGGGCCCCCCGTGGTCAGCTGTGACGACGGAAACCAGTGCACCGACGACGGAGCATGTGACCCAGTCAGCGGCTGTCCTGGGAGCACGCCTTCGCTCGACGGCACGGTGTGCGACTTCGCCTCCGTCGGTGACGGCCTTTGTGACGGCGCTGGCACCTGTGTGGAGTGCCTCGCGGCAACCGACTGCACGGACGACGGCAACGAGTGCACCGAGCCGGCCACGTGCACAGCCAACGCATGTGCGGTCGCGAACGCAACCTCGGGCACGGCTTGCACCGGGGGCATCTGTGACGGCGCCGGTGTCTGCGTCGGCTGTGTCGACGCCGGTGACTGCGCCGACGACGGCAACGACTGCACGACCGGCGCTTCCTGCACCGGGGGCGCCTGTGACGCGCCCGCCCCGCTTGCCTCGGGCACGACCTGCAGCGTCGGCGTGTGCAACGGCTCCGGCGTGTGCGTCGAATGTGTCGACGCCGGCCAGTGCACCGACGATGGCAGCCAGTGCACGGCAGGTCCGTCCTGCACCGGGGGCACATGTGACACCCCGGGCAACGTCGCCCAGGGCGCTGCATGTGACTTGGTCGCTGTCGGCGATGGGTTCTGCGACGGTTCGGGCGCCTGCGCCGAGTGCAACTCGGCGGTCGACTGTCCGGACGACGGCAACGAGTGCACGGCGGCTCCGTCCTGCACCGCCAACGCCTGCGACGTCCAAGCGCCGCTGCCCAACACCACCCCGTGTGACAACGGCGGCGGACCAGCCTCTGGCCTCTGCGACGGCGCTGGACTCTGTATTTAGCGAAGCCCGCCGGTCTCGGCGGAGAGCTTTGCCCCCCTGAAAAAGGCGGGGCCCCTTTTGAAGAGGAGGGGCCCCGTCGCCCGTTTTCGCGCTGCGGGGCCCGTCAGGCTCTAGCCTGAAAGCTCCTCGTCGATGGACTCCAGGCTCCGCTTCAGCCAAGCGCGGAAGAGCGGCATAATCGGAAGCGCGAGCGGGTACGCCAACGCCGACTTGAGCGCAAAGTCGTAGCCCCAGTCGATCCGGGTCCCGCCCTCGACCTCGCTGAAGTCCCAGGTGCCCGTGCCACTCCGAACCAAAAGCGCGAAGGGCCCTCTTAGCCCCTTCGACCAGCGGTAGCGGTGCAACGCCGGTGGGGCGTAGTCGAGGATCTCCTCGTCGAGCACACTGCCGTCCGTGAGCGCGATTCGCCGATGGTCGCCCGCTTTGAGCGAGTGGCCGTCGAAGAACTCGGCTCGCTGGACGCCCGCAACGGGCCCCCGCGCACGAAGATGGCGCGCGTAGGTGTCGTTCCGACAGCAGAAATCGAAGACCTCTTCGCGAGGCCTCGGAATCACGATGGAGGCGGAGGTCGTAATTTTCATGGTGGTCCGGGACGCTAGCACGCGATAGGCGCCGATCAGCGAGCCACGTGGCAATGGCCCGGCGAGTGAGTTGCGATTCCGAGTGTTCGCTCTAGGAAACGCTATGGAAACACGTGTCGGAACATGCGTTGCCGGCCGGCCCGCGGCACGCTAGAACCAACGTGAATTCATGAATCAAAAAGCAAAGCTCGAATACGCCGACACCAGCTACGAGATGCCCATCGTCGAGGGCTCCTACCAAGAGCGCGCAATCGACATCCGTAGACTGAGAAAAGACACCGGCCTCATCACGCTCGACTCCGGCTACATGAACACCGGAGCGACCGAGAGCCAGATCACCTTCATCAACGGTGAAGAGGGGATTCTGCTCTACCGGGGTTACCCAATCGAGCAGCTCGCGGAGGAGTCGTCGTTCATCGAGACGAGCTACCTGCTCATCTACGGAGAGTTGCCAACCGAGACCGAGCTCGAGGAGTTCTCCACGCTGCTGACGTATCACAGCATGTTGCACGAAGATATGCGTCACTTCTTCGACGGGTTCCCGTCGCGTGCGCATCCGATGGCGATCCTCTCGTCGATGGTGAGCGCGCTCTCCGCGTACTACCCGGACAGCCTCGAGCCGGACACCGAGAACCAGCAGCACATCGCCCGGCTGCTGTCGAAGCTGCGGACGATCGCCGCCTTCAGCTACCAGAAGAAGCAGGGGCGCCCGGTACAGTACCCGCGCAACGAGCTCGGCTACTGCGCGAACTTCCTCCACATGATGTACTCGCACCCCGCCGAGCCTCTCTACGAGCCGGACCCCGAGCTGGTGCGCGCGCTGAACGTCTTGTTGATCCTGCACGCCGACCATGAGCAGAACTGCTCGACCTCGACCGTCCGCCTCGTCGGATCGAGCCAAGCGAGCCTCTATGCGGCAATCAGCGCAGGCATCTCAGCCCTCTGGGGGCCGCTCCACGGCGGCGCCAACCAGGCCGTCATCGAGATGCTGAAGGAGATCCGCGACGAGGGCGGCAACCCGAAGACCTTCATGCAGCAAGTGAAGAACCGCGAGCGTCGTCTGATGGGCTTCGGGCACCGCGTGTACAAGAACTTCGACCCGCGGGCGATGATCCTCAAGAAGTATGCCGACCGCTTGTTGAACCACCTGAAGATCAACGACGAGCTCTTCGAGATTGCGCGGCAGCTCGAAGAAGTGGCCCTCTCGGACGACTACTTCATCGAGCGGAAGCTCTACCCGAACGTCGACTTCTACAGCGGCATCATCTACCGCGCGATGGGGATCCCGACCGAGATGTTCACCGTGCTCTTCGCGATGGGCCGCATCCCAGGCTGGATCGCCCACTGGAAAGAAATGATGGACGACCCGAACGTCCGCATCGGCCGCCCGCGCCAGATCTACACCGGCGCAACGAAACGAGAATACCTCCCAGTCGCGCAGCGCTAAGCACCGGCGCTGCCGCTGCCCTCAGAACTCCGGTGGGTTGAAGACGTAGCTCTTCTCCTCGACCCTCTTGCTGATCCGCCAACCCTCCTCGGTGCGGCGGTATTCGTCGACGTACCAGAGGCCGACCATGAAGATGTGCGTCTTGCCATCAGGCAAGGTGAGCTCTTGCGGGTTGAAGCACATCACGCGGCCGGTGGCCGTGTCTCCGTCGACTCCGATCTGCGCGTTCGCGTTGAGGTGCTGGTGACTCGCGAACATGCCCATCACCTGGTGGAGAAACGCGATGATCGTGCCGCGACCGCCGACGGGGCCCCCCACCGAGCTGTAGTCGATGTGGGCGTCTTCGGTGAACACCTCGCGGAGGTCATCGAAGCGCTTCTGGTCGATGATGGCGGCGTAGTTGTAAACCAAATCCTGGATCTCCAGGCGATCGGAGATCTCTTGCAGCGATAGCGTCATGGCCGCGGAGGATAGGACGGAGAGGTGCGCCGGGACAAGGCCCTCCCTGCTCTCGGTCTCGACGCTGCGATCATTGCATCACTCGGCTGGGGGGTTGTCGTGGAAGCGATTCTCTTCGATCCCGACGGGGTGCTCGACTTGGTAGCGGACTTTCGTCGATGGTGGGACAATCGGCACGGCTGATGGCTGAGGCGTTCAAGTCCAAGCTGAGACCACACGAGCTGCCGCGCGAGACGATCGTCGACTTGTGGCGCCGCACCGTCGTTGCGCACGAGCATCTTCGCGAAACCTGGTTTGCCGCGGTCGCAGAGCGATTCGGTCACGATGCGGCGCAAGCGGTCGCCCTCGAGGGCTGGCCCCTCCTCCGCGGCGGCGCGACCCCGAAGGAGCTCTTCTTCGACGACCTTCGCTTCATCGTCGCTGCGACCGAGCTGAAGCCAGACATGCTCACCGTCGCCGAGGTCGGCCAAGCAACGGTCCCGCCGGAGCTCTGCGGGCGTCGGCGTTGGTTCGAGCTCTTCGTCCGCGCCTCCAACCTGCTCGGCAGCAGAGTCGAGCCCGACTCCGCAGAGCCCGCTTGGACGGGGAGCCCAGGACGCCTGCGCGGTCTCGCACGGGGGAAGGGAATCGAGCTCGGGTTCGTGGTCTTACTGAAGGCCTGGCAGGCGTCCCAGGGCAAGTACGCCTTGGAGACAGAGATTCAGGCGTTCGAGCGGCGAGTCTCCGAGGACCTCGACGCGAAGACGCTCGCGCTTCTGTGGAACTACGCGGCCCTCGCGTATATGTTGGCAACCGACCGCTGGTACACCGGAGCCCGCAAGCGCTACGGCGAGAAGATCGCGCAGGAGCTCGAAAAGGACGTCTGGATCGACCGCGGCGCGGCGGAGTACGACCTTCAGATCGGCCAAGAAGCCATGGGCATCACCGGCGACGACGTCGAGGCGTTGCTTCGGAGCTTCCAGTTCGCGCCTGGAGAGGTGGGAATCCTGGACGTGGAGCTCGAGCTTCACGACGCAAAGCATGGGACCCTGACCCACCACGCCTGTCCGGCGCTGGACCGCTTTGAGCACTTCGACGAAGCGCGCCTCGCGCACTGCTGCGACATCTGCGTCGTTGCGATGCCGATCTCTGGCGAGATGCTCAACCGGAAGATCGAATGCAAGCCTTTGAAGCTGCCCCCGCGGCGCGATGCCAACGACATCGCATGCAAGTGGGAGTACCGGCTACGCGATCAATCCTGAGCGCCCAGTCGTTCGAGCAACGCTTTGGCCATGTCCGCGACTTCTTGGCGGTCGAGCTCGCGGCTCTCGGTGCTCTGGTAGTCCTCGGTGTCGGGCTCGGGCAGCCCCTGGAGGAAGCGACTCGGCGTGATCTTGACGAGTCGTCCTCGGTGCACGCGCTCCTTGTGCCGGGTGAGATAGAGCACGTCGCGCGCCCGGGTGACGCCGACGTAGAACAACCGGCGCTCCTCCTCGAGGTCGGCAACCGACGCGTCGGTGATGCGCGGATCCAGCGTTCGCGCATGGGGGAGCACCCCCTCGACGCAGCCGATGAGAAATACGACGGAGAACTCGAGGCCCTTGGCGGAGTGGAGCGAAGACAGCGTGACTTGTCTACCCGGTTCCGCCTCCTCGTCATCGTTGGAGTCGAGCGCGATCTTGTGGAGTAGGTGCTGGAGGGCCTCGCGGTCGGCGCCGGCCCGCGACTCGAGGCGTTCGACACTCCTGAGCAAGAACTGGATGTTCGCGCGTCGCCTCTTCGCGTCGGGACTTTGGTCCGCGTCATCCTGCAGCATGCCCACCGAACGGAGGAGAGTAGCCGCGCTCTCCGCATAGCGCCCCGCCCGAAACCCCTTGCCGGCGCCGTCGATCGCTTCAGCGAGCCGCGACGCCGACGTCTTGGCTCGCGCGGACAGCACCTCGATGCTCTCGGCATTGCGGAGCGCTCGCGACAGGCTCATTCGATGCTGCGTCGCGTATTCGACAACGTGACGGAGCGATTGTGCGCCCAAGCCGCGAGCGGGCGTGTTCACGATTCGGCGCAGCGAAAGGTCGTCTCGTGGATTGAGCGCGACGCGCAGGTACGCGATGCCGTCTTTGATCTCTTTGCGATCGAAGAACTTGGTGCCGCCGAACACGCGGTAGGGAATCCCCGCCACGCGGAGCTCTTCCTCGAGCAGCTTCGCCTGGGTGTTTGAACGATAGAGAACCGCGATCTCGCGCGGGTCGATCCCTTCTTTTTGCACTTTGCGGATCTCGGAAGCGACGAACTTCGCCTCCTCCTGCGGCTCGGAAAGCGCGCACAAGCGAACCGGCGAGCCGGCATCACGAACGGGCTTCAAGACCTTGGCGTAGGGGCGCTTGCTGGACTTCTCGATCGCCGCGTTGGCCACATTGAGAATCGCAGCTCGGGAACGATAGTTCTCCTCGAGCTTGGTGACCACGGCGCCGGGAAAATGCCGCTCGAAATCGAGGATGTTGTCGACGCAGGCCCCGCGCCACCCGTATATCGATTGGTCGTCGTCGCCAACGACGCAAACGTTGCCGCGTTCGTTCGAGAGCAATCGCACCAGGTCGAGCTGCGCAACGTTCGTGTCCTGGAACTCGTCGACCAGTACGTGATCGAAGCGGGTCCGCCACTTGCTCCGGATCCCAGGCCGCGCGCGAAGCAGCCCGACCGGCTTGGTCACGAGGTCGTCGAAGTCGACCGCATGCATGCCCGCCAGCGCGGACTCGTACTCGGCGTAGATGCTCACAGCCGCCTGATCGTATTCGTCGTCCTTGGCGCGGACTTCGTCGGGGCTCAGCATCGCATTTTTCCAAAGCGAGATTCGCGACAAGACCGCCTGCGCGTCGAGGCTTCGATCAGCCGAGGATTCCGCCTTGAGCAGCTCACGAACCACGCCGAGGCTGTCACCCTGATCGAAGATCGTGAAGCGTGAACCAAGGCCAAGCGCCTTGGCCTCCTCCCGGACGAAGCGGACACCAAAGCTATGAAAGGTCGAAAGCCAAATCTGGCGCGCCACCTGCTGCCCCACCGCGGCCGCGATTCGCTCGCGCATCTCATTCGCGGCCTTGTTGGTGAAGGTGACTGCGAGGATCGCACCCGGGTGCACGCCGGATCCGAGCAGGCGCCCAATTCGCGCCGTGATGACGCGGGTCTTGCCCGAGCCGGCGCCCGCGAGCACCAGCAGCGGCCCCTCCCCGTGCTCGACCGCCGCGCGCTGCTGTGGATTGAGTCGCAAGGCTGCCCGAAGTAGCCCGCAGCGAGGCTGGGTTCAAGGGTTCATTTTCGAGCGACGCGAACGCAGCTTCGATGGTACAAAACTGCCCATGCATGCCGGGATGCGGAACTCTCGTCTCGTCGTTACAGTCGTGCTGTCGTCGCTGATCGCGGTCGGCGCATGCACCGTCAAGCAAGCCGTTCAATCACGCAAAGCGGCGATCGCGTACACCAAGGGCGCCGAGGTGTCGGGTGGCGACTACGAGCGAACGATCGAGCACGTGGGGCGGATTCGCGTGTACGCGAGCCTCGAGTATCAGAATCAGCGGAGCGGATGGGAGACGCAAGTGAAGAGAATGGTGGACGCTGCCGACGAGATCCTCGGACCGGCGTTTGCCATTGAATTGGACGTCGTCGACACCCAAGGCTGGAACCCCGCGTGTGATCCTGCCGACCTTAGTGCGTGCCTAGTGGAGCTCGCCCAATACGATCCGGGTGACGATGTCGATTGGGTCATCGGTCTGATCGCGGCGGTGCCGCGCTTGACGACGTCGTTCGAGGACCTCGGCATGGCGCAGATGCCCGGACGCCATTTCGTGCTTCGCGACCTCTATGATCCGGCAGAGCGCGAGGCGATCAACGACATGTTTCCGGCCATGAGCGCCTCGAAGCGCACGGAGATCTACAGAGAGCGCCAGAAGCACAAGCGCCTCGTGGTCTTCCTGCATGAATGGGGTCACACGCTCGGCGCCCTGCACATCAGGCGCGACCAGATGATCCTGTACCCCAACTACGACAGCGAAATGACCGAGTTCAGCGACGAGAACTTTCGGCTGATCGATGCCTCATTGAAAGATCGTTTCCCATTCGACCCATCCCACCCGGCACTTACGAAGTACCTCGAGGACGTCAGCAGCGACGAATGGTTCCCCGGGCAGCGCGAAGCGCTGCTGGCGGCGCTCGGGGGCTCCTTTACTCCCGGCCCGAGCTCCGTGGAGCCGACCGCGCACGTGGCGCTGGCCGGCGAGGACGACGCGCTACTGGCAGGCGTTTCAGAAGAAGATCGCGCTCGCTACGCCGATGCCAAAGCCCAGTTCGAGACCCGCGACCTCGACGCCAGTTGGGCATCGCTCGAACCGCTGCTCCGGAAGTACCCCGACAACTACGCGATCCAGCATTTTGGGTGCAGCCTGGCGATGCACGTTGGCGCGCGAGAGGCGGCGGGCAGCGCTTGCCGCCGAGCGATCGATCTCGCAAGCACGGAATGAGGCGCGATGGGCGAAGAGATCGAGAGGAAGTTCCTGGTCCGCGGTGACGCATGGCGTGCAACCGCGAAGAGCAGCGCGTTTCGGCAGGGATTCTTGTCGACCGAGCCCGAACGAACCGTGCGGGTACGCCTCGCCGGAGAGCGTGGTTGGCTGACGATCAAGGGCATCACCGTGGGCGCTCGGCGGGCGGAGTACGAGTACGAGATCCCAGGCGACGATGCGGCTCTCATGTTGGAGACCCTGTGCAAACGGCCACTGATCGAGAAGGTTCGCCACACGCTCGTGGTCGCTGAGCACACTTGGGAGATCGACGTATTCGAGGGGGACAACGCCGGGTTGGTGGTCGCGGAAGTGGAGCTCGCCGCCGAAGACGAGAAATTCGAGCGACCCGCCTGGCTAGGCGAGGAAGTCACCGACGACTTGCGCTACTTCAACTCGAGCTTGGTTCAACACCCCTACAAAGACTGGTAGTAGGGATCGTTGCTCGAGCGCCCGGTCTGATCTAGGTCTTAGACATGCAGCTTCCTCCATGTGGCATGTACCGAACGACGGGAACGATCGGCTCCATCGAGGAAGGGCGGCTCGTCTACTTCCACAACCACGGGGACCCCGGCCCGGGAATCTACGTACCGGAGGAGTGGAAGTACAATCGAGCGCAGTTCGGCGAAAAGGGCCAGATGCTCGACGACCCAGGGTTGGTTCGCTTCCTCCGACCGCTGCCCCCCGAGGGCTTCTACCGCGTCGTCGAGTCGTTTCACTGTTGCGAGAAACAATGCCGTCTCTTCCAACAGGACGCGTTGCTGCAGCTCGGCTACAACGCGCAGGCCGAACCGATCCTCTTCGTTCCGGAACTCGTCGACTCGATGTTTGCAATCCCTGCCAAGGGCTGGAAAACGTCGCTCGAGTCGATCGCTCAGTTGCAGCAACTCGCGGTACCCGTGACGCGGCGGGACGCCCTGCCCTCACAGTAGTGTTAGGTAGCTCACTTTTCACTGGCGGATTGCTCTGTTTATACTGATCGCCTGAGTGCTCTCATGGGGTGGATGGCGAACAAATTGCGCGGGGAGAGCGATCTGTCCCTAGGCAGTGACAGGGCTGACGATCGCTGGGGCGCGCTGCTCGTTCCACGTGAGCTCGTCGAAGAACACCAACGGAGCCGCGACCGCGCCTTCCTGTTGGTTCGATACACGGTGCTCGCGGCGCTCTTCACGGCGTGCTTCTCCCCGTACTTCTTCCTGTACTTGAAGCTCCCCTACACCCTGCTGCTCAATTTGCTGTACCTGCTCAGCCTCGGGGCCACCCTGCTGATCCTGCGAAGAACGAGATCGCTCCGGATCGCGGCCAACTGGACGCTGTCTTCGGCGTTTGCGGTTCTCCTCTTCCAGAGCTGCGCTCTTGGCGGCGTGTCGGCCCTGGCCTACCCATGGCTTGCGTGCCTTCCCGTGGCGGCCATGCTCCTTCGCGGCGTGCGCGGCGGCGCAGCCTGGACCTTCGTGTCGTTGACCGGCGTGATCGCCGTCGGCATCGCGGATGGAATGGGTCTACTACCCGCCGGTCCCACGATGAGCGGGACGGCGCGCGGGGCCACCACGGTGACCATTGCCTCGCTGACGGTCGCTCTCGGCGCGCTTGCTTGGCTGGCCGAAAGCCGGGCAGACGAGCTCTTGAGCGACCTCCAAAGCCAGAAGCAGGTATTCCAAGAGCGCGCTGTTCGCGATTGGCTGACCGGCCTCGCGAACCGGGCGCTGCTCACGGAGTGCCTCATTCAGAGCTGGGAGCGGTCGCGGCGGCATGGACCTCGGGGCGCACTCTTCTTCATCGACCTCAACGATTTCAAGCTCGTGAACGACGAGCATGGTCACTCGGCAGGCGACCAAGTGCTACGGAAGGTCGCGCTTCGCCTTCAGGACACCGTACGTTCATCGGACCTGGTCGGCCGTATCGGCGGCGACGAGTTCGCTCTGATTATCGAGGGCGTCGAGAGTCGAAACGACGTCGCGGTACTCGCCGACAAGCTCGCCGAAGCCATCGAACGCCCAATCGGGGTCGGCGAGACCGAGGTCCGTGTCGGCGCCAGCATCGGGGTGACGTTCTTCCCCGACCGGGATTGCCACTTCGACCACCGAGTCACCCTTCCCAGCATACCTGCGAACGCAATCCCCGCCCGAGGCGAGGTTGACCACGAGTCGGTTCGTCGACTCCTCGAAAAAGCCGACGCAGCCATGTACATGGCCAAACGCAAGGCGCTGCGCTATTGGATTCACGAACATGTTGCAGACGAGACCCTGCGAAGCACGACGGCACTCGTCAGCGAGCCCCCTCCCGCAGCTTGAACATCGCGTGTAGCCCGACCGCTGGCTTGCGCTAGAGTTCGGGCCATGAAGTCAACGATCGGCATTCTGACAGGTGGGGGCGATGTCCCAGGCCTCAACCCGGCGATTCGCGCCGTTACGTTTCGGGCACTGCGAGAAGGTCACCGCGTCATCGGCATTCGCCGCGGCTGGGGTGGGCTGGTCGACATCATTCCGGACAAGGACGCGGACAACAGCGCGAACGTTCAAGTCCTCACTGAAGAGCTCGTCAATCGGGCGGGCCGGACCGGCGGCACCTTCCTGCATTCGTCGAGGACGCGGCCGAGCCACCTCCCCAAGGAGCGGCTGCCGGCGCACTTGCAGGACCAGTACAAGGACGAAACCAACGACATCACGGACGCGATCCTCAAGAACCTCGACTTCCTGGGCATCGACTACCTGATCCCGATCGGTGGTGACGACACGCTCAGCTACGGCGCTCATCTGCATCAGAAGGGCGTGCCCGTAGTCGCAATCCCGAAGACGATGGACAACGACGTGCCCGGCACCGACTACTGCATCGGCTTCAGCACCTGCGTGACTCGAACCATCGAGCTCACGCACAAGCTGCGCACCTCGGCCGGCTCGCACGAGCGCTTTCTCGTGATCGAAGTGTTCGGTCGGTACGCCGGATACACCGCACTGCTCCCGACTATGGCGGGCGCGGCGAATCGCTGTGTCATCCCGGAGCACAAGTTCGATATGGAGCACCTCACCGAGCTGCTGGTGCACGATCGCGATCGCAATCCGAGCAAGTACTCGGTGGTGCTCGTCTCGGAGGGCGCGCAGATCGCCGGCGATTCGGATATGTCGTTCGAAGGCCAGGAGGCCGACATGTTTGGCCACCGCAAGCTCGGAGGCATCGGCGACCGTGTCGCAAACGGCCTCAAAACGCTTTCGCCCAAGTACAACCAAGGACGCAAGATCAACGTCATCAGCCAGCGCCTCGGGTATCTGGTTCGCTCTGGCGACCCGGACGCTCTCGATTCGATCGTGCCGATGGTGTACGGCAATCTGGCACTAGACCTCGTCGACGCGGGCACTTCGGGCCGGCTGGTCAACCTCCACAACGGCCGTTACGGAAGCGTCCCGATGGAAGCGATCATCGGCACCAAGAAGGCGGTCGACGTCGCCAAGTACTTCGACACGGAGCGCCTCCGACCGAAGTACAAGGCCTTCAAGGACCTACCGCTGTTCATCATGACCAGCGATGCGTGAGCGGGCGTCGTCGGAGACCACCGTCAGCACGAGATTGTCATGCGGCCGCCACCATCCGGGCAGCCTCTGGTTCTCGGGGTTGACGGTCGTCATGATAGGTTGCCAGGTGCTGTGAGCCGCTGCGACGTCGCGGAGCTCGACGTCAACGCTGCGCGTGTCGCGCCGAAGGCCGACGCGAAGCACCTTGAGAGCACTTTCCTTCGCGCTCCACGTGAGCGCCACGAAGCGATCGCGTAGCTGAGGCTCGACTCGCCGCGTCGCCGCTCTCTCGCGGGCAGTGAAGAAATCGTCGACGAACCGCTGCGAACGAGGCTCGATCGCTTCGAGATCGCAGCCCACTTTCGCCGACCGTGCTGCAACACAGGCTGCGACGCCGCTGCGGTGAGTGATCGAGATGGAGCCCGGTATCGGCCGGCCGTCAACGAACGCCTCGGGTGCTCCATCTTCCGCCGCCAGGATTTCGATCCGGTCGAGGCGATCGACGCCTTCGGTCCCACTGAGAAGCTGCTTGGCAGTGAACCGACCGAGCCTCCACGCGGCACGCCGCATTGCCAGCTTGAGCAGGGCCTGAGCGGCACGTTCGTTGAAGCCGAGCCACTCATCGCCGGCGGGCACGGCCTCAGCGCGGCAGAGCAGCCATTGGATCGCCATCTCGGTCAAGACTGCTCGCGAAGGATTCCACGCTGAATCGCATCGACGAGATACGGTCGAAGCGTCCGCGCAGGGATGATCCGATGGACCGAGCCCACCTCGAGGGCGCGGTGCACACTGTGAATCCCATCGAACTCCTCGGCCACTTCGCGGAGCTTCTCGGAGTGAACGACCTTCTTCATCTTGATGAGTCGCTCGCGAAGCGTGACTTTGTCAGCCCCGCTGGCCCGATCGAGCCTCTGCTGAAGCTCGATGACGCGCTCGTCGAGGAACGTGCGTTTGCGAACCACCCCGGAGAATACGACGGCCGCTGCCGGTGCGCCGCCGATCACCGAAGCGTGCGTGTTCTCGAGGGCCGACACCTCGAGCGACGGATTCAGCTTGTTGGAAAAGACGACGAAGGCGCCTCCGTGAAACCGAGAGATCACGGAGAACACGATAGGCCCTTTGAAGTTCACGACCGCTCTGCCGATCTCGGCGCCGTACTCCAGCTGAAGACGGCTCATCGACTCCGGTGAGCCGTCGAATCCGGACAGGTTTGCGAGCACGACGAGGGGCCGATTGTTGCTCGCGCCGTTGATCGCGCGCGCCACCTTCTTGGATGACATCGGAAACAGCGTTCCCGCCGTCCATCCGCTCGGACCGTCCGCGGGAACGAAGCCGAGACGCTCGAGCGGTTGCGACTCGAGGCCCAGAAGACACACCGGGTATCCACCGATATGAGCATCCCAGACTACAGCGGTTTCTGCGTCGCGCATTCCATACCACCGCTCGAGCACTTCGTGGTCCTGGTCCGTGGCCGCACGCATTACTTTGCGGATGTCGAATGGGCGTTTCCGCCCGGGGTTCGTTGCAGGATCGAAGACTTCACCGACGGTCGCGAACGTCGATACGCCCACGTGACCGTGCGGAGAGCTGGAGACGTCGCGGTCGATGGGATCGGAGGTGAGCGCGCGTCTCGGAAATCGCTCGCCGGGCACGATGTAGGTGTGGTCGTAGTGCTGAAGGAGGATGTGACAGGCGTCTGGAAGGTCGCGCGCCGCATACTGAGCCTGCCCGTTCGGCCCCATGATCCGGTCATAACCGCCGATGCCGAAGTTGTCTTCCGCCGAAACGCCGCCGGAGTAGTCGAGCGCCTGTTTGCCCGTGAGCACCATCGCTCCCTCGGGAATCATGACGAGAATGCCCTTGGTGTGCATGAGCATGGTCGCCTCGGCATTCCAATAGGGCTGGGCTCCTACGTTGATGCCGCAGACCAGAACATTGACCTCGTGGCCGGCCTGCGTGAACTCGACCAAGCGCCGAAGGACATCGGCGATCCAATCCATGTTCTCAGTGCCGCTCTCCATCGAGATCTTCGCACCGGCCGATACGGCGTACCATTCGAGCGGAACCTGCATGCTCTCCGCGAGGTCGAGCGCGGCGATGATCCGACGGCACTCAGGCTCCGCGAGCGCACCCATCCCGCGACTTGGGTCGCCGAAGAGGGCGACGCGCGTCATGCCCTCTGGAACCTTGTCGGTGAAGGTGGTGAGAAGGCCGACGATGATGTTCGTGGGGTTGCTTCCCGGCGGGCGCTCGATCGGAACGAGCTGGTTCTCCGCGTCGAGCTCGAGCTCCTGGAATTCCCCGTGTGGGAAGTCCGACTGAACGTCGCTGCCTTCGTCAGGCGTCAGCATGGCGATGATCTCGTACGGATGCATCAGGCCACGCCGCCTCAAGCGAACGACGTTCTGCTCGTACTCGCTCCTCGGCCGCATCGGATATGTAGGAATGTCCCGGAGCCGAATCCGGAGGCCCCCATGACCACGATTCGAGACGTCGAGCAGTTTGGGCTCGAGCTTGCCCGTGGCGGGGTTGCGAATCTCGCCCTGCACGACGATTCGCTCGAGGCCGAGCCCGGTGGTTTCGGGCGCGAGCTTGTGAATGATCGTGTTCACCTCTTCCTGGGTGAAGTCGAGCGGTGGCCAAACGAACAGGTGGACACGGTTCCACTGATATCGGTTTCGCTCCGTGCGCGTGCTCTGCTCGCGGCGAATCGCGATCAAGCACTTCGACAACGCGCGCTCGAGGCTCGGAAGCGCCACGACACGCTCCGAGGCGTCGCGCACCGCTGCGAGATCACGGACCTCAGCGAGCGCGATCAGGCGCTCATCCTTGCCGGTCGCGCGATACAAGTAGACGTCTTCCGTCGACGGAATCCGTTCGGTCTCGAGGTCACGGAGTCGCCACAACAAGAGGCGCTTGCTCAACATCGGGTGCATCCCGCGATAGACGAGCTCCTCACCAAAGCCATCCTCGTTCATGCGGAACGTGAAGCCTTGGAACCCACCAGCGCCAAGCCCGGACTCGCTTCCCGTGAGGGCGACGATGACTCTGCGGAGCGAGCGCTCGAACGGCACCGCTTCGAGCATCGACTGTATGGCCTTGGAGGTCTCGTCCGGGTCCCCAAGCGCGCCTTGATTCATCACGTAGAAGTCGATGACGACGTCGTGCCTTTCGGGCACGGCACCGACGAGTGCTTTGAGTGCCCCGATAGCTTCCGGGAGCTCGTCATAGAGCACGTGCATCGCGAAGAAGCAGATCCTCCGACCCTCGTACTCGTAGCAAGACTTAGAAATTTCGAAGCCACGCTCGGAGAACACCTCGAGGTCTTCCAGGTCGCACATCTTGTAGTAGCGACGAGCAAGCGCTTCGAGCATGATCGCCCGCTCTTCGCGGCTGGCCCCTGCAAGACGCCTCGAGAGAAAACCCTTGAGTGGATAGGGAACCTCGACGAGCTCCGTGATGCGCGCTGCACGGTTCGGAGCGTTCGGCTCTCTGGTGAGCTCCGATAGGAGCTCGTCGGCTCTGGCGAGCCCCTCTCGTATGACCCACTCTTGAACGGGCCGATCGAAGTAGTGATACTGGAGCTCTCGGGCCAGGTCGTGCACCGTGTGGTAGCGATCCTGAGTCTCGGTGATGAGGCGCGCGAGCAGCCCTCGGAAGCCCTCGTTGGGCACATCGCGGAGAAGGCTGATGTTGTCGAGACGACTCTGCAGAACATTGAGGACAGGCGGAATCTGCTCATCGACTCGCCTGTTCCCTTTGCAAATACGGAACAACGCCTCCTGGAGCTCGGGGCCGCGACGGATCTCTTCGAGGCCATAGTGCCGGACGGCCTGGCGGAGCTTGTCGAGGAACGACGCGGGGAGCTCCTCCTCCCGCCGGACGACGAGGTCGCGAAGAAACGTGAAGAGATACTCCTCGTGCGTGTGCTTGCCGAAGTCCTCGGGGGCGTCTCGTTCGTGAGAGCGCCTGCGGAACAGCGAGCAGAGATCGACGAAAGTCGATAGGATCTCGTCCTCGAGGGCCAGGAGCGCAGGGTCGTCCGGGGCAAGGCCAGAAGGCCGCTTGCCGTCTCGATTGTGCCGAGAAAGCTCGGCGCCGTCGGCGTCGTACCCCATGACCATCGAGCGAAGCTCCGTCAGATTGTGACCCGAGGTGGACCAGTCGCAGTCACGACGACTCGCCAGCTCCGCGAAGTCCAAGCGCTCTCTCGTGGACGACTCGCCCTGCGACCCACTCGGTTCGATGAGCAGCATGGGCGCGCCGACGCCGACCTGCACGTTGTTCATCACCATGACCTCGCGGACCTTGCCCGCGAACTTCGCGGCAATGACCATTTCCATCTTCATGGCTTCGAGCACGACGAGGCTGTCACCGACGGCGACTTCCTGGCCCTCGCTGACGAGGGTGTTCACCACGACCGCCGGCGACGGCGCGCGAACGAGTCCCCCACGGTCCCGAGACACACGGTGAGGGACGCCGTCGACCTCGACGAGCACGCTCAGCCCTTGGTCGACCGATTGAATCCGGAAGTGGCGGCTTCCGATTCGAAGCCTGCGCTCGGCGCCCAGAAAGTGCTCGACGGCGACTTCGATCCGATGTCCATCGACGTCAACGCGATAGCACTGTGGACCGAGGCGGCTCACCAAGAGCTCGTATGTGTTGCCCGCGTACGTGAGCTCCATGCCGTGACCGGCTTTGTCTTCGACCTCGGGTCGACCTCGCGCCGCCGCCGTGTAGAACTGGGCGCGCTCCACGTCGAGCTCGGCGTCATACGTGTCGATGGCCGCTTGAAGAAGCGCGACCTCTGCTCCTTCGGGTTGAAGATGTCGATTTTCAGCGACGATCCGGTCGACCCATCCCACGTCGACCTGATTCGCGCGCACTGCGGGATTGTCGATCAATCCGAGTAGAAAGCCCTTGTTGGACGAGCCGCCGCGGATGACGACCTCGCTTTCGAGAAGCGCCCGGCGCAGTCGCGCCATGGCCTCGTCGCGGTTGCGCCCATGAGCGATGATTTTCGCGATCATCGAATCGAAGTCCGCGGGGATTTCGTCGCCCTCGGCGATGCCGGTGTCCACGCGCAGCCCCGGGCCGCTCGCCAAGCGCAACTGTTCCACCAGCCCAGGAGACGGCGCGAAGTTGTCCTCCGGATCTTCTGCGTTGAGGCGCACCTCGATCGCGTGGCCGCGCTTCGTCGGAGGTTCCCCTTCCAGCCGACCTCCTCGGGCGACATGGATCTGCAGTTTCACGAGGTCGGCCCCCGTGATCATCTCGGACACGGGGTGCTCGACCTGAAGCCGTGCATTCACTTCCATGAACGAGAGCTCTTGCGTTGGCGCGTGGTACAGGAACTCGACGGTTCCGGCGTTTCGGTAGCCGATCGCTTGCGTTAGACGAACGGCAGCGTGCTCGAGCTCCCGCTGCTGCTCGGCTGACAACGCCGGCGACGGACTCTCCTCGAGGATCTTCTGGTTGCGGCGTTGAAGTGTGCAGTCCCGCACGCCAAGAGCCCAGGTCGTCCCGTAGTTGTCCGCGATGACCTGCACCTCGACGTGCCTGGCGCCGGTCACCATTCGTTCGAGAAACACCGTGCCGTCCCCGAACCCTTTCTCAGCTTCGGACCGTGCCGTGTGAAAGGCCTCTTCGAGATCGGACTCACGAGTCACGCGGCGAATCCCGCGCCCACCGCCTCCCGCGGTGGCCTTGATCATCAGCGGGTAGCCAAGCCGTTCCGCGTGTGTGCGGGCGTCGCTGAGTGTCTCTACCGCGCCTCCGCTCCACGGAGCTACCGGCACCTCGGCCCGCTCAGCTAGCTGTTTCGAGGTAATCTTGTCGCCGAGCTTGCGCATCATGTCGCCGGTGGGTCCGATGAACTCGATGCCCAAACGATCGCAGAGGTCGACGAACTCCGGTCGCTCCGCGGCAAAGCCCCAACCGGGCCAAACCGCCTCGGCGCGGGTGTCGACGAGGGCTCGCTCGAGACGAGCATAGTCGAGATAGCTCGAACGTCGGTGACCATCGGCAGTCGTGTAAATGGCCGGCCCGAGACCGTAGGCTTGATCCGCTTCGCGGACGAACATCGCCCGACGATCCGGATCCGTGAAGAGCGCAATCGTATGCAAAGGCTCTCGATGCTCGTGCTGGTACTCTCGGGCTGCGACGATGAACCGCATCGCCGGTTCTCCCCGATTGACGATCGCGATGCGTTGAAAGGTCGGATTCGTCATGGCGCCTCAATCCATGGCCGCGCGAAGAGGTTCGCGCTTCTCAGGGTCCACGTCCTCGGGTAGCTCCGCAGTCCGGTACCCGTTCATGACGACGTAGAGGTTGCCGGCTTCGTCAGCGACGTACGCGTCGAAAGACGCTCCGCCATCTTTCGGCGTTACGACCGCGTGCAGGCGCCCTTTGGCGTCTCGCGAATCGCGCACGACCTTCACGCGGTCGATGTGTTGGGGCAGGCTCATCCTGCCGGTCGTTCCGATCTGCCAAACGCCCGCCGTTTGGAAGCAGAGCTCCAAGAGCCTCGGCTCGGTCACGAGCGGGACGTCGGCTGGCCGGTGGTCGTCGGGAAGCTCGGCGCTCATCCGTCCGACGACGAGCCCATCGTGGCGCCATGCGGTGTCGATCACACGATACGCTGGGCCGTGGAAATAGACCTCGTAGATGTCGGCATCGGCCACGCTGGGCCCCTCAGTCGCGGGTGGCGCGTCCGCGCGCTCCTCGGTTGCGGGAGTGCGCGTGAGCCGCACCGACGCCGTGAAATGGGTCTTGACGTCCTCGCGCCCCATGATCGTGCGCACACCGATCAAGGCGCAGTCTGCGACCACGTCGCCGTTCTCCGTGCTGAACACGGCGGTCCAGGTAAGCGTGCGCGGCTCCTCTCGGTAGAACTTGAATGGAGCCACGAACTCGACCCGCTCGATGGCGCTGACGTGCCATTCTGGGAAGAGCGACTTGGTGATCTCGGCGAACCCCTCGATACCCATCACACCGGGAAGAACCGCAGTGCCTCCTATCTTGTGGTCGTACAAGAACGGCTGCTCGCGGGGATCGAGGGTCGTTTCGATCCGGAGGCCATCGTGCACGCCCATCGACAGGGCCCGCGAATCCATCGGACCTTCGCGAACGCTCCCGAGCGCGCTCGGGTCGAGACCACCGCTTTCGTCCCACTCCTGTAGCAGGACGCCGAGCGCGCCACCGAGGACGGCTTCCCCAGAGGTCCCCGCTTCGAGCTCGTTGCGGACCACCGGGATTCCGTCGGCCGGGTTGAGCATATCGATACCTGCGAGCTCCATCATCTTGGGGATCGAGCCACGAGAGGCCATGCCGATATCGGCCCATGCAGTCCAGTCCACGGCGATCCCTCGGGTATTGGGACGCGCATTGCGGAAGCTGGAGACCGATTTCGCCAGAAGCTCGTTCGCCGCGCTGTAGTCGGTCTGACCCGCGTTGCCGAACCTCCCCGCGATCGAGCTGAACACGACGGCGGCACCGAGCGGCATGTCGCCGATCGCAGACAACAGATGGTACCAGCCGTTGGCTTTCACATCGAACACGAGATTGAACTCGTTGGGCTTCTTGTCCGGCAGGAAGTGGCTTATCTCGAGCCCGGCTGCATGGACGAGAACGTCGATCCGGCCGCTGGTGCTTGCAATCGCTTCCACCGCCGAGGCGACAGCATCCTTGTCGAGCAAGTCGACCGAATGGTAGTGGGCCTGCCCGCCCGCGGCGCGAACGGCTTCGATCGCACGAAGCGCCGCATCCTTTCGCTCGAAGCCAGCGAGCATCTTCTGCACGGCCACCGGGGTCGCCTTCTGACCGCTCTGCTTCAGTCGCTCGAAGAGCTCGCGCTGAAGACCGTCGCGGTCGCTTCTGAACAGCCGAAGGTCTGCCTCATCAGGGTCAGGCTCGGGAGTGAGATCGAGAAGGTGAAACGTCCCGCCAGATGCCCGGGCCAGATCCGCGACGATCGCCGAGACGATCGATCCAGCCGCGCCGGTGACGACGAATACCGTCTCTTTGCCGAGCGGGAACGCGCGGTCGGAGGGCAACGATTCGAAGCGCGCACTGATGACCCAGCGGTCGTCGCCCGTGTACCCGATCTCACAGGCGCCGGGGTCCGAGAGGGTTTCCGCGACCAGCAGATCGGCAATGGCGGAGGGCTTTCCTTCGGGCTCGAAGTCGACCACCTTGACCGTGGCCTCGGGCTTCTCGCGCTTGTAGGTCTTCGTGAAACCGGTGACCGCGCCGCCGAGTGGGGCGACCGCACCACTTTCGTCGAAGCCGTGCTTGCCGCCGAGGCGTGTTCCGGTGACGAGGAAGGTCCCGGGGCCCGACACTTGATCATAGAGCGCACGCATCGCGGTGTAGAGAAGCTTCGCCCGCCGCTGAATCGCCTTTTCCCAATCGCCGACGGATAGCTCGGCGATGCTCGCTTCTCGATCGAGCGCAGGGAGCCAGTACACGCCCCGGATCGGCCCTTCGGCGAGCCAGGCTTCGAGCTGGGTGCCGAGCGCCTCGACGCTGGGCGTCCCCTCGATGCTGAGGACCTCGACACCACGCTTCTGCAGCCGGCTGACCAATGATTTGGCGACACCTCGGCGATCGGGCATGACAACCACGCGCGCGCCTTCGCCGAGCTCGACGCCAGTGGGCTTGCAGACCGAGAGCGGCGGTCGAAGCACGGCGACCGGTACGCGCCGCAAGCCTTGCGATGCATCTTGCGCAGTCGCAGCGGGAACGCTTGGCGGAGCTTCCTCCGTCGCCGCGGTCGACCCAGAACCGGCCTCGGGCAAGCGCTCCCTCACCCAGGCGATCACATGATTCAGAGTCGGGAAATCGCGAAGCTCCAGGTTGTCGTCCCGCGGGATGTCATACGCCTCACGCACCGCCGCAAACGTCTCCGCCTGTTTGACCGTGTCGATCCCGAGATCCGCTTCGAGGTCGAGGTCGAGCTCGAGCATCTCCGGGGGATACCCCGTGACCCCCGCGACCACCTCGAGCACCTTGACGACGATGGAGTCTGACGCTGGCTCTGGCGCTGACGCTGGCGCTGGCGCTGCGAGGTCTGGGCGGTGGTCGCGGACGAACTGCACCACGTGATTGAGGGTCGGGAACGCGCGGAGCTCCAGATTGTCGTCTCGCGGGATGTCGTACGCCTCCCGCACTGCCGCGAAGGTCTCCGCTTGCTTCACCGTGTCGATCCCGAGGTCCGCTTCGAGGTCGAGCTCCATGTCCAACATGTCCGACGGATACCCCGTCTGCGCCGACACAATCTCCAGGACCTTCGCGACCACTGGATCGGACGCTGGCGCTGACGCTGACGCTGACGCTGGCGCTGACGCTGGCGCTGACGCTGACGCTGACGCTGGCGCTGCGAGGTCGGGGCGGTGGTCGCGCACGAACTGCACCACGTGCTGCAGGGTGGGGAACGCGCGGAGCTCTAGGTTGTCGTCCCGCGGGATGTCGTACGCCTCGCGTACCGCCGCGAAGGTCTCCGCTTGCTTCACCGTGTCGATCCCGAGGTCCGCCTCGAGGTCGAGCTCCATGTCCAACATGTCCGACGGATACCCGGTTTGCTCGGAGACGATCTCCAGGACCTTCGCGACGACCGGGTCCGACGCGGGCGCGGACGCGGTCGCTGGCGCTGACGCTGGCGCTGGTGCTGATGCTGATGCTGATGCTGATGCTGCGAGGTCCGGGCGGTGGTCGCGCACGAATTGCACCACGTGGGCGAGCGTCGGGAATGCGCGGAGCTCCAGGTTGTCGTCCCGCGGGATGTCGTACGCCTCGCGCACCGCCGCGAAGGTCTCCGCTTGCTTCACCGTGTCGATCCCGAGGTCCGCTTCGAGATCGAGCTCGAGATCCAGCATGTCGGACGGATACCCCGTCTGCGCCGACACAATCTCCAGGACCTTCGCGACCACTGGATCGGACGCTGGCGCGGACGCTGACGCTGACGCGGGCGCGGACACTGGCGCGGGCGCTGCCGCTGCCGCTGGCACTGGCGCCGGCGCTCGCGCTGGCACCGACGCTGACGCTGCTTGCGGCCCCTGGTCTTTGACCCGCAGCGTCCGATCCACCACCTCGAGCTCTGGCGCAGCGTAGCCTGTCGCGCTTGCCAGCCATCGCTCGAAGATCGCTCGGTCCGCAATGCGCGTCGTGTACCCGAGCTCGCGCGGAACAGGTCGGCGGCCGTCGCGGCTTGGGACCCATCGCACCAACGACATGCTGATCTGCGAGCCGAAGCCCGCTCCCAAGCGAAGGGTGTAGTGAACCGGGTAGCTTCCCCCCTTCGAAAGGTTGAGGGCGCCAAGCTCGGGATCGATCTCCTTGAAGTTGGCGACCGGCGGCACGAGTCCGGTCTCGAGGATCTTGATCGCGGTCGCGTCCTCCACGCCGGCACCCATCGCGTGACCGGTCATTCCTTTCGTGTTTGCGATCACGACCTGGTCGGCATTCGCACCGAATACGCGGCGCAGAGCGCGAATCTCGGCTTGCGCGCTGCCGCCGCGGGCCGGGGTGTAGGTCTCGTGCGAGACAAACACGGTGTGCGCGGCAATCTCGGCGCGATCGATGCCGTGCCGCGCTTCGCAGTCGGCCATCAGTTGCTCCATCAAGCCTTCGATATGGTCGATGTTGAGGCGGCTGCCGTGATACGCGCTGTTCGCCGTGAGCGTTCCGAGCACTTCCCCGATCGGGCGGAGGCCACGTTCGCGCGCGGAGTCTGCTCTCTCGACGACCATGCCCGAGGCGCCCATGCCGAGGATCAAACCATGCCGGCGGCGATCGAACGGCAATGCCGCTTCCTCGAGCACCTCGTCCGTCGCAGCGGCGCCGCTGGCCAAGAAGCCGGCGCCAACCCACTCGAGGAGGTTGTCGCTCGTCACGTTGTCCGCGGTGACTATGACGACGCGTCGGCAGCGTCCACGTGCGATCCAATCCTCGGCGAGCGCGACCGCTTGCGTGCCGCTCGCGCATGCTGAGTTGATCTGGGTATTCGGCCCACGCGCCCCGATGTATTCAGCCAGCTGAGCGTGCCCCATCGAGAGCACCTTGAAGAGGAAGCGACGGTCGAATTGGTAGCCTTCCCGGTCCTCATCGCTCCGAAGCTCCTCGATGCGGCGGTCGAGCTCGTCGGCGAGGGGGTTGCCGCCAGCATTGGTCCCGAGCCGTGCGCGCAGGTTCTGAAGCTCCTCCAGTACCTCGTGATGCGCTCGATCTTGGTAGTGCCTCCGGAGCTCGTCTGCGAACATGTCGAAGCCCGGGAACGCGGATCCGAAGATCACGCCAGTGTCGTCCTGCATCGATTCCGGCAGCCCCCATCGATCGGGTAGCTTCGTCCCTTTCGACGTGGTCTTGTAGTGCATGACGAGCGGTATGCCCGCATCACGCAACGCCTCGAGACCGGCCGCGATGGCCATCCGAGTCGTGGTGTCCATCGCGGCAGCGCGATCTTCGGGAACACCGAAGTCGCTCGAGAGCCCGATGTGACCGCCTCGGCCCGCTAGCTTGATGACATCGGCTGGCGAGTCGATCGTCTCGAAGCGGGGTCCGCCCTTGTCCGACTTCACCAGGCGAGTGATCTTCTTGTCGGCCATTGCGCGACGCAAACCGATTGGAATCGCGTCGATAAACGATCTGCCGTGCAGCATGCGATCGACGTTGTCGTCGCCAAAGATCCTCTCGCCGCCCGGCAGCCCGATGCTCGCGCCCGTGACCACCACGGGCTCCTGCGTCTCGGTGATGCTTTCGCGTCCGCGGTAGATCGCCATCCCCTTGTCGAGGAAGTCGGCAAAGAGATGGCCGAGCTCGCTATAGCGATCCCCGGTCGCAGCAGAGGCGCGCACGGACGCTGGAGCCGTCGGTCTCGGAGCCGCCATCTTGGCTTGTGGCATTGCCGCCGATGGGACGATTCTTTGATCGCTCCGCGGCGCTCCGTGCCCCGTCGCGTAGAGCCCCGTGAGCGCTGCGTTGAATGATACGACGTCACCAATTTTGGGATGGTTGGTGAAGAGTGGCAGCGCCCCGGGAAGGCTCCCGAGCACATCGTCGGCGAAGTTGGCCAGCGCCGACTTCGGCCCGACCTCGACGAAAACGCGCGCGCCGGCGCCGTAGAGCGTCTCCAAGCCCTTTACGAACTGTACCGGCGACGCGATCTGGCGCCCGAGAATGTCGATCATTTCCCCGGCAACGCCCGGGCCGACGGGATAGAAATCCCCAGTTACGTTCGTGACGATGGGGATCTTCGGTGACTCGACCCCCAGCCGGGCGAGCTCTTTCTTCAGGGGCTCGGTCGCTGGTGCGACGATTTCTGTGTGAAAGGCATGGCTGACCGGCAGCGGAATCGCGCGATGACCTGCCTTCGTGAGCGCCTCGATGGCGGCGGTAACGCCAGGCGTAGACCCGCCGATCACGGACTGCCCGTGGCTGTTGATGTTGGCGATCACCACATAGCCGTCTGTGGACTCCACGATCTTCCGAACGTCATCGATCGGCGCCAGCACGGCTGCCATCAGACCGTTGTCGTCGACGGAAACCTTGGTCATCTCGCGCCCGCGCGCGCTCACTGCTTCGAGGGCCTCGCGGAAGCCAAGGCCACCAGCGGCAACCAAAGCCCCGTACTCTCCGAGGCTGTGGCCCATGACCATGTCCGGGGTAACACCGTAGGCGGCGAGCAGGCGGGTGAGCGCCAAGTCAGTGGCGAGCACCGCGGGTTGCGTGATCGCGGTTTGCCGAAGCGCCGCCTCGGCCTCGGCCTTCGCCGCCTCGTCGTTTGGATCGACGAAGATGATCTCGCTGAGCGGCTTCCCGAGGAGGGGCTTCATGACCTCGTCGGCTTCTCGAAACGTGTCGGCGACGATGGGTTCCACCTCGCGCAGCTCGCTGAGCATGTTCACGTACTGCGAGCCTTGACCCGTGTAGAGGAATGCAACTTTCGGCGCTGGCCCGGTCTGCTGAAAGATCCCCTGCGCGCGAAGCGCTTTCCAAACCGCAGCGTTGTCCGCGCGCAATCCTTTCGCCGCGCTGACCGCCTTCTTCGCGAGCTCGGCGGCGTCCCCAAAATCGATCGCGAGGCGCTCTACGGCGTTCAGGTCTGAGGCCGAGGGCGGCTGACGATCCGGGGCATGGCCTGCCTTGGCATCCTCGATGACCGAATCGAGACGAATCCCGAGCTCTGCTTTGGACCCAGCGCCGAGCACGAGTGAGCCTCGCAGCGGTGCCTTGTCCGCCATCGCAACCCCACCCGACAGAGCTGCGGATCCCGACGCGGGAACCGACGCGCTGGTGCGCCGTTGACGTTGAATCCTGCCGGGAACGTGCTCCTCGAGCACCACGTGAAAGTTGGTGCCGCCGAAGCCGAACGCGCTGACGCCCGCGCGGCGAACCTCTTTGAAATCATCCCAGGGCCTGAGCTCGGTGTTGACGTAGAACGGGATCTGGCCGAACCCGATCTTGGGGTTGGGTGTTTTCAGCCCGATGCTCGGCGGCAGCTTCTTGTGGTGTAGGGCGAGCGTCGCTTTGAGAATCCCAGCAGCACCCGCGGCGCCTTTGAGATGTCCGATGTTCGATTTCACCGATCCGATGGGGATGCTCGAGCTCCGCAGCCCGGAGTCGGCAAACGCGTCCACCATGCTCTGCACTTCGACCACGTCCCCTACCCGGGTCGACGTGCCATGCCCCTCAATCAGGCTGACAGTCGATAGATCCTCGCCTGCATGGGCCCATGCACGCTCGATCGCGAGCTTCTGCCCGATGGGATTCGGCGCGGTGATGCCCTTGCCCTTGCCGTCACTCGCCCCGCCGACGCCGCGAATGACAGCGTAGATCTTGTCCCCTGCCTCCTCCGCATCCTCGAGCCGCTTGAGCAAGAAGACCGCCGCCCCCTCGCCCATCACGAAGCCGTCGGCTCCTTCATCGTAGGGTCTCGTGCCGGTCGCCGAGAGCGCTCCGATCTTGCAGAACTTGGTGTAGCTCGAAGCACTCATGTTGCTGTCGATGCCGCCGGTGAGCACCGCGTCGTAGTCGCCCTCTTCGAGGCCTGCGATCGCAGCTCCGATCGCCGCCATCGCGGAAGCACAGGCAGCGTCGGCTGTGAAATTGGGCCCGTGGAAATTGAACACCGCCGCAACCCGCCCCGCGATGATGTTGGCGAGCTCGCCCGGCATCGTGTCTTCCGTGATGTTCGGGTATTGGTCGCGCACGCGCCCCAATGTCTCCTCGACGATGGCCGATCGCACGCTTTCGGGAAGCGCTTGAAAGCTCGGTGCGCCGTCGAGCTCCCGCGTGAGCTCAGGGAAGAAAATGCGGAGGGCAGTCTTGTAGTGCTGGTCGCCAGCCATCGCGTTGCCAAGGATGACGGCGGTTCTGTCTTCATCGAGGGGCCGCTCGGGGTAGCCGTAGTCCATCAGGGCTTCGCGCGACGACATGATCGACCACTTCTGCGTGCGGTCCATCGCCTCCGCGACTTTCGGAGGGATCGGCAGCTTCCACTTGAGGGGCTCCCAGTTGAAGTCGCGGACCCATCCCCCGATCTTCGAGTAAGTCTTGTCCGGCGCTTTCGGGTCTGAGTCGTAGTAGAGGGCAGGGTCCCAACGATCGACGGGGGTTTCGCTAATGCTGTAGCGACCTGCGGCGATGTTGCTCCAAAACGCCGCGGCGTTTGGCGCGTCTGGAAGCACAGCGCCAACCCCTACGATGGCTATCGCTCTGTGTACCTTGTCTTGCATGTGCCGGCTCCCTGTTGCTCAAGACCGCTCGTAGAGCGCGTCCCCCACTTGATTCATGTCGTCGATCAGCCCGGCTTGAGCCGCATAGACTTCCGAGAGGCGGGCGCTGCTCTCGAGCGATGACGCATCGGCGTCGCCCGCACTCTGTGCGCCGATGACCCAGCGCATCCCGTCGACGGCCACATGCTGCGCAGCCTCGCGAGCAAAGACCCGCGCCATTGCGGCAATTGCTGCCGGCTCAAATCGCTTCGGCGACTTCGGATTGAGTTGATCGATTTCCGCCCGAACTGCATGACGCGCGAAGGCATCGGCCCCCTCCACGTACGACACGAGCTCACCAATGCGGAAGAGCACGTGCTGGTTGCGAGTGAGTCGCTTCGCACGTGCGCGCTCCATGATCTCGGCCAGCGCATGTGCCGAAAGAGCGGCGATATCGGCTCCGACCTTCGGGTGTTCGACGTGAATGCCCTCGAGCCCTCGACCGAGATTGTGATAGTGCTGTCCGCGCGTCTTGAGGTGTTGCTGCCATCGGTCACGACCGATGGTCATTTCCATGATCTCGGACGTACCCTCGTAGATCGTCGTGATGCGGACGTCCCGCCGTATCTTCTCGACCATGTACTCCTTGGTGTAGCCGTAGCCACCGTGCCCCTGGATCGCGGCGTCGGCCGCCGCGTTTCCCGCCTCGCTCGCGAGATACTTGGCGATCGCGCCTTCGGTGTTGAGCAAGTCATCTCCGCCTTTGTCGATCGCCTCGGCGGTCTGCTCGATGTACGCCCGAGCCGCCTCTAGGCGCACCGCGTGGGGAATGATCAACTTGTGCGTGTAGCCTTGCTTCTCGGACAGAGGCGCCCCGCCCTGGATGCGCTCGGTCGAGTATTCGATGGTGCGGTCGAGGGCGGCCCACCCGGCGCCGAGGCCGAAAGCCGCGACCATCAAGCGCGTGAACCCAAAGACCAACTGCGCCTGGCGAAGCCCCTGCCCTTCTTCGAGGCCGACGAGGCGGTCGGCATCGACATAGACGTTGTCAAACGTCAGCGCGGTGGTGTTGCTCAACCGGATTCCGTGCTTGTCCTCGGGTTTTCCTGGCGTGAAGCCATCGGCTCCGCGCTCGACCACGAACCAGGACGGTCCGCCGGGCGCCTTCGCGAGCACGGTGTAGACGTCCGCGTGACCACCATTCGAAATCCACTGCTTGTTGCCAGTGATCTCGTAGCCAACGACCTCACCGTCCTTTTCTACGGGCACCGCGACCGTCTTGAGCGCGGCGAGATCGCTTCCGGCCGCGGGCTCCGTGGCACCATAGGCCATGAGGAGCCCCTCTTCGGCGATGCGACTGAGCCAGTGCTCTCGCTGCTCCGGCGTGCCACCGAAGACGATGGGGTCGCTTCCTAGAAACGTCGCCAACACACCCGTCGCGAGGCCCACGTCGATCCGCGCCATCGCTTCACAGACGCGGTACACATCGAACGCGCCACCGCCCATTCCACCGAACTCCTCGGGAATGAACACGAGCTGGACGCCGAGCTCTTCGCTGCCGATGGCACGCACCAGCTCTTCCGGAAAGATGTCTTTCTCGTCGAGCTCGAGGAGCTTCTCGTCGGAGAGGTTTGCTTTCGAGAAGTCGTCGAGCGAGTCGAGAACCAAGCGGAGGGATTCCGCATCGAGTGAGCTGGCGTGGGCCATGGGATGGCCTTCCTTTCGGCGACTGCAAATATTGCGCGGGGAGTTGCGCTACGCGCTGGGGAAGCCGGCAAGAAGCAGCATCCATGCCACCGCGAAACGCCTGCGCTAGGGTGCCCGATCCGCGCCGCGTTGTTAATCCCCGTTACGAAAATGAAACACGCGTGCACGAACCCTTCGCGCAAGGACTGCGTTTCGCCACGAGCAGCGGCAAGAAATGCACATTTTGCGCGCTGCGTCATCAGACGTGACCCTGGCGTACCCCAACCCACACACTAGGGTGGCTTTCGGATGGCATCGAAGTACCGACATCTGCGGGCGCGCCTGCTCAAGGCGATGTTCAAGACACACGCCGAAGTCTACGAGCGAAGCGGCGGCCGCATCGGGGCATGGTTCGGCCTCCCGACGCTTCTGCTCACCGTCATCGGCCGAAAGTCTGGCCAGCTGTACTCGACGCCGCTCGTGTACTTCGAAGACAAGGGTAGTTACGTCGTCGTCGGCTCGGACGGCGCCGCACGGCGTGATCCCCAGTGGTGGAGGAACCTCGCGGTCAACCCCAAGGGCTCGATTCGAGTCGGCCGGAAGCAGCTCGACATCGAGGCGCACCTGGCGAGCGGCGAGGAGCGCGAGAGGCTCTGGGAGCTCGGCAAGGGGGTCAATCCCATGTGGTCCAAGTACCAAGAGCGAACCGAGCGCGAGCTACCCGTCGTCGTTCTGACGCCAAAGCGCTAACCCGGACGTGGGCCGATGCCTAAGGCGCTCCGAGAACCGCTCTTTCGCGCTTGTTCGGTCGGAATTCCGGTCTAGACTCGCTCGATGGCCGAATACGGGACTGCTGACATCCACAACGTCCTCCTCGCCGGTCCACGATCCAGCGGTAAGACCACTCTCGCCGAAGCTCTTCTGTTTCGGGCGGGAGAGACCAACCGCAAGGGGACCGTAGAGGCGGGCACGAGCACGAGCGATTTCGAGCAAGAAGAGCGCGAGCACCAGCACTCGGTGTACTCCTCGCTTCTGCACGCGACGCATCTGGGCAAACGGATCAACCTACTCGACCTGCCGGGCGCCCCTGACTTGATCGGCCAAGCGATTGCTTGTCTGCCTGCCGCAGAGACCATGGTGATCGTCATGGATCCGGAAGCAGGCGTCGACAGCATGAGCCGGCGCATGGTGAGGCTCGCGCACGACCTCGATCTCCCGGTGGCGGTCGTCGCAAACAAGATTGACGGCAACGTGGGACTTCTCAGCGGCTTTCTCTCGGAGCTCAAGGAGACGCTGGGGCGCGGCTGCCTTCCGATCAACCTCCCGGCCAAGGGCGGCACGACGGTCATCGACTGCCTGCTGAACGGCGAGGGCGAGAGCGATCTGGGCCCTGTCGCGGGATTCCACACCGAGCTGCTGGATCAGATCGTCGAGCTCGACGATGCTCTGATGGAACGCTACCTCGAAGGCGAGGAGCCCAACTACGAGGCGCTCCACGAGCCGTTCGAGCGCGCGATGGATGAGGCCCACGTCGTTCCGGTTTGCTTCACGGACGCAACGACGGGCGCCGGCGTCGAAGCGCTCCTCGACATCATCGTGCGCCACTTTCCAAGCCCGCCGGAGGGCAATCACCGTCCATTCTACGTCGGGGAAGGCGAGGACGAAGCGCCTTTCCAGTACAGCGACGACCCCAACGGCCCCCTTCTTGCGCATGTCTTTCACGTCACGACGGACGCCTACCTCGGCAAGCTCTGCTTTTTTCGCGTGTACCAGGGCACCCTGAAGAGCGGTGACCAGGTCTTCGTCGGCGCAGGGCGCAAACCCGTGCGTCTCAGCCATGTATTTCAGCTTCAGGGCAAAGATCGCGATGAAATGAAAGAGATCGTCGCCGGCGACATGGGCGCCGTCGCGAAGATCGACGACCTGCACCTCGGAGACGTGCTCCACGACGACCATTCGCTCGACCACGTACACCACAAGTCACTTCCCTACCCGACACCGCTGCATGCGCTCGCCGTCATTCCAAAGACCCGCGGGGACGAGAACAAGATCACCGAGGTCCTGCACCGGATTCGCGAGGAAGACCCGACCTTCGAGGCACACTTCGACACCGAGACACACGAGCTCGTGATTCATGGCCTCGGCCAAATGCACCTGAGCCTCGTGCTCGAGCGAATCAAGAACCAAGGTGTCGACGTCGAGGCGAAGCCTCCGAAGATCGCCTACCGCGAGACCATTCTCACGCACGCGGAAGGGCACTACCGTCACAAGAAGCAGAGCGGTGGCGCCGGTCAGTTTGGCGAGGTCTACCTTCGCATCGAGCCGATCGAGCGTGGTGCCGGATTCGAGTTCGTCGACAAGATCGTCGGGGGCGTCATCCCCAAGAGCTTCATGCCGGCGATCGAACGAGGCATCCGCGACATCATGCGCCAGGGGATCGCCGCCGGTTACCCGGTCGAAGATGTGCGCGTGACGGTGTACGACGGGAAGACGCACTCGGTCGACAGCAAGGAAATCGCGTTCAAGACCGCGGGGAAGTTCGCGTTTCGGGACGCATTCCTCAAAGCCAATCCGACGATCCTGGAACCGGTCGTCAACGTCGAGGTGACGACGCCTGGCGATTGGCTCGGCTCGATTACGGGCGACCTATCGAGCCGGCGCGGGAAGGTGTTTGGAACAGACACGACCCCGGGCGGGAGGGCCCTCGTGAAGGCCGCTGTCCCGCTCGCCGAGATGATCGAATATGAGCCGGCGCTGAAGAGCATGACCAAAGGGCGCGGCAGCTTCACGATGGAGCTCAGCCACTACGACCCAGTGCCGGAACGGGTGGCCCAAGAGCTCGTTGCAAAGTTCAACGACGGCTGAGCTACCGGCCTTCAGTTGCGACGAGTCGTGGCAGCCGCGGTGTAGGAAGCCCTAGGGGACTTCTTCGCCGCCAGCGCCGCCAGCGCCGCCAGCGCCGCCGGCGCCGCCTTCGCCTCCGGCGCCGCCTTCGCCTCCGACGCCACCGGTGCCGTCGTCGCACTCGTCGTCGCCGAGCGTCAGCTCGTATGCCGCTCCATCATCGACCGCTTCGCGGCCGCTCTGATCGTGCGGCACCACGACGGTGCACTCACCCTCGGTCGCGTTGCCGGCGTCGTCGACGGCCGTCCAGCCGAGCGTGTAGACGCGGCCGTTGCCTCCGCCCTGGCGCTCCGATCGAAGCTGAACGCGTTCGCACTCGAGGATGATGTCGGGCTCGGTGTTTCCGTCACCCTTGTCGTTGACGGGCTCGTCGCTCGTCGCTGAATGGAAGGTCACCTCGAGCTCGGTATCACAGGCGTCCGACACGCAATCGTCGCCTGAGATCGTGTGCCACTTGTGGTTGGGCGGCCATAGCTCGACCGGCTCGTCGTTCGCTTCGGGTTCTTGCGTATCTTCGACCGTGAGGCTCGTCTGGCAAAGCACCTCCCCCGACTCCTCCGCGCCATCTTCGGCCACTGCGGTGATGACGATCTCGTGCTCACCGACTGCAAAGGGCCCTTCGTCGTTGAGCTCGTAGTCGATGTCCTCGCAGGCTTCGGGCACCTCGCCAGAGGGCTCGAAGAAAATGAGATCCGGGTCAGCGCCGCCATCTTCACATTCGAGGGTCAGCGCCTCGGGGCAAAGCCAGCCCTCGAGGTCGGCAACATCGTCGACGCACTCAGCTTCGAGGTTGGGGGCCGTGCCGCTCGTGCTGCCGTCGTTGGTGCACCCGGCACTAAGGGCCATCGCCGAAACAGCGATGAGAAGGAGATACATCCGTCTAGTCATGGGACAATCATTGGCACCCCTTGGGCTTATGGCCAAGATCTCTGGCTCACAAAATACGAGAGATTACAGCGGGCTACGGTAATTCTTGAGCCGCTGGGAGGGATTGTGAGCTGTGCCATACACCTCAGCGGGACGATGGCGTCCTCACTGTTGTCTGCCGGGCGCCAAGCGAGCGAGCTTGTCGGGGTTTCGCATGACATAGACTGAGGCGATTCGGCCGTCCCGGAGGTCGAAGGCCATCGTCTGCACCGGCTTGCCGTCTTCTTCGATGTAGAACCCCGGCTCCCCGTTGATAGTTCGCTCGGAGATCCGCGCCGACGCACCAAGGGGGAACTTCTTGAGCACGCCGAAGAGGAAGCGGGCGACGCGGTCGCTGCCGTGGATCGGGCGAAGGGCCGAGAGGACTTGCCCGCCGCCGTCGGGATAGAGGACCGCATCATCGGTGAGCACGCGTTGAAGGGCGTCGACATCGCCGCTGAGGATCGCTGCGCCGAACGCGCGCACGACGCGTTGGTACTCTTCGTCCGAGGGCGAATAGCGAGGACGGGCCGCCTGAACATGAGCGCGCGCGCGCGAGGTGAGCTGCCGGCAGGCAGCTTCGCTCCGGCCGAGTGTTGCGGCGACCTCCTCGTAGCTGGAATCGAACACGTCGTGGAGCAAGAACGCGGCGCGCTCGGCGGGGGAGAGTCGTTCGAGCGCCATCATGAGCGCCATCGAGATGTCCTGGGCGAGCTCGGTCGCGTCGTCGACAGCCATCGCGCCCTCTCCAAGCACGGGCTCGGGAAGCCATGGGCCGACATAGGTTTCGCGCCGGGCTCGCGCGGACTTGAGGGAGTCGAGGCAGAGCCGGGTCACGGTCTTCGAGAGAAACGCCCGCGGTTCGCGCACCGAGTCCCGATCCGCACGCTCCCACCGAAGGTACGCCTCCTGCACGATGTCCTCCGCGTCCGCGACGGAGCCGGTCATGCGATACGCAAGCGCCATCAAGCGGCCGCGGTGCACTTCGAACGAGCTCTCTTGGGTTGGCTGATCGGTCAAAGCGCTTCCCTTGGAATGAGCAACGGCGCATCCGCGACGTAAACGACCGAGCAAGTGTGCCCATATCCAAGCGCGTACTTCAAGGTCGGGTAGAGACGCGACGAGATGATGGCAAAGGCGATCGAGACGAGGCCGCGCCGACCGAATCGCTCGACCACACGTTCGCGAAGCGGATCTGCAGCTGGGTCGCGCCGCAGAATGGCGTGGGTGAGCTGGACCACCAGCCGCACATCTTCCGAAAGGTCGTCCAAGCGATCGCTAAGCACCGCGCGAATCATCTCGGGGGGTTGTCCATCGCGCTCGGCCATCGTCGCAATGAGCTGAGTGCAGGGGCCGCAATCCTCGGCGCGCGTCGCGACCAGCTTGACCGCGTACCAGGCGTCTTTGGGAAGATCCTCCCGATAGTCCCCCATGCCGGTCGCTTTGTGGAACAGCATCATGGCTTTGAGACTCGTTCCGAGGAGATCTCGAGCGTAGTCCATATCGTACGAGAACTCGTCCTCGAAAGCGTCGACCTTACGACGGATCAGCCAGCTCAACATCAGCGATTCTCCTCTTGCTCGGCCCCGTCCTTCGGGGCTCTACAAGGAAAGACGAGGCAGCCTGGCGCTTTGTGACATCGGAGATCAGTTCGCGGGAGGCGCGAGCTCTTGAGGCGCGAAGCAGCGGTTGAAAAGCCGTAGACAGCCGCCACACTTCCGCGATGCGAGACGAAAGCCCTTCGTGGCGGAGACACGCGGCCACCTTCGTGTGGCTCACTATGACCTTTGGCGTGATGGCCTGCGCGGCCGATCCTGGCGCGCGGCGCACCCGCCGGGTGATGAGCGAGGAAGACGAGATAAAGCTTGGCGCCGAGGCGGCCCAGCAGGTCGAGCAATACATGGGCTTTTCGGGAAGCGCCGAGCTGAATGCCTACGTCGACCGCATTGGCCAGCGGCTCGTAAAGCACTCGTCGCGAAGCCACGTCGTGCACGAGTTTCATGTCGTCGACATGGCGGAACCCAACGCCTTCGCGCTTCCAGGGGGCCACATCTACGTGTCTAGGGGAATTCTTGCGATCATGAACAGCGAGGATGAGCTCGCCGCAGTGCTCGGCCACGAGATCGGACACGTCGCGGGGCGCCACTCCGCCAAGCAACAGACGAAGAGCCGCGGTTGGATTCCTTTGCAGATCCTCGCGGGGATCGGTGGCGCTGCGGCCTCCGTGGTGTCACCGGACCTCGGTAGTGCGGTTGCCGGAATGGGTCAGCTGCCGGCGAGTCTGGTTCTCGCCAGCTACAGCCGAAAGCAGGAAAAGGAAGCCGACCGGCTCGGACAGCAGTACGCCGCAGCCGAGGGTTGGGACCCGGCTGCGCTCGCGGCGACGATGGACGCCCTCACCCGGGAGCAAGAGCTCGCAGGAGGCCGCGACCCGAACCAGTTGAGCTTCTTCGACTCGCACCCGACGACCCCGGAGCGAGCGCGGGAAGGGCGAGAGTACGCCTCGACGCTCACTGCCGCGCCTGCCAACCGGATCGCGGTCGACCGAAACGCGTTCGTACACCGTCTCGACGGTCTCGTCGTCGGTGCTGCTGCAAGGGCTGGAGTGTTCCTCGACCAGAGGTTTGTGCACCCGGAGATGGACTTCGCTCTCACGTTCCCTGAGCACTGGAAGTACGAGAACACACCGACCGCGGTGGTCGCCTACCCCGAGAGCGAATCGGCAATCGTTGGATTGCAGGTGCTCGGAGAAGGCGACGACCCCGCGGCCGTCGCCGATGAGATCGCAACTCAGACGGAGCTGCTCGATCGGAGCGCCGTGAAGAAGATCAACGGTCTTCCGGCGGTGACCGCCAACACCCACGTCGTGCAGGACGGCCAAGAGCTCGCGCTCTCCCTCGCCTGGATCGCGAAAGACGGTCTGATCTATCAGGTGCTGGGCGCGACGACGGCGGCCAAGTGGGCGGAGTACCGCCCGACCTTCGAAACGACGGCGGCGACGTTTCGAAGGCCCTCGGAGAGCGAACTCGGTGAAGTTCGTGAAAACCGACTTCGGCTAGCGGCGGCGAAGAAGGGCGATACCTTGAGCGCAGTTGCGAAGCGCGCACAAAGCCAATGGTCGGTCGAGAAGGTTGCCGCTGCCAACGCCATGAAGGCGAACGACAAACTAGCCGGCGGCGAGGCCATCAAGATCAGCAAGCGCGAGCCCTACCGCAACTAGCGTTCGTAGCGCCAGCCGCTCCGAAGCATCAAGAGTCGGTGTCTCGCTCCCTCGGCGCTAGGGTCAGCGTCGTCGTAGCCGGCATCGCCTTCATACAGAGAGATCACCCCATCATTCAGCACGACCGGCTTTGGGGCGTATCGAATGATCTGCGCAGTCTCGGTGTGAGCGGCCTCGATGACCCGCGCGACGGACTCGTGTTCACGAACCCAGTTCAACGTGACGAAGGTCGGCGGCGGCAGATCGATCTCGCCTCGTGCGCGCGCGGACAGTGCTTCCTCCGAGGTCAACCAACGATGCTGCTCGATCTCTACGGCATCGACCTCGACGTCGTCGACGGGTGCGTGCGCCACGAAGAAACGGGTCGCGAAGCGACGCGGCCGTCCCGGCGGAGTCGTCCAATGCGAGATCGGCACGAGGGCACCGGGATCGATGACCACCTTCGCCTCTTCATATGCCTCGCGAGCCGCGGCATGGCGAGCGGCCAACTCTGAATAGAGCTCGTCGGCCCGGACGCCGGCACGTTCCGCATCTTCGGGGTCCACCCGGCCACCTGGGAAGACCCAGGCGCCCCCGTAGAAGACCAGCTTCGAAGTGCGCCGGACCAACAGCACCTCGAGGCCGCGCTCCCCATCTCGAAGACAAACCGTCGTTGCGGCGGGTTGAATGGGGGTATCAGCGCCCCGGGTCATGACCTGGATCGAAGGCGGCCATTTTCTCTTTCGTCGGAAACCGAATGACCATCAGAACCCAAGTCAGGAAGAAGAACGGCATGACCACCGTCGCAGGAGCGCCTAGGAAACCGAGAACCAATCCCAGGATGCAAACGCTCTCTGCCAGAGCGAGCGCCAAGATCAGCGCGACGACGTAGGCGCCCGTCGAGCGCTGCACGAATCGTGGGGCGACCAAGCTAGCACCGGCGGCTCCTACCGCGCCGAACGCGAACATCGTCGCAAGGCTCTGCCAATCGGCGTCCTCTTGCACGGGCGTGAGCTCGAGCACGACGATGTAGATCAGCGTCGAGACGAACAGCGCTCCCCAGAGGATGCGCGCTAGACCCAGCGCGGCTTTGGCCTTCGATTCGGACTGAGTAGGCATGTGACTAGACTATCGCAGAGCTGTGGAGACCGGCCACTTGCCGGCGCGTACGAGTTAGGTAGTAGACGCGGGTGATCGCATAGAAAACCGAGGTCCAGATCGCGGCGTGGACGGCGATGCCATAGGCGCCGACGGCCGCGCCCAGGCGGATCGAGACGGCAATCTGGAGCGCATCTCCGACGAGGTAAGCTGCGATGACGGGTCTTAGAACCCGGTCGCTACCTTCACGGAGGGACGCCAAGAGGACCAGAGACAGCACGACTAGAACCACCGCATACCAGCGCACGAACTCGACGGCGACAGTCGGCAAGGACTCCGAGCTCAGTTGGCCGAGAAACGTCGCGGGGAGCAACAACGCAAAGCAAGCGCTGCCGAGATTGGTGATGACCTCGAAATAGAAGATCCCCCGGAGTGCTCGCATTCTCAGGCCTTCGTGCGCAACACCTTGCGACGGAACTCGATGATGAGGGGGATGAGATCCAACCAAGCCGAAGCGTCGGCCCGATCGCTGTCGTGCTCGGACGGCTCGCCCGCGAAACCTTCTGGGATCTGGCTGAAGTCTTCTTCGTCCGAATCCTCGTCGAAGTAGTGGTACTCGTACCCCGGGACGAAGAGGTCCTCGTCTCCGACGACGTCGACGGTGCGAACCCCGTAGGTGGAGAGCTCCGTCGTCAGGGCTTGCGGAGGAATGACCCAGGCATGCTTGTGCCCGGCAAAGAACAGATACTGGATCCTTCGATTGCGCGAAAGGATCCGAAAGCGGCGAAGTCGACCACCGTACATGGCGCTGTGCCCCTCACTCGCCTCGAGGATGCCGTTCGCGAAATCCGGCTCGAAGCCCGCCACGATCCGAAGAGAAGTGGGGTCGTTCTTTCGAGTGAAGCGTGCGATGCTGCGGCCTCCGTTGATGAGATTGCGCCGGTCGGCAGCCGCCCTTCTTCGGAGATCGGTGAAGTCTCGGTACGGCTCGGTGCGAGTGCTGGGCGCATTTCGGAGTACCAAGTAGAGTGCTTCCTCGTCGGTCTTCGGCTTCGCCCTTCGGTTGACCGTCTCGAGGGCGGTCTGCATCTCGAGCGGCAGGTCGGTCGTCGATTCGACACACTCGGCAAACTCGTACCCCCCCCGGCGGACGGTCTTCACATCGCCTTTGCCGATCCAGAAGTCGCCGTCGTTCGCGATCACGTGAGAGGCGCAGCGCCAAACCAGCGAAAGATCCTTGTAGAAGATGCGTGGGTGGATCTCCGCCCGACCGGTGGACGCTTTTCGCTGGACGACGTAGGCCACGAAGAACCGCAAAGCTGGGTTCTGGAGGGGGTTCGTCAGGTAGAAGCGAGTATCGAAGAGCGATATCGCGTGCTTTGGGGTGTACCCCAACGAGAGCAGGCTCTCGGGGTTTTCCTTGGCTTCACCTGCCGCGCGGATCTTTGCGCCAGCCCCGAGGAGCTTGCGGAATTCCGCCGCGACCTGCCGAGGCGTGAGGTCAGCCGGCGCGACGCTCGGAACGATACTGGTAGGTATGAGTGATGTCATTCAACGCTCGTCGAGTTCAACATAATCTCGGCTCGTCGGCCCATCATAGATCTGGCGAGGTCGTCCGATCTTGAGGTCGGGAGCCTCCATCATTTCTTTCCAATGCGCGATCCATCCTGGCAAGCGCCCTAGCGTGAATAGCACGGTAAACATGTCGGTGGGGATGCCCATCGCGCGATAGAGTACACCGCTATAGAAGTCGACGTTCGGGTAGAGCTTACGCTCGATGAAGTAGTCGTCCGAAAGCGCCACTTGCTCGAGCTCTCGGGCGATGTCGAAAAGCTCGTCTTCGATATGAAGATACTGCAGAAGATGGTCCGCGTACTTCTTCAGGATCGTCGCACGCGGATCGAAATTCTTGTAAACGCGGTGACCGAAGCCCATCAGTCGGCGCTCCCGGTTCTTCACGTGCTCCATAAACGCCTTCGGGTTGCCACCTTCGTCCCGAATCTCTTCGAGCATGTCAATGACCGCCTGATTGGCGCCGCCGTGAAGCGGTCCCCATAGTGCGGAAATGCCAGCGCTGATTGCCGCGTAGAGATTCGCGCGGCTCGATCCCACGAGACGCACCGTGGACGTCGAGCAATTCTGTTCGTGATCGGCGTGCAAGATCAACAGCACGTTTAGTGCCTTCGCGAGCTCGGGGTCGGGTTCGTACGTGGGCTCCGCGGGGTGCGAGAACATCATGTGGAGGAAGTTCGCGCAGTACTTGAGCTCGTTGCGTGGGTACGCGACCGGCCGGCCCTGCCGCTTCTGAAAGCTGAACGCCGCAACCGTGCGCACCTTCGACAACACCCTGGCGATGTGATGCTCGTTGGTGGTGTCGGGCTCGATGCTGTCCGGATAGTACGCAGCCAGCGCGCTCACCATCGAGGAGAGTACCGCCATCGGGTGCGCGCTCGACGGGAAGCCGTCGAAGAAATGGCGCATGTCTTCGTGCAGCATGCTGTGATACGTGAGGAGCGTGGAAAACTCTTTCAACTGCGCCGGGGTCGGAAGCTCTCCATAAACGAGCAGATAGCTCGTCTCCACGAAACTAGAGGCTTCGGCGAGCTGCTCGATTGGATAGCCACGGTAGAGAAGGATGCCCTCTTCACCATTGATGTAGGTGATCGCGCTCTTCGTCGCCCCCGTGTTCATGAAGCCGGAGTCGAGCGTGATCAGGCCCGTGTCCTTTCGTAGGCTCCGGATATCGACCGCGCGCTCGCCATACGACCCTTCGACGATCGGCATCTCGTAGGTCTCACGGTCGTATCCAAGGGTTGCTTTGTCACTCATGGCACACCTCCAAGTCTTCCGGAGCCTATCGGTCCGGCGAGCCCGAAACCAGTCAGATCGCACCGATCGGCGCGGGTCGCCTGGCCAGCAGCTCGATGTGGACGAACACAACCGCGACGGAAAGGTCCGCCGCCTGGAAGCTCTCCATCGGGTCGAGGGCCGCCTATCCCATCAAGCCGGCGATTCGTCTTCCTCGACGCGCTCGAACCGGAGGCGCAGAACGCGGTGCCGGATCACGTGCAAGACCGTCGCCTTATAGTGTCCAACGGGAACAGTGTCTCCGCGCTTCGGCATGCGGGCAAGACGCGCGATGACAAAGCCCGCGATGGTGTCCGCCTCGTCCTCGTCGAGAGAGACCCCCAGAAAATCCGCGGCTTCAGGAAGCGGTACGTTGCCCGCAAGCTCGAATACGCCCGGCGACACCTCGAGCATCTCGCTGTGCTGCTCGTCGAACTCGTCGTAGATCGGTCCGACGATCTCCTCGAGTGCATCTTCGAGAAACGCCAGGCCGATGATCGTCCCATGCTCATCGACGACCGCGGCCGCATGAGTCTGGGACCCTTGGAGCTCCAATATGAAGCGGGACAGCGGCTGGGTGTCGGGTACGGTCGGCATGGGCAGCGCCAGCGCTTCGAGACGAAGCTCCTTGCCCTGCAGCATCTCGGCGAGGACTGTTCTCGCGTGCACGACGCCTTGGATGTGATCGAGATCGGGGTTCCCGAGCGGGTAACGCGAATGCCCCGTATCCCGCAGAATCCGGAGGTTCTCCTCCATGTCATTGGCCATCGACAAGAAGGCGACATCGACGCGCGGCAACATGATGTGGCGCACCTCGAGGCGGATCAGGGCCAGAACATTGTCGCCAATCGACCGCTGTCGGGCGGTGATGTGGCCGGCGCGCGCAGACGACGCAAGGATCGAGCGTAGCTCATCCACGCTCGCGGAGCCCTCGTGTTCATCGGATGTCCTCAGTCCGGCCATGCGCACGAGGGCATTCGAGACTGCGTTGATGAAGGCGATCAGTGGTCGCAGCGCAGTGGCAAAACCGTAGAGAGGGTATGCACAGAGCAGAGAGATCGACTCGGCTCGCTGAATGGCGAAGACTTTCGGGGCTTGCTCACCTACCGTCATATGCAGAATGGTGATGATGGCCAGCGCGAGGGCGATCGCCACGTAGTGGAGCGTCGCTCCTTCCTGGACTTCCCACCCAGCGAGCCCGGCCAGCTCGATCAAGAGGCGGGCAACGGCAGGCTCTGCCAACCAGCCCAGAACGAGGCTAGCGATGGTGATGCCGAGCTGGCATGCCGAGAGGTATAGATCCAAGCGCGCCAGCATTCGCTGAACGATGACCGCTCGTCGGTCGCCCCCGCCGGCGAGCGCATCGATACGGATTGGTCTGACCTTGACCAGGCCGAACTCCGCCGCGACGAAAAAGCCGTTCAGAACGACGAAGACTGCTGTGGCGAGGAGCTTCCAGAGGACGGTGGGGTCTTGCACGCGCGCGGAGCGTAGCACCTCTTCAACGCGTGGCGGGCGCTATTTCCCACGCAAGAGCCTGGACGCCGCAATCTGGGGTGTGATCCGGCCTACATTGCCCCCGCTCCCCACGCCCGTTATTCTTTCAGGCGCTATGGCCCCCCCCCCCAACAGTAGCGAGAGCGCCGCCATGCGTCCGGTCGTCGAGGCGATTCCGCGCAAGAAGGTCGCGATCTTCATCGTCACCTACAACGCCGTAAAGACCCTGCGCCAGGTTCTCGATCGCATCCCAGAGAACGTCTGGGACCGCGTCGACGAGGTCTTCGTGTTCGACGACGGGAGCCAAAAAGATCGAGGACCGAGACTGGGGCGGGGGGCCGATGCGCTGCACCTCGCACGGCGCGCGATCGAGAGCGAAACTTCGTCGAACGTCCGTCGGATCACATTCAGCGCCGAAACGGTGGGGTTCGAAGCACCCTCGCCCTTCGATCCGGAGCTTCAGGTTCGAATCTGAATCGTATCGCTGAGCACGAGCTCAGAACACTAGCTTCCGGCGCCCGGGCCAGACCTGTTCTTCGTCTTCCGCGATAGCTCGGTGGCCAAGTACGCGCCAAGCGCCACCACCACGACGATGCCTATCCACGGGAGAAGCTGCGTCTTCGCTTGAAACCCGTAGTACAGCATCCACGAGGCGAGCAGCGAATAGACTAGCGCCGCCGTAAGTCGCACCGCGGACGGCCGCGGCAAGTCCTCGCGAGCGAACCGCACCCGGAAGAGCGAGAGCACCGTCAACAGGGTGAACAGGGTGAGGATGGCCGCGACGTCATGCATGATGTGCTGAAAGGGTTGCACGAGGACGATCAGGACCGCGATCGCGCCCTGCAAGATGACGGATCCGACCGGCACCCGTCCGTCGTGTGCGGCCAGGATGCGAGGCAGAAACCCGTCCTCCGCCATGGCGGCGTACACGCGGGGCCCGACGAAGGTCATCGCGCTGGCGGCCGAGATGAAGGCGATCACCATCATGACTGACACGGCCGCGCCCGCGCTTTGACCGAACAGATCATGCGCGAGCACGTGCGCGAGAGTAATGCGCTTCTCCTCGTAGGTGAATACCGCGGAGGCGCTCTCCGGAGTCAGGTTGGCCACGAAGATCCAATTGATGACCAAGTACAAGATCCCCACCGCAAGGCAGCCGATGAGAGTGGCTTTCGCGACGTCTCGCTTCGGGTCTTCGAATTCCTCCGCCGCATAGACGGCAGCGTTCCAACCGCTGAACGCAAACGCAATGTAGAACAGGCTGGCCATGAAGGGCGACCAAGCGAAACCGTCAGGGTTGCCTGGGGGCTGCCAGCTCGGCGCCTCGTAGCTGCCGAAGAGGAGCCCCGCGACGACGAAGAGCAGCACGATGAGGATCTTGAGCGCGACGAGCGCGTTCTGCCCCACCTTGGACACGCGGAGGTTCACGAGGTGCAGTGTGGTGACTCCCGCAATCACGGCGATCGCGACACCCTTGATGTGGACACTCGGAACGAGCGTCTTGAGGAACGCGGCAGCCGCGATCGCATCAATCGCCACGGGTCCGGAGAACCCCAGCAGCATGGATCCGTATCCGGCGAGATAGCCGAGCGCCGGATGCACGAGCTCGGACAGGTAGCGATACTCGCCGCCGGACCTCGGCACGAGCTCGGCCAAGGTTGCGTACGACAACGCGCCGCATAGTGCGAGCACCAGTCCCACCACCCAGGCGAGCAGAATCGGTCCGGGCCCCAGATCTTGCGCCATGAAACCGGCGGACAAGAAGACCCCGGCGCCCACCATGTTGGCAACGACGAGCCCGATGCCGGAGCCAAAGCCCAATTTCGGTGAAGCGTTCATCGCCCTCCGCGAACGTTCTTCCACGAAACGCTCGTTTGTTCACACGTCGCCCGTGTATCGATCTCAGAGCGCACGCACGTGAACGACGTCTGAAGAGCGCTCGCTCCGTCGAGGCACTTGTGGGATCGCTGCATTCCGTTGTAGAGCTGATGCACGATGAACCGTTCATCTCTCCTGCTCGTGGGCGCAATGGGAGTATTCCTTCTATCGGCGCACCTGCACAATGAAGCGCGCGCGGAGAGCGGCAAAGTCCCGACGCTAGCGGAGCTTGCGGGGAGCTACACCTACGCAGGCAATCGTTCGAAGGACGAAAGCGCGATCGAGGCGAAGTTGGATGCCGCCACCGCCGACATGAGCCGCATGGTATTGAAGCGGGCGCAGCCGAAGCTCCAGTCGAGCACCCGGGTTGCAGGGTTGTTCGTGGTCACCCCGAAAGACGGGAAGGCAAGCTTCCAGGCCGATGACCACGTCGTTACGGTGCCCGACAATGGAAGCTCTGCCAGCGTTCAAACGCCGGCCGGCGAAACCGCGGACGCATCCTTCGACCCCAAAACGGCCACGCTACGTCAAACCGTCGCAAAGACCGGTGGCACGAAGACCAACACCTTCCGCTTCGACGAGGCCGGGCGCTTGGTGATGGAAGTTCGAGTCACCAACAGCAGGCTGGCCGGCCCGGTCGAGTTCACCCTGCTCTACACGCGTAAGAACGAGCCCCACTAAGGGGCGCCCTCAGTCCTTCCAACGCGTCTTCGAGCCCGCACCCACCAGTCCGAGGTCCAGCAAGACCGTCACCACGACCAGCACCAGATACATCCCGTCGACCGACCCATTACTGTTCAGCGCGAACGCGTAGGAGAGCGTCGTCAACGGCATGAAGAAGAAACCGAGGAGGGGCCAAATCGTCGTTTCGTACGCCTGCCCGATGTAGTCGCTGAACAACGCGACGAGCAGAATGGCGATGCGCGGGGTTCCGAGGGCTAGGCAACCAACGAGGAAAGGCATCTGATGAGGCTATCATAGGATGCTGGAGACGCTTTGATCAGATGGCGTTGCCGTGGCACGAGGATAGGGCGATGGAGCAAAGGGAGCTCACGATCCATGGCAGGCGCTTGACCTACCGACTGGCTGGGAAAGGGCCGCTCGTCCTGCTCATTCATGGGATGGCGGGTAGTGCGACGACCTGGAAGCAGGTGATGCCCGCGCTGAGCGAGCACTTCACCGTTCTTGCCCCCGATCTCTTGGGCCACGGGGAGTCGGACAAGGTCAAAGGCGACTACTCGCTCGGGTCCATGGCTTCGACCTTGCGCGATTTGATCGTAGCGTTGGGATACAAAAGGGCCACGGTGGTTGGGCAATCGTATGGCGGCGGAATCGCGATGCAGCTCGCGTATCAGTACCCCGAACGCTGTGAACGTTTGGTGCTGGTCGATGCGGGTGGGCTCGGCAAAGAGGTCAATCCGCTGCTCAAGATGCTGACGCTCCCAGGGTCCGAGGCCGTCTTGCTCGTCGCGTGCGCACCGCCTGTTCGGCATGTCGTCGAAACGATCGGCCGCATCGCCTTCGGCAAGAAGCTAGCGGACGCGACCGTCATTCCCGAGCTTTGGCGCAGCTATTCCTCGCTTGGCACCATGGAAGGGCGACGCGCCTTCTTGCGTACCTTGCGCGCCGTCATCGATCCGCGCGGTCAATCGATTAGCGCGACCGAAAAACTCTACATGGCCGCCGGGATACCAACCCTCATCATCTGGGGTGAAGACGATCGCATCATTCCCGTGGAACATGCCCGTGCTGCCCACGCCGCCATTCCGGGGAGCTGGCTCGAGATCATCGAGGGTGTGGGGCACTACCCGCATTGCGAGGCCCCCGAGCGCTTCGTCGAAGCCCTCACCGAGTTCATCGAGTCCACCCGGCCGGCGCGACTCAAAGTGTCCCGAAAACGAATCCTTCGTCCGCCGTCGGCGGCCGGGTCGAAGTGGGAGTAAAGCCCACGAGGGTGGCAGGGCCTAGACGCGCTCGTACTCGTCGATGAGCTCGTCGACGAGACGGTCCAACCACGCTTGCGCCTGGGGGCTTACTAGCACGGCCGCGAATGCCGGCCAGGTCGCCTCCGCGATCGCGTCGATCGGCGGCCGGTGCTCCATGTGTCCGATCTCCAGCGCTTCGGCCAAAGTCTTCCCGGCTGCATGCTCCAGTCCGCGATCGACCCACCGATGCACCTCCGTCACCAACTCGGGCGTCTCTGCGATGTGGCACGCGCTGAGCTCCACGATCGCCCCGACTTCGGCAATGAGCTCGTCGTCCGCGGCCTCCAAAAAGAAGGCCGGCGACTTCGAGAGCACGAAGCGAACGAAGTTGGACCGAAACTCGATCGACGCAGGGTCGTCGATCTTGGAAATGGTGAACTCCGCCGCGCGCCGGAGGATGCGATCGCTGCTCTCCGCTAGGAACGAACGGATCTCCGGCTCGATCCGCTTCTGGAGCTCCTCAATGAGCTTCTCGGCAAACATCCCCGCGCTCCCGAGCATGCCAAAGCGCCCCACGGGCGAGATCTTCACCATGAGCCGCGGCAAGATCGTCGAAAAATCTTTCAAGGCACGGTAGAGCGCGTCGTTCAGCACGGCCTCGGCCGCTTCGCCGCGAAACATCGCGCGCACCCAATCGGGGTGCACGAGCCCGGGCCGTTCCAAGACGGCCTGAAGCTTCTCGTGAGCTTCCTCGGGAAGGAAACGATCGATCGACTCCTGATCTTCACGAAGCTCTGCGATGACCGCACTCGCTACGTTCACGACGGTGGGGCGGGAAAGCTCGGTCAGCAGCGCCGCGTCGATGAGCCGCTCGGCAAGAGCCTTCGCGCTTTCTTCGTCGACGAGCTCGCGCACCTCGGAAGCGAGCAGGTGATCCCACGTCGCCTCCAAGAGCTCGCGCCACTCCTCTCTCGGACGCTCGCCTTCGATCAAGCGCTGCCGAAGCCAGGCCTTCAAGGCTGCGCGTCTCTTGGAGTCCGTGCCCACGGAAGGGACCGTAGCCGGACTCATCGGCCCGGGGTAGTGTTCGACAGCGCCGCCATCAACGCGGGCACCATGACTCGCTGAACGTCCATCGTCGGTCGGTAGTGCATCACCAGTCCGCCGAGCGTAGCAACGACCCGACCGATCATGACGAAGTGGTCGGGAACACGGACCACTGGATCCTGCTCAACCGCCCGCAAGAGCCGAATCCATTCGTCGATCATCTCGGCGCTCGAGAGTCCTCGCCGAAGCGCGCTCCCTTCGGAGCGAAGCTCATCGAGCATCAGCTCCGCGAACCAGAGCAAGGTGTCCGGTCGCCCGCTCCGCGTTCGGAACCCGAGTTGTTGTAGGATTTCGGTCACCCGCTTCGTGTCTTGCACGAAGAAGGCCTGGAGCAATTGTGCGTACGCGCGCCGAACCTCGCCTTCGAGCACTTTCGTGCATCCGAAATCGAGGATGATCAAGGTGCCGTCCGTCTGCACCAGAAGGTTGCCTGGATGCGGATCGGCTTGAAATCTTCCGAGCTCCAGTATCTGACGCGCGTATGCCTCGATCAGCTTGTTCACCAGGCGCGAGATCTCGAGCTGCGCGCTCTCGTCGCCCGCATCTCGTGCCTCCGCGAGCCGGTCCAGCACGGACGTGATCTTCTGCCCTTCGACGAACTCGGTGACCAGGACGCGCTTGCTCTGATGCGTCCCAATGGACCGAGGCGCGCGCACCCCTTGCAGGGTTGCGAGGTAGTCGCCGACCGCGATGCCGTGTGATCGCTCCGCCTCGTAGTCGACTTCCGCGCTGATCGTCGCACGCACTTCCCGGACGATGGTGTCGTAGTCCGCCGGCGGCAACGAGGTCTTCATCCCTTCGAGGAAGGATGCCAGGATCCGCATGTCGAGCTCGATGACGGCCTCGATCGAGGGGCGCTGTAGCTTGACCGCCACCACGGTGTCGTCGTGCAAGACCGCACGGTGTACCTGGCCAATGCTCGCGGAGGCGATGGGCATCGTATCGAACTCGCGGAACGCCTCGTCGAGCGACGCGCCGATCTCCTCCTCGAGGATCGCCACCATGCACTGCTCGTCTTCAGCCGGAACGTTGTCCTGCAAGATCGAAAGCGCTTCGATCCAGACACGCGGCATCAGGTCCGGACGCGACGAGAGCAACTGCCCCACCTTCAAGAAGCCTCCGCCGTGCGAAACGCACACCTCGGTGAAGCGCTGCGCGTTCTTTTCGTGAAGTCGCTCGAGCATCGCCGCGGCGCGGCGGCGGCTCACGAACGCGGCTCGGGTCAGATGCAGGCGATACCCGGCGGCGATCTTGGTCAGCACCCAACTGATGCCCACGAGCCGCGCGGTTTGTTGGCGCCAACTCTGCAACGCGCTCTGCGCATCTCGAAACCCACCGGCCAAATCCGCCCAGTCCTCGCGACCCGCCTGGCAAGCCTCCACCGCCTCGCGCCGCAAGCGCCACACCGTCTCCTCCACGGCCCGCAGCACCGCATCGACTGCTGCCAACCAGTGCCGCAGAGACGACTCTGCGCTAGGTGTTTGATATTCTTTGATTTCTACCTGAATCGCAGAGTCATGTGATACATCCATACGCTCGATGTATCACATTGTGATTCATATAGCTAGCTGCTGCTCATGGATGAATGCTCGCCGTTCTGAGGAGCACACCGAAGCAGGAGAAGCGAAGCGTGACCATGAGTGCGTAATTTTCTACAATTGAATCGTAGGAATGGGGGTCCCTTGAAAGCTTTCGCATGCGCCTTGCTCGTGATCATCTCCGGCTGCGCCGCCGACGGTTCGGACTTGGTCGAGCCAAGCGCTCCCGACGCGCCGTTTGAGGAAGCACCGGCAGCATCAGATGTGCGGTGTCGAACTGTAGACGATTGCTCGGCGCTCGAACGATGCGTCACGGGGAAAGCTCGATCCCCGGTCTGCGTATCGATCGATGCTTCGTCACCCGTCGAAGCGCGGGGGCCCCAGGGACAGCCGCCACCACCGTCGGGTCTTCTCGAGGGTGCGCGGCGCTTTGCAGCTCCACCGCCAAGGGTGTCTCAATGAAACCAGCTCGTTTCATCAGCGCCTGCGTCGCGGCTTGGCTCGTACACCAGCTCGCCTTGGCCGCGACTCCGAGTTGGAATCAATCGCTTTCCGGGGCGCCCGACGGTGCAAGCTACGGCGACGTAGACGGAGACGGTCAGTTCGAGATTGCTTTGATCGTGCGCGGTGAACCAGGCCATGTCGTTCTGTTGAGCCACGATGGAGACCTCCTCTGGGACCACACCGCGACGTCCTCGCTCGTCGGCTTTCCAACCTTTGGCGACTTCGACGGCAACGGTACGGAAGAAATCGCGTACTGTGAGGCAGGGGCCGACGCCCCCTGTCGCGTGTTGAACGCAGATGGGACGCTTCGTTATTCGTTCGGGCCCTTCTACTACCCCGGCATGAGCGGTGGTGGTCCGACGGCCGCCGACATGAACGGCGATGGCGCCGACGACTTAGTCGTGCTGAGCTGGGGCGGCAAAGCCGTCTTGATCGACGGCTCCTCAGGTACCGAGATCTGGTCCTACGACAGCTGGGAGGCCCAGGGAGAGGTTCTCTTCGGACCCTCGGCCGTAGCGGATCTCGACGGCGACGGGAGTCTAGAGGTGGTGTTTACGGGTTGGTCGGAGGGAACGCTCTTCGCCTTGGACGCCACCACGGGGAGCGAGGTCTTTCCGCCGATCGGACTCTGGACCGCATGGAACAGCTATTTCATGGGAAATGGGGCGCTGGTCGAGGATCTCGACGGCGACGGAAGCAGTGAAATCGTCGTCGCACTCAACAGCGACGCGCCGAGCATCGCCGCGTTTTCATCGACCGGTGAGAACCTCTGGCGAACGATGTTGCCAGCCGAGAGCTGGTTCGCCTGGCTCACACCGGTCGCAGCTGATCTCGATGGAAACGGGAGCATGGAGATCCTGGCGCAATCGGCGGATGGATATCTCTACGTCCTCGATGCCAGCGGCGCGCTGATCGACTCGCCGTGGCTCGGCGGCGATTCCTGGATCGCTCCGGCCTTCATCGATCTCGACTACGACCTTCTTCCGGAAATCGTCGCGGCAAGCGTCGACAGCCTACTGGTCTTGGATGGGCAGAGTTTCACCGAGATTGATCGCCACGACGATGTTGGGGGAGGGATGTATCCTCAGATACTCGTCGGGGACCTCAGCGGAGACGGGCAAGTCAACGTAGTCACCGGCAGCTGGAACGCAGAGAGCCTCAACCACTACAGCTTCGACGGGGCAGATGTATCCGCTTGGTCAGCGCTCGGTGGAGGTCCCGCCCACAGCGGCGGCATCGAGTTGGAGTGCCAACGCGTGTGCACGAGTCCGGACGCGTCGGTTAGCGGCAGCGCGACTCTGGGAGACGGTGTGACCGTCGGATCCGACGTGACCATTTGGGCGGGCACGACCGTTGGTGACGGCTCCACGATTGGAGAAGAGACCTGGGTCGGGTGGAACGCAGATATTGGCGACGACGTGAGCGTCGAGCCTGAAGTCGTCATCGTGGGCAACGCCGATATCGGCGACGGCTCGACGATTGGACAAGGGACCTGGGTCGGGTGGAATGCGAGCATCGCAGCAGATGTGAGCATCGGGGAGCAGGTCGTCATACGCATCAACGCGAGCATCGGAACCGGAACGGTCATCGGAGCCAACACGACCATCGGCATTGGAGCCACGATCGGCAGCAACGTGACGATCGGCAGCAACGTCACGGTCGGTCGCAACGCAAGGATCGGCGACGGGGTCTCGATCCCTGACGGCACGGTCATCCCTAACTGGACCGTGTTGCCCTGAGCTCAGCATAGGCTCCGATGCAGGGATGTCGGCGCACGTTCGCGCACGATCGGATATAGTCGCCGCGCCCGATTCGGGCGGAAAGCGAAGTGTCGATGGTTTTGTTTTGGTCCAGGCTTTGCCGCGTTGCGGTGCTCGCGTTCGGGGTGGTGCTGAGCGGCTGCGGCGGCGATGGCAGCTCGTCCGGAACCACGGGCGGAACCGCCGGCTCGGGAGGTGCGGGGGGCAATGGCGGCGGTAGTGTCGACCCATTCGCTGACTACGGCGTGTTCCTGAGCGTGGTTCCCCCGGGCTCGGCCGACGCCAACGACGGCGACATCGAGTCCGATCCAAACTCGATCAACCAACTCCCGATGTATGAGAACCTCGCGTTCAGCGACAATTTTCCGATGCCGGGCGCGCTGCGCGACGAAGACCTCGCACCCAACTACTTCAAGGACGAGGCGTTCCTTCGCGAGTCCGAGCTCGACGACGTCGAGACCGTCTCGGACGGAACGCGCACGGCACGAATCGGCCGCGACGAATTCGGAGTGCCGCATATCTTTGGTGACACGAGCGACGACGTGTTTTTCGGAACCGGGTACGCTACGGGCACCGATCGGATGTTCCTGGTCGACGCGATCCGCCACATTGGTCGTGGGCGAATGTCTGACTTCCTCGGACCCTCGGCGGGCAACTACTCGTCGGACCGCGGCCTCGGCAAATTCGGTGGCTACGACGAGCAAGAGCTCGAGGACCAGATCCAGCAAGCCGCCGACCGCCTCGGAATCGGGGCCGAACAGGCGCTTGCCGACGTCGACGCATACGCGGCCGGCATCAATCAGTACATCGACGACGTTCTCACGATGGCGCCTGGCGCGGAAACACTGCCAATCGAGTACACGCTGCTAGGCCTCGAGCTGAGGCCGTTCAGCCGGCGGGACGTAATTGCCGTCGCCACGCTCGTATTCTCGAGATTCGCGGCAGGCGGCGGTGGCGAGCATCGGCAGGTCAACCTGCTCCATGGCCTCAACTCGCTCTACCCCGGCGACCCAGAAACGGCCTGCCAGCTTTGGCGCGATATCCGCCAAGCCGATGACCCGGAGCGCCCGAACACCGCCTCGATTCGATTCGAAACTCAGTCGCCGCCGACGATCGACGAAGACGCGTGCCCCTTGGATCCAGACTTCTTCGACGATTTCCCAGGCGCGGTCCTGTTTGACGAAGGCAGTCTGGAGGAGCGCTCCCTGCTCGCGATCGAGGACTGTGTGGAACCCGGATCGGCTGGCCCGGGAGACGTCGAATGCCCGAACTTCCGAGAAGACGTCATCGACGATCCAGTGAGCGTTGCCGAGGCGGAAGCGGCACGCCCGCCTCAGCCGATGTCACTCGCCTCGAACGGCCACTCACACTTGCTGATGTGCAGCGCCAGCGATCACGGCACGGAAACCGCCTACGAGCAGGCGATCGCGAAGGTCGAAGGTCTCAGGTTCGCGCTCGCGGACAGCTCGCGTCGTCGCGCCATGTCGAATGCGATCGTGGCCGCCGGTGACGAGACTGAGAGCGGCTATCCAATCGCCGTCTTCGGACCCCAAACCGGATACTTCTCCCCCCAGTTCCTGATGGAGTTCGCCCAGCACGGCGGCGGCGTCCACGCCCGGGGCGCGTCCTTCGCGGGCTTCCCCTGGGTGATCCTCGGTCGCGGCATCGACCACTCGTTTAGCGCCACGTCCGCGGGGGACGACATCATCGACATCCGCGTACTTCGGCTCTGCGAAACCGGCGGCGTTCCCGCGACACGCGAATCGACCAGCTACCTCTACAACGGCGAGTGTACGCCGATGTTCGAGCGCACGGACGAATGGACCGCCGAGAGCAATCTGACAACCGGTGGAACACCCAACCAGAAGGTCACACGAAGCATTCTCCGCGCGCCGGACTACGGCCCCGTGTTTGCCACGGCCACGGTCGAAGGAGAGCCGGTCGCACTCGCCATTCAGCGATCGACCTTCTTCGGCGAACCGGACTCCGTCGCCACCTTCGTCGGTGTCAGCCGAAACGAAGTCGTCGACCCGGAGAGTTTCTTCGAAACCTTCAACGGGCTCACCGGCGCGTTCAACTGGCTGTACGTCGACGCAGAGAACATCGCGTACTTCAACTCGTCCCTGCTGCCGAAACGTGCAGCGGGAATTCATCCGGACCTCCCTCAATGGGGCACTGGCGAATTCGATTGGGACCAAACGAGAACCGGCGCGCTCAATCCCGACTTCAGCTTCGACAACTTTTTGCCACTCGAAAGCCACCCGCACGAAGCAAACCCCGCCGCCGGGTACTTCGTGCAATGGAACAACGGGCAAGCCCCTGGGTTCTGGGCACACGACACCCAAACGGGCTGGGGACCGACCTATCGTTCGGCCATGCTCGCGAACCGCCTGCAAGCGTTTCGAGCGCAGGACGGAAGCCCACTCCATACACGCGCGAGCATGGTCGAGGCCATGATCGACGCAGGCACCACCGACCTCCGGGGCGAGGCGGTTCTGCCAGAGGTGTTCGCGGTGCTCGGAGACGTCACCGACCTCGAACCCTTCGAGCAGGAGGTCGTCGAGCTCTTGAAGGACTGGGTCAGCAATGGACCTGGCGCGCTCGGCTCGATGCGCCGGGACCGCGACGGCCCAGGGCTCGACACGGCCTCACTTCGATACGAAGACCACGAAGCGGTCGCGTTCATGGATGCGTGGTGGAACAATCTCATCGCCGAGGTTCTCCCGCAGATCACGGAGGTCGAGGAGCTCGGCGTCATGGTCGGCGGCCGACACAATGCGCCTGGCGCGAATGGCTCTGCGTTCCAAGGCGGCTACTACGGCTATGTCCTTCGCGTGCTGCAGATGGCACGAGGTGCGAGCGCCGCGCCGTACCGCCAGCTCGAGTGCGCCGGCACAGGTGACCTCGCCGATTGCCGGGCGGCAATCGTCGCGAGCATTCAGGCGACGATCGCAGACCTAGGCGCCGAGATGAGCGCCTGGGATCCGACGCTCGAAATCGACGACGCGATCGACCACACCGCACTCGGCCTCGCCGACCCGCCCAACATTCACTGGCAGAATCGACCGACCTGGCAGCAGGTCGCCCAACCGACACAAGGCGTGCCGGAGTAGCGGGCGGATATACCTTCAGCTCCCCGATGCGGTCGACGGAGCCCAGGTTCCGTCGTGGGCGTCCCGCTTGTGGATCGCGCCGTCATCCGCGATTGCGAGAAGATGAAGCCACCCATTGTCGACGAGCTCACGAACGTTGTCATGCTTTTCGAGTACCGCATCGATCTCTTTGATCGGAGCTTCGATGAAGACGTTGAGTCTGAGCGGCTCGTGAACCAGTCCATGCCCATCGTGAAGTGACTGCCAGGGGAGCCCGACTCGCAGGTCTCCGCCGTTCCCCTCGAGGACGCCGAGCGTGCCAACGACGTTGTGGAGGACCTTGTTCCCCGAGCTGAACGCGTCCCGATCGACTGCAGAAGCGTAGTATTGGAGGTTGATCCAGCTCGCGACGACCATCGGCGCAGTCATGATCAGCTCGAGAACCCCGAAGTCCGAATCCCGGCGCCAATCGTAGTCATGGAGAAACACCCGCCCATCGAGGTTCACTCCTCGCGTGCGAGCGCGTCGAGCCGCGATGAACGCCGCGTTTCGGGCGAGGCCCCACTCGGGTCGCACCTGCGACCAGTCGCGGCTTCGCGCGATGACCTTCGCTTCGACGTCCCCGTCTCCCGTATTCAAGAGGGCCGATCGCTCGAGGCGCGCCTTGGACGAGGCCTCTGCTAACCAGCCGTCTAACTGACGAAGGTCCTCTGCGTGGGAGTCCGGGACTAGGCCCCGGTCGAAGACCGTGACTTCGTCGGTCGTCGTGTCGTGAAGAGCGCCGATGAACCAGGTGTCCTCCGGGATGTCGATCCCACGCTCGCGAAGCGCGAGCCGGACGTCGGCCTTGTTGAGGACAGCCGCGGCGACGCGTGCATTCGCGTCACCCGGGTTGCCGCCGCAGGCCCCGCAGTCGTAGCCAGACGCGTGTGGGTTGTTGACCGTCGTGCTCCCGTGGCCCGCTAGCATCACCAGCCGAGCGAAATCGACGGTCAGCGACATACCGCGAAGCATCGATTCGGCAGTTGCGATTTGCTCTTCGTTCGTGAGCCCGGTCTGACGACCGGCGAGCGTGCCAGGCGCAACCGCCGGAGTGAGGCGCGAGACGGCTTTCGGATCGAGGCCGTCGGAGCTCGGATCGGTGACCGTGCGGGTCGCACCGGTCGCATCGCTGACTAGCTTCGCAGCGAACGCCAGGCCTGCCGTCTCTACGAAGACGAACGAGGAGACCGCAGAGCTCTTGAAGGACTTCCATGCGGTCGCGGCACGCCGCCGGAGCAGGCGAAGCCCGAGGATTTCGGTCGTTTCGTCGTCATCGGCGCCTCCGACCGTCTCGCGGACGACGAACTTCGGCGTCAGAAGGACTGGGCACTGCGCTGGCCCGGTCGACTGTCCGATCGGCACGTACTCGATCGGGAAGCCAAAGAAGCCGGCGAAACCGATCGTGTCCGCTTGTGGCGCGACGCTCTCGAGCGCGCGTCGATAGACCTCCGACCGGACGTCGATACAGAACGCGGCCTGAACTGCCTTGCGGCTGGCGACCCGCATTGCCGAACCCGACGAGCTCTGCACCGTCTCGATGAGGGCACGCCGATAGGAAGCGTCGGCAGCGTCCTGAAGGATCGCGTCGACGGCGAGGTCGCGGTCGTGCTTGGGCTCACGGGCGGCCCGCTTCATTTCGGCGGTGGATTTTCGCCACGCCCTGCGAAATGCGTCGTCGTCATGGATCGCGTGAAGCGCGTAGTCCCATGCCAATCGGACCGCCAGCACTTCGGTCACCGTGTCGTCCTCGGAGCCGTCGAGCTCCGGAACCCAGCCGAGGTACCGCGCGTAGCCAGCCCATCCACGAATGCCAAACGATGCACGGTGGAGATACCCGTCCAATGCTTCGGGCGTCAGGCCGAGCGCCTCGACGACGACCGCAATCGCCTCGGTTGCTTCGGCCGGAAGGGAAGCGACGGCTTCGCGGAAGCCGGCGAGGCCCATGACCTCCGGGGTCCGATCGATGGCGGTCGCGGCACGCCATGCCGGATAGAAGGAGAGGTGACGCCAAGGCATTCGCCAAGCTGCCTGACCCTCGTCCCAGAAAGCGGCGGACCACTTCGCGATCTCCCCTACGACCAAAGTGTCGGTGTCGAGGGCAAGCGAGCGGTCGAGTACTTCAGCGACGGTCACGAAGGCTTCCCCGGCGTAGGTCGGCTCGGTCTCGAACAGCTCCTTCAGCGAAGCGAGGCTCTTTGGAACGCCTTCGAGCTCTTGCGAGGCCTGCAGGGCCTCCTCGAGGTCTTGCTCGGTAATCCGACCTTCGGCAATGAGCGCGAGGTAATGTTCGCGCGGCATCAGCATGTTCGCGTCCGCCACGCGCTTCATCGTTTGGCAGGCTTGCCCGAAGCGCTCTTGCGAGAGCCCGAGGAAGGGATTGACGGCGACGAAGCTCTGCAGAGGCCAGAGAGGCGCGACGCGCGCGTGAGCTCGTCGGAGCGCTTGTCGGAGCTCCGACGTTGCAGCGGTGGAAGGCCGCGCGGCGGCTCCGCTCGCCGTCTGGGCTCGGGCGTGCTCGACGTCTTCCATGTGAACGATCGTGCGGGCAAGCGGCTGACTCATGTGTGGGCTCCCTTCGAGGTGGTCGTGTGGCCGACGGGCCACCAGCGGTGAACGAGGCGATTGGTGAATGCGTTGACGTAGAAGCCGTTGAAGAGATGGACGTAGACTGACTGCCACCTCGAGTCGTCCATCTTGTACGGCATCGCGTTTTGCAGGACCGTGACGGCGCCGAACAGGACGATCACCAGGCCGACAATCGCGAGGTCGAGTGGCCCGCGAAGCGCCTGCTTCTCAGGCAGGCTGCCGGCCATCAGAACTTCAGCGCCGAGCTGCAACGCGAAGTAGGCCACAGCGACCCCGACGGCGAGTCCGACCCCTCGCAAAATCACGAAAGGGCTTGGGCGCTCGTCGATTGCGTTCGCGACAAGATGCGTGACCCCCATCACCATGATCGCACCGAGAGCGAATACGCCGGGGGCACGCGTGAGCGAAGCTCCAAAGGCCAGGCTGACGGCCCAGGTGAGCCCCACAGCGCCCACCAACCCAACCACGAGACGTGCCGGATGGGGCTTGCCGTGCGGGCGTGCAACCCACGAGGCGCGGGAGATGTCGATGACGCTGCCCGCGGACAGGAAGGCGTGCGCCTTGTAGAGGGAGTGAGCCACGATGTGAAGGGCAGCAGCGGAGAAGGCGCCGAGCCCGCACTGGAGCATCATGAATCCCATCTGAGCGATCGTGGACCAGGCGAGGGAGACTTTGACGCTGGTCTGCGTCAGCATGACGACCGAGCCGAACAGAGCCGTGAAGCCGCCGACCATCGCCAGCATTTCGAGAGCCGGCACGGAGAGCGACACCATGTCGCTCAAACGCAAGATGAGAAAACCGCCCGCGTTGATGATGCCGGCGTGAAGAAGGGCCGACACCGGCGTCGGCGTCTCCATGACTTCGGTGAGCCAGCCGTGGAACGGAAACTGCGCCGATTTCAACATCGCACCGACGACGAGGAGCATCGCGATCACATGGATCTGCGGGGGGAGCGTCGCCGCGTCGCCAAGCGCGGTCGCCTTGGTGAAGACGACGTCGAAGTCGAGGCTTCCGAAAACGTAGTAGACCAGCGCCATCGTGGAGATGAGGCAGAGGTCCCCAAGCCGACTCGCGATGAACTTCTTGCGTGCGGCCAGCCGCGCGGCTCGGCGATCCTGGTAGAAGACGAGAAGCTGATGAAGGCAGAGGCTGCTCGCGACCCAGGCGAGCGTGAACTGCAGGAGGTTGCCGGAGATCGTGAGGGTGAGCACGGCCGCCAGGGTCAGGCACAACCACTTGAAGAAGTGTCCCTGCCCTGGGTCGCCGTCGAGGTAGTTCTTGCTGTAGGTGATGACGATCGCGCCGACGAAGGACACGAGGAGCGAAATCACCGCCGAGAGCGCGTCGTAGTAGAGGGTGATCCCGACTCCCCCTGCCCCAACGACTAGCCCGTGAGCCGGAGTCATGTCACCGGCGATGAAGAACACGAGGGTCGTGATCAGGGCGACCCCGAGGGCGAAGGCGGAAGCGCCCCGCGCCAGGCGCAGCATCGTTTTCGGCAGGCGATCGGCCTGCTGAGAAGGGATAAGACCCACCGCGATCAGGGCGAGTGGGGCCAGAAAAATCAGATTGGGTGTCCAGTTCGGCATGGTTCTCCTCGAAGGCAAGGAATAACTAGGGCTCGAAATGTCTTCTGTAAAATACAAAGTTTGGAAACTTTCGTTCTGTATATTAGAACTATTGGATGACGGATCTGAACTACCATCACCTGCGCTACTTCCGGGCCGTCGCCCACGAGGGGAAGCTCACGGACGCGGCGAAACACCTCAACGTCTCGCAGTCGGCCCTTTCCACGCAGATCAAGAAGCTCGAAGACCAGCTCGGCCACGCGCTCTTCGAACGCGAGGGACGTGGGTTGAAGCTGACCGAGGCCGGGCGAATCGCGCTCGACTACGCGGACACGGTGTTCGAGGCCGGAGAGGAGCTGATCAGCACACTCGGAGGACGCTCGGGTACACGGCAGCAAGTGCTCCGCGTCGGCGCGATCACCACGCTCTCGCGGAACTTCCAGATCGCGCTTCTCCGTCCGCTGATCGGTCGCCCCGAGGTCGAGGTCGTCGTGCGATCAGGCACCATGCGAGAGCTCTTGTCTCAGCTCGAAGCGCACGAAGTGGATCTGGTCCTCGCAAACCAGCCGGCAGCCCGAGACGCAAAGACCTCGTGGCACAGCCACCTGCTCCAGGAGCAACCGGTGAGCATCGTCGGCCCGCCCATACCAGGCGCACCACCGCTTCGCTTTCCGGAAGACCTCGAGTCGTCTCCGATCTTGGTCCCGAGCCTGGATAGCGACGTTCGCATCGCCTTCGACCGATTGATGGAGCTCGCCGGAGTGCGTCCAATGATTCTCGCCGAGGTCGACGACATGGCCATGCTTCGCCTCTTCGCGCGCGACAGCAACTGCCTCGCGCTCGTGCCGCCGGTCGTCGTGAAAGACGAGCTCGACAATGGAACCCTGGTCGAACGCTGCAAGATCCCCGAGATCCGCGAGAGCTTCTACGCAATCACCCAGAGCCGCCGGTTTCCGAATCCGCTCGTCAGGGAGATCCTTCAACACTGAGGAGCGAGAGCGTGGCCCTAGAGTCGGTTATTCGTCTTCGGACTGCGCTCGTTGGCGAAAGCCAGGAAGGCGCTCGGGGAAGAGCAGCGGCAGAGGCTCGCCGGCGCTGGGCAGCTTCTTGTTTTGGAGCACGCCAAGCGCCCGGCCGAGCTCGACGGCCTCGTACCCGCGGGTCGCGAATAGGGTCATCTCGTCGTCGGTGAGGGTCAGCATCCATTCGAGTAGCCCCAACCGCCGAAGGCTTCGCTCGCTCCGCAGGGTGTGGACAACGCGGACGGGGTCGGTCGGATCCCAACGTTGCACATCGAGCGCCTCTAGGAGCGAGAGGAACTGCGCCATCGTCGGCCATGTGGCGCCGCTTTCGATTGCCGCGACTTCCTCAGCGCTGATCCCGAGCTTGGCCGCAAGCTCGCTCTGGGTGAGGTCTCGCTCCTTGCGAACGCGCTTGATGAACCAAGCGAGGCTCTCGAGCTGAGTCGCAAGCGCAGGTCTCTCGGTGTCGCTTTTGGGTAACGCCATGTCCTAAAACGAGAGCCGCACGAGTGGGGCCAGATGCTCCTGGCGAAGCTCAATCGGTGCACCGCTCGAGTCGAGGTTGTGGGGCCAGTTGAAGCGCGCGTCGCGAAGCTGGCTCTCCAGCTCGCGGTCCACGGAGATGTCGGCGATCGTGAACCGGTCGGCGGGCTTGTCGTTGGAGGCAACGGTCGCCGTATGCGAACTGAGATCCGGAAGCATCAGCGCCCTGTCGAGAAGGCGTACCCCGAACGGCTCCTCGGTCATGAACCCGGAGGTCGTGAACGCGCTGCGAGCTGTGTCGCCATTGGCTACGCTCCCAACGACGGCAGATTGCGCGGCGACGGCCAGGGCCACGCTGAGGAGTGCGACAATGCGGCGTGTGGCTTCTGTACGAGTCATCGAGTCTCCTTTCGAGCTTCACCAAAGGTTATGTGGCCGACTGATGTGTCGACTATTCAGATAATCATGCTGATTTATGTAGATAGAATCTACATATGGCCAAACCGGCCTACTTGCGCTGTCTGAATCGCGTATTACTTTTCGTGTTTGTGGGGTATGACACCGACTATGCGCAGCCACCGTCTCACCGACCTGGAGCAGCTCGAAGCTGAAGCGATCTTCGTCATTCGCGAGACGGCCGCACAGTTCGAGCGGCCCGCCCTCCTCTTCTCGGGTGGCAAGGACTCGATCGTCATGGCGCACCTCGCGCGAAAGGCGTTCCACCCGGCGGGACTCCCCTTTCCGCTCTTGCACGTAGACACCGGACACAACTTCCGGGAGACGATGGAGTTTCGGGATCGCTATGTGCGCGAGCTCGATGCGGAGTTGATCGTCGGGAGCGTTCAGGCGCTCATTGATCAAGGTCGTCTCGAGGAAGAAACCGGTCCACATGCGAGCCGAAACGGGCTACAGATTCCGACCCTACTGGACACGATCGAGCGGCACGGGTTCGACGCCTGCCTCGGAGGCGGTCGTCGTGATGAGGAAAAGGCACGCGCGAAAGAGCGCTTCTTCTCGCACCGCGACCGCTTCGGGCAGTGGGAGCCGAAGTCTCAACGGCCCGAGCTCTGGAACATCTACAACGGTGCCAAGAGGCCAGGTGAGAGCTTTCGGGTGTTCCCGCTCTCGAACTGGACGGAGATCGACATCTGGCGCTACATCCGTCAGGAGCAGATCCCGCTGCCGAGTCTCTACTTCGCGGACGTTCGTGACTGCCTCATGCGCGCCGGGAGCCTGCTTGCCGTCTCGGAGTTCGTAACGCCACGCGTTGGCGAGGTTGTCGAACAAAAGAGCATTCGATTCCGCACGATGGGCGACGCCACGATCACCGGCGCGGTGGAATCCACCGCTTCGGACCTCGAATCGATCATCAAAGAGGTCGCGCTCGCCGCCCAGACCGAACGCGGCAACCGCGCCGACGACAAGCTCTCCGAGACCGCCATGGAAGACCGCAAGCGGGAGGGTTACTTCTGAGTCAGTTGAGGGGACCCCGCTGCACTTCTCGCAATCGCTTTTCCAAGAAACGCGTCTCCGGAGCGTTGGTGGCCCCTGTGAGGGCCCGCCGATACGAATCCTCCGGAGATCCGACCGAGGTCGGGCGAAACGCCGGGCGGCGCGCTCCCTTTGCACGCCGCACTCCAAGAATGTGCTTGCTAGCCGTTCAGCCTGCTGCAACATCGAACGAGTTGCCCGTTAGGGCAAGAGGTCTTTTTGTCTGAAGAATCAACAGGGTTGTTCGCAGGCTACGATCGCGGAGGGTTTTTCTGCGAGATGTTCGGCGGCGATCCGGGCGCCGCAGAGCACACCGATGCGATTCGCGAAAGAATGCGTCAACTGAAGGTGTCGACGCTGAAACGCCGTTCCAGGCAGAGTGATCGTGAGCTCTACAATCTCGGCATCACGTTCACGGTATACTCCGACCGAGACGCAATCGACCGAGTACTCCCTTTCGACGTCATTCCGAGGGTCTTGTCCCGAGATGATTGGCAGCACATCGAGCGAGGGTGCGTTCAGCGAGTCGCCGCACTGAACCGCTTTCTCCACGACGTCTATCACGAGCAGCACATCCTTCGTGACGGCATCGTGCCGGCCGAGCTCGTCGTCCAGAACCCCAACTTCCGGCCGGAGATGAAGGGGCTCGACTTGCCGCACGACACCTACGTGAGCATTTGCGGCATCGACCTCGTACGAGACGGGCAAGGCGTCTTCCGGGTGTTGGAGGACAACGCGCGAACTCCCTCGGGCGTTTCGTACGTGGTCGAAAACCGGCACCTGATGATGCGCGCGTTCCCCGACCTCACGAACAACGTCGGGCTTCGGCCAGTCTCCGCCTACGGAATGCACCTCCAAGCCGCTCTCGCCGAGATCGCCCCTCCCAACGTGCTCGATCCGAACATCGTCTTGATGTCCCCTGGCGTCTTCAACTCCGCCTACTTCGAGCACGTCTTCCTAGCCCGAGAAATGGGTGTCCCGCTGGTGGAAGGCCGAGACCTCAGCGTCGAAGACGACGTCGTCTACATGAAGACCACCGGAGGGCTTCGTCGGGTCGACGTGATCTACCGCCGAGTCGACGACGCGTTTCTGGACCCCGAGCAGTTCAACCCGAAAAGCATGCTCGGTGTCCCCGGACTGTTCCGCGCCTATCGGGCAGGGCGAGTCAATCTCGCCAATGCGATCGGCACGGGGGTCGCTGACGACAAGGCCGTGTATGCCTACATGCCGCGCATCGTCCGCTACTACCTCGATGAAGATCCGATCCTGCAGAACGTCGAGACTCACCTCTGCAGAGAACCCGAAGGCCTCGCCTACACTCTCGCGCACCTGAACGAGCTCGTGGTCAAGCCAGTCGGCGAGTCCGGTGGGTACGGCGTCGTGATCGGACCCAAGGCCAGTCGCGCCGAGCTCGAGGAGTGTCGCAAGTGCATCGAGGAAGCTCCGGACAACTACATCAGTCAACCGATGGTCGAGCTGTCCGTATGCCCGACTCTCGTAGACGACGCGATCGAACCGCGGCACGTCGATCTCAGGCCGTACATCGTAACGGGAAAGGAGAGCTGGGTGCTGCCAGGAGGCTTGACTCGTGTCGCACTTCGCAAAGGCTCTCTCGTAGTCAACTCGTCGCAGGGCGGCGGTACGAAGGATACGTGGGTCCTTGAGTAGTCTTCTCGCGAGGTTTGCTGGAAACAGCTTTTGGATGGCGCGCTACATGGAGCGAGCGGAGAACCTCGCACGCATCCTCGAAGTCAACGAGACCTTTGCCCGTGACGAACGAGGCGCGAACGACTGGCTTCCGATTCTGAAGCTCCATCGCGACCAGGAGCGCTTCTTCGAGCGCCACAAGCAGGCGAGCTCCGAGAATGTCATTCGGTTCTACATGATCGACGCCGACAACCCGAACTCGATTTTGTACTCCGTCCGCGCGGCCCGCGAGAACGCAAGGAGCATTCGTCACCTCATCAGCCTCGAGACCTGGGCTCAGCTCAACGTCTTCTACAACTGGGTCGCCTCGCTCACCGGACGAAACCTTCGTCTGTCCGAGCTGTCGAGGCTGTGCGGGCGCATCAAAGAGGGTGTCCAGCTCCATTCAGGGATCGTGACCAGCACGCTCTATCGTGACCAGGTTTGGTCCTTCTACCGGTTGGGCGTGTTCACCGAGTTGGCCGACCAGGTCACCCGCCTCATCGATATCAAGTACCATGCCCTTCTGCCGTCCTGGAAAGACATTGGCTCGCCCGTGGACATCGCTCAGTGGAACGCGCTGCTTCGCTCGGCATCGGCCTACCACGGCTACCGACGCGTGTACCCGGCAGGCATGAGCCCCACCACCGTCGCGGGCTTCATCCTCTTGAGCCCGCGATTTCCGCGTTCGCTCACACATTGCGTCAGCAATATCGAGGCCACACTCGATGACCTGCTCTCCAATGAAGAGCTACAGAGCGTTTCGTTTCCGCGCGACTCGCTCGAAACGCTGAAATCTTTGACGGAGCGCTCTTCCGAAGACGTGATCACCTCCGGCCTCCACGAGTATCTCGACGAAGTGCAGATCGCGCTTCTCGACTTCGGATCCGACGTCGTATCCACGTTCTTTCACACAACGCCTTCTTCTTGAATCGCGGTGCGCGAGGGATCCGAAGGATCTCCACGCATTCACCTGCCGCCTGAGCTGGGCTATAGTGAGCGCTGTCTTGATACGCTTACCTTTCAACTCGCCACGTGTCCCATCGTCGCTGAGCATCTCGTTCGTCTCGTGGGTTGTTCTCGCGAGCGGCTGCCAGAGTGCGACCTGCGACCCGACACTCTTGAACAACGACGGCGTATGCATCGAGCTGAAGTGCGACGCGCCGTGCGGCAGCAACCAGTTCTGTAACACCGACGAAACGCCGCCCGCCTGCGTTTGTGCGGCAGGCTTCTCGGGAAACCCTTGCACCTTCAGCGGGCTCATCGAGGATCCCGACTTCTACGCGCCACTCGACGACAGCCCATGGGGAGATACCCAGGGCGCTACCATCGAGAACACTGCGGCGACACCGATCGGCACCGGCAAGGGCGTTCTACTTCCCGGCGTCGTCTGCAATGCCGGGCAGCTCTGGCAAGAGGTACGCATGCCGAGCATGGACAGCGCTCCCACCTTTGTCGCAGAGCTCCACTACCGGGCCCGAGGCGTGCACGGCCTTGCGCTCGGCCTCGGGGGCGCGTGGACGCGGCTCGCCCCGACGCGCGGCGAGGAGTGGGCGCGTGGTACTCGTGTGTGTTTGGGCGAGGCCGCCTACGGGCCATCTCCGGGCGGCGGTCCCGTCAGGGTGCAGCTTTCGGCGGCGGAGCGTCTCGCCGATTGTCTGGAAGGGTCCCCCGAGGGCACGATCGAAATCGACCGCTTCGACATCGTCCCCGCGGACCCCGGGGAATGTCCGGAACCCGGCACCGTCGTGAACTCGGCAGCGGACACCGATGGTCCGGACTGGCGATTCCTCGAAGAGGGTGACGTCGACGCCGACCTCGTCGAGGACGCAGGTCGGGAGGGCACTTCGGGCGCCCGGCTCTTTCGCGATGCCGAAGCATCGGGCCGCGCGACGATGTCGACGCGGATCTCGGTGCCGTTCGTGGAGTCTCCGGCCGTTCGCTTTTGGTGGCGCGCCACCCGTCAACAAGCCTTCGATGCGACCGCGGGGACCCTGGTCGACCTCGACGACCGAGGCCGGCAGGCCGACACTTTGGTCGGCACCGTGAACACCAGCGTGCCTAACAACGCGGGCGTGTCGCGCCTCTACTGCCTTCCCCCGTGGACGCAGGGCACCGTGATCGAGTGGAGCTTCTCACTCCCCGCGCAAGCAGCCGACGAGCCGGTGGAATTGGTGGTCGACGACCTCGAGCTCACCACCGACGAGAGTTGCGGCACGGATGACGCGCTCCTCGATGGCGGGTTCGAGTCCGCACCGCGGCCTTGGTTCGGGGCGTCGCTCTTGTCCGCCGACGAGGCGATCTTCATGCGGGAGGACGAAGGCCTTGCCAAGGAGGGGAGCGGGCTCTTGGAGCTCACCTATTGGACGAGCGCCCCTGGCGTCGCGATGGAAACCTACGTGCGGGTTCCCGAAGACGAACCGAACCCCGCTCTAATCTTCCAGTCGCGAAGCCCACGTGAGCCGTCCGTCGATGTCCGGTGGTTCCTCGGCCAGAGCGAGGTGACTTCGGCGCCGGTCCAGGCAGTCGACGAATGGCAGCCAAACGAAGTTTGCCTCCCACCGGCATGGGCAGGCCGATGGTTCCGGGTCTCCGTCCGGGCGGCCGGGCTCGAGCCCGCAGCGCCGATCGCGCAGGAGCGCGTCTATCTGGATGATTTCGTGCTCGGCTCCTGCTCGGCCGAGTGAACATTTACGTATTGACCTGTTGGACCGCAGCATCGATCGTCCGCCGATGGGCAAAGGAAAGTACGCCAGCGGCAACATCGAGGGCAACATCGAGCTCTACGTATCGATCGAGGAAGACCCAGACACCCCGACGCTCGAACGGTGGAAGAAAAGCTTCGAGGTCGCCTCGCGGTTGCTCTACTATGCCACTGGTGGCAAGGCGCACTTTGCAAGCGTGTTCCTGTATACGAATGGAGGCGGCGCCGCAGACGCGGACGCCACGGTAAGCATCCACCAAGAATCGTCCTATGCGAACGGACACCCGGCAGTCTTCCTCGAGGCAACGCTCGATACCGCCGATGTCGCGTACGAGCGACCCTTCGCAGAAGAGACCGTCATGTCGTTGGGCGAGGACGCGTACCGGTATCCGTTCGTGATCTTGCACGAGTTCGGGCACTACGGGTTCGGGCTCGGCGACGAGTACTATGAGTGGTCGACCGGCGGGCCCATGCGATGCAGCGCGTTACAACAGATCGCGGCGAAACCCGCGAGTTCTGAGCTCAAGATCGACCATGCGTGCATCATGGGCGTGCCATCGCTGGGGCTGTCCGTCGCCCGTTTCCTCGAAACGACGCCTGGCCCTGACGACTTCACCGCGACCCCCGCAAACACCGCAACCGGCGTCGGCACCATCGCGGCCAACCCGGCTACTGACACCGCCAACCCGGACTACGAGGTCCGTCACGGCTGGATCGTGGAGTTCTGCACGAAGGACAATCACGACCCCAGGGACTCCATGCAAAACCACTGGCACGACTCGTCTTGCGCGGAAGCCATCTTGGAAAACCGCCAGATTTCCGTCCCGAGCCCCCTAAAAGAACCCGACGACAAGGAGCCGCCGGCCTCGCCGGTCGTGAAGTGGCCGGCGACCACGAACGACGCGGAGATCGGGGCGATTTTCGACCTGGCCCGGCAACTAGAAATCACGGACCCGAGTGATCCTGAGGGCTTGGCCATCGACGTGAGCGAATACCCTCCCCTGTTCGCAAGCCCGAGCGACGAGGTCTCACTGCTGTCCTTCGGCGAGTTTGAAGGCACGCACGGCTTCGAAACGACGGCAAGCGTGAACGAAGCGCTGCATCGGATGCTCGAGACGCTCGGCGGCCCGGGCCCGAGAGCTGCCGAGGTTGCGTTGCTTCTGTTCTCGCTAGGGGAAGACAGGGTCCAAGACGCCCCAAAGCTCGCAGCAAGCTTCGCCGCAAACGGTGTTCGGTTGTTCACCATCGGCGTGGGCCGCGACCGCGCGTCGCTCCAGCAGCTCGCGCAGCGAACAGGGGGCCCCTACTTCGAAGTCGACCTCAAGAATGGGCGAAAGCCCCACGAGAACAGGCAGCTCGTGCGCAACCACGTCGCCCGCTCGTTCGATCGACTGCGGTACGGTGCACCCGTCGCGCTCCTTTCGCGCGAAGAGCTCGCCCACGGAAACGTGGAGTTCCAGGTCGAGAAGGATTCGAAGTCCTTGAAGTTGGTGTTCACGAAGACATCGGGCTCTCAGCTCAGAAGCGTCATTCTCAGACGGAACGGCAAGAAGGTGGGAGTTCGGTGGACCGATTCGAATCGAGGCAGCTTTCGCACAGCGACGATCGACAACCCCAAGCCCGGCATCTGGTCGATCGAGGTCGCTTCCGGCGCCCCACCCTCGCTCGACCTGGCGGTCTACAGCAAGAACCCGGGCGTCAGGCTCGGGGTGACCGGATGGCGGCGGCTTCGATTCGCCGGAGAGACCGTGACGCTACAGGTCGTGGTCCGCGCACCGATCGCGGTCGTCGGGCTCAGGAAAGCGGTCGCCAAAGTAGCCCCGCCCGGCCGACATTCTACGGGGATGTTCGAAGTAGAGTTAAGCCCGACGCCGGACGGGGTCCATATCGCCGAGTTCAAGGTTGAGGAGGTGGGCGTCTACGATGTCGAAGTCCTCGTTCGAGGCGACGGCAATTCGGTGGCAGCCGGTCCTCCCAGCAGTCGAGCGCCTCGCGTCATCGAGGGCTTCCAGCGGACCCGCCGGGTTCAGGTCCACGTCACGGCCACCTCTGGCGCCTAACACGAAGGCCCGACCACTACGTCGCCGTCACTCGCAGACGTTCGCGTCGCTACAGGTGCCGGTCCAGGTACTGGGATCGTCGGGGTCCTCAGCTGCCAACGGGCACCCGGAACCGGCACCCGTGGACTCGTAGCGGCAGCAAAGATCGAAGCTAGTCCCGCCGCAGATGATTGGACTCACGCAGAGTTTCGTGTAGCAGGGCGGCGCAGGTGGGCATTTCTGGGCATCGCAGGGCGCGCCCGGCATACACTCCAGGTCCGGAGGAATCCCCTTACAAGTGTACCCCTCGGGTCCGTTGCACGACGCCAAGCACGTCTTCCCGACATCCGCCGCCGTGGTACCACACGGCGGCGGCTCACATGGGCCCGAACCCATGATCGAAACCAACCAAAGGCCAGCTCCGATCCCGCCGAGGCTAACCAACAAGACACCCATTGCTCGCATGTGCGGCCTTCCGTCTGCAGACGTGTCTATCGGACCACATCGCGCCGGCTGGTGTCCATACGTAATTGTGAACGTTTGGGAAAAATGAGTTGAACTGGCCAACGCGAGACGGCAGCGTAGCCGGTATGCGGCAGCTCACACTCCCTTTGACCGCCTTGGTGATCAGCTTCGGTGGGTCCGGATGTGGAGATGCTGTATGCGCCACGGGGTTTGCCGCGGAGGATGGAATCTGCGTTCCAGCCTGCGCTGAGCCTTGCGGTGAGCACGCGTTCTGCGACGAGACCCCGCAAGGAGGCGCCTGCACGTGCGCTCCTGGCTACGCAGGCGAACCTTGCGAATGGGTCGGTGTCCTCGCCGACCCCGAATTCACCGACCAGGAGGTATGGTTCGATACCAAGAACGGCGCGACGGTGATCCCGCTCGCACAAGGATCGGAGGGGCAGAAGGGAATCGCATCGTTCCAGGCAAGCGTCACTTGCAGCGCGGGCTCGGTTGCGCAAATCGTGGAGATGCCGAGCTACGAGCTCGCGGAGCCTCTCGTCGCAACGATCTCTTACCGTTTTCGAAAAGTCACCGGAGTTGTCGTCGGGTATGGGGGTGTGTTCCGAGAGCTGATCGACGCGACACTGTGGCCCGGTTGGACGCTCGACGAACGCGTTTGCCTCGGAGAGGCGGCCTACGGTGGCCCCGTGCGGTTCGAGGTGGCCGCCTCGGAGAGGGTTCCTGATTGCTTCAAAGAAGAACCCGAGGGGACCATCGAGGTGGATCGCTTCGATATCGTTCCGGCGATCCCGGGGGAATGCCCCGCTCCGGGCACCGTCCTCGATGGCGACGCCGAGGGCTTGGAAGCCGGATGGGAGTTCGATTTGCAGTTTGGGGGCGAAGGCGAGACCGAGGCCGGGCTGGTGGCCGGGGCGGGCGAGGAGGCGTCGGGTGGTGCGCGCGTTCGAAAGCCGCCGGGCGCCACCAGGCGCGCACGGATGTGGACCAAGATCTCCGTGCCCCGGCAGACCACGCGGCCGTCTCCGGCGCTTCGGTTCTGGCACAAGGCCGCCGCCCCGTATATCTACCGAGTGGATCTTGGTACGCGACCGCCGTTTGGCGTAATCCGCGCGCCGCTGGACACAATCGTCGGTGATGGCATCCCGCGTACCGCGACTTATTGCCTTCCGCCGCACACCCACGGCGGGGTCTTTCACCTCGCGTTTGCAAGAGGGACGGGAAGCATCGAGGAGGAGGCAGAGCTCGTCGTCGACCGCGTCGAGATCGTCTCGGACGACGCGTGCGGCACCTCCTCGGAGCTTTTCGACCCAACCCTCGACTCCTCGCCGAACCGCTGGCCGGGGACGCGTCTTGGCTTGGTACCAAACGTGGAGCAGAGCATCGTGCAAGTCACGAACGACGCTCCCGAGGCGGTTCCCCGTGGTACGGGGGTCCTCGAGATCCGCTACACCAACAGCCAGCCCAACCTCGAGGCGCAAACATGGGTGCGAGTCCCGACGCCGACCAGCGGTGAGGGTCCCATTCTGCGCTTTCAATCGAACGCCCCCGCGGACCCGGGGGTCGAGCTGTTCTGGGCGCTTGGAAGCGCGCTCCCTCCACCCGATTGCGAGTCTCTGCCCGACTGCAAACTTCAGCAGCTCTCCAATGGTCTCGAGCTCGGTGGCGGATGGCGCCCCGTCCCGGTTTGCCTCCCTCCTGAATGGGCAGGGCGGTGGTTCCGCGTTCGGTTGGCGGTGCGACCTTCGGACGGGCCCCTCGAGGTCTTCGACCCGCCGCGCTCGGTCCTGTTCGACAACTTCGAGCTCGATACCGACCCGGAATGCCCAGGGCTCTAACCCGGGGCTCTTCGGCGCAAGCGATAGATCTGCGTGCGGTCGCCCGACTCGACGACGATGGGTTCGATGATGAATTCGGGAAATGTTTCGACGAGCTCCTCGGTGGAAAGCTGACGTACCTCCGCGATCGAGCGCTGCGGGTTTAATCGCGCGTAGACCTGGTCGAGCACGGCACGGTCGGGATAGACGAGCGTCGAGATGTACACGGCGCAACCTCGGCGAAGCTGCTTCACCATGCGCGCGGCGTGGCGTCGATAGGCCCCGCTGTGGCCCGTCATCCCGAAGATCAAGTGATAGGAGACGTCGGGCCGCCGTTCGAGCACACCCTGATAGTAGAAGTGGAGCGGATAGAACGCCGTCGCCTCGTTTCCCCAAAAGCAAGCGTCCGGCTCGAGCGCCTCGAGGATTCCGCGCGACGTGCGCTCCACGCGGTCGTACCCGCGCTTGTTCGGGTCGAGAAAGTAGTCGAGCGGCTCCCAGAACGCGGCGGCCTGCTCGAGTTGGGGAATCCGGCTAAGCTCGTTCATCACCCCGTCGCGGTGCGATGCCCAATCGGCGGCGCGCGCGTAGAGCCATGGCGTCAGCGCAATCGTCGGTGCGAGCGCGATGAGGAGGACACGGGCGGCCCGACCGCGCTTCGCAAGACCTCCGATTCCGACGATGATCAGAACGCCCACGCAGAGATAGACGGGAAGCGAAAACGCCCACATGTCCCAAACCAGATAGTTGCTCGACCAAACGAGCTGCGCCCCGAGCACGCATGCGAGGAACGTGAACGAGAGGCGAAGGTCGGTTCGGCGCCAGGCGTACCCGACGCCCGCGGGCGCAGCGAGCAGCCAAGGGAGCGGGAAGTTGTAGATCAGAAGCCCGAGCCAATACCCCCACCAGAAAAGCCGCTCACGCAAGGCAAGCCCGGGAGGGAACATGTGTTGCTTGAAGGAGCCGCCGCTCGTTTCGTACAGCATCCGTCTCAGCACCTCAGCGACGGCCCGCTCCGGTGAACCGGCGACGCGCGTCGCAAGCTCGAAGCCGAACACCCAGAGGTAGACGGAGAACCCCGCAAGGAAGCAGCCGATCAGGATCGCGAGCGGCTTCGGGCGAAGCACTTGCGCCCGCACCTCGGAAAACGCGAGTAACCCCAAGAACCCGACGCCGACGAGGCCCATCTGCGGGTGGTTCGAGCAACAGAGGCCAAAGAAGAACACGGCCCACGCGAGGTCCCCAAGACGGCGCCGCTGGTCGTATCGCACCACGAACAAAAGAGTCGCGGACAGCAGCGCCGTGCTGAGCGTGTACACCTCGAGCATCGTCGCGTGCCACCAGAGGCTGTGTGACACCATCAGCACACAGGCCCCAAGCGCAGACGACCAGACGTCATCGGTCAGTGCAATCCCGATGCGAAACACGAGATAGACCGTCGCCGACGCGAGACCCGCACAGAGCAGGTTGAGCGCGTAGTGCGGGTCGAGGGACGCCGGCATCAGCCGGAGCCACGCTGCGCCCAGCAGCGTGAACAGGTTGTGATGGTTCACCCAAACGGTGAGCTCCACCCGGTGCGCGACCTGCGCAATGAACGGCGCATCGACCCAGCCCGCCGTCGGGCTGACCGTCACGCCATAGAAGACGAGCGGCACGAGCCAGAACGAACGTACCAGCCAGCGGCGCACGGCGGACTCACTTTCGTTGGCCGGCCCGCTGCCCACGTTCATCGGTCGACAAGCTACGTGAAGCCGCGTCGCTCCGTCAACGCTCGATGAGCCGTAGTCCGCAGTGCGGTGCCTGTGGTAGGGAGCAGCGGGTGACCGACACGACCTTGCGCGCCCCGAGCAACGCCTGGCCTGCGTACGCGCTAGCCTGTTCCGGTGGCGTCGTGCTGTTCGTCGGTTGGGCGGGCTTCCGGCTCTGGCCGCTCGAGCTGGTCGGGCTCGTTCCGCTCTGGGTGGCGCTCGAGCAGGTGAGGGATCGCAAGTGGGTCATCGCGCTGACGGTCGCCTGGCTGTACGGCACCGTCGCGATCGCAGGCGGCTACCACTTCATGTGGACGTTCACTGAGACCTTCTCGGGCTTCGGGGCGCTCGCGAGCAGCGCCGTCTTCGCGGCCTTCTGCCTCTACCTCGGCCTTCAATTCGGCGTCCAGGGTCTTCTCTACTGGTTGATTCGACGACGCGGGCGGAGCGTCGCGGCGGCGGCGGTCCCGACGCTGCTCGTGACCGAGTGGCTCTACCCGAAGACGTTTCCGGTCTACCTCGGAAATGCGCTCATCGAGGTGCCGCTTCTGGTGCAAAGCGTCGATCTCGGGGGGCCGCTGGTTGCGAGCCTGACCGTCGCGTTAGTCAACGTCGGAGTCTTCGAGTGTCTTCGCGCGGCTCGCGGCGTGCGCGCGTGGCCGTTCGCGCTGGTGTCGGCAGTTCTGCTCTACGTCGGCGGAACCATGGCGTATGGCGCCTACCGCATCGGGGCGACCGACGCGCGTGCGGCCGAGGCCCCTACTCTGAGGGTCGCGCTCGTTCAGGCCAACGTGTCGATCGAGGAGTCGCTCGGGAATCCCTTCGAGCGACGTCGTCGTTACCGAGCGCAGACGTTGGAGCTCGAACGAGAGGCGGGGCCCTTCGACCTCGTGGTTTGGCCCGAGACGTCGTTCTATCCTTGGGTTGCGCGCGGATTCCCTGGCTACGGCGCCGACATTCGCGAAGGGTTGCAGAGCCCGCTCCTGTTGGGCGCCACCACCTTCGCCTCCGCGACCCGCTACTCCGACAAGCGCAACTCCGCGCTCCTGATCCACGATGACGACCTGTTCGGGGAGACCTACGACAAGAACGAGCCCGTGATGTTCGGGGAGTACCTACCGTTCGGGGAGACGTTCCCTCGGCTCTACGAGCTGGTCCCGAACAGCAGCCGGCTCACGGCGGGCGACCGCGTGGCGCCGCTTCACTTCGACGCATGGCGGTTCGCTACACCGATCTGCTACGAGGATCTCTTGCCCGGCCTGGTGCGTCGGATGGTGCGCGAGGGCGACCCGCACGTCCTGGTGAACCTCACCAACGACGGCTGGTTCGGGGATTCGCAGGGCGCCTGGATCCATCTACGAATGGCGCAGCTCCGCGCGATCGAGCATCGCCGCTACTTGCTGCGCGCAGCCAACACGGGCATCACAGCCATCGTCGACGCGGCCGGCCGCATCGTGCAACGGACCGCACTCGAGGCCCGCGAAGACCTCGTCGGCAAGGTCCCCATGCTGACGGCGTCCACCCCATACGGAAGGCTCGGCGACTGGCCCGGCTGGGTCAGCCTCGGGCTGATGCTCGCGCTGCTGATGCGACGGCGCGCCGCTCGCTAGGGCGCGAGGCCCGGGCAGGCGACGTTCTTGGCGCGCCAATCCCCGTTGCCGTTCTTCTTGAGTGTGACGAGAAGCGAGCAATTCACCGATACCGGAACGCTGAGCGCGTTGCCGTTGTCCGGGTCGCTCGTCAGGCCGGTCATTGCCACCGTCCCGGTCGCGACCGCGTGCTTCCCGGCCCCTTCCACCTGGATGTTCGAAATGCTCAGGTCGGTGATCTTCGGGCTCTTTTGCACCAGCTTCGCGATCTTGAGCTTCCCGCTAGCCGCGGCCGCCTGGGGCGGAGTGAGCTTCCCATCGTTCGTGAACTTCTTGCTGAAGAGGAGATCTTGCCCGTTCTCGAAGTTCTTGCGCGCTTCCTCGATGAAGCTCGTGATCTCCGCTTTCTCGGCATCGGTCAGCGGTTCTGCTTCGGCTGAGACGGTCGATCCAGTTTGGGTGGAAGAAGAGCCGCACCCGGCACCTACGATTCCGGCCAGCACGATCGAAAAGAGTGAACCTCTGAGACGTCGAACCATAGAACCTCCGACCAGATACTCTCAGGTGCCAAACACGACGTAAAGAGCGAACCGACCTCAGCGCGGCCAACCAAAACAATTACGTATGCGCCGGTCGTTGAGAAGCTGCCGCAGTAGAAGCCTGACGTCGAATGCGATGATTCGTGAGAGATGGCACACAACGGCGCACCGAGTGCCGTAGAGAAGCCCGGTACTTCCGGGGGCACGCATATTGCTCTTTCGGTGGGCATGCCCATTTCAAACTACTTCGGTCGACTCACCCTTCTTCTAACCTTGGCGCTGGGCCTCGCATGCGGCTCAGACGATTCCGCGGCCAACTTCGGGTCGGGTCCGAGCGGCGCGGCCGGCTTTGGCGCTACGCAAGGCGGGGTGCAGGACATGAGCTTCGCGCGCGACGTCGTCGACAACGGTCGGGTGCCGCCGCCAGAAGCGTTTGCAGCCGAGGCCATGTTCTCCGAGCACGACCTTCCCCTCGAAGGCGAGCCGTGTGACACGCTGCTCTGCCTGCGCGCAGCGGGGGCCGTGGCGCCCGACGTGCACGCTGAGCGTTCGGCTTGGGTTCAGGTCGGGATGTCATCGACGATCGACCCTGACGCGTTCGAGCGGTCGTCTCTCTCCGTGGTCGCGGTGGTGGACGTGTCGGGGTCGATGGGATGGGGGTACGGTGGTGACTACACGCCGGGCGCGCTCTCGAAAGCGCTCCTGACGGAGGTGAGTCAGCGCCTCGGCGAAGCCGATCGCTTCGCGATCGTGACCTACGGCTCGGAGTCGAAAGTGCTCTTGAGTCCGGTGCGCGGTTTGGAGCAGGACCGGATCGCGAATGCCATCGGATCGCTCGACGAAGACGGCTCCACGAACATGGAGGCCGGCCTGCGGCTCGGCTACCAAATCGCTGCCGACGAAGTTGGGAAGACCGAGCAGGTCCGAGTGATGCTCTTCACGGACGTGCAACCCAACGTAGGCGCCACCACTGCAAGCGAGTTCGAGCGGCTGACCCAAGAGGCTGCCGACGGCGGCGTAGGCCTGACGGTGTTCGCGCTAGGTCTCGGCCTCAACCCCGATGTGCTCCGCGGAATGAGCCAGATCCGAAACGCCAACGCGTTCAGTCTGACCAAGCAGGAGCACGTTCCCGAGCTCATGGAAGACAGCTGGCCCTGGATGGTCAGTCCGATTGCGTACGATCTCGAGCTCCAGGCCGTGGCCTCGGAAGGGTTCGTCGTCGCCGAGGGCTACGGCTTCCCCGAGTCCACCACACGGGAAACGAGCCTCTCGGTGAGCACGGTCTTTCTGAGCAAGCGTCGTGGCGCCTTGCTCGTGCGCTACGCGGCGGACGGAGATGCGCCAATCACGGAGCTCTCGACCGAGCTCTCGCTCCAGTACCGAACGACCGACGGCGAGCTCATCTCGGAGTCGTTCACCAAGACCTTCGCCGCGCTCAGCGACGACGCCCCGTTCGAGCAAGACGGTGTTCGGAAGACAGTGCTGCTCGCTCGCCTGGTGACTGGGATGAAAGAGGCCGCCGAGCTCTACGCCACGAATCGCGAGTCCGCAGTGGCAACTTTGCAAGCCGTCCACACCCAGTTCGAGGAGTCGCTGGACTCCATCGAGGACCCCTCACTCGAGGCCGAACGTGCGTTCTCGTCGAAGCTGCTCGACTTGATGCGCGCGGGCGCCACGCAGGAGTCCTTCTACGGGGGCTTCTGATACGGCCTTCCCGTGCCCTTGGACGCGGATCACTTCTTCGGAGAAGCCAGCGACCAGAGCATCTTGAGGACTTCGTCGATGCGCTTGTCGACGATGTCCGCACGGTCGCAATCGATGTAGCCCCATGCCGCAGCGACCTTCAGCGCCGACCGCGTTTCTTTCGCTGATCCCGCTGCCGAGTGAAAGCGCGTGCGTGCGGTGCCCGCGTCGCTGTACGTACCTTCGGCGATGTTAAGGACCATGCTGGACGCGGCTCGGCGGAGTTGATCGGCGAGGGAGCGATCGTGGCGGCGGATTTGCGGCATCATCGGACGCAATTGCTCGACGATCGCGAGGGCCTTGCCGTGGACCTTCAGTTGCACGGAAGGGTTATCGGACGGGTCGGGGCGAAGTTGCGGAGGTTGGGCGAGGTTCAGGAGAAGGGGTAGGTTCAGGATTAGTGCAAGTAGTAGTGGTAGTTGCAGGGACAGTTCCCGCCACTGCTCCTGTCACTACGACTAGAACTAGAGCTCGAACTACCACTATCCATAGAACTAGAACTCCTCCTAGTCCTACCACTACCCCTAGACCTGAAACTGGAACCGCCGAAGGCTTAAAAGAAAGAAGCCCCGCTTCTTTCGAAGCGG
>CAVWBW010000004.1:0-290156 GCA_963753395.1 uncultured delta proteobacterium | reverse complement strand
CCACCCCAACGACGCGAAGTTGGAACCAATTTCCCGCTTTCATTGAAGAGTGCGACGAGCTTCGGAGGGTCGGGTGATTTGCTTCAACGACGGTAGTCCATGCACAGCTGCGCGTGCTGCGTAGGGCTGAAGCGGTTGCCGCGCTCGACTCGCGCATGTCGAGCTGTCGGCAACGCACGTAAAGGTCGGTGCTGTGTCCGCCTGGTCACCTTCGCGATCATCGCGGCCCAGATCTTGCCACGGAGAACGTTCTCAGGAACGACAGCGTGTCGAGTTCTGCCAAGCTGGCGCTGCAGAAGCATCAGCGCCTCCTCGCCGCGCACGAATGCCACCATCGCGCCCCTCTGGCGTTTCCAGTGGTCGCCGGCCGCTGCTGCTCTGGTAGAAAGTGTCCCGCACGGCGGTGTTCAGCGACTCGCCAATTCCGGTGGCGGCGTGGCGCACGCCTCCATGTCCAACCAAGGGTCGCCGCACATCGGATTGTCGCATCCATTGTCCGTTTGGCACGCGATCCCGTCGAGGTAGACGTCGGCACAATGTCCGTTTCGAGAATGTCCCCAAAAAAATTGAAGCCTGCCCGTCGCAGACGCCAACGCACGTATCGAGCTCGATCTCACCACAAGCTGCGCAGAACGCCGTGCACTGCTCCAAGATGAATGTTTCGGCCTCACTCGGGCCTCCGCAACCGGCAACCGGGGCAGCACCCATCATCAGCAGACCCAAGCAAACTAAGCTTTTGAAAATACGATACACATCTCACCTCCATGCCCACTGAAGGACGCAAGCCCCGTGCCAGGCATCGGTGCGCTACAGAAAGCGGAGTTGCTGCCCAGCTATAGCCGTGTCGTGTGGCACCCCAGCCACATTCCCGTGAAACTGAGCAGCAGGCACAGGAAAACGACCAGCCACGCCGTCCGCGCGGCCAGTTCACAGCGGGGCGCCCGGTTAATCGGCTCTGCCGTCGTATGCTCAGCGTGCGACAGGGGCTTCCGCCACGGACCCCGGTTGAGCATGACAACGGCACGCGTCTAGCGCGGGAGACTTTCCCAGGGTGCATGCGGGAAGAGGTGGTTCGTAGCGCCGGCCTCGGCCAGCGAGAACTCCTCGCCTGCGGATGCAGTCGCCTGGTTCCGCGCTCCGGGGTCGAAGGGGCGGCTCGAATCGCTATCCTTCGACTTGCATCGCACTGGGCACGCCGCAGCGCCACTCTACGGGCTTCAGACCGCGCCTCAGAGTGGAATCACCTGTGCTGCTACGACGCCGTGGCGACCGTGACGTTGGCGCACCGCGCCAGCCACCACGTGCCCGCAGGAAACTCCACGTCGGGCACTCCGCTCCGCCATGCTTCGTACGCACGACGATACGCGGTGCGAAATCCCCGCAGGCGTTTCGCCGCCTGGAGCCACGCGTGCCGGGTCAGTGCGGAGAAAGTCGGGCTGCGGCCGAACCGCTCTTTCCGACTCGCTGGCTGTGCCGTGACTGCGGTCGTTCGGACCGCCTTGCGACCGAGGACACGGCGACCCTGCCGCGCCCACTGCGCTTGCAGCGTCTTGAGCCGGTTGCCGGAAATCGTCCCTGGGAAGGTATCCTCCCGGAAGGTATCCTCTCCTACACCGATGATAGCGGGCACCGTTGAAAGGCCTCCGCGGCGGTCCGCCCGGGGAGCATGCAATGCGGGAAGACCTTCGGGTTGACAATTACGTATGGACCGCGGCCGCGTGTTCGAACTAGTTTCCCCTCTAGAACGGGCGGACATCGGAGGGACCATTCTCCCTTCAACCCGTTGTGGTGCAGTGGTGAAGGAGTGTCTTGCGCGCTCGTCGACGGAAATCTTATGCCGTCGTTCAGCGTCCCGTTTGCAACGACTTTCCGAAGGCCTGGAAAGGAAGCGAACGATGCATCTATCAAGATTGACTATGGTGGAACGCTGGTCGGCTCTGCTTGGGGCAGTGTGCGCGGCGACGTTGATGTGTTCGTCACACGCAAGCGCAGGCCCAGCACCAAAGGTGGAAATCTGCCACATACCGCCTGGAAACCCGGCCAACGCACACACGATCCGGGTGAGCGGCAACGCGATCAAAGCGCACTTGAAGCACGGAGATACGGTAGGTCCTTGCGAGGCGGCCTGTCCCGACGGCTGCGATGACGGCAACGCCTGCACGATCGACAGGTGCGACGCCGGCGCCTGCAGCCATGCACCGGTGAGTTGCAACGACGGAGAACAATGTACGCTGGACTCTTGCAACCCTGAAACCGGAGGCTGCGAATACGTGCCGCAGGCGGGAGAGCCTTGCTCCGGCCAAGGCGACTCCGCTTGTACGCTCGATACCGGGTTCTGCAGCGCCGGCGGAGAGTGCTTCCTGACTGGCGTCCCAGACTGTTGCGAGAGCGACAGCGAGTGCGCGGACGAAGACCTCTGCACGTTGGAGGCCTGCGTCGACAACGTTTGTGTACCCAATGGACAGGTAGACTGCACGCCTGGTTCTGCTTGTCTTCAAAGCGGATGCGATCCGTCCACGGGCGACTGCGTCGACGTGCCGATCGAGTGTGAGCCGCCAGGGCCGTGCGAGGCCGGTGGATTCTGCGACGATGTCGGAGGGTGCACCTACTCGCCGATCCCGGGATGCTGTTTGCAAGCAGAAGACTGCGATGACGGGAACCCATGTACGTCCGATGTCTGCGAAGACTTTGGACTAGGATATCCATCGTGCGACAACCCGACTTGTCACGACCCAGTGAGCGCGTGCTGGCAATGGGAGACATGCGACGGCAGTTGCAATCCGATCCTCACGGAGCCCACTGATTGCAGTGACGGCGACGCGTGCAGCAAAGACCTCTGCGACGACGAGCTTGGGTGCGACAACACCCAGCCGACCGACTGCGGCCCTCCGCCGGACGCGTGCTCTGCGCAGATCTGTCAGGACCCGGAGCTCGGCTGCGAGTCGATCTCGAACTGCTCCGGAGACGAAGTATGCAACGGAGAGACCGGGCTTTGTGAAAGCTCGCTCGCGTGCACCTTCATCGAAGAGAACAGCTTCTACGAGCAGCTCTTCGAAAACTCCGACGGCAACCTACCGTGGGTAGGATATCCGTTTTCACGAACGGCTGTTCCTTGGGGAGGAACTATCGACATCGACTGCGAATCCGATGGGACGACCCGATCGTGCAGCGCTCAGTTCGATGATCTGGTGGGGCCTCTCGATTCTCCCGGAATCGCTGAAATGTGCCTCGTCCCAGTTCCGTGCCCGGTTGGGACCATCTCTTGCGAGACGGGCTTGGATCAAGAAGTGTCGGTCACGCAGCATCACGACATCGGTTTCTGCATTGACAACCCCGGATGCCGCGCTGCGTGTGACTCGTTCTGTGCAGCGCAAGGCGCCGAGCGCGTGGAGAGCTCACCGGCCTGTGAGGGGTTCTGCCGGGAGGCCGACACCCCGATGTGTTACACCCCCGGGGACCTCACCGAGCCTGGGCCGGGCTTCGTGCTCTGCGGCCCGGAGGATACGTGCGACGAAGAAGTCCACACGGGCGCTTGCGGCTGTCAATGCATCGATGTGGGCGCCGGAACACCTGCGGCTCCCGGCGAAGGGATTCTATACCTCGGCTTCGAGGTGCAGCTGTTCTTCGACAACGATTTGGACGGTGAAGCCGATCGCGGTTGGGGCGACGACGGGGAACTTTGCACCGCGGACGACGAACCGCCCGACGAAACCCTCGCGGGCAATTGCTCCCCCTTCACGACTTCAGTTGCGACGACTCACATCCCCGAGGCCGGTTACTACGCCCCTGGCTTCACCGGAGTACCACTCGATGGAGAGATCGGACCGTTCAGCAGCGACCCGGGAGCGCCGTTCCCATGCGCCGACGGAGCTCTCACGACGGCGTCGGGTGCGGTGCTGAGGGGTGCAGCCACGTACAAAGACACGCGAGCGGTAGATTTCGCGATACTCCACAACATTGTCTGCGAATGACTGAAACGCCGACCACCCCGACCACTCCACCGTGGTTGGCGTCGCGGTGCCTCGCGGGTCGGACTCCCTTGTCGTCTCCACCATGGCGCCCGACGGCGGTTCGGCGAAGCACGCCAACCTAGGTCAGGTCGCCAAGCACGCCAACCCGGGTCAGGTCGCCGGGTCGCCGAAAAAGGAACAGGAGCTCAACACCGAGCCGATGCTCTGCTCAGCCACTTCGCGCAGTCCGCTGTCACTGGCCGGCTGTGGGCAGCCGTCAACGCCTGAATGTCCGGCGTCGCCGCTAGCTGCGCGAGAAAATCACGAACCGCGCGGCGGGAGCGGATCTGCCTGAGCTTGACCATGCGAGGCACACCCGAGCCCCCCGGCGCCCCCATCAGCTTACCCAAGAGGCCCTTGGCCCTGCCCTCCGCGATCAGGTCCGTGAACAGGAGCGCGCGGCCTCCCTGGACGGGAACGTCAAACACGACCTCTTCGTACCGCAACGCGGGGACCACATGGGGATGAACGTCCAAGCCGGGAAGCACTTCGTCGAGGCCTGCATCCACCCGAACGCCGCGCTCCCTCAGCTTCGCGCGCGATTTGGCTCCCGCCACGATGGGCACCGCGGGGTATCGGTCGGCGTAGAATCCCGCGTCCATGATGTGGAGCGGGTGCGGGACCACGATGGCGGCGGGTCGTCCGAGGTCTTCAAGAGCGGTCATCCCCTCCTCGTTCATCGCGATCACGCTGTGCAAGAGCAAACGGCCATCTTGCATGCGGACCACGGTCATGTTGCGAGACAGCGGAATCGGAAGCGAACCACGCACCTGCCAGAGATCAGGCGCAATCTGCTTCGGCAGTCCATGCGGAAGGATTTCGTGCGTCATGGCCGCATGCTAGGCGGGCGACTAGGGAGATCAAGCATGCGGCGGTGACAACCCTGACGACCCCACGGTGGTTGGCGTTGCCGTGCCTCGCGGGTCGGATTCCCTTGTCATTTCCATCGTGGCGCCCGACGGCGGTTCGGCGAAAAAGCACGCCAACCTGGGTCAGGTCGCGGGGTGAGGTCGCTGACGCTGAACCTGGGTTTTCGCGCTTGGGTCTTCAAGTGCTGGAAACCAGAGGACTCCCAGAGGGGGAGCGTGTCCCCCCAATGAGCGTGCGTTGTCGGGTGCCGCTTGGTGCATGTCGGGCGGGATTTGCTTGGGGCTGGAAGGGTGCGAAGCGGAGTGGACGCAGTCCACGGAGCCGCAGCGTTCCAGCGCCAGTACGCAGGCCGACTCCGTCGGCCGAGTACACCCGCAGCGGGGTCGAGTCCCTCGCGACCCGCTTCAAGCCGAGTCGGCAAAACCTGCTACCAAGCCGGTCGCATGGTGCCGGGGGCGGGACTCGAACCCGCACGTGTCACCACGGGCGATTTTAAGTCGCCTGCGTCTGCCATTCCGCCACCCCGGCAACGCCGCGAGCATCGCCTTAATGAATCAGTTCGTCTACCCGGCGGGGCATTTGTGGGCCGGCGCGCTCGGGGCCGGTGTCGACGATGCGGTTCTTCGCATCGACGAGCACGACCTTCGGCTTGTGCGCCCTCGCCTCTTTGTCGGTCATGTCGCCGAAGGTGGCGATGATCGCAAGGTCGCCAGGACTCATGTGATGCGCCGCTGCGCCATTGACGCAGATGACGCCCGAGCCACGCGGGCCTTCGAGCGCGTAGGTCGCTAAACGCGTGCCCTGCGTGATGTTCCAAATCTGGACTTCTTCATGCTCGAGAATGCCCGCGGCATCGAGCAGGTTTGCGTCGATCGTGACGCTGCCCTCGTAGTCGAGGTCGGCGTGGGTGATTGTGGCTCGGTGGATCTTCCCGAGGAACATTCGTCGGCGCATGTGAACCTCCGTAGCGTCCGTTATCGGTACACTCAGATGAGGGTGGTACTTAACCTTTGATCAACCTCTCCGCAACTGGCCGAGGTAGCCGTGGTCCAAGCCGAAAAAATGAATGATTTTAGGCGTCGGGAGCGCTGATGAACTGGAGCCCAAGGACGTAGCCGTCGGGGCGCGCCTTCGCCCAGACGACCTTGGCATGCTCGACCGTCTGATGGTCGGGCGCTGTGCGAACCCGGAGCGTGCACACCTGACCGACGGGCACTCCCATATCGACTGCGACACGGAGGCCGCCAACGCTCGCGTTGAGCGCCAAACCCTCACCACGGACCGGGCCCAAGAGATCAACCTCGGCATCGAGCGCCCAGCGGCGCGAACGGCGGCGGGCGCCGCGGTGGACGGCGACATCAGCGCCACCCTTCGGAAGGATCGACGAGAGTCTGTCGGAAACGGGGGTCACAACAGGGCGGAACATATCGAAGCGGTTGATCCTTGGCTAGCGTTTTCGACGAACGGGTCAGGGAAATCGATCGGTCTCGCACCCTTTGGGGGCATGCACCCCCCTCAGTTGTTGGATGCCAAACCAAAGCAGCGTGCACGCACACGCTCAACCTCATCACTGAGGCGTTCGACAGCGCGCGCTACGTGAGTTCCGTACCAGAACAGGTCCTTGCCATCGACGAGATCCACGACCATCGGCTCGTGTGACGGAAGCGCCGCAAGCTCCGTCGCGTCGGCCTGACCGAAGGCGTACGGCTCGTCGGCTAAGAACACCGCTCGTGCTCCGCGTTCAACCACTTCTTCGAGCCGAATTCGTGGGTATCTCGTGTCCCGCGTCTCGGCCCGCGCCGGGCTCGATCGCCGGGGTTCTCCGAGATCTGCGGCCAGCGGGTATTGCCGCGGCCGTCCGGCGAACACGTTGTGGGCGCCGCACACACGCAGCAAGTCGCTTGCGTACGCTCTCTCGTCGAACGTCATCCACGGGTCCTTCCAGATCGGGACGAACACCGGCAGTGGGCTCGAATCTGCACTTCGCTCGATTCGCGCAACGGAGGCGCGACAGGCGCGAACCGGCGCAGCATCCGCAGGGTCGATCCCGAGCAATGTGCAGAGCGACTCGAGGTAGGCAAGCGATTGATCGACCGTGCACGGAAAGCTGACGTGGACCGGCAACCCTGCCGCGATCAGTGCTTGCACCGACGGCCGGCTATTCTCCTCCTTGTTCGCGAGTACGAGGTCGGGTCGAAGTGCCTCGACCGCCGCTACATCGAAGCCCTTCGTGCCGCCGACCGAAGGGATTGCTTCGACACTGCCGACCGGCTCGACGCAATAGTCGGTGCGTCCGACGATTCGCTCGACGCCAACGAGCTCGGCCACCGACAAAGTCTCGCTCGGCACGAGCGACACCACACGCATCGGGGGACGCTCGAGTCGGACTTGCCGATCAATTGCGTCGGTGACTTCGATCATGGGACGATATCGCCGAATTTGCGCGAGGTGTCGAGGGTGGTAGGTTCCCGCACCGCAGCCTCGTGTTTTCCATGAGTGGGTTGGAGGAAACGCTGACGATTCAAAGCATTCAGCAGGCGCTCGCGAGCGCGGGGGTCGAGATCTATCGGGCCGACGATCAGGAGCTTCAGATCGCGGAGCGCGTTCGGCTTCACATCATGGACTCTGGCGTGCGAGTCGTGGTGCGGGATGGTCTCAGCGTGCAGTTTACCGCCAGAACCCAGCGCTCGGATGCGCCGTCCGCACAGCCGGACGAGCTCTTCCGCCTAGTTCGCGAGGAGGTCGGCGAAGCGGCGAGCAGCCGAGGGTACCGCGAGTCCAATGCCGAGGTGGTCGAGGTCAAAGACCCCGTCGACGAAGCGAGGGTGCTCGACGTTTGGCACGAGGTCACCTACCGGAAACCACTCCAGGCCGTCGACGATGCGGTTGTGGAAGTTCGGTGGGCGCTGGACCTCGAGAAGTACGTACGCCCTTGAGCGTCATACCACGGCAGCGATAGCCGCCGCGGGCATTCGATCAGCGACGGCGGCTTCGATCGAGGTGTTTCTGCGCGATCTCGGCCCATGCGCCGTCGGGCTCGAGCGCGAGGTAGTGTTGCCAATGGGGACGGGCCTCCGCGGTGTCCCCACGTTCTTCGAGCGCCATCGCCAGGTTGAAGTGCGCATCGGCGAACGACGGGTCGCTCCCGAGCGCCTGGCCGAACAGGAGAATGGCTTGCTCGATTTCATCCCGCTCGAAGCAGAGGAAACCGAGGTTGTAGAGCGCTTCGGGCTGCTCTGAATCGCACGCGAGCGCGCGCCGGTAGTAGCGCTCGGCCTCGTCGGTTTGGTCGCGTCGATATTCCAGATTGCCGAGATTGGTCAGCGCGTTCGAGAGCGTCGGATCCAACGAGAGCGCCTTCTTGTAGGCCTCTTCGGCCTCGTCGAAAGTGCGCTCGTTCTCGTCGTAGCGGCAGCCTTCGAGGTAGTGCTCATATGCTCGGGCTCGATCGTCGTGATCGAAGTGCAGGAGCCGAACTACGTCGGACTCGAGGCTCTCGACGCTGAAGTCGAGCACGCTCTGGCCCGTGGCCGCCTCGTACGCGCCCGAATCGTCCTGCACGAGGACGGTCCGCCCGTCGGCCATGACGCGAAGCTCGGCGAGGGGTCGGGTGGTGTCGGGGAACGCCCGGCGCAACGAGTCGACCGAGCGGCGCACCTGTTGGAGCGGAACACCCTGCCCTAGGAGCCCCTTCGCTGCGCGCACGCTCACGAGGTCCTGGAAGGTGTAGAAGTTGCGGCCCCTGAGCCGCGCGGAGGGGCCGAGCAACCCCGAACGGTGCCAGTATCGAAGGCGCGATGGCTTGAATCCGAACAGCCGAGCCACCTCGGCGACCGTGTAGAGGCCATCTCGGGGATCGCTGCGCGGCGGTGCCGGCTGCGAGGGAGCGGGCTCCGGGCTCGCCGCCCGGGTCAGCCTTCCGTCTGCCCCGAACCCAACGCGGATGACATTGTCCCGATCGCCGCCCTCGCTCAAATCGCTCTCCCCGGCCGAGAATAGGCCGACTGTGCCTCCATGCAAGCATCATCCGGCGGCGGCGCCGGGGCGGTGCTAGGCTCGCGCCATGGCGCACCCACCGGCAGCCAGTCCGATCGCCTTTCTCTCCGACGTGCACGGGAATCTCCCCGCCTTGAACGTCGTGTTGGCCGAGCTCGAACGCTTGGGGGTCAAGCGCTTGTACGTGGCTGGCGACTTGCTTCTCGGCGGCGAAGAGCCGCTTCAGGTCTGGCAGCGGCTGCAAGCGCTCGGGGCGACCTGCACGCGCGGTCCTTCGGACATGGCGCTCGCCGCGGTCGACCCGCAGAGCCTCGTGCCAATCGACGACGAGCAAAGGCGCCAAGCGCACGCTTTCGCAGACACGCGGGCAGCCATCGGCGATCTCGTCGCCGAACGTCTTCGCCGCTTGCCCGAGCAGCACCGCATCCCGTTGATCGATGGGCGCGAAGTGCTGATGGTGCACGGCTCGCCCGCGGACCACACCCGCGAGATCAGCCACGACCTCGAGGACGAAGAGATCTTGGCCCTTCTCGATGACGACCCCGCGGACATCATCATGTGTGGCGGGACGCACGTCCCGTTTCAGCGGACCGTCGGCGAGTACCACATCGTCAATGTCGGCTCCGTGGGGGCGGCGCCCGAGGGGCAGGTCGCGCACTACACGGTCCTGACGCCGAGGATGAGCGGTGCGGATGTGCTGCAGGACTGGGTCAGCTACGAAGACCAGCCCGAGGCGTCTTAGCCGGCAGCGGCTTTGGGCTCGTCGGGTTGCTCGGTGCTAGCGCGGAGCATCTCCACTCGACGAACGCGTCGCTCGTCAGCGTCCAGCACGACCACACGGTAGGGACCGGCGCGCAGGGTCTCGCCAATGACGGGCACCTGACCAGCCAGGTGAACCAGCAGGCCGCCGAGGGAATCAAAGTCGCCCTTGTCGTCGCAGATCGATTCCCCGAGGTGTTCTTCGAGATCGTAGACGGAAATGCTCGCGTCGACGAAGTAGTGCCCGGGCGCGCGCTCGTACACGAGCGGCGCTTCTTCATCGTGCTCGTCTTGAATCTCGCCGACGATCTCCTCGACGATGTCCTCGAGCGTGACGATGCCCGCCGCTCCGCCGAACTCGTCGACGACGACAGCCAGGTGCGAGCGACGCCGTTGCATCTCACGCAACAACACGCCGATCTTCTGGCTCTCCGCCGCAAAGAAGACCGGTTGGCGGACCACGCCCGCGAGAGAAATCGTCGACGCATCAGCGGTATTCTGAAGGACCTGGAAGAGGTCTTTTGCGTAGAGCACACCCTCCACATGGTCGATGTGACCCCGGTAGACCGGGTAGCGGCTGTGCCCGGATTCCATGATGCTCGAGAGCACGTCCGCGATCGACGTGTTGAGCTCGAGGGCAACGACTTGGGTTCGGGGCACCATGATCTCACGGGCTACGGTGTTCTTGAATTCGAGCACGCTGCGGAGCATTTGGGCGTGGTCCTCGGCGATGCTGCCCTCTTCCTCACCCTGCTCGATGACGTGCTCGACGGTGAGCTCCGCGACACGACTAGGGTCATCCATCTGCACCTCGGGAACGACGCGCTCGACGAACTCGCTGATCCATGTGAGGGGTGCCGCAAGCGGCGCCAGTAGAAGCTCGATGGGCCGCAACCACTTCCAGAGCCGAAGGGTGGCCTGCGCAGACCGCTGCCGGACCACCGCGGCGGCAGTCGTCGCGACCACAGCGTACGTGATGGCAATGCCGATGACACCCAACAGCGCGATGCCGATTCCATACGCGCGGAGCAGTGAATAGGCCACGAACGCCGCCGCAAGGGCTACACCAAGGACACGCCCAATCAGAAGCCGGGCGTGCACCGAGGTGACGTCGCGCAGGATCCGTGCGGCCACCCGAGCGTCGCGGCTGCCCTCTTCGGACAGTGCTTGGAGCCCAGCTTCTCCAAGCGTGCGGATGCCAGCGCTAACGGCCGCAAGCAGCGCGCCCAAACCTACGCCACCAATGACTGCGGCGGCCAACTGTATACTTGGAACGTCCAAGACCTTCTGCGCTTCTAGAGTACCGAGGACGCCAATCGCCCGCAACAGCCGGAGCTAATCTTCACGCCGCTGGTCACGAAGGGCGCGAATTCGTAGGCGAAGCGCGTTGAGGCGGATGAAGCCGGTCGCGTCTTGTTGATCGTACACCTCGTCGGCTTCGAACGTGGCGAACTCCGGGTCGTAGAGGGTGTTCGGGCTGCGTCGGCCTACGACGTCAGCGTTGCCCTTGTAGAGCTTGATCCGTGCCTCGCCGCTAACGTCCTTTTGCGCCTCGTCGATCAGCGCTTGCAGCATCTCTCGCTCGGGCGCGAACCAGAAGCCACGGTACACGAGCGAAGCGTACTCGGGAATCAGACCGTCCCGAATCCGAAGCACTTCGCGATCGACGGTGATGGACTCCACCGCGCGATGTGCCTTTTGAAGGATCGTTCCGCCGGGTGTCTCGTAGACACCGCGTGACTTCATACCGACGAACCGGTTCTCGACGATGTCGACGCGGCCGACCCCGTGCCGGGCGCCGATCTCGTTGAGGCGAACGATCAGCGAGGCTGGTGAAAGGCGCTCGCCATTGACGCTGACGGGATCTCCATTCTCGTACCCGACGATCACGTACTCCGCCTCGTCGGGCGCGTCCTCCGGAGCAGTCGTCCACCGGAACATGTCCTTGAGCGGTTCGTTCCAGGTATCCTCGAGGACCCCGCCCTCGTAGCTGATGTGGAAGAGGTTGGCGTCCATCGAATAGGGCTTCTCGGCCGTCACTTCGATCGGGATCTTGCGGTCCTTGCAATATTCGATGCAATCGCTTCGCGAGCGGAGGTTCCACGTCCGCCAGGGTGCGATGACCTGAATGCGTGGATCGATCGCCATCGCGGTGAGCTCGAACCGGACCTGGTCGTTGCCCTTGCCCGTGGCGCCGTGGGAGATCGAGTCGGCGCCTTCGTCCTTGGCAACGTCCATCATGGCTTTTGCGATGACCGGACGCGCGATCGAGGTGCCGAGCAAGTAGTCGCCCTCGTAGACTGCGTTGGCGCGCAGCATGGGAAAACAGAAATCGCGCGCGAACTCCTCCTTGAGGTCGGCGATGATGCACTTCGATGCGCCGGTGGCCTTGGCCTTTTCCTCGAGGCCTCCGAGCTCTTCGCCCTGCCCGACGTCCGCGCAGAACGCGATGACCTCGGCGCCGTAGGTCTCCTTGAGCCAAGTCAGAATGACGGATGTGTCGAGACCGCCGCTGTAGGCGAGCACGATCTTCTTTGGGGTCGCTGCCATGGGGCGGGATGGTAGTGGCCCACCCCGCTCGTGCAAGCAGCGAAGCGTCAGGCGACGCGGATGATGGCTTTGGCTTCCAATAGCTCGGTAAACACGCGAAGTGCGTCGAGTCGCTCCATCTGGCTCGCCGCGAGAACCTCCGCAACCGCCGTCTGACCGTCGACGAGCGATAGCAAGAACGCCGCCTGCGGGTCGAGCCCGAGCCACTTGACCTTCGCCGCCGGGACCGCGAGGTTGAAAACATAGTCGAGTGAACCGATGCGTGTGGTGTACCGCACCTCGAGCCGCTGCCGGCTCGTTTCGGCGTACTGACGGGCGCTCTCGTCGCTCGAGTCGACCCCGAGCTGAAGCTCGGCCGCGCTCAAGGCGGCAGCGAAGTCACCCAAGGCAAATCGATCGGCGATCTCCCGGTGAATGTCGTCTGGGACCTCTTCCTCGGACTCGTTCTCGCCGTCCGGAGAAAGCGCCGGCTGAGGTGGAAGCAGGCTCCGTCGATCCCTGTCGACCAGCCAAGCGTCGCCCGATGGACGAAGTGTCGGGCGCTCGCTCGGGCTCTGAGCGATAGCCCCGCCCGTGAGGTCGATACCGCCATCGGCGCCGAGCACTCTCGGATGATTGGACTCACTCGCGCCGGGCTTGGTCGACGCCATCGGTTACGCCGACTTGCCGACGACGCCCTTGAACATACGCTGAGTTCGACCGAGCGACTCGAGCTCTTCCTCGAGGCCGTCGATGTCGCCCCGCTCGAGCAGCGTCCGTGCCTTGTCGACGACACCCTTGGCTTTGTCGATGGCATCCCGCCCAAAATCGCTGCCGGCCACGATCGACTCGACCTCCGGGAAGAGGCGCTCGATCTCGGCGATGAGCGTCTCCGCCTCTTGCCGAATCCGCTCGGCCGCTTCGTCCTCACGCCGCGTGATGGCGAAGTCCGAAGCATCGGTCATCATCTCGTTGATCTCGTCCTCGGTGAGGCCACTCGTCGCCGTGACGGTGATGGACTGCTCCTTGCCCGTCTCGACGTCCTTCGCGTGCACGCTGACGATACCGTCCGCGTTGATCTCGAAGGTAACCTCGACCTCGACCTGGCCGGCAGGGGCTCTCCGAAGACCGGTCAGAATGAACTCGCCGAGAAGCTCGTTGTCCTCCGCGCGGCGGGACTCGCCCTGGAGCACCAGGATCTTCACCGCCGTCTGGTTGTCACGCACCGTCGTGAACGGCTTGCTGCGCGATGTCGGAACGGTCGTGTTCTGCGGTATCAGCTCTTCGAAGTAGCCACCGACAACCATGATGCCGAGGGTGTGCGGCGTGACGTCGAGGAGCACCATGTCGAGCTCCGGCGAGTCGTCGACGAGCGCGGCCCCTTGAATCGACGCGCCGAGCCCAACGACCTCGTCAGGATGCACGCCCTTGCACGCCTCGCGCTGGAAGAACTTGGATACACGCTCCTGCACTTTGGGCATGCGGGTCATGCCGCCGACGAGGATGATGTCTTCGATCTCGTCTTTTTCGAGACCAGCCTCACCGAGTGTGAGCTCGCAGATTTGGATCGTTCGGTCGACGAGGTCCGCGGAGAGCTCTTCGAGGGTGGCGCGCGTGAGCAAGCGCTGCAGGTGGAGCGCCTCGTTTCGCGCGCTCGAGATGATGAACGGGAGGTTCACCTCGGTCTCGGTCACCGCGGAGAGCTCGCACTTGGCCTTTTCGGCCGCGTCCTTGAGGCGCTGCAGTGCCATGCGATCCTGCCGAAGGTCGATCCCGTGCTCGTGCTGGAACCCTTCGACGAGCCAGTCGATCACGCGCTGGTCGAAATCCTCGCCGCCGAGGAATGTGTCACCGGCGGTGCTGATGACTTTGAAGACGCCGGAGCTCGAGATCTCGAGGATCGAGATGTCGAAGGTGCCGCCGCCGAGATCGAAAACCGCAACGGTGCGATCGATGTTCTTGCCGAAGCCGTACGCCAGCGCAGCCGACGTCGGCTCGTTGATGATGCGGATGACATCGAGGCCGGCAATCGCGCCCGCGTCCTTCGTGGCCTGGCGCTGGTTGTCGTTGAAATACGCAGGAACGGTGACAACGACCTTGTTGACCTCTTCGCCGAGGTAGTCCTCGGCGACCATCTTCATCTCCTGCAGCACCATCGCGCTGATCTCGGGGATGGAGTAGACCTTGTCGCGCATCTTGATGCGACAATCGCCGTGTGGGCCCTCTACGATGTGGAACGGCGTAGTCTGGATGGTGTTCTTGACCTGTGGGGTCTCCCACTTGCGGCCGATCAGCCGCTTGCAAGCAAACACGGTGTTCTCGGCGTTCGTCACCGCCTGCCGCTTGGCAATGTGGCCAACCAAACGTTTGCCGCCCTCCGTCACAGCCACCATCGACGGGGTGACCTTGTAGCCCCCTCGATTCGCGATGACCACGGGCGTGCCGCTCTCAACGACGGCAACGCACGAGTTGAACGTACCTAGGTCAATCCCAATGACTCTTTCCATGCCCCACTTCCAAGCGCTCCGATGCGTTCGTCACATCACCCCCCGAGCTGCTTCCTAAGATTTTTCACCATCTCGTGCTTCGGGTCCAGCTTTGCAGCCTCCTCGAGCTCATTTGCCGCACTATTGTCCATCCCGGCCTCGATGTAGATGCGCGCCAGCAGGAGTCGGGAGTCGAGCGCGTCAGGCTTCACTTCTAGGCTCCGGAGTGCGTAATCGCGTGCTTTTCTGAGGTCTCCACCGGCTGCTAGGAGGGCCTTGGCCGCTCGCCGGGGCGCGACCGGGTCGTCAGGCGACGCATCGGCGACCTTGGCCCAGGAAATACTCGCCGCTGCCCACATGTTGTTGTCTTCCTCGTACTTGGCCTGCTCGCGGTGGATGTCGAGAAGCTGGACGCGGAGCTGGGAATTGACTCGCCGGTAGTGATCCTTGAGCGACGCATCGGCCGAATCGAGGGCGATCGCCATGCGAAGCGCGGTGGCGGCCGCTGCAAGATCACCCTGGGCCTCGGCGATCCGAGCGTTCTCGAGGTGGTTCTGCGCCCGGTCGACCCCACCTGTGAGCACGGCGGTTTGTTTCAGGGAGCGCGTCAGGTCGCGAAGGGCGGTTCGATGGCCGACGCGTGTGGTCGGCGCGGGCATCGAACGCACCGAAGCGGGCGAGGGGCGTCGGCTCCGGCCCCGAAGCCGCCGTTCGAGCAACTCTCGTTTGCGCAGCATGCGCTCGTGTTCGGGCGTTCCCGGAACGACCGAAGGCGCTGGCTTCGAAGGTGCCGGCTTCGAGGGCGCGGTTTGAGCGGGCGTTGGTTTCGACGACGCGGTTTGAGCAGGCACCTCGGTAGCGCGCCACTTGGGAGCGGCCGTCTCCGTATCGACGGGCTGCGCTTGGCGCTCCGCAACCGGTGTCTTGGTCAGCGCCGTCGCCATCGCTTGAGCCCGCTCTTCCACGCGGCCGATCTTGTGCTCGGCCTCGGTGACGGCAATGCTCTGCCGCAGATAGCGATCGTACGCCTCACGCTTCTTCGGACGGCCAACCGCTTCGTACGCGTCGGTCATCTTGCGGAAGATCACCTCCATCTGGGCTTTGTACGATCCCAAGCGCTTCCCGTAGTACGCATCCGGATGAAAGGTCTTCGAGAGCGCAAAGTAGGCTTTCCGGATCTCCGCGCGGTCGGCGTCCATCGCCACGCCGAGGAGCTGGTAGTGATTGAGCCTGTCGGCGCGGAAGAAGGTCTCATGGATGCGCTTCTGAAGCGCCTCGTCGAGCTCGATGTCTTGATCCACGTCGGTCGCCGGCGGCGCGCTCGACGCCTTCGGCGTGATCCACTCGACGAGCTCGAGTGCGATCAGGCGCGCGATCGACTTCCGTACTTCCTCGGACGACAGCACAGTGACGTCGGCGATGTCCTCGACGTTCAGCACCCCGTCGATGCATGAATGCACGAACGCGTCTTGCCCCGAGATCTCGTGCGCCCTCACGTCGGCGCCGTCGACCAGCTGCGGGATCTGTTCCTCAGGCAGTGACTGCCCAGCTCCCCCCATGGCTGTAGCTTAGCGCGGCTTGTCCGGGTTCAGCCACTTCGCGAGCCTAGGCAAGCAGCCACTCCAATAGAGCCTTCTGGGTGTGCAGCCGATTCTCTGCCTCGTCCCACACCCGGGACTGGGGACCATCGATCACCGATGCGCTCACCTCTTCGCCCCTGTGTGCCGGCAGGCAGTGCAGGAAAACGGCGTCGGCCTGGGCACGCTTCATCGCTGCGTCGTCGACCATGAAGCCGGTGAATGCGCGCTCTCGCTCGGCCTGCTCGGCTTCCTGACCCATGCTCGCCCAGACGTCGGTGGTCACGACGGTCGCGCCGTCGAGGGCTTCCTCGGGACGCTCGACGACCTCGACCGCTGCCCCCATGGACCGCGCCTCCGCCACGACCTTCGGATCTGGTTGGTATCCGGGCGGACAGGCCAGCACGAGATTGAAACCCGCCACAGCCGCCGACGCGATCCACGAATGCGCCATGTTGTTGCCGTCGCCGATCCACGCGACGCGCGCATCTTCGATCGACGAATCAAAATTCTGTCGAATCGTCATCATGTCGGCGAGCAACTGCACGGGATGAAATCTGTCGGACAGCCCGTTGACGACGGGGATCGACGCGGCGCGTGCAAGCGCCTGGAGTCGGTCGTGACCGAAGGTCCGATAGACCGCGCAGTGCACATACCGGCTCAACATGCGGGCGGTGTCTTCGATGGGCTCGCCACGGCCGAGCTGGGTGTCTTTCGAGATGAGCGTGACCGGCTGAGCTCCGAGCTCGTGGATGCCGACTTCAAACGAAAGCCGCGTTCGCGTGGACGCCTTCTCGAACACGATCGCGATCGACTTGCCTCGAAGGGGCGCGGGGTGCGCGGGCGTGCCCCGAAGAGCCTTGAGCTCGGCGGCACGATCGAGCACGCCAAAGAGCTCGTCGCGGCTCAGATCGAAGATGGTCAGGAAGTCACGCTTCATGGCTTCCTCGGGGCATCGGCGACCACGCGCTCGAGGATCGCCAAGCCTTCGTCGAGCTCGTCGCGGGTCACGTTGAGTGAGGGGGAGACGCGAATGACGTTGCCCCCCGCAAGCGTCAGCAACAGGCCTTGCGCATGGACGGCAGCAATCGTCGCCCCGGGGTCGATATCGTCGGCAAGCACGAGACCTTGGAGCAAGCCGATGCCTCGGGTGCCCACTGTGGTCGAGAGGCGCGCGTCAATCTCCGCGAGGCGGACCGCGAGGTACTCACCCTGGACGCGAGAATTCTCGATGAGCCCTTCTTCGTCGATGATGTGGAGGACAGCGAGCCCGGCGGCGCACGCCAGGGGGTTCCCACCAAACGTGCTCGCGTGGCTCCCCGGCGGAAGGCCTCCCGCGAACCGCTCGGTGACTGCCATGGCTCCGAGCGGAAACCCTCCACCAATGCCCTTGGCCAACGAGCAGGCGTCCGGCACGACACCGAAGTGCTCTTGCGCGAGGAAGGTGCCCGTCCGGCCGTAGCCGGTTTGGATTTCGTCAAATAGTAGGAGCGCGCCGCGCTCGTCGCAGATCCGCCGCGCGCCCTCGACGAACTCCTGCGTCGCGACGATGATCCCGCCCTCGGCTTGCACCGGCTCGAAGATCACCGCGGCGACCTCGTCTGTGACGGCCCGGTCGAGCATCGCGAGATCGTTGAAGTCGATGAAGCGCACGCCTTCGACCAAAGGCTGCATGCCCTCGTGGTACTTGGGCTGCCCCGTGAGGGACAACGAGCCCATGGTCCGGCCGTGAAAGCTATTCACGGTCGACACGAAACCGGTGCGCTTGGTCTCGCCCCGGTCGTGGTGATAGCGGCGTGCGAGCTTGAGGAGCGATTCATTGGCCTCGGATCCGCTATTGCAGAAATAGACCCTGTCGAACGGCGTTCGACCGCAGATCGCCTCTGCGAGCTCGATGGCCCGGTCGTTGTAGAACACGTTCGACACATGTATGAGGCGCGCCGCCTGCTCAGCGATCGCGGCGGCCAAGGTCGGATGGCTGTGTCCTACCGAAAGGACGGAAATCCCGCCCGACAGGTCGAGGTACTCGCGACCCGCGGCGTCGGTCACGCGGCGCCCGCGGCCGTGCGTCAAGACGAATGGCGCGGGCGCGTAGTTGCCGAGCTGAACCTCCTTCGCGGTCCTAAGCATGTCATCCTGCCTGGTCATGGGGTGCCCTTTTTGGGGAAGCCCGCGGCATACCATCATTGCCAGGAAGCGTCGACCCTGGCGGGCCGAGATCAGCGTGTGATCTCGGTGCCGATGCCTTCGTCGGTGAAGATCTCGAGGAGCACGGCGTGACGCACCCGGCCATCGATGATGTGAGCTTTGCGCACGCCGCCGGCCAGAGCTCCGAGGGCGCAGTCGACCTTCGGGATCATGCCGCCCTCGATGACGTGATCCGCCTTGAGCCGCGCGATCTCGGCAGCGCTCAGCGAGCTCGCGACCTCACCGTCTTCACCACGCACTCCCTCGATGTCGGTCAACAGCACGAACTTTCGCGCGGGCAGCGCCTCTGCAACCTTCCCGGCCACGGTGTCCGCGTTGACGTTCAAAGACTTTCCCTCGGCGTCGACCGCGATGGGCGCGATGACCGGAATGAAGCCGTCCTTCACGAGGCGGCGCAAAATGTCGGGGTTCACTTGAGTGACGGCGCCCACGCGGCCGGGATCGACCCAGTTGCCGCTCTTGGTCTTCATCTTGTCGACCTTCTTCGCTCGGATGAAGCCGTCGTCTTTGCCGGTCAGCCCGATAGCCCGCCCACCGTGGCCGGCGATGAGAGAGACGATCTCTTGATTGAGCTTGCCGCCGAGAACCATCTCGACGACCTCCATGGTGTGCTCGTCGGTGACGCGCAGTCCATCGAGGCGCTCGGAAACGACGCCGAGAGATTTGAGCGTCTGGTCGATCTGCGGACCGCCGCCGTGGACGACGACCGGGTGGAGGCCGACGTATTTCATCAACACGATGTCGCGCGCGAAGCTGTCACGAAGCTGCGGATCGACCATCGCGTTCCCGCCATACTTGATGACGAACACGTCCCCATGGAACTCCCGGATGTAGGGAAGCGCCTCTTGGAGGATCTTGGCCTTCTCGATCAGGTCATCCACGCGCCCCGTATAGCACAGAAACGCTGCGCAACTTTACACCGTGTAACCCACGCGTATCACCCGCTGGCCCCGCGCTCCGGACCACCCACGGCGGAGTTCCAACGACTCACCCGATGCCATGATGTCGCCGTCGGCTTCCGTGGTAGCCCGAGCCGCATGCCACAAGCTGAAGCCGTCAAGACCAGGACATTCTACACCGACGACGTCATGCGCCGGCGGGTCGGAAACACGATCACCGAGTACATGGGGTTCTTCGACGAGGCCAACGGAGGGGGCGTCGAAGCGCGCAAGGCGGAGTACGCCAAGATGATCAACCACTACTACGACGTGGTGACGGACTTCTACGAGCACGGCTGGGGGCAATCGTTCCACTTTGCGGCTCGAGCGCGGGGAGAGTCGTTCGAGGCCTCACTGGCGCGCGCGGAGCACTATCTCGCACTGCGACTGGGTCTCGGCGAAGGCATGAAGGCCATCGACGTCGGCTGCGGCGTCGGCGGCCCGATGCGCTCGATCGCGCGCTTCTCAGGCGCAAGCATCGAAGGCGTCAACAACAACGACTACCAGCTCGAGAAGCTTGCCGCTCACAACGACGAGGCGGGGTTGAGCCAGTTGTGCTCGGGGTTCAAGGGCGACTTCATGAAACTCGGCGTGCCGGATGGCAGCTATGATGCGGCCTACGCCATCGAAGCCACGTGTCATGCGCCCGACAAGGCCGGTGTTTTCCGCGAGATCCATCGGGCGCTCAAGCCCGGCGCGCTGTTTGCCGGGTACGAGTGGTGCATGACCGACGCATTCGATCCGACGGATCCGCGTCACCAATGGATCAAGAGCGAGATCGAGACGGGCGACGGACTCCCCGATCTCTACACGATTCCCGGCACCCTCGAGGCGCTTCGAGCCGCCGGGTTCGAGGTGCTCGACAGCTTCGACGCAGCCCTCCGCAGCGATCCCGAAACCCCGTGGTACCTCCCGTTGCGCGGCGAGCTCGAGGGTCTTTCGACCCTTCGCCGCGGGCGGCTCGGCCGGCGTCTCGCACGGCGCACGATCGGCATCCTCGAAGCCTTGAGAATCGCTCCCAAGGGATCGAAGGAAGTCAGCCTCATGCTGGGCCGAGCCGCGGAGGGCCTCATCGCTGGAGGCGAGACCGGCATCTTCACGCCGAGCTTCTTCTTCCTCGCCAGGCGACGATGAACATCGCCGAGGCACTGGAGGCCTCCGCGGTCGAGGAAGCCCGACTGGCGACCTACCCCGCACCGTACCCCGAAGGGTGGTACGTCGCGGCGCGCGCGAAAGACCTCACGACGGAGCCGACCCAGGTTCGGGTAGCCGGCAACGACGCCGTGTTGTTTCGCGACGCCGAAGGTCAGGTTCGCGCAATCGACGCCTACTGTCCGCACATGGGCGCCAATCTCTCGGATGGTGTGATGCGTGACGGGTGCATCGAGTGCCCGTTTCACAAGTGGCGTATCGACGGACAGGGACGCGTCGTGCACATCCCCAAAGACCAGGGGCCTGAGCCGGTTCACCGGACTTCATCGTGGCCGGTCGTCGACCTACACGGTTGGATCTGCATGTTCCACCGCCACGGGGAGCTCGCACCCGGACCCGCACCAGAGCCGCCCTACTATCCCGAGCGGCTGAGCGAGATCGATAGCGGAGAGCTTCGCTACCGGGGCGAGTACGACGCGGGCATCATCCACATGCACTTGCTCGAGTTCGTCGAGAACAGCGTCGACTACCAGCACTTCGAGCCCATCCACGGCGGGCTTCGAATCCCCTGGACCAACATCCCGGTGCCGGGGATGCAGATCGAGCATGAGGCGAGCTGGAGGCGTGATGAAAGCGAACCGCAGGTGTCGTGGTTCGAGAACGAAGCTCAGCTCGCGTTCCGCGGCAAGGTGATTCCGCGCTCGGGAGCCACGGCGAAAGTTCGCCTCGAAGGACCCGGCGGCATCGTACGCTTCGACTTCCGCATCGCCGCACACGGCGGCCGTGTGGTGATGTTTCAAAGCCACACTCCGACGGGACCACTCACCCAACGCGTCCGCTTTCGATGGTTCAGCGACCCGAGCGTGTCCAAGCTTCAAGCGGGGTTCATCGTGGGCAACTGGGTGTCCCAATGGCGCCAAGACCTCGGCATCTGGTCGCGAAAGATCTACCGAAAGCGCCCTCTGCTCTCGAGAGGCGACGGACCGGTGCATCAATTGCGACGCTGGTACGCGCAGTTCTACCCGACCCGCTGACGCTGCTACCGCGAGAACGGGATTCTCTCGCGTAGCTTGCTTGCCCGATCCCGCGCGAGGGGGACTCTGGGCTCGTCGGGGTGATCGAGCAGCAGGAGGAACTTGCGCGCGCCTGCCGGTTCGATGACCCGGATCCGGTCGAGTCGGACGATGCAGCTCCGGTGCGATTGAAAGAAGACCGTTGGGTCGAGCCGGCCCGCCAGGGCGACCAGCCGTGCGTCCAAGGCGAAACGGTCTTCCTCGGTCACCGCCCAGACGAGCTCGTCGCGCGCCTCGAAGTACACCACGTCCCGGAGCTCGACGACGAGGAACGACCCTCTACGGCGAACGGCGAATCTCGCGAGTCGGCTAGCACCTTCGAGCGTGAATGGTTGCTCGACCGACACGCGGTCGAGCGCTTGCTGGAGCCGCTGCAGCCGCACTGGCTTGAGCAGGTAGTCCGTGATCTTGGTTTCGAAGCCTCGAATCGCGCCGTCGTCGTGCGCCGACACGATGACGATATCGAGATCGGGAAGCTTCCTTCGAAGGAGCTCCGCCAATGCAATGCCGTCGAGGTCCGGCATTCGCAGGTCGATGAACGCCACCTGAGGCTTCTCCTCGTCGCACAAGCGCTGCGCATCGGTCGCGCCCCGTGCTTCGCCCACGACCTCTACGCGATCGCACTGCCCCAACAAGAACCTCAGCTCGTCGCGCGCGAGCGGCTCGTCGTCGACGACGATCGCGCGAAGCGTCATGCTTGCCCCCCACCCACAGCCAGCCACCGCTGCAAGTCCCCCGAGATGACCCGCGGAGCGGAACGAAGCTCATCGACGGTCCTGCAGCCGGTCAGCAACATCACCGAGCGAAGCTCGTGCACGATCTCGTCGACGCACGCGCGCGCTTCGTCATCGCCGCCCCGGTGCAGCGCTTGAAGCAGCGGCCGCGCAATGCCAGCGGCGCGCGCGCCCAACGCGATCGCACGCGCGATGTCCGAGCCGGAGCGAATGCCACCGGTCGCGATCGTCTCGAGCGAGGCGCTCGCCGCGTAGTAGACGGACGGAGCTGTGGGGATCCCCCAATCCCAGAGCCGCTCTCCCATAGACCGCCGCATGCCGTCAGCGCGGAGAGTTTCGACCCCCACCCAGGATGTGCCGCCGGCGCCCGACGTGTCGACATATCGAACACCGGCGCGCACCAGCTTGTCGACGGTCTGGGGACTCATTCCGTTTCCGGTCTCCTTCGCGATGATGGGAAACGGAAGCTCGTTGCAGAGTCTCTCCAAAGTCGCGACGCAGCCCCGGAAATCGCGATCGCCATCCGACTGAATCAGCTCCATCGCCGGATTGAGGTGGACGCACAGCGCGTCGGCACCCACGTCACGCGCGAGCGCTTCGAGATCCTTGGTCGCAGTCTCTCGTGCTTGCACGACACCGATGTTTCCGAGAAGTAGGACGTCGGGCGCCCACTCGCGAACGCGGTACGTCCAGTCCATCGCCGGATCCCGCTGCATCGCTCGCTGACTCCCCAACCCGAAGCCTAACCCTCGCTCTTGCGCGATGGTCGCCAAGGAACGATTGATGCTGGCGGCACGTTCATGGCCCCCGGTCATCGCGGCGATCACGAGAGGCACGCGGAGCTGACGGCCGAGCAACTCGAGCCCCGTGCTCACTTCGTCCGCGCTCAGCTCGGGCAGCGACTGGTGCAGCAGCGTGACGTGCTCGAGCAGCGTGGTGGTGGAACGGAACGAAACCTCGTCGCCTTCGCAGAGGTCGAGGTGGTCGGCCTTGCGGCGGTGAATGCCGGCACCCCCGCCCGAGGCGACGGACTCAGGCGCTCGCGCGCGCATTGCCCCGTAGTGTCTCGTAGCCCCACATGTCGAGTGGCTCGCGGGCGGCAAGGTCGGTTTCGATGTCGGCCACCCACTGCGCCGACGCAGCAGCCGGCCCCGCCGTGAGCTGCAGGAGCTCGGCCCCGTAGCCAGAACCGTACGAGAACGCAGTGATTGGAGCGCCTTCCCTCAGCCCGACCAACGCGCGGGCAACCGAGATCCAAAGGCTCGCCGTGTAGGCGTTCCCGCTGAGCTGGTTCCACTCGAGCGTGTCCTCGACCTTCGAAAGGTAGAGCTCCTCCGCCTGCTGCGAAGTCCAACCGAGCTCTTCAGCGAGATGGATCACGGCCTTCTTCACCATCTTCGGAAACGGCACGTGAAAGCACATCGCGCGGTATCCGTTGAGCACTTCCCGGGCATCGCGATCGCCGATCAGCGCACCAAAGCACTCGACCACCGCGTTCTTGTAGCAATCCAGGCTGAGCTGCCCGTCGACCGAGGGGAAGGAGTCCCCCACCGGACGCCAGAAATCGAACGCGGGGCTGCTGAAAGGAAACGAGGTAGGTGACACGGCCGCGACCGTCGGCTCGTCGATGATCATGGCGACCGCGCCCGCTCCCTGAGTGGGTTCGCCAGGGTCACCGAGGGAGTAGAGCGCGACGTCCGATGCGATCACGAGTGCCGCCTTCCCGGCTCCTGCGCCAGACCACTTCCACTCGAGCGCCTGTCGGAGCGCGAGCGTTCCGCCGTAACAAGCGTGCTTGACCTCATACGAGCGCACCGTCCCCGAAAGGCCGAGCTCTTCTGCAACCCACGCGCTCAAGGGCCGGCTCATGTCCTTCGCACTTTCCGTGCCGAGCGCGATGAGGCCGAGATCGTCGACGGAACCGCTCCATCGCGACAGAGCGCGCTTTGCAGCACCCACTGCAAGCGTCACCGCATCCTCTCCATGGCGACAAAGCGCGATGTCCAGACAGCCTAGACCCTTTGTAAACTTGTTGGGATCTACGCTTCGCAGCTGGGCCAGCTCCGTCACTGGCATGTAGAGCCGCGGAAGTTGAAGTCCGATGGAAGCGATCCCCGTTGCAGTCGTGCTCATGCGTACCCTCCTACGTCGTGCACCTGAATGTCGATGAGCGAGGTGTAGCGCCGTCAGCGAAGACACGGACGAACAAAGTCGTGACTCGTTCCTGGGATCGGACGAGCGGTCGTCATTCGTCATTGAACCGCGATCAACAATCGCAAACGCCGTGTTACCCAACGAAGTGTAAAGCTCGCAACGCGATCAACGCGTTTCAACACAACACTCTGTAAAGATTTCGACGAGGAAAAACCACTCGCACGCCGTTTGGGACGACCGACGACGCGCGACGATCCACCCGTCGGATTGTCCTAGCAACGCGAGGCCGCAGCCGAATAATCGGACGCGGGGATGCGGGCAACGCCAAACACTATCGAGCTTGGGGAAGTTCGATCGACCTACGACGCCATCGTGATTGGCGCTGGCCCGGCGGGTTGTGGCGCTGCCGGATGTCTCGCGTCGCACGGGGCATCGGTGTTGTTGCTCGAATCGAACCCGAGGGCAGCACGGCGCTTCGCGGGTGAGTGGATCCATCCGGAAGGCGCGCGCGTGCTGAGCGACCACGGACTGCTCGACGGTCTCGACGCGCGGGTCGAGTCCTCCGGATTCGTCGTCTGCCCGAACGACGGATTGGGCCCGATTCGGCTCGACTACCCGGATCAAAGCAAGGGCTTCACCTGCGAGCACGCGAGCCTCGTTGCACACCTCAGGCGCAAGGTCGCTCAGCTCGAGCTCGTGGACTACTTGGAGGGGGTTCGCGGCTTGCCGGTGGGGGGGCGCGCGGTGGACCTCGTGAGTCGCGCGCGACCGGCACTTCGCGTGAACGCAGCACGGGTCGTGGTGGCGGCCGGACGCTCGTCACGGGAGCCTACCGTCGAGGGGGAAGCATCTGATCGCGTGCAGATCTCATCGATGGGCGGGCTCCTAGTCACGGACTCCCAGCTTCCGCTCGATGGATTCGGCCACGTCATTCTCGGCGGCCCTGGACCGGTGCTCGCGTACCGAATCGACGACGCCCGTATTCGCCTGTGCTTCGATGTGCCGCACGCGGCCCCTCGCGGCGCGCAAGCGCCTGCATCGATTTGGGAGTCGTTCGCTGAGGTGCTTCCCACGGGTCTTCGAGAGGGCGTTCGCAACGCACTCGCCAAGGATTCCGTGAGCTGGGCAGCCAACGTGTTTCGTCCGCGCTCGTACGAAACGCGGTCGGGCGTCGCGCTCGTCGGCGACGCGGCCGGCATCTTTCACCCGCTGACGGCGATGGGTATCACCACATCGCTCCTCGATGCCGAGGCGCTTGCTTCGACATTCGACCTCGACGCGTACGCGGACGCAAGATCTGCTGAGAGCTACATTCCGGAGCTTCTCTCCAACGCCATCTACCAAGCCTTCGTGCGAAGCGACGCGGGTTCCGAGGCGATCCGTGAGTCGATCTTCGGAACTTGGCGCGCGAGCCCGAGCCACCGCGATCGCACGATGAAGCTGCTCGGTGCGTCGTCCACCAACCGCGCCGATTTTGTCTACGCATTTTCACGCGTGGCCGCCCGGGCAGGCCTCGGCGCGCTCGTGACGGACCCGCGCGCTCTTGCCGATCTGGCTGGATGGCTTCGCTGGCCCTGGGCGAGCGTGCACCCGCGTCGGAGCGCAATCAGAACCAGGTCCGTTTACTGGGCAGCACCTGAGACCTGGACTCGCAGCGATTTCTTTCGGTCGCCTAAGCCCAATGAGGAGAAACGACATGCAAACTGACTGGGACTTTTGCACGACCAGCCTGCGCCAGGTCTCCCGGACGTTCTCGCGTCCGATCGAGGTGCTCCCGGGCGAGCTCCGAAAAGCAGTGACATGCGGATATCTTCTCTGTCGCGTCGTCGACGCGGTCGAGGACAACGAGGCCTTCACCCTCAGCGAACGCGATGAGCGCTACCAAGCGTTCCACGAAGTTCTCCGAGGCGTGGCGCCCCCAGCGAGCTTCGAACGACTGTGGGTCGGAGTCGAGGGGTCGCCGGCTCACGAAATCGAGCTCTGCTCTCAACTTCGCCGGGTCATGGTCATCGTGGACGAGGTTCCCGAAACGATGCGAGCGGCGGTCCTTCGGTGGGTCGCCGAAATGGCGCGCGGCATGCAGATCTACAGCCACCGCTCGGCCGATCGGGAGGGCGTCATCGCGCCGTGGACGAGTGACGATCTCGGGCGGTATTGCTACTTCGTCGCGGGCACGGTCGGTCACATGCTCACCGAGCTCTTCATTGCGGAGATGAAGCTCGAACCGGACGGTCCGGTGGCTCAGCGAATGAGTGAGCTCGCCGAGCCGTTCGGCGCGGGGCTGCAGCTCGTCAACATTCTCAAGGACATCACCGACGATCTCCATCGTGGCTGGTCGTTCGTGCCGCGTTCGCTGTGCCGGGCCCAGGGCTTGCACAATCGCGACCTCGCCAATCCCGCTCGACGGGCGGAGGCCCATCGCGCGGTCACGCCGCTCTTCGACCTGGCCCGCCGAAACCTCGACCGAGCACTCGACTACGCGCTCTCGGTGCCTCCGGAGCACCCGGAGGTGCGTCTCTTCTGCGTCCTGCCGTTGTGGCTCGCCGTGCGGACCATCGCGTGCGCATACCGCAACGACGCGATGTTCACACCGAACCAAGAGGTCAAGGTGAGCCGGCAAGAGGTCGAAGAAGTCATCGCGCGATGCACACGCAACGTCCGGGACGACGAGCTTCTTCGCGCCGACTACGAAGCGATGTGGCACCCGGTCGCGCGCCTGATGGCCGCCGGCTCGACGACGAACGAGTGGCTCTTGGAAATGGATGTAGCATGACGCTCAAAGCACTCGATACGCGCGAACAGCAGCCGTCTTCCCGCATTCCGGGCTTTTACCGCCTGGGCGTCGACGCCAGGCACCAAGAGCTCGCGAGCCGCTTCGACCTCTCGGGCGACGACATCGCCGTGTTGCGCGGATCCAGCCTAGATGGACTCGCGATCGCCGACAAGATGGTCGAGAACTGCGTGGGGGTCCTGGGTCTCCCGATCGGCCTCGGGCTCAACTTCCGGGTCAACGGCAAGGACTACGCGGTGCCAATGGCGGTCGAGGAACCCTCGGTAGTCGCCGCCGCAAGCAACATGGCGCGCATGATTCGCGCTTCGGGAGGTTTCACGGCGGATGCCGGCGAGTCCCTGATGATCGCGCAGGTACAAGTCCTCGAGGTCGATGACCCCTCGCACGCTCGCGCAGCGCTGCAGAACGCGGCGGCACGCATCCTCGCGCGTGCCAACGCGCGGCACCCGAACATGGTGGCCCGGGGCGGAGGTGCGAAGTCGATTGAAGTTCGCGTTCTGCCGTCAGATCCCATCATGTTGGTCGTCCACGTCCTGGTCGATTGCCGCGACGCGATGGGAGCGAACGTCGTCAACGACATGGCCGAGGGCGTCGCGCCTCTGATCGAAGAGGTGAGCGGAGGACGAGTTCGTTTGCGGATTCTCAGCAATCTCGCCGATCGAAGATTGGCGAGCGCCCGGTGCTCGGTCCGTGAAGACCTCCTCGAGCGACGGGGGCACGAGGGCGCGGCGGTGGCGGAAGGCGTCGTCGAGGCCTACCAATTCGCTGCGGTCGATCCGTATCGCGCGGCGACACACAACAAGGGCGTCATGAACGGCGTCGACGCCGTAGGCATCGCTACCGGAAACGACTGGCGCGGGATCGAGGCCGGCGCGCATGCGTACGCTGCGAGAAACGGAACGTACGAGCCGCTGACCCGTTGGTGGAGAAGGGATGGTTGCCTCCACGGCGAGATCGAGCTCCCGCTCGCGGTGGGCGTCGTCGGAGGTTCGACGCGCGTGCAACCGGCCCTTCGCGTGCTTAGAAAGCTGTTGCGGGCTGAGAGCGCCCAGGAGCTCGCGATGGTCATGGCGGCCGTGGGTCTCGCGCAGAATCTAGGCGCCCTCAGCGCGCTCGCCTGCGAAGGCATCCAGCGGGGGCACATGAATCTCCATGCACGCTCGGTGGCACTCGCGGCGGGCGTCGCGCAGGACCGCATCGACGATGTCGCGGCAAAGCTCGTTCGCATCAACCAGTTCAGCGCTTCGGCGGCCCGCAGAATCGCAGACGGAGAGTAGCGCCCGCATGGTTGCCCAGGCCTTCACGTCGCAGCAGGACCAACGCCCGGAGGCCTTGGAGCGAGGTGTCGATGCGCTCCTACGAATGCAGCGCGACGACGGGAGCTGGGAGGGCGAGTGCGTCTGGTGCCCGATGCTGACGGCGCAGTACACGATGACCGCCCACATCATCGGCCTCGAGATCTCCCCGGAGCGCCGTCGCGGGATACTCAGCCACTTCCGCGCCACTCAGAACCGTGCGGGCGTGTGGGGGCTCCACCCCGAGGACGGAGGGAGTCTCTTCGTCACCACACTCGTGTACATCGCGGCGCGCCTCCTGGGCGCACGTTCTAGCGAGCGCTGGCTTCGGGATGCCAAGCTGCTCTTCGCGAGCGAGGGTGGCGTCCAGCGCATCCCTACGTGGGGTAAAGTGTGGCTCGCCTTCCTCGACCTCTACGGATGGGAAGGCATCAACCCGATCCTTCCGGAAGCGTGGGCCCTCCCCTCTTGGCTGCCGATTCACCCAGCCAACTACTACTGCCACACGCGCTCCATCTATCTCGGCCTCGCAGTGCTCTACGGCGACCGTTTCGTTGCGCCCCGCACCCCGCTCATCGACGCTCTTCGCGCCGAGCTCTATCCAGAGGGGTACGAGTCGATCGATTTTTCGACCTGCGCCAACGAAATCCGCGAGGCGGACGCGCCATTCCGCTCTCACCCGGCGTTGCGCGCGCTGTTTCGTGTGGCGCGGAAATACGATCGGCATCAGCGACCCGCCTTTCGGAGGCGGCTGCTCGGCGACCTGCGCGAGACGATGCGACGCGATCTCTGCGCGAGCGACTACCTGTCCCTCTCGCCGGTGAACGGACTTCTCACGGTGTTGGCACTCTGGGCGAACGACCGCGAAAGCCCGGAAGGTCGCAGGGCACTCGATCGCCTCGACGCCTGGTTCTGGGAAGACGCGATGGAGGGGTCCCGAGTGGCTGGTGCGGGCAGCATGTGTTGGGACACGTCGTTTGCGATTCAGGCACTGGCTGCGCTGCCGCCAGGTGAACGGGCAGCCCATAGCTCCCTCGCGGACGGCGCGACCTTTCTCGCGAGCCAACAGATCGCGAGCTCGACCTTCGACTTCCGCGCGGCCCACCGCATCGACCCAAGCGGCGGGTGGTGTTTCTCCGAGGTCGCCCACGGGTGGCCGGTCAGTGATTGCACCGCCGAGGCGCTCCTGGCTCTGCTCCATGGGCAACCGTATGCCCTCGGGCGAGACCGGGCGGCGCAGGCCGCACGCTTCATCCTCCGCTGTCAGAACCGCGACGGAGGCTTCGGCAGCTACGAACCCAGCAAGACGCGATTTCCGCTGGAGTGGATGAACCCCGCCGAGATGTTTGGACGCTGCATGACCGAGCGGTCGTACGTCGAGTGCACCGCGTCGTGCCTGATGGCGCTCTGCGCAGTTCAAGAACGGTATCCGGATCTGTTGCGCGGTCGGTTGCGCGTTGCGATCGATGCGGCCGTCCGCTTTGTCGCCGACACGCAGAACCCCGACGGCACCTGGGACGCCGCGTGGGGCGTTCGCTACGTCTACGCGACGATGTTTGGGATTCGGGCGCTCGTCGCAGCAGGCGTTCCAACGACAGACGCGCGCGTCCGCAGGGCCCGACGGTGGCTACTCTCGCGCCAGCGCTCCGATGGCGGATGGGGCGAGCGGCAACCACCGACTCTGACGCCGGACTATCTCGAAGCGGAAGCCAGCCAGTCCGTGCAGACGGCATGGGCGCTCATCGCGCTCGTCGAAGGCGGTGAAGCCGACGAGGTCGCCGTGCGTCGCGCCGCAGGGTTCCTCGAATCGAATCAGCTCGACTCGGGAGAGTGGCCGGATGGTCAGTTCGTAGGCGTGTTCTTCGAAACCGCCCTCCTCAACTACCGCCTCTATCGACAGTACTTCCCGGTGATGGCACTCGCGCTGCATCGTCGCGCGCTCACCGGTCAGACCCACCCAGGGAGAACCCATGCAAGCACCCCACCTACGAGCAGTCGCTGAGTCTCCGCCCAGCGGCCCCCGAGCTCCCGCGAGCTGGCTCCGGATCCTCCGCACGGAGGTCGACAGTCATCTAGCCGACTTCTTCGAGGCGAAGCAGCGCGAGACGGAAATCATCTCGCCGCCGACGCTCGAGCTCGTCGATGCGATCGAGGCGCTGACGATGCGGGGCGGGAAGCGCCTGCGTCCTGCAGTAGCGACGGCAGGCTATCGGTGCGTCCGCCCCGGCTACGGAACCGACCGCTTGGTCGAGCTGTCCTCGGCGCTCGAGCTTCTCCAAAGTTACCTCCTCATTCACGACGACTGGATGGACGGAGACGAGGTGCGCCGTGGAGGCCCAGCTGTGCACACGACGCTGCAGCGGAGTCATCGAGATCGGCATCTGGGATCTGCGCTGGGCATCCTAGCCGGTGACCTCGCCTCCACGTACGCGTGGGAGCTCTTCCTCGGGGCGCCCTATCCAGCCCAAGCATGGGCGCGCGCGACGGCGCTCTTCCTGCAGATCCAAAAAGAGGTCTACTGCGGCCAGCAACTCGACTTGACTGGCGACACAGACGTGGCCCGCATGCACGCGCTGAAAACGACGAGTTACTCGGTGCGCGGCCCCTTGCTGCTTGGCGCCCTCCTCGGCAATCCAAGTGAGTTGCAGCTCCGCGCCTTGTCCGAGTGGGCCGGTCCGATTGGAGAGGCGTTTCAGATTCGGGACGACCTACTCGGCGCTCTCGGCTCCCCCGACAGCACCGGCAAGCCGGGCATGGACCTCCCGCACGGCAAGGTCAGCAGCGTGCTCGCCGAGCTCCGCCGCTCGACCACGCCGGGCGAGCGTGAAGCGGTTGAAGCGATCGTGGGACGCCCGGATGTCGCGCATCGTGAGCTCGCGGACGCCCGCCAGCACCTTCACGAGCTGGGCGTGGTGGAACGCCTCGAACGCCGCATCACGGAGCTTCGAACCGAAGCCGCGCGCGCGCTCCAAGGCGCACCGTTCAACCCACAAGGGCTCGGCATGCTCACCGAGCTCGCCGACAAGCTCACAATTCGAGGGCGTTGACATGCGGCGCGGCGCAAGCGGCTTCGGATGCGGGAAGGTCATCCTCCTTGGCGAGCACGCTGTCGTTCACGGGACCCGAGCAATCGCAGCAGGCCTCGAGCGCGGAGTCACATCGCTCGCCCGACATGCCGTGCGGGATACACTTCACATCACGCCTTGGGGGCGCCGCGTGGAGCCCAACGAACAGGGCGACGAACCGCTCGCCCGCGCATTTGGCGCAGTTCTGGCTGTGTATGGCGACCGGCCGTCATTGGCCGTGGAGGTCGCTGTAGACCTGCCAGCCGGCGCAGGTCTCGGGTGTTCCGCCGCAATCGGGGTGTCGCTCGTCGACGCGATCGACAGAACGCTCGGCATCGAACGCTCGCGGACGGAGGTCGGTGACCAAGCCCTCCGGTGGGAGCGAGTCTTTCACGGAACGCCCTCGGGCCTCGACAACGCGGCGGCAGCTCTTGGCGGCCTGATTCGCTTCGAGCGGCAGCGAGGAGCATCGAGCCTCGCCAACCCAAGGCCTCTCCACCTGGTCATCGCAGAAAGCGGCGAACGTTCGGAGACGAAGGCCATGGTGGCGCGTGTCGCACGCTTGCTCGCGACTGAGTCGCGGCGCACTCGGCGGCTTCTCGCCGAAGTCGACGCGCTGGTCGCGCGTGCGGAGGTCGCCATTGCGGCGGGAGACACGAGCGCCCTCGGCCGGACTCTCGACAGCAATCATGATGTCTTACGGGCTCTCGGCCTCAGCACGCCTCGAATCGAAGAGCTCCGCGAGGCCGCGAAGTCCACAGGCGCGCTCGGCGCGAAGGTCACCGGCGCGGGCGGCGGCGGTTGCATCGTCGCCCTCGCGAGAGATTTCGAGCACGCGCAGGCCGTCCGAGACGCCCTCGACGCCGACGCTTTCGTGGAGGAGGTCCGCAGTGCCGCCTGAGCTCAGCCCCGCGCGCGCAACCGCCCGCGCCAACATCGCCCTCGCCAAGTATTGGGGCAAATCGGACCTCGCCTGCAACCTGCCGGCGGTCCCGAGTGTGTCGCTCACCCTCGACCAGCTCGTGACGGAAACCGAGGTTCGGTTCGAGCCGGGCTTGACGGAAGACCGCTTCATGTTGGATGGAAACATCGCAGCACCGAAGCAGCGAGAGCGTGTGGTCGCGCTTCTCGATCGCGTGCGCGCGAGGGCAGAATTCGCGCACAAGGCGGTCATCACCAGCCACAACCGCTTCCCGACCGCAGCGGGTCTGGCGTCGAGCGCCTCGGGGTTCGCGGCGCTCGCGGCCGCCGCAACGAAAGCGGCAGGTCTCTCGCTTGCTCCGAGCGCGTTGAGCGCGTTGGCGCGTAGGTCGAGCGCCTCGGCGGCGCGCTCCATCTACGGGGGATTCGTCGCGCTCGAAGCGGGCGATCCCGGCGACGACGCTCTCGCAGCTCGACCGCTTGCGCCAGCGGAACACTGGGACGTTCGACTGGTCCTTGCCCTGACCGCGCGCGGACCCAAAGCCGTGAGCTCGACCGAAGCGATGGAGCGCTCCCGCAAGACCTCGCCCTACTACGACGCCTGGATCGCCTCTGCGCCGGGTTGGTCGGACACGGTGAAGCGGGCCATCGCCGAACGCGACTTGGAATCCCTCGGAGGCGCGATGGAGCAGAGCACGCTTGCCTTCCACTGCTGCGCCATCACGTCCCGCCCCAGCACCCTCTACTGGGGGCCAGGAACGATGGCCGCCCTTCACAGGATCGAAGGGCTCCGGAGCGCGGGCACCCCCGTCTGGAGCACCATGGATGCGGGCCCGCATGTGAAGGCGCTCTGCGCCGCGAAAGACGCGCCGCGGGTGCGCGAAGCGCTCGAGCAAACCGCGGGGGTGCTGCAGACGCTAATCTCGGCCCCAGGGGCCGAGATCTCGGTTTCGTCGTGAGCGGGCCAGCCGTATCGGCCCCCGGCAAGGCGTTTCTGTGCGGCGAATACGCGGTTACGGAGGGCGCCCGAGCGATTGTCGCGGCGGTCGATCGCAGGGTCGCCGCGTGGTGGCGCGGGACGGGGGACGGCTACCCACAGGGCCCAGAGGCGACCGCGGCCTTTGCTGAGGCTCGAACGGAGTTCGGACCCGCCCCGCGTCCGCCGGTCCTCGACCGCAGACCGCTCTTCCACGGGGAGACGAAGCTCGGCCTCGGCTCGTCCGCGGCGGGCGCCGTTGCGGTGGCCGGCGCCGTCGCCGAGTACCAGGGTCACGACCTCAGGGATTCGAGCGTGCGAGACCGCGTGTTCGAGGTCGCGCTCAGGGCCCACACGCTTGTTGCACCCGAAGGCAGCGGCGCCGATGTCGCCACGGCCGCGCTGGGAGGCTTCATCTCGTTCCAGAGGTCGGGCGACGGTCGCGGGCGAGTGGAGCCAGTCCGCGCCCCCGAGTCGTTGGTCTTGTCTCTGATCTGGACGGGCACCTCGGTCCGAACGAGCGACTTGCTGCGACAGGTGAAGCGCCTGCGCGCCTCGGACCCGAGCGCGTACCACTCGGTGATGTCGGCCCTTCACGCCGGGGCCGACGAATTCGCCGCTGCTTTCGTCGACGGCCGGATCGACGCGTTGATCGAAGCCGCCCGCGCCTACCACGAGGCGATGGGCGCCCTAGGGGGAGCCGCTGGCGCGCCGATCGTCGATCGACGACTCGCCCAGATCGCGCAGGCCGCCACCCGAGAGGGCGGAGCGGCCAAACCCTGCGGAGCAGGAGGCGGCGACGTCGCGGTCGCGTTCTTCGATGATCCCAACGCAGCCCAGCGCTTCGAAGCCCACTGCACCAAGTCAGGCTTGGAGCCGATCGAGGTCAACTGGGGTGCGGAGGGGGTACGCGCCGAACACTGACGTTGACGCTGACGCTGACGCTGGCACTGGCGCTCGCTCACGCTGACATCAACACATGCGGGGGCGCGAGCCCGAAGGGCGAAGCCCGGCGCCAAAGGCGCCGCCAAGCCCGAGCGCAGCAAGGGGCGCGGAGGGAGGATTACGGGTGGGGGTGGGCGGGTTGGATGTAAACAAACCTCCCGACGCCAATCGCGTCGACTGACCCACCCATCAAGCCCCCCCTAGAGAATGTACTTCGCCAGATCCTCGTTCGAGAGAATCGGGTCGAGCGTCGATTTCACGTAGTCGACGTTGACGACGAACTTGGACTGCGCGCGTTCGGAAGCGTCGTACGACAGCTCCTCGAGGAGCGCCTCCATGATCGTGTAGAGCCTGCGCGCGCCGATGTTCTCGGAACGCTTGTTGGCCTCCTCGGCGTAGCCCGCTAGCGCGTCTACAGCATTGGGCTCGAAGATGACCTCGATACCCTCCGTCGCCATCAGCGCTTCGTACTGCTTCGTGAGCGCGTTCTTCGGCTCGGTCAGGATCCTGACGAAGTCGCCCTTTTCGAGCGAATCGAGCTCGACCCGAATCGGGAAGCGACCCTGAAGCTCCGGGATCAGGTCGGCGACCTTCGACACGTGGAACGCGCCGGCCGCAATGAAGAGGATGTGGTCGGTCTTCACCGACCCGTACTTCGTCCCGACGGTCGAACCCTCGACGATGGGGAGCAGGTCACGCTGCACACCCTCGCGCGAAACGTCCGGGCCGCCGACGCGTCGGTCCGAGCCGACCTTGTCGATCTCGTCGAGAAAGACGATGCCTGCTTGTTCGGTGCGCTGGACTGCGTCGCGCTGAACCTTGTCGTGGTCGATGAGCTTTTGCGCCTCTTGCTGCCGGAGCACCTCGAGGGCGTCCGGGACCTTGAGCCGTCGCCGCTTCGTACGCCCCTTGAAGCCGGGCATCTGCGACATCATGTCCTGGAGGTTCACCTCCTCGGTGCCACCGGCCCCGAAGATTGTCATGAACGGGTTCTGCGTATCGCTGACGTCGAGCTCCACCTCCGTCTCGTCGAGCTCACCATTGCGGAGCTTCTGGCGAATGTCGTTGAGCTCGCTGTCGGAGTAGAAAGGCTGAGGCTGCTGCTGCGGCGGCGTGACTTGAAAGCTGAGGGGCCCGAACTGATGCGTCTGGGGCTGAGCATCCTGCGGGGCTTGCACGGGAGGCTTCTGCGCGGCGAGAATCATCTTGGCGAGGCGCTCCTCGGCCGCATCTTGCGCGCGCGTCTGCACACCCTCGAGGGCTTCTTTTTCGCAGATTTGAATGGCGTTCTCGACGAGGTCTCGAATCATCGACTCGACATCTCGCCCGACGTAGCCGACCTCGGTGAACTTCGACGCCTCGACCTTCACGAACGGCGCGTGCGCAAGCTTGGCAAGCCTTCGCGCGATCTCGGTCTTTCCGACCCCGGTCGGCCCGATCATGATGATGTTGCGAGGCGCGATCTCCTCGCGAAGGTCGCTCGTCACCTGCTGACGGCGCCAGCGGTTGCGAAGCGCGATCGCCACCGCACGCTTGGCCTTGTGCTGACCGATGATGTACCGGTCGAGCTCGCTGACCGTCTCCCGCGGGGTGAAGTTGCCGTTCTTCATTCGCCCATCTCCTCAACGACGATTTCCTGATTCGTGTAGACGCAAATCTCGCCGGCGATCTCGAGCGAACGGCGAGCGATCTCCGTCGCCGACAAATTGCTGTTGCGGACGAGCGCACGCGCGGCCGCCAGTGCATACGAGCCGCCTGACCCAATTGCGATGACCCCCTCGTCAGGCTCGATGACATCGCCGGTACCGCTGATCAGCAGCGTCGTCTCGGCATCCATCACGATCAGCATGGCCTCGAGGCGGCGCAAGTAACGGTCGGTCCGCCAGTCCTTGGCGAGCTCGACCGCGGAACGCTGAAGGCTCCCGCGGTACTCCTTGAGCTTGGCCTCGAAGCGGTCGAGCAACGTGAACGCGTCGGCAGTCGCGCCGGCGAACCCTGCAACGACTTTGCCGTCCGCAATGCGCCGGACCTTTCGGGCCTGGCCTTTCATCACGGTCTGGCCGAGCGAGACTTGGCCGTCCCCCGCCATGGCGGCTTTGCCGTCTCGGCGTACGGCAACGATGGTCGTGGAGCGAAAAACAGGCGGATCGGGATTGTTCATCTGGGTCGGAGGAACGTAAGTCGGCCTTTTGGGCTGTCAACCGCCGTCTGCTTTGTCGCGCGCCAGAGGGTGCGCGCGGTCGTAAACCTCCATCATACGGTCCACGCTGACGTGCGTGTATCGCTGCGTCGTCGACAGGCTCGAATGACCGAGCAGCTCTTGAATCGACCGAAGATCGGCGCCAGCGTCGAGCAAGTGCGTCGCGCACGTATGCCGCATCGCATGCGGATGGAGGTCCCCGCGTCCGGCCCCAAGCGTGCCATGGCGCCGTACGATGTTCTGAACCTGCCGAATGCTGAGTCGGCGGCCGCTCCGCGCAAGCCAGAGCGCGTCCCCGTTGCCCTCTTTGGCCTTGGAGAGCATCCCGAGCCTCTCAGGTAGATAGGCGTGGAGCGCTTCGAGCGCCGATTGGCCGAGGGGGACGATGCGCTCCTTTCCGCCTTTGCCGAGCACGCGAACCGAGCCTTCCGTGAAATCACAATCGTCGATGTTCATGGAACCGAGCTCCCCGACGCGAACGCCGGTACCATAGAGCGTCTCGAGCAATGCGCGATCCCGCGCCATCAAACGCTTCGCGCGCTTGGCCTCCTTGGGGGGCGCCTCCATGACACGAAACGCCTGGTCCACCGTCAGGAAACGCGGAAGGTTCGCGGGTACTTTCGGAGTGCGAAGCGCCGACGCCGGATTCTGTTCGATGAATCGGCGCTTGAGGAGGAACTTGAAGAACGAACGAACGGCGCTCACCTTCTTCTTCATCGTGCTCGCTTGGTTCGAGCCAAACAGGCTCGCCAGGAAACCACGCAGCGCGACGACATCGAGCTTGCGCGCGTCCGCCGGCAACCCCTCTTCACGGACCCAGTTCCGGAAGCTTCTCAGGTCGCGAATGTAGGTCTCCACGGTTCGCGGAGAGCTCCTGCGCTCATCCGAGAGGTACTGAGCGAAGGCGTCGATCTGCTGGTCGAGCGGATCCGAGGCGCGCATCGTTCGATCGTACCACGTCGGTCAGCCACGCCTCGATATCCTGCAAGGCGCGCTCGGACTGCGCATCGCGGCGCGCCCGCTTGTTCATGCGACGCCCCTCCATCGGCGGGACCATGCTCCACATGACGTTCGAAGGCTGGAAGTCGTCGTTCGCATCTCTGAGATGCCCGATCATGCCGCCGAGCATCGTCGTGCGCGGCGGGAACGAGCTCGGAAGCTCCTTGAGCTCGTGCGCGAGCTTGATGCCGACGAGCATCCCGCACGCGGCGCTCTCGACGTACCCTTCGACGCCGCAGATCTGGCCGGCAAGGTACACGCCGGGCCTCGGCGCCAACGCCAAGTCGTCGTCGAGCACCTTCGGCGAATCGACGAACGTGTTTCGGTGCACGCTCCCGAGGCGCTCGAACTCGGCGTTCTCGAGGCCGGGGATCATTCGGAACACCCGCTTCTGCTCGGGCCACTTCATGCGGGTTTGGAAGCCCACCATGTTGAATGCCGTTCCGGCCTCGTCCTCTTGGCGGAGCTGAACGACCGCATGCGGCCAACGACCGGTGCGTGGGTCGGTGAGCCCGACCGGCTTCATGCACCCAAACGACAAGGTCTTCGCTCCGCGGGCCGCCATCACCTCGATCGGCAGGCACCCCTCGAAGTAGCGGACCTTCTCGAACTCGCGCGGGGTGACCTTCTCGGAGTGCAGAAGCGCCTGCACGAACGCCTCATACTCTTCTTGGTCGAGCGGGCAGTTCACGTAGGCAGCATCACCGCCCTTGTCGTAGCGCGACGCGCGAAACGCCTTGTCGAAGTCGATCGAGTCGGCTGCCACGATGGGCGCGATGGCGTCGTAGTAGGCCAGGTGCTCCGCCCCGACCGCCGATGCGATGTCATCGGCCAACCCCCCCGCGGTGAGAGGCCCCGTTGCGATGACGACGGGCCGCTCATCCGGAATCCGGTCGACCACTTCATTAACTACTTCAATGAGTGGATGCGCATCGATACGCCGCGTGATCTCCGCGCTGAACTGCTCGCGGTCCACCGCGAAAGCGCCGCCGGCGGGCACTTGGTGGATCTCTCCGACCTCCATCACCAGCGAGCCGGAGCGGCGCATCTCCTCTTTGAGTTGGCCGACCGCGTTGTGAAGCGCCGCCCCACGAAACGAGTTGGAGCATACGAGCTCCGCCATCCGATCGGAATGCTGCGCCGGCGTACGTGACTCAGGCTTCTGCTCGAACAGACGCACGCGCACCCCTCGCTCCGCGAGCTGCCAGGCACACTCGGTACCGGCCAAGCCGGCGCCAATGACGACCACATCGTTCACAGCGAGACTCTAGCCCGCAGCGGAGCCGGCCGCAGGCGGCGACTGTTGCGCTTCTTCCTCGTCGCGAAGCTCGTCCGGATCATACGACCGCTCGAAGTCGCACGTTTCGTTGACGCACTCGAGCTTGGGGTTCTTCTTGCCGCCCTTCGGAATCAGGAACTCCGTGCCGCACTTCGGACACGCCTGCCCGATGGGCTTCTGCCAGACGCGGAAATCGCAGGGCTCTTCGGAGCGGTAGTTCGTGCAGCCGTAGAAAGGACGGCCACGGCCCTTCGACTTGATCGGGATGATATCCCCCGTCTTGCACTTCGGACACTTGTAGCCGAGCGGCACGGGGCGCGTGTGCTTGCACTCGGGGTAGCGCGAGCAGCCGAGGAACCACCCGTTGCGGCCCCAGCGCTTGTTCATCTTCGCGCCACACTCGAGGCAATCGTATTCGGTGAGCTCTGGCTCTTTCGGCGCTTCGATCTCGCCGTCGGGACCGATGTTGAGCGTGTAGCGGCACTCGGGGTACTTCGTGCAGCCGATGAAGGGCCCATTGCGACCCCAGCGCCGCACGAGCGGGTCGCCGGACTCTGGGCAGCTCTCGCCAATCTCGACTGGATCGGGCCACCACTTCCCGGTCTGCTCGTTGGCGTGCGCGATCTGCGCCTGGAGTCGCTCGTGGAACGGCTGCAACACGTCGAGCCGCTTGGCGCGCGCTTCGGCGACGGCGTCGAGGTCGTCTTCGAGCTTGCGCGTGAACCCGATGTCCGCGAGGTCGAAGTTGTCGGCGACCAGCTTGTCGATCACCAGCATCCCGAGCGGCGTCGCGACGAGCTTGTTGCCGTCCTTTTCAACGTAGGAACGTGCCTCGACCTTGCTGATGATCTCGGCGTACGTGCTCGGGCGGCCGATCCCCTCTTCTTCGAGCTTCTTCACGAGCGTCGCTTCCGTGAACAGCGGCGGCGGCTCGGTCTGTTTGTGGTGCATCTCCGCGCCTGGCGGAATCACGAGATGAAGCGCTTCGCCCTCTTTCAGCTCCGGGAGCGAGTCATCCTCGGTGCCATCCGAGGGGCTCGGCTCCTCGCCGGCTAGCTCGGCCGTCGCGCCGTACACCGCGCGCCACCCGGGCACCTTCAACACGCTGCCGCTCGCCCGAAGCCCGTAGGTGCGCTTTGATGTGGTCGCCTCGATCTCGACACCGGTCTGGTCGAACACGGCCGGGGTCATTTGCGAAGCGATGAACCGATCCCAAATGAGCTTATAGAGGCGTCGCTGCGGATCCTTGAGGTACTTGCTGACCTCTTCGGGCGGGAGGTCCAAGCGTGTTGGACGGACGGCCTCGTGGGCGTCCTGCACGTTCTGCTTCTTCGTCTTGAAGACGTTGGGCTTCTCGGGCACGAAGTCCTTGCCGAACTTCTTCCCGACGTAGTCGCGTGCCTCGTTCACCGCATCGGGCGAGAGCCGTACGCTATCGGTACGCATGTAGGTAATCAGACCAAGCGTATCGGCGTTCTTGCCACGGCCGAGCGTGATGCCTTCATAGAGCTGTTGCGCGATTCGCATCGTGCGCTTCGGCGGCATACTGAGCCGGTTGGCGGCGTCCTGCTGAAGCTTCGAAGTGGTGTACGGGGCCGGCGCCTTGCGCGACGCCTTGCGCTTGGTGATCCCCTTGACGTTGTAGTCCGCGACCTTGAGGTCCGCGAGGTAGCTCGTCGCATCTTTCTCGGTGAGCGCGGCCAAGCGGGAGCCGACCTTGTCGAGCTTCTTGCCGTCGACGCTCTGAAGCGCCGCCATGAACGAATGGGGCTTTTCGCCTTTGAGACGTGCATCAACGAGCCAGTAGTCGGTCGCGACGAACGCATCGCGCTCGTGCTGACGCTCTACGATGATGCGAAGCGCCGGTGTTTGTACGCGTCCTGCGGAAAGGCCGAACGCGAGCTTCTTCCAGAGCAGGCTCGAAAGCGGGTAACCGCCGATGCGATCGAGCACGCGCCGTGTGCGCTGCGCTTCGTAGAGGTTCGCATCGAGGTCACGCGGATGCTCGAGACCCTTCTTCACGCCGCGCTTGGTGATCTCCTCGAAGAGCACGCGCTTGATCTCGGCTTCCTTGTTCGCCTTCACGGCCACGTCCATCAAGTGGTACGCGATCGCCTCGCCTTCGCGATCCGGGTCGGTGGCGAGCAACACCTTGTCGGCCTTCTTGGCCGCCGCGCGAATAGCTTTGACGACCTCTGTCTTGCCCTTTTCCTCGAGCAGCTCGTACGTCTCCTGGAAGCCGTTGTCGACGTCGACGCCGCCCTTCTTCGGGAGGTCTTTGATGTGGCCCTTGGACGCAAGGACCTCGTAGCCGGCGCCGACGTACTTCTTGATCGTCTTCGCCTTTGCAGGGGACTCCACGATGAGCAGGGTCTTCGACATCGAATTCTTTCTAGTAAGGCTTCCCGCCAGCTCGGCAACTTTGGTACCGGCCCCCCGGCCGCTCCTCGATCAACCCTCTCACGAGCAGCCGCAGAATAGACTGTTGGACGTGGAACGCTGGAATTCCGGTGCGTTGGCAGAGCTCGTCCGGATGACGTGAGCGGCCGGCGAGGCTTTGAAGGAGCGTCTGTTCGGATTGAGTCAAGCTGCTGAGATCGTTCGTTTCTTTGCTTTTCTTTGCGCCGCGGCGTTTCCGTCGACCCCCCGGCGGCGCGGCTTCGGATAGGACATCGGCCGACCTGACGCAAACCCGCGCCCCGCCCCGAAGGAGCCGCAAGTTGCCGGATCCACGCGGATCCCAAGGGGAAGTTGGCACCGCGAAGACCGGCCGGCCGAGCTCGCGGGCGACGCGCGCCGTGGATAGCGCACCGGAGCGAGCAGGCGCCTGGACCACCACCGTCGAGTGCCCCAACGCCGCGATGAGACGGTTCCTAGTGAGGAAGCGGCCGGCCCGAGCCGCAGCACCATCTTTGACCTCTGTTAATAGGCAGCCGGCCTCGGCGGCACGTGCAAAGAGGTCATGGTTGGCCTTCGGATAGGGCGCGTCGAGCCCCGTCGGCAGGACCACCACGGTGCGCCCTCCCCCATCGATCGCGCCCTCATGCGCGGCACGATCGATGCCCACGGCGCCCCCGGACACCACGACAACGCCTTGAAGCGCAGCATGGCGCGCGAGGTCATAGGCAAAGTCGAGCGCCTCTTCATCGGCGCGGCGAGTCCCGACGATCGCGACCGCGCGAGCGAGCTCCGGCAGCTCGCCCACAACGCGAAACAAACAGGGCGCATCCGGCAAGTCGCAAAGCTGCGAGGGGTAGTCGGGACAAAGCGCGCTCACCAAGCGAGCGCGCGCAGATAGATCTCGAAGCATACCCACGTATCGACCAAGGATCGCGTGAGTTGCCGAGGAACGAGACCGCTCACCTGCGGCCGCTTGCGTGGTAGCCTCCCGGACCATGAACGCCGTCATCACCGCGCTGATCGTCTACGTCATCGTCTTTCACGTCTGGGCGATGGTCCTCGAGATGTTCTTGTGGACGAAGCCCCTCGGCCGAAAGACCTTCGGTCTTACGAAAGAGGACGCCGAAACCTCCAAGACGCTCGCCGCCAACCAGGGCCTCTACAACGGCTTCCTTGCGGCAGGGCTAGTCCTGAGTTTCCTGATTGCGAATCCGGACACGGCATTCACGTTGAAGGTGTTTTTTCTCGCGTGCGTGTCCCTTGCCGGGCTCTACGGCGGCATCACCGCGAAGATCCAGATCCTCTTCATGCAAGGCCTACCCGCGCTGATCGCCCTCGCGCTACTGCTCCTCACCTGACGCTGGCACTAGCTCTGAGGGTGACGCTGCTACCGCCCCAGGGAGAAATCGTCAGGTCGAAGCTGAGCCGCTACGCGGAACGCCGCCTCCGCACCCGTCGAGCACCGCGCCAGACCAGGAACGCCAGAAGCAGCGCCAACAACGCCGCCGCCACGAACACGGCCGGGTTCGGGTTGTTGCGAAGGGTGTAGAAGATTATCTCCGTTCGTTGATCGTAGCCGTCGGGAATGGGCAGCACCTGGTTGTCGCGCGCGTATTCCCGATAGTCCTCGAGCATCTCAGCGAGGAGCGCGGGCATCTGCGCTTTCAAGTCGTGCGCTTCTCCCGGATCCTTCACGAAGTTGAAGAGGTGCCACTCGTCATCGCCGATCGGGCGACGGTCGATCACGATCTTGTAGTCGCCCTTGAACAACGCTGAGTTGCCGCCGAGCTCATAACCGATTGGTTCGTCCGGGGCATGAACGCGCGGCGCCTCTTCGGTGAGCAGCGGCAACAAGCTCTTGCCGCGCATCGTTTCGACCTCGCGCTCCCGATAGCTGCCATTCGGCGGCTGCACGCCTGCAATCTGCAGGATGGTCGGCGCGAGATCGGTCACGTAGGTAAACGCGTTCGATAGGCGCCCAACCCGAGCCACGGGCGGTCCAGCGATGATCAGCGGGACGCGCATCCCTCCCTCGTGGGCAAACCATTTGTAGTACGCCAATGGCGAGGCGGCCGACGCCCCGAAGCCTGTGCCGATCGCGACGAAGCTACCGCGAGTACCGAGTGTGTCGTAGTCGGTATTGTAGCCGTTCCTGCGGAACCAGGCGCGGAGATACACCCCACGCCACCCGCTCAGCACCTCACTTGCCTCCGGCCCGTTGTCCGACATGAAGATGAAGACCGTGTTGTCGTACTGCCCGATGTCGCGGATGTACGCGATCAGCCTCCCCATGTGATGGTCCATGGCTTCGGCCATGCCGGCGTAGACGGCCATCTTCTTCGAGTTGTAGGCCTTGTCTTCGTCGGGGAGCGCATCCCAGTCGGGCGTTCCCGTCACGGGCGCAAGCGAGGTCGCGGCGGGGACGACACCGAGATCCTTCGCGCGCTCGAGCCGCTGCGCGCGCAACACCTCCCAACCGTCGTCGTACGTGCCTACGTACTTGTCGGTGAACGACTGCGGCGCTTGCACGGGCATGTGCACGGCGAGAAAGGGAACGAAAGAGAAGAAGGGCTTTCCGTCGTCGCGGTTCGACTCGATGAACTCGATGCTCTTGTCGACGAAGTACCTCGACGAGTAGTAGTCCTCCGGCAGCGTGAGCTCTTCGCCATCCGCGAACCAGTTCGCCTTCTCGTACATCGGCAAGTACGGCTTCTGTTCCCAGTTGTCTGACCCCGTATCCGCCATCGCGATGGTGCGCTCGAAGCCCCGCTGGCTCGGCAAGAGATCGGGGCTCTTCCCGAGGTGCCACTTGCCGGTCATGTACGTGTGGTACCCGGCGTCCCGGAGGAGCGTCGCAATCGTCACCACGTTGTGGTTCAGCGTGCCGCGGTAGTTCGCATGCGCCGCCTGAATCGGGGGGATCGACTCGGGGATGTTGGGCACGCCATTCCGATGGCTGTCGACGCCCGTGAGCAACATCCCCCGAGTCGGCGCACAACTCGCCGCGGTGTGATGGTTGGTGAAGGTCACGCCCGCGGAGGCAAGCGCGCCAATCGTAGGCGTCGCAACCTCGCCGCCGTAGGGCGCCGTGTCGCTGAAGCCAACGTCGTCGGCCAGGAAGAGCACGATGTTCGGCCGCTGCGCCTCGGCCTCGGTAGCCGGCAAGCACGTCAGGCACAGGAAACACGACGCCGTCAGGAACCGGACCTGGAACGAAGTGATCGGGTCCGGCTCGGCTATTCGGGGTACGGCTCGTTCGCCATCTCGATGTCTTCTTCCGCGTTCGGCGACGCCAAGTATCCGCCGACTTCGCCTCCCTCTTCGGATTGGACCATCGCCCGCTCGTTGCCCGCCGTCCACTCCGCGTCCTCGGCCGCCTCGATGTTCGCGACCTCCTCCGGTGTACCGCAAGCACTCACGATTCCGCAGAGCCACAGCCCCGCAAGCATCAACATTCGATTCATCGGCATCTCCTTCGTTGAGAAGCTCTCGTACGAGTCAGGGGCTAGCCCGTCAATCTGTAGTTCCAGCGGCTAGTTCCCAGTCGCCGCCTCGGTCGGCGGATACTTCGCTAGAACGGCGTCGACCGCCTTGAACAACATCTGCTCTTCTCCGCCCTGCGAAAAAATGTTCTCAGTGCCGTATCCGTGCCAGACGAGGCGCTTTCGCACCCGGTCGGCGATGTCGATGACCAGGCTACCCTCGACGTAGTTCGTGGTCTCAACCGTTCCCGGACCGTACCAACCCCAGCCTCCGTAGTACTCGGTGTCTTGCCGCATCTGACCGCCAAGTGTGAAGGTCACCTGCAGATCGGCCTCCTCCGCGCTCGCCGGCTCGAGGCCGCGCTGCTGCAGGTCGAACGCAATGCGTTCCTGAATCTTTCTTCCAGTGATCTCGCTGTATCCCGGCATGTTGCTCGCGTAGTCGGGCGCTGGCGCCTGTGCGAACGTCTTGTAGCTGGCAAAGTCGACGCTGTCGTCATACGTCATGTTTGTCCGCACCTGAGTGGCACAGCCAACGGCTAGCAACGCCCCGACCAACCACGCAATTTTCACCGTCTTCTGCATCTGCTCTGCTCCTTGCCGAATCGTTACTCCGCGCCGGAACGCCCGTCGAGCCGAGCGCGCCTCTTGCGCAACGGACCACACTTGCGTGAGCCTAGGCCGAAGACCGCGCGCTCGTCTCTCGCTAGACGCCGACCGCAGGGGGGTTTTGGGATGGCCGCATCGAGTCGGAGATGTCGTAGAGGTCCATCAGCTGCATGCGTGTGGCTTCCAGCCGATTGAGCATGATCGCCGAGAAGCGTTTCATCAGCTCGTAGCCGAGCTCCGGGCTACGGTCGATTCTTGCGCGTAGGCAATCCGCGTCGAGGGCGATGGTATTTGTGTCCTGGACAGCGCGTGCGTTGTAATGCCACTCGTGCGGCGGAAACAGCCATGACCAGCCGAGTACCTCACCTGGGCTGACCGTATGCACGGTCAATACCCCCCGATGAGGTGTTTCCATGTCGATCGCCACGCGCCCCTCCCGCACGATCATGAACTGGTCGGCCGGATCGCCTTCCGCGTAGATCTTGTCCTTGGCTCGGAAGCGCATGGCTTTGGCGCACTCGGCGATGCTGGCGACATGCTCGTCACTCAGGTCGGAGAAGAGCGGGGTCGCCCTGAGCACCGTTTGAAAGAAATCGGCCGATGACATGCGTTCCTCCCTTCGTCCGAGGTCCAAGCGAGCATAGAGGCGAGGGGCCTCTAAATCAACAAAAAATTAACGTTAAATCCTTGACGAATGATCACGGGCGGCGCTAAGGTCCCGTCCGGCGCGAAAAGAGGACCCTTCATGACGGAGAAGCTCGAGAATCGACAAGCGGCGAGGCTGCCCGACCCCGTCGTCCGTCGGCTGCCTCGGTACTTGATCGGCGCGCAGGAGCTGCAGGCCAGTGGAGAGACTTGGGTGTCGTCCGTGGCGCTCGGTCGCGCGCTCGGGCTGACCAGCTCGACGGTGCGCCAGGACCTTTCGCATCTCGACGTCGAAGGCGTCGCGAAGCGCGGCTACGAGATCGCCAAGCTCTCGTCGGCCCTCACGCGCACTCTTCGAGCCGACCGCGAGCATCGGGTGGTGTTGGTCGGCGCTGGTTTCTTGGGCAGGGCCATCGCGCTCCACGGGGATCTGACGCGCTATGGGTTCCAGGTCGCCGCTGTGATGGATGTGAATCCCGAGATCATCGGAACCTCGGTCGGCAACCTGAAGGTGCAGCCAATGAGCGCGCTGTCGGACTCGGTGGCGCGCGAGCGGATCGACATCGGCGTGATCGCCGTGCCGGCAGCCGAAGCGCAAGCGGTCGCCGATGCGTTGGTCGCCACGGGCATCTCGGCCTTGCTGAATCTCGCGCTCGTCCAGCTCAGAGTTCCGGACAGCGTGCAGGTCGTCGAAGAGCGAATCGTCGTCAGCCTGCAAGAGCTTGCGTATCGGCTGTGCACCACCGACGGCGAACGGGAAGTTCGGGCAACCTAGATCCGAACGACGGAGGGACATCTCATGGGCATCAAACTCGTCACACGCGCCATCCTGGACACCTGGGTCGACGGCCTGGTCCAGCAGCAGACGGTGTACGGCGCTCAGGCCAAAGGGGACCGCTTCGCGTTCGATCGCCTGGAGCGCGCATCCGCGCTTCGCTTGGACTACGACGTCACCATCCTTCCCCCAAAGAAGTACTTCCAACCTCAGCGCGAGGTGATTCTGCGCTTCAACCGAAAGACGGTCGAGTTCGAGTCGGTGACCGACGAGGAGCCGTTCGTCCTGTTCGGCGTCCACCCGTACGACATGGTCGCCATCTCGCAGATGGACAAGGTCTTCACGATGAACCAGTTCGACAAGCACTACATGGCGCGTCGGGCCAGCGCGACCATCGTCGTGAGCAGCGTCGAAACCGCTTCTCCCTCGGTGTTCGCAGCCTGTATGAACAACGCGAACATGCGCGGCAAGAGTGGTCACGACCTCCTGATCACCAAGCTGCCGAACGAGCAGTACGTCGTCGATCCCCGTACGGAGAAAGGCGACGCACTCTGCGAAGGTCTCGCCGCAGCACCGGAGGCGAACGCCGAGGCGCTCGACGCGCGTGAGAAGGTCTGGGACTTGAACGAGAAGCGTCTTCGGAAATACGAGCTCAAAGTTCTACCCGAAGAGCTTCCCGCGCTCCTCGATCGCTCTCGCTCACACCCGGTGTGGGAGGAGAAGGCTGAGGTCTGCTACTCGTGCGGCTCCTGTAACTTCGTATGCCCCACCTGCTACTGCTTCGACGTCGAGGACGAGATGAACTGGGACATGGAGACCGGGCAGCGCGTCCGCACCTGGGACGGCTGCATGCTGGTCGATTTCGCGGCCGTTGCGGGCGGTCACAACTTCCGTTCCAAGCGGTCGGCGCGCTACAGCCACCGATACTACCGTAAGGGGAAGTACTCGTGGGACACGTACGGCGAGATATCATGCGTGGGTTGCGGTCGTTGCGTCACAGCGTGCACCGCGAACATCGCCAATCCCGTCGAAATCTTCAACACCCTCGCGGAGGCGCCCCAATGATTGCAAGCAGTCAACTGGCCACGCCCGCCTCCGTACGTGCGGAACGGGATATCTACCTCCCGAGCGGCGCCACCATCACGGACGTGAAGCGGCTGACTCCGTGGGAGAAATACTTCAAGTTCAAGATGGACGACGAACGAGACCTTCATTACATGCCTGGGCAGTTCATGAAGGTGTCGTTGCCCGGTATCGGGGAATGCCCCATCTCGATCACCTCATCACCCACCCGCACCAGCGGGGATCGCCTCGAGATGGTCGTTCGGGCGGTTGGAAGCATGACCAACGCGCTCCACGCGCTCCGGCCCGGCGACCGCGTCGGGCTCCGCGGCCCGTTTGGTACGTCGTTTCCCGTCACCGGGAAGATGAGGGACAAAGACCTCCTCATCATCTGTGGCGGCCTCGGACACGTGCCGCTCAAGTCGGTGATCGAATACGTCCTCGATGAGCGCCACCACTACGGACAGATCACAATCCTGATCGGCAACCGCTCGCCCCGCAACCGATTGTTCATCGAACAGATCCTCGAATGGAAGCAACGAGAAGACATCACCTGCATGGAAACGGTGGACGTCGCCGATCCGAGTTGGGGCGGCAACGTCGGACCAATCACAACTCTTCTGCCGCGCGTTAGGCTGTTCTCGCCCGACACCGTCTGCATCATCTGCGGCCCACCGGTCATGTACAAATACGTGCTTCGCGGCCTCGAGCGACTGAAGCTCGACAAGACCAACGTGTACATGTCGCTCGAGCGGCGAATGCGCTGCGGCGTCGGCAAGTGCGGGCACTGCCAGATCAACAACGTGTACGGCTGCCAACACGGTCCTGTATTCACCTACAAAGACATTCTCGAGATGGGGGAGGCAATCTGATGATCAAGCCACGCATCGCGATCTTCGACTTTGCGTGCTGCGAAGGCTGCCAACTGCAGATCGTCAACATGGAGGATGAGCTGCTGTCTTTGCTCGAGCACGTAACACCCGTCGAATGGCGTGAAGCCATGTCGGAGAACAGCAATGACTACGACATCGCCATCGTCGAGGGCTCGATCACGCGCGAAGAAGACGCGGATCGCCTGCGAGAGATCCGAAAGCGCGCCAAGACCCTGATCGCGCTCGGCGCCTGCGCGACTCTCGGAGGCGTGAATAAGCTCAAGAACCTATTCGACCTCGAGGAGGTCAAGACGGCGGTCTACGCCGAGAGCGCGAATCTGCCCATTCTGGATACCGCGCGCGTCCAAGCCATCCACGAGGTGGTCGACGTGGACTTCCGCATCGAGGGATGCCCGATCGAGGCCGCCGAGCTGACCTACGTCATCAAGTGCCTGCTCATCGGGCGCACGCCCGTCACCCCGAACTACCCAGTCTGTGTCGAATGCAAGCTTGCCGAAAACGTCTGCCGCTACGAATACGACGAAATCTGTCTCGGGCCGATCACACGCGCCGGTTGCGGCGCGCGATGCCCCTCTAACGCGTTCTGGTGCTTCGGCTGTCGCGGCCCCGTGGACGATCCCAACGTTCATGCCGCCACGCAAGTCATGGAGCAGTACGGGAAGACCGTCGATGACCTGAAGGTCAAGCTCACGCTCTTTGGGACGCAATAGGAGCCATACAATGTCTACCGCAGCCCCCACGACCAAGACCAAGACCATCGACATCAACGTGAGGCACGTGACCCGCCTCGAGGGCCACGGGAACATCGTCGTCCGCGCCAAGGACGGAGTGATCGAGAAGAACGAATGGCAAGTCCCCGAAGCTCCGAGGTTCTTCGAAGCGATGGTCCGCGGACGCAGCTTCGAGGACATCCAGACGGTCGTCAGCCGAATTTGCGGGATTTGCTCGGTCACGCATTCGTTTGCTGCGTTGAAAGCCATCGAGGACGCGATGGACATCGAGGTGTCGGAGCAAACGAGCATCCTCCGCCTTCTCACGCACTACGGAGAGCAACTCGAAAGCCACGCGCTCCACGTTGGCTATCTCGTGGCTCCAGATCTCCTCAACCAGAAGTCGGTCGTGCCGCTCGCCGCCACCCACGCCGATCTCGTGAAGACGGTCGTCGCGATCCATCGCGTCGGCAACTTGGTCATGGAAAAGACCGCCGGGCGCAAGACGCATCCAATCCGTCTGCTCCCCGGGGGCTTCTCGATGCTCCCGAGCGAAAACGAGCTCCGCGAGCTCGAGCAGGCACTGCGGGCCACGCTGCCCAGACTCGAAACGCTTGCGGCCGCCATCGCAGAGCTCGCGGGTGCGTTGCCTTCGTTCGAACGCGACACCGAGTACGTCGCGCTCGTCAATCCGCCGACCTACCCCTTCTATGAAGGTCAGATCGGCAGCACCGACATCGACACCACCACGGCGCCGGCTGAGTTTGAGAGCGTCGTGAACGAGTACGTGCATCCGCAGTCCACTGCCAAATGGTGCAAGTGGCATCGCGAATCGTATGCGGTCGGCGCGCTAGCTCGCTACAACCTCAACGCCGACTACCTGCAACCGCTTGCAGCCGGTGCCGCCCGATCCCTCGGCTTGAAGAAAGGCGCGTGTAACCCGTTCCTTAACAACGTGGCCCAAGTGGTCGAGTGCTTCCAAGTGGTCGAGCGCTCACTTCAACTGATCGACGTGCTCCTTTCGACGGGCATCACTGAGGAGCGACCTCGGGTAACGCCCAAGGCGGGCGTAGGCGTCGGTGCAGTCGAAGCCCCGCGCGGCATTCTATTCCACAAATACGAGTTCGACGACGACGGGATCTGCACCCGCGCCAACCTCTGCATCCCCACCAACCAGAATCACGCGAACATCCAACACGACTTCGAGGCCTTCGTTCCTGAGATAATCGACCGGGACCAAGACGAGGTCCGGCACCTCATGGAGATGCTCGTGCGCTCCTACGACCCGTGCATCTCGTGCTCCACGCACTACCTGAACGTCGAGTTCGTCTGAGTCGGGGAACGGACGGGTGAAGCCAACGGCGATCATCGGCATGGGCAACCCCTTGATGTCGGATGAGGGAGTCGGAATCCACGTGGTCGCCGGACTCCGCGGGACCGCGCTTGCAGACAGCGTCGACATCCTCGACCTCGGCACCTCCAGCATGCGCGCTCTGCACGAGCTCGAAGGGCGCAGCCTGGTCGTCTTCGTCGACTGCGCTCTCATGGGCACGGAGCCAGGCACGATCCGACGCTTCACGCCCGACGACGTCGACAGCAAGAAGATCCAGCCACGGCTCTCGCTTCACGAGGGAGACCTGCTCAACACCATCGCGCTCGGACGACGCCTCGGAACGTCCCCAGAGCAGATCGTGATCTTCGGAATCGAGCCGAAGACGATCGAGCCCGGCGAAACTCTATCCCCTGAGCTCGCCGCACGGCTCGACCAGTACATCGCTGCCATCCGCGAAGAGCTTGGCGCTCGGGGATCCGCTGACCCCGAAACCTGATCCGGTTGGCGTCAGACCGCAGCGCGATATTGTAAGGCAGCTCTCATTTCTCATTCGTACCCGGGAAGGCGGTGTAGAATCCATGCCGTGCACGCGAACCGCTTCCTTCACCGCATCGCCGAGGTGCTCGACTCTGGCGATGTCGACCTCTGAACCGCCGATGATCTCTCGACCCGTCGTCCTTGTTTTGGCCCTGGGGCTCGTTTCGATCTGCGCCTGCAGGAAGGCCCAGCAAGCACCCACTCCTCCTTCGCGACCGAACGTCGTCGTCATCACGATCGACACCCTCCGTGCGGATCGGCTCGGCTGCTACGGCTTCGAGCAGGCGCGTACGCCGCGGATCGACGCGCTCGCGGCCGAAGGTGTGCGTGCTGACCGCGCGATGGCGGCCGTACCCATCACATTGCCTTCGCACACGACGATCTTCACCGGCCTCAATCCGCCTGCCCACGGAGTCCGTGACAACGGCATGTACAGGGTCCCCGACGAAGCCGAGACGCTGGCGGAGCGCTTGAAGGCCGAGGGCTACCGGACGCAGGCCTTCGTTTCCGCGTGGGTGCTGCATCATCGCTTCAATTTGGATCAGGGCTTCGACGGCTACGAGGACGTCCTCGCCGATGAAGGCAGCCCGGAGATGTTTCGGGTACCGGAGCGTTCCGGGAAAGAGACGATGGATGGTGTGTTGAAGTGGCTCGACGCGACCGGGGCGCCGCCGAAGGAATCACCGTTCTTCCTCTGGGTCCACCTCTTCGATCCCCACCAGCCGTACGCTCCTCCCGCGGAGGACGCGCAAGCGTCACCGACTCTCTATGACGGTGAGATCGCAAGCGTCGACCGCCAGATCGGACGCTTCATCGACGAGCTTCGTGACAAGAATCTCCTCGACGACACGATCCTCGTACTGACATCCGACCACGGGGAAAGCCTCGACGAACACGGCGAGGCGACCCATGCGCTGTTCATCTACGAGTCGACCATCCGCGTTCCTCTGATCGTCCGATACCCGCATCGGATTCCCGCCGGGACGGTGTACGACGGGGCCGTTGGTGGCGTCGACCTGATGCCCACGATCCTCGGTCTCGCTGGGCTGAAGCCGAACGAGACGCAGGGCGCCGATCTCAGCACGGCGATGGCCGGTGCCGCCGAGCCGCCTAAGCGCTCGCCCTACTCCGAGTCGATCCATCCGGAGCTCGAGTTCGGTATGGCGCCACTCCACGGGCTTCGCTCCGAGCAGTGGACGTACATCCGTGCACCCCGCGCCGAGCTCTACGACCGGTCCACCGACCCCGGGGAAATGCGCAACCTACTCGAAGACGACGCGACAGCCTCGCAAGGCGCGCGTGCCCAGGCCTTGGCACTCGACAAAGCGTTGGTCGCCGTGTTCGAGGACAGCAAACGCTTCGGGATGACATCCAACGTCCGGCCCATCGACGACGAGACCGCGCAGATGCTCCAAGCGCTGGGCTACATGGACACGTCCGATGCGCCAAAGGGCGTCGAAGGGATGGATCCCAAAGACGGGGTGAAACTCTTCAACGCGATGGACGAAGCGCGCCAGTTGGCGCTTCAGAGCCAGTATCAGGCAGCCAAGGAAATCCTCATCGGGCTCCTGAAGGATGCGCCTAGCAATGCTTCGGCGCGCAACCTCCTCGCGCTCTGCGAGCTCCACCTCGGCAACATGAATGCCCTCGAGAAGCTCTACCTGGAGTCGCTTGCTCACGAACCACGGCAGCCGGAGGTGCTCGCTCAACTCGGCCGCTTGCGAATGGCCGAGGGGAACCTCACCGCCGCCCGCGCGCGTCTCGAAGAAGCGCTGGCTGTGGACCCCGTGTTCATCCAGGCGATGATCTTCATCGCACACATCGACCTCAAGGAGGGCAAGCTCGACGCAGCTACCGCCTGGTACGACAAGGCGATCGCCGCAGAACCGAACAATCCGGAACCGTACCAGCAGTACGGGGACTTCTATTTCCGTCAGAACGACTTCGAGAACGCGAAGCGCTGGTACGAAAAGGCGCTCAACGCACGACCGGAGAGCTACCTGGCGCCACAGCAGGCAGGCCTATGCGCGATGCGCCTGGGGGACATGCCGACCGCAGAGAGCTACTTCCAGCGCGCCATCAGAAACGACCCGACGCGATGGCAACCCATCTACAACCTCGCGTGCGTACAAGTGCGCAAGGCCGACCCGAACGCTGCGTTCTCGTATCTACAGAGCGCGGTTGCAGCGGGCTTCACCGATCAGAAGTTGCTGCGGGCGGACCCTTGTTTCCAACCCCTGCGCGCGGACCCGCGCTTCGTCGCAATCGCCGGGCAGTAGCGGCGCGGCCAGCACCCGCAAGTTGACACTCCCCCAACCGTACGCCATGCCCCGCTCGTGACCGCTGTCTCTCCGCTAGACGTCCCCTGGGCCCTTGGCGAAAGTGCCTATTCGCGGATTCTAGAGCACCTGCGCGTGATCGAAGCGCCGACGATCGTCGAGTTCGGCAGCGGCGCATCCACCGCTGCGCTCGCCCGTGACCTCCCCGACGCGACAATCCTCTCGATCGACGACGACGCGACCTACTTCGAGCGAACGCGCGCGCGGTTACCCTCGACCGCAAAAGTCGACCTCGTGCATCGACCGCTCAGGTGGCAGCGCCACGGTGGAGCCCCCTACCTGAGCTATGCGCACTTCGATCTGCCCGACGCAGTAGATGCGGTCCTCATCGATGGACCTCCACACTGGACGCGCCGCGGCCGCGAGGCATGTCTCTACCAAATCATGCCAGCCCTCAGGACCGGCGCGCGAATCTTCTTGGACGACTACAAGCGCACGGCCGAACAGCGCATGGTGCGAAATTGGTTGGATGCCTACCCAGGCGCGCTCCGTCTCGTTGGGGTGATCGAGGAAGGTGACCACGTCGCGATGCTCGAGAAGACTGCGGCAACGCCATCCCCCCGACACACCCTCTCGCGACGCACCGATGCGTACTTCCACGCGGCGCTGCAGCCACTCACCAGCGGCGTGCGCCGCGTCGCGATGCGCCTGCGAGGGCTGTAGTCGACCTTTTCTTTCCCACGGCTCGCCTACGGGTCATAACACGGCCATGAGCGAGCCCTCGAGCGCCAGCCCACGGGGGCCGGATGCACCTGACGGGATCAGTACTCGCATCGCTGCCCTCCCGAGCTTCGTCGAGCGCACAGTCGAACGCGTGCCCTTGGGGCTCCGCAAAGCTATCCGCCGCGCGCTGTCGGTAGCGTTCTTACTCGTCATCGGATTCGTCCTCTATCGACAGCTCTCGGACACAGACTGGGCCGCCGTTCTGAGCTCGGTCCCAAGCTCGCCCTGGTTCTACATCATCTTCCTCGTGCGGTATCTCAACGTACCGATCACGGACGCGCTTTCCTATTCGGCCGTCTGGGCGCGCAACCTTTTCCGCTACTTCGGCGTCTTCCTGATGAAGCGCATGATCAATAGCTCGTTCTCTGCCGGTTCGGGCGACGTCTACTTTCTTCTGTGGACGGTCAGGACGCTCCGCGTGACCTATTGGAAAGCGTTCTCCGCCGGCAAGGATGTGACTTTGCTTTCGGCCGCAGCGGCCAACGCGGTCGCGGTCGTGGTGCTAGGTGCCTACTTGGCCTTTGGCGATCTGTCCCTCATGCAGTCGGTGCGCCCAGGGGTGCTCGGGCTCGTCATCGGCGTCACCCTCGTGACGGCAGTGTTGAGCCTGGTGGTCGTTCGTTTTCGGGGGAAAGTCCTCGGGATCAGCGACAACGTCATGTGGCGCATCCTCGGCTACCACGGTGCGCGAAGCGTCTTGAGGATCGTCTTGCTCGGGTTGCAGTGGACCGTGGGGCTACCGGGGTCGAGCTTTCCGGACTGGATTAGCTTGCTCATCGTCGACCTGCTGGTTTCACGCACACCACTCGTTCCGGCGCGAGAATTTCTCTTCCTGTCGCTGGCCCTGAGTCTCGCAAGCACGATCGACGCACCGGAAACGCAAGTGACAGCGTTGTTCCTGACGGACACCGCCCTGATGCAAGTCGGTGCGGTCGCCTCCGTGATCGCCGGGGTCGTGTGGAGGTCCAAACCGGAGCGATTGTCCAACCCGCCCGAGATCGCGGATCCCGAATAGCCCGCATCTCGCTGGACCGAGCGTTCACGCCCAGGTACACCACCGGAGTGCGGATCGCCTACTTCGTACACGGAAACGGTCGGGGCCACGCGACCCGTGCGCGATCGCTGGTTCCGGCGCTTCGCGCGCACGGTCACGACGTATGCGTGTACGCTGGGGGCGACGCGATTGCGGTGCTTCGGAACCTCACCGACCTAGAGGTGGACTCCTTCGTTCCGGGGCCGCGGCTCGCGCGACGACTTGCAGCGCGTTTTTTCCCAGACCGTCGCCGCATGAAGGCCCTGCGACCCGACGTAGTGGTCTCGGACGGCGACGCACCGTCTATTCACGCGGCAGCGTCGCTCGGGGTCCCGAGCATCGCGATTGGGCACGGACTCATCCTGGCGCATTGCCGCCTCCCCATCGCACTTCCGTTCCACGTACGCGTGCGCGAGGCACTGAGCGCGGCGAGTGCCTCATGGCTCTCGAACCGTATAGTCGTGGTGCATTGGGGCCCAATTGACACGTTTGATCCGCGGGTGGTCGTGGCACGACCCGATCTTCGAGCGGATCTCTTCGAAGGCGACGCACTGCACGAAGACGCAATCATCGTCTACGGGGGACAGGCCGATCTCTCCGACTACGTTCGGGAGTTGCACACCCGCGGCCACCAGCTCGTGGTGTTTGGCCGGGCGGCGAATCTGCCGGAAGGCGTCGTGACCGAGCAGCCCGACGTCGCGCGCTTCGCCGCTTCGCTTCGTGGCTGTCGTGGCATCGTGGGCACCGCCGGGTCGAACCTCGTCACGGAGGCGGGAATCCTTGGTCGGCCGCTCCTCGCAATCGCACCGAAGCACATGGCCGAACAGCAGGTCAATGCACGTCTCGCTGAACGGGACGGCTTTGCGATTGCCGCGGCGGCCGAGCGGGTCGACGTCGACGAAATCCGTCGCTTCGAGGAGCTCCTTGCGCGCGGCGTCTCGCCGATCGAGCTGCGGATGCCGACGCTCAGCGAGGCGGTGCTCGCATGCCTCGCTGAGCTCGCCCCCGGGACTTGATGTGCGGCGGCCCGAGGTGGAGGGCTACGAAGCTTCCTCGACCAGTCGTTCGTAGAGCTCGAATAGCTGCTTGAAGTGATCGTCCATCGTACCGATCTCGTCCCGTGCGGCGCGGGCACAGCCGTCGACGAGCGCGGCTCGGTCGCGGGAGAGCAGCGCCTCGATTGCTGCGCCGCAGTCAGCAGCGTCACCCGGTGCGTAGGTCTCCGCATAGGACGGGTCGGCCAAGTCCGCGGCGCCACCTTGATTCGGCACGATGATGGGCAGCCCCGAGCAGACCGCCTCAGCGACCACGAGTCCGTAGGTCTCGGCCGAGGATCCGTGAAGCATCGCATCCGCGCTCGCGAGGCTTCTGGCGATCTCGGCTCGGTCGGAAACGAAGCCGGCCAAGTGTACACCTGGCACCTTCGCCGCGTTTCGCTTGACCCACTTGCGCAGCGGTCCGTCGCCATAAATCACCAAACCCATGGGACGCGTTTCGCTCGCGCGACGAAACCCGGCGAGCAGTGTTCCAAGTCGCTTCTCAGGATGAAAGCGGCTGATGTTCATCAGCAGCGAAGCCTCTTCGCCGACCCCGCAGCGGTCTAGCATTTGTTTGCGAACAGCTGGGTCTCTGAGCGAGGGAGAGAACTGCGCCTTGTCGATTCCGAACGGCACTGCTTCCACGCGGCCCAGACCAAAGCGGCGGAGCTTGTCTCCAAGCCATTCGCCGCTGACTACCGTGGCATCGAAGCGCGCGCTCAAGCTCCGAAGGTAGGCCCAGTACCAGCCGAACATCTGATCGACCCGGTCGCTCCCGAGATGATGCCCGAGAAAGGTCTGCGGATACACGGCTACCGGGTCTTGATGAAAGATGAAGCTTTTCACCGCTTCGCCAGGCCAGCGCGCCACGAACCAACCGCCCGACCATGGCGAGGAGCCCTCGACGACGTCTGGCCCTTCCCGGTCGAGAATCCTGTGCACCGCTTCTTCGCGCCACAGGACGTAGTAGCGCGGGTCGAGCGGCATGGGTGGGCCCTTGACCCAGCAGATTCGGCCACCCAAGCGCTCTTCTTCGCCATCCTCGGGCCCGGGTGCAACGACGACGATCTCGTGGCCTGCTCGTGCGCCGGCCTCGAGCTTCTGGTTGATGTATGTGCGGACGCCGCCGCCGAGCTCCGCGTAGAACTCCGCTACGTCGATGATCTTCATCTCGCGCGGAGGATATAGCCGGGAAGCCCCTCGGTCGATGCGAGCTCGAAATCATAGTTCGCGGGACAGCCGGAGTTGTGTTCTGAACGGCGCGGCATATAGTTGCGCGCGATGGCGCGATCACTTCTGACACTCGTGGTTGCGCTCGGTCTTGCGTCGTTGGCGGTTTGGGTGGGCACCGACCTCCAGCTCGATACCGGGGTCGAGGCACTGCTGCCAGACGACTCCGTGTCGGTGCTGTCGATTGACGAAGCGCGCGACAAGCTCGGGCTTGAAGATCCTCTCACGATCCTCGTCGCCTCAGACGACCCGGACCGCAACAAGGCGCTCGCGAACCAGCTTGCCGACTCGTTCGCGGAGTGGCCTGAAACCGTGTGGGTCATGACGGGTTACGGCTTGGACGCGCTCGCTGAGCGTGCTCTCTACTATGTCGACGCCGACACGCTCTACGAATGGAGCGAACTCGCCGAGGAGGCGCTCGATTGGGAGGTCTGCAAGGCATCGCCGCTGTGCGTGACCATTGCCGATCCGCCAGAGCTCCCTGACAGCGATGAAATCCGTGAAGCGATCGATCAGTCCCCCGCGGGAACGGTGCTTCGACAGCTCACGGGCCAGTCCGCCAAACAAGCCGGCAGTGCCGAAGACGGCGAAGAGGCGCCGCAGGCGTTGTGCAACGATGAAGGTTCGGTGTGCGCCGTGCAGGTCATGTTGAGCGGTTCCCCGGGAGATCTCGGCTTCGCCCGGATGATCAAGGAGCGTGTGGAAGCCGTCGCTGTGCCGTTGGCGCAGTCCCAACCCGAAGAGACGCGCATCGAGGTCATCGGCCGCTACCGTGTAGCTCCCCTCGAGCATGGCATCATCCTAAATGACCTTCGCCTGGTGTCGGTCCTGGCTGCGGTTGGCTCGCTCCTGATGGTCTTGGTGTTCTTCCGCAGCCTCACGGCAGTCGTACAGCTCATGGTTCCGATGTTGAGCGGGCTTGCAGTTGCGATCGGCATCATTGTGCTCATCGAACCCAAGCTCAACATCATCAGCGCCGCCGCGCTCGCGATTTTGGCAGGGATGGCGATCGACTTCGGCATCCATCTCTTGATGCACTACCAGTCCGCGCGCGCGGAGGGTGTGAGCGCCGTCGCCGCGGCAAAAGCGAGCGTGAACGAGCTGTGGGTGTCGCTCTTGGTCGCCGGCCTGACCACCGCGTGTGGTTTTGGCGCGCTCTCGATGACCGATTTCCAAGGCTTCTCACAGATGGGGTGGATGGCGTCGCTCGGCATCATCATCACCCTGCTTTGGACGCTCGCGGTGTTCCCAAGCATGGTTCGCGTGCTCCCCGGCAGGAGCAAAGGCGACCGGCCGCCCGCAGCGAAGGACCGCAGCGCCCGGCCCCTGGCGTGGATCGTCTTGGCAGCAGGACTTCTGTCGATCCCGTTGGCATTGCAGGTTGGGTTCGAGCCCAACTTGAGCAAGCTTCAACCCAAGAGCGTCAGTCACGGCATCGACGAATCGTTGATGCGAGCCCGCGGAAACATCAACGCGCTCTACATCGGCAAGTCGCGCGACGCGGTGAACGCCGCGCTCGAGGACGAGCTCATGACCGAAGGGGGCTTGGAGGCATTGGGTGTCGAGCCGGTCGTGGTCTCCGCTCAGGTCATCCTCCCAGAAGACTCCGCGGAAAAGACCGAGATCTTGGCAGACCTCCGGGCGACGCTCGAGCGCGCCCGAGAAAAAGCTGTCGAGCGCGAAGACACGAAGCTCCTCGAAGAGCTCGACGAGCTCGAACCCTGGGTCGATGTCGAGGGGCCCCCGGAGCCGGAGCAGATCCCAAAATGGCTCGCGGCAACCCTCGTCCTGAAGGACGGCTCGATCGGCAAGAGCGGCATCATCTATGTTCCACTGCGCGGCTCGAACGCGGACGCGATGGAAAGCCTGGCCACCTGGCTCGATCAGTTGCGCGAAGCGCATCCGGATGTGACCTTCGCCTCTGCGCCGGCGCTCCTCGGCGAGGTGACGCCAGCTCTCATCGCAGACTCGCCGTGGATTCTGGCCCTGGTATTCCTCGGCTTGATCGCCGCTACCGCCATCGCGAGCCGATCGTTCTCGGTCACGCGTGACGTCTTCCTGGCAACGGCATTGAGCACGATTCTCTTTGCCTCCGTGCTGAGCGTCTTCGGTATCGATCTCCATCTCTACAACCTCCTCGCCGTGCCGGTCGTGGTCGGTCTTGCCGTGGACGGGGCTGTGCACGTGCGCTGGGCACACGACTTCGACAACGGCCGGCAGCAGTACGCGACCTACAAGGCTGTCGCCGCATCCACCCTCACCTCGATGGTGGCCTTTGGCGCGTTGATGACCGCCGACAGCCCCGGCCTACGATCCTTGGGCCAGGTTGGCGTCATCGGCCTCAGCGTTTCGCTGTTGGTCAACCTCGTTTGGCTCCGGGCCTGGTGCCCACACCCAAATACGTCCTCGAGCAGGATGTAACCCTTTCCAGCGCCACCGGAGAGCGCACTGGTTCTGGCGACGAGAAGCCTGTACCTTAGGCACCTGATTTTCAAAGCGCGGGAAAAGCACCTATGAAGAGCATCGCCAGTATCAGCCTGGGTCCCCTCAGTCTCGACTGTAGCTTCTCGACCCAATTCCTCGGCCACGATTTCAACGTCGTTCGCATTGGTACCGACAACGATTTCAAGGCAGCCGAAAAGCTCATCGTCGAATGGCGGGACAAGGTCGATGCCATCGGGCTCGGTTTGGTGCACGACCACTACTGGGTCGGAACCCATCACTTTCATCAGCGCGATACCGCAAAGCTCGAAAAGCTTGCGGGCGATACCCTCGTGAGCACCGGCGCGCGACTTCGCGGCATCGTGCAGGAGTGGTCGTTGCGCTCGGCCCAGCTCGAGCTCGGGAACTTTTTCAACAACGCCAAAGTGTTGTTTCTGTCGGGCACGACCAACTACCGCTTGGCGTCCGTCATGGCGGAGTACACCGAGAACCTGTCCTTCGCCGATCCTGTGCTCCAGTTCGGCGCGCCGGGCCTCCTGCATTCGTTGAATGCACTAGAAATGTATGCGGCGGGAAGTCAGCCGGTGCGGCGATTCGGTCCCGAAAACGGCTTGCTGCCGTCGTTGGCTTCCGGGAAGGAGTTCAACAGATTCCTTCTGAAAAAAGCGGTACGGGACGCGGACGTCATCGTCGCGTCCTACCACCAGCTCGAGCGATACGGTCCGGGCGAGCTGGACGGGAAGGTCGTGCTGACCTCGACGATTTCCCCCGACCGGCAGGAGGCCCTGAAGGAACGGGGTGTTCGGGTCGTGATCGACTGCAGCATCCAGCTGTTCGAGCAGACCGTCGGCCTCAATGTCGTAGAGGCGATGATCCTGGCTACCTTGGGCAAACCGGCCGAAGAGATCGCGCACGACGACTACCTAGAGATCTTCACCGATCTCGATCTCAAACCGAGAATTCTCTATCCGATCGAGGGCAAGAGACAGATCAATCGCTTTGCGTTTGTCATCCACCCGCTCTCGCAAAAGTACCTGACGAACTTGAAGCCCCTCGAGATACTGTCGAAAGTATCACCGCCAGCGGTGATGGATCTGGTCGAGAAGGCGATCGCCTACACGCCGCCCATGGTGTACTCGGAAGTGGGGGGCATTCGGTCTCCCTCTGGGGTGGAAGCCAAAGGCTGGCTGATCACTGTCGGGGGTACGCCCAAACAAATCATGTCTCACAGCCCCGAGTTCACGTATCGCCAACTGTTGGCGGCCGCGGACATGGCCAAGAAGATGGGCGCCCAGATCATGGGCCTCGGGGCCTTCACCAAAGTGGTCGGAGACGCGGGGGTCACCGTGGCCAAGCGCGCCCCCTTGCCTATCACGACGGGGAATAGCTACAGCGCCTCCGGCGCCCTGTGGGCAGCCCATGACGCCGCCGCGCGGCTCGGCCTAGTCGAGCTCGAGAAGGGCCAGAGAATCAAGGGCAAGGCGATGGTGGTGGGTGCCACCGGTGCGATCGGTTCGGCTTGTTCCAGGCTGCTCGCTCGGACAGCGGAAGAAGTCCACCTGGTGTCGCCCGAATCCGCAAAACTGCTGGTGCTCGAGGAGTCGATCCTCAGAGAATCGCCAGAGGCGAAGCTGGTGCTGGCGTCCTATGCAGACGGCGACCGCAGCATTGGCGACATGGACATGATCGTCACGGCAACCTCCGGGGCTGGCAAAAAGATCCTCGACATCATGAAAGTGAAGCCGGGTTGTGTGATCACCGACGTGGCGCGGCCACTCGACCTGCCCGCGGAAGAGGTGGCCAAACGTCCGGATGTGTTGGTCATCGAGTCGGGTGAGGTGTACCTCCCCGGCAAAGTGAGCATGAAGAAGATCGGTTTCGACGACCCCAACGTGGTGTACGCGTGCCTCGCGGAGACCATCGTGCTCACGCTCGAGGGTCGGTTCGAGAACTTCACCCTCGGCCGGACCATCGAGTGGGAAAAGGTGCATGAAATCTACAAGCTGGGGTTGAAGCACGGCATGCGTCTGGCGGCGATTTCGGGAGTAAATGGCGTCTTCTCCGATGAGGATATCGCGAAGGTACGAGAGCTGGCCTTGGAGGCCCGCGAGAAGGCAAAGCGTCCCTCAGCCGCGCAGCAAGCCACGGCACCCAGCAAGCCCTCCTGAAAAGCGGCCTGCCACCGCGCGAGATGGAGCGCGCGCTCCGCGTCGCACTATGCGAGCTCGGCCGTCGTCTCCTCGAGAAACGCCCAAACGGCCTTGATGCGGGGCAGGCTCCGGAGCGCACGGTGACCCACCAGCCACACGGGGACCTCCGGAATGGGGGGCAAGCCCTCGAGCGCCTCGAGCTCCGGGTAGAGTGCGGCGAGCGATCTCGCGACAACGGCGACGCCGAGTCCTGCGGTGGCTGAACGCAGCCTGACCCCCAGACTGTTGGTGCGGAGCAAAGGTTCGACTCCCGGAAACTCCGCGCGAAGCCAAGCCGCGTCCGGCAACTGCGCTCGCGTGGTGTCCCAATCGAGCCACGCGAGCTTGTCTGGCGACTCGCCTCGATGCGCGTCGAGATATGACTTCGAGCCGAAGACGCCGAAACGCAGCGTGCCAACGCGACGCACGATCAGGTCGCCGCGGTCAGGCCGAACGAAGCGAAGCGCGAGATCCGCCTCCCGCCGGGTGAGGTCCACGACCGCGTCCCCCGCTAGGAGCTCCACGCGCAAGCCAGGCCGGTCCGCGAGAAACGTCGGAAGCGCCGGTGCCAGAAGCTCGCTGGCGATCAAGTGGGGAGACGCAATCCGCACGACGCCGCACAAGCTCGTGTCGAGCCCTTCGACGGCACCGATCAACTCGGCGGCGGTCACCTCGAAGAGCTCGGCGCGAGGAACGATCTCCTCAGCGGCGGCCGTGGGAACCAATCCCTCTGGGGTTCGGTCGAAGAGCCGAACGCCGAGAGCGGTCTCGAGGGCTGAAATCCTCCTGCTGATCGTGCTCTGATTGACGCCCAAGCGCGCGCCGGCAGCCGCACAGCTACCTTCGCGAAACGCGGCGAGAAATATGCGGAGATCGTCCCAGCGCTCCATTTTGCAATCCTTGCACAAATGCAAGGACCATGTGCAAGAAAGCTGATTTGCTTGCGGTTCTGCAAGGACCAGATTGAGGGGCACCAAAGGAGTAGCCAATGAAAGACCTCAGCAACAACAAGCGCTTCCCGGGCTTCAGCCGCGACATGATGGTCGCCGGAACCCTCGCCCTGACCCTCGTGGCCTGCGGGTCACCAGTGCGCCAGGTGCGGACGACTCAGCCGGAAGCAGTCGCCACGCGCTCGGACACCGAGGGCGTGCCCCCCGGAACCTCGATTCCGGTGGTCGCCGTTCTTCCGATCGCTTCGCGGGACGCCGCTTCCGAGAAGCCTACGAGCACGGGGCAACAGCCGTACTTCGCGGTCTTGGAGGACGTGACGAACAGCCGAGGAACCGTAGTCGTTCAAAAGGGAACGGTCGTGATGGCGAACGTCGCCCGTCGCAAGAACCCACGCATCGGCCGACCCGGTTGGATGGAGGTGTCGTTCAAGAGCACGACGGACGCAAACGGAGGCGTCGTTCGCCTCGACGACGCGCCGCAACGCTTCGAGGGGAAGAGTCGCATCAAGGGCTCGGTGACCTTGGCGGTTCTGACCTACGGACTCGGGCTTCTTCGCACCGGCGGTGACGTGACGCTGCCGGAGGGCACCGGCTTGGTCGCACGGGTTGTCGATTGAGTGGGCATAAGCAGGCGGCGACCCGGCACGGATATCGAAAGCGTCGTTCGAGCTCCGCCAAACCAACTAGATTGAGCGGCCTGCGAGGCCGCTTGGCGCCACTGCTCTTCCGTGCGCCGCGCTGCGTGCTTACGACGTGTTGGGCAACGCTCGAGGCGGCTTCCGATATCGTTCGATCATGACGAGTTGAGCAAAGCTGAAGCACAAGAGCGTGGTGACGTTGAAGAGGCCGAATAGGCCAACAAAGAAGCCGACGGCAACACACAACCACGCGACGAGAACACTCAGCGATCGCGGCCTTCCGAAGAAGGAAATCGACTGCACGACCAACCCGCCGAGAAACGTGCGAATGGCCCAGTCGATCCAGGGGGGGTCTTTGCCCGCTATGCCCAAGAAGGCGGCAACCAAAGACAAGAATGCCAGCCCGGAAGCGCTGGCACCCACCGACCAAAGCCGTTTCCTTGCCGCACGGACCCCGCGCATATCTTACCCGTACCACACGACGCTACCCGACGACTTCGAGCTTGGCACGGCAACGCCAACCACGGTGTGGTCGTTTGATCTACCGTCCGTGAATGGGCACCAAGACCGTATCGCCCGGGTCGCTGTCGGTCGTGCGACTGAACAGCATGTCTCCCTGCCCTGTGGGATCGCGGCTTCGGGTCCATGCAACATAGAGCAAGCACTCGTCGAACGGATCGGCGGCCATGCTCTGCTTGTCATCACCGAAGCCGACGTTCGTTTCCGAGACCGTGATCGGATCGCCCCAGGTCAGTCCCCCATCGCTAGATTGGTGCACCAACACTCCACTGTGTTTGGGTTCGCTCTCCTTTGCAGCGGTGATCACGAGAGAGACGCTGTAGAGGTCCCCATTGGCCGCGAGCCTAGCCCATGGGTCGCTCGCTCTCGCCCACTCGCCGCCAGTACACGGCGTCCACTTTGGCAAGGTCGATTGTTCCCAGCTCAGCCCCCCGTCGAAGCTCACACTGACCACGTTCCCTCGGCACCCGCCACCCGCCAAATATCGATCCTGCAGCGCGGCGAAAACCCACCGACGTTGCAGCGCGGCGAAAACCCACCGACGTTGGCGTCCGCCAAACCGTTCGACGGAATCCGCCAATCGAGGCACCGCAACACCTCGAGATCCCTTGCAAGTCCGGTGGCGCGCTTCCTGCGTACCGCTCGCCTATGACCCAACCGCGCCTCGTAGTCCCCGGTGACACCTTGATGATCACCCGACGCACCCTTCGCCGACATCATCTCTTCCGTCCCGACTCCGCCATCCGCCGGCTCTACTTGTACACCCTCGCGCTGTGCGCCCGACAGTTCGGGATCCTCGTGCATGCCGTCACCCTGATGTCGACGCACGAGCATCTGATCGTGACCGACCCGCAGGGGCGCTACCCAGACTTCCTGCGCCGACTTCACCGCCTGGTGTCCCTCGGCACCAAGGTCCTGCGCAAGTGGGAAGGCCCCACCTGGGACCACAAGTCATCTTCCGTCGTACGGCTGTTGACCGAGCAAGCCGTCATCGAAAAGCTCGCGTACGTCATGGCCAACCCGGTCAAGGCTGGCCTCGTGCGCTACGCGCAGGACTGGCCGGGCATCACGGTGCTGCCTCACGAGCTCGGGCGCCGTACCTGGACCCTCCAACGCCCGAACGCGTACTTCGACCGCAAGAATCGGCAGTGGTCCGACACCATCGAACTCTCACTTACCATGCCCCCGATCTTCAAGCAGCGCTACGCTCCGGATGCCGTGCGTCAAGCCGTCCAAGCGGAGCTTGGGCGCCAGGAGCGCCGCGCTTACGCGGAGATCAAGAAGCGGGGCTGGCGCACGCTCGGCGCAGACCGCGTCCGCCGTCTCTCCCCCTATCGGCGTGCCAAGAGCTTCGAGCTGCTCCGAGATCGAAATCCGACCTTCGCCGTAGGCCGTGGGCAGAAGAAGGTGTTACTTGAGGCGGTCGCCGAGCTTCGCGCTTTTCGTCAGGCGTACCGACACGCCCTTGAGCAATGGCGCGCGGGACTGAGAAGCGTGGTGTTTCCACAGGGCACCTGGTGCATGTGCCGGGTGCATGGCGCTGTGGCCCAAACCTAGGGCGCCCGACCAAGTCGGGACGAGCTCGGACGTCGTGTCGTGCGTCGGCCGACGGACAGGTGCGCTCTGGAGGCGCTCCTGATCGCAGAGTCTGAGCCGAGTTCTCGCCGGGAATGCGCATCCGACCCCTTCGGCCAGCGCGCTCGGCGCTCGAAGTGGGCCTGGAGCCGCGCGCCCGGCCCCCAGTTCCCGCGTGGTCAGTGCTCAACCTCGGTAGGGTTGTTGGCGTGGTCAGTGCTCAACCTCGGTGGGGTTGTTGTGCGCACCCTACGACCCGAACGCAACGCTTCCGGGTCAGAGCTAACCACCTCGAAACTGAAAAGCCCGCCTCCGGAAAGGAGACGGGCTTTGTATCGAGCTGGTTTTGCGTATCTACTGAGCCTTGAGCTCCTTGATGCGCTTCTCGTACCGCGCCTTTTCGCGGGCAGCAGCTTCGTCGACACTCTTGGTTTGCTTTTCATGCGCCGCGTTCACGCGAGCGCGCCGGCTCTCGATCTCTTTGGTCTGAGCGGCGTGTCGGCGTTCCTCCTGCGCGACTAGGCGTTCTATACGAGCCGCTTTGAGCTCCGCAGCTCTGGCTTGCTGTTCGGCTTTGCGAGCTTCGGCTTTGGCTTTCGCAGCCTCCTTGCGGGCTTCTGCATCAGCCTTGGCCTTTTCTTTTGCCTTGTCGGCCTCTTTGCCGGCCTTGTCTTCGGCCGCTATTGCCTTCTCTTTGGCTCTGTAGGCCTCTTTGTCGGCTTCCTTCTTGGCCTTGCCGGTCTCTTTCTTGGCCTTGTCTTCAGCGGCTATCGCTTTCTCTTTGGTTCGATAGGCCTCTTTGTCGGCTTCCTTCTTGGCCTTGTCAGCTTCCTTAGCAGCGGCGCCCTTCGCGTCCGCTTGGGGATCAGCGCTGGCGCTGGGCACGGTGGCGGCCGAAACGCCGATGACGAGTGCCAATGCGATCAATAGCGACGGAACGATTCTCATTCTTTATCTCCTGTGTCGGTGTGGGCCTCGACGAAGTCGCCCCCGCCCCCAGTCAAGACAACACTAGGGCCCGAAACGAATCTGCCCAAGGTGATTAGAGATTCTTGGCCCGGCAGCCTACACAACCGTACAGTCCTTCGCGTGAGCGCAGTGGGGGCATACAACTCGCAAAACACAGCCATGCCGAAGGCTGGCGTAGCCGTGGCAGAGGCCCCAGGGGCGGCAGAAGTCCTCGAATCGTCGCGAACGAGTAGCACTTGGCGGAACGTGATAGGGAGTCACGATGTCCAGCCTCAGGTGGGCCAGGTCCTGCCCATGCCGCCGGGGCTCGCACCGGGCGTCGTGCGTGGGCTTCGAGAGCGGGGCATTTCCGAGCTCTACAGCCACCCGGCGCCGGCGTTCGCTCTCGCCTCGAAAGGCAAGCACGTGGTCGTCGCGACCCCGACCGCTTCGGGCAAGAGCCTTTGCTGCTGATCGGAAAAACAAACGCCCTCTGCCTGCGGCACCCCACGCGACACAACGAGTAGTACCACGCACTTGGGCGCTCATCGTGATCCCGATGGGCTAAGGGAGCACGAACACCGACCAGATCAAATCATTGAGGGTGACGTTCGACTCGCGGGTGAGCCGTCGGACCCATTCCTCGGCGCGATTGCGCCGCATTCGTGTGCCTGGGAACTGGGATCGAGCGTTCTCTGACGTAGGTGGGGGGAGCGTCGCACGGCGCTCGCTGTCGAACGCCGTGCTGCTCTCATTTCTTGGCGCGCTTGCCCACAAGCCCTGAGCTCAGGACCAGTTCGAGCTAGTTGCAAGTTCCTTGCGACGGCAGCCCCGAGCACCGATCAAAGCCTGGCGTACAGTCGTTTTCACAACGGCATGCGACGCAATTAGCCGAATCGGGAACGGTGCAGCCAGCAGTTGCGCACTGCACTGCGCTGCAGGTGACGCTCGCGCCGTAGCAGTCGGCGCAGGGCTGCGTAAGCGTCTCGCCAGTGACTTCCTCGATGAGGGCCTGCTGGCACTCGACGACGCAATCGGAGAGGGCTTGAATCGTCTCGTCCGTGCAATTCACCCCACCGCAGATGAGCACTGCCTGGGCCTCTTGGCCGCAGCCGGGGTTGCTCGGTACGGCTTGTAGGTTACCGAACACACAATCACTCGCGATCTGCGAGGCAGCCTCTGGACCCGTGAGGGTTTCCGTAGCGGTTTCGTATTGGAGGTCGTCGTACACGGCCGTGTCCGCTGCGTTGGTGCATTCGTCCTCCCCGCTGCCTCCGCCGGAGCCCGCTGAGCCGCCCGAGCCCGCTGAACCTGCGGATCCACCTGCGCCCGCTGAACCGCCATCGCCGGTCGAATCAGAATCACTACAGCCGATCAAGGGCATGACGCCCACTGCCAGCACACACACAAGTCCGAATAGATATCGCATGACAACCTCCAAGTGCCCCGAGGATAAGGTCTCCGGGCCCCGTTTGGCTAGACGAAATTGTGTCTTCGCAGCGACCCAGCGACCCCACCCGGGTTGGTGGCTCCCACGGCAAAGAGGCGTTTTCTCCCAGAACTTCAAGGTGGCGGCCGGCGGCGGACTATGGCGGAGCGCCAACCTGGGTGGGTTGTTGCTCGCACTGCTTTCAACCCGGAAGATTGCTGCTTTCAACCGGAAGGATTGCTCCTAAACCTCGACAACATTCTCTCCTCGCCTTCCGAGACGGAGAGTGCCGCGCACCGCAGCTCGTGCAGAAGCCTCGGCCTTTGCACGAGAACGCGACCAACCGATCGGTGCCACAGTCGGTAGAGCGAAACCGGGCAAACCCATGCGCGAGCACGCCGCGCCGCGAGCGAATCTACCAGTCTTCCATGGGCGTGCATTCAGACATCCAGCTCCACTCCACGTCGGTCATGAACCAGGTGTAGGCCTCGAGGTCGCTCACGCCCCAGTCCTTGAAGCTTCGGACCCGCTCGAACAGGGCGGTGGCATGGTCGCCGCTGGGCTCATCGAGCAAGTCATTGAAACAAACCATCAGCTCGGTGGGCTTGTCGGGCACCGACTCGAGGGCCCTCGGCAGCCACTTGTGGTACGGGAAGAGTCTTCGGTTGTGCGCCAGCAACAACCGGCCCGTGAATAACGCGAGCTGACTGGCGGCCCGTGTCATCGTGTAGCGATTGCCGTGGCGTTCAGCCTCCTGCATGAGCCAGTGCTGCATGAACGCCATGCAGTAGAAGGACTTGATGCGCTCAGCGTGCCCGACCTCGGGATAGACTGGGATGCGTTGCAGAAGGGCATCGAGGTCTGAGACGTGTGAGTAGGCGACGAAGGCACCCTCGAACGCTGCGCGGGAAGGTTCATTTCCCTTTTCTGCTAGGGCGTGGAGATACCCGAGATTGATCACTTTGCCGTCGACGTAACCGCCATCATAGTCACAGAGGTCCCTGCGATTGATAAACAGATCGCGCGCGGCCAAGCGCCGCTCGAATACGTCGTCGGTTGCAATGATGAGGAAGTCCACATCCGAATCCTCGCGGGCGCAGCCTTTGGCGACAGAGCCCCCGATGATCAGCCCACGGAAACACGGATCGTCGCGGTAGGCGTCCGCCAGGCGGTCGATGGCTCGCTGGTGGTGGTCGCGGATCCTCATGCCCGCAGTGTATCGAAAGATCTCGGAGCGCCCACTCGCTAGTCCGATGCGTCGGTCGCGACACCGTTCGAAGAGCGTGCCCGTTCACGCGCTTGGCGTCATGCTTTCAGCCAGTCATATGCGTTGCGCAAGACCTCTTGGCCTTGTTCGAGGACCAGCTCCCCGTGGGCCAACGTGATCCGCTCCGGGTTCCAATCGATAGCGCGGTCGATGGCGCGACGGGATGCGGCCTTGTCGCGGAACATCAGCTTGATCAGCCTGCTGACGCCGCACGTGCCGTAGATGCCGGCCGCCTTGAGGTAGGTCCGCGTCGGCCAATGGTCCGACGTGTGAAAGTTCTCCACGAGGTCCGCCGAGATCAGCGTCCGGCTAGGTCCGTGAAAGAAGAGCACTTCCCCGAATGCACAACCGTCGAGCGGGAGGGAACTGAGGCAGCTCCGCCAGGCTGGATCGAGCTCTTCGCCCAGGACCGCATCGAAGGCGAGATCCTTTCGTTTCTCTGGGAGGCCAGGCGCAGCGTGCATCCTCGCATTCGGATACGCAGCGGCGAACATGCCCGCGAAAAGATGGTGGTAGAGGCTTGGCGCGACGATATGGCGGACCGGGCCGATCGCATCGAGGTCTCGCCGGAGGCCAGGGTCGAGCCGGATCGGTGAGTACACGAAAAGAGATCCGTCGGTCAGGCGGACGACCGTCATTCGCGTCCCCATCTGCAAGCCCATGAAGCTGTTCGCCATGGAAGCTACCCAGACGTCCGGTGCGATCGACTCGAGTGCCATGCGGAGCATATACGGGACCCGCGCCCTACATGACAACGCGCTCGGTCGCCGTTCCCCCAGACGGACCGTCGCGTCCGCTTTGCACAAACCGCCGCAAAGCGCCGGAAACCACAACTCACGCGCCAGAGCCCAATTAGAAAAGGGGCGACCCGGCACGGATATCGAGAGCGGTTTTCGATGTCCGCCGAACAGTCAACGAAAACAACCAACTCCAAACGATCGCGGGAGCTTAGCCGCATCACCATGTTCACGGTTCGTCACGCCAAATCACTCGATTTCAGATCGCTACGTCAACGTCAGGTCAACGAGGGAGAAACCGGGGCCGCCAAACGCGCGCCGGAGAGCTCTTGGCGGCCGAAGGCTTCTGTTCCACAATAGGGCCATGGGCGAAATTCGCATCGAGCTCGAGCGCGAGGAAGACGGCCGCTGGATCGCCGAGATCACGGCAGTGCCGGGCGTGATGGCCTACGGTAAAACGGCCAACGATGCCCTGCAGAAAGTCAGCAAGCTCCTTTGTGAGGTCTTCGACGAGCGCGTTTCCGCCGGAGAGATCACGGAGCAGGAGGCCGCCCAAGCGCTCAAGGGCCTCGCGGCGTGAGCCGCTTGAGCAAGACATTCACCGCTATGAGAACGCCGAGCCCTGCGGAGAACGCGTTTCCGCTAATGGCTCCGCGTGACCATGCCCCCACAGAGCGCCGACCGCGGCCGCCACTATCAAGCCTGGGATAGCGCGTTTCAAGGGGACGTCTTCGTCTTCCGAAACCCGTGGTCTCGGTTTTCGTTTCGGGCGGTGGAGGACGCGAACCAACGGAGCCCAAAAGGCGAAGGCCACGAACAGCCATCCCAAGGTCACTTCCCCGACGAAGGCCAAAGCGAAGAAGAATCCGCCGATCATCGCGAGGGCGGCAATTCCGATGACGACCTTCATCGGAACGTACGCAGATCCGGTATTCTCGCGATCAAACAGCGACTCGGGATCCTCCTGGGCGGTCAGTTGAAACGCGAGAAGGGACACCAGACCAATCATAAGTATGGGCACGCCCAGTACGGCGAGTATCAGCACCAGAGTGTCCATTAGACAAAGCGAAGGTATCACGTCGAGCAGGCTCTGACACGCAGCGAACGCTGATACCCAATCAGCGGAGGGGGATTCGACCGAAGTAGAAGAAGAGTCCGAGATCACGTAACTCCGTCGCCCATTCGATCGAGAAGCGCCCGAAACCCTGGCACGCCTCTCCTAGCCTCGAGCACCGTTCGGAAAATTCAGCAACATTAACGACGTGAAGTCCCGTAGCGTTGCGTGCCGTCCCGAGGTGTCCCGCGCAAAGTGGAAGGTTGGGTGGAAGCGGTTTGCACCGCGCTCGTCGTGCTCCCAAAGCCGAGCGATTACCCTACAGCCCGGTCACAAGCGTCTTCGATCTCAGGATCGGTTGCAGGTCCGTACCGGCGCGTCACCACGATGCTTTCGCTCGACGGGTGTTTCGCCAGCTCTGGTTTGGCGAGACGGAATATTTCGTCGGCATCACGCCCATAGATGTAGAGCGTGGCCTTGCCGTCGCCGAACTCGTGACCATCTACCTCGATAGTCGGATCTGCCGCGAGCGCCCGGGTCAGGGCGTCCTCTAGGCGAATGACCACGTCTTGCTCCTCGGACGTACCGAATCCGTCACCGGTGAGCGGGATTTCGACCAACACTGCGTGTTCCATCGGTTTCTGAGCCTCTTGGCGCGACGAGTCCACGCGCCGGCAGCCGTGCGCCCCGATGACACACATCCCAACGATGACCAGCAGCGTGCGCATTGCGCTGTGACCCTAGCACCAGTGCGAGGACCTCTGCCAAGGGTTTGTGGCGGCGTGTGCGCCGTCAGCTAGTCGGACCCTAGTGCCGTTTCCAAGGAGATTCACTCGAGCTCACTAGCTGCCTTGCAACTGGCCGCGTAACGTCTTGCTCACGAAAGAAGTCAGCGCGAGTCAGCGCATTATTTGCTGGCGCGTTTTGAATGATAGTGACTCGTCCTGCTCTCTTCTGGATAACTCTGCATCTTCTTGCGCAAAAGTAGTTCGGTCTGACTAACTCTGATGCAGATTGCGTCATTACGAGGCAATACGAGTCCCTTTGCTTCAGATTCGCGAAGTACGTTCCAAAATTGTTCATTGTGCGTCAAAAGGAACCGGACTCTGTTCGGGCAAGGCATAGTTTTGGCAGACACCAAAACTGCTCGGCGTGCGCCGCGGGTCCTCGCCCCGAGCTCGACCGTGAACCGCACGCTCAACGCCTTCGGCTTATTCGCACGCCTGGCATGAAACGGTTCTAGACAACGCGACCACCCGGATCGCCTTCGTTGAGCAGTCTGGTAATTCCTAGCCCCCCGTCGCTGGCCGATCTTCTGGATACAACGGGACACTTGCCGTGGAGTCTCCACGACGTCGGACCTCCGCTGCGAATAAGCCGAAGGCGTTGAGCACGTCAATCAAGCGCGGAGCAGCGAACGGCGAAGAGTTCGTGCGCTGCGCTTGCAGTTTTGTTTAACAAAACTCCACCTTGCCCTCCGGTAGCGAGTCGCAAACTGACGCTGGTTGTCGCCGGTGAGTCACAACCTGTCGCTTTCGGTCACAACCGCGACACTTCCCGGCAAGAACAACAAGAAGCGGCAAGAAGTGTCGCGCGTACGCCAACTAGTGTCGTGCGAGTGCACAACGAGGGCACCGCGAGCGACAAGTAGCGCCAGGTCGCGCCGACGAGCCAGCGGTCGGGGGAGCCGAGCAAGCTCTCCGTCACGCGGCCGCCCAGCAATGGGCTCGCGCAACTTTTTGGGGGGCAAAACCGATAACAGGGAATGACCGATGCGACTCACAGCACGCATGTCGCCGCCTGGCAGACCTACGCCCATGCGGCGGCGTACGCCGGCTGGTCCAACCGACGTCTACGAAAACCTCGTCTCCGGGAGGCGAATTCCGGTCGTACGGGCGGCCGCGCGTGCGCCGATTCCGTCGGGGTATGTTAGACCTCTTCCTGACGAATCCGGACATGGCGATGCGGAAGTTCCACGCAGAAAGGAAACGAGCCGCATGGCCATTAGAAGACTAAGCAAATCATGGCAGTACGACTTCACGCTCGAAGGGCTACGGGCGCCAGCGCAAAGCTGGCTTCCGAACGATGGCCGAGGCGCGCGAAGCCGAACGACGAAAGCGGGAGGAGCTCATCTCCGGGCAAAAGCGCTTTCTCATGGCGAATGCGTACAGGATGTACCTGTCCGCCACCACGATGAAGCCGGGCAGCCGAGACAACTGCACGCGCTTCTGGCGCGACCTCGAGTCGCACATCGGGCATCTGTACATCGAGCAAGTCGACACCTCGGTGATCGACGAGCTCAAGGCAGGCTTGCCAACACACCTCGGACCGGAGTCCATCAACAATCGCCTCAAGATCGTGCGGGCGGTGCTTCGGTTCATGTGGAGACGAGGGCACCTGAAATCGGTGCCCTACGTGCCGATGGAGAGCGTCCCGGAACCGGCCATCGACTGGTACACGGAAGAGGAGCGCGACCGGCTGCTCCGGGGCATGTTCGACATGTTCCCCCAATGGTACGCGTTCTTCTACCTCACGACCCGGCTCGGCCTTCGTACGGGCGAAGTCTACGCGATCGCGCGAGATCGAATCCGGGATATCCCGCCGCAGCTCATCATCGATCGGGCGGTGCAGCGGGGCCACAAGGACCGGCCCGCCGTGCTCGGGCCGCGCAAGAACAACAAGGTGCTGACCCTTGCTCTCACCGAAGACGTGGTCGACGCCATTTGCTGGCACATCCAGCAGGGGTACGCGGGGCCGGAGTTCCTGTTCAGCAAGGACGGGTACCTTCCCCAACCGCATCTACTCCCACGCGAGGCCCCTCCGAACTCGTCCAACGAGCTCTTGGGCTCCGGGAGATCGGCCACCACCATATCGGCCGCCATTCGGTGGCCAGCCAGGCCGCCACGGGCGGGCATTCCATCAAAGCCATTCAAGCGCAGCTCGGGCACACTTCGGCCAAGAGCACGCATCAATACGCGCACCTCGGGCAGCGCGCGCAGCTGCGCTTGGTGCAGGCTCTCGAGCCCTCCTCGCCGCCTCATGTCAACGTGAGGTCAACGAACGAGAACCGGTAGCAGCCCCAAACGCTGCAAGTACCGAAAATCAAACCCCAATCTCCGCGCCCAATTAGAAAAGGGGCGACCCGGCACGGATCGCCCCTTTGGAAGTTCGCTGGCCTCGCGACGATTGCTCGTCGCTTGGTTGTGTGTGCGCACATACGGTGCGCACACCCCGACCGCCTTTGTCTGGATTTCGAGCTCGAGGCTCGATGGCGGGCCTATTCAGCCACGCTAGCTTTGCACGACACGTTTCGGCGCGATGCATTCCCCGTCGGGAAGCCTGCTAACCCTCCGCGTGAGGTATTGGACTCACTGGAAGAGCTTTGACCGACACGTCCCGTGCGCTGTCGTCGTACCTCTCGACTTGAAGGTCTCGAGATACCGAGGGTGCTGCGTAGGTCGCCCTACGCTCCTCCTTCGGACAGAGTCCCAGCAACGGTTTGGGTTTAGCAAACCGCCGTGATTGGACTCCGCGACGACTCTCGCCGTACCTGAACCCGCGGCTTTCGGCTCGCCGTGGGCGAAGTTGGGATGCGCTTCTTGTTGATCCGATGTCTCATGCCGCCCCGCGCCCCACTGCCGGTATTGATACCGTGTGCAATGGAGCCGCGCAGCACGTTCAGGCCGACGCGTGCAATCCAGAGTTTTAGTTTTCAAAGATGGGCACCCGAACCTCGTGGGATTACCGCCACCGGCTCCGAACCGGCTTCTGACGGTGAACCAGCGCTTTCACCGCGCCGCGCTCACTCAGGCGGGCGCTCGCTCCGCCGAAGCGGCCGAGCACCGAACCTGTGACGCGCCGTCGCGGTGCACCAAGAGCTCCAGTGCCTGTCGCTCTTTGATTTCCGCCGAGAACCTTCGCGGCCGCCGTGTGGTGAAACAGAGCGGCGTCCCAGTTCGAGCGCGCCTTCCACCGATGCCCCTCGCGTCGACGGCCCTCGCCGGAGCTTTCGCTCGACTCGGACCCACGCATCAGCACATCGGCTTTTGCAATCCTCACGACCCACGGACACGTTCGGCGCGCTCCCGCGCCAACCCGACTGCGTGACCTCGCGGCCCCGCTTCCAACTCCCGTGAGAGTGAGAGACGACAACTTTCGTTGCCGTAGTCAAATGGGTTGATTCAAAGAACGTCCGAGCTCGCTGTCGCGATCTTCCGACACCTTTTGTCACCGATCCACGAAACTAGATCAACGAAATTCGTTTGTGGGAAATACGATTAATTTTCCACAAGCCCCGCGCGTTTTCCCCGGTCTATCCACAGCGATACAGAAAGCCCCGTAGAGACCGCGTGGCGCTCCCTCCTGATGCTCTTCAGGGAGAGGTTGGAGCAGGTGCCATGGGAACTACGGACGTCGTCATCGGCATCGACGCTGGGGCCGTCGCCGGCATACCCGATTCGGTGATACTGGACGTGGCTTCGGCTGTCGTCGCTTCGGGCGCCAAGAGCTCCGGCCCCTCGAGCGGCGCGTCGAAGTCAAACGGCATCACGCGCGGCGTGATTGTCCCGTAGCGGTCGACTGTCACCCACTCCCCGGTCGGCATGACATACGCCTCGAGCTCACGATCGTACCTCGGAAGCGCGATTTCGATCGGCTCTTTGACCTTGCCGCGCACGCGTCCTTCCAGGGTTTCGACCGGGAGCGGTTCGTCGAGCACGAAGTTGTAACCGCCCTTTTCGAACTCCATCGTGTAGAGTTCTTCCTCGTATTCGAACTCGCGACGGTACTCCATCGGTTGCGAGCCGTACCGCGTGTGCGGACGGTGCTCGAGCACGAACGACATCAGGCGCACCGCAATGTGATTGTGCATGCGATGACAACCATGCGAGTGGCGGCGCATGATGCTCATGTAGTCGACCGAGCCATGCGTTCGGATGCCCTCGTCACCGCCGAGCTGCAGCTCACCGTCAGGGCCTCGGTAGTACTTCCGGTGGTACGCCGCGACCAACCCATAGGCCGACGCGTAACTCGGGCCTGTCGTGTGGTAATCGATCTCGTAGTACTCTACGCCGCGCTTCCGGCGTTTCGAGAGCATCACGCGAGGCGGCGTGCTTTCGGGCGGCACCCAAATCGGCGCGGCCGAGATGCGGCTCCAGACGCGCTTTCCGACCGGCGAGCCCTTGTACTTGAGCATGACGGTGCCGTCGATGTAGTCGCCGCGCCAACCGCCAATCGTGGTGCCGAAGCGGGCGAGCGGAATCTTCTGATCGTTGTAGTTGACGAAGATCGTCAGACGGGGGCGCCGGGCCACCGGCTGCGAGCGCTTTCGCCCTTCCTCGTCATAAGGAAATTCGAACCAGACGTCGCCCCGGTCGACCTCGACCTGGAGATCCATCGAATCGCTGTAGTACGGTGGCAGCTCGACGCCGCGGAGCGCGACCGTCTCGTGCGCGGGGATCTCGCCCAACGACTGCAGCCATGCGTAGGTGGACTCTGGAGTCTGCAAGCCGAAGGCCTCCATGACCCGCTCGCGGAGCTCGGCCTCGAAGTTCGGGATCTGTCGCGGCTGCCCGCTCTCATCGGTGTAGGTACGCGGCTCGCCGTCGTTCTTCGTGGACGTGCTTCCGTCTTCGATGACCTCCGCGGCGTGCATGGCGCGTTCGGTCAACATGCGAATCACGGCTTCCTGCTCGGTCTCTGCGGGCGTCTTCCGAAGCACCTCCAAAGTGTCGTTGCCGAGGAAGCCCCAGCCGTACACGCGATGCCGGCGCTCGAACTCCGCGAGCGCTTCGTGCGTGCGCCAATCGAAAAGGCCCGGCGTGTATGCGCCCCGGCCTTCGAAAAAGCCTTCGCACTCGAGTCGGGCCTGTGCCGCCACGATCGCCTCGTACTCGGGCGCGATCTTCCGATACTCCTCGACCCTCTCCCACTCTTCGTCGTCGGCCACGAGCTCGCGGGTGATTTGATCGAGGCTTTCGACCTGAGCGCGCGCAACGAGGGCCGCCATCTGGGGCTTGAAGCGCTTGTATCGGTTCACGCGACGAGTGGGACGGTACCCTTTCTCGTACGCGAGGAACCCGTCGAAGCTTCGAAGCGTCTCTAGGTCGAGCGCGTCAGCGCACTCGAGCGCCTCCACCTCCGCGAAGCGTTGGCGGAGGAGCGTCAGCGTGGGCAGGATGCCGTAGAGCTCGAGATACTGATCCTTCTCGGCGCGGTAGCCGTGCCGGTCGTCGGGGAACTCGCCGCGTGCCAACGCGAGGTAGGTCTCCCGGTACTGGTTGGGCTTCGGCTCCTCGTCCAGAGACGATGCCTCGCTGAGGATGTAGGGGGTCCACTCCTCTCCCAAATCGAGGAGCAAGTGCCCTTCCTGATCGGCCTTGGCGGCGTCGACCTGTGCGCTCGATTCACCCTCGCGCCAGTACGCGACGGGGTCCGTCATGGCCTCGGGCGCGGTCTCTGCCACCGGGTTCGGAAGGCGTTTCGATCTCTTTCCACCGCCCTCGACCGGAGCGGTAGAAGGATCCTGTTTTGGCGCGCAGCCGCAGAAGGCTGCACACGCCAGAATCGTAAATAGTCCAAGGCGCACGTGTCCCACGATTTAACCACCTTGGGGCTGAACGAGATGCGACGCAAGTTTCGGGCGCACCGGGCTGGACGTACCCATGGGGGGGCGTGCTAGATGGCGCGTGGATGCGCGTGTTCGAGCGGCGCAATGTAGGTCTCGTCCTCACTCCGACACTCTTTGTCGTGACGTGGTTTGCGCCACTCGGATTGGAGCCGCGGGCGCAACATCTGGCCGCCGTGTTTGCCGCCGTGATCGTCGCATGGGTCACCGAGGTGATGCCCATTTCCGTGACCGCGCTGTTGATTGCCCCGGCCATGATCGTGGTCGGCGTCACGGATAGCCGCACAGCCTTCGCGCCCTACGCCGACCCGCTGATCTTCTTGTTCATCGGCGGCTTCTTCATCGCGCGAGCGATGACGCGTCACGGGCTGGACCGGCGGATCGCGCGCGCTCTGATGACTCTTCGGCTGGTCCGGGGCTCCCCCACCCGGATTCGGATGGCGTTCATGATGACCGCGCTCGTGCTGTCGATGTGGATCAGCAACACGGCGACCGCCGCGATCTTGATCCCGATTCTGCTCGGGACCCTTCCTGAAGAGGACGACGACACGAATGCCGGCAGCGTCTTGGCCATCGCGTACGCCGCGTCCGTCGGGGGCATGGGAACCCTAATCGGGAGCCCGCCCAACTTCATCACCGTGCGTTTCCTGCAGGAACAGGCCGGCGTGGAGTTCGACTTCGTCCAGTGGATGGGCATCGGCATCCCCTCCGCTCTTTGCCTCGTCGTCGTAATCGGCTTCGTCCTGCAATGGCTGGCTCCCCCACCCCCCGCCGAAACCAACGTGACGATGGTAAGCTCCCCCTGGTCCTGGGGCGAGAAGGTGACGGCCGCTTGTTTTGGCCTGGCGGTCGCGGGCTGGACCGTCCCAGGGATCATGCGCGCGCTGGACGCTCCCTACGCGGCGGAAGTCGCGCGTGCCCTTCCCATCGGCGCAGTGGCGATCCTCGCGGCCGCGCCGCTCTTCCTCTTTCGCGACGAAGATGGAAAAGCCCCAGTTCTCCCATGGCACGACGCGGCCCGCATCGATTGGGGGTTGATCCTTCTTTTCGGGGGCGGCCTATCGCTGGGCGCCCAGATGTTCGACACCGGATTGGCAGCCGACATCAGCCAGTGGTTCTTGGCCGTCACCGGCATCAGCTCACTCTGGGGACTCACCGCGGCACTGATCGTCTTCACCGTGTTCTTCACCGAGGCCTGCTCGAATACCGCATCCTCGAACATGATCGTCCCACTTGCGATCGCAGCCGCTGTCGAGCTCGACGTGTCGCCGCTTCCACCCGCCCTCGCGGTCGGTTTGTCCGCAAGCTGCGCATTCATGCTTCCAATCGCGACAGGACCAAACGCGGTCGCCTATGGAACGGGCTTGGTCCGGCTACCGCATATGATGCGCGTAGGCTTCCTGCTGAACATCGTTGCCGCACTGACTCTCCTCGCAGTGCTGTACGCCTTGAACACACTCCACGCTTGGGGTTAAGCGGATGCCGATTTGTTGAGGCCAGCCGCATGGGTGACTCACACTTACCTTTCCCCACTTAGTGAGAGGCAACCATGGGAACCGTCCCCTTTCTGCTGAATCAACTGCGCCCGCTCGACAATGGAGGCCCAGCTCTGACTCAGGCCGCAGCATCCATCGCGCTGTCGCAAGGTCAACCGCAGACGATCGTCGACGTCCTGCATGGCCGTGCATTTCGCTTCTACTCGGAAGGCATTCGTCAGTACCTCGCGGTCCGGACCGGCTCAACCGAGCGCGCCGACCACTACCTCGCAAAGCTCCGCGCGTTCGTCGCCAAGACCGAGAGTAACGACTTGATCAAGGCACCGGGCGTCCGCGCGCGTCTCTACCGCGCTGCGCGTGGCTACCTGCACAACCAGAGCCGCCCGCACCGCTCGCCCACAAAGCAAGATCTCGAGGCGCTTCCTTGGCGCGCGCTGCCCTCGGCGCACATGTCGGTGAGCCCGTTGAACAAGCTCCGCTTCGAGCTGAGCGACGCGGAGTCCGAGCTATTGGAGCTTCGGCATGCGCGCGAATTGAGCGTCGAAGAGCTCGCGTTCGTGTACGGAAAATCGAGCGAAGCGATGCAGAAGCAGCTGGATGCCGCGACCACGCACGCTCGCGATCTCCTCACAGAGCACGGCATTCGAGACGGTGAGCGTTTCGGGCGCGTCATCATCGAGGCGTTCGCTCTCGAGCCTGCGCCGCGCACGCATGACGACGAGCGTGAAGCCATCGAACCACTTCGGAGCGGAACGATCGTTGGCGGCCGGTACGCAATCGAGACGCGAGTCGGTCTTGGCGCGTTCGGGGACGTGTACCGAGCAAAGGACACCGAGGTGCCCGGCCATGTGGTCGCCCTGAAGCTGCTGCACCAGGCCGCGCATTCGAAGAGCGCGAAGCAGTCCGCTCTCCGCGAGCTTCGTTTGATCGCTTCTGTGTTCCATCCGTCGATCGTGCAGTTCAAGGACCATGGTTGGTTCGAGGAGCGGCTTTGGTTCGTGATGCCGTGGTACGATGGCGAAACTCTCGAATCGCGATTGCAACGGGAGCCTTTGAGCCGGGCCGAAGCGATCAAGATCTTCCAGCCGCTCGCACGTGCGCTGGCTGCCATGCACGCCGCGGGAGTCCGCCACCAAGACGTGAAGCCCGAGAACATCTTTCTCGCCCGCATTCCAGGCTTCGGTGCCGAAGAGGTCACACCCGTGCTCCTCGATCTCGGTGTCGCCGCAACCGAAGCGGAGATGGTCGTAGCCGGGACGCCGACCTACTTCGCACCGGAAGTCGCCGCGCAGTTCGCATCCGTCGAGCAGAAGCCGGCAGTCAGCAACAAGGCGGACATATTCGCGCTGGCGCTATCGCTCCGCAACGCCCTCGAGCCCGAAACGCAAGAAGACGTCGCGGCTGGTGCAGTCGACACGTTCATCGAGAAGCGCTCCAAGGCAACCCCGAGCGCGCCGACCCGGCGGCCGCTCAAGTACCTGAAGCCTTCCTTCGAGCGCTGGCTCAGCCACGATGCCAGCGTTCGGCCGACGGCGGACGAGCTCGTCGAAGAGCTCTCCGTGCTCGAGCTCCCCGAAGAACGCCGGGCGCGCATCAAGACGATCCTTCGATGGACGATCCCGCTGGCGCTCGCTCTGCTCGGCGCTTCGGGCGCGGCCGTCACGGTGTTCTACCAGCAGGCCGAGACGCAGCGCGAGGTGGCGCAGCAAGCCAAGCTCACGGCTTCTGGCCTTAGGCAAGACCTCGCCGACACGCGCGAAATCGCCGAGCAGCTGGAGCTTCGATACGAGCAGAGCCGACTCACTCGTACCGAGCTCGCGAAGCGCCTCGCGCGCACCGACGGAAAGGTCGTCGCGCTCCGGACGCAGCTCAAGGATGAAGAGCGCCGCTTGATGCGCACGCGCGAGAAGCTCGCTCAGAACCGCCAAGATAAGGCGACGATCGAGCAGCACCTTTCGGAAACCGAGCGCGACCTCTCCGCGACGGAGCGCACGCTCTCAGCGACGAACCAGAAGCTCACCGCCACCAGTCAGCAGCTCCTCTCCGAGGAAGAACAGAGTAGACGCTTGGAGCGCAAGCTCGAGCGAGCGGGCGAACGCCTTCTCGAGCTTCAAGGCGAGATCGCTGCGCTCGACGTGCGCTTGGACGCCGAGGCCACCAAGACCGAAGAGCTCCAGGACGCCGTCGCCAAAGCAGTCGCTGCCCGGAGCCGCGCCGAGCTAGAGCTCGAGTTCGCGCAAGAGGAGCTCGAGGCGCTCAAGCGCCGCGCGCCCGCTCCGCACGCGCCCGAGCCCGAATCTGACCCGGCCACGGGCGAGATCACTCCGGACAGCTAGCGCTCGTGAAACACCCGCTCGCCCAAATCGAGCCACCTCTGCTTGGCTCACTCACGTTCAGGCTTGGCGCCCTGCTCGTACTCTCTACGGCGCTGATGATGTTCGTCGACGTGCCGTTGCAGGGCGATTCCTCGCCGCACGGGATCGTGTCGTTCGAGCTCGCCGGAACCCCGCATCAAGCTCTCCGGATCTTGCTCGAGTGGAAGAGCCGCGACGCGCTCGGCTTTGGCCGCCTCAGTCTACTCGTCGACTTCATCTATCTCCTCATCTACGCCCTGTTCTTCTCTTCGCTCGCGCTCTGGGTTGGCGCACGGCTTGGCGATGGGAAATGGAGCGTTCGCGCCGCCTGGGCGGCCACGATCGCAGCGGCGTTCGACCTGCTGGAGAACGGCGTCCTCCTCTACGAGCTCAACCGGTTCACCTCTCCATCCCCGTATCCCCAGGTAGCCGCGTCCTTCGCATTGACGAAGTTCGCCCTGCTGGTCGCGTCCGCGGCCTACGGATTCGGCGGAGGGATAGGCGTCTTCGCGCGGCGTCAGCGACGCCCTTTGTAGCCCATCATGTCTTGCATGGCGGACTCGCTCATCTCGGCGATCTCCGCTTCTTCGGCGATGCGCTCGGCGCAGTCTTCGCAGACTTTGATCCGGCGTCCGTCGGCTTTGACGGAGACCAGCTCGTCGACCTCGTCGTCGCAGGATCGGCAAGTTGGCACGGCGTCTATCTCGCGCGGGGAAGAAGCCGGCTCATCGACGGAAGCACCACGTTGTTGCGAAGCGACTTCACCGCGCCGCCAAGCCCCGTGGGCAACGCACGAAACGCGATGTCGAGGTGCTTCTTGTCGGTCTCCACACCATGGAGAGTGACGAACGACGTAAGGAGTGAAACGGCGCGGCGGACGAGTGGATTCTTGCCGATGTTCGGGTCGCGCATCAGGTCGAGGACGATTCGGTTGCCGTTGGCCTCCGCAAGGACAGGCGAGCGGTTCGGCATGAAGTTCACGAGCGTACCCGGATTCGAGAGGTCGAGAGCGCCGGACTTGATCAACGCCGCGATCGGTGAATCCGATTCGCCGTTGAGCTTGAGCTGGACATCCTCGAGCCGTAGCGCGACGGTGAGCTCCTCATCGTTGAACACGATACGCTCCACGTAGATGATCGCGCCGGCACGGATGGGCGTGTTCATCAGATCGACGTTGCCGCCTAGACGCAGTCCAGGAGGAACGGAATCGATCTGGAAATCCTCGACCTTGCCGCTCCGCTCTGCCTGCTGGCCGAGCCATCGAAAGGCGGCCAGCGGGACTCCGAAACGAAGGCCTAAAGCGCTGCGGACCGCACGGCCGATTTCCTCGGGGTGCGTGCGCAAGTAGGAGCGGAGCGCGTCAACTGTCTGTTGGGGTGTGGGCATGCCCGGGGGAGTCTAATGTTCGCGACGCCCCGCGTAAACGGTCAATTCTCCTCGAAGCTCGCTGGGCCACAAAAACCGCGGCCCGTGCCGAGGTCGATGCACTGGAAACCGAGCGGGCAGACGTTGGCGACCGCAGGATTGCAGAGCTCTGCGCAGCAGGTTGGGCCTTCCAGGCCCTGCCCCGAGCACATGCCCACCGGGTTATACACGCAGACGCCACCGACCATGCACTCGATGCTGTAGTCACAGGGACTGCCGGTCACGCGTGGAATGATGTCCGGGTTCTGAATGTTGAGCGCGCCGGGCAGGCAGACCCAGACTTCTTCCTCGCCGGCGCCACCCACGCCGGCCGTGCCTCCGTTGCCAGCCGCACCGCCGTTGCCAGCTGTGCCGCCACCACCGGCCGCGCCGCCGTTGCCAGCCGCGCCGCCGTTGCCAGCCGCGCCGCCGTCGCCAGCCGCGCCGCCGTTGCCAGCCGCACCGCCGTCGCCAGCCGCACCGCCGTTGCCAGCCGTACCGCCGCCACCTTGTCCGCCCGCGCCACTCATGCCGCCCGCGCCACTCATGCCGCCCGCGCCACCCATGCCGCCAGCACCACTCATGCCGCCCGCGCCACCCATGCCGCCCGCGCCGCCAGCGCCGATCGCCGAGGCGAGCAGGCATGCCTGGGCGTCGTCACACCGGACGACATCGGCGCTGCACGTCCTCATGCAGAAGTTCCCGTAGACGGTCTCGGTACAGATCGAGTCGTTTCCGCACTCGGACGACTGGAAGCACGCGCCGCCGTCACCCACTTGCTTGGCGCACGCAAGAAGGCCCACGGCAACCAACGCAAGAAGCGGAAACAGAACTCGGGCCCTCATCGAGACGGTATGTAGCAAGAGAGCCCCCTTGGGGCGATTTTTGTACACCCGAGAGCGATCAGGGGCGCGCCATGGGAACTTCCCCATCGGCTGAGCGGTAGCGCGCGGCGCTCTCCTCGTACACGAAAAGCTCGGCCCCGGAGTCGAGCGGCTCGCGCTCGAGGATCGACTTGTCGGGGCGAAAGCCGTCGGTCATCGGGATGCGTTCTACCCGTTTCAGCCAGGTCGGACGCTCGCTCGGGTTCAGTCCTGCCGCAAACTCGTTCCACGCCTGCAAATCGATCTCGCGATTGCCGTGGGTCGCGACGACCGCCACAGGATGATCGAATCCGCCCTCTTCAACGCCGTACACGACCGTGTGGCGGAGGGGCTCGAAGCCGTAGAGGGCGTCCTCGATCGAGCGCGTCGCGACCCGCCCATGAGGTGTGCGGAGCATCCGACTGACTCGATCGACGAACCAGTAGTCCCCCTCGTCGTCGCGACGGAGGACGTCCCAGGTGATGAACCAAGTGTCGTCACGGTCGAACACGCCGCGAAGTAGGCGCTTCCCTGCTTCCGCGCCCCCTGTGAAGCTCGCCAAGGGATGCTTGGCGTCGAGGCGCGCCAGGAGCACGCCTTCCTCGCCCGGTCCGCAGCGCGACAGGAGCCCGTGTTCGTCGAGAATGAACTGCTCGGCATCGAAGTCGTAACGGCCGAGCTCGACCTCGGCGCTACCCGGAAGCGGCCGCCCGAGAGCTCCGACCTTTTCGCCAGATGCGTTGGCCAGCACCGCATTGCCCTCGGTCGACGCGTAAAACTCGAGGATCCCCACCGGACCAAAACGCTCGACGATGCTTCGCCAAACGTCGCGGCGAAGCCCGCTGCCAGCGAAGAGCCGAATCGGGTTCTGGTTGTCGGCCGAAGAAAGCTGCGCACGCAGGAGCTCGCGCAACATCTCCCCCGCATAGAACACGACCGTTGCACCGTAACGGCGGACGTCTCCCCAAAACGCATGGGGGTCGAATCGGGGTGCGAGCGCAAGACGCGCCCCCCCCACCAAGCTGCCGCCAACGGTCACCAACATGCCCGCTGGGTGATGGAGCGGAAGACAACAGTAGACGGTGTCTCGCGGCGAGAGTGTGCACGCCGCCGCCGTGCCATAGGCCGAGAACGCCCAGCGCTGGTTGGTGATCTTCGCCGCGCGCGGTTTCTTGCCGCGGCCGGCGGTGAGCATGATGAGAGCGAGGTCGCGGGCGCAACCCGGGTTGGCCTCGTACCAGCCCGGGAGCTCGACCGCGGCCGGATCGATGCGCTCCATGTCGACCACGCCTACGGGCAATGCCCGCTCCTCGTTCGCGCCGCCGAGCACGAGCACCTCGTCGCTGAGCTCTTTGCCGAGCGCGGCGGTGTTCGGGTCAGCGACCAGGAAGCGGGGCGCCGATGCATGGATTGCCTCCTCCAAGGTCTCGCGCTCGCGGTCCGGGCTCAGAAGAATCGCGGCCGCGCCGAGGCGGCTAAGCGCCGCCGTGACCGAGAGGTAACTAGGCCTCGGCCCCATCAACACCGCCACGGAGTCGCCGCGCGTGACGCCACATCGAATCAGCCCGCGGACCACGTTGTCGACCCGACGATCGGCTTGCGCGTAGGAGAAGGCCCGCCCCTCCCATAGAAAGAAGGTGCCTTCCGGATCTGCCGTCGCTTGCTCAGACAGGGCGAGACCGAGGCTGATGCGCGTCTCCGGCCGCATCTGTTGCAACACGCTCAAGCGGGGAACTTGCCAACGGAAGCTATCGAGCTGCTCGCTGAGGTCGGTCGTCGCGCGTCCGAAGCGCTGCCACCACGCCCCGACGGTGCCGGCGATCGTCTCGTAGAAGAGCTGAACGTCGAAATCGACCTCTTCGAAGTCGGCCTCTTCGGCCTCCTCGAGCGGCGGGGGCGCCCGCAGAACCGAAGGCTCCGGGCCGACGCCCTCGCGCCACCGCACCCAGCTCGCCACCGTCGGCCACGTGAACGACATCGCCTGCTTTCCTACGACGAGGCCGAAATGGCCCGCGCGCATGGACACTTCGAAGAGCTCGGCGTTCGGGGCGGCGCCGCGGATCGCGCGAATCGCGGATTCGTTGGCGATCGTGTCGCGCTCTCCAACGAAGAACATGACCGGGCAGCGGATGTCGGTGAGCGTGACGGTCCGGCCGTCGATGACGAAACCGCCCGAAAGCATCCGGTTGTGCACGACGAACTCGTCGATGAACGTTTTGAGCGCGGGCCCTGGCCAGGCGACGAAGCCCTCCCCTCCAAGGAAGCGGCGGCGCGCTTCGCGTTTTTCGAGCGCCTGCCGGTCGTGCAGCTTTCGGACGAAGTCGATGAGCTGGCCAACCTCTTTGTGAACGGCGAGAAGCTTGAAACCGGCGCTCGTGAGGAAGCCGGGCAGGCCCTCGAGCTTGTCGATTGGCGCATCGATCGCACCCTGCGCGAGCTCGAACAGGCGACCCGCAATCGTGTCGTCGATCATCGGGAGGTTCCGGTGGATGTCGACCGGGCTGCCGAAGGTCACGAGCGATGAGATCCCCTCGGACCCGCGGTACGCCGCCGTCTGGTACGCGAACATCCCGCCCTGCGAGTACCCCATCAAGTGCACGTCGTGACCGGTGCTCTCGCGAACGAGGTCGACGGATTGGCTGATCGCCTTCACGTGGTCGTCGAGGGTGCGCTTCATGCCGCCCTCTTCGTTCTCGGGGGAGCCGAAGTCGATGACCCATACGTCGAGGCCGAGCTTCGTGAGGGCGGTCACTCCGCTGATATCGGGCGAGACGTCGTAGATCTCAGCCGTGACCATCAACGGGGGAATCAAGAGGACCGGCGCATCGACACTGGGAAGGTGTCCGTCGCCCCCGTACCGACGCAGGCGCGCGATCGGGAGCTGGTGCATGACCTTGTAGGGGGCGTGCTCGGGGTCGGTGAAGTGACCGAGGCGTGCGAGCTCGAGCGCGTTCTCCGTCGCCATCGCGACGCGACGGAACGGGGCGCGCCAGCGTGATTTTCGGCTGGTTCTGGCCATCGGTCGGAAGCTGACCCTAGCACCATGCGGCGTGGAATTGGAGCGCCCGCCGCGGCGTGTCACAACCCCTTCGTTTGATGACCCTCGTTGCTTCCCTGACGATGCCTCACTTCAGTGAGAAAGAGCGCTCAACGCTACGACGCGTCGAGGGCGTTCTCGCGAGACACCCGTACATGCGTGCAGACCTAGGCAGGTCGAGCGCCGCCGTGATCGAGCTCGAGGATGTGCTGAGCGCGAGACTCGGCCTGCTTCACACCGAGGGCGCAGAGCCCAGCGCGGCGCGAGAGCTCGAAATCAAGCTCCGCCGATGGGAGGCCCATCTCGCGACCGCCGCGGCTGCCGAGCCGACCTCGGAGCAGGCGCTGCTGCGCTACGAGACGACGCTGCTGCTGCATCCGGAGCCCGACACGAATCGAACCCCGGCGGAGATCTCGGCAAGGCGCGCGCGAGTGACGGCCATATGGGAGCAGTCGCGAGCGAAGCGGCCGGCGAAGGCGATCCTCCGAGAGAAGCTCCAGCAGAACCGGGACTTCCTGCGGCATGGCGCAATGCTCCCGTTCTATTGGGCGCGGAGGCTTCGGATTCGCAAGCTCGTTCCGCGCTCGGTGCTCGAGCACGATGCGCTGCGCCAGACCTACTTCGCGATCGAGCAAGTCGGACCGTTGGTCGACAACTTCGCGTTTCACGGCGCGGCGGGCGTTCCTCTTTCGCAAAACGTGGCGCTGGCCGACATCTCCTTCCTCTACATGCAGCTCGCCGACGAATTTCTCGACGAGCTCGGCACCGCGGCGGGAGGCCTCGCGGCGGCAGGCAAGGTGGTCCGGGCTCTGTACCGCGATGACACCTCGAAGCGACCGCTTTCGGACTTCTCCCTCGACGATTTGCGTCGCGAAGGCATAGACCCCGACGCCCACGTCACCAAGTTCGACCTCCCGCTCTCCGCCGTGTTCGAGCGGCTGGACCAGCTCGCGCGCGTCGTTGACCGCCTGCTTGCCAAGGCGGACGAGGAGGTGGTGCACGCGACGCACCTCTTCTTGCACCACTGTTTTCAGACCTACCTCGACGAGGTCGATCTTTGTGAAGCTGCGGCGGAGCGAAGCATCGATCGGCTGCCTCTCCGCAGGGCAGCATGGCACTTCTACCGCAAGAACAACGTGGTCATGATGCTTTGGCTGGATCTCCGGGCGCGCCTCCTCGGCCTCGTACCGGCGGAGCACGCGAGCGTGATTCGCCGCTGGGGCTACTTGCTCGCGGCGTTTCAGATCTTCGACGATCTGAAGGACATCGCCCTCGATCTCGGCAAACAGCCGAGCTACCCGCTTCAGATCGCGGCAAACGATTTCCCGGCGGAGTACGCGTGGCTCGAGCGCCGATTCGGAACGCAACGCACGCCCGTGACACGCGACGAAGTGCTCGAAGTGAACCTCAATGCGAGCCAAACCGTTCAACAGTGCATGCAATGGAGCCGGTTGATCGCCCTCGCGAACTTCAATAGCGCGCTGCTCTACGCATGGGACCACCGCTGGCGCAAGAGCTGGACGCAAAGGCGGAGCTCGTTCAACCCGGCAGGCAAGACGACTACTCGAAACCGGGCGCATGCGGTCGACCGTTTGGTGCGTGCACTTTTTGCGACTCGCGGGCACGACACGCGCAGTACGGTCGATGATCAGCAGCTCGCGTTTGCGCTCGACGCGACCGCATACGACGGTGCGTGGCAGATCTATCTCGCCCTCTTCCCCAACATCCGTGCGATGTACAGGTTCGCTACCCTGCGGATGTGGATGACCGCAGAGGAAAAGGCGCTAGCGGCGAAACGACTGTTGCGGCGCTACCCTCGGGCTCGCGCGAACGCCCTACTCGGGCTCACCGATGCTGACGTCGACCATCAGATCACCCGCGATGGCCTCGAGGCTTTCGCGGAGCTGATCGAGGTCTAGCGTCTTCGGCGCACGCAGGCGCGCCGTCGCTTTGAACAACGTGTCGCCGGACCATGGCGCGCCGTCGCACTCCGTATTGAGCTCGTCGACGTTGACGTCGCGCGCCGCGAGCGCTTCCGAAATCGCATGCACGATGCCGGGCCGATCGCTCCCGACGAGGTCGAGCAGGACCACGTGCCCCTCCTCTGGCGTCTCCTCGAAGCCGCGCTCGACGGCGACCCGCAGCCCGCCCGCTTTCAGACCCTCGAGCGCGGCGGACAACCCTTCCGCCCGCTCCGGAGGCACGCTGACGCGAAGAATCCCGGCAAACTCCCCGGCAAGCCGGCTCATCCGACTCTCCACCCAACTCCCACCGTGCTGCTCCACAACGGCCGAAACCGACTCGACCAGCCCAGGGCGGTCCTTCCCAATCACCGTGACGACAAGCGACTCCATCGGCGACAGGCTAGCATAGCCCCGATGTTTGCGAAGCGGACGCAGGAGGTGGAGCCCTTCTTGGCTATGGAGGTCATGGAGCGGGGGATGGCCATGGCGCGGGCCGGAACTTCGATCGTTCAGCTCGGCGTCGGAGAGCCGAATTTCGATGCGCCCCGAGCGGCGGTGCAGGCCGCCGTCGATTCGCTTCAGTCGGGAGAGACGCACTACACGGACAGCCGCGGCCTCTTCGACCTGCGCGACGCCATCGCACAGGAGTGCGAAGCGCGCAGAGGCGTCGCCGTCGACCCGAATCAGATTGTCGTCACTAGCGGGACGTCCCCTGCGATCCTCTTGTGCCTGAACCTCCTCGTCGATCCGGGCGACGAAGTAATCCTCGCAACGCCGCACTACCCTTGCTACCCGAACATGATCGCGGTGTGCGGTGGCAAGCCAGTGCTCGTGCCAACCGGCCCGGAGGATGGCTTCGTCATGGATGTCGCCAAGGTACGCGAGGCCATCACGCCTCGGACGCGCGCGATTTTCCTCGCGTCGCCAGCCAACCCGACCGGAGCGGTGCAGCCCGCAGAAGTGGTCAAAGGGCTCGCCGAGCTCGGCATCCCGATCCTCTCTGACGAGATCTACGACGGGCTCACATACGATGGTGCGGAGGTCACATCGCCCCTCCGTTTCACCGAAGACACCTACCTGCTCGATGGCTTTTCAAAGCGCTACGCGATGACCGGCTTTCGGCTCGGCTACCTGATCGCGCCCAAGAGAGCGATGCGGCCGTTGCAGAGCCTGATGCAGAGCTTCTTCATCTCGACGTCGCAGTTCGTTCAACAGGCTGGGTCGGCCGCTCTCGCGCACGGCGCCGCGCACGTGGAGTACATGCGCCAGGAATACACCACTCGCCGGCGCATCTTGATCGACGGCCTTCGGGAGATGGGCCTTTCGATTCCAATCGACCCTCCCGGGGCCTTTTACGTCTTGGTCGACATGCGCCACTTCGAGCGAGATTCGCTCACGCTCTGCTTCGACATCCTCGAGCACGCCCACGTCGCGCTCGGCCCAGGCCGAGATTTCGGGGAGATCGCCGAGGGCTTCGTTCGATTCAGTTTCGCAACCGCCCAGCCCGAAATCGAAGAGGCGCTCCGACGCTTGGCCCGCGCGCTCCCGAAGCTCTGAGCGTCAGACCGGTTCGCCCAGCAGCGAGAGAAGCGCCGATTCGTCGATGACGTTCACGCCGAGCGACTGGGCTTTGGCGAGCTTGCCGCCCGCTTCCTCACCGGCCACCACATAGTCTGTCTTCTTCGACACCGATCCGGACACTTTGCCGCCTGCGGCCTTGATCAGTTTCGTCGCTTCGGTGCGCTTCAACGTCGGCAGGGTGCCGGTCAGAACGAAGGTCTTGCCCGCGACGTCGGCGACCGCACGAACGTCAGTGGCGTTGACGCTCAAGTCGACACCGACTTCGGCCAAACCCTCGAACACTTTGCGCACCGCAGGCGAGTCGAGCTCTGCGAAAATGCTGTCGGCCGACTTGCGCGCCAGCCCCTCGATGGCCCCGCGTTCCGTCGACTTCGCAGGCGCTACCGTCTCGATCGCTTCGTCGTCGTCGGCCGCGTAGCGTGCCGCAAAATCGAGCAAGGCATCCGCTGTCTTGAAGAACGCGGCGAGGTCCTCGGCCATCGTCTCGCCGACGTGCCGAATCGCGAGCCCGTTGAGCACGCGGGCGAGCCCGCGTCCCTTGGCGACCTGGAGCCCCGCGACGACGCGCTCGGCGCTCTTTTGTCCCATGCGATCGAGCGCAGCCAACGCGTCGGCCTCGAGGCGAAACAAATCATCGGGTGAACGCACACCGAGCTTATCGACGACCTGATCCACCAGGACCTCGCCCATGCCGTCCACATCCATCGCCCCGCGGCTCGCGAAGTGGCGCAACCGCTCGCGAACCTGGTCCGGGCAGGTAGGGTTCGGGCAATAGACGAAGATCTCCTCGGCAACCGCCTCGGTCCCGCAGGTGGGGCACTCGCTAGGTGGAACGAAACGCTTCGCGCCGCGCTTGCGCTTGCTTTTGTCCACCTCCACGACCTGCGGAATGATCTCGCCGGCCTTCTCCACCAGAACCGTGTCACCGATGCGCACATCTTTGCGTTCGAGCTCGACGAAGTTGTGAAGTGAAGCACGGCTGACCGTGGTCCCCGACACGAACACGGGCTCGAGGACGGCAACCGGCGTCAGCTTCCCGGATTTCCCGACCGACACCTGGATGTCGAGGAGCTTGGTGGGCTTTCGCTCCGGCGGGAATTTGTATGCGATGCCCCAATGCGGGTGGTGGCCGGTGGCTCCGAGCCGCGCGTACATCTTGAGATCGTCGATCTTGATGACCATCCCGTCTATGTCGAAGTCGAGGCCCTCGCGACGCGATTCGTACTCGTCGCAGTAGCGCAGCGCTTCCGCGTCCGAATCGGTGCGAAACACCTCCCCCAGATACACTTCGCCGCCGCGGTCCGCGAGCCACTGCAACACCTCGCCCTGCGTTCCCGGTAGCGTGACGCCTTCATCCCAGGCGACTTGATAGAGGAAGGCTCGAATCCCGCTCGCTTCGAGACCGGTCGGATCCTTGCGCTTCATCATGCCGGCGCAGCCGTTCCGGGGATTGATCAACGGTTTGTCGAGTGTCGCGTTGAAACGAGCGAACTCCGTCAGCGGCCAATAGAGCTCGCCTCGAATCTCGAGCTCGCCTGCGCGGACGCCATCGAGCCGGACGGGGACCGTGCCGAGCTGACGCACCTGCTTCGTGATGACATCGCCGCGCTGCCCGTCGCCGCGAGTCACGGCACGTTCGAGCACCCCGTCGACATAGGATAGAGACACCGAGATGCCGTCGACCTTGGGCTCGACAATCAACGGCAACGTCTCCACCTCGAGCTCTTTGAGCCGTCGCCGAAACCAGGCCGAGAGCTGGTCGGCGATTGGCATGGGCTCGCCGCTACTGTCACGTCGATTTGGAGAGAGCTTCTCGAGCGACAGCATCGGGACGCGGTGCTCCACCGTCTCGAAGCCCGCGGTGTGGTCCTCTCCGGGCGTCGCGTCGATCCGATCGGCCGCATCGATGCCGAGCTCATCGGCCAGCTCCTGGTACCGCTCGACCAAGTCATCGAACGCAGAATCCGGAATCTCGGGCCCGCCCGCCCGATACGCGGCCTCGTGATACCGAATCTGCTCAGCAAGCTGTCGGAGCTCGGCCTCCGCCTTCGGCTCACCGCCCATCCCCGAACCTTGCCAGATTTCAACCCCGCTAAAAGGGGTCAGTCGCCCTTTTTTGGAGCGACAAATCTCGTCTTTCGGGGTGATGCGGTGACAACGCCCCTTCGCTAGGGCAATTTGTGAGGAGGGGGATGACGGAACAACGCGAGCAACAACGCAAGCGCGACGAACAGACGCGCCTTCGCTCGCTGGGGGCGCTGTCCCACATGCTCCCAGTGCTGGCGTTCATCTACGCGATGGGCGCCGCCGTCTTCCTCGTCGCGCCGCCGTTCTTGCCGAGCCAACCGCACGTCCTGATCTGCGGGGTGGCGTCGGCTCTCGTCTTGGCGGTCTGGGCGGGCATGCGCGTAGACGACCCCCGCTTCGACACGCCCATCTCGGTGGCAACTATCTCGATCGCAGCGGGTCTCGGGCTCACGATGTTCGCGGTCAGCGGCGCGATCAGCAACACGGCCACCCTGGCAATCTCGATCGTCACCGCCGGCGCGCTCCTCTACCGAACTTCGATGTACGCAATCATGGTCGTGGTCGTGTTCGTCGGGTGGATCCCGCTCGGGTGGGGCTACTCCGACGGCCAATTCACCTTGGGTCTGTTTCACTTGTGGGCAGCCACCGTCGTCGGCGGTCTCGTCATGTGGTCGCGGCGCGCACTCATGTTCACGCTTCACGAAGAGGCCGAGGAAGCGGACGCCATGCGTCGCCTTGCAACGACGCAAGCGCGAACACTCGAACACGCGCGCGATGCCGCACTCGCATCGGCACAAGCGAAGGGTCAATTCCTCGCAAACGTCAGCCATGAGGTCCGCACGCCGCTCAACGGCATTTTGGGGCTCTTGCAGCTCATCGACCCCAAAGTCTTGCCGCAGCGACAAACCGACTACCTCGAAGAAGTCCACAAGTCCGCCCGATCCCTGCTCGCAATCGTCAACGACTTGCTCGACTTGTCGAAGATCGAGGCCGGCGAAATGCGGCTCGAGTCGGTGCCGTTCGACGTCACGGCCGTGTTGGAGGAGATCGCCGCCAACTACGCGCCGGCGGCGCACGCCAAGGGCATCGAGCTGCTGACCGAGGTCGATCCGGACGTCCCTCCGGAGGTCTGCGGCGATCCACTACGACTGCGGCAAGTCGTCTCCAACCTGGTGAACAACGCGTTGAAGTTCACCAAGGAGGGAGAGGTCATCGTCGGTGTCCAAACGCGCAATCGGAGCACGACACACTCCACCCTCGAGCTCCGTGTCACAGACACCGGCGTCGGGATCTCTGAAGACCGGGCGGAAAGCATCTTCCGCCCCTTCTCACAGGCCGACGCATCAACCACGCGGGAGTACGGAGGAACGGGCCTCGGACTCCCGATCTGCCGGCAGCTCGTCGAGCTCATGGGCGGTAACCTCGGGCTCGAGAGCAAGGTGGGCGAGGGCAGCACGTTCTTCTTCGACGTTCGCTTCGAGCTGGAAGAGCGCTTGAGCGCAGGTCTCGAAGCGGTGACCGAGGTGCTCGCCGGGATGGACGTGCTGGTACTCGAGAGCAACAATCGCGCGCGTGAAACGCTGATGACTCAACTTCGAGCGTGGAACATGGCGCCTACGGCGATGACCAATTTCGACGGCGCGATGCGCGCATTTCGCGCTCCGCCCTACCCAAGCGCCGCTCTGATCGATCTGCGTAGTCTCGGCACCGATTGGCGAACGCGAATGCTGGAGCTGAGCAAAGCGGCCAACTCGCGCGGGAGCGCGGTGATCGCAATCTGCTCGCACAAGCACGAGATCAACGAGCTTCACGAGGCTGGCATCCTCGTCCACGTTGAAAAGCCGATTCGCCGCGCGAGAACGATCGAGGCCCTTCTCGCGGCGCTCGATCGGGGCAGCTCGCTCGAACGGCTTCTCGAGGACGTAGATCGGCATTCGATCCCGACGCCGCCACCACGCACGCTGAGGTCGAACGGGATGCGCGTGTTGGTCGCGGAGGACAACAGCATCAACCAGAAGGTCGTCTCGGCCCACCTACAGGCACTCGGCTACGAGGTCGACATCGTCGGTGACGGTGTCGCGGCCCTCGACGCGCTCGATGGGGACCACGGGTACGCCGCCGTCATCATGGATGGTCAGATGCCCCGCATGGACGGCTACGAAGCCACCCGCGCACAGCGCGCGCGTGAGGCGGAGTCGGACTGTTCCCGCGTGCCGATCATTGCACTCACCGCGCACGCGATGACGGGTGACCGTAGCACCGCGTTCGCCGCGGGAATGGACGACTACCTGTCCAAGCCCTTCACACAGAAGCAGCTCGAGATGTCGTTGCTCCGGTGGGCGGCGAGGCCTGCGGCCAACATGTCCGAGCTCCCGCGCGAGGCGCTGGACACCGCCATCACCTCGCAGCTCCTCGAGCTCGAGGAAGAAGAGCCAGGGTTCCTCTGCGAGGTCATCGAAAGCTTCTTCATGACCGCCGAAGAAAGCATCGTCCGAATGAAAGACGCGATCCAGAGCGGCGACCTGAGCTCGCTGCGAGCCGCGGCACACATGGTGCGCGGCAGTAGCCAGCAGCTCGGAGCGCGCCGATTCGGGGCAACCTGTGCGAAGCTCGAGAGCATCGATGCGGTACCCGATGCCGCTCCGATCGTGCGCGACCTCGAGCACGATCTCGAAGGGGCCCGCGTAGCGCTCACGGGCTTGGCCGATCGCGCCCTCGACGCCGCGTCCTAACTCTGGACTAGTTTCCGTGTTGGGTGCCGGCGAGCAAGCCCGCGTCCGGAATCCAGCTGTCGCGAATCGTCTGCTCGGGGACGCCATCGACGTGTTCGACGAGCCACTCGACGTCCGACGGCTCGAAGCGCGCAATCTGATGGAAGTGGTAGATGCCCAAGCGGTTGAGCGAGCGCTCTAGGATCGGGTCGATGCCTTGCAGACGCTGAAGGTCGTCGCGAGGCCCGTACGGCTGCACCATGAGCCAAGCGGGTGGCCGCGATTCTCCAGTGCTCTTGAGCTCGATCTCCGCTTCCCGCACGCGTGCCTTGAGCTGCTCGATGTCGTCGAGCATCCGTTCATGGATGCCGTGGAGCACCTCGAGCTCGGCGCGAAATCGTTCCGCGCGCGTTTCAGAGTGACGGAGACCGGTCCGTGCTTCGTCGCGCTCGGTCACGGCAATGCGCAGCTCCCGGCGCAGATCCTCCGCTGACGCGCGCGACGCCGGCTTTGCGTCGGACTCGATGGCCGCCAGACGCGCATTGGACTCGTGAAGCGATCGATTTCTCGCGTCCAAGGTCGCGGTGAGTTGCCGCTTCGCCCTCTGTAGCGCCTCGGTCGTCTCGCGCGAGGCCTCGAGTTGACGTTTCACCGCCTGGATCCGTTGGTCTTGCGTGATGAGATCGGAGCGCACCTCGTCGAGCTCGTACTCGAGGGTCCTGGCGCGCACGGGCGCAACCAGCTTCCCCCAGAGCACTTGCACCAGCCACAACAGCGCAGCGCCCGAGACGGCCGCGATCAGCAGAATGCCAATCATCTGCAGCATCAGGTAGATCACGTGTCACCTCCCCTGTCACCGTCTTCATCGGCGACGAGCATGTTCGCGCGCACCACGCGCACTCCCCGAACCATGCTCACGACTCGCTCTGCCCGCCGTGCCTCGGAAGCGGACGTCACTGACCCGCGTAGCTCGACGTCCCGACCATCCACCACCGGAATCACTTCTTCAAAGCCGGTCCTGTCTAGCCGCTCCGTGACGCGCGTCGCGACGTCCCACTCGATCTGGTGAGGAACACTGCTGAGACACGACACCCAAGCGACATAGCCAAGGAAGCTTGCCGACAGCGCACCAAAGACTGCCTTCTTCCACATCGTGCGGTTCTGCCCTATCAGCGGCATTGAACCCGATCGGCGACGAAAACACCAACTTACGATCACAAGGCGTGCTGTTCGACGATCCGAAACAGGTGCTCCTGCCGCTGGTTCGCCCAAGTGTAGAGCGCGACGGACGCCGCGACGAACGAGATTCCGCGGAGATCGATCCCCTCGGCCCACCGCATCGCCTCCTGACGCTCGGCGCGCTCAGCCCGACGTTGAATCCGCCCGAGGGTCATGTGCGGCAGCGGCGGGCGATCGTCCGGGGGCGCATCAGCAGCCGCGAGAAGCGGGGCCCGCGCCTCCAGGATCATGGCTGTCATCGCCTTGCGCCCCTGGCCGACCATCGCGGCGAGGGCGGAGGGCTTTGTCGGGTGGCCGAGCGCCTGCACGCGCTCGAACGAGCCGCTCACGGGACGAAACGAGGAAAAGCTCTCGATCTCCGCCCACGCTCGGCGGGCCTGAGACTCTTGCGCGGAGCCGAGAAAGCCCAATGTTAGGTGGAGATCGGTGGCTCCGAAAACGCGCACCCGGCGCGGCGCGGGTGGAAGGCGGAGCCCCTCTACTTGCATAGGAAAGCCGATGAACCAATTAGCGGCCACCCGACGAGTTTAGGCCGATCCTAGACGGACCGCGAGACCGATGCCGATCACCGACGCTCTTACCGAATCCCTACAAACGCACCCACTTTACACCTGGACCGTCTTCGGCGTCGTCGTCTTGGGCATCGTGAGCTTCGTGTTGCTCTGGTTCATCTCCGCACCGTACGGGAGGCACCTGCGCCCGGGCTGGGGCCCCACGATCAATGCGACCGCCCTCTGGGTCATCATGGAGGCGCCCTCGCCGATTGCGTTCGCGATCGTCTACTTCCTGTCGGACAACGCCTTCGCGACGGTCCCGCTGATTCTGTTCGGCATGTTCATGCTCCACTACGTGTACCGCTCGTTCATCTACCCGTTCCGGATGCGCGGCGGCCACAAGCGGAAGCCGATCGTCACCGGGGTCCTCGCCTTCGGCTTCAACGCCGCAAACGGCTCGACCAACGCATTCGCGATCACCGAGCTCGCCCCGCACCTGCTCAGCACTGCCTGGCTGACCGGCCCGCGGTTCATCATCGGAATCGTCCTCTTTTTCGGCGGCTACGCGGTGAATCAGCACTCCGACGCCATCCTCCGCAACCTGCGAAAGCCCGGCGAGAGCGGCTACAAGATCCCCTACGGCGGCTTCTATCGATGGCTGTCGAGCCCCAACTACTTCGGCGAGATCATCGAATGGATCGGCTTTGCATTTGCCGCGTGGACCGTCCCGGCATGGGTTTTCGCGTGGTTCACGGCGACCAACCTCATCCCTCGCGCGTTTTCCAACCATCGCTGGTACATCGAGCATTTCAGCGACTACCCAAAAGGCCGGCGCAGAATCATCCCTTTCGTGCTCTAGCCCGTAGACTTGCGTCCCTGGCCCGATTGACGCGACAATGTGCGACCAAGGGCGCACGTCGTCGGGGAGGGATGCACGGTGGCCGACAAGGACTCGAGCTCACGAAGAGAACCGTCTGATCTATTCAGAGTCGAAGAGGCAACGCCCTCGATCGCGCCGGTGGACAAGATCGTCCTGCCACCGGAGGAGGCGCTGAAGCGGCGCATCCGGAGGCTCATTGCCGCCGGGATTGCGGCGCTGATCTTCTTCTTCATCGTACACATGGCCCTCGGATGGATTCGCGAGGCCCGTCTCGCGTCGGCCCTCGACGAGGTCATCAATGACGCCAGCCCCGACACGATCGGAACGGCGCTCTCCATGCTGAGAGGCGAGCCCGACCCGAGCGTCCGGATCCGCCTCCTTGCCACGGCTGCGCTCGGCGGCGACGCCGGCAAGCTCGAAGAGGCGGAGGCGCTTCTGGCCGACCACGCTGACCCGAGTGACCCCGACCAGCGGATCGCGCGAGTCTACGCGTTCCTCGCGGAAGGGGACGCGCGGGCGGCACACGGCGAGGCAGAGCGGCCGGCGAAGTACACCGATCAGGCCGACGCCTTCCTTCGTGGGCGCGCGATGACCGCGATCGCGCGCGGCCAATGGAGCCAGGCCGCCGAAGACGCCCGAACGGTGGTCGAGGCCCGGCCCGGCGCACCCGAACCGGCCGCCCTCCTCGCTCGCATCGCCGCGCAGACCGATGGCGCACAGGCGGCGCTCGGAGTGCTGGACACGGTGAGCCAAGACACCGCGGCAACGAAGGTCGCTCGCGCGCGCGTCCTTGGTCTGCAGCAAGGCAATGCGGACGTAGCCACGGCCCTCGCCGACGACGTCCTCGCCGACGAGGATGCGGCGGTGGTGCACAAGGCGTGGGCTCGCTTCATCAAGGGCGTGCTCGCGTATCGGACGGGAGAGATTGGCGCCGCGTATCAGAACCTGCGCACGGCGGCGGAGCCCGAGCTCCGCGTGGACGAGCCTTTGTTGATTGGGACTGCGCAGCTCCTACTCGCGCTCGGACGTACGGGAGAAGCCAAGCTCCTCCTGAAGCGGCTTAGCAGCGGACCCTCTGCCGACCTTGCCACGCGCGCCCACGTCATCGCGTGGTGGTACGCGCAAACCGGCGACATGCGCGCGGGTCTCGCTACCCTCAGCGGCGCCGGCTTTGGCCCCAATGAGGCAGCGAAACCCGCATTTCGTGCCCTCGTGATCGCTGAGCTTCTACGCGGCTCGGCGAGGAGCGACGAGCGAGCCCGCGCGATGTCGCTCTATCGCGAGGCCTCGAGCGACCCGCAATGGGGCGTAGCCGCATCGAGCGCGTTGGCAGGCGCTCTGCTCGAAGACGGAGCCACCGACGAGGCGCTCGAGGTGCTCCAAGCCGCGCTCGGCACACACCCGAATCACCTCGCACTCGTCGACACGGCCGCTCGAGTGTACGTCGAGGCTGGTCAGCTCAGCGAGGCGGAACAGATGACACGCGCAGCGCTCGACGCCTTCCCTAGCGAGGGTTGGGCGCATGGCAGCCACGCACGCGTGTTGCTCGCAGAGGGCAAGTCGGCGGAAGCGCTCGCTGCGCTCGACCGCGCAGTGGAGCTGAGCCCGGACGACGCGCGTCTCTACGCACTTCGCGGGGACGCTGCGCGGAACGTCGCATCGAAGGATCAAGCGAAGACGAGCTACGAAAAAGCGCTCGCGCTCGATCCGAGCGAGTCCCGCGCGCTATCGGGTTTCGTGGCGCTGCTGATCGACATGGGTGACTTCCCGCGCGCCGCCGAGGTCATCAAGCAGATGGACGAGGCCGGGGTCGTGGACCTTCGTGCAGACGAGCAACGGATCCGATATCTCATGCGCACGGGAGCCGGCCAGAGCGGAATGACCACCATGCGCAATGCGATCGGCCGCCACAGCAAGAATGTTGCCTTGCGACTCGCGAGTGCGCGCGTGTGCCTCCAAGCCGAGGACTACACTCGCGCTGCAGCATACTTCCAACGAGCCAAACGCAACGGAGCCAACGCGCGCCTCGCGGACACCGGTCTGGCGCTCGCGCAGGTCTACGGGAGAAGAAAGCTCGGCGCCGAGAACAGCCTCGAACGCGCTCTCGAAGCGGTCGACGAAAGCGGGAAGCCGCTCGAGGCGAGCCCTGAGACCGCGGTCTGGGAGCTGATCGTCAAAGCGCGCTTCGCACTCGCAGATGAGAAGCGGGGCTTGGCTGTGCGCTACGCGAAAGAAGCGGCGGGGCTCCAGCCCGACGATGCCGATCTCCGCCTCCTCCTCGCCGACATCGAAGAGGACCGCGAGCGCTCACCCGAGGAACCTCTCCGAAAGGCCGTGTCCGCCCGAATCCCCATGCCAGTGGCGGCCGGGCGCCTCGCCGTATTGCTCGGGCCGACGGAAGAAGGCTGTGCGCTGGCAGCCCAGTACTTGAGCGCCAACCGCAACGGCAAAGAAGCCCGCCGGGCCCGCGACCTGAGCCGCAACTGCCCGCAGAAGTAGGCCGCGTCAGTCGGCGTCTTCGAGCAGGCCGGATACCCGCTCGACGGCGTCGATGTACTCGCCAACCATCTCCTCGACGACCTGGCGGGCGGGCTTCCGCGTGTTCATCTGGCCGACGACCTGTCCGACGGGAGTGCCAAGCAGCGCGGCAGAGCCCTCGGCTCCGGTCTGCGCAAATCGCGTGATTCGCTGCGTCGCCTCAGCAGTTGCCATGAACTGAAGCGGCATCGGAAGGAAGCCCGGACACTCCGGATCTTCTTCCCACGCGCGGGTGTAGTCGGTTTTGAGCTGGCGCGCGGGCTTGCCGCTGATCGCTCGCGAGCGAATCGTCTCCGTCGAATCCGCAACGAGCAGCTTGTCGACGAGTGACGGAATCGAATCGGACTCCTCCGTAGTGAGCCAAATCGAACCGGTCCACACGCCCGCAGCGCCCATCGCCATGGCCGCTGCCATCTGACGGCCCGAGCCAATCCCCCCCGCGCCAAGCACAGGAGTGGGCGCAACTGCGTCGACCACCTGCGGCAACAACACCATCGTGCCGATTTCACCGGTGTGTCCGCCCGCCTCGTACCCGGACGCGATGACGATGTCGACGCCAGCGTTCTTCTGTTTGATCGCTTGTCGCACTGTGCCGCAAAGCGCAGCGACCATGACGCCCTTGTCGTGCGCCTGGCTGATGATGTCCTCGGGGGGCGGGCCGAGCGCGTTGGCGATCAACGCGATTGGATGCCGCATCGCGACCTCGAAGTGCGCGCGGCCACCCGAAGCCGACCAGCCAAGCAGCCCCTCGATCTCCTCAACGTCGTCCGGAAGCGGCGGAACCCCGTTCCGATCGAGCAAGTCGTTGATCCACTTCCGATGCGCGGGCGTGATCATCTGTTCGAGCTGCTCTTTGCTGACGTCGCCCTGATCCTTGCCGATGTACTTGGCCGGAATGACGGTATCGACGCCGTACGGTTTTCCGTCGACGTGCTCGTCGATCCATTTGAGCTCGAGCTCGAGCTGCTCCGGGCTGTACGCCACGGCGCCCAACACTCCGAGCCCGCCGGCGCGGCTCACCGCAGCGACGACATCCCGACAATGACTAAAAGCAAAGATCGGGAACTCGATCCCCAACCGCTCACAAATTTCAGTTTTCATGCATACACCCGAGAAGTAGAACGTGTTCTATTTTGGGTGAAGCTGAGGCTTGGGTCAACCCCTATTCGAGGCTCTCGTCGACCAGGTCGACCCAACCCTCGGTGCCGTCGATGTGCGCGGTGAACCAGTCGAGGACCGTCGTGCCTGCGATTTCGGTGTCCAAGCCGCCGCCGCCGTCCTCGCTCGCCATCTCGGTGAGCACGAAGGTATGGCCGGTGCCCTCCGCGATGGCCCGCTTGTACCGATCCTCGTAGAGCATCGTGGTTCGGCCGGTCTCGGCGAGCAGCGATTCGGTGAATTGAGCCGCAGAGATCTTGAAGAAGAAAGTGATCACTGAGTCGGCGCCAAAGCTGAGCGTGCTCATCGTGAAGTTGTCGTTCGCGGCGAGCTGCCATTCGATGAATCGGGTGACGTGGCCGTTACTCGTGCAACCGGTACAAGACTCGGGCACGAGCGAAGTGGCGTTCCAGCCTGAAAGGAGCGTTTCGTTGAGGACGTCGGGATTGCGTTCGTTGGCTACGCCGACGCCGGAGTCGTTGAAAAGGACGATCTCGGCGTCCGGATAGTGGTAGCGCACCAAAGGTAGCGCCACGATCGTGCCGAACCCGCCAGCGCTGATGCCGGTCAACAAGATGCGGCTCGGGTTCGGGAACTCCGCGAGGCCGATGTCCAGCGCGGCGGTGAGATTCTGAAGACCTCGTTGATGCGCCTGGCTCTCCCCGGGACCGCCATTCCCAAAGAGGCTGTTTGGAAGCACGCGATCGACGTCGCCGGAAAAGATCGAGCCGTCGCAATACGGCACGTAGAGAACGTCCCAGTCAGCGACGGGGTTCCCCTCGAGGTCCGGGTTCAAGATCCCGCTCGGCGGAAGCGAGTCGGCGACCTCCGTGGCGGCACACAGGCTGTCCCAGCACGCGCCACCGCCCTGCAAGTAGATGACGAGCGCGTCCGAGCTCCCCTGGCGGGTGTCGACGGTGTACTCGGTTCCGCGCAGACAAAGCGGACCGCGGGGCTCGGCCAACACACGAGCCCTATCCTGCACGACTAAGTCGTCAGGCCGTCACGCCCGGCGAGGGCAACACGCCGTCGACCGCGAATACCGCGCGCTCGAAGCCGGTGCGCGAACGCATTACGGCGGGCCCTGGTTGGAGCTCGACGCGCTCGCGGATCGCGGTGCAGATCCACTGCTCGGGGTGCAAAGGCTTCTTGGTCGTGAACACCGGCTCGAACAGGCCGACGTTGGCCCCCTTTTGGGGGTCGCGCGCCGATTGGAAGCGAAATGCAGCGATGCCGGCTTCCCGCATCGCTGCGCCGAGCGGCTGTGACGCCCGATAGCTGCTCGGAGAAGAGATCTCATCGATGCGCTCGTCGAAGGGCGCCGCGATGAGGTCAGCCCCCTTTTTCGTCGAGATGCGAACCTGAAACAACGTGAGAGGTCGCGTCAGCGGCGTGATGTCCGCCTCCGTACCTTCCAAGAAGAGCAGTACGTAGTACGCCTTCTCCGCGAGCACGGTACTTTGCGCCTCCGCGCAATAGAAGATGCCGCGCTCACGGCGTGTACCGAAACGCGACCCGAAGCGGAGCGGCGGATGTCGAAACGGTGTCGCAAGAAGGTAGTGGAGCCCAACGAAGCGGCGCCCCAGCGGCCAAGGAGGCTTCGCGGTGTCGATCAAGGCTTCGAGCACCTGTTGCTCGTCGTCCGAGTCGACGAGCTTCCGCGTCGACGTCACGTGCTGCGACTCGACCGCGCGCCACGCAGGTCCCGCGACCCGCGTCGGCTCAAATCGTTCCGCGCATTGCGTCCAGATACTCGGCGACATCGACCAGGCCTTCGATTTTCTTCATACGCTCGAGCGGCACGCCGCCGAGGTGATGGTTCTCGGCGGTGAGCCACGCACGTGCGTGCACCTCGTCCCCGCCGACCAGTGCGTCGAGGCTTCGAAAGACACGGAGAAACAACAAGGCGAGCTCGCCTTCCTTGCTGTGCAGTGGAATCGGTCCGCGCTTGTGATTGCGAACGCGTGACAGCGTCGACTCGCTCGACCCGACGATCTCCGCGAGCTCGGCGGATGAAAGGCCGAGTGCTTCGGCAGCGCGGAGCAGCGCCTTGGTCACGACAGCGGCTTCATCGATGGCGATCGAGGAGGCAAGCGACATCCGGGCTCCTTTCAATAGCAATAATAGGTATAAAATCTTGCTAGCGCAAGAGGGGCGGCACCTTTGGGACGGAAAAGTCGTGTGTTTGCAGGCATCTACTCACCGACACGGCCCCTCCCATCCTCCGCTCCGACTTGGGGACGATCGACGCGCTCATCGAATCGAGTGGCTGCGAGGCCCAGGCCAGGAGCGTCTCGGAGCTCTCAGCGGCGAACACGAACGCGTCGTCGCCGAAGGCCACAGCGGAACGCAACGCGTCGCCGCCGTCCTCGTTGACCTCATCGCTTAGGAGCTCCGCCGTGGCTTCGTCCTCGAAGCGAAGGCGCCACACCGCGACGACCTCATCGCCGTCATCGTAGATCGCGAGCTCGTCTCCGACCCAGCTCAGCGCGATGTCCCAGGCCGTCGCATGCTCCATCCCCTGCCGGCGGAGCGTGCCGTACACGTACCAAGCGCCGAAGCGATTCTCGACGGCGACCTCGCTCCCCTGGACGGGAGCAGGATGGGCGACGGCGGGAAAGTCGACCACCGGCGCGCCCATGCCGTAGCCGCGCATCACCTGAGCGGTGGTCTCGGGCGGTGCGCCGAAGGCGTTCGTCCGGCCAGTCAGCCCCTCGGCGAGCGCGATGTTGCTCATGAGCTGAAACCCATACGAGTAAGGAAAGCTCGACGCGGTGTCGAGGAGCGCAACCTCTGGGTCGGCGGCGCGCTCCTGCAGACGCGTGGTTCCCCTGTCGTGAATTTCGCTCCAATCGATGTCTTGAGGCGTGTACCCGCTCGTCTCGTAGTACCAGGCATACGAACTATGGTTGGCGTCGCCTTCAATGACGCTGCGCACACCGATGATACGGTCCTCGGTGTCGGCGCCACGCCCGACCGTGTTGAGGTTGAACTGGCTGTCCTGAATCGAGTGGACGAACTCGTGCGCGAGAATGATCTGCGCGCTGCCTGGCTCGTAGTCGCGATCGACGACCGTGATGCGATTGCCCCCGCGGTTGTAGTAGGCGGCGACCTGCGTGATCCAGTACTCGGCTTGGGTCGCCGTCAGGCTCTCGGAGGCGGGCGGAAGGAACCCCATCAGGCGAAGGCCGCGCGTCTCCGCGTCATCGCCGCTGAGCTCGTTGAGGTCGAGGCCGTTCCGGACTTCGTCCGCATGTTGGTCCACCGAGATCGTGCGAATGCTCGGCATCGGAGAGCCGCTGGCGTCGAGCATCGCCGCAACCGAGTCGTAGATCCCGCGCTGACACGGGCCGGTCGTGATGTCACAACGCACCAGCTCCTCTGTCGAGAGCGGCGGAGCTGGCGTCGCGTCGTCACCGCACCCGCTCGCCACAGCAAAGAGACCGAAGGTCAACGCGACACGCAGCCCGCGGGCTGCTCCCCTATCAAGCAAGCTCACTATCCCCATCCCCCAACTATGGGGCCCGGGCGCGAGACAGCCAAGTTCATCGAGAGCTAGGTCTCAGCGCTCGCTTCAAGGGCTTCGAGTGCGATTCGAATCACGTCGGTGTCGGAACGTGCGGGCAGGTTCGTGCGGAGCCGAGCGAGGCGAAGAACGTCCTCGTGCCGAAATCGAAAGCTCTTCAGCACCGAGGGCGACTTACCGCGCCGACCCACTTTGGTCACCCATGGCAGATACTGCTCGGGCGCTACGCCGCGAAAGCTCGGCGCTGCCTTTCCGTGCCGAATGGCGTGCATCACCGCAAGGACGTCGTCCGGAAGCGCCTTAGGTAGGCGCAGCAGGCTCGGCTTCTTCACGAGCACGGCCGGAAGAAGCTCCATGATCCTCGGCTCCACGGTGCCTGCCCACAGCGCATGCTCGAGTGGCACGGGCGTTTCACGCGGCCGAACCCCTTCGATGTTGGTCTCGAGCAAGCCCTCCGCGACGAACCGGCCCATCACATTTCGGAAACGCGGATCCCGATGCTTGCGTCGCAGAGCCGCATAGCGTTTGCGCGCCCTCGCCTGCAGGTCTCTCTTCTCGAGCGTCATACGAATTGCTCCAGGTCCACTTCGTACTTCTGCGCGAGCTCGAAGAAGCGCTCGCTCGCACCCTTCGCAAGATACTCGGTGAGCAAGGCCCGGTTCTTCTCAGCCGCTTTCAGGGCCTTGGAGATCAGAACGGCATCCGGATCGGCGACGAACGCTTCGATATGAGTGCCCTGGTAGAGTGGATCGTATCGTGTCTCAGGTGGCATCCACACCTCGTGCCCATGCGGATCGAGAACCTTGCCCTCCTTGGCCAGCAAACGCTCGAGCTCCTGCTGAACCGCCCACTCGAAGTCCGCGTACGCATCTAGGTCTTGGGTAGCAGTCAGGGCCAGATCGGGCTTGGCAGCCCAGAGCGCCGCCTGCCCGAGTACGCGAATGGTGCAGCGCGCATGTGGACGCGTCCCCCCGGCGCGAGCCCGGACGTTGGCCTTGGCAACCCATTGGTCGAGCGCGAGGAAGATCTGCACTAAATCGTACATATTTAGAATTTATATTGTATGTACACTTTGTCAAGGAGCCCACCGTGCTGCCTGTCGAGGGGTACGGGCTGTCGAGCGCCCGCGCGTCCAGTGCCGCACGCACCCCGTTTTCCCTGGAGCCTGTGATCAGACTCACACCAAAGACCTGAACAACGAGGGTACGCTCGTGGTCCGTTTCGAACGACGCAACTTCCGGTCGGAAGTGTCGATAAGCAGTTCATCGACATGCCACGCCTTCTTCAATTGCATCCGCGGCGCCTGTTGCGCCTCCCCTTTTCCAACGCGCCTGCCCTCTTCACGCTCGGATGGCTGGCCGCCGCCTCCGGCTGCGCTGGCCTCCCCTGCCCTGACGGTCTCAGCAACGTCGATGGGGTGTGCGTCGCCGTCGATCCGTCGGAGCCCGGCGAGCCCGGCGATCCCGGGGAACCTGCTGAGCCCGACGCGGGCACGTTGGAGCCGACGCTCAGCGAGGAGCTCTGCGACGGCGTCGACAACGACGGCGACGACACGGTGGATGAAGCCTGGCCCGCGCTCGGCAAACCTTGTGGCGCGGACGAGACTCGCGGCGAGTGCAAACAGGGCGTGTACGTGTGCGCCGCCAATGGGAAGGGCGTCGTGTGCGAGGGCGCCGTCGGGCCCACGGAGGAAGTTTGCGACGGCAAGGACAACGATTGCGACGAGCTCATCGACGAGGGCGTGCTGTCCGTGAGGCAAGAGCAGTTCCCCGCGCGCGGCACCGTCGCCCCGGTCGACGGCGGCTTCGTCGTGACACGGGCCATCGCCGACACCCTCCGCATCGAGACGTACCGCAGCGATGCAACGCGGACGGGGCATCACGACGACATCGACAACCCGAGCCTCGAGCATGCGTTTTTGGAGTCCGATGCGTCGAGCGGTCGCGTGCTCATCGCGCTCGGGAAGCATCAGTTCCATGTCGTCGAAGCCCACGTCGATGCCGAGCTGGTCCCGATCATCGCCGGCAGCCAAGCGCTCCACGCCGATTGGGATCAGGGCATCGATTGGGGCATCTACGATCCCCCCTTCCATCCACGGGTTGCGGCCAATCCACCGCGATTTTTCGGTCATCGCGACCTCATCACGTTTGCGCTGAGGCCGTTCGGGTACGACGGGCTTCGTGATCTGTCTGCTCCGCCAACCGAGGCCAAGGGCGTCCCCTACAGCGCGTATTTCGATGCTGCGGGTTCATTTGCCGTCTGGGAGCAATACGAGAACGTCCGCGCGGGCTGGCTCTTGGACGACGGTACCTTCCTGCTCGAGATCGACGTCGGGCGAGGCGGCAAACCCGCGATCGCGCTCGGAGAGGGCGGCCCCGGTGTCGTGCACCTGCAGGACGGGAAGCTCCTGCTCACTGAGCTCGTCGGCGTGACGCTCCAATGCGCCGAGGGCCGATTCTGTGGCGCGGAGCTCGACGCCGACCCCATCGAGGCCTCTGCGGAGACCGCGATGGGGCTCGCGTACGACGAGGGCACCGACAGCTGGGTGATCGCAGCAAGCGAGCAATTGCTGGTCGTCGGCCGTGGGCAGAGCGGGCCCCTCGTCACGCAGCGCTTGCTCAGCAGCGTCGGTGACGAGCCGCCGACGCGCATCGACGTGGTCGTCAGCGGTGGCACCGCGGCGATCGTCCAAACGGGGGAGCACGGCGAGACCGCCCTCACCTTCATGGGGTGCTTCTAGGGAGCTTCATGCGCGGGTTCGGGTTCGTCGTTGCCGTAGCGCTCGCGCTGCCTCTTGGATCGCCGGCGTGGGCGCAAGATGGCAACGCGCGCGCGCCTCAGGCCGGGCAACGCTGGCTGGTGCTCCCGGTTCGCGGCGCAGAGGCCGCTCCGGAGAGCCCGCTGAGCATCGAGGCGCTGCACTCGGAGGCCGAGGCGCTCCGCCGAGAGCTTTCGGTGCGCGGAAAAGGTGTGTGGCCGGCGGACCGGGCCTCCGAGCGCTTCGAGGTCGTCGGGTCGGCGCCCGCCCCGGAGCTGAGTCAGAGCGACATCGACCGTTGGGTCGAGCGCTCGCAAGCGGCGGTTCGCTATTTGGCCCGCGCGGACTACAAAGCGGCGCGCCGAGAGCTCAAGGCAGCGCAGCGCCTGGCCGACCGAGCCGGCGAAGCGCTCAATCGAGAAGCCGCGCGCGCTCAGCAGGTGCTCGACACCTGCTTGTTCATGGTCCGCGCCTACGTGGAGACAAAGAACAGCGCAGAGGCGCGGAGGCAAGCGCGAGAGTGCCGCCAGTTGGTGCCCCGGGTCGAGCCGACGGCGTTTCGACACACGCCCGAGGTGCGCGCCCTCCTCGCGCGGGTCGACGCCGAGATCGCAACGGAAGCACCGGGCATGCTCGAGGTCACGAGCACGCTGCCCCGTTGCCTCGTGCGCATCAATGGAGTGGAGCTCGGCCGCACGCCCTTGTCGGGGATCGAGCTGCCGGTGGGCAACTATCGCTTTCAGGTCGAGTGCGAGGACGGGGTGCGTGGGCGCATTCACCGCGCGGCCGTGGTGAGCGGCCAAAACCTGTTCGTGTTCGACGGCGAGCTCGAGCGCGCGGTGCGGACGCGGCCCGTGCTTCACCTCCGCTACGACTCGATCGAAGCGTGGGCGGAGAGGATGACCCAGGCAGCTGAGGTCGGCGAGGCCCTCGGTGCGGCCGGCGTCCTCGCGCTGAGCGCGCTGAGCCCGACGGTGGCGCGAGTCGACCTGCTCGCGGCGGGGTACGCGCCGGCGTCCGCCTGGGTGGCTGTGCAAGATGCCGCCATCGACTCCGAAGATGCGCGCCGCGCGCTCGACGCCTTGTTCGAGGGGCGCTCGGTCGATTTCAGCGGCGCGCACCCCATCGCGCAAGGGAGTTGGGCGCCGGTGCCTGCAGAACCTGTGGAAGTCGCCGCGGCCTCTGCGGCGCTCGTCGAGGCCCGTGAGGGGGACGAGGAGGCGAAGGCGGGGGTGCCACGGCCACGCAAGCATCGTGTCGCAGGGTGGTCGCTCTTCGGCGCAGGCATCGCGAGCATCGGCGCGAGCGTCGGGCTCCACATCTGGCGCGGCACGCTCGGCGACAGCTTCAGCGCCATGCCGGCCAATCTCGACGCCGCTCAGCAATGGAACAACGCGCGCATCGGCGTCTGGACGACTGCGGCGTTCGGCGGCGCCGCCACGAGCGCCGCGATGCCGCTCTTGCTCCCCGACCATGAGCGCACGCCCTGGTGGGGGTGGACCGCGGGCGTGCTCGGCCTCGGGCTCAGCGGGTATGCCATCTACGAAGGCGTCAGCATGACGAGCTGCCCGGAGCCCTTCATCGCAGACGAATCGGCGGCGCGCGCGTGCGTTCAGCGGGGCCAAGAGGCGGGTCGGCTCGCCCTCGCGCTCGCAGGGGCGGCGCCCCTTCTCACGATCCCGCTCGTGTATCTAATCCGCCCGCTCCGCGCGGAGCCCTCGGTCTCCGTACACGGCAACGGCGCCGTCGTCCGGATTCGCAAGGCGTTCTGATGCGAGGCGGGGGGCGCAGGCGGATCTGGGCAGCCCTGTTGGCAGCACCAGCGTCAGCGCCAGCGCCAGCGCCAGCGCCAGCGAACGAGCATCCCCATGCCTGGAAGGCCGGCCCCATCCTCTTGCTGGCCGGCGGCGCGGCGGCCCTCGCCGGCGGCATCACCGGGTGGGTCGTCGGCGCAAAACGCCGGCAACCGGCCCCCAGCATCGGCCTCCATCCCAGCGGAGTTGACTTGAGGCTCCGCTTTTGAATAAGGGAAGAGCATGAGGTGGGCTTCTTTCTTTCTTTGTCTTCTTGCGCTCGCGACCGCCTGCGTCGTCGAGGACAAGCCGGTCGTGCCCCCAATCGAGGGCGGCGTCGAGGCCGGCGTCTGTGTGCTCTGCCCTGAAGACACGCCCGTTTGCCTGAACGACACCGAGTGCGTCCAGTGCACGATGGACGAGCAGCAGTACTGCACGGACCGCGACCAAGTCTGCGATGTCGAGAACCACGAGTGCGTCGACTGTCTCAGCAACGCGGAGTGCACCGACCCGGACACATCGCGATGCGACACCGACGACAACGAGTGCGCGCCATGCGAGACCAACGAGGACTGCGACGGCGTCGACGGCCTCGCGGAAAGCGGCAACGCCTGCGACGCCGACAAGGTCTGCGTCGAGTGCACCCCGGAAACGGAAGCAGAGACCTGCCCGAACGACAAGAGCTGCAACCCGCGCACCAAGACCTGCACGGAGACGACAGTCGGAAGCCGCGGGGTTTGCGAAACCTGCGTCGCGGACAGCGAGTGCGGCGATCGAGCAGGAGCCGGCGGGCGACTACAAGTGTGTCCCGATGTACTTACCCGACGGGGAGCCCTTCCCGGATGTACGATCGGGTTCTGCCTGAAGACGATCGACTGGTGGTTGCTGAGCAGACCCTATCGCGATCACGTTGTCCGATCGAGGAACGAGCTGTCCGCACCGCAGCTCGACGGCGACTACTGCGGGATCAACGAATTACTCACGACTTGCCCAGCGGTGGCGCGCGCTCGTCGCGGATAATCGTGCCCGAACGGCTGGACGAGGAATGCCGCAGCCGAGTGGCATCTGCCGGCAGAGTGGGCAACCTGCAGAACCGCTGCACGTACCTCTGCAGCTGACGTCGTCGCAGTGCCAGAGCCCTCCCGTCCCCGGCTACGACCTGCGGCTCCTCTGGTTCCGGCGGCGACAAGTATTGCGGCGGCTAGAACGCTCTTGAAATGAGCCTTCGAAACGGGCAGTCTCGCCGATACCCCGTTTCCCCCGGCAGGTGAATTCCGCGCCGGAGCCGCCCTACACCCGATGGGTGTGGCGCGCGGAGGTGTCTCATTTGTGACATCTGCCACAATTCGACACCTCGGCGGCCTAACGCCGCCCGTGTAACTACCAGTTTTTCTTCACTTAATTTGAAAACGTGAATAAAAATCACTCTTTGCTGTGCCGCTGTTCAGCGGAAGCAAGAAGCGACCTCGGTATACTCGCTTTCCCCCGTTTGTCTTATCAGCCCCCTCGCCTGACCCCCCAAATGACTTCAAAAGCGACCCCACACAGCCCTATCGCGATCATCGGCCTCGGCTGCCGATATCCAGACGCCCGAAACCCGCAGGGAGCTCTGGGAGAACGTCCTCGCCAGGCGCCAGAGCTTCCGGCGCATGCCCGATGAGCGCCTTCCGCTTTCGGAGTACGGCGACCCGGACAAGAACGCGCCGGACAAGACCTACGGCACGCGCGCGGCAGTCATCGATGGATTCGAGTTCGATTGGGCGCGGCGGCTCATCCCGAAGCAGGTGTTCGAACAGACGGACATCACGCATTGGTTGGCACTCGATGTCGCGCTGCAGGCGATCGCCGACGCGGGCTACGAGGCCAAGGACCTTCCTCGCGATCGAACCGGCGTCATCGTCGGCAACACGCTCACCGGCGAGCAGCAGCGGGCCCATCTGCTGCGAGGCCGTTGGCCCTTCGTGCGCAAGACGATCCGCGCGGCCGGCATTAAGAAGGGCCTCGACGGCGCGACGCTCGAAGAGCTCGTCGCCGAAACGGAGCAAATCTACAAGTCGTTCTTCCCGGCGCCGAATGAAGACACGCTCGCGGGCGCGCTCGCGAACACCATTGCCGGACGCATCTGCAACTACATGGATCTGCGCGGCGGCGGCTACACCGTCGACGGCGCGTGCTCCTCGTCGCTGCTCTCCGTCGCAACCGCATCGAACGCGCTCTGCGCCGGCGACATCGACGTCGCACTCGCAGGTGGTGTCGACGTCAGCCTCGACGCCTTCGAGCTCGTCGGCTTTGCCAAAGTGGGCGCGCTCTCCGATTCGGAGATGAAGGTCTACGACCGGGCAGGCAACGGCTTCCTTCCGGGCGAGGGTTGTGGCTTCATCGTCATGAAGCGACTCGAAGACGCCGAGCGAGACGGCGACTACGTCTACGCGGTCCTCAACGGCTGGGGGGTTTCCTCCGACGGCAAGGGCGGAATCACCGCGCCCACGGCCGCCGGTCAGGCGCTCGCGCTCCGGCGCGCGTACGATCGGGCCGGCTATTCCGCGCACCAGCTGGATTTCGTCGAGGGCCACGGCACTGGCACCTCCGTCGGCGACCCGATCGAGCTCACCGGAATCTCCAGCACGATCGACTCCTTCGGCGAGGCCGAGCCCCATCAGTGCGGCGTGACCTCGTTCAAATCCTTGGTGGGTCACACCAAAGCCGCGGCTGGCGTGGGCGGCTTGCTCAAGGCCGTCGCCGCCGTCAACCGACGCGTCGTTCCTCCAACTGCCGCTTGCGATGACCCGCACGAGGTCTTCCAAGGCAACGCCAAGAACCTCTACCCAGTACGAACCGGCACATACCACGACGCATCGCGGATCCTGACCGCGGGCGTCTCGGCGATGGGCTTCGGTGGCATCAACAGCCACGTCACGCTGACCTCGGGCGCCGCGCCCTCGAGCGACCTGGCGCCCGAGCTCGACGAGCGCTCCCTCTTGGCTTCGAGGCAAGAGACCGAGCTCTTTGTCCTCAGCGGGGCAAGCCTCGATGCACTGTCGCGTCGCACGACCGAGCTCATGGATGTGGTCGCGGGCATGAGCATTGGCGAGATGCCGGACCTCGCCGTCGATCTTGCCAAGCGCATCGACCACGGCGCCGTCGTCCGCGCGGCGATCGTCGCGCTGAGCCCGAGCGATTTGCACGTGCGCCTCGGAACGCTGCGAAAGGCGATCGACAAGGCCCCGGGAACTGACGACGAGTACCGTTTCAGCACCCCGGATCGCCGCGTGATGCTGTCGACGGGCGCTAAGGCCCCTAGCATCGGCTTTCTCTTCCCCGGCCAAGGCTCCCAGCGGCTCAACATGGCCCGTGTGCTCGTGGAGCGCTTCGCGTGGGCGCGCGAGCTCGTCGCACGCGCGGACGCTTGGTTGGAAGAAGTCGGCGTCGCCCCGGTGAGCCCCTTCATCTATCGGGACACCGAACGGGACCTCAGCGGCGAACAACAAAAAGAATGGATGCGCGCGCTGACGCAGACGGAGGTCGCGCAGCCCTCGATTTGTCTCGCGAGCCTCTTGTGGCTCCGCTTCATGGAGCGCTTGGGCGTGAAGCCCGTGGCCGTGGGCGGCCACAGCCTCGGCGAGCTGACCGCGTTCCATGCGGTCGGCGCGCTCGACGAGAAGTCGGTCATTCAGCTCGCAGGTCTTCGCGGGAAACTGATGGGCGACGTCCCCGCGGACGGCTCGATGGCGAGCCTCGTCTGCGACCCGGATGAAGCGCGAGCGCTGCTCGAGCGCGTCGACGGCTACGTCGTCATTGCAAACATCAACAGCGCTTCGCAGACCGTCGTCTCGGGCGACCGGAGCGCCATCGCCGCGACGCTCGAGCTCGCCTCGAAGAGCGGCATCCGTGCGCGCGAGCTCCCCGTGTCGGCCGCCTTCCACTCCGCACACTTCAAGGACACCGTGAAGGCGCTTCGCGAGGCGCCCGTGCTCCGTGGAACCGGGACCCCGACCGAGGCTCGTCTCTACAGCACGATGACGGGCACTGTCCTCGAAGGAGCGGTGGATCTCGCCGACCACTTCGGCGAGCAAGTGGTGCAGCCGGTGAACTTCCGTGCGGTCGCGCGTTTGGCGACTCACGAATGCGACGTGCTCGTCGAAGTCGGCCCGGGCGCAGTCCTCTCCGGTTTGAGCAACGAGACCGCGGGGATCGATGGCACCGTCTGCCTTCCGGTCGAGAGCAAGGCGGGACGCGACCGCGACCTCAATACGACGCTCGGCTACCTCTTCACGCAGGGCGCGAAGATCGAACTCGAGAGGCTCTGGGATCAGCGCTTGATCCGCCGCTTCAAGTCTGCCGCTGAGCTCTCCTTCTTCGTGAACCCATGTGAGCAAGACTTGCTCGACCCGGCCGCGAAGGCTGAGCCGGCCGCAGAGGCGCCGCTCCGGAAGGAGCCCATAACCGCGGTTCGGCCGATCGCGCCGCGGCTCGATCTCCAGAAGCACGAGAGCAGCCAACCCGGCGCGCCTAGCACGCCGCCCTACGTCGACACACGCGCAGTGCTTCTCGACGTGATTCACAAACAGACGGGCTTCCCGATCGACATGCTGACCGACGAGCTCCGCATGATCGATGACTTGCACATGGACTCGATCAAGACGGTGCAGGTCGTCGTCGATGTGGCCGTTGCAATTGGTTACGCCGGCGATTTCGACCCTGCCCAGATCTCCAACGCCACCTTGGCCGAAATTGTCCAAGAGCTCGAAACGCGAATCGCGACCGCGAACGAAGGTCGCTCCGGCAGCCTCTCACCGACGAGGGCCGCGGAGATCGCGAAGAACTACCCGGGCTGGACCCGGAACTTCGTCATGCGCTGGCAGGACGCCAATCTCCCCGAAGCGCCTGAAGACTTCTGGAAGGGGCGCTCGGTGTGCATCCTCGACGATGGCTCCAAGGTCGCCACGGAGCTGTGGGAAGCCAGTCGAACGAACGGCGCCGAGGTCAACGTGGTGCCGGCCAGCGCGACCGCCGACATCGAGGCCGATGTGGTGATTGCCGTGCTCTCCGACGAGGCCATGGGCACCGACGCCGCCCAGCGTTTCGCCGCGGTGACGGATCTCCTGGCCTCGATCGCCCATGGGCTCCCCCTCTCCTCGAGCTCCGAGTCACCGCAAACGGTGATCTTCCTGCAGCGGCGTTCCCCACACAGCGACTACCTCGATTGGGGCTACGATGGGTTCGCGGCCGCGCTTCACCTGGAGCGCAAGGGACTCCGCTTCCGTGTTCTGACAGTCGACGAGGCCGTGGACGGGCCGGAGCTCTGCTCGGTTCTGGCCCGCGAAGTGGAAACCGACACGCGCTACGACGCGGCCCGCTACTTCGGCCGTACGCGCCGGATCGCACGTCCCCAGATCCTTCCGCGAAACGCGCTGACGCGCCGGGCGAGGCAGCTCGATAGCAGCGATGTCGTGCTCGTTACCGGCGGCGCGCGAGGCATCACCGCCGAATGCGCACTTGCGCTTGCGCGCGAGACTGGGGCGCAGATGATCCTCGCAGGAAGCTCGCCCTCCCCGAAGGACGCCCGAGACTCCGCGAACGCCGCCGAGATCCAAAAGACACTCGATCGCTTCGCCGACGAAGGGCTCAGCGCAGACTACCTGCAATGTGACCTGACGCAGGCCGATCAGGTTGCGGCGCTGGTCGCTGCGGCGCGCCGACGCACGGGTCGCGTGAGCGCGGTCATTCATGGTGCTGCGATCAACCGTCCGGAGCGTTCACACAAGGTGAGCGCCGACGACGCACGCAACGAAGTCAGCCCCAAGCTGATTGGCGCGCTGAACCTCTTCGAGGCACTGAAGAACGATCCGCCCGCGATCTTCTGCGCACTCACCTCCGTCATCGGCGTGACCGGCATGCCGAACAACGCCTGGTACGCCTTCGCCAACCAGGCGCTCGATCGCTCGCTCGGCATGTTCGCGAGCTCGAACCCCGACACCGACGCCGTCTCGATGGCGTTCAGCATCTGGGAAGAGGTCGGCATGGGCGCCAACCTCGGCAGCATCGAGGCCCTCGCGAGCCTAGGCACCGACTCGATTCCGCTCGAAGAGGGTATCCGCAGATTCCTGGAGCTCTTCACCAAGGACCCAGGCGACCGCCAGGTCATCGTCACCGGACGCCTCGGCGGCATCGACACCTGGCGCCCCGAGTTCCCGGCCCTCCCGAAGGGCACACGCTTCCTCGAAGACGTCCGCTTCTTCCAGCCCGGCGTGGAGCTCGTGACCAGGACGAATCTATCGTTGGCACGGGACACGTACCTGTTGGACCACGAGTACAAGGACGTATACTTGTTCCCCACCGTCTTCGGGCTGGAGGCGATGGCACAGACGGTGGCATACTCGTTGGGCCGCTCAGAATTGGGCAACGTGACGATCGGCGAACTCGAACTCCCACGTCCGCTTCCTGTGCACCCCGAACGAGGACTCGAAATCGAGGTCTACGCGCGTGTGCTTGAGGGCGAAGGAGGCGCGTTTTCGGTCAAGGCTGGGATCCGCTGCGAGCAAACCGGATTCTCGACCGATCACTTCTCTGGAACCTATTCGTTAGGAATGCAGTTCAAGCCGAGCGAGCACGCCGACATCGCCACGTCGGAAAATCGGGCAGCCCTACCCGTGGAGCCGCAAGGTCAGCTCTACGGGCCCATCCTCTTTCAAGGCCCGCGGTTCCAGCGAATCAAACATATTCAGCGTCTCGACAATGTGAACTGTCAGTTTCAGAGCGACGAACGCGAAAGCGAGGAGTTCGTCCTCGGAGATCCGTTTGCGCGAGATGCTCTGTTGCAGAGCCTTCAGCTTTGCGCGGTTCCTGACCAGTGCCTTCCCATCCGAGTAGACCGCTGGAAAATCGCCGATTCTGCAGTTCGCCCCGATCGAATGCGGCAGAATATGTCAAAGATCACCAGTCGTTCGGAAGAGGAGTACGTAGGAGATATCCTGTCTAGCGACGAGTCTGGAATCGTCCTGGAGGAGCTGACCGGCTACCACGCGAAAATCCTCGAGCACAGGAGCGATTGGCCCACGGCCGAGGAGCTCGCTTCGGGCCGCCGAACCGATATCGAGGAGGGCCCGAGCGCCACCTGGAGTACGAGCAATAGCTTCTACGAGATCAAGGAAGGCGGCCCACGTGGGCAGGTGATCTTCGCCTTTCGGTTCCCACTGACGTTCCGCAACTCGGCGAATCCTCTCCGCACCGTCTACTTCTCGAACTTCGCCGAATGGATGGGCAAGGCGCGAGAGCTGAGCGGCATGCTCCAGGCCGACTTCCATCGTCGGCTCTTCGAGACGTTTGGCGCGGGTTTGTTCGGCGGCGTGACGAACTCGTTCGAAACGACGATTCTCGGGCGGGCTGGTCATAGTGACGTCATCGAAGGCAGGATCTGGATGGAACACTGCAACGAGACCGAGTACACGGCGACCTGCGAGTGGCGGCGCTTGCCGTTCACGCCAGGACCGGCCGAGCGAATCGCAATGACGACTATGCGAACCTCATCGGTGGAGATCCTCGGCCACGGCCTTGCCCGACCTGCCCCATGGCCCGACGACTTCTATGAGTTCTTGCTGGGAATGAAGCCGAAGCGCGATATCGCCGCGCCGCTTGATGTGCTGCCCGAGAAGCTCGCGGCGATCGAACTCGGCGATCCCATATGGACCGCCAGCGATGAAGGGCAGGAACCTCTATTGGCCAGGCAGGTGTTCTCGACCTCGCTACAAGACTCCAATCTCGTCGGCAACTTGTACTTCGGAAACTACAGCGTGTGGCAGGGACGTCTCCGTGACCAGTTCCTTCACGACATCGCACCCTCTTGCTTCAACCCGGACAAGGTTGGCGGTCAACTGGAGTGCTTGTTCTTTGGCACGCATCACCTGCGCGAAGCCATGCCGTTCGACAACGTCGAGGTATCGATGCACGTCAAGGCGGTCTACAGAGGCGCCTTGGACCTGTGGTTCGAGTATCACCGGGTTGGAACAAACGGCGAACGCGAAAAGCTTGCGGTCGGCGAGCACCGAGTCGCGCTAGTTTCCGCGAACGGAAGTCCGCTTGACGCGATCGCGTGGCCCACGGAGACCCTGTCTCGCCTGAAGCGGGTCGTCGAACGCAAGAGAGCGAAACAAGGCACGCGTGAAATAGCCTGATTCCAGGCGTTTTGGTACCGCTTCGACCTCTTTGATAGACTGTTGGCGGGTGGAGGGGTCTTCAACACTGAGCGGGAGCCAGGGGGCGCGCAAGCGCGGCGGCGCTGCTGCACCCGCTGAAGAACTTTTCGACCTCGACCGCCGTCAGCGGAACGTCAAAGGCCTCTCGGCCGGCGTGCTTGTCACGGCGGCAACGATTCTATCTTTCGTCCCCGTCGAGTGGTTCCTCATGCGAGCGCATTTCGTGCTCCTTCAGGTGCTCACGCTCGTGTGGATCGGCGCCCTCGTCGGCACCGGGATCCTGATACGAACTCGTCCGGAATGGGCAGCCAAGCACATCGACAACCTCGTGTTCAGCCTCTTCCTGTTCATCTCAATCTTCAACCACCTCCTTTGCTGGCTCGATACCGGGTATGACTCCCCTTACGCGCTGACGATCCTCTTCGTGCTCATCGGGGTGAACTTCTTCATCTCTTGGCCTGCAAGCAGGGCGGCGGCCTTTGGTATCAGTGTCTACGTGCTGTTCTTAGTCCCGCTGGTTTTGGGACGGGTCCCGCTCGGCGACGTGCGAATTGCGGTCGTCTATCAGGGGGTGATTCTAGGAACAGCCCTCATCCTGATCGCGTTTCAACGTCACCGACTAGGCCTGGAAAGAAGCGAGTTCTTCTCGCGACTCGAAGTCCAACGGACCAAGGCAAGCCTCGAGCAAGCCTACGAGCAACTTCAAGAGGTCGACCGACTGAAGTCCGAGTTCTTCGCGAATGTTAGTCATGAGCTTCGGACGCCGCTGACGCTCATCCTTTCGCCGGTCGACGACCTGCTCGACAGACTCGCGCCAAGCACCGAGCGGAATGCGCTCAAGGTGGTCCGCCGCAATGCGACGCGATTGCTCCGAATGATCGACGACCTCTTGGACCTCGCGCGGCTCGAGGCGGGCGGCCTTCGTCTTCGCATCATGCAGTTCGACCCCTGTGAGCTGTCGCGGCGCGTCGCCGAGAACGCCGCGCCCGCGGCGAAAGCCAAGGGTATCGATCTGGTTTTCGCCGCGAAATGCGACCCCGCCGAGCGCTACGGCGACCCGCACCGCATCGAGATCATTCTCACGAATCTCATCGGAAACGCGATGAAGTTCACGCCCAATGGCGGGCGGATCGAGGTCTCCGTGTTCCACAACGCCGCCGGAACCTCCATCGAGGTGAGCGACACGGGCCCGGGCATCGCTCGCAACGAGCAGCAGCGCATCTTCGACCGCTTTCATCAAACCGAGACTTCCGAACGGCGCCGCCAGGGTGGCGTCGGCATCGGGCTCGCGTTGGCGCGCGAGCTCGCTCAGCTCCACGGAGGTTCACTCACCGTCGAAAGCCAGGTTGGCGAGGGCTCCACGTTCACACTCTTCCTCAAGAGCGGCAAGGATCATTTCCACACCGAGATCATGGAGCGCCGCCAGCTTCAGACGGAGCACCACCCGAGGCGTCGAATCGAAGACCGCACGACGGGCATCCACACGCGCGAGATGGACGTGGAGATGCCCGTGCAGATTCGGCCGAGCGAGCGCCCCCCGGAGCGGGTGCTCCTCGACCGTGGCCGCCTCCCGCGCGTCCTCGTGGCGGAGGACGAGGTGGATCTTCGCGCCTTCATTGTCGATTCCCTGGCTGCCACTTGCACAGTCGACGCCGCAGGTAACGGCGCCGAGGCGCTCGAGCTCATGAAGAAGAACCGGCCGGACCTCGTGCTGACCGACGTCATGATGCCCGAAGTCAGTGGTCTCGACCTGACCCGCGCGATCAAGGGAGACCCTTCGCTGCGCAACATCCCGGTCATTCTGTTGACAGCGCGTGGAGAGAACGAGGCGGCGCTCGAGGGCTACGAAGCGGGCGCGGACGACTTCGTGTCGAAGCCCTTCCACACCAAAGTGTTGCAGGCGCGCATTCGCGCCCACCTCAAGATGCGCGGGCTGAGCTTGCAGCTTGCCGACCAGGCGCGTCTCGCGTCCGCCGGTACGCTCGCGGCAGGCTTGGCGCACGAGGTGAAGAACCCTCTCAACGCCGCGGTGAACGCCGCCAAGGTGCTCGAAAGCGGCGGCTCTTCTCGGGTTTCAAATGAGCGCTTGATGGGCGTCATCATCGACGCACTCGACCGCATCAACGGAGTCATTTCCGCCCTCGACGCCCACGCACGCCCGGCCGACGGCACCGACCTCGCGCCCTGCGATGTGCGCCAGGCCGTTCGATCGACGCTCGACCTACTCGAGCACAAGATGAAGCAGATCCACGTACACGAGGACTACGAAGTCACTGGCGAGGTCTTCGCACCTGCACGGGCGTTCAATCAGGTGCTGCTCAATCTCGTCGACAACTCGGTGCGATCGGGCGCCAAGAACATCTGGATCGAGCTTCGGCAGGTCGACAGGCTCGTCACTGTGGCCGTCTCCGACGACGGCCCTGGCGTGCCGGCCGACGTCGTGCACCGCATTTTCGACCCCTTCTTTACAACGAGAGTGGAAGGGGAAGGGACGGGGCTTGGGCTTCATCTGAGCCGAAGAATCGCGCAGGAGTGTGGTGGTGAGCTAAGATATGAACCTAGGCCCGGTGGGGGGGCTTGTTTCGTGATGGAGATTCCCGCGATGGAGCAGGCGGCATGACAGCGCACGTTTTGTTCGTTGATGACGAGGAGCCGAACCTCGTCGTATTCGAAGCGGTGTGCGGGGACGAGTTCCCCGTGCTGACCGCATCGAGTGGTGCGGCGGGCCTCGAGCTCATGGAACAGCACGAAGTCGGCGTCGTGCTGACCGACCAGCGCATGCCAGGCATGACGGGCATCGAGTTGCTCGAGAAGGTCGAGAACCAGCATCCTGACGCGATCCGATTGCTCATCACGGCCTATTCCGATTTGCAGGCCGCGGAAGACGCGATCAATCGCGGGCACGTCCGGCGCTACATGCGAAAACCGTGGGAGCCGGAGACGCTTCGCGCGGAGCTTCGCGACGCGATCGATCTCTACACGCTCAACACGCGCGTGCAGGAGCTCGAGCAGCGCTTGCTCGAGACGGAGCGAGCGTACTCGCTCACGATCGTCGCTAGCGGACTGGCCGACGAGATACGCAACCCCGTCGGTTGGATTCGCAACAACCTCACTGTCGTCGAAACTTCGGTGGACGCGGCCGTAGCCGCTCTCGAAGAGGGCACACCGAACGTCGACCGGGCACGCGGGACGCTGGCGCAGGTCGCCAACGCGGTGACCGACGCGCGCGATGGGGTGAAGCGCATCCTCGAGCTCACCGATGAGATGTCGAAGGGCCCAGAGGAGGCGCCCGCCGAGGTCGTCGACCTGGCCGACGCCGTGCGCGTCGCGCTTCGCAAGGCGGAGAGCAGCGGGCTTCGAGGGCGAGCGTTGATCGAGGTGGCGACGGGCGTCGAACCGATGGTCATGGCGCCGCGCACCAACGTCGTGCAAATCGCGCTGAACTTGTTGGCCAACGCGATTCAGCGGGCGGCGAATCGCGAAGACGGCCAAGGCGTCGTTCGGGTGTCGACCGCGATTCTCAAGGGCAAGGCTGTGCTGGACGTATCCGACAACGGCCCGGCACTCAGCGGCGACCTCGATGCGGTGTTCAAGCCCTTCGGCGTGGGCGGCCGTCTACAAGGCGCGGGCGTCGGCTTGGCGATTTCGAAGCGGATTGCGGAAGAGCTCGGCGGTGATCTGAAGGTTTCAGGAAGCGAAGACAAAGAGACCCGCTTCCGGCTGACACTGCCACCAGCTGCCAATGGTGTGAGCAAGGCATGACCACGGGGACGAGACCGGGCGTACACGAGTTCGGGCTCATCTTCGACGAAACAGCCTGGCCCCTGGCTTACGTCCGCTTTCCTTCGAAGCCGTTGAGTACGGAAGGCTTCGAGTATTTCATCATGCGCTACACGCAAATGGTGGAGCGACGCGTGCGTTTCGCAACAATTCTCGACTCGCGCGGCTTGTCGACTGCCATCAATGCGCAGCAGCGAAAGCGACTGGGCGAATGGTTCGAGGTGACCGGCCCGCTCGCCGGCGAGTACCATTTCGGCATTGCGGTACTGATGAGCAACGCGATCATCCGTGGGGCCCTCAAGGCGGTGACCTGGGTGGCGCCGATTCCCGTGCCGATCATGCCGTTTGCTTCGATTGCCGATTCGGCGCCCTGGATTCGTGCGATCTTCGCCGAGCAGCGCCTTCCGGTGACGCCGGCGATCGAGGCGCTCCTCAACAACCGCAGCTAGCGAGGGGCTCGCCTCCCTTTCACTTCACGGCGTAGCCGGTCGCCCGGACGACGGCTTCGAGGTCCGACGGTGTCAGCGAGCTCTCGACCATGGCGCGGCTCGGTTCGAGGGTCACGCTTACGGAGGTGACGCCCTCGGTCTCCTGCAAGGCGCGCTCGAGCTTGCGAACGCAGTTGTTGCAGCTGAGCCCTTCGACCTCGAGGGTGAGCGCGGCCGACGTCACGGGTGACGTTCGCCTCCGAAGCGCGGAGCGGAGGTCATCGAAGATGAAGTAGAGGAAGAGCGCGCCGAGCAGGATAGCCGAGGCCCACGCCCACCAAGCGTGTCCATGCTCGTGTGTCATCGTGCCGAGCGCTTGGAGCGGGATGAATGCGTCGTAAACATACGCGAGCCCGACGCTCCCGAGGACGACGGTGGCGAGGTAGACCCCGAGAACGCGGTTGCCAAACGCGCGTTTCACCGCGCCGATAGTCGCGATGTTGGTGGCGGGGCCTGCCATCAGGAAAACGAGCGCAGCGCCGGTCGGCATGCCTTGAAGGACGAGCGCGGCTGCGATCGGAACCGAGGCCGTGGCGCACACGTAGAGCGGCACCGCGATTGCGAGTGCCGCAAGGCCGGTGAGCGCCGGGTGCACGCCGGACCAGCCCGCCATCGCGCCGGGCGGAATCCACACCGTGATCGCCGCGGATGCGACGACGCCAAAGACGATCCATTTCCAAATCGGTCGAATCACGTCGACCATGTGCTCGAAGAAGCCGACGGTGGACTGCGGCGCGGTCGCCTCCTCGAGGGGCGACGCCGCGTTGGCATCGGTGTGAAGGGCTTCGGTCGCCACTCCGCCGACCATGCCCATCACTAGGGCGCTCACGCACTTGAAGATGGTGAAGGGCCACCCGAGGAACGAGGCGCTCACCAACAACGAGTCGACGCCGGTTTGCGGCGTGCTGATCAGAAAGCCGACCGCCGCGCCATCACTGGCCCCGTCCTTCTTGAGACCGAGGCCGGCGGGGATGACGCCGCAGGAGCAAAGCGGAAGCGGCACCCCGAGGGCGACCGCCTTGGCCACGCCCTTCACTCCGCGAAACTGACGGCGCGCGAAATCACGCGGGAGCAGCACGTGCAGCAACCCCGCGGCCGCGGCTCCTAGAAGGAGCCATGGCGCAAGCTGCAACCAAACCTGCCACATCGCCTCGACCATGGAGACGATATGGGTCTAGGCGCAGACCTGCGCAATCCCCCTAGAGCGAGACGTCGCCGAGGGCATTGCCCTGATAACCCGCCGCCCGCATGGCCGTGACGAGCGCCGTAGCTGGGTGCGCGCGGTTGCCGTTGATGTGCTCCCCGGGCGCAAAACCACCGGCACGGCCCGCGAGCAGCATGACCATGTTCTCGACGGAGTGGGTTTGGTTCTGGGAGCTGCCGTCGTTGAGCTGGAGACCGTGGCCTGCCTCGGCGGTGAACACGATCATCGAGTTGTCGAGCACGTTGCCGCCCGCTTCGGGTGTATTGCGAAGCTTGTCGATCAAATACGCGTAGTGCGACACGTGCCACTGGAGGAGCCCCGCCGAAGGGATCTGCCCGCGGTTGTTCGGGTCCCCGTTGTGACCGACCTCGTGAACGTCGCCCCCCACCGAAGCCCAGCGAGAGGGGCGTACGGTGCCGGCAAGTGTGCCGAGGCCGTCGGCGATGGGGCGCGCGTTCATATGCGATTGGAACGCCGTGATCTGCAAGGACGCGGCGCGCGTGAGGTCGCAGACGAACGCCATGTGGATCAAGTCGGCGAAGACGCGGGAACGCGTGTGCTCGTCGCTGTAGCCAGAGCCTCCCGTCACGGAGCCGCTGCCGCCACCCTCGTGGTCGCCCCCGATGGGGGGGTCGGCGCCCGGATCCGTTGGCACGAAGCATTGACCACTCGCAACCGGCGGCAGGGCGCTGATGCGGTTCTCGAGGTCGCGGATCTCGTCGAAGTGGCGCTCGAGGCGCTCACGGTCCGCCTGTCCTACTTTGCTCACGAGCTTGGCGCGCCTTTCGAGCACGAGGTCGAGCACGCTCCGGCGTGCGCGCATCTCGAAGTCGAAGCGCGCGGCTTCGTCATCGCCTTCCGGTACGAAGCCGGTGAACAGTGACTGGAACGCGACCTGAGGGCTCGCTTGCGCTTCAATGCGTGCGTTCCGCCCTCCCCCGGGTCCATAGGAGATGTACTGACGCCCGGCGAAGCTGTAGCCGCTGACGTAGAAGCCCGGCTGCGCGCGGACGACCAGCGACTTGTGCGTGGTTTGGCCGGCGTTCAGCTCGGCGATGACCTGGTCGGACGTGATGCCGTTGCAGACGTACTCGGGCGATGTCGAACGCGTGCCGGAGAGGAGCGGGCTGCTGCCGCCGCCATGGAAATCGCGATACGCGCCGCCGCTTGGGACCGCGCTGCCGTCGGTCGAGCTCACGTTGAATGGAATCGCGAGATTCGAGATCATCGTGAAGTCGTTCTGCATCGCTTGAAGCGGAAGCAGCGGCGTGGTGAGGGCGTACCCGCGACCGTAGTTGGTGTCGGCGATGTAGTGGCCGCCCTCGGTGACGTTCTGGCCATCGACGCGACTCGTGTCCTTGGCGTAGTTGTCGCCCCCGAGCGCTTGACCCGCGAAGAGGATGGCGTAGCGCCGCGGCGCCGTTTGAGCCGCGCTCCGCCGAGCCGGCAGCATGCATTCGAGCAGCGGGAGTGAAACGGCTGCGCCGGCCATTCCCTGGAGGATCGCTCGACGATTGATCTTCACCGCCATGCTTAGAGCCTTTCCTCTGCGCGTCGCGCGAAGCGCTCCGACGCAATGAAATCGACGATGAAGGTCTTGAAGTCGTGGTTGCCCGAGCGAAACGCTTCGGTCATTTCCTGCAAGAGCGCACCCTCGTACGACGTCGTCTCGCGACCGAGCGCGAAGGTGAGGAACTGCTTGACGGCGCATGCGTCGACGTAGTCGTTGTCGACGAGGAGCTCGGAAAGCTCGCCGGGGCCATTGAACTCGCCCACGCCGACGATCTCGCCCGAGCCCTCGATGATGCATTCGGGCAGGCCGTCGTCATGCTCGCGGTAGCGGCCGGCGACGTCGAAGTTTTCGAGACCGAAGCCGATTGGATCCACCAGGCTGTGGCAGCCTGCACAACTGCTCGACTGGTCACGGTGCTCGGCGTAGCGCTCGTACTTGCAGACCGCGTCCATGCTGCCGCTCGGAGGCTGGTCGGCGTCTACGTTGGGCGGCGGTCGAGGCACGTCCTCGCACATCAACCGCGTCCTGACGAGGATGCCGCGCTGCGTAGGGCTCGTATCCTCGAACTTGCTGAAGGCCGCGAGCATCGCGCCATGGCCGAGGATCCCAGCGCGCCCGGACCCCTCGTACGAGACCCACCCTTGTCCGCCGTCAGGGCGCGGGAGGCCATAGTGATCGGCGAGCGCGTCGTCGACGAAGGTCTCGTCCATCGTGAAGAGACGCAGATAGCTGCCAGGCTCGTCCAGTATGACGCGATCGATGAGCGCGGAGGTCTCGCGGTTGAATGCGGCGACGAGTTCCGGAGTGTGCGGAATCGATCGGTATCCGAGCCACATTGAATGGAAGCGATGAAGCTGTGCGCGCGCCTTGTCGTCGGCAAGCATTCGTAGGGCTTCGGCACGGCGGCCTTCCCGGGTGCCGAGGGTTCCGTCGGCCGCGGCTGCGAAAAGCGCTTCGTCCGGCATCGTCGCCCAGAGGAGATACGACATGCGGTTGGCGATCTCGTGGTCGCCAAGATCGAGCAACCCTGGCTCACTACCGGGCGTGCCTTCTTCGACACGATAGAGAAGCTCTGGGTCTTGTAGGGCGGCGGAGATGACGAGCTCGATCGCTGTGTAGAAATCGTTGTCGACGACGGCGTTGTCTTCCGAGGCAAACGAGAGCAACGGCAGGTAGGTGTCGATGTCCTCCGCGGTGATCGGGCGCCGAAGCGCGCGCGGGAGGAACGAAGCGAGGAACTCTCGAAAGCACTGCCCATCTCCGTCGTTCGCGGGCGTGCACGGAACGAGCGCGGCTCGCCGCGCCGGGTCGTCGACCGCACGCTCCGCGACTTGCTTGGCGAGCACCTCGAGCGAGGTGACCAACGCGTCGGACGCTTGCTGAATCGTGTAGTCGTTGTCGAAAGGACGGAACTCGTCCTCGTTGAGGAGGCGGGCCGCAGGCGCGGTGTCCTCGCCGACCAAGTCGCGAAGGGTGTTGTCGAGCTCGACCTGCGTGAGCCTTCGCGCGCCGCTCTCCATCGCGAGAAGCGGGTCAACCGACGGCGGCCCGGCGCTGCCCCCGGTTCCAGGGCTGCTCGTATGACCTATGTCGCCTGTGCAAGCGCCCAGCGCGGCAAGCGCGATCACCCCCGCGATCCGTGAGAACATCCCGATCAATATTCCAGGCCGGGCAAGCTCGGTCGAGCGTTTTTCACCCTAAAGTGTGATTGCTCACCAGCTTCGCGACGAGAATCCGCGTTGCAGAAGTCAAGTAACTGTAATTACAGGGTTTTTTAGCGGGGAGCCTGTCCCCTTGGGGGGAGGAGGGCGCGGAGCTCCATGGCGCCTCGGTGGGGGGTGCCTCGGAGCCAGGCTACGCCGCCTTTCTTGAAGCGGACCGAGAGCGTGTTTGGGTCGCCTGTCGTCAAAAGAGAGAGTGCGTCGCTCATCCAGGGCTCGTGGCCGACACATGCGAGCTTCTGACCCTCGAGGGAGGCGAAGAACTCGGCGCGGGGGGCCTGGGCGAGCTCCTCGGTCTCGATGAACGGGCCCTCGGTGATCGGCTCGAGCAGCTCCGCCGTCTGCGCCGCGCGGAGCCACGGGCTGTGGTAGACGCCGTCGAAGTAAAAACCCGCGCGGCCGAGGCTTTTCACCACTGCCTCGAATCGGGCGCGCCCCTTGTCGGTGAGCTCGCGGTCGGCGTCGTGGAGGTCTGCCCTTCTCTCTTCGGCGATCGCGTGTCGAATCAGGAACAAGTCCATCGGGCATCACTCCGTTTCGAAACCGGTGAGCCTCAAGCCGATGGGCTTGACCCGGCGTTGCTCGCGTTCGAGGTCGGCGCGCGCGAGCGGGTGCGCGTCCAACCACTCTTCGTTGAAGCTGAGCTTGAGCTTGTGGTCGCTCGCGCTCACGTGTGGCAGCGAGACGACCTCGGGATCGCGGTTGCGGTTGAGCAGCACGGCAAGGCGTAGCAACGTGCAGAGCTTTTTCGCGGGCTGCTGCATTTCCTCCGGGAGCTTCGCGAAGAACCCGTTGTCGAGCTTGCGCCGATGGCCCCGAATCAGCGCCGCCACGAGCGCCTGTTCGTCACGCGCAAAGCCCGGCAAATCAGACGATGCGACCAAATAGGCGCCGTGTTTGTGGTGGCCTGTGTAGTTGACCGCAAGGCCGATTTCGTGAAGCTGGGCCGCCCATGCAAGCGCGTGCGCCGCATCTTCCGAGCGCAAATCCCAATCGTCGACGACCTGCCCGAGGAGCCCAAGCGCAGTGGCTTGGACCCGATCGGCGTGCGCCTGGTCGATCGAATATCGCTTGGCGAGCATCGCGATCGTCCGGTCGCGCGGGTCCTCATCCTGAAGGCGGCCGAGCATGTCGTAGAGCAAGCCCTCGCGAAGGGCCGTCGGCGAGACGTACATCTCGTCGATGCCGAGGCGCTCGAACACCGTGCTCAGAATCGCGACGCCGCCGGCGAGCACGGGGCGCCGGTCCGCCTCGAGGCCAGCAAGCTCCAGCTTGTCGAGCCTTCCGGCCGTTAGAATCACCTGCTCGAGCTTGCCAAGCCCCTCTGCGTTGATCGTCCCATGCGCCCACCCGGCTTCCTGCAAGATTTCGGCGATGGAGCGGATGGTGCCCGATGCGCCGATCGCGCGCTCCCAACCTTCCTGACGGAGTCGCGCCTCGACCGGTTGAAGCTCGAGGCCGGCTGCGATCTTCGCGTTGTTCATGCGCTTGCGGCTGATCTTGCCGTCCGGGAAGAACTGATCGGTGAACCCGACACAGCCCATGAACAAGCTGTGCACCGACACGGGCTCGAAGGCGTCGCCTATGATGCACTCCGTGCTTCCGCCGCCGATGTCGACGACGAGCCTCCGGGCAGGGGCGCCCGCGATGCCATGCGACACACCGAGGTAGATCAAGCGCGCTTCCTCGCGCCCAGTGATGATCTCGATGTGATGCCCGAGCGCCTCGCTCATGTCGTGGATCACGCGGTGAGAGTCGCGAACCCGGCGCAGCGTATTGGTGCCGACGGCGCGCACTTGCTCTGCGCCGAACTCGCGAAGGCGCTGGCCAAAGATCGACAGACACGCGATCGCGCGTTCTTCCGCTTCTTCCGAGAGCCAACCGCCTTCCTGAAGACCGGCGGCCAGGCGGACCGGCTCACGGATGCGGTCGACGATCTGAACGCCTCCGTGATCGACACGCGCAATCACCATGTGAAAGCTGTTCGAACCCAGGTCGACCGCGGCGAGAGACTCCATCCCTGACTCGCGAGAACCTTAGCCTAGTTTGCGGCGGATGCTGCCGCTTTTCGGAGCCACTCGCCGGTAGCCTCATCGGCTGGAAAGTACGATTCGATGCGTAGCTCTTGCGCCGTGACGTCGATCGGGGTGCCGAGCGTGGTGAGCGTCGAGAAGAGTTGGAGCCGCGTGTCGTCCTTTCGGAGATTGACCGTGACACATACGCGCGGTGCAGTCGCCAGGTCGATCTCGGCCATCCCGGATGGCACGCCCGGATACCCGAGGAGCGCATCGAGCAGCTTGCGGCTCTCACTGGTTTCGAGCTCGGTGATCGACTCGCGATAGAGTCGATCGATCAGGAAGCCGGCTACCTCGTCCCAGTTCTCGACGTAAGGGCGCACGCCCTGTGGATGAAACAAGGAGTGCATGACGTTCTGCCCGACGATCGGATCGAAGGGTGGCTCGAGGAAGAACGCGAAGAGGCGCGTGAACGCGTCGTTCATCTTCACGAGGTCCCAAGCGCGGTTGAGCACGATGGCTGGATAGGGCTCGTGGTGCGAGAGGATCGTATCGAAGGCGTGGCGCACGGGAAGCATCTCAGGCTCGGAGAGGTCGGTTTCCCGGTAGACGGGCGCGAACCCTGCCGACGACAACAAGGAGTTTCGCTCGCGAAGCGGCAGGTCGAGGGCGCTTGCAAGAATGAGCACCATCTCGCGGCTAGGCGAGGACTTGCCGTTCTCGACATAGCTGATGTGGCGGGTCGAGACTTCGGACTCGATGGCGAGCTGTTGCTGGCTCATGCGGCGCGCGCTCCGCCATTGGCGAAGCAGCGGACCGAAACCGACAGGGGCGAGGGCGGTAGGCATATCCGGAGTCTAACGCCGGCTTTCGGCTTGCCGATGACCTCCGAGGTAATGGCCCGTGGGCTCCGCGGGGAACAGAGTGAGGCACATCAAGGAGGTCCCCATGAAATTACGAACCTTTTCCCTCATCGCCGTCTTCGCCGCCTTCACGATCTACAGCGCGATCGTGGTCATGAACCACGGTTACACGGGCTTCATCGAGCTCGCCATGGCTGGCGGCTGGGGGGCCCAGATCTTCATCGACCTAGTCATCGCTCTCACGCTCTTCCTGGTCTGGATGATCCCCGACGCCCGCGAACGCGGCATCCCGGCCGCCCCCTACGTGATCGGGATTCTCACGCTCGGCTCGATCGGCGCCCTCGCCTACCTCGTCCACCGCACACTGAAAGAAGGTAGCGTTGCGCAGGGCCACGCCCCCCGCACAGCCTAGCGCTCCATGTAGCCGATCGCCTCGAGGTGCGCGGCGACGTCTTCGTCGAGCTCGACGGAGTCTGCGGCAACGGCATCTTGATTGGCCCGCGCGCGCTGTTGGAGCAGAGCCTTGGTCGCCACTCGAACCTGGTCGGGCGAAGCCGCGGCCAGGTTGTCGCGTTCGGCGGGATCGAGGTCGACGCGATAGAGCTCGACCGGCCGGAGGCCGCGCGGGTTGTCCGGATTGGCGGTGATGAGCTTGTGCTCGTCGGTGCCCTCGAGGTGGCGGACCGATTCGAGCACATTGCCCTCGTGGCTCTCTTCCGCGTAGACGACGTCGGTGCCAGTGAACAGGTTGCCGCCTTGCACGCCTTCAGGGACGTCGACGTCGAGCTCGCCCAAGAGCGTCGGCATCAAGTCGATGCTCTGGACCCAATGCCGGACGACGGTGCCACCGCGGCGGCTTTGCGGCAGCTTCACCAAGAGCGGCACGCGAACCTGCTCGTCGTAGAGCGTCGTGCCGTGCCAGAAGCCACCGTGCTCGTTGAACTCTTCGCCATGGTCCGAAGTGACGATGATCGTGAGCTCGTCGTAGAGGCCCCGCTCCTTCAAGTCAGCGAGGAGCTTCCCGAACTCAGCGTCCCAGTAGCTGATCTCGCCGTCGTAGAGCTTCCTGAGAGCCGCGGCTTCTTCGGCATCGGGGTGCTGGTGCGCCGCTCTCGCGTAGCCGCTTCCATCGTAGGGGTGTGCGAAATACGGGTCGTGCGGGTCCATGTAGCCGACGAACAAGAACCACGGAGCCGTGCTCTGTCGGTCGATCCAGCCGGTCACCGCGGCGTTGACGGTCGCGGCGTCTTGGTACGCGGTGCCCGGCAGAACGTCGCCCGAAGCCGCCCGAAGCTTCTCGATGCGCTGTCGCACGAACTGCATGAGGAGGAGCTTTGCGCTTGCGTCGTCCGCGCCGAGCACGAACTCCGGTTCGAGGAAGACATACTCGTCGAAGCCCTGGTGGAAGTTGAAGTAGGGAGCGACGTTGAAGTTGGTGGCGTAGCCGCCCGTGGCATAGCCCGCCGGTTTCAATACTTCCGGCAGCGTCGTCACCGCATCGGGCAGCGCATCGCTCTTCGCCATGACGCCATGACTCGAAGGCAGCCGCCCGGTGAGAATGGACGCGAAGCTCGGACGGGTCCAGCTCGAGTTGGTGAACGCCTGGTCGAAGACGATGGAGTCCTCTGCGAAGCCGTCGAGGTTCGGCGTCGCGCCGTTCTCGTATCCGTAGACGGGCAGATGGTCGGCGCGCAGCGTGTCGATGACGATGAAGAGAACGTTCCCGGAAGCGTTCGCATCACCGGCCGCGATCGTGTCGCCCCGGCTCTCGCCTTGGCCCCCGAGGACGAGCACAACGGCGAGCCCGGCGCCGAGCAGCGCGAGCAACGCAAGGCCCGTGGTTGCGCGCGCGATTCGCGCGAAGCCGGGGCGTTGCACCAAGCTCCGAAGGAGCCGCGCGAGTAGCGCGCTGACGCCGGCCGCGACGAACGCGCACCCGAGGAGAACGCCAAGCCCAATCGCGCTCTTCCACACGAGCTCCTCGTGAAAGAGGTCGCGACGGATGCGAAACGCGCCGAGGGCGAAGGCGAACATGCCGAAGATGGCCGCGGCCAAATAGCCGAACGCTTCCTTTTCGGGGAGCGCGTAGCGCTTCATCCAGCGGCCGCTGAGCGCCGTCGCGAAACCGAGCCCCGCCCCGAACGCGCCGCAGAACAGCGCATAGGCGAGCGGTCCATAGAAGAAGACCCGCGCGCCGGTAGAGCCAGCGGACGAGAGCGCGATGACCGCCGCTTCACCGAGCCCGACCAGCGCTCCGCCAAATACACCAGCGCTGAAGCCCACCAACAGGCCGCGCACCGGATGCGGCCACGCCTCCCGCGGGGCCTTGGGAATCGCCTCGGCCACGAGCTTCTCGCGGTCGGGGTCCTCGACGCGGATCTTCGGGTCGTATCCGGTCTTGCGCAGCAGGAAGATGACCCCGCCGAACGCCGAGACGAACATCTCGCACGCAAAGCCGAGCGTCGGAATCAGAACCGCAACCGCGAGCGGAAGACCGATGGCGGGCGAGGTGTAGAGAGCGACCGCCGCTGCCTCGCGAAGACCGATGCCGTTGATCGACGCGGGGATTAGCGTTGCCAAGATCTGAAGCGACGACGCAAAGAACACCTCGCCCAAGCTGAGCTCGACCCCGAGCGCGCGCGCGGCGCACACGTAGATGAGGTTGTTGAAGGCGTGCGTCCCGACTCCTAGCGCAGCGGCCTGAATCAGGAGGCCAGCCTTGCCCCGGTACGCGCCGACGGCGTCGATCAGCGTCTGCACGCGCGCACGGATCCCTTCGGGGACGAAGCGCGTGAAGAAGAGGAAGAGCTGAGGCTGTGCCAGGAACGCCAAGCCCACGACGATGATCGCCAAGAAGACCGCATTGACGAGCAGCACCCCGTCGGTCCCGATGAATCGCATCCCGAAGAGGCTCGCGGCCATGACCACCACGCCGAACGCGAGCTGGCCGAGGATCATCTCGACACCGATCGTCGCGGTCGCTCGCGCGGTCTTGCCCGTGTGCTTGGCGACGTCGTAGATGCGCCAGCCGCCGAACCCCGTAAAGCCACCGGGCGTGAAGGCGCCCCAGAAGCGGGCGATCATGATCGAGCCTCCGAGGAAGCGCCACGACGCGAAGATCCCCTGCCCGACCAAAAGTCGCTGCCAGCGGACCGTGCTGAAGCCGATCGCGATGAGCTGCATCAGCACCGCGGCCACGACCCAGCCCCAATGAAGCTCGCTCAAGCGGGCGAAGAGGTCCTCGGCACCGTCGCGCCGGAGCACCTTGCGGAAGATGAACACCAGCATCCCGACCGAGAACACGAGCTTGAGAACGAACAGGCCTATTTTCTTTGGACTTGCGCTCACTTGATCTTCGGCCTGCCGTACCTGTTACACGCTAAAGGGTCAAATTGATGGGCCCCGTGGAGCGACTCCGTCGCCATGAGGCTTCGCCCAGGCTCGCGTCGCGTCAGCAACTTGCGCGGAGCTTCGCGCGTTGGTAGCGACCGCTCATGCGACATCGCGCGGTGATTCTTCTCGGAGCTCTTGGTCTGTTCTTCCTGCTCGGCTGCAAGGGGGCCGGTGAGGGCCCGCCCGCAGAGAAGGCGGCGGCTCGAGCGGAAGAGGCGAAGCCCGAAGCCCCTGCTGCGACGAAGACGCCAAAGACCGAAGAGCAGCCCCCGGCAGCGCAAGCAAGCGACACGCTCCCGAACGGGCTGCTGCTCTCGTACTCGCAATTCCAGGTCGTCGATGGGAAGGCGACCGCGAAGCCGGGCCCTGCCCGCCTCGACATCCTCACGCTCGAGGGCGGCGCATGGAAGACGGAGACGATCGAAGACGCCCAGAGCAACGTCTTCCACAAAGCGATGCTGCTGACCCCGCGCGGCCAGGCGCCCGGCATACTCACGCTCGGGGGCTCCGGCGCCTACGTGAAGCTTTGGCGGCGCGACAAAGATGATCTCAAACCGAGCACGCTCTGGCACGCCGAGTTCGGCGGCAAGTTCAACCGCATGCGCGACGCCGAGATCGCGGACCTCTACGGGGACGGCACGCCCGCGATCGCGGTGGCGACTCACGATCAAGGCGTCGTCGCGGTGCTTCGCCAGCAGGCGAAGAAATGGAAGGTCGAGCGCATCGACCAGAAGCCCGACACCTTCGTGCATGAGATCGAGATCGGGGACCTCGACAAGGACGGAACGCTCGAGGTGTACGCTACGCCGAGCGAGCCGAACAAGCTCGACGCCGAGTCTCAGCACGGTGAGGTCGTCCGGTACGTCCCGAAGGACAAGCAAGGTCCGACGATTGTGGCCGACCTCGGCAAGCGGCACGCGAAAGAGATCTACGTCGGCGACGTCGACGGGGACGGCACCGACGAGCTCTACGTCGCGGTCGAGGCGCTCACCACCGGCCGTGGCTCGAACCTTCAGATCGTCGAGCCCGTGGAAATCCGCCGTTACGATGCGGACACGGCGCCGGACGCCAAGGTCATCATTGCGACGATTCCCGACCGGCTCTGCCGCTTTCTCACGGTGGGTGATGTCGACGGCGACGGAAAGAGGGAGATGGTCGCCGCATCGTTCAGCAAGGGCCTTTGGCTCCTGCGGCCGGGCAAGGATCCGAAGTCGGAGTGGGGCGTCGAGAGCATCGACCGCGATTCGGGAGGCTTCGAGCACGCGGCACTCCTGACGGACCTCGATGGGGACGGCACCGATGAGCTCTACGTCGCGGCCGACGTACAGGGCGAGCTCCGCCGCTACGTCTGGGTCCGCGGCCGCCCGAAGCGCGAAGTCATTCTCACGCGCGACATCCCGATGTCGCGAATGACGTGGAACATCATGCCGGTGCCGGTCGGCGCGTTAGCTCGTTGAGCCAACCTCGGTCAGTCGTGGAATCAGCTCGGCGAAGTTGCAGGGCCTGTACCGGATGTCCAACTGGTACCTCAAGATCCCGTCCCAGCCGTCTCTGCAAGCGCCGGTGGAACCGGGAAGCGCGAACAAATAGGTCCCGCGCGCGACACCCGCACACGCGCGCGATTGAATGGTCGACGTGCCGATCTTCTCGTAGCTCAACATGCGGAAGAGCTCGCCGAAGCCGGGGATCGGCTTCTCCCAGACTTCTTCAAACGCCTCCGGCGTGACATCGCGCGCCGTGACGCCGGTGCCGCCGGTGGCGAGAATCACCTCGACGTTCGGCTCGTTGATCCAGCGGCGAAGCTGAACCCCGATGCGCTTGCGATCGTCGGTAACGATCACCTTGTCCATCACGTGGTGCCCGGCTTTTTGCGCGAGCTCCACGAGGAGCGCGCCGGACTTGTCGGTCTCCTCGGTTCGCGTGTCCGACACCGTCATGATGGCGATGCGAAGCCCCTTGAACGGAATCGATTCGTCGAAACGTGGTCCCCCCATATGACTATCCCCCGATCTCCTTGCTCAGTGCGGCCGCCAGCTGAGCGCCCTCTTCTGGGTCGAGCTTCCCGGACGGCCATTCGATGCCGAGCCCCTGATCCACGCTCGGCTTCGGAATGATGTGAAAGTGGACGTGGAAGACGGCCTGGTGCGCCAGCGGCCCATTGTTCTGCAGAATGTTGAACTGCTCGACCCCGGTCACCGCACGAATGGCGCGGCAGAGGCGCGGCAGAATCCGCCCGATGGCCGCCGCCGTCTCGTCCGAGAGCTGGTCGAGGGTGGCGACCTCCTCTTTCGGAATGATCAGCGTGTGGCCGTAGCTCAAAGGGCCGATATCGAGAAAAGCCAGGATGAGGTCGTCCTCGTAGACCTTATGGCAGGGGATGTCCCCGCGAAGGATCTTGCTAAAGATCGTGTCCACCATGGGCGGAGCTTATACGTTTCGCGCGCTACGAACCAGATCATCTCGCCTTTACCGGCCCGCTTCCGCCACGTAACCTCGGCGACATGAATTTTCGATTTATTTTTCTTGGTTTGGTCCTGGCACTCGGCTGCAGCGGCAACGACGACAACTCTGGCGGCAGTTCGGGCAATGGCGGAAGCGCCGGGGTGGCCGGCAATGGCGGCGCCGGGGGCGCCGGCGGCAACGACTTCTCGCCAAACCCGCCCACCGTGATTGGGACCGAGGACCGGCCTGCAAGCGTCGCGATCCCGAGGGACTACGACGCGGACACGACGTATCCGCTTTTGATGGTGCTCCACGGAGCCGGCGCGGACGGGCAAACGCAAGCAGGATACTTCCAACTCTTTCCCTTGGTCGACGAGAAGCAGTTCGTGATGGTGTATCCGAACGGAGAGCTGCGCGATGAGGATGAACGCGCGTGGAACGGCGCCGGATGCTGCACGAGCGACGACAGTGTGGATGACGTCGCTTACATCAGCGACCTGATCGAGGAGGCCAAGCAGACCTACAACGTGGACCCGAATCGGGTCTACCTGATGGGACACTCGAACGGCGGGTTCATGTCGTTCCGCCTCGGGTGCGAAGCGTCCTCGCTGTTCACCGCGATGATGAGCCTGGCCGGAGGCACCTATTGGGACCCGGCAGACTGCGAGCCGGGCACACCGCCGGTCAGCGTACTGGTCGTGCATGGAACGGAAGACGGCACGATTCCGTACGATGGCGTCGAGGACGTCTGGCCTGGTGCGGTCGCCATCTCGGAACGCTCCGCGGCATCAGCTGGGTGCGACCCAGGCGTGACGACGCCCTTCGGCTCCGCAGACTTCGTGCCGGCCCTTCCCGGTGAGGAAACCGACAAGGTCGCCTACTCGACTGGCTGCGACGCCGGACTCGAGGTCGAGCTCTGGACGATCAACGCTGGTGGGCACATCCCGTTCTTTTCGATCGATTTCGCCGACCAGGTGACCGACTGGCTGTTTCGGCTCAGCCGCTAGGGGCTAGGTAGGCATCGCGCTCGCGCGCGACTGCTTGTTCCAATAGAGCCTCGTCGGCAGCGGCGGCCGCGCGGGTTTCACCGCCAGCACTCGCGAGAGCCACTCGTCGATCAACGCCCGATGCGTTTTCCAGAGGTGGCGGGGGTCGGCATCGCGTCGGAGGCACTCCTTTTGGAAGCGCTCGCGCTCTGCGTCGAAGATCGCGCGGCGAGCCTGATAGTCCTCGAGGCAAGCGCGATGAAGCCGCTCGTGCGCCCACCACAGGTGCGAGCCCTCGTAGCCATCGTCCGCGATCGGGTGCAACGGAAAGAGCGAAGCGTCGAACGGAACCGGCTTGAAGGCGCTGAGGCAGGGTGACGAGGTGCCGGTCGCCCACACATTGGGGTGGCCCGCATCGAGCCGAGCGATGAGCGAGCTAGTCGTTTGCGATGCATGCCGAGTCGGAAACCAGGACGCGTGCGCGCAAGGCGACATGCCGCGCCAACCTTGCGTCGGTTCCATGCCGCCGTGATCACTGAGCGCTGCGATGAAGTCTCCCACATGCGGCTCGACAACACCGGCGAGCGACTTGCCGGTACACGCGCGGCGAGCGCCAGCACCGGCGAGCTTGGAGATGAACGGGTCGGAGAACGCGGCAGCGAAGCTGAACGAGCTCGCCGATTTCACCCAACCGCGCTTGCGCGCAACTTCGTAGGCTCCGGTGTGAACGCGATCGAAGTCGTCTTGGATGGTGAGCTCGTTCGAAATCGTCGCAACTCCGCGGATGCGTTTGGCGGCCCAGAGATTGCCGGCGGTTTCGAAAACCCAAGCCGTGGTCGGGTCGGCGACGATGAAGGAGCTGTTGTAGCGGAACGTTCGATTGCGGTGCCCCATCCGGCCGCCTTGCGCGAAACGTTCGGTGAGGTCGATCAGCAGATCCAGTGCGTCGTCCGCAGTGCCCGAGACCCCGAGCGCGATGCGAAGGAAGTCCATGCCGCTTCGGCCTTTTTTGGGCACAGGAAGGCGCGTGAACACCGCCTCGTTGCCGATCGCGACCCCGTGCTCGTTGACGCCGATCTCGGCGCCCCACATCCATGCGGGCCTGCTCAGCAGCGTGCGCTCGCTCGGGGGCTCGACAGGCCAGCCGTGCGGGGCGGTGTGCGTCGCGTCGCCCTCGTCACACTCGATGAGCTGGAGCTCGTTGGGCTCACGATCGCTATTCTTGGCGAACCAAACGGGCCCTTCGTCGGGCACTACCGCAAGCGTGTCGCACACGCTTGACCCTACCACGCCTCCGAAAGGCGCCTGACCCCTTTTCTAGTCTTCTTTGGTGAAGGCGCCGTGGCGGCCGGCTCCGTCGCGAAATCGCGTGGCGCCGCTGACGGTTTCGCCGCTTTCGATCGTGTCGAGCCCGATGCGGAGCTCGTTGCGCATCCCTTCCTCTTCGCTCAGCCCCCATTGCTCGATCGCGGAGCGTCGGTCACCGCGCATACACTGCTGTGGGTGCGCGGCGATTTCGCTGGCAAGCTCGATTGCTGCCTCGAGCGCCTGGCCCGCGGGCACGACGCGATTGGCGAGCCCGATCAGCGCGGCTTCTTTCGCCGGAATCGGCCGGCCAGTGAGGATCAGATCCATCGCGCGGCTGTGTCCGATCAAGCGCGGCAGGCGCACGGTGCCAAGGTCGATCAGGGGAACGCCGAAGCGACGGCAGAACACCCCGAGAACGGCATCCTCTGCGACCACCCGGAGGTCGCACCAAAGCGCGAGCTCGAGACCGCCGGCCACGGCATGCCCTTCAATTGCCGCGATCACGGGCTTTTCGAGCTGCATCCGCGTCGGCCCCATCGGCCCATCCGCTTTCGGAGAGAAATCCCGCTTCTCGCCCGCGGCGACCGCCTTCAGGTCGGCACCGGCGCAGAAGTAGCCACCCTCACCGCGCAACACCGCCACCGACGCCGCGTCATCGCTGTCGAAGCGGCGAAAGGCATCGGCAAGCGCGCGCGCAGTGGGCACGTCGACGGCGTTGCGCACCTCGGGGCGATCGATGGTGACGACCGCGACCTCGCCTCGAAGCTCGTAACGAACCGTCATGCTCAGCTCCGCAGATGGTACTCGGTGGCGTAGAAGGTCTCGGTCTTCTTCATGTCGAGGAAGCCGTTGATGTCCATGGCCACCCGCAACATGTTCGGAACCATCTTGAGCGGGCCACCGAAGAAGCGGGTCGGGTTCAAGAGATCCGCCCGCGTGCGGCAAGCTTCGAGGACGATGCCGTCGGACGGATCGGCCCGTTCGGTGACCGGCTCGATGATCACATTGCGCTGGTAGTACCAGAGCGGATGGATTTCGAGCGACAGCGGCGTGTGCCCGTTGTGCCAACGGTCGATGAACTCGTCGGTCGTGACACTCGCTTTCTTTCGAAGCATCGTCAGAAGAATCGGCGACGGCGTCGGCTCGCCGTCGGCCCACGACTTTTCGTAGGCGACCGGATAGGCCTCCTCGACGACGTAGCCCGACACCGAGCTCGCGGCGCCCCGGAGGAGGTTGCTGAAGCGGTTGGGCGAGTCCACCTCATCGTACACGTTGACGATCGCGATCGGCTGCGCCTTGAACGGAAAGAGGCTCAGCTTCGGCGGCGGCCCTTCCGTAACTGTGAGCTGGAGCTTCGACGGTCGGAGGTCGAGTAGCTCCCGAGCCACCTGCTTCATCTTCGCGCTCCACTCGGCGTGGGTCTCACCCTCACCGCGGAGCACGTACATCCACTTGCGCTCGGCCATCCGCCGGATCTAATCGCGCGCGCCGGTTCTCGCAATGCTTTTAGCCTTCCGGGTGAGGGCAATCTGCTTGTGACAGATTGGCGAAACCGCTAGCCTCGGCGCCGGAGGTTTCATGAATCGCACTTGGCTTATTCTGGTATCGGTATTTCTTATTTCTGCATGCAGCTCGTCATCGGACGGAACCGGTGGCACGGCTGGCAACGGTGGCGCGGCCGGTGAAGGCGGCGGCGGCGCAGGTGGCGGCGGTGGAACAGCACTTAGCTATCCGCACCTCGACTGCGACTCGCTTGTCCCAGAGTTCTGCGGCTACCCGTTCCCCTCGAACGTCTACACCGTCGAGGACGACACGACCGTGACAGGGCGCAAAGTCGCCTTTGGAGACGAGTTTCTCCAAAACAACGACTCCACGCCCTGGGACTACAGCGACGGTTTTTCCGCAGGCACCCCGCTCCTGACCTACCTACCCGGCGCCACCGACGACGTGTTCGGCGGGGTGACGGACCTCGAGCAGTCTCTTTCGGCTACGTCCCCGACTCTCCTGCTCGACGCAGAGACCGGCGAGCTCGTTCCGCACTTCGCACAAATCGACGTGCAGGCCCTGCAGGAGCCCGGCGTCAGGCCCGACCAGGTCTCCACGATGCTTCGCCCGGTGGTGCGCCTCCGGGACAACGCCCGCTACATCGTCGCGTTTCGAAACGTGACAAACGGAGACGCAGCGGTGATCGAACCCTCCGCCGCGTTTGCCGCCCTGCGTGACGGAACCGCGAGCGAGGACGAATCGGTCGAAGCGCGCCGCGACCTCTACGAAGACATCTTCGCGAAGATCGAAGCAAAGGGTTGGTCACGCGACGAGATCCAGATCGCATGGGACTTCAATACCGCGAGCGATGACAACAACACCCGCTGGCTCCTTCACATGCGCGACACCGCGTTCGACGCTCATCGAGGCGGATGGGGGCGTCAAGTACACGATCGACACCGTCGAGGATGACTACAATCCCACGCAGATCGCCTATCGCATCTTCGGCACGTTCAAAGTTCCTCTTTTCATGACCTCAGCGGAGGCAGGCTCGCTCCTTCTCTTGGACGAAAACGAGATGCCGATGGTCAACGAAGAGACCCCGTGGGCGAACATCCCGTTCGAGGTGCTCATCCCGAACAGCGCGACCGAGGAGAACCCGGCGGCAACGATCGAATACGGACACGGTCTCTTTGGTGAAAAGGAGCAGATCCAGTCCGGCCACTTCGCCACGTTCATGAACGAGTACAACTACGCCTTCTTCGGGACTGACTTGCAAGGGATGAGTGACCCCGATCAGACAGCGGTGGAAGAGGCCTTGATCAACGGCAAGTTCTCGGACGTGCAGACCATGTGGGATCGCCTTCATCAGGGCTTCCTCAACCACCTCGTGATGCTGCGCATGATGAAGACGAGCTTCGCGCAGGACCCACAGTTCGGTCAGTACATCAAAGCCGACGAGGCCTACTACCACGGCATCAGCCAGGGCGGGATCATGGGCACCGTCATCTTGGCGACGAGCAATGACATCGAACGCGGCGCGCTCGGCGTGATGGGTCAGCCGTACAGCTTCCTGCTTTTTCGAAGCGTGGACTTCGATCAGTTCCTCGTCGTGATCCGCCTCTTCTACGGGGACTACCGAATGGCGCAGCTCCTGATCGGCTTGTCGCAAATGACCTGGGACCGCGTCGAGCCCAACGGCTACTCTCACCATATCGTGGAGAACAACCTCCCAGGCGTGAACCCGAAGGAAGTCCTGATGCGGACGGCCATCGGCGACCACCAGGTTACGACCTACGCCGGCCACGTCATGGCGCGGACGATGAACGCGCCGCACCTCACGACCGGTCTCCGGGACATCTGGGGCCTCGACGACGTGGAGTCCACTTCGTCTGGGAGCTTCTACAACGAGTATGACTTCGGGCTCCCTGGCCAGCCGTTCTGCAACGTGCCGATGTCGCAGTGTAGCGACCCGCATGGCGATTTACGCCAGCGTGAGGCTGCGCGGAAGCAGCTCAACGAGTTCCTTCGGGGTGGTACGGGGACGAACCATTGCGCGACCGGCGACGGCGACACGCACCAAGTGACGGAAGACGGGGTGTGCAGCTACCCGACGCTGTCCGAGTGCGCTCCCGATGAAACGGACGCACAGGACCTCTGCATCCTCGACGTGGAGTAATCAGCATGAAGAAGTTCGTCGCATTCATCGGGGTGGCGATCGCCATCTCGGCATGTAGCTCTTCGAGCAGTCCATCTGGAACCGGTGGTGCCGCAGGAATGGGCGGGGCAGGTGGCGATGGCGGCGCTGGAGGAGGGGCTGGCACCGCCCTCACCTACCCGCTTCTCGACTGCGACCCGATGGTGCCGGACTTCTGTGGCTACCCGTTCCCTTCGAACGTGTACACGACTGAAGACAACACGACGCCCACCGGGCGACGCGTCTCGTTCAGCGACGAGCTGATGCGCGGCAAGGATCAAGGCGTGCCCTGGGAGCGGAGCGACGGCTTCTCCGCGGGTTCGCCGATCCTCACCTATCTGCCCGGCCTGAGCGGCGATGAGCTCGCTGGCGAGAACGACATCGATGCATCGCTCGCCACTGACTCACCTACCATCCTCGTGAACGCAGAGACGGGTGAGCTCGTTCCTCACTTCGCCGAGGTCGACATTCGAGCGGCGACTCCCGCGGAGCGCTCGTTGGTGCTTCGTCCCGTCGTCAGACTCGAGGACGGCACGCGGTACATCGTGGCGGCCCGAACGCTCACGAACGAGGCCGGCGCGCTCATCGAGGCCTCGCCCGTGTTTGCTTCGCTCCGCGACGAAACTCCGAGCGATGACCCCTCGGTCGAGCCGCGGCGTGCGCTCTATGAGGACATCTTCGGCAAGGTCGAGGAAGCCGGTTGGAGCCGCGGCGAGATCCAGATCGCCTGGGACTTCACGACGGCGAGCGATCAGAACAACACGCAATGGCTGCTTCACATGCGCGACGAAGCCTTCCAGATCGTCGAAAATGACGGCGGCATCGAATATCGCATCAACTCGGTCGCGACCGACTACCGCCCGGAGTGGGTCGCATACCGCATCGAGGGCGAGTACCGCGTGCCGCTCTACACGGACAAGCCGGAAACCGGCGCGCTATTGAACTTCGGCGACGACGGCTTGCCCGAGGTCAACGCGGAGACGCCGTGGGCGTGGGTACCGTTCCTCTTGTTCATTCCTCAGAGCGCTAGCGAAGAGAACCCCGCGGCGATCGTCGAGTATGGGCACGGCCTCTTCGGTGCCAAGGAGGAGCCCACCTACGGCGGCGGCCACCAGCTCTCCTTCGCGAACGAGTACAACTACGCCTATGGCTCGGCTGACCTCTGGGGCATGGACGAGTCGGACCAAGCAACGGTCGGCGCGCTCCTGCTGACCGGGCGTTTGTCGCTCCTCCAGACGATGTTCGATCGACTTCACCAGGGCTTCCTGAACTACGTCCTCCTGATGCGCATGCTGAAGACCAGCTTCGCGGAAGACCCGACCTACGGGCAATACCTCGAGGCGGATGAGTCGTACTACTACGGCATCAGCCAGGGCGGGATCATGGGCGGCGTGGTCTTGGCGTTGACACCCGATGTGGAGCGCGGGGCGCTCGGAGTCATGGGCCAACCCTACAGTCTGCTCTTGTTCCGTGCGACGGGCTTCACGATCTTCCTCGACATCGCTCAAGAGAACTTCCCGGACAAACGAGAGCAACAGCTAGTGGTGGGGCTGCTTCAGATGCTTTGGGACCGCGTCGAACCCAACGGCTACACACATCACGTCACGGAGAACCCGCTCCCGGGAAGCGAACGCCGAAAGACGTGCTCTTGCGTTCCGCGATCGGAGATCACCAGGTGACCAATCTCTCTTCGCACCTGATGGCCCGACACGATGAAGGCCAAGCAACTCGACGCGGGGCAAGCAGACGTCTGGGGGCTCGACCAGGTCGTCCTCGACGAGCGACGAGAGCTTCTACATCGAGTACGGCTTCGCGCTGCCAAAGATACCCCCTTGCAATCTGCCGATGACGCTCTGCAAGGACCCGCACGAGCATCCCCGGCGACTGACCGTCGGCGCGCGCGCAACTCAACGAGTTCCTCCGCACCGGCAGCGGAACGAATCACTGCGTGCCAGGCGACGACGACGAGCACCAAGCGACCGGGGTCGGCGTCTGCAGCTACCCGTCTTTGGCGGATTGCGGTCCGGGCGAAGACGATGCGGCTTCTGAGGCCCTTTGCTTTCCGGGCGCAGCGCCCTAAGCACACATGGTGCATCCCGAGAAAAAAACTTGGCTCGCGATCAACGCAGTTGGCGGCGTAGCCGTCCTCGGTAGCTACGTCCACGGCCTGCTCACGCATCCGGAGACGCGCAACGAGCTCTGGGGGACCATCCCCCCAGAGCTCCAAGCGGTGTACGGCGTAACGATGTATCTCGCCGCGGGCGGCTACTTCTTCTTTTCGTACTACTTCCTGCTACGAACCGATGCCGAGGAGGTCCGTTTCGGCCCCTTCGGCTTCGGTCTCGTCAACGCGCTCTATGCTTTGATCATGGTCGGTGCAGCCGCGTGGATGCCGCTGACCTTCGCGTACCTCGACAACCCTTCGTCCGCGCTCTGGCTCGCCGTGCGCGTCGATCTTCTGGGCGTGGGCGTCGGCTCGATTGGCTTGATGATCGCGCTCTTCACGATGATGCCTCGCGCGGAGGGCCTGGCCGGAGTGCTAGCCCTGCTCGGACTGCTGCTCTTCGCGTTGCAGACCGCGTTCCTCGACCCGTTGGTGTGGCCGCAGTTCTTCTAGCCTGCGCTCGGCTTCTTTCGGAACCACGGCACGAGGCCACTGACGCGCTTCATGTGCTCGGCGTACTCGGGGCGGCGCTCGCAGCTGCGCTCGTCCATCCACGGAATCGACACGCCCACGAACATGCCGGTCATCATGATGGGCCCGACGATGGTCCAGACGTAGCTTGGGTCCGCCGCGAGACCGAAGAGATAGAGCCCCCACCAAAAGGTGAGCTCGCCGAAGTAGTTCGGGTGCCGCGAGTACGCCCAGAGCCCGGTTTTGATGATCTCGCCGGGACGCTTGACCTTGGCAAATGCGACGAGCTGTTGATCGGCAACGGTTTCAATGGTGATCGCGCCGGCCGTGATGAGGAGGGCCACCGCATCGAGCCATGACAAGGGATTGGTTCCCTGCGTGAGCGCCACCCAAGCCCCGCTGAGCGCCGCGAGCACTTCGACCGTCGGGAAGAGGTGGATTCCGAACAAATCGGAAAAGAACCACAGCGAGGGCGCTTTCTCCTGCAGGGCGAGGTAGCGCCAATCGGTGTGATGGAGCCCGGGCCAGCTCCGCGACCAATTGTACGTCAGTCGAACGCCCCACCAGGCCACGAGGAACAAGACAGCGCCAGCGCGAATGGGGTGAACCCCCTGCTCCGCGTGGAAAACCCAATAGAGCACGATTGCGATGGGTGCGACCGACCAATACGCGTCGTACATGCTCGAGCACTTGAGACCGCGCGAGAAGGCGAAGACCACCAACGTCGCGGCGACGTCGGCGATCGCAACGCTCCAAAAGGACCCGAGGTCTTCCGGAACGAAGAGCAGCGACACCCAGGCGACAGCGAGCGCTGCCACGTAGGCTCCGGCCACCCACGCAAACGAAGCCGGACGACTCCAGCGAGGCGCGGTCGACATGCGCTCCGGCTCAGTCGCCCAGGTTCTGATTCGCGAAGTCCCAGTTGACCAGCGAATCGAGGAACATCTTGATGTAGTCGGGCCGCGCGTTGCGGTAGTCGATGTAGTAGGCGTGCTCCCAGACGTCGATCGTGAGGAGCGGCTTGGCGCTCGTCGTGATCGGGGTCTCGGCGTTGCCCGTCTTCTTGATGGCGAGCTTGTCACCCTCGGCGACCAGCCAGGCCCAGCCAGAGCCGAACTGCGTCCCGGCGGCATTCGAAAACTCCTCACGGAACTTGTCGTAGCTGCCGAAGCTGCCGTTGATCGCGTCGGCAATCGCGCCGGACGGCTGACCGCCGCCGCTAGGCGCCATGCTGTTCCAGTAGAAGGTGTGGTTCCAGACCTGAGCCGCGTTGTTGAAGGTCGCGCCGCCCGCACGGATGATATCGACGAGCGACTTGCTCGCGAGGTCTGTGCCTTCAATCGCTGCGTTGAGCTTCTTCACGTAGCCCGCATGGTGCTTGCCGTAGTGGTACTCAATCGTCTCCGCGCTGATGTGGGGCGCGAGCGCGTCTTTTGCCCACGGAAGGGCTGGCAGTTCGATCGCCATGGTGTCTCTCTCCGTCATTGTTGTGGGGAATCGCTAGCGTAAATCCCCAGGGATATGCAGATCAAGCAATAGCGCCTGTCGCGTGGATGTCCAGACTCAGGAAGCCAGGGGCGGTTCGTCGCCCGAAGGGGTCTCGGCGCCGTCCATTTCGACGATGTGTGTGGTGCCGTCGAGCACCGCCCAGCTGGCATCGCGCGTCTCGTTGCCCTCGTTCTCTGTGAGCCCATCGAGGAGGTACCAGTCCGATTGAACCTTGTCCGATTGCACGTCGAGCACGAGGTAGCCCTTTCTGCTGGCCTCCGAATAGTAGATGTGCGGGCTCTGATTGGTGAATGCATCGACGATCAGTTGGGAGATCTCGAGCGGCGATGTGATCCCCGGCGCAACGAACTCGACCGCCACGGCACCCTCGCCTGTCGCCGGGTCGTAACTGCCGTCGCCAACCGTCACGTCCATGCCCCACGAGGAGTGCACGTCGCCCGTGACCACGACCACGTTGGAGATCTCGTTGTCCCGCAGGAATTCCATGAACCGGGTTCGTCCCACCGGGTAGCCGTTCCACTGGTCCTCGTTGGCGTACGTGATCTTCCCGTTGAGCTGGTCGACGAACTGCCAGATGCTCATGACGACCTGATTCCCGAGGATCTTCCATTTCGCGGAGCTGCTGGTGAGCTGCTCCTGCAGCCACGCTTCCTGCTCCGCGCTGATGATGTTCTCGGGGTTGTTCGGGTTCTCGGGATCGATCGTGGGCAGGTTGCCCTGCTCCTCGCGCCCCTCGATGCGCGTGTCGAGCATGATGATGTCGGCCAAATCACCGTACTTCAACGTTCGATAGAGCTCCTTGTCGGGGTTGCCGGCCTCGCGGATCGGAATCCATTCGAAAAAGGCTTGCCGCGCCTCCGCCACTCGCTCCGCCCACGGACCCTCGGTTTCGGGGTCGTGGTTCTCGGCTCCGCCCATCCAGGAGTTGTTGGCGGTCTCGTGGTCGTCCCAGACGACGATGAATGGATGCTGGCGATGGCATTCCTGCAGATCGGGGTCCTTCCGATAGTGGCCGAGGCGAATCCGGTAGTCTTCGAGTGTCACGGTCTCTTGAGCCGGCACTACGGGGCGAATCTGCTCGCTCGGGCTCGGGTAGACTCCGTCGGGATACTCGTAGAAGTAGTCGCCAAGGTGCAACACCGCGTCGAGATCGGCGCGCGCCGCCATGTGGCGAAAGCCATGGAAGTAGCCGAAGCCGTAGTTCGCGCAGGAGCATACGCCAAATCGAAGTTGGTCGGTCTCGTCGCTCTTCGGCGCGAGGCGCGTCCGGCCGACCGGGCTCTGACGGCCCTCAGCGAAGAAGCGATAGAAGTAGTTCCTTCCCCAAATGAGGCCCGACACGTCGACCTTGACGGTGAAGTCGCTCACCGCTTCGGCCGTCGTCGTGCCCTGCGCTGTGCGTTGAGTAAATGCTTCGTCGAGGGCCATCTCCCACCAGACGTCGACCGGCCCAGACACTTCGGATGACACGCGTGTCCAGATGATGACGCCATCGGAGAGCGGATCGCCACTCGCAACCCCGTGCTCAAACATGCTCGCTGAACCCGGAGTGCCGTCCCACGTGTACTCCGGAAGATCATCCGGCAACGCCGGAAGGTCGGACCCACCACTGTCGCCGCCGCACGCGGTGCTCACGATGAGCGGCGTCAGACCGGCCGCTCCCATCCCCTTGAGGATCTCTCTACGACTGAAACCCATTTGTTGCCCTCTCTTCGAGCGATGAGACTATTCTCATTCGTCGAAAAGTGCTACCGATTGTTCCCTGAACGAGGCCCCATGACGAATACGAAAAGCGATCCCATCATCGATCCGACACGCCGCGATTTCCTGCGCAAGAGCTTCGCGGGAATGGGTTGGGTCATGGCCGGCACCACGCTGAGCCGCTGCGCCTCCGAAGGTAACGGCTCGGTGACGATGAGCAATATCGCCAACCTCGGACCGCTCCAAGACCCCGACGAGAACGGCCTCCGCCTCCCCGTGGGATTCACCAGCCGCATCATCGCGCGCTCGGGGATGCCGGTCGGCAGCTCGGACTACCTCTGGCACACCGCCCCCGACGGTGGCGCGGTGTTCAGCACGGACGACGGCGGATGGATTTACGTCTCGAACTCCGAAACGCCACCCCAGGTAGGCGGCGGCGCGAGCTCACTTCGGTTCTCCTCGAACGGCGACATCGTCGACGCCTACCGCATTCTCTCCGATACGTGGCAGAACTGCGCCGGCGGAGCGACGCCATGGGGAACCTGGCTGTCCTGTGAGGAGACCGACGCGGGCCAAGTCTGGGAATGCGATCCGTTCGGCGAGCGCGACGCGGTCGCGCGTCCGGCCATGGGGGTGTTCGAGCACGAAGCGGCCGCGATCGACGAAGCCAACCAACACGCATACCTCACCGAAGATGTCGGGGACGGTCGATTCTATCGCTTGGTCTACGATACCGCTGAAGATCTCGAGTGCGGGCGAGCTCCAGGTCGCCGAAGTCCTCGGTGGCGGACCCGAAGGACTGATCGAATGGCGCACGGTGCCGGACCCGAGCGCAGCGACGACGGACACTCGGTACCAGGTGGAGGCAAGCACCCCGTTCGACGGCGGCGAGGGGATCTGGGTGCAGGATGGCCTCGTGTACTTCGCTACCAAGGGGGACAATCGCATCTGGACCTACGAAACCGCGACGTCGATGCTGTCGATCATCTATGACGCGGCCACTTCGAACGATCCAATCCTCACAGGAGTGGACAATCTCACCGTCACTCCCGCGGGGGACGTGGTGGTTGGGGAGGACGGTGGTGACATGCAAATCGTTGCGCTCACCGCAGGAGGAAGCCTACAGCCGCTCGTGCAGGTCACCGGCCAGGACGGCTCGGAGATCACCGGGCCCGCGTTTGGGCCCTCCCTCGAACGCCTCTACTTCAGCTCTCAGCGCGGCCCGGACGGGCGCGATCTGTTGGGGAGGAGCGGCATCACCTACGAGGTGAGCGGGCCGTTCTACATCTAGTCGCTCAGCCGAACACGCGGACGATCAGCGCAAACGTTCCGATCGCCGCGCCCGCGAAGGAGGTGGCGTCGACGGCCACTGCGTCCCAGCTGCGGTACCGCAGGAAGCGAAGCAACGGCCAGATCAACGCGACGATCGCGAGCTGGCCGAGCTCGACACCCACATTGAAGCCGAAGAGCGCCTCGACGAGCTCCGAGCGCGGAAGCTCTTGCTCGAGTAGCACGCCGGAGAAGCCGAGGCCGTGTACGAAGCCAAAGAGGCAGGCAATGACCCACCGAAGTCGGCCACCGCGGCTCGTCCTAGCGAAGAGCGCAAAGTAGCAGGCCGTGAACAAGGCGATTCCCCAGAACGCAGGAAGGCCACCGAACGCGGCGCTCGCCACGAAGAGCGCAAGCGCGCCTGCGATCACCAAGAGGCCGCCGCGGAGATGCTCCATGCTCGCGTTCTCTAGCGCGACGACGAGAATGGACGCGGCGATGGTGGCTTCGACCGCGCGGACGTGCGGGACGACGACGCCCAGCGCTGCGGCGACGAGGGTAACGCTATGACCGACCGTGAAGCCGGTGACCAGCAGGGCCACCTCCCGCACTCGGCTCGCGACCACGATGAGAAGAAGCAGAAACGCGAGATGATCCCAGCCGCTCAGGATGTGCTCGACACCGAGGCGAAGATAAGCGCCGATGCCCTGCCCACTTCGATCCCCGGGCCCCGCCGCGAGCGACGCGCTCGGCGCGGTGGGCGACAACACGACGTCGATGGGCTCGGGGCCGAGGACCGTCGCGAGGTGCACGTGATTGGTGAGCGAGGTGAAGAGCCGACTCTCCAGGCGGGTTGGGGGCCCATCACAGCGCACGCGCCATTCGGCGCGCAGCCAACCCCGCTCCGCCGGGAGCCGCAGCGCGCTCGCTGGCTTGAGCTCGCAGGTTCCCGCCTCGCTGTGCAACGACAGCCGCTCCTGCAAATAGGGTAGGACGAGCGATGGATCGAAAGGGCCAGTCTCGGCGTCGGCAGCTTCCGCAACCGCAGGAAGCGCGGTGAGCTCGAGCCAGCGAACCCTGACCTCGGCGATCGCCCCGCCTTCGACGAGCGTCCACTTCGAGTACGAGACGCTCTTCTGATGTGCCGCAGCCGTCGTCGGCGACAGCAAGCCAACGAACAACGCGAGGAGCAGCGCGGGCATCAATCGAGCTCCACGACGATGTCGGTCCTTTGGCGCGCGAGCTCGAGGAATTCGCGGACCGCCACCTCGCTTCGGTGTCGAAGGTACGCCGCTTCGACTACGTCGCGAGCCTCTTCGAATGGCGCGACTGCACCATCACGCCGCTCGAGCAGCCGCACCCCGTATGTCTGGTCGCCCGCGCCAACGCTGATCTTCTCGCCAACCTGGAGCTCAGTCAGCCTGCGCGTGGCGGTTGGCCCAATCGCCTGCTCGATCTCTTTTTCGAGTAGAAAGCCGGCTGGCACTGGAACTGCTGGTCCCTCGACCGCGATTCGATACTGCGCGGCACGTTCGAAGCGAAAGCGCTCCGCATCGTAGAACGCACGAAGCTCCGCCTCGGTGGCAGCCCGTGCCTCATCTTCTGCTCGGCGCACGAGGAAGTCGATCATCGACGTGGCGAGCTGATTGCGGATTTGTGGGTCGCGCTCGTGCAGGCCGAGCTCGACGGCCCGATCGATCAACAGCTCCTGGTCGATCAAACGATCGAGGACGCGCTCGCGATCTCCATCGCGGAGCATCCCCGTCTTTCGATCGTTCGCGACGGCCCCGAGCGCATTCTCATAGGACTCGCGCGCGATGGGGCGGCCGTTCACCCAGGCCACCACATCTCCCGCCGGGCTCACCGCATCGGGCACGCGGACCATGTAGAACACCGCCAGGGCCGCGCCGGCGAACATTCCCCCGGCGAGCAGCCAGGGCCGGCTCATGGCGACGAACCAGCCTGCAAGAAGATGGGCGACGACCAGGCCCGCTCCTCGGCATCGGCAAGGCAATCGTCTTCAGTGGGCGTCCGGAAATTGCCGTAGCAGGGCTCGCACTCACCGTCCGCACAGCGAAGGTTGGCTCCGTTGACCGTCGGCGTCGGCTCTTGAATGGCGCGCACGTAGTAGAGCAAGTCCCGCCCGAGCTCGGCGTAGCTCGGATCTTCGAACTCCACGACGCAGAGCTCGGGCCCCTCCGGGCAAGGGATCGTCTTCCACGGGTCTTCGATGAGGTCGGCGACGGGCTCGTCGTCGCTTTGCTGCCGGACGATTCGAACCACCTCGACCCGTGTGATGCGGCGGCGACGGTCGCCTGGGTGGTAACACTCGCCTGCGCAGATGCGTTGAAGACGGTCCTCGCCCAGCGCCTGAACCACATCCGGAGGGCACCCGGGCTTCTGCTCGAAGGAGCCCGCCGCGCGGACCTCGAACTTCGGAACGCCTTCGAGCTCGATCTCGCTTCCCATGGGGAGCGGGCCCTCGGGGCCGTTCTTCAAGTCGAACCAGAGCAAGATGCGGTCGCCTGAGGTGCCGTAGACGTTGCGCTTTTGCATCGCGTCCCAGATCGCCTCGCGCGTGCGCTCGTTCGCATGCACGGCCACGAGGCCGCCCGTGATGAAGAAGGACGCCTGTCGCTCCATCCACATGAGCTCGAACGGAGGCCGCTCCATCAACCCGTCGATCGTGTACGAAACGGAATCCGGCTCGGGTTGGCCGCGCTCGCCAAACATCGACGCCCGCAAGGTCTCGCTCGGCGCGCCGCGGGCTTCGGTCATTCGCAAACGGGCAAACTCTTTGTACCCGGTGCCGGGCCGAGCGGTGTGGTTGTCGCTCGATGCGATGAAACCCATCGTCGAATGGCGCGGCTTCTCGGGGTTCTCGAAGTCGCCTTTGGCGAGGATGTATTGAGCCGAGCCTCCTGGCCGATACTGATAGGCTGGCAGGTAGCAGTCCTTGCACTGGCCGCAGTCCTGCCAATCGGGGACGTCTTCCCCGGGCAAGGTCACGTGTCCGGCGAGCCCCACGCGAACATAGTCCGCCCGCGCCTTTTCGACTTTCCGTTCGCAAACCTCGGATCGCGGGTCCTCACAGCGTTCGCGGATGATCTCCCCGGCGCGCCAGCAACAAGCTTGGTACTCCTCCGTGGGGGCGGGGCACTCGAGGCCCTCGTCGGTGACGATCGCCGAGCGGAAGTCACGGTACTCTTCGGAGTTGCCGTGCCCTGAGAACACTTCGACGAGGCGCTGGAGCTTCTCGTCGTCGAGATCGGCGCGGAGCTGCTTGTCCCACGTGTAGCCGAGCGGTGTGTAGAACCCCCAAGTCATCCCGTGCGGGATGACCAGCGTGTCGAGCCCCCAGTCGTTCAGCTTGTCGAACAGCACGTCCGGTGTGGCTGCGCGCTCCCGACACGTGGGCGGCAGCTCTTTGGTACCTATGCCCTCGGGGCAGAACGGGTACTGCGCGTTCTCACGAATGTGACGGGCGAAGTCGAGGTACCCTTGCTGGTTCGGGAAGGAACGCGCGGGGATCGTCAACAGCGGCCACAGCGCGCTGAGCTTCGAGAACGCGCGGGTCGTCATCCCAGGCGCGGCGATGGGCCGAGCGGGGAGCTGGTCGTCCGTGTCGTACTTGAAGAGAACGTTCTTGTGGCCGTAGTGCTCTTCGGGCGTGAGCGCGACCTGCGTCCATTCGAAGCCGGTGAACGCGATGACGTCAGGCTGCTCGCTCTGCGCCGCCACCGCATTGCACTGCCGGACTGAGTCTCGCGTCATCTCCCAGGTTCGGGGATTGAGCGCTTCGGCGTGGTCCGTGAGCGCGTAGAAATCGAGCTGAGAGCAGAAACGAGCGAAATCGCAGGCGTCGGCGGGAGGGTGCACGCCCTCGCCTCCCATCAGAGGCAGGCCCCACATGAACGCATCCACTGACAGAGTCGTGTGGACGTGCAGGTCGCCGAAGAGAATGCGATTGGCGTTCGGGGCAGCGCGCTCTTGCCCGGCGGCCCGCGCGGCCACGTGCTCTGCGGCGAGCGGAACACGCGCTATCTCGGCGTCGAGCTGCGTCTTGGCGCCCCCATACACGAGCCAAAAAGCCAAGACCAACAGCACAAGGCCGAGAACGACCGAAAGACAGCCCTTTTTCCACCAAGCCACGCGGGCGCAAGCATAGAGCGGCCGTCACCGGTGTCCAACAGTTGCACTCAGCTAGGCGCGGGCCCCGCTTCTTGTGGGCCCGGGCTCCCGTGTGCTACCGGAACCCTAGGGGGAAGCTCCCATGGGGGCAGTCGCAACAAGCACGAACAGACCTCGGGTAGCGCACGTCACGACGGTCGATTTGTCGTTGCGCTACCTCTTGCTCAATCAGCTAGAGCGAATCCGAGAGGAAGGCTACGATGTGGTCGGCATCAGCGCCGACGGACCGGACGTGGCGGAAGTCGAGGCCCATGGTATCGCGCACTTCGCAGTCCCGATGACCCGCCGCTTCACGCCCCTCGCGGACCTCCGGGCGCTCTGGGCCCTGACCCGCGTGATGCGGCGGGAGCGGTTCGACGTCGTGCACACGCACACGCCGAAGGCTGGGCTGCTCGGCCAGCTCGCGGCGCGCCTCAGCGGCGTGCCTGTGGTCGTCAATACGCTTCACGGCTTCTACTTCCACGACGGGACCAAGCCGCTGCCGAGGCGTTTCTATGTTTGGATGGAGAGGATCGCGGCGAAATGCTCGGATACGATTCTCTCGCAGAACAAGGAAGACATCGCGACCGCGATCGCGGAGGGCATCGCGCCCGCCGAGTTGCTCAAATGGCTCGGAAACGGAATCGACGTTCGGCGCTTCGACCGGCGCAGGCTGCCCGGCGACGATCTCGAGGCGCTGCGTCAGGAGCTCGGCTTGAACGCCAACGCACCGGTCGTCGGGTTCGTCGGCCGGCTCGTGGAGGAAAAGGGAATCCTGGACCTCTTGGAGGCCGCCAAGTTGGTGAGCCAAGAAGTGCCGGACGTGCAGTTTCTGATCGTCGGTCCCTACGACGAGGAGAAGCCCGACGCGCTTCGGCCCGACGTTGCCGAACGCTACGGCGTCGCGGACCGCTGCCGCTTCGTCGGAATGCGCCACGACATGCCCGAGCTCTACGCGCTCATGGACGTCCTCGTGCTGCCCTCGTACCGAGAGGGGTTCCCGCGCGCACCGATGGAAGCGTCGGCGATGGGTGTTCCCGCCGTCGCCACTGACATCCGCGGTTGCCGCGAGGCGGTCGAGCATGGAGTGAACGGCCTCCTCTTTCCGGCCGGTGATGCTGACGCGCTCTCGAGCGCCCTCGTCGGACTCCTCCACGACGACACGCGCCGCGCCGAGATGGGCGCCGCCGGCCGTGCGATGGCCGAACAGCGCTTCGACGAACAGAAAGTCTTCGAGCGGGTCCTCGACGAATACGAGAGGCTGCTGCAGTGAGCGTCTACAAGCGTTTCGGAAAGCGCGCGCTGGACCTGAGCCTCACGGTCCCTGCCGTGCTCCTGCTCGCTCCCGTGGGTATCGTCGTGGGCGCGGTGGCACGCGCCAAGCTCGGGGCGCCAGTTCTTTTTCGTCAGGAGCGACCCGGACGAGATGGTGAGACCTTCGAGCTCATCAAGCTCCGAACGATGGCCGACACACGCGATGCCGATGGCACACTCCTCCCCGATGACCAGAGACTCACGAGCTTCGGAGCGCGTCTGCGCCGCATGAGCGTCGACGAGCTCCCGACGTTATGGAACGTCATCAAGGGAGACATGAGCCTCGTCGGCCCTCGGCCGCTCCTGGTGCAGTACCTCGACCGATACACGCCGGAGCAGCGTCGCAGACACGAAGTCGCTCCCGGAATCACCGGTTGGGCGCAGGTCAACGGCCGAAACGCCCTCACCTGGGAAGAGAAATTCGAGCTCGACCTCTGGTACGTCGAAAACCTGTCGCTCCGCACCGATCTCGCGATACTTTTGCGAACGGTGGCGCAGGTGCTCGGGCAGCGCGGCATCTCGGCGGAAGGACACGCGACGATGCCGGAGTTCATGGGGAGCCAGGATGACTAGCCTCGGGAGCCGCAACGCGAGCCCGCGAATCTACCTTTCGCCCCCAGACATGTCCGACCGGGAGCGGGCGTCTCTCATGGCCGCCTTCGACTCCAACTGGATCGCTCCACTCGGTCCCGAAGTCGACGCCTTCGAGGAGGATCTGGCAGTTCGGACGGGCGTGTCCGCGGCAGCGGCGCTCAGCAGCGGCACGGCCGCCCTGCACCTGGCGATGGTCTTGCTCGATGTGGGCCCGGGTGACGAGGTCTGGACGTCGACTTTGACCTTCGTCGCAACGGCCAACGTGATCCGCTACGCGGGCGCAACCCCAGTGTTCATCGACAGCGAACGGGCGAGCTGGAACATGGATCCGGAACTGCTCCGGGAGGCGCTACGCGACGCCGCCGACCGAGGACACCTTCCGAAAGCCATCATCGCAGTCGACCTCTACGGTCAGTGCGCGGACTACGATGCGATCGGCGCGTCGTGCGCGGAATTCGAGGTGCCGCTCATCGAAGATGCGGCGGAGGCCCTCGGAGCCACATACCGAGGCCGCCCGGCGGGCTCGTTTGGGTCCATGGGGGTGCTCTCCTTCAACGGCAACAAGATCATCACGACCAGTGGCGGCGGGGCGCTCCTCAGCAACGACGCGGGCCTCGTAGCCCAAGCACGACATCTTGCCTCTCAGGCTCGACAACCCGTCGCGCACTACGAGCATCGGGAGCTTGGCTACAACTACCGTTTGAGCAACTTGCTGGCCTCTGTCGGTCGGGCGCAGCTCTCGCGCCTCGACGCATTCGTCGCACGACGACGGGAGATTCACGATGGGTATCGCGCGGCCCTCGAGAAATTGACGGGATCACATTCTCACCCGAGCTCGAAGGTGGCCATTCCACCCGTTGGCTAACGTGCCTTCTGCTGGACGAGGAACGTGTTGGAGTCCGACCGGAACACGTGTGCGAACACCTGGGAGCTCACAACATCGAGGCTCGCCCGGTCTGGAAACCCATGCATCTACAGCCTGTGCATCGAAGCTGCCGAGCAGTCGGCGGTGCTGTCGCGCAGGACCTGTTCCGTCGCGGGGTCTGCTTGCCGAGCGGTTCCTCGCTCTCAAGCGAGGCGCAGCAGCGCGTGATCGACGCGTTCCTGCAAACGCCGGGGCTACGAACAGCCGATTGAGCCTAGTGTCACTGCCCCTTGCGCAGCAGAAACAGCTGGATTGGAGAATACGTCCCGCGAGGCGGATGGTCAGCGAAGAACCTCACGAAGTGGGTGTTGTACTTCACGTTCGTCCGAGTGAGCGCCGGGTAGACCACGCGACTCACGAAGTAGTACGAGCTGAGAAAATGCTGCGGCACTCCCCCGCACGCTTGCGTATCGAGCGGCTCGAAGTGCTTCGCCACTTCCTCGCGGAACCGAGCCTCCTCGAACCATAGATTGTGGTAGGCCTCGGTGTTTGGCTCGAGCCCCAGCTCCTCGCGGGCCTCGTTGAGCGAATCGAGGCCGTCCGTGAAGGCCTCGATACAGACGTAGTGGCCACCGGGCTTGAGCACGCGCGCGATCTCTCCGAGGGCCTGTGACTGGTGCTCCCAATCCATGAGATTGATCAGGACTCTTTCCCCGACGACGAGGTCGAACGACTCGGCCTCGAGCCCAAGCGCTCGCACGTCGCCGTGGGCGACGTCGCACTTCGGGAGCTCCCTGCTCCGAGCAAGCTCAACCATCGGCACACTGAAATCACGGCCCGTCAAGGGAAGGTTCGGATAGCGCTTCCGAAGGACGTCGAGCAAGACGCCGTTTCCGCAGCCGATCTCGAGCAAGTCACTCGATGGCTGAACGAGCTGGTCGAGGAGCGCGGTGATCGCTTCGACCTCCTTACGACGCGTCGTCGTATCCTCCATCGTGGATGTTTCGGACAGCCCATGCTGCTCCGCGACCTTCTCGTAGTGTGAGGTGACGGTTGCTTCGTACGCGTTACTCATCGATTCCCCCGAGGCTCTATTGCCCATGCGAGCGCCAAATGTGAAAGAAGATGCCGCGCTCGGCAATCGCCCTAGGCGCCCTTCGAGCTCAGCGCGTCGGGTTGCTCCATTTCCGTTCGAGAATGTCTTGAAAGAGCCGATCGTAGCGCGCCGCGCCGGAATCCAAAGAGAAATGCTCTTCGGCCACGCGCCTCGCGCGGAGGCGGATGCTCGAGTCCGGAACACCTGTTTCGACGAAATTGGCGGCCTGCTCGAGCGACTCGTCGCTCAAGTCGTCGAGCGCGAGACCACTGCCAGCTCGCTTCACCCAGTCAGCTACCTCCGAGTTCCCTCCGTAGCTGATGGGGGTGACACCCGCGGCGAAAAACTCTCCGAGCTTGGTCGGCATCGAGGCGCGTTTTGCGTCGTTGGGGCTGACGAGAAGCATCAGACCAAAGTCGATCCACGGCAACCAGCGGTGAATCTCTCCATGTCCGACGGAAGCGATCAAACGCCGGTCGTCGGGAATCCCGATCTCGTCGACGAGCACGCCCATGTCGGCGACTTGGGACGTGAGCGCAAGAAACTTCGTGTTCGGAGAGCGATCGAGAATCAATTTGGCCAACCGGAGCGACACTCGGTACTCATACGAGGGATTCAGCGAGCCCACGTACGCGACGATGGGGCCCTCCCGCAGGAAATCGTCGGGGGCCTCACTCCTCTCGCAGCGGAACTTCCGGTAGTCGACGCAGGTCGGTATGCAGATCGACGGCGTCTCCGCGCCGAGCTTACCGAACCGGCCTCGTCGAATGTCTGCCGCAGCGAGCTCCGTCAGACTGACGACCCCGCCCGCGCGGCGATACAGCTCGCGCTCGACCCGCCTCGCGAAGCCGCGCGTCGCGGCGTCCTGAAACCACCGGCCGGATTCGATCTTCTCATCGACCCAATACCCCCGAGTGTCGAAGACGTAGGGGCAACCCCCGAAGGCGCCAAGAAGCGCGGGGAACGCGGCACCGAAGTAGCTTCGGCAATGATAGAGATCTGTGCGCTTTCGTTCTTCGTCGCGCACCATCGCCGCCATCGACGCTACGTTCATCACCGCCGCGGCGCGTCCCCAGCGATACGGCCGATGACGCCAGCGAGCGCCACTCGAAACGACACGTTCCTCGAGCCCTTCGAGGGCACGCTCGTCAACGGGTTTGGGCTCGAGAGACAGAATCGTACAACTCCACCCCATCGACTGAAGCCGCTCGCTGAGGGCGAGTACCTGAGATTGGCCGAGCGGCGTCGTCAGCCCATCGAGCGAAAGGTGCGTCACACGGCCGCGCATGGCGCCAAGGCGTAGAACGATTCCCTGCCGGCCGCCAGCCCAGCAAGGTGCGCTAGGGGTGAAACCGCGGTAAGACCCGGGCGCTACCAACTGAAATACCCATGCGGATTCTGTTCGTCTCTCCCTACTTCCCGATTCCTCAACGCAGCGGGGGAAAGGTCCGGGTCTGCCACGTGTTGCGGGAGCTCGCGCGTACGGATCAAGTCACGTTGGCTTGCTACGCGGACGCCGAATCCGCGCCATTCATCGCGGATGTCGAGCGGTGGGGAATCGAGGTACGCTGGATTCCTCGCGAGATCCGGAGGCGCCCCATTTCAAGGCACCTGCGATATCTCATGACATCCATTCCGTTCTCATTGGTCGATCCCGATCCCCAGATGCAAGCGCTGGTGTCCGAGCTTTGGAAAGAGAAGAGCTACGACATCCTTCAAGTCGAGTTCCTAGCCATGGGCTACACGGCCCGTGAAGCGATGTTCGAAGGGCGGCGCTTTCTCACGCACCACTATTCGGCGACGGACCACTTCAAGCGCGTGCTCAGCATTCGCTCGAAGGTGTCCGCGCGCTACTGGTCCGATCTGATCGAGTCGCTCAAGGTGCCGCCCTACGAGCGCAAGATGCTCGCGCAGTTCACCAACGTATTCGTCACGTCGGCGCAAGATCGCCAGCTCCTATCCTCGGTCGCGCCCGAAGCGGCATTCGTAGTGGCCAACAACGGTGTCGATTCAGAGTTCTACCGCCGTACAGCCGCTGCCGAGGACGCGCCGTCGAAGCTTTTGGTCAGCACCTGCAGCTTCAAGACCGACACCAACATCGACTCCGTCGTCTGGTTTCTGGATGAAGTTTGGCCGCTCATCCTCGAAGAGCAGCCACGCGCTCAGTACGAGATCGTCGGGTACGACCCCCCAGAGGCAGTCCGGAGCGCAGCCGCACGCTCGACGCGGGTAGTCGTCAGGGGCGGAGTCGAAGACGTTCGGCCTTGTCTGGAAGGCGCCGCCGCCTCGCTCATCACGATGCGTGCCGGAAGCGGCACGAAGATCCGTGCCCTCACCAGCCTGGCCATGGGATGCCCGATCATAGCCACGCCCCTCGGCGCCGAGGGTCTTCAAGCGGGGGAGCCCGAGGGCGTCTTCGTAGGCGAGTCCCGAGAGGAATTGGCGAACCTCGCCAGTGGCCTCTTGGAGGGCGGCGTCGGGCAGCAGACGCGAGAGCGAGCTCGTGCGTACGTGGAGCAGCACCACTCTTGGAAGACCGCCGTGGACACAATGCGGCGCTCTTACGCGGAGGCACTTCATCGATGACGAACGAACGGCCGGCAGCAACCTTCGCGATATTCGCCTACAACCAAGAAGGCTTCATTCGCGAGGCGGTCGAGGGGGCGTTCGCTCAGACGTACGAGCCACTCGAGATCATTCTCTCCGATGATTGCTCTTCCGACCGGACTTTCGAGATCATGCGGGAGTTGGCGGCGGCGTACGACGGGCCGCACGACGTGAAGGCCCGACGCACAGAGCAAAACGGAGGTCTTTTGAATCATGTCTTGGACGTCGTGAGCATCGCCAAAGGTGCCCTGCTGGTCGTGAGTGCCGGCGACGACATCTCCCTTCCCGAACGCACGGGCGCTTTGGTCGACGCCTGGCTCAGCGGAGGCGGTGGCGCGCTCTTTTCATCGTACTTGCCCATGGGCAACGACTCGATGCTTCTCGAGCGCGATCCAAAGCCCCAAGGGCTCGAGCGAAGGATTCCGTTCTTGGGTGGATCCGGCGAAAGCGTGCCCCTAGTCCTCGGGGCGACGGCGGCCTACGAAGTCGATCTGCTGCGGAGCATTCCGAGGCCTTCGGCAAAGATCTTTCACGAAGACATCATCTTCACCAACGTGACCCATCTGCGAGGCCGAGAGATCTCGTACGTTGACACCCCCTTGGTGAAGTATCGGTTCGCAGATTTCTCCCAGGAAGATCGATCGACCATCAGGGAGACGTTTCATGCGATTCTCGACTGGGAAACGCGAGCCAATCTGAGACTCCGCGACTACCAAGACGTGCTCGCCTACATGGACGCCATCCTGACCGCCGAGGACGGCCCGAAAGAGAGAGAGCTCCTGTCCACGGAACGGTCGGAGAACGCTTTCCGGACCGACTTCCTGAATGGCAGCCTACTTCGGCGATTGGCGCTCATCGCTGCCTGCCGCGACCGGACGCTACTGCGCTGGGCGTGCCCTCGCCTGTTCGGTTTCCGAGTATTCTCAGGTGCCAAGGCCCTGTTCTCGCAGCTCGGGGTGGGGTCCGGCGCATGAGTTGGACCAAACGTGCAAAGAACGCCCTTGGCGCCTGCCTGGTGTTCGCCTTGAGCATCGTTCTGTTCGACACGGTCGCATACCTGCTGGTACCCGAGGAGCTGGTCGCCTTCATTCCTCACTATCGATCGGCAGCGGAGAACCAGAATCGGCCCGATCCGGCCCGTGGCTACCCGCGAGGATACTTTCGAGCAGACGACGAGCTCGGGTTCGACATCCAAGAGAACGTACACAAGGCTACCCACGTGTTCCCGGAGGCATCGATCCGCATCTTCTCGAACGACATCGGCTGCTTCGACCGGAACACTCTCGAAGACTTGAAACGAAGCGGCACTTTCGACTATTTCGCGGGAGATTCCCAGACCTGGGGCTATTCCGACTACGAAAGGAAGTTCCCAACCGTCTACGAAGCCGAGACGGGTCGCAGGAGCGCGAAATGCGGGGTGACTCACACGGGGCAGCTACACCAATTCGCCAAGTTCAAACGAGCCGTGGCGTTGATTGGCCGCTATCCAACCCGAGTCTTCGTTGGGTACGTAGGCAACGATCCCTCGAACGATTTTGCGCATCCCCACAGCACGGTGCTCCGCGGCTTTCAAGTCGACACGGTGCTGGTGGACGAAGAGACCCTAGTTCAAAGGGACATGAGTAAGATCGAGAACAATATCGCCAAGTGGCTGCAAACGAGCGCCGCGCCCACAACACCGATCGAGTCGATCAAGGACGAGCTGAAGAAGTGGTCCCTTTCCGCGAACCTGGTCTACGTCGCCACGCAACGCTTGAGCGCGGCTCGTCGCGAGGGGCCGCAACCGATCTATTCGTTGGATGGCCACTATGACTTCAAGGAGGGCTACACTTCGAATCAGCTCACAGCCCGAAACCGGGAGGCCATCGTGAAGTGGGCCGAGGATGCGAAAGAACACTCCTACCGGCTGATCTTCTTGTTGTTTCCACCCAAACATCGCTTCGACGACACCGATCATTTCTCTGGCCTGAGGGAGTTCCTGACGAGCCATGGCGTCGAGGTCGTCGACTTCACGGCCGCTTTCGCCGCGTCGGGCAAGAGCGCTGACAGCTTCTATTGGCCTATCGACCGTCACTTCAACCATGAGGGCAACGTATTCGTAGGCGAGTACTTGTCGAAGCAGTAGCTCGCCGCATCCTGACCATGCAACGATTCGAGGATCGATCATGACCCGCGTGAGAATGAATCCCTTTGGACGCCTCTGGACTGAAGTGCGCCGCGACGTCATGTCAGCCACCGAGCGCGTTGGGGCGAGTGGGTGGTACGTGCTCGGTCGCGAGGTCGAAGCTTTCGAGGCGGCATTTGCTCGATTCTGTCATGCTCCCCATGCCGTCGGGGTTGCCTCCGGCCTCGACGCCATCGAGATCGGGCTCCGCGCCCTCGACCTCGCGCCCGGTGACCCCGTGCTGACGACTCCGCTCACGGCGTTCCCGACCACCTTGGCGATCCTCCGGGCGGGAGGGGTCCCTGTTTTCGTCGACGTGGATGAGCACGGCCTGATCGATCTCGATCGATGCGACGCACTCCTCGAGGAACGCTCCGATATCCGGCATTGCGTGCCGGTGCATCTCTACGGGCAGAGCATCGACCTCTACCGCCTGCGTGCGCTCGCGGAGAAATTCGGTCTCCGCGTCGTCGAGGACGCGGCTCAAGCACACGGAGCGAGCTTCCGCGGCCAGCCGGTAGGGTCAGTAGGCGACGCGACTGCATACAGCTTCTATCCGACGAAAAACCTCGGCGCACTGGGTGACGCCGGAGCACTCACCTGTCTCAGCGAATCCATCGCGACGCGGAGTCGATCGCTCCGCAACTACGGGCAGTCCGCACGGTACGTTCATGACGAACTCGGCCTGAACAGTCGGCTCGACGAGCTTCACGCGGCCATCTTGAGTGATGCCCTACTGCCGCGCATGAACACCTGGACCGAACGCCGCCGCGAGATCGCGCGTCGGTACCGTGACGCACTCAACGGGGTCGCGCTGACCCCGCTACCGATCGACGATCCAGAGGGGTGCGTCTACCACCTCTTTCCGGTACGCGTCCGACACGGAACACGGGACGCCTTTCGCGATTTCCTGACCTCCGGAGGCATCGACAACGCGGTGCACTACCCCACTCTCGTATTCGCCCAGGAGGCGATCGCAGACCGGTATCCGGATGTCGAAGCGCCAGTCGCGCTTGCGATCGCCAATGAACAAGTGTCATTGCCCATTCATCCGCTCGTCACCGATGACGAAGTCTCTCGCGTCATCGATCGTTGCCGAGAGTGGGAAGCCCTTCACGGATGACAGGGGCGTACAGATGCAACCTCGTGGTTCCGGGTTTCCCCAAGTCGGGCACGAGCAGCTTTCACGAGTACCTCGCGCAGCACCCGGCAATCTGTATGTCACGACCCAAAGAAACCCATCATTTTTCCCAGAGCGATCGATGGGCCCGTGGAGTGGAAGCGCACAACGCGATTTTCGAGCATGCGGCGGGAAACGAACGGTATTTCGGCGAGTCGAGCACGACCTACTGCATCTGGCCGGAGGCCGCTGAGCGGATCGCCGAGAATCTCCGTTCGCCAAAGGTGATCCTCCTCATGCGTCACCCGGTGGCGCGAACCATCTCTCACTATCGATGGATGCACCGATTGGGCCTCGAGTCGCGGGGCTTTCAAGACGCGCTCCGGGCTGACGGAGACAGTTTCCATCCGGATCGAGATCTGAATGGCAACTACCGGGGCTATCTGAGCTTCAGCCGGTACGCCGACCACGTTCCTCGGTGGGAAGCCTTTTTCGGGGCCGATAACCTGTTGCTTCTTTCCACATCCGAGCTGGCCGACGCTCCGGGGAGCGCCCTCGCACGTGTCCATGAGTTTCTCGGGTTGGCGCCGCAAGCGCTCACTGGGACCGAGCAGGTCAACCAAACGCGCGACCAGCGCCCGGTTGGGCATCGACGCTGGGCAGCCGTCGTGCGCCCCGCGATTCCCGATGCCCTCGTGCAATCGCTGAAACAGATCCCCGGTCTTAGTGAGCTCTGGTCGCTCACCTCTCGCCCGAGTGTTCGCGAGCCCCCACCAATCACGGAAACCGACCGCACGTGGCTCGACCAAGAGCTCGAGGCACACGTGGGTTTCTACCAAGAGCGAGCGTGACCGGGAGCTATCGCCAAATCGTCAAGTCGACCGGGCTCGTTGGGATCGGACGAGATCCTCGCCATCTTGATCAACATGGTCCGAGTCAAAGTGCTCGCCCTTCTCGTCGGCACGGCCGGCATGGGAGTCGCCGGTCTATACCTCTCGGCAATCGATGTCCTGTGCATCGCGAGCGGCATGGGCATTGCGGTCAGCGGCGTCAGGTACATCGCCGCCGCGAAAGACGAACACGAAAGGACGCTGACGATCGCTGCCGTGCGCAAGCTCGCAGCCTTCTTGGGAATCATCGGTTCTGCAGTGGGCCTCGTGTTGAGCCCGTGGTTCGCCGAGATCACGTTCGGGGCGGAGCTCGAGCCGTACCACGTAACGGGCATGGCCATCGTCTCGCTTGCTGTCCTCCTTCGAAACACCTCGACGGGCCAGATCGCGGTTCTCCAAGGCTTGCGGAAGGTCGGAGAAATGGCGAGCGCGAAGGTCTTGGGCGCGCTGTTCGGGGCGGTCCTCGGCATTCTCGTCGTCTGGAAATTCGGGGTACCCGGCATTCCCGCCTACCTCCTGAGCGTGGCTGGCGGCGCATTGCTCGGAAGCTGGCTTTTCGCGCGGCGTCACGATCCCGCCGGAACGGCGAGTGATCGCGCGGGCGTGTGGCGCCAATCGAAGCGAGTGCTCGCCACGGGCAGCGCCGCGATGGGTGGCGCGCTCGTGACTACGTTCGGAGCCTATCTCATCCGGCTGATCGTCCAACGGAGCATCGACATCTCCGCAGTCGGCATCTACCAGGCAACCTGGGTCGTGTGTTCTCTCTACGTCGGGGTCGTGCTCGACGCGATGGGCGCGGACTTCTTTCCTCGCTTGTCGAGCGTGCAGACCGACGACGAGGCCGGACGGCGGGTCATCAACGAACAGATGGAGGTCGGCGTTCTCCTCGCCTTTCCTGGCGTCCTGTTCCTTGTCGTCGCCGCTCCCTGGGTGCTCGAGATTCTCTACGCGGCTGATTTCCGCGCTGGGGCCACGCTGATGCGATGGCAGCTCCTAGGCGTTGCACTTCGCGCGATCTCGTGGCCGCTCGGGTACCTCGTGCTTTCCCGAGCCATGAATTGGACCTTCCTGATCACGCAGGTCGTCTTCAACGCGACCTATCTTGCTGCGGCATGGGTGGGCGTAGGACGTTGGGGGCTAGAAGCCGTCGGCGCCGCGTTCACGGGCGCCTATTTCGTTCTCCTCGCCGTTCAGTGGGGCATCGCTCGACACGCGATCGGCTTTCGCTCCAGCCGAGCCGTCCGGTGGACCATAGGCTGCTCCGTCATCACCCTCGTTGGCGTCCTCGCGGCATTCGAAACCGTCCGAGCGCCATGGGCCTACGGGCTCGGCGTGGCGGCTTTGGTTGCCTATGCCACATGGGCCCTTCGACGCCTCCTCCGCAGAACGAACATGAGCCTTTCGGAGGCCTGGCAGCGGGTGCGGGGCAGGCTAAGCTAGTCGCTCGAGCTGGCTATGCTCTGGCTCCTACAGAGGAAGGCGAGACGAAGTGAGCGAACCCGAAGACCTCCCATTCGTACATCCGGAAGGGATTCTGTGAGTCGACCAACGTCGGCGCCGGCACGCGCGTGTGGGCCTTCGCTCACGTACTACCTGCCGCGAAAATCGGGCAGGACTGCAACATCTGCGACCACGTATTCGTCGAGAACGACGTGACGCTCGGCGACCGCGTGACTGTGAAATGCGGCGTTCAACTTTGGGACGGCATCCACCTTGAAAACGACGTCTTCGTCGGGCCGAACGTGACATTCAGCAACGACCCATTCCCGCGAAGCAAGACGCGACCCAAACGCTTCGCCACGACCCATGTGCGGGTTGGAGCGTCCATCGGCGCCAACGCCACCATCTTGCCCGGCGTGGAGATCGGCTCTTTGGCCATGGTCGGCGCCGGCGCCGTCGTCACGCGTTCGGTCCCACCGCGGGCGATCGTCATCGGAAATCCGGCCCGCATCGTGGGTTACGTGCAGGCCGACGGGTCGCGCCAGGATGCGATCCCCGAGCTCACGCCAGAACCAAGGACCGGCGACCCCAAAGTGGAGGAGCTGCCCGTTCGCGGCGTCACACTCCACCACCTCCCGGCATTCGAAGACATGCGGGGAGCGCTCTCGGTCGGCAACGTGGGTTCGGACCTCCCCTTCGAACCCAGGAGGTACTTTCTCGTGCACTCCGTTCCCAGTATCGAGGTCCGGGGGGAGCACGCCCACAGAGAGTGCCATCAGTTTCTCGTGTGCACCCACGGCGCATGCTCGGTCGTGGTAGACGACGGCCAGTCGAGCGTCGAGGTACGATTGAATCGACCGTCCCTTGGCATCTACATGCCTCCGATGACCTGGGCGGTTCAGTACAAGTACACCGCCGACGCCGTGCTCATGGTGCTCGCGTCACATCCGTACGCAGCGGACGACTACATCCGGACGTACGACGAATTTCTGTCCGCGATCAGATAGTCAGCGGACCCAGAGGCGAGCACGGGTCGCCGCAAGTTGACCCGCGCCACTGTCCTTGTAGGCGGGGATTCCGCCATTCCACGGACCTGGAGTCCCGATGGCCCACCACCAGCATCCGGCCGGCGGATCGCCGTCGAGCGTGGCGGTTCCGTCGCGCGAGGCTAAACCGGCAAACGCGGTGTCTTCGCAACCGGTTTGGTTGAGTGGTATCTCGGCAACGACGGCGACCACGCCGCGCCCAACGAACGGACTTTGAGACTGCGTCCACTGAATGAAGCTGCCTCCATCAGCCGGCCAATCGATCAGGAACTCGTACCCCGCTGAAGCACCTTCAAACTCCGGGATCAGGTTGAGAATGCTGTAGTGGCCCATGTTGGGCTGGTCTACATTGATGCCTGTGGACCAGGCTCCGGTCGACGCATAGCCGGGTGCGACGTTGACATCTTGGTCGAGGAGCTGCGTCCATCCCCCGCCGTCGGTGGTCATGTCGCAGTAGACGAGCAATGGAAAACCGTTGACGTCGATCGTGTAGGCGCCGTCGGTGGTGACACCTTCGTTCAACAGATCGAGGCAGCTCGTGGCAGTGATGGGCATCCCTCCGGTTCCGCCCATGCCGCCGACGCCTGCGCTACCGCCCATGCCGCCCGCACCTGCGCTGCCGCCCATGCCGCCGACGCCTGCGCTGCCGCCCATGCCGCCGACGCCTGCGCTGCCGCCCATGCCGCCGACGCCTGCGCTACCGCCCATGCCGCCCGCACCTGCGCTGCCGCCGACGCCTGCGCTACCGCCCATGCCGCCCGCACCTGCGCTGCCGCCCATGCCGCCGACGCCTGCGCTACCGCCCATGCCTGCGCTACCGCCCATGCCGCCCGCACCTGCGCTACCGCCCATGCCGCCCGCACCTGCGCTACCGCCCATGCCGCCGACGCCTGCGCTACCGCCCATGCCTGCGCTACCGCCCATGCCGCCCAAACCACCGTCGGAGCCGCCGACGCCGGCATCGCCGATGGGAATACCGTCCTGACTGCTACACCCGTACATAGCTAGCGCTACGACGAGGACGCCCCACACACCCCACTTGATCATGCGACGAGCATACCAGCCATCTGCTATTGCAGACCAAGAAAATGGCCGACTGGACACGCTTCGACCGGGAGTCCTAGAACATCCACTCGAGATCGGAAGGACGAGTATGGAACATGGGACCGAGCGCACGGACGTTATCGAGGGCTTCGGGGATGAATGGACCCGGTTTGATCAGACCGGCCTCGCCAAAGAAGAGCGGCTCGCCGTGTTCCAGGCGTATTTCGAGGTGTTCCCATGGAAGGACCTGCCAGATGGCGCGGAGGGCTTCGATTTGGGCTGCGGCTCGGGACGATGGGCCGAGCACGTCGCCCCTCGCGTCGGTACGCTGCACTGCGTCGACCCGAGCGATGCGATCGATATCGCCCGCAGAAATCTCGCCGGTCGGCGCAACGTCATCTTCCATCGAACGACGGCCGCGCAACTGCCGTTCGAGTCCGATTCGATGGATTTCGGCTACTCGCTCGGAGTGCTGCATCACGTCGCCGATACCGAAGGCGCACTTCGCGCCGCAGTCCGCGCCTTGAAGCCCGGCGCACCCTTTTTAGTCTACCTCTACTACGCGTTCGACAACCGGCCGCGATGGTTCCGCGCCCTCTGGGGCGTCAGCGACGTCGCTCGAAGAGCCATCTCTCGGCAGCCGCGTCACATCCGCAACATCGTTTGCGACGCGCTGGCCGCGGGCCTGTACTACCCGCTAGCCCGGGGGGCGGCTGCCGGGGAGCGGCTCGGGATCGATGTCGACCACTGGCCGCTGTCTTCTTACCGTCATCGCTCTTTCTACATGATGCGAACGGATTCCTTGGATTGTTTCGGGACGGCCTTGGAGAAGCGATACACTCGCGAGCAGGTCGAGGCCCTTATGCGCGACGCTGGGCTCACCGACATCCGGTTCTGCTCGTCGGTGTTCTGGTGCGCGGTGGGCAGAAGGTCGCGCTAACCCGGGCGTTCGCTGACCTTCGTGCGACCAAGCGCGTTCTCGACAAACTGGGCGATTCTCGGTCCCTGCTCCTCGGTGCAGTAGCGGCTTTCCACCAGCCGCCGGCCATTGCGTGCTAGCCGCGCTCGAAGCTCGCGAGATTGGAGAAGGGCCTTGAGGTGCTGATACCAGTCTTGTTCAGTACGCGCGACCAGCCCGATTTCGCCGTCGACGATGAAGTCGCGGGCTCCTCCCACCCAGGAAGAGACGAAAGGCACACCGACGGACATGTACTGAATCTGCTTGAAAGCGCACTTGCCCTGATAGACGGGTTTGCTCCGCATGGGTGCGAGCCCGATGTCGATTTCCTGGAACTCGCCGAGCTCGGCGTCGAGGCGCCACGGTCGCGAGGTCACTTCGACGGTTTCAAGCTTGAACTCATCCGATGCGCCAACCACGTGCACCTCGAAATCGTGGCCGTCGGCGCGAAGCTGTCGAAGCGCCGGCTCCACTAGCTCCAGTTGATGGGCCGTCGTGTGCGTACCCACCCAACCGATGCGCGGCGGCCCGTTCGTTCGATGGCCGCCCCCCAACCTGCATGGCATCGGGGTCCACACCGCCGCCGGGACGACCGTCGGGCCAACCATTACCTCCTCGTTGACCTCCCGCGCGCGGTCGGCGAGGTAGCCCGACCCGGCAATGACCCCTGCCGCCCGGCGCATCGTATACCAGCACTTGCCCGGGTCCTTCAGCATGCGAGCGGCGAACGGATGCCGTGATTGGGAGAGATCGAGCTCCCAGATGGCGTCGTCGAAGTCGAAGATGACCGGGATGCCCTTTAGCTCATTCAGGATGAATTCGGCGTACGGCGGACCGATGAGCGCGGCCTCGCGCTGAATGAAGACAGCATCCACGTCCGTCGTTCTTGCCGCGGCGGCCAACCGAGCGATGGAGCGCGTTGCTAGATACTTCGCCTTCCGAAGCGCTCCGCCTGAGTCCTATAATCCGCTCAAGAACCCCTGGTCGATGAACGGCTCGAAGCGGACGGTCCACCCACGCGCGCGAAGATACGGCATCGTCGCGCTGAGGCGAAAGCGGGTGGCGGCCGCGGTTTCGGGATAGGTGGCAAGGGCCGAAATGGTGGGCCGCCGTATCATTGAATCGGAACGCCCCTAGCGCTCTGCCGGCGAGTGGTGCCGGTCGTATGACTCGCGCGCTCGCGCCGATCGGTCTGCTCAAGATGAGCAGGAGCACGACGAAGAACGGCAGGAGCGGAGCTCGGTAGCGCGACAGAGTCCCGACATGCTCGATGCGAGCCCCACAGCAATCCCGAACATGACTACGAATACGACACAGAAGCGAGAAAAGGCTGCTGCGCGATCTGGCGCCGGATGTCGCGGAGGCTGCGTGTGAACACCAAACGGAGAAAGAGCAGCGTGATGAGCGTGGTCTCGACCGAGTTCGCGAGCATCAATAGATTGTGCACTTCGAGGAGAAAGGGTCTAAACAGAGCGCTCAAGAGCGCCGCCGGCGCGTACGCAAACTGCCCAAACAGCGTGGTCGGAATTTCGCTCGACAGCTCGAAGTTGCTCCCGCCGTGCACGACGCGACCGAGGCGCTGGAGCTCCGCAGTACGTGTGCTGAAACTGTCCACCCCGTACTCGGGGAAGTAGTGCCCGAGCAGGACGATTCCGCCACACCCAATCGCCGCAGCCACGGCGAAGTGTGCCGGCCGGATGCGGACACGGCCCATCTTCAGGCTGCGGGCCCAGTAGTACCAAGCGCCACCGGCAAGCACGAACGGAAAGAGGATGTACGGCTTGATGAGCAAGATCGGAACGGAACCGGCCGCGATGCCGCCCAACCGGAAATGGTTCGACCTTCTCGAATCCACCGGTCGAGACCAAAGAGGACCCAACCCAGCCCCGTCAGGGCCACAGCCTCTTTGAGCATCCCCGCCGACCAGAAGATGAACGACGGCACGAACAGTGTCGCGATCGCAGCACCTAGCCTCAAAGAAGCGTCGAGGTTTGCCCGAAATACGCGGTATATCGCGATCTTTCCCGTGAGTGAAAACATGGCGAAGAGGATGCATGCGGCGTATTTGGACGGTCCAAATACGTAGAACACCCAGGCGGCGAGCGCAGACATGCTGCCCGTCGACGTCCCGGCACCGATGATGGCGATCGGAAGTCGATGCGGTGTGTGCAGGAGAAGCGCCGTCACCTCGGGGATCACATGAATAGGATCCCGTTCCATCATCTGCGCGAGATTTCCCCGTAGCTGAAGTACAGAAACATGTCGCTGCTGCCGTAGAAACTGAGCGTGAGTGGGACTTGCACGCACGCGAACGCGACGTGAATCGCGAACGACCCCGCGACCCATTGCCGCTCACGCCGGGACAGCCCCGCGGCGCACGCGGCAACCAAGACAGCGCCGGCTACGCTAACGAGGAGTGCAGGAAGGACGTCGTTCATCACTCCGGCGCGACCCTAGCATGGCGGGCGCTATGCCTCGATGTGCTGGCCATTGTGTTTCCACCACGATTGAAACATCAGGAGTGTCCAGAGCCGATGCTCGTGGTTGCCACGCCCGGCCTGATGCGCCTTCCAGGTATGGCCGACCGCTAGCGGGTCGAAGATACCATCAGTCACCAGCGAGTCCGCGTCGAGCAAGTCCGCCGCCCCCAATCCTCGAGCGGACCCCGGAGCCAGTGTCCGATAGGCACGCCGAAACCCATCTTAGGCCGCTCGAACAGCTCACTCGGCGCGTGGCGCCCGAGGACTTGCTTCAAGATGTATTTCTGCGTCCGCCCGCGGATCTTCCATTCCTGCGGAAGCTGCCACGCGAGCTCGACAACCTCGTGATCGAGGAGCGGCACTCTCGCCTCGAGCGACACAGCCATCGAAGCTCTGTCCACCTTGGTCAGGATGTCGTCGGGCAGGTATTCGATGAGATGGTTCCAGCATGATCTGCTCTGCGAGCGGCGCATCGAAATCGGCGTTCCGCGGAGCGACCTGGTGGCCATGCGTGCCGGCAATCACCTCGGCAGGATCCGCCCAATGAGACCTTAGCCGTTCGTAGAGCTCGTAGGGCGTGTTCGATTCCGCAAGCGCGGCGATCTTGTAGAGCTTGTCGCCCGGAAGTCTGACTGCATCACCGAGGCCGACCGCCCTAAACGCCCGATCCCAGTCATCGACGCGGACGAGCTTGAGCGCCCTGAGGCCCTTCCTCACTGCGCGGGGCACGCGTCCCGCAGCTCTCCAGAGCCGCGGGATCCACGCGTGCCTGTTGTAGCCCCCGAAGAGCTCGTCTCCGCCGTCGCCGGACAACGCCACAGTGACATGCTCGCGGGTGAGTCTCGAGACCAAAAAGGTCGGAATCTGCGAAGAGTCGGCGAACGGCTCGTCCCAGTAGTGGGCAATCGTCGGCGCGATTGCCAGCATGTCCGCCGGCTCCGCGACGAGCGTGTGATGCTCGCAGCCAAGATGTCGAGCGACGGCTTCGGCGTGGGTGGATTCATCGTAACCCGAGTCGGTATTGCCGATACAGAATGTCTTGATCGGAGTCGTGGCGCTTTGTTGCATGAGGGAAGCAACCGCAGAGGAGTCGATCCCACCCGACAAGAAGGCGCCGAACGGAACGTCCGACCGCATGCGCATCTCGACGGACTCGCGCATCCGGCGCTCGAGCTCGTCGATCGCGTCCTCTTCGCCACCATGGAAAGGAGCGCGCAGGCCTCTTCGAGCGGTCTCCTCGGCAGACCAGAATTGCCGGGACTCTGCCTGCACGTCAGAGCCGCCAAACGAAACGATCGCGCCGGGCGGAACTTTGTGCACGTCCTCCAAGATGCACGTGTTTCCGGGAACGACTGCATAGCGGAGGAAAGCCGAAATCGCCGAGCGATTCAACCGGGGTCGAAACGGCGCAAACGCGTAGAGTGCCTGGAGCTCGGACGCGAATGCGACGCCGAAGCTGCCTTGCACATAGAACAGGGGCTTGATGCCCAGGCGGTCCCGAACGAGTGCCAATCGCTAGCTCATCGCGGTCCCAAAGCGCAAAAGCGAACATCCCACGAAACAGCGCACAGCGCTCCCTCCAGACCGAGCGCTTCAATCGCCTCGAGCACGACCTCGGTGTCGGAGTGGCCTCTCCACGCTCGATACGGTGGCCTTGCCGTTCCAAGGCGGTTCGAATTTCCGGCGCGTTGTAGACCTCTCCGTTGTAGCTGATGCAATGGCGGCCCGAGCGCGACCACATGGGTTGCCGCCCCGCATCACTGAGGTCGACAATTGAAAGCCGCCTGTGTCCGAAACCGATCCCGGCGTCACTGTCGAAAAAGGTCCCCACGGGCCATCCGGGCCGCGATGGACCAAAGTGGCCGTCATCCCTCGATCCAGCCGTGGGCTGTGTCCCCCGCCACCGAGTCCGCACACCACAATCCTGTTATCCCGCACATTTCGCTTGCCCGAGCGCCTCCCGGCGAGGCGCACGATAGCCGCAACTCAGCGTAGTCGCATACCCACGCGCGATGGTCTATCCTCCGCGCGCATCAAGGACGATGCACGCCTCGCCACCACGATGCGCCTTCGAGTCGCGCCGGACACCGCCGCACTCTGTGCGACGATCATCATCGCCCCCGAACTCTTCGGCGGCGCCTTTCCTTGGACGGTCGTGACCATCGCGGGCCTCTGTCTCGTATCTTTGGCGACGCACTATGGGTGCGGCGAACCACGACCCCTCCCGTAGTCGACGGGGTGTTTGTCCTCATGACCGCGGCCTCGGTATGGACTTGCGTTCAGGCGATTCCGTTGCCCCATGCGGTCGCGAAGGCGCTGAGCTTGAAGTCATTAGAGACTGCGGAGCGCTTCCAGGGGTTCGCTTGGGCGGACGCCGTCCCGCTCACCATTTCGTACGACCCCGGAGCAACCCAGCTCCACATCCTGATTGGCGTCGGATTCTCTCCGCGTTCTTGCTGCACGACTCGGGGGACCGTCGGGGTTGAAGCCGCTCGCGATGGCCACTGTCGTATCAGCGGTCTTGATCGGTCTGGTGGGATTTGCTCACGAAGCCGCAGGGTCGAACGTCCTATTCGGCGTCTACACGCCGAGGTTCACCGCCTCCGCCTGCTTGCGCCGCTGATGAACGGCAACCATCTTGCCGGCTTCTCTCTGCTGGGGGGATCGTGGCGGCCGGTTTCGCGGCGCAAGGACGCAGGCCATCGCACGCATCGTCTGGATCGGCGCATCGGTTTTCTGTCCGTGGTCGTGGCGTGGACCCTTTCGCGGGGCGGGATTGGCGCACTCCTGTTCGGGTTCTTCCTTCTCGGAGTATGGCTCGTTGCAAAAGGGATCCGCGCGCCCCAGAGCGGCGATTCCCGTGGCCGTGGTGGGGGCAGCGATCACAGGTATCGTCGCCTTCGCAGGGCTCGAGCCGATCCTGCGCCGCTTCGAGACCCAGGGATTCGGCAAGTTGCAGCTTGCCGGGCACGGCTTTCGCTTGCTGGAAGGATCGGCATGGTGGCTCGGTGTTGGGCGGGGTGCGTTTTCCTCCGCTTTCGTCACCCGGGGCGCTGACCCGCGCGACCCATCCGGAGAACCTTCTCGTCCAGTGGACGACCGAGTGGGGCATGCCGCTCGCAGGCTTGTTGCTGTTGGCCTTGTTGCGGCATTGTGGAGGCGATTCAGCACGACCGAAGAGCCGAGCGTCGCGGCGGTCTGTGTCGGGATCTTCGCTTTGTGCCTTCAGAACTTGGTCGACTTCAGTCTCGAGATGGCCGGGGTCGTTGTCGTCGTTTCCGCGCTGCTGGGCGCTCTTGCCTGTACGGGGTACACCTGCTCCCCGTCGCGCCATGTGGCGCTCGCGCTTTTCGAGCGGTCTGATCGGGCTCGCGGTGTTGGGTCCCATCGTCCAGAAGAGCGATCCCCAATCGATCATGGATCGATGTGCTGCAGCTCGGGGCGAAGGATAGCGAAGATTTCGAGGCCACGCTTCGCCGCGGGCTCAGGCTTCACCCAAGCGAGCCCGCGCTGGCGCTCTTCGCGGGGACCTACGCCGGCTCGCTTCGGCATCCGGACACCGCGCGTTGGCTCTCGGTTGCGATGCAGGAAGCGCCCGGATGGGCGGCCCCGCATGTAGTCGCAGCGCGCTTGCTCATCGCGGAGGACCGCATCGATCAAGCCCTTCTCGAAATCCGTGAGGCCGAAGAAAGAGACGCGGGGCGCGGCCGCGAGGTCCTGTGCGAGCTCCTCGGTCGCTCCCCTACGATGGAATACGTCGAACGAGCCGCACCTACCGAAGAGCGACGGCATCGATACCTCAAGTACACGGCACAGTGTACGCTCTTGACCCCCGAGCTTCGCGCCGAGCTCGACGGCATGATTCTCGAGAACGAGCCGACACATCCGTGGGCGGTCCTTCGCGAGGCGCAGCGCCTGACGGCCCAAGAACGATCCCACGATGCGATTGCGCTCCTCGAGGGCGCGCTCGATGACCACAGTGGCAACGACGGGCTCAGGGAAGCGCTGATCATGACCCATCTGAGAGCCGGTAACCCGGAAGAGGCGCGAAAGGCTCTCCAGCAGGCACTCGTGAGCCGCCCCGCGACGCGAGCGCTGCTCGAGACTCAAGCAAGAGTCGAGGCCGCGCTCGACGAGACCGACGCGATGCGCACCACGGTCACTCGTCTGCGCGGGCAAGCAAGAGGAAACGCCTCACTCATCGCGAGGTCGTTCATGCTGCAAGCCGAGCTCGAGGCTTCTCTTGGAAACGTCGATGAAGCACTCGTTGCCTACACCGCCGCGGACGAGGCGAATCCCGGTGGGCCCGCGCTACACACGGCGGCCGCCCTCGCGCTGCGCTCCAACCGTCGGAGTCAAGCGCTCCGCATCTATCGAACGCTGTGCCGCCGAACCCCGGGGGGACCCGCCTGCGACCAGGAGGCGAGGCTCTCGAAATAGGGGTTTCCAGGCTCCTGCGACGCCCGACCTTGACCGCCAGGTCCAGATCGAGAACGCTAGTAGTGGGGGAGGGACACAGATGCCAAGGAGAACCCGGCCTCGACGAACCGGCGCATGACCTTCGTGAGGTCGCGCACGCGCTTCGGGAGTACAAGTGGCTGATTGTCGCAATCACCGCAGCGGTGCTCGCAGCGGGAACCATCTGGACCCTCCGAACGCCCAGGGTCTACGAGGCCACCACAACGATCGAGTACGACCCAAATCCCTCCAAACCTCTCGGTGGAGAGGTTCAGGATGTCGCAGATCCAATTGGCAACTACTGGGCCACGCGGGAGTTCTTCGGGACGCAGAACATGGTGATCGCCAGTCGCGATGTCGCGAAGCGCGCGGTCCTGAAGCTCGGACTGCACGAAGACCCCAGCTATCTGACCCAGGACGACGACACGCCGGGCGAAACCGGTAACCTCGAGGCGAGCGCGATGGCGCTGCAAACTCGCCTCTCGGTCGAGCCCGTACCCGACACACGGCTCGTGCAAATCCACGCACGCGACGTCATGCCAGAGCGAGCTAGGCTCATCGCCGAACGGTCGCCGACGCCTACGTCGAAAAGACGCTCGAAGACCGACTTGAGTCGACGGATCGGGCTAAGGATTGGCTAGAGAACCAACTTGCGGTCCTTCGCGAAGAGCTGGAAGAGGCTGAGCTTGCGCTGCATAGCTTCAAGAAGGGCCACAACGTCTTATCGGTCTCGATGGAGGACCGGCAAAATCTCGTTGCGAGCGACGTGCAGACGACGCACGACAAGCTCACCGAAACGCGCAATCAACGCATCGAGCTCGAAGCCCGGCTGAAGCGCCTCAAGGCATCGCTTGGCAGAGGACCTGAAAAGATCGACCCGGCCATCATGGCAGAGCACGCGGCGCTGAACGAGCTTGCGACCGCGTTGCGGAGCAAGCAGCAGGAGCACGACGCCTTGGCGGTGAAGTACGGAGAGCGGCACCCCACCATGAAGACGCTCGCGCAGGAGATCGAGGTTCTCCAGGCTCAACTCGCCGCCGAGAAGCGCGATATCATCGCATCAGCCGAGTTCGACGTGCTGCAAGCCAACACCGTCGAGCAGGGTCTTCGTGCCGCAGCAAGTGACGCGCACGCGGCGGGACTCAACCTGAATCTACGCGAGATCGAGTATCGCCGCCTCAATCACGACCGGGACAACAAGACGAAGCTCTATGAAATCGTCTTACAGCGGCTCACTGAAGCCGACCTCACGCGGATGCTCAAGACTACCCATGTTCGGGTGCTCGATCACGCGCTCCTCCCGTGGCGCCCGGTGAGCCCGAACTTCTTCAAGAATCGTCGCATCGGCATTTCTAGCTGGGCTCTTGCTCGGTCTCGCGGCGGCCTTCATAGCCAGCCGGCTCGATCGGACGATTCGTTCGTTCGAATCCGTCGAGAGCCTCGGGATCGAAGTGCTCGGGGTGATCCCACATTTGGGGTCTCGGGGACCGCAAGCCAAAGAGGACTCCCAGTCCGGTCCCAAGCCGGTCACCGCCGCGCGGGGCGCCAGGTGAGCTCATCGTCGTCGATGAGCCGATGTCGCCGGCGGCGGAGACGTTCCGGATGATTCGCACGAGTCTGACGTTCATGTCACCCGACAGTCCGCTACGAAGCTTCGCGGTGACGAGCGCCCTGCCCTTCGAGGGAAAGACGACGATCGCGAGCAACTTGGCGATCAGCTTGGCGCAGTTCGGACGCTCGGTGCTCCTGGTCGACTCCGACTTGCGGCGGCCGAGGCTTCATCGTGTCCTCGAGGTCCGAAACGACCTCGGTCTCACCACGCTGGTCCAGGGGCGCACGAACCTCGCTTCGGTAGTGCACAAGACGAAGATCGAGGGGCTCAGCGTGTTGACCTCGGGCCCGATCCCTCACAATCCGTCCGAGTTGCTTCACTCCGCGGCCTTTGCTCGGACCAAGGAAGACCTCATGGAGCACTTCGACTATGTGCTCTTCGACAGCCCACCGATGGGCGCGGTGACTGACGCGGCCATCCTCGCCCAACAAGTCGACGGAGTGCTGCTCGTGGTGAGAGCCGGAACCAGCACCTCGCACGCAGTCTCAGGGGCACGGAAGCAGCTGAACAGCGTGTCTGCGCGCTTGCTCGGCGCGATCCTGAACGACGCCGACCTCAAGGTCAAAGGCGAGCGCTATGGCGCCGGTTCGTACGCATACGGAAGCGCCCAGGGCTACGCGCCCATCGAAGAAGGCGCTGACGCCGCATAGGAGGCGCGGTCAGGCGAGGGTGGCACCGAGCGCCTTTGTCGCAGCGTTGAAGCGTGCTTCCCGCGCCTTGGATGCGACCTGCAGCAGCGTTGGTCGCGCGCCCACCGCTCCCGTTCTGTGTCGTCCGCTGCGTCGAGCACTCGCGCGAAGGCCTCCCCGGCCAGCAATGCGCCAACGTGCTGATATACGCCCTGAAGCGCGACGTGAGCTCGCGGATCGAGCGGTTTGAACGCGAGCAGGCTTTGCAGAGCCAAGAGATCCGAGCCGAGCTCGGCGACAAGGCCATGCCAGGCTTGCGGTGCGGTGTGCCCAACCGAGCACGTAGCCGAGTGTCGCCCCGACGACGTGGATGTCTTCGATCGTACGAAACGGTTTGACGTAGCGGAGATAGCCGTCGCCCGGAAGGCGCTCGTTCTCTCGAACCTCCACCGCTTCGAGCCGCACCCGAGCGTGTATGACCTCGGGGACAAACGGCGTGGGCGGGAGCTCGGCGAGCTCGACGCCGTCACGATCGGCGGGAATGCGCACCACCGCGAGATCGGGACGGCCGTCCGACTTGTCACCCGTGCGTACGACGATGATCAGTGCTTTGGCCAGCGTGCCAAAGGTCGCGAAGGTCTTGGTCCCGTCGAGCCGATAGCCCGGGGCGGCTGGCCTCAGCGTCGTCGCGATCGCGCGCGGGCTGTTGCCTCCTGCCTCCGTCACACAAAGCGCACATGGAAGCCCGACGCCCGGGATCAGGTGCTCGAGCGCGGCCGGATACCCAACCGCGAAGGCGTGTCCAAGACGGTCGCATCGCGCAGCTACGCGAACCGCAGCCGAAAATGGTGACCGCCCCTCGCGCCCCTCTTCGGCGTAAGCAGCCCATACATCCGGAAGGCTACCGAAGACCTCACGGGAAGATCCCTGAGCAAGCACGTCGAGCACCGTCACAGAGGCGTCCGCCATAGGGCGACGGTAGCATTGTCCCGTTGACGGACGACACAATCCCCGCGATAACTCTTCCTCGCGAATCGCGCCCGGCGTGCCTTGTCGGGGGACGAGCGAGCACCATACTGGAGGAAAAGGAACACCATGGCAGACCTCAAGGGCAGCAAGACCCAAGAAAACCTAAAAGCCGCTTTTGCTGGCGAATCCCAGGCCAACCGCCGCTACCTCTACTTCGCCAAAGTTGCTGACGTCGAGGGCTACCCCGAAGTCGCAGGCAACTTCCGCGAGACGGCGGAGGGTGAGACGGGCCACGCGCACGGCCACCTCGACTACCTCAAGAAGGTCGGCGACCCCGCGACGGGCTTGCCGATCGGGGACACCGTGCTCAACCTCGCCGCCGCAGTTGCTGGCGAGACGCACGAGTACACCGACATGTACCCGGGCATGGCCAAGACCGCCCGCGAAGAGGGCTTCGACGAAATCGCCGACTGGTTCGAGACCTTGGCGAAGGCCGAGAAATCACATGCCGGCCGTTTCCAATCGCTCCTCGACGACATCTCCTGAGTGGGTCCCCACCTCGAGTGAGCGACCAAGCAAAAAAGAAGCAGATCTCGTATTTGCCGACGGACGGGTTGAGCTACGACCCGACGGAGGAGAAGTACTGGAACGAAGGCGCGCTCGGCAAGGAGCTCGAGCGCGTCTTCGAGGTCTGCCACGGATGTCGCATGTGCTTCAAGTACTGCGACTCGTTTCCGATCTTGTTCTCGGCAATCGATGAGAAGTATGACGGAGACGTTCGCAAGCTGACTCCACTCGACACCCAGCGCGTCATGGACGCTTGCTTTCAGTGCAAGCTCTGTGAGGTGCAGTGCCCGTACACACCGCGCGACGGGCACGAGTTCAAAGTCGATTTCCCAAAGCTCGTCCACCGCTATGACGCGATTCGCTATCGCAAGGGTGAGCAGCCGCACAAGCTCCGTCTCAAGGTTCTCGAAGACCCGGACCGGGCGGGCACGATGGCACGGGCGAGCTTCGGTCTGGCGAACGTCATGAATCGGGTGGGCATCCACCGCTGGTTCATGGAAAAGCTCGTGGGCATCGATCGACGCAAGCTCCTCCCCGACTTCGCGCAGACGACCTTCGAGAGCTGGGCGACGGGTGCGGGGCTGACCGAAAAGGGCGTCGGCGGCGAAGTCGTCCTGTTCCAGACCTGCTACGTGCAAGGCAACGAGCCGCAGATAGGCATGGACACCGTGGAGGTTCTCGAAGCGAACGGCGTCGACGTGCGCTGCGAGAAGGGCCTCGAGTGCTGCGGCATGCCTGCCTGGGAGAGCGGCGATCTCGAGCTGCTCCGAAAGAAGGCTCACGCGAACCTCGACCGGCTGATGCCGCACGTCGAGTCGGGCGCCAAAGTCGTCGCCCTCAACCCGACCTGCTCGATGATGTTGAGGCGCGAGTACCCGGAGCTGCTCGCGGGCGAGGATCGCGAGCGCGCTAAGCGCCTCGCCGAAGCCGTGAGAGACCCGAGCGAGTTCGTGTGGTCCCTCCGCAAGGAAGAGCGCTTCAACACGGATTTCAAGAGCTCGCCTGGAAGCAACGTCGCCTATCACGCGCCATGCCATCTGCGGACGCAAGGGGTCGGCTTCAAAGGGCGCGACCTGCTGCGAAAGATCCCCGGGGTCGCTCCGAAAACGGTGATGGAGTGCTGCGGGCACGATGGAACGCACGCGATGACGGTCGAAGGCTTCGAGTACTCGATCCGAGTCGGTCAGAAGGCCTTCGACGAGATGAAAGAGGCGGACGCCGAAATCTGGGCAACCGATTGCCCGCTCGCTGCCATCCAGTTTCAGCAGCATGCGGGGGTGAAGCCCATGCACCCGATGTCTATTCTGGCCCGCGCGTACCGCGAGGATGGTTTCGATGGGCCAAAGGCACTACCCTCCGGCGAGGATGGAGGTGCGAAGTGAAGCCCGTCGAGCGAGCTGAGATCCTAGACTACGTCACCTATGGCGAGCAGCGCGAAGAGATTCGCGCAGCGGCCTTGGGTGCGAAGTCGGTGCGCCGAATCCTGGTCGGAGAGCACTTCACCTTCCTTTTCGAGAACCGCGACACAGTTCGATATCAGGTTCAGGAGATGATGCGCGTAGAAAAGATCGTGAAGGAAGAGGACATCCAGCACGAGCTCGACACGTACAACGAGCTGCTTCATCCGGCAGGCACGGTCGGCTGCACGCTCCTGATCGGGATCGACGACCAAGCGGAGCGCGACGTGAAACTCCGAGAATGGATCGGCCTCAACGATCACATCTACGCGAAGACGGCCGACGGCACGCGAGTCACCCCGACCTGGGACCCACGCCAGGTTGGCGATACCCGGCTATCGTCAGTCCAGTACCTGACCTTCGCGCTCGGCAACGAAGCGCCGGTGGCGTTCGGCATCGGAATGCCTGGGATCGAGCTCGAAACCGAGCTCTCCGAGAGCCAGCGCGACGCGCTTCACCGCGACCTGAGCGCGGATTGAGAAAACCCCCAGAACTTCGCGTGAGTAGTTGTCTGAGGGCGGGACCCGCCTTAGGTTGACTCTCTAGGAGCACTTGAATGTTGAGAATCGTTTTGTTTTTGGCCACGAACCTGGCCGTCCTCTTCATGGCTTCCATCGCGATGTGGGCGCTCACGGCGATGGGTGTCATTCCGCCGGACGCGCCTTACACGAGCATGCTGATCTGGTGCGCTCTGTTCGGGTTCGGCGGGTCGATCTTGTCGCTCGCGATGTCCAAGACGGTGGCGAAGGCCTCCACGCGCGCGAAGGTCATCGAGGCGCCATCGAACGACGTCGAGCGCTGGCTGGTGAGCACCGTCGAGCGCCAGGCGAAACAAGCCGGCATCGGAATGCCTGAGGTCGCCGTGTTCGATTCGCCAGACCCGAACGCATTCGCCACCGGCATGTTTCGCAATAGCGCCCTCGTCGCAGTGAGCACGGGGCTGTTGCGTCTGATGAGCAAGGACGAAGCAGAAGCGGTCCTCGGCCACGAAGTGTCCCACATCGCGAACGGCGACATGGTGACCCTCACCCTCATTCAAGGCGTGCTCAACACCTTCGTCCTATTCATCGCGCGCATCATCGCCAGCCAGTTCGATCGCGGTCGCTTCATGATTTACATGGCCCTTCAGATGGCTTTCGGGATCTTGGCGAGCATGATCGTCGCGTGGTTCTCCCGGCGACGCGAGTTCAGAGCTGACGCGGGCGGCGCCGCGCTTGAGAGCCCTGTCGCCATGGCCTCGGCCCTCAACCGCCTGCGCGCCATGCGAGACGCCCCCTCCCAACTCCCCGACAACCTCACCGCATTCGGCATCCGCGGCGAGGGAATGCTCAAGCTGATGGCCACACACCCTCCTCTCGAGGAACGAATCGCTAGGCTACAGGCCCAATCCTAACGAACCGCCCCACCTTCTTGCCACCATCCGCGGCCTTCAGGTAGGACGCTTGCATGGGGATGGTACGTTTTGCCGGAGTGTTGCTGATCGCGCTCTTTGCGGTGCCGAGCTGCAAGGAGCCTGAGCCGGCGAAGGAGCGCGTCGAGGTCGCGCCCGCCCATCGCGCCTGCGAGGAAGACCAAGCCTGCGGGGTCGTGGAGACGAGCTGCCAATCGCAGGGCTGCGAATGCGGAGTCGCTATCAACGAGGCGTACCTGCTCGACTACCAAAAGGAGCTTGCCGAGTGCCGTGGTCAAGCGGAGCTCGCGACCTGCGACTTCGAATGCAAGAAGCCGTTCGGGCGCTGCTTCAAAGGAGCTTGCGTGCTCACCAGCGAGCCCCAGGAGCTTTTTCGCCGTGGGAGGAGCGTTCAAGCGGTCTGCGAGAAGACCCGCGGCACGTACGTAGGGTGTCCGGAGTGCCCTCCCAACACACGGTGCAAGTCATGCCTTCCGTGTGACTGCCCATCGAGTCACCGATGGACGAGGCAAGGTTGCCAGGCGGTCGTGAAGACCGAGGCGCGCGACATTCGGATCGAAACGCGGCCGGCAAGGGTGACCTTAAACGACAAGATCAAAACCCGTGTCCACAACAACGCAAGACGCACGATTTGGTTGCAGAGCGTCTGCGGAACTCCGTTCTACCGCGCGCGGAAGAAAGAAGACGCGTGGGAGAAGAGCTACGAGCCTTTCCGCCCGAAGAAGTGCCGGAGAGGCGCCATCGAGATCGAACCGGGTGAGAGCCGACCGTTCGTGATCAACAACCTCGACGATTTCGCGGCGCCATCGAGTGGCGCGTTGAGTCCGGGGACGTACCGCTTTGAAGTGACGTACACCGACGGAAGCAAGAGCTTCGAGCACAGCGCCGTCGTCTACTCGGCCGAGTTCGACTTGATCGCGAAAGTGTCCAGCCGTTAGGCGTCGTCGACCTCTAGGAAGCAGACACTGAACCAATCACGTTCGTCGCTCCAATGCTTGGCGAGGCGGAAGCCTGCTTGGCGAGCGATGTCCTCGAACTGGCCAAGGTCGTACTTGTGCGAATGCTCAGTGACGATGTGCTCGCCAGCCACGAAATCGACGCGAGCGTCGCCGATCCGGACGGTCTGGGCCGCCTCGCTGATGAGACGCATTTCGATGCGGCCCTCAGCCCCGACATAGGGCGCGTGGTGACGGAAGGCCCCGAGATCGAAATCAGCGCCCATCTCGTTGAGCCGCCTGAGGATGTTCAAGTTGAACGCCGCGGTTACGCCGAGTGCGTCGTTGTACGCCGCCTCAATCACGGATCGATCCTTCTTTCGATCGACCCCGACGAGCAGGCCGCCGCCCTCCCCGACCAGGTCTGCGACGCGTCCGAGGAAACCCACGGCCTCATCATGCGTAAAGTTCCCAATCGTGCTTCCAGGAAAGAATGCGACGGTCCGTGCGCTGGGTCGATGGGGCCGCGGCAGCCGGAGTGGCTGCGTGTAGTCGGCACACACCGCAATGACCTCCATGCCCTCGTATCGGTCGCCGAGTTCCGCCGCCGAGGCTTCGAGGGCGCCCCGACTGATGTCGATGATCACGCAGCCCGCTGGATCGATCAGCGCGTCGAGGAGCTTGCGGGTCTTGAGACCCACGCCCGAGCCGAACTCGACGAGCGTTGCGTGCGAGCCGATTGTGTTCGCTATTTCCTTGGCGGAACGGGTCATGATGCCGAGCTCGGTGCGCGTCGGGTAGTACTCCGGCAGCTCGGTGATGACCTCGAAGAGCCGCGCGCCAAGTGCGTCGTAGAAGTACTTGCACGGCAGGCTCTTCTCGGCGCTCCGAAGCCCAGCGAGCGCCTCGGCCCGAAGATCGCCGACATCCGGGTGCAAGTCGATGATACGAACACGCTCTTTCGTGCTCATTGGGTCAAATGCAATCACGGTTTCAGCCTTCGTCCTTGGCTAGTCGAATCCCCGTGAGCTGCCAGCGGGCATTCGGTGGGAAGAAATTGCGGTAGGTCCTTCGCGCGTGGCCGGTCGGCGTTGCACAACTACTGCCGCGCAACACGTACTGGCTGCACATGAATTTTCCATTGTACTCGCCGATCGCGCCCTCCGCAGGCCGGTAGCCGGGGTACGCAGCGTAGCTCGAGCTCGTCCATTGCCAGGCAGCGCCATACAGACTTGGGGCACTCGGATGAAGCCCCGCCGGACGTCCGCATAGAGGCGCGGGCTCGGGCTCGGCGGTGGCTGCCTCCCACTCTTGCTCCGTCGGAAGTCGGGCGCCGGCCCAACGAGCGAACGCGTCCGCCTCGTAGTAGCTGACGTGTAGGACCGGCATAGCCGTCTCGAGGGGGCGTCTTCCATAGAGGGAGAAATCGGTCCACCCATCCGCGTCTTCACGCCAGTAGAGCGGCGCATTCCAACCCTGGTCTCGAACGACCTGCCAACCCTCGCTGAGCCAAAGCTCGGGACGCTGGTAGCCACCATCACCAATGAACTCGAGGTACTCACCATTGGTGACCAATCGCTGCGCGGCCTGGAACGGGTGAAGGAGCGAGTCGTGCGCGGGTCCCTCATTGTCGAAACAGTAGCACCCCGGCTCGCTGCCAATCCGGACGATCCCACCCTCGTGCTTGGCCCATCGCAGTGGTTGTGTGACCGGGGTGTCTGCGGAGCGCGCGGGTGCAGGTGCGTACGCGGGGTCGAGGGGGTTGCATGACAGGAGGTGCTTGACGTCAGTCAGGAGTAGCTCTTGGTGTTGCTGCTCATGATGAAGTCCGACTTCGACACAGGCCCGTAGCTCGTCGTTCATGCCGCGGCCCAATAGCTTCACCATTGCCGCGTCGACACGCTCACGATACGCCCTGATGTCGACGTGGCTCGGCCGCGTCAGCAGACCTCGGGACGGACGGTCGAACTGCTCACCCACCCCATTGTAGTAGCTATTGAAAAGCATGGAATACGGCGCTGGCGACAGCCCGCCGACGCCGGCCGGTTTGAGTACGAAGGTCTCAAAGAACCAGGTCGTGTGGGCGCGATGCCACTTGGTCGGGCTCGCGTCACGCATGCTCTGCGCGAGTTGATCCTCGGGTGAAAGCGGAGCGGCGAGCGCTTCGGTCTCAGCGCGCACGCGCACGAAATCCCTTGCGAGCTCCTCTGCCGGCATCTGACCATCCATAGGTACCACGTTGAACGGGTCAAGAGCGTCGCTGTTACGAAAAAAGCCCGGTTTCTTTTCCCGCGGGCGCCGACGGGGATGCGGAGCGAATTCGAGCCGCGTTTTGCGCCTTCAAAGGCTCTCGTAGTACTGACGAGCGTCTTCCGCGGTGCGTCGAATGCCTTCACGAGTATCGACGATGGGCTCGTACTGCAAGTCCTGCCGCGCGCGATCGATGGAAAAGTATGTGTCGCGCACGCAGAGATCGACCTCAACCAGGCTGAAGGGCGGCTTGGGCTTTCCGAACACCTGGAAGACGCGCTCCCCCGCGGTCGCGAGGCCGCGCGCCACGAGTCGTGGAATCCGAATCGACTTGGCGTCGAGTCCGACCTGCCGAACGAGAGCCTGGCTGAATGCGCCCGTGTTGATGGGATCCCCATCGGTGATGAAGTAGGCTTGACCGCACACGGGCGAGCCATCGACCAAGCGCTCCGCTGCTCGAATTTGCGCGTCTACCAGGTTGTCGATGTACGTGTAGTCCATCCGGCTAGAACCATCGCCAAACATCACGACCGGAGCGCCCTGCTTCAACGATACCATCAGCGGGCCAATCAAGGTCTTGCGCTCCCCGGGGCCGTAGATGCCGCCCGGCCGGATCGCCGCGGTGAGGAGGCCAGATCTCTCATTGGCTTCGAGTACCAACTGCTCCGAAGCGACCTTGGTCGTCGAATAGAGATCCCGAGCGGCGCTATAGAAGCCGCCTTCGCGGGCGCCCGCGCGTTCGTCTTCGGGCACCGTGACGATCGAGCTCGTGTGTACGAAACGCCGGACGCCTTGCTGCTGTGCGAGTTCGAGGACGTTGCGAGTCCCCTCGACATTGACGCCGCGAACTAGATCGCCGAATGCCCGCCGTGCATAGGTTTGGGTCGCGATCATCGCCGCGGTGTGGAAAACCGTGTCTACGCCTTGAAGCGCTGGGCGCAGGTCGCTTTGCTTGCGAACGTCGCCTTGGAACCATCGCAACTTCGTGTCTTCAAAGGGCGCCGCCGCGATGTCGAAACCATGAACGACACACCCGCGCCCGAGGAGCGCGCGCACGAGGTTGCTTCCGACGAAACCGGCACTACCGGTCACCAAGCAGGTCGAGCCATCCAAGGGTCGAATTCGTTCCATCGGGCCGGCACCTTGGCAAAACCCGAAACGGCGCGCAACTGCAGCGTCAGGACACGGTGGGCAGCGATGCGCTCGCGTGCAGGAGTCGGACAGATGCCTCTTTCCATCCATAGGTGACCGCAGAGCACACCTCGAAGCGCGCCTTGCTGATCCACCATCGGCCCTTCACACGTGTGTACGCGTCATCGTAGTAGCCGCCAACGACGCTCACCGTCTTGAGCTCTGTGTTCATCAAGTGGTACACGAGCCCCCACCGGCCCGTGGCATCGTCCGGCCCACGCACTTCGATGTTCGCGGGGCCTCCGTGGTGCATCTCGACGATGTGCGTTTGGCACGCGATGTCCTTGAACACCTCGTAGAGGCCGTCCCGATGATGCACGAGGCCGACCGGGCCGTCGTAGTGAATCTCGACAGGTCCTTCGAGGAAGCAATCGCGCACCCCCTCGACGTCCTTCTTGTCACAGCAGTGCCAGTAGCGTGCTTTGAGCGCCTTGATGGCCTCGATGGCTTCGAGACGGGCGATGCGCGATTCGAGCTCGGTCATGAGCCAACCCTGCTACGGCGGAGGCGGTGGAGTCAACGTGTCCCTCCCCTGCGGGACGCCCAGCACGGCCCGCAGCACGCGCTGTTCCACCGTCCGTTCCAAACGGGTCGGCACCGGAATCCTCAGGATCAGATTCACCGTTTTCGTATCGACGAACTGATAGGTGATCCGGGGATCGACGAGCGGCGGGTTCAAGCCGTGCCGGCGGTAGCGCAATGCGATAGGCCTGCGAACGTCGTCGATGAAATCCGCGCACGCATCGTTGGCCGCCCGAAGCGCCCGACGTTCGATCGCCGCGAGATCGCTGTTCCGATCGACCGGGATGGTCAACAGGTGGAGCATGTATTCGCCGGTCAGGCTCTCATTGAGCACAGGCTCCGTCATGAAGAGGCTGTTCGGAATACTGATCGTTCGACCGGTTCGTTGATGACCCTGCGCCACTTCGAGGACGGTCGTGCTCAAGAGGCCCGGGTCGATCACGTCCCCGCGAATCCCGCCGACGTTGATACGATCGCCGACCTGGAACGCGTTCGAGCTCAAGCGGTAGATCGCACCCTGCATGCAGGCGAAGGTCTCTTTGGTGGCCCAAACGACGGCCATGGCCAGCACGACGAAAGAGACCGCGAGCGCCTGCAGCTCGGCTGCCCAAATCGTGAACAAACCGAACGCGAGGATCGTATAGGAAAAAGCACGAACCTGAGAGGTCCAACGGAGCTGGAGCGTATCGCGGGTCGGAAGCCTCCGCCGGACGAAGCGGATGATGATGTATCGAGCGCTGAAGACCGCTACGACCAAGATCACCGTCGAGATGACGTGCCGAAGCAAGACGGGATCCGGGATGAATTGGAGGAGCTCTTCCTGCATCGCGCGTCCTACCTCAACTTCGCCGCGACGCCGGAGATTCGAGTCTCACCCCGGCTGGGCGCGTCAATCATGATTGGGGTAGGCTCTGGCATCAAGGCTCCCACGTCCGCTCGTTCGTACGCTTTGGAGCAATCGAGGTCAAATCATCGTGGTTGCCGAATCGGAATTCCAGAATGCGACGCTCGACGGGCAAACCTGGCGGTATCACGACGCCGGGCAAGGCCATCCGGTGGTGCTCTTCCATGGGTTTCCCGACACTCCGCACTCGTACGGCGCCATCGCCCAAACGCTCAACCAAGCCGGCTACCGTACGATTCTCCCGTACCTGCGCGGCTACCATCCGGACACCATCGTGCCCCGTCGCGGGTACGACCCGATGAGCGTTGCCGAGGATGCCATCGGCCTCCTCGACGTATTGCAGATCGAGTCTGCCGTGCTGGTCGGACATGATTGGGGCGCAACGCTGGTGTACGCCGCGGCGGCCCACGCGCCGAAGCGCGTGAAAGCGATCGTTCCGATTGCCATTCCGCACCCGAAGACCTTGAAACCGAAGAATGCGCTTCAGGCCGCGGGCGCGTTGTTCTTGGCCAGGCACTTTCTCTATTTCCAGATGCCCTGGTGCGAAGCCGGCACACGCCGGAACGACTTTGCCTACGTCGACACAATCTATCGGCGCTGGGCTCCCCGCTGGACGGGCGCCGAACGCGACGCCGCGGCTGCGCGCGCGAAGCAGGCATTCTCCGATCCCACCGTACTCACGGGCGCCATCGACTGGTACCGTGCGATATTCAAGAAGCCCGAGCGCCCTCTGCGCGCGATGGGCAAGCCACTTCAAACCCGCGGTCTGATGGTTGCGGGCGGGAAAGACTTCGGCGGCCACCTCGGCCCCTACAAGAAGTCTCAAGCCCTGTTCGAAGAGGGCGCCGAAATCCTCGTCATGCCCGATGCCGGCCACTGGCCCCACAGAGAAGACGAGCCCAAGTTCACCGACGCCCTCATCCGCTTCTTGGGGGACACGCTCCCCTCCTAAAACTTCATTCGTTTCAGGCGCTTAGAAGACCAGACGCGAAAACGCGAGCGGGCCGCTTGAGAAAGTGGTTGACGGACTCAATCAATTGGTTGCATCATTCAACTATTGGAGGCCCTCATGGACAAGGAACGAGTACACGAAGTAGTGAAATCCGGATACGCGGCAGTCGCGCGCCAAAGCGGTGGCTGTTGCGGCGGTGCCGCTCAGAACCATCACGGCGAGACCGCCGCCCGCCTCGGATATTCGGAGCAGGAGATCACTGGCGCAGCTGCCGATGCGAATCTCGGACTCGGCTGCGGGAACCCGACCGCGCTGGCCAGTCTGAAGCCAGGCGAAACGGTCGTCGATCTCGGCTCAGGCGCAGGCTTCGACGCATTGCTGTCAGCCGAGAAGCTGGGACCGGAAGGAAGATTCATCGGCGTCGACATGACGCCCGAGATGCTGGAACGCGCTCGGACAAACGCGGTCAACGCCGGCCACGCGCGAACGGTCGAGTTTCGCGAAGGCCTAATCGAGAACTTGCCCATCGCGTCAGGGAGCGTGGACGTCGTGATCTCCAACTGCGTCATCAACCTGAGCCCGGACAAGGCACAGGTCTTCCGTGAAGCGTACCGAGTGCTCAAACCGGGCGGACGGCTCGCGGTGAGTGACATCGTGTTGACCCAGCCGCTGCCGGAAAACATCGCGAAGATGGCCGCGACCTGGATTTCATGCGTTGGCGGAGCTTCGACCGAGGAAGAGTATATCGGACACATGCGCGCCGCGGGTTTCAAGAACGTGCAATATACGCGGACGCCCGCCGGACCGCTGCTAACGCCGAGTCTACAGGACCCGATGTGGAACGCCGCGGTCGAGCTCATCGGCGAAGAACGCATCGAAGAGCTGGCCGATACCGTCTTCAGCTACTCGATCACGGCCGAGAAGACATGAGCTCCATCGTCGAAGATGTCATCGCGTTCTACCGGATGTTCGCCTCGTTCGAACGCGAGGAGATCTGCTGCGGGACCGTGAGCCCGGCGCAGTGCGTCCTCCTTCAGACCCTGCTCGAAGGGCAAAGGGACGTGTCGGGCCTAGCTGCCCACACCCGCGTGACCAAAGGCGCAATGACGCGTCTCGTCGACGGGCTGGAAGCCCGCGGCTGGGTGACTCGCGAGAAGGCCGAAGATGACGCGCGCCGCGTTCTTATAGAGCTCACCGCCAGCGGGCGAAAGGAAGCGAAGCGACTGACCGCGTTGACGGAACAGAGCATTGCCATCGTGTTCGAACGGATTCCCAAAGTGGAGCGCGACGCGGTCGTCCGCAGCATTCGGCTCTTGCGGAACGCTGCGGAGGAGACACGGCAGCAGCTGGATTGCTGTTAGACCGTGCCTCTCTATTCGACGGTGAGCTTGCCCTCCGCGTGTTGGGCGCGGAGGACCTTCTTGTCGAACTTACCGACGCTCGTCTTGGGGATCTCTTCGATGAAGCTCCAACGCTCGGGGAGCCACCACTTCGCGACCTTGCCATCGAGGTGGGCGCGCAAGGCGTCCGGGGTGACCGCGCTGCCCTCCTTGCGCACCACGCATGCGAGTGGGCGCTCGTCCCACTTGTCGTCGGGGATGCCGATGACTGCCGCTTCGGCAACTTCGGGATGAGCGATGATCTCGTTCTCGAGCTCGACGGACGATATCCATTCCCCGCCCGACTTGATCACGTCCTTGCTCCGATCGGTGATCTGCGCGTAGCCCCGTCGGTCGATGAACCCTACATCACCAGTCCGAAGCCAACCGTCGTGGAACTTCTCGGGCGCGTCGACGCCGTAGTAGCTGCCCGTCACCCACGGCCCGCGTGCTTCGATCTCCCCGACCGACTCGCCGTCCCAAGGCAACGGCTCTCCCTCATCGTCGACAATCCGGAGCTCGATCCCTGCGACCGGCCGGCCCGTTCGACCCCGATACGCCCAGGCCTCTTCGCCTTCGACACCAGGCGGAACTGTTGCGACCGAACCGAGCGGGCTGGTCTCGGTCATGCCCCAAAGCTGAAGGATCGTGACGCCGTACTTCTCCTCGAACGCTCGCATCAACGATTTCGGTACGGCGGAACCGCCGCAAATCACGAGCCTGAACGACGAAAGATCGATGTCCTTCCCTTCGCCGTAGTTGAGAACTCCGGTCCAAATGCTCGGTACTGCCCCCGCAAAGGTTGGCCGATGCCGCGCGATCATCGCGACGAGCGGCTCCGGCTGGAGGAATCGCGCTGGCTGAAGGAAGTCCGTCCCGACCCACCAACCCGCGTAGGGAAGCCCCCAGCAATTCGCGTGGAACATCGGCACGATCGTCAGAATCATGTCGCGCTCGTTGAGACCGGTGACCGCGCCAGACGTAATCCCGTACGAATGAAGCACGGTTGAGCGGTGGCTGTAGACCACACCCTTGGGGTCGCCAGTAGTGCCGCTGGTATAGGCCATCGCCGCAGGCGCTCGCTCGTCGAGCACCGGCCAGTCGATGCCCGGCGATTCGGCAGAGAGCAATGCCTCGTAGCGATGAAGCGTAGCCCGCGGCGCATCGCGAAGTGGCCCATCGTCCGAGCCATCGCCCACTACGATGATGTGTTCGACGGTCCGAAGCTCGGCAGCGACCTTCCCTAGCAGAGGAATCAACGTGTCGTCGACGATGATGACTTTGTCCTCGGCGTGGTTGATGACGAACGCGAGTTGCTCCGGGAATAAGCGGATGTTGAGCGTGTGCATGACCGCACCCATCGACGAGATCGCGAAGTACGCTTCGAGGTGCTCTTGGCTGTTCCAGCAGAAGGTGCCGACGCGGTCTTCCCGTCGAACGCCAAGGCTTCGCAGCGCCTTCGCGAGCTTCTCGGTACGCTCGCCAACCTCCGCGTACGTCGCGATCCGGTCATCGCTCTCCCCGACGGTGATTACGCGGCTGTCTCGATACAACCGCCTGCCATGCTCGAACAAATCCGAGATCAACAGAGGTCGATCCATCATCGTCGAAAAGCTCATTCGGCTTCGAACCCCGCTTCCTTGTGGGCACCGTCGCAAAACGGCTTGTTTTTGGAGTGGCCGCAACGGCACAGCGCAGCCTTCGTCCCCTTCCACCCCTGCCGCCCACTCGCGGCTACGAGCGTGAAGTTGCCGCTGAGCAGCAACGGCCCGTTCGGCGCCTTTGCGATTTTTAGAGTGCCGCCTGGAGCATCGAAGCCGTCTCCCGAGTCACCTACGGCTCCGTAGTCCTTGAATCCCGCTGCCTCATGGCTGTTGTCGCAAAACGGCTTGTTCTTCGATTTCCCACAGCGACAGAGCGCCGCGCGGAAGCGGACTCCCGACATGTCGGCCGCTGCCCCATCCACCTCGAGATCGCCACGGACGTAGAGCGGACCGTTGTACATGACCGACACGACATTCTCCGCTTCGACGCTTTCTTCGGGGCCGCCATCCTTCCGATCGTAGGTCAGGGCGCCAGTCGGACAACGCGAGACGACCTCTGCGACGTCATCGGAGTCGACGAGATCGGGCTGACACCAGGGCTGCCGCCCACCTACGAACAGTTCGTTCGTGGCTCGTCCGCACTCGCCGACATGAATGCACAGTCTGCCGTCCCAGTGGACGTCGGTCTTGGCTCCGGGGTAGTGAAAGATCTTTTTGTCGCTCATTGGCTACTCCTCGTTTGCTTGGATCGATGGGCACCACCCCGAGCGGGCGTTTTTACTACACTGGCGGACCTAGGACTACACAGAACTGAGGCTGAATCGCTCGAGAGCCGCCGTCGTGGTAAGCCCCTGCGGAGATGGGACACCAGCACCACCATCATACTACTGGCGCCCACGTCGCAGGGAATCGGCGCAGGCTCGCGATGGCCCTCGTGTTCACCGCGACGTACATGGTCGCCGAGATCGTCGGCGGGCTCGCAGCGAACTCGCTCGCGCTCCTAGCCGATGCTGGTCACATGTTCTCCGATGCCGCAGCGCTTGGGCTGTCCCTGGTGGCCGTGATGCTTGCCCAGCGCCCTGCGACGTCGAATCGCACATATGGTTTTCATCGCGCCGAGATCCTCGCCGCTCTCACGAACGGTGCCGCGCTGCTCGCTTTGGCGGTCCTCATTGCGCGGGAAGCGTGGGAGCGTCTGTCGGATCCACCGGACGTGCAGGGCGGTCTGATGCTCGCCGTGGCGTGCGGCGGCCTCACGATCAACCTAATCAACCTGGCCATCCTGAGCGGAGGCCGGCACCACAACCTGAACGTGCGCGGCGCGTGGCTCCACGTCATGGCGGACACGCTTGGCAGCGTGGGCGCGATCGCGGCAGGCGCTTCAATTTTTCTCTTCGGTTGGCGATGGGCCGATCCGGTCGCATCCTTCGTCATCGCCAGCTTGGTGCTGTACTCCGCCTTCGGGCTCGTGCGCGAGACACTCGATGTGCTCATGGAGGGCGTACCCAAAGGTATCTCGATAGACGAGGTCGCAGTTGCGCTCAAGGGGCTCCCGGGCGTGCTGGATGCACACGACTTGCATGTCTGGTCGTTGACGAGCGGACGAAACATCGCGACGACGCACTTGGTCATCGCAGAAAATGCAGACCACCAAGGCATCATCGACGCGGCCAACCGCACGCTCGCCGAACGCTTCGCTATCGCCCACGCGACGATTCAAGTGGAGCACGACGAGCTCGCCAACAAGTGCAACCCGTGCGGCCCGACTGCCGCCGCGGGCTGACGACGTATCAATCAGACGGTGGCGCGCCCGATGCGCAGCGTGCGCAAATGCAGACCTTCCCCTGGGCTTCCTCGGGAATCGACGCGAGCGCCGTGGGATCCATCGTTGCGGTCATGCACCAGCAAGACTCCGGCGGACGCCCCGCAGCCACCGCGCACTCGTTCTCCGCTCCGCAGAGAGGGCACTTCATCGCGTCGCTCGTGTCGATGGGCTGGCTCATTCGATCTCACCTATGCTTTCGAGTTGCTCGAACCGCTCCCGGTAAAGCTGTTCGATGTAGCCGTGCATTTCGTTCAGGCGTACCAGTTGCTTTCTTGGTGAGGCCTCTTTCTCGTTGGCGTCGCACAGCTTCACCAGCTCTTCGACCGCCTCGAGCGAGCTTGAAGCGCGCGTCGCTGAAACCGCCAGCACCGCGGTCATCGCGAGCGCGGGCAGCGCCACCATGAGCAGCCTCGACCACACGCCGGGTGGCGTTCGCGCCACCATCCATGGTGTCATCATCACCAGAATGACCGCAGCCAAGCTGGCGAGGATCCATGGTCCGTGTCGCCGCCAGACGTGCCTCCATGCGCCTGCCTTCTCTTCACTCCGGGCCTCGTTGCACGGGTCGGAGGCCTTCAGGTAGCGGAGCTCGTCCTCGACCGCGTCGGCGAGCTCCTCGGCGAGCTCCTCGTGAAGATCGACCTTGGAAAGGTCGACTGCGCGGGCCTCTGAGCGCTTCTCGGGCGGCACCATCGAGAATCGATTGACGTAGACGGTCCTCCCGGAGTCACCTTTGTAGGAATAGAAGACCGGCGCGTCTTGAGCGTGGCCAACGCACGCCCACGACAGGACCACGGTGAGGATACAAAAGCGCATCAGGCCTTCTTCGTGACCGCGATGAGAATCAGCATGCCGACGACAGCGCTGCAGAATGAGCCCATGATGACGCCGATCTTCGCGGCAACCAACAAGTCTCCGGAAAGGCCGAGCGACGCGATGAACAGCGCCATGGTGAACCCGATTCCGCCGAGGAACGCCGCCCCGCCGAGGATCGGCCAGGTGACTCCCGCCGGCCGCGTGGCCCAACCGAGCTTCACGGCGATCCATGATGCGCCGAAGATCCCCACCGACTTTCCGAAGAACAAACCGCCCGCGACGGCGAGCCCGACGGGCGTGCCGATGCTCTCGACCGCGACGGGTACGCCTGCGTTTGCAAGGGCGAAGACCGGCATGATCGCGAACGCTGACCACGGATGGAGCGTGCGTTCGATTCGAGCCAGTGGCGAGACCGCCTCACGCGAGGCGAAAGCCAAGTCGGCGACCATCAGCTGCGCCTGCGCGAGGGACGTCTCTTCTTGCCGCAAGGTGTCGTGGGTGTGCCGCAAGAAGCCCATGAACTTAGGCCCACCCAACCATGGCAATGCGGGTGTCATCAGTCCAAGCGCAACACCTGCGACTGTCGGGTGAATGCCCGACTTGAGCGTGCAAAGCCAAACCCCAGCGCCAGCGACCACGTAGAGGCCGATCCTGCGCACGCCAACGCGGTTCATGACGGCGACCACGGCTAACCCACCGGCCGCGCCCACCAGCCACGTCATCTTGATGCTCGTCGTGTAAAAGAGCGCGATGACGAGCACCGCTGCCAAGTCGTCTACGATCGCCAATGAAAGCATGAGCACCGTGACGCCGTGCGGAACCCGGCGGCCGAGCAATGAAAGGCAGCCGACCACGAACGCAATGTCTGTGGCCATGGGCACGGCCCAGCCCCGTTCCCCCGGTGCGCCCCCTTGGAGGGCGAGATAGATCGCTACAGGCACCGCCACGCCGCCGATCGCGGCCGCGACGGGTAGGACCACCTTCTTCGGATCACTCAACTCGCCTGTGACGAGCTCGCGCTTGATCTCGAGGCCTATGACGAAGAAGAAAATGGGCATCAGCCCATCGTTGACCCAATACCAAAGGGGGTAGGAAAGCTCGAGGCCTTCGACCGAGAAACTAAAGTCCTGGTTCCAAAAAGCTGCGTAGGCGTCCGCCATCGGTGAGTTCGCAGCGATGAGCGCGATCGCCGTGCACACGAGCAGTACGATACCGCTGGCCGATTCGATGTGCGTGAAGGCGATCAGCGGGCGCTGCAGCCGTTGGATCGGACGCTCGGGAAGCTGCGTCAAACGCGAGTACGAGAGCTCCGGATCGGCCATGGGCCACCGTTTATCGCGGAACGTGCTAGAAGGCCAGAATCGATGTGGATTAGCGAGACCGTCGTTGCGTGGTTGTTCTTCGGAGTCAGCCTAGTGGGCGGGGTGTTCACGCTAAATGCGTTCGTTCCGGTGCGTCGGGTTCCCGCCCTGTTCGTCCCGAGTTTCTTTGGCTCGTGGCTCACCGCAGAGCTCGCGCTTCACCACATCGTCTGGCAGGCAATCGCCTCGCTCCTGTTCGTCGAGTTCGGCGCCCTCTCTAGTTGGCCGGGTATCGCGGGGATGGCCATCACCATCGCTTCGTGGTTGGGCTTGCTCGTGCTCTTTCACGATGGGCGGCGGACCCAGCACGTATTCGAGGACGCGCTTGCAGGGCTCCCGGACCTCGAAGGCGCCCAACGGCTACCGTTTTCCAGACTGGTGATGCCGTTTCGTTTCTCGAGACCCGGCGTCCAGGTCACGCGGGACGTGCTTTATCGCGAGGCCGCCGGAAAGCGGCTGAGGCTGGACATCGCGATGCCGAGCGAGCGGGGGCAGAGCCGCCCCGCGATCATGCAGATCCACGGCGGGGCCTGGATCATCGGCGACAAGCGAGAGCAAGGGTGGCCGCTGATCGGTCATCTCGCGGCAAACGGTTGGGTGTGTTTCAACGTGAACTACCGCCTCAGCCCCGGAGCGACGTGGCCCGATCACCTCGTCGACCTCAAGTACGCGCTCAAATGGATCCGCGACCATGCGGACGAATACGGGGTCGACCCCGGCTTCATCGCGGTGACGGGCGGCTCAGCGGGAGGACACCTGACGGCCATGATGGGGCTGACCGCGAACGACCCCGAATACCAGCCCGGTTTCGAGGATGCTGACACCAGCGTGCAAGCCGCCGTGCCCGTGTACGGCGTCTACGACTTCACGAACCGGCTTGGCACCATGCTCGATCGGTTTTGCACACAAATGCTCGAACCCATGATCATAAAGGCGTTCTTCGACGAGGAGCCGGAGAAGTTCCACCGCGCCTCGCCGATGGACCGGGTGCACCCCGATGCGCCGCCGTTTCTGATCGTGCACGGCGATCGCGACACACTCGCGCCGGTGGAAGACGCAAGAGTGTTTGCCGAGTTGCTCGAAGAGGCCTCCCGCGCTCCTGTGGTCTATACGGAGCTCGGTGGGGCCCAGCATGCGTTCGACATCTTTGCTTCACCGCGAACCGCCCGAATGCTCGACGGCACCCTTCGTTTTCTCAATGCGATGCGGCAGCGCGCAAAAACTGCGAAGGCGTCTTCCCCAGCCGAACGATTTTCGCCTGTCGCAACAGAGCGGCCGGTCGTTGGCGAGCAGTCGTGACGGATGCGTCATTGCAGCGCGGTCGCTGACGACGAATGCGTCGGAATAGCAGGCCGAAAACGCCTGCTGACATTCGCGACCGACGCACACGACGACGGCGGCACGTCGCTTGCACGTAGTCGCGGGTCTTAGGGACGAGGAGGCGTCATGAAAACCATTCTCATTCTGGGCGCTGGTACCGCTGGCACCGCCATGGCCCACAAGATCCGGCGAAAGCTCTCGAACGAGTGGGAAGTCGCCGTCGTCGATCCGTCGACCCGCCACGTGTACCAGCCCGGGCTGCTGTTCCTTCCGTTTGGCGACGAAACCGAATCCCGGATCGTGCGAGAGCGAGGGGCGACGCTCGGCAAGGGGATCACCTGGCATCGGAACGAGGTGAAGGCGATCGACTCGGAGCGTCGTGTCGTCGAGGTCGCCAAGGGCGAGCCGCTCTCCTATGACTTCCTGATCATCGCGTCGGGGACCGAGGTCCGGCCGGACATGATCGAAGGCATGCTCGGAAGCGGTTGGCGGAAGACGGTGTTCGATTTCTACACCCTCGAAGGAGCCAAGGCACTCGAGGGCGCCTTGGCGAATTTCGAAGGCGGGCGACTCGTCGTGAACGTGGTCGAGATGCCGATCAAGTGTCCGGTCGCGCCGCTCGAGTTCACGTTCCTCGCAGACTGGTATCTCACTAAGCGCGGCATTCGCGACAAGACGGAGCTGGTGTACGCCACGCCTTTGGACGCGGCGTTCACAAAGCCTTTGGCATCGAAGATGCTCGGCTACCTCCTCGAAGACAAGGGCATCCAGGTCGAAACCGACTTCATGACCGGCGAGGTGGACGCCGAGAAGAACGTGATTCGCTCGTACGATGAACGCGAGGTCCCCTACGATTTGCTGGTCACAATTCCCCCGCACACGGGCACGAGCTTCCTCGAAGACGGCGGCCTCGGCGACGAGCTCGGTTTCGTTCCCACCGACCCACACACCTTGGCCGTGAAAGGCACCGAGAGGGTCTTCTGCATCGGCGACGCAACCGACCTGCCTAGCTCGAAAGCCGGATCCGTCGCGCATTTCCAAGTGGACTTGTTGAGCGAGAACCTGCTCCGGGTGATCGACGGCAAAGAGCTCGAACCGACGTTCGACGGACACTCCAACTGCTTCGTCGAAACAGGCCACGGTAAAGCCATGTTGATCGACTTCAACTACGACACCGAGCCACTCCCGGGGCATTTTCCGATCCCCCACATCGGTCCGCTACCCTTGTTGAAAGAGGCTCGACGCAACCATTGGGCGAAGCTCGCGTTCAAGTGGGTGTATTGGAACGGGCTCCTGCCCGCTCGTCCGATCCCGATCTCTCCAACGATGTCGTTGGCAGGAAAACAACTCACCCCGGCAACGGAGGCAGGAGGCGCATGATGACCGTGGCAGTTCAAACCGATGCCGAAGGCTACCTCGCAAACAAAGACGACTGGTCCGAAGAGCTTGCGAACGAGCTCGCCAAAGAGCTCGGGATTGAGCTCAGCACCGACCATTGGACAGTGCTCAACGCCGCGCGTGCAATCGAAAGCGAGTCGGGCGCGAGCCCCGGGCTTCGCAAAGTCAGCAAGCGCTCCGAAACACCGATCAAGGCGATTTACAAGCTGTTCCCGGACGGCCCGGCGAAGCTCATCGCCAAGATCGCCGGCATCCCCAAACCCAAGTCGTGTCTGTAACGGCAACCCGCAGGAGAAACCGATGACCAATTCAGGAACCGAGAAGAAGAGAAGCCTGAGCGTAATCTGCTCGAAGGGTAGCTTCGATATGGCTTACCCGGGTCTGATCCTCGCGAACGCGGCTCGTATGGCTGGCGTCGATGCGCGCCTGTTCTTCACCTTCTGGGGACTCGACATCGTCAACAAGAAGAAGATGGACCATCTTCACTTGAACCTCGTCGGCAACCCCTCCGCGCCAATCCCCGCTATGATTGCAGGCCTACCCGGCGTCGAGGCGTTGGCGACCGCACAGATGCGCAAAGAGATGGAGCGCCTGGACATTCCGCCAATTCGGGAGTTCGTCGAGATGCTCGACGACGCTGGCGCCGACCTCTACGGCTGCCAGATGGCACTCGACATGTTCAAGCTCACGAAGGACGACCTCGTACCGCAGGTCAAAGATGTTCTCACGGCCATGGACTTCATGGACATGAGCGAAGGCGCTCAGATCATCTTCATCTAGCGACTGGACGCACTAGTTCTGAAGCTTGACGCTCAGCGTCGTCTTCCCGCCCTTGTATTGAAATTTGCAATCCTTGTAGAGGGGCGGGCCAAAGCGCTGCTGGGGCGCGTTGTTGGATACGCCCCAAGGCTCCTTCGGCTTCCCAACGAACGAGGTATTGAGCTCGCCGTTCATGTCGAGGTCGTGCATGATGGACATGGCATAGGTCCCGGGCTTGTACCCTTCGAACGTGCACGTGGCCTTTTTGTCTTTGGGTTTGATGAAGACTTGCTTCAGCGCCTTGTCCATCTCGTCCGGGAAGCCATCCTCTTTCGAGAAGATCGCGCAGCCAATCTGGCCGGCATCACTCTTCAAGTCGCTGACCTCGACGACGATTGCATCGACAGGTTTCTCGTCCGCCGGCGTGTCGGGATCTTCGGCCAAAGCCGGTGCCGCCGCGACGAAGGTCACCGCCAGAACTATCATCCACGCACGTCGACTCATCTCGCGCCCTCCAATCACTCGTACACCAGCTTGATCGGGATCGTTACCGCGCCGCCTCGGTACTCGAATTTCGCGTCCTTGTAGAGTGGCGGACCAAAGCGTTTCGACTTCGCATTCTGCGATACGCCCCATGGTTCGGACGCGCTTCCAATGGCGTTGGTGTCGAGCTTGCCGTTTCGATTGAGATCCAGGAATACCGAAGCCGCATACTCTCCGAGGCCCGTGCGCTTGAACACGCAAGTCGCGGTGTCTCCGTCGACGTTCACCCAAGTGCGGCGAAGCGCGCGGCGATGCTTGCGGGGAAACCCCTTGTTCTCCCAGAACAACGCGCAGGCCATCCGCCCTTCCGTCTCTTGAATTCCGGTGACCTCGAGGGTCAGGGTGTTGCTTGCGGCTGGATCGTTGTCGACCTGCGCCTGTGAGGTCGGAGACAAAGTCCACGATCCCATGAGCGCGGCCGCGACCATCGCAGTGCCCGCCACTTTGTTCCACGCCATCGAATGCTCTCCGGATTCCGGTCTCCCGCGCCTACCGGGCTTCATGCCGTATTGACGCGGACTTGCGCCAAATGTTTAGACGAGCCGCCGGTTTTTGCCAAATCCTTTGAGAAAGGGTGCGTAGACTTCTACGCGGCGCGCCCCTATCCTCTCGCCATGAGCAGTGAACCCCGGCGCGTGGGTGTGTTCGTCTTGATCGTTGCATCACTGGCGTGGGGGTGTTCGAGTTGTCAGTCGAGCTCCGAGGCGCCGGGCGACGAGTGGCCCACCTCGACAGCGGAGGAGCAGGGCTTCGACTCCGCCGAGCTTGCTTCAGTCATCGAACGAATCGACGACGAGAACCTCCCGATCGACAGCGTGCAGATCGTGCGCAACGGCGTGCTGATCCTCGACGCATACTTCTACCCGTACCTCGGAGAGCAGCCGCACGACGTCGCGTCCGTCACGAAGAGCGTGACTTCCACCCTCGTCGGCATGGCGGTCGATCGAGGGCTGTTGGACCTCGACCAAGGCATGTTGGCTTTCTTTCCGGAGAGCGCGCCGCCTCCGGCCGGAGACGGCAAAGAGGACATCGAGCTCTCGCATCTGTTGACCATGAGCTCGGGGTTGGCGTGCGGGTACGCCCCCGGAGAGCAAGAGCTCTTCGCGATGATGGGGAGCGAGGACTACGTGAAGTTCGCGCTCGAGCTACCCATGGCGACTACCCCCGGCGCGACGTTCGCCTACTGCAGCCCGGGATCGCACCTTTTGTCGGCGATGGTGAGTACGGTCGCGGAGCAAACCACGCATGAGTTCGCCAAGGAGAACCTCTTCGGACCGTTGGGCATCTCCGAATCCGTCTGGCCCCAAGATCCGCAGGGCGTGAACCACGGCTGGGGCGATCTCCAGCTCTATCCTCCGGACATGGCGCGCATCGGCCAGTTGTTTCTCAACGAGGGCGAGTGGAACGGTGAGCAGATCGTTTCGAGCGAGTGGGTGGAAGAGGCGACGAAGTCGTTCATCACTGCGGACGCCGACGGCACGGGGTACGGCCTCCAATGGTGGATCCTCGCCGGCGACCTCGAAGGTCTCTACGAAGCGCGGGGACGTGGCGGCCAAGCGATCATCGTGTGGCCTGAGCCCAACATCGTCGCCGTCTTCACCGGCCGCGGCACCGACGTCCGCGAGGACATCGCGCCACTGCTCGCAGCGGCGATGAAGTCGAACGACGCGCTCGCGCCGGACCCGGAGGCGAATGCCCGACTCGAAGCGGCGATCGCGAAGGCCAAAGAGCCTCCGCCAGCCCAACCCGTTCCGGATCTGCCGGCGATGGCAACTGAGGTTTCAGGTAAGATCTACCGCCTCGAACCGAATCCGTTCGACGTCCAATGCATCTCGCTGCGATTCGACTCGCCGTCGGAGGTGTCGTTCGAGCTGACGGTCGGCGCGGGAACCTTCGAGCTGCCCGTCGGAATGGATGGGGTGTCCCGATTCTCAGAGAGCGGCCCGACCGGCATCCCGGTCGGTGTCTCCGGGGAGTGGACCTCCCCCGCCGTGTTCGAGATGGACTATGACGAGGTCGCTGGGCCCAATCACCTCGAGATCCGAGGGGATTTCGAGGCCGACGCCGAGAGCGTGGCCCTGCTCTTCACAGATCCCGCCGAGTACTTCCCGCCCCAGGTCGTCCCGGGCACCGTCGTAGCGAACTGCAAGTGAAGTAACTGAAATTAGGAGGTTTTGTCGAACTGGGATCTTCTCCCATTGACGAAACGAACGTTCGTGCTATTTTTAGATCATGGGCAAGGGAGAAGAGACCAAGCAAGCCATCGTCGATGAAGCACTCGATTTGGTGAGTACCGTGGGGCTCGACAAGCTGACGATCGGTGCGCTCGCCAATGCGACTGGCATGAGCAAGAGCGGCCTGTTCGCCCACTTCAAGTCCAAGGAGCAACTGCAACTCCACGTGCTCGAAGAGGCGAAGCAGCGCTACCTGGACGTCGTGGTGAGGCCGGCCTTCAAGCAACCGAAAGGCGTGGCCCGACTCCGGGCGGTCTTCGAGCGCACGCTCGAGGATTGGGAAAATGATCTCCCCGGCGGTTGTATCTTCCACGCTGTGGCTGCGGAGTTGGACGACCAGCCAGGCCCTGCCCGCGACTACCTGGTGTCGATCCAGCAAGAACAGCGTCGGATGCTCGAACGCTCGGTGCGGATGGCCATGGAGACCGGCGAGCTCCGCGCCGACCTCGATGTGGGGCTCTTCGTCTTCCAGCTCGGTTCGATTACTGGAGGCCACCACCATTTCGGACGCCTGCTAGGCGATCCCAACGCAGACAAGCTCGCACGCAGCGCTTTCGAATCGCTGCTCGCCCAAGCCCACTGAGGAGAAGCACCATGACCGCCACCGCCAAAGCCGCCTTGACGAGCCAAGAGAAAAGCACGAACGTTCGTGTTACAAGAGGAGCACCTTCGTGGGTTCGAGCGAGTTTCGCTCTTGCATATGGGCTCGCAGCAGACCGTGCCGTGTTCGTTTCCCCTCCCGCGGACCCGCGGGAGTTCCTGAAGATCTTCGGCGCCGCGATCGGGATCAACGACGATGTACGAGCGCGCGTGAAGCGGCGGGTAGAACACCGGCTCGGTGTGCCAATGGAGGAGATGCTGGCGGAAGCGATCGCCCCGAGGATGCAGATCCCCCTCCTCGTGATTCACGACCGCGACGACAAGGAGGTTCCAGTCTCCGTGGGTCGTAACATCGCCCGCCGGTGGCCGGGCGCCGAACTGATCATCACCAAAGGACTCGGACATCAAAGAATCTTGGGCGACCCCAATGTGAGAGATGCCGCCGTCCGCTTCGTGGATACCGACGTGCGTCTGCAAAGTGCGGCTTAGTGACAATGAACGTTAGAAAGGAAAGACCCATGACAACGCAAGCAAGAGACCCCCAGTTCGCCAGCTACATCAACGAGATCGCCGAATCGATCGAATGGCCCGACGCTTCCTTTACGGTGAAGCCGTGGGAAGCCATGGTCGGATTGGTGGTCGCGCTCTACGAAGGATTCGCCACACCAGATCGCGCAACCGTCCTCCACGCACTGAACGGAATCGCGCTGTGAGCGGGCCCGCGCTCAAGAAGCCGGGACGGACCCAATGCAGACCGACACCGTGCTGTCGCCGTTCGTCCCGGCTTCAATGATCGACTCGCAGGACCACTGTTCCCGGCAATCGGTCGTGGCTATGCAGTTCACGAGACAAATCCACCCGCTTTCGAGCTCGGCGCACGAAGAGCCCGAGGGGCAGTTGTTGGAGCCGCCGCAGGACAACGTGCAGACGCTTCCGGGAAATGCGGCGCCCGACTGGCAGAGCCCGTTGTCGCATTCGGTATTGTTCATGCAGGGACCGCCGACCAACGTGCTGTCGTTGCCTGCCGTGCCGGCCGGACGGCCATCGTCACCGCAGCCGTAGCACAGCACCAGTCCAAGCAAGAGCGCCCGCGGAACGAAGGTAAACCTCATGGCGGAGCGGACGATAGATCAAGGGCAGCCGCGGCACCAGCGGCTCGGCCGCCTCCTCTGTAACATTCGTGTCACCTTTCGAGCAGCAGCCCAACGCTCACCGATCGGCGCGGGTCTCCTCAAAAGCCGCGACCGCCTCGCGAAAGGCATCCGGTACGCGCATCTTCTGTCGCGTGCTCGGATCGACGCATACGCTTGTGAGCGTCGCCTTGGCGAGCGTCTCGTTGGCCTCGTTGCGAATCACGTAGACGCTCGTGATGCTTGTGTTTCCGATCTTCGAGATTCGAGCCTCGACGTGAATCGTGTCTTCGAACCTCGCGCTGCCGAGGTAGTCGCAGGTCGCGCTCGCGTAGAACAGGTCGGCGCCACGCTTCACCAGCTCCTGCCACGGCATGCCCATCGCGCGCATGTAGGCGCTATAGGCCTCGTCGCAGAACTCGAAGTAGTTCCCGAAGTAGACGTGGCCCTGCACGTCCGTGTCGCGGAATCGAACCCGCATCGTATGTATGAACGGCTCATGCACGCCCATAACCTACAACGAAGCAGCAAAGAGGCCAGAGCGAAGCCCCGTGGCGACGCAGTCGCTCTACGGGTTCACAAATGGGCTCTGAAGTGCCGTGTTAGGTGGTCCGCCGCCGAGCCGATTCGCTCCGGCTCATCGTAGAAGTCGATGTGCCCCTTGGACTCGACCCACACTTGCTCTTTCAGGCCCCCGAGGGCCTCGAAGAACTTCCTGGCAAGACCGGGTGCGAGCGCGTTCTCGGAATGGACGACGATGGTCGGGACGGTGATGTCATATGCCGACGCCTGCGCATCCCATGGGAGAGTGTGCTCCTTCGACATGAGTGCAAACGCGTTGGTGTAGTTCGGTACGCCCCCGCGTCCCGTGCCGTAGTACTCGAACGCTTCGGGAAGCGGCATGGCGACCTCGCCATCCCCCACCGCGGGAATCACCCGCGCCTCGCCCGTATCTTCGAACTCCTCCCGAGCACCGACCGCTCGCTCGAGGGTGGGCTCGTAGTCGTCACCCAGCCACTCGCGCTGCTGAGCAAAGTCGTGAAAGAAGCCCGCGACTGCGCCCCACGCCTTCACGCGATCATCTCCGGCTACCGCCGGCGCGAGATAGCCTGCGCCCGCGCAGATGCCAACGGCGCCAATGCGGCTCGGGTCGACCTCGGGGCGGCGCGCAAGGAAACCGAACGCGCCGCGAAAGTCGTCAACTTTGCGGCCCGGATGCTCATACTGGCGTGGGAAGCCTTCGCTCTCTCCGAAATGACGATGGTCGAAGGTCAGCGTGACGAAACCGCGCGCCGCCATCGCGACAGCGTAGTTGCCAGTCGCCTGTTCCTTGACGCTGGTCAGTGGCCCCGCGAAAACCAGCGCCGCAGTCGCGCTCGAGCCGAGGGGCACGCGCAACACCCCGACCACCTCGACCGAGTCGACGTGGAAGGCAACTCGCTCCTCGTGAACCACCGCTTGCTCCATGGACTTCTTTTGAGCCTCTAACGCCAGGCACCCCGATGTCGACCCCTATCGCGGGCAACCCTGCTTCTGTCCCCGTTCTTGGACCGCGTCAGGCCGGCTGCATCTCCGCAGCAGTCGCCGCTTCCCGAGAAAGCGAGCGAACCGGAATCTCCTCGGATGCCCTCCACTCGCACAGCTCGGCTGTTCGTTCGCCGCCATCGTCCCCAGGTCGGACCCAAACGAAGGTCTGCTCCCCGAGACGAATGGTGCACTCCGGATCAGCGAAGGCCTTGGACCAAAAGCCCCCGTTGTAGAAGGTGACAGGCCCAACTTGCTTGGACTGCGGCTGGTGAGTGTGCCCGAAGACCACACGCTTGGCCCCCGTGATCTTGAAAATCAGCTCGGCCAACTCGTCTGTGAGAAGCGGGGTCTCGAAGACGGTCGGACGAACGGAGGACGCGTAGGCTGCGTATGGAAGCATCAAGACGAGCGCAGGCACGAAAACCCAAAGCGGGCTGATCGGCCAGGCTATGTTGATGTGCAGGACGACCTGCCACGAGAGAAATAGAACCACGAGCAGAAAGAACGCTCGGTCGAGCCAAAGCTCGCGGGCGATCCGAAACGGGTTGTTGGTCGCCGACGGAACGTGGAGAGCGTTGAGCTTTCGCACTATCGAAGGCGTCGCCTGCGACCGCGCCGCGATCGAGCGCACCTTGTCGTCGACGAGCAACGGGTCGCGCATTGGGGGCGACCAATGGGTGCGGAGCGAGATCCACAGCGTGGCGTACGCGCCCCAGAACCAGGTCCAGATCAATAGCGGCTGGGTGCGCAGCATGTATCGAAAGAAGAAGCGCAGATAGGACAAGGCGCTCATGATGTAATTCTCGGACTGGTGGGGGTTGAAGTACCCCATGCCGTTGAGCATGTAGCGAGCCGCGAGATCACCGAAAGGGATCCGAACACGCGGCTTTCCGCGGACTTCGATGAGCGGATCGATGGGATCACGGACGACGCAATTCGGATCGTACTGGTGCCCGTGACTCACGTAGGTGTCACCACCGCTCAGGTAGAACCAATTGCAGAACACCACGGACTCGTCTTCTTCCTCTTCGCCGATGCCAGCGGGCATTGGAGCACCGAGCGCATCGCACAGCATCCTCTGCACCGACGGCCAGTAGAGCTCCACGTCGTGATTCCCGATGACGAAGATGGCCCGGTGTCCTCTCGCGATGAACGCCCCGAGCGCCTCGAAGAAACGGGGGTGGTCATCGATGATCACCTTCATCTTGAACTGGCTTTTCCATTCCTCGCTGCCGAGTCCTCGCGAACGCTCGAGCCATTCGATGTGCCGGTCCTTGCTTGGCACGGCGGTAACGCTGTCGAAGTCGAAGATATCACCGTTGAGGATGATCTCGATCGAGCCCTCGGACTTCCGCTCGATGTGCTCGAGAAACGCGGCGAAATCCTCGTCGATGAAGAACTCACGGCGTTTGTAGGCCATCCAGAGCGGACGCACCTCGTCGGGCTCATGCGCCTCGGTGAGGTGCATGTCGGAGACGACAAAGGTGTTAAGCCTAGGTTTCATCGCGTGAGCATCCCAGTCTGTCAGGCGCCGGCGCTGGGCTCCAGTTCTCTAGGTCTAGCCCGCGGCCCCAGCGGATTTCACGTGATTCCGCCGGCCAATGACGAGATGTGCAAAGAGGAGGAGCGTAAGGCCCGTGGCGAAGATGGCCACATACACCGTCCCCAACCCCGGCCCCGCATCCGTGAGGAAGTTGGCTATCTGTTTCTGGCCCCACATCACGGGCATGAACGGCTCCACGGTGACCGGCGCCCTGGGATCGAGGTTGTGTCCGAACGTATAGAGCTTGAAATACAACCGCCCGAAACCAAATATGCCCGCATAGGTGGTTAGCACCAGCAAGTCGATCATCGATCCCACCTTGCCGATGACCGCCGTGCGCAACGCGAGGATGATCATCCCGGCGAAGAGGAAGGGGATCCAATCGAGGTCGGTGAGCGACGCGCGATCGAGCGGCGCCATGCCGATGTAGTGATTGAGGACGTTGATCTCCTGCACATCGTTGCCGTCGTTGCCCCCGTCGACCTTGTACGAGTAGATGTAGAGCTCGAGCCCTTCGGGGTACTGCGGCGCGGACATGTCGATGTGCCACATCGGCGCCGTGAAGCTCAGCCCAACGAAGATCGTCAGGAGCGCGAGGGTGACGCGCGCCCATGGAAAGATGGGCTCGTCCAAGAACCGATAGAATCCATCCAGTGCCTTTGACATTTCGCCTCCTCTTCAGCTGTCACTTCTCAAACCACGTCCCCCCGACGCAGCTTCCACAAGCCGCTCGCCCACGCGAGCGTCCCGAGAGCCATGGGCCACACGACGCCTAGCGCGTAGAGCCCCGTGCTGCCAATTTGGTTGGCCAAATAGAAGCCCACCGGGCCGAGCACGCTGAGCTCGGGATCGGTGGAGGATAGTAGCGCCATCCGAATGCTCTGGACAGGGTTGAGAGCGGCCAACGCGAAGACCACGCGCGGCTCCAAGCGCCACTGCAGCATCATCCCGGCAAGGGCGAAATCCATCAGGGCGATGCCGGCCACCCAAATCAGCAGCAAGTACATCGTCGCGCGGGCAGAGTTCTGCACGCTCGTCGAGACCCAGAGCCCGATACCGCAGAAGGACCAAATTAGAACCGAGCACAAGACCACGCAGTGGCCGATGAAGCTCCAAGCGATGTCTTGGCCGAACACCAGGCGCCCAAAGAGGCCCACGCCAATCATTAGGACAGCGAGCGGCACGAGGAGCACCAAGAAGCGCACGCTCGAGATGGCACTGAAGAAGGCTCCGCGTGAGATCGGTTGGCTGAAGAGAAGCTCAAGGGTGCCATCGTCGCGCGCTTTGTTCACGACTTGGCCCGTCGCGATCAGCGCCATCAGCGGTAGGAGGACGAGCAGCGCGTGCACGTAGGATACGAGCACCCTACCCGTGCCGGTGAAGCCGAAGACGGTCGACTCGCGCATGCCGACGAGCAGGAATACGCCCGCGAGCACCGCGTACACGACCACACAGAAGAGAAGCCAGCGCGAACGCAAGACCTCGGCGAGGTCGAGCTGAACGACGGCCCAATACGATCGGAGGTGGCGCCTCATGAGCCTCCGTGTTGATGGTGCGGCCGCGCCTTTACTTGCGCTTTGGCCCAATCGATGCCCTGCGCCCCGGACGTGGTCTTTGGCACCGCGGCCAGTCCGTAGCCCATCGGAGAGTCTTCGACCGCGACGAAGCCGACCTCCGCTTGAGAGAGCCACCCATCTTTCATGTGGTTTCGGAAGTAGAGCGCATGGATCGACGCATCGTTCGAGGCCAAGTAGTCGAACAGGCAACCCGGGTCGTCGAAGTTCAGCACTGTTCCTTCCACGGTCTGCAGTTGCGCCGCGAAACGGGGATCGCCCACGTGCATCTTGCAGTGAGTACAGACCTCGCTGTCCCAAACTACGGGCACCGGACCCTCGGAAAGCGTCGGCTGGTTGTAACGCAAGAAGGCGACTGCGATTGCAATGAACGCAACCAGCAGCAACAAGCCCTTAGCGACGTTTGCGGCCATCGTTCCCGTCTCCTTGTTCATCGAGTTGCACGGCATCCGCGTCGCGTACGAGTAGGTTCACGACCCGCCCCTCCATGTCCTGCGACAAGGTCGCGACGAGCTCGAGCTTCTCCGCTCTCGTTGCTGTGCGACTCCACCAGCCGGCAACGCCCGGTTCGAAGCCCAAGCGCTGCAGAGCCTCATCGCCGACCCCATTCTTCGTTTGAATGTCGATCGTGCTCAACGTCATTCGATCGAGGTAGGCCTCGGTCGGGCCGAAATAGGCCAGTCGACCTTCCTCGAGCACCATCACCTGATCGACCAGAGTGCGAATCTCTTCGAGGCGATGCGAACACAGAATGAGAGTTGCATCCTTGGTGCGCTCGGAGAGGAGGTGGAAAAGGTCCCGGCGCGACTGCGTGTCGAGACTCGCCGTGGGCTCATCGAGCACATAGAGCGACGCCTGACTGGCCAGGGCCAGCGAAATCAGGGTCTTCTGCTTTGCCCCGCCCGAGAGATTGCAAAACGCCTGGCGCTCGACGGCGCGGAGATCGATCCCCACCTCCCGGCCGCATGCGATCACCTTTTCGCGGGGGAGCTCTCGAACCCGGGTGATCGCTTTGATCACCTCTCCCACCGACGCGCCAAATTTTGGCGCTATCTGGGGAACGTACGCGATGCGGTCCGACTGCTCGATTCCGCGCCGCGGCTCACCATCGAGCAGAAGCTCCCCCTCGCAGCGAAGCAAACCAAGGATGATGCGAATCAGGGTCGACTTGCCAGACGCGTTGGGGCCGATGAGCCCTACCTTGGCGCCGCTCGGGATGGTGAAATCTACACCTCGCAGTGCATCGATCTTGCCGAAACGCTTTCTTACCGACTTCCCATCAACGCGCATCGAGGGCCTTCCACTCGAGCGGGCCGATCCTCGGGCGCGGGTCGATCAAGGTCGTCTGGGGCTTCATCATGGGGAACAAGGAGCTGATCGCGTCGAGCAGCTCGAGTGTGATCGCGCCTCGAAAGAACTGGAGCTGCGGATACGTGCTCTCGAGCTGACTGCTGAGGCGGCGCAGCTCATACGGGATATCACCGAAGCCGTCGCTGTCCATGTCGTAGCCGGCGTAGTCGTCGAACGAATTGCCGTTCCAGTCCACGGCCAAAGCGTTGCCACCGCCCTCGACTTGAAGCTGCGAGCGATTGCTGACGAACGTGTTGCCGATGAAAGCATTCCGCTTCTCGCTCGAGTGCATGAGCACCGCCACTTCCGAATGGAAGAACGCGTTGTTCTCGAAACTGTTGTAGTCATCTGGTTCGAGCGGCGCGGTGTCCATGTAGACGCCTTTCGTGTTGCCGATGAAGGCGTTGTCGGAAACGGTCAAGTTGCCCGATTCCTTGATACCGAGCCCCATACCACCGGGGCCCGACGAGCGCGCCAAGAGGTTTTCACGGAGCGAGATGTTGCGGCTGTACATGATGAAAATGCCGACCACGTTGTCGATGTACTGATTGCGCTCGACCACGTTGCCGTGGCTGTACATGAAGTGCGTCCCGTAGCGGCTGCGGACGACCGAGTTGTCCAGCAATCGGTTGTTGCTCGAATACCAGATGACCATGTCGCGGCACCCAATGACCTGGTTCCCCCGGATCTCGGAGTCGCGCGTCTCCCAAAGGCGGATGCCGTCACCGCGGAGGCCAAGAGGCCCATCGTCCGGACCTCGCACGACGTTGTCGACAATCGTTGCGCGGTTGGCCTTCTCGACGAGCAGCCCGAAGGCAGCGTTGCGCACGAGCACACGCTCGACCCGCACATCATCGGCGACGACGTGCACGGCCGCGTCCAATGTATCGAAGCGGCCGCCGCTGCCATCGACCGTCAACCCAAGCAGCGCGGAACCGTCCGCTTCAATCTCGATGGTCGTCCCTTTTCCCGTCGACAGAATCACCGCGTCGCGTGGACCCCAAAGCGTCACGCGTTTCGCGAACGAGAGCGGACCGGGATGCGAGCCGGGCTGAAGGCAAAGCGTCGCGCCCTCCTCGGCCGCGTCGATCACGGCCTGAAGCTCCGCCCCGGCCTCCACGGCGACGCAGTTGGCCGGCCTCGGCAATGACGCAAGCGCCGCCTCTTGAGAGAGAGACGGCGCTGCATCACGCGCGCACGAGGTCGCGACGAGGAGAAGCAGCGCGCACACACACAGCCGGCCGCGAGCGTGGAGCCCACGACCGCCGGGTGCGGCGCTCAGCCTCAGCTGGGCTCGACCAGGAGGTAGCCGGCCATCTCGAGATGGAGAGCCGAGCAAAACTCTGTGCAGTAGAACGGGAATGTTCCCTCTTTGTCAGCCACGAAGGTGATGTCGACGTGCTTGCCGGGCTCGAGGCTGCTGTGCACGTTGTACGAGCCAACGGTGAAACCATGGGTCGCATCGTGTGCTTGCTCTACGTTGGTGATGTGCAGGTGCACGGTGTCGCCCTTCTTCACGCGGACGATGTCTGGCGTGAAGTGGCTGCGAACCGACGTCATGTAGACGTGGACGTCCTTGCCCTTGCGCTCGATGCGCTCTTCCTTGGCCTTGACGGCGTTCGGGCTGTGCGCGTCCGTGACGACATCGTAGCCGGCGGGCTTGTAGACGTTTACTGGCGACATCTTGTCAGCCTTGATCATCTGCGCGTAGTGCGGCTCGCCGAGTGGTAGCGGCATATCGTAGATGAGCTGCATGGGCTCGCTGTTGATGTTGATCAGCTGGAAGTTCTGCGGAAGTAGTGGCCCCACCTTGCTGAAGCGATCGAGCGCCCACTTGTTCATTGCGATCAGGTACTTGCCATCTGGGCTGACCGTGTCGCCCTCGGCGGCCACGATGTGACCGACGTTGTAGTGGACCTTGACCTTCTCGAGGACCTTCAGGTCCTTCAGCGACCACTTGGCCACCGTCGACTCGATGAAGACAGACGTGTACGCGTTGCCCTTGTCGTCGTACTGCGTGTGCAGTGGACCGAGACCGATCTCGACCTGGCCGCGGATCACGTCGTTGAACGGAAGAATGGGCACGCCGTAGCGGTCCTTGCCTTCGTAGTTCTCCGCCCCGATGGCCTCCATGAGCTTGTCAAAGCTGTAGACGGTCGCGTGCGTGTCGAGCTTGCCTGAGACGACGAGCTCCTTGCCGTCCGGCGTGACGTCCACGCCATGCGGGCTCTTCGGCTCGCCAACGAGGTGCAAGAGGCCCTCGGCGTTGGTGGTCTCGAGCATGATGACCGGCATACCGGCGATCGTCTTCGTCTTGCCCGACTTCGCGACCTCGATGGCCTTCTTCAGGTTGATGATGTGGAGGTAGTCCATGTCGTTCTGAGACGCGCCGGACTCCATCGGTGGGTTGCCCTCCATGGTGCCGCCCCACGACATTTCGGTATTGAACGAGTTGATGAACACCCAACCCTCACTGCCAAGCTTTCCGGCGTCCGCGAGGTCCTGCATGTACGGCGGCAACTCCATCGCGAACGACTTGCTCTTGTCGATCTTGCCCTTGTCACGATCGAACTTCCAGAAGATCACTGCGCCGCGATACTTGTCCTGGAACTGTTCGATCGGCGCGTAGCCTCCACCAAGCGGCGCCGGGTACTGGCTCGACTCGACCACCCACTCGGTGTCCGGTGTGACGAAGGTCGCCCCGTGGTCGCTCTGGATGAGCTCCGACGTCACGATCTGCTTGGTCACGAAGTCGTGCAGGTCGACGACCGCGATGCGGGCGTTCGCCTTGTCGTTCACGAAGATGTACTTGCCGTCGTACTCGCCGTTCATCTCCGACAGCGCGGGGTGGTGCATGTCACCCCACGTGATGTCTTTGCCGAAACGGCTGCCCTGATCGAGAACCTGCTGCGACTGATCTCCGTAGCCGTAGCCCTGCCAGGGCTCGGGTGTGAAGACGCCGACGTACTTCAGGATGCGCATCGACGGGACGCCGATGACGATCATGTTGCCGCCATGGCCACCGGACGCGAACGTGATGTAGTCGTCCTTCTTGCCGGTCGGCATGTACGTCTGAAGCGCCGCGCTCACGTCTGCCTCCGAGAGCCCCCGCTGCTTCATCAAATCCGCAGTGGACCTCGCCGGCGCCTGCGATACCTCAGCTGCCTGCTGAGGACCGCAGCCCACGATCACCATCGCAGACAACAGAACCCCGATACTTGATGCGCACAGCGCACCAACCCTGTTGAACCTCATCACAACTCCTCACTTCCCTCAGCGAAAGGGAAAACACTCAGGCAAGGCCCCTCAGCGTAAGGGGCTGCCCATTGCTCGCGAATCCCGTGCAATAAATAAGCCAGAGCACCACCGCGGGCAAGCGTGCAGTGACCGCAGACAAGCGATTTTCTGGAAGCCTATTGTGCGAGGCCGCGAATGTACTTCACGAGCTCCGCCACGACCTCGGGCTTGGCGTCGAGATCCGGGTTTGCCGGCATGGTCGGAGCCTTACCCACGGCAGAGCCGCCGTAGACGATGATCTTGCGCAAGTGCTCGTCCGTGACTTCCTTCTGCCATTCGGCCGAGGTGAAGTCGCGTGGCTTCGGATCGAGTGCAGCGGAGCCGGCTCCATCACCTTTTCCGCCTTCGCCATGGCAAACCGTGCAGCGGTTGGCGTAGATCTCCTTCGCCTCGGCGACTGGGTCCGCGGCCGGCTCAGGCGCTGGCGCTGGTGCTGGCTCGGCGGCCTTCGGCTCGGCCGGAGCGGCATCCTTCGAGGTGCACCCCGCGATTGCGATGATCGATCCGAGCAGCAAAGCAATGAGTTTCAAGCGCATAAACCCTCCTAGTTCTCGCGGAGTCTAGGCGCACCCGGTGCACGGGCAAGGCATGGAATGGAGAAACATATGCGCCGAAATCACTCGCCGCGCACTATTTGCGCCCGCTGCAAAAAGCGGTGTTTTCGAATTCCTAGGGCGAAACCCTGTGTTTATACTCCCGACGCGCTTGGAGGCGCTTTTCCAGCTTGGGGAGGACGTGATGAGAGGTTTGTTGAGGTTGATCGTCATTGGAGGGCTCGCTTGCGGGCTCCTCATACTGGGTTGCAAGAAACAGGAGGCCGCACCTGCTGCGCCGGCTGCCGCAGAGGCAGCGCCCACACAGCAGGCATCGAACATCCCTCCGCTCGACGAGAACAACATCGTGAGCATCGCGATAGGTTCGAAAGACCACACGACGCTCGTCGCTGCGATCAAGGCAGCAGACTACGTGACCTCGGTCGCCGCGTCCGGTCCGCTCACCGTCTTCGCTCCGACGAACGAGGCTTTCGCGAAGTTGCCGGAAGGCACCGTCGAGAACCTGGTGAAGCCGGAGAATGTCGCCACGCTTCGACAGATTCTGCAGTACCACGTCACCACGTCGGCGCTCGACAAGACCTGGCTCAAGGACGGCCAGAATCTCGGCATGGCGAACGGCAAGAAGACCACAATACACGTCGACGGCGAGAAGGTGATGATCAACGACGCAACGATCATCGCATCGATTCCCGCCTCGAATGGGATTGTGCATGTCATCGACACCGTTCTCCTGCCGCCCGAGGGATAGGGGGACGCAATGGCGCGTTCGTCGGCTTGGTCGCGGATCGGGTCTGCTTGGCTGATCGCGCCTCTGTTAGTGCTCGCGCCGCTGTCCGGTTGTACGGACGGCGGCGCTCCCAATTCCCCTGACGGCGGCGGCCAAGGCGGTGCGGGAGGTCGAGGCGGCGCCGGCGGTGGAGAGCCGCTCGAAACGGGAACGTATTTCATTCGGGACGACGACGGTCGTGTCGTGATTCTGCGCGGCATGAACATCATGAGCTCCGCGAAGGGCCACCCGGAACGCCTCCCCTCTCTGAAAGAAGAAGACGTCGAACGATACGCGCGAGAGTGGGGCTTCAACGTCGTGCGTTACCTGATCTTCTGGGATGCCGTCGAGCCTTCGGCCGGTGAGTACGACGCGGACTACCTCGACAAGACCGAGGAGCGGCTGGATTGGTTCGCCGAGCGCGGAGTCCACGTCATCCTCGACATGCATCAGGACGTTTATTCCCAGTATTTCTGCTGCGACGGCGCGCCGGAGTGGGCAATCGAGGACGACGGTCTGCCCTTCGAACAGCACCCGATCTGGTCGTTCAACTACTTCGCGCCCGCAGTGATGGCCGCCTTCGACAACTTCTTCGACTACGCCGGGGAGCACACGTACCTGCAAGACCATTTTGCCGACGCATGGATCCAGGTGGTCGAGCGCTTCAAGGACCACCCGGCAGTACTGGGCTACGACATTCTGAACGAGCCTTCGCCAGGGTCGGTGTATGACGTAGGTGACGTTACGGTCACGCAGCCCGACGGCGAGGCCGCCGAGTTCGACCGGACGCTGTTCACGGAGTTCTACGAACGCATGATCGCGGCGATTCGCAGCGCCGATGAAGATGGATGGATCTTCTACGAGCCGCGCGTAGCGGCGCCCGCAAACGGTCAGCCGTCCTTCATCGAGAAGCTCGAGGATCCCCGCGCGGGAGAGCCGAGAATTGCGTACGGACCTCATCTGTACTCGGTCAAATTCGAGTTCGAGCAGAAGTACACGCCCGAAGCGGACGATACGCTCGAGGACTGGGAGGCCAGCCGCAACGTCGAAACGGAGCTGCAACACGCGCCGCTCTTGTTGGGCGAGTGGGGCTTCGATCCCGACTGGCCGGGCGCCGATCAGTTCCGGCAGGAGCTGCTCGACATGGGCGACCGCATGATGCTTGGCTGGACGTACTGGTCGTACGACCCTTGGGGGTGGGGCATTTGGGAGAGCGACGCGGAAGGGAATTTCCTCAGGGAGCACGAGAGCGCCAACGCACTCGTTCGCCCGTACCCGCAGAGCGTCGCCGGCATCCCGCGTTCATTCTCGTACGACCCGGGAACCCGTATCTTTGACCTCTCCTTCGACCCGTCGCCGTCGGCCACGCTGCCGACCGAGGTCTACGTGCCCGCGGCCCGGCATTACCCGGAGGGCTGGTCCTTGTCGGGGTGCGAGGAAGCCGCGGGCTGCACCTCGAGCTGGAACGCGGAAACGGAAATACTGGAAATCCTCACGCCGAATCAAACTGGGCGCGTCGAACTCGAGATCACCCCGGACGCCTAGACTCCTGCTACCATCCGCTCACAATGAGCAAGCTAGACGGCAAGCGGGTGCTGATTACAGGCGGCGCCCAGGGTATTGGTTACGAGATGGCGATCAAGTTCGCTGAGCGCGGCGCAGACGTCGTGATCGCGGACATCAACGAGGAGCGACTCGCCGAAGCGGTCGCGAGCCTCGAAGAGCGCGCCATCGTCGCCGCGGGTTTCCAGGTGGACATCACCAACCCCGCGAGCATCGCTGCGATGCGCGCGCGGGTTATGGCGGAGGTCGGCCCGATCGACGTGCTTGTCAACAACGCGGGCGTCGTCTTTGGCGGCCCCTTCACCAAGACCTCACTCGACGATCATTTCAAGACGTACGAGGTCAACGTGCTCGGCCTCGTCGCGATGACACATGCGTTTCTCGACGACCTCGTCGCGCGGCCCGAAGCTCATCTCGTGCACATCGCAAGCGCCTCCGGCTTCATCGGTCTTCCGTACGGATCCACCTACGCTTCGAGCAAGTGGGCGGTGATTGGATTCGGTGAATCGATTCGCGCCGAGCTCAACATCCAAGGCCACAAGCACGTACACCACACGATCGTCTGTCCAAGCTACATCGGCACCGGCATGTTTGAAGGCGCGGAGGCACCGAAGGCCACCCACATCCTCGAGCCCGACTATCTCGCGGAGAAGGTCGTCCAGGCCGTCGAACACGACAAAGTTCATGTCCTCGAGCCGTTCATGGTGAAGTTCACGCCGCTACTTCGCGACCTGTTGCCGACGGGGCTCTACGACAAGGTGTCCCACCTGTTCGGTGCGGACACGTCCATGGCGCATTGGACGGGGCGCGAGCCCAAGCGCCAAGACGAAGGCGAAGCGTCGTCGACGAACCCCGATCAGCCCGAAGCCAAGCGGTAACGCGCCAGGAACGTCGCCACGACCTCGTCCATGATCACCCCGCGCTCGGCTGGGTCGATCGGCCCTTCTAAGAGCTGCGGCCAGAACAACGCCCCGCTCGCCATGGCCCAGAACATCTTGGCGGCGAGCTCCGGATTGGGAACAGACAATTGACCGGCCTCGTGCGCCTTGCCGAGCCAGACGACGAGCGCATTCTCGTCAGCGGCCGCGCGTAGGAGGACCTCCTGGATTAGCTCGGGTTGCCTGACGAAGACGCCGAGCACCACTCGAGCGAGGCACCGAGACGCCTGGTCTTCGGCGATCAGTGTCTTGCCGCGGGCGAACTCCTTGAGCTGGTCCTCGAGCGCGCGCTCGGGATCCCAAGCGACCTGCTTGAGCGCAGCGGCGGCCTCGAACAGGCGCTCGACCACCGCTTGGAAGAGCGCCTCCTTGCTACCGAAGTGGTTGTACACGGTGCGCTTGGAGGACCCGGCCAGGTCGGCGATCCGGTCCATGCTGGTGCACTCGTATCCCTCGTCCCGAAACGCACTGGTCGCGGCCTCGAGGATGGTGTCGCGCTTGATGTTAATCCGTGATTCTCTTTGTATTTCCATAGTCTTAGCCAAAAACTACACCGTGCAGTGTATTTTCTTCTTGACCCCTTCCAGAGGAACACTACACTGTGCAGTGTAATGGTTATGGGCAAACAGGCAAGTCCTTAAAACGCCCAGCCAAGAAAGACCGAGGAAAGCATCCATGACCTATTCATCCACCCCCTCCCGACGTTCGCTGCTCGGAGCCCTTCTTTGGGGAGGGCTGTTGAGCGCATGGACGATTGGCGCCACGCCCAACCACGCCGCGGCGTTAGAAGCGCAGGACGAGAACGCGGGTGTTTTCACGGCACAGATCCCGTCCGAAAGCTCGAACATCGCAAGCGGCCGAGCCGTGATCGTGGTCGACAAACCGATTGACGAGGTCCTGCCCATCATCCTCGACTATGCCAACTACGTGCAGTTCATGCCGAACTTCACCCGCTCCAAGGTGCTCGCTCAGCGCGGAAACAAGGCGATGGTGTACATGGAGGTCAGCGTCGCGAAGGGCTTGTACACGCTCTACGGTCAGCTCAAGCTCGATGAGCGTCCGCGAGAAGATGGAACCCGAGTCGTTCAAGGCCGCCTCGTCGATGGCAACATCAACGCGTTCGACGCCAGCTTCAAGCTCACCCCAGTCAACGACGGTGCGGCCACCGAAATCGACTTCAACATCTACGTCGACCCCGACTTGCCCCTTCCGTCCTCAATCTTCAGCCGCGAGAACGAGCGGGCGGCCGGCCGCACCCTCCGCGCCTTGCGCGAGCGGATCGTCGACGCCCCTGGCGGCGCAGCCTGACTAAGAGCAGGATCCAGCGATGAGCCCCCCCAAGTGGAGTCTGTCCCGCCTCTTTGCGCCCGGAATCGGACTGGCAGCGATGGTGTTCGCGCCGCCACTAATGGGTGCGTACTCCGCTGCAGGCGCGAAGCCGCGCGATGAGCGCCTCGCGCAGATGAAGGCCTCGCCCAACTGGCAGGACGGAAGGTTCGTCAACACGCTTCCGCGTAGCGACATCCGGCTCTGGCCGATTGTCCAAAGCCGCTTCGGCGCGCCGGATCAGACGTTTCCCGAGACGACACTCCCGGTGATGGTCCGCAGCTCTCGCGACTTCGACACGGCCCCGGCGAGCGGGCTGCGCATCACTTGGCTGGGCCACTCGACACTGCTGGTCGAAATCGATGGCTATCGTGTGCTCGTCGACCCGGTGTGGGGAGCTAGGGCTTCGCCGTTCAAATCGCAGGGTCCAAAGCGCTTTCACGCTGCTCCCCTCCCCCTCGATCAGCTTCCGGACGTCGACGCCGTCGTGATCTCTCATGACCACTACGATCATCTCGACCACGAAACGGTGATCGCACTCGGTGACAGAGTGCCTCTCTATGCGGTGCCCCTCGGGGTTGGCGCGCACCTCGAGCACTGGGGCGTGTCGCCCGACCGTATCGTCGAGCGCGACTGGTGGGGCGAGATCGAAGTGGGAGAGCTCAAGCTCGTCGCCACGCCAGCGCGACACGCATCCGGCCGGTCGCTGACCTTCTCCGACCAAGATAAAACGCTCTGGTCTGGCTGGGCCATTCAGGGACCCGAACACCGTGTGTACTACAGCGGGGACACAGCAATGTTCCCGGAGCTCGCGGAGATTGGCGAGCGGCTCGGACCCTTCGACGCGACGATGATCGAAACCGGCGCGTACAACCCACTTTGGGTCGACGTTCACATGGGTCCGGAACAAGCGATTGTGGCCCACGAGCTCGTGCGCGGAAAGCTATTCATGCCGGTACACTGGGGCACGTTCGACCTCGCCGTTCACAACTGGACCGAACCCGTCGAACGGGTGCTCGCTGCGGCAGCGCAAGCGGATGTTCAGGTCGCCGTCCCTCGCCCCGGGCAGAGCGTCGAGCCAAACGAGCCTTCCACTCTCTTTCGTTGGTGGCCCGAAGTGCCGTGGAAGACGGCGGGCGAAACTCCCGTCCTGTCCACGGGTTTGAGCGATGCCCTGCAAAGCAAAATCCGAGCCTTCTGGGCGCAAACACCCGAGATGAAAGCGGACCCGACGGGTCTGAGGAGTCAGCGATGAGCAAGCGCAATTGGAACGCCGAACAGCTTCCCGATCAAACCGGCCGTATCGCGATCGTCACCGGATCAAACAGCGGCATCGGTTTCGAGACCGCGCGGGTCCTCGCCGGCAAAGGCGCCAGCGTGATCATGGCGTGCCGAAACCTCGACAAGGCGAAGCCGAAGGCCGACGAGATCCGGGCAGCGCACCCGGGGTGCCACGTCGAAGTGATGCAGCTCGACCTCTCGGATCTCGACTCGGTGCGGCAGTTCGCGGAGACATTTCGGGCAAAGCACTCCCGAATCGATCTGTTGATCAACAACGCCGGCATCATGGTCCCGCCGTACGGCAAGACGGCTCAGGGGTTCGAGACCCAGTTCGGCGTCAATCACCTCGGTCACTTCGCGCTCACCGGGTTGCTGCTCGACCTCATTGTCGACACCCCGGGCTCCCGCATCGTGACTGTGAGCAGCATTGCGCACTACATGGGCAAAATCGACTTCTCAGACCTCAACTCGGAAAACGGGTACAAGGCGCAGGCAGCGTACGGGCAGAGCAAGCTCGCGAACCTGCTGTTTAGCTACGAGCTTCAACGCCGCCTCACTGCGGCAGGCAAGAACACGCTCGCCGTCGCCGCCCACCCAGGTTGGACCGAAACCAACCTTCAAGAACATGCGAAGGGCGTGAAGTTCCTGAACCGTTTCTTTGCCCAGGAGCCGTTGATGGGCGCTCTCCCGACGCTCTACGCGGCGACGGAATCGGATGTCGACGGCGCGGAGTACTACGGGCCGAGCGGTTTCCTCGAGATGAACGGTCCGCCCAAGCGGGTGAAGTCGAACAAGCGCTCGCATGACGAGAACGTGGCGGAGCGTCTTTGGAACATCTCCGAAGACCTCACCGGCGTTCAGTTCCGGATCTAGGGGAGCGCGGCCCGCCCGGTTAGTCGCGCTTGCGAATGAGCAGCGTCTGGACTCCGCGCCCGATGGGGCCGCTTTCGTCGTAGAGGCGCGTGTCGGCGACGCCGATGCCACGGGCATCCATGTCGGTGCGCGCCCCAAGACCGATCCACTCACCTTCTGCCGGTCGATTCAGCGTCACGGCGAGGTCGGGGTTCAAGTAGGTGTATTCGCGCGTGCTCAGGCGCTGACTGACGCCGTTGCCGCTGTCGGCAGCCACCATGACGCGCTCGAGGGGGGAAGGATCGACCCCGGGCAGAAGCGGATGACGCATGCGCATCCAGGCCATGACGTCGCCGTCGCCAAATTTGCCCCGCGCAAACCGGAGCTCCATCGCCGTCGCGTAACAGGGCTCGGCGTCGAAATCCGGGAAGTCGACGTTCGTGCTGTCCGCTGGCGAGGGCTCGTCCATCGAGGGCTGTCGTATCGGGGCATCAAGATCGACTTCGGCGATTGCCAGCGCGTCGGTGGTCATCACCAGCTTGCCCCGCTCGTCGAAGAGCAGCCCCATCATCGCACGGACCTTGCGCCCTTCTCGACGAAACGAGCGCTCGAGCCGAAGCTTGCCGATAGGCACGGGTCTTGTCACCTCGACTGCCATTCGAACGATCCGAAAGGAGCCATCGAGCATCTCCGCTAGGCGCCCTGCCACCAGCGCCGACGGCGGCCCCGCATGCTGATGCTTCGGACTCCACGGCCCTCGGGTCCACGGGGTGGCTTCGAAGAAATCGTCGTCGTGGCGGAGGAAGAACGATTCGCCATCCATGGCGAGCAGAGTGACACGGGGACACTTCGTTGGCACTGAGTCGCTCGATCTGTAGGCCAGAATTCAGTGCGAATTCGGCTGCTTGACAGGGACAGAAGTCACGCTATCAATCGCAGCCATTCCAGCGTAGCTCAGTTGGTAGAGCGGGCGACTGTTAATCGCTTGGTCATAGGTTCGAGTCCTATCGCTGGAGCCAGCAACGAGGCCTTCACAAGAGCGTGAAGGCCTTGTCTGTTCTTGAGGCGCGGGCAGGGGCAGGACTCGAACCGACGGTGTACTCGCGCTGCGCAGCGGCGCTGCATATTGGCATCGGAATCCTATCGCTCCCCGCGGGCTTCGCACGCTTGATGTCTCGGCGTTGGGTTCAGGTCTTCAGCTCCAACCAGACGGCACGGTGGTGGTCGATGACGAGGTCTTCGGCAAGGGATATCGAATTGCCGCTCAGACGGTCGAGGGCTTCGCGATTGCCTCCCCAGGGACGAAGCAGCTCCACACTCATTCGCTGCGAGGTCTCGGCGAAATTGGCGACGACCAGGATCTGCTGCTCCGCGTGTGATCGCAGGTAACCGAAGAGGTGCGTGTTGCCCGTGTCGACGACTTCCATCCCGCCGTTGAAGAGCGCGGGGAGCTGCTTTCGAAGGTTGAAGAGCTTGACCGTCTCGCGGAAAAACCGCCACTCGATGGTGTCCGCGTCAGCAAGATGCTCTTGCGCTTCCCAGCGCCGCCTGCAGCGGTGCACCCAACGGCTATCACTCATTTTGCGTGCATCGTGAAGGTACGTGTAGTCGTTGACCATGCCGTACTCGTCGCCCGCGTAAAGCAGCGGCAGGCCGCCAATGCTCGCCTGGATTCCCATCAATAGCGTGATGCGCCGAACGGCGCGCTCGATCAGCTCGTCATCCTGCAGCTCGAGCGCTTCCTCGAGCCCCGCAAGCGACGACAAGGTCCCCGAGATCCGGGCATCGCCGGTGGTGGCGTCCTCTTGGAATGTCTTCCCGCGCGCATAGGAGCCAGGGAATTTGCCCGTATAGAAGTCGTTCAGGAATCGACGATGGCTCGCCGGGTCGATTCCGACGCTCCGCGCATCATCGTCATCGAAGGTCCAGCCGATGTCATCGTGACATCGGAGGTAGTTGATCCAGGCACACCCGGCCGGTAGCCGATAGCGCGTTCGCATCGAATGGGAGAGAAGGCGCACGTCCCGCGTCGCGAGCGCCTCCCACAAGAGCGCCATGAGCAACGGATTGTAGGAGAGCTGACACTCCTCGGGATGTACGTAGCGAACGACCTCGCTCGGATGAACGATGGCCTCCGACTTGAAGAGCAGCGCGGGCGCCACGATCCGTGCCATCGCGTTGAATGCGCGAATGATCGTGTGCGCCTCGGGTTGGTTCTCACAGTTGGTCCCGAGGCGTTTCCAGAGGAAAGCCACAGCGTCGAGCCGCAAGACCTCGACCCCGCGATTGGCGAGGAACAGCATCTCCTCGGCCATCGCGCGGAACACCTCGGCATTGGTGTAGTTCAAGTCCCACTGGTAGCTGTTGAACGTGGTCCAGACCCATCGTTGCAGCTCTTCCGACCAAGTGAAGCTCCCTTTGCGCACCTCGGGAAAGATGTCTCTCAAGTAGCGCTGGAACTCGTCGGGCAACTCACGATTGGGAAACGTGAAGTAGTAACCCATGAAATCCGGATCGCCGGCCTTGGCATTCGCTGCCCAAGCGTGCTCGTCCGAGGTGTGATTGAATACGAAATCGAGCACCACACTGATACCCTCGTGCCGCAGGACCGAAGCCAGCTCTTCTAGCTCCGCCATGGTGCCGAGGTCTGGATTGATCGAGCGGTAGTCGCTCACGGCGTAGCCGCCGTCATTCTCTCCGTGAGGTGTGGCGAAGAGCGGCATCAAGTGCAGATAGGTGAGCCCGAGCTTCTTGAAGTACGGGATGTGGTCTGTGAGCTTAGCCAAATGGTCGCTGAACAAGTCGACGTAGAGGACGATGCCCACCATCTCCTGCGACTGGAACCAATCGGGCTCGGCCTCGCGCGCTTCATCGAGGCGGCGTAACTCCTCGGGTCGGTCGAGCCATGAACGGATCAGCGAACGCAGGATGCGCTCGAGGGTGTAGTGGAAGTCGTATTGCCAGCCGTAGAGCTCGTAGAGGTGGGAAAACAGACGCTCCCACTCTCGATGGAGCCGGTTCTTGAAGCGATGCCAGTCGAACGCGAGGGGCCCGAGCTCGGCTGCGAAGGCTTCTTCAAGCTCCGGAAGTAAGCGTCGTAGTGACTTGCGCGCTTGTTCCGGCCGCCAGTCTTGACCCTGAGAGATCACTTCGCTTCTCCATTCGCCGTTCCGAGCACCAAGGCCGTGCGCGAGGGCAGGTAGAGACTCAGGAAGTGGCGCTGAATGCGATCAGGGAGCGCATGGTGACGCACATTTGGGTCCCTGCGATCGAAGCCACCGTACTCGCTGCGATCGGTGTCGAGAACGGCTCGGTATTCGCCTGGCGGCGCCGGGATTCGATAGTCGGCAAAAGACTCGCTCGGGTGGAAGTTCGCAATGAGGACGAGGCCTCCACGAAGCCAGGCGCAGACCTTCGCCTGCTCGTCCAAATGCAGAAGGAATGATTCTTGGCCGTCCGGAACGCCATATGTCTTCGCGAGCCCCATCAAGTCACGATCGAACGCAGCGAGGTGCTTGTAGCGAAGGTCCTCGGCTTCGGCGAGTCGCCATTGCCGCCGGGCGTGCGCGTACGACCAGTGGTTCCCTTCGCGTGGGAAATCGATCCACTCCGGGTGGCCGAGCTCATTCCCCATGAAATTGAGATATCCATCGCCTGCCGTCCCGAGAGTCACGAGGCGAATCATCTTGTGCAGCGCGATGCCCCGGTCCACGGCGAGATCTTCCGTTCCAATCGACATGCGGTCGTACATGCGCGGCCCGATCAAGCGAAAGATCAGGGTCTGGTCTCCCTACCAGTGCTTGGTCGTGCGACTCCGCATAGCTGATCGTCGGTTCGTCGCTGCGGCGGTTGTTGAGCTCGTACCAGAGCTCGCCCATCGACCACTGCTCGTCGGGGAGGTCCTTGCTCAGCTCGATCCAATGGTCGGCGATACCCATCGCAAAACGATAGTCGAAGCCAGCCCCCCCTTCTTCGAGGGGTAGAGCGAGGCCGGGAAAGCCGGAGACGTCCTCGGCGATGGTCACGGCGTTCGGAGCCAGGCGATGGATCAACTCGTTGGCGAGCATCAAGTAAGTGAGCGCGTCTTCATCGATCTCTTCACCGAAGTAGTCGTCGTAGCTCGTGAACACCCGGGCAAGCCCATGGTCTCGGTAGAGCATGCTGGTCACACCGTCGAATCGGAAACCATCGACCCGGAATTCATCGATCCAATAGCGGCAGTTCGACAACAGGAAGTGAAGCACCTGCGGCTTGCCATAGTCGAAACACCGCGAATTCCAGGCCGGGTGGTGGCCGCGCGGCCCTTCATGGAAATAGAGACTCTCGGTCCCATCCTGACGCGAAATGCTTTCGACCTCGTTGCGCGCAGCGTGAGAGTGCACGACGTCCATCAGCACGAGCAAGCCGTAGCCATGTGCTTCGTCGACCAGTGCCTTGAGCTCCTCTGGCGTGCCAAAGCGCGAGGAGCACGCGAAGAAGCTAGAAACCTGATAACCAAACGACGCGTAGTACGGGTGCTCGGCCAAGGCCATGATCTGGATCGCGCCGTAGCCCGCATCTCGAATCCGCGGCAACACCTTGAGACGGAACTCCTCGTACGTTCCGACCCTCGCTTCTTCCTGCGCCATCCCCACGTGGGTTTCGTAGAGGAGGAGCGGCCCCTCGGAGTGTGCCGGCGACGCGTGACGCCACTCGTAGGGCTTGTCCGGCCGCCAGACCTGAGCGTTGAAGCTCTCTGTGCTCGGATCCTGAACGACGCGCCGAACGAAGGCCGGCATCCGATCCCCGGTTCCACCTGGCCAGCCGACCTCCAAACGATACTGGTCGCCGTGACGGAGGGCTTCACTCGGAAGCCGGATCTCCCACACCCCATCGGCCCCGCGCGCGAAGGCGTACTCGGGCTTGGCGTGCCAGTCGGAGAACGGCCCCTTGAGGTGAACCGAAGTCGCGTGCGGCGCCCACTCCCGAAGCACCCACCCGCCCTCACGAAAGTGAAGGCCGAAGTACTCGTGGCCCGAAGCGAAGTCGGCCAGATCCGCAGTCGCCTTCGGTGAGCGCGGCCTGGGTTTCTTCGGTCCGGTGCAGACGCCGGCGGAGATCCGCAGCATACGGCGCAAGCAAAGGATCGCGTTCGATCAGGCGATCGATCGTCTGCTGGTGTGGAGACGTCGCGTGGGAGTCGGGTCGCAAGTCCTAGGTCTAGAACAACTAGGACCTGATCGCTATCAGTCAGCGCGCCGCGCCCCCTTGTGCGACCGGGGCATTGGCGTCTAATCTGTGCGCGATGAAGCACACACTTCTGCTCTTGGCGTTGAGCGCCGCGTGCCTCTTAGGCGCCTGCGCCACCAAGCATGAGGCCGAGCCGAGCGCCGAGGCCGCCGAAAAGAGCGCTGGCGACGAGACGAGAGTCGTCCGTCACAAGAGGGAGATCGACCCCAACTGGGACTCGGCAGAGGAAGCCGACGAGCAGTTGGAGGGCGATTGAGCGAAAAGCCGGCCGCCGGCCGAGACGCCTACTTCTTGACGGTGAGCGGCTGCGTGAGCTTGAACTCGAGGATGGAGCCGGCCGGGACGACCACGGCGCGCTTCTTTAGGATCACGGAGGTTGATTTCTCCGAGAAGCTGCCTGTGATGATGGGATACATCGTTCCCTCGACGTTGATATCCGTGAGACTCAGCACGAGATCGGAGTGATTGGCGACGATGCCGCGCCCGATGTCATTGGACGACTCGATTCGACCGTAGACCTGGGAGCCGCTCTCTGCGACGACCACGTCCCCGGAAGTGAGATTGGACTGGAGCGTTGCACTAAACCTGCGGCCGGGCTTGTCGTTGGAGGAAACCTCCTCGCCGGTCTTGACCATAATGGCTGTGCCCGCCGGGACGGTGATGGGCTTCTTCTCTTTGGGCTGCTCCTTGGCGGGCTGGTCTTCCTTCGCCGGCGGTTCGGCCTGGGTCGTTGCGGAAGCCGCCAAGAGGCCGAGCACCCCGAACAAAATCATGCTGCGAAACAATTTGCGCTGACGAATCATCGTTACCTCCCGAATTACCTATCGCTTCGGGCGAACGCTATCGCCGGCCTGGCGGGGCTTCAAGGCGAATAAACTGCGCCGCGTTAGTTGGACTCGACCCCTTGCGGGGCGGGACCCCGAGCTGGCAAGCTCCAGCACGTAGCGATGACGCTCCGTGTCCACCTTCTATTCGCGCTCCTAGCCAGCAGCCTCTTCGCATGTGGCGGTGTGGGCGAGTACCGGAAGACCGGCGGCACCTATGCGGGACGAGGGCCGAGTTGCGACTTCCGTGTGATCCGCAATCGCATCGTCGAACCCTACGAAGAGCTCGGCGTCATCGACATCGACGCCTTTTCGATGCAGCAGCTTCCCGACGACGAGGAACGCTTCCGCAAGCTAGTCGGACCGACCGTGTGTGCTCAAGGCGGCCATGCAGTGATTCCGACCCTCGACATCTTTGGGCATTGGGTGCATGGAACAATCATCCGCTTCAATCCGGCCGAATGCGACCGTTGCCGAACCGAAGGGATCATGAAAGAGACCGAAGCCATCCGGACAGAGGAAGGGTAACAGCCGATGTTGACCGCCCTCATCGTGATGCTCATGAACGCCGCGGGCGTGGCCCCCACTCCTGCCCAAATGCAGAAATACCAGCTCGATTACCGGGAGCGAATGCACCACGTGCATATCGACTTCTCGAGCACGCGAACCGGAGTCGGGCAGAAGAACATCACGATCGGCCTCGGCTACGAGTATCACATCGATCGTCAGTTCAATGGGGTCTCGTTCGAGATCCTCGGCCAGAAGCTTGGCAAGCTCCTGTTCCAGGGTCCGCAGGACTGGTGGGTCGGTGGGGGAATCGGCTGGTGGCCAATCCGCCACGTCAAAGTCTTCATGCAGGCGGGGGCCCTCTTCGACGACCTAGGGGTCGCGACGCAGGGTCGGGTCGGGGTCGGCTACAACCTCAGGTTATTCATGGTTGCGATCATGCCCTATGTGTACTTTCAAACCACCGATGGCGCGCGGTCCGCCGACGCGACGCCTTTGCGCGGGTTCACCTGGGCCATCGGGGCACGGATTCAGTACTGAAAGCCAATGAAGCGCCTCCGAACAGCGTTCTTTCTTCTAACCACCCTGGCAACGGCGGCGGCGGGCCTCGCTGCTTGCAAAGGGCCACCGCCGACAAATCCCGGGGTCATCGCCCGCGAGCCCAATCGGCTCCTGTGGGGCGATACGCATCTGCACACGAGCTACTCGCCGGATACTCGCGAGCTCGGCGGTCTTTCCGCTGATCCGGACACCGCGTACCGCTGGGCGAAGGGGCTTCCAGTCGTGAATCCCTACACCCGCGCAAAGGTTCAACTCGAGACACCGCTCGACTTCCTCGTCGTCACCGATCACGCCGAGGGGCTCGGGAAAGCGGAGTGGAGCAGTCTGGTCGACGCGGCGGAGCGCCACTACTCTCCCTGCGCGTTCACGACTTTCATCGGCTGGGAATGGGGCGCGGCGCCCGGCGGCGACAACGTTCATCGCGTAGTGCTGATGAACAAGGGCGCGGAGCAGGCACGCCAGCTCGAACCCTTTAGCGCGCTCGATGGCCAGCGGCCCGAAGACCTGTGGAGTTGGCTCGGCGAGACGAGTAGTCGAGTGGCGACGGACTTCATCGCGATCCCACACGCCCCGAACCTCAGCGGCGGCGCGATGTATCCCGAGCTCGATAGCGAGGGGCAGCCGATTTCCGAAGCGTATGCGCAAACCCGCATGCGATGGGAGCCACTCGCGGAGGTCACGCAAGTCAAAGGCGACTCTGAGACGCATCCCGCGCTATCCCCGGACGACGAATTTGCGGACTTCGAAAAGTTCCCACCCGCGGCTGGAGCGGGCAAGGCGGAGGTCGGCGACGGCTCCTACGCCCGCACCGCGCTTCTGCGCGGACTACAGATCGGCCAATCGGTAGGAGCCAATCCGTTCCAGTTCGCGATGATCGCGTCGACGGGGTCCCACACGGGACTCGCCTCTGCAGACGAAGCGTATTTCTGGGGCGCGGCCCCGGGCCTCGAGGGCCGCGACTTCAGCGCGCAGGGCCTCACCGCGGTGTGGGCCGAAGAGAACACGCGCGCTTCGATCTTTGCCGCCTTCAAGCGCAAGGAGGTCTATGCCACCACGGGACCTCGAATTCGCGTGCGCTTCTTTGGTGGTTGGAGCTTCGACGCGAAACAGGCCGGCAAGGCCAACATGGTCACGCTCGGGTACACCTTCGGGCACCCCATGGGGAGCGCGCTGAAGGGCGCTCCCGAAGGCAAAGCGCCGAGCTTCTTGATGTACGCTGTGAAGGATCCGGAAGGGGCCAACCTCGATCGCATTCAGCTGGTCAAGGGCTGGGTGGATGCCGAGGGGAAGACACACGAGAAGGTGTACGACGTCACCTGGTCCGGCGGCCGCGAGCGCGGGCCGGAAGGGACGCTTCCGCCCCTGAGCAACACGGTCGATCTAGCCACCGCGAGCTACCTCGATCTCGAGGGTGCGCCGGCACTCCATGGCTATTGGTCCGACCCGCAATTCGATCCCGGGCAAGCCGCGTTCTACTACCTGCGCGTGCTCCAAATCCCAACTCCGAGGCATTCCCTGTACGATGCAGTCGCGCTCGATGTCGACCCTGCGAAGACCGGACACCCGCCAACGATTCAGGAGCGCGCGTACACCTCGCCTATCTGGTACGCGCCCTAGGCGGCACCGCTCGACGGTTTCGGGGGCACGCCCTCAGCACGCTGAGATCAGTCCGCGGCGCCGAGCGCGATGTGCAAGAGGCAAAACGTGGCGACGCCGGCGACGAACGCGGGGAAGCGACTCTTCTTCTTCGATAGCTGACCATTGAAGGTGTGAAACATCATGAACCCTGCCAGGGCAGCGATGAGAATGTCGACAACCAATGGATTGGGCCGCCGGACCAGGTTCAGCGCGTATCCGGTCGCGACGCCTCCGAAGAGAACCCAACGCCCGGCCCGAACGAAACGCGCACCGTAGAGCTCCTCGAGCTCTAGATCGGTGGCGAGCACGTCCAGGGCGACGGCGACAGCGAACACCAGCGTAAGCAGGGGCGTTGTCGGCGGGTTGAGCCCGAGGGTGAACACCAAGAGCCCGTCATAGAGAAAGAAGGCCCCGAGGTACGCGTGATACTTATTGGGGTGTGTATGTCGGGGCGGTTGGTACCGAACATCCAAGGCATAGAACAGCACGAAGCCGAGCAAAGCGACGAAGTAGATCCGCCCTCCGACGAGCTTGTGAGAAACGTCCAGGCTCGGGATCAGATGGAGGAAGACGTAGGCAACCGAGAGCCCTCCTGCGAACGCGCGCTGCCGCTCCGGGTCCTTTCGGCGCTTGAAGATCGCCGGCGAGATGACGTGGGCTGCGCCAAGGACCAGCGCGACGATCAAGATCTCCCACTGCTCGAATGCTGTTCGAAGAGGCATCGGGCCGCGTCGTCCTCAGCAGGGCTTGTGCACCTTGCCGCGCTGGTCAGCTTGGGACGGCTTGTAGCCCGGCTGGGACTCGAAGTGCTCAATGGCTCCGTGAATGTCCTGCATCAGCATGTCGGCAAGGTCCCGGCTGAAGCCCTCGCGAACCACGATGCGAAGCACGGCGAGGTCTTCGACTTTCGGGGGCATCGTGTAGGCGGGCACCTGCCACCCGTGCTCGCGGAGCTTGGCCGAAAGATCGTAGACCGTGTAGTGGCTCGAATCCTTGAGAGCGAACGCGAACACCGGGATCGTGTCACCTCGGCTCAGCAGATCGAAACGGCCGGTCTTCTCGATCTCTGAAGAGAGGTGCATGGCCACGTCGCGCATCTGCTTGAAGGCGCGCTTGTAGCCCGTGCGACCGAGCCGAATGAAGTTGTAGTACTGTGCGACCACTTGATTCCCGGGCCGCGAAAAGTTGAGCGTGAACGTCGGCATGTCGCCGCCCAGGTAGTTCACGTGGAAGATGAGATCCTGCGGCAGTTCCTCATGCGAACGCCACGCGACCCACCCGATGCCGGGGTATACGAGCCCGTACTTGTGACCCGAAACGTTGATCGACTTCACCAGGGGTAGGCGAAAGTCCCACTTGAGCTCCGGATGGAGGAAAGGAGCGACGAAGCCCCCGCTCGCGGCGTCGACGTGTATCGGGATGTCGTGGCCGGTTTTGGCGTTGTACTCGACGAGCGCGTCGTGAATCGCCTCCACCGGCTCGAATGCGCCGGTGTAGGTGACGCCCAATATCGGAATGACTCCAATGGTGTTTTCATCGACCGCGTCGAGCACGCCCTTGGGCGTGATCGTGTACTGGTTGGGCTCCATCTCGATGTAGCGCGGCTCCACATCCCAGTAGCGCGCGAATTTTTCCCAGACGACTTGCACGTTATTGCCCATCACGATGTTCGGCTTGTCGGTGGGCTTGCCCTTGGCCTTCATCCGCTCGCGCCATTTCCACTTCAAGGCCATGCCCGCGAGCATGACGGCCTCCGATGAGCCAATCGCGGACGCGCCCACACCTGTTTCCGGAGCATTGAAGAGGCGAGAGACGATGTTGATGCAACGCTCCTCAATCATCGCCGTGTAAGGATATTCGTCCTTGTCGATCATGTTCTTGTCGAAGCACTCGGCCATGAGTTTTTCAGCCTGAGGCTCCATCCAAGTCGTGACGAAAGTGGCCAAGTTCAAACGGGCGTTGCCGTCCAACATGAGTTCGTCATGAATGAGGTGGTAGGCCACATCGGGCTCGAGCTCGTGTTCCGGCAGCTCGAACTTCGGAACGGGGTGGCCCATGGCGTATCGGCCGTAGACCGGACTCAATTGCGCATCGTGCTCCGACAACTCACTCAATTTGCGCTGCTTCGTCACCATGGTCTGGGATTCCTTTCAGGCCCCCTAGTGCTCGATTGGGGGGCGGCGGCTCATTCGGACTGCGCTGCAGAATGTGCCGTCATTTCGGGCAATAGCAAATAGGCGGCGACGAAGAAGCAGATGGCGCCCAAACGAAACGGTCCTCGGCGATTGGGTCGAGCGTTTGCATCGCCTCGAAGGTGTTCATGTTGAACAAGAGCGTCCCGAGCAGCTGAATCGCGCTCGCCCACCATCCGATCTTGTGAAGCTCCCAGCGCCAGAGCGAGGCGCGTGGACGCTTTTTCGTGAGCGGATCCGGCTCGTTGACGACCTCGAGAAGCTGCAGATAGCCGGCACTCGTGAAGAAGAGCGAGCCGATGAAGAAGATGGTCCCATCGTTGGCGAGCGGCGGCTTGGTCTGGACGGGCCGAGGCCGACGCCTCCCGGACGACGTGCTCGCCCTCGGTTTCGCGAACGAGTTCTTCAGCAGGGCGTTGGCCGACCAGTCGGTCGAGGTGGTCCTCGAAGGCGCGTACTCGTTCAACCTCACCACCTGGCTCACGATCACCCCCGACCTCCAGTACATCATTCGCCCGAGCGGCATGAAGAGCATCGACAACGCGTTCCTCGCCGGCGTGCTCCTGTATCTGACGTTCTGATCAGTCTGGGAGCGTTTCGGCAAACACGCGCGCGACGTTCTCACCCATGACGAGGCGAATGTCCTCCTCGGTCATGCCCTGCTCGAGCAGCGCGTCGACGATCAATGCGAGACCCGTCGTGTCGAATGGTACTGGCACCGCACCGTCGAAGTCCGAACCGAGCGCGACGTGCTCGGCGCCAACCAAGTTGGCGGTGTACACGATCGCCCGGGCAATGAACGCCGCATCCTTGCCGCAGACGGCGGTCTTCCAATACCCAATTCCGATGACCCCGCCGGTCGCCGCGATCGCACGCAGCTGCGTGTCGGACAAGTTGCGGTTGTTGTCGCACGTGCCTCGAACACCGGTGTGTGAGACGATCACGGGGCGCGATGCGATGGCTGTCGCGTCATCGATGACCGCAGGCGACGCGTGGGCGAGGTCGAGCAGCATCCCGCGGTTCTCCATTTCGCGCACCATACTGCGGCCAAGCGCCGTCAAGCCGCCCTTGTCGACGCCATGCGCTGAGCCGCCGACGTCGTTGTCGAAGAAATGTGTTGGCGCCAAGATCCGAACTCCGGCGTCGTACAGCTTGCCGAGGTTCCGGAGGTCGCCCTCGAGGACATGCGCGCCTTCGACACCGAGGATGCCGGCGACTCCCGCTCCGCCCTTCGCACGTGCTTCGCGATACCTTTCGAGATCGACCTTGGTCTTCAAGACCCTGAGACGACCTTGCGACTCCTCGGCCAGTTGGTGCAAGCGCGAAGCCTGATAGAGCGCCCGCTCGAGGAGACTGGTGCGGGTCTTCTCAGGCCAGTCCTGAGCTACGATGAGAGTCGTGATGGCGTCCGAGTTCGGAGACGTCTCGTCAATCGTCGTGATCCACGGCGTCTTGGTGACGATGAAGAACGACTGAATCGCCACGTTCCCGTCGATCAATCGCGGGACATCGATCGCCCCGTGACCGAGGCGCTTGCTGAGATCGCGCTCCCAGAGCAGCGAGTCCGCGTGGAGATCCACGACGAAGAGCTCGTCGAAGAGAGCCCGCCCATGCTCGGTCACCTCATATGGGGGGTCGTCGTAGACTCGGTTCGCAGCCCGATCGAAGATCGTGGGTCCGTAGAGGTCCAAGATCGAGGCAAGGATCGCAAGGACGGCGACGGCTGCGAGAACAGTACGCTTCACGCGGTGCTTATAACACTACACGCCTTCCTGGGGCCCCTTGCGGCAGTTCCTGTTTACGAACCCCCTCGCGTTCTGCGATGCTTCCCTCGCCCATGGACTACCTCCAGTCGATCCTCGCGCTGCTGCGCGAATGGCTTCCGTTCCTAGTCACCTTGTTGATCGGGATCCTCGTCATCGCTGCGGCCTACCATATCCTGATCAAGCGCCGCCAACCGACGGGAAACCTCGTCGGCGCTCAGGTGCTCATCGCTGCAGTGGCCGGCGCCCTGGTGGTGGTGCTGATTCTGGAGCTGCCGATCGACAACGAACGGCGCGGTCAACTGATGAGCCTGCTTGGCATCCTCGTCACCGCTGCAATCGCCCTTTCTTCGACGACGCTGCTCGGAAACGCGATGGCAGGTTTCATGCTCCGTTCCATTCGCAACTTCAGGCCTGGCGACTTCATCGTCGTCGACGAGCATCGCGGGCGAGTCTCCGAGCTCGGATTGCTGCGAACGGAGATCCAAACCGAGCGGCGAAACCTCACGACCTTCCCCAATCTCTACTTGGTGAGCAATCCCGTCACGGTCGTGCGCGCGTCCGGAACTTTCATTTCGAGCACCGTATCACTCGGGTATGACGTGCCCCGTGAGAAGATCGAGAAGTGCTTGGTGAAAGCCGCCGAGGACGCCGGTCTCACCGACCCCTTCGTATTCGTCCTCGAGCTTGGAGATTTCTCGATCACCTACCAAGTGGCGGGCTTCCTCGAAGAAGTGAAATACCTCATCAGCGCGGAGTCGAAGCTTCGCGGGTGCATGCTCGATTCGCTTCATCAGGCGGGCATCGAGATCGTCTCCCCGACGTTCATGAACCAGCGGCAGATCAAGCCCGAGCGAGTCTTCATTCCAGAAGGAAGCCATCGCACGAAGCCGAAGGTCGCCCCGGCCGATGAAACGCGCCCGGAGGAGCGAATGTTCGACAAGGCGGAGCTCGCCGAGAATGAGGCGAAAGCCGAGGAGCGGCTCAAGGAAGTCATCGCGGAGATTGCACGGCTCGACAAAGAGAGCGACGGGAAAGCGGACGACGCCTTGGCGCAAGCGCACTTTGAGGAGCTCACCGCCAAGCGCGTCGCGCTCGAGACCGAGATCCAAGAGCACAAAGAGGCCACGAAGGAAGACGAGGCCGACGCAGAACCCGACGCCAACGCGGACGCGGACGAGCGCTAGCCGAGCTCGAGACTGATGCCCACGACGAGCTGGTACTCGTTCTTCTGGACCTCGGGTTCCGGGGGAGTGGCCGGCGCGGGCTGCGCTGGATCCTCGGTGCGCAGGAAGAGGAACGCGACACTCAGGTCGAGGACGCTGGTGAGCTCGACCGCCAGATCGGCCTTCCCCGTATGGTTGGTGTTGCCGATCGTCGTGACGACCAAGTTGGTGAGCCAGCTCAGCGTCAGGTCGATGTCACCTGTAATGTCGAAATTCCAATACGTGTAGAGGGGGACGAACACGTCGCTCTGTGGGTTCTCCAACGCGGGATCTGCATCGCTCGTGAGCCGGAGAAACTGGTAACCCAAACCAGTCTGGAAGTCCCACTCGACGTTCGGTTCGTCGATGATGTGAACGCCGGCACCAGCAGCGGGCGTTGCGCGGAACTTGATCGATTGAAAGGTGTCGTTGAACAACTGGCCGAACAGCGGGGTGACCCACCACCGGCTGCCGAGGAAGACATTGAAGAGACCCTCACCCAGGTGCCGCTTCACGACCTGCTCCCCGTCGGTGGTACCGAACGTCCCGTTGTAGTTCAAATCGAGGAGCGTGAGCCTATCTTCGCGCCTGGTGTTGAAGTCGATGTTGTAGGTCAACTGATTGGTGTTGCCGCGATTGAGCTGGAGGCCGAACCGCAGGCTCATCGACCACCAGTCTTTTTCCCTCTGGCCTTCGACAATGGATTCGAGCTCGCTTCGCGGGAAAACCTTCGTTCCCCCATCCGTTGTCTCGACGATGATTTGGTCTTCGGTGATGACCGCGCGGCCGGTGGCGGAGACGCGATCGTCGAACACGTAAGTGTTGACCTGGGGCGAGTGCACGAGTGCCACGTCCGCGAAATCGAGATACAACAAGTCGAGCTTGTCGCTATCGAACTCGAGCGTATCGTTGCGCATCCGTTCGACGTTGCCTTTGATCCACTCGCCGGACACCATCTGCACCCAATCGAAGGTGTCGCCGAAGTCGATCACGTAGGTGTCGCCCACGCCCTCCACCGCCTGCTTCTCGACCACGGCCATGGCCGCCTGGACGGTGTCGATGGCACTCTTCGGGTCGGCGGGCTCGGCTGGCACGCTACCGGGAGCGACGACGAGCGCGTCGACCACTTCTTGGGCCGCTGGAGCGGCGGGCGCGACTTCCGCGGCGGCGTCTTCGCCCGCTGCCTCGGCTGTAGCCGAGTCGGCAGGCGGCTCTTCGGCAGCTGCGGTTCGTGGAAGGGTGTGGAGCAGCGCGATGGCCAGTAGTCCGGCCGGTACAACGCTGCGACTGAGCTTAGCCGAGTCTACGTGCATACGATGCCGGGTTTATATGCTGTCTTTCCGAAAGGGTAAAGGGAGGTCGGAGCGTGTTTCGGAGCACCTCGACAGGGTGACGGGCTGCGCGCTTTGCGCTAAAAGCCCCTCTGTCTGGGAGGCGATGTGACAAACAGCCAACTAAGCAAGAGCGATACACCCGTGGTGGCTATTTTGACCGGAAGCCCAAGCGATCTTCCGGTCGTTCTCAAGGCGCGCGAAGTGCTCGATAGCCTCGACGTGCCGAACGATGTGCGCGTCTTGTCGGCGCATCGCACCCCTCGTGAGACGGCAGAGTACATCGCCGCGGCGGAGGGACAGGGGGTCGAGGTCTTCATCGCATGCGCGGGCATGGCCGCTCACCTGGCCGGCGCCGTTGCCGCGCACACGATGCGCCCGGTGATCGGGGTGCCCATCGCTTCAGGGGCCCTCCAGGGCGTCGACGCCCTGCTCGCGACTGTCCAGATGCCGCCCGGCGTGCCCGTCGCCACGGTCGGAGTCGATGGAGCGAAGAACGCGGCGTTCCTCGCCGCAAGAATCGTCGCCCTCACCCACCCCGAGGTCCGCGAACGACTGGTCGCCCACCTCGAGGACAGCAAGAAGCGCTACGACTCGCCCGATCCGGCGGTACCCGGCCAAGCGGCAACTTGACGCTAGGACCGCCCATCCTTATGCGAACTTAGCTCGGTTCTCATGTCGGTTGGCCGCATCCTCATTTTCTTCGGAGTCATCTTCGGGCTCACGCTCGGAATCCACTACTACTTGTGGGCCCGGCTGATCCGCGATCCGATGCTGCCCGCTCCGTGGCGTCAGATCGCGACGGTAGCGCTCGTCTTGCTCGCGTGCTCGATACCCGCGTCGATGCTGGCGTGGCGAATGCTTCCCCGGCCCGTCGCAATCCCCGTGTCCTGGGTCGGCTACATTTGGATGGGCTCGATGTTCGTACTCCTCGTGCTCTTGTGGAGCGGCGAGCTGGCGCGCTTTGGCTGGATGAAATACGCGAGCATGACCTCGGTCAGCGGGGGACGCCGAGAGGTCTTGGCGCAGCTTCTTGCCGGCGGGGCAGGCGCCCTCGGCTTGGCTCTCTCCGGATGGGGGGTGTGGTCTGCGATTCGTCCCGTCGAAGTGAAACACGTACCGGTTCGTCTCAAGAAGCTCCCCGAATCGCTCAACGGGCTGCGACTCGTGCAGCTCAGCGACATGCACGTGGGCCTCACCATCGGTCGCGACTTCGTCGAAGACGTCGTCCGGAAGGTGAACGCCCTCGAACCGGACATCGTCGCGATCACTGGCGACCTCATCGACGGAAGCGTGGACGATTTGGGTCACGCCGTCGCGCCTCTCGGGGAGATCCGAGCCCGGCTCGGAACCTACTTCGTCACCGGCAATCACGAGTACTATTCTGGCGCGGACCCATGGCTCGGCTTCCTCGAAAGCCTGGGCATCCGCGCTCTTCGCAATGAGCACGTCGCTCTCGAGAAGAACGGCGAAACGATCCACGTCGCCGGTGTCGACGACTGGACGGCCCATCAATTCGGCAATGGTCACGGCGCAGACATGGCGCGCGCGATGGCGGGTCGCGATACCAGCAAGGCGGTCATTCTCCTGGCGCACCAGCCCGTGCAGTTCGACGAAGCACGCGAGCACGGCGTCGACCTCCAAATCTCGGGACATACGCACGGTGGGCAAATCTTCCCGTTCGGCGTGCTGACCAGGCTAGTCCAGCCATTCCTCTCGGGACTGCACGCCCGTGGCGATTCTCAGATCTATGTCAGCTCTGGGACTGGCTACTGGGGCCCGCCAATGCGTATCGCCGCGCCCGCCGAGATTACCCTCATCGAGCTCGACGGCGAAGCGGTCGCTTGAGCCCCCCGGGCCGCATGCGCGCTAAAAGAGCGAGCGCAGCGCTGGTTCGAGCATGGGATGCTCCCACTCAAAGCCGTGCGCATCGAGCGCTGCGGGAATCACGCGAGAACCACCGATCAGCATCTCGTCGGCCATCTCCGCGCCTGCGCCGAGGCGGAGTGCGAACTTCGGCACCGGGAGCACAGTCGGCCGCTTGAGCACGCGGCCGAGCGTGGAGGTGAACTCGGCGTTCGTGACGGGCGTTGGCGCGACTAGATTGACTGGCCCCTCGAGGTCTTCGCGTTCCAGCGCGAAGACGAGCGCGGCTACGACATCGTTCAACGTGATCCAACTCATGTACTGACTGCCGTCGCCGATGCGCCCACCGAGGCCAAAGAGAAAGGGCATCTTCATCTTGGCGAGCGCGCCTCCGTCTGCATCGAGGACCACGCCAATGCGCGCGTTCACAACGCGAATGCCGGCGCGCTCCGCGGCGACGGTCGCGGCCTCCCATTCTGCGCAGACCGACGCGAGGAAGCCGTCGCCGAGCGCACCCGTCTCATCGACCGCATCATTGCCGCGCGACCCGTAGTAGCCAATGGCCGACGCCGAGACCATGACCCTTGGTGTTGGCGAGAGCTTCGCGAGCGCTCCTGCAAGCAGCTCGGTGCCTTGCACGCGGCTGTCCCGAATCCGCGCCTTCTTGGCCTCGGTCCAGCGGCCCGAAGCCACGTTGTCGCCCGCGAGGTGCACGGCGCCGGCAATCCCTGCTAAGCCGGCGGCGTCGATCGAGCCGCCCGCGGGATCCCACTGGACCTCATCGGCGCTCTTTGGCTCTCGCCGCACCATTCTGAGAGGTTCATAGCCACGCTCGCGAAGCGTTTCTACGAGCTTGGTCCCGACGAGCCCGGAGGCGCCAGTCACCGCGATTTTGCTGCGCTTGGACATCACAGGGAACCTTGGGCCACGGCGCTCGCTTCGCAACCCGCGCTCGGCACGTGGCCGTCCTGGCAAACAGTCGCTATGGTCTATCACTTTGCGAATACTCTTCATTGCTCCCCAAGCCTTCACCGAGGCCCCAGAAGCCGGTGACATCATGACCCTTGCCAAGGTGTTGCGCCGCGCGGACCACACCGTGGACCTCGTGTCGCCGCTCTTTCGCCATATCGACACCGCGAAGCTCGCCCTCGCGCGCCGCCTTACGAAGCTCGAGCTGGAGCTCGGAGGGCGCCCGTGGTCGTGCGAGCTGTACACCGGGCGAAGCGCGGACGGCGTCGGTCTGACCTTCATCGGCAATGAGGAGGTCCTCTTGTCAGCGGATTCGCTCGAGGGTGAGGGGGGGCAGCTCGACGCTTCGCGTGTGGGCCTGTTTGCCGGAGCGGCCACGGAGCTCGTTCGGCAGAACGCGACGGACTACGACCTCGTTCACGCTCACGGCTGGGCCGGGGCGGCGGTAGTCGCGCGGCTACGAACCGCGCTTCCCGACATGCCTTCGGTACTCACCGTCTACGACGCTGCGGCGCAGGGTCGGTTCGATGTGGCCGACGCCGCATGGCTCGGCCTCGGCGATGACGCTCGCGACCAGGATGGCATCAGTGCGCTGAAGGCCGGCCTACTCGCAGCCGACCAGGTCACTGCGCTCTCTCCGAACTACGCTCATCGGCTCCAGCGGCCGGAAAGCACGGACGCCCTGGGCGATGTGTTTCGTGAGATCGGGCCGAAGCTCAACGGCTTGCGCCACGGGATCGATCCGGCCGTCTGGAATCCGGCCACGGATGGGCATCTGCCCGCGCGCTTCGATCCATTCGATATGGAGGGCAAGGACAAGTGCAAGGCCGAGTTCCAGCACGACCTCACCCTGCCGGTGCGCAGCGACGTCCCACTCTTCGCCGCCATCGGGCGAGTGGAAGGTGACGGGATGGACCTTCTCGCCAAGGTTGGACCCGATCTCCTGCGAAACGAGGTCCAGCTGATCGTACAGCTCGAAGGCGACGGGGAGCTCGTTGCGATCTACGAGGAGCTCTGGGATCAATGGCCCGACCGAATCCAGATCAGGACCGGCAGCGACGAGGCTTTTCGTCATCAGCTCATCGCCGCAAGCGACTTCGTCGTCGTGCCGGGCCGCGAAGCTCCGACCGACAACATCCAAATGCGAGCGCAGCGCTACGGCGCGCTTCCAATCGTGCATCGCGAAGGCGGGCTGGCGGACGAGGTCGTTGACTGCGAAGCCTCCCTGAAGACGGGCTCAGGGCTTCTCTACGACGAGCCGACGACGGGGTCCCTCCTGGCGGTGCTCCAGCGCGCGGCGGCGGCATTCGCCAACACCAAGGCGTTTCGAGAGGTGCAAAGCCGCGTCATGCGAATCGACCACTCGTGGGAGCGCACGATCCGCCTCTACGAACGGGCGTATCGAGACGCGACCAGCGCACACGGAAGCTAGCTCGAGTGCTCCGTCCGTAGCGGCTGCTCGGGAAGTTTGGCGTCGCTCGAACGCAGGTAGGCTGGTTCGAGTGCCGCAAGGTCGGCAGGCCCCTCGGTTCGATGCACGTAGCGCACCTCCGCGAGCAGCGCTTCCGGCGTTGGCGGATCGGTACGAACGATGACGGGACGTTTGCCAACGGAGTCGTGGACGCGCGGAAGAATCTCATCGGGAGGGCCGAAACATGGATCCACCAGCGCCTGTACGACGTCTCCGTCGATGACGTAGGCCGCGGTAAAAACGTCTCCTCGGTATGCTTTCGTGACAGGTACGCGCGCGATCCCAGGCTCTGCGTCGATCGAACGCGCGACCACACGAAGCTCGCTGACTCCAACGATGGGCAAGCCGAGGCCGAGTGCGAGACCTTTGGCGGTTGCCAGGCCAACTCGAAGGCTCGTGAACCCACCCGGCCCAATGCTCACGCCGATCAGCGTAATCTCCTCGCGGGATACGCCGGCCTCCCCGAGCGCGGCTTCCATGTAGCGGAACAAATTCTCCCCGTGGCGACCCGCGGATTGCCAACGCTCGGCCGCGGTCGCGCCGTCGTCCCGCGCGACGACGACCATGCCGTGCGCGGATGCCGTGTCGATACAAAGGGTCGCCATGGGTCGCTTGACGCATCCCTAGCCGCAGACTAGCGTCCGCGCCACCGAAGTCGCCGCCGACGCAGCTTCCCGGTAGTGCCTGACGAATGAGCAAACAACCAGACAAGGCTGCTTCGAGAGGGGCGCGCAAAGCGAAGAAGAGCGATGGCTGGAAATCGAATGTGCTGACGATCGGCGGCGCGCTCGTGCTCGCGTTGTTCATCCGGATCACCCTCTTCGAAGCCTTTGCGATTGATGGGCCCTCGATGGAGCCCTCTCTCCTCGACGGAGATCGCGTCGTGGTCGCGAAGTACCCTTTCGGCCTGTTCTTGCCATTCACACACGAGGCCGTGGTGAACTGGGGCGGCCCGGACCCCGGCGACATCATCATCTTGCACAGCCCGGCCGACAACGAGGACATCGTCAAACGCGTCATCGGAGTGGGCGGCGACGAGATCCTCATTCGGGATGGCAAGATCTCGCGCAACGGCGAGGTGCTGCCGACCTCCGAGCTGGGCCCGTGCGCAGCTGACGCGCAGAAGAGCATCGACCCCACCTGCCGGGTCTATCAGGAAGTGCTCGACGGTACGCCGCACCGCATGAGCCATTCGAAGCACGACTTCCCCTTGGACCGCCTTCCGCTCAAGGTCCCGGAAGGCCACGTTTACGTCCTAGGCGACCATCGCGACAGCTCGAACGATAGCCGAAACCCCCTGATCGGGGCGGTGCCCAATTCCCGCATCAAAGGCAAAACGCTGTTCATCTACATGTCGTGGAAGAACACGCGCGGATCGCTCTTAGAACGAATTCGCTGGTCTCGCATCGGCAGCGCTGTCGAGTAACATACTCCTGTGAAGGACTTGAAGAGCGAGATCGTGGCGCGGCGGGGCGACGAGATCGGCGAGATCGACAAGGATGCACCCGAGTCAATCGCGCTGGTCTACCCGAGCCCCTATCACGTGGGGATGTCGTCTCTCGGCTACCAGACGCTCTATCGATCGATCAACGCGGTAGACGGCCGCGCGGCCCATCGCGCGTTCCTACCGGACGACGTCGACGCATGGCAGAGCTCGCGAACGCCCCTCGTCACCTATGAGAAGCTCCGGCCCATATCCGACTACCCAATCCTCGCGTTTTCGGTCGCCTACGAAACAGAGCTTGCGGGCCTGATTCAGGTACTCGAGCTCTCTGGCATTCCGCCGCTCGCCGAAGAGCGAGGCTCGCGACACCCACTCATCTTCGCGGGAGGGCCGCTCACCTTCAGCAATCCCCTTCCTCTCGCCCCGTTCGTCGACGCCGTGCTCATGGGCGAAGCCGACGAGTCCGTTCACGAGGTCCTCGGCACGATCTTCGACTCGGAGACCCGAGAGGGCGCGCTCCGGGAGCTGTCAAAGCATCCGCACGTGTTCGTCCCGAGCCTCGACGGCGACCTGCTACCGCCGATCGACAAGGCCGGGAGCGACGCTATTCCGGCGTTCTCGCAGGTGATCACTCCGCACACCGAGCTCCGGAACATGTTCTTGATCGAACCCGAGCGAGGCTGCCATCGGGGTTGTACCTATTGCGTGATGAGGCGCTCGACCAACGACGGGATGCGAATCGTGAAGAAGGAGCGTGTCTTGTCCCTGGTGCCCGACCGCGCCGAGCGTGTCGGGCTCGTAGGCGCCGCCACGACCGACCACCCTCAGATCGTCGACATCGTGAACGCATTGGCCGACTCGGGACGAGAGGTCGGCTTGTCGTCGCTTCGCGCAGACCGGCTCACCGACGAGCTCGTCGCCGCGCTCCGCCGTGGCGGCCATCGCGTCCTGACGACGGCCAGCGATGGTACCAGCCAACGCATGCGCGAAGTGATCCAGCGCCGCACCAGCGAGGCACAACTTCGGAACGCGGCGGATCTGGCGCGCAAACACGGCATGAAGCGTCTCAAGCTCTACGTCATGGTTGGCCTCCCGACTGAAACCGACGACGACATCGACGAGCTGATCTCGTTCGGTGAAGAGCTTTCGTCGATCATTCCCGTGTCCCTCGGGGTGGCTCCGTTCGTAGCGAAACGAAACACGCCGCTCGATGGAACACCGTTCGCGGGTATGCCGTTGGTGGAGGCGAGGCTCAAGCGGCTACGGCGGGGCGTGCGTGGGCGGGTCGACGTCCGCGCGACGAGCGCTCGTTGGGCGTGGGTCGAGTATGTCCTCGCGCAAGGCGGAAGGGCAGAAGGCCGAGCCGTGCTCGATGCGGTTCACGGGGGCGGCCGCTTCGCCGCCTGGAAGCGCGCATTCGACGCACTCCCCCAAGATCGTGCGCGGCGACTCCTAGTGCGCCCCGGAAATCGCTTGGGGCGCGCCGGTTAGCTGAACATGCTCGCGGCCGCGGCGACGGCCCAGTCGAGGTACTGACTGGGGAAGAGCCCGAGCTTCATCACGTAGTAGCCCGCGAGGACCAACGCTACGACGATGTACCAGGACTGCATCGGCACCGCGATGGGGGCGTCCTCTTCCGGCTCCTTCATGTAGAGGTAGACGATCACCTTGAGGTAGTAGTAGGCGCCCACGGCGCTTGCGAGCACGCCAAGCACGGCGACCCAGACCATCAGGCCACCCGCCTGCACGGCTGCACTAAACACGTAGTACTTGCCGAAGAAGCCGGCCGTCGGCGGAAGGCCGAGCAACGAAAGAACGCCGATCACGAACGGGAACGCTGCCATCGGATGACGGCGCCCAGCTCCGGCGAGGTCGGCAAAACTGACGGCCTCTTTGCCTTTGGAGCCCATGAGAATCAACGAGCCAAACGCCAGAACGTTCGAGAAGGTATAAGCCGCCATGTAGTAGAACACGGCGCTGACGGCGACAGGGCCGACCTCGTAGGCCGCCGCGAGCCCGACGAGGATGTAGCCGGCGTGCGCAATCGACGAGTACGCCAGCATGCGTTTGACGCTGCTCTGTGCGAGCGCTGCGAGGTTGCCGTAAATCATCGAGATGACAGCGAGAATGATGATCACCGGCGTCCAGCCGGTGTAGAGCCCCATGGTCGATGGATCACCAAACGCCCCGACCAGCACACGAACCAACGCCGCCACCGCTGCGGCTTTCACGACCACGGACATGAACGTCGTGACGGGCGTGGCCGCACCCTCGTAGGTGTCAGGAACCCACATGTGGAAGGGCACAGCGCCGAGCTTGAAGGTCAGTCCGACGATCAACATGATCAGTGAGAAGACCGTGAGGACCGCGTCGGCTTGGCCAGCTGCGATCGACTCTCGAATGCCGGCAAGGTCGGTGTGGCCGGTCGCCCCATAGAGCAAGGCGCTGCCGAAGAGAAGGATCGCCGCTGCAAAAGAGCCGAGCAGGAAGTATTTTACCGCCGCCTCGACCGAGCGTGCGCTCGTTCGACGATAGGCGACCAGCGCGTACGCGCCGAGGGACATGGTCTCGAGCCCGAGAAAGATGCTCAAGAGGTCGAGTGCGCGCGCGAGCACCATGGCACCAAACGCGGTGAAGATGACGAGCACATAGAACTCGCCGCGCTCGAACCCATGCTCACGGAGATATGCGCCGGCAAGCAGGGTCGAGAGTCCAGCCCCGGCGCAAATGATCACGTCGAAGAAGAGGCCCATCCGATCGACCGCGAGGTAGCGGGTCACCGCCTCGGGCGCGACGGCGATGCTTTCGCCGACGAGCAGGACTCCCGCCAAAGTCGCTGCAACGAAAAGCGATGCCGCCGTCACGATCGCCAGCTCGGTGCGATCGTCCGTGAATGCGTCGATCAGCATGATGCTGAGGCCGGCGACGACCAACAACAACAGCGGCGACACACCGATCAGCCCAGTCATGGGCGCCCCTCCTCTTCGGCTGGCTGCGCCATCGCAAGCTTGCCGGCGGCCTCGAGCCGCTCCTTGAGCTCATCGAAATCGACCAAGCGCGCCTCGGAGGTCCGACGGCCCTCGTAGTACCGAACCGTGAAGTCCGTCACGAACGAATCGACCGCGGGGTTCATCTTGTCGAGGAAGAATTTCGGGTAGAGGCCGATCCAGAACACCATGAAGATGAGTGGAAGCACCGCCAAGGTCTCGCGGCGATTGATGTCTGGGATTGATTCGTTCTCTTCTTGGGTCACCGGGCCCCAGAAGATGCGGAGCACAGCGTGGAGCATGTAGACCGCGGCGAAGATCACGCCCGTCGTCGCGAGCAGGGTCATGATGAACCAGGACGTGCCAAAACCAATCGGCGTACGAGAGAAGAACGTGCCGGCAAGCGCCATGAACTCCCCGATGAAACCGTTGGTGCCCGGCAGGCCGATGGAGCTCATCGTGATGATGAGGAAGAACAGCGTGTACCAGGGCATCACTTTCGCGAGCCCACCGAAATCGTCGAGCATGCGCGTGTGTCGACGGTCGTAGAGGACCCCGACCAAAAGGAAGAGTGCGCCGGTCGAGATGCCGTGGTTGATCATCTGCAACATTGCGCCGGATATGCCGGTTCGGTTCATCGCGAAGAGCCCGAGCAGGATGAAGCCCATGTGGCTCACCGAGCTGTAGGCGATGAGCTTCTTGAGGTCGCGCTGGACCCACGCCGTGTACGCGCCGTAGATGATGCCGACGATGCCGAGACCCGCAAGGATGGGACCGAGCGCCTGGCTGGCGACGGGAAAGAGCGGCATCGCGAACCGGATGAAGCCGTAGATGCCGAGCTTGAGCAGCACAGCCGCCAGAATCACGGAGCCGCCCGTCGGCGCCTGAACGTGCGCGTCGGGCAGCCAGGTGTGGAACGGAAACATCGGCACCTTGATCGCGAAGGCGAGCGCAAAGGCCGAGAAGCAGAGGTATTGCGGGAGTGCGGGCAGCACGAGGGTCGACAGCTGGTGAAGGTCGAACGTGTAGTGGCCAGCGAGCTGCTCGTAGCTCGAAACGACGTACAGGATGGCAACCAGCATCAATAGGCTTCCAACCATCGTGTAGATGAAGAACTTCACGGCCGCATAGACGCGGTCCTTGCCACCCCAGACGCCGATGATGAGGTACATCGGCACCAGCATCAGCTCCCAGAAGACGTAGAAGAGAAACAGATCGAGCGCGAGAAACGCCCCGAGCATCCCGATCTCGAGCAGCAGGAATGAAAACGCGTACTCCTTGATGCGCGTCGTGACGCTGCCCCACGAGGCGTACAGCGCGACTGGCGAAAGCGCTGTGGTCAAGACGATCAGCCACAATGACAGGCCGTCGACGCCGAGCTTGTAAGAAATGCCGAACGACTCGATCCAGACGACGTGCTCGACGAAGTTGTACGCCGCGCCCGAGTAATCTGCGAAGACCAACCGAAGGCTCAGGACCAGCTCGAGCAACATCGCGACAATCGAGAAGCGGCGAATCGCGCCTTCCCACGAGCGGGGGAGGAGAAGAATCACGATCGCGGCGATTGCGGGGACCGCGAGCAGCGACGAGAGGATGTGGGTGTTCATCGGAGCACCTCATCTTGGACGGGCACCAGTGACGCGTGAGCGGGAGGCTCGACGTCGAAGGGCAGAGCGAGCTCCTTGGTCGCGACACGCGTGTTGCCGAAGGCGTTGCGAACCTCGACCGTGGCCTCGACCAACGGCCTGCCAACTACACGCGCGGCCCCGAGGCGCCCCTGACGGCCCATCGGGAGCCGCACTTCCTTGCTTCCAGATCCCCTGGTTCGAGCGAAGGGCTTGCGGAACAAGAGATCGCGGCCGTCGATGCGAACCTCGAAGCCGGCGTCCCGAGGCGAGATGAGCTCCGCGGGCATGACCGATTCCATGGGCAGCGGCACCCATTCTTCGCCGACTTCCACGCGCTCGATGGCTCCGGACTGGGTGCTGATGATGAACACGCCCACGCCACGAATGTCCTCGTCGCCGTACTCGAACGATGTGCCCGGTTCGCCGCCCCACTCCGTCTCGAACTCGCCGTCGGAGTTGGCGTCCCAACGATACTCGTAGCCGAGCCCGGCGGGCGTGGAGAGCGCAACACTCGCTCCTTCGAACTCGGCTTCGATTCGAGAGTGCGGCGTCCAGTACCACGCCATTACGCCGACGAAGCCCACGATCATAACGGCTCCGTACATCTGGACGACGCCGTTCTGCATCCGCGCAAGCGCGCGGCCGCTCTCGCGCACCTTGAAGCTCGGCCACTTCGTCATGAGCGCATCGACGAAGGTCATGTCGGCGTGGCCTGCAACGGTAGCGACCTTCTTGATGGGATTCACGATCGTCGCAGCGTAGAGCTCATCCACGCGCCACTTGTCGAAAGCGAGCTGATAGAGGCGTGCCGGAATCTTTTGCGCGAGCAGGTCCTCGCTCTTGTTCCGATAGAGCACCCACGCCGCGCTGATCCCAATGGCCATGGCGCCAAACGCGAGCCCGGACGCGAGGTTGACGATGTGAAGCTCCTCGGGAACGGGCTGCCCTGCGACCGAGCTGTGCATCCAGTGGCCCCACCAACTCCACTCGGTCAAGTGCGTGCCGGTGATCGGCAGCACGTGCGGAAGGCCCAAAAAGCCGACGACGAGGGCACCGGAGCCGAGCACCATGAGCGGGATCGTCATGCTCAACGGCGATTCGTGCGGATGCGCGTCGTAGGGGTGGTCGCCCGATTGGTCGGCGCTTCTGTACTCCCCGGTGAACGTGAGGAAGTAGAGCCGGAACATATAGAAGGCCGTCATCACGGCAGCGAGCGTGAGCCCGACCAGCACGAACCAACCGACGCCATGCATGAGCGCGTTGTCGCCACGGTAGATCTGCGCCGCCGCCCCGAGGAGGATCTCGTCCTTCGAAAAGAAGCCGCTCGTGAGCGGGAATCCCGCGATGGCCAGACAGCTCGCGAGGAAGGTCCACCGGGTGATCGGCGTGTACTTTCGCATTCCGCCGAGCTTGAAGATGTCGGCGTCACCGTGAGCGTGCACCGCGTGCATCACGGAGCCGGCGCCGAGGAAGAGGCAGGCCTTGAAGAACGCATGCGTAAAGACGTGGAAGAAGCCAGCCGCGAAGAAGCCCACGCCGACCGCCGCGAACATGAACCCGAGCTGGCTCACCGTGGAGTAGGCCAGGATCTTCTTCATCTCGCGCTGAACGACGGCGATCGAAGCCGCGAGAAGCGCGGTCAGCGTGCCGGTAACGGCAATGACGGACATGGCCACGTCAGATGTGATGAACAATGGCGAAAGCCGGCAGCAGAGGTACACACCCGCGGTGACCATCGTCGCAGCGTGGATGAGAGCGGAGACCGGCGTCGGGCCCGCCATCGCGTCCGGGAGCCAGACGTAGAGCGGAATTTGCGCGCTCTTGCCGGTGCAACCGAGGAAGAGGAAGAGGCACGCGACCGTGGCTAGGCTCGGCGCCATGCCGAAGAGCCAAACAGGGAAGTCGCCCTGGAACTGGCCACCGACCGCCGCCTGATTGATGTCGGCGAACTCGAACGAGCCGGCGACCCCCACCAAAATGAACATCCCGACGAGGACGCCGAAATCGCCGATGCGGTTGACGACGAACGCCTTGCGGCCGGCCGCCGCATAGTCCCGGTTCTGGTACCAGAAACCGATGAGCAGATACGAGCAGAGCCCGACGCCCTCCCAGCCAATGAACATGACCGGCACACTGCTGCCGAGGACCAGAATCAACATCGAGGCCATGAACAGGTTCAAGAAGCTCATGAACCTCGGGTAGCCCTCGTCCTCGCCCATGTAGCCAACGCTGTACATGTGGATGAGACCGCCGATGCCGGTGACGACCAAGGTCATGACACCGCTGAGCGAATCCATCGCGAACTGCACGTTGATCGGCACCACCGCGCCACCAGGGATCTTCACCGAGAACCACTCGTAGAAGTGGTAGACCAGAGCCGCGTGCTCTGCGTCGTGGCTCATCCCATAGAGCTCGATGAACGACAGGACCGTGAGCACGAACGAAACCGCCACGGAGCCGAGCGCGACGAGCGTGACGAGACCCTTCGGCAGATAGCGCCCGACCAGGCCGTTGAAGATCGCCCCACCCAGCGGGAACAGGATGATCAAGAGGAGCATGAGCTGCTGAGTGGTTTCTGGATGCATGAGTCTAATACTTCAGCAGGGTCGCGTCGTCGGTATCGAGAGTCTTCTTGATGCGGTAGTAGGCGATGAGAATCGACAAACCGATGACGAGCTCGGCAGCCGCAACCGCGATGACGAAGAACGCGAAGAGTTGGCCGTCGTGGTTGGCTGGGTAGGCGCGGTTGAACGCCAGCAGGAGCACGTTGACCGAGTTGAGCATCAGCTCGATCGACATGAGCTGGATCAGCATGTTGCGGCGAACCAGAAAGCCCGAGGCGCCTATGCCGAACAGGACGGAGGCCAATGCCAGATACGTGCCGATGCCCATCGCGCCCTACTCCGTCCGGCTCCGGGCCACGGCGATCGCGCCGATGATTGCGACCAGTAGGGTGATGGAAATGATCTCGAAGGGGACGGCGGCCTGCTGATAGATCGCCATTCCGAGGCCCTGAACCGTCCCGAAGCCGTCTGGCACCTCGACCCAGGGCGCGTCGAAGTACGACACCGAGGTCGACAGCGCGAGCACCACAGCGACGACCATCGCAATACTCAGCGTACGCGAGGCCAGGCGGCCCTCGATGGGACCAACCTCTGCGGCCGGGCCGATGAGCATGATGACGAAGACGAACAAGACGACGACCGCGCCCGCGTAAACCAGAAGCTGCAGGACCGCCATCAGATGGGCGTTGAGCGTGAGGAACATCCCCGAGAGCGAAATGATGTGCACGAGCAGACCGATGGCGGCGCGCAACGGCCGCTTCGACCAAATTGTGATCAGGCCGCCTGCAATCGCGAAGATCGCCGTAACGACGAACATCGTTGCGCCGGCAAACGTCACGCGGCCCCCTCTATCATGCTTCGGACGCTGTCGTCGTGCCGAACGCCGTCGCTCACGCCATCGACGGCCGCGTCGATGAACTCCTCGCGGAACTTCTGCACCAAGCCGAGCAGGGGCATCGCCGTGCCGTCGGCGAACGCGCAGATCGTGTTGCCCATCATGTTATTGGCGATGTTGACCAACAGGTCCACGTCTTCGGGCTTGCCGCGGCCGTGGACGAGGTTGTCGAGCACATCGACGAGCCAGCCGGTGCCCTCGCGGCACGGGGTACATTGCCCGCACGACTCGTGCTTGTAGAAGCGCATCAGATTGCGGCACGCCTCAACCATGTTGACGCTGTCGTCCATGACGATGGCGCAGCAGGTTCCGAGCATGGTGCCGAGCGCGCGATAGGTGTCGACGCCCATCGGAACATCGATTTCGCTCATGCCGTGCCACTTGTGGAGCGGATGATCTTCGGCCGGCGCATCGACCTTGCGCCGTGGATCCAGTACGGGCGTGGAAGACCCGCCGGGGATCACGGCCTTCAGGGGGCGCTCGCCCACCATGCCGCCTGCGTAATCGTCGATGAGCTCGCGCATCGTGATGCCCACCGGCGCTTCGAACAGGCCTGGGTTCCTAACGTGGCCGCTGATGCCATAAAGTCGCACCCCGCCATCGCCGGGCAGTCGGCTGAGCGAGGACCACGCATCACCGCCCATCTCGACGATGTCCGGCACCGACGCAATCGTCTCGACGTTGTTGACGATCGTGGGCATCCCGAAGACGCCTTTGACCGCTGGGAACGGCGGTTTGAGCCGAGGCTCGCCGCGTCGCCCTTCGAGCGAGTTGAGCAGCGCGGTCTCTTCGCCGCAGATGTACGCCCCCGCGCCGGAATGCACGTAGACGTCGATCGAGTGGCCCACGTCGACGCCGAACGGGCGCTCCCCGAGGTAGCCGGCCTGACGCGCTTCGGCGATCGCTTGCTCGAGCCGGTTGATGGAGAACGCAAGCTCCCCACGAACGTAGATGTAGGCCACGGGCGCGCCGATGGCGTAACAGGAGATGATCGCCCCCTCGACGAGCCGATGGGGGTCCAAGTCCATGATGCTGCGGTCTTTAAAGGTACCCGGCTCACTCTCATCGGCGTTGATGACGAGGTAAATCTGCTCGCCTTCCTGCGGATTGAGGAAGCCCCACTTCACACCGGCAGGGAAGCCGGCACCCCCGCGCCCTCGGATGTTCGCCTTTTTGACCTCTTCCTTGAGGTCGGCTGGCTTACGGTTCGTGAGGGCCTGACGGGCGATGGCATAGGCTCCGGCCGCTTCGGCGTTCGGAAGCTTCCAGTTTTCCGCGACCCCGTACCTCGAGGTCAGCAATGGCTTGATCGATTCGCTCATGATTCGTCCACACCCGGGTTTGAGGCATCGGCGCCCGGCGGCGGCTGCGAAGCCAAGCGCACCGCCTCTTCGGTTGGGGGCGGAGGAACCGACGCCTCCGGGGCGGGATCGCCCTGCCGGGGGCGCTCGAAGCGCGCAAACGTCGAGAACTCCGCTGCGGCCGCGTCCCCACCCTTCTCGGCATGTGCATCGATGATGCGATCCAGCAGCTCAACGTCCAGGTTCTCGTAGTAGTAGTCGTTGATCTGAACCATGGGCGCCTGGCCGCAGGCTGCGAGACACTCGGCCTTGAGCAAGGTGAACTTCCCGTCCGAGCTGGTGTGGCCGGCGGTGCATCCGAGCTTTGCTTCTAGGTGGTCTTGAATGGACCTGCCTCCGCGGAGGTCGCATGAGAGCGTCCGACAGACCCAGACGACGTTCTCTCCGACCGGCTCGTCGAAAAACATCGTGTAGAACGTGACGACGCCCTTGATGATGGCGGTCGATAAGTCCAGGCGCTCCGAGACATAGTTGACCACTTCTGGGCTGATCCAGCCGTTCTGGCGCTGACAGAGCCATAGGACCGGCAAGAGCGCCGCACGGCGCTCCGGATAGCGGGTCAGGATCTCGTCGACCTGTTGTTCACGTTCCGGCGAAAGCGAAAATGCCATGGCTGGGCGAGCGGACGCTAGGCCCGGGGGGGGGCCCTGTCAAGCTAGGTCGGGGCATCAAGGAGACTCAGGAAACGCGACCGTCAGTCCTGCGCTTCCCGCGAAGTCTCGCGGCCTGAGCTGGATCAGCACGCAGGGCTCCGAACCGCCGTCGGTGACGCACCTCGCGAGGCCCGCGAAGGTCCGCTCCTGGCGGAGCCCGAACCACTTCACCCCGGCTGGCACCTCGCGCTCTCGCGGAGAGCGGAATGCCGAGATCGTGCCGTCTTTTTCGAGGAATACGATCTCCGCCTGCATGACGTCGGGGTTTTCGGCGAACGTCAAGTCGAGCATTCGCCAAAACAAGGCTTCTCTCTCCTCGATCTCCGCCGCCGTTAGCTCGACGTTCTCGGCGCGCATCTGCTTGAGGAGCGGCTTGAGGTTTGCGGGCACCGACTCCGGATCGCCCTGAGCGGCGCTTCGGAGGGCCTTCTTGCGTTCCGCGTCGGCCCGAAGCTCCATCAACTTGAGCGCCTGGATACGCATGCGTCCAAACTCATCCGTGTGGGGCTCCGCGGCGCCCACAACCTCTCGTCGTCCGGTGCAACTCGCAAGAACCAATAAGGTCCATAGAAGCCAGGCGGCGCGCCGACGCATGGCCCCTACAGTAGTCGACGCGGCACCCAACCCCAACTAAAGTTAGCCCGATGTCGCTCATCCAGTTTCGCGGGGTGAAGAAGGCCTTTGGGCCGAAGCAGGTCTATCGGGATCTGAACCTCGACATCCGCGAGCGCGAGGTGATCACGATCATTGGGGGTTCCGGCCAGGGCAAGAGCGTGATGTTGAAGATGCTCATCGGTCTGCTGGACATCGATGGTGGAGAGATCTCGTTCGACGGGCAGCGGATTTCGGGCATCACCGAGGCTGAGTACGCGCCAGTCCGACGACGGATCGCCATGCTGTTCCAAGCGGGCGCCCTGTTCGACTCGCTGAGCACGAAGGAGAACGTCGCATACGGTCTCCGCGAGCAGCTCGACATGAGCGAGAAAGAGATCTCCGAACGCGTCCGGGAGTCACTGACCTACGTCGGGCTGCCGGGAACGGAGGAGACGTGGCCCGCAGACATGTCCGCCGGCATGAAGAAGCGCGTCTCGCTAGCGCGCGCGCTCGCGATTCGACCCGAAGTGCTCCTCTACGATGAGCCGACGACTGGCCTCGACCCGATCAACGTGACGCGCATCGCGGACCTCATCGAGTACCTGAATGAAACACTCGACGTCACGTCTGTCGTCGTGACGCACGACATGGACACTGCGCTCGCGATCAGCGACCGAATCGCCATGATCCAAGACGGATACGTAATTTTCTCCGGCACCCCGGACGAGCTGGTCGCCTCGGAGGACCCACGCGTGCGGGACTTCTTCGAGGGGAACGCGCCAGTCGACGAAGATACCGAAACTCTGCTAAAGAGTGCCGGGTAAGGGGGCCCCGGGCAAGACATGAGGACCACTGCCGCAACTCGACTTCGTGTGGGTATCTTCGTCGTGGTCGCTCTGGTGATCGGCACGAGCACCGCCTTTGCGATCGGCGCCCAGGAGAACTTTTTCGCCGCCAAGACCACGTACCACGCGGTCTTCGAGGATGTCGGCGGCCTTCAGAAGGGAAACACGGTCCGTGTCGCAGGCGTCAACGTGGGCTCGGTCACCGACGTCGTCATCGGCGCGACCGGCAGCATCGAGGTGTACTTCCGCGTCATGGACAATGCGACCCACTTGATCCGAGGGGAGCCGGGTCTTGCGTTGGCAGATATGGAACCAAAGCCGAGCGTTGTGGCGATTGGAAGCAAGGGTCTTCTCGGCGACCGTATCATCGAGATCACGGTCGGTTCGCAGGACTTCCCTCAATGGGACTCGGACGAGCCGATCCCGGTCTCGGTGGGCAGCGGCTTCATGGCTCTCGCCGAGCGGACGCTGACCGAAGCTGAAGGCACGGCTCACAATCTCAGGCTCGCGACGGACCCATTCGCTGATCAGGAGTTCTCTGAAGACCTCAAAGAGACGGCGCGCAATCTCGCGAAGGCCAGCGGCATGATCGCGGGTGGCGACGGTACGATCGGCCGCCTCATGTATGACGCCGAGCTCGGCCGCGATGTGAAGGGTGCCGTCAAGGAGCTGCGGGCTGCCGGCAAGCAGGTCGCCGCGCTCGGCAAGAACCTCAACAAGATCGCGGAGGACGTGCAAACCAACGAGGGCACCGTGAACGCACTGCTCTACAGCGATGAAGGCGCCGACGCGATTCGGAACATCCGGGACACTTTCGGCCAGCTCAACACGATTCTGACCGACGTTCGCGAAGGCGACGGCGCAGTGAATCAGCTGATTTACGGCGAACTGGGCGATTCGTTCATGAACAATCTTCAGAACGCCAGTGACGACATCGCGTTCCTCACCAAGGAAGCTCGCGAGGGCAAGGGAACCATCGGTGCGCTGCTCACGGACCCCTCGGTGTACGAAGACATCAAGCGCTTGGTCGGAGACCTCGAGCGTAATGACATTCTCCGCGCCTTGGTGCGCTACTCGATCCGACGCGACGATGCTCGCGAGCCGGTCGAGGTGACCGAGCAATAGGGCGATGCGGGCATACCTGGATCTGCTGCGCAAGGTATTGGACGAAGGCGTCGAACGGGACGACCGAACCGGTACCGGCACGAAGAGCCTTTTTGGCTATCAGATGAGGATGAACCTCGAGGAGGGCTTTCCCCTTCTCACGACCAAGAAGGTGCATCTCAAGTCGATCATCCACGAGCTCCTGTGGTTCGTCCGCGGCCAGACCCACGTGAGTCACCTGCAGGAAGTCGGCGTCACGATTTGGGACGAGTGGGCCACCGCGGAGCAGACCGCGAGGTTTGGACGCAACGAGGGCGATCTCGGCCCAGTGTACGGGCACCAGTGGCGGAACTTCGGCGCCACCGAACGCGAGGACGGAACGTACGCGCCCGACGGCGTCGATCAGCTCTCGTACGTCCTGGAGCAGATCCAGACCAACCCGAACAGCCGCCGTTTGATCATCTCGGGTTGGAATCCCCTCGAGGCCGAGCGCGTAGCTCTGCCCCCCTGTCACACTCTCTTCCAGTTCTATGTGAGTGGCGGCCGCCTGAGTTGCCAGCTCTACCAACGCAGCGCGGACGTATTTCTGGGCGTTCCTTTCAACATCGCGAGCTACGCGCTGCTCAACATGATGGTCGCCTCCGTCTCGGGTTTGAGGCCCGGCGAGTTCATTCACACGTTCGGCGATGTTCACCTCTACCGCAATCACGTGGAGCAGGCGCGGCTTCAGCTCTCGCGTCAACCTCGCCCGCTACCGACGATGATGATCGACCCGGAGGTGAAGAACCTCTACGACTTCCGATACGAGCACTTCCAGCTCAAGGACTACCTCCCCTACCCGCGGATCAAAGCGCCGGTGGCGGTGTGAGCGACGCGCTCACGACCCCGGCGCCACTCGCGATGATCGTAGCGGTGGCCCGCAACGGCGTGATCGGGAACGCCGGCGATCTTCCGTGGCACATCTCCGAAGACCTCAAGCACTTCAAGAATACCACGAGCGGCCACGCGATCATCATGGGCCGCAAGACCCACGAGTCGATCGGCCGTGCGCTTCCGAAGCGCCGCAACATCGTGGTGTCCCGAAGCGGAGCTGTGTTCGCAGGGTGTGAAACCGCGGGTAGCCTCGATGAGGCGATCGCGCTCGCACGAACCACCGACCCCTGCCCCTTCGTCATCGGCGGCGCGAGCCTCTACTTGGAGGCCCTACCTCTCGCCACAGAGCTCCACCTGACGACGATCGCAGAGGACGTCGAAGGCGACACCTATTTTCCGATGGAGTTGCCCGACTTCGAAGAGGTCGAGAGTCGCGCCGGGGTAACGCCCGGAGTAACTTTCCGGGTCTTGCGAAGGCGCTGATCACTCAGATCCTCTCACCTCACGAGCTCCCGCAACACGAAATATCCCTGCGCTCCCTGCGGATCCTCCTTGAACAGCTTCGGAACGGTGCCGTTGGCTTGGGGAGCCTGTTTGCTCTTCGCCGGCCGACTGCGCCCGCGTTTGGCGACGAGGTGCCCATCGAGCTCCTCCTCCCGAATCGGGTCCGGCTCTCCGTCCTCGCGGGGCTGATCCACGGTCAAATTCGGAGTGATGCCTTGGGCCTGAATGGAGCGCCCGGATGGTGTGTAGTAGCGTGAAATCGTCAGCTTGAGTGCGCTGCCTCCTGGGAGCTCATAGACCGTTTGCACACTGCCCTTGCCGAACGAGCGAACGCCCACGACCGTCGCGCGATCTTGATCCTGTAACGCGCCGGCGACGATTTCGGACGCGCTCGCCGTGTTCTCGTTGATCAGGATCACGATCGGCCACCTGGGGCGCGTGCCTGCGCGACGCGCGGTGTACTGCTTGATTACCTGGGCGTCGCGCCCACGCGTGCTGACGATGGGTCCTGTCGCCAGGAACTCGTCACTCACCCACACCGCCTCGTCGAGCAATCCGCCTCCGTTGTCCCGAAGGTCGATGAGCACTCCCTGGACTCCGCCACGCTTCTTGAGCTTCACCACGGCGTCGTCGAGTGCACGGCTGAGCGCACGCGCCGTCCCTTCTTGAAACGCCTTGATCCGAACGTAGACCACACCTTCCCCGAGTAGTTGGATCTCCACCGGGTCGAGCTCGATGAACGCGCGCGTTAGCGTTCGGTCGAGGCCGTCGGCGCGCCCGTCGCGACGAATGGTCACGTTCACTTTGGTGCCCGGCTCCCCGCGAATGCGGCGAACCGCGTCGTAGAGACGAAGGTCTCGCGCGTCCTCACCCTCTATCTCCAAAAACCGGTCACCTGGCAGGAGGCCTCCCCTCGCGGCCGGGCCTCCGTCGAACACGGATAGGATCGTCAACCAGCCGTCGCGCGTCGACACCTCGACGCCGATGCCCGCGAATCGCCCCTCGGCGTCGCTGGTGAAGATCGCGTACTCCTCGGGATCCATGAACACGGTGTGTGGATCAAGCGAGTCGGCGAGCCCACGAATCGCGCCATGTACGAGCTTCTCCTGATCGACCGGCTCCACGTATGCGAGCTCGATGAACGCCAGGGCGCGCGCAAAGATCGAGAGTGGCTCGAACGGGCTCCGCCGTGCTGGCACCTCCGAAGCCATCGCCACGACGAGCGCCACCGCCGCAACGCCCATGAAGACGAGGCGGTGCGTTTTGCGGCTGGATTTGTGTCGGAACATGGGACTCAGACCTTTGCAATTGACACTGCATGTTTCCCTGGGTAGGACCACGAGATACATGGAGGATTCTTAGAGATGTCAACGACGGATAAGCGCAAGCAAAGCCTCTACTTCCCAGAGTCGATGCTACACGACATCAAGCACGAATCGGCAAGGTTGGATCGTTCGCTGTCCTGGATCGTCCAGCGCTGCGTGAAGATCGCCCTCCCCGAGATTCGCAAGTTGCCCTCCGTGAACGACATCCCGGACAGCCCGGACGACGCCACCAAGAAGTAAGCGCTAGAGGCGTGCGCTACGAACGAGAGTGCTTCGTCGAAGCCGAAGACGGCACTCGATTGTTTGTCGAGGAGCTTGGTGAAGGCGAGCCGACGCTCGTCCTGACCGACGGTATCGGCTGCGACGGCTTCGCATGGCGCCACCTCGGCCCGCGCTTGGCCGAAAGGCACCGAGTCGTCCACTGGCATTTTCGCGGCCATGGCCGCAGTGGCCCCCCGGCCGATCGCGAACGCCTCTCGATCGAAGATCTCGCTCGAGACCTGCGCCTTGTCTGTGATGCCGCGGAGATAGAGCTTCCCGTCATCGCCGCACACTCGATGGGTGTTCAAGTGGCGCTCGAGTACTACCGGCAGAACCCGAACGGTGTCGGCGCGCTGATTCTGATGTGCGGAACGTTTGGCCGGATCACGACGACCTTCCACGGCACCGACTTGCTGGACCAAATGCTTCCTAGCCTGGTCCGCGGTGCGAAGATATTCCCCGGCGTGGCGCGCGCTGTTTGGGGACGCGTTCCGGCCGCGCTTGCATTCCGCGTGGCCTGCGCGGGGCGCGAACTCGATGGCGACCGCATCCAAGCGGAGGACTTCCAGCGCTACTGGGAGCATGCCGCCCTCATGAACCCGGATGTATTTCTACGCATGCTTCAGTACGCGGGAGCACACGACGCCAAAGTGTTTCTCTCCGAGATCGACGTTCCGACACTCGTCGTCGCAGCGGAGCGCGACACGTTCACGCCGATGGAGCTAGCCGACGAGATGGCACGCGCCATTCCCGACGCCGAGCTCGAGGTAGTCGAAGAAGCAAGCCACGCCGCGCCGGTCGAACAACCCGACCTCATCGCCGACCGCATCGAGGAGTTCCTCGGATCACGACTTGGGGTCACCGTCGATCCCGGCTAGTACTCTGCGCGGAACAACTGCTGTCCCATCAAGACGAACGTTGCCGGCGGCACGAAGGACTCGTTTGAGACGCGAACGAACGTTCCATTCGAGCTTCCAACGTCGGTCAGGAATACGTGCCCAACCTCGGAATGAATGCGGCAGTGAAGGCCCGAGACGTAGCCGTCCTCGGGAAACAAGACGTCGCCTCGCTCGCGGCCGAGGTGAATCCCATGCGGTGGGACAGGGTAGCTGTGGCCCGTCGCGTCACGCCCGATCACCAACGAGATGCGGCCTACGAACCCACGATGTGGGCTTCCAGCGTGCTGCGTACCATCGGGGGCCGGATCGGGGGCCTCCGGCGCTTCGAATCGAAGGATTTCCTGACCGACGCGAAAAACGCTGCCATCGAAGAGCTCGATCGGAACTTCCGCGTCGATGCGGATGTAGACCCCGTTGAGGCTCTCCATGTCCTTGACGACGAGCTGGTCATTCTCGAAACGGAACTCCGCGTGCTCGGGCGAGAGGTAGGCGTCACTCGAGAAGATGCCTCCGGTGCCCCGGCCGATGAGCGTCCGGCCAGCACCGAGCGGAAACGACTCGCCCTCCGAGCCGTCGGGCTGAATCAACACGAGGCGTGCTCGCCGCGTCACGACCTCGGGCGCATCGGCAACTGCCGGCGCGGAGACGCGCTCCTCGGGGATTTCGACCCCAGCGTCCACGGCCCCCTCCGCGTGGAGATCGTGTCCGCACACGTGACAGAAGCGAAAGTTCTCCGGCACCTGCGCGCCGCAGTGCGAACATGGAGAGGTTTCGTCACTGAGTGGGGCCAGCTCGGGCGGAAGGGGATCGGCCACCGCAAGCGGCTCGGGCCGCGGCGGCTCGCTCAGGGGCGGCTCCATCTCGATCTGCGGGGCCGAGGCCAGCGCACCAGAAGCCGCCACCATCGCCGGAGGCGCGTTCGTCGTCCGCTCCCCGCCTGGGGTTGGCGTGGCAAGGGACCGGGGCTCCAAGGACTCCCGAGGAAGCTCGGCCCCACATCCGAGGCAGAACTTGTAGTGGTCCTGGTTGTCTTTGCTGCATCGGGAACAGACGATCACGCCGTCACCTCCACTCGGAGCAGATTGCGGCCGAGGAACAGGTAGTCCCCGTGCCCGAGCTCACGCTCACCTCGAATGCGAACGTAAGTTCCGTTTTGTGAGTTCTCGTCGACCAGCCTGAGGGTCTCGCCCGTCATTTCGACTTTGGCATGCCGAGGCGACAGATGGACGTCGTCCGGAAAGTTGATGTCGCAATCCTCGCGGCCGATCTCTACGGTCTGCTCGATTGCGCAACAGACGATACCGTCCATCCCGCCCTCGAGGACTTGGGTCACGCGAAACGCGCTCGGGCGTCGGGGCGACGAGTAGAAGTAGGTCTGATCCGGCTCGGGGCCCGAGCTGTCCTTCGGCGTCGCATCGACCCGGAAGAGTTGCTGCCCGCACATGAAATGGTCACCGATCTGAATCGGTGATGTGCCCCGCACCCGGATGTAGACGCCGTTGAGGCTGCCCTCGTCGCGGACGACGAGCTTCTCCCCGCGATAGAGGAAGTTCGCGTGCTTGGGGCTGAGCCAGTTGTCGCTGGGAAATGGGATCTGGTCGGCCTCGCGACCTGACACGTGCTCGGTCGCCTGAAGCAAGTAGCTGAGCCCCTCGCCCATGGCTTCGTCGCCGCGCACGACGATGAGCCGCGCCTTCCCGGGCATCTGCAAGGCGCCGAAAAACTGCGTGTCCAGCGTCTGGGCTTCGGCCGGCACCGGCGCCCCACATGCCCCGCAGAATTTGTGTCCGGACGGAACAGCGCTTGCGCACTCCGTGCAGACATAGTTGCGAGCTTGCTCCATGCCCTATCCCCTCTTGCTCAGCCCCTCGATGGCAAAGCTATCGGGAGTAATAGGCCATCGGATTACCCCTAGTCAATCTCAGCGGCCCCAGGCAATTGGCAGGCCGAACGCGCTTTGCTTGTTGGGGCGCTGCGACTACCCTCTGCGCGATGCAGCTCCTCGCAGGCGCGTTGTTGGAGCGGCCCCCAGGGCCGAAGTACACGGCCGAGCTCGGTTTCGCCGAGCTCGCCCCACAGAACCCACTGCCGAAGCCCGGGACCCTCGCCAAGTGGCGAAAAGGCCTCCCTGAGGGCTTCGAGCTCGGTCTGCGGGCCCCGGAAGCGGCCTGGAACCCGCCTTCGGGACCTCTTCGGCCCGGAGCCGCTCTCGACGAGGGCGTGTCTTGGCTCTTGGAGGCATCAGACGCTTTGGCTGCCTCGATCCTGGTGGTGGCGACCGGGCCCACGGTGACCACGGGCGCTCGCGATCGGGATCGTCTGCGGGCGTACTTCGAGCGGTTTCCGCAGAGAGACGGCTTGACGATCGTGTGGCGCCCGACAGGATTGTGGGAAGCCGAAACGGTAGAGAGCATGGCGCGATCGCTCGGGATCACCGGCGGCTTCGACGCCGTCGCGGACCCTCCGCCGCACGCTAAGGTCGTCTACGGATCGCTCCGCGCCGAGGGGCTCCGGCGCTCATTCTCGCACGCGCAGCTTCTGGAAGTGCTCGACAAGCTTCAGGACTCCGACGCGGAACGCGCGTACGTCACCCTCGACTCGCCGCAGTCCTTTCGCGAAGCTCGTCTCCTTCAGGCGCTGTTCGAAGGGCGCGAGTGAGTGGGTGGGAGGCGAAGGTCACGCGCGTCGACCAGCCTGAGCACGGGCTGCTGAGTCTTTCTTTCCGAGGGGAACGAGGAAGCGAGACGCTCATCATCATCGCGCTCCCGGGCGCGCTCGATCTCGGTGTCCTCGACCGGCGACCACGAGGCGCGACAGCAACGCCTTCGACCACGCAGTTGAGGCGCCACGTGGAGGGCGCGACCATTCTGAGCGTCGAGCGGAGCAACCGGGCGGCGCGAGTTTCGCTCCGACGCGGAGAGACTCAACGCTTCTTGATCGCTGCGCCCGTCAAGCCGTACGGCGGATGGTGGCTATGCGAGGAAGACGGCTCGGTCGTCGTGCGGTCGCCCGGCGCAGCCGCGGATGTCCCGTCCGAAGACGAACACCTGCGCGGCTACGGCGTCGAGCTGCTGCGCGAACGCGGGGAGGCCGTGCTCCTTGCGCATCAAGAGGGCCGGCGTCGGCAACTCGTACGGGCCATCGAACGGCGACTCAAACGCGTCACGAAGAAGCGCGACGCTGTCTTGGGGGACCTCGAGCGCGCGCAGCAGGCGGAAGACCTTGGCGAAAAGGCGAGCCTGCTCCTGGCTCATTCGGCCGAAATTCCAGAAGATGCGTCTCATTTCGAGGCGGGGGCGTGGGACGATCCGGAGCGACGGATTCGGATCGAGCTCGACCCACGAAAGAGCCCCACGGAACTGGCGCAAGCGCTGTTCGCAAAGGCAAAGCGACTCAAACGGGGCTTGGACGTTGCTCCTGAGCGCTTGGCCTCAGTGAAGAAGGAGCTCGAGGCACTGACGCGAGCCCGCGACGAAGCCGCCGAGCATTCGTTGGCAGAGCTCGAGACGAAGCTCGAGGCACTTGGGGTCGTCATCACGGAGCCTCAGGAACGCGAACGGAAGCGGCGACGCGCCGGCACACGGCTTCCCTACCGGGAGTTCGTCTCGGGCGATGGGCTCAACGTGCTCGTTGGCCGTGGGGCGGCCGACAACGATCGGCTGACGCTGCGGGTGGCCCGGCCGCACGATCTTTGGCTCCACGCACGCGGGGTCACGGGCGCACACGTGGTCGTACCGCTCACGAAGGGCAAGTCGTGCTCACCGGACGCGCTCGTCGATGCGGCCACCCTGGCGGCCCACTTCAGCGATCTTCGGGGCGAGCCAGTCGTGGACGTCATCTACACCCCGCGCCGCTTCGTCCGAAAGCGCAAAGGGAGCGCAATCGGTTCTGTGACGCTCGAGCGGGAAAAAGTGATCGCGGTACGCGTCGAACCCGCGCGCCTCGAGCGATTGCTTCAGCGAGAAAAGAAGCCGTCGTAGGCGTGTCCACAAATGCCAACGCCCCAGCCGAATGGCCGGGGCGTCAGCAGACGAACATCCCCCACAAGAAAGAGGGATCGCCACGACGGACTGCGCGAAGGCCTCGAAGAGCCGGGGCCTTAGGCGTGGGGTCACCTGAGGTGACCCCGTGGTCAACCCGAAGGTCGACCGCCTAGAAGCTTATTTCTTCTTGCGAGTCGCGCGCTTTTTGGTTGCACGCTTCTTCGTCGCACGCTTCTTCGTCGCGCGCTTCTTCGTTGCGCGCTTCTTCGTTGCGCGCTTCTTCGTTGCGCGCTTCTTCGTTGCGCGCTTCTTCGTCGCGCGCTTCTTCGTCGCGCGCTTCTTCGTCGCGCGCTTCTTCGTTGCGCGCTTCTTGGTGGCCTTCTTAGTCGCGCGCTTCTTTGTTGCGCGCTTCTTCGTGGCCTTCTTCTTCGTTGCGCGCTTCTTCGTTGCGCGCTTCTTGGTGGCCTTCTTAGTCGCGCGCTTCTTTGTTGCGCGCTTCTTCGTGGCCTTCTTCGCCGTGCGCTTCTTCGCAGGGCGCTTCTTGGCCGTACGCTTCTTCGCAGGCCGCTTCTTTGCTGTTCGTTTCTTTGCAGTCGCCATTTCGACCTCCTCCAAGGTGGGTCAATATTGCAGGTGCACGTACCGTATTGTCACGTCACTTCACGTGTCAAGCGGAAGCGCACATGAATTATACATAACTTTGTACTATTTGAGTGAAATGTTTTGCAACGTCGGCGTTCAACATATTGAAATCGTTGAGAAACGTATGCTTATCAGATCAGGTTGAAAAGCTGAAGAAAGCGCGGACGAGCCAACCTACTTAGGCGATCGGGGCACTAGTCGGCAGATCGCATTGGCTTTCGCGCACGCTTCCGATCGCGTTGACCGGGACTGGTGCTGAGACTACATTTCGCCCCTGCTGGGTTTCTACCCTGCTGCACCGAGAGGGCGGGAACGCGCGACGTGCGACGACGAGTTCGGAAATAAACACTACGCAGCGCCCGTTCGAACCTTGCGCCTACCAAAACAGGCGTACGGGGACATTTTTGGCGAGATAAGGAGTCCCGATGCAAGCGGGAACATACGATTTCAAGGTTGGCGACAAGGCCATCTATCCGAAGCAGGGCGTGACAGAGGTCGTGTCGATCGAGGAGCGGAAAATCGGCTCCAGGACGATGGAATTCTACGTCTTGAAGCCACTGGATGCGAAGAACAACGACCGAATTCGGGTCGCCGTCGGACAGGCGAAGAAGGTAGGTCTCCGGCCTCCGATCTCGGAGACGGACATCAAAGAGATCTTCGCGCTCCTCGAGGAGCAACCGGTCGTCTTCGACAACCAGACCTGGAACCGCCGCTACCGGGGTTTCATGGACAAGATCAAGACTGGCTCGGTCTTCGACGTCGCGGAGGTCATGCGTGACCTCTACCGGCTCCAGGTCGAGAAGTCTCTCTCGTTTGGCGAGAAGAAGATGCTCGAGACGGCACGGAATCTGGTCGTGAAGGAGATCGCGGTAGCGCGCTCCAAGAGCGAAGAGACGACGCAGGCCGAGATCGAGCAGATCTTCGAGAAGAACTAGCTCTTCCGAAGACATGGCCAATAACACTCTTCTGATCAACGTCGACATTGGCGAGACGCGGGTTGGCCTCATCGCTGATGGGGTCCTGCGCGAGCTCTACGTCGAACGTCGTCATCACCGCTCTCCCGTGGGCAACATCTACCTCGGTCGGGTCACCCGCGTGCTGCCCGGCATGCAAGCCGCCTTCATCGACGTCGGTCTCGACCGCGCAGCGTTTCTCCACGTCGAGGATCTGCTCGCCGCGCCGGGCACGAGCGAAGAAGAAGGTGACGACAAGACCAAGCGCGGCCCGACTCGGGGGCGCAATAACCGCGCCTCGCGCAAGACGCCGATCCGCGATCTTTTGAAAGAAGGTCAGCAGCTCATGGTGCAGGTCAGCAAGGGACCGATTGGCACCAAGGGTGCGCGTGTCACGAGCCACGTGGCCTTGCCAGGCCGATACGTGGTCTTCATGCCGACGGTCGAACACGTCGGCGTGTCCAAGCGTATCGGCAACGACCGTGAGCGGCGGCGGCTCAAGGAAGTCATCGATTCGGTGAAGCCCCCGCAGGGCGGCGTCGTCGTACGCACCCTGGCTCAAGGGTTGACGAAGAAGAAGCTCAAGGCGGACATCGGCTACCTCGTGAAGCTCTGGGATCAAACCCAGACCGCCCGCGAGCAGGTGAAGAAGCTGCCGGCACTGGTGCACGAAGAGCCCGATATCGTGATTCAGTCCGCACGCGATCTGTTCACCGAGGACGTCAATGAAATCGTCGTCGACGATCGCGACGAGTATCAGCGGGTCAAGGAATTCCTGACTCTGTTCCTGCCCGAGCGCGCCAACGACGTGAGCCTATACGAGGGCCACGAGCCGCTATTCGACGAGTACGGCATCGAGGAAGAGATCACGCGGGCGCTTTCGAGGAAAGTGCCGCTGCCTTCGGGCGGACATCTGGTGATCGATCAGGCGGAAGCGTTGACCGCGATCGACGTGAACACCGGTCGCTTTACTGGGAAGGGTCGCGACGTCGAGCAGACGATCTTGCAGACCAACCTCGAGGCGGTTCGCGAGATCTCGTATCAGCTGCTCTTCCGGAACATCGGCGGCCTGATCGTGCTCGACTTCATCGACATGGAGCGGCACGCGCACCGCGAGAAGGTGTTCAAGGCGCTCTTGGACGCACTGAAGAACGACAAAGCCAAGACCACCGCGGTTCGCATCAGCGAGCTCGGCTTGGTCGAAATGACTCGAAAGCGAACGAGGCAGTCCCTCGGCCGCACGTTGTACGAGCCGTGCTTCTTCTGCGACGGGACGGGGCTCCTGCAATCCAAGGAAACGATCTGCCACGAGATCTTCCGGCAGATGCGGCGAGAGCGAGACTCCCTCCCCGGCTACAAGATCGTGATCAGCGCACACCCAGCCGTGTGCGACATGCTGGAACGCGAGGAAAAGGCCTCTGTAGAGGAGGCCGCAAGGCGCTTTCAGCGACGGATCGAATTGAAGCCGCGAAACGACTATCATCTCGAACAGTTCGACCTGACGGGAGGCTGACGCTTCGATGGATGACCACAAACGCGGCAACAAGCGGGTCACGATCAATAAGGAGTTCGAATCGTTCGATGCCTTCGTTCACGAGTACGTGACGAACGTATCTCGCTCGGGGGTGTTCATCCGCAGCAAGGAGCCTCTGTCCATTGGCACCGAGGTCCATCTCACCTTCACGGTGATCATGGATGAAGTCGAGACCATCGAGGGCACCGGCAAGGTCGTGCGTGTCGAAGACGACCCGCCGGGGATGGGTGTCGCGTTTACCGAGCTCACGAAGTACTCCGAAGACCTGCTGGTGCGGCTGTTGACGCTGCATGGCGCAGCCGGCTCATGAGCCGACTGAGCGACGGACCGTTTGGGCCCAACGCGAAGAAGCTCGCGGACCTCACGGATGACGAGCTGCGGGCCGAACGCGCACGACGTCGTCGCGAACAACCACTGGACGACTCCCGCCCCACTCTGCAACGCGTGAAGCAGTATCTCGCCAACCTCGAGCTCAGCCAGGGCGCGACTTGGTTGGAGGTCGAGCGGGCTTACACGCGACTCCGCGAACGGTACAGCCCAGACAAGCACGAAGGGCACCCGGAACGGCATGAGACTGCGGTAGAGCTCAGCGAGTCGCTCAACAAGGCCTACCAGGCGTTGCGCACGTACTTTGGTGCTGGTTAGCCTCAGGCAGCGGCAGCGAAACGTGGCCTCGTCCAGTTCGAGCGCAAGCAACAACTGGGGTGCTCGGCTACCAGCCGGACCCGTCGTTCGAGAGACCGCAACTACTCTCGGAGGTCAGGTGCATACGCGTTGTTTCCGTACGCCTCGCAGAACGCCTCTTCGTCTCCTGCAAAAGTCGGGCGGATACTCGGCCCAAATCGAAGCCGGTGTGCAAGGTTCGGTCGGCCCCTGCCTCTGCTCGGGTGACGCGCCGTCTGCGTGGTGCGATCTGGGCTGCAGCCAGGTCAAGTAGCCGTAGCCCGTATTCGCGTCCTCAAAGGCCGGATGCGTGATCTTGTCGATCCACGACTCGTCGAGCAGACGCTCCCCATCCCAGACTCCACCGTTGAGAATCAACAGTCCCAGGCGCGCCAGGTCCCGCACGGTGCCGTACCAAGCGTAGGCGAATGGCTTGTCCGGCGCCCCGTCGTTCCAGGACGAGCCCTTCATGCCGAGGGGTCCGAACAGGAATGGCTGAGTGAACTCCTCGACGTTCGAACCGATCTTCGTCGGAGAGCGGGCCGGTCTTTTCACCAGTGCGTTCTAGGTCCCGCGTTTCGTACACCGCCATACCCGAACGGCGTCGCGCGGAAAGAGCGCCCACTCGGCCGTGCGAAGTGACAATCGGGACGACAGCAACCAGCCCCGATTGGCGCGCGGTGCGCAAGCGAACGGTGAGGAGAACTGGCTACCTGCTCTTCAGGTAGCCCTTTTCCAACAACGCGACGACGACCTCGGCCACTTCGGGATCTGGCTTGCCGCTGAAGTTCATCATGTCGGCGAGGGTTTCGTGGTTCAGCGCGAGCTGGATGACGTCGAGCTCTTCGGGCGATGCATCGCGGAGTGGCGTCTCGAGAGGCCGGGCAATGGCAATCGGGGTCTTCAACGACGGGAGCGCATCCCCTAGGCGGCGCATCTCGTCGAGCTGGCGCATGCCTTCCATCAGAAGGCCTTCGACGCTGCTCTTGATCTCGGTCGGAAAGTCGCGGTTGGCTTCCGGAAGAAGATCGAAGGTGCCCTTGTCCCACACGAGCACGCGGTAGAACGCCTTCTCGGGCGGCACTGTCTCGTCGCCGTTTACCACGGCGAAACGGACCATGCCCTCGTCGAGGTGGATCGCCCCGACGTCGGTGGCAGTCGTAATCTGCAGAACGCCCGTCTTCTTCGAAGCACTGAAGAGCTGCAACAAGTCGGGGAGCGCAACCTCGGCTATCGAGCCGGTCATCGTGCTGCCCGCAGCGGCTGGACGCGCGCTCGATGCGGCGGCGTTCATTTGTGCTTGCGCGTCGACGACCGACGCGGAGCCATCGGAGGTCACGACCTTGATGATGCTCGTTCCGATGAGAATACGATCCCCTTCGGCAAGCTTGGTTCGGGTGATCTTCTCGCCGTTGACGAAGCTGCCGTTCGTGGAGCCAAGGTCTTCGAGAAAGATGTCGCCACCTTCAACGGAGATCTTCGCGTGACGGCGCGACACCATGTCCTCGACGAGAACCATGTCGAGCTCGCTCGAACGCCCGATGACGATCTCTCCAGAGTCAGGAAGAGGAAACTCCCCTCCCTGATACTTTCCAGAGATGAAACGCAGCGCCAACGGCAACGCTAGATCCTCGATGATCAATTCCCCTCGCTCAGCACCCATAGTAGCGAACGACGCCCCCTAACCTTTGTTAAGGCTAGGCACTCCGATGGGCATGGGTCAAGCCTTTGGCCCAGAAGGGGGTGAACAGGTGGCCACGGGTTCTCCGGACCAAGGATCTCTCGAGGCGCCGGCGAGCGGTCCGGAGCGCCGATTTCGGCGGGTTTCCCAGTCGCCTTCTACACCTCGAGGATGTCGGCTTCTTTCTTGCCGACGATCTCGTCGACTTTGCTGGTGCCGCCCTTGACGACGTCTTCGAGCTCTTTGCGCGCGCGGTCGGCATCGTCTTCGCCAACCTCGCCGTCTTTTTGAAGGCTGTCGATCATGTCCTTGGCGTCGTGACGGGCTTTGCGGATGGCGACCTTGCACTCCTCGCCGGACTTCCGTGCAACCTTGACGAGATCCTTGCGACGCTCCTCGGTGAGCGGTGGCATGGGAAGGCGAATGATCTCGCCATCGTTCCCAGGATTTAGACCAAGCTGGGCCTCCATGATCGCCTTTTCAATCACCTGCATCTGACTGCGGTCGAAAGGCTTGAGCACGATCATTCTGGGCTCGGGGACCGAAATCGAGGCGAGCTGCTTCAGCGGCGTCGGTGAACCGTAGTAGTCGACCCGAACGCCATCGAGAATCGCAGGGTTCGCGCGGCCTGCGCGAATCCTAGAAAGATCGCGCTTGAGTGCGTCGTGAGCTTTTTCAATCGCTCCGCTTAGCTCTTCGAGTGTTTCAGTAATCATCGGTTCCCTCGAGTCGAGCGGGGTCAGGTCCCTGCGGTCACTAGGCTACCGACGTCCTCGCCCATGACAACCCTTTTAATGTTGCCCGGCTCGGTCAGCTTGAAAACCCGAATCGGCAGGTCGTTGTCCCGGCAGAGCGCCACCGCAGTCGCATCCATGACGCCCACCCGCTCCATCAAGAACTGATCGTACGTGAGACGCGGCACCATGGTGGCGTCCTTGTGAAGAACCGGATCCTTGTCGTAGATGCCCTTCACCTTGGTCGCTTTGCACAAGACGTTCGCGCGGATCTCCATCGCTCGAAGCGCAGCCGCGGTGTCGGTCGAAAAGTACGGATTGCCGGTGCCCGCAACGAAGATCACGACTCTGCCCTTTTCGAGATGGCGCATCGCGCGCCGTCGGATGTATGGCTCGCAGACGGCCTTGATCTCGAGCGCGCTCATGAGCCGCGTGTCCACCCCGGCCTTTTCGAGCCCATCCTGAAGGGCGATCCCGTTCACGACGGTGGCAAGCATCCCCATGTGGTCGGCAGCGGTGCGGTCCATGCCGCTGGCGCTGCCCTTGAGACCGCGAAAGATATTGCCGCCGCCAATGACGAGACCGATTTGGCAGCCACTCGAATGAACTTCGGCCAACTCTTCGCTGATCGCCTCGACCATCGCGGGGTCGATGCTCTTGCCGGACGAGCCGCCCGAAAGCACCTCGCCCGAGAGCTTGAGCAGTACACGATTCAGCCTGGCCCCGTTTGTCATGACTTCAAGAGCCTTTTAGCGCCTCAGTCACCTCGGCGGCCAGATCCGTCTTCTTTTTCTCGATCCCTTCGCCGAGCTCGTAACGCGTGAAGCGGCGAATGTTGATCTTCTCGCCGAGCTTGGCAGTCAGCTCCTCGAGAAGCGTCCTGATCGTCTTTTCGTCGTGCATGATCGAGACTTGCTCGACGAGGCACGCCTGCTTCTTCCACTTGGCGAGCTTGCCTTCGACGATCTTCTCGACCGCTGCGGCGGGCTTCTCTTTGCCGGTGGTCTTGGCCTCTTCTTCGATCTGGCCCCGAAAGATTGCCGTCTGGGCGAGGAGGTCGTTCTCGGGGATTTCCGCCTCGCTCACATAGAGCGGCGACTCGGCGGCCACCTGCATGGCGGTCTCTTGAACGAACTGCTGGAAATCCTCACCGCGCGCGACGAAGTCGGTCTGGCAATTGATCTCGATCAGGACTCCTACCCGGCCGGCGCCATGAATGTAGGCGTGGACGAGCCCGTCGCCAGCGATCGCGCCAGCCTTCTTGGCCACCTTGCTGAGACCCTTTTTCTGAATGATCTCGATCGCCTTTTCCTCGTCGCCCGCCGTCTCACGAAGCGCGTCGCGGCACGCCATCATGCCGGCGCCCGTGCGATCTCGGAGTGACTTGACCTGGGATGCGCTGATTTCTGACATTACTTGTTTCCTTCGGGAGCCGCGGGCGCGGAGCCGCGCTTGCGGGCAAACTCGACCTGGAGCCCCTCGGCGGACGCCGCTGGCGCTGCTGCACCTTCGTGCTGGAGGAAGTCGCGGCGCTGCTGGCCGCCTTCGAGACACGCGTCGCCGATGCGCGAGGCGATGAGCTTGATCGAGCGAATCGCGTCGTCGTTGCCGGGAATGACGAAATCGATGAGGTCGGGATCGCAGTTGGTGTCGGTAAGCGCGACGATCGGGATGTGCAGCTTGCGGGCTTCGTTAATCGCGATGTGCTCGTTCTGCGGGTCGATGACGAAGAGGACCGATGGGAGGCCGTCCATCTTCTTGATACCGCCGAGGTACTTCTCGAGCTTCTCGCCCTCGCGACGGATGGACAGCGCTTCCTTCTTGCGGAGCGCGTTGATGGAGCCGTCCTCGACCTGCGCTTCGATGTTGCGGAGTCGATCGATGCCACTCTTCATCGTGCGGAAGTTGGTTAGCGTGCCACCTAGCCAGCGGCCCGTGACGTAGAACTGACCTGCGCGCTCGGCCTCCTCACGGACGACCTCCGCGGCCTGGCGCTTGGTGCCGACAAAGAGCACGTGCCCACCACGGCCAACCGCATCGGCGACGAAGTTGTAGGCACGCTTGAAGAGCTCGGTCGTCTGGTCGAGGTCGATGATGTGGATGCCGTTGCGAGCCCCGTAGATGTACGGACGCATGCGCGGATTCCAGCGCTTGGTCTGGTGACCAAAGTGCACGCCGGCATCGATGAGAGCCCGCAGGCCGATTGGCAGATCACCCGATGCGACATCGGGGCTTCCCAGGGCCGCCAACTCGGGCGCTTCCTGAACCTCGTTCGTAGTTTCAGCCATTGCTCATTTCTCCTTTCGGTTGCGCTTCCATCCCCCCAGACGAACAACCCCGAGCGGGGCACCGGAACGTCTGATCGAGCCGGGGGATGTGTATTGATTTCGGGACCCGAAGGTCTCCGGCTTCGGAATGAAGCGGCCTGGCTATACCACGAGGCCGGAGGGGCGCCAGCCGTACTCAGTGGCAGTGCCAGCGTAAGCGCCAGCGCCAGCGTCAGCGTCAGCGTCAGCCCCAGGCCAGCGTCAGCGTCAGCCCCAGCGTCAGCGCCAGCGTCAGCGTCAGCCCCAGCGTCAGCGTCAGCGAATTACGGCTTCAATTCCAGCCAGATGGGCGGGTCCTCGCGGCTTGGATCGGTCGCGCCAAGCGCCTCGGCCGCCTTCATGACCTGGGCGGTTGCCGCCAGCCCGTCCGCCAAGTGCGGCGCCCAGGGCGCTGCCTTCGACCGGGCCGCGCCAGCCCTTGCAAGCTCGATCGCCGGGTCGTCGCCGCCGAACGGGTCCTCCGGAAGCGCGTCGTAGTAGCTCCGGAAGTCGGTCGTGGGAGCGAGCACCCGGCGCAAGCCGCGCTCGTCGGTCAGCCAGGCCTGAAGCCGGAGGCACGCATGCTCGCGTACGACGTCGCGCGCGCTCGCGTTGTCCAAGCCGAAGTCGGGCACGTGGAGGCTTTGCGGGCCCTCGATCAGCGAATGGCAAAGCTCATGGAGGATCATCTGTGCCAGACAGTCGTCGGGGTCGAGCGTGCCCGGGTCCCCGATGGTCATCAAGCCATGCCCATCCGTACTGGCATACGCATCGGAGGAGCGTCGGATGCGGAAGCCGACGCGCTGGGCAACGGTCAGCCAAATCGCGTCGAGGGGGTCCAGATAGACGTGGCGGGATTTTCTTTCCATTGGTGGTATCGTCGCCCTGATGAAAGCGGCACGTTGTCCAATTTGCAAGAAGGAGCTCGCCGAACGGGCGAAGAACTTCCCGTTTTGCTCGGCGCGATGCAAACTCGTTGACGCAGGCAACTGGTTCGAGGGGAGTTATCGCGTCGCAGCGGATCGAGGCGACGCTCCTTGGGGAGAGAATTGATGAAGTACCTTGCAACGATTCCGAGCGCGCTGATGCTTCTCAGCGCAACTGCCTTCGCGCAGGATGACGCCGCCGCCCCCGAGGCGACCGCGGCAGCATCCGCGGAAGTGACCCCCGAACCGGCCGCCAGCGAGCCGGCGCAAGAGGCTTCGAAGGAAGAGGAGGACAAGAGAGGCCCATACTACAAGAAGGTCCAGGGCTGGCTTTGGCTCGAGGCTTTTGCGGGGCCGTCCTCGTACGATCCGGATCAGTTCGGGAGTCTCGATTTCGGCGGCACCACCGACAATGCTCCTCGGCTCAAAGGGCCCGAGGCGGGCTTCGCGGTCGGCACAGCATTTGGCGGACCGTTCTTCCTCGGATTCTTCTATCGCCAAGCCAACTACACCCAGTACAAGCTAATGAAGACCGGTCTCGACATGCAGGGGAACTTGCGTTTCGTCCCATACGTCCACCCGATATTCCGCGCCTCCATCGGCTTCGCGAAGATCTTCGATGGGAGCCCGTACGCCAGTTTGCCCGACCCGAACAGCGCCGGGGTTTCGTTCACGGGCGGGGTCGGCGTGCGAATCCCAATCGTGCGCTGGATGTCGTTCGCGACGACGTTCGACTGGACCTTTGTCGCCCTGGCTTTGCGCGGAGCCAGCGGTGGCAGCTCCTGGATTAGTGGTCAGCAGTTCGGAGCAACTTTTGCGCTCACGTTCCACTTCATCGGGGTTCGCAAGAACTAGCGCTGGCTGGCTTCGTGCACGTGGTCGACCAAGGCGCGGGCCTGCGCTGGCGTCGCCTGAGGCATGATGCCGTGGCCTAGATTGAAGATGTGGCCGGGGCGGCCGGCGGCGCTTTCGAGTACCTCGGAAGCACGGGCGCGCATTACGTCGGCGGAGGCCAGAAGCGCGGCAGGGTCCATGTTCCCCTGCAGCCCGACCCCATCGCCAAGCACAGACCAGGCCTCGTCGATCGACGTGCGCCAATCGATGCCGATGACGTCGCCGCCGGCTTCCTTCATCGCTCGGTAGAGCTCGGGGTTGCCGGTGCCGAAGTGGATCGCAGGCGTGTCTTTGGGCAGCTTGTCGAAGATCGCTTTGGTGTGCGGCAAGACGTAGCGCCGGTAGTCGGATGGCGAGAGACAGCCAATCCAACTGTCGAAGAGCTGCACCGCTTGTGCGCCTGCGTCGATTTGCGCGATGAGATAGCTCGCAATCGCGGTCGAGAGCTTGGACATGAAGGCGTTCCAGAGACCTTCGTCCCCGAGCATGAGCTTCTTGGCCTCGTAGTAGTTCTTCGAGCCGCCTCCTTCGATCGCATACGAGGCAAGCGTGAACGGCGCGCCGGCGAATCCGATGAGCGGAACGTCGAGCTCTTTGCGCGTCGCGCGAATCGCGTCCATCACGTACGAGAGAGAGCCGGCAGCATCAATGCGATCCGGAATCCCGTCCACCTGCGCCGCGTCGCGAATGGGATTCATGATGCGCGGGCCGTGGTCGTCTGTGAACTCGAACCCGATCCGAAGCGGTTCCAGAATCAACAAGATATCTGCGAAGATGATGCCTGCGTCGACCCCGAGCTGCTCCACCGCGCGAACCGTGACCTCGCATGCGAGGTCGGGCGTCTTGCAGAGCTCGATGAAGCTCACCTTCTCGCGCAGCGCGCGATACTCGGGCTGATAGCGGCCAGCTTGCCGCATGATCCAAATCGGCGTGTACGGGGTCGGCTCGCGGCGACAGGCTTGCAGGAAGACACTCATCGGCGAGTGCATAGCACGGTCTGCGCCTACATCGCGATCGGCGGGTCGGTGCGCACGTTTTTGACGAGCGCCCGGGCCTCGGAGACGAGGAAGATCGAGCCGGCCGTGACCACGAGGCCATTCGGGCCAGCCGCGCGCTTGGCGCGAGCGACGGCGTCGCGGACGCTCCGGGCCACGGTGCCCGGCCGAATCCGAGCGAGACGCTCGGGATGCTCCGAGCGGTATACAGAGGGCGCCGCGTAGATGCGGCGCTCGACCTTGCCGTCAAAAGCGGCGAGCATCCGACGGTGGTCCTTGTCGCGCATGGCCCCGAACAAGAGAACGACGCGGCCCGGGAAGGCGACGTTGTCGAGATAGCGCGCGAGCGTGCCACAACCTGACGCGTTGTGCGCGGCATCGAACAGGAACGCTGGGGTTCCACGATGCCACTCGAGGCGGCCGGGCCACTTCGCCCGGCGAAAACCCGTGCGGACGTCGTCGTCCGAAACCTCGAACCCGCGGGCGCCGAGCTCGACGAGCGTCGCGAGCGCGCACGCGGCGTTGTCGGCTTGGTAGCTCCCGCGAAGGCCGAGCTTGAGGCCATCCCACTCGCGATCGCCGACGCGAACGGAAAGCCTCTTGCCGTTCCAAGTGGGCGCGAAGTCGCGATCGATCCAACGGACGGGTGCACCAACGGTCCGCGCGCGTCCGCCAATGGCCCGCCTCGCGCTCTTGGCGCGCGCCCCGACGACGCACGGCACGCCCGGCTTCAGCACGCCCGCCTTTTCGCGCGCGATCTTGGCGAGGGTGTCCCCAAGGATCCGCTGGTGCTCGAGGCTGATATTGGTGATTACGGAGACGTCGGGCGTCACGATGTTCGTGGAATCGAGCCTCCCTCCGAGCCCGACTTCGAGCACCACGATCTCGCACTGAGCGTCGCGAAACGCCTCAAATGCCAGCAAGGTCGTGTACTCGAAGAATGAGAGTGGGGGCAGACGGCCGTCAGCTCGGAGATTCTCGATGCGGATAGCGGCTTCCCGTTCCGAGATCGGCCGGCCGCCAATGCGAATCCGTTCCACGTATCGCTGTAGATGTGGCGAGGCGAACTGCCCAGTGCGATAGCCGGCGGTGCGCAGGACGGACTCGACCATCGTCGAAACGCTGCCCTTGCCGTTGGTTCCGGCGACATGAACGTAGCGAACCTCTCGCTCGGGATGCCCACGGACCTCTGCCGCGGCCAGCATTCGGTCGAGGCCTAGCTTGATACCGCGAGACTCCAGCCCGTAGAGCCACCGCAACGCGTCTCGATACCGACTCACCCTGAGAGATACTCGACGAGGCGCGCAATGTTGTCGCGCATGTCTTGTCGTGTGGAGATCATGTCAATCATGCCGTGCTCGAGGAGGAACTCGGCACGCTGGAATCCGTCGGGAAGCTTCTGTCGAATGGTGTCTTCGATGACGCGTGGCCCCGCGAACCCGATCAGCGCGCCTGGCTCTGCGATGTTGACGTCCCCCTGGAGCGCGAAGCTCGCCGCCACGCCACCGGTCGTAGGGTTGAGCAAGACGCTGATGAACGGCACGCCTGCCTGGCGGAGCTTCGCGCGCGCAGCGACCGTCTTGGCCATTTGCATCAACGAAAGCGCGCCCTCTTGCATGCGTGCGCCGCCCGAACATGACAGCAAGACGACCGGCTCCTTCCGGGCGGCGCCCCGCTCCATCAAACGTGTGATCACCTCGCCCACGACCGAGCCCATGGATCCGCCCATGAACCGAAACACGAAGACTCCGAGCTGCACCGGTCGGCCATCGATTTGCGCAACACCTGCCAGGATCGCGTCGTTGACGCCCGTCGAACCACGCGCTGCCTCGACCCGATCCGGATAGGCTTTGGAGTCGACGAAACGAAGCGGATCGGCGGCCACGAGATCAGTGTCACACGCGGTCCAGGAGCCTTCGTCGGCAAGGATGTCGACCCAGTCCTCGGCCGCGATGTGGAAGTGTGCACCGCAGGCCGGGCAGACTTCGAGGTTGCGCTCGAAGTCTTCCTTCTTGACGGCGTCGCCGCAGGCCTCGCACTTGCGAAACAGCCCTTCGCCGAGCGTCTTCTTCTCGGACGCATCCACTCCGGCTTTGGTTTTGGCGAACTCCGTCACGCGAAAAGAGCTAGCACTTCGCAACGATCGCGGAAAGGTGCCGCCCGGTCTTTCCGCGGTCCCGTCGATGCGAAAAGAAGTGCGCAGCGTCTGCGTGGGTACAGCCACCCACATCGTCGATCGCCCGGGAGGGAACGCCCGCATCGCGGAGCTGAAGGGCGACGAGCTTTGCCAAGTCGCCGTGCGGTCTCTCGCCGCTTCGATCGATCACCGATCGACCTCCCGCCGCTTGCTCCATCTCGCGGGCGACTTCTTCTCCAACCTCGAAGGCGGCGACCCGGATGTGCGGGCCGATCGCGGACACGAGCTCGCTGGGGTCGTGCGCCATGGTCTCGATTGCCTTGGGGACGATGCCCGCGACCGCGCCTCGCCACCCTGCATGCACGGCAGCAACGTGCCCAGTCCCTGGGTGGGCGAGCAGAACCGGCACGCAGTCGGCAGTTCGAGCCGCAACTGCGTACCCGGCGACGCGCGCGACGAGCGCATCGCCCTCCGCATCGGCAATTGCCACGGCGTCGTCGTCGGCCGCGATCTCTCGAATGAGGGAGCCGTGAACTTGGCGCTGCTCGAAGAGACGATCGAGCGAAACGCCGAGGCTCTGCGAGAATCGCGCGCGGTTCTCGCGAACGGCATCGTCGTCGTCGCCCAAGTGAAAGCCGAGGTTCAGCGAGTCGTACGGAGGTTCGCTCACCCCGCCGTCACGCGTGGCGAACGCATGCTCAAAGCCGTGCCGAGCGAGCAGGGTTGAACGGAGCGTGCGCATGCGGCCGATGATGCTATCACGGAGCGCCATGAAATCATTTAGTTTTGTTCGCGCGACCCTGATCCTTATTGGCCTGCTTCTGGCGGCCTGTGGAAGCGACCCTGAAAGCGCCGCCATTCCGGCCGAGCCCCTGGAGTTGGAGGCTACCGCTGCCCCGTTCGATTTGGGCGCCCTCGACGTGGAGTTCTACGAAGGTATTCCGTATGGGCCCGATGAGAAGAACCGCTTCGACATCTACGTTCCCGCATCCGACGGACCAACCCCGCTCTTGATCTGGATCCATGGCGGCGGCTTCACCGGCGGCTCGCGCGACACCACCGGGCTCGAAGACAACGTGCTGGCGTACCTCGCGGAGGGCGTGGCCTACGCGTCCTGCAGCTATCGCTTGCTCGAGTCACCGGATCCGGACGGCGTGCTGAAATCGCTGACCGACAGCACTCGATGTCTTCAGTTCATCCGCTACCACGCAAAGCAACTCAACGTCGATCCCAACAACGTGATTCTCATGGGTGGCTCCGCAGGCGCGGGAACGAGCCTTTGGATCGGCTTCAACGACGACATGGCAGACCCCTCCAACGAGGACCCGGTGCTCCGTCAATCGACTCGCGTCACGGCACTGATCGCGATCGCCACGCAGGCGACCTACGACATCGGAAAATGGAAGACCGTGGTCTTCGAGGAGTATGGCCTGGACCTTCTGATGCTTGCAGACGCGCTTGGACTCTCACAGACGCTGCTCGACTTCTACGGCATCACCGATATCGATGACTTCGAGTCTCCGGCGATCCTGGACTACCGCGCCGAGGTCGACATGCTCGACCTGATGGACGCCGGCGACCCCCCCTTCTACGCCCAGAATGACCTCGAGCCGGCCGGCCCAACCGCGCCCCCTCTCTCCGTCAACCTCGCCTTCCACCACGCCAACCATGCGCTGGTCCTGCAAGAGAAGGCCGACGAAATCGGCCTCGAGAACGTAGTCTACATGAAGGGCCTCATGGTCGCGGCCCCGAGCGGCGAGGACGACATCGAGTTCGGACTCCGCCACTTCGGGCTCTGAGCCGAGGCTGTCCACGGCTCCCGCGGGTCAGCTCTGGCCCTGGGCGAGAGAGTAGCCCGTTGCGCCGTCTATCTCGCGCAGCCACTCGGCGCCGCAAAGCTGGAAACGCTCGGCGACGGCTCCGAGTTGCGAGACAATCTCGTGCTGGGACACGGCTCCCTCGGTCTCGAACCTCGCGCGATAGTGGTTGACGCAATCCGTGTACGCCGATCCGACCGGTGAAACCTGCGTTCCGCGATTCGAGATCATCATCAATTTGAGGGACCCGCCGAGATCCGCGAGCCGCGCCTCGACTCGATTCGGCGGCAAGTCGGACTCGAGGAACACGTCGACGCCGCGGAACACCGTGCTCTCCGGCGCAGGGGATACGCGCATCATGGGCTCGGACCGACGCGCAACTTCGACGCGGGGGAGGTGCCCGTCGGCGATGTGTCGCCCTTCGAGTGCGTCGAGCATCTTCTCAGTGAACAAGGACGTTCTGAAGAGCGGGACGGGTTGGCCGAGATCGGGCCGCTTGTGCATGTCTCGCAGGGTCTGGTCGAGCGCGTCCTCGATAGCCGCTGCATGTGCGACGAGGCCGAGGTGGCGCAGCATCATCGTGCCACTCAAGAGAAGCGCTGTTGGGTTGGCCACATCTCGTCCTACGCTGTCAGGCGCCGTGCCATGCACCGCTTCGAAGATGCAAATCCCGTCGCCGATGTTGGCCGACGGAGCATAGGCTAGTCCGCCGACGAGTCCGGCTGCGAGATCCGTGATGATGTCTCCCGGGAGATTCGGCAGGACCACGACTTCGAACTCCGACGGGTCGAGGACGAGACGCATGGCGAGAGCGTCGACGAGGACGTCGTCAGCATCGATCTCGGGGTAGTCTTTCGCAACGTCATAGAAGACTTCGAGGAAAAGACCGTCGGTCATCTTCATGATGTTCGCGTTGTGCGCGCACGTCACACGTCGAGCGCCTTTTCGGGCCGCCACCTCGAACGTGTAGCGGTGGACCTGCTCGCTTCCGGGCCGGGTGATGAAGCGACGGCATTGCGCGACGTCGTGAGTCTGCATGTGCTCGACGGCGCCGCACGTGTCTTCGATGTTCTCCCTCACCATGGTGAGGTTGAGCCCACGGACACCTGTTGGAGTGGGCACTCCGGGATACGATCGATAGACGCGCTTGTTGGCGAATGCACCCCAGAGCTTCCTGGCCGTGACGTTGACGCTCTTGTAGTCGCCTCCCTTTGGGGTGTCCATTGGACCCTTGAAGAGAATGCCCGTCGATTCCACCGAGCGGCGAGCCAGCTCACCGATGCCCGACCGGTCGCCCGCAAGAACGACCTCCTTGCCCATCTCGACCGCCTCGTACTCCAGTGGAACTTGCGCCTTGTGGAAGATCTCCAAGACGGAGGCCATCACCTCGGGGCCGATGCCATCGCCTTTCGCTATCGTGATTTTCATCGTTCCTCCAAGAAGTTGTTGTCTTGCTGCGCCGACGCGAATCGCTCTACGCAACCATGTGCTCCGGGGGCGTGAGAGTTTCCAAGAGGGCTTCGCCGTTTCGGAGGGCGCGATGGGGGTCCTCATCGAGCAAAAGCACATGACCCATCTTTCTCCCGGGTCGAGGCTCGGCCTTTCCGTAGAGGTGGAGCCGTGCTTCGGGCTGCGAAAGGATCGGCGTCCAGTCCGGCTCTCCGTCGCGCCAGAGGTCACCGAAGAGGTTGAGCATCACGGCGGGGCGGACAAGCGACGGATCGCCGAGCGGAAGGCCGAGCACCGCGCGAACGTGCTGCTCGAACTGCGAGGTCGCGCAGGCGCCGAATGTGTAGTGCCCGCTGTTGTGGGGGCGTGGCGCGATCTCGTTGACGAGGAGCTTCGAGCCAACGAGAAACATCTCGACTGCCATCATGCCGACGTGGTCGAGGGCATTCGCAATCGAGCTCGCGATGCGAATCGCCTCCTGCTCGACGGACTCGGGAAGCGACGCGGGCGCTATCGTCGCGTGCAACACGTGGTGCCGGTGCACGTTGTGGGCGACAGGATAGACCTGCATCTCTCCGCCCGGAGCGCGGGCAAGCAGAACCGAGATCTCGGCGTCGAAGGGCACGAGCTCTTCCAGCATGGACGGTGCACAGCCGACGGCCCGCCACGCTGGCTCCACTTCGTCGTCAGTCCAGATGACGGCCTGCCCTTTGCCATCGTAGCCGGCTTGGCGGCTCTTCAACACACAGGGGAGACCGACGACTCGAACTTGTTCGTGAAGGTCCTCGAGCGAGTCGACCGCGACGCAGTGCGGCTGGGGCGCCTCGATTCGCTCGAGGAAGCGTCGCTGCACGCCGCGATCCTGAATCGTGCGGAGCACGCGGGGTGATGGCCGCACCGGGCATCGAAGCTCTGCGTCCACTAGAAGAGACGCGGGAACGTGCTCGGAGTCGACCGTGATGACGTCCACAGACTCCGCGAGGCGCTCAATGGCGTCGGCGTCGTCGAGGGCGCCGGGAATCCAACGGTCCGCGATCTGCGCCGCAGGCTCGTCGGCACGCGGCGCGAGCACACACGCCCGATAGCCCATCCGTTTCGCCTCCATGACCATCATCTGCGCGAGTTGACCGCCGCCGATGATCCCGATCGTGGACCCAGGTAGATGCTTGCTCATAGCTCCGCCTCCAGGACCCGTGCGGCCTGCGCAGAACGAAACGCGTGCAACCGGCTCCGAAGTGCGTCATCGCCTCTCGCAAGCATCGCCGCAGCGAGCAGCGCAGCGTTCGCTGCGCCGGCTTCTCCGATTGCGAGCGTTCCAACCGGCACGCCTTTGGGCATCTGGACGATAGAGAGGAGCGAATCGACGCCGTTGAGCTGGCTGCTGCGAACCGGAACACCGAGAACCGGGAGGAGCGTCTTGGACGCTGCCATTCCGGGTAGGTGAGCTGCGCCACCGGCGCCGGCGATGATGATTTCGAGGCCCCTGCCCTCGGCCTGTTCGCAGAAGCTGAAGAGCAGATCCGGCGTTCGATGGGCGGAGACGACCTTCGCCTCGTAGGGAATTCGGAGCTCGCCGAGGACGTCGGCCGCATGCTTCATCGTAGGCCAGTCGCTCGTGCTGCCCATGATGAGGGCAACCCGGGGCGCCCCTTCGGACTCATTCGGAGAATCTTGACTCATGCGCTACACCATTCGCGAAGTTCATTTCAGGTTTTCTATATCGCCAATCTGGGATACCGCAAGGCCCGTGGAACACTTTTTCGTTACGAATCGCGTTAGCGCGCGCTTTGACTCAGGAAATCGCGATCGTATATCCTGCGTCGAAGGGACTGCGAGTGGCCAAGGCGAAAACGAAAGATGAGGCGCCCGAGGCCGCGTGGACGTTTCTGACCAACCACTCGCATGTATTGCTGTGCCTCGTTCAGGACCCGGAGGCCCGGATGCGCGACGTCGCCGACCAGGTGGGAATCACCGAACGGGCCGTTCAACGCATCGTCGCCGAGCTCGAGGCCGCCGGTTACGTCACCCGCACACGTGAGGGACGTCGCAACACGTACGAGGTCGATGGCTCCCTCCCGTTGCGGCATGCCGTCGAGGGGCACCAGACGCTCAACGCGCTCATCAAGCTGATCCTCGAGGAACGCGGAAGCTAGTCGCTCGCGAAGAGCTCCTCACGGGCCGCGTCGCAGATCGCGCTTACCGCCGGATTCTTGAGACGCCGCTCGGGCGAGATCGCGTAGAAGCGAGCGCGGATCTCATCCGTTCGGCCGACCACTTGAACGCCGTACTGACGTTTGACTTCTGCCTCCATGACCGACGGAGTCGGGAAGACGCCAACGCCATCCTGACCGAAGGTCTTCATGAGCGCGCTGTCATCGAACTCGGCCACGATTTCAGGGCGGACACCATGACTCTCGAACCACTGCACGATCGCACGACCGAGGGATGTGCCCTCCGTAGGCATGAGCATCGGCGCGTCGCTAAGCGAGTGAGGGAAGTTGCGGCGTAGCTTGGGCGCGAGTGCACGGTGAGCGAAGAAGGACAGACCGCACTCGCCGAGCAAGTGATTGAACGCTTTGACGCCGCTGGTGGGCGGACAGGGCATGTCGGCAAGTACGACGTCGAGTGAGTGCGTTGCGAGCCCTCCGAGGAGGCGGTCGAAGCGCTCTTCCGAGCAAACGAGGCGGACCGGAGTCGAGAGGCGAAGCGCCGGCTCGAGAAGTTTGCGTACGACGAGCTTGGGCATGGCGTCGCTGATGCCCACCGAGAGCCGGAGGGGCCGGCCGGCCGGCTGACCCTCCAACACATCGAGCATCTCTCGCCCGAGCGAGAAGATTTCGTCCGCATAGCGGTACGCGAGGTGCCCTGCCTCCGTGAGCTCGAGCTTGCGGTGACTTCGGTCGAAGAGCTGATAGCCGAGGTTTTCCTCGAGCTGTTTGATCTGAACACTGACAGTTGGGTGGGCGAGCCGAAGTCGGCGACTCGCGGCTTGAATTCCCCCCTCTCGGACGACTGTCCAGAAGTAGAGGAGGTGATGGTAGTTGAGCCATTGCATGGCGGTCTCCCAGATGTAGATTATATCTACTTATGTGCACAATATTTTCTGAATAGTCAACGGATGAAGCTGCCCGCAGAGTGAATCATATGACCTGTGAAAGGAGGTCACGATGATGAATCCCTCCCCCACGCTTCGTTCCAAACTTTTCGCGGTGCTCCGCGGGCTCGCGGTCTTGGCAGTAGGCTTGGCCATGGGCTGCCAGAGCACGGTGCAGGTTCGCCATCAGGATGCGTCCGACGCGGAAGTCGTGAGCTACGCGTCCTACGAAGTCATGCGGCAACCAGTCAGCGCCACCGCGGCGGTCGATGAGGTGATCGAGCACGCCATCCACCAAGGCATGCTGGCAAAAGGCTTCGAGCGAGCCCCACGGGCCAAGGCCGATCTCGTCGTGAGCTACAAGGTGCTTCTCGGCTCGGACCCGAGCGCGCTCGGCGCCCCGCAGGGCCCGCCCGACGATGGCCTGAACGGGGACGCGAATTACTCGAGCGCCCAGCCGGTCTGGGACCTCGTCGCGTACGATGACCTTCCTGGACCCCAGCTCGCGGAAAAGCGAAGCGCATGGCCCTCACCCGGTCCTTCCCCTGTGTTCGACACGATTCCGAGGATCGACGTGTCGGGTCTGAGCAGACAATCACAGAGCAAGACTCTGATGGTGATGCTTCAAGAGCCGTCCACGCTCCGGGTCGTGTGGCTCGGTTGGTCCACGGCAGATGTGAGCCCAGGAGCCCTCGCCTCGACGACACGCGAGGCGATCGGTGAGATTGTTTCGCGACTCCCCGGAGCCCGCGTGCCGACCGCAGTCGATTGACCTTTCGCATGCCCTGAAGCCGACCGTTGGGTGCTCTTCCTCCACCAAGTCTGGGCGCCCGCGACGGTCGGTTCAGGGCGTGTTTCGAGGGCCGGGGCGAGAGGCGCACACTTCTGCGTCCTGAGACCCCTGTTGCCGCCTTGACAGGACGTCCGTCTTGACTAGTTTCCGGCCCTTGTATTTCCCGCGGAAGTGGCGGAACTGGCAGACGCGCTAGACTAAGGATCTAGTGAGGTAACACTCGTGGAGGTTCGAGTCCTCTCTTCCGCACCCTTTAGTTCCGGGCAGTTGCGCTACACCACTAGACGGTGGACCCAGGCGCCCCACCCCCTGGTGTCCCAATCGGTGTCCCGAAAGGACCGATTCGGCGGCTTTGCGACGGGCATGCACGTAGTGGTTCGTGGTCGTGACGTGCTTGTGGCCGAGCAGGTAGCCGACGCCGACGAGGTTGCCGGAGCGCTCCGTGAGCTCGGTCGCCAGGCTATGGCGGAGGTCGTAAGCGCTCACCTTGGAAGCACGCTCACGCTCGAGGCCGGCAGCGAGCGCAGCTTTTCGGAGCGTGTGTCGACCGTCGAACTTCGGGAAGATCGTACCCTGGTCGGGGCACACCGAATCGAGTGCGGCCCGGGCGCGAGCTGATAGCGGGAGCTCGCGCCCGTATCGGGCTTTGTCGGCGTCTTCACGGATCGTGAGATACCTGGCTCCAGGTCGGTAATCGTCCGGCGCAGTGAGCCGTTGAAGCGTCGAAGGCCGAAGCCCCGTTTCTCGCATCACCTGGTAGTACGCCCGAATCGGATACCCGAGCTTCGAACGCACCGGGAGCTCGGCCACGATGGCGTCCATTTCCTCAGGCGTCAGCGTCACCGTCTCGCGTTTCCCCTTTGGATGCGCCGTACCGGTAGCGCGCCTTGGAATCCTCGGCATCGCTGGTTTAGTGCCCAACAGCTTCTGCTCGAGCATCCAGTCGAACAGTCGATTCAACGCGCTCAGTTCTTTCTTCAGCGTCGTCCGCTTCACCCGAGTGAGCCGGTATCGCATGTAGTCGGCGAGACGGGCCTCCGAGCAGAGCGCCTCCCCGGTTTCAAAGAACGGGATGAAATGCGCAGCAGCGTACGTCTCCCAGCAACGTACGGTGTCCTTCGACACCTCGGCTCCCATCGCCGCCAACCAGCTTCCGAACAAGTCCGTGAGCGGCACCTCCAGCGCCGACGAAGGTCTTTCGTACCTGGGACCGAGTGTCACCTCTCGGACGATTCGAGCAGCTTCTTCTTGAGCCGCTGCGCGATCTGTCTCGCCAGTGGATCGATGACAACGCCGCCCTGCAGCCCTGAACCGGACCGTGAAGACCTGCGTTCTCGGATCTCGGTGAAGCGTCCATCCTTCTGCGTTTCGAGCCATGTATCGATATCCCTTCGATCAAACAAGATGCGGGCGCCAATGGAGAGCGCCCGCACATGCGGCGACACGCGCCGATCAAACGTCCGCAGCCCCACGCGACAATACCTCGCGGCTTCGTGTCTTGTCAGCAGAGGCGAATCGTCGTAGCTGATTCTGCACGAAGACGCGTCGCACGACCGCGGCTTTCGCGCATCTTCCTGAGGGGGCTTCGCAGACTTCTTTGAATCAGACCTTCGACTCACCCCCTATTATTGGTTTTGACCCCCCAAAAGTTGCGCGAGCGGAAATGCTCGGACAGCGGGCACGCCACCGAGTGACAGGAAGTGCCACGATGAGGCCGTCACCAGCCGTCACTTCTTGACGTTTTCTGGCGCAAACTGACGAACATTGGCGCGCTTTGAAACTTTCTGGAGCAAAACGACAGATAGTGCTGCGCAAGTGCCAAGAATTGACGAGAAGTGCTCAGAACGCGCCAAGAAGAGTCAGTTCAGAGCAACATGCGTCATTTCGAGCCAACCCGGACCATGGTGAGTACCGGGCAAGATGTGGGATTGTAAGACATCGAAGATGTCCCAATCCCCGCGTGCCGCGCTCAACGCCTTCGGCTTATTCGCGGCGAGGCTCCTGGGAGAGCGAGGGCATACGTGTCCGGAGGGTGGTGTTTGCCAAGGCCGCCGGATGACCGAGCGCGCGGCGCATCTCGTCGATGACGTCCTTCCACGCGCGTCGCGCCGATCGAGCAGCACTCGAGTCGGCCTACGACGCTTTGTGCAGATGCACGTCGGTCTGCGGGAACGGGATCGAGCAGCCTGCGGCTTCGATCTCTTCCTTCATCTTGCGGGTGAGGTCGAAGCGGAGGCCCCAGTAGTCCTCCTTCGTGCACCAAGGTCGAACGACGAGGTTGACCGAAGAGTCCCCAAGCTCCGACACCGCGATGACGGGTTCGGGGTCTTTCAAAACACGAGGGTCGGAATCGAGGCAACGCTGGAGGACTTCGATCGCCCTGCCGATGTCATCGTTGTATCCGATGCCGATCACCATGTCGTTACGGCGCGTGTCGTTGGCCGAGAAGTTCTTGATGACGGCGCCGTAGATGGCGGTGTTGGGAACCGTGATGCGGACGTTGTCCGGCGAGTGAAGCGTCGTCGAAAAGATCGCGATCTCGACGACGGAGCCGGCGACGCCACCCGCATCGACGAAGTCACCCACTTTGAAGGGGCGGAAGATTAACAGCATTACGCCCGCCGCGAAGTTCGAGAGCGTGCCCTGCATGGCGAGGCCGACGGCGAGGCCCGCAGCACCCAACACTGCGACCATCGAGGTGGCCTCGACGCCAAACATGCCGAGGACGGCAATGACGACGAACGCAAGAACGAGGTAGTAGACGAGGCTCGACAGGAACGGCACCAGGGTGTCGTCCACGTCACGCTTGGTGAGTGCCTTCGTCATGCTGGCTCGGATCCACTTGGCGGCGATCCAGCCGACGATAAGGACGACCAAGGCGCCGACGGCTTGGACGCCCCATGTCGTGATCGCCTCTCGTACCGTTTCGATGGTCTCGGTCATGCTTTGTTCATCCATGGGTATCTCTCCTCCTTCGCTTCGTTCGGGCCCGCCAGCTAGCACAAGGCGCGCACCGTCGAAACCACTGAACATCTACTCACCTGGGGGCTCGACTCGGTTCGATGCGGCCAACCGACGCTGAGCTGGCGGCTTTATTCGACAGGCAGAGTGAATATCCGCGGCGACGCACTGTCTCAGCCACCCCGACGGCCGGTCGCGTCGCGCGCCTAAGCCTTGCCACCCTGATGAGCCTTGAGTAATGGACTGCCGAGAAGCCGACCGTGCATCGACTCGAAGGGGGAGTGGCAGTCGCAAAAGTGGGCGGGGATCGGTCCTGTCCGCGGTGAGGAATGGAGGGAACAGTGAAGCGCAAGGAAACATGGCGAGCAGGTGCGATCGCGTTGGTGGTCGCCGCCGGACTGATGGGATGCAAGAACGACGACGCCGCGGTGAAGGCTCTCCAGGAGCTGACCACGGAGCTGTCCGGGCAGGTCGAAGCGAAGAACGAGGAGCTCGCCGGCCTAGCGGCCGAGGTCGAGACCTGCCTGAAAGAGGTTGCCGCGGTGACAGGCGAGGCCGCGGCCTCACCCTCGACGACTCCGTCCGTGAGCGTTCCTTCGCTCGAGGGCGAAGCGACCGTCGAGTCACTCGAGGCACTCAAGAAGGCGCTCGGCGAGGCCGGTGACGCGCAGAAGGTCGCGATGAAGGACCTCGAAGGCGAGAAGGCGAAGTGCGCGAAGGACCTCGAGACCGCGAAGGCCGACGCGGAAGCCGCCGCCGAGGCGGAAGCCGCCGCTGCGGCCGAGGCCGAGGCAGCCGCCAAGAAAGCGGCCGCCCGCAAGAAGCGCAAGCCGACGAAGAAGTCGACGATGGTCAAACAGCGAGAGGATGAGGGGCGCCCGACGACGGGCACGGGGAGCCGCTACGAGAAGCGGTAGTGAACTGAGTTGAGGAGAGGATAGAAAACATGAAGAGACTATCGATAGCGTGCGTAATGGCGGCGGTCCTCGCGACCGGCGCGGGGTGCAGCGACACCGACGAAATGGGAGCCGGCGGCATCGGCGGCGACACCGGCAACGGTGGAAACGGCGGAATGGGCGGCTCTGACGTCATCGGTCCGCTTACGTGGACGGTGTCGGGCTACACCGTCGTCGACGACGAGTGCGACGCCGTGACTCCCACGGAACCCCTCGAGGCGTTCGAGCTGGTGATCGCAGGAACCGGCGCCGTGCTCGAATCTCTGGACCTAGTTGTGCCGGGGACGGGCCAGCCGTTGGGCGGCATTGCCGACCCGTACGGCCCCGAGCAAGACATCGTAGTCTTCGAGGCGGAGTTCAAAGATGGACCCGGTGACGAATCGGACTGCGTCGTCGATGCGATGGACGTCTTCACGGTGGAGCTCGACGATCCGAGCGTGAGTCTCGATCAAAACGAGACGGTACAGGTGACCTGGGATCACGACGAGGCGGAAAGCCCGGACAGCGCCTTCGAGGGCGCCTGCGATCTTCCCGTCTGGTTCGTCCAGTTGCCGTGCTCGTCCCAGGCGACCTTCACGTTGACGCAGCAGCCGTCCGAGTGATCGGTCGACGCACCGTGCGCGCATCCGCGCTCGGGATCATCGTGCTGCTGCTCGCGGCCTGCTCGACGACCATGACGGGCCGCAAGCAGCTCACTTTGATCGACGACGCCAAGATGGACGAGCTCGGGATCGCCGCGTTCACCGAGCTCAAGCAAGAAGGCAAACTCGACCGGGACGCGGCGACCGCCGAGTACGTCGGCTGCGTCGCCGACGCAATACTCGCCGTGACGCCCAAGGGCGGAGCCGCTCCGAGCGACGGGAAATGGGAGGTGCTCGTCTTCGAGGACGAGACGCCGAACGCGTTCGCGCTGCCTGGCGGCAAGATCGGCGTTCATACCGGCATGCTCGACGTGGCCACGACCTCGGGTCAGCTCGCCTCGGTGATTGGCCACGAGATCGGTCACGTGCTCCTCCGGCATGGCAACGAGCGCATGTCGCAATCCGTCGTCGCGCAGAGCGCGATGCAGGCGGGGTCCGTGGCCGTCGGGATGACCAAACCGGAGTACCACGACGCGGTTGTCGGCGGACTTGGTGTCGGCGCCCAGTACGGCATCTTGCTGCCTTATAGCCGCAAGCACGAGAACGAAGCGGACACAGTTGGGCAGCAGCTCATGGCGGAAGCGGGCTTCAACCCGACCGAAGCCGTGAAGGTTTGGCAGAAGATGGCGAAGCTGAGCCAGGGCCAGGCACCACCCGAGTGGATGTCGACCCACCCCTCGAACCAGACTCGAATCGAAAACCTCGAGGCGGGCCTGCCCGAGGCGAAAGAGCTCTACGCGCGAGCGCGCGTGGCAGGAAGGGCCCCGAGGTGCCTGCCGCCCCTCCGCGCCGCAACGAGGTAGGCGCCGTGCGTCTCGGTTTCTTGCCCTCGGGGCCTTCCTCGTCGAGACGCATTGAGATCAACACCGGTTAACCCCTCCGCTTCTTGGTGGGGTCTGTTACAATCACCAACGGTAGATGAAGCCGGCCATCGGGCCCTGTGGACCATGAGCTCCTGGAAGACCAAACAGCCTGGGTCGCCTCCGACGTCAAAGGAGTCCGCAGTCCGCCCGACGGCTCGAGAAAACGAACGCCGGCGCGCCGAACGTCGACCTTCTGATGCGGAGGTCGAGATTTTGGCGCCGATCCAACAGACCGCGTCCGCTCTCGACGTGAGCAAGACGGGCATGCAGGTCTCGCTCGGCGACTGGCTCTCTGCGGGCACGGTGTGTGACCTCCGCATCAAGACCCACACGGGCCGTGAGTTCCTTCAACGTGCGCGCGTCGTCTGGACCCGGCGCGAGGGAAGCGGATGCGTGTGCGGTCTCGAGTTTGTCGGATCGAGCGCCTAGGCAACCGCCGATCTCGCGTGCCCCGTAAGCGCCGCCCTACGCGCCTGTGGCCCCTGCACACCCGCACAGGGCCATAACCTTTTCTCAGGGGGCTTATTGCACCATGGACGCATTAATCTGTTTTCAACGGTAGTGCCTCTAGTTATCCTGACGTCGTGGCCAGCACCAAACGCGCCGGAAGTGCCGTCGAAGAAGCTGCGGGGGCCGAACGTCGGACGCCCGCTCACCTATCGTTCGCGCCCGAGCCCATTCCTTGCGAGCGGCTCGGTCCATACGAGCTGATCTTCAAGCTGGCGTCCGGTGGTATGGCATCGGTCTATCTGGCCCGGAGCCAAGAGCGCGCGCCGTCGAGGCGAGTCGTCGCGCTCAAGCGGATCCACCGTCATCTGGTCGAAGAGCCTGGCTACCGAGTGATGTTCCTCGATGAGGCGCGCCTCGCGTTTCAGATCATGCACCGAAACGTCTGCACCGTCTTCGATTTCGGTGAGGCCGAGGGTGAGTATTACCTGACCATGGAGTATCTGATCGGCGAGCCGCTTTCCCGCGTGATGAATCACGTTAGGCGGGGGCCCGAAGACGCCTCACCCGGGCAAGCACTTCGAATGGCGCTCGTCATTGCCGAAGCCTGTGCGGGGCTTCACGTCGCACACGAGCTCAAAGGATTGGATGGGCGGTCCCTGGAAGTCGTCCATCGCGACGTCACCCCTCGCAATCTCTTTCTGAACTACGACGGTACGGTCAAAATCGTGGATTTCGGCATTGCGAGCGCGCGGCTACATCTCCATTCCAAGCCAACGGACGAAATTCGTGGAAACGTCGCGTACATGGCGCCCGAACAGCTGATGGGTGCCTCAAGTGATCGAAGGGCGGACGTGTGGGCGCTCGGTGTGACCTTCTGGGAAATGCTTGCCACGCGACGGCTCTTCAAACGCGACACACCGATGAGCACCGTGCTTTCCGTTATCTACGATGAAATCCCGCCTCCATCGGCGGAGCGCCCGCAAGTGCCCAAAGCGCTCGATGACATCGTCCTCAGAGCATTGCAACGAAATCCGGAACGACGATGGCAATCCGCGGAGGAAATGCGCCAAGCGATACGGAGGTTTTTGGATTCTGAGAGCGAGATTCTCGGGCCGGCAGACCTTTCGGAGTGGATGGCCGCTCTCTTTCCGAACGGCGAGGCTCGCAAGAAGGAGCTGATCGAGATGGCCCTCCGGGCGAAGCCCGAAGGCACCCGCCGGATTCCCGAGGGTAAGGAGTGAATGTGGCGTTGTTTCGTTTGCGATATCGCTCGGACGACCTCGAGCTTTCCTACGGGGAGTTCCTCATCGGGCGAAGCTCCCGCTGCAACCTGGCGCTCGCGGACGCCCTCGTGTCTAGACGGCACGCGGCGCTCCACGTCAGCCCGCAAAGCGTCGTTGTCACAGACCTGGGAAGTCGCAACGGGGTGGTGGTCAACGGAGTTCGCATCGAGGCTCCCCGCGAGCTTACGCACATGGACCGCCTTTTCATCGGCGCGCAGGAGCTCCTCTTGATTGACGTGGATCAAATAACTGACCGGCTCGGGGGCGAACGATATGTGGTGTGCAACGCGTGCGGCGCGATCAGCGGTGCAACGAAGCGTCACTGCGGCGATTGTGGTGTTCGCCTCGATCCACCGACGGGCTCCACGGAACGAGACTGGCGCAGCATGGACTCGAACGCACCGGCCTGGGGCGAGGATACCCGCCCCGTTCGGACCCTGGAAGTGATTGGCGGCATTGCTTCCAAGGCGATCCGGATGGGGCGCGTGGACGAGGCAGAGCGCGTATTGATTCCGCATCTGGACGGGCTCTTGCAGCGCGCGATGCATCGTCTTCCGCTTTCCGAATCCGACCAGGAAGACTCGGATTTCCTCTTCGAAATGGCGACGAGCTACGCGTTGGCGCTCGCTCGTGGCTCTCGCGGCGTGGCTTGGATCGATTGGGTATTTCGGTTTCACACCTGCTCGGGTCGCCTCATGACGGCGGAGACAATTGACGAGCTGCACCGTCTCGTCCGCCAGCACGGCTACCATAAGCGTGATACGTGCAGGCGTACGTTCAGATCGTGCAAACTCAAGTCGACGTCCGTGGACCAGCTGCGCGATTCCTGGTCCAGCGCCTCGAAGGCCTAACTGAAGTCGTTGTCGCACGCGCAACCGCGGTTGGCGCCTAGGCGCGCAAACACATCTCGCTGGGGGACTCCTCACGTAGCAAGAAGCTCCGCGGAGCTTCGTCTCAAAGATCTCTCTCGAGATCCTGACAATCCCGTTGGCGTCGCGGCTCCCTTCTTTTCAGAAGCCGAATCGCACGATGGTCCCTTTCCGCAGCCCGGCGGTCGACGAAATGACGCCAGGTGCCGGGATGCGGGGTCTTCCGAATCCCCCCACCTCTGGGTGGCGTG
>CAVWBW010000003.1:0-131238 GCA_963753395.1 uncultured delta proteobacterium | reverse complement strand
ACCTTCACGTAGATCAAGCAGCCATCCCTCGAAAAAGGTTGGTGTTGACTCGCATGCGGGCTGCGAAGCCACGTGCCCGCCGGGTAGTCGCCGAGCTCGTCGGAAAACGTGCCTTCGAGCACCAAAATCTCCTCCCCGCCCATGTGCATGTGGGGGTGGAACTCGGTGCCGGGCTCCCAGCGCACGAGTGCCACGTTCTCTCCGCGGAACTCGTGTAGCGGACGAACCGAAAGGCCGGGGACGGCACCCGGAACGAAAGGGGCGCAACGCGTGTCGACGCGCACCGGGGTCCGATCATCGAGGTCGAACTGGCGCAGCTTCACGAAGATCGTGCAGCCCTTCTCGGTGTACGGTGCGTGAGTGGAGCCAGGCGGGTTTCGCACATACGTGCCGGCCGGGTAGTCCCCGTGCTCGTCCATGAAGACACCGTCGAGCACCAGGAACTCTTCGCCTAAGTCGTGCGCGTGTGGCGAAAACCGACTGCCGGGCTCGTACCGCACGATCGACGTGGCGCGCGCGACGGTGAGCTCCGCCACCCCACCACCCGTTTCGCCTCTCATCGACACGACTTGGGCTCTCTCCCACCGAACGACGCCATTTCCTCCCTATTTCGAGACGTGAAAGATCAAGTAGTACTCGTCACGGGTGCCTCCCGCTCACGGCACCGAGATCGTCGCCCGAAAGAACTCGCGCGCGCGGACGTAGCGCCCCTCGAGCTCATGGTACTCGAACGCCTCCTCGTACATCCGCGCCTTGGTGGCGACGACCTCGATCTCTCCGCCGGACGGAACGGGCACGATCAAAACCCGTCTTTGGCCGGGCGGGATACGAGTGTCGGCGAGCAGGGTGACCTCGGGCCACCAAGCGTAGCGGGAGCCGATCCTGGTCCACGCGCGTCCGACGACCTTGCTGCCTCGTCGTACCACGACTTCTACATCGACATGGCGCTCGGGATCACCACTCGGCATGTAGTGCCCGGCGCGGTCGTTTGCGATGACGACGGCGAGCTCGCTCTTGCAGCGCCGGCACAGCAGGGTCTTCTTCGCTGCCAGGGCCCGGTCCTGCTTCGCGAGGGCGGGCGCCTCTTCGGCGAGGGCGCGAAGCTCTGCGGTGACGGCGTGCGTCGTGATGGTCAATCCGTTCCCGTAGATCTCCCGTAGCGGCGCGATCTCGGCTTCGTACTCCGGCTTCTTGGGGATGAGCGACCCGCCGAACCAGTGCCGCCGCGTTTTGCGGATGGGGGTATCGAACGCCGAGGCCAACTTCCGTTCGATCTCGGGCATGTGGCAACTCTGGCAGGTTTGACCGGTTTCCGAGTAGCTCGACGCGGCCCATTCGCGTCCCGTGCTGAAGAAGCATCCCAGGTTCTCCGAGGTGTAGAGACGTTCTGCCTGATGGCAGCGCGTGCAGACATCGACCTTCAAGAGGTTCTCGTCCTTGGCCGTGGGATGGGGTGCTTGGGTGTCTCCGTACGGGCCGTACACGATGCCGTCCCGGACGTGGCAGGTCGCGCAGGTGACGGCGTCGCGCTGCAAGGCCTCGTCGAAAGTCGGATTTCTCTCGTATTGGGGTCGATCGATCCGTCCGTCGGTCAAGCCCACGACGAGCTTCTCCTGCTGTGCGACCACGGGCGTATGGCAGTTCACACACAACCAGCTCACGTCGCCGCGCGTGGGGTCGTCCGCGCCGCGCGACTTCTCGAGCTCTTTTTGAAACTGCGCGTCGTCGAGCCACGCGCGTCGATGCGTACTCACCGACCACTCTTGGTAGATCTCCTCGTGGCAGGCGCCACAGGTCTCGGCGCGCAAGTCGACCAGGCCCTCGGGGACTGCCGTCGCGACGACTGGCCGCTCGTAGTAGGCCCGCGTCTCGTAAAACGACATCGCGCGGTCAACGACAACGTCACGCGGCGCCTCTGTGGCCTGCTCCACCGGCTTCGCCTGCTCCACCGGCTTCGCCTGCTCCACCGGCTTCGAAGGACAGCCCCCCATCAGGAGTGCCACGACGAGCGCGGCGTGGGTCAGGCCCCAGTGAGTCCAAGAACGCCCCATCAACCGGAGGTAGCACGGATCGCAGGCAGGCTGGATAGAGCGGGAATGGAGACCTCGAACGTGGCGTTCTCCCAAGCATGAGGGGTGCAAGAAGACCAAGCTCCACCTGGCTGCTTTCATGGACGTTCGTCGTCTGGATCGCGTCGACTGGGTGCACGAAGGCAGAAACAGAGAGACCCGCAGCGTTCGAACCCGCACTGCAGGAGCTTCTCGGCGACGAGCGGGGGCCCATTCACTATTTCTCCGCGAAGGTCGACCTCGACGACGACCAGGTCTCCGAGTGGATCGTCCACCTCGCCGGACCGAGCGTGTGTGGTACCGGCGGTTGCAGCACCTTGGTCTTCACCGAAGTCGATGGGGCGCTCAAACTGCTGACGCGAATCTCGGTGACCCGACCGCCGATTGTGATCGCCGAGAGCATGACAAACGGCTGGCGAGATCTCATCGTCCGCGTTGCTGGCGGCAGCATCCTCCCGGGCCATGACGCCCGACTCCGCTACGATGGCAGTACCTATCCGAGCAATGCGACCGTAGAACCCGCCGAGCCTCTGAGCGACAAAGGGAAAGGCGTGGTCGTGATCCCGGCATTCCAGTCGTTCGCAGAAGGCACAAGACTGAGGTAGGACAGACACTGCCTCACATTGGCCTCTGCGTTCGATCGGAACAGACCGTGGCAGAAGTACGTGGGTGATCGGTGGCACTGGTTTCGCCGCCTCGGCTCTTCAATCGAGCAGTCGTGCGTCGAAACCACGCTCGCGCAGAGCGCCAAGCACTTGATCTGCACCTTCCTCGCCCTGAAGCTGCAAGGTCATATCCTCGATTGCGGAGCGTGCCGACGAGCCACCGAAGTCACGTTGGTGCGAGCGCACCGTGATAGACGATGTGGCTCACTCACGGGGCGTGGGTGTCGCCCGACCCCGGCTGCACCGCGATATCAATTCGAAACATGCTGTCGAGCTCGATTCTCTCGTTGCGCCCGTCCCGCTTGACCGAGAGTACCTCGGTGGCCCGACCTTCAACCCGCCCGCTCGCTTCGAGCGCACCGAAGTCGACCACGAGGTCACCCCGAGCGGTTACCGAGAGAGACTCCAGCTCGACCTCCATGCCCTCTTCCTGAAAGCTTACGGTTTGCCTTGGCGCGCTTTCCGCGATCTCGACGCGGAGTCTCAGCTCGTCCCCGACCCTCTGCGTGATGGTGTACCGGTCCACCTGCTCGATATCGAAGCCAAACATCTGGATCCGTTTCCGCGTCTCCCAACGACCACTGACCCCGACCGGGTAAACGGGGAAGATCACACGCGCGAGCGAGGAGCGTACCTGCATGATTGTCATCATGAGCCGCATCGGCAGATCTGGGTTCTTCGCGGCCTGGTTGAGCTCGCTCCGTTGGACGACCCCGCGGTCATCGACCTCGATCGATCCGCCGACATTCCTCAGAAGCGCGGCGCTCGTCGTTAAATCGCGCTCAACTTCGGCCTCGGTTCCTTCAGGAAGGATCTCCGTGGCGTCAACGATCCTGATGTTGAAGCGCGTGTTTCCGTTCCCGAGCTTCACCGCTGGACCGGAGGAAACGACAACCCGAAGGCCGGGCGCTTTCGTCAACGCTTCGCCTTCACTCGTGACCATCGTCTGCGTCGGGACCGAGAGCTCGATGGTCGAGGTCGTCGTCGCCCCCTCCGCAATCGCGTAGCGAAGCGGAAGATACGGCGGCGTTCCCTGCTCGAGGACCACCTCGGGGCTTCGATTTGCGTCTTTGGCTGTGTTCGTCTTGCATCCATGGAGGACGAGTAGCCCGCACGTCGCAATCAACGCGTGGAGCAATGCTCGCTTGGTCATGACCTCACTCCTTCCATCGGGGACGCGCTCCCCTCCTCGAACCATCCGCTTTCAGACACCGAAGCACCATATCGCGCAAACTCCGCGAGAGGACAAGCGAAACGATGACCCGCAGTACCTCCACCCCAGAGCATCTGAAATTGCGACCCCACCGTGGTTGGCGGTACCGACAGCGGAGGGATGTTGCGTGCCGGCACCGAGGTGGCAAGCGCCATTGCCAACGACTGCGTATTTGGCTCGCTCGCGTGGATTCCACAAAACGACGGTTGCGGAGCGGAGGCGCAAGCAGTGCTGGTCTGCGCTTTCGCTGGCTGTCCCGGCGAAACCGCTGCAGCGCTCTCTGAGTCCGTCGCGCGGTGTGCGCGAGATCTCACGGAGGACATCACCGGATCGGCGTTGTCTGTGACCTGCGCTGCCTGCTACGGGGACGAGATGGCGTGCATGATGACCGACTGTGCGGGAGCAGGTGGCACCGATCTCGCCTCGCCGACTTGCGTGCAATGTCGGTGCGAAAGCGAGTGCACCCCGAGCTTCGATGGCTGCTCCGGGCTTCCACCGAGCGGAGACTGCGACTGAAGCAGCGGCGCCCCACCCTTGTGACGGAGACTGCTGACCTCGGTTGGATCTGTGCTCCTCCTAGGGTCGGCACCAGGGGTCGCCATTCCGACCTGGGGTACAAGCAGCTCCGGGCGGCTTGGATCCAGCACACACTTCGAGCAGGCATTCGCCGCAGAGGCGAACGGTGAAAGGAAGAGGTAGAGATCGCGCATCGTCCCCGCGCGTCGTCGAACCGCGCGCTTCGAGTGCCACTACGAGCTCCTCGAGGTCAAGCGCGGCCAGCGCGCTCGCAAACGATGAGGGAACTCCAACTGCGCCAACGGCTGCGCGAGGAGCTTGCTCAGACCCCATCGGGGGGACGACCCCCGAAGCCGCCGCGGAGAACGGGTTCGGCAAGTCTCCAAGCTCTAGTGGGGTTCCGTTTGGTTCCAGCAACGTGATGTGGATCGAGGTGACCTGAATACGGTTCAGCTCACCTTGAAGCGGATTGGCTACCTCGCTTTCGAGGAGGTTCTCGATGACCAGCACGATGGAGTAGTCATCCGGCGACGCCAAGTCCCAACTCCCCATCTCTAGAGCTTGACCGTCTTCGGTCGAATACGTGCACTTGGCGTCCGGGGCAACGACGCCGAGAATCTCGAGACTCGGCGCACCAGCACCGCCTGCACCTCCCTCTCCTCCGGCGCTTCCCGCGCCCTGACAACCGAAACACAAACAGGCAACGGCCAGAACAACCACCGACGCGCTTCTCATCGCCCCACTATATCTTTGGCCGGACTCGCGAGACAACCGCGGACGCCCGTCTCCCGTCTGCGTCCGCGTCCGCGTCCGTCGCCAACCTCGGTCAGCTGATAGGTCAGCTGATAGGAAAAACAAGCGCCCTCTGCCTGCGGCGCCCCACGCGACACAACGATTAGCAACGCGCAATTCGGTGCTCATCGTTATTCCGATGGGCTAAGAGAGTTCTTGGGGGAGCGTAGCCGAAACAAGGGCCCTCTCTCCGCGACGCCCTACGCAGCCACCGCACCGTGGTTGGCGGTGCGGTACCTCGGCGGAGACCCGACAGAGTGTTTCCCTCAGGGCACCTGGTGGATGCGGGTGTGTCACGGGGCGCGCTGCGGGCCTGGGCCGTAGGGCTTGAGCGCGTTCTGATCCGATTTCGCTGCTGGGCGACGGGGGCAGCGGCGTCAAGGTGCGTGTGCGGGAGGTGAATCGCCTGACGGCGCTGCGCGTCGACGCGTTTGTGCTCCTTGCGTCCGCCCCATACCCAACACTCGAAAGCGGCTATCACACGCGCGACAGCAGCACAAACTTGGACGCCCCCGCGGCCCGTAGTCAATGACGCGCAATGTGACGCAACAATCGCGTCAATCACGCAATCGTCAGTCCGCAACGCTACGGGGCTCTATGTGGCCGATGTTGTTCTTCGGCCTCTTTCAGGCGGACGGCGTGTTACGATACTTTGAAAAGGAGCGCGCATGCGGGTTCTTGTAGTGATGTTCGGCCTTGCGCTCATCATGTCCTCGGTGGTCCTGGCGTGTACTACGAACGAAGAAGCCTCTTCGGGCGGCACCGGCGGGGGCGGCGGAACCGCGGGGGAAGGCGGCGCCGCGGGGGGCGGAGGAACCGCGGGGAAAGGCGGCTGGAAGACCGATTTCTTTGATGACTTCGACAGGTTCAACACCGACAATTGGCAGGACCAGATCCTGTGGGTCAACAAGGAGGATCAGTGCTACGTCCGCGGCAACCAGCACGGGACTCGGGAAGTCAGTGATGGCTCAATCAAACTCAAGGTCGTGAGCCTCGGCGAAGCGATCGACTGCGACAACGTCGACAAGTTTGGGGAGAAACATCCAGACACCCGGTATGTGGCTGGTCGGATCGCTTCCAAGAACCGCAAGGAGTTCGTCAAAGGTAGATGGACGGCCAGACTGAGGACATGGGGCAACGGAAGCGCCGGTATGTTTCCAGCGTGGTGGTTGCTCGGCTCGCGGAACAACGAACCCCCGGTGCAAGAGGAAGACGAGAATGTCTGCTGGCCGCTGACGGGCTCGGGCGAAATCGACATCTTCGAACACTATGGCAGCGGTGGTGCCGACCACTACACAGCGCGCGCCATCAAGAGTCTTGGCGGTTGTGACGACGGCGATTGGCAGACATATCAGATTGCTCTGAGCGCCAGCCTGGACGAGTACCACGAGTACTCGGTCGAGTGGGCCGAAAGCGATCTTGTCTACAGCATCGATGGCGTAGAGGCGGGCCGGAACGAAGGCCTTGGCGACCAATACCCCGAGGCGCTCTTTGCCATCCTCAACTACGCCAAGATCACTGCCGCGCCGATGAGCGGAGAATGGGTCATGGAGGTTGATTGGGTGAAGCACGAGTCCTGGCAGTGAGTCTGCCGACAACCTGACAAGCGACCCGTGGTGAGAGATCTCTAAAAGAGATCCAAGAGAGATCTGACCGAGGTTGGCGTCAGGCAACGAAGCGAAACAGGGTTGCTGAGGCGCGAGACTCGCTGGAGCATAGAAACTTCAAACGCCGTTTCAGCTTCACGTCCCACGCGACATAACATCTGGTACCCCGCAATTCGGCGCTAGTCGTCATCCCGATGGGCTAAGAGGCCATTCCGGTCACGGTGACCGCTTGGATCGGGCCGGGCTCCTCGCGAAGATCCATGCGGCACTCGACGCGAAAGAAGCCGCGCAGCGCGACGCCTGCGCGATTCGACTTCGAGAGCGGGAACGCGGCGGTTCCGAGCAAGAACGGGAGTTGTGAGATGCAAGGAGACGGAGTGGAGACGCAGATGGGCGAGCCAAACGCGGTCTAGCGGTGCGTCGCAAGTCGACATCACGAGCTAGCAACGCGCCCTTGGGCGTTTACGATGAGCCCGGTGGGCTAAGAGAGCGGGCGAGGGGAGAGTTTGATTGTAAGCGAGAGAGCTGCTGGCGCGGCGCGAGTGAGTGGTTGCCTACGCGTCTTCGTAGTTATTGTATCGTGGGTGGCGCTGCTTGCGATCGCAGGATGTGGTTCGGACGGCGCCAGACCTCCGGCCGATGAGTCGGAACGAGAGGTCCACATCTTCTACTACCCCTGGCACGGCAACCCGGAGACCGACGGGGAGTGGGTTCACTGGACCCATCCGGTCTTCGATGCCCAGGGTGGCAGCAGCGGAGTCGTTTTGGAGGCGCCCGACGACATCGGCGCGAACTTCTACCCGGCGCTTGGGCCGTACAGTAACAACGATCCGGAGGTGGTGGCGGCCCACGCGCGGCAGATGCGAGACGCCGGTGTGGACGTCGTCGTGGCCTCGTGGTGGGGCCCGGGCGGCTTCGAGGATCGGGCCATCCCGCTCCTCCTCGATCAGTCCGAGCGGTTCGGGCTGCGGGTCGCCTTCCACCTCGAGACGAGCTGGACATCGGTAGCGGAGGTCAGGGACTGGATCGTCTACATAGTCGACCGTTATGGTGGCCACCCGGCGTTCTACCGCAACCATCGTCACGGGGGCCGCCCGATGTTCTACACGTACGACAGCCTGAACCCGGCGCGGTACGAGGCCCCGTCGCGGTTGGAAGATTGGCTGAAGATTCTCGCCCCCGACGGGGAGAACACGATCCGCGGGACATCCTACGACTCGATCGTCGTTACGACGACCTACTTCGCTCAGTTCAACGAGCTGGCGGCCCAGTGGCAGTTCGACGGAGTCTACACCTACTTCGCCATCGATGGGTTCCTGCCGGCCAGCACCCCTGCGAACTGGTTGGAGATGAAGGAGAGCACCGACTCGCTGGGGCTGCTGTTCATCCCCTGTGTCGGCCCGGGGTACGACGACACGCGGATCCGTCCGTTTAACGCGGAGTACCGCCGCGATCGTGAGGAGGGTGCCTATTATGAGCGCATGTTCCAGGCCGCGATCGATGCCGACCCGCCGGTCATAGGGATCACGTCTTTCAACGAGTGGCACGAAGGGACCCAGATCGAGCCCGCCATCCCTTTCGACGGGCCGAGCTTCGTCTTCGAGGACTACGCGCCGCTCGAGCCCGAGGCGTATCTGCAACAAACTCGAGCTCTCGCGGATCGGTACAAGAAAGCGGACCCAGCTCCTGACGCCACAGACCAATGATCGCCCTTTCGGGACGGCGTCGTCGAGCTGTCGATTGTTTCTTCGCGCTCGTTTACGGCGGTGCTGTTCCTCTGACGCCCCGTGCGAGCGCATGAGGCCAAGCACCTAAGCGCCCATGACTTCCGCCATGCAGCCCTCACACACATGGCCGCTGTCGGCAGCGACCTCACCGCCATCGGTCACATCGCCGGCCACAAGCAGGAGGCGACCAGCGAAGGACAGAAGCGGCAGATCGGTTTCGAGGCGTCGTGCGAGGTGGTCTCGGTGGCGAGGAGCTCGCGGAACGCACTCATGTGCGCGAGCAAGCGCCACAGCCACCGAGGCCGCATCGTGCGGCGGATCGGAAGCGAGGTGCCGTTTCTAGTGGGCCATCCTGGACTCGAACCAGGAGCCAATGGATTAAGAATCCACTGCTCTACCACTTGAGCTAATGGCCCGTGCGTGTCGTCTGTAGGCGACTAGCGCGGTATCGTGTCCCCGTAAAGTGGCTTCGCCACCACGGGGCTCATTCGAGATCTCCGATTTCGAATGGCACACCCGGAAGGATTCGAACCTTCGACCTACGGATTCGAAGTCCGGCGCTCTATCCAGCTGAGCTACGGGTGCAAGCTCTCCGACGCACCAAAGCGTCGGAGGCGCAGCCCCGTGATGGCGAAGCCATTTTACGGGGCTGAAGTTCATCGATCTTTCAAAGAGTTGGGGTGAGTGACGGGAATTGAACCCGCGACTCCCGGAGCCACAATCCAGTGCTCTACCACTGAGCTACACCCACCAAAGGGGCCGGAGTCTAGCGTCAGTTCTTCGGCAGGCAAGTTCCTCCGCGGCCGGGCCCCAGGAAACGACGTGCGCACGTCAGAAACCGACGTCTCGCATCGGTCAGTCTGGGTCCTAAGACCGCTTTTCCCTCGCAAAATTGGGGTTTCGCGCCTTGGCACATGGGTTGCTCAACCCCCCGCCCAGGAGGTAACCCATGTTGAACTCAAGCTACACAATCCCCGCTCTCAATCTCGCTTACAGCCGTTTGCGCCGATGCGTGACACGCCTGCTCGTCCTGGCCCTAGCAACGGCGCTTCTCGCCTCGGCCTGCACGAACGTGCAAGCCCCGGCCGCCGCGCCGGTGAAGGACGCGGTCCCCGGTGACTCGGACATCGCTCTCCGATTGGATTCGGTGATCTACGCGAACGGCCAAGACATCAAGGTGGTCCTCGACTTCGGCGAGCGTGAGCCACCCGAGGCCGCTGACATCCTCGTCGTGGGCTCGATCTCGGAAGACGTCGAAGTGATTCGGCTGGTGCGCGACACAGACAACCGCCTGGTCTCGACCGGGCGGACCGTCGTCGGAGACGCCGGAAGCGATGTGGGCGACGGCACGCTGTCCCTTTCGTCCAAAGAGATCTTCACGGCCCTCTACTTCATCGACCGCAACGACCCGGCGTTCGCCGACAGTGAGGCGACCGTAGTCGCCGACTTCGGTCTTCTCGTCGGCGACCCGATCGACATGGGCGAGATCGAAGTCGTGAGCGGAGTGGCCCTATCCGACGACGAGCTCGACCCGGCTCCGGGCGGCAAGCGCGTCGGAACGGTGCTCCCGCGAGGCGGGCTCCCCGTCCAGATCGCAACCGACGAGCTTCTGCTCTTCACCGACGACGCGAAGGTGCTCGAGGCGTTCCTCGCGGAGTCGGAAGGCAGCGTCGTGCGAAGCGAGTCCCTTTTCGGTGAGGACGGCGGCGAAAGCGACGCGAGCGCCTATCTCGTCCGCGTCGACCCGATGCTGATTGGCCCACGCGATCTGCCGCAGCTTCGCGACTTCCTCGGCGAGGAGACCGACCTTCGAGTCAGCAACGAAGAGGTGGCCGGCATCTACGCGTCGGCGCTCCACTACATGCTCGAGGGCTACCCGGTCGCTGTGAATCCGAAGCTCCAGTTCCACGGGGCGCCAGCAATCACCCCAACCGAGGCGAGCAACGCCCTGGCCAGCATGAAGATGAAGAGCGCGACTTCCGAGCCGTGCGTTCCCGGCTCCGACAACGCCTGCGTGCTGAACGTGCCCGCGATGTGGGCCTTCAACGCACTTTGGGACGGCGACCAACGCGAAATCCAAGTCGCCGTGCTCGACCAAGGCTTCGCCGACGTGCCCGACATCCGCGCGCCTGAGGGCATCGCGCGCGTCGAGTGCGACATGAGCGCCTCGGGTGGTCCGGACTGCGGTCCGGGTCGCGCCATCGGAGCGCCGACCGTCGGCAACAGCTTCTTCGGCGAGAAGACCTGGCACGGCACCGGCGTGGCCACCGTGATTGGCGGCATCGTGAACAACGGCATCGAAGCCGTCGGCGTCGGCGGACAGGTCGCGGTGCCCGCGTACTACAAGTATGACCTCGCGGGCTACGCGTTCGAGATCGGATCGGGCTTCCGTCAGGCGACCGACGATGGCGCGGCGTGCATCAACATTAGCGGCGGCTACCCGTGCAACATCCTCACGAACATCGGTCCGGATTTCGACATCTGCACCGCGGGTGGGCGCAGCGGCTTGTGTGGCGCCATCGCCGGGACGCTCGCTGCGGCCGTCGGTGTCTCCTGCGGCGCCGCGGGCTTCCTCGACTTCTTCCTCCCCGGAGCGGGCGCGCTGGTTTGCGCAGCGGCCGCGACCGGCGCCACGTTCAGCACCGCGGCCTGCTTCAGCACGCTTTCGTTCGGCGATCTGGCCGGCCCGATGCAGAGTGGCGCGTACTACGCGACCCAGCGCGGCGTGCCGATCGTGACCTCTGCTGGCAACAAGCTGGATGCGGAGTCGCTCCCGCCGGTGATTCGGGACTACGTCAACCTCGAGGATCAAACGGTGGACAACTGGCGAACCGTCCCGGCAGCGTTCCACAACGTCATCACCGTTGGCGCGGTGGACAGCGGCACGCTCGACAACCTGCACTTCTACGGCAGCCAGGTCGACATCTGGGCGCCGATCCGCTCCCGCTTTTACGCCCCGATCGACACCACCGACCCGAGCTCGCCTCGTGTGCAAGACTCGATCGGCGGCACGAGCGCCGCGGCCCCGTACGTGGCCGGCGTCATCGCGGCGATGCAGTCGATGAACCCCGGTCTCGACCCGCGCACCTACGACCCGGAGGCCGACTTCGGCGTGTCCCGCGCAGAGCGTGCGGCCATCCCGGCGCGTATTGCCGCGCTGCTAACCGACCCCGCCAACAGCTTCAGCAACGAAGAGCTGGTGGCGCTCGGTTTCAGCGACCAAGCGGTGGAACGCCGAATCCTCGTGAACCCGCTCCTGGCACTGCAAGCGGCGGCCAAAGAGCGAAGCGCGAGCCCGTTCTTCGACCTCGACTCGGCTGGTTTCGACGCTTCGTTGAACTTCAGCGAGCTCTTGGCCGATGAGGCGATGGACACGAGCGGACACGGCGAAGCCGATCGCGTTCTCGGTGCCCGAGACCGGAACGATCCTGACCATCCCCGGTGAGGGCGCGGCCTTGGATCCCGAAGATCTCGACTGGTACACGTTCACGATGCCGTCAGATGCGAATCCGAATCGCTTCTTCGAAACCACCGTCGAGATCGAGTTCCCGATCGATCCGAACGGTGACACGGTGGTCTTGCAGCGAGCGATCGGCGGTTCGTCGCGGCTCATTCGCCGCGGGACCTCGAATGTCTACACGGTCGTCGCGCAGCAGTCGCGGCAAGTCTGGATCGAGCTCGGCAGCCCACACGGCGACAACGTGTATCGAGTCACCGTCGACGAGCCGCAGGTCGCGACACCCTCGGTGGAGATCGTCAAGCCGATTGCTGGCACCGAGCTCTGCGACACGCACATGGAGCTGGAGGCGGAGGTGGTCTACGGCAGCTTCCCCGAGCTCGCCATTCCGGAGTCTGAGATCGAGTGGCTGCTCGACGGCGTCCTGCTCGGCTACGGCCGGACGATCAACCAGCGGTTGCCGATCGGCGCGCACGAGCTCAGCGTTCGCGCCTACCGTGACGATACGGCGGGCGACTCGATGAACGTGAACGTGGTCGACTGCCCGGGGCTCCCGCCGGTCGCCACCATCATGAGCCCAGGCGAGACCGACGAGTACGCCAGCCAGTACGATGCGAACGGCTACTACATCGAGGTCACGCTCTCGGCCTTGGCGTACGACCAGGACGCCGGAGGCACGGTCACCGTGAACTGGACAACTAGCCGCGGCGACGTCCAGCCTGGCGGCGAAACCCTCGCAACCGAGCCGAACGCGAGCGTTCGCTTGTACACGAGCTGCGGGGTCGGCTTCGGCACCACCGAGCACGAGATCGTTCTCACCGTCGTAGACGAAGACGGAAACCCCATGCAGGACCGAGTCGCCGTCATCGTCCGCACATTGTGCTGACCCGCCGACGAAGCACGAGAAGCGAGTAGATCGCCGGGCGGTGTTGATCACCGTCCGGCGGCTGCCGTTAACGCGAGGCCGCTACACGCAGCGGCCTTTTTCGTAGTACCTCCGGGCCCATTCGGCCATGGCGATGCCGGCTGCCACGCTTATCGGGTAGCTGTGATTGATGCCGAACATCGGGATGGCCAGCACCTGGTCGGCGGCCTTCAAAATCCCCGGGGAGCAGCCCTCGTCCTCGTTTCCGAAGACCAGCACGGCGTCGTCCGGAATTTCCGCCTCCCACATCCCTTGTTGAGCGTGGTCCTTCTCGAAAGCCACCAGCTTCCAGCCTTCCCTGTCGGCCGCATCGAGGAACGCCCTCTCGGTCGGCAGCTCGACGATGTTCTCGTAGCGCTGCATCCCCATCGCCGCGCGCTCGTACCAGGGCTCGGTCCCGATGAGGATGATCTCCTTCGCAAGGAACGAGTGCGCGGTTCGAACGATCGAGCCGATGTTGAATGGGTTCTTGGCGCGGTCGATGGCGATCCGAAACGGGTGCCGGATGCGGTCGAGCTCGCGCCGGATCTCGGGCCGCGGCATCTCGAATGAAGGAACCCGTGCCATCTACTTCCACTTGATCGAGCAACCCATCGAAGGGGTGTGCTCGAAATCGACCGTCTCGCCCTGAAGCGCCGCGTCCAAGAGCTCGCGAAGCTCTCGCCGGGTCACGTTCTTCGGCTCTTTCCAGTTGTCGTCGATGCGGCCGTTGTAGAGGAGCTTCCGGTCGCGATCGAAGACGAACACGTCGGGTGTGCACGCCGCATCGTACGCGCGCGCAACCTCTTGGCTCTCGTCGCGCAAGTACGGGAAGCTGAAGCCCTTGTCGGCCGCCCGCTCTTTCATCTTCTCGAACGAGTCGTCCGGGTAGTTCTCGGCGTCATTCGGGTTGATCGCGACGAGCTGCACCTTCTTGTCCCGGTAGTCGTTCTGAATCGCAATGAGTCGATCCTCGCAAGCGATGGCGTAGGGGCAGTGGTTGCAGGTGAACACCACGACCAGCAGCTCGGAGTCCGCGAAGGAATCGAGCGAATAGGTTTCGCCGTCGACGCCCGGCAGTGAGAACGCTGGCGCAGCGGTTCCGAGAGGCATCCCATTGGAGTGGAGCAGAGGCATGGGCTCCCTTTAAGGCAATCGTGCTAGATTTGCCATGCGAGATGGGGGAAGAGGCAGGGAATCAAGATCCGCTGATCGGGGCAACGCTCGGGGGCCTTTACCGGGTCGAGCGCCTGATCGGCGTGGGAGGCATGGGGCGCGTCTATCAGGCCACCCACACCCTCCTCGGCAAGGCCTTCGCGGTCAAAGTCCTCCCCGAAGGGCGCGCGGACAAGCCCGACGCCACGGAGCGCTTTCTCCGCGAGGCCCGCTCCGCTTCGAAGGTCGAGAACGAACACATCGTCAAGGTCGTGAACGTCGACCGGGACGGCGAGCATCGCTTGTTCATCGTGATGGAGCTCCTCGAGGGCGAAAACCTCGCCGACATGCTCGACCGGGGCCCCCTCCCCCTCGAGCAAGCGATGCGCATCGCGACCCAGACCGGCAACGCGCTCCAAGCAGCGCACGATGCCGGCATCGTCCATCGAGATCTCAAGCCGGAGAACATCTTCATCGTTCAGAAGAACGGAAACGATTTCGTGAAGGTGCTCGACTTCGGCATCTCGAAGATCAAGAACCCCGAGCACGGCGACCCGAAGCTCACGGCCACCGATCAAATCGTGGGCACACCGCTCTACATCTCCCCTGAGCTTGCGCGCGGTATCGCGACGGTCGACCACCGCAGCGACATCTACGCGCTCGGCGTGATCGTGTACGAGATGCTCACCGGCACACCGCCCTTCACCGGACAGAATCACTTTCAGTTGCTCTACAAGCACGGCAACGAGGCTCCCGATCCACCTTCGCAACGGAGCAAGAAGGCCAACATCCCCGCGCACGTCGAGCTCGCGGTGCTTCGTGCGCTCGAAAAAGATCCAAAGGATCGCTACGCGAACATGGATGACTTCTGTGCGGCGTTGCGCGGGCCGACGGTGCCGCCTCGTGCGCGCACGTTCGGCGTCCCGCTGCTCGCTGCGGCCGTCGTCGCGATGCTTGCGTTCGTGCTGTGGCCGAAGCCGGGCGGCGAGAGCACCAATGCGCCCGCGCTTCCGGACGCGAGTGTTGCGCCTGAGGTCGACCCTCAGCCCAACCCGAGCGCTGTGACAGAAATGTCCGACGCTTCGGTAGATTTTGCGGAGCCCGAGGTGCTGGTCGAGCTCGACGAGGTCCAGCTCGACTCACGCCCGCAGGGCGCATTTGTAGCGATAAATGGTGCGAGGAAGGGCAAGACCCCCCTTAACGTCGAGCTCGTTCGCGGCGAGCAGGTGACGGTACGCTTTTCGCTTCCTGGATACATGAGCGAGCGGCGCCGCTTCCGGGCAGGCGAGGCGGACGAGCTCCGCGTTCGGCTCAAAAAGAAAAGACTCCCCGAAGAGTCACCGATTAAGACAAGCTTCTAAGTAGTGCCCGCTTTTTCCTCGCTTTTGCTCATCGCCCTGTTGAGCCTTGCCGCCCCGAGCCTCGCGTGCGCGCAAGCCACGACCGAGAACGCGGAGGCGCGAGTCTACTTCGAGGAGGGTAACCGGCTCTTCGAGGAGGCCAGCGGAGCCCAAGGCTCGCGCCGCAACGCCCTACTCCAACGCTCGCTCGAAGCGTACGTCGACAGCTTGCAGATCGTTCGCAGCCGCAACGCTTTGTTCAACGCCGCGATCGTGCTCGGCCAGCTCGAGCGCGACCACGAGTCGTTCAACTACTTCAGCGAGTACCTCGCGATAGAAGGCCTGAGCGAAGCCGACCGCGCGGACGCGAACCGGCGGCGCGACGAGCTCCGCCCAAAGGTCGCGGTGCTCGAGCTCATCACCGAACCCGCGGGCGCACTGGTCTTCGTCGACCGCAAGGACCTCGCTCCGCGCGGACGAACCCCGATCGAGCTCGCGATCCCCGAGGGGGAGCACCGGCTGGTCTTCGAGCGGGAGGGCTTCGTCGCGGCCGAGCTCGTGCGCGCGGCCGTACGTGGCGAGACGACGATCGTGAAGGTCGCACTCGAAGCGATCCCGCTGCTTCCCGAGCCGGCACCGGCACCGCTGCCTGAAGCGCCGCCCCGCCTTCGGAACGCCGCGATTGGAACCGCCGCTAGCACGCTCGCTACGGCCGCGGCAGCGCTCGGCGTGTCGCTCAGGGCCCGGACACTCCGCGACGACGCCAACCAAGCCTCCGCACAATATCGGATCAGCGGCAACGATGACGACCTGCAACGCGCCGAAGACCTCGCCGACCGGACCGACCGATTCAACATCGCCGCGGACGTGCTCTGGGGCACGACGATCGCGCTCGGCGTGAGCGCGATCGTGCTGTACGGCGTGCATCGCAAGCGGCAGAAGCGAGAAGCCCCGGAGGTCGCCGTCTCGGTGTCGCGGCATGGTGGCTACGCCTCGCTGAAGATGGCGTTTGGAGCGAGGCCGTGAAGCGCGCGCCCCTCGTGTGGCTGATGCTCGGGACGCTGGGCCCCTTGGCGGGGTGCTCTCTCCTCAACGCGCCGGACCGGAACTTCACGCCGCCCGATGGCGGGGTCGACGGCGGCGGCATCGAGCTCTTCTGCGCCGATGGCCTCGACGACGACGACGACACCGCCACCGATTGTGCGGACGCCGACTGCGACGAAGAGCCGGCGTGCTGCGAGAAGCGCCGCACCACGCTCAGCTACGACTGGACCGCGGCCAACTTGAGCAGCGCATGGAGCTTCGCGCCGAGCGCGTGGAGCCCGCTTCGCCCTTCCTTCGACGGAAAGACTTTCGTCGGCGGCTTCCTTCCCGCAGACATACCACGGGCCCTGGTCAGCCACGATTGCGTGTCGCTCGGCCTCGGCGGCTGGGTCACGACGACCCTGCGCAGCACCAACGCGGGCGGCTGCGTGGCCAACGAGACTTGCGACGACTACGCCGGCGTCGTGCTCACGGCCGCGACGGGCTCGACCTCGGGCAGTCGCCTCCAAGACGAGCTCGCGGTAACGCTCCACGCGGGCGGCCTCGTGCTGGTCACACAAGCGGGCGCTGAAATCGCGCGCGCTGAACGAGCCGCCGAGCAAGAGCTCGGCGTCGAGATCGAAGTTCGACCCATGCTCGACGAAAGCAACCAACCGGTCGTGGTCGCCTCGGTCACGGTCGACGCGGAGAACATCCTCGAAGGTTTCACGATCACCCGCACAGACAATCTGATCTCCTCGGGGGACTGCACCGAGATCCCGGGCCTCCACGTGGCGGCCGAGGGCCAAGGGGACCTCGTCTACGTCGGGCCCATCGAAAGCGCGAAGCAGGACTGTGCCAATCCGAGCCAGTTCGATGAACAAAGTGCAACCCTGCTAGCTGCGAACCTCGAATTTAACCCCTCGTGGGCCGAGGCGTATGTGGGTGCACCGACGTTGGCCAGCTCACGAAACGCGCTCTCCGACATCCAGTGGGACTTGATCGTCGAGGGCAGCAATTGGAGCCCGGAGCTCGAGCCGACCACCCATGTCGGCTACGCCCTCGGCCATGCACGGGTCGCTACCGACGAGGGCGGCAACTGGCGGCTCACCGGTTGGGAGAGCAGCGAGGCGCCCAAGGTCGGCGATGATCCTCCCGCCTGCTCGGGCAGCACGTGCGCCGACAACCGAAGCGTGCGCGAGCCTCATTTACTGGCCGAGCTCAACGACGAAGGGGAGCTCCGCGACCTCACGCTGGCGTTCGCGCGCGAGCTCGTCCCGAACCCAACGGAACGCGATCTCTTCGGCATTCAGATCGTGCGTCCCATCGGCAGCCCCGGCTCGCCGCTGTCGCTCTTCGGCGAGGCGACGCTCTCGCCGGACGAGGTACCCGGCTGCATCAGTCTTCGCGATCCCGCGTTAATTCCGGTGGATCCGGACGCCGCTGGCGGCTACTGGGTGCTCTTTACCTGCGTCGAAAGCGCGATGCCGCCGCGGCAGATCCACGCGGTGCGGGTTTCCCGCGCGCTCGAAATCGTCCAAGAAGGCGGCGGCCCGATGCGGCGCGTGGTCCTCGACGCGGACGAGCTCGGGCCGTTTGCAGCCGCCGGCATTCGCGCGCCGGAACCGCTGATCTCCTTCGCCGCGGACGGGCTTCGGCTGCGCGTTTGGTTCCTGGCACAAAGCGCGCCAGGCAATTGGGCGGTGGCCTTGGCCGAGGCCCGCACCCACGACACCGAGCTCCTCGAGTTCGATGTGCCGGAGCCCCTGCCCTTCCCCGTGAATCCCATCTTGAGCAACGAGTCGACACTCGTGCTGAGCGGCTGCGGGGCCGACCAGTGCAACATCACTGGAATCGCGGTCACCCCCCGCGCGGACGACCCGAGCCGGCTCCGCTTCCTCTTGGCACGGCGCTTGAAGGAGTCAGCTGGGGACGAAACCTTCCAATTAATCCCTTTGGAGCAAACTTGGAGCACACCGTGAGCCGAAATCGACGACCGCAGCACCGCGCGCGCCTTCTGATCGCCGCCGCGTTCGCCGTCCTGTCGGTCGGCTGCGGAAGCTCCGATGCGTCGTTCGGCGCGGGCGCGGGCGGCAGCGCTGGCACCACGGGCGACGCCGGGTTCGAGGGCGCTGGAGGCGCCGACGCCGGGGGTGGTGCCGGTGGCCGGGGCGGTCTTCCACCGTACTTCGATCCCAGCCCGGAGGCGTTGGCCGACAATCCGATCGAGCAGCTGTTCGCCGATCCCCTGCGAAACCCCTGGGACCTGCTCGGTGTGGACGCCGCGGGCGCACAGGGTTACGTCGACGCCGCCCTCACATGCTACGCCGACGGGCCCTCGTGCGACGCACCCGAGTGCGCGGCATTCGCTTCGTGCTGCGTCGCGAGCGGAAGCTGCTGCGCACCGGCCGCCAATTCGCCATTGCCCGATGCTCTCGACTTCGGGAGCTGCAACGGCCTTACCTTCGATGGCTGCGCCGCGGGCCAAGGCTTCAACGCCAGCGTCTTCGGCGAACAGGAGCCTGTACTGACGAGCCGCGGCGTGGTCCCAAACGGCTCAGCGACCGAAGAGGGCGGCGCGCTGGTGGGCGACGCCGTCGACCTCGCTTCGCAGCGAGTGCTCGTCGAAGTTCAGTTCTCACTGCCGATCGACTGCAAGGGCACCTGTCTGCAAAGCGCCGGCGTCGCGTTCACGCGCGGACCGCAGTCCGAGGCCTTCGGCGGTGCCGAGGTGGGGCTCCTGTTGAGCGGCTCGCGTGAGCTCGTCAACCTGATGATCGGCGGCCAAGTCGCCGATAGCTTCGACGCTGGAGACGACGACACGGCGTGGCTGCTCGTGCTCTCGCCGAGCGGCATGTTGGAAGTCGAGCGCGACGGAGTCGCGCAGGGTTCGTATCCCTTTGCGCCGGAGTCGCTCCGGCATGCGCGCCTTGCGATCTTCGGCCGGAACCTCGGTACCCCTGCCAACAGTGCGGCCATCGCGCGGATCACCACGCGAATCGAGGACTGCGATAGCCCCCGCGGCTGGGGTCCGCGCATCCCGATCGCGGTCGCGGTGCAGGGCGACGTGGACCCGCAGCTCATGATGGGCCGTGAGCCGTCCGTCGCGGCGGGCCCGGAGTTCACTTCAATCGGATTCGAGAGCGACGGGGAAATCTTCGTCGGGCAGGCCGATGGCTTGGGTGTGGTGATATTCGACGCGCCGGGCCCGCCGGCCTCCATCTTCCCAACCGAGGCCTTCGAGGCGGGCGGCGTCGCCGACCCGGAGCTGTTCTGGCTAGAGGACTCCCTCTACGTGTTCTACACCGCGTACGACGAAAACGGCGTCGGCCGTATCGGCTCTGCGGTCGTGAGCGGCAGCACGCCGACAAAGGGACAAGATCCGGTCTTGTCACCAGAGGGCGACGTCGTCTCGTACGAGTCGCCGACCATCATGCTGCGCGATGATCTGGCCGTCATGGTCGTGCGTGCGACCTTGTCCTCGGGCGCGACGGAGCTTCGGGCCTTCTACTCCGTCGATCCTGAAACGGGTTGGGCGCGCATCGTCGGCGGCACGCTCGAGCAGCTCACTCATGTGGACGATCCAACCGCCGAAATCAGCAGCCCGAGCTTGATCGTACACAACAGCGCTTACCAGCTCTACTACGCGCGACGAACTGGTACCCGATGGGCCATCGAGCTCGCCACCTCGGACGAGCTGTTGATTTGGCGTCCGCTCGGCGTAGCGCTCGGCGCGAGCGGTCAAGACTTTGACAGCCTGGGCACGAGAGGCCCGGACGCGCTTTCGGACGGCGACATGGTCTACATGGTCTACATGGGCCAGGACGGAGTCTCGTCCCGACTCGGCATCACTTCGCGCTCGGCCCCGTCGAACACGGCGCGTCAGTGATCCTGAGCCGCAGGGCGGAACTCGGTCAGGATCTCGTTCCGGCGCATGAACCATGGCGTGAACGGCGAATTGTAGCGGGCCCAGACCGGCTCACCCGTCGGCTCGAGACCCTCCGCGCGTAAACCGGCGTGGAGCGCGTCGAGGTGCTCCTCGTAGTTTCGTTTCGACCAGGTGCCCGAGTAGCGAATGACCGCGAACCTGCGCGCGGGCACCTCGCGAATCGAGATTCGTGCATCATTGGGAGCAGGGAGCTCTTCCCGGGTGAGCTCGGAGGGCATCATGAAGCGGACGGTGTAGCGGTCACCAGTTCGTTCCTGGGTGACGGGCGCGGTCATCGCGATCTTCGTTCCTTCGGTCTTCTCTTGAGCCACCGGCGAAGTCATCGCGATCTTCTGCGAACCACGGTTGCCGCCGAAGATGTACTTCGCCAGGATGCGAAACCCCTGATTGCCGGCGTTCCCGAGGCTGCCGTCGACGGTGGTTTCGGCGACGAGGTAGGGCTCGTACTCGCGTATCTCGATCGCTCCGAGCTTGGATGTCACGCGGTAATCTGGGCTATCGTATGCCACGTCCTCACCTCCCCATGCGATGGCGCCGATCGCGATGGCTACACCCGCAATCGCTAAAAGCGCACCCACCCACTTCCAGACCCGCTTCATTGCGCGCACCTTCAGACTCCATCGGTGAGTGCGATGGTGGGGTGCACCGCCTCCCGAATCCTTAGGCGAATCCCGTCCGCTTCGGCGTGCGTCGCGAAGTCGTCGATGACCTCCTGAACGTCGTGGTCCAGAATTCGCGTCCCCGACATGTCGATGATGAGCTCACAGCCGGGCGGAATTTCGCGAAGAATTCGCTTGAGCGCAGCCTTGTTGAGGAAGGTCATGTGCTCGGTCAACCGGATTGTGAAACGACCTTCCGCGGTTTGCTCACGGTAGAAGTCCATCTGGTAGTTGAAGATCAGGATCTCGAAGAACGCGACGAGCATCCCGAGCATGATCCCCTTCAAGAGATCGGTGAACACCAGCCCGACGATCGTGACGATGAACGGCAGGAACTGCCAAAGGCCCTCGGACCACATCTTCTTGAAGAGCGATACCCTCGCGAGGCGGTAGCCGATCACGAGGAGGATCGCTGCCAAACAGGCGAGCGGGATCTGGTTGAGCAGCCCTGGAATTGCAGCGACGCAGACGAGGAGAAGCACCCCGTGGATGAAGGACGCGCGGCGGGTCTTGCCGCCCGACTCGATATTGGCCGTGCTTCGAACGATGACCTGCGTGACGGGGATCCCGCCGAGAAATCCCGAGACAATGTTGCCAAGGCCTTGCGCTTTGAGCTCGAGGTTCGTGGGCGTGACCCGCTTCTCGGGGTCGAGGTTGTCGGTGGCCTCGACCGACAGAAGTGTCTCGATGCTCGCGATGAGCGCAAGCGTGAGGCCGATCAAGTACACCTCGGGGTTGGTGAGCTGCGAGAAATCAGGCTTCGTGAAGTTCGAAAAAAACTCCCCGACGCTCGATGAGGTCGGGACCGTCACGAGGTGCGCTTTGGCAATGGCAAGGTTCGGGCCGAACGCGCTGAAGCCTCGGTTGAGCGCGATGCCCAGGAGCACGACGAGAAGGGGCGCAGGGAGAGCCCGGGCCACACTGCTCTTCTTGACCACTGGATGCTGCCATCCGAGGAGGATCGCGAGCGAGAGCGCCGTCACGATGATCGCGCCGGGGCTCAAAGAATTGAGCGCGTAGCCGATTTCGGTGAAGGTGTTGTGGCCATCGCGCTGGAAGAACTCGAGCTCGCCCTCCCATGATTGGTCGTAGCCGAGGGCGTGCGGGATCTGTTTGAGGATGAGAATGATCCCGATGCCAGCCAGCATCCCTTTGATCACGCTGGACGGGAAATAGTGAGCGATGACGCCGGCCTTGAGAAAGGCGGCGATGAGCTGAACCACGCCGCAGATGATGACGGCCAAGAGATACGCTTGGAAGCCGAGTGTCTCGATCCCCGCGGCCACCATCACGGCGAGGCCGGCGGCAGGCCCGCTGACCCCGTGCCGCGACTTGCTCACCAGTGTAACGACGATGCCACCCGCAATCCCAGCGATCAGGCCGCTGAAGAGCGGGGCGCCGGATGCGAGCGCAATCCCGAGGCAAAGCGGCAGCGCCACCAGAAATACGACGACCCCGGCTCGCAGGTCGTCCGCTAAGTGTTCCCGACTAAACATCGCCCGCATGCTGCTGTATGGGGCAGCATACCTCAATCACAAGGCGCGCGGGTGGTCGTCTCCCAGCGGGTGCGCTCGATCTCGGCGAGGGCAACGGCCTCGATGTAGCGAACCTGTGCCAACGCGGCCTGCTGCTCGCGGAGGTTCACGAAGATGAGGTTGCTCGAGCCAACCTCGAAGCGACGTCGTTCACCTACGGCGAGCTCAGCGGCGGTCTCGACGACGTCCTCGGTGAGCGCGGCGCGCTCCTGCGCGGCTTCCACCGCGGAAGCGGCGTCACGGGTCCGCGCGCGAAGCTGGTCTTCGAGGAAGCGAACCTTCTCTTGGTTTTCGGCGACGGCCGCTCGGGCGGCGCCCGCGCGTCCTCGGTCGGTGCGCATGAGGAGCGGGATCGACAGCTGCACCCCCGCCTCGAAGACGTTGCCGGGAAGCGTGAAGTCGAGATCCGTACCGGTGAGCTCGCCGAGGTCGCGTGAGTACGCGAAGCGTGCGTCGATCTCGGGGGCGAGGCGGTTTGTCGCGAGCGACCTATCCACCTCCGACGCCTCGAGCACCGCACGCGCCTGCCTAACCTCGGGATGACACATCACGACCTGCTCGATGACCCGCTCTACGGCGAGGTCGTCGACGTGCTGAATCGCAAGGTCGTTAGGAATGCGATCCGCGCGGACGACAACGGGCTCACCGTTGTCGTCCCGAAAGAACAGCGAGAGCTCGAACGAGGCCTTCTCGAATGCTCGCTCTGCCGCTACAACGTACGCGCGGCGCTCGAACAGGATTCGTTCGTTGTCCGTGACGTCGAACTGCGCGATCGAGCCGGCCTCGAAACGACGTCGAAGTTGAGCGTCACGTTGCTCGGCGAGATCGAGAAGCTCCATCGCGACGTACCGATTTCGGCCGGTGCTCACCCAAGTCCAGTAGGCCCGTGCCGCCGCAAGCTCGAGGTCGAGCTCGGTGACGGAGAGATCTTGCTCCGCTGCCTCCTCGAGGTTCATCGCCCGAGCGCGCGCAGCACGCTCGGGGTCGATCAACCCGCCGCGCCAGATCGGAACCTCAACGCCTGCGCGCAGTTCGCCGCCGGACAGCGTCTGATCATCGCGATACGTCGGCCACCGCTGGTTGATGCCGCGTCCCACCCGATAGCCGACGAAGATCTCCGAGCCCCACAGGGTAGTCGCCTGGCGGAGCTCCACATCGGCGCTTCGGCTGTCGTAGTAGGCGCCCGTAAGCAGCTTGCCATTGCCGTCGAGCCTCGGATCGAACACGCCGCGCGCGGCGGTCGTGTTCCCTTCGGCTCTGCGGACACGCTGGACCGCCTGGCGAATCCGCGGGTCGTGTGAGTTCACGGATTGAAGCACTTCGTCAAAGCCGAGGGGGCGCCCTCGATCCTCGTTCGCCGCTGCGATCGCCGGCGCGAGCAAGCCCAGCACGACGAGGCCGAGACGCACAGCGGCACTCATTTGCTCGCCTCGCCAGTGACCGCCATGGGCGGTGGGTCGATGGTCGGCGGGAAGCCGTTGAACTGCCGCCAGATCTCGAAGCCAAGCGACACTCGCTTCAACAACACCCAACCCTTCGCGAGCACGCCCTGACGCAGGTAGCTCGCCGCAGGCCATGGCCCGTCCTCCAGGTCCGGCACGACCACGATGCGGAAGTCCCCGCGCCCGTCGTCGGCCGCATCGACGAACGCAACCTTGCCGCCGAAAGTCCCAACCGCGACCGAAGGCCACCCGGAGAACTGCACGGCCGGCCAGCCTTCGAACTGAAGCCGGACCGGACTCCCCGGCTTGATCAACGCGGCGTCGTTGCCGTCCACGTAGAGCGCGACGGACCGGTCTTGCGTCTGCGGAACGAGAATGGCGAGCACCTCACCGCGGCTCACCTGCTCCCCGCCCAAACGACCGACTACACGGAGAATGGTTCCATCGGTCGGCGCTTTGATGGTCTGTGCTTCCTGCCGCGAAATCCCGACGTCCAATCGGGCCAATGACGCGTTGGTCGTCGCAACATCGGTCTCCGCGCTTTGCAACGACGCTTGCGCGTTCTCGATTTCGGCCTCGGTCGAAGCAACGACCCGCGCCCGGTAGGCGCGACTCTGAGAAAGCTTGTTGCGGGCGGCTTGAAATTTCGCGCGCGCGGAGGCCACCATGGCTTTGCTCTGACGGGCGGCGAGGTCGGCGAGCTCGAGCTCGCGTTCGGACGCGAGACCCTCATCGTAGAGATTGACCTGACGCGCGAGGTTCAGATCATTGGTCTCGAGCGCAGCGAGGGCTGCGCCAAGCTCCTGGTCGGCAGCTTCAACGCCTTGTTGTGCGATCTGAACGTCGGACTCCGCAGCCGAGATCTCCGCGCGCTGTGAGCGGCGAATCGACTCGATGCGACCGCGAAGGGTCTCCACCTTCTGCGACTGTGCGTCGCGCCGCGCTTGGATGGCCGTTCGCTCGTCGCCGAGCCGGCCGAGGAGCGACTCGTCGTTGTCCACGAGCTCTACGATGGGATCGCCTTTTCGAACCACGCTTCCCTCCTCGACGAACCATCGCTCGACCCGACCGGAGATGGTCGCTTCGAGCGTTTGCTGCCGTTGGCCGGGAGCGTAGGCGAAGACGTGGCCCTTCCCTTGGATGTTCTGAGTCCACGGCGCGAGCAACGCAGCCAGGGTGAACAACACCAATACGACGACGAGGAGCTTGGCCACGCGCCCAGCACGCTGGGGAGCGGGAACTTCCAGCCCCTCAGGCAAGTTTGCGCGCTCGAAACCAGGCCAGGGTTCACGTTTGAAAGATGCTCCGTTCATGCGGCCTCTGTTCGCCCGGGGCCACCCGTGGCGATGTGAAGGTGTCGGTCCATTCGCTGCTGAATGCTGGGGTCGTCGGAAACCACGAGCAGCGCGCAGATCCGTGTCTTGGTGAGCTTGTCGAGTAGGCGCAGGCTCGTCGGCTGGGCAAGGCGGTCGAGAGTACGGTCGAGGATCAGCACCGAGGGCTCGCTTGCGACGGCCCGTGCGATGGTCAGCGCCAGGGCTTGTGCGTGCGAGAGTGGCGCGCCGTCACCGAGGAGTGGCGTCTGCAAGCCTTGGGGCAAAGCTTTCACCACCTCGTAGAGGCCCACGTGCTCGAGCGTCTTCCACGCATCTTCCGAGGAGAGGCCCGGATTGGCGGCGCGTAGGTTGTCGAAGACGCAACCAGGAAACAGCTCCGTCCCGCGCACCAGCGCGATGCGGCTCCGAAGCGACGGAAGGGCCAGGTCTCGGACATCATGGCCGTCGACTTCGATGACCCCCGCCTGAAGAGCCTCGAGCCCGAACATCGAGTCGACGAGCTGGTCGGTGGTCGTACTGGAATCAGCGCTTATCGACATACGCTCGCCGGGCCGAAGCTCGAAGGAAGCGTGCAGGGGCAGCTCGTCCGAAGCTCCACTCAGCTCGGCGTCAACCACGCGAGCCCCGATGGTGGTGTCGCGATCTCGAGAGGGGTCCACCCCTTGCGAGCGCTCGAGGGGCAGGTCCAAGATCTCGCCGAGCTTGTCGACGCCGGCCACGAGATCGTAGAAGATCTCGACCTTCCCGCCGAGCTTGGCGATCGACGCGACGACCGCGGTCACGATCAGCTCAGCTGCGACGAGCTGCCCGATCGAAAGCTCCCGTTCGATGACGAGCCAGCCGCCGACGGCCAGCAAGGTAACGCTGGCGAGGACCTCGATCGCCAAGGCTCCAACGACTTGCCGATAGACGACCCGGAAGTGCCGATGGCGCTGATCGAGGTATGACTTGGCCAAGTTCTCGACTTCGAGTTGCGCGAGCTTTCGGCCGCCCTCGACCTTGAACGACAGCGGGTGGCGCGCCATTTCCTCGAGCCATCCGGCAACGGCGTACTTGGCCTTCGACTCGGCGATGCTCGTGCCCATGCCCCCGCGCCCGAGCGGAACCAAGACGAAGACCGCGGATAGGATCAGCACGATGTCGAACGCGAGTAGCGCCGGGTGGTAGAACGCAAGCACGACCAAGCCGACCAGTGCGATGAGCACGGCGTCGACGCCGCCAAGGAGAAGCGATGTGACGGTCTTCTGAATGGTGAAGACGTCGAAGAAGCGATTGAGAAGCTCGGGCCCACTTCGGTTGCGAAGCGCATCGGCGCTGACGCGCGGAAGACGCGAGCCGATCTCCGAGACGATACGAACGAAGAGGCGACGCTGGAGCATCTCCGCGATCCAGATCTGAAGCGCGCGAAGAACCGCGGCCCCCGAGAGCGCAACGGCGAGGAGCACGGTCAGCACGAACAGCGGCTGGATCAGCGCGCCAAAGGCGACCGTGTTGACCAGGGATTGGACCGCGATGGGAACCGCAAGCGACAGCAGACCGAGTGCAACGCCGTAGATGACGACGACTGCGAGGTCTTGCTGGTCGAGCGCTAGAAGCTGGCGAATCCGGCGTAGCGGCGTAGCTTTCCCATTCATGACTCACAAACCATGACAAAAGATACCTGCTTGTCAATACATGTTTTGTGTTTTATGTATTTAGTGTCAGATGAATAGCATCGATATCCCGCAGCCGCCCGCATGGACTTTCCTAAGCAATCACGGGCACGTGCTCCTCTGCATTGCTCGGGATCCCAACGTCCGGGTTCGCGAAATCGCCCTGGCGGTGGGCATCACGGAGCGGGCGGTCCAACGAATTCTGGGTGAGCTCGAGGAGGCCAAAGTCATCCGTCGAACCCGCCAGGGCCGTCGCACTCACTACGAGATCAACGAACGATTGCCGCTGCGCCACTCGATCGAAGCCGAGCACTCGGTTGGCGAGCTCGTACGGCTGCTCGGCTCCTGATCCGAGTGCAGAGGCGCGCTTCGACCACTAGAGGGCGCGGAAGTCGATCCCGAGGCTGAAGGTCAGGAAGTGGAGCCAGTTCTTGGTGTACCCGTCGCTTGGCGGGGTCGGGTCACTCTGCGTGCCGACGGCGCCGCCCGCTAGGTAGCGCACGTTGAAGAAGCCCGAGACGCGCTTGGTGAAGTCGTACCCGACCCGAAGGCTCGCATCGAGGATCGCGCCCGTGACCTCTTGATCGCTCCCGTTGAGGACGCTGACGGGTGCGTACATTCCGTCGATCTCGGTTCCCCACCAGACACCGTTGTCGAACCCCCATCGGCCCCGGAACTTGATCGTGGGCACGGGGCCGACATCACGACGGCTCGCGCGAAGGGTGCCATCTGCAGAAGTGAATACGATGGTCGCATCTCGGATTTGGAGTGAAGCACCGAGAGCGACTTCGTCCCCCGGGCGGCGAAGAAAATCGTAGAGGTAACTGATGCGCCAGAACGGAAACCCGTAGGTCGAATTGAGTGGCGTGCCGGCCGGGAAAACGACGCCGTCGAACACGACCTCCTCGGAGAGGACGGTCTCGCCGGTGAGCTTGAGCGGCTGATAGAGGAACACGACGGCGTGCCGGCCGTTGAACTTCAAATCGGTGCTCAAACGAAAGAAAGGAAAGAGCACGTCTTGACCACCGTTTTTCCGGTAGTCGAACCGAGAGCCGTCGTTGCTGAGCTGGATGATGTGGCTCGCCACGGCGAGAAACCCGAGCTCGGCGCTCAGCCGCCACTCGACGACCGGCGGCGTCTCCAAGGTGGCCTGGTACTTCGAGGCGATGTGGGTTTCGTGTGGATCTGGCCGCTCGTACGACACCTGCACCGGCGCGTCCTCGGGAACGTCCTCGAGGTCCTGGGCAACGGCGAGGGTCGGCGAGAGGCCCACGAGGGAGGCTAGCAATGCAGCAAGGAGAACACGCATGGGAGCGACGCTTACGCTAACACATCGGGTACTAGGGTCTGTCATTTCGGAGAGCAAGCTCTAGGAGTTGGGCGTGCGAGATGCGGACATCGTCGTGATCGGAGCGGGCTTTGGCGGCCTGGCCGCGTCCCTGCGTCTCGCAGAGCTCGGGGCGGATGTCGTCCTTTGCGAGACCCTTCGATACCCGGGCGGATGCGCGAGCACCTTCACACGACAGAACTACCAGTTCGAGGCGGGCGCCACGCTGTTCTCGGGGCTCGGCGAGGGCCAGCTCTTCGCTCGCTGGAACGACGCCTGGGACCTCGGCGTTCGCTTTGACCTCTTGAACCCGCTCGTCGAAATGCGGACGAAGCATTGGTCGCTCTCGGTGCCACCCGATCGAGACGCGTTCATCGAGCGCTTCTGCGAGCTCCCGCACGCCGACCCGAAAGCGCTTCGAGCCTTCTTTGGCACGCAGCGGCGTGTCGCGGACGTCCTTTGGAAGCTCTTCGACGATCCGAGTCTCCTTCCCCCGCTCGACGCGAAGTCGATGCTGCGCCACCTTCGGCGCACGTTCGCCTACGGCCCCGTCGTTCGATGGATGGGACGACCGCTCTCGGATCTGATCGCTCACCACGGCCTAGCCGGTTGGGAACCGCTACGCGTCTACCTAGACGCGGTGAGTCAGATCACGGTACAGGCGGGATCGACCGACGCCGAGGCTCCGTTCGCCATGGCGGCGATGGACTATTTCTTCCGCGGAACCGGACACGTTCACGGCGGCATTGGCAGCCTCGCGTGGGGCCTAAGCAAAGCAATCGAGCGGGCCGGCGGCGAGGTCCAGCTCGCGAACCGCGTCAAAGGAGTGCACGGCAGCGAGGGCCGGTGGCGCGTCGACACGCGGAACGGCCAGATACGGGCGAAGACGATCGTCGCGAACGTGCTGCCGCAGTCGCTTTCGACGATGACCGAGCCCGCGCTGAACGGCGCGCTACGAGACGTCGAGAGATCGGTCGAGTCGGGCTGGGGCGCGGCGATGCTCTACCGCGCCATCGCGCCGAACGCGGTGCCCGATCCGGCGCCTCATCATCTTCAGCTCATCGACCACGAATCGGAGCCGTTCATGGAGGGAAACCACGTGTTCTGCTCAATCAGCGCCGCCGATGAGCGCGACCGCGCGCCTGGGGGCCAGAGAACGGTGACGGTCTCGACCCACGTGCCGATGACGAAGCTCAATGCCCTAGGGCCGGAGGAGCAAGGGCCGTACATCGCGGCGGTTCAGGCGCGAATGCGCGAAACGCTGAGTCGTCGAGCTCCCGAGTTGGTCGAAGGCACCACCTTCGAAATGACTGCGAGCCCTCGGACCTTCGCGCGTTTCACCGGAAGACACCTTGGCTACGTTGGAGGCGTGCCGCGGCGAGTGGGTTTTCACCACTACCGACCGCGGGCCCTCTGGCCGCGTGAAGCGGCTCCCGGCCTCTACCTGGTCGGTGATTCCGTGTTGCTCGGCCAGAGCACGCTCGCCGTCGCGCTCGGCGGGGTCCGCACGGCGGAGCACCTGGCAACGCGGCTTTCCGAGTAGCAAGAGCGAGACCGGGGCTCCCAACCGGCGGATTCGGGCGCTAGAGCCTTTGGATGGCAGCAAACGATCTCGAACGCGCGCGCGCACTCTGGAGCTTTCGCGGCGCCGACCGCCCGGACTGGGCAATCGAGCCCGGACCCGGACAGGAGTCGGTTTGGGACTACCCTCGACCGCCGCGCTGGGAACCCGATTCGCGGTCGGTTCGCGTCGCACACGGCGCTACGGTGATCGCCGAAACACGCCGGGCCGTGCGAGTTCTCGAGACAGCGAGCCCGCCAACCTTCTACATCCCGCCGGAAGACGTCCGCACGGATTTGTTGGTACGCGCCCGAGGCGCGTCCCTTTGCGAGTGGAAGGGCTCGGCGACCTATTGGTCGCTCGAGCTCGATGGGAGCAAGGCGCCGAACGTCGCGTGGAGCTACGAGACGCCGTTTCCGCACTTCGAGGAGATCCGTGGCTACTTGAGCTTCTACCCAAATAAGCTCGACTGCTACGTGGACGACCAACTCGTGAGCGGACAACTCGGAGGATTCTACGGCGGCTGGGTCACCCCGGAAATCGTCGGACCGTTCAAGGGGCAGGCAGGGACCGGCAGTTGGTGAGCTAGCATCCAAATCCTGGTTCCCGAACGAACTTTGACACGGAGGCGCTGGGCACCGATGTTGAGGTGATGGCGTCTTTCGAGACGGAGCCACCTCCCGCGCACCCCTCCGGCCGAGCACGGCGCCGGAGCGGCATCTTCATCGCTGTGTTCGTCGCGCTTCAGTTCTTGGTCCCGCTGACCTACCTCGTGCGCGACGACGTGTCGGACGAGCGTTTCACCTGGCGGAGCTTCACAACGCCGCCGACCCAAGCGTGCGACACCCGCGCGTCTCTCCGGCTCTACGGTGGGGAACGCCACCACATCCCGGTTGAGAAACTGATTCACGAAGACTGGGTTCGGTACGTGCAGCAGGGACGCCTCGCGGTCGTGGACGCATTCCTCTTGAAGCAGTGCGAATCCGACGACGTCGAGCAGGTCGACCTCGTGAACCGTTGCGACGACGAACGCGCGACGCGAAGCTACAGCCTCCGATGCGGCGGCGAGCGCGCTCACGAAACGACCCGAACGGCGGCGCGTTGAAAGCTCTCGAACGGTACTGGTTTGGAGGCGTGGCGCTCGGGCGACCATACCTGCTGGTGCGGTTCGTGCTCGCGTTGCTCGCCTTCGACACATGGCTGAATCTCATCCCCGAGGGCGCGAAGTACGGAGTAGGCGCATTCAACGTCGCCCACTTCCCATGGTTCGACGGCTTCGTTCCGAGCTCGAGCTTCTACCTCGGTGTGCTTGCGTTCACCGGCGTGCTGGCGCTCAGCCAGGCGCTCTACCGCCCGCATCGCATCGCGATCATCCTCGTCGCGCTGGGCTACACGCTCGGTTGGTCTTGCAGCCTGCTCGACTCGGTGCCGTATCACTACCTGCTGTCACTCTACTTGTCGTGCTTCGTCTTCTTTCCGATGTTGAGCGCGCGCGCCGCGTTCTCGCGGTCCGACCGTCCGCCGACGGGGAGCGTCTGGGCGTACGTGCTGTTCTGCGTAACGACCGCCATCGTCTACTTCTACATGGCCGCCTGGTCCGCGGCCGAAGGCGCCCCCTACTGGCTCCCGATGGTCTGCTGCGCCGGATACCTCGTAGCGAGCATGCAAGACCGTGTGGCGCTCCCGGCGCTGAAGACGGCTGTTCCGGTCCTTGCCGCAGGGCCGATCGCGCTCCACCTCAGCACACCGCAGTCCGGCTGGTTTCCGTTCTACATGATCGGCATCTCGCTCATCGTGTTCGCTCCGACCTCATGGGTGCACTCCGTCGGGCGCGCCCTCACGCGGCCGGCGCGCAACCTCGTCGAGGAACGCAGCGACGACGGACTCGACGAGCGCGCCTCGCAGGTGTTCTACGCCTCACTGCTCGGCCTGGTCGCGGCTCCAATGGTGAGCATGTTCGTCGACCTTCCCGGCGTGAAGACGGGCTGCACGCTGACCGCGATTGCCATGCTCTTCGTCATGGGCCGGCAGCTCTACTTCACGCCCCGATTTCGACCGCTCTGGCGCGTGGCGAGCCTCTTTGGAGGCTGCATCGCACTCTGGCTGACCGTCACCGCGAGCACCGCCCGCTTCGACTACTATCGCAACGGCGCGCTCGATGCCGAGAGTCGCGGGGACCACGACGCCGCGCTGATCTACCGCGAGAAGGCCGACAGGTACGCCCGATAGGCCGATTCTCCCGCATGCCGATCAAGAACGGGTCATCTGGGACCGCGGCTGCTAGTCTCCGCCTCGATGTTGACGGGTGACGGCTGGATCACGATCTCGGTGATCGTCGGGATGGTGATCGTCATGGCCGCGAACCTGGCCGGGCCCGACTTGGTGCTAATCGCCGGTGTCACGGTGCTGTTGCTCACCGGCATCATCGAGCCGTCGGAGGCCTTTGCAGGTTTCTCGAACCCAGCCGTCATCACGATCGCCGCGCTCTTCGTGGTGGCCGCAGGTGTCAAGGAGACTGGCGGACTCGACCTCGCGGGCCGCGTCGTGCTCGGGCGTCCGCGCTCACTGGCGGGCGGGCAGCTTCGGATGATGTTCCCGGTGGCGGCACTTTCGGCGTTCCTCAACAACACGCCCGTCGTCGCGATGTTCGTCCCTCTCGTCACGAGCTGGGCGCGCCGTTGCAACTTCAGCGTCTCGCTGATGCTCCTGCCGCTTTCCTACGCGTCGATCTTGGGCGGGACGTGCACGCTGATCGGCACGAGCACCAACCTCGTGGTTGCTGGTCTCGCGGAGGAATGGGACCCGAGCATCCAGTTCGGCATTTTCGAGATCGCGCAGCTCGGACTTCCCGCGCTGGTGATCGGCATGCTCTTCATCGTCATCACGTCGCAATGGCTGCTGAAGGATCGTCGCGGCGCGCTTCAGGAGCTCGGAAAAGCCCGTGAGTACACGATAGCGATGCGCGTCGAAAAGGGCTCGCCCGTCATCGGAGATAGCATCGAGGAGGCCGGGCTTCGCTCATTGCGCGGTGTCTACCTCTACGAGATCGAACGGGCCGGTCGCGTGCTCGCTGCGGTCCCTCCAACCACCGTGTTGCGGGAAGGCGATCGCCTCCACTTCACGGGAGTCGTCGACTCCGTGGTCGACTTGCGCAAACAGCGCATCGTGCCGGACACCGATCAAGTCGACAAGATCACGGCCCACCGCGACCGGATGCTCGTCGAGGCAGTCATCGCTGCACACTCCTCACTGATCGGCCAGACCGTCCGTCAGAGCCGTTTTCGTACGATCTACGACGCAGCGATCCTCGCAGTGCACCGACAAGGGGTCCGCGTGACCGAGACCAAGGTGGGCGACATTCGCTTGCAAGCGGGCGACGTGCTTCTGATCGAGGGGCATCCCGATTTTGCGCATGCACGCCAGCGCGATCCAAACTTCGCCTTGCTCGCCGAGGTCGAAGACAGCGCCCCACCTCGGCATGACCGAGCCTGGCTGGCCGCCGTCGTGCTGTTCTTCATGGTGTTGGTGAACGCGACCGGCTCGATGAACCTGATGACCGCATCGCTGAGCGCCGCCGGCCTCATGCTGCTGACGCGATGCCTCACCGGCGAGCAGGCCCGCCGTTCGGTCGACTGGACGGTTCTGATCGCCATCGCGGCTGCGTTCGGAATCGCCATCGCCCTTCAAAAGAGCGGCGCGGCCGACGTGCTCGCGTCGCGAATCATCGATGTCGCGGCCCCGTTCGGGCGCGTCGGGGTGCTCGCTGCACTTTACACGATCACGGCTGTGCTCGCGGGGCTCGTCACCACGAAGGCTTCGGCCGCTTTGATGTTCCCGATCGCTGCAACCGCCGCCGAAGCACAGGGCATCGGCCTCCTGCCGATCAGCTACATGATCATGATCGCGGCGGCGACGGCCTTTTCGACTCCAATCGGCTTCCAGACGAACCTGATGGTCTACGGCCCGGGAGGCTACAAGTACACCGACTTCCTCAGGTTGGGCCTACCCCTTCAAACACTGGTGGGCATCAGCACGATCACCGTCATCGCCCTTGCGTGGCTCTGAACCGTGCCGCGCTTTCCACGTATCGCTGACCACGCAAGCTCGGTATCACACCGCGTGTACAGCAACCTCGCAGAGCGCGCGCGCGCCAAGAACGAAGAGGTCTTTCCGCTCCACGTTGGCGACACGTACCGAGATCCGGTGATGGCCGCGCGCGCAGAAGCGCAGCGGAGCAGCGAGCTCCCCGGTCTTCACAAGTACGCACCGGTTCAGGGTGAGCCGGCGCTCGTCGACGCCTTCGTCGAGTACGTCGCAGAACGGCATCACGAAACGCTCGAACGAGAACAAATCCAGGTGATGTCGGGCACAACCGCGGGCTTGAGCATCGTCTGCCAGGTGTTGCTCGACCCGGGCGACGAGGTCTTGTTGCCCTCCCCGTTTTGGCCTTTGAGCCGGGGGATCATCGCCACCAAGGGAGCCAACGCGGTAGAGGTGCCCTTCTACACGCGCCTCGACGAGCCGGGATTCGACCCGGAAGCAGCGCTCGAAAGCGCCGTAACCGAACGGACGGTCGCCCTCTACATCAACACGCCCAACAACCCGAGCGGACGCGTGCTCTCGGAAGCCACGGTCGACGCGATGTTGCGCGTCGCGAGGCGCCATGAGCTCTGGGTGTTCTGCGATGAGGCCTACGAGGAGATCTACTTCGACCGCGAGCCACCGACCGCCGTCTGGCAACACCCAAGTGTCCGGGATCGCGCCATCGTCTTTCACACCCTCTCGAAGACCTTCGGGTTTGCAGGCGCGCGAATCGGCTTCACGCACGGCCCGGCGCAAATCATGGGAGCGGTCGCAGGCATGCAGACCTTCCACACCTACTGCGCGGCGCGGCCCATGCAGTTCGGCGCGATCGGAGCACTTCGCAAAGGCGTCGCATGGGTGGAAGAGAGCCGCACCCTCTATCGAGACGCTGGATACGCCGCCGCCGATGCGCTCGGCATCGTGCGTCCCGAAGGCGGCACGTTCCTTTTCCTCGACGTGAGCCGCTTCCTCCCGCCTGGCGCGACTGACTCCGCTGCTTTCCTCGAGCGCTGTGCCGACGTAGGGGTGCTCCTGACGCCAGGCTCTTCGTGCGGCGGCGACTACGCGAAGTGGGTTCGCCTCTGCTTCACGTCGGTGCCCCGGGCCCAACTCGACTCGGCTTTGGAGAGGTTGGCTCCTCTTTTTCAAACACCTGTCGGCTGAACCAAGCGTCGAATGAGAGGGAGCCAGGGCCCGTGAACGTCAATGCGGCGTAGACGGCGGCGTAGAGCAACGGCAGCTCGCGCATCGCCCACGGGTCGCTGAAGTGATGCACGAACGCGGCGACCATCATTGCGATGAACAGCGTCGCCGAGGCGAAGCGGCCGAGCAGCCCGAGGAACAGCAAGATCGAGCAACCGACCTCGGCAAAGAGGAGAAGCTGGAGGCTCACCTCGCTGCCGACGTTGATCGGATCAGGGAACTGCGCAACGAGCATCTCGTACTCGAGTGCTTTTGGAACCCCGTGGCTGAGCATCAGCAACGACACTGAGATCCGAAGCAAGAAGATGCCGTTTTCGGCAAGCGTTCGGCGCATGCAGGGAAGCCTAGCACGCCGAATTCGTGGCTGCTGTGTGGATGCGGGGCCGAAGCGTTACACTGAACACGTGGGGTCGTGTCCAGCATGCACTTCGATGCCTTTGTCCGGGTATGAAGCAACCCCGGGCGTTCAAGTCGAGCTCTGCGCGCACTGCCGGGGCCTCTTCCTCGACCGCGACGAGATCCGTCAGCTCGTGGGCGGGGGCTCGCTCGCCAAAGCAACCGAGGTAGTGCCCGTGTCGCTCGACGACGAGATCGGGATGCGCTGTCCGAAGTGCGTAGACCCGGCTATGCAACCGCTTAGCGTCAAAGGCGCGGCGGACGTCCAGTCGTGGCAGTGCCGCAGCTGCGGCGGGCTCTGGCTCGGAGAAGGCGCGTTCTTCGCGCTCGCTCGTTCACTCCAAGCATCGCGCCGCCCCGTTCGCTTTGTCGCCGCCCCGGAGCCGAGCGCCGCGCCGCTCTCGCACGACGGCCCGGACCTCGCACACAGCCGGAGCCGCCACGACCGGGGCATCGAAAACCTCATAGGCCTCCCGGTGGCACTGACAATTAGCTGGCTCTTCTGCTCGACCAGCCTCGGTCGCCTCTTCGCGTCGCTCGTGGGGATGCCGTTCCACGAGCTCGGCCACGCAGCTGCATCGTGGATCAGCAGCCGCATCGCGATTCCGCTTCCGTTCTTCACCTATTGGTTCGACGACCAATCGGCGCTCATGGGCCTGCTCGTCGTGGGCGTGCTCGGCTGGCTCATGTTCCACACGCACAGGGAGAAGAACCACTTCATGCTCGCGGTTGCGGGCGGGGTGCTCGGCGCCTGGGCGATCGCAACGTTTCTCATCTCGCCGACGACCACACTGATGTGGCAAATCCTCGCGGGGGCTCTCGGAGAGATCCTGTTCGGCGCGTTCCTTCTAGTAGCCTTTCACTTCCCACTGCCAGACCGGTTTCGATGGGACTTCTGGAGATGGGTGGCCCTGATTCCAGGCGCCCTTTGTTTCATGCACGCGCTGCTCCTCTGGCGCACCGTCTCCGCGGACGTCTCCCAAATGCCGTGGGGCGCCGCGATCGGCGCTGAGAGCGACGGCGACATGAACCGCCTCGTACAGCAGTTCGGCTGGGGCGCGAACGAGCTCGCGGACTTCTACTTGGCGGTCGCCTACGCGTGCCTAGCAGCGTTCGTCGTCACGTACGCGTACGCGGCCTACCGGGTCAAGCGCTAGCTGAGGCCCCACTTGACCTTGTTCTCAGCGACCTCGTCGGGGGTCGGCTGATCGGTGCCATCGTTGACCGGAACCTCGAAGTCGTCCTGCACCTCGACCATCTTCGCGTTGAGCTCCGTGTCGTCGGTGAAGACCTCGGGGACCGAGGCGTCTTCGTAGATGGCCTCCCACGGACACTCCGGCTCACACGCGCCGCAGTCGATGCACTCTTCCGGCTGGATGTACAGCTGGTTGGGGAACGTCTCTTTGTCGTCCCCCTTGTATTCGTAAATGCACTCTACGGGACAAACGTCGACACAGGACTTGTCGACGCAATCGCGGCAAAGACGTGTAATGACCCAGGTCATCGGACTCCCTTCCGGAAAAAAGTGGGTGAACGCTAGCAGGGGGCCCTCAGGCGGTCAAAGACGACCGGAACAGGCCCTAGCGCTTCACTTTCGCGGACCTTTTCTTGGGCGCCTCGCTCGGATGGCAGCCGGCACAGGTGAAGTTCTCGATGCCGAGGAGCTTGCCCATGGAAGGGGTGACGACCTCCTCCATGAACTTCACTTGCTCGGGAAAGGTGGACAGCATGCCGCGGTGCCCGGGTGTGCCCTCGGGCGGAACGATGTACATGGACGGCGCGGGCATCTTGAAATTGATTTCCCGCATCTCTTCGCCGTGGCAGTCGACGCAATCGAAGTCGCCGTACTCGTCGGCATCGTACCCGGCAAAGAGCTCCTTCATGATCGGGTTCACCTTGCCAATCATGTAGAATTCCCTATCTGCGACGCTCATTTGTGCCCACGGGGAGTCGGGGGGCGTGATCCCCATCGCTTCGATTGCGCTGACCTTGCCGGTCGACCCGGAGTCCGCCGCCTTCGACCCGCCGCAGGCCACCAAACCGAGGGCCAGCAACGCGGCGACTGTTTTCGTGATTCCACTCATCGCCTCGCATGGTAATTCATGCGTGGTGGCGGAGCACAAAGTTTGTTCTCTCGATTTCAACGTAAGATGATCTTCCCGGGGCCTGAAGGCGTGACCCGTGCGTTGCTCGCGCGGGTCGCCGGACAGGTCGGCGCCCGGGAGCTCCGCATCCCCACGGACGACGGCGAGACGCTCTACGGCTGGCACCGCGACGCGGTGCGAACGGGCCCGAGGCGGGTGGTCCTCTACTTCCACGGAAATGCTTCGTCGGTGCTCGCGCAAATCGAGCTTCAGAATCTCCTGCTGAGCGAGGGTTGGGATTTCGTGGGCATTCACTACCGCGGCTATCCGGGCAGCACCGGCACGTCGAGCGAGCAAGGGCTCCATCGGGACGCGCTCGCCGCGTGGACCTGGGTGACGCGCGAGCTCGGAACGGCGCCTGGGCGCGTGGCGATTCACGGCCGAAGCCTCGGCGGCGGCGTCGCTGTTCAATTGGCAGCAAAGGTGGACCCGGGAGCGCTCGTCTTGGAGTCTACCTTCACCTCGATCGTGGATCTCGGCAAGGAGCACTATTGGTTCTTGCCGGTGGGACGACTCCTCGAACACCGCTTCATGACCCGCGATTTTGCGAAAGATGTCGCGTGCCCGATCCTCGTGGCGCACGGCAGCGCGGACACGCTGATCGACGTGCATCACGGCAAGGAGCTCGCGCGGCTCTTCCACGCCGACGAGTACATCGAAGTGCCGCGCAGCGATCACGGCGACGTCTTGTTCGTCGGCCCGATTGCTGAACGCTATCTGAAGTTCTTGGACGGGGCCGTCCCTGCTCAACAGTAGAACGCGCGAGCCCACTTCCTGAAATCGGCTCGACAGCCCAAGTGAAACATGTTCTATTTCTTCTCGATGGCCAAAGGGAAGAAAACACTCGCTCCGAAGCCGGCCGATACACCTCTTCTGCTGACGAGGGCCAACGGCGATGCCTGGGACCAAGAGGCCGACGTGATCGTGGTCGGTTTCGGAGGCGCGGGCGCGTGCGCCGCGCTCGAAGCCAAGACTGAGGGCGCGCGCGTGCTCGTCCTCGACCGGTTTTACGGCGGCGGCGCGACGGCGATTAGCGGGGGCGTGTTCTACGCGGGCGGTGGCACGCACATCCAAGAAGAAGCAGGCGTGGTCGACGACTCGGAGGCGATGTTCCGCTACTTGTCGCTGGAAGTGAAAGGGGTCGTCTCGGAAGAGACGCTCCGAGACTTCTGCGATCGGAGCGTCGAGAACCTCGGCTGGCTCGAAGGCCACGGCGTCCCGTTCGAAGGCTCGCTCTGCCCGTACAAGACCAGCTACCCGACCGACGACTACTACCTCTACTACTCCGGCAACGAAGGGTTCTCGCCCTACAAAGACGCGGCCAAGCCAGCGCCGCGCGGCCACCGTGCCAAGGGCGCGGGGCTTCCCGGAGAGAGCTTCTACGAGCCGCTTCGCGCAGCTTCTGTGCGCGCGGGAATCGACGTCGAATACGAAGCGCGCGTCAACCGCTTGGTGATCGACAGCCGCAATCAGGTAATCGGCGTGGAGTACCGAAAAGTGAAACCGGGCTTCTGGAGCCAGCTCCACCGAAAGCTCCATCAGGCAGGCGTTGCCGTCGTGAAATACAACCCGAAGCTAGCCGCCAAGCTCCGCCAACGATGCTTCAAGATCGAGGCCGAGCATTCCGTCGTTACGCGCGCTCGGGCCACCAAGGGTGTCATCCTCGCGGCGGGCGGCTTCATCTACAACCGAGACATGGTCAAAGAGGTCGCGCCGAAGTACAGGACCGGGATGCCACTCGGCACGGCCTCCGACAACGGCAGCGGGATCCTGCTCGGCACCAGCGTCGGCGCAAAGACGGACTCGATGAACCGGGTGTCGGCGTGGCGCTTCATCAACCCCCCCGAAGCGTTCGCCAAGGGCATGATCATCAACAAGAACGGCGAGCGCTACATCAACGAGTTCATGTACGGCGCGGCCGTCGGCGAAGCCATGGTCGAGGAAAACGACGGAGAAGCGATCCTCGTCATCAACGCCGAGCTCAAGAAGCTCGCGCGCGAGCAGTGCAAGCCCGGCCAGGCGCAATGGTTCCAGCGCGCGCCTGCGCTCTTGAACCTCTGGTTCAACAGCAAAGAGGCGAAGTCGGTCGACGAGCTCGCGAAAGTGATCAAGGTCCCCGCCGACACGCTGCGCAAGACGCTCGATGCCTACAACGACGCGGCCGAAGGCAAGTCCTCCGACCCGTTCGGCAAGGACGCGCAGAAGATGCACGCCATGCGGAACGGGCCGTACTACGCGATCAACGCCGGCATCCGCAGCAAGCGCTTCCCCTGCCCGACCCTCACCCTCGGCGGCCTCGTAGTGGACGAGCGCACCGGACAGGTGAAGGGCGAAGAAGGTGGCGTGATTCCCGGTCTCTACGCGGCAGGCCGAAACGCGGTTGGCGTGTGCTCTCGGCAGTATGTGAGCGGCTTGTCCATTGCCGATTGCGTGTACTCCGGCCGTCGCGCCGGCGGCGCTGCGGCACGCGGCGAAGTTTACGCCGAAGATGACGCGCCAACCCCGACGGAGAGCACGCCAATCGAGGCCGGGCCCGCCCTCGAGGGCCTCCCCGCGATCCGCGAATCCCAGGTGTCCGACCCCACGCCCGAAGCTCACGAGGGACCGAGCCGACGCGCCAAACGCGAGCGCCTCTACCCACGGCAAGCGCTCAATCGAACGATTCGTCGTCCGGGGGGCACGACCCGTGTATCATCGCAGCGCGGGCGGCTGGCTAAGCGCGCCCCCTGAGCTCTCATGATCCTCGAATCCGAACGCCGCGCGATCGTCGACACGCTCGTGCGCTACTGCACTGCGATCGACACGGGCGCGTGGCAGCTTCTCGGAGACGTGTTTCTACCGAACGCGCGAGTGGACTATCGCGGTGCGGGCGGCCCCGTGTTGAGCGGGGCTGACACGGTGGGCTGGCTCGAAGAGAACATGGCGCAGTTCAAGATCCTCCAGCATTTCGTTTCCAACGTGCAGGTCGCCCAGGAAGGCGACGAGGTCCGGTCGGTGGCGTACGTCCACGCGGTGCACGGATACCTCGGCGGCGATGGAAACATGCGATTCTTCGACTTGGGCGGCGACTATGGCGATCGGTGGCTCCAAACATCCGCTGGCTGGCGGATCTCCGAGCGGGTGTTGACGACCAAGTGGCTGCGGGGCGATGTCCCAGGCGCTTGACTTGACGCGCCGAGGACCCGGCCCAAGGAAGACCTACTGTCATGAGTGATAAGCCAACTGACCAGGAAGCGGCGGAGTGCGTTCGGAAGCTCCTTGCCTATATCGGCGACGACCCGGACCGCGAGGGCCTGCAAGACACGCCACGGCGCGTCCTCGGAGCCATCGGCGAGCACTTTCGGGGCTATCACGAGGACCCGGTCGCGCACCTCTCCCGAACGTTCACTGAGGTCGAGGGGTATGACGAGCTCGTGCTCGTCAGTGATATCGAAGTCTACAGCCACTGCGAGCACCACGTAGTTCCGTTCGTCGGCAGAGCGCACGTCGCCTACATCCCAAATGGCAAGGTCGTCGGCCTTTCGAAGATTGCACGAGTGATCGACACCTTCGCGAAGCGCTTGCAGGTCCAAGAGAAGCTCACCGCGCAAATCGCAAACGCGATCAACGAGACGCTCACCCCGCAGGGTGCGGCCGTCATCCTGCAGTGCCAGCATTTCTGCATGTGTTACCGCGGCGTTCGAAAGCCCGGTTCCTGGACGACGACCAGCCGCCTGACCGGCTGTTTTTTGAACGACGAAGCAGCTCGGATGGAGCTCCTCACGCTCATCGGGATGCCTCGCTCGATAGGCGGCGCGGGGGCCTGAAGCCGCCTCGATCTCCGCGCGCCCACGGCGTACAGTAGGGCCATGGGCGAACGGCAGTACGACTGGATCATCATCGGGTCTGGGTTCGGCGGCAGCGTATCGGCGCACCGCCTGACGCAGAAGGGCTACAAGGTTCTCGTGATCGAGAAGGGGCGACGCTTCTCGGACGAAGACTTTCCCAAGACTAACTGGGACCTCCGGCGTTGGATGTGGAACCCGGCGATGGGGCTCAAAGGCATCTTCAAGATGTCTTTCATGAAGCACATGACGGTGCTGCACGGAGTCGGTGTGGGCGGAGGCTCTCTCGTTTACGCCAACACCTTGCCAACTCCGAAGTCTGCTTTCTTCGAGTCGGGATCCTGGAGCACCTTGGCCGATTGGGAGACCGAGCTCGCGCCGCACTACGCGACGGCCAAGCGAATGCTCGGGGCAGCTCCGAACCCCGTCGAGACGCAGGGTGACCGGGTCATGAAGGAGATCGCGCAGGACATGGGGCGAGAAGATCACTTCCACCCGACGGAGGTCGCCGTCTACTTTGGCGAGCCGAACAAGAAGGTGCCCGACCCTTACTTCGAGGGCGAGGGCCCCGACCGCGTGGGCTGCAACTTCTGCGGCGCGTGCATGACCGGATGCCGAATCGGCGCGAAGAACACGCTCGTCAAGAACTACCTCTACTTTGCAGAGAAGCACGGCGCCGAAGTGCTCGCGGAAACCGAAGTGACCGCTATTCGAGCCTTGGATGACGGCTACCGCGTGGAGACGAAACCCACGTTCGACAAGGGGCCGACGAGCATCTTCACGGCGAGCCGCGTGATCCTCTCCGGGGGCGTCATGGGCACGATGCCGCTGCTTCTGCAGATGAAGGAAGACCCGGAGGGCTTGCCGAAGCTCTCCGCGCGTGTCGGCGATTTCGTGCGCTCCAACAGCGAAGCGTTGATCGCAGTCATCTCGCCGGAAAAAGGCACGAACTTCTCGAAGGGCGTGGCGATCACGTCCATCCTGCACACCGACGAGCACAGCCACATGGAGCCGGTCCGATACGGCGCTGGCTCCGGCTTCTTTCGGACGATGATCGCCCCGCACATGCCGGGGCTCACGGTTCTGTCGCGAATCTGGGGTGGCATCGTCGCGTTCATGCGCCAGCCAGTTCGCTGGCTCCGTGCGGTATTCGTAAGCGACATGGCGAAACATTCGCAGGTCTTGCTCTACATGCGCACGCTCGAAGGCACCCTTCGCATGAAGCTCGGTCGCGAATGGAGAACCGGGTATCGCCGCGCCCTCGTGACCGAAATCGACGACCCGGCACAGGCGCCGTCGGCTTTCATGGAGGAAGCCACCGACCTCGCCGAGCGCTTTGCCGAGAAGACAGGGGGCGTTACCGCCACCCTCATGACCGAAACTCTCCTCGGCGTGCCATCGACCGCGCACATCCTGGGCGGCGCCTGCATGGGAGACTCCGCAGAAACTGGAGTCATCAACGCCAACCACGAGGTCTACAACTACCCTGGGCTCTACGTGATCGACGGCTCGGCGATCTCGGCAAACCCCGGCGTCAACCCTTCCCTCACAATTACGACGCTCGCAGAACGCGCGATGAGCCTCATCCCGGAGAAAGAGACGCACGCAGAAGTGACCCCACCCAAGAAGGGGTCCAATGCCTTCAGTGAGGGGCTACGAGCTGGGTGATGGTGGTCGAGGGGTCGACCGGCTCCGGCGGCTCTAGTTCGAACGTGTCGACGACCTCGGCGCCGCGCTCGTCGCAGTAGTACGCCCACTCCCCCCATTGCGGGTCCTCGAGCTTCAAGAAGAGCGCGAGGCACGCATAGTACGCGCGGGCGGAAAGCTCGGCGAACGGCGTGATGTGCTCGGTGAGCGCGTTCGTGTAGATGTCGAGCAGCTCTTTGTCCTTCGCGATGCTCTCGGGAACGGGGGCGCCGCGGATACTGCCAGCCATGTCTTCGTACATGTAGCCAAACAAAGCCGTGCCGATGCCACGCTCGAAAAGCGGATGGGTCCGAAGAGCCTGGGTCGCCGCAAGGGCCCGGTCGGTCGCTGCTTGTCGTTGGAGCAACCACTGCCTAAAGGAGCCTTCGGCCCAAGTCTCGATCGCCTCTTCGCTCGCGCCCTCGGGAGGCTCCGGCGGACGAACGGCCACCGCCTCTTCGACGCGCTTCCAGAGCTCTTGCAGATCGCTGCTGAGCTCCTCCCGCGGGTAGACCGGCTGCGGGACGGGAATGGGGCTGACTACGACCTCTTGCGATCCATCGGGGGTCTGGCGACCGGCGCAGCCGATGCCGAGAGCCAACGCGATCAAGAGCCAACGAGACATGCGGCGAGATTAACAGGCCGGGATCACGCGGGCGAGTTTTGGGCCGATAGTCGGTTGACTTGGCGGCCAAACCGGCCTTCCATCGGGCGATGGCCGCCTCTCTCGTCGAGCTGAGCGACACGAGCAGCGTGGACCGCGCCGCGCGTGCGTTGTTCGGGAGCCCGCTCGAGACGCGGCCGGCCGTCTCACACAGCTTCGCAGCCTGGCGGGAAGCGCCGGACAAGCCTCTTACCACCATCAAGATCAACGAGCACGGCCCAAAGAGCGAGCTCGACTGGCTCGCTTTGCACATCGCGCGCGCGCGGGCCGACGCGATCATCATCACGGGAAAGATCCTGCGTGATGAACCCGACCTGAGCTTCAACCTCCGCGCCGACCCGCGCTGGGGCGATGCGCTGCAGAGTTGGCGGGAGCGCCGATGGGGTTTGTGCGACCCGCCGTGGATTCTGATCCTCACCGGGCGGGGCGACATCGACTTCGAGCACCCGCTCTTCCATGGCTGGGGTCGCCCGGTGATCTTCACGACCGATCAGGCCGCGACACGAAAGCTGGCGGCGGCGCCCTGCCCCGTCGTGTCCGACGAAGCGCCCGACCTCCGGCGGGCTATTCGGCACCTTCAGCTCGGGCGTGAGTGTGAATGCGTGTCGATCGAAGCCGGGCCGTCGACCGCGCGTGACCTCTACGAAAGGCCAATGCTCGTCAAAGAGCTGCTCCTCTCGGTCTATCTCGGGCCGTCGCTCGATGCGCGCGCAGAGGGCGATCCGCTGGTGAGCCTTTCGAAGGTTCGGAGCTTGTTTCGGAGCGAGACCTCGGCTACCCATCGAGACCAGGGGATGCACTGGAGTTTTCATCGACTCCGCCGCTAGCGCCAAGCCCGATGACTCGAATCCTCCACAGAATACCGCGCAACTTGGCCCTGCTCGTGGGCCTCTTGGTCCTGATCATCGCGAGCCCGTCGTTTTCGGGCGAAGCCGACTGGCTTTTCCTGGAGCTGGTCTTCGACCTGATCATGGTTGCCGGCGTCTATTCGGTGGGGCTTGGCTCGCATCGATGGCCCTTCTTGGCACTCATGTTCGTGACGCTGGGCATGCGCTGGGGAGAGCTCCTAATGGGAAACGAAGCGCTCGATTTCCCGGCCTTGACTCTCAGCGCGCTCTGGCTGGCGTATGCCATCGCCCTCATCGTCGCCCACTTGTTTCAGCGCCGGGATGTGACGGTCGACACGATCCTCAGTGCGATGGTTGCGTATCTCTTGACTGCGGTCGCCTTCAGCATGCTCTTCCAGATCATCGAGCTGCAAAGCCCGGGTTCATTTTCGGGTTTCCCCGATGCTTCCCAAGTCGACGGAGGCCTGTCCAGCGCAGCGATGTACTACAGCCTGGTGTGCATCACCACGATGGGGTTCGGCGACATCGTGCCGGTATCCGCGATCGCCCGGCCCATCGCCGTCATCGAGGGCGTCTTTGGTCAGCTCTACGTCGCGGTCATGATCGCAAGGCTCGTAGGACTGCACATCGTACGCAGCGGCGACGACGACTAGGCGGTCTGCGCCTTCCCCGCGCCACCGCTCGCCTTCGCCTTGAAGAAGATCGCGTAGAAGGTCGGGACGACGATCATCGTGAGTACCGTGGCTACGAGCAGGCCAAAGACGATCGTCACGGCCATCGCGATGAAGAACGCATCGAAGAAGAGCGGAAGCATGCCGAGGATCGTGGTCGCCGCCGCCATGGCCACCGGGCGCAATCGGCTCACCCCACTATCGAGGATCGCCGGATAGGTCGGTTTTCCGCTCTTGATTTGGATATCAATCTCGTCCACCAGCACGATCGCGTTCTTGATCAACATGCCGGATAGGCTCAGAAAGCCGAGCAACGCCATGAAGCCAAAGGGCTGTCCTGTCACAAGCAGCCCCGCGGTGACTCCGATCAGCGCGAGCGGCACGGTCAGCCAGATGACCAACGGCTGACGGATCGCGTTGAACAAGCCGATGACGATGATGACCATGATGCCAACGAACATCGGAATCGGTGCGAACAACGCCGCCTGTGCATCCGTCTGGCTTTCGTACTCGCCGCCCCACTCGACGTGGTAACCCGGCGGAAACGGCAGCGCCTCGATCTTGGGCGCGAGCCGGCCCCAAAGCGTAGGCGCCGACTCGTTGGTGGGATCGGTCACGACCGTGAGGGTCCGCTTTCGGTTGCGACGCTCGACGACGCGATCGGTCCACTCGGTTTCGAGGCCGGTGACGACGTTGGCAAGCGGGATGTAACGTTGCGCGACCGGACTCCAGATCGGAATTTGCTTGAGGTTCGCGATGTCCTCGCGGAGGGGGGCTGGCTGGCGGAACACGACCGGAATCACTTCGTCGCGCTCTCGATAGACACCCACCGGCAGACCTTCGAACGTCGACTTGATCGCGTCCGCAACGGCGCGGGTCGTGATCCCGTGGGCGTCGGCCTGCTCCTCGGAGAGCCTCGGGTGAATGACCTTCACACGATCGTACCACCTGCCGCGAGAGCCTTTCGTGTCGGGATCGGCCCTGAAGATCTCGAGCGCCTGCTCCTCGAGCTCCCGCAGCACGTCCGGATCCGGCCCGACGAGGCGGGCTTCGATCTTGCCCGGCTTGCTCGGGCCGAGGTCGAAGGTTCGCCCGAACACGATGGCGTCCGGGGCAAGGCCTTGTACGTAGTCCTCGGCGCGCTGGATGTCTCGGGCAAGTGTCGTGTAGTCCTCGATGTCCAAGAGGAACTGCGCGTACCCGGGATGCTCCTTTTCGGGTGTGAACGTGAGGATGAAGCGGAGGGGCCCTTGCCCGATCGCCGAAGCGACGTGGGTCACACCCTCGAGCTCGGCGAGGCCTTTCTCGATGACAGCGACTTTCTTTTCGGTCTCGTCAATGTGCTGATCGATCGGCCAGAACACGTCGACGCGGAACTTTGGCGTGGTTGAGGCCGGGAAAAAGGACTTGTCCGTGAAGCCGAAGCCGTAGACGGATGCGACGAAGAGCGCGAACACGACCCCGACGGTAACCCAACGAAATCTCATGCAGCGATCGAGGAAGCCTCTGTAGCCCCGGTAGAAGGCATTCTCTTCAGCCTCTGCGTTCTTGGCCTTCTCCGCATCGGTTGGCGGCTTCAAGAACCAGATGCCGAGTAGCGGAGTGATCGTCATCGCGGTCACCCAGCTCAAGGAAAGCGAGATCCCGATCACCGTGAACAGGGAGCGACAAAACTCGCCCGTGCTGTCCGGCGAGAGGCCGATCGCAGCGAAGGCGATGATCGCAACGGCCGTCGCACCGAGAAGCGGCATCGACGCCTGGCCGGCAACCTCCTTGGCGGCCTCCTCCGCATCCATGCCGTCCCTGATGCGAACCAACATGCCGTCGATGATCACAATCGCATTGTCGACCAGCATGCCGAGCGCAATGATCAACGCGCCGAGCGAAATCCGTTCGAGCGCGACGCCGGCAGGCCCCATGAAGATGAAGGTCGCGGCGATCGTGAGCACCAGAACGAAACCGATGATCAAGCCGCTTCGGAGGCCCATGAAGATCAGCAGAACGATCACCACGATCGCAACGGCCTCGGCAAGGTTCACCAAGAAACCGTTGATGGCCGTGACGACCATGTCGGACTGCATGTAGATGATCTCGAGGTCCATCCCGAGCGGGAACTCGGCGTCGAGCTCGGCGAGCCGCTTCTTGACGCCCTCGCCCATCGTGACGACGTTTCCCCCGCGCTCGGTGGACACCCCAACCCCGATGGCACGGTGGCCGTCCATGTGGAGCCTATTCGCGGGCGGGTCTTTGTAGTCCCGGGTGATGCTGGCGATGTCGCGCAACCGAACCTGCGAATCGTTGTCGCCCTCGCTGATCAAGATGTCGCCGAGATCCTGGGACGTCTTGATGAGCGAGTCGGGTTGGATGCGGAGATACTCCGGCCCGGCCCGCACCTGCCCTGCATCGAAGACGACGCCCTCCGCAACCAATTGGTTCATGATCGTGTCTGGCGAGATGCCGATCTGCGACAGGCGCTCGCGGTCGAACTCGACGTACACCACCTCGGGAACGACACCGAAGAGCTCGACTTTGGCGACGTCTTTCACCAGGATGAGCTCTTTGCGAAGCATCTTGGCCACGTCGTAGAGCTCGCGGTCGCTGTACTCGTCGCCGGAGAGTGCGAGGAACACACCGTACACATCGGAGTAGTCGTCGATCACCAACGACGGTCCGGCACCAGGCGGCAAAGACGATTGCGCATCGCCCACCTTCCGTCGAAGCTCATCCCAGATTTGTGGGAGTGAGTCCCCCGGAACCGTGGAGCGCATCTCGATGCTGAGTGTCGACTGCCCGGGGACGTTGCGTGACTCGATCTTCTTGATCTTGCCTAGCTTTTGGACGGCGCGCTCGAGCTCGTCGCTGACCTCCTCTTCTACCTCGTAAGGAGTCGCGCCGGGATACGGAGTCACGACGAGGGCTTCCTTGATCGTGAAGTCGGGATCCTCGAGGCGCGGCAAGCTGTTGAACGATTGGAAACCCGCGTAGAGGGCGGCAAGCGTCAGGACGATGACCAGCGTCCGGTTTCGAAGCGAGAAATCGGTCAGATTCATTTCCGAGTCTCGTCGGATTCCGTGAGCTCGAGGACCTCCGCGCCTTCGGTGAGTAGATGCACCCCGGACATCGCGATCGCTTGCCCGCCTTCGAGCCCGTCCTTGATGACGATTCTGTCACCCGTGATGGGACCCGCCGTCACCGGCTGCTTGGACACGATCATCGACTCCTCGTCGACGAGCCATACGAAGGGGTTGGCCTCCGCGTCGGCGACGACGGCGCCGACGGGCAGCAAGAAGTCGTCCTTCGCCGTGGCACGGAGCCCCGTGAGGACGAGCTTGGCCGTCATTCCGGCGAGCACGCCGACGCCCTCGGGCTTCTCCATCGAGAAGGTCGCGCGAAAGGTGCGTGTGCTTGGATCCGCGGCGGTGGCGAGCTCCGTGAGGTTCACCGGGAACTGACGGCCCGGAAGTGCGGAGAGCTCGACGACCGGCTTGGCCGTCTCGTTCCACTCGTCGATGTCGAGCTCCCGGTTGCCTGCGGCGAGATCCCGCTCCGGCACATCGACCACGACCTCCATCTTCGATTCGTCTTGAAGCAAGAGCACCGGCTCGCGAGCGGCCACGTTGCGGAAATCCGTCACGAGCTTGCGGGCAATGACGCCGTCGAAGATGGCGCGAAGCTTGGTGTCCTCGAGCGCCTTGGTGGTTATGCGAAGCTCTGCCCGGCTCACGTCGCGCGAGCGCGTCGCGACATCTAGGTCGCGCTGCGTCCCCGAGCCGGAGGCGAACAGCTTGCTCTCCCGTCGATATTCGGCGTCCGCGAGCCGCAGCCGCGCGCGCGCCGCCTCGACTTGGGCTTGGTAGTCGCGCGGGTCGAGCCGAGAGAGGATCTGCCCCTTCGTGACTTGCTGTCCCTCTTCGACGTTCCAATCGATGATGCGACCGTCCACCTCGAACGCGAGCTCGACGACTTTGACCGCCTTGATGCGCCCCGGATAGTCAGGCCGCGTTTCCCCTAAGTCCCCATCGAGGCGAAAGATCTTGATCGGCCGCGGCGCTGGCTCGACCTCGACGACTTCCTCCTCCTTGCAGGACGCGAGCAGCCCGATCGCGAGTAGGAGGGGTACGAACAGAAGTCCGGCAACTGTTCTTGGGGACATCGCAGGCACCATCATCGACGTATTTCCTCGCGGTCTAGTCGCAGCGTGGGGCGACGCGGCAGCATAGGAAGGTCGACGCTGCTTGCCAAGCGTAGATACAGCGAATTATCGAGAAGACGCCCTAGGGAATCCTGCGCGCGTCGACTATGCTTCCCCCCCTATGCGGCTTCTCTGCCTTTGCCTCTTTGCTCTCTTCATCGTCCCCGCGCCTCTCGGCGCGCAGGCCGACAAGCCCGTCGTTCGCGTCACCGCGGTTTTGGATGGGCCTTCGCCCGTCTTCGATCAGGCGATCGACAACTTGAGTCGCGAGATCAAAGGACAGCTATCCGACAGGTACACGGTCGAGCTCGTCGAGCCAGCGGTCCCCGGCGACTGGACGGCCGAGGGAGTCGAGCGGCAGCTCGATGCGGCCTATTCCGACCCCGAGATCGCGGCTGTGTTCGGCTTTGGGCACCTCACCGTGGTCGCCGTCGCAAAGCGCAAGAACCTCCCCAAACCGACGATTCTACCCTACGTGCTCGAGAGCAAGAGCCAAGGCCTTCCGAAGCGAGGAGATGTCAGCGGAAGGAAAAACCTCAGCTACATCACGGAAGATTTTGATGTCAGCGACGAAGTAGAGATGCTCACGGAGGTCGCCGGGAGTAAGCGCATCGTCGTCTTGACCGAGCGCTCGCAAGAGGCCGTTCTCTCGACGGTCATCCGGGAGAACGCGCTCGAGGTCGCCGTGGCGGACCCGACGGTCGAGGCGCTGATGGCCGCCATTCCGCCGACGGCGGACGGCCTCGTCATCGCGCCGATGAGGCGCTTGGACCTCGATCAGCGCAGGCGACTCATGGCGCTCATCACGCGTCAACGCCTCCCAAACATCACGGTGGACCCGGGCTGGCTCGATCAAGGGGCGATGATGTCCATCCGCTCGCCCAACAATTACGAGCGACGCGCCCAACGCGCAGCGCTCAACCTGGACCTCATCCTCGAAGGTCGGCCATCGGGACAGATCCACGTTGATTTCGAGGAGCGCCAGGAGCTGCAGCTCAACATGGAAGCGACACGAGCAATAGGCGTCCGCCCAAACTACGACACCCTGATCGAAGCAACTCTGATGTACGAAGAAGAGGCGCTCGAGCAGAACCGCATCGAGATGGGTAGCGCCATGATGGAGGCCGTCGATCAGAACCTGGATCTCGCGGTGGCCGAGAAAGTCGTCGAGGCCGGGGAAGAGCAGGTCAAGAGTGATCGCGGCGCGCTGTTCATTCAGGCGCAGGCTCAAACGGGCGTCACAATTCGTGACCCGAACCGGGTATTTCCAGGGGTCTCGGCGCAATACCAAGGCACGACGTACCTCCGCGCGAGTCAGAGCATCTATTCCGCGAAGGCATGGAGCCGTTTCAAGACCCGCAAGTATCGGCAGGAGGGCCGCAGGTACGGATACTTCGTCAATGTGCTCGACGTCATGCTCGAAACCGGCGCCGCGTATGTTGCAACGCTTCGGGCGAAGGCCGACGAACGTATTCAGCGCGAGAACATCCAACTCACACGGGAGTATCTCGAGCTCGCGCGACTGCGCCTCGAAGTGGGCGTCGCGAACGCGAGCGAGCTCTACCGTTGGCAAGCACAGCTCGCGGACAATCAACGGGCCGTGGTCAACGCACGCGCGCTGGTGGCACAGTCCAAAATCGAGCTCAACCGCGTGCTCAACCGCCAGCCCGCACAAGCGATCGCACCGATGGATCTTCCTACGGACGAGCGCGGACGCGTCCTCCCGCCCGAGGATGGGATCTCGAAGTTCATGGCTGACCCTTGGTCGTTCCAGCTTCTGAGCGATTTCATGGTGCAAGAGGGGCTTCGGAACTCCCCCGAAGCACGTCAGATCGAATGGCGGCGAACGGGCGCCCAATGGCTCAAAGAAAGCCGCGTCCGAGAGCTCTGGCTTCCGGAGTTCTTCCTCGAAGGCGGCGCTCAGCACGACTACTGGGTCGACGGCGAAGGCGCGGACAGCTCGGGCGCTCCGCCTGCGCTCCAAGATTTCCTTCCTGAGTTCAACAAAGGGACGTGGGATGTCGGCGCCTTCGCCGCCATTCCGCTTTCCCGCGGCGGCTCGGGTGTCGCTGAGATGCGGCAAGCTCGCGTGCTCCGCGAACGACTGGACGCCGAGTTCGAGCGTGTCGAGCTCGTCATCGACGCGGGGGTCCGTGTCGAGCTCTACAATGCAAACGCAGCACTCGCCTCGGTGACCTTGACGCGAAGGGCCGCCGAAGCTGCCCGCGACAACCTCGTGCTCGTCGTCGACCTCTACCGCCGTGGCAAAGTCGACATCATCAGGCTGGTGGACGCGCAGACCCAGAGTCTCACCGCCGACCTAGCCGCTGCGAACGCGGCGTACGACTACGTGCTCGCGCTCCTGTTCGTGAACCGCGAGATCAGCCACTTCCGAAACCTCGATGACGAGGAGGCCCGAGAGGACTTCGCACGCCGCCTCAACGAGTTCGTTTTGAGGGCGGACGCCACGCAGTCGATGGCGCCTCCACCTCCATAGACATCTTCGGGGTCGGGCCCTAAGCTCGCCTCTCCTGATGCCCCCCCGGGCGAGGTGCTCATGACGACCATCATGCCGCGCGCACTCCCGATCCTCACGATCGCATTGATTCTAGCGTCTGGCTCCGCTGCGCACGCGCAGCGGGCGGAGCCGTCGTTTCGGATCATGATGATCGCCGATGGCGAGTCGCCTCTCTTCGCCGAACGGCAAGCAATGCTCAAGATGGAGATCCTCGAGCTCGCGAAGGACGACGCCATCGTGGAGTTCGTCGAACCGAAGGTGAAACCGAGCTGGAGCCTCGGGAGCTCGCGAGCCGCATTGAAGGCGGCGCTCGCCGACCGCTCGATCGATTTGATCATCGTGTCCGGCGCGATGACCGGCGTCGCGGTCGGGCAGATGCCAAAGCTCAACAAGCCCGTGCTGATCCCCTACGCGGCTCCCAAGCTGCAAGGCCTTCCGCAGGCCGGGAACAAGAGCGGCCGCAAGAACCTCGCATACATCGGCGGGCTGCTGAACTTCGAGCGGGAGATCCGAACGCTTCGCGACATCGTGCGCTTCGAGCGGATGACGCTGATCGTCGGCGAAGAGGTGGTGAAGCATCTCGACGAGCCTGAGAAGCCCGTGCAGATCGCCAGCCAGCACCTTGGGATCGAAACTCGCCTGGTGATCGCCACGGGCGACGCGCAAGCGACCCTCGACGCCATTCCCGAAGACACGGAAGCCGTCTACATCGGTCCACTGTTCAAGTGGGACGACGCAGAGATGCAGCGACTCATCGACGGCTTGAACGCCCAGGCTCTTCCATCGTACGCCGGAGCCGGCGTGAAGTGGGTAGAGCGTGGCGCCCTGGCGACCGTCGAGACGCGCGAAGACGACATCAGGCGCATGCGGCGCGCCGCTTTGTTCGTGCAGCGCATTCTGATTGGGGAGCCTGCTGGCTCACTTCCGATCTCGTTCGAGCAGCGTCCGGTCCTCGTCCTCAACATGGCGACCGCTCGGCAGATCGGTACGTGGCCGCGCTTCGAGGTGATGGCCGAGGCGAGGCTCATCAACGACGAGTCAGGAACCCGCGGCCCACTCATTACACTCGAGATTGCAATGCGCGACGCCGTGCGCGGCAATCTCGATCTCATGGCCGAAGGTTTCGAGATCGACAAGCGCTACGAGGGCTTCAAGGTGTCGCGCGGCCCGTGGATGCCTCAAGCAAGCGCGGATGGCGATTTCACGTTCACCGACCCGGCCGTGGCAAACCCGTTCGGGCAGGCCGAGCGACAGTTCACCTGGGGGGTCAACGGCTCACAGCTCATCTACTCACCAGGCGCGCACGCGGATCTTCGGTTCCGCAGGTACAACTACCACAGCGCTGAGCAAGACTACGTGACGGCACGCCTCAACACGATGCTCGAAGCGGGCGAAGCGTACTTGGACGTACTCCGCGCCAAGAACAATGAGAGCGTCAACCGAGACAACCTGCAGCTCACACGCAAGAATCTCGCGCTCGCGGAAACGCGCAACACGATCGGCGTAGCCGGTCGCGAGGAAGTCTACCGGTGGCAAACGCAGATCGCCGAAAGCCGATCGGCCGTCGTGCAGGCCAGCGCGATTCGCAACCAGGCGGAGATCAATCTCAATCGAATCCTCAATCGACAACTCGAGGCGCCGTTTCGCGTCCCGCCCCCCGAAGAGGTGCGCGCGGTGTCGCCGGGCAGCGACCCGCGGCTGGTGAAGTACCTACAGGACCCATGGTCGTTCAAGGTGTTCCGCGAGTTCATGGCAGAGGAGGCCGTCCGCAACTCGCCGGAGATCAAGAGCATCGACGACACCATCCGCGCGCGCGACGAGATCCTCAAAGGCGAGCGCCGAAACCTCGGCATCCCAGACGTCGCGATCGTGGGCGGCTTTCAACACATCCCGTTCGTCGATGGCGCCGGCTCGGATCCGGCCCCTCCCTCACAGGGCTTCGATTTTCCCGGGCGCCAGACATTTACCTGGCAGGTCGGAGCGCAGGCATCGCTCACGCTCTTCGACGGCACCGCCAACTACGCAAGGATCCGTCGGACCTTTCGTGAGCTGGACCAGCTCCGCACCAATCGAGCAGCCATCGCTCTGCAGCGCCAGCAAGAGGTGCGGTCTGCGCTTCACCAGGCCGGATTCTCGTACGCCAACATCGCTCTGACGCGCGACGCAGCCGAAGCCTCTGCGCGAAACCTCGAGCTCGTAACCGACCTCTACCAACGAGGTGCGGCGCCAATCATTCAGCTCGTCGACGCGCAGAGCCAAGCGCTCGGGGCAAAGCTCGCAGCCGCCAACGCACTATACAACTTCTTGATCGACGCGCTTCGAGTGCAGCGTGCTGCAGGCGCGTTCTCACTCGAAGGGACTCAAGAAGAGCGCGACGACCTACTCAAACGCCTCGACGCGTTCGCGGCCCTGCGCACGCGAAGCGGCTCGCTGTTACAGCCGGACGGCGCACCAAGGCCAGTGAACAAACGGGAACAGAACTGATGCTCCACAAGCGAAATCTGATGATAGTCGCCGTCTTCGTCGCCCTCGTCGGGTGCAAGGAGAAGCAAGAGGAGCCGGAGATCATCCGTCCCGTCCGCTACGTGGCCGTCGAAGGCCGCGACGCCGCCAGGCAGCGAACGTATTCCGGTGTCGCCCAATCGGGGCAGGAGAGCCGCCTCAGCTTTCAGGTCTCCGGTCAAGTGCTCGACGTTCCCGTGAACGTCGGCGACGTCGTCAAGAAAGGCCAAACGATCGCTCGAATGGATCCAACCGACTTCTCGCTTCAGCTTCAGAACGCACAGGCTTCCGCCGCGCAGGCGCGCGCGCAGGAGCGCAACGCCAAAGCGAAATACGAACGCACTCAAGCGCTGTACGAGAACCAGAACGTCTCGAAGCAGGATCTCGATGCGGACCGCACCGCATACGACTCGGCCAGGGCTTCGCTCGCGGCTTCGAACCAGCAGATTCGTTTGAGCCAACGCCAGCTCGGCTACGCCCACCTCCGGGCGCCGGAAGCAGGCACGATCGCCACGGTCGACATCGAGGTCAACGAGTACGTGCAAGCTGGCGCTCTCGTCGCAACGCTTCTCGCTGGAGATCTGATCGAAGTCAGCGTCTCGGTGCCAGCGTCCATCATTCGGAACATCGAGCAGGGTGCGGATGCCGTGGCCGAGTTCAACTCGCTCGACGACAAAGCGTTCAAGGGCAAGGTCACCGAGGTCGGCGTCTCCACCATCGGCGGTTCAGCCGCATTCCCAGTGACGCTGCGGCTGAGCGAAGGACAAGACCAGGTGCGCGCCGGTATGGCCGCGGATGTCACCTTCGTCTTCGCTTCGAACGACAACGCGCCGAAGTACGCCCTCCCGGTCAGCGCCGTTGGCGAAGACCGCGAAGGTCGCTTCGTCTACAAGCTCGAGAAGACGGCGGACGGTCTAGGTATAGTGCACCGCAGCCCGGTCGAAGTAGGCGAGATTCAGTCGGATGGCCTCGAGATTCTCGCCGGAGTAACGCCGGGCGACTTGGTCGTCACCGCCGGCGTCAGCCGCATCTACGACGGACTTAGCGTGCGCGTCCCCGAGCGGCCCGGATCCGAGCCGGGCAACGTGGCCCCACCCGCGTCGCCGGAGGAGGCCGTCGAACGGCAAACCCCATGAGCCTCACCTCGTTTGCCCTCGAACGACGGACGGTCACTGGCACACTAATCGTCGTTCTACTCTTCGCCGGAATCGGCGCGTATCTCGACGCGCCACGCCAGATGGATCCGGGGTTCATCATTCGGACGGCGATGATCACCACCTACTTTCCGGGCGCGAGCCCAGAGCGCGTCGAACAACTCATCACCGATCCTATCGAGAAAGTCGTGCAAGAGATCCCCGAGCTCGACTGGGTCAATAGCGAGAGCCGGACCGGCGTCTCCGTCATCTACGTGAACATCCGCGAGGAGTTCAAGACCATGCGTCCCATCTGGGACGACCTGAGACGCAAGGTCGACAGCGTCGAACCGAACCTACCCGACGACATCCAGGGCCCCTTCGTCAACGACGAGTTCGGCGACGTCTTTCCGATCATGTTCAGCATGACCGGCGACGGGTTCTCCTACATGGAGCTGAAGGACATCGCCGACGACCTCCGCGACGAGCTCTTGCGGATCAAAGCGGTCGCCAAGGTCGACATCATGGGCGCTCAAGAAGAGCGCCTGTTCGTAGAATACGACAACGCCGTGCTGAGCCGGATCGGGATGACCCCGAAGTTCCTGAAGGACACCCTGCAGCAACGGAACATCATCCAGCCCGGCGGTGAGATCGACGTCGCCTCGGAGACAATCGCGCTCGAGCCGAGCGGCAACTTCGCCTCGGTCGAGGAGTTGAGGCGCACCGTCATTCGGATGCCCCAAACCGAAGACCTGGTGTACCTGGAGGACATCGTCGACATCTACCGGGGCTACGTCGACCCGCCGGAGGCGCTCGTTCGCGCGGAAGGCCAGCCCGCGCTCACCCTCGCAGTTTCGATGGCTGATGGTGGGAACCTCATCAAGCTCGGCGAAGATCTCCAGAAATTCTTCCAGTTCATTCAGGAACAGTACCCGCACGGCGTCGAGTTCTATCAAACCTACTTCCAGCCCACGAAGGTCGAGCAGAAGGTCGACGACTTCGTCGAGAGCGTGATGCAAGCCGTGGCGATTGTTCTCGTCGTCATGCTCCTGACGCTTGGGCTTCGCACAGGGCTGGTCGTCGCAACCCTCGTACCCGTCACGATGGTGATCACGATGTGGGCGATGAGCATCTTCGAGATCCAGCTCGACCAGATGTCGCTTGCCGCACTGATCATCGCGCTCGGCTTATTGGTCGACAACGCCATCGTGATCTCCGAATCGATCATGGTGCGCATGGCGGCAGGAGAACCGGGCGTCGAAGCCGCGATGGGTGCAACGAACGAGCTGCGCGTCCCTCTGTTGATCGCCTCGCTGACGACAGCCGCGGCCTTCCTCCCGATCCGGCTCGCCGAATCCGCGGTCGGCGAATACACCGGTGTGCTGTTCTCGGTCGTTACAATCACATTGTTGGTATCGTGGGTTCTCGCGCTCACGATGATCCCGCTGCTCTGCGTGCGGTTCTTGAAGCCCAAGCCCGTCGAGGAGCCTTTCAACTCGCGTTTCTATCGCTTTTATCGGCGAACCGTCCTCGGCGTGCTCCGGCACCCGGCCATCAGCATCACGGTGGCGGTCATCGGTTTCTTTGCTGGGATTCAGCTCTTCTCACTCGTTCCGCAGATGTTCTTCCCCACGCAGGCCACCAACTTCTTCGTCGCCGAGTTCACGTTCCCCCCCGGCACCTCGATTCGCACCACCGAAGACATGGTCAAGGACATGGACGGGTTCATCGAACGAGAGCTGATCGAAACCGAAGACCGTGACGGCATCACGCACTGGGCATCGTTCATCAGCACGACACCTCCCCGATTCACGCTTACCTACAACCCGAACGCGCCGCGGCCGCGTTTCTCCGAAACGATGGTGACGACCACGAACGCGGAGGTCGTTCCGGAGCTGATGGAGCGAGTCGAGACCTACGTGACCGAACACTATCCCGACGTCCGTCCCCACGTGCGCCCCCTCGGAAACGGCCCGCCCGTTGCGAAGCCCATCGAGGTCCGCATCTCCGGCAAGGACGTCGATCGGACCTTCGAGATCGCCGACACGGTCAAGCAATGGCTCAACGAGCGAGCGGATACTCGCAACGTCGGCGACAACTGGGGTCCCCGGGTCAAGAAGTTGCTCATCGAAGTGAGCGAAGACCGCGCGCGCCGCGAGGGGATCACCAATGAGGACGTTGCGACATCATTGCAGACCTTCTTGAGCGGCTACGAAACCACGAAGTACCGAGAAGACGACAAGACGATTCCCGTCGTCCTCCGGTCTCTCGCCGAAGGGCGCCGCGACATCGACCGCCTCGCGACGCTGAGCGTGTTCTCGCAGGACGGCAGCACCGTCCCTCTTGCACAGGTCGCTACCGCAGAGCTCGAGTGGGAGCCTTCCGAGATCCTTCGGCGTGATTTGTACCCGACGATTACGGTCGACAGCGATGTAGTGGGCGGCGTCACCGCCTTCGACGTGATCGACGAGATGACGCCATGGCTCGACGAGCAGAAGCGGCTGTGGGGTATCGGGTATCGCTACGAGTTCGGTGGTGAGGTCGAGGGCTCCGGCAAAGCCAACGCATCGATCGGCGCCAAGCTCCCGATCGCGGGCATGGTCATCCTCATGCTCCTGGTCTGGCAGTTCAACTCGCTTCGGAAGCCCACGATTGTGCTCGCCACGATCCTGTTCGCCTTGGTCGGGGTGGCCATCGGGCTCGTCGTGGTCGACAAGCTCGGACTTCCGGGCGGATATTTTGGCTTCATGACCCTGCTCGGAATCGTCTCGCTCGCAGGCATCGTGATTAACAACGGGATCGTGCTCATCGACCGCATCGAGATCGAGAAATCCGAGAACGGTCTCGATCCGCCTCTCGCGGTCGTCCAAGCCGCACAGCAACGCTTCCGCCCGATCATGCTCACTACCGCCACGACGATCGCGAGCTTGATCCCGCTCTACGCGGGCGGCGAAGCCATGTGGCAGCCGCTCGCCATCGCCATCATGTTCGGCCTCGCCTTCTCGACGATGCTCACCCTCGGCTTCGTTCCTCTGATGTACTCGCTCTTTTACCGAGTCGGCTTCAAAGACTTCGTCTACCCTGAAGCCTGATTTCCGCCTAGCCTTCAGGCCAGTGGCGACCGGAGAAAAGGGAGGAGACGGCCGGCATCTCGGCCTGACAGCTGCAACCGGCGTGGGCGTCGGTGCCATCGTCGGCGGCGGCATCCTCGTGCTCGCCGGTGCTGCGTTTCGCGAGACGGGGCCGAGCACGATCCTCGCCTTCGCCGTGAACGGCGTCGTCGCATTGTTGACCGCCCTGAGCTTCGCGGAGATGTCGTCGATGTTCCCGGAGTCAGGCGGCGCGTACACTTTTGCAAAGAAGGTGCTGACCGTCCGCGCGGCGTTTGGCGTAGGCTGGATCCTGTGGTTCGCGTACATCGTGGCGGGCGTGCTCTACGCGCTCGGGTTCGCTGAGTACGCCGTATTGGCGATCGGCGAAGCCCTCGAAGCCAGCTCGGGCGGCGCACCGGAGTGGCTGGGTCGGCGCCCCACGCTCAGCATTCTCGCCGTCAGCGGCATCGCCATGTACAGCGTTCTACTGGTTCGTAAGAGCGAGGGCGGCGGCCAGATCGAAACGATCGGGAAGCTCATCGTATTCGCCGTACTGATGGCGATCGGTCTCTGGGCGTTCGCCACATCTCCCTCTGGGACGGCGCGGGAGGGGCTCACACCGTTTCTCGAGAACGGCACAACCGGGCTCCTGACCGCGATGGGCTTCACGTTCATCGCACTCCAGGGCTTCGACCTGATCGCGACGGTCGGCGGCGAGGTGAAGAACCCGGAGCGGAACATCCCCCGCGCGATGCTCGCCTCGCTCGGCATCGCGATGGCGGTCTACCTCCCACTGCTATTTCTGATATCCGCGGTCGGCACCGAGCCGGGCGGAACCATCTCCGAGATGAGCAGAGCACGCCCGGCGACGGTGATGGCGGACGCTGCGTACAACTTCGGCGGCGTGTTTGGCTACTGGCTGGTGATCGTGGCTGCGCTCTTGTCGACCTTGTCGGCGCTCTCCGCAAATGTCTTGGCCGCGAGCCGCATCGCGCTCCAGATGGCAGGCGACCGCACCCTCCCGAGGGTCCTCCAGCAACGCCATTCCACCCGCGGGACGCCCGTGATGGCGATCTACGCGACCGCCTTGGCGATGGGCTTCATCTTGCTGATGGTCCCCAACGTGTCCGCAGCGGGTGCCGCGGCGAGCCTGATCTTCTTGATTTCTTTTGCGCTGGTGCATTGGACGAGCTTGCTCGCGCGCAGGCGAACGCAGATCAAAGCGCCCTTCCAGACACCTTACTTCCCGGCGGTGCCGATCATCGGCGGGCTCGCGTGCGCGCTGCTCGCGGCATATCAGATGGTCGCCGTGCCGAGCGCCGGCGGAATCGCCGCAGTGTGGTTAGGGCTCGGCGTGATTCTCTACTACGGCCTGTTCGCCGGTCGCGCGCAAGCGCTCGACGCGTTCACCGAAGCCCTCGACCCGAGACTCGGCACGCTCCGTGGACGCAGCCCGCTGGTGTTGGTCCCCGTCGCAAATCCTGCGAGCGCCGTCGGCATGGTGACCTTGGCAAACGCGCTCGCCATGCCAAGGGTCGGGCGCGTCGTCTTGCTGACGGTCGTGCGGCGCCCAAGCGACTTCGCTGCGGCCGAAGCAGAAACGACGAGAGCGCTTCAGGACGCCAATGACGTGGTCGGTCAGGCGATGATGGCGTCGCTGACGGCGGGTCACACGCCCGAGGCCTTGATGACACTCGCGTACGACCCTTGGAAAGAGATCGCGCGCGTCGCACGCTCGCGCGAATGCGAGAGCCTGCTGATCGGTTTCTCCTCGCTCGAAGCGCAAAGCAATGTCGAGCACATCGAGCAGTTGTTGAACGACGTCGACTGCGATGTCGTCGCCCTACGGGCTCCGAAGGATTGGTCGCTGACCTCGGGAACTCGGATCATCGTCCCCGTCGGCGGCCGGGGCCACCACGACGAGCTCCGCGCCCGCCTCCTCGGAAGCCTCGGCCGAGCAGGCTGCACCAACGTCCGCTTCGTCCAAGTCACCGCCGAAGCCATGCCGCCACAGCTGAAGCGGCACCGCGAACGCGAGCTTCGCATCTTCGCAGAAGAGGAAACCTTCGGCGTGCCCCAAGTGGGGCTCATCGAATCGGCTGACATCGTGCGGGCCCTCGCCGAAGAAGCCGGCCCCAAAGACTTGATCATCCTCGGGCTACGGCATGAGCGACACAAGCGGCTCTTCAGCAAATTGGCGCTGCAGGTGGCGAGGAGGACAGAGGCTGCGACGCTGATGATCAGTCGCAGGACTTAGGCAGCGCCAGCGTTCAGCAGCGCCAGCGCCAGCGCCAGCGCCAGCGAAACGTGGCGTTTCCCGGTTGGGCCGGGCTACACGCAAAGCTTTCCTACGCTTAGGGCTGCACCTCAAACGCGCCTACATCACACGCCGAGCCGCCTGGTCGTGGCGCGCCGCGTTGGTCGATCGTCAGTGGTTGATCGTCTTGGTTGAGGCACATCGCTTCGGGAATCACGCTGATAGCAACGCTTCCGACATCGAGTGCATGCGTCTGAGTCGGTCCGCCGTTGTCCTCGAGCGCACCGAGATTCAGGTTTGCTGCACTCACGGACACCATGTCGGTTCCCTGGTCGAGGGCGCAGCTGTTGCCTGGACTTTCGACGTTGTAGCCGTCGGAGGTGAACGAGTTCGGGCCTCCGCAGGTGCCTTGCAAGACGGTGCCTCTGAGCACTTGGGAAGCGATCGAGTCACTCGAGACGGCGCTTCCGTCCGGCGCAGAGTTGTTCGCCACAGTGCTGTTGATCAACGATACCTCAACAGTGCTGTTGTCGCTGTGAATGCCGCCACCGAGACTCCCCGCGGCATTGCCGGACACGGTGCTGTTGACCAGTGTCAGGCTTCCGCTGTTGTAGATACCGCCGCCGCGGGCTCCCGCCACATTGCCTGAGATGGTGTTGCCGATGGAGAGCAAGGCCCCGTCGCTCCAAATGCCGCCCCCCAAACCGAACGAGTCGGACACGTTCCCGGACACGGTGCTGTCCGTCAAGGTCATCGCTGCACTGAACTCGTTCCTCAGGCCACCGCCCTGGTTGTCGCTGATGATGCAGTTATCAATCGTCGCAGCTCCGAAATTGCGCAAGCCGCCACCGATGTTCGTTGACAACACACTATCCCGCAAGAGGAGGGTCCCGTTGTTCAGGATCGCCCCTGCCCGGTTCGTCATGTCGTTTGCTTGGATCACGTCGATGCCAAGTAACTGCGCGTTCGCCGTCGCGTCCACGGTGAACACGCGGTGGTCGAAGTCGCCGTCGAGCACCAAATCGCCTCCACCATCGAGGATGACGTCGTCGCTGATGACGATTTCGGCTGCGGTCTTGATCGTCTGGGGTCCACCGCAATCGAAGGTGTAGGGACCGCCGCCGGCAGCGATCGCAGCTCGAACACCAGCTTCGTTGCAGGAACAGAGGTCATCCTGGCAGACCGCTCCACTACCGCCGCCTCCACCGACACCGCCGCTTCCGCCTGCGCCGCCGCTTCCGCCTGCGCCGCCGCTTCCAGCTGCTCCGCCGGCACCGGCGCTTCCACCTGCTCCGCCGGCACCGGCGCTTCCACCTGCTCCGCCCGCGCCACCGGCACCGCCGAGGCCACCCGCGCCGCCGGCACCACCGACGCCGCCGCTTCCGCCCATTCCGCCCATTCCGCCTTCACCGCCGACGCCGCCAGCGCCGCCGTTGCCGCTGTTTCCGCCTTCACCACCGGCACCACCGACCCCAGCGGTTCCTCCCGAGCCCCCGCCGCCGACTCCGCCGACTCCGCCGTTTCCGCCCGAGCCGCCACCACCGCCACAGCCAACGGCCGCGACGCCCATCACCACTATGCAGGCCAATCTAATCGCTGAGCGCATCGAAACCTCCGGGTCTTCTCTACAGAACCACTATGCAATTCCCCAAGGCCTACGCCAACAATCCGAACGCTTTCGCGGCTCAGGCGCGCTTAGTGCGGCTGCCTGGCAGCCTCACGCGTGCCAGGCGGAAGGCCGGTGTCCCAGGCGAGTCCGCTGCCGCTAAGCGCAGGCCCCGCGTTTGAGGCGTGGGGGCTCAGCGGGTGCCCCAAAAGAAACACCCAGAGCAGCACTTCGCCCGCTCTCTTACGGCGCGCCTGGAGGGATTCGAACCCCCGACCATCGGCTTAGAAGGCCACCGCTCTATCCAGCTGAGCTACAGGCGCGTTTCGGCGTTTTCTAGCACGACTGCGCGGGAACGGGCACTGCCGCCGAACGCTGGCGCTGACCCTGCGGCTGCCGCTGACCGCGAGCCCGAAGGGCGAAGCCCGGCGCGAATGCGCCGCCAAGCCCGAGCGAAGCAAGGGGCGCGGAGGGAGGACTACGGGTGGGGGCCGGCGGGTGGATTTAGCGAAAACCTCCCGACGCCAATCGCATTCACGGACGCTGCCGCTGAACGCCGGCGCTGGCGCTGGCGCTGCCTACGCGGTCGGGTTGCCCAAAATCAAATCCGCCGCCCGTTCCGCAACCGCCACCGTCGGGGCATGAGTATTCCCAGAAGGCAAGAGCGGGAAGATCGAGGCATCCGCGATCCGCAGATTCGCGATGCCGTGCACCCGGAGCTCGTTGTCGACCACGGCCGCTGGGTCGTCGGCGGGGCCCATCTTCGAGGAGCCGACCGGGTGGTAGACGCTCATCGCTTCTCTTCGCCAGAACTCGAGGATCTCTTCGTCGGTCTTTACCGAGTCACCGGGGAGGATCTCGTAGGTCCGGTGCGGGGCGAACGCGTCGGACTGGTAGATCTTCCGCTGAAGTTTGAAGCCCTCGATCGCGAGCTTCTGATCGTGATCGGTCGAGAGGTAGTTGTGGATGATCTTCGGGAAGGCTTTGGGGTCGGTGCTCCGCGCGTGCACGCTCCCGCGCGATGTCGGGCGCACGGTGCAAACGGTCGAGTTCACGCCGGGGTCCGGGGTCGAGACCATCTTGCCGTTCTCATCCATCCCGCCGGCGCCCGGCGTGAAGTGGATCTGCAGGATGGGACGCTCCGCGCCTTCGTTCGGAATGAAACCGCCGACGTTGCACGCAGGCATCGTCAAAGGCCCCTTCTTCGTGAAGATGTACTTGAGGACGGCCCACACGACTTTCGGGAACTTCCCGTCCTCGGAGAGACACGCCTTGGTCTTCACGCCCTGCTGCACCCAAACCTGCAGATGGTCCTGGAGATTCTCGCCGACGCCCCGAAGCTCGTGTCGAACCTCGACCCCGAGCTCGCCAAGCACCTCCGGATTGCCAACTCCCGAAAGCTCGAGAAGCGGCGGCGTGTTGTAGGTCCCAGCCGACAGCACGACCTCGCGCGCAGCGCTCGCTTGCACGAGGTTGCCCTTCTTGTCCTGGTACTCGACGCCGACGGCCTTCTTGCCCTCGAGCAACACCCGCTTCGCGACGGCGTGCGTCTCGACGCTGAGGTTCGGGCGCTGCTTCACTTCGGCGCTCAGGAAGGCATCGGCAGAGCTCCAGCGCTTCCCATCCTTCATGTTGACCTGGACGTACCCAATGCCCTCTTGAGTTTCGCCGTTGATGTCGTCGTTGCGCGGAATGCCGCAGCTCACGGCGGCCTCGATATACGCTTCGCTAATCGGGTACTGCATCTGCACGTGCGTGACGTTCAGCTCGCCACCCTTCGCGTGGTACTCGTTCGCCGGCCCCGCGTCGTAGTTCTCCGACTTCTTGAAGTACGGAAGCATGTTCGCGTACGACCAACCTTCGCAGCCCGCAAGAGCGCCCCAATCGTCGTAGTCCTGACGCTGCCCGCGCATGTAGACCATGCCATTGATCGAGCTGCACCCGCCGAGGACGCGCCCCCGCACGACACTCATTTCGCGGTTGTTCAGTTGAGGCTCGGGCTCGGTCTTGTAGAGGTTGGTCGTCTTCGCGTCGTACATCAGCTGGGTGAAGCCGATGGGCATCTTGATGAGCGGATTGTTGTCCTTGCCGCCGGCTTCGAGAAGCAGGACGCGCGTCGAGGGGTCCTGGGACAGGCGGTTCGCGAGGCAGCAACCGGCGGAGCCGGCACCGACGACGATGAAATCAAAGGCTCGTTCAGGCATGGAATCGCGTTGTCGTACCACAGCGCGGCCTTAAGACAACAAACAGTAAAGTAAGGACCGGAAGCCTTTGAAAACAGGGCCAAGAGCCCGTGGCTCCTGCTTGCGACCGGGCAACCCGGGCGTACCCTGGCGCATGAGCGACCGCACCCCCATCGATCAGATGCGCCGCAAGTACTACCGCGGCCCGTTGGAGCGCGATCACCTGGACCCCGACCCGATCACGCAGTTCGGGCGATGGTTCGAGGAGGCGCGCGAGCGCGTGAAGGACGCGGAGCCCAACGCCATGAGCCTGGCCACGGTCGACCCGAATGGCGCTCCCGGCGCTCGCACCGTGCTGCTCAAGTACTTCGACCATGACGGCTTCGTCTTCTTCACGAACTTGGAGAGCCGCAAAGCCTCGCACATCGAACACAACCCTTCGGTCGCCCTCCTCTTCTGGTGGCCCGAGCTCGAGCGACAGGTTGAGATCACCGGTGTCGCCAAGCGCGTGTCGAGCGCGGAGGCCGCGAAGTATTTCATGACCCGGCCGCGTGGCAGCCAGCTCGGCGCGTGGGTGTCCGACCAGTCGCGCGTCCTCACATCGCGCAAGGCCCTCGAGATCAAGCTCGGCGAGATGAAGCGCAAGTTCGCCGACGGGGAGGTGCCGCTCCCGAAGTTCTGGGGCGGCTACCGGGTCACGCCGAAGACCATCGAGCTCTGGCAAGGCCAGCCCGACCGTCTCCACGATCGCTTCCAGTACGTCCGCGAAGACAATGGCTGGCGGATTCAGCGACTCTCGCCCTGAGGGGTCAGGTGTTGCGGATTCGCTTTGCCACGTAGCGCATGCCCTGCTGCGCCGATTCCGGATCCTCGAGCGCGCCGAGAAGCGCGTCCGCGTCGTTGCGCGCGTCGAACGTAGCTCGGCGGATCCCCTGGAGCTGCTGCTTCGTGACGCGAAGCACGTAGCGGGACTTCGCCGCAACGCCCGCTGCCAGCGCGGCCAGCTCGTCCTGCAGCTGATCCCGCGGGATGATTCGGCTGATGAACCCGGCTTGAAGCGCCTCCTCTGCGCCAAACGGCCGGCAGCTCAACACGAGATCGGCCGCCAAGGTCTCGCCAACGAGGCGAACGACCCACTCCATGCCGCCCCAGGCAAGCGGGATCCCCACGTCGAGCTCGGGGATCATGAATCGCGCGTCGTCGGCCGCGATCCGAAGGTCGCACGCGGCCGCGAGGACCATGCCACCGCCGACGCAATGGCCGTGAATCCCTGCGATCGCTATCTGCGGAAGCTTCGCGATCGCGTTGGTCGCTTCGCGCCCGAGGTCTGCAATCCCGCGAGCATCGGATTCATTCAACGCCGCGAAAAACGCAGGGATGTCGGCGCCGGCAGAGAACGCCTTCCCGGCGCCCTCGAATCGAACGACTTTGATCGTGTCATCGCCGGCAATGGTCGCGCAGGCTTCGACGAGGTCGCTCAGCAAGCTCGGCGAAAGCGCGTTGAGTACCTCTGGGCGGTCGAAGATCACCCGTGCAAGCCCTCCCGCCGAAGATACGGCCAATCCCGACATCACCCTCCTCATACCGGACCGATGAGCGGTCTGTCCAACTCCGCGAGCGCCCAGGTCGATGACTATGTGATAGAACCACGAAGCGATGCCTGGTCGAATTGTCGTTTACGGTTCCTACGGATACACCGGCGATCTGATCGCGCGCTTTGCTAAGGAAGACGGCCTGGATATCGTCCTCTCCGGTCGCAATGCGGAGCGCCTAGGCCGACAGGCGGATCGCCTAGGCTTCGAGATCGACCCCGCTGACCTTTCGGATCCATCCTCCATCCGGCGCGTCCTTCGCGACGCGGACGTCGTGATCCACTGCGCGGGCCCATTCTCCGACACCTACGAAGCAATGGCGCGCGCCTGCATCGACACCGGCACGCACTACACGGACATCACCGGCGAAGCCGAGGTGTACGAGGGCCTCTGGACGCTCGACGACGAAGCGAAACGCGCAGGGATCATGTTGCTCCCGGGTACCGGCTTTGATGTCGTGCCTTCGGATTGCCTCGCTGCGCATCTCAAGTCGCGTTGCCCCGATGCGACGCACCTCGAGCTTGCGTTTCGCGGCCTCGGTGGCGGGGTGTCCCACGGCACCGCCAAGACGATGGCGAAGAACATCCATCGAGGCGGTTTGATTCGGCGTGATGGCGAGCTGGTGCAGGTACCCGCAGCGTGGAAAACCCGCAGGATCGACTTCGGCGACGGACGTCCGGCTCACTGCATGGTGATCCCTTGGGGCGACGTCGTCACCGCCTACAAGAGCACGGGCATCCCGAACATCATGGTCTACATGATGTTCCCGGAGGGGCCGGCGCGCATGCTCCGTCTCGCGCGGCCGCTGCTGCCGCTCTTGGGAACGCGGCCCGCGCAGAACCTGATGAAGAAGCGCATCGAGGCCGGACCCGCCGGACCGGACGATGACGCGCGGGCTACTGCGCGCAACGAGCTCTGGGGCGAAGCGCGGAACGAGGCGGGGCACGCCGTGATCTCCCGTCTGTCGACGCCCGAGGGCTACACCTTGACCGCGCGCATGTCCCTCTTGATCGCCAACAAGATCTGCAACGGCCAGCACAAGCCAGGCTTCCAAACGCCATCCACCGCGTACGGAAAAGACCTCATCCTCGAGCTCCCGAGCGCCAAGAGACAAGACGACTAGCAACATGGTAACAAGTCCACGGGAAGACACTACGACCTGGTGGGTAGGCGAGGAGGATCGAGCATGCGAATCATAGTGGCATTGGGTTTGGTTGGAGCGCTCGCGCTGTCGGGCTGCAGCGATGATGGCGATGGTGGTGCCGGCGGGTCGGCCGGCAGCGGCGGCGCTGGCGGCGGAGACGGCATCCCGAAGATCGAGATGGTGAGTTGGGAAGCGGAACCCGACTGCGCTCAGGGCACAACATCCGATGTGGTCGTCACGGTCGTTGCGGTCGACTCCGACACCGCTTCGGAAGACCTGATCTACAGCGGCAGCGTTAGCGGTTGCAGCGGCGCGATCAACGCCGAGGTCTCTACGATTCGTTGTCCGAACGTCGCGCCCTACCCGGGAACGGTCATGGTGTCAGACCCCGACGGGAACGACAGCGCGCCTGTAGCCTTCGACGTAGGAATTTGCGAATCTGGCACCTGCACGATCGATGTAGACCTCTGCACGGAGTAACCAACCCTTCTTCCGGCGTGGTACGCTGCGACCGATGATTCCAGACGAAGCAGAAGCATACGCATTGGCCGCGTGGAAGCGTTTCGACGAGAACGTTCCAGACGACCTGCTGCGGGCGGTCGCCGGCGCATTCGTATTGGTCGCCGCGTGCGACGGGGCTCTCAGCGCATCCGAGGCAGATCGCTTTCTAGAGACCCTGGGCGCGAAAGCGGATGTCCTCTCGCGGCTCGATTTTGCAGAGCTATCTCTGACTTTCCGGGACTTGTCGGAGGCAATGCTCTCCGACCCCGGCGATGGGAGAAGGCTCGCGCTCGAGTACGTGACTCGTATTAAGGGAGCTCCGCAATACGTCGAGCTCGTTTGGGGCGCTGCGAGGATTGCAGCGTCTGCCGACGGTCGAATCGAGTTGGTCGAGGAGAAGGTGATGGGGGAGATACGGGACGCGCTGGGTCTCCCATCGCCGAGATAGCGCACGGGGCGCGACGACGCGCGGGGCCTCAGGGCTCGCGCGAGCCGCGGAGGTCGCTGCGCAAGAAGAGGCCCCAGATCGCGTCGTAGGGGTGTACGCGGTCCACGGGCGCACCATCTCGAACGAGGGGGCGCCCTTCGTTGGCCCAAGCGAAGATCCCACCCGTCAGGTTGTAGACATCGTCGATGCCCGCGGCGCTGAGCCGTTCGGCGATCGCGCCGCTCCGGTAGCCGACCGAGCAGTAGACGACGACGATGGCGTCGGTCGGAATGCTCAGCGAGCGGAGCTCGGCCGCATGCGGATCGACCCGCACAGCGCCAGCCAAATGGCTCACTGCGAACTCGCCCTCACTCCGTACGTCGAGTATCACCGGCTCGATCTGGCCCCCCCCGTCGATCCAAGCCGCCAGCGTTTCGGTATCGACCCACTCGACCTCGGGGAACCGGGCCGAAATGAACGGTCGCAGGGATTCGGGCGCAGGAGTGGCGAATAGCACCGCCGCCCCGACCGGCGCAGCAGCGATCACGAGCCAAGTCCATCGGGGTATCTTCGCCACCTGAGCAGTATCGGCCTTTTGCGCGGCCTGTCGACTGCAAGCCACTGCGCCGAGAAAGGAAGTTTGACGCCGTGGCTTCCCTTGTGCACGGTTCGTGAAGATCGTGTGACTTTCACGCGAGACGAACAAGAACCCGGGAGCCAAACATGAAGCCTAACTTGGTATTTCTCATCATTTTCGCGCTTGTCATCGGCTGCACCGAAAGCAGCGAATCGAGCGAACCCATGGAGGTCGTCGTCGACACCTTCAACGTCGCCCTCGCGGGTGCTTTCATCCCGTACGAGTCGGAGCGGCGTCAACCCATCGTCGAGGCGATCGCCGCGTCGGAAGCAGATATCCTTTGTCTCCAAGAGGTGTGGAACCAGGCCGACAAGGAGCTGATCCGCGACGCAGCGCTCGAAGCCTACCCACACTCTGCTCTGTTCAGGGACGACCTCGACACGGTGGTCGACGACCCCACCGACCAGCAGGGGCAGGTGCCGCCGCCGCCGACGGGCGTTCCGTGTCCGGACCAGGAAGCCGGCGATGGGATGAACATCCTCGCGCAAATGAACCAGGCGGTCGATTGCGTCATGGCGAACTGCTCGACGACGCCCGACGCGACACCGCCCGAAGATGAGCTCGGCCGTACGACGAGTGCGGGCTGCGCTTCGTCGAGTTGCTCGTTGCAAGTCGTAAACCTCTTGTACGGAGACGCAGAACAACAGCGCTGCTACGCCTGTGTGGCCACGCAACTCCCGACTTCGACCTTCGGGAAGATCCGTGAGAGCTGCGCGAACGTGGTCAACCAAGATCTGGCGTTCGATGGTCAAAACGGCGTGATGATCCTTTCACGCCATCCCCTCAAGAACGTGGAGAACTGGGTTATTCCAGGCACCTGGAATCGGCGCACGATCCTCAGCGCGACCGTGGAGCTCCCAAACGGGGAAGAGCTCGACACCTACTGCAATCACCTCACGCCGATCTTCGACGAGCCGCCGCCCAACACCTTCCCCTACACGGGGCAGTATGGCGATGGCATGACGGGTCCTGCGGGTTGGCAGGCCGAGCAGGAGCTCCAAGCGGAGAAGCTCATCGCTCACGTCGCTGACACGAGTGGCGACCGAGCCGCCGTGATCCTCGGAGACTTCAACACTGGCGCCGGCTATCCAGCGGAGAACATCGTGCCAGAGGGCGAGCGAACTCTGGATTTGCTCGAGCTGGCATTCACGCCCGCCTACTCGAGCGAGTACACCCCACTCTGCACCTTCTGCAGCACCAACCCCGTCGCCGAATCGAAGGTCTCCGTCTGGATCGACCACATCCTGCTCTACAACCTGGCCGAGGAATCGATCGTATCGACCGCGCGCATTTTCGATGAGGATGTCGTCCCGGTCGAGGACGGGATGCTAGTGCCGCTCTCGGATCACTTTGGGATGCGCGCGGTCATCGTCGTTCCGTAGAGATCGACTACCGGCGTCGTTCGAAATAGTAGTGTTCCACCGGATACACTGCAGGCTCGCCTTGTGCGTCGAGGCAGGGGCGAGCAATCGCGGAAGACAACCCTGAACGCCGCCGGGTTCGACCGGCGACCGCCTTGAAGGTCGGACCGCTGTTTGCTTCATCGCACGCGAGACATGCGTTCAAGCTCCCGTCGGGCAACTTGTGCTTCGTCGGGAGAGTCTTCGTGCAGGTCCCCATGCACTTGGAGCGCGTATTGTCGATGTTGAAGCTCCAGATCTGTGCACACGCGTCGGTGAAGCCGAGGTCCTGAAGGCAGCCCAGCTGTGGCTTGTCGCCGAAGGTCCCCTTCAGGCCGCACAAGCGTCCGGCGCGGTTGAGATCCTTGTTCTCGATGTAGGCCGCGAGGTCCTGAAACGAAGAACAGGCGCCGCAACTGCCGCGATGCGTGACTTGACCGCCGGCCACGACGGCGGCGCGCTCAGTCCGGAATGTCTCGAGCCGGTAGGTACGCGCTTGAGCGCTCGTGTCGACGGGAATCGCCGCGCAGTACGAATCCGTCTCGCCGGGCTCGGCCGACCCCTCGCTGAAGGGATCGTCCGGCAGCACCTTCGCCGGGTTCACGAGTCTCCACCCGCGCAGCGCGTAGACGTCGTGCTCGTCGTAGCTCGGCTCCGAGAACATGTAGTCCCCGCACATGCACGAAGGCGCACACTTGCCGCGCGTGTCCGCTTGTTCTTCAGGGGAGCAAAACAGAGTCGCGCATGCTTGGTTGGCGGCGCTCACGTGGCCGGGCGAACCTTCCGGAGGCCCGTGTCGCCATTTGCAGCCGGCTGACAGCACGAGGCAGGTGGCCAAGCCGCTGAGCACGATGTTCCGAGCCAACGCGCGGCGGTGTCGAGTGCCGATTGCTCCCACTCCCATGGCCGATCCTAGTTGACGATTCCGCCATTCGAGGTGGTCACGCCGCTGCTGTCCCCGCCGCAAAGCACGGTCAGAGTGGCCCCGTTGGTTACCGAACCGGTCACCTCTCCGGACGCACACACGATCGCGGACGCTCCGTTGTTGAGCCCCACCTGTGCATCCGTTGCCTTGAGGTCGCCGCAGATGAGAGACGCGCCTTCCGACGCCGTGGCGACCACGTTGTCGGCGCTTCCCTCGGCGGTGAGCGTGGCGCCAGCCTCCGCTCCAACGGCCAGGGTCTCGCTATCGATCCCGGCGATCGCGGCGGTCGCACCATTGTTCGCCTGTGCCTCACTGATCTCGTTCACCGTGCCGACCACCGTGATGGGCAAGCGAGCCTGGATGGAGCCGTTGACGCCCACGGTCAGCTCGTCTTCGGAGACGCTGGTCACGATGGCCCCGAGCAAGTTGGACTCGGCGGACACCTCCAAACTGACATCGCCGGTTTGCTCCGGGTCCACCGTCAGGACGAGCTCTACACCGTCGCTGACCTCTGCCACCGTGAAGGGTGAAACCGTACGCGTCTCAGTGGCGAGCTCATAGTTGCCGACGGTCGTGTTGCAGCCGGCCCACAAGACAGCCGAGAGGCACAGCGCCCAGGATATCAAGCGTGAAGTCACTCGTCTCATCTCCTTCGCTGAGCCTTGATGCGCAGCGCGGGGCTTTTAGTTGCTGGTCGGGGCTCTCGCAAGCCCACTTGGGCTGCGAGGTTCGTGGCCGCCGCTAGAAGTAGAGCTGGACCGCGGGGCCGATCGTTTGGACCCGCTCCGTGAAGAACTGCCCGTTGGGAGAGCGGCCGATGTAGTAGCGGAGCAGGAAGTCGACGCGGTAGCTCGACTCGCCGATGGGGTCGAGCGTCAGCCCCGCAACGAGCGACGCGTCCGGAATCCAATCGGTCTCCTGCCAGGACTCGAGGTTCACTGCGACTAGAAGTTGAAAGCGACGCTTGGTCTTTGAAGTCACGGGTCGAAACTCTGCGCCGAGCTGCACGGACCAGCGGCCGAGACCCGAGGGGTCGCTGCGGACGATGACCCCAGCTCCTCCGTAGACTCTGGCCCAGTCGCGCGGCACGTATGACGCCAAAGCGCTGATCTCTTCAAACGAAAGATTGATCCGCTCCGTGTCGTTGTTCAAGAGGTACTCGTCACCGAGGTGCGAGCTTTGGTGCATGAAGCGGGCGATGAGCGCGAGCGAATCGAACGCGTACGTAAACGTGATGCCGCCGAGATAGTCCGCGTTGATCAAGTCGCTCGAGGAGGACGCGAGATCGAAGACCGCGAAGATCCCGCCCTGAAAGCCGATCTCCCAAGCACCCGGACGCCGAGTGTTCTCTTTCTGAACGATGGCAATCGAGGCGCCCGCCTCGGCCGATCCGGCGTGCGTGAGATCGGAATTTCCGAAGTGGTAGTTGTACGCGAGCGTGAACTTGGGCCAGCGCAGGTCCGCGGTGAGCGGCGCAAAGAGCGAGACGCGTGGAAACACGCGAACTCGCGGCTCCTCGGACGCATGCGCCAACGCCGTCGAGGGGATCGACAGTGCCAAGGTCGCGAGAAGAACGAATCGGCCCAGGGTGGCGTGCGTCATCGCAGCGACGATATCTGTGATGGTGATGGCAGCAAGGTGGCCAATCCCGTCTGCGCACCCGCTCGCCCGACCTCGCAACTGACCCCTGAATCCCCCCTTTGGGGGAGTTGTGCATCGGCTCCCGGGGCGCTAGGTCATCGGCTGTGTCCGTTCGCCGAGAGTCGCGCCTCTCGTATTCACCATGAAACGCAACAAGAAACCCATCCTCATCGCCCTCGGCGTCATCGTGCTGGTCGTGCTGGTCCTCGGTGGAATCAAGGCCTCGCAGATTGGCGCGATGATCGCGGCGGGCGAATCCTTCGTGCCTCCCGCGCAGGCCGTGACCACTGCCGAAGTGCGCGAGGTGAGCTGGAAGCCGGAGCTGACCGCCGTGGGCTCCGTCGTTGCGCTCCAGGGCGTGACCATGGCGAGCGAGGTGCCTGGGACCATCACCGAGATCGCTTTCAAGTCCGGCCAGATGGTGAAGAAGGGCGACTTGCTCCTGCGGCTCGATACCTCCATCGAGCGAGCGCAGCTCGCCTCGGCGGTGGCGAGCGCCAAGCTCGCCGACCTCGACTACCAGCGGCGAAAGAATCTCCCTCCTGCCGGCGCGGTCAGCGCGGCGGACGTCGACTCCGCGGCAGCAAAGGCTACGCAGGCCGCGGCGGACGTGGCGAACGTCAGAGCCGTGATCGCGAGAAAGACGATCCGCGCTCCGTTCACGGGTCGCGTCGGAATCCGGCAGGTGGATCTCGGTGAGGTTCTCCAACCAGGCACGCCCATCGTCTCCCTTCAGTCGTCCGATCCCATCTACATCGACTTCTCGCTTCCGCAGCAAGCGCTCTCGTTGATCGAGCCCGGACACGAGGCGACCATCCGATCCGACGGGTTTCCGGACGCGAACTGGGTGGGTACTATCGAGGTGGTCGACACCGAGGTGGACATCGGCACCCGGAACTTCAGAGTGCGCGCGATCGTCGACAACCCCGACGGGAGGCTCCGCACAGGCATGTTCGTGGACGTGACCGTGGTCCAACCCGAGGCGCGCGAGTTGCTCGCCATTGTCGCCAGCTCCGTCTTGTTCGCGCCCTACGGCGACTCGGTCTACGTCATCAAGGAACAAGAGACCGACTCAGGCGAGAAGCAACAAGTCGCCGAACAGGCCTTCGTGCGCCTCGGGGAACGTCGGGGGGACTTGGTCGCCGTCGTCTCCGGCCTCGAGGCGGACGACATGGTCGTCTCGACAGGTGCGTTCAAGCTCCAGAGCGGAATGGTAGTCACGATCCGCAACGAGCTCGCGCCCGAGGTCAACACCGATCCGAAGCCCCCCAACGAATAGCCGCGCCCGGGAAGCACCGTGAAGATCACCGACCTGTTCATCCGCCGCCCGGTCATCGCGATAGTCGTCAATCTCGTCATTGTGATCGCGGGGATTCAGGCGGTTCGCTCGCTCACGGTGCGGCAGTACCCGCGGAGCGAGAACGCGGCCATCACGATCACCACGGCCTACATCGGCGCCAATGCCGACCTCGTGCGTGGTTTCATTACCACCCCCATCGAGAGGGCCATCGCCGCGGCCGACGGCATCGACTACATCGCATCGGAAAGCCGTCAGGGCGTGTCCGTCGTCCGCGCCAACCTCGACCTCAACTACGACGCAGTGCGCGCGCTCTCCGAAATCGGTGCGAAGGTCGATCAGGTTCGTGGGGACCTGCCGCCGGAGGCCGAGATTCCGGTCCTCGACGTCGTATCGGTCGATAGTCAGTTCGCCTCCGCGTACCTAAGCTTCTCCTCCGAGTTCCTCCAGCAGAACGAGATCACCGACTACCTGGTTCGCGCCATTCAGCCACGGCTTTCCGCGGTCGATGGCGTGCAGCGAGCCGAGCTGCTGGGCGCCCGTACCTTCGCCATGCGCATCTGGCTGAAACCGGAGCGGATGGCCGCGCACAAGGTCGGCCCGGCACAAGTGCGCGCCGCCCTCGCAGCCAACAACTACCTTGCCGCAGTGGGCCAGACCAAAGGCTCGCTGATCCAAGTCAACCTGACGACCAACACCGACCTCGAATCCGTCGAGGAGTTTAAGCGTCTCGTAGTCCGCGAACGAGACGATGTCATCGTACGCTTGGAGGACATCGCCGAGATCGCCCTCGGTGCCGAAAGCTACGACGATCGGGTCAACTTCACCGGCGCGACGGCGGTCTTCATCGGTGTCTGGGTGCTCCCCAACAGCAACTCGCTCGATGTCATCGCGCGGGTGCGCACCGAGCTCGACGAGATCAAGCAGGAGCTCCCCGAGCAGCTCCACGCGGAGATCGCGTACGATGCCACCGAGTACATCGACAGCGCGATCGGAGAAGTCGTCACGACCTTGAGCGAAACGCTCGCCATCGTCATCGTCGTGATCTTTCTCTTCTTGGGGTCTTTCCGTGCCGTGATCGTACCCGTGGTGGCCATCCCGATCTCGCTGGTCGGGGCCGTGTTCCTGATGCAGCTATTCGGCTTCACGATCAACCTGTTGACCCTCCTTGCGATCGTCTTGTCGGTCGGCTTGGTCGTCGATGACGCCATCGTCATGGTCGAGAACATCGAGCGACATCTGCGCGAAGGGATGACCCGAACCGAATCCGCGCTGAAGGGAGCCCGCGAGCTGGTCGGACCGGTCATCGCGATGACGATCACGCTCGCCGCGGTTTATACGCCGATCGCGTTCCAAGGGGGCTTGACGGGCGCGCTCTTCCGCGAGTTCGCCCTGACGCTTGCGGGCGCCGTCCTCATCTCCGGCATCGTAGCCATCACGCTTTCTCCGGTCATGTCGGCCCAGTTCCTGCCCGAAGAGAAGAACCAGCGAGGATTCGCGGCGCGTATCGATCGCGACTTTGGTCGCCTGCGGGAGCTCTACACGCGCGTCCTCGACCTGACCCTCAACGCGCGCCCAGCCATCTATCTAGCCTGGGTGGTCCTGAGCGGCTTGGCCGTGGTCTTGTTCGTGATGTCGCCTCGCGAGCTCGCCCCCAACGAAGACCAAGGCATCATCTTCGGGATCGTCAATACGCCCGCAAACTCGACACTCGGTCAGCTCGCTCCCTCGATCGAGGCGGTGCACGAGCTTGCGATGAGCTACCCCGAAACCCAGTTCACGTTTCAGATCACGACCCCCGGCGGCGGGTTTTGGGGGATGGGTCTCAAACCCTGGGACGAGCGCGAGCGAACGGCGTTCGAGCTGATGCCCTTGGTGGGCGCGGCGGTTAACGAAATCCCCGGGATTCAGACCTTTCCCGTGTTGCCGCCCGCCCTCCCCGGCGGCGGGGAGTTCCCGGTGGAGTTCGTCGTCGCCTCGACCGCGGAGCCGAGTGAGATCCTGCAGTTCGTCAAAGAGCTTCAGCAAAAAGCGGCGGCGAGCGGGATGTTCGCCTTCCCTCCGCTCATCGACGTGAAGATTGACCAGCCGGAATCCGAGATCACGTTCGACCGGGACAAGGTGGCCGAGCTTGGCCTGAGCCTGCAGGCGGTCGGCCAGGAGCTCGGGTCGGCCGTGGGCGGCAACTACGTTAACCGCTTCAGCATCTCGGGCCGGAGCTACAAGGTCATCCCGCAGCTCGAGCGGACCGCCCGCCTCAACGCCGACCAGCTGCAAGACGTGTACGTCACAAACCAGGACGGTGATCTCATCGCCCTCAGCACCTTTGCCACCGTCAAAGATCGCGTGGTTCCACGCTCGCTCAATCGCTTTCAGCAGTTGAACTCGGTCAAACTGAGTGGTGTCGCGATTCGCCCACTCGATGAAGCGCTCTCGTTCCTCGAGACCGAAGCCGCAAGCATTTTTCCGCGCGGGTACAGCGTCGACTACACGGGCGAGTCCCGCCAACTCCGAAAGGAGGGCAACAAGTTCGTCCCCGCGTTTGCGCTTGCGGTCGTCCTGATCTTCCTCGTTCTCGCCGCCCAGTTCAATAGCTTCCGGGATCCACTGGTCATCCTGGGTGGCTCCGTGCCGCTCGCCATGTTTGGAGCCTCGATGTTCACGTTCCTGAAGATGCCCGACCCGAACATGCACTACTGGACCGACGGCTGGACCACTACACTTAACGTCTATTCGCAAGTCGGGCTCGTGACCTTGATCGGCCTGGTGTCGAAGAACGGCATTCTGATCGTGGAGTTCGCCAACGAGCTCCAGCGTGAGGGGCAAGCCAAGCTCGAGGCGGTACGAAACGCTGCCGCCGTTCGTCTACGCCCGATCCTGATGACCACGACGGCGACGGTCCTCGGTCACTTCCCCCTCACCCTGGTCACGGGCCCGGGCGCCGAGGCCCGCAACAGCATCGGTCTCGTCCTCGTGGGCGGGATGGCGATCGGGACGATCTTCACGCTCTTCTTCGTCCCGTCGATCTACATGCTCTTCGCGCGGGACCGAGGGGGCCGACAAGAGGGGTTGACTGGATCCGAGGCGCGGGCCTAGCGTGGCACCCATGAAAGCGTTCCTCATCCTGGGTGGACTGTTGCTCGGGCTCGTCACCGTCGGCTGCTCGTCGAGCGATGAGGTGTTTTGCAACAACACCGCCGACTGCGACATCAGCAAGAATATCTGCGACAGCGGGCAGATTCCGTTCTGCGACACCAACGACAACATCTGTCGCTGTACCGGAGGCACAGGGGGCTCAGGTGGTGCGGGCGGTGCCGGCGGAGGGTGACTCCGTCTCAGTGAGAGAGCCCGAGATCCTTCACGGGCGTCCGTAGAAACCGTATCCATAGCGGTCGATCGGTGGGCTGTAGAACGCGTCATCGTAGTAGCCGGGTCCGTAGCCAGGCCCGTATCCGTAGCCGTAACCGGGGTAGGCACCGGCGTAGCAGTCGGACTGGCCCAGGCAGAGGCCGGCGACGACGAGCAGCGTGATTCGTTGGACGATGCGCTTCACAGGCTCGCTCCTTCCTCAGGTGACCATTTCTGCAGAGCGATCGGTGCCCCCGTTGGATCGAGGATCAAGGCCAACGTTCCGCCGCGAACACTCGCGTCCGGAGCGACGACGACGGTGCCTCCAAGGGCGGACGCGCGCTCCGCCGTTGCGGCAGGGTCATCGACGCGGACATAGGGAATCCACACAGAACGGGTCCCCTCGAAAGGGGTCTTCATGATTCCGGCACGCGGCGCACCCGCGCTAACGAGGACCCGATACTCCCAACTCGGTTGCTTCTTGAGCGGCTCCGTCCGGTATGCGAAGGCGGCCTCGTAGAACGCGACTGCGCGAGCTGCATCGTTCGCAAGGAGCTCGTGCCAGAGCCAAGTGTGGGCGGCCGGTTCGACGTCTGGTGGATCACCGCCCTCCGAGGCGAGGAGATGAAGGAGCGCGCCATCCGCGTCCTCGATGGTGACCACGCGGCCCACCCCGGCCACGTTGATCGGAGCGTCGACCTGCTTGCCGCCTGCTTTGCCAAGCGCCGACCAGGCTTTCGTCGAGGTCGGGAACCGAGATGGCGCTCAGCCAGCGTCCCGTTTTCGGTGGGTTCTCCTCGTTGCTCGCGTCGAGGATTCCGCCGAGGTTGTGCCCCTGATAGGTGATGACGCTGTAGCGACCGTCCTTCTTGACGTCGAACTCCCACCCGAAAAGCTCGCCGTAGAACGTCCGCGCCGCTGCGCCGTCGTTCGTGACGAGGTTGTGCCAGACAAACTTGCCCGGGATCTTCGGTGCGCTCTCGTCCTCGACCAACGGTGGAAGGGTCGCGCTGCGAGTGCAGCCGAAGCTCGAAGCCGAACAGAGCAGCGCGACGGCTATCGCGAGTAGATGAATGCGCGCGAACGCGGCCAATTGAGTCATGCGCCTCCGGGGCGGGGAAGTTGAAACGAAGTGGACCTTACATCATTTCGAGCTCGGTGGATCATCCGGATTCGCGCGCTCGATCTCCGCGTGCTCGACGAGTCACGGATGCTTTGAGGCCTCATCGTCGGGATCATCGGTGCTGAACACCCGAAAGCGCTGCACGGCGCTGGCAAGCGGGGGGATGCGCTCGGCGACCCGCACGACCCGTTTAACCACACCCTCTCCGCTCCGAACCCCTTTCGCTTCCACCGGCATCGCGGCAATCCGGGCGCTGACCTCGGCACGGGTCCGCGCGAGCCGCTCCGGGTTCGCGCTGAGCTCTGCAGCCAGGCGCCGCTTCTCGGCGAAGTCGGCGTCGCTGAGCACCTTGCCGAAAGACCGGAGGCCCGCGATGTGGAACTCGTGCTTCTTGAACAAGCGGTAGATCTCTTTGACCTTGTCCATGTCGATCTCGCGTCCGAGGGTGAAGCTCTCGAAGCGTCCCTCCATGGCGAGCAGCGCGGTTTCCGCCAGGCACGCGTACGTAGTGCCCTTCGGAAGCCCGATGTCGTAGTCGATGTCGATGTCGCCCGGGATGAGCACCTCGCCGCTCTCGATCACCAAGACGTCCGGACGAAGCGCCGCCTCCTTGGCGCCGATGTCCGGCGGACGGGCGACATCGCAGATCACAGCACCGGGCTTGCAGGTGCTGATGTCGAGAATGCGCTGGCCGAATGCCGAGGTTGCGGTGACGACCAAGTCGCAGTCGGTGGCGAGCGCGCCGGGGCGAAGCGCGATGGTCACCTTCGTGCCCGGTGTCTCCCGCTCGATCGTGCGCTTGAGGTCGATGAGCTTCTCGGGCTCGATCGATACGAGCACGACGTCGTGAATGGCCTGCGCCAAGAGCCGAGAGCAAACCGCGCCGATCGACCCGGTCGCGCCGATGATCATCGCTCTCCCTTCTTTCAGATTGGGGGCGCCCATCTTGATGACGGCCTGCTTGGCCGCCTCGAGCGTGGCCGCGACCGTCAAGCTGTTCCCGCTCGTGATCGCAATCGCGGCCTCGTGCGCGACCGTTTGGCCCGCATCCCCCACGACGCTCGTGAACGCACCGAGTCCCATCAGCCGGCAGCCCATGCGCTCGGCCATCTTGGCGGCTTCGCCGAGTCGATCGTAGGTGAAGCGCGCGCTATGGCGCATCATCTGACGCGGCGTCGAGCCGAGCGCCAGCAGGTGGCCTTCGATGCGCTGCCCGGTGGTCGGCGAACGCCCCCCAGAGATGCGGCCCACGTACATGGGTTTCAGGTACGCGGCGGCCTCCTCGACGACGCGGTCCGGGAGCACCTTGGTCCACTTGAAGTCCGGGTCCTTGTGCACGAACCCGATGTCGAGAGGATGAATCACGAAGGCAAAGCGGTTGATGCCCTCTTCGTCGGCCTGAAGATAGCGGATGGACGGACTCCATGAGATCTCGGCCATCAGGTTGAGGTAGGTGTCCTCGCTGAGCGGCGCCGTCGGATCCTCCCGCAGCGCGACCATCACGGCTTCAATCACCGCCGCAGAGTGGCGTGCCATCGGCGAGTCCGTCTCGAGCGAGGGCATGAGGGTGACCAGGATCGACGTCCCACGCGCACGAAATACGTTCACGTCCTCCTCGGTCGCCGACGGCACGACGACGGTCTTCTTGCGCAGGTCGTTCGGAGCGAAATGGCGGATGACGCCAGCGTCGCCGGCGATCACATCGGCCCAGCGGAAATGCTGCGTCGCTCTCTGTGGGCTTCCCTCGACGGGCGGAGCGATCTGGTCGAGCGGGGCATCCTTCAGAAGCTCGAGGGTGGGCGCATCGGCGGTCCCGAGAGTCTGCAGGCTTCCAACACCGGGCACGTCCGGCACGCCGAAGAAGATCTCGGGGTCATAGTACGAGATACGCGGCGTCATCCGGCCGAGCGCGTTCGCGAGACCCACATGATTGATCCCCGGCACCATGAGCACGCGCTTCTGGCTGAATATCCCAGGCGCGGCCCGATCGGCCAGCACTACGCTCCAGCGCTCCAAGCCCGGGCGCACACCGCTGCCGTCGACCACCGGTGTTCGGGCCGCGCTGGCCGCGAGCTCACGGCCAACCTGGTAGGGGCGATGGGCACCGCCGAGCTCGAGCTCCGTCGGAATCCCGTCGAAGCCAATCGCGTCGACCTCTCCATCGTACTCCTGCACGAGCGCGCGCGCGCGCTGGAGGTCCCGGCCGAACCCGCGCCGCAACACTTCGATGCGATGCTCCCCGAGTGCGGCGATGAAGTCTTCGTTCTTTTCGCCAAGATGTATGACGAGACAGCGTTTCATCAGGCCCTCCCCGGCATCATTGGAAGGATGAGTCTACTACCGCTTCCAGCCTAGGGACGAGCCAAAACAAGAGACCCGCAACACACCGAAATCACAGCGCGGGGTGACTAGAACGAATTTCACTCGGGTCTCAGAAGACGAGGCGGGACCTCGAGATGTCCCATTGAAGGCGTCGGTCCGAGGTCAGCATGATCCGCTCGTCGAGCCGACGAACCTTGCCCTTTCGGACGCCGAGCATGATGCCCGATACGATCATCCCGAGGGCGCCGCCCCAAGCGAGGGGCGCGCCGATGCCCGTAAGCACCTTCCCGGTCGTGTCACACGTGTAGTCCCACGTGTTGCTGGCGCTGTTTGAGTAGGACACGCAATGGTCCCCGGTCCAGACAGGGATCAAGAGCGCGAGACCCACGCCGAACGCAACCGAGGTGCCGATGAGTGCATTTCGGGTCCTCGGAATGCCGCGCTTCAGCTCGTCGCGCCGATAGATATCGTAGGCCAGGCGCTTGTCTGTGGGGGTCGACGCTATGCTCGCCGCGGGCGGCGCGGTCTGGATCTGCGTCTCCGGCGACGCCTCCGTCGGTGCATCGTCGGCCTTGGCGAAATTCGGCGGCGTTGCCAACAAGAACATCGCCGCGATGAAGCTGATCATTGTCGTCTTCATGATACTCCCTCGGTAGCTCGCAGGGATTGCTCCCGCCGATGAACCCTGACGCCAATCGCCACGCGCTTCAATCCCCCGGGCTCCGATGGAGCCGGTTCGTAGCGGCTGCGCGCTCGCCGCTAGAGACCGCTACGGGACCTGAATGTTGAAGGTGCTCAACAGGCTGGTCGGGGTCGGGCTTGCCTGGTCGGGCACACCGACACCGTCCGGGCCACCGGAATCGACGGCCATGGTACACACGAGCGCCACCGAGAGACCCGAGGCGTTCACCTTGATCTCGTTCAATTGCGTCGGGCCGGTGAAGACCGCTGGAGGGAGAAGGTACGTGCCGTCCGGCTGAACGGTCGCGCCCGTGCCCTGGTCGGCGAAGCCGAAGTTGACGATACCACTGGCGGCGGGCGTGAAGCTTGCGACCTGGTCCTCGAGGACCAACGGAAGACCGGTGGTGACACAGAAGCCGTTGACGTCGCATTGCGAAGCGAGCTTCCCGAGGGCGGCGCAGGCGCCGGCTGGTGCGCAATCGGAGCTGATCGGGATCGATACGAGCGCCTGGCAGGGATTGAAGGACCCCGTTGGGACGCAGTCCGTATTGGGCTGACTACCTGGGACCGAAGCCCCGTCGTTGGCGGGGTCACAAGCGCCTCCACCGATCAAACAGGTCGTCGGCAGCGGCGGATTGGTCAGTGTAATGGGCGCGTCGAGCGTACCACCACTTCGGATCTGAACCGTTGCGCTCAGACTCACGAGGTCGGCCGTGGTCACACCACCCGGAACCGCGCCTTGCGCCGCATCGAGGAAGACCTCGGAGAATGCAGCGATGCCGCCGAAGACGGCAGAAGTCGACGTGTTCGCGACGATCGGGTCCGGATTCACCTCGAGCTGGAAAGGGAGAATCGAGATGTCGGAGGTCACATTGTTTGTGCAGCCCAAGGACAGGACGTTGGTGCAAGTGTTCGGCACCTGACCGCAGTCCAAGTCACAGGGGTCACAAAGGTCAAACTGACAAGCGCCAGCACCGATACCGGAGCCGTCACACAGGCCGTTGCTGCAAGGCGTGCCCGCAGGGGCGGTGCCACCGGCGACGCAGCTGTTGCCTGTGCACGTGTTCGGAAGCTGACAGTCGACCGGCGTCGACGGGATGTCGGCGCAGTCGGAGTCCGCCAGGCACTCGACGCAGTTGCCCGCGCCGTCGCAAACGTTACCGCCGCCTTCGGAGCAGACCGTGCCCGAGGGAACCGGCAAGTCCTGACCGACGCACTGCTCACAACCAGTCGACGGATCGCAGAGGAAGTCGCAGGCCCCATCCGTGAGACATTGGCCGCTTGCTGCGCAAGATACGCCAAGACAATAGTCGATGCCGGGGCAGATGAGTTGCAGCTGCTTGTTCTGATCGCACTCCGCATCTCCATCGGAGCAGTCGAGGTTGATGACGACCTGGCCAGGCGTGGTCGGGTCGCACCGATAACGGAGCGGGGGAAGCGAGCCGTTCACGTTCGGGAGCGGCGGGTACGCCGGGCTGTTCGCGGCGTTGGTGCCTGCCGGACCGCCAAGGCCTGGAAGGATGATGCCAGGGACGCCAGATGCGAGGTTGAGGTTGACCGGAAGAACCGGGCCAACCGGGGTCACGCCGTCCAACGGGCTGAGGAAGTTGCCGCCAGGGACACCGGAGGCGGCCGGAAACGCCGCGATGGTGCAGACGAGACCGGCGTAGACGCCGGCCTGACAGTCGACGCTGTTGGGGTCGCCACCGGCGGCTGGGTTGCAAGCCGGGTCGTTGATGTTCGACGGGTACGGCGTGCAGACCGGCGGGTTGTCCGTGGTGCAAGACTGCGGGTCGCAATTGTTGCCGCAACTGTTGTCCGGGTCCTTCGCACGGTACTGGATCTCCGTAACGGGCGGGTTCGTGCTGATGTCAACCACGCTCGGAATCGCGTTCAAGACGTAGAGCTTCGGGCAAAGGTTGCCCGTGATGAAGAAGAACTCCCCGTCGACGTCGGCCATGCCATCCGGCGTGTCGATCGAGAGCGAGCAAACGAGCACGATGTCGTACTTGGTCGTCGCGTCCTCCGCGATCGCGAGGGTCTGCGAACCCACACACACCACCTCGTCGTCCTCGTAAACCGAGAGCGTGATCGTGCAATCGCCCGGGGGAAGGTCCATCACGGCCTGCCACACCGGTGGATCGCGGGTGTCCACCACTTCAAAGGCGCCCGAGATGTCGACCGAGTCGTCGTAGTTGTAATCCGTGCCCGCCGTGTCGGCCGGTGTGATCGGATAACTGCCGGGAGGATTGCCCGCACAGGTGATGCGGTAGTCCACGCGGTCGATCGAGAACCCGAGCTCACCCGAGCTGCCTCCCGGATTCACGATGTCCAAGTTCAGCTCGGTGTTGCCGGCGGTGCCGCCTTCTGTACCGCCGGTACACGCAAGCGCGAGTGCCATGCAGGCCAGCCCAAGCAGTCTTCCAAATCGCATCTCGATCCTCGCCTTCACCCGAGCATCGACCAGACGAGCACACGGGGGTCGGTCGCGGACGGGCAGACCCAGAAACTGCCACAGTTCGCCGACGAAGTGGTCAACAAAACGCGCATGCGCCTGAGCGGGCCACATCAACTGTTAGACATCTCACACAGTCCTACAACGGCCCGGCTTGGAATCGCCAGACCAGGGGCAGACCGTCCTCCTCTACGGAGCTTGGATCGGGAAGTTGATCAGCTCGGAATCCGGCGTGGGGCTCGACTGTCCGGGGACGGGTGGGACCGGGCCGAGTGGGCCGCCGCTGTCGACAGCCATCGTGCAGTAGAGCGCCACCGAGAGGCCGTCTGAGTTGACCCGGATTCCGTTCGGGCCCGGTGGCACGGTGAAGACCGAAGGGGGCAGGCTCCAGGTCCCGTCGGGATTGAGCGTCGCACCCGTGCTCTGATCGTCCCACCCGAACAGGACCTCCCCCGAGGCGTCGGGGACAATCGTAGTCGCAGCAGCTTCGAGGGGGATTTCGAGGGGTCCGGTGATGCAGAAACCGTTGTTGTAGCATTGCTGGCTCTTGCCGAGCAGCTCGCAAGTCCCGCCTGGCGCGCAGTCCGTGCTGATTGGGTAGGACACGACTTGCTGACAGGGATTGAAGGTGCCCGTCGGAACGCAGTCCGTATTGGCACGCGAGCCCGGAACGCTGGGCAGGTCATTGGCGGGGTCGCAGCTCGTCTGCAGGATGTTGCAGGTGGCCGGGAGCGTGGGCGCGGTCAGCGTCACATCGGAGGCAGTCGCGCCCGAACGAACGTGGACCGTCGCTTGGGCATCGACGAGAGCGCCGCTGAGGCTGCCGCCGGGAACAGTCTGAACGACATCGAGATAGTACTCCAGGAACCGCGCCGTGCCGCTGTAGGTCACTGGAACGTTCGCGCCCGCAACGAGCGGATCGGTGGTGACGGTGAGCTCGTAGCTCAGGATCGAGACGTCCATGGTCACGTTGTTGGTGCATCCGAGCGTAATGAGCTTCGTGCAGCTCGGCTCAGAAGGGATGCAAAACGGCTGCGGGTCGGCGAGGCAATCACCCGCGCCGTTGCACGCACCCTCGGAACAAGCGGTGCCGAAGGGCAAGGGGGTGCCGATCACGCAGGCATTCCCGACGCAGGTCGTCGCTTCGAAGCACTCCCCGGCGGGCGAACAGTCCGAGACATCCAAGCAGTCGACGCATGTGCCCGTGCTGCAGACGCCAGGGTTGCCGTCGCGGTCGCAGGCGCTGGCGTCGGGTTGGTTGTCGTAGGTGCACCAACCGATGTTGGCGTAGTCGCAATGGTCGATCGTGCAGTCGTTGAAGTCGTTGCAGGGCTTGCCCACACAGTATCCGTTCACGTTGTACTGCACCTGGTCGGTTGCGGTGGCCAGGGCTTCATAGAAGCCGTCGCCGTCCCTGTCAGCGGCGATGCGCGGGCTATCCTCGGGATCGTTTGTCGTCCCGTTGGGAGGCGAGCTCTTGTCGGTTGGGGTGCAGAGATCCATGAGGTCGATGAAGGGTGGAGTCGGTGGCGCAATGTTCGTCAGCCAGAAGCGCATGCCATCGACTGCCGCCATGAAGTCGACCGTCCATTCGCCGTCCGACCAGGGCGTTGCGCGGATGGTCCCGTAGTCGATGGCGATCTCCGGGCCATACGAGCCTGCACACGCAGCCGCGGTGTCGATCGATGTAATGGGTAGATTGAGCCCCGCGAAAGGTATCGACAGCGTTCCGGGCGGCATGACGCCACCGAACTCCGAAACGATCGTAGAGGACTGAAGCTCCACCTGGGTCAACGGAATGTCGGCCAAGGCGCAAAAGACCTCCGCCGGAATGCGGGAACCGACCGTGATGTCAGCGACCATCCCGGTGCCGGCGGTGGGGAAGCGATCCAAGGCAACCGTGAGGTCGATCGGAATGAAGACCTGGCTGCCACCCAAGACGCAATCGAGCGCCACCGGCTTGGCCGTGGTCTTCGGGTCAGGGTTGGGCGTGCAGTCCTCCTGCCCCATCAAGAGAGGCAGGCTGAGGAGCAAAAGCAGCCGCGTGCGCTGCAAGTGGGTGCTCATCTCGTTCGTGGCTCCGTCTCTACTGCGACAGTACGCCCCTCCTCGAGGAACAAGCAAGGGAACTCGGAATTCCCTGCATTGCCCGGGGGATCTAGCCTGGAGACGGGGCCTCGGAAGACGGGGCAGTGAGGAACTGCCCATGGACAGGGCATGGACAGGACATGGATCAGACCCTATCGTGGTCGCCAGATAATTGGGGGACCGGATGCCTTCCTACGAGAATAGCATTGTGATCAACGCTCCGCTGAGCGACGTATTTGCTTACGTGAACGAGCCGAAGACCTTCCCCGATTGGGTGCACGGGATGATCGACGTCCACAACGTGATCGGGACCGGCGAAGGTCAGCAGTACGAGTGGACCTTCAAGATGGTGGGGATGCAATTCCATGGACAGAGCGTTGCCGTCAACTACATCCAAGACGAGTGCGCCGCGTACCAGAGCATCGGCATGATCGAGAGCATTTGGACGAACATCGTCGAGCCGAGCGACGGGGGAACGAAGCTCACCATCAAAGTCGAGTACTCGATCCCCGCTCCGGTGCTGGGAAAGCTCGCCGAGGCCCTCACACTGAGACGCAATCAGCGTGGCCTCGATGCCACACTCGTGAACGCCAAAGAAGTCCTCGAAGGCTGAGAAGCCATGTCGGGCAACCGGAATCGTGTCCCGTTCAGCGAACCCCGGACTGTCGCTAGTCAGGGTGAACGGACCCGAGCCGGCAACATCGAGCTGATTGTGGGCTTCGGCTAGCGAGAAGCAGGGGTAGATTCGCATGGTGAGCAGGGGCTATCCGGCCGATCTCTACGCATCCTTGCACCGCGGCAACGAGGGCGACGTAGATTTCTACCGTGCGGCGTGCGCCGGCGCCGGCCGCGTGCTGGAGCTCGGGTGCGGCTCGGGACGCATCCTCGCCGAGCTCGCCGATCAGGTCCCAGAGCTCCATGGAGTGGACTCCTCCGAAGAGGCCCTTGCCCTGGCTCGACGCAATCTTCCCGCATCCATCGAGCTCCACCGGGGCGAAATGGAGAGCTTCGATCTCGGAGGGGGATTCGACCGTCTCTTGATCCCCTTCAATGGCATCTATTGCCTTCCGGACCTCGCAAGCGTCCGGCGTACTTTCGTGCAAGTCGAGAAGGCGCTCGCCGCGGGAGGGCTTCTCGTGTTCGACGGATATGCAGGCGATCCGATCCACGAGGACGATTCCTTCGATGAGGGCTTCGACGAAGAAGGTGAGATCGCAACTGTCGAGGCGCGCGGAAAACGTTGGCAGGTGTTCGAGCGGAGTGAATACGAGCGGAGCGCTCAACGCTTCAGCGTCCACTATCGCTATCTGGCCGAAGACGACGGAGAAGAGATTCGAGCAACGATCCGGCACCGCTATCTACGTCTCGAGGAAGCCCTCGAAGCGCTAGAGGCCGCAGGCCTCGAGCCACTCGTGGCCCACGGTGACTTCGACCAACGCATCTACGACAGCGACTCCGACCACATGATCATCACGGCTCAAAAAAGAGGCTAGTCGGGGCGGGACCGCGTTCGGAATGAAACGCGCTCAGTGCAGCGTCCCCGATCGAGTTCGTGTAGCTCGCTTCGGCCGTCATACCGTCGACACAGTTGAGCTTGGCGGCGCCTTCTGGTAGCAGACTCAGCATTCAACGGTTTTCGACGCTTGACGAAATCCGAGTTGGTAGAAAAAAGGTGGCGTGATGAGCTCCCAATTACTCCGTGTCTGGCTTTTCGCCTCGCTGATCATGGCGCTGTCCTGCCTCCTCGGACTCTGCTCTAGGGGAGCGGCACAAGACGGCGACACCACGCCAGCTTCGCAGCCTCTAGCGGCTACCGATCAAACCTGGAGTCCTGAGGCGCTGGAAGCGCTCTTGGCACCGATCGCCCTCTATCCCGATCCGGTGCTCACGCAGGTCCTGATCGCGGCGACCAACCCTCAAGAGGTGTTGGACGCAGGCAACTGGTTGATCGCCAACCCGGAGCTCGAAGGCGACGCGCTCTTCGAGGCCGCCAAGGAAGCGGGCTTCACTGAGCCGATGCGGGCCGTGATGCCGTTCCGACAGATCGTCGATCAGATGTGCCTAGAGATGGGTTGGACGACCGAGCTTGGACAAGCGTACATCAACGACGAGGCGGGGATGTTGGCCGCCGTTCAGCGGCTGCGCGCCCAAGCGCAGGATGTGGGCAACCTTCAGAGTTCGGAGCAAATGAAGGTAGAGACCAAGACCGAGCAGGGCCAGCAGGTGATCGTGATCGAGCCGCCGAGCCCCCAGATCATCTACGTACCGCAATACGATCCCGTCACCGTCTACGCGCCTCCGCCCACCACCACCGTCGTGGTCGAAGAGAAGGGGCCAAGCGCGGGCACAGTGGTTGCAGCGAGCATGCTCTCGTTCGGGGTGGGTCTCGCGATCGGTGCGGCGACCCAGCCGTACTACAGCCGAGGCTATTGCTATCCCAACTACTATCGCGGCTTCATCCCGCCTCCACCGCCGTACTACTACCGACCGGTGTACGGGGGCGGGTACCATCCGAGCCATCACTACAATCGCAACTCGAGCTACAACAAGGTGCTGAGCGACAACAAGGTCGTCGTCGTCAATAAGAATAAGAACAAGAGCTACTGGAACAACTTCGACGACAAGCCGCGCGGCAAGGGGCGCACCGACAACGTGAAGAGCCCGATCACGGAGGCCAGGCCCGATCGGCCGGAGCTCAAAGACGTGGACCGAGGCCGCGGAAAGCCAGCCGACCGGAAAGGTAAGTCGACCTACGCCGGCGCCGATCCCAAAACACGGGCCAAAGCCAAGCTCCCCGAGAAGGGCAAGATGCCCGAGTCCAAGGCGGTCTCGAAGCAGGCTGCCGCAAACGCGGCCACCGCGAAGGCGAGAAAACCCTCCGGGGGAGGCGACCGCGGCTACGCCGGGGCCGCCAAATCCGCTGGAAAGACTCGGCCCGATGCGGACGGAAAGGCCAAGCACGCCGCGGGGTCGAGGCCGCACACCGGCTCGCACGAAAAGGCAAGCACGAGCAGGCCGTCCTCGCGACCGGCGCGGCAGTCGCCGTCCAGCAGTCAGGGAAGGCTTTCCGGTCATGGCAGCGGAGCCTCGAGTCACGCCGCGAGCGCGCGCGGCCGTTCGAGCATGCCCCAAGGGGCGCGAAGCAGGGGCGGCAGCGGTGCGGGCAGAAGGCGGTAGGAGAGGTTGACCATGAAGAAGACGGTCATGCACGTGCAGAATCGGTCGCCCTGGATCGCGATCTGCCTCGCCGCGGTCATGCTCTCCGGCTGCAAAGAGCCGCCCGCCTCGAGCGCAACGGAACAGAGCCAGCCCGCCGAAGAGAAACACCGATCGTTCGAATCGCCCGAAGCCGCCGTCGAGGCGCTCGTGGGAGCGGCCGAGGCTGCCGATGTTGCAAGTCTCGAGGAGATCTTCGGGCCTAGTGGTGAATCGCTCGTGCAGTGGGGCGATCCCGTCGCTCAGAAACAAGACCGGGAGCGCTTTCTCGAGATGTATCGAGAGAAACACGAGCTCGTAGACGGCGAAGATGGGCAGAAGCTGCTCGCGGTCGGCGGCGAAGACTGGCCCCTACCCGCACCGCTGGTCGAAAAGGATGGCCGCTGGTCATTCGACGGAGACGCAGGTGCAGACGAGCTCGTCTATCGGCGGGTCGGCCGGAACGAGCTCGGTGCCATCGCAGTTCTGCGCGGGTATGTCGACGCCCAATACGAATACGCGTCCAAGAGGCGTGACGGCGACCGGGCCGGCCTCTTTGCCGCCCACCTCATCAGCGATCCGGGGCGGCAAAACGGGCTCTACTGGCCCACTCAGGGCAATGGGCCGCGGAGCCCAGCAGGGCCCTTCGTCGCAGCCGCTGCCGGCGAAGGCTACCGGCGGGCTGCGCGCGGCGAGCCGACTCCGTATCATGGCTACTTCTATCGCATCCTGTACGCGCAAGGGGACGACGCTCCCGGCGGTGCCAAGGAGTACTTTCTAGATGGGCGAATGGTCGGCGGCTTCGCGTTGCTCGCGTGGCCCTCCGCGTACGCCGTGAGCGGCGTCAAGACCTTCATGGTCAACCAGGACGGCGTGGTCTACGAGAAGGACTTGGGCCCCGATACCGCAACGGCCGTCGATGAGATCAGGCTGTTCGACCCGGACGACGCCTGGAACGAGGTTCCCACCGAGCCAAGCGACGACTAGGCACCGATGATCTCGCTCTCGCACGGCACTTGCGGCGCCCGTTCGAGAGCCGCATGTCTACGACTCGGAGGGCTTGCAGATGACGCGATCGACGACCGCAGCCGCGATGATCCTCGTAGCGATGTTTGGATGTCAGAGCGGTGACGCGAAGGAGACGACGGTCAGCTGATGTTCACCAGCACTCAGTTCAACCCTGCGTTCGGCGCCAACGGCTCCCACGATTCGCCAGCCGGCGACCCAGTACAGGTGTTGGTGAGCCGGGTCGCAGGGAGAGGCGAGACCGCCGCGCCGTCGATCACCGGTACGCGCTGGGTGCTTGAGAAGCTCCGTGGAGCGCCTGCTGGACCGGGTGCTGGCGGACAAGCCCCGCATATCACGCTTCAAGGAGCGGAGCCGCGCGTGTCGGGGTTTGCAGGCTGCAATCAGATCTCGGGCGGCTACACCCTCGATGGAGACCAGTTGGCGTTCGGCCAGATGGCCATGACGATGCGAGCATGCCCGGAAGGGATGGACCTCGAACGGGAGCTCACAAAGGCGCTTGAGGAAACCCGGAGTTACGTGACTTCAGACGACATCCTTCGGCTTCGTGACGAGCATGGGAGCGTCGTCGCCGAGCTGAAGGCGGGCTCGTCGTAGGCACCGCTGGATCGAACACCCTTTTCAAGTCAACGTGGCACCCTGAGCCGATGGTACAGCGCAGTGACGAGAGCTCTGAGTCGCTGACCCCACCTCGGCGATCGAGGTCGAGGCGCCGCCGCATCGGGCTCTCACTTCTATGTGCGTGCGTCGCCTCCATCTTCGTGGTCGGTGCCGGGGCGCTCTGGGTCGTCAACAATCTCGACCACCCCTTCGTGAAAGCGCGTGTCGAGCGGGCCCTTTCGAATCTCCTCGGCACGGACGTGCGCTACGAGGGCCTCTCGATCTCACCGAGCGCGGGTCTCCACCTTCAGGGCCTCGTCATTGCGACTCCCGATTCGCTTCGAGACCACGCGCCGGAGATGCTTCGGGTGGAAGATCTCCTCATTCCCATCGAGCTTCGCGCGCTGCTCGTTGGTGACTTCGTCGTTCCGCAGGCACGGGGTGGCCCCATCGAAGCGACCCTGGTCATCACGGACGACGGACGAAACTCCTTCGGCGAATTGCTCGAGTCCGAAGGCGACCTCCAGCAAGCCTTCCCGCCCTTTTCGAAGAACCTCGAAGTACTGGATGAGCTCTCTTTCGTCGTCGGTCCGGTCGAGCTCGGCCCCATTCGGCTTTCTACCATCGAAGTGACGAGCGAAGGCGCTCGCCTCCGTCAGCGAAACCTCGAACCCCTTGGCTTTTTTTCGGAGGGGGTCTCCTTCGAGGGCGAGCCTCGGGGCTCGGCAAGCCTACGCCCCTACGAACGCGACGACGTCGTGCTGAGCGTCATCGACCTCGCGAACGATGGCTCCGTTCGCGAAGCGCGCCTAGCACCGAAGCTCGACCTTCGCCTGACCGGCAGCCGCACCATCGAGCTCACGGCCGAGGCACGCCTTCGCGACCAGTCCCTGTTTCCCGAGCTCCGCCCGGTGGCATCCATCGTGCAGCTCGACGCGAGCGCCCGTTTCGACCCCGACCAAGCGAAGACGACCTTCTACATCGACAGCCTCAGCGCGTTCGACTCGATGCTCGTTGCGAACGCGGAGCTCGTCTTGGACGACGCCCCGCAGCCAGAAGGGGCGCCCCCTACGCTCCCCTTCGACAAAGCGACCCTCGACGCCCGCGGCACGCTCGACCTATCCGAGCTCCCGTGGGAGCTCCGGTGGCTCGCTATGCGCGATTTCAAGGGCCGGTTCGACCTCGAATCGATTGAGATTGAGCGGTCGGGTGTTAGCGCCGGCGCCTTCCACGTCAAAGGAGAGCTCGGGTACGCGCGCTACGAAGAAGGCGCCGTCGCAGTCGTGCTCCGCAATGCTGCACTCGACGCCGTGCTCGATTCACCCGACGCACCCACGAAGAGCCTCGGGACCCTGACCCTCGACGCGTCGGTTGCCAGCGTGGGCATCGAGGAACGAAGCGAATTCAAGGGAGCCATCGAGAAGCTCCGCACCTCGGTCGAGCTCCAAGGCATAGGTGAGCACGACTCCGGCATGTGGGGCCTTCGCGGGAAGGGGACACTCACTGGGTCGATGGAACGCGGCGCCGCGACGGCGCCCGGAGTCAGCGCAAGCTCGAAGGTCGCGCTCGCGCTCGACATCGACCTCGCCGAGCACCGAATCGACGGGAGCATACCGGTCGAGTTCCTTTCAATCCGTCGAGCCGGACATGCGCCGGTTCGCGTGCGGCGCGCCAACCTGAACCTCCGCGCCCGCGAGCCCTTGCACTGGACGGGGGACGACGGGGCTCCTTCGGTGCATCTCGAGGGATTGGTCGAGCGGGTCGCGATGGGCAAACGGCACCTTCGTGCTCCGCGATGCTCCCTCGACGCAAAAAGAACCGACCCCGACCACTACGCAGTCGATGCGCGGCTTACGGCCGACCGGGTGAGCTGGGGCAGGTTCGCGAACGCTCGGAGGAGCACACTCGAGCTCAGCGCGCGCATCGACACCGCGCGACCCGCGATCGACGCGGACGCCGCACTGTCGATTGCCGGCAGCGCCGCCACCACGCTCTCGCTCCACGCCTCCCAAGACGGCTCGACCACGCGCTACGATGTCGACCTCGCCGGCGACGAGGCCGGACCTCTTGTCGGCGCGTTGGTGTTCGGTGACGGCGGCCACCGCTCCGACGCGCTTAGCTTTGCATTCGAGAGCCGTGGCAAGTTCCGCGGCCTACTCTCGAAAGACGACTCCGGCGCGCTGCTCCCCTCCCGGAGGCCCCTACGTACCGCGCGCGGCGAACATCGCTCCATGCTCCGCGTGAATGAGCTCGCCCTCGTTCGTTCCGGACTCACGCACGAAGTGCGTGGTCTCAGCTTCGAGGCGGGTTCTTCGCACGAGGCTCCCGGCCGCGGCGCGCTCGGGGCCAAGCTGTCCGTCGACGAAGTGCGTTTCGGCGACAGCGAACGCCCGATGGTGCTCCACGACTACGCCCACGAGCTCGACCTCGCCTACGCCGCGCTTCACGGCGCGCCCTCCTTCACCGTCAAGACAGACGGCACGTTCGACCACCTCGAACAGTGGTTGGTGCGACAGTACCCGATCCGCGACGTATCGTTTGGCGCCGAGCTCGATGCCGACGACACCCAGGTCTTCGCAGTTCGCCACGCGTACCTTCACAACGCGGCCGGCGGCACCAAGTTCGAAGCCCGCGGCGCCTACGAAGGCTGGCGGGACGCGATTCGCGGCACAGAGGTCTGCGAAGCCGGTACTAGAGGTTGCCCGGACGTGGCCTCGATGTACGGCCGCGAAGCGGCGACGGTCACCGGCACATTCGAGCAAGACTTCAGCTTCTGGCAGAGCACAGACCGCGTGAAGAGCGGCGGCTCCATCCGCATCCCTTTCACCGTCGAGTCTGGGGACCTCGCGACGTATCGAATCCTCGCACGCACGGAGATCCAAGACGTGATGCTGGAGCTTCCCGAGTACGCTTTTCTCGTCGACGACCTCGATGCCTCGATTCCCATCGACCAAGAGTTCGGGACCGCGCCCGAGTTCTTCATGGTGCCCGCGACAGTCGACAATGCCATCGCGCAGAAGCGCTTCTTCGACCTCTACCCGTTCACCACACGCGACAGCTTCCTCAGCGTCGACCACATACAGCTCGGCCAGGAGGTCATCGGTCCAGTTGCAGCGAACGTGCACATCGCCGGCTCGACCCTGGCGATGGATCAGCTCCATGCGGCCTACCGCGGCGGATACGTCACCGGCCAGTTCCGCGCAGACTTCCGCAAGGACGATCCCTTGGTATTGTTCCGTGGTCACCTCACGGGCGTGCGGGTGAAAGACAGCAAGGACGTCCTCGACGCCAACCTTGCGATGACCTTCGTGCCGACGACACTCATCGTCGAAGGCAAGGCTCAAATCGTGCGCGTGAGCAAGGACCACCTCTACGAAATCATCGACCTGCTCGACCCCTACCACGAAGACGAAGACCTCAACCGCGTGCGCCTCGGCCTGAAGTTCGGCTATCCGAAGTTCGTGCTCATCAAGCTGGATGAGGGCTTGATGAACGCCAAAATCGACCTCGGTGGATTGGCCGGCGCGGTTCGCATCGACGAAATCAAAGGGATCCCAGTGACACCGTTTTTGGAGCAGTACGTGCAGCCCTACATCGAGCAGATCTTTTCTCCGACCCTGAGCTACGATGCGGCCCCCACCGAGGCCGTTGCGCCCCCCAAGGTGAGCCAGGCTCCGGAGAACCGCCCATGAAACCTCTCTCGCTGCCGCAGCTCCTCCTCTTACTCCTTTTGGGAACGAGTTGCATCAAGGCACCTCCCATTGCGGTGGTCGACAACCGCACCGCGCTCGAGGTCCAGGCCTCCGGTGAATACCCGGAGCTCCAATTTGCCGGCGCAGACGCTGCACTCGAGCCCGGTCCGAGCGCCGTTTCGGCCAAGGACATCGTCTCGAAGGCAGGTCTTTCCGCTGCTGGTCAGGACCTCGACCTCTTCAGAGTCTCCGAAAGCGACGCGCAGTTCATCGATGCGATGCTCGTGAGCGGCTGCCTCGGCGAAGGCGAAGACGGGCTCCTTCAGTACACGCCCGACCATTGTGACGAAAGCGTCGAGGTGAGCGAGATCCTGCGTACTGCGAGCCGCAATAACCTTCACCGGCGACAGGTTTGGGAGTATCTCGCAAACCAAGCCAAAGGCCGCTCCCCCGTCGAGGCGAGAGACGCCTGGCGCTCGGTGCACCTCGAGCAGGTCCGCTGCGGGACCTGGATTGAAAGGGACGGAGTATGGGCGCAGAAGGAGTGCTGAGCCGCGCGCGCCAAGCGAGCCGGCGGTTATTCCCGGGGCTCGTGCTCGCCGCGCTCGTTCTACTCGTGGGGTCGTCCTCCGCGTCCGAAGCGCAAGCTCCGGGCAAAGTCGAGAAGCGCCACGAGACCCCGTCCCTTCTTCTGCCGAGGCGCGTCACGATTGGCGACCACAACCACTTCATGGGCGTGCTCGGCCCGGGCGCTCGCTACCTCTACTACATCACCGACGAGTTCAACGCCTACGACCTCTACGTCCAGTCCCCGGTCAACTCGACCGGCAAGCCGCTCTTCGAGGCCTTCGGCGACATCATCTTGCCTGCTATCAGCCCGGACGCCAAAGAGGTGGCCTACATTCGCTACGAAACTGATTCGAGGGGCGATGCCTGCCGCCGGCGCATCAAGAGCAATGGCGCGGCGCGCAACGACCGAGAAGAGTGCCGCGAAACCGATGAAGCGGATCTCCAAATCTACTGGCGGGCCGACGGGCGTCTCGGCGTGCTTCTCCGCGAGGAGCTCCACGGCGACCACGTGCTCCTCGACGGTGCGTTCGATAAAGATCCGGAGCGAATCGACGCCAACGTCGTCGGCCTCGCCATCTCACCGGACGAACGGTGGGTAGCCTACGTTCCCCTCGCTCGCCTCCGCGATGAAGTGGGTGTCTCGTTCGCGAACCAGACCAACGCCGAAGGGATTCGGGTTCGGCGCACGTTTCCTGGTGCGAAAGAGCTCGGCTATGCGGCCAACCTTCCGGGCGTGTCGGGCTACCCGGTGTTTTCGCCCGACGGAAGCTTCCTCTACTTCTCGCAGTTCCTGAACGATACGAATCGCGACGGTGTCATCGACGGTGAGGACAATGGCGTGCTCTTCCGTGTCCCCTTCCGCGGGGACGGTGAGACGCCCGAGCTCGGGAAGCCCCAGCAACTGACGAACGCCCGTTGGAACTGCCACTACCCATCCATCCGTGAGACGACCATGGCGCTCACCTGCACCATCGACGAGAACATCCACATCTACCTCATGCCGCCGAGTGGCACGGTGCCCCACGACTGGGACCGTGCGCGTATCGCACGCGAAGTCGAACGTGTTCTCAACCCATGGAATGAGCTCGTCCTTCGGCAGCACCTCCTCGTAAGTGCCCCAGACGACCTAGAGCGCGCCGCGCAGCTCAAGGCACTCACCAAGCTGCATCTCGACCTCCGTGAGTACGAGGCCGCCATTCATTACGCCGAGCAGCGAGGCGAGCTTCTGCGGGGCGACGGACTCTCCGATTGGTGGTCGGAGCTCATGATTCGATTCGCCAAACACCGTCGCGCCGACCGCAGCCTCTCGCGAGGCCGCTTCAGCGAAGAGTACGTCCAAGAGTCGAATGACCTTGCCAAGTCGGTGCAGGCAGTGGCGGCGGACGGCTCCCCGGACGCTCTTGCACTCCGCGCGCTCGTCCTTGCGCGCATCTATGGCGACCTCGGGGGCAAGGCCGCGGCCGCGGAGCTCTTGCACGCCGTCGACATCTCCTCGGTGACCGACGCAACGGTGCTCGACTTCGCCTTCCAGGAGTTCGATCGCTTCTACGGCCTTCTCGCCGCGGAGGAGAAGCGTCTCGCCCGGCTCCGAGAGGTCGCCATCCATCCGTCTTCATCCGTCACCGAGGCGCTCCGCCATAGCAATCGCTTCGTGGAGCTCGTTCAGCGGGGGCGTCCAAAAGAGGAGCGCCTGGAACGCTTGCGCGCAGCGAGAAACGACGTGCCCAACGGGACTCGGTTGGCGCTCGCGCTCGACGTCGAGATTGCCCTCGAGCAACTCACCGAAGAAAACGCCGAGGCCGTCGAGCAAGAGCTCGTCGCACTCTACGAGCGAATCGACAACGCACACGTGCGCCGCTACCTCGTCATCAGCGCCCTTCGCGCGGCGAACCGAGAAGGCGTCGAATCCCTACAACAGGACTTGGTCGAGCTTTGGGTCGAGTCAGCAGAGCAGGACGACCCCGACCGGCAGGCCTCCGCAGCGCTCTACCGGCTCGTCGTTCTGGAGCGCGCATACGGAGCCTTCGCCGCCGGCGACTTCGAGACGGCGACGAGGTACTTCGACAAAGCACGGCAAGCGACCGACTCCCTCGCGGGCCACGTCGGCTGGATTGAGACCCAACTTCGAATGGGCTCGCCCGAACGCGCCGCCGACTACGACGCGCAGAGCGAGGCGACGGCGCGATTCGTAAAAGCCTATTGGCTAGCTCGCGACCTCGGCGCCATCGAAACCAACAAGGAGCTCACCAACGTGGTCGAGGACGCCAAAGAGCTCCTCGAAGCCGCCATCGACGAGGCCCCCCACCAGCCCCTCATGCACTTGCTGCTCGCTCACGCCCTTCATCACCGCGGGATGCGCCTCGGCGACCGGCAGGACATGGCACTCGCGGTCCGTCACTATCTCATTGCGCTCGACCTCTCGAAGAGTCGCCCGCGCGTCCGTGCGCCCGCGCACGCCGGAATGGCGCTCGCGCAGGCCTCGCTCGGCAACCACCGACGGGCCCTCGAGGACTACGAGGCGCGCTTCGAGCTCCCCACGACTTCCACGGAAGAGAAGGCTGCGCTTCTACTCGGCTACGCGCGCAGCCTCTTTCACGTCAATGAAAAGGAAGGGGCCGTGGAGGCAGCGCAGAAGGCGCTTGCCCAAGTCCAATCGGAGGACGGCGCCGCCGAAGGGCTTGGCCGCTACGAGCCGATGGTCCTCGATCGGCTCTCTCTCTACCAGCTTGACGCCGAGCAGATGAAGGATGCGCTCGTCACAGACGAGGCGCTGCAACGCTCGCTCGGAGCACATCCCGAGGCCACGTCGGAGGTCAACGCGGTGAAGGCGAAGGCTCGGCTCGCCACAGCCTATCTCGTCACCAAGGATCCGAAGAGTGCGCTAAGCGCCGTCATGGAAGCGAAGGCTCAGCTCGAAACGGCAGAGCCGCTCCGTCGGGACGAGATCGACCGTCGCCTTCGTCCGGTCACCCACGAGCTCGTCTACGAGACGAACGACTTCGAGGTGCTTCTGGCTGGCTTGGAAGCAAACGCAGCGCGACAGCTCGACGAGCTGCAAGAGGCTCGCGCCGCGCTCCTCTTTCGCAAAGAGGCAATCGACACGCATTACAACGACAAACAAGTCGACGAGGACCTCCTCGAGCTCGCCCACACCTGCCTCCGCCTCGCGGAAGTCTCCAACCAACAAGGCAAGCTCGAAGAGACCCGGCACTACCTAGAAGAGGGTCTCGGCTATGCGGAGAAGCACGCAACAGTGAGTGGAACCGAGGTGAGCGAAGTCGGGTTCCACTTGCTCCGGGCCTACGCGCTCTTGCACTTCGAAGGCGGCGTCGACCTAGCGCTCTACCAACGCGACCTCGAGCAAGATCTGCTCCGCTACTACCTCTTCCTCTGCCAGGTGCGAAACCCCGAATGGGAAACCGAAAGGATACGCCTCGAGCTCTTTCTCTCGTTGCTGCGTCTCGAGAAGCGAGAAGTCGCAGCATAGCGAATGAAAAGGCGCTGCACGCGACGGCACCCTCGGAGCTCGGATTGCGCACGGCCCATCCCCTCGAAAGCCCCTGGACTTCGCCACCCTTCCCAGGTTGGAAGTCGAGGCGCCACTGTTGGGCGAAGATCCGAGCGAGGTTGGCCGCTACTCGAGGTCCACCACGCCGTCGGTCTCGATCAAGCCGTCGAGCGTGATCTGCGCTCCGTTGCAATTCATGGTGCCTGCGATCTCGATGACGTAGAGGTCCATGGATGCGGTGGTCACGCTGATGTTCGTGGCGGCGCCATCCGATGCCGAGCAGGGGGTGCCGTCCGAGAGATTCATGGACGCTGAGGTAGTGCTGTCTGAGCCGAGCTCGAAGATAGGCACATTCGCCGATGAGTTGAACGCCTCAGGACTCTCCCGATTGATGCAGCCGATCGTGATGATGCCGTTGTCTCCTGTCACCGTGCAGATCGGCCCGCCGACGGTCCCGCTGAGATCACCCGAATACGAAATCTCCCACTCGAGCTCGCCAGGGGTTGAGCCGCCCGCCCCCGCGCTCCCACCTGAACCGCCCCCACCTGAGCCACTGCTCTCCGAGTCGCCGCAAGAAACCGAAAAGAACAGTGATAGAATCAACAGATATCGCATGAGTTCTCCTTATTGTCTCACAGCCGTCAGGTCGAGCTCGAGTTGTGTCTTGCCGCTGTCGAGCGCCCACTGCTTGCGCATCGAGGCGCCATCGTTGGAGACCTCGAAGTCGCCGAGGTCGGAGCCGCGGAGCCCGCCGACGATCGCAGCCCCAAAAGGCGCACTCGACGAACCGCTTTGGGTGCACGAGGTCGTCACCACCAACTCGGTGATGCTCAGGGCGAGCTGAAACTGGTAGGTCCGGTAGTACGAGATCATGGGATCCGCCGCGAGTCGGAGAATCGTGGGACGGGTCAGAAAGAGCGCGCCCTGGAAGTCGGACGCGCTCAACCCGCCGGAGCCGGTGCTGGTGCAGCTGTCCCCGCCCGATTGCGACTGCTCGAACACAGACCACGTGCCATTCGCTGCCTCGACTAAGTGGAAATCCCGCCCGCCAAGTGGCGTAGAGGACGCCGGTGTGATCGGCTCGATGAAGCCGGACTGGCCGGCGCCTGCGAGCTGCGCGGCCACGGAGCTCCTGATGCGCGTGAACTCGAGGTCGCTCAACGTGACGTCGATCATCTCGGTCCGACCCGGTTCATCGACTCGCACGGTGAGAGACGCTTCTCCCTTCCAGTTGCCGCAACCCATGTTTGAAACGAACAGCTGCGGCTTCAGGCTCTTCGGGCGGATGGTCGTCCGCTCTCCCTCCGCGAATCGACTGTTGCTGAAGATCAAGACTAGCTCTTCGATGCGCTCTTCATCGTAGTCTTGGCAGAACTCGGCGAACGCCACCTCGCTGAGGTCGTAGGGCTCTTCCAGCCACTCGCCGCCGGCTTTGACGAGCGCGGTCACGTGTGCGCCCTTCTTGTCGTCCTCGGAGAGTCTGTCGGCGAGATAGATCTCGTCGAAAGGGCTCAGGACGGAGTTGGTTCCTTTCGTGAGGTCGAACGTGTAGCCGTTTGCGAACAACACCGTTCGGGCACTCAGATCGCTGAACACGTAGTGGAAGTACTGCGACGAAAGGTAGGGAACGCCCACCACCGGGCCCGCGGTGGAAAGCGCGGCCAAATCGATCTCGAACACCTGCTCCCGATTGGGTGCAGCCGGGACCTCTTGCTCGGTCCGAAACGCGATCGAATCGACAATCCTGTCCCATCGTGCGTAGAAATCGAATCGATCGAAGTTCCAGTTGTACGCAGTGAAGCGGCGCCACTCCTTGTCGAGCTCGCCCCCGAGTGCGCCGTCGATCGCCTCGAACACCCGGTCGCCCTCGACGTTCGTCCAGATCGCGGGGATGACCTCGTCGTTTCGGGTCTTCGTGAGATACAAGTGGAAGAGGTAGCCTCCGTATTCGTGGCTCCCTGCGACGGCGTCGAGCTCGAGCTCCGGAACGCTGAAAAAATGCTTGACGTTTCGGTGCTCCACGTCGAGCTCGGGGTGGACAAAATGCTCCGCCCACCCCGCGGTCGACTCCATCAGCCACGCCAATGAATTGGCGGGGCCGGCCGGAATCGACTTGGTGTTCTGCTCCTTCGTCATGAGCGCGAGCTGGAACGCGTGCATCAGCTCGTGGGCAATCGCGATCGCACTGAACTCGGACTCCGTGTAGGGAGCCTCCGCGGTGATGAGGCCGGCGAGCTTCGGCAGATTGACCAGGATGAAGCTCGAAAGCCCGCCCTTGGCTTCGTCATACTCGACCGGCGCAGTGCCCGCGGGATACTCGAAGTTCGGCTGATTGAGTACGTAGATCCGAAACGTGTCGCCGGTGGGTATGGGGGGCTTGCCCATCAACTCGAGCAACTTCTGATACGCTGGCTTGATCAGGTTGCTCATGACGTTGATGGCGTGGTCTTCCTGCGCCTCGGAGAGAGCCAACGCATCCCAACGAAGCTCGACGCCGAGGTCGTCGAATCGGATGAAGGAGTCGAACCCGAACTGGTCTTCGGGGTTGCCCTTGCTCGCTCGCGCGCCAGCGCGTTCGAGTTGGTACCAGCTGTTCGGATCCGGTGGTGGCAACGAAAAGGGACGGAGCTCCGCCTGAACGGCCGGCGGAAGATCGTCGAGTCGAGCCGCGAGCTCCATGAATACACGCGTGCCGTGAATCGGTCCGTCGACCTCGAACTGCGCTGGCAGCCGCGAGTCGCCGAAGGCCGCGAACACCTTGTAGCGAAGCGCATCCACGTCGTTGATGGCGCCGTCGGCGAGCGCCTGCTCGATCGCATCGATGGCATTCGGCTCGCCGGAGTCGAACGGGTGCGGCGTGTCTCCAAGGACGATGACGACGGTACTCTCCTCGATCGCGCCCTCTCCACGCGCCGCGCTCAACGTGAACACGGTAGTCTCGGTCACGGACACCTCGACGCTGCTGCCCGTCACCGCACCCACGCCTTGGTCGATGCTCAAGGACTCGGCGCCGGGCGTCTCCCAGACCAACCTGACGGTGCCGCCACCTTGGGGCAGAGCGCCGGGCTCTGATTCAAATCGCTCGATCGTGAGTCCGTCGACCCCACCGTCGGGTGTGCTGCCACCATCCGGTGTGCCGCCGCCATCGGGGAGAACACCGCCGTCTTCAGGTTGCTCGACGCCTGACGACGAGGAGCACGCCGCGAAAAGCGTGCAGACTGCGACTGCGATGAGGAAGCGGTTCATGATCTGGACTCTCAACAGGCCTCCGCAGAGTCGTCTGCCTGGAACCGCGATACTCGGGGAGCGAGCGGGCGCGTGTCAACACGAGATGAGATCTGATCCCACGCGATCGGGCTCTCGACATGCGCCCGACGGGCTAGAGTCAAGCATTGGCAACGCGCGTCGAACCCCTAGCATGGCGCACGTGATGGAGGAGACGACGATGACTCGCATTGTGATGGCTTGCCTCGTTGGGAGCGTTGGACTTCTCGCAGCGTGTGGCGCTGGCTCAGGGCCGACAGGAGGAACCGGAGGCACGGCGGGTGCTGGAGGCGCAGGTGGGCTGGCGGGCGTGGGAGGCGTTGGCGGTATGGCGGAGACCATCACGCAGGTCGTCTATCAGATCCGGAGCGTGCGCCGTTTTAGTGTCCCGTTGGAGGCTGCGATGCCTGCTGAGCGGATTTCGCAACCTCTCATCGCTACGCTCGAGAGCCTAACCCGCGGGCTCGAGCGGCGATGCGATCTAGTTGGTCGCCGCACGGGCGTCGCCCCCGATCAGAGGCCCAGTAGATTTCATGGACCTAGCGTCGAGAGGTCGAGCTCCCCGACCAGCGGGAGGTGGTCTGAAGCCCGTCGCGATGCGTGCGTGTCGTGGGCGTGAACCCCGGTGAGCGCGGTACTCGGTGCGACCCACAGTCGGTCGAGCGCGAGCCACGGGCAGCGTGCCGGAAACGTGGCTGGTGCTTTGCGTGGATGGAACGTTCGCTCTACCCAGCGTATGGGCCGACCCCAGAGGAACCACTCGTTGAGGTCCCCGAGCAGAACCTTTGCGTCCGCGGCGGACGCCTCGAGCACGGTCAACACGTGGCGGATCTGGCTCCTGCGCTCCGCAGGCCTCAGCCCCAAGTGCGTCGCAACGACGTCGAGGCTTCGGCTACCCGCGGTGGTCGAGAGCTGAATGGCTCCACGCGGTTCCCGACGAGGCACACTGATGTCGACCCTCCGCACCGCATCGATCGGAAGGCGCGTCAACAGCGCGTTTCCATAGTGTCCGCGCGTATCCTGCATCGTGGGACCCTCGATGATTCGCGCACCGAGCGACCGACCGAGGCGCTCCAGCAACGCACCGGGCAGGGCTTGCCCGAAACCCACCTCCTGCAAGGCGACGATATCGGCGCCGAGCTCGCGAATGACTTCCGAGATGCGTTCAGGGTCGGTCCGCCCGTCCCCTCCCACCGCGCGATGGATGTTGTAGGTCGCAACGCGAAGCTTCACGATTTCTGACCCCGACTTCGAAGCCAATGGCGGACGGCCGCCAAACCCGCTGCTGCCATCAGCACGACTGCAATCGCGCTGACGATTGTGGTGGCGCTGGGACTACGGAGCGAAGCGAGGGCACGATCGGTGACGAACGCGATCGCGATGATTCCCGGCAGCATCCCGAGCATGTTGCCAAGAGCGAAGTCTCGCGGTCGTATCTCGGAGACGCCGGCGACGATGTTGACCACGCTGAACGGCGCGATGGGGATCACGCGAAGCGTGATCATCGTGACGATGCCGCGCTCAGAGAGCTTGCGGCTGATACGATTGAGTCGGCTTCCCGCAAGACGGCTGACGGCATCGCGACCGAGCAGACGGCCTGCGCCAAAGCACGCCAACGCGGAGAGCTCTGCACCGGCTAGGGCGTAGGCGAGCCCAAGCCACGGGCCGAATACTATCACGGTCGCCACGTAGAGGAGGGTGACCGGAATGATGGCGAAGCCGGCAACGATATACGCGCCGAGCACGAGCAACGGCGTGAATGGAAGCGCTCTCAAGCGCTCGCCGCCGACCACGATAGTATCCACGTTCAGCCAGTTCCCGAGCGGCGTCCAACGCCAGGCGACGATCAACGCAACCACCGCGGCCACCAGCACGCCGACTTTCAGAAGATTTCCGGAGAGCTTCTTCGGGGAGACCTTCCCAGTGAAGTACTCGAGCAGCGCATCCGGTTCGATCGGTTGCTCCGGATCGAGCCAAGCTTGGTCCGGGACGAAACGGTCCACTTCGCCCGGAAGCTCGACGCTCAGAGGTTCGAGCGTGCGTTCCCCGGTTCGAAGCGATTCGATTGCTGCAATCAACGACGAGCATTCCTCCTCGGCCTTCTCGACCGCTTCCGGCACGACGCCCAGATGCTCGGCAAGAAGGCGCCTCCGGACGCCCGCGATCAACCCCCTGATGTCCCGTGCCTCGGTCGATTCGAGCGCGACGTCGCACTCTGAGTCGAGGCCCATCGAGCGATTGCTGAGGTTCGACGAGCCTACCCGCAGGTAGCGATCGTCCACGATCATCGCCTTCGCGTGAATCATCAGAGCAACGTGTGGATCCTCCGAGAGACGCGCGTAGTAGACCCGAAGCCGATTGTGCGCGTCTGCCTCGTACAGGTCTCCAACAAGTCGCGCGCGCAGAACGTCCATGGTGTGCTGCTCCAGCCACCCACCCGTCTTCTCAGGACCGACGATCACGATCTCCGGTCCATTTGGTTCCTTCAGTCGGCGTGCGAGCGCGCACCCGACCTCGTGAGAGCTGAAATACTGATTCTCTATGTAGATGAAATCCTTTGCGGCGGCGATGCTGTCCAAGTAGAGCCGCTCGACCTCACGAACCTCCTCGCGTCCGTCGTACGCTGGCATCGTTCGGGCGATCGCCACGCTCACGTCCTCGAAATCAGATTCGATGCTCGGTGGCCATGGGTCGGATTCGGACTGGCCGATCGTCGCCGACTCGGAGCCCGTCGCGGCGCTCCAGCGCTTCCGCCCGAGTTCACCGATTGCTGCGGCAACGCCGCCATCGACCACCATCTGCATGTCGTGGAAAGGCGGATACGCCTTCCCGTCGGGGTCGGTCCGTCTCGGGTCGTCGACCTCGTGCGCCGACGTATCCCAGCGCCACTTGCCGAGATCGATGCCACCGACGAACGCTACGGAATCATCGACAACCACGATCTTCTGATGTTGCGAGCCACCGACTGGATGTTCACCATCCAAGCAGAAGTGCACTCGATCGTGTGACTTCCACTGCAGCCGATAGCGAGGGAAGAACTCGCGTTCCATCGCGTAGATCATCGCGAAGTCCCAGTTTAGGATGTGGATGTCGAGGTTTGGGCGTTCCGCAGCCACCGCGTCGAGCAGCGCGCATAAGGTATCGGGGAGGCCATCGTCCGAACCGTTCCGGACGAGGCGAAGCTCGCTGTGGAGGTCCCAGCCCATGATGAAGATGGATTCACGCGCCAGTGAAATCGACTCGCGCACCGCGCGGAAGTAGCCCTCGGCATCGACGATCAACGCCGCGCGCCTGGCCGGCGCAATCTTCCAACAATTGCGCGTTTCGGAAAGAATTGGGCGTGTACTCATGAGCGGAGAAGGGATCCTACGCGCGTTCTTGGTCATTCCGGCAGATAGGCAAAGCAAAGCCCCACTCCGCGCGGTGCACAACGCTACATGACATTCAGCACCAAGCAATTCGGCCCTCCGATCGAAGCGACGACCGCCTCCTGTGGTGACGGCGCCTGCGACCCGATTTGCGACGCCGACGGCTGCGGCGACGGCACCTGCAACACCTTGAACGGCGAGACCCCACAAAGCTGTATCGCGGACTGCAGCGGCTACTCGTGCACGACGAGCCCAGACTGCGACGTGCTCGCGTTCCCGGACGGCTGCACGGGCACCTGGATCTGCTCAGGCGCGATCTGTGTGCCGCAATGTGAGTAGTGCAAAGCAGATCCGGAAGAACCGACCGATGCCCGGCGCTCTCAGCTCTTTCGCGGTCTATTGCGCGCAATTCGCCGGCGTTGGCGGCATGACAGAGACAGTCGCGCCGGTCGTCTATCCGATCCGGAGCGTGGGCCTCTTCAGCGTCCCGCTAGACGCATCGATGCCTGCCGCGCGGATTTCGTAGCCTCTCATTGGCGGAGGAGAGATCTTTGCCGACTTCCAAAAGCTCAACGCCCCACTTCCCCTGGGACAGGTGGTGAACGACTTCCAGCTGCCTCAACCCCCGCAGTAGTGTCGCTTGCCGTGTCCAACCGAACGCGACGGCGTTCAGAGCTGCCCTGCTAGACAACGACTCAGACCCGCGTGGCGCGTGCCTCGCGAGCCTGAGTCGATCGGGAGCCGGCACACCCCTGTGGGATTTCGCCCAAGCGGGGTGTGCCTAGTCAAGCTACGGCGCGCAGCCTGCCGCACCGCCGGCGGTCATCGGGTCGCAGTTGTACCCGGCGTCGGTGGATGCACCGAAGTTGGCATCCCAGTTGCTGAGGTGGCAGTCGCTGCAGCCGAGTGCGCCCGTGGACGGCGCCACCTCGTGGTTGATCTGCATGTACATCGCGGTGTTGATCCACTCCCAGCTCACCTCGTTGCCGCTCGGATTCGTCTTCCGATAGGAGGTCGGCGCCGCGATCTGGTCGGCGTCGAGGGCGCCGGCCGTGAGGGCCGCATCCCATACTTGCTCGATCTCAGCCGGTCCCGCGCTCGGATTCGCGTCAAACAGTGCTGGAATCGCTTTCCAGAAGGCATCTGAGGCCGGGTCGCCGCTGAACAGCCACGGCACGATCAAGAACTCGCCGTTGGCCGCGTTGAGGTCGGCCGGCTGAGTGCCGGTCATGACCTTGAACGGATACAACTTGGCTCCGTTGACTCCTCGGGCGCCAATCGGCTTGGCGATCGCGATGGGATCCCCCGCACTGCCGTCGCCTGTAATGAAGCCGCCGGAGGTGGTGGTGAGTCGCTCGACGCCACCATCGTACCAGGCGTAGACCGGTCGCACGTTGGCATCCCAGTCGAAGGTTCCCTTCATCCAGTCGTAGGCCGCCTTCTGCACCGTGCTGCCGTCCGCGAGGATGACGGTGTCCATTGGGATCGGGTCGGTGTTGAACTGGCCCGCGGTTTCCCACTTCCAATCCATCTTCGTCGCTTGCGTGCGGCTGAATGCCGGCACGTGGCAGGTCTGACAGGCGATGTTGGCGACGTGGGCCTCCAGCGCCGAGTCGGCATGGACGGGGTCGCTGCTGTGGCAGTCGGTGCACGCGACGGCACCCTCCGAGACCGGATTGTGTACGCCCTTACCTGCGATTTGGTGGTCGATCGTTGTGTGGCAGTCGACGCAGTCCATGCCGCGTCCCATGTGCACGTCGATGGCTTCCGTGGGGTTGGCCAGCGCCGATCCGATATCGCCCTTCTTGACGTTGTCACCGCCGCCAGCAGTGAAGTGACACGCGCCGCAGTTGGAGCGGGTTGGCCGACCGACACTCTTGGCGGCCAGCACGAGGTCGACGCCGGCAGCAACCGCACCGCCAGGCGCCTTCACCTTCGCGTACCCGGACGCGGGGTCTGCGTGGCAGACCAGACAGTCGATGTTGGCCTTGTTGTTCCAGTTGTAGGTGTCTATGTCGGTGAACTTGTAGCCGGCATGGCACTGCGCACAACGCCCCTCGTTCGTGTCGACGGCGATGCAGAAATTGTCGATCAGCTGGTTCTTTCCGGTCGGCCCAATGGGCATCGTGGAGCCGGCGCCATCAGGGATGAGCGTACCCGGGGCGGCAGCCAAGTCCCAGCGCCAGTGAGCGGACGCCAGCATGTGCTCGAACGCCCCGTCGTCGCCGTCGTGGCAGTCCACGCAGGTGGCAGTGGCGGCGGGGCCGTCGACGAGGTTCGTGTCCTCGATCTTAGCGCGGTGATCCTTGGCGGGCTCGGTCCCGCCGAGCGTCCGGTCGATCATGCATATCGCTTCTTCGCCCTCCTCATTGCAGTACTCCGTCTCGTCACAGCTCGAGACGCACGCCGGACTGACGAGCGTGGTGTCGCAGGTCGAGCAGCCGTCGCACGCCGGATCACAGGCCGGCGTCACCGACTCGGGGTCGCAGGCGTTGGTCTCCTCGTTGCAGACAGTGCCGTCGGCGCAGAAGTCGACGCAGGCGGCGGGATCGAGGCCTGTATCGCAGTACTGGCACGGGTCGCACGCATCACACTCAGCGACTTCGGGCATCAGGCATGTGCCGTCTTGGCAGAGCAGGCCCTCGCCGCAGGCAGAGACGCACTGCGGTAAGTCGCCGCTGATATCGCAAACCAGACAGGCGTTCGCATTGCAGATGGGGTCGCAGGCCGCGCCCGGCTCATCCTCGTCGCTGCTGCCGCCGCAAGCGGACAGCGAGAGGGACAGCAGTGCGGCGACCAACCATGGAGTTCGTCTTGCCTTGAACATCGCTCATCCTCTTCCTCAGTAGGATGCCCGATCCGGACCCGCTCTCGGCAGTCGGGGCGGCCGAGCACCGCCTTCGTTACACTTTAACGAAAGGTGTTAGGGTCAAGCGATGTGCGTGGCTAGAGATCGTCTCCAAGAAAAGGATCGCGACGACGAAATCGAAAATCAAAATCGGTAGTCGGCGCGCTGGTGTTTCTAACGACCAACGATCTTCAGCTTGTTGGCTGCCCGCCGACTCGTGGTAGATGCACTTCGATGCGCTTGAAGGACAAGGTAGCCGTGGTCACGGGCGCGAGCCGCGGCGTAGGGCGAGGGATCGCCGTCGCGCTCGGCGCAGAGGGCGCGACCGTCTATCTCAGCGGGCGCACGATGGACGCTGCCAGCGAGGGGCTCGGTGGCTCGTTGCAGCAAACGGCAGCGGAGATTGACGCGCGAGGCGGACGAGGCGTTCCCGTGCGCTGCGATCACGGGTTCGACGAGGACGTGCAAGCACTGTTCGCTCGCGTCGAGTCGGAGCAGGGTCGCTGCGACATCCTGGTCAACAACGTCTTCGCCATCCCGAGCGGCGAGCTGTTTGGGACGGCCTTCTGGAAACAGCCGATCGGCTTCTGGGACACCATGCACCGGGTCGGCCTGCGCTCTCACTACGTCGCCTCGGTCTACGCCGCGCCCTTGTTGTTGAAGAGCCAGGGACTCATCGCGAACATCTCCAGCTTTGGAGGGGCGAGCTACCAGGTGAACGTCGCCTACGGCGTCGGGAAGGCCGGCGTCGATCGGCTCGCCCGAGACATGGCCCGTGACCTCGAGCCGCACGGAGTGTGCAGCGTCGCGCTCTACCCGGGCGTCGTGCGCACCGAGCGCGTGCTCGCAGGCGAGCTACCCTTCAGCACCGAGTTCAGCGAATCCCCGGAGTTCACAGGGCGGGCCATCGCCGCGCTCTTCGCCGACCCGAAGCGCATGGACAAGACGGGCTGCGTTCACGTCGTGGCGGAGTTGGCAGAGGAGTACGGGTTTGCCGATGTCGACGGCACGCGCCCGCCATCCTTGCGCCAGCTCAGCCGAGAGAAAAAGTCCGCGACGGAGACCCGATGAACGAGCCTGCCCAAAATGCCCGTGTCCGAGATGCCGTCGATCGACAGGAGGCGCTCCGCGCGCTCTCCCCAGAGATCGAGCAAGCACGTCGCGTCCCCGCGTCGCTCGCCGCCGAGCTCGCCCAGGCGGGCCACTACCGCATGCTCGTTCCGGCTTCGCTCGGCGGCGGTGAGGTGCACCCGCGGATCTTCGTGGACGTGCTGCGCGCACTCGGCCGGGGCGACGGCGCGACCGCGTGGACGGTCATGACCGGCGCAACTACCGGCCTCTTGTCCGCGTACCTGCCCCGCGAGGGCGCTACCGAGCTGTTCTCGGATCCTCTGTCTGTTCCCGCAGGTGTCTTCGCGCCGATGGGCCGGGCGGTCCCGGTGGACGGTGGCTATCGGCTCGGCGGCCGCTGGCCGTTCACCAGCGGCGTGGAGAACGCCTCGGTGCGCCTCGGCGGCGGTCTCGTCTTCGAGGGGGACAAGCCGCGCTTGCTTTCCTCGGGGGAGCCGGAGATCCGTAGCTTCTTCGTGCGAGCCGACCAGTCGTCGGTCGTCGACACGTGGAAGACGAGCGGCCTCCGGGGCACGGGCTCTCACGACATGATCGTCGACGACATCTTCGTTCCTGATGCCCACACGGCGTGTGTGTTCACGGAGGCGCCCACCGAGTCCGGCCCTCTCTATCGCTTCCCGCTCTTCGGTTTGCTCGCCCTCGGCGTCAGCGCGGTGGGCCTCGGGATCGCGCGAGCGTCCCTCGACGAGCTTGGCGAGCTCGCCACCCGAAAGAAACGCGGCCGTCGATCGCTCGCAGAGACCGAGCTCGCCCAGCTGCGCATGGCGGAGGCGGAAGGTGAGCTACGCGCGGCCGAGGCCCTGATCGGCGCGACCATCGACGACGTGTGGGGCGGCGAGGGCAAGCTCGACGCTCGAGATCGCGCGTCGCTCCGACTCGCCGCCACTCATGCCGCCCGCACGGCAGCCCGCGTGGTGGACGCCGCCTACCACCTCGGCGGGGGCGCATCGATCTACGAGTCGAGCCCGCTTCAGCGCCACTTCCGTGATGTGCACACGATGACCCAACACATCATGGTCAACGAGATTTCGCTCAAACCAGTGGGCCGTGTATTGTTCGGTCTCCCGACAGATTTGGCGCAGCTCTAGAAACCTTCTGACCGACAAGCGCGATTCGCTGCCGTGGACCGTCACTTAGCGCGACAGCCCACCGAGGTTGAGCCGTGGGGCGCGCCCACGGTCTGGGCCCGACACCGGTAGCGCAGCCAAGAGGTGTCGCTGCCGGCGGCTATACTTGCTCCTGAGACCTCGTCGCTCGGCAGCGGCGCTGTCGCGTTAGCGACTCCAATCGCATTGACGACGAACCCGCGCTTCGTGGAGGCTCTGCTCGTGCTCCTTCCACAGGCTTTGGGGTGCCCGGGCTGGCACGGGTGAGTATCGATGGGACGCCTGGCGCGCGGCTTCCAGCTGTCGCTCCGATGCGGGTTGGAACCCCCCAAGCTGCGTGCAGGAGCGTAGCAAGAACAAACGCCCTTTCGGCTTCGTGCCCCACCCGACATAATGAGCTAGTTCTGCGCAATTCCGCTCTACTACCGACACCTCGCGGGAATCGTTCGGAATGCCGAGCGTGAGGCGACGTAGTGTTCGGTCACGCGGCCTCTCCTAGCCTAGCGCTCTCGCTCTTCTACGATTTGCGCGTGGTAGCGCTCGGCGCGTTCTTCGGAGAAGTGGTCGAGGAAGAGAACGCACAGGAAAGAAGGCGTTTGTAGCGGCTATCAGCTACACCCCGTCCGACTGGTCCGGCAAAGTGCCGAAGGACGCCGAATGCACCGACGAGATCAGCACCGGCATCCGTTTCAGCAACGGCTTCGGGCCCCCCTCTTCCAAGCCCCCTAATCCTTGTCCAGCTTGTATCATTCGAAGTTGCCTTCGGGCGCATGCACGTTGATGCGCAACTCGCTCTGACCGACGGGGATTGCAAGCACGCTGTCTCTCGGAAGATCGACGACGAGCTCTCGTCATTCCGCTTCGGCGATCGCAACTGCGGGTTCGATGAAGATGAGGTTGATCTGCACGAAACCCGTCGAGTCGTAGGCGGCATCCGCGAAGTCGAGCTCCACGTGATGCGCGCCAAACGACATGTCAATATCCATGTTCGTCTGCTCATCGACCCACGCATACCCGAGAAGAGGTGCCTCCTCGTCTTCGGCGAATTCGAAGATATACCCATCGAAGTCAGCGACGGGAAACCGCGCGGCCCCTCCGGCGTTCGAGAAGTCGAAGATGAGGTGTAGGGCGTCGAGGTCGACGTCGATGATGGGATCAGGGCTGCCCGTGCATTGCCCGGCGAGAGCCGTGGCCTGGTCGGTCGAGAACTCGACTCCGTCGTGGACGGCTGCGACGAGCGGCTCCGAGGTCTTCGCTTTGCAAAAGGTAGAGTGGCGCAGCATGCGCACTTCCAAACCATTGATGTTCTCGACCAGGATAGGCGGTGGACCAGAGCCCATGTCTCCGGGATCGAGCTTGAAGGTAGACACATCTCCACATCCTGTGAGCAGTCCGAGACTGCACGCGACGACGATGACTGAACGATCCATGGTCACTCTCCTCTTTATGGCGACGCACTTGGGGGCGAAGTTCCGAATGGTTGCCGCTGCAGCGTTCGTGCCAGCCTAAAACGCGTGTCCTTTCGCGGAGGCGGCGTCTGGACTGGGCCTCAAGAGACGACTTCCGTCGTCGTCCTGCGACGCACGTCGTCGCATCTGGGCTTCCGACGCGGTTCGTGCTGTTGGTCGGTCCGACCGTGTACTTCCCCGAACACTTCGCTGGCGACCGGCGACCTGACCGTGGTTGGCGTATTTCGCCCAACCGCCGTCGGGCGCCATGATAGAGATGACAAGGGAATCCGACCCGCGAGGCTCCGCCCCGCCAACGAAGGTGCGGTCGTTCGAAAAGCGAAATTCGGGCGGAGTACCCTCTGCAAGACGCGCCGAGAGCTGTAGAGGAGTACCTCAGCCAAATGACCGGCGGCAAGCTCCTCCTGAGGCCGAACGAATGAACGCTTCGCGACCGGCTCGCTCGCTTCGCCACAGGGTGGCTGCCTGGATCTACGCCAGCATCGCGCTCCCCAGCCTTGCACTCGGCGCGATCTACCTTTTTCGACCCACCTTCATGCCGTATCACGCGGTTGCGTTGGGCAAGGATTGGGCAGAGCTCGACGCTGCGACGCAGGCACTGATCACGGCTCTCATGGAGGTCGCCGGCGGCGGCTGGCTGGCGCTCGGGACGCTGATGTTGCTCCTCGTTGCGTTTCCGATTCGCCGCGGCGAGCGCTGGGCACGATGGGCGGCTCCTACCGCGTCGCTGTTGTTCTATGTGCCGACGCTCCTCGCCACCCTGAGCGTGCTGCAACAAACCCCAGCCTCGCCGCCTTGGCGCGCCAACCTCGGCATGTGCGTGGCTTAGGTGATCGCCTTCTTTCTCGACGCACCTTGGCAACGCAACCAACGGCGGGACGATCCGAAGTGCTGATTGCCCCAAGGGAAAGCAACGATGCACGAGGAGTCGCCGAAACGAGTTCTGCTGGTCGGAGCCACGGGCTATGCGGGTCGCAAGCTGGCCAACTACTTGCTGACGAGCACCGACGTGGCCGTCATCTTGGTTGGCCGCAGCAGATCCAAGCTCGATGACCTGCAGTCGACCCTGCCTGCGGTCGATCTCGCTCGGCCTGCGCTCGCCTTGAGGGCACGCAAATCGTCGATCTGCACGGTAGTGCCATCGTCTAGCAATGCATGTAGCCGACGAGGCCAGGCTTCTTCGAGGTCGAAAGGCTCCTCAACGAAAAGGTCTGCTTCCGTGCCGGAGAGAGAGCCGACCCCGGTTGGCGCTGTTTTGCGATCTTATCACTGTTGGCTGCGACGTCTCACGACAGACGCAATGAGCGCGCAGCACAGGGCCGGCTACGCAAGGAATTCGCGAGTGGCTCCAGCTAGACAGCGAAAACACGGAGCATCGCCTTGGTACGGATATTGCTCCCCGCAACACAAGACTTGCTTCGCGCAATGATCGCGCGGGCCGAACGGGAGGGTAGTCATGATTGCGAGATCTGCATTGCAGCAGGGCGTGCTTGTCGCGACCGTTCTGGCGCTAGCATCCTGTGGGTCATCCGGCGATTCGGGTTCCGATGTGCTCCGTTTGGTGAACCCATTGAACGCTCAGATCACGGTTACGGTCGGTTTTCCGGACGGGTCTTCACAGGCGGTCGCGCTTCCGACTTCAGGTCTCGCGCCAGAACGAATCTTGAATACGAGCTATGTCTTCGGGGACATCTATACGTTCGACGCGACTGCCCCTGGTGTGACCTCGGCGACCACGACTCGCTGCGCCGTCACGCAGCTGGCCACCATGACAGGCGCCGCGGACGTGCAGTTCTACGTGCAGACCGGCACGACGTTCATCACCATCGAGTGCGACTACGACGCGCTACGAGACGTCACCACCCCGTAGACACGGCGCACTAGACCAGCAAGACGGCAGCCACAGCGCGGAATCCGCGAGACGACGTTAGTGTTGATCTCTTGCAGGTACGAGACACGTTCGATCTGCCACTGTGTTCGGCGATTTCCTCGCCCAAACGCTTCAGCGCGTGTCCGTAACACACGGTTTCGCTGAATTTCTATCGGGGCTCTGGTACTCTCGAAGGCGCCGATGATCTCCACCTACAGGCGCGGCGACATGACGAGAGGCCGCAATGCGTGGCTTTCGCCCGCAGTGCTCATCGTGGCGCTCTCGCCGGCCGTGCTCCAGACGAGCAAGAGCTTGAGCTGCAACTCGGGCGACACGACCCTGGCGGAACTCGCCATCGTCGTCGGTGGTGAAGACCAGATCGCGTTCCAGCCCGGCGTTCGGAGCTACGAGGCCTGGGTGCCCGCCGGTTCCGACGTAGCGTCGATTCGGGCCCGCCCAATAGACGCGCTGGCCAAGGTATGGGTGAACCGGTACTCGGACACGGACCACGACGACTGCTCACTCAGCTCACTCAGCTCCTGAATTACGCAGAACGCCTTATCTGTCTGCTTTCGGTTTCAGGAAAGAAGGCGGTTGTGGTGGCTATCAGCTGCTCTCGTGCATCGGGGCGATCATGATCGTCGCGATCCCGGTGCTCTTCTTTCCACGCGGCGTGGCGGAGCTCTACCTCGATGCAAGCGAACCCGAGACCGAAGTTGTGCTCGCCTTGGTCGCCTCGTTCCTTCCGATCGCCGCCGCGTTCGCGCTTTTCGACGCGACCCAAGTCGCCGCCAACCAGGCCCTTCGCGGACTCAAGGACGTCCGGATTCCGATGCTAGTCACCGGCCTAAGCTACTGGGGCGTCGGATTCCCCGTGGCCGCCTGGCTCGGTCTTCGAACCTCGCTCGGGGCGGTCGGGGTGTGGTGGGGCTTGTTGATCTCCCTGGTTCTCGCTGCGTTGCTGCTCGGCGGCCGCCTCCTTGCCCTCACGGGTCCCCGACCGGCCTGATCAGAACTGCGGCGGGGATGGGGCTACTCGTTCACCGTGTGGCAGGCAGGCGAGCAGCTGGTGCCCACGTCCAATTCCGGCGCCTCTCGAAATGACCGTGACTTCCGTCTGACCCGGTGGTAGCTGGCCGGCGATGCCGGGACCCGACGACTCCATTGCAAGCAAGCCGCCCCCGTGGGAGGCGCTTCAAGATTTTATCGACGCGGGCGATCGGGTGGCCGCGCAGGCGTTCGTGAGAGAGCTGCCTGGCGCGGAGCTCCCCCGCGTGTTGAGTTGGCTCGGAAACGCGGAAAGCGCACGGCTGCTCGAGATGCTCGAGCCGGAAACCAGTCGCGCGCTGGTGGAGACCATCCCGGAGGCCCAGGCGACCGAGGTGTTCACTGAGCTCAGCCCTCACACGGCGGCGGATATCGTGGCCTTGTTACCGAGCAACGAACAAGCCGATCTCATCGGAAACCTCGCATCCGACGAGGCGCAAGCGATCTTGCGAGAGATGCCGGCTGAAGACGCCGCCGACGCCGAGCGCCTTGCGCGCTATCCAGAGGGCACGGCCGGCGCGATCATGATCACCGAGTATCTGAGCTTCCCCGAAGGGGTGACGGTCGGTGACGTGCTCCAGGATCTCGTCCGCAACGCCAGGCGCTATCAGCGCCACGACGTGCAATACGTGTACGTCACCGATGCCGCGGGCGTCCTCCGAGGCGTGCTGCGCCTGCGCGACCTCGTGCTCTCACCGCACGAGATCCCAGTGCGAGAGATCATGATCACGGAGTTGGATTCGGTACCGGCTGAAGCGCCCCTGCAAATGCTTCGCGACTTCTTCGCGACTCGCGCCTATCGCGGCGTGCCCGTCGTCGATCGCGTAGGTCGACTGGTCGGCGTGGTCCGACACGCCGATGTGGCGGAAGCCGTCGGCGAGCGAGAGGTGGCCGACCACCTCAAGGCTCAAGGCATCGTGGGCGGCGAAGAGCTTCGCACCATGCCTACGGTCACCCGCGCTTGGCACCGGCTCTCGTGGCTGAGCATCAACATCGTCCTCAACATCCTCGCGGCGAGTGTAATCGCGCTCTACCAGGAGACCTTGGCGGCCGTCATCGTGCTGGCGGTCTTCTTGCCCATCATCTCCGACATGAGTGGGTGCTCGGGCAATCAAGCGATCGCCGTCAGCATGCGCGAGATCACGCTAGGACTCATCCAGCCGTCGGACGCGTTTCGCGTTTGGCTCAAGGAGCTCGCAGTAGGTCTGATCAATGCGATGGTCTTGGGTGCTCTCTTAGGCGTGGCAGCGTACTTGTGGCAGGGAAACGTGTATCTCAGCCTCGTCGTGGGCCTGGCCTTGGCGATCAATACGGTCTTGTCGGTGTCGCTCGGCGGATTGGTGCCGCTCTTCCTTCGGCGAATGCGCATGGATCCGGCGCTGGCATCCGGCCCGATCCTCACGACCGTCACCGACATGTGCGGCTTCTTCCTCGTCCTCAGCTTCGCGAGCGCCGCGCTTCCGCTCATCAGTGGCTGAGGCTATGATTTTCGGTCATGCCTAAACGACGCGCGACCCAGCTCGAGCTGGAGATTCTGCCCCAGCCCGACGACACGACCTGCGGGCCAACGTGTCTTCATGCCGTCTACAGGTATTGGGGCGATGAGATCCCGCTTGCTCGTGTCGTGGACGAGATCGACCCGCTTCCGGGGGGCGGCACCTTGGCGGTATCCCTTGCCTGCCACGCCCTTCGCCGAGGCTATCGCGCCGAGATCTACACCTACGACCTCCACCTCTTCGATCCAGCATGGTTTGGCGACAGCGTCGACCTCGCCGAGAAGCTCCGTGCGCAGAAGGCGCACAAGCGCAGTCGCAAGCTCGCGATTTCGACCGATGCGTACCTCGAGTACCTATCCCTCGGAGGGGTCGTCCGCTTCGAGGAGCTTCGTCCTGCGCTCATCCGGCGGTTCTTGAACCGGGACATTCCCATCCTCACCGGGTTGAGCGCCACCTATTTGTACCAGTGCCCGAGGGAGCACGAGGACGACTACGATGACGTACGCGGCGAACCTGTCGGACATTTCGTCGTACTCAGTGGCTACGAAAGAAAGAAGAGCCAGGTCACGGTGTCCGATCCGTCTCACGACAACCCGCGTTTTCGAACCCACCTATACAGCGTGGGGATGAACCGACTGATCGCAGCGATCGCGCTCGGCGTCATGACTTACGATGCCAACCTCCTGGTGCTCACGCCCACAACGCCTTCAAGCGAGGTGAAGAAGTGACCGCGCTGATCGTCGTCGAACTGCCCGAAAATTGGCCGCTCGACATTCCCGGCACCGAAGTGGTGACGGCATCCGACTACCTGACCAACGCCCGATTCGTCGAGCTCAAGAGGGCGAAGGTCTTCAATCTGTGCCGGAGCTACGGCTACCAGAGCGCGGGGTACTACGTGTCGCTGCTCGCGGCGGCTCGGGGCCACAAGCCGCTGCCGTCCGTGATGACGATGCAGGACCTGCGGCAAGCGTCCTTGGTGCGCATTGCATCGGAAACGACTGAAGAGCTCATCCGGCAAACGCTCGCGCGGGTCAAGAGCGATCGTTACGTGCTGAGCATCTACTTCGGGCGGAACATGGCCAAGCGTTACGACCGCCTCTGCCGCGCGCTTTTCAACCATTTTCCTGCGCCGCTCTTGCGCGCAGAGTTCGTACGCGCCGGGCAGTGGCGCCTCGAAAAGCTGTACGCGATTGCGAGCCATGAGATCCCGGAGTCCCATCGAGAGTTCGTGGTCGAGCAGGCTCGCCGCTTCTTCCGGCGTCCGCAACGCCCCGACGTACAACGCGCGCGCTACGATCTCGCCATCCTAGTGAATCCAGACGAGATCGATGCGCCGTCGGACGAAAAGGCCGTTCGAAGGTTCATACGGGCCGCCAGAAAGGTCGGATTCGACGCCTGGGTGATCGGCAAGGAGGACTTCGGCCGGATCGCCGAGTTCGACGCCTTGTTCCTGCGCGAGACCACGTCGGTCGATCACTACACCTATCGTTTCGCCCGGCGAGCCGAGGCTGAAGGCCTGGTCGTCATCGATGACCCGGAGTCGATCGTCCGGTGCACGAACAAGGTCTACCAGGCCGAGCTGTTCGAGCTGAACGACATCGGCTGCCCAAAGACTTTAGTCATCGATCGCGAGTGCGCCGAGGAGGTGGCTGCGAAGCTCGGGCTTCCCTGCGTTCTCAAGAAACCCGACAGCTCCTTTTCGGCGGGGGTCGTCAAGGCGGATACGGCGGCTGACCTTGCCGCACACCTGCACCAGTTCCTGGAAGAATCCGAGCTGGTGATTGCTCAGGAGTTTGCAAAGTCTGACTTCGACTGGAGGGTGGGCGTCATGGACGGAAAGGCGCTCTACGTTTGTCGTTACCACATGGCGCGCGGTCACTGGCAGATCCAAAAGGCCACGAGCGAAAGCGGGCGGCTCTATGGAAAGACAGAGACGCTCGCCGTAAAGGACGCTCCGAAAGCCGTGGTAAAGCTCGCCGTACGGGCATCGAACCTGATTGGAAACGGGCTCTACGGCGTGGACATCAAAGAAGTGGACGGACGCCTTCTCGTGATGGAGGTCAACGACAACCCGAGCATCGAAGCGGGAACGGAGGATGCGATTCTCAAGGACGACCTCTACCTCACCATCATGCAAAGCATTTACGACCGCCTCGAACGTCGCGGCCAGGAGCATCAGTGACCCACGCGCAGCCGCTTGGCCTCTTTGAGGGCTTCGGGATCGAGATCGAGCTCATGATCGTCGACGCCGAAACCCTCGAGGTGCGGCCCATCGCCGACGAGCTTCTCAAGGCAGTCGCAGGCACATACGAAATGGAAGTCGATCGGGGCAGGCTGTGCTGGTCCAACGAGCTCGCCTTGCACCTGATTGAGCTCAAGACCAACGGGCCGGTTGCCTCACTCGAGGGCCTTCATTCCGCCTTTCAATCGGACGTGAGCACGATCGAAGCGCTCCTGGCTCCGGTGGGCGCTCGTCTCTTGCCGACCGGAATGCACCCATGGATGTCGCCTGACGAGCTCCGGCTCTGGCCGCACGAAGACGACGTCATCTACAACAGCTTGCACCGGATCTTCGATTGCCGCGGCCACGGCTGGTCCAATCTGCAGAGCATGCACGTGAACCTGCCGTTCCGGGACGACGCCGAGCTCGCGCGCCTCCATGCCGCCATCCGTCTCGTTTTGCCCATTCTCCCCGCGCTGGCAGCCAGCTCCCCATTCGTCGACGGCCAAGCGAGCGGATCGCTCGACACGCGGTTGAACGTCTACAGGAACAACGCGCGCCGGATCCCGTCGGTGACGGGGCGCGTGATCCCCGAGCCCGTATTCACGCGTGTGGATTACGAGCGCCTATTAGAGGGGATTTATCGAGACCTCGCGCCCCTCGATCCGGAGGGAATCCTGCAACACGAGTGGATCAACGCCCGGGGCTGCATTGCCCGATTCGATCGGATGGCGCTCGAGATTCGACTAATCGACGTTCAAGAATGTCCGCGCATGGACCTCGCCATCGCCACGGCTGCGACGGCGGTCGTACAAGCACTCGTGGAAGAGACCTGGGTAGGCCTCGAAGAGCAGCAGGCTTGGACCGAGCAAGCGCTCGAGCAAGTTCTGATCTCAACGATCGCAGACGCCGACGGAGCCATCATTCGTGACTCGCGGTTCTTGCGCGCGTTCGGGCTCGACGCGCGCCCGCTCCTCGCAGCCGAGCTCTGGCGACACTTGGTCGAGAAGCAGGTTGCATCCCGCCCTGCGTACGCCTCGGCCGCATCGGACCTCGAGGTCATCCTCGATCAAGGCTGCCTCGCTCGACGCATCGTGGCGGCCGCCGGCCCGAGACCGAGCCGCGAAGGACTTCAGGAGGTCTACGGAAGACTTGCCACGTGCCTGAGCCAGGGCGGGACCTTCACGGTCCAGCCATGACGCGGCGCGTGCTGTTATTGACCTGCGAGCATGGAGGTGCCCAGGTTCCGTCACGCTACCGCGCGCTCTTTCGGACTCGGGCGGCGCGCGAGGCGCTCCTGACTCACCGGGGTAGCGATCACGGAGCTCTCGCCTTGGCCCGCGCCCTGCACCGTTCCCTCGGAGCTCCGCTTTTCGAGAGCACTGTCACCCGACTCTTGGTCGACTTGAACCGTTCGGTAGGGCATCCTCAGTTGTTCTCGGAGTTCTCGAAGCCTCTCGACGCTGCTGAGCGGGCCGCCCTGCTCGCCAGGCACTACTTCCCTCATCGTGAAGCCGTCGAATCGTGGATCGATGAGCAGGTGTCGCGCAGGCGCGAGGTCGTGCACATCGGCGTGCATAGTTTTGCCCCTCGTCTCGACGGCCGGGTACGAACAGCGGACGTGGGCCTCCTCTACGATCCCGCGAGAGTCGGCGAGCTTCAATTCTGCCGCGACTGGAAGGCAGCGCTCCGTGCACTCGACGCGACGCTTCGCGTTCGTCGGAACTATCCATTCCTCGGCAAGGCCGACGGCTTCGTCACCCACCTTCGAGGCACCTTCCCACGAAGGAAGTACCTCGGCATCGAGCTCGAAGTGAACCAGGCGCGGCTCGCCGCACCGGGACCAAGTCGCCGGCTTACTCGGCTGATCGCCGAGAGTCTTGTCGCCGTCCTCCCGCCGGCTCGCTGAGGAGCGATCCTCTGAGACTTCGTGATCCTACTGAACCCGTTCTCCTCCCGTGTTCCCGATAGCGAAGGCTATAGCGCCTTGCGGATCGCCTTGAGTAACGCGACGCCGCTGGGGCCGATCTCCTTCGCAACGTTGTCGGCGACGTTCTTGGTCACCTCCTTGGAGGCAGCGAGCTCTTCGGGGGTCGGCTGGTACACATCGTAGCCGTAGCGCGCGAGGTTCTTGAGGGGGACCGGCTCGATCAGCCGCACTTGCTCGCGTCCCCATTGCACGAGGTCCGGGTCGACGACGGTGAGGGCTTCCTGGATCTCTTTCGGCAGCGTGTCGAACCACTTCTTCGAATAGACCAGGGCGGCCGGCTGATAGATGTGACGGCTCAGGAAAAGATTACGCTCGCCTTCGCTCACTCAGCTCCTGAATTACGCAGAACGCCTTATCTGTCTGCTTTCGGTTTCAGGAAAGAAGGCGGTTGTGGCGGCTATCAGCCTATCGGCTCGAGGTGAGCCGCACGTGAGTCGATGTATCAGATCACCCCTACGGTAGTAACAAGCGCCCAGATCAGATCTTCTTGCCTCTAGAGTCTCTTGCGCTTCGCGCGCGAATAAGCCGAAGGCGTTGAGCGTGTGACCCGCGCGATCGATCACGCGATCAGCTCGTGAGGGCGCATGCAGTTTTGTTGGCAGACAAAACTCCACCTTGCCGGGAACGAGCTGGGTTCTTCATTGCAAGCGCGTGCAAACGTCTGAAACAACGTGAAACTCGCTGGGACTACAACTGCAAAGAAATTTCTTGTCGTGATTGCCCGCAACTCACCGCGACCTGGCCTAGGTCGGTATCGCCGAGCTCCAATGGGTCTCGCCGACTCGCACGCAGTTGCAGCGAACTCCAACGAGATCCAGCGGGTCGCAGTTGCTTCCAACTGAGCTCAGCGCGGTCGTCGAAAAAAAATGCGTTGGCCGAAAATACTTTTAGTCCCCAAAACCGATAACTTGGTCGATGGAACTACAGCCTTGCCCGAACTACCCACCGGCAGAGCCGCCGGGTAACGAACCGTACGCCTGCTTCCTTCAGCGAAGGGACCAGATCGCAGCCTGGCTGCGGTCTGGCTACTCGGTCAAAGGCGTGTGGATCGCGTGCCGACGCGCCACACCGCCGTTCGAAGCCTCCTACCAGACGTTCTGGCGATATTGCCGTCAGCACGGCCTCAGCATGCCCCGAGACGCCCCTCCGGAGACACCGGCGCAGGCAACTTCTGAGACGACGAGTGCTCCGATGCAATCGGCGCCGATCGCGTCCTCTCCGCGAGTCTGGCCTCGACTCCCCGGCAAGCCACGGGAATTCATGCCTCGTACGGAAGACGACCTGATGATTTCTCGGCTGGCTTACCTATGCCCAGGCCGCCCGCTACACCGGCTGGTCGATTCGACATCTGCGAAACCTCGTATCGGCGGGGCAGATACCGGTCTATGGCCGCCCACGTGTCCGACGCTTCCGACGGGATATGTTAGACCTCTATCTGACGAATCCGAACATGGCGATGCGGAAGTTCCTGTCGGAAAGGAACGAGCCGCATGGCCGTTAGAAAGCTAGCCAACTCATGGCAATTCGACTTCACACCCCCGGGACACGGTCGCCAGCGAAAGGCTGGATTCAAGACCAAGGCCGAGGCGCGCGAAGCCGAACGACAACGGCGCTCCGATCTGATTTCAGGTCGAAAGCGCATCTTGCTCGCGGACGCGTACGCGCAGTACATGTCCGCGACCCGCATGAAGGCCCTCGGCCGCGACCACTGGGAGCGCTGCTGGCCGGATATCAAACCTGTGCTCGGGCATCGGTTCATCGAGGAGGTCGATACCTCAGCGCTGGACCTGCTCAAGACCAGGTTGCCCAGCCACCTTGCACCGAGCTCGATCAATCACCGGCTTTCGCTGGTGAGGACGATTCTCCGGTTCATGTGGAAGCGGGGGCTCCTTGCATCGGTGCCATATGTGCCGATGGAAAGCGTCCCCACGACAGAACCCGTCTGGTACGGCGAGGAGGAGCGGGACCGTCTTCTCGACGGCATGTTCCGCCTGCAGCCGCGCTGGTACCTGTTCTTCTATCTGACGACCAGGCTCGGTCTGCGGACGGGAGAGGTGTACGCCGTAGCGAAGAGCCGTATTCGGGACATCCCGCCGCAGCTGATCGTCGACCGGGCGGTGCAGCGGGGCAACAAGGAGCGACCCGCGCTTCTTGGAACCCGCAAGAACAACAAATCGCTGACGCTGTCGCTCGCGCAGGACGTCGTCGACGCGATTCGTTGGCACATCAAGCAAGGGTACTCGGGGGAGGAGTTCCTCTTCTCTGCCGACGGGACCTTTCCCAGGCACCTCGACAGCCACAAGCGACCGCTGCGCACGGTGCAACGCGCGCTCGGGCTGCGGGAGCTGAGCCATCATCAGATCGGCCGTCACTCGGTGGCCAGTCAGGCCGCCACCAGCGGTCATTCCATCAAGGCGATCCAGGCCCAGCTCGGCCACCAGTCGGCGCAGAGCACGCACCTCTATGCCCACCTCGGCGACCAGGCGCAGTTCCGATTAGTCGAGGCTTTACGGCCCGTTTCTCCACCTCACGTCAACGTCAGGTCAACGGCGCCCGATCGAGCCAAAATCGCGTAATCGCGCAACCCCTTGTAATCACTAGTCGGGGCGACTGGATTCGAACCAGCGACCTCATGCTCCCAAATCTCAAAAGACGGGTTTTGGGCGATCACACAATCCCCTGCAAAACACGGGGAATTCTCAACCCTAACAACCACTTAGCCGCATCGCCATGTTCAGGATTCGTCAGTTCAGATCACGCGATTTCAGATCTCGTGGTCAACATTTGGTCAACGAGGCGCTAGCTTGGCAACTTGGGGTGTCGTCTGTCAACCTCACAGATGGATGTCGCCGTAGAAGCGAATCGATGCGATCTTTCCATTCTTCCAGCGTTCGACGACGGTCTGATTGATGTCGACTTTGGGCCGATCCGTGTGCTCCCAGTGCATTTCACACTCGTAGAACACGACTCCGCTTCCCTCACCTTGGTCGTCAACCGCAGTCGCGTGCACCTTGATCCCGTGAAACGCGGTGACGCCTTCGACGTACCTCCGTTCTGCCGCGGCAATTGCGTCACGGCCCGTGGCAGGGGGGTCGTCATTACTCTGCACAACGACGTCCTCAGCATAGAATTTCTCGATTGGACCGACGAAGTCCCCCTGTTCGAGGGCATCGATGATCTGTTGATGAAGCTCTCTGATATTCATTCCTCTCCCTCCATGTTTCTGAAGAACACTGGTCCCTACGCTCGCTGTATGGAAACGTTACTAGACGAGGGCGACGACCACGGCTCGATGAGCAGGTCGAGTCGGGGGGCCGAGGAAGAAAGAGGCGAATCACTTTCCCGACTGGAGCGTCCCCGGCGTGGCCCCGAAGACGCGCTTGTAGGCGCGCGAGAACGAGGCTGTCGAAGAGTATCCGACCTGCTCCGCGACTTCCTTGATGGGAACATTGCGGTACATGAGCAGCCCGCGAGCCTTCTGCATTCGCCACGTCGTCACGTACGACATCGGCGTGACCCCCACGAGCTCACGAAACCGTTCCGCAAATACGGAGCGGGAGACTCCCGCTATCCGCGAGAGCGTCTGCAGGGTCCACTCCTTTTGCGGGGCAGCATGGAACGCGTTGAGCGCTTTCGAGATGGTCGGTGCTTGGAGCCCACGGAAGAAGCCCGAAGGTGTGCCGGCAAGGTCCCGATGGTGTCGAAGCAGGTGAACGAGAAGAACCTCGCAATAGCGATCGGCGATGGCGACCGCCCCGGGGCGGTCGGAGCCTAGCTCATCGTAAAGTGCCTGAATCAGATGCTCGACCCAGGCATCCTGAGCGGCGGATTGAGCCTTCCAAATCAGAGGCTCTTGGAGCGTAGCCATCAGCGGATGGGGTTCGTCGAGCTCGAAGTGAAAGAGGCCGCAGATCAGACGACAATGCACTGTCGTCCCTTGAAACAGAGGCGCGCCGGCTTCGAGCGCTTCGGTGGCCTCATCGCTGAGCACTCGCTCGGTCTCCGGGTCATCGGCGATCCAATGAGCGGCGCCATTCGGGATTACGGCGATGTCTCCCCGGTCGAGGCGCACTGGCATATCGTGGTCGAGCAATGACAGCCAAGCACTGCCTTCCACCACGATGTGAAAGCGCGGTTCGTGACTCATGAAGAGGGTCATGCCCCAAGGAGACGAAAGCTCTGACCTGAAAAACGTGCTCGCTTGCAGTCGAATCGTCCGCAGCACTTCCGTGAGCGCGTCGGCTGAAGTGGGGGAATCGGCGTCGGTCACAGGGTAGCTGGGTAAGCCGACCTCAGGTCGGATGCAAGCACGATCGTTCCACCCTCCTCAGGACGTGTCACCGCCTATGCCACTGAGGTGACTGGCTCGCCCTTCAGCTGCGTTCTGAAGAGCTCCCGAAACCGTTCTAGCTTTGGGGAGATCACCGCGGTGCAATACGGCTTGGCGGGGTTACTCGCGTAGTAGTCCTGATGGTGGCTTTCGGCCTTGTGAAACACGTCGAAAGGTTTGACCCCGGTTACGATCGGATCGTCGAAGGCCGATGCCATCTCTTCGATGACACGCTTTGCCACGGTTTCCTGTTCAGCGTCATGCGTCAGAATTATGCTTCGATACTGCGTGCCTCGGTCGGCACCTTGCTGGTTGGGCGTCGTAGGGTTGTGCGTGCTCAGGTGAATGCGTACTAAATCCGCATACGAGATGGTGTCGGGGTCGTAGGCGACCTGCACTACCTCCGCATGGCCGGTCTCGCCCGAGCACACTTGCTCGTAGGTCGGGCTCGCGGCTTGACCGCCGCTATATCCGCTTTCGACCTTGCTCACGCCGGCGACCTGCTGAAAGACCGCTTCCGTACACCAGAAACACCCGCCGCCGAAAGTCGCTACCTCCTGAGACTCTTCGGACTTCACGAAGGCCAGCGCGTTGATACAATAGCGCAATCCGCTCGGCTCTGGACCGTCGGGGAAGACATGGCCCAAATGGGCATCGCAAGTAGTGCAAACGGTTTCCACACGCTGGATGCCGTGGCTGTCGTCGACGTGGTAGCCAATGGCATTGACCTTCGCTGGTTGAGTGAACGATGGCCATCCGGAACCGGATTCGAATTTCTCGCTGGCGTCGAAGAGCAGGGTGTCGCAGCACACGCAGCGATACAACCCCGGCGCGAACAGACTGCACATGCCAGAGCTGAAGGCACGCTCGGTTCCCTTCTCGCGTGTCACGCGAAACTGGTCGGGTGTCAGGATTGCCCGCCATTCGTCGTCGGTCTTCTCGACACGACGATCGGGATCGAAATTCCCCTCGTTGGCAAGCTTGATGACGTCGCCCCAGCTCAGCATAGCGCGCTCCTCTCTCCGTTCTTGATCAGACAGTCGCCGCCGGAAACGGCGTTCGACATGCACGGCGCCGATTCGTATCGATAGCGCAGAACGAAGGAGTCGGCCCTGGCCCAACCCGAAAGACGGACGCAAAGTCATCAGAACAAGACTCCTCGTCAATGCGCCTTGGTATCCACAAACCTACCCTTTGTCTCATCCAGGAGGTTGAGATGCACAGGCGCATTGGTTTTTCTCGTGTTTCATTGATTGCGGTACTGCTTGCCGGTGTCGGTCTCATAGCCGCAGGGTGTAGCCGCGAAGCACAAGTGGCTGCCGCGCAGTCAGGCCCGGAAAAAGAGCGTTGGTTCACGATCAATGACGGGGTGCTCGAGCGCCCAGTCGGGTACCGGGAGTGGATCTACGTGGGCACGCCGGTCACCCCCAACTCGCTCAACAACGGGAAAGCGCCGTTTCCAGAGTTTCACAACGTCTACATCGACCCGGACGCGTGGGCGCAGTGGAAGGACACCGGACGCTTTCCCGACGGCACCATCTTGATGAAGGAGCTCGTCAGCGTCGGAGCCACGCAAGCCGTGAGCGGGAACGGTTTCTTCGAGGGCGATTACATCGGGCTCGAGGCGGAGATCAAGAGCGCGAAGCACTTTCCGAACGAACCCGGAAACTGGGCTTATTTCAGCTTCACCCGCCCTGACCAAGAAACGCTCGCCGAGACGGCCGAACCCTTTCCCACCAGCGCCTGCAACACGTGCCACGCGGATAGCGCTCAGGACGATTTTGTCTTCACCCAGTACTACCCCGTGCTCAGGGCCGCCAAGGCCGCAGGGGCGAAGGGCATCGGAGGGGTCCGAACCAAGCTTCTCCCGCGCACTTCGGGTGCGATGACTGCGGCTGCCATGCCCTCCAAATGGGATCCCACTGCGCCCACGCCAGCCGCTTCACCCTCTCGAGTACCTCTCGAGCTCAACGCACTATTCACCTACTTGAAGAAGGGCGAGTACAAGGGGTTCAAGGCGAAGGAGAAGGGCACGCATCCCGGCCGAGGACCCCACACCGAGCTTGGCCTTCCGGTCACCGTTTTCTACAACAAGATCCTCGCGGACTCGTTCAAGGCCAACAATACCGTTCACCCTGCCGGCTCGACGGCGATCAAAGAGATGTACACGGCAGGCGGCCAGCTTCAGGGTTGGGCGGTGACCACCAAGACCGGCGACGACACGGACGAGGGCCGGGGCTGGTTCTGGTACGAGGTCACGAGCGCCACGGATCCCAACGAAATCGCCGCGGCGGGAAACGGGATCACCGGCTGCTACGGGTGCCATTCCCGCGGTGACACCGACATGGTCCTCAGCGGCTGGCCGCTCCGCTAGAGCTTGTTCGACAAAAACGAGCGTACCCTCGAGAAGGTCTGGTTTGGAGCCGGCCTTCGGCTGTTGGCGGCCGCGATCGCTAGCAGCGTGGCGTTCGCCGTAGCCAGCCCGACCGCGGCGCAGTCGATGCATCAAAGCCCGCACATGGAGGAAACCGCGAACATCATTGGGCTCAAGGGCGGGCTGGTGGGAGCATTCAACGACGGGCACAGCGCGTTGGGTGGTGGATTCAGCCCATTCTATGAGCGAAATCTCATCCATGGATGGCTCGAGCTCGAGACCGCTATCGTGGTCGCCTTCACGGACCGCGAGCGCGTGGTCGGCTTCGACGTGTTCTTGAAGAAACCCTTTCACGCCAATGAGAAGGTCAATCCCTACATGGGGATTGGACCGAACGTCTCGATCTTGATCGGACCTGAGGAGGACGAGGACCCAGGTGCGGGAGAGGTTCGAGAGGTTCGAACGCGAGCTGGCCTTCTGCTAGCCGCTGGCAGCTATTTCTGGTTCGGCGAAGGCCGTTGGGGGCTCGACGCTGAGCTCGTTTACCTGCTGCTCTTCAACGACGGGTTGACCCACGAACTGGCCGTGGAAGTCGGGCCCTCGTTTCGCTTCTGACGGGCTCGTGGCAGCCCACCGAAGAGCGATGGCAAGCGTGTTTTCTTTCTCGACGACGCCAGATGCCGTTTTCGGCCTTTGGCCAGACGCCCTATGATGGTCCGATGGACGCGGAATTACTTTGGGTGACACCTCTACTTCTCCTACCCGGCGTAGGGCTGCTGGTCATTTCCACCGCGGCACGGTTCGGTCAGATACACGAGGAGATTCATCATATGCTCACCCATCCGGCGCTCGGTCGACCGATGGTGGGCCACCTGTGGCGGCGCTGTCGGCTGTTTCGGGACGCGCTGGTGAGCTTGTACGCGGCGGTAGCCCTGTTCGCCGTCGCCAGCTTGGCCGGCGGGATAACGCAAGCGCTCGGGGGAGACGGACGCTGGATCACGATCTCGCTGACGGGCCTCGGTATCGTGGCGATACTCTCCGGCGTCGTTCAGTTGATCCGCGAATCGCGGCTTCTCCTCGACGTATTCCAATCACACCTCGAGGAGCTGGAGCGTCGGTGACTGCTCGTCAGATCGAGCGCCCACTCTTTGACAGAGTCAAGAGATCCTAGTGGAGAGTTCTTCGCGCAAGCTCCACGAGACGATCGCGAGCTGCGACATCTGCCGTAAGCATCTTCCTCTAGGACCGCGGCCTGTGGTCCAGTTCTCGCGGAAGAGTAGAATCGCAATTGTCGGGCAGGCGCCCGGAAGCAGGGTGCACGAGTCGGGGATCCCATGGGATGACCCGTCCGGGGAGCATCTTCGGGAGTGGCTCGGGGTGTCTACGGAGTCGTTCTACGACCCAGACTCGTTCGCGCTGGTCCCGATGGGGTTCTGTTACCCTGGAAAAGGAAAGAGCGGCGACGCGCCACCGCGCCCCGAGTGCGCACCACAGTGGCACCAGCGTGTGTTTGACGCGATTGCTCGAGACCCGCTCGTGCTGCTGGTTGGTCAGTACGCACACCGTCACTACCTCGGTGCGTTACGAAAGAAGACGCTGACGGAAACGGTGCGTGCTTTCGACGAGTACAGCAACCGGACCATGCCTCTCCCGCACCCCAGTTGGCGCTCACGCATCTGGATGAAGAACAACCCTTGGTTCGAGGCGAGGCTGCTTCCAGTGCTTCGGCGGCGCGTCAAGAAGCACCTGACCTCGTAGCTCATTGGGATCAAGCTGCGAGCCGAGTTTCGCAGTGCTAGCTCGTTGTATCGCAACCCAAGTGAACCAGTAAGGGCGTTCGTGGAGACTACCCGCGCCGCGGCGAGCGGCGAATAAGCCGAAGGCGTTGAGCGCGCAGCTCGCACGAACGATCACGCGACGAGCGGGAGAGGGCACCGCGAGCAGTTTTGTTGGCAGACAAAACTATCCCTTGCCCTCCGGTAGCGAGTCACATGCTGACCAATTCTGTCACTGGCTGTCACTCGTTGGCACTGAAAGTCACACGCGGAAGATCGCTCCTTTGGGGACCGGACGAAAAAAGTTGCGTCCCCAGGACAACTTTTTGGGGGGCAAAACCGATAACAGAGATGGGCGGATCGGTGCATTGGCGACGAACAGCCCGGAGAGGCGACGGTTGACCAACAGAGATCACGATCGATTCCAGGGAGAAACGCACGAACCAAACTGGCTCACCTACGAGCAGGCAGCGCGGTACGCCGGGTGGTCGGTGGGGCACCTGCGCAATCTGGTGAGTGCGGGCCAGGTTCCCGTCTACGGCATGCGAAGGCGACGTAGATTTCGCCGGGATATGTTAGACCTGTATCTGACAGATCCGGACATGGCGATGCGGCGATTTTCCGCAGAAGGGAACTCATCGCATGGCCGTTAGAAAGATTGCCAAGAAATGGCAGTACGACTTCAGAGCTCGAGGCAAGCGCTATCGCAAGTCTGGTTTTCGAACCAAGGCGCAAGCGCTTGCCGCAGAGAAACGCGCGCAGGAGGACGCAATGTCCGATCGCAAACGCATCACACTGGCAGACGCGTACGAGCAGTACATGGCTGCTAACATCCACATGAAGCCGCTTGGGCGAGACCACTGGCACCGACGCTGGCCGCTGGTCAACCCTGTGCTCGGGCACCTCTACCTCGACGAGGTCACGACGCTCGAGATGGATAGGCTCAAGCAATCGTTGCCGGCGCACTACGCGCCGAGCACCGTCAACCATCACCTTGCACTCGTTCGGGCGGTGCTGCGATACGCGTTGAAGCGCAACCTGCTCCAATCGATCCCGTACGTCCCGACCGAGAAGGTGATCCGAAAGCAGCCGCGATGGTACACGGAAGCCGAGCGCGATCGGCTCCTTGAAGGCATGTTCGAGATGCAGCCGCGTTGGTATGCGTTCTTCTATCTCACGACACGCCTTGGACTGCGCACCGGGGAGGTCTACGCGATCTCGAGGGATCGCGTCCGGGACGTACCCCCCATGTTGATCGTCGATCGCGCCGTTCAGCGTGGATACAAGGACCGCCCGGCCATGCTGGGTAGCCGCAAGAACCACGAGGTCTACACGACAGCGCTTGGCCGAGACGTGCTCGAGGCCATCCGCTGGCATGTCGATCAGGGGTACGCAGGACCGCAGTTCCTTTTCAGCCAGGACGGCACCTTTCCCAAGCACCTCGACAGCCACAAGCGCCCGCTGCGCGCCGTGCAGAAGGCGCTCGGGCTACCCCTGCTCTCCCACCACCAGATCGGTCGGCACTCGATGGCTAGCCAAGCGGCCACGGGCGGTCAGCCGATCAGGGCCATCCAGGCTCAACTCGGGCACCGCTCCGCCCAGAGCACCGAGGTGTACGCGCACCTTGGCAGCAGTGCCCAGCTGCGCCTCGTTCAGGCGCTCGAACCGGCGTCACCGCCACATCGTGGTCAATATTTGGTCAACGAGAGGCCAACTCGAGAAGCGCCGGACGCGTAACCACTCGTAATCACTAGTCGGGGCGACTGGATTCGAACCAGCGACCTCATGCTCCCAAAGCATGCGCACTACCAGGCTGTGCTACACCCCGTGACCCGATTGGGTAGC
>CAVWBW010000002.1:0-569924 GCA_963753395.1 uncultured delta proteobacterium | reverse complement strand
GCCTTCGATCTTCGTTTGTGTCCCGCCGGAAGTCGTGCTCGATGGCGCTATGGCAGTAGATCTGGTGACCCAACTCAGCTACGAGGCGGTAGAATCGAGGAACAAGCTCATTGCCACTGCTCAGGTCCGCAGACGTGGCTGGCTCCGCCGGAACCAGGATGTTGGTGTCGATCAAGAACTTGAGTTTCCCCGCGGCCATGGGTTCGGCTTGTGACGGGAATCGCCTGGCTCACGCCCCGCTCATTCATTATCAAGGTTGCACGTCCGAAAGAGCAAACAACGAGACGATCGGCCTGCTCGACGTCACGCACCACTACGATTTCTGCGCGCCCCTGCTCGCTCGCAGGCCGTTAGCCACGCCGTCTAACAACGGTGGACTCTTCGGCACCAACGCAGATATTTCGTCAGTGCCGGACGCGTTCCTGTTGTAATCTCTTGCACCATCGGGCCTGCGTGAAGGCGGCTGACGACCAGAACATGAACAACGACAATAAACTCCGAAACCAAAAGCACCGGTCTTCCAGCGCTACATGAACCCCATCATCGAGGTCCTTGAGGGCCGCGAGCGCCAATGTCCAATGACGACTTGGACATGGCTGCGGCTAAGAAGATGGGACTCAGTCACGATGTTCTTGCCGTCCCCCACGACCCGGAAAAGGGTGAGGGCATCCGAGGTCTCCTACCGAATGGCATGGGCCCGCACCTATCTGAAGAAGATAGGCATCGTTGTTGAATCCACTGCGGGCTATGTGGCAGCTCACGGATCGGGGTCGCGAGCTTGGTCGCGTCGATCCCGACGAGGTCGTTCGTCAGGTCAGTGCCGGTATCGACATCGATGTCATCAGCCCCGAGCTCCCGGACTACCTCGTTGAGGAGCTCACGAAGCTCCATCAGAGCGTCGACGAGACGGCCGCCCCCCGAGTCCGGAGACAAGCTCGGTGCCTCTTATCTCCGCTTTCGGGAGAAGTTTGGACCTGAGGTTCTGCGTGGCCTTGATGGCGAACAGCTCCTGAACACCATTCACGGGCGGGGTACCAAAGGACAGTCTCGTGTATTGGTTAGAGTTCAAGGATGACGAGGAGTTTCCGTCATGTCGCAGTTCGGAAGCATCGCTGGTGGAAGCGCCCTCAAGTTCGGGATCTACCAGAGCACGCAAACCGGAGATTGGATGACCGGTAGTCCACAGTCTCAGAAACGGCTCTCCGTCCGCCAAGCGGTCGAGTTGGTGAGAGGTCAACGGGACCAGCTTCTTGCGGGTGCCGAGGTTCTCGCTGAGTTCGCCGATACACCGGAGACTGCCGACTACGCAGCCATTCAGAAGCGAATGGAAGAGCTCGCTCCGGATCTCGCCGAGAGCGCTTGGGGCCACAAGTACTTCTCGCTCCTCTTTCCGATCTACTCGACGACTACCACGCGGTTAGCTACCAAAAGTATCACCTCATCAAGCTGCTGAAGCTTCCTTCGGACGGCCGGGTACGAGTATGCCAGGCTCTTCATGGCCATCGCCCGCCAGCTCGAGATGCCCGTGACTCACGTCGGTGTCTGAACCGGCGCGATGGGAATCCGCACAGTACTGGCGAATCGGAACGAGCCCGGGAGAAGATGGAAGCGAGACCGAATGGATTCGAATGCGAGACGGTGGCTTCGCTGCGGTGGGCTGGAGCGGAGATCGGCTCGCTGGACGCGATTGAGCGAAACGCAGCGGGCAAAGATCTTGTTCGCGCGCTAGTCGACAAGCATTTTCCTGGCAACGCAAGCGTCGTGACCCCGATCCGCCAATCAGCTATTCAACTTCGCGACCGCGGCGGAGCCTCCGATGTCGTGGTCGCAATGAATGGAACTCGGGTTCTCGGCATCGGGGAAATTACGGGCGACTACTACCACCAGACAGGCGACGGACCGTTTGCCCATCGGCGCCCCGTGCGCTGGCGCGTTCTCGACAACTGGCGATTGCCAAAATCCGAGGGCCTTCGAACCACCTTCGTCAAACTCAGGAAACACCCGACCAACCTGATCGAGATAGAGCGACGCCTTGCAGAACCTCAAACCGAATCGGCGCCGGACCACGCTGGAGGGAAGAAACCGGCTAGGGCAATTGACGCCGTTGGGAGGCGTTCTTGCGCGTGTGCAAGCAGCTTTGCAGCGAAAAGGCCAAGTGATCTTGTATGGCCCGCCAGGCACCGGGAAAACATACTGGGCCGAACAAGCCGTTAGGGAGCTCGCTTCCCGCTCCTGGTTTGGCCGTTCTTACGCCAGCCTTTCCGAAGCAGACCGCACCAGCCTCGTCGAGACCAAGGCGTTCACACAATGCTGTTTCCACCCCGGCTACGGTTACGAGGACTTTCTGATCGGATATCGTCCCGTCGTCGACAATGGTAATTTGGCATTCGAGCCCCGCAAGGGCGTCTTCGCACAACTATGCGAGAGAGCAAAAGCGGACCGAGCGTCGGAATTACTTTCTTCTGATCGACGAAATTAATCGTGGGGACATACCGAGATTTTCGGTGAGCTGCTCACCATTCTCGAGAAGGACAAGCGCGGAAAGCCGATCTTGCTGCCGCTCACGGGGGAGGAGCTCATCGTACCGCCCAACGTTTTCGTCGTTGGCACGATGAACACAGCGGACCGCTCCATTGCGCTTCTTGATGCGGCGCTGCGTAGACGGTTGCTTTCGTCGAGCTCATGCCGGACGCATCAACGCTCAAGGGCGCCAGTGTAGGGGGACTGCCGCTTGGGCCTGGCTCGAAGAGCTGAACAAACGGGTCGTGCGGTTTGCCGGCCGCGGCTCGCGGAATCTCCAGATTGGTCACTCGTATCTCATGCGCGGAGGCGTTGGCATTCAGGATAAGGGCCGCTTCGCTGAGGTCTTGAGAGACGATATCATCCCGCTCCTCCAAGAGTACTGTTACGAAGACTTCGAGGCGCTCGAGAGCATCCTGGGCGACACGATCGTTCTTCGCGATCAGCAGCGCATCGATGAGTCGTTGTTCGAGCCCAGCCGGCGCGCGGACCTTCTCGAGGCATTGCTCTCGGCTTTCGAGGTGATCACCGCGACCCCCGCGAGCCGTGGACGCCGAAGCGGAGGCGGAAGATGCAGCCTCAGATGAGGAGGACGCCGCGGAGGACGACGACGAAGGGCAGGGCGATTGAGCGACCTGCACATCGCGTTGAAAGAATGGGAGTCCGTCGGGCCGGGCGACGTAGGTCAGGGCGCCCTCTGCGGATTTGCTTTCGATGACGCGGAGAGCCGCCGCATCGCTGAGGCCTTGACCGCATCGCAGGACCGTTGAGTTTCGCGACCTCTACGACGGCCTCCATATTCGCGCGCGTTCGCACGTCGGCCGCATCAATCTCGGACGCCTCACGCTCACGATCGCACCCAAGATAGGGACTTCAGAGCTGCTTACGCTTGTTTCGCTATGCCTACGGGTTGGCGGACATGGCGCGATTTCGGCCGGCGGATTTCGCCACGACAGGTGACCTTTTCCAGGATCTCATCATTGCGCAACTCTATTCGGAGGTGCGGGATCTCATCGAGCGAGGAATCGCTCGCTCCTATCTTAGAAATCGATGAAGATCTAGAAGCCCCGACGAGGCCGTATCGCGTTCGGCAGGCTCGCAAAGCAAGGGGAAAGAGGAACCACGCTTCCTTGCCGCCACTACCCTCGGTCCACGGATCATCTCTTGAACCAGGTGCTGCTTGCGGGGATCGACCTCGCGCATAGGATCGCACAAGATCACGCTCTCGCCGCTTCCGTTGGTCGACAAAGACGCTTGATCGTGGATCTTAGCCAGTCCTGTTACTCTTTCTTCCGACCTGCTGGCGAGAGCCAACCGAAGTTGAACCGGCTCGTTGCTCCCTACGAGTTTGTACTTCGATTGGTTGAGATCCTCTATTTCGGCAGTCTTGTCGACATGGAAGGCGAAGAGCATATCAGCGCCTCGACGGCTTTCTCTTCGACATGAACCTCTTCTTCGAAACGCTGCTTCTCAGATTTCTGAGCGAGAACCTTCCGGATTTCCACGTCGACTCACAGCACGGCTTGACGGACATGATGCGATACGTCCCTGGCCACAACCCTCAGCGCCGACAAGCGCCGCGGCCGAGACCGGACTACGCGATTCGCAGAAGAAAAAGGTCCTCGCGCCTGCTCGACGCGAAGTACCGAGACCTCTGGGAGCACTCCTTCCGCGCGACATGCTCTACCAGCTTTCCGTCTACGCCCTCAGCCAGCCGAAGGGCTCGACGGCAGCGATCCTGTACCCGACCACCGCGAGCACGGCGACACGCTCGTTGATCGAGATTCGAGAGCCCTCTACGGGAGGTACTGCTGGCTATGTCGCTCTCGACCAGTCCACGTCGGCCACTTGGCCCGCTTGGTCGAAGCGGAAGGAAGCCAGGGGCGCGCTGCGCGGGAAGCCGCCGCCCGGCAAGCTCGCTGGCGTCGAGGCGTAAGCTCGGCACCCAGCTCGACCCAACTCCCCCCACACGCAGCGAATACATTGTGCTCCGCCGAGCAGCTTCTAGACTGCGTAGATGCCAGCCGGTTCAGGCACGGACACACCGATCAACTGTCACTTCATCTCACGGTTCTTGACGAGGCCGTGGGAGTTCGGCCAACGTCGACTCTACTTCGTAGATGTCGAGGCCAAGAAGCTGCGTGAGAGCAGTTCGCGTAGCCTTTTCGCCCAGCGCGGCTTGAACACGGCGCAGACCGAGGAACGTCTCAGCCAGCTCATTGAGGCACCCGTAGCGCAGTATCGCAGCGACTGTGCGGCCGGAGCGCCTCCCAAGGCCATTCCTTGGGACGTACATCGAGCGCTATTCCTCTTCGTGCTGTTTCAGCTTCCTCGCGTCATCGAAGCGACCGTGGGCAAATCGGGGACTAGCCTCGACGATGTCTTCCTCCACACGGACGCAGAGCTCGACAGCCTCCTCCGCCACTACGAACAACACCGCGCGCTCTCGGTCGTCACAACACCGCACGACCTGCTGCTGTGTCCGTCCAGCGGTGTCTTTTTCGTCCCCATGCAGCCAAAAGGAGGTCCACTGCTACCGCTCTACGGGGTCGCTATCCCGTTAGACCGAAAGCTCCTGGCGCTAATGGTTCCGAAAGACGCAAATACAAGCGACCTGATTCGGTTCACAACGAAGCCTGGTTGGTTCACCTGCCGTTCCGCTTCCATCGACAGACTCGCAACCAAGGTCGTGGTCGCCCCCGACGTTGTCGACCAGGCGCCGGATGCATCGTTGGTTGTCGACAACATCCTCGAGTGCCAGGGGCTAAACCGAAAAATTATCGAGGGGATCATCAAAGGTCAGGGTCTGGCGGGCGATGCCTACAGGATTGCCGGCTTGGATCCGCAAGAGCCCGAAGACCCCCTATAGCGCTGGACAATGCTCCACCCTCGGCGCATACGCGCTCGAGCGCTGCAATCGCGGCGGTCGCTGGCCAACCGAAACCCACACCCTCGCGCGCCACCGCAAACCGAAACCAAGCGGGTAGGCCGCTCACCACCGGACGCGGCGACCTAGCTCCCCACCGACGACCGCCGCGTCGCAGCCACCGCATCGCGCAGCTTGTGCCGCGCCGCGCACTCGAGCAGGTCCCGCAAAGCCGAGGTTCGCGTAAATCGCAGGTCGTTCGAGCAACGCCCGAGGTCGAAGGCCCGCGCGCTACCGCGATTGAGGCCAAAGGGTGGCGATGGTAGCATCCGAGGTCCAATGAATGTCACCAGCTCCGCTTCCATTACCATTCCCCGCGCACGCGAGTCGGTTTTCGAGCTCTCCACGAAGAACGAAACCTACGAACGAGCCCTGCTCCCGTACGGACCAGTCGCAGGAGTAGCCGAAAGCAAGCTGCTCGAGGGGCGTGCGTTGCAACGAGGCGCACGCCGGGAGATCAAGCTCACCGATGGCGCCGTGCTCACCGAAGAGATTCTCGAACACGACGTGCCCACGCGGCATCGCTACAAGTGGACAAGCGGTCTCAAGCCTCCGTTTGCCTGGCTGGTGCGCAGTGGCGAGGGCACATGGACGTTTTCCGAGGTCGCAGAAGGCACCCGCATCGACTGGGCCTACGTGTTCGAGCTCCGCTCACCGCTCGCATACCCAATCGCGGCCCCCATCATCGCCCTGTTCCGCCGATGGCAGCAAAAGAGCCTCGCCCACGTCCGCGACTTGGCCCTCGAGCTCCCAGAACGAGACGCGAGTCGACCTGCGGCGAGCGCTCACACCTCGCCCTAAGAAGCTGTCCAGATATCCGTAACCCCAGGGAAGGGCGCGCCTCCGGCGCGCGCCACGGGCGCGCGCAACCGCGCAACTTCCCCCGGCGACGGCCGATAACCGTCGCAATGCAGCGCTCCCTTCCGAACCCAAGGGTAAGCCATTGACTTACCCCTCTTGAAAGGCGACACTTCCAATGTCGATCCGCTTCGAGTGGGATCCCGCGAAGAACGATGCCAACCAACGCAAGCACGGCCTACGCTTCGAAGACGCAAAGCCCATCTTCATCTGGGAGGCCGGTCGCTTCGACGAGCTCGATGAGACCTATCCCGGAATCGTTCGCGATCGGCCATCCATGACTGACGATCTCCGAAGTTCCGCCGGCTCACCGAGCGCGACTTCAAACACATGATCCGCGCGACCACGCGCCGCCGCATCATGGAAGGCCGAATCGAGTCCGGCAAAGACATCGTGGCGCTCAGAAGGTTCACAAAGCTCAGCCAAAAAGAGTTCGCACGCGCCCTCGAAATCAGCGTGCACACCCTGCGCAACTGGGAGCAAGGCCGCCGCCAACCCGAAGGCCCCGCCATCGCCCTCCTCAAAATCGCAGCCCGTCACCCCAACATCATTCGCGGTGCAGCAGGCCGCGGCCCATCCCCAGCCAAGGCGAAGAGCCGATAACCGTTCACCAGAACCCCCAGTCCAGATATCCGGGAGTCCCAAAGACAAAGGCTCGAACGAAGCTGTCCAGATATCCGTACCCCCGAAGACGAGGCCCAGAACAAGCGTCCCCGGCGCCCGCGGCGCTCTTCGTTGTTCGCGACAATGGCGCTCATGGGCCGAAGAGATCCTCCCAGGTCGGATCCGCGTACTCCCAGTTCAGACCAGTGGGAGTCAGGTGTCTCGCAACATCGTCTAGATCAGTATCAGCCGGCACGTTGACGACCACGTATCCCGGGTTCGCCCACTCGAGAGAACAACCCATCGTGATCAAGTCTTCGATGGCCGCCTTGTTCTCCTCCGATTCGTCGGCTGGTGGCTCGACGATGACCCGCACAGTGCGATTGCCCGACTTCTCCACAACGCGAACGAACAGCGGAAAGCCGTGCTCCTGAACCTCGGCTTCGACGATGTCGCCCCAGGAGAGACGGTAGGCATAGAAGAGAAGGTTGTCGAGCTTGTACCGATTCGGACCCACATGAGACACCCAGGGTGTTTCTACCGACACCTCTCCGTCCTCATCGGTGCGGATCTCAATCTTCGTGAGCTTCTCGTCGTCCGACATCAGCGGCCAAGAATACAGTGAACCCTCAGCAAGGGCACCATGCGCCGCAGCGCGGCCTCACCAAGCTTGATATTCGGGCAACCGAGCCCCCCGAAAGAGCGCACCCAGAGCGCCCGCAATCGCGCAACTCCGCCCGCCCGCGACCGCAAACTCCCATGACTGGGAATCATGGCGCTTCAGTTGCGAATCCATGTCGAATATGACATAACGGCAGCCGGGTTTCATGCCAGATGAGCCGCTTGTTTGGCTTGCTGAGAGGAGAGAGCCAATGAAAGCGTCGAAACGACGTCGCCTCGAGGCCCAGGGATGGAAATTCGGCTCTGCACAAGACTTCCTCGGCCTCACCGACGAGGAAGCCGAGTACATCGAGCTCCAGCTCTCCCTCGCCGCGCTGCTGAGAAAGCGCCGAGAAAGCGTCGGCTACACCCAAACCGAAGTCGCCGACCTCATCGGCTCCAGCCAATCCCGAGTCGCCAAAATGGAAGCCGGCGACCCAAGCGTCTCCGTCGACCTCCTCATCCGCACCCTCCTCGCCCTCGGCGTAAACCGAAAGCAAGTGGGTGTTCGGCTCTGCCAAAGACTTCCTCGGCCTCACCGACGAGGAAGCCGAGTACATCGAGCTCCAGCTTTCCCTCGCCGCGCTGCTGAGAAAGCGCCGAGAGAGCGTCGGCTACACCCAAACCGAAGTCGCCGACCTCATCGGCTCCAGCCAATCCCGAGTCGCCAAAATGGAAGCCGGCGACCCAAGCGTCTCCGTCGACCTCCTCATCCGCACCCTCCTCGCCCTCGGCGTAAACCGAAAGCAAGTGGGTAGGGCAATCGGCGCAACCGCTTCTTCCTAGCCTCCTAAAAAGCTGTCCAGATATCCGTAACCCCCGAAGACGAAGAGCCGAACGAACCCGTCACTTCCATCGGTGGCCACTCTTGCCGTAACCTCCGCGCTGCATGCCTAGTTCTACCAAACCCGCCGCTCTCGCAGCATTGGCGCTCCTGGTCGCGTGTAGTGGAGCGAACGGCGGCTCGCTCGCAGATGGCGGCACCGCGGGTGCCGGCGCAACGGGCGGAGGTGGTGCGGGAGGCGAGGGCGGCACGGGCGGCCTCGGTGGTTCGTCGGGCGAGGGCGGCGCGGGCGGCGTCGGTGGTTCGGCGGGCGCGGGCGGCGCCAGCGGCTCGTCGGGCGAGGGCGGCTCAGGTGGAGAAGGCGGCGCTGGCGGCCAGCCCCCCGATGGCCCCTTCATTCTCTTCCGCACCGACGAAGCCCTGTTCCGCGCGCTCCCAGAAGAAACCGACGCGCCACTCGAGCTCGGGACCGCACCGGCGCCCGGGACCAAGCTCACGAGCCTCTTCCCAAGCCCGGACGGACGCTGGGTGGTCTACTCCGCGTTCGGGGCGACCTGGGGCTCGGCGTTGTACGTGGCGCCGACGGTCGAGGCGGGCGACCCGGTTCGGATCACCCGCGAGCCGCTGCCCAATCTCGGCCCGACCGGCGGCATCATCGGCGGACCAAAGTGGAATGCGGCGAGCACCCTGATCGCGTTCGAAGCCGACTACGACTCGCATCAAGTCTACGAGCTCTACACCTCGGCGCCTGATGGCAGTCTCATCGACCAAAAGGTCAACGGCGTCCTCACGCCGGGAACCGACATCCCCAATTGGTACGGCTGGGATCGCGATGGCAACCGCCTCCTCTACATGGCGAACCAGGTCGACGAAGGAGCCATGGGCCTCTACACGTCCGCACCTGACGGAACAGAGAACCAAAACGTCACGTCCGCCCCCGGCATCTCGCGGCCCTTCGTCACGTGGAGCCCAACCGGCGGACGTGTCGCCTACATGGCCTCGCCGGATCCGCCTCACTTCAACGGCCTCTTCACCAGAACCCCGACGGCTCGGACCTGCAACGGGTCAACGGCCCACCCGCCGACCGAGGCGAAATCGTGCGCTACGCATGGAGCTCTGGTGGTGAATGGATTTGGTATCGGGGCGACTTGGACACCTACGGAACGAACGAGCTGTATGTCGCGCGACCGGATGGTTCCGACAACGAGAAGGTGAGCCGGGAGATCGAGGCCGACGGGGTGGTATTCGACGGCAGCTGGAGTCCCGTCGGAACACGCATCGCGTACCTCAGCCGCGTCCACCAGAACGCGCCCCTCGAGCTCTTCACAAACAGTGTCGAAGGCACGGACAACCAGCGCGTCCACATCGAGCTCGAAGAGGGCGGCCTCGTGGCGTTCGGCTACCAGTGGAGCCCCGATGGCAGCCGCCTTGCATACATGGCGGGGGAGAGCGGTCAATGGGCGAACATCTACACAGCCGCGCCCGACGGCTCGGACCGGAAGATGGTCGCACCAACGACCTACCCCAGGGCCACCCATTCCGGTCTCGTTCGGTGGAGCCCCGACGGTCGGTTGCTCGCCTACTTCTCCGCGGAAGGCGGCGCCACGGAGATCGCGATTCGTACGAGTGAGCCCGACGGCACGAACAGCCAAGTCATCAGCCTGCCACTTGAAGAGGGAGAGGAGCTCGACGAGCTATTCAGCTGGAGTCCTGACAGCGCCTGGATTGCCTACGTGACCAGCACCGAAGGCATCGTCTACGTTTCCACCCTCTACGTCGCCCGCGCCGACGGCACCGGAGCCCGCAAGGTCTACGAGGGCCTCGACTCGTTCCTGTTCTGGGCCCACGACTTCGCCTGGGTGCTCATCGACGAGTGAACTGCCAATGATCACACGGACTCGGTGACCTAGCTCCCCACCGACGACCACCACGTCGCAGCCACCGAATCGCGCAGCTCGTCCCGCGCCGCCCACTCGAGCAGCTCCCGCAAACCAAGCTTCGCGTAAATCGCAGGTCGTTCGAGCAACGCCCGAGGTCGAAGGCCCGCGCGCTGCGGCGATTGAGGCCAAAGGGTGGCGATGGTAGCATCCGAGGTCCAATGAATGTCACCAGCTCCGCTTCCATTACCATTCCCCGCGCACGCGAGTCGGTTTTCGAGCTCTCCACGAAGAACGAAACCTACGAACGAGCCCTGCTCCCGTACGGACCAGTCGCAGGAGTAGCCGAAAGCAAGCTGCTCGAGGGGCGTGCGTTGCAACGAGGCGCACGCCGGGAGATCAAGCTCACCGATGGCGCCGTGCTCACCGAAGAGATTCTCGAACACGACGTGCCCACGCGGCATCGCTACAAGTGGACAAGCGGTCTCAAGCCTCCGTTTGCCTGGCTGGTGCGCAGTGGCGAGGGCACATGGACGTTTTCCGAGGTCGCAGAAGGCACCCGCATCGACTGGGCCTACGTGTTCGAGCTCCGCTCACCGCTCGCATACCCAATCGCGGCCCCCATCATCGCCCTGTTCCGCCGATGGCAGGAAAAGAGCCTCGCCCACGTCCGCGACTTGGCCCTCGAGCTCCCAGAACGAGACGCGAGTCGACCTGCGGCGAGCGCTCACACCTCAGCCTCGGGCGTAGGCAATCGCGCAACTTCCTCCGCCGCCGGCCGGTAACCCATCCATGCCGAAGCAGGCAACCCAAACCACACGCGCTAGGCCCACCCAAGGCCGCGTGCTACTCTCACCATGATGTCGACGATTCGCGCCCGAGTTCGAGACGGCCGTCTCATCGTGGACGAGCCAACCGACCTTCCCGAAGGCACCGAGCTCGATCTCATCATCGACGACGCCGGCGACGGCCTCGACGAGGCCGAACGCGCCGCACTCCACGCCGCCATCGGGCAAGCATGGGCGTCGTTCCAAGCCGGCGAAGGCCGCCCCGCCGCCGACGTCCTGGCCGACCTAGCCAAGCGCTGAGCCCTCGACGCGGCGAGCTCAAAGGCATCCGCCGTCTCCCGCTCCCAACGAGTCGAAACCACGTCTACTACCTCGTCGGCACCGAAGTAGAGCAGAAGGGCGCGCCTACGGCGCGCGCCACGGGCGCGCGCAATCGCGCAACTCCCTCCGCCACCGCCCGATAACCAACCATGCACCGCAGACGATGGCGGTTCTACGAATTGTCATATCATGAAAAGTATACTAAATATGATAAGTCATGGGCCGCCAATCGAAACCAACAGACGACCTCGAACGCTACATCGCTGAGCGCGACGCACGCGAACCAGGGTTCGCCGCCCTGGTGGCCGACGTGCAGGCCCGCCTGACGTTCGGCCGGCAAATGGCCGAACGCCGCCGCGCGAAGGGCAAAACGCAAACCCAAGTCGCCGCCCTCATGCGCACGTCCCCGGCCATCGTAAGCCGCCTCGAGTCCGGCCACGACGTCCGCGTTTCCACCCTCGAAAAGTACGTCGCCGCCCTCGGCCTTCAACTCGAGCTCAACGCCGTGTCACCGAAGAAGCCGACGACCAAAGCCTCACGCGCACGCCGCACCAAGAAGTAGCAACCAGGTCCAGTCCAGATATCCGTAACCTCCCAAGACGAGGCGCCGGACGAAGCTGTCCAGATATCCGTGAGTCCCATCGACCGGTCGCGCCTGCCCCGTGGTGGCCAAGCCAGGAGCCAACCGACCTTCCCAAAGGCACCTAGCAGACAAAGGCGCCATCTCAGCCCCCGGGCCAATCTCGCCACACCTGCGTGGCTCACCAGCACACGCGCCGCGGAAACCTGGTCAATTCCCAGCGTTCCAGCGCGGTACGCATCTTGCTCCCTACCAGAACCAAGGGAGTACCCATGCAACCACGCAACTGGATTCACGCGTCGCTGCTCCTCGGGCTCGCAGCCGGCGCAACGCTCTTCACCGCTCCACCTGCGTCCGCCCAAAGCGGCGATGTCGAGCGCCCTCCTCTCGACCTACGATACGTCCCGCCGGAGCCAACCTTGGAGGCGCTCCAACTCGAATACGACTCCATTCACATCTGGGCGCCGGCGGTCGGCATCCCCCTTTCGTACTTCGCGGCGGGTGGCGGCGCCGCGTTGATGATCGCTGGGAGCCTCGACCTGACACTCTGCTTCACGGATGCCCCGTGCGACACTGTGCCGGACCCACGAACCCCGGGCGAGCGAGCGATGATCGGCGCGGGCGCGACGCTCATGTTGGCGGGGCTCGCAGGTCTCATCGTCAGCTCGGTACGACTCCGAAAGAAGAATCGCAGACGAAGAGCCCTCCGCCACCAAATCGCAGCCATGCCTCCGTAGCAGTTCTCAATCGCTGAGAGAGCGCCGAGAAAGCGTCGGCGACACCCAAACCGAAGTCGCCGACCTCATCGGCTCCAGCCAATCCCGAGTCGCCAAAATGGAAGCCGGCGACCCAAGCGTCTCCGTCGACCTCCTCATCCGCACCCTCAATTCGAATTCGAACGAAAGCACGCAACATCGCCGGCCCCCGGCCGATAACCCCCACCAAAGCCCAAAAAGTACTTTACAAACGTTCAGTATTAAAGCTATAAACATCAGCAATCATGCGAAGTTCCCCCTCGCACTTCCCCGCGCCCTTCCTGGCCCCAATCCTCGGCCATTCGCCCCCGACCGCACCCCCCGAAACCACCCAGCTCGACACCGAGCTCCACCGCCTGGCCCGCGGCGCCGGCCGCCTCCGTCTCCGCATCGGCCAAGCCCTCCACCGCCTCGGCTGACGGCATCCACGAGCTCGGCTTCTCCACCCTCGGCGCGTACGCGCTCGAACGCTGCAACCGCGGCGGTCGCTGGGCCGCCGAAACCCGCACCCTCGCGCGCCGCCTCCAATCGCTCCCTCATTTAACAGCGGCACTCGAGTCCGGCGCCATCGGCTGGTCCATGGCCGAGCTCCTCGCACGCCACGCCACCCCCCAAACCGAAGCCGCACTCCTCCAAGTCGCCCGCGGCAAAACGGTCCAAGCCATGCGCATCGCGCTGACCCCCCAAGAGTCACAAGCGTCATCAGCCTCACCCGACCCAACCGACGCCGACGACCACACAAGCACTCTCTCCCTCACGCTCCCAGTCGAAGAAGCATGGGCCCTCGAAGCCACCCGCATGATGGTCGAGCACATGAGCGGCACGCACACCGGCGCCCACTTCCTCGAATCACTTCTAGCCGAAGCCACCATCCCCCTGCTCAATCTCACCGCTCCCGCGCGATCCCAAGAAGCCGAAGGTTCCACGGAAGCTGATGTCACCGCGCAGATGGAAGCCGAACAAATCGCCTGGCGCGCGCAGCTCCAGTATCTCCAACACCAACAAGCCGAAGCTGAGCTCCAAACCCGCCCCGCAGTCACCACCGCTCCCATCCCAGGCGAAGCCCCCGACGCCGACGACCTCCCAGCTGGCATCGAATCCATCGAAGCCCTCGACACCCGCATCCGTCACTACAGCGCCGAGCTCGCCAGTCGCGACCTCTTCTTCGGCCGCATCGCCCAACGCTTCCTCGCCCTGCGCGGCTGGCAATCCCTCGGCTTCGCCACCGAAGCCCACTACGCCCGCGAACGCCTCGGCATGTCGCGCGCCTCCCTCCGCAGCAAAGTCAGCCTCGCCCGCCGCACCGAGGGCCGCGACCACCTCATCGACGCCCTCCAACGAGGCCGCATCGGCTTCGAAGCCGCCCAACTCATCGCCCGCATCGCGTCCGCCGACACCGAGCAAGCCTGGGTCGAGCGCGCCACCCGCCGCACCTTCAAACACCTCCGCGAAGAAGTCCAAGCCGTAGAAATCTCCACCCGCTACCTAGGCCAGACCGACACCTCACCCCCCACCGACACCCAGCTCCAACAAGTCGAAGCCGCCGAACGCGCCATCCTAAGCGGCGACCTCCTAGGAAGGGTCATCCGCAACCTCGAGTCCCCAAGCAACGAACCCGACGACGAAGCAACGCTGTCCAGATATCCGTAGGTCCATCCGCCAAGATCACATTGCGCATCCGCGTCCCCGGCGACGTTCTCCTCCACTACCGCCAACTAGAACGCCTCCACCGCAAAAACTTCCCGGGCGAAAGCTTCGTCGAGTTCCTCTGCGTCAACTTCTGGCAAGTCTGGGTCCCCCACCTAGGCACCTCCGACAAATGGGAGCAGATCTACCGCCGCGATCGCTACCGCTGCACCAACCCCGTCTGCCAAAACCGCAACGTCACCCTCCACCACGTGCAGTACCGCGCCAACGGCGGCACCGACGCCCCCGAAAACCTCACAACCCCCTGCGCCTTCTGCCACCTAGAAGGCGAACACGGCGGCCGCCTAAAAATCCTCCCCCCAGGCAACAACCCAACCTGGCTCCTAGGCCGTCACCCCATCATCAAAGTCCACCGCCGCGAACGAACCCTCCTCAACTAACCCGCAACTGCCGCAGCTCCCGCCCGATAACCAAGCATGCGCCGCAGAAGATGGCGGTTCTACGAAACCGCTTCAGGCGCCAAGCCAGTCCAAGCGTTCCTTGACAACCGAAGTGCAACCGCAGGCCCTCATCTACCGCGAAAGCCATCGAGCTCTACGCCGCTTGCCTTTTCTCCAACCGACGCCTGAGCCTGCCCTGGTAGCTCCACCCCGGCCATCTCGAACGCCGCGCGCCACACGGCGTGAGCGAGCTCCCAGCTCGAGCTTTCAGGGCCGTGGAAGCCCTCTGGTACGTGGAAGTGCCGCCCGTAGCTTGCTTCATAAACGCTCCAATGCTCCTGCTCGTCGATGAGGGCGCTCTCGGGCGGAACCTCGAGGCCGAGAGGAGACCACGGGTCCTTCCCACCCGACACGAACACCAACGGAAGCCCGGCAGCTTCGAGTGACGCGACGTCGCCGCGATGTCCTTCGTGCTGCCTCACCAAGTCGACCCCGAACAGGCCTTCGCATTCTCTCGCCCAGTCCTCCTCGGTTCGCTGCCACACGCCGTCAGGCCCGGAAGTGCGAAACTCACCGATGTCGGTGCATTGCTGCCAGAGGTAGTAGCGGTTCCATGGGTAGTCCCGGAGAGCATCCTCGCGTGACAGTTCGGTGAGGGCACGGTTCTCCGCCCACGAGGTCGCCTCCCCGTCGGCGAGCGCTTGGTCGAGCTCGCGCACCTCCGTGATGAGTTGCTCCGTGGTGCGCGTCCCAAGCAGGCTCTTCAAGACTGGTACCAGGGACTGAAACGACTCGTATTGCGTGAGCCCCGCTACGACACCTTCGAGAAACTCGCGGTCGATCCAGGTCTGATCGAACAGCGCAGCAGGCTGCAGGTTTTCGATGTGTTCGACCACCTGTGCGTACGACTCCTCGCCAAGAATCTCCCTCGTGAATGGGTCGTATGTCGGGTTCGCGACGGGGCGATCGACAACGCCGCTAGCCGAGAGCACGGCGACGACGTCCTCCGGATACTTCGCGGCATACTGCAAAACCAACCCGCCCGTGTAGCTCGATCCGCGCACGAACCAGGGACCCGTGTAGATCTCCTGCAAAGCTTTCGCGACCTCATGCGCGTCCTCCACCGCCTCGCGCATGGACACGTACCTGGGTGTCGTTTGGTCAGGGTCATCCGAAAGGCTCTCGCCGTACCCTCGATGCTCCACATCGACCACGATCATGTGGATTCCAGCCCACTGCGCAGCGTTCGCAACGAACCATTCGTCGATTGGCGGTCCTTCACCCCCGAGTGAGTAGAACACGGGTGTGTCGCTCGAAACCCCATCCGGAACCCCGACGTTCACCCGTTGGTCGACATACCCGTCCGACGCGCGGTCCCGAAACTCGGGCTGTCGCGCGTTGTAGCGCACGAATGTATACCCCTCGCGCGCTGCCTCCGTGACCTTCGTCACCTCCGTCGGAGCTGGCTCGAAGGACCCGCCGTCCGAGCTACAAGAAGTTACCACCACGAGCGCCGAAAGCGCCCAACACATCGCGTTCATGCGCATAGCGAACCTCACCTTCCCGATGATCATCAGAGGGAAGCTAGGGGCGGGAAGACGAAGCCTCCATACGTAATTGTTTCCTAGGCCTTCACATCAACCCCCGCCAAGGCCTTGGTTGAACCGAGTGGCAGAGCGACGAACGCGACGTGGCCGCGCGGCCTCACCAAGGTTGATACGCCGGCCGATAGCTCTTCGCGGGTTCATACGGCCTCCCCAGCCTCTTTTTGTCTGACGTGTGTCACGTGACGCGTTACTAATGTCGTGATTAAGTCATTTGCCAACAAGCATACGAGCGACCTATTCTTCACGGGCAAGTCCCGACGGTTGCCGCCGGACAGCAACGACAATGGCACTCAGAAGAAAACGGCGAAGACGCCCCACGCACCCCGGAGAGTTCATCCGCGAGGACTTCCTCCCCGACTACGAGCTCTCGGTCGCCGACCTCGCCGAGGCCATCAAAGTCTCCCGCCAGACGGTCAACGAGCTCATCAACGAAAAGCGCGCGCTGAGCGCGGCCATGGCCCTCCGCCTCTCCCGCTTCTTCGGCAACAGCCCCGAGTTCTGGCTCAACGCCCAACGCGAGCTCGACCTCTGGGAAGCCGAACGCCTCCACAAAGCCGAGCTCAAAAAAATCAAGCCCGTAACCGCCGCGTAGCCACACAACCCGCGCCGCCGCCGGCCGATAACCACCCCATGCCCACCAACACCATCTTGCCGGCAGCTCACACCAATGCTAGATTTTCCATTGGGGCCCATGTTTTTCCTAGGCACCCCGCCGGAGCAGTAATGAGCAAGCAATCTCAAATCTCGGCCACCGTTTCGGAGGCCACCAAGGAAAGGCTCGACCGCTTTGTCGAGAGCCGCGGGCTCAAGAAGAACTTCGTGGTGGAGCAGGCGCTGCTCTACTTCATCGAGGCCCGCACGGAGCTTCCCGATGAAGCGTTGGTGCCTGCCCGCCTGGTCCTCGACGACAAAGCCTTCGATCGAATCGCGGAGCTCATCGCGAGCCCACCTGCGCCCACCGAGGCCCTGCGTGAGCTGATGCGTGGCCAAGGCGATTGAGATTCGTCCGCTCGCTCGCGACGACGATCGCAGCGGCTTCTCGTGCGGACAGGACGACCTCGACCGCTTCTTCGAGCACTACGCCGGCCAGAACCAATTCAAGCTGCACCTCGCCGTGACCTACGTCGGCGTCCTCGACGAACGGATCGTCGGCTTCGCCACGGTCGCCGCTTCGTCCATCGAACGGGCGCGCGTACCGAGCGCTCGCCTTCGCAAACGTCTGCCGACCTATCCGCTTCCCGTCTTGCGTCTGGCACGCCTGGGTGTCGACACGCGCGCCCAAGGCTACGGCATCGGGAGCGCGCTCCTTCGCCACGTGCTCTCCCTCGCTGTCGAACAACGCGACCGTTTCGGCTGCGTCGCAGTCGTCACCGACGCCAAGCCACAAAGCGTGAGCTTCTATCAATCACTCGGCTTCGTCCCGCTCGAAGGCGTGCGCGAGGGCCTCCTACACGGCGAGCCCCTGCCCATGCTCCTACCCGTGGACGCAATCGCATCCGCCGATCCCTTGAACCGTTGTCCAGATATCCGTAGCCCCCAGGGAAGGCCGCGCGCAACCGCGCAACTTCCCCCGACGACGGCCGATCACCGTCGCAATGCAGCGCTCCCTTCCAGACCCAGAGGTAAGCCATTGACTTACCCCTCTTGAAAGGCCACACTTCCAATGTCGATCCGCTTCGAGTGGGATCCCGCGAAGAACGATGCCAATCAACGAAAGCACGGCCTAGCTTCGATGTAACAAGAGCGATGACTGACGTTCCAGACATTCCGGAGTGGACAGAAGCGGATTTCAAGAGCTCCATCCGCGGCTCCACACGCCGCCGCATCATGGAAGGCCGAATCGAGTCCGGCAAAGACATCGTTGCGCTCAGAAGGTTCACAAAGCTCAGCCAAAAAGAGTTCGCACGCGCCCTCGAAATCAGCGTGCACACCTTGCGCAACTGGGAGCAAGGCCGCCGCCAACCCGAAGGCCCCGCCATCGCGCTCCTCAAGATCGCAGCCCGCCACCCCAACATCGTCCGCCGCGCAGCAGGCCGCGGCCCATCCGCAGCCGGGTCGACGAGCCGATAGCCGGCCGCACGACCCGTTCGCCAACGCCGCGCCCCGTTCGCGGCCAACGAAGCAACCACACGCACGCTTGACGCACCGACCTCTCGAGGTGAACTATGGCGCTCTTCCCAAGCCCGAAAGGCACGAGATGAAGGAGCTACACGGCCGAACGGCCCTGGTCACCGGTGCTTCGCGGGGCCTCGGCGTCTACATCGCTCGCGCGCTGGCTGCCGAAGGGATGAACCTCATCCTCGCCGCGCGTTCCGCCGACGCCCTCGAGACGGTCGCCGAAGACCTTCGCCAGAGCGGGACCAAGGTGCTCTCAGTCCCGACCGACCTTGGAGATCGCACCTCGCTCGAGGCTTTGGTAGCTCGGGCCGAGGGGGAGGGCGGCGGCGTCGACCTGCTCGTCAACAACGCAGGTCTCGAGTGGTCGATGGCCTACGACGAGATCCCAATCGAGACCATCGACGACCTGATCGAGATCAACCTCAGGGCCCCCCTCGTTCTGAGCCGCCTGTTCTTGCCGAAGATGCTCGAGCGCGGTCGAGGTCACATCGTGAACGTGTCTTCCGTAGCCGGGTATGGGCCGGTCGCGTACAGCGAGCCCTACTGCGCTACGAAGGCCGGTCTGATCGGCTTCACCCGTTCCTTGCGCGCCACCGCCAAGCTTCTCGACTATCCGGTGAACTGCTCGGTCGTCTCCCCAGGCTTCGTCGCAGACGCGGGCATGTACAACGACATGGCCTCGGAGTTCGGTGTCAAAGCGCCCGTCGCCTTCGGCACCTCGTCACCTGAGAAGCTCGCCGCCGCCGTGGTCCGCGCCGCCAAACGCGACGTACCCGAAATCATCGTGAACCCTACGCCAATCCGCCCCCTGATCGCGCTGGCCCTATTCGCACCGCGCCTTGCCCTCTGGATCGTCATGAAACTCGGAGGCGGATTCTTCGGAGTCATCGCCGACCACCGCGCCCACCAAGCTCAGATCCCGCCTGGCTCCTAGGCCGCCACCCAACCTCACCTCCAAGCCGGCCTAGAACGGCACTTTCTCGAATCGCTCTGTTCGAACCCGGTTTCGATCGACTACGGTGCGGCATGCGCTCGGCGAAGCTCTTCCTCTGTGCCCTGTTCCTCGTTCTCGCCTGCGGAACCAACCAGGACGTCGAACCGGGCGGAATGGATGCTGGCGCAGAGCTGCCGGACGCCGGCGACGGTGGAGGCGGAGCGGGTGGAGACCGAGGGCCGGACGGTGGCGAGATGCCCGACGCCGGCCCATCGCCCGTGGACGACCTGCTCTACGTGGGCCGCTTCGACGATTCCGATCCGGCCGCAGTTCGTCTTTCGTGGTCCGGTAGCGGCTTCGTGCTTCGCTTCCGCGGGACCGGCGCGCGAGCCACGTTTCGCGGCGGACGCTACTTCACGGTGGTCGTCGACGGTGACGCCGAGCCCGATCCGTTCGAGGTGTCCGATCTCGTTGGCGAGACCTACGACCTCGCCTCGAATCTTCCGGATGGCGAACACACCATCGAGGTCTACCGTCGTACCGAAGCCTCGAATGGTCCGACCGTGGTCGTCGGTGTGGAGGTCGACGGGGAGCCGCTCTCGGTGCCGCGGCCGACCCGCCAGCTCGAGATCGTGGGCGACTCGTGGAGCACGGGCGAAGGCGTGGACGACTCCGCCGAGGTCTGCGACGCGAGCGCCCAGAACCACTTCGTGACCTGGGGCGCCATCGCGGCCCGGGCGGTCGACGCCGAGCTCAGCACCGTGGCGTGGACGGGCAAAGGGATAGTCCGTGACGCCATGCAGCCCTTTTACGACCGAGTGATCGGCACCGAGGCCGGCAGCACGGGGACCATCCGCCCGGTGGACGCGGTGTTCGTCTCCCTTGGCGCCAACGACTTCGTCGCCGGCGAGCTCCCCGATGGGTTCGTCCCCGCCTACGTGTCGCTTCTTGAGCAGATTCGCCTCCAGCACCCCGACGCGCTCATCGCGTGCATTTGGCCGCAGCTCCCCGACCCCTCGGAGACAGCCCTCGCCCGCGCGGCGATCGACGCGGCCATCGCCGAACGCACCGCCGCCGGCGACACCCAAGTCACCGGCGCCGACCTCGAGCTCGACGAGCTAGTCGACCTCGCCTGCGACAACGGCCACCCCGGCCCCCAAACCCACGCCCTGATGGCCGAAAAAACAATCGACTTCCTAAGCGCCGAGCTCGGCTGGTAGCCCGCGACAGCTAGGCGGGCACCTGCAGCAGGCCGCACCCCCCCCCCAAGCGCGCAAAGAGCTGACATCCGGCCCCCCTCACTTGAAGAAAATGTCGTTACACCCCGTAGCCGCTCCCACGGCAACCTGGACCGAGATGTTCAAGGCCAGCCGCTTGTAATTGCTCCTCGGGATCAACGCGTTCACGCCCACGCCAATCGTCGGACACACCGACATGCGCACCGTGTCGAGCACGATCTGCACGGCCTCTTCCTTGAGAGTCTGCAGGTCGAGCTGCTGCAGTGTGTTGAGCGCTTGCTGCGCTTCTTCGATCCGCGCGCCCACCTCGGAAAGGTCTGGCGGGCTGCCAACGACCCGGGGAATCGCAACCGAGACCACACCACCCCCATCCTCGCAGTAGTCGTCTTCCGAATCATCCGCCGCCTGGAGCGCAGACACCAAGGCCATCACGGGGTCGAGCTCCGCGAGCAGCGGGTTGTCCTCCACGTACGCCTCCAGCTCCGAAATCTGATCGCGCCGAATGACGAGATAGTAGAGATACGGATCGCCGTTGGGGTCCTGCGCCGCCGAGCGGCCAATCGCCATGAAGTCCTCGAGCCCGCCGCTCACCAGCAGCGCCTCTTCATCACCGCAGCGGCCCGCGTCGTTTCGCGCCTCGAACGGAAGCTTGGGCTCGGGCCCCATGCAAAGCATCACGGCCTCCGTCGCGTCGAACACCGGAATCGGATCGCCCCGGAAGTACTCGACTTCGTAGTCGTAGGAAAACGCGCCGGATCCGCTCGCATCCGCCAACGCGCCGCCGCTCAGCGCCTCCTGATAACCCGGTAGTGAACGAATCGTCGGGCTCCCGCGGTCTTTGAAGAGGGCGAACGTAAGAAAGTCGGCCTGCACGAACGGCAAATCGACCGCCGCGCCTTCGAGCAACCCACTCGCCGACGCGAACCGCACCGTATCGGGCGGGTCGCTCGGAAGCTGCGGCGCCCCCGGGTCGGCCGGGAAGCGATTCACCAGGTCGAGCTCGGTCGGGGCCGCAAACGTCAGATTGGGCGCGCCACCCGGGCGCTCGGTGATCTGGTAGGACGCCGCCGCGTTCCACACCGCTCGCTCCGAGGTGCCCGACGACAGCGGGGTCGACAAAGCCTCCGGGTTCGCCGAAACGCGCACGCTCAGCGTGGCGCCATCGAGCTCCGCCGCATCCCCACCGACCGTGTCCGACAGCGTCCCCGTGGCGGTATAGACGACGAGGTTTTGCTCCGACCCCAAACAAAAGGCGAGCGCGCCGCTGATATCAAACTGCTGGCGCTCCAACTGGTTGAGCTCCCCCGAGAACCAAAACGGCCCCGTGCGGCAATCGAAGTCGTCCGGGCTTTCGCAGCAAGCCTCGTCCTGCAAAAACTCGATCTCTTCGTCGAGGTACTCGATGAGGCATTCGGTCACCCTCCGCGGCAGCGGGTCGAGCCCAAGCAACGGCGTGAGGCAATCGTCGCGCGGCGACTCCTTGAACGCCAAGCACGCCTCCCGCTCCTCGTCCGCCACGCAACGACACGCTTCCTCGTATGCCGCATCGAGCGACGCATCGTAGAGCGCGACGAGCTCTTCCCCGGTCCGGTCGAAGCATCCGTCGGCGAGCGTTTCGAAACCGAGCGCGGGTTCCGGGCAGGCCCTGACCGCCGCCTCGAACGGAAGCAAACAAGCCGCAAACCCATCGTCGTTACACTCCGCGTCAGGGGTGCATGCGTTGAGAGCCTCAACCGCCGCGAGCTGACACTCCACTGTCGGCGTATCGAGCGTCGTGCCCAAGAGCTCCCGGAAGCACTCCACATCCCCATTGGGCTCGAGCTTAAAAAGCTCCGCCTCACAATTCTCCACGCAAGCGAAAGCCCCAAACCCCACCGCACAATCACACTGCAGCCGCTGAGCCGCTGCATTGGCAACCACCAAGCGGCTAGCCACATCACTAGCCTCCGGCGGCTCCGGCTCAGCCTCCGCCGTACACAAAGGGTCCCCGACCCCCCCATCCGGCATCGGATCCATCGGCTCCCGATCCGAAGAGCCCCCATCCGTGCAACCAAGCCCACCAACCAACACCACCAAGAGCCAAACCAACCGAAAACCCATCCGGCAACCATACCCCCGAGCGTCCGATCACCACGATTAATCAAGCCATTTTATACTTTACAAACGTTCAGTATCTAAGCTATAAATCTGAGTAATCATGCGAACTTCCCCCTCGCATCCCCCAGCGCCCTTCCTGGCCCCAATCCCCGGCCAGTCGCCCCCGTCCACACACCCCGAGCTCACCCAGCTCGACGCCGAGCTCCACCGCCTAGCCCGCGGCGCCGGCCGCCTCCGTCTCCGAATCGGCCAAGCCCTCGATCGCCTCAATGACGGCATCCACGAGCTCGGCTTCTCCACCTTGGGCGCATACGCCCTCGAGCGCTGCAACCGCGGCGGTCGCTGGGCCGCCGAATCCCGAACCCTCGCACGGCGCCTCTGCTCGCTCCCTCATTTAACCGAGGCACTCGAGTCCGGCTCCATCGGCTGGTCCATGGCCGAGCTCCTCGCCCGCCACGCCACCCCACAAACCGAAGCCGCACTGCTCACCATCGCACGCGGCAAAACAGTCCAAGCCATGCGCATCGCCTTGAGCCCACAGGGTTCACCCGACCCAGCCGACGACGACGACCTCACGCGCACTCTCTCCCTCACGCTCCCCGTCGAAGAAGCATGGGCCCTCGAAGCCACGCGCATGATGGTCGAACACATGGACGGCAAACACACCGGCGCCCACTTCCTCGAATCTCTCCTGGCCGAAGCCACCATCCCCCTGCTCGATCTCACCGATCCAACGCGAACCCGACATCACCGCCAAGATGGAAGTCGAGCAAACCGCCTGGCGCGCGCAGCTCCAGCGCCTCCAACACCAACAAGCCGAAGCCGAGCTCCAAACCCGCCCCGCAGTCACCGCCGCTCCGAATCCCGGCGAGGCGCCCGACCCGAGCGACCTGCCAACAGGCCTCGAAGCCCTCGACGCCCGGATCCGCCACTACAGCGCAGAGCTCGCCAGTCGCGATCTCTTCTTCGGCCGCCTGGCCCAACGCTTCCTCGCACTCCGCGGCTGGCAAACCCTCGGCTTCGCCACCGAAGCCCACTACGCGCGCGAACGCCTCGGCATCTCCCGCGCCTCACTCCGCAACAAAGTCAGCCTCGCCCGCCGCACGGAGGGCCGCGACCACCTCATCGACGCCCTCCAACGAGGCCGCATCGGCTTCGAAGCCGCCCAACTTCTGGCCCGCATCGCCACCCCCGAAACCGAACGCGCCTGGCTCACCCGCGCCACCCGCCGCACCTTCAAACACCTCCGCGAAGAAGTCCAAGCCGTAGAAATGTCCACCCGCTACCTGGGCGCGACCGACACCTCACCCCCCACCGAAGAGCAACTCCAACAAGTAGAAGCAGCCGAACGCGCCATCCTAAGCGGCGAGCTTCTGCGACGAGTCATCCACGCTCGTCCGTCCGAACGCGATGAATCCGATGGATGCGCCGGCAAAGAAGAGGCCGCCGCGCCCGAGCCCGATGACGCTGTCCAGATATCCGTGACCCCAGAACACGAGCAACCGAACGACCCAGTCCAGATATCCGTAGGTCCATCCGCCAAGATCACCTTGCGCATTCGAGTCCCCGGCGGCGTCCTCCTCCACTACCGCCAACTCGAACGCCTCCACCGCAAGAACTTCCCCAACGAAAGCTTCATCGAGTTCCTCTGCGTCAACTTCTGGCAAGTCTGGGTCCCCCACCTAGGGACCTCCGACAAATGGGAGCAGATCTACCGCCGCGATCGCTACCGCTGCACCAGCCCCGTCTGCCACCAACGCAACGTCACCCTCCACCACGTGAAGTACCGCGCCAACGGAGGCACCGACGCCCCCGAAAACCTCACAACCCCCTGCGCCTTCTGCCACCTAGAAGGCGAACACGGCGGCCGCCTAACAATCCTCCCCCCAGGCAACAACCCCACCTGGCTCCTAGGCCGCCACCCCATCATCCGCGTCAGAAACCGCGAACGAACCCTCCTCAACTAGTTGGGTGCGGCCGATGTTGCCCAGCCCCCGCCCCAGCGCGCTGAGAACCAGCTCGTTCCGGAGCGATTGAAGCCTCGCGCATTTCATGCGCGTCGAAGGAGGAGGTGCACATTCTGCGACAACGTCTTGAGGGAAGAATTACGTATGGATCGGTCACTGTTTTCCGCCTACTCGACGCCTATGCGGGGTGTCCCGTTCGTTCCGCAACTCAACGAACGTGAAGGAGGCAGTTATGAAGCTAAAGGTTGTAGGCATCGCACTCTTGTGCGCGGCACTCGCTCCACATGCCGCGCTGGCACAGGGGTCCACAAACGAAAACACCTGTTCGATAAGCTCCGGTGGAAGCTCCACCGGCAACATTACCGTGGAGGGCACAGCCGGCCAGGCGGGGCAAACGGTCACGCTTTCGACTCTCTCGGTGACCTTTCCGACCAAGCTGTCGGAGCAGCCCATCATTGAGCTGTATAACCAGGGTGCCTTTGGGCCTCCAACGCCTGGCGGGACGATCCTCCAGATCCTCACGGAGCTGACAGTCCAGGTCGATGCGACGAATGCGCTGCCGGGAAGCCAGCTTCTCACTACGTTGCAGAACGTCACCGTACAGATCCAGGATGACGATTTGACGTTCAACACCGGCAACGAGTACCTAGCGCCGCTGGACGCGACGTTCAACGTGCCCCCGAGCGTCTGGAGTCCGACCGACCTGTACGTCGAATTCACGCAAACCGTGTTCATCGCGATGTCGGGAGGAGTCACGATCGACTGCGCTCCAAGCTCCACCCCCATTCCGTTCGAGTCACTCACGGTCACGACCACTCCGTGCGACGACGTCAACACATGCAACTTCCCGAACGGCGCCTGTGACTTCTGGGGCAGCTGTGTCTGCGAGGCAGGTTTCGGTGGGCCTGGCTGCGCGTGTGAAGACGCGGTCACCTGTGATGGAAACGGCACGTGCACTGCCGCTGGCAACTGTGCCTGCGACGCCGGCTTCGGGGGACCCGACTGTACGTGTGAAGATGCCGTGACATGCAACGGTAACGGCGTGTGCGATGCCTCGGGTGCTTGTGTCTGCACCAACCCAGCGTGGGAGGGCCCCGCCTGCGACGAGCCCACCTGCATCCCGGAAAGGGACTGCAGCAGCAACGGCACATGCGAGGCAGGTGAGTGCGTATGCGATGCCGGATTCATCGGAGACGACTGTTCGATTCAACTCTGTGATCCTGCGGTCGACTGCGATGGACTGCCCGTGGCGGTCGGAACGATTCAGCCGCACCTCATTGCAAACGAATTATCGGGGTCACTGTTGTCATGGTCTAACCGGGAGTTCACGTTCTTCAATCAGCCTTCGCCGATCAACCTAGGGTTGGCCCTCGGCCAGAATCCGATGAGCGTGCAACCCGGCGAAGGGGTCGCGATTATCAACAGCCCCGGGACCAGTCCGGCCAGCGGTACCTTTGATGCGATTTTTCGCTCGAATACGCCAGGCTTGCTCGATCTGACCCTCGAAGGGAACTATGTGTGTCCAGCTACCGCGTTCGAGTGCTACCCGGTGCCTGGCGATCCATCGTATCCGTACTGGAGATCGAATTTCGTGACGACCGTCGCGACGATCTCCGGGACTCTCGTCGGGGCTGGCCCTGGTGAGCTGCCCACCGAGCTGAATGGCGCGCCCATCACGTATTCGGTCGATGGGGAAGCCCTGTGTCTCACCTCTGGCAGCCAAATCAACTGCGATGGGACGGCATACCTCAACGCTTTCAAGGGAGTCAGCACTGAGGTGGGCCTGAAGAGGCCCGTGTCGATTCGACAGGTCTTCGCCGACCCGTCCGACCCCACCGGACAGACACTCCTGCCGATCAAGCTCGACTTGATCTATGACGATGTGGGGACCGCCGGCCACACGACGGCGGTGAGCTCGTCGCAGGAGGCCGGGACCATCAGCTCCGACTTCAGTCTGGAGGCGCTTGGTTTTGGCCCGGTCTTCGTCGACATCACGACGACGGCGCAGTTCCAAGACGACGTCACGGTCTGCTTCGAGTACCCGGAGACAATGGCAGACGAGTGCGATATTCGTCTGCTTCACAACGCAGAGGGAGGGGCGGACGAGTTCGTCGACGTCACCCTGGGCGAAGCCCACGAGGACTGCCCATTCGACGATGCGGAGACCGATTGTTCCAACAACCTCTGCATCAACACCGTGACGAACCAGGTTTGCGGCGGCGCAACGAGCTTGTCGCCATGGTCACCCGCGATATTCGTCGGGAACAACGCGCCTGTGGCCGATGCCGGCACAGATCAGCCGGTGACCGTCGTCGGGACCGTAGTCCATCTCGATGGAAGTGCGAGCTACGATCTCGATGGCGATCTGATTTCGTATAGCTGGACCTTGTCGGGGCCTGCCGGAAGCACGGCTGCGCTCCAGGGTGCGACGACTGTGACGCCGAGCTTCGTGCCCGACGTGTACGGAGATTTCGTCGCAACGCTGGTCGTTACGGACTCGGGAGGGCTTTCCGGCATGGACGAAGTCCTCGTGAGCTTCGACAACGTCCCGCCCGTCGCGGATGCAACGGCCTATCCGTCGGCGGTCCGCGTCGGTGAGGTGGTTCTGCTCGACGGAAGTGGGAGCACCGATGCCAACGGCGACTTGCTCAGCTACGAGTGGAGCGTAGTTCTTGCGCCAGCGGGAAGCGTAGCCATGCTTGGCGATCCCACGGCCGAGACGCTGACCTTCACACCGGACATCGCCGGCACCTACCAGATCGATCTGATCGTGAGTGACGGCATCGAAGACAGCGAGATCGCTAGTGTAACCGTGGTCGCAACCACGGCACAGGGCGAGCTCGTCGAGGCGCTCGAGTCGGCCATCGACGAGGTGAACGCCCTCGACACGGCCACCTTCAAGAACAAGAGCCTTCAAAAGAACATGGCCAAGCACATCGCGCAGGCACTTGCCCACGTGGACAACGGTAAGCTCAATGCCGCGCGCGAGAAGCTCGAAGCCGTGCTTCGAAAGACGGATGGGTGCGCCAGCGGAGGTTCTCCCGACCCGAACGATTGGATTGCCGACTGCGCAGCGCAGTCGCAGGTCCAACCACTGATTGCCGAGGCGATCGCCCTCATCGACGAGATCCTCGGAGGGTAAGTACGCCGAACACACCGGACTGTCCTTGTCGGTCCATGACTTGCAGTGAAGGGCCCCGCCTCGGCGGGGCCTTTTCAATCGCTACCGCTGCACCAACCCCGTCTGCCACCAGCAAGCCGAGCACCGCAGCCGTCCGTAAATTCCTCCCCCCAGGCAACAACCCCACCTGGCTCCTAGGCCGCCACCCCATCATCCGCGTCAGAAACCGCGAACGAACCCTCCTCAACTAGCCCTCGCTCGCCCCCAACCCCAGACGCTCGACCGACCAGGCAACGGCCCCTCCCCAATCAAATGCGACCCTGGTATGATCGCGCCATGCAAACTCGAAGCCACTCCACCACTCTCGTCTTCGCGTGCGCGGTCGCTATGGCCTCGCTTCCCATCGGATGCGGCGATGATGTTGCTACCGACGGAACGGGCGGGATGAGCGGAACGGGCGGGACGAGCGGAACGGGCGGATCAAGCAACGGCCTCTCAGACGCGGAGCGCGCGTGTCAACTCACCGACGCGGCGACGGTGACCGCAATCTTCGAGGGTACCGCCAGCGATGGAGTCCCGGGCGACGCCCGAAACTGCAGGTTCGAGATGACCGGTGGCGAAGCAAAGTTGGTCAGTGTCCATTTCTACGGAGCAGACTCGTCCTGGGATGGCACTCGCCAGGGCTTTGAAGACAACCGCGGTGGCACGACGGACGTCCCAGGCATTGGCGACGAAGCGTTCTATCCCAATGACGTCGGTCCAAGCTCTTTGGTCGTGCGCGCAAACGGCATCATCTTCCAAATATCCCCACTCCTCGAAACGACCTTTCCGCCGTCCGCGCCATCGGCCGACCTCGAGGCGGACGTAGCCGAGCTCGCCAGCACAATCGCTGCCGGCTAGTCGACGCGCGCGTCCATCGAGCCCCCCGACGTCGTACTCGTCGTGAAGTTCGACCACCGCCGCGAGGTGTACGACGAGTAGAGCCCGTGACGACCGCGACCGAACCAGGCATCATCGCGCGATGGTCCAGCCCTCCAGCCACTACACCGAACCCAAACCCATCACCTCGGCCACCGACGGCCGCTAAGCCCATGCACCGCACCGCGCTGCTCATCACCTTGGCCGCGAGCACCGCGCTCCTCGGCTGCAGCGAGACCACCACCGAGCGCCTCCAGCTTCCGCCGCTCGAAGCAGTTCCCCAGGTCGATCTCCAGCGCTACCTCGGAACCTGGTACGAGATCGCGAGCTACCCACAGCGCTTCCAGGAAGGCTGCACGGGCACGACGGCGACCTATACCCTGCGGAGCGACGGGGAGATCGACGTGCTCAACAAATGCCGCAAGGGCGCCCTCGACGGCCCCGAAGACATCGCAGAGGGAAGGGCGCGCGTCGTCGATCGCGAAACCAATGCCAAGCTCGAGGTGTCGTTCTTCGGCCCGTTCTGGGGCGACTACTGGATCATCGATCTAGGACCCGACTACGAGTACGCCGTCGTCGGCCACCCCAGCCGCGACTACCTATGGATCCTCAGTCGCACACCAACGCTCGCGCAGAACACCCACGACGCCATCCTCAGCCGACTCGAAGACAAGGGCTATCCCCTCGAGCCCCTGCAGAAGACCCAGCAACCGACTAGCCGCTAGACGGCCCGGGCTTCCGCGCAACGATGAACGCAACGATCGCCTTCGTCCCCACGTCCGGCTGCGAAACTTCGACGAACCCGCTCCGCCGTATCTCCTCTTCGAGGGTGCTCTTGTCGAAGATCTTCACCATCGGCGCCTTGCCGACCAACCGCATGACGCAGATGAGCGGCCCATACGGAACCCACGACTCCCCAAGGCAAACCGTCGACGAAACGAAGAACCCCCCAGGCTTGAGCAGCCTGAAGATCTGCCGCAGCGCGGCCGTCCGGTCCTCGACGAGGTGCAAGAGACTGTACGCGCAGATGCCGTCCAAGCTCTCCGCCTCGAAGGCGCCGAAGGTTTCGTCGAAGGGCCCCGTATGGAACGCAACGTTGTCGACCCCCTGCGCCTCGGCCTTCCCATTTGCAATGCGGATCATCTCGCTCGAAATATCGAGCCCGTGAACCTGTGCGCCCGACTCAGCCAAGCGAAGCGCCAACGACCCCGTCCCACAGCCAATGTCGAGCACGACGTCCGTCGCCGTCATGTGCGACTTCGTCACGGTGATCTTGGCATCAAACGCATCGGGATTCGCAACGGGCTGCTTCGCGTACTTCTCCGCAATGCCGTCCCAGAATGCAGCGTTGTCCTTCACAGCGCCCCCAAAGCGTCCGGCCCAGCCATCGCTGTGTCAGCCGGCCCCTGCCGATTGAGGTAGAGCCCTCTCAAGTGCAGCAAGAGCACCCCCATGCCGAAGATGAGCACGAGGAAGCGCAGCCCGCCGCCAACGAACGGGATCTCGACGACGAAGAGAATCCCGAGGAGCGCGAGCCCCGTGCGGAGCGCGACGCCACGGCCGCCTTCACCCCCAAATGAGAACCGCTCGCCGGCAAAGTACGCCACCACGAGCGTGGAGAGGAACAGCAGCATCAAGTACAAGATCCCGAGCACGATCGAGATCGGAATCCCGATAATCGTCATCGCAATCATGAGCGCAGCCACCGGCGTCGCCACCAACGCAACAAAACCGATCCCCATGTCGCGCAGCACCTCCTTGCTCGTCCCCGGCGCCGTCGGCCTGAGCGACGGGAAGAGCGTCACGAGCACGAAGCCGATCAGCAGCATTGCCAGCGTCTTCGCCAGCACTCCGAAATAGAAGCCGGGGTGCATGAACGCGCGATGCTCGTGCTCTTCGTCAATGTCGACAGTGGTGGTCCCGCCGATGGTTGCGCCGTCGTCCACCTCGAGCGCCTCTTGTGAGGGCGCGGTGACGTGCAGGTCTCCGCCTACCGCACCCGTCGAGCTCACGGACACCTGCTCGGCGTAGCCACGCACGTTCCGCTCGACACTCCCACTGAGCTCCATCGTTTCGGCCGCGAAATGCAGGTCACGCCCAACACGCCCCTTGCTTCGCACCGTCTCGCCCGCGAGGAATCCACCGCGTGCGAGCTCGCTACCCTCGGTGACGGTCACGTTCTGGCCCGCCAGGAACCCGGTGCCGCCGATCTTGGTGTCGAGCTCGACATTCTTGCCGGCCGCATGCACGTTGCCCTCGATGTCGCCGCTAATCGTCACCGACTCGCCAGCGGCGTACAGGTTTCCGCGCACGGTCCCCGTCACCTCGACGCGCTCGGCGCCCGCGAATACGTCACCATCGACGACCCCGGCGACGATGGCCGTCTTACCGGAGAGAAACACCGTGTCGTCGATCGACTCCCCGGCATCGACCTTGACCGTCCCGTCTTCTTCCTGGCGGAACTCCGCCGCATGCGCCGAGCTCGACGGCGACATGCCCACCAAGAGCCCAAACGCGATGGCCGCCACCGAGCCCACGAGCGCCGGCCGGCGAAACGCCCGCACCGCGAGCGCCCCGATCACCACAAACAGCGTCGCCGCAAACCCAATTGAACTAACCAACATGTCCTGACCTCCTACGACGAACGACACCAGGCCGCTCGAGAGCGAGTAGGCCCCACCGAGCCCACCAAAACGTCCGAGCCACCCAAGGCCCACCGGCAGCGAAGGCGTCGCCTGCCACATCCAATCCACCAACAACGGCGCCATCGCCGCCATCGCCGCCGCACCCAACACCCAAGCCACCCCCGGACTCGCCACCGCAGGCGCAGCCCCGAGCGACCCAGAATCCCAACTCCACGCAACCGCCTCTTCTTGCCCAAGCGTCTGCCTCAGCACGGCATTCTCCTGCTCGAGCGAAGCAAACAGCGAGCGACAGCGTGCGCACTCTTCGAGGTGCGCGACCACTCGGCCGGCCGAAGCCTCCGCCAACTCGCCATCCGCGTAGATCGACAGCGTGAGCTCATCAGGGCAGCTCATGATTCTTCCTTTCTCAGTGCGCCGACACCGCCGCGAAGCTCGCGCTTCGCACGATGCAGCAGGACGGCGACGTTGTTGCGCGTGGTCCCGATCTCCCGGGCGATCTCGTCGTACGAGAGCTCGCCGTAGTACTTCAGCACCAGCGGGAGTCTGTAGTTGTCGGGTAGGGCGTCGATCGCGCGCAGGATCAGCTCGCGTTGCTCCTTGCTTTCGAGCGCGACGAGCGGCGACGCGGCAGCCGCCGGGGCCGGCGTCTCCACCGGCTGTTCCTCGAAGAGCCGCTTCTCCAAGCGTTGTCGCCGGAGTCCGGTTCAAACAATGCCGGCTCGCAATCGTGAGAATCCATCGATCGAACGGCCGCTCGCGGTCATACGAATCGAGCGCCTCGTAAGCCCGCTCGAACACCTCGCTCGTCGCGTCCTCCGCAGCCGCCTGCGATCCGAGCATCTTCCGGCAAAGCCCGAACACCCGGTTCGAAAACTCCCCGTACACACGCCCGAATGCGGCGGTGTCGCCCATCTGGGCGTCTCTGAGCGCGATTTCCAATTGCGATTCGTCCATCGGAGCGTCCGGGCGTTCGTCGAATGGCTCACGCGGGCCCCACCGAGTCTACACACGGGGCCCAGAAAAGATTACACGAGCAAGCGCCAAACCAGCGCCTGCCGATGGTAGCCTCACGCTTCCATGCCGACGCCGTCCTCCCACTACACCACCGCCAACAACCTCCGCCTCCACTACACCGAAGCAGGGCAGGGCGACCCCATTCTTCTGTTGCACGGCTTCCCAACCAGCAGCCACCTCTACCGCAACATCCTCCCCGAGCTCGCCAAAACCCACCGCGCCATCGCGCTCGACCTCCCAGGCTACGGCCTCTCCGACAAGCCCCTCGACTCCAAATACGACTACGCCTTCTATGCGAACACCCTGAGTGCCTTCCTCGACGCCCTTGGCATCGAACAAACCCACCTCGTCGTCCACGACCTAGGTGGCCCCGCCGGCCTCTACTGGGCCGTTGAAAACCCAACGCGCGTCAACCGCATCGCCATCCTCAACACCCTCGTCTTCCCCGAGGTCCACTGGACGGTCACCGCGTTCCTCCTCGCCCTCCGCACCCCCGGCCTCCGCAGCTTCCTCACGAGCCCCAAAGGCATCGTCGCCACCATGAAGCTCGGCGTCGTGAACAAAGACCGCATGAACCGCAAGACCCTCACCCCATACACCGCCCCCTTCGAAACCAAGCCCGCACAAAAAGCCCTCATCAAAGCCGGCGGCGGCCTAGGCATCGGCGGCCTCGCGAAAATCGCCAAGAAGCTCCCAACCCTAGAATCCCCCCTCCGCCTCATCTACGGCGAAAGGGATCGAGTCCTCCCCGACGTCGCCAAAACCATGCGCCGCCTCCAAGCCCTCCGCCCCGAAGCCGAGCTCACCGCACTCCCCAACGCCGGCCACTTCCTCCAAGAAGACGCCCCCGAAAGAGTAGCGGAGCTCCTCTCCGAGTTCCTCAACAGGCCGTAGAGCCAACAGGCCGCGCAACTTCCGACGCCACCGCCCGATGACCAGTTGTGAGCATTGACAACGCAGTTCCGACTGATATCATTGATATCAAGTAGCAAATGGCCCAACTCATCGTCCGAGAGCTCGAAGAGTCCGTCGTCCGCGCGTTGAAGGTGCGCGCGGCCAAGAAGGGGGTGTCTGCCGAGGCCGAGCATCGGGCGATCCTTCGCGAGGTGCTGCTCCGCCGTTCCAGCCGCTCGTTCAAAGAAGCGCTGCTCGCGATCCCCAACGTCGGCGACGATAGCGACTTCGCGATCGAGCGCGATGTCGACCGTGACGATGGCCTATCTCCTTGACACCAACATCGTCTCCGAGCTTCGCAAGGGCAGCCGCTGCAACTCCGCCGTCCGGGAGTGGTTCGGCGCGCTCGACGAAGCCGACGCCTACCTGAGCGTGCTGGTCGTCGGCGAAATCGAACGCGGCATCGAGCGCATCCGCAAGCGCGATCCGAAATCCGCCGCGCGCCTCCGCCGCTGGCTCTCCGGGCTATGCACTCAGTTCGAAGACCGGATCCTTCCCGTCACTCTCCCCATCGCGCGCACCTGGGGCAAGATGGGCGCGCCCAACCCCATACCCACGGTCGACGGCCTCCTCGCCGCCACCGCGCACGTCCACGGCCTCATCCTCGCCACCCGAAACGTCCGCCAAGTCGAAGCCCTCGACATCGAGTGGCTAAACCCATTCACGGTCGCGCGGTGAGTCGCGCCCCTACGGACACGCCCCAGCAAAATCGACCCTGACACCCGCGCCCGCAGCCAGGCATGAGTTGTTGTACGTCGCGCCGTCGCATCCGCACACCGGATCGACCACCAAGGGGCACAGGCCCGGCGGTGTCACGCACTCTCCCGGTGCGTCGCACGAGACATCCGAGGCGCAGTAGTCCGACCCGGGACAATCGTCGTTGCTCCCGCAGGGGCACTCGCCCTCGCTCGCAACAGCGACGCCGGTCGCTGCCGCCTGGCACCCGTTGCCGTAAGTCTCGCCATCGCAACCGCACACCGGCATGAAGACGTTCGGGCAGACGATCGGCCGCGCTTCGCACGCGCCGGGCGCAGCACAGAGCTCGAGATTGCAGTAGTCCGCCGCGTCGCAGTCGTCGTTGGTCGTGCAACCGCCGCCACCGCCGCCACCGCCGCCTGCCACGCCGCCGCCGCCGGCGACCCCTCCGCCGCCTGCCGCTCCAGCGCTTCCGGCCTGTCCGCCCGCGCCACCGTTCGAGCCAGCTGTTCCACCGCCGCCGCCGCTGCCGTTTGAGCTACTGCTGCAGCCACCGAGTACCAGCCCCACGAACAGAGCGGCGTGGAGAATGTGCGTTGGATATGCCCTCATGCCCATCAGTAAGCACCAAGTAAACGCCTAGCGCCAAGAAGTCGCCCGGCCGGTACGCGCTCCTCCCATTCCAGCCGGCGAATCTCGACGCTTCCGGCAGGTGGCCACGCCCAGCCCACCCATCCAGCCGCAGTCCGCAAGCCCACCAGGCTCGCCCAACTTGCCCCAGCTCCCCCGCCCTCCGGGCTCGCCCAACTCGACCGCCTAACCCGCGGCGCCGGCCGCCTCCGCCTCCGCATCGGCCAAGCCCTCGATCGCCTCAATCACGCCATCCGTGAGCTCGGCTTCTCACTCTCGGCGCCTACGCTCTCAAGCGCTGCAGCCGCGGCGCCCGCTGGGCAACAACCCCACCTGGCTCCTAGGCCGCCACTCCATCATGCAACTCCAAAACCGCGAACGAACCCTGCTCCACTAGCCCACGCTTCACTCCGAAGCCCTCAGTCGGGGTGGTGTTGCAGATCGGCCAGCGGTACTCTTCCATTCGATCGGAGACCGAGATGAACTACCGGATCGCGTACTCGTTCGGATTCCATCCCTGGGAAGACGCCGCGGCCGATCCTCCCTTCGTCGCGAAGATTCGCGAGTTGTTCGAGCGCGAAGAAGAAGGGCGGCAACCGCCATACGGACCGGTGCTCGACATCGGGACTGGAAGCGCCATCTGGGGTATCGAGCTCGCCACGCGAGGCTGGCAAGTCACTGGCATCGACATCGTCGAAAAGGCGCTTCGCCGAGGGCGCGAACGCGCATCGACGGCGGGGGTCGACATGAAGTTCGTTCAGGGCGATGCCACGAAGCTCGAGCATGCCGAGGTCGGAGCCGGGTTTCGATTGGTGCTCGATTCCGGAACGTTCCACGACTTCGACGAGGCCCGGCAATGCGCAATGGGCCGAGGCATCACCGCGGTTGCCGCTCCCGACGCAAGCTTGCTGCTCCTCGTGTGGCCGAAACGCAGGCGTCCATGGATCCGCGGCGCAAGCCGGGAGGAGATCGAACGTGCCTTCCCGGAGTGGGAGATCACGCACGTCGAACCCTCACACTTCCGCCTTCCGAAGCCCATGCAGTGGTTGCTCCGCCCGGACGAGCACTGGTACCGACTGCGCCGCGCCTGACCACCGAGATCGCTACCGCTGCACCGACCCCTTCTGCCAGCAACGCAACGAACCCTCCTCGACTGGCCCACGCTGCGAGCGCTCGAACGTACCCTAGGAGGCTTCACGGAAGCGCTCACCGCCCCAATGAGACAGACTCTCCACCAAGGAGCGCTCATGGCGAAACACACACGTTCTTCGGGCGTCGGGGTTCTTGCTGCACTCGAAGGAGCCGGCCTCATCGCCTGGCACCTCGTTGCGACTCCGTTCGTCGGGCGCAAGCGCCTGCACTGGGGCACACGCGAAACCGAGGCCACCGATCCACTTCCCGGCGACGAGCTGGTTCCAAACCCGAAGTGGTCGTACACACTCGGCATCGACGTCGCTGCACCGCCCGAGGCGGTCTGGCCCTGGGTCGCGCAAATCGGACAGCGGCGCGGCGGTTTCTACAGCTATCAGACGCTCGAGAACCTGGTCGGTTGCAAGATCCGGAACACCACCAAGCTCCTCCCCGAGTATCAGCATCCGGAGGTCGGAGAAAAACTCTACCTGCATCCCACGGCACCGCCCCTCCGGATCGCAATCGTCGACCCGCCACACGCGCTGGTTCTCTTCGGCTCCCCGGCGGATGTCGCCTCCGAGCAAAGTTGGGGGGTTTCGACCTGGCAGCTCATCGTCCGCCCCGCGTCGCCCGGCAAGAGTCGACTCTTCACCCGTGGCCGCAGTGATTTTTCCCCGGGGTGGGCCACCAGGCTCGCTTTCGGACGCTTCCCCATCGAACCCATCACATTCGTGATGAGCCGCAAGATGCTCTTGGAGATCAAGCGCCTCGCCGAGCTAGCGCGCTAACTTCGCTACGAAACCCCCACGCAAGAACCCCGCGATGGCCTTGTTCACGACAGCCGGATTGTCCTCATGCATGATGTGCGACGCGCCCGGCACCTCCTCGCGTCGCGCGTTCGGCAGCAGCTCGTCGAGGCGCTCGGCAAGCAGGCGAAAAAGCCCCGGGCTTCGTTCGCCGTGCAGAAGCAAGGTCGGAACCGCCACCCCACGCACCTCGTCGTCGCTCAGCGGCGGGAGCCCTTCCCCGAGTAGCTGCGCCTTGTCGACCGCAACATTGTCCCACGCCTGCGCCCTCCGCTCGGAAGAGAGCCGCTCGAACGCCTCCGATCCGAGCACCCCGCGCGCAAACACCTCGAACCCCGCCTCGTCGTCCCCACGCCGGTAAGCCTTCGCAGCCGGCTCCGCTGCGGTGATGCCGAATCGCAGGATCGCCGACGCAGTGCGCGGCCGGCGCATCAGCGTGCGCAGCAACTCACTCGGCCGCGGCGGAGTGCTAACAAACAACGAGAGCACGGGCGGCTCCATGAGAACGAGGCTCCGTACGGCCTCCGGGTGCCGAATCGCGGCGAGCAGGCTGATGAAGCCACCCCACGAATGCCCGACCAGATGGCAGGGCGTCGCGTCCACCCGCGTCATGAAGCTCAGCAGATCGGCGACATGCGGCAGCATCGGGTCGTCCACCCCTTCCGGGATCGGCTCGTTCGGCCTCGCGTAGCGCCGGCTGTACGCAATCGCGCGATGGCTCGCGCCAATGTCGTGAAGCTGATGCTCCCACGTCCGCATGTCCGACGCGCTCCCATGAACAAACACCACCGGCTTCCCTTGCCCATGCTCCCGGTAGGCGAGGCCGGTGCCATTCACCTCAGCCCTCAACACACCATCGAAGCCGCCCATCATCCCCCGATGAGACGCCAAAAAAACCCCGAACACAACAGGCCGCGCGGCCTGTCCGAATCTGAACGGGGCCGAGCAACTTCTCCGCGTCGCGGCCGACAACCGTCTGAGGCTTCCGCCGCTGCGCGCCCCTGCTCCCAGGTGATGGGAAAGTGTTACACTATGCAAATGCCCACCCAGAAGAAGCGCATCAACATCACCATCGACGATGCTACGTACGCGGCGATTGAGCGCCTGGCCGACGAGCGTGAGGAATCGATCTCCCGCACCAGCCTCCGCCTCATCGAAGAGGCCCTCGAGTATCAAGAAGATCGCTACTTCTCCGAGGTCGCCGACGCACGCCTCAAAAAGAAGCAGCACCGCGTCTCCCACGATGAGGCCTGGGATTGACCTATCGCGTCGAGTATCTGCAAAGCGTCGTCGCCGACGACATCCCCGCGCTCCCAAAATCGATCAAGCGCCAAATCCGCCGCGCCATCGAACAGAAGCTCACCATCCACCCCTTCGAGCTCGGCAAGCCCCTGCGTTACAGCCTTCGAGGCGCCCGCCGCCTACGCGTCGGCGACTACCGCGTGATCTACCGCATCGAGCCGCCGGATGTCGTACTGGTCGTGAAGATCGGCCACCGCCGCGAGGTGTACGAAGACTAGCGCCCCCCGACGCGCTCGGCATTCACGTGACCCACAAGGCCCCATTGACCCCACCCCCCCCGCCGCTAGATCCCGATCATGCCGAAACCTCTGATGTGCCCCCCCGAAGTCCTCAACCAAGATCTCCACGGCCGCCGCGCGATTGTCACTGGCGCCAACTCCGGCATCGGCTTCGTCACCGCGAAACAGCTCGCCAAGCAAGGCGCGTCGGTGACGCTCGCCTGCCGCAACGAAGCGGAGGGTAGGGCGCGCGCCGACGAGATTCGCGCCGAAGTCCCAAACGCCGATCTCGAAGTGCGCAAGCTCGATCTCGGCGACCTGATCTCCGTGCACGCCTTCGCCACCGGCTATCTCACGGATCACGATTCCCTTCATCTCCTGATCAACAACGCCGGTGTGATGAACACACCCGAAGGCAAGACGGTCGACGGATTCGAAACCCAAATCGGCGTCAACCACCTCGGCCATTTCCTCCTCACGGAGCTCCTCCTCGACACCCTCAAGAAGAGCGCCCCCGCCCGCGTGGTCGTCGTCTCGAGCTGCTACCACGACAAGGCGATGGGCCGCGAAGGCGTCATCGTTCTCGACGATCTCCATTTCGAAAAGCGCAAGTACGAAGGCTGGGTCTCCTACGCGCAGTCCAAGTTGGCGAACCTCCTCCACGCCAAGCAGCTCGCGAAGCGTCTCGACGGAACCGGCGTCACCGCCGTGAGCGTTCATCCCGGCTGGGTCCGAACGGAGCTGATGCGCCACACGATGCCGTCGTGGATGCAAGCCCTGACGCGACCGATCCTCGGCATGATGGGCATGGTCGAGCCGTGGGAGGGCACCCAAACCACCCTCTACGCCGCGCTCGCTCCCGACGTCTGAAGATCACCCGGGCGCCTACTACAGCCAAACCGGCGTCTACCGCGACAAATCCAAAAACGCCGGCGGCTGGCCCCTCGAATCCCCAAACCCCCACGCGCACGACGACGAGATGGCCGAACGCCTCTACGAAGTGAGTCGCCAACTCGTAGGCCTCGACGCCGCATCAGCGCACCAAGCCCCAGACGCCGCGACTCAGCAGCCGTGAGCACAACGAGTCGCTGACAGGCTGCGCGGCCTGTCCGACGCGCTATCCTGCGCCGAACCCCATGGACCAAGCACTCATCCTCTGGCCCCTCGTGGCCCAAGTCATCCTCGTCCTTCTGCTCTTCATCCGCCTCGGCCAAGTGAAGGACCGCGCCCGCGCCACCGGCGCCATCGACCTGGAGGTCATCGCGCTCGACAACGACGCCTGGCCTGATTACTGCCGCCAGGTCGCCAACAACATCCGCAATCAGTTCCAAGTCCCCGTCCTCTTCTTCGCCCTGGTCCTCGCCCTCTACGCCCACGGCTCCGCCGACATCTACGCGCTCGTCTTCGCGTGGATCTTCGTCGCGACCCGCGTGCTGCACAGCTACATCCACATCGGCTCGAACTTCGTCCCGAGCCGCACGCGCGCCTTCAAGCTCAGCCTGGTCTGCGTCGTCGCCCTCACCGGGCTCCTGATTCGCGCGCTCGTCGCCTAGCGCGCGCGCCGATGAAGCGGCCGAAACCCGTCGCTCCGTGGTGCGCCCCGCCTCCTCCACGTCCCCCCGATGACCAAATAGTTTCCATCCCGCAAATTCCGCTCCCCTGAGCCCGGCGCCGCGCGCCAAGCACGCGCTCGCCCCCTATGCTCGCCCGAGATGTTGAGCGGTCTCGATCCAGCCCATCGGCGGATCGCACAAGGATTCGTCGTGCTCGGCGCGGTCTGTGCGTTCGCGGTGGCCGGGTACGTGCTGACGGGCTGGAGCCTCTCGGACGCGATCTACATGGTCACGATCACGATCTTCGGGGTCGGCTACGGAGAGGTGCGGCCAGTCGCCGGCGAGGTCCGCTGGCTCACGATCGGCGTCATCGTCCTGGGCTGCTCCTCGCTCATTTACATTTTGGGTGGGTTCTTTCAGCTGATCGCCGAAGGAGAGCTCAACCGACTGCTTGGGAGCCGAAGAATGAAGAAGACGATTGAAGAGCTCAGCGACCACGTCATCGTCTGCGGCCTCGGCCGAATCGGACGCGTCCTGAAAGCCGACCTCGAATCCGGCGGGGCCACCGTGGTATTCGTCGACATCGATGCCGAACGCGTGAACGCGGCCGTGGAGCACGGCACGTATGCGCTGACCGGCAATGCGACCTCCGACGAGGTCCTTCTCGAGGCAGGCGTCGGACGCGCGCGTGCACTCGCCACGGTCTTGCCCGACGACGCGCTGAACGTCTTCATCACGCTCACGGCGCGAAACCTCAACCCGGACCTCCGCATCATCGCGAGGGCCGAGGACCCCGCCTCCGATGCAAAGATGCTTCAGGCAGGCGCCGACAAAGTGGTCCTCCCATCCGCGCTTTCGGGCGAAAGGGCCGCCCAGATGATCCTCCGGCCCGCCATGGTCGACTTCTTCGCCGACCAGGACCTCTCCGGCCTCGAGCACGAGCTCCGCGGCCTCGGCCTGCAGATCGAGCAGTTCGAGGTCGACGGCAAATCGTCGCTCATCGGCCGCTCCGTCGGGGCGCTCGAGTCGAGCGGCGATGGTGGCTTCCTGGTCATCGCGATCCGACGCGTCGGCGGGCAGTTGGTCCGAAACCCAGAGAAACACTTCACCTTTGCCGAGGAAGACAGCGTCCTCTTCATGGGCCACGCCGAAGACATCCCGCACCTTCGCGAGGCGTTCGCGCTCGCAAACATCCGGCCGGCCGTCCGACGCGAAGTCGTCTATCGGGGCGCCAAGCGGCACCGCTAGCAAGTCCGTCGCTCGTTTCACGACGGAAACGAAGCGTCCACCACCCCGAAATCTAGCGATCCTAGAGTGCCGCAGCAGATGGCCATCAGGCGATCTCAATAGTGAAGGAATCGGTCATGAGTGCAAACGAGATTCGTCTACAAGCCATCAACGAAGTCACCAATCGAACCGAAGTGCCGACCGGCGGACCGCCGAAGCCGCTGAGTGAGATCTGGGCCACCGACGTCTTCGATTTGGCAACGATGGAGGACGCACTCTCGAAGAACGCCTTCAAGGCCATGAAGAAGACGGTGCAGACGGGTGCTCCGCTCGATCCTTCGACCGCCGACATCGTCGCCGCAGCGATGAAGGACTGGGCGCTCGGCAAAGGCGTGAAGTTCTATTCCCACATCTTCTATCCGATGACGAACATCACCGCGGAGAAGCACGATGGCTTCATCGTGACCAACTCCGATGGCAACGCGATCACCGAGTTCACCGGGAGCCTCCTGATCAAAGGCGAGCCGGACGGTTCGTCCTTCCCGAACGGCAGCCTTCGGATGACCGCGGCCGCCCGAGGCTACACGGCCTGGGACCCGACGAGCCCGGTCTACGTGATGCAGACGGCGAACGGCGCGACCCTGATGATTCCGAGCGTCTTCATGTCGTGGACGGGCGAGGCCCTCGACAAGAAGATCCCGCTTCTCCGATCGAACGCAGCGATGGATAGGGCTGCGCAAAAGGTCCTGGCGCTGATGGGCGAAACCGACATCGCGCCGCTCAACTCGAGCTGCGGCGCCGAGCAGGAGTACTTCCTCATCGACGCACACTTCGCGAATAGCCGCCCCGACCTGCTCCTCTCTGGCCGGACGCTCTTCGGTGCGCCGTCGGCCAAGGGTCAGGAGTTCGACGATCACTACTTCGGCGCGATTCCCGGCCGCGTGCAGGTCTTCATGCAGGACTTCGAGGACAAGCTCTTCAAGCTCGGCATTCCCGCGAAGACTCACCACAACGAGGTCGCACCCGGGCAGTTCGAGCTCGCGCCATACTTCGAAGCCGCGAACGTCGCCGCCGACCATCAGCAGCTCATGATGACCATCATGAAGAGCACGGCCCTCGAACACGGTTTCGTGTGCCTGCTCCACGAGAAGCCCTTCGCGGGGCTCAACGGCTCAGGCAAGCACGTGAACTGGTCGGTCGGAAACTCGACGCAGGGAAATCTCCTCGACCCGGGAACGACCCCCCACGAGAACCTCAACTTCCTGCTCTTCTGTGGCGCCGTCATTCGCGGCGTTCACTTGTACGGCCCGCTCCTTCGCGCGGTCGTCGCGTCAGCCGCCAACGACCATCGCCTCGGGGCGAACGAGGCACCCCCGGCCATCCTCTCGGTCTACCTCGGCGACCTGCTCGAGGGCGTCTTCAACGACATCAAGGATGGCAATGTGTCGGTCTCGAACGATGGCGGCATGATGGACCTCGGTCTCTCGCAGATCCTCCCGTTCCAGCGCGACCCAGGGGACCGCAACCGCACCTCCCCGTTTGCCTTCACCGGCAACCGCTTCGAGTTCCGCGCCGTCGGCTCGTCCCAGTCGGTGTCCGGACCGCTCATCGCGATGAACACGATGCTCGCCGACTCCCTCGAGTGGATCGCGGAGAAGCTCGAGGCCCAATTGTCGAGTGGCAAGGAACGCCCCGCCGCCGTCGCCGCCGTCTTGCAGGAGTTGATGAAGGAGCATGGCGACGTGGTCTTCGGCGGCAACGGGTACTCGGAGGAGTGGCACAAGGCCGCCGTCGAGGAACGCGGCCTCCGGAACCTCCCGACGACAGCCGACGCGCTGCCGGTCTTGCTCGAGCAACCGGTGATCGACCTCTTCGAACGCACGGGGGTCCTCACGCCCGTCGAGCTCGCAAGCCGCTACGAGGTCTACGCCGAGCAGTACATCCTCTCGATCGCCGTCGAGGCCAAGCTCGTAGTCGAGCTCGCCAAGACGATCATTTATCCATCAACCATGTCCTATGTCGCGAACTTGGCCGCCACGGTCAACAGCGCCTCGTACCTCGGCGTCGAGCTCAAGCCCGCCGGCATCAAGAAGATCGCCGAGGCGACCAACGCCATGATGGCCACCGTCGGCCAGCTCGAAGAGGCTCTCGCGAACGAGCACTTCGAATCGACCGCGGCCCACATGAAGTACTGCGCAGGGCCGCTCCGGACCCTCATGGACAAGGTTCGCCTCCACGCCGACGCCCTCGAAACCGAGGTCGCCGACGAGTACTGGCCCCTCCCGAAGTACCGCGAGATGCTCTTCATCAAGTGAGCCCCAACAGGCCGCGCGGCCCTTTGGTTAGTTCAGCGCGCGGTTGCGAACGTAGTGCCCGTCCTCGAAGGCATCGAAGAAATGCCCGAGGAGCGGGTGCTCGATCGGCGATCCCAATCCGTCGTCTTCGAGATTCTGCTCCGCCACATAGGTCTCGTGCGCCGCGCCGCCAACCAGCACCCGGTACCACGGCGCATCTTTGCGCGGCCGGCTCTTCGCGACCTGCTCGTACCACTCCTCGCTGAGCGAAAAGGCCGCATCGATGTCGACGACGACTCCACGGTAGTCGAACAGCCGATGATGCACGAGCTGTCCAATCGCAAACTTCGGCTTCGCAGCACTCATCAGGACACGGTTCTAATCGATTCAGGTGCCGAGCGGTACCCTCTCCCCCATGTCGACCAAGACCATCCTCCGGCGCGTGGCCGCGATCCTCGTGGCCTCCACCAGCAAGACCCACGGCTACGTCGAAATCACCCCCGACCGCTAAGGCGCGTCGCAGTTCATCGATCCGTACCCGAAGTGTCCCGCGCGAACCGGGACCCTGATCTGGTTCGCTGCGCTTCCAGGCCAGGCGATGCCCGGCGTGCAGTTGGCTGCAGCCCCGCCGAACTCGATTTCGCGCACACCGACGCTGACGTCGTAGAAGCCGCCGCGGCCGCCGCTTGTAGTCGCCGTCAAGTCGGTTTGGGCCAAACAAGCCTCATCCATGTAGTAGACCGTCGCGGTTCCATCATCGATCTCCCAAGTCACGCCCGCTTGAAGCGGAAATGCCGCGAGGGGAAGGAGGCCGTCATCGGAGGGCCATGCGAAGCCAACTCGCTCGCCTTCCGCCTCCATCAGCGCATCGCTGAGCATCGGCCATGTGCTCCCAATGCTGGGCGGCTCGCTCACATCGCCGATGGCATAAGGGGCGAAGCCATCTTTCGACAGGGTGTAGGTCACCTCTTGGTTGGCGGGCACCATGATCTGCGCGAAGCCGGCCGCGTTGGTCAGTGCGCAGTTTGTCGTGTCCGCTTCACAAAGCTCGACCCCTTCGAGCGCTGGCCCATCGAAAAGCTCGCAGTCGATGCTTGGAGCCTCGGTGACCGTCGCCGTGAGTGCCACGGTACCACCCATGCCCGCCGCGCCACCCGTGCCCGCTTCGCCACCGCTCCCTGCGGCGCCCCCTCCGCTGCCCGCTGCGCCTCCGGATCCGGCACTTCCGCCGCTTCCGCCGTCCTCACTGCACCCGATGCTCATCGCGAGCAGCGATGAACACACCACACACAAAGCCAGACGTCCCATCACAGCCTCCCTTCGCGCTTGGAGGTGAGCTCACTCTCCAGGCGAGGTGTCGAGCCTAGACCTCTCGCAAATGCTTGAAAATACGTAATTATTTATCATCGCCATTCAGGGAATCCCCAAAACCGCAAGCCTGCGAAACACCAGCCGCTTTCGCGACCCTTGCGTCATGGCGCCTGGTATCCTCCCAACTCCTATGCCCACCAAAACCAAACAAATGTCCCCCGTCGACTCGGCCTGGCTGCACATGGAAGAGCCGACCAACCTGATGATGATCACGGGGGTCTCGCTGCTCGACAAGCCGCCCGACTTCGAACGCTTCCGCAAGACGCTCGAGGTCCGACTGCTCACCCTGGATCGCTTCACCATGCGCGTGGTGGAATCGACCCTTCCGGTGGGCACGCCGCACTGGGAGGCCGATCCCAACTTCGATCTCGATGCGCATGTCCATCGCGTGGCCCTGCCGGCACCGGGCGACATGACGGAGCTCCAACGCTTCATCAGCGATCTCGCGAGCACACCGCTCGATTTCTCGAAGCCTCTGTGGAACATCCACCTCGTCGAGAACGTGGCGGGCGGCGCGGCCATGGTCTTGCGTCTCCATCATTGCATCGGCGACGGCACAGCCATGAACGCGGTTTTGTTTCGCCTGATGGACATGGCGCGTGATGCGCCGATCGGCGAGGTGCAAGAGCCCGCAACCGAAGCGCCGGAACGGCACGATTTCATTTCAACCGCGTTCAGGCCGGTGCGCAGCATCGGAAACGCGCTCCGCTACTTGGCGCACGAAGGCAGCGAAAGCCTTACGCCACCCCTCACGTATCGTGGAGGGAGCCGGTGCCGCGGCCGAAGCGGCGAGCATCGTCGGGCGCGTGCTGCTGATGACGCCCGATGCGGAGACGCCGCTCAAAGGCCCACTCGGTGTGCAAAAGCGCGTGGCCTGGTCCAACAACGTTCCCATTGTCAGACGTCAAAACCGTCACCAAAGCCCTGGGTGCGAAGGTCAACGACGTCATGCTGAGCGCGCTGGCCGGCGGGTTGCGCGACTATCTCCTCGCGCGCGAGGCCGATGTGAGCGATCTCGAGATCCGGGCCGTGATCCCGGTGGATCTCCGCCCGCCTCAACGAGGCATCGAGCTTGGCAACGCGTTTGGCCTCGTCTTCTTGTCTCTCCCCTTGAGCATCGCCGACCCGGTCGAACGTCTCCGCGAGACCAAGAAGCGCATGGATGCCATCAAGCAGTCGATCGAGGCGGTCACCTTCTTCAGCTTGCTCAGCCTCTTTGGCGTGACGCCCCGGCAGGTCGAGGCGCAGGGGCTGAACATCTTCGGCTCCCGCGCCACCGCGGTCGTGACCAACGTCCGCGGCCCCGGTCAGGCGCTCTACATCGCCGGCAGCAAGATCGAAAACATCATGGGCTGGGTCCCACAAGCAGGGCACCTGGGCCTTGGCGTCAGCATCTTCAGCTACGACGGCAAAGTCAGCGTCGGCGTCATCACCGACGCCGGCCTCGTCCCCGATCCCGAACAGATCACCGCCGCGTTCCGCACCAGGTTCGACGAATTGCTGACCATCGCCACCGCTGCGGCCGACTAGTCGGCACTAAGCGAGCTCCGCTCAATCAAGCCACCGCCGAGGTCGCCGTGCGCCGCCGCACCAGCCCGAGCGTTCCTTCTAGATACTGCTCCCGCGTCGCCGAGCGCTGGAGCTTGCCGCTGGTGGTCTTGGGCAAGGAGCCTCCCTCGATCAGCGCCACCTCGGACACCGTGAGGCCGACATCGCGCTGCACGGCGCGGACGATCTCCGCTTCGATGGTGTCGGGATCGCCATTGCGATACTCGGCCGCGACGACGAGTCGTTCGGTGGGGTTACCCAACACGGAGAACGCGGCGACGTTGCCGGTGCGCACGCCATTGACCCGCCCTGCCGCCACTTCGATCGGCGTTGGGTCGTAGTTCCGGCCGCGAACGATGATGGTGTCCTTCAAACGACCCACGACGTGGAGCTCGCCCTCCGACAAGTAACCAAGGTCGCCGGTTTTCACGCCGCCGTCGACGAAGACGCGACTGGTCGCCTCCTCGTCTTCCCAGTAGCCGTCCGTGACGCTCGGCCCCTCGACGAACACCTCGCCGACTTGGCGTTCGGGAAGGCGCGTGCCGTCCGCACCGAGTATCGAGACTTGATGGCGGGGCAGGGGGCGCCCGCAGGACACCACCGAAACCCGGTGGTCGAGGCGATGGATGCCCGAGACATTGCTGTCGGTAGCTTCGGCCTTCGGTTCGAGCTGGTCTACCTTGAGTTGGTCCTCCATCGCCGCGAAGGTGACCGCCAGCGTCGTCTCGGCCATTCCGTAGCACGCGAGAAACGCGGTGCGCTTCAAGCCGGCCCCCGCGAAACGCTCAAAGAAGCCCTCGATGGCCTCCGGCTGAATGGGCTCCGCACCGCAGCCGAGCACGCGCATGGCCGAGAGGTCGAGCCCCTCCGTCGACTCCGTGCGCCGCGCCGTCAACGCATAGCCAAAGTTCGGCGCAAACGAGATGGTCGCGCGGTCCTCCGACAAGGTCCTGACCCACACCTCCGGTCGCTTCAGAAAGTCGAGCGTGGAGAGGAAGGTGATCGGCGTGCGCGTCACCAGGGGCGACATCACGAAGCCGATCAAGCCCATGTCGTGGTAGAGCGGCAGCCAGCTCACGCCGCGGTCCTCCGAGCTCGCGTTCAATCCGTCCACCATGATCGCGTGCGCGTTCGCCCAGAGACTTCCGTGGGTGACACGAACTCCGCGAGGCGCGGCGGTGCTGCCCGAGGTGAACTGAAGAAACACGACTTGGTCGTCGCTCACGGGACCGAGAGGCAACTCCCCACCTTCGGGGAGATCGGAAATCGAAACCACTTCCCGTAGAGACGGAATCTGATCCCGAAGCGAGCGGAGCGTGTAGGCGACGGGCGGGTCGGCGAGCAAGAGACTCGCCCCCGCCTTTGCCAACATCCGCCCCGTGACCTCCGCCCACGAGGCCAGTTGCCCGAGCGTCAGCGGCGGATAAAGAGGCACCGCGATGAAACCCGCGCGAACGCAGCCGAGGAAGGCCGGGATGAATTCCTGCGCGCTGTGCAGCACGAGCCCGACTCGGTCGCCGCGCCGAACCCCGAGACTGTGCATGCCCCGAGCCAAGCGGTCTGCTTCCGCGATGAGCTCGCCGTACCTCAGCTCGACGACCGAAGCGTTGCTCCGGTAGCGATGCGCGTCGCGCTCCGAGCTCGCGAGCTGCTCGAGAAGCTGGGAGAAGTCGTTCGCTTGCATTTTTCCACTCCCTTCGCGCTGCTCACGGGACCGGCAGTGCCCTGCTCAGCACCGCAGCTGAAAGTGCATCAGGCGTGCCAATCGGAAACCCTAAAATCCAGGCGTTTTTCGAAATTCCGGCCGCCCGACCGAGCTCGAAGTGTGACTGGCGCTCACACAGAAGTTCACACGCAACTTTGCACCCCTGAGCGTCTGTTCGCGAGCCAGGTCACATGTGCCTCCGTGTTAGCCTCCCGCCACCAAAGGAGGTTTCATGGATCGCTGGAAAGCAATTGCGTTGGTGTTGGGTGGCATGTTGGTCGGAACGTTGATCGTACCGCCGCGCACGACGACCGCCGAGGCGCCCGGGGAGTTCAAGGAGTGCGCGTACTACTGCCCTTGGGCCGGCCGCGAAGTCATGAGGCCCAGCAAGCTCGAGAAGTCAGCGCACCCAATTCCCACCGGCTGGTCCGTCGTCGGTGCCTCGGATCATGACTGCGTCCTTCTCTGTCGATGAACCGAGGGCTCAGCGCGCAAAAACGAGCTTAGCGTTGTGGTTGCGGGGCTCTTCGGCTAAGTCTCGCCCGTTCGAGGCAGGTCTTTAGAAGCCCGTGAGTGAAAGCGAAGATACACCCAGGCTGCCCCTCCGACTCGTCGTCTCGCGCACGGGTCTGACGCCGGAGACCATTCGTGCTTGGGAACGACGCTACGGTGCGGTCAATCCGGCCCGCACACCGGGTGGCACGCGCATGTTCAGCGAGGAGGACGTCGCTCGGCTCTTGCACCTCAAGGCGCTCCGCGATCGGGGTCGAGGGCTGATCGCGATCGCCAAGCTGCCGACCGAGCGGCTCGCCGAGATGGTCGACGCCGAACGCGAGCGAGCACCCGCCCGCCTCGAGCAGGCTCCGCCTCCTCTTAGCGACGAGCAAGAAGCGTACCTCGAGGCGATCGAGAGGCTCGACGCGCGAGAGGCCTCGACGAAGCTCAAAGCCCTCACGCAAGGCCTCGGCAACGTGCAGCTTCTCGTTCAGGTCGCCATCCCGATCATGTGGCAGGTCGGTCATCGCTGGGGGGAGGGCACCCTTGGCGTCGCCGCGGAACATCTGGTGAGCGCGCAGCTCCGCCGGCTCCTGCTCGGGCGGCTCGACGAGATCGAGAGCCCCCCGGATGCGCCGAAGCTCCTCTTCACAACGCCCGCGGGTCAGCCTCACGAGTTCGGGATCGTGGCCGGCTCCGTCGCCGCCAAAGAGGCGGGCTTCGACGTGCTCTATCTCGGTCCGGAGCTTCCCTCGGAGGAGATCATCTGGGCGGTCGCGCAAAGCAAGGCCGACGTGCTGGTTCTCTCCGTCATCCGGAGGATGTCGGAAGAGGAGATGGTTCAGGTCGAACGGCTCGTGGACACCCTGGCGTCGCGCGTGCCGGTGTGGATCGGCTGTCCACCAGGCCACCCGCTCATTGCGCGCACGCCGCGGGCCTCGCACATCAGCTCGATCGAGGAGTTCCAAGCCGTCGTCGCCGAACTCCTGCAAGACCCGTAGCCCCGGATGTTGAACGCAAACGACCCGCCGAGCTCCCCCGGCGGGTCGTTTCACGTGCGCAGCGTGAGCCGAAAGCTCGCGCGGTCGCTCTAGGCTCAGTGCACCGGCGGGATCAACACCCCGTCGATGACGTGGACCACTCCGTTCGATGCCTTGATGTCCGTCTCAACGAAGCCGACGCTTCCGTTGAGGGTCGGAGGGTGCGCCTCGACCGAGAAGCTTGCACCTTGAAGGGTCTTCAAGGCCTCGGCTGCGAGCACGTCGCCCGACGCGAGATCGCCCGGCACGACGTGGTACAGGAGAAGCGCCCGAAGCGAGCTCGGGTAGAGGAAGAGCGCGTGGAGGAGTGTCTTCGGGAGCTTGTCGAAGGCCTCGTCGGTCGGTGCGAACACCGTGAACGGCCCCTCGCCCTGCAGCGTGTCGACCAGGTGGGCCTCGCTAAGCGCCCGCACCAAGGTGTGGAAACGACCGTCCTCGACCGCAATGTCGACGACCGTCTTCGGCTCTGGCGGGAGAAGCACCATGTCGATGGCGTGGATGACGCCGTTGTCGGCGACGATGTCGGTCTGCACGAAAGCGGTATCGCCGTTGAGCGTGACGCTCTCCGCGTCGACCGTGATCACGTCGCCCTGTGCCGTGGTGAGCGCGGTCGCCGCCAAGACATCGGCGGCGCGGAGATCACCGGGAACCACGTGGTAAAGCAAGATCTCTCGCAAGGCGTCCGGGTCGGCGACCAGTGCCTCGAGCGTACCCTCGGGCAGCTTCGCAAAGGCCTCGTCGGTCGGTGCGAACACCGTGAACGGCCCTTCGCTCTGCAGCGTCTCGACCAGCTCGGCGACGCCAAGCGCGGTCACGAGAGTGCTGAAGCGCTCGTCCGACACGGCGATGTCGACGATCGTCGTGGGCTCCGGCTCTGGCGGCAAGAGCACCATGTCGATGGCGTGGATGACGCCGTTTGCAGCCACGATGTCGGTCTGCACGAGGCCGGTGTCGTCGTTGAGTGTGACGCTCTCGGCATCGACTGTGATCACGTCGCCCTGTGCGGTGGTGAGCGTCGTGGCCGCCAAGACATCGGCCGCACGAAGGTCACCCGGAACCACGTGGTAGAGCAAGATCTCTCGCAAGGCGTCGGGGTCGGCGACCAGTGCCTCGAGCGTACCCTCGGGCAGCTTCGCAAAAGCCTCGTCGGTCGGTGCGAACACCGTGAACGGCCCCTCGCTCTGCAGCGTCTCGACCAGCTCGGCGACGCCAAGCGCGGTCACGAGTGTGCTGAAGCGCTCGTCCGACACAGCGATGTCGACGATGGTCGTGGGCTCCGGCTCCGGCTCTGGCGGCAAGAGCACCATGTCGATGGCGTGGATGACGCCGTTTGCTGCCACGATGTCGGTCTGCACGAGGCCGGTGTCGTCGTTGAGTGTGACGCTCTCGGCATCGACTGTGATCACGTCGCCCTGTGCGGTGGTGAGCGTCGTCGCGGCCAAGACATCGGCCGCGCGGAGATCACCGGGAACCACGTGGTAGAGCAAGATCTCTCGCAAGGCGTCGGGGTCGGCGACCAGCGCCTCGAGCGTACCCTCGGGCAGCTTCCCGAAGGCCTCGTCGGTTGGCGCGAACACCGTGAACGGCCCCTCGCTCTGCAGCGTCTCGACCAACTCGGCGACGCCAAGCGCGGTCACGAGCGTGCTGAAGCGCTCGTCCGAGCCTGCGATCTCGACGATGTCGGGGTCCCCGACACCATCGTCGCCCATCGGCATCAACACCATGTCGATCAAGTGAATGACGCCGTTTTCCGCGATGATGTCTGTTTCGATGAGATTGACCATGCCGTTGAGCGTGACGTTCTCGGCTTGGACGCTGATCGTGCCGCCCTGGACCGTCGTCAGCGACGACGAGGCCAGCACGTCGGCGGCCGTCAGATCATCGGCAACCACGTGGTAGAGCAGGACATCCCGAAGAGCTTCGGGGTCGGCCAACAGCGCGTCGAGCGCTTCCTTGGGGAGCTTGGCGAAGGCCTCGTCGGTCGGCGCGAACAAGGTGAAGGGGCCGTCCGAAGCCAAGGTCTCGATCAGATCAGCCTCGTCGAGCGCGGCGAGCAGGGTCAGCAAGCCGTCGTGGTCCGAGGCCACGTCCGGGATCGGCCGACTCTCGAGCGATTCGCCTGCGGCATCGGTCGACGAAGTGCTGTCCGCAGCGCAGCCGATGGCGAGCAAAGCAGCAAGAATGGAAAGAATGAGCAGTCTATTGGACACGGGGTACACCTCCTTGGGGTTGATTGTGCAGATTCTGTATAGATTCATACCCGTGTCAAGGAAAAATCTAGACAAAATATAAACAAGGATCGGAGCCCACCCAAAGAGGTTATTCGGTCGAAAGGCTTAGCCCTGCTGTCGATAGCGCCCAGGGGCGGTCCCGCTCCACTGCTTGAAGCGCTTGGCGAAATGATACGCGTCGTCGAAACCAACTCGCGCCGCGACGGCCGCGAGCGGTTCTCTCGTCGTGCGGAGCAGGTCCGCGGCGGCGCTCATCTTCAAGCTCATGGCGTACTTCATCGGGGGGACGCCGATGCTGTTCCGGAAGAGCCGGATGAAATACGACTTGTTGAGTCCGAGCTCCGCGACGAGCCCGTCGAGATCATAGCTTGCGTCTACGTGCGAACGCATGAACTCGAGCGCCTGCTCGATCGCCGGGTGGCTCCGCGATCCCCTGTGTGTGTCGATCGTGACCTCGTAGAGAAACGCCATCAACCTCGCGGACGCTGCCCGCCGTTCCCGCTCGTCCCTCGAGAGCGACTGCCGGCTCAATTGCGCGAAGAGCGCGTGGTAGCGATCACCGAGGCGACGAACGCGGCCTTCACCGACGAGCGCTTCGAGATCGTCCGCAAGCTCGGAGTCGCTCTCCGGGTCTAGCTCCATGAACGCAATGTACTGCAAGAGGTAGCTCTTCTCCGGCACCTCCATCCGGTGCGTCGTGCCGGGCCGCGTGTAGAAGAAGTCCCCCTGCCGCACCGCCGAGGTCTGCCCTTCGGCCTCGAACGATGCTCGGCCCGCGAGCACGTAGTGAAGCTCGTACGCGTCGTGCGAATGCGCCTCGACGAAGCGAAAGGTGCGCGGCAGCAGGAGGCAGGATTTCAAGCGCATGATGTCAATAATATACATCATCCGGTCATTCCGGACCATTGCCCCCCGCGCGGCCCCTCCATATGGTTTCCGAAAGAAGCCGGCCAGCTGCGCCAGAAAGGAGCAGGCCATGTTGGATGCTTCAGATCGTTCGCTCGCACCCCCCGTACCCAAAGTACGAACCCCGCACGAGACCCGCATCGAAGAGGGCCTGCCCATTGGCCTGGCGGTCGATGCGTCGCAGTCGAAGCGGGCGCGGATACAGCGCCTGCTCGAAGGCTTTCGCGACGAGCCGATTCGGCTGAACGTGGAGCGCGCGCGGCTGCTGACGGAGTCGATGAAGGCGAGCGAAGGCGAGCCGATGGTGCTCCGGTGGGGCAAGGCGCTCGCGCACATCCTCGGGGAGCACCCGATCCACATCGAAGACGACGAGCTCCTCGTTGGAAGTGCCGGCCCCCGAGGCCGATACGCGGTGGTCTATAGCGAGCTCGTTGGCCCAGGGCGTTTCTACACGCACCCCCATGAGCTCGTTCCGAGCAAGCCGGGGGAGGCGATCCTGATCACGGAAGACGACATCGCGACACTCAAAGGCGAAGTTCTCCCGTATTGGGAGCGGAGCTCCTATCACAAGGCCACGATGAGCGCGCTTCCCGAAGAAACGCGACGTCTCATGGAGCGGATCTTCGTCGTCACGCCGACCGCATCGGGCCGCTCGATGCTCGCTTGGGCGCACGACTACGGCAAAGTGCTCGAGCGCGGCCTCGGCGCGATCCGACGCGAGGCATCCGAGCGCCTCGAATCGCTCGACCCCCTGGACACCGCTTCATATGTCGAGCAGCGGCCGTTTCTCGAGGCCGTGCTGCTGGTGTGCGACGCCATGATCGCGTTTGCGCATCGCTACGCGGCGCTGGCACGAGAGATGGCGAGCAGCGAAGCTGACGAAGAGCGCAGACGCGAGCTCCTGCAGATCGCCGAGATCTGCGAGCGAGTCCCCGAGCATCCGGCGCGTACCTTCCATGAAGCAGTGCAGTCGCAATGGTTCGTCCAGACGGTCTCGCGGCTCGAGCAAGCGGTCGGCGGCGTCGTCGGCAACGGCCGCATCGATCAATACCTCTACCCCTACTACCGAAAGGACATCGACGAAGGCCGGCTCAGCGAGGACGAGGCCTTGATGCTCCTCGAGTCGATCTGGATCGGGATGGCCCGAAGCACCGATGTTTATGCAAAGCCCGGGATGCCGTCCCTCACCGATGGCTTTGCGCACTGGGAAGCCACCACCATCGGCGGCCTGACTCCGGAGGGCGAAGACGCGACCAACGATCTCTCGTACCTCATCCTCAAGTCGAAGCGTGAGTTTCCACTCAACTACCCGGACCTCGCCGCCCGCATCCACGCGCGCACCCCAAACGCATTCCTTCACGCCGTCGCCGAGACCATCAAAGAGGGCTCCGGCTTTCCAAAGCTTTTCTGCGACGACGAGATCATCCCGCTCCTCGTCGCCAAAGGCGGAACCATGGAGGAGGCCAACGACTATTGCGTCACCGGATGTTCCGAAACGAAGATGCTCAACCGCGAAGGCATCGCGACGGGCTGCGCATGGATCAATCTCGGCGCCATCCTCGAGATGACGCTTCGCGATGGCTGCATGGCTTGCTACGGAAACGGCCTGGTCGGCGTGCCGACGGGCGATCCAAGGACCTTCAGGAGCTACGATCAACTCTGGGCCGCGTTCACGCGACAGATCGAGAACGTCGTTCAACACACCTTCATTCAGCAGCACGTGGCGGACACCCTGAAGTCGCAGCACATCGCCTCGCCGATGTTCTCGATGCTGCACGACCTCTGCATGAAGAGCGCAAAGGACATTCATTCCGGGCCGATCGAAGGCGCGCTCTACCTCGGCTTCTTCGACGTGATGGGCTTCGGCACGGTGATCGATTCGCTCGCGGCCATCCGCACGCTCGTCTTCGAGGAGGGCAAGCTGACGATGGACGAGCTCCTCAACGCGCTCGAACACGATTTCGTCGGGCAGGAAGCGATTCGGCAGATGTGCCTGAATGCGCCCAAGTACGGCAACAACGACCCGTTGGTCGATCAGATCGGGCACGATATCGAAGCCTGCTTCACCGGTCTCGCGCACCGTCACACCTCGGCCTTCGGCGGCGAGCTCGACCTGCGCTACGTGTCGGTCACCTCGCACATCCCGCTCGGCGCTGTCGTCGGCGCGACCCCCGACGGCCGAAAGGCGCGGGAGCCGCTGTCCGAGAGCATCAGCCCATCACAGGGGAGGGACATCAAAGGCCCCACGGCGACCCTCATGTCGATCAGCAGCACGAAGTGCGCGCAATACAAGGAGCGGGCCGCACGGCTCTTGAACATGAAGCTCTCACCGGCATCGCTCGTCGGCGAAGAGGGCACCCGGAAGCTCATGTCGCTGATCCGAACCGCCTCGGACATGAAGATGTGGCACATCCAGTTCAACATCATCAATCGCGACACGCTTCTCAGCGCCCAAAAAGAGCCTGAGAAGTACCGCAACCTGCTCGTGCGAGTGGCCGGCTACAGCGCCTACTTCGTCGACCTCACCCCCGCCCTCCAAAACGAGATCATCCGCAGAACGGAGCACGCGTTTTGAACGACGCGCCCAAAGGCTTGGTCTTCAACATTCAGAAGTTTTCGCTCCACGACGGGCCCGGGATCCGCACCATCGTCTTTCTCAAGGGCTGCCCGCTCGCTTGCATGTGGTGCTCCAACCCAGAGGGTCGCTCGAGAGAAATCGAGCTCGTCCAAAGCTGCGATCGCTGCATCGGGACGGACGAGTGCGATCGCTGCCTCTCGGTCTGTCTAGATGAATCGCTCAGCATTGGAGACGACGGCGAGGTCAGCGTCGACCGAAGCCGTTGCGACGGCTGCGGCGACTGCGCCTACGTGTGCCCCTCGCGCGCCTTGGAGCTTTCCGGCCGATGGGTCAGCGTCCCGGAAGTGTTGCGCACCGTCGAAGAAGACGATGCCTTCTACGCGCGTTCCGGTGGTGGGCTCACGGTGAGCGGGGGCGAGCCCCTCGCACAGGGCGCGTTCGTCAGGGCTCTGCTCGAAGCGGCGCGGGGGCGCGGCATCCACACTGCCATCGAAACCTCTGGGCTCTGCAACTGGAAGACGCTCAGCGAGGTCGCTCCGTTGGCCGACCGGATCTATTTCGACCTCAAGTGCCTCGATCCCGAGAAGCACGAGCGAGGGACCGGTGTCTCGAACGAGAAGATCTTAGAGAACTTCCGCAAGCTCCGGGCCGAGCATCCCGAGGTCGAAGTCTTCGTCCGCACCCCGGTGATCCCCGGCTTCAACGACTCCAAGGACGATATCGCGGCCATCGTCGCGTTCATCGAGGACGCCGGTGGCGCGGCGTCCTACGAGCTCCTCGCGTATCACGGCTTTGGCGAGCCCAAATACCGGAAGCTTGGCCGCCACTACCCGCTGAGCCACGTTCCGCCGCTTTCGTCCCAGCAGATCCAGGAGCTCAACGGCGTCGCGATGCGCTTGAGCGAGCCGCGCGCCTCGCTCTGATCAGTAAAGAAGCTCCACCCAGCGTCCGCCGGCCTTGAGCTCGGCCCTTCGGCGCGCCCACTTCGTTTCGGAGCCCGCGATCTTCGCGAACGCAGCGTCGAGCTCGCCTCGCATCTTTTCGAGGCCGGCCACGTACACATAGGTGTTTGGCTGCCCGAGCAGCTTCCAGAGCTCTTCCCCCTGCGTGGCAAGGGCCCCTTCCCAGTCGATCGGCGCCGCCCAAGCCGGCCGGGGGCTCAGTGCCTTGAACGCCTGAAAGGTCTCGTCGTCGTAGTACTGCGTGAAATCGTCAAGCTCCTCGTTCATGTAGAGAAGCTCGAGACCGCTCTGCGCGCCATAGAAGAGGGTGATGCTCCCCCTCCACTCCGGCACGTTCTTATAGATGTGCTTAACGAAGGCCCTGAACGGCGCGATCCCAGTGCTCGTTCCGATCAGGATGAGATTCGCATCCATCTCTTCGGGCACCTCGAACGCCAGGCCATAGGGCCCCGACATCGTGATGCTGTCGCCAGGGGCGAGGTCGCAGAGAAAGTTGCTCGAGCGGCCCGGGTATTCCTCGCCGCTGTACTTGTCGACGTAGCTCACCCGGCGCACGACGATCTTGATTCGGAGCAGCCCGCTCGGACCTCGCTCCGGAAGATCGGCGACGCTGTAGAGCCGAAAGTGATGCTCCTGCCCGAAGTCCTCGTTGCCCGGCGAGAGAACCCCGACGTTTTGGCCGAGCTCGAGCTCGAAGTCGGGATTCTGAACGTCCAGGGTGAGCTCCCGGACTTCGATGTCCGAGCTCTTGGGCGTGATCCTCTCGCTAGAAACGACCACGGCCTTGAACCGCTGCTCGGTGTCGTAGTCGTCAAGATGGGTGACCGCAGTATTCATCGCATCTCCTCCTGATCCTCACGCGCCCCGCTTGGGCTGATCTTGGTGCAGTCCTCGGCTTGGCTGCATCCATAGCATCCGGAACGTCCGGCCAGCGCGTCGGCGTTCGCTCCCCGCCTCGGGAAACGATCTCTTCCACGCGCGTTGTACGCCAAGCCACGCCGCCGAAAGCAGGACGAACGCTCCAACACCGATGATGTAGTGGTGCAACATGGCCCTTAGCCTCCAAGCCCCCCGAAACCCATGAAGGTCACGGAAAGAAGCCCCGCGAGCATGAGCGCCATTGCAGTCCCCCTCGTGACGTCCGGCACCTCGGCGAGCTCGAGCTTCTCGCGGAGGCCCGCCATGAGCACCAGCGCCAAGGTGAAGCCGGCCCCCGCGCCGAGCGCATACACGATGCACTGCACGAAGCTGTAGCCCTTGTTCGTCTGAAAGAGCGCCAGCCCGAGGATGGCGCAGTTGGTGGTGATCAGCGGCAGGAAGATCCCGAGCGCGCGAAAGAGCGCCGGGCTGAACTTCTTGATGAACATCTCGACGAGCTGCACCGTGGACGCGATGACGGCGATGAACGAGATGAGCTTGAGGTAGGGTGCATCGATGGCGACGAGCAGCGCCTGAATCCCGAACGCGCAGATCGAGCTCACGAGCATGACGAAGGTCACGGCGCCGCCCATCCGAGTCGCGGTGCCGAGCTTGGCCGACACGCCGAGGAAGGGGCAGATGCCCAGGAAATACGCCAGCACGAAGTTGTTCACCAGCGAGGCGTTGATGAAGATTGACCAGAGCGATTCCTGGCTCATCGCGCCGCCTCCTTGCGGAGCGCAAGTGCTCCAGCGCTTTCCCCACGGGCCCTCCGCTGCTTGACCCAGTTGAAGAGAAGCAGCCACGCCGCCAGCGTGAAGAATCCGCCGCTCGGCAGGACCATGACGACCCAATCCTGGAAGCGGTCGTGGAACAATTGCACGCCGAACAGCGACCCCGAACCGAAAATCTCGCGGACCGCGCCAATGCTGAAGAGCGCAAACGCGAACCCGATGCCCATGCCGAGGCCATCCAGGGTAGAGCGCACCACCGTGTTCTTCGAAGCAAACGCTTCGGCACGCCCGAGGATCAAGCAGTTCACGACGATGAGAGAGATGAAGGCGCCGAGCGCCTTGTAGAGGTCGAGGCTGATCGCCTGAATCACGTAGTCCACCAGCGTGACGAAAGTGGCGATGACCAGGATGTAGGTCGCGATGCGCACTTCCTTCGGAATGAAGCGCCGGAGCGACGACACCACCATGTTGGACATCACCAAGACGAACGCCGTCGCGAGGCCCATGGCGAGCGCGTTTCGCGCGGAGTTGGAGACCGCCAGGGCGGGGCACATCCCGAGCACTTGCACGAACACTGGGTTCTCTTTCCAGAGGCCCTTGATGAACTCGTCGGTGCTGCTCTTGGTCGAGGCCGCCATGCTTTACTCGCCTCCCCGGAACGCATCGAGATTGTGATCGATGCGTGGAACCCAATGCTGAGCGCTCGCGTCGAGAATGTTGGCGATTGCCTTCGATGAGATCGTCGCGCCGGTAATGCCGTCGACTTCCCACGGGTGGGCTTTGTCTCCGTGGCGAACCGGCACGATGGCGTTCGCCAGCGCCGTCGAGTCCTCTCGGAGCGAGACATCGAGCCGCTCGAAGTTCGCGAGGAAGTCCGGGTCGTTCTCGATCTTGTCGCCGAGGCCCGGAGTCTCCTTGCTGTCGAGCACCTGGACGCCGATGATCGCTTGGTCGGCAAACGAATATCCGTAGATGAGCCGGATCACGTCTTGATAGCCCATGCCTTGTGCCTCGACGGCGAGGCCCACCAGCGCCTGCTCGTCATCGTAGCCGGCGTACACCTGCTGCGCCCCGGCGCTTCCTCCCTCCACAGCGGCAAACCCCCGGGACTCGTCCAGCCGAAAGGTCGTGCTCGTGGTCGCGCCTGGCAACACGCGAAAGATCGCGCTCCGCAGCGCCTCCGCCTTGTTGCGCTCTATGATCGGCCGAGTCAGCTGAAACACGCCCACGATGAGCAGGCCGCAGACCACACCGACTCCGACCATGGCGCGGTACATATGCCAAGCGCTGGTTTGCGCCGGACGGGCAGCCTCGACGGCATGGCTCACGAAGCAGCCTCCTTCTGTCGAGTGCCGTAGACAGTCGGCTTGAACCAACGGTCGAGGTGCGGCGTGACCGCATTGCCGAGGAGAATGGCGTACATGACGCCTTCGGGAAGCCCGCCCCAGGTTCGGATCACGACCGTCACCAGGCCGATCAGCGCGCCGTAGACGTAGCAACCCCGGGAAGTCATGGGGGAGCCGACCATGTCGCTTGCCATGAACATGGCCCCGAGCATCAGGCCTCCGGAAAAGAGCATGAAGCCGGGCGAGGCGTAGCGCGCGGGATCCGCGAGGTGAAGGGCGCCGCTAAAAACGACCACCGCGGCGAAGATCGCCGCAGGGATGCGCCAGTTCATCATGTTGCGCGCGATGAGATAGACGCCCCCGATCAGGATGAACACGCTCGAGGTCTCCCCTGCGGAGCCGCTGATGAAACCCATCGCGAGATCGGCCGTCGCAGTGGCCTCGCCGCTGAACTTCCAGAGGGCGAGAGGCGTGGCGGAGGTGATCGCGTCCACCGCCGGCTCGGTGAAGGGCAGAGTCAAGGTCGACGAGGGCAGCGACGCGAAGCGGTTCGCGCTGAAGCCCGGAATCCAGGTCGTCATCGCGACGGGAAAGGCGGCTTGCAGCACGGCCCGACCCACGAGCGCCGGGTTGAACGTGTTGTAGCCGAGGCCACCGAACATCGCTTTGCCCATCGCCACGCAGATGATGCCGCCGACCGCGACCATCCAAAGGGGAAGCCCCGGTGGGAGCGTGAGGCCGTAGAGAAGCCCCGTGATCGTGATCGACCAATCGCCGATGGTGCTGGGCTTGCCTGCCGCGCGGCAGATCAGGTGCTCGGTCAGCACGCACGAGAGCAAGGCCATCGTGAGGGTCAGGAGCCCCGCAAGCCCGAACGCGTAAACCGCAAACCCCGCGGCCGGCAGCAGCGCCAGGACCACGTTGAACATGATCGAGTCGACACTGTTGCCGCTCAGAATGTGCGGCGAGGTGCGAATCTCGAGCGTTTTCCCCGGTGCCGGCATCATGCCGCTCCTGCTTTGCTAGCGGCGGCCGCCTTCCGCACGGCCGCCTTCGAGGCGCGAAAACGCTGAACGAGCGGGATGTGCGAGGGACAGACGAAGGAGCAAGAGCCGCACTCGAAGCAATCCATGAGGTTGTGCTCTGCGGCCATGAGCGCGAACTCCTCATTGGCGGCCAACTTCCCGAGCAAGGCCGGCTCGAGGAAGATCGGGCAGGCATCGACGCAGTAGCCACAACGGATGCACGGGTAGACCGGGCTGTGGGTCCGTTCCGCGGCCGAGTCGGTAAAGGCGGTGACCCCGGAGGTCCCTTTCGTGATCGAGATTTCGAGGCTCGGAACCGCGGCGCCCATCATCGGACCGCCGAGGAACACGCGGTTCACGTCTTCTTCGACGCCCACCTGCTCGAGCAAGAAACGAAGCGGCGTGCCGATGGGGATGCGGTAGTTGCCTTTCCGCTTCACCGCGGGTCCGGTCACCGTGATCACCCGCTCCTGGATCCCTCGGCCCTTCGGCAACAAGCGGCCGATCTCGGCGGTGGTGGCGACGTTGCAGCAGATGGCGTGGATATCGAGAGGCAGCCCTCCCGACGGGACCTCGCGCTTGAGAAGCGCCGCAAAGAGCATCTTTTCGGCGCCCTGCGGGTACTTCACTTGCAGCACCTCGACCGAGCCGTTCAAGTCGCCCGGGAAGTGCTCACGAAGATGCGCTGCCGCATCGGGCTTGTTCGCCTCGACGGCGATGATCACCTTCTCGGCGCCGGACACCTTCAACAGATACCGAATGCCGATGAAGATGTCGTCGCTCTGCTCGAGCATCACCCGATGATCGGTGGTGAGGAAGGGCTCGCACTCCACCCCGTTGATGATCAGGGTGTCGACGAACTTGTCCTCGGGAACTTTGAGCTTCACGTGCGTCGGAAACGCCGCACCCCCGAGCCCCACCACGCCCGCCTCTTGAATCGCCGCGATGATCTCCTCAGGGCTCGACGTGTCGAGCGGACAGGGCGCTCCATCCTGGATCTCCTGCGTGGATCCCGGGAATGGCTCGAGATACACGGCCGGCACCATGCGCCCCGTGACGCTCGGCGCGAGCGCGATCTTCCGCACCACGCCGGAAGCCGACGCGTGCATCGAAACCGACATGAAGCCGTCAGCGCGGGCGATCCGCTGGCCGCGCATCACTTCTTGCCCTTCGGTGACGACGGGAATCGAGGGCGCGCCCATGTGCTGCACCAAGGGAATGATCAGGAGCGGCGCGAAAGGAAACTGACGAATCGGAAGCCCGCTCGTTTCATCCTTCGACTCCGGCGGGTGTACCCCGTGCCGGAACGTCTTCATCCCCAAAAGTCTCATCGTTCCGCTGCCAGTCGCTCCTCAGTTGTACTTCTCGCCGCGCTTGATCAGTTTCTCGATCCCTTTTTGGTTGCGGTTCCTCGGGAGGCCCGGATGGATGACGCGGGCGGTGCATCGCTCCGCCGCTTTCACGATGTCCTTATAAGGCCCGCCCTCGGGGTTCTTGATCACGGCCTTCTTGTCGTCGTTGTATTCGAAGATCTTCGCGTTGATCTGGATGCACTCGTCGCAAGCCGTGCAGTTGACGGTGTCGATCCACGGCGCGAGGTAGTCGCCCTCCGCAGCGGCGGGCTTCGCAGGCGCCGTTGCTGCCGCTTGTGCGGCCCCCGGCGCTACCGGAGGCGGCGCCACCGAGCCACTCGCACTAGCTTCGGGCGCGGCCGCTCCGTCGAACCCTTCGGCCGCGATCTGCATGAGCTCCGACACCATCTTGCTGACGACGTCTTGCCGCGCCTGCTCCATGACCGAAGCCTCGGGCGCGGGTTCCTCCTCGTGCGCGAGCGAGCGGAGCATCGTCCAGAAGTCGCGCCTGTCCTCGCAGGACTCCACGATCGGCTGGGCCACGAGCAGCCGCATGAGCTGGCCGTCCTTGTCGACCATCCACACGTAGGGGAATTGGTCCTCCCGCTCGTCCTCGTCCATGTCGAGGAACTCCGCGAGCGGCACCATGTTCTCGTTCCAGGTGTCCGGCGGCGCTGCTCGGAACTGCTTCCGGAAGCGAGTCTCGGTCATCGCGAAGTCCGCAAACGTGAGCGGCAGCTCCATCTCCTTTTCGACGCCGTTCTCCATGTACTTGATCTTGTACGTCGGCCAGTCTTCGTCAGGCGCGGGGTTCCCGTCGAGGTCGAAACACTCCTCGGGCGTCTTGCCCGCATCGGGGTCGTAGCGGAAGAGCGGATACGCCCGCGACTCGACCGCGAGCTTCGACTGCGCCGCGCTCATGTCGTCGCCGATTCCGTGCTCGGGCTGGCAGTTGCTGTAGAGGTTGAAGAGCGCCGGCCGGCGGGCCTTGAGGCCCTGAATGAAGCCTTCGATCATGTGCCCGGGGTGCGCGATGGTGCTCTGCATCACGTAGGTCGTGCGATGCGCCATCGCGATGAGGCCGATCTCCTTTCGCGGCTCCTGCTTGCCTTGAATGGCCTTTCCGTATTGGGCCATGTCCGAGATCTGACCGATGAACCCGGAGGTACACGCCTGCCCGCCCGTGTTCGAGTAGACCTGCGTGTCGACGACCAACACCTTGATCGGCTTTCCGGAAGCCATCAGCCGCGAGAGGTTCTGGAAGCCGATGTCGTACATCGCGCCGTCCCCGCCCACCGCGACGACCGGCGGGCAGAGCTCCCACTCTTCGTCGGTGAACTGCTGCCAGTTGAAGTAGGTGAAGAAATCAGCCTTCTCCTCGGGGTTATACTTCCCGGCCAGCTCGAGCTCCGCCATGCGCACGGCCTTGAAGCCGTCGGCCATCTTGGCCATGTGGCCTTCGAAAATCCCCATCGCCATCGAAGGCGAGTCCTGGAAGAGGTGGTTGGCCCATGGGAACGGATAGGGATTGAACGGGTAGGTGCTCCCCCAGACCGAGGTGCAGCCGGTGCTGTTGATCATCCCCATGCTGCTCCGACCGCGGCCCGTCGTGCCATCGGTGTACTTCCACTTGAGCTGCTCGAGGTCCGCCGCCAGCTTGGTCATGCGTCGAAGCCACTCTTGATCGATCGGCTGACCGCCTCCCATGCGCTCGAGGCGCTCCGCGATGCTTGCGAGAGTGACGTCCTGTTCCCCGATGTCGTCGATGACCTTCGCCATCACATCGGGGTGGCTCACATCGAGCTCGCCGGCGAGCTTGAGTTGGATGTGCTTCTTCAGCCGCTCGATCAGGTCGGTGACGTGGCGCAGATGCTTGGCGATCCGCGGTTGCATCAGCGCTTCGACGGTGGCGACGAAGAGATGGACGGACGTCTTTTCGGAGCAGCCGAGGCATGCGCCGTCCCCACTCGTGAACGGCAGGTAGTTGTTCTTGTCGAGGAGGATCGACTCGAGCGTTCCGATGCCTTCTTCCAGGTCATCCACCCGGATGTACTTCTTCGGCGTCGTAGGAAGGTCGCTCCAGAGGTCCCAGTTCTCGCGCAGGAGCTCCACGGACTCCTCGGTCTGCTTCATCGGGCGGAGCGCATCGTCGCTGCAGACCTGGACGCACTCCATGCAGCCCTTGCAGGTGTAGGGGTTCACCGTGATCGAGAGAAGACCGCCGCTTCCTGCCTGGTCCTTTTCCGCCAGCGTGTAGTGTGGCCGGGTCAGCGCGAACTTGAAGCCGTTGAGCTCTTCCTTGAAGTACCCGAGCTCCTTCTCGAGCTGCGCTTTGTCGCTCCCTTGGAGCTCACTTTCGGCCACCGTCTGCCCAATGGCTTGATCCATCAGCACGGACACCGAATCGCTTTCCTTCGATTCCTTGAACAAGGCGTGCAGATGCCGCTCCATCAGCTTGGCGGCCTTTGGAAGGTGCTCGATCTCCGCGCCGTGGCCGTTCTTGCGGACGCGCTCGACCACGGTGTCGAGCACCTGGCCGACCTCGTTCACCAGCCCCGGGATCGCGGTGTCCGGGCATACCGTGTAGCAATCGCCACACGCCGTGCAGTTCTCCGGCACCCACTCGGGATGCTCGAAGCGAATCCCGGTCATGTCTCGGAACAGCGCCGTGGAGGGCGGCATGATCCCAAGCCCGATGAACGGGTCGGCGAGGTTGTCGTTGCCCATGCCGCGCGCGTAGAAGCTGCCGGTCTGCTCCCAGAAGCGATGGATGTCGGTGCTTGGCGCCTGGCTTTGCGGCAGCTGCCGCACCATGACCGGGAGCCGCATGCCATTGCCTTTGCCCTCGACCTTGGTCTCGGTGATCGGTCCGGGGACGACCTCGCGCACCTCGTCGAAGCCGCGCTTCACGACCCGGATGTTGTCGTCGACGACGCGCTTGCCCTTCGAGCCGAACTTGTCCTGAAGTTGCTCGCGGATCGCTTCGAGGAGCTGCTCGTCGGTGAGCCCGGTCTGCTTCATCAGCGGCGAGACGGCGAAGAACGCGCCCTGAAACGCGATGCCCTGCATCCGGAGCTGAAGGTCCGAGTCTGTGGCCTCGTCCCGCGCGATCTTGAAACCGTCGATGTAGTAGACCTTGATCTTCTTCTCGCGAATGATCCGCTGGTACACGGGCGGAATGCTCTCCCACATCGCTTCGGGCGACGGCTTGTCGCTCTGAATGATGAACACCCCACCGTCCCGTAGGCCCGCGAGCGCGTTGGTGTGTCCAAAGACGTTCGGGTCGGGCGACAAGACCACGTCCACGTAGAAGTACTCGCAGTTGACCTTGATCGGCTCTGGCGCCGCCGCCAGATAGTAGGTCGTCGGCTGGCCCTTTTTCTCGGAGCCGTACTTCGGGTTGGCCTTGATGTGATAGCCGAGCAGATCGAAGAGCGTCATCGCCAGGTTCTTGCCCGTCGTGATGGCGCCCCATCCGCCGACGGAGTGAAACCGGACCGTGATGCTGTCCTTCGGCATCAGGTTGGGGTTTTCTGAGCCTCGAACGACCAGCTCCTTCACATGAGGATACGCTTCCTCGATGGTCTGCTGATAGATGTCCTGCTTCGGTGTGATCGCCTCGTCACGCACGAAGTCGATCGAGGTATAGAAGAGCTTCTTTTGGGCGCCGCCATCGAGCATGTTCTCGACCGTGCCGACGAGCCCCTCGGGCTGAAGATCGCGGCTCCCCATGCCGAACGAGCCGGAGTAGAGAGGCGGCGCATCGCGGAGCGAGCCGTAGGTCGCGAGCTCGGGGTAGGGCACGTTCTTCGGGTCGCGCCCGTTCTCGAGGCACTTGCTCACCGTCGCGCGGATCTCCCGCATCAACGGGAGGTCGGCGGCGAGTGGCTGGTCGAGCCGCTCCAGCACGCTCACGCCCTTCTTCCCTTGGAGTATGCGCCCGATCAGGTCGCTCGGGAACGGTCGAAACATCAGCATGTCGACCACGCCAACCTTGAGCCCACGAGTCTCGCGGAGGTAGTCCACCACTGCTTCGGCCGACGGGATCATGCTGCCCTGGCCGACGATGAGGTACTCCGCGTCGTCCGCCCGGTAGGTCATCACGCGTGAGTAGCGGCGCCCGGTGAGCGCGTAGTACTCCTCGAAAGCCCGCTCCGTGAGCGACTGCACGTGGTCGAAGAAGAACGGCCGCTGCGCCGCCACGCTTTGCATGTACGAATCCTGGTTCTGAACCAGGCCCGCCATGACGGGGTTGTCGACGTCCCAGAGCACCGGAATCCGCCGGCGCTTCTCCCCGTAGATGATCTTCTGTGCGGGAGTCGGCGTGTCGATGATGTCGTCGGGATGCCCCAGGTACTCCGCGATCAGCGCCCGCTCGGGCACCATCAGCGACTCGATCAGATGTGTCGTGAGAAAGCCGTCCTGCGCGATGATTCCCGGCGTCAGCGCCAGCTCGGCCACCCGATGGCTGACCACGTTGAGATCCGCCGCCGCCTGCGCGTTCTTCGCAAACATCTGGAAGAAGCCGACGTCGTCGACGCAATGGTAGTCGTCGTGGCCTGCGTGCACGTTGAGGGTGGCCTTGGTCATGGCCCGCGCGCCGATGTTGAGGACGTAGGTCAGCCGCTTGCCGGTCGCCGCGTAGAGCGACTCGTGCATGTAGGCGATGCCCTGCCCGGAGGAGAAGTTCGCAGCCCGCATGCCCGTCATCGACATGCCGGCCGTGACGGCAGCCGCCGCGTGCTCGCCTTCCGGCTCGATGAAGATCAGCGGGCGGCCCGACACGTTGACGTGCCCGGCAGCCGCGGCCTCCGCCCAGTACTCGCCCATCTGCGTAGACGGGGTGATCGGGTACGCGCCTGCGGCATCGGTCGACTCACGCTCGCACATGATGACGGCGGTGTTGCCATCGAGCGCGGCCCGGGAACCCGGGTATTTGACGCTCTGCTTTGCGTCGTTGCCGTGGGCTTGTTTCTTCTTACCGAACAATCGTGGGGACATCGGGATCACCAATCAGGCTTTCGCCGTTCTATTCAGGTCGGGGCGTCGCGGAGCGTGCCCTTGCGGATGATCTTCTTGGCTGCCGGCCCCTTGACCGGTCCGGCCTCGGCATCGATCCAGACAATAGCCCCTGTGGGGCAGCGTTCAATTGGAGCGCGCGTTTCATGCGGTCTGCTGTAGTCCACCACGGGGAGGTTCCTCCGCATCGTGATGAGACCTTTGGGGGCATCCATCTCGCACCGACCGCAGGTGGTGCAAGCGACCTCGCAATCCTCGAGGATCTCGTCGCCGGCTTCTTGGGCGCTGCAGGCCACCCACAAGCGATGACTCACCTTGTGAAGTGAAAAGAGGTCCTTGGGGCAAACTTCGACACAATCGCCGCACGCTGTGCACTTGGCCTCGTCCACGACTGGCAAATTGTGCGCGTTCATCTGGATGGCATCGAAGTCGCAGACGACTTCGCAGTCGCCAATGCCGAGACAGCCCCAAAAACAGCCTTTGCCGCCGCCGGCCACCTTCGCCGCGGCACGACAGCTCTGCTCACCGTGGTAGCGGGCGTGCTTTTTCGCGACGTTCGCGCCGCCGGCGCAGGCCAAGCGGGCCACGGTCTTCTCCTCGGCGCCCACATCGACGCCGAGGAAGGTCGCGATCGCGGCGCGCTCCTCGGGGGCGCCAACGGTGCACTTGCCGGGCAGCGCCTTGCCCTGCGTCAGGGCTTCGGCGAACGGGCGGCACCCAGGAAAGCCGCAGGCCCCGCAATTGGCGTGGGGCAGCATCTCCTCCACCACGTCGATCCGCGGGTCCTCGTAGACGTAGAGCTTCTTGTTCGCCAGAACCAAGGCTGTCGCGAGGACAACGGTAAGGCCTGAAATGGCCGCGACTGCGGTGAGAATCAGCATGATTCGCTCAGTTGCTGCGAGGATCCACTCCTGTGAGGCGAGCCACGAGCTTTCGGACGGTGCTCGCGACGGCCGCCCGCTCACGCGCAGCCGCATCCTGCTCCATATCCGTGCGCAGGCTTTGGAGCTGCGCTTCTTTCTGCTTGTCGAGCTCCTTTTGGAGCGCGGTCTGCGTCCTTTGGACGTGCGGATTGTCGAGGCCCGCGATCTCTTGAAGCGTGCGCCAGAGGTGCAGGCGTTCCGCCGATTGATGGGTGAGCGCGGTCGACGCGACTTTGCGGACGAAGTTGCCGTCCTCGCCAGGGACCCGGATGAAGGGAACCTTCCCGACCCGCTGCCGATGCGACATCGCCAAATAGTCGGTCATCTGGACCAGGGCGTCTGCGCTTGTGGTGGGCTCGCTCAGCTCACCGGCGAACTCCGGCTCGGTCGCCGCGAAGTGGGCCACGGTGAACGCCTCGGCGATCTCGACCGGGTTCCCGTCCGCGTCGACACCACAAAGCGTTTCGCTCGTCCAGTGCGCCTCGGGCGAGGGGTTCCCGGCGAGGTCGAAGCACATCACGAAGCGGGGGTCCTGATCCGGGTCGTAGACGCACAGGGGAAAGGCGCGGCCGCGAATCGCGCGTTCGGCGCGGTTCTTGAAGGACTCCTGCGTTTCGCCGTCCCGCTCGCTCAGAATGGAAATCACCGTCGGCCTCGGTGTGTGGAGCGCCGCAAACACGCGCTCCTCGAAATCCGCCACGGCCTCACAGGTCTGCACGAAGTAGACGGCACGCATCGCGATTGGGAGCGTCTCAATGGTGATCCCAGGTGGAACGAGGAGCGCCGTCGATCCGTGGAGCGGCGCCCGGAGGCTCGACCGGAGCGCGACGACTTTGATCGGCATGCCGGCGTCGAGAAGCGCCGCCACCTTGCGGAGCCGAGCGCCCGTGTCTCGGTCGAGCTCTGCGATGACCACGAAGGGAGGCGACGATTGAAGCTCGCCCGGGCCGAGCCTCCGCCAGTCGAAGTCGGCAAAGGCGGCGTCATGCGCTTCCGGGTCGTACTTCGACCGAATCTCCAGTTGCGTAATTCGGAGCGCGCGGAACACGGCGGCGAGGCGGTTCAGGTAGGCCTCGGCATGCTCGAGGATCTCGCTCTCGTCGCGCTCGACGCCGATGGATGCACGATCGAACGCGCTGTTCGACCACGTTTCCTTGAGCTTGTCGAGCGTCGGGATGAGCTCCTTGATGCGCGCCAGTCGTCCTGGCGCCATCACGCGCGTGCTCTCGCCAAGCACTTTCGACAAGGAGCTGAGGTCGAGGCTGCTTGCACCGAACGGCCCGAGGGAACGCTCGAGCGCTGCAGGGTCGTGTCCGTGGCGATGATGCGCGTCGAGCTTCACGAGGCCTTCGAGCTCCGCAATGGCTTCGCTGAGCGCATCGTCGAGGGCGGCGCGGTTGCGCTGCCACTGAGCTTCGACGGATTGGAGGGTTCGGTCGGTCATGGCGGGCTTCAGCTTCAAGTAACGGTGTAACGGTCCATGGCAGCGTCGAGACGTTCGAGGAACGCCTCGCGGTCCGGGCGATCGGTGCGCTGCCAACGGATATCTTCGTAGGTCGGAAGGTCGGCGTTTCGGTAGAGGAGCCCCATGGGCGCTGGATCGACGCTCACGGCGACGCGCTGCGCCTCGTTGATGTCACGATGGTCGTGCGCCTTCGACTCACCGCGCGTCCGCAGCAACGGGTGCACGGGGATGCCGTCTTCGTTCTCGAGGAAGACGACCGGGAAGTTCAACCCCCCCTCGCCAAAGGCTTTGGGCATGAACACGGGGCATCGCTGCAGGATGCGCACGAAGGAAAGCCCGTGGTGCTCCCACGCTTTTTCGATCGTCTCGTCGAGATGAGCGGGTAGCCAGGTCGCGGTCTGCGCCAGGAAGGAGACGTTCGTCATACCCATGACGGCGCTCAGAGGATTCAGGGGCTGAAGGTAGGTGCCGTGCGGCGTGGTGTTGGTCTTCGTGCCGTCTGGTGTCGTCGGCGAGGCCTGCATCTTCGTGAGCGCATAGACCTCATTGTCGAGGACCAGCACCACGGCATTGATGTTGTAGCGGATCGCATGCAGCCAATGGTTGCCACCGATGCTGAAACAGTCGCCATCGCCCATGATCGTGATCACGGGGAGCTCCGGACGCGCGAGGCGGACGCCGGTCGAGATCGGCAGCGCGCGGCCGTGGATTCCGTGGAAGCCGTAGGTCCCGAGGTAGTGGGGGAGGCGGCTCGAACATCCGATCCCCGAGACCGAGACCACGTCCTCCGGCTCGAGGTTGTTCTTCCGAAGAACGCGTTGGAGGGCGGCCAACACGCCGTGATCGCCGCAGCCCTTGCACCAGCGCGGCATCTCCGATTCGTAGTCGTCGAGGGAGTGCTGTTCGATCGCGCACACCTCGAGAAGGCTTTCCTCTGCAAGTACGGATATCATCAGCTCACTCCCTCGGCAGCGGCGGGCGCCTCGGCGCGGCTTTCCACTGCCGGTTGATTTTCAAGAAGACGCTTCACTTCACCGACGATCTCCACAGGCATGTAGGGTCGCCCTGGGACGCTGGCGAAGCAATCGATGTCCATCAGCGTCGTGGCGCGAAGCACCCACGCAAGCTGGCCGTAGCGGCGGTTTTCCTGGGTGATGAGCGGGTCGTTCCAGTTGTCGCTGTAGTTGAGCTCGACCGTGATGACCCGGCGGAACTTGGAGAAGATCTCAGCTAGCCCCGGAGGCAGGGGGCTCAAGAACTGAATGTGGACGGAGGACACTGCGAGGCCCTCTTCGCGCGCCATGTCGACCGCCTCTTCGATCGCGCCCCGCGTACTGCCCCAGCCAACGAGCAGGAGCTCGCCCTCGGGCGCTCCATGCACCTCCGGCGGGCGGAGGGTTTGTTGCAGAGCCGCGAGCTTTCGGCTGCGCATCTCGTGGCCCCGCTGATTTCGCTCCGAGTCGTAACAGGCTTTGCCGTCCCGGTCGTGGTTGAGCGAGGTGGTGACTCCCATGCCGCCCGGCTGCCCTGGAATGAGTCTCTGTGAAAGCCCCGTCGTCGGATCCCAATTATAAGGAAGGGTCCCCGGCGGCACCGGGCTGAGGTCGAGCGGCGCCTGTTCCGGCGTCTGTGAGATATCCGGGCGGTTGAAAAGCTGCTGGCCCGTAGCGAGGTTCGCGTCGGAAAGCACGATCACGAGCATCCGAAACTCCTCCGCGATCCTCCGTGCGACGCTCAGGATGTAATAGCACTCCTCGATCGTGCTCGGCGCGATCACGACCTTCGGCGCATCTCCGGGAGCGCCGTAGAGCGCATGAAGCAGGTCCGATTGCTCGATCTTCGTAGGGAGCCCAGTGCTCGGCCCGCCCCGCTGGACGTCCACAATCACGAGCGGCGTCTCGGTCATCACAGCCAGGCCCTGGAACTCGGTCTTCAAGGCCATGCCCGGACCCGAGGTGATCGTCAGCGCGGTCTTTCCAGCATAGGAGGCGCCGAGCGCCACCCCGATGGCGGCGATCTCGTCTTCGGCCTGATGCACGAACCCACCGAGCTCCTCGAAGAGATCGGAGAGCGCGTGGGAGGCTGAAGTGGCCGGCGTAATGGGATACATCGAACAGAGCTCGAACCCAGCCGAGATGGCGCCGAGTGCCAGCGCCGTGTTGCCGTTCATCGCCACCTTGGAGACCTCGGTTGGCGTAGCCGGGATCTCGAAGCATTGCTTCAGGTTTGCGACTCCATAACGATAGCCGGCGCCTGCGAGCTCGATGGCCGTGTCGATCACTTCGCGGCTCTTTCCCTTGAAGATTCCGCTAATGACGCCTTCGAGCAGGCCCGCGTCCTTGCTGTAGAGAGCGCACAGGAGGCCGACCGCAAACATGTTCTTGCCTTGCTGCGCGTCTTCGACGTGGCGGAGCGTTTCCTTCTCGAGCGGGATCTCGAGGATCGTGGCCCCACGCGCCCGGGCTCTGTCCAACACCTCGCGGTAGGAGGCCCGATAGGCCTCGACGTCGTGCGTCGCCCATTGGTCGTCGATCAACACGAGCGCGTCGTCGGCGAGGCTTCCCGCCTGAATCCTCGAGAGCAGCGCCATCTCGTTGAAGGCGAGCACCACGTCGGCAAGGTTGCCGGCGTTCGTCACCCGCTCGCGCTCCGCCAATCGAATGCGGTTACCGCTTGCGCTACCGGTCGTATGGGGCGGCGGTCGAATCTCGGACGGAATGATCTCGACCGTCCAAAGCCCGTTCCCGGACTTCGCGCAGAGCTGAGCAAACGCAACGGCTGCTTTTTGCGCACCCTCGCCGGCGTCGCTCACGATTTCGACGGTATGCTCGGAAAGACGGATGCGAGACGGGCCACTCATGCAGGCTCAATTCGGTGGAGATTCACCTACCACGCTCGCGCTCGCTGGGACAGTCACTTTGATCCTTCGCCCGCCGGGAATCGTGCGCAAGATCTGCGCCCCCAATGGCGCCGGCGCTACGAGCGGGCGCCTCCCCTGGCCCTCGTCCCGTGACCAGCGCGCTCGGACACCCTTGTCATAGCCCCCGCACCGATGTCCTAGCCCACCGGGGTCCCCAGCGAGGTTTCCATCCCGTTTCGCGCATTGTCGAGATTGGCACGCCGCCTGCACATGCGCGCCGTCAAACACGCGGCAACGCCTGCCGCATACTGGGCCCCCGCAGGTGATGGTGTCTGCGGGGGCTCCTTTTTTTGCGCGGGTCGCCGTCACTCCGTACACGCTCGGGTCTTCGTCCTCTGCGGGGCTGCCCGATGCCCTGACAAGGCTACGCGATTGCGATACATCGTTCGGGTGACGGCTCAGAAGCGCCACTTGCTTTGGATTGTGCCGCTCATGGTGGCGCTTGGCCTCGGAGGCTGGTGGGCGTTTCGACGCACCGAGGGTCCAAGGGTCGACGCCCTCCGCCCAGTCCGCCAGCCGATGGTACAGACCATCGTGACTTCCGGTCGCGTGGTGCAGCGTCGGCAGTCGGATCTCGGCGCGCTGATTGCGGGGACCGTTGCCGAAGTGCGCATCGAAGATGGCGATCGTGTTGAAGCCGACGCCTTGCTCGTTCGCCTCGCCGATGAAGACGTGCTCGCCAATCTGGCGGAAGCAGAAGCGGCAGTGTTGGAGGCGGAGGCGCGGCTCGCGCGTGTGCAGGGGGTCGGGAGACGAATGGCACAGCAGGCGCTCCGGCAGGCCAGCATCGAAGCGAGACAGGCGGAGGTCGAGTTCCAGAGGCAGAAGGCGCTCGCGGGGACGGGGGCGGTCAGCGAGCTCAGCTTCGAGCGCGCGCGCCGCGATCGGGACCAGGCGCGGAGCCGGCGCATCTCCGCGACGCTCGAAGCGGCCGCTGCCGCACCCGAGGGAAGCGATGTGGCAGTCGCGGCCGCGGCGCTGTCGCGCGCGCAAGCGCGACTCACCGCGGCGCAGGTTGCGGTCGAACAGACCCGGATACGCGCACCCCTACCTGGCGTGGTGCTCAAGCGGCACGTCGAGCCTGGCGAAGTCGTCCAGCCGGGAGAGGCGTTGGTGACCTTCGCCGGCGACGGCCCGCTTCAAGTCCGCATCCAACCCGACGAGTCGAACCTCGCGCTCCTGCGCATCGGCCAAGCGGCGCTGGTTTCTTCGGAAGCATTTCCCGATCAGCGTCTCGAGGCATCGATCAGCCGCATCGCGCCCTCCGTCGACCCGGTGCGTGGCACGGTCGAGGTGGACCTCGACATCACGGACGAATCGGACCTTCGCCCCGACATGACGATGACGGTCGAAATCGAAGTCGGGCGCACCTCGAGCGCGCTGGTGGTTCCGAGCTGGGCAATCCGCGACCTCGGAAGCGACAAGCCCTGGGTGCTCCTCGCCGACGAAGGCGGAGCACAGCGCCGCGACGTCGAGCTCGGACTCGAAGGCGACGATCTCGTTGAAGTCGTGTCGGGTCTCGATGACACCGATTCCGTGCTTTCTCCGACGCTCCCGATCGAGGAGGGCGCCCCAGTGCGTCTTCGCAGACCGCGCGGAGCCGGGGGGGCAGGCGCTCCGGAGGATCGCTAGTGCTCGCGCTCCAACTTGCATGGAGATTCCTGCGAGAAGGGCGGACCCAGTCTTTGCTCATCCTCGCTGGCGTCACGATAGGGATCGCCGCGTTCGTCTTCGTGTCGGCGATCATCCAAGGCCTTCAGGTCAACTTGCTCGAGCAAACCCTCGGGAGTCAGGCACACATCACCGTGGCGCCTGAGGAAGCGCCTCCACGCCCGCTGATGCGTGATCCGGGCGTCGCGTTCGCAAGGCGCATCGAGCCCTCCGAGCCACGGCGGCGGCCTTTCGACCAATGGCAGCGAGCCGTCCGACGGGTCGAGGCGACGGACGGCGTCGTTGCGGTGTGCCCGAAAGTGAGCGGCTCGGCGCTCGCGTATCGAGGCGCGGCCGAAGAGGCCGTGCAAGTGGTCGGCGCAGATGCGGCTCGCCTGCGACGCATCGTCGACATTCCGACGAACCTCATCGACGGGCAATATCGGCTCGGCGGAGATGAAGCCATCGTTGGCACGAGCCTCGCCGAAAAGCTCGGCGCAAGTGTCGGGGATCCGATCCGTGTTCGAAGCGCGGATCGCGAGAGCGTCCTCCGAATCGTCGGCATCTTCGACATCGGCAACGAGACGGTCAACGGCCGCTGGCTGGTGACCTCGCTTCGGAACGCGCAAACCCTGCTTGGACGAGTCGGCGACATCACCGAGATCGACGCACGCGTGGCCGACGTGTACGAAGCCGAGCGAATCGCGCGCGAGGTCGAGGCACGAACCGGCGTGCCCACCGAAAGCTGGATGGAGCGAAACCGGGATTTGCTCACGGGCCTTCGATCGCAGGACGCCTCCACGACCATGATCCGCGTCTTCGTCTTGCTCGCCGTTGCCATGGGCATCGCAAGTGTGCTCAGCGTCAGCGTCGTGCAACGCCGGGGGCAGATCGGAATCCTCCGGGCCGTCGGGACTACCCGCGCAATCGTGCTCGGTGTGTTCCTCTGGCAGGGCGTGCTGTTCGGCTTGGTCGGTGCGTTTCTGGGCTCGCTGGTCGGCGCCCTTGCGGGCGAGCTCATCGAGTCGAGCGCGCTCTTCGATATCACTGTGACGCCGCGCCTCTTGCTCACCGCGCTGGGGGTCTCCGTCGCGACAGGGGTTCTCGCGGCTTACCTCCCTGCGCGCCGGGCAGCGAGACTCGATCCCGCTGCGGCCATTCGGGGGGACGAATGACGAGCGCCCGGGCGCTGCTCGAGCTCGAGGGGGTTCGCAAATCCTATGGAGGTGGCGTCACGATCGAAGTGCTCCACGGGATCGACCTCTCCGTCCGCCAGGGCGATCTCGTTGCGCTCATCGGGCCTTCGGGCTCCGGCAAGAGCACGCTGCTCAATCTCATTGGCCTTCTCGATCGACCGACCGAAGGCCGCGTGCTCATCGATGGCCATGCCGCCGATCACCTCGACGACCGGGCCCTCACCGCACTCCGAGGTGAGAAGCTCGGCTTCATCTTTCAATCACATCACCTGCTGCCGGGTCTCAGCGTGCTCGAGAACGTCATGCTTCCGAGCGCTGCCTCGCGCGGAGGATTTCAAGCGGGGATGCGGGCACCCGCCAAGGAGCTGCTAGCCGCCATGGGCCTCGGCGATTGGGCCGACGCTTGGCCGCGCCAACTTTCGGGCGGCATGCAACAACGCGTCGCGGTTGCGCGCGCATTGATGAACGACCCGCCGCTCGTCTTGGCCGATGAGCCCACCGGCAACCTCGACACCGAGACTTCGAACCAGGTATTCGATCTCCTGCGTCAGCGAAACGCCGAACGCGCAACGGCATTTCTAATTGTTACCCACGACCCGGCGATCGCTCGCCGCTGCGACCGCGTGGTCGAGCTCGTCGACGGCGCGATCGTCTACGAGGGGGCGCCGTCGAAAATGAAGAGCTGGGCCTGAGCCACTGCTTTCCAAAATCCCGCCAAGTGGGCTATGTTCCGCGGCAACCCGTTCTTTGGAAAGGCGCAACATGGCGTTCTCGAGTCGATCTCTGCTCTTTGGTTTTGCCCTCATGGTCCTTCTCGCCCTTGGTGGCTGCGGCAGCGACAGCTCCGGCAGCGGCGGCAGCGGCGGCTCCGGGGATCCGCCGGACGAGCCTTTCGTTCCGGAAGCCTACGGCGAGTGGCTGAAGTTCGAGCCGGAGGGCGCGGTCTGCGCCAACGGCTCGCAGTACAAGTACTTCGTCAACTTCTCCGAGACTTCGCAGAACCTCGTTGTCTTTCTCGAGGGTGGGGGCGCATGCAGCGACTACGCGAGCTGCGCCGGCGGCGGTCCCTTCAACACCGACTGCATCAAGGAAGAAGAGGGCGCGGAGTGCATCCGCGACAATTACCCGGCCGTCTATCTTACTGTGGATGCGCTTGCACCGTTCACTTCGGTGACCGAGCCGCTCGGCGTCATCAACGGCGAAGTGCCGGTCGAGCTCGCCTACCCGCCGCTCTCGTCCAACACCGAGATCAATCCCATGGGCGACTGGAACAAAGTCTTCGTTCCCTACTGCACCGGCGACACCTATCTTGGAAGCCGCGTCAACACCTACGTCGATCCCGACGGCGTCGGCCCCGACGTCGAGTTTCACCACATGGGCCACCAAAACATGCTGCTCGTCATCGAAGAGCTCAACGGCATGTTCGCTGAGGTCCCGAAGATGATGGTCGGCGGCTGCAGCGCCGGCGGCGTCGGCTCTCTCAACAACTACCCCTTCATCCGCAACGGCATCGAAGGCGTCGACCGCAGCTACCTTCTCGCCGATAGCGGCCCGATCGTGCCGAGGCTCTTGCCAAACGGCGACCCCAGCAACCAGGGCGGCCTCTTCTCGGCGGTCGCGCCGCTTTGGGGCGTCGATACCATGATCCAGGCCGTGCCCATGGGGGACCGAATCACCAATGACTTCGGTGAGGTGAACGCCGTCGTCTCGGAGCTCTTCCCCGACGACCGCCTCTCGATCTCGATCTTCGAGCGCGACTACAACTTCCCAGTCGCTGTCTACGAGAGCGCGTTTCCCATCTTCTCGGACCCGGAAACCTCGGTCGACACCGGCGCGGGCCGAACCGAGATCTACCGCCTCACCTCGGAAGATCTCGAAGCCCTCCGCGCCCAGCTCGATGGCCTCGATAACCTCGCCTACTACATGCCGTACTACCGAAACACGAACACGAGCCACTGCCTCACCGTGACCGGCCTCGAAGACGTCGGAAGCTCGGAGCTCGACTTCATCGGCGCGTTCACAGAAGACCCGTCCGCTGCCACCTGGACCGGAACTGAAATCGAAACCGACGGTGGCACCGTGACGTACAAAGACTTCATCGAGGACCTCCTCGACGACTCCGCCCCGCTAGACAGCTACTACGAGGGCACCTGCGAGGGTAAGTTCCAAGTCTGCGCCCTCGACTGCGCCGCATACGACGAAGTCCTGTGCGAAGAAGCCGTGCAGTAGCGCGCGGAGCCGCCCGCTTAGGCGGCGTCCAAGGTAGGTTGGCCGGGAGTCCAGCCACACGCTGTGAGCTCACCGGTCTGAAGCGCATCGAGCACTCGAAGCACCTCGTCGACGTTCCGGCCGACCGAGAGATCGTTGACGCTCGCGAAGCGGATCACCCCCTCGGGGTCCACGATGTACGTGGCGCGCAGGCAGATCCCATCCTCGTGGAGGATTCCCAAAGCAGTCGAGAGCTCGCGTTTCGTGTCCGCCAGCATCGGGAAGGGCAGGTCCTTCAACGCGGGGTGGTCGTTGCGCCATGCCAAGTGCACGTAGTGCGTATCGGTGCTGCCGCCGAGCAGGAGCGCATCGCGCTTCTCGAACTCCGCGTTCTTCGCGCCGAATTCGGCGATTTCTGTCGGGCAGACGAACGTGAAGTCCATCGGCCAGAAAAAGATGACGCGCCATTTGCCAGGGTGAGAGTCGTTCGTGATCTCGGCGAACTCCTCGCCGGGACTCGTGCTCACGACGGCTTGTAGTGTGAAGTCTGGAAATCGGTTGCCAACGGTATACATGGATTCTCCTAGTAGGGTGGTTGAATGAAGAACTATTTGCGCGCTCGCCTACGGTGGCGCGTTCCGCGCACCAGAACCTGGTAGTCGCGGACGTCGAAGCCCTCGAGCCGATCGATCCGGCCGACTTTGAGAGCCTCCCAAGGCAGGTCGAAGATCTCCCCGCTCTCCTCGTCGATGAAGTGATGGTGCTTGCGCATGTTCGGGTCGAAGACGACGCGCCCCTCCGTGACGACCAAAGCCTGCAAGAGCCCGTGGTCTACGAAGAGATTCAACGTGTTGTAGACCGTCGCACGAGAGACCATCGGAAAGGACACGCGCACCGCGTCCCAGACCTCATCGGCCGAAGGATGCTCATCGGTGTGCAGGACAAACTCGGCGATCGCCAAGCGCTGGGCGGTGGCCCGAATGCCGCGTTCCTCGAGTCGAGCTGCATCCGAAGGGAGCATGTACTTAGACATAGTCTAAAACTAGACTTCGTCAAGACTAGGCGACTGGAAACATCACGAAAACCAGTAGATCCCAGGTCAGGTGGGCGAGTAGTGGTGCGACCAACCCCCGCGTTTGTACGCGAAGCGCGCCCCAGACAAGCCCGCACCCGAGCGCAACGACGAAGAGAAGTGGCGACCGAAAGGCAATCTGGGGAAACGTATAGACGACGGCCGAGAGCAAGACTGCACGAGCCCCGGGCCGACCGCGCGCGAACACGTCGATCGCGAGCTCGCGCCACACACACTCCTCCGCGAATACGACGAGGACGAGCACGGGAGAAGCGGCGACCGGGCCGGGGGTCTGGCGCAGCAACGCGTAGAGCTTCGGCACCTCGGTATGGATTTGGGGGATCAGCTCGCCACTGAGCGGGTACAGCCCCCAGGTCGCGAGCGACATCACAACGCCGGTCCCAACGCCGAGGAGCACGTTGCGATTGGTCACCTGCCACATGCCGTCGCCGTCTGGCTTGGATGAAAAACGCAGAAGCGCGAGGGACGTCAACGCCGCCGCACCGGTTCCGAGCCAGATGTTGAGCTGCTCGCGAAGGCCCATCGCCACGCAAAAAGCCGAGATACAAAGCACCAGAATCACTGCGCTCGATCGGGTCTCAGTGCTCACCTAGCCGCCGCTCCGAATGCGCTCGCGCATGCGCTCGATGAGCTTGAGGGTAGGGACCTGATCTGCCGCCTCGTCCTCGAGCGCTTGATACACCGAGGTTTGAAACGCGGTTGGCTTGCGGCCTTCGAGCCGTTCCCAGAACACCTCGCCGCTCGGGTCGAGGTCGCTCTGGAGCCCTTGCACGAGCTCCTTTGCGAGTGCCAGGTCCGCCCGGGTGACGAGCGCGATCCAGTAGCTAGACAAGGTTGGTGTGATGACCGGAACGCCGACGAGCGTCGGGTCTTTGCCCATGCTCTTGGCGACCCTCGAGAGGAGCTCCGCGTGCGTCATGCGCTCCGGCCCTGGAAGGTCGAACCACGCGCTCTTGGCGAGCGGGAGGTCGAGCGCATCGATGATCGCGATGACGACGTCCTCAATCCACACGGGCCACGACGCGTAGCGCAACCAGCGCGGGAGCAGCATCGCGGGAAGGCGTGCGGCGAGGTCGCGAACGATCATCCACGAGCTCCCGCCTGCGCCGATGATGAGGCTCGAGCGAAGCTCGATGGTCGAGACGCTGCCCGAGCGCAGGATCTCCCCAGTGTGAAGCCGGCTCGCCAAGTGCCGCGACCCGCGCCCCTCGGGAGCGACCGCACCGAGATAGACGATCCGCCTCACCCCGGAGTGCTCGGCGGCGCTCAGAAACGCCTCGGCCGATCGCGCCTCGCGCTCCGGATAGTCGCGGGAAGCGTCGATCGAGTGAATTAGGTAAACCGCTGTGTCGCAGCCACTCAGGGCGGGTTGGATGCTTTCCGGTTGCTCGACGTCCAGGTACACCCAACCGGGCTCGGCGGCCTTTTCGCGGTTGCGTGTCGCACGGCGAACTTTCCAATCGGTCTCCGCGAGCGCCGCATCGAGATGGCGCCCAACGAAACCCGTCGCGCCGGTGAGCAGAAGTGTTCGAGACCTTCCTCGTTCATCTTGCATGGAGCTAGGAAGGCCTTTCGTGTTGGGTTTCAGGCGGCCGCGGAAACAAGACCGCGGTCTTCTCCTTGTACTTCCGATACGCCTCGTCGTCACCCCAGCGCGTGTCCGCGCGCTTTTCGAGGATGGGGATGCCACTGACCCGCATGAGCAGAAATGCGACGAACAGCGGTGAGATCATCGTTACCCATTGCCAACCACGAAGCGTCGAGGCCGCGATCACAGCGATGCCGACCCAGAGCACGATCTCGCCAAAGTAGTTGGGGTGCCGCGACCAGGCCCAAAGTCCCGAATCGACGAACTCTCCGGGATGCGCCTTTCGATGCGCGCTCTTCTGGCGATCCGCGACCACCTCCAGCGAGAAGCCGAGCAGCCAAATCGTCAAGCCCAAGAGGTCCGTCCAGCCAACGGGAGTCGCGGCTCGCGTCGTGATGGCAGCCAGGGCCGCGCAGAGGGTCAAGAACACCCACAAGCCTTGAAGGGTCCACGCCACGAAGAAGCGCGGTGCGCTTGGCTTGATCGAATCAAAGCGCGAATCTGAGCCCTCCGCCCGGATCCGCCGAAAGAGAAAGCTCCCGAGGCGCGCAGCCCACACGAACACCAGCAGCCCAAGTACAGCAGACCGGGCACCGACCGGCCCAGCAGCGAGCAAGGCGAACAGCGTCACGCCGATGTACGTGAGGCTGCCGGTGAGGTCGTAGAACCGCTCGGTTTGCTTCACATACGCTGGCACGAACGCGATCCACTGGATGGCGAAGCCGAGGACAGCGCACCACGCGATGACCGGGAGCCCGAACAGCGAAGCGCCGCCCCGGCCTCCCGCCCATGCCACGCCCGAGGCGGCGAGCAGAGAGAACGCGACGACGCCTAGTGCGGAGGCAAGCTGCTTCTCGTTCGATCCGCTCATGACCTCCTTCTTAGCTCTACGCTCCCGAAACGGTAGCGCTCGAAAGGGCGACAGATCGCCGCAGATAGTCAGGCGCTTGTGCGGCGAATGCGAGAAACTGGGCCACGCCTTTGCGTGAAATCTTCCACTCGCGTACCTCGCCGTCTGTCGAAGCAAAGGGCATCTCGGCGTCTTCCTCGTCCGTGAGATGGACGGGCTGAGCCAGCACCCAGTCAACGCCGCTTTCCCGCACTTCGAGCTCTTGAACCTCGGTGTCGGCGATTTGCGGCTTGAGAAGCAGACCGAAGAACAGCCGTTCTGCTAAGCGAAGCCTGCCGCGGGTCTCTCCGACGCCGTACGAGCTCTGGACGACGAGCCGACGAACGCCATGCCTACGCATCGCCGCGATCACGTTGCGCGTGCCGACCGAGCGCACGTCGGTCGGTGTCTTCGCCGCCCCAAACAAGCGAACCCGCAACGGGTTCTCGGTGATACCGAGCGTGATGATCACCGCATCGTGCCCGGCGACGGCGCGGTCCACGTCGTCCGGATTGGTCGCGTCGCCGTTCCGGAGCGTCACCTGCTCCGAGTCGAGCTCGAGCGACTCGGCATGCCGCGAGAACGCCGTCACCCGGTGCCCGCGCTCGAGCAGCGCGTCGATGGTGGCGCGGCCGGTGCCGCCTGTGGCTCCAATGACGAGTACTTTTTGTGAGTTTTCCATGAGTACCTCCTTCTGTTGGCTTCACTCTGAGGCTCGCATTGACATGAATACAATGACTTGTTTTTATGTATACATGAGCAGAAATCATGATTCGGCCAGCCTCCACCAAGTCGACTTGAATCTGCTGGTGGCTCTCGATGCCTTGGCGCGCGAGCGGAGCGTTACCAAAGCAGCCGAACGCGCGGGAGTGACCCAATCCGCGATGAGCCACACCCTGCGTCGCCTTCGTGAGCTCTTCGACGATCCTCTGCTGGTCCGCGGCCGCGGCGGCATGGTGCTCACGCCTCGTGCCGAAGCGCTCATCGTTCCCCTGCGGAGCGGTTTGGTCAGCCTCGCACGGACGCTCGCCGAACCGGAGCCCTTCGCGCCGGAGAACACAAGCCGTACCTTCCGGATCGTCTCGCCGGACTTGTTCGACGCGCTCGTCCTGCCGACCTTGCTGAAACGCCTCGGCCGATATGCTCCATCGATCGATCTCGCTGTGGTTCCGACCCCAAAACGCCTATCCGACAGCCTCGAAACCGGCGACGTGGATCTCGCGATCCATCCCGTGCTCCTCGATTCGCACTCCTTCGATCTCGGCATCCAAGTCGACGCTGAGCTTCAGAGCCGTACGCTTTTTCGGGACTCGTTCCGCTGCTTCGTTCGCGGCGATCATCCCGAGCTCAGCGGCCGGCGCCGGCTTACGCTCAAGGCATACACGCGCCTCAGTCACGTGCTCGTCTCACCAGGAGGCGAGGGCCCCGGCGTCGTCGACCGCATCCTTCAGGCGCAGGACCTCGAACGCCGGATCGCGCTGCGCGTTCCCCACTTTGCGACGGCTCTCGAGGTTCTCGCGCAGAGCGACCTCGTGCTGACCGCGCCCTCGAGCCTGAGCAGGTGCTCCTCTGCGTCGGAGTTGAGCTCTTTCCCGCTTCCCCTCGAGATCCCCGAGCACGCCATCACGATGATCTGGCACCCACGTTTCACCGAGGACCCATCCCACCGCTGGCTCCGCGAGCTCATGGTCGACGTCACCGAAGAGGTGCCGGGCCTGCCTCCGAAACGAACACGATGAGCCTAGATCATCAACCAGGCACCGCAGGCACCGGCACCTTGCTGTCCCTGCCGCCGTGCTCGAGCGTCACGTGAAGTGAGCCGGTGAGCGTCCCCGGCCACGGCCCCTGCAGCGCCTCGAACGCGCTCTCGTGCAGGTTCACCGACTCCTCGAGCAAGGCGTCGACCAGCAGCTGCCGGTGGTCTCCCTCCATGTCCCAGTGCACCACCAACGCGAGCCCGCCGAGCTGATGGGCCTCCGTCACGAACACGTGCGCCTTCGCAAACGCGCGCTCGACGGCCTGAAGCGCCGCCGAAGGGGTCGCATGCATAGTGGCCGTGAGCGCACGATCGTCGGTCATTCGGGGGGATAGAGCGCCGCCAGGAACTTGGTCATCTCGTCCCAGCTCTGCTCGTCGGCCTCTTCGTCGTACGCGATGGCCATCCCGAATTTCTTGCCCATCTCGGTGGCCGCCTCGTTGGTGAAAGCATGCTTGGCGCCGGGGTAGGCGATGAAGGTGTAGTCGACCTCGGCGGCTTCCATTTCCTTCTTGAAGGCCTCCACCTGCTCGGGCGGCACCATCGGGTCATCCGCCCCGTGCAGCACCAGCACCTCGGCTTTCACGGCACCCTTGTCCGCGGGCGCCTGGGTCGCGAGATTTCCGTGGAAGCTCACGACTCCATCGAGGTCGACGCCGAATCTTGCCATGTGTAGGACCACCGCTCCGCCGAAGCAGTAGCCAATGGCAGCGATGTCGTTCGGGTTGGTGGTTCCGTGTTCCTTGAGCAGGTCGTACGCTGCTCGAAACCGTTCCGTCGCCACGTCCATGTTGGAGATCGTCTCATTCATGAACTTCATCGCGTCGTCAGGATGGTCCGCGAGCCGCCCTTCGCCATACATGTCGAGCGCAAGCGCGGTGTACCCGAGCTCCGCGAGCATGTCCGCCCGCTTGCGCACGTAGTCGCTGTGCCCCCACCACTCGTGCACCACGAGCACTCCGGGTCGTGGCCCCTTCTTGTTGGCGTCCCAAGCGATGTAACCTTTGAGCGCCGTGTCTCCCGCTTTGTAGGTGACCTCTTCGCTTTGGATCTTCGGCCCGGTATCGGTCTTCTCCATCCGCACCTCCGCAGGTTCAGGCGCTGCTGGTGGTTTCGCCTCTTTCTTCGAGCAAGCCATCGCAACGGCCGCCAATGCAATGATGATCGCTACACGCATGCGCTTCCCTTCATCGAGCTCTAGCCCGTAAACAACTCCTGCAGCCCCGATTCGTCCGGCGGCTCGCGCTCGAAGCCGCGGGCGTCCGCGAACGCCTTCACGAAGGCTGGGCGCTTCGACACCTTCGAGAGGTAGCTGCGAAAGATCTCGTCCTGACACAGCCCATAGCCCCGAGCCCAAATCACGTTGTGCCCGATGATGCAGTCGGCTGCGGTGAACGCATCCCCACAGATGAACGGGTGCTTCTCGAAACGCTGCCGGAGCTGCGGCTCAATCTCCTCGATGAACTTCTCGCGGTAGCGTTGGATCGTCCGCCGATCTTTGTCCGCATCGGTCAGGAGATGCTCGTGCACCCGCACCTGCCACAAGATCATGTCCATCCACGACGCCCCGAAGTAGAGCATCTGTAGGTAGTCGGCACGCTCGAACGACAGGGGGCTTGGAGGCGGCGCCAGCCCCTTCTCGGGAAACGCATCCGCAAGAAACGTCACCATCGCACCACTCTCGAGCATGTGCGTCGAACGCCCGTCGGGCATCGTGATCTCCAAGGTCGGTACGTTGTGGTTCGGATTCTTGCTGAGATAATCGGTCTCGTATTGCCTGCCTTCGTAGAGCGGCACGAGCTCGACCTCGAAGTCGTCGCCGACCACCTCGTGCAACATCCATTTCACCCGGGCGCTCCGCGTGGCGGGGTAGTGATAGAGCTTGAATCGAGGTGTGGTCATCGAGAGGTCTCCAAGTGTCCTTTTAGCAGAGAGACTCCCGAGCGTCTCCTCACGAGGGCGTTGCTTCATCCACTCGAATCAGCTTCACGATGAGCTCCACATGCGGCGTCTGTGGAAGCGTGTCGTAGGCGCGAAGGCTCTCCACACGATACGCCGGCGCAAGCGCCGCAATGTCTTCTGCGAGGGCCGCGGGTCCGCACGACATGACGTGGATCCGCCGGGGCCTCAGGCGAAGAAGCTCGCTTGTCACCTCAGCGCCGAGGCCCTTGCGCGGTGGATTCGCCACGACCGCGTCTGGCGCCTCGATCTGTCGGGCAAGGAAAGCCTCTACAGTCTCCGCCTCGATGCCCAAGCTGCTCGCGCCTTCGGGGTGCGACTCGCAAGGCACCACCTCGCCTGTTCGCCCCGCCAAGCGTCGCGTCGTCGCCCCCGAGCCGGCGTAAAGATCAAAGACGTGCCCGCCATGGATGCCATCGACGAGCTCATCGTAGATCCGCTCGGCAACCTCCGGATTCGGTTGCAGAAACCCAAGCGGCCCGACCCGGGTGCCGAACACCTCGAGCTCCTCGATCCCCCGTAGCATGGTCGCCGTTGCGCCGCGCAACGCATTGCCTCGGCCTCGATGCACGCTGTATGCGACCCCGTCGCTCTTGGTCAGCCGGTCGCCCAGACGCCGGAGCTCGGCCGCGTTCGGGTCGCTGGTCACAAGTGTGGTCAGCACTTCGGCTCCATTCGTACGCAACCAAACCGCACGCAGACCGTCACGCCCGCGCGACTCGTGGTACGCGTCCATCCCTAGGTCACGGGCAACCTCTCCGAGCTCGTCGGCGGCCGCTGCGATCAGAGGGTGGTCGACCATGCACCGTTGCATCTCCGCGGGCCGATGTGTTCCCCGAACGAAGCTGCCGAGCTGAAGCTTGCCAGGTCCACCGAAGGCGATGCGCTTGGCGCTCCACCGATAGCCGAGCGACTTCGGGGCGGCGACGACCTCACCGACGTTCGAGCCCGTGTTGCCGCAGGAGCGTCTCGCGAAGGAGCTGCCGTTGATCAGCCTCGTCGAGCGCCATCAGCGGGCAGCCTGTGCAATGGCCATCGTGCGAATCGAAATGACGGTCGCACGGTGGCTTTCGTCGGCCCGAACGCCCCCGCTCCACGTCGAGCGCCGTCGCAAAGGTCGCGTGCTTTCCGATATGGTCGATGCGTGCGACGACGCGCTCTCCGGGAAACACCCCCGCGATTCTCACCCGCCCCGAGACCCCTTCGCCCGAAGGCAAGAGCGCATCGATCTCGAAGGTCTCCCGATCTCCGGCCTTGGAACGCGGGGCCTTCGTCTGCGTCATGGAAGCAGCTGTGCGCGACCTGTCTGCCTTGGGCAAGCTGCGGCCGCGCCCCGAACCTCCCCCGAGCCTGGCGCGTATCGCCCAATCGCGCTATCACCGGCGCCGAAATGCGTTCTCTTTCTTCTGTTCACGTGGCCGTCGGCGCGGCTGCAATCCTCTTTTCTTCGCTCCTCGGGTGCAGCAGCGACTCCGGAAGCGACAACGGCACCGGCGGCACGGGAGGCGGCAGTGGCAGTGGCGGCGCGGGCGGCCAAGTCGCCAACCCCGACGAGCTCTTCGAGCCCGGCCCCTACGAAGTCGGTTATCGCGAGATCCCGCTCACGTACAGCGAAGCAGGCTCCGGCGCCGATCGCACCCTCCTTCTTCGTGTCTGGTACCCAGCCGCGGCGGATTCGGGCGCGGACCCGGCCCGCTATCAGTTGAGCAATGGCTTGATCAACATCGACTTGCCCGCAGGCATCGCGCTCGACGCGCCTCCGGTCAACGAAGAGGATGGTTTTCCGTTCGTCGTGCATTCGCATGGCAACGGCGGCGAGGGCCTCCTCGCGTATCCCTACGGTGAGCTGATGGCCTCGCACGGTTGGATCCTCGTCGCACCCAACCACACTGGCAACACCGCATTCGACTTTCTCACGACTGCCGACCCCCCGGCCGACCCCAGTTCCAAGTCGGCGCTCGACCGCCCCAACGACCTGGTCGCCATCATGAACGCGTTCGAGTCCGGCCTCAGCGGCGATGACCTAGCCGGCAAAGCCGATACCTCGGCCGTGTTCGTCTTCGGTCACAGCTTCGGCGGCTACACCACCTTCGCTTCGGGCGGGGTTGACAATGACATCGACGCGGCGCTCGCAGATTGCGAAGGCTCGGACAGCTCGAGCTGTCAGTACCTCGCTGACCCCGATGTCGAAGCCGCCTACCGCGAGGGCTTCGGCGATCCGCGCGTCGTCGCGCTTGCCCCACAGGCCCCCGCGATTGGCTCCCTCGTACAGAGTCAGATCAGCGAAATGGGTATCCCAACGATGCTGATGACGGGCCGCCTCGATCAAACGACCGACCAGGAAAGCTCGGCCGAGCCCTCCTGGGCAGCCATGGATCACCCCGATGACCTCTGGGTTGAAATGCCGGAAGGCGCGCACTTCACGTTCATCACGATCTGCTACGACCTCGACCCAGGGATTCTGAGCATCTTCCGCCCAGACGCCGGCGAAGATGGCTGCGGCCCGGAATTCATCGATGCCGAAGAAGCCGTCCCGGTCCTGGCCGCGTACGTCCTAGCGTTTGGCCGCCGGCACGTGCTCGGGGAAACCGAATGGGACGACGTCCTCGAAGGCCCGCCCCTCGGCAACGAAGGCGACTTCGTAGTCACGCTGCCGTAGCGAGTTAGAGCTTGTCCAAATCGAGCCCGCACAACGGGTCACCTGGCTCGCAGCCCTTGGCCTTCGGCTTCGCGCGCGGCTTCGGTCGATCCTTTGCGCGGGCTTCGCGCTCTTTGAGCCGCTGTTCGCGCGCTTCGAGCTTTTCTTCGAACTTCTCTGTGGCCATTTCGGCCTTCGCCGCTTGCAGCTTGGCCTCTTCGAGCTCTTCCTGAGCGCGCTCCTTTTGTTCGAGCGCCAATTGCTGCTCCTGCCGCGCGAGCTCGGCTTCGAGCGCTTTGCGCTCGAGCGCCGGCTTGATCAGGAACGCGTAGCTCCCGAGCGCCGCCAGCAAGATGGCGACGACGCTGCCGAGCGCGATCTTTCGGTTGCGAGCCTTCGAGCGTTCGGCGGCCGTAATGGCCGCGATCTCTTTTTCGTGTGCGAGCAAGCGCTCCTGCTCCGCGGCACGGGCCTTGGCTTGCTCCTCGAGCTGCACGCGAAGCTCCGCCTCTTTGGCTTCCCGCACGCGCCGCTCTTCGTCGTCGCGCGCCGCACGCTCGGCAGCCATCCGAGCCTCTTCTTCGGCCGCAAGTCGCGCTTCCTCGTCTGCGCGCCGCTGCTGCGCCGCAGCCTCTTCGCGGCGTCGCGCTTCTTCCGCGGCCTTCAGTCGCGCTGCCTCCTCGGCTGCGATTCGCGCTTCCTGAATCGATTGCAGCTCCAAGAGCTGGTCCGCCAATGAGTCGTGGCTGCCTGCGTCCATGCGTGTCTTCTTCCCCCTCAAAGATTCTGGCAAATCCGGAGGCGCGATGCCCGTGTGTTTCGTGTTCATCCTTCGAAAGACGGGCGTGGCTCAACGAGGATCTACAACGTGAGCCCAAACACATTCCCTACTCACATTGGGGTACACAAAGCTGGCTCGTGCAGATCCAGCTTCCGCTACAGCCACTTGGAAGCGTGAGCGCATTGCAGTCTTCGCTCTTGGTGCACGAGTAGCCGGCGCCGCAGTCGACGAGGCAGCTCGTTGGCGTTTCCCCGTTTGCCGTGTCGCAGATGCCGTCGCCACAACCCTCGCCTGGCTCGTCGTCACAAACCGCTTCGCACGCGCCGGTGGCCAACTGATCCGTTTGGGAGGGTGGGATGCATTCCCAATGACCCTGGCAGGCTTGGTGGTCCGGGTCGTACCAACGCTGCCCGAGGCAGTCGATCAAGTCCTGGCAGGGCCCCCCGAGGCAATCGATGAAGCACGAATCCTCGTTCTCGCCATTCAAACCCCAGCAAATATCGTTGCCGCAGTTGATGTGGTCACAGATTCGCTGACACTCGCCTTGGAAGCAGTTCCAGCGACCTTGGCAAATCGAGCCGGGCGCCCACATCTCCGAGTAGCAATCGGTGGGAAGCAGGCACGCGTCGACGCAATCGCCGCGGCAGCTGCCCTGATTTTCGCCTTGCGCCGCGTCGCAGGTCCCGTTGCCGCAGGAATCGTAGTCGCAGACCTCCACGCAGGCATTCGCTTGGCAATTCCAACGACCCTCGCAGCGCACATCCCATGCGTAGCCATCGGTGCAGTCCGCCGGGGTTTCGCAACCTTCGTCGCAGTCTTCCGGGCAGCTTTGGATGGTCTCGCCACCGGCCGATTCGCATGCGCCGTCGCCACAGGTTTCCGTCTCGCACACGTGGGAGCATCGCCCGCTCATGCACGCGAAATGACCGCTGCAGTCCTCCCTCCAATCCCCAATGCAATCGTCGACGGACTGACACTCATCCTCGTCGCACACTGCGGTGCAAGTGCCGTTGGCACACTCCCAGTGGCCGTCGACTCGGTCGCAGTCGCCGCGACTCCACGTCCGTGATTCGCAGTCGGCCGCGACGCTACACGACGGGACGACCGGGCTCGCTCCGCTGCAGTGAATCGAGCCTACGGCGAGCACCACCATGAAGAACGACGGAACGAAAACCCATCTAAGCTGCTTGGACACCACAACCTCCTTGCGGGCGCGCCGCACCCACCGCCTTCATGACTGTGCAACGGGCGTGCCAGTCAAGTGACCGCATTTTCGCGGTTTCGAACGCGGTGGCCGCGAATGTTCTGCGGCTTGTGCGTCAAATGGCGCGGGCTCTGCGCGCTACAGCCAGAAGCGGAAGCCGAGCGTCGGCTCGATGAAGTTCAGGTTCTGCGTCGAGACGCCGTTACCTTCGAACGAAATGTTGTACCGGACGCCGATCTCGATGGCGGCAATGCCGCCGAGCAGGATGGAGGTGCCAGCGCGGACATTGAAGCCCGGAGCGAAACGGAAGCTGCCGCCGGTCGAGCAGAGCGGAGGAGTGCAGCCGGGCTGCGTATCGTATTTCCACCATTGCGCGGCAAAACCGAATCCGAGGTAGGGGATGAACACGGACTTGTTTGGTACCTGCACGCGGCCGCCGAATCCCAACACGACGCGCTGCAACGATTGCTGGTCCATTCCGGGTGGATCCGTGGGCACCCCCATGTAGCCGACCTCGAGCTCCACGGTCCCGAACCCAAAGTCGACCCCGCCAAAGCCCCTGATGCTGCCACCGGCCTTGATGACATCACGGTCTACGTTGCTGCCGACGAAGATCGGGACGCCACCTTCGAAGCCCAAGATCCCTGCTGGGCCTCGATAGGTTCGGTCCTGCCGGTGCCTCGACTGCAGAGACAGCCGTCGTTCGAGCCTTGGGTTGCTGCCCTCAGACGCCATCGGCATCTTGCCGTATTCGGGCTGCGCGCCGGCCGGTAAGGAGTCGGCGTCGTCGGCTTTCGCCAGAGGCGTGATACTCAGCAGCGCCACGCATAAACAGCAGGACTTCCACATCTCTAGACCAGCCACCCTAGCATACGAGAGTTCCGAGGCCCGCGCTCCGAGCACCCTGCTTTGCGCTCGCGCCCAAGGTCGCTAGGCTATGCAGCCGTGGACCGTTTCGCGAATGGCAGGGATATGACAAAACACACGCTTTCGCCCACCTACTTCATCGTGGGCTCGCTCCTCAGCATTGCTCTGCTGGCGGGCTGTGCGGGTCCGAGAGCGGTTCGGGGTGAGGACACGCCCGGCCTCGACAACGCTCCGATGAGTACCAGCCTCGACCGCAAGGACTTGGAGAAGGCGCTGAAGATCAGCATGGAGGCGCTCAGGACATCCAAGTTGATGGCGCGGTGGGAGATGGAGAAAGATCCGACCGTCGGGGTGTTGCCGATTCGCAACGAGACTAGCGAGCACATCGACAGCGCGCTCAACGCACTGATGACCGAAATCGAGTCGCAGCTCATCAACTTTGCCCCCGTGCGCGTGATCAGCCTGGAAGACCAAGGTTCGCTGATCGAAGAGATTCGCCAACAACAGGAAAGCAGCGCCTACGACCAGGCCAACATCGCCAGCTGGGGCAAGCAAATGGGCGTGCGCTACATCGTTTCGGGCAAGGTGTTTTCAACTGATGAGCGCACGGAGAGTGCGCGCCGTGTGCAATACTACCTCTTCATTCGCACCGTCGACGTGGAGACCGGCGAAATTCTTTTTCAGAATCAGGCCCCGATCACCAAGGCGATTATCTAGTTTGTGGGTCCCGCGTCAAACCGCGAAAAGGTCGATCGGCTGACGAGAGCTTCGGCGCTGGCCGTTTTGTCGGCGGTGATTCTGGCGGCGACCGGCTGCAAGACATTCTCCGACTACACTCGCGAGACGCGCACCGCCCTCGACGCCAACAACGTCGAAAAGGCGCTCGGCGCGAGCAATAAAGCCCTCGGCGTCAAACGGGCTTCCGAGGTGCCCGAGCCGCTCGGGGATGACGATGCACTGCTGCTTCTCGATCGAGCCATCGTCCTTCAAGCGCTCCAGGACTACGAGTCATCGAGCCGAGACTTTCAAGTCGCCGACAAAGCGCTCGAGATCCTCGATTTCAACCGCTCGACTGCCCAAGAGATCGCACGATACATGTTCAGCGACAGCGTCGGGCCCTACAAAGCGCGTCCGCACGAGAAGCTGATACTCAACACGGTGAACATGCTCAACTACCTCGCGCGTCAGAATCTAGAGGGCGCGAGGGTCGAAGCACGGCGACTTTCGATCATGCGCAAGTATCTTCTCGATGACGACAAGGCAGATCCCCAAGCAGTCGGTCTCGCGGGAGCCGCTGGCAGCTACTTCGCTGGATACGCTTTCGAGAAGTCGCGGGTGCCTGACGAAGCGCTCCGCTACTACGACGAGGTCCTGCAGGCGACATCGGCGCCGAGCCTCGCAGATCCCATTGCCGCACTCATGGCGAGTAGCGGCTATCGAACGCCACGCCTGCAGTCGGCGGCCGCAAGCGCTGAGCCAACGGCATCCTCCCCGGACGGAGCGGCCGACGTCCTGATCGTGATCAACTACGGGCGCGTGCCGGCGCTCGTGGCGAAACGAGTACCCATCGGCTTCGCGTTGACCGTTGCCGCGGTGTTTCTATCCGCTGCTGCGGTGCAACAGGCCAATCGCCTTGCCGCGCAGGGCCTCGTCACTTGGGTGAACTACCCGGAGCTCCTTCCCACACGAGCCGAGTACCCGGCTCCGCTGGTGACGATCGATGGCAAGGCCCACGCATCGCAGGTCATCGCCAACGTGGACGCCGTAGTACAAAAATCGTGGGCAGAGTCTCGGGGCCGTGTGATGGCGGCTGCCGTGACCCGCATGCTCACGCGTGCCGCAGTCGGGGCAGGCGTCGGAGTGGCGGCGGGCAAAGCAAGTGGCCGCGGTGGCATCGGAGTGCTCGCCTCGATGATCACCCAGGCGAGCATGGCGGCAGCCGACAAGCCCGATACGCGCAGCTGGGCGACGCTGCCCGCGCGCATCGCCATCGTTCGCACGCGGCTGCCTCCCGGAAAGCACGCCATCGAGGTCACCGTGCTGGGGCGCCAACATGTTCTGGAAACCACGGTTGAAGCGGGGCAATGGGTTCTCGTCGACGTCGCCCAGCTATCGACCCTCTAGCCGGCCATCGCATCCCAGGCTATTCTCACCACCCCCCAGCGCGCTCGCCTGAGCCCTGCCACAACGAGGAAATCGACATGACCGAAGAGAACTACGGCCTCGGTACGCTTGCACTGCACGCCGGCCAAGAACCCGACTCCGCGACGACTGCGCGCGCGGTGCCGATCTACGCGACCACATCTTACGTGTTTCACGACACGGATCACGCTGCTGCGTTGTTCGGGCTTGCCGAGTTTGGGAACATCTACTCGCGCATCATGAACCCGACGGTCGATGTGCTCGAGAAGCGCCTCGCCGCCATGGACGGCGGGGTCACCGGCCTTTGCTTCGCCTCCGGCCAGTCGGCGATCAACGCAGCGATTCTTTCCATCTGCCACTCGGGCCAGAACTTCGTCTCTGCGACCAGCCTCTACGGGGGCACCTGGACCCTCTTCAACAACACGTTCAAGAACCTCGGAATCGAAGTTCGCTTCTTCGACCCAGCGCATCCCGAGCAGATTCACGATCTCATCGACGAGAACACGCGGCTCGTCTACATCGAGTCGATCGGCAACCCCAAGAACGACGTTCCGGACTTCAAGGCGATCGCGGATGCCGCCCACAGCGCACCACACGGCGCCATCCCGTTGATTTGCGACAACACCGTGATGACCCCGTACCTGTTCCGTCCTTTCGAGCACGGCGTCGACATCAACGTCTACTCGACCACGAAGTTCATCGGCGGCCATGGCACGCACATCGGCGGCGCGATCGTCGACTCCGGGAACTTTCAGTGGACGGAGAACCGCGAGAAGTGGCCCGAGTTCTGCGGCCCGTCTCCGAACTACCACGGCGCGGTCCTTGCTGACGCGCTCGCGCCCATGGGCAACATCGTTTACAACGTGCAGGTTCGCACCCACTGGCTTCGCGATACCGGCGCTGCGATGAGCCCGTTTGCGGCGTTCCTGTTCTTGCAGGGTCTCGAGACGCTCCATCTCAGGATGCCGCGCCATTGCGAGAATGCGCAAGCCGTCGCCGAGTTCCTCGAAGCACACGACGCGGTCGAATGGGTGAACTACCCCGGCCTCCCGAGCCACCCCGACCACGAGCGTGCCAACCATTACCTGCCCGACGGCAAGGGCGCGATCCTCGGCTTCGGGATCAGGGGTGGAATGGAAGCTGGCAAGAAGTTCATCAACAACGTCAAGCTCTGCTCGCATCTCGCAAACATCGGCGACGCGAAGACATTGGTGATTCACCCGGCCTCGACGACCCACCAGCAGCTTTCCCCCGAGGAGCAGCAGCAGACCGGCGTCGTCCCAGAGTATGTACGCGTCTCCGTCGGCATCGAAGACGTCAAAGACATCATCGCGGACATCGACCAAGCCCTTGCGGCTGCCGTGGGGTAGGGTACCCCGCCTCTCGTGGTCGATCAGTTCGAAAGCACCGATTCGGTCCGAAGCGGCGCTCCGCTGCGGTACCTCCGGAGCGCCGTGTTTCCGGAGCCTCTTGGGCTCCGGCATGGCGAACCGCTTCCGGGCGTCGAGGTCGCGTACGAAACATATGGGACCCTCAACGAGGATCGCAGCAATGCGGTGCTGATCTGCCACGCGATCACCGGAGACTCCCACCCCGCCCGCCACGACCCGGACGACGACCGGGGCTGGTGGGAGGGCCTCGTCGGCCCGGGCAAGGCGGTCGACACCGATCGCATGTTCGTCATCTGCTCGAACGTGCTCGGGGGGTGTCGCGGCACGACCGGCCCAGGCACGATCAATCCTGCGACCGGCATCCCCTATGGCAGCGACTTCCCCTTGGTGACGGTCGAAGATATGGTCGATGTCCAAAAGCGCCTCGTCGACTTGCTCGGCGTGAAGAGCCTACGGGCGGTCGTTGGCGGCTCACTCGGCGGTCATCAGGTGCTCTGTTGGGCGACCCGATACCCCGAGTACGTCAAGACCGCTGTCGTCATTGCTGCATCCGCTCGCCTCACTGCCCAAGCGATCGCGTTCGACGTCGTGGGCCGCAACGCGATCCAAACCGACCCGAGCTTTCACGACGGGCAGTACTACGGCACGGGAGAGCACCCTCGCACGGGTTTGGCTCTCGCGCGCATGCTCGGCCACATCACCTATCTCTCGTCCGATGCGATGACGCGCAAGTTCGACCTCGACCGCCACGCTCCACGCGACATCGTCACTGATTTCGAGAAGCGCTTCTCGGTCGGCTCGTACCTCGCCTACCAGGGCAAGCAGTTCGTCGGCCGTTTCGACGCGAACTCGTATGTGGCGATCACGCTCGCCATGGACAACTTCGATCTCGGAGCCACCCGTGAGCGGCGACTCGAATCCTTCCGTGGGGCCAAATGCGATTGGCTCGTCGTGTCGTTTTCGAGCGATTGGCTCTTTCCCCCTGCCCAATCGCGGGAACTCGTCGCGCTCATGACTACGCTCGGCCAGTCGGTTTCGTATTGTGAAATTGAAACCGACGGGGGGCACGACAGCTTCCTGCTTCCGAAAGACATCAAGCAGTTTGCCCCACTCGTCGCAGCCAAGCTCGGCGCTCCGAAGCCAAACGAGCCTAGCTCGCGGCCGGACGATGACCGCATCCTCGAGCTGATCCCGCCCAACAGCTCCGTGCTCGACCTCGGCTGCGGAGAGGGCGATCTGCTCGCACGCCTGAAGGCACGCGGCGCGCCCCTCTTGTGCGGTGTCGAGGTGAGCACCGACCTCATCGCCGCTACGATGCAGCACGGGGTGGACGCCATTGACTACGATCTCAACGTCGGCCTGCCCGAGTTCCCTGACGGCCGCTTCGACTACGTCGTCCTCTCCTCGACTTTGCCAGTGGTTCCGAATGTCGAGCACCTCCTCGAGGAGGCCCTCCGTGTCGGCCGGCGTGCCATCGTAGGCTTCACCAACTTCGCACATCGCACGCTTCGTGAGATGTTCGGCCTCGAAGGCCGCGCCCCGAAGGCCCCAGGCTCGTACTCTTACGATTGGTACAATACCCCGAACCGCCGCTTCCCATCGATCCAAGACATGCTGGACCTCTGTCAGAAGATGGGCGTCACCGTCGAGCAAGCCCGCTACTACGACGACACGAACGGCCGCGTCATCGCCGATGACGAGGACCCGAACTTGGCGGCCGAGACGGCTCTCTTGGTCTTGAGTAGGCGCTAGCTATAGCGGTCGAGCGGCGCCTCGAATCCAGTTGAAATCGCATGGACGCGCGACACCACCGCCGCCGCGACTTCGACCTCGGTGTCGTCCTCGAACCCGATCTCGACAGTGTCCGAGATCCCTCCGAAACGCGCCTCGATCGCCTCTGGAAGCTCATCGTAGGTGGTGTAGATGCAGAACTCGTCGAGCACCTCGTCGGGCACCTCGGAGGCCATCTTCTTCCACTGTCCGGTCTTGGTCATGTGCAGCAGCTTGTCGGCGAGGTCCTCCCAACCGTGAAGCTCCATCACCGGACGGTACGCCGGCGTCGACGCGTAGAAGGACACACGGTAGCGCACCCATTCGCGATTCTTCATGACCGTCTCTTCGTCGGGCCCCGTCATGATGAACCCACCTCCGCAGACATCGAGGTCGCTTCGCGAGCGTCCGGCCGATTCGAGGCCGCGCTCAATCGCCGGCCAAACCACTTCTCGCAGGTACTTCTTCGTACAGAAGCCATGCAATCGAAGCCCATCGGCGACTGCCGCCGCTGATTCGATCGTCCTCGGGCGAACCGCGGCCAGATAGACCGGCACCATCGGCAGGTCCGATTTCGGAGGCGTGAACTCCGGAGTCATCAACGAGAACTGATAGTGATCACCTTGGTAGTCGAGGCGCTCCCCGAGCTCCCAGCAACGCCAGATCGCGCGAAGCGCCTCGACGTATTCGACGAGCCGACTCCGAGGCGCTTTCCAGGGCGTACTGAAGCGCCGCTCGTTGTGCGCCTTCACTTGCGTACCGAGCCCGAGCGCAAAACGCCCACCTGAGTTTCGATGAATGGCCCATGCCTGCTCTGCCAACACCATGGGGCTTCTCGGAAAGGCGACCGCGATCCCCGTGCGAACGTGGATACGCTTGGTGGCCCGAGCCGCCATGGCGGCGTTGAGGAGCGGGTCGCCCGTAATCTCGGGGATGGCAAAGCCGTCGACGCCGAGCGCCTCTGCACGCCGCGCCTCCTCTGCGAGCTTCGCCCAGTCGTTGTTCTCACCGGTAAACGTATCGATGCGCATAGGGCGCCTTTAACACGATTTACCCCTGCAATTCAGCCGAATCGCGCCCCCTTTACGCCGGAGACGGAAAGTGAGATCATCGGCTCAACTACAACGAGCCGTGCAGGCGCCACGAAGGGGGTGGACATGCGGTACGTGCTTCTCTTGTTGCTACTCGCCGTGATTGGATTGAGCTCGGATTCGGGCCCGACCGAGAGCACTTCGGGTACCGAGCTCCAGCCGATTATCTTCGCGGCAGCTCTTGGGTCACACTGACTCTCGATGTATCGAAAAGCGTTTCTCCTGAGCTTCGTTTTCCTTGCGTGCGCCGTCTGGGTGAGCCCCGCGCTCGGGCAGCCCCGCGCCGTCACCTCGAGCGTGGTGAAGCTCGATATCGTCAGCGATCCACCGGACCTCCTAGCCCCGTGGCAGACTGAAGGCCTAAGCCTCTTCGGAGGCTCCGGCGTAATCATCGAAGGCAAGCGGATTCTCACCAACGCGCACGTCGTGGAAAGTGCCGTCAGCATCGAGGTCAAGCGCGCCGGTGGCCGGGCCCGTTTTCCCGCCAAGGTCCTCTTCATCAGTCACGATGCGGACCTGGCGTTGGTCGAGGTCGACGACGAGCGCTTCTTCGAAGGAGCGCACCCAATTCCAATCGGGAAGATGCCGAGGCTTCAGCAGGCCGTCGTGGTGTATGGCTTCCCGGTCGGCGGCCACACGCTTTCGATCACTTCCGGCATCGTCTCTCGCATCGAGGTCGACACCTATGCCCAGTCTTACCGCGACCTGCTTTCGGTACAGATTGACGCCGCCATCAACGAAGGCAATAGCGGCGGCCCCGTGATGACGAATGGGGACCTCGCGGGCATCGCGATGCAAGGGCTCAAGAACGCCGACAACGTGGGATACATGATCCCGCCACCGGTCATCATGCACTTCTTGGAAGATGTGAAAGACGGCCGATACGACGGCTTCCCCCATCTCGGCGCCGCCCTCCAAGACATGGAGAGCGAGGCACAGCGCCGCGGCGCCCGGATGGCAGAGGGCCAAACGGGCGCGCTCGTCCTCCGCGTCGACTATGGCGGCCCATGCTGGGACGTGCTCCAACCCCGGGACGTGATCCTCGCGATCGACGGACGCGACGTGGCCAACGATCTGAGCGTCGCCTGGGAGGGCGTCGGGCGCGTGGATTTGGCAGCGGCCTATCAGAGTAAACAAATCGGCGACACGGTCGACCTCAGCATTCTTCGAAGCGGCAAGCGCATGAAGAAGCGCATCACGTTGAAGCCGCATACGCCTCTAGTTCCTGGCCGCCGCCGCACCGAGTGGCCCCGCTACGTGCAGTTCGGCGGGCTGGTGTTCCAGCCGCTGAGCGAGCAGCTCATCGACGACGCCGAAGCGGGATACTCGGACGCGGTGAGCTTCGCCGAGGTGAACAATCTCGTCACCCGCGCGCGCAGCGAGATCATTCTGCTCGGTCAGGTGCTCCCCCATCCGGTCAACCGCGGCTACCAAGACTGGGGCGGCGAGGTGATTCGCCTGGTCAACGGTGTCGCGCCACGAGACTTGAACCACCTCGCCTCCATCCTCGACGACGCCAAGGGGCCATGGGTGCGTTTCGTCACCGGGGACGGGTACCTAATCACCCTCGATCTACGGGCCGCGCGGCGGGCCAATCGCGAGATCCTCCTCGACTATGGGATCCCTGAGGACCGCTACCTCGGCCCCGGAACGTCCGCTGCTAAACGAGACCGGAGCCGCCGGAGCGGGCGTTGAGCGAGCCTCCAGCCTCACGCCTTGCGGAGCTTCTCGGTCTCGTCGAGGCTCGACGGCTGAAGATCCGAGGTTTCCGCGAGGACGCAGGCTTCGTCGTAGCCTTGAGCGATTGCAATAACCTGGGGAAATCGTACGCTCTTTCTTGACGTGATTCACTTCTGGCTTCGTATTCCGGGCTTTCGTGATGTGAACTCGTTGGAGAACCGAGATCCTGAGGTGCTCCAACGTTTTGCCGATACCGCCGGTCCCATCCTAGACGCGTGGTTTCGACCCGAGGTCCGCGGGCTCGGCAACATCCCTCAGGGTGCGGCCCTCTACGTCTGCAACCACAGTGGCGGTTTCCTCACTCCGGACACCTGGATTCTGGCGGTTTCCCTCGTACGCCAGCGCGGTATCGAAGATGTGCCCTACGCGCTTGCGCACCAGGTCGTGATCGAAGCCCCCGGTACCAACCAGATGCTCACCGCGATGGGTGCGTTGGCCGCCAATCCCGAGAACGCGCATCGGGTGTTCGAAGCCGGCTACAAAGTGCTCGTCTATCCAGGCGGTGACCTCGATGCGTTCCGGCCCTCGCGCGACCGAAATCGCGTCGTGTTCGGTCCCCGCCGTGGCTACATCCGTTTGGCGCTGCGCGAGGGCGTGCCGATCATCCCTGTCATCTCGGCCGGCGCCCATGATGGCTGGTGGGTGTTGAGCGATGGGCGTTGGCTGTCGCGCCTTCTTCGCACGCATCGGTTTCTTCGCACGGACGTTCTTCCGATCACGGTGTCGCTGCCGTGGGGGCTTACGGTGGGCGCGCCCCCTTACCTGCCTCTTCCTGTATCGGTCTGCCTCGAGGTGCTCTCGCCGATAGCCTTCGAGCGTTCCGGGGAAGAGGCGGCCCGCGACGCAGACTATGTCGAGCGTTGCCACGAGCGTGTGCTCGATGCCATGCAGATCTCGCTCGACAGGTTGACCGAGGAACGGCGAGCCAAACGCAAGGAACGACTCCGCTCCGCGTTGGGTATGCTGCGATCGAGCCGTTGAAGCCGGCGCCTCAGATGACCAGAGAACCCGCCGGCAACAGCTGGTTGCGAGCAAGCAAAGTCCACGAGTACAATCCAAAGCAGCACCGTCATCGCTTCAGCTCGCGATGCTCAACGGTAAACCGTTGGAAGCTGGGCTTGTGCTTGTTCCGCTGCGAGGGGCGCACCTTCTTGATCTGCATGGGGCCGCCCCAATCCGTTGCGGCCGCCACGGTGCCCGTGTGGGTGCCAAACCCTAGGGAGAACGCTTTGTCGCCGAAGCTCTGGCGGCTGAGCTGGCCGATGTTGTGCTCTCCGCGCGCGGCGCCCATCTCGGTCGCCCGTGCATCGCCGACGTGGGAGTTGTGCGCCCACACGACCGCCTTTGCCTCCGGGCCGCGATGCGCGGGCAGGCGCTCCAAGGTGTCGAACATGTGCTGGTCTCGGAGGTTCCATGAAGCAGGTCCCCCGTAGTACATCACGCGGTAGTACTCCTCAGCCGCCGCGACCAAGCGCGCGTTCGACGTGGCATCGAAGAATCGATCGCCGTCCGCATGGGCGTAATCAAGCCGACGTGCGAGCAGTTCCCGAAGGACGGCCACCACCGGCGCTTCGCACGTCGCATAGCCCTCTGTGGGCGCAGCTCGGCCGTAGAGCGCGGGATCACGCTCCCACGGCGAAAGGCAAGCGTATCGCTCCTTTGCGATCTTTGCCGCGCCCGGATCGACCTCGCTCAGGTAGTGAAGAACGGCCTGCAGCGATCGGAATAGGCTGTAGAGGTCGAGCCCGTAGAAGCCTGTGCGAGCCTGCGGATCCGGGATCGATTCGTTGTGCGCTTGCAGCCAGCGGATGAGCTCCACGGTCTCTTGGTTTCGCCACATCCAGCTTGGGAAACGAGTAAACCCTTCTTCTTGAGGCGCCGAAAAATCTAGCGCGCGAATGTGATGGTCGATCAGGGCGGCATCGGGCCAGTCCCCCTCGATGGCGACGATCTTGAAGCCGCGACGCAGGACGAGCTCGGTCGTGATGCGGGTCCTCATGCGGTAGAACTCCGATGTTCCATGTGTTGCTTCGCCGAGCAGAACGACCCGCGCCTCCACGTGCCGCTCCACCATTCGTCTGCGTTGCTCGCGAACGTCCATCCTGCATGAAGACGCAGCAACCATCGGGCCAACTCCGGCGGGGACCGGCTCCGCGCGCGCAGTCCAGGCACTAAGCAAGGATCGGAGGTGAAACCGATCTTGGGAACGGACCGGCGTCGCGCATTTCCTGCGCGTGGCGTGCGAATGTCGTACTCGCGATCGCCATTGACTCAGCCCGTCCCCCGTTAGACCGTGCGGTCGATGGCGGGTACGAACCAGGCGCGGTGGGCATGAGCCCGACCTCGCGTAGGCTGCGATCCCACATGCGCCGCTATTGGCGTAGTGCGCGGAGCCTCTTTGGCGCAGAGAGCGCGTACCCGCTCCTCTTGGCTTCCCTGGTCGGCGCTCTCACCGGGTTCGGGGTGTTTGGATTCCGTACGTTAGTCGACGCGATCACCTCCCTCTCCTTCGGGAGCGGATCGGTGATAGAGGGCGCCGAGTTGCTGCCATGGCCCGTTCGCCTCGCCTTACCAGTCGTAGGAATCGTGATCGCATGGACCCTGTCTCGGTCCTTCCTCGGAGCTGATGAAGATCACGGCGTTTCCGGGGTGATGGAGGCTGTCGCCTTGCACGGAGGACGAATCCCGGTTCGCGCCCTGGTCGTCAACACGATCGCATCGTCTGTGACGATTGGCACGGGCGGCTCGGTCGGGCGCGAAGATCCGACGATCCAAATCGGTTCATCGATTGGCTCCATCGTGGGTCGGGTGTGTCGGCTCGACGAGCATCACATGCGCGTCCTCGTCGCTTCTGGCGCGGCCGGGGGCCTCGGCGCAGCCTTCAACGCGCCGGTGGGCGGCGTGATCTTCGCAGTGGAGATCATCCTTGGTTCCGCTGCGATCCGAGCCTTCAGCCCGATCGTCGCGTCCAGCGTCGTGGCCACGGCGATCACACGATGGCTACTTGGTGACACTCCGGCTTTCGGCATTCCGGAAGTAGCCCTTCGGAGTGGGATCGAGCTCATCAACTACGCTGTTCTCGGCTTGATCGCTGGTCTGACGGGTGTCGCGCTCATCAGGCTCCTCTTCGGTGTCCGGGATCGACTAGCCGCCCTTCCTGGTCTCGCGACTCCGGTGGTGGGCGGACTCCTCGTCGGTGTCATTGGTCTCGCGACGCCAGCGATCTACGGCATCGGCTACGAAAGTATCGACCTCGTGCTGCGCCAATCGACGCCGATGGGTGCTCTCGCTCTCTTGCTCGTCGCGAAGCTCCTCGCCACGAGTTTGACGCTCGGCGGAGGCGGGTCTGGTGGCGTCTTGGTTCCCTCGTTGTTCATCGGCGCCATGCTTGGAGGCCTCTGGGGCGACGTGGTGAACCAAGTTGAGCTCCTGCCAACTGGAACGCCATCCGCGTACGCCCTGGTGGGTATGGCGGCGGTCGCGGCCTCCGCACTGCATGCGCCGCTTACCGCGATTGTCGTGATCTTCGAGCTCACGGGTAACTACGCGGTCATCTTGCCTGTGATGCTCGGAACGATCGTGGCTTCGGTCGTGTCGATCAGCATCGAACCCGAATCCATCTACACCATGAGGCTGCGTCGCCGAGGCGTTCATCTTCGTGACCACTCGAAGGCGTTCGCCATCATGAGGACATCTGTGGGTGACGTCATGATCGATGCGAAGCAGCGGGTGGAGCCATCGTTGCCGTTTGGCGAAGTCGTGGATCTCCTCTTGGCCGCCTCGGGCCGACCCCACTATGTCGTCGACGACGAAGGATGCCTTCTTGGCTCGATTCACCTGGGCCGATTCAAGAGCCTCATCGGAGAGAACTCACTCCGGGAAGGCACGACCGCGGCGGATGCAATGGGTCGGAACACGGAAGCGGTCGGCATGCGCGACGACATCGAGACCTGCCTGACGCGATTCTCGAGCTCAGACCTGCCCGAGCTCCCGGTGGTCGACGCGGCGGGCAAGCTCGTTGGCGTGATCCGGCGACGAGACATTCTCGAGCTTTTCAATCGCAAGCTCCTAGATCCCAACGAGTGGGGCCTGGTCTTCCTACAACCCGAAGAGGGAGTAGAAGCGAGGGGCCGAGTCGAGCTGCCCGAAGGGTATTCCGTGGATGTCATCGACGTCGCGCCTACCTTTGTCGGGCGCACGCTGCGAGATCTGGATCTTCACAATCAATACGACGTTCTGGTGCTTGGCATTCGGCACGAGGTCGAAGACGGTTCGATCCACGTCTTCGGGCCCGACGCAAATGCGCCTCTCGATCGCGGTGCAGAGCTGATCGTCGAGGGACCCACCCAATGCGTCGCGCAGCTTCGCTCGTTGGCCTCCGAAAGCTAGTCCCGCCCGACGAAGTCGTCCATGCGTTTCCAAAGCTCGAACAGCCAGCGCCTGCGTTCGTCTCCTTCGGGGATCTCGGAAGCGGGGATGCGCCAGAAGCTCACCTCCACTTCCTTCCCGACCACCGACCCTTTCAAGAGGTCCGTGACCTCCGCCAGCCCTTCGAGCCCCCGGTGCGCCACGATGAGGACGTCGGCGTCGGGTGCAGCATCCATCAAGGTGAGCGCGCCCCCGGGTTTGGGCGGAAGGCAGTGATGGAAGGATTCGGCCAGCGGCACGAGGTCGGGATGGGTCTTCGCGAGCCGCTTGAGGGCGATCGCCTTCTTGCGCTCGGTGAAGCGGGTGCCCTCGGGATAGAGGAGCACGCCTTGGTCGCCGAGGTCGAGCGCGAGGCTCCGTATTCCCCCGAGCTCTTCGGCCGGGCTGCCGCCGCGGTCGATGAAGTAGTTCGGCGAGGCATGACCGGCGACGTCGATGCATGGGTCGACCAGGAGCTCGCGCTTGAACACGTACCGAAGCCGAAGGCCCGTCGTGTTCGAGATGAAGGCGACTGGGAGTGCCGTGTCGATGATGCTGGCGTGGCGAATGAACACCAAGACGTGGCCGGGGAGAATGTTCTCGCTGCCTTCGACCGAGGTCGTGAGCGACAGATACCGGCAGAGCCACCTGAAAAGCGAGCTTCCCCACCAGCACTCGAGCTTGAAGAAGAGCTCCTGCCGCCGTTCGTCGCTGCCTGGCGTCATCACATAGATGCCCGCGGCGCAGGTGAGGCCGATCATTTCAATCGTGAGGAACGTCCAGAAGAACATCAGCAATCGAAGAAGCACGAAGCGACACCTTCGAAACAGTCCGATGATGAACGCCGCGGGGATCCACAGAGGAGCCAAGACGCTGAGCACCACCCACGTCAGGAAGTAGACGGAGATCGTCAGGAGGCGTCGCTTCGTAGGCGAAGTCGATGACGCGTGCGAGAACGCGAGAAGCTGGACGAAGCGCGAACGCCGACGAAGGTCCGTCGGCCGCACCATGCTCGGTTCTCGTCCTGCGCCAGTCATTCCAGGCGCGAATTTAGCACCGATCGCTAGGGTGCGGGGACGATCGAATTGAGCATCCCATCGAAGGCGGTGCGTTGCTCCATTACGGTCGCGTTCGGGCCCAGGAGCTTCAGGTAGTAGGGGCCGCTCGCCGTCGAGACGATGGCCGCGATCAAGCGTTGGTCGTCCACCGGTGCTTGAGCCTGACCCTGCATCGCCATGTTGCTCGCGAACCTGCCCGTGACCTCGACGCGCGAGACCTTCTGCCCGTTGATCTCGAGCTCCTTGAGGTCCGCGTTCGTGACCGGCGCGCCGTCCGCCGTGGTGAATTGGCCCACCCACCTGTCGATGTTGTCTTGCGGCGATCCTGCGCCCCGTTCGCCAAAGTAAAAGACGACGAGCTCTGCCGGCCCTTTGGACCCTTCGGCGACCAGCTGCGCTTTGCGCATCGACGAGCTCGGCATCTGGACCTTCCATGCGTCCGGGACCTTCAGCGCGATTGCGCCGATGTCGAGCATGCCGCTATCGCTCACGGTAGCGGCTTGGCCAGGAGGCGGGATGTCGAGCCCCGCGTGCGGATTGCCCGCCGCGTTTGGAGCACCCGTGCCTGCATGCGGATTCGCTGCGCCGGGATGTGCGCCGGTCGTCTCGGCGGCTCCAACTTTGAGGGCGTCGCCTCCAGATGGAGAGCCTTCGCCGGGCACGGGGCCTTTGCTCGTGCACCCCGCAGCGAGGAGGAAGCCTAGAAAGAGACAGGAAACGTGAAGAGGTCGGTTCGTCATTGTGCGTAGTGGAGCACTTTGCGTCGCGCCCATCAAGCGGCCCATACTCCAGCCATGAAGCGCATGCGTGGGTTCATCGATTTGGTCTTCGACATCGTCGAGGAGACCACCAATCTCGTCGAGCGAACCCACGACGCCGTGGTTGACCGGTCGGTCCGCCGATTTGCGCCGGTTGAGCCGGCCAAGAGCACCGCCGCAGTCGTGACCGGTGTTCAGAAGGCAATCTCTTCGGTCACGTTTGAGTCGATTCGGGTGATGAACGGGGCCGCTCGTATGGCGGTCAATGCAGCCGCCGATGTCGCCGAAGCGGGCCTCGAGCAGACCATCGAGCCGGGAAGCGCCGATCTCGCGACCCCGATTCAGTCGTCTGCCGCTGGCACGGCGAGCTGGTACGTCGACTACGCCCAGGCCTCGCTCAACGGGTTTTGGGGAGACCACCTCGCCCGCAAGAAGAGTCGGCTCGACCTCGGCATGACGCTCCGCCACCACGGCCGGCACCTTCCGGCCACCCGCGAGGCATTCGCCGACGCCTTCCAGAACCCCACCCCCAAGCTTTGCGTGTTCGTGCACAGCCTCGCGGCCACGGAGTGGCTCTGGAGCCTTTCGTCGGCCGCGCACTATGGTGACCCCGACGTGACGTTCGGCACCCGGCTCCGCGACGACCTCGGCTACACGCCCATCTACCTCCGCTACAACACCGGCCTTCACATCTCTGAGAACGGGAAGCGCCTCGCGAGGATGCTGAGCGAAGTGCTCGAGGCGTATCCCGTCCCGGTCGAGGAGATCGCGCTGGTCGGCCACAGCATGGGTGGCCTCGTCGCGCGGAGCGCAGCGCACTACGGACGCGAGCACGACGAGCCCTGGGCGAAGCGCTTGCGCCACGTCGCCTGCGTCGGTTCCCCCCACCTCGGGGCCCCGCTCGAAAAAGCCGTCAACGCGCTCACCCATGCGCTAAAGAAGGTCGACGCCGCAGGCGCTCACGTCCCAGCCGCGCTTCTCGACACGCGTAGCGCGGGAGTCAAGGATCTTCGCTACGGCTACACCGTCGAAGAAGAATGGGCCGGGCGAGATCCCGATGAAGTGTTTGCCGACGCGCGACGCAACATTCCGCTGGTCGATGGCGTGGGCTACTATTTCCTGGCGGCGACGATTTCGCGGGATCCGGAACATCCGCTCGGCCAGCTCCTCGGCGATTTGATGGTTCGGCTTCCGAGCGCGATCGGTGAGCACCCCGAGCCCGCCCGCCGGATCCATTTCTCGGGAGGCGCCGTCTTTCCGGGGATGAATCACATCCACATCGCGAACCATCCGGACGTCTACGACGCCTTGCGCGACCTGTTGGCGGCCTAGGCGCGTCGATGCAAAGCTGACGCCCGATGGCCCCTGAACAAGCAGCCGATTCCGCCTTGGACGAAGTGCAAAAGGCCGTCGCTACGGCGATGCAGCAATTCGGGCCCGACTACTGGCGAGAGCAAGACGCCAACAAGACCTTCCCCACCGCGTTCTTCGACACGATCGGCGAGGCTGGGTACTTCGGGACGTTCATCCCGGAGGCATACGGAGGTGTGGATGCCGGCGCGCGCGTCGCATCGGTGCTCGTCGAGGAGATCAATCGCGCGGGTGGCGACGCCTCCTCGGTAAACGCCCAGATGGCGATCTGCCGAACTCTGGTGCTTCACGGCACCGAGGAGCAGAAGCAGCGCTACCTGCCCGGCGTCGCCAGCGGCGAGATTCGCTTCCTGACCGTGGCGGCAACCGAGCCTGACAGTGGCGCGAACATGAACGAGCTGGCGAGCACCGCTCGCCGCGACGGCGACGACTGGGTCCTCAACGCCGCTAAGATCTTGATCTCGTTCGCGGCCCACACCCGGCTCATGATCCTCCTCGCCCGTGCCGAAGAGGGTACCACGCTCTTCCTCGTCGACCTCGACGAGGCCGGCGACCAGGTCGAGATGCACCCGATCGACATGGTTGCCCATCGCATGACGTCGAGCCTCTTCATCGACGACCTCCGCGTGCCGGACAGCGCGCGCATCGGGCCTGTTGGCGAGGGGCTGCCCTGCTTGATGAAGGGCTTCGTCATTCGGCGCGTGCTCGCGGCGGCGGAAGCGATCGGAAACGCTCGCTTTCTGCTCGACCGAAGTATCGACTACGCCAAGACTCGGAAGACCTTCGATGAGCTCATCGGCGTCAACCAAGGCATTCAGTATCCGCTCGTGCAGGCGTATATGAAGGTCGAGGCCGCCGATCTCATGCGCTGGGACGTCCTCGATCTCGTCGATGCAGGAAAAGACGCCGTACCCCGCTCCGCAATGGCCAAAGTGCTCGCCTCGGAGGCGGCCTGGGAGACCACGCGCGCCGCGCTGACGACGTTTGGCGGCTGGGGCCTCGCCTCCGAGTATCACGTCGAGCGCAAGCTCCGCGAGGGCACGGTCTACGTCTTTAATAACCTCTTAATGAACCTGATCGGCGACCGCGCGCTCGGCCTGCCCAAAAAGGGATAGGCGAAAGGCCTTCAGGCGTCCGCAGCGCCGGGCTGATAGCCGCAGAGCGGGTCCTCGCCGAGCGGATCGCCGGTCATTGCGTAAGCGCGGGCCCGCGAGCCGCCGCACGAGAACTTGAACTCGCAGCGGCCGCAGCGACCGCGGTAGTTGTGCGGGTCCTGAATCTCATGGAGCGCGTCGGACTCGCGGTAGATCTCGTGAAGTGGCCGCTCCTTCACGTTGCCGAGCAGCGGGTAGGGTAGGAACCCAGCCGGGTACACCTCACCACGGTGCGAAACGAAGATCACGCCGTTGCCATCGCGAATGCCGAAGGCCATCTTCCGGGCGCGCGCCTGGATGTCTTCGATGGACATGCCTTCGGCGAGCTTTCGTTGAATCCAATACCGACGGTAATGGGGCGCTTCTGTGGTTCCCACTCGGAATGGCGCCTCTTCGGAAATCGAATAGACCCACTCGAAGAGCTGCTCGACGTCGTCTGCGCTCGGCGTGTGAAGCTCGGTGCCTCGCCCGACCGGCACGAGAAGGAACAGGCTCCAGCGCCGGACTGGCGGAGCGTGCTCATCCCGAAGGAGCTCGTACATCGCCTTCACATGCGGGAGGGTTTGCGCCGTGATCGTCGTGTTGACCTGCACCGGAATGTGGTACTCGCGCGCCCACTGAAGGGCCCGCTGCGAGTAGTCGAACGTGCCCGGCACGTTGCGAAACGCGTCGTGGATCTCGGCAGTCGGCCCGTCGAGGCTCACGCCCATGGCGCTCACACCGAGCTCGTGGAAGCGATCGACGGTCTCTCGTTGCAGAAGCGGCGTGGTGCTCGGCGTGATCGACACGTGGATCGGAAGCGAGCGGCCATACTCGATGAGCTCGGCGATGTCGGGGCGCTTGAGGGGATCGCCGCCCGTGAGCACCAGCATGCTGCCGAGCTCCTTCACGCTTCGCATCAAGGCTTTGCCTTGCTCGGTCGTGAGCTCTGCCGGGTCGCGGTGTGCAATCGCGCTCGCGCGGCAATGCTGACACGCGAGATCGCACGCGATCGTCGTCTCCCAATAGACGTTCCGCGGCTGCTTCCGATAAAGGAACCCCGGATACGTGGTCCCTAGTGTTTCGAGCTCCATTGCTCGCGGTATAGCACCTTGGCGAAGCGCACGCTGCTACTCGAAGAGGGCCAAGTACTCCCCGTAGCCCTCTTCAGCGAGCTTGTCTTTCGGGATGAATCGGAGCGAGGCGCTGTTGATGCAGTAGCGCTGTCCAGTTGGCGCAGGCCCGTCATTGAAGACGTGCCCCAAGTGGCTGTCGCCCTGCTTACTCCGCACCTCGGTGCGCCGCATCATCAGCTTGCTGTCGCTATGCTCGGTGACGTGGGCGTCGTCGATCGGCTTGGTGAAGCTCGGCCAACCCGTGCCGCTGTCGTACTTGTCGGTTGAGCTGAAAAGCGGTTCACCACTGACCACGTCGACGTAGATGCCGTCCGTTTTGTTGTCCCAGAACTCGTTTCGAAACGGTGGTTCGGTGCCTTCTTCCTGCGTTACCGAATACTGAAGAGGCGTTAGCTCCTTTTTCAGGGCGGTCTCAGGTGGCTTGTCGTAACGCTTGCTCTTTTCGGACATCGAGGTCGTTCCTTTGGGCTGTTGCGGTGGAGACAGGGGGCGGCCGCGCCACGTGTCGTCGAGAAAACTCTGGCGACCGGACCCAATCCTGTAGCGCTTGTAGTGGTCGGGGTTCTTCTTGTAGTAATCCTGGTGGTAGCTCTCCGCTGGGTAGAAGGGCTGGGCCCAGCGGATTTCGGTAACGATCGCTGCTTTGAAGACGCCGCTCTTTTCGAGCGCGCGCTTCGAAGCCTCTGCAAGCTCCCGCTGCGCCGCGTCGCGAACGAAGATCGCCGTCCGATACTGCCGGCCCCGGTCGGCGAACTGACCGCCATCGTCGGTCGGGTCGATCTGCCGCCAGAACACCTTCAGCAGGTACTCGTACGAGATCTTCGTCGGGTCGAATTCGACCTGCACCGCCTCGACATGCTGGGTTCGTCCGGAGCTCACCTCGCCGTACGATGGCGCCTTGGCTTTTCCGCCCGTGTAGCCCGATGTGACGCTCTTGACGCCCGGGAGCTTTTCAAACGGTGGCTCCATGCACCAAAAACATCCGCCGGCGAAAGTCGCTTTCGCGAGCTTGCCACCTTTCGCCGGCGTACTTGCTTGCTCGTCCTGTGACTTAGGGGCCTCGGCGCGCGTGGAGGACGCAAGAATGGCCACTCCGATCGCAATGACCATGATCGGTACCCCTACGACAATCGTTTGCCAGCTCTTCATCGTTTCACCCCTGAACCTAAGGCTCAGGGATGTTAACGCTACCGGCCCTCAGATGTTTCAGCCTTCTCGATAAAAAGCGTTTGAGTCGGGTACGCGAACTCGATGCCTTCGTCTTCGAAGCGCCGGAATATCGAGAGGTTGACCGCCTGCAGGATGTCCATGTGCTGCCCGTAGTCAGCCGACTCGACGAAGTACACCGTCTCGAAATTCAACGAGGAGTCGCCGTAGGTGGCGAAATGCGAACGATCGAAACGCACGTGCTCGCGGGCCTCTACGGCCTCCCGGATGAAGCCGGGAATTTGCTCGAGCTTGTTGGCGGCCGTTTGATAGGTGACTCCCAAGGAGAACACCACCCGACGCTCATTCATTCGGCCGAAGTTCCGAATTCGGCTGGTGAGCAGGTCATTGTTCGAAAACACGAGCTGCTCGCCCGAGATGCTCCGGATGCGGGTCGTCTTGACGCCGACGTGCTCCACGGAGCCCGCCAGATCTCCAACGACGATGAAGTCGCCGTTCACGAACGGCTTGTCCAGGACGATCGAGAGCGAGGCAAAGAGGTCGCTCAGCACGTTCTGCACAGCGAGTGCGATGGCGACGCCGCCGATGCCGAGGCCGGTCACGAGGGCCGTGACGTCGACTCCCAAGTTGTCGAGAATGAGCAGAACAATCGTGGTCCAAAGCACGGTCCGAACGATGAAGCTCAATGCATTCATCGTGGTTCGGTTGGCTCCGTCCTCCTCGCTCGCGCGATAGTGCTGGAGCCATATATGAAGCCCGGCGCTCACCCAGATGCCGGCCTGCAAGAGGCTCGCGACGATCAGCACGCTCCACTGAAGCGATCGGAGGTTCTCGGGCAACGCGAGCACGGCAGTGCCCAAGTGCGCGGACACGATGAAGAGATAGATCAGCTTCGTCTTGCGGAGCGCCCCGACGACCACGTCGTCGATGACGGTGTTCGTGGTCTTTGCGAGACGCTGGACCCGCACGACCAGCACCTGCTCGACGAGGCGCAGCACGAGGAGAGAACCGATCGCGATTCCGAGAGCGATCAGCCAGGTTCTGATTTCGTTTCCGTAAAAGACGGTGGTGAGCTCAGGCACGACCGTCTCTTGTAATGCGATCGCGGACGGAGCAACCCTCCAGGTGGTCATTCACCAGCCCCATCGCCTGCATGAAGGCGTAGACGGTCGTCGGGCCCACAAAAGACCAGCCGCGGCGCTTCAGCTCTTTGCTCAGCGCCGTCGAGGTCGGCGTCTTCGAGAGCTTCATCAGCGCGCCGTGGGTCATCTTCCGGGGCCGTTCGCTCTTGGGTGGCACCTGCTCCCAGAAGAAGGCCGAAAGAGAGCCGAATTCATCTTCCATCTCAATCGCCCGCTTCGCGTTATTGATGGTGGATTCGATCTTCCCGCGGTGCCGGACGATGCCGGCATCCCTGAGCAGCCGCTCGACGCTCCTCTGATTCAAGCGCGCCACGCGGTGGTAGTCGAAGCCGGCGAACGCTTTTCGAAAATTCTCGCGCTTTCGGAGAATCGTGAGCCAGCTCAGCCCCGACTGAAACCCTTCGAGGCAGATCTTCTCGAAGAGCCGCACGTCGTCGTGGACCGGCCACCCCCACTCCTCGTCGTGATAGATGCTGTAGTCTGGGGCGCTCCCGCACCACCAACACCGCGAGAGTCCGTCCTCTCCAAGAACGAGCCCTTTCCGCAAGCGCCTAGTCCTCGAGCGAGATGGCTTGCTCTGGGCAGGCGTCCACGGCGTCTTGAGCCGCCTCGCGGAGCTCCTCGGGCGGATTCTCGTTCAACACCACGAGGCTGCCGTCGGGCGCGAAATCGAACAGCTCGGGGGCAGCGCCTCGGCATTGCGCGTGGAGCTTGCATCGGTTCCGGTCGAATACGATCTTCATGGCTTACCCCTTCTCAGGTCAGTCTTTGTTGCGGCACATCTCGGCCATGCGCCCAAATGACGCCATCGAGCGTGCCTTCATCGGCGCTTGGAGCGCGAATCGGCGCCACCTCGGGAAGCGTGTCCATGAGCTCGTAGAAGTCGGCGACGAGCTGCCGGACCCCTTGGTCGCCTCCAAGAAGCTCGTACGGTGTCCATTCTTCGGCAGCTTCGGGCGCCACGGCGGTCTCCTCAGTCGCGAGGCTCGAGCACTGCGGGGAACTTCGAGAGCCCACGCGTGAAAGACGACGACACGTATTCGACGTCCTTGCCCTCCGGAATTCGGATTGCCTTGACCCGCTGGGTCATCTCCTCGAGTGAGAGACGCACCTCCAAACGCGCCAACGACGCGCCCAAGCAGAAGTGCGGACCGAGACCAAACGAAAGGTGCCGCGCTTCTTTGGAGAAGTCGCGGTAGATGTTGAACTCGTGCGGATTGCTGAACTTTCGTGGGTCGCGGTTGGCGGCGGGGTAGGTGAGCCCGACCTGCTGGCCTTCTTTGATGACCTTGCCGTGCATCTCGTAGTCGCGCGTCGCCGTGCGGTACATGTTCACGAAAGGACACACCCAGCGAATGATCTCTTCGACCGCGTTCGGGATGAGCGCGGGGTCCTCCGAGAGCGCGTCGTATTGCTTCGGGTCGAGCGAGAGCTGATGCAGGCCGCCGGCAATCGCGCTCCGGGTCGTCTCGGCGCCGCCGACGTTCAGCAAGACGTGCTCGAAGAGAAGCTGCGACTCGTCGAGCTTCTCCCCGTTGATCTCCGCGTTCATCCAAATCGTGAGCAGGTCGCTGCCGGTACAGCCGGCGCCGATGCGGCGCTGGTACATCTCCTCGTGGTGGATGCAGAAGCTCTCGAACGCGTCGTTGACCGCGTCGCTCACGTACTCCGGTCCGCAGCCACCCATTACGATCGCATTGATCCAGCCCATCACCGACGCTCGCTTCCGCTCTGGGATGTCGAGCATGTCGGCGATCAGGTTGGAAGGAAGGGCGCCGGCCAAGTCCTCCACGATTTCGACTTCATCCTTTTGGAGCATCTTGTCGACGAGCTCGACCACGATCTCGCGCGCGCGGTCTTCCATCTTGCGCATCTGACGAGGCGTGAAGCCCGACGACACCAGCGCGCGCTGCTTGCTGTGCTGTTCGCCGTCCTGGTAGATCATGCCCGGGTCTGGCGGAATATTCGGACGGACGCCTTCGCCGTTGATGAAGGCCTCGGTGTCGCGCTCGATCGTGACGATATCGTCGTAGCGAAACACCTCCCAAACGCCATTCGTCTCGTCGAAGCGGAGCGGCTCGTGCTCGAGAAAGTAGTCGTACATCTCGTACGGGTTGTCGTGTGTCGAAGGAGCGCAGAAATCGATATTCTGGAACTTCACGGGACACTTACTTTCCACAGGATCCTCCAAGATATCCGTAGGCTCGGATATTAGTTTACTCTCTGTAAACTAACGGTAGTTTAGAACAAGTTCTACTTCGGTCAAGCCCAAACGATACCGCGGACTTAACGACGACAATGCCGCGCGACATTCTGCGCAGTGCGCCCGTGCGTCGAGGTACACACGGTGCGCGGAAAAACCCGACAGGGGTTTCACGGGACGGGGCGGGCTGCAGATGTGGCCGGAAGGCCCGGAGACTCGGTCGCGACGCACGTGCTCGGGAGCGGGTCCCGCTCGGCCGTCTCTAAAGGGCGCTACACAACTCGCCTCCCGCCCACTCCCTGTGCCGCGCATCCCGACCGATTCTCCTCCACACGCAATCGCCCCCAAGACATCCGCGGCAGCGCGAGCCCGCAGGGCGAAGCCCGGCGCCAACGGCGCCGCCAAGGCCGAGCGAAGCAAGGGCCGCGGAGGGACGCTGCCCACTCGCGTGAGAGTGATGCCGAACTACGCGGTGGGGGTGGGCGGGTGGATGTAGCTAAACCAAACCAGGTAGCCACTCGTTCTCCCGGCCCCACCACATCCGCGGTAGCGCGAGCCCGCGGGGCGAAGCTCGGCGCGAATGCGCCGCCAAGGCAGAGCGAAGCGAATGCCGCGGAGGGAGGATTACGCGGTGGGGGTGGGCGGGTGGATCTAACTCGACCAAACCACGCCGCCCCTTCAGCACCCGCCCAGAGGTCAGCAGCCTAAACCTTGCGCGCCATGATCGCCCAGGTACTCGACGGCATCCAAACCCCCCCGTCGCGCAGATACGGCGCCATGAGCTCCTGCAAGTCTCGCCGAACGTCCGGCAACTTCTGCTGACCAAGCTCGCCCGCTTCGCGGATGATCTCGCCGGACGGGCCCACCAAGAGCTGGTAGTCGATCGCCTCGTCGATATCCCGGCCGATGCAGACGTCCGCGTCGATTCGCTTGAAAAGCTCGACCTTTGGGAAGCCGGCGGCCTCGAGCATCGCGCGGTCGGTGGCTTCGCTCGCCATCGAGAATGGCCCCGGCCCGCAGGTGGAAGCGGTATCTTTGGGCGGAGGCAGATGCCGAAGTGCAATCTCCTTGGCGGCGCCCCAACACGGGTTGTCGTCGAGCGCGCGCCACACGATGAGGCACACCTTGCCGCCGGGCTTGAGCGTCCGGTTGGCGTTTCGGAGCGCGCGTACCGCGCTTTGAAAGAACATCACACCGAAGCGCGAATACACCACGTCGAAGTAGCTCTCTGGCAGGTCGCACACCTGCGCGTCGCCGATCTCGTAGCGTACGTTCGCCGCGCCGGCCGCATCCCGTTCTTGGTTCGCGATGTCGAGGAACGCGTCGGTGCAGTCGATCCCGAGCACCTCGCCTCTTGGCCCCACGATTTCCGCGATCTCGAGCGCGGTTTCTCCAAAACCACAACCGATATCGAGGACCTTGTCGCCCTCTTGAATGCCGAAATCGGCATAGGACATGTCGCTATGGATCTTCCCGTTGCCCGAAAGCAGATGTCGAAACCGAATCCACTTCGGCGTCAGAATCTCATTCCAACACTCCACAAACCCGAGATTGTCGGCCGCGATGTCACTCATGTGAATCGAGACTGCGCCTAGCGCGAGCGAAACACAATACCTGTTGCTGGAGCTGGTCGCTTGGGTGGGCTGGGTACCTGTCTTGGCGTGGTCAAATCCACCCGCCCACCCCCACCCTTAATCCTCCCTCCGCGGCCTTCGCTGCGCTCGGCCTTGGCGGCGCACTTGCGCCGTGCTTCGCCGTTCCGGCTCGCGCTGCCGCAAATGGATTGGGGGCGATTGCGTGTGGAGGAGACTCGGTCGGGATGCGCGGCACAGGGAGTGGGCGGGAGGCGAGTTGTGTAGCGCCGTGTAGAGACAGCCGAGCGGGACCCGCTCCCGAGCACGTGCGTCGCGACCGAGTCTCCGATCGTACACACCCCTACGCACCGCTAAGCAGCGCGATCGCCGCCCCCACCGCCGCAAGCAGACCCACCAAGACCACCAACGTGATCCTGAGCCTCGTGCTCACCGGGTCAGGAGGCTTCTTGGGCATGGGTCAATCGGCAGCGCTGGTGACTTCATCGGTGCTGAGGAACACCTCGTGGATCGTTAGCTCGTTCGGCCCGCGGAACATCTCCTTCGGGGGCCGGTTTCGGTGCGCTTCGGCGAACGCGGGGCTCGTCGTCCACGCGACGAAGTCATCGAAGGATCGCCACCAAGTCTTTACTTCGTAGTAGCCGCTTCCCGCCGGGCCGCGCGTCCATTCACCGGTCTGATGGTCGAGCGTCATCGGCCGCGGACGGTGGACTTCGTTTCGAACGAAGCCTTTGGCCTGGTCCACCAGATGAACGCGCTTGCTGAAGCGCTCCTCGAAATCGATTTCATGGCCTTCAGCCACTGGGATGCGGTTTGTCACGCAAATCATTGCCTAAGCATACCCCGCTTCCGCTCACGTGCAGGTGGCGCTAAAAACCTCGCATGGACCTCACGAAACCTCGCGTGGTGATAGTAGGCGGCGGGTTTGCCGGAATTGCCGCGGCTCGCGCGTTGCGGCGAACCGAGGCCAATGTCGTCATCATCGACAAACACAACCACCACCTCTTCCAGCCGCTCCTCTACCAAGTCGCGACGGCGGCCCTGCACCCAGGCACCATCGCGGCGCCAATTCGGGTTGTCGTCAGTGGCCAGAAGAACTGCCGCGTCCTCATGAACGAAGTCGACGACGTCGATCTCGACGCAGAGACGGTCATGCTCGGCGGGGAGCCCTATTCCTACGACTATCTCGTTCTGGCTGCCGGATTCGAGACCAACTACTTCGGCAATGACGTCTGGAAAAAGTACGCGCCAGGGCTCAAGACGATCGACGAGGCGACTGACATCCGTGCGCGCTTCCTGCTGGCCTTCGAACAGGCGGAGTTCGAGCAAGACAAGGCCGCCAAACGGGCCGCCCTGACGTTTGCGATCGTCGGAGCGGGCCCTACCGGGGTCGAGATGGCCGGCGCCCTAGCGGAGATCGCCGACGACGTCCGAAAGGACTTTCGTTCGATCGATACCAGAACGACTCGCATCATCATTCTCGATTTCGCCGACCGCGTGCTGACCGCGTTTCCACCAGATCTCTCCGAGCGTGCACTTCGCGACCTCGAGGGTCTCGGCGTAGAAGTCATTCTGAACACGCGCGTGACGGACGTCGACGAGAACGGTCTCAGTGCGGAGACTCCGGATGGTCCCATCCGGATCGATGCCAACAACGTATTTTGGGCCGCAGGGGTCAAGAGCTCTGCACTCACTGAGGCGCTCGGCGTCCCGTTGGACCGGACCGGTAGGGTGCTCGTAGAAAGCGACCTCAGCATTCCGGGCCACCCCAACGCGTTCGTGGCCGGCGACATCGCGCACCGCATCGACCCCAAAACCGACCAGCCCGTTCCCGCGGTCGCGCAGGGTGCAATCCAAGGTGGGGAGTTCGTCGGCAAGACGATCGCGTTGGAAATAAAGGCGCAGCAGCGAAACGCGCCTTCACCGCAGCGTGGGGAGTTCGTCTATCGCGACAAGGGATCGATGGCGATCATCGGTCGCAATCGTGCGGTGGCGCAGGTCGGGAAACTTCGTTTCGGCGGCTACCCGGCATTCCTCTTGTGGGCGCTAGTTCACATTCTCTTCTTGGTCGACTTCCGGCGGAAGCTAGTCGTCTTCGTCGAGTGGGCTTGGCTGTACTTCACCGGCGGCCGAGGTGCGCGTCTCATCACCGGTGACGACCGTGTGCCGAAGGTCATCAAGCCCGCGCCGGACTTCCGAATCCTCGCCCGCGACTCCGTCCCGGGAAGCGCAGCCTCGATCCAACGACCCGAGGACTATGCTAAGGAACCCGCGTGACCGACTGGCAGCTCAAGAAGCATCCGAAATTCAATGGTGTTCCCGGCCCGGTGCTCATCGTCGTCATGGATGGTGTGGGTTGCGGCGCCTCCAACGAGGGCGACGCGGTCTGGCTCGCGCGCACACCGACGCTCGACCGTCTGGCAGAGGTCTCGCTGACGACCCGACTGTGTGCGCACGGCAAGGCCGTTGGGCTCCCGAGTGACGACGACATGGGCAACAGCGAGGTCGGTCACAACGCGTTCGGCGCCGGCCGCGTATTCGATCAAGGCGCCAAGCGCGTCCAGATGGCGATCGACAGCGGCGAGCTATTCCAAGGCGACGAGTGGAAGAAGCTGGTCAAGAGGGCGCACGACAGCGCCGAGCCCATGCACTTCATTGGCTTGCTTTCAGACGGCAACGTTCACAGCCACATCAATCACCTCTTCGCCATGCTCCGCCGCTGCAATGAAGAGGGGGTCCAAAAGGCCCGCGTTCACATCCTCCTCGATGGCCGCGACGTCCCAGAGACCAGCGCGCTCGAATACGTAGAAGCGCTCGAGAAGGTCCTTCACGATCTGAACGAGCAAGGCGGGCGCGACTATCGCATCGCTTCGGGTGGCGGCCGGATGTTCATCACGATGGACCGCTACAACGCGGACTGGTCGATGGTCGAGCGCGGCTGGAAGCATCACGTGCTCGGCGAGGGGCGAGGGTTTTCGAGCGCAAGCGAAGCGATTCAGACGCTCCGCGACGAAAATCCGGGGATGATCGACCAGGATCTGCTCGCCTTCGTCATCGTGGATAGCGACGGCGCGCCGGTCGGCCCAATTCGTGACGGGGCGGGAGTGGTGCTCTTCAACTTCCGCGGCGACCGCGCGCTCGAGCTTACTCGCGCGTTCACCGAACCGGAGCTCAGCGAGTTCGATCGCGGCCCCGTTCCGGACGTCGAATTCGTCGGCATGATGGAGTACGACGGGGATCTGCATCTGCCGCGTCACTATCTCGTTCAGCCACCCTCCATCGACCGGACGATGGGTGAGTACCTCGCCCGCAACCAGGTCACCCAGTTCGCCTGCAGTGAGACGCAGAAGTACGGCCATGTGACGTATTTTTGGAACGGTAACCGCACGGGTATGTTCGACGAAGGCTACGAGGAGTACGTCGAGGTGCCGAGCGACGTGGTCCCGTTCGAGCAGCGCCCGTGGATGAAGGCCGCCGAGATCACCGACGTCACAATCCAAGCCTTGCGGCGGGGGGGGCTGCGCCACGCGCGGATCAACTACGCCAACGGCGATATGGTTGGGCACACCGGCAACCTCGACGCAGCCATCATCGCCGTCGAGGCGGTCGACCTTTCGCTCGCGCGGCTCATTCCCGTGATCGACAAGCTCAAAGGCGCGCTCATCGTCACTGCAGATCACGGCAATGCCGACGAGATGTTCGAGGTGGACAAGAAATCAGGCGATTTCAAGCGCGACCGGGCGGGACATCTCAGGAGCAAGACGAGTCACACGCTCAATGCGGTGCCCTGCTACATCTACACCCCCGGCAACGAGTCTCTCGCTCTCGACCCGGCGTTGCAGAAGCCGGGGATTGCGAACATCGCTGCCACGACGTTACAACTCATGGGCTTCGAGCGCCCCGAAGGCTACGAGCCCTCGATTCTCGTTCAGCGGTAGCGCAGGCGGAGCTTGATGCCGAGGAAGTCGGCGATCTGCTGCGCGTATGAGCGTGGGATGAGGTTCAGGCGGCCTTCGACCACCGCGCGGGCGCGCGCATGCGGCTCGCCTTTGAGTGCGGGCAGCACGATTTGGGTCCACTCGAAGAGCGTCTTCCCATCGGCGCCGTTGAGCGCGAGTGTCAGAACCGGTTCGAGGCGTTTCTGGTAGGCGACCGACGCGGTGCACAGCGCAGCGAACGTTCTCACGAGGCCGTCCTTGCCCACGTCGTTGGCCTCTTCGAAAGAGCTCTTGAGCACGTCGAGCTGCCGGGCGACGCGAGCCGGCGCGATGCGGGCGATTGCTGGCAGCGCCTCCGCGGAGGTCTGCACCACCCGCTTGTTCGAGGATGAAACGCCCTTGGCGAACTTGGCAACCAGCGGCACCACGAGCTCGGGCTTTTCTGCGATGACCTCGCTCAGCACGCGTGCCGACTGCGTCGCAGCGGTTCGCGGCCCCTCCATCATGGTCTCACCATGCTCGGCGATCTTCGATTGCGGGCTCTCTTCAGCGAGGATCTTCAGCGCCGCAGCGGCCGCACCCCCGGCCTTTTTGGTCGGCTTCGCGTCCACCGCTTCCTCGTCTTTCGTGCTCGTCTTTTTGGTCGTCATTCCGGTCCTCGAAGTGCTTCAACGATCTGCGGCAGCGAAACCTCGTATCGCCAGGAGGTGCCCCGGTGTCCACCGTCGAACTCGTCATAGCGGACAGGCAACCCGTGCCGGAGAAGCGCGTCTTTGAGCATCCGCGCAGCGAAGTGTAGCCCGTGCTCATCCCTGTTGCCTGCATCAACGTAAATAAGCGACATCCTTTGCAAAGCGGCCGACGATGCGTCGATCCGGCTGAGGGGATCGTGCTCGAGCCAGCGCGCCCAGACCTCCTCGCGTACCTGGCCGGTCGCCGGGTCCACCGGCAGGTCGGCAAACGGAAAGCCCCCTCCGGACGGTGAATATGCTGCCGACGCCGCCAGCACGAAGATGGCGTCGAACTCAGTCGCGTTCCGCGGCCCCGACGCGGGAACCTCCTTGGCGAAGGCGTCGAGCCCACCGGCGAGATCGAACGCGATCGCGGCGCTCGTGAGCATCGGGCGCATGCTCACATCGAACGCCGCGTCGCCCGCGTGGCTCCCGATCACCGAAACGACATCGGGGCGGTCCATTCCGAGCCGCAGCGCACCGAAGCCGCCTGAGGAGCGGCCGACCACCGCGCGCGCGTCGCGATCCGCAAGCGTGTTGAACTCCGCATCGAGGAAAGGGAAGACCTCGTCCGCCAAGTAGGTTTGGTACCGTCCCGAGCCATCCGAATCGAGGAACTGCGAGCCGCCCCAGCGATTGAAGCAATCGGGCAAGACCAAGATCGCCGGCCCGCATTCGCCAGTCACGATCAGATTGTCGAAGAGCTGCACGGTGTTGGGCTTCCAGGCGCTCCACGCCGCGATCGAGTGGTTCGTCGAACCAAAACCGGCAAGCATCATCACGACCGGGAATCGGCGCGTCCCGTCATATTGCGGTGGTAAGTACACGTAGATGTCGCGCTCGTGCGGATCCCCGAGGGGATTCCCCCGAAGGCACGCGCTTTGATGCGATATACGAACGACCCGGCCCTTCATTGGTCGTGTTCGCATAGCACATCGGGCTAGCGCTGAGGGGCAGTCCTCCGCGTTTTTCGCTACATGCGATCGATGACACCGATGCCGACGAGGCCGAGACCACGCCGGATCTGCCGGGCTGTTGCTGCGGTGAGCCCGAGCCGGCTCTGTCTCGTGGAGCCCTCTGCGTCGAGCACTGGGCAGTCCGCGTAGAAGCCATTGAAAGCGCGCGCGAGCTCGTAGACGTGCTCGCAGATCAAGTGTGGTTGGCTCGTCGCCGCGGCTTGATGCACGACGTCCGAAAACCGCAAAAGATGTTTGCCGAGGGTCTTTTCGGTTTGTGTTTCGAGCGCGATGGTGGCGTCGATGGCCACGTCATCCATGTCCAAACCGCCCTTTGCAAAGATCGAAGCGCAGCGCGCGTAGGCGTACTGAAGATACGGTCCCGCATTGCCTTGGAACGAGATCATCTTGTCCCAGTCGAACTGGTAGTCGCTCAGTCGGTTCTGGCGGAGGTCTGCGTATTTAACCGCCCCGATTCCGACGACTCGCGACACATCATCCAACTCTTCGGGCAGCACGCGAAGCCTGCCCTCCGCGATCCCTTCGTCGATTCGCGCCCGCGCCCGCTGCTTCGACTCCTCGAGTAAGGACGCGAGCGTGATCACGTGTCCGCTGGCGTCCCTCGTCCGGAGCGGCTTCCCGTCCTGGCCAAGCACAGTGCCGAAGCCGATGTGCTCGAGCGCTATGTCGGCGCCTAGCAGCTTCATCACGGCAAAGAGCTGCTGGAAGTGCAGGCCCTGCCGGTTGTCGACGACGTAGAGGGCGCGGTCGGCACCGAGCTCGTCTCTTCGGTAGCGAACCGTTGCAATGTCCGTCGTCGAGTAGAGGAACGCTCCGTCCTTCTTTCGGACGATGAACGGCGTTTTTTGCTTTCGAAGGTTCTTGGGGGCGTCGTCGTTCTCATTCCAGAAGACACAAACCGCGCCGTCGTCCTCGCGGGCGATTCCCTTCTCGAGCAGCTCGTCGACCACGCCGGGTAGGGCGTCGTGGTACGCGCTTTCGCCAAGCCACACGTCGAACGACACGTCGAGCTCCCCGTAGACGGCGTCGAGAGCGGTCCGGCTCACCGCGACGAAATGCTCCCAGAGAGCCTGGTTGTCGGTATCCCCGCTTTGTAGCTTGGCAAGCTCTGCGCGTGCTTGGTCGGCGAAGGCCTCATCGTTGCCCGCGCGTTCCGACGCCAGCTTGTACACGCGCTCGAGCTCGGCGATCGGGTCGGACTGAAGGGCCGTTTCCTGACCCCATTCGCGCATGCCGACCATCAGAAGCCCGAATTGCGTGCCCCAGTCCCCGAGGTGATTGTCCCGCACCACGTCGTGCCCCACGAAGGAGAGGATGCGCGAGATCGCGTCGCCGATGATGGTCGATCGGAGATGACCGACATGCATCTGCTTCGCGATGTTCGGGCTCGAGAAATCGACGATGACCTTTTCGGGACCCTCTACGGTCGGGACTCCGTCGCGATCGCGGTCGCGGAGCGCCTCCGTGAGCCTGTTGGCGATCCACGTATCCGACAGATGGATGTTTACGAACCCCGGCCCCGCGACCTCGGCTTTCTCGATCGCGTCGATGTCGACGAGGGCCTCCGCGATGGGCTGCGCCAGCTCCCGTGGCGGCTTCCCGAGCTCCTTTCCGAGCTTCATTGCGCCGTTGAGCTGAAAATCGCCGAACTTCGGGTCTGTCGTCGGCCGCACCAGCGCCGGACGCGGCCCATCGAGGCCGAGCGCCTTCTGAATCGCCTCCGAACCAATGGCTTCGAGGTACCGCTCGAGCAGCATGGCCCGACCCTTACAAGCCAGACAGCGCCAGCGCCAGCACCTGGACCCACTTGACCCAAAGGCGAGCTGACCTCACATTCTATTACAGCTGGCATCCATCAGGGCCGCCGGGCGTAATCCCGCTGCTGCTCGAGGGTGACCGACTCGAACATTGGAGGCTGACGTGGCGCAAGCAATCAACCGCTACCGTGCGGATCTCAGGGATTTCCGCTTTCTCTTTTTTGAGCAGTTCGACCTGCCCGCCGTGCTCGGCAAAGAGCCGTTCGCGGAATGGGGCACCGATGAGTGCGACATGGTGCTCGATGAGGTCTATCGCTTTGTCTGCGACGTGACCGGCCCGCTCAACGGCTCTGGCGATTCCGAGGGTTGCCGAATCGAAGACGGTCGCGTCATCACGCCCAAGGGCTTCAAGGACGCTTGGGACAAGACCTGGGAGGCCGGGTGGCGCACGATCGCCTCGCCGAGTCGATGGGGTGGCCAGGATGCGCCGTCCATGGTCGGTTCCTTCGTCGAGGAAATGATGTGTGGCGCGAATACGGCGTTCACCATGTATACCGGCCTCACCTTGACAGCGGCAGAGCTGATCATGGAGTTCGGCACCGAAGAGCAGAAGCAGAAGTACGTGCCGAAGATGATGAGTGGCGAGTGGACCGGCACGATGTGTCTCACGGAGCCCCACGCCGGGTCGGACGTTGGTTCGGCGTCCAGCACCGCTACGCGCAACGACGACGGCACCTACAACATCCAAGGTACGAAGATCTTCATCAGCGCCGGCGACAATGATCTCGGCACGAACGTCATCCATCTCGTTCTGGCGCGAATCGAAGGCGCCGAAGCCGGCACGAAAGGCCTATCGCTCTTCCTCGTGCCGCGCGTTCGCATCAACGAAGACGGCTCCCTCGGCGAGCCAAACGATGTCGAGGTTCCGTCGATCGAGCACAAGATGGGCATCAACGCCTCCGCCACCTGCGTCATGCAGTTCGGCGACGACGGTGGTTGTCTCGGCGAGGTCGTCGGTGGCGTGGAGCATCAGGGCATCCGTCAGATGTTCCACATGATGAACGCTGCGCGGATCGGCGTCGGCATTCAGGGCCTCTCCGTCGCGTCGGCGGCTTACCTCAGTGCGCTCGAATACGCGCGGGAGCGTAAGCAGGGCGCCAGCATCAAGCAGTTCAAGGACGCCAACGCGCCCCGCGTTGCGATCATCGACCATCCCAACATTCGCCGGGACCTCTTGGCGATGAAGGCGCGGGTCGAAGGGATTCGGGCGCTCGTCATGAAGCTCTCGAACCACGGTGACCGGCTTCGCGCGACGCAAGGCAAAGACGACGAGTCCGAGGCGTACCACAAGGGGCAGGTCGATCTGCTCACGCCGCTCGTCAAGGCCTACGGCACCGACGCCGCGTTCGAGGTGTCGAGCAGCGCGATTCAGGTGCATGGCGGCCACGGCTACCTCAAAGACCACCCGGTCGAACAGTACTGCCGTGACGCGAAGATCTTCCAGATCTACGAAGGCACCAACTTCATCCAGTCGATGGATCTGGTCAGCCGCAAGCTCGGTCAGGCCGGCGGCGCCAACACCCAGGCGTTCTTGATGGACATTCAGAACTTCATCACTGAGAACAAGGACACGCCGGAGCTCTCGGAGGCGATCGAGCATCTGCAGGGCGCGCACGAAGCAGTGGCCGCATCCGTCATGCAGTTCATCGGTTGGTTCAAGGGAGGCAAGCTCGAGCACATCCCGCTCGCGGCGGAAGACTTCCTGACGATCATGAGCGACCTCGCGGTCGGCTGGCTTCTCCTCGACCAGGCAGCGATTGCGCTCCAGAAGCTTCCGGAGACGTCGGAAACCCATCCCGACCACGCGTTCTACACCGGCAAGAAATTCAGTGCGCTGTACTTCGCAAACAACGTGTTGACGACGCTCCCGAGTCGCGTCCAGCGTCTCAGTGCGATCGACACTCTCCCAGTGGAGATTCCGGACGAGGCGTTCGCAACCGTCTAGGCGAATCCAACAGCCCGCTTGCGAGGCCTCGGCTCGCTACTTCTTGGCCTGGCAGGCGGGGCACACCCCGTACAGCTCGAGCTTGTGGCGCACGAGGCTGAAGCCGTGCTTGGCAGCGACCTGATGTTGCAGGCCCTCGATGTCGTTGTCCTCGAACTCGATGATCCTCTCGCACTCGACACAAATCAAATGGTCGTGGTGCTCGTCGGACCAGGCTACTTCGTAGCGCGACACCCCGTCGCCGAAGTGACGTTCGAAGGCGAGCCCGCACTCTTTGAGGAGCTTGAGGGTCCGATAGACGGTCGCGTATCCGATCCGAGGCTCCTTCAGCCGTACCTGGTCGAGGAGATCTTCGATCGAGAGGTGGCCGTCGCTCGTGAAGAACATCTCGGTGACGACCCGCCGTTGCTCCGTTGATCGCAGCCCGTGACGGGCCATGTAGTCGTTCAGCCGAGCGCGCAATTGCTCGATGTCGTGTTCGGCGGTGACTCCCATTTGCGGTCTATACCCCAAGCGTTCCTAAGGTAACATCCCGAATTTGTCCATCCCTGCTGGAAATCGCGACGCGAGATTCACACGTTCTCGCCGTTTGATCCTGCTAGCGCCGACGCTCGTCGCGATCATACTCGCCGCGCTCTGGTTGGCCGGGGCACCTGCCGATGCTCCGGACCTCCGCTTCAGCGCGCCCGTCGTGGCGCGCCCGGCGAGCTCGATCGGTCTCCGTGCATGGCAGATCGATCGCGACGACGAGGGGTACGCGATCGTGCTCGCACCGGACGTCGACGTCGAGCTTCGCAATCGCGCCGGCATGTTGGTCGCGAGCACCAGGCTCTCGGCGTCGCAAGTCGAAGGCGTGGAGGGAAGTCTCGAGATTCCGAGCGACCTCGATGGGCAACTCTCTTTGATCGCGCGCGCGGAGATCGACGGTCGCCCGGTCACGATCGAGCGAGCGCTTCACGTGCGCGGAGGTGTCGACTCGCGCCTCTCTGCAGGCCGGCAGGTCAACCCCTTCCAAGCCTACGAGCTAGGGCCGATGCGAGTCGCGGATGCGAAGCGCGCCCCGGCGATCCTCGACCCTAGGATCGTAGAGGGCGTTTGCGTGCCGGATCTGCCCTGCACGCTTCTCGTTTGGGTGGGTGATTGGGAGGGGCTAGTGCGAGCCCGTCCGCTCGCGGGCCTCCACATCGAGCAGGAAACCGCGCGTGCGTCAGGCAGCTTCGTTCATATCCCCGTGGTCGTGCGCGGGCAGGAGGGGCGGGCTTCGGTCGAAGCGCTTGGTGACGACGGAGCCGTCCTCGCCAGCCGCGAGGTGCGGCTCCCGGTGCTCCCCGGCGGGCTCGTCGCCAGCGCGGCGGTCGATGAGGGCCAGGTGCGGCTGGAATGGGAGACGCTCGGCGGGCCGCGGCCGGTCTTGGTGGACATATTTCGGGAGCATCGCTGGACTCAGGCGCGATCCCTCGCGCCTGGCGATGAGAGTCTCGGCTCGCTGCCTCCGGGTGTTTGGCGGCTTCAGGTCCGCCAGGACCTCTTTTCCGACAACACGGCTGCTGTCGCCTTCGTCGTGCTGACCGACCCGCCCGGGACCGACCCCGTTTGGCTCGCGGCTGAGGCGGTTCTCGCCACCGCAAGCCGGGATGGGCTGGATCCATTGGCCATGTCGATCCTGGACGGAGGCTTTTCGGGCCAGGTCGACGACGCGCTCGCGGCCCTGTTCGCCGTTCCAAGCTTCGACGTAGTCGCCATGGGTCCGGGGGTCAGCACGAAAGTCGGTGTGGACGAGGCGCGCGCCCCCGTTCAGGAGCGCCGCCGCTGGTGGGCGGCCGCAGCCATCCTCGTGCTCGGCCTGATCGCAAGCATGGTGCTCCTACGTTCCGAGCTGGTCGCGGAAGCCGAGGCCCGCCAGCTGCTCAACGACCTCGGCGATGGCGAGCCTGCCCCTCAGCGCACCGCATTCGGACGTGGCCTATGGGCGTTCGTGCTCCTCGTGTTCGTGCTGATGGCGGTGCTCGCGCTCTCTAAACGTTGGTTTTGACTGTCGTTTGCGCGCCTCGCCGCCGCGACCTAGATTGCAGCCGTGTTCGACTCGGTTTTGAAGAAGGTGTTTGGCACCAAGCATCAGCGCGAAGTGAAGCGCATGCAGCCCATGGTGTCGGCGATCTCGGCGCTCGAACCCGAGATACAGAAGCTCTCTGACGCGCAGCTCCGCGGCAAAACCGCCGACTTCCGACAGCAGCTCGATAACGGGGCGCCGCTCGATGACCTGCTGATCCCCGCATACGCGGTGGCCCGCGAAGCCGGGAAGCGGGTGCTCGGCATGCGGCACTACGACGTGCAGCTCGTCGGCGGCATCGTCCTGCACCAGGGCAAGATTGCCGAGATGAAGACCGGTGAGGGTAAGACTCTCGTCGCCACGCTCCCCTGCTACCTGAACGGGCTCGAAGGCAAGGGCGTACACGTCGTCACGGTAAACGACTACCTCGCGTCTCGAGACGCAGAGTGGATGGGCAAGCTCTACGGCTTCCTCGGGCTGAGCACCGGCGTGGTCGTTCCGGGTCAGAGCAACGCGGTCAAGAAGCGCGCGTACAATTGCGACATCACGTACGGGCAGAACAACGAGTTCGGCTTCGACTACATGCGCGACAACATGAAGTTCAGCATCTACGACTACGTTCAGCGCGATCTGAACTACGCGATCGTCGATGAGGTCGACTCCATCTTGATCGACGAAGCGCGAACACCCCTCATCATCAGCGGCCCGGGCGAAACCGCGAGCGAGAAGTACCAACAGATCAACGAGATCATTCCGCGCCTTCGCGTCGAAGAGCACTACGACCTCGACGAGAAGAACCGCAGCGTCACGCTGACGGAGGAAGGCATGGAGAGTGCCCAAGACCTCCTTGCAGGTCGCGGACTGCTGGGCGGGGATGGGGCGAACCTCTACGATCCCGTGAACCTCGAAACGCTCCACATCCTGCAGCAATGTCTCCGCGCGCACGCCCTCTACAACCGAGACCAGCACTACATGGTGGCCGATGACGGCAAGGTGATGATCATCGACGAGTTCACCGGCCGCGCGCTGCCAGGCCGTCGCTGGTCGGACGGGCTTCACCAGGCGGTCGAGGCCAAGGAGCGCGTCCCGATTCAGAGCGAGAACCTCACACTCGCCACCATCTCGTTCCAGAATCTGTTCCGTCTCTACCGCAAGCTCTCCGGCATGACCGGTACCGCCGACACCGAAGCGACGGAGTTCCACAACATCTACGAGCTCGACGTCGTTGTCATTCCGACCAACGAACCGATCTCGCGTGACGACGCCGAGGACCTCATCTACAAGTCCGAGCGCGAGAAGTTCAAAGCGATCTGCGAGGAGATCGAGGTGTCGCACAAGGCCGGCCAGCCCGTGCTCGTCGGCACTACGAGCGTCGAGAAATCCGACGCGGTGGCCCACTTCCTCAACCGGCGCAGCATTCCGCACAACGTGCTCAACGCCAAGCAGCACGAGCGCGAGGCGTACGTCGTCGCTCAGGCTGGCACGCCAGGCGCCGTGACGGTCGCCACCAACATGGCCGGCCGAGGCACTGACATCGTCCTCGGCGGCAATCCGCAGATGCTCGCCCGCATGGATGTTCTCGAGAACTCGGCGGAAGAAGTGCTGGCCGATCCGGCGCGCCGTGACGCCGCGGTCGCCAAGGCCACGGAGCACTTCATCACCAAGTGCAAGCAAGACGCACAGCACGTGAAAGACGCTGGTGGCCTTCGCATCATCGGCACCGAGCGACACGAGTCCCGCCGCATCGACAACCAGCTTCGCGGTCGTTCCGGACGTCAGGGTGATCCGGGCGCGTCGAGGTTCTTCCTCTCGCTCGAGGACGATCTCATGCGCATCTTCGCCGGCGAGCGCGTTCAGGCCATGATGGACCGCCTGGGGATGGAAGAAGACGTCCCCATCGAGCATCGTTGGGTCACCCGCGCCGTCGAGAACGCGCAGAAGAAAGTCGAAGAGCGCAACTTCGACATCCGTAAGCATCTGCTCGAGTACGACGACGTCATGAACCAGCAGCGCAAGAGCATGTATGCCCTTCGCAAGCAGGTGCTCCGCGGCGAGTACCGCAGCGTCCCGACCGACGACGAGCGGAAGGCCGGAGTAGAGCCCGAGTCCTTCGTCGATGAGGTCGATGCCGAGCTCGTTTCGCGCGTCGCCAAAGTGCTCGAGAACATGGTGAAGTTCCACGCGTACCCGCTGCCGGATGACGGATTGACGCAGGATGAGGTGCCCGCGCACCGAAAGCGAGCGGCCGAGTCCGATCTTGCGTCGCTGACCGACGTACGGGTGGAACAGCTCGAGAAGGATCTCTACCTCTGGTTCGGCTGTGTCGTCCCGCTCGAGGAGTATCGGAAGGACCCGGTCGGCGCGTACAAGCACGTCGAGGAAGCGGTCGGCATGTCGCTTTCGGAGCAGAAAGAGCGCCTGCTCGATCTGGTCGACGAAATCGCGGTGACGATGACCGAGCACGCTTGCCCGCCCGGCAAGCACTACGAGGACTGGGACCTCGATGGGCTCGAGCGCGCCTACAAGGAGCAGTTCGGAATCGAGGCAACGGGTATTCGTGAGATCACGGACCGCGACGAGCTTCTTGCCAAGCTCTACGCCGATGCGGAGGCTGTGCTGGTTCGAAAGGAAGATGAGTTCGGCACGGAGAACTTCCTTCGCCTCTTCCGCGATCTCTACTTACAGGAGATCGACAAGCAGTGGATGGACCACTTGCAGGCGATGGATCACCTCCGCGATGGAATCGGCCTCCGCGGCTATGGCCAGCGCGATCCCAAGAAGGAGTACCAGCGCGAAGGCTTCGACATGTTCCTCGAGATGGTCCAGAGCGTGAAGTCGTCGGTCACCGTGTCGATGTTCACCGTCGAGCGGGCTGGCGAAGAAGAGCTCAGGCAACTCGAGGAGCGTCGCCGCCAGGCCAGCGAAAGACGTCAGCGCCAGATTCGTGCGACGCATCAGGGAGAAGGCGGGCCCGAGGGAGGCCGTCAGCAGCAGGCGGGACTGAGCCGACGTCAGCGTCGAGCCGCAGCCGCCCGAGACCGTCGCGCGGGCCCGGGAGCCGCGGCACCGCCTCCGCCGCAGGCGACTCCGCAACAAGCCACGGTCCAACGCGATCGTCCGAAAGTTGGCCGAAACGACCCGTGCTATTGCGGCAGCGGTAAGAAATACAAGAACTGTCACTATCGCGAAGACCAGGCCGCAGCCTCGCCGCAATAAGATCCATCTGGTAATAGGCACGCCATGAGCGGACGCGTGAAAGGGTTTCGCTTCGCCGGCGTGCACGGCGGAGTCAAAAAGGGCGACGCGCTCGACATGGGGCTGATCGCGGCAGATGAGCCCGCGACCGCCGCCGGTGTCTTCACGAGGAATCGCGTGCGCGCGGCGCCCGTGGTGATCAGTGAACGCCGGCTTCTCGGGGGTGCGTGCCAGGCCGTGCTCGTCAACAGCGGCAACGCCAATGCCTGCACCGGTAGGCAAGGCCGACAAGCAGCGCTCGCCATGACCCGCACCGCCGGGGCCGTGTTGGGCATTCCGCATGCCTTGATCGTCCCGGCGTCGACGGGAGTCATCGGTGTGCAGCTGCCGCGGGAGAGGATGATGTCCGCGATCGCTCCCTTGGTCGACGATCTATCCGCGGCCGGCGCCGCGCGTTTTTCGCGCGCAATCCTGACGACCGATCAGGGCCCCAAGGTCGCTCGAGCCGAAGTCAAGGTAGGTTGGACGACGTGCCGGATCCTCGGCGTCGCGAAAGGTGCCGGCATGATCCACCCGAACATGGCAACGGCCTTGGGGTTCGTGACGACCGACGTGTCGATCGATCGAACGACACTTCGCCGCATGCTTGTCCGCGTCGCCGAACAGACCTTCAACCGAGTGACCGTGGACGGTGACACCAGCACCAACGACTCGATCTATGCGCTGGCCTCCGGGGCAGCGACGGGCCGCCCGGTCGTCGAGAAGAGCGCCGCCGGTCGCAAGCTGGAACAAGCGCTCAGCGAGGTGCTCGAAGCGCTCGCGAAAAAGGTGGTCTCGGACGGTGAGGGAGCGGAGCACCTGGTCCGGATCGAGGTTGGCGGTGCCAAGTCGGACGCGGATGCGGTGGAGATCGCCCGAACGGTCGCCTCTTCTCAGCTCGTCAAGACGGCGCTTCATGGGTGCGATCCCAACTGGGGCCGGATCCTGGCCGCCGCCGGGCGCTCCGGCGCAGGTTTCAATCCTGATCATGTCTCGATGAAAATTGGGCAGGTCTCGATCTTCGAGGAGGGCGCACCGATTATGACTCCGAAAACCGAGGCCAAAGCCGCCTCCGTCATGAAGCGTCGCGAGTATTCGATCACGCTGACCGTCGGCCGGGGCCGCGGCCTCGGTCATTATTGGACCTGCGACCTCGGTCACGAGTACGTTCGGATCAACGCCGACTATCGGACGTGATCCAAACCCATGCTGCGCAAAACCATTCTTCTTTGTGCATCGCTGCTCGCTCTCAACGCGACGGCGGTTGCTGACCAGAACGACCACGCTCCCCCCGAAGGGCAGGCTGCGGTAGCGCCGCCCAAGCCTCTGTGCACTCGAAGCCAGAAGCTCGAGGAGGTGGCGCAGATCCTCGCGGACCTCCAGCACATCCCGCCGTCGTCGGAGCTAGTTCAAACCGCACGCGAGGAAGGGGTCGATGCGAACCCGGTCTACGCGAAGTTCGGAGTAACCGGTGAGGTGGCCAGCTTCAAGGCCTGGGTCGAGGACTTGATTGAGACTGCCGACGCGCCGTTGATCTGCGGTCGCGCGAGCTCGGGCGAGCGCGTCGTGCTCGTTGCGGCCGTGAGGGCAGGGGCGCTCAACCCGGCAGGAAAGAACCGTCTTCACGCCGAGGTCATCGAAGACTTCAGCGACCCGTATCTGATGGTGCGCGATGCTTCGGGTGAGTCTCGGCGAATTGCCGTCGACGGTGAGGCCTATGGGTCCACGATCACGCTTCCCGTCGAGTGGGGGCGACCGCTGTTCGTCCAACTCGTCGCGACCGGCCCCAACGGGCCGCGCCCGGTGGCCGAGCGCTGGATTGGCACGATCCCGCAACACGCGCCGGTTCAGGGAGGTTCACAGTCGCCAGAGGCCTGGCTGATGCAGATTCGGCGCGCGAGCGGTGCACGAACCGTCCGCACGAACCGGCTGCTGAGCAAAGAGGCCACGAGTCATGCGCAGAAGGTCTGCGACTCGGGCAAGCTCGGCCACGAGCTCGACCCGGATGGTGATCCGGAGGCGCGCTTGCTGAAGCGCGGCATTCAAGCCCGCGTGGTCGGTGAGGCAGTGGCTCGCGCCCGAACGATGCGTCAGGCGCTCCATGCGATCGCCGACAGCCCGAGTCACCGCATGACCGTCACCGATCCGCGCTTCACCGACGCCGGCTTTGGGGAAGCCGAGGACGACAAGGGGCGCACGTGTGCCGTCGTCCTGCTCGCCTCCTGGCCGCGCAAAGCCCCGTAAGGCGGCTTCGTCGCCACCCGGCTCACGGCCCTCAGATTCAGCTCGATGCCTTGGCGCGGCGCGAGGCGGATTGGTGAAACGCGACGAACACTTGCGCGAGCGCAAGGCCAGCTAGGATTGTTCCGACGGTGCCTGTCGACAGCGCGGCCATTGTCGGCCCCTCGATGACCGGACTGTGGCCCGCAAGCGGCCAGACCTCGCTGGCGACGAGCAGACCCACGTGAACGGCGTACAGCACCAAGAGCGCTCCCGCCCAAACGTGTGCGCCACCGCGGGTGCTGTTGTCCATGAACGCCATCAATGAGAGGAGCGCCAAGAGGCCAAAGGTCATGTGCGTGATCGCAGGTGCCCATGATTGCCAATGGCCGTCCAACATGACGAGGCTCTCGTGGCCCCGGGAAACGACGAACCAGGCTCCGAGCGCTGCCACACCGAGCGCGACGAAGAAGCGCGAGAGCCGCGCGCCACGATAGTAGGCTCGAAACAGCAGGGCGCCGCTCAGCAGGATGGTGGCCCCTGCGAGGATGATTCCCTCGGGTGCCAAGTCGTGCACGGCCTGTTGCCAGAGTGCGACGCCGCTCGCGACTGTCCCGGCCAACACGAGCGAGATGGCACGCGCTCTGTACGACATTGGTGTGAGCGCCAATGTCGCCATCATGATGAGCAGGGCTACCGAGACGAATGTCAGCGGATGGACGCCCCCGACCAAGCCGGCCGCCACGAGCCCGATAGCGCTCAGCGAGACCGCGACGACGCGAAGGGCCTTGGCGCCGGGGCTCGCGGGCCTCATTTGTTCTCGGAGAAGATCCGAGGCGAGAATGGGTGGCCCTGGCGGCACCGGCATATTAGGAAGGCTCGCGTCACGGTCGGGAGCGGGAAGCCGCGGCTGCTCGGTCTGCGATTCCTCTGACGGAGGCGCGCTCGTCGTCGCGTGGAGATCCTCCTCCGAGAGGCTCCCGGGCTTGCGCCGGCGTAGCGGCAAGACCGGAGCGGGCTCGCTCGTCTCGCGCTCCCGGACGCCCGTCCGGCCGATTTCGGTCAGGCCGGTGTCTGAGGGCTCGACATCTTCAGGGTCGGACAAGGCGACGACTGCCATGGCGCGCGCCGATGCCCCTGTCCCCGCTGCGGGTGGGAACGTACCGCCGCCGCTGAGGGCGGCGGGCGCCGCCAACACGCCGCTCGGGCGGAGCTCGCGCGCGATCGGCACGACGGGCTTCGCGCCGGGGACCGGCTCGCCGCAGGTGCCGCAGAAAGCGTCCGTCCTCACGACCTTAGCGTTGCAGTTTATGCACTTCGGCATCGGGCCCGGCCTGTCCGGTGCTCAGATCATACGCGGGACCGGCCGCCAACTTCAACCCGCGGGGTGTGGGAATGTATGCAACCCACCCTCGAGGCCCTCAGCGTCCCCGGGCCGCGACATCGTGCGCGCGTCCATGACAGAAATGTCCTACCGATAGGCGAGTCAGCGCAGAAAACCCTGTTTTTTCCTGCAAGGACAAGTTGGCACTGCGATTGCAATGTACTCCATCGCTTGCTTAAGACCCACGCCGCGCACTTTCCAGCTTGCCCGGCATCAGCGCGGCGATGGGTCGTCCTTATCTCCGTAACACTCAGGAAGATTACGGCTTAACTTGTTGCCTAGCTTGATATTGTAGCATCGATCTTTTCGTTTGAAATGGGTCACCTCCGGGTGGCCCATTTGCTTTTAACCCCGGTTCGGCTCGGGTCGCGGCGATGCAGAAAAGAAAGACGGCCCACCTGGATGCAGGGGGCCGTCGGTACGGACGTTCAGGGGAGGGGGGGGTAAGAAGAGGCGGTTGCGGCGTCGGTCAACCGACCGACTCCAGGGCGTCTTTCGCCGAAAGCTTTTCTTTCTTGAGCTGGTGCAGCTCCAACTCCTCGCTCGGCGTGAGGCTCATGCGGCCATCGAGCGCTGCGACGCGCTCAGACAGCTGTGCATGCTTCTTTTCAAGGTGCGATCGAGTGCGATCTTCAGGAATGGTTCGAGCGTGGTGCTTGGACATGTCACCTCCGAGGTGCGTACGGGGTTGCAAAGCCAAGCCAACGCGGGCGCGCTAGGCGCCACTCGACAATACTAAGGTTACGCCGGCGAATGATCAATCCCACTTTTGTGGATATGTGCTTGCCTTGTGCACGTTTCCGCAGCGTGAATACTGCGGCCTCGGGAGCGTTCCACAAATTGATGACTTCGAGAGTTGCAACGATCGGTCTTTGTTTCGCGCTGGTTTCCCCATTCGGGCTCGCGGACGCTCAAAAGAGCGGCGGGCTCGACGCCGCCGCGATCGTGACGCTCGTGCAGACGTTCTACGATCAAACCAAGACCCTGCAGGCGGAGTTCGAGCAGACGCGGTACACGCGCCTCTACGATCGCTACGACTACGCCAAAGGCCGGGTCGTGTTCAAGAAGCCCGGCATGATGCGCTGGGACTACGCCCAACCGAACCAGCAGGTCTTCGTCAGCAACGGCAAGAAACTGTTGATCTATCAGCCCCCCGAGGAAGGGGAAAAGCGCGGCCAGATGATCGAGCGCGCCCTCGATGATGATCAGCTCCCTTCTGCCTTTTCGTTCCTCACGGGTGGCGGTGACCTCGACAAGGACTTCGAGGTGCGCCTTCTCGAGCACGACAACGAGAGTTTCAACGACGGATACGTCCTGCAGCTCATTCCGAGAAAGCCCACGCCGAACTACGAGCAGCTCGTGTTCTACGTGCGTGCGCTGGCGAGCAACGGGAAGCGAGCTGGGGTCGTGCAGCGGGTCTTGATCATCGACTCCGCGGGCAATCGCAACCGGTTCGACTTCTCGAAGATCAAGTTCAACCGCGACGTGTCCAACAAGCGATTCGACTATCGTCCGCCAAAGGGGACGGAGCGCGTCACGCCCTGAGCGCGTCGATGGCCTGAGCAAGCGCGGTCGGGTCGTCCTGCGGAACCAGCCGAACGTGTGTGTCGCCTCCAAGCGCCTCGGCGATTGCGCCCACACGCGTCGCGACGATGGGGAGCGAGCGGGCACGCGCTTCGAACAAGACGGTCGGTAGGCCTTCCTCCGCGCGCGACGGCACGACCATGGCGTCGCATGCGCGAAGCAGCGCTTCCTTGTGCTCCCCGGCGATCCAGCCCTCGAAAGTCGCGTCGACTCCGAGGCGCTGGGCGAGTGCCACCAGCCGAGCTCGCTCCGGTCCGTCCCCAGCGATGCGAATGTGAACCGGAATTGCGAGGCTGCCGGCAGCGCGAAGAAGCAGATCGACGCCCTTGACTGGCACGAGTCGACCGAGGAAGAGTACGGTGAATCGCTCCAAACCGAGTGCCAACCGCAGCTCCGCGCGCGTTGGGCCAGCTTCGCTCGGCAGCTCGATCGGCATGGGGCCCACGTGCGTCGGAACGGCGGAAGCGGGGAGTCGAGCCGTCCGAAGAAAGCGATCGCGATGGGCGGCGCTGAGGAACCAGAAGGCGCTCGCGCCGGCTGCGATGTGGCGAGCGAGAGGGCCGCCGCCTGGCGCTTTGCCGAGCCAGCGGATGTCGGTCGCGTGACAGATGCAGAGGTGGTCGCGGCCTCGGGCCACCGTCGAAGCGACCGAACCGCATGGGACGCACCACGAGCTCACCAGCACGTCGCAATCATCGAGTGCGCGCTCGGCGGCGACGAGCAGTGCAGCGGAGAAGCTCGCCGCACCCACCCATCGAAGCGGGTGGGTGCGTAGGTTGTCGGGTGCCCCGGCCTCGTAGAAGGTCCGCTCGAGCGCGCGCGGCCGCGCATAAGGGACCCAGCGCATCTCGATCCCGGGCCAGCTGGGTGCTGGATGGCGAGCTCCGGGCTCCGGCGCGAGTACGCGCACTTCCCCCCCGTTCGCGACGATGCCGCGTGCGAGCGTCAGAAGAAACGCGCCGCTGTGATCGCCCTCGAAACGCGGGAATCCCGTGGTCAGTAGGCCGACTCTCATCGCGGGGTCACTCCACGGTGACGGTCTTGGCGAGGTTGCGCGGTTGGTCGACGTCCGTGCCCTTGTGGTCCGCCACGCAGTACGCATACAGTTGCAGCGGGACCACCGTCAGGAACGGGCTCAACGCCTCGTGTGTCGGAGCGACCTCGACGAACGCGTCGCAAAGCCCTTGTGTCTGGGTGTCCCCTGCCGTCGTCACGCCGATGATCTTCGCCTCGCGTGCGCGCGCTTCTTGCAGGTTGCTGCAGACGCGCTCGTGGTGGCGGTCCTGGGGAGCGAGCACGATGACCGGGACTTGCGCGTCGAGCAGCGCGATCGGCCCGTGCTTCATTTCGCCGGCCGCGTACCCCTCCGCATGCACGTAGGAGATCTCTTTGAGCTTGAGCGCACCTTCGAGTGCCATCGGAAAGCTCAGACCGCGACCGAGGAAGAGCACGTCGCGCGCGTTCGCGAAGTCGCGAACCATGTCTGCGATCGTGTCGTGCGTGGCCTTGAGTCGCTCGTCGATCTGGTGGGGGATCCGCGCCAGCCCCTCGATGAGCTCGCCGGCCTCTCCCTCGCTGAGGGTGCCGCGTCGGCGCGCGAGCCAGATGCTGAACATCAGGAGGTTCGCGAGCTGTGTCATGAAGCACTTGGTCGACGCGACGCCGATCTCCGGGCCAGCGTGGGTGTAGAAGCTCGCGTCCGCCATCCGCGGGATCGCACTGCCGTTCACGTTCGCGATCGCCAGCACCTTGGCCCCTCGCGCCTTGGCTTCTTTCGCCGCCATGAGCGTGTCGATCGTCTCGCCCGACTGGCTCACCGCGATGACCAGATCGCCTTCGCCGATGACAGCGTCACGTCCTCGGAACTCGCTCGCGAGCTCGGGGATTGCAGGTACCTGCGCAAGCTCCTCGATCCAGTACCGGCCGGCGATGGTGGCGTGGTGGCTCGTGCCGCATGCCAACAAGATGACGCGGCGGATCGCCTTTGCGTCCGCGTCGCTCAGGCCTATCTCGGCGCCCTCGACGTCCGCGTGCTCGCGGTCGAGCCTTCCACGCAGCGTGTCTTCGAGCGCGCGCGGCTGCTCGAAGATCTCCTTGAGCATGAAGTGCTTGTAGCCGGCCTTCTCAGCCATCACTGGGGACCACGAGATCTTGCGCGAACGGCGGTTCACCTTTTCGCCGGCGAGGGTCGACAGCGAAAAGCCATCCGGATCGAGGATTGCGATCTCACCGTCCTCCATGAAGACCATCTCGTTGGTGTATGGCAACAGCGCGGGGATATCGCTCGCGCAGTAGGTCGCGTGGCGCGCAACGCCGATGACCAGCGGAGACGAGCTCTTGGCGACCACGACGCGGCGGGGCTCGGCCTCCGATACCACCGCGATCGCGTACGCCCCCTCGACCTGTTCGAGCGCGCGGCGGATCGAGGTGACCATGTCGTGCCCCGCCTTCGTCTCACGATGGATCAGGTGGGATATGATCTCTGTATCGGTGTCGCTCGTGATCGCGAAGCCGCCTGCCTCGAGCTCTGCCCGAAGCTGAAGGTGGTTCTCGATGATGCCGTTGTGGACGACTGCGATCGGTCCGGCGACGTGGGGGTGGGCGTTTACTTCCGAGGGGCGGCCATGGGTCGCCCAGCGGGTGTGCCCGACGCCCACGGTTCCGTGAAGCGGCTTTTCGACAAGCGCCTTTTCGAGGTTGCGGAGCTTGCCGACCGCGCGGACGATCTCGATGCCGTTCTGTTCGTGAATGGCAACGCCGGCTGAATCGTAGCCCCGATATTCTAGACGCCGCAGCCCGTCCAACAGGATTGGCGCTGCCTCTTCGTCACCGACGTACCCGACGATTCCGCACATGTTTCGACTTTAGTGGATGGGACCGCGGGGTGCACCTGTTCCGGTGGTTCGCTCGTCTTTGAACCGTGCTTTGACTTCGCCGTCGGGCGACACGACCGTGATCGGCCCGAACTGGGCGAGCGACTGCGCGAAATCGGCTGCCTGACCGACCACTACGACCTGGGCCTCCCTCGGGCGAATGTAGCTGCGCGCGACGTAGTGTGCCTCGGACGCGCTGGTTTGGCGGATCCAGTTCCGGTAGTGGTCCCAGTAGTCGCTTGGAAGCCCGAACGTTCGGAGCTGCGTCACGAGCTCAGCGAGCTTGCCCGGGGTATCCACCTTCAGGGGAAACGAGTCGCTCAGGTAGCGCTTTGCGTTCGTCAGCTCCTGCCCCTCTGCTGGCTCCTGGTTGATGCGTTCTAGGTGTTCGAAGAACGCCCCAATCGCTTCGGTCGTGACCTCGGTGCGCACCGACGAGTAGGCAACGAAGGGCCCGATGTCCACGCGCGCGGCGATCGCGCTATACGCGCCGTACGTCAGGCTGCGCTTCTCGCGCAGATCCATGAAGAGCCTCGACGCCGCCGAGCCGCCGAGTACCTGATTGGCGACAATCAAGGGAATCCATTCGCGTTCGGCCCGTCGAATCGCGAGGTTGCCCATGTAGATGACCGATTGCACGGAGCCCGGGCGGTCCACCACCAAGATGCTGCGGTCGGTCGGCTGCGGTGGATCGCTGTAAACCGGGACGGCTCGCTTGCCTGCGCTCCACTTCCCGAGCGTTTCCTTCGCAACGCTGGCGACCTCTGCTGGGTCTACCTCGCCTGCAACCACCAGGAATGCATTTCGGCCCACGAAGTGCGTCCGGTGCCATCGAACCATGTCTTGACGGGTGACGCGTTTGACGGCTTGGGGGGTCGTATCGACGGTGCCGTAGGGGTGTTTGCCGTAGAGCGAGCGATAGAACGCTCGGCGCGCGATGTACTGAGGCTCGCGTTCCGCCAACGACAGCCGATCGAGCTCACGTCGTTTCAGCTTGCCGAGCTCCTTGGTGTTGAAGGCGGGCTTTCCTGCCACCTCCGCGAGGATCCCCATGACCACTTCGAAGTGCTCGGCGAGCGCGCGCACGCCGATATACGTGCTCTCCTCATCGGAGCTTGCCCACAGGTCCGCGCCGAGGAACTCGATCTCTTCGGCGATCTCTGCAGCCGTGCGCTTCGCGGTGCCCTCTTTGAGCATCTGTGCGACGAGCCCAGAGAGCCCGGGGAGCTTGTCGGGGTCGGACTCGGCGCCGCTTCGGATCACGAGAGTCGCGTAGACCACCGGCAATTGGTCCGTGACAATCGTGTTGACCTGCAAGCCGTTGTCGAGGTCTGCGATCTGGACCGGCGGAAGCGCCAGGTCCTTGGCAGGGGTCGGCGAAGGCGGCAGCTCGCGCTCCGGGGCGGCCTTGGCCTGCGCATCTTTCGCGGTTTCAGGCTCGGGGGAGTCCTTGGCGCAAGCGGCGAGCAGCGTGACCAGGCCGAGGCAGAGGACGGCGAAACGGAATCGAAGCAACATCACTGTCCCTCCTCGGCGGGCGCCTCGCCCGGCAAGACGTCGAGCACCGTGCGGTTGGTCACATCGAAGTACTGCCCGGCCACGCGCTTGATGTCTTCCGCGGTGACAGCAAGGTAGTGGTCGAGCTCGAGCTTCAGCAAGTTGGCGTCGCCATAGTAAAGCTCGAACTCAGCGAGCCGTTGCGAGCGGGCCATGTTCGACTGGAGCCCGAATACGAACGCACCGCTAACTCGGTTCTTGGCCTTCTGAAGCTCGCGCTCGGTCACGCTCTCCCGAGCGATCGACTCGAGCTCTGCGTAGATGACCTCCTGCGCTGCCTTTGGTTGATGACCGCTTGCCATCACGGCCCACGCGCTGAAGAGATCGGGGCCGCGGCGGTCATCGGTGCCAACCGCAACCTCCTGGCAGATCTCTTCGCGCTTCACGAGCCGCTGGTAGAGGCGGCTCGACTCACCGTCGCCGAGCACGAGGGCGAGCATTTCGAGCGCGTAGTGATCAGGCGTGCGGCTGGTCGGAATGTGATAGGCGAGGTGGAACGCGGGGAGCGTAGCGTTGGCGTCGTACATCGTCTCGCGCTGTTCGGCGGTTTGCTTTGCACGTGGCGGAGGGTCGAAGGCCGGGGTCTCTCGCGCCGGGATGTCGCCGAAGTAGTGTTTCACCATGGCCAAGGCGTCTTCGGGGTCGAAGTCGCCGCTAATGCTGACGACCGCGTTGTTCGGCGCGTAGTACGTGTTGAAGAACTCCTGCACGGCTTCGAGAGGCGCGTCGATCAAGTCCTGCATGTCACCGATGGTCGAGTGCGCGTACGGCCAGTACTGGCCGTAGGCCAGCTCGTTGATCCGCAGCATGCTCGGGACGTATGGTTGATTGTCGATGCGCTGCCGGCGCTCCTCCATCACCGTCATTCGTTGGTTCTCGAAGTTGTCCTGCGTGATTGCCAGCGATCGCATTCGATCCGCTTCGAGCCAGAGGCCGAGGGCAAGCTCGTTCGATGGCAGCGTCTCGAAGTAATTCGTACGGTCGTTGCTGGTGGTGCCGTTCGCGCTTCCGCCGCGGTTGATGATCAAGCTGAAGTGTTCGCCCTTGCCAACGTTCGCCGAGCCCTGAAACATCATGTGCTCGAAGAGGTGGGCAAAGCCGGAACGGCCTTTGACCTCGTTGCGTGACCCCACGTCGTAGTAGACCGAGACCGCCACCGTTGGAACGGTGTTGTCTTGGTTCATCACGATTCGCAGGCCGTTGTCCAGCGTCGCCCGGCTCACTTGCAAGTTCGCGAGCGCTGTCGCGCCTTGCTCGGCGCCGGCGCGTTCGGCTCCGAACAGCGTCGCGACGCTCACGAGCACCCCCAGTGCTGTTCCCATGAAAACCCGGCTCATTTGACTCCTATCAACAAACAAAGCTCAGAAAAACTTCCAAGGGGCGCTACCACATACGACCGATAGAGCAAAGCGGTTGACGGTCTAGGCGCTTTTGCGGACACTCCCCGACCCGCATGACCGCCGCCATCCTCTCCATCGGCACCGAGCTCACCCGCGGTGAGCTGATCAACACCAACGCCGCCTGGTTGGGCGAAGAGCTGACGAAGCTCGGCTTCGACGTGACTGAACACGCCACCGTCGACGACGACCTCGATCGAATCGTGACGCTGCTCCAGCGCTTTTCGGAGAACCACCAGGTCGTCATCACGACCGGTGGCCTCGGACCAACCTCTGACGACCTCACCACCGAGGCAGCGGGCAAAGCGGCTGGGGTGGCACTCCGGCGCGATGAAGGCGTGGTCGAAGGCATTCGGCAGAAGTTCAAAGCGTTCGGACGTGTGATGGCGGAATCGAACGCGAAGCAGGGCGACTTCCCCGAAGGTGCGGAGATTCTACCGAACGCGATGGGCACGGCGCCCGGCTTCGCGATGACCTTAGGCCGCGCTCGGCTGTTCTTCGTGCCCGGTGTGCCGCGTGAGATGGAGCACATCTTCGTCGAGTCGATCCTCCGTGCGATCGCACCGCTCGCCGAGCGCCGAACACATCAGGTGCACATTCGAACGTTCGGAATGACCGAGTCAGGCGTCTCGCAGGCCGTGCGTCATCTCGAGAAAGAGCACGAAGGCCTCACGCTCGGCTACCGAGCGCACTTCCCCGAGATCGAGGTGAAGGTTCACGTGCGCGCCGAGACCGCTCGCGACGCGGCCGAACGTGCCGAGGGGATCGCTGCTGAGGTTCGCGCGATTCTTGGCGATGCAGTCTTCGGCGGGAAAGAGGATTCCTTTGCCGAGGTGGTCGGTGCTGCGCTGCGCGACAAAGGCAAGACCTTGGCGGTGGCCGAGTCGTGCACGGGCGGGCAGGTTGGTGAGATGCTGACCCGGACCCCGGGCGCTTCCGAGTACCTTCTTCTCGACGCAGTCGTGTATTCGAATGCCGCGAAAGAGGCTGTCCTCGGTGTAGGCATGGACCTGCTCCGCGCACATGGCGCCGTGAGCTCGGAGACCGCCGCCGCGATGGCCGAGGGCGTCCTTCGTGTCGCCGGGGCGGACATCGCCGTGTCCATCACCGGCATCGCGGGGCCCGGTGGCGGCACCGAGGACAAGCCGGTCGGCACCGTTTGGTTCGGCCTGGCGCGCAAGGGCGAAGCGACAATCACAAAGCACCGAAAGCTCCCCTGGGGGCGCGACCGCGTTCAAACGCTTTCGGCCTACGTGGCGCTCGAGCTCGTTCGTCGCGCGGCGCTCGATCGAGACTTCGACCTCGGCGAGCGCTGAGCCGCGTGCGGATGTTCCGGGGGCAGCATCGTTCCGAACGCTTCCCACTCGAAGCGACGCATCAGCTTCTCTGAGTACTTCTCGAACACCGACTTCGTGGCGTACGTCGCGTGGCGTGCCGAGTCCACGTACTCGATGCCGCCGAGCTCCATGACCCCTTTATCGCACGGGCCTGGTCGGGGTAGGGTATGGCCTTATGCAAGGGCGGGGCCTTTCAGTGGGCGCTCCGCCACGCGCAAACTTGACTAGTGTAAGTAAGCCGACTAGACGGGTGTTCAGGTAACTGACCACAAAGGAATCCGCGACATGGCCGACTCGAACCGCGAAAAAGCCCTCAATCTAGCCCTTGGAAGTATCGAAAAAGCCTACGGAAAAGGCTCGATCATGCGTCTGGGCGACTCGGACGCCAAGATCAAGGTTCCGGTGATTTCGACCGGGGCGATCTCCCTCGATCTCGCTCTCGGCATCGGCGGGTATCCGAGAGGCCGCATCGTGGAGATCTACGGCCCGGAATCGAGCGGCAAGACGACTCTGACCCTCCATGCGATCGCCGAGGCTCAGAAAAAAGGCGGCATCGCCGCCTTTATCGACGCGGAGCATGCCCTCGACCCGAATTACGCCCGGAAGCTCGGCGTCAACGTGGACGAGCTCCTCGTCAGCCAGCCCGACCACGGCGAGCAGGCCCTCGAGATCGCCGACACCCTCGTTCGCTCCAGCGCGGTCGACATCGTCGTGATCGATTCGGTGGCAGCCCTGGTGCCGCGCGCCGAGATCGAAGGCGAGATGGGCGACAGCCACGTCGGCCTTCAAGCACGGCTGATGAGTCAGGCCCTCCGCAAGCTCACCGGCTCCGTCCAGAAGAGCCACACCACCCTCTTTTTCATCAACCAGATTCGCATGAAGATCGGCGTCATGTTCGGCAGCCCCGAGACCACGAGCGGCGGCAACGCGCTCAAGTTCTACGCCTCGCAGCGCCTCGACATTCGCCGCATAGGGACGATCAAGGTGGGCGACGCCGCGGTCGGCAACCGCTGTCGCGTGAAGGTCGTGAAGAACAAGATGGCGCCCCCGTTCCGACTTTGCGAGTTCGATATCCTCTTCGGGAAGGGCATCAGCCGCACCGGTGACGTCCTCGACCTCGGAGTCGAGGCGGGCATCATCAACAAGTCCGGCGCTTGGTACAGCTACGGCGAAGAGCGTGTCGGCCAGGGGCGTGACAACGCGCGGACCTTTCTCGAAGAGCACCCCGACATTCTCGAGGCCGTCGAGCGCAAGTTGCTGCTAGAGCACGGACTCGCGGAAGAAGACACCCAGGAGGCGCCCAAGGCCGAGGCCCCGACACCCGAGCCTGCGAAGGCGTCTGCCGGCAAGCGCGCGCGCCCGAACTAGCCCGGATTGGCTCCGTTCGAAGCGCTCCTCTGGTCAACCCTGAAATCCATCCGCGAAATAGCTCCAAGGGATTGGAATTACACGGGTTTGTCCAAAACTAAGCATTGACTTTCAGGCTTGGTTTTGCTATGTAGATCAAGTGCATGAAGTGAATTGCACGCCCGTCGACGATTGGAATTCCACCCGCCCGAAAAGCGCGGGTTTTCGTCGTTTTTGACCCGAAGGAGACTTAGCTCATGAGCTTCAGCGTAGGCGACAAAGCAGTGCACCCAGCGCACGGGGTGGCTGAAATCACGCAAATCGAAGAGCGATTGATCGGCTCCGACAAAATCGATTTCTATATCCTCAAGCTCGTGAACGGAAAGGCGGGGACCATCCGGGTCGCCCTGAACGCCGTCGATCGCGTTGGCCTCCGGCAAGTGATGTCTCGGAAGGCCGCGAAGACCGTCCTCGAAGAGCTCAGCAAAGACGAGATGGCGGTGACCTCCCAGCCGTGGAACCGCCGCTACCGCGAGTACACCGAAATGCTCAAGAGCGGCTCTCCCATTAAAGTCGCCAAGGTCCTCCGGGACCTAGCCAAAGTCCGCTCGGACAAAGGGGAGCTGAGCTACGGCGAAAAGAAGCTCATGGAACAAGCCCGGAAGCTCTTGATCACCGAGCTCGCGCTAGCTCGCCGCGTCCGCGAAGAGACGATCGAGCGCGATATCGACAAGATTTTGAACTAGGGCTCTACTCGCCTCCGCCATCGTCCAAATAGAACGACATCAAGTCCGGACCCATCTCGAAGGCCCACTCGTAGCTTCCGTTCGAGAGCATGATGGTGGTCAGGCCTTCGGTGGTGTGACGGTCGACGACGTTGCGGAATCCGGCCCACCTGCCGCCATGCTGTTGGAGTAGGCCGACGAAGCTATCGCAGATGGCCCAGCCGTAGCCGTAGCCGCAATCGTCGAGGTACGAGACCTGCTTGTCGGGCGGGACCTCGACGTGCACCGTTGACATGAGCGCCAACGTGCCCGGCGAGAGAAGCGAGGCGTTCCGGATCCCGAGCTCCCATCGGATCATGTCCGCGAGGGTCGAATGCACCTGGGCTGGACCGCTGGTGCGCGCCGAGTACTCGAGGAGCACACCCAGCTGATAGCTCTGCGCCATGGCAGGGATGTTGGGCGGCGATTCGGCAGGTACTAAGGTGTCGAGCATCCCCAATGGTTCGAACACGCGTTCGCTCAGGAAGTCCGGGAAGGACTCGCCAGTGACGCGCTCGACGAGCAGCGCGAGCACGACGTAACCCGAGTTGGAGTAGTCGAAGCCGTCTCCAGGAGCGAACTCTAGAGGCGTTCCCAGCAGGTACGCGAGGACGTCGCCGTTGTCCCAGCCTTCGACCGTGCCCGGCGGCTGGTCGTTGATGTAGTCGGGCAAGCCTGCTTGGTGCGTGAGCAGATGGTGAACCGTCATCGACGCCCACGCGGCTGGCGCTTCGGGGAACGCGGTCGATACCAGATCCTGCGGTGCGACCTCTCCCTCTTCGTAGAGCAGCATGATTGCCGTGGAGGTGAACGGTTTGGAGACCGAGGCGAGCTCCACCACGGTGTCTGAGCTCATCGGCACCGAGTCCTCGATATTGGCCATCCCGTAGCTTCGCTGCGCCTCGACCAGGCCCCCCGGCCCGACCAGAGCAATCGCCACTCCGGCGTCGTCGACCTTGGCCTGCTGATCGATGTAGTCGTCGAGAAAGGCTTCGAGCTCGGGGGTTCTATCCCCTCTGGCCCCCGCCTCTCCACCGATGCCGCCGACCGCGCCCGCACCCCCGCTGCCGCCCGTCCCGCCGTCGCTGCCGCAAGCAACTACGGGCATGGCGCCCAACGTCAGAGGCACGCGAATCCAATCAATCGATGCATGCAACCTCCCGCACCGACCCGCCTCACGATGGGTCTCTATGAGCGTGGGGTCGATCGGGGGGCTCGAGGCTATACGTAATTGTTTCCTCCGCACGTTGTGCGGTTCTTCCGCCTCTGTGTCGGAGAACGCTTCCGGCCTCGCGTGCCGTCTCAGTGCAGACACTTGCAAGCCCTGCCCGAAAACACACGTTTCGCTGACGCTGAACCTGACGCTGACGCTGACGCTGACGCTGACGCTGACGCTGACGCTGACGCTGACGCTGACGCTGACGCTGACGGCTACCGAGTCTGCAGGCGCATTCTCAGGTCTTTTTCTACGCGCAGGGTCACCGAAGGCTTCAAGGCGAGCGACTGGTCCGGGAGCAGGTCGAAGCGGTAGGCGCGGATCAGCGTCGCGAGGAGCAAGACCGCCTCCATCATGGCGAAGTGGTTGCCGATGCAGACGCGAGGGCCTCCACCGAACGGGAAGTACGCGTACTTGTGCATCGTCGCCGCGCGTTCCGGAAGCCAGCGATCCGGGTCGAAGCATAGCGGGTCCGGGAAGGACTCTGGGCGGCGGTGCGTGACCCACTGCGAGAAGAGGAGCGTGACCCCCTTCTCGAGCGTGTAGCCTCCGAGCTCGAAGTCCTCGAGCAGCTGCCGGCCGATGGCGTACACCGGTGGATAGAGTCGCATCGATTCCTTGATGACGCGCTCGGTGTACTCGAGGCGAGGGTAATCCTCCGCGGTGGCGTGCCGATCTCCGAGGACCGCCGCGACTTCTCCGTACACTCGCTCCTCGATCTCGGGATGCTTGGACAAGAGGTAGAGCGTGTGGCCGAGTGCGATCGACGTGGTCTCGTGCCCTGCCAAGAAAAGCGTGATGCATTCGTCGCGGAGTTGCTGGTTGCTCATGCCGCCGCCCCCCTCGTCTTGGGCTTGGAGAAGGGCGCTCAGCAAATCTCCTCGATCGAGGCCGCCTTTTCTACGAGCTTCGATCATTTCGACGACGATGCGGTCCACGTTCCTCACCGCCCTGCGGAAGCGAAACATGCCGGGTGAGGGCCACCACTCAGGAGGCTTGATTGGGTTCTCCAGGACCTCGGCGTAGTAGTCGCTGATCACGCTCAGCGCCTCGCCTACCTCCTTTGCGGTGTCACGAACGTTGGTATCGAAGAGCGTACGTCCGACGACATCCATCGTGAGCTCCGCCATGGATTCGTGGATGTTGATCTCGTGTCCGTCCCCCCAGTCCGCGAGGGAGCGGTGTGCCGCTGCGACCATCCCATCGCCATAGGTTCGAATGCGCCTCGGGGTGAACGCATGCGCGACCAGCTTGCGCTGTCTGCGCCAGAGCTCGCCTTCGCTGGTCACCAGGCCTCGCCCGAGCACGCGGTCTAGCTCTCGGGTGAAGCGGTCTTTGCGCATGGAGGCATGTCCTTGCGCCAGGCTCTGCTGGATGAGCTCCGGGTCCCGCACCAACACGTAGGGTTCGTGGAGGAGCGGCAGATTCGAGAGCGGACCGTACTCGGACGCATCCATCATGCACCCGAGCGGGTCGTTCATCATCGAGCGGAGGTTGCCGATCTTGAACCGGTTCGGCGGCCCTGGCGGCTTGGCGTACCGGGTCATCGGCGCTCAGCGCGACGCCTTCTCGTCGTGTCCGGATTGCCCGAAGCGCTTCGAGAGCTCGCTCAGCAGATCCCGTAGCGACACCTCGCGGAGCACCAGCCCCACCAGCAAGTGGTAGAGCACGTCTCCCGCTTCCGACGCCACCCGTTCGTCGGACTCGCCGATTAACGCCTGTCCGAGCTCGGCGGCCTCTTCGCGGAGCTTCTCGTCGATCTTCGTTGCACCTTTTTCCAGCAGCGACTTCGTGTAGCTCTTGGCGGCGTCGGAGGCCTTGCGCGCCTGGAGAGTGCGCTCGAGACGCAGCAGTGTAGGTCCGGAGTCGCAGGCGCCTTCGACGAGGTTGCCCTCGCGGTCGAGTCGCCGAAAGAAGCAGGTCTCGGCCCCCGTGTGGCAGGAGGGACCCGCCGGATCGACCATGTAGATCAAGGTGTCGCCGTCGCAATCGACCCAGACGCTGCGCACCGCGAGGGTGTTGCCGCTGGTCTCGCCCTTGAGCCAGAGCTCGCCCCGCGAACGGCTGAAGAAGTGGGCCAATCCGGTCTCGAGCGTCTTCTCGATCGCGATCTCATCCGCGTACGCCATCATCCGGATCTCCCCCGTCTCGGCGTCCTGGGCGATCACCGGAATGAGGCCGTGCGAGCTGTAGTTGAGCGCGGAGAGGGGCATGGGCGTACCTTACTCAGCGCCAGCGCCAGCGCCAGCCCGTAGAGGCGACGCTGCGCATCGCCCCCGGGCCTTCGGCGCCAGCGCCGGCGAAGCCCCGTGGCGACGTAGTCGCTCTACGGGGCGTCAGTGCCGGACGCCCATCAACGCCTCGAGCGTATCCCGTAGCCCGTTGAGATCCGTCGCCCTCACATGCGCCGAAGCCCCCGCGGCCAGCGCTGCGCTGCGGTCGCTGGCGTCACCCTCGAGCAAGATCGCCCGGACGTGCTGGGTGTTCTTTTCGTCTTTCAGGGCCTCGATGATCTCTGCACCGGAGAGCGCACCCAAGTCCGGCGCCAAGACGATCGCGTCCGGCGGCTGTTCGCCGATCTGCAGCAAGGCGCTTACCGGGTTGTCGTATACGACGACTTCGAAATCTGTCTCGAGGGCGGCTTCGAGCACACCGCCGGCACTCGTCCCGTTGATCAGCAACGCGACCCGCGGCCTCTCGGCATCGAGCTCCTCGGGGATCGGGTACCCGTACTTGCGAAGGAAGTCGAGGACGTGCGGGCGGCGGAAGCGCAGATGCCGCCCTGGGGTTCGGAAGTGAGGGATCCGGCCGCGCTCGGCCCAGTTGTGAATCGTCTTCAGATCGACCTGACAGAAGCGGGCAATCTGCGACGCGGTGAAGAGATCCCGGGGTTTTCGGATGCTCGCAACCACCTCAATTGGGTAGCCGGCCGCGCGTAACCCTTACAAGGACGAGGCCGAAAAAACGTGAAAAACTGTGCTCTAACGAACAGCTTATTCGACGTCGATCCACGCGCCATCATCGAACACCATCCGGGTCCTGCCAGGCAACACCGCAGCGTGTTCCGGGTGCTCGGGGTCGCCGGGTAGAGCGAGAAACCAACCGTCGTCGCCGGTGACGAGCCGTGGTCGCACCAGAGGAGGCGTTCGAGAGAGCGCGTCGTCGATGGCCGATTGGGCGTCGCCGAACTCCGCGAGCCATTGGAGCGTGCGTACCGTCGGAGGCGCAAGCTTGATCTTGCCCGCGATCATATGGTCGATGGCGCTCGACGGCCGAAGCCACACCGCGGACGTCGTTTCGCTCCCATCGTGCGAGGCATGCTGCCCCTCGGGGATGATCGCGATGTAGAACCGGGTGTCGAAGCGCCGACTCTCCATTTTGGGGGTGATCCATCGCGCGTACGGGGCGAGCGCCATCGCGTCGACCTTCATATCGATGGCATCCGCGAGATCGATGAATGGCGTGCCGTCGAGAAGCTTCTGGCGCGCGTGCGCGAGGTCGACGTCCCTGGCGGTGCTTGCCAACAACACCCCCGCCTCTTCGAACGTCTCTCGCACACCGGCGACCAGAAGCCCCAGGCCACGCTCCGGGGTGGTCTCGCCGAGTCGCTTGGTGATCTCTTCGGGCGTCCGGTCGACGCGGCCCAGCCAACGTGGGTCGCTATCGCTCGTGTCGACCTTGCCGCCGGGGAAGACGTGGGCGCCCCCCATGAAGCCGCTCTGCTGATGTCGGCAGAGCATGAAGGTTTCGAGGCCGGAGTCCTTCTCCCGGAGCACGATGACCGTCGACGCGTCCTTTATTGGCTTGTCGCCCGGCTTGGCGCTCATGACTCGTGCGACACCAAGACCCGCGTCGTCGACACACCAATCGCGTTCGCGATGCGCGCGAGCGTTTCGAGTGACGGCGTGTGACGCCCTGCTTCCACACGCGCGATGTTTGGCCGATGGATGCCGGTTCGGCGCGCGAGCTCTGCTTGGGTCAGCCCGGCGGCGAGCCGGAGTTGGCGCAAGCGCGCGCCGAGCTTCTCTCCGTCGATTGCGATGTCGCCATGGCCATTCGTCATGTCTGACGCTTGTGCGGCGACGACCGTGAGTTGCGACGACGCGCCGCTCTTGAACAGAAGCGTGGCCTTCGTTGCGCTCGGATCGATATTGATGCTGACGATCGCAGAGCCATCGTCGGATGCGTCGATCGGGCGACGGTGGAGCGAGGCTTCGCCGTTGCCCAGCACGGCGAGGACATCGTCTCCGGCGGGCGAGACCGTCACGTACTCGAAACGAAACCCCCGCTGTCGGTCCGCGCGCCGCGAGAGCGCCGCGGCCACCTGCGCGACGTCCCGGTCGTCGCTCGTCACGAGACCATGGCAAAGCTCCGTCACGATGTCCTCGAGCGCGTCACGGTCACGATCTACGTGTGCGATGGGCAGGGCGCCCGACGCGCGCACGAACCCGATCGTCGCAAGGAGATCGTCTGAGTCGAGGTGCGCGCCGTCGACATCGACGACGACGGCTGTCTCACCGTTGACCGCACTCCCGAGATCCGTCGGCGCGACCACCTTTGATTCGATGCCGTGCTTGGCCAGGGCTTGCTGCCAACGCTGCGCGAGTTGCTCACGCTCCGTCAACAATGTCACGCTGAGTGTCATCATTCCTCCGAGTGCGGGAGCGATGAGGTTTACACCCCTGCGTTCCGATCTACAACAGTGTATCCTCGCAAAGTACGGCACGGTTTTTGTCAATACTCGACGTGCCCGAGCCGTGGTTGACACCTGACTGTCGCTTTGCTACCTCCGAGCGCCTTCCTGCCCGGGTGGCACCGCTTTCTTCTGTCGAAGGGATCCACCGATGTTCAAATCGACCTGCGTCTTCTCGGGGAACTCGAACCCGAAGCTCGCCGAAAAGATCGCCAAGTATCTGGAATTGCCGATGGGTCGTGTGAGCGTGTCGCGTTTTTCCGACGGGGAGGTCTTCGCCCGGATTCAGGAGAACGTGCGCGGCGTCGATGTCTATGTCATTCAGCCGACTTGCGCGCCCGTCAACGACAACTTGATGGAGCTCTTGGTGATGATCGACGCGCTCAAGCGCGCGTCGGCCGGTTCCATTACTGCGGTCATCCCCTACTACGGATACGCGCGACAGGACCGCAAGGCCGCACCACGGACGCCAATCACCGCGAAGCTGGTGGCCGACCTGATCAGCGCGTCGGGCGTCGATCGCGTCGTGTCGATGGATCTGCACGCTGCTCAAATTCAGGGCTTCTTCAACAAGCCTTTCGACCATCTGTACGCCCTGCCAGTGTTTCTCGAGCACCTGAGCCCGCGCTTCCGGGAGCCCGCGGTGTTCGTCTCCCCCGACGCGGGCGGTGTGGAGCGCACTCGCGCCTACGCGAAGCGTCTCGGGGCCGATTTGGCCATCATTGACAAGCGCCGCGAAGAGAAGAACGTCAGCGAGGTGATGCACATCATCGGCGACGTCGAAGGGCGCGAGTGTGTGATTTTGGACGACATGATCGACACGGCGGGCACCATTACCAATGCCGCACGGGCCTTGAAGGAGCAGGGGGCCAAGAGGGTCCTCGCCGCCGCTACCCACCCGGTCCTGTCGGGCCCTGCCATCGAGCGGATCGTCGATTCGCCCCTAGAAGAGGTCATTGTGACCGACACCATCCCCCTTACGGCTGAAGCCGAAGCCACGGGCCGCTTCCGCGTGCTTTCCGTCGCGGGTTTGCTAGGAGAGGCCATCAAACGCATTCACCACAGCGACTCCGTGAGCTCGCTGTTCGTATAGACGGAGCAATAGAGAATGGAAACGACGACGTTGCAGGCTGAGGTCCGCGATTCACGCGGAAAGGGGCCAGCGCGTCGGCTGCGTGCACAAGGAAAGATACCGGCCGTGTTTTATGGTCCGGGACTTGAGCCCACGCCGCTGACCCTGTCCCCCAAAGAGTTGAGAAAAGCGCTTCGAGGCGAGAGAGGGCGGAACGTGGTGTTCAAGCTGTCGGTTGACGGCAAGGACGAGCTCGCGATGGTCAAGGACGTGACTATCGATCCGGTTTCCCGAGAGCTGCTCCACGTGGATTTGTACCGCGTCTTCGAGGAGAAGGTCCTCGACGTGGATGTGCCGTTTCGCGCGCATGGCCGAGCCCAGGGCGTGGTCATGGGTGGTGTCCTCAACGTCACACGCCGCACGCTTCCCGTTCGGACGACGCCGACCAACATTCCCGTGTCGATCGACGTGGACGTCACTCACCTCAATCTCAAGGACACGATTTCCGTCGAGGAGGTCGAGCTACCTGAAGGCGTCGAGTGCTCCCTTGCACCGAAGCTCACGCTGGTGATCATCCTCGAGCCGCGGAAAGCGACCGCTGCCGAAGAAGCCGAAGACGCGGCAGCCGAAGCGGCAACAGCAGCAGCAGCAGCGCCTGCTGAGGCTGGAGCCGCCACGCCCGAAAGCTGAGCACGGCGCGGGCCGTGAGCACGCACCTCATTGCTGGCCTCGGAAACCCTGGGCCGAAGTACGCCGACAATCGCCACAATGTTGGGTTCATGGTTGTCGACGAGCTCCGGCGGCGCTGGGGTGCGCCTGGCTTTCGAGACAAGTTCAAGGGCGAGTTCACGAAAGTCAGCGTTGGCGGTGATGAAGTCGTGCTGCTGAAGCCGCTCACGTACATGAATTTGAGCGGCGAATCGGTGCAGGCCGCTATGCGCTTCTTCAAGGTTCCGCTCGGGCAGGTCGTGTGCGTGCACGATGAGCTCGACCTCGAATTCGGAGTCGTCCGGCTCAAGATCGGCGGCGGGACCGCGGGACACAACGGCCTCCGATCGATGGTGCAGCACGCCGGGGGCCCAGATTTCGTCCGGTGCAGGGTCGGCATCGGACGGCCGAGACACGGCCGTCCCGAGCACTATGTACTCAGTGATTTCAGTAGCTTGGAGCGTGCCGAGCTCAGTATGGTGATCGAGCTTGCAGCAGACATGGTCGAGACGAGCGTCCGAGACGGGGCGCGCAACGCGATGAATCGGCATCACAGCCGATCCTGAGCGCTGGCGCGGACGCCCAGATCGGCTATGCATCGGCCTCCCTCGCTCCAGCCACGCGCTGGGGCCGACCAGACCAGGAGGAAAGTATGGCCACTGCAACAGCGGCGCCCGCCACGAAATGGGCCCGCGAATACGAGACGATCTACATCCTTCGCGCCGACGTCGACAACGCCGGGCAGGAGAAAGTGATCGACCGAGCCAAGGACGTCATCAAGCGTCTCGACGGCACCCTCACCAAGCTCGACAACTGGGGGAAGCGCAAGCTCGCCTACCCGATCCAGAAGAGCAATCGCGGGATCTTCGTGTACTTGAAGTACGTCGGGTTCAACGACCTCGTCGCCGAGCTCGAGCGCAATTTTCGCCTGCTCGATGAGGTGGTTCGCTTCCAGACCGTACTCCTCCAGGAGGACATCGACCCCGCTTCGGTCGCCGTCGACGCCGACGAGGTGCAGTACTTGCACGTCGAGGAAGAGGAAGAGGCCGAGGACGCCGAGCTCGAGCGCGCTCGAAGCCTGGGCATGGCCCCGAGAGCCCCGCGCGAGTACCGGTCCGGGCCCGAGAGCGCGGCTCCGGCACCCGCTTCCGCTGAGCCTGCCGCTGAGCCTGCCGCTGCCGCTGAACCTGCCGCTGAGCCTGCCGCTGAGCCTGCCGCTGCCGCTGAACCTGCCGCTGCCGCTGAACCTGCCGCTGAGCCTGCCGCTGCCGCTGAACCTGCCGCTGAGCCTGCCCCTGACACCGAGGCTGCTCCGGAAGACAAGACCAAGGAGGAGGGCTGATCCATGGCTGACGACATCCAACAAGATTTCGATTTGGAAGGCGGCCGCGGTGGCCGTCGTGGCGGACGCAAGAAGGCCCCGGGCCTCTCACTCCCGCCGGACTACAAGTTCGACTACAAAGATCCGCAGCAGCTCCGGAACTTCATTACGGACCGAGGCAAGATCGTGCCTCGGCGCATCAGTGGCCTGAACGCCAAGCAGCAGCGCGATCTGACCCGTGAGATCAAGCGAGCTCGCAACATTGCGTTGCTCCCCTACACGGCGACGAAGTGAGGTAGCCATGGCATCCACAGTCGAAGTCGTACTCAAGGAAAACCTCGAGCATCTGGGCTCGATCGGCGACGTGGTGAAGGTTCGCCGCGGATTCGCCCGGAACTACCTCCTGCCCCGCGGCCTGGCGGTCGTGGCGAGCCGCGGAAACGTGAAACGGGTCGAGCACGAGAAATCCGTGCAGGCCCAGCGGATCGCGAAGCTTCGCTCCGAGCAGGAAGAAGTCGTAGCGCAGCTTGCCAAGGTCACCGTCATGGTGGCGAAGGAAGCCGGCGATGACGGGAAGCTCTTCGGCTCGGTCACCTCGAACGAAGTGCTCGAAGGCCTCAAAGCCAAAGGCGTGGAGCTCGAGCTCGACAAGAAGAAGCTCGTCATGCCCGAGAAGACGATCAAAGAGGTCGGGAGCTACGAGGTTGGCGTGAAGCTACCGTACGGCTTGACGGCTGCGATCAAGCTCGAAGTGAAGACCAAAGCGTAGCACGCGGATCTTTTCGCTCCTGGCCGGCTTACCTCCTCCCTCGCTCCCTGCGAGGTACGGGTGTACCTCTCAGTCGCTCGCTGCGGGGGCGCTCGGCCAGGAACGAAAATCTCTCGCGCGCTACACGCGGGAGGGGTACAAGTGACGCTCTACGGGGAGGCGAATCATCAGTTCACCGCAACAGTCCGGTCAGGTCCCCCCGAACGCTCTCGAAGCGGAGCGTGCGGTGCTTGGTGGTATTCTTCTCGAGAACGACGCGATGAACGTCGTTCTCGAGGAGCTTTCCGCCGAGGACTTCTACAGCGAAGCGAACGGCAAGATCTTCGAGGCGATGATCGAGCTGTTTCGCCGGAGCCAGCCGGTCGACCACGTCACCTTGCGTGAATCGCTCGTGCACGGCGGCAAGCTCGGGTCGGTCGGCGGCGATGAGTATCTGCTCTCGCTCAGTAACACGATCCCGAGCGTTTCAAACATCCAGGCCCATGCGCGGATCATCCGCGAGAAGTCCGTCGTTCGCGCTCTGATTCGCTCTTGCCACGAAGTGGTCTCGCGCGGCTACGGCGACTACGGGCCATTCGAGGAGTTCCTCGACGACTCGGAGTCGTCGATATTCGCGGTCGCCAAGGAGCGGGCCCGCAATCCGTATGAGCACGTCAAAGACGTCGTGATGCGGACCTTCAAGGAGATCCACGAGACGGCCAACCGCGGGGAGGCAATCACCGGCCTCCCGACGGGCTACAAGCAGCTCGACAAGATGACGGCCGGCATGCACGCAGGCGACCTCATCATCGTCGCGGGGCGTCCGGGTATGGGCAAGACCTCATTTGCCCTCAACGTGGCGCACAACGCGTGCGACAAGGCCAAAGCGCCTGTTGCGGTGTTCTCCCTCGAGATGCCCAAAGGCCAGCTCGTACGGCGCCTCCTGGGCAGCGAGGCCCGGGTCGATGGCAACCGTATCCGTACGGGCCAGCTTCAGAAGGACGACTGGCCGAAGCTCGCGGACGCGGCCGGCAGCCTCAGCGAGATGCCGATCTGGATCGACGACACGCCAGCGCTCAGTATGCTCGAGCTCCGCGCGAAGGCGCGTCGCTTGAAGTCTGAGGTCGGACTCGCCATGATCGTGGTCGACTACTTGCAGCTCATGCGCTCCGGGTCGCGCAACGACTCTCGTGAGCAGGAGATCAGCGAAATCAGCCGGAGTTTGAAGGCACTCGCCAAAGAGCTCGAGATCCCGGTCATGGCGCTATCGCAGCTCAACCGCGGTGTCGAATCGCGCGGCGTCAAAGACAAGCGTCCCCAGCTCTCCGACCTTCGTGAGTCCGGCGCCATCGAGCAGGACGCCGACACGATTTGGTTCATCTACCGTGACGAGGTCTACAATCGCGAGAGCGACGACCGAGGCATTGCCGAGGTGATCATCGGCAAGCAACGAGCGGGCCCCACCGGCACCTGCCGCGTCCGCTTCTTCAACGAGTACACCCGCTTCGACGACCTAGCGGAGTCCGACTACTACGGCGGAGCAGCGCCGGGGGCAGCGGATTTCATGGACAACTAGGGAGCTTCGCAGGACGCCCGGGCGTCGAGGTACACGCGGGGCACGGAGAAACCCGACAGGGGTTTCACGGGACGGGGCGGCCTGCAGAGGTGGCTGTAAGGCCCGGAGACTCGGTCGCGACGCACGTGCTCGCGCCGGGGACCCCGCTCGGCCGTCTCCATACGGCGGCATACAACTCGCCTCCCGCCCCGTCGCTGTGCCGCGCATCCCGACCGACTCTCCTCCACACGCAACCGCCCCCCCCAAGACATGCGCGGCAGCGCGAGCCCGCAGGGCGAAGCTCGGCGCGAATGCGCCGCCAAGCCCCAGCGAAGCCTAGGGGCGCGGAGGGAGGATTACGGGTGGGGGCGGGCGGGTGGATGTAGCTAAACCAAACCAGGCCAGCATTCATCCGACTCCCCACAAGCCAGCACCCCTACAAGTCCTTCACTTCGCTGATCAACCCCTGCAGAACCTTCTTCGCGTCGCCGAACACCATCATCGTGTTGTCGTACTCGAAGAGCTCGTTCTTGATGCCGGCGTAGCCTGGGCTGAGACTTCGTTTGACGACGAAGACCGAGCGGGCCTCGTGGGCGTTGAGGATCGGCATGCCCGCGATCGGGCTCGTCGGATCCTTGGTGGCGATGGGGTTTACGACGTCGTTGGCGCCGAGGATGATCACCACGTCGGTGCTCTTGAATTCGGGGTTGATCTCGTCCATTTCGAGGAGCTCTTCGTAGGGGACGTCGGCTTCTGCCAAGAGCACGTTCATATGGCCGGGCATGCGGCCAGCGACCGGATGGATGGCGTAGGTGACCTTGGTGCCGCGGGCTTTGAGTAAATCCGCCAGCTCGCGCACCGCGTGCTGCGCCTGAGCGACGGCGAGGCCGTAGCCTGGAACGATGATGACGGACTCCGCGTCTTCGAGCACCATCGCCGCTTCTTCGGGACCGCAGGAGGTAACGCTGGTGTACTCGTCGCTTCCGCCGCCAGTGGCTCCATCCGCGACGCCAAAGCCGCCAACGAGCACGTTGAGAAGCGAGCGGTTCATCGCAACGCACATGATCTGTGTGAGAATCAGGCCGGCCGCGCCGACCATTGCACCGGCGATGATGAGGAGCGGGTTGCCGATGACGAAACCGGCCATCGACGCCGCCACGCCCGAGTAGGAGTTCAGAAGCGAGACGACTACCGGCATGTCCGCGCCGCCGATGGGAATCGTCAGCAAGATGCCCAGGATGAGCGACACCGCGGCCAGCAGGAGTACCCACATGATCGAATCCGGGCCGCCCGCCTGGACCGCCAGCACCGCGAAGACGATCGAAGCGAGCAGAAGCCCGAAGGTGATGAAATGGCGAGCCGGAAGCAGAATCGGCTGGCCCTTCTTGAGGCTCCCCTTGAGCTTCATGAGGGCGATGATGCTGCCCGTGAACGTGATGCCGCCGATGAGGACTGAGAGCATCACCGTGATGGCCTCGGCGGTGCCGAGGGTCTCGTACACCGTTGCTGTGACGCCACCTTGGACGACGAGCCGCCAATAGACCGACGTCGCCACCAAGGCCGAGGCAATGCCGCCGAAGCCGTTGAACAGCGCGACCATCTCCGGCATCGAGGTCATCTGCACGCGGATCGCGAAGGCCGCGCCGATGACGGTGCCGAGCGCCATGCCGCCCACGATCCAGCGGTAGTCGACGGTGCCGAGCTCGAGGAGAGCGCCAACGATGGCGAAGAGCATGCCTACGGCCGCCAGTGTGTTGCCCTGGCGGGCGGTCTTGACCTTCGACAGCCGCTTGATCCCGAAGATGAAGAGAACCGTGGACAACAGATAGATGATCGGGACCACGGTCGATGTGATGACTTCGCGGCTCATCGCTTCTTCTTCTTTCCGAACATGCGCAACATGCGGTCCGTGACGAGAAAGCCTCCGACGACGTTGATCGTGGCGGTCACGATGGCGATCGCGCCGAGGACGTTTGCCACGTTCGGTGGGGCAGTCGTCGCCGCCGCGACGGCACCAACGATGGTGATGCCACTGATCGCATTCGCGCCGCTCATGAGCGGAGTATGCAAGGTCGGTGGCACCTTGGTGATCATCTCGAAGCCAACGAAGCTAGCGAGCACGAACACGTAGATGCCAATGAGCAGAGGTCCCAGAGTCACTGTCGCGTTCCTTTCCTAGAGGGCCTCGGCGGTAGGTCCGTGCCGGACTTCGCCGTTGTGGGTGAGTAGGGCGCCGGCGAGGATCTCGTCCTCGAGGTCCAAAATTACATCGCCCTCTTTGAGCAGGCTGAGGAGGAGGGCCTGGATATTCCGGGCGTAGAGTAGGCTCGCGTCCGCAGGCGTGGCCGCGGGCATGTTCGGGTGACCGATGATGGTGACGCCTTCGGCGACGACGATCTCCCCACTCTTGCTGAGCTCGCAGTTGCCGCCCTGCTCGACCGCCAGGTCCACGATCACCGCGCCCTCGCGCATGTCTACGACCATGTCCTTCGTGATCAGCTTCGGTGCGGGGCGGCCTGGGACGAGCGCGGTCGTGATGACGGCGTCCGCCGCGACGACCTTCTCACGGACCACCTTCTGTTGCGCCGCGAGCTGTTCCGGCGTGAGCTCGCGCGCATAGCCGCCTTCGCCCTCGCCGCTCTCGTCCATCGGGAAGTCGATGAAGCGGCCACCAAGCGACTCGACCTGCTCCTTGACCGCCGGCCGGATATCGGAGACCTCGACCACGGCGCCCAGGCGCTTGGCTGTCGCGATGGCCTGTAGACCTGCAACACCGGCTCCCATGATGACGATCCTGGCAGGCTGGATCGTGCCGGCTGCCGTCATCAGCAGTGGGAAGTACTTGTCGAGGTAGGTCGCGGCCATGAGCACCGCTTGGTAGCCGGCGATCGAAGCTTGTGAGCTCAGCGCGTCCATCGACTGGGCGCGGCTGATGCGCGGGATGAGCTCCATCGCGATCGTGCTGACCTTGCGGTCGCGGAGGATGCGCACCGAGTCGAGGTTCTTGTGCTGCGACATGAACCCAATGAGGAGGGCACCCTCCTTGATCTTGGAGGCCTCGGCGGGCGTGATCGGGTGCACGCGAAACACGATATCCGCGCTTCCCCATGCCGATTCGGCGTCCGCACCGGACACGACGTTCGCTCCGGTCTCACGGTATTGCTCATCTGTGAAGTGGGCGTGCTTGCCCGCTCCGCTTTCTACGACGACCTCGAAGCCCTCTTTGACGTAGCGCTTCGTGGTTTCTGGTGTGCAGGCGACCCGAGTTTCGCCATCGGCGATTTCCCTGGGCACGAAAACCTGAGGCATGCCTTCCTCCCGCGCGGGCACTGCCTGAGGCAAACCCGATTGAAACAGTCAACAACCGAGCTGCCGCGCCGTCTGTTGTTAGTGGTGATCTGGGGTCATGTCCAGCCCAGGACAAAAAAGCCGACGCGCACCTTTTGCGTTTCGGTCGGGGCTGCTAGATCCGGCCCGCCTAGGCAGGAGGACAAGAGCATGGGGAACCCAGCGCAGCTCGACGAGCTCGCCATCAAGACGATTCGCGGTCTGAGCATGGATGCCGTGCAGGCCGCCAATTCGGGCCATCCAGGGACCCCGATGGCGCTCGCGCCCCTTGGTTGGGCACTGTTTTCGAAGCTTCGCCGGCACGACCCCGCCAATCCGGACTGGGCGGACCGCGACCGTTTCGTGCTCTCCTGCGGGCACGCCTCGATGCTGCAGTACTCGTTGCTGCACCTGAGCGGCTACGCGCTCTCCCTCGACGACATCCGAAAGTTCCGCCAGTGGGGCAGCAACACGCCAGGGCATCCCGAGAACCATGTGACGCCGGGTGTCGAGACGACGACCGGTCCGCTCGGGCAAGGCATCGGCAATGGTGTCGGCATGGCCATGGCCGAGCGGCACCTCGCTGCGCGCTTCAACAAACCCGGGTACGATCTCTTCGATCACCGCACTTGGGTGATCGCGTCCGATGGCGACATCATGGAAGGCGTGGCTTCCGAGGCGGCGTCGATCGCCGGTCACCTCCAGCTCGGGAAACTCATCGTTTTCTGGGATGACAACGAGATCACGATCGACGGTCGAACCGATCTGTCGTTCAGCGAAGACGTGTTGGCGCGCTTCGCCGCGTACGGCTGGCATACCGAAAGCGTAGAAGACGGTGAAGACATGGGCGCGTTGGTGGCCGCCGCCGAGTCTGCCGCGCGTGACCCTCGGCCGAGTCTCGTCCGGGTCCGTACGATCATTGGGCGGCCGTCGCCGAACAAGCAGGACACGTCGGGTGCCCATGGCGCGCCGCTCGGCGAAGACGAAATCATCGCGACCAAGCAGATCATGGAGTGGCCCACCGAGGCGTTCTTCGTACCGGACGAGCTGGCTTCCGCCGCCGAGGCGGTTCGGGCCCGCGGTGCCGAAGCGCATCAGTCGTGGTCGGAGTGCCTCGCGGAGTATCGAAGGGCATTCCCTGAGGCCGCGGAAGAGCTTGATGCCGCGTTGACTGGGGAGCTCCCTGCGGGTTGGGACGTCGACCTTCCGACGTTCGAAACGGACGCCAAGGGCGTTGCAACGCGCAAGGCCAGCGGCGCGGTGCTCAATGCCCTCGCTTCGAGACTGGGTGGTCTCGTTGGTGGTTCCGCAGACCTCGCTGGCTCGAACAACAGCCATATGAAGGGGCTAGCCAACTTCCTTCCGGGCGCCGATGGGGTGCCCCGCAACATGGATTGGGGCATCCGTGAGCACGGGATGGGCGCCGCGATGAACGGCATGGCTCTGCACGGCGGCGTGATTCCCTTCGGCGCGACCTTTTTGGTGTTCAGCGACTACATGCGGCCTTCCTTGCGGCTCGCTGCGCTGATGAAGCTCCACACGCGCTACATCTTCACGCACGACAGCATCGGCCTTGGTGAAGACGGTCCGACGCATCAGCCGGTGGAGCATCTCGCGGCTCTCCGGGCGATCCCCGATCTGGCCTTATTCAGGCCTGCCGACGCCAACGAAGTCCGCGAGTGCTGGAAGGCAGCGCTCCGCTGGGATGGTCCTGCCGCGCTTGCGCTCACGCGTCAGAACGTTCCTGTGCTCGATCGCAACGCCCTCGCGAGCGCGGAGAAGGTCGCGCGTGGCGCGTACACCTTGCTCGAGGCTGGAGGGGGCGGACCCGATGTGATCCTGGTCGCGACCGGCAGCGAGGTTTCCTTGGCGCTTCGTGCGGCGGCCGTCCTCGAAAAGGAAGGCACCGCGGTGCGGGTCGTCAGCATGCCGTGTTGGGAGCTGTTCGAGACGCAGGACGAGGTCTATCGCAGTGAGGTGCTGCCTCCCGGCGTGCCCAAAGTCGTGATCGAGGCGGGCATTCGCCAGGGTTGGGACAGGTGGGTCGGCAACGATGCCGCGTTCATCACGATCGATCGCTTCGGCGCATCGGCTCCCTATGAGGTGCTGTACGAGAAGCTAGGAATCACCGCCGAGCGCGCCGTTGCCGAAGCGCAGCGCTTGCTGTCCTGATCAACCCACCGCCGCGAGGGCCGCTTCGTAGTCAGGCTCCTGCGCGATCTCCGGTACGAGCTCGGTGTGAACCACCTTGTCGTTCTCGTCGACCACTACGATGGCGCGGGCGGATACGCCCTTGAGCGGGCCGTCGATCAGCTCGACGCCGTAGTCCTCGAGGAAGCTCCCCCGAAAGGTCGAAACGGGCACGACGCCTTCGATACCTTCGGCGACGCAGAAACGCTTCTGCGCAAACGGTAGGTCGGCGCTAACCATCAGCACGACCACCCCGTCGAGTCCGGCAGCCCGCTCGTTGAAGGTGCGTGTGGCCGCCTGACAGACTGGCGTGTCGTAGCTCGGGTTGATCGAGAGGATCTTCTTCTTGCCTGCGAAGCTTCCGAGCGTCTTTTCGCTCATGTCTGTCGCGACCAGGAGGAAGTCCGGGGCGTTGCTGCCGACTGCGGGCAGGTCGCCGTTGGTTTGAATGGGGGTTCCCTTGAGGGCGGTGGTAGCCATGACGCGAGTTATAGGGATCTCGGCGCGAATTCCAAGCGGTTGCCGACGAAAAAGAAATTCATTATCAGTAGCCGGTGAAACGCTCACTCGCGGATCTGCGGCCGGGCCAAGCCGCCGAAATCGTGTCGATCGATTGTGATCGACGGATGTCACGGCGCCTGATGGAGATGGGCCTCCTGCCGGGCACCGAGATTCGCGTCGTCCGCGTGGCGCCGCTCGGCGATCCTCTCGAGCTTCGGCTCAGGGACTATTCCCTGTCCGTCCGCCGAAGCGAGGCATCGAAGATCGCGGTTCAGTCCGAGGAGAGCGCGTGACCACGTCTCGCGCCGTCCCTCAGGTCTTGATCGCCGGGAATCCCAACTGCGGCAAGAGCACCTTGTTCAACGCGATCTCAGGCGGAAGCGCGCACGTGGGTAACTACCCCGGCGTGACCGTCGACCGAACTAGTGCCTCGTTGGAGCTCGAATCCCGGACGGTAGAGCTCGTCGATGTGCCAGGGATGTATAGCCTCACGGCGGGCTCACTCGAGGAGCAGCTTGCGGTCAACGCGCTCATCGAGCCGCGCACGGAGGCCGTGGTGTGCGTGGTCGATGCGACGACGTTGCAACGCGGGCTCTACCTGGCTTTGCAGTTGATCGAAACCGGGGTTCCCGTAGTCGTCGCGCTCAACATGATGGACGCAGCGGAGAAGCTCGGCCTTCACATCGATGCCGAACGCCTGTCCGCTCTTCTTGGCGCCCCTGCGGTTCCTGTCGTCGCCACCAAGAGGCGGGGGCTCGGCGCGCTGCGGCAGGCGCTCGAGACGGTTCTCACGTCGCCTCGCAAGGCAGATGTGCCACCCGTCCACTACGGCGAGGCGCTCGAGTCCGACATCAGCGAGCTTGCGCCGCTCATCGAACGTTGGCGTCCTGACGCTCAGCCGCGCGAGCTTCGTGCGTTTGCACTGTGGACTATGCTCTCGCTCGGAGACGACAGCTTGGTGGGCGTTCCGGCCGACGTGCGCGAGGTGGCGACCCGCATTCGCGGACGGGCCCTCGAGCAGGGCCGCAACCCCGACCTCGAGATTGTCGGGGCGCGCTACCGGTGGCTCGATGGGGCGGTCGGGGAAGCCTCCTCCGTTCGGGTGCCCCAGGTACCGTTCAGCGAGCGCATCGACCGTGTCCTCACCCATCCAGTGGGCGGGATACTGGTCTTTGCCGCCGTAATGTTCGCGATTTTCGAGGCTCTTTTCGCAGGCGCGGAGCCGTTCATGGGGGCGATCGAGGGCCTGACCGCGTACCTGCAGGTGCAGGCGGCCGCTTGGTTGCCCGCCGGGGTGTTCCAGGATCTCGTGGTGCAAGGCATCATCGCGGGCGTCGGAAACGTCGTGGTCTTCGCGCCTCAGATCCTGATGCTGTTTCTCTTCATCGGCTTTCTCGAGGACTCCGGCTATCTCGCGCGCGTCGCGTTCGTCATCGATCGCCCGATGAAGAGCGTTGGGCTTCACGGCAAGGCCTTCGTGCCGTTGCTCTCGGGTTTCGCTTGTGCCGTGCCGGCCGTGATGGCGACGCGGACGATCGAGCGGCGCCGCGATCGCCTCGTGACGATGTTGGCGCTTCCGCTGATGTCGTGCAGCGCGCGCCTTCCCGTGTTCATCCTCGTCGTCGGCACGGTGTTCGCCGGCGAGTCGGTCGGATGGTTCAGCGCCGGGGCGGTCGCGCTGTTTTCGATGTACACCTTGTCGGTGCTGGTCACGCTAGCTGCGGCGGCAGCGATTCGAAGGACCGTATTGCCAGGGCCAACTCCCACTTTCGTGCTCGAGATGCCTCCCTATCGTTGGCCGTCGGCGCGCATTCTATGGATCAATGCCTGGCGCCGGCTGCGCATCTTTCTCGTCGACGCGGGGACCATCATCTTGGCGATGACGATTCTGCTTTGGGCGCTCCTGTCATTTCCGAAGTCCGACGAGGTGACGGCGCACTACAGCCTCGAGCGCGAGCGCGTCGAACGGCTCGCTCTTCCAGAGACCCAGCGCGAAGCCGCCCTACGCCTCTTCGACGGCCAGGAGGCGCGGGAGCAACTTGCCCAAAGCTACGGTGGGCGATTCGGCCACGCCATCGAACCGGCGCTCCGACCAATCGGCTTCGATTGGCAGATTGGCGTTGGCATCATCGGGGCGTTTGCCGCCCGGGAAGTGTTCGTCTCGACGCTCGGCGTCGTATTCGGCATCGGGGAGGCCGACGAGGAGAACAAGCCGCTTCGCCAGGCGCTTCAAGACGCCAAGCACGCGGACGGAACTCCTGTGATGACGCCCTTGAGCGGCGTTTCCTTGATGCTCTTCTTCTTGCTGGCCTGCCAGTGCATGAGCACGATCGCGGTCGTGAAACGGGAGTCCGGATCGTGGAAATGGCCGGTGTTTCTCTTCACCTACATGACGGTGCTCGCCTACGTCGCCTCCCTGATCGTCTATCAAGGCGGCCGTCTTCTCGGGTACGGATAGGAGGGCTTGCAGATGCCGTGGCAGGAAATCATGGCAGGATTGGTCGTCGTCGCCGCGGGCGCCTACGTCGTGTGGCGTCTGCGCGGCCGCAAAGAGAAGCGTTCCGAGGGCCCGGACGTGCCGGTGTCTCGGTTGACGCGAAAGCGCTCCAAGCGCAATTCGTGCGGGCATTGAGCCGAGTGACTAGAGTGAGCTAGATATGGGTCGCAGCGCCACCATCGAGGGGCTCCGGAAGTTTCGAAAGAAGCTCCTGCGCGAGGGCGATCCGTGGCACGACGCATCGCGGCGCTTTCGGATTCGACGCTTTGCCGGGCCCGAGTGCTTTCTCGAGCACCTCGAAGGCTTGCGGGTCGCGCACCTCACCGACCTTCACGTGGGCCGTGTGACGCCGATGGCGGTGCAATACGACGCCGTGTCGATGACGAACGCGGGCGAGCCCGACGTAGTCGTCATTACGGGCGACTTCGTTTGCCACAGTCAGGTCTACCTCGACGACCTCACCGACGTGATCAGCAAGATCGACGCGCCGGTGTTTGCGTCCCTCGGAAACCACGACCACTGGGCGGGCGCCGAGTCGGTTCGAAAGGCGCTGAAGAAGGGCGGGGCCGAGGTGCTCGACAACGCCCATACGACGCTCGAAGTCGGTCACCAGCGCCTCCAACTCGTCGGTCTGGATGACGCGTACACCGGGCACTCTGATCAACGAAAAGCGTTGAAGGGCTTGCGTCCCGACTTGCCAGTCATCGGGCTTTCGCACATCGGCGAAGAGGCCGACGGCTTGTGGGAGGGCGGGGTGCCGTTGGTGTTCTCCGGGCACACTCACGCCGGCCAGGTGACGGTCGCGCGCCTCCACGAGCTCTCGGTCGGGAAGCTTGCCGGTCACAAATACGTCCACGGGCTCTACGGCTCGCGCGGCGCCGAAGACCCGAAGGGGGCCGTCTACGTCGGCGCCGGTGTGGGCGCGGCCATCGTTCCGCTCCGCCTTGGCGAGCGAGCCAAGCGGGAGGTGGCCTTCTTCGAGCTCGGCGAGCAGCCCGGCGCCTTCGACGAGCACCATCGCGAGCAATCCGCCCATCCCGGCCGCAAACCCTCCGCAAAAAAGAAGCAAAAACGCGCTCAAGCGGTCCGCCGCAAGCAGGAGAAGCGCGAGCGTCGCCACGGCAACGGGAATGACAACGGCGCCAGCGGCGGCGCCAGCTGAATGAACCCCTAAGAGAAGGGGTCTGACCCCTTCCTAGTGCGCAGCCAGGAAGTGCTCGGCTTCGAGCGCCGCCATGCAGCCGGTGCCCGCGGCGGTGATCGCCTGGCGCCATTTCTTGTCTTGCACGTCGCCGGCGGCAAAGACGCCCGGGATGTTGGTTTGGGTCGAGTCGGGTTTCGTGACGACGTAGCCCTGGTCGTCGGTGTCGATCTGGCCGTTGAGGAACGCCGTATTGGGCGTGTGGCCGATTGCGAAGAACAAGCCAGCGGCTGGGATGTCGCGCTCGTCGCCCGTCTTGAGGTCTTTCACGCGCACGGACTCGAGGAAATCTTTGCCCTTGGCTTCGGTCACCACGTGTGACCAGAGCATCTCGATCTTCGGGTTGTCGAGCGCGCGCTGCTGCATGATCTTCGAGGCCCGAAGCTCGTCACGGCGATGAACGATGTAGACGGTCGAGCCGTACTTGGTGAGGAACGACGCTTCTTCCACGGCGGAGTCGCCACCGCCGATCACCACGAGGGGCTGATCGCGAAATGCTGGAAGGGCGCCGTCGCAGACCGCACAAGCCGAGATGCCGCGCTGCCAGAGCTCGCCGTCGTTCGCACCCGGTATTTCGAGTCGCTTGGCGGTCGCTCCCGTGGCGATGATCACCGATTCGGCCGAGCCCTCCTGCGCATCGGCCTTGAACTTGAACGGACGGCTGGAGAAGTCGATCTCGTTGATTGTCTCCGTGTGGATCGTCGTTCCGAAGCGCTCGGACTGCGCGCGAAAGCGATCAGTCAGATCGGGACCCATGACTCCCTCGGGGAAGCCCGGGAAGTTCTCCACATCCGTCGTGGTGGTGAGCTGGCCGCCCGCGGCCACGCCGCCCGCCATGAAGCCCTCGAACAAGACGGGCTTGAGCTCGGCGCGTGCCGCGTAAATCGCTGCAGTGTGGGCGGCAGGTCCACTGCCGATGATCAAGAGTCGGTGGCTCATGGCACTCCTTTGTGGGCCGGGGTTATGCATACCCGTCGCCGGGGGCGCAAGGCCCTTAGCCCATCATCTCGGACACACGTGCCCCAATGGCAAGTGCTGCCGTAAGCCCTGGAGATTCGATACCAATCAGGTGCACGATGCCCGGCTGTGAAGCAGGCCCTGCGAGCACGAAGTCCGCGAAACCACCTTCTGGCCCGACCAGCTTCGGGCGAATTCCACTGTAGTCCGGCGTCAAGTGCTCTGGCCGGATCGCCGGAAGGTATCGCGCAACGGCGTTCGCGAAGCGTTCCGCCCGTGATTCATCGACGGTGTAGTCGATCGTGTCGATGAACTCGGCGTCTGGTCCGGCTCGGCGGGCACCGGAGATGTCCGCGGTGATGTGTACGCCGAGCCCGCCACCCTCGGGCAGTGGGTAGATCAAGCTGTTGCGCGTCTTCGGCGCGCCGGCGCCGAGCGCGAAATACGAGCCCTTGCAAGGGTAGAGCCTCCAAGGGATCTCCGCGTCGGACAATCCAGTTGCGCGGGCGACATCGATTGCCGAGAGGCCGGCCGCGTTCACGATGCGCGCGGTTTCGAGCTCCGCCTCGCGCCCCATGGTGTCCGTCGTTCGAATGACCCAAGCGTCGGCCACGCGCTCTACACCTGCCAAGGCGGTTTGATAGACGGTCGCACCATCGGCCTCGTGGATCTCGCGCACCAAGCTCGCGATGAGCTCGTGCACATCCACCACGCCGGAGGCCGGCGAGTGAAGCGCAAGCTCGCAGCGAAGCTCGGGCTCTTGGGCGCGGGCTTCCTCGCCACTCATCAGCCGAAGCTCACCCGCCCCCACGTCGTGGGCGTGCCGCGCGATCTTGCGCAGTCGATCTTCGTCGTGCGCGTTCGTCGCGACGATGAGCTTCCCGGTGTGCTGATGCGGAACATCGTGGGCTTCGCACCATGCGTAGAGGCGCTCTCGGCCCTCGATGCAGAGCTTCGTCTTGAGCGAGTCCTGCGGATAGTAGATCCCGGCGTGAACCACGCCGCTGTTTCGACTCGAGATCTCCCGTCCGGGGCCCACCTCTTGCTCGATGACGACCACCGTCTCCAGGCGTCGAGACAACTCGTAAGCGCACGCCAGGCCCACGACGCCTGCGCCAATCACTACTGCATCCACTTGGTCGCCCATCGGTCGTCTAGAATGCTAGCGGATCGACACGGGGATCGGGTAGGGCGACGGATAGCTGCGGCATCGGAAGGTCCCGCTGCTGGCGGTACGCTTGGTAGTGTACGAGCACCTTGCGGACGTAGCGGTGAGTTTGTGTGAAGGGAATTCGCTCGAGGAGAACGTCGAGTGGGGTTCCCGGGGCGCTCTCCTGGATCCATCGGCGAACGTTGTGCGGCCCGCCGTTGTATGCCGCGATCGCGAGCGGAAGGTGCCCATCGAAGCGCTCGAGGAGCGACGCGAGGTACCAGGCCGCGAACTCCAGATTAACGCGTGGGTCGAGCAAGTCGGCGGTCGTGAAATCGTCTTGCCCAAGCGCGTGTGCAATGAGTTGCCCCGTGCGTGGCATGATCTGCATCAACCCGACGGCGCCGGCGTAGGAGACGATGTGCTTCTGGTATGCGCTCTCGACGCGCATCACCGCGAGCAAAAGATTCGGGTCGAGACCGTAGCGCCTGGCCGCGGGCACGACCAGCCATTCGTACGCCCGAGGCAGCGTCTCGATGAAGTCCGATCCCGCGAAGCCGCCTGCCGTACCCATGTCGCCAAGGGCTGCCGCCACCGTCGAAATCGTCGCCCGCTCGTTCTGCGACAGCTCCAAGCGTGCGTCTCGGACATCGCTCGCCATCGGCGGATTCATGCGGCCGTCCGCACGAGCGACGCAATCGAGGCCGGCCCGCGCGATCGGCCGGCCTTGGGCGTGCCGCCATTGCAGATAAGTCTCGAACAGTTCTTCTGTCGCCGCCTCACGCTCGCCAACACGGAGCAGGTCCACCGCACGTGCGATCCACGGATACCCGCTCGCGTGAACCTCCGCGATGGGCTGAAGCCGGTCCGCCAACACATCGTCCGAGGCGTGTGGTCGTGGGGGGGCCTGCTCCTCGTCGGGGTCACGGAAGCCCTCTCGCGGCCGCTCGGCTTTGCCTTCGGCCAACCGCATGAGTCCGTTTTCCGCCCACAGCGCGTAGTAGTCGTCGCGCGTCAGCTGCGCGGCGCTCTTGGCTTGAGAAAAGAAGAGACCAGCCTCGTGTTGACGGCCCGCCCGCTCGTGGACCCGCGCGAGATGGTACAGCGCCCCTGCCCGGTGGCGAGAGTAGGGCCGCCTCGCGACGTCCTCGAGCAGAGGAACGATGAACGCGTCGCTACCGGCTCCGAGCGCCGCCATCGCGCCGTTCAGCATGGCGTCGCTCGACAAACCCTTCCTGGAGCTCAGGACGCGAAGCAGGCCATCGACTTCATCTCGCAGCTCGGCTGCCGCCGCGACTTCGATCATTTCGACGAGCTGAGCGGAGGGGATCGAGAAGTCCCGGCGCCCTGCACGAAGCTGCGAGAGCCGTCGGAGCGCATCCGCTCCATCACGCGCTCTCGACGTCTGCGCCATGTCGTTCGCGCGGCTCTCGATGGTCCGCGCCGTTGCAAGGCTGGGCATCGGGAACAACTGCGCGGTTCGCATGTACGTCTCCGCCGCTTGCCAACGGCCTTCGAAGCGCGCGAGCTTGCCTGCGAGGTAGTGCACCTCCGCGTGCTGCTCGCCGGCAAGCGGGCTATCGAGAAGCTCCCTGACCGCTCGCTTCGCCTCATCGAGAGGGCCGGTCTGAACCAGTCGCCAAGCGCGCCTGACACGATCGACATCGCTCCAAAGGGGCCCCTGGTAGCCGAGTCGTTGCAGCCGTCTCATCTCGGTGTCTGCCCATTGGGCGGTACGGCTACCGGGGTGGTCGACGCGTAGGTCGTGCATGACGACCAGGGCTTCATCATGCCGCCCCTGCCGGACGAGGCTTTGTGCGTGCTCGAACAGGATCTCGGTCTGATTCGGGACCTCTGGGTAGCTCGCGAGCAACTCCTCGAGTGCGGCGTCGGCGATTGGGTCGTCGGCGCGAAGAAGGGCGAATACCCGGCCAAAGGACGCATCGACGCGCACCGATTCGTGCGGGCTTTCCGACGCAGCCGCAAAGAACTCGGCCGCCCGTTCCGGGTGCTGCCGCAGTAGCTCCAGGCGAGCACTTTGGAGAGCGATGCGGTCGCGGATTCGCCGAAGGCCACGATGGGCGAGATCGAGCTGCAGCCGCGCCTCTTCGTAGTTGGCGGCGGCGATCTCGTCAGCGGCGCGACGGTAAGCGGCGATGGAGCGCTCTTCGGGAGGTTCGGTTTCGGCAGCGGGAACGGCGCCTACAAAAGGACCGCACATCGGCATGCGCCACTGCACGAGGTCGATTGGAGCTCTGCTCACGTATGGTTGTTCGGCCACGCACAAGGGCGCGTCGGGCGATGCATGGACCGGCGGAGGAGCCGAGCCAAAAAACACGGCGATGAGCAAACCTGCAACCAGAGCTCGACGAATCACGCTCCCTACAACATGGCAAATTTGTAAGCAGCGACGCAAAGATAGAATTGCCAACACACCTCTTTATACGTAAAGGGGCGCGTGACGCTTCATTCTTGCAGTGGTCCGGTGTGGGATGCTTCTTCGGCGGAGTCGCTCGGCAGCTCGCCGCTACGATCGGGCTCGTCTTCGAGCTCGGGCAGCAGGACCGTGGCGATACCTATCCCGACGAGCAGTGCAAAGCCAGCGAGGAGCCAGAGCGTTCGCCATTTCGGCGTCTCGTATCGCTCTTCGACAGGAACCACGTGTTCAGCCTCTGAGCTCGTCGAGCGCGGTGCGGGCTGCGGCTGCCGCTCCGTCGACTGGGACGTCGGTCGACTCCGCATCGATTCGTTTCTTGAGCTCGATCGTCCCTTGCGCGAGGCCCCGGGCCCCGACGGTGATGCGCACGGGAATTCCCAGTAGATCGGCGTCTTTGAACTTCACTCCAGGCCGTTCGGACCGGTCGTCGAGCAAGACGTCGACTCCCGCGGCGCGGAGGGTTTCGTAGATTTCGGTCGCCTTGGCCAACGGAGCCTCGTCCTTGCCGATCGGCGTGATGATCACCTCGTACGGCGCGACTGGCACGGGCCAGCGAATCCCTTGCTCATCGTGGTGCTGCTCGATGACGGCCGCTATCAGCCGACTGACCCCGATGCCATAGCAGCCCATCACGATCGACTGGCTCTTGCCTTGCTCGTCGAGGAACGTCGCCTTCATCTTGTCCGTGTAGTGGGTGCCGAGGACGAAGATGTGGCCGCCTTCGATGCCGCGGTAGAGCTCGAGCGTGCCGCCGCACGATGGGCAAGGGTCGCCAGAGGCCGCCTGTCGGATCGAAACGACCTCGGCTTCGAAGTCCCGGGTATGGTTGAGGTTCCTGTAGTGGTACGGCGTCTCGCTCGCGCCGGCGATCGCGTTCGTGACCGCGACCGCGTCCGGGTCGGCGACGATCCTGCCCTTGAAACCGACGGGGCCGACGAAGCCGATTTCGCTGCCCGTGGCTTCTCGTACGGCGGCGTCCGAGGCGAGTACCACCTCATCGACGCCTAGGTGGCGGGCAAGCCCGACCTCGTTGATTTCGTGGTCGCCGCGGACGATCGCGAGCACGAGCTCTTCGCCGGCGACGTAGAGGAGTGATTTGAGCGTGCCGTCCTTCGTGGTGTCGCCGCCGAAGAAGCCGACAACTTCTTCGATCGTTCGGGTGTTGGGCGTCTCGACTTTCTCGAGTGGGGCGGGTTCGGCCGTCTCACCCTGCTGCTCGGCGTGCCGGCCGGCTTGGGCGACTTCGACGTTGGCTGCGTAGTCGCAAGCGTCGCAGGCGACGATCCAGTCTTCGCCGGTCTGGGCCAGCACCTGGAATTCGGCGCTCTGGCTGCCTCCGATCGTCCCGCTGTCCGCTTCCACCACGCGGTATTCGAGGCCCAGGCGCTGGAAGATGCGGTGATAGGTGTCCCGCATGTGTTCGTAGCTCTCGAGTGCTTTGTCCTCGGAGACGTCGAACGAATACGCATCCTTCATGATGAACTCGCGGCACCGAAGAAGGCCCGCGCGGGGACGGGGCTCGTCGCGATACTTGAGCTGAATCTGGTAGAGGTTCAGTGGGAGTTGTTTGTAGCTGCGGATGTCGCGTCGCACGAGGTCCGTGATGATCTCTTCGTGCGTCGGCGCGAGGTGATACTCGCCGCCCTTGCGGTCCTTGATGCGGAGAAGCGTCGCCCCGTATACGTCCCAACGCCCGGACTCCTTGAAGTAGTCAGCGGGCAAGAACGTGGGCATCAAGAGCTCTTGCGCTCCCGCCGCGTCCATCTCTTCACGAATGATCCGTTCGATCTTGTGGAGCACCCGCGTACCGAGCGGCAGCAGCTCATAGATCCCGGCCCCCACCATCCTCGCGTACCCCGCCCGAAGCATGAGCACGTGTGAAGGCATGGTCGCATCCTTCGGAACCTCTTTGACCGTCGGGATGAACGCCCGCGAATACCGCATGGCGGCGTCCTAGCAGGCAGAGGAGGTAGGTTCCACCGGGGTCCGAAGACCCCGGTGTTACTCAATCAGGTTCCGATCACGAAGCTGACGCTGGTTGTGCCGGAGCCGCCGATGTTGAGGGTTTGGACGTTCTTGGCGCCTTCGACCTGGTACTCGCCGGCTTGGCCCGTGACCTGCTTGTGGCTGTCGAGGACCTGGCGGACGCCGGTGGCGCCCACGGGGTGACCGGCGCCGATGAGGCCGCCGCTCGGATTGATCGGCGTCTTGCCACCGAGCGCGATGTCGCCCTCTTCGATCGCCTTCCAGCTCTCGCCAGGGGCGGTGAGGCCGAAGTGATCGATCGCCATGTACTCCGAGGTCGTGAAGCAGTCATGCGTCTCGATGGAGTCGATGCCGCTCACGTCGGCGATGCCCGCCCGCTTCAGCGCGCTTTGCACCGTGCTGCGCACGTGCGGAAGCACGTAGTCGTCGTTCGCGCTCTCCGCCACCTTGTCGTCGAAGCGGATGCGCGACGTGTTGTGGCCCCAGCCCTTGATGCGGGGGATGTCCGCGAGTGAGACGCCATTGCGGTCGGCCCACTTCTTGGCGTACTCGGGCGAGGCGAGTAGCACCGCCACGGCGCCGTCGGTCACCTGCGAGCAATCCGAGATGTGGATTCGGCCGCCGATGGTGCCGTTGAACTCGTCGCGGCTCATCGCGTGGTCGTAGTTCATGTACCAGGTACGGGTCTGCGCGTTGGGGTTGAGCTTGGCGTTCGCGTAGTTGATCGTGCTGATCTCCGCGAGGTGCTCGTCTTTGATCCCGTAGCGCTTGTCGTACTCGTCGCCGAGCTTTCCGAACAGCTTCGGGAAGGGGAACTCGATGCCCTTCGCCTCGAGCTCATACCACGCTGCCGTACCGAGGAAATCGCCGCCTTCGCCTGCGCCGACTGTCTTCATCTGCTCGACGCCAACGACGCACGCCAGATCGTAGCGATGTGCCTCAATCTCGGCAGACGCCGCCTGAATCGCGAGGCTGCCCGACGCGCAGGCCGCTTCGTGCCGGGAGGTAGGAAGGCCGCTGAACGCCGGATCGATCTCGAGGAAGAACGCCCCGAGGTGACCCTGCTTGCTATAGAGCTCGGCGGCGAAGTTGCCGGTGTGGGCGACTTCGATCTCGCCTGGCTCGATCTTGGTTTCATCGAGCGCGCCTAGGACCGCTTCGCGCATCATCGCAACGAAGTGCTTCTTCTCTTTGCTCCAGTTGCGAGCAAAGTCCGTCTGGTAGCCGCCAAGAACGTAAACTTCTGGAATCTGTGCCATGTCTTTCACCAATACCTTTCGCCTACGCAGCGACGAAGAACTTGCCCACATTGACCTGAGGGTCGTCGAAGAACTTGGTGCCCTCTTGGGCGTTTGCGAGCGCGGGCGGCACGGGAAGGCCGGCCTTCTCGATCATCTTGATGGTGGGCTTGAGGCCGATCGTGTCGACCAAGACGCTCGGGGGCGCCCAGTTGAAGCCAAAGCCCATGATGCTGTCGATGCCCGAGATGTCGTCGGTGACCTCGCCCACTCGATGGAACGAGTAGCTGATGTAACCGGCGATCACCTTCTGCGCGATGGCCGCGTAGGGCCCGGTGGCCTCCGCAAACGCTTTCATGCCGTCTTCGTATCGGCCGACGCGGTGAAGGTTCGAAATGGTGTCGATGAACGCGAGGTCCGGTCGTGTGATCGAGGACTTCGCAACGTACTTTTGCGTCTTCGGGTCGAGGACGATCCGACCACCGCCGTCGTCTTTGCCGAAAAAACCGCCGCCGGTCTTACGACCGAGAACGCCCTTTTCCATCAGCTCGGCCATGTATTGCGGGAGCTTCAGCGTCTCGTGCGCTTCATCGGGAGCTAGTTCGTAGATGTTGTCGACAATCGCGCGGTGGATGTCCCAGCCGACGAGATCGACGGTGGCAAGCGGCGTCATGGCGCGGCCCGTGTATGGGCCGACCAGCTCGTCGATCAAGAGAGGGCCGTGCTCCTCTGCGAGGATCGCGCACTCGTTGAGGACCTTGAAGCCGACGCGGTTGCCCGCGAAGCCAGCGGTGTCGGCGGTGCGCACCATCGCGCGGCCGAGACGAACCGTGCAAAACGCGTCGATGAAATCGACGAGCTTCGGGTCGGTGTCCTTCCCGGCGATCAGCTCGGTGCCGACGATCACGTTCGGCGGATTGAAGAAGTGAAGCCCGAGGAAGTTTTTCCGGAACGAATCACTTCGGCCTTCGGCAAGCTGATTGATCGAAAGGCCGGAGGTGACAGTCGCCACGATCGAGTCGGGTCGGCGCACCGCGTCGATGCGATCGAAGAACTGCTGCTTGAGGTCGAGTTGCTCCGTCACGGCTTCGAAGATCAGGTCGGCTTCCGCGACGACGCGATCGAAGTCGGCGTCATAGCTGCCCGTGTCGACCCGGTTCGCGACGGTGCTCGAGCGCACCATCTTCACAGCTGCGGCGAGGCCGCCGTCTGCCTTCTCTTTCGTCCGCGCCAAAAAGGTGACCCGTGGAACTGCTGTTGTGAACAGCGCACCGCTTCCAAGGCCCATCGCGCCATTGGCACCGAGCACCACGACGTGCTTGATCTCGCGCGAAGCCAACAAATCCCGAGACTTGCCGCTTGCCGCTGATGTGGTCGACAACATCCTGTGTCCTTTCTCTACCTCGGCTGTTTACAAGTTAACTAGCCGGGAAGCCCCAATGTGGGTGGAGAGGGGTCCCCGGTCAACCTAAACTGAGCAAAAACAGGTGTTTACAGCGATTTTACAAGAATCCAAGAGCGCTGGTTTCAGGGCAACTAGCCGGGATCACAGCGATCTGTCAGGATGCCGCCATGGCACTTCTCGAACAGATCGACGCCGACCTCAAAAAGGCCATGCTGGCGCGCGACAACGTGACCCGGGATACCCTCCGCATGGTCAAGAGCGAGCTCCTCATGCTCGACGAGCCGGACGATCTCGCGGTTCTCACCCGTGCGGTGAAATCCCGCCGGGACAGCATCAAGAGCTACGTAGAGGGCGGCCGCCAAGACCTCGCCGACAAGGAGCAGGCGGAGATCGAGGTGATCCAGCGCTACTTGCCGAAACCCTTGACCGACGACGAGGCGCGCCAGGCCATTGCGGTCATCGTCAGCGAGCTGGGCGCGTCCACGAAGAAGGACCTCGGCAAGGTGATGAAGGAGGTCCGCGTTCGCTACCCCGGGACGATCGACGGAAGGCTTGCGTCGACGATTGCGGGCGAGCTGCTGAGCTGAGGGTTAGCGGTTGGCCGCCGCCTGTCCGCTCCACCACAGACGAAAGCGTTCCCGAATCGCGCGGCGTTCTTCGCCGGGCATGTTGACGCGATAGCCGTAGTCCTGCCCGACCCTCCGAACGAGGTCGCGGCTCGCGATCGCTCGAATCTCGGGATCTTCGTGGTCCAGGCTGTCGATGAGCCACTCGACGCGCGCGCGTGAGCCATGGACATCGAACCACGCGCGCCAAGCGGGTTCATCGGTTCCGAAATCCTGCGCGGTTAGCATGCGAAGGACGCGCCACGCAGCCTCGCCCAACACACCCGGCTCTGACAAGGCTGCGAAAAGCGCCTGAACGCATTTGGTATCCCGCAGCACTGCGAGCGCCCGCATCGCAAGCAAGCGCGAACGCTGGTCGGCGTCGGATGCCACGGCAAGTGCCCGAAGCGACTCTTTGAGCTCGTCGATGCCGTCCTGCTCTTGGAAAGCTTCGAACGCGTAGAGCGCGCTTCTGGAGACACCTTGATCGTCGTCGAAGAGCGTCGCCGCCAGCGGTTCGACCAGCAGCGGATTCGGAAGCTCCGCCGCAAGCAGTGTCGCGTAGTAGCGGATTTCGGGGTCTTCGGCTTCTAGAAGCTCCACGGCATACGGAACCGCCGGCTCGCCGAAGGCGACCAAGGTCCTGCAAAGCCCTGAAACGCTTCGGCCACGCGGTGGCTGCACGTGCGGCTCCCATCGATTGAACCAGAGACGCCCTGGAAAGAGGTCGCGCAGGGCAGGGAGCGCTTCTTCGCCAATCGCGAGCAGGGCGCTGTGCTCTGGTGCTTCCTCGTTCGGCCCGTGCATGCCCAGGCGGACGACCATCGCTTGGACCCGCGCTGCGAGATCCGGCGGCTCGATCGCTGGAGCTGGCGTGCGTGGCGCCGTGCCGACTGCTGTGAGATCGCCCACGCTCAGGTGCTCGACCAGGAACTTGATCGCCCCCGTGCGCGCGGCATCTCCCCGTGCGGCAGGGATACTCGTCCAGCGCCGGAAGGCTTTTCCGAGATCGCGGTCGGGCCACCACTTGTTTTCGAGGCTCTCACCCGGCGGAGGCGCGGAGGTTCGCCACCGGCCGTCCGGTGGCTCGGACTTGGGTGCATCGCTTGGGCTCGCATCCACGCGATCCGAAGGCGCGTTCTTGATCAGATACGTCGAGTCGCTCTTGGTGTCTGACCCCATCCCGCCGTAGAGGATACACCAATCGGTCTCACACGAGCATCTTGATGCGGCGTTCCTCCGGGGCAGCGCCGTGTTTCCCAGTCGCTGCCTCGCGCAAGAGCTTCTTTATCCGAAGCCCGAGGACGTCGATTTCGGTCGACGCGAACTCCTCCTCACCGAAGCGTTCGACTTGCTCGGTCTGCCGTCGAAGAATCTCCATGTCCTGCCTCAGGATGTGCATCGCGATCGGTTTGAAGACCATGCGAAGTATTGAACTTGGCACAGGCACCCTGACGGCGACTGTTGCGAAGAGGTCGGTCGCGTTTCGCGTGCGCGGGGTCAGCGCCGCGGTCGTGATGATGTGACTGCGCTCGCTGATGCGATACTCGACTTGCGCGATGCTCGGAAGAAGGAATCGATCCCAGTGAAATACTTCGCCACCCTGCGGCGCTAGGATCCGACCGACCAGACCCTTGGGGCGCTCCTCCCCGATGAACTGCGCTTCGACGCCCCCATCGAGGGCGCGAATCACGACCTCGATCGGCAAGCGATCCTTGTTCTGGCGAAAGAGGCCGGCGTGCACGAACGCAGTGTGCGGAACGTCGAGCGCGTTCTCGGCGACCGCATCGAGTGGTCCCGGCATCACCAAATGCTCACGGATGGTGAGGTATCCTGGCTGATCCGCGCAGGGGATCTCGTAGGGCTCGGAATCCGGATCGACATCGGGCTCCGAATAGACCCACACCCAACCCTGCGCGTCGCGACACGCGAAAGACGGCACCCGGCGGGCGGGGTGATCCGCTTCGCCGCACAAACCCGGCACCCCTTTGCACGCGCCCTCACCATCGAACTCCCAACCGTGGTAGTGACACTGGATATTGCCTTCGACGACACGTCCCGCGGAGAGCGGTGCATTCCGGTGCGCGCAGCGATCGAGCAGCGCGACACTTCGTCCATGCGAGTCACGAAAGGCAACGAGCGGTAACCCATTCAACACGAGGGGCTTGGGCCGGCTCTTGAGGTCGCGGCTCTTGGCAACCACGTACCAACCCGGTGCGAAATCGCCGTGCGTGTTCGGGTCTGGAACTTGTCGTAATTGTTTCGACATAGTGACGGGGCGCGCAATTTATGCGTTCGAGCCGCTGAGGTTTCTTTTCTTTTCGGTAAATAGCACGCTTGCAACCCAACTTTCGATGGAACCGGGTTGGATCGACTGCTACACGGACGGCATGTCACGCCAAATCAACAAGGAACGTACGCGGCGTCGCCTGCTTCAGGCGATTCTCAAAACGATCCACCGGCACGGCCACAGCGCCCTGACGACGGGGCGCGTTGCTCAGCTTGCTGGAGTGGCACAGCCCACCTTCTACGTGCACTTCCGGAGCATGGACCAGGCGCTCGAAGAGGTGGCCGAATGGGTTGCCCAGGAGCTCAGCCCGAGCTTTGGAGGCAAGGCCTCCATCGAGGCGGACGGCGCCACCGATGTACTGCAGGAGGCGCTCCTTAGGTGCACGAGTGCGCTGGTCCGGGACCGAAAAGTCGCGGAGGTGTTCCTCTGCAATCGTCGGGACCAAACCTCGGCGCTCGGCGTGCGGTGGGCGTCGCTCACGGAGAGCCTCCGCGGCCACATGAAGGAAATCGTGGTTCAGGTGCGGCCTGGCATCGCCACCGATGAGGCGGCGCTTCACGCGGAGTTGCTGGTCGGCGCAGTGTTCAGTCTCACCGAGGCGCACCTCGATGGCCGTGTCCCGGACATCGACCGCGCCACTTCGGTCGCTTGCCGAGCCATGGTCTCCAGCATCCTCACCACGTCCTCGGTCGCGGACGCCGCGTAGAGCCGGGGTCGGCTTCCGATCGGCGGGCTCGCGTGTTAGGCCCGCCCTGTGACTGACCTCTTCAATCCAACACCTGAGCACCGCGCCCTCCGCGAGCTCGTTCGCTCGTTCGCCGAGCGCGAAGTCGATCCCCAGGCGGAGTCGTTCGACCACGCCGAGCGCTTCAACATCGAGCTCTTTCGTCAGCTAGGTGACCTCGGCCTACTCGGCGTCACGGTCGAAGAGCGCTTCGGCGGATCCGGCCTCGATCCGGTCGCAGCCGTCATCGTGCACGAGGAGCTTTCCGCGGCCGACCCGGGGTTCGCTCTTGCATACCTCGCCCATTCGATGCTGTTCGCGAACAACCTGCAGGTCAACGGCACCGACGAGCAGCGGCGCAAGTACCTGCCCGACGCATGCACGGGCAAGAAGGTGTGTGGCATGTGCATGTCGGAGCCGGGTGCGGGGACCGACGTGCTCGGTATGCAGACGACTGCAACCAAGCACGACGAACACTATGTGCTCAACGGCGCGAAGATGTGGATCACGAACGGCGCGATCAGCGACACCGAGCTCGGCGACACGTTTCTCGTGTACGCGCGCGTCGAGGGGCAGCCGCGCACTCAACTCTCGATGTTCATCGTCGAGAAGGGGTTTGATGGGTTCAGCCTCGGTCAGAAGATCAAGGGCAAGCTCGGGATGCGCGCCTCGACGACTGCGGAGCTCGTGTTCGAGGACTGCAAGGTTCCGGCGGAGAATCTGGTCGGTTCGGAAGGCGCCGCCACGATTTGCATGATGCGCAACCTCGAGATCGAGCGCGTCACGCTGGCTGCCATGAGCTTGGGAATCGCTCGGAGGTCCGTCGAGGTGATGAATCGCTATGCGAGCGAGCGCACGACCTTCGGGAAGCCGCTCCGCGACTTCGGTCAGATTCAACGCTACATCAGCCAGTCGTACGCGGAGTTCATGGCTGGTCGCACGTACACGTATTACACCGCGTCATCCATGAAGCTCGACGAGCCTGGGCACCGCCTCGACTCGGATGGCGTGAAGCTGTTTACGTCGACCATGGCCAAGGAAATCGCTGACCGCGCGATTCAGGTTCTCGGCGGTTACGGGTACGTCGCAGAGTACGCGGTCGAGCGCCTGTGGCGCGATGCCAAGCTGCTCGAGATCGGCGGAGGCACCCTGGAGGCCCACCAGAAGAACATGTGCCGCGAGCTACAGCGGGTAGAGCGCATTCTGTGAGAAACCCCACAACTCGCTCCCCCGAGTGATCTTTTCGCCGCGCGAAGTAGGCGGTGAGCGGATCGAGCCGCTATGCTGTTTCCTGTGACACGTTCCATTGGGGGGGATTGTCAGCTACCGCACGGCGCTCGCCGGGGTCCTGGTTCGTTTGGAAGGTGTCTGGGGGACGAGTGACAGAAGCCGCAGCCAGCCAGATGCCAACACCGCCAGTTGATCTTCCAGTCCTGGGTAAGTTCGCGGGCTACGATGTCCTCGGACGCTTGGCCCTCGGAGGCATGGCCGAGATTCTTCTCGCGCGTCACGCCAATACGGACGGCGACCATCGTTTCCTAGTGCTGAAGCGGATCCTTCCGCACTTCGAGCGGGACTCCGATTTCGTCCAGATGTTCCTCGACGAGGCGAAAATCGGAATGCAGCTCAAGCATCCGAACATTTGTCAGTTCCACCAGTTCGGCGCCGACGAGGGCTCCCACTTCATCGTCATGGAGTGGATCAACGGAATGCCGCTCGGACGCCTGATCCGCAAAGCACGCAAGTCGGGCGGCGTGGGTCTGCCCATCGCACTCCGTATCGGTATCGAGGTCGCGAGAGCGCTTCACTACGCGCACATCGCGAACGACGAGCACGGAGAGGCGTTCAACATCATCCACCGGGACGTCTCGCCCCACAACATCATGATCGCCTACAACGGGGCGGTGAAGCTTCTCGATTTCGGCATCGCCAAGGCCGATCATCGTGCGCACAAGACGCAAGCCGGCGTCGTGAAGGGCAAGTTCGCGTACATGGCGCCCGAGCAGTGCACGGCGGGCCAGGCCGATCATCGCCTCGACGTCTTCGCGCTCGGCGTCTGCATCTTCGAGACGATCACGGGCCGTTCGCTCTACCGCCGCAAGACTGAAGCCGCCACGATGCGCGCCGTCATCATGGACCCTGTGCCTTCGCTCAAGGAGCGGCTGCCGGACGTCTCCGACGATCTCGACAAGATCCTTCAGAAGGCGCTCGCCAAGGAAGCAAGCGACCGATTCGAGTCGGCCGCCGAGTTCGCCAACGAGCTAGAGCGCTTTGCCAAAGCGAACGACATGCTCGCCAAGCAGCGCGAGGTCGCCGACTTCGTGAAAAAGGTTTTTCCGGAGGAGTTCACGCGCGGACCTCGCGTCGACACGGTGCCCTTCGGTGCATCGATCACGATCGACATGCATCACGCAAACGACTCGTCCTCCTCTTCGGCCGCTTCGTCGAAGTCGTACGTCTCCCAGGTTCCGGGTGCGATTCGAGAGATCGAAGTGGACGGTGGCGGGCTGGACATGGACCTCGGACATCTCCTAGACGCGCCGGTCGTGGCTCCATTGCCCCCGCCGGCGAACAACACGAGACCTGCGGTGAGCGAGCAACCCACACAGGATCCCCCGCGAGCGATTCCGAAGCGCGCGGCGCAACGGAAGTCGGCTGGACCGGGCGCTCCATCGCGTTTCGGGTGGAAGCAGATGGCGCTGATCCTGATCGTGCTCCTCGGAGGTCTCGCTGTCGCATACGAGAAGACCGACATCGTGAAGGACGCCGTGAAGAACGTCGAGGGCATGTTCGAGGAGAAGGGTCCACCCGAAGTCGCGGTCGACGACAACCCGCTGATGAGAGAGCACGGCGCGCGGATTCTCGTCGCGTCGTCGCCCCCGGGCGCAAAGGTTTACCTCGACGGCAAGGAACAAGGCGTGTCCCCGGTTGCGTTGACGGGGTTGATGCAGGGCACGTATCGCGTTCGCGTGGAGGCCCCGGGCTTCGCGTCTTGGTCGAGCCGGATCGACGTCGGACATGGAGAGACGGCGGGCGTGACGGCCAGACTGCTCGGCAAGCAGGGCGGCGCCAAGCCCGGCGCGTTCGGCCGAGTGAGGATTGAGACGACGCCTCCCGCCGACGTGTACATGGCCGGCGACCTCCTCGGACGCGCGCCCATCGACGCGGTCTACGCGCCGCTCGGCCGGGTGACCTTGGACTTTGAGCTTCCCGATGGGAGTAAGGTCAGTCGCGACGTCAAGGTCACGAAGGATGGAGTGGCGCGCGCTCGCTTCGATCTGAACAGCGCCCGCTAGCCGAGCGCTTCTTCGCGAAGCGTCACGTAGCTCTCGTACCGCTCACGATCGACGTCTCCGGTGTTCACGGCATCGACCACTGCGCACTGGGGTTCGTGCGTGTGGCTGCAGCTCCGAAACGAGCAGTCCTCGCGGTAGTCGCGGAGCTCTGGGAAACATCGGTCCAGATCCTCGACCGGTAGTGCCCACGTAGCGAGCTCGCGGATTCCAGGCGTGTCTGCGAGGAACCCCCCTGCCGGTAGCGCATGAAGTGAGGCGACCCGCGTCGTGTGTCGGCCCTTGCCATGGTAGTCGCTCACACTGGCGGTGTTGAGGTCGAGGCTCGGCAAGATGCGATTGATGAGGCTGCTCTTGCCGACGCCGGACGGTCCGACGAACGCCGAGATCTTGTCCTTCAGCACGTTTGTGAGCAGTGCGACGCCCTCTCCGCTTTCTGCGCTCACGTTGAGTACGGGATAGCCAATCGCTTCATAGAGGCTCTGCCAATCCGCCTGGCCGGGGCCTCGGAGGTCCGCCTTGTTCATCACGATGATCGGGTCGACGTCCTGGTGCTCGGCGATGACCAGGAAGCGGTCGAGGAGCCGGGTCTTGAGGGGCGGCTGGTCGTAGCAGAATGTGACGAAGAGCTGGTCGAGGTTGGCCACCAGCACGTCCTCGCGCTCTTTCCCGCGGCCGGGCTGGCGTCTGGAGAAGCGCGTCCTGCGTGGGAGCACTTCGTCTACCACGTGGGTTTGCGGGTCGGGCCTCGCAACATTCACCTGGTCGCCAATCACACAGATATCGGTCGTTCGAGGCGTGTTCTTCAGGCGGCCGCGCATGCGGCACTGGATGATCGTGCCGTCTATCAAGACGTCTACGAAGCCTGCAGTCGACCGGACGACGAGACCCTGGACGGCTTTTGTCATCTCAGCCCTCGCAGTTCGAATCCGGATCTTTGGTGACCAGCGGGCGAAGGGTGTCTTGGTGCGTGATCCATGCGTCGATGACCTCGTCGGACGCACCGTGTTCCCGAAGCGTCTCGATCAGGATCTGCCGGCGGCGCGCGAACTGCCCTCCGAAGATCCGATGAGGACGATGCGCCTCGTCGAGCGGGCGGCCATGGTAGGTCACTGGACCACCCAGGTGCTCCGCTGCGTGCTGGTATTCGAAGCGTTTGATCCGATCGCGGTCCGCGCGCTGAAACATGAAGCCAATCATCATGTCGTCGAAGCAGCGGTCGACGAAATCGTTCACGATGGCTCTCAACTTCGGCTCTCCGCCGAGCTCTACGAAGTGGCTCATTCGCCCCTGACCCTGGTCCAATGTGGAGTGCGGATCAAGTTGCATCGGCGCCTGTCGCGGGCGCGTCGCGTCATGCTTCGATGAAGAAAACGCACAAATAGACTGCCGCTTCTAGTAAACATGAGGAGCCCACCATGCCAGGACACGACCGCGAGCTCACCGACCATGCGTTTCGATTGTGCCAACAACTGCTGCGTATCGACACGACCAATCCGCCCGGAAACGAGCTGCCAGCCGCAGAGCTGCTCGCCGAGGAGCTTCGAGCAGCCGGCTTGGAGCCCCAGGTGCTGCAGAGCGCGCCGGGGCGCGGAAACGTCGTCGCTCGGATTCGCGGAACCGGCGAGAACCCCCCGCTCCTCCTGACTGCGCATCTCGACGTCGTGGAGGCGGATCCCTCATGCTGGGAGCACCCACCATTTTCTGGCGAAGTGCACGAAGGCTGCCTTTGGGGCCGCGGTGCAATCGACATGAAGAACATGGCCGCGATGTCCGTCGCCATCATCACGCGCCTCGCGCGCGAGGGTGTGAGGCCCAAACGCGACTTGATATTCGCGGGTGTGGCCGACGAGGAAGCCGGCTGCCGCTATGGCTCCCTTTGGCTCTGCGAGAACCACAAGGATCTCGTCCGCAGCGAGTTCGCCATCGGGGAGGGAGGGGGCTTCAACATCCAAGTCGCCGGCAGGAGCTTCTTCACGGTTCAGGTCGCCGAAAAGGGGGTCTGTTGGGTTCGCGCCAGGGCGACGGGGGAGCCTGGGCACGGGTCGATGCCCCGCGAAGACTCGGCTGTCGTGCAGCTCAGCGAAGCGATCGCACGTTTGGGGAAAGACGGGTTGCCTCGCCATGCTTCCCCTTCGGTCACGGAGTTCATTGGCGCCATCGCCTCACACTTGCCAGGCCCCGTCCGACCTTTGATCAAGATGTTGAGCAACCCGACGCTCGGGCCCGCCATGTTGAGGCTGCTACCGGATCCTTCGGTGAGGCGCGCGTTCCGCGCGCTGCTCGGCAACACGGCATCACCAACCGTCCTTCGTGCCGGAAACAAGACCAACGTGATCCCCGGCTACGCAGAAGCCGAGATCGACGGTCGCATCCTTCCCGGGCAGTCTGAAGCGGACTTCATGCGCGAGCTGAGAGATGTGTTGGGCGCGGACATCGAGCTCGACGTGATTCATTCGATGCCCCCCGTGGTGACCGAGCCGAAGGAGTCCTCGCTGTATTCCATCATTCACGAGGTGATGGCAGATCGGGCACCGACCTCACCGATGGTGCCATTCATCCTTCAGGGTTTCACCGACGCCAAAGCGTTCACGTCGATCGGCGCGAAATGGTACGGCTTCGCGCCAGTGAAATTGCCACCAACGCTGCGTTTTGCCGACATGTTTCACGGGCACAACGAACGCATCCCTGTGGACGGACTGGCTTGGGGCACCGAGACCCTGATGCGGGTCGTCCGCCGCTGTATCGCTGCGTAAACACCAACCCGCAGGGGCCGCCATGCGGCTTCGACTTCGTTGGCGGCCGAGCCTCGGGCCGACATTTGATGCTTCCCATCGGCCGTGAGATCGGTGACCTTCTGAGCTTCGACCGGGGTGTGCTTGCAGAAGCGACTTCAAGACAGCGAGATCTTTCTCGACCTGGCTGCCAGCGATCTGCAGCAGCTTATCCAGCAAGCTCTCGATGAGCTCGTTGGCTGCGGAAAGCTCGGCGCGCGTCATCGCGGAGCGATCCAGGCGACGCTCGACGAACGCGGGGAGGGAGAGCTCCAAGACCTAGGTGGCGGCGTGGGTGTCCTGCGAACTCGCTACGAGGCGCAGACCGGCGACCACGTTCGCTCTGCGTTGATACGCGTGCCAGAAGGCGTGCGCGCAAGCGATCACGAGACGGTGCACTATGTCTGGCTGATCGTCGCCCCTTACGGCGCCGAAACACCGCTCAATGAAGAGCTCGAGCCGTTTGGATGGATGCTCCATGACGAGCGGTTCAGTGCATCGATCATCGGCGCGAACGATCCGATGCAGGTGCTCGCGACCTATCAACTCTATTTGGAGTACGTCGAAGCGCCGCCCGACGAGCGTCGGCCCTCGATGGTGCCTACGTATCCGAGTGTCCCGCCGCCCGAAGTAGGAATTGGGGCTGGAGTGCTCGCCGACATCCGGCGCAAGCTGCCCTACTACGCGAGTGACTTCGTAGACGGGTTCAACGCAAAGGGCCTCGCCACGATCCTGTTCTTGTTCTTCGCGTGCCTCGCCCCGTCGATTGCGTTTGGCGGGCTCCTGGCGTTCTTGACCGACGGCGAGATCGGCGCTGTCGAGGCGCTCCTCGCGACTGCCATCGGCGGAATCGCCTATGCGATGTTCGCCGGGCAGCCACTCACTCTGCTGGGCAGTACCGGCCCCGTAACCATCTTCATCGCGCTGCTCTACCTGCTCTGTAAGGAGCTCGGCGTCCCGTTTCTTCCGGGCCTGTTCTGGATTGGGATCTGGACCGCGCTCATGATGCTGATCCTCGCGCTGACCAATGCGAGTCGGTGGATCCGCTACTTCACCCGCTTCACGGACGAGATTTTCGCCGCTCTCATCGCGCTGATCTTCATCACCGAAGCGGTTCGAGACATCTTTGGTGAGATCGTAGGCGAGGAGGTTCCGACGAGTGGGGAGCTCCTGGCTCTCGTCTTGGCCCTCGGGACCTACGCCGTTGCACTCCAGCTCTCGCGGATCCGTCAAAAGCCACTCCTCACGAAGACGGCGCGTGAGTTCTTAGCCGACTTCGGCCCGGCAATCGCGATCTCGTTGATGACGGGCGCGGCATGGAGCATGCGCCCGATCGAGCTCCAGCACCTCGCGGTTCCTCACGAGTTCGCGACGACGAGCGGGCGCGCGTGGCTAGTCAACCCAATGGAAGCCCCCGTGTGGTTCTGGGGCGCCTCCATCCCGATCGCTGGGCTTGCCACCGTTCTCTTGTTTCTCGATCAGAACATCACGGTTCGGATCGTCAACAGCCCGCGCCACAGGCTCAGGAAGGGCGCCGGGTACAACCTCGACATGGCCGTCGTCGCCGTGCTCGTCGCCGTCTGCTCGGCGTTCGGGCTTCCATGGCTCGTCGCAGCGACAGTGCGGTCGCTGAATCATGTCCGCTCGCTCGCCACCGTTCGGCACCACGCGCGCGGGGAGCACGTCATCTCGGTCCAGGAGAACCGTCTCACGCCCCTCGTCGTACACCTGTTGATCGGTGGCTCGCTCTTGTTCCTCGGGCTACTTCGGGAGATCCCCATGTCGGTGGTCTTCGGCTTGTTCCTCTACATGGGGATCGCGTCGCTCCGGGGCAACCAATTCATCGATCGCCTCAAGCTCTGGGTGACCGATCCCACTCTCTACCCCCCGACTCACTACGTCCGGCGAGTGTCCCGCATGGTGTTGCACACCTTCACGCTCATTCAGGTCGTGTGTCTGGTGCTCTTGTGGACCGTGAAGTCGTCGCCGCTTGGCGTGCTCTTTCCGCTCTGCATCGCGTTGCTCGTGCCGATCCGGCGAGGTCTAGGTCGGGTCTTCAGTCAGAGGGACCTCGCGTTTCTCGACGCTGACGAAGACCCGGAAGAAGAGCAGTATCGGGAGATGGACTGAGGGCTCGCACTGCCGCGCCGTCGGTTTCTCGGATCTCTTTCTTCCGTCACGTAGTCTCCGCGGGATGTCCCGTGCGGTCCCGCTGCAGCTCCTCTCAGACCGTGACCACTACGAGCAGGTGGTGAAGGCGGCGCTCGAGGCGGAGCAGAGCGTTTGGATTGCAACGGCGAATCTCAAGGAGCTGATGGTCGAGGACCCAAATGTGGTTCCGGGGCGGCGCCGGACCCGGCGAGGCAACTATCGTTCCGTTTTGGAGGCCTTCACCGAGCTCGCGCGGCGTGGTGTGGAGCTCCGCATCCTACACGCGTCGATGCCCTCACGGCCGTTTCGCAAGACCTTCGATGCGCAGCCCGACCTCGTCGCTGGTGGCTTGCAGATGCGCGTGTGTCCACGGGTTCACCTCAAGACGGTCGTCGTCGATGCGCGTTTGGTCTATCTAGGCAGCGCCAACTGGACCGGCGCCGGCCTCGGCGCCAAAGGTGAGGGCCGCCGCAACTTCGAGATGGGAATCCTGACTTCGGATGAACAGATGATCGACGCCGTGCAGGAGCGCTACGATCGCATCTGGCGCGGCGCCGAGTGTGCAAGCTGCCGCCTGCGTGACGAATGCGAAATGCCTCTCGACGAGGTCTAGAGCCACGCCAGCAGAGCGGGGATAGTGAGTACGGAGAGTAGGGTGCTCACCAAGACCAGGCTGGCGACCTGTTCGGGGGTTCGTTCGTATCGGTGGGCGAAGAGATAGTTGAGGACACCGACGGGCATCGAGGCTTGGAGGATGAGGATCTTGCGGGCGAGGCCATCGATGCCGAGCAGTGTCGTCAGGACAAAGGCCGCGGATGCGCCGAGGGCAAAGCGGATGAGCGCAAGCGCGAACGAGCGGCCAAGCGAAGCGGGGTGCATCTTGGACAGCGAGACACCCAAAGTAAGGAGCATGAGCGGGATCGCGATGTCGCCGAGCAGCTCGGTCGTGCGTGCAATCCAGGTGGGAACCGAGACACCGGTGGCGACGACCGGGACGGTGAGGGCAACGGCCCAGGTGAGCGGCGAGCGTAGGAAAGGCTGCCAGGAGAACGTGCCCGCGAAGAGTGGGCCGCCAAGCGAGACGTGAAAGGTCGCCGACACCGCAAAGTACGTCATCCCGAGCGCCAGCCCGGGTTCGCCGAATGCGAAGAGGCAGACGGGAACCCCGACATTGCCCGAGTTGCTGAACACCAGAGGTCCGAGGAATGTGTGCGCGGGGAGCCTCATCACTTTGAGAGCCGCGAGGCCACCGAGGGCGAACAGCGCCATCACCCCGACCGTCAAACCGGCCATCTGAGCGAGATCGAACGGCGACACGTCGAGTGTGGTGAGGCTTCGAAACAAGAGGCACGGCACGCCGACGTTCAAGACGAGCCGAGAGATCGACACCTCATCGAAGTGCGCGCCAGACCGCGCCCAGACGAGTCCCACGAGAGCAACGAAGAAGACTGGTGCAACGACGCTGAGGAGCTCGACAATCAAGGTCGGGCGCTCAGGCTCTCGCTGACGCTGACGCTGACGCTGACGCTGACGCTGACGCTGACGCTGACGCGGACACGGGTGCGCCTATTCGTCTTCGAATTGGCGACGCGCTTTGAGCGCTTGGATGATGATTTCGACCGCCTTGTCGATGCGGACTTCGTCGAGGGCGATTGTGATGTCCGGATTGTCGGGAGGCTCGAAGCTCGAGAAGTCGGCGTCGGGGCGGCGCTCCTTGCAGAGCTCCATGTCCGTGTTCACATATACCTGAATCACGCGCTCCTCGCCGATGCGCTTCGTGAGCTCCTCGCGATCCTTGGCGGTCGGGCTCGGGAACGCGCAGATGTTGATGAGGCCAGCGTCCGTCACGGCCTTCGCTGCGGAGATCATCGAACGAAGGTTCTCGCCAACGGGGATCACTACGGTCGCTGTGCGGCCCTCGTCGAAGAGCCTTCGTTCGAGAGCGTACGCAAGCGTCCAGCGGCCGGATCCCGGAACGCCGTGTAGCCACACCGTCGCACCTCTCTGACCAAAGCGCTCCATGCGTTCGTTTGGGCTGACGAAGGTCTTGGGCTCCATCGCCGATTCCGCATGAAGCTCCTTCATGACCTCGCTCATGTTCTGACCCGAGCCTTCGAGCGAAATCATGCCGGCTGCTACCGTGTTGTTGGTCAGCGAGTCGATGACGATGAACGCACCGGTCTCCCGGTTGTGCTGGTAGTCGTCCACATAGAGGGCCCGGTGACAGCTCAGACGCACCTTGGCGATGTCGTTGAGCTTGATGCCGTCCGTCTTCCTCTCTTCGAGGGAGTGCATGTCGATCTCGCAATAGATCTTGTCGATCTGCGCGCGGACCGTCTGCGTCGTGTGCTTGATGAGGTACGCTTTTTCCGTATCGAGCGGCCTTTCGTGCATCCACACCATGTGCGCGTCGAAGCGACGGGTGACGCGCGGGAGGTTGTCGGGCTTGACGATCATGTCGCCGCGGCTGATGTCGATCTCGTCCTCGAGGCGAATCGTCACAGACTGGCCCGCGAATGCCTCGTCTAGCTCGCCTTCCCACGTATCGATTGCCTTGACCTTGGAGGTCTTGCCGGACGGCAGCGCGACGATGTCGTCGCCCTTGTTGATCACGCCGGAGGCGACCTCGGCCGCGAAGCCGCGGTAGTCGAGGTCGGGGCGAATCACGTATTGCACGGGGTAGCGGAAGTCCTCGAAGTTGCGATCGGCGAAGACAGGCACCGTCTCTAGGTACTCGAGGACATTCGGACCGTCGTACCAGGGAGTCCGTTCGCTGTCGCTGACGACGTTGTCGCCCTGGAGCGCGCTGACTGGGAAGAACTGGATGTCCTTGAAACGAAGTGTCTTTCCGAACTCCATGAAGTCGGCGCTGATCGCGTTGTAGACCTCCTGGGAAAAGTCTTTGAGGTCCATCTTGTTCACGCACACCGCCAGATGCGGAATGCCCAGCAAGGACGCGATGTATGCGTGGCGGCGGGACTGCTCGAGCACGCCGTGCCGCGCGTCGATGAGAATCAGCGCGACATCCGCGGTAGATGCTCCGGTGACCATGTTGCGCGTGTATTGGATATGGCCAGGAGTGTCAGCGATGATGAACTTCCGCTTGTCGGTCGCGAAGTATCGGTACGCGACGTCGATCGTGATGCCCTGCTCGCGCTCGGCCTTCAGACCGTCGGTGAGCAGAGCCAGATCCGGCTCCTCACTCTGCGACGCTGCACGTACGGCAGCCATCTGGTCTTCGAACACCATCCCGGTGTCGTAGAGAATGCGACCGATCAGCGTGGACTTTCCGTCGTCGACCGAGCCGACCGACACGAAACGCAGCAGCTCTTTCTGTTGGTATTTGGCGAGATAGGCCTCGATGTCCTCGCGAATCAGGTCTTTGTCGTCCGTCATGGCTTTCCTTAGAAGTGCCCCGCGGTGGGCCTAGAAGTAGCCCTCGCGCTTTTTGACCTCCATCGACCCCTCTTCATCGAAGTCGATGAGGCGCCCCTGCCTCTCGGAAAAGCGGTTCAGGAGCATCTCCTGGATCACTTTCGGGACGGTGTCCGCTTCGGACTCGACCGCGCCGCTGAGCGGATAGCAGCCGAGCGTACGGAAGCGCACCTTCTTCATCGTCGGCTCTTCACCTTCTTCGAGTCGCATGCGGTCGTCGTCGACGAGGATCCAAGTCCCGGAGCGCTCGACGACCGGGCGCTCCTGAGCGAAGTAGAGCGGGACGACCATGATGTCTTCGAGCCAGACGTAGAGCCACACGTCGAGCTCGGTCCAGTTGCTCAACGGGAAGACGCGAACGTTCTCGCCCTTCTTGATCTTTGCGTTGTAGACGTTCCAAAGCTCGGGGCGCTGGTTTTTCGGATCCCACTGATGGTGGCTATCGCGGAACGAGAAGATGCGCTCCTTGGCGCGGGACTTCTCTTCGTCGCGCCGCGCGCCGCCGAAGGCACAATCGAACTCGTACTTCGTGAGCGCCTGCTTCAGGCCATCCGTCTTCATGACGTCGGTGTACTTCTTGCTGCCGAAGTCGAACGGGTTCATTCCCATGGCGACGCCATCTTTGTTGACGTGCTTGATCAGCTCGCCCTTGAGCTCGGCCTCGATCTTGTCCCGGTACCGGTACATGTCCTGGAACTTCCAGGTCGTGTCGACGTGCAGTAGCGGAAAAGGCAGCGGCCCCGGCGCGAACGCTTTCTCGGCCAGTCGCAGCATGACGGAGGAGTCCTTGCCGACCGAGTACATCATGACGGGGTTGTCAAACTCGGCCGCGGCCTCACGGATGATCTGAATGCTTTCCGCTTCGAGTTGGCGGAGCTGACTTAGCTTGCGCTCGCTTGGTGGCACCGGCGGTTCCTAGGGCAGTACGCGTTCGAACGCCAGTGTATACGCCAGCCCATACGCCAGTTCAATGCCCATGCGCCCTGAAAGAAAGCGAGTTCGGCGACCTCATGCTAAGAATGCCCGCGGCTCATGTCGGCAATTGTTTGGATGGATATGGAGATGTCGGGGCTCGACCCGGACAAAGATCGGATTTTGGAGGTCGCCGTCCTCGTGACGAATGGCGAGCTCGAGGTCGTTGCCGAGGGACCAAACTTGATCGTCCACCAACCGGACGAAGTGCTCGACGCTATGGACGAGTGGAACACGCGGCATCACGGGCAGTCGGGCCTGACGCAACGCGTTCGGGAGTCGACTGTCGACGAGTCGCAAGTGTCGACGGCGTTGCTGGAGTTCTTCGCCGAGCACACGGAGAAGAACAAGGCGCCGCTCGCTGGGAACTCGATCCACCAGGATCGCCGTTTCGTCGCGCGCTACCTTCCGGAGGTCGAGGGCTGGCTGCACTACCGCAACGTGGACGTCTCGACGATCAAGGAGCTCGCGCAACGCTGGTACCCGAAGCAGTACTCCGGAAGGCCGTCCAAGAAGGGGAGCCACCGGGCGATGGACGACCTTATGGAGTCGATTGAGGAGCTCAAGTACTACCGCCAGGCGCTCTTCCTTCCTCGAGAACCATGAGGCTCGCTACCTTACTGCTTGCGACGTGTGTGGGTTGTGCGGGAGCGGCGGGTCGCGGCTCCGAGACGCCCGAGTCCATTGTGCGTACGCAATCCGAGCCGCGCGCTCTCATCGACGCCGCCACAGGACGCTCGATCGAGCCCGAGGCGTTCTACGCGGCTCTTCGTACGAAGAAGGTCGTCTACGTCGGTGAGCGTCACGACCAGCCCGCGGACCACGGAGCTCAGTACAAGGTCTTACGCGAGCTCCATCGCAACGAGGCTTCGATCGCGATCGGCATGGAGATGTTTCAGGTTCCGTTTCAAGAGCCGCTCGACGAGTGGAGCGCGGGACGCATCGATGAAAGCGTCTTGCGTCGGGAAACGGAGTATGACCAACGCTGGGGCTTCGACTTCGGCCTGCTTCGACCCGTCCTCGAATACGCTCGCAGCAGGGGTATCGAGGTGGTCGCGCTGAATGCGCCGCGCGAGGTCGCATACGCGATTGCGCAGAGTGGCGTAGATTCGCTCGACCCCGAGCTTGCGGCCACGCTCCCCGAGCTCGATCTCGACGATGCCGAGCACCGCGCGCTGTTCGACGCGGAGTTCGACGTTGGCGAGCACGGGGCCGAACAGGCGGTCGAGCAGTACTACCAAGCCCAGGTCCTGTGGGACGAGACCATGGGGGCTCGTGTGGCCGAGACGCTCGCGCGGGCCAACGGCCCCGCCAAGATGATCGTCTTCGCCGGGCGAGTGCACGTGAAGCGAGGCCTCGGGATTCCCGACAGAGCCGCCAAGCGGGGCGCCAAGCCCTACATCGTGGTCCTCCCTGTGACGCCCGACGAGCTCAAGGAAGAGCTCAAGCGGCCCCCGATGGAGCGCTCGGCAGACTTTTTCTGGGTCGTCGAGCACTGAATTCGCGCCTGTTTGCGCGGTGGCTCCGCTCAAACTAGAACACGTTTCAGTTTCGCGTCGCCCGACGAGACCCCCGAAAGGAAACCCGATGACGGATTGCTTCATCTACGACGCGGTGCGTACCCCGCGCGGCAAGGGACGAAAGAAGGACGGCGCATTGGCCGATGCGCCGCCGCTGCGCATGGCGAAGAGCGTGCTCCAGGCATTGCCCGAACGCGGCGGCTTCGAGAGTGCCGAGATCGAGGACGTGATCCTCGGCTGCGTCGAGCCCGTCGGGGAGCAAGGCGCCAACGTGGGTCGTATGGCGGCCATGATCTCCGGCTACGACGACAGGGTTCCCGGCGTTCAGCTCAACCGGTTCTGCTCTTCGGGGCTCGAGGCTGTGAACATCGCCGCAGCGAAGGTGAAGGCTGGCGACGTCGACCTCGTCGTGGGCGGCGGCATGGAGAGCATGAGCCGCATCTCGATGGGCGCCGCAGGAGGCGCATGGTCGACCGACCCGGAGCTCGCTTGGGGTACGTCGTTCGTCCCGCAGGGAATCGGCGCCGATCTGATCGCAACCAAGCATGGCTACTCGCGTGAGGATGTCGATGCCTTTGCGGTAGAAAGCCAAGCGCGCGCCGCCGCTGCGTGGGAAGGCGGATACTTCGACCGTTCCATCGTTCCGGTGAGGGATACCATCGGCGTGACGATGCTCGATCGCGACGAGCACATGCGACCGGGCACGACGCTCGAAGACCTTTCACGTCTCAAGCCGAGCTTCGAGATGATGGGCCGCAACTTCGGTTTCGACGCGGTTGCGATCCAGAAGCACCCCGAAGTCGAGCAGATCAATCACGTGCACCACGCCGGAAACTCCTCCGGCATCGTCGATGGCGCTGCTGCGGTGCTGCTCGGCAACAAGGAAGCCGGTGATCGCTTGGGACTGACGCCGCGCGCTCGCCTCCTCCGGTCGGCAACCATCGGAAGCGAGCCGTGCATCATGCTGACGGGCCCAGCGCCCGCGTCGCGGAAGGCGCTCGCAAAGGCTCGGATGCAGCCCTCCGACATCGACCTATGGGAGATCAACGAGGCGTTTTCCTCGGTCTGCCTGCTCTTCATGGAGGAGATGGGCATCGACCGTTCGATCACCAACGTCAACGGCGGCGCGATTGCCTTTGGGCACCCGCTCGGCGCCACGGGGGCGATGCTCCTTGGAACCATGCTCGACGAGCTAGAGCGACGGGACCTCAACACCGCGCTGATCACGCTGTGCGTCGGGGCAGGCATGGGCACCTCAACCATCATCGAGCGGGTCTAGAGACATGGCGATTATCGACTATCGAGCAGAAGACGGCGTTGCGATCCTCACCTGGGACGACAAAGACCGGCCGATGAACGTGCTTAGCGGCGATGCGCTTGCGGAGCTCAGCGCGGGCATCGAGAGGGCCGCAGCAGACGACGATGTGCAGGGCATCATCCTGACGTCCGGGAAGCAGGGCGTGTTCGTGGCTGGCGGTGACCTCCAGCAGATCGAATCGCTTGGCTCCGGGCCGATCGATGCAGCAGATCTTCTGAAGCGTACGAGCGCGGTCCTCGATCAGCTCCGTCGCATGGAGACATGCGGCAAGCCCGTGGTCGCGGCGCTGAACGGTGTCACCCTCGGTGGAGGCTACGAAATCGCGCTCGCCTGTCATCGACGCATTCTGGTCAATCAGCGCCACGCGCAGGTGGGCTTGCCGGAGGCGGGCCTCGGTCTGATGCCCGGCGCGGGTGGCACGCAGCGATTGCCTCGCTTGATTGGTGTACAGGGGGCGCTCGGCCTGATCATGCAGGGCAAGCAACTCGGCCCCGACCAGGCGCTCGACAAAGGCCTGGTCGACGAGCTGGTCGCGGCAGAAGATCTGATCCCAGCTGCAAAGAAGTGGATCGCCGAATCCGGCAACGCAACGCAGCCCTGGGACGAGAAGCGCTACGAGGTGCCGGGTGGTGGGGCCGATTCCGTCACGTTCGCCCAAACGATGATGGGCTCGAATGCGATGACGCACGCCAACACGTTCGGGAACATGCCCTCCCAGGAGGCGATTCTCCAAGCGGTGTATGAGGGCCTGCCGCTTCCCATGGATCGCGCTGGGAAGGTCGAGACACGCCAGTTCATTCGCGTGCTTCAGGATCCGACCGCCCGCAGCATGTTGCGGACGCTCTTCTTCAGCTTGCAGGAGTGCCAGAAGGGCGCTCGCCGACCGAAGGACGTGCCTCGCTTCAATGTGAAAAAGGTGGGCGTCATCGGCGCGGGTCTGATGGGGCAGGGCATCGCGCACGTCACAGCCAAGGCTCAGATCGACGTCGTGCTGCTCGATCGTGACCTCGCGAGCGCCGAGCGCGGCAAACAAAAGGTCGCCAAGACTCTCGACCGCCGGCTTCAGAAGGGCCGCACGACTCGCGAGCGCATCGAAGCAGTTCTCAGCCGGATTCGTCCGAGCGAGAGCTACGATGATTTCGAGGGGTGCGACGTGATCGTCGAAGCCGTCTTCGAGGACCGCGACCTCAAGGCGAAGGTGACCAAAGCAGCGGACGCAGAGCTCAGCGATCACGCGATCTTCGCATCCAACACCTCGGGCCTGCCCATCACCGACCTAGCCAAGGCCTCCAGCCGACCGCAGAGCTTCATCGGCCTGCATTTCTTCTCTCCAGTCGAGCGGATGCAGATGGTGGAGATCGTCGTGGGCAAGGAGACTTCGCAAGAGACGCTCGCCAAGGCCTGGGACTACATCCTCAAGATCAAGAAGGCGGGCATCGTGGTGAATGACAGTCCCGGCTTCTACACGAGTCGAGTCTTCGGAACGTTCATCTCCGAGGGCAACCACTTGCTCGTGGAAGGCGTGGCGCCGGCACTCATCGAAAACGCGGCGAAGGCTGCGGGCATGCCAATGCCGCCGCTCGGCATCTCCGACCAAGTCGGCCTCGGCACGATGTACAAGGTGGCCAAGCAGTCCGAGAAGGATGCTGCGGCGGCCGGTCGGAAATGGGAGCCCTCGCCCGCGCAGGCGATCATCGCTTCGCTAGTCGAAGACCACGACCGGTGGGGTGCCTATCCACCCCCCAAAGAGGACGGCTCGCAGCGCAAGCCCGGTGGCTTCTACGACTATCACGAAGGCGGCAAGAACTTGTGGCCCGGTCTCGGGGAGGCGATGAGTCAATGGATCGAGTCGGGAGGCGCGCAGCCGAGCGTCGACGTGGTCCGTCGTCGCTACGTGTTCGTTCAATGCCTCGAAGCCGCGCGCTGCCTCGAACAGGGAGTGATCACAGACATTCGCGACGGCGATGTGGGCGTCATCATGGCCGTGGGGTTCCCAGCGTTCACCGGTGGCCCGTTCACCTACATGGACAACTACGGCGTCGGGGCGTTCGTTCGCGATGCGGACGAGCTTGCGAGCCGGTTCGGTGAGCGCTTCGAGCCGCCCAAGCTACTTCGCGACATGGCCGCCGAGGGCAGAAGCTTCTATTGATAGCCAGCGGCTTGCAGGGTGAAGAGGCGGGCGTATTGCCCGCCTTCTTGCATCAGTGTCTCGTGGGTGCCGCGTTCGGTGATTCGTCCGCGCTCGATCACGACGATCTCGTCGGCCATGCGCACGGTCGAGAAGCGGTGTGAGATGAGGATAACCATCTTGTCTCGAGCGAGTCGTCCGAATCGCTCGAACACGGTCGCTTCAGCCTCCGCATCCATGGACGCAGTCGGTTCATCGAGCACCAGAATGTCAGCTTCGTCACGCATGAAGGCCCGCGAGAGCGCGACCTTCTGCCACTGCCCAAGCGAGAGCTCGTGCCCGTCGTCGAACCATCTGCCGAGCTGCGTATGGTATCCGTGTGGCAGGCGGTCGATGAAGTCGTGCGCCATGCCTTTCTCCGCGGCGATCTTCCACCGGTCCGGGTCCGCGAAACCACTCGCGTCGCCGACGCCGACATTCTCGCCGGCGGCCAGTTGGTAGCGGACGAAGTCCTGAAAGATCACGCCGATGCGCTTGCGCAGGGTGTCGAGGTCCCACGCGCCGAGCTCGAGACCGTCGAGCAGGATGCGCCCGCTGCTAGGGCGGTAGAGCCGGGTGAGGAGCTTTATCAGGGTCGTCTTGCCGGCGCCGTTCTCCCCGACGAGCGCGAGCTTGCGTCCAGGATCCAAGTGCAACGACACTTGCTCGAGGGCCGGCTCTTCGGCTCCCGGGTACGTGAAGCTCACCTCTTCGAAACGAATGCCGTCTCCAGGTTCTGGGCCTGCGGTGGCCGATCCGCTTTCGTCCGGCGCCTCGTACTCGAGGTACTCGTAGAGGTTCGAGAGGTAGAGGCTGTCCTCGTACATCCCGCCGATCGAGCTGAGAATGGAGGCGAGCGCCGACTGGCCTTGCTTGAACACCAAAAGGTACATCGTCATGTCGCCGAGCGTGATGCGCTTCGCGATGGTTTCGAGCGCGATCCAAGCGTACGCGCCGTAGAAGGCCACTGTGCTCAGCAGGCCAAGAGCAAAGCCCCAGAATCCCCGCTGCAGGGTGAGCGCCCGATCCTCGGCGTAGAGCTCGACGAAGATGTCCCGATACCGCTCCAAGAAGACGGGGCCGAGGTCGAACAGCTTGACCTCTTTCGCGAAATCCTCGCGCGCCAGCAGCACTTCGAGATAGTTCTGTTTCCGAGTCTCGGGCGCGCGCCAAGTGAACAATCGAAAAGCGTTCGCGGAGAAGCGTGTCTCGACGAAGAACGAGGGAATGGCCGCAACCACCAACACTGCGAGGGCCCATACGGACAACTGCAGAAGCAGTGCCCCGTAGGCGATGAGCGAGAACGAATGCTGCGCGAGCTGGAAGCTGCGCATCACCATGCTCAGCGGGCGTTGCGATGCCTCGCGGCGTGCGCGCGTCATGCGGTCGTAGAGCTCGGAATCTTCGAAAGCGGCCAGGTCGAGAGTGAGCGCCTTTTCGAGGATCATCTCGTTCACGCGTTGGCCGAGGAGCGCGCGAAGCAGCTGCTGGCACGTGCTTAGCCCTTTTTGCGCCCCCGCAAGCAAAGCGACGAGCCCGAGCTCGACGCCGACCCAGGTGAGCGCGGCGCGTTGATCGTCCGCCGCGCCCGTTTCTGCGGAACGGACCACCGCATCGACGATGAGCTTGCCCACCCAGGCCACGCCGGCGGGCAATACGCCCGCGACCAAGCTCAGCAGACCGAGCGCAAAGCTGAGGCCGCGGCTGGTGGTCCACACCAATGCGACGCCATGCTTCAGCTGGCGAAAGACACCGAGCACTTGCGGGCGATCTGGCCGGGCACTCGCATCCATCGGCCGAGTCTAGGGCGAAGGTCGAGCCGCGCCATAGCCCTCGCGGCGCCAGCATGGTAGGAGGTGCGGAGCGCGAGTGCTCATGACCGAGCGAGACAAAGGCCCGAGAGTTCGCACGATTCCCGGAGGTGACAACCGCGAGCGGCTCATCTGTCCGGATTGCAACTACATCGCCTACGAAAACCCGAAGGTCGTCGTGGGCGTCGTCGCAACCTGGGAGGGCAAGCTCTTGATGTGCCGTCGCGCCATCGAGCCCCGCCGCGGCTACTGGACACTCCCAGCAGGGTTCATGGAGATGGGGGAGAGCCCCGAAGAGGGAGCGGCGCGCGAGGCATGGGAAGAGGCGCGCGCGCAGCTCGAGATCATCGATCTGCTCGCTGTCTACAGCTTGCGCCACATCAGCCAGCTTCAGCTCTTCTACCGCGCGCGCTTATCCTCTGCGGAGGTGTCGGCGGGCCCCGAAAGCGAGGAGGTTGGCCTGTTCGAGTTCGACCGTTTGCCTTCCGCGGAGCTCGCGTTCCCCTCGGTGCACTGGGCCATCGGGCACTTCCAAGAAGCGAGAGGCGCCGACGCCTTTCCGCCCTTTCGCAATCCTTCGGGGCACAATGGCGAGATGCCGCGTGGGCGCTGAGCCACATCCGCGTCCGCGCTGACACGCTCAGCGGGCCGAAGGGCTTCGAATTGCAAGGTTTCATGGCTGGCACGGCGTGTGCTCTCTCATCGGGTCAGGAGGTCCCATGAGTATCAAGTACATCCTCATCACTGCCCTGGCCGCGGCTGCGCTCTCTTCGATCGGGTGCGCTGAGGAACCGCGAGAGCGTTCCAGGTTCGCCGAACCTGGAGCCACAACGGAGCCCATGCTGACGTCGACGGTGACGCCGGCCAAGCCCGAGCCTGTCCCTTCCGAACCGCCGAGGCCTGTAGTCGTCGAGGAAGAACCCACGGCGCCCGATGCTGTCCTCGAGCCCACCATCGAGACTGTCGACGGTGTCACCATCCAACGCTTCCTCACCACCTCTGAAATCAGCAAACGTGAGCCGGCCGACTCGCCGTCGTCGTTTGGTCCGCAGCACGAGAAGGTCTATGCGTTCGTGGAGGTCAGCAACGAGTCGGAAACGGACAAGAGCCTGTTCGTGCACTTCATCGGGCCAAACGGGAAGGTGAGCGGCGGTATCGAGCTCGAGATCCCGGCATCGGTGCCGCGTTGGCGGACCTGGGCGTATACCCGGCACTTCGACGCGCCGGGTCTCTGGCGAGTCGAGATCCGTGATGCCCAGGGAAGCCTCCTCGGAGTGCTTCCGTTCGAGGTTGAAGCCGCTCTTTGAGCCCAAAACGTGCATCGTGAGATCGCGATCCGGTATGCTGACCGTGTGGACGAGTCCTCCGTCGTGTCCCGGATCGCGCACGAATCCTGCCTGCGCGCAGCGCCGCTTCTTCGGCGAGGGCACTGGTGGGAGGAGCTCGACACGGACTTCGCCAAGCGCCCGGAGGGTTTTGAGCTCGCGCTTGCCGACCGGCTGAAGGTCGGCGCCGCCGCCGGGTTCGACACCGTGCTCCGAACCTTCGGCGCTTCGATGATCTCGAGCATGGCCCTCCCGCTCGGATACAACCCCATCGAGCTGCGCCGCGCGATTCGCGACGCCGACTTCTACGCGGGTATCGCGGAATCGGGGGATCCCACGCGCTTTTTCGTGCAGCCGCCTTCCGGCGTTCGCGTGCGCGTACAGAAGGGTCGTTGGCTGCCGCGCTTCGAACCCGAAGACGGAACGGCCGAGGCGATCAGCTTCGACAGCCCCTTCCAACCCGTCAACCCGGCACAGCACAAGCGGTACCTGCGTCACGGAGGCAACCGTGTGGCGCATGCGCGCATGCTTCGCCACCGCGGCGACCAACCCCGACCGACCATCGTCGCGATCCATGGCTTCACGGCAGACTGGTATCTGATCAATGAATGGTTCTTCGCCCTTCCTTGGTTCTACCGAATGGGGTGCAACGTCGTTCTGTTCACGCTTCCGTTTCATGGCCCGCGCCAAACGCGCTTCTCGCCGTTCTCGGGTCACGGTTACTTCGCCGGCGGCTCGTCGCGCCTCAATGAAGCCGTCGCCCAATCGGTCTTCGACTTCCGGATCCTCTTCGACTGGTTGCAGCGCGAGCGTGGCGCAGAGCAGATCGGCGTGACCGGCCTCAGCCTCGGCGGCTTCACGACCGCGATGCTTGCGAGCGTGGAGGATCGGCTTGCCTTTGCCATTCCAAACGTGCCGGTCGTGAGCCTCGCAGACCTCATCCTCGAGTGGCAGCCCATCGGTTTGCTGCTTCGGGGCGCGCTCTCGACGAAGGGAATGGGGCTCCAGGACGTGAGACGAATGGTCGCCGTTAGTTGCCCGCTCACCTACGCGCCTGTTCTCCCGCCTGAACGCCTGATGATCGTCGGCGGGGTGGGTGATCGCCTCGCGCCCCCCAAGCACTCGCGTCTCCTATGGGATCATTGGGGCCGCTGCAGAATCCATTGGTTTCCCGGTAGTCACATCATCCACATGGACCGCGGCGCATATCTGACCGAGATGGCGCGCTTCATGGTCGGGCGTGGTTTCCTGCCGCAAAGCGAGCTCCCACTCGCGCATTAGGGCTGGATTTTCCCGGTTCCGTGAGTACCCTCCCGGCAACTTCAAACGAGGGTAATTCATGGAGCGTGTGATTCCGCTGTCGCGCCGCAAGGGCGACATCATCATCTTGGCCTTCTTCTGGCTCAATATCCTTCTCATCACGTACATCGTCGACGTCGAGCAGATTGTGCTTCCGGACATCAGCGGGGACTGGGAGTACCCTCTGTGGCCGCCGGCATTCTGGGTCGACATCATCCATTGGTACGGCAGGAACTTTGACCCTGTCCTGATCGCGCGCCCCGTATGGTGGCGCATGACGATATGGATCGACTCGCTCTTCTTTGGGCCGTTCTACGTCTTTGCCATCTACGCCTACACGAAAGGCAAGAACTGGATTCGCATTCCGAGCATCATCTGGGCATCCGTACTGATCACGAACGTCACGATCATCCTCGGCGAGGAGTTCATGGGCCCGCACTCGACGCCTCATCCCTGGATGGTGCTCGCTCTCAACGCTCCATGGGTATTGGTGCCCGCGTACACGATCAAGCGAATGTGGAACGCCGAGACGCCCTTCACTGAGAACGCGTGAGCGTGTCGGCGTTCATCGAGCGCTACGGCCCATGGGCGGTGGTCGCGGGGGCATCGGAAGGCATTGGTGCTTCGTTTTCGAAGAAGCTCGCCGCGCGGGGCTTCAACCTCGTTCTCGTCGCGCGGCGCGCGGGACCGCTCGAAGCGCTTGCTTCCGAGATTAGAGCGAATCACGCGGTAGAGGTTCGAGTCCAACCGCTCGATCTTGGCTCCCCGGACGTCGCGTCCGGGCTCGGCCAAGCGACCGAAGGTCTCGACGTAGGTTTGGTGATCTACAACGCGGCCTACTCCCCAATCGGTGCCTTCATCGACGTTGACGTCGATGACCACATCAAGGCGGTCGGCGTCAACGTACTCGGGACCTTGCGCGTGTCGCACTACTTCGGCCGGCGGCTCGCAGATCGAGGGAAGGGCGGCATCATCATCATGAGCTCGATGAGCAGCCTTCAGGGGACGGCCATGGTCGCGAACTACGCCGCCACCAAGGCCTACGACACCATCCTCGCGGAGGGCTTGTGGCGCGAGCTCGGGCAGCGCGGCGTGGATGTCCTTGGCTGCATCGCAGGCGCGACGCTCACGCCCAACTACGAGGGCTCGACCGACAAGATTCCCACCAGCTGGCTCGCGCGTCCCATGAGGCCAGACGACGTCACCGAACAGGCACTCCGCGACCTCGGCCAGCACCCGACAGGGGTGTCCGGGCGCCGAAACCGATTCGCGTCTGCCTTGCTCGCGCGGCTCCTGCCGCGCCGCGCCGCTATCAAGATGGTGAGTAAGGAAACCGAGCACATGTACCGCTGACCACCGATTCCACCATCGGTCGGTTTCTTGCACGTATTGGCTATTCCAGTGGAGAGTAGCCCTCTGATTTGCGGGGTTTGTCGTGCGAACCTTGCAGACGTCCGGTCAGCACGTTAATCACAAATATGCGTCGCGCTACGGCACTCTTCCTTTCGTTCATGCTGCTTTCTGCGTGCATGCGGAACCGACTTCCGCAGGCGCCGACCCACCCGGAGGACGACCCGGGTTTCTCGGCGCCCGAGGTGGTTCGGCCGCGCGGCGTTGATTCCGATCCTCCCGCGGCGCTGCGACTTCTGTCCGGTGATATCATCCGGCTCACGACGGTGTCAGCAAAGACCGAGGTTTACGAGGACCTGATCGTCGATGCGATGGGCCAGCTCCACGTACCTTTGGGGGGCGACGTGCAGGTTGGGGGAAAGACCCTTTCGGAAGCAGAGCAAGCCGTCGAGAAAGCCCTGCGACGCTATGATCGCTTCGTGCGTGTGAATCTCGTCATCACTCTCCTCGACGGGCACATGGCCACTGTGGTCGGGGCGGCGACGAAGCCAGGCCGATTCAAAGTTTCCCCGGGCATGCGGTTGGCGGATTTACTGGCCCTAGCCGGCGGCCCCGCCACAGCTCAGGCGGATCTCATTCCCACACTGCTTGGCAACCTCGATCTCGCCAGGCTGGTCAGAGGCAACGAAACCGTCCCAGTGAGCCTCCAGCTCGCCAGGCGGGGTGACCCGAGGCACAACGTTCGGGTTCAGCCCGGGGATCAGCTGTTCATACCGCCCGTCACCGATGAGTTGATCATGGTGCTGGGCGAGGTGCGTAAGCCGCAGCCGATTGCATACCGGGATGGCCTGCGTTTGACCGAGGTGCTGGCAAGGGCAGGAAGCGTGATCACTGCGCGTGGCGATCGAAAAGACATTCGTATCATCCGAGGCCCTCTGGACGAACCTCGAGTGTACACGACCAGTATGAAGGCGTTGAGCGCAGGGGACTCCAAGGACGTCCTGCTCGTGCCGGGTGACATCGTGTACGTCAGCCGGGCCTGGTACGCCAGCACGGGCGACGTCCTCAACGCGCTTTCCCCCCTGATCTCCCTTGCCAATTCCTTCTGCGATTCTTGCTGTTGCCGGTGCCATCGGCGGCCGATAGATGCATAAACCTCTCTTCCATCGATTGGTCTCCGATGACGTCGAGACGGAGGAGGTCGATCCACATTCCGTCGGCGGAGGTCTGCTACCCGCTGAACGGGACGCGATCGAGGGGGCCGCTCAGACTCGCGTCGAGCAGTTCACCGCCGGGCGCGTCTGCAGCCGCCTCGCGTTGGTGCGCCTCGGCGTCGCCGCGACGAAGCCGATCGAGCGTGGCGAGGATCGTGCGCCGATTTGGCCGCCCGGTTTTGTGGGGAGCATTTCTCACACCGATACCTGGTGTGCCGCTGCCGTAGGGCGGCTCGGAGAGCTGCGCTCCCTTGGCATCGACCTCGAACCTGCGACGCCGTTGAAGGAAGCCTTGTGGCGGCGCGTCTGCACGGTCCGGGAACGCGAGTGGTTGCATGAGTTGCCGGACGCAGGACTCATGGGCAAGATCCTCTTCAGCGCCAAGGAGGCGGTCTACAAGTGCCAGTACGCGCTGACGACCCAGTTCCTCGGGTTTCATGCCGTGCAGGTCGAGCTTGGCGAAGGTTCGTTTCACGCGGTCTTTCAACAGGAAGCCGGCGAGCTCGAGCCCGGCTATGAAATGTCCGGGCGCTACCTCGTCGAGGACGGGCTCGTAGCGACCGCCTGCGAGCTCCGTGCATGAGCGACGAGACCGCGAGCGTCATCATCGATGTCCCGCGCGGTAGCTTCGTCAAACGAAAAGACGACGGGAGCATCGACTTCGTCTCTCCGCTTCCATCGCCGTTCAACTACGGGCACCTGCCCGGCACCGTTGCCGACGACGGCGATGCGATCGACGCGGTCGTTCTTGGTCCTCGGCTCCCCCGTGGCGCTCGCGCGACGGTCATCGTCCGGGCGACGATCGGCTTCGTCGATGCGGGCGCTTCCGATCCCAAGCGAATCTGTTCTGATCGCCCTCTCGGCGTCCGCGATCGTCGCCGCGTCGAGGGCTTCTTTCGCCGCTACGCGGTCGTGAAGCGGCTGATCAATCGCGTTCGGGGTGAGCGGGGCCCCACGCACTACCTCGGCTGGCTCTAGCGCGCTTGGTCGTGCAGACTCCTCCACTCGTTTGGCTGAGTCCCCCGACATACGAGTCCTTTCGTCATTGAGGTCGGTAGACCCTCGCGCGTGGAACGAGCTCGTCGGCGAGGACGACCCTTTCGTCGAGCATGCGTTTCTCTCCCTGCTCGAAGAGAGCGGCTCGGTCGGGCTCGGGTCCGGCTGGGAGCCGACGCACGTCACCGCATGGCGGGGCAACCGTCTCGTGGGAGCGCTCCCTCTCTATCTCAAGACGCACAGCTATGGGGAGTACATCTTCGACTGGGCGTGGGCAGACGCCGCGTCACGGCTCGGGGTTAGCTACTATCCCAAGCTGGTCGCCATGGTTCCGGTAACGCCCGTCACGGGCCGCCGCTTCTTGTTCGCGCCTGGGGAGGAACCTGGCCCCTTGGTCTCGCGGCTCATCGACGGTTGTTTCGAAGTGGCCGAGGCGACAAGAGCTTCGTCGATTCACCTGCTCTTCTTGAGCCCCGAGGAGCAGGAGTGGGTCGCGGCGGACGGCCGCTTGATGAAGCGGCTCTCGTTTCAGTTTCATTGGCGAAACGCTGGCTACGAGAGCTTTGACGACTTCGTCGGCGCATTCCGATCGTCGATGCGCAAGAAGCTACGCAAGGAGCGGCGTGTGGCGGCCGAGTCGAGCCTTCGGATCGACAGGCTTCACGGCGACGAGCTCAGCCTGGCCGATTGGCGGACAATCGAGCGCTTGTACCGTGCGACGTGCGGTCGCAAGGGCTCTTACCCCTACCTCACGCCGGAGTTCTTCGAGCTCGCCCCGACCGAGCTCGATGGCTCGCCCCTAGTATTTGCTGCGCGGGACGAGGGACAAATCGTCGCCGCTTCCCTCAACTTCGAGAAGGGAGGCCACCTCTACGGCCGATATTGGGGCGCAAGGGAACGGCACGACATGCTCCATTTCGAGCTCTGCTACTATCGGCTCATCGAGCACGCGATCGACCAGCGCATGCGACGTTTCGAAGCTGGCGCCCAAGGCACGCACAAGCTACGGCGCGGCTTGATGCCGGTCCCGATCTACAGCGGCCACTGGGTTCGCCATCCCGTGCTCGCACAGGCGGTCGCCGATTTCCTACCGCGAGAGGCGGCGTCCGTCCGTATGCAGATTGAGGAGCTCGCCCATCACGGACCCTTTCGTCGGTCCGAGGGCGGGGCAGAGAACTGGCGGGAGTCCGGATGACGGCGCTCTTCGCCTATTTCGGATTCGCGCTCGGCGTCTCGTTCCTATGTTCGATCCTCGAGGCGGCGCTCCTCAGTGTCACCCCGTCGCATGTTGCCAAGCTGGAGCAAGATCGACCGAAAGTCGGTTCCAAAATAAGAGTGCTGAAATCGCATGTCGATCGCCCGCTGGCCGCCATCTTGACCCTGAACACGTTCGCCAACACCGCGGGCGCAGCTGGCGTCGGCGCCGAGGCGCAACGGCTTTGGGGCTCCGAGGCACTGGCCATCGCATCTGGGGTGCTTACCCTTGCGATCTTGATCGTCAGCGAGATCCTCCCCAAAACCCTCGGTGCGCTGTACTGGCGCCACCTGACCGGCTTCATGGCAAGGGTGCTCCCGATCATGATCCTGGTCTTGTCGCCCTTCGTTTGGTTGTCGGAGGTGATCACTCACATCCTCAAACGGAACCGGGGCACACAGACCTTTTCCCGAGAGGAGTTCGCCGCCTTGGCGCGGGTTGGCGAAGAGCAGGGCGTCTTCGACGAGTCGGAGATGAGAATCCTCCGCAATCTCTTTCATTTCGGCTCGCTCCGCACCCGAGACATCATGACGCCGAGGACGGTCATGTTTTCGCTCGAGGAAAACACCACGGTGCGGGATGCGATCGCGTCGCGCGGCTCCATGATCTTTTCCAGAATCCCGATTTGGAAAGAGACTCCTGACCAAGTGACCGGGTACATCCTCAAAGACCAACTGCTACTCCGCGCCGCGCGTGACGATCTCGGTGTTCCCCTGAGCTCTTTTGCCCGAGAGGCGTTGATGGTGCCCGACACCATCGCGCTGCCATCCCTTTTCGAGAAGCTGCTCGACAATCGCGAGCACATCGCAGTGGTCGTCGATGAGTACGGTGGTATCGACGGTGTCGTCACCATGGAAGACGTCCTAGAGACCTTGATCGGGCTCGAGATCGTCGACGAGATGGACTCCGTCCAAGACATGCGGGCGATGGCGCGATCGAAATGGGAGGAACGCGCAAAGCACATCGACACTGGTTCCTCCGAGGCTGACACGCTCAACGATCTTCTGCGCGGCTCATGAGTACGTCCGCTACGCGAAGCGAGCTGTCCGTATACGGCGTCAATCGGTGGCTCTACGCGCTCAAGCCGGCGAGTTGGCCCAAGTTGGTGGTGCCGGCGCTTCTTGGTCAGCTCCTTGCGGCCAGCGCGGTGGGCGAGTTGAACTTGAGAGCGTTCGCGTGGGGGCTCGCCTTCACTCTCTTTGGGCTCGCGTTCATCGTCTTGTTGAACGACTGGGGCGACCGCGATGTCGACGCGATCAAGCGCCACATGTTTCCGGATGGCTGCTCTCCCAAGACGATCCCTGATGGCATCCTGGGACCCCGCGCCGTCGGCGCTGCAGGCCTCGTCTGTGGCTTTGTCGCAGCACTCGGCGCGTTCGGCGCGGAGGCGGCCTTGGGCCGGCGCTTCGCATTCGAAGCGGGCGTCGGGTGCATGCTCTTGTTCATGGCCTACACGCTGCCGCCGATCCGGTTGAACTATCGTGGTGGAGGCGAGCTGCTCGAAATGCTTGGCGTCGGGCTCGCCTTGCCGCTCTACAACGCGTACTTGCAAGCGGGGGAAAACCTCCCGCGAGTGTGGCTTTGGGTCGCGGGCTTTGCGATCCTAACCCTGGCAAGCGGCATTGCCAGCGGTCTCTCCGACGAGCAGAGCGATCGCGTCGGCGGCAAGCGAACTTTCGTCTCGATGTTTGGCAATGCGGTCGGGAGAAGACTGACCGAAGCTTGCGTTGTCGCCGGTGGGACGATTTGGGCCCTGGGAGCGATTTGGCGGCCTGACTGGGTGCCCGCGTGGGCAGCAGGACCCGCGCTTGGGATCGTAGCCTGGAACTTCATCGCAATGCGGCGGGTGAGCAACGATGCGGTGACCAACGCATTCGGCGCGCAGGCGCGCTACAAACACTTCCTTCACCGCGCGATCTGGCATAGTACGACGGTGGCCGCCGTCCTGTTGTGGCTCGAGTCGAGTTTGGCATGACCGTTCCCGCCATGAATCAGACATTCGCTACTCTTGCGGAGATCGACGCCCGCATCGACGCCACTCCTCGTGGAGCCCTCACCCTCGACCCCGAGCGCTCGCGGGCAACGCCGTTGAGCGACCTCGTGAGTCAACTCGCCGAGCCGTCGCAGCTTCCGCACTTAGCCGCGGTCGCGTCGGCCGTGGCGCAAGCTCAACTCGAGAGCTTTCCCGAAAACGTGCTGTGGGACTTCGACTTCTATCTCCGCTCGGTCCACGAGGAGGCGCGCGAGGCGCCGAGCTACGGAGCCCACCTCGACCATGCGATGGAGATCACGGTCGGGTTGATGCGCATGTACGGACAGCAGTCGACGATTCGCTTCCGGTACGTGCACGACTTCATTTACGGTTTCGACTGGGCCCGGTGGTTGCGCAGCGATCCGGAAGCGCGGACGGGCACTGGACCTTTTTCGCTTCGATTTCTGCAGCAGGTCGAAACACGGGGAAGGGACATCCTCACGCTGATCGAGGCGGACGACACGCTTTACCCGAAGCTCTCGGGCACCGGGGCGCGAAATCCGTTCTCCTTTACTCGCGATCCCGAGGACGAGCTCGCACTCTACCGTCGCCTCGCAGAACGAGGCTACATCCCCGTCGAGGCGTGGCGGCTCGATGCGGAGCCCAGCGCCTCCCGCGACTTCGACGCCCTCCGGGGGCGGGTCGCGGAGAGCCTTGGCTTGGCTCGCTAGTACCCGGCGAGCATCGCGAGCATCCAAAGCCCGACTAGGAGGTTGAGCGCGATGCTCGACCATCCAGCCGCGCGGAGCGGATTTTCGGCGCGTGCCCCGGCGAGCAAGGGGCCGAGTGGGATGATCGCAACGGCAGCCTTCGCTGGCACAGAGACGTCCGGCGTCCATAGGAATACCCCAAACGCGGCGAACGCGATCCCTGCAGAGGCGAAGCGGCGCGCCGACGCCATCCCGTGCCGAACCGGCCACGTTCTCTTCTCCGCACGTGTGTCGTCCTCGATGTCCGGAAGCGCAGTGAGAACGTTGCTGCACACACCGAGCAGTGCGGCCGGCCCGATTACCCAGCCGGGGGCGAGCACCATCTCGGTCTGCACGTAGTACGCGAGCGAAGGCAGGCCGATGCCGACCCCCGCCCCCTGCAGCAGCTCGCCTCCGCCCCGATAGCTCGCGCGCACCGGCGGGAAGCTGTAGAGCCACATCAGCAGCAGTGCAGCGAGTCCGTAGAGCGGCGTCCACGCGCGGCCGACAAACGCCAGCGTACAGGAGTACGCGAGCAAGAGCGTCGCCGCCACCAGTGCCGCGCGCCCGACTTGCGCCGGTGCGAGCTTGCCCTCGGGGATCACTCCCGACCCTCCCGAGAAGAGTGTCCGGTGACCGCTGTCGCTTGCGTGGTCGGCGAAGTCGTTTGCGAAGATGATGTACAGGTGATCGAGGACGCCCCACGCGAGCGCCGCTGCGAGCCACCGAGGATCGAACGATCCGGTGACGTGCCAGGCTGCGACGTGTCCTAGAAGAAGAGGCACGATGATGTTGACGTGCGCCAGCGGCCGCGCGGCTTGGATCCAGGTTCTCATGCGGGTGGGTGACTCGATAACATGATTTGATCCTGCTAGGTGTCAGAGGTGGATTCGTCCAGGCGGGAACCTCTGACACGGCCGGTTCAGTTCTTCACCGGCAAGGGCGGCGTCGGCAAGTCGACGGTACTTGGCGCACTGGCGATGGCCGCGGTGCGCGCCGGCAAGAGGCCGCTCATCGTCGAACTGGGCATCCACACGTCGTCGTCCCACTCGTTTCGGGGTCCGAACGTCGGCTATGTGCCGTCCGAGGTCGCGCCCGGCGTGTTTGCGACGCGGGTGCAGTTTGAGCCAGCCTTGGTCGACTACATCACCTCGCGGCTGAAGCTGCGTTTCCTCGCAACGCTGATCACGAGGAACAAGTCCCTCCGTCGGTTGTTCATGGCAGCGCCAGGGGTGGACGAGATCGTGACCTTGCACCGAGTCGCGCAACTCGCCGCAGACGAGCACTGGGATCCAATCCTCGTCGATCTGGAATCCACCGGGCATGCGTTGATGTTCTTCGATTTGCCTGGCGTGTTGGAGGTGTTTCTCAAAGACGGACCGCTTCGGCAGGTGTTGGACAGCGCGACGGAGCTCGTGCGCGACGAGAGCCGATGCGCAATTCACATCGTGACCGTTCCCGAGCCGCTCGCAGTCAATGAAACCGTTCAGCTGTATCGGGGGCTTCAGGAACGCAAAGACCTCCACCTCGGCTACCTCTTCATCAACCGAGTTCCCACCCCATGGCTCGACAAGAACGAGCGGCGGTTGGTCGAAGAGGAGCTCGAGGGCCCAAGCGTGGGGAAGCCCTGGGCCGGCGACCTCGCCCTCGCCGACTACCTCGCGCGCCGCGGCGATACCGCGGAGAAGTGCCTCCGAGGCCTTCGGCGCGACATCGACTTGCCTACCATCGCGCTCGACGCCAGGCGCGAGGACGGCCCGGCGATCATCGAGGCGCTCGCCGACGTCCTCGACGAGCGGGGGGGCGATGATCGTCCTCCCGGACGACTGCAGGCTCGCGTTTTGTGTCGGTGTCGGCGGCGTTGGCAAGACCACCTTTGCAGCGGCACTCGGCTTGCGCGAGGCTCTTCGGGGCAGGTCGGTCCTCGTGTTGACCGCGGACCCGGCCCGGAGGCTTGCGGATGCTCTTGGTATCCATGGAATCCGCAATGAGGCTTCCGATGTCGCGTTGCCGAACGCCGTCCCAGGCGGCGAGCTTCATGCAGCAATGCTCGAAACGAAAGCGAGTGCCGACGACATCATCCGTCGCGCGGCCAACGATGACGTGCGGGCGAAGCGCGTGCTCGACAACCGCATCTATCAGGCCTTCTCGAACACGCTCGCCCGGTCTCATGCGTACGCCGCGATGGAACGCGTGCACGAGACAGTAAACGACCCCCGCTACGATCTCGTCGTCGTGGACACGCCCCCGGCACAGAGCTCGATCGAGATCCTCGACGCGCCAGCTCGATTGGTCAGCTTTCTCGATCAACGGGTGGTTCGTTGGTTCCTGCAGGCTTCGGGAGACTCGGCCGAGCGCGGGCGAGGCACCTTGGCGCAGCGCTTGCTGCGGACCGTTGCGGGGGATTCGCTGGTGTCCGCCCTCACCGAGTTCCTCACGGAGATGTCGTTTCTTCGCGAAGGTTTTGCGGCGCGCGCCAGGGAGGTGCGGGACTTGATGCGGTCGGACAGCACGAGCTTCGTATTGGTGTCCTCTGCAGACTCGGTGGGGCTTCAGTCCGCCCGGTCGGTGGCCGCAGAGGTCGTTGCCCGTGACTTTCAGCTGGCGCACGTCGTCTTCAACCGCGCGTTCATCTCGGAGGTGGCGCTGTCGCGAGAACCACGGCCCGAGTACCCCGCACGCCTTGCGGCCTTGGCGCCGAAGCTTAGGCAGATGCACACGGAGCTCGCCAAAGAGCAGGCGCGCAAACGCTCCAACATCGAAGCGTTTTGCCGCGACCATTCGGTCCGGGCTTGGGCGCTCCCCGAAGCCACACGGACTCTCGGTAATCCGTCCGCCCTGGCCGCCTGGATCGAGCAGGGCCGCCCGCAGCCGAGCGTGAGATAGCGCGCCCCCTTCGTTTCGTGCAATCCTGTGCCCACCGAGAGGCTTCATGCAGCACATCATCAAGCACGATCTGAGTCCGGAGCTGGCAAAGAAGGCCGCGAACAAGGCCGCTGAGCACTACACCGAGAAGTGGGCGAAGTACGACGCGAAGACTACGTGGACGAGCGATACCCACGCCGAGATCACTTTTCACGTCAAGGGCGTGAGAGTCGCCGCGACCGTCGACATGCGGCCGGGCGAAGCCATCATCGACATGGAGAAGGTCCCGCTTCTCCTCCGCCCGTTCAAGAACATGGCGCTCGACGTCGTCCAAAAGACCATGGAGAAGTGGATCGGCAAGGCAAGAAACGGCGAGCTCGACGGGTGAGCGCCGGGAAGGCCTGAGCGGCGAGAACCAAGGGGTTGAGAGGGAAAGGGCGCCGAAGCGTCTGCCCTCCAGGCGGAATCGACGCGTGGTGGTCGTCTTCTCCGTCGCCCAGACGATGCCGAAGTATTGCACCGCGTGAAAGACGTTCATGATGAAGAACGCCTCGCCCCAGGTGTTGAAGCCCCAGGTCTAGATCGACACGAGACCGGTGATCGACATGAGGAACACCTTCTGTGTATTCTTCGAAGTCCTCAACATGGGCCATCATCGTCGTGCCGGCGAGGATCGGACCTGCATACAACAGCTGATTCAGCGCCCAGTCGAGCCTTCGGCCTGCGAGCGCGTCGTCTCCAACCTTGCGGTCGTAGATTCGCGCGAACCCGAAGGTCTGCATCCCCAGAACACAAGCTCGTCCTGAGAATGCCTGGTGCGCCTTTACGCGCTGACGAACTGCTTCAGCGCCGCGTCGCCGTGAACGCTTCGGAGCTTCCGGAGCGCCAATGCCTGGAGCTGTCGAATGCGCTCGCGGCTTAGGCCGAACTCCCGGCCGATCTCCGCCAAGGTGTGCGATTCCTTCTCCCCGATGCCGAAGCGCATGCGGATGATCCTTTGTTCGCGCGGGTTGAGCGTCTCGAGCGCGCGCATCACCGACTTGGAGAGATCTTCTCCGATGACCGAATCCATTGGCGTCCCGGCTTCATCATCCGCGATCAGGTCGCGGAGCTCGCTGTTGCCGTCGTTTCCGACCGGCATCTCGAGGGACACCGTGTCGCGCGAGATCATCAGTAGGTTGGCGACTTGGTCGGCCGGTAGCTTCATTCGCTTTGCGATTTCGGCCGCCGTGGGCTCCCGACCGAGCTCGCCCGTGAGCCGGCGGGTCATACCCGTCACCTTGGTGAGGAGCTCGCACGCGTGAACCGGGATACGAATCGTGCGCGCCTGATCAGTCGTTGCCCTCGCCATCGACTGGCGGATCCACCAGGAGGCGTACGTCGACAGCTTGTACCCGCGGCGGTAGTCGAACTTATCGATTGCGCGCATGAGTCCCATGTTGCCCTCCTGGATCAAGTCCATGAAGGGGAGGCCGCGCTTGAGGTACTTCTTCGCGATGGCAACGACGAGGCGAAGGTTCGCCTCGACCATCTCGGATTTTGCGCGCTCGACGTCTGCGTGGGCAACGCAAACCGCCTCGTGAAGCTTGCGGAGTTTGTTCGCCGAGAGGCCGGAGTCCGCTTCCGCCTTCTTCCGGGCTGCCCCGCCCTCTTCGCAAGACTCGACATAGGACGCGAGCGTGCAAAGGAGGGCGTCGAACGTCGACTCGATGACGGCTTCGCGAATCGCCAGGTCGCCGCTCGTCACACGCTCTCGGACCTCTTCGATCTGATCGAGATGGAACCCGTGCTCGAGAACGGCGTCGTAAATCGTCTGACGGCCGCGCTCGATCTGGCGAGCAAGCTCGACCTCGCCTTCACGCGTAAGCAGACTGACCGCGCCCATCCAATCGAGATAGGTTTGCACCGGTTCCGCGCTGAGCACATTCGTGTTCGCCGCCTGCTTCGTCGCGCGGCGCCGATCGGCCCGGCGGCTGCGCCCTGGCTTGACCGTTATCTCGACGCCTGCGGCCTCGATGCGCCGAAGGAAGCGGCGGACCGTCCCCGGAGTGGCGCCCATCTCGGCGATGACCGCCGAAGCTTCGTTGTAGGTGATCCACCCTCGGGCTTTCACCGATTCAATCACTTCGGTCATCATTACGGCATTGCTGGACTTTTGTGCTGACATTGCTTGATCTCCGTGGTCTGTAAGCGTGTGGTACCACCAGCCTGGAAAATTGGCAACCATATGATCAAAAAAATCTAGTTATACTGTGAACGGAACATCACCTCGGGACAACGCCATGCAGGAAAAGCGACGCTCTCGAGGATTCATGCTGATTGAATGCTCATTCATTTTCTGCTTGCTCAGTGTCGGGGACAGCCTCTAGGATCCTCCGCGCATGCCTGACGAACAGCGCTACCCCGTGATGCGGTCGAAGGTCGATCCAAAGTCCGAGACCTTCCAATCGAACCAAAGCGGCAATCTCGCGGCGCTCGAGGAGGTCGGAGAGGCGCTTTCGAAAGCGAACGGCGGAGGCGGTGAGAAGTACGTCGAGCGCCACCTTTCACGTGGTCGAATTCTTCCGCGTCAGCGTCTCGAGATGCTGCTCGACCGCGACAGCTACTTCTTGGAGATCGCGCCTCTCGCTGGTCATGCGATGAAGGGGGAAGTGAGCGGCTCCGCAGTCGTTGGCGGTGTCGGTGTCGTCAGTGGTGTCGAGTGTTGCCTCGTTGCAAGCGAAGCGACCGTGAAGGGTGGGGCGATCACCCCGATCAGCATGCTGAAGACCGGACGGCTCGCCGAGATTTGCGAACAGAACCGGCTGCCGGGTATCAGCTGCATCGAGTCTGCAGGGGCGGACCTCCCCAAACAAGATCAGATCTTCGTTCCCGGGGGCGCGGGCTTCCGCCACCTGACGCAGCGTTCGGAGGCACGGATTCCTACCGTCTGCCTCGTCTTCGGGAGCTCGACGGCGGGCGGCGCATACATGCCGGGGATGAGCGACTACGTCGTGATGGTGAAGGAGCAGGCCCAGGTGTATCTCGCCGGGCCTCCGCTCGTGAAGATGGCGACCGGCGAAGAGACCGACCACGAGGAGCTCGGCGGCGCCGAGATGCATTCGACCATCAGCGGTGTCTCCGACTACCTTGCCGAGGACGAGATGGACGCCATCCGGCTTGGCCGCGAGATCATCGCGCACCTGAACTGGGAGAAGCATGGTTGGCTCCGCCCGAGGCCGGTCGAGGCGCCGCTCTACGATCAGGAGGATCTCCTCGGGATCGCGTCTGCCGACATCCGGGTTCCGTTCGACCAGCGCGAAGTCATCGCGCGGATCGTCGACGGATCACGCTTCAGCGAGTTCAAGCCCCTCTGGGGCAAGACGATGCTCTGTGGCTGGGCTCACGTGCACGGCTATCCGGTCGGGATCATCGCCAACAACGGGACGATCTTCAGTGACAGCGCGAACAAGGGTGCCCAGTTCATCCAGCTCTGCAACCAAGCGAACATCCCGCTGCTGTATCTGCAGAACACGACCGGTTTCATGGTCGGCAAGCAGTACGAGCAGAACGGGATCATCAAGCACGGCGCAAAGATGATCAACGCTGTCTCGAACAGCACCGTTCCCGCGATCACCATCATGACCGGCTCGAGCTACGGGGCCGGCAACTACGCCATGAGCGGACGCTCGTACTCTCCGCGATTCCTCTTCACGTGGCCGAACCACAAAATCGCGGTCATGGGCGGCAAGCAGCTCGCCGGCGTGCTCGACATCATCCAGCGTGATGCTGCGGCGAAGAAGGGCGTCGAAGTCGACGAGCAGAGGCTACAAGTTGCGAAGATGATGACGGAGAAGATGATCGAGGATCAGTCGTCAGCACTCTACGCGACGGCGCGGCTTTGGGACGACGGGATCATCGACCCCCGGGATACGCGCTCGGTAATCGCCATCTGCCTGTCGGCCGCGTACAACGCCCCAGTGGAGGGGACCACCTCATGGGGTGTCTTCAGACACTAGGGAGCAAGAGGGCGTTGACGAAAACGATTCAAAAGATCTTGGTCGCCAATCGAGGCGAAATTGCACGTCGCATCATGCGGACCTGCCGGAAGATGGGTATTTCTACCGTCGCGGTCTACTCCGACGCCGATGCAGCCATGCCATTCGTGGCGGAAGCCGATGAGGCGGTTCGGTTGGGGCCGGCTCCGAGCGCGGAGAGCTATCTACGAATCGACAGGATCCTCGAAGCGGCGGCCTTGACGGGAAGCGACGCCATTCACCCGGGCTATGGGTTCCTTGCCGAGAACGCCACGTTTGCCGATGCGTGCGCTGAAGCCGGGGTGATCTTCATCGGACCCACGGCCGATGCGATTCGGGCGATGGGGTCGAAGCGAGAAGCCAAGGCCCTCGTCTCGAAGGCTGGGGTCCCGGTGATTCCCGGGTATGACGGTGCCAGCCAGGAGCCAGTCGTGCTCGCCCAGAAAGCGGTGGAGGTCGGCTTCCCCGTTCTACTGAAAGCGAGCGCCGGCGGTGGCGGAAAGGGCATGAAGCTCGTTCGCGAAGAGGCTCAGCTCAGCGACGCGATCGCTTCGGCGGCGCGCGAAGGGCAGAGCTCGTTCGGCGACGGCACGCTTCTCGTCGAGAAATACATCGAGGACCCTCGCCATGTGGAGATCCAGATCCTCGGGGACAGCCACGGAAACCTGATCCACCTGAACGAGCGCGAATGCTCGATTCAGAGGCGTCACCAGAAGATCATCGAAGAAGCGCCTTCTCCGGCGCTCGACGCAGCGCTCCGCAAACGAATGGGAGAGGCGGCGGTGCTATGCGGCAAGGCCATTGGGTACCAGAACGCCGGAACCGTCGAGTTCATCTTGGCGCCTGACCGGAGCTTCTACTTTCTCGAGGTGAATACCCGCCTCCAGGTGGAGCATCCGGTCACCGAATGTCTCACCGGGCTGGATCTCGTCGAGGAGCAGATCCGGGTCGCGCAGGGCGAGGAGCTTCGCACGACTCAGGAGGCCGTGCGCTTCGAAGGCGCGGCCATCGAGGTGCGCCTCTATGCGGAAGATCCGTCGGCGGGGTTTCTGCCCCAAAGCGGCAAGGTGGTCGACTGGGACCTTCCTTCCGTCGAAGGCCTTCGCGTGGATAGCGGCGTCGAAACCGGAAGCGAAGTCGGCATCCACTACGATCCCATGCTCGCCAAGATCATCACCTCGGGCGAAACGCGCAACGTTGCGCTCCAACGCATGCGGCGCGCGCTTCGCTCGCTCAGCGTGCAAGGCCTCACCACCAATCGGGATTTCCTCCTTCGGGTTCTCGATCATCCTGCGTTCGTCGCCGGCGAGATCGACACTCATTTCATCGAGCGCCACCTCGGGGACGGCCTCGCCGACGAGTCCGTCGAGTTGGACGCCAATCGTGCTGCCGTAGTCGCAGCGCTCGCCGAGCAGCAGCAACGCGATTTAGGGCGCGAGCTCGTACCAAACGTGCCGTCCGGGTGGCGCAACAACTACCACAGTCCGCAGTGGGTCGAGTACACGGCCGGCGAGCAGGAGCTCCGGGTCGAGTACCGCCACCTCGGGGACGACCACTTCACCGTCTGGCTCGGCGACGAAGCGCGCGACCTGCGGGTCGTTTCCTGGGACGAGCCCTACCTCGTCTTCGAGGATAGCGGGCATCGGCGACGTGCACGCGTCGTCTTTGACGGCGCTCGGGTCTTCGTGCACAGCACGGGCTTCAGCGTCGCGCTTCATCGCAAGCCGCGCTTTCCGGACAAGTCGCTAGCGATTCCGGCGGGCGGCTGCATCGCTCCGATGCCAGGCAAAGTCATCGAGCTTCGTGTCGCGGAGGGCGACGCGGTGCAGGCAGGTCAGGTGCTCTTGATCATGGAAGCCATGAAAATGGAGCACACGGTTACCGCCCCGCACGACGGCACCGTGGCCGCCGTTTCCGTAGCAGCGGGTGATCAGGTCGACGCCGACGCATTGCTGGTGGTCGTCGAGCAGCCTTGAGCGAGTGCTCAGGCGGCGTCGAGGTCGGCGATCAGCTGGTCCCCGCTCAACTGATTGGCGGACGCGCCGTCGTAGTACTCCATCAGGCCGGCCCGCTGGTAGTGGGGCTTGATTCGGTCGCTCATCAGGCCGATCTCACGAAGGTTCGGAATCAAGCGCTGGAACATCACCTGGCGGAAGAGCGCGAATCCGGGGGACTCCGTGACGAACTTGGCCCACTCCTTGCGCGTGAGCTTGTGCTCGAACCACTCCTCGTAGACTTCGAACGATAGGAAGCGGTTTCGCATCAACAGCGCCACCTCGAACGCCCAGTCCTCGCGTTCGTGCCGCTCCGCGTCGCTGAGCTGGTTGCGAATGTGATCACGGAGCGCGATGACGCCATAGTGGACGTGGCGCGCCTCGTCCTGGATGACCATCTTGAGCAGCGCCTTGAGCATCGGCTCATTGGTCATCTGATACATCGTCCCGAATGCACCGAGCGCGAGCCCTTCGACCATGATCTGCATGCCGAGGAACTTAACGTCCCAGCGCGAGTCCTGAATCAGCGCGTCGATGATCACGAAGAGGTTGTCGTTGATCTGGTAGAGCTTGTTCATCTTCGTGTCGAGGTAGCGGTGGAACACCTCGACGTGGCGTCCCTCGTCCACCACCTGCGTCGAACCGTAGAGCTTTCCGTCGAAAAACTCGACGGCTTCGGTGACCTGCGCAGCGGCGAAGAGCGCGCCTTGCTCACCGTGAAGGAACTGGCTGAGCATCCATGAAGCCACGCTGGCGTTGAGCCTTCGCTCCTCGAGGTCGGTGAGCCGAATTCCGGCTCTCCGAAGCGCCTCGTAGTCCATGAATTTCGGGGGGAGGATTGGTTTCTCCGGATTCTCAGGATCGACGTCGATGTGCCACGGCAGATCGTCTCCGTTCCACTGGCCCTCTTTCGCGCGCTGGTAGAGCTCGCGCATCTCCGGTTGGTCGTTTGGGTACGTCCAATCGAAGTAGACCCGATGATGAGACGGCATCGTCGTTGGGACGCCCTGTTTGCCGCGCTGAAGGATGAGTCCTCGGACTCCGGGCATCGCCATCGATCGCAAGACCTTCGGGTTGTTGGTTGCCGTCATGAGCTGCACGGCTTCCACGTAGGGCTCGAGGCGGCGGCGGATCTCGTGAGGGAGGTTGTCGAGGACTTTGTCACTGAGCATGGTCAGTTCCTTCATTAGAGGACATTGGCGAAGAATTCTCGAATCTTGGTTGAATGTAAACGCATGATGTAGTGATCGAGGATCGGAACGACCGCCTCGATCATGATAGCGACCTTTTCGGGTGGCAGCTCGGAAAGCCGTGCAAAGACCAAGCGGACCTCCTCATTGAGGAGCTCGGTGATCGCGTCCTGGTAGAGAGCCATGTCTTCGACTCGGAAGCCGAGCTCCGGGGTGAACCCGAGAGACCGAACCTGCCCGAACACCTCGAAGATCCATACGTCGGCGCCAGCGATCCGAAGCTTCCCGGCCGAGCGCTGGCCGCCTACGAGTCCGAGGTCGAAGGCGCGCTCCACATCGTGCGCGTCGACGCCCGTCTTGTCGGCAATTTCCTCCGGGGTCAGGGTCGGGCGGCGGTCCTCGCTCGTCGTGAGCGATTCGGCCAGCCGGTCTTTCACACCCGCGAGGAACGCATGCTGGCCGGGCGAAAACACGCCGTCCTCGCCGTCGAACAGCGCTTTGATCGCTTTCAGGGGCAGGAACTGTTCGTGCTGAAGCTTCTTGATCAGTCGCAGCCGCTCGATGTGCTCGTCCGTGTACCAAGCCATGTTGCGGCCGGTCTTGCGTCCGGGAGGCAGCAAGCCCTGTTGGATGTAGAAGTGAATCGCCTGTCGTGGAAGCCCGGAGGCCTCGCACAGATCCTTCATGCGAAAGCACCAGCGATCTTCGTCGGGCTCCAGTGCTTTGGCCGCCGAGGTCACGAGCCCTCCACTTCGACGTTCACCGCGCCGAGGGGGCGTCCAACGCAGGCCAGCACGTATCCTCGCTCGCGCTCTGCACGGCTCAGGCAGTTCGGCTCCTCCATTTCGACGTCGCCGCCGGTCAGGCGAACACGGCACGCCCCGCAGCCGCCCATCGCGCAGGAAAACGGCATGTCGATCCCTCCGGCGAGGCCCGCTTCGAGGATGGTCTGACCAGGTTCAACTTGTACGCCTTGCTCCTTACCCGCTCGCGAAATCACGACGCGTTCGGTCTTGAGACTGCCCCGAACGCCGGAGCGGGCTTCGGGGCTCGTGAAGCGCTCCTCGGCGATCCTGCCCGCGTCGACACTCCGATCGGCCAACACGCCGTGCGCAGCGTCCATCATCGGCGTCGGGCCGCAGATGAAATAGCGCTGAAGGCCGTCATCTTCGATGTGAAGCGCCTGCAAGCGTGATTCGAGGATTTCCCCGCTGAGCAGTCCGCGCTCTCCGGTCCACCATTCGGGCGGATGTTCGAGGACGTGGTCGACCGTCAACCGTTCTCCGAATTCTTCGCAGAGCGATGCCAAGCGGTCGCGGAAGATCACGTCGTCCCATCCACGGTTTCCGTAGATCAGCGTCACGCGGCTGTCGTGCTCGACGCGCAGAACGGTTTCCAAGATGCTCATGATCGGCGTGATGCCACTGCCGCCCGCGACCATCACGAGATGGCGCTGGTTCACCGCCCGCGGCTCAACCGTGAAGTTCCCGGACGGGCCGAGCGCGTCGAGCGTGGCGCCTTCCGCAATCGTCTCGTTGAGAAGATTGCTTGCGCGGCCGTCTTGGATGCGCTTGACGGTAATGTGCCTCGGCACGCCCGGCAGACATGCGCTCGCCAAGGAATACGCCCGGCGCAGGCGCTCGCCATCGATCATGACGTCCACGCTCAAAAACTGCCCGGGCTGAAACACGAGCGCGGAACCATCCTCTTCGCTGAGGTAGATCGATACCGCGTCGTCGGTCTCCCGCACGACGTTCACGACTTTCAAGGGTCGGGTCAGGTTGGGGGCCTTGCGTGGGAGCGAAACGACGTCGCCTGAAGAGGGGCGCGGGCGCTCGATGACCGGCGGAGGGGTCTTGCCGAGAATGAGTCGGTTGCGGAGCATACTCAGGTCGCGGCTCGCGGCGCGAAGCTTCTCGGCGATGCCCCGTGGCAGGAGGCTCAGCGGATCGACCTCGTCGAGGGGCTCGGGTGCATTCGCGTCCGAGACGAGCGGCGCGGGCGACCGCCCCGTCGTCCGATCGATCACCATCCGTGCGTCGAGTCGAGTTTGTTCGATCCAGGGAGTGAAGGCCTTCGGCAATGCCCGTGCAGCAAGTGCAGCGGCTGCATCGAGTCGACCGGCGCGGCGGCGATGTCCCTCCATCGTCCTCAGAGTGCCGAGTTGCGCTAGAAGTGTCAAGTGTGACTAGACACTTTACTCTCCTGCTGCACTATACTCTGAAGATCCAATGATTTCACGCCCGATCATCCCAGCAGTCGAGGCACTACCGCTTCTTCAAGAAGCGGTGATCCTCGATGCCCGCGCTGGCTCCGGCGCCCGCGCGGCCTATCTCGACGGCCATGCCGACGGGGCCCGCTTCGTCGACTTGGACACGGAGCTTTCCGACGTAGGCAACCCCTGCGTGGGCGGCCGTCACCCACTGCCGCCACTCGATCGCTGGCGCACGCGTATCGGCGCATGGGGCATCACCCCGTCGACGCCCGTCCTGATCTACGATGCAGCCAACAGCGGCATGGCGGCCGCCCGTGCCTGGTGGATGTTCGACGCACTCGGCCATCAGCCTCTTGCGGTCGTCGACGGCGGGTGGGCCGCGTTGCAAGAGGCAGGCGCGCCAGCCGCGCGCGGAGATGGGAGGCCCACCACCTCGAGCGCATCGTACCCGGCGACCATCTCACGATGGCCGGTCGTGAATGCGGACTTCGTCGATCGCACGCGTCGAGATGCGGCCTGGAGGGTCCTCGATGCAAGGGCGCCCGAACGCTACGCCGGCGACTCGGAGCCGATCGATCCCGTGGCCGGCCACATAGCGGGCGCACAGAACCTCTATTGGCAGACGCAGGTCGATCACGATGGGACGCTCATCGACCAAGCGTTGCTTCGTGAGCGCTACGCCGAGGCCCTCGACGACGTGCCGCCCGAGCGGGTGATTTGCTATTGCGGCTCGGGCGTCACCGCCTGTCATCTGCTGCTCGGCATGGCCGCATGTGGCTTGCGTGGCGCACAACTCTACGTCGGTTCATGGAGCGAATGGTGCCGCACCCGCGAAGGTGCTATCGGAGTCGGGTGACGAACGCGGTTTGGGAGTTCCCGTTGACCTTGCCTCGCAATGCGTTCACCGCGCGGGAAGCTCCGCGAGCGGGAGACATTTGGCGGCTTTGTCAGGATGCCGCGACGCTGGCGTCGATTCGCTCGGGTTGGCCTCCGTCGCGCTTCCGCGAAGAGAAGGTTGCGTTCATCGTGTACCGCATGACCATGGTTCACGACGCCTCGACCCCGTATGGTGCGCTCCTCGACACGAAGACCTGGGTGTCCCGTTTGCGGCGCCGGACGCTCAGCACCCGCGAAGTTCGGGTATGCCTCGGCGGGCAGCGGGTCGCTGCGGCCACGCAAGAGTGGGTGCACGTCGACTTTGAGACCCTCAAGCCCAAGCAGGGCTCGCACGCGTCCGCGGCGGCCTTCCGCGAGACGGACATCGAGCCGTCGATCGATCTCCCGGCGTTCGAGGACGCGCCCGGCGCGTCGGACGAGTTTCGCTTCGAGATGTGGCAGACCTGGTCCGACCCACTCGCCCACGCGAATCACCCCGCGTACGTCGATTGGTGCGACGAGGCGACGAGCCGCCATATGCACGCGGCGGGCATCGACCCCCTTTTGCTTCGCCCCATTGCGGAGCGGGTCTCCTTCAAGAGCGCCGTCTTGCCTGGCGAGGAGGTCGTCGTCCGGACAACGCGCATCGGCATCATCGGTACCGAAGCAGTCGTGTTGCACCATCATTTGGAAACCGAGCGAGGCCCCGCCGCCGAAGCAACGACGGTGCGCGGTTTGGCCGACGCAAGCGGCGACGCTCTCGTTTCAGCGTGGCGCTGACATGTGTACCTTGATCGTTCGCCACGGGTTGGACGAGTGGTGTTCCACCCTGATCGCCGCCAACCGGGACGAGTTCTACGACCGGTCGGCGAGTAGCCCGATGGTGCTCAAGGATGTCCCTCACATCGTCGGCGGCCGCGACAATCGTGCGGGCGGCACCTGGTTTGCGCTGACGCCCGACGGGGTCTTCGTCGGCCTCACCAATCAACGGAGCTTTGGCGCCCGCGATGACGCCCTCCGTTCGCGCGGGGAGTTGGTCATCGAGGCCCTGAGTGCGGGCACGTTCGCAGGCGTGAGGCGCTATCTCATGCAGGTTGACGCCCGCGCGTTCAACGAATTCAATCTCATTTTTGGGGATGGCAAAGAGTTGTGCGCCGCGTACGGGAGAAGCACATCGCGCGCGGTCGAGCTCGAGCCGCTCGGCCCCGGCGTGCACGTCCTGTGCAATGACCGGCTCGGCTCTCCTGAGTTTCCGAAAGCCGACGAGGCGCGGGTCAAAGTCGAGTCGATCGGACGCGCGCCCTGGCGCGGGATCAAACCGCAATTGATCGAGGTGCTGAGCGATCGCTCTTTGCCCGACCCTCAAGTGCTGCCCCCGCTGCCGTCGGGTGCCCCGTTTGACGCCGAGGTAGCACGGCGCCTCCAGGCGATTTGCGTGAAGACCCCAGTCTACGGCACCGTATCGGCCACCTTAGCCGCGTTGAGCCCAAACCGCGTTGAGCACTACGCTTTTTGCAGCGCCCCGCCGGACGAGGCTGAGTTCGACGATCTTACCCATCTCCTGCGCAGCGGAGAATGAACACCACCGCCGCCCGCACCGTCTCGTCGACATTCTGCTCGAGTGTGCGCCCGCTCTTCTTGCGCGGCTTGAGGGAGTGGTCGCCGTCTTCCATCCACGCGAGCTCGATCGCATCGGAAAGCCGGTAGTTCGCCACCTCTTCCTTGGTTCCGAAGCGGTCTCGCGTTCCCTGTACCATCAGCGTCGGCGTTTGAATCGCTTGAAGATGCGCCGTCCGCAGCCTCTCGGGCTTGCCGGGAGGATGAAACGGGTATCCGAGGCACAGCAGGCCGGCCACGCCGGCCTCGTCCGCGATCATCGAGGCGATTCGACCGCCCATCGACTTGCCGCCCACGACGACTTCGCCCGGAGGTCCAACGCAGCCGAGCACCTCATGAAAGCGCGCGATGAGCTTCGGCGCCCGATCGGGGCCGCGCCGCTGTCCGTCTCGTCGCCGCTTCGCCATGTACTCGAACTCGAAGCGAATGACCTCAATCCCCGCTGCTGAAATTCGGTCCGTGATCGCGTTCATGAAGTCGGAGTCCATCGGCGCCCCGGCGCCGTGGGCCAGCAAGAGACGAGGGGTGGACGGAGAGCCGTTCCGCAAGAGCTCAGTGTCGGTGAGACTCACAAACGGGCTTCGTCGAAGGTGTCGCATTGGCCGACGTTGCCCGTGGTGTAGCCTCGCTTGAACCACCTCACGCGCTGCTCCGAGCTCCCGTGCGTGAACGACTCCGGGGTCACGTATCCGCGCGATTGCTTCTGCAGCCGGTCGTCGCCGATTGCGCTCGCGGCGTTGAGGCCTTCCTCGATGTCTCCCCGCTCGAGCAAGTCGCGCGTGCGGTCGGCGTGGTAGGCCCAGATACCGGCGAAGCAGTCGGCTTGGAGCTCCTGACGCACCGAAAGTTGATTTGCTTCCACTTCGCTGAGTCGCGCCTTCTCGCGATGAACCTTCTCGGAGATCCCGAGCAAGGTCTGCACGTGGTGGCCGACCTCGTGTGCAATGACGTACGCCTGCGCGAAGTCGCCCGGCGCCCGAAAGCGATCCTGTAAGTCCGAATAGAAGCTCAAATCGATGTACACCTTCTGATCGGCGGGGCAGTAAAAAGGTCCGACGGCCGCTTGGGCAAAGCCGCACGCGGATTGCACAGCGCCGCTGAAGAGAACCAGAGTCGGCTTGGCGTAACTCCGCCCCGCCGCCTCGAAGAGCTTGCTCCAGGTTTCCTCCGTATCCGCGAGCACCACGGAGACAAACTGCGCTTGCTCATCCTCGAGCCCGCGCTCACGCGGTGCCGGCGCTCCCATCCCCTGCTGTTGCGTTTGCACCACCTGCATCAGCGTACCGGGGTCGACACCCAGGAACAGACCGACGCCCACCAGCAAGAGCAGTCCGATGCCACCCCCCGCAAGCTTGGGTCCCGCGCGCACCCCCCGTCGATCCTCGACATGCGCGCTCTGCTTTCTGCCCTTCCAGCGCAAGTGATCCCTCCGATTCTGCGTCGAGAATAGGGACGCCTTTTCGGAGAAGGCAAGCGGATTCTCGGCGCTGCCTGCGGGCCTACATTGACCTGTCTGCCTCGGGCTGATAACCGGAACGGATGCGCGTCACGATTTGGATTGCGGCTGCCTCGTTGGTTCTAGCAAGCCAGGCGGGCTCGCTAGGGTGCGGTGACAGCCAGACAGCGGATCTCGACTGTTCGGACGGCGATTGCGCGTGCGAGGGTCGCCCCGCCTGCTCTCTCGACTGCCAGGACGCCGTCCCGTGCGCGCCGAGCTGCCTCAGGTTCGAGGAATCATGCAACGCCACATGCACGGACGACTGCAACTTCGATTGTCGGGGCGGTGACCGTGTCGACGGGGTTTGCCGCGGGACGTGCGGCGTGAACTGCGACGCGTATTGCAGCGCGGTCGCCAATTGCATCGTCACCGCGGGCGCCGACAGCAACTACCGCTGTCTCAGGGCGGACAATTGCGCCGCCACGCTGGAAGATGGCTCAGTCGCGCAGTGCACCGACGTGAGCGGCACCTGCCAGATCAAGTGCAAGGGCACCTGCGAGGTCTTCTGCTCCTTGGTGGGCGCCTGCAACGTCGATTGCGACGGCCAGGAGCGCAATCTCTGCGACACAGGCCACTACGTGTGCGGGATGGAATGCCCGCCGCCTACGATGTGATCAGGGGCAAGCGCCGCCCTGCTTGATCGACACCCCTGCCGCGTGCGCGGAGCAGGCGTTGGAGTAGGTCTTGCCATCGCAGCCGCACATTGGGTTGTAGTCCGCGGTGCAGGCTTGGGGTCGTTCCTGGCATGTCCCCGGCTTGTCGGCCGCTCCACAGTTCGCCTGCTGCGGGTACTTGCAGAAGAGACCCGTGGCGCAGCTGCCGTGCCCAGGTGCCCCGCATTTGGCGCCGGCAGCCCCCGCCGCGGCTTGTGCCGTGTCCTGGCAGAGGCCGCGATGGCGGATCGACGCGCCGTGCGAGTACGCCACGCAATCGTTGCTGTAGTTGCGGCCGTCGCAGCCACAGACGGGAGCCCATTCCTTCGTGCATACCGTGGGCTTGCGCGCGCATTCGCCCGGCGGAGAGACCTCGCCGCAGTATTGCGCTTCGCTGTACTGGCAGAAGAACCCCTCGGAGCACGCGGCCGTCGCGCCATCTGTGCCGCAGCTGCCGACCGCCGCACCCGGGGTCATCGAACACTGGCCCGAGTGCCGGGGAGAGACGGCGTGCGAATGCGCGACGCAGATGTTGACGTAGGTTCGGCCGTCACAGCCGCAGATCGGGCTGTAGTCCTTCGTGCAAGTCGATGGCATGGGGAAGCACGCGCCCATGGCCCCGCTCTCGCCGCATTCGGCTGTCGGACCGTAGTGGCAGACGAACCCCTCGGCACAGGTCGCGCCCGCCGCCCGACTGCACTCACCTCCGGGTCGATCCGGGTAGCGCGCCGGTTCGCTGTCTTTCGCGCACGAAACCAAAAACCCGAAGCAAAGGACGACCATGAATACTCGCGCCATGAGTCGGTAGGTATCGCTGAAGCCCAAAGGAGGCAAGCGCTCACCGTGCCAGCGCTAGCGGGCGGGTAGGGCGTCCACGAGCTTCGGGATCCACTCTCCTGCTGTCCCCGGGAGAAATACTCCGTTGCCGGTTCGTCGCACGAGCTCGCTGAACGGGTTTGGCTCGGGATTGACGACGAGCATGGGTACGCGGCGTTGGGCGGCGATCGTGCCGATGTGCATCGGCAACGACGTGGCGCCAGTCGTTCCGATCACGATGACCAAGGACGCGTTCCGGGCCGCTTCGATCGAGCTTTGAAAGCGGAAGTTCGCCTCGTCGTAGCTCTCGTCGAACCACAAGACGTGCGGCCGCCCCGCCACGCCGCATGAGGGACACCTGAGAAGCGAGCGCTCATGCTCGGTGACGGGCCGCCCCTTCTCCCATACGAGGTCGATCCCGTCCGGCATCGGAATCGGGGCGGGCAGGCATTCCCGCGAGCAACGCATGAAGTCGATGTTGCCGTGGATCTGATACGTCCGCTCGAGGGTGTTGCCCGCGCGGAGGTGCAAGCCGTCGACGTTCTGAGTCACGAGCAGAAAGCCGTCTCCCGTGCGTTGCTCCGCCCGCACGAGTGCGCGGTGCGCGGCGTTGGGCTCGGCGGCACGGCACACCCCGCGACGATAGAGATACCAGGCCCACACCTCGTCGGGCATCTCGCGGAACGCGCGACATCGTCGCCATCTCTTCCGGCCGATAGTTCTGCGACCCAACGCGCCAGTACCCCTCTTTGCCGCGGAATGTAGGAATCCCGCTCTCGGCGGAGATCCCGGCTCCGGTCAGCCACAGAACCAGGCCATGCGTGTGCCGAAGCAAGTGCTTTGCCGAGTCGCCGAGCATCGTCCGATCAGTTAGCCCAGCGCCGGCGCCAGCGCCAGCGTCAGCGTCAGCGTCAGCGAAGCGCGATTGGCGTCGGGAGGTTTAGTTAAATCCACCCGCCCACCCCCACCCGTAGTTCAGTATCACTCTCACGCGAGTGGGCAGCGTGCCTCCGCGCCTTTCGCTTTTCTGAGGCTTGGCGGCGCATTCGCGCCGAGCTTCGCCCTGCGGGCTCGCGCTGCCGCGTATTGCTTGAGGCTTCTTAACGGGAAAAGGCCGGCTCCGTCGAGCCGGCCTTTTGCCTGTCATGCCTGCGAACCAGGCGTTAGTTTCCGATGTAGGCCGTGAAGCCCAAGATCGCCGCGTAGTTCTGCGTCTTGTTGGGGACGAGACCGCCATCGGCGTTCTCAGAGGCGACGACCTCGAGAAGTAGATGTCGCGGGTGTTCCACTCGCCACGTCCTTCGAGGCTCAGCACCAAGTACTCCACCGGCTTGTATCGAAGCGTGATGGTTCCGGTCGCGAGACCGGTGTCTCCGCCAGCGAAGAAGTCACGATACTGTGTGTTGCCGCTCAGGTGTTCGCCACGCAGGCCGATCGCGATCTTGTCGCTCGCGTCGAAGATCAGCTGCAAGCTGTGGCCATAGGCAAAAGCCAGCGAGCCATCGCCTACGCCTTGGCTCGGAATCGTCTGGTAGTCGCCGTTGGCGATCAACGTGAAGATTCCGGCGTTGGCGGTCAACACCCAGTCGAAGAAGTTCTCCCAGTTCTTGTTGTCGTTGTCGCCTCCGGCGCCGTGCTGGCCGCCGAAGAAGAACCCGACCTTCTCCTCTTCACCGGTGAACGCGAACTGCCAGCCCAGGGTCGGGGTTTCGTTGTTGTCGATCGGTGTTCCGCCGAGCACGCCACCGTTGGTGACCATGAGCGTCATTCCCACCTTTTCAGTGAGCTCGAACGCCGAGCGAATGCCCATGTGGTTGAACGGCTGTCGAAGGAAGTAGAGCGCGCCGCGTGTGTAGTTGGCATTGTTCCACTCATCGACGACCTCGCCACCGAAGATGGTGTCGAAGAAGCCGAAGTCGATGCTGACCTTGTCGCTCGGCATCCAAGCGACGTAGCCCTGCTTGATGGGGGCGATCGGGCTCAATAGGAAGGAGCCTTCACCAAAGCGGAGGTCCAAACGAACCGCGAACTTCTCGCCGGTGTACTGGAAGTCGCCGCCGGCGAAGTTGAGGCCGAAGCCGTTGTAGTTCGTGTAGGGGTAGCCAAGTCGAGTTGTACGTCCCCGCAGCGACACCGTCATCGAGGTAGCCGCCGATGCGGTAGAAGGCGCTCGCCATGACCATCCACGAAATGCCGTCCTTCCAGGACTCGCCCTCGGCGGGCTCGTCTCCAATCTGTGTCATCGGCAGCCGTCTTTGGTGCCTCCGGCATGGCCATCAGCGCTTCCTTTGGCGGCGGCTCCGTGGCCTCCTCCTCCTCGACGAGGACGACGTCCTCCTCGACATAGACGTCCATCTCGTCTGCGACTTCCTTCGGCGGTTCCGGCTGTGCGAACGCCATCGCGGGAAATGCCAAGCTGCACATCACCGCTAACGAAAGAAACTTTCTCATTACTACCTCCACTCCCAGCGTGTCTCCACGCTCAAAAACTGTTGTGAAATCAAAATCCGACATTGATCAAAAGGTCGAGGAGAGGGGCGAAGCAGACCGGGGAGCCACTCCACCCCTCTCCTCATAGGTCACTACTCCGCGGGGGCCGCCGACATGCCGCTTCCCGCATGGATGCCCGTGAGCTCCTCGTTGTAGGCTTCGACCCCGCACTCGGCGATGTCGAGACCCTCGAGCTCGTGCGCCTCGGAGACGCGGACGCCCCCAGGCACGAGGAACTTCAGCGCGAGCCAGACGGCCGAACCGACGAAGAACGCAAAGGCTACACCAGCGACGGCACCCGTGGCCTGGATCCCGAGTTGCGATGCGCCACCGCCGACGAGGAGACCCATGGGCTCTTCACCGGTTGCTGCATTTCCGTAGCCCACGAGGCCAACGGCGAGCGTGCCAAACATGCCGCAGATGCCGTGAACCGTGATGGCACCGACGGGGTCGTCGATTTTGATCTTGTCGATGAGGAGAACACCCTCGACGCAGAGGACACCGGCGACTGCGCCAACGACCAACGACCAACCACCGGTGATGTTGTAGCAACCTGCGGTGATCCCCACGAGACCGGCGAGCGCGCCGTTGAGAGCCATCGAGAGGTCGAGCAGACCGCTTCGGATACGAATCCAGGTGAGCGCGCCGCAGAATCCGGCTGCCGCTGCGAGGTTTGTGACGAGGACGATGCGGCCGACCTCGGCGTCCATGGCGAGCTCCGAGCCTCCGTTGAAGCCGAACCAGCCCAGCCACAGGATGAGCACACCCAGCGCGGCGAGCGGGAAGTTGTGTGCCGGCATCGGCCGGACCGAGCCGTCAGGCATGTATTTGCCGATACGCGGCCCGACGATGAGCGCGCCCGCGAGCGCCATGCCGCCGCCCACGCCGTGCACGACCGTGCTACCTGCGAAGTCGACGAAGCCCATCTCCGAGAGCCAGCCGCCGCCCCAAACCCAGTGACCGACCACCGGGTAAATGATGATGGTGGCAATCGCCGTGAAGAAGAAGAAGGTCAGCAGGCGTGCGCGCTCAGCGACGGCGCCCGAGACGATCGTGCAGGCCGTTGCGGCGAACACCAGCTGGAAGAAGAGGAAGACGTACGGCGGTAGGTCCGCGTCCGCTCCCCCATTCTCTGGGAAAAAGCTAGCGAGGCCGACGAAGGAGTTCCCCTCGCCAAACATCGCGCCGTATCCCACCAGATAAAAGATGATCGACGAAATCGCGACGACACCAAAGTTCTTCATTAGCACCATCACCGCGTTTTTCTTGCGGCAGAATCCGCTCTCGACGAGAGCGAAGCCCGCGTGCATGAAGAAAACGAGTGCGGCGCTAACGAGAACCCACAATGCGTTTGCATACGTTGTCAGTTCCGAAAGTTGTTCTTCCATGATCTTTCTCACCTCTTGGTCATGGCCGCGGCGCACCCTCGGCAGCGGCACGGAGGGATCTATGGGGGGCCTCTATTTCGGCTGTGTTTCGTCGAGAAATCGGTTTGGGAAAAACCGATCCCGCTATCCGCGAGTTGCGCCTCCTAGCGGGTGGTCGCATGTTCAGAACATGGGTGATTTCCCGCATTTGGCCTACGGAACACCCCGTAAGTTGCCTAAGCCAGACAGCCTTCCGGGGCGGGTGGTGGTTCTGGACGTGGCTTTCGCCGCCAACGCGGGCGGGGCCAGCTACGAAAAAACGACACTTCCATTCATCGAAGGACTCGGCGATCGACTGGCCATGTGGATCGACCACCACGACCACGAGAAGCACGCCGACTACGCGGGGGACGCCCGTTTCGTTCTGAGGACGAAGGCGCAGCACGGAGCGTGCCCCGAGATGGTCACGCCGGAACGGGTGGAAGCCGCCGGTCCGGTGGACACCATCTGCTGCCACCTCGATTTCGATGGGTTGTGCTCGGGGGCCAAGTGGATCCGCGGCGGTGTCGAGCCGTATGTAGGCGCGGACGACGACGCGCGAGCGATCGACACGAGGCTAGGAGAGCCGAGTGAGCGGGCCCGCGTGCTCGACCGTGCGTTGCGCGCGCGGCCCAGAGACGAAGCGCTTCGGGGCTTGATGGTTCGCTATCTCGCCGACGGCGCGCGCGACTCGGCGATGTACCGGGACTTCCAGCGTGCAGCGGAAGCGCTCGCAGCGATGGAGCGCGAATCCAAGCGGCTCTCGGCTCGCTACGACGTCCGCCGGGGGCTTGCAATCTGCGATGCGACTCGGCGCGATGGCCCCTACGACAAGACCGAGCTTCTGCTGATCGGTCAACGCCTCGCGCCAATCTCCCTCGTGCACGACGAGACGACGGTGACGGTCGCTGCCCGTTTCGACAGCGGCATCGACCTCGTCCGTGCCCTCGGCCTCAACGGGGGGATGCCGACCCGAGTCAGCGTTGCGGCCAAGCGACTCCACGAAGTCATTGACGTTTTGAGCGATTTCGAAGCCGGGACCTGAAGGGTTATAATGATGACCATGGAGCTTTCGCTCTCGGACATCGAGCGCCTTCCCAAGACCGACCTTCACGTGCACTTGGATGGCTCGCTCCGTTTGTCGACCATGCTGGATTTGGCCGAACGCCAAGGTGTCGAGCTTCCTGCCGACACACCCGAAGGCCTCGCGAAGGCGCTCCACTGCGGCGAGCACACCGGGTCGCTCGTCGAGTACCTCAAAGCCTTCGACGAAACCCTCCGCGTGCTCCAAACCGAAGACGCGCTCTTTCGAGTCGCGTATGAGCTCGCCGAGGATTCAGCGGCCGAGAACGTCCGGTACATGGAGGTGCGGTACTCACCAATGCTGCACACGCGAGGCGGCCTCCGGCTCACGACCGTGGTCGAGGCCGTGCTCGCCGGGCTTTGGGAGGCGCAAAAGGACCACGGGATCGTGGCCAACGTGATCCTCTGTGGCATCCGCAACATTTCCCCCGAGTCCTCTGTGGAGATGGCGCAGCTTGCCGTGGCTTACAAGAACCGCGGCGTCGTGGCGTTCGATCTCGCCGGGGCCGAATACGACCACCCGGCCAAGCACCACGTCAAGGCGTTCAAGCTCGTGCACAACAACAACATCGCCGTGACCATTCATGCGGGCGAGGCGTATGGCCCGGCTTCGGTCCATCAGGCCATCCACGTGTGCGGCGCGCACCGCATCGGGCATGGGTGCCGTCTCCGTGAGGATGGCGATCTGCTGCACTACGTCAACGATCACCGCATTGCGCTCGAGTGCTGCCCCTCGTCCAACGTGCAGACCGGCGCCGTGCGCGACCTACGGACGCACCCGCTCAAGCTCTACCACGACCTCGGGCTGCGGGTGACGGTCAACACCGACAATCGGCTGATCACCGATACGACGGCGTCACGGGAGCTTTGGCTCTGTCACACGCAAATGGGTCTCGATCGGAGCGACATCCACCGCATCATCATCAACGGCTTCAAGGCCGCGTTTCTGCCGTTCCACCAGAAACAGACTATGGTTCGCTCGGTGTCACGGGAGCTGTCCAACGCAGTACAGGCTTCCGAGCTGCCTGAGTCTCGTCGAGTCGACGCAAACGCGTAGAGTGCGGCGCCGCGTGCACGAAATCCGGATCGGCGATGGCTTCGTCGCTGATCGTCTTCATGACATCGACGAACTCATCGAGCGTCTGAAGGCTTTCGGTTTCGGTCGGCTCGACCAGCATCGCACCCTTGACGACGAGAGGGAAATACACCGTCGGCGGGTGAAAGCCGTAGTCCATCAGGCGCTTGGCGACGTCCATGGTCGTCACGCCGGACTCCTTCAAGTGGCGATCGCTGATCACCACCTCGTGCATACAGGTGGTGTCGTACGGCACGTGCCAGAGCTCGCCGAGACGGGCTCTCAAGTAGTTGGCGTTGAGCACCGCGAGCTCGGTCGCCTGTCGCAGCCCTTCGGCGCCCATCTCGCGAAGGTAGGCGTAGGCACGGACCATCATCCCGAAGTTGCCCTGGAACGACCGGAGCCTTCCGATGGTGTCCGGACGACTGCCGTAGTCGAGGACGAACTGCCCATCCCGCTGCTCGACCACGGGGACGGGAGCGTAGGGATCGAGGAGCGCCTTGTACCCAACCGGCCCGCAGCCCGGGCCGCCTCCGCCGTGAGGCGTCGTGAACGTCTTGTGCAGGTTGAACTGCATGACGTCGATACCGAGGTCGCCAGGGCGTGCCTTGCCCATCAATGCGTTGAGGTTGGCGCCGTCGCCGTACACGAGGCCGCCCTTGCTGTGGACGAGCTCGGCGATCTCGGCAATGTGGCTCTCGAACAGTCCGACCGTGTTCGGGTTAGTCGCCATCACGGCTGCGACGTCGTCATCGACGAAGGGCGCGATCGCCTCGGCAGTCACGATGCCGTCTTCGCCCGCCGGGAAGGGCACTGCCCGTAGGCCATTGAGTGCGCACGACGCAGGGTTGGTGCCGTGTGCGGTGTCTGGGATCAGCACTTTCTTGGGGTCGCGGCCCTGAGCTTGGTGGTACGCGCGAATCATCATGAGCCCCGCGAGCTCGCCCTGGGCGCCGGCCGCGGGATGCAGCGAGACGCGGTCCATGCCGCACACCTCGGCCAGCCCGCGTTCGAGGCGCCACATGAGCTCTAGCGCCCCCTGCGCGAGCGCGTCCGGCATATAAGGATGCAAATCGCCGAAGCCTGGGAGGCGGGCCGCCCATTCGTTGACCTTCGGGTTGTACTTCATCGTGCACGACCCGAGCGGATACATCCCGATATCGATCGCGAAGTTCTGCTGGCTCAGCCGCACGTAGTGGCGAAACGCTTCGGGCTCCGAGACTTCCGGTAGCATTGGCAGGACGTCGCGAGCCATCTCCCCGAACGCCGCTTTCGAGTCGACGCTTGGCAGGTCGTCCGCGCGCAGCGATGCGGCGTGCCGAGCGGGCGCGCCCTGCTCGAAGATCAAGGGTGTTTGGAACGAGAGGCCTGTGGTCGCCGATCCGGGCATGCTCCTCAAGCAAGCTACCGGATTGTGCCGCCGCTGCAAGCCATTAGACGTGCTGAAGGAGCGCTTCGCTGAGAGCGTTGACAGCTTCGCGGTCCTTCTCGAGGCTCTCGTAGTGGGGGAGCTCGCTACACGGCGCGTCGATGCGGCTTCGCACCTTGTGGATCGCCTTCGCCTGTACCGTCTCCCGCAGCACGCGTCGCCTTCCGGCGACCGCGAGTCCCATGATTTCGCTTCGTTCGGGCAAGTCGGATGGCAGACTTTCGACCACATCTTGCTCGTCTTCCGCGAAGAGGACGTTGAGCACCCGGTTGATCACGAGCTGCAGGATGGGGATCTTTAGCTCGTCAGTCAGCGCAGTGGCGAGCTCGAGCGTTTCATTCGCGGGCATGTATTCGGGCAACGTGACCAGGACAGCGCCCGCGCGCTCAGGGTCGCGAAACATATCGACGGCTCGCGCCGCGTCGCGGCGTAGCATCCCAGGGGGCGCGACGCTTTCGATCACGAACGGAACTCGAAGCATGTCTAGGGCGTGCCCGGTGGCAGGGGCATCGACGATGACGAGATCGTAGTCGGGTTCCCCTTTGGGCGGGCATGCGTGGTAGAAGGCCTTCCCGAGCATCGACCAGGCTTCGAGCCCCGGGGTGCCTTTGAGGAACGCGCGAACGAGCTTATTGTTGAAGACCGCGTTGTATACGGCTCTGATCTTCAAGATCATGATCCCGTACTCCTCTAGCGCAGCGTCGGGCGTCATGTTCACGGCGTCCAGGTTTTCCGCGATCGTCACGATCTCCGGGCCAATCGGCTCGGTGCCAAGGAGCTGGCTCGCCCGCTCCTTGCAATTCACCATGGCGAGCAGAACTTTCTTGCCACGGCGACTTGCCGCAAGGGCAAGGCCAGTCGCGACGGTTGTCTTCCCGACGCCACCCTTGCCGACAACGAAGAGGAAACGCCGGTCGAGCAAATCCATCAGCGCCGTCTTTAGCGGCGCGCTGTGAGAACGGCAAACCGACCGCATTTGAGGGCGCGATTTCTGGGGTACGGAGGCTGACGCCCTCGCTACCCCATGCTAGCGTCCCCGGCGATGAGCAGGCCGAGTCAATCGGGAAGCACGACGCTGTGGTCGCTAGTGTTGTTTTCGACACTAGCCCTCTTTGCGGTGACCCTCTATTTGATTTTCATCGTTGCCCCCGTCGAGAAGCAGATGGGCATCGTGCAGAAGATCTTCTACTTTCACGTTCCAAGCGCGTACGCGATGTACATCGGGTTCGGAGCCTCAGCGGTCGGCAGCGCTGGGTACCTGATCAAGCGAGACCCGAAATGGGATGCCCTCGGTGTGGCGGGCGCAGAGGTTGGGACGCTCTTCTGTGTGATCGTGCTGCTCACCGGTCCGCTCTGGGCTCGAAAGGCGTGGGGGGTGTGGTGGACTTGGGATCCGCGCCTCACGACCACGCTGCTCGCCGGGATGATCTTCGCCGCGTATCTCGCTCTTCGCTCCATGGGCAATGCGGGTGAGGTCGAGAAGCGATTCGCGTCGGGCTTGGCGTTGTTCGGGCTAATCGACCTGCCTTTGATTCACTACAGTGTTCAGCGGTGGCGAGGCGTTCACCCGACGGTCATCACCGGCAAGGGGGGTGGGCTCGAGTCGGAGATGTACTGGGCGCTCAGCCTGAGCTTCGTTGCGTTCACCGGCCTGGCCGCGCTCCTGATCTGGGCTCGCGCGTCGGCCGAGCTGCAAAGGGAAGAGACAGCGCGGTTGCGCTTTGAGTTGATGCACCGATGAAGGAATTGACATGCGCGCTCTAGTTTCAGCTTTCGTGCTCGTCGGCACTCTGACCTTGGCTCCCGTGGCTTTCGCAGAGGACGCGCCCACCCAGGCGGATGCGACCGCTCGCGGGGATGAGACACCGGCCGAAGAACGCGCTGCACAGTTCGTTGGCGTAGAAGGGCCGGAAGCGGAGAGCGTCCCGGGAGGTGCCCTCCTGTTGGCCGCGTACGCCATCGTGTGGGTCCTGCTGTTCTTGTTCTTGGTGCGCATGCGCCGCCTTCAGAGCCAGACGGCCGAGGAGCTCGAGCGGCTCAGCGCCGAGATTCGAGCTTCCGAGGGGCTTTAATGCCGGACATCGCCCACATCATCTACATTCCGGGCATCCTGCTCATCGGCTTTTCGCTTGGGTTCCGCTTCGGAGCCCGCGCAGTCCGGGCAGAGCTCGAACGTCGCGACCAAGAGCGTCGCCGCTGATCAAGAGGTAGCACCATGTTGAATTTCGAGTTGACCCCCGAACAGAAGGCCCTCGTCGAGGAGACACGCCGCTTCACCAAAGAGCGGATCATCCCTATCGCGGGCGAGGCCGACAAGACCCACGAGTTCCCCATGGACGTCTTCAAGGAGGCGTGGGAGCTCGGGTTCGTCGGACCCAACATCCCCGAAGCATACGGCGGCGCCGGAATGGGCGAGGTCGACCACGTTCTGCTCACCGAAGAGCTCGCGTTCGGTTGTACCGGGATTCAAACCAGCATCACGGCCAACGTGCTTGCGGCGACGCCGATTCTCGTCGCGGGCAGCGAGGAACAGAAGAAGAAGTACCTCGGGATGCTGACTTCGGAACCCATCTTCGCGGCCTATGCGATTACAGAGCCTGCCGCCGGTAGCGACGCCGCAGGCATCCAGGCGCGCGCGAAGAAGGATGGCAACGATTGGATCATCACCGGGCAGAAATGCTACATCACGAACGCTGCCTGGGCGACGTGGTTCGTGGTGTTCGCCACGGTGGACCCCAAGCTTCGTCACAGTGGCATCATGGCGTTCATCGTCGATCGCGACATGCCCGGCGTCAGCATCGGCAAGACCGAGGATAAGCTCGGTCAGCGCGCGAGCAACACTGCCGTCGTGAATCTCGACGACGTTCGGATACCGCCGTCCAACGTGCTCGCCGAGGCAGGGAAGGGTTTCAAGCTCGCGATGCAAACCTTCGATCGCACGCGTCCGGACATCGGTGCCGGTGCGTGCGGCTTGATGCGTCGCGCCATGGAGGAATCGATCGCCTACGCGCTCGAACGCAAGACCTTCGGCGTCCCTATTGCGGAGCACCAGATGGTGCAGGCGATGATCGCCGAGATGGGCATCAAGTACGAGGCCACCCGGCTCTTGGTCCACAAGGCGGCTTGGCAGATCGACAACGGCGGGCGCAACTCGCTCGTCGCCTCGTACAGTAAGGCCTTCGGCGCCGATAGCGCCATGCAGGTGGCTACCGATGCCGTACAGGTCTTCGGCGGCAACGGCTACATCACCGAGTATCCGGTCGAGAAGCTCATGCGCGACGCCAAGATCCTCCAGATCTACGAAGGCACCTCTCAGATCCAACGGATGGTCATTGCGAAGAATCTCTTCGCGGGCGTTCGCTAGTTTCGCGCTGGCAGCGTTTCTTGTGCTCAGCTCGGCGGCCGGCGCCGAGCTTGGGAGCGAGCCTCGGTTCATCGGCACGGACGTCGATCAAGATGCGCTTCTCGAGGTGATCTCGACCGCGACGTCTCGCAGCTTCAAGCCCGTGGGCCACACCTCCGTGGTTCTCCGCATGCGGACCGTCGCGCGTGTGACAGCCGCGGTGAAGCTCCGAAGCCGAGACGTGCCGCGCGGGTACCAGTACGAGATCGCGGCGTACCGCATCGGACGACTCTTGGGACTCGACAACGTGCCTCCGGCCATCTACCGCCGTGTCGCCTGGAAGGAGATCCGACAGCGGTTCCACGAAGAGAAGCTCGACGAGCGGGCCTCGGTTCGCAAAGCGGTGATTTGGGACGATGACGACACCGCGCCGGGCGTCGCCATCTACTGGGTCAAGGGCATGCGTTCCGTCGGCTATGAAAACAAGTCGCACTGGGCAGCTTGGCTTCGTGACGCCGAGATCCCCCGAGGCAAGGAGGCGTTGGCGCGCGACCTGTCGACCCTGGCGGTCTTCGATCTGCTCATCGGCAACTGGGACCGCTTTAGTGGAGGCAACCTGCCAGGTGATCCGACGAGGGAGCGCGCCATCCTGCGGGACAACGACCGAGCTTTCTCGACCCCGCTCTCGCCGCGGCGTTACGATGAGCTGCTCGAGGGACTCACCCGTACCGAGCGCTTTTCTCGCTCCTTGGTCCAACGGCTATCCGATTTCGACGAGGCCGCCCTTCGGGAGGAGCTCGGGCGCGACCCGAGTCAGGTGTCGGCACCGCTCCTCAGCGACGCACAGGTTGCTGACGTACTTGCGCGCCGCGGCACGATTCTGTCCTACGTCGCCGCATTGATCGACGAGCGCGGCGAAGCTGAAGTGCTGGTCTTTCCTTGAGTTGGGCCGCGTGGTAGGAAAGCCTGTGGCAAAGCCCGACGCGATCAATGCCGATGAGATGGGCTACGTGCTCGGCCTCTTCGTGCACGACCTGCGTAACCCCGCAGCGACAATCACGGCCAACGTCGATTTCCTGCAAGAGGTCGGGCTGGTGGACACCGACTCGATCGAGGCGCTCGAGGACGTGAAGCTTGCAGTCGGGGAGCTCCGGCGCGGGCTAGATATGCTTGCATGGATCAGCCGGTGGCTCACAGGGCAAGTCCCGATCGAAGGGGCCAACGGAGACGCCGGGGTGTTTCTCGAGCGACTCGAGCGAGCGGATACCCCCGTGCCCGTGACCATCGAGATCGCCCGAGATGACCAACTCTACGCGCAGGGTGCGCAGATTGCCGTCGAGGTGGTCGAGCTCTTGCTCCACAATACGCGCGCGAACGTCGCGGATCCGAGCGCCACTGTGCGGGCCTATCAAGATGGCGATCGGGTCGCGATCGAGGTTCAAGACGCGGGCGAGGCGATCGCGCCCGAGCTTCGGGACACCGCGTTCACGCTCGAAGGGCAGAAGGCGCTCAAGGGCCGTCTTGATGGTCGCTACAGCCGTTTCGCTGGACTATTTGCAGCCGCGCTGATTCTGGATGGTGTCGGCGGCACAATCGAAGCCCAGGGCGAAAGTGGGGCAGCGATCTTCAGGATTCTTCTTCGCGGTGCCCGTCCGACCCGCCCGCCGCCTCGCTAGTGGCGGACCTGAGTCCTTCGAGGCGATCGCGGATGCGAGCTTCGAAGCCTTGCTGGGTGGGCCGATAGTAGCGCCGCCCCACGAGCGCGTCGGGCAAATACGTCTCCCCGGCGCTGAAGCCCCTTTCGTCATGCGGAGAGCGGTAGCCCTCGCCGTAGCCCCACGATTTCATCGCAGACGTGGCCGCATTGCGAAGCTTCATGGGGACCTGAAGAGCGCCGTGCTCGCGAACGTCTGCCTGCGCCATCTGCCACGCCTTGTAGCTCGCATTGCTCTTGGGCGCGCTTGCTAGATACGTGCAGCATTGGGCGATCGGAAAGAGCCCCTCGGGCATGCCGAGCCTTCGAAACGCGGCGTCCGCGTCCACCGCGACTCCGAGCGCTCGCGGGTCGGCGTTTCCGATGTCCTCGCTTGCGAAGATCAGCATCCTTCGGAGGACGAAAAGGGGGTCTTCTCCGGCTTCGAGCATGCGCATCAGCCAGTAGACCGCAGCGTCCGGGTCGCTTCCTCGCATCGATTTGATGAATGCGCTGATGACGTTGTAGTGCTCTTCCCCGGACTTGTCATAGAGCAGGGTCTGCGTTGCCAAGGCTTCCTTCACAATCGCAACCGTCACGCGGTCCACCCCAGCCGACTGCGCGAAGTCGTTGGCGAGCTCGAGCGCGGAGAGCGCTCGCCGGGCATCGCCGCCTGCGTTCTGGGAGATCGCGGCGAGGGCGTCGTCGTCGATCTGTTGCACCGAATGACCGATTCCGTGCTCGCCGTCTCCGAGCGCGCGAACGAGTAGCTTTCGGATGTCTCCTGCGTCGAGTGGCTTGAGGTCGAACACACGCGCGCGCGACAACAAGGCGGAGTTCACCGCAAACGAGGGATTCTCGGTCGTCGCGCCGATCAGCGTCACGGTTCCGCTCTCGACGTGTGGCAGCAGTGCGTCCTGTTGCGCCTTGTTGAAGCGATGGATCTCGTCGACGAAGAGGATCGTCTTCTTGCCGTAGTAGCTCTTTTGGTCCTTCGCGGCTGCGATGACCTTCCGAAGCTCCGGAACCCCGCCGAGCACCGCGCTGAACGGAACGAAGATCGTATTCGTCTCGTTTGCGATCACGTGTGCGAGCGTCGTCTTGCCCGTTCCTGGCGGGCCCCAGAGGATCATCGACGGGATGCGGTCGGCCCGAATCGCGCGCGCAAGGATGTGTCCGTCGCCGAGGAGGTGAGTCTGGCCCACGACGTCCTCGAGTCGTTTAGGCCGCATACGGTCCGCCAGCGGGGATCCGGATTCCGCCTGTCGCTCAAAGAGGTCCACGAGGACGCTTATAGCTCAGCGGAGGATACGAAGTCTCTTGGGACCTTCGCCCTCGGGCGCACTCTCTCGGCCGCCGAGGTCGAAGTGCTCCTTGGCGACTCGCTCTGCGAGGGCGTCCGCGATGCCGGCAAGTGCCATTCCTGCCGCCGATGCCGGCGCGGCCTGCACGACCGGCGTGCCCTGGTCGCCCCATTCGCGAACCGCAGCGTCGAGCGGGACCTGGCCGAATAAGGGTGCCTTCGCGAACTCGGCGATCTTGGCGCCGCCGCCGCTTCCGAAGAGCTCGTGCTTGACACCCGCGCTGTCGATGAAGTGGCTCATGTTTTCGACGACGCCGAGTATCGGCACGTTCAGCTTCTGGCACATCGATACGGACTTGTAGACGTCCTGAAGGGCCACCTCTTGAGGTGTGGTCACGATGATTGCACCGGTCAGCCGGAGCTTCTGCGCCAGCGTCAACGCGACATCGCCAGTTCCCGGCGGGGAATCGATGATGAGGTAGTCGAGCCCGCCCCAATCGACGTCGGAGATGAACTGTTGCAGCGCGCCGTGCAGCATGGGACCTCGCCACACGACCGCTTGCTTCGAGTCCTCCAACAAAAAGCCAATGCTCATCAACTTGATGCCGAAGCGCTGCAGCGGTTGGATTTGCTTTCCATCTTTCGAGGTCGGGTGCCCCTCGATTCCCAACATGGTCGGAAGGGACGGCCCATAAATGTCTGCGTCGAGCAGCCCGACTCGCGTTCCGAGCCGTCTGAGCGCCAGCGCGAGATTCGTCGCTACCGTGCTCTTTCCTACACCGCCCTTGCCGCTCATCACCAGGATCACGTTGCGCACGTCCGGGATCGGATCTTCGCTCGTGGCCTCGCGCGTGGGGACGCTCACCTCGAGGTCGAGCTCGACAAACTCCACGCCGAGTGGCTGCAATGCTGCGTCCACCCGGCTCTGCATTTTTCGCCGCATCTCTTCCGACGGGGAGCTGACCCGAATCTTGACCCTGACCCGGCCATCTTCGAGCGCGACACTGAGGAGCGTCCCGAGCGTGCTCAGGGGCTTCTCGAATATCGGGTCTTCGACTTTGCGAAGCGCTTCGTTTACGGCATCGAGGTTCACGGACACAGCGGCACTGCTCTAGAGCGCAGATTTCCCCCCGTCAAGGTGGGCAAACTTCGGCATGCTCTCCGCCCCGGGTATCCTGCCACGGTGCTGTTCAGGGAACGCAGATGGACTCTTCCCCTCACGATCTTCGTGCTGTGTGCGGGGGTCTATTGCGCCACCGCCGCACAGCGCTTGACGAGGCCGTCCGCAAACAACCACTACGTGCACTTGGCCGATGCCTGGCTCGATGGACGGCTCGACCTCGGCCCCGTTGCTCCAGGGACGAACGATTGGGCCTGCTTCGACACTGTCGACCAAGGCCCGTGTCCGCCCGGGCGCTATGCGTTCTCTGGTCCCGACGCAGGGCGCTTCAGGTGGTACGTCTCCTTTCCGCCGTTCCCCGCCGTCGTGCTGCTTCCAGTCGTTGCGATCTTCGGGCTGTCGACTCTCGATGCCCTCGTGTGGGTGCTCCTGGCGGGTCTCGCCCCGGCGCTCCTGTTCATCGTCTTTCGGTTCCTGCGCGAGTCCGGACTGAGCCAACGCACCGAGGGCGATGACTTGCTGCTGACCGCGCTCTTCGCTGTCGGCTCGGTCTACTACTTCGCCGCCGTGCAAGGCAGCGTCTGGTTCGCTGCACACGTCCTCGCGTCGGTCTGCATTTGTCTGTTCCTTCTATTTGCGTTTGGCGCGCGGCGCCCCGTTGCCGCCGGCTTGATGCTAGGGCTCGCGGTCTTGTGCAGACCGGCGACTCTATTCTTGTCGGCGTTCTTCGTCATCGAAGCTATCCGAGCGGCGAAACGAGACCAGCGCGAGCTTGCGCGGAGCCTTCTCTCGTTCGCCGCGCCACTCGGCGCCATCTTGCTGCTAGCGGCGGGGCACAACGTTGTGCGATTCGGCGACCCACTGGAGTTCGGCCACCGGTTCTTGCAAGTTCGGTGGCGCTCGCGAATCGAGACATGGGGGTTGTTCAGCACGCACTACCTACCTCGGAACCTCGCCGTCTTCTTCATGTCGCTTCCCTGGTGGGTCGGGCAAAGCCCATTCCTACGGATCAGCCGCCACGGTCTCGCTCTTTGGTTCACGACACCCAACCTGCTCTGGGGCTTCTGGGCCAAGAAGCCCAGCCCCAGCATTGCGGGTCTTTGGATCGCGGTTCTATCGACCGCGCTCTGCACGCTTCTTTACCAGAACACGGGCTGGGTTCAGTTTGGACCGCGGTTCGCGCTCGACTACCTACCGCTCCTTTTCGTGTTGGTCGCCCTCAGTGGACGCCGCTTCGGTCGAGCGTTTTGGGTGTGTGCTGTGTTCGCGGTGATCGTGAATACCTTTGGGGCCGTCACCTTCGATCGCCATCATCAATTCTACGACGACGACCCGACACAGCGGGTGGTCTTTCAGCCCGATTGATCCGAGCCCACGCTGAGCAGCCCCTCAGCCAGGACCGACGCCGGACCCCGAGGTCGAACGACGCGCTGAAGGCCCGCGCGCCCTGCCTCCCGTTCGAGTGCGGTCAGCTCCTGCAAAGCCGCGTCCTCATCGCCGCGCGCTGCATAGATGTGCGCGTGCACTAGTCGGTGGGACGCCTTCAAGGACGGGTTGTCGGCTGTGTCTTGCGCACCGATATGAGCGAGCGCTCGCTCGGTTTCGCCGCGCACCGCCATGAGCAGTGCCTCCATCGCCACCAACCACACCTCGATCGAGGGCTCCGTGGGCCGGACGATTCGGTCGATTGCGCGCTGCGCGGCCTCAGGATCGTCGAATTGAAGCGCGCAGGTCGCGAGCGCTTGATTGCGCAACACAGACTGCGGCTCCGTGAGAAACTGCTCGTCCAAGCCCCGGAGTGCGTCTCTGGCCTCGCCCCAAAGCCCCGCCTGCGTCAAGCGGCCGGTCGCCATCAACACCATGGCGATGTGCCGCTTCGGATTTGTCCGGCGCGCGCGCTCGAAGGACCGCTCGAGCGACCGGAGCGCGACAACCCGAGCGTCTTCCTCTTGAAGCCGCTGGCAGAGGATGGAGAGACCCCGGACGTGCCGCATACGCCGGAGGGAGCTCAGCAGCAGCGCCAAGCCGATGAGCCCGCCCACGGCGCCCGCGGCCCGAGGGATCTCCTCGGGGGGCATTGACGTCGCTCGCATTCCGAAGAATGCGGCCGTCCCGATCACGAGCACCGTCAGCGCCGAGCCGATGAAGGAGCGGAGCACAGTCGCGATCGACAGCAGGCCGAAGGGCACACCCCATGCGACGCTTCGGGCGAATGGCGCGATCGCTCCCAACGACGCCGCCGCGATGAGGGTAGGGATCATCGCCTAGGGAACGCTCTGAGAGCGGTATGCGTAGAAGTGTTTCAGCACCCGTCGAACGTAGCGCTGCGTTTCCTTATACGGTGGGATGCCGTTGTACTTCTGGACCGCGCCTTCACCTGCGTTGTATGCGGCGACGGTCAAGACGAGGTCGCCTTTGAAACGATTCGCGAGGATCCGCAGATATCGCGCTCCTCCGAGGATGTTCTGCCGCGCGTCGAACGGGTCGAAGACCCCCATCGAGCGCGCGGTTTTTGGCATGAGTTGCATCAGGCCCATGGCGCCCGCGCGACTCACGACGGTCGGGTTGAAATCGCTTTCTACGCGCATGACTGCTCTGATGAACGGCTCCGGCAGTTGGTAGAGTCGGGCGGCCTCGCCGATGAGACCGTCATAGCGACCATAGCGCGCAGGGTCTTTCGCGGTGCCGCCGTTCTTTTTGGTCTTCGAGCTCTTGCTCCTTGCGCTCGTCTTCGCCTTCTTGCTGCCGCGGACGACGAGCTCGCACCGCCTGCCCGGCTCGCGAATGTTGGTGTAGTGCTGCGTTCCGTCCGAACGCTTGCAACGGTAGATGTCAGCGCGCACGGAGCCCGTCGCGCCGAGCAACAGGCACGCGAAGCAAAGCATCGCCAACGACCGTCGAGCCATCGGGCAGGAGTGTATCTCCGGGGGCGAGGTCACGCCAAAATGCGCCCCCCACGCTTGCACTTGCCGCGCATCTGCGCATGATGAGCCCTTCCATGGCGGCGCCGAGCTTTTTTGAAGGCCCCGAGAAGAAGCTGGAGTTGGTCGTGACCCCAGAGTTCGGTTCGTTGCGTGCGCTCGGGGAGGGCGTGTGGCGCAGCGTCGTCGAAGCGGCCGGCGCGCACATACTGTCTACCCAGAGCAACGAGTACTGCGACGGATACCTGCTCTCTGAGTCGAGCCTCTTCGTCTACGACGATTGGTTTGCGATGATCACTTGCGGTCAGACGACGTTGGTCGACGCTTTCGAGGAAGTGCTGCGCTCCGTCCCAAGCGAGGCGATCGCGTTTCTCGTGTACGAGCGAAAGAACGAGCATTACCCGGAGCACCAGCCGACGACCTTCTACGACGACGTGCGCCGGCTCCAGGCGTTGGTGCCCGGTCGAGCGATTCGCTTTGGTGACGAGCACGGTCACTACATTCAGATGTTTCACACGACGCGCCCATTCCAGCCCGAGACGACGGACCCGACCGTCGAAGTGCTCATGCATGCGATCGACCGGAGCGTCGCACAGCGCTTCATCGGCGGTCGATCGGCCGCGCACGAAGGTCCGGCGGCGGGGCTCGGCATCGACGCGATTCTTCCAGGCTTCGTCACATCCGAACATGTCTTCGAATCCGCCGGATATTCCCTCAACGCGCTGAAGGGCGCAGAATACTACACGATCCACGTCACACCGGAGGATTTGGGGAGCTACGCCAGCTTCGAGACGAACTACGATTTTGGTGACGGGCTCAACGCGCTGGTCAGCGCCATCGTAGCGCTCTTTCAGCCCCGCGCGTTCGACGTGCTCACGTTCTTGCCCGACACAGACGCGAAGCTTTGTGTTGCCGGATACTCGCTTGGCGACCATGTGGTCGACGCCCTGGGCGGTTACCGGGTGAGCTACTTCCAGTATTTCGTGCCGCCTACAGGCCCTCGACCACCATATCCGCTCACACCCTGACGCTGTGGTAGAGTGCGAGGTTCATGCGCGTCGAGTGCGACTACCTGGTGTTGGGTAGCGGAGTAGCCGGCCTCAGCTTCGCCCTCGAAGCGGCCCGCCACGGCCGAGTCACCATGGTCACCAAGCGGAGCCGCACAGACTCGGCGACGAACTGGGCGCAAGGTGGCATTGCCGCTGTGCTCGACCCCACCGACTCCTTCGAGGCGCACGTGAGCGACACCATGGGCACCGGCGGTGGGCTCTCCCACCGGGACATCGTGGAGATGGTAGTGCGCGACGGTCCCGATCGAATCCGCGAGCTAATGGCCCTCGGAGCGCGTTTCAGCCGACGCGAAGAGGATCTCACACTGGACCTCACGCGCGAGGGAGGTCACAGCGCGCGACGGGTCGTCCATGCCGGCGACATCACGGGCGAGGAGGTGCAGCGTGTCCTCGTCGATGCGGCCGCCGTGTCGCCGAACATCGAGATTATCGAGAATCACATGGCCGTCGACCTCGTCGAGACCTCCAAGTTCGGTGGCGCAAGTCGCGTGGTTGGCGCGTACATTCTCGACGAGACGACCGGCGACGTGCACACCTATCTCGCTCGGGCGACCGTCTTGGCGACCGGCGGCGCGGGCAAGGTGTACCTCTACACGTCGAACCCGGACGTAGCGACGGGCGATGGCGTCGCCATGGCGTATCGCGCCGGCGCCTCCGTCTCGAACATGGAGTTCTTCCAGTTCCACCCGACCTGCCTGTTCCACCCGAAGGCCAAGAGCTTCTTGATCAGTGAAGCGCTGCGCGGGGAGGGCGGCGTTCTCCGATTGGCGAGCGGTGAAGCCTTCATGGCTCGCCATCACGACATGAAGGACCTGGCTCCGCGCGACGTCGTCGCCCGCGCCATCGACTTCGAGATGAAGCGACGCGGCGACGAGTGCGTGTACTTGGACATGACGCACGAGCCTGCCTCGTTCATCGAGGAGCGATTTCCGAACATCCATGCTCGCTGCCTAGGCTTCGGTATCGACATGACCAGGACGCCGATCCCCGTCGTTCCGGCGGCGCACTACTTGTGTGGAGGCGTCAGCGTCGACGAACGGGGCCGTACCACGCTTTCCGGTCTTTGGGCCGTCGGTGAAGTAACGTGTACCGGGCTCCACGGCGCGAATCGCCTGGCCTCCAATTCCCTACTCGAGGGATTGGTATACGGTCATCGCACCGCGCTTGCGGCCCAGAGTGAGGTGAAGAGCGCGCCTTCGACCGTATCGTTGGAAGTCCCAGACTGGGATGTCGGCGAAGCGGTTCCAAGCGACGAGGCCGTGGTCGTGACGCAGAACTGGGACGAGATACGCCGGTTCATGTGGAACTATGTGGGCATCGTCCGCACGGATCGACGCTTGCGCCGCGCCTCACGCCGCATCGGGCTGCTTCAAGAGGAGATCCGCGAGTACTATTGGGCCCACTTGGTCAACCGCGACATGCTGGAGCTCCGCAACATCGCCGACGTTGCCGAGCTGATCATCCGTTGCGCGAGCGCCCGCAAGGAGAGTCGTGGGCTACATTACAATCTCGACTATCCCCACGCGGGCGAAGAGTGGGAAGGCGACATGCAGATCTCCAAAGACACGGCGCCAACCATAGTCCGCGAGTGAGCACTCGCTTTGGATGACTGCTACTTTGTAAGCGCGCGATTTGATCGCGTTCTTACTTCTCGGGGGAGAGATGCGTTTCCTTCTTATCGTCGTAGTTTCAGTTGCGTGTTTGGTGTCGACGTCGAGCGTCGACGCGCAAACCCACTCCTCGCTCGATGCAAAGCTCGAGGCCGCCAAGAAGGCCTTCGCCTCCGGCACGCGCGCCTACGCTGAGGGTGACTTCGAGACCGCGCTCGAACGTTTTCGAAGCGCCTACGATCTCACCGGTAGCCCGGACCTCCTCTACAACATCGCGACGGTCTCGGACCGTATGCGCCTCGACGAGGAAGCCTTGGAGGCATACGAGGGCTACATCGAAGCGCGACCGGAGTCGGCCGATCGCGAGCACGTTGCGAGTCGCATCGACGTGCTGCGCGCCACGATCGAAGCCCGCAGACGCGCCGAGTTGGATGCCGAGATAGAGGCTCGTCAGGCTGCCATCGAGGCGGCGGCGCGCGTCAAGGCCGAGCGACCACTGACGCAATACGTCGGTCCCGGCCCAGGCCCTTGGATCACCATCGGCACTGGTAGCGCCGCGGTCGTGGCCGGTGCCGTGCTCTTCGGTCTCGGCCAGCGAGACCAGAACGCCGTCGAGAATGCTCCGCCAGGGTCGAGCTACTCGTCCGTGCAAGAGGACGCCGAGCGAGGACCACGGCGCACGAAGGCCGGCATCGCGTTGCTGAGCATCGGCGGCGCCGCGGTCGTGGGTGGAATCATCTGGCAACTCACGGGTGGCCACGAAGAGAAGATGCCCGAGGTGAGCATCGGACCCACCGGAATCGCCGTGAAAGGCCGGTTCTGATGCGGGTTCGAGCTGCGTTGGTGTTGTCTCTGCTTGCCCTCACCGGGTGCGACGTCGCGATCAAGAATGGTCTCTTCGCCTGCGGACAACCCTCGGATTGCCCCTCCGGCTACTTCTGTTGGAGCAGCGACAACCGCTGCTACGACTCCAAGGAACCCGCTTGCGAGCCGAAGTCCTGTGAGCAGGTGATCGCCGAGTTCGGCGCGCTCGGAATCCCGATCGAGTGCGGCTCGCTTCCCGACGGCTGCGAGGGCTCGATCGAGTGCGGTGCGTGCGGCGATGGCGAGGTCTGCGGCGCCAATGGCCAAAACTTCGTTTGCGGCTGCGAGGAGAATACCTGCTCTACGTTCGGTTCGGGCGCGGAGTGCGGTTTCGTTCCGACGCGCTGCGGGGGTCAAGAGGAAGCGATCTTCTGCGGTGGCTGCCTCAACCCGGAAATGGAGTGCGTCGACAACGAGTGCATCTGTCCTCCTGGCCGAGATTGCGACGACGCATGCGGTGGACGTTGCGGGGCACAGGAGATCTGTGTGAGCGGCGAGTGCTGCACCCCCACATATCCCTGCGCACAGAATGAGTGCTCTCCTCCAGGCGGCTTGCCGAACGGCTGTGGCGGCGTTGCGCATTGCCCTCCGTGTGGAGGCGATGCGGGGTGTGCCTTCGGAAGTGATCTCGTATACGAGTGCATCGGAGACTGCACCTGCGAGGCCCAGGGCGTCGAATGCGGGAGTGCGACGGTTTGCGGCTCCCCGAAGCTTTGCGGAACGTGCGCTGCCAATGGGTTTGATGAGGGCTATCGTTGTGACGACGGACGGTGCATATGTGAGGACGCGTTCGAGTACAACGATACGTTCGATGAGTTCGCACTGGTGTGCGGCGGCGGCTCCGGCGGCGTCAATTGTATGCAGGATGCCTGGAGTCTCGATTTGCAGGCCTCGCTCCACAGCGACAAAGACGTCGACCTCTATCTGCTCGAGGTGCTCGACTCGGCCACCCCGCTTGTCGCCCAGGTCTACAACGGGCTCAGCGAGAGGATTCTTTACATGACGTACCTGTGCCCTGACGGCTTCGTCGGGATGACGGGCTGCTCGGGCGAGGTCGACACTGAGCAGGGAATCGAATTCTGCAAGTCGCAGAACGACTACGTCGGCATCCTGCGTGACTGCGACAGGAACACGAGCTCGCAGGTCGGCACGGTCCTGGTCGGCGTGGAGTCCAAGGACTTCCGCGGCGACTGCGACGGCTACGGCCTGAAGATCCTTGCAACGTACGGCCAGGAGATCCCTACTTTCTAGAGGGCGCGACCCTGCCGTTTGACTCCCGCGCCCGTCGCGGATAAGAGGCAACCGCCGATATGAGCCGATATCTGTTCACTTCCGAGTCGGTGACCGAAGGTCATCCCGACAAAATCTGCGACAAAGTCAGCGATTCATTGCTCGACGCCTACCTCGCCCAGGACCCCAAATCGAGGGTCGCGGTCGAAACCATGGTGAAAACGGGCTTTGTGGTGTGCGGCGGGGAGGTTACCTCTCAGGCGAGCATCGAGATCGCGAAGATCGTGCGAAAGGCGATCACGGACATCGGCTACACCGATTCGTCCATGGGTTTCGACGCCGGTACATGCGGTGTTCTGGCCGCCGTGGAGCAGCAGTCGCCGGACATCGCGCGAGGGGTCGACTCGAGCGCCAGCAAGGAGCAGGGCGCTGGCGACCAGGGCCTCATGTTCGGGTACGCGGTCGACGAGACGCGGCAACTCATGCCGATGCCTATCGACCTATCGCACAAGTTGGCGCGCCGCCTCACTCAGGTTCGAAAGAAGAACATCATCGAGGGGCTTCGCCCGGACGGGAAGACCCAGGTCACCGTCGAATACGAAGACGACAAGCCGCGGCGTTTCGATGCGATCGTCGTGTCGACTCAGCATGCGGAGCACGTGAAGCAGCGCACGCTGCGAGCCGCCATCATCGAGGAGGTCATCAAACCGACGCTCCCCGCGAAGATGATCGACAAGAACACCAAGTTTCACATCAATCCGACCGGCCGCTTCGTCGTCGGTGGGCCATTCGGCGATGCGGGCCTCACCGGCCGAAAGATCATCGTAGATACCTACGGCGGGATGGGCCGTCACGGCGGTGGTGCCTTCAGCGGCAAGGACCCCTCGAAGGTCGACCGGAGCGCAGCCTACTTCGCGCGCTATGTTGCGAAGAACATCGTGGCCTCCAAAGTGGCCAAGCGCGCTGAGGTGCAGGTCGCCTACGCCATCGGCGTCGCCAAGCCTATGGGCGTCTACGTGACCACGTTTGGGACCGGCGTCGTTCCAGACGAGAAGATCAGCAAGGTCGTCTCCAAGTTGTTCGACTTCCGCCCCGCGGCGATCACGAAGACCTTGGACCTCCTTCGGCCGATCTACGCGCCCACGGCGGCCTATGGCCATTTCGGCCGCACCGAGAAGACCTTCACGTGGGAGCGCACCGATCGCGCAGACGAGCTTCGCAAGGCGCTGATGCCGAAGCGCGGTCGTTAGGACCTGAGCTGAGCTCGGGCTACACTACTCGCGTCATGGCTGAGCTACCACGTACCACCTTCTCTGGTTGGGGCCGGCATTCGGCCGAAGGGCGCGAGCTCGTCGGCGAAGACCTCGAATCGATCAGCGCGGGCGCGCACTTGTCACGCGGCCTCGGCCGTTCCTACGGCGATTCGTCTCTCCCTCCGGATGACCAGCAGGCCGTGTTGAACACGACCTTGGCCGACCGAATTCTCCACTTCGACGAAGAGACGGGAACGTTGCGCGCGGAGTCGGGGCTCTCCTTGAGTGATCTCAACCGACTCTTGATGCCGCGCGGGTACTTCACGCCCGTTTCTCCGGGGACCAGCTTCGTCACGCTCGGCGGGATGGTTGCGGCCGACGTGCATGGCAAGAACCAACACAGGGCGGGGAATTTCGGAGACCATGTCACCCGGATGAAGATGCGAGTCGGTGATGGCCGGGTCGTCGAATGCTCGCCCGAGCAGCATCCGGACCTCTTCTTCGGGACGATCGGCGGAATGGGTCTGACCGGACACATCCTCGAGGTCGAGTTCGCGCTCCGCCGCATTCCCTCGGAGTGGGTCTGGCAAGAGAGCCGCCGGATCCACGACATCGACGAGTTTCAGGACGCTCTCGAGGACTCGGCGACGAAGTGGCCGTACTCGATGGGGTGGATCGATTGCCTCGCGCGCGGGAAGAACATGGGTCGCGGCATTCTCATGACCGGCGATTGGGCCGAGGCGTCGCAAGCGCCTCCGACGCCCCCCAAACAGGGCTTCCAGCCGAGCTTGCGTTTCGAGTGGCCGTCGTGGGTGCTCAACGGGCTGACGATTCGCGCCTTCAACGAGCTCTACTACCGCAAGCAGTGGCGCCGCGAGTCGAGCGGCATCGTCAGCCACGCATCCTTCACGTACCCACTCGACGCCATACGATCGTGGAACCGCATGTATGGGCGCCGCGGGTTCACGCAGTATCAGTGCGTGCTCCCGCGCGAAGCTGGGCGTAGCTCCGCGCGGCGGGTGCTCGAGGTGCTCACCGCTCGAGGCGGTGCGTCGTTCCTCTGCGTCATCAAGGATTTCGGCCGCGACAGCTGCGGCGTGCTCTCGTTTCCACGGCCAGGGATCACGCTCGCGCTCGACGTTGCGGTCCGCGACGACACGCAAGCGCTCGTTGACGCGCTCAACGAACAAGTCCTACGAGAGGGTGGGCGCATCTACCTCGCGAAAGACTCGTTCACGCGGCGCGAGCACTTCGAGGCGATGGAAGGGAAGCGGCTCGACGAGTTCAACGCCGTCCGCGACCGCTGGGATCCCCAGCGACGGTTTCGCAGCGCACAGTCGGTGCGCCTTTTGGGGGACTGAGATGAGAGTGGCGTTCTTGGGAGCGACGAAGGGCATGGGGCGCGCGCTGGCGAGGCTCATGGCCGAGCGTGGAGACGCGATCTGTCTTCTCGGCAGGAACGTGGACGACTTGCAGCGAAGCGCAGCGGATTTGGGTGTCCGCGGCGGTCGACCGGCGGTGCCGGCCGTCCCCTGTGACCTCGAAAGGCCCGAGTCGTTTGCTCCGGCGATCGAAGCCTCGCGCGAGGAGCTCGGAGGTCTCGATGCGGTCGTCATCACCGCCGGCATCTTCGCCGCACAGGACGAGCTCGAATCCGATCCCGAGCTCGCCGAGCGGCTTCTCCGTGTCGATTTTACCAACACCGTGCTGTTCTGCGAAGCCGCCAAGAAGGCATTGCTCGCCGAGGGCGGCGGGACCCTTTGCGCGTTCAGCTCGGTGGCGGGGGAGCGCGGCCGCAAGCCGGTCATCATCTACGGCGCTGCAAAAGCGGGGCTGAGCAGCTATCTAGAGGGGCTCGATCACAAACACCACGCGGACGGCCTGCGCGTGGTGACCGTCAAGCCCGGCTTCGTGAAGACGAGCATGACCGCAGGACTTCAGCCCCCGCCGTTCGCAGGGGAGCCCGAGGGTGTGGCTCATCAGGTCCTTCGCGCGATCGACCGAGGAACGCCGGTCGTATACGCTCCCTCGGCGTGGCGAATCATCATGGCCGTGATCCGGGCGCTGCCGCGCGCCGTCATGCGCAAGGTCAGTTTCTAGCTTCCCAGCTTGGCGTTCTCTTCGATGAACTGAGCGATGTCGGGCCGAGTTGCACGGTACGCCGCGGCGACATGGAGCCCGATGCTGAGTGCCCCGAAGAGTACGAGCACCCCCACGACTGCCGTCGCGGTCGTTCCCGCCTCCTCGAGCATCGACGCCGTGAGACTCTGCTCGATGTGATGTCCGAGCGTGGCGGTGTAGCCCACGATCCAAAGCACCTTCGCCGTGACCGCTTGCCGAATCCACCACTGGGCTAGCCTCCTTCGCCAGCTCAACATGAAGCTCCCGATCAGAACCAGCGCGGACACGACGATGTTGGCTGCCGCCATCGGTCGCCGATATGGATTGCTTGCCCACACCTCGATCATTTCGACCTGGATGTTGGTGAGCTCGGTCTCCTCCTCGTAGTAGTCGCGGGCGTCCTCCGGGATCGGCGCCAAGGAGAGGTCCGAGACTCCCATGATGAGCCCTGCGACCCCCAACATGGTCAACAGAGTCGAGACCAAGAGAATGGTGAGGATCACCCGTCTTTCGCCGGTTTCGCTTGCCATCTTCGCGTCCGACCGTTGTAACCTGGCCAGCACGTGCGATCGACCCCAAATCGCTAGGTGGAATGATGTCCTCGGAAACCACTCGCTCGAGCGTGTTCGCCGACACCCTCGAGCGCGACGACTTCAGCGCGGATCGCATTCGCTGGCTGATCTCGTTGCGGTGGTTCGCGATGGCTGGGGTCCTGGTGGCGACCGGCTTCGCCGTTGCGGGGTATTTCCCAGGCGTCGCTTGGCCGATCTTCTTGGTAGTCGTCGCTGTGGGCAGTGCGTACAACCTGATCTTGTTGCGGCGCGCCCCGGGGCCGGGTTCAGGCAAGCGAGCCGCGGTTTCGCAAGCGCTCGTCGATCTGGGGCTTCTGACCGTGGTCCTCTGGGCTGCGGGTGGCATCGCATCGCCGTTCATCGCGTTCTACGTGTTCCATCTCGCCCTCATCGCCGTTCTCGGCGGTCCTGGCGCCACCTTCATCGCGACGGCCGCCGCGTTCGCTGGCGCCGGCTTCTTGGCGTTGACCGAGTGGGTTCCGGCCTTGAAGATCGGGACTTGGGATCCGCCTGCGCCATGGGACACGATCGGCAACGTTGGCGCGTTCACGGTCACCGCCGCCGCGATCGCCTACGTCGTCCTTCATGCAGTTCGCGAGCTTCGAGATCGGGAACGAGCCCTCGGGACGGCGCGCGACCAGGCGGAGCTCGAATACCAGGTCATCTCGAACACGCTTGACGAGCTCGAGGCCGGACTGGAAGTGGTTTCTGTGGACGGCCAAATCGAATGGCGGAACCGGCTCGCCGACGAGCTTGCTCCGGCACCGACGGCCGAGGGTCTGTGGGAGTGCCCCGTAACGGCTCGAGCGTGCGAGACAGAGCCCGCGGGCCAGTGCCCGGTCTGGCGCGCGCGCGACCACAACGCCGAGGGGCGATGCCGTTTCTCGGTCGGCGACCGTTGGTACGAAATGCTCTCGTTTCCGCTGGCGTCGCGAGTCGAAGGGCGTCCTCGGATCATGAACCTCTACGTCGATCGAACGAGGATCCTGATCGCCGAGAGGCGTCTCCTCCGCGCCGAGCGGCTGGCGAGCTTGGGTCGCGTCGCACAGGGGGTCGCGCACGAGCTCAACACGCCGCTCGCGACGATCCGCACGCTCGCGGCCGACATGCGAGAAGCGATTCGCTCTCTCGGTGGAGACCAGGCTCTGCAATCGGACCTCGCCGAATCGGCGGCGCTCATTCGAGATGAGACCGGTCGCCTCGGTCGCATCACGCACTCGCTGCTCACTGGCGGTTCGCTTCCGCGGCTTCGCTTGGACTCGGCGGCGCCGCTGCTTCCCATCGTCGAACGAGCGCGTGCCCTCGTTTTCGCCGGCGTCCGCAGCGGGGGACCCGAGCTGCGAATCGGCGAGGGGGTGGCTGAGCTCGTCGTGGCCGCTGATTCCGACCGCTTGCTGCAGGTTCTCGTCAATCTCTTGCAGAACGCCGTCGACGCCAATCGCGAAGCGGGCGGCCTTTCGGTGTGGCTCTCAGCGAGACGCCAGGGCCCAGCCGTCGAGATTATCGTCGAGGATGAAGGCTCGGGGCTTCACGCGGACATCGAGGGCCGTCTCTTCGAACCATTCGCGACGACGAAGCCACCTGGTGAAGGCACTGGGCTGGGACTCTACGCCTCGTACATGCTCGTGCAAACGATGGGGGGCGATCTCACCATTGAAAACCGTGACCCGCGCGGCGCCTGCGCAAGAGTCCGGTTGCCTGCGGGAGCACAGACGCTTGCCAAAGAGCCTGGGGTGCATAATCGTGCGCCCTATTCATGACGGGCAGTGTCCTAATCATCGACGACGATGACGCGTTTCGCTTTGCGATGGCGAAGGCGTTGCGGCGTGGCGGGTATTCGGTGTCCGAGGCGAGCAGCGGTGAAGAGGCGGTAAGAGTGTTGTCCGGCAGCGCGCCCCCGGACGTCGCGCTCCTGGACCTCAAGATGAAGGGGATCGACGGTCTCGAGGTGTTGCGGCGTTGTGGCCCCATCCCGACCAGTGTCATCGTCCTCACGGGTCACGGAACAGTCAAAGCCGCCGTGGAGGCGATGCGACTAGGTGCCTTTTCATTCCTCGAGAAACCGGTCGACGCCAACATGTTGAAGCCCTTGCTGCATCAGGCGCTGGTGGAGCGGGGGCGGACCGCGCCCGGAGCGCAGCCAAAGGCGACTCCTCTGGTTGGGCCGAGCCCAGTCATGGATGGGGTGCGTGAGTTCGTTCGGACTGTCGCGCCGACCGATGAGACGGTCTTGATCTTCGGCGAAACGGGCACGGGCAAAGAGGTCGTGGCTCGCCAGATACATGCCCAGAGTACTCGGAGCGAGCGTCCGTTCGTGGCGATGAACGCTGCGTGCGTCCCGCGGGAGCTCTTCGAGAGCGAGTTGTTTGGACACAAGCGCGGAGCCTTCACCGGTGCGCACGACGATCGGAGGGGCCTCTTTCGGGAGGCGGACCGCGGAACGTTGTTCATCGACGAGCTCGCGGAGCTTCCTCTCGAGAGTCAGGCAAAGCTCCTTCGTGCGATCGAGGCGAAGGCGATTCGGCCCGTCGGCGACTCAGGCGAGACCGAAGTCGACGTGCGGATCGTGGCAGCCACGAACCGCGACCTCTGGGAAGAAACGCAAGCAGGGCGATTTCGTGAGGACCTCTACTTCCGCCTACAGGTGTTTCCCGTGCTCGTGCGTCCGCTTCGGGAGCGCCCCGTGGATATCGAGCCCTTGGCGACGCACTTGCTGGCGCGTCTCGGGAAGAGCGATATTCAACTCGATGCGGACGCTCTCGAGGCGCTTCGGGAGTACGACTGGCCCGGCAACGTGCGCGAGCTGCTGAACGTCCTTCGCCGCTCGTCCTTGTTTGCGATTTCGAATATGGTCGATGGCGACTTGGTGCGACGCATGATCGCAGCCAGCGTTTTTGGCAACGCCAGAGAATCCGTCCCGCCTGAAGCCCCTAACGACAGCACTCGCATCAGCCTGGCGGAGGTCGAGCGCGAGCATATCGAGCGCGTCTTGAAGGAGATGGAAGGCAATATCACTCGAGCCGCCGCCGCCCTCGGAATCGATCGCCGCACGTTGCAAAGGAAGCTGCGGGGCTACGGCATCGAGGCGCAGTAGAGCAACGGCGGCGCCGGTACCAGTGCTAGGCTCTGCTCGAGCGATGCCTATCCTCTTCTCCTACGCCTTTCGCCCTCTCTTCCTCCTCGCGACGCTTTACGCGATCGTGGTCGTTCCTTTCTGGGTGGCCGCGTGGTTGGGAGTGCACGCGGTCCCTGTGTCGCTTGGGCCACCGATGTGGTGGCACGCGCACGAAATGATCTTTGGTTTTGCTGGGGCCGCGGTCGGCGGATTTGCGCTCACGGCGGTCGCGGCCTGGACGAAGCGCCCTCCGGTCGCCGGCGCTCCGTTGGTGGTTCTTGCGGCGTTGTGGGTCGTCGCGCGCGTCCTCTTCCTGCTTCCCATCGAAGGCGTGTTCGCGGCGGCCGTCGCTGCCGATCTAGGGTACGGCTCGCTCCTCTGCGCATTGATGAGCCGCGAAGTGATCGGCGCTCGTAGCGAGCGGAACTACAAGGTGCTCCTCATTGTGGGCCTGTTCCCCGTCGTGAATGCTCTTTTCTTCACCGGGGTCGCCACGCACGCGTCTTGGACCTTCGCGACGCTGTTGTCTGGCATGTGGCTGCTCGTTGTGCTGATTAATCTGATCGGCGGACGAATCATCCCAGGCTTCACCCGGAACTGGTTGAAGCGCCAAGCCCACGACCTGCAACGCGAGCCCGGGGCGCTCCCACCCGCTTTCGATCGACTCGATCTTTCTGCCACGCTGCTGCTGCTTTGTTTTGCCGGGGCCGACGTCGCCGGCGTGTTCCCGCGTTGGACCGCCGGCCTCGGGGCCGTTGCCGCCGCGCTGCTCGTCGTTCGCCTGGTGCGTTGGCAGGGCAGGCAGACCTTCGCCGAGCCCCTGGTATGGGTCCTTCACGTCGCGTTCGCATGGATCCCCTTGGGCATCGCGCTACTGAGTGCAGCTGAGCTCGGCTGGGTACCGCGTACGGCCGGCGTGCACGCACTCACAAGCGGTGCAATCAGCACGATGATCATCGCGGTCGCGAGTCGAGCGGCGCTCGGCCACACGGGCCGGGCGTTGGAAAGCCATCCGCTCGTGACTGCAGCCTATGTGTTGGTCACGATCGCGGCGACGACCCGGGTCGCCGCCACCTTTGGCCCCGGGGCACGTATCTTGCTCATGATCTCGGCCACAGCATGGACACTGGGCTTCCTCAGCTTCGCCTTGCGATACGCGCCGATTCTGACCCAGGAGAAGCAGAAGAGACCCGGTTCGCTACCAACGGTGTGACTCGCTCACGATTTCGGCAGCACTACCGTGAAGACCGTTCGCCCCGGCGTTGACTCGAGGTCGATGCGGCCGCCGTGCTCGGCGACGATGCGTTGGGTGATCGCGAGCCCCAAGCCGGTGCCGCCTTCCTTGCGCGTGTAGTACGGTTCGAAGATCGCATCGGCCTCGGCCGCCGCGATGCCGGCGCCGTTATCTTCGATACGGAGGTAGACCGACGCTGCGCGCTCCTCGACCCCAACCGACACCAGAGCTCCACCATTCGGATGCTGGGCGTTGGCCGCGTCCAGCGCGTTCTGCAGCAGGTTGTGAAGCACCTGTGTCATCTGATCGGGGTCGACGAACGCTTCGACGGGCCCTGAGGGCAGGCGCACCGTGACCGTGGCCGCGCCTTCGCCATGAAGCGACGCAGCCTGGGAGACGGTCTCCCGCAGATCGGTCTTGCGTAGCTTCGGAGACGGAAGCCGAGCGAAACGGCTGAACTCGTCGACGATGTGTCGCAGCCGGTCCACTTCTTGGAGAATGGTCTTCGTGGATTCGTCGAACAGCGCGTCGAACTCTTCATATGAGCGCGCATGCGCTTTTCGCATGGTTTCGATCGACAAACGAATTGGGGAGAGTGGGTTCTTGAGCTCGTGGGCCAAGCTCTTTGCGATCTCTTGCCATGCAGCGACCCGCTCCGTCTGCCGTAGCTGCGCCCTCGCGTCTCTGAGGTCGCGGGTCATGCGGTTGAACGCCGTCGCGGTTGCGGGGAACGCGCCGCCTGAATCGTCGCGCACGGTAGTGTCGAAGTCGCCTCGGCCGACGCGCAATGCCGCCGCCGTCAGCTCGTCGACCGACGACCGAAGCCATCGACTCAGGTAGCCGCCGAAGAGCAGCGCTAGCCCGACGCTGAGAGCGGCCACGCAGGCGATCCACAGCAACAGTGGAGGGGCGCGCCGATCGAAGCGTGAGCGCCAGACGACCACACCCTGAGAGACCCCCTCCGAGTCGAGCAACTCCGCCAGAACCACGTCGCCCTCGCGCGCTTCACCGGATACCAGGATCTGATCCGGTTCTGCCTCCCGGAGCTTGGAGAGGCGGTGCCCGCCGATGATGCGCAGGCGCGCCCCGCCGCGCGCGATCGAGCACGCTTGGACGAGGAACCGCTGATGTTCCTGAGTTCCTAGCAGCAGCGCGAAATCGCGATCGCCAGCCTCGCGCGCGCGGCGGCCAAGCTCGGAGCCGTCGCGACCGAGCAGCCGCGGCCGGTGACCCGTCGCGACCACCTCGCCGTTCATGGCGTCGATGACCCACAAGGCGTCGAGGCCCGCTGCCTCCATGGCGGCTCGAAACAGGCGGCCGTAGTCGAGCTCAACCGGCGCCTCGGTGGCGCGTTGTTCGAGCAGGGCATCAACCCCGAGATCGTCCTGGCACAATCTGGCGACCGCGATCACCCGCTGAGTCGCGAGCTCGTCGATCCGCGCCTGCGCGAGCTTGATTTCGCTCGTGGCTGGGCGGCCTCCCGAGCCAGACACGCCCAACCAGACTACGCCCATGAGGGCGGCCGGAATGGTGGCGGCTAGAGCAAACAGGGCGATGGCGCGAGTCGCAAACGGCGTCATGGCGCGGCCATGCCGCCAAGCACCCGCTCTTCGCGTGGCCGCCGAGTATCGTCGGTCGCCGCGCTCTCCGCCTCCTCGTCGAACTGCTCCATCAGGAAGAGGTTTGGGTCAGCGACGTCGGGTGGGCGCGCCACCTCGACCGGCACCGTGCCCGAGAGAAATACCTCGTCGACGGCGTCTTCCTGACCAGGGTAGGCGAGGAGGCCCGACGCCGGGTCGATTTGTGCCGTGATGACGCCGCTCGGCATGGCGAAATCGGTCTCCTTCGGGGTCTTGTCAGCCGCACTCATCACGTCGATCCAGATGGGAAGAGCGGTTCGCGTTCCCGTTTCTCGCTTGCCCAGGGAGCGTTGGTCATCGAAGCCCACCCACACGCCTACGACGACCGAGGGCGAGTAGCCCATGAACCATGCGTCGCGAGCCTCGTTGCTCGTTCCCGTCTTGCCGACGACGGCGCGCTCGAGGCGTTGTGCGGGGACGCCAGTCCCTTCGGTCACGACGCTGCGAAGCATGCTGGTCATCACGTACGCCTCGCTCGGATCCATCACGTCGCGCGCCGGCTCCGATGGCGGCATTGGCACCTCAGTGCCGTCGGGGGCAACGATCCGAGTCACCAGCCGCGTGGGGGCCCAACGCCCACCGGCCGCAAAGGTTGCGTATGCATTGGTCAGCTCGATTGGACGCACTCCACTCGCTCCGAGCGCAAGGGCCATGTCCTCTTCGAGCTTGGTCGTGATTCCGTTCTGCCGCGCGAACTCCGCGACATCGCCGACACCGATGTCTTCGACGACGCGAATCGCTACCATGTTGATCGAGCGGGCAAGCGCTTGCCGCAAACGCACCGCCCCTTGGTAGTTCCACTGCTCGTAGTTGCGCGGCTTCCACTCGTCGTACACCGCGGGTGCGTCGACGACCAAAGACGCCGGCGTGAAGCGGCGCGATTGAATCGCCCGCGCATAGACGATTGGCTTGAAGGTGCTGCCGGGCTGACGGATGGCTTGCGTCGCCCGATTGAAGCCGCTGCGCGCGGCGAAGCCCCCGATGAGCGCCAAGACGTCGCGTGAGCGCGGCTCGATCACGACCACTGCGCCCTCCGGCCCGCGTTCTAGGCGCGCTACCGCCGGGTCTTCATCGCTTCCCATCTGCGTAATCGACACGGGAAAGAGATCGCCCTTCCTAGCGAATTTGGGGGCGGGGAGGCGCTCTGGGTTGTGCCGCTCGGCATCCCGCATTCGAAGAATCGCGGGGTGTCCCGCCACGTCGAGTCGAATCTGCTCGTTCTCGGTGTCGACACTCGTGACCCGAGCGAAATACGTGCGCCCCATCCGAAGCTTGCCGGTCGCGGCGCTAGCCTTCGGCGCCCGCCTCTTCTTGCTCCGAATAGGGCCGCGATACCCTTGCCGTTCGTCGACTGCGACCAGCCCTCGTTGAAGTGCGGTCCGCGCTTGCCGTTGAAGCGCGAGGTCGATCGTCGTGTGTACCTTGTAGCCGCCAGCGCCGAGGGCGTCCTCGCCTGCGGCATCGCGGAGCGCGCGGCGTGCGATCGAGAGCACTTCGGGCGCGGCACCCGAGCCTTCGGACAAGGGTACCGGCTCTACCTTCGCGTTGCGCGCGGCCGCGATGGCCTTCTTGCTCAGGTCGGGCCAGTACACCTCACGCTTGGCTTCGAGTTGAGACAGAACGTATCGTTGCCTTCGGTGGGCAGCTTCTGGATTGCTCCTCGGCGACAGGTGAGTGGGGGCCTGTGGAACCCCCGCCAGCAGCGACGACTCCGCCAACGTCAACTCGCTGGCGTTCTTCTCGAAGTAGTACCTCGCCGCCTCTTGGATCCCATACCGGCCGTGCCCGAAGTTCACGTTGTTCAGGTAGAGGTGCAGAATCTCGTCTTTCGTGAGCTCGTTTTCGAGCCTACGTGCCAGAATCAGCTCCTTCACCTTGCGGGTGATCGTTCGCTCCGGCGTCAGCAGCATCAGCTTGACCACCTGCTGGGTGATCGTGCTGCCACCCTGGGCGGCGCGCCCTTCCATGATGTCGCGACCGACGGCGCGCAGAATGCCGTAGTAGTCGAGCCCTTCGTGCTCGTAGAAGTCGGCGTCCTCCGCTGCAAGGACGGAGAGCACGACGTTTCTCGGCACCTGAGACATCGGAATCACGGTCCGGCGCTCGGTGAAGATCTCGCCAATGACCTTCTTGTTCCGGTCGTAGACTCGGGTGGTCTGCGGTGGCTTGTAGTCGCGCAGGCTCGTGACGGAGGGGAGATCCCGGCTGAAGTACGCGTACCCCCCGAGAACGGCGAGCGCGGCGAGCGTCAATGTCACACCCAAAAGCTTCGGCAGAGCCGAGCGCCGTTGGCTTGGCCGCTTCTTGCGCTTCGCCCCCTTGCGCGTCTTCTTCTGGGTTCGCTTCCCTGCCATCTCGTCCGTCGGCGCCTATAGCATCCCCCGCTAAGCGCCATCTCCCCTAATTCATGACACTTCGGGGACGCTAATCATTCCCCGCGGAACGCGCGATGATTTCGTCGGCATTTTTCACGGAATTCATGAGGAATCTTGCGAGCAATTCGCGTTGCCTCGCAGGCGCCAAGCGTGGTCTCCCATCCTGTGCGAGCGTCTGCAGGGTGATCGCAGCGGCCACCGAGATGTTGAGGCTCTCGACGAAACCGCGCATCGGAATGGAAAACGTGCCGTCGGCCAACGCCCGCATCTCCGGCGACACGCCGCGGTGCTCGTTTCCAAAGACGACCGCCAAGCGTCGGTGCTCGCGGAGCCCTTCGATCGTGGTCGCTCCATCCATGGAGGCCACGTAGATCGCGTACCCCTCGGCTTTGAGGCGACGCGCGCATGCCGCGGCTGTCTCATATCGGGTCACATCGAGCCACCGTTGCGTCCCTTTCGAAACACCGAGCGACGCGCGGAAACCATGCTCGCCAACGATTGCATAGACTTGCTGTACGCCGAATGCATCGGCGCTTCGAAGCACGGCGCTCGAGTTGTGCGGGTCTCCGATGCGATCGAGCACGATGACCAGGTCGTCCGTCCGCCCCTCGACGACCGCCTCGATGCGCTTCAAGCGCTCAGTGGTCACGACCCCGCGAAGCGCTTCGATCACGCGTTCCGGCGGCCGCTCCAGCGGGGGAGGGCCTTCGATCTCGCAAACATCTGGATCGTCCGCGCGCACCTATTGCGTGGTCTTCTTTGGGTCGACCGTCACGCCGACCACGAGCGTTCCGCCTTGGTAGCTTTGGCCCGCCACGAAAAACGGATCCCCTGCGGATGCGACGACTTGCAGCAGCGGCAGGTAGTCCGCCTTTTCGGGTCGGTTGATCGCTGCACGAACCTTGTAGCGGCCGTCCGGCATGACCCGAAGCAACGTCAGTTTGAGACGGCGTCCGTTCGGAAGCGAAACAAAGGCGTCCTTGCCGGGCGTGAGCGTGAGCTTTGGCCGCGACAGGATTTTCATCGAGCGAAAGGAATTGAAGGGCGGCCGTCGGAGGGCCGTCAGCTTCTTCAGCGCGGGGTCGATCTCGCCCGCCTCTTCTTTCGCCAGCACCACCAGCACTTCTGCCGGAACGTCCGCCGTCGCCGCGCGATCCGACCTTGCCAGCGTGCTTCCTTGCGCAGACACGCCGCTCCCGAGAAGGAGCGCTCCCAACGACAACGCCATCAAGAGTCCACGTCGACTAGCACTCATGGCATCCCCACTTCTTCATCATCGATCCAGATCACGGCCAACGACTCGCCTGCGCCACCTTCGACGTTGAAGATCGTTCCCGCGTTGACGCCGAAGTCGACCTCGAGGACCTCGGTGCCTCGCGCCATCTCGGCCCCAGGTGGTGTTTGTTCCGCGGGCCACGCGATGACCGCCAAGAAGATCGCGGCGGCTGCAGCAAAGCCCGTAGCTACGGCTCCCCAGACACGCCGTTCGCGGCCGCTCGGAACCACTCGAAGCACCGGTGGCGCTACGACGGCCGGCTCAGGAACTGCGGGAGCGCTGATCTCGGCTTCGATTCGCGCGAACAACGCGTCGGAGTCGATCGCGGCGGTCCACTCGCTCGACACGCTCTTCATCGCCTCGCGGACGTGCTCCCACTCCCGGAGCTGCGCCATGCCTTCCGCAGAGCCCTCGAGCTCGCGACGCAGAGCCGCTTCCTCTTCGGGAGCCAGCTCTCCATCGAAGAACATCTGAAGCTTGTCGTCTTCTTTCTTCGCGCCCTGCATCTCAGTCCTCGGAAGCCTCCTCGCCCATCAGATAGGGCGCAAGGGCTGCCTGCATCTTCTTTCTAGCGTGAAACAGCCGGCTCATGACCGTCCCCTTCGGGACCTCGAGCGCCTCCGCCATCTCCTCGTAGCTCATCCCCTCGATTTCGCGGAGCACGATGACCGCTCGGTGGTGTTCCGGCAGCTCTTGAAGGGCGGCTTGAATGGCGCCGCCGAGCTCGCGGCGGAGTGCCGCCTTGCCGGGATTCGCGTCCGTCACGCTCGGGACCAGAGCGCCGTCTCCCGCGACCTCGCTCTCCTCGTGGAGGGCCCGCTCGTCGAAATCCAGGCTCTTTCGCCTGCTCGTGCGCCTGACGTGGTCGATCGAGACATTCATGACGATCCGATAGAGCCAAGTGTAGAAGCTAGAGCTGCCCTGGAACTTGTGGATGTTCTTGTGAACCTTGACGAAGGCCTCTTGGACGGCGTCGAGGGCGTCGTCCTCGTTCTTGACGACGCCCATCGCCACGGCAAACGCCCGACGATGATACTTGTCGAAGAGCGCTCGAAACGCCGCTGTATCTCCTGCTTGTACGCGTTGTACCAGGTCATGATCGCCCTTGGTGGAGGAGCCTTTGGATGCCTCCTCGTTTTTGGACGGGCTGGACAGCGGTTGATTCACCCAAGATCCTCGACGTTTTCAAGGGGTTAGTCGCCGTCGCGACCCACGTCTGCAAGGTCTACGCGCAAAACGGCGCCATGGCCAGCTTTCCGACCTCCGGCCGCGCGACATTTTGCGTTTTTGCCTGGTTTAATGAGGGCGTACAGCTAGGTTGAGCCCGTGCTGGACCTGGGCGCTCTGAATTCTCGCCAGCGCGAGGCGGTCGTTCACGCGGGGGGGCCGCTCGTCGTCTTTGCGGGCGCCGGCAGCGGCAAGACCCGCGTCATCACGTATCGCGTCGCACACTTGATCTCGCAGCACGGGGTGGCCCCCTGGCGGATCCTCGCCGTCACGTTCACCAACAAGGCCGCCGGGGAGATGAGGGAGCGGCTTCTCGGCCTGCTGGGCGAGGAAGGCTCGGCCGTCCGTGTCGGCACCTTCCACGCCACCTGCGCGCGCCTCCTGCGCCGGCACGGGCAGAGCACGGGGCTCTCCAAGGACTTCACGATCTACGACGACCAGGATCAGCTTGCGCTGCTCAAACGGGTGCTCCGCGATCTCGGTCTCGACGAGAAGCGCTACCAGCCGAAAGCCATGGCGGGGCGTATCAATCGCGCCAAGCAGGAAGTGCAGGGGCCCCAGGACATCGAGACGCCGGACGCTTGGTCCGAGGTCGTACGAAGAGTCTACACGGCCTACGAGGAGCGGCTCCACCAAGCGAACGCGCTCGACTTCGGGGATCTCATCTACCGCACCGTCCGCGCGCTAGAGACGGACGAAGCGTTTCGTGCGGAGGTCGTGGGCCGCTTTTCCCACGTGCTCGTCGACGAGTTCCAGGACACCAACCAGGCCCAGTTCCGACTCGTCCGCTTGCTGGCCGAGGGTCACCGCAACCTCTGCGTCGTCGGCGATGACGATCAGAGCATCTATCGGTGGCGCGGTGCCGACCGGCGCAACATCCTCGACTTTCGCGCGTCGTTTCCCGATGCGACCCTAGTCAAGCTCGAGCAGAACTACCGCTCGACGAAGCGAATCCTCCGCTCCGCGAATGCGGTAATCACCAGAAACACGGAGCGCGAGCCCAAGGAGCTCTGGACCGACAACGAGGAAGGCGACGCCGTGTTGGTCGTCCGCACGATGGACGAACGGGACGAGGCCCGCCTGGTGTTGCGCGGCGTGCGGGAGCTCATGGCGCAGGGTCACAGCCCGTCGGACGTCGCGGTCTTCTACCGGACACACGCGCAGTCGCGCGTGATCGAAGAGGCGCTCCGCGGCGCGAACATCGGGTACCGAATCGTGGGCGGGATGCGTTTTTACGATCGTGCGGAGGTGAAGGATCTACTCGCGTACCTTCGTGTCATGGCGAACCCGGCGGACGACATGAGTCTGCTACGCATCATCAACACGCCGGCGCGTGGGATTGGCAAGACGACGATCACGCGGTTGCTCGACCACGCGGCGGAGCAGGGCAGGGGGTTGACCGACATCCTCGCGGAAGGCGCCATCGGGCAAGTCGGCAACGCCGCAGCAAAGCGTCTCGCCGCTTTCCATGGGCTGATGACCGAGCTCCGCGACGTGGCGGTGTCGGGAGCACCGCTCGGCGAGATCGGCGCGGAGGTGGTCAATCAAAGTGGCTACGCCGAGATGCTTCGCCACGACGACTCTGTAGAAGCGGACGCGCGATTCCAGAACGTGCAGGAGCTCGTCGCATCGATGGACGAGTTCCAACGCGAGCATCCCGAGGGTTCGCTCGCCGAGTTCCTCGAGAACGTCACCCTTCAGACCTCTGCGGACGAGCAGGATGGCGAGGACCGCGTCACGTTGATGACCGTTCACGCGGCCAAGGGCCTGGAGTTCCCGATCGTCATGGTCACGGGGCTCGAGGAGCAGGTCTTTCCGTTCAGGGGCATCGATCCCTGGGAGGACCCGGAAGAGCTCGAGGAGGAACGGCGCCTCGCGTATGTGGCCTTCACGCGCGCCGAGCAGAAGCTCATCCTCAGCTTTGCCGCCGTGCGACGGATCTTCGGGCAGCAACGCGTCGGGATTCCCTCTCGCTTTCTGACCGAGCTGCCAAGCGAAGACATCGAGTGGATTGGAGGGAGGACGAGCTCCCCATCAGCCCCCGCGCCTCGCGAAGAACGGCGCTACGAGCCCGACGAGAGTTACGTGGACTACAGCGAGGGCTCGGATCTATCGGAGCTCGAGGGCCTGCGTCGCGGGATGCAGGTGCGGCACCCGAAGTTCGGCGTGGGCGAGGTGAAAGAGGTCGCTCCGGGGTCTCCGCCCCGCGTTTCCGTACGCTTCCCCGGGTGGGGCACCCGAAAGATCATCGCAAGCTACCTAGAGCCGGCCTAGCCAGCGCCAGCGTCAGCGTCAGCGCCAGCGACGGCGCCAGCGCCAGCGTCAGCGCCAGCGCCAGCGCCAGCGTCAGCGCCAGGGTCAGGGTCAGCGTCAGCGCCAGGGTCAGGGTCAGGGTCAGGGTCAGCGACCGGAGAAAGCCGGGTTGCTCGACTAGGTGTAACTTCGATTATTCGTAGGCAGTCGAGGGCGCGGACCCCGACTACTCACGCACCCGCCGCGCCCCCACGCCCTAAACGCCCCAAAACACGAAAACTGCGCCTGAAACCGGCCGTTTTGGAAAGAAATACATATAGGCCGACCCCGCCGGGCGACCCCATGTTACCTATCGGGGGAGGTTGTCGTGCGTTTCTTCATGGGTTTGCTTCTCGCTCTGGCGCTGGGCGTCATGGGGTGCAGCGAGACGTCAGGCACGGGTGGGACAGCTGGCGTCGGCGGTGCTGGTGGTGATGGCGGCTTCAGCGGTGTTGGCGGCAACCAACCGGTCGGAGATGGTGGGTCCGGAGGAGCGCCCGAATGCACTGACAGCTTCGATTGCCCCCCGCTAGACTCCGACCCCTGCACAGAGGCCGTGTGCATCGATGAAATGTGCGAGATCAGACCCACTCCCGTCGAGCGGGAGAAAGCGTGTTTTGACCTTGAGGAACGCTTCCAAGGAGTGTGCGACGGGAACGGCACGTGCGTGGAATGCGTGAACGATGGGCATTGCGCGGACCGCAGCGAGTGCACGACCGACTACTGCGACTCGGCAAGTCAAAGGTGCAACTTCGCACCTGTCGCAGATGGAACTGAGTGCGCCGGGGGGATCTGTCAGTCCGGCTTGTGTGATTTGGGTTCTGTCCTCCCCTGCACGGAGCAAGGCATTCGCAACGCGGCTTTGGTCGGAGGCGGACCGTACACCTTTGACTGCGCTGGACCTCAGACGGTGTTAGTTCGCTCGGCAATCGTCACCGAAAGCGACGTCGTTCTCGACGGCGAGGGCAACCTCGTGGTCGCTGGAGATTACGAAAGCCTCCTATTTGCCAAGCCGGTGTTTGTGATCGGCCAGGACGTCGTAGCGGAACTCCGTGGTCTCGTGATAGCCGAAGGACGCCCCCAGATCTCCAACTCCGGGACCCTCACCTTAGAAGACAGCACGGTACTTGCGAACTTTCCGCGAGGTCGCGAGGGTATTGTAAATTATCCTAGCGGCACCTTGACGATGCGAGGGGTGATGGTTGTCGAAACTGGTGGCCGCACGGCGATCTCGAACCAGGGCGGGATGCTGACGATGACGAACTGCACGGTGGTGGGGACTGTCTACGGTGCACCCAGCGGTCTCTTGAGGGTCGTAAACAGCACAGTGTCATCGAGCGCGGCGGAAGAACCTGCGATTTTGCTCGGAGGCGTGCTTGCATTGAAGGGTACGCTCGTGGAGGGCCCCTGTGAATACGCAGACCCATTTCGCGAGCCGCTCATCTCCAACGGCTACAACATCGAATCTCCCGGCGACACCTGCGGCTTCGACCAGCCCACCGACCAGGTCAACGTCAGTGGTGACGACCTGAAACTTGCACCGCTGCAGGACAACGGCGGACCGACTATGACCCATGCGCTTGGTGCGGGCAGCGTTGCCATCGACTACATCCCGGTGACGATGTGCGACGTAGTTGAGGATCAACGAGGTCAACCCCGTCCAGGCGGCACGATGTGCGACGTGGGAGCGTTCGAGGTGCAGCCGTAGTCGGGAACCGTCCAGAGCCGCCATGCGGCCGCGGCCCTGACTATGAATAACCAACATTACTCACGGTTGGAACTCGACTGCCGGCTGCGTCTCTGCTTTTTTCTTTCCAGGAGATCGGTTGACGTCAGAAGGGACAAGCGCACGTCGTCGCTGACGCTGACGCCATGCGCGGCAGCGCGAGCCGGAACGGCGAAGCCCGGCGCAAGTGCGCCGCCAAGGCCGAGCGCAGCGAAGGCCGCGGAGGGAGGACTACGGGTGGGGGTGGGCGGGTGGATTTAGACTAACCAAACCCCGCCCCCAGCTCTCCACCAACCCCCCACCACACCCGCGGCAGCGCCCCGCCGCTACGAGTCCGACTTCGCGCTCGGCTTCGGCTTCGCGGAGCTCTTCGAGTCGGTTGTCGTCGAGGACGACGAGCTCGACTCGCTCTTCGGGGCCGAGCTCTTCGAGCGATTCGACGGGCCTGAGTACAAGTCCGACTCCCATCCGCCACCTTTGAGGATGAACCCGCCACCGCCGATCATGCGGCGGGCCTTGTTCTTCGCGCACTTTGGGCACTTCTTGAGCGGCTTCTCGGTGATGCGCTGTTGGCGCTCAAACTCGTGGCCGCAGGCGTCGCAGGCGTAGTCGTAGGTAGGCATGGCGCAGTTGGCCGCCAACTTAAGCGGAGCCGGGCCACTGTCAAGCTCTAGCGCTCGCGGCGCTTCAGCTCTTCGAGGGCCTCTTCCAGCTCGGCGAGCTCCTCTTCCTCGTACTGCTCCTCGGACGTGGCCACCCGGGCGGTCACCGGCGGCGCCTCGGCCGGTAGCAGGCCCATCTTGCGCTTGAGGGCCTCGAGCTCGAGGTCGGCTCCCGCCGTGGACTCCAGCTCGGAGAAGCGGTGCTTCAGGATGTCGCCGGTGTACTGCTCGGCCATCTCGGCGCCGGCTTCGGCCTCAGCCTCCATCTGGTCGATCTGCTCGGCCATGCGGTCGAAGGTCTGGAAGGCGCTGGCATCCGTGAGGCCGCTCATCGTCTCCTGGATGCTCTTCATCGCTTCGGCTCGCCGCTTCCGCGCGACCAGCACGTTCTTCTTGCGTTGCGCTTCGCCGATCTTGTTGTTCAGGGCCTTGAGCGCCGTCTTGAGCTGGTCGGTGAACGCCTTCTGACGCTCCCATTGCTCCTGATACTGCGCGGCGATCGTATCGTGCTCCTTCCTACGGAGCAGCGCCTCTTTTGCGAGGGTGTCATCACCGGAGCGGACCGCGAGCATGGCCTTCTGTTCCCACTCTTGCGACTTCTTGACCTCGTTCCCGAACTGTTTCTGAAGGCGCTTCTCGTCAGCGATGGCGACCGCGACCTGCTTCTTTGCCTCCACCAACTGCTGATTCATGTCGATGATGACCTGATTCAGCATCTTCTCGGGGTCCTCCGACTTGTTGATCAGATCGTTGAGGTTGCTCTTGATGAGTTGCGCGAGACGGCTGAGAAATCCCATGGTCGTGTCCCCTTACGTAGCGACCCGGAACTTGGTCAGTTTCTCGTAGTGGTTGGCCAGGGCGAGTGAGAAGTCGTCGAGGACCGCTTGGAGCTCGTTGTAGTCGAGGTTCTCGATCTCGAGTGTGCATGTGAGCACGATGGCGTCCTCGGAGATGCCATACGAGCCATGCACGAGGTCGGTCGCGTTGAGCTTCAGGAGCTCCTTGAACAGAGCCGCCTCCTCGTCGCCCGACAGATCGAGCACCTTCACTCGAAAAAGGAGCAGGTGCCCAGCCATCTTGATCGCGATGTTCTCGCCCAAGCTGCTGTCGTGGACCAGCCACATCGCGTCGTCGCCTACTACTTCGTACTGAACTTCGGCGCGAGCGAGATAGGATTCGATGTCCTCGCGCGACCGCACGCTACTCCTCCTCCTCGCCGGTCGCGCTCGCGAGCTTGCGAGTCCACAGAATCGCGTCGCTCCGCGTGTCGTCGGAGTTCAGAACCCCCTGCGCGAGGAGCCCCGTCTTTCGGTAGCCCGCGGCGACGAACGCGGTCGCGATCTCGAGGTTGTCGTGTGGCGCGAACGCGAATGCGGCCACGATGCCCCGCTCCCGAAGGTCGTCGCCGAGCGTGCGGAGCGCGGCGATCACCGCGAGGGTCTCGTTCTCGGTCTTCGGCAGCCGCAGGATCTCGATGAGCGCATGTCCGAAGCAATCCTGGAACTCCGCCGAGATGTAGTTCGTCTTGCTGCGGCGAACGCTCGCGTCGTAGTAGACGCGCTGTGCGTCGCGACCGAACATGTCGAACGCCCCGAAGGCGGGCCCTTTGCGCCATGCGGCGTCACGAGCCGAAAGCGCGTCCTTCTCGGAGGCGCTGCGGACCGATGCGCCCTTGATCTTCTCGGGAATGTCTTTCGCGTCCCTCTTCGCGGCGTTGATCGTTCGTTCGGCGAGCTTGGCATTTGCGTCGCTCACTTCGATCGACGCCGTCTTGTCACCGATCACGCAGCCGCAGAGGTGGCCATCGCTCCGCTTGTAGAAGCCCGGGATTGTGCCTTCACGGACGAAGCCCACGCGGGTCCAAGACGACACTTCGTCTTTTTCGACCAGTGTGATGACCTTGTCGACCTTCTCTTCGGTCGCGACGGACTGAATGTAGAGCCGTTTCGCCGGAAGCGCGCCAGCGCGGAAGTCCACCACGCGAATCGAGCGCGTCCGGCGGTTCAACAGCAGGCAAAGATAAGCGCTATCGCTCCGGAAATAGAGCTCTTCGACGTTGGGCTTTTTCTTCGTTCGCTTCGCGGCAGCAGCTTTCGCTCGAACCATGGGGGGGTCGTAGTGTGGCGATCCCATCGTGTCAAAAGGAAGGGGCAGGCCCGCGTTGCGAACCTGCCCCTGTGCCTGGAACCGCGGCTCGATTACTTGAGCGCGGCGTCGATGGCCGCCTTGAAGGCCGGGTAGGGCTGCGCTCCCTGGAGGAGCTTGCCGTTGATGAAGAACGACGGCGTGCCGATGCGCGCCCCCGCCTTGGCGACGGCCGCAACGTCGGCGTCGACTGAAGCCTTGTGCTTGCCCGAATCGAGGGCTGCCTTGAAGGCCTTCATGTTGATTCCGCCGACCTGCTCGGCGAATTTCTCGAGGTTTGCCCGGGAAAGCGCCTTCTGGTTTTGAAAGAGGAGGTCGTGGTACGCCCAGAACGCCTTGTCGCCCTTCTGAAGGAAGACCTCTCGTGCTGCCTGAGCGGCCGGCTGCGCGTCCTTGTGGAACGGCAGCGGGTAGTCACGCCAGACGATCTTGACCTTGTCGCCGTACTCCTTGAGCACCTGCGCGATGGTCGGATTGACCCGCCCGCAGAACGGACACTGGAAGTCGCTGAACTCCTGAATCACGACCTTCGCATTGGCCGCGCCCTTGGTCGGCGCCTTCTTCGGAAGAGGGATGTCGTAGACCTTGTTGGCGTCCGGAGCCGCGGCCGCGGGCGCGGTCTTTGGTCCAGTCTCGCCATTGGCGATGCTCGTCTCATAGACCTTGGCCCGCGGAGTGCCCTTCTCTACGAGCGCCTTGGCCTTTGCCAGCTCCTCGTCGACGAGCGCGGTGAAGGCCGCGAGCGGCTGCGCACCGCGGAGGTTGCGGCCGTTGATGAAGAACGCCGGGGTCCCGCGGGCGCCGAGGCTGGTCGCCAACGCCTGCTGGGCTTGGATCGTCTTCGCGTACGCGTCGTCCGCGAGCGCCTTCTTCAACTTGGACGCGTTGAGACCGAGCTCCTTACCCCACTTCTCGAGGTTGTCGGTGGTGAGCGCCTTCTGGTTGGCGAACATCTTCTCGTGCATCGCCCAGAACGCCTTGTCGCCCTTCTGCGCGTGTGCCTCGAGCGCGGCGGTCGCGGCAGGCTTCGCGTTCTTGTGGAACGGAAGGGGGTTGTTCATCCACACGACGCGGACGTCCTTGCCGTACTTGTCCTGCACCTGCTTGATCGTGGGCTCCACGCGGCCACAGAACGGGCACTCGAAATCACTGAACTCGACGATCGTCACGAGCGCGTCGTCCGGGCCCTTCTGTGGCTCGTCGCCCTTCAGCGGAACCTTGTAGACGGCCTTCGGATCGGGCTGACCCGCACGCTGCTGTGGCTTCTGCGCCTCTGGTGCGGCCGCCTTGGTCTTCGCGTCCTTGATGATCGTTGCGTAGAGCTGCTCCTTCTTCACGCCCTTCTTCATCAGCGCGTCGGCTTTGGCGATCTCGTCGTCGATGACGGCCTTGAAGGAGGGGAAGGGCATCGCGCCACGAAGCTGGCGGCCGTTCACGAAGAAGTAGGGTGTGCCGCGCGCGCCAAACGTGTTGGCCACGGCCTGGTCGTCCGCGATCAGTTTCGCATGCGTGCCGTCGTCGAGCGCCTTCTTGACCTTGTCCATGTCGAGGCCAGCGGCCTTGGCGTACTCCTCGAGCTGCGGGCGGCCAAGGGCCTTCTGGTTCTGGAAAAGCACGTCGTGCACCTCCCAGAACTTGTCGTTGCCGCCCTGCGCGAAGGCCTCCATGGCCACTGCGGCCGCGGGCCCGGCGTTGTTGTGGAACGCGAGCGGGTTGTTGCGCCATACGATGCGCACCTTGTCGCCGTAGGTGTCTATGATCTGCTTCGTCGTCGGCAGAACACGCGCGCAGAAGGGGCACTGGAACTCGCTGAACTCGACGATGGTGACGAGCGCGTCGCTCGGGCCCTTCGAGGGCTGCGCGCCAGTGACGGGAACCTTGAAGCGCTCCACGTCATCCGCGATCTTCACGTCTGCCGCTTGCGCCTGTTCGGCAACCTCGGTCGAGTCAGTGTCCGCGTCCGGGCGCGAACCTACGACGTGTCCAAGCATGAACCCGCCGATGGCCATCACGATGGCCAACAATACAGATGAACCTTTACTCATATTTCTATCCTCACGCCGCTCTTGTGCGCGGCGAGCTTTGAATCAAAAACTCACGTTCAGAATGAACGAACCAATCGCTAGAAGGCCGCGCCGAGAAGGGCGGCCGGGGCTAGCGGGGAGGTCGGTCGACTCTGCGTGAGTGCTCGGTCCGCGCACCGCCGTCGGCGGAGACGTCCAAAAGGACGCCAGTGCGGGGCGGCGCATCCCAACGAATCGGTTGAGCCCAACTCATCACGACCGGTACGAGTGTGTTCACGGAGGTCCCGTGGGTGTTCGCCGGCATGCAGCGCGGGTCGTCCGAGCGTTCGCACCACAACGGTGGCGCTAGAGGTTCTTCTCGAATCGTCGCGCCCTCGGCGCAACCCTCGGCGGACAGCCGATCGCACATGCAGTCCGCGGCGTTCGCGGACGCTGTGTCGAGCAAGAGCAAGGCTCCGACGGCCAGCACCTGGAGGAGGGTCTTCATGGAAGGCGAAACCAAAGTCTACCGCTCCGCCATCTGCCTGCAACAAATCACGAGGGCCCCCAAGGAGGAGGGGGTGAAGCCGGCGGTGCAGGATGTCGGATAGTGGGAGAGGAGAGAGTACACTTTGGTGACCGGCTTCACCCCCCTTGCTTAGTGGGAAACGCTCTGCCCCTTGGCTCTATTCCATCGACGAGGCAGGTTCTGAAACGGCGTCTGGGAAACCAGGGATGACCCGGGAGAGAAGCTCGCGGAGCGGCGTCATCCCCGGAGCGCGTTCGGCAGCGCGGCCAACGTAGACGAGGCTTTGCGGAAACCACTGCAGAAAGTCGGGGTTCTTTCGGACCCGATCGATGAAGATGAAGCGTCCGGCATCCTTCAGCTTCCGGTGAAGGGCGACCCACCAGAACTCTTGCTGGAGCACCTCGGCGTTGATACGACGCAGTGCGGCATACCGGGCGATCATCGACTCCTGGAGATCGAGGTCGAGCGCGACGTACGAGTCACAGAGCAGTGCCACGAGGTCATAGACCCTGGGCCCGATCAACGCGTCTTGGAAATCGATGAGCGCGAGGGCCCCGTTCGGGCGAACCATCAGGTTCTTCGATTGGTAGTCGCGGTGAACGAAGCCATAGGACATCGACTCGATGCGATCCGCGATCGTCTCGAACGCCTGATGGAGGGCTGCCGCATCGCCCGGGTCGAGCTCGCCGAACAACGCTTCGAGGCCCCACTCTGCGAAGTGGTCGAGCTCCCAGTCGAGCAGCGCGCGATCGAAGTGGCGTCGGGCGATGATCGATTCCTCCGGAAGCTCTTCGCAGCGGGCATGAAGCTCTGCCAATAGGTCCACCGCGCGTCCGTACAGCTCCGGCCATTTCCCTCGGGCAACGCGGCAGAGCTCTTCGTGGAGGGTGACGTCTCCGAGATCTTCGAGCAGGACGACCCCATGCTCGAGGTCCTCTGCGTAGATCGCCGGGACCGGAAGCCCCCGGGACTCGAGAAGCTCCGCAACTTCGAGGAAGGGCAGCCGCTGCACGCTCTGCTGCGCGCCGCCTTCGTCGCTTCGAAATGCGTCTTCGGGAAGCTGCATCACGATCAAGTTGGATGGAAGACCTGGCTCAGCGTCCCGGATGTGCGCGCGGAAGTAGCTTCGCGTCGATGCGTCGCCCCGAAGACGCACGACCTCGGCCCTCGGCGCCGGCTCACCGTAGAGATCCGCCAGCACGCGTTCGAGATCGGGCGAAGACATCGGTCACGGCAGCGTACGTCAGTTGGGCGGGATTAGAAAAAGAGAGGTATGTTCCCACCGCGGGCATGACGGAGTCGAACGCCATCGGGATTGGAACGACCTTGGCAGGGCGCTACGAGCTCGTGGACGAGCTTGCGCTTGGCGGCATGGGCATCGTGTACGAGGCGATCGATCGAGTCGAAGGCGGGAAGGTTGCCGTCAAGGTTCTCCACGCGAGGCATCTCGCGGACGATGCGATGCGGAGGCGGTTTCGCCGCGAAGGAGCGGTGCTCAAAGCGCTGGACCATCCGGCGATCGTTCGCTTGCTCGAGCTCGGGGTCGATGCCGACGGACTCGTGTATCTCGTCACCGAGTACGTCGAAGGCGACACGCTCGCCGAGCGCCTGGCCGGGGGCCGCTTGGACATGGAGGAGGCCGACGTGCTGGTCACAGCATTGTGCGGCGGCGTGGGCGCGGCGCACGCGCACGGAATCCTCCACGGCGACCTGAAGCCTGCCAACGTCCTCTGGGGGAGTTGCGACGAGCAGGTCTCACCGCGTCTCGTCGATTTCAGTGCTTCGAAGATCCTCGGCCTGGACCGCTTGACGGCGACGGGCGAGATCAGCGGAACGCCCGCGTACATGGCGCCGGAGGTGCTCACGGGAAAATTCGACGTCGATGAGCGCATCGACGTCTACGGGCTGGGGGTGCTCCTCTACGAAGCGCTCGGCGGGGCGCAACCCTTCCAGGACGGCCACGTGGGAAGACTTCTCATGAAGATCGACGCTGGTGACTGCCTCCCTCTCGACGCCGTCGCCGACGTGTCCGCCCGGATCTCGCGCGTCGTCGCCCGCGCAATGCATCGGGACAAGAACGACCGCTATGCTGGCATGCAGGAGCTCGAGGCCGCCTGGCGCGAGGGGCGGAAAAGATGAGCGGCCGGAACGCGATCTCCGAGCTATGCGACCCAATCGGCATCGGCGCGCCGAACGGGTGGACGGCCTACTTCGATCTAGTGAAAGTCTGGGGCGCCAAGACCGACCTCACTTCGGCGCGAACCGACCCCGAGCTCGCCGAGATCCTGTTTCTCGACGCGGCCATGGTGATCAAGGCTGGTTGGTGTCCTTCCGGAGCGAGCCTCGTGGACATCGGGGCGGGTGTCGGAGCACCGACCATCCCGATCCTTCTCTCAAGCGCGCAGTTGAGCGCTGTACTGGTCGAACCGCGGCGCATTCGCACGGCCTTTCTCCGGACGGCGGCGGGCTCGCTCGGCATCGCCGCACGCACCACAGCGCTCGAGCAGAAGATCGACCCCGGAAGGCCGTCGGTTGCCGGCGCGCCGTTCAGCATCGCGTTGTCCCGCGCGACATTCGCGCCAGACGACTGGCTGCGGATCGGCGCCGAGCTCGCGCAAGAGGTCTGGGCGCTGACAGCGGGTGGCGAGCCGACCGAGCCCGACGACCTACAACTGGTCCGCCGCCTCGACTACTCCGTGCCGTCGAGCGGCGCTCCGCGAGCGATCTTCAGCTATCGACGCTAACGCCGGAGCGAACTACCGTCGACGCCGCGCTGGAATGATCTGGATCCGCCTTCGGGTCCCCTCGCCCTGCGACATCGTGCTGACCCCTTCGAACTTCGCGAGCGACATGTGGACCACGCGCCGGTCGCGCGCGTTCATCGGTTGAAGGGTCACGACTTTGCCTTCGTTCAGAGCGCGCTCGGCCTGGCGTTTGGCCATCGACACGAGGCCGTCGTCGTGGCGTTCGCGGTAGTCACCGGAATCCACGACGACGTGGCGACGTCCCTCGGGGAAGCGATTGACCATCTTGTTGATGAGAAACTGAAGCGCGTCGAGTGTAGCGCCCTTCTTCCCGATCACGCGCCCCGAGTCCTCGCCCGTCGCGTTGAGCTCGATGCGTTCTGCGTCGGAGCGAATCTCGACCTGTACGTCCAGATCCATCAGGTTGATCAGCTCCTCCAAGATCTCGGCGGCCTCCTCTGCCTTGCCGTCCCCTGCGAACTGGGCGGGGTCTTCCTGCTCGGAAGGTTGATCGAGAAACAGGGCGCCATCGCGTGGCTTGTTCTTAAGCTCGTCCACGTCGAGTCCTCTTCTTTCCGCGGGACTTGGCCCGCTTGGATGCGGCGGCCTTCGAGTCGTCAGCCGCTTGATCGTCGTTGCCGTCATCACCGTCGTCGTCACCACCGTCGTCAGTGGTGAGGAGCGGCGGCCCTTGGTCCATCTTCCAGTACATGTACCGCTGTTGCGTGATCCCGACGGCCGAGCTGGTCACCATGTAGAGACACAGGCCAGTGGGAAGCAGCAGCATGAAGAACGTCATCATCAGCGGCATCGCGTAGAGCATCACCTTCGCTTGTGCTGCGTCCATCTGCACCGGCGTCAGTTTCTGCTGAATGAACATCAGCCCGCCGAGAGTGATGGGGAGAACATAGAAGGGGTCCGGCGATGAAAGATCGGTCCACCAAAGCACGAACGGCGCGTGGTAGAGCTCGATGCTGGTCGAGAGCGTTTGATAGAGCGCGAAGAAGATCGGCATCTGCAGGAGCACCGGCGCGCAGCCACCCAAGGGGTTGACCTTGTGTTTGCGCCAGAGCTCCATCATCGCGGCGCCCTTCTTTTCGCGATCGTCCTTGTAGAGCTCGTTGATCTTGTCGATTTCGGGCTTGAGGGCCCGCTGCTTCGCCATGTTCTTGAACTGTGGAATCACCGCGGGCAGCAGTAGGACCCGGACCAGCAACGTGAGCAGAACGATCGCGAAGCCCCAGTTGCCCACGAAGCCGTAGATCGCGCGGAGCAACCAGCTCATCCCGCGCGCGATGAAGCTGAACCAACCGAGGTCGATGACGTTGGTCGCCTGGTGACCGAAGGTTTCGAGCGCATCGTGGTCCTTCGGCCCCGCATAGACAGCCGTGCGGAATGTCGCGCTGTCGCCGGGTGCGAGTTGCTGCGGCGCGTATGCGAGCCGTGCTTCGAAGAGGCTTCCGTCGGGCTCGTCGATCGTGCCGCCCCGGTCCGAGGAGAGCAGGTCGCAGCGCTCGGCCGTCCCACCCTCTGGCGCGGCGACGATCGCGAAGTACACGCTGTTGAGCGAGAGGAACTCGACGCCCGGACCGTAGCTGTGCGGCTGCATCGGTCGGGTCTCGTCTTCGCTCTTCAAGCCGTCGCGGTCTTCCCGAATCGTTTCTTCGCCGTACTGGCAGATGCCGTGACTCAGGGCGGGGGAGGGGCGCCCGAAGAAGCCGCCCTTTTCGTCTTCGCGGCGAACGTAGTGGGCGGATGTGATTCCAAGTCCGACCGACTTGCTGCTCGCCGCGTCGTTGCGAACTTCGATCGCGGAGAGAAGCTGATAGGGCGGCTCTGCGAGCTCCCACGTTCGCGTGATCGACACGCCGTCGCCGGTCCAGTTGAAGCGCACCCGACTCTTGGAGGCTTCGGTGACCGACCAAACGGCGTCTTCGGGAATCGTGACGCCAGAGAGCTCCGGCGCGAGTGGCAGGTACCGCTCTTTTTCAGTCGTGACGAGCTCGTGCGGCTTGCCATCCTCGTCGAGGTAGCGGTCGCCCTTGACCTTGAGGCTCACCATCGCGGTGTTGAGGTTGGTGAACGATGCGACGAAGCGCTCGTTCTCGAGCTCGTAGCGTTTTTCGGAGTCGGCCCGTGCCTTGGCGTCCGACGGGGCAACCGCTGCCGCTGCCGCTCCCGCCGGCGCGGTCGCTGGCGCGGACGCGGACGCCGCCGGCGCTGCCGCCGGCGTGGACACTGTAGCGGGCGGATTCGGCTTCGGGGCGAAGTACTGGTAAGTGAGCAGGACCGCGAGGCCGATCAGCGGCAGCATCATCAGCCAGATGGGAGGGTTTTTCCGCTCATCCATGATGCACCTCGTGTGAACAATGCACGTGCTGGTGATCGGGGCGCGGCGGGGGATCAAAACCGCCCGGGTTGAACGGGTGGCAGCGCCCGATGCGCTTGATCCCAAGCCACGATCCGCGCAGCGCGCCGAAGCGCTCGATACATGTGGCCGTGTAGTGCGAGCACGATGGCTCGAACCGGCACGAGGGGCCGAGCAGACGGGACAGCGTGAGCTGGTAGACGCGGATCAAGAACAAGAGCGCCACGCGGATCATCGGGATTTCTCCGGTTGGAGCTTGCGGGCCGCCCGCTGTAGCTCACCGAGAAGGGCCTCGTAGCTGATCCCTTTGGCGTCGCGCTTCGCGATGAACACGACGTCGTGCGACACCGGAAACAGCAGCCTATTGTTGCGGAACACCTCGCGTACCACCCGCTTGATGCGGTTTCGTTGGACGGCGTTTCCCACTTTCTTCGTCACAGTGATCCCAAGGCGCGTGTTTGGTAATGCATTTGGTTGGACGACGAGGAGAAAGTGGGGTGTGTGGATACGTCGCCCGCTGAGTTGTACTCGTCTGAATTCGTAGCGCTTCTTCAGCCGGTCGGCGCTGCGAAACCGCTGCGCGTCGCCGCCTGATGCCCCCGTCGTTCCAGATGCGCGAGGCATCTTTCCAAGTGTTTTCCGCTACTTTTTGTAGCAGGAGACGGTTAGATTCTTACGCCCTTTGCGACGGCGCGCGTTGATCACGGCCCGACCGCCTTTGGTCTTCATACGCGCGCGGAACCCGTGTGTCCGAAGACGGCGCTTACGATGTGGTTGATAGGTCCGCTTCACAACATTGCTCCCGAGAAATAGAGGGCGCGAAGAAAGCACGAGGCCGGGGGGGTGTCAAGCCGCGCCGACTAGCGCCCGGGGCACGCCGAAGGGCCTGATTTTACAGCAGTAGTCGGCCAAAAGCCCTCGTCCCGCAGGCTGGTATAGCGCCCATTGCCTACGACGAGATGGTCGAGGATGCGGATATCGAGCAGGGAGCCCGCAGCGACGAGCCGCTCGGTGAGCTCCAGATCCTGCGGGCTTGGCTGAGGATCGCCGCTCGGGTGATTGTGGAGGAAGATCGCCCCCGAGGCCGACTCTGAGACCAACAGGCGGAACACCTCGGCAGGGTCCACCTGGCAGCTTGTTCGCCCCCCCCGGGCGACCTCGCGCTCGGTCCTCGGGCGATTCTTGGCATCGACCGAGATCACCAGGAAGCGCTCGATTCGGCTCGCCATCAACGGGCGCCCATATCGAGCGAAGACTGTTTCGCTGTTCGAGAGGGGCGCAGCGTGCTCCTCCGGAAAGGTGAGCGCGCGGAGGCCTGCCTCGAAGGCCGCCGCCAAGCGAGCCGCCTTGGCAGGGCCGACGCCCGACAGCCGGGCGAGCTCAGCCGCGCTCATCCGCCGGAGCGCCCAGAGGCCTCCAGTCTCCCGGAGGAGCCGCGTGGCCACTGCGCCGACCTGCTCGCCTACGAGGCCCGTTCCGAGGAGCACCGCAAGCAGCTCGGCGTCGGAAAGAGCGGCAGCGCCACGGGAAGCGAGACGTTCTCGGGGACCGGGCATGGGGGGAGCGGGTGCACGAGGGGTGCCGAACGGGCCGTCTCGGGTGTCGGCGGCTTGGAGCGCGTCGACGTGTTGGATTGCGCATCGCCGCCGGCGGCCGCCGCTGTCAGCGTCAGAAGTTGGGGATGGCGGCGTGCACCCTTGCGTCATGGGCGGGCACGACGAGGAGCTCCGGGTTGGCTTGTTGCAGCTGGTGCAGGAGTACCAGTTGTTTTCGCACCCCGGCCGCGTCGTGGTCGACCATGCGCCTTGCCAGCCACGGCTTTTCGGCTGGCCACTCGACGCCCTCCTTGGTCCACGAGGTGTCGCCGATGATCAACGCACGCTTGCCCGAAGCATTTGTGACGAACACTCCGACCGAGCCGGGGGTGTGTCCCGGCATCGGAACGACGATCACGCTTCCGTCGCCGTAGAAGTCGTGACTCCTTTCGAACGGGCCGTACGCGCCGCTTGCGAAGCTCAGCTCTTGCAAATCGAAGGGCCCTGAGGCCTCGAGCTGCCGGTAGAGCTTGCCGCCCTCGTCATCCGAGCGCGCGTGCGCGAGCTCGTCGGCCGTGATCCACACCGGGACGCCCCGAAGGTCAGCAAGCCCGCTGACGTGATCCCAGTGCGAATGCGTGAGAATGATCCCTTCGAGCTCCGCTGCTTCGAGCCCGTGCGCTTCGAGGGCATCCACAGTCGGCCGTTTCACGCTGAGCTCGGCGAGTGCCCTCATCAGAAACGGTGTCGTGTTCAAGTGCTGCCGGACCTCGCGACCCACGCCGGCGTCGATCAGCAGCGTCCCTTGCGGGTGCTCCACGGCGAACGCTGCAATTCCGGTTATGAACTGCTTCATTAAGGACCCGCCCCGAACACTGAATCCTTCTTGCGATCTCATCTCCGCGCCCCGAATCATGGAGAGCGACACGCCTTCGATTGCAAGCGCGTTCGGCAGCGCGGGTCCGATCGCCTCGGGCACCGGCAACGGCCGCTTCACGAACGACCAGGCAAAGGCGGCGAGGAGAGCAAGCACCATCAGGACGGAGAATTTGGCCTTCACGTCGGCGAGCATACCAGCTAGTTTGTTCGCTGACGCTGACGCTGACGCTGACGCTGACGCTGACGCTGACGCTGAGACGCTGACGCTGCCCTCAGAACATGCGCGGTAGCGCGAGCCCGCAGGGCGAAGCCCGGCGCCAAGGGCGCCGCCAAGGCAGAGCGAAGCGAATGCCGCGGAGGGAGGACTACGCGGTGGGGGTGGGCGGGCGGTGTTAACAAAACCAAACCACGTCCCAAGCTCTTCCCATCGATGACGCCCGCAACCCGCGAGCCCGAAGGGCGAAGCCCGGCGCGAACGCGCCGCCAAGGCGGAGCGAAGCGAACGCCGCGGAGGGAGGATTACGTGGTGGGGGTGGGCGGGCGGATGTTGTTAAACCAAACCAGGTGAGCAGCTCTTCACCGGGCTACGAAGCCAGCACCAACCCTTACTTCTTAAAGAACTTCCCGAAGATGCTCGGTCGCTTGCTCTCGCCTCTCGGCGGCGGGGCGCTCGAGCGGCCGCGGGCCTTGCGCATCTCGCCAACCCGTACCTCGCGCAGCGCTTCGAGGTTCTTCGGGTCGAGCTTGGCTACCTTCCTGAAGTGTTTGTGAGCCTTTTCGTGTTGGCCCATGCGCTTCAGGAAATGCGCGCGCGTGAAGTGTCCGTGCACGTGGTCTGGATTGAGTGAAAAGGTAGTGCGAAGGAGGCTTCGGATTTCGTCGGCGACGTCTTCCTCTTCGACCCCATCGCGGAGCAGCAGGATCCAGGCTTTCATGGCTGGGTAGTCCGCCTCTTTTCGAACGACCTGCATCGCCTTGTCGCAAATCGCTATCGCATCGTCGTATCGACGCCGCTTGACCAGGATGTCGACCTTCTGGAAGTTGATCGCCGCTTCGACCATGACGTTGAGCTTCCGCTCGGACTCCGGAGTTCCACCCCCCTGCATCACCGTCTTCTGGTAGGCGACGCGCTTTGCCGTGTCGCTCAGCGTGTCGTTCGCTACCGTCAGAAGGTGGAAGATCTCTTCGGCCCACGGACGAAGCCGCGTGAGCTCCTCGGGCAGTCGGTCCGGGTGCCACTTCTTCGCGAGCGTCATGTACTTGCTCCGGACGTCGTCGCTGTCGGACGACTCCTTGACGCCGAGCATCTCGAAGTAGTTCTGCCGGTCCATCAAGCCCATGATTCGCGAGACCTCGTCCCAACGCTTGCGGTGCTCTTCACTCAAGCCGTCAGGAGGCAACGGCGGCATCTCTCGTGGTGCAACGATCTCGCCGGACAAGGTCTTCGCCGGCGGCAGATTGCTGACCGAGGCCGGCAGAACGGAGTCAGCGCCCGGTAGATGCGAATCTCTCATTCCGGGGACCGAAGACACTCGCTCCCACGATGGCGGTGAGCTGGCTGGCGGTTGCGACGCTCGTGCGGGTGGGGTCGATTTGCGCGGCGCGCCTTGCGACGGCGAAACTGCTTTGAGCTTCTGCTGCGAGACTGGGCGGTAGACTTCGAGGCAGTCGGAAATCGCCAGCAGGTAGAGCATGCGCTGGGCGATCTTGGGATCCCCGAACTGCTCGACGAGGGTTGCGGCGGTTGCCGGCTCCGCGCGCATGAGCTCGATGAACGCCGTCTCGTTTGACTGGAGCCCGAGGCGGCTCAGCGGCGCCCCCGTTTTCACCCGTTGTCGCTCGAGGCCGAGCTTGCGGATCACCCGGCTCACCGCGTCTTTCGGAACGTCGACCCGCAGCGACGTAGCGATCAGCGCGAGGATGTCGATCTGCCCACGAAGCGTCCCCGGCCCTTCGCCGACGAGGTCCGCCTCATAGAAGGCGTACGGGCCCTCACGGCGGTGAAATAGCGTGAGCATCGCGCGCTCGAGGTCGGCGGCGGGGTCCAGAAAGCGCCCGACGGCCGGCACACCGGTTCGAAAAAGAATTCGCTCTTGCCCCGGACGCTCGTCATCCGGCCAGATGGCGAGGGTTCCCGAAAGCCCCTTCTTCTGGATGGATAGCAGTACATGCCCGAACGGTGTGGCGCTCAAAGAGCCTTCCGCCAGGGGTTGTGGGACAGACGATGTCAAAGCTCGGTGCTCCAAGGAATTACAGGGTGACATATCGAACGCGCCAGTGACAGATTCGGGTCAGCCGGAGGCCCTGCAGGAGTCGGAATCCCGTGCGATCAGGGCGGCAGCCCTGATAATTTCATCAGTCCGCGATCGTCCAGCCGGTGCCGTCGGGGCCGTCGAGCAGCTCGACGCCGCGGCCGGCGAGCTCGTCCCGGATTCGATCTGCTTCGGCGAAGTCCTTGGCGCTGCGTGCCGCAGTTCGAGCCTTGATTCGGTCCTCGATCGAGGCCGCGTCGAGCCCCCGTTCCTGGGCACGCCGGTCGCGAATTCGAAGGAGCACTGCGCCCGGAGCTTCGGCGCCAATTCCTAGCTCCCTGCCGAGCGCGTCGAAGCCTCGAGTCGCCGCGTCGATAGCGGCCCGGGTGGCCTTGCCCTTCTTGCGCATCGCCTGATCGCAGAGCTCGTTGACCGTCTTGAGGAAGTCCGCCAGCTTCGCGAGTGCGACCGGCATGTTGAGGTCGTCATCGAGCGCGCCCTGAAGAGCCCGAGGGAAGTCCGTCAGCTCCCGTTGAACCGGCCCCTCGCCATCGATGATTCGATTTTCGGGGAGAGCCGCGAGCCGCTGCTTCGTCTTGTACAGGTACGCCATGCGGCGCTCGGCCTCTTCGAACTGGGGAAAGCCGGTGACGTTCCCGTCCTCGTCGAGTGTCCAATCGAGGTTGAGCGGGGCGCGGTAGTGCACCGTCATCATGAAGTAGCGAATCGCCTCGGGCTCCACGCGCTCGAACAAATCGCGCGCGGTGAAGAAGTTGCCGAGGCTCTTGCTCATCTTCTCTTTGTCGACCTCCACGAAGCCGTTGTGCATCCAGCAGCGCGAGAACGGTACGCCGGTCGCGGCTTCGCTCTGCGCAATTTCGTTTTCATGGTGAGGGAACACGAGGTCGAGACCGCCGCCGTGAAGATCAAGCGTGTCGCCGAGGTGCTTCATCGACATGGCGGAGCACTCGATGTGCCAACCCGGGCGGCCTCGGCCCCAGGGGCTCTCCCAGCCCCATGCGCCGTCGTCGCTCTTCTTCCAGAGGGCGAAGTCCGCGGGGTGACGCTTGCGAGCCGTCTGTGCATCGTCCAGTCGGTCGCTTGCGCCGACCTTCATCTGCGCGAGGTCGCGATGGCTGAGCTTTCCGTACTCCGCGAACGACTCGACCGAGAAGTACACGTCGCCGTCCGAGACGTAGGCGTGTTCGCGCTCGATGAGCCGCTGCACGAGCGCACAGATGTCGTCGAGGTGCGTGCTCACGCGCGGCTCGACGTCGGGGTCGAGATTGCCGAGCCGGTGCATGTCTTCGGCGTAGGCTTGCGCGAACCGGGTGGCGAGCTCCGTTGGCTCGGTACCGGTTTCCGCCGCGCGCTTCAGGATCTTGTCGTCCACGTCGGTGATGTTGCGGACGTAGGTGACGTCGAGCCCGTTGCTCCGCAGGTGACGAACGAGCACATCGTAGACGACGTAGCAGCGCGCGTGACCGAGGTGTGCGTAGTCGTAGACCGTGGGCCCGCAGACGTAGATGCGCGCGTGGCCGGGCTCGGCGGGCTCGAAAGGCTCTTTTTTCCCAGTCAGGGTGTTGTGCAGGCGGACACTCATGTCGGCGACGTTGGAGCACTTTCCGCCCCGAAGGGCAAGGTTGCGCGGTTGACCCGCTCCGGCGGACGGCTAGAAACAGCAAATGCTCACGATCTACGAACGAGGCCGACCCGGCTACGAAGACACGCTAGTGTCTTTGAGCCGGCGAGGCGACGAAGATCTCGCGCGCGTCGAGCCCGACGTGCGCGAGATTCTCGATGCGGTCCGTGAGCGTGGGGATGAGGCCGTCCTCGACTACACCGAGCGTTTCGACGGTCGGCGGCCCGAAAGCCTGGTTTTGAGCCGCGACGCGTGGCTTGGCGAAGCCCGCAAAGTCGACCCCTCGATCCGCGAGGCGCTACGTGCTGCTGGAGATCGCATTCGTCGCTACCACGAGCATCAAGTTGAGCCCGGATTCCTCTACGAAGAGGAGGGCGTGCGACTCGGCCAACGGGTGCGACCGGTGGCGGCAGCGGCGGTGTATGCGCCCGGTGGCAAGGCTCGCTATCCATCAACCGTGCTGATGACGGCGATCCCAGCGACGGTTGCTGGCGTCGAGCGCATCGTCTTGATCACCCCGAATCCCACCCGAGAGATCTTGGCCGCGGCCGAAGTTGCGGGGGTGACCGAGGTCGTCGATGCGGGCGGTGCGCAAGCGATCGGCGCCGTCGCGTACGGCACCGAGTCCGTCGCGCGCGTCGACAAGGTCGTCGGCCCGGGAAACATCTACGTCGCATGTGCCAAGCGCTTGGTTTTTGGGGTAGTCGACATCGACTCGATTGCGGGCCCGAGTGAAATCCTCGTCGTCGCGGACGACGGCGCCGATCCCGAGGTCGTCGCCGCTGATCTGCTGTCACAGGCCGAGCACGACGAGGCTGCGTATCCGATGCTGGTGACCTTGTCGCGGTCGCAGGCCGATGCGGTGGATGCCGCGGTCGCGCGGCAGCTCGCGTCCTTGCCCCGCAAAGCCATCGCCGGCGAGGCCGTCCAGAACAACGGTTACTGCTTCGTCGTCGGCGACCTCGCGGAGGCAGGCCGCGCTGCAACGATTTTGGCCGCAGAGCACTTGAGTCTCTCGGTCGCCGACCCGGAGGCGCTCCTTCCAAGCATTGGCGCGGCAGGCGCGATCTTTCTCGGCTACAACACCCCTGAAGCCGCAGGGGACTACGCGGCGGGGCCAAGTCACGTGCTCCCGACTGGCGGAGCCGTTCGTTTCGCCTCCCCTCTCGGCGTGTACGATTTCGTCGTCCGGTCGTCCTTGATTTGCTACTCGCGCGCCGCCATCGCCAAGCAAGGGGACCTTCTGGAAGGGCTCGCGCGTCTCGAGGGCCTCGAGGCGCACGCGCGGGCGGTGGCGATCCGACGAGCCGAGTGAAGCCGATGCTTGCAGCGCCGACGCTGTCCGAGTACCCATCCCGCGTGGGGCAGGCCACCCTCGAAAAGCGACTCGCTCACGAGATGGGCAGGTGCATCGCCGAGTTCGATCTCATCGAGCCGGGCGACCGCGTCATGGTGGCGATCAGTGGCGGCAAGGACAGCTACACGCTCCTCCATCTCTTAGAGCGTGCCCGCCAGCGGGCTCCCGTGCCTTTCGACATCCTCGCGGTGCACCTCGACCAAGGGCAGCCGGGATACGATGGCAGCGCCCTCGAAGCTTGGTTGAGCGACCACGGTCATGAGCATCAAATCATTCGACAGGACACATACCGAATCGTGACCGAGCGAATCCCCGAGGGGAAGACCTACTGCGGCATGTGCTCTAGGTTGCGTCGCGGTATCCTCTACAACGCCGCAGAGAGGCTCGGCTGCACGAAGATCGCACTCGGGCACCATCGCGACGACGCGATAGAGACCTTGATGCTCAACATGATGTTCAACGGCTCCTTGAGCGCAATGCCGGCGAAGCTCCTAAGTGAAGATGGCCGCAACACGGTCATCCGTCCGCTTCTGTACTCCTCCGAGCGGGACATCGCCGCGTACGCGCGGGAGATCGACTTCCCGATCATTCCTTGCAACCTCTGCGGCTCGCAAGAGAATCTCTGGCGCCAGGAGGTCAAAGACCTGCTCGACGACATCGAGCAACGCGTTCCCCAGGTTCGCCAGAGCATGCTGGCGGCGCTCAAGAACGTTCACGCCACCCACCTTCTTGGAACGAGCGAGCGTTGATGCTGCGTCTCGCTGCCGTCGTCGTGCTCCTGCTCTCCACTACGGCGACGTCGGCATCCGCCCAGGCGATCAACATAGAACGATTTCGTCCCGCGCTCGACCGCTTTGGGTTCCTCGGATTCAACGGAAGCGGGACCCTTGGGCACGGCCGGTGGAATACAGGCCTCACCACCTGGTACTCGAATCGACCGCTTCGGATCAACTACACCGACGGCACCAGCGGGCAGGTGATCGACAATCGAATGATGGGCGATTTCTTCGCGGAAGTCGGGCTATTCGGCCGATGGTCCCTCGCGCTCGAGGTGCCGCTGGTCTTCTACCAAGACGGAAACACGAGCCAACCAGTCGACGGCAATACCTCGTTTACCGGCTTCGCGGTCGCGGACCCTCGCTTCACGACGAAGATCCGCATGTTCGGCAAGAAGACCGAAAAGGCTCAGGATCGGCCGGACGGACCTGGGCTCGGGTTGCTTTTCACTTTTCCGATCCCGATCGGGAGCACGAGCCTCTTTGCGAGCGACGGGCAGTTCACTTTCGACGCACAGCTCCTCGGGGACTTCCATCTAATCGGCATTGGCGCCGGCACCATGCTCGGTTGGCGCTACCGCGTGGACGAACGCCAGTTCGGAGCCGATACGCTCGGGCAGGAGCTCGAATACGGCTTCTCGCTCAAGCCGCCCATTCCGCCCGCCAAGGATCTCATTGGCCTTCTCGAGCTTCGCGGTACGACTTCGTTCCGCGGCCGCAGCACCAACACGCTCGAAGGCGACATCGGCGTGCGCTGGACCAAGAATCACGTGACCCTGACCGCCGCGCTCGGTATGGGCTTCGTGCGCGGGCTAGGTCAGCCGCGTTTCCGCGCGATCGTCGGCGTCATGTGGTCGCCAGCGACCAATGACATGGACGCCGACGGCATTCCCGACTCGAGCGATGAATGTCCGCGTCTGCCCGAAGACATCGACGGCTTCGAAGATGGAGACGGTTGCATGGACCCCGACAACGACAACGACTTCATTCCCGATGTCGATGACAAGTGCCCCAACGAGGAGGCCATCGAGGGAAGGGACCTCGACGAGGATGGATGTACGGACCCCGAGTAGAGGATCGCTGACGCTGACGCTGACGCTGACGCTGACGCTGACCCCGTCCTGCACCCCGCAGGGGGATCCGGGCATTGGGGCGGGTTACTCCGACGACTTCGAGCGGTCGGCCCTCGGCAAGGACTACGACAAGACCGGTGGCAATTGGCGAATCGACAATGGGCAGCTCCGGGTCAAAGGCGCGAAGAACCACCCTTTGTGGCTTCTGCGCACCTTGCCTCGGGACGTTCGGGTCGAGCTCGACGTTCGAAGCGAGAGCCCGGAGGGCGACATCAAGATCGAGCTATTTGGGGATGGGGCGTCCTACGCGAAGAGCGATCGCTATGAGGCGACCGGCTACGTCATCATCTTTGGAGGTTGGAACAATTCGAAGAACGTTCTGGCCCGGATGGACGAGCATGGCGCCGACCGCGTCATCGGCCCGGTGCGTAGGGTCGAGCCCGCAAAGACCTACCACTTCCGAATCGAGCGGGTTGATGGCACTCTCACGGTGTGGGTGGACGGAGCCGTTTTGCTCCAAATGGCGGATCCCGAGCCCCTCGTCGGTCGTGGGCACGACCATTTTGGGTTCAATAACTGGCAATCCGAGCTCTGGTTCGACAATTTGGAGGTGACACCGCTCTGACGGACGAGTCATGACACCGAAGGAATTCGAAATCACGCTAGCGGACGCCGAGGTGCAGCTCTCGCGCATCAAGCATCTCTACGAGCAATGGTTTCAGGGCATCGAGCGGATCGAGCCGCAGATCGCACGCAAGCAGATGGAGCGGACGATTCACCAGCTGCGCAAAGAGCAGCCCCGCAACACCGCGCTCCGCTTTCGCTTCCAGACCCTGATTCAGCGCTACACCACGCTGCAGACTTACTGGCGTCGGATCGGGCGACAGATCGAAGAGGGGACCTATCGTCGCGACCTGCTGCGCGCGCGCCGGCGGCGCGACGCGGCGCGGGCCGAGCGGGACGCTACACGCAACCGTCGGAGCAGCAATCCTCTCGAGCTCGACCCCAACCAAGACATGAACGTCGATGAGCTGATCGAGAGCGCGAGCGCCCGCATGGACGAGCTTTTGAAAGCGCCGACGCTCCGTCCGGACGCGAAGTCACTCGACCTCGACGAGTCCAATGTCTCGCCTGCACCGAGGCCCGCGAAGCCACCGCCTGAGGCCGACGTGCCGGCGGCCACCTTTGGCAAGCCGAGATCCAAAAGGCCGCCGCCCACACGCCAGCGATCGAATCCGGCCATTACTCCGGCCCGAAAGCAGGCTCCACCCATCGCCACACGCACCAAGGGTCCGGGCGACGCGCGAATGCGACAGATCTACGAGAGTTACGTCGACGCCAAGCGCCACAACAACGAGCGCACCGACAAAATCGACTACGAGACGGTGGCCAAGAGCCTGAAGAAGATGGTGCCGAAGCTCGACCGCAAGCACAAAGGCAAGCGGATCGATTTCAAGGTGGTGGTCCAGGACGGCAAGGTCGGCATCAAGCCGGTTGTGAAGAAGTAGGTTCGTCCCCGCGCAGCATCGGGTGCGTGATCTCCAAGCGATCGTCGATCGCTCGCTTCAGCGGCGCAAGCGACTCCGGGTGCAACGCGCTCACGGGCACCCCGCGATTGGCCAGCGTGGCCTGTGGCGCGTCGAGCAGGTCGCACTTGTTGAACACCAGGATACGCGGGATTCGCTCTAGCCCCAGGTCGACGAGAAGTTTCTCGGTCGTTTCCACGTGATCGCTTCGGCAAGGGTCGGACGCGTCGATCACGTGCAGCAGGAGGTCGGCGTCCTGCGTCTCGTCGAAGGTCGCACGAAATGCGGCGAACAGATCCTTGGGCAACTCGCGAATGAAACCGACCGTGTCGGTGACGATCACGTCGCGGCCCGACGGCAATCTCGACGACCGCGAGCGCGTGTCGAGCGTCGCGAAGAGCTTGTCTTCGACGAAGACGTCGCTTCCGGTGAGCGCATTGATGAGGGTGCTCTTTCCTGCGTTGGTATACCCGACGATGGCGACCGTCGGAGTGCCGCTTCGCTTTCGCCGCGCGCGGCGTTGTTCACGTTGCCGGCCAAGTCGCTTCAGCTGGGATTGGAGGCGCGTGATGCGCTCACGCGCGCGGCGCCGGCCGACTTCGAGCTTGGTTTCTCCGGGACCCCGGCCTCCGATGCCGCCGGTGAGTCGTGACAACGCATCGTCCCGCTGGCCGAGACGTGGCAGCAGATAGCGCATCTGGGCGAGCTCGACTTGGAGCTTACCGTCGCTGCTCTCCGCGTGCTGCGCGAAAATGTCGAGGATGAGTTGCGTTCGATCGATCACCTTGAGGTCGGTCATGCCGGCGATGTTACTCGCCTGAGCTGGTCGCAGGTTGCGGTCGAAGATCAGTGTCTCCGCGTCGAGTTGCATCGCCCGAATCACCACGTCTTCGAGCTTGCCCCGGCCGAGCGCGTAGCGAGGGTCGACCCGGTCGCGCACCTGAAGGACACGATCAACGACTTCGACGCCGGCCGTGCGCGCGAGCTCCTCGAGCTCCCGCAGGGAGTCTTCTGCTTGGCCGGCGCTCCGCTTGTCGCAGACGTGCACGAGGATGGCGCGGCCATCTTTGGCACTTACGCCCCGCGCTCGCGCGGCGCGGGCAAATTCCTGCTCGAGGGTCTCGATGATCGCCCCGGGATTGTCTCGCGCTTTTGCGTACGGAATCGGGCCGAACGTCCGAAACGGCGGCTCATTGGCTTCCTCGACCGAGGGGAAGTTGTGGCCGTAGTAGACACAGAGGGCGCGCTCTTCACCCGGTGCGAGGCAAATCGCGACCACCATATCGAGCCGCAAGCGCGTCAGGTCGACCAAATCGTCCCGGCTCAGCGGTTCGTTGCGAAGGTGGGTGTGGATCAATCGCAGCCCTCGAAGGCGGCCCGCGCCGGCGCGAAGGCGGCCCACGTCCGGCAGCATGAGCTTCGACGCATCACCTACGATGACGTGGTGCACGCGGCCCCCGCGATCGACCAAGACGCCAACCTGGCGTCCGGTAGCGTGGGAGACGCCCACGAGCGCGCGAGTCAAATCGGGAGTGGTGAGACGGTCGAGCGGGACGCGCCTTCGATAGATGCGTTGAAGCGCCTTCGTTTCCGAAGGGCTGAGTCCGCTCGTGTCGCCGAATATTTCCAATGCTTCCTCGACTCACCACACCGAAAGGTGCACCTCGACCACGCCGAACGCGCCAGTGACGTCCTGACCACACACGCGTCCGGCGAACCGGCCGTACGGCTGAACGAAGTCCGTGCGGACGAGCCCGAAATTCGTGTGCTCCTCTCTGGCGCCGAGAGGTTCGAACTCGAGGTCTACCTCGTCCGTGTCGATGCTACGAATCCTCCAGCGTTGCGTCTTCGGGTGCTCGGGAACCTCGAAGACGACGCCGCGAAGCGCGTTCACCTCTCCATCGATCCAGAATGCATTCTCGACCGAATGTCCACGTTCGTCTTCGTAAACCTGCGCCGAAAGGTTGAGGCCGACGGGTGTCCCGTCCGCGAGGAAGGCGCTGAGCGACGCCCACTTCCATTCGGTGATCCGGCTTGCCTGCGAGCGGGTCCAGTCACTCGCCGCTAGCCCGCCGTCGAGGCGAATAGGGCGGGTGCCGAGCTCGAACTGCCCCGACATGGGCCAGCCGGCTGCCTTGTGGGTGTACGCGACGCGGCGGGGTCCGAGTCGGTGCAGCATCGCTAGGGAGTCGCGCGACTCGATGTGCGCGCTGCCCCGCAGACGCTCGGAGCCGATCGGGAGATCGAGCGCGACATCCCAGCCGTCGTTTGCTTCGACCGAGACCGATGCCCCCCGGCTCTGCCACGAGGTCGTTCCGCGAACGGAGCTGGGCGCGAACGACAACGCAGTGCCGAGCGGAGAGAGCGCGCCATGTTCGAGCGCGGGTTTGCGCTGCGCCCGGTCGACCAAATAGGCGAACAAATTGGCGATATAGCCGAGTTGCACCAAGCCCACGGCGACGAACCACTCGTCCGTCGTGAACGAGAGGTAGTGCCACTCCTTGAGGCGGTAGCGCTTCCAACCGGCCGCGCTCATGTCGGTGACTTCGAACGGCGTGCGGTAGACCCCGAGCTGCCATTGCTCGCCGGCCAGGCAGGAGGTTGGGGCTTTGGGAAGTGGATGGGCTGGGTTCATGCGAGCTGCCGGAGGCGTTCTTGGACGGCTCGGACTTCCGGACTGTCTAGCGCGTTTTGCAAAGGGACGGCAGGCGGGAGCTCCACGATTTTCCGCCGGAGCTGGTCCGCACGGCGCCGAGCCTCGCGTAGGCGTGCCTCGAAGGCCGCGCTTCGACCTGCCTCGGCAGCCAGCGTGTCGCGGAGTCGGGCGGCGGCATCGAGGTCCGAGCAGACCAAGAGGAGATCGCATCCCGCTTCGATCGCGAGCACTCCGGCTTCCTCGATCGAGTAGCGGTCGCTGACGGCCTTCATCTCGAGGTCGTCGGAGAATACGGCGCCATCGAATCCGACGTCGTGGCGAAGAAGCTCGGTGATCGCCTTTGGCGACATCGTTGCCGGCACCTCGGGGTCGAGGTGCTCGAACAGGACGTGCGCCGTCATCAGCGACGGGAGCCGTCCGACCGCAGCGCGAAACGGACGAAGCTCGACGTCGTCGAGCCGCGCGCGTTCGTGACGAAGCGTCGGCAGTGCAAGATGACTATCGAGGTCGGTGTCACCGTGACCGGGGAAATGCTTGCCGCACGACAACACGCCGCCCTCGTGAAGCCCCTCAGCGAATGCAAGCGCGTGTTCGATCACGGAGTCGGGCGTGCTACCAAACGCGCGGTCGCCAATCACCGGATTGAGCGGGTTCGTGTCGATGTCGAGAACCGGCGCGAAATCCAAGTTGATTCCCAAAGCTCGGAGCTGCCGGCCGAGCACTGTGGCAGCATCTCGAGTGAGCTGAGGATCGCCGGCGCCCGCGAGCGCTCGCATCGGCGGAAGTTGCAAGATGGGATCACCAAAGCGCGCGACGCGTCCGCCTTCTTGGTCGACGCTCACCAAGATCGGAAGCCCCCGGCTACCGACGTCGCAACACGACGCGATCAAGGACGCCGCTTGGTCCAGGTTCTCGATGTTGCGCTTGAAGAGGATCAAACCCGCTACGGTTTCCGCCGCGAGCCACCGTCGAACCTCGTCGGGCGCCTGCACTCCTTGGAATCCGCACACAATGACGCTGCCCGCCATTCTTTCTAGCTCGCTCATTTTGTTGGGGGACGGTAGCATTGGCCTTAGATTGCCGTTAGGGCCGCATGTTGCTAAGAAGCGCTCACAGCTTCACGGCCCGCTGCTTTTCTGGGCCCATTGGTATTCGATGACCCGAGTAATAGATTCCGACTTCGGTCAGCGGGATGATGAAGAGCGAGCAGCGCTCGCCGAAGATCCTCCCGAGCCCGTTGTCTATGCCCATGAGATTCCGCGACGTCTGGTCGACCCAGACGCCGCGAAGGTGATCCGACGTCTGAACCGCCACGGCCACACCGCGTACTTGGTTGGTGGCGGCGTCCGCGACTTGATGTTGGGGCGCAAGCCCAAGGACTTCGACCTCGCCACGAGCGCGCGTCCCTACGAGGTGCGGGACCTCTTTCGGAACTGCCGCGTCATCGGGCGGCGGTTTCGACTCGCCCACGTTCTATTCTCCGGTGGCAAAGTGATTGAGGTCGCGACCTTTCGCAGAGACCCGTCGCAGCACTACGAGATCATCAAGCCCAAGCTTGCTCGCGACATTCCGCTCTGTGCAGGTCCGGAGCCCGTGCGGCTGATCCCGGCCAAGACCTCGATCACCGAGGGCGAAGACGCCGACCTGCTCATCACCAACGACAACGTTTTCGGCGAACCGCACGAGGACTCGATTCGCCGTGACTTCACGATCAACGGCTTGTTCTACGATCTGGAACGTGGCGAGGTGATCGACTTCGTGGGTGGCGTTGCCGACCTCGAGGACCACCTGCTTCGCACGATTGGCGACCCCAACGTGCGCTTTCGCGAGGATCCAGTGCGTATTCTGCGCGCGATCAAGTTCAGCGCTCGGCTAGACATGGGTCTCGACCCCGAGGTGTACGACGGCATGGTGCGACATCGTGGCGACCTCCGACGCGCGGCTGCACCTCGGGTGCTCGAGGAGCTCCTGCGTTTCTTGCGCGGAGGCGCGGCGCACCGCTCGGTGTTTCTCTCGTGGGATGTCGGCGTGCTCAGCGAAATTCTGCCGGAGGTAGCATCCTTCCTCGATGACGAGTTGGAGGGGGCAGCGCTCACTTTCGGCCGGCTGAAGGCGGTCGACGCTTTGGCCGCCGAGGATCGGCTGCCAGGCGATGCGGTGCTGCTGGCGGCGCTTCTTCTCGGCCCCATCGATGAAGCGCTAGACGGCGCGGCAGACGTTCCCGTCGCGTACGAGGAATTCGTCCATGAGCTTTCGTTGCGACTCTCTTTGCCGCGGCGCCTCAAGGATCGCATTCGCCTACTCACCATGGCGCAGCGTCGCCTTCGCACCGGACGGATACAGTCGATCGCTCGCCGCGAGTACTTCGCTGACGCGGCTACGTTGTTCGCCCTCGACCGCATCGCGCGGGGCGAAGAGCTTCCGCCGTGGGCCCGAGATCCAGGCGATGCGGTCTATGATTCCGAGCCGCGCGCGCGCCGCCGTCGCCGCCGTCGTCGGCCACGCAGCTAGTCGGCCCGGTCGACGACCAGCTCGAACGCCCGTTCGTTGGCGTCTGGCTCATCTGCGTCCGGAAGCCGGCTCGATAGATTCGTCACGACGAACAGAAGCCGGGTGGTCGTCCGGTCGAGCTCGATCGGAACGTAGGCGCGTGGCGTGACCGCGGTGGGGGGAGCCACGATGCGCCGAACCTCGCGACCCTGTGAGTCCAACTGTGTGGCGACGAGCGACCAGCGAACACCATACTCGCCCCGCAACCATGCACGGAGCGCCTTGGCGTCCTTCCATGCGGGCGCGTCCATGACGACATACGCGCTTCCAAAAGCCTGGAGCGGCGTTCGCGCGCTCACCTTTGTGGGCGTACGTGTCAGGGTTCCGTCGACCGGCACGAGAGCGTCCCCGTCCAGCGCGGCGAGGGGCCAGTCGTCCTGCCCACTCCGCCCCACGAACCATCGGAGCACGGCGAGATCCTCGATGTTGTCGAGCAAGCGGTCACCGCTTCGCTCCACTGCGGTCTCGGTTGCAGACCAGAGATCGGGGTCGGCGCGCAGATCCGCTCCTTCCCACGTCCGCTGCGTTGCGAGCCCCCACACGTCCCGCACGAACTGCCCGCCATCGCCATCGTGGCGCGCGGAGAGGTATGCGAGCCATATCGCGCCGCCCGCTCCGCGGCCCGTCGCACCGGCGACCCACGATCGAAATGGCTCGGCCTGTTGTTCCTGCACTGCGTCGTCACATCCGAATCTGCCCGTCAGCTCCCATGCCAACCAGGCCGCTGTCGCCCGGCGCCACGCCCCCGCCTCTGCCGGGTCCGCGCTGAGCAGCATCGCTTCGGCGTACGCTTCGGTCACGCATGCGTCGAGCAACGCGTCTGGCACAGCCGGTCCGAGCACCGCGAACACCGATGCGCGGTCAAAGTAGGTCCAAGGGACGACCCCGTCCGAGTACGCCCCGCTCGGCAGCGTCGACGTCAAGTAGAGGTCGACTTCCGGACCGCCGCCGAGGTCGCCGTCGGAAATCGGCTGCGGCCAACCGAGCGCGTCGAGCCTCGCCCGAGCATAGTCGAGCGCGCGCAGCGCACGTTCTGATGCGTCATGACTCACCCCGCGGTCGGCGTGGACGGCCAGCAGGGCGTGGGGTGAGTGCGAGACCACTTCCGCTTGCGCGGGCCGCGGCATCGGCTCGGGAGGGGGGGTCCGCGGCCCCGTCCACACGGGGGAAGTCATCGCTACGATCGCCTCGGCCATTTCGTCAGCCCCCAGCAGATCGCCCTGCCCGAGCGCGGTTTGCGCCTGCAACGCGAGCGCCAGGGCAATGCAGCCGAGGTTTGATTTCACCCATGGCATTTGACACGATCCTCCAATACCTTCTACATCCAGCTTGAGGGGGACCTATGCACGACGGCCGTTTCGATCCTAGCGGCTTCTATGAATTCAACCTGACGGGGGGAACCGTGCGCACGCGAGCGGGCGAGCGCGTGGTCATCCTCAGTGAGGGTGTGCTCTCGGCCTTGGTCGAGGCTGCCGCGCGCGATGGTGATCTCACGCCACTCCGGCGGCTTGGCGAGCTCCTTGGCGAGCAGGTGCTGAGCGGTTTGGACCGGCCTGCGTCCGTGCTCTCGGCGGAGTCCGTGCTCGGACACACATCCGCTGTGACCGCGCTCTTCGGTTGGGGCCGCCTCGCGTTCGAACGCTGGGGTCCCGCCTTGGTGATCGCGCTTCGTGACAAGCCCGAGCTCGATGAAGATGAGCTCGGCGCCGCCGCACTGCTGGGCGGAATGTTCTCCGAGATCTCGCAGCGCCAGGTTTCCTGCGTTCCCACGGGCGACTCGAAGTTCATCATGGTCGACTTCGAAGTCGCCGAGACTGTGTGGGGTTGGTACAAAGACGGAGCGGACTTGCCTGCCATCGTAGGCATGCTCGAGAGCAAGAGGGCGTCATGAGCAATCGCGAAGACAGGCTTCGATCGCTGCTCAACAAGGTGCGTGCCAAGCGCCCCGAAGAGCGAACGACACACGCCGCCGATGCGCTGGATCGGATCCGAACCGCATCCGGCACGACCGCGGCCGCCGTGGCTCCATCATCGCCGCCGATGCCTCCGTCTGCGCGGCCAACCCCGGTTCCGAGCGCGTTTCCGACGCAAGCTGCCCCGCAGCCGCTTCCCGAGCCACCCACCTTCGAGAGTCCGACGCGCTATTCATCACAGCCGCCCCAAGTAGAGCGGCCGCTTTCGGTGGAACCGCGCGCTCGATCGGTTCGACCGATTTCCGTGACTCCCCCGGCGTCTTCCGCACCGCCCGTGTCGAGGCGTCCCGAGTCGATTCGGCCTCAGAGCGTGGCGCCTACCGGTCAACCGGTAGTGTACGCGACCGACCCGCCCGAGTTCCCGAGGCCGAAGACGTTCGGGGACCTCCTCGAGCTCACTCTGTCATTGCGGCCTCGCTAGATGCTTCTGGTCGTCGACGTCGGGAATACGCACACCGTGCTCGGCCTCTACGACGCAGAGCGCTTGGTCCACGACTTCCGGATTGAGACGGCGAAGGGGCGTACGAGCGATGAGTACCACGTGTTGTTGCTCAGCCTTCTCGAGCTTGCCGGGGTCAAACGCTCCGATGTCCGCGCGAGCATTCTTGCTTCGGTGGTTCCCTCGTTCAACGACACCGTGATCGATGCGGTCGATCGCGCCTTCGATCACGAGATCATGGTCGTCGGTCCGGGGATCAAAACCGGGATGCCGGTCCTCTACGAGAATCCGCGTGAAGTCGGGGCCGACCGAGTCGTAAACGCCGTAGCTGCGTACGAGCGTGTGAACGGCGCGGCGATTGTCGTGGATTTCGGCACCGCGACCACATTCGACTGCATCTCCGCAAAGGGGGAGTATCTCGGCGGCTCGATTGCGCCAGGGATGCAGATCAGCGCGAACGCGCTGTTCTCCCGGGCTGCCAGGCTGCCTCGAAGTGAGATCGCGCGACCGCCGCGAGCCATCGGGCGCAATACCGTTCACTCGATGCAGTCGGGCATCGTGTTCGGCTACGTGGGGCTGGTCGATGGCCTCGTGCGGCGCCTCGCCGAAGAGATGGGTGGCGACGTCACGGTGATCGCCACTGGCGGTCTTGCAGGGCTCATCGAGCCCGAGAGCGAAACCATTCAAGACGTCGACGAGTTCCTCACGCTCGAGGGGCTCCGACTGATTTATCTGCGGAACGTCTGATCCCGAGTTCCGAGGTTACGGCTGCATCAGCACAACCATTGCGATCACGCTGGTTGCGACGACCAGGGCTGCAAGCGCGTACACCGCTAGCGCGCTGCGGCCGAGTTTGAGCGGCTCGGCGGTGGCAGTGTCGGGTGCGGGCCTCGAAGACCGCGTCCGCGATGGCCTGGACTCCCGGGGCGGGGGAGGAGCGCTCGGTTGCTCCTTGCCGATGGGCAGGAGCTCCACTCGTTCGTCTGGGCCGCCTTGCAGCGTCCCGAGCGCTGCGTCGAGCTCCGACGCCGAGTGAGTCGCCAGCTGCTCCGACAACATCCGGCGAGCGTAGTCGGCGGTCAGTCTCGCGGACATCGTTTGCGCCACGGGGACTCCCAACTCGACCGTGAGGCGATAGCCACCGAGGTCGATCGAATCGTTGGGGCGCAGGGTCTTGGCGCGCCCCGCCACGATGGGCACCTCATTGACTCGGGTGCCGTTGGTCGAACCTTCGTCGAACAGCGCGTAGCCCACGCCCTCGGTGCGGATACTCGCGTGAGTTCCGCTGACTGCCGCGTGTGGTAGCTGAACATCCGCACTCCGCGACCGGCCGATGACGATTCGCGACTGCGCAAACTCGTAGACGAAGCTCGATGTCTCCGTCTTCGGCCAAAGCGATTGAACCGTGATTCGAACTCCCATCGCAGCCGCCAAGACTGCGGCTGTGGTCCGTCGTGGTCAAGGAAGCGGGTTGCAGAAAAGTGGACGCTCGCGCGTAGTTTTGGGACCAGTCGAGTTGGCGCGGCGCGCGCGTCGTGTCGGAGAGCATTCGATGAACACATCAGCGGGATACTATCAAGCACCTCGGCCGCCCCGCGTGCCGCTCGATGAGGTCCTGATCAAGCTCCATCCGGAGGGCTTCCACCAGGAGTTCGAAGCCGACGCCATCAACGTGGGGTCGGGTGGGATCTCGATGCGGGCGTCCGTGTTGCCTCAGGTTGGCTCGACGCTCCGGTGTCATCTCGACAATCCCATTGGGGGCGAAGCGATTCAGATGATCGGTCGCGTCGTATGGGCACACGAGCGCGGCGAGCATGCCGGCGAGTTTGGAATTCGGTTCACGCAACTGTCTAGCCAAGATCAGACGCGCATCGAGGCGCTGATCCAGCGCTGGGGCCGAAGCTCGGCCGAGGCGCCTACCGTCACGCTGCAGCTCGACGGCGTAGACTCGGCTATCGTGGCGGAGCTCCGTTCCGAGACCGACACGTTGCTGACCGTCGAGCAGCCGTTGCCTTTCCTCGCGATCGGCAGTCCGATGGTCAACGAGAGCGCCGGTCGTCGAGGGCACTTGGAGGCCGTTGAGCTCAGGATGGACGCGGAGACCCCGAAGTTGGTGCTCAGCATTGGCTACCAGGTGGCAGGCGCCGCCGCGGCAGCCTCCACCGAAGATGCGGGGCGCGACACCATCCCCGACGAGCCGCCCGTCATTCGGGCCAGCCGGCCTTCCGCAGAGGTTCGGGTGCACGACACTCCCCGCGTCGTCCGGTACGACAAGGCTGAAGAGGAGGACGCTCGGGAATCCATCGGCGACCGGCTGCGCGCTCATACCAAGGCCGCTGCCGATCAGCTCGCCGTCACGGCCGGCCGCGCTCGAAGCGCGGTGACCGATGGATTCGTTCCTCGAGCCGGTGCCATGATCAAGGACTTCTTCGCGCTGATCGCGCGATTCGTCGGCGCGCTCCGCGCGCGGCTCGACGAGAAGCCGCGCCGTCAACAAGTGCCTCGCAGCTTGGCTGCGCGCGCGCACTTGAAGAACACCCGACGAAGTGGCCGCCGCTACCTGGTCCTGGCCGCCATGGTCGCGGGGATCGTAGCGGCAGGGTGGGGGATCTACCTGTGGGCTGCGGGGTCGGTGAGCGGCACAGAATCAGCGGCAGAGCCAGGGTCAGCGGCAGGGTCAGCGCAAGCGCCAGCGTCAGCGTCAGCGGCAGCGCAGCGGCAGCGTCAGCGTCAGCGTCAGCGCCAGCGCCAGCGAAGCCGGTGGTCATTCCTGTTCAGGGCGCTCCGCTTCCCCCAGAGACGGTCCGGGGGACCACGTTCGGAGCGGATGCTGTGCCGGGTGGCGAGAAGTACGTCTTGCGGATGAGCAATCCGGTCATCGAGATGGATGGAATCGTCGAAGAGGACGGGTTCTCCGTGACGATCCCAGGCAGCCTCTCGCTCTCTCGGGCGGGTCCCATTGCGACCGCACATCCCGACGTCGAGCACGCGAGTATCCTCAATCGAGGGGACTTCTCCGAGCTCACCGTTCGGTTCGTCGCTGGACGGCAGCCCACGTACCGTGTGGAAGCACGCGGGCCGGCCGTCGAGATCACGATCTCCAGGTAGCGTCTACTTCGAGCGGGTGATCGGCTTGAAGAAGCGTTGCGAGTTGCGTTCGATGTAGAGCAGTGCCTTGCCGTCGCCGAGCGCCGCGCGGACATCGTCGGGCGAGCGGACCTCTTTTCGATCGGCTTGCAAGATGATGTCGCCTGGTTGCAGCCCCGCCCGGTCCGCGTCGGACCCCGGCTCGACCCCCCGGACGAACACACGCCCGTCGCCCTCATAGCGAAAGCGCTGCCGGAGGTCGGGCGTGAGTTGCTCTAGCGTGAGCCCGAGCATTCCTGTGGCTGACGCTGCCTGACCTCGCGAAGCGGCGCGGTCCTCGCTCGGCCGCTCTCCGGCGAGCAGCGTCATCTTTCTGACCTTGTCCCCGCGACGGACTTCGAGCGACAGACGCTCGCCAACTCCATGACGAAGGACGGCGCGTAGCAAGTCGTGGCCCTCTTGGATCTTCGTGTCACCCACCGCGGTGATGATATCGCCCGCTTGTACGCCTGCTTTGTCCGCCGGTCCGTTGGGCACGACGCCGTTGATCAACGCACCGCCCTCGAAGCTTCCGCCGAAATGCGCGGCCAGCTCAGGTGTGATCTCTTGGAATGAAACGCCCAGCCACGCGCGCTTGACCGCGCCGCTCTCGATGAGCTGTTCGGCAACCCTCTGTGCGATCTCCGAGGGAATCGCAAACCCGATGCCCGAGCCCCGTCCGATGATCATGGTGTTGACCCCGAGTACGCGGCCTTGCAGATCGACCAGCGGACCCCCGGAGTTGCCCGGGTTGATGCTGGCGTCGGTCTGCAAGTAGTCCTCGATCTCGTTGGCGCCGATGCCGCCGCGGCCCTTCGCGCTGAGCACGCCGGTCGTCACCGTGTAGTCGAGCCCGAACGGTGATCCAATCGCAATTACGAACTGTCCTACCCGCGCTTTCTCAGATGAAGCGAACTCCGCTTGCGGGAGTCCCCGAGCCTCGATCTTCAGCATCGCGAGGTCCGTAGCCGAGTCGCTGCCCACGAGTTTTGCGGGGTAGCTCTTGCCGCTCCTGAGACGAACGTCGATCCGGCTGGCTTCGGCGACGACGTGGTTGTTGGTGAGGATATAGCCATTCGACCGCAGGATGATCCCAGAACCTCCACCGCGCACGATGCCCCCAGGCCCCTGTCCTCCGAAGAATGGAAATCCGTTGGTCTGCGGCCGGCTCACCTCGACCTGGATGCTCACGACCGATGGCGACACCGATTCGGCAACCGACGTCAACGCCGTCTCGAAGGCGATCGCACGCGAGAGCGCATCTTCGTCGACCGAGCCCTTCTTGGGCGAAGCGGTCGCCGTCCCGAGCGCGGTCAGCGTGAGAGTGGCGCCGAGCAACATGGCCCATCGCTTCCGAGTCATGGTTCGCATCATCAGCATCACCTCCCTATTGCGCCGGTAACCCACGGGGCAATGGTTTGATTCCACTCGATGTAGCCTCGATCGGAGGTGAGTCCGAAAAATCACGTGATTACGAATGGTTAGTCGGTCGAGCAGGGCAGGGTGACGACGACGGTAGTGCCGCCGCCCATCGAGCTGTCAATCTCGATGCCTCCGCGGTGCTGCTCGACGATGCTCTTCACGATCGACAGACCGAGGCCCGTCCCTTTGCCGCGCCGCCGCGTCGAAAAGAAGGGCTCGAAGACGCGACTGATTACGTCCTGTCCGATGCCGACGCCATTGTCCTCGACGCGAACATGCACACGGTCGCGGCCGTGAAGCTGTGTACTGAGCCGGACCTCACCGCCCTCGTCGTGGGCCGCGTTGCAAGCGTTGGTGATCAGATTGACGAATACCTGGTGCAGCTGGCCGGGCACGGCGCTCACTTTGGGAAGATCGTCCGCGTAGTCGCGCACGATCGTCACGCCTGCTTCGCGAATGACATGCTCGCAGAACCCCACTGCCTCGTCGAGGACAGTGTTCAGCACGATCGGCTGTGCTTCCTCTTTGGACGGCCGCGCGTACGTCAGCAGGTTGCGCGTGAACGACATGATCCGGTCCGAGCTCCGAAGGATGCGCTCGACACGCTGGACGTCGTCCTCCTCCGCGCCGCTTCGCGTGAGCTTGCCGAGGAGATACTCACCGTACACTGAGATGCTCGTGAGCGGGTTGTTGATCTCGTGCACGATGCCGGCTGCAAGTTGCCCGAGCGTTGCGAGCTTCTCGGCGTGAATGACTTGGCCCTCGAGCTCACGAACCTCGGTCCGATCCTGCCCGATGGCGATGACCCCGGCGACGCGTCCCTCCGAATCGAGGATGGGTGCGAGCGTGAACTGCAGTCGCGCGTTTCCGCCCCCCGCTTTGGGGAGGCGCAGCTCGAAGGGTGGTACTTCGCGGCCCCGAAGCGCGTTGACGAACGCGGAAAGAACCCGCGTGCGGTCGCTTTGTCCCGCGAGCTGCAGCACGTCCTTGGCGCCGAGCTGCTCGCGATCGAGTCCGGTAATCCGGACGAACGCCCGGCTCACCACGCGAATGCTGCGGTCGCGGCCGACGACCAGCACCGGGATGTTGGCGTGCTCGAGGAGTTTCTCGAGGTAGTCGCGCAGGTGAAGCGCCTCGCGTCGGAGGCGGCCGCTTTCGATCGCAGCGCTCGCATGAGCCGCCGTGATCAACAGCGCGTCTTCCAGGCGTGGAGGCAGCGGCGTTCCACGATCGAGCTCTGCGGCCAGCACGCCGACGACCTCGCCTGCGATCGACAACGGAGTATCGAGCCCGTCCGCTGGCAGCTGCTGCTCCACCGGGCCGGCAATGAGGATCGGCTCGTACGTGCGTCGCAACGTCATCCCTGGCGGTTCGGATGCCGGTAGCGAAAATCCGGCTCGCAGTAGGCCGGCTTCGGTGATCGCAACCTCTTCCGCTGCCTCGGGTCGGAGATAGTGGGTCGTTGCCTGAACCACCGCGGCGTGATCGACGGTCCGTGGAGACAGCCGCATCGCGAAGCGCAGCGTCGGGTACAGCCGCTCGAGCGCGTGCACGTACGAACGCAGAATCTTCTCGTCCGTTGCGAACCCGCGGGTCTCACGTTCCGCTTGGTTCAGCGACTCGAGAATCCCGGGCATCGTGGGACCATCCGCGTCCCGTCGCCGCGGCTTGACGATCGACTTCACAGCAGAGACGCGAGGCTCCAGACTCTGCCGGGCCGGTGGCTTCTTGTGCGCGGAATCGTCCATCGCTCAGCCCTTCGCTCCCGGGTCGCGTGTCGCGTCTGCTGCGCGATCCAAATCGAAGATCTTTTGATGCCCGACGTAAGCGGTCGTTTCGTACCGCGTAATCTTGCCGATCTTCCGAACGATGTCCGCCATCCGCTCCGCCTCCCGAATCAGCACTTCTGCGGCCTTGGCGGCAGCCGAGTCAGGTTCGGACTGGCGTTGCAGGAGCTCGGCATAGGCCATCATGCTGGTCAGCGGTTGGTTGAGCTCGTGGGCCGCGGTGCCTGCGAGCTCGGCGAGAACGCCCTGTTTTTCATTGAATGCGAGCTTCTTTTGAGCTTGCGCCAAGCGTTCTTCGACCCGAATCCGATCGCGCAGGTCGGCAAAGACGAGGACGATCGCCGAGGGGTCGCCGTCTTCGTAGATCAGTGAGGCCGAAAGCTGCACGGGAATGTGCTCACCATACACGTCGAGCAGGTCCAGCATCGTCGGTTCGAGCCGCCCTTCGCCGCCGTGGTCGGACGCCAACAGGCGCTGCATCACGAGGTCCGTCGAGGAACGGCCCAGTAGGTCTTCGAGCTTCACGTTGCCGAGTACGTCGGACACGTGCCGACCAGAGATCTTTTCCGCGCTCGGGTTGAACAGCACGACCCGCTGGTCGATGTCGGCTGCAACGATTGCATCGACACTCGCGTCGATCAACGACTCCAAGAACTCCATCGTCTTCAGAAGCTCTTGCTCCGTCTCGCGCTGGTCGGTGACGTCTTCGAACGAAATGACTGTATGGTCTTCTGCGTCAATCAATGGCGCAAACGAGCAACTGCAGGTGATCTCCCTGCCGTCCCGCCGCACGAGGTGGACGTCCATGCCGCGCGGATATTGTCCATTTGCCAAGGCCTCGCGGATGCGCGGCAGGTCCTCGGCCGACACGAGCTGGGCGATGTCGTTGGCCGCGACGGTCTCTTCACGGTGACCCACGATCTCGTACGAGCGCGGATTTGCAAACACCATCTTCAAATCTGGGCCGACGACGACGATGCCGAGCGCCATGGACGCAAACGTCTTGGCGTACCGCCGACGAAGATTCTCGAGCGGCGAGCGCGCGAGCAGCCGTTCCAGTCGAGTCACGAGCTCGTCGGCGCGCATCGGTTGAAACAAGATGTCGTCTGCGAGCTGTTCTGAGCCGTCCGGAAGGGTTTCGTCCACGATCAGGAGCACGGGCTTCCCGCGAGGCGGGGCCCACTCCATCACCCGTGGATTCGACGCGTCGAGCACCACGACCTCCTGTTGCACCAGTCCGCCTGCGGCGCGTTCCGGCGCCAGCCACTCGACTGACCATGCACCGCCCGCGAGAGCCGTGGTCAGCTTCTGATAAAGGGTTCGGTCGTTCGAGATCAGCGCCAGTGCAGGCATGCGTTTTCCAGCCTACCAGAGAGCACCCCACTGGTGGCTCTTTCGGGACGGGTGTGTAACCTTGCCCCCGACGGGGCACGTGGCAAAGCCGATTGGCATCTTCGATTCCGGGCTCGGCGGCCTCACAGTCGCTCGAGCCATCCGCGCGGCGCTGCCGGCCGAAGACCTCGTCTATTTGGGGGACACGGCACGTGTGCCCTACGGAACGCGCAGCGCTGAGACCGTGGTCAAATACGCGATCGGCTGCGCCGAGCGCCTCCTCAGCTACGACATCAAGCTTCTCGTGGTGGCGTGCAACACCGCCAGCGGCGTGGCCCTCGGAGAGCTCGGGTCCCGCCTAGACATCCCGGTTCTTGGGGTGATTCAACCGGGTGCGAAAGCGGGCGCGGAAGCGACGCGAAGCGGTCGGATCGGCGTCTTAGCTACGGCGGGAACCGTCCATTCGGGCGCCTATGAGCGGGCAATTCACTCAGAAAACAGCGGAATCCGCGTCTTCGCACAGGCCGCGCCGTTGTTCGTGCCGCTCGCTGAGGAAGGCTGGGTGACCGGAGAGGTGCCCAGACTCGCCGCGGAGCGATATCTCGAACCTTTGGTCGCGGTCGACGTGGACACCATCGTCCTCGGGTGCACCCACTATCCCCTCCTGAACGAGACCATCCACGACGTCGCGGCCGAGCTGCTGGGCCACGATGTGGTGGTGGTGGACAGCGCCGAAGCGACGGCTGCGGCGCTTCGGGAGATGCAGTCTGCGAGCAAGGCAGCGCCGGGAGCAAGCGGAGAGCTCCGCATCCTGGTGACCGATCTTCCAGCTCAGTTCGCCTCGTCCGCCTCGAGATTTCTAGGAAAACCGGTCGAGGGCCTCGATATTCACGCAATCGACCTTTGATCCTGGCGATTACAGTCTCACCGCCATAGTATGTAAATACTGACATGAGGGATATGCGGGATATGGGGGCACATGCCGTCGCCGCGAGCGAGCCGCCCATGGGTGAAGAGAACCGAATCTTCGCCACTGGAGAGCTCCTCGATGGCGTTTATGAAATCATGCAGCTTCTCGGGAGGGGCGGGATGGGCCAGGTCTTCGAGGCCCATGACCATCTGCTCAACCGGCGGGTTGCGATCAAGGCGGCCTGGCCGAATCCGTTGAGCCCGCCCCTTCGAAACGAAGCGCGCGCGCTCGCGGCGTTCCAGCACCCGAGTCTCGTGAGCGTTCACACCCTCGGAGAGCACCGGGGGATCGACTACCTCGTGATGGAGCGGGTGTACGGGGTGTCGCTTACGCAACACGCGTCTACGCGTTGGAGCAGCGGGCAGGTCTTCACGCCGACCGAAGTCGTACAGATCATCTTACCGGCGGCCGAGGGGTTGAGCGTCGTCCACCGTGCGGGCCTGGTCCATCGCGATATCAAGCCGGACAATATCATGCTGACGCCCGTACATCGCATCGTGCTCATGGACTTCGGGCTCGTTCTCCCCGAGTTCGACGTGAACGGTCAGCAGCGCGTCGCGGGATCGCCTCCATACATGGCGCCCGAGGCGTTGCTCAACACGGCGGAACCCGGAAGCGGGCACCTCGTGGACATCTTCGGCCTCGGCGTGCTTGCCTATGAGCTTCTGACCCGGACGCGTCCCTACGGGGGGACCACGATTCGAGAGGTCATCGCTGCGCACGGCCGCGGGCAACCGGAGTCACTCGCCGAAGCGCGCCACGATTGTCCGCTCGCGCTCTGTCAAATCGTGCACGAGATGCTCAGTCCGAATCCGCAGCTTCGCGTCCAAAGCGCCGAGGCAGCCGCATGGCACATGCGTGCGATCCTCGAGAATCGACCGCAGACCGAGGCCGCCGCCGTAGGGCACGCCAAGCCCCTTTCGGTGCTCATCGTCGATGATGACGTCGACCTCGCCAAGATCCTCACCTTTTACGTGCGCCAGATCATCGGGCGCGCCGACATCCGCGTCGCACACGACGGGGAAGATGCGGTGCGAGAGGTTCAAAAAGAGGAGCCGGACGTGATGCTCTTGGACCTGCACATGCCGCGCATGAACGGCGTCGAGGTCTGTATGCAACTCAAGGGCGAGGGGCTTGGAGAGAGTTGTTCGATCATTTCGGTCAGCGCCGGAGCCCAAGAGCACGATGTGCAGCTCTTGCATCAGCTCGGAATACACCACTTCCTCGAAAAGGGATCAAACCTCCGCGAGCGACTCCGGACTGTGTTCGGCGAGGTGTGTGGAGACCGGGTCCTGGCCGGTGACTGAGCTCACGCCTAGAGTTCGGCTGTGGCCGACACCGACCAATCGATATCGACGCTGCGCAAATGGGCCGAACGGCTGGTTACGCTGCTCGACGATCGCTTTCGCATTCCCGGGACCGACCTGCGTTTCGGTCTCGATCCGATCATCGGAATTCTGTTTCCGGGAATCGGCGACGCAGTCACCGGAACCGGATCGATTGGGCTACTGACGCTCGCGGCACGCCGCGGTGTTCCCCGTGTGGTCCTCTGGCGCATGGTGCTCAACATCTTCATCGACATGATCTTTGGCTCGCTGCCGATCATCGGCGACATTTTCGACGTGGCGTTCAAGGCGAACCGACGAAATCTCGAGCTCATCCGGGAGCACGAAACACCCGACTCCAAGGCGACAGGCTGGGACTATTTCGTGGTGTCGATCGGTGTCAGCGTCGCCGTCGTGAGCATCCTCGTGCCACTGGTGGCCGTGTTCTATTTCGGCGTCAACTATGGGCCGGAGCTTCTCGACTATCTTCGGCTTCGCTGACGCGTTCCTCGGCCTCGCGGAGCTCCCGCTCGAGGTGACGAATCCGTCGGTGCATCGCGCGCAGATCTTTCTGAGTGGCGAGATTGAGTCGACCCGCGATTCGTTGGAGGTGTCGGTCGGTCGCGCCCTCGACACGGTTGCGGAAGCGAAAAGCCCGAACCGCGAGGTCCTGGACGTGAGGGTTCCTCACGAGCTCAGCGACCCGCGGGTCTTGCATGAGCTTGAAGACCTGTTCCTTGAGGCGGCTCATCGATTTGCCGACGCTATCCGATCACGGACTGCAGCTTCGTCGCCAGAAGCGCGTTGCCTGTGACCTTGATCTTCCCTTGCATGAAGAATTGCATCGCCGCGCCGGGCTTCTCTGTCATCGCCTTCCAGTCGTCAGTCGATAGCTCGATGGTGCATTCGGCGTCGCCGGAATCGCCCTCGCTCACGCCAGGAGCGTCCTTCATATTGACGGTCCAAACGCCACCGCCATCGCCGTTGACTTTGAAGAGGAAGACGGCATCGACCGCTTTGGCCTTTTCGAGATCGCTCTCGATCGACTTCGGGATGTCCTGCGTGAATGAGGTTTGCGCGTCCGGCATTGGAAGGGGGGGAGCTAACAACGGGCGCGAAACCCTGTCAAGCAGTCCGCCCTCACGTTCCTGTTTCGAGGTCCTGAGCGAGGTAGGCGAGAATGACCTCGTCGAGAGTCTTTTCGGTCAGCACTTCGTGCCCGAACGGGGCCGGTGGCGCGTTTGAGACGCGACGGTGGGATCCGCTACCGGGGCGAATCTGTTCGTAGGTCGGTGAGCCCTCGATCAGTCGCGCCGCGGCGTGGTCGAGGACTTCGGTGTCGACAACCGGAAGGGTTGCGTCGTCGGGCTCAGCCGCCTTGCTCGTCTCCGCAGGAGCGTCCTCGTCATAGACGCCGTCGCGCAGCGCGATGAAGACGCGCTTGTGCTGCTCCTGCATGAGCTTCTTCACGACGACCGCGAGGTTGTCGACTTGAAGGTGCTCTTCGTACGAGGTCTTCTCGGAAGCGAGGATGCGTCCGCCGTCCGCAAAAAGCTGCGTGATGACGTGCGGCCGCTTCACACCCGAATCCTCGGTTTGAATGTGATACAGCTTTCCCTTATGGCGCACGTTCGTGTTGTACCCCACGAGCGGTGAAGGACTCGCTGCCATTTCAAAATCATATCCCAGAACAAGGGGTCTGACCCCTTTTTCAAAGGGTTAAGGAACGACGCACTGGCTGATGGCCTCAAACAAGAAGAAAAAGACCCAAGTACGGCCGCTGCTGCCACGCCCCGGGGCTCGCTACACCTGCTTTGGTGATGGGCTTTGCTGTACGGACATTCACGGCATCGGGCCGCTCACGAAGAAGGAGTGCGCAGCGATGCGCCGTATTGACCGCAAGTCGGCAGGTTGGAACGACGACCACGACGACTACATGCTGAACACGGCTGCCGACGGTGGATGCGTCTTCTTGATGAGCGACCAGCGGTGCTCGGTGCACGCCGAGCTCGGTGCCGATGCAAAGCCCGAGGGTTGCCGGCGCTTCCCGCTAGGCTTGGTGGCGACGCCGGTCGGGGGCCGCATCACCACCGAGCACCGTTGTCCCTGTCGAACCATGGGCGAGCGTCCCGACCTCGAGCCAGCCGCGGTTGAGCCCTCGATCACGGATGGCGGTCGATTGGTTGCCGACCGGCACATCAAACGGATCCCCCTGCGGGCGAACAAGGCGCTCAAGTTCTCCGAGTGGGAGCCGATGGAGGCGGAGTACCTCAGCCGGCTGCGAGGCCGCGAGCCGCTGATGGAGATCCTCGATGCCGAACCGTTCCCCAGGCTTCGGGGCAGCAGTTGGGACAAGCAAGCCGAAGAGTTCATCGCCGCCCGTGACGGCTCCCAGTTCGGAGTCACGATGGCATGGGTTGGCGATACGATCAGTGCCCTTCGAAACGGTCACACCCCGCGGCCCCCTGGCCGGCCTTGGTCGGCAGCGTTCGATCGCGCGCAGGCGCGTTCCCCGAAGCCGAGAACGCGTCGTGAGGTCTTCGGGGATTGGCTCGCGGACGAGGTCTGGGCACTCAAGTGGGCGGAGGACTACCACTTCGCACTGGCTCGTGCCGAGCTCGCTACACGCCTGACGGTCGCGGAGGACATCTGCACCCGGTTGCGTGATGCCGGAGCGCGCGCCGACCGCGCCGCCGCGGAGGCAGTCATGATGCTCGAAGTGGTCGGTGAGTCGGAGTTCTGGACCGAGGTCAAGGACCGTATGCGCGTGTCATGACGGACGCGCGCGACAGCGAAGTCCTCGCCCTTCAGATTGGGCGGCCTTTGCGCGCGACGTCCACCGTGCTTCGCCGCTGTCACCTGGGTTTGCCGATCGTTGCCGAGGTACCCCCGATTCTCGACACGGGCGAGCCGTTTCCCACGCGCTATTGGCTGACCTGCCCATTGGCGCATCGGCGAATCGCGCGCATCGAAGCCCGGGGCGGGGTGCGAGAAGCGCAGGCCGAGCTCGAAGCGGACCCACGGCTCGCCCGGGCCCTCGCAGAGGCCCAGCGCTCGATACGCGCGCGAGCGCGACGCTTCCGTTCCGGCGGACGTGCGTCACCGGCCGAGCGGTGGGGTAGGGGGCTCGTCCGCCGGCGTGAAATGCCTTCACGCCCACTACGCCGACTTCGCCGCGGGCAACGACAACCCCATCGGTCGTCGCGTGGGCGGCGAGATCGGAGAGCCCAGCTGCGAGATACCGTGTGTCGCCTTCATTGACGGCGAGGTTCGGCGTAATCCAGAGTGGCGGGAGCCGGCCGATGACGACCAAGCCTGATCGCACCTCCGCTGCCGTGACTCCCGAGCGCTTGCTCTGGTGGAGCCTTGCCGCCGGGTGCACCGTCGTGTTGATCATCGCATCCATTCTCGAGCCTGATGCGCGCGGCTACGGCACCCATCTCCAGCTCGGGCTGCCGCCCTGCGGGTTTCTACTGCTGACCGGCGCGCCATGCCCCGGGTGCGGTCTTACGACCGCGTTTGCGCACGCGGTTCGCGGGAACTGGATGCTCGCTGTCGACTCCAATCCCTTCGGCGTGTTGCTCTTCGCGCTCTCCTGCGCGTGCATTCCACTGGGCGTCATTGCAGGATGGCGCCGCTGGTCCGTCGACGCCGTGCTCGAACGCTTCGCGATCGGCCGGTTGGCTCTTACCGTTGCTGGCTGCGGCGTCTTGCTCTGGGTCGTGCGCCTTGTGGACGCCCTCTAGTCGCCGCGCGGAAGAGCGTGCCGAGTCTGCTTGAGGAGATCGTCACCGCTCTTGACACTGGTTTCGGGCATGCTCGTCACCGCGATGTCGACGGCGGGCTTGGGCTGCAGCTCGCTCCCCCACAGTTCCCCAGTTTGCACTTGCACTTCGAGGCGCCGCAGCACGTAGCCGGCACCGTTGCCGTCGGTTTCTGGTAGCAAGATGCAGAACTCGTCGCGCCGGAGTCGGAAGAGATGATCGACAGCGCGAATGCAGCCCTTGAGGCCTGCCCCGATCAAACCCATGGCGCGGTCCGTCGTAGCGTCTTCACTCGCGGCGGCAAGATCGGTCGTGTTGCTCACCCTCACGACCATGCAGGTCAATGGGTGCCCGTAGCGAGTGGCGCGCGTGTGCTCGTAGTCGAGGCTGATTAGAAGTTGCGATGGCGTGCCCGCCCCCGTGACGGGATCGCGCTGGTCGGCCGGAGGAGCACTCTCCGGGATCCCGAGGCGGTCGCGGCGTGTCGCTCGAAGGACGTTCCGGACGCGCTGCTGGATCTCGAACACGCGATACGGACGGGTGAGCGTGTCTTCCGCGCCGAGCTCGATCGCCTGGCGCCGCGCTTCGTGGTCACCCTCGTCGCTCACGAGGAGGACCGGGATGTTGAGTAGGCTTCTGTCCGCCTTGAGGATCCGAAGGATTTCGAACGCATCGATCTGGGACATCCGGGCGTCGAGGACGAGTAGGTCCGGTGGCTGCCTCGCCACCATCGCCAGCACGTCGGGCCCGTCGGCCGCCGTGATGACATCGTAGCCGGCTGCTTCGCAGGCCTCGTGCAGCAAACGCAAATTGAACGGATCAGGGTCCGCCACGAGCACCAGCGCGCTCATTGTATCTTCCCGTCTCTGCTCACCGCGCCGCGCACCCCACGGCCGGCACGGTATCACGCGGCTAGCGATGCCTCCAATCCCCGTGCCTCGGGTGGGAAGCCGGGCTAGCGTGCGGCCGTGGTTGCGCCTGCCCGACAACTCGCGACTCGTGTCCTGCACCGAGTCTTTCACGACGAGGCATGGGCTGCACCGACGCTCGACGCGGAGCTTCGCCGCGCTTCGCTCGGCCGCTCCGACGCGGCCCTGGCGACTCAAATCGTCTATGGCGCGCTTCGCGTCGTCCCAGCTCTCGAAGCAGCCTTGGCTCGGTACGCTCGCCGCCCCGTCAAGGTGGATGACTGGTCGCGCGCTGCCCTGCTCGGCGGAGCCTACCAACTCCTCTACCTCGGGCGTGTTCCGCCGCACGCTGTCGTCAATGACACGGTCGACCTGATTCGCGGCAAGCGTGGCAAGCGGCTCGGCGGCTTCGCGAACGCGATCCTTCGAAAGCTCGCAGCGGAACGCCCGGCTTCACCCACGCCACCGACTTCGTTGATCGTGCCCACTTGGTTGAAGGAGGCGCTCGCGTCCTCGATCGGCGCAGAGAATACAGAGCGGCTGCTTAGCCTTGGCGACGAGCCTCCATCAATCGACCTCCGCGTTCGTGCCGACGTCGATCGCGATGACGTTGCCGCCGAAATCCTATCGGTCCGGCCGGACGCCACCGTATCGCTGACCGCGTGTTCTCCGATGGGTCTACGGGTCAGTGGCGCAGGTGATCCGCGCGAGCTCCCCGGATTCGCCGAAGGGCGTTTCGCCGTGCAAGAAGAAGGTGCGCAGTCCATCGGATGGCTCCTCGGGGCCGAGCTCGGCGAGCGATTGCTCGACGTGTGTGCGGGACGGGGCGGCAAGACCGCCCAGCTGGTCGAAGCTGTTGGCGAAGATGGCTACGTGGTCGCCACCGATCTCCACGAGCATCGCCTCGAGCAGATTCCGAGCGAGCTTGACCGCTTGCGTCTGAGAGCCGACACACTCGACACCGCGTGCGTCGATTGGACTGTCGGTGCCGGCGCGGCGCACGGCGAGTTCGATCGCGTGCTCGTCGACGCGCCTTGCACGGGCCTGGGCACGCTGCGCCGTAGGCCTGAAATTTTATTGCGATCCAAGCCTGAGGATGCTGCCCGCATGGGTGAGACACAGCGCCTCATTCTACGAAACGCAGCGGACCGGGTCGGTAGGGGAGGGACGCTGCTCTACGCCGTGTGCTCGCCGCTCTCGGACGAGGGGTCTCAGGTGGTCGACCAGGTCGAGCTCCCAGGATTCGAGCGGCAGGTTGAACGTGCCTCGCACTTGAAATCATTGTACTTTGGATTGTCCGGCCGATTGGATCTCGGGCCGTGGGTACCGGGCGCGGGACCCTGGGCAGACGCCTACCAGGTCTACGTGTGGGTAAATGTAGGATAGTTCGTTGACAGCGCTCGGTCGTAACGCTAGATTCCGCCGAGCTTGAAATACGGGGCGTAGCGCAGCTTGGTAGCGCGCACGGTTCGGGACCGTGAGGTCGGAGGTTCGAATCCTCTCGCCCCGACTAGAATTGAACACTGCAATTACAATTGCAGCGGAGGCAAGATGGCAAAGGCGTTACCACCGGTAAGAGTTCTCGTCGTCGACGACGACCAAGCGATCTTGGAGTTCATGGAGACCTTCCTCACGAAGGACGGTTTCCAGGTGACCACGCTTGCCGATGCGAAGGACGCGCCTGAAGAGGTCAAAGACGGGGGCTATCACCTCGTGGTGCTCGACTTGATGATGCCCGGCATGGGCGGAGTCGAAGTGCTCGAGTTGATTCGAAAGGTCGACAGCGACGTCGCGGTCGTGATCTTCACCGGCTACCCGTCGCTCGAAACCGCGGTGCAATCGATGAAGCTCGACGCCGTCGACTACCTCAAGAAGCCCTTCAATCCGGACGAATTCCGGGAGGTTCTCGACCGCGTGATGCGAAAGAAGGGCCTGCTCCGCACGCCGGAAGAGAACCTGCACCGCGTCATCGGTGAAACGATTCGCGGGCTCCGAAAGGACCGCGGCCTCACACTGAAACAAATGGCGCGCCGGACGGGGTTGAGCGTTTCGCTGCTATCGCAGATCGAGCGGGCCGAATCGAGCGCATCGATCAGCTCCCTCTATAAGATCGCCACCGCGCTCGACGTGCGCATCCAAGACCTCTTCGGCGAGTACTGAGAGGATCTCAGGGCGCAGCGCTCCGCGCTGACCCAAGCAGTCCGGTCAAGTGCTGCCGCAAGAGCGGATCAGCGACGACTTGGAGCGCCCTTTGACCCCGTGCGCTGGCCTCTGCCATACGCCGCTCGGTTTGAAGGAGCTCGACCAGGCGCACTCGCGAGAACATGTCATCCGGAGCGGTAGCGACCCAGTGTTCGAGCACCACGATTGCGCTTCTTCGAAGGCCTCGTGAAGCCAGTTGCTCGGCCGATGAGCGCGCCCGAATGCGCGGTTCGCTCGTCGGGCTGACTCTCACGGCGGCGTAGTATGCCGCGGCTTCCTCATACCGGCCCGCTTGCTCCAAGACCGCTGCCAGCGCGGCACGCTCGTCAGAGCGTTTCGGATCGAACAAGCGCAGCGCGGCGCGAAGATCGCCTTCGTCCACGTAGATCTCGGCGAGCCTCCGGCGAACACCGAGCGATGCGTGAGGTGCGACGCTCAGCGCCTCCGCGGCAGCGCCCCTTCGATCTTGCGACAGCGAACACTCTGCTAGCGCGAGCCGCGACGGCTCAAAGGGCGCGGTCCCGAAAGGAACATCCGCCAGCGTCGATGCTGCTCCAAGGTACTCGCCCTTTCCGAGAAATGCGCTCCCGCGCACGTATTGAACCCGCGCCGAGCGTTCCGCAGCGGCCAGCAGTCGGAGCACTCGCTCTTCCTCGTGCAGATCGAGAAGAAAGGCGGCACGGTCCTCTACGCTCGCCGCGCGCGCCGCCTGCGCCGAGGCCAGGTAGCTCGCCGCGCGCGCGCTTTCACCGCTTTCCGTGAGAGCGCGAAGCCACAGGGCGATGTTGTCTCTCGTGACGGGGGTGCCTTCGAGCAGCCGAGCTGCGAGTGCGGGTTGCTCCAATGCCATGGCGAGGTTCGCGGCGTCGTACGCCTGCGTACGCGCCGTTGATCGAGGGTCGAAGCCGAGGGCGCGGCGCAGCGTTTCGGCGCTCCCGGTTTCTCGCCCGAGCCTTGCCAAGGTCGCGCGCGCGCCCTCGGCGAGCTCGGGCGGCGCCCCCTCGAGATACTCGATGAGGACGACCGCCGCGCGTTCCGAATGACCCCGCGAGGCGAGCGTCTCGGCGATGGCAACGACCGGGTCTGCCCAGAGCGGGGCTCGCTGCGCCCCGCGCGTAAACGCGGCCAGGGCGGCATCCGTTTCCCCTCGGTTTCGCAGGATGCGGCCCTCGGCAAGCGCGACACGTGCGGAGCCCGGGTACGCTCTCCGTGCCAACGATAGAGCACGATCCGCGCGCCTCGCCTCGCCGCTCATCTCGTATTCTTCGGCCAGTCGCGTGATCAACACCACGTCCGCGGCCGGTGCGGCGGTTGCCGTCTCGAAGGCCATCGCCGCCTCGCCGTGGCGGCCCTTCGTAGCCTGGACTTCACCCTCGATGAACCACTCGTACGCGTAGGGTGAGACCGCCGCGCCTTCTTCGACGCGCCCATCGACCACCCGCGGAACCGTGCGCGGAACCGAGGACGCGCAGGCTGCAAGCCCAACGAGCAATATCGACCCCAAACGGCCCACGGAGCCATGATAAACCAAGCGGCCCCCGGAGGCTCGATCGACCCGCACACGGGGTTTGACTTCGCTGCGCGGCACCCCTAAACCTTCGCGGAGCGCGAGGCTGCAATTGCACTGATTCCGCGCTTCACGTCAGGGAGAAAACGATGGGTCCGATTTGGATGACGCTGCTGTTGGTAAGCACCCTCGGGTTTTTCTCGTGGTCGGCGTTTCGCCGGCTGCGGCAGGTCAAAGTCGGAGTGCCCGACCCTCGGTTCGAGTGGACCGGTGAGCAGATCGCGGACCGGGCAAAGACACTGCTCGTATACGCCTTTGGGCAGAAGAGAATGCCGAACTACACGTTGGCGGGCTTCGCCCACGTGGGCATCTTCGTGGCGTTCCAGGTCCTCTTGCTGAACAGCCTCATGTTGTGGGGTCGGGGTTTCGACACCGGCTTCGATTTCTGGGGGTTGCTGAGCACGGATCATCTATTCGGGAAGCTCTACTCGTTCGCCAAGGAAATGGCGGCCTTTGCCGCAATCGTCGGCTCAATCGCTTTCCTCTACTTGCGCTGGGTGAAGCGCGGCGAGGACAGCGGCGACCCGAAAGAGGTCAAGAACAAGCCGCGCATGACGCTCGGCCATCACGTCGATCGCTACGTGTTCACCGAACCGATTCTGATTCTCTTCATCATCATCACCATGATGGCGGCTGACTTCATATACGTCGGCGCATCCCTCGCCCTCGAGTCCGCGGCGACCGGCGAACCCATTCATGCAGGTTGGTGGGAGCCTTTCGGTGGGATCGTCGCGCAGCTTCTTTCGGGTGTCGACAGCTCGCGGCTCGTGACGGCGGTGCAGCACGCCGGCTTCTGGTGGCACTCGGCGTTCGTGCTGATCTTTCTCAACGTCCTCCCGTACTCGAAGCACTTCCACGTGCTGACGGTCATCCCGAACGTGTTTGCCTATGAACGTCGACCCAACGCGCTTCCCAAGGTCGAGGACCTAGAAGGCAAGGTCGAGCGGGAGGAGTCGCTGGGCATCAATCGCCTGACGGACCTCACCTACAAGCACATCATGGACCTGTACACCTGCACGGAGTGCGGGCGCTGCAGCGACAACTGCCCGGCCTACATCACGGGCAAGAAGCTTTCACCGAAACATCTCACGCTCGCGATTCGTGACCACCTATACGCGACCGAGAAGGCGATGTTCGGCAAGGAGGCCTTGGTCGAGGAACCGAGCGACACCGCGGCGGCCGCGCCGAAGCAAAGCGACGGCGAGGAAGCAATTCATACGTTTCCGCAGGCGCCAGAAGGCGGCTACTTCGTGGGTGAGACCGTCGTCGACCTCGTCCCAAACATCCTGCACCCGGACGTGATTTGGGGCTGTACCTCGTGCCGCGCGTGCGAGGAGCAGTGCCCGGTCATGATCTCGTACGTCGACAAGATCATCGGCATGCGGCGCGAAGAGGTGATGATGAAGAACGAGTTCCCGGGTGAGCTCCAGGGCGCGTTCAACGGCATCGAGACCAACGGCAATCCCTGGAACATCTCCGCGATGGATCGTGGCGATTGGGCGGAGGGTCTCGATATCCCGACCCTGAGCGACAAGCCCGACGCCGAGGTTCTCTACTGGGTGGGCTGTGCCGCGAGCTACGACGACCGCGCCAAGAAGGTGGCGCGCGCCGTGTCGAAGCTCCTAAAGAAGGCCCGGGTCGATTTCGCCATCCTCGGCACCGAGGAGACGTGCACGGGCGATCCCGCGCGCCGCGCCGGCAACGAGTACCTCTTCCAGATGCTCGCCGAGCAGAATATCGAGACCCTCAACGGGTACGAGGCGTCCAAGAAGACGATCATCACCGCGTGTCCCCACTGCTTCAACACGCTTGCCAACGAGTACAGCGATTTCGGTGGCACGTTCGACGTGGTGCACCACTCGGATTTCCTCAACGGGCTCCTCGTCGCCGGCAAGCTCGTTCCGTCGAAGGCGGTCAAAGGCAAGGTCGTCTACCACGACAGCTGTTACCTCGGCCGCTACAACCAGATCTACGATTCGCCGCGTCAGATCCTCCAATCCATCGAGGGCCTCGAGCTGACCGAGGTGGAGTACTGGAACAAGAAGAAGGGTCTCTGCTGCGGCGCCGGTGGCGCGCAGATGTTCATGGAGGAGCATGGCGAGGACCGCGTCAACAACAAGCGAACGCTGCAGCTCCTCAACACCGGTGCGACGACGATCGCGAGTGGTTGTCCGTTCTGCATGACCATGCTCACCGACGGTCTCAAGGCGCACGACAAGGAAGAAGAGATCGGGCAGCGCGACATCGCCGAGATCCTGGCCGACGCCATCGAGCTCGACGAGGTCGAACAGACTCCGGTTGCTGCCGAATAGCGCCGCTCTCGGCTTCTCGGGCGGTTGACACGCGGCCGGCGTCGAATGATGCTCGCCGGCCATGTCCGCGCGCGATCTCCTGCATGCTGCGTTCCACGATCCGCGCACCCACGCGTACCGAGTCGTCGAGTCGATCGTCTGGGTACTGATTCTCCTTTCGATCGCGACCTTGATCGCGGAGCCACTCTTCGAAGAGGGCTCGCGCGGCGACATGATTCTCGGGGCGCTCGACCGAGTGCTGCTGTGGTCGTTCGCGATCGAAGCGACCACACGGATCTTGACGTTTCGTCCGCCTGAGCTTCAGGTCTTCGACAAGCCGCCGCTCGGCCGGCTACGTGCCGAGATCTTCGGGCGCATCCGCTTCGCTCTGACGCCGATGATGCTGGTCGACATCCTCACCGTACTCGCTCTGGTGCCGGCGCTGCGCGGCCTTCGGGTGTTGCGTCTGCTTCGCTTGCTTCGCACCGCGAAGCTCTTTCGGTACGCGAACCCGTTTGAAGGCCTGATGCGCGCGTTCGAAGAGGACCGGCTCCTCTTCGCCTTTGCATTTTCCGTGCTCGGTACGGAAACCATTCTCGGTGGGATCAGCTTGTTTCTCGTCGAGCGGAACTACAACGCCGACATCAACAATATCGGCGACGGCCTTTGGTGGGCACTGGTGACAATCACCACGGTAGGCTTTGGAGACATCACGCCCGTAACCACGGTTGGGCGCTTCATCGGCGGGGCGATGATGGTTGGAGGGCTTTTCACGTTGGCCTTGTTCGCCGGCGTCGTCGGTCACAGCTTGCTCAACGCGGTCTTGAGCATTCGAGAGGAGCAGTTTCGAATGAGCGGTTACGTAAATCACATCGTCGTCTGCGGCTACGAGATGGGTAGCGGGATGTTGCTCGACGTCCTAAGCGGCGAGATCGACATCCAAGAACAACGCATCGTGCTCTTCGGTCCCTACGAACGGCCTCAAGGTTTGCCGCCCGAGTTCATGTGGGTGGAGGGCGATCCGACGAAGGAGAGCGAGCTCGACAAGGCGCGCATCGCCTATGCGTCGACCGTCATCGTCACCGGTTCTCGCCGCGTGGTGCCCCAGCAGGCCGACGCGACCACGATCTTGACGATCTTCACCATCCGTTCGGCCCTCACGGCGAGCCCAGCCGCCGCCAACCGCAAGAAGCCAGTCCGCATCATCGCGGAGGTGCTCGATTCCGAGAACGTTCAGCACGCGCGGACCGCTGGGAGCGACGAAGTCGTAGAGACACGTCGCGTCGGCTACTCGTTGTTGGCCCATACGGTGGTCTACCCGGGCGTCGCCGACGCGACGAGCCGCATGGTGTTCGACGGGAATCAGAACCTCTACGTGGGGCATCTCCCCGACGCGATCGACAAGCCGCTCAGATTCGACGATCTCAGCCGGAAGCTTCGGTCGTCGATCGGTTGTCTGGTCATCGGATACCGAGACCCAGAGACAGGAGCGGAGCAAGTGAACCCTCGAGGTGATGCAATGGTGCATCCCGACATGGAGGTGCTCTACCTCTGTCCCGAGCCGCGATTGAGGAGTCAGTGAAGGTCTTTGCTAGAAGAGAACCCCTGTTGGTGCGTCCGGGGGCGCGCTTTGATTGCGTCGGCGACGGCCTTTGCTGTAGCGACATCCACGCCGTCGGCGCGCTGAGCGAAGACGATTGCGAGATGCTTGCCGCCATCTCCGACGATGCAATCGATCGACACCATGCGGAGGACGCTGCGGTAATGATGATGCGCAGCGACACCGGTCGCTGCGTGTTCTGGAGCGAGCAGGGCTGCGCGATTCACTCGCAGCTTGGGCCGGACATGAAGCCGACCCCGTGCATTCAGTTCCCGTATGCGTTGACGGCGACGCCAATCGGCGGTCGGGTGTCCACGCAGCACCGCTGCACCTGCCGGACCTTGGGGCCCCTTCCGCCGGTCACGGCCGATGCCGCTCGTCCTTGTCTTCTCGATTCAAGCGGGGAGCTGAAACCCGAACACGCCGTACTCGACGAGGTTGCCTGGTCGGCCACGGAAACCGTCTCGTTCGCGGAGTACGCGGAGCGCGAAGCGGGGCTTCTCCAGGCGTTGATGGCGGGGAAGAATCTCATGACCGTGCTGCAGGCTGAGCCGTTCCCCGACCTCGATGGGATGACATGGTCCGAGGTCGCCGATGAGCTCCTCGAGTTTCAAGGGCCTTCGCGAGCTGCGACAGCGTCGCGCTGGTTCGGCGAAGGGATCGGCTTTCTAGTCGACCGGCGTGAACGCACGGAGAAGGCGCGGCCTTGGGCGGATGCCTTCGAACGCGCGGCGCAGCGCGTCGTCGAGCCGGTTCCTCCGAACGAAGTCTTTGGCGATTGGCTCGCAGACGAGCTTTGGTCGATGCGCTGGACCCACTATGGGAGCTTGGCTCGCGCTCGCAGCGAGTGGGCGACGCGGCTCGCCATCGCACGCCGCATCGCGGGCTGCTTGGACATCAGCACGCCCTTGAAAGACAACATCTCCGCCGCCGAAGCAGTGATGATCGTCGACGTGATAGGGACGACGGATCCTTGGGAGCGAGTGCAGGAAGCGATCAAGGAGTAGGTGCAGAGGCGCGTGCGCGTCGCCACCTGGACGCAGTTCTGCGTGTTCTCCTCGGCCTTGCCGCTTCAACCGGCGCACTCGGCGCCCGCCAGACCTCGACAGAATTCGAACTCTTCGATGCAGCCTGCGTTTCTCACGCAGGATAGGCAGAGCTCGCTACATGTGTCGAGCTGGCATCGGGCCAGGCAGAACGAATCGATGCTGCAGCGTTCCATGGCGCCGTAGCATCCCGCGCATTCGCTCGAGAGTCCCTCCACATCGGTCTCGACGCATGAGTTGATGCAGGCTTCGTACGCGTTGCCGCTGAGGTTCGCAGCGTTGCACCGCGGCAAGAACCCCTCGGTGCCGCAGTCGCGCGCCACGTCCCGGACGCTGCCCGCGATCGCCAACGCCTCGAGGTCCGACAGGTTGTTGCAAGCGCCTGCCGGCTCGCCGCCCGCGCCACCTGCGCCGCTAGCCCCGCCCCCGCCGGCGGAGCCTCCGCTGCTCTCGATGCCCGTGACATCGATCGGGCCTCCGGCTCCGCCCGGCGCGGCCGGCGTTGCTGAAGACTCCCCGCACCCAAGCGAAAGAACGGCAGCGAGCAGGAAATGGCGCATGGTCACAAGCCTCTTCGATTTGAGCGTCCGGCGCCAGAAACGGGGACTAAAAGCCCATGATCTTGGCCACCGCGTACCGCATCACCTCGGTTGCACCTCCGCCGATGCGGAAGAGCCGGGCGTCGCGCCACGCGCGAGCGACCCACAGTTCTTCGAGGTAGCCCATGCCGCCGTGAAACTGCAAGCACTGGTCCATGATCTCCGCGGTCACATCGCCGACGTACGCCTTGGCCATCGAGACGATCCGGGTAGTCTCCATCGAGAGCATGCCCTCGTTGACGAACTTGTCCTCGTTGTAGGCGGCGCACGCGTTGTACGTTAGCGCCTTACCCGCCTCGTACTTCGTGTAGAGATCGACGAACTTCTGTTGCCAGTACTCGCGCTTGATCAGCGGCTTTCCGAAGGCAACGCGCTCGCGCCCGAACTGCACCGAGCGGTCTAGCGCGAGCTTCGATCCGGCAAGCCCGCTGACGCATCCGACCAGACGCTCCGACTGGAAGTTCTGCATCAGGTACGCGAAGCCCATGCCCTCTTGCCCAAGCAAGTATCGCTGGGGGACGCGAACGTCCTCGAAGAAGAGCTCAGCGGTGTCGCTCGCCCAGTTGCCCGCCTTTTCGAGCTTCTTCGAAATGCTGAATCCATTGACGTCGGTCGGGCACACGATGATCGAGATGCCGCTGTGACCTGCGTCGGGGTCGGTCTTGACCATCAAAGTGACGAAGTCGGCCCGAGTGCCGTTGGTGATATACGTCTTGGATCCGTTGATCACGTAGTCATCGCCGACCTTGCGAGCGGTCGTTCGAAGGCCCGCGACATCGGAACCGGCGCCGGGCTCGCTCACGCCGAGCGCCGCGACCTTGTCTCCTCGGAGGGCTGGTGCGAGGAACTCATCCTTGACCTCACGCGAGCCGAGATCGTTGATCACCGGTGTCGCCATGTCGGCCTGAACCAACAGGCCCATCGTCACGCCCGCAGAGCCACAGCGAGCGAGCTCCTCCGACTTCACGACGCTCATCCAGAAGTCGCCGCCGCCGCCACCGACGTCCTCGGGGTAGTGGGCGCCGAGAATTCCGAGCTCGCCCGCGCGCTTGAAGACTGAATTCGGGAAGAGCTTCTCCTCCTCCCACTGGTCGACTTTGGGTGCGAGCTCGTTCTCTACGAAGGCCCGGACTTGCTTGCGGAAGATCTGGTGCTCTTCCTTGAACGGCTGAAACGTGGACGACATGGCTGCCTCACTCTGGGAAAATGAATGAACGTTCATTTAGTAGCAGATGCTGGAAAAGGCAAGGCCCCAGCGATTCTTGAGCACTTCGCCTAGCGCTGAGCGGGCTCGGCAGGCTCGGCGGGCGTCGGGAGCACGATCGCGTCCATCCGATCTGCGTAGATCTCGGGTTTCAGCTCCACGCGGAGCTTCGTGGTGAACGCTTCGAGAGTGGCTTCGCGCTCGGTCCGCCAGAGCTTGCGTCGAATGCTGCCGCTCGCCTTCTCGAAAGGCTGGACCCGCTCCGGTCGGATCCCCGTGAGCTCCAGCACACTCCACTTCCCGTCACCGAGATCCAGCGGCCCCGCGAGCTCCCCAGTTTTATCGAGGGAGTATGCGGCCTTGGCGAGCGTGGCGTCGATCGTGCCGGTCGACTCCCGACCGACCACTTGGCCGTCGGCGGTGAAGTAGAGAAGGTCGCCGCCGCGAAGGTTGGTCTCGGTGTCGAGGCTTCGCTCTTTGGCCAGCGCTCGAAACGCCGTCGCCTTGTCGGCCTTCAGGGTCTTCAGGATCTCTTCGGCTTCGGCCTCGCTCCCGACGAGGATGTGCCGCGCCCGACGCATTTCGGGGCGGCGGAACTCTTCGGGGTGCTCTTCGTAGTACTTCGCCACTTCGGCCGAAGGGACGTCGTTCGGCGTGACCGTCTCCTCGAACTCCTTGCGTACGAACACCTTCACCATCGTCTGGTTCACGAAGCGCTGCACAGCTGGGTCATCGGCATAGCCGAGCTTCTGGGCGCCTTGGTAGAAGAGCTCGTTTTCGAGCTGTGCTTCGGCCACGCCTCTGATCTGAGCTGGGTTCGCGACCAGTCGTTTCCGCGCGTAGGGGCGGCGGGACGCGACGATGTCCTCGATGTCGCCGACGGTGATCTTCGTGTCGCCGACGCTAGCGAAGACCTTTGCCCGCCGGGTTTCAGCCGCCGTGGGCTGGGCGTCTTCGGCGAGCGCATGGACCGAAATGGTCGTTCCGATGGCGAGAGAAAGCAGAAGAATTCGTCGCATGGCCGAGCAGCGTTTCACGTGGCCCAAAGGCGGTCAAGCGCCGCTGTCGGTGAAGAACCTTGCGAGCACCGAAGTCAATGCGTGCGGCTCGAACCAGTGGATCATGTGTCCCACATCAGGGATTTCGACGAAGCGGTGGTTCGGGATCTTATCGATGCGTTCCTTCTCGTCCGCGAGCCGAAATCCTCGTTCGCCTGCGACGATGAGGGTCGGTGTCTCGATCGACGCGAGCAATGCCTCGAACTGCTGCGCCTGAAACGGCCGCGGCGAAAAAGTCTTGTGGAGCGGATCGAAGCACCACTGAAGACCGCCTTCGACTGTACGCGTGCTCTTGCTGACGAGGAAGAGGCCCAGGTCATCGGGAAGCGTGGGATTCTGGACGCGCATCCGGCTCAAAGCCGCGCGCGCGTCTTCCATTGGCCGCGGAGCCTTTGCCCGTGCTTTGCCCACACCATCCAGCCACGCGCGAAGCCTGGCAGTGGGCTCCCGCGGCTCCATTTCCGGTGGTCCGATTCCCTCGATCAACGTGAGCGTAGCGAGTCGGTCCGGTCGCGCGGCCGCAAACATGGCGCATGCAGAGCCGCCCATCGAGTGCCCCACCAAATGAACTGGCCGGTCCGTGAGTTGCGGGAGCAGCTCGTCGAGGTCCAGCACGTAGTCGGGGAAGTGATAGTAGCCTCCACGGCCGACCCATTCGCTTCGGCCGTGGCCTCGCCAATCGAACGACGCGACGCCGTAGCCGGCGCCGACTAGCTCACGTGCGACGCTATCGAAGCTCCACCCGATGTCGAGGAAGCCGTGGCACAGGACGACATCGATCGGGCGATCCCCCCAGCGGATGACATGGTGGGCGAGCCCATTGGCCGTGAGCGTCCCCTCAGACGCCTGACTCATTCGGGCGGCTCCTCGAACCTCTTCGGCGAGAGGGCTTGCGCTTCCCTGGACTCCGTTGCGCCGGACATCGCGTCGGCGATTAGCTCTGCCGTCAGCGGGGCGAGCAGGATGCCGTTGCGGAAGTGCCCGCTGGCGACGAACAGGCCGTCGATGCGGCTCTCGCCCACCAGTGGGAGTCCATCGGGCGTCCCCGGTCGAAAGCTAGACCAATGAGATTCGATCGCGGCGTCGCGCAGCGTGGGCGCTATGCGAGTAGCCTTGCTGATCACGTCCGCCATGCCGCCAAAGGTGATACCGCGCTGGAATCCCACGCGCTCCATCGTCGAGCCGCAAAGCACCCTGCCATCCGGACGCGTGACGACGTACCCACCCGCCCCAAAGACGATCCGGCGGAAAATGGGCGGGCGTGTCTGCGTGGTGATCATCTGCCCCCGCACCGGGTAGATCGTCGCCGAATCGAAGGGAAGGCCTGGAATCAGGCTCGTCCAGCTACCCGCCGCTACGACCACGCGGTCCGCGTGGAGGTTTTCGCTGCCGAGTTGCACGCCGCGCGCGCGACCGCCGGCGACGTCGATGGCCCGAACCGTGGCGCCCGTGCGAAACGTGACGCCCTCACGCTCTGCCCCGAGCGCGACTGCCGACAGAAGCTTCGTCGGCTCGACCTGAGCGTCTTCCGCCATGTTCAGAGCGCCCAACGCTTCGGGATTGCAGCTCGGTTCCTGTCGCCGGAGCTCTTCGGCGCTCCATCGCGCAACACGGACGCCCTGCACACGCAGGCTCTCTGCTTGTCGTTCGAGCTCCTCGAGCTCGTTCTCGTCAAAGGCGACTTTCACTACTCCGCAGCGACGGAACCCCACATCGACCCCGAATTGTTCGTCGAGCTCTTCGGCGAGCGCCGCGTGAAGCTCGCGGCTTCGGCGTCCGAGTTGCAGCGCGAAGGCATCGTCGACCGCTTCGACGGTGGGACCGAGAATTCCCGCCGCCTTGGAGGACGCTTCCGCTCCCGGAATGCTGCGTTCGAGAACGGTGACTTTGGCTCCGTCTTTTGCGAGTCGATAGGCCACACTGCAGCCCATCAAACCGCCTCCGACGACGATCACGTCGCTGTGCATCGGGTGAAGCTACACGGTCCGCTACGGAGGGCAAGCCCTCCGTCAGCCGAAGATGTCTCGATACGTCACCAGGATCATGACGCCGAGAAGGAACACGATCCCAAACGCGTGCACCGCCATCTCGAAGCGCTCGTTCGCGCGCCGCCGTGTCACGGCCTCGTAGCCGAGAAAGATCAATCGCCCGCCGTCTAGGGCTGGAAATGGCAGCAGATTGAACATCCCAAGCGCGACCGAGATGAACATCAAAATCCAAAGAAACGCGGGCAATCCCGCCTGCGCCGCGTCCGCAACCATCTTGCCCATCATCACGGGGCCGCCGATGCCCTCGGTGGTTCGGCGCTTCACCATATCGGCAAGCCCGGTCAGTTGGGCCACCGTCATCTGAAACGGCAGCGCGATCGAGAGCTTGGCCGACTCCCATACGCCGAGGTTTTCATAGAGCCGGAACATCTTGGCGCCGACGCCGATCTGACCGCGACCGCCGCGATCGAGCGGCGTAATGGTGATCGGCGGCAGCGCCTTGCCTTTGCGTTCGATGACGTACTCGGTCGGTTCACCCGCGCGCGGGGAGGTGGCGTCGATCAGCTCCGAGACGTTTGCGATTGCCACGCCGTTCGCCGCGACGATGACGTCGCCTTCTTCAAGCCCAGCTTCCGCCGCTGGCGAGTCTGGCACCACGTGTCCTACTTGCATCGGCTCAGCTGGCTGCATCGGAGGCAGCGTGTTCGTTACCCCGAGAGCGAAGACGATCGCAGAAGCGGTCAGGTAGTTGGCCACCGGCCCGGCAGCGATTGTCGTCACACGCGCGAACAAGCTCTTGTTCGGGTAGAGCTCGGGGTCGTTCGGATCGACTTCCTCGTTCGGATTCATCCCAGCGATTTGGACGTATGCGAGGAAGGGAATGACCGCGACCTGGAAGACCGTGGGACTCCCCTTGGGCTGGTACCGAAACAGCGTCGGGCCGAAACCGATGCTGTAGCGGAGGACTCGCATTCCGAATGCTCGGGCTGCGAGATAGTGCCCCCCCTCGTGAATGATGATCAGAACCGACAGGGCGATGACGGTGATAAGGACCTTGAAAAGCACGCTATCCACCGCCCCAGCATAACGCTCCGACTGAACCCGTCGAGGCAGCAGCGGCTGCTTACAAAGGGCCGAATCCGTCTAGTCTGACTGGATCCCTACATTTCGCTGGCATCCGCCTCAGGCAAAAAAGTGTCTGATTTTGCGAAACACTGTCGCAGTCCGAGGTCGTTTTGCGTACTATCCCGGCGACCTGGCGAACAGGGGTAGGTTGTGCCTGAACATCATCAAATGCGTAATTCCATGATTCAACGCGTCGCAGCGCTTCTCGTCTGCGCGCTGGCTTTCACCCTCTGGGCCCCTCAGAAGGCAGACGCGCAAGACGCGTTCAGCTGTATCGAGGAGCTCAGCGACGACGACGTTCGCTATCGGATCCGGTACATCGAGGACAAGCTCCAGGACGGCAAGAAGCACGCTACGCGGTGGCGCTACACCTGGATGGGCCTATGGCTCGCCGGCGGCGCTGGCATGACGTACGCCGCTGTGAAGAATGCGCGCGACGATGACCAAGCCGACAAGTTTGGTTGGGCCTACCTCGCTGCGGGCAGCTATTTCATGGCGGCCTCACACATGTTCATCCCGGCGCCCGGCGTTTGGGGCGCCAAGCGAATTCGTCGGCAGGACGACGGAACCGAGGAAGCGCGGCGCGCGAAGCTCTTGTACGCCACGCAAACGCTGAAGAAGGCCAATGGGGTGCAGAGCTTGAGCACGGGCGCCCTTCCCACGGTTGGCGGCCTCGTCTACGGCGTCGTCGGTGGTACGATCAAGGCCACGCAATGGACCGGGCACACCCGCGGTCTCACGGCCGGCATGTACGTCGGGCCTCCGCTCCTCGGGCTGATGCAGACCGCGACCGCGCCGAACGAAGGCGTGAAGGCCTATGAGGCATACCGGGGCATCGCCTGCTCGAGCAAGTACTACGACACGCATGAAGAGGGACCGGAGTTCGACTTCAGCGTGAGTCCCGGCGGGACGAACTTCAGCGTCAAGTTCTGAGCCGGTCGGCTCAGCCCTGGTCTTTTCCTTTTCGAAGGCGCGCGCGCATCCGCGCGGCGTATCCCTCTTTATTTTCCTGCTTCGTCCTCGCGACGGCGAGGGCGTCTTCAGGAACGTCACGGGTGACGGTTGTGCCGCTCGCGACGTATGCACCCTTCTTCACGGTTACCGGAGCGATGAGCTGACTATCGCTTCCGATGAATACGTCGTCTTCGAGTGTGGTCGTGTGCTTCCGTTCGCCGTCGTAGTTGCAGAATATCGTCCCGGCGCCGATGTTGACGCCCCGGCCGATCACGCCGTCGCCTACGTAGGACAGATGGTTGACCTTCGAACCTTCCCCGAGGACCGTCTTCTTGGTTTCCGAGAAATTCCCAACTTTGCTGCGCGGCCCGAGGAGGCTCTTCGGACGTAGGTGACTGAAGGGGCCGACTTGCGCGGCCTCGCCGATCGTGGAGTCCGTGGCCACGGTGTACGGGAGCACGTTGGCGTCTTTTTCGACGACCACGTCGACGAGCACGCACCCCACGTCGATGTGCGCGCCGGCGCGCACAACACAGCGCCCGCGCAAGTGCACGTTCGCGCCAAGCATCGCGCCCGCCTCGACCTCGCATTCGGCGTCGACGTACAGGGTATCGAGGTCCACGACACCGACGCCCTTGCGTGCGAGCTCTTCCGCGATCGCGCGCCGCTTCGTGGCGGCAGCCAGCGCGAGTTCCCTTCGATCGTTGATGCCAGTCAGCTCACTCATGTCGCCCTCGATGTCTATCACCTTGCCACGCTTCGCCGCCAGCTCGACCACATCGGTGAGGTAAAGCTCGCCCTGCGCATTGTCCGTGTCGAGCTGCTGAATGCCCGCGCGCAGGAAGTCGGTGTCAAACGTGTAGAGGCCCGGGTTTACTTCTCGTATCGCGCGCTCTGCGGCAGAACAGTCGCGGTCTTCGACGATGCGGGCGACCTCGCCGTCGCCGGATCTTAGGATTCGGCCGTAGCCTTTCGGATCCGACAGGGTCGCCGTCACCAGACCGCAGTCGGCATTGGCCTTCGTCGTGCGGTTCACCAACTCGCGCAGCAACGCAGCCGGAAGCAGCGGGCAGTCTCCATAGAGGACGGCCGTTCGGCCAGCGAGGTCGCGATGTGCTTCAATCGCGCACCGAACCGCGTCGCCTGTGCCGTTCTGGCGTGGCTGGAGCACGCTCTCCACCTGGTCGTCGAAGCTCGCCCGGAGCTCCCGCTCGACGTCGTCGCGCCCGTGCCCGACGACTACGAGACACCTGGACGCGCCGGCGTCGAGCGCGCTCCGAACCACCCACGACACCAGGGATCGGCCCGCGATGCCGTGAAGCACTTTCGGGAGCCGGCTCTTCATGCGTTTGCCTTCACCGGCCGCGAGGATGATGGCGCTCCAGGTGCTCGTTGTGGCGGAGGACATGGGTCGTTCTCAGGCTGCGTCCGTGAGATGAGCGGCAACTCTCGCCAATGCGGCCAAGTCATGCACATCTTCGTCGAAGGCGGGCACCTCGACAATACACGTGTCGTTGCCGATCTCGTCGCCCAATCGCTGCACCTGCGCGCCATCCGCGAGAGCCCAACTCCGCTCCAACTCGAGCGCTTCCGTCAGCCTCGGATGAATGCTCGCCGCGTCGATTGAAGCGGGGACAACCGCTCGAATGGCCTCGATTTGCTGCTCTACTGGGATGGTGGGCGCCTCGATCAGGGTGTGCACCTGATTGACGATGATCGCCTCCCGGTTCATTCCGGCCGCCTCGAGCTTGTCGCTGAAGAAGCGGGCTTCTCCGATCGCCATGGGGTCCGGACTCGTGACGAGGACGAAGGCGACCTCTGGGCTCCGGAGCGCGTCGGACACTTGTTCCGCTCGCTCCTTGAATCCACCGAAGAGGTCGTTGATGCCGCTGACGAATTCGGCGACCTGCTCCAAGAACTCGAGCCCAGTGATCTTGCCGATCCCCTTGAGCAACACAGTCGCCCCTCGTCCAACCAGTCCGAACGCTTCCTTTCCTGCACCTTCGAACACCTGAAGGAACCAGCGCATGGCCGGTGAATCGATCGCGTCGATGAGGCGCTCCGGCGCGGTCAGGAAGTCGATTGCGCTGGCGGTCGGTGGGGTGTCGAGCACGACCAGATCCCACTTGGGGTCCTTTCGAACCTCGTGGAGCTTCTCCATGGCCATGTACTCTTGCGTGCCCGCCAGAGAGCTTGCGACGTATTGGTAGATCTGGTTGTCGAGGATACGATCGCGCGCCTCTTCGTCCGACGCATACTTCGCAACCAGCGCATCGAACGTGCGCTTGGTGTCGAGCATCATCGCCGAGAGCGATCCCTTGCACTCGAGCCCATTGTTCTCGAAGAGCGCTTGCGGCACGTCCTGTTCGCTCGTGGTCATCTCGTCGAGGCCGAGGCTATTCGCCAAACGCCGTGCCGGGTCGATGGTGAGGCACAGAACCTTTCGGCCCTGCATGGCCGCGTGGACCGCCATGGCCGCGGCCGTCGTCGTCTTGCCGACGCCGCCGCTGCCGACGGTGACCACGACTCGGTGACTGCCCAGCACGTCCGCGAGAATCATTGGGGCGGCACTCTAGCAGCCCACGAGAGGGTGTCGATCTAGCCGGAAACGCCGAATTCTACGAAATCTTGCCCGGAGCACGGGAGCACAATAGTCTACATACACCTACATCCGCCCAGGAGCACTCATGAAGGAACGCCGCCAACGCCGAAGCCACGATCCGTACCGCGCGCTCTGCCTGCAGCTCGAGCAGGTTCGCTCCGAGGGGGAGCTCGACGCGATGGTCGTCGCCATCGACAACGGCCTGCTGGTCGCGGGCGCCGGCGAGCGGTCCATATGCGAAGCTTTGGGCGCCGTCGCCCCGTTGATGGGTTCGCCGTCGTTCAACGGACGGGTTCCGGGCGCGCTCGTCGGACAGCGCATCGACGTTCGAGCCATCTCGCTCGAGGGCGAGACGGTCTACGTGGCCGCCGCTGGCCGCGCTACTAACGAAGAGTGGGTCGCTCGGTCGATCGGGGGCGTACGGCGCATTCTGGGATACCCGCAGCTCACGGCGCGTCAGTTGCTCGTCAACTGACTTCGCATAGCCTCGACGCCTGCTTGACGGATCAAGTCCCGAGCACCCTGTGACAGCAAGTGCTCGGCGACATCCTCCCCGAGCACGTGCGCGCGCGCGACCGCATCCGCAGCACCGAGATCGAGGTAGGTGTCCGACGCGGCGGATAACATCTGGTCGCCGTCGTAGGAGGCGACCATCGCCTCGAGCTTGAGGCGTCCATCCGCGGCGCTCGCGTGTCCCGCGATGGACGAGTGGCAATTGCCTTCGAGCTTCTGCAACATCGCTCGCTCTGCGGTGATCTGGATGCGGGCGGTTGGGTCCTCGATCGCGCGCAGTTGATCGCGGAGCCGCTCGTCGGCCAACGCGCCCTCGATGGCGAGCGCGCCTTGGCCGACCGCGGGCAAGCAGATGTCGGGGGGGAGCAGAACGTGGGGCGTCTCGTCCAGGACGCCGGTTCGGGCGAGGCCGGCCGCCGCGAGGACGATCGCGTCGCATTGGCCCTCGCGGAGCTTTCGGACCCGCGTTTCGATGTTGCCGCGGAGCGGCACGAACGCCAAATCCGGCCGCTGCCGCTGAAGCTGGACGACGCGCCGTCGAGAGGTGGTGCCGACCTTGGCCCCGCGCTTCAGCGATTCGAGATCTACGCCATCGATCGTGACGAGGACATCCCGTGGGTCCTCGCGGACGGGGACGCTCAGGATGCCCATGCCTTCTGCGAGGGGCACGTCGCCCGGCACGTCCTTGAGGGAGTGGACGGCCAAGTCGGCGTCGCCGCGAACGACGACGGCTTCGACTTCGCTCACGAAGAGACCCTTGCCTCCAACGTGCGCCAGGGGGCGGTCCTGGATTCGATCCCCCTTCGTCTTGACGTGCACCTCTTCGATCTCGAGGTCGGGGAAGTGGGTGCGTAGCTGACTACCAACCCAGCGAGTTTGAACGAGGGCGAGATTGCTGCCCCGTGTTGCGATGCGTAGCTTCACTTGGATTCGCCTGTCGTGCCTGTTGTGGCGGCCGTCAATTGCGTGACGTTGGCTTCTGTGGTCGTGCGCGGCGACGCCTCGCTCGGAGAGACATCTTCCTCGGAAAGAGCGAACAAGCGACGGATTGCGTCGATCAACAAGGCCCCATCGGGCTCGCCCGCGCCTGCTTTGAGCTCGGTCATCGGCTGATGCAACAGCTTGTTGACCAACGAACGGGACATCGCTTCGAGGACCGCTCGATCGGGCTCACTCAAGGCTTGGAGTCGTGGCAACGCTCGTCGAAGCTCTTCATCGGCCACTTGGCCGAATCGCTTCCGGAGCGCGACGATGGTGGGTGCGAGCTCGAGCGACCGCCGCCACATGAGAAACGACTCGACCTCGTCTTCGATGATCCGCTCTGCCAAGCCGGCTTCGCGGGCCCGCACGGCGAGGTTCTCTTCGGCGACCTGCTGCAGATCGTCGACATCGTACACGAAGACGTTGTCCATATTGCCTACACGCGGGTCCACGTCGCGAGGCACGGCGATGTCGATGATGAACAGCGGCCGATGACGTCGCGTTCGGACGACGCCCTTCATCAACTCGGGCGTGAGAAGAAACTTCGGGCTTGCCGTCGATGCGATCACGACGTCGGCGTCTGCAAGCTCGGTGGTGAGCCGCTCGTAGGGTACCGCGCGGCCGCCGCACGCCTTGGCGAGCGCCTGCGCGCGCTCTTCACTGCGGTTGATGACGTGCAGGTTCGTGCCGGTTTGACGCAAGCTCCGTGCTGCGGATTCCCCCATTTCACCCGCGCCCAACAGGAGGGTCCGACGGCCTTCCAAGTCGCCGAAGATCTTCGTGGCGAGCTCACAGGCGATCGAGCTCACGCTCACCGTGCCTTCGGCGATGCCGGTTTCATTGCGTACGCGCTTGGCGGTCGCGAAGGCCTGGGTGAAGCAGCGCCCGAGCAAGGTGCCGACGGTGCCGGCTCCGGTCGCTGCGTCGAACGCTTCCTTTACCTGCCCGAGGATCTGCGGCTCTCCGACGACCAGGGAGTCCAAGCTCGAAGCCACGCGGAAGACGTGACGGACGACGTCGATCCCGCGCTCTTGATAGAGGACCCCATCGCTTGCGGCGTCGCCGAGGCGCGCGCTGAGCGTTTCTTTCGCTTCCTGGGTTGCTTTGAGCGGGTTTGCACTGGTCGCATAGAGCTCGACGCGGTTGCAGGTCGAAATCAGCAAGGCCTCCTCGAGCCCCGCCAGCTCGGCGATCTCGCGGAGCTCGCGCTCGAGATCCTGCGGCGCCACGGCGAGACGCTCGCGCACTTCGACTGGCGCCGTTCGATGCGAAAGGCCAACCACCACGAAGTCGCGCATCAGCTAACGCCTCCGGTCGCGCGCCAAAAGTATCCCGCCAAGACGAGCAGCGTGAAGAGGAAGCCCAACATCGTACCGACAGCGGCCTTTCGGCCTTGCCAGCCAGCCGCGACGCGCAGGACGATGACGGCGGCAAAGATCGCCCAGGCCACCAGGCCGAGTGCTTGGCTCACGTAGAACTGAGATCCGCCCGAGCGCACGAGCCAAAACGTACCCGTGACCATGCCGAACGTGAGGAGGGGAAACCCAACCAGCACCGAACGAAGGCCTATCGTGTCGAGAACGCCGAGCGATGGCAGCCGCTGAAATGCGCCGGCTAGTTGCCGGCGGCGCAGCAAGCGCTCCTGTACCAAGTAGGCGACCCCGGCGACGAACGCGAGCGCGAACGACACGAGTCCCATGACGTTGGCCAAGATGTGCAGCGTGAGCATCACGGACTCGACGCGCGGGGGGACGGGCGCGTAGCTACTCCCGAGCCCGGATGCGAGGAACAGCATGAGTGACAAGGGGGCGACGAACGCGCCGAGAATCCTCACGCTCATTCGATACGATGCCAACAGGAACGCGATGCCGATGCCGAATGACGACACGCTCAGGATCTGCGCGATGTCAGCGAGCGGTAGCTCGCCGGGGGAGGGCGACTCGAGCAAAAGGAAGGCGAGGTGCGCGCCAAGCGCCACAACGAACACGGTCCCGGGCATCTGAGGCGCCTTGTCCGAGCCCCGCGTGAGCTGGATCAGGTACAGGATGCAGGCGACCGCGTACAGGGCCGCGGTGGCAATGAAGAGGCCGGCTTTCATCGTCTCGTCGAGGCCTCCGTAGCTGAGGGGCAGGCCGGGAAAAAGCCTACCATGCCGGGGTTTTGGGCGGTAGCCGGGGAGGGGGCCGCGTTGACAATTGTGGCGACCGTCCTTAGTTAGACTGCTCCAACAACCCTCCACAGGAGCAAAGATGGCTGGTCCCAACGTACACGCGGTAAATGATTTGAACTTCGACACCGAAGTCCTCCAGGCGGACGATCCCGTCCTGGTCGATTTCTCCGCGGTGTGGTGTGGACCGTGTAAGCAGATCGCGCCGCTCATCGATCAACTTGCCGACGAGTACGTAGGCAAGGTCAAGGTGACCCATCTCGATATCGACGAGAGCCCCGGTACTGCCTCCAAGTACGGCATTCGGGGCGTGCCGACACTGATGGTCTTCAAGGGTGGAGAGCTCGTCGCCCAGCACATCGGCGCCGCGCCGAAGACGACCATTGCGCAGCTGATGGACCGCGCTCTCTAAGAGACGCCGGTACTTCCAAACCCACCGCTGCCGCGTTCGGTTCCGCCGAGCGCGGCTTCGTCAGTGACTGCTTCGACCTCCACGTGCGTCACCGGCGCCACGACGAGCTGTGCGATGCGGTCGCCGTGTTCGATCGTGAAGGTATCTGCGCCATGGTTCACGAGTAAAACCTGGACCTCACCGCGGTAATCTTCGTCGATCGTCCCCGGTGCGTTGAGCACGGTGACGCCGCGGCGTGCGGCTAGCCCGGAGCGAGGACGCACCTGCCCCTCGTGGCCAGGGGGAAGCGCGATCCGCAATCCCGTCGGGACTCGGGCGGTTCCGCCGGGCTCGATGCTGAGCAGCGTGTCGAGGCACGCGGCGAGGTCCATCCCCGCCGCGCCACTCGTCTCGTAACGCGGGATGACCGCGTCAGCGCGCATCTTGTAGACGCGCAGCCTCGGCATCAGTCCTTTTTCTCGTCGCTGCGGTCGCGAGTGCGCTCGCGTTCTCCGCCGCCGTCGCGCTCGCCGCCTCGGTCTCGGCTGCGCTCGCGCTCGCCGCCTCGGTCTCGGCTCCGCTCGCGCTCGCCGCCTCGGTCTCGGTCGCCACCGCGTCCGCCTGCTCGGGCTCCGCCGCGTCCACCGCGGTCACGATCCCGGCCTCGACCGCCGCCGCCGTCGCGACGACCTCGGCCGCCGTCACGGCCGCCGTCACGGCCGCGTCCGCCGCCTTCGCGACGTTCCCTGCGCTCGGGCTCCACGTAGCCTTCGGGCTTCTCGAGGAGCTGCTTGCGCGAGAGGCGAATACGACCTTCGCGATCGATGTCGCTGATCATCACCTCGACCTCGTCACCGAGATCCATCACGTCTGCGACCTTGTCGACGTGGTTCCAGTCCATGTCGCTGATATGGAGCAAGCCATCCTTGCCCGGTGCGATCTCGAGGAAAGCGCCGTAGTTCTCGACGCGGCGAACGATGCCCTTGTACTTGGTGCCGATCTCGGGCTCGAGCGTGAGGCTCTCGATGATCTCGATCGCCTTTTTGAGAGCCTCGCCATCCGGCGAAGCGATGCTCACTGTGCCGTCATCCGAGATGTCGATCTTGGCGCCGGTCTGCTCGGTGATCGCTTTGATCATCTTGCCGCCTGGTCCGATGACCACGCGAATCTGATCGGGCTTGACCTTGAGAGTCTCGATACGCGGCGCGTACTTCGAAAGCTCAGGACGAGGGGTCGCCATGATCTCGTTCATCTTGCCGAGGATGTGCAAGCGACCGTCGCGCGCCTGCTCGAGAGCCTCGTGCATGATCTCCTGGCTCAAGCCGTCGACCTTGATGTCCATCTGGATGGCGGTGATGCCCTTGTCGGTTCCGCAGACCTTGAAGTCCATGTCGCCGAGGTGGTCCTCGTCGCCCAGGATATCCGTCAGAACCGCGTACTTCTCGCCTTCCATGATGAGACCCATCGCGACGCCGGCGACCGGCGCTTTGATCGGTACACCCGCGTCCATCATCGCCAAGCTTCCGCCACAGACGGTGGCCATCGACGAAGAGCCATTGGACTCGGTGATCTCGGACACGATGCGCATCGTGTAGGGGAAGTCCTCGCGCGAGGGCAGCACTTTGGTGAGAGCGCGCTCTGCGAGAGTTCCGTGCCCGATTTCTCGACGGCCGGGGCCCCGAAGGAACTTCGTCTCACCGACCGAGTAAGGCGGGAAGTTGTAGTGGAGGAGGAAGGGCTTCCAGTGTTCCCCGACGAGGCCGTCGATCTTCTGCTCGTCCTGGCGTGTGCCGAGGGTCGCTGTGACGATGCTCTGTGTCTCTCCTCGGGTAAACAGCGTCGATCCATGGACGCGCGGGAGCAGACCCACCTCGATCGCGATCGGCCGAACCGTCTTGTAGTCACGCCCGTCTACACGGCGCTTGTCGTCGAGCACCTGCCCGCGCATCGTGTTGTAGCGAAGGTCCTCGTAGGCGCTCTTGATGTCGCTTTCCTGGTCCGGGAACTCCGCGGACAGCTCGCCCACGACTTCCTTTTTGATCGCACTGAAGCGGTCGTAGCGCGGGTGCTTCTCCGCGATGTTGCAGGCCTCGAGGACCTTTGCGAGGGCGACCTCTTTGACGCGTGCGTCGATCTTTTCGTCTCGCGTGGCCGGTTCGAAGGGCCACTTTTTCTTGCCGACCGCCTCGCGGAGCTTCTCCATGAGCTCGAGAATACCCTGCACCGATTGGTGGCCGAATTGGATGGCCGCGATCAAGTCCGCTTCGGAGAGCTCCTTGGCTTCGCCTTCGACCATGACGATGGCGTCTTTGGACGCGGCGACGATCAGCTCGCAGTCGCTTTCCTCCTGCTCCTGGTACGTCGGGTTCGCGATATGCTTGCCGTCGACGCGCGCGACACGCACACCCGCGATCGGCCCTGCCCAGGGAAGCGGGCTGATGTGAATGGCTGCTGAGGCGCCCACCATTGCGAGCACGTCGGACTGATTGCTCCCGTCCGCGCTAATCACGGTCGCGATGACCTGCGTCTCGCACATGTATCCGTCGGGAAAGAGAGGACGGCAGGGCCGGTCGATCAGGCGTGAGGTCAGCACCTCATGATCGCGCTGCCTGGCCTCGCGTTTGAAGAAGCCACCCGGGATTTTGCCCGCGGCGTACGTCTTTTCGATGTAGTCGCATGTCAGCGGAAAGAACGGCGCGCCGGGCCTTGCCTCTTTGTTTCCGACGACCGTGACGAGAACCATGGTCTCGCCACAGCTCACCAACACCGAGCCGGATGCCTGCTTGGCAATGCGGCCCGTTTCGATGGTGACCTCTTTGTCACCAACTTTAACGGATTCTCTAATTATCATCGCTCTCCACTTTCGCTTCGTGCGCGGCACAACCGCGCGTGCGGTTCGCCTTCACGGCGAGAGCGGTCTCGGTCCCCGATTCCAGGATTCGAGCACTGGCTCAAACCATCGAAGCGAAGAGCGAACGCCGGACCCGACGTGAAGCAACCAAGGTTCTACCGGGACAACGTCCCGGCGCTCAGCTTACTTCCGAATGCCAAGCGCTGAAATGATCTTACGGTATCGCTCCACGTCCTTGCTGCGGACATAGTCGAGGAGCCGGCGTCGCTGGCTAACCAGCTTGAGCAGGCCTCGTCGGGAGTGATGGTCCTTCTTGTGCGTCTGGAAGTGCTCGGTCAGGTAGGTGATCCGCTCGCTCAAAATGGCGATCTGGACTTCGGGCGAACCCGTGTCGTTGTCGTGAGTGCGGAAGTTACCGATCAACTCGGACTTTCTATCGGCGGTCAGTGCCATGCGTTTCTCGCGCTAATTCTCTTGAAAACTAGGTTTTTTCTGTCTGAAGGGGCCGGAATATGGGCCGGCCGCTTCGGGGCGTCAAGCACAGCCTAGCGTCTCCGGGAATCATCCTTACTTTCCCCAAATGACTGGCCCCTCTTCTATCGTCGTTTGCCCCAATTGCCAGGCGCCGAATCGGATCCCAGAACTCCGGCTTGGCGATCATCCGAAGTGCGGGAAGTGCAAGCAGCCCCTCTTCAGGGGGCAGCCGATCGCCCTCTCCGACCAGACCTTCGACACGCACCTCAAGAGAAGCGAGCTCCCGCTCGTCGTCGACTTCTGGGCGCCCTGGTGCGGGCCCTGCAAGATGATGGCCCCCTTTTTCGAGCAGGCCGCAGCCGAGCTCGAGCCCAAGGTTCGCTTTGCAAAGGTAAATACCGATGAAAATCCAATGCTGAGCCAGCGCTACGGCATCAGCAGTATCCCGACCACCGCCGTGTTCAAGGCCGGGCGCGAGGTCGCACGGCAGCCCGGCGCCATGAACCTGCCGCAGTTGATGCAGTGGTTGAAACCGCATCTCTAGTCCTCCAAATTGGGAACTGAGAGGTCACCAAATGGAAGTGGACATACTTGTCCATCTTGCCCAGTCTCTGATACCCAGCTTTTACAGACACCACCTTAGGTAGGCGGTGCAGGAGGCTGGGCAAATGAAGAAGAGGCACGCCCTTTGGGCGATTGTGTTTGGTGCGATGTTGGCGATCACCGGGTGCGGTGACGACGAGGGCGGCGACTCCGGCACCGGGGGTGGCGGGGGTGGCGGTGACTTCTGCACCTCGCTCTGTGAGGGGTGCGGCGGTAGCCAAGCGGAGTGCGAGCAAGGTTGTGAGTTCCTCAGCGGTTCGATTCCGTCCGCAATCCTCGATACTTGTCCTTCTGAGCTCGACGCGTTGTCCGGTTGCTACACAGCGAACGACTGCGACGGAGATGCCTGCGAGTCCGAGGTCGACACGTGGACCAATTGCGTGATCGGGAACTTGGCGCCCTGAATGTGGCGCTGCTGCTAGAGTCCGGCCCGGGAGGCGATCAGGTCGATCGCCTTCCTGGGGTCGGATTCGCCGGTTGCGCCCAGAAGGACGATGACGCGCTTGATGCCGAGCTCCTCGAACTCGGGTAGCGCGTCCGGACGAGCGCCGATGCGCCAGCTCGTCGTGATGTCGAGCGAGTCGAACGCGCGGCCCGCTTCGTCTGCGAGCTGCCGAAGCTCGGTCAGCTTCTCGTTCAGCATCTGCTGAGAGTCGCTTGGCGCGTACCAGCCGTCGGCGACGTCGACGACCCGTCGCAAGGTTTTCGTGGTGGTGCCACCCATCAAGATCGGTGGGTGAGGCTTCTGCATCGGCGTCGGGTGGCTCTTGAAGCCGTGCCAAGAGAGGAACTCACCCTCGTGCTCGACGACTTCTCCGGTCCAGACCTTCTTGACGGCCGCCAAGTAGTCGTCGAAGCGCGCGCCGCGTCGCTCGAACGGCGTCCCCATCGCCTGGTACTCCTCGGCAAGCCATCCGATGCCGAGCCCAAGCGTGAGCCGGCCCCGGCTCAAGACGTCGATCGACGCGGCTTGCTTGGCAAAGAGCAGCGGGTTGGTTTGTGGGAAGATGTTCACGCCCGTTCCCAAGCGAATCGTCTTGGTCGCCGCCGCGACATGGGAGAGGGCAATCAAAGGGTCGATGAACCAGCCCTCCGGTTGAATCGGCATCTTCCCCGAGCGGTCGTACGGGTACTTCGAGTCGTAGTCGATCGGCACCATGACGTGCTCGAAGGTCCAAACCGACTCGATGCCTGCGGCTTCCGCATGTTGGGCGAGGTCGATCATGCGTTCTGCGGTCTTCGGGCCGCCGACGTTGATTGGAACGATTCCGATCTTCATGAGTGGGGTCATACCCTCTTTCAGCGTCAGCGTCAGCGTCAGCGTCAGCGTCAGCGTCAGCGTCAGGAACGCGACTGGCGTCGGGAGGTTTAGTTACATCCGCCCGCCCACCCCCACCGCGTAGTCCTCCCTCCGCGCCCCTTGCTGCGCTTGGGCTTGGCGGCGCATTCGCGCCGGGCTTCGCCCTTCGGGCTCGCGCTGCCGCGGGTGTGGTGGGGGGTGGATGGTGAGTTGGGGGCGTGGTTTGGTTTAGTTACATCCGCCCGCCCACCCCCACCGCGTAGTCCTCCCTCCGCGCCCCTCGCTGCGCTTCGCCTTGGCGGCGCATTTGCGCCGGGCTTCGCCCTGCGGGCTCGCGCTGCCGCGCTTGATTTCTGCGTGTGGAGGAGAATCGGTCGGGATGCGCGGCACAGGGAGTGGGCGGGAGGCGAGTTGTGTGTTGCCGTGTGGCGACGGCCGAGCGGGACCCGCTCCCGAGCACGTGCGTCGCGACCGATTCTCCGGGCCTTCCGAGCACGTGCGTCGCGACCGATTCTCCGGGCCGTCCGAGCACGTGCGTCGCGACCGATTCTCCGTTCTGGCTCGCGCTGCCGCGCATGTCTTCATCGCAATTGGATCCAGGTTGCTTTCGCTGCGGCGCATACGTTGCCCTCGGCGTCGTAGACTGCGGTTCCGCAAGACAGCTTCCTGCCTTCGCGGCTCTCGGCCCAGCCCATCACGATGTAGCGCTCGCCGGCGTAGATCGGCTTGTCGAGTCGGTAGGTCATCCGACCGAGTACGATCGGGCCGTCGATGCCGTAGCGGTCGATCAAGCCCCATGCCCCTGGGCAGTCGAGTGCGGCGCAGGTGAGCTCCGGTGCGATTTCGCCGCGGTCGCTCACGAACTCGGCGTCCGGAACCCAGGAGCTTGCGACCATGCCCTTCTGGAAAGGACCTGTGAAGAGACACATGCCGTCGCCGCAGCAGCGACCGGTGCCGCACACGAAGCAGTTCGGAAACGGGTGAGCCCTGTAGCCGCTGAAGTTCGCGCGCGCCTCGGCAGCCTGCCCGAAGGTGATCCCCTCTGGGATGTCGAGGTCGAGCTCCGCGCACCTGGCACTCGCGATTTCGAGATCTCCGTCGGCCAGGGTTGCGGTGTCAGCGCTCGCGACGACCTGGATGTGGCGGTCGAGCGGAATCGGCCGCTTGAGGGTGACCTCGACCTCCGGTCCGACGTGCTTGCCGAGAAGGGCGGCGCTCCAGCCGCCGTTTCCCGAGCCTGGGGGTCCGTTGAAGCGGTTTGGGACCTGAACCTGGTGGGTCGTGAATGTGTTCTGTAGAGCCTCTGCGGCGTTGCTGTAGGGCATGTTGGCCTCCTTGCTTCCCAAAGTACGGAGGAAGCGTGCGAAGGTCCTTTCGGAGCCCTTAGCGAATCCTTAGCTCTGCGTCCGAACTGAAAGCAGCGCGATTTCGCGGTCGTTCGACTGCACGACAGCGCTCGTTTCCGAGAATCCGAGATCGCTCCCTGGCACCAAGTCGACAAGCACGCGAGACGCCCATGCGTGCCCGGGGGGCGCTTGCGCCGCGATGGCCTCCGCGATGTCGAACGCGGGTCCACTCACCAAGGGGCCTTGCCGAACGATCTGGCCCGCATGCACGCCGAACGACGCACCCGATGCTTCTGCGAGCTCGGCTCCACAGCGCAGCGCGCGGATCGGGCCGTCGAAATAGGCATGCCGCTTGTCCGGCACCGCCTGGCCTCGAAAGCGCCTGACCTGCTCATGCCAGACGCCGTCGTCGAGTGTCTGGCCGGCCCGACCGACGAGCGCCGTGCTCAGGAAGCGGTCTTCTTCGAGCTCCGGTGTCGCCTGCTCCAACACCCACTCGACTGCGTTGAGGATCTCGTGCTGATTGCGAAAGAAGATCGTGTGGTCGCCGCCGTGCACCTCGACGTATCGGGCGTTCGGGATGTGGTCCGCCAGGTACCTTCCGTTGCCCGGGTGAATCATCACGTCCTCGTCGGCTTGCAACACGACGCTTGGCACGCGGATGGCCGGCAGCAGAACGCGGAGGTCGATCTGCATGTTCATGTCGAGAAGGTCGAGCGCACCGCCCGGGCTCGTGCCCTCCTGCTCAGCGAAAGCAATCCAATCGAGGAACTCGCTGTCCTTCCTCAGTTCGACCGGCCCGATCGGACGGAGCGACGCTCCCTTGCCCCAGGCCCCTCGGATGTAGCCCTTGAGCTTGTCCATGTCTTCGGGCGCGTACCCGCATGGATAATCCTGGGTCTTTGTCATGCGTGCGAATGCACCGCAGAGGATGAGTCCTTGCACGCGCTCCGGGTAGGTCGCCGCATAGAGCATGGCGAGGGCACCGCCCTCCGAGTAGCCGACGATCACGGCCCTCTTGGAGTTGCACGCATCGAGCACCACGCGAAGATCGTCCATGCGTTGCTCATGGGCGGGGAGATCTTTCACGCGATCCGAGAGCCCCGTGCCCCGCTTGTCAAACGTGATGACCCGCCCGATCTTCGCGAGCGCCTCCATCGCCGCGCGCGTATCTGGGTGCTGGAACATCGCGCGCATCGGCATGATCCAACCGTTGACGACCACGATGTCGGTGTCGCCCTCGCCGAGGGTCGTGTACGCGATGTGAACGTCAGCGCTTAGCGCGTAGCGGGGGCGCAAGGAGGTCCGTGACGGGGTTTTCTGCTTGGTCCGCAGCTCGCCGACGAAGCGATACCCCTGCCTGGGAAACGTTTGGATCAGCCCCGGCCCGCGTTCACCGAGCGCGCTTCGCGCCAGACTGACAGCGCGTTGGATCGAGCTCTCGGTCACGACGGTATCGGGCCACAAGGTCTCGAGCAGCTCTCGCTTGGGTACGACACGCTCGTTGTTCTCGACGAGGTAGAGCAAGAGGTCGAAGATCTGAGGCTGCAGCGACTTCACGCTGCCGTCGACACGCAGCTCGCGACGCGCAGGGTCGAGCTCGAACTGGCCAAAAACAAAAGTCATACCGGCGACTTCAGGAGACGCTCCCCAAGCTATTCCGGTCTCGCTCTGGCCTCGAAACGCGCCACCACAGTCGTGTCGGCAAAGAGCAGGAGCTTGGATCCGTGGATCTCGTAGCGCGTCGTCGCGGCGAGCACGGTGAAGAGCTCCTGCTCCTGGTCCATTCCCTCCGGGCACGCCATCCGCGTGGCTCCCATCGCGCCGAAGCTCAGTGAACGCGCTGTCGCCTGATACGTGCCGAAGAAGCGGTTGCAGCCGCCGAAGCCGAACGCGCTCGCCTTCTTCGAGCTCAGCTCGAGAAACGGCGCCTTGTCATTCACTTCGACGACGATCCCCTTGCCGTTCAGCTCGAGCAACGCCCAATAGGTGTCTTCCAATGTCACCGCGTTCATGCTTCCACAGGTCTCCCGAGGCCATGTGCGCACGAAGCGCTCGACGATCAAGCTGGTCTCCGTGCCTTCCGCGTCCATTCGGCGGCGCGGCTCGAGCCGGCCCTCGACTGTGACGAGCAACGGGGCGCCCGCGGCGACCTTGGCCTGACCGTAGGCCCGTTCGAGTGTCGCGTTGTCGGCTTCCATGGCGACCGGCCACTGTTCCCGGGTGGCGCAATCCAGGAACAGCCCCGCGTCGGCCATGTATCTGTACATGCCCTGAAGGCTCATCGTCCCGGATGGCAGTGCGGCCTCCCGCTCGTCGGCAGCGGTCTCGCTGTCCTTGCCCTTCTTGCAGCCACCCAGCACGAGCAACGCGGCGAGCGCCCCTATCACAAACGCGTGCGCGATCGTCGTCCCCTTCATGCGGCGTAGTTTACAGCTCGGACGCCCGATGGCTATGGCTTTTCGCGTTCAGCCGGAAAACGGGATCCGCTCACGGAGTTTCTTGGCGCGCTCCCGCGCCAGTGGAACTTTGGGCTCCTCGGGGTGGTCGAGCCGGAGCTGGAACGTGCCGGCGCCGGTGGGCTCGATTGCGCGGATGCGATCATAGCGGACGATGAATCCGCGGTGCGATCGGAAGAAGGACTCCGGGTCGAGCTCGTCTTCGAGAACTGCCAAGGTCTTGTCGATGGCGAACCGGTCTTCCTCGGTGACCGCCCACACGAGCTCGTCCTTCACCTCGAAGTAGACGACCTGGTCCAGCTCCAACACGATGTACGCGTCCTTGCGCCGCACCGCGATTCGGTCGAGGCGCTCGTGGCTACTGGCCGGGCCCCGAGACGCGCTCCGAACACGCTCCACGGCCTGTCGCAGCCTCTCGAGCCGCACGGGTTTCAATAGATAGTCGGCGACGCGTGCTTCGAACGCGCGCAACGCGCCTTCGTCGTGTGCCGAGACGATCACCACGCGAAGCTCCGGGTGGTTTGCCATCAGTGTCTCGGCCAGCGCCACTCCGTCAGGGCCAGGCATGCGGAGGTCGAGGAACGCAAGGTCTGGCTGCTCTGCGTCACACAGCGATTGTGCTTCAGGGGCGTTGCGCGCCTCGCCGACGACCTCGATATCCTGGCATTGGCCCAACATGAATCGAAGCTCGTCGCGAGCCAGCGGCTCGTCGTCCACCACGATTGCGCGGATGCTCATTCCTGCTCTCCCCTGCTTTCCATGTGCTTCGGTAGCTCCAGCGTCACCAGCGTACCGCGTTCCATCGAAGAAAGCTCCAGGTTCGCCTCGCCGTCGTACTGTTGTTTGAGGCGCTTCCGCAAGGTCTGAAGCGCGACGCCGGAGCCCGTCGTGGGTGCACCATGATGCGGTCCGTCGGCCTCGTCTTCGACTTCGATGCGAAGCCTATTGCCTAGGTCCGACGCGCGAATCGTGATTCGGCCAAGACCCTGTTTGGGCGTGATGCCGTGTTTTACAGCGTTTTCCACGATTGGCTGCAGGAGCAACGCCGGCACCCGCATGTCGCGAACGCTGTCGTCCACCGAAGTTTGGACGGAGAGGCGCTCGTCGCCGAGGCGCGCCCGCTCGATCGCGAGATAGGCGCACGCGTGCTCGACCTCGTTCACGACCGAAGCGTCGTGCGGGTGGTGCAGCAGGTAGCGATAGAGGTCCGCGAGGTCCGACACTAGAGCGCGCGCTTGTTCTGGGTCGCGGCGAATGGTCGCCCGCAATGTGTTGAGCGCGTTGAAGAGGAAGTGGGGTTCCAGGCGGCTTCGCAGCGCGGTGAGGGACATGGCGTTGGCGGCCGCCTGCGCTTCGACGAGCGCAACGGCTTGCTCTTGTCGTGAGATCACGACCAGGGCCACATTCATGAACAGCGCGACGCCTACCGCGACACCCGCGAGCTGCGCGGTCAACGAAGGCAGCGCCGCGGCCGCGTCGGCACCCGTGGCGCCGAGCCCCACCGCGGTGACCGTAAGACCGGCAACTTGAACCATCGCGGCACCGCCCAGCACTCGCCAGCCTACGAACATCCTTTCGCGGCGCACCGACATTCGACCTGCGAGCCAACCATCGAGCACCGACGCCACTACGTCCCACGGCACTCCTTCGGGGTGGAAACGCAGCACGTAGAAGCCGCCGCCGAGCAGCCCCGTCAGCGCTCCGGCTCGCGGACCCCCGAGGATGCCGGCGATCATGATGCCGATCGCCCGTAGATTGAGATGGTGCCCCAACCATTCAAAGCCCATTGCGGAGCCCCACATCGAGAACAACAAGCCGAAGATGACGACGACCGCGATGTCTCGTGGCCGGCCCACCCCGAGAAGCCGGTTCCTCAATGGGGGCACCAACACGCCGAGCAGGCCACACGTTGCGATTAGGCTGAGCTTCTCGAAGAGCTCCGGGATGAGGAGCCGAGCGTCCACGTCGCCGAGCCTAGCAGCGTTTTGGTCGGTGGGCGTGGTGCCGACACGCGGCCTGCGCTATCCTCGCCTCGATGCCTCCCCGGTCGCCGTGGCTGCTGCTTGCTGTCTTGGTCCTGCCAGCCGCGCTTGGCGGTTGTGGCAACGAGATCGTCCCCAAAGCGGTGAACGAGCCCTGCACGCGCACAGGCCAATGTGAAGTGGGCTTGGAGTGCACTGCCGGCGTTTGTCGGCCGCTCCCGGATGCTGGCGTCGACGCTGGATCGTGACTCAGGGGACCTCGCCCTCGTCGAGAAGCTTGCCGGCTTGATTGATGTACTCGAAGCCGTTTTTCACGACGAAGACCGAGCCGTTGTCGGCGCGTATCGTGACGTCGACAGCCCCCGCCTCGAAGCGCCGCGGCGTGACCGCAAGGAGTGCCTTTTCGTTCTGAATGGACACCTGCGCCGATCGTTGTCGGCCAAAGTAGACGGCGTATCCGATGTCGAGACGGATGTTGTGGCCGACGACGCGAACCGTCTTGCCCCCCTGTAGGCCACCGAAGTCGGGGTCGAGCTGAAGGAAGGCCATTTCGCCGCGCGGCTGGTCACACGCGGCGAGCAGCAGTACTGCGCTAATGATCACGCCTGAGGTGCCCCCGAGCTTCTTCATCCCACTTATCAGCAAATTACCACGATCTGGATTCGAAGGCATGCTTGACATGCAAGTGGGGCGCTCCGCACACTTCCGCTGACCGAAGGTTGAAGTGGCCAAACAGAACCTCCTCGTAGTCGATGCCGATCCCCGTAGCCTCCGCGTTCTCGAGGTGAGCCTCCGCAACGCGGGCTACAACGTGGCCGGATGTCCCAGTGTAGGGAAGGCTTTCGAGATCCTCCACGCCAACAAGCCCGATCTCATCCTGTCGGATACGACTTTTTCCGACATGAACGGATTCGATTTCGTCGAGCAGCTTCGACAGAACAACGATTGGTCGGACATCCCGTTCATGTTCCTCTCGAGTGATGGTTCGATCGAGAGCAAGATCCGCGGTCTCGAGCTTGGTGTGCAGGACTACCTGACCAAGCCGATCTACATCCGCGAGGTGATCGCGCGGGTGGGCATCGAGCTCGCACGGCGAGCGCGCGCCGGCCTCGCCCTGAAGAGCACCGATGCGCGCACGCGGTTCAGCGGCTCGCTCTCCGAGATGAGCGTCGTCGATCTCCTACAGACGATCGACGTCAGCCGGAAGTCGGGGGTGCTCACGCTGATCGCAGCGGACGGGCAGGAGGGCATGATCTCCTTCGAATCGGGCGCCGTCATCAATGCGACGGTCGACGATCTTCGCGGCGAAGACGCGATCTATCGGCAGCTCCTGTGGCGCGAGGGAAGCTTCGATCTCGAGTTCCGACGGGTCAGCTTGAGCGAGCGCACCGTGCACCGGACGACACAAGCGTTGCTCATGGAAGGGATGCGTCGGCTCGACGAGTGGAGCCGATTGTTGGAGCTGCTTCCTTCGTTCGAGGCGGTGCTCGAGGTAGACGCTGAGATGCTGCGAGAGCGGCTTCGGGAGATGCCGGACGACCAGAATGACATGGTCCGGTTGATCGACGGCGAGCGAACGGTTGGTGAGGTTCTACGCGCCCACGGTGGCGATCACGTCGAAGCGCTGCGCAAAGTCGTCGATCTCTACTTCGAGGGGCTGGTCCGCGAGGTCGGTCGCATCCAAGACAGCATTCCCGTGCTAGCCGAGGCGTTCGTCGTATCATCGACCCCTCCGGCAAAAGAGGGCATCAACACGATTCCCGGGCCGGGCGGCGCCGTCAACGACGAGGTTTCGGTGCCTGCGGCGCCGGGAATTCCAGAGGTGTCACTGAGCTCGGCCACCTATCCCGAGCTGGGCGCTTCGACGGCGACAGCGGAAGTGCCAGCATCTGCGTCAGTGGCAGCGTTCGTGCCAGCGTCCATCCCCGCGCGAGAGCACGTGACGCCCGTCTCGCTTCCCTCTCCGAAGATCGACGCGACCGACATCTCCGACGACGAGATCACCGCGCCGCGCGCCACCTCCGCGCCGCCGCCGCTCTACCGGCCCCCCAACAGCACTCCGCCTCCGAACCCCGCCCAAGCCTGGCAGCCCGCGCCGCCGCCCTCAGCGTCTTCGCGGCCCCGGCGTCAAACGCCCAAAGGCTTTCAACAAGCCCGCCCTGAGGCCTCGATGTACGCGGGAGGCACGATCTTGAACTGGGCCGGGCGCGTTCCCACGATCAGGCAGATCGAAGAGATCTCCAACCGCGAAACCGTCGAAGTGGGGCAGTGGGACCACACGATGTCGGAGCTTCGCGAGGATCCCGAGGTTGACGAAGCAATCGAAGCCATCGATTCTGATCCGCCTCCCGCGGCGTTCGTTCGTTCCAGGCCCCCGAGCGACCGCGCAATCGACGAAGCCGTGCAGCGGGGGGCGGAGCAAGAGCCTTCTGTCTCCGCCGACTACCATGAACCGCCAGAGGTCGATCCGCCCCCACTCACCTACGAGCAGGTGTTTGAAGAGAGCTCCCCGGGAGCAAGCCTTCGCGCGCCGCGCGCGGTCGACCCGAGCTCGGTCGCGTCGAAGGGCCGCCCCATGCCCTCGATGCTGCCTTGGGCATTGCTCGTGCTGGCGATCGTGTTCGGAGCCGGAGCAGTGGCGTTCGTCCTTTCGCAACGCCGAGTCCCGATCGCAGCGCCAGCGCCAAAGGCAGTGTCAGCGCCAGCGACAGTGACAGCGGCAGCGCCAGTGACAGCGCCAGCGCCAGCGCCAGTGACAGCGCCAGCGCCAGCGGCAGCGCCAGTGACAGCGCCAGCGCCAGCGCCAGTGACAGCGCCGACCGAGGACGCCAACCGGGTCTATCCCAAGACCGGTGCTCCCGATACCTATGACGCCCAGCTCTCGCTTGCGCGGCGGTTGAAGCGAGGCTCGCGCGCGGTCGCCGCCTATCGGCGAGCAATTGCACTCAAGCCGGATAGCGCCGACGCACTTGCCGAGCTCGGACGGCTGATGTTGGCGCGGCAGCACACGCGCGAGGCCACGGAGCTCGCGGAGCGCGCCACCGCGATCGATCCCAGCAATGCGCTTGCCTGGGTCACCCTGGGAGCGGCCCGGCAAATGCGCGGCGACCGGCAAGGGGCGCGCCAGGCGTACCAGAACTGCGCAAAGCTCGGCAAAGGTCAGTATGTCGCCGAGTGTCGGGCCATGCTCCGCTGAGTGTGCGCGCGGTCGCGGACCACAAGTTTCGGGCTCGAGCCCCGGTCCTGCTAGACTTGGCCGATGAAGCGGGGGGCCGCATGAACGAGCCATCGCCAGTGGGGATTGCCGTCGTTGGGGCGGGCGGCTGGGGGAAGAACCACGTTCGCAACTACGCTGCGATCCCAGAGGCCAACCTCATCTACGTCTGCGATCGCGACGATGGGATTCGCGCGACGATGAACGCAACCTATCCGAGCGTCTTTGCCGTCGGTGAGCTCCGAACCGTGCTCAACGATCCGGATGTGGCGGCCGTAGTCGTGGCGACGCACGCGCCCTCTCACTTCGAGCTCGCTGAGGCTGCGCTCCGCGCTGGCAAGGACGTGTTCGTCGAGAAGCCACTCTGCCTGTCTGGCAAGCAAGCGGCCAAGCTTTGCGAGCTTGCCGACGAAGGCGACCGAATCCTCATGGTCGGTCACTTGCTGCTCTACCACCCCGCTATCGAGCGGCTGAAGGGCCTCGTCGACGAAGGCGAGCTCGGGGACGTCCTCTACATCTACGCTCAGCGCGTCAACCTCGGCGTCGTCCGCCAAGCGGAAAACGCCTGGTGGTCGCTCGCACCGCACGACATCTCCGTAGCAAACTACCTTTTGGGGGCGTCGCCCGAGGCTGTCAGTGCGACCGGTTCTTGCTATCTCCAGCCGGACCGTGGGATCGAAGACGTCGTGTTCGCCACGCTCCACTACCCGGGGGGCCGCATGGCGCATGTTCACGTGAGCTGGCTCGATCCACACAAGACCCGCAAGCTCACCGTCGTCGGCGACCGCAAGATGGCCGTGTTCGACGACACATCCCCCGACCAGAAGCTTGCGGTGTTCGACAAGGGCGTCGAGCCTCCCGCCACCCTCAGCTACGAGGAAGGCGTGCGAATCCGCACGGGAGACATCCTGATTCCGGCGCTCAAGATGGCAGAGCCGCTGCGGCGCGAGTGCCTCGCGTTCATCCACGCCGTCCAGACTCGCAAGGCGCCGGTCGCCGACGGTGCTTCGGGCCTTCATGTAGTTCGCGCGCTCGAGGGTGGGGCGACCTCCCTTGCGCAGGGCGGCGCTCGGATCGACCTCAGCGGAGGTCGCTGATGAGCGCGCCGTTCATTCACGAGACGGCCGTCGTCGACGAGGGGGCTCGTATCGGCCCGGGTTCGCGCGTCTGGCACTTCACCCACGTTTGCGGTGGCGCGACGATCGGCGAGCGGTGCGTGCTCGGCCAAAACGTGTTCGTCGGCCCGGGTGTCGAGCTCGGTCACGGCGTGAAGATCCAAAACAACGTGTCGGTCTACGCTGGCGTCGAGATCTCGAACGACGTCTTTCTCGGACCGAGCTGCGTGTTCACCAACGTGCTTACGCCACGTGCGCACATCGAGCGCAAGGAAGAGTTCGCACCGACACGGGTTGGCCATGGCGTGACAGTCGGCGCCAACGCCACGATTGTGTGCGGCCATACGCTCGGGGAGTACGCGTTGGTCGGTGCGGGCAGTGTCGTGACCAAGGACGTGCCGGCGCATGCGGTTGTCGTCGGGAACCCCGCGCGCCGCATAGGATGGGCGTGCCGATGTGGCGAGGTGCTCCCCGATTCCGGCATCTGCGCACGCTGCGGCGACAAATACGAAACGACGGCAGCCGGCTGTCGATGGGTGAAGAGCGGTGAGTGAAGAGCCGATTCCGATGCTGGACGTGGCTGCGCAGAACGCGCCGCTGATGGGCCGTTTGGTCGACAAGGCCGCGGCGGTCATCCGTTCCGGGCGGTACATCCTAGGTCCCGAGGTCGAATCCTTCGAACGCGAAGTGGCCGACTACATCGGCGCGGAGCACGCGATTGGGGTGTCGAGCGGCACCGACGCGCTCATGGTCGCCTTGATGGCGCTCGATATCGGGCGGGGCGACGAGGTCATCACCACTCCTTTCACGTTCTTCGCAACCGGAGGATGCGTTGCCAGGGTGGGCGCCAAGCCTGTGTTCGTCGACATTCGTCCGGACACCTTCAACATCGACGTCGACCAGGTCGCGGCGGCCGTCACCGACCGCACGCGTGCAATTCTTCCCGTCCACTTGTTCGGGCAGAGCTGCGACATGGCAGGGCTCGCGGCGATCGCAAAGAAGCACGATCTGGCAATCATCGAGGACGCCGCCCAGGCGATAGGAACGAAGAGCGCCATCGGTCCCGTCGGCGCGCTCGGCGCGTACGGGTGCTTTTCGTTCTTTCCCTCGAAGAACCTCGGCGGCTTCGGCGATGCCGGGCTGGTCACCACTCAAGACGCCGCGCTGGCTGACAAGGCGCGCGTCGTCCGCGCACACGGGAGCAAGCCCAAATACTACCACTCTGTCGTCGGCGGGAACTTTCGCATCGATGCGCTTCAGGCTGCGCTCCTACGGGTGAAGCTGCGCGAGCTCGAGGCATGGACCGCCGCGCGTCGCGCGAATGCCGACCGATACGATGCCGCATTCGGGAGCGCGGGCTTGAGCGAGTCGTTGATTCGAACGCCGACCAGGCGTTTCGAAGGCCACATCTACAACCAGTATGTGATTCGAACGTCGCGGCGGGACGCGCTCCAGGCGCACCTGCGGGCCGAGAGGATCGCGACGGCGATCTACTATCCCGTGCCCCTTCACCGCCAAGAGTGCTTTGCGGGCCTCGGATACCGCGAGGGGTCGCTGCCCGTATCGGAGCAGGCGAGCGCGGAAGTGCTGGCTCTCCCGATCTTCGCCGGTCTCGGCGCAGCCCGGCAGGCTCGTATCATCGACGCTGTCGTCGGGTTTCTCGGACAGCTTCAGTAGCCATTGGCCTTCGCTCGCTCTAGAGTGCGCCTCAGCCAATGACCGGTCGCTACCACGCACCATTCGCCGCAGAGGGCTCGCACGCGATCGACGCGGACGTCGCGAACCGGCTCCTTCGCATCGCGCTCGAGCAGGGTGGCGACTACGCCGATCTGTTCTTCGAGTATTCGGTGAGCGGGAGCTACGCGTATGACGAACAGATCTTGAAGTCCGCCCGAAGGGCCGTCTCGATGGGGCTCGGGGTCCGCGTCATGAAAGGTGACGCGACCGGCTACGCGTACTGCGAAGAGCTCTCGTTCGACGCGATGAAGCGCGCCGCGCAGACCGCTGCGAAGATCGCCGCGGGTGGAAAACCGCATTCGCCGGTGGGCGTCACGCTTTGGGATCTGCCCGACCGCTATCCCGTCCCGGTGGAGTCGATCGACGTCGAGGGGGCTGCCAAGAAGGTGCTCCTCGAGCGAGCGGACCGTGCCGCTCGCGCCGCCGATCCCCGTGTCATTCGCGTCGATGCGTCTTTGGCTGAGGGCGTACGCGAGATCCTCGTGGCCAACAGCCTCGGCCACATGGCCCGCGATCGGCAACCGATGATGCGCTTCGGCGTCCGGGTTATCGCGCAGGACGGCGACAACCGTCAGTCCGGCTCCTCGGGCGGCGGCGGCCGCCTCGGCCTCGAGTACTTCGAGGACAAGACGCCCGAGTGGCATGCCGAGCAAGCCGTGAAGCAGGCGTTGGTCATGCTCGACGCAAGAGAGGCTCCCGCCGGCGAGATGGACGTCGTGCTCGGGCCGGGGGACAGTGGGATTTTGCTTCACGAAGCGGTAGGCCACGGCCTCGAAGCAGACTTCAATCGGAAGAAGACGAGCAACTACTCGGACAGAATCGGCGAGGAGGTCGCGAGCCCGCTCTGTACGGTCGTCGACGACGCCTCGCTGCCGGGGTCGCGCGGCTCGATCAACGTCGACGACGAAGGCCTGCTGCCTACCCGCTCGGTACTCATCGAAGATGGCGTACTTCGGGGCTACATGCAGGACCGCCACAGCGCCGACTTCTTCGAGACCCATCCCGACGGTCATGGCCGCCGCGAAAGCTTTCGCTCGCACCCCATGCCGCGCATGACGAACACGATGCTGCTCGCCGGTCGGGACGACCCTGAAGACATCATTCGGAGCGTGAGCCGCGGCGTCTATGCCAAGAAGTTCGGCGGCGGTCAGGTCGACATTTCGAACGGCGACTTCGTCTTTTCGCTCACCGAGGGCTACCTCATCGAAGACGGTAAGCTCACCGCACCGCTCAAGGGCGTGAACCTCATCGGCAACGGGCCGGATGCCATGCGCAACGTGGAGATGCTCGGCCACGATTTCCGGGTCTCCGACGGGATTTGGACCTGCGGCAAGGATGGGCAGTCGGTCCCGGTCGGGGTCGGTTGCCCGACGATCAGAGATCGCCGCCATGACGGTGGGCGGCACTCAGGTGGGTGGTGGATGAGTGCTGCAGACAAAGACCTTGCGGAGCTCGTGGACCTCGGCCACTCGGTCGTCGGGCGTGCGAGGGCGGCAGGCGCCGACGTCGCAGAAGCTAGCGCGCACAGCGGCTCCCACCTCTCGGTCAAAGTGCGCATGCACGAGCCTGAGCTCGTCGAGGAAGCAGGGTCTCGCGCGTTGGGACTTCGTGTGATGCTCGGCAAGCGGGTCGCGTCGACCTACACGAGCGACCTCAGCAAAGCGGGCCAGCAACTCCTGATCGAAGACGCCCTCGAGCTCGCAAAGCTCAGTGAGGCGGACGAATTCGCCGGCCCGCCGGACGCGTCCGCGCTCTCGAAGCCCGCGGAGTGGGTGGACTTGGACACCTTCGATGACGCCGTGAGCGACATCGCAGCGGACGAAGCCTTGCAACGCGCGCTCGACGGCGAGCGCGCTGCCTTCGACTACGACGCGCGCATCACGAACAGCGAGGGAGCGTCATTCACGCGGGCGCGCGGGATGAGCGCGCTCGTCACGAGCGGAGGTTTCTCGGGCGGCGATGTCGGGACTTACGCATCGGTCGTGGTCACGCCCGTTGCCGATGACGAAGACGGAAAGAAGCGCCGCGGCTACCACTGGTCCGCGTCTCGCCACTATGCCGAGCTCGAGGCGAGCAAGGGCGTCGGCGAAGAGGCCGCGCGGCGCACCCTCGCCCAACTCGGAGCCAAGAAGCTTCCGACGCAGGAGCTTCCGGTGATCTTCGACAAGGACGCAGCACGCTCGATCGTCGGCTTGTTGGCTGGGTGCGTCCTTGGCGGCTCGATCTGGCGGAAGAGCTCGTATCTCGTCGACCGCGTGGGCACCCAGGTCGCAAGCGACCTAGTCACCATCATCGACGACCCGTTGCTCATGCGAGGCCCTGGTTCTCGCGCCTTCGACGGCGAAGGGCTGATCTCGCGCCGCAACGTGGTGGTGCAAGACGGCGAGCTGCAGACCTATCTCTTGGATACCTACAGCGCCCGCAAACTTGGGCTGCAGAGCACCGGCAGTGCAGCGCGTTCGTCGTCCGGTGGCATCTCAGCGTCGACCAGCAATCTCACGCTTCAGCCGGGTACGATTAGCCGCGATGATCTCATCGCCGACACCAAGCACGGCCTCTATGTAACCGGCATGATGGGCTTTGGCTTCAACGCCGTCACCGGTGACTTCAGCCGCGGCGCCTCCGGGTTCCTGATCGAAAACGGCGAGCTAGGCCACGCGGTCTCCGAAGTCACGATCTCGCTGAATCTCGATCAACTCTTGCAGCGAATCGACGCGGTCGCGGACGACATCGATCATCGCACTTCGATCGCATCGCCGACGTTCAGGGTTGCGTCGATGACGCTCGCCGGCACGTAGCGCGGCAGCGTCAGCGACAGCGTCAGCGACGGCGACGGCGGCAGCGTCAGCGACAGCGTCAGCGTCAGCGACAGCGAACGGCGATTGGCGTCGGGAGGTTTAGTTGCATCCGACCCGCCCGCCCCCACCACGTATTCCTCCCTCCGCGCCCCTTTGGGGCTTGGCGGCGCACTTGCGCCGGGCTTCGCCGTTCCGGCTCGCGCTAACGCCTGGTATTGGGAGTATTTCGGCCCGCAGGGCCGAAATGCAGAGTCTGGCTCCCGTGCCTCGCGAGGCGCTTCGCGCAAGACCTGCGGCGCGCAAACCCTGCGCCAAAAATACAACAATTACGTATAGACCCGGGTTTCGTGACGCCCCAGGTTCTTTTTGAGGCTGGGCTGCTGGGTTCGGTCCGAGGGAGGTTCTCATGCGTTGTCTCACCACGTTCGTATTGGCCTGCTTGTTGGGGGTCACCGGCTGCAGTGAAACCGCTGGCACTGGAGGAAGTGCCGGAACGGGTGGAGTAGGGGGCACCGGCGGTACACCCGATCTCGAATGGCCGCCGGATGCAACGGCGTACTTCGACGAGTACGGCATCCTGAACGCCGACTGCGAGACAGACGAGGACTGCGCAATGGTCCTCGGCTACTACCACGCGGCAGATCGCTTTGTGCAAATGGATTTTCGTCGTCGATTCGCGACGGGACGGTTGACCGACATCATGGACAAGGCCGTGGCGCAGGTTTTCGTCGCCGAGATGGCTTCACGGAACCGCGCTCTCTTTTCAACACGCGACGGTGAACCTTTAGAGCGGTTCGTCCTGGATCGAGCGTCGGACAAGACAGTCGCGATGCTTGTTGCCTACAGCGCGGGGGTGAACCAATGGATCGATGACGTGCGGCACGGCCGAAACGATGCCGTGTTCCCACGCGAGTTCAGCCAGTTTCCGTTCACCTACGCACCGGAAGATATTCCCGAATGGACGCCCACCGATAGCGCTGCTGCGGTCTTGGCGGCTATCGACAGAGAGTCGAACCTGGAATACGTCGATGTGGCCAACGGCGTCGCGCGTGAGGCAATCGAGGATGACGACAGGTTCTACGATCTGTGGGCTACCCGTCCGCTCGAATCATCGATTCTACCTCCCGGCTGGACTCCGCCGGAGCCCGCATCCAAACGGGTCACCTCCTCAAAGCAGCGATCCTCGCGCAGTGCTCCGAACGCCGCGCCAGCCCTTCAACGTCTCCAGGCCCGCCTCGAGCAAGAAGGAGAGTTGGAGCGGGCGATGTTGGGAGTGGCATCGCAAGGCGGCTCGAACAACTGGGCGATTGCACCTTCGAGAAGCATGACGGGCAACGCCCTGCTCGCACAGGACTCGCATCTCCCGATGGCGCAGCCAGCAGAGTTCTACCTCGCGCATCTTGATGCAAGCACGAGCGGACGCGGACAGCTTCATGTCGCTGGCGGCACGACCGCGGCATTGCCTTGGGTGATTCACGGCCACAACGAGAAGATCGCGTGGGTATCGACGAGGACATTTCTGGACCTCAACGACGTCTATGTCGAGCAGCTCGTCAAAGACACCGAAGGCCAACCGATGGGGGTGATGTTTCAGGGTGAGGTCGTTCCCTTCACACGCGTCCCCTTCACGTTGAGATTCAACGATGGGACCACGGAGGAGGTCGAGCTTCTCTTTGTTCCGCACCACGGCCCCGTGCGTGAAATCGACTTGGAGAACGACGTTGCGCTGACGCTTCGTTGGACGGGCAACGACATGGACACGGACATGGAATACCCCGGTGCGTTGAGCGCCGCGGCAAGTGTGACTGAGGCCCGAACTGCACTCGAGAACAGTACGACAAGAGGGGGCAACTTCGTGGTGATCGACACGGAGGGCAACATCGGCTGGTTCCCCTACAACCGTGTTCCCAAACGGATCTGGGCAACGGAGTTCCTGGGCGAGGCACATCCGAAACTACCGCTCGATGGCCGCTGTGCGACGCCGGAGCGATGCTACGAATGGACGGAGTACTTCGACTACGCTGAGCTGCCTCAGGCATTCAATCCAAGCGAGGGCTTCATCGTGACAGCCAACAACGATATGACGGGGCACCTGTCCGATGGTGATCCGACGAACGACGGCTATGCCCCCCTGCAAACGTACGTTGTGCCCGGGTTTCGACATGCGCGGATCGTGGAGCTCATCGAGACGATTGGATCCGAACATACCATTGGCACGACGCACCAGATTCAGCACGACCTGCATTCGCTTCTCGGTGAGCTCATGCGGCCCACGTTCGTAGAAATCGCGGAGTCTGAGATGACCATCCTCTCCGAGGCAGGAGAGAAGATTCTCAGTGCCTTGAAAGCTTGGGAGCTCACCTGTCCGACGGGCGTCAATGGCTACTACGTGGACTCTCCTCTCAGGGATGATCCCAAAGAGCTACTCGAAGCATCGGGTTGTGCGGCGTTTCACGCCGCATACGCCAAGTGTGATCTCTCCCTCCGGCACAAAGACGCTCCTCGTTACTACTGGATGTACATCTGGACCTTCCTCGACCCGGAGCGACTCCGTAGGGGCGACGTGTACTGGGATGATCCCGCCACCCCGGAAACCGAAACGAAGTATCAGGTCATTGGCGAATGCTTTGATGAAGCCGGGGAGCTGCTCATCAACGACCTGGGCCTTGGCGACGATGAAACGAAGTGGGCATGGGGCAAGATCCAGGGCTTGGTTCTCAACTCCGACCTTTCGTCGCTTGGGATCCAGGCATACAACAACCCGCCTCCCGGCCACCCCTCGTTCACGAACACGGGTGGTCGCCTGACAGTGAGCCCAACAGATCCCGATCTGGGGCCGTCCGGCTTCACGCAGACCGTTGGCTCTGCAGACCGTTTCATCTGCGAGGCATTGCCGAGCGGCCCAGCGTGCACGATTCAGCTGCCTGGAGGCCAGTCGAGCCACATCGAGTCTGAACACTACGACGATCTGCTGTTCAAGTATCTAGACAACGCACCGATCGACCTCGTCTTCGACATCGACGAAGCGAAGGCCAACGCAGTGAGAACGGTCACGTTTGAATGATGTTTGTTCAAACCCCGGAGGTTGCCATGAGTTGCTTGTTTGCAGTGGCGTGCGTGTTCGCGCTGGGTGGGCTCGTGGCGGTCGGGTGCGGCGAGACGGCCGGTACCGGTGGCGGTGGTGGCTCTGCTGGAAGTGGCGGGCGGGGCGGCGAGGGTGTCGCAAACACCGCGTCGTTGCAGATATTCACCGGGGACTGGGACCCCAATCTGCCGGGCATCGGACTCGCCGGGCCCTTGGAAGGCGTGGAGGTTTGCGAGGCCGACAGCACCAACTGCGTCATCAGCGACGCCAACGGGAGCGCGCTGCTGCCGCTCCCGATCGACGAGGAGGTCGCCCTAACCGTGGAAAAAGAAGGCCATGTATCGCTGCTGGGTTCCGAGATCGTTCCCTCGAACGGGTCCTACACCTCTTTCGCGCCGGCAACAGACGCCCTCTACGAGCTGAGGCACGAGCAGGTGATGTCCCCGTACCCGATGGAAGGGACGGGCACCATCGCCATGAACCTCCTCGGCTCGGTTGAGCAGGCGACATTCGAGCTGCGTGGTACCAGCGCCAAGTCGTTCTACTACGGCGGCGAAGGTTGGGACCCTGACGCTACTCACACGAGAGGAGGCGCGGGCGGAGGCTTCGTCGAGGTCCCTCCAGGCGAGTACCAGATCGAGATCGTGGGCGCCGAGAGCTGCATTGTGGTTCGGGGTTGGCCCGGCGATTCTGACACCAGCATCCGGCTCCCGGTTCGAGCGGGCTACGTCAGCACCGCACGCATCAACTGCGACTAGCTTCTCGACGATGGTCACTTACGACTGAAGTCGCCTGAGCCACCTTTCGCTGTCGCTGTCGCTGTCGCTGTCGCTGTCGCTGTCGCTGTCGCAAGCGTGACGTGAAAATGCTGCGCTGTTTTTCGTTGACCGGTCCAGAGCTCAATGGTTGCGCGAGGGCTCTTCGCTGTCTCTCGCGCAACATTTGCGCGACCCGATTTGGCAAGAATTACGTATAGACCCGTATTTCATGACGACCCAGGTTCCTTTTGTGGGCGGTCGAATTAAGGCCGCGAAAAAGGGAGGTTGTGATGCGTTATCTATTTGGACTCTTGTGCATCGGCGCGCTTAGCGCGTTTCCGCTCATCGGTTGCAGTAGCGACGGTGGCAGTGGCGGCACAGGCGGCACCGGCGCCACGGGTGGCTCCGCCGGAGAAGGCGGCGAAGGAGGGGTCGGCGGATTTCCGACCGAGCTTCGTCTCTTCGTTCAGTCTTGGGAGCCAGGGGGCGCGACGGGAGCTCTGCCTGGCGTCGAGATTTGCCAGATGGACTCCAACAATTGCGTGACCACCGGCGAGGACGGGAACGCGACGATCGAGCTACCAGCCGATGAAGAGGTCGCGTTGGAGCTCACCAAGGAAGGGTTCGGCTCGTATCTGGACTCGCACGTCGTCCCAGCGATGGGGGCGGCAGAGGCAAAGGTCATGGCCACCGACGCGCGCTTCAACGAGATGCACGAGCTCGTAGGCTCGCCCTATCCGATGGAAGGTACCGGAACCCTCCACCTGAACATCCTCAACGGCTTCGGGGGCGCTACGCTCGCGCTAGTCGGCGACGCCACGGGTCCAGGCTGGTACCGCGATGAGAACCTGGATTGGGATGCCGAACTGACAGCGACGACCTCAGGGGGCGGCGGCGGCTTCACCGAGGTCAGCCCTGGCGTGGTTCAGGTCGACATCGGGGGCGCGGACTGCACCTTGGTCCAAGGTTGGGCCGGTGACGCTGACAACCGTATCAAGGTTCCGATCAAGGAGGGTTTCCTCAGTCGCGCTGACGTGAACTGCGAAGCGCCGTAGGCGCTCGGCCGCACAGGCATGAATGGCGGCCTTCGGTGGCTTCCGAAGGCCGCCGATGAGCAGACAGAGACTGTTGGCTCGAGAAACAGGAGGCAGATGATGCGTTTCCCATTTCGTCACGTTGACCTGAGCTTGGTGATGCTGGTCGCCGCAATGGGTTGCAGCGAAACCGCCAGCACCGACAAGTTTGCGCCGTGGGATTACGAATCCAACCCGCACAGCGAGAAGTATGACTTCGGAGAAGTCGACACGCTCGTCCAGAGCTTCATCGACGACTATCCCGAAGTTGAGGGCGCCACACTCGCAATCGTCCGCGGTGATCACGGTCCGATCTACGAGAAGGGATACGGCGCGTTCGACGGCGGTCGCATCAGCATGCTCGCGTCTACTGGCAAGGTGCTCTCGGTGGGGGTCATTCTCGCGCTCGTGGACGAGGGTCTCCTGGACCTCGATCGTCCGATCGCGGACTACCTCGATTGGGGCGACCACCATCCCAGCGTGACGATGCGCCAGATCCTCTCGATGATGGCCGGGCTTCCGATCCTCTTCTGGGTCTTCGACCAGTGTCCTCCGTTCGCGTGCGATTGTGATGCTACGGGTCGGCTTCAGGAATGCGGTCGCACGGTGTTTCAAGACGAGCGCGAGTGGATTCCGCCCATGGAGGCGTTCCACTACAGCCATTGGCAGCTTGCCGGTGCGGTCGCCGAGGTCGTTTCGAACAAGCGCTGGGCAGAGCTCGTCCAGGACGAGCTGGTCGAACCATGCGGGCTCCCGAACACCGGGTACAAGGGCACGGCTCCAGACTATCCGGCAGCGTTTGATGGAGATCCCGCGAACGTGCCGGACACCGACAACCCGAGTCTCGGCGGCGGCGCGTACTCGACGGTCAACGACTACGGCAAGGTCCTCATGATGCATCTCCGTGGCGGCCTCTGCGGAGGAGGGCGAGCTCTTTCGGCCGAGATGGTCGCGGCCATGCAGGCGGATTCTCGTGCCGGAAGGCGTTGCCATGCCGCTCTGGCGTCCCGAAGCCGTCAACTACGGCATGGGTTGGTGGAAGTATGACAATCAGCCGGGGTTGCTCATCGACAGCGGCGCCTTCGGTGCGCGCTCCATGTTGCACCCCGAAGAGGACTGGGGGGCGATCATGATCCTGGAGACCACAAGCGACGATGGACACGAGCTCTTCGAGCGACTCGCTCCGGCCATTCAAGACGCGGTGGCCGCCGTGGATGGGAGCTGAGAACCGAGTGAGTAGGCCGCTACCCCTGCTGTGCCCTCGCCACCATTACGTCCACGTAGCTCCCCAAGTCCGGGCACGTGATCCCCGAGCCGGCCAGCAGCTCTCTCGTGTTGCGGTCGTCGTAGATGACGTCGGTCTTCAGGTGGTCCAAGAACGCTCGGGTCGTGTTCGTGAAGCGCTGCATTCCCGGGGCGCGCATGAGTGCTGTCGCCAGGTTCAACGGGTCGTGCTCTCGCGGCGCGGGGCGACCGGTGGCTTCGGCGAACAATCGAAGGGCATGATGCACTGTGACCGGCTTCGGGTCGACGATGTGGAAGGTGCGGCCGATCGAGCGCTCGTCCTCGGCGATGCGGATGGCCGCCTTCGCTGCGTAGTCGACCGGAACCGTGCTGATGCGCACCCCCGTCCGGCTCGGGGTCGGAATTCGGTAGTCCTCGGGTGCGCTCAGCAGGAACCGAATCAACAGATAGAGCCCACCGAGGTCTTCGGTCTCACCCGTCATGGAGTCTCCGACCATGAGAGCTGGCCGCAGGATGACGATCGGTAGATCCTCGGCGCTCTCGCGCAGCATCTGCTCAGCCCGGTAGAGCGACTCCTCGGCTGGATTCCGAAATCCCATCTCGTCAGCGAGATCGGTTTCTTGAACGAAGCCTTCGCGGTTGCCGGACACCGTCGCGCTCGACCAGAACACGAGCCGCTGAAGGCGCGGCGCGTCTTCCGCAAACTCGAGGATCTCAGAAGCCGACTTCGCGTTGCCCGCCGCCTCTTCTTTCGTTGCGGCCGGGTCGGTTACGCACGCGCAGTGGTGAATCACTTCGACGCGTTCGGTGAGCTGCGCGAGCTCTTCGCCGCTCAGGCCGAGGTCGATCGAGCGCGCGTCGCCGACCCACAGCGAAACTCTGGCTTGGGCTTCGGCGGGTAAGGCCCCGATCAGCTCGCGGGCGCGCTCTTCCCGGCTCTCGGTGACGAGGCAGCACACGGAGCGGTCCCCATGAAGCGCAAGCTCGCGCACCAAGTGAACAGCAGGTTGCCGGCCCGGGAAACCGGTTACCAACGTAGACCTCGCGAGTGTGCCCACTACGACGCCTCCCCGTACCCAAATCGCGCAACCAATTGCTCGTGCACCTGCGCAACTTGCTCCCGCGTACTATCGAGGTTCCCGTTGTTCGTCACGACGTGGTCTGCGACCGCGACCTTCCGCGCGAGTGGCAGTTGCGACTCGATGCGGGCGTTGGCCTCGCTCACGCTGTAGCCGTCCCTCGCAATCAAGCGGAGCCGCTGCACGGATTCGTCCGCGCTGACCACGATCAGGGCCGAAAACGCTTCATTGGCACCGGTTTCGACGAGAAGCGCGCCCTCGTAGATGAGGTAAGGCGCGGGGTGCTCGTCGTAGCTCTGGATGTACGTGGCGCCGGCGGCGCCGATGCGCGGATGGAGGATCGTGTTCAGCGTTTCGCGCGCTTCTTCGTTGCCAAACACGAGGGCGCCGACTTTCTTGCGGTCGAGCCGCCCGTCTACATCGAGCACGTCTTCGCCGAACTCCTCGACGATCGCTGCGAGACCAGGCGTTCCGGGTTCGACGACCTCGCGCGCGAGATCGTCGGCGTCGATGATCGGGATACCGATCTCCGCGAACATCTTCGACACAGTGGTCTTCCCGCTCGCGATCCCACCCGTCAGCCCTACCACCGGTTTCATCGCCGGGGAGTATTCGCCATCGCTCCGCTCGGGCAAGACGATTTGGCATGTGCTACTGCGTCCCGCATGCGCGCCGTCGTTCAGCGGGTCAACGAAGCAAGCGTCACGGTTGACGGAGAGTCGGTAGGCGCGATCGGTCGGGGCTTGCTCGTCTACCTCGGGGCGGCGCGCGGCGATGACGCGAGAGACGTTCGGTACATTGCCGAGAAGATCGCCGGGCTCCGAGTCTTCGCGAACGACGAAGGCAAGATGTCGCTGTCGGTCGTCGACGTCGGCGGCGCCGTATTGGTGGTGTCTCAGTTCACGCTGTTCGGGGACATCCGAAGGGGGCGGCGGCCGTCCTTCGAGGGAGCCGCGGATCCGGTGGACGCGGAGCATCTCTACCTCGACGTCGTCGAGGCGCTGCGCACGAAGGACTTGGGAGTCGAAACAGGCAGGTTTCGAGCGATGATGCTCGTGCAATCCGTCGTCGACGGCCCGGTGACGATTCAGATCGACAGCACCAAGCTTTACTAGGCTTTGCGTTTGAGACGCGGCATACTCTCGCCTCGATGCTCCGGTTCCTCAGTGAGCGGCGCGCTTGGGTGGTCGCGGCGTTCGTCGTGCTGATGGCGGTGACCGTCCTCCGGGTGTGGGGCCTGCCGCACGCCACCGCACGCGCGGCGCTTGCTATCGGCGATCGCCTCGGGGTCGTCGCCGAGATCGATGAAGCGCGCTTTTCCATGGGTCGCGTCGAGCTGAACGGCGTCGAGATGCGCGGGCGGCATGGCGGATTCGTTGCGCGAGTCGATACGGTCGAGGCAGACATGAGTCTGCTGGCGGCCGTCTTCAAAGGCGCCGGCGCGGTCCGACGCATATCCGCGCACGGCATTGAAGTGGACGTCGACTTCGGTGATGAGGGCGCCGCCGACTCGATCGCTGCAGTCCGAGAGAAACTAGCGCGGCGTCCAGGCGCAAACGAGGCGCCGAGCAGCGACGCGCCGCGCCGCGAGGGACGCGAGTACGAGGTCTCAGAGCTCACGCTTCGTGTCGTCGATGGCGACGGGGCGCTCGTCGCGATGAGCGATCTAAGCCTCCGCAAGAAGGGCAACTCCGTCCAGTACGCCGCTTCCGACACTCTGCTCGGCGAGCGAGACGGGGATCACGCGCACATCGGCCCGTCCAAGATCGAGCTCCGCAGGGATGCGGGCGCTTGGGCATTGCGCGCGCTCGAGATCCGGAGTGGCAGCGTGCGCTCTCTCCGAAACGGCGACGACGAGACGCGGCCGCTACCACTTCGCCTTCGTGATGCGCTTGCCCTCCTTCGCGGCTCCGAACCGGCCGAGGAAGCCCCAGACTCGCCTGAGTCCGAGGCACTCGACGCGTCGGTCGTGCCGCCCCTCGCCGCTCCGGTTCCGGCCCGGCTCTTCGCACGTCTCTCCCCCGATGCGGAGATTGAGGTCTCCGGCGTCGAGATCGAGAGCCGCACGTCCGCCGACGGAGATGTCGAGCGCATCCGAGATTTCGAGGTCGAAGTCCGCGGTGGCGACAACGGATGGTATCGGGTCGTCCTGGGTGGAGAAACCTCGAACAAAGGAACTTTGGAGGCGGATCTCAGTTTGATGCCCGTCGAGGCGCGCGCGGAGGGAAGCATTGACCTCCGACGCATCTCGCTGGCGCTGATCGCGCCCTTCGTTCCCGCGCTTCCTCTCTACAATACGGAAGTCGGCACACTGAACGCGGAGCTCGAGCTCGCGGCAGACTCTACGAATCGCGTGTCGATCGTTGGCGGCTTCAAGATCAACGAGCTCGCGCTCGCCTCGGAGCGTATCGCCGCCGAGCCGGTCGAGGACATCAACTTCTCTGTCCACGGGAAGGGCGTGTGGCTTCCCGACGAGCGTCGGCTCGAAATCGAACGAGCGGAGATTCGGATGAACGACGCGCGCATGCGCATCGAAGGTGAGCTCGAGCGAACAGCGGAGCACTACCGCGTCGACCTGACCGCGAAGATACCTCCGACCGACTGCAACGATGTCGTCGGCGCGATTCCCGACGACGTGCTCGGCTCCCTCTCGCGCTTCGAGTGGTCGGGAAACTGGGCTGCGCTCACTCGCATCTCACTCGATTCCCGCGACCTCGACGCCACCGAGCTCTCCATCAAAGTCCGCAACCTCTGCCTCTTCGAAAAGACGCCCAATTGGGTGCGCGTTGAACGCTTTCGAGAGCCATTTCGTCATCGCGCCGTCGAGCCAGATGAGACCGTCTTTCAGATGGTGACGGGACCAGAGACCGACAACTGGGTCGCCTTTGACGACATCAGCCCGTTCATGGTTCCCGCGGTGGTCAGCCACGAGGACGGCGGCTTCTACGATCACGGCGGCTTCGCGCCATGGGCAATTCGCGACGCGCTGGTGCGCAACCTTCAGGAAGGTCGCTACGTCGTCGGTGCGAGCACCATCTCGATGCAGCTCGCCAAGAACCTCTACCTGCAGCGGGAAAAGACGATCGCGCGGAAGGTCCAGGAGGTCATCCTCACCTGGTGGCTCGAGAATGCCCTCACGAAGGATGAGATCCTCGAGCTCTACCTCAACGTGATCGAATACGGCCCGAGCGTATATGGGCTCAGGAACGCCGCTGCGTACTACTTCGGCCGTGCCCCTAGCGAGCTGAGCCCCGCCGAGTCGGCCTACCTTGCATGCATGCTGCCGTCGCCGAAGCGATATCATCTGTCCTACGAGCGCGGCTCGCTGACTCGTTCGATGGAGAGCATGAGCCGGCGTCTTCTCGAGCACATGGCCAAGCGCGAGCGCATCGGCCCCGAGGCGCTGAGCTACGGCCTAGGGGAGCTCGAGGACTTCCACTTCCACCGTGAAGGCGATCCCCCGCCGACCCCGCGCATGCTTCCGCCCCTTGGCGCGCCCGAGGAGCTCGACCCAGAGCTCGATCCCTTCGAGGCGCTATTCATGAGTCCCTGAACCTGCCGTTTATTGGGCCGACCCGGAGGGGTGAGGGTAAACACGAATGAGGCGCCGGGGCGGTCTTTGAATCGGCTCATCTGACGTGCGTCCGAGGGATTATGCAAGGGTTGCTTGGCGTTGGTGGTGTTGTGCGGGTTGCGCTCGTTCTTGGAGTACTCGCGGTCTCTTCACCGGTGTTTGGGCAGACAACTGACCCTGCGGTCATCGTCATCACGGCCAGCGATGACGCCACGTCCGGCGCGGCTGTCCGGATCGATGGAGATCCCTCGGGCAACGTACCGCTCCGAAAGACCGTCGCGCCCGGCCGCCATCTCGTGCAGGTCGGCAAGCGCGGGTTCGCCACACTCTCGAAGTGGGTGGACCTCAGCGCGGGGCAGGTGCTCAACATGCCGATCGCACTGCAGCCCCAGGCACCGAAGACAGGCTCCCTCCTCATCACCGCCGACGTGACCGGCCTTCCGGTTCTCATCGACGGTGTAGGTCGCGGAGGAACGCCACTCGTGGTCGATGGGCTCAGCGAGGGGGAGCACGTCGTCGAGATCAAGAGCCCAGGTGAGGGCTATCAGCCGTTCCTGCAGACCGTCGTGATCAAAGCCAACGAGCGGACGACGATCGACGCCGCGATTCGCATCGCCCCTGACCTCGGGAGCCTCCGCGTGATCGCAAGCGTTCCCGGCGCGATCATCAGCCTCGATGGGGAAGATATCGGCGGGGCGCCCGCCGCGCGTGGGGCGCTCAGCCCCGGAGAGCACGTCGTCATGGCTCGCGCGACTGGATACGAGCCCGTGGAGCAGACTGTAACGGTCATCGCCGGCCGCGAGCGCGTGGTGTCTCTTCGGTTCACGACGCCTGCGACGGACACGGCGCGCATCCTGGTTCGGGCGAGCGTCCCCGAGGCCAGCGTAAGCGTCGACGGTGAGGACTATGGAAACCCTCCCATCACGATCGAGCCCGCGGAGCCAGGAACGCATTCGATTGTCGTTCGTGCGCCGGGCTATCGCGAGGTTCGCCGAACCTGTTCCGTCGGTCCAAGTCGCAACTGCGACATCTACGCCGAGCTCAACGCGCTAGGCGTGCCCGTCCGAATCGAAGCCAACGTCGCCGGGGCGCAGCTCTTCATCGACGGCGAGCCGAGTGGTCCGGTGCCATGGGAAGGCGATCTGCCGGCCGGCACGCATCGTCTCGAGGTGCGCGCCGAGGGGTACCGGAGCCACGCAGAGCAAATCAGGCTCCAGAAGTCCCCCCGCGTTCGATTGATTCAGGTGATCATGAGTCCGGTCGCCGCGGCGGTGGACACCACCAAGAACGACAAAGAGGCTGAGCGCGAGGACCCGCTTCGCAACACCGTCACCCATGGCGGTGCGCCTCTGCCCGTCGGCGTCGCGACCCTCGACATTTCGACCGGCTGGCCATGGCTGGCGCAGCTCGGAATGCGCACCGGCCTCACCAAGTTCCTCGATGTCGGAATCTACGTCGCGTCGTTCGGCCGGCTCACCGACTTCTGGGTCAGCACGAAGGCCGGCTGGAAAGTCTCCCGCAACTTCTCGATCGGCGGGGACCTTCAGGTGGGTGGAGGCGTAGGCCCTTCGCAGCGCGACCAGTTCGGCATTCGATACCCGACCAACAACTTCTTCATCGGCCTCGACGCGATCTTCAGCCTTCACTTCCCGCCTCGGGGCGCCTTGTCGGTTTGGATGGCGATGGACTTCAACTCCGATCGGTGGAACTTCGAAGGTAGCGACAGCAGCGTGTTTGCGACAAACTCCCGCCAGAACATCGTTCGCGGGCGCCTTGGCGGCTCGCTGGAGTTCGTCGTGACCCAGAAGTGGAACGTGTGGCTCGAAGTCGAGGGTATCGTAGCGGGGCAACGCCGTCGCGTGCTCGGTGACGTCTTCGGTGGCGGTCACCCGGACTCACTCGTCTATGGCCAGCTCGGCGCGACCTTCAAATTCGGCAGCCCCAAGGAGTACCGGTGATCGACGGGTACTTCATCGTCCTCGAGGGCATCGATGGGTCGGGCACCACCACGCAGTGCGCAATCCTCGCCGATCGTCTGCGGGCTCAGGGTTTGCCCGCGCACACGACGCGTGAGCCGAGCGACGGTCCCATTGGTGTCTTGATCCGGCAAGTGCTTACCGGCCGCGTCGTGACGCCCAGCCAACATGGCTCCCGGCCGCCGACTTGGACCACCATGGCTGCGTTGTTCGCTGCGGACCGTCTCGACCATCTCGAAGCGGAGATCCACCCGAACCTTCACGACGGCGTGACGGTCGTTTGCGATCGGTACGATCATTCATCGGTCGCCTATCAGACGGTCAGCGGCGGCGGAAGCGAGGACATCTCCTCGTGGGTCCTCGAGCTCAACCGCCACGCCCGGCGTCCCGATCTCACCCTCGTTCTCGATGTCGATCCCGCGGTCGCCGCCGAGCGCAGGGGAACGCGTTCCGGAGGTCCCGAGCTCTACGAAGTCATCGAGATGCAGGTCGAACTTGCGAAGTTTTACCGGAAAATCGACGAACTGTTCCCAAATGATAGCATTGTGCACATCGAGGCCGATCAGGGTGTCGATGGAGTTGCCGACGCCATTTGGGCCGAGGTCGTCAAGCTCCGGGGAGAGTCCGCATGAGCCGTTACTTGATCATTCTTTGTGCAGCGTCTGCGATGGCAAGCGCCATCGGCTGCGAGCAAAGTAAGCTTCAAAAAGAGATGATGGGGGACTCGACCTGGGAGACCTCCGCGGGCTACGAGGACGTCGAAGTCAGAGAGCGGAAGCCCAAGGCCGACGAAAAGTGGGAAGAGGAGAACGCTCCGATCGAGGGCGAGGGCAAGACCAAGGGTCAGCCCGAGAGCAGCATCGAAGGCCTGACTCCGAGAAGCAGGTCGGGAGTGATCATTCGAAACGACCTCGTTCCCGTCCTCGAGGGTGGCCTCGGGCGCTTCCTGCAGAACGTTGAGACGGAGCCGACGTTCTACCAGGGCACTTTCGTCGGTTTCCGAATCGTGAGCTTCTTTCCCGGCGACCTCGACTATGCCTCTCTCGACCTCCGGCCCGGCGACGTCGTGACTCAGGTGAATGGCCGTTCTATCGAGCGGCCTGAGCAGGCGGTTCAGGTCTGGGAGGCGCTTCGCAGCGCCTCAGACCTCGTCGTGCTTTACCGGCGGGGCGACGAAGAGCTGGCGCTTCGATTCCGAATCGTTGACGTCGGTTAGAACCGACTCCATCGTTCCGCGGTGCGGTCCTCCAATCGCTTTGCCGTCGCCGCCTCGGCGCTGCTCGTCTACACCATAGCCGTCGTGCTTTGGGGGGCGCTGGTTCGCGCGTCTCTTTCGGGCGACGGCTGTGGTGATCACTGGCCCCTCTGCAACGGCGTCGCGCTCCCGGTCGAGCCGTCGACGAAGACCCTCATCGAGCTCACGCACCGGGTGACGTCTGGCCTCTGTTGGATTTGGACCGCGGTGATGTGGTTCGCAGCTCTTCGTGCCTTCCCCCGCCGCCACGCTACACGCTCGGCCGCGGGCTGGAGCCTCTTCTTCATGACGACCGAAGCGCTGGTCGGCGCCGGCCTCGTCTTGTTTCGGATGGTGGCCGACAACCCGTCGACCGCGCGCGCGGCCTGGATGTCGGCCCACCTCATCAATACGTTTCTTCTCCTCGCCGCTCTCACGTGGATGGCCGTCAGCGCTTGGCAGCGAGCCGGGGTTCGTCTTCCGCACGAGAGCTGGACGCGCCGCGCCTTCGGAGGGGCCGCCTTGGTCGTATTGCTCGTGGGCGTCAGCGGCGCGGTTGCAGCCCTCGGGGACACCTTGTTTCCCACGTCCAGCTTGGTCGACGGTTTTCTCGAGGACTTTTCGCCCACCTCGCACGTGTTCCTGCGGTTGCGCTTGTGGCACCCGGTGATCGCGGTGCTCGGCTCTGGCTATCTGATTTGGCTCGCCGCCGCGTTGATCGGGCGCGCGTCCAGCGGATCCGTCCGCAAGCTCGGTTAACCCTTGGCTCCTTGGTGGTGCTCCAAATCGTAGTCGGCTTGCTCAACGTGGCGTTGCTCGCCCCCGTGTGGATTCAGCTTCTGCACCTTCTGATCGCGGATGCGACCTGGATTGTCATCGTGCTGCTTGCACTTTCCTCACCGCCGCGCGGCTCGGGTGCTACCCTGGTCACCTCGTGAGCGACCCGTACCTCGGCAAAGAAGTGGCCGGCCAGTTCCGCATCGTCGAGAAGATCGGCAAGGGCGGCATGGGCTCCGTTTACAAAGCGGAACAGCCCGACATGAATCGCTACGTCGCGATCAAGATCCTGCATTCGCGGTACCTTTCACGTAGCGACCTGGTGTCGCGCTTCCGACGCGAGGCGCGTGCGATGAGTCAGCTCTCGCATCCCAATACCGCCCGTGTATTTCTCTACGGTCAGCTCGACGACGGTGCTTGTTACTTCGTCATGGAGCACTTGGTCGGGCAGAACCTCTCGCAGATCGTTCGGGCGAAGGGTCGCATGGATCCCAAGCGCGCCATCCGCATCATGATTCAGGTGTGCGGCGCCCTCGAAGAAGCGCACCAGGCGGGCATCGTCCATCGTGACCTCAAGCCCGAGAACGTGTTCGTCACCTCGCAGGGGGGCATTCGCGATTTCCCGAAGGTGCTCGACTTTGGCCTGGCGAAGGTCACCGAGCGCCAGATGCGCCCGGGCTCGATGGTCCTGACACAGCAGGGCATGGTGTTCGGGACGCCTGAGTTCATGAGCCCGGAGCAGGCTCACGGGAAGACGCTCGACGCGCGCTCCGATATCTACTCCCTCGGCGTGATCCTCTACGAGTTGCTCACAGGGAAGCTGCCCTTCGATGCGAAACAGCCGATCGAATACATCCAGCTCCACGTCAACGCGCCACCGATTCCGCTGTCGGAGCGCTGCCCCGATGCGACCTTTCCCGAAGGCCTGCAAGAGGTCGTGATGGCGTCTTTGGCCAAGAAGCCGGAGGAGCGATACGCGACGGCGGCGGCGTTCGCGGCCGCGCTCGAGGGCGTCTTGCAAGTGGAAGCCGGGGAGGGGGGCTCGATCACGCTTCCGACGCCCGTACCCGCGGCCCCCGCGCCCGAGCCCGCAGCGCCGATTCGGGCCACGAACACTGCGCCAAGACCCAAAACCCCCTGGATCATGCTGGGGGTGGGCGTGGTGCTCGCCGTCGCCGGGGTGATCGCGCTCTTGGCGGCCTTCGGCGCGGGTTCTTGACCAGGCCCTGAGCTGCCCCTACGCCCGCTCCGAGACAGCTTGACCGTATTCGGCGGGGGCGTCATAAAGCGCGCCCTCTTTCAGCCTCGTACCCATGACCGCAGCGATTCAACCAGCTTCCGCGATGCTGACCGTCCGCGACATGATCGCGCTGACGAAGCCTCGCATCACCTTGATGGTGCTCGTCACCGCAGCCGGTGGCATGTGGCTCGCGCCGGGCTCGCTCGATCTGAGGTCGATAGCCATCATGCTCGCGACGACGGGCATGGTCGTCGGCGCGGCGAACACGCTCAACTGCTATCTCGAACGTGACAGCGATCGGCTGATGGCCCGCACGGCCAATCGCCCGCTGCCCGATCGCCGGCTCGAGCCTTCCTGGGCGCTCGCGCTCGGCGTTGCCATGGGCTTGTTCGCGGTGCCGACGCTCACGTTGGCGGTCAACCCCATGACAGGCTTGCTCGGCGCCATCGCGCTCGTCAGCTACGTCGCGATTTACACGCCCATGAAGCAGTACACGCCGGCGGCCTTGTTCGTCGGGGCTCTCCCGGGCGCGCTGCCGCCGCTCATGGGCTGGACCGCGGTGACCGGCAGCATCGCCACCCCGGGCCTCCTGTTGTTCGGGGTGCTGTTCTTCTGGCAGATCCCCCATTTCATTGCGATTTCGGTCTTCCGTCAGGAGGAGTACGAGCAGGCCGGGCTGAAGGTGCTGCCTTCGGTCAGCGGCATGCAGGCGACCAAAGTCCAGTCCGCGATCTACGCGGGGGCGCTCTGGCTCGTGTCGGTCCTCTTGGTTCCCTTTGGTCTCGCCGGCACTCTGTATCTCGTCGCGGCCGTGGCGCTCGGCGCTTACTTCTTCTGGGCCGCGGTGCGCGGGCTCTGGGTCGAGGATGACGACGCGTGGGCCAAGAAGCTCTTCTTCTCCTCCCTCACCTACCTGACCGCGCTCTTCGCGGCTCTCATCGTCGATGCGCTCTGAGGCTCGACTCTTCGTTCTTCTCGCGGTGCTCGCGCTCGGGTGCACGAAGAGGAGCGCGGAAGATGTCCCCGTTCTCGGCCAGCTCCCCGAGTTCTCCCTCATCGACCAGAACGAGCAGGCCTTCACGCGCGGCACGATGGAAGGCGACATCTGGGTCTCGGCATTCGTGTTCACCCACTGCAAGTCGACCTGCCCTCGGCTGACTGCCCATATGAAGGGGCTTCAGACCCGCGTTTCCGACGTCCCGAGCGCGAATTTCGTGTCGGTCAGCGTCGACCCGCGCAACGACACGCCGGAGGTCATCAAGGCCTACATGACCAAGAGCCAGCTCGACGAGAGCAATTGGCGCTTCGTGACGGGCGACGAAGAGGCGATTCGGCACGTCGTGGTGGAGGGCTTCAAGGTCCCGATCGGGGACGAGGACAGCCGGGCGGCCGGCTCCGACGAGATCATGCACAGCAACTCCTTCGTGCTGGTGGACCAAAAGGCGCAGGTCCGGGGCTACTACCGCGCAAACAACGACGGCATCGGCGACCTCGAGCGCGATCTGCGGGCTCTGGCCTCCGCGCTGCCTGCGGAGCGTTGATAGCTTTCCGCTTCGGTGTTAAACGCACCGCATGAGCGAGAGCATCCCAGTTGCCGAGCGGCTCAGCGCCGTCAAGCCTTCCGCCACCGTCGCAGTCGCCCAGCGGGCGCGCGAGCTCAAGGCGCAGGGTATCGATGTCCTTTCCTTCAGCGTGGGCGAGCCCGATTTCGATACGCCCGAACACATTCGCGAGGCGGCGAAGAAGGCCATCGACTCGGGTGCGACTCGATACACCGCGGCGCGTGGTGTGCCCGAGCTTCGCGAAGCGATCTGCGAGGCGTCCGCCAAGCGGCGCGCGGGCGTGACGTATAAGCCCTCCGAGTGCGTCGTGTCGGTTGGCGCAAAGCACACCCTCTTCAACCTCGCGCTCGCGCTCTACGACCCGGGCGACGAGGTTCTGATCCCGGCGCCTTACTGGGTGAGCTACCCGGAGCAGGTTCGGCTCGCCGGCGCCAACCCCGTGATCGTGCAGACCAGCGAAGCGGACGGTTTCAACATGACGCCGGACGCCTTGCGTGCGGCGATCACACCGAAGACCAAGGCGCTGATTCTGTGCTCGCCCTCGAATCCGACCGGCGCGGCATACAGCGGCGAAGAGCTTCGCGCCCTCGCGGACGTCGCCGCTGAGCACAATTTCTGGATCATCGTCGACGAGATCTACGGACAGCTCGTCTACGGCGGCTTCGAGCAGAAATCGATCGCCGAGGTCGCTCCCGAGCTGAAGGACCGCATCATCATCGTCGATGGTGTCAGCAAGACCTTCGCCATGACCGGCTGGCGCATCGGCTGGATGCTCGGGCCCGAGTACGTGACGAAGGCCTGTGAGAAGATCCAAAGCCAAGCGACCACGAACCCGAGCTCCGTCGCGCAGCAAGCTGCCATTGCAGCGTTGCGAGGCCCCTGGGGCCCGATGGAAGAGATGCGGGAGGCGTTCGAAGCCCGCCGGAGCATCATCGTCGAGGGCCTGAACGCCATCGACGGCATCAGCTGCGGAGTGCCTCAGGGCGCGTTCTACGCGTTCGCAAACGTGCAGCAGCTCATCGGGAAGCAAGCCAGTGGCAAGACGCTCGAAAACGACATTGAGCTCGCTGGGTACTTGCTCGAAGAAGCGCGTTGCGCCGTGGTGCCGGGCACTGCATTCGGAGCCCCTGGATTCGTGCGTATTTCGTACGCCGCGTCGAACGACATGATTCGAGAGGGTCTGAAGAGGATCGGCGAAGCCGTGGCTAAGCTCGGGTAGGCGCATTAGCGACTGCGTCCTTGCGAGCGAGTGGCGTCGGGAGGGTTAGTTAGATCCGACCCGCCCACCCCCACCCGTAATCCTCCCTCCGCGCCCCTTTGGGGCTTGGCGGCGCGCATGCGCGCCGGGCTTCGCCGTTCCGGCTCGCACCCCGTCGTGTCTTGAGAGTTGCCAGTGCCAGCCCCTGCCGTGCGAGGTCGGCGCACCCTCCGCGCCCCCCCAAGAAACGCAATACCTGGGCGTCTAGGAAACAATTACGTATGGCCCGCCCCGACCCGGCGACCCCACGTTAACGATGCGTCCTCTGTGGGTCGGGAAGGTTGTTATGCGTTGTGTACTAGCATTCGTGTGCGCGCTTGCGCTGGCCCCGCTGGGGTGCGGTGAAACATCCGGCACAGGGGGGAGCGGCGGCACAGCAGGCATGGGCGGTGACGGCGGCTCGGCTGGGGCCGGCGGGACCGTGGAAACGGCGGAGTTCCTCATCACAACTTGGGAGACCGCCTCCGATGGCGACGTAGCAGGTCCGCTCCCGGGCGTGGAGGTGTGCGAATTCGATACCGCCAACTGCGTCGTTTCGGACGATCGAGGATTCGCCACCCTGCAACTGCCGGTCGAGCAGGACATCATGGTGAGCGTGGAAAGCGATGGACGTGGCCCGATTCTGGGTGTGGACGTCGTAGTGGCCGACGAGCTCACCATTACGTCGTTCTTCCCACTACCCGAGTCGCTTCTGGCGGAGGCCTGGGAGCCAATCGGGTTTTCATACCCGCTCGAGGAAGGTACGGGAACCGTCATTCTCTCCATCAACGCGCAGTTGGGGGCGACGACACCGGGCGCGACGTTTGAGCTGCTCGGCGACCGCGCCAGAGCCTACTACACAGGTCCGGACGGGAACTATGACCCGGACCTCAGTGCCACGAGCGTGACAGGGGTCGGGCGCTTCTTCGAGCTTGCTCCGGGCGAATACCAGATTCGCATCGGAGGAACGGCCGAGAACTGCACCGTATGGCGTGGTTGGGAAGGCGACTCGCCGAACACGATTCGCTTTCCTGTCCGAGCTGGCTACAGCACCGCCCTTCGTGTGTGGTGCGACTGAGTGCGGTTGACGTCCAAAGAGACACGCACAGGTTTCGCTGACGCTCACGCTGACGCTCACGCTGACGCTCACGCTGACGCGCATGTCCTGAAGCCAGTGCCAGTGTCGGCGAATCGTTGGCCTGACATGCTCGAGGTGCAGCACGCACCCTCTGCGCCCCCGCGTCGCAAACGCAAGACCTGCGCCTCAAGTCGCCCGCTTAGGCATGAATTACGTATAGCGCCGCACGGCTCGGCGACCCCACATTGCCTATGACCCCTCTGCGGGTCGGGGAGGTTGCTATGCGTTGGCCATCAAGTTGGTTTTTCATCCTGGCGCTGGGCCTGATGGGGTGCAGTGAGACGTCGGCTACGGGTGGCGAGGGCGGAACGGGTGGCGTTGACCCGAGTCCGTACGCGTCGAAAGACCTGTGGCTCTGTCGCCCGGACATGGACAGTGATCGATGCAGTGAAGCGGATCTCAGCGTCACTGAGATCAGTCCGGACGGGATGCGGGCCGTAAGCGATGTCGCTGTCAACCCAGACCCAGAGGTCGACTGCTTCTTCGTGTACCATACGGTCAACCACGATCCCGAGCCTGGAAACACAATAACGTTGTCCAACACCGACCCCGCCACGGTCGAACCGGTCTTAAAGATCGCAGCTCACTACCGCGGGTTGTGTCGCGTGTTCGCACCGCTCTACCATCAGATGAGTCTCGTTACCTATACGGCACATTGGCCTGTCTGGGAGGAGACCGAGATCTTTCAGAAGGCATACGACGACGTCGTCGAGGCGTTCGAGTACTACATGCGCGTTCACAACAACGGGCGAGACTTTGTGCTCATCGGGCACTCGCAAGGCTCCCACATGCTCAAGACACTGCTGCAGGACAGGTTCGACGACGACGAATCACTACGAGCGCAACTTGTCTCGGCAGTGCTAATGGGCCCCACGGGGACGGTGCAGGTGCCTCACGGTGAGGTGGTCGGCGGGACGTTCGCGAATATCCCGATTTGCACCAGTGATACTGAGAACGGATGTGTGATCGCGTTTGATGCAAACCCCGCTGGGGTACCTACTACTCCCGATTTCGCGGTGCTGATCATCCCCCCCATGGTCAGGGCGTGCGTGAACCCTGCGTCACTCGGAGGCGGCTTGGGCACGCTGGCTGCGTTCACCTACCCGCGCACCTACGGAGACGTGATTCCTTTCCCGGACGCGATTGACACCGCGTGGGTGAGCTATCCAAAGCTCTACACGAGCCAGTGTTCCGAGGATTTTCGCGTCCTCGAAATCGACATCGCAAGCGAATACGCGGGTGAAGTGCCGATTACACCACAAGAGTTACAACAAGCACTCGTCGAGGTTCGGGGGTTTGCCAATGCCAATCTTCATGGCGCAGAGTACTTCCTCACCAACGCGAACCTCGTGCCTATCGTCGCGCGACAGATCGCGAGCCGCGGGAACTGATCGGCGATGCGATGTGCGACGTGGGGGCGTTTGAGGTTCAGCCGTAGTGCAGGAGTCTCCGCTGCCGCCACGCCGTCTTGGTAGCGACTATGCATAACCAACACGGCTCACGGTCGAACATTGACTGCCGGCTGCGTTTCTGCTTTTTAAGGGAATCGCTTGACGTCCAGACAGGCCCGCAGACGTTTCGCTGACGCTGACGCTGACGCTGACGCTGACGCTGACGCTGACGCTGACGCCATGCGCCACCAAGGCAGCGGGAAGCGCAACTACTGGCGCCCCCTCTGCGCCCCACGCCTCGAACGAAAGACCTGCGCGTCTAGGAAACAATTACGTATAGCGCGGCGCGGTCGGGCGACCCCACGTTAAGAATGCGTCCTCTGTGGGGCGGGGAGGTTGTTATGCGTTGGCCATCAAGTGTGTTTTTCGTGTTGGCGCTGGGCGCCGTGTCGTTGCTTGGATGCAGTGAAAACCAAGAAGAGGCTTCGGGGCTAGAGTGGCCGCCGAATGCGACAGCATACTTCGATGAGCTCGGCATCCTGAGCGCCGACTGCGAGACCGATCAAGACTGCGCGATGGTGCTCGGCTACTACCATGCGGCCGATCGCTTCGTGCAAATGGAGTTTCGCCGGCGTTTGGCGACGGGTCGCTTGGCCGAGATCTTCGAGAAGGACTTCGCCCAGTTCCTCGGACTCGTCGACGTCTCTGCGGAGCAGCGAGCCGTCTTCTCGACGCGCGGGGGAAGGCCCATCGAGGATCCGTTTCTCGAGAATAGCTCCGAAGAGACACTGGGGATGCTCCAGGCCTATGCCGCTGGCGTGAACCAGTGGATCGCGGACGTCCAGAGCGGTAGCAATGGCGCCGTTTTCCCGCGTGAGTTTTCGAGCCCACCCTTTGCGTACAGTCCGGAGCAGATTCCTGCGTGGACCCTCGAGGACAGCGCAGTAGGTGTTTTGCTCGTCATCGACTCGCTCACCCGACAAGCCTCTTTTGACGTGAATGCCGGGATCGCGCGGGAAGAGATTGGCGACGACGACAAGTTTGCGGACATCTGGAGCCTGCGTCCGCAGGTCGAATCATCAATTCTCACACCGGGTTGGCAACCTCCGGCTGCGGTGAACAGCGCGGCTGCCGCGCTCGAAGAGAGCTCTTCTTCCCGCGCGCCTCTCGAGAGCGGACCCGCGCTGCGCCGCTTGAGCGCCCGGACGGCGCGGAATCAAAACCTGCAAAGCACTTTGCGTGGTGGCGAGACGTCACCGGGAACCGGCTCCAACAGCTGGGTGCTCGGGCCTTCTAGGACCTCCGGCGGCAATGCATTGCTGGCGAGCGACATTCATCTTGGGTTTAGCCAACCCGCGATCTGGTACGTGGCTCATCTCGACGCAACGACGAACGGGTCGGGTGACATACACACTGCGGGAGTCACCATCCCCGGCCTGCCGTGGGTAATCGCCGGACAGAACGAGCAGTTGGCGTGGGGTCCGACGAACACCTTTCTCGATTTCACCGACTGGTACGTCGAGGAGCTCGTCACGGACACCGAGGGGCGTGCGACGGGTGTGATGTTCGAGGGCGAGCCGGTCCCCTTCACTCGGGTGCCATTCACCGCAAGCTACAGCGATGGAACGGAGGAGGACCGGGAGCTCCTCTTCGTCCCGCACCATGGGCCGGTTCGCGAGATCGACCTCGTAAACAACGTGGCCATCACCCTTCGTTGGACATTGCAGGACATCACGACGGACGCGAACATGTTCACTCCGCTCGCCAAAGCTGAAACGGTCGAGCAAGGGCGCGTCGCGAACGAAAGCGCGACAGCGTGGGGGTCGTGCTACGTCATGGCTGACACGGAAGGCACCATCGGGTACTTCCCCTACAACAAACCCGCGAAGCGACACTGGGCGACCAATCTCGATGGCGATGCCCCACCTTGGGTCCCCCTCGATGGCCGCTGCGAGGCACCCGAGCGCTGCTACGAGTGGACGGAGTCGTGGAGCGCCGCCGAGCTGCCCCAAGTGGTCGATCCGCCGGAAGGCTTCATCGCCACGGCGAACAACGACATCACAGGAGCGCTGTTCGACGGCGACCCGACGAACGATGGCTACCCGCCGCTCCAGACCGAGCCCTCGCCGCGTTTCGCCACGCACGCATCGCCGAGCTGATTCGGGAGATCGGCTCCGAGCACACGACGGTAACCATGCGCCGGATTCAGGCGATACGCATTCGCTGATCGGTGAGTTGATGACCCCCGGCTTCATCGAGATGCCGAGTCCGACTTGACGACACTGAACGGAAGAAAGGGAGAAGCTCCTTGCCACACTGAAGGCCGGCAGTTCACCTGCCCGACCGGCCTCGAGGGCCCCGAGCAGACCTCTCCGTTGAGAAACGACGCCGACGAATTGCGCGAGGCATCGGGCTGCGCCGCCTTTCATGCCGCGGTCTTCATCGCCGATGACAACTGCCGGCCCCCGGGGCTGCGCGCTTCCTACCTGTCAATAGCAATCGGCTACCGCTCGAATCGCCGCGTTTTTCGCTCAATCGTCAACCCAAGTCAGTTGCTCGCAGGCGACGTGTACTGGGACGATCCGGCTACACCCGAGATCGAGACGAAACATCAGGTGATCGGCGAGTGCTTCGACGGCGCCGCCCGATACCTCATCGACGAAGTAGGGTTGGGAGAGGACGAGACGAGGTGGCCATGGGCTCGCGTGAGAGGATTCGTCCTTCGTCCGACATCCACCAACTGGCATCGCGCAATACAACAACCCACCCCCCGGGCAGAGCGCTTCGGCCAAGGATGGCGGCTATGCAAGCGTGAATCCCGCAAGCGCGAGTTTGGACGCCAGGCTCGGCTTCGTCGTGCCCGGGGGCGCGTCGGAGCGCTTGATCTGTGAGCTGATCCCAGGCGGTCCCGAGTGCACGATACAGCTACCGGGCGGCCAATCGAGCCACATCGAGTCGGAAAACTACGACGACCTCCTGTTCAAGTGGCTCGACAACGAACCGATCGACCTGGTCTTCGACATCGAAGAGGCGAAGGCCAACGCGGTGAGAACGGTGACCTTCGACTGAAGGACGCGCATTCTGATGCAGGTGTCGCCTTTCGTCGCCAGCGCTAGCGTCAGCGTTTGGCGAGCGCGATGCCACTGCGCGCGAGGAGGGCGACTCCCAGGACCGTCACGATCAATGCGCTCGGGGTGCGCGGCGCGTAGCCTGCGCTCAGCCAGAGGAGCAGCGCAGCGCCCATTTGTCGGCGTGTAGGGTCGTTGGATATCGCCGCCGCGACCGTGACCGCCGAGGCGATGCCGAGGGGGATTGCGTAAAGCACTGCGTAAGCATCTGGAAAGAGATCGAGTCTCACGGCGCCATACACCAGCGTTGGAAGGTCGTTGCCCGCGGCGCGATACCAGAAGGCGATTCCGATCGAGACCAGGGCCGCGGCCAGCGTAGACGCGATGAGAGCCGCCTTACCCCTGGGAGTGCGCCAAGGAATCGACAGCGCAAACGCGAGGGCCAGTGGAACCGTGAGGTACGCAAGCTCACCCGACCATCGAAAAGCGTTCGAGAGTCGATCGGTGTGCTGCCAGAACGCGCGTTCCCCGACGATGCCGACGATCATCGACGCCACGCTGCTCAGAGATGCGACGAGGGCCAAGACCAGGGCCGCCACAGTGCCCGGCGTCGACTTCCAATGCAGTCCCGCGAGGATGAGCAGGAGAATGGTCGCGTGCGCGAGGCCCGCGACGACGTGAACGAGTTGCGGTCGCGTCCAGGCCAGCGGCAGGAACGTCATTAGAGTGACGATCGGTATGAGCACCCAGCCGAACGCCGCCATGCCGGCGCGCGCCGAGATCGGGAGGCCGCTGCGCCGGGAGAAAAGAGCGCTGAGACAAAACCCAGTCGCCACGAGCGCAGCGACGACGCTGAGGTTGCGCGCGAAGCTGCCCCACCGATCCAGCGCGACGAGGGCCTCATTCGACCACATGCTGTGACCGAGCTTGATGAGGACGCGGTTGATCAGAAGATCGGCGAGCGCGGCAAGGCCGGCCATCCACGCGAGAGGCGGGGCGGCCGCCATGAGAGGCGAAGGCGTGTCATCGGTGGTTGCGATGGAAGCCATGGAAGCAAGCGATGAATCGATACCTTCGGTCAAGGTTCCCGGACCCTACGCGGGCAATCTAGCGCTTTCAAGGCACTCTGCTAAACCAGGGCAGATGATTGACGTCCGCCACGATTGGACCAGGGAAGAGGCCCGCGGGCTTCACGATTTGCCTTTGACCGATCTGCTATTTCGGGCGCAGGAGGTGCATCGCGCAACGCAGCCTCGCGACGCGGTGCAACTTTGCTCCCTGCTTTCCATCAAGACCGGAGCGTGCCAAGAGGATTGCTCGTATTGCCCGCAGAGCTCGAAGTACGATACCGGTGTCGAGGCCGAGCGCTTGATGGACGTCGACGACGTGCTCATCAAAGCGCGCGAAGCGAAAGCGGCCGGAGCCAGCAGGTTCTGCATGGGCGCGGCATGGCGAAGTCCCAAGAAGGGAAGTCGCCAGTTCCAGCAGGTTTTGCAGATGGTACGCGGCGTGCGTGAGCTGGGCCTCGAAGCCTGCGCAACCCTGGGTATGCTCGACGACGAGCAGACGCATGAGCTCAAAGATGCCGGTCTCACTGCGTACAACCACAACCTCGACACGTCCGAGGAGTACTACGGCGAGATCATCACGACCCGCACGTACAAGGACCGGCTCGAGACTATCGAACGCGTCGCCAAAGCGGGGATCTCCGTGTGCGCTGGCGGGATCATCGGCATGGGCGAGACCATCGACGACCGCGTTGCGATGTTGGTCACGCTCGCCAACCTCACCCCGCAGCCGGAGAGCGTGCCGGTCAATGCGTTGGTCGCGGTGCCTGGTACGCCGCTGAGCGATGAAGCGCCGGTCGATTCACTCGAGCTCGTTCGCATGTGCGCAACCGCTCGCATCATGATGCCGAACGCGCGCGTCAGGCTGTCGGCGGGGCGAGCGTCGCTCAGTCGGGAGTCACAGCTCCTCTGCTTCATGGCGGGCGCCAACAGCATCTTCTTTGGCGACAAGCTCCTCACGACGGGCAATCCCGACCATGATTCGGACCTCGCGTTGCTCCGAGCGGCGGGCCTCAGCCCCCTCGAACCCGAGCAAAGCAGCGCCTCCGACGCTGCAGAGTAGGGTAAAGCTCTGCAATCATTAGAGTTTTCTGATTTGTTGCTATTGAATTTGATTTGCAAGTTCTAGCGGCTATAAAGAAAGCATCATGTTGGTGTGCCACTGTCACGCGATCAACGACAACACGATTCGGCGCTGCGTCGACGCCGGTGCCCGCAGCGGACATGAGGTCCGCGAAAAGTGCGGTGCAGGAGGGACCTGCGGCGGCTGCCGACCGGCCATCGACCGGCTCATCGAGCTTCACGGCGGCGCGCAGGACGCGATCGAAGCGCGTGGTACGCGCGGCTGAGCGTTTCTCTGATAACGCCTTTCAACTTCAACCTTCATCCATTGCACCCGCACTTCCGGGTCCCTATGCTCGGGCGAAGGAAAACACATGAAGGGTCACCAAGAAGTCATCAAAGTGCTCAACGAGGTCCTCACCTCAGAGCTCACCGCCATCAACCAGTACTTCATTCATTCGAAGATGTGTGAGGACTGGGGCTTCCAGCGACTCGCCGCCAAGAAGAAGGAAGAGTCGATCGAGGAAATGAAGCACGCCGACGCGGTGATCGCTCGCATCCTCTTCCTCGAAGGCGTGCCCAACATGCAGCGCTACTTCCCCGTCAAGGTTGGTGAAGACGCGATCGAGCAGCACAAGCTCGACGTAGAGCTCGAGTACGATGCCGTGAAGCGCCTCAACGAGGGCATCGGTGTTTGCCGCGACCTCGGCGACAATGGAACCCGTGAGCTCCTCGAGATGATCCTTCAGGAAGAGGAAGAGGGCATCGACTGGCTCGAAGCCCAGCTCCATCTGATCGAAGCGATCGGCAAAGAGCGATACCTTTCGGAGCAAATTGGCGGAAACTGAGGCTCCGAAGCTCCGGGCCCGAGCGCTTCGTCAAGCGGCCTGATCGCTGCTACAAGCCCCTGCGATGAAAGCGCATCCGCTTGCTGGCCAACACGCCCCTCCAAATGTCCTCGTCGACGTCGCGAAGCTCATCGCTGCGTACTTCGACGAGAAGCCTGATCCCGACGAGCCATCCCATCGCGTGAGCTTCGGCACCTCGGGGCACCGTGGCTCATCGCTTCGCTTCAGCTTCAACGAGCATCACATCCTTGCCACGACGCAGGCGATTTGTGACTACCGCCGGGCGGAGGGCATCGACGGCCCGCTCTACATCGGCGCCGATACTCACGCGCTCTCGGCCCCCGCCACCAAGACCGCGCTCGAAGTGTTGGCAGCGAACGGCGTCACGACCCGGATGGCGCCCGAGGGCCAGTTCACACCCACGCCCGCTCTGTCTTTTGCGATTCTCGACCACAACCGCCAAAGCGCGTCCGACGCCGATGGCATCGTCGTTACGCCGTCGCACAACCCCCCTGAGGACGGCGGCTTCAAGTACAATCCGCCGAACGGCGGACCCGCCGACACCGAGGTGACCTCCTGGATCGAACGACGCGCCAATCAGCTGCTCGCGACCGATTTGAAGGATGTGAAGCGCGTCGGCTACGAGGCAGCGGTCCGCGCCGACACCACTGAGCTCCATGACTTCATCACGCCGTACGTGGAGGACCTCCATACGATACTCGACATGAAGGCTATCGCGGGCGCGGGCCTGCGAATCGGAGTCGACCCCATGGGCGGGGCAGGCATTGCGTACTGGCCTCGCATCGCAGAACGCTACGGCTTGAACCTCGACATCGTGAATGACGCGATCGACCCGACGTTTTCCTTCATGACGCTCGATCGCGACGGGAAGATCCGCATGGATTGCTCCTCGCCCTACGCGATGGCGAGCCTCGTCGACCTCCGCAATCAGTACGATATCGCGTTCGGCAACGACACGGACTTCGATCGGCACGGCATCGTCACGAGTAGCTGGGGCCTCCTCAACCCGAACCACTACCTCAGCGTCGCGATCAGCTACTTGTTCACGGAACGCAACTGGAATGAGCGCGCGGCGATCGGGAAGACCTTGGTTAGCAGCGCAATGATCGATCGCGTCGCGAGGGATCTTCGACGGCGGCTGGCGGAGGTTCCGGTTGGCTTCAAGTGGTTCGTCCAAGGCCTCATCGACGGCTCGTACGGGTTCGGTGGCGAAGAAAGCGCGGGAGCGTCGTTCCTTCGCAAGGACGGAACCGTCTGGACCACCGACAAGGACGGGATCCTCCTCAACCTGCTCGCTGCCGAGATTACCGCAACCACAGGGCGAGACCCCGGTGAGTGTTACCAGACACTCACTGCCCAGTTCGGCTCCCCGGTCTACGAACGCATCGACGCCCCTGCGACACCAGACCAGAAGGCTGCCCTCAAAGGCATGAGTGAATCCGACCTCGATGCGTCTTACTTGGCTGGTGAGCCCATCGTCCAGGTGCTCACCAAGGCGCCCGAGAACGACGCCTCGATCGGCGGCCTCAAGGTGACGACCGAGAACGGTTGGTTCGCTGCACGGCCTTCCGGCACCGAGGACGTCTACAAGATCTATGCAGAGAGCTTCATGGGCCGAGAGCATCTGGCGTTGATTCAAAGTGAAGCCAAAGATCTGATCGGCCGCGTGTTCGACAAGAGCCCTGCATGCTAGCCGTCGTCACCGGCGGCGGCGGACGACTCGGCAACGTCCTCGTGCGGAGGCTGCTCGAGGCCGGTCATCAGGTGCGGGTGCTCGAGCCGGGAAGCCGGCCGGCGTCGCTCGAGGGTCTCGAGATCGAGTTCGTGTCCGGCTCGGTGCTCGAAGCCGACGACGTTGCTGGCGCGCTCGAGGGGGTGGACGTCGTGTACCACCTCGCCGCGAAGATCGATCTCCGGCCGAAGAAGGACCCGATGATGGTCCCGATCAACGTCGAAGGGACTCGAACAGTCGTCGAGGCGTGCTTGTCCCGCGGCCTTCGCCTGGTGCACACGAGCTCCCATCATGCGGTTGAGCGCGAGCCTCTCGAAGAACCGCTCACGGAAGAGCGTCCCCTCGCGCTAGATGAGAAGTGTGACTACCACCGTTCCAAGGCAGTCGGCGAGACCATCGTGCTCGACGCGTGCGCGCGCGGTCTCAACGCCACGATCGTCAACCCGGGCTCCATGATCGGCCCGCACGACTACGAGCCGTCGATGATCGGCGCGGCGCTGATCGACATGTACTTCGGACGCGTCCCGGTCTTGCTCGAGCTCTTGAGCGACTACGTCGACGTGCGCGACGTGGCTGCCGGGATGATCGCCGCAGCCGACAAGGGCAGGGTGGGCGAACGCTACTTCCTCACGGGCGACGTCATCCCCATCATGGAGATGGTGTCGCTCTATGGTGAGCTCACGGGCGCCAAGGTGCCGACGCGCGCGCTGCCGCTTTGGGTTGGTTGGGTGCTGCTTCCGTTCGCCCTGGCCGGTGGCGCCATCACCAAGAAGGACCCCTTCATCACCGCGGACATGCTGCGCGCGAGCGTCTCCAACGAGGTCGTTTCCCACGACAAGGCCAAGCGCGAGCTGGGGTATACGATCCGCCCCCTGCGCGAATCGCTCGCCGACGCCGTCGCATGGTATCGCGAAGGCGGATGGCTGAATGCTTGACCGCCCCTTTTCGCAGTTGACGCGTCCTCCGTGCTACACATAGGGCAACCATGGACGGACGAGGACCGCAGCGTCACCAAGACCTAGAGGACGTGATCGACGTCATCACCGCTTCGTATGACGATGACGACGAGATCAACAACCTCGATAGCGCCGACCTTCCGAACAAGCGCGCGGTGATCTCCGCGTTCAATCACATCATGCCCGTGCTTTACATGGGCTTCTACAGCACCCGTGCACTCAACCGCACCAACATTCGCTATGCACTGAGCGAGCATCTCTACCCAGCACAAGACATCCTCGTCGAGCAGATCTGTCGCGCGCTTCGCTATCAAGAGCGAATGGGTCAGGTCCGAGAGCAGAAGCCAGAAGGTTGGAGCGAAGAGGTCGTCCTGCGCTTCTTCAAGAAGATTCCCGAGCTCCGGCGCGTCCTCAACACCGACGTGCGTGCGGCGTACGATGGCGACCCGGCCGCGTCTTCCATCGAAGAAGTGGTCTTCAGCTATCCGAGCATTCAAGCAATCTCGGCATACCGCGTCGCACACGAGCTCTTCCTGGAAGGCGTCCCGATGATTCCACGAATCATCACCGAGCACGCGCACAGCAAGTCTGGTATCGACATCAACCCGGGCGCGCAGATCGGCGAGAGCTTCTTCATCGACCATGGCACTGGCGTGGTGATCGGCGCGACTGCGATCATCGGGAAGAACGTCAAGCTCTACCAGGGCGTCACCCTGGGCGCCCTCAGCGTTTCGCGCGGCGACATCAACGGTCGTCGCGGCAGCAAGCGTCACCCCACCATCGAGGACGACGTCACGATATACGCCGGCGCTTCGATTCACGGTGGCGAGACCGTCATCGGCCAAGGGTCGGTAGTCGGCGGCAACGTCTGGCTGACCAAATCCGTGCCGCCCGGCTCGAAGATCTTCGGCCGAGCGAAGTAGCTTTTGGGAGGCGTGGACAGCCTCAGTCGGGCTAGCTAGCTCGCTTCGCTGAGCTTCTGCTGGACCTTGTCGTAGACCGCCTTGAGGTTGGTCAGATCGGGGAGCTCTTCTTCAGCGATGGTGATGTCGTAGTTCTTTTCGACATCGGCGACGATCTCGATTGCCATCATGCTGTCGATACCCAGGTCCGCGAAGGGCGTATCCTCTGGTATATCCTCGACTTCGGTCACTTCGACAATGATTTGCCTAAGCTCGTCCTTCAACGTATCCGACATGCCGCCCGTATATGCTTGCGTTCACATTCTCCGTCAAGCGTCGGAAAACCGGCCGCTCGTCCTGTTTCAGATGTGGTATCCGCAGGAAATTACGGTACGTTACGCCGGCGGAAACCGATGAGCTGGATTACCGAAAAGGCGCACGCGGAGCTCCAGCGCGTGCGCGACGCCCAGGCGGCGCAGATCTACCCCTACTTCCGGCCCTTCGAGTCGGGTGGTTTGCACACGACGATCAACGGGAAGCCGATCGTCAACTTCAGCTCGAACGACTACCTCGGTCTCACCAACCACCCGAAGGTCAAGGAGGCCGCGAAAGCCGCGGTCGATCAGTACGCGTGCGGCCTCAGCTCGTCACGCGTGCAAGCCACTACGAAACCGCACATCGAGCTCGAGGAGCGGCTGGCCGCTTGGTACGGGTTCGAGAAGGCGCTGATTTTCACCACCGGCTATCAAGCCATGGTCGGCACGATCATGTCCTTGGCGGACAAAGACACGACGGTCGTGCTCGATAACCTCAGCCACGCCTGCATTCTGGACGGCACGTTTCTCGCGGCCGGCACTCCGATGCGCGCGCCCGAGGTTCGCTTCTTCAATCACAACAGCGCCAAGGCGCTCGACCGGGTGTTGCGCAAACGCGATCGCAAGAACGCGCTGGTGCTGATCGAAGGCATCTATTCGCTCGATGGCGATGAAGCAAAGATCCAAGAGTTCATCGAGGTGTGCGCCAAGCACGAGAACGTGGCGATCGTGTGCGACGACGCCCACGGGACGGGCACGCTCGGCAAAGGTGGGCGTGGGATCATCGAGAAGTACGGGCTAGAGGGTCAGGTGCCGGTCGTCATCAGCACCTTCTCCAAGACCTTCGGTGGGATCGGCGGCATCCTTCTCGGCGAAACCGACGTGGTTGACTTCATCAAGCACAACGCGAGGTCGTTTCTGTTCAGCGCCTCGCTGCCAGTCCCGATCGTCGCTGCGGCAAGCACGATCCTCGACATGCTCGAATCGGACGGCGAGGCGATGGTCAAAGAGCTCCATGAGAAGTCCGAGTACATGCGAAAGGGGCTCACCGATATCGGCTTCGATCTCGGTGACAGCAACTCGCACATCATGCCGATCATGATTCGGGACGAAACCAAAGCGATGTTCACGCACGTCGCTCTGCTCGAGAACGGTGTCTTGATGGTTCCCATCATGTACCCCGCCGTGAAAGAGGGCGAAGAGCGGCTCCGCCTCAACGTCACCCGCGGCCACAGCTACGAAGACATCGATCAGGCGCTGGAAATGCTCAAGAAGTTCGCCAGCTCCTTCTCGCTGGTTACACCACCCGCCCACCCCGACCCGTAGTTCAGTGTCACTCTCACGCGAGTGAGCAGCGTGCCTCCGCGCCCGGCGCTGCGCTTGGGCTTGGCAGCACGAAAAAAACGGGCCCCGAGCATTTGCTCGGAGCCCGTTCTTCGTTGGCCGTGAAGGGTTAGTTCTTCGGCTCGGCTTTTTTCACGACGTGGAACTCGACGCGACGGTTGAGAGCCGCCTCTTCGACGCTCTTCGGGTTCTCGTAAAGCGGCTTCTTCGGACCATAGCCCTGGGCCACCAGTCTAGAACGGGTTACCTGACCCCGACCGACGAGGTAGCGGACCACCGTGTTGGCGCGTTTCTTCGACAGGATCATGTTGTACTTGAGACTTCCGCTCTTGTCGGTGTGGCCCTCGACGCGCACCTTCTTGATCTCCGGGTGGGCGATCAAGACGGCGGCCACGTTGTCGAGCAACGCCCACGACCGCTTCTGCAGCTTGGCGCTGCCCTTCTTGAAGTAGACCCTCTCGAGGATCTCGAGCTTCCCGTCGCCGATGACGACGAGCTGCTTCGCCTGGCAGCCCTGATTCTCGACCGTGCCTGGCTCGTCGGGACAGTTGTCGATGCGATCGGGGACGCCGTCGCCGTCACGATCCGGATCGGGACAACCGTTGTTCTCTGGTGTTCCAGGATCGTCCGGGCACCGATCGTCGACGTCGAGAATGCCGTCTCCGTCGTTGTCCAGGTCTGGGCAGCCGTCATCATCCTCGAAGCCGTCCATGTCTTCGGGCTCGTTCGGGCACTTGTCGTCGGCGTCGGGGATGCCGTCTCCATCATTGTCGAGGTCCGGACAGCCGTCATCGTCCTCGAAACCATCCATGTCCTCTGCTTCGTTCGGGCACTGATCGAGCTCGTCGGGAATGCCGTCGTTGTCGGCATCGGGAGCCTTCTTGTCGGCCGGCATCGTGTAGCCGAGCATCGCGAATACGCGCCAATCCGGGGCCCCGTAGCCCTGCGTGACGCCGGCGCTGCCACCCACGCCGAGCGTGAATCCGAAATCAGGCAACCACTTGAAGCCGCCGAGCACCTCGACCGGAGTCTCGTTTTTTGCCCAGAAATCCACGGTCTTGTTGGCAGCCGTACGGCCAAACGCTTCCGCGGAGATCATGAAGTGGTCGTCCCCCAACATGACGAGGACGCCGCCACCAAACGTGAACTCGTTTCCGACGAACAAGTCCGGGGTCACCTGTTGGCCTTGCGTGCTGAGCTTGTATCCCGCTTGAATGGGAATCCGGACGAAGTCGCCGGCGTTGAAGTTGAGCAGGAGCTCGAACCAACCACCGAGGTGTGGGCTCTTGTCGACCTGACCTGCGAAGTCCTGCGTGCTGCGCGCCGCCGAGGCGGTGTTGAAGGTCATCGTGGCCTGGGCGCCGATTTGGAAGATGTCTTCGCGTGTGCCGAAGAAGTTGAACCTCGCGCCGAAGTAGAGGTCTCCGAGGTTCGACTCGTTTAGGCCTGCGGCGCCGCCGCCCGGCTTGATCATGAAGTGGTAGGGCATGTCGACGAAGAGCACGATGTGATCGACTAGCCCGAGGCTGAGCATCAAGTGTCCGGTGAGCTGTTGGTGCACCACGTCCGTCTCGACCCCGGCAATGTCTAGCCTTAGCGGGTCGTCCGAATAGTCGAGCCACACCTGAAAGCCGAAGCGCAGGTGTCCCTGACCGTCCGGTGTGCTTGCCGCGAAGCCGTCTGTTGCGAGCTCGGAAGGCCTGAACTGATTGAGGTCGATCTGCGTAGACTGCGCGGAGGCGCTGGAGCTGAGCCCCATCGCCAAAGTCAGCAGTCCTGCGACCCAACCCCGATTGAAACCCTTTGGGCTATTGCTGTACGTCACGCTCTCCCTCCCATTCCCCGTCTGGCAGCGCGACATCGCGCTGGTGAGCGGCCCCAACTCTACATTTTCTGACCGAGAGGGTGCATTTTTCAGCTTTTGTAGAAAGATCGCCACAGCCCGAGCCCTAAGGGTGCGGAGAGAGGACTACGGGTGGGGGTGGGCGGGTGGTCTAAGACACACCCTAGTTGCAGCCGATCAGGCCATTTGCGCAGATGAGCGGACCTCGGCTTGGGAAGTAGTAAGCCCAGATGAAGCACATCTCGTCGTCGACCCCGGTCCCGAAGAAGACGTCTTCGTTGCTCAGGTTGTTCCAATCGCATGTGACCCTGAACCCACCCCCGTCCGGCACGGTGAACGGAGGATCGTAGGTGACTGTCTCGGGCTCGTCCCAGCGGAAGATCGGTATGTCGTAGACCGGCGTGCCCGCGGCCCCGGCGCTCTCGGCCACCTCGACGTACACGTTCGTGCCCCATTGGTGTTCGTGCCCGGTGATCGCGAAGTAGTTCACGCCATCGAAGCGCGACGGGAGCTCGAGGAACGTGGGGCCAACGGTGGCCTCGCTCATCGAGGGGATGCTGATGTTCGTGTCACCCAGGAACATGATGTCTGCTTCGTTTTGCACGTCCTCAGCCGGCATCGGGACGAAGGTCGATGTGGCCTCCGCCATCTGCGGGGCGACTCCAGGGTTGATGTAGTGGAGCTCCATACGGATCATCTGGTTCGGCGCGATGGTGTAGGCGACGCCGTCCGGGAGTGTGAGTCTATCTTCCGATCGCTGCGTGATGATCAGGGGTGGGTCGTTGAAGGTATCGGTGAAGGGAGCGCAGGGGTAGGGCTCCGGCCGCTCGACTGTATCGTCGACCTTGTAGACGATGAAGTGATGCGAAGTTGCCCCGAGGACGTTGTAGATCTCGTGTACCGAGATCGGCTCGGTGTTCCCGAGACGTTTCATCACGCATTGCGTGGACTCCGTTGCCGCCGGTACCTCGACCGGCCCCCACTTCAGGCTCAACGCGCCGGGCGCGCCGCCTGAGCCACCGGTGCTGCCCCCACTACCAGAGCTTCCAGCAGTGCCGGCGACACCACCGACGCCTCCGCTGCCGCCCGAGCCGCCATCGTTGTGAGAGCTCGCTTCGCCCCCGCACGCAACACTGAAAACCAACAAAGAGAGGGCGAGGATCCGAACCATACCTACAGTATAGCAGCATCGTCCGCAGTGCGTTGACGGCACGGCGTGGGAACTACTTCTTTGGGAAGTACAGGCTAACCGTCTCGGCGATGCAGCCGGGGCGGTCCTCGCCTTCGATCTCCACGGTCACGCGCACGACCGAGAGAATGCCGCCTTTGGATTCCTCGACCGACACCACTTCGGCCCCCCCGCGAATGCGTGCGCCGACCTTCACCGCGTTCGGGAAGCGCACCTTGTTGGTGCCGTAGTTCACCGCGAACTCGAACCCACGGACTTCGAAGATCTGAGGCATGAACGAGCTCACCAACGAGAGTGTCAAATACCCGTGGGCAATCGTCGCTCCGAAGGGCCCCGTCTTTGCTTTCTCGACATCGACGTGAATCCACTGATGGTCGTCGGTCGCGTCGGCAAACGTGTTGACCCGATCCTGCTCGATCGTCATCCAGGGGCTGTACCCGAGGTGCTTGCCAACGGCGGACTTCAAGTCGTGAGGTGATTCAAAAACGCTTGTTGCCATGAGGGCCGGAAGATACCCGCTCCCAGCGTCAATGCCAGCGCCAGCGTCAGCGCCAGCGTCAGCGTCTGCGTTCAGCGTCTGCGCCAGCGCCAGCGCCAGCGTCAGCGCCAGCGTCAATGCCAGCGTCAGCGTCAGCGTCAGCGCCAGCGTCAGCGTCAGCGTCAGCGAACAAGCGATTGGCGTCGGGAGGTATGTGGACGCGAGTGGGCTCGAGAGCTCGAGCGTTTGGTTAATGTCCACCCACCCACCCCCACCGCGTAATCCTCCCTCCGCGGCCTTCGCTGCGCTCGGCCTTGGCGGCGCATTCGCGCCGGGCTTCGCCCTTCGGGCTCGCGCTGCCGCGCATGGCTGGTTGCGTATGGAGGAGAATCGGTCGGGATGTGCGGCACAGGGAGTGGGCGGGAGGCGAGTCGTTTGTTGCCGTGTGGGGACGGCCGAGCGGGACCCGCTCCCGAGCACGTGCGTCGCGACCGATTCTCCGGGCCTTCCGAGCACGTGCGTCGCGACCGATTCTCCGGTCTTCAACCCCGCGCAGGATCGATGGCCGTCTTGGCCGCGTTCATTGCAGTCACGCCCCCCGACACGATGAACGCCATGAACTCGGCCCCGTCGGCGTCGAGCGGGCGCACCCGATCCCGCGGCACCACGATGAGGTTTCCCGCGAAGTTGTAGGACTCCGGCAAGTACACCGCGACGTGTCCGGCGAGTTGCGGATCGTCGAAGTCTTCCGCCGTGAGAAAGCCGAGCACCTTGAGACCGTGTGGGTTGATCTCGACCGCGACGGGCTTGTCGAACTTCCGTTGCGTTCCAACGAACGCACCGAAGAGGTCTCGGAGCGCGTTGTAGAGGATCCGAATCAACGGCACACGTTGCATCCCCGCCTCGAGCCACTCGAGGAGCTTGTTGCCGACCACGTTCCCCGTGAGATAGCCGATGAATGTGATCCCGAGGGCCGCGATCACGATGCCGAGCCCTGGGACCCGGGTGTCGAGCCAATCGTCGAGTGTCGTGACCGTGAAGATCACGACCCAGACGGTGATGGCGACCGGTGCAAGGACCAAGAGGCCCTGCGCGAAGCTCCTCGTCAGCGTTCTCATGCGTTTCTCCTATCACCAGGTTGCGTTGCGCGCATTTGCAGACACAACGCGCCGCGTGCCCGTCCTCTTCCCGCCATGGCAACGCCTCACGCCTGGCATTCGCCACATGTTCGTAGGGACGCTGTTCTTCAGTGCGATGAGTGTGTTCGCCAAGCTCGCCGGCGAGCGTCTGCCGACCATGGAGCTCGTTCTCGCGCGCGTCATCGTCACGCTCCTGATGTGCTGGTGGGCGCTTCGAAGCCTTCCGATCTCGCCGTGGGGCAACAACAGGAAGCTGCTGTTGATGCGCGGCTTCGCGGGCTTCATGGGCTTGAGTTGCTACTTCTACGCGATCAATCACCTGCCCCTTGCCGACGCCACGGTGATCCAGTTCTGCAATCCGATGCTCGCGGCGCTGATCGCCGTGTTCGCCCTCAGGGAGCCGCTCCGTGGCACCGAGGTCGTTGCGACGATCCTCAGCATGGCGGGTGTAGTGCTCGTCGCGCAGCCCACGTTCCTCTTCGCCGGCGGCACGGCGCTCGATCCGGTGGCCGTCGTAGTTGGCGTGGTCGGCGCGATCTTCTCCGCGATTGCGTACGTCGTCATCCGTCGCCTCGGCGCGACGGAGCACCACATGGTCGTCGTCTTCTACTTTCCGTTGGTCACTGGCCCTGCGTCGTTGCCGCTTTTGGCCCTCGAGGGAATGGTGATGCCTCAGGGCATCGAGTGGCTTCTCCTCTTGGGGATCGGGGTCGCAGCTCAGCTCGGTCAAATCGAGATCACCAAGGGCTTCAAGCTAGAGACGGCCGGCCGAGCGTCCGCGGTCACCTACGTCCAGATCGTGCTCGCATACACCTGGGGTGTCCTGCTGTTCGGGGAGTTCCCGAACGCGCTGAGCATCCTCGGTGCGGTGCTCGTCGTCGTCGGCGTCTTCAGTGTGACGCGCCGGCCGAAGCCTTAGAGGATTGGGTCGAACAGTTCCGGCTCGACGCCGAGGGCCTCTAGGTTTTCCGCGCCTTCGACCTTCGTGATGAAGGTCATCAGGCGGCCCCAGCCTTCGTGCTCGGTGGAAACCTTCGCGCCGGTGCTGAGCTCTTTCCAGCCCTCCCAGGTGACTTCGATGCCGCCTACGGGGATGATTTGGACCCACATGCGCCACGCGGCGGGCAGGCCGTCTGCGCTCGGAATCCAAAGGTAGGCGTCACCTGGGGTCACGCCGCCCGACGTGTAGCTGATGAGCAGTGCGTCCCGACCGTCGTCGAGCTTCACGAGGGAGCGCTCCACACCAGGGTCGAAGAATTTCACCACTGGGTTGAGCCAGAACGAATCGTTGATCCAATACGCATAAGCCGTCCGCAGGGCCTCCTTCGCGTCCTCCGGGCTTTGCTCTTTGCCTTCGCTCCACACGCGGCCGCTCTGGTCCGCGGTGCGAAACAGCGCGCGCGACTCCCCCCACTTGATCTCCACCAGTCCGCGCTCACGATCCCACACGTAGTGATGTTGTTCGAAGAACGACCAGCGAACGGCGCCGGTGCGGTCCCACGCCTCCTTGTCGACCGCGGCCTCCATCGCGCGGCCGAGCGCGTCGGCCTCCGGGCCCCGAGTGCCCTCGGGTCGGGGTTCGTTCATGGAATAGACGAACACCGCGACGGCCGCGATGCCGACTAGCAGGACCGCACCTAGGATTTGAAACGCACGCATCATGACGATTCCGGGGAGCCTACCCTGTGCAGGAGGCCCATAAAAGCGCTATGAGTCCCCCCATGGCCCATTCGCATGGACACCACGGCGGCTCCGACGGCGCCCCTCAGATCGACACCCGCGAGCGGGGAGCCCCGAAAGACGGTGAGCCGCAGCTCATGGATCGGCGGCTCTTCATGCAACTGCTGGTCTTCCAAGTGCCCACTGGCACGTCGATCGCGGCTAACCAGGAGGCCTTGATCGCGGCACTCCGGGAGCGCGGGGTCCCCGGCGTCGTCTACGCGGACGCAAACGATCCCCGCGGCGTCGCGCTTCTGACGTTTGGCGAAGACCCGGCGCTGTTCGTCGACTCGGTGCGACCGTTGTTCGAGGCCGATCCGATGCGCGATTGGATCCTCCGTCCCGAGCTCACCATGATTGGCCGCACCTACAGCAGTGGCTACGAGCAGGACCTCGAGTTCTGGCTTCTCGATCGCCCTCGCCAAACGGTCCTCAACGAAAAGTGGAACTGGGCGGTGTGGTACCCGCTCCGCCGCACCGGCGCGTTCGAACAGCTCGAGCCGCGAGAAAAGGGTGGCATCCTTCGCGAGCACGCCACGATCGGCCGCGCGTACGGGGAGCAAGACCTCGCGCACGACGTACGGCTCGCCTGTCATGGGCTCGACACCAACGACAACGAGTTCCTAATCGGGCTGATCGGCGCCGAGCTGCATCCGCTTTCGCACGTGGTTCAGTCGATGCGTGGCACCGTGCAGACCTCGCAGTACATCCAGCAGATGGGGCCGTTTTTCGTCGGCCGCGCGATCGGCCGAAACCCAGGCCCCCAGAAGTGAGTCCCCATGCCTGGTAGCACCTTCGGCCAAGCCTTCCGCGTGACCACGGCGGGCGAGAGCCACGGCCCGGCCAACGTGGTGATCATCGACGGGTGTCCCCCAGGCCTTCCCCTCTCCGAGGAAGACATCATCCCGGACCTCGCGCGCCGTCGTCCGGGCCAGAGCAAGATCGTCACACAACGAAAAGAGCCCGACGCGCCTGAGATCCTCGCCGGCGTCTTCGAAGGCCAAACCACCGGCACCCCGATCGCGATCATCGTTCGCAACGAGGATCAACGCTCCCGCGACTACTCCAAGATCCAGGACGTCTACCGGCCAGGCCACGCCGACTACACGTTTGATGCAAAGTACGGCCGCCGCGACTACCGCGGGGGCGGAAGAAGCAGCGCGCGCGAAACCGTCGCGAGAGTTGCAGCAGGCGCCGTTGCCAAGAAGCTCTTAGCGCATGCGTTCGGCGGCGAGGTGCTCGGCTATGTCACGCAGGTTGGTGACATCCGGGCCGACGTTCCCGAGCGCGTCACGCTGGATCAAGTCGAGACCTTGCCGGATGGGGCACCCAACATCGTGCGCTGCCCGGATCCGGGCGCTGCCGAGCAGATGGTCACCCTCATCGAGCGGATGCGCAAAGACCAGGACTCCATTGGTGGCGTCGCCGAGATCGTGGCGCGCAACGTACCAGCCGGTCTCGGCGAGCCGGTTTTCGACAAGCTCAAAGCCGACCTTGGCAAAGCGCTGTTCAGCCTGCCTGCCGTGCTCGGGGTCGAATACGGCGCGGGGTTCTCCGTGGCGACAGCACGTGGCAGCGAGAACAACGATCCGTTCGAGACTGACGCCGAAGGCAACATTCGCACGCGTGCCAATCGTCACGGAGGGATGCTCGGCGGCATTTCTAGCGGCATGCCGATCGTCCTCCGCGCGGCCATCAAGCCGACCAGCAGCTTGCCGCGCGCGCAGGACACCGTGACGGCGAGCGGCGATCCGACGACGATCCGGACCACCGGTCGTCACGACCCGTGTCTGCTCCCACGTTTCGTGCCCATGGGCGAAGCGATGGTGGCTCTAGTGCTGGCCGATCATTGGTTGCGCTGGCGAGCGATTCGCGACTAGCGCGCGAAGTTCCACGCGATGACCGCGAGCGCGGCGGTGACGAGCACGGCCGTCCAGAGCAGGCTTCCGCTCTTCCCCTCGTTGGACGACTCGGAGCCAACCGCACGCCTGAAGCCGCTCACCATGTTGCCCATCACGCCGTGTGTCTGCGTGCTGCCAACCGTGTTGCGGGACGGCCCACCTCTCTTGTCTCGCTTTTTCGTGCTTGCGCTCTTCTTTTGGTGCCGCTTTGCCATTGTCCGCATCCTATCCGGGATCGACGCTCCCGTGAATGGCTTTTGTCGGGGGTGTGAGCGTGTAGTGCGGTATGGGCTGGCGGTCCCTGCGACACCTCTCGTGTGCTTGCTCACAAGTTGCCAACAATGCCGGCTGTGCGTCCGGCTTTCGGTGTGCCATCCAACGGAGCTTGGCCCGTTCGGCTTTCGGGTCGCCCAACGCTTCGAGCGCGAGGGCGCGGCTTCGAAGTAGGCTCTCGTCGCGCGGCCTCAGGCGTAGCCCTGCGTCTGCCGCCCCGAGCGCGTTTCGGTCGTCCGACAGGCTTCCGTACGCGCGCGCTAGGTCGCGCCAAGCGCGGTAGTCGAGCGGCGCTGCGTCGGCGACCCGTTGGTAGGCCGGCGCCGCTCGCGCCCAGCGCCATACGCGGGCATACGCATCGCCGCGCACACGATCGAGGACAGCGGAGGGGCCGATCAAGGCTTCGGCTCGCTTCGTGAACGCAACCGCCTCCTCCGGCCTCCCTTGTATCGCGGCAAGCCGAGCTCGGAGCACGAACGCTCGCGCCTGCAGCTCCGGCGACCCCGCGTCGCGCGCCAGGCGCTGCGCCCGCTCGATGCTTGGCTTCGCAACATGGACGTGCTCCTGCTTGGCGTGGAGCAACGCCAGCCCTTGAGTGAGGAATCGCTCGACAGCCGGGCGTGCGGCGCCTCCCTCGACAGCGCGTGTCTTCGCGCCACGCCCCATCCAGACGGTCGCCGAACCCACCAGCGTGACCGGCTGTTCGGTGCACGGGTCGAGCGCGATCTTCCCATGCTGTTCGGCGGTCGCCGCAAATGCGACTCCGCGCGCCGTTCGGCTGGCCTTGCATGCGAACGCTTGAAATTCAGGGCTGTGCTTGCGATGCAGCAGCCGCGCATCGACCTCGAGGGGAAGCGCAATGTGCGAAGGGAGCTCGATCGAGTACCGGACCGCGCGCGCGTCATGGGCCTCGATCGTCCGGTCGAAGGCCACTGCCTTGAATCGATGCACCCGATGGAGGAGGTCGGGATTCGCCTCTTCGGCGAGCACCGTCGCGCGAAGAACGAACACGTCTTCGTGGCTTTCGGCAGCCGGTCGCGAGATGCCGAGGACGCGTCCCGACGCGTCCCGGACTACGACTTCCAGCCAGGTGTCCTGCATGTCGCGGACACCGCCAGGAAACCGGTGTCCGACTCGTTCGTTCTCTAGCAGTACGTCGAAGATGACGCGCTCGCCGCCGCGCACGCGCGCCTCCTCTGGCAAGACGTAGCTGCGCTGGCCCGCGCGGACGGACCCGACGTCCACCGTCACAGCGCCCTCGAGCGCGCCTGCGGTCTCGCGGGCGCCCTCGGGGTCGCCGAGCTGCATGGCCAAGGCGGTGTGCGAGGCCGCCCAGCGATGGCTGCGGATCATTCCGTCGTGCGCTCCGGCCATCTCGGCGTCGGAGGCGGGCTCGGCTCTCATGTGGCAACTCTGGCAGCTGCCCTCCTCGACGGAAACGAGGTGGTCCTGCACTCCGCCGCCGTACGCTGACGACGTCCAGTCGCCGAGGTCGTCGATGCCGGGCAGATGGTTGGCATTGCCGATGGCGGGTCCGGAGAAAGACCGGTGGCAGGAACCGCAAAGCGCCGCTGACCGAAGCGGCTCCATCGTGAGACGCGCGCGATGCGCATCGATCTCTTCGGGTTTCGCGGGGTCCGGGATCAGAACCGAATCGTCGGTCAAGGTGAAGCTGCCGTTGCCGTCCGGTCGGGTCGACTCGACGCTGTGACACACCAAGCACGTGATGCCGGCATACGCGAGCGCGTTGTCCGGCGCGACCTCAGTGTCGATGTCTCCCGACATCAGCAACAGTGGGTCGTGGCAGCCCGCACAGAATCGACTCTCCTTTTCGCCACGACGTTGACGGAACTCGTCGATGCTCGCGCGGTACCAGGGGTTGTCGAACGACGCGTAGGCGTGCACGCTGCTCATCCAGTGTGAGGCGACGTCGCCGTGGCAATCGACGCAGTCGTCGACCTTCGCCAATCTGGATACATCGAGGGCCGGGGCCACCATGAACGACGGGCTGAGGTCCTCGCCGCTCGAGCGCACAGGAGCCGGGCCACCGAACGAACATCCGGCGGCGCCCAACACACACCCTAAAAGAAGCCAGCGAGCCATGTTCTCTAGGACGTTCGAGGCGCCCAATCGGATCTGATTGTCCTCAGAGTGTGCCGAAACTCACGAAAATCTGAGTGAGAAGCGCGTCCGCCATCAGGATGCTGATGGACACGACTACGACGGCCCGTGTCGTGGACCGGCCGACGCCCTCGGTGCCGCCGCGCGTTTCCAAGCCGAAGTAGCAACCCAGAATTGCGATTAAGAAGCCAAAGAACGGCGTCTTGAAAACGCCACTCGCGAAGTCTTGGATGCGAAGCGTGTCGAGCGCCGTGGAGGAGAAGAACTCCATCGGGATGCCGTAGGAGAGCGCCGCGACCAGCATCGAGCTCAGCATGCCGAGGAGGAATGCTACGAAAGTAATGAGCGGCATGATGATGATGCACGCGATCAACCTTGGCACGACCAACCTTCGAATCGGATCGGCGCCGAGGGCCCGAATGGCGTCGACCTGCTCGGTGACCATCATCGATCCGAGCTCGGCCGCGATGCCGGCTGCGATGCGGCTGCCCACCACGAGCGCGGTAAGGGAGGGTGCCAGCTCACGCGCTTCGGAAACAGCGATCACGCGGCCTAGGGTGTCCTTCGCCCCGAATGCCTCCATCGACACCGCGAACTGTATCGTCATGACGATGCCGACGAAGATCGCGGTCGCCGCAGCGATCGCAAGGCTCTTCACGCCGAGCGTCTCGACCTGATAGATGAACTCGCTCACGTCGAATCGCGAAGTGAAGAGGGTGCGGATGGTCCTGCCGGCCAGGAGCGCGGCGCCGCCGACTTCTTCGATGGACTTGCGCAGGCGTCGTAGCTGGTAGTCGGCCCAGGTCGTGAAGTTGCGGGGGCGGGTCGATGGAGCCGCCGAGCTCACGGCTGGCCCGTGTTGGTCGCGAAACCAGCGAGCATCCCGTCGAAGTCGCTCAGGGCGTCTTCGAAGGCGGCGCCTGGTGGCGTGATGAGGCCGAAGTCGTAGACGCAGTCGTTCTTCTTGAGTATCTGGAGAAGGATCTCGCGTGGGACGCCGTCCAGCTTCGCGCGAAGGTGCGTGCGGAGCGCTTCTCTGCCATCCATCGCCACCACTTCCTCCTCGAGGACCTCTCGCTCCGTGAAGCCGATCAGCAGGTGACTTCGAAGCGCGGTGAGCGGGATGTCGAGCCCCGGGTTGCAGTCAGAGTCGACGTGCATGACCGCGCCTTTGGCTTCGCTGTGCCAAGCGAGATCGTTCTGGTGGTTCACCGTGACGGGTGTCCAGTCCGAGGAGACCGGCCCGATCCGATAGGAGGTCTGCGCGCCGCGATAGAGGCCGTTTTCAAACGCCCCGGTCGTGGCACAACCGATCATGGTCAAGCTCATCAAGAGCCAGATGCCCAGCCGCCGCCTCACGGGAACCGACTGTAGCAGGCCCGGGTTCCTTGTCTATTTGTGGTTTTCTGGTCCAAAGCGGGCCGGGCGGGTTCTCGTCGGCTAGACTGGAGAGACCGTGAGTCGGGGGGCTCAACCAGAACAGTCCGCGAAGATTCGCGGCATCGCGATCTTGGATCGCCTCGTAGTCGAGGGGAGGGTGTCTCCGAGCCTCTACGATGAGGTATTGATCCACGCGCAGCGGACGCAGTCGACAGCGGAAGAGTCGGTCCTCCAGCTCGGACTGATGACCGAGGCTGAGCTCCTCAAGTACACGGCGGGCCTCTTCAAGACGCGTTTCGTGAGCTCGGAGAAGCTCGCCAAGGCTGGCGTCGATCCATGGCTCCTCGGCAAAGTTCCAAAGAAGCTTGCCAAGCGGCTCACGGCATTTCCGATTCTCTACGACGGGCGCACGCGGACCCTCTCGGTCGTAGCCGCAGACGTGAGCGACGACGACGTTCGCCAACAGATGCAGTTTGCCACGGGCGCGCGCGACGTGAAGGTCTACGTGGCGCGTGAGGCCGCCATCCGCGCCTCCATTGCAAAGCACTACGACCAGAACAACGGCCCGTTCGAGATGCTGCTGAGCGGCGCCTCCTCACGCGCGGTCCGCAGCTCACGCGAATCCGATCCGGTGCCCGGATGGGGCCAGGTGTTCGAGGAGCAAGACGGCCAGCTCGTGCGCCGTCGCCGGGCCATCTCGCTCGAGATGGAGGAAGCGGCCAACGACCAGACATCGGAGCCCGAGTCCGAGGAGCCACCTCCGCAGACGTACGCGAGGGCCGCAGCTACCCAAGGTCGGACCTTGATCGAGCAACTCTCAGCGCCATCCCAAGGAGACGACCTGGCGGTGAGCCCCGAGGTCTATCTCGAGACGCTGAGTGTGCTCGTCACGCTCATCGAGCAGCTCAATCAGGATCGCGGTGGTCATTCGATGCGCGTCGCTAGTGTCTGTAAGCAGCTCGGCGAACGAATCCGGCTCACTCTCCCACAGGTGCAGGGGATTCTCGTTGCAGCGTATCTGCACGACGTCGGCGTCTCGGCGAGCTCGCATGTGACGCCCTTCGACGCGGTGCATGACGACTCGAAACGCGAGCTAGCCCGGCGCGTATATACGGCGCCAAGCCGCTTGCTCGAATCGGTCGCCCTACCAGCCACAGCGGTAGACGCGCTTCGCCATCGTTTCGAGCGCTTCGACGGCAAAGGCTTCCCCGAGCGATCGAGTGGCAAGGAAATTCCACTGGGTGCTCGCGTCCTCGCAGTCGCGGAGAGCTACGTCGACCTCACGCAGAACAAGACGAACGTTCTCGGTCGACGGCTAGCACCGGAGGATGCATGCGACGCGCTCGACCAGCACAAGGGCACGGCCTTCGATCCTGCCGTCGTCGATTGGATTCGCCACATCGTTCTCGGCGAAGGGGCGAAAATGCTATCCACGCGTCATCGCGTGCTGATCGTTGATCCCGATCCGGAAGAGACTTCGGCGCTCGAGATGCAATTCACGGCGCGGGGGTACGAAGTAGTCATCGAGCGCTCTATCGCGGGCGCGCTTCGTGCAGTGCAGGAAGAGAAGCATGACGTCGTCGTGAGCGAGGTTCGTCTCCCCGATGGCGACGGGTTCGATTTTCTGCACAAGCTGCGCCAGAGCGCCCACGGAAACGTGCCACTGATGTTTCTCAGCGCGGAGCGGGCGCAAACATCCGTCAATCGGGGCCTCGAGCTCGGAGCATCTGACTACGTGGTCAAACCTGCTTCGGCGGCAGTGGTCGTCGCGAAAGCGGGACGCATCGTGGGCGACACGCCACACAAGAAGACGGGCGCGCGCGGTGTGTCAGGCTCGCTGCAAGAGATGTCGCTTCCCGACGTCATTCAGATTCTCGCGAATGGGCGCAAGAGCGGACGGCTTCAGGTGAGCCATGGCTCGCTCTCAGGTGAGCTGGTCTTCCAAGACGGCGCGATTCACGACTCGACGCTCGGGGATCTCCGGGGAGCCGAGGCCGTGTATGGGATCCTGCGCTTCACGGAGGGTGATTTCGCGCTCGAGCCCGACAACACGCCGGTGGAAGACATCATCGGGATTCCGACGCATCATTTGCTGCTCGAAGCGATGCGCAGGCTAGACGAAGAGCAGCGCTAGCACCCCCCAGGTGTTCAGCGAGCCGGGCGAGTTTGAGCCCGGCACGCCGTGGGATATGCTGCAGGGGTGCGTTTGTGCCATCAATGCGGGGCGTCGGTCGAAGACGGCGCGCGGTTTTGCTCTGCATGTGGGGCCCCGTCCGACGAAGCGGAAGGGCACGGTGCAGCGGACCCGCTCGTAGGTCGCGTCGTCGGGGGAACTTACCTCTTGCAAGAGGTGGTCGGGGTTGGCGGGATGGGCCGCGTCTACAAGGCCGAACAATCCACGCTCGGACGGACCGTCGCCGTAAAGGTGATTCACCCGCACCTGCTCGGCGACGAACAGACGGTGGCGCGCTTCTATCAAGAGGCGAGAGCGTCGAGTCGGCTCAACCACCCCAACAGCGTGAGCATCATCGACTTCGGGCGAACCGACGACGGGATTCTCTATCTCGCGATGGAGTTTCTGAGTGGCAAAGACTTGGCGCTGGTCATGCACGAGGAGGGACCGCTCGCGGTCGAACGCGTCTGCAATATCCTAGTCAACACCCTCGACGCCCTAGGCGAAGCGCACGAGCTTGGCATCGTGCACCGGGACTTGAAGCCCGAGAACATCATCCTTCGACCGCTTCGGTCCGGCGAGGATCTCGTCAAAGTCGTCGACTTCGGGCTCGCGACGATCGTTGGCAAGGAGAGCTCGATCACTAAGCCGGGTCTCGTGTGCGGGACCCCTGACTATATGTCCCCCGAGCAGGGCAGGGGCGACGGCGTGGACGGACGTGGCGATATCTATGCGCTCGGTGTCGTGCTGTTCGAGCTTTTGGTGGGGCATCTGCCGTATATCGACGACACGCCGACACGCGTGGTGCTTCGCCACCTCAATGACCCCGTGCCCGACCCTAGGCACGCGGGCCCGAATCGAGAGATTCCCGATCGGCTGGCTGACATCACGATGAAGGCACTCGCAAAAGACGCGAGAGACCGATTCCAAGTCGCGCGCGACATGCAGGCAGCGCTGCGGGAAGCCGTCGAGGACCTTCGCGTGCGGCGTACGTCCGTGATGCCTTGCCCGACCTGCGGTGCTCCGGTGTTTGGCTCGCAGAATTTTTGCGGCGAGTGCGGCGCACGACTCAGCGCCGCCGAGCCGGCGCTCGGCAGCAACCGTTCGCTACGGCCATCGTTCTATCCGGCGCTCGGATCGCAGCGCGAGTTCGTTGGACGTGAAGATGAGCTGCGCCAGATCCGCGAGAGTCGACACACTGCGGCGCAAGGCGCGCACTGGGTTCACGTGTTCGGCGAGCCTGGCGTCGGCAAGACTCGGTTCTTGACGGAGATCGCCGAGGCGGCCGCGGCCGAGGGAGACCTCGTCGTAGGCGCGGGGGCTCACTCGAGCGGAGCGCCCGTTCCCTACTCCGCGATCCGAACCATCCTCGCCGAGCTCCTCGAAGTCGACGATTCCGAGCTTGCACGGATGGCCAACCGAGGCGACGAGATTGGTTCCACCTTGGCCGGCGCAGGCGTCGACGAGGTCATGAACCCGTCGGGGCTCTTTGGAGGTGACGGGCGTTCCCGCACGGGGGCGGTGGCAGAGGCCTTGGCGTGCGCGGTGCGTCGCGGCAGAGGCCGCGCGGCGAGCGGGCGGGTGATGCTCATCGTGGACGACCTCTCGTATTGCGACGGGCTCACGCAGCGCTCGGTCATCGAGCTCGCTCGCGTCCTCGGGACCGAGCCCGTGTTGTTGGTCACCGCCGGCGATCACGATCGGGGGGTGCTCGCCAACGAGATTCTCCATTTGAAGGGGCTCGACTCGGAGCAGGCCGAGCAGTTTCTCGCCGGGTCCTACCATTTGCGATTGGTTTCCGGGCTCCAGGCGCTCACGGAATCCTTGGGCGGCAACATCTTACCGCTGCATCTCGAGCAGCTCGAGGCGCTCGGAGTCACGCCGGACGACGGGCCGCCACCTAGGTTGGCCGATGCCATCGCGCAGCGCATCGAGCGGCTCGACGTCGACGCGCAGCGGCTTCTGCAAGCTGCCGGCGTCCTCGGTCGCACATGCGATCTCGACACTCTGCGCGCTGTGTCTGGCAGCGACGAGCTCGCCGGCCTGGATGAGCTTGCCGGCAATTCGCTGGTCCAGCTCGACGGCACGAAGATCAGTGTGACGCACCCATTCATCGCGGAGCTCGTGGCGGCGACGATTCCTGCCGAGGCGCGCCGCGCGCTACACCGGCGCGCGTTCGAGGTCATGAGTGAGCTTCGAGCACCCCAAGAGGTCCGCGCCGCCCACGCATTTCGAGGAGTTGAGCCGGTTACGAGCCTCGTCGTGCTCGAGAAGGCCGGTGACGCGGCGATGTCCCGCGGTGACCATTGGGGCGCGGTGCTCGAGTACCAGCGTGCCCTCGAAATCGCGCGGCGCGAAACACTCGAGAGCGGAGATACGGTGTACGATACCGCCATCGCGACCTTCAGCCGCAAGCTTGGAGAAGCGCTTGCGCGCTCTGGGGATCCCTCGGGCGCCGACGGTGTGCTCCGCGAAGCACTGGACCTCACAGCACCGAAGAGCCCCGAGCGTGCGAAAATGCTGCTGTCGCTCGGGCGGATCGCGTCGCGTAGAGATCGCCCACGAGACGCGATGCGTCACTTCGGTCAGGCGCTCGAGCTCGTCGCCGGCGTCGAGCCGTCGGTCGAGTCGCACTTACAGGTCGCCATCGGGCGCATTCGTCGAATCGATGGAGATCCGCATCACGCCGCCAACGCCTATCGTCGTGCGCTGGAGCTATTCGCAGAGATCGGCGCCGCTGCGCAGACGCTTGCTCGGACACGGCTCGAGCTTGCCGATGCGTTGACAGCCGCGGGCGACCACCAGGGCGCGGCGACGGAGCTTCGCGCCGTGGAAAGCGAGGGGCGAGCGGAGGGCGCGTTGAGCCTCGTTGCCCGGGCGGTTGGGATGCTTGGCTCGATCGACGAGCTTGCGGGCCGCGCGCGCGACGCCCAAGTGCGCTACGAGGAAGCGGCCTCTTTGGCCGCCGAGTCGGGCGATGCTCCAGGCTACCGGCGCTGGCTGTCCGCCAGCAAGACGCTCCGGGCAAGCCTCTAGCAACTCGGCTCACACCGAAACGGTGACGCTCCGCTTTGCGGGCCAAAGCACTCTGCTATGCTCCCCCGTATGCGGCGTTGCTGGTGGATCTTCGCGCTGACCGCGACTTACGGGTGCAATACGCTCGGCGAGTTCACCACGGGTGACGACGACGTCTATCGCGGTGAGATCGCCGGGGTCGATGATCCGGACAACTGCCCGGAGGGCATCGACTGCTCTTTCATCCGGCGCGGGTTTCCGTCCGGCGTGACGCTCGACCTGACGTTCGACCCGGATCAACAGTACGAAAACCCAGGCACGATCTCGACCAGCGGCGAAGACTGTGGCCCGACCTTTGCTGATACGCCGCTGCTACCGATTCCGCCACTCGCGCACGATCAACTAAGCCTCTACGAGTTCCCCGGTGGGGGGCGGCTTCGGAACTACATGTTTGTGGTGCGGCCCGAAGCCGGACCGCTGGCCGGCCGTGACGCGATGGTATTTCTCTCGCTGATCCGCGGAGGGAACGTAGAAGTGCGCATCGTCGCCGGTCCGGGCCTCACGATCTGCGACCCGGCCGACTGCGCGGCGATCGATTCCGGGCAGTGCGACTACTTCGGGGTCTTTGCACTGGAGCGCGAGGCGCTGTGATGCGTGTGCTCGGGCTCGAGAGCTCCTGCGACGAGACGGCCGCGGCGCTCGTTACTGACACAGGCGAGGTGCTCGCCGACGTGGTCGCGAGTCAGATCGCTACCCACAGTCCCTACGGCGGGATCGTGCCTGAGCTTGCGTCGCGTGCGCACATGCAGGCGGTCATTCCGGTCATTCGCGAGGCGCTCGAGCAGGCACCGGGAGGACTTACCGGGGTCGATGCGATCGCCGTTACCCAGGGCCCAGGCCTCGTCGGCTCGCTGCTGGTCGGTGTGCAGGTGGCGAAAGCGCTGGCGTGGAGTCTCGGCAAACCGCTGGTGGGCGTGAACCATCTGGACGGTCACCTCTTCGCGATCTACCTGCGGCGACCCGGCGAGAGCTCAGAAGACGTACCAACGATGCCCTTCGTCGGCCTCCTCGTGAGTGGCGGTCATACGGCTCTCTATCGAGTGGAAACCTTTGAAGACATCGGGTTGCTTGCCCAGACGCGTGACGATGCCGCCGGGGAGGCCTTCGACAAAGCAGCCAAGTTGCTCGGGCTCGGATACCCGGGTGGGCCGATCATCGACAAGCTCGCTGCGAAGGGCGATCCGGGCTCGGTTTCGTTCCCGATGCCGATGGCCTCGCGCAAGACCCTGGAGTTCAGCTTTTCGGGCCTGAAGACGGCGTTGGCACGCTATGTTCAGACGCGAGGCGTGCCGACCAGCGAGCAGGAGCTCGCCGACCTTTGCGCTTCGTTCCAAGCCGTGATCGTTGAAAGCCTCGTTCGGAAGTCGCTACTCGCGTGCGAGCAGGAGGGGCTCGATCAATTGGTGCTCACGGGTGGTGTCGCCGCCAATCGTGGCCTTCGTGCGCGAGCCAGCCAAGCGTGCGACGAGCGTGGGATTCGCCTTTTCGTGCCGCCGCCGATCTCATGTACGGACAACGCCGCGATGATCGCGATGGCGGCCATTCGCCGCTTGGCTGCTGGTGAGAGCGACGATCTCTCGTTCGCCGTCTATTCGCGCGACCCCGAGCGGAAGCGCGGGAAGTTCCGACGAGACGGAACCCTCGTCGAGCGCAAGCCCGATGTCCGTTAGCGGGCGCGATCTAATCACGTCTCCTTACGTCGAGGTTGCTCTGCCGGTGCCACTTCGTCGTCTGTTCACGTACGGCGTTCCAGAATCGCTCCGCGGCGTGCTCCATTGCGGCAGTCGAGTCGCTGTATCGTTCAATCGGCGAAAGCTTGCGGGAGTCGTCGTCTCGGGGAGAGAGGAGCTCCCGGAGGGCGTGAAGAGGGCGCTTCCCGTCGCGGGGCTGCTCGAGGTCGACCCGGTGTTCACGCCGGAGCTCCTCCGCTTTCTCGAGCGAGCGGCGAAGTACTACATGCACCCGCTCGGCGAAGTGTTGCGCGCCGCCGCCCCCGCCTTGCCAAGCGGCGCGATGAAGCGCCTACGCGCCGATGGTTTTCTCGAGCCTGAGGAGAACCTGCCAGGGCAGCGCGTCGCGCACCACGTCACCTGGGAGATCCGCTCGACCGGCGAGAGCGCCGAGGGCGTCCGGATTGGCGCGCGCCAGAAGAAGCTGCTCGAACGCTTGCATGGCCGGGACTCGTTGCTCCTCGATGAGCTTCGTTCGGAGATCAGCGACGTGCGCAGCGTCGTCCGAGCGCTTGCAGACAAGGGGCTGGTCACCTTCGAGGAGGTGGAGGCCAATCCGGACCCGTTTTTTCGTGCTTCCATCGAGCGAGATGTCCCACCTCTGCCGACTTCCGCACAGCAACACGCCATCGATGAGATCAAGGACGCGATCCTCGAGCAGCGCACCGAGTCCTTTCTCCTTCACGGAGTGACGGGATCGGGAAAGACAGAGGTGTACCTCCGGGCCATCGACGAGGTTCGCAAAGCGGGGGCTGGTGCGATCTTGCTCGTACCTGAGATCGCGCTGACCCCCCAGCTGGTCGGCAGGTTTCGTGCCCGTTTTGGCGACGACATCGCCGTGATCCACAGCGGTCTCACGGCGCGCCAACGCGAGGATGCGTGGCAAGCGCTTCGTCGAGGCCGAATTCGAGTCGCCATTGGCGCACGGTCGGCCCTCTTTGCTCCCGTCGCGGATCTCCGGCTCGTCGTCGTCGATGAAGAGCACGACCCCTCGTTCAAGCAGGATGAAGGCTTCCGCTATCACGCGCGAGATATGGCCCTTCTTCGCGCTCAGTACGCCGGCGCGGTCTGCGTGCTGGGGAGCGCGACACCGTCGGTGGAAACCTACCATCGCGCCAACCAGGGCAAGATGCGGCTGCTTTCGCTCCCCTCGCGCGCAACCGGCGCGAAGCTTCCCTCCGTGGAGATCGTCGATCTCCGGCGGCATCGACGAGGTCCAACGGGTCACCCGCTGCTCTCCGGCCCTCTGTGCACTGCGCTCGGCCGTTGTCTCGACGGCGGCCATCAGGCGATCTTGTTCCTCAATCGCCGCGGCTTCTCACCGAGCGTGCGTTGCGAAGCCTGCGGTGCGATCGCCGAATGTCCCGCTTGCAGCGTCGCGCTGACCGAGCATCGCGGGCAGGGCGCGCTCCGTTGCCACTACTGCGACTTCCATCGTCCGATCACGGCGCCGTGCGGCGAATGTGCTGCGAATGACTACAAGCACCTCGGCGTCGGGACGGAGCAGCTTCAGCACGCGGTCGAGGAGAGCTTTCCAAAGGCGCGCGTCGGGCGACTCGATCGCGACACCGCTTCTGGCGAAGGAGTCGAGGCGGTGCTCGATCAATTGCGGAGCGGCGAGATCGACGTCTTGGTCGGCACCCAGATGGTCACCAAGGGGCATGACATCGCGGGGGTGACCCTCGTCGGTGTCGTGCTGGCGGATCAAAGCCTTGCGTTCCCGGACTTTCGTGCGTCGGAGCGCACCTTCCAGCTTCTTGCCCAGGTGGCAGGTCGGGCCGGGCGCGCTGAGACGCCGGGCGAGGTCATCCTCCAGACTTATCAACCCGATCACGCTGCCGTTCGGCTCGCGGCTCAACACGACTATGAGCGGTTTTACAGTGAAGAGATCGTTGGCCGTGAAGAGGTTGGCTATCCACCGTTCGCTCGCTTGGTCACGGTCCGCGTCCACGCGGGAGCCGAAGCCGACGCTCGGAGCGCCACGCAACATCTCGCCGACACAGCGCGCCAACATCAAGCGGTTCGCGACGGGGCCGTCCAGATCTTGGGCCCCGCGCCTGCCCCCTTGGCGCGACTGCGAGGCCGCTACCACTACAGGCTGCTGCTCAAATCCGCCGACAGAAAGCTACTGAGAAACGTCGCCGCCCTTTTGGCCGCAAGAATCGACCAGGGTCTCCCCCCCACTCACGCGACCCTAGACATCGACCCCCTCTAGTATGATGAGGGGGATTTCGCGGGTCACCGATTGGGCGTATTGGCGCCAGTGGGGGTTGTAGGCGGCGGCTTTGGGCCAGATCTCGGCGTGCTCGGCGTCGGTTGCTGCGCGGGCGCGGACTTCGGTGATCGTCTTGCCGATTTGGATTGTCGCCACCGGGGTTGTCTGGAGATTGAGCCACCAAGCAGGCGGGGTTTCCTTGCCGCCGTTCGACGCGTAGACGATCGCGTCGTTGCCGTGGCGCATGTAAACCAACGGGGTCGTGCGCTGGAGACCGGACTTCCGGCCCGTCGTCGTGAGCAAAAGGACTTTGCGACCAAGCCCAACGCTGTCGACGAAGCGGCCGCCCAAGCGCCTGTAGAGGCTTGTGTGGAGGCGCCCGAATAGGCGCCAATCGCGTCCCTTCATTCGGCCGCTTCCTGGGTGCTCGCGTCCGCCGACTGCTCGGCGGCGTCTTCCGCCGCGAGGAAACCAAAGGTCAGGGCGGGACCGATGGTTCCGCCGGCCCCCGGGTAGGTGCGGCCCATCACGGAGGAAGTCGAGTTGCCGGCCGCGTAGAGCCCGGGGATCGGCTGTCCGTCCTCTTTGAGCACGCGCGCGCGTGTGTCGGTGAGCAATCCGCCTTTGGTCCCGAGATCGCCCGGGTAGATCTGCACCGCGTAGAAAGGTCCCGTCTCGATTGGCCCGAGTGAGCAGTTGGGTTTCACCCGGGGATCGCCGTAGTAGCGATCCTGCGCGCTCCAGCCACGGTTGAAGTCGGGGTCTTCGCCCTCGAGCGCGTACTCGTTGAATCGCGCGATCGTAGCCTTGGCGGTAGCTGCAGGGATCTTCAGCTGCTCGCAGAGCTCCTCGAGCGTGTCGGCTCGGTAGAGGTAGTTCCCGTCGCGGTAACGCCGCGGTAGCTGCTTGTCCGGCATGACTTTGCCGGGGGCGATCGGACCTGCCACCGAGGACTTCCGATAGCTCGCGTCGAAGATGTGGAACCAACGCGGGTCCGCGGCCCCGGTCTTTGCAACGTCGTCGTACATCCCGTTGACCACGTCGATGTACGGGGCCGCTTCATTGGTGAAGCGCTTGCCGTCCTGGTTGACGAACAGCCCGTGAGGAAGGCTCTTCTCCACCACCAGCACCCACGAGAACGGCGACTTCGGGACGAGCGAGACGGGAGTCCACCACGCCTCGTCCATCAAGCCAAGCGCGCCGCCAGCGTCGCGACCCATGCGAATCGCGTCTCCGGTGTTCGAAGGTGTCCCGGCGGTCCACTCGGTCGTGATCGGGCGCCGCTGATATTGCTGGCGCATCTCGAGGTTCCGAGAGAAGCCGCCGGCTGCGAGCACCACGCCTCGGTTGGCCCTCACTCGAAGGGTCTCCCCTTCCTTGTCGAGCACCGCACCCACGATCCGGCCGTCTTCGAAGATCAGCTCTTTGACGCCGGTGTTCAGCCAGGCGTCCACGTCGCGCTCTCTCAGCGAGTAGAAGAGGCGACCCATGAGCGAGTTGCCTGCGCAGAGCTTCGTATCGCGCCCCCAGCGCTTTCGCTTGAAGTGACGAAGCATGTAGAGGAGCATCTGCCAGGCCATGAAGGCCATCGTCTTGAAGCCGACGCCGATCGCCGCCTGTGCTTCGCGGGCCGTGATCCCGAACTTGCCGAGAATCTGAGACTGCGGGTGAGGGCGGCGCAGCCGGAGTAGGTCCTCGCGGAGCTTGGCGCCGTCGAACGGTACCGGGTCCATGGACCGCCCGCCCGGGCGCCCGCCGGGCGCTTCGGGGTAGTAGTCTGTGTACTTCGCGAGCGGGACGTACCGCACATGTGTCTTCTCATGCAAGTAGCTGAGAACCCGCTTGCTCTCGCGGATGTAGAGCCAGAGCATCTCGTCCGAGACCTCGCCCTTCGTGATGTGCTTGAGGTAGGTGAAGCCTTCCTCGTCGGAATCCTCGATACCTTCCTTCGCCATGCCGGGGTTGTTCGCGACCCAGCAGACGCCGCCCGACATCGCCGAGTTACCCCCGTAGAAATCGCTCTTCTCGACCAGGAGAACCTCGAGGCCGAGGTCGTGCGCGCGGACGGCCGCACCCATCCCTGCAGCGCCACTGCCCATCACGAGTAAATCGACTGTACGGTCCCACTCCGCCATCGCGGCGCTCCTTTGCTACGGGGTCGGTCTTCGAAAATAGAACATGTTCTAGCTCGGTGGCCGTGTCAAACCCCCGGATCTTGCGGTAGGGGGTGCCAAGCGCTAGAAAAATCGAGTGATTCGTCCCATCCTCTGTTACCCAGACAAACGCCTTCGTGAGCCCGGCCAAGACGTCGAGCAGTTCGACGACGAGCTGCACGCGCTCATCGAGGACATGGCCGAGACGATGTACGCGGCCCCCGGCGTCGGGCTCGCCGCCCCGCAGATCGGGGTGTCCAAGCGCATGTTCATCATCGACGTAGCGACGGGGGACGATGAGCCGAGCGACCTCCGGGTCTTCATCAACCCCGAGATCATCGCTCTTGAGGGCGAAACCACCTTCAATGAAGGCTGCCTCTCATTTCCCGGCGCGCATGAGGATGTCGACCGCGCCGAGCGCGTCACCGTTCGCGCGCTCGACAAGGCAGGACAGCCTTTCGAGCTCGAAGCCGATGGGCTGCTAGCCATCGCAATCCAACACGAAAACGATCACCTCGACGGCAAGTTGATGATCGACCATTTGAGCGTCTTGCGCCGCCGGTTGTTGCACCGCGCGATGACCAAGCGCGTCGCAGCTGACGCTGCGCAGTGATCCCGTGCGGACAATCTTTTTCGGCAGCCCCAAGTTCGCCGTGTCCTGCCTCGACGCGCTTCACGACATCAGCGAGGTCGCCGCCGTCATCTCGCAGCCCGATCGACCCGCCGGTCGAGGCTTGGCGATGCGGCCACCCGCGGTCAAGGTGCGCGCGCTCGAGCTCGGTCTCGACGTGTGGCAGCCCACGAAGGTTCGCACCGGAGATTTCGCAGAGAGGCTCAGAGCGCTCGAAGCCGATGTGGCGGTTGTGGTTGCGTACGGCCGCATCCTGCCGAAGGCCGTGTTGGACGCGCCTCGCCTTGGGTGCGTGAACGTCCATGCGTCCCTGCTTCCGAGATGGCGTGGGGCGGCGCCCATTCAATGGTCCATCGTACACGGCGACCGGGAGACTGGCGTCACGTTGATGCAGATGGATGAAGGCATGGACACCGGGCCGATCCTCGCCACGGAATCGACACTCATCGACCGGGACGACGACGCAGCCACCCTCAGCGCGCGGCTCTCGAAGGCGGGCGCCGAGCTCTTGCGCCGTGAGCTCCCGCGCTACGTTGCCGGCGAGCTCACGCCCGAGCCTCAGGACCACGCGAGTGCCACGATGGCGCCTCTGCTCGAAAAAGCGCACGGACGCATCAACTGGGACCAATCGGCTCGCGCTGTACATGATCAGATCCGAGGCATGAACCCGTGGCCCGGGGCACACACGATTCTCGGCAAGCGGCACATCAAGGTATATCGCGCGATCCCTTCGACGCTCGATCCCGAAGGGGCGCGCCCCGGCGAGGTCACCGCGCTCGATCACGAAGGCATCCTCGTGGCATGTGCGAAGGGCACCCTGGAGATTCAAGAGCTCCAAGAGAGCGGGCGCAAGCGGGTGGATGCGCGGGCCTTCATCAGCGGGCGTGGGGTTGCGGTCGGCGATCGATTCACCAAAGAAGAGGCCTCATCATGAAGATCTACACGAAGACGGGCGATGAAGGCGAGACGGGTCTGTTTGGTGGCGCGCGCGTCTCCAAGGCTTCACTCCGCGTGGAGGCCTATGGCGAGGTCGACGAGCTCAATAGCGCCGTTGGCTGGGCGCGCGTCTCCGTATCGGACCCCGAGCTCGATGCCACGTTGAACCAGATCCAGAACGACTTGTTCGAGGTGGGCGCCGAGCTCGGTTCGACTGCCGAGCGCAAGAAGAAAGGGCCGATGCCCCTCATCGACGAGGCCCAGGTCCACGCTCTCGAACGCGCGATCGACAAGTACGAGGAGGGGCCCCCTCCGCTGACCTCATTCGTGCTCCCCGGCGGCAGCGAAGGCGCGGCGCGTTTCCACCTGGCGAGATGCGTCTGCCGGCGCGCGGAACGATCGCTCGTCGAGTTGGGCACTCAAGAGACGATTCGGGGCGAGCTTTTTCGCTACCTCAATCGCTTGAGCGACCTCTTGTTCGTTCTGGCGCGTTACGCCAACCACGAGGCAGGCGTAGAGGACATTCCCTGGGTCGGCCAGGGCGGCTAGGGCATGTCCTCGGGGTCGAGCGTGAACCGCTGCTCCCCGACTCGCCCGTCGGCGCGCACCTCGCCCGGCAGGTCGAGCCCTTCGCGCATTTCCTCGAGTAGCTCGTAGAGGGCTGCCCGTTCGTCGGCGAGTTGTTCGATGATCGTCCAGCCCCACTTCCGCTTCGCCCGGATCTTGATCGAGGTCCATGTCCGATTGACCAGCTCGAAATAGACCAGTGCTAGTGCACCACCCAGCGCGCCGATCAGGAACGTAGTGATGCCTGCGGGCCAAGGCGCGTGCGGGATGCCCCCGAAGGTGTTGTGAAGCTGAACCTGTCCGAGCCCGACGAGGAGGGCGGCGATCAACCACGAAAGCGGAAACAAGACCAGTCCCGCAATGAGCTTGATCGTCGCCGTGTCCTTGTACTGCTTCGACGCAGCCTGCGCGACGGGTCGAATCAGGAAGTAGGCCGGGGCATTGATCAATACCCCAAGAAGGAGCACGGGCGGGAAGACGAGGAATACAACCGCTGCCTGGAGGGCGAGTAGCACGGGGATCCATTTCGACTCGATCGCGGGCGGCTTGTCGAGGTCGTCGTCGTCGAGCTTCACTTCTTCGAGCGCTCGGTCGTACGTGGCAACGCGCTCGAGGAGCGCGCGCACCTCGTCGGGCGCGGTCTGCACGCGCGCGTAGTAGGCTTTCCAGACCCGGGTCATGCCGAGGGTCCGTTCCGCCATATCGGGTGCCCTCAGGCTCACCCCGGCGCGTCTCGCTCGCTCGGCTCGCATTAGCGAACGCACGCGGTTCATCAGTTGGTTGAGCTCCCAGCTTTCGGTTGCATGCGTGACCTCTTGGAGCACCGGTTCCAACATCGCCGTGAGCTCGCTGCTCCGCTCTCGAAAAGAGACGTCGTCGCTTTCGTCGATCGGCGCAAGGAGCTCTGACGGGATGTGGAGAGGCGGGTGAAACTCGACCAACGCGTTCGAACGGAAGGCGGTCTTGTTGTCGTAGTGGAGGCCCACGGGAATGATGACCGGTGGAACGCCCTGCTCGGCGCAGAGCTGCCGTGCCCGGTAAAAGAGCCGGGCTGCGCCGGTCTTCAGCTCCTGAAGAAAAGGATCGTCGTGGCTGACGCCTTCGGGGAAGAGGGCGGCGAAGCCTCCGACACAAACCGCGTGCGCGAGGGAGTCGAGGCTCTTGCGGTTTGCGGAACGGCGCGTTTCGTCGTCCGCGTCTTTCAAGTCGGAGGCCCGGTAGATCGGCACCGTCCCGAGAGCCTTCATGATTCGTCCGATCACCGGCCACTTGAAGAGGCCGTGACGCGCGCCGAACACCACCGTTCTCGGAAACGTGCTGATGATGAGGCCGGGATCGATCAGTCCATTGGGGTGCCACGCGATCAAGATTCCGCCGCCGGTCTGGGGAATGTGCTCAATGCCACTGACCTCGACGCGGCGAAAGAAGACCCCCACGAGGAACTGAACCAATCGCACCGCGTTGTTGGCCGTCGCTCGCACCGCTCCATGATACGCGCTAGACCGCCACAGGTCATGAAGCGCGCGGTAGTCTTGGTGTGGTGGACTGTGCTCGTCGCGCTGTCGTGGGGTTGCAGCAAGAAGGCCGATGAGGCCGCGCTCCGGCCGAAAGACCAGCCGGAGCCCGTCGTCGTAGGTCCGCCGGAGTACGTCGGGACGGCGGTTTGTGCCGGTTGCCACGAAGCTCAGCACGAGAAGTGGCTCGGATCGCACCACGACCTAGCCATGCAGCGAGCGACCGAAGAGACCGTCCTCGGTGCCTTTGGTGACACCAGAGCGCGCTACTACCGGGAGACGGTTCGGTTTCTTCGCGAGGGCGATGCATTCGTCATCGAAGCGCTCGGTGCCGACGGAACGCTCGCGCGTTTCCCGGTCATCTACACGTTTGGCGTCGAACCGCTTCAGCAGTACCTCGTCGAAGTCGCGACGGGCCGCCTGCAGTCCTTTCCGTTTGCATGGGACACCCGTGCCAAAGATCAGGGCGGGCAGCGCTGGTTCCACCTCCAGCCCGAGGAGTACATCGAGCCGGGCGACCCGCTTCACTGGACGGGACCGAGCTACAACTGGAATTACTCGTGCGCCGACTGTCACTCGACGGCGGTAAGGAAGAACTACGATCGTGCTTCGAGGACGTACTCGACCGAGTACTTCGAGATCGACGTCGGGTGCGAGGCTTGTCACGGAGAGGGCTCCCGACATGTGGCGCTCGCGGAGGCGGAAGAGCCGATGGTCGCAGGTGGTGGTTTTTCGAAGAGGTTCCCGACGCCCGGCCAGAGGCATTGGACCTTCGAAGAGGGGCGCAACATTGCCTCCTTGTCGGGGGGCCGTAGCAACGAGCCTGAGACTTGTGCCCCTTGTCACTCGAGGCGCGCGGACCTCGGTGGCGACTTTGAGCGCTACCACGACCGCTATCGACTAGCGGTGCTCGACGAGCTGCTCTACTTCGACGACGGTCAGATCCAAGATGAAGTCTATGTCTACGGCTCTTTCCTGCAGAGCAAGATGTACGCGGCCGGCGTCGTCTGCAGCGACTGTCACGACGCGCACAGCGGTGAGCTGCGCGCGGAGGGGAACCCGCTCTGCACGCGGTGCCACCAGGCCAACGTCTACGACGAGCCTGCGCACCACTTCCACGAGCCCGGCACTGAGGGCAGCCTATGCACCGACTGCCACATGCCGGAGCGGACCTACATGGTGCTCGATGATCGAGGAGACCACCGCTTCGGCTTACCGCGGCCGGCGCTTGGGGCGGCCATCGGCTCCCCCGACGCCTGCACGAGCTGCCACGAGGGCAAGAGCGTGCAATGGGCCGAACGCCACATCGATAAGCACTTCGATAAGCGTAGCGAACATGCCTTCGCTGAGGCTTTCTACGCCGGACGAAACCAGCGACCGGAAGGCGAGCCAGGGCTTGTCGAGCTCGTTGCGCGCGGCACTGCTCCCCCGATTGCCCGCGCCACTGCGCTCCTCGAGCTTCGGAACCTCGACTCCCCCGCGCTCCCGGCGCTGTTGATGCGCGCGGGCAATGACAAAAGCCCGGTCGTCCGCCGCACGGTGGCCGTTGCGGCGCGTGACCTACCACCCGAGGAGCGCGTCGAAGTGGTTCGGCCGCTGTTGCGGGATGACGCGCGGACGGTTCGCGTCGAGGCTGTAGCGACGCTGCTCGGGAGTGACGCGCGAAGTTGGCGGAAGACCGACCAGAACGCGCTCCGGAGCGCGACCGTCGAGTACCTCGAGGCGCGCTCGTTCAATACCGACCGAGGGGAGGGCCTGGTCGACCTTTCACACGTGGCCGCGCTGTCCGGCGATTTCAAACACGCCGAAGACAATCTCCGTGAAGCACTCGAGATCGATCCAACCTTCACTGCAGCGTACGTCAACCTTGCCGATCTCTACCGGAGTCAGCGCCGCGACGAAGACGCCGAAGCAGTCTTGCGTCGCGGCTTGGCGCGGGCCGCGGACGAGGCGTCAGTGGAGTTTGCGCTTGGCTTGACGCTTGTCCGCCTCCAGCGTCACGACGAAGCGATCGCGCACGTGAAGCGCGCGTATGAGATGCGTCCGGAGACGATTCGCTTTGGCTATGTGTACGCCGTCGCGCAGTTCGATGGTGGAAAGCGAGAGGCGGCGCTGCGCACGCTCGCGCAGCTGCACACCCGCTATCCGGCGAATCGGGACGTGCTGCGGTTGCTGGTCGGATACAACCAGCAGATGGGGCGCGAGAAGGCGGCGGAGAAGTACGCTGCGAAGCTGGACAAGCTAGGCGTGCCTCACTAGCGCGTTGAGCGTCAGCGTCAGCGTCTTGACGACGATGACTCCAGTATGAGAGATCCGGCCATGGCCGACGAAACCAAGGTTCAGCAGCTCGCACAACTCTTTCGCGAAGCCGGCGAAGCGCACCATCAGGCTTTCCTCGACACCGATGGTGACGACCCCGAGTGGGCCCTCTGGTACTCTGACTATTTGCACGATCGACTGCCGCCGTTCTTGGCTGCCCCAATCACTCGGAGTCGGTTGGTATTTTGCTTGATCGGCGCCGACGACGAGCATCGCGCCTCCGAGTCCGGCGCGCCCTGGCCAGAGCACTACGCGCGGCGCTTTCTCGAATGCCTCGGCCCCGCCGACGAACCCGCGAAAGACCACCTGGCGCTCTACTACTTCGACGGCTGCCCTTTTTGCGTCCGAGTCCAGCGGGCGATCGACAGCCTACGTTTGGACGTCGAGCTCCGGAACATCTACGAGAACCGCGACTACTTTAACGAGCTCCGCGCCGTGCGCGGCCGGACGACGGTCCCGGTCCTCCGGATCACCAGCGCCGACGGCGAAGACCGATGGATGCCAGAGTCGACCGACATCGTGAGGTATTTGCAGGCCACCTACGGCGAGGCCGCGGCCTAGGAGTTCTCGAGGATGACGAGCGACACCGGCACCGCAAAGCCCATGACGGTGGCGACCCCCGCGAGCTTGCCGGAACGCTCGTAGGCTTCGGGGATCATCGTGTTGGCGAGCATCATCAGGATCGCGCCTCCCGCGAACGACTAAACGGCCGCGAGAGTCTGAGCTGAGACGCCACCGAGCGATGCGTACCCCGCAGGCACGGTAGTTGCGTTGCGAGTGCTTCCCAGGCTGGCCGGCCTCCACCGTACTCACATTGGGCGGGGGCTAGTCCTCTCTGCTCTGGTTTTGCTCATGTTTCTCGTCTCCGTCGCGGACGCCCTGCTTTGGGCCTACGCATACATGGAGGTCGGGGCGATCTCGGACCCGGAAACCGCGATCTACCTCTCCATGGTCACATTCACGACGCTTGGCTACGGGGACGTCACGCTCGGGACCGACTGGTGCTTGCTTGCGTCGTTCGAAGCCGCCAACGGGATCATCATGTTCGGTTGGACCACGGCGCTCATCGTCGCCTACATGCAGCGGATGATATCCTTCCGTCAGGGTAAGCACGATGCCGACGACTCTCGAGGCTAGAATCGAACCCCAGCCCTTCGTGGCCCAGGAATGGTTCCCGATGCGGGCGGTCACGCCGATCCAGAACCCGAAGAACCAATCCTGATTTAGCGATGCGGAGGTTTCACCCGTGGCCGGATCCGTGACCAAGCAAGGGCCGCGCGTAGTGGACGTCGCGCCAGGTGAGCTTGCCTCGAGGCTCCACGCTGATGATGAGATATTTCTCCGCCAAGCAGCAAACCGTCCCGGTGCGCGTGAATAGTGTTCCCGGTTCGGCAACCGATTTGTCCTTGCGCTTCGGTTCCGCTCGAGCTCACATTTCGCGACTGCAAGTGAGGTTGGACGAACGGAGACGCCTATGGGATTCCTGAGAAAGCAGCGTGGCGTTCCATTCATCCGTCAAGCGCCGACCGAAAGCGGCGACGACGTCCCGATTCACATCGCGAAAATGAACGCGCCTCAAGTCTTGTGGTGGCATTCGCACGTCCAACCGATCATCGACCGCGACTCGACGCGCGCGGACAATGGCTGGAACTGGCTCCTCTATGTTCCCTTTGCCCAGGTGACCGGTCGAGTGCTCACGCGCCAACCCGCCAGCTATGCGGTCGGGCTTCGAGACCCGACCCGAGATCGCTTCATTCCCTGCGCGCTCGTCCAGCTGCTGGGACGTGTGCCCGCGCTCGACGACCACGACCGAGAGAGCGTGTTCGTTTGGTTTCTCTCGACAAGCTCCCGATGAAGCTTTGACCAGCATCGACGATCATCCGATCTCGGAAGACCGCATCCCAAGGCGCCTCGGGTCGATCGCGCTCGACGTCGCAGTGACGCATTCGCTCAACGAGCGACGACTTGGAAGGACAGCGCTCTACGCGGACGAGCGCGGCGGAGATCCCTTGCTTCAGTGGTACGTTCGTCGCGGCAAGACCGTCTTGCCCGACGAGGAGAAGCTTCCGCCTGGGCCGAGGCGATTGCTCAAACCAAGCGACGGACGCTATTGCTACTACACCGTGCCGGCCGCGATCGAAGCGAGCAAGGCGCTCGACCCGCTCCGCTGAAAGACGATTATGCCAACCCCCACCACAGCTTTCGTCGACGCCGCCGCCAAGTACGGCAACGTCAACCCCGAAGACATCGAGGCGGTGCAAACCTGGTTTGCGAAAGAGCTGCCGACGCTATCGCCCGATGTCATCGAGAACGTCGTCCTAGACCTCCTCGCACAGGACGGTGCTATCGCCGGCCGCGAGGTCATTCCGGTCTATCCCAAGGCGGCTCGGCTCCCGTCTCTGCGTTCTAGTCCGCGGGTCGCCGCACCGTTGCTGGCTGAAGATTGGAAGTGCTTGCTTCGCAGGCTGTTGCGTCTGCTCCGAGGGCCATAGTGAAGGTATGGCCACGCACCCGCGGCTCGCTCGCATCGGAGACGTCGCGGGAACACTCGCTAGGCGTCAGCGTCGGCGTCGGCGTCGGCGTCGGCGTCGGCGTCAGCGGCAACGTCAGCGAACTGAAATCCATCCGGCACTCCCCGGAGGTGAAGATCCCGCTGCGGGAACGGAATCTCGATGTTGGCCTCGTTCAGGGCATCGTTGATAGCGATCGTGACCGCGCTAGGCACCTCCAACACGTCCGATGGGTCCATGAAGATCCGGAGCTCGAAATCCAAAGAGCTCTCCCCAAAACTGCGGAAGAGTGCCAGTGGAGCCGGGTCGGTGAAGACCTTGTCGTTCTCGGCGGCTACCTTCCGCAGGAGCTTGAGTACTTCGTTGGGGTCGGTCCCGTACGCTACACCGACAGGAATCGTCACCCGCTGCCGACGCGCGGACAGGGTCCAGTTGACGACGCGTTTCGAGATGAGATCTCCATTCGGAACGATCACCTCTGCGCCATCGAAGGTCCGAATCGTGCTCGCCCGCATGCCGATGCTGCTGACGTTGCCAAGCACACCTTCGATCTCCACCTTGTCCCGGAGTCGAATCGGTCGTTCCGACAGCAGCACGAAACCTGACACGACGTTGTTGACGAGGCCCTGCAGCCCGAATCCAATGCCCACGCCAAGAGCGCTCAGCATGATCGTGACCTTGTCGAGCGGAATCCCAAGCACTGCCATTGCAGCGATGAAGCCGATCGCAATGATCATGTAGCGGGTGAAGGTCTTGATTGCGAAGGGTACGCCTGGCGCCATTTCGAGGCGCAGCAAGATCTCCTCTTGCAGGACGAAGCTGAGGAATCGTGAAAGCAGCCAGCCTATCCACAATATGAAGAAGAAGCCGAGTAGATCGAGGAGGCTCACGCCCGTCTCAACCAGTCCGAGCCCCAAGTCCGTGGCGAGCCCGCGGCGAATGGCATCGGAGATGGGTCTCCAGACAGAGGTCTGATCCGCCAGCCCGTACAAGAAAAACGCCACAGCGGCGACGCGAAGGACTCGCGTGAGCCACTTCGAGGTCACGTCTCTATTCGCGCGGATCATCCGGATGCCGTCGAGCTTGCCCGTGTGAATGCCGGTGGTAAGCGACGCTTCGACGATACGCGCCAAAGCCATCCATGCGGTCGCCCCGATGCTGCCTATGGTTGCGATGACGGCCGCCTCTTCACCGAAGGACGTATAGCCGAGAACGATGGCCACGACGCCTGCGGCGGCTGTCACGACCACCATCCGCGACCAGAGGCTCGTCGCTGAGAACCAGAGCCCCTGCCGCACGCGTTTCGGAACGTCGGCCGTCCTCAAGAAGCGGATCATCCACCCACCCGCGGCCGTCGCGAGCACGAGCTCGAGCAGCAGGACTAGTCGTTCGACGAGGGGATGCCCTGAGAGGAGGGTGACGACGATGTGGAGCGTTCCAAACAGCGCGAGCCCGATGAGGGGCTTCCGGAAGACCGCAGGGATCATCTCCTTGTAGACCACGAACCAAAGGGGAAGGACGAGCACCCACGTCAGGATTATGGTGTCGACGACGCGTTCGGGCTGAAAGAGCCGAGTCGACGCGATCCCGACGAGCATTGCTGCCGCCCAGGGATGGCGCATCGCCTCGATCGCACGGTCCTCCCATGGGATGGGACCTTCTTGCTGCCGCTTCTCGAATCGGGCCTCGAGGAGCGAGCGCGTACGCACGAAGAGCCATCCAAGGGCGAGGATGAGAAGGAGTTGTATGATCAACGTGCTGCGGACTGCGCGGAAGTACTCCGTCACCGCGGGCCAGGAGAAACCAACGTCGTAGCCTAGGCGCTTGGTGACATCGCCGTCCTGCTCGACGTTCTCTGCGGAAGCCTCTTGCCAGAGAGGTGAATCCTGCCTTCTGAAAACGCTCCGAGCCCGCTCGCGCTGCGCAGCGTTGACGTTTCGTTGAGCGGTGTCGATGCCGTCGAGCACCTCGAGCGCCCGCGATTGTAGTGAGAGCAACTCGCCCTGCTTCTTCTCGAGACCTTCTCGGACCCTGCGAAGCTTTTGGAGGATCGCGATCGCCCGGGCTCGCACCTGTTGAGGGACGCCCCGGTCCTTGCTGTCTCGGACCGCGTTCATCCAAAGCTCGATGTCCACTTCGTTCTGATCGGAGAACCCGCGGAGCAACGCCGAGCGAGCGCTGAGTTTGTCGAGCTGCCGCGTTGTGCGGGCGTGCTGCAAAGAGAGCTCGGCCTGCAGGGAGTTGATCTCCGAGTTCATCATCCGGCGGGTTCCGAGGTTGCCGAACTGCTCGTTGAGCCGCGCGCCATCTGCTTCAACCTTGGTCAAGGCCGCGCTGACGCTGTCGGCAACCTCAGTGGCTTGCAGCGCGGTCTCGATGACCATGAGCCGATCTTCGACCGCGTTTGCCTGAATGGCGAAGTCAGCAGTCGTGATTCGCTCGGGGGGCGCAGGGGGGGCCGGCGTTGCGGGCGCCTCTTGAGCGTACGCAGCGGTTCCGAGAAGCCAGGCAAGAAGGCCAAGGAGGAGCAGTGTGGAGGATGGGCGCGGGAATCGCATTGAAGACCTCTCTCCGTACAACAGCGCCAGGGTCAGCGCCAGGGTCAGCGCCAGCTTCAACTACTCGGCTTGAGAAGCGCGAAGAAGAGTCGAGGTCTTGCGAGACCTAAGCGCGGGCCTATCTGCTATGAAAGAGCGCCGCGATTGTCCGGCATACGAAAAGGAGCACGGGCAGCATGGACTTGGGAATGGTCGGCCTCGGCCGAATGGGAGCAAACCTCACGCGGAGGCTTCTTCGCGACGGACATCGGGTGGTGGTCTACGACGTCGATCCGGCCGCGGTTGCGGCTCTCGTCGCCGAGGGCGCCGAGGGTGCGGCGAGCCATGGCGAGTTGGCGGGCAAGCTCGAAGGCACTCGCGCAGTCTGGGTGATGGTGCCCGCCGGACTTGCCGGAAAGGTGATCGACGAGCTGGCCACCCATCTCGATGAAGACGACATCATCATCGACGGCGGCAACTCGTTCTACCAGGACGACCTCGTGAGGTCTGCGGCTCTTTCGAAGCGAGGTATTCGACTGCTCGACGTGGGGACGAGCGGTGGAGTCTTCGGACTCGACCGCGGCTTCTGCTTGATGATCGGCGGAGACGCCGGTGCCGTCGAACGACTCGATCCCATTTTTCGCACGCTTGCACCTGGCCTCGAGTCCGCAGACCGCACCCCAGGGCGGCATGGTGACCCGCTTCCGGCCGAGCAGGGCTACCTTCATTGCGGGCCGAGCGGGGCCGGCCATTTCGTGAAGATGGTCCACAACGGGATCGAGTACGGCATCATGGCGGCCTACGCGGAGGGTTTGAACATCCTTCGGCATGCCGACGTTGGGCTTCACGATCACGAGCTCGACGCCGAAACCACTCCGATACGCAACCCGGAACACTATCGCTACGAGCTCGACATTCCTCAGGTGAGCGAGGTCTGGCGCAGAGGGAGCGTCATTGCCTCCTGGTTGCTCGACCTCACGGCCTCGGCGCTGGTCGACCAGCCCGAGCTCGCCTCCTTCGCCGGTGAGGTCTCGGATTCCGGCGAAGGACGTTGGACGGTGCTCACCGCCGTCGAGGAAGGGGTGCCGGCGCCGGTTCTCTCTGCAGCGCTCTACGGGCGCTTTGCTTCGCGGGGACGCGACGCGTTTGCCAATCGAGTTCTTTCAGCGATGCGAAAGCAGTTCGGTGGGCACGACGAAAAGCCGGAGGCGACATGAGCGCGCCTTGTCGGGCAGACGCACTCATCCTCTTCGGAATCACGGGTGACCTCGCTCGGAGGAAGCTCTTCTCCGCGCTCTACGATCTCACGGCGGCAGGTCGGCTGGACATGCCGGTCATCGGCGTGGCGTCACGCGCATGGGACGACGATACGCTGCGCGGTCAGGCCTTTGCCGCGCTCGAGGAATCCGGTCGCGAGATCGACGGTGAGGTCTTCTCCCGCCTCGCGTCCAAGCTTACGTATGTGTCCGGCAACTACCAAGACCCGGAGACCTACCAGAGGATTGCCGAACGGGTCTCGAACCGCGCGTGTACAGTCTCGTATCTCGCGATTCCGCCCGGGCTCTTCAACGAGGTCGTCGAAGGGCTCGCCGCCGTCGGGCTCAACGAGGGCGGCCGCCTCGTACTCGAGAAACCGTTCGGCCGGGATCTTCGGTCGGCCGAAGAGCTGAACGAGATCGTACGGCGGCATTTCCCCGAGGAGCGCGTCTATCGAATCGACCACTTCCTCGGCAAGGAAGCGGTTCAAAACCTCATGATCTTTCGCTTCTCGAACACGGTGCTCGAGCCAATTTGGAACCGCCACTACGTGCGCGGCGTGCAGATCACGATGGCCGAGGATTTCGGCGTGGAGGGGAGGGGGTCGTTCTACGACGAGGTCGGTACGGTTCGCGACGTCGTACAGAACCACCTCCTGCAGGTGCTCGCATTGCTCGCGATGGAGCCGCCAGTTTCGGAAAGCCCGGATGCGCTCCGGGACGAACGGGTGAAGGCGCTCCGAGCAATCGTCACGCCGACGCCAGACGACGTTGTCCGCGGCCAGTACCTTGGGTACCGCGAGGAGCCGGGCGTAGCACCCGACTCAGACACTGAAACCTACACAGCGATGAGGCTTGAAGTGGATTCATGGCGATGGGCTGGGGTGCCGTGGATCGTTCGCGCGGGGAAGGGGCTCGCGTCAACCGTCACCGAAGCGGTGGTGGAGTTCGCGCGCCCGCCGCGCCCCCTTTTCGCCGATGCAGACTGCAGGCCCGGGCCTAACCGGATGACGTTTCGAACGAAACCGGACGACGGAATTAGCTTCTCGATGCAGGCCAAGAAGCCCGGGCCGGCCATGGTGAGTCAACCCATCGAGCTCCACCTCGAACACGATCGGCCGCGCGGCCGCGACGCCTACGACAGACTGCTCGGCGATGCCCTCCGCGGGGACCCGAGTCTGTTCGCCCGTCAGGATGGTGTCATGGAGGCGTGGCGGATCGTCGACCAGACGCTGTCGGGCTGTCGTTCGGCCGTTCCCTATGAGCGCGGCACCTGGGGGCCATCGCAGGCCGACACGCTGCTGGGCTCCGATTGGAGGTGGATTACGAGATGAAAGCCGCCGCAGAGCTGTGATGCGCGACCTTCGCGCCGGGTCCCGATTCGTCGAAGAAGCCACTGAGGTGTTGCTTCAGGCCCTCGAGAAGCGACTGATGGAGCGGCCAAGGGTGACGCTTGCGCTTTCCGGGGGGAGCACGCCGTGGCCTGTCTTTCGCTGCCTTTCCGAGGCTCCGATCGATTGGCATCGCGTCGACGTCTATCAGACCGACGAGCGCGTCGCGCCTCTAGGCGACCCTGCGCGGAACCTCACGGGGCTTCGCGAGTCCCTGCTCGATCGAGTCGCTGCTGAGGTCTATCCCATGCCGGTCGAGTCAGTCGATCTGGATCGCGCGGCGAGGGCGTATGCAGCCGAGCTTCCGACGATGTTCGACATCGTCCACCTCGGACTCGGCGATGATGGTCACACTGCATCTCTCGTACCCGGCGACCCGGTCCTCGACGTCACGGACCGTCTCGTCGGGGTGACCCTCCCGTATCGAGGTCACCCGAGAATGACTCTGACCTTCCCTGCGCTCGTGCGGTCCCATAGCGTCCTCTGGGTCGTTGCAGAGTCCGGCAAGGAGTCCATGCTTCGGAGGCTGCGCGAGGCCGATCAAAGCATTCCTGCGGGGCGCGTTCCACAGGACAACGCACTACTGATCACCGATGAAGAGCACTAGGACACGGAGAAGAAAAATGGTTTTTGCGGCGTTGGTAGTGCTCTTTCACACGATGGGCTTCGTCTCTTCGATTCATGCGGTGATGAGCACGCGAACTTCGCAGGGAGCAATCGCTTGGGCCGTCAGCCTCAATACGTTTCCGTACCTCGCGGTGCCTGCGTACTGGGTGCTCGGGCGAAGCAAGTTCCAGGGCTATGTGGTCGCGCGTCGCAACACCGACGACCGAAGCGAGGCCATCGAGCGGGAAGCCATCGAGATTGTGGCGCCATATCGCGTGCCGAAGGCCGAGCAGCTGGAAGCCGTCAGCGCGGCGGAGGGGTTGGCCGGGATGCCTGTGCTCGGGGGCAACAAAGTGGAGCTTCTCATCGACGGGGACGCGACCTTCGAGAGCATCCTGAGCGGAATCGATGCGGCCAAGGAGTATGTGCTCGTCCAGTTCTACATCGTCCACGACGACGGCCTCGGGCGCGCGCTCAAGGAGCATCTCCTCGCCAAAGCGAAAGAGGGCGTTCGGGTCTTCTTCATGTACGACGAGATCGGAAGCCACGCATTGCCCGAAAGCTACAAGCAAGAGCTTCGTGACGCCGGCGCGGAGGTCAATGAATTCAACACGCGCAAGGGGCGGCGGAACCGCTTTCAGCTGAATTTCCGCAACCACCGCAAGATCGTGGTCACCGACGGGCAAGTGGCCTGGATCGGCGGCCACAACGTGGGCGACGAGTACCTCGGCAAGGACCCGAAGTTCGGTCACTGGCGAGACACTCACGTTCGCATCGAAGGGCCGGCGGTGCTCAAGGCGCAGGTCTCGTTCCTCGAGGATTGGCACTGGGCCACCGACTCGACTCCGACGCTCAGCTGGGGCGCGCACCCAGCTCCAGACGGAAGCGACGCGCGCGTCCTCATCATCCCCACCGGCCCGGCGGACGAGCTAGAAACCGCGAACCTGATGTTCGTCCACGCGATCAACTCCGCAAGAACGCGCATTTGGATCGCGAGCCCGTACTTCGTGCCCGAGCACTCGGTGATCGTCGCGCTCCAGCTCGCGGGTCTCCGCGGCGTCGACGTCCGTGTGCTCATCCCGGACGAGCCGGATCATCTATTGGTCTATCTGGCGGCGTATTCCTATTTCGACGATGCCGGCCGGACGGGAGCCAAGTTCTATCGGTATCAAGATGGCTTCCTCCACGAGAAGGCGATGCTGATCGACGATGACGTCGCGACGATCGGCACTGCGAACTTCGACAACCGTTCCTTCCGTCTCAACTTCGAAATCACTGCTGTGATTGCGGACCCGACTTTCGTCGCCGAGGTCGAGCGGATGTTCGAGGCCGACTTCGCAAGATCACGTTTGATGGAGCAGGGGGAGTACGATCGCAAACCCTGGTACTTCCGCTTGGGCGTGCGCGTGGCTCGACTCACTTCGCCAATTCAATAGGCGTTTTCGCCGAAAAGCTGTTGGTCCAAGCGTTCGAGGCGCTCGTTGTGGGCGTCGGCGGACTGCAACACCTTGAGCATCCTCTTGGCGCGCTCCTTCGGAATCAGCCCCTTGTCGACCTTCTCGTCCAGCAGCGCCTGAAGCTCTTCCAGGGTTGCATCCTCGGGGATCCGCTCGCCCTGGCCGAGCTCCTGAAGCGTCCCGCGGATACGCGCGCGGGAATCGTCCGCCGTCATTCGCTCCTCGGCGTACGTGAGCGAACCCTCCAACGGGGCCTTGGCCTCTTCGGTCTCGAGCCCACCCGGTTCAGCCTCGCTCTTGCTGCACCCCATCGAGACGCAAAGCACGCCGGCAAACAAGAGAATTTCCCCCATCCTCATGCCTTCAGCGTAGGGGATCTGCGAACCCGGTGCCCAATCGCCCTTAAACCGAGAAGCCGACTCTTTCGAGTCGGCCCTCAAGCAGTCCTGACCGTCGTTGCCGTGGGATATAGTCGAGTCGAACCCCTACAATTACTAGTAGGTGGGAGCCGTTGTCGAACGCTTTAGGCCCCCCGATGACGCTAGCCGGGTCCGCACACCACGTCCGTTGTTAGCTCCCTATTCGACCTAGTCAGGGATTCTCACTCCTTCCTCACCTGCAACGACAGAGGGACCAAAGCTCAAGGTAGAGCCGGCGTTCCCCGGGGTCAACTCACTGTTTGACCGGGCTTGCCTTGAGCGCGGCACGCCCTTCTTTCACGTACACCGTGAACCGGACCTGCGACGTATTGTGTCGCTTCATCACCTGGTCGCGGGCGGCATGAAGCTTGCGTACGAACCTGTCGAACGTCAGGCCGCTTACTGGGGCGCCGCATTCCTTCTGCGTCGCGACGAATTGATCGAACACCTCGCGGAAGTGTGTCTCCTCGCCTTGAACGCCCGGCGCCGAAGCTTCGATCAGTGATTGCGGCACGTGTTTGATCTGCGTGTTCTCTTCTGGCTCGTCGAATCCGTCGTAGTCCTCGAGTAGAGCATTCGGCCGCGTCGGCGGGTCGTCCGGCGCGGGGGTCAGGCTCTCGTCGTTGTGACGAATCGCTGCCGCAGCCGGCTGGCGGGTCGAAGGCGCCCGGCTCGGCCAAGAGGATGCGCGCTTCGGTCGAGATGAAGGGGAGCGTTGAGGTAGCGCCGTCTCCGCCGGCGCAGGCTTATCCATTGGCGCGATCTGCGCGGGCGGCTTCGGCTCGTCTTTCGACGCCTCCTCGAGCGCAACTTGCTTGGCCGTCGGTGCCTCCGCCGACGGGTAGCCGAAGTACCCCGTGTCCGCGCTCTCGCGTGTCGTGTTCAGGATGTGGTCCAGGTCGACCGCGGCGCGCTGCTTCGCGTCCTCCTTGAAACCGACGCCCGAGCGGAGCGCCTCATTGAGGTGCTCCGCGATCTTTCGGTAGTGCCGGCGGAGCTCTCCCGCGGGAAGGGCGTTCTGCTCGCCTTTCGCCAGGCTCTCGGCGCTCTTCCTGAGGATCACCACGCCCTTGTCGTGCTCCATGTAGAGCAGCGCGAGACCGAGCAGCAATAGCAGCAACGGAACCCCGATCACCACTAGCCAAGGCAACGACGCGACGTCCTCTTGAAAGGTGTTGGCGAAGAGCCCGCCAAGGCCCACGCTGCTTCCCTTACGGCCGATGAGGTAGCCGACCTTCGCGTGCGCTGCTCCGCCTCGAACCGGCGTAACCATCGCCCGGGCACGTTCCCCGACTTCGATCGAATCGGCGCTACTCATCATGTTCGCGAGAGCGTTGGGTAGAATGCTCTTCAGCTCCGTGCTCGTCAGAGCCGTCGCGCCGCCCGAGTGAGCCGCGATCAGTTGGTCCCGGTAGAAGAATACGACGGATGCATCCGGAAGCTTCGAGCCCAATCTCCGAGCAAGGTCGTCGCCAATCCTCATGCCGTGGACGATGGCGCCAACGTAGCGGCCGCCGTCGAAGACGGGTCGCGCCGCCATCCGATAGACCTCTCCGTTGTAGACCCAAACATCATCGCGCATGAAGCCCCGAAGCGCGTCACGGACGAGGGGCATCTTCCCGAGTTGTTCGGCCTCCGGGGTGCTCTTTTCGAGCGTGGCCACGACTTCTCCCTCAGTGTCGACCGCGAAGACCATGTCGCCGCGGCCCTCTTCGAGCTTGGCGTTGAGCGCGTTGAGCTTGATGCTCAGGCGCCGACGGGCTCCGGAGTTCGCCGTTCCGGCATGACCGCTAGAGTTTCGAAGCGTTTGCCGAACCTCGGGTTCGACCGCGATGGATGCCAAGGCATCGAGACGCAGCCTCGCGTCGAGGCGCATCCAAAGCTCCGCTTCGACTCGGTCGCGACGAAGCTGTTCTTCGAGTTGGAATTCGGCTTCTCGACTGGCCGCCGATTTGTTCAGAAACGCGCCTGCCAGGGCTGCGCCCACGGCCAACGCAAGAACCAAGTACCAAAGGCGAGAGAGCATTGGCTAGTTCCTCCCACTCTTGCTGAGTGTGATGGCATCGACTACCAGAGCCTTGCCTGCCGGCACGGTCACGCGGCGGACCGCGACTTGTTCCGCGCCGCGAAGGACGCGAAGCGAATAGGGTCCCGGTGGAACGTCGTCAAAGTGGAACTTGCCATTCGCTGTCACGCTGGCGCATGCGACCAACTCGCGCATGGAGTGGAGGTAGCCATCGACGTGCCCGTAGAGCTGGTCGCTGAGCTTCCAAGGGCCTCCCGCCGGGACGGCGATCACGCGGGCCTTGCCCGGCCCGGCTTCGAGCGGCGTGAAACCTGGAAGACCGTTGACTGCAAGCTCGTGCGTGAACGCGTCGCGGTTCTCGACCCGCACCTGTGTTCCAGTTCGTGCCGCGAGCGTCGACGGATCGAGCGCGCCTCCGCGGAAGCGAAACGTGCAGCCGATTGGCGGCCCCGTGAACTTGCCAGTCAAGACTGCGAGCACATCGTCGTGGTCCCCGTCGTCGCGCTGCTCGGGGAGCGCGCCGTTCCACACTCGCCAATAGTGGTCTTTTTGATCGGGCTCCGAACGTGCGTCTGTGCTCGGGCTCGCTTTGATCGATCCTTCGATCGATTCAGCCGACACCCCCCCGAACGCGACGAGCACTGCGGCCGCACACCCGGCCCCCACCATGATCCAGTTCCTCAGTGTTCCCATTGGTATTTCTGTATTATTACAGCTCCACTGAGAGAAAGGTAACAAAATTCCCGATTCCTGCGGCATTCCGGCGGCAGGGGTCCTCAGGCTTCGGCGCGTTCCAGGCTCAGATCGCGCTGTAGTCGATCAGCCGGATGGGGTCGGGATGCAGGTGAGCGCGCATCGACCGGGTCATCCCTGCGGGATCACCGCCGATTTCGATGGCAGTTCGCTCATCGAACTCGAGCTCGATGTCGTCCGCGTAGAAGTCGAGAAGATCCTCGTGCCTGTACGTGCCCCTCCAGACGCTGAGCATGTGTGCAGCCACGTGCAGAGGATGTGTCGCGACGACGCGGAGACAGAAACGGTCCGGGGGCCGGTTCTCCGCAAAGGGAAAGACCTTCACGCCGAACCCCCAATACGGAATGGTCGAGACCAAGGCAGCGATGCACGGCCCCTCGAAGACGACCTCGCCGGTGGGGATCGGCGTGCCCGTCGGCTGGCCGTCCCGACCGAGCTTCATGATGTCACTCCCCCGGTTGACGATACGCACGCGCATCTCCGGGCGAATGGCGAGCTCGGGGATCGTGCGTGTTGGAATCGAAATCGCGTACGACACCGCGCCGGTCGCGCGCTTTCCGACGAACGGCAGGTGGCGGAGCAGCGCCCGCACTTCGTGGAAGTGCTTCAGCCCGAGCGCGTCAAAGCCGGCTCCCGCGAACGGGGTCAGGAGGTCCTGCACCTCGATGAGGCGGAAGTCCCGATGTGCGCTGTGCCGGCTCAAGCGCCCGAGGTCTGCGATCGCGCCTTCCCCGCTGGTGCCCGCGCCGAGCGCCCATGCGAGCGAGTTCCCCGTGCCGAGCTTCAAGAGTCCGAACCGGGGCGGCTCCTGAGCGCGCGACTTGGCCTCCTTCACGATCGAAGTGACCATTTGCACGAACGTGCCATCGCCACCCCCGGTAAGGACGACTTCGTAGCCTGCTTCGACGATCTCGTGGGCGATGCCATGCGCTTCGTCGAGGCTCTTTGACAGAAACAAGTCGCCGCTGCGGACGACCTGATCGAAGCTCTCCACCAGCTGGTCGGTAACCTGCCTTGCGTTGCCGTTGAGCACGACCGCAACGCGGCCCGCCTTGTTGGGCACCGGCTACAGCCGAACCAGCGCCGCTCCCCAGGTAAAACCGGAGCCAAACGCAGGTAGGAGAATGAGGTCGCCCTTCTTCGCGCGGCCCTCTTGGATTGCCTCGCTGAGCGCGAGCGGGATGGAAGCCGCGGTGGTGTTGCCGTACTTCTGGATGTTGTGAACGACTTTCTCCGGCGGGATCTCGAGCTTCTGTCCCACGAACTCGTTGATGCGCTTGTTGGCCTGGTGCGGCACCACCAAGTCGAGGTCCGCGATGGACACGTTGTTGCGCTCGAGCACAGAAAGACTGACCTCGGGCATCTTGCTGGTGGCCCAGCGAAACACGTGCCGTCCGTTCATCGCTGGATAGACCGTCTTGTTGTCGATCATCTCGTGGGTGAGGCGCGGCTTGTAGGCGCTCGCAGGCGCTTCCAGCCAGAGCTCCTTCGCGCCACTGCCGTCGGCGTGAACTTCCACGTCGAGCACCCCGAGGCCCTCCTCTTCGGTGGGGCCTAGGATCGCGCAGGCTGCGCCATCTCCGAAGAGTACGGTCACGTCGCGGCCTTCGTCACTGAAGTCGAGCGCGGTCGAATGAACCTCGGCGCCCACCAGAGCGACTCGCTTATACATCCCGCAACGGATCCATGCATCGGCGATCTGCAAGCCGTAGAGAAAACCGCTGCACTGATTCCGCACGTCGAGCGCAGGTACGCCGGCAAGCTCGAGCTTGTCGCCCAAGAAACACCCGCTACCGGGGAAATTGAAATCGGGCGAGAGCGTCGCGAAGATGATGGCGTCGATCTCCGAGACCTCGATCCCGGCGTTCTCGCAGGCCATCTTGACCGCAGGCACGGCCAGGTCGCTTGCACCGGTGCCGCTCTCTTCGATGTACCGACGCTCCTTGATGCCGGTGCGCTGCTGAATCCACTCGTCACTGGTGTCGAACATCTTGGCAAGGTCGTCGTTGGTGACGACCTTCGAGGGCACGTAGTGCCCCATCCCCAAAATCGCGGTCCTTGTCATGAATCGAGCCCCTTCCGGTTTGGGCCGAGCCTAGCGAACCGGGCGATCCCCTACAAGCCGGACGAGGCTGCACACTTGCCCGAGCCTGCTATAAGAGCGCCCCCCTCGGCCGAGTGGCGGAATTGGCAGACGCGCCGGATTCAAAATCCGGTATTCGCAAGAATGTGTCGGTTCGAGTCCGACCTCGGCTACCACTTGAGGACCGCGAGTGGCCGGTCGATCCTCGAAACACATCCCTGCAGCCCGATCGTTGAGTCCGCTTTGCTGGCCGTGGTACTTCTCGGTATGGCCCGTTTCCTGGTTTGCTTGGGATGTGCAGCGCTGCTCGCTGCGTGCAGTGGTACCACGACGATCTCCGGCGGTGACGCGGGTACCGGTGGCGGCGCCGCGGGCACCGGCGGCGCGGCGGGCGATGCGGGCTCCGGAGGGATCGGCGGCGCGAGCGGCGGAGGTGGCGCGGCCGGTGATGGCGGCGGCAGCGGCGGAGGTGGCGCGGCCGGTGATGGCGGCAGCAGCGGCGGAGGCGGCGCAGCAGGTGATGGCGGTAGCAGCGGCGGAGGCGGCGCAGCAGGCCATGGAGGCGCTGCCGGCAATGGAGGCGCAGCCGGCGACGCTGGCGCCGGCGGAAGCGGGTCCAACGTGTGTCCCGAGATCAATAGCTTCACCGCAACACCGATGGTGATTCCCATTGGGGACGATCAGAGTCTCGTTGCTGTCACTGCGTCCGATGCAGACATCGGCCCCGAGCCGCTCCGAACGATCCTCAGCGCCACGACAGGCACCTTCGCCGATCGTGAAGCGAGCAGTACGACCTACACATGCGGCGCGCCCGGAGCGGCGGAGATCACGGTTCGCGCCACCGACGGCGATGTGGGTTGTGACGTGGAGCAGACGATCACGATCCAATGCCCGAGTGACATCCCGCTCAACCTGTGTCCCGAGCTGTTCACTGTGAATGCGATTCCGAGCAAGATCCCGCCTGGAGAGGATTCGACTGAAGTGCAAGTGCGCGCAGAAGATCCCGACGATGGCCCGCTGCCCTTGGTGACGACCTTCTACGCCTTCCGAGGGACCTTCGACGATCCGAACGCCGAAGACACGATCTACAATTGCGAGAGCTCTGGCCTGCAAGAGGTCTGCGCGGACGCGAGCGACGGGGCGTGTGTGAAGACGCTGTGCACCAGCGTGACGTGCCCGTAGGCGCCAGCGCCAGCGGCATGGGCAGTGTTCAGTACTGAGTGAGCGGCGACTTCGCTAAGGAAGTAGCGCTACCGCGCTGCGACATGTCTTTCCATCAGCTCTTGGAGCTCTGAAGGCTTTTCATCGGGGTCTTGGCCGTTGCGGCTCTTGTCGATGTTCTCGAGGAGCTCGCGGCACTCCGGCTTGTCGCGAAGATGGTCGAGCAGAATGTTCGAAGCATCGCCGAACGCCTTCTCGTAGGTCAGCGCTTCGCGGACGCGGTTGGCAATCCGCTCCCGACCGGTCTGCAGGTCGTTCTCGAGCGCCTCGCTGTAGCGCTTGAGCTGCGCGCGGAGCTCCTCGATCTGCTTGCGGCGCTCGCCGGCGATGTCTTCCTTCGAGCGTGCGCGGCGTTCGTAGTCGCGCGCCACACTCTCGAGGGTATCGACCTGGGCCCGTGTGGCGCCGAGGGTTTCGTGGCCTCGCCGGATCCGCTCGACGTTGTTGCCCGCGGCTTGCACCTCCGCTTGAGCCGCGAGGTACTCGCGCTGCGCGCGCTTCCGCTTCAGGATGAGCTGGCTGAGCATATCGCGCTCGGTCGATGCGTCTCGGAGCGCGCGCGATTCCTCGCCGGCCAGGTCTTCTACCTTACGACCGATCTCAGCCCGCAGCGCGCGGCCGCGCTTCTCGATGGCTTCGAGCTTCTTCGAATGGCTCTCGAGCTCACCTTCGAGCCTCGATGCTCGTGAGGCGAGCTCCCAAATCTGATCGGACGCGCCTTGCACGTCGGTCGGCGCGTTGCCGTCGGGGTAGGCGCGGGCCACCGCGCGAAGGAAGTTCGCGGCCGTTCGGCTCCACTCGACGACGCCCGGCGTCTGTGCGGGTGGCGGAGGCGGTGGCGCGGCCGGGGCGGTCTCCGTCGGCTGGTCCCATTCCCGCGAGGGGAGGGAGCGCTGCATCTCCTTGAGCTCTTCTTTGAGATGATGGCCGTCTCGGAAGCGGTTCTCCGGATCCTTTTCGAGCAGCTTCAGAATGATCTGCTCGGCCTGCTCCGGGATGTCCGGCCGGTACTTGCGTGGGCTCGCCGGCTTCGCTTTTCGTTGCATCTCGAGGAGCTCGTCGCGGTCGCCCGAGCGGAACGGAAGGCGTCCCGTGAGCATCTCGAAGAACAAGATTCCAAGGGCGTAGAGATCGCTCCCCGCGATCGCATCTTCGCCACGCGCCTGCTCTGGCGACATGTACTCGGGCGTTCCGAAGACCGCCCCCTTCGGCGCGAGTCGCGGGTCACGCGTGAGCGCGGCAAGTCCGAAGTCCAGGATCTTCACGAAGTCTTTTCGACCACCGCGACCTGTGATCATGATGTTGTCGCTCTTGAGGTCGCGGTGAACGACACCGAGATCGTGAGCACGCGCAAGCGCTGCGGTCATCTGCTCGAGAATGTCGACCGCGCGCGCGATCGGCATCGGTCCCTTCGCGATCTGCGACGAGAGCGAATCACCGATCAGGTACTCCATCACTAGATAGAGCTCGCCTTCTTCGGTTTCGCCCACGTCGTGGATGTCGACGATGTGGGCGTGGTCGACGCGGTTGGCGGCGCGCGCCTCGCGAACCATCCACGCACGAAGATGTGTCTCGCCTCGAAGGTCCGGACGGATCAGCTTCAGCGCAACGACGCGGTCGATGAGCACGTGCCGTGCTCGATAGACGACGCCCATTCCGCCCTCGCCGAGCTGCGATTCGAGTCGATAACGACCGGCAATGACCTGCCCGAGAAGCGGGTCTTTCGATTTCTTTGAGCGCGATGCTTTGCGGACAATCCCCATGGTTCCCCCGTACCTAAAGGACATTTGCATCATAGACAGGAACGAAGCGGAGTCCCAAGTGTTCCGTTCTGGCTGAAACGGGGACTAAGCTGACAGGGGGCGCTCCGGGCGCGTATGATGGAAGGCGTCGGGCTCGTTTAGGGAGGCAAGTGTGAGCGAAGAACGGCCGTTGCTCGGGCCGTACCGCATTGAGCGCCGCTTGGCGGCTGGGGGGATGGCCGAGGTCTTCGTTGCTCTCCGTGAAGGTCTTCACGGGTTTTCGAAGCGCGTGGCCTTGAAGCGAATTCTTCCGCAGTTCGCGAGCGATCCGGACTTCGTGTGGATGTTCATCGACGAAGCTCGCCTCGCGGCGATGTTGGAGCACCCGAACATCGTTCAGGTGTTCGACTTCGGCACGATGGGCGAAGATCTCGTCCTCGTGATGGAGCTCGTAGACGGCTCCAACGTGAGCAAGCTGCTTCGGGCCGCGCCCGTGGATTCACCCATCCCGTGGGATGTGGCGCTTCATATCGCGTATCAAACTGCGCAGGCGCTCGAGTACGCCCACCATGCAGTCGACGACAAGGGCGAATCGCTCGAGTTCGTGCATCGTGACGTGAGCCCGGCCAACATCCTGCTCACCCGTACCGGTCACGTAAAGCTCACGGACTTCGGCATCGCAACCGTCCGGAGCCGCGCGCCCACCACCGAGGACGGCCAGGTCCGCGGCAAGCTCGGCTACATGTCGCCCGAGCAAGTCCTTGGGAAAGAGCTGAGCGGGAAGAGCGATGTGTTCACCCTCTCGACCGTTCTCGCGGAAATGCTGATCGGAGAGCCATTGTTTCAGGGCGAGAGCGAGCTCAACGTGTTGCTTCAGATCCGCGACGCCGATCTGCGCGTGCTCGCCCGCTGCGAGCGACGCATCCCGCAAGACATCCGGGCAGTGGTGCTCCGGGGACTCCAGCGAGACCCGCGGGAACGTCCCACCGCCGGAGCGTTTGCCGAAGCTTGCGCGGAAGTCATGCGCCGTCGGGGCATGGGGCACGGGCCCGATCGCTTGGGGCGTCTGCTCGCTCAGCTCGGCTTGGTCGACGGCGAGGCACCCGAGGCTCACGTCCCAGACGCGGACGTTGGATCGCTTGTCGACAGCGACTTGATGCATCACGCGGGCGTTGGGCGGGAGTTGATCGGTCCTCAGGCGGTCACCTCCCCGACGATCTACCGCGTCCAGCTGACCGATGGCAGCGTGATGGGGCCGATGAGCTACCCGCGCCTCATCCAGCTCCTGACCACGGGCGTCATCGACAGTCGAAGCAGCAAAATCTCGAAGGCCGATGGGACGTACCTCGATCCGTCGAGTCTGCCCGAGCTCACCCGTTTCGTCACCTCACCCGGCCTTCAGTGGAAGCTGGAGGAGCTCGCCCAAGCCGAGAAGCAGGGCCAACTTCGCGCTGCGACCCTGCTGCCGGTCTTCTACGACATCATCTCCAGGCGTCAGACCGGCGTTCTCCATCTTTGGCAGCGCAACCGCCGCAAGAAGATCTACTTCGTCGATGGCAAACCCGAGTTCGTAGCCTCGACCGACAAGTCAGAGCTCTTGGGCGAGCACCTCGTCGCCACCGGGCAGTGTCTTCGGATGGAAGTGGAGATGGCGCTTGCGCTGTTGCCGAAATACGGAGGTCGTCTAGGCGATGCGCTCGTCGGGCTTGGGATTCTTCGTCCCGTTGAGCTCTTCCGCGCGATCGGTGATCAGGTGCGCGGCCGTTTGATGGAGGCTTTCCGCTGGCGTCATGGTGAGTGGGCGTTCGTGAGGGGCGCGCGCAGCCACGAAGAGACCTTTCCCATGGGTCAGGATCCCTACGAGCTATTGCGCGACGCCGCCCGGGAGGCACACCTCGAAGAGATCGAGTCCGTCCTCGAGCCGCTCCGCGAGCGGGTAGTGGAGCGCTGTGATGATGGCCCGCCTCTGACTGCGTTCCGTCTCGACCCTCGCTGGGTTCACGCTTTAGAGGCGGTTTCAGGCGACATGACCCTCGGCGGGCTCTTCGCGCGAGAGAGCGCTTCAGGCGCGGATCTAGAGCCATCGTACCGCGCTCTCTACCTGGGGCTTGCGTGCAGGCTGGTTCGGACCAAGGTGAGTCCTTCCGAGATGCCGTTTCGAGAAACGTTTAGCGCTTGAGCCCGCTGTGTCCTTTGTCGAGCTAACCGCCCCAGAAACCAACGCGACTCCCCTGCTGGTGGAGGTCCCTCATTCCGGTCTCCAAGTGCCGCCTGCGGTCGAAGCGGAGATCGAAGCTACGCCATCGGCCGTGCTTCGCGACTCCGACATCTACGTCGACCAGCTCTACGCGCGCGCTCCCGAGCACGGCGCAACGCTTCTGGTTTCGCGGGTGTCGCGGTACGTCGTCGATCTCAATCGAGGTCCGGATGAGGTGGACTCTGCGGCTGTTCCTAGGCACCCGAAAGCGCGGCACATCCCCGCGCGCGGCGTCGTTTGGCGGGCGCGAACTGACGGCACCCCGTTGTTGCGCGCACCGCTGACGATCGATCAGTTCAAGCGACGCATCGAGGACTACTACGAGCCGTATCATCAGACGCTTCGTGAGGTGGCCGCCCGCATGCGCGAGGAGCACGGGCACGTCGCCATCCTTGCAGCACATTCGATGCCCTCCGCGGGGCGGCGGGTCTTCGGGGGCCGACAAGTCCGCCGTGCGGATGTCGTACCCGGCACGCGCGGGCGGTCGACTGCCGATGGTCGCATCATCGACTTGGTCGACGCGCACTTTCGCGGGGCGGGGCTGAGCGTGAAGCACGATGATCCGTACCGAGGCGGTTGGACGACGTCGAGTTATGGCGCGCCGAAGCTTGGGCAGCATGCAGTGCAGATCGAGCTCAACCGTGCGCTCTATGTCGACGAGGGCACAAGCGAGATCAAAAAGGACGACTTCAAGGCGCTGCAACTCGTGCTCGACCAACTGGTGGGCAAGCTAGGCCAGCTGATGAAGGGCGAAGCTCAGTTCGCGACGGGCTGATCGATGACGCCCGACTCGTTCGAGCGGACCTCGAGGCGGTAGCGGCTGTTCGCGGTCTGCAGGTAGTAGGTATCCTGGCCACAGAGCTGGAGCACGCGCTTTACGGGCGTGGTGACGTATTCGTGCAGGCCATCCGCGAACTCGATGACGACGACGGAGCCCTTTCTGGGCGGGCGCAGGAGCCGCCCCACAACAGCTCGACCCGATTTCCGGCCAACTTTGCGCAGAACGACTTCCACAGAACGAAACTAGCACACCTCATTGTGCCAGCAAAGCGCACGCGGAAAAATCCAGCGATCTTGTGCATCCGCGAATCCTGCGCCTAGGCGCAATCTTTGCCGCCCTTGCCGCGGCGAACAGGCGGCCCTACGTGGCAGATTGCCGCACGGTGGCGCGGCGACCCACGTTTTCCTACACGTTTCCGCGTACACGTTTTCCGGCACACTTAGTGCAGGGTCATCGCGGCATGGCGACGATTGTCACCGCGACGGCTCTGGACCGATACCGCGCTTCTCTCAAGCGGGTCGAGATCCTCGATGCCGAAGCCGAACGCGAGCTCGCGCAACGCTGGGCCGAAGGCGATGAACGGGCCGGTGCCCACTTGATCGAGTCCAGCCTTCCGTTCGTAATTGCGATAGCGCGCGAGTATCGCCGCTGGGGCGTGCCGCTCGAGGATCTCGTGCAGCAGGGCAACCTTGGCCTCCTCAAAGCAGCTGCGAAGTTCGACCCCGAGAAGAAGTGCCGACTGATCACGTACGCAGCGTATTGGATCCGCGCAGAGATCCGCGACTACGTCGTTCGATCATATCGGATCGTGCGTCTCGGTACGACGCGCACCGAGCGCCGGGCGATGCGCGCGTTTCGCCGGAAGGCAGTCGACTCCCCTCAGGCTTTGGCAGAAGAGAGCGGAATGCCGCTACCGCGCGCGAAGCAACTCTGGCCGCTGCTTACGCGTGGTGATTTGTCCCTCGACGCCACAGTGTCGGATGCGCCTGCGGCGATGGAACGGATGATCTACAAGCAGCCGACCCCAGAAGAGTCGGTGGCGCGCTCCGAAGCCGTTCATCACGTGCGAGAGGCACTCGAATCGGCGATGGAGAGCCTGACCGATCGCGAGCAGCGTATCGTCGAAGCGCGAATTCTGTCGGACGAACCGAGGACGTTGGAGTCGCTTGGTCGCGAAATGGGCGTGAGCAAGGAACGAGTCCGGCAGCTCGAGGTGAGGGCCCGCCAGAAGCTGCGCGAACGTCTCGAACACCTTCGTCCAGCCGCTTGAGACTCCGCCTTTGCGCCTTGCTTGACTCTGCGTGCCAACCGCCGCAATTTGGCCGGTCAGATGTACGCCGGTCGCCTTCTTGCTTTGTCCTTGTTGGTTCTCGCCACTGCGATGTTCGGTTGCAAGCGCGACCTCGGTGACTGCAATCTCGACAGTACCACGCCGGACGGCGTCCCAATCGACGGGCCCGCAGCGTTCGACGTCGTTTATCAAATCACCGGCGGAATGCCGATGTACGAGGGGCAAGCGTTGGTGCAGTCGACGTGCGGCGATGGAGCATTCTGCCACGCGCCGTTGGCCACGGGAGGCAATCGCTACGGTGCACCTGCGGGCATGAACTTCGATGTGAGCCTCGTTTGCACGGGTGATCCCGCGGGATGCCAAGCCAACCCGCCCTACGACGACCGTGTTCAGCGTCTCAACGGCGATCAGAGCAACATCCGCAACTGGGCCGAGGGCATGATCCAAGAGATCCGCGCCGGCGCGATGCCGCCAGGCGAGGCGGGGCAAAGCGTTCGCAACAACATCCCTTGGCTTCGGCCCGACGGGTCGGAGCTTCCTTCGATCGACTCGAGTGAGGGACAGGAGATCGTGCGCAACTGGCTCGCATGCGACGCGCCTGCGATCGGCCGCTCCGAAACGCCGCCCACCGATGCGGAACAGCTTCAGCCCTGCGGCTCGTCGGACGAAGAGGTCATCTGTGTCTACAGTGGTCCGGGCGCCGATCTGCCGGACCCCAACTGGAGCGACATCTACTGGACGATCATGTTCACGCAGTGCGTATCCTGTCATGGGCCAGCGAACGACAACGTCGACATGAATCCGGACAACCCGCTCGGCGGCGAGATCCCGGGCGGCGCGAGCCCGTCGGCACTCGCCGTGTTGAACCTGACCGGCTCCGACACGACGAACACCGCCAACTGGCCTGAGGACTCGTATCCCGCCGTGGTCAACGCTTCCGCATCGACCGCGGGGTCCTGCGCCGGACAAGGCTTCGTGGTCGAGGCCTCGAACTCCGACGACTCGATCATGGTCGAGAAGATGCGTGGCGTGCAAACCTGTGGGGGCCAGATGCCTACAACCGGCCTTCTGCCGGCGCCGCTCGTCGACGTCGTCGCGGAGTGGGTCGACCTCGGCGCACCCCTCGACCAGTGACGCGCGCGAGCCTCATCGCCGCACTGCTTTTCGCGTCCGCGCTCACGGCATGCAAGAGCGGTCCTGCCTGTCCCGCACAGGTCCGCACCGATGCACTAGGCGCGCTGTCCGCCCACGAGGCCCGTCAGGCTCGATGGCGATCGCTCAAGGCCGAAGCAAGGGTCACGCAATGGGGCAGTCGTGGCCGCATTCGCGGCACCGTACTCATGTTCTTGGAGCAACCGAACAGAGTTCGCTTCGATGTGATGACGCAAGTCGGCCCCGCGGCGGTGCTCACCAGCGACGGCGAGCGCTTCCAACTCAGCGATCTTCGCAAGGGGACGTTTCTGCACGGCCCGACTTGCCCGCAGAACATCGCTCGCTTGCTGGGAGTGTCGGTCCCTGCGGAGCAAGTTCTTCGCCTGCTGACGGGCGACACCTTGACGATCGACGCGATCGAACGCTCGATGGAATGCCGCGATGGACTCTACGTCGTCACCCTTGTCGGGTCCGACGGATCAACGCAGGAGGTTGCGTTCTCCGTCGTGGATGGAGACCAGGCAAAACCGCCGACCGAGCAGCGTTTGAATCTTCGGCGTTCGACCGAGCGCGGGCCAGACGGGGTCATGCGTTGGCAGGCGACCTACGACGACTACATCGATGTTGATGGCCGATCGTTTCCAACGAACGTCCGCTTCGTCGACGAGGTCCACGGCGCCGACACCGCGGTGCGGGTGAAGTCGATTTCGCTCGATCCGGACGTTCCCGAGGGCGCGTTCCAGCAGACCCCCGCGGCGGGCATGTCGATCGAGCTGGCCGATTGTTCATGAAAAGCCTGGCATTCTGCGACTGATGCTAAGCTAAGCGCCGCATGACCGAACCGCTGCTGAGCCTGCGCCACTTGGTCACGGCCTTCGACACCGACGAGGGCTACCTGAGGGCCGTCGATGATGTGTCGTTCGACGTCTATCCCGGGCAGACGCTCGGCATCGTGGGCGAGAGCGGCTGCGGCAAGAGCGTGACTTCGCTCTCGATATTGCGGCTGATTCCCACTCCGCCCGGCTTCATCGAGCGCGGCGAGGCGTTGTTCGCGGGCAAGGACCTGTTTCAAGCCTCTGAAAGGGAGATGCGCTCGATTCGCGGCAACGACATCTCGATGATCTTCCAGGAGCCGATGACATCGCTCAATCCGGTCTACACGGTTGGTTCTCAGATCGTCGAGGCGATCCGCTTGCACCAACCCATGAGCCGCCGTGCCGCGAAGGGACGCGCGATCGAGCTGCTCGATCTCGTTGGCATTCCGGCGCCCTCTGAGCGGATTGATTCCTACCCGCATACGTTGTCTGGGGGAATGCGTCAGCGCGCGATGATCGCAATGGCACTGGCATGTGAGCCGCGGCTATTGATCGCCGACGAGCCGACGACCGCGCTCGACGTCACGATCCAAGCGCAGATCCTCGACTTACTCCGTTCGCTACAGGCTGAGCTCGGCATGAGTATCATCTTCATCAGCCACGACCTCGGTGTGATGGCCGAGTTCACCCATGAGATCGCAGTCATGTACGCCGGGAAGATCGTCGAACACGCGAAGACCGACGTGCTCTTCGAGTCGCCTCGCCATCCGTACACGCGAGGCCTCCTCCGGAGCCTCCCGAGTCAGCGCAACCGCGGCCAGCGGCTTCCGACGATTCCTGGCATCGTGCCGGACCTGCGCACGCTACCTTCGGGCTGCCGGTTTCAGGATCGCTGCGAGCTGGTGAGCGATGTTTGCCGCGCGGAGGAGCCATCGCTCGGGCGGATCGAACAATCCGACGTGGCGTGTTTTCATGCGGAGGCGGCGGTATGAGCGAGCAGCCGATTGCTCGCGTCGAGTCGCTCCGCAAGTCGTTTCGCGGGCCTTCACGGGGTCTTGGCCGGGGGCACGCCGAGCTACGGGCGGTCGACGGGGTCACACTCGACGTGATGCCTGGGGAGACGCTTGGGCTGGTCGGCGAGTCCGGATGCGGAAAAAGCACGCTCGGTCGACTCTTCCTTCGCCTCCAGGAGCCTACGAGCGGCCGCGTCTTCTTCGAAGGGAAAGACATCACCGATCTGTCGCAGTCGGCGCTCCGCCCGTTCCGAAGGAGGATGCAGATCATCTTTCAGGATCCGTACAGCTCATTGAACCCCCGAATGACCGTACAGTCGGCGCTCGGAGAGGCGTTGCGCGTCCACGGGCTGGCGGGGTCGGCATCGCAAGAACGGGAGCGAATTGCGGAGCTCCTCGCGCGGGTCGGGCTGCGGCCAGAGCAGATGCGACGCTATCCCCATGAGTTCTCGGGCGGCCAGCGTCAGCGCATCGGCATCGCTCGTGCGCTCGCGGTCGAGCCTCGCTTCATCGTGGCGGATGAGCCTGTGAGCGCGCTCGACGTGTCGATTCAGGCCCAGATCGTAAACCTGCTCGGCGATCTCCAGTCGGAGCTCGGGTTGAGCTTCTTGTTCATCGCTCACAACCTGCACGTGGTCGAACACGTCAGCCGCCGCGTCGCTGTCATGTATCTTGGCCGGGTGGTCGAGCTCGCGATCTCCGGGCAGATCTACGAGACCCCGCGACATCCCTACACCGAGGCGCTGTTGAGCGCGGCACCTGAGCCTGACCCAAAGGCGGAGAAGAAGCGCCTCATCCTCCAAGGGGACGTCCCAAGTCCCCTCGATCCGCCGTCTGGCTGCGCCTTTCACCCCCGTTGCTCCATCGCCGAAAAAGGCCTGTGCGATCGGGAGGTTCCCGCGCTTCGAGTCATCGAGCCTGGGCATGAGGTCGCCTGCCACCTCGTCCGATAACGGTTGCCGCTCGCGTGCCCGGTGGGCTAACTACCGTGGATGGCCGACTCGGGCGAAGCACTGGAGATCGAGAGCTACTACCGCAGCTTCTCCGCTGGCAAGACCCTCTACTACGCTGGGGCGCCGGCTGACGAGCTCTTCTTGATCCGCGACGGTCGCGTCCGCCTGGTGAAGCGCGCGAGGGGCGTTGAACGTACCGCCGGTCTCTTCGGAGCCGGAGAGCTGGTCGGCGAAGAGGCGCTTCTGCCCGGCGCACATCGGTCCGCGACCGCCCAAGCCATCGAACCGGTCACAGCGCTGGTGATCGAGAGCGACACCTTCCGTGCCCTCACCCGAAACCGTCCCGATCTAGGCGAGGTTGTCGTGCAACAACTCGTTCAGCGGCTTCGGCGTGCGGAACAGCAAATCGAGAACTCCATGCTGCCGGACCCCACGATTCGGGTGCTGAACACGCTGCTTCACGCGGCAGAGGAGGCGGAGCAGCGGCCACTTCCCCTTTCACCTCTCGAATTATCCACTCGAACTGGACTTGATCTCGATCGGGTGAAAGCCGTCGTCCGACAGCTTCGCGAGCAAGGATACCTGCACGCAGGTGATCAGACGATCACCATCGACGACGCCTCCGATCTTCGCGAGCTCCGCGAGCTGCTGCTCGTCAAAGAGGACGTTCGGCACGGCCCAGGCTGTCGGTAGACCGACACCCCTTCTTGACCCGGGTCGCTCCGCTAAGTAGACCGTTGACGTGCTTCGAATGTGGGGATGGGTTGGGCTGGCGCTGCTGGCGTTGGGATGCGTGGCGCCGTCGCAGCAGACCACGCCGGATGGCGAGCGCTCCTACCGCGAGTTCCAATTGGCGGCCAGCCTTCGGGACGAGGGGCAGACCGCTGCCGCCATCGAACACCTCCGGAAGGCGCTGGACCTCGACCCGACGAACGCCGAGGCCCAGCTCCTGCTCGGGTTCATCCAGATGGAGCGCCGCGACTACCAAAGCGCGGAGGGACATCTGAAGACCGCGATCAAGCTGCTCGAGAAGCAGCAGCCGGATGGGTCGATTCTCCCAGAGGCGCGCAACATCTACGGGCTCTGTCTCATCGAGCTGACGCGCTACGACGAGGCCGTTGTCGTGCTTCGGGAGTCGGCATCCGACGAGCTGAACGCAGCTCCCCATCTTGCGTGGGGCAACCTCGGGCTGGCACAATTCCATCTGGGTGAATACCAGGAGACGGTGAAGTCCACGATGGAGGCGATTCGGATTCAGCCGCGCTTTTGCGTCGGCTACTACACGATGGCTCGGGCGCTTTGGCACCTGCAGCAGCTCAAGGATGCCGAGCGTGCGCTCATCAGCGCGCTCGACGCAGACCCGTCCTGTAGCAACAGCCGTGAGCTTCAGGGCGCGTGGCGCCTCCGAGGTGAGGTGCGCGCGCGCTTGGGGCACCGTCGAGATGCCATCGCCGATCTCGAGCGCTGCGTCGAGCTCGACCCGTATTCGAACGAAGGCCAAATGTGCCAGACGCTCTTGGGGGCCGAGCGATGAGCCGCGAGTCGATCGGCCAGGTGCTCAAGCAAGAGCGGGAAGAACGCCGGCTCTCGATCGAAGAGGTGTCGAGCACGACGCGTATTCCGCGCCGCACTCTCGAGTCGTTGGAAGACGATCGTTTCGAGGACCTGCCGAGTGGCGTGTTCGTCCGAGGTTTCATCAAGGCATACGCATCCGCGGTGGACCTCGATGCGCACGACGTGCTGGCGCGCTTCGACGAGCAGACACCCAAGACGCTGCCCCCGGCGCCCTTGGCTTCGGTTCGCAGCCGGCGTAGATATGGCGCAATTTTGCTGGCGATTGCCACGGCGGCGCTATTCGCCATCATCGTCGCGACGTTCGCACTCGTGAGGCGCGCGCCTGCCCAGGACGATCCGATTGAGCTATCCTCCGTGGCACCGTGCCAAGTCGAAGCCGCCAAAGCCGAGCGCTACTCCTTCGCTCCGTCGACTATCGCGACTCCGACCGAATCGTCACTCTCCTGACTGAAGACTACGGCAAACTCTCCGCGCTCGCGCGCGGCGCACGCAAGAGTCAGCGCAGGTTCGGCGGCGCACTTCAGCCTTACGTACTCATGCATGCGCACTTTCGCCTAGGGCGCGGCGAACTAGCCCATCTCGAGCGCGTGTCGGTCGATCGGTCCTTTCACGGCATCTTGAAGAGCCTCGAAGCCATCGGATCCGCGGGCGCGGCGCTTGCGCTCATTCGCGAGCGTGTTCCCGAGCACGAGCCCGAGCCCGCCGTCTTCGACGCGGCAGTTCGGTTCCTGGAGGCGCTCGACCACGGGGTGCCGGTTGAGGAGGCGCTGCTCACTCTTCAGATACGAGTGCTCACGATGCTTGGTTTCTCTCCGACCCTCGATCGTTGTGTAGGGTGCGGGAAGGTGCCGGCGACCGGACGCGCGGCCGCGTTCGATGCATCTCGTGGGGGCATCGTGTGTACCGCGTGCGGCGGCGGTCGCTTGGTTCTTTCCGCCGGTGCGCTTCGACTCTGGGCGACCGTGCAATCGACCATCGAGTACGCAAACGAATCGTGGCCGGAGCTCGAGCGTCGTCAGATGCACGATGCGCTCGACCAGCTCGACATCCAACACGCCACGGTTGGCGTACGGGAGCGAACGGGAGCGGCGTCTGGACGATGGGAAGGACGAACGCCGTGAAAGACCAAGCATTCGCGCCGGTAGAACTTCGCGCTCCGCGAGGTGCCCGTGTCATGGAGATCGACTGGGCCGACGGACACCAAAGCATCTACCCGCACGAGCTCCTTCGAGGCTACTGTCCATGTGCGCACTGTCAGGGGCATCACGGCCCCATCGCATTCGTCGAAGGCGGGGACCTCGATCTCGATGACATCCAGCCGGTTGGCAACTACGCGCTACGCTTGGTGTGGCGCGACGGTCACCAGACGGGGATCTACAGCCACCGTTTCCTTCGGAGCCTGTGCGCATGTTCATCCTGCGCAGTCGAAGAACCGAAATCGCGTTCGTTTGGGCGTGAATAGAACCAGTCGCCCCCGCTTCTGCTCTGTTACCATGTATGCGGGGGGATCGAGTGGCATTTCACGCTCTCATTGTCGATGACAGCAGCGCCGTGCGCGCATTCGTCCGCGCCTCTTTGGAGGATGCGGGCTTCGCTAGGGTGCAAGAGGCCGAGACGGGCTTCGAAGCGCTGCGGTTGCTTGCTTCCAACGCGTTTGACGTAGTGATCGTCGACGTCAACATGCCAGACATCAACGGACTCGAGCTTCTGGCGTTCATGCGGAAGAGTCCACGTCAGCAAGCTGCACGGAAGATTCTGATCAGCACGCAGGTTGATGGACCTGATGCCAAGCGCGGCATCGAGCTTGGGGCGGACGCGTTCTTGCAGAAGCCGTTCGAGGTCCACGAGCTGCGCGCGCTCGTTAGCGACCTCATCGCCGCTACAGGAGAGGCTTCTCGGTGAGCGATCCGCGCGACAACGTCCAGCAGGAGTTCTTGGCAGAGGCCCAAGAGCTCGTGGAGGCGTTGTCACGCGATTTGCTGCTGCTCGATGAAGCGCACCAGCGGGACGAACGAATCGATCCGCCCCTCATCAACGAGATCTTCCGGAGCGTCCACACCCTCAAGGGCATTGCAGGGATGTTCGGGTACAAGCACGTCGGTGCTGTCGCTCATGCGCTGGAAGACTTGCTCGACGATCTACGGCTGGGCCGCACGATGTTGGGCCAGGAACTGCTCGACACCTTGTTCGACTCCGTGGAGCGGTTTCAGAGGCTTCTCGCGCTGGACGATCCGCAATCGCCCACCGAAGACCTGGGCGTTCAGGCTTACATTTCAGCCATTCGGTCGATCGGGACAAAGCCCGACGCAGAGGTCGGCGACCCCCTCGACAAATATGCGATCGACCCAGCCGTTCTCTCGGTGTTGACCGAGTACGAGGAGCATCGGCTGCGGGCGTGCATCCGAGCGGGGCTGCACCTCTACCGTCTGCGGGCAGCATTCGATCTCACCGCCATCGATGATTCCATCGAGAGCCTTCGTGCGGATGCCCGCGAAGAGGCCGAGATCATCACCTATCTCCCGAGCATGGAAGGCGGCAACGAGGACACAATCGAGCTCGTCGTTCTGCTGGCGAGCCCGCTTCCCGAGTCCGGACTGAGGGCCCTCTTCGAGGCACGCTACGGAGTTGTCGAAACGATCGAAGAGAGAACTCATCTGCCGACGCTCCCGCCTCAGCCTACTTCGATTCCAGCCGCGCCTCCCAGCATGCAAGCGCCGCCTGAAGAGGATGGGGCGCAAGCATCGGTACGATCCGTGGTGAATTCGGTGCGCGTCGACATACGCAAGCTCGACCACCTCATGAACGTCGTGGGAGAGCTCGCTCTCGTGCGAAGTGCCGTCACCGGGATTGTCGACCGCCTTCAAGGTGAGAGCCCGTACCGGCAATCGATGATGGACCTCGATCGCATTGGTCGTACCTTCGAGCGGCAGCTCTCCGAGCTCCGCACCGGGATCCTCGACGTTCGAATGGTTCCTCTGGGTCAGGTGTTCAACAAGCTTGCGCGCATCGTTCGTCAGGCCGCGCGCGAACACGGCAAGGAGGTTCGATTGGTCGTCACTGGCGCCGACACGGAAGTCGACAAGCTCATCGTGGAGGAGCTGACGGATCCGTTGATGCACTTGATTCGCAATGCGATCGACCACGGGATCGAGCCTGCTTCCCATCGAGAGGTGGCCGACAAACCTAACGAGGGAACGCTTGCGCTCAACGCGTACCACAAAGGAAGCAACGTCGTCATCGAAGTCGAGGACGATGGCAGCGGTATGAACACCAACGAGCTTCGCGACGCGGCTGTTGCCCGCGGCTTGCTGGCGCCCGAAGTCAGCCAGGAGCTCAGCCGCCAGGAGCTGCTCAACCTCGTCTTCTTGCCCGGCTTGAGCACCAGTGCGGAGGTCACGGACATGTCCGGCCGCGGCGTGGGGATGGACGTCGTCAAGACGAACATCCTCCGCATGGGCGGCATGATTTCGATCGCGAGCGAGCGCGATATCGGAACGAAGATCACGATCACCCTGCCCATCACTCTCGCCATCATCCGCGCGCTGATCGTTAGCGTGGCAGGGCGCACATTCGCACTTCCCATTACGGCGGTGCGCGAGGCTATCGCATACGTACCGAGCGAAGTGCGTACGATTCAAGGTCGCGAGGTGATCAGCCTGCGGGGCGAGACGCTTGCAATTTGCGATCTCGCGCGCCTGTTCGGACTTCGCGAGTCGACCAGGAGGCAAGGGAGGTTCGTGGTCGTAGGCGCCATGGGTAACCGCGAGCTTGGCTTCGTCGTCGACGAGCTCCATGGGCAAGAGGACGTGATCATCAAGGCCCTCGGAAAGAGCCTTTCGGAGGTCAGCGGCTTCGCAGGGGCAACCGATCTTGGTGACCAACAAGTCGCACTGGTGCTCGACGCGCCGGCCCTGTTTGCCGAGTACTTCGACGGGGCAGAAGTTCTGCGAGCCTTGGAGAGCAGAGCATGAATGCCTCGCGCCAGAAGGCTACACTCGCCCCCGACCCGACGAGCGAGACCGGTGCCGTGGCAGTCCTGGCGGTGGTTGCCGGTGCAGAAACCTATGGGTTTCCGCTTTCGGAAGTGCGAGAGATCCTCGTGCCGCCTCCGATTGCCGAGGTACCGCGCGCACCCGCGGCCGTCCTCGGAGTGATTTCGGTGCGGGGGCAGATCATCACGCTACTCGACCTTCCAAGGGTGTTGAATCTGGAGGCAGGGTCAGTCGAAGCCTATGGTCGTGTCCTGCTGGTGGACAACGGCGAGGAGCTCATCGGCGTAGCGGTCGACCGAGTCATCCAGGTCTACCGAATGGAGCCTGAACACATCGAGTATGCGAGCGCCATGGGTGCGGAGCTCTCGGAGTATGTGGTGGGCATTGGGCGCGTCCCGCCCGGTCCAAACGCGGGCGAGAGGATGCTCATTTTGATCGACCCAGTGTCGTTGTTGGGAACGTGACGTGAGATCCGGACGGGCATATAGCGCAACGCTTGCCAAAGATCTCGTTCGAGTCGAGGTCGCCGGTGTCTTGTACGCGCTCGAGGTCGGCCGCATCCGCGAAGTCGTGAACCCGCTTCCTATCATCGAGCTTCCGAGCGAGCGCGAATTCGTCCTCGGCGTATCCGACTACCGGGAGGACGTCGTGCCTGTGGTTGACCTCCGCCGCTTCTTCGGCTTGTCGTCCGAGGAGCCGAGTCGGCGCACCAAGTGGATCATCCTGGATGCTGGGGAGCGCTTGGTGGGGGTCGTCGTGGATGCGGTCCTCGACGTGTTCTCGTCTGCGGAGCACCGCGAACGTCACGTTCCGGTTCTAGACCAGCGTCATCGCGAGCGCGGCATCACGTCGGCGTACCGGTACGACGATCGCCTGGTGTTTCTTCTCGATGCGGCACGTTTGGCCGAGCCGGCGATGCAGGTTCCCTCTGAGGAGTTGTCGTATCTACCGCCGGAGGCGCCATGAGTAGCGACCAGCTCGAGCTTGCGCTCCATTCCGCTGACCCCGACGTACGGCGTCAGGCCGTGTACCGGATGAGCCTGCGGCCTCAGGGGACTCCGCTCGGCCAGATTCTCGAAGCGCTCTCCGATGCGGATTGGCGAGTGCGGCGGGAGGCGATTTCACTCGCCGCGCAGACACGTGACAAAGACCGGTTGATCGACGCGCTCCTGAGCCGTGTCGCGGACACTACCAACATTGGTCTGCGCAATGCCGCCATCGAAGTGCTCGGCATGGTCGCGCAGGGAAGGGCGCGTGAGTTTGCTAGGGCGTGCGGAGAGGCCAACGCCGGCAGCCGGAAGTTCTTGATCGAGGCGATGGGAAAGACTCGCGATCCGCAGATGGTCGACACCTTGGAAGGTCTGATTCGAGGCGAGGACGGGAATGCGGCTGCTGCCGCGGTCGAGGCACTGGTGTGCATTGGCGGGGCGCGCGCCGAGGCCCTGCTCCGCGAGCGCTTGTCGGCATCAGACCTTTTCCTGCGCATTGCCGTCGTCGAGGGACTGACCCGCATGGGAACCCGCGTGCCATGGGAAGAGGTGAAGCCGGCCGTCGAAGATGCCATCGTGCGCCGGATCTCAGCTGAGCTTCTGGGGCGAACCGGTGAGCCCGAGGCGCTCGAGTTCCTCTTGGAGCTTGCGACCGACCCTTCTCCGCAGACATCCGCCGCGGCTGTTCGCGCGGTTGCGGAGCTCGCCCGGTCGGCGGGGGCGGAGCAGGCCGAGCTGATCGAACGCCTCAGCGCCTCGAATGAACCATTCCGCCACGCGCTCCACGAAGCGCTCCTTCACGGCGACACAGCCACGCGTCATGGAGCTGCGTATCTGGCTGTGCTGTGTCGGGACGAGAGCTCTCTCGAAGCGGTGATCCAGGCGCTAGCTGACGACGTCGCCGGGCCGGAGTCGGTCGAAGCGTTGCGAAGCTGGGGAGCGGATCTCATCGAGCCGCTACTCATGCTCCGGCGGGGTGAACCGCGCGTGTGGGCGATTGCGCTCGAGCTCGGTTCTGAGCTCAGCTACCACCACGCCGCCGAGGTGTCCCACGGTACCCGCGATCGAATCCGTGGCCTCATCGAGCGAGACCTGACCGACGCGGGCGATGCTGTCCGGGCCGCAGCCGCGGAGAGCTTGCGATGGTGGGGCGACCCGCGCGACTGCCGTGCGCTCGTCGAGTGCCTGAACAGCCCGTCTCACGAGGTGCGGGCCGCTGCCACGCGTGCGCTCGAGGCCCTGGCGAAGAGACTGCCCGAACCGGTCGCAAAGGCGCTGCAGTGCGCCGATCTGGATGGACCGGGCGGCGCGGATATCGCGCAGGTGCTGTCCCGTCTCGACTCCGACGGCGCCGTCGAAGTGCTCAAGCGGGGGCTTCACAGTCGCAATGCCCGAACCCGCCGTGCAGCGGTTCAGGCGCTGGCCCTGGCCAATGCGACAGATGTCGCGCAGTTGGTGGGGTATGCCGTTGCAGACGAGGACATCGACGTTCAGATCGCTGCTGTGCGGACGCTCGGCCAGATGAGCAGCACCGAGGCGAACATGCCACTTCGAACGGCTCTCGATTCGCCGTTTGCGCCCTGCCGCGCCGAGGCCGCGTTGGCTCTCGGGAGACGTGGCGCGAGCGACGCGATCCTTCCGATTCGCGATCTGCTCGAAGACGCCGAGCCTGTCGTCGTGGCGGCGGCACTCGACGCGCTGGCCTGGCTCGGTGACGCGGGCGTCGCCGAGGCGGTTCAAGCCGCACTCGCCCACGCAGACGACGAGGTGTTCCAAGCCGGCCTTCGTGCCGCTCGAACATTGTCCCAGGGGGACGCAGAGGAATTCGTCGGACGTGGCCTCGAGCACACGTCCTGGAACGTTCGCATGCTCGCGATCAAGCTCCTGGTCGAGCTCGACACGCCCCGCACGCGCCAGCTTTTGGGCAGCGCATTGGTTGGGGAGAGGGACACGATGGTGAGACACGCCATCGAGAGTGGCCTCCGGCGCGGGAGTTGACGTGACTTTGCTTCACGATGTGGGGCCACGGCTCGGCCTCCAAGAATTCCGCCTCCTTCGTGATTTGGTGAACCAATTCTGTGGGATCTATTTTGCCGACGACTCGGCGTACATCATGGAGAGAAGGCTTCGCGAGCGTCTCCGCGACCTCGGGATTGACGGCTTCGACGAGTACTATCGCTACCTGCAATACCACCCGAAGGCACCGGCGGAGCTCGAAGCCGCCGCCGAGGTGCTCACTACGAACGAGACGTACTTCTTTCGCGAGGCGTACCAGCTTCGCGCCTTCACCGACGAGATCCTCCCAGTAGTGCGTGGCCGGGCTCTCGCGCGCGGCGCGAAGCGGCTCGACGTGTGGAGTGCCGGATGCTCGAGCGGGGAAGAGGTCTACACGATTGCGATGCTCATCGATGCGACGGGGCTCTTCGAAGGATGGGACGTCCGCGTCTTCGGGAATGACATCTCTCGACGCGTCCTTCGCAAGGCGCGCGGCGCTACCTACGGGACTGCGAGCTTCCGGGCGATGATCCCCGACTACCAACGATACTTCATCGACACCGACGAGGGCCGGCAGGTGCATCCTCGGATCCGGTCGATGTGCCACTTCGGTCACCTCAACCTGATGAATCAGCGACGGTCCGCAATCGTAGGTCGCGTCGACGTCGCGTTCTGTAGGAACGTTCTCATCTACTTCGACGATGCCTCGCGCCGCAACGTGCTTGATACTATCTACCAACGATTGCACCGCGGCGGATACTTGTTGCTCGGCCACAGCGAGTCGCTGCTCCGTTCCAGCACGGCGTTCGAGATCGCGCAGCTCAGCACCGACATCGTCTACCGACGTCCGGTTCCCTACACCGATCTGCCCCCGAGGCTGGCGTAATGCGATTGCTGCGGGCATTGGTCGTCGACGACTCGTCCCTCAACCGGCGTACGATCGCGGCGATGCTAGAAGAGCTCGAAGGGGTCGGCCAGGTTGATCTGGCGGGCGACGGGGCCGAAGCTCTACGTGTCGTAGAAGCGAATCCGCCTGATTTCATCACGCTAGACCTGGAGATGCCGCGCCTCGACGGTTTCGAGTTTCTGCATCTGTTGATGGACCGCCATCCGATTCCCGTTGTCGTCGTGTCCGGGCGCTCCGAGAAGGAGAACGTCTTCCGTGCGCTCGAGCTCGGGGCGATCGACTTCCTCGCGAAGCCTCACGGAGAAGATTCCCCGCTCGAGAACCTGCGGCGCCAGTTGATCGAGAAGGTGGGCGTCATTCGACAACTCTCACCCCTTGCGCTCCGAAGCGACGCCACCGGTAGCTTTCAGCTCGATGCCGAGCCGCGCGCTCGCGCGGTGCGCGAGCGCGAACCCTCCGTCCTCAAGCGCGCGCCGGGCAAGGTCGTCGCCATCGGCGCGTCCACTGGAGGACCGAAGGCGCTCGTCACGCTCTTTCGGCACTTGCACGATGAGGTAGACGCGGCGTTCGTGATTGCGCAGCACATGCCGCCGCGGTTCACCCGTACGTTCGCAGAGCGCCTGGATCGCGCGGGGATCTTGCGCGTGTCCGAGGCGAAGCCGTACGAGCGGCTGGCACGGGGGCACGCCTATGTATGTCCAGGAGGTCGCTGCATCGAGATCGTACCGTCCGATCGCGGGCCAGCGCTTCGGGTCGTCGCGCCTGACGCCGCCACACACTACATCCCGTCGGTCGACCGGCTTCTTCGCTCGGCAGCGCGCGCCCTAGGACAAGAAGCCATCGGCGTCGTCTTGACCGGCATGGGCGACGATGGCGCCGATGGAGCCTGTGAGATAGCCAAACGCGGTGGCAAGGTGCTGATCGAAGCCCCGGAAACGGCGGTCGTGTCAGGCATGCCGTTGGCCATACGCCGCGCCAGCATCAGACACGAATCACTTGGGATATGGGCTCTGGGCGACCGAATCACCGAGCTCACCCGGCCAAAACGAAGATGAGGCTCGAACTTTGAGTGCGCCACTTCCTATCGTACGATGCAAGCAGCCATGAGACAGTACCGCTGCCTCGTCGTCGAAGACTCCAAAACCATGCGTAAGATGCTAGCGGAGTCGCTCGCCCGGATTCCGGGCATGGAGATCGTGGAGGCGGAGAACGGCCTCGCTGGAATTCGCGCCCTCGCCACCCAGCGCTTCGATTTGGTGGTCACCGACGTGAACATGCCTGTGATGGATGGGCTGAAGCTGGTTCGGCACGTCCGCGGAGATCCTCGACATGAGAAGACCCCGATCGTGATCATCACGACCGAGAGCGCTCCCCACGATCGAGATCGGGCGATGGCCCTCGGAGCGAACGCGTACATCGAAAAACCAATTCAGGCGCCGCGTGTCATCCGCGCCGTCAAGAGGTTGCTCGAGCTTTGACGTCGATAGGCGATGGCGACCCTCCATCTGACGGGAAGGGCATCCTTCATCCCGAGGGGATGCGAGCGGCGCGGGATCTCTCGGCGGGCGTCGTCCACGAGGTCAACAACATCCTCGGGGTGATTATCGGGAACGCCCACCTCGCCAAGAAAAACCTCGAGAATCCGGCCGGCCTCCAGAAGTACATCGGCGAGGTCCGAGATGCCGCGGAAGAAGGCCGAGAGCTGATGCGGCACCTCGGGATCCTCGCAAGCGGCGATGTTGTTCGGTCGCGCGCCGTGTCGGTGAACGACCTCATCGCGAACGCCATCACCGGCGTCAGGAAGCGCGTCGAGATGGACCTCAGCGGAGAGGAACCTGCTGTCCATCTCGACCTTTGGCTTGCGCAAGACGCGCTGGGCTCCCTCGCGCAGTTCATGGCGGACACCAACGCCGTCTCGTTTCTTCGTGTGGCGACTCGCGTCGTGGGTGGTGCAGTCGCATTGACCTTCGAGGACGATGGCGGAAGCCTCAGCGACAAGGAGCTCGGCATGCTTTTTGCTCCGTTTTCGAAAGCGGATCGCCGCCCGAAAACCGGCGTTGGCCTCACCAAGCTCGCGGACTTGGCTTCGCGCTTTGGTGGCCACGTTGCCGCCGGCCCACGTGAGCCAAGCGGTCTTCGGGTCGTGCTTACGCTGCCAGTAGCGAGCGCCAGCGCCTCAGGAAACGGTCCAGGTGTGCCCCTGACGAAGAAGAGCGTGTAGGTCGGGTGCGCCGAAACGCTCCTCGGCCATCTTTCGCTGTGCGAGGGCGGCCTCGTTGTAGACTGGGCCTGGCTGCCGATAGAGGACGCCTAGCGCGACCACGTCGGGTAGATCGGTCAGCATCCATGCGAGGGACGCATTGCTCTCGTCGTGCACGACGATGTCGCTCTCGGTAATGCCGGCTTCGCCGATGGTCACGACGTCGAGGCTGAGCGTTTGTGGATTGAGCCGAAGGCCCTTCTCGCCGTTGGCCCCGAACCGCATTGGCCGCCCGTGCTCGAGCCAGAGCTGGTGAGCAGGGCCCGTCTTGCGATCGGTGATCATCTCGAAGACGCCGTCGTTGAAGACCGGGCAGTTCTGAAGGATTTCGATGAACGCGGCGCCCTTGTGCTGCTTCGCAGCGGTCAACGCGTCGGGGAGCTTCTTGCTCGTGTCGTAGGCACGCGCCACGAACGTTGCCCGTGCGCCGAGCGCAAACCGCGCCGGGACGACCGGCTGGTCGATCGAGCCGAGCGGGCTCGACGGGGTCACCTTGCCAACTTGCGAGGTCGGTGAGTACTGCCCTTTGGTGAGGCCGTAGATCTGGTTGTTGAACAACATGATCTGCAGGTCGATGTTGCGGCGGAGCACGTGCAACAGGTGGTTGCCACCGATGCTGAGACCATCGCCGTCGCCAGTAATGACCCACACGTCTAGATCAGGATTCGCCAGTTTGAGCCCGCTCGCGATCGCGGGCGCGCGGCCGTGGATCGTGTGAAATCCGTAGGTGTTCATGTAGTACGGAAAGCGGCTCGAGCATCCGATGCCGGAGATAAACACCGTGTTCTCCGGAGAAGATCCAAGACTCGGGAGCGTGCGCTGGACCGCGGCCAAGATCGCGTAGTCGCCGCACCCTGGGCACCAGCGGACCTCCTGGTCGGAGGCAAAGTCCTTGCGATCGTATTTCTTCTTGGGCGGGTTTGGGCTCATGATCCGTTCCGTAGCCGTTCGGACACGGCATCGATGAGGCCGCCGATGCGGAACGGCTGCCCTGTTACGCGGGTAAGGCTCTCCGCTTCCACGTCCATCTCTGCGCGCAACAACTTCACGAGCTGTCCGTTGTTCAGCTCCGGGACCAGGATGCTCTTGAAGGAGTGAAGAACCTGGCGAAGTCCCTCCGGAAGAGGCCAGATGTGGCGGAGATGCAGGTGCGAGACGCCATGGCCCCGCTCCCGAAGGACACGCACCGCTTGGCTGATCGCGCCGTAGGTGGAGCCCCAGCCGACGATCAATAGATCCCCTTCGGGATCGCCCTGGTCGACCTTCGCGGCCGCGAGGCCCTTCGCGATACCGGCGATCTTCCGTTCGCGGGCCAACGTCATGAGATGGTGGTTGTGCGGGTCGTAGGAGATGTGCCCTGTGTTGCGGTCCTTCTCGAGTCCGCCAATGCGGTGCTCGGTTCCGGGCGTGCCCGGAATTGCCCACACGCGCGCGAGGGTGCGGTCGTTGCGAAGGAACGGATGAAACCCCTCCGGGTCGTCGTGATGCTTGACCGGGAACGGTGTCAGCGCATCCAAGTCCGGGAGCGGCCAAGGCTCGGAGCTGTTGGCCACGTAGCCATCCGTCAACAGGATGACCGGCGTCATGTACTTGACCGCAATGCGCACCGCTTCGATCGCCATGTAGAAGCAGTCGCCGGGCGTTGCTGCTGCAAGCACCGCGAGTGGCGCGTCCCCGTTCCGGCCCCACACCGCTTGAAGGAGGTCCGACTGCTCGGTCTTCGTCGGCAGACCGGTCGACGGACCGCCGCGCTGGACGTCGACGATCACCAGCGGGAGCTCGGCTGCTATTGCGAGGCCGATCGTCTCGGACTTCAAGGCGACGCCCGGGCCGGAGGTCCCCGTGACACCGATCGCACCGCCGAAGCTTGCGCCGACTGCGGAGGCCACCGCTGCGATCTCATCTTCTGCCTGGAAGGTCGTCACGCCGAAGTGCTTCAGGCGCGCCAGGTGGTGCAGGAGATTCGACGCCGGGGTGATCGGGTAGGAGCCGTACATCATCTCCAGGCCGGCCAGACGCGCGCCAGTCACGAGGCCCCAGGCGGTGGCCTCGTTCCCGTTGATGTTTCGGTACTCGCCCGGCGTCAGATCTGCGGCAGGGACCTCGTACGCGTTGATCCCGTGGGGCAGTTCTGCATTTTCGCCGTAGATGTGCCCGGCGTTGAGCGCAGCGATGTTGGCTTCCGCGAGCTTTCGTCGTTTCGCAAACTTCTGGTTCAGCCACGCGATCGTCTGGTCGCGCTCCCGGCCAAACAGCCAGTACATGAGCCCGAGCGTCCACATGTTCTTACAGCGGTTGGCTTCTTTCGAACCGAGGCCGAGCTCCTGTACCGCGGCGAGCGTCATCTTGGAGATATCGAGCGCGAGTACGCGGAACCTATCTAGCGACCCATCCTCGAGGGGATTGGTTTCGTAGCCAGCCTTCTTGAGATTGTGCGCGGTGAACGCGCCGGTGTTGATCACGACCAGGCCGCCAGGCTTGAGTGCCTCGTCGTTGACCTTCAGGGCGGCTGGGTTCATCGCAACGAGCACGTCGGGTGCGTCACCCGGTGTAAGAACGTCGTGTGCGGCGAAGTGGATCTGGTAGCCGGAGACACCGTACGTCGTGCCGGCGGGCGCTCGAATCTCCGCGGGGAAGTCCGGAAACGTTGCGAGATCGTTTCCCGCGTCGGCGGTGGCGGTCGTGAACTGGCTGCCGGTGAGTTGCATCCCATCGCCCGAGTCGCCGGCAAAGCGAATGACAACGGAGTCTAAGGTTTCACGCGGGCTCGGCTGAACGCTCGCGGCGGCAGATGTTTCCATGCTCGATCGTAGATTCTAGTCCCGCCGGTAGCGAAACGCCCGTCCTTCTGGGCCAGACGGGGACGCGTTCTAGGTCGCTGCTTTGCGATTCGCAAGCGGGTTGAGGCGGGTTGGACGATGGGGCGGTTGGAGCCCATCCTCCAGGCATGGTCGAGGTGAAGATCTGCGGGCTAACGACTCTGGATGACGCGGTGCGTTGCGTTGAGCTTGGCGCCGACGCGATCGGCCTCAATTTTTGGTCCGGGTCGCCTCGATGTACCGACAAAGAGACCGCCCGGCGGATCGTCGAGGCGCTGCGTGATCGCGCCGAAACGGTCGGGATATTCGTCGATTTCGACCTCGCAGGGATTCGCGCAATGCTGCACGAGACTGGGATCGCCTGGGCGCAAATGCACGGCGACGAGCCCCCTGAGCTCGTCGGGGCGCTGCTGCCGCGCGCGTACAAAGCGATCGGCGTAAGGGACGGCTCGGCGATCGAGCAAGCACGGCGATACCCCGGCGAACACCTCCTCTTGGATGCGAGCGTGCCGGGGATGCCCGGCGGAACTGGGCGCACCTTCGATTGGTCGATCGCGTCCGAGGTGGCCAAGGAGCGCAAGCTCACGTTGGCCGGCGGCCTCACGCCAACGAACGTCGCCGAGGCGGTGCGAATCGTGAAGCCGTTTCGTGTCGATGTCGCTTCGGGGGTCGAGTCGGCGCCGGGTCGAAAAGACCCCGCGCTTGTGGCCGCGTTTATCGAGGCAGCCAAGGGGGCGTAGTCAGTGCCAGTGACAGTCGCCGCGTGCTAGGCTCCGCTTCCACTTCAGGAGGATCATTTCATGCGTCTAGCAACTCTCGCTTCTCTTCTCATTGCAGGTTTCGCTTGGTTCGCACTCAGTGGCGCGCCTACCGAAGTCAGCGCGGACGAAAAGGCAGCGTCGTGTCAGAGCTGTGGCCAGTCGTCGACTGCATGTCCGCACTGTGAGGCCGGCAAGAATTGCCCGCACTGCACCGACGGCAAGGATTGCCCGCATTGCGAGAGCGGCGAGGCTTGCCCGCACTGCAAGGGCGACGCCGCGTGTCCGCATTGCGCGAAAGGCAAGAGCTGGAGCCACCACGGGAAGTGGGGCGCGCACAAGTGGGACTACAAGTGCGTGCGGCCTCCGAAGAAGCCCGCCGACATGACCAAGCAGTTCAAGGCGCTCGGAGCTGACGGCTGGCGTTTGGTCGAAGCCGACGACGGCATCTGGTGCTTCGCTAAGATGAAGCGCTAGCCGCGTGCTTTGATGCGATCCGCGATGTAGCTCGCCATCGTGTACACGGTGACCTGCGGATTCACCATGATCGACGACGGGAACAGGCTGGCATCGGGCACGTAGACGTTGTCGAGATCGTGGCAGCGTCCGTCTGGGGCCACGACGCTCTTTTTGGGGTCGGCACCCATCCGCATGGTGCCTTGCGGGTGATAAGACGTCATTCGGTACTTGTGTTTTCCGTTGGTGAGGCTGTTGATCACCGAATCGATTTGGTCGGGACTCTCGATAGTCGTTCGCCGCGTGGTCGGAAGGAAGACGCGCTCCGCCCCGGCGGCGAAGTAGATACGGACGGTGCCTCGAAGTGCCCGGCGCATGGACTCGAAGTCGCGATCGTCGAGGTCGTATTCGATGGTCTTCTGACCGTCGTCGCCGAGGTAGACGCGCCCCACGTTGTGGTCGTGGATGAGCGTCACCGCGGATTGCAGGTTCTTACTGCGCTGCATGAAATCGACGAAGTCAGGTCCAACACCACCGTCGACCGAGCTGCTCGTCGACACTGGGTCAGCCGCGGCCGCTTCGATCAGGTAGCCCGCCCCGAGAGGATTCTCGATGTCGCCAGCGTGCGCAGTGATCGAGGCCCCTACCCAGGCATAGACGCTCGATGCGTGTTCCCCCAACACCGCCAGCGAGGGATGACAAGCCAGGTTTAGGCCGATCTGCCCGCTGCCGTTCGCAAGGTCGTTCTTCTGGAAGAGCAGCGGCGTCTGAATCGGGCCTGCCGCAACCACGACTAGGCCCGCCTCCACTCGAACCGGCTTCTCGCGCCCCTCGTTTCCCGTCGCCACCGCATTGACGGCGGTGATTCGTCTGCCGGTCACCTCGAACGTTTCGGCGCGTGTGCCGCTCAAGATGGTGGCGCCGAGCTCGCTTGCCCATGGCAAGTAGGTGACGAGCATCGATTGCTTGCGATCGGTGCGGCACGCGGCGAGGCAATGACCGCTTAGCGCGCAGTTCTTCACGTTTCTAGCGGTGGGCGATGCGGGGATCCCGAGCTTCGCGGCTCCTTCGAGCAGCAGCTGACCGTTGTAGTTGACCTCGTAGGGCTCGTTCTGGTGAATCGAGAGGTTCCGCTCTACCTTTTCGAAGTACGGCGCGAGTGCCTCCGGGGAGAGGTTCTCCAAACCGTGCTCGGTTCTCCAGTGCTCGAGCACCTGGTCTGGAGTTCGAAAACACGCCGCGGCGTTCACGACCGTCGACCCACCGATGCACTTGCCCTGCAACACGAGGAGATCACCGGTAGTGTTCGTTTGGTTTCCATGGTCTTGGTACAGTGTTTCGAATGCCGTCGGAGTATGTTCTGTGAACTCGGTTGAAGGGATGTATGGCCCTGCTTCCAACACCACGACCTTGGCGCCATCGCGAGACAGCTCGTATGCCATCACGGCGCCGGAGGCGCCTGAGCCTATGACGACGGCGTCGGCGCGAAGATCGAGGCCTGCATCCGGGATTTCGCTCGGCTGCGTGACTCGCAGGATCGGCAGTGCGGCGTTCATGGCTTCGTGTCGTTCAGCGGCATCGGTGCGTTTCCGAGGTTTGGCACGCCTCCGGCGATCGAGACAGGGCCGCGGTATTCGATCGCGCGAGCTGCCTCCAAGTCTTGCCAGTACCCCAGGCAAGTCAGCTTCTTCAATAAGTCGACGATGCCTCGTTGCACTGCGACGCCGTCCTCCCAGCGATGGATGTACGCGAGGCGCTGGTCAATCGAGAGTTTCACGAAGCGTGTGAAGTGAAAACCGACGACGTAGGCGCCATAGTCGAAGAGCTTGAGTCCCATGCGCACTTGTTCGAGCGTCGCGTCGTCCATTAGCGAGAACGCGCGCCCCACGTTGTCGACGATCGGGACGTCAGAGCGCGGCTTGAGCGGGGTACCCTCGGTCGGGAGCATCGCTTCGGCAAACGTCTCGATGAGGTGTCGCTCGTCGGAGGTGAGCGAGACGGCGTTGGACGCGGATGCGGGCGCAGCACCGAGTGAAGGGACTACGAGCGCCCCCCCAGACAACAAACTGAGCTTCGCGAACGTTCTTCGATAGAGCTTGTGCTTCACTTGACCGCCGTTGGGCGACTATACCGAGTTGGAATGCATTTTCCAGAGGCAACACCAATCCGCAAAGCCACGGAGCGCGACTTGGACCCGATCCTCGACGTTCTCGGCGATGCTTTCGAAGACGACCCCGTGGTCCGATGGGTGACGCCCAAGGCGAGCTACGCCCGACACGTGTTCGCGCTCACGGTTCCGTTTTGTCTTGGACACGGCCATAGTTACATTGCCGCCGACGGCTCGGGTGCGGCGTCGTGGTTGCCGCCAGGCGTCGGGCTCGCTTCCCCGGTCAGTCCGGGCGCGGTTTGGCACGGCTTGAGAGAGTACGGCCCTGGGAGTCTCCTGCGCGCGCTGGCCACGCTCGTGCAGACACAGAAGCGCCATCCGAAGGAGGACTACTACTATCTGTTCACGATCGGCGCGCTGCGATCCGCGCGAGGTCGAGGGGTAGGCTCCGCGTTGATGCGACAGGGCCTGGCGCGCTGCGACGCGGAGCACATGCCGGCGTACCTCGAGAGCTCGAACGTGAAGAATCTTTCGTTCTACCGGAAGCACGGCTTCGAGGTCGTCGACGAGCTACGCCTGGTGATGAACGGGCCGACCCTTTGGCTCATGTGGCGCCCCGCGAGATAGATCAGCGTCAGCGTCAGCGTCAGCGTCAGCGTCAGCGTCAGCGTCAGCGCCGGCGTCAGCGCCGGCGTCAGCGTCAGCGCCGGCGTCAGCGCGTGCGCGCAGTCCTCGGTCGATCAGCGCTTGCGTCGCTTCCGTCACTTGCCGGTGCAGCTCGCTGACGATTTCCTCGTTCTCCGCGGCCTCCGGACCGTGTTGTAGGTGGATCGGCTCGCCGACCAAGTAGTGCAAGTCGGACGGAAATGGGATTGGGCCCAATCCCATGTAGAGCGGGAAGACGTACTTGTCGCCGAGGAGCTTCGAGACGAAACGACCGACGCCGCTTTCGCGCACCCGATCCTTCGACACCACTTGCACGTAGAGCTCTTCGTTTCCAAGGCCGGCGATCGGGATGATCGGTTTCTGTGCCCGCAGCGCGGTGCGAATGAACCCGCGGCTGCCTTCCCATTGTAGACGGTACGCTTCTTGCTGATTGCTGAGGGCTTCCTTGGCGCCGCCTGGGTACACCAAAACGAGTTGATCGTCTTCCAGCAGCTGAGTCGCGATCTCGGGCTCTCCTTCGACCGCGCCCATCAAGTGAGCCCAGTCCCGAAAGAAGGGGGCCGCGAAGACGAGTCGATCGCCGAGCGCTCGGATGGGGCGCCCGGTCCCGTCTAGGACGAGTGAGAGAAGCACCGGAAGGTCGATGCCGAAATGGCCATGGTTGGTCACGATGAGTGCGCCGTTGTCCGCTGGGATCTTCTCCAAACCTTCGATACTTGGCTCGAACCAATGACGCAGGAAGGATACGGCCTGGAGCGTTCGCTCGTATGCCCGCGGGTCGAAAGGGGGCAGCTGGATTTCTGACGGCTCATTCATACGCATGCGCGAGTCTCTCCTATGCGCTACGTTCCGCGCCTCATGCAAGCCCCCGAAGCAGCTTCTGGGCGATACGGGCCCTACGGCGGTCGCTACGTCGCCGAGACCCTGATGCCCGCACTCGACGAGCTCACCCGCGCCTATCGAGAAACCCAAAGCGATTCCGCGTTCCAAGCGGAGCTCGACTCGCTTCTCCACCATTATGTCGGGCGCGAAACACCGACCTATCTCGCTTCGCGGCTCAGCGAAGACCTCGGTACGCGGGTCTGGCTCAAGCGCGAAGACCTCTGCCATACCGGCGCGCACAAGGTGAACAACACGATAGGGCAGGTTCTCCTCGCCAAGCGCATGGGCAAGACCCGGATCATCGCTGAGACGGGGGCTGGTCAGCACGGCGTGGCGACCGCCACCGCGTGCGCGCTCATGGGTCTTCCCTGCGAGGTGTTCATGGGCGCCGAGGACGTTCGCCGGCAGGCGCCCAACGTCCAGCGGATGGAGCTGCTGGGCGCTCAGGTCCACTCGGTGACCTCGGGCTCCGCCACGCTCAAGGATGCCATGAACGAGGCGCTCCGCGATTGGGTCACTAACGTGCGGACGACACACTATTGCGTGGGCTCCGTGGCGGGGCCGCACCCTTATCCGATGATCGTGCGCGATTTCCAAGCGGTCATCGGTCGTGAAGCCCGCGCGCAGATGCTCGCCCAGGCCGGGAAGCTGCCGGACGCGGTCGTTGCGTGCGTGGGGGGCGGCTCGAACGCGATGGGCATCTTCGCGGGCTTTCTCGACGACGAGTCAGTGCGGCTCGTTGGCGTCGAAGCGGCAGGAGAGGGCATCGAGACCGGAAAGCACGCGGCGCCGTTGTGTGCCGGCGGCGTCGGCGTGTTGCACGGCGCGAAGAGCTACGTGCTTCAGACGCCCGACGGGCAGATTGTCGAAGCACATTCCATCAGCGCCGGTCTCGACTACCCCGGCGTCGGCCCCGAGCATGCGTGGCTCAAGGATATAGGTCGCGCGACCTATGGCTCGGTCACCGATTCGGCCGCCCTAGATGCGTTCCAGCAGCTTTGCCAAACCGAAGGAATCATCCCGGCGCTCGAGACGAGTCACGCGTTCGCCTACCTGCCGACGCTCGCCAAAGAGCTCGGGCCCGATGCCGACATCTTGGTCTGCCTCTCGGGTCGTGGCGACAAGGACCTCGATACCGTGCTCGAGAAGCTCAAGGAAAGGGGCTGAACCGCGTGGGCCGCATTGCAGACGCGTTCGACAAGGCGCGAAGCGAAAACCGGGCCGCGCTGGTGATTTACCTGTGCGCGGGCGACCCCGATCTACGCAGCACGGAGGACCTCGCCGTGGCGGCGGCAGAGTCTGGCGCCGACGTCATCGAGCTCGGCGTGCCGTTCAGCGAGCCCACCGCGGACGGCCCGGCGATCCAGCGCGCGGCCGAGCGATCGCTCGCCAGAGGCACGACGCTCGCGAAGGTGCTGCAGACCGTGGTCGCGATTCGAAAGCGCAGCGACGTGCCCATCTTGCTTTTCGGCTACTACAATCCGATCCTGGCATACGGGGAGAGCAAGCTGGTCGAGGACGCGGCTGAGGCAGGGGCCGATGGCTTCCTGGTTGTCGACCTTCCCCCTGAAGAAAGCGCAGGCCTCCGCGAGTCGGCGACGAAAGAGGGATTGGATTTCGTGCCACTCGTCGCGCCGACCAGCAATCCCGAGCGAATTGCAAGGGCTGCCGAGGTGGCCACGTCTTTCATCTACTACGTTTCGATGACAGGCGTGACGGGTTCGAAGGCCGCTGATTTGGAGAGCGCCTCCGTGCGCGCTGGCGCATTGCAGCGGGAGCTCGGCCGCCCGGTCGCGATCGGCTTCGGCGTGAAGACCGAGCAGGACGTGAGGGCTGTGGCGCCCCACGTCGACGGCGTCGTCGTCGGAAGCGCAGTCGTGAGCACGATTGAGAACGCGGAGAGCCCCGATCAAGCGCGCGCGGCGGTGCGATTGCTCGTCGGCGAGCTCGCCCGGGGCCTCGGTCGGCAGTAGCGGCCTTGTTTTGCGCTGCGGCGGACGATAGTGTCCGTCCATGCCGGCCATCGATGTCATCTCCGCCAATCTCCCGATCCTCCGCGAGCTCCGCGAACGCATCGGCCAGCTCGAGCTCGCCGGACGAGTCGGCGTTTCGCGCCGCACGATCGCGCGCCTCGAGAACGCCGAAGTGACGGATCCGGGCGTTGACCTGATGGCTCGGATCGGAAGGGAGCTGGGGGTGAGCTTGGGCGTGCTCACGGAGTGCGAGGTTGAGGCAGCGATGATCCCGCTGCCCAAGGACGTGTGCGCGAAGCTGAAGTCGGATGAAGGGCCGAAGGTCCTTGACGCCATGATACGCGCCGCGCGAGCTCCACGCTGACGCTGACGCTGACGCTGACGCTGACGCGATCCGCGCGTAGCAGGAGCCCGCAGGGTAGGAGAGTGCGTGGGGTGGGTGGGTCGGATCCAACTAAACCAAACTAGCTCACCAATCCTCCCCACTGCCTCACGCCACCACCTTCAATCTTTCCGTCGCACCCTCGCGAGGCTTGTCCGGGCGGCCTCGGTAATCGCCTTGCGCAACTTGTCATCCTCCACGCGACTGAGCGCCCTTCCAAGTTCCTCCGGCAGTGACGCCAATCGAACTGGCTCTGGCGGCGGCGGGGCGGGTTGCGCTCGTTTTGGAATGTCGGGCAACGGCCCCACCTGGAAACGGATCTTCTGGATACCGGCCGCCGGCGCGTGTGCGCGCACGCGTGCCAGCAGATCGTCCGTGAGATAGTGCAGCTCGTTGGCCCAGACCGATGAGCTGACATGCACGATCAGCACGCCACGACTGAGCCGAACCGGGCGGGCGTGCTCGATGAGGCGCGGGGGCACCGATCGGCTCCACCATGCGAAGACCTTGGCTGCCTCGTATTGATCGGGCGCGGGATAGACGCCCTTGAGCAGCTTGGAGACGGACTCGAGCTTGCCCTTTTTCCGCTTAGCCATCGCCCAAGCTCGCCTTGTAGAGGGCGAGGAGGTCTTCTTCGGTGCAAGGCCGGGGGTTGAGTTGATGGCAAACGTCTTTGTACGCCAGAGCCGCCAACCGCGGCAGGTCGCCTTCTTCGATCCCTTGGGAGCGAAGGTCCGAAGGCAGTCCGATCGACTTGCGCAAGGCCCGAACCGCGCCGGCGCATTCGAACGACAGGGTGCTCTCGTCCGTGCTGCGGACACCGAGCTGCCGCGCGAGCTCGGCGATGCGCTCTGGAATCACGACTCGGTTGAAGTCGAGTACGGCTGGAAGACAGATCGCGTTGGCGAGGCCGTGGTGGAGGCCGAATTCGGTTGAGAGTGGATGCGCCAATGAATGGCAAGCGCCGAGCCCTTTTTGAAAAGCCACGGCGCCCATCATCGCAGCTTTCAACATGTCCGCACGCGCCGTGAGGTCGTCGGGCGCGTCGGTCGCTGTCTTCAGGGAACGATGACAGAGTCTCACACCGCCGAGCGCGATCGCGTCCGCCATCGGATGGTCCCCGATCGCGGAGTACGCCTCGATGCAATGCGCGAGGGCGTCCATGCCGGTCGCCGCCGTCATGAAAGCCGGCATCGTCGCTGTCATCACGGGGTCTAGGATCGCCACGTCGGGCAGTAGCGAGGGTGCGAAAATGACCGTCTTCGCATTGGTCGCCTCGATCGTGACCACACCGCTCCGACCGACTTCGCTTCCCGTGCCCGCCGTGGTCGGGATCGCGATCATGGGCGGGACCGGCTCGACGATCCGGGCGCTCCCTCCAATCGCGTCGTCGTATTGTGAGAGCGGCTCGGGGTGCGTCGCGGCCAGCCGCACCAGCTTGGCGACGTCGAGCACGCTTCCGCCTCCGACCGCCAACACCAAATCCGCGTCGAACTCCTTGAACGCGCGCGCCGCTCCCAGTACCTCCGCCTCGAGCGGGTTGGAGGAGACGTCGGTCACCGAGGAGTGTGGCAGACCACCCTCGTCGAGCGCCTTTCGGATCGGCTCCAGCAGGCCAGCACGCTCGATGCCGCCGTCCGCGACCAGGAGCACGCGCGTTCCGCCCAGCCGATGCGCTTCGTTGGCGCATTGGGTCGCCGCACCCTCGCCAGCCACCACTCGTGTGGGGAAGCTCCACAAGACCAAACTCGAGCTGTCTGTCATTCCGTGCCTACGCGCCTCTCCATCAGAGCTTGAATAGCATCATTTGGGGTCAGGCGACCCTCGGACACAGCGACGAACGTCGAAGAGATCGGTGTTTCCAGATCGTTGCGTCGCGCGTGTTCGAGGAGGTGCTTGGCTACCTCGAAGCCTTCGACATAGGCGCCGATCTCGCCAATCGCGGTGTGTAGCTCGCTGCCACGAGCCAGCGCACGGCCAAGGCGGAGCTCCGGTCGTTGATCCCCAGCAACCGCGGCGATCAGGTCGCCCAGGCCGGCGAGTCCCATGAACGTCGACTCCTCTGCGCCAAGCGCTCTGCCGACGCGCGACATCTCGACCATTCCTCGGGTTGCCACGACGGCGAGCGTCCCCGGTTCGGCACCGAGCTCCTGTGCGAAGCCGAGGATGACGGTGAGGAACCCAACTGTGGCGCTCGCGAGCTCGACGCCGATCACGTCCTTGGTGTCGTAGATGCGAAGCCCCGAGCCTCCGATGGCCTCTCGAACCATCGTGGTGAGCTCTGGAAAACCGGTTCCGAGGATCGCTCCGCTCGGGCGGCCCTCGGCGAGCGCGTCGGCGACGAGCGGTCCGGCGAGCGCGCCGATTCGGCGGCACACGGTCTTTTCGCGGATGACCTTGGTGAGGGTCTGTAGATCGTCGCCGATGAGACCGCGGCTGATGTGCACCATCATATGACGCCCGTCGACGACCTCGCCGAGCTGTTCCGCCACGGGTACGGCGTGCCTTGCAGGAACCGCGACGAAGATGAGCTCACGATCGCGCATGGAGGCGATGTCGGTGGAAGAGCGAATCGGGTCCGGGAGCTGGCGCTCTTCCCGACTCCACAGCACGACATCCTGAGCGTTTCGCGCGGAGGCCAGTGCGAGCGCTCGGCCGAACCCCCCAGCACCCACTACGCCGACGCGAACACTCATCGGTGCGCCCCCAGCTTCTGGATCTCGCAGGCGGCTTCGAGTTGGTCTTCACTCGCGATCTCTTCGGCATATGGCACCAGGCGGTTCTGGTAGTAGAGAAGCAGCGACGGGTCGCCAAGGACCACACGATTGCCCTCGAGGCTGGCGGCGGTCGAATCGTGATAGCCGTTCCAGAAGCTCAACGCGCGTTCCAGAAGCTCGCTCGGCGAATCCTCCTTCACGACTTCGCTCGTGTGGACACGGTCGCGATCCGCAAGGGCGCACAGCCGGTCGCGCGTTTCACCGAGCTCTTGGCACAGCGCTTCGCGGTCGAGCCCGATCTCACCTCGGAGCCGTAGTCGGGCAAACAAGTCCATGCCAGGGGTCGATTGCACGAGATCGCGGAAGAGGACGTGAGCGACGACCTGCGTGCTCATCAGCACGGTCTCTCGTTCGTACCGCGCCCCCAGCACCTCGCCGAGCTCGCGTGTATACGCGGCGTCGCGAGCTTCGTCCGCGACCGGCTTGCCGCGGTGCTCGACGTATCCGCCAGCGTCGATCACGCGGCCGGTTGGTGTCACGGATTGGCCGCCTCCGTCGACGGCATTGCCGAATGGGTCGACCGGCTCACCAAAGCGAATGATGCACGCCCCGCGCATCCCCACGACCTTCCGGAAGAAGGCGATCCAGCGATCGATCTGAGAGAACTCATCATCCTCGATGATGTAGCGGGCTTGCCCCTCCTCCATGAGCCAGTCGCGGATGAGCGTTTCGGCCTCGAGGACGAGCGCGTAGTTGATGGTTGTGGGGACGAACCAGACGGGCCGGTCGATGCGACGCACTTGGTTGTTCGTGAACGCCTCCACGGCCGACCCGAGTAGCCCGAGCTTCAGGTGCCGCTCGATCATGCCCGAACGGCTGCGAGTTCCACCGGGGAAAAACAGCGAGTGGTAGCCTCGCTCGATCATCACCTGGGAGTAGAGCTTCAATACGTCCTTATATAAGCTGACGCGGATTCGGCGATCGACACGATACGCCCCGAGGTTGTGCATGAAGAAGCTGATGATCGGGTTGGTGAAGAGGTTCTTCCCGGCGCCGTACACGACAGGAGGCAGGCCCGAGATCTCGAGGGCCTGTGCCAACACGATCGAGTCGAGGTTGGACGAGTGCGTCGGTACGAAGACCAGGCTGCCCTGATTCTGGAGATACCGCAGGTGATCGAGGTCGCCTTGCACCCGAAGGACGCGACCAAGCGCTTCGGGGGAAGACGCCATCAGGTCTTGGGTGAGCCGTCTCGGCTCCATGACCCCGCCGATCAAACGCGGTATGGCGCCCCTCGCGAAGCGGTAGACGCGCGGGTCGAAGTTGCCCGCGACATCGCGCGTCATGTTCGTCACGATCGTATGAAGCACCCGGCGCTGTTCGCTGGCGTCCATCTTGCCGATGCGCCGGATCATCGAGCGCCAGTACCCGAGCCGGTCCCGGGCTTCTTCGTCTCGCTGCTTCTCGAGGCGGCGGATCTCGTGAAACGCCGCGTCGTTGAGCGCGATTTCGAGGCGATTTCGATCGGATTCGTGGGCTGCGCAGATTCGGCTAACGACGTCCGAGACGATGTCGTCGCGCTCACTGTTGAACCAGAAGATCGAGGGGTCGCTCGGTCGCGGCACGTAGGGTTTGATGTGCGGCAACCGCAGCGGTCGTTCCGACAAGAAGCGTTTCAGCATCGTCACCTCAGACCGCCTCGAAGTAGCGACGGAGCTCCCACTCGCTCACGGCTCGGTTGTACTGGCGACATTCCCAATCGCGCGTACGGCTGTAGTGGTCGACGAACGCGTCGCCCAAGACCTCGCGGGCTGCGTCACTTTCTTCGAGCCTCTGAATCGCGGCCTCGAGCGTCAGCGGAAGCCTGAGCGCCGGATCGTTGTCTTCGGTGGCGTCGCCGGAGGTTTCCGCCGGTGGGTCGATCTTCTTGTCGATGCCGTAGAGGCCCGAGCCGAGGCACGCCGCCATGGCCACGTAGGGATTGATGTCGGCCGCCGTCTGACGAAACTCGATTCTCGCGGCGCTGTCCGTCGGCCCGAGGATCACGCGGGAGCCGCAGGTGCGGTTCTCGATACCCCAAGACGAGTTCAACGGCGCCCAGACGCCGGGGACGTACCGCTTGTAGCTGTTGATGAACGGCGAATAGAAGGCCGTGAGCTCGGGCGCGAGGCTCACGAGGCCGCCGAGATAGTGAAGACCGGTTTCGCTGAGGCTGTCACTGCCGGCCGCGGCGAACAGATTGATCTGACCTCCGGCATCCCAGAGGCTCTGGTGCAAGTGGCCGCTCGAGCCCGGCAGGTCGGCGTTCCACTTCGCCATGAACGTTGCGGTCAGGTCGTGGCGCGCGCAGATCTGCTTAATCGTAGTCTTGAACAAGGCTCCCTTGTCGGCCGCATCCAATAAATCATCATAGCGAATCGCTGCTTCCCAGACGCCGGGGCCGGTCTCTGTGTGGAGCCCTTCGACCTCGATGTCATAGGCCGCGCAGGTGTCGAGGATGTCGTCGACCAGCACTTGGTACTGCCCCTCGCGAAGCCACGAGTAGCCGAACATGCCGGGGCTCAATGGATCCAGTCCGCGAAATCCCTTCTCGTGAAGGGAGTGGGGCGTCTCTTGAAAGATCCAGAACTCGAACTCCGCGGAAAACTTCGTGGTGAAGCCGGCGTCGGCCGCGCGTTGCTGGACACTCTTCAACAGGTTCCGGGGGCAGGCGGGGTGGGGCGCGCCGTCCTGCGTGTAGAAGTCGACTAGGAAGTTCGCGGTGTCCGGGGCGTCTGGCAACACACGAAAGGTGGAGGCATCGATTCGAGCCAGCGCGTCGGGGTAGCCGGTGTCCCATCCCGTCACCTTGGCGTTGTCATAGAGCTGGTCCGAGATGTCCCAGCCGAAGATCACGTCGCAGAAGCCAAAACCTTTTTCCAAGGCGGACCAGAACTTCTCGAGGCTGATGTACTTGCCGCGGAGTACTCCATCGACGTCGAAGCCTCCGACTTTGACCTTTCGAATGCCTTTGTTTTCGAACTCACGCCGCAGCTCTTCAATCACGAGTCCTCCTCGGGGGCCGGAAGCATACCCCTTTTTGGGGTCCGGTGCGCGGCGTTCTAGCCGCGTTTTTTGACGTCGTTTCTGACGCCCAGCAGCCGAATCTCGCTCATGTACTCCATCGCAAAGCGGATACCCTTGCCTCCGCATTCGATGGCGTCGGTGTCCGTGAGCATCACCGTCTATTTGGACGGGACGAAGCGGTGGACCAAGCCCAAGCCGAGGACGAACACCAACGCGACCGAGGCGTGACCGAGGAGCTCGTGTGAGGTGCCCGGAATCGAGCAGTGTGCCTTGAGCACGAAGTTGCCGGCGACACCGGCGGCCGCGGCGGCGACCATGTTGCCGAGGGCGTTGCCGCGGTCCACGAGTCGCAGGAGTGCATAGACCGGAACGCCAAGTAGGAGCCCCACACCCATGCAAGCGCCGGCCATGAAGCCTCCACCGTGCTCATGCGTCGCCGCAAGCGCGGCGGGGACCGGCCAGAACGCAGTGACGATGGTCGCGCCGACCGCGACGCAGACCAAACACAGCGACTGCCATCGGGGTAGAGCCGGGAGGTGGACGGGGCGTGTCACCATAAACATCGCCAACACCAAGAGAACGCAGAACGCGACGAGGCTTAGCGTCCATTGAACGCTGCGGCCTTCCGCGGCGACGAGTGGGAACGCGAACCACCCTGCCAGCGCGAGGATGGCAAAGATCGAGAGGACGATCATCCGGCGCGCCGCAGTCGAGCGGCTTCTCAGGAAGCCAGCCAAAGTTCGGTCGCTCTCGTCGCACCGAGCCTTCATCTCCGAGAACATCTGCTCGAACACGGGCCCGCTCTCGGGCGCGCCGGACGCATCGAGCTCGCGCAATCGCTCGCCGAGGCCGTCGTTGGGCCTGTCGCTGCCACTACTCATTCATCACCACGTATCTCTGAACCCAACAATTGTTTCAAAGTAGTGTAGGCGCGGTGGGCGCGCACCCGCACCGCGCCCTCGGATGTGCCAACAATTTGGGCGACTTCGGCATAGGGACGCTCTTGGAACCAGTGGAGCTCGACCACCTCTCGTTGGCTGTTGGGGAGCCGCGCGAGGGCCCCGTGAAGGAGCGCGGAACGCTGTCGAAGCTCGATGGGCATGAAATCGGCCTCGGGAGCTGCCTGTGCGTCGACCTCGAGCTCCGTCACCTTTCGCCGCTTCTTTCGACGCCAATGCTCGCGAACGAGATTCATGGCGATCGTCATCACCCAGGGGCGGAGCTTCGAGCCCCGACGGAAATCGTTCCTGGCGCCGTGCAGCCGGAAGAATGTCTGCTGCACGATCTCCTGCGCGAGCTCGTCGTCGCGCAGATGGCGGCGGGTCAGGCGTAGGAGAATCGGCCCGTAGCGTTCGAACAGGAGGCGGAACGCGGCGTCGTCGCCGTCGACGTAGGCGTCCATCAGCTCTTCATCGGTGGGGCTGAGCTTCGGGCTACGGGACATCGCCAGCCTCAGGCTCGAGAGGAAAGTCGGACTCTGTTGAGCCGTTCTGGGCCTGGAGCCAGTAGCCGGAGAAGGCGAGCGCGCCGAGGAGCATCAGCAGAAGCGCGAGCCGAACCCACTGCCGGTCGGAGTCCGGATCCAGCTCGTCGACGACCACCGGGGCGATCGCGATAGGGTGCGCACCGGAGGTGCTCAGGATCTTCCCGGCCGGGTGGCTGCTGCTCACGTGCGCGGGCGGCCGACTCGTGTTGAGCGCGGCGACGGGGATCGAGCCGATGTGCGAGGTCTCCATCCATGGCGCGATGTCCTGGGTCCGCGGGTTCTGTTTTGCGGATTCGACGTCGACCCATTCGAGCGCCGTTCGCATCGACGCCGCGTCCGGGTACCTCTGGATCGGATGCTTGGCCATCGCGCGCCGCACCACAACGGGCAACCCAGGCAGATCGTCAAATCCGTCTTCGGTTTCCCAGATGGTTGGTGGGGCTCCCGTCGTCATGTGATGAAGCAGCGCTCCTGCGGCGTAGAGGTCCGATGCCGGCTCGAACGCGCCGCCTCCGAAGACCTCCGGCGCCATGTAGGAGATCGCGTGTTTGCCCGACCCCGTTCGGGCCGCGTGAGCGCTCTCCTCGGGGTTCGCGCGGAGGAGCGGGAGCACGCCCATGCCCACCACGCGCGCCCCGAGCCGGCCGTTCCGGTCGCGGGTGACGATGATGTTCTCGGGCGTCAGGTCTCCGTGGACCAAACCCTCCGCGTGCGCCGCGTCGAGCCCGTTCAGAACGTCTGTCGCCAGGCGAAGCACGTCGAGCGAGCTCAAAGGCCGACGTGCGAGGACGTCCGAGAGCAGGGTTCCGCGTGTGTCCTGAAACGCGAGATACGGGACGCCGTCGATCACACCGGCGTCGAGAACGCGGGGAACCGCGCGGGACTGAATCGCGCCCAAGCGATGGGCGAGCTCGGAGAATGCCGCCTCGGCGCGAAGCGATTGGCTCACGTCCATCGGCAACACGCAGAGGATCAATGGTGTTCCTTCTGCAGACGCGCGGTAATAGGTAATCAGCCCACCCCAAGGGAGCGCGCCGTCGACTGCGTAGCGCCCCGCGAAGAGCGCTTCAGCCCGAGTGTACGCACCGCCACGCGAGGGAAGCATCGCGGCGAGAATAGTCCCGTTAGCCCGCGGACGCGACTCTTTAGCCCCCGGCCCCGATGGCCTGCCCCCGTGCGAGGATCTCGCCCGTCGAAAGGAGGGTGAGCTCGTACGCCCGAGTGCTAGCGCCGGTGGCCCAGGTCTGCATTTGAACCTGCTCGCCGGCGTGCGCCTCCCGGATGTATTCGACGGACAAGCCCTCGAGCGGGCCCTGAAGGCCAGCGGTTTCGTCAGCCTGCGCCGCGAACCAGCGCGTGTCGTCGATGTAGTCGACGTAGCGAGCCTGATTCACGTGCCGAAAGCTATCTTGATCGCTCGGGCGCACGGTCCATTGGCGGGTCCAGGAGCCCGGTCGCGCGCCGTCTGGCCAGGGGCGGGCCCGGGGCACTCGGTCGTCGGCGACGTAGTCGGCGACGACCGGATCGATCGGTGTCGGGCCGTTGGGGCCGAGATTGACGACGGTCATGCGGGCCCGAGCTGCGACGCTTCCGTCGTCGGCTCTCACGATGCGATGGCCGAAATCGAAGCTGGTCCTGCCGACCCGGGCCACCCAGGTCACGATCTCGACCGCGTCCCCATAGGTGAGCGGCGCGAGGTACTCGAAGTGACCTGCTCGCGCGACACCACCGTCCATCACACCGCGGAGCGCATAGTCGTCCTGGGCGAAGGCGCGCCAGCGGGTGTCCTCGAAGATCCGGGAGAACCACCCTGGCGAAACGGAGCCCGTCGCATCGAGCTCGATGCCGCGTATCGTGTAGGGCGTGATGATGAGCTTGTCGGTCATAGGGGGCGCGGAACCTAGCAGAACTTTGTGCTCCCGACCTCAGACATGCGCGGTAGCGCGAGCCGAAACGGCGAAGCCCGGCGCGAAAGCGCCGCCAAGCCCGAGCGAAGCAAGGGGCGCGGAGGGAGGACTACGGGTGGGGGCGGGCGGGTTGGATGCAACCAAACCTCCCGACGCCAATCGCGTTCACTGCTCTGACCCTGACCCTGACGCTGGCACTGGCACTGACGCTGGCCTACGCTCTCGTTCGTGTCCGACGCCCTCGACAAGTGCTTCTCTGAGGCTGCGATCAACGGCCTGACCTTGCGCAATCGCTTGATAAAGGCGGCGACCTTCGAAGGGAAGTCGCCCGGTGGTGTTCCGAGCGAGGCACTCGTGAGGTTCCACGAGCGGATCGGTGACGGCGGCGTCGGAATGACTACGGTCGCTTATTGCGCGGCAGAGTCGGACGGCCGAATCCACGAGCACATGATGTACATGCATGAGGGAATTCGGCCCGAGCTCGAGGGGTTGATTCGCACAGTTCAGGCGACCGGCGCCAAGGTCGCCGGGCAGCTTGGCCACTGTGGGGCGTTCACGAAGAACGCGGAGCTCAGCCGCAAGCGGCCGCTCGGCCCTTCCAAAGGCACGAACGCCCTCGGGCTCACGCACGGTCTGTCTCGCATTCAGGAGATGACCAGGCCGCAGATTCGCGAGCGCACACAAGTCATCGGGAAGGCCGCCGGGTTCATGAAGTTGGTGGGTTTCGACGCCATCGAAATCCATTTCGGCCACGGCTACGGCATCAGCCAGTTCATCAGCCCCAAGACCAACAAGCGCAAAGACGAGTACGGGGGAAGCCTCGGGAACCGAATGCGCTTTGCGCTCGAAGTGTTGGAGGAAGTGCGCAAGAACGTCGGCGACACGTATCCGCTTCTCGGCAAAATCAGCATGACGGACGGGGTGCCCGGTGGGGTGACCTACGAGGACTCGGTCGAGATCGCGGCAATGCTCGAGGCGGGTGGCATCGACGTGATCATCTGCAGCGGTGGAACCAGCAGTATGAACCCGATGTTGCTCTTCCGCGGCGACAGCATGGTTCCTGGCCTCGTCAAACATGAGAAGAGCCTGATGATGAAGATTGGCATCCGGCTGTCCGCGCCCATCATGTTCAAAAAGTATCCGTATGAGGAGATGTACTTCCTCGAGAACGCAAAGAAGATCCGCGACCGGGTACAGTGCGGAGTCTGCTACATCGGTGGCGTTTGCACGAACGACAGCATTCAAACCGTCATGGACGCGGGCTTCGATTTCATCCAACTAGGCCGCGCGCTGATCTTCGATCCGGATTTCCCCAAGCAGGCCCGCGCGCGTGCCAGCTACAAGAACGGATGCAGCCATTGCAATCAGTGCGCCACCCTGATCGAAGCGCCAGGTGGCATCTATTGCGTCGAGCGGCCTGCGAACTTCGCCTGAGGGGGCGTCAGAGCTAGCGTTCACTCCAAGCGGCACTCGGCGCAGACACAGCGGCACATCTCTCCGCCGTCCGGCGTGCGGGCGCACCCCGAGCCTACTGCTCCGAGATCGAATTCCCCTTCCTCGCAGTCCGCGTCGCAGACGTCAGCGCATTGTGTGGCGGGTTCGCTCAAGTCGCAGGGCGTTTCGGTCACGACGATCTGTTGTGAGGCGACTTGCCCACTGGGGCACGGTCCCGACACACCGGAGCCGCCGTCTGCGTCGCAGCCGGAGACCGTGGCGCCCGGCGCTGCCAACGTGAGCGCGAGCACGAGTGTCGAAGTCTTCAGGGTCATCTCGTGGCCGAGCCTAGCACCGACTCGCGTGACGACTTCCAATCTTGCCCTTGGATGGCGGCCTCAAGAGGACGCGACGACTCCGCGGTCGAGCAGGTCGGCGATCTGCTCGCCGCTGTAGCCCAATTCCGCAAGGACCTCGCGGGTGTGCTGCCCGGCGCGGGCGATGTCCTGATGGACACCAAAGCGATGGCCGTTCATCGCGAGAGGGAGCGCCGGCAGCCGCATCGTTGATCCCGCGTGCTCGCCTTCCGTCACCGACACTTCGAGCAAGCCCTCGTTCGCGTTGAGATGCGGATCATCGAGGAGCTCTTCCGGCTTGCCGATCGGCGCAAACGGTAGGCCAGTCTCCTCGAGCCGATCCATGAGCTCTTGCTTCGTGAGCTTCCGGAACGCCTCTTGAACGGCCGTGACCAGCCGCTCTTTCTGCGCCGCGCGGTCGTTGTTGGTCTCGAGTGTTCGGTCTGCGGCAAGCTCGGCGAGCCCGAACGCCTCGCAAAACAGGTGCCACTGCTTGTCGCTCACGATGCCGACGAAGACCTGGTCGTCATCCTTCGTCTCGAAGATCTGGTAGATCGCCCATGCGGATTCGCGTGCGGGCATTGGCGCGGCGGGCACTCCCATCACCGCGTACTGCGCCATGTGCTGCCCCACGAGGAACACCGTGCTCTCGAACAATGAGGCGACGAGCTCTTGTCCCTGGCCGCTCGTGCTGCGTTGGAAGAGGGCCGCCAGGATGCCGAGAGCCGCAAACATTCCGCCGGTTACGTCGACCACGGACGTGCCGGCTCGAAGCGGCCTCCCCGGAGGGCCGGTCATGTAGGCGAGGCCACCCATCATCTGCGTCACTTCGTCGAGGGCAGTTCGGTTCTCGTAGGGACCGCTCAGAAAACCCTTGTTCGAGCAGTAGATGAGTCCGGGGTTTCGCGCCGCGAGCACTTCGTACCCGAACCCGAGTCTCTCCATCGTACCCGGGCGGAAGTTCTCGATGACGATGTCGGCTCGCTCGACGAGGCCGAGCACGATCTTCTTCCCTGCCTCGGACTTGAGGTCCACGCAGAGGCTCCGCTTGTTGCGGTTGTACATCGGGAAGTACCCGGCTCCGGAGCCTCGGAGCGCCCGAGTCGCATCGCCGCCGGTTGGCTCGATGCGAATGATGTCGGCACCGAGGTCACCGAGGACGACGCCGGCTGCGGGTCCCATCACCATGTGTGTGAACTCGACGATCTTGATGCCGTGAAGGGGTAGACCCTTGGTATCCGTCATTGCGAACGGATACTAGCGCCAGTCGTAGCGCCAGCGCCAGCGCCAGCGTCGAGCGAACAAGAGGGAGGCGAGCGCGATGGCGTTTCGGTAGCCTGGCCAATCGCCGATGGTCTCGTAGAGGGTCTCGCGATCGAGCATCCTTACCTCGCCAACCAGTGTGACGGATTCGAAAACTCCCCTCTGCTCCGCCACGCGGCCCAGCGGATCGATGATCGCGCTGCGACAAAAGCCGCCGATCCAGACCGGAAACATCAGTCAAGCGATCCGCCCGGAGCGGGGAACGTCCAAGTTGCCCACGCCGACCGTGCGATTGCTACTGGCGATTCGCGAGGGTGATCGCGAGCGAGCCGAGTGACAGATCGCGGAAGGGGCTACGCTCGACTCCGACACCGCGTGGCTCGTTGCGGCCGTGCGCCTCGCAGTAAGTAGAGTTTCCGACAAAAATTGTGCAAAAACCTTGCGTTTTTGAGCAAACGCGCTAAAGTATGAAAACACACGAAGCGTCCCGTAGTCGATTTCCAATCCTGCAAACGCTTCCACGCAATGGTTCACTTGAGCGGCGCTAGCGACGCGACGCCAACGCAGACACGCCTGATGTCTTGCGACCGGCCCGCTGCGGCTTCGCGCTCAGCCTGAACTACGTCAACTCGAAAGAAAGGAACCAAGTCACCCATGCAAGAAAACATCAACGTCCAGGCGAATGCCAACGATCGCACGCCTTCCAAGCCGACCGTCCGAGAGAATGTCACAGAGGAGCTCACTCGCCTCCGCGATGAGCTGTCGCGCACCGCGCACGAGCTTCGCATGAAGTCCAAGGGCGCGAGCGCTGAAGTCCAAGACACTAGAAAAATGCTCGAGCGGGAGGCCAAGCGGTTTAGCGCAGAGGTCGAAGAAGCCGTCGAACGGACACAAGACGATCTTATCCAAGCCGGAAAGGATCTCCGAATGCGGTTCCAGAAGCTCACGAATCAGATCGTGACGCCGCCCAGCTAACCCTGGCCCGGTCCGGTCAATCTCCATCACTCAAACCCAACCACGAAAGGAACGAAAACTTCATGCCCACCCGATTCACCAACCACGTTGCATTGCCGGAGGAAGCCAAGACCCAGCTCATCGACACCTTGAACGCCGCGCTGGCGACGACCTCCGACCTTCGATCCCAAGTCAAGCAAGCTCACTGGAACATCAAAGGCCCCCAGTTCGTTGCGCGCCACGAGCTATTCGACGATCTCGCTGGCCGGCTACACGGCTACGCGGATGTCATCGCCGAGCGAGCTGCGACTCTCGGAGGCTACGCCATGGGCACGGTTCGGCAGAGCGCGGAGCATTCGAAGCTTCCCGAATACGACCTCCGCGCCGTCGACGGAAAGCATCACATCCGAGCGCTCGTCGATCGCTACAGTGACTACAATCGTCTCATCCGGAATGCAGTAGGCGAGGCCCAAGAACACAACGACCCGGCGACCGAAGATCTCTACGTCGAAATTCTTCGAGGATCCGAGCTAGACATGTGGTTTCTCGAAAGCCACGTGAACGTCTAGAGGCTGATTGATGCCGCTCGACGAAATCTATGACGACGTAACGGGAAAGCTCTCGAGTTGGGGCGACGCTTTTGGCGAGATGCTTCCCAACGTGCTCGTCGCGCTTCTCGTACTTGGCGTGTTCTGGCTGTTCGCACGCGTAGCGTGCAGCGCCAGCGATCGCGCCCTTCGTCGCTTTGATACCCACCAGGCCGCGCGGGACCTCATCTCGCGCATCATCCGGATCGGGGTGCTGCTTGCGGGCGTCGTAGTTGCGCTTGGGGTCATGAATCTCGACAAAGCATTGGCCTCGATTCTTGCCGGTGCGGGTATCGTTGGACTTGCCCTTGGTTTCGCTTTTCAAGACCTCGCCGGAAACCTCATCTCCGGTGTCGGCCTCGCCATCCATCAGCGCTGGCCGTTCAAGATCGGAGATGTCGTCGAGACCAATGACGTCTTCGGCGTCGTGGAGAAAATCTATCTCCGCACGTCCATCGTCCGAACCCTCGACGGGAAGATCGCCGTAATCCCAAACAAACAGATCTACCAGAACAAGGTGTTGAACCACTCGGCTTCGGGGACGCGACGCATCGACCTCGCGTGCGGCGTCTCCTATGGCGATGATCTCGAGAACGTTAAACAAGTCGTCATGGACACGCTCGAGTGCATAGAGGGCCGCGACCGCGCGAGGGACGCAGAAGTGTTCTTCACGGGGTTCGGGAGCAGCTCGATCGATCTCGTCGGTCGCTTCTGGGTCGACTACGAGAAGCACTCTGATTTCCTCGACGCAAGAAGTCGAGCGATCATCGCCATCCAGAAGGCGTTCAACGCCAACGACATCGTGATCCCATTCCCGATTCGCACCCTGGATTTTGGCATTCGTGGTGGCCAGCCACTCGCCGATTCGTTTCCCGAGAGGGCGTTCAACGGGCATACATTCAACGGGCACTCAAAGGAGGCGTCATGAGCGTCGCAGACCGAGCTCGCAGTCGTCAGCCACGACGACGCCGGCCCAAGACATCCGCCGTTCCCGGAGGCCGAAAGCCTCCCGTGCCCAAGCTCTCCGGGCGCCGCAACATCTTGGTCCTCGGGCAGAGCGGGCTCGCCGAGCGAGTCACACGGACGATTCGCCGGCTCGGCGTGCAGTGCAGGCGGGTCGACACACCTTCCGCCGCCGCCGGAGCCGCTGACGAGATGACCAAAGGGCTCGTCATCGTTCCCCCAATCCCGAACCTCTCGGTCTCGACGTTCGCTCGGAGTCTGGCTTCGGAGCGTTCCGGCGTTCCTATCTTCGTAGTCATGGAGGGCCCGCTTCCAAACCGAACCGTTCGCAGGCTCTACGGGGACGGCGTCGAAGCCGTCTTCGAGTGGCCGGCGGACCGCCAAGCATTCAAGCGGACGCTCTTTCGAGTGTCCGCCCCCTCCATGGGGAGCTGGGGTCGTCCGAAGTCAGCCGGCGAAGTGGCGCTCGAAGAAACCGCGCGAGCGCATCTCGACTCCGACGCAGTGCCATTTGGAGCGCATCTCGGTGTGGTCGCCTGCGGTCGATTCGTCGTGCTCAGAGGAAGCCTCGACGCGCTCTGGAAGCTAGAGCTGGCTCGCCAGATCCTCAGCGACATTCCGGGCGTCGAAGACGTAGTCGCCGATGGCGTCGAGATCACTGGCCCGGCGCGTGGAGACCGCGAAACCGCCACAGCCATTCGTGCAGTCCTCCGTCACGCGGCAACAGTCGAAGGCTCGACCCTTGCGATATCTGTTCGTTCCGGAGAAGTCACGCTGACAGGGTCCGCGCGCGACAGGCGCGAAGCCTCACGAGCCCTAGAGCTCATCCGGCAGGTCCGAGGGGTTCGTCGCGTGCACGACTATCTGGTCGTCTCCGCGCGCGGGAAGAAGGCAGACAAAGCCCTGGCGCGGCGCGTCCGCGAGGTGTTGCGAACGCGATACCCGGGCCTTCCGATCGACCTCGCCGTTTTCGGCAACGTGGCCGTCCTTTCGGGCCGGGTACCGCGCGCCGCCGTCCGCGACAAGCTCAAGGAGCTGGTTTTCGGGCAAGACGGTGTCGAACGAGTCGTGGACAAGCTGAGAGTCAGTGGACGCGCGTCTCGGTAGCTCTAAATGTGGCTCACGATCCTATGACCAACAGTATCCGCGCGAATGAACACAGCCACAGCTTGCATCGTTTCATGGAAGGCCTGAAGCGGCGCAACCCGCACGAGCGCGAGTTCATTCAAGCGGTTTGCGAAGTCGCCCGCTCGATCTACCCGCTCATCGAGCAGAGTGCGGAGTACCAGGAGGCCAGAATACTCGAACGAATGAGCGAACCCGATCGGGTAATCGCTTTTCGCGTGACGTGGGTCGATGACGACGCCAACGTCCGAGTCAACCGGGCATGGCGCGTCCAGTTCAATCGTTCGATCGGGCCGTACAAGGGAGGTCTTCGATTCGACAAGAGCGTCAACCAATCCGTTCTCAAATTCCTCGGCTTCGAGCAAACGTTCAAGAACAGCTTGACCGGTTTGCCAATGGGCGGGGCCAAGGGCGGGTCCAACTTCAACCCGAAAGGGAAGTCGACCGGGGAGGTCATGAGGTTCTGCCAAAGCTTCATGAGCGAGCTCTTTCGGCACATCGGCGCCGATGCAGACATTCCGGCCGGGGATATCGGCGTGGGGAGTCGTGAGGTCGGTTTTCTCTTCGGTCAGTACACTCGACTCACGAACCAGTTCGAAGGCGCCCTCACCGGCAAGGGCTTGTCCTACGGTGGCAGTGCCATTCGCGAGGAAGCGACGGGCTACGGCGCAGTGTATTTCCTTCGCAACATGTTGCAGCGAAGCGACGAATCCCTCGAGGGTAAGCGAGTCGCAATCAGCGGCGCCGGCAACGTCGCGCTTTTCGCGGCGGAGCGCGCGATTCGCGACGGGGCAAAGGTAGTCACCCTCAGCGACTCGAACGGCTTCGTTCACTGCGACTCCGGCTTCGACGAGGACGCGATAGAGACGATCAAGACACTCAAGCTCGAACAGCGAGGTCGTTTGAGCGATCTGGACGGACGTGTTGCGAACGTCGATTACCACGACGCCAAGGCGCCCTGGGGGGTGCCTTGCGATGTAGCCATGCCATGTGCAACGCAGAATGAGCTAGACGAGGATGCGGCCTGCACTCTCGTCGACAACGGCGTCCGAGCAGTGGTTGAAGGCGCGAACATGCCGTCAACCGATGGCGCAATTGGTCGCTTCCGGAAAGCGGGCGTCCTATTCGCTCCCGGAAAGGCCGCAAATGCGGGCGGCGTTGCGGTGAGCGGGTTTGAGAGGTCTCAGAACGCGGCCCGCTTGAGTTGGTCCCGCGAAGAGGTCGACCGGCGTCTCAAAGACATCATGAAGGCGATTCACGATAAGTGCGCAGCCGAAATCGATGCGGACGCCCAAGCCGACTACGCGGACGCCGCGAACCGTGCGGGGTTCCGCAAGGTGGCTGACGCGATGTTGGCACACGGCGTCATGTAGGTGCTCACTTGCTTCCGTCCTCGCCTTGCACGTCGTCGACCAAGGGCGAGGCAGCATCGATCCAGTTTGGAAAGGACTCGCCGAGTCCGACCAGGATCATCTGCGCCGCGATGGCGGTAAGCAGCAGCCCCCAGATGCGCGTCTGCACGTTCAAGACCAAAGGGCCGACGAGGTCTTGGATCCGATGACCGAGCAGCAGGAGAAGGAGCACGACCGACATCACGGCGACGAGAAGGCCGCCCAACAACAAGCGGTCTGACCATTCGTCCACCCGAATCCCGAAGAGGAGGGTCGTCGTGATCGAGCCCGGACCGGCGAGAATGGGGACGGCCACGGGGACGACGATGTCGCGAAAGCGCGCTTTCGCTTGATCCATCGCTCCATCTCCGCTCTTCTTAGCGCTCGAATCGATGTCGACCGCCTTGCCGCGCAGCATGTCGATTCCGATGAGTAGGATGATGATCCCCCCGCCGACCCGAAACGACGGGATGTCGAGCCCGAGGAAATTCAGAATGGATTGCCCGAAGAACAAGAACGCCAAGAGAAGGGCCGTCGCCGTACCTGTGACGAGCATCGCGAGCCGGGTGCGAACTGGTCCATCGCAGCCTTCCGAGGCCTCTATCCAAATTGGGATCTTTCCGAGGGGATTGACGATCGCGACCATCGCCAGCAGGAAGTTGCGGATGAGTGCGACCTCCATGGAAGGGTTCCGTCAGTCTTCCCCGAGCATCCAGTGGCGCTCGAGTTGGTCGACTTCGTCTTGCCGGTCGCCCTCGTATCGAATCAGGCCCCGCGCTTCCAACGTGTCGACCAGCTGCTCCGCTTCCAGCGCGGAGCAACCGAGTATCGCCACCACCGCGGCACGTAGGTCGCCCTTGCCCCTCACGTATCCGGCTGGGGCGGCGCCGCCGAAGCGAGCGGACAGCTTTCGCCTGAGCTCTTCGAGGTCGATGTCTTCAGGAGTCACGCCGACCTTTGTACGTCCTCATCCAATGTCTGGCAACGCAGCAGACTCCACGGAATAGACGATGCACCACGAAACCATGAATGGCATCGTCATCCTGATTTCGCTCGGTGCGGGGTCGCTTTGGATCGCGTGGCGACTGAGGATTCCCTCGATTCTCGTGCTCCTCGCCGTCGGGTTCGTGGCTGGCCCTGCGACGGGTCTCTTCCGACCCGACGAGGTCCTCGGGTCCCTCACGTTTCCGTTCGTTTCACTCGCGGCCGCGGTCGTTCTCTTCGAGGGCGGGCTGAGCGCGAGCTGGGAAGAAATCCGGGGAGTGGTGACGCCCGTCCGGCGTCTGATCCTGATCGGCATACCGATCACCTGGGCGACCTTGGCGGCAGCCGCGCACTACGTCTTGGGGCTCAGCATCGAGCTCGCGCTTCTTCTTGGCGCCATTTTGGTCGTCACCGGGCCCACCGTCATCGGTCCGCTCCTCCGTCACGCGCGGCCGCGAGGATCGGTAGGGTCGATCTTGAAGCTCGAAGGGATCATCAACGATCCGATCGGGGCCATCCTCGCGGTCTTGGTGTTTCAGGGGATCAAAGCCGAGGAGGTCGAGCGCGCGTTTTCGGTTGTCAGCATCGGGATACTCAAGGCTGCTGTGCTCAGTGGCCTACTGGGCCTCGCCTGTGCGTGGCTCTTCGTCAAAGTCCGGGAGCGCGAGCACCTGCCGGAGTTCCTGCACAACGCGGTGGTCCTGCCATTCGCTCTCGTCGTGTACGCGCTCGCCAACCACATCCAGGCGGAGTCAGGCCTCTTGGCGGTGACGGTCATGGGAATCGCGCTGGCCTCGCAGAAGAGGGTCGACATGGAGCAGAGCCTCGAGTTCACCGAGCATGCGCGCACGCTCCTGATCTCGGTCTTGTTCATCTTGCTGACCGCCCGGATGGAGCTCTCCGACATCACGGAGCTCCCGATCGCCGTGCTTGGTTTCGTGGCTGTCGTCATCTTCGTCGCCCGACCCCTTGCCGTTGCATTCTCGACAGTGCGCTCGGGCATTTCGAGTCGCGAGAAGGTCTTCCTCGGAGCGATGGCGCCGCGAGGTGTCGTGGCGGCCGCGGTTTCCTCGTTGTTCGCGCTCGAGCTGGTCGACGCTGGATATCAGGAGGCCTCGATTCTGATGCCGGTGACCTTTGCGGTCATTGCGCTTACTGTTCTGGTTTCGGGCCTTACAGCGGTACCTCTAGCGAAGTGGCTCGGGCTCGCCCAGCGAGAACGCAAAGGTGTTCTGATCCTAGGCGCCGATCGGGTCGGACGGGTGTTCGCGCAGGCGCTCGCGCGAAATGGGGTGCAGGTGCTCGCCGTCGATTCCGACGCCGCCAAGGTGGACGAGGCACGACGCCTCGGGCTGCACGCGAAGAAAGGGGAGGTGCTTTCGCGCCGCCTGCTCCGCGACCTCGACTTGGGCGAGATTGGCCACTTCCTTGCGCTCACTCCCAACGACGACGTCAACACCTTGGCGGTCGCCCGCTTTCGGCGAATCTCTAGGGCACCTAAGGTCCACCAGATTCGTCCGAGCACGGAGCTCGGACGCCCTTTGCCCCACTACGCGAGCGAGCTCCAAGCCCCGCAAGTTGCAGCCGGCGCCACTCTCGACAAGCTCGCGGCGCTCGAAAAAGCGGGCGCTGTGATCAGAACGCTTCCCGCGGACGAAGTCGCGAGCCTCGACGAGCTCCGAGAACGACTTGGGAAGGACTCGGTGCCTCTTTTCGCCGTGGACGACGAGAAGCGGGTCAGCTTCGTCCACGCAGACCAGCCGTGGCCAACCTCGGGCACATTGGTCGCGCTCGCGCCGCCGTGATGCAGCTTCAGCGGCTACGGCCGACTGCCGAGATAGGCCTGTACCGCTCTTGGAACCGGCTGGCGTTGGAGCGCGCGGGTGAGCGTCCAGCGGTCGTCTGTCGGTTCTTCGAGGAAGTGCGTTTCGCTGCCCTCTTGGAATGCGATTGGGACGCCGTCGCGGAAGAGGACGCGGTTCTTCGGCGTTGCGGGAACACGGTGGCCCGGGGTGAGGATGCCGACGAGGTTCAGGGGGTCGGCCGCGCTGATCGAAGTGAGCTCGCCCGTCTTGGGCGCGCGGCGTGTTTTTCGAAGAGCGGTCACCGCCTCGGGTAGGGCGTACTGCTCACCTGCGAAGCCCGCGACGAAGCGGCCGCCCCGGATCAGGCCCTGCGCTTCGAGCCGCCGGTAGATGCGAAGAAGCATGTACCAAGGCGGCAGGTCGCCTTCGCGGTCGAGCACGCGCCGAAACACGACGCCCCACCGCCGGAGCAGCGCCCAAGCGATGCTCTCCACATCGTGCTCTTCCGGCGGTTCAGGCAAGACGGTCCACCGTCCCGCCGCTTCCATGCTGTAGGCCGCAACCCCGCGCCGGCTCCTCCGCTGACGTTTGGCGTCCGGGGCGAGGAGCGCACGGAGGCCGGTGAAGCCGTCCGCGGTTACGAGGCCCTGTGACACGAGCTCGCCGAGCGCTCCCTCCGCTTGGGTGGGAAGCAGGCCGGTTTCTCGGACGATGTCATCGAAGAAGCTGGCGCCTGCGCGGCGCAGCACATCGAGAGCGAGCGAGGCGTCACTCGATGGCGGCTGGTCCCCCGTTGCTCGAAAACGCCAAGTCGCGGCGTGTGCGCGGCGCGCGAAGGCGATCGGGCTCGTTCGGATCGGGCTGGAAGCGCGGCCGGCCGGTGGCGTACGGCGGCTCCAGGTGACGCGGCCGGAGATACAGAGCTGGTCGAGCCAGCTCGGGTCGTAGCCTCGCATCCGAACCGGGAAGACATCGGCTTCCCATGCGGCGGCGCCGGCTTCGATGCCCTCGAGTTGCTCGAGGATTGCGGCCAGGCCCTCGGGGCCTTCCATGCGCGCGTCAGGCGTAGCGTGCTGCCAACCCAAGAGGAATCGAAGATAGTCCGCGGCCGAAACGGCTTCGATCTCCTTTCGGAGCCGGTTGAGTGTGTAGCGATGGATTCGCGCGAGCAGGCCCCGCTCGCACCACTCCGCGTCGGTCGACTCCGGCGTGAACCTGCCGCGAAGCACGAAGCCTTCGCCCTCGAGCGCGGAGAGGGCGGCGTCGATCGAGATTCGCGGAAGGTGCAGCCTGCCGCAGAGGATTTCCGCCGTGACCGGACCTGAAGCCTGGAGCCGCCCTCGCACGATCTCCCGTGTCGCGTTTTCTTCGGTCCAAGCCTCAGCCCGATGGCGCTCCGGTACGGCCACAGAGATCTCCGGCCGACCCGACGGCCACGCCCCCTCGAGAACCGGCAGCCGTTCTGCCGCAGTCCACAAGCCGATCTCGTCCACGATGAAGCGCGTGGCCCGGCCAGCCGCAGCGAGCTCGTCCAACCACCCGAGCCATTCTCCGGCGCGCGCCTCTTCATCGGTCACGCAGTAGTGAAGCAGCAGCGCGTCGTGCATCTCCTCGGCGTCTCGCGGTTCTGGCCAGGCCTCGCTCCGAACGCGATCGATAGCGCCACGGTCGAGCGCTCCGAGGTCGGACGCGCGGGTCGGGTCGAGCCACCGGCGCGACATGACGGCATGGGTGCGGCGTTCCTCGAGCGGCGCATCGTCGAGGAATGCGTAGGGTTTGGCGTTGAGGATCTCTTGAGCGAGAGGGGAGGGCTCGGTCAAATCGCGGGCCAACAGGTCGAGCTCGCCCGCCTGCACGCGTTGAAGCAACACCTCCAGCCCCTCGATGTCCATCGCTTCGTGAAGGCAATCGTCGATGGTTTGCTGGACGAGCGGGTGGTCCGGGACCTCACGATCGCCCGCGACGTTCTCGAGGCAAGCCACCTGGTCCGGGAAACACAACGCCAGCAAGTCGTCGGCCTGCATGCGCTGGAACGGCGGCGGCACCTTCTTCCCACCCCGGAAACGAAGAAGCGCGAGCGCACGAGTGGCGTTCCACCGCCATCGCGTTTGAAACATCGGCGCGTCGAGCATGGCCTGTACGAGCACTTCGCGGACGTTCTCGGGACGCAAGAACTGGAAGACGTCTTCGAGCGGAAAGCTGTGCGTCGGACCAAGCGATAGAACGATGGCATCCTCGGTCGCGGCTGCCTGTAGCTCGACGTTGAAGCTTCGGCAGAAGCGCTTGCGGAGCGAGAGACCCCACGCGCGATTGATGCGGCTCCCGAAGGGAGCGTGCAGAACGAGGTGCATCGCGCCGGTTTCGTCGAAAAAGCGCTCCAACACGACGGTGTCACGCGTAGGCATGGCGCTCAGCGCAATCCGCGCTGCAACGAGGTACTCGGCGAGCTGTCTTGCTGCGAGCTCGCCGATTGCGGTTTCCGCCTGAAGCCAGGCGATGACCTTCGTCAAATCGCGATGGCGCGCCTCGATACCCTCACGGATCTCGTTGACCGAAATCGAGAGGAGATCAGCGCGAGCCGGCGCCTCACCCAGCCAGAACGGGAGCGTCGCTGGTTTGCCCGCGGCGTCCGCGACCCGCACCACACCCGTCTGAACTCCGAGGATCTGGTAGGAATGGTTGCCGAGCTGAAAGATGTCCCCCGCCGCACTTTCGAGTGCCAGGTCTTCGTTGACGGTGCCGACTCGAAGCCCTTCCGGCTCGAGACGAACCTCGTAGTCGAAGTTGTCCGGGATCGCGCCGCCGTTCGTGATCGCGGTGAGCCGGGCGCTCCGTCGCGGCCGGATTCGATGGTTGACCTCGTCGCGATGGAGATACGCCCCGCGCCGCCCGCGACTCGTCGCGAACCCTTCGGACAGGACCTCGAGCACTTGGTTCAATCGGTCCTCGCTGAGCTCCCGGTACGGCCACGCGCGCCTGGCCCAGCGGAGGAGCTCGGCCTCGCACCACTCCTCTCGCGCCGCAGCCGAGGCGACGATCTGTTGCGCCAGGATGTCCATCGGGCCTTCGGGGATCCGAATGCGATCGAGCTCGCCCCGCAGGACGCAGCGCATGAGGGCAGCGCATTCCACGAGGTCGTCGCGGCTCAACGGGAAGAGCCGACCTTTCGGCGTGCCGCCATGCCAATGCCCCGAGCGCCCGACCCGCTGAAGGAACGTGGCGACCGAATGCGGAGAGCCGAGCTGGCAGACCAGGTCGACGTCTCCGACATCGATGCCGAGCTCGAGCGAAGCGGTGGCAACCACGGCTCTCAGCTCGCCCGACTTCAGCCGGCGTTCGGCGTCCAAACGATGGGAGCGCGAGAGGCTGCCATGGTGCGCGGCCACTTCCTCTTCTCCGAGCAGCTCGGCGAGGTGCCGGGTCACGCGCTCGGCGAGCTTCCGCGTATTGACGAATACCAGTGTCGTCCGGTGCGCTTTGATCAGTGCTCCGAGCTTTGCGTAGATCTCCTCAAATACTTCGTGCGACATCACCGTCTCGAGCGGCGAGCCGGGAAGCTCGACCGCGACGTCCATCTCGCGCTGGTGCCCGACGTCGACGATTCGGCAGGCTGCCGGCGCCTCCGGTCCCTGGCCTGCTCCAACCAGGAAGCGGGCCACCTCCTCGATGGGATTCTGTGTGGCGGACAGCCCGATTCGCGTGATGTTGCGGCCGACGAGCGCTTGGAGTCGCTCGAGCGAGAGCGCGAGATGGGCGCCTCGCTTATTGGTGACGACCGCATGGATCTCGTCGATGATCACGGTGCGCACGCGAGACAGCATGCGCCTCCCGCCTTCGCTCGTGAGCAAAATGTAGAGCGATTCGGGTGTGGTCACGAAGATGTGGGGTGGCTTCTTCACCATCTTGGTTCGCATGTGAGAGGGCGTGTCTCCCGTGCGGACCGCCGTGCGAATGTCGACATCGTCGTAGCCGAGCTCTTCGAGTGTGGCGCGAATCCCTTCGAGCGGCGCCTGCAAGTTCTTCTCGATGTCGTTGCTCAGGGCTTTGAGCGGCGAGATGTAGAGGATGCTCACCCCGTCTTCGAGGCCCTCACGCAGGCCACGCTGCACGAGCTCGTCGATTGCGCAGAGGAATGCGGCGAGCGTCTTTCCGGATCCCGTCGGCGACGCGATGAGGGTGTGCGTCCCTTCTCGAATCGCAGGCCACCCTTCGAGCTGTGGGGGCGTAGGCTCCCCGAACGTGCGCTCGAACCACGTGGCGACCGCAGGATGGAAGCCGCTCAGACCCATCCCAACTCCCTAGCACCGAGCCACCCGATCGGATACCCCCCAAGCGACAGCGCCAGCGCCAGCGCCAGCGTCAGCGCCAGCGGGGTCGCCGATATGGCGTGAGGGCCGCCCCGAGCACAATCGCCTCCTGGATCGCGTCGGGTTGTCTCAATGATGCGACCAGCTCGGCGCCGATCGTGCTCGCCGGCGCGTGGCGCATCGATGCGGCCTCCGCCAGCTCGACTTGCTCGCCGATCCCCCGAATTGAGCGTCGCGCTGCGTCGAGGATCTTGTCCTCGAGCGTCGGCTGCGCATTCGCGGCCAGCACCGCGGCCGCGATCACCCAGCGGGGGGCAGCGTCGACGACCTCGCCGTCCGCAAGAGGCGACATCAAGCGCTCGACCGTGGCGTGCTCAGCGTGAAGGTAAGCAAGCCCCGGGATGTTGAGGAGCTGGAAGCCGGCGAGCTCGGGCCAAGGTCGCTGCAAAAGGACGTCTACCATCGAGTCGGCGACCGCGTGCAGGCTCTCTTCGGACAGCCCGACCCAATCACCGCCGAGCGGCAAGTAGTAGAAGTGCACGTCCGGGTGATCGTTCTGCCAGCGCTCCCACAGCTCGTCGGCCGCATCGTGTCGCCCGAGATGATGAAGCACACGAGTCGCCATGTAGACCCGCAGACGCTCGGGTGGGTGCTCGTCGACAACGCCCCCGTCTTGGAAGATCGCCGCCGTCCGTTGTGGCGATCCCGGATTGCGGAAAGCGCGTAGCATCGTCGAGACGTATGCAGGGCCAAGCATGAGGGTCCCTACGACGTCGGGAAAAACCTCCGGTAGCCAAGCACCATAGAGCCGGCGGAGCCAACCAGCGTCGAGCTCCATCTCCGACGTTGGCACGTCCACGCGTTGCGGAAGCGCGAGCCGGTCGCGAAGGTCGCCTTGGAGGCTCTCCAGGCTGAAATAGAAGTCGTGCGCGACCTCGTGTGCGATCGCGGGCCAGTGCCAAAGGCTGCTCTCGAACCCAGCGGGGAGACGAAGGGGCGCCACCCGCGTGGAGGCGAACCGCGGAACGATCGAGAGGCTCCAATCGCCGGCCACGGAGACGGGCTGGCTCGTTCGGAGGCGCAGGCCCTGCACACGGGCGAATTCCAAGAGCGGCGCGTAACACGAATCCGCCAGCGCATCCGCATCTGCGAGGAACGAGGAGCGGCCGCGCGTGCGCTGCTGCACCATCGCGGCGAGGTACCTAAGGAGCTCTTCGAGCCCTTGGATCATCGCCGTGTCCTGAACGATGGTCGAGATCGTTGGGCTCCCACGCAAAGAGCGCTCGATGTTCTCGATGCGCCCGAGCAGGTCGTCCCGAAGTGCAGGCACTAGACGAGCCAAGCGCGGATCGGTCTGCGCCATCAGCAAGAGGCGTGCCGTCTCCTGCTTCAAGCGGCCGATCCGCTTCCGCGCAGCCTCGAGGAAGTCAGCCTCCTTCGGCCGAGTCTCCGCGTGTCGCTGCCTCGGCGCCTTCTCCTGCGCCCGCGCCTCCGTCTGCGTCTGCGGCTTCGTCTGCGGCTTCGTCTGCTTCTGCCCCCGCCGCTCCTTCTGCCTGTCCCACCAACGCTTGATCAACGGGTAGACGATGTAGATCAGGAGCGCGATCTCGCCGATGTGCTCGCTGAGCCAGTCAGGCATCGTGCGTCATCGCTTCCGTGGCGCGTAGCCCAGCCGCTTGCGTTCGAGCGGCCCTTCGCCGCGTTTGGCGAGGAGGTCTGCCAGAACCAGCCGCGCGACGAACGCGCGCGGTTGCCGGACGAGCTCGGCCGGCGTTCGGGCCTTAGATTTTGCCTTCATCGTCCTTGCCGCCAGTGGACTTGCCGATCGCGTCTCGCATCTCGGTGTCGGCCGCGACGTTGCGGAGGTTGTAGTAGTCCATCACTCCGAGGTTGCCGGCCTTCAAGGCCTCCGCCATGGCTTCCGGGATCTTGGCTTCCGCTTCGACGAGCCGAGCGCGCATCTCCTCGACCTTCGCGCGCATCTCCTGCTCGTTCGCCACGGCCAACGCGCGCCGGCCTTCGGCGCGGGCCTGCGCTACCTGCTTGTCGGCTTCGGCCTGTTCGGTCATCAGCTTGGCGCCGATGTTGGTGCCCACGTCGACATCGGCGATGTCGATCGAGAGGATGTTGAACGCTGTGCCGCTGTCGAGACCACGCGCGAGCACGTTCTTGGAAATCGAGTCCGGGTTTTCGAGCACCTCTGCATAGTTCATGGAAGAGCCGATCGTCGACACGATACCCTCGCCGACGCGCGCGACTACGGTTTCCTCGGTGGCGCCGCCGACCAAGCGGTCGATGTTGGAGCGGACGGTGATCCGCGTGACGACCAATAGCTGAATGCCGTCTTTCGCAACCGCGGTGATCTTAGGCGTCGTGATGACTCGAGGGTTGACGCTCGTCTGGACGGCTTCGAGTACGTCGCGGCCCGCGAGGTCGATCGCTGCTGCTTGCGAGAAGCCGAGATCAATGCCCGCTTTGTCCGCGCTGATGAGCGCATTCACGACACGCTCCACGTTGCCGCCCGCGAGATAGTGCGATTCGAGGATGTTCGTTTCGGTGGCGATGCCCGCCTTGACCGCTGCGATGCGGGGATTGACCACCGCTCCCGGCGAGACCCGGCGTAGCCGCATGCCGATCAGCTCGCCGAAGCCAACCCGCGCACCGCTCGACCAGGCGGCGATCCAAAGCCTGACCGGGATCAACCAGACGAACAGAACGAAAACGACGATGATGAGTAGAAATATCAGGGCAAGCGGAGCGAATTCCATGGGGCTTCCTTCCTAGGTGGCATCTGGAATGCGCACGACGACGCGTGCACCTTCCACGATCATGACTTCGACTTCTTGGTGGCTGTCGATGTATTCGCCTTCGGTCATCACATCGACCTCCGTGGATCCCAAGCGCACTCGGCCGACGGGCCGTAGCGGCGTGACCGTCACGCCACGCTGCCCGACCAGATCACGGCGGTTTCGCTGAGAGACGGCGTCGGCTTGGCTGTGCTCCAGGACCATCTTTCGGCCGGCGCGGCTTTTCGGGAGCCAGATCAACATGAGGACCGCGGCGGCCACCGACACGCCGCCGGTGACGCCTCCCCAAAGCGGGCCAAGCTCCGTCCATGCGGCGACCGCACCGGCGCCGAGCGCGAGCACGCCGAGGACGCCGGCGACGCCGAATCCGGGGACGACGGCGACCTCGGTGAAAAGGAGCAATAGGCCGATCACGAGAACGACGATGATTACGGTCGCGGTCATTCTTCCCCCTCGGGGCGGACGATCAGCTCAGGCCCGTCTTTGCCGATGACACGGACGCGAGAGCCTCGCGGAACGAACTCGCGTTCGCTCGCGGCCTCGTAGCGCTTCCCGTCAATCACGACCTTTCCGGCGGGGCGCAGGTCGGTCAAGGCTTCGCCGACGCGGCCGACGAGGTCCGACGCCGTAGGCGCGGAAACCCAGCCAGTCTCGGCCTCCTCGAGGATCAGGGCTCGCCCGAACGAGGTCCGTGAGAGCATCCGCATCGCAACCAGAGCCAAGACGAACGCGCCGAGGAGCGATAGCAAGACTCGCGTCATCGCGTCCGCGAGCAGACCGGTTTGAAAAGACACGTTGATCGGCACGCCGATCAACGAAAGCACGAGGGCCGTGATCACACAGATCAACCCGAGCACGCCCGGTACACCGAAGCCGGGAACGAAAAAGATCTCGATGATCACGAGGATGACGCCGGTCAAGAACAGCAGCGCCTCCTCCCAACCGACTAGGTGAACGACCGCGTGCCCGCCGAAGAACAACGCGAGCGCGACGAAACCGGCAACGGTGAAGGCCCCCACCGTGCGCGTGTAGAACGCGATCATCAGGCCGAGCATGCCGACTGAGAGCAAGAGGCCGCTCACGGTGGGCTCGGTGAGCCAGCGCGCGATCTCCTCGCCCCAGTTGAGCTTCGAGGTGACGAGCACCGGCGCCTTCAGCGTCAGGGCTTCGAGGACCGCGTCTAGGTCGTCGAAACGGCCGTCGGCCATCCCGAGCTTGATGGCTTGGTCGGTGTCGAGCGTCAGGAGCTTCCCCGCGTCGACGACGCCATCGATTACGACTTCGCGGTCCACCATGGCTTCGGCGATGTCGCCGCGCCGCCCGTTCGCTTCGGCGGTCGTGCGCATCTCGGCGCGCATGTAGGAGACCATCTTTTCGCCCACCGCTTCGGCTTGGCCGGCGCCGGCTTGCACCGGGGTCACTGCGCCGATGGTCGCGGCTTCACTCATCAGAACGTTGTCGCAGGCGAGGCTGATCAACGCGCCCGCGCTGATCGCCCGGGGGTGGACGAAAGCCACGGTCCGGGGTTTTGCTTCGAGGATGGCGTCGCGGATCTGGATCGCCGCGTCGACCCTCCCGCCGAGGGTGTTGACTTCGAGGATGATGGCGGCTGCGTCTGGGTTGTCCTCGATGGCGCGCCGTACGAACGCCGCCAGGCCGAGCTCGACGGTGCGGTCGATTGCGACGACGACAACCTTGCTCCCCGGCGGCGCATCGATGGGGAGTGCCTGGACATCGCCAGCTACGTTTGCGCTCGGCGCGGGTCGGTAGCCAGAGTCGGCGTCGTCCTTCTTGTCGCCCTTTTGACCGAGGGCGGCCTCCGCGCCGCACAGCACCACGCAGGCGACCAGAAAGCCCCTGAAGCTCAAGCGCGAGTTCCTGGCCCACCTCACGCCGTGAAACCTAGCTCCCTTGGGACCCCAGCTCAATGCCGTACTTCTTGAGAATCGTACGAGCGAGGACGGTTTTGTGAACTTCGTCCGGGCCATCGTAGATCCGGGCGGCTCGTTCGTGCCGAAAGAACCAGGAAAGGGGGGTATCGTCGGTCATCCCGAGGCCACCGTGCACCTGAATGGCGCGGTCCACGACACGCTGAAGGACGCCCGCAGCGTGGAACTTGATCGCGGAGATCTCGTTTCGGGCCGCCCGCGTCCCTTCGCGATCGATCTTCCAGGCGGCCTGATAGACGAGGAGCCTCGCCGAATCGATTTCGGCGCGGCTTTCGGCGATCCAGTGCTGAATGACCTGCTGGCTGCCAAGCGGGCGCCCCGGGGCGATGAGGCGCTCGGACGCGCGCTCACACATCATGTCGAACGAGCGCTCACAGATGCCGAGCCAGCGCATGCAGTGGTGGATGCGGCCAGGGCCGAGGCGCTCCTGCGCGATCATGAACCCGAAGCCCTCTTGCCCGAGGATGTTGTCGACCGGCACGCGGCAGTCTTCGTAGGCGATCTCCGAGTGGCTCTGCCAGCCGTACCCGAGATCCCCCATGATCGAGAGGCGCCGTACGTGCTTGAAGCCCGGTGTGTTCGTCGGGACGATAATCTGACTGGCGCGCTTGTGTGGCGCGGTGTCGGGGTTGGTGACCGCCATGACGATAGCGAAATCGGCGAGGTGGCCCCCGCTCGTAAACCACTTGCGACCGTTGATGACCCATTCGTCGCCTTCGCGGACTGCGGTCGTGTCCATCCAAGTGGGATTGGAGCCGGCGCGGCCGGGTTCGGTCATCGAAAAACAGCTTCGGATCTGCCCGGCTGCGAGCGGGCCCAGCCAGCGCTCCTGCTGCGCAGCCGTGCCGAACTTGTGGAGGATCTCCATGTTGCCAGCGTCGGGCGCTTGGCACCCGAAAACGTAGTGGCCGAGGGGGCTTCGTCCGAGGATTTCGCTCATGTGCGCGTGGGGTAAGAAGCCAAGCCCCATCCCGCCGTACTCGGCCGGCATCTGCGGAGCCCACAACCCCGCCGCTTTGCAGCGCGCCCTTGCCTCGCCGCAGGCTGGCAGTGCGTCCTCGAAGGATTCGCGGGCGGCGTCCTCGAGCGGGTAGACCTCTGCTTCCATGAACGCACTGGCGCGTTCCAGCAGGTCTTGCAGCTCGGGCGGTGTACTGAAGTCCATCGACATCCTCCGGATAGGGCGAGGCATGATAAGCTCCCGCCCTTCCGAAAGCGAGGATGTATGCTGCCCGTGCCCCCAAAGAACGCTGGACCCGTTCGCGAAGCCCATCGCTTCGACGAAGCGCGGCTCGACGCCTGGATGGCGGAGCACGTCGATGGCTACACCGGTTCGCTCCAGGTGTGTCAGTTCAAGGGCGGCCAATCGAATCCGACGTACTGGCTTGCCGATCGGGAGAGGCAGTACGCGCTCCGTAAGAAGCCGCCCGGCAAGCTGTTGCAGTCGGCGCACATGGTCGACCGTGAGTACCGCGTGATGCACGCCCTGCGGGACACAGACGTGCCAACGGCGACGATGTACGCACTTTGTGAGGACGACTCGGTCATTGGCACGCCGTTCTTCGTGATGGAGTACGTGCAGGGGCGGATCTTCTGGAACGTCCAGCTGCCCGAGCTCGAAGCGGGCGAACGGGCGGCAGTCTACGAGGAGCTAGCGCGCGTCTTGGCGGCAATTCACAAGGTGGACCTCGGCGCCACCGGCCTCTCCGACTACGGTCGCCCCGATGCGTATGTCGCCCGTCAGGTGAAGCGGTGGAGCACCCAATACGTGGCGTCGCAAACCGCGGAAGTGGCGCCGATGAACGCGCTCATGGAGTGGCTGCCCACGAACATCCCCGATGATGAAGCGACGTCGCTCGTGCACGGGGACTACCGTTTGGACAATTTGATCTTCCATCCCACGGAGCCGCGCGCGCTCGCCGTCATCGACTGGGAGCTTTCGACGCTGGGCCATCCGCTCTCGGACTTGGCGTACACCTGCATGCTGTACGACGTCATGCTGCCCAAGATCGGGGGCTTGGCGGGCGTTGACTTCGACGCCAGCGGCATCCCGAACGAAGACGCGTTCGTCGCGCGCTACTGCGAGCTCGTCGCGCGTGACGGCGTTCCCGATCTCAACTACTACAAGGCCTTCTCGTTGTTCCGCCTCGCCGCGATCGCGCAGGGCGTGTACAAGCGCAGCATCGACGGGAACGCGAGCTCGCCAGAGGCCTCGATGTTCGGCGCCGCCGTGCCGCACCTCGCGGCGATCGCCTGCGGCCTCGTCGGGATTGGATGAACGAATGATTCAACGTATCGTGCTCTTCAAGCTCAAGGACGAATACTGCAACGACGCGGCCCGGGCCGCGTTCGTTGAACGTACACGCAAGGACCTCGGCGCGCTGAGTCAGGTCCGTAGCGTCACGGTGGGCGCACCGGCTGATGAAGCATCGGAAGCGAGCTGGGATATCGCCATCACCGTGTGCTTCGACTCGATGGACGACGTGACGGCGTACATCCCCGACCCCGCCCACCGCGCCTACGTCGACGGCTACGCGATGCCCCGCGTCGAGGTCCGAAAAGCCTGGAACTTCGAAATCTAGAGAGTTCGCGCGTGGGCGGCGGGTCTGCTAGATCCGCCGCGCCGTCATGATTCCACGCTATACCCCCGCAGAATTCCAAGATCTTTGGTCCCAGAAACGCAAGTACGAGGCGTGGTTCGACGTCGAAGTCGCCGCGTGTCGCGCGATGGAGAACGCCGGCATCGTTCCCGCGGGAACGGCGGACAAAGTTGCCCCGTTTCGTGAGCGGCTCGACCCGGACGCAATTGACGAGATCGAGAAGGTCACCCGCCACGATGTGATCGCGTTCTTGACGCATGTGGAGGGGCTCGCCGGGGAACCCGCGCGTTGGTTGCACCGCGGGATGACCTCGTCCGATGTGCTCGACTCCGCGCTCGCGATCCTGCTAGCTGAGGCCACCGACATGCTGTTGGTCCGGCTGGACAAAGTGCTCGAAGCGATGCGCGGGCGAATCGATGAGCACCGCCGCACGCCCGCTATCGGTCGCTCGCACGGCATTCACGCGGAGCCGCTGACCTTTGGTCTCATCCTCGCGGGGCACTACGCGGAGCTCGCCCGCGATCGACAGCGACTGATCGCGGTTCGCGAGGACATCGCGGTTGGGAAGATCGCCGGCGCCGTAGGCACGTACGCACATCTCACGCCCGCGATCGAGGCCGAGGCACTTGGCTCGCTCGGGCTTCGTCCGGAGTCGGCATCTACGCAGGTCGTCGCACGCGACCGACACGCGGCATACCTTTGCGTGCTGGGCGTCATCGCTGCCGGCATCGAGCGCTTCTCGACCAACGTCCGCCACTGGCAGCGCACCGAGGTCGGCGAGGCGGAAGAGCACTTCAAGAAGGGCCAAAAAGGCTCGAGTGCGATGCCGCACAAGCGCAATCCCGTGCTCACCGAGAACCTTTGCGGTCTTGGGCGTGTCGTCCGGGCGGCCGTCGTTCCCGGGCTCGAGAACGTGGCGCTCTGGCACGAGCGCGACATCAGCCACTCGTCGGTCGAGCGCATGATGATGCCAGACGCGACGTCGACCCTCGCATTCATGCTCGACCGCACGCGCGGCGTGGTCGCCGACCTGGTGGTGTATCCTGAGCGGCTGCGGCAGAACCTCGACCAGACAGGCGGCCTTTGGGCCAGCGAGGGCATTCTGCTCGCCTTGGTGGGGCAGGGGCTTGGCCGCCAAGAGGCCTACGTGCTCGTCCAGCGCAACGCGATGAAGGCGTTCGAGGGGCAAGGCGAGTTTCGGGCGCTCCTCAAAGAGGATGCGGAGATCCGAAAGCATTTGTCAGCCGAAAAAGTCGATCACCAGTTCGACTTGAAACACGCGCTTGCCCATGTAGACACGATCATCGATCGCGTGTTGGAAGGAGCATGAGATGACGGCGTCGCAGGAGACCCTGAAGGAGGGGCTCTCGAAAACCCTAAAGGGAACCAACTTCGAATCACTCGGCCAGAAATACGAGGGCAAAGTTCGAGACTGCTACATCGCGGACGGCAAACGCTACATCGTCGTGACCGATCGCATCAGCGCGTTCGACCGAGTGCTGGGCACGCTTCCTTACAAGGGGCAGGTGCTCAATGGGCTGGCCGCGTGGTGGTTCGAGGAGACCAAGGGCATCGTGCCGAATCACGTGGTCGACGTGCCGGACCCGAATGTGATGGTTGGCGTCGAGTGCGAGCCGCTGCCGGTCGAGATGATCGTGCGCGCGTACATCACCGGTGTCACTTCCACGAGCATTTGGACGCACTACAGCAAGGGCGCTCGCGTGTTCTGCGGGCACGAGCTGCCGGACGGCTTGAAGAAGCACCAGAAGCTTCCCGCTCCGATCCTCACCCCGAGCACGAAAGCCGAGAAGGGCGAGCACGACGTGTCGGCTTCACGGGAAGAGATTCTCGCGATGGGGCGAATGAGCGCGGAGGACTTCGACGAGGCGGCGGGCTATGCGATGGCGTTGTTCGCGCACGGGCAGAAGGTCTGTGCGGAGCGAGGTTTGATTCTAGTCGACACCAAGTACGAGTTCGGCAAGACGCCGGATGGGCAGATCGTCGTCATCGACGAGATTCACACGCCCGATTCCTCGCGGTTCTGGTACGCCAACAGCTATGCGGAGCGGTTCGAGGCGGGCGAGGATCCCGAGAGCTTCGACAAGGAATACGTCCGCCGATGGCTCGCCAACATTGGCTACACCGGCGATGGTCCGATTCCCACGATTCCGGACGACGTTCGCGTCGAGGCATCACGCCGCTACATCCAGGCGTGCGACGAAATCCGCGGTACAGCGTTCGCGCCGGACGAGAGCGACCCGCTCCCGCGCATCGCCAAGAACTTGGGCCTGGAGACAACATGAAAGCGAACATCTTCGTGACGCTGAAGCGCGAGGTCCTCGACCCTCAGGGGGACGCCGTGCGCCGCTCGCTGACCTCCCTCGGCTTCGAAGAGGTGAAGGCCGCCCGCGTCGGCAAACTCATCGAGCTCGAGCTCGACGGCAACGACCGCGCGAACGCTGAGAGCCACATTCAATCGATGTGCGAAAAGCTTCTGGCGAATCCGGTGATTGAGGATTTTCGCTACGAAATCGTCGATTAGCGAGCTCTACGAGCGAGTAGCAAGCCCGGAGACTCGGTCGCGACGCACGTGCTCGCGCCGGGGACCCCGCTCGGCCGGCTCCATACGGCGGCATACAACTCGCCTCCCGCCCCGTCGCTGTGCCGCGCATCCCGACCGATTCTCCTCCATACGCAACCGCCCCCCAAGACACGCAGGGCAGCGCGAGCCCGAAGGGCGAAGCCCCCGACGACCCTCGAAGCCAGCACCCCGCGAGCCCGAAGGGCGAAGCCCGGGGCGAAGCGCCGCCAAGCCCGAGCGAAGCAAGGGGCGCGGAGGCACGCTGCCCACTCGCGTGAGAGTGATGCCGAACTACGGGTGGGGGTGGGTGGGTCGATTTAGCCAAAACCTCCCGACGCCAATCGCGTTCGCTGGCGCTGGCGCGGACGCTGGCGCTGGCGCGGACGCTGAACGCTGACGCTGACGCTGGCGCTGTTCGCTGGCGCTGGCGCTGCCGCTGACCACTGACGCTGGCGCTGCCACTAACCCCTACCTGTGCTAGCCGATCCGTGTGACTGTTGTCGGCCTTCCAGACGTTCGGAGTGTGCTCGAGGCTCGCGCCGCTCGGGAGCTCGCGGAGCACGAGAAGTGGGCGGCCGTCGCGATGCTGCTGCGCGAAGGCGCAGCCGGGCCAGAGGTGTTCTTCATCCGGCGAGCCGAGCACCCGAGCGATCCGTGGTCCGGACATATGGCTTTCCCGGGTGGGCGGCAGCAGGTCGAGGATGGTTCGCTCTTGGACACGGCGGTTCGCGAGACCCGTGAAGAGGTTGGCCTCGACCTCCTCGCCGAGGCCGACCACATTGGGCAGCTCGATGATCTGCAAGCGATTGCGCGAGGCAAGCCGCAAGAGACGGTGATTCGTCCGTTCGTCTTCGAAGTGCATCGTGAGTCACCCATTCGAGCCGATGAGCGGGAAGTCGCGGAGGCCCTTTGGACGCCGCTCCTGCCGCTCTATCGCGGTGAGGTGAACACGGTCCGCCCATATCAGTGGCACGGCACGCAAATCGACTTCCCCGCCTACGACGTCGACGGCCGGGTCGTCTGGGGGCTGACCTACCAGATGCTCCGGTCGTTCTTCCGTATTCTGGGGTAGCCACGGTCCAGGCCGGTGCTAGTTAAAGGGGCAACCATGCCTGAAGCGGATCCCAATCGTCTCGTCCACTGCATCAAGCTCGACAAGGAGCTCCCCGGTCTCTTGCGGCCGCCGTTCGCCAACGAGGTCGGGCAGATGGTGTTCGAAAAGGTCTCCAAAGAAGCCTGGGACATGTGGCTGCAGGAAAGCGTGCGCTACATAAACACGTACCGCGTTGACCTCTCCTCGCGCGAAGGCACGGACTTCATGCTGAACCAGCTCAAGATCTGGCTCGGCTTCGAAGAAGGCGATTTGGCCGCGACCGCGTGGACGCCGCCCGAAGAGTAGCGCGCGCCTACTGAAAGTTCTGGACCGACCAAAAGCTGCCGTCGCCGGTCTCGTAGAATCCACACGCGACCATCGTGTAGGACGGGTTGGTCATGTTGATGTAGTGCCCGTGGGCTGAGTAGGGCTCACCCGGGCCTTCGTCCCACATCGCCTGGAGGCAGCCCTCGATGACGTGCTCGGTCGACCGCCACCCCGGACACTCGTTTTGCGCCCAACCCCCGGGAGAGCAGATGCTATCGCGGAAGCCCGAGTGTGCGCTGCGGGTGCTGTCGTACTCCGAGTGCTGGTTGGCGCAGCCTTCGGCCTCCGTCCAGCGCTGAAGCGACGGCAAGCATTGGCACTCCCATCGAAGCTGATTGATTCGTGTCACGCAGTCGGCGTAAGGGTCCCCTGTGCTCGGTAGCGGTGTGGGCTGGCAGTCGGCGAGCGGTGCTCCAAGCGGTCCGCCGCTACAGTCTGCGAGGAAGCGCGGATCGCCTTGAGTAAGCCCCGACCCGCCGCCCGTGCCTCCAGTCCCCCGGTCCCAAAACGGGGAATCGCCGCAACCCACGGCCAACGTGCAGAGTCCAATCATCGCGATCAACCAGCGCATGAGTCCCCCTCAATCGAAATTCTGCACGCCCCAGACATCCCCCGAGGGCGTCGTGTAGAAGCCGCACGCAACTCGCGTGTACGTGCTCGTAGCCATCGTCTCGTAGTGCCCGTTCACGGTGTCCGGGTTTCCGTCTTCAGGCCCCTCCTCCCACATCGACCGCAGGCATCCCGTGATCACGTGAGCGTTCGAGGGCCACCCCGGGCATTCGTTCTGTGCACGCGCCCCGCTGCCGCACGCCATGTCGTAGAAGCTCGCGTGAACGCCGTTGACACTGTCGTACTCCGCGTTGCTGTCGGTGCAGCTCTCGCCGTCGGTCCACCGCACGAGCGGTGGCAGGCACTGGCACTCCCACCGAAACTGATTGATGCGCGCGACGCAGTCCGCGTGAATGTCGCCCGTGCTCGGCGTCGGAGTCGGGTTGCAGCCCGGAAGCGGCGCCGAGAGCGGCCCGCCCGCGCAGGTGTCCGTGCCAGGGTCGGTCCCAGCGTCAGCGCCAGCGCCAGCGTCAGCGTCAGTGCCAGCGTCAGCGTCAGCGCCAGCGTCAGCGTCAGCGCCAGCGTCAGCGACAGCGCCAGCGTCAGCGACAGCGCCAGCGTCAGCGCCAGCGTCAGCGTCAGCGCCAGCGTCAGCGTCGCTGCCCGTGGTTCCGCCGGTGCTTAGATCGCGTGGCGGCTCCGTGCCGGGGCGCTCGCCGATCTCGGCGCCTTCACACGACAACGTCAGCGCGAGCAGCGCGACCAGCCAAGCGCGAGTCCCCATAGAGGATCAAGGTAGCAACCCATCCGGGTGAAACCAAACGGGTAAGACATTTGCTTACATCGGTCTCCGCGAAGCAGCCTAGCGGAGAAAGCGCGCACGCGCCTCGGTGGGCGGAAGCGGGCATTGATCATACCTACCAAAGACCCGGTACCGCAGGCGCGCCACGATTCCGTAGAAGAAGTCGGTCAGCCATCTCGGGAAGAAGCGGACCCACGAGAGCGCCTTGGCCGGGTATGGCAGCTCCGCCATTGCGAGGGCTGCCGCCCGCGAGCGCACGAACACCTCGCCCTCTCGCAGGTACACCACGGTTTCGATCTCGCGTGGGAAGTCGGGATGAAGCTCGCGCGCGCGGTCCGCGGTTTCGCCTTGCAGCGGCGCGAAGTGGAAGCGCTCATCGCGATCCATGCGCAGCATCGCTTTGACGATGCCGTTGCACATCGCGCACACGCCATCGTAGAACAGCACGTGGGGCGGCAGCTCGGTCATCGCGGTTCCAAGAGCAAGAGCCCGGCCTTCGGAGGTCCCGCGACCTGCAAGCGCTCCGGCAGGACGCGATTGACCATGTAGTAGAAAATCGAGCTGATCGCGCCCGAAGTCGTCACGATCGCGTTGCCGTTTGAGAGGGGTGTCACGAAGCCCTCGCTCGTTTCGGGTAGCGCTAGCGGCTCCCCGACGGGCTTGCCGCTGTCGAGGTCGAACGCCACGAACAAGGATTCTTGGGGAATGGGAACACGGGTTCGGTTGCTGCGCGAGAGGATTTTCGGGAGGTAGTAGCCGCAGACGACGTTCATCCAGCCGCGCTTCATACCGAGCGTCAAGATGCTGTCGATGAAAGCCACTGGCTCCGACAGGATGTGGTCCCAAACCCCGCCAGGGTCAGACAGGCGCTCGCGGCAGATCGTGCTGTATGAGACCTCCCACTTGACCTCCCCGTCTCTCGTGTAGGCTGTGATGTGGTCTTGGAACGGGGTGTAAATCGTCTCGTCGGAGCCGACGCTCGGCGACGCAGAGCCGCCGCCACCTTCCTGGCTTTGCCACACCCGTCTCCCGGTGCGGGCGTCGATCGCGAGCATCCGGCCGCGCTCGTCAACCGCGTACACTTGCGTGCCATCGTGCGAGACCGCCGGGCTGGTGCCGCTGCCGCCGCCCATCGGAGCCTGGAACGCGATCGTGAGCGCGTCGTCGGTGATGTCGATGCCGTACAGCACGCCGGTCCCCGTGGTCGCTCCGGCGGCCGTAATGTACAGGCGACCGGTTTCCGGGTGGATGGCCGGCGTGTTCGCGACCTCGATCTCCCACCCTTGGATCAAGTTGAACAGGAACGGGATGAGATCAGGATCCATTAGATCCTTCCACAGAAACTCGGGAGGCTCGTCCTCTGCAGGAGGCCCAGCGCCTCCCGGCAGATCGAGCGGCGGCATCGCGAGCTTGCCGTCGTGTGACCAGAAGAACAGGACCTTGCCGTTGGTCGTCACACCACCGACGTAACGTTGCCGGCTCAGCACCACGGTCATGAAACCCCAATCAATGCCGTACTGCTTCAAGTCGACGACCCACTTCACTTCGCCGTCCGGCTTGAACGCCCAGAGCTGATCGCGGTCACCGACGTAGAGGTCGCCTTCTGCGTCGATCGTCGGCGCGTTCATGATCGCGAAAGAGTCGAGGTCCTCGGGCGACTCCTGCGGTTTCGCCGACCACAACACTTCACCGTCCGGCGAGATTGCGAACAAGTGGCTGTTCCCCGGAGGCGCTCCCGTGACCACGTACGAGGCACCGTCGAGACCCATCGTCGGGGGCCAAAAAATTGGGTGCCCATGGAGGAAGTGCTTCTTCAGCGCGAACGAGGTGGCAAGCTCGGCGGGAACGAAATCGGTGTTGGCGCTGTCGCGGTGCCCGGCGGGCCATAGGCTCTCGAAATACTGAGGGCTCAGGTTGCCGTTGGTCTTGGCCTGCCGAAAGGAGGGCGCTCCATCGGCCAGCACCGGGTCCGGGAGCTCTGCCTCCGGTTTCGTCCTATCGCTTCGCCCGCTCAGGACCAGGACGACGACGACCGCCAGCACGAGTGGCACCCCCCAGCGAATCCACCGGCTCTTTACGGCGCTCATGGCTGCGTGCTAACACGCCGCCGCGCCGCCAAGCAAAGGGCGGTATGCCCAAGACCCATGTCGCTTCCCCCACCGCACCGTCCATTGGCCATCAAAGCGCTCAATCGCGTTGGCGGGGGGCTGCGGCGCTTTGGATGGGATCTGCCCTCGCTCGACGAGCAGGACCTCCTCGACACCGCCATTCGCCGCGCGGGCTCGAGTGATTTCGGAGGCGATGATTTCCTCGAGGGGATGCGCGTTCTCCTGAATTCGGTCGAGCGCGAAGCCGACCTCAGTACGCTGGGGCGCTTGAGCTGTCGCGAAACGCTCCTTCGCTATCTCGAGAACCGTCTGCGGTTGACCGAGTATCGAACAGAGCATCCCGAGGTCGCCGAGCAGGTGATCGAGCGCCCGATCTTCATCGTCGGACTGCCGCGCACGGGCACCACGCTTCTTTACAATCTGCTCGCGCAGAACCCGGACCACCGCACGCCGCAGAGTTGGGAGCTCGAGTGGCCGGTGCCGCCTCCTGAGCCGGGGACCTACGAGACCGATCCTCGAATCGCAGACGCAGAGAAGCTCTTCGGCAATCTAGACCGCCTCATTCCCACGCTTCCCGCGATTCACGAGTTCGGCGCCCAGCTCCCGCAAGAGTGCGTGCCGATCAATGCGCATGAGTTCCTGAGCGTACAGTTTCACATCACGTTCCACGCGCCTAGCTACCAAACGTGGCTCAACGAGCAGAGCATGGTGCGTTCGTACGAGTTCCATAAGAGACTCCTGCAGCACCTGCAGAGCAAGTACAGGAAGAAGCGATGGGCGTTGAAGAGCCCCGCACACCTTCCTGCGATCAACGAGTTGCTCGAGGTCTATCCAGACGCGTTGATCATCCACACGCACCGCGATCCGGGTGAAGTGATGCCGTCGCTCGCGAGCCTTCACTACGCGTTTCGAGGCATGAATTCCGACTCCGTCGACCCAAGACGCATCGGGCGCAACGTGATGGACACCTGGTCGCTCCAGCTAAAAAAGGCGGTCGCGGCGCGACGGAGGCATCGCGACAAGCCAGATCAGTTCTTCGACGCGCATTTCGAGGACACACTCGCAGATCCGGTCGACTTGTTGCGACGAGCATATCAGCATTTTGGGCTCGAGCTCAGCGATGTCGCCCGCGACCGGATGAGCTCGTTTCTCGCCGAGAACCCTCGCGGCAGCCGAGGCGTTCACCGCTATGAACGGGAGGACTTCGGGCTCGATCTCGAAGACATTCGTGTTCGCTTCGCCGAGTACGTCGATGAATTCGACGTGGCCTTGTCGGCCTGAGACGCCGCAGCATCGCCTGGCGAAACGCAGGGGCATCCGGGGTATCGTTGGGGCGTGCGCGAGACTAGAGTCGGGGTGCCCCTGCTTGGTGGCGGAAGTGCGAGGTCTTTCGATGTCCGGATCCTGGAAGAAAACAGCCTGCATTCTATGCGAGTGCAATTGCGGTCTCGAAGTTCAGCTTGGCGGGGAGGGGGGGCGGCACTTCACGCGCATTCGTGGCGACAAGGCGCACCCCGCGTCGAAGGGCTACGCCTGCGAGAAGCCGCACCGTCTCGACTACTACCAGAACGGGCCCGACCGGATCACCTCTCCGCTTCGCAGGAAGGACGACGGCAGCTTCGAGGAGATCGACTGGGACACCGCCATTCGCGAGGTAGCCGGGCGCCTGTCGACGATCAAGGAAGAGCACGGTGGCTCTACGATCTTCTACTACGGCGGAGGTGGGCAAGGGAACCACTTGCCCGCTGCCTATTCCTCCGCGACGCGGCGTGCCCTCGGCTCCAGGTACCGATCGAGCGCGCTCGCGCAAGAGAAGACAGGAGAGTTTTGGGTGAGCGGCCGTCTGATGGGGCAGGTGACCCGCGGAGACTTCGAGCACTGCGAGGTCGGGTTGTTCATCGGCAAGAACCCCTGGCAGTCGCATGGCATCCCGCGTGCTAGGGTCACGCTCCGCGAGATGGCGAAAGACCCCGAGCGTACGCTCATCGTCATCGATCCGCGCAAGACCGAGACTGCGGAGCTCGCCGACATTCATCTTCAGGTGAGGCCGGGCACCGACGCGTGGTTGCTGGCGGCGCTCGGCGGCGTTCTCGTCGAAGAGGACCTCGTCGATCAGGTCTTCATCGAGGAGCACGTCGACGGCGCGGAGGATCCGATCGCGGCGCTGCGGGGAATTCCGGTGGCTGACTACTGTGGAATTGCGGGAGTGCCGGAGGATCAGGTCCGAGAAGCTGCTCGCCGTATCGGCAAGGCGCAGAGCGTGGCGGTATTCGAGGATCTCGGCATTCAGATGAACCGTTTCTCGACGCTCAACAGCTACCTCAACAAGCTCTTGTGGGTGCTCACCGGCAACTACGCGAAGAAGGGCGCCCAGTACGTCCCTTCCGTTCTGGTGAGCGTGGCGGGCAACCTCGAAAAACTGGGTGCCGGGGCGGAAACCAAGCGGAGCCCCGTCGCCAACGAGCCCATCATCTCGGGTCTGACCCCCTGCAACTCCATCGCCGACGAAATCCTCAGCGACCATCCCGAACGCTACCGCGCGATGATCGTCGAAAGCGGAAACCCTGCGCATTCGCTGGCGGAGAGCGCTCGTATGCGCGAGGCGCTCCAGGCGCTCGATACTTTGGTCGTCATCGACATCGCCATGACGGAAACTGCGCGGCTCGCGGACTACATTCTTCCTGCGGCCACCCAGTACGAAAAGGCCGAGGCGACCTTCTTCAACTTCGAGTTTCCGCACAACTACTTCCACGTGCGCCATCCCGTCTTCGAGGCCCCTCCGGGCGTGCTTCCGGAGGCGGAGATCCACGCGCGGCTCTCAGAAGCGCTTGGCGCATACACGCAGGAAGACCTCGCGCCGCTCCATGCGGCCGCGGCTCAGGGGCGGCCCGCGTTCATTCCGGTGTTTTTCGCGAACGTGCTCTCGAACCCGAAGCTCGCACCGATGGCGCCAGTCATCCTCTACCGAACTCTCGGCCCGCACTTGCCGCCGGGGATGCAGTCTGCCGCGGTGGTCTGGGGTCTCGCACATCAGTTCGCGGCCAAATTCTCCGACTCCCTTCGCCGAGCCGGCTTTGAAGGGCCGTCGATGGTCCAAGCTGAGAAGCTCTTCGATGCGATCCTCGGGAGCCCTTCCGGCCTCGTGTTCGCCGTCGACGACTATGACGAGGGTTGGAATCGCGTGATGACACCGAATGGAAGGCTTCAAGCGTCGAACCCCGCGCTACTGCAGGAGCTCGCAACGCTTGCCGAAGCAGAGCCGGGTACTGGGCAGAGCGACTTCCCATTCATCTTGTCCGCGGGCGAGCGCCGATCGTTCACGGCCAATACGATTTTCCGTTCATCGGAGTGGCGAAAGAAGGACCCCGAAGGCTCGCTCCGGATCAGCCCGGACGACGCGAGTCGGCTTGGTGTGCAGAGTGGCGACCACGTTCGCCTCAGCACCCGCCGAGGATCCGTCGAGGTCCCGGTCGAAGTGTCCGCGATGATGCAACCCGGCCACGTTTCCCTGCCCAACGGGCTGGGCGTCGACGCGACGGGTCCGGAAGGTGATTCGGTGCGAGCCGGGGTTGCGCCGAACGAGCTGACCTCGCTCGAAGATCGCGATTGGTTTGCCGGCACTCCCTGGCACAAGCACGTGCCTGCGCGAATCGAGGCGATCGCGTAAACTCCACGCTCCGCCGTGTACAAGACCCTCACCGCGCAGACGCTTCACTACTTCTCTCGCCCGCAGGAGCGCGTGCTTCGCGAGCCGCTGCACATCCCCGCCGCCTGGACAGGCCGGGATCTGGCCGCGCGAGAGGATTGGCGCGCGACCCTGACCGACGAGGAGGTCGCTGAGCTCGGCCGGGGGCTCGCCGCCGCCAGAAACACCGGCAAAGCGCTCGGCGAGCTTACCAAAGCCGACTTCCCGCTCCCGATGCTCCGCGAGAAGGTTGATCGCTGGCGGGCGGAGCTCAGCGAGGGCCGTGGGTTTCAAGTGCTCCGCGGCGTTCCCGTCGAGCGCTGGTCCGAGTCGGATAGCGAGATCTTCTTTTGGTGCCTCGGCCAGCACCTCGGCGTCCCCGGCGCCCAGAATCCGCAGCGCGAGCTGCTCGGCCACGTCCGTGACACGGGCGAGAGCCCAGCGGAGGTTCGCCACTACCGCACTCGGGTGAACATCAACTTCCATTGTGACGCGGCCGATGTGGTCGGGTTGCTGTGTCTCAAGAAGGCCCAGCGCGGTGGCACGAGCCGCATCGTGAGCTCGGTGGCCGTCTACAACGAGCTTCTTCGTCAGCGCCCCGACCTGGTCGATCGCCTCTACGAGCCGTTCATGATGGACACGAAAGGCGAGGGCGGGGTGCGCTATCTGCCGGTGAGGCCGTGTTGTTTCGACGCGGGCTCGCTCCGCACCTTCTATCACACCGATTACTTTCGCTCGGCGGTTGGGCGCGATGGCGAGCCGCTTCTCACGCAAGAGGATCGGGAGCTCCTCGATCTCTACAACGCGATCGCCGACTCGCCCGGGATGTCCCTCGCGATGGAGCTAGAACCTGGCGATGTGCAGTTGCTCTCCAACCATAGCGTCATGCACGCCCGCACCGACTACGAGGATCATTCCGAACCCGCGCGCAAAAGGCATCTCCTCCGCCTTTGGATCTCGCTGCCGGCGAGTCGTTCACTCGCGACGCGGTGGCGGAAGGAACGAAGCCGCGCCGGCATGCTGGCGGCGACGATCCACATGAAGGTCAAGCACGCGTTCGAGCGCGCGGCTACGGGTTAGCGCACCCGGGCGGAGACGACGTATTGATGGGGGAGCGTCTCCTCGAGGACTTCGGTCTTGAATCCGGCCGACTCGAGCTCGCCAACGACTGTATCGACCGTGAGACGTTTCTCGGCCGGAGGCCCCATCGGGGCGTCCATCGTGAAATCCACGATCAGCAGCTGACCGCCGCGCCGGAGCGCAGGGAGAAGCTTTGCGGCGTAGGCCGCCCGGCCCTCGATGTGGTGCCAGGTGTTGACCACCAGGATGCGATCGGCCGAGTTGCGCGCGAGCCCCGGATCGTCCGCCGCGACCGTACGCGCCGCGACGTTCCGGAGACCCTCTTCCTCGGCCCGGTCCTCGAGCCACTCGATGGTCGCCGGTGAGATGTCGAGACCCAAGACGTGACCCTGGTCCCCGACGGCCCGCGAGAGAAAGGGCAGAAAGTACCCCGTTCCGGCCCCCAAATCGACCACTGTGGCTCCTCGATGGCAGTCGAGGAGCGCAACCACCTCGTCCGGCTTCTGCCACGCATCCCTCGACGGGTCGTCCAGCCGGTGAGCATAGGTCTGAACGTCCGGCAAGCCGCGCTCGGCGCCGGCGGAGTGCTCATGGGTCAGAGCCTCCTGTTCTGCGTTTTGCGACGATCTTTCATTGCATGCGCCGCACAGTGCTGTCACAAGCGCGAGTAGACAAAATGCTTTACGTGTCATTCCGATGCCTCCAATCAGGGGACAATACAATTGGTGACATGTTGACCTCAGCAAGTGACTTCGCATATTTAGACCTCACAAAGGTGTGCCACTTAACCCTACGCAAGCATGAGAAGAATTGCGCGTTAGTACCCCGGGGTTATGCTGGCGACCGCGCTCTCTGAGTTCAGAGGGGGAAGGAAAAGGAACTCCATGAAGAGACATCTGCATTCATCTCTCACCATGTTGGTGTGCTTCACGCTTTTTGCGACCATGCTGATCGGTTGCAAGGAGGAAGTGGAGGAGCCGGAGCCGGAGCCGACCACCGGTGCTGAGATCCCCGAGCCGGAACCGGAACCCGTCGAGCCGGTAGCCGAGCCCTGCGTGGTCGAGACCGTGTACTTCGCGTTCGACTCGGCGGAGCTCGACAGCAGCGCCCGCGCCGCTCTCCAAGAGGCGGTCGAGTGCTACCGTGGCCAGGCCGATCCAGGGCTTTCGCTCCTGCTCACCGGTGCGTGCGATCCGCGCGGCACCGAGGAGTACAACATCGCACTCGGCGAGCGTCGTGCGCAGTCGGTTCGTAGCTACCTGACTTCTCTCGGTTTGGACGGCAGCCGCGTCTCGGTCACTTCGGTGGGCGAGGAGATGGCGACCGGCACCGATGAGGCTGGCTGGGCCCGCGACCGTAACGTCACTGGTTCCGAGAACTAGCGCGCTAGGGGGTGCGCTCTTTGGGGGGTAGACATTGATGCTTTCCGTCTTCCTTCAGGCGAGCGCACCCGAGCAACTCAACCCTTGGAAACTGATCGTCGGCGCTTCGCCGGTGGTGCAGTTGGTCATGCTGATCCTCGTCTTCATGGCCGTGATGTGCTTGTACATCATTGGCGCGAAGGGGATTCGGTTGAAGCAAGTGACCGACCAGAGCCGTGCGTTCCTCCGCGTGTTCTGGTCAGAGGAAAAGGCGCGCGCGTGGAACGCCAAGGCGATGAACGACATTCACGCCCAGGCGATGACCTACGAGCGGTCGCCCATTTCAACCGTGTTCCGTGCGGGATATCGCGAGCTCGCGCGCATCGCGCGAACCGGGCGGCCGACCAAGGCCGACGTTGAAAACGTGGAACGCGCGCTTCGGCGTGCGCAAAGCGCCGAGCTGATGAGGCTCGAGAACAAGGTCTCCTTTCTGGCGACGACGGCGTCGACGGCGCCCTTCATCGGCCTTTTCGGCACCGTTTGGGGGGTGATGAACTCGTTTATCGCGATCCATGGCCAGAAGAGCGCGGGCCTCGATGTCGTGGCCCCAGGCATCGCCGAGGCGCTGATCGCGACGGCGCTCGGCCTCGCGGCCGCGATCCCGGCCGTGATGGCGTACAACTACTTCGTCCGGCGCATTCGTGTGGTCGACAGCGAGACGGCGGCGTTTGCCAGTGACTATCTGAACATCATTCGGCGTCATCTGTTGGTCGAGTAGCCCATGGCGTTTTCGAACGGTGACGGCGGACAGGGGAGCGCGCTCAGCGAAATCAACGTCACCCCGCTGGTCGACGTCATGTTGGTGCTGCTGATCATCTTCATGATTGCGGCGCCCATGCTTACGACCGGGGTCAACGTGGACCTCCCGAAGGCAGACGCACCGCGTATGGACATCGATCAAGACCACCCCTTGATCACCGTGCAGCGCGACCAGCGGATCTTTCTCTTCGACGAAGAGGTCTCGCTCGACGTGCTGCGCGAGCGCTTGCTGACCGACGAACGTATTCGGAACGTCGACGAGGTGTTCGTTCAAGCCGACGAGCAAGTGCCTTATGGCGTGGTCGCGCAGGTGCTTGCGCTGGTGCGACAAGCCGGCATTGGAAAGATGGGGCTGGTCACCGACCCGCTGACACGAGAGCCGAGATAGGCGATGGCCCGCGTGGAGGCGAGCGATTGGCGGGCACTTTCTCTCCTCGAGACGGAGCAGCCGACGGCGATGGAAGTTGCGGGCGGCGTCGGTTTTGCGTTGGCCGCGTTCGTTGCGCTCCCGGCGATGGTGTTCCTGAGTGGCTTTCTGCTGGGAGGGATGCAAGGGCTCTTCGGAATCGGCGACGAGGATCTGCCGCCTCCGCCGATCGAGGTAATCGAGACGCGTTTTGTGCGGCTCGGAAAGCAGAGGCCTCAGCGCCGGCTTCCCAGTAAAGAGGTGCCTGCAGCCCAGCAGAGCGCCCGCGCTCCGGCGGCCCCGGACTCCGAGGCCGCTGTGCCAGTGCCTAGCGGCAACAAGGAGAAAGGCCTCGCCAAGCCCAAGAAGAAGCGAGAGCGCCAGGACGAGGATCTCCTGGCTACGCTCGGGCAACGGGCAGGAGCGATATCCGACCTCCGAAAGGGACCGGAGCTCGAAGGACACGAGGAGGGTATCGTCGAGGGCACGAAGGCGACGGGCGACGAGAAGGACCTCTACCTCGGAAAGCTCTACACGTATTTCCGGCGGGGCTGGCAAGTTCCGACGTTGATTCCCGATGACGAGCTGCAGAAGCTCACCTGCGTGATCGAGCTTTCGATTACCGATGACGGGCGTGTCGGAGACTACGAAGTGAAGCGCCCGAGCGGGAATGAAGCATTCGATGACTCCGTTCGTCGAAGGGTGAATCAAGCGAAGGGGGCGGATCTTCCGGACCCACCGGAGTCGGTGGCGCAGCAGGTCTTGGGTGAGACGATTTCTTTGCGTTTCTTTGGGCGTCACGCCCGCTGAGGTGAACGATGACTTTGACTTTCTTTCGACGGATGACTTGGGGGTTGCTCGCAGTAGGCGCTGTGGTCGCGGTGTTTTCGTCTTTTACGAGGCCCGCCGTTGGGCAGGAGGAAGCGCCGCCGCTACCGGAAGAGAATCTCGTCGTCGACATCGACGCTCCGGATGAGGACGTGTTCCGGATCGGCGTCGCGAAGCTGATCGGAGAACCAGCCAACGATGCGGCGATTGGGGGCTCCGTCCTGCAGAACGACTTCCGGTTGATGCCGGGGTTCCGCGTCATCGGCCCCGGATCGGTCCGACACGACTCCGACGCGAAAGGCCTCGGCGTCGATTTGGGCGCATGGGCCCTGCTCGGTGCGAACGGGGTCATCAAGGGGCTGGTTGGGGGCAACGATACCGCGCTTCGAGTCGAGCTCCGGTTCTACCAATCGAGTGGGGGCGAGGTTCCCGCGCTGCGCCAAACGTATCAGGGTTCACCCAAGGACCTTCGCCGCTGGATGCATGACTTCGCCAACAAGGTCATCGGGGTCGTCACCGGCACCTACGGGCCGTTTGGCACCGAGATCGCCTTCGCGCGCAAGCAAGGGCCCGGTCAAAAGAGCGTCTACGCCGCCGACATGGACGGATACGGCGTTCGTAGAGTCTCGAGCGGCCAAGGCGTGTCCATGCTGCCGAGCTTCGGCAAGGGCTCGATTTGGTACACGCGAATGACCAAGCAGGGCATGTTCATCACGAACACGCGCGCCGGCGGAAGGCGCGTGATCGGAGGCAAAGGCATCACGATGGCTCCCGCGATTTGCGGGGAGCGAGTGTACTTTGCGTCATCGCGCTCGGGCAACTCCGAGATCTACAGCTCGCGCCCCGATGGTTCGAATGTGCGGCAGCTCACGCGGAGTCGAGGGATCGACGTGAGCCCGACGTGTGGTCCACGCGGTCGCATCGCGTTCGTGTCCGACCGTCACGGCAGCCCGCAGATCTTCACGATGAACAACGACGGTTCCAAGGTAGAGCGGGTGACCTTCCGCGGCAGCCACAACCAAACGCCGGTCTGGTGTCAGGATCCGGAGCAACCACTGATCGCTTTCAGCGGACGAGACGGGAAGTTCGACATCTTCACCGTCAACGTCGTGACGCAAGAGTACAAGCGACTCACCCAAGGCCAGGGCGACAACAAGGACCCGGCGTTTTCGCCCGATTGTCGTCTCATCGCGTTCGCGTCCACTCGGGAGGGCGCGTCCGGGGTGTATCTCTCAGGGCAGGACGGTATCGATCAGAATCTGGTGATTGGCGGCGTTGCTGAAACCGTGCGTTGGGCCCGCTGATAGATAGATTTGCGGTCCTGTCCCCGGGACCTTATCCTCGGCCGCGATGGCGATTTGGAAGCGGGGGTGCCTTGCGACAGTCGTGGTGCTCGCGCTCTTGGCGCTAGGGCTCTGGGTCGTCTTCGGTGGCGGAAAGCTCCAAACCGATGGTGAGATCACCGCAAGCCCGCTCGACCGCGAGCTGCTGAGCGCGCGCGACAGCGTACAAGGTCCGGTCGGCGATGATTTCGACACCCGCGTGCTCTTCGGCGACCTCCACGTGCACTCGACTCTCTCGGTCGACGCGTTTCAGTGGAGCCTTCCACTCATGGGCGGAGAGGGCGTGCATCCACCTGCCGATGCCTGTGACTTTGCACGCTTCTGCTCGCAGCTCGATTTCTATTCGCTGACCGATCATGCCGAATCGCTCACGCCGCGGACCTGGGAGATGGTTCGGGAGTCGGTGCGCCAGTGTAACGCCGTCGACGCCAAGAGCGAGCAGCCGGACCTCGTGGCATTTACCGGTTTCGAGTGGACCCAGATCGGGACGACCCCGGAGACCCACTATGGGCACCGCAACGTCATCTTCAAGGAGACTAGCGACGACGAGCTACCGACCCGCCCGATCGCGGCGCCGGGTCTCGCCTCGCAAGCGTTTCGAGATCTGAAGACCATCACGGCCAATCTCGGGATTCCGGTCCGGGCGTTTCCCAATCAGCAGCCGTACACCGATGTGGGGCAGCATGTCCGTGAGATCGCCCGCCTCTCGCTTTGCGCGGATGGAGCGTCGGCGCCCGACCTTCCGCCCGATTGCAGGGAGACCGCCGACACCCCGGAGACGTTGTTTCGGAAGCTCGGTGAGTGGGGCTTCGACGCGATGGTGATCCCGCATGGCACCACCTGGGGTTTCTACACGCCGGAAGGCTACCTCTACGACAAGCAGATCCAGGCCAAGCACGACGACCCGCGGTGGCAGCAGCTGATCGAGGTGTTCTCCGGGCACGGGAACTCCGAGGAGTACCGGGACTTCCGAGCTATCGAGCGCACCACAGAAGGCGCGGTGTGCCCGGAGCCCACCGATACGTTTGAGCCCTGCTGTTGGCGGGCGGGGGAAATCGTTCGCAGTCGGTGTGCCAATCCATTGTCTGAGGAGTGCGACCGGCGTGTTCGGGTTGCGCGGGAGAACTTCGTCCGTCTCGGTGTTTCGGGGCACCTCACCCTTCCGGGAACCGCCATCGCCGAATGGGGTGATTGCGGCCAGTGCACGGATTGCTTCCAGCCGAGCTACGCCTATCGACCTGGCGGGTCCGTGCAGTACATCCTTTCCCGCGGGAGCTTCGAGGACTCCGGGGCGCCCCGTCACGCGACGCTCGGCTTCATCGCGTCGAGCGACAATCACTCCGCGCGACCGGGGACTGGCTACAAGGAGTATGAGCGTCGCAAGATGACGGAAGCTCGTGGCGCTGTGGACGAAGGATGGCGCAAGATCGTCTTTGGCATGCCAGAGGAGGCCGCGGATTCGGTGCCTCTTACGCCAGACGACGTCATGTCGATGCGGCCGTTTCAGCGCGTGTGGCTCGAGCGACAGGCCTCGTTTTTCCTCACGGGCGGTCTCGTGGCGGTTCACGCGAAGGAGCGCACCCGGGATGCGATTTGGAAGGCCTTGTTCGATCGGGAGGTGTACGGCACTTCGGGCGATCGCATCCTGCTGTGGTTCGATCTCGTGAATGCGGGTGAAGCGCGCGTCCCGATGGGGAGTCAACTCAGCTTCGACGGCACTCCCAAGTTCCGCGTACGCGCGGCGGGAGCGTTCGAACAACTGCCTGGCTGCCCCGAAGCGGTCACCGATGCGCTCGGCGAGGAGCGAATCGAGCGCGTGTGTGCGGGCGAGTGTTACAACCCGTCCGACCGCCGACGGCGCATCACCCGCATCGAGGTCGTACGCATCGGGCGCCAGATGCAAGAGAGCGAACCGGTCGGGGAGCTCATCGAAGATCCCTGGCTCACCATCCCGTGCCCGCCTGACGACGCTGTCTGCGAAGTCGAGTTCGAGGACCCCTGGTTCGCGTCAGCCGATCGGGAGGTCGTGTACTACGTTCGCGCAATCCAGGAACCGAGCCCGGCGGTGAACTCGGCCGGGTTGCGCTGCGAGGGCGACGAGTGCAGCCCGTGCTACGGCGACTACCGCGTGCCGTTCGACGACGACTGCCTCGCGATGACCGAAGAGCGCGCCTGGTCGTCGCCCATTTACCTGCGCTAGCCGCGTAAAACCGACGCTTTTGCGCCGCTCACCGGGCAGGGCTCAGCGGTCGTCGCACTGCGCCGGGCCGAGGTTCTTCACCTTGCGGAGCTCTTTTTGCGCCTGGCGGTAGAGCGGCGACTTCGGATGGTTCTTCAGAAGAGCCTTGAGGGCCGTGCCGGCATCGTTGCACGCTCGCACTTTCAGAAACGCTTGCGCCATGTCGTAGAGGGTTTCGTCGATGGCGTCACCAGTGCGGTAGGTCGAGATCACTTTCTGGAACTCGCCGAGGGCGGCGGCCGCTTGCCCCTGCGCGAGGTAGCTCGATCCGATCATGTACTGCGCGTTGTCGGCGTGATCGTCCTTTGGGTAGCGGGCCACGTACGCTCGCGCGAGCGCACGCGCGTAGGAGTGCTTGTTGATGCGGTACGCTCTTTCGAGCGCTTCCCAGTGCGCGCTCTTCTTCTCGGGGATCTCGCTCGACTCGAGCGGAACGTCCATACCGGCGGCTCGGGCGACTTCGCTCAGCTGACGTTGGGTCTCGAGGCTTCGTTGCGCCTGCGCCTCCGATGCGCCGCTGAGCTCCATGCGGACTTCGGCGAGCTGACCTTCCATCACGGCCAATCGCTGTTGGATCTCCTCGATTTGCAAGCCCTGGTCGGCGCTATTGCGGCGAAGCACACGGCTTGCCTCGGCCAGCGCTTCTTCGAGCTCTTTGCGCTTGGCCTCGAGGTCGTTCTCGAGCTCTCCGAGGCGCCTCTGGTTCTCTGCGATGTCGGTCTGCATCTGTTTGATGCAGCCAGGCGCAGCCAAACCCAAGGTCAGCATCGCAGTCAGGCCGGCACAAAGGACCGAGCCACTCATATACACGCGCATCATCCCCATTGCTCCCGGGTTTAGTATAGATGGGTTAGTCAGGCCATTTTATGCGCCGGAGTCGAGCCAGCGGTTGTCGTCGACGATCTCCTGGAGCTGCCGGAGGCCATCTCCGAGCTTCTCGAAAAACGACGTGGAGTGCGGGATGAAATGGAAATTCGGGTGTTTCGACCAGAGCGCCCGAAGCCGGATATCGAGCTGGCGAGCCTCTTCGTTGCTCTCGGTCCGCGCCGGATTGCCGCCCTCGATCGAGATGTCGCCCACCGCAGCGGACTCGAAGAAGATCACGGCATCGTAGCGCCGGAGCTCGGCTTCGAGCGTCGTTTCCATCGTCTCGAAGAACCCCTCGGGCGCTTCGCGCGGCCAGAACGCGGCGCCATCGATGGTCCCGCGGTCGCAGAGGAGCACGCGCCCCGGGTAGAGCGCTCCCTGAATGTCTTCGAGCGCGACCTGGGCGTGGAAGATCGCGCGTTGAGTCGCGGCGCGGGCTTTGGGCTCGCCCGCTCTCGGGAAGCCGCCCATGAAGAGCATGGTCGCCGTTTCGGGTACGACCACGACCTTCTCACCAATCTCTCGGCGAAACAGATCGGCTGCGGTGGTCTTCCCTCCGCCGGGCCCACCCGTCAGCACGATCCGGGCGTGATTTCTGTCTTGCAGGCTCATCGCAGGCGAGGTTAGCTCTTGCGGATCATGAATGGCAATCGCGATTCAACGCTTCTCCGCGGGGGACTCATCTTGGACGGGACGGGCGCGCCCCCGACAGAGGGAGACGTGCTGCTCCGCAATGGACGAATCGAGGCGCTTGGCGAAATGCCAGCCGATGCGGGCCCGTCCGTCGATTGCGCAGGCAAGGTGGTGGCCCCCGGGTTCATCGACGCGCACTCGCACATGGACTTCTTTTCGGCGAGCACCGATCCGCATCACTTCGACTCCTTCACCGCCCAAGGCGTGACCACGTTCGTTGCCGGCAACTGTGGGTTCAGTCCGTTCGGCTTCACACCGACGACCAAGCACCGAGGCTTGCTCGAGAGCTCCTTGTTCAAGGCTGGGCGGGAGACGCTCGATTGGAATGGCTTTGCTGAGTACACCGGGGTGCTCGATGAGCTCGGACTGACACACAACTTCGTGCACCTGGTCGGTCACGGCGCGGCCCGCACATCCCTCAGCGGCTTCGAGGCTCGGCCGCTCGACGAAGCGGAGTATCGCGAGATGCTCGACGTGCTCGGCCGCGCGATGGAGGAAGGCGCAGCCGGTGTCTCGCTCGGGCTTCAGTACAAGCCCGGTGTCTTCGCAAAGCTCGAAGAGCTCGACGACGTTGCTCGGTTGGTGCAGCGCCACGACAAGCTGCTCACGGTGCACGCGAAGGCGTACTCGTCTTTCTCGGGCACATATCCAATGATCCCCTTCGGCCGTGCTCACAATCTGAAGGCGATCGACGACATGCTCGGCCTCGCGCGCCGTACAGGCGTGCGCCTGCAGTTCTCCCACTTGATCTTCGTGGGTTCACGCACCTGGAAGACGGTGGACGAGGCCATTGAGCTCTTCGATCGGGCCATCGCGGACGGTGTCGACGTGTGCTTCGACATGTTTCCTTATGGATGCGGCGCCACGCTGTTGAACACGCTGTTGCCGGAATGGTTCATGGCGGGGATGCCCGAAGCGCTTCACAATCCTCTTGCGAAGGCGCGACTACGCCTCGAAGCAGAGATCGGTTTTCGCCTCGTCGGCTTCGGCTACCCGCAGATTCAGATCACCAATGCGAGCTCCGCGAAGTACGAGGAATACAACGGCAGCTTCGTGCCGGAGATCGCCGAGCGCGTCGGGATGTCGTGCTTCGACACGATGCTCGACATACTCGCGCAGAGCAACGCCGAGGCCCGCGTGCTCTTTCACGGCTACTACAACGACGAGATCATCGATCGCTTGATGGGGCACCCTGCGGCGATCTTCGCGTCCGATTCGTGGCCGGAGCCCGGGGGGCACCAGAATCCCGCGGCCTACGGAACGTTCCCGAAGTTCCTGCGGACGGCTCGCGAGCGAAAGAACATCTCTCTCGAGGAGGCCGTGCATAAGATGACAGGCGCTGCAGCGAAGCGCTTCCGCTTGGATGGCCGCGGTGAGCTTCGGGAGGGTTACGCGGCGGACGTGACCGTCTTCGATTGGGAGGGCGTTCGCGACCAAGACAACGAAGCAGGGAACGCTCCCCCGGTCGGTATCGAGCATGTGTTCGTCAACGGGAAGCAGATCCTCGACAGAGGGCGTATTTCGCACTTGCGGGGCGCGGGTGAAGTGCTGCGGTCCTAGACGCTGACGCTGACGCTGACGCTGACGCTGACGCTGACGCTGACGCTGACGCTGACGCTGACGCTGACGCTGACGCTGACGCTGACGCTGATGCTGGCGCTGACGCTGACGCTGACGCTGTGCGCACCACGCCCGGGCGTCGAGTTACACGCGGGGCGCGGAAAAACCCGAGAGGGGTTTCACGGGACGGGGCGGCCTGCAGAGGTGGCCGGAAGAACTGGGGAGGTCAGGCCACGCACGCCGCCCCTCGGTGCGGCGCGCCAATCGGGGCGGATTGCTGTCGTGCCGATTGTCACTTCGCACGCCCGCTCCAACCCCCATCGCGTTTTTCCGAGCCCCTCATGAACGACTCTTTACGAAAGAAGGGCTGCGGCAGGATGTGTACGCGGACTGCCCAGGTCACAAGCCATGCGCGGCAGCGCGAGCCCGCAGGGCGAAGCCCGGCGCGAAGCGCCGCCAAGCCCCCGACCACCCTCCAGCCAGCACCCCGCGAGCCGGAACGGCGAAGCCCGGCGCGAATGCGCCGCCAAGCCCCAAAGGGGCGCGGAGGGAGGATTACGCGGTGGGGGTGGGCGGGCGGTGTTAGCTAAGCCTCCCGACGCCAATCGCGTTCCGCTCCCGCTCCGTTTCGCGCTATAGGACGGGGCGTGGCACTACGAGCCCCCGCGGCGATCCTGCGCTTCATTCTGCGCATCATGCTCAAACCCTTCCTCGGGCCTCCGTTCTCGATCGGGTTTCAGCGGTTTTGGGCGCGGCTGGCTTCGAACGTGAATCCCGTGTGCCGGGCTGCTTTCACGTCGGCGATCGAGATCGAGGGAATGTCCGCGGTGCGCGCGCGGCCGAAATCGAATGAGCCGGAGCACACGGTCCTGTACTTCCACGGTGGGGCGTACTGCATCGGGAGCTGGCGGACGCATCGGGGGCTGATCACGCACCTGGCGGTGGCAGCGGACGCCGTCGTCTATGCGCCCGACTACCGCTTGGCGCCCGAGAATCCGCACCCGGCGGCACTGGAAGACGGAGTGCGCGCGTATCGCTGGCTGCTCGACCAAGGGATTCCAGCCGATCAGGTTGCGCTGGCGGGCGACTCGGCTGGCGGCGGGCTTGCGCTCGCGACGGCGATCGCGTTGCGCGATTCCGGGTTGCCGCTTCCGACGTCCGTCGTGTTGCTGTCACCCGGCGTCGACCTGAGTGGTGACTACCCGTCGATGACGCAAAACGCGCGCAAAGACCCGATGATCCGGCCGAGCTGGTTCCACGAATGCGCAAGGCTCTACTTGGGTGGAAGGGCTCCGAACGATCCCGCGTGCTCGCCACTCTTCGCCCGCCATGAGGGGCTGCCCCCGATGCTCATCCATGTCGGGACCGAGGAAGTGCTCTTCGACGACTCGACGCGACTCGCGGAACGATGCCGAGCAGCGGGAGTGGACGTGAGCCTCAAAGTCTTCGATGGGATGTGGCACGAGTTCCAGATCCACGCCGGCTTGCTGAGCGAATCCGACGAAGCGCTCGCGGAGATCGGTGAGTTCTTGAAGTCACACTTCGCTGATTGAACCTTCTAGGGATAGATACCGTCCAAGGCGTAGGAGTTTGCGACGCTCTCGATCGCGCTTAGGTACGCCGCGGTCCTCAAGTCGGGGAGCGACCTTTGCTTCCACGAATCTCGGATCTTCTCGTACGAAATGGCCATCGTGTTCTCGAGAGCCGTTCGAACGAAGTCGAGCTCGGTTGGGGCCTGGAGGAGGAGGGCGGCATCGTCGGGCGGGAGCGACTTCCCTGTCAGCCGGCTGACCACTTCCAGCAGACGTTTATTGGCGAGTTGCTGGTAGCGGCGCGTCATGCGCTCGAAGCTCACGTGTGAGAGGTTCTTGATCCACTCGAAGTACGAGACGACCACCCCGCCCGCATTCGCGTAGATGTCGGGAAGGACGGCGACCCCGGCCTCGCGCAAGATCGTATCCGCCTCCGGATCCACCGGCCCGTTCGCGGCCTCGACGATGACTTTGGCCTGCAGTTTTGCCGCGTTTTCCGCGGTGATCTGATGCTCCAGGGCCGACGGTATCAAGATGTCGCATGGCTCTTCGACGATGAGGTCGGGGTCCGGGATGAATCGGGCGCCCGGAAAGCCGCGGAGGGAGCCGGCTTCACTTCGGTGAAGGAGCACCGCCTCGACGTCGAGTCCGCCTTCGTCGTAGAGGGCGCCGTCACTCACCGACACGCCGACGATGATAGCGTCGCGTTCGATCGCCGCCCGCGCGGCGTGAATCCCGACCTTGCCAAGGCCCGACACGATGATCCGTTTGCCCGCGATGCCGGTTTCGAGATCGAGTGGCTTCACGTCCTCGGACTCCGAAAGAAAAAGCTCTAGGGCGATCACCGCCCCCAGGCCCGTCGCTTCTCGTCGCCCGCGAACGCCATGTATGCTGAGCGCCTTGCCCGTGACGCACGCGAGCGCATTCAACGTGTCTTGTCCGTGCACCTTGTAGGTGTCGTAGATCCAACCCATCTCGCGCTCACCGGTCCCAACGTCCGGAGCGGGTACGTCCACGTCCGGGCCGATGAAGCGCTTGCGAATGAGCTCGCTCGCGTATCGGCGAGTGACGCGCTCGAGAAACCTCGCGGATTCGTTTCGTGGGTCGACCACGACACCGCCTTTCGCACCGCCGAACGGTACGTCGACGACTGCGCACTTGTAGGTCATCAGCGCCGACAGAGCCATGACCTCGTCCTGCGAGACGTCGAGCGCGTAGCGAATGCCGCCCTTCGTTGGCAGGCGGTGATGACTGTGCTCCGCGCGATAGCCCTCGACGACGACCACCTTGCCGTCGTCTTGGCGAACCGGAAACCGAATCCGATAGACCGCGTTGACTGCGCGAATCTGCGCCAGGATATCCGGTGGCACGTTCGTGTGTTCGCAGGCCGCGTCGAAGAAGTGATTGACGTCGTCGAAGAAGCTCGAGGGCATAGTGCCGTGAACAATAGCGCGTATGCGCCTTGGAAAACCCCTCGGACAATGCGCTTGACAGAGGGACAAGGGCTGATCTTGAAAGTCACATTCAATAGCAGAAGGGTCTTGGAAGGCCCCATGCCCCGTAAATTCCGAGGAGACACGAGTGATGACGACGAAGACGATGATCGCGGTGGCTGCTGCCACGTGGCTCACCGCCTGTGGAAGCTCGAGCGATGGCGGCTCGGACAGTGCCACCGCCGGGCTCGGCCGCCAAGCCGCAGAGACCTACGCCGAGATCGCGTTTCAGGTCTACAGGGACTCCGTCGGGACGGCCGAGGACTTGGATGATGCTCTGCGCGAGTTCGTCGCCGAGCCGACGCCGGCCACACAAGACGCCGCCAAAGCCGCATGGCTCGCGGCGCGGGAGCCGTACCTTCAGACGGAGGTCTTCCGTTTCTACGATGGCCCGATCGACAATCCGACCGACGGTCCCGAAATCGCGATCAATGCGTGGCCGATGGACGAGCAGCATGTCGACTACACCAGGGACAGTGCGACATCCGCGATCATCAACAACACGGATCTCCCGATCAACGAGACAACGCTCCGTGGCGCCAATGAGGATGGCGGCGAGGAGAACATCGCCGTGGGCTATCACCCGATCGAGCTCTTGCTATGGGGACAGGACGACACGGACCCCTCCAACGGTCTTCCGGGCCAACGTCCTCACACCGACTACCTCACCGAAGGAGGCACCGCCGACAACCAGGTTCGCCGCGGCCAGTACCTCGACCGCCTCGGCGACTTGCTTCTCGACGACCTCGAGCAGGTGGTCGACGCGTGGAGGCCCGGCGACTCGACCAACTAGCGCGCCGATTTCGTGGGAGGCAACTGGGACGACGCGCTCGAGAAGGTGTTGACGGGCATGATCATTCTAAGCGGATTCGAGACGGGGGGGGCAGCGCCTCCAGGTCGCCCTCGACAATGGCGACCTGGAAGACGAGCACTCTTGCTTCAGCGACAACACGCATCGAGACATGGTCCAAAATGTGCGCGGCATTCAGAACGTGTGGCTTGGCGAATACGAGGCTCTCAACGCTGAAGACTCGGTATCTGGGACTGGAATTCGTGAAGTGATCGCGTCTTTGGATGCCGACTTGGCCCAGCGAATCACAGCGCAGATCGCAGAGAGCCTTGCCCTCGCGGAGGCGCTCCGCCCCGCCCCGAGCGCTCCGCCCTTCGATGTGCTGATCTCTCTCGGCAACGCCGAGGTGCAGGCGTTGACCGATTCGCTGCAGGCTCAGGAAGGTCTGCTTTCGCAGGCTTTCGCTTCGCCTGGCACGTGATGCTCATCGAAAAGACCGGCCAGGTGGACTTCCGTGTCGTCGACAACGAGACCGATAGAGCTTGGGTCGTCTATCCGCGCAAGCGTGTCTCGGGGTTTCAGCATCGCATGCTGACGACGCAACCGGACATGATCCTGAGCTATGCGCACTATCATCGAAGATGAGTGGGAGGACAAGGGTCACGCCGACGTGTCCGTCTATGTCGACGCTTGGGCTTCGCTCAACGGTCGCCCGAGGCAGCGGTTGATCGATCCGAACGTGGATCTTGCGCGAGAGGAAGAGGGATGGGGTCACAAGCGCTGGATCGTGCCGTTGAAGGAGTAGTGCTAGTGTGAGTGCCAGCGCCAGAATGACAGCAAACCACACCACGTCGTCCCCCCGTCTCGCCTATCAATCCTTCGGCACACAAGGCCCGCCCGTTCTCTTCATCATGGGCTTTGGGATGCCGGGCGCCGTTTGGGGTCCGCAGGTCGATGACCTTCGGCGCGACCATCGCTGTTGTCACTACGACCACCTCGGCGTTGGCGAGAGCGAGCGCGGGCCGTTTCTTCGTACGATTCCGGCGATGGCTGACGATTCTCTTCGAATCATGGACGACCTCGGCTGGGACCGCGCCCACGTCGTTGGGGTGTCGATGGGCGGCATGATCGCACAGGAGCTCGCGCTTCGCTCGGAGGACCGTTTGCGGAGCCTCACGCTCGTCGCGACGCATGGCGGCGCGCCGATCGCCTCGATGCCCACGGCCAAGGGCATGTGGCTTTTCTTCAAGGGGCTCTTTGGTGGCAGGAAGGCGCGCCTGAAGACCCTTCCGCGACTGCTCTATCCGGATGCGTTCGTGGAATCGATGGGGAGTGCGCTTCGCGACCACCTCGACGTGCGCCTCGGCAGCCCACCGAAGCTCCGGACCATTCTCGGACAGCTGTACGGAGTCATGCGCCACTCGACCGAGTCCCGCCTGTCGCAGATCCAGGTGCCGACCCTTCTCGTTCGGCCAGGCATGGACATCTTGATTCGTCCGAGCCAGACGGACCGGCTGGCTACGCGCATCCCCAACGCGCAGGTACTACGTTTTGACGACGCAGGACACGGAGTGACCTTCCAGAAAGCCGCGGAGCTCAACGCTGCTCTCCGTGATCACGTTTCGCGGCACGCGCCGGCCATCGTACGTTCGGACCCCTACGCGGCTAGAAGGTTGCGCTGAGCCAAAGGCACCAGAGGTACTGGCTCCTGCCGTCGGTGTAGCCACCAGCGCCAGTGACAGTCCCCCGGTCAGCGTGTACGTTGCGCCCGATGAAGCGCGTGGTCGTCGCTGCAGCTCTCCTCCTCGCCGCGTGCAGCAGCGACAGCGGACCGAGTAAGACCCCGCACGCCCTCATCATCGGCCTCGATGGGGTTCGCCCCGACGCGCTTCAGGGAGCGTCGACTCCACGCCTCGACGGTCTGATCGCCTCCGGAACCGTCAGCTACGACGGCTTCGCCGGTGGCGTGCTTGGTGAGGAGAGCGAACAACCGACGTTTAGCGGCCCTGGATGGAGTAGCATTCTGACGGGCGTGTGGACCGACAAGCATGCCGTCAAGCTCAACGTCTTCGACGACGCCAACTTCGCCGAGTACCCGCACTTCTTCGCGCACATCCGCGAGAAGAAGCACGACGTCGACCTCTCGTCCTTCGTGACGTGGGCACCGATCAACCAGAGCATCCTCGCTTCCGCCGAAGGGGATGCGGTCTTCACTTGGGACGACCCCAACGATTCCGCTGGCGGAGACCTCGCGGTCACCACCGCGGCCGGCGAAATCGTGTCCCCCGGGCCCGAGCACGCGGCAGTTCCTCCCGCGGTCATCAAGCACCTCGGTCTACTCGATCGATCCAACCTGGGGCTACGAGAGTCTGCCCTTCGGGCTCTGAACGGACCTCAGCGGGCCGGCTTGCTTCGCGCCGACAGCCCGTGCGTGCCGACGCGTTGCTCGATGCGTTCGAGAAGCTTGCCGGTCCATGCCTTCGAGCCTTCGGCGCACGCGGTTTCCCCCTTGCCGCTGTTCGCCCGCGCCATGCACGCCCGGAAGTAGGTCTGCACGAGGCGCATGCTCTCGTTGTGAACGCGAATGCCGTGCTTCAAACCTTGCACGTATCCGTAGTCGTAGAGCAGGACGAGAACTGGCTCGACGCGCTCAGGGTACGACGTCTCCTTGGCAAGCGCGACGGCCTTGACCATGCCCTCCTCGTGGTCTCTGTCCAGGAGCTTTGGCGCGGGGCCGTCCACACGATGGCACGCTTTGGAGGGGCCTTCTGCGAAAGGCATGCCCTGCTCACACCCCTTCGCCCGAGCGCGTCCGGCATAATACTCGCTCATATCTTCCCAATGTGAGGCGCCCGCAATGGCGCCAAGGTCGTACGCCTGGTCGACCAATCGGCTGACATCGCCGAGCCCCTCTCGATAGGTGTCGCTTCCGCGAAGCGCCTTGAGCCATTGCTCCGGGGTCTGCGTCTGCTCCCGGGGCTCTTCAGCGCCAGTCGCCGACGGGCAGAGGAGGTGCAAACAGAAGACGAAAGGGAGTGCTCTGATCATTGGAGGACGGTGACCTTGCCCCCGGCATCCTGTCAAGTAGTGCCCAGCGGCAGCGCCAGGGGCGTGTATAGTGTCCAGCGTGCTTCGTCTTGGTTCCATTTTCGTCTTGGCGCTCGTGCTCGGGTGCACCAGCACCTCCACCACGGCCGACCTTGCCCCCGTCGAGCTCGGCGTCATTCGCAGCGTCGATGCGGCGCGGCTCGAAGACGCCGAGGAATGGGGGGCTGATCTCGATCTGGCCCTCGAGACCGAGTTCTGGGACCTCATCGGGAACTCCGATCACGCCCGCTATCCGGCATGGCACGAGAAGGCCAAGGCCTATGTCGCGGCGAACAGTGAGGCGGACCCACGCCTCGGCATGCTGATTTCGGCGGGCGCCGTGTTCTCGCTCACGACGCTGTTTCAGCACGACGATCCATTTGGCCAACTCGGCGACTACACCGACTATATCGACGATGCGACCGTCGGCATTCACGACGCCGTCGAGCCGCTTCAGGATCACGAGCCAGCTCTGGTGTTCTTCCACAACAACCAGGCGATGCTTGCGTTTCTGCTGACGGCGAATGCCGACCTCGGCATCTGCCATCTCGAGAAGCTCCGCAATCTCGAAGACAGGAATCCCGGTTTTCACGGGACCGAGGGAAGGGCCGCCGCGCCGTTCACCTACGGCATGGTCCACGATGAAGCGTACGTGGACTACGCGATCGCCATGATGGAGGGATGCGACAACTGGATCTGCAATTGGACGTCTAAGCTGGCGCCGTTCAAGCCTATCGGCCAGCTCACGACGCTCGCGGAGCTTCACGCGATCAAAGCGGCCCTCACCGACGACCAGGGCACACGAGAGGCCGCACTCGCAGAGATGAACACCTTGCTCGATCGCGCGGCCATGCTTGGCGCCGCGCGCGACTATCCGTTCATGGATCGCATCGAGGAGCTTCGCGCCGAGCTCCCGGCACGCGACTATGTCGACGGTATGGGGCTTGGGCGTTCGCCGATGCCCATCTACTCGAACGAAACCAATTGCAGCAACTGCCACATCGGCGGGCTGCCCGGCGCGTACGGGGAAGACCTGAACGACCCGTATCCCGGAGCGGGGATCTGGACCGCAAAGCCGGCAGCGCCACTGTTCAAGAGCGATAGCCCGGTCGACTGCGACTAGCGCGAGCCCGAAGGGCGAAGCCCGGCGCGTATGCGCCGCCAAGCCCAAAGGGCGCGGAGGGAGGACTACGGGTGGGGGTGGGCGGGTCGGATTCAACAAGACCCTCCCGACGCCAATCGCTGCACCCGGCCGCATCGCGCTCTGGACTTGTGCTAACGTCCATCGATGCTTCGCGAGATCTTGATGCGCCTCCTCATCTGGGTCCTCGTTCTCGTCGTCGGGTTGGCGCTCGTGTTGTACGCCCGCTACGGCGGGGGCGAGCCTTACCCCGACCTCAATGGCGCGCCTGTTTTCGACGAGAGCGCCCTCGAGGTCGTCGTGACGAGCCCCGAACCGCTCGGCAATCTTGCGGTGTCTGCGGACGGTCGTGTCTTCTACACCATTCATCCCGAGAGTCGGCCGACGGGCGCGAAGCTGCTCGAATGGGTCGATGGGGCGCCGAAGCCGTTCCCAAGCGAAGAGGCGCAGGCGTTGTTCGAGACGCCCCTCGGTGTCGTCATCGATCGGCAGAACCGTCTTTGGACCATCGACCACGGCAATCATGGCACGGGCACGCCGCGGCTGTTGGCGTTCGACATCGAGACCGGTGCGGTCGTCCACGACCACGAGCTCGATTCGTCCGTCGCAGAGCTCGGGTCGTTTTTGCAAGACCTCCAGGTGGACTCGACCGGCAAGCATGTCTTCATCGCCGACGTCAGCTTTTGGCGGAAGAACCCCGCCCTCGTCGTCTACGATGTCGAGTCGCAAAGCGCGCGCCGCGTACTCGAAGGAGACGAGTCGGTCTCGCCCCAAGACTGGCTGATCCGGAACCCCACCAAGGACATGAAGTTCTTCGCCGGGCTCGTCGTCCTCAAGCCCGGCGTCGATAGCATCGCGATCGATCGCGATGACGAGTGGGTTTACTACGGAGCGCTGACCCACGACACGATGTTCCGTGTGAAGGTCGCGGACCTCCTCGATGCTTCTCTCAGCGAGGGCGCGCTCGCGGCGCGAGTCGAGCCCGTGGGACAGAAGCCCCTCAGCGATGGGATGAGCACCGACAGCGAGGGCAACCTCCTCATCACAGATGTCGAGCACGGGTCGGTCTTACGGATGACCCCGGACGGCAAGCTGACGACGTTGGTCACGAGTCCGCGGATCCGCTGGGCGGACGCGCTGAGCTATGGTCCCGACGGTTGGCTCTATGTTGTGGACAGCGCGATACCGGATCAGATGCTGCGCTCGAAAGCCCACATGAGGGAGGCGGCCCCGTACCTGATCTTCCGTTTCAAGCCCGGCATCGAGGGGGTCCCGGGCCAGTAGTCAGAAGCCGTTCAGGGCGTCGACGACTTCAAATACGTCGCCGATGTCATAGAAATCGACGGCGACGAAGTTCGGGAGGGCACTGTGTTCTTCTTCACACGCTCGGGCGCGGTCGATGAAGAACGGGTTGTTGTTGACCATCTCCGCGAGCGCAGGATCTCCGCCGAGCCCCGTCAGGAAATGGTTGAGGAGGAAGAGCGGGTTTTCCGGATCGCCGCGACCGACCTCGCACGAGAGGTCTTCCGGCGCCGCCGCCGAGAACGGTGTGTCCCATGCGTGATCATAGAAGCGCATCAGCCAGGGGTACTCGGCTTCCTCGGGAAGCTTCTCTTGGAAGACGAGCAAACGCGTTCCGGCATCGATGAGAGCGCCGAGCGTTGGCCAGGGCTCACCGGGCTCGTATGCGTACACGTAGTCGATCAAACCGCTGTCTTCGAACGCGCTCGCCGTCTCTGCGTGCGTGATGTAGTTCTCGAAGACGATGGAGACCACTTCGTTCGGGTTCTCGGCAAGGAAGGTTTCGATCTCGCCGAGGCCTTCGACCAGCGGTTGGCTGCCGACGCCGGGGAAACACGTCTGGTGACACAGGAGGAGCTCCCCGTCTTCTTCATAGGTATCGAGCATCAAGCCGCGGATGCCGTCCTGCAGCTGTTGCGCGACTCCGACAGTCTGATTCGGCAGCACCCAGTCCGCCGCCGCGTTTGACATCGAGTTGTGCGTCATCGGGTACGAGACTTCGTCGTAACGCCGCTCGCAGAGCTCTTCGTGTCCGTTGCACTCGCGTGCGGGCTCGCCGCCGTCGGGCTCGACAGAGCCGTCCATCCCGCCGTCGGGCGACGCGCCGCTTTCGCTGCAGGACGCACACAGCAGAGCTGGCATCAGCAGGAACCAGCTGGTTCGGCAATGTGTCATCGCTGCCTCAGCGTCCCGCTCTGACGAGGCGCCCAGGGCGTGCTCCGCTGAGCTTACCGTCCCGGGCAATGGCTTCGCCTTGCACCAAGGTCGCCACGTAGCCTTTGGCGTATTGCATGAGGCGCTGACCGCCGGCAGGCAGATCCTTGAGCATCCTCGGGGGCAGGAGCTCGAGGTTGTCGAAGTCGATGATGTTCAGGTCGGCGCGCAACCCCGGCTTCAGTAGGCCTCGGTCCCGGAGGCCAATGAAGCGCGCGGTGTCCGCGGCCTGCATCTGGATGACGCGCTCGAGCGGGATGCGCCCACGGTCGCGGTCGCGGGCCCAGTGGGTCATCAGGAAGGTCGTGAAGCTTGCGTCGCAGATGGTGCCGACATGGGCGCCACCGTCGCTCAGGCCGGGGAGAGCGAGTGGGTGCGTCAGCATCTCATGGACCGCGTCGAGGTTCATGCCCGTATAGTTGTAGACGGGGAAGTAAAGCAACGCCTCGCCGTCCTGTTCGAGCATTGCGTCGTAGATCAAGCCGAGCACCGGCTCGCCGCTCGCCATCGCCGCCGCGCCGAAACTCTCGTTCGGCGACGGCTCGTAGTTCGGCTTCTCACCGAGACGGAAGAGCCGCATCGCCACCATCTCGAGGTTCGACAAGAAGTAGTCGGCGAGAGGAGGGAGCATGCTGCCGTCGCCGGCGACCGGATCGCTCTTCTCTTGAATCATCTCTGCGCGAAGCTCGGGGTTTCGCATCGCTGCGACACGCTCGGCGAGGGGCAGTTGGCTGATCTTCTTGTAGCTCGGGAAGCCCATGAAGGGGTGGAAGGTCGCCTGGAGCCCCAACATGACGCCAATGCCTCGCGCTCCGACCTGGCAGCGCACTTCGTGGCCCTTTTCGGTGGCCTTTGCGGCCCGGTCCAAGATCCACTTCCACTGGTTCGGGTTGTGGTCTCGCTGCATCGTCGAGACGCTCATCGGGCGACCGCCGGCGGCTCCCAGCATCTCTTCGAGCACACCCCATTCGGCGTCGAAGTGCTCGTCGCCATGCATGATGTTGAAGTCGCTCACGGCCTGAAGGACGCCATGGCTCAAGCTCCGAAAAGCTTCCGCGATGCCAGCGAGCTCTTTTCCATCGGCTTCCGAGGCTGGCGTCCAATCACCGACGGCGCTCCGGTGGTTGTCGCTTCTGCCGGTGCTGAAGCCGGCCGCCCCAGCTTCGAGCGCGGCGCGAAGGAGTTGCCGCATTTGCGCGATGTCGTCCGGAGTCGCCGCTTCGTCTGCGACGGCGCGCTCGCCCATCACGTAGACCCTGAGCGCATCGTGCGGAACGTGCGCCATGAAGTCGATCGCGTGGGGCATCCGATCGAGCACGTCCATGTATTCGGGAAAGCTCTCCCATCCCCAGCTGATCCCTTCGGAGAGCGCGGTGCCCGGAATGTCCTCGACGCCCTCCATCAGCTCGACGAGCTTGTCGTGGTCGGTCGGGCGCACCGGCGCGAAGCCGACGCCACAGCTCCCCATCGCGCACGTGGTCACGCCGTGGATCGACGAGGGTGCGAGCTCCTCGTCCCAGCTAATCTGGCCGTCGTAGTGGGTGTGGATGTCGACGAAGCCCGGCGCCACCACCGCGCCGCTGGCGTCGATCGTTTCTTTCGCGCTTTCGTCCGCGGTGCCAACAGCGACGAGCTTGCCGTCCTTGATGCCGACGTCGCCCGTGTACCGCTCGTTGCCGCTGCCATCGACGATCGTTCCGCCAACGATTTTCAGGTCGTACATGTCGCTTCTCCCGGATCAGACGAGCTGTGCACTATATCGTACGATCAGCGAGATTGCAGCCGCGATCAGTAGCACCAAGACAGCCATCTTGAAGGTTCGTTCGTCGACCCTCAGATGCGCCCATTCGCCCACGAGGACGCCGAGGGGGATCGCGGGAACCAGCAACAGCAGGTCGATCATGACCGATCGGTCGTAGTCCCCGCTGAGCGCAAACCGAGTCACGAGGATCACGTTGAGGGCGATCCAGACCATGCTGAGGGTGCTTCGGAAGACTTTTTTGGAAAGCCCCTCGCGGCCTAGTGCATAGACCAGCAACGGGCCGCCCGACGCGTAGATGCCGTGAACGACGCCGGCTCCGACCAGGGCGGCCACAGACGCGAGCGGAGGGATCGGCTTGGTCGTCACGACGGTCGCAGCGCGCAGCTCGTGGAGGTCCCGAGCCGATAGCCCGAGCACCATCAGCCCGAATGCCAAGCCGAGCCACGGGCCGCCGACCTGCGTGAGCAGCAAGAACGCCAATGCCATTCCTGCGCCCATCAACGGCAGCACGCGCCGGAGGAGAAGGCGCCACTCGATTCCGTCTCGGTGCCGGATCACGATGTAGCCCGTCTGGAGAAACGAGATCGGCACGACGAGGTGGATGACTTCTTGGAGGCCAATGAGCTGGGCGCCGAAGGTCACGCAGATCAACGTGCTCCCGAACCCGATCGCCGTCTGAACCGCGTACGCGGCGACGACGATCAAAGCGAAGAGGACAAATGCGAGCTCGATCGTCACGGTGGGCTTCCGGTGCGGAGCTTCCTACAGGGTTTCCCTGCATTCGTACAGGTTGGTCTTTTGACTCCGACTGTGGCACCTCTAGGGTATGAATCTCACCTTCAGCGAAGAAGAAGAGGCGTTCCGGGAGGAAGTGCGCGCCTGGATTCAGGATGCGATGCCAGAGGACATGCGCGAGCGCGCCGCGGGCTCCGGTGGCTTCACGCCCGAAGACTCGGCCACCTGGCATCGGATTCTCTATGAACAAGGGTGGGTCGCCCCACACTGGCCGAAGGAAGTCGGCGGCACCGGTTGGGATGCAGCTCGTCGCTTCATCTTCAACGAGGAGATGGAGGCCGCCGGCGCCCCCCAGCTCTCCGTGTTCGGCCTCTCCATGGTCGGCCCCTTGATCATCAGTTTTGGCACCGATGCGCAGAAGAAGCGCTTCCTTCCGAAGATCCTGAGCGCCGAGGAGCTTTGGTGTCAGGGCTACTCCGAGCCCGGCTCTGGGAGTGATTTGGCGTCGCTTCGAACGACCGCGGAGGACGCGGGCGACCATTTCATCGTCAACGGGCAGAAGACGTGGACCACATACGCGCAGTACGCCGATTGGATCTTCTGCCTCGTTCGGACGGATCCCAAGGCCAAGAAGCAGGCGGGCATCACCTTTCTCTTGATCGATCTCCGGACCCCCGGCGTCGAGGTGAAGCCGATGATGACGCTCGGACACACGGCTGCATTCTGCGACACCTTCTTCGACAACGTGAAGGTGCCTAAAGAGAATGTCATCGGCGGCGTGAATCAGGGATGGACGATGGCGAAAGCGCTGCTCGGACACGAGCGCACGCTTCTCGCCATGGTTGGCCCGTGCCGCAACGTGCTTCAGAAGATCAAGCGCATCGCCGCTGCCAAGATGGTCGATGGCGCGCCAATGCTTGAACACCCCGTCTGGCGGGCGAAGATCGCGCGCCTCGAGATGCGCTTTCGCGCGCACCTGATGGTGAGTTACCGCGCGCTGGCCGATCAGCAGAAGGGTAAGATGCCCGGTCCAGAGTCCTCGATCCTCAAGCTGGTCGGAACCAAGCTCGTGCAAGAGATGACCGAGCTCGCCATGGAAATCATGGGGGAGAGTTCGCTGACTTGGTACAACGAGGGCATTTGCACGCCGGTTGAAGATTCGGTCGGCCCCTACTTCTGCTACGAGCGAGCCGCCACGATCTACGGAGGCTCCAATGAAATTCAACGCAACGTCATCGCAAAGATGATCCTGCAGCTGCCGAGCAGCTGAGCGGCGCGCCGAGGAATCACTCATCATGGACTTTGAGCTCGATCAAGATCAGCAAATGCTCGCGAAGACGGTGGCCGACTTCGCCAAGAACGAATCGCCCGTCGAACGCTTTCGGAAGCTTCGAGACGACGACATCGGCTACGACTCGGCCGTTTGGCAGAAGATGGGCGAGCTCGGGTGGCTCGGCGTCGCGTTTCCCGAGTCGGTCGGCGGATTCGGCGGTAGCTTCGTCGAGTGCGCGCTCGTTCTCGAAAACCTCGCGGCGACTTTGGTGCCCGAGCCGTACCTCGCTTCGGTCGTTCTCGGCGGAATGACGCTGTTGCGTGCCGGGAGCCCGGAGCAACACGCGACCTACCTCGCGCCGATGATCGAGGGCGAAACCACGCTCGCCCTCGCGTACTCAGAGGCGCAGAGCCGGTACGATGTCAGCGCCATCGAGACGACGGCGACACCGAAGGGTGACGGGTACGAAATCTCTGGCGAGAAGGTCTGGGTGCTCAACGGCCACAATGCCGATCATCTCATCGTCTCGGCGAACGCACCCGGTGGCGTGACTCTGTTCGTCGTTCCTCGCGAGGCCGACGGGGTCTCAGTGAGGGTCGCCAAGACCATCGACGGTCACAAGGCCGCGTTCATCAGGCTCGATGGCGTTGCGCTTCGTGAGGATGCAAGACTCGGGGAAGAGGGGGCCGGTGCCTTGGTGCTCGATAGGGTCATGGACTACGGCGCCGCAGCGGCAGTGGCCGAAGGCGTCGGTCTCGCGTCGACGATGCTCCACATGACGGTCGGCTACCTCGGTACCCGCGAGCAGTTCGGGGTCAAGATCGGATCCTTCCAGGCCCTTCAGCATCGCGCGGTTGACATGTATGCGGAGACCGAGCTTCTGCGCTCGATTTCGATGGCATCGATGGTCCGTGCAGACGAGGAGGACGCGGGCTCGCGGCGAGCCGACATCTCGGCGGCCAAGTACCAACTCGCCACCGGCGGCATCTGGGTGGCGCAGCAGTCGCTTCAGCTGCACGGCGGGATCGGCGTCACCGACGAGCACGATATCGGGCTCTACTTCAAGCGGATGTACGCGCTGAACACGCTATTTGGCGACGAAGAGCACCACGTCGCACGCTTTTCCGGGTAGATTCAGGCCATGGCCGACGTCCAATGGCAGGAGCTCGAGGCGATCAAGCGTCTCAAGTACAAGTACCAGCGGTGCCTCGACACCAAGCAGTGGGATGAGCTTCGCGAGTGCTTCACCGAAGACGCGAAGGCCGCTTACAGTGGCGGCAAGTTCTCCTTCGACAACCGCGATGCGATCATGCAGTTCCTGCAAGGTGCGATGGGTGCCGACACGTTCCATTCCTGCCACGCGGTGAGCCAGCCTGAAATCGATCTCGTCGACGAGCGCACGGCCACGGGCCGCTGGTGCCTCCAGGACACCGTCATCGATACGGGCTTCGACATGATGATCCACGGCGCTGCCTTCTATGAAGATGAGTACCGGAAGGGCGACGACGGAGTCTGGCGCATCGCCAAGACCGGCTACGTCCGCACGTACGAGCAGATGCTTCCCCGGAAATCGATCGAGGGGATGACGATCACCGAGAGCCGCTGGAAGAAATAGGGCAGAGGCTTCTCCGACCTGCAGAAGGGAAGCGCGAAACCCTATTGACATTCGCCCGATTTCCTATAAACCGTCAGCTCTGATTGTTTCCGAAACGAGGGATTCATGGGCAAAGACCTGAGGTTTGACGGCCGAGTGGCCATCGTCACCGGTGCGGGGCAGGGCTTGGGCCGCTGCCATTCGCTTCTCTTGGCGGCGCGTGGCGCCAAAGTGGTCGTCAACGATCTTGGCGGCTCGACATCGGGCGAAGGGAAGTCGTCCGAGAGCGCGGACAGAGTCGTTGAAGAGATCAAGCAGGCCGGGGGCGAAGCGGTCGCCAACTACGACTCGGTCGAGGATGGCGACGCCATCGTGAAGACCGCGACCGACGCCTGGGGTCGCGTGGACATCGTCATCAACAACGCGGGCATTCTCCGGGATAAGTCGTTCAAGAACCTGACCGACGCCGACTGGGACATCATCTTTCGTGTTCACAACTTCGGCGCGTACAAGGTCACCAAAGCCGCCTGGCCGATCATGAACGAGCAGGGCTACGGGCGGGTGATCTTCACGACCTCTGCCGCTGGCATCTACGGCAACTTCGGCCAGACCAACTACAGCTCGGCCAAGCTGAGCCTGGTCGGCATGGCCAACACGCTCGCGCTCGAGGGCCAGCGGAAGAACATCCTCGTCAATACGATCGCGCCGGTTGCGGCGTCGCGGCTCACCGAGGGGCTCTTGCCACCGGCGGTGTTCGACGCGTTGAAGCCGGAGTACGTGTCGCCGCTCGTCGCCTATCTATGTAGCGAAGAGAGCGACACCACCGGCGGGCTCTACGAGGTCGGTGGAGGCCTCTACTCGAGCCTTCGCTGGGAGCGGACGAAGGGCAAAGTATTCCGACTCGGCCGCGAGGTGACGCCCGAGGCGTTGCAGGCGAGCTGGGCGCAGATCAACGACTTCAGCGAGACCGAGCACATCAGCACGCTCATGGAGTCGCTTGGACCGGTCATTGAGAACGTTGAGGCGGGTGCGAGCAAGGGCGGCAACGAATTCATCGACGTCGATGCCGCGCTCGGGGCGAAGTACCCAGACGTCGTCATGAGCTACGACGAGGGTGATCTCGCGCTGTACGCTCTTGGCGTGGGCGCAGCGAGCGACCCGAGCGAGGAACAGGATCTCCAACTGGTCTACGAAGGCGCGAGTGGCGGGATGAAGGCACTTGCGACCTACTCGGTCATGCCCGGCGTGAACGCTTTTCTGGGGCTCGCCAAAGAGGGAGTCACGGCTCCCGGACTGAACTACGGGCTCGATCGTGTCTTGCACGGCGAGCAGTACGTCGAGGTCGTCCGTCCGCTGCCGCTCGAGGCGACGTTGACCACCAAGGGGGTCGTCAAAGAGATCTGGGACAAAGGAAAGGGCGCGCTCGTCGTGGTCGGCGGCGACTCGTACGATGAGGACGGTGACCTGCTGATCAAGAGCGAGATGACGATCTTCGTTCGCGGCGCAGGGGGCTGGGGTGGTGACCGCGGCCCGAGCGCCGAGGTCAATGTGCCGCCCGAGCGTGCGCCCGACGTGGTCGTCGAAGACGCGATTCCCATGAACCAGGCGCTGCTCTATCGCCTGAGTGGCGACTGGAACCCGCTCCACGCCGATCCGGAGATGGCGCGCGCGTTCGGATTCGAAAAGCCGATCCTGCACGGCCTCTGCACCTTCGGGTACGCGGGCCGCCGCGTGCTCGAGAAGTTCGCGCCCGAAGGCAATCCGGACTTCTTCAAGAGCATCAAGGTACGGTTCGCGGACAACGTGTACCCCGGGGACACCCTCGTGACGGAGATGTGGAAGGAGTCCGAGCAGCGAATCGTCTTCCAGTGCAAGGTCAAGGAGCGCGACTCAGTCGTCATCTCGAATGCGGCAATCGAGCTGTTCGATGAGCTTCCGAAGCCAAAGGAGAAGAAGCCTGCCGAAGTCGTCGCAGCCGAGGGAGCCGAGGAAGCCACTATCGAAGCGACGGCGGCGGACATCATCGCGGCCATCGATCAGCACTTGAGGGACAACCCCGGCATCACTGAGAAGGGTCAGACGGTGTTCCAACTTCAGCTCAGCGAGCCGGAGAGCCTGTGGACGATTGACCTCAAAGTGGGCAACGCCGGAGCGGGGGAAACCGCCAAGCCGGACGCGACGCTCAAGCTCTCAGAGGCCAACTACATCGCGCTTCAAAAAGGCGAAGCGGACGCGATGAAGCTCTTCACGACCGGCAAGGTCAAGGTCGCAGGAGACATGATGGCCGTGAACAAGCTCGAGCTACTCGGCGACATGCCATTCGAGCTCGTGCTCGAGAAGGCGGAAGCTCGCGTTCGCGGGGGCGCGTTGGCGGCGCCGCCACCTTCGGTCCCTCAGGTCTACGAACCGCTCGCACCAAAGCTCTTCGAAGCGTTGGCGAAGCGCTTGGAAGAGCAGCCCTCACTGGCGGATGAAGTCGGCGCGGTCTTGCAGTTCTACGTGCGCGACCCCGACTCCAAGTGGGTCGTCGACCTCAAGAACCAGCCGCCGGCTTTGAAGACCGGCGAGACCGATGGCGCGACGACCACCATCACCATAGCGGACGCCGACCTCGCCGAGCTCGGCAGCGGCGAGGCTACGCCACAGTCACTCTTCCAGAAGGGCAAGCTTCGCGTCGACGGCGACGTCGAACCCGCGCATCGCCTCAACTTTCTCAAGGGCTTGATTTAGACTCGCGCCACGACGCGCGAAGGAGCAACGATGGGACGCAAGGTAAACGTAATCGGAGTCGGCATGGTGCCTTTCGCCAAGCCAGGCCAAAGCGAGGACTACAACGTGATGGCCGCCAAGGCGATCAAGGCCGCGCTTGCCGACGGCGGAGTCGGGTACGGCGAGGTCGAACAGGCCGTCGCCGGCTACGTGTTTGGCGATAGCACCTGCGGGCAGCGCGCCGTCTACGACGTCGGGCTCACCGGGATTCCGGTCTACAATGTGAACAACAACTGCTCCACCGGTTCGAGCGCCCTCATGCTGGCCAAACAGATGGTCGAAGGGGGGATCGTCGAGTGCGCCCTCGCTGTGGGCTTCGAACAGATGCAAAAGGGCGCGCTCGCGTCGGCGTGGAACGACCGGCCCAATCCGTTGAATCTGCACGTCAACGTGATGAACGAGAGCCAGGGCTTCACTTCGGCGCCTCCAGCGGCACAGATGTTCGGCGGCGCCGGTCGCGAGTACCGTTGGAAGTATGGGACCAAGCGGGAGACCTTTGCCAAGGTCAACGCCAAGGCACGCCAGCACGCGGCCAAGAATCCGTACGCGCTTTTCCGGGACATTCTATCCGTGGAAGAGATCCTCGCGTCCCCGGAGGTGTTCGATCCGCTGACCCGCTACCAGTGTTGTCCGCCCACGTGCGGCGCCGCGGCAGCGATCGTGTGCTCGGATGAGTTCGCCAAGAAGAAGGGCATCAGCAACCCGGTCTACATCGCGGGCCAGACGATGCGCACCGACTACGAGTCGAGCTTCGGCGACTCGATGATCAAGATGGTCGGTTTCGACATGGCGAAGAATGCCGCGCAGGCGGTCTACGAGGAAGCTGGTATCGGTCCTGAAGACGTGGATGTCGTCGAGCTTCACGATTGCTTCACCACGAACGAGGTTCTCACCTACGAAGCGCTTGGTCTTTGCAAAGAGGGGGAGGCCGAGAAGTTCATCGATGAGGGTGACAATACCTACGGCGGCAAGTTCGTCACCAATCCAAGTGGCGGACTTCTTTCGAAGGGACACCCGCTCGGCGCTACCGGCCTCGCTCAGTGCACCGAGCTCGTCTGGCACCTGCGTGGGCAGGCCGAGGATCGGCAGGTCGAGGGCGCACGAATCGCGCTTCAACACAACTTGGGGCTTGGAGGCGCCGCAGTCGTGACGATGTACCGTCGCGACTAGAGGACGCACGGTGAAGAAGATGGGAAGCGGCGCCGCGGCGAAGCGGGAACGCGTGCCACAGGCGGAGCGGCGCCGGATCACCCGCGGCAAGCTGCTCGATGCGACCATCGACAGCTTGATCGAGATTGGCTACTCGCGGACCACGACGGTCGAGGTTGGCGAACGCACCGGCCTTTCGCGTGGCACGCAGCTTCATCACTTCCCAAGCAAGGCGGATCTGCTCGTCGCCGCGATCGAGCACTTGGCTGACGAGCGTTCGAAGGAGTTCGAGCTCGAGCTCGCGGCGCGGCTCGAAAAGGGCGCCGATCCGGTCGATGCGATGGTCGACATGCTGTGGACGATGTTCTCGGACCCGATCTACTGGGCCGCGATCGAGCTCATGGTGGCCGCCCGAACCGATCCCGAGCTGCTCGAAAGGCTCGAGGCGTTCGAGCGGAGCCTCGGCGGCCGCATCTACGCGGCGTTCACGGAGCTGACGGGCCGACAGGGCCGCGAGGCCAAGGGCTCGCTCGAGATGACGCTCTACTTCATGAGGGGCCTGGCGATGGAACGCATCTTCCGGCAGAACGAGGCGCACTATACGCACCTGCTCAAGCGCTGGAAGGCGCAGCTCCGCCTGCTTCTCGAGACGTGACAGGAGCGGCCTAGATCGCTAGGCTCCGCGCGTGGAGGTTGGTCGATGAACAAGGGTGTGATGCTTTTCCTTGCTGCGCTGGCAGCCGTGGCTGGTTGTAGCTCGAGCGATTCCGGAACGGGTGGCAGTGCGGGCGCCGGGGGCGCCGGCGGTGTGGGCGGCGGCGACGCGCGGGCCTGCGCCACCGACATTGATGTCGGAGAGGTGCAGATGTTCGGCGACCCGACCCCCATGCGGACCGAAGGGATTGTGTTCGACTCGGACGGCACACTCTACGCCTCGTCACAGGACAACGACGGTCCGGACCAGCTCCTGGAGGTCTCGTTGGATGGCTCGCACGAGAGCGTCGCGGAAGCCGAGTCGCTGCTCGGGCTAGAAAGCGAGTCGGCTGGGATCCTCGCCGCGGGGATCCGAACCGCCAACCTCTTGCTCATCGATCCCGCAGACGGCGGCGCCGAAGAAGTCGCCACGGGCCTTGGTGAGCCGAACTTCGTCGTCAACACACCGTGGGGCACGACCCTGGTCTCGGACGATCGACCGAACGAGGGCTCGATCCTCGAGGTCGATGCGGATGGCGCGGTGTCGGTCTGGTCGGACGAAGTGCCGACGCCGAACGGGATGGTGTTTTCGCTCGACGGCAGCACGCTCTACGTGGCCGCGACTTTCCAAGAGGCCGGCCTCTGGCGTATTCCGGTGTCTGGTGGGACGGCTGGAAGCGCCGAGAAGTGGGTTGCTTACGAAACCTCCGCCCCGGACGGCGTGGCCATCGACAGCGAGGGGAACGTGTACGTAGCCCTCAATACGGCCGGCCAGATTGCGAAGGTCGACCCGGAGGGCAACTCCACGACGCTCGCGGACGAGATGCGCGGTGTTGGCCCCGCCAGCATCGCGTTCGGGCAGGGTGATTTCGACCCCTGCTCGCTCTACGTCACGAGCCTCTTCACCACGCAGATGTACCGCGTCGGCGCGGGCGTCCTCGGGGTGCAGAAGTAGCTACAGCTCGCGCGCTCAGGTCTCGGGGCAGTCCCTTGGAATGGTGCCCGTGCATTCCATCAGGTCACCGAGGCACGTGTCGTAGCCCGGGCACAAGTAGCAACCATCCGGCGGCGGCTCTTGGGAGCAAGAGTCGTTCGCGCACGGCTGATTGCAGGTGGTACCGCCGGTACCGCTGCAATAGGCGAGCACTCCGTAGCAGGCCGCGCATTCATCCGAGAGGCTGGGAAAAGCCATCTCGACACATGTGGTGAACGCGGGCTTGTCGAGAATGTCATCGGAGCATGTCAGCGCCGCTTCCGACGCGAGCTGCCGTGCGTTCGGGTCGAGCTGGGCGAGCGCGGCAACGTCATCCTCGTTGTTGCAATCCCCCAAGACTTCGGCACCTCCGGAGCCTCCGGCCCCCGCATCGCCCCCAGCGCCCGCGGCTCCGCCCCGGCCCGCGGCTCCGCCCGTGCCCGAATCGCCGCCGGTGCCCAAGTTGCCGCCGGTGCCCGCGTCACCACCGGTCGCGGCAGAGCCGCCGGTGCCGCCCGTGCCGTTCGGCGGACGCCCGCCACTGCCGGGTGCTGCAGGAACGCTGTCCTCGTTGCAAGCGGCGAGCCCGAGCGCCAAGAAGACCGCGAGCCCGGTGACTACTAGGGAACGGTGCATGGGATATTCATTGCACGCGGCCTCACACTTGCCAACACGGGTTGGCTCAGCTTCACTCGCAGTCCGTGGACGTCCGACCTGTGCACTCGGCGAGCGCGGCGAAACACTCAGGGTAGTCAGCACCTTGGGTGCAGCTCTCGCAGGGGACGCTGCACGCGTTGTTGGCGCAGGTTCCATTGCAAAGCAAGCCCGCGCACCACGCGAGCTGGCCGTAGCAAGTCGCGCACAGGGTGGATAGGTCTGGCACCTGCAACTCCATGCACGCCGTTGCACATTCGGTGAATACGGCTTCCCCCTGTCCCAGTTGCGCGCTGCAATTCACCACTCCACACGTCGCCGAGACTTGCCTCGCATTCGGCTGCAGCGCGCTCAGCGTCATCATGTCGCTCGGAGTGATGCACGCATCACGGATTCCTATCCCGCCTGCGCCCGAGTTGCCGCCTTGGCCCGCGTTGCCACCGGCGCCAGCGTTGCCGCCGGTCGCGCCCGAGCCGCCGGTCCCGCCCGTGTTGCCTATGGGCGGCACGACGACTCCTCCTCCGCCAGGCGGGGTCGGAGTGCCTTGGTTGTCGCAGGCTGTGAGCCCGAGCGCCAAGAGGCTCGCGAGTCCGGCGATTCGCAGAGGTCGGCCCATGGCCTATGCATCGCACAGCTCGCCGCGATCGCCAAGAGCGGAGCAAGTGGGATAGGGAGCCGCATCCCCAAAAAAAGGCGCTTCATTTCTGCGTGGTCAGTCGAACGCAGACTCGGATCAACGAATTGCCTGCGGCGTCGAGACTGGACGCCGTGAGGCCGATCGCAGTCGATTCGAGCTCGGCGCTGAGTGAGCCAGCAGCATCGGCATTTAAGTCGCCGTCCGCAACCGCGCGCTGCAGAGCCGCCTGGCTTTGAGCGATCAGCATCTCGATTTGACGGATGTCCTGCTCGGCGGACTTCGGTGAATCCTCGGCGATCGCTCCTGCGTTGCGCGCGCGCGCGCCCGCTGCGCAGGCGGCATCACGCGCGAGCAAGTCGTTTCGTACGGGCTTGTAGCGCGAGATGCCGCCGATGACGTCCTCCGCGATAGTGGGGTAGAGCGCCCTCCCGCCGGCTCGTCGCACGGGCGAGCTCGCCGTGTAGATGGCGCCGTCCGGAGCGACGCTCGTCACGGCAATCGACTCCTCGCGACCGAGGGCAAAGGAGCGCAGCCTGCCTGTCTCTCGGTCGAGGAGGCCCAAACCGACCTTCAGCATGACCTCTCGGTCGGAAACCAAGACCCCACCGCCGATGCTGATCGCGATGCCGTTTGCGGTGATGGTCGGCGTGAGCGCCTGGAACTCGACCTCGATATCCGGATCGTCGGCGAAGGCGTCGAGCGTCGCGATCCAGTCGAGCTCTGCGCTGTCGCCGTTGTCGATCAGCTTGAATACGTCCGTGCGTGTCACGGCGTAGATCTCGTCGTTGTCCGGCGACACGGCGATCGACGCCGCGGCCGGCGCGTCGAGCTCGTAGCGCCAGAGCTCATTGAGGTCTCGGTCGAGGGCGATGACATTGCCAACGTTGTCGGATACGAAGACGCGGCTGCCGTCTTCGCTCAGCGAAGGAGTCGAGCCCGTGCCGCCCATGAAGGTGATCGAATTCAAGATACTGAGCCCGAGCTGGTCTTGTCCCCCGCTCCGCTCCTCGAGCTCGAGCGAGTAGAGCGCGCCAAGCTCCGAGCGACCGTCCAGCGTGCCGTCTTCTTCATCGTCCGCGGTCGCGGCGACGTAGATGCGTCCGGTGTTCGGATCGATCGCGAAGTAGTTCGTGACGACTGAGCCGCCACCGAAGATCACGTCGACGATCGTCGAAAAGAAGCTCAAGCCGCTCGGCGTCTTGCCGAAGACCTCGTCGGTGAGCGCGTTGCTCGCATCGATGACGTTCTGCGGCAATGTGGGCGGTTCGCTCACGGCAGGGGAGCCAGGGATTTGCCCGGCGGTCGCGAGCACATCGCCAGTGACCCGATCGAACACCAGGATCTCACCGCCCATCATCAACGCAACGAGTGAGTCCGTCTGAGGGTGGTAGTTGAAACCGAAGGAATGCGTCGTCGAGCGCTTGCCGGGCACCACGGGTGGAAGCGTCAACCCCGTCGGCGTCGTCCATAAGACCGTTCCGTCGGGCCTGATCGCCATGGCCTCGGTATAGGTCACGTGATAGACGAGCTGTTCGCCAGGGCTGTCCGGATCATTCAGGACCAGAATCGCCCCGCTCCCGGCGTTGCTTCCGTTCCCTTGGATCGCCCAATTGCGCTCGCCGGTCTCGGCGTCGAGCGAGACGAGCGACACGTTCTCCTGTGGAAAGAGTGGGCTGAAGTAAAGGTTCCCCTGATTGTCGTAGGTCGGCCCCTCGGGGACGTAGAAGCTCTGCTCGGCCACCCAGTCGAGCTGAAGCTCGGGCGCGAGGGCGATCCACACGTTGTCGCTGTTGTTGGGTCCGACGTGCATCGTGTGGAAGCCGTTTGGCTCGGGGATGACGTCGTAGGCGTAGTCTCCGACGCTTCGAGCCCCGGCCGGCGCCCATTGCGTCACCGAGGCAGGGAGCGCTTCGGGAGGCTCGGTCGTTTCGCCGCTGGACGAGCAGCCGAGCGCGCCCATCGCAACGCCCATGAGCGCTGGCCCGAGCAGGCGGAACGTCCATAAAAGACTAAGTGAGAAGCTATGCATGCCCTTGCTGATAGCACAGTCAGCGATGCACGCCGCGATCCGTCGGTCGGGACTTGAATCACCGCGCCGGTAGCCTGGAACCTCGTGAGAAGTTGCCCATCGCGTCCTGCCGATCTTCTTCCAGGCCGGAGGCTATGGACGCGTGAAAGCCACTCGGCGTATAACACATGCCATGAACGCTCGTTTCTTGTTTGTCCTGGTGCTCGCGACCGTGTTTGCTGGGTTCCCGGGGACCACCCCGAGTACGCGCGCGGAAGAGGCCACGATGCTTCGCATCGCCTCCCTCGCGCCAGCCGGGTCGTCGTGGATGAAAGTCTTGAATGCGTGGAACAAGACGATTCAAGAGAAGACCGAGGGTCGGCTGAAGCTCCGCTTCTATCCCGGAGGCGCGCAGGGAGACGAGAGGGACTTCGTTAGAAAGATGCGCGTCGGGCAGCTCGACGGCGGGGTGGTGACCATCGTCGGACTCGCCATGCTCGTGCGCTCGATGGTGATCTTGGGAGTTCCAGGGTTTCTCGAGACCTACGAGAAGCTCGACCGCGTTCGCACCAAGCTGGCGGATCGCTTCGAGAAGATGTTCGAGGAAGAAGGCTTCAAGATGGTCGCCTGGGGAGACGCCGGGAAGACGCGACTGTTCTCAGTCAAGGAGATCGCCAAGCCGTCCGACGTGAAGTCGATGCGCCCCTGGGTATGGAAGGACGATCTGAACTTCATCGAGTTCTACGACGTCGTCGGCGCCCCGGGCGTGCGCCTCGGAGTCCCTGAGGTCTATCCCGGCCTTCAGACCAAGATGGTCGACGTCGTGACCTCGTCCGCTCTCACCTCGGTGGCACTCCAGTGGTACACCCGCGTCAACTACATGACCGGACACAACCTGTCGATCATCGCCGGGGGCGTCGTGATGAAGAAGGACAAGCTCGACGCCTTGGCGCCGGATCTCCAGGAGGCGTTCTACAGCACTGCCAAGCGAGCTGAGACATTGCTCAACAAGTCGATCCGCCGTGACGACGAAAAAGCCTACGACGTCGTGATCAAGAAGGGCATCGTGGCGACCGACACCAGCAAGCACCAGGCCGAATGGGATCAGGTGTCCAAACAGATCCTCGACCGCATGACCGGCCGAGTCTTTTCTAAGGATCTCGTCGACGCGGTCAAAGCGGCAGTGGCGAAGTAGGCAGCCGGCCAAGCGTCCCGTTTGAGCCGCGAACGGTTGTAAGCGAACGCTGGTTGGTCGTGACCGCGAGTACTTAACTGTCCGTATACTTGTCAGCCTCCGAGGTGCTTGAATTTGCGCCTGTTTTCCTGCCTGCTTCGTGGTATCCGAGCCCTTCTTTCAGAGCGAGGTGTCATGCAGCAGCAAGAAGTGAAGCGGTTCTACTCGGACGATCGCACACGCGGTCGCGTACGCGGAGCGATCAACGAGTACTTGGGCTTTTTCGACGAGGACAAGGGTGGCGACGTGAGCGCGCGCAAGGCGGGCTACACGACGATGATCAACCACTACTACGATCTCGTCACCGACTTCTACGAGCACGGTTGGGCCAAGTCGTTTCACTTCGCGCCGCGTTTCAAAGAGGAGTCGTTTGATTCTTCCCTAGCGCGCTCCGAGCACTACTTCGCCGTCAAGCTTGGGCTTCGGCCGGGCATGAGGGTGCTCGACGTCGGATGCGGGGTTGGCGGGCCGATGCGCAGCATCGCACGCGTCTCGGGCGCAACCATCGAAGGCGTGAACAACAACGACTACCAGCTCACCAAGGTGCGCGACTACAACCTGGCAGCGGGTCTCGCAGAGCAGTGCTCCGGGTTCAAGGGCGACTTCATGAACCTCCAGGTGTCTGACCGCAGCTATGACGCTGCGTACGCATTTGAAGCCACCTGTCATGCGCCTGACAAGGTCGGCGTCTACAAAGAAATCTACCGGACGCTCAAGCCCGGCGCGCTGTTCGCCGCGTACGAATGGTGCATGACTGACAAATTCGAGCCACAGAGCGGCGAGCATCAGCGCATCAAGAAGGGAATCGAGGAGGGCGACAGCCTTCCCGATATCTCCTCGATACCCGGGACGCTCGACGCCTTGCGCGCGGCGGGCTTCGAGATCCTCGAGAGTCACGACGCTGCCCTCACCTGCGACCCCGAGACGCCCTGGTACCTTCCGCTCCGCGGCGAAACCAGCAGCCTCTTGGCTATTCGGCGCGGTCGCGTCGGTCGGTTCTTGGCGCGCCGCACGATTCGAGGCCTCGAAGCCTTGAAGATCGCGCCGAAGGGCTCGGTCGAGGTGAGCCGGATGCTCGGCGCGGCCGCAGAGGCCCTCATCGCAGGCGGTGAGCAGGGGATCTTCACGCCGAACTACTTCTTCCTAGTCCGGCGGCCGGCTTAGTCGCTCCGGCGGAAAGCACATCATGTCGATTCTCAATAGACTCGGGCGAACCAAGCTCGCCCAGCACGCTGGGCAGTGGATGACGGACAACCGCGGCATCGTAGTCGCCGCCACCGCATTGCCGGCGAGCTTCTTGTTCGAACGGGCGCGGGTCAGCCGCGACGTTCTCTATGCTCGCTTTGGCGCCTCGCCCGAGAAGCACGACGAGCGCGTGCGGCACGTGCAAGCGCAGGTGCGGGAGTGGAACGCGGCGGGAGCGGAACGCCCGATGTGCACGGCGAGGCCGCCGTGGTTGACGATGTCCACGCGGACCTCGACCTACAAGCAGGATTGCAACCGCATCGAGGTGAACCTCCGCGACATTCTCGAGGTGGACACCGAGCGAATGGTCGTACGCGTCGAGCCGCTCGTGAACATGGGGCAGTTGAGCCGCTATCTCGTGCCGATGGGCTACGCGCTCAAGGTCATGGTCGAGATGGAGGACCTGACCGCGGGCGGTCTTGCGATGGGCCTAGGCATGGAGACGACCTGCCACCGCTACGGGCTTCTGCAAGAGACGGTCGTCGCCTACGAGATCGTCACGGCGGATGGGGCCCTGCGGCGCGTGACGGCGGAAAGCGACCCGGAGCTGTTCCATACGCTTCCGTGGTCGCACGGCACGTTGGGCTTCTTGGTTGCGCTCGAGCTCGAGATCGAGCGGGTTAAACCGTACGTCCGAATGAAGTACATCCCCTGCCACAGCATGAAGGAGCTTTGCGACAAGACCTACGCGCTCTCTGTGGCCGAGGATGCGCCCGAGTTCCTCGAGGCGACGATCTACTCGAAGGACACAGGCGTCATCATGTGCGGCTGGTACGACGACGCTCCGGCGGACCGGTCGAAGATCAATCCGATCAACCGCTGGTACAAGCCGTTCTTCTTTCGCCACGTCGAAACCGCCTTGCAGCGTGGGGAGTTCGAGGATTGGCTTCCGCTCCGCGATTTCTACCACCGGCACACGCGTTCGATCTTCTGGGAGCTCGAAGAGCTGATGCCGTTTTCAGGCAAGCCTTGGTGGCGCTGGGGCTTTGGCTGGCTCGGCGCGCCGAAGATCTCGTTGCTGAAAGGCACGATGACCGAAGGTGTGCGTTGGAAGCTCGTCCACAAGCACGTCGTGCAGGACGTCATCATCCCGATGCGGGAGCTCGAAGGCGCGGTCGAGGAGTTTCATCGACGCTTCGAGGTGTACCCGCTCCTCGTCTACCCGATCCGGATCTACGACCACGGCGAGTACCAAGGACTGCAGCCGAAGCCGAAGCAGCTCGAGCCCGGCAAGCAGTGGGACATGTTCGTCGACCTCGGGGCATACGGGATCCCGCCTGCGGTCAAACGCGGGGAGGACTGGGATGCCGAGGACCACGTTGGCGCGACCGAGCGCTTCACCTATGAGGTCGGCGGCTTCGTTCCGCTCTACCAGGACGTTTGGATGACCCGCCCGGAGTTCGAGCAGATGTTCGACCACGGCCTCTACCGGCGCATGCGTGAGAAGCTCGACGCGACAGGGGCGTTTCCGGAGGTCTGGGACAAGGTCAGGCTCCAGCCCGGGCTGAGAAACGAGCGCGTGGCCACCGAGTCGGTTTCTCCGGCAACCACCGCCGCTGGGTCCGCCGCAGAGCCCAGCGCGCCTCAGACACGAACCTCGCGCGCGTGATCGCCATGATTCAGGCCGTGTTTCCCCACATGGCCGAGCGGGGAGGGCAGATCGTGAATGTCAGCAGCGTCGTCGGGCTGCTGCCTGCGCCGTTCACCGCGGCGTACTGCGCTTCCAAAGCGGGGGTTCACATGTTGAGCGAGGTGCTCCGCCTCGAGCTCGCGCCGTTTGGCATTTCGGTCACCGAGGTGCAGCCCGCACAGATCACTACCGAGATCGAAGACCGCGCCGCTGCCGGTCTCGAGGGGTACCGGGACTCGAGCTACGCGCCGTACTTCGATGCGGTGCAGCGCCGAGTGAGCACTGCGAAAACATCGCCGATGACCGCCACCGACTACGCGTCGTTCGTGGCCGAGCAGCTTCTCGCGAAGGAGCCTCCACGGGTGATCCGGGGCGGCGGCCGGAGCGCTGCGCTTCAGACGGCGGCGCGCCTTCTAGGGCCCGTGCGCGACGCGATCCTACGGCGTGAGTTTCGCTTGCCGGGCCGGCGCTCCTAGCGGCGGCCTGCGCCCATATGGGATGTTTTGCCGCTGTTCTGCATGGCAGGGGAAGGTTCATTTGCAGAATATAAGCAATGCTCATATGGAGAAAAATTAGCATTGCTCAGATTCGGCTGGGCGTGCGCGGCAGGAGCGATGGTGATGCGGTTCCAGGCATTGAGAGAGCGGGTCGTTCGGACCTGCATCGAGCTGGCGGATTGCGGGTTCGTGGCCGGCACGGGAGGCAACGTGGCGCTCCGGGCCGACGAAGAGCACTTCGTCGTGACGGCTTCCGGCGTCGACTACTACACGATGTCTGCCGGAGACGTCTGCGTCGTTCGGCTCTCGGACGGGGAGCAGGTCGACGGCGAGCTCGCGCCCTCGGTGGAGAGCGACATGCACGCGCGGATCCTCTCGGCCCGCCCAGAGCTCGGGGCCAGCGTTCACACGCACCAGCCGGTCGCGAGCGCCTACACGCTGCTCGCAAAGCCGCTCGATGTGCGCGACAGCGCGCGCCGCACTCGGCTCGGGCGCTCCGCGCCTTGCGTGGGCTATGCCCCGTCCGGAACCGGGTTGCTCGCCAGGCGCGTCGCGCGTGCCTTCGCGTCTGATACCTGCGCGTGCCTGATGCGCAATCACGGCGTCGTCTGCGTCGGCAAGGACGAGAGCGAGGCCCTCGCGAGGATTGCTGCGCTCGAGGCCGAGTGCGCAGCGTTCTTCCTCGACCGCGCCCGAGAAACTCGGGATCCGCAGGATCCGTTCGTTCACGACGTCGTCGTCGACGCGTTGGAGGCCGTGCTCGCGCGCGGAGCCGAGGAGGCTCGTGTGACCGAGGAGCGACCATGATCGACCAAATTAGGGAAATGCTGAAGCACGACGAGGCGAGGCTCCGCAAGAAGGGGCTCTTCGGTGAGCGAGAAGATTCCTTGTCCGTGCGAATCCCCGGGCGCGACGAGTTCCTGTTGGCGGTTCCCGATGGCGAGCACTTCCAAAGAGTTTCGTTCGAAGCGACTGGGAACGAGGCCGGGGCCCTCCACGCGGCGATCTATCGCTCTCGTCCAGACGCTGGTGCGATACTCGTCGGCCGCACGCGCTGGTCTGCTGCGCTCGCGCACATCGGAGAGCAGATTCCCGTGCTTTTCGACGAACAGGCGCGCCGCATCGGCACGACAGGCAAACCGATCGGCGCCGGACGCCATCAACGAGCCGTCGGCGCCCTCAAAGGCGGTGTGAACATCGCGATCTACGGCGACCAGCGCATCTGTGTCGGCGCGACACCTGACACCGTGGTTTTCGGGGCGGAGCTCTTCCAGAAGTGCGCGATCGCGTTCGTCCTCGCACATAGCAGCGGGCACCGCTTCAAGCGTCTCCCTGGGCTCGTGCGCCACATTGCAGGCGGGCGGCTCCGCAAAGATCAGAAGCGCGCTGCGGCGAGCTACGCGGCCGGCGAGATCCCCGGCGGGATGACGGGGTACTGAGCCATGACGAGTGAGACCGTGCATCTAAGCACCACCGAGCTGACACGAATTCCAAAACAGGCGAGGAGCCGCGAGAAATTCGACGCGATTCTCGCCCACGCGCTGCGCCTGATTCACGAGAAAGGCTACGAGCACGTCTCCGTGCGCGAGATCGCGCGCGCGGCGGGCATGCCAATCGCGTCCGTCTATCAGTACTTCCCGAACAAGCTCGCCATCGTTCGGCAGCTTTGGGAGCGCTACACGGAGACCCTCACGGAGTTGCTCTCCGCGGACCTCGCCGCGCTCGTCACGGATCCCAGCGAAGCGACGCGTCAGCGGGTGATCAACGACGTCGTGGACCACATGGTCGCCAACCACCGAGACAACCCCGCGTTCCTCGAGATCTGGCGGGCCGTGGATGGTTCGCCGGAGCTCCGCGCGCTCAACCGAGAGAATAGCTTGCGCGTGGCCGAGGCAGTGACCTCGGCGATTGTCGCGGTGCGGCCCGATGCCGACCGTTTGTCCACGCTGTCTCGCGCGCTGATCGCGGGCGAGGCGGCGAGCGCCACGGTCAAGCTCGCGCAAGAGCTTCCGGCCGAGCTCCAGGCTCCGATCTACGAGAAACTGAAGGCGTTGCTGGTTTCCATGCTCAGCGACGCGATGTGAGCAGTGTCGTCGAAGCTTTCGTCCCGTTGGCGAAGCCTTCGACGACCGAGAAGTACGCGGGCTTCCTCTCGAGCGCTTCGTTGAAGAGCAAGGGCTCGTGTGGGGCGGCGACGTTCTCGAGCGCCTCGAACACCCAATCCGGCGTTCCGTTGAGGCGCGCCCAGAACAAGGTGTGCCCGCGCACGCGCTGCCCATCTTCCTCGGCGAAGGCGATCGACTCGTCGGCCGTGGTGAAATCGTACTCACCGCGCGCATCCGAGAGGAAGCCCCACTTGAGCTCATTCTCGCACGTGATGGATGTGAAGTGCTCCGCGAGCAATGGGGCGAGCTCGGGCTTGTTGCTGAGCCAATCGGCGTGGCCGCCCGTCGTCGAACCGAAGAAGCGATCGCGTTCCCGGGCAGCCTCGCCGACCGTGCATTCCGCGCCCGGGTCCCCGCAGCCTGCGGTCGAGCTGTCGGAGCACGCAGTAGAGAGCGAAACCGCCCCAACGAGCGCGAATGGAAGCAAGCCGTGTCTCATAAGTGCGTGAACACTACCGCCTCACGGCGATCGCGGCCACACTAGGATTCGTTGTTCCTCGAACAGGCCTCGAACAGCTTCTCGATCGCTTCGAGGTAGCGAACACCCGCAGTGCGCCTGGGATGCGGCCGACGTCATCCGGAGCTTGACCGGGAGCGAGTAGCGGCTAGGCCCACCGCATGATCTCACCTATTCGAAGTACGCTGTTTCTCCTTGCGGCCGTATGGGTGACCCTGGTCCTCGGTGCTTGTACAAGCGACACGGCCGAGTCCACGGCGACGACCGTCACGAGCGGGAGCGGCACGGTCACCGTCACCTTCGATCCGTTCGCGCTGACGGTGGAAGACACCGAGGGCAACGTGGTGTTGACGACGCTCGGGCGTACGGAGATGGCGGGCGGGACGGTCTACGCACCATTCGGATTCGTCACCGGCGACGATCCCGAGCTTCGGTACCCGGTGTTGCAAGGCCTCGGTGCCACGCCCGATCCGAACCCACCCAATCCGGTGGACCCGAGCTACTACGCCGCGACGGGCGTTCGAAGCGTGCGTAGCGATGGCGATGCGCTCGTGGTCGAGCTCGACACCGACGATCCCGACGGTCGCACGATGGAGCTTTGGGTCGCGCCGGATGATGCGGGGACGCTTCGCGTCGTTGCCTCCGTGACTGATCCCGACGGTGTCTCTGCGGTCTTCGCGAGCTTTGCGTCGTCCCCGACGGAGGCCTTCCACGGCTTCGGCGGGCGTCGCGAAAGCACCGATCTGCGGGGGCAGTCCTTTCAGAACTGGGTCCTCGACTACCGCTTTCCCGACGTGACGACCAGCTACTACTACACTCAGCCGCTGTTCGTTTCATCCGCGCGCTACGGTCTCTTCCTCGACACCGACGCGATGGCGAGTTGGCGCCTCGCCTCCGACCTCGACGATGCGTGGCGGGTGATCGTCGCCGGCGCCGAGCTTCGCGCCCTGGTTGCCCCGGGTGCACCGGCGGATGCGATTGGGCGGGTTACTGAGGTCACCGGCCGGCATCGCGTAGCCCCTTCCTGGAGCCTCGGCCCCATGCTTTCGCGGACCTATCTCACCGGGCTCAACCCGGAGAGCGCCGAGAGCTACCGCGCCAAGATGGAGGATGACCTGGCGCAGATCGCCGCGCGCGACCTCGGCGTCGAGTCCTACGCGTTCGAGGGGTGGGCCGCGCAGCCACGCGATTTCGTCTCCGACGTGGTCGCCGATCTAGACGCCGATGGCTTGCACGCGGTCCTTTACATTCGGTCGTTCGTGTCTAACGACTTGCCTTCCTTCACGCCTCCGGGGCGTTTCGATGAGGCCATTGCAAACGGGTTCGTCGCCAACACCGACGAGGGTGAGCCCTACCTCTTTCCGAGCCCCTTCAACGCTACCGCGCCGGCAGCGGTCATCGACTTCACGAACCCTGACGCATGGGAGTGGTGGAAGGACCAAGTGAAAGAGATGCTCGAGCTTGGCGCCGACGGCTTCATGGCTGACTTCGGCGAGCAGGTCGAGCCGCACATGCTGTTCTTCGACGGCAGCACCGGCGCGACGATGCACAATCGCCTCTCGGCACTCCAACACCAAGCGACCCGTGAAGCGGTCGACGAGTTCGAGGCCGAGAACCCCGGGCGCGAGATCTTCTTCTTCGCACGTGCCGGCTACAGCGGTCGTCCGGGGTCTGCGGCCTATGAGAGCGCCACCTTTCCCGGGGACGAGTCGGTCGACTGGAGCACGGAGACCGGCTTGCCCTCGATCGTGCCCGACATGCTGAACCGCGCGGTGGGCGGGCTCTACGGTTTCACCACGGACATCGGTGGCTACGCGGATTGGCTCGCGCTCCCCGGCAGCACCAAGGAGCTCTACGTGCGCTGGTCGCAAGCGGCGGCCTTCACGGCCCACTTCCGCGTTCACAACTCCGCGTTCAACGGCGTCCGCATGCCGTGGTTCTGGGAGCCCGATGACCCCGAGCCCAAGGCACAATCGCTTTGGACCGCGGCAGCGGAGCTCCACGTGCGCGCGCGGCCCCTCATCCTCGAGCTCTGGCAAGAAGCGGTCGACACCGGCATGCCGGTCACGCGACCGATGTGGCTTCACGACCCTGAAGCCGAAGGGAATCCCCACAACGACGACCAGTGGATGCTCGGCCCCGACCTGCTCGCCGCGCCGGTGCTCGAAGAGGGCGCAACCGAGCGCGAAGTCTGGCTTCCAGATGGCTGCTGGCAACTCCACGGGGAAGGCGACGAGCTCGACGGGCGCACGACGGTGCGGGTCGATGCGCCCCTCGACGTGCTGCCTTGGTTCACGCGCTGCGGGACGTCGCCGCTCTAGGGTCGGCGAAGGTGGGCGCCGCCGCGCGCCTCGAGCGCGCGCACGACCTCTCGCCCTGCGTTCCCCGCTGCTGCAGTGATGAGAATAGGCCCTCGGTTGACGGGCGCGCCTTGGGTGGCCATGACTCGGTCCTGGGCCAAAATCGATGACCACGCCGCCTGCCAAGATCCGAATCGACATCGTCTCCGACGTGGTCTGCCCCTGGTGCGTCATCGGCTACAAGCAGTTGCAGGAAGCGCTCACCCGCGTTGAAGGCGCGGTCGAAGCAGAGCTCCACTGGCACCCGTTCGAGCTCAACCCGATGATGCCGCCCGAGGGGCAGGAGCTTCGCGAGCACATGGGGCAGAAGTACGGGACCAACCGGCAGCAGAGCGACGCCGCGCGCGACCGCCTCGGGAAGGTCGGCGATTCGCTCGGCTTCTCTTTCAACTTCTACGAGGGGCAGCGCATCTACAATACCTTCCTCGCGCATCAATTGCTGAACTGGGCCGAGCAGCAGGGAAAGCAATCCCAGCTCGAGCTCGCGCTGTTCGAGAGTTACTTCTCCAAGCAGGAGAACGTCGGCGATGAGAAGGTTCTTGCAGAGGTGGCGGGCCGGGTAGGGCTCGACCAGGCGGAAGCCGCCGCCGTGCTCGAGGATGGCCGGTACGCGGCGGACGTCCGCGAGCACCAGCGCTTCTGGTTGAGCAAGGGCATTCAAGCCGTGCCCTCGTTCGTTCTCGACCGTCGCTACTTGATTCCGGGCGCGCAGGATCCAGACGTGTTCGTCGCGGCTATCGAGAAGCTCACGGAAGACACGGTCGAATGACATCCGAGATCGAATACGATCCGATTTACGACCCCTTCAATCCGGACGTCATTTCGGACCCGTATCCGTTCTACGCGGGGCTTCACGAAGATCCCATCCAAATCAAGGCATGAGCAGCATCCGAGTACGTTTCGAGCCGGCCGGCGTCGAAGTCGAGGCCGTATCAGGCGAAACCATCATGGACATCACCGATGCGAACCCCGCGGCGGAGGTTCCGTATTCGTGCCGCGCCGCCACCTGCGGCACGTGCCGGGTCGAGGTCCTTCAGGGCGCCGACGCCCTTTCGACACCGGACGAGTTCGAGCTCGAAGTCCTCGAGATCTTCGGAGACACGCCAGACAAGGTTCGCCTTTGCTGCCAGGCAAGGCTGGCGAGCGATGTTCCAGCCCAAGTGACACTGAGGGTCTGCGACGACTAGGCGGGGAACTGCTGCCAGATGATCTCGCCCGGGTCGGAGCTCGTGCCGCCGCTGGAGCAGGCGGTCAGGAGCAGGCAAAGGGTCATCGCGGCGAGACATGGGGAGCGTGGGTGAAGCCGCATCTCGGCGCAGAGCCTTGCAAGAACATGCTCGGTTGGCATCAAAGGTCGAAGCGTTCGCAGTAGGCTCGAAGCCGCCCGCGAATCTCGTCCGGGGCGAACCCGAAGCCCTCCGGGCTGTGGATGTGCACGTCTTTGGGCTTCTGACGCTCCGCCTCGAGCATGGCTTGCATCGCCTCGAGCGCCGGTTCGCTCAGCTCCATCCCTAGATCGCGGTATGCGTGCTCCATGGCGGCGATCGGGTTTCGAAACACGTCAGGGGCGCGAATGTGAGCGACTCGGCCCGGGGGCAAACGATCCACGACGGCGAGCGCGCGCTCGAGGGTTGGCCGGAGGTAGCTGTCGATGAGCTCGGGGCCGAGAGCCTTGGGGTCGACGTCGTCGCTGAAGAGCGAGCGGGTGTACGCGTAGAGGCTGCAAAGCGAGCTGAGCGTCGTCGCCGGGTCGCGATGCGTGAACACGAAGCGCGCGTCGGGGAAGATCTCGAGAATCGGGTCGATGAACACCGAGTGCGTAGGGTCTTTGAGCGCGAACCGCACGCCGTGCGGCCGGTGATGGTGCACGAGCTGGAGCTGTTGCTTGTACTGCCCGTAGGCGATGTGCGGGTCCTGCTCCTGAAGCCAAGCGACGTAGCTTGGCACACGGTACTGCACGTTGAACTGCAGAGTCCGAAACACGTTCGTGAAGAGGGCGACGCACTCCTCGGGCTCCTCGGCCCCCATCGGATGAATCGCCTCGTAGTTTGGTGAAAGCGCCTCGAGCTGCCCGAGCACCCGGGTCAGCTCCGCGGCTCGCTTGTCTTTGCCGTCTCTCGGCGGGACCGGGTACATGCTTTCCCAGTACGGCATGGTGCGCGTGTCGGGATCCTGCGCGAGGAGCCGATGCACGAACGTAGTGCCAGTACGCATCCAACCGATGAGGAAGATCGGTGCCGGGAGCTCGGTCTGTTCGATTTCGGGTGTGTCCCGCAAAGCCCCTTCGATCGCCAAGTGCTGTCCCGCCATCCGGAAGCAGTCCATCTTGGCCGCGATCCAACCGGAGAAGCTGAGGGTCGCGTCCGACTCGATCGCCGTCAGCAGTGCGTCGAGCGCGGCCACGGTCTCTGGTCGCGGATCACCGGCACTGGGGGTCTGTCGCTGCGCCTTCTCGAACCATGCCTCTGCCGACGGCCGCTTCCCACGCGGGAACAGGCGCCCCACGCTGTTCACTGCGCGGTACCACCAGGGCTGCACATCGCGCGCGCTCACGAACTGTTCGGCGCGGAGCGGCGTCGTTCGGGCGCTCGACATGTGTTGCTTCTAGCACGAGCCACCACACGCGCTGGCTCGTCGAGCCCGGGCCGCTCAGCTCAGTGGGCGGCGAAATAGCACCACCCGGTACATCCCTCCGAGGATGCTCGGCTCGTCGTGCACCATCTCGCACGGCAGTCCCACAACGATGTCCCCGAGTCGCCGGTTGATGTCGGTGCCGAGCGCCGTCGAGACGACGTTCGCGACCTTGCGGCCCCACCCAGCCTGGCTTCCGTCCGGTAGGAACTTGTCGAACACTACGATCCGACCACCGGGGCGCAGAACGCGCACCGCCTCCGACATGCAACGAATGGGGTCGGGAACGACGCTGAGGACTAGATTGAGAACGAGCGCGTCGAAGGCTTCATCCTCGAGTGGAAGCGCTTGTGCGTCGCCGACGCGGAGCTCAATCTCGCACCCCGCAACCGGCAGCTTTCGTCCGGCCCGGGCGAGCATCGCTTCGCTTAGGTCCACTCCGATGGCCTCGACACCTTTTGGAAGGTGGCGGAGGTCGCTGCCGGTCCCGATGCCGACGAAACACACCCGCTCGCCGGCCCGCAAACCGATCAGCTCCATGGCTCGACGGCGCCCCGCGCTGAACAGTCGCTCGAGCACCGTATCGTAGATCGGCGCCCAGGCCCGGTACACGAAGCGATTCCAACGATTGTTCATTCGCATGATCGACACCGCCGTCACGGCCGGTATGACCCTGCGCGCTCGGCACCTAGATCGTCACCGCGTCGCCCCACCTCTCGCCGGGACCCATCTCGGCCTGCGGCGCGGAATGGCTAGAAGCGCGGGATGTCAGCGCAGATTCGGCACGGACATTGGCAGGTTTCATTCTCGCAGAAAGCGTCGCCCGTTGCGTTCGAAACGCTACTGGAGCACGTGGCGTCACAATCGAACTCGGAGCAGGCACTGGACTCCGTGCACTCCGAAGAGAGGATGGGGACGTCGAAGTCTTCGCAGACCCTATCGTCTCCACAGCCAAACGACATCATCGCAATTGCGACGACAACCAAAAAAGGGGCCAAGTTGCGAGTCATGATGCGACGCTACCCTCGATGCGGACTGGAGGTCAAATCGAGAGCAATTTCTCAAAGAAATTGGCCGAGTAGGTCCGGGCGGCGATCCGCAAGAACATCTGAGTGCAGCTCTGACGCCGTTCAGGCCTCTTCAGACTACTTCTCGAGCAGGACGAGCCAATAGGACGAGTCGTCCTTGGTCCCAGAGCCGGGCGTCACCAGCTTGGATGACCATCCGTCTTTGAGAAGCTCAGGCAAGGCATGCTGCTCGTCTTTGCCCGAGGTGAACTTGCCGTCGTCCGGATCGCCGCCGAGCACCCAGGACTCACCGTTGTCTGAAACCACTACGAAGCGCTGCGCCATGCCGGCTGCATATGCGACCCGGTCCGCGCCTGCAAGTAGCCCCTGGCCTAGCGAACCGCCGTTCCGCTCAGCATGGTGGCTACGGCCCCGTGCTGGTGTTCGTGTCGTCGCAGACGGGCGTGAGCTGGCAGCCTGCGGGTAGTTGCTGGGCGGCGAACTGCGTGGGGTGGTTGTCCGGGGACCATTTGGCGCCCACTAAGGCGCCGGTGCTCGCGTCGTAAACGCACTCCCAGAAGTCCCCGGGGAATCCGTAGACGTAGCGCACCGCCCACTCGGCCTCGCAGATTCCGTTATACGCTCCGTTTGCCGTCGGGCAGCTCAGGTCGATCTCGTCGTCGTTGCTTGCGCAGTACGGAAGCGTCCCTGGGTCACTCGTGAAGGCCTCGAGCGCGACCTCGCAGGGAGGCGATGCGCAATCGCCGAAGCTGGTGGGAAGCTGGGAGCCATTCGAGCCACAGCCGCCGAGCCCGATCGCGATCGCCAACGCGGAAGAAATACGACCCCTATCTAGACACGCCATGAAACCTCGCCTGGAGAAGATGAGATAGAAAGACCCAAGCGCCGTCAAGCGATCGCGTTCAGGGGCTTCAAGTCTTCGACTGCAGCCGCCAGCCGCCAAATGTTCGCAGCGGTGATCGCCTCGCTGTGAGAGCACAGCCGAAACAAACGCCCTCTCCGCACGCTCGCCTACGCGACACAGCCTCCCGTATCGCGAAATTCGGCGCTCCGCTCGAGTCCGAGGGGCCAAGAGGCGTCCACTGCGCTGAGCGCGTCGGGAATCCGAGCGACCGCCTCCCATGGACAAATCACGTGCTCCTGGTACCCACCATCGTAGCTGATCCCGAGCACTTGGCGGCTCTTGCAGTTGCAAGAAGTCTCCACGTCGACAACGATTGCACGTGAAGCAATGACCTCCGTGCCAACGGAGCCTGAGGCGGTCATCGAAAGAATGTGTTGGTTGTATTGCAACCCCGTGCCCATGATAGCGGTGGTCGCCACCCGACAGGAGCGAAGACAAATGCATTTCAGTTTCATCCAACCCTTGGTCACCGGACTACTGATCGCCGTACTCGGCAGCCTCGCTGCCTGCGAACAGAACGAGCCTCCTGCGGAGTCTCCCCAAGAGACTCCAGCCGCGGACTCATCGACCGAGGCAGCAGCGAAGCTCGACCCGGGGGAAGCCAAACCCAATGACTACTGGTGGCCGAAGTCGCTCGATCTCAAGCCCCTCCGAAACAACTCTCTCGAGTCCAACCCACTGGGTCCGGACTTCGACTATCGGGCGGAGTTCGCGAAGGTCGACTACGGCCAGCTCAAACGAGATCTCGAGGCGATTCTGACTGACTCCCAGGACTGGTGGCCCGCCGACTACGGCAACTACGGCCCCCTGTTCATTCGCATGGCCTGGCATAGCGCTGGCACGTACCGGGTGAGCGACGGACGCGGTGGGGCCGATGGTGGTCAGCAGCGCTTCAAGCCTTTGAACAGCTGGCCTGACAACACCAATCTCGACAAAGCGCGGCGCCTCCTCTGGCCGGTCAAGAAGAAGTACGGTGACAGCGTTTCCTGGGCTGACCTGATGGTCCTCTCCGCCAACGTGGCCATGGAGCAGATGGGTTTCGAGACTCTCGGCTTCTCGGGCGGCCGCGTGGACGACTGGGAGGCGGACCTGGTGTATTGGGGACCCGAGGACGAAATGCTGGGCTCCAGTCCGGAGCGCTTCCACGGCGGCAAGGAGCGTACGATCGCGAAGGGCCTTGGCGCCTCTCATATGGGCCTCATTTACGTGAATCCGGAGGGCCCCGATGGCAATCCAGACCCCGTTGCGGCGGCCTATGACATCCGCAGCACCTTTGCCAACATGGCCATGAACGACGAAGAGACGGTCGCATTGATCGCCGGCGGTCACACCTTTGGCAAGTCGCATGGCGCGCGTTCGACGGATTGTGTGGGCAAGGACCCTGCTGCATCCGAGATCGAATCGCAGGGGTTTGGCTGGCACAACAAGTGCGGGAAGGGGAACGCAGAAGACACCACGACTAGCGGGCTCGAAGGGGCGTGGACGTCCGCGCCCATCAACTGGACCCACCAGTACCTGGCAAATTTGTTCAACTTCGAGTGGTCATTGACGAAGAGCCCGGCCGGCGCTCATCAGTGGGAGCCGGAAGGCGACGTCAAAGTGGTTCCCGACGCCCACGTGCCGGGCAAGATGCACGAGCCGATGATGCTCACCACCGACCTCTCCATGCGCATGGACCCGAAGTACGAGAAGATTGCGAAGCGCTTCCTCGAGAACCCCGAGGAGTTCGAGAATGCGTTCGCACTGGCCTGGTTCAAGCTCGTCCACCGCGATCTCGGTCCCAAGTCTCGCTACGTGGGGCCAGAGGTTCCGGAAGAAGACTTCATCTGGCAGGATCCGGTGCCCGAGGTCGACCACGGACTCATCAACCCCGGCGACGCAGCACGCCTGAAGACGGCGATCCTCGCGTCGGGCGTCTCGGTCTCGGACCTGGTTCGCACCGCTTGGGCAGCAGCTTCGAGCTACCGCAGCACCGACATGCGCGGTGGTGCCAACGGGGGCCGCATTCGACTCGCACCACAGAAAGATTGGGCGGCGAATGACCCCGAAGCACTCTCGGCGATTCTCACGAAGCTCGAATCGGTACGAGCCGAGTTCAACGAGTTGCTGAATGGCAATAAGCGCGTTTCTCTCGCCGACGTGGTTGTCCTCGGGGGCGCCGCAGCCATCGAGAGAGCAGCCGCGGATGCGGGGCTCGACGTGACAGTGCCGTTCTCCCCGGGGCGCAACGACGCGTCGCAAGACCAAACCGACGTCGAGTCCTTTAACTATCTCGAGCCGAAGTTCGACGGCTTCCGCAACTACTATGCGGGTAAGGACGCCGACGAGCGGGGGAGGTCCCCCTCGCAGCTCCTCATCGAGAAGGCAGACCTCTTGGACCTCACGGTGCCTGAGATGACCGCGCTCGTGGGCGGGATGCGAGCACTCGATGCGAACGCAGCCGGGTCGAAGGCTGGAGTCTTCACCGAGCAACCGGGCGCGCTGTCGAACGACTTCTTCGTCAACCTACTCGACATGGATACGAAGTGGAGCAAGACCGGCGACAACGCCTATGAGGGAGTGGCCCGGGAATCCGGCGCCCCGAAGTGGACGGCTACCGAGGTCGACCTGGTCTTTGGCTCGAACTCCGAGCTTCGAGCGGTCGCAGAGCTCTACGCCTACGATCAGGAGAAGTTCGCGAACGACTTCGTCTCCGCGTGGACGAAGGTCATGCAGGCCGACCGCTTCGACCGCGAGTAGTCGCAAGTCGTTGGGTGAGATCGACCAATGGGTGCTCGAAGTAGAATCGACTGCGCCCTGGGTACGATTGGTCCGATTAGTTCCGGGTGATGATGGCCGTCGCACCTCTGCCCGCGACCAGGCCGCTCGCCACCCTCACCGTCCCTCGAGAGTTCCAGATGCCGGTGGCGTTCTCGTCGGAGGTGCGTCCCGATACCGTGCTGTGTGGCACGCTCAGGACCGCGCCTTCGGGACGGACATCCCCACAACGCCCGTCCAGCAACCGGCATTGTTCGCCGGGCTGGTATGCTCCGCCCCGTGAGCGCTCTCGAATGGCTGGACTGGGTCGTCGTCGCCCTCTACTTCGTCACGGTCTTCGGGGTCGCGGCGTGGGCGACCGTTTCGGAGCGGCGGGAGCAGACGAGCTCGACGGACTACTTCCTCGCGGGCCGCAACGTCGGCTGGTTCGTGATCGGCGCCTCGCTCTTTGCCTCGAACATCGGGTCCGAGCATCTGGTGGGACTCGCCGGCACGGGCGCCGCGAGCGGCGTGGCGGTGGGGCAGTTCGAGATCCTCGCGTCCTTGATCCTGCTGGTGCTGGGCTGGGTCTTCGTCCCCTTCTACCTGCGGAGCGGCGTCTTCACGATGCCCGAGTTCCTCGAACGCAGATACTCGCCGGCGGCGCGCTGGTACCTCGCGGTCATCTCGATCGTCGGCTACGTGTTGACCAAGATCTCGGTGACGATCGCGGCGGGGGGCATCGTCTTCGAGTCCCTGATGGGCATCGACTTCTGGACCGGCGCCCTCGTCGTCGTCGTCGCGACGGGGATCTACACGGTGTTGGGCGGGCTGCGGGCGGTCCTCTACACGGACCTGATACAGATGTTCGTGCTGGTCGGCGGTGCGGTCGCGGTCACCTGGATCGGGCTCGGCGAGATCGGGGGCTGGGGCGCGATGGTCGAAGCAGCCGGACCGGGCTTCATGTCCGTCTGGAAGCCGCTCTCGGATCCGGACTTCCCGTGGACAGGCATCCTTCTGGGCGCGCCGATCCTTGGTGTCTGGTACTGGTGCACCGACCAGTTCATCGTTCAGCGCGTGCTGTCTGCGGCGGACGAGGACAACGCTCGGCGGGGAACGATCTTCGGCGGGCTGCTCAAGCTGTTGCCGCTCTTCATCTTCGTCGTACCTGGCATCGTCGCCCACGCGCTCGCATCCCGTGGGGAGATCACCCTCGACAGCCCGGACCAAGCGCTCCCCGTCCTCATCGGCGCGCTGCTGCCGCTGGGGATCCGGGGGCTCGTGGTCGCAGGACTGCTCGCAGCGCTCATGAGCTCGCTGTCGTCGGTCTTCAATTCCTGCTCCACCCTCTTCACGCGGGACATCTACCTCAAGCTCCGACCCGACGCATCGGAGGCGCGACAGGTGCGGGTGGGGCAGACGGCGACCGCTGTGCTCGTCGCGCTTGGCCTGCTCTGGATCCCGATGATGCAGTTCATTTCCGGGCAGCTCTACCAATACCTCCAGAGCGTCCAGGCCTACATCTCACCGCCGATCGCCGCGGTGTTCCTCATCGGCATCCTCTGGCGCCGTGCCAACGCCGCCGGTGCCATCGCGGCCCTCGCTACGGGATTCGTCTTAGGGACCCTGCGCCTCGTCGCCGAGCTCACCAAGGACGAGCACACGGGATTCACATTGGCGTACGCGGAGATCAACTTCCTCCACTTCGCGGCGCTGCTCTTCCTGCTCTGCAGCGTGGTGCTCATCGGCGTCTCTCTGCTGACCCGGGCGCCGGACGCCGCCAAGCTCGATGGCCTCACCTTCGCCACTACCCCGGCATCAGAAGACGCCCCGCCTTCGCGATGGCGGACCCAGGATCGCTGGGCCTCGGTGCTCCTCGTCGCGCTAGTCGCGTTGGTATGGTTCTACTTCAGCCCGTGGGTGCAGGCTCGATGACCAGCGTCTGAAGCGACCCGGCTGGGCTGGTGACCGTCGCCTCCTGCTCTCCGATACGAACGACGTAGGCGACGTCGGCGGCGCCCTCGTTGAAGACGTGAACGGCGGTGGTTCCGTCCGGGTTCCGAATCGCCGACGCGTGAAGACCGACCGGCCCCTCCACGCCGGCCTCTCGGTACGCCTGGAGATAGGCGACAAAGTAGCGTGCGAAGGTGTCGTAGTGGTCCACGAGAAGCCTACCTCCACGGCCTTGTCCGTAGTACTTGCCGTTGTCCTTCATCCAGGGCGGCGCGGTCCAAGGCGACGCCACGATCCGAAACGAAGCCCCGGGAACCGCTTGTGCGTCGGTGATCAATTCGAGGAGGCCGTTCTGCCGGTCCTCGTCGATGGAGAACCCGGCGAGGCTGGGGTCGTCGTCGTCGGTGTAGTCGTAGCTGTACTCAGAGAAGTCCGAGCTCCCGACGTGGACCCGGGAGAGCGCGTAACCCGCCCCGTCCGGCCCGAAGTACGCCTCGAGCACCTCCACCCGCTTCTCCCGTGAGAGCTTCCCGAGGGCTGCGGCCGATGCCTGGGTCAGAGACCCACCGACCCCGTGAAACACCTGCCGCTCCCGGTCCGGGTACACGGTGATCCCGGCGCTCGCGCCGGCCAGCCCTGACGCAGGCACGACCAGCGAGATGGTTCCGGTCTCTCGCATCGCGTCGCCGGCACGGGAGGTCAAAAACACCTCCGCCTGTCGCGGCACACCCGCGTCTGCTGGCGCTACCGTGGGGCGGGTCGTCTCCTTTCCACAGGCGGCGCTGCATGCCACCGCGGCAGCCAGGAAAAGGGTCGCGCACGCTGCGGGAAAACGGCGCGTCATCGAGCTCGGGGGCATGCTCACCGCGAGGTTGCCACCGAGCGCCACCAGACTCAAGGCGCGCGCTGATCGAGAGAAGATCCCGTGCCACAGCCAGCAAGCAACTTTGGTCGTCGCAGCCGAATGACATTGCTCCCGAAGTAGCTGGCATACGTAATTGTCCTGTGTCGGCGACCCGACCGACGACTCGACCCAGGTTGGCGTTCCGCCATAGTCCGCCGTCGGTCGTCACGTTGAGGTTGTCAGAGAAAACACCTCTTTGTTCCGTGATCCACCAACCTGGGTGGGATCGCTTCGACCGACGCTTCCCGGAGTGATCGTGCCACCGAATACGCCAGCGGTTGGGTCCAAGGTTCTCGGGCTTTGCAGTTCTTGGCACCGGCTCACCTTCTCGTGAGCAAGGCCAAGAGGTCTCTGCAGCCCGAAACCGACCGTCACTACAAACGTTTGGTCATGATTGGTCACACGGTACGACCGCGACCTTATCGACTATGGGCTAAGTGCCCGTCATCACTAGAGCCACCGATCAGAGTCGAACTGATGACCTACGGTTTACGAAACCCAAGGTGCACTCAATGCTTTCAAGGGGTTAGGGTGCCTAGTGACCAATCGTGTCCGTTGGAGCGCATCGAGGAGCTGATTGACGAGTTACGGAAGCTCGCGAAGTGCTGTCCGAAGTGTCCGAAACGTCCGACCCGGAAGTGAGCGGCTGGAAAGCGCCTTGTGGATCAACTCGAGGGCCGACGACTGGACAGGTTCGCGACGAGCTCGACCAGGCCCAATCCGACGACGACCGCGGCCAGGGTCCAAAGAACGATCTTTCCTTCCGTCGAAAGGGAAAGGTCACCGAAGGCGAGGTAGGCCACCAGGGCGACACCACCGCAGAGGTTGATGGCAACAGCCCCTCCAGTGCCCAAACCCACCAACGATGCACTGGGCTCTCGTCTGAACTCGATGGCCAGAGCGACCCCGATTCCCAAGATCACGGCCCCGAGGATCCTCACGTAGAAGGTGCTGCTGGGCAGAGGCAAACCCAGCCACTCTACAAGGCTCGGGGGAAAGATCAGCAACAGCAACCCCAGGAGAACGTTTACGACCGAGTCGATCGCGATGAGGATAGAGCCCACGTGCCTTTCATATCACCCATGAGCCCTCCGCACCCATCTACCGATCTGCGATTCTGAATAGCTTCGGACCTACATGACGGCGCCACGGGAGCAGTGGCGGTCGGGGCTAGGAAGTGTCGTGTTCCCGCAGGGCACCTGGTCGATGTGCCGGGTGCACGGGGTGACTGGGCAGACGTAGCCGGCTCGCTCGGCATGAGGGTCCGTCGCGCCCGACGTTTGCGTCGGCCGACGCACGGGTGCATTTCGGGCGTCGCCTGGACCGCTCATCGTCGGCACAGAGTCCGCTGAGGGCGCCGCACAGAGCAGGATTAGGGACTCGACTGCCGTTGCTGCGCAGCAGGAACAGGCTTCGATGACTCTGGGGCGCCGTCGACCTGGTAGTCCCAAGAGGTCAACCAGGGACGTGCCTGCCTTTCTATTCAACTGATTAATCCAAATCCAAGGCGCCGGCGTAGGCCCTGATGAAAGGCGGAGCGGAACCGCCAACGGAGATGGAGAGAACGATGGAAAACGAAGAACGGCGCCTCTTGGGTTTGATTTTGGCGATGATCTTGCTCGTGACCGGTCAGGGTTGCGGGTCCGCGGCCATGAATGGCGAACCTGGTAACGAGCTCGACGATCCGAACGGAGAGTTGGCCGGTCCCCGAGTCGATCCGGAACCGGAACCGGATCCCGCGCAGGACCAAGAACAAGAGCTCGCGCCGGCAACCGAGCTTGAAGCGGAGCTCGTGATGCTGAGCGGCGACGACTATGGTCCGCTTCTCTGGGGGACCTCCGAGAACGACATGTTCATGGCCGGCGAAGATGGATTGCTCGCGCACTTCGATGGGGCGCGTTGGGCGCCGGTCGCCCTGGGCCACGACTACTCGCACCGAGACTTCAGCGCGCTCTTCGGCTTCTCTCCAACCGATGTATTTGCGGGCAATGGCTACGGAGACTTGCTGCACTACGACGGCGAGGCGTGGATGGAGATCGAGGTTCCGGCGGGGATTTACGGACTATGGGGAACGTCGTCAAAGAACCTGTTCGCCATATCCAGCTCGCAGGTGATGCACTTCGATGGCGAGGAATGGAGCATTGTCGACACCGGTTTGCCCACCGACATCCGTTGGAGGGGGATCTCGGGCAGCGGGCCGGGTCACGTGGTCTTGGTCGGCCGCTCAGTGGAAAGCCCCGGCGCACCTCGCTTCGCTCACTTCGACGGAGTCGACTGGATCGAGCATAGAGTCCCCGTGAACGACGGGCTCGCCAATGTCTGGAGCGCGGGCCCGGAAGCGACTTTCGCCATTGGACTGCGGGGTTCGATCCTCTACTTCGACGGCCGCGAGCTGACCTCGATGCGGGGTGAGAACGGCCAAGATCTTCACAGTATCTGGGGATCGTCTGCGACCGAGGTCTTCGTGGGCGGCGACCAAACAATTCTGCGCTTTGACGGTAAAGCGTGGAGCAGCATGGATTTGCCGTCGATCTCCGATGTTGAATATCGCCAGAACATTCGATCGGTGTTTGGATTTGGCGGCAATCGCCTGTTCGCAAGCGGAAACGGGGTGCACTTCTTCGATGGCAAATCCTGGGAGGTCCGGCTTTCGTACTCGTACAGCATCAGGAAGATTTGGGCGACGAGCCCGGACGACGTGCTCTTCCTCGGCTCCGCGGTCCACCGCTACGACGGCTTCACTTTGGAGCCCGAAGACTTCGGCGAATTCGGACAGCTTGACCTCCGCGCTGCCTGGGGCACGAAGCAGCGAACCTACGCGGCCGGAACCGGAAGTGAAATGTTCGTTTACGACGGCGAGAACTGGGCGCGCATGGCTGGCAACACACCGTCATCTTTCGCCGACCTGACTGGCACGTCCGAAGACGACGTCTTCGGAGTAGGCCGCAACGGCTCCATCGCGCACTTCAACGGAGCGGCTTGGGACAGTATGAACAGTGGCACCGACGCTCACCTGCGTGGCGTCTGGGCGGCTGCCCCGGACGACGTCTACGCCGTCGGCGACGAGGGGACCATCCTCCACTACGACGGCAACGACTGGGCGACGCTCTTCGACGACGAGGACGTCGACTACCGCCACGTGACCGGCTTCGACGCGGAGCACATCTTTGTGCCCCACAAAGATGGCGTGCTCTTTGGCGACGGGGTGTTCTGGAGGTCGGAGCAGCCCGAGCTCGAGGGCCTCGGCTATTTCGTCCCCGCTGTCCACGGCACCTCACCAGAAAACATGTTCGCTGTGGGCTACGGCGGCCTCAGCCACTATGACGGCGGAAGCTGGACGCGCGTCAGCGCCGATCTTCCCGGTGGATCGCATGCGGTCTTCGCAGTGGGCCCGAGGGAAATCTACACGGCCGGGGATCAAGGCGTCCTCCGCTACACCGTTCCCTCTCCATAGTTCGCACCCGTTCTCTCCACCCGCCGGGATCCGCGCTTGCGTGGGTCCCGGCACTTTTATTGGAGGGCTCAGGGTTTGCCGAACCAGGCGCGAAGGCGCATCGAGAATCTAGCTCGTGATTTGCTTCACGTAGTCGCTGACTTTGGTCAACTGAACGCTCGGATACGCGGTGTGGGCAGCGGCGGTGTCGACGCCGTCCCCGCGAGAAATCGTAATCATCAAGCCCAGGAACGACTTCATGACATCGTTGTCGGCGCCGGCGAGTTGCTCCTGCAGCGCAGACTCCGGAGCGTGTTCCACCTTAAGCGGCTTGCCGGCCGCCTCAAACATGCCTGCGACCGCATTGGGCGTCACCGATTCGGGTCCGCCGACTTTCACCACTTTGTCTTTGACCGCTGCATTGCCGGGGCTCGCGACAGCATACTTCGCGACGTCCTTGGCGGCGATGAACGCGACCCTCTGGTTTCCATCGCCGTAGATTCGGACGGCGCCGCTTGCCCAGTCGAATCCAACCGCGGCGCTGAGCCAGGTCTCATTGAAGAACGAAGCTTGCAGAATCGTGTACCCGATACCGGAGGACTTGATCGCCTCTTCCACGGCGTTCTTCGCGTCGCCGAGAGGGAAGTGGACGTCGTCGTAGCGAGGGAACGACGTGTAGACGATGTTCTTGACTCCCGCGGCCTTGGCGGCGGCGATCAAGTTCTTCTGTCCAGCGAGGTCGACCGAGTGGATCTCGTCGCCCTCTTTCGGGACAGGCAGCGCCGATGCGGTGGTGTACAGATTCTCCACGCCCGTGCAGGCGCCTGCCATCCAAGCGCTGTCCTTCAGGTCACCCTCCACTACCTCGACGCCAAGCTTCTTCAGCTCGGCCACGCGTCCTGGGTCGGACTGCGACCGCACCAGGCCGCGGACCTTTCGCCCCGCCTTGGTGAGTAGTGCGCAGATTTCACCCCCGACCGTTCCGGTCGCTCCAACAACAAAGTCCATTTAGCCCTCACAGTAAGCCGGGACGCTATCCCTCCAACAACCCGCGTGTCTACCGCTGCCGCGGTGCAAATCGAAACCGACCGAATTGCCTATTGATTTTAGGCCTCTTAGCCCATCGGAATGACGGTGAGCGCCGAATTGCGCGGTCCTAAATGTTAGAAACAACCCCACCCTCGTTGGCGTCCGCCGTCGCCCTTGATGGTATCCGCCAGGGGAGCCCCCGCAAAGCGTTGAAATCACTTTCGGGCATCCTGGCGCGCTTCGTGCGTGTCCATCGCGCATGACTCAACCCCGCCTCGTGCTCCCGGGCGACACCGTGATGGTCACCCGGCGTACCCTTCGCCGTCACCACCTGTTTCGCCCCGACCCTGCCATCCGTCAGCTCTACCTCTACACCCTCGCCGTGTGCGCCCGACAGTTCGGCATCCTCGTACACGGGGTCACGCTCATGTCGACGCACGAGCACTTGGTGGTCACCGACCCCACGCGGCGCCTCCCCGATTTCTTGCGCGACCTTCACCGGCTCGTCTCGCTCGGTGCCAAAGTGCTTCGCAAGTGGGAGGGACCCATCTGGGACCACGAAAAGAGCTCCGTCGTGCGACTGCTGACCGAGCAGGCGATGATTGAAAAGCTCGCCTATGTGGCGGTCAATCCGGTCAAGGCCGGCCTGGTGGCCCGCGCCCGGGACTGGCCCGGGGTCACGGTGCTCCCGCACGAGCTCGGGCGGCGCACCTTGGTCATCGAGCGCCCTGCAGTCTTCTTCAGACCGGACAATCGAAAGTGGCCCGACACCGTGGAGCTCACCCTCACCTTGCCGCCCGCGCTCGAAGAGACGCATCTTGCCCAAGCGGTGCGGGAGGCGGTGAAGGAAGAACTCGAGCGCCAGGAGCGGCAGGCCCGAGCCGAAGTGAAGGCGCGTGGCTGGCGCATCCTTGGTGCAGAGCGCGTGCGGCGGCTTTCCCCCTATCGGCGCGCCACGAGCTTCGAGCTGCTCCGCAGTCGAAATCCGACGTTTGCCGTCGGACGGGGGCAGCGGAAAGCGTTCTTTCAAGCCGTAGCAGAGCTTCGGGCTTTTCGACGGGCCTACCGCCTAGCGCTCGAGCAGTGGCGTGCGGGGCTCCGCAGTGTCGTGTTCCCGCAAGGCGCTTGGTGGATGTGCCGGGCGCATGGCGTCGTCGGACAGACGTAGCGGCGCGGCCTCTTCGGAGACTGGTACGGCGGTAGAGCGCATCGGCTAGGGCACCGGTGCGTCTAGTTTGAGTTGCTGAGGCCCGAGACGCTGTCCCGACCCAGCCGACTGTGTGGTGGACCGAGGGTACTTGGTCTTCAGCGGCTTCGCGCCGACATCCACCGCGGCCCGGGGGCATGCGGCGACTCGCTCAGAGGGAGTTGCTTACAGGTCAAAAGGGGGGTCGGATTGTTTAGTCGGGCGTTTCCATGGCCCAACCAGGGACGGGTTGTTGGGCCTGGAGCGGAAGGCACTGCGAAAGCCGAGAGCTTTTCTCGCTCGCAACAGAAACGCTTCGAGGCGGGCCGAGTTCGAGCCGTAGCGATGCGCGGCCATGCCTAGCTTGATGACGAAGCGGCAGGCTTCATCGAAGTCATAGTTTTGGTCAGGTTCTGTCGCCATGGGAAACGGTTGTCACAACGCGTTCTTGTAGACCTTCCCATCCTTGACGACCAGCTTGAGGTTGTTCTCGTGATCGACGACGACCTCTGCGTCGTCCAGCGGGTTCTTGTCGTAGATCAGCAAGTCGGCCATCGCGCCTTCTTCGATCACGCCTAGTTTGCCGTAGGGATTCCTCTGGCCGCACAGGGCTACGATCTCGCCAGCGTTACCAGTGGCTTGAATCATGACGTCGGCCGAGCTGAACCACTCCTTCCTGAGGGCGAGGTCGGCAAGTTGGAGGTCTCTGTCCGCCCAGGTGTCCAGGAGATCCGTGCCCCAGGCAATACTCACTCCGTGCTTTGCAAGCCATTGCATGACCTTGGCGGTGTGGTCCCAAGCTTGCTGGCCCTTGACCTGTCGCACGTCGCCCTTCGGATAACCCTCCGCGACGTTCTTGGCGCAGATCGGTGCCAGCGTGACATGGCAGCCCTCGTCGGCCATCATCTTGACCGCATCCTCGTCGGCCAAGCTGATGTGCTCGAGGGATCGCACGCCGGCTTTGATCGCGCGCTTGATGGGCCCGGCGCTATGCACGTGGACCATCACGTAGGTTCCGAAGTCGGTTGCCGCGCGGACTGCCGTTTCGATCTCTTCTTGCGTGAACTCATGGACGTAGAGCGGATCGCCGAAAGAGATTACTCCGCCGCTGACGGCCAGCTTGATCTGGGTCGCTCCCTGGTAGAGGTTGTTCCTCACCGCCGCAAGGACCTGGTCAGCACCGTTGCACAGGATACCGAGCCCAATCTGCTCGAGAGCCGAAGGCGGCCCGCCCCACTCCTTGGGCATGAAGTTCACATTGCGAAAATCGGTATGGCCCGAGTACTGGGACAGAATCGCCTGTGACGGATAGATTCGTGGCCCCTTGACATAGCCTTCATCGGTCGCGCGCTTCAGGCCTGCGGTGTTGCCGCCCGCGTCACGAACCGTCGTCACCCCGCGCATGAGGAGCCTTTCGGCTTCCCAGGTCGCCACAGCGTCGATGTACTGGGCCGGGGAGTTGATCACGACCCCTGCGTTGAGCGCGAGCATGCAGTGCCAGTGAGCGTCGATCAGTCCAGGCGTCAGATATCCACCCTTGCCGTCGATGACCTCCCCATAGGCTGAGGCGTCGCTACCGGCCGGTATGAGCTTGGCGATGGTGTTGCCCTGGAGGACGACATCTTTGCCAGTGATCAGAGTCCCGGAGGTTCCGTTGAAGACGCTGACGTTCTTGATCAGAGTCTCCTTCGCCTCGATGCCGGCCGCAGATTCCGAGGGATGATGCGGTCGGCTTCCGTCGACGAGGGATCCTGAGTCCTTGGGTGTTCCGTGATTGATGCACATTGTTCTGCTCCGTCCTTGTCGATTTGCAGTGACGCTACAGCTGCTAGTTCCGAATGGGTCCGCGCACGGGCTGCCCCGGCATCGCTTTGGTGTCCAGTGCCTGGTCACGGATCACAAAGGTTCCGTTCACCATCACGTGCTTCATGCCTTTGGACAGTTGCAGCGGTTTGTCGAACGTCGCGGCATCCGTCACGGTGTCCGGGTCAAAGACGATGACGTCGGCGTCCATGCCCTCTTGGATACGCCCCTTCTTCTTCATCATGGGGACATGGTCCTCGAGGATCAGGCACGCATTCAGCGAAGCTTGGCGGATCGCGTCCATCCAGCTCAGCACGCCGCGTTCGCGGACCCACTTGCGCAAGAAGCGGCAGTAGTTGCCGGCTGCACGAGGATGGGAGTTTAGATGTTCGGGCAGCGGCCAATCCGTGCCTGTGTAAAACGCTCCGGCTGCGTCCACCCACGGGACCGAGTCCGTACAGATGGCGGTGCCGGGGAACAGGACCGACATGTCGAGTAGCGATGCGTCATGCGGATTGTTGTCTTCGTCGAGGAAGTGGATCACCACCGCGTCGTCGGGATGAGCATCGCGTTCCTTGACGAAGTCCTCTTTGCCTTTGAAGTCTGTCATGTTCTTGAGCAGGGTGAAGTCGTCGAAGTGAACCTGCATCCTCTGCTCGACGTCGCTCGGGTCGAACTCATGCGCCCCGAGAGCGGAGCAGCCAGCTCCGTACACGTAGGCTTCGGTCGTGACTCGGAGCCCGGCCGCCTGAGACTTCCTCACGATTCCTCGGATCGTAGGGATGTCGCGCAGACTCGTGCTGTTCCAGTGACAGACGTGAGTGTGGGCGCCCGTCGCGGCCGCCAACCCCATGAGCTCGATCATGCTCCGGACGCCGCTGTTGGGGTCCACCATCGAGAGATTCTGGATATGGGTGTACGTCGGCATGTCGTACTTTGCGGCCAAGGTCCACAGTGCGTGCAGCTCCTTGAGCCCGGCTCCGGGTGCATACCCATGGAGCACACCGATCCCCAGCCCCCCTTCTTTGATTCCCTGCTCGGTCCATTCCAGGATGGATTGAAGCTGCTCTTCGGTGGCTACGTCGTTCACCCACTCCTTGAGATCGAAGGAGCCGAACACGAACTGGAGCTTGGGTACGGGCTTCCCCTGCGGCGCTCGTTCCGGGTTCATGGTGACCAGACGCGCCCAAGCCCAGCCCGCCGACACACCGTAGTTGAGCGGCCGGCCCTCCTTCGCGCAATTGTCGTAGAACTCCCCGACCGGAAGCACGCCAGCTTCCAGTTCGAGCGTCGTGGTCAGCCCATCGAAGGCCTGTACCCGATTGCTCGGGATGTTCATCCCATGGGCATGGGTGTCGATGAAGCCGGGCGAGACGATCATGCCCGATACGTCGATGACCTCGTTTCCCTCGAGGGGCTGATCAGAAACCGCCGCAATCTGCCCGCCACGGATGCCGACGTTGAACTTGCCATCGAGATAGGTCTCCGGGTCGATCACCCGCCCGTTGGCGAATACAACGTCGTATTGTTGGTCTTGAGCTGGCATCGAGTCCTTTTCCTTTTTGCCGTGAGGTGCACCGAAGACTAAGCCCATCGGACACCCTCGTCATTACCCGCAACGTGCGGAAAACGAGGGGAGCGTAGAGGGAGCGACGTGCGCGTCTTCAAGCCGTACCGTGAGTCGATGGTTCAGTTCTCCCACGTCGTCGAGCATAGGCATCACGATCGCGTTGTCTAGAGGGAAGTCTGTTCTGAGTGCGCGAATAAGCCGAAGGCGTTGAGCGCGCAACTCGCGTGACCGAGCGCGCGGGCAGCGAGCGAGGACGCGTGCAGTTTTGGTGTCTGCCAAAACTATGCCTTGCCCCAACAAGTTGGGGGCCCTGCCTGTCACTTTGGCGGCGTCCGTGCATCTCAACCGGTCACTTCTGCGACACAACCGCGACACTTTGGCTCTGAACGAACGGAAGTGACAAGAAAGGGCGCAGAAGTGTCGCGCCGGGGGCGAACGTGCGTCGCGCCAAGGTCGCAGAAGTGACATGCGGCGGCGGACAATGCAGATGTCAACAGGGACAGTCAGACACGCCCCGCCGAACGCAGAAGGCGAGGCGCGAGCGAAGGTTCTCTGCGCCCTCTGCGAAAAAAATTCGAAGTAGCTTTTGCTTTGTGATTTCCCGTCGATAGTCGTTTCCCGAGCGCTCCTCACACGCGCGGCCGCGCAACTTTTTGGGGGGCAAAACCAATAACTAGAGTGAGGCAATCACTTTGGCGCGGATCATCTTCGAAACAGACAGCTCAAACAAGGATACTTCTTCGCAAGTGGGCGTGCCTGATCGTTCATTTACGCTTCCCGAGGTTGCTCGGGCCGCCCGTCGATGGCTTGCTCCGGAGCCGCTCGAGAAGCTGCTGCAAGAGTTGAATGGGGAAGAGGGGAAAGAGCCGAAGCTAGCCCCTGCACGAGCCACGGACCGAGAGCGTAACCGAGCCTATGAGAAGCTGCGTTCGCTAGGTAAGCTCCAACGATGAGTGCTCGAAGCAAGATAGAATGCGCCCTTGGCACAATCACCCCGATTACGACCGGGAAGGGAATCCGCTACAGACTTCGCGCGACGATCGACGCGAAGCGGGAGTCTCTCGGGTGCTTCGACACGATCGAGGAAGCGCGTGCCCAGTCGCAGGCCTACTTCGAGCTTCTGCACGATCATTCGAA
>CAVWBW010000001.1:0-342888 GCA_963753395.1 uncultured delta proteobacterium | reverse complement strand
AACAAAACTGCAAGGGCAGAGCGCGAGCTCTTCGTCGTTCGGTGCTCCGCGCCGGATCGACCTGCTCAACGCCTTCGGCTTATTCGCACGCGCGGAGCAAGATGCTACGCTCGTTCAACGGTGGGAAGAGGTTGACCACATCAGAATTTGCCGATGAACAAACTCGCATGCGGCGACGCTGTCACATATGGTTTCGTGCGCTTGTCCTGCTGAGCGCCATCGTCGTACCAAGCACGACTCATGCACAAAACTCGAGCGGCCCCGACAGGGAATGTACTTGCTTTGCCGTCCTCGGGTCTCCGCCTGGGTTCGGTCCGAAGAACTTTCAGTTTCTGATCGACGGGCGTCGCTTCGACATTTCGACCTACAGGTTTTTCAGAAACGCAATGGTTGGAGAACCAGAACAAGAACTCCCATCGCGGGCCGAGCCCTTCTTCGAGTCCGGGATGTACCACATCATTCCCGAGGTCGAGATCGAGGTGGGTCCGGGCTACGGCTATGGGGCGTCGATTTTCAAGAGCCCGGAGCCGTTCTCGGATGGCGCCGCGATCGGTTTCGAAACCGAGTTCGATTTCATCGACGCGGAGCCTCCGACGGTCGGCGATGGACTCAGGGTGACAACGAGGGTGTTCACCAACAAGTGTGGGTCGAAGGCGCTCTACTTTGAAGACGGTGGCACCCGCGACAATTTCTCCGGCAACGTCAACCGGATGCCGGTCTTGGTTCGTCTCCGAAGCCTCGAACGGGACATTTCGTTCACGACGTTTTCGACCACGTATGGTTTCACGAACGAGGCTGTGGAGAACGTCATCGCGTACTATCCGTTCATGGGGCGGTGTATCGGTGAACGGGGCTTAGAAAGCCTCGACTTCGAGCACGGAGAACGGGTTGAAGTCGAGCTAACCGTGTATGACTATGCGGGCAATGCTGCGGCGCCGGTCACCGAGACGATCGAGTGGCCCATCGAGCGGTCTAGCTCGGGCTGCGCGGTCCAATCGGACCGACACGCATTCCCGGCGTCTTGGCTAGCCCTTCTTTCCGTCTTTTTGCTCGTTCGGCGGAGGCATCCGAATTCCGAGATGAGCAACCGCACGTGACTCGCCCTTCGCGGCACGAAACACGTCGAACGTCTGATACCCTTCGGTATCGTGGCGACTTAGCCTACGTAGTTCGGTCTGTGACACCTCGTCAAAGTGGCGCCATCCTTCAGCGCGACTGACCGTATCGGTCCTTCGAGTGGACAGCGTCTGCGATCCATTTGGACCCCCCCGCGAATAAGCCGAAGGCGTTGAGCGCGGTAAGCGGGGATTGAGACATCTTCGATGTCTTACAATCCCACATCTTGCCCCGCCCCACTGCTTCAACATCGGTGTACGAAGCGCAACGGAGCGCAACAATCGGATCGATCGCGCAATCGGCAGTGTGTGCCACGCCACTTCGCGCAAGAACGTGCCGCCACCCTCGGTTTGAATGCCCGCGGGGCAGGGTCGGCGTTTGCTCATGCGACCCCCGGTCGTGGTACGCTCGGCGCAGGAGATTCACGCGTCGCGTGATCCGTCCTGTGAAAGCCGTGCTGGACATCCCGATCGTCGAGCTTTTCGCGTTGATCGCACCAGTGCTCGTCATGATTGGTGTGGCGCTCGTTTACTCGTTTGCGGTCAAGTCGAACAACGCGGAGGGCTGGACCGTGCCGACCTGGAAGTACCTCGTTGCAGGCGTGCTGATTGTGGTCTTTCACTTCGTGGAGGCGGCCTTCGCCGATGGCCTCGGCGAAAAGACCGCGCTCTACCTCCTGCTACTGGTGCTTCTGATCGGGGTTTTTCTCTGGAAACCAAGAACCCGAAGGCGCTAATCCGTCACTGTCCTCGAATATCCGCCGTGCTGATCGCCCGAGCAAGACGTCCTCGCGAACAACGCACTCGCATCGGTGTGGCGGGACGAGCGTGCTATACTTTTGACAATGGCCAAGCAGTTCAACACGGAGGGCGACTGGGTGTGGGGCGTGACGAAGTGCCACGAGGAGCTCGATGAAGCGGACTGGGAGTTTTGGCGATCTCAAACTCCCGATGCGCGCCTCGCCGCCACGTTTCAGGCCAGCGTCGATGCCTGGATGCTGCACAACGGGGACACGCTCGATGGTATCGACCTGAAGGCCTTTGGGGTTCGCAAACTCGGGACCGAAGTCGAAGAGCGCCCACAGGTGCCTGCACGGTGTCCTTCCTGACGAATGCCGATTTCAAGGATCTGCTCGCCGCCCTGGACAGAGCGAAAGCGCAGTATCTCGTCGTGGGCGGTCATGCGGTTGGCGTCCACACCCGGCCCCGGGCGACCAAGGATCTCGACATTTGGATCGGAGAGGATGCCGAGAACCGCCGACGGGTCGCACTAGCGCTGCGGAGCTTCGGCGCTCCAGAGGCCATTTGCCGTAGTCTCGAAGAGGCCAGCCCGGACGACATCGTTTGGTTTGGTAGAGCTCCAAACCGCGTGGACTTCCTTCAGCGTCTGCCAGGCGTTGCCTTCGAGGAAGCTTTCTCGCGAGCGACACGCACGCACGCCTTCGGCCTCCGTGTGCCCGTCATTTCGATCGACGATCTCATTGCCAACAAGCGTGCGGTGGGCCGGGAGCAAGATCTCCGAGATGTGCGTGCTCTCGAACGAGCGCGAGAGCGGGAACGGTAGCCTGGTTTACTCAACCGGCGCGCAGCGTTCCCCAGGCACGACGTGCGCGCCAGCAGCCTGTCGAGGGAGCCCGAGGGCCCGGTTGGAACACGTGTGATTCCATTGCGTTCTCCGACCAGCTACGCGGCAATCACCACCTCCATCGGCACCCCCAATTTCGCCGGACAACGCTGTGCGTATCGGGCCCCCGCAACCATGGTCAGAGGGCGGTCCCTATTGGGTCCGCCCTCTTCCCGTTAAGGGCCGGATTCAGCTGATTAGCAATCGAACAACTCCGTGGACTAGCGTCCACTCCGCCATTTTCGATTGCACAATGCAGAGGGCAAATCCGGCCCCCGCAACTAATCATAACGAGCAGTTAGCGATCATACGCTCTCTGCTCGTTTTTTCGTTTTGACGCGTATTTGACATCAGCAATGTCGACGCGTGTCCAAACGCAGTCTGCGCCGCGCAGCAACGATCGATTCTCCAAGCTTTTTCGCAACTGGGGTTCGACGAACGCGCGTCCTCCCGGGTGCATAACCCGAAGGACGGACGGGTCAGCAAGTGGTGTGATTTGCGGGAAACGAGACGCGCGAGTTCCGCGACCTGCGGGCAAGAGACTCGAAGGTCGCGGACCGGGCCGGTAGTCAGTCGTCGCGAACGTCCGCGCGTATGGCCAAAGGTATCAAGCTTCGACTCGTCGATGCCGCCGTTCCCGCAGGTCTCGACTAGCCGACCGGCGTGCGACCGCGTGCCTTTTCTGGGTCGCGCATGTCGAGGAGAGACACACCGACGCCGTACGTCGCGAAGTGGCCGGTTGGGCGAATTTCGATGATGCAGTTGTCGCCATCGTTCGCGTGATCGATCATCCGTCCCAGAAGCGCTTCGAGAAGCTTCGGTTCGACCTCGCTCATTTGCAGCACCCGCGCGGTGCCGCTGAACGCGATCGTCGCGTCGGGGATGTCGATCCAGGGCATGAACGGAACGCGTTTGGAAATGGTCACGTTTAGCGCAACGTGGGGGTTCTGCCGGATGTGCTTTGCCTTCCACGAATCCTTCGCGACGCGAACGTAGAGCACCCGGTCGATCGGGACGTACACGATGCCAGAGGAGCGGGCCCGGCCTTTGGGGTTCACGTAGGAAAGAACGGCAAACGAACGCTTTTCGATTTCTCTCCAGACGAGGTCCGTGGTGACGGGAGCTGGCATGGAGCTGTGGTAGATCCTCGCGCTGGCTCCCGTCAAGGTTGGTTCCACGCGCAAAGCTTGCGCGACCCTCAGAGGCATTGACGCGCCGCCGCGCTTGCGGTTAGCTGACCGTCCGGCCCTTTCTCGAGCCGGGCTCGGAGGAGCACCAATGAGCGAATTCGATGTCATCGTCATCGGGTCGGGCATGGGCGGCATGACGACCGCGGCTGCGCTGTCCCGGTTGGAACACAAAGTCCTGCTTCTCGAGCAAGCGCAGTCGATTGGAGGGCTGACCCACTCCTTCTCTCGGGAGGGCTTCAGCTGGGACGTGGGCCTTCACTACTGCGGGACGTTTGGTCGCGACCAGTCCGCAGGAAGGATTTTGGACTGGCTCAGTGGCGGGACGATCGAGTTTCGCTCGATCGGTACGGTCTACGACAACCTGCACTTTCCGGATGGCTTCGACATCGCGGTGGCGCGACCGGAGGCCGCATACAAGATGGAGCTCAAGGACCGGTTCCCGGACAACGCGGCCGAAATCGACGCCTACTTCGAGGCGTTGGAGTCGGCGGAGACGACCGCGACCATGGTCGCCGGTGGGCGTTCGGTTCCCGAGCCGTTTCGCTCTGCGCAGCGCTGGTTGAACAAGCGCAAGATTCAGCGTTGGTGCGGTCGTACGACCGGCGAAGTCATCGCAGACACCATCACCGACCCGAAGCTCGCGTCGGTGTTGTCGGCGCAGTGGGGCACCTATGGCGGCAAACCGACGGAAGCGAGCTTTGGCGCGCACGCGATCGTCATGCGCCACTACCTCGACGGCGCGGGTTATCCTGTGGGCGGCGCGAGTGCCATTGCGGCGGGGCTCGTTCCGGTGATCGAAGCAGCGGGCGGAAGCGCCCGGCCTGCAACGCCCGTGAGCGCGATCCTGTTTGAAGAAGGAAAGGCTATCGGCGTGCGCACGAGCGCTGGCGAAGAAATCAAGGCCCCCGTGATCGTCTCGGCGATCGGAGCCGGCGAAACGGTGAAGCGATTGTTGCCCGAGCAGATTGTCGAGCAGGAGTGGGCTCGTGAGATCGCTTCGTTCAAGCCGGCGATCTGCCACTTCGAAGTCTACCTCGGCTTCGAGGGAGACATCGCTCGGCACGGAGCGACGCGCTCAAACCATTGGTTCTACGAGCGCTGGGACACCGATGAAGGCATATGGGCAGCCGACGGCGGTGGGCCGATTCCGATGATGTTCGCGTCGTTCCCGTCACTCAAGGATCCCGAGCACGACCCAGGCCCGTCGAACAAACACACCGGCCAGGCCATGGTTTGGGCTGATTGGTCGTCGGTGGCCGAGTTCGCCGACCGGGAGCCCGAGGAGCGCGCCGCCGAATGGACAGCGTTCAAACAGGATGTCGAGGCCAAGTTGATGGCGTTGTTCAATGAGAAGTTCCCAGCGCTGGCGCCGCTCGTCGTCTATCGTGAGCTTGGCACCCCGCTCGCGACCGCGGCATTCACCCGCCACGAGAAGGGCGGGTTCTACGGCGTCGAAATAACGCCGCGCCGAATGTTGTCGGAGGCGCTCGCCGCCCGCACGCCCGTCCCCGGCCTGTTCTTGACGGGCCAGGACGTCATGGTCCCCGGGATCGCCGGAGCCCTTGCGGGCGGTATGCTTGGCGCCGCGGCGGTCGATCCGCGGGTCTACAAGGAGTTCGTCTGGTGAACGAACGCGTTCCAGACGAGATGATCGCGGTCGTCTTGCACGCATACGAGGGTTCAGGAGGCCTTCGCGTCGAACGGCGCCCAATTCCGAGCCCGGGGAGAGACGAGGTGCTCGTGAAGGTGGCCGCTTCACCCATCAATCCCTCGGACTTGGCCGTCTTGCGCGGCCGATATGGGTTTAGGCCCGACCCGCCCTTCGTCCCAGGCGGGGAAGGCTCGGGCACGGTGGTTGCGGTCGGCCCCGGAGCGATGGGTAGGTACTTCCAAGGTAGGCGCGTGGCGTGCCTTTGGGATGGCAAACGCGACGGTGCCTGGGCGCAATACATGGTCGTGTCGACGAAGGGCGGTGCGCTTCCTCTGCGCGACTCCGTGAGCCTCGAGCAAGGGGCCACCTCCGTGATCAATCCCCTCGCGGCGAGCGCGTTCATCGAAATTGCGAAGAAGGGCGGTCACAAGGCTGTCGCGCTCTCGGCTGCCGCGAGCTCCCTGGGACGCATGGTCAATCGTCTCGCGTCCGGCGAAGGGATTGAGGTGATTAACATCGTGCGCCGGGACGCGCAGGTCGAGCTACTTCGGCAGCAGGGAGCCTCGATCGTCCTCAACAGCAGTGATTCCGGCTTTGACGAGGCGCTCCGCGAAGCCTGTCATCAGCACGATGTTCACCTGGCCTTCGATGCCGTCGCAGGGGAGATGACCGGACGGCTGCTTCGTGCGCTACCATCTCCTAGCAAGGTCACGGTGTTTGGCGCTCTTTCCTTCGAGCCTCCCCAGGTAACGCCCGGTCAGCTGATCTTCGAGAGCAAGTCCGTGGACGGGTTCTGGCTCGGCCCCTACACCAGCAGCAAGAACCTGGTGCAGACCATGCTGATGTGGCGCCACGCGCAGAAGCTCCTTTCCACCGATCTCAGAAGCGACATTCGAGCGGAGTACCCCCTCGAAGACGCGCCAAGAGCTGTCGAGGAGTACGTCAGTCAAATGACCGGCGGCAAGCTCCTCCTGAGGCCAAACGAATGAATGCTTTGCAAGCGGCTCGTTCGCTTCGCCACCGGGTGGCTGCCTGGATCTACACCGGCATCGCCCTCCCCAGCCTGGCACTTGGCGCGATCTATCTCTTTCGGCCCACCTTCATGCCGTATCACGCGGTTGCCTTGGGAAAGGACTGGGCCGAGCTCGACGCCGCGACGCAGGCCCTGATCAAGGCTCTCATGGAAGTCGCCGGGGGCGGCTGGCTGGCGCTCGGGACACTGATGTTGCTCCTCGTTGCGTTTCCGATTCGCCGCGGCGAGCGCTGGGCACGATGGGCGGCGCCTACTGCGTCGCTGTTGTTCTACGTGCCGACGCTCCTCGCCACCCTGAGTGTATTTCAACAAACCCCAGCCTCGCCGCCTTGGCGCGCCAACCTCGGCATGTGCGTGGCTTCGGTGCTTGCTTTCTTGCTCGACGCACCTTGGCAACCCGGCCACGGGCGAGATCCAAGCGGCCGCGGTGGCGACGCCCCCTACGCGCGGTAAGTCTACGCCTGCGCCCATCCCTGCTGCGTCCGTGAACATTCTGGAGTCACGGCGGCGCATTTGCGACAGCGGTGATAGCACTCATGGTTTGCTGAGCCGGTCGAGTGCAAGCGCGACAGGATTCACCTCGGTTTGCCTCCATCCTCGCGCGGCGAGCCTGATGCCGCGCGGTCGTGAGGCGTTCCCGGAGACGATCGGCTTGGTCGAAGTACACCTCGTCGGGTGTTTGTCGACCGAAAGCATTGTGCGGCATTCGGGTATTGTGCTCGTTGACGTAGAAATCGATGAGCTGCTCGAACTGCGTGAAGCTTTCGAGCGAATGCAGGTACAGCCACTGATGGCGTCCGCTGCAGGTTCTTCCCAGCCTCCTTCAGGATCTCACACGTCGTGATGGGATCGAGCCGTTCTGAAAGGCGCCACGACAAGATCCGGCGCGAGAAGTTGTCGATGACGGCATGCAGGTAGCATTTCGTGTCATCGAGAAGTCGGATGACCGTCACGTCGATGTGCCAGTACTCGTTGGGGTGCGTTGCCCGGATACCCGTCTTGGGCTTTGCGGGATACACACGGCGACGTGGTCGCCGCCAACCGCGCTGCCGGACGAGCTTGGCCCAGGTCGTTGCTGGAAATCGAGCGGTCATGGCTGCGACGACGTCCGGAGAGCTGCGGCATGGCTCGGTCTCTGGCACACTCGACTTTGCGAAGCGAGCTCGCGCTGCGGGGAGGGCGGTTTCATCTTTGACTACCGGAGTGTCGCAGTTGCGAAGAGAGGTCTTGCGAATGCTTGTGGACTGAGCAGCGGTGCATTCGTCCGGTTCGATGTCGATGTTCGGCTCCTCGACAACCGGATCGGCTTCGTTGATCCACCGGACAAAGGGTTCCTGGTAGCGAAGAATAATGGTGGTTCGATTCAGCATTCCCTACCTGGTTTCATTTCAACCGGCGCTCGACGATGTCATAGATCTCGCGACGGTGCCCGACGGCCACTACGAACACGAGTACCCGGTCGACATACACCTCGTAGACCACGCGGTAGCTGCCCACGCGGATCCTACGCGCGCTCGTGCTGCCCTTGAGTGTCTCGGCGTTTTGCGGATAGGGGTCGCTGCGGAGGGCGTCGATCACTTTCGCGACGCGCTTTTGCACGCTCCGTTCGAGCTGCGCAAACTCCTTCGCCGCCGCCTTGTGAAACGAGACCTCGTAGGTCAAAGGTCAAGGCCAGCTTTGAGGTCTTCCCACGATACCCACGGGCCTGCTCGCCGCTCCTCCACTAGGGCGAGGTCTTCGGCGTCCTCAAGGTAGGCCGCCAGTGCCGCGTTCATCACGTGCTGCTGCTTTAGGCCCCGGGCCTCGCAATGACTCTCGAGCAGACTCTTGAGCTCGGGTTCGATAGGGAGGGTGATCTTGGTCATGCCCCTATTGTAAGGCTCAATATCGACCATCGCCAGGATTTACCATCTTTTGCCATAGCATTGTTATTATGGACGATCCTGGCACAGACGGAGGAGCCTTGGGGATGCGAAGACGGCGTCTATCGCTTCTACCACCAGAGTTTCAAGGTCTATGGTCTGCAGCGTCTCACGAAAGACGTCGTAGAAGCCCTCCAAGCGATCGCCCCAGAACGGAAGCTCGACGCCTGGTTCCTCGAGATCGTGAGCGAAGGTACGAACCGAACGTTTTCAACCGCCCACAACCAACGGTGGTTGCAGGAAACTCGCCCGATCCTGGAGGCCTTTTTTCATGCCCACTATATGCTCTCGATGGTCTGCAAGTATGGCCGCGAGCTCGAGAGCCCACCGAAGTTGCTCCCAAGCGGTTGGGCGGCGGTCCTGAGCTTGTATGGCATGAGGTGATCTGCCCCCAAAGTCCGTCCACTCATGAAGTGAGTCGCTCGGCGAATTCGTTTCCTCGAGCTCGCGTAGCCGCTTCGCGTCGCTCGCCTCCATCCCGCCGTACTTCTTCTTCCAGCGGTACAGCGTGTGCTCGCTGATGCCGTGCTCGCGGCAGACTTCATGGCCCGTCCGCCCCGATTCGACCTCCTTCAGGATGCCGATGATCTGACTCTCCGTGAACCTGCTCTTCCTCATAGTGTCCTCCTTGGCAGACCCGGAGGACTCACTTCTTCAATGGCTCAGCTTTCGGGGGCTAGATCAACTCGGCCAACGACCAGCTACGCAGCAATCACCACCTCCATCGGCACCCCAAACTCCACCGGACAACGCTGTGCGTATGCGGCCCCCGCAACCTGACCTGCCCCCGGAATTTCGGACCACTGAAAACGTGACAGACTGCCTCTTCTGACCATTCCGCTCACGACGCGTCCTCGAGCCTGCGAAGCAGCGCCTTCGCATCCATCTGCGGCGAGCCGGCCCCTGCGCGCTCGGCGTCATGTACGAGCTCCACGATGCGTCGGTTCGCCGGAGCGCTCGCTCCGCACTTCTCTGCCAAGCGGACGATCTCTCCGTTGAGCAGGTCCACCTCGGTTGGTCGTCTTCGCTCGAGATCCGTCCACATCGATACGCGTGCCTCAGGGTCGACACGAAGCTGTGCGCCCACGACCACTCGCACGATCGGTGTCGGGAGCTTCATGATGAACGACATGACCCGAAGAGGAACCCCACGAAACTTGGCGGCCTCGACGCCGGCTTGATCCAGCACGTCGAGCGCCTCGTCGAGCAGGAGCGCGATGACACGACGATATTGACGCGCGAGGATCATGTCGCGAGTCGAAACGCCGGCTAAGGCGCCGACCGCATTGTTCAGGTTCGAGATCAGCTTCGCCCACTGCTCTGGCGCGATGGGTCTAACTTCCTCGACGTCGAGCCCAGCGTCTCCGAGCGCATCGACCCACCCCTGATCCTGGCCCTCGGGTCGCGTCTCGATGATCAAGGGTCCGCTCAGCGCACGTTGAAAGACAGCACCATCGCGAATGACCACATTGAAGCCGACCACGGCTGGGAGCACCGGATTACCGGGCATTGCCTCACGAAGGACCTCGTGATTTCGTACCCCGTTTTGCAAGCTCACGACCACGGTCGTGGGTTGCAGCACGTCGGCGAGGGTTCTTGCAACCTCAGCCGTTGCGCCTGCCTTAACACAGCAGAATACGACATCGCACGAAGAAAGGAGGCGAGGGTCTTCCTCGATGGATATTCGAGAAGAACCGATGCGGTCCTCCTCATCAAAGTCTCGCAGTGTGAGACCATTCTCGGCGACCGCGTCCGCGATAGCCCTGCGTCCGATCAGCGTGACTTTCACCGCGTCCTTTGTAGCGAGACGCCCGCCCACATAACCGCCGATTGCCCCGGCACCCATGATCCCGATGTGCACCTCTTCCTTTGCGCTCACGGTGTGGCCCAGATCGCGAGTATACGCTCTCTTGGCCACGATTGGGCACTTCGTGAATGGGCTAGGTGCCCTTCTTTTTGGCCCGGCGACTGGACGGTGCCATGAGGGGCCACGGCGTATTGAAATTCGTCGTGTGAGCGATGCTTCCCCCGGAGCTTTCACAGCTCGTGCGGCCTGCCACTTGGGTGGTTCAACTCGCGCAAATGGTTCGGGATTGGGCCGTCAATGCAGCCATTTCGCCCCGGTTGCGGCCTAATCGAGAAGAAACGGATGCGTTTGGTTGGCGCGGCTCATGCACCTCGATCTCGGCATCGGATTGGGTGTATGCGCTTCCACTCTTATGTTTGTCTGTTCGCGTTTGTTTCCGTTGCCATCTTGCCGCTGCCGGCGTTGGCTCACGAAGCTGACGAGACAGTCTTAGACCCTGGTTTTCGTCCGTATAGCGAATACGCTTCTGCGTTCGTCAATCGTCTGGATGAGGCAACGATTGCGGTTCATCCGACGCTCATCCGCTCCTACCGGGGCATGGTCATCAAAGGGCTCATTCACAACGATGACCCGAACGCTGAAGCGATGTGGATGCCGACGGGTTCATTCTGGACCCAGCCAAGCGGGGATGCGCACATCACCGAAGCCAGGGGGACCGACACGCTGGCGTACATCGAGATCGAAGACGGACCATACCTCGTACGTCACGTCGAGCAGGCCTTCCAAAGCGAGGGGAGGCCGATGAATCTGGACGCATCCAATGTCGTTTGGCTGAACGCCTCTGACGTCGCTGCGAACGCCCCGATCGATGCTCCGAGCGCCGCCGATGGATCGAAGATCGCGTTCCTTTGGGGCAATCCTCAGGACGACGGCCCGAGCGGAATCCTCGTCAAGCTGCAACCGCGGTCGGCTTGCGTGATGCGGAGTCGCGGCTCGACCGTGCGCGCCGTCGTGATCCAGGGTAGTCCCGCGTACCAGGCGACAGGCGGGTCGAGTTTCACGGTTCTGGGGCCGGGCTGCTACATCGGCGCGAATGGAGCCTCAGCGCGGATCTCGTGCGAGTCCGGCGAAAACTGCATCTTGTATGTGCGAATGGAGGACTGAATCAGTTCCTCCGAACTAGCGCTATGTTGGCCGAAGCTCGCGCCCGGGCTCGCCAGTCGAGACTCGTCCAAGGGCGGCTTCGATTTTGACGCGTATTTGACATGAGGAGATGTGAAGGGTGTCAAAGCCTCCACAAGACGGAGCGGACGGATGTCGATCACGTCGAGGCGAGGGCGCCTGAGCTCTCGGCAAGGGCCTCGTCGAACGCAGTCAGCGCCGCTCTGGTCACCGATCAAGAGGCCATTCCCGCGGTCGGTGACTCGGCGAAGCGCCGGCGGCATTGACGATGCCGTCGAGGGGCCCGCGAGAAGGCGCCGCCTCGATAGAGCGCCTCTGAGTCGTTTGCCGATTGCCGACCCCAATCGACCGCTCGCCCCGGCGAGAACGACGGTTCTCTCCTTCCAGCGTGCCTTTCGTCCATTCGGATATCTTGCGCTCCCGCGCACGATGTCCAGTGCAGGAGCGTCTACCTATGGAGGCGCAAGCCCGGCATTATCCGAAATTCGGCTATACATGGGCGCCCTCTGGCCTTAGAGCAGTCAACGGCCTCATGACGATTCGACTGGTTTCTTGTGCCCGCATTCCAACCGCTGACGCGCAGTTCGAGCTCTGCGTGTACAGGTCGAACCGAGATCGCAAAGAACACCTGGTGCTGCGAGTGGGAGACCTCTCTCGTGACGATGTCTTGATTCGCGTCCACTCAGAGTGTTTTACAGGCGACGTGCTCAACTCGCTTCGCTGTGACTGCGGTCAGCAGCTCGACGAGTCGATGCGGCGGATTGCGAGGCACGGACACGGCGCGGTCCTCTACCTCCGGCAGGAGGGTCGAGGCATTGGGCTCGCCGAGAAGCTCAAAGCCTACAACTTGCAGGATGCCGGCTACGACACGGTCGAAGCCAATCTCTTGCTGGGCCACGAAGCCGATGCAAGGGACTACTCGGTTGCCGCCATGCTGCTCGGCGAGCTGGGCGTCTCAAAGCTGAGGCTGCTCACGAACAACCCAGCAAAGGTGGAGGGGCTCACCGAACACGGTCTCCAGGTGATCGAGCGGGTGCCAATCGAAGTCCAGTCGCATCCAGAGAACCACGGCTACCTGACGACGAAAGTGCGTCGAATGCGACACCTGCTCAACGTCGGTCCGACCGTTGTCGACGCGAAAGCCAAGAATCGAGACGCCCCGATCCAGGTGACCCTCAGCTATGCGCAAAGTCTCGATGGTTCGATCACCGCGAAACGCGGCGAGTCGCTCGCTCTGAGTGGCCCCGATTCCCAGGCTCGAACCCACGAGCTGCGCGCAGCTCACGACGCAATCCTGATCGGCCTAGGGACCCTGATGACCGACGACCCGAGGCTGACGGTTCGGCACGCCGAGGGCGCACATCCTCAGCCGGTCGTGCTCGATTCGGTGCTGCGGTGTCCCTCGAGTGCCAAGCTCCTCTCTCATCCCACGCTTCGGCCTTGGATTGTCACGACGCCTCGGGCCGACGAGGCAGAGGCGCGTCGCCTCGAGAAGGCGGGCGCTGTCGTCATTCGAGTTGCCGCCGGTCGCGATGGTCGGGTCGATCTGGGCTCGCTGCTCGATGCGCTGCATGACCGCGGGACCCGAAGCCTGATGGTGGAGGGAGGTGCCGCTGTCATCACCAGCTTCTTGTCCGCCGAGCTGGTGGATAGGGTCGCCATCACCGTCGCGCCGGTCTACGTCGGTGGCCTCAACGCCGTCGAGAATTCCGTATGGGTAAACGGCCGACTCAGGCCGCACCTGCTCAATCCCAGCTATGAGCGTGTCGGCAGCGACCTCGTCCTCACCGGCGACATCGCTTCGAAAGAGCGACGCCAATGAAGCGGACGTCGGTCTACTTCACGTCGAAGAGCGAAGTTTCGGTCGACGAGGAACCGGTGGAGGCCGTCGGACATGGGCAGGTTCTCGTTCGTTCGATCGTCTCGGCGATCAGCGCGGGCACCGAGCTGCTGTTTCTCCGCGGCCAGGTGCCTTCTTCGACGGTGGTCGACGACAGCATTCCCGGTCTCGCTGGAGAGCCGGTCCGCTATCCGCTCAAGTACGGGTACGCGGTGGTAGGTCGCATCGCACAGGTCGGCCGAGAAGTCGATCCCGCGCTAGAGGGCCGAGTCGTGTTCGCCTTTCATCCGCACGAGTCGTGCTTCGTCACGACGCCGGCAGCGCTCATCGAGATCCCCTCGGAGATGCCAGCTGAGAAGGCCGCCTTGCTCCCCACGATGGAGACGGCCTTGTCTCTCGTCATGGACGCACGGCCTGTGCTCGGAGAGCAGATCGCCGTCGTCGGCCTCGGTATGGTGGGACTGCTCGTAACGCAGCTGCTGGCTTCGATGTCACCCGGACGGCTTGTCGGTGTGGATCCTTCGGCGCTCCGTCGTGAGCATGCACTTCGACTCGGCGCGGGGGCGGTCGTCGACGGTGCGGCGTCGGACACCGTCGAGTCGATTCGTCGCGCGCTGTCGAAGTCGGCTGGGGGCGAAAACTACGAAGGAGCCGACCTCGCCGTCGAGCTTTCCGGTCATCCGTCGGGGCTCGACGTCGCCATCCGAAGCCTGGGCTTCAACGGCCGCGTGCTAGTCGGGTCCTGGTACGGAAAGCAGCCGGCTCCGCTCGGCTCACTCGGCGAAGCGTTCCACCGAAACCACATCGAGCTCGTCTCGAGCCAGGTGAGCCACCTACACCCGCGCTGGAGGGGACGCTGGACTAAGCGTCGCCGACTCCAGACGGCGCTTGGTCTCTTGGCGAAGCTCGATCACTCCCCCTTCATCACACATCGACTGCCGCTCGGACGCGCTGCAGATGCATACCAAATACTGCAGAGCGCCCGGGAAGACGTCCTACAAGTCTTACTCACCTACGAGGATCCGTAGACCATGCATACCGTTGCCGTACGACGCGACTTCATCGCGCAGCATTTTTTGATTGGGGGTGATTGGGGAGACGAGAACACGCTCCACTCACACCACTACGTTCTCGAGCTTCAGCTCCGCGGGGAAAAGCTCAACGCGCACGGGTACCTGGTCGACATCGTCGATATCGAGCGCGAGCTCGATGCCGTGGTCGCATCGTATCGTGACCGGACTCTCAACGAGACCGAGCCGTTCGCCGGCCTCAACCCCAGCATCGAGCACTTCAGCCGCATCCTGGCCGAGACGCTTGCCTCGCGTATCGACGCGCCCAATCTTAGCTCGCTGTGCGTTCAGGTGTGGGAAAATGACATCGCCTGGGCGAGCTTCGAGCTTTCCCTTCGCTGAGCGACGGCATTGATGCAGGTTGGGTTCATTTTGTACGGCTCACTCGACGCGCGCTCCGGCGGCTACCGCTACGACCGAGAGCTGGTGCGCCGCCTCGAAGCGCGTGGTGCCACGGTCGAGGTCTTCGCTCAGCCTTGGCGCCCGTATCCGCGTCGTCTCGCCGACAATCTCGACAGAAGGTTCAGGCGGCGCGTAGCGCGAGCCAACCTCGATGTACTGCTGGAGGACGAGCTCAATCATCCGTCGCTCCTCCGCATGGCCTCGATACCCAACCTTCCTCCTCGCGTCGCGGTCGTGCACCACCTCCGGGTCAGCGAGCGGCATCCTCCGCTCGCAAATGCGCTTTACCGGCGGGTGGAGCGCCGCTACCTCGATGGTGTGGACGCGTTCCTCTGCAACAGCGACACCACCGCGTCTGTTGTACGCGAAATCAGCGCGAGAGGGCGCCCGCTCGTCGTCGCAAAGCCCGGCGGCCGGGAGATCGCAGAGCCGCCGAGCGCGGAAACCGTCCGCGCGAAGGCGACCGAGAAGCCTCTTCGCATCTTGTTCGTCGGCCAGCTGACCCCCCGAAAAGGACTTCTCACGCTGCTGGAGGCGGTCGCTGTGCTGCCAAGAGGTTCCTGGCAGCTCGATGTGGTGGGGGATTCGGACGCCGACCCGAGGTATGCGCGCCGCTGCAAAGCCCAGGCCCGCAGCTTCGGCGACGCGACGCGATTCCGCGGCCATCTCGACGGGGAAGCGCTCGATGCGGCCTACCGCAAGGCGCACGTGCTCTGCGTGCCTTCACAATACGAAGGCTACGGAATTGTCTACGCCGAGGCGCTGCAGTACGGGCTTCCTGCGATCGGGACCCAAGGTGGCGCAGCACATGAAATCGTCGAGGACCGGCGAAGCGGGTTTCTGGTGGCCGTCGACTCGCCGCCCGCGGTTGCCGCTGCCCTCACCCAGCTAGAAGACTCCGAGCGGCTCGCTCTCATGAGCCTTCAGGCGCTCGAGCGCGCGAACACGCTTCCGACCTGGCGGAAGAGCATGGACGTTGCGGCCGACTTCGTGGAACAGATCGTCGCTGACAGCCGGTGCACTTGATGATCGACTACGACTTTCTTCGATACCTCGAAGCCAAGCAGCCGGTCGATGACCGGGCGCTCAATCGTACGGTCGCGGACGCGATGAGGCGCTTCGTTCGAAGCTTCTCGGGCGACCTCCGTATTCTCGAAGTCGGAGCCGGTCACGGCGCGATGGTCGAGCGCCTGGCAGCCCAGGGGCTCCTCGAGCGAGCCAGCTACACCGCGATCGATCCGGATCAGACGAACATCACCGCCGCGCGGAGGCGCTTCGAATCGGATGCGCGCATCGGCGAGCTGAAGCTCAGAACGGCCGATCTCTACGACTACGCCGCGACTGAGGGCGAGGCCTGCGACCTCGTCATCGCGCACGCAGTCCTCGACCTTCTCGACCTAGACCGGGCCCTCCCTGCGCTCGAGTCACTCGGCGCTCCGGGCGGCGCTTTTTATTTTACGATCAACTTCGACGGCGACACGATCTTCGAGCCGACCATCGACCGCGCCCTCGACGCGGAGATCGTGGCCCGGTACCACGAGACGATGGACAATCGGATCACCGATGGGAAACGGTCGGGGCACAGCCAAACCGGACGCCGCTTGTTCGGAGCGCTCGCCGAGCGTGGCGCAATCATCGAAGAAGCCGGCAGCTCGGATTGGGCCGTGTGGCCGCGGGCCGGCGGCTACCCGGGCGACGAGGCCTATTTTCTGCACTTCATCGTGGAGACGGTGGGGCGAGCGCTCGCTGGTGCACGCGATCTCAAGCCTGCGCGTCTCGAGGACTGGGTCGCAGAGCGCCGCGCGCAGATCGAACGCGGAACGCTCGTTTATCTGGCCCATCAGCTCGACTTCTTCGGTCGATGGCCGAAAGCCCCCACAGGACGCCGATCAGCGCCAGACTCAGGTCGCGCGCCCGAATCATGAGCGCTGCGGCCAGCCCGACGTGGCCGGGCAGCCCGAGCGCCGACGCACCGACGACCAGCGCGGCTTCGACCACGCCGAGTCCGCCGGGAAGCGGCAGCAAGAAGGCCAGTCGCACGAGCGTGAGCAGCGAGATGGCCACTCCGAAAGACGCGTCTGCTCCCAGGAGGTTGAGCATCCACCAAAACTCCCCAATCTGTACGATCCAGCTACCGGCCGAGATCGCAACGGCGCTGACCATGACCATGGGCTTTTGGCGGAAGAGCGCCGCTGCGCCCCGCTCGGCGTTCGCGACCGTATTTCGAAGCCTGACAAGCCGTGCGTGCCGGACACGGGCCAGCATCCACGTCAGAGGCTGTCGCCCGATCGCGAGCGCGATGAGGTAGGCGCCGAGCGCAAGCGTGGGCACGGTAGGCGCCGCGCGAAGCCACAGGTCGCGGTCGAGACTCGTGAACCCCTGTTCGGACAGGAACACGGCACCAATTGCGAGGAAGACGAAGCTCGCGAGGAGGTCGAGCGTCTTGTCGAGTGCCACCGAGCCAAGCGCGGCGCCGCTGTTCACGGCCTCGCGTCTCGAGAGCAAGAGAATCTGGAGGGGCTCGCCGCCGAATTGAGGCCCGGGCGTCAAGAAACTAACCCCAAAACCGGCAAGGCGATGGAGCGTGAGACGTCCGAGAGGGACGACGGCACCTAGGCCCCCGAGCAGGACTTGCCATCGTGCGGCCAGCAGTACGAGGACGAGCACGTTGACCGCGCACCACAGACCGAGCCCGGGTAGCGAAACGGTGCCAATCGTCTCAGCAACCGCGCTCCAACCGGACTTAGCTAGAAAGAATACAAGCAGGATGCCACCGAGCAACCAGCGAAACGCTCTGCCTACCCGTCGTGGCGACGCCATCATCGACCCTTCACGCCTCCTCGTGGAACGGTGCCACGACGTAGGGTTCCTCGGGCTTCCACACGGAGAGCGGGCCGGTGCCGAAAATCAGAATCAGCGCGGCCCCGGCAAGTACCGCGCCGCTCATGGGGCCGAGTCCGTCGATCGCCGCGTGGATGCCGATGGCGATGATCAGCGCAATCGCGTTCAAACGCCCTAGGAATCCGGCCAGAATGCCCAGCACGCCGAGCGTCGTGATCAGCCTTAGCGCCGAGGAGCCGGACAGCGGATCGTCGAGCCACAGCCATGCGATCGCCACAAGCGCGAGCAGCCGAAGTGCGAGTGGCAAGCGTTCGACGAGGATTCGGTCCGCCGAGCGATGAAGCCGCGCGTAGCTGGCGCTGCTTCGGTCCACGCGACCGCTGACCACGAACCAGTCTCGCGCGAACCCGACGAGCGTGGGGATTAAGACGCACACGCCAACGACGGTGAGAGAGTCGCGTTCGAGCACGGGCCAGAGGGCCGCGCTCAGAAACCCCATTTGAACGCCGGCGAGCAGCTTTCGATGGCGGCTCGTTGGCAGATGGTGCGCGCTACACCCGTGGCGCGCACGCCACCACACACCGAAGGAGAAGAGCGGCCGGGCGAAGGCCGCCGGGATGAACCAAGCTGGCAATTGTCCGAGGTGAACCGCAAGGAGTGCCGCGATGAGCACGCCGAGCCCGTCGAGGTCGATGTCGAGCCGCGCGCCGAGCAGCGTCGAGAAGTTGGCCCGACGCGCAAGGACGCCATCGAACAAATCAGCCACGATGGCCCCGGTGTAAAGGACGGGTGGCGCCCACCGAATCGGACCCTCGGGCTCCGGAGTGAGCAAAAACCCTCCGGCCATGGCCAGCGCCAAACCGCGCGTCAGTGTAAGCGCGTTGCCGGGGCCGAACACCTCGAGCCTCGGTGAGGCTGCCTCTCTTCGGTTTTCGTCGAGGTGCCGCCAGGTGTACGTGAGAATCCCGACGGCGAAAAGCGAAGCACCCGCCATCCAACGAAGCGCGTCAGGCGGCGTCCACGCCCAGGCTGCGAGTCCAAACGACCCTACGATAGCGATGGCCCAGGCTGTTGCGACCGCCCACCACCGCCCCTCCAGGGTCATGGTTGGGTTCGAAAAGCTCGGACTTCGGGCGTCAAAATCAGTCGAGGTCGGCGGGGATGGCTGCGACACGTAGTGGCTTCTCTTGCTTGCGGCACGTGTGTCAATGGCGGCGCTGGCAGGACCGAATTGGCGGGCGCGTCAGGTTTCCGAGGCCAGAGCGGGCAGACAGCTTGTCGTGGACAAGGCAGCTCTCGTTCGCCTGCGAGCGCAACCGCGGAGGTGGCGACCCCGATAGAAGACCGCAAGGTCGGACGGGCGTCGCGGCCGGCTTGACCTCGCTTCCCCCCACGTAAGTATGACCCGAGCCAAGCTTCCACCATGAATCCCGACGAACCAGTCTTCGGTACAGACGGCGCCGCGATGCCCGACGCCGAATCGCATCCCGCAATGCGCGGGCGGGTGTACCGATTGTTGTCGCAGCAGCCCTACGGTGTGCTCTGCGTGCAGGGCGGTGGTCAGCCGTATGGCGCCCTGGTTGCATACGCGTTTTCCGAAGATCTTCGGCACCTCGTGTTCACCACGCCCGTTACGACGCGCAAGTATCGCCTGTTGGGCGAGTCGGCCCAAGTTGCGTTCGTCGTCGACAGTCGGTCGAGCGAGACAGAAGACCTGATGGAGCTCGAAGCGGTTACCGCTACCGGGCGTGCGCATTTGATCGATCGCGGCGGCGAGTTCGAGCACTGGGCTGCGCTGCTGGTCCGCCGGCACTCGTATCTGAAATCGTTTGTGAGCGCTGCTAGCGTTGCGCTATTCCGCATCGATGTCGTGCGCTTCTTACACGTGGTGCGATTTCAAGAGGTGCGTCAGTGGATTCCAGCCGACCAGTCCTGATTCCCCTCGACGCCGTCCAGGCACGCCACGAAGCAATCGTTGGCGGAAAGGCCGCCAAGCTCTCGCAGCTGGCACGAGCAGGTTTCACCGTGCCCCGAGGCGTCTGCCTGACCACATGGGCTTATGAATCGTTCATCGCCGACTCCGACATCGTCAACACGATTCGAATGGAGCTGGGCCGCAAGTCGCTCGACGAGATGCGCTGGGAGGAGATCTGGGACGCTGCCCTTCGGATTCGTGCGGCCTTCATGCTGCAGCCGCTCTCCGATTCGCTGCGAAGGACCATTGCCGAGAGTCTGAGCGCTTTCGATTCCTCCACCCGGCTCGCAGTTCGCTCGTCCGCGATTGGTGAGGACTCAGCGGAGCGCAGCTTCGCCGGTGTGCACGAATCGATCATCGGCGTTCGCGGCACGAACGCCGTACAAGACGCAGTGCGTTTGGTGTGGGCGTCGCTCTGGTCCGACGCGGCCCTTTTGTATCGAAAAGAGCTCGGTCTCGATCCGGCTCGGAGTCGAATGGCGGTGCTCATCCAAGAAATGGTGGACGACGACCGCTCGGGTGTTGCCTTTGCGCGCGACCCGCGCGACCAGCGCACAGAGCACGCGATCATCGAGTCGGTCCCGGGCCCGTGCAGCCTGCTGGTCGATGGCGTGGTCGACCCCGACCGCTGGGAAATCCACCGCAAGACGCGCAGTGTCATCGCGTGGCGACCTGGGCAGCGCGAGGACTCGAACGACGATGGTCCGCTACTCGAACCGCGCGATCTCGAAAAGGTCATGGAAACCTTGCTGTCCGTGGAGCAGTTGTTTTCCTGGGCGCCCGACATGGAGTGGACGGGACGCTCTGAGAGGTTCACCGTTTTGCAAGCGCGGCCGATCACGACCGCAGCGCCCGAAGAAGATGACACACGAAGCTGGTACCTCAGCCTGCGGCCCAGCGATGTCCGGCTGAGAGACCTGCGCAAGCGGGTGAGCGAGCAGCTCATTCCGGAGTTGGAGGCGCTGGGGCAGGCGCTGGCAGCGGAGGAGCTCGACCTCCTCGACGACGAGCAATTGGCCCAGGCAATCGAGGCTCGCGCCGACTTCGTCGCCGAATGGAAGAAGATTTACTGGGATGAGTTCATCCCTTTTGCCCACGGGGTGCGTCGACTCGGGACGTATTACAACGACGCCGTGAAGCCTGACGATCCGTACGAGTTCGTCGGGTTGCTACGCGATCAGCCCTTGCTCGCGGCTCAGCGAAACCGGGCTTTCGCCGTACTGGCCATCGATCTCGCGTCTCACGACGTGGTGCGAGCGGCCGTCGAGCAGCTGCTCGGAGAACACGCCGGCTCCATGAAATGGGCCGACTTCCGCCGAGAGCTGCTTCGAATTGAGGAGGGTGCGGCCGGTTTCGTCGAGGGCTTCGAGCGTCTGAGCGAGCGTTTCCTCGACGTCACGTACGACGACGTGCGGCTGTATGACCAGCCCGAGCTGCTGCTGCGAAACATCGTCGAGCTGTCGCGCCTTCCCGATCGGCTGTCACAGCGCAGCGGGGCTTCGCGAGAATCCGCTTCGGTGCTGCAACAACGCTTGCTCGACGCTGTCGGGCCGGAACGGCACGAGGAGGCCCAGCATATCGTCGAGACCGGACGCGTCAGTTGGAAACTTCGCGACGACGACAACTTGCTGGTCGCGCGCCTGCAGAGCCAATTGCTGCGTGCCCTAAGCGTAGCCGCCTCGCGCCTCCGAGACCGTGGTCAACTCGTCGATGAGGACAAGCCCAACGCCTCGCACGTTCAACCGCTCCTTCAAGCACTTCGGACGCCAAACGCCGCGCCCATCGCGCTCGCGCCGCGCATGGCGGCCACGAAGTACGACCCGCTGCCTACGAAAGAGGGCGAATCATCGCGACAGCTGATCGGACAGCCCGCGTCACCCGGCCTTGCCACCGGGACCGTTCGATGCATCCGTGGGCGCGACGCTCTCAGCAAATTTCGATGCGGTGACATCCTGGTCTGCGATGCGATCGAGCCGACCATGACCCATTTGGTCCCACTTGCGAGTGCCATCGTCGAACGCCGGGGTGGCATGCTGATTCACGGATCGATCATCGCACGCGAGCTCGGTATCCCCTGTGTGAACGGCGTGCGGAACGCGGCGGACGTATTGAAGGACGGCGACTTTGTGACGGTAGACGGCCACCTCGGGATCGTCACCGTGGGAGCGGCCGAGTTCGACCTGGAACGTGATTTCTAGCGCCTGGACGGAGCGGGATGGGCGTCTCGCTGCGCGGTCCGCGACGAAGTGGCGCTAGGTGCCGGATGCCAGGTGTTCTGAATTGCCCTGTAGGCAAGCTTTGTGAGGAGCACCGAGTCGAGACTGGTGCGGCCCAAAGCGGCTTGAATTTGACGCGGAGATCGGGAACGGCCCGATATGGAGTGACGGTACCGACCGCCGTCCAGTGCGATAGGTTGCAGCTATCGTTTGTAAAATGTCTCAAGTGCTTGAATTGACTGAAGCTAGGAAATCGCTGGTCGTAGAGCTCATAACCCGAAGGTCGTCGTGACTCGACGCGATGTAGGATTCCCCTCACAAGACCGAAGCCGCACAAAGTGCGACAGAACCAAGCGATCCAGTCGAGGCAAGGCGACCCAAGCCTTGCCTCGTGTCCCTGTCGCTGGTTCTTTGTCTAGCGGGCCTATCACCGGTGTTGATCGGCCATAGGAAAATCGCTACGGTCCCGGAGCAGTGAATCGCCGTGCTCGAACGCGACTGGTCGGTATCGGCCCCATGCTTGCTTGTCTGCTTTGGCTAGCTGGCTTCGAGGTCTTGCCAACCGTTCACATGACGTTTCACGACGCCTTTGGCGCGCACCACCATGGTGTCGAGCGTGACTCTCTCGACCATCACCCCCACGAGCACGAGCACGGCGATGCGCATCACGCGCACACGCACCACCACGATGATCCGGGCCTTGCGCACGAGCATGGCGACGACGCCCATCACGACGATGATGGTGAGGCTCCGGCCCGTCACGGAGAGAACAGCCTCGCGCACCGCCATCTAGCCGCCGAGCATTCGCTTCCTACGATTCCACCGGTTCCGCAGGCGCTTGTTTCGCGCGATCGCGTCTTCGAACGAGCGATCGAGTCGCTTCATTTCGACGACCGGCAACGGGTCGAGCGAGCGCGCGGACCCCCGCCTCCGACCGTAGCGCTCTAGGCATTTCCAACACCGCCGTTTGGACGCGTCGTGGCACCTGCTGCGAGCTGCGCACTGTCTCGCAGCTCGTCAGGTGTGCCGAGCGGTGCGTCCTCTGCCGAATGTATCGTTTCATCGGTTCCACCTTTCGTCGTGGTGGCGTCCTCGTTTGATCTTGAGATATCGCAACACTGCGTTCGCTCTGACGTGGCTGATCGGTTGGTCTGCCGCGCCCGCCGTCGTGCGCGCACAGTTGGTTCCTCCTAGGCCGGTTTCGAGCCCTGGCACGCAGGCTTCCTATCCCGACGAAGCCGACGGGCAGCCTGCCAAGGTGCTTTTGGAGCTCACCATTGAGACCGACGGTGCGGTTCGCGATGCGAAGGTGCTGCACGTCGACCGAGAGCCTTCGGACGCGCGCCCCTTCGAAGAGGCGGCGCTCGGATTCGCTAACGCGCTCTCGTTCGAGCCCGCGACCCGCGACGGGGAACCGGTCGTATCGACAGTGCAGTACCAAGTATCATTCCTTCCTGAGGCAGAGCCTTCGGCTAGCGCCGCCCCGCCGTTGGAGCCGGCGCCTGAAGAGCCGGAGGCCGACGACGCTCCCCCGGCGGCCGATTTCGGAGCGACCGCACAGATCGACGCGGGTCCGGTCGCGGCCCCACCGGCAGCCGCCTCGGACATCGACATCGAGATCGGCGCCCTGCACGACCTTCCTTGGCGCAACGCGGCCGAGCTCCTCACGCTCGCGCCGGGCATGGTCCTGCAAAACCACTCGGGCGAGGGGCACGCTCCGACGCTCTTCCTCCGAGGATTCAACGCTGGGGAAGGGCAGGACGTCGAGTTCCTGCTCGAGGGCGCCCCGCTGAACGAACCATCGAATGCGCACGGTCATGGATATGCCGACGTGAGCTTCATCATCCCGGAGCTCGTTCAGTCGCTGCTGGTGCTGGAAGGGCCGTTCGACCCCCGACAGGGCGACTTCGCGGTAGCGGGAACGATCAACTATCAGCTCGGCTCGCCGCGCCGGGGCGTGACGGTGGGAGGCCGGTATGGTTCCTTCAACGATCGCCGAGTGCTGCTCACTTGGGCTCCGCACCAGGCTTCCGATGAGACGGTATTTGGAGTGGACCTTCAAGCCGGCGACGGTTTCGGCCCGAACCGGGCCTTCTCGCTCATTCGCGCCGTCGGGCAGTACGCCGATACCAAGGGGCCGCTCAAGTGGCGGTTGCTCTTGGCCGCAGGAGCTACCCAATTCGATTCGGCGGGTGTGATTCGGGAAGACGACTTTGAAAACGGCACGCTTCCTTGTCCGCCCGACTCGGAGAGCCAGTTCTTCTGCCTCTACGACCCGAACCAGGGCGGATCGTCATCGCGCTATCTTTCGAGCTTTAGCCTCGAACACGTGCAGGCCTCGACCTCGCTCGGAATGCAGCTCTTTCTTTCGCTCCGCAAGCATCGAATCCGCGAGAACTTCACCGGCTTTCTGCTCGATCCACGCGGCGACGGCCTCGACGAGAACACCGAGAACACGACCGCCGGAGGCCGTGCTTTCTATCGCTTCGAAAGGGACTGGCGCGGCGAGCCGCAAGTCCTCGAGGTCGGCCTCTACGGGAGGTTTGACACGGGCGAAACACGCATGTGGCGCCTTCGCGCCGAGGGAGGCGCGCCCTACGAGGTGGTCTTCGACACCGACTACGCCATCACCAACATCGCCGGCTACCTGCTCGGGGAGTTTCGACCGACCTCCTGGTTCACGCTGAGCGGTGGGCTGAGGATGGATGGCTTTTCCTTTCAGCTGACCGACCTCGATCGTCCCACCAGCGACCGCGAGGGAGAGCGGCTTCCCTACCAATCCGTCGACGCGTTCGGCTACGTGCTGCAGCCGCGCGGCAGCATGCTGTTCAGGCTACTCGAAGGGCTTCATCTGGTGGCCAGCGCAGGCATCGGATCGCGATCGACCGATGCCCAGGCCCTCTCCGAGGGCGAAAACGCTCCCTTCGCCCGTGTCTTCGCCAACGAGCTCGGGCTCACCTGGTTGCGCGAAGGGCGCTGGCGCGCCGACCTGCGCGCGTTTGGGTTTTACACGTGGGTCGACAACGACCTGGTGTTCGACCCGGAGCGAGGTCGAAACATTCCCGTCGGAAGCAGCCAGCGGTTCGGGGCGACGGCGTATGGGCGCGTGATCGGGCCCTGGCTCGACACGATGGCGAGCTTCACTTGGACCGAAGCCTTCTTGGGAGGCGATATTTACGATTTTCAGGCAGGCTCGCGTCTCCCGTTCGTCCCGCGCTTCGTGGCGAGCCTCAATACCGCCGGCCGATACGCGGTGCCGATCCGGCGCGACAGCCTCGTGCTCGGCGCCGGCCTTGGTGTCAACTACGTCGGCCCGAAGCCGCTTCCATTGTCCACGCAGAGCGAGCCGTACTTCACCATGGACATCTCCGTGCGGGCCGGCTGGCGTTTCATCGAAGCGGCTTTCTGGGTGCGAAACGTGACCGACGCCCGCAATCGCGTTGCCGAGTTCTTCTATCCATCGAACTTCGCGGGTCCAGACGTTCCATCATCGCTTCAAGCAGAGCGGCACTTCGCGGCCGGTCCGCCTCGCACGTTCTGGGGGACGTTGACCTTCTACATCGACACCAAGGCTTTCATCGAAGGGAAGAAACCATGAATCAGAAAAGCAGCGTTCTGCTCGCGTTTTGTTGTTCGGTCGCTCTGTCGCTCGTCGCGTGCGGCGAAACCGAGGGAGAGGTCGTCACGGTCGATGTCGCGCTCGAGACATCGGGTTCACCGACCTCGTTTACCACCAACACCGGATGGGAAGTTCGTCTCGACGAGGCGCGCATCGCGTTGGGGCCTCTCTTTGGGTTTGCACCGCGATTCGAGGGGGGTGCGACGGCGGCGCTCCGCGCCTTTGTGTTTCCGGTAGCGCGCGCCCATGGGGGCACCGATCCCCTCAACGGCCGCCGCGTGCGCGCGGAATGGCTCGGCCAAGTGGCTTTCGACGCGACCCCTGGCGCCGGTCCGGTCGTGCTCGGAACCATCGAGGCCGAGTCCGGTGAAGTGGATGCCGTCACGGTCACGTTGAACCCTCCCGATGCTGCCAACGCGGCCGCCATGCACGACCACCACCTCTGGGCGCGAGGCCAGGCATCCAAGGACGGACGGACGATCCGTTTTGAGGGCGGGCTCGACATCCCGGATGAAGGACTCTCCCGGCGCGTCGAGGACATCCCCATCGACGCGTTTCTGGAACAAGGGGGCCGATGGACGATCACCGCACGCCCCGAGCAGTGGTTTCAAGACGCCGATTTCGATCGGCTGACCGAGCAAAGCGCGGACGGGGTCTATCTGATCACGCCCGAGAGCCAGGTGCGAGGCGCTTGGTTTCTCGGTGCAAGGAGCTCGCGGGCATATGCCGCTCGCTTTGAATTGGAGGAATGATGAGAAAGAGCGACGCAAACATGGTGACGAGTGTGGTCAGATCGTTGTGGGTGCTGGGCTGGCTGCTTGCTGGCTGCGGCGGCGATGGCAGCTCGGGCAGCAGTGGTGAGGTGAGGGTTGACCTGAGCGGCGAAGAAGCTTCGGTGCAGGGTTACCCCGTGGGGACCGGCGAGGACCAGATCGCGTTCGAGGACGGCTTCACACTGCGCTTTGACAAAGTACTAGTCTCTCTCGAGCGTTTCGAGCTCCGAAGCTCGGACGGAAACGATGCCAGGCTCGATCCCGACCCCGTCGTGGCCGATCTCCACCTCGGCGAGCCGGAAGCGTGGGTATTCGATGGTGTTCCATCGCGGCGTTGGGACGACGTGCGTTTCATGATGGCTCCGCCCACGGCCAACAGCCGTGCGGTTGATGAGGTAGCGAGCGAGGACCTGCGGGCCATGATCGATGGAGGCTACTCCATGTGGATCGCGGGGACGGCAAGTGACGGCTCCGACACGTATCCGTTCGATCTCCGATTCAGTGACTTGCGCGTGCTAAGCGATGCTTGCCAAAACGGCGTGGACGACACCGACGGCCTGGTCGTTCCCAACAACTCCATCGTCAATGCACAGGTCACCATTCATCTCGATCACCTCTTCTTCGATACCTTTGCGACCGACGAGGCACGTCTTCGCTTCGAGCCGTGGGCGGCCGCGGCCGAGGGGGATGGGATCATCACCTTGGAGGATCTGGAGACACAGCTCCTCGCGGACCTCCGGGATCGCAACGGTGATCCGCTGCTCGACGGAGGAGGGAATCCTGTGGTCTATGACCCGGGTCCACTCTTGCTGCCGGCCAACAACCTACGTGAGTACGTGCATGCCGCCGCGACCACGATGGGGCACTTCAACGGAGAGGGACACTGCGACTACATGGAGCAGTAGCCGGACCGCGGGCCTGCACTGGAAGCTTCGCGCGGGCCACATGCAGTGCACCCCGAGCGGGAGAAGCTCGACCTCTTCGCTTTGCTGTTGGTGAGCTGAGGGTGTCTGGCTTTCGCTGCGGTTTTGGTGTGATTTCGCTTGTTTGTTGCGGTCTCGGTTGCGCGGGCCGGATTCAGCTGATCAGCAATCGAGCAGCTCCACGGGCTGTCGTCCGTTCCGCCATGCTCTACTGCATGATGCAGAAGGCAAATCCGGCCTCAACCGGCTTCCGGTGGGTTAGCATCTTCTGAATGCTGATGGACGAGCTTTCGGAGGAGCAGGCTGAGGGGTTGAAGGTGCGGCTCCGCGAGTTGGTTGGCGAGCTCGAGCGCGCGCTCCGGGCGAGCGCGAGCTCGGCGAAGCCTGTCGTGCTCGACCAGAGCTCGGTGGGTCGCTTGTCGCGGATGGATGCGATGCAGCAGCAAGCGATGGCGAAGGCGACGCGTGCGAAAGCGGAGCTTCGTGTTGGGCAGTGCAAGCGCGCTCTATCCGCTTTCGACCGAAACGAGTATGGGTTGTGCCGAAAGTGCGAGGAGCCGATTGGTTACCGTCGCCTTGAGGCCAAGCCCGAGGCGCCGTTCTGTGTGGAGTGCCAGCGCGGCTTTCGGGATGGATAGGTCGCGGTCGTGCCGCGCTGGGACCTCTGCTCTAGCCCTCCGACTGACGTTCTTCCTCGGTGACCCGGCGCGAACGTTTCGCGAGCTCCGCGAAACGCTTTGCCTCCTCGAGCCATGCGAGGCGCTCTGCTGGCGTTAGCCCCATCCATGCGAGGCGCTGCTCGGCCTCATGGCGCTTCCACCCGTCCTCAGTCGCTTTGCTCATCGCTTCCAAGTTTAGCACGGGCGATTTCCTGGAGCCTTTCGAGGTCATCGAGGTCTCTTGGTCTGCCCGCCGCTTGTTTGAGCTTCCGTAGGTCATCGAGGCTTACAACCTGCGTCGTCCCCAGGTCTCGCGGGTTCGCTGGCCACCATGCGTCCCTGAGCTTGCTACGTAGCGATTACCACCTCGACGGGCACTCCGAAGTTCACCGGACAACGCTGTGGGTAGCGGGCCCCCGCAACCAATGATGACGCGCCCTTGGAAACACTGCTCGTGCGCGTTGGCTTTTGCTGGGGCCATTTTGGGCGCCACACGACTCTTCCCGCGGACCGGCAACGCCATCAACTACAGCGCGTTCCGGGCGGGTGGGCCGGACGTCGGCGAAATCCCTAGCGACGCCGACGTGCTCGAGGACCTCTGTCTATTGGAAACCGCTGACTACAACCTGTTGCGCTTGTTCGGCGCCGACGCAGTGTCCGATAAGATCCTCCGGCTCGCAGCGGCAGAGTTCCCGCAGATGCGGTTCCAGCAGGGGATCTTTCTTGGGGGCCTGGCCGACGATTCGTGCGAGAGCGAAATCAACGACGAGCAGGTCGCCACCGGCATCCGGCTGGCCAACACCTACGAGAACGTCGTGACGGTCAGCGTCGGCAACGAGACATCCTTCTTCTCGAGGTACATGCCGCTGAACTGCCTCGAGAGCTACATCACCGAGACCCGAAACAACGTGACGCAGCCGGTCACAGCCGATGACGACTACACCTTCTACGCGGGCCTGAACGCCGTGGGCGGCGACAGGAATGGCTCGAAGCCCGACACCATCCTGCCGCTCCTCGACTTCGTGTCCATCCACATGTACCCGATCACCAACTACCGGCAGTGGGACTGGAAGCAGGAAGGGGTTCCGGCCGGGCCGCTTCGTGCGGAGGCCATGATGGACGCGGCGCTCGCCACCGCTCAGTCCAACTACCAAGCGGTCTACGACTACGCGTACCCCAATGCGTCGGGCACCACGGTCACAGTGGGTGAGTCGTTGCCAATCATAGTTGGCGAGACCGGCTGGAAGTGGCGGCAGACCACGCCCACCCAAGAAATTGAGGCCTATGCCGCGCTGCAGGTGAACGCCAAGTGGTACTACGACCTGATGCTAACTTGGGAAAGATCCCTCGGCGGGCCTTCGACTATCTTCATTTTCGAGGCCTTCGACGAGACCTGGAAGGGGACGGACGATGGCTGGGGCTTGTGGGACGAGCTCCGGATGCCGCTCTACGCACTGTGCGGCACGCCAGCAGGTTCCGCGTGCAACGACCCGGTCTATGAGGGCGCCGGCTTCTACTTCCGTTGAACCAACGCCGCTATGGAGAAACCGCGAGTGCAACCTAGACTTCAACCTGTGCTCCGGTATCGGCGCTCCGGCCGCCGTGCCGCAGGCGATGTAGTAGACGCTCTAGCACTCGGTTGACGTGAGAGCGCAGGGTCCGCGAGCCTATCGAGCATGGCCTTCAGCGGGATTCACGGGTCGGTCCAGAAAAGGGCCAGCCATACTGTGGGCTCGTCCGGCGTCGTCCAGGCCACTTGGTGCTTGGTGTGTGCTGGGATGAATGCGGCATCGCCCGGGCCGAGCTCGGCAACCGCGCCATCGACTTCGTAGCGAAGCTTCGCGCGGCCACTCAGCACGATCACCCATTCGTGTTCGGTCTGGTCGTACCAAGACGTCTCGGCGCTCGCGTGGCCGGTCGACACGATTCGTTCGATCCTCAGGTTAGGCCTTCGAAGGAGCTCGTCGACGTGCTCGGCGCCGAGCGATGTCGGCAGGTCATGCAAGAGGCGAGGGTGGCGAGTCGTCATTGCTTCTATGTACATCGCTGAGGGGCGAATGGAAGAGCGTTCGACCGAGACCAGCACGGGCTGTGCCGAAAGTGCGAGGAGCCTATTGGTTACGGTTGCCTTGGATATCTAGCCAAGCTCGGACGGTCGAGGTGGAGCTCAGCTATCGAGACGATCCCGATCCATCGTGAGCGATCGCATCGTCTTGAGAAGCTCGTCCGGGGAGCTCTTCTGCGGTCTCACGCGGCGCTGCTCCGAGCGGTCGGTGAGCCTCGGCCAAAGCGAGTCACGCACTCGCTCCGGCAGAACGTTGTGCAGGTACTCGAGCGACGTGCCGCGAAGGTTCTCGTTGTGACTCGATAGAGCGCGCAGAGACAGCACGATGGCATCTCCGTCAAGCGCCATGGAGAGCAGCGTAAACACGTGCTGCAAGCTCCGGTCGCTACGGGATTCGAGGAGCGCGTCGATCTCGCTTTGATCCTCGGCGGCAACCTCGTCGCGAAGCCGCCGGTGCTGCCACTCTCGATCTTCAGCCCCCATATCGAGCTCCACGGCCGCCATGATCCGATCGCGTGGGAGCCGGAGGTCCGGATTCGACTTATGAAGCTCGGCGAGGGCATGCCCGCATCGCAGCCGCACGTCGAACTCCTCGTCGCGAAGCCCCTCTAGCAGCCCTTCGACTGCGCGTGGATCTGCCTGCTTCCGCAGGAGGCGAGGCACACGGCGGCGGACGGCAGCTGGGCTCTCCGGCCGCAGCATGGCGTCGACCAGCTGTCCGGTAATCCGAGGCCCCATGCGCTCGAGCGCGGCGTAGGCGGCCCGCGCGTGCGCGTCGTTTGCCAGGAGCTCGATCACGTACGAGGCAAAGTGCGGGCTCAGCGATGGATCGATCAATGCGCCCAGCACGCGTTGAGGCTCGTCCGACAAGAGGTCCGAGAGCTGACTGACGGCTTCGCCTTGATCTCGGGGCGTCTCGCGGGCGTTTCGCATCTCTTCTACTCGCGCCAAAATCTCTCCCCGATCGAGCGCTCCTGCCGTCCGTGCCAGCGTGTGAAGGGTCGTGGCGTCGACGATGTCGTCCGAGTGCAAGACAATCGACCCTTCGCGCAAGCTGCCCGCCAGCTCCTGCACGTAGCCGGCGTGCAGCATTCGGATCATCCACGCGGAGACCAAAGCAACCACAGCCGCCGTGAACATGACCCACGTAGTCGCGCCTTCCGGGGTGGCTGCCATCGCCACGATCGCCATCGCCGCGATGCTTCCGAGCCCATACCCGATGCGATTGCAGGCGATGTCGATCAGTGCCTTCGTGGCGCGCTTCTTGAGGGGTGGGATCGGTGTGTAGAGCAGCTCGTACCCGGAGCGGAAAAGGGAGCTGGACAAGACGGTTTGTGTTCCACGGGCCAGGGTCGCGGTCCACAGGCGCGTCCAGATTGCCGCGATCCCCGCGTTCAGTGCAAGAGCTAGCGGGAGCACCGCCATCGTTCCGCCGAGCCCGACCTTTCGTAGGAGGGGTCTTGCGACACTCGCTTGCATGGCGAAGGTCAGCAGTGACGTAGCCATGTAGAAGGCCGCGAAGAACGTGAGCAACTCCGCTGAGTCGGTGTACTTCGCGTCTGCCTCGGCCTTCATCCCATAGTCCACCAGAACCCCGACCGCGCCGAGAAGGACGATCGTCATGGCGATTCGCTTGAGGTAGGCGTCTTCGGCGATCGTCCTAACCCCCAATCGACCCTGGTCTTCCGATGGCCTCTTTGCTTGGGTCGACGCCCCGACGTTCCACGCGCCGAGCGCAACCAGAACGCTGAGCGCGCCGAGCGCGTAGAGCACGGCGCTGAGCTCGAGCAGGTCGGAGAAGAAGAGTGTGGCAACACCTCCGAGCACGCCCCCGAAGGCAGCCCCCGTACCGACCCGTGCAACGACGGTCTTTGCGTAGAGTGGATCGAATCGCTCGTTGACGATCGACGAGAAGGCGCTGATCACGAGCGCGCCGACGATACTCACGTGTACGTACGCGACGACTGCGACCTCCTTGGGCGCGACGTCGAATATGGCGCCCTCGAGTAGGTAGAGCGCGCCATTGACCAACGTGAGGACTACCGCGGTACCGCGGGGTCCCCATGTCGGCATCGCCCGGCTCACGAGGAAGGCAGCACCGAGCGAAAGCACGGACGCAGCCAGCATCACGCGAGGCAAGTACAGGGCCTCGTACTCAGTCAGAAACATCGCGTCCCGCACCGCGCGCCCAGCGATGAGTTGCGCCACCATCGGGATCGAGGTCAGCACTGCGACGGATGAAGCACGCCTGCGAGCTCGTTCCATCAGGCGAGGATAGCCGAGTTTACCCCCTTTTGGGGACTCAGCCCATTTAGCCCATTGGGCTGAACCTGGGAGCCGGATTTCTCGGCATGATCTCGGCCCCTGGGGCCGAGATCATCATTGTACGCTTAGCCGCCACACGACTCGCGGTGTCGTGTGGCGTTTCGTCTTCTTTGCTCAACCCGGGTGAGGTCGCAGCGCTGCCGCTCAAACGCCCTTGTATCCGCCGCCGACCCAGTCGAGGATCATTTGCGCGAACTCCTCGGACTTGTCCTGGTAGGAAAAGTGGCCGCAGCCCTCGAACACTCGAAGTTGGCTGCGCGGGAGGCGGTCATGGAGGCGATGGGCGTTGTCGAGTAGCAAGAATACGTCGAGGTCGCCCCAGAAGAGTTGGACGGGCAAGTCTAGCGCGGCGAGGTGCGGGTCCACCGTCGCAAGGTTCTCGGGATACGTCTTGAACCAGTGGGTAATCGGTCCGATACGTCCGTCATACGAGGCCACGTAGTCGGCCACCTCGTCGGCGCTCGGCACGTAGTTGATGCAGGCAAGTCGATACCCACCCTCGACGAATGCTTTGGCGCCGGTGACCTGGAACATCATGCGCCAGAACCCGGACTTCACGGCTTTGTCGATGATGCTGCCGTTCGCAGAGGGCACGATGCCGGGACCGTCGCCGATCAACAGGCTGGCTGCAGCGTGATCCTGGTGGATCACGTAGTGAAGCGCAGCGGCCATGCCAACATCCGGTCCGACGAGATGCACTTGCTTCAGGCTCATCGTCTCGATGAACTCATGAAGGAAGCGGCCTTGGGCTTCGAAGCTCATGAACTCGAGGCCGCCTTCACTTCGCCCGAAACCCGGAAGGTCGAGCGCAATCAGGCGGCAGTGTTCGCCTAGCTTGGTCCAGATTGGGTCGTAGCAGAGGATGCTCTGGGGAAGCGGCGACAGGAGCAGCACGACGGGTCCGTCCTGCTTGCCTCCTTCGGCGCAACGCACCTTGACGCCGCCGATGTCGCGATACTCGGGCTGCATTGCAAAATGCGCATCTCGGGCTTCGGCGCGCCCCGCGCCAGGGCGGTGTATGGCTTTGAGCTCGCGGTACTCGGGAGTGACGGCAAGCAGCACACTCGCGTTGAGCTTGCCGAAAAAGCCGATTGGATCTGCGGTCGAGGTCATGTGGCGAAACGCTCCGTTGAAGTCATCCGGATGTTAGTTCTTCTGCGGGTCTTCGGGGAGGCCGTGCCATGGATTCCATGCCTCGGCGACCGGGACGATGTCTTTGTCCTTCGCATACTTGTCATAAGCGCGGATCAATCGCTTCAGGCGCCTTCGCTGCTCGGCATCGAGCGGGCGGGTCTCCCCGGGATCCTTCTTGATGTCGTAGAGGTGCCACTTTCCATCGCCGTACATGCCGGTGCGCACCCGGATGGCCTTGTAATCGCCGGCCACGATGAAGCTGTTGCCGAAGAGCTCGAAGGCAAACCACTGTTGCTCCGTGCGAGGGCGGGGTGCCCTGCCTTCGAGAAAGTCGCGCATGGAGATGCCAGATGGTGGTGTGATCTCGCGGCCCTCGTAGCGGGACTTCGGATGCTGCACGCCGGCGTAGTCGAGGATCGTCATCGGCACGTCTTTGACGCTCGCCACCTCGTTGGTCTTCTGCGCCGCGTGCGCGAAGGGACGTCCTTTCGGTGGACTGATGACGATCGGAACACGGACGCCCCCCTCACCGATGAACCACTTCCACCATTGCAGCCCGCCCGTGGAAGCGGATGCCCAATCGGTGCCGATGAAGGCAAACGCATCGCCACGGCCGATGTCGGCGTCGTCCTGGCTGAAGCTCTCCTCGATCCATTTGGCGAATTCAGGACTACTGAGCTCGCCGTGGTCGCTCAAGCCCTCGGGCCCGTTGTCCGACATGTAGATCACGAGCGTGTCGTCGCGCTGACCGGTCTCGTGGAGGTAGTTCAAGAGGATGCCGATGTGGTAGTCCTGCGATTCCATCATGGCCGAATAGGTCGCCATCATGCGCGCTTCCCGAAGCTTTTGCTCATCGCTCAGCTCCGACCAAGGGCGAAGCAGCTCGTTGTTGGCCGTCGACGGGTAGGGGGCATCCTTGGGAATGATCCCATGCACCTTCTGTGATTCGAAGCGAGCGCGCTTCAGGCCCTCGTAGCCGAGCTCGAGGTAGTGCTCGACATACTTGTCGATCAAGAAGTCGGGTGCCTGCAGTGGGGCGTGGGCCGTCGTGTAGGCGAGGTAGGCGAAGAAAGGCTCGCCCGACTTCCGTCCTTGCTCCAGGTATTCGAGCATCTTGGACGTATAAAGGTCGTCCGAGTAGATCCCTATTGGGCGCTCGACCTCTTGACCGTCCTCGTAGAACGGCTCTTTCGGTATGATGCCCGCTTTGACCTGTGCGGCGACTTCGGGGTCGTCGAGGTTCACGTGGAACACGCCCTGGTTCCAGTGGTTCGAGCCACCCGTGTAGATCGCGTAGCTGCGGTCGAAACCCCATTCGTGCGGACCTTGCCCACCATGCTCGGTGCCGCCTAGGTGCCATTTGCCGACCATGTACGTGCGATATCCGGCGTCTTGTAGCAGCTCGGCGACGGTCACAGTCGTGCGCGTCAAGTACGACTCGTATCCAGGCTTGCCCTTCGCGGGTGGGTAGAGCGCATAGTCGAATGCTCCAAGACCGACATCTATCGAGTCGTTGCCGGTCAGAAGCATTCCTCTGGTGACGGAGCAGACGGGCGACGCGTGGAAGTTCGTGAGCGTCACGCCTTCTTCGGCCAAGCGTTCCAGGTTCGGCGTTCTGGTGACCGACCCACTGATTCCGACGTCCCCGAAGCCGATGTCGTCGCCGACGATCAGCAGGATGTTCGGCTTTCCCGCCGGCTTCTCGGCACGCGCAACTCCATTCCCGGACTCGAGCATCGCGGCGAGCGCGAGCAACAAAAAAAGAATAGCTCGTATCCACATGCCGGTCCGCCTTCGCGCTCAGGACTCTAACGGGTACTCGACTCCTTCGGTATCCGCAAATGAGGGAGATGTTGCGTTGGGCCGTGGAGGTAACAGGGGGATCTCCCAGCCCCAGACGTGGAGCGCAGGATCGATTCCAATGTGATAGACTGGCCGCGGAACACCAGGCGTAGAGGAGGGTTCGAATGGCCAGATCGAAATGTATCGCGGTGTTTATCGCCAGTGTGATTGGCGCCTGGGGTTGCGGCGGCGACGGCAATGGCACGGGCGGGTCCGCTGGCACGGGTGGGTCCGCTGGCACAGGCGGTTCCGCTGGCACGGGTGGGTCCGCTGGCACAGGCGGTTCCGCTGGCACGGGTGGGTCCGCCGGCACAGGTGGGTCCGGCGGGAGCGTGCAGAACGCGTGCAACAACAGTTCGGATCATGAGGGGACGATCAGCAACCCGGAGTACCCGAACGAGTTCTGGGCTTGCTACGACACGGCCGATACAGACATCGAGGCGTCTGTGAACACGTGCGCGCAGGATGCGCTCGGCGTCTCCGGGAACTGCGGCGGCTGTTTCGGGACGTTTGCGGCTTGCATCGACTCGGGCTGCGGCGACGTCTGCAACGAGCGCGGTGCGAACACCTTGCCGTGCCAAGATTGCGTCTTCGACGAGTGCAACCTGGACTTCAACGTGTGCGCCGGTATCGCCGCTCCGTCCGCCGTGCCGCAGGCGATGTAGTAGACGCCCTAGCACTCGGTTGACGTGAGAGCGCAGGGTCCGCGAGCCTATCGGGTGTGGCCTTCAGGGGTGTTCACGGGTCGGCCCAAAAGAGGGCGCACCATACTGTGGGCTCGTCCGGCGTCGTCAAGGCCACTCGGCGCTCACGTGGCCGGTCGACACTGGGATCCTCTGCCAACCCCGTGCCGCCTCAACCCGTTGGCTTGCGAGGCGCAAGCGGTGTAGCCTGCGTGGGTGTTTGGCGAGCCTCTTCGGCGCCTCGCGGATGTACGGGTGGAGTTTATCATTGTAGATGGAGTCGCTGCGATGCTTCGCGGCGAGCCGATCACGACTGAAGACCTCGACATCGTTCATCGAAGAAGTCCCGAAAACGTTGCCCGACTCGAGACTCTGCCTGGCGAGCTCGACGCCCACGCACATGGGCTAGCGAATCGTCGGCCGGGGCTTCGATGGGCAGGACCAGCTCGTCCAATCCAACACGGCGGCGAGGCAGGCGCTCTACCAGTTCCTTTCCGACGTGCTCACCCTCGAGCAGTCGATGGCGTACTATCCGTTCTTCGAAGAGGACGCCGACACACGCGTCCGGGAGTTGGAAGCCACGCTGGCAGGCAGGTGACGTGACCATGAGCTTCTTCGTGGCGTTCGCGCTTCTGCTCAGCTTGACCGCCGTTTTCGGCGTGGTGAACGAGCGCTACCTTCGGCTAGAGCCGAGCATCGGCCTGATGCTTCTCGCGATGGTGACGACGCTCGCCTTGGCTGTGCTGAACGTCGCCGGAGTCCTCGGCGCGCTGAGCGGGGTGCAGGCTCTCGTGCAACAGCTCGACCTCAGCGAGGTGCTGCTCAATGGAGTGCTGTGCTTCATGCTTTTCGCCGGTAGCGCCCGCGTCAAATTCGAAATCCTGCGCCAGAACGAATGGGTGATCCTATCGTTGGCCGTCGGCTCGACGTTCATCGCCTTCACAATCATCGGGGCTCTGCTTTCATGGGGCCTCGGTCTTCTCGGGATCGAATTGCCGTTGGTCTACGGCTTCGTTTTCGGTGCCCTGATATCCCCAACCGACCCCATCGCGGCGCTTGCGATTCTCAAGCCAGTGGGTCTTCCGAAGCGCCTCGAAGCCATCATCAATGGGGAGTCGCTTTTCAACGACGGTGTTGGGGTCGTCCTGTTCACTCTCGCGGTCGCCCACACGCAGGGCTCAGCGCACGAGGCCTCGCCCTTGAGTATCTTCCTGCGCGAGGTCCTCGGCGGAGTGGGGCTTGGGCTGCTCGTCGGCTTTGTGACGCACCACTTGCTGCTCCGCACCAAAGAGTTTGGAAACCAGCTCTTGGCTACGCTCGCGACGGTGTCCTTGGGCTACAGCGTCGCGCTTCACGTCGAGGTGTCAGGCCCAATCGCGATGGTCATCGCGGGGCTCACAGTAGGCAACGTGACTCTCCCTGTGCTTGCCGTCGCCGTTCGCAAGCCCATTGAAGTGTTTTGGAGCGGGCTCGACAACGTCTTGAACTCACTGCTCTTCGTCATGATGGGTCTCTTGGTCGTCACGGTCCACGAGATCGACAAAGCATCCCTGTTCAAGGTGCTGCCCATCGCGATCCTCGTCTGCCTCATCGCCCGGGCCATCAGCGTCTATGTGCCGATAGCGATACTCAACCGGACTCCGAAGCTCGACGCAGATACGATCGGACTGACGAAGCTCCTAGCCTGGGGAGGTTTACGCGGCGGCTTGGCCCTTGCCCTCGCTCTTTCGCTCCCCGATAGCGCCCATAAGCCGCTGATCATCAACATGACGTTCGCGGTCGTCGCGTTTTCGGTCCTGGTCCAAGGGTCGACGATATCGAAGCTGTTCACGCCCACCTACCTCAAGACGATTCTCAAACCAGACCGATCGCAGGGGAGCCCATGACCTACGAGGGAGAAGCATTCGGACAAGGCGGTGAGCGTCGGACTCCGGCTCACACACCTGAGGAAGGCAGACAGCGTTCAAACGCGTCCCCTGACATCGGGGTGCCTCAACGAGCTGGAATCCAATGCTCTGATGTAACGAACCGTGAACACGGCGAAGAGACGCACGCGCTGCGGGTCAGCCTCGTCGACGCGCCTCAGCCACGAGCGCCAGCCATCACTCGGGTGGCGCTGTGCGAGCGAATAGGGCGCAGTTCTCGCTGCGGCCGTGCATCTGCCACGCGTTGCCGGGAACGCGCGATAGCCACCCCGGATCCGCGAGGACCCACTGCGTGCCCGACGCGTCGAGCAGGCGGAGCGATTCCACGCCGCCCCGCTCGATCTGGAAGGCCGCCCGGTGGATCGCCAACGGATACTCCCGATTTCGGCCGTCCACGAAGATGCGTGTGTTTCTAGCGCGCTCGATCAAGAAGCTCGCCCACAGGTGCGTCGTGAACACACGACTTCCCTCGGGTAGGCGCTGCACGGCGTCAAGACAACCGACGGGGTTCGCCACGGGACTGATGTGACGCTGCCAGTACGCGGGCATCGCGAGCACGCTGCTGTGCGTGGGTAGCCAGTTCGCGTTGTAGCCCGTGGCGGCGAGCAAGGCCGCAGCGGCCAACGTCGCAATGAGACGCGGATTGGTTTTCGTTTCACGCTGAGACCACGCCAGGAGCATCTGCTCCATCGGTATCAGCAGCAGAAACAAGTTGCGTTGAAACAGCAGCGCGCCGAGCACGGCAGTGACGCCAAGCACGGCATCTTTGGGCACAGACCGAATCCGCCAAACGCGGATTCCGAGGAAGACGACGTAAGATGTGATGATGGCCCAGCCGAGGTTGCGGCTGAACGAAGAAATGATGTGAGGAGGCTCCCACAAGCGTGCGAATTCGGCGTTGACGCTCTGGCCGCGCATCAACACGTACTCCAGGATCGACGACTGAGGCGGACTGAGCGTGAGAAGTATGCAGGGTAGCGCCAACCAGAGGAGAGCCCTTGGCCAACGATTCGGTTGATTCCAGAGTCGACCGAGCTGGTCCGCGAAAAGGAACGGAACGAACATCAGCGACTCTGCGGTGAGGTTCCCGAAGAGGAGCATGAACAGACAAAGGCCGACCCAGCGCCGGGTGTCCGTAAGTAGGTCTTCACGTAGAAACAGGCGATAGCCGAGGAAAAACATCAGCATTGCCAGTGTCTGCGGCGCAGGGATGATCTTGTAGGCAATCAAAACGACCGCGACGCAAGCCTGGAGGAGCGCGAAGGAGAAGTTTCGCATCCGGAGCCAAGGCCAGGCGACCGTGAGCAGCGTCGCGCCGATCAACATGAGCACCAAGAAGCGGAGTCCGAGCCACCCCGTGATCCGATGCCATGCGGCCAACGCAGCTTCGTAGAGCCACTCGTGGTTGTTCCACGGAGCGCCCGCGTTCGTGTACGAGTAGGTCTCCGTGTCGGGGATGACGCCCGTGTCGAGGATCGTTTGGCCAGCTCGCAGCTGCCAATACAGGTCTCCTGCGCCGAGGGGCCGAGTGGAACGTTGCACGACGAACAGGATGAGCACGAGGGCTGTCAAGACCCCCGCGAGCACCACGACGATCGTTGCGACGCGCCCTCCCATCGGTCGCAGTATAGGTAGGCTCCGCCAGTGCTCCAGGAATTGGTGCTTATCCCGGTCTCTCGCGGCGGGCTCGACTATTCCTTGGAGGCTTCCATCACGTCTTTGACGTTGATGAGCGCGAGCTCGAAGGATGCCGCGTTCTGCTTGATCGCGAGGCGCTCTGCCAAGCGGCCGAGCACGGGAATCGGAATGCTGTACTCGACCTCGATGTTGAGGAGCGTTCCTTCCGGGTGGGGTTCGACCGAGTAGTCCCAAAGCGCACTGATCATGCCGATGACCTGATGTAGCCCGCGCTCGTTGGGAACGTGCTCGATCACGATGTTCTGCCCACGTAGCTGAAGGCCCCCCATCTTGTACGTGTACTCGTACTGCTGACCGAGGCCGGTGCCGATCACGTTGCGGACTTCGATCATGCTCGGAAGCCAGGTCGGCAATTCCGTCGGATCATCGACGTACGCGAACACATCGTTCGGGGATGCGTGGATCAGGATGCTGTCTTTCCAAGAGGCCATTCGGCCCGACTCCAATGCGCGGGTGGACGACGCAATCAGAGCAGCTCTGTGCGGCCCTGTCCATACGCAATTGTTTGCCGAAATCGGCACCCTGAGCGTTTGCGCGGCCGCTGACCCACGGCCAAGGTGTGGCGTGGCCCTCGTCCCTCTATCGCGAAAAGGCACTCGGGGTGTGAATCGGCCGGACGCGAGCGCGTACCTGCCCACCACCCGAGCCGAGATGGACGCGCGCGGCTGGGACCAGCTCGACGTGTTGATCGTCAACGGGGATGCCTACGTGGACCACCCGGCGTTCGGCGGTGCGCTGATCGGACGTTTCCTCGAAGGGCGGGGCTACCGTGTCGGTATGATCGCCCAGCCCAGGTGGAACGATCCCGCCGACGTGTCCCGCCTGGGCGCCCCGCGGCTTTTCGTCGGCATCACGAGCGGCAATCTCGACAGCATGCTCAATAAGCTGACCGCGCAGAAGAAGGTGCGCTCCGACGACCAGTATTCCCCAGGCGGGCGCACCAACATGCGCCCCAATCGCGCGAGCATCGTCTACGGCAATCTCTGCCGGCAAGCCTTCTCAGGTGTGCCGATCGTCCTCGGCGGCATCGAAGCGTCCTTGCGACGCATCGCCCACTACGACTACTGGAGCGACTCGATTCGCCGGAGTGTCCTCCTCGACTCCAAAGCCGACATGCTGATCTTCGGCATGGGGGAACGTCCGGTCTGGGAGCTCGCCGATCGTCTCGCCGCCGGGGAATCCATGCGAGACGTACGCAACATCCGGGGGACCGCTCACGTGCTCCGCAAACGCGAATGGGAGAACATCGAGCCGAGCCGTTTCATTCGTGACGGAAAGCCCGTGTTCCTACCCGGCTACGAGGAGATCAAAGCGAGCAAGAAGCGTTTCAGCGAAATGAGCGGCGCGTTTCAAAAAGAGACGAACCCTGGCAATGGCAGGCCTCTGATTCAGCCCCACGGGCACGAGGCGGTCTATCTCAACCCGCCGGCCGAGCCGCTCAGTACCGAGCTCATGGACGAGCTCTACGATCTCCCGTTCACGCGCTATCCACATCCTTCGAACGGCGCACCGATTCCCGCCTACGAAACGGTCAAGCACAGCATCGTCACGATGCGCGGCTGCTTTGGGGGTTGTAGCTTCTGCTCGATCACCGAACACGAGGGCCGCGTGATTCAGTCGCGAAGCGCCGAGAGCGTCTTGCGCGAAGTGCGCGCGCTCAGGCGCATGGATGGTTTTTCTGGTGTGATCAGCGACGTGGGGGGCCCAACCGCGAACATGTACCAGATGAAGTGCAAGGACGAGCGCATCGAAAGAGCGTGCCGCCGCCTCAGTTGCGTGCACCCGGGCGTCTGCGAGAACCTCGTCACCGATCATGCGCCGCTCGTCGAGCTCTTGGGGAAGGTGAGGAAAGAACCGGGCATCAAGAAGGCCTTCATCGCCTCGGGGGTGCGCTACGATCTGGCCGAGCTGAGCCCGGAGTTCGTCGAGGTGCTCGCGAATCACCACACGGGCGGGCAGCTTTCCGTCGCGCCCGAGCACGTCGACGAAGATGTGCTCGACAAGATGAAAAAGCCCGGTGCCGAAAGCTACGAGCGTTTCGCCGAGATGTTTGCGTGCGCGAGCGAGAAGAGCGGCAAAGACCAGCACCTGGTCCCCTACTACATCAGCGGCCACCCGGGCTCGACCATGCACTCCATGATCGAGCTCGCGCTCTATTTGAAGAAGCGCGGCCTGAAGCCACGGCAAGTGCAGGACTTCATCCCGACGCCGATGAGCATGGCGACCAGCATGTACGTCACTGGGCTCGACCCGCTCACGCAGGAGCCGGTGTACGTCGCAAAGGGCCTCCGAGAGAAGCGACTCCAAAAAGCGCTCTTGCAGTATTGGGACGTCGACCAGCATGATCTCGCGCGGGAAGCCCTGATCAAGGCGAAACGCGGCGATCTCATCGGAAGCAGCGAGCGGCACTTGGTCCCGCCCGCGTCTGGCAAGGGCGCGCTCTCGATTCACGAGAGGCGTCGCCGGCAACGGACACGCAATCTGCCGCGCGGACGGGTAGGGCGCCGCTCCGGCGCGAGCTTCCGCCGACCCGACAAGTAGCCCGGAGCTCTGACCGACGTTGGCGACGAGCAACGATGGGCAAAGCGTTCTGGGCCATGCTCCGCGTCCGAGCGAGAAACATGCCGTCGTAGGTCGGTCTTCGCCGAGGTCTTCGTTTGCGTATTGGGCTATCCTCGGCCATCGCTCACTCGCCCGAGAGCACTCGAGGTAGGGCAATCTCGTTGAAGATACGAACACTCACACTCGTTCTAGTAACCATCGGTGCGGCGGGGCTGACCGCGTACTCCGTTGCCGACTACCTGCGCTACAATCAGGAACGCGAGGAAAAGAGTATCGAGGTCGGCCAGCGGGCCGGCATTCGCGTCGCTGAAGCCCTCGATGGAAGACTGCTCGAGATTGTGGGGCGGGCGCATGAGTACGCTGCTTCGGTTGCGGCAATGGATTCCGAGGCCCGCTTGTTAGAGAGCATCGAGCAGGAGAGCCGACGCTTTCCGCTCGTGTCCGGCGTGACCGTCGCCTTCGAGCCGGGCGCATTCGCCGACAAAGAGCGCTACGCACCGTTCTTCAACAAGGCCCGTGGCGAGTTCCAATTCGTCGAGGACACCTACGACTACACTTCGAACGAGCTCGATACCGCCAAGTGGTACACGGACGTCGTTGAATCCGGGCGGGCGATGTGGTCGGCGCCCTACTACGCGGAAGCGGCCAAGACCATGGTCGTCGACTATGGGGTGCCGGTCGCGAACGAAGAGGGTCTAGTCACCGGAATAGTCGACTACACGATCGCACTGAGTGACTTCACTCGCATCGTGGACTCGCTCAGCGTGGGTGAGGCGGGGTACGGCTTCACCTACGACCAGAGTGGTACGATCTTGTCGCATCCGAATCCGATCTACCTGCTCGAAAACATGTTCAGGCTAGCGGACGGCAAAGACGAAGCCATACTGAGGGCGCTGCGGGAGGACGCCGAGGGGGTCGTCGCCTACAACAGCACGTACACGTATAAATACTCCTGGTTCTTCTTCAGGGCGCTCAAGTCGACGGGCTGGAAGAGCGTGCTCGTTTTCGCCGAGGACGACTTGCTCGGGGCATCGGATCAGGGCCGCCGCAAGATCATCCACATCGGCATCGGAATCGGCATCCTGCTGCTCATGCTGCTGGCCTTTGCGCAGGGGATCGACGGCTTCAGCCCCGTCGAATTGTGGCGCATGGTCGTGCTCATTTCGTTGGTGATTCTGGGGAACATCGTTCTCATTTGGTATCTGAACGTGACTACTGACTTTTCGCGCTTCGACGGCGACGTCGAGCGGATCGTCAACAAGACCATCCTCAACAAGTACGTCGAGCAGTACGACGAGGACCTCTACAAGCTCGTCAACGCCCGCTACCGGAAGGTGCCTACGGGGGTCTTCATCGAGTCCTATGAACTGTCCGCCTTCGACGCGAGTCTCATCGGGAAGCTATGGATGAAGTACCCGAAGGACCTCTACGCAGTTGCACCGCCGGCGTTTTATTTTCCCGACGTCTCGGCGAGGGAAGCGCGTGGGTTCGTGAGCGAAAAGCTCTCCGAAGTCGAGCACGACGACCACATCCTCGTCACTTGGCGCTTCAGAGTGACGCTCGAGCAAGACTTCAGCTACCGGCAGTTCCCGTTCGAGCAGAACGACATCCGGCTCGACGTATTGTATCCCGATTTCAGCAAGAACATCCTGCTGGTGCCGGACCTCGGCAGCTATGACATCCTGAATCCGTCCGTGAAGCCCGGATTGAACCCGAAGATCACCGTGCCGTCTTCCGAGACGATTGCTTCGTTCTTTGCCCTTCGCACGGTGGAGTTCAAATCGACTTTCGGCGGCAGCCGGCTGGTGAAGAGCCATCCCACGCTGAGCTTCAACATGGTCGCGAAGCGCATCTACCTGAATCCATTCATTGCGAACATGATTCCGATTCTGATCGTCGCCCTCATCATGTTCATCGTTCTGTATGTGTCTTCCAACCACGAGGGTGGCCGCGCTGGGCTCACTACGATGAATGTGATCCAGAGTTCCGCGGGCTTCCTGTTCATCCTGTTGCTGGCGCACGTGAATGAACGCAATCGCATCGAGACACCGGAGATCGCCTACATCGAGTTGTTCTATTTCTCGATGTATCTCTACATCACGTTGCAAACCCTCGCCCTGGCGACGATGTTCCGCGGTGTCGATTGGAAGCTGTTCCGCTACGAGGACAACCTGATTCTGAAGCTGTTGTTCTGGCCCATGTTGTTGTCGATCTGGTTCGCCTTTACGCTGGCGCGGTTCTACTAGCGGATCGCGCACATCCAAGAACCGGCGAGTGGTTTGCCGTTCTATGTGGTATGAACCCCTCTTGCTGAGTGCCGCCGAGCGACCCTAGGCATCCAGCCAGGGCGTGACGATTTCGACATCCGAAAAGGAGCAGTGACATGAGCCAATCTGACGAACTGAAGAATCGAATCGAGGCCAAGAAGCTGAGCCTTCGAGCGAAGATCAAGGAGCTCCAAGCGGACGGTCAGTCCGCTTCACGAGAAGAAGCGAAGAAACTTGAAGCCAGGTTGGACTCGCTCGCCGACAGCGTAAAGGATGGCTGGGACAACCTCAGTGATGCCGTCGCAGGCAAGCTGAACGACTGGCTGAAGGACGACTGAGCTCATCGCAGAGCACCGAGGAGGCACGCATGGGCGCGATACGAGTAACCGAGTTCGTGATATTCCTGCTTCTTGGCGGCGTTGTGCTCGTCGGGTGCGCGGGGCCGACCAAGTCGAATACCGCAAACGACGAGATAGTGGAGCACGGCGAATCGGCGTCCGGGCGGGAGGCTCCTGCCGAGTACAAAATGCCTGAGTCGCCCAAGACGAAGGCCGACGACATGGAGCGGTGAGCGTTTCGAGGGCACCCGCTTTCCGAATCGGCTGCAAAAAACCGAGCTTCTTGACCTCCCGTCGTGCCTGAACGCGCGTTCCACGAGCCGAGGAAACAATTACGTATGGACTGTTTTCTCGAATGGGTGTCTTCTAGGCGTCTTCCCTGCGTCGCGTGGTGCGGCGCAAGGAATGCGACGCCTGGTGGAAGAGATGCGCGAACGCAAGAGCAGTGTCACGGACCTTCATGCGCAAGTCAGCAATGCGCTCCGTCTCGGACGAGTCGCTGAAGCGCTCGAGCTCTACGAGCGAATGGAGAAGAGGAAGCCCAAGGAGCCCCGGTGGTCGCATCGAAAGGGCGACCTCTTGCACAAGATGGGCAGGGACCACGACGCCGTGATCGCCTACCGGCGCGCGGTGAATCTCTACGCCGCCAAGGGCTTCGAAGCGCGAGCGGCTGCAACCGCAAGACTCATGGAACAGCTCACGCCGCACTCGTTGTCGTAGGGTTTTCGACTCGCGAGCAAGCGGATCCGGTCGTAGTCGCCCTCCGCTGGCTTCTTCTCAGAAGATCCGAACGCCCAACGCCACGAGCAAGGCGACGTACGGAGGGCCCTCCAACCAAGCGACTGGAAAGCCCCAACTTCCCCGGATGTTGACCTGGTAGCGACCGGTGGGTCCGAAGCGCAGGTCGCCGAAGGCGGTGAGGCCGCCGGCGCCGCCATAGGTGTTGAGTGCGCCGCTCCGAAAGACGTCGTTGAATGCACCACCGGCCACCAAGAGGCCGAACTCGTGCTGCGAGCTTTGTTTGGCTCGGAGATGGAGGCCAAGCTGTCCAGCGAAGAGCCGCTCGCTGATCAGTCCCGGCCACGGCAAACCGGGCGCCGGAATCACGTACGGGCTCGCACCGCCGATGCGTTGACGGGTGATGTCGTCCTGTCTCCAGCCGTAGTTGCCCCACTGGTCGAGCTGAAGCCGCACGAAGTCTCCCAACTGCCAGCCGGCCTTGAGCCATTGGGATACGCTGTAGATGACCTTCCCGGGATCGTTTCGTCCGTCGACGATGCCCCAGGGTTGGGCGTCGGATCGGAGGTCGAGACCGCCGTTGATCGCGACGGCGATGCCCGTGATGCGCGGGAAGACGCGGTGGCTCTCCCATTCCATACCGGGGCTGTCGATCTTCCAGAAGTTGTATCCAATGCGCGGCTCGAAGACCCATGTGTTCGGCGGCAAGGTGAAGTCCGGAGAGGTCGAGCTCCGATCGCCGAACCACCAGTACCGCACAGGCGCGAGGAGCTCGATCGTTTGGTGCTTGCCCGGATACCACTGGAGCTTCGTGTGGAGTAGGGCGTAGCTCGCCTTGATCGAGTACTCGCGGATGCGGCGACCCTGTCTGAAGTAGTCGTTTAGCAGCTGCGAAATCACCGCCTCACCCTCGAGGAACGCGAAGAACGCGAGCTTTCCGTCTGCAAAGGGGATTCTCTCGATCCCCACGTGGGCCTTCGTCGTGTTGTAGAACAAGCGAAGGTCGCCGCCGCCGACGATGCCTTTTCCGACGCTGTCGAATCCGGCCCATCCATGCCCGCTGAGCTGCTTGTCGAGCTGCGGCGCGAAGTTGACTTCCCCGCCTGCGAGTACGCCGGCATGCCATTTCTCGGGTTCCGCTTTGCCGACGGTGGGCGCCATCGCCGCAACCAGGGCGGCGATCGCAATCACCGCCGCCACATCGCTCGCTGGTCTCAGCCTTTTAGCCATGTGTAGCTCGCACGAACCGCGTCCTTGCCGCCTTGCGCGATCGTGTCGCCGTGCGCGAGCGAGACGCGATCGAACGGGCGCTCGAGGATGGCGTCGATGCTGCGACGGGCGGCCTTCTTATCGCGGAATGCGATGCGCAGCGTGCGGCTGAAGCCAGGCTTTCCGTAGATGCCGCCGATCTTCAGGTACGTCCGCGTGAGCCAATCGTCCGATCTCTCGAAGTTCTCGATGAGGTCCGAGCAGATCAAGGTGCCCGTTGGGTTGTGCACGAACGCAGTCTCGTGGAGAAGCGTTCCCTCGATGGGCATCGCCTCGAGCTCTCCGCGCCAGCTCGGATCCTGCGTGGCGCTCAGCACCGTGCCGCCCGCGAGGTCCGGGCGCTTCTTCCCGAGCCCGGGCGCAATGTGGAGCTTGGCGCTGGGATAGCGCTCCATCGCGCTCCCCGCATGCATGTGGTGAAAGAGGTTCGGCGCGACGATGTGGCCGACGGTGCCCAGGGCATCGATCTCACCTTTCAGCGCGCCGTCGATCGCGACCGGCGAGTGCAAGAAGAGGCTGCCATCACCGAGGCGGACCACGGTCATCCGCGCACCAAACTTCAATCCGTAGAAACTTTGAGGCGCCCAAGCGACCCAAACCCCATCTGCGAGCTCATTCAGCATGCTCGGAACCATAGGGGCACTCCGCGTTTCATGCTAACACGGCGCCATGCTTCGATTCGTTGCCCTTGCGGGTGCAGCGCTCGTCGTCTCGGGCGGCGGCAGCAACACGAAACCCGCTCGAATCGATGACGAGGCCTTCTCGCCAGCGACGTCCTGAGCGTTACCCTCGGCCCGGTCCGTGGCGTCCTCCTCCACGTCGAGCGATGACTTCGTGCCTCTCTTGGCGCTAGCGCAGCCGCGCAGGGCGTCGCCAGCCCGTCTTTGTCGCCGGCAGGGAGAAGGTGTGAAGCGCCTCGACATCAAACTCTCTTAGCGAAGTCGCGGAGTTTCCCGTACGGTGCGCCGATGACGTTACGCTCGTTGTGCTTGGTCGGGCTACTCGCCCTGTCGATCGTTGGATGCGGGGGCTCGGAGAGCGGGACCGCGGGCAGTGGAGGTGCTGCTGGCACTGGGGGCTCTGGAGGCGCGGGCGGCAACGGCGGCGTTGAAGCGCCCGACTACGCCATGCCGGGGCCTGACGTGGTTGGCGTCGTCACCACCAGCGTGACCGACGCTTCGCGGGCGCGGACGCTCCCAGTCGAGGTCTGGTTCCCAACGGCCACTCCGGGCACGCCCTCCGCGGTGCTCGACTTCGAGCAAGACCCGGATCGGCGCGACGCGCTGTCTCCGCTCCTGGACGCAGCGCCGGCGGAGTGCGTGGCGACGACGACCACCGCAACGCGCGACGCGTCGCCGGTCGTAGGCGACTATCCGGTGGTCCTGTACACCCACTGCTACACCTGCACCCGTTGGTCGGCACACGCGGTCATCGAGCACCTCGTGTCGCACGGCTTCGTCGTGGTCTCGGCTGACCACGAAGGCGACACGCTCTATGACGCACTCGAGGGCACGCAGTCACCCTTGTCGAACGAGCTCGTCGACGTTCGCGAAGCCGACGTCCGAGCGCTCCTCGATGCGGTGCTAGCGGGCGACCTGCTTCCGGAGGGGGTTGCCGCGATTCCTTCGCAGATCGGGTTGTTCGGCCACAGCATCGGTTCGGTGACGGCCGGCCGAGTCGCTCAGAACGACTCGCGCATCGCCGCGGTCGTCGGCATGGCGGCGCCCATGGAGAACGTGCTCTACGGGGAGGTGTTGATGGAGAACATCAGCATTCCTCTTGGGCTGCTCGAAGCGACCGAAGACAACAGCGTCGGGGAGCCTGGCAACCTGTTCATCCGCGAGAACTTCAACGACGCGAACACCCCCGCCTACAAGCTCAGCATCGTGGACGCAGGGCACTGGTCGGTCACCAACATCGCGGGCCTCACCGCCGGCTTCGCCCCGGGGTGCGGGGAGGATACGCGGCAAACCAACGGTGAGCCCTTCACGTATGTCCCCGTCGACGAAGCGAACGGCTACACTGCATCCTTCGTGACCGCGTTCTTCGCAGCGCACCTGCGCGATGAGGTCGCAGGCCTCGAGCTCCTTCAAGGCAACCCTTGGCCCGTCGCCGCGCCGATCGAAGCTCGGGAGTAGAGGTGCAGAGGCTCGTCGCGTGGGTTGTCGGCGTCGTGCTCTTCGTGGGGGGCGCGCTGTTTGTCGCCTCCCGGATCTCCATCGTGCAGGACGTCCTCGTTCGTAAGACGATCGAGCACCAGCTCTCCGAGCAAAGGCACGAGCTGTTTGAAGAGGACGCCCTGCGAGCCCTGTTCTGTGGTACGTCCTCGCCTGCGCCTGACCCCGGCCGCGCCAAGGCGTGCGTCGCCGTGTTTGCCGCGGGGCGTTTCTGGGTGGTCGACACGGGACCGGGGTCTTGGAACGTACTCGGCAGCTTGCGCGTCGATGCGTCGCGCATCGGCGGCGTGCTACTGACGCACTTCCACTCCGACCACATCGGCGATCTCGGTGAGCTCAACTTGCAGACCTGGGTCGCAGGTCGCCCGTCGGCGCTCCGAGTCTATGGCCCGCCCGGTGTCGCAGAGGTTGTGGCGGGCTTCGCCCAAGCCTACGCGCTCGACTCTCACTACCGCATCGCGCATCACTCCGAGGCTTTTGTGCAAAGCGAGGTCGGGCGTATGGAGGCGGTCGAGGTGCCGTACCCGAAGTACGGCGATGGCCCAACGCTCGTGGTCGACGAAGACGGCCTTCGCATCACCGCGTTTCCCGTCCGGCACGATCCAGTGAAGCCCGCGTACGGATACCGCTTCGATTACTTGGGTCGCTCGCTCGTCGTCAGCGGGGACACGGCCCGCTCAACGGCGCTCATCGAGGCCTCAAAGGATGTCGACGTCCTCATTCACGAGGCGATGGCCAAGCACATCGTCGCGGCCATTGGTGAGATCGCCGGCGAAGTCGGTCGGCCCCGGATCGCGACGCTGATGGCCGACATCCCGAGCTACCACGTCTCTGCTGTGCAGGCTGCAAGGATTGCCAACGAAGCGAACGCCAAGCTGCTCGTGATGTACCACCTGTTTCCGCCGCCTCCGAACGCCCTCGCCGAAGAGGTGTTCAGCCGCGGCGTGTCGGAGGTTCGCGAAGACGGATGGGAGCTCGCCGACGACGGGATGCTGATTGCTTTGCCAAGCGGCTCCGACGCCATCCTGACGGAGCGCCTGAGAGTCCGATGAGCGTTACTTGATCGAGAAGCCAAACCAGGTCTGACCCTGCGTGGTCGAGCCGTAGCCGGCGGACGTGCCTTTCACGTCGGCCGAAGAGCCTTGGCCGCCCAGACTGAAGGCGTACTCTCCTTTTGGCAGCGGCGCAGTGGAGGAGATTTCGTAGCAACCGTCCTTGATCTTCTCGACGTTCAGCAAGATCGCGTTATCGCCGGACTTTCGATTCTTGCTGCCGCCGAAGGTGTTCACGCCACCCACCACGAGCTCCCGGAAATCCTTCTTTGTCTGGAAGGGATAGAGCTTGATCTGCTGCGCGGGGTGGACCTGCGGGTTGATCGGCCTGAACGCGAACTTCTGCCGCGACTTGACCGTGACCTTTGCGGCGGCTCCCTCGAGCCTCACGCTGTTGTCGTAGCCCCGGTAGATGCCCTTCTTCTTTTGCTTAGCGACGGCCCTCTCCATCGAGAGGTCCTTGCCCGACTTGCCGTCCTCGCTGATCACGCTGACCATGTTGGCGAACTCAGGGCAGATGTCCTGCGCCCTTGCGCTCGAGGAGAAGAGGACAATCGAGGCGAGGATCAACGTGTACTTCATGGGGCGAGACTCCTTGGTGTGGCCGGACCGTGACCTCACTACACCAGAAAATCGAGCAGAAAACAACGTTAGTGTCGCGGCGGCAGGCCGTGCACCATCGTCAAGAAGCGCATTGAGGTGCCGGCGCGGCGATGCTCGGAGATCGCCTGATACTCCGGGTCGTCGAACCAGTCGCGCGCCGCCTGCTCGCTCGGGAACTTGAACAGCACGAGGCGCCCTTCGCGCGGGCTGTCCCCCTCGAAGGTCGCGTGGTTGTCATCGTAGGTGAAGAACTCGCCCCCGTGCCGCTTCAGAATCGGGAAGAACCCCTTTTCGTACTTGCGGTACGTATCGGCATCGTGAACGAGGAAGTTGGCGATCATGTAAACAGGCACGTCAGACATGGCCCAAGCCTAGCTTTCGCTTGGGCCTCGAGCCAGCTTGTTCCCCGAGTCCTTTGCGCTCATCCTCCACGCTCTGTGAGAGGCGTATTGATGAAGCACCCCGTCATTCGAGTAGCCGACGACTTCTGGAACATTCGTGGGTCGTTCAAGATCGGCGGGGTCGTCGATGTCGGGACGCAGGTCTCGCTCGTGCGGCTGCAGACCGGCAAGTTCGTGTTTCTCGATTCGTACACACTCGACGATTCGGTTGCGCGAGAGGTGGCTGAGCTGACGAACGGCGGCGCGGACGTCGTGGCGATCCTGAATCTTCATCCCTTTCACACCATTCACGTCGGACGCATGCATCAGCATTTTCCGGACGCGAAGCTCTACGGGACTGCCCGACATGTCTCGCGTTTCCCCGAGCTGCCTTGGCAAGCGGAGCTCACCGAGAGCGCGGAGCTCCATTCGATCTTCGCTGAGGATTTCGACTTCTCGGTGCCCCGGGGCGTCGATTTCATTTCGTCGAACGAGAACGTCCACTTCTCGTCCGTGCTCGCGTTCCACCGTGCGTCGAAGACCATCCACGTCGACGACACGCTGATGTACGTCCGCTTGCCCAAGGTCGCGCGCGTGTTCGGGCGTCACGGACCTCTTGCGCTTTCACCCTACGCTTAGCAAGGCCCTCGAACGACGGGCCGGCGCGGCGGCTGACTTCCAGCAGTGGGCCGAGGGCCTAGCCGAGCGCTGGTGCGAGGCCCAGAACCTCTGCGCCGCACACACGGGCGCGTTGACCGCGGAGCGGAACCAAGGCGCATCGATTCACGCGCGCACCCTGCAAGCCCTCGACAAGGTCGGCCGTACGCTCGAAGCGCACCAGCGCAAGTTCGGGTAGCTCAGCCCTTGGGTTGGAAGATCCCCGCCAGCTCGTCTTTTCGCGGGCGCTCCATGAGCCGCGTCGCCTCTTCGCGGATCGACGCGCCCTGGTGGCACACCAGATAGACCGCTTCCGAGATCGGCATTTCGACGCCGGTGCGTTCGGAGAGCGCGTGCACCGCCGCCGCCGTTCGGTAGCCTTCCGCCACGGCCTTCTGCGACGACACGACCTCTTGCGCCGTCCTTCCGCTCGCGAGCTGGACGCCGAGTTGTCGGTTGCGGGAGAGCTCACCGTGGCAGGTGAGCGTCAAGTCTCCCACCCCGGCCAAACCAAGGAAGGTCAGCGGGTTCGCGCCGAGCGCCACGCCGAGGCGCGCGAGCTCTGCAAGGCCGCGCGTCATGACTGCCGCCAATGCCGAGGCGCCCATGCCGAGGCCAAACGCGGCCCCGCACGCGACCGCGACGACGTTCTTGAGCGCACCGCCAAGCTGCACGCCGATGACGTCGTCGCTGGCGTACACGCGCAGCAGCGGCGAATGGAGGATCTCCTGCACGCCGCGCGCCGTTTCGATGTCTGCCGCAGCGAGGCTCACGTCCGCGGGGAGTCGGGACGCGAGGTCCTTCGCAAAGCTCGGCCCGGACAGATAGGTCGCGTGCGAGGCGTGGTCGGGGAGGGTCTCCGCGATGACCTCGCTCATCATCGCGAGGCTGTCTTGCTCGATGCCCTTGGCCGTCGAGGTGATCAAGGCGTTCCGGGGGATGTGCGGGGCGGCTTGTGTGGTGACCGAGCGCATGAACCCCGACGGCACGACGAGCATCACGAGGTCTGCGTCTTCGAGCGCCTCACGCATGTCGTTGGTGAACTCCATGTCGGCCGGCACCGGGAAGCCGGGGAGGTACGTGTGGTTCTCGCCCTTGGCGGCGACGTCCTCGGGGAGCCCCTTATCAAAGGCCCACACGCGTGTGCGATGGCCGAGCGAATGGCTGTGAATCGCGAGGGCGGTCCCAAAGGCCCCCGCGCCCAAAACGGCGACGTTCGTCATTTTGCAAAGGTACCGCGCCTGCTAGCGTCGACGCAATGGCCGATCGACCGCCGCGACTACTGGGACGGCATTCGTCGGGCGAGCACACCGTTGTTGGCCTTCGCGGCCGCTGCGGACGAGATGGACCCCGTGCCTGGATGCCGGCGCATGTTCGACACGCACGGCGCGGAGTGAAACACTCCCGGCCATGCGCGCGGTCACCTTCAATGTTTCGATTCCCGGCTACCTCATTGGCAAGGGCCTCGGAGGCGTCACGGACGCGGCGCTCTTCGGCGCCTTGAGCGGAGTGCGCTACCGCGACGTGGCCGAGCCCTCCCTGCCCGCCGACGACTGGGTGAAGCTCGACATCCTGACCGCCGGCGTGTGCGGCACGGACGTCTCGACCCTGACCTTCAACTCGAGCGTGAGCCTGGAGCCGTTCGGGTCCTTTCCTGCCGTCCTGGGGCACGAGATCCTCGCCTTGGTTGCTGAGGTTGGCCCCAAAGTTCGGCGCGTCGAGGTTGGGCAACGCGTCGTGGTGGATCCCTTCATCTCTTGCACGATGCGGGGCTTCCTGGGGTCGGCACAATGTGGCTCGTGCGTGAGCGGTCTTCCTGGCACCTGCGAGCGCGCCGGCGATGAAGGCGCCCTTCGCGTATCGGGTGAGCCCATCCAGCGCGGATCGATCGTCGGCTTCCATGCCGGCCTTCCGGGCGGCTGGGGCGAGCGCACCATCGCCCACGAGAGCCACCTCTTCGCGGTCGACGACGCGCTCTCCAACCGCACGGCGGCGCTCGTCGAGCCGCTTTCGGTCGGAATGCACGCCGTTCTCAACATGCGACCGCTCGGAGACGGCCCTCTGCTCGTCATCGGAAGCGGGCCGATCGCGCTCGGAACCATTTGGTCGTTGCGCGCGGCCGGTTATCAAGGAGAGCTCCTCGCTCAAGTGAAGCGCGCACACGAGGCGGCCCTCGCCAAGCGCTTTGGTGCGAGCGGGATCGTCTCGCCAGGCGACGAAGCGCGGCGTGCGCTCCTCGACACGGGCGCGAAGGGCTACAAGCCGATCATTGGGGACGAGGTCTACGCGGGTGGTGGCTTCCCGCTCATCTTCGATTGCGTCGGCAACGCCGGGTCGCTCACACAATGTCTTCGATACGCGGCTCCGCGCGCGCGCATCGTCGTGCTTGGATGCGCGCCGGAGATCCCCAAGCTCGACCTCAGCTTCCTCTGGGCCCGCGAGCTCGATGTGAAGGGCTTCGTCGGCTACGGCCTCGAAGACTGGCGCGGCGAGCGAGCACACACCTTTCAGGTCACCCATGATCTGCTGGTCGAAACCGGCGCCCCCGTCGAGGACATGGTGACGCACACCTTCGCGCTGGCGGACTACCGAAAGGCGCTCTCTGCCGCTGCGAACCACCGGCAGTCGGGTGCGGTCAAGGTGCAGTTGGAGCCGAGCGGCGACGTCAGTACTGCAGAGTGAACGACAGCGACGCCCAATAGGTGAACACGCCGATCCGGCCCGGGCACCCGGTGCGTACGACTTGGTCGCTCGAGCAAAGGATCTCGGTATCCGGGTTGCCGTTTGGAAGCGGAGGCGCGCCCGGTACTTGCTGCTCCGTGCCGATGTACTGGTCCCCGATCTTCGTTCCGCTGTACGCGAACAGGGTCCCGATATCGAGCTGGTACTTGTCCTTGACCTCGGGGTCGTTCCGGTCGTCCCAATAGAAGCCGAGGCCCGCCATGGCGGTCGCGCTGATACCCGGGGGCGGGGTGAAGTACTGCGCCCATGCCGCGGTGGCGGCCGAGTCGGCCACATTGAGCCCACCTCGGAAGGCCAGGAGGTCCTTCTTGAAGCGATACTCGACGCCGAACTTCGCGCTCCACACCGTCTTCCAGCCAAAACCTACGACGGTCGTGACGTCGAGGGTGTTCCCGTTTGCCAGAGGCAGCGACGAGTTGACGGTTTGGTTCGGGTTGCCCTGGTTCGGGGCGCCGTGGAACTGGAGGCGCGCCTCCCAGGCCAGCAGGAGCCGCGGGTTGGCCTTGTACGAAACGCCGAACTGAAGTGCATGCGGCACGTTCCAGTCCGCCGTCGCGGACAGGGTTTGGTTGTTCAGCAGTGGGATCTGGTCGAGGTCGGTCGTGGTGGTCTCGCCGACCAGCTTAATCTTCGACCACATGCGATACATGATCCCGATGTTGACCTTGTGATGAGGCTTGATGGTGAGCCCGATTCGGGGCGACGGGAACCCGACGCCACTCAAGTCGTTCTTGACTCGGCCGTACGCGACGGTGTCGAGCGCAGCACCGACGTTTTGGTAGAGGTCGGCGACCTGCTTCGAGAACGGCAGGCGTAGGGCGACGCCCAGCCAGAACTTGTCGTGGATGCGATACGAGGTGCCGATTGAGGCTTCGCCCACGAAGAAGGTGACGTTGAGGTCCTCGGGCTGTGGATTGGTGCAGGTCGCCGGATCGGTGTCGGGGGTGTAATCGGGTGACCCCCCGACAGGGCGCACCGTCCAAGCAAACGACATTGTCGAAGCTGGATCCGTACCCGGTTTCAATCACGAGCCCCGCGGCGAACACGACGCGCGGCGCGATGCGCGCGGCGATGAAGCCCGACGGGATCGGACCGAAGCCGAGGCCGGATCGGCCTTCTGTGTTGGGCCCCTGGACCGGCGCGAGCTGTCGGGTGAAGATCCCCGTGAAGTTGAGCGTGAGCCCGAGCTTCTTGACGCCCTCCAAGTTGGCAGGGTTCAGCACGAGGGCGGAGGCGCGCTCCATGTAGGTGGTGCCCGTCAGGCCCATGGAGATGCTCCGCGTGTCGTACGCGGTCGGTTCCGGGTTGGCGCTAGCGAGGGCGGGGGTCAGCATGCCCATCAACAGGCAAGCGGCGGCAAGGCGGCGGGTCATCGGGGCTCTCCAATCGGGGTGCGCTGGGCTGGCGGGGACTAAACCACAAGAGACCCCCGTTCGGCTACGAAAGAAACACCCAAACCACCCCGAAAATTCGGGAGCCGCGACGAGACCGTTGGAAAACGCCGCGGCCCCGGCTAAGACACGCCTCATGTTGGGACTGAAGCGACGTGCGGATGCCAAGGCGTTCAGCGACCTTCTCGGAGTCTTACAGAGCTACGAGCGAAAGTTCCGTTGGCGTCGGCTGCTCACGCGGGACAACGAGCTCGCCGAGGGCTACTCCGCCATGTTGGATCTTCTAGCGGTCGGGCTCGAATGCTACATTCACAACTCGCCCGACTCACCGAGCTTCGTACGCCTCGTCTCCCCGATCCGAAAGATCGGTGGCGACAACGCCGACGCGCTCTACTATTTCGCGCCGCTGAACCCGGGGCAGGGCTACAAGATCACGGGCACCATGGGCAGCGCCGCGTACTTGGCGTTCACGACCTACGGCGGCAAGACACCGAAGAAGTTCCACATCGTCAGCAACACCTCGACCCCCGCGCTGAAGATCAACGACGACGGCGCCTTCGAGCTGGAGATCACGACGGACAGTTCACGCTCGGACGCCAATGCGCTCGAAACCGACGCGACGACGAACTGCGTGATCGTGCGCCGTTACTATCTCGACAAGAAGGCGATGGAAGAGGACCCCGGGGTCCAGTCGATCGAGCCCGATCATCCTGCGGCAGTCCCTCCGCTGCTTAGCGGCGACGAAATGGGCAAGCGCATTCGCGCGCTCGAGCAGTTCTTGCGCGGTTGGTTCAAGATCACGCCGATCCCGCTACCCCCGATCCCACCTGCGTACAACAAGATGAGCCCGCCACGGCAAGCGTCCGCCGATTCGGGTCACTGGTCGACGCCTGACAACATCCATTCGTTCGGCTTCTTCAAGTTGGCCGATGACGAGGCCCTCGTGATTGAAGGGCGTTCCCCCGAGTGCCTTTACTGGAGCATCCACCTCTGGAACCCGTACTTGCAGACCTACGACTACGCGAACCACCGTTGCGCCCTCAGCAGCTCGGAGGTGGAGCTCAGCAGCGATGGAAGCTGGGAGCTGCTGGTCTCCCATCGAGATCCGGGGCATCCCAATTGGATCAGCACGACCGGGCACCCGCGCGGCTTCGTGTACTTCCGCTGGCTCAAGGCGGAGCGCATGCCAGGCAAGTTGAAGACCAGCGTCAGAAAGATCTAGGCGACATGAGTCTCACGGTGATTACCGCGGTCGGCGGCTTTCTCACGCTCCTCGCGGCGGCGATCGTGGTCGCATGGCTGGCGTTTCTTTTCGGCCGGTGGCTCGGTGTGCGAGAGGCGCGGCGCGAGCACCCCGAGCACCAAGGGCCGGTCGGCTCCATCGTCGGTGCAACCCTCGCGCTGTTGGCGTTCACGCTGGCGATCACTTTCAACATGGCACACGGCAAGCACCACGATCGCAAGGAGCTCGTACGCGAGGACGCAAAGGCGATCCGGATGGCGTACGATCGGGCGCTGCTCTTGCTCCTGAGGCTGCCAAGGTGGCTCAAGAAAAGCTCGCCGAGTACGCGAGGATCCGCGCCTTCGATACCTTCGCCCATCCGGATACACAGCTGCCTCTCATCTTCGCGCGCTCCGAGGAGATCCAGCACGAGCTGTGGGCGCAGGCCCTCGAGCACCGAGCGCATCCCCAGGCACGTTTCTACATGGACTCGCTCAGCATGCTGACCTTGGGATACCAGTCGTCCTTGGCCGGTTCGAGACGCACGTGGGCGATCATCCCGCTCCTGGTCGCGTTTTGTGTCGTCCTTTGCATGGTGGTCGATCTCGACCGGCCCCAGCAGGGCATCCTTCGAGTCGACCAGGGACCAATGATTCGGCTGGCCGAAGCCCTCTCGAGCTTGCCGGGAGGACTCTAGCGCCGCTGTTCGTGACCAGCGTTTAGATGGGGTGGAACGTGAGCGCGAACGTGCCTGCGATTTCGCCACCGATCGTACCGTTGCCGAAGTCCTCGTTGTTGATCGGGTCGTACCCGTTCACATAGAGAGCGATGACCGTGTAGTCGAAGCCGATGGCGATCGAGATCCACTTGATCACTGGCACACGAACGCCCGCACCGATCGACACCCCCCCTCCGTTGGTTTTCGGGCCTTCGAGGAGCTGGTCGAGCAACGGGATGACGGTGCCGCCCCGCGTCGTGTTGTAGTACAGCCCCAGTCTCGCGTAGGGATGCACGAACGGCACCCGCTTCACCAGGAAGCCCATGTCGATGCCGGCGGTGAGGAGGTCGAATGGATCGAATTTCGCGTACTTGAATCGTGCCCCGATGCTGAAGACCTTGAACTGGGCGCCGATCGCGGCGCCGAACTCGGGACCCTTCACGATGACCTTCGGCGATAAGTCGCCTCCGAAATCCTCGAGGAGGTTGAGCGTGCGAAACTTCGTAGCGTTGAATTTCGCCGGCCCGAAAGTGCCTTCGATCCAGAGCATGCCTTTGACTACTTTGCAGTAGACCTTGGTCAGGCAGTCGGGATCCCCGTCGTCTTCGGGCGGAGTCCGTTTCTCTTCGGCATCCTCATAGGTGATGCTGGTTTCGGTCGTGGCGACATCATCCGAGCTCGCCCCTTCGACGATGCCGACCTCCGCTTCCTCTTGCGCCTCGACAACCGAGGCCAACAAGAGCGTCGCGGTGAGAATCATGATCAGACGAGCCATCTCATCCCTCCCTTTCGTCGAGCGATTATTGCCCGGAGCCTCCGGTCGCTCCGTCGCCGCCCTGGACGACCGCGCAGAAGCCGCTGGCGCTAACCTCGATGTATCCGGTGCGCGCCGGCGGGGGTGCTGGACCGCAATGCGCCCAGCCGGCGACACCTCGGCTTTCAGCCCCTTGATCCGGAGTGCCGGACAGGCATGTGCCGGTGGCAGCACCCAATAGGGATTCGGCGAAATTCACGCCCGCCGGAATGAACAGGACGGGCACGGCGCCCTCCACGGCGTTGTCCTCCAGCGTAACGTCGTACACCGTAGGCCCGCCGGGCAGACCCGTGGGCAGGAGGATAGCTCCGCTGAAGTTGCCGCAAGGATCCCAGACGGCGGCGCCGCCGACGATGCCGATGTCCTGATCGGTCTGTCCTGACCCCTTGAGCGCCAAGTCCTCACATGCGAGCTGCGCGAAAAACCCTTCGCCCTCTCGGACGGCTTCCAGCACGTCATCGGTGCCGTCGTAGTCGCATTGGTTGTTGCTCACCATGTCCCACCGGCCGTCGACCGAGTACTCCTCGAGTTGCTTTGGTCCGAATCCGGACTTGGCCGCGACGCTCTGAGAGGAAGTCACTTCCATATCGAAGTCGATCGGGGCGCCGTTCTCAGCAATCCAGTCGTTGAGGCACGTGTTGATGCCGTCGGCGTAGTCTTGCCCCGTCGAGCTCTCGTCGAGCGTGAACGTACAGCTCGACGGAGGAACCGGCTGGTAGCCCACGTCCCTTCCGACGATGAGTCCGACGCGCGAAAAGATGCGGACCGAGATGGTGACGGGGCCGCCTTGCAGCGAGAAGCTGTCCATCGTCATGACGATCTGGAGCTCTTCAGGGAGCTCCCCGCCGGCGAACTGCTGCGCGATGAACAGGTTGGTCCACCCGGCGGTGTCTACGAAACTCAGCGAGTAGCTCGGGTTGCTTGGCGACAACGAAACGGGAACGGTGATCGGCTCTAGCGCGGCCATCACCTTGGCGCAGGATTCGCCCGCTGGGCAGTCGTTGTCGTCGCTGCAGACCTCCTCCGAGAAGCTGCACTGTTTCTCGTCGAACTCGATCGGTCCGAGCAGCGGGACGGACACTTCGTATCCGGTTTGCTCGGATTCGCAGCTCGAGAGCAGAGCGCCGAGCCCAAGTGCTACGACGAGCACCGGCAGCCGCTCAGGGAAGCTAGAGATCGCAGGGCGTTGTACTGACATGAGCGTCATCCTACGCCCACTTTAACCCCTGTGCAAACAGTTCTTACACTTGTAAGACTTCTTAAATCGCTATTGATTACAAGCGTTTGAAACGCGGTGCCCGGCGGTCCTACTCCTTCTCAGCGTCAGCGTCAGCGTCAGCGTCAGCGTCAGCGTCAGCGCCCGCGTCAGCGTCAGCGTCAGCCTCCGGCTCGGCTTCTGGCTTTGGGGCAGCCGCTTTGACCAGCCCTTCGGCCACAAGGATTTTCACCTTTTCGTCGCCGGTCACCCACTTCCGATCAGTGCGGCGAACACCATAGCGGCCGGAGCGCTTCTTGATGATTTGGTACTCTTCGGTGGTTTTGACGATTTCCATGGCGGTCCGCGTACCACAGGGATCGCGCTTGGGGTAGGAGACTCGGATGAAGACCCAGCGACTGCGAGATGGGGCGGAAATGCCCGCGTTGGGGCTCGGCACGTGGAAGTCCGAGCCCGAGGAGGTCTACCATGCGGTGCGCGCCGCATTGGAGGTCGGCTATCGGCACATCGACTGCGCGGCGATCTACCAGAACGAAGAAGAAGTCGGGCGGGCGTTGGGCGACGCGCTCGCGGCCGGAGACGCCACGCGCGAAGAGCTGTGGATCACGAGCAAGCTCTGGAACGACTCCCATCTTCCCGAGGACACCAGGCCCGCCATCGAGAGCAGCTTGAAGAAGCTCGGGCTCGACTACCTCGATTTGTACTTGATCCATTGGCCTGTCGCCCTTCGGAAGGGGACCCTCTTGCCGAGCGGGCCCGAGGACTTCATTCCGCTTTCGGAGGCGCCGCTCGAATCGACTTGGGCAGCGATGTTGGCGCTGAGGGAGGCCGGCTTGGCGCGGCAGGTGGGCGTGTCCAACTTCAGCGAGGGGCAGATTGCGCGCGTGAGCGACGCGACGGGCGCCACGCCGGCGGTCAACCAGATCGAGCTCCACCCATACTTGCAGCAGAGCGCTCTGATCGAGGCCTGTGCTGCGCTTGGAGTCGCGGTGACCGCGTACTCGCCTCTCGGCTCCCCGGATTCAGCCGCGTTCATGGGCCGCCACGATGACGTGCTGCTCACTCGACACCCCGCGATCGTCGCCATCGCGGAAGCACACGAGGCGACCCCAGGCCAAGTCCTGATCGCATGGGCGCTCGCCCGCGGGACGAGCGTCATTCCGAAATCGGTCAACCCCGGTCGAATCGCCGAGAACTGGGGCGCTCGAGAGCTCGCGCTCACCCCCGCAGACATGGCGGCAATCGGCGCGCTCGACCGCCATCAGCGCAAGGTCGACGGCAGCTTCTGGTTCATCGGCGAGACCTACTCTTACGAGAGCTTGTGGGACGAGCAGTGAGCGACGCGCACACCCGGATCTACCGCAAGGACTACCGACCTTCCGAATGGCTGATCGACACGGTTGCGCTTCGCTTCGAGCTCGATCCCAGCGAGACCCATGTGACCGCTCGCTTGCATGTTCGTCGCAACCCCGATGTCGCACCAACCACTGAGCCGTTCGCGCTGCACGGCGACGAGCTCGAGCTCCTGGCCGTTCGGTTGAACGATGCGCCCCTCGGTGAGGGCGACTTCGAGGCAGACTCGCAAGGTCTACGCATCGAGAACGTGCCTCCGAGGTTTGAGCTCGAGACCGAAGTGCTCCTCCGCCCCGAGAGCAACACCAAGCTCATGGGCCTTTATACGTCGAACGACGCCTTCTGCACGCAGTGCGAGGCGGAGGGGTTTCGACGTATCACCTACTACCTGGACCGGCCGGACGTGATGGCGCGGTACACCACGCGCATCGAGGCTGACAAGTCGAGGTACCCGGTGCTCTTGTCCAACGGCAATCGGGTTGGCCACGGCGACCTCCCGAATGGCCGCCACTGGGTCGAGTGGGAGGATCCGTTTCGCAAGCCGAGCTACTTGTTCGCGCTGGTCGCGGGCAACTTGGTGTGTCACCGCGGCAGCTTCACGACCGCATCCGGCCGGGATGTAGCACTCGAGATCTGGGTCGAGCCCCAGAACGCAGACAAGTGTGAGCACGCCCTGGCCTCGCTCCAGGCCGCGATGAAGTGGGACGAAGAGACGTACGGGCTCGAGTACGACCTCGATATCTACATGATCGTGGCGGTCGACGACTTCAACATGGGGGCGATGGAGAACAAGGGCCTCAACGTCTTCAACTCGAAGTACGTGTTGGCCAAGCCATCGACCGCGACCGACGATGACTACGAAGGCATCGAGAGCGTGGTTGCGCACGAGTACTTCCACAACTGGACGGGCAACCGAGTCACGTGCCGCGACTGGTTTCAGCTCACGTTGAAGGAGGGGCTCACGGTCTTCCGCGATCAGGAGTTCTCGGCCGACATGCTCTCGCGCGCCGTGCAGCGCATCAAGGATGTCACTCGCCTTCGCACGGCGCAGTTCGCGGAAGACGCTGGCCCGCTCGCGCACCCGATCCGGCCGGAGTCCTACATCGAGATGAACAACTTCTACACCGCGACGGTGTACGAAAAGGGCGCAGAGGTCGTGCGCCTGTATCAGACGCTGTTCGGGAAGGAGGGCTTTCGAAAGGGCCTCCGGCGCTACCTCGACAAGCATGATGGCTCCGCGGTCACCTGCGACGACTTCCGCGCGGCGATGGCGGAAGCCAATGGCGCGGACCTCACGGAGCTCGAGCGCTGGTACTCGCAGGCGGGTACGCCGCGGGTACGAGCTCGAGGCGAGTGGGAGGCGCAGACCGGGGTGTACACGCTCACCCTCGCGCAATCGCAACGGACGCTGCCCGACGCGAATCCGCCGCTACCACTCCCGATCCCCATCCGTGTGGGACTGCTTCGACCGGACGGTAGCGAGGTCCCGGGTTCGAATCGTCTACTCGACCTCAAAGAGTCGGAGCAAGTCTTCGAGTTCGATGGCGTCACGGAGCGTCCAGTCGCGTCCATCTGCCGGGGCTTCTCGGCGCCAATCCGCCTCGATGTCGACCGGACCACCGACGAGCTCGCGTTCTTGATGGCCCACGACACCGACCCCTTCAGTCGATGGGAAGCCGGCCAGGAGCTGTCGACACGCACCTTGCTCGCCCTCGTCGACCGAGTGAAGCGCGGCATCGCGCTCGCGCTCGACCCGCAGCTGGTCGACGCGTTTCGAAAAGTGCTGCTCGATCAGGCGCTCGACGGGTCAATCAAGGCCCTCACGCTCGGGCTGCCGTCGGAAGAGCTCCTTTCGCAAGAGCTTGCGCTCGTCGACCCCGACGCGGTTCATGCGGCGAGGCGTTTCGTGATTCGCGGACTCGGGGAAGCGCTTCGCGAGCTGTGGCGTCGCACCTACGACGAGCATGCCAACGGCACCGACACCATCGACAAGGTAGAGGTCAACCGACGCCGTCTCAAGAACCGCGCGCTTCGCTACCTCGTAGCGATCGAGGAGCCCGACACGATTGGCCTCGCGCTTCGCCAGTTCCGCACGGCCACGGGCATGACGGACTACGAGGCAGCGTTCATGACCCTCGTCGACCTCGCTTCGCCCGAGACGGAGGAGGCGATCGCATCGTTCCACCAGCGGTGGAGAGACGAACCGCTCGTCCTCGACAAGTGGTTTCGCATGCAAGCCATGTCTAGTGCCCCGAACGCCTTCGAGCGCGTCGTTGCGCTTTCGCAGCACCGCGACTTCAACCTCTCCAACCCGAATCGGGCGCGCTCGCTGCTCTACGCGTTCGCGGCAGGCAACCCGACCGCGTTCCACAGGGCCGACGGCGCTGGGTACCGGTTCGTCGGGGACATGATTGCGGAGCTCGACGACATCAATCCGCAGGTCGCGTCGCGCATCGTTGGGAGCTTCAACCAATGGAAGCGCTACGAGCCCGGCCGGAGGGCCCTGATGAAGGCCGAGCTCGAGCGTATTGCATCGAGGCCCGCTATCTCCAAGGATGTTGGCGAAATCGTCGAACGAGCCCTCGAGAGGTAGTCCGTCATGTCGTCCGATTCCATGATTCTGACTGTGGCCAACCGTTTGGCCCGGCACGCGCCGTTCGATCGCCTCGATCCGAAGCTCCTCGACCGAGTCGCGCGCGGTATCCGCATTCGCTATTTGGAGCCGAACGAAATCGTGTTCCGCTCCGGAGATGCGCCGAAGCCCGAGTTCTATGTCGTGGTGAAGGGCGAGATCGCCGTGACGCAAGAGCTGGATGGCACCGAGGTGCTCATCGACGTGTGCGACGACGGTGACATCTTCGGCGTTCGGGCGCTGCTCGCAGATCGTGAATACCTGGCCACAACCCAGTCGAAGGACGACACGCTCCTCTACGTGATCGGACAAGAGCACCTCGAGGAGCTCGTACGGGACGAACCCCGGGTCGCCCTTTTCTTTGCCGCGGGGTTCGCGGCCGACCTGCCTCAGCCACGCGATGCCAACCGCCTCGAAGCAGTTCGGGAAGCGCGCCGTCAAGACAAGCAAACCAGCGCGAGCGACCACACCCGTCGTGTCGACCCGGTACGTGACGTCCTCACCTGCACTCCGAACACCACGATCCGTCATGCCGCATCGATGATGGGCGAGCGCAACGTCGGGTCGATTTTGATCATCGACGAGGAGCGCCTCCCGGTGGGCATCGTCACCGACTCGGACCTGCGAACCAAGGTCGTCGGTCAGGGCCGAGATGCATCAGGCTTGATCTCCGACATCATGAGCTCGCCAGTGCTCACGATCGACGACCAAGCGACCTTGTCCTCGCTAATCGCGACCGTGATGAAGAAGCACCTGCATCACTTCGCCGTGACCGAAGATGGCACTTGCATGACGCCGGTCGTTGGCATCGTCTCCGAGCACGACATCCTAAAGACGCAGGGGAGTCACCCGACGGTGATTCTCTCCGAGATGGGCCGCGCCAAGACCAAGGAGCGGCTCCGTGCGCTTCGCGACCAAGCGGAAGAGCTGCTGCGCGGGTACCTCGAGGACGAGGTCGGGATGGGCTTCTTGTCGAACATGATCTCGGAGATCAACGACACCCTGATCCGCCGCGCGATCCACCTGTCGCTCGGCGAGCTCGCCGATCGCGGGCTGACGCCGCCGGTGCCCTTTTGTTGGATGGCGCTCGGCAGCGAAGGGCGCGAAGAGCAACTGCTTCGCACCGATCAGGACAACGCGATCATGTACGCCAACCCCGGCGACGACGACGGCGCGGCGGAACGATTCTTCCTCGATCTCGGCGAGCGCGTGGTCGACATTCTCGTCGAGGCCGGTTTCGAGCGATGCCCTGGCGAGGTCATGGCGAGCAACCCCAAATGGAACCAGCCGCTCGACGGATGGAAGCGCTACTTCACCGACTGGGTCCGGGAGCCCGAGAACATCGCGGTCATGCACAGCAACATCTTCTTCGACTTCCGCCCAGTGTACGGCGAGCAGGCTCTCGCGGCGGATCTCAAGAACCACATCTTCGAGCTGGTGGAGGCCAATCGGATGTTCCTCGCGTTCCTCGCGCGGAGCGCGGTCCAGAATCCGCCTCCTCTCAGCTTCTTCCGAAACGTGGTCGTCGAGCGAAGCGGCGAGCATCGCGACGCCTTCGACATCAAGGCGCGCGCGATGACCCCCTTGGCGGATGCAGCGCGGGTGTTGGTTTACGACTACGGCATCAACATCTACGGCAGCACCGCCGAGCGTTGGCAGGCAATCGCCGAAACCAACGACAACCTTGCCCGGCTCGCTGGTGAGGCCGCCATGGCCTACGAGATTTTGATGCGGATTCGGGCGATTGAGGGCCTCAGCCGAGGGTCATCGGGCCGATACGTTCACATCAAGGAGCTGAACAAACTCGAGCGTCAAACGCTCCGAAATACGTTTTCGGTGGTCAAGGACGTTCAGTTGATGTTGACGTCGCGGTACAGGATCGATTTCCTACGCTGAACCGACGTGCTTCCCGACTTCATCAAACGCTTTCTCCCAGCCCGTATCGCTGCTCCGGCCTCGTCGTGGCCGGAGCCACTCCGTCAGTACATGTCGTCCCGGTGCAAGCCCGCCAAGAGCAGACCGCTCCGCGAAGTCCGCTTTGTCGTGTTCGACACGGAGACCACCGGGCTCGACCTTTCGAAGAACCGGCTGCTGTCGATCGCCGGCGTCGCGATGAACGGTGCTGAGGTTTCGCTCGACGACGCGTTCGAGGTCATGGTCGCACAGACGGACGTCGGAGGGGCGGGCGCTGCGATCATACACGGCCTGATTTCGAACGACCTCGTCGGCGGCCTGCCCGAAGCCGAAGCGGCCGCACGATTTCTCGCGTTCGCCAGCGATTCGGTGCTCGTGGCGCACCACGCCGCCTTCGACCTTCGGATGCTGCGGAAGGCTATCGCACCTCACCGGGGCGCGAAGGTGTGGAGCCCGGCCATCGACACCGCGCAGCTCGCTCGCCGTGTGGAAGGCGGGCCGATGACCAGCAACGAAGCCCACGGCGCCGACGAGCGAGAATCCTACCGCCTCGACGCGCTCGTCCGACGCTACGGCATCGAAGTCCCCGAGCGGCACACCGCGGCGGGTGACGCGCTCGCGACCGCGCTCCTCTTCCAGCGGCTCCTCAAGAAGGCCGAGCGCCGCGGCATCGTCACCCTCGGCGACTTGCTGTCGCGATGACTAGACCCGGGCTTCGAGCTCGGCGAGGGCGTATTCGAGATGGTCGATGAGCCGCTGTGCGTGGGGGACCGAGCGGCGACAGCAGATGATCCCGAAATCCAAGCTGTCGCCGACACTCGTGACCGTGATGTTCAACGCTTGCCCGTGGGACACGATCGACAAGGGGTACATTCCCTCGAGCGGGGCGCCATTCCAATAGAGTTGCTCCCGTGGGCCCGGTACGTTCGAGACGGTCACGTTGAAGGTCGGGCGCGTGCGCCCCGACACCCGGAGCAGGTGCGGGACCAGTACCGGGAGGGCCACGACGCTAGTGAAAATCGGGATCTCCGCGCTGTTCATGCTCTTGAGCAGCCGCTTGGCTTCGCCCATCGAGCGCTGCACCGCGCGCAAGCGGTCGAGCTCGTCGCCGAGCTCCGTCGCGAGGCTGGCGAAGACGACCGAGAACGAGTTGCCCTCGATGTCCGAGTCGGCCGGGCGGAATGAAACCGGGGTCATCGCCGTGAGCGGTTCGTCGGGCAGCGCGTTCTGGTCGATGAGGTAGCGACGAAGCGCGCCGCCCGACATCGTCAGCACGATGTCGTTGATCGTCGCGTCGAGCGATTTCGCGACCTTCTTGATGCGCGAGAGCGGCCACGATTGCGCCACGAAACGGCGCGAGCCGGTGACGCGACCGTTGAGAATCGTGTCCGGTGTCTGGAACGGCGCGATCATGCCGTGCTTCTCGCGATGCCGAACCGCAGCAGCGAACTTGAGGACGCCGCCCATGGCGCCCGCGGTCGCGGCCACAGCCGCCTTGGGGTCCATCTTCCGTGACCCCTCGTGTCGCGGGCGCTCCAAGTTCCAAGGAGCGGCCATGTCTCGCTCGTTCGGGTCGCCGCTGAGGGACGCCCGAAGCATCCGCATCGACCCGACACCGTCGATCATCGAATGGTGCGTCTTGACGTAGAGCGCGAAGCGATTGCCCTCTACGCCTTCGATGATGTGGGCTTCCCAGAGCGGACGGTCCCGATGTAGCCGCGTTGCGTGCAAGCGCGAGACCAATCGAAACATCTCGAGAAAGCGTCCCGGCTTCGGGAGCGCCGAATGCCGGACGTGATAGTGCGGGTCGAGAGCGTGGTCGGTGGTCCAGTGGGGGAGCCCCAGCCGCCGAAGGGGCCAGATCAGCTTCTGATTGAAGGGGTACTGAACCGCGTCCGGATCATCGTTCGAGGAGAGGGTCTCGTGGAGCCACTCCTCGTGGACCCCCTCGGGGTATCGAAAGAGCATCAAACCGCCCGTATGCATGGGCATCTGGCGGTCTTCCGCGAGGAGAAAACTGGTGTCGACTGCGCCAAGTGGCTTCATGGAACACAGAGAAGTATCCCAGCCCGCCGGGTTTTGGTAGCCTCCCCGCCACCCAGAAGGAGGGAAATAGACAAATGAGCACTATTCTCAAGTACTTGGTCATCTCAACCGCCATGCTGGCGCTCAGCCTCTCGGTTGCGTGCAAAGAAGATGCAAGCCCCGCGGCGCAGCAAGTCACTGCGGGCGCCGAAGCTGGCGCCAAGACCGGTGCCGAAGCCGGCATGCAGGCTGGCTCCGCCGAAGGCGTCAAGGAAGGCGTCAAAGAGGGCGGCAAAGAGGGCGGCAAGGCCGCCGCATCCGAGGTCGTCAACTAGCCTCGGGCCATGGAGGGGAAGAAGTCGCAGGGGCCAAGCCGAGCTACGCTCGCCGCGAGCGCAGTCGTGCTGTGTGCGGTGCTCGTAGGCGCCGCGTACTTCATGCGAGACGAGAGCGTGCCGATGATCGGCGCGGCCTCGTCCCCTGCGACTTCCACACTCCAACCGCTGTTCGAACGATGTGAGGGTGAGCCAAGCACCGAGGTGGTCGACGGCCTAAACCGAACGACCTGCACATCACAGACCCATCCTGCCTTCATGGTCTACCAGGACGCGAGCGATTCGGTGATCGTGCGAGCCGGTGTAATGGTGCCCTTGCACGGAAGCACAGAGGATCTCGCCGAGCGAATGCTCGTGGGGCTCGAAATGTTTGGCTTGATGGCGGGCGAGTCTGCCGACTCTTTCTTGTCCGCCGAAATGGTGGAGGACATCGGCGTTCGCGTCACCCGCGTCAGGCGAAATGGGTTGGCCTACGAGACGCAGCCCATCGCCAACGTGGGATTGGTCTTCACGGTGACGCCTGCGAATGTCGATTCAGGCGCCCGGAATTGAGCGCCACCTCGCCCGATCACGTGTATGATCCGCGCCGATGACGAAGAATAAGAAGATCGCAATCGCCTTGGGGCTCATTGCCGTCGTTGGGGTGGGTGTGGTGATGCTCATCCCCCAGGTCGAGTTCGTGGTAGGTGGAGGCTTGGTCAACATCGGCTATCGGCTCCAGGACCGGCTCGGCAAGTACGACCTCGAACACGACGAGTCGATCAGCCCAGACGAGATTTGGAACGAGCTAATTCAGCAGAACGAGCTCGCGGCGGGCGTGCGGGAGGTCTTCCCACGCTCCGTCCGTCATCCGGTCGTCGTGGTCCTCGCGTGCATGGATGCGCGCATCGACACGAGCGAGCTCGTTGGCGACACGCGGCGCTACTACTACGTGGTCCGAACGGCAGGGTCGGTGCTTGCGCCCGCTGAGCAGGAGATGCTCGAGCTGGCGGTTCTGAATGGCGTGAAGGTCGTCGTGCTGACTTCGCATTCAGATTGCGCCGCAGAGGCGGCGGCCTCGAACCCGGAATCGAGAGAGAAGTTCCCCGCGCTGACGGAGCTGATGGACGAACGCGTAGAGCGCGTGGAGGAGTTCTTGGCTCGCCCGGTGATCCGCGAAGCGATCGAGAAAGGGGAGCTGCAGGTCAAGTTCGCCCGAATCGACACCGATAGCGATCGATTGGTCGTCGGTGACATCGTGCCAACGTTTCCCGCGCCGGCACTCTCGAAAGAGCCCAGCGGCGGCCACTAGGCGCCGCGCCACGCGCTGACGCTCGAGAACGCATACGTAATTGTTCTCGTCGTCGATCCCGCGTCGTTCGAATCTGCTTGGTTTTCGCTACATCCTGTAAAGCCAGGCGTAGCCTAAGAACAATTACGTATAGTTGGGAGTTCTCCGTAGGCGTACCACCGGCAACATGACGACTGCTGGCGGGGCATTGAGGTGGATGGCGAAGAACGGAGTCGCCGCCAACGTCCTCATGCTCGTTCTGATCGTCGGTGGACTCGTCACGCTCGCCACCAGCATCACGCAGGAGGTGTTTCCCGAGATCGACCTCGATGAGATTCACGTCCGCGTTGCCTACCCCGGCGCGAGTCCAGCGGAGGTCGAGCAGGGTGTGGTCCTCGCAATCGAGGAGGCGGTGCGCGGGCTCGACGGTGTGAAAGAGGTGCGCTCGAGCGCGACGGAGGGGGGAGCGACCATCAGCGCGAAGCTACTGCTGAGCGCGGATCCCGATCGCGCGCTCAACGACATCAAGGGCGCGATAGATAGAATCAGCTCGTTTCCGGAGAACGTAGAGCGCCCCACCATCAGCGTCGTTTCCAACAAGCTTCAGGTGATCTCCGTCGTTCTATACGGCGACCTCGACGAAGCGGTCCTGCGCGCTGTGGCCGAGGACGTCCGCGGCAAGCTACTGCACGACCCGCGAATCACCTCCGTCGAGCTCTCCGGGGTGCGGCCGCTCGAGATCAGCATCGAGGTTCCGCAAACCAAGCTCCGCCAGCACGGGCTCACACTGAACCAAATCGCGGATCGTATCCGAGCCGCGTCAGTCGAGCTACCGGGCGGAGGCGTCAAGACGGACGGTGGTGAAGTGCTGCTTCGAACGTCCGAGCGGCGCGACCGGGGCGAGGAGTTCGGCGGCATCATCCTGTCGAGTCGCCCGGACGGGTCCCAAGTGCGAGTGAGCGACGTCGCGACCATTCGAGACGGCTTCCGCGACAACGACCAAAAAGCGTCCTTCAACGGCAAGCCGGCCGTGATGGTGAACGTCTATCGAGTTGGATCGGAGACGCCGCTGGACGTAGCCGAGGCCACGAAGGAGTATGTCGCAGAGCTCGAAAGCACCTTGCCCGAGGGCCTCGAAGTTGATGTTTGGTTCGATCGATCCGAGATGTATTCCGGGCGCATCGAGCTACTCCTCGACAATGCGTACATCGGGCTCCTGCTCGTTCTCGTCATCCTCGGAATGTTCCTCGAAGCTCGCCTCGCGTTTTGGGTGACATTGGGCATTCCCGTTTCGGTTGCCGGGGCGCTACTCCTGTTCCCGGTCGGCGACGTGTCGATCAACATGCTCACGATGTTCGCGTTCATCATCACTTTGGGGATGGTGGTCGATGACGCGATCGTGGTGGGCGAGGCGATCTACAAGGGAAAAACGGAAGGTATGTCGCCGCTCGATGCGGCCGTGGCGGGCGTGAAGGACGTCGCGCACCCGGTCGTGTTCTCGATTCTGACGACTTGTGTCGCCTTCGCTCCGCTCCTCTTCGTTCCTGGCGTTGCGGGAGAGTTCTTTCGCGTGATCCCGGTCGTCGTCATTGCCGTGCTGGTGATCTCCCTGGTCGAGTCGCTGTTCGTGCTCCCATCGCATCTGGCACACGAGATGCCCGGCTGGCTGCGGATCGTCTTGGCTCCGTACCTCTGGCTGATGGCCTGTCTCGCCAAGCTCGAGCTGCCGCGGCGGCTCGAGCGTCACACGGACGGGTTCTATCTGCCCATTCTCGCAAAGGCCCTCGAGTGGCGGTACTTCACCGTCGCTTCGGGCGTGGCCCTCGCGATCGTGACAGCAGGCTTCGTCGCCGGTCGCGTCCCGTTCTCCTTTCTCCCGAGAATCGAGGGCGACCTGATCACCGTGCAGCTTCAGATGCCCGGAGGAACGTCCGCGGCTGAAACCGAGCGCATCACCAGGCGAGTCGCAGCTGTCGCGCGCGCCATCATCGAGGACGAGCGCCCGACCGAGGAATATCCCAAGAGCATCTCTCGCGGTCTCTACCAACAAATCGGTGCCAAGCTCTCCAACGAGCCCTATTCGGACAGCAAGGCCGGCCGGGAAGGAAGCCACCTTTCGACCGTCATGCTTTACCTGGTGGACCAGAGCGAGCGACGCATCACGACGGCGGACCTCGTGCGGCAGTGGCGCAAGGAGGTCGGCGAGATCCCAGGCCTCGATTCGCTCGTCTTCACGTACGGCGACGGCGTCAAGCCTGGAAAACCCGTGCACTTCAAGCTGACGCATGACGACATAGACACACTCGAATCGGCGGCCCGGAAGCTTGCCGCTGGGATGCGCGAGTACCGTGGGCTCGCGGACATCAACAGTGGCGTGGTCCGTGGCAAGGAGCAGCTCGACTTCCATCTGACAGATGCCGCGGTCGCACAAGGGCTCACGGAACGCGATCTCGCGCAGCAGGTGCGCGCGGCCTTCTTCGGCGCCGAGGCGGTCAGGCAACAGCGTGGCCGGGATGAGGTGCGTGCCTTTGTTCGGCTCCCGAGCGAAGAGCGAAAGTCCCTCCACGGCGTCGAGTCGCTCATCGTCCGAACACCTGCGGGCGACGAGATGCCCCTCGCACACGCGGCCGATGTCGAGCGGGGTCGGGCCTACACGGCCATCAGCCGAGTGGACGGCCGCCGAAGCATCCACGTCACGGCCGACCTCGCCAGCAAGGAGGCCAACGCCAACTCGATCGTCTCGAAGATCCGTGAGCGGGAGGCGGCCCAGTTGCTCGCCGAGGTGCCAGGGCTCGAGTTCGGTCTCGGCGGCGAAATGGCCGAGCAGGCCGACGCGCTCGGGTCATTGGGCATCGGCTTCTTCGTGGCGCACATCGTGATGTTCTCCATCTTGGCGATCGCCTTCCAAAGCTATTCGCAACCGATCTTGGTGATGTCCGCGATTCCGTTCGGTATGGTCGGTGCGGTGTGGGGCCACGTGCTGATGGGTTTTGGGCTCAGTCTCGTCAGCGTCATGGGGGTCGTCGCGCTATCCGGCGTCGTATGCAACGACTCGCTGATTCTCATCATCTCGATCAATCGCAACCGGGAAGCCGGGAAGCCGCTGCTCGACTCGGTCGTGGCGGCATGCAGGCGGCGCTTTCGACCGATCTTCCTGACCTCGGTAACGACATTCTTCGGATTGGCGCCCATGATCCTGGAGTCGTCTTTCCAGGCGCGCTTCCTCGTCCCGATGGCGATCTCCCTCGGATTCGGCGTCTTGTTCGCCACCGTGATCATGCTGCTGATCGTGCCCTGCAACTTCGTCATCATGGAAGACGCGCGCGCGTACTTCGCCGCGCTGCTCGCGAAGTCGGGGAGCCGTAGTGATCTCCCAGCGGTGGCACCGGTAGAGCGGCCGAAGGCACTAGCCCACGCGGCTGAGTGAAGCCCCGTCAGATGACGAAGGGAACGAGCGCGCGACGTTCGCGCGGATACTCCGGGAACTTCTCGCGGTACCACCGATGCGTTTGGAACGCCCGAGGCACCAGGTTGGCGATGGTGATGAGCAGGATGAACGTGGCACCGAGCGACCACGTCGCGATCGCGAAGCCCGTGAACGCCGTGATCTCGGTCAGGTAGGACGGGTTCGTGACGAAGCGAAAGAGCCCACCTTTCGGGATTCGGTACACTTTCTCTCCGCGCTCGATTTCTTCCACGGTACGGAGGTTTCGGATGATCGCGTCCGAGTGGATGTTGAGCACGAAGGACCCGTAGTAGATCGTGATACCCACGATGAAGCGAGGGTCGGCGAACCAGTCTGAACTGAAGTGCGTTCCGAGATCGCTGATGAACACCGCGTTCAAATAGCCGTGCAGCGTCGTGACCAGCCATCCCATCAAGACGATCGTCAGGCTGAACGACGCGGTGGCACCCTTCGGGCTACGGATCAGGTACGGGAACACGAACCCGCGATTGCCGTAGTGGATCAGCCACACGAGGAGAAAGAACAGTGGGACGAGGTCGAAACGCTGACGTCCTTGGAAGTAGAAGAAGACGAAGCTCAATGTCGCCGGAAGCTCCATCAGAAACCACCCGAGGCGCGGGCTGAGGTTCACTCCCCATTTGTTCGAAGCGAAGCGCCCATAGGGGCTCTTCACGAATGCAGCGCCGATGAAGACGAGTACGACCAGGGCGAACGCGAGAGTCAGCACCGTGTCGTACGTGGCGTCGCCGGTGTACCAGGTCATCACAGGCCGGAGCGTAGCTGAGAATGCGCCCGGTGCTCGGCCATTTGGGCGTCGGGGTGAAGCAGCGCCCTTTCGAGCGCGGAGACCCCGTTCCGCTCGACCATCGAAGGCGCCGGGTATTGCGCCTCGGAGCTCGCTTCAGGCATGACCTTCGAATGGATGGTACCATCTCCGCATGCAGCATAGCGAGGAGCTCCGCAGTATTGGCGAGCTGGAAGATTTGATGAGCGAAGACGGCGGGCCGGCCATTCTCGACTTTTGGTCGCCCACGTGTGGGCCCTGCAAAGCGATGGCGCCGGCGTTCGAGGCCGTGGCGGGTGAGTTGGCTGAAGAGCCCATTCGATTCGTGCGGATCAACACGGCCTCCCAGGCGCAGTTGGCGCAGCCCTTCAACATCCACGCAGTCCCCACCTTGCTGTTCGTTCACAACGGCGAGATTCTCGACATTCGCGTGGGCGCCTTGTCCGGCCCGGCGCTCGCCAAGAAGGCCCAGTGGCTACTGCGAAAGTCCCGGGGAGAAGGGTTTCTGTCCCGCTTGTTTGGCACGAAGCCGTGACGTCGGGCCGCTTTCGGCGGGAGCTCGTCGGCATCGTCGCCGGCCTCTGTTTGGTCGCGGCGGGATGTCGGGAGCCCTTGATCCTCGGCGAAGTTGTCGGACCCGGGGGCGCCGGGGGCGAGGGCGGTATGGGCGGGGCACCCGCGCCGAGTCCTCGTTTCATTCGCGACGAGCAGGGCCGGGCGCTCATCCTGCACGGGCTCAACATTGCGAACGACGCCAAGTCTGACCCTTTGCGCGTCGGGCGCACGACTCGTGAGTTCGTGGGCCACATGGCCGATGCGTGGGGCTTCAACGTCGCGCGCCATCTCATTTTTTGGGACGCGATCGAGCCCGAGCCGGGCGTGTACGACGAGGCATATTTGGAGCGGTTGGGCGAGCGCCTGGACTGGTACGCCGAGGCGGGCGTCTTCGTCATCCTCGACATGCACCAGGACGTCTACTCCAAGTTCTTCTGCTGCGACGGAGCGCCAGAGTGGGCCGTGCGGACGGATGGCATTCCTTTCGAGCAGCAAGACATCTGGTGGGCGAACTACTTCGAGCCGGCCGTCGAGCGCGCGTTCGACAATTTCTGGGACTACGAAGGCGCGCATGCCGATTTGCAGGAGGCGTACATCGACGCGTGGCTCGAGGTGATCCAACGGTTCCACGAGCACCCCGCCGTTCTCGGTTACGACCTGATGAACGAGCCGCACGAAGGCTCGATGAATGCCGCCGAGTTCGAAGAGACGGTGCTGCCGGCGTTCTATGACCGGTTCATCGCGCGGATACGGGAGATCGATCCGGACGGATACGTCTTCTACGAACCCACCGCGTTCATGGTCAATCGCGGAGGGCCCTCGTACCTAGGCTTCGTCGAGGATCCGAGAGAGGAAGGTCGCCGCTTGGTCTACGCGCCGCACCTCTACGACCCTTCCGTATTCCTCGGCGATGGCTACATGGGCCCCGGGGCCATCGAGGAGTGGGAGCAGAACCGCACTGACGAGCTCGAAGAACGTCACCCGGGCCCCATCCTCATCGGCGAGCTCGGCGAAGGTCCTCCGGACTACTACCGCGACGTCCTCGGCATGGCCGATCGGATCGGAAGCGGTTGGATCCGCTGGGTGTCCGACAGCTTCTTCGATGCGTTTAGCATCGGGCGGGAGCCAGACGACATCCTCGATCTCGTGCGTGTCTATCCACAGCGCATCGCCGGCGATCCAATCGAGTATACGTATCAGCCGCAATTCCGCGTGTTCAGCCTGCGCTTTTCGGAGCGCGCGGCCGTCACGGGTCCCACGGAGATTTACATCCCGGAGGCGCGCATCTACCCAAGCGGGTGGACCGTCACCGTCAGCGACCCGCCCGGTCGTTGGTCGAGCGAATGGGATGCCGAGACAGGCGTTCTATCCGTCACGACCGATCCCACTCAGTCCGAGCACGTGATTCGAATTGACCCCGGCACGCGCTAGATCGGGCTTCCGCCGAGCGTGCCCGTGATGAGCGCCTTTTCCATCGGGAACTCGCTCTCTCCGCCGCCGGCCGGAAACGTCCGCTGGAGTATGTTCAGAACGCGCGTCGTCGTTGCGGGCATCACCCGATTGCCGAACGCGAAGTACTTCGTGATCGGTGGCATCATCCGGCGCTTTCGATCGACGACCCCGTCGAGGATCAAAATCGCGGCGCGGTAGGGTGTCATGACGTCTTTGAGGCCCGCGTACTCCTCCGTCGGTCCGATCATGTCGGTCTTGACCAGCGGCAGATAGACAGAGCTGACGTGGAGGCCCTCATGCTGGAGCTCTGCTGCCAGCGAGTCGCCAAACGCATCGAGTGCGGCCTTTGTCGCGGTGTAGGCCGGGAAGAAGGGCGTCGGAATGAGAACGCCTTGCGTGAGCACATGCGAGATCGAGCCTCGCCGCTCCCGAAGTGAGGTCAACAAGCGGAGGGTGAGCCTCACCGGGGCGAAGTAGTTCAGCGCCATCGTCCGCTCGAAATCGTGGAAACGATCGACAGACTGCGAGGCGGGCCGTCGAATGGAACGCGCCGCGTTGTGGATCAGCACGTCGACGCCGCCGTGTTGCTCGAGCACGGACGCGGCGAGCGAATCGACTTGGTCGAACGACGATAGATCGGTCGGGTAGCAGTGGGCTCGGCCACCGGCCGCGCGGACCTCCTCGGCGACGGCATCGAGCTTCGCGGCGTCGCGAGCGACCAGCAAGACCGTGGCCCCCGCCTTCGCAGCCAGGAGCGCGGCCGCATGACCGACGCCTCGGGACGAGCCGGTGATCAGCACGACCTTGCCAAAGAGTGCTTCCCGATAACGCTCGGGGCGCTTGGCGGCAGGGTCGAGGTGGTCTTCGTAGTAGCGGTAGAGCGTCTTCGCGTAGCTCCGAAGCGGTGGGCAGCGCACGCCGCTCTCGGCAAGCGCAGCTCGGGTGTTGGTGTCGTCGAAGCGAACCTTGAGATTCATCGCGCCGAGCGCGCCTGAGGGGAGCCCGAGGTCCCCCAACACCGCATCGCGGAGCTCGCGCACGCTCGGCAGCATCGAGACGAGGCCGGCGGTCTTCTTCGCGCCCGGCATCTTGCCGAGGTCGATCGCCGGGCCGAGGCTCGGTCCACCCGCGGCCTTCAGCAAGATCTTGCTCATCTTCGTCAAGGAGGGCGGCTCGGGGTCCACGAGGTGAAACACGCGAGCCTGGGTGTCGGACAACGCAATGTGCACCATTGCGTCGGCGACATAGTCCACGGGGACGACGTTGAACGCACCTCGAAAGCGCGGTGTCGGGAGGCGAACCCACGCGGGCACAGCGTAGGCGAGCTTCTTCATTGCGCCGAAGCTGAAATACATGCCGTCGATCTTGTCGATCGCGCCGGTCTTCGAATCCCCGACCACCGAGCTCGGCCGGTAGATCCGATAGTCGAGGCTCGATTCCCTCACCAGCTTCTCCGCCTCGTACTTGCTGCGGTGATAGGGATGGGGGAAGCCCTGACCCGCGTCGAACATCGACTCGTCGAAGGTGTCGCCGCAGTCGCCAACGATCGCCACCGAGCTCACATGGTGAAGACGCCCGTCGAACTGAGCTTCCTCGAGGACGGCGAGCAGGCGTTTCGTCCCTTCGATGTTCGTTTTCCCGAGGGCGAGTGCGTCTGCCTCGATGTCGTACAATGCCGCGATGTGAAAGCAGTGCGCCGCCTCTGAGAGCGCGCCCACCGCTTCGTCATCGAGGGCGAGCCGCGGCTTCGTGAGGTCGCCGGCCACGAAGCGAAGTGAACCCCCATGCGAGGCCGCCTTTGCCTGGAGTGCATCCAGCGTGGCTCGTCGGCCGTCCTTCGCGCCGGGTCGGCAGAGCATCGTAACGTTCATGCCGCGCTCGAGCAGTCGCTCGACGACGGCACGACCAACCAAACCGGTTCCGCCGGTCACAAAGGCCTGATTCGCAAAGCTCATCGCAAGCGAGAATGAACCGATGCCTTCGTCGGCGCCAGCGCCCGCTATTCGCGTCCGCCGACGCTCGGGCCGTCGAACATCCCGGTGCGCGGCACCTTGTTCCTGAAGAGCGCCGTGAAGAAGATGGGGAGCTCGATGATCACGGTGAGTCCAGCGAGGATGAGGCCGCCGCGCAGCGCGATGCGGCCCGCCATCTGGTCCTGTGGCATCCACAACAAGAACGCCGCGACGAATGCAGCCGTAGCCGCGAACCCAGCGAGCGACATCGCGAGGAACTGGTTGCGCGTGTTCTTGTCCGCATCGTAGCTGAAGAGAAACGGCGAATAGAGACGCTTCGCTGGAACGTACACGCTCCCCGTCGCAACGGCGCCGACGAGGTGGCCCCACTCGTGAAGGTTGTACGCGCACACGGACGCCCCGACTCCCGCGGCGATCGACAGCGCAGAGGCAAGGGGGCTCGGAGCCTCCGTTGCAAGGCTCCACCACCACGCGACGATGGTGCTGAGCAGGATCGTCACATCACGAATGACGAAGCGGCGGAACATGCGGGTCTTCTAGGCCTCCGGAACCTGCCGTCAAGGCTATCCGCCGCCCTGGAGGAGCTGCCGGCTGATGATGATGCGTTGGACGTCGGAGGTGCCTTCGTAGATCTGGGCAACCCGCACGTCTCGGTAGATCTTCTCGACCGGGAGCTCGCGCGAGTACCCGTACCCCCCGAAAATCTGAATGGCGTCCGAGCAAATGCGCTCGGCGGCTTCCGAAGCGAAGAGCTTGGCCATGCAGGCTTGCTTCAAGCACGGCTCTCCGGCGTCGCGAAGGGCTGCCGCGTCCAGCACCATCGTTTCGGCAGCATGAAGCTGCGTCGCCATGTCCGCGAGGCGAAACGCAACCGCTTGGTGATCGGAGATCGTCTTGCCGAAGGCGGTGCGCTCTTTCGAGTACGCGACCGCATGCGTGAGGGCCGCGCGTGCCATGCCCGCACACTGGGCGGCGATACCGATGCGACCGGTCTCGAGGTTCGCGAGCGCGATGCGATATCCGTCGCCCTCGTTGCCGATGAGGTGGTCTTCGGGGACGCGGGCCCCGTCGAAGCTGAGCTGAGCTGTGTCCGAAGCTTCCTGTCCCATCTTGTGCTCGAGCGACGCGACGTGCATCCCTCGGGTTCCAGCCGGCACCAGGAATGCCGACATCCCGCGCTTTCCCGCGCTCGGGTCGGTGACCGCGAAGACGATGACCGCGCCGGCGATTTGGCCCGATGTGATGAACTGCTTGGTCCCGGTGATCTCGTAGCTGCCGTCAACGCGGATGGCACGGGTGTGCAGATTCGCAGCGTCCGAGCCCGCTTGCGGCTCCGTCAACGCGAAGGCGCCGATCATTTCTCCAGCGGCCAAGGGCTTGAGGTACTTCTCGCGAAGCGTTTCACTCGCGACCGATTGGAGAATCGCGCAGACGGGAGCGTTGTTGACGCTCATGATGGTCGACACCGCGCCGTCGCCCGCCGCGATCTCCATCAACGCGAGCGCGTAGGAGACGTAGTCGAGCCCTGCGCCGCCGTATTCTTCGGGCACGGTCATGCCCATGAAGCCAAGCTCTCCCATCTCGCGGAGCGCTGCCGGCTCGACGGCGCCGGCGGCTTCCCACTTGCGCGTGTTTGGAGCCAATCGCTGCTCGGCGAAGCGCGCCGCCGACTCGCGGATCATCTCTTGTTGTTCGCTGAGGATCATCTGGACTCGGAATAGAACGTCGAGAGGAAGTGCGCCAGCGCTCAGAGGCTGTCGTAGTATTGGCGCGCTTCGACGGCCGTTCGCCGGAGGCCTTCTTCGGTATCGACCAGAGGCGAATACCCGAGATCCCGCTTGGCTCGTTCGATCGAGAAGTAGTGGTCGATGTCGCAGAGCTTGACGTTGGCGACCGTGAACATTGGCTTCGGCGCGCCGAAGATTTGGTACACTCGCTCCCACACGGCGCCAACGGAGCGAGCCACCCGGTCGGGTACACGAACCAAGGGCGCCCGAAGCCCCATGTTCTTCGCGAGCTCGATGCTGAACTGGCCTGCATTCATGGGCGTGTCATCGCTCAGGAAATAGGCTTGCCCGCATACGGGCGACCCCTCGAACAAGCGTTCGGCCGCCCGCAGCTCTCCGTCGACCAGGCTGTCGATGTAGACGTAGTCGAGCCTCGCGTGTCCGTCCCCAAACACCACTAGGGGAACGCCCATCTTCAGGGCGCGCACCAAACGCCCGTAGGTGAATCGCTCGCCAGGCCCGTAGATCCCGCCGGGGCGAATCGCGCACGTCAGCATTCCATGCTCTGCGTTCGCGGCGAGAGCAGCGCGCTCGCCGGCGATCTTCGTCGCGGTATAGAGGTCACGCGACGTGCTGTAGGGCGCGGTTTCGTCGCGCCCCGCGGCGTCCATGCAAAACGAGGCGACGATCGAGCTCGTATGCACGAACCGCTTCACGCCCCTCTCTTGCGCGACGCGAAGCACGTTTTTCGTGCCCCCGACGTTGACCGATTCGACGTCTCTCGCGACCGCACGCCGCGCGTGCGTGAGCGCGTCGATGATCGCGGCCGTGTGAAATACGGTGTCGACGCCTTCGCACGCCGCCCGCACGTCTCCGTAGCTTCGGACGTCGCCCTGAAACCAGCGTACACCTTCTTCTTCTGCGGGGCAGGGGGCGCGGTCGAGCACGCGCACCGGGCAACCCTTTTCACGCAATGCGGAGACGAGTTTGCGGCCCAAGTAGCCGCCACCGCCCGTGACGAGGCACTCTTTGCCGTCGAGCATCGATCGTTCCATCGTGCCGCCCCTCATAGCATCCGTCGTGCATCAGCGCAGCGACGGCCCGAGGTGCGCAGCCGTGGCTTCGGCAGCAAGAAGCTGACCCGCCTCGTTCCAATGAGGGTCCGGCGTCGGGAAGTAGAGGTCGTTCGGAGTTCCTGTAGCGTCGAATACGTCGAACAAGTTGACGAAGTCCACCTCCGCGGCCTCGCAAATCTCTTGCACCCACTGGTCGAGCCGTCGCCGGTCGTAGCCGTGCACCCCTTCGAGCGCCAGGTGATGATTGGGCAAGTTGGTGGTGAGGTCCCGCGAGGTCGGTTGAATCACGACGAGGAACGTGACGCCGTGCGCGGTGGTGATTCGTGCGGCCTCCTCGACCACAGCAGCGAGGAGCGCGCGCTTGGTCTGCGCAGACTCGCTAGCCGGCTCGAACGCAATGTCGGCTTCGTAGTGGTCCGAGAACATCGAGTACTTGCGGGGCCCGTCTCCGAGGTAGACCGCGAACTCGCGTCTGTGCTGGCGCAGCCGATTCTCCCGAAAACCTTCCGGATCATGTTGGAGCTCCGGGTGCGGCTCCGCCTCCCTGGCGCGCCCCCGGAGGAACGCTTGCGCGAAGAGGTTGACCATCAGGTTGCTCAGGAGGGGCCCGCTCGGTCGGACCCATGCGCTCTTCGGCATTCGCGCGTCGAGGGTGACCGGATGGGCCGTTCGAACGAGCGCACCGGAGGGGTCGAGCGCAAACAATCGGTTGCGGACGATGTCGCCGAAATCGTTCTCCGTGAACAGGTGAAACACGATTGCATCGGGTTTGTACCGGTCGATATCGGTCGCGATACGGAGTAGATTCTGGTCGGGTCCGTATCCCACCACACCCGCGTTGATCACTTCGACGTCACCGCCTGTCGTCTCATCGAGCAGTCGGTCGAGTTGCCCCGTGTACGTGTCCTTCTGCGCCGAAAACCGAGCATGCACGTTCGAGTCTCCATAGACGATGACGCGCGTGTCCGGTGAACCCTGCAATTCAGGGCCTCGGAAGCCGTCCCCGTTGGTGTGCCAACGGATGAAGCGTGGGCCTCCGTCTACCGACCGGAGATACACCTTCGACGAGCTCGGCGAGAGGGACGCGATTCGCTCTTCGTCGAACTGGTAGGCGGGAGGTCCCATGTAGAGGCGGAGGCCAACCTCGAGCAGCACGATCAACGCCACCGCAATGAGGGCCATGATCGCGCCGTCGCGCAACCAACGAAGGGCCTTAGGGAGCATCACGAACCTCGAGATTGGTAAACGTTGCGCACTTCGATTCTGCGCGCTTCCGTGGGGCACGCGAGGCCGCCTCGGGCTTGGCCCGGACGACGCGGAAGAGCGGGCCGTCGGGCTCGAGCACGAAGAACTGCTTCAAGAGTGCGACCTCTTCGTAGGCGTAGAGCGCAGGCCCGGACCCGATCTCGCGCGCGAGCTTCCGTAAATCAGGCGCGACGTGGTGCCGGACGTCGGTGCGCTCCCCTCGCACGAGCTGAGCATACATGCCGAACACCGCGTATCGCCGCCATTCGGGCGGGGTCGTGAAGGTCAGAATCACGGCGTCCGGCGGAAGCGTCTCCGCGACGGCGCGAAGGAAAGGTTCCGTGTCGTCGAACTCGCTCATGTCGGCGGCTGCATAGTTGGTGGAGGCGAGCCAAAGGGGAAGCGCAAAAAGAAGCGCGGCGGCAGTCAGTGAGGCGTATCGGGCGAGGTCAGGGGGAACAGCTTTCGCGATCAGCTCGGTGAGGGATTGCGACCCCGCGCCCACCAAGCAGCAGAGGAGCATCGTCGTCGGCAGGAGGAATACCTCGACGTCGTGCGCCTGATATCGGAAGAACACCGCGACGTTTCCGGCCGCCATCAGCCCGATCGCAAGACCCAGGCGGGGCCGATGGCGTGCCAACCACACGGCGCCGGCCGCTGCCAAGACGAGCCCTGCGGAGCTCAGTTGAGCCCCCAATCGTAGGGCGATGAGTCCTGCGCGGTCGAGGGTCCCGAGCCCCCCTTCGAACCAGCGCTTGTATGCGCCGCCGCTCACGTACCAAGCGAACTGGTCGAACGTCGATGGGTCGCAGATGTTGAGCGCCGGATCCTGGGATGCGCGAAGCGGGATGTAGAGGAGGACGAGGCTTCCGATGAGCGTGGCCGCCGCAGCTGCGGCCATTCGCTTGTGGCACCTTCCGTTCATCCAAACCAACGATGCGAATCCGAGGCCGAGTGTTGCGATCGAGAGGTGAAGCCCGAGAGCGAGCCCCGCGATGAAAGCAGCCCAAAGCGTCAGGTCGCGCCGCTTCTCCTGGACCCCGCGCAGCAGCAAGTACGAGATCAGCGCGGTGGCGGCGAGCGCCGGGCAATAGACTTCGGCTACGACCGCGTTGAGCCAAAACACGTGGCCGGTGCCGAGCGTGGCGGCGCCGACCGCGGCCGGGCCGCGATCCAAGCCGAGCTGCCGCCCGACTAAGAACACCAGCGCGACGGCAGCGGCCGCGAAGGTCGCGCTCATCGCGTTCACGGCGACCGCCGGCTCGAGAGGCAGCCACGTGAACGCGTGCCCGAGCCAAGTGTAGAGTGGATAGCCCGGGGGGTGCGTGATCCCGAGCGTCACCGCAGCCGTCACCAGTTCGGCGCTGTCGTACCAGAAGACCGTGCGGCAAAGGGTGCGGAGGTAGAGCCCAAAGAAGGCAGTTGCGAGGCCGGCGGCGGCCGCCACGTCCCATTTCTTCGCGGCGCTCCGGTCGGGCATGTGCCCGGCATTCTAGCGGCAGGAGCGAAGCGGGCGATAGACGGCGCGGGCCCGAGTGTGAAGAAGCTCACAAAACCGCGATCCCAATTGCATTTATCCCGACAATTCTGACGGACTGCGGCAGGTGGGCGTTGACGCGCGCACCCCTTTTGAGGGTAGACTGAGCGCTCTGCGCCCGCAGAGTTGCCCGGCGGTCCCCCAACTCAATCCGCCGAGCGTCCTACCGAGGAAAACGATGACCCATTGGAGCTTGTCTCGAGCGTTTGCTTGTTCCCTTGTCCTTGCCCTGACCTCCGTCGGTTGCAGCAGTAGCGGCGACTCCAACGGAGGCATCGAGTGCCTCACCGCGTTGCGTCTCAACCTGGAGATTGCCAACGGCACGATCATCGATGAGGTCCAGTACGAGATCACCGGTAACGGGATGATGCCCATGGGAGGCACCATCGACACGAGCGCTCCTGGCGCCACAGCATCGGTGGAGCAGTTCGGGATTGCCCCCGGCGAAGGCTACCTAGTGACGATGGTCGCCACGTCCGTCGATGGGTCGACCATGTGCGGCGGCGCGGCAACATTCGACGTGGGCGCCGGCGTGAGCACTGAGGTCGATGTGTTTTTGCACTGCAAAGGCTCGGAGCGCTTCGGCGGCGTGCGTGTAAACGGGAAGCTCAATATCTGCGCCGTCCTCGACAAAGTCGTGGTCGCGCCCTTGCAGACATCGAGTGGCTACGCGCTAGACGTGCGGGCGCTCGGTAGCGATGAAGAGGGCGACACGGTCGAGTTCAGCTGGACCGCGACCGGCGGCGCGTTCGCCGCTCCCGATGCCGCTCAGACGATCTTCACCTGCGGCGATGCTTCCGAAGAGGAGCTCACGATCGAAGTCTCCGATGACGATTTCACCTACTGCATCGACTCCTGGACCGTTCCGGTCAACTGTGTGGATGACGACGGCGCGGGCGGAAGCGGCGGCGGTGGCGGCGGCACGGGCGGCACAGCCGGCACGGGCGGCACGGCCGGTAGCGGCGGTACGGGCGGCACAGCCGGTGGCGGCGGCATGGGTGGCGTCGGCGGAACAGGTGGCGCAGCTGGCACGGGCGGCGCAGCTGGCACGGGCGGCGCAGCTGGCACGGGCGGCACAGCCGGCACGGGCGGCACAGCCGGCACGGGCGGCACAGCCGGCACGGGCGGCACGGGTGGCAGCGGCACGGGCGGCAGCGCGGGTGGCGGTGGCGACATCCCGCCGGAATGCCTGGTCTCGCTGAGCGTCGACTAGCCGGCCAACCGAGTAGCCAGCCGGACACCGATGTCAGGCCTCGAGGGCGACGGCGAGGCAGGAATTCGCCTAGCACAAGGAAACAGCGCCGAAAATCGGCGGCAAGGCTACTGGCACGATCGCTGCAAAGTTGGGGTCCGGAAGAACGAAATGGATTCCAAAGCCAAACTTCGGCAGACTGCGCGGATGACTCAGACGACGTCGCTTGGCTTGTTCGCTGCTGCGCTCGCGCTTTTGCCGGTCCACGCGGCCGGGGAAGCCGATGTCCGCACCGCGCAGATCGCGGAAGAAGGCTCCGCAATCTCCTGGGGTCACGCGGTTGGCGTCATCGACAAGCCTCTCGACGAAGTACTGCCGGTCGTTCTCGACTACGCGAACTACGTTCACTTCATGCCGCACTTCACCAAGTCGAAGGTGCTCGCCCAGCGCGGGAGCCGCGCGATGGTCTACATGGAGGTCAGCGTGGCGTCCGGGACATTCACGCTCTGGGGCCAGCTCAAGCTCTCGGAGGCAGCACCCGAAGGCGGCTCCCGCGTGATCGAAGCGCGCCTTGTAGACGGCAACATGGACGCCTTTAGCGCGACCTGGCGGCTCAGCCCCGTCGATCGAGGCGCCCGCACCGAAGTCGACTTCAAGATCTACGTCGATCCGGACATGCCGCTCCCGTCCTCGGTGTTCAGCCGAGAGAACGAAAGGGCAGCGGGCAACACCGTGCGTGCCCTGCGGAGCCGGGTCTTCACAACCGCCGAGCGCTCCTAGCGACTACTGAATCGCGATCGAGTCGGGATTGTCGCAGGTCGCAGTGGAGCTCGTCTCTACGCCGTTCTTGTAGACGATTCGCTCGTAGGGGTCGTTGATCGCGTCGCTCTCGGGGCCGGCATTGTCGGGGTTGAGGGTGTAGACGACGCGAATCTCGTCGCAGCTCGTGCCGCAGAGCTCGACGTCGGCATAGTAGCGACCCGTCGAGGTCATCGGAATGCCGAACGTAATCACCTGGTCGCCAGTCGCGGTGTTCTGCTGAGCGGTTTCGCTCATGCCCTGCGCGCCATCGCGCAGGCGCCATGCGTCCATCAGTGTGGCTTTAACCAAACGCGTATCGGCGTCGATGTACATCTTGAACTCGACCGTGCTCCCTGGATTCGTCTGGCGAAGCTCGAATTCCGGATAGCTCACGACCGTCCGGTCCGGAAGAACTCCGACCACGATGTCGGGCTCGCCTGGAATGTTTGCCACGAGGCAGCCTGCCGGGGGCGGCGTACCGCCGGTGCCGCCGCTGCCGCCGGCGCCCCCCGAGTCGCTGCCGCAGGCAACCAGGAGAGAGAAGAGGAACGCGGCGCTCAGTGCGATGGGCCGCGGGATATGGCCGAATAGGCTAGTGTAAGTCATCAAACTACCTCGTGCGCTAGGATCGATAGGATAACCGAGACCCGGCTCTACTCAACCCCTGTCATGACCGCCTCGCGAACCACCTCGTTTTCCGGCCTGATCTCCGTCCTGTTGCTCGCGGCGACGCTCTTCGTCTACTGGCCGGTCTCCGGACAGGAGTTCGTCTACTTCGACGACGTGAGCTACGTCATCGAGAACGACCACGTACACGAGGGTCTCCGACCATCGACCATCGTGTGGGCGTTCACGACGGATCACATGGGCACGTGGCACCCGCTCGCCTGGATCTCGCACGCGGCGGATTGGAGCTTCTACGGGGCCGACGCCGGTGGCCACCACCTGACGAGCCTCTTCCTGCATGTGCTCAACGTGCTCCTCTTGTTCATCGTTCTCCGCCGAATGACCGGCCGCACCTGGGCGAGCGCGTTCGTCGCGTTCGTCTTTGCGGTTCATCCCTTGAACGTCGCCTCCGTCGCATGGGTTTCATCCCGGAAAGGCGTTCTCAGCGCGACCTTTCTCTTCCTGACGCTCTGGGCGTACATTCGCTACACGGAGCGCCCGAACGTGGCGCGTTACCTCGGAGTCAGTGCGGCCTTTGCGCTCGGGCTCTTGTCGAAACCCGTGCTGGTTTCGTTGCCGCTGCTTCTGTTGCTTCTGGACCTATGGCCACTCGAGCGTCTCGACTGGAACGGGCGGGGCCGCGGAGACCTGCGGCCTTGGATCGAGAAGCTCCCGCTCGTCGCGATGTCCGCCGCGGTCAGTGTCGTCGTGTTTCTCATTCGCCGCACGGGCGAGCCCGTCCCCTGGGCGGAGCGCTGGGCACAGATTCCGGTGGCGTACCTCGTCTATCTACGGCGCATCTTCTGGCCCGTGGGGCTCGCGACTCCATATCCCCCGCCGAGTCTACCCACGCCGGTGGTCATCTTGGGCGCGCTCACGATACTGATCGCCATCAGCGCTTTGGCGTTTCGATTTCGCAAGAGCCGGCCCTACCTCGCGGTCGGATGGCTCTGGTTTCTCATCACACTCGCGCCCGTGATCGGCTTCGTTCAAATTGGCGCGTATCCGCTGGCCGACCGGTGGATGTACCTCCCGATCATCGGCGTGCTGATCTCCCTCGCGTTCGCGGGGGGCTCTTGGCTCCCGCGAACGCGGTCCACGGCCGCCGCGCTGGGCCTTGCCGCCGTCACGCTCATTGCTGCCCTTAGCCTGCAGACCCACGCGCAGATCGCGACTTGGCAAGACACCGAAACTCTCTTCCGTCGGGCTATCGCGGTGACCGAGAACAACCGCACCGCGCACTACAACCTGGCGTGGTACCTGGCGAAGGAGGGGCGGGCCGATGAAGCGGTCGCGCAATACCGTCTCGCGATCGACATTTCGCCGGACTACTTCCCCGCCCGACACAACCTCGCACTCTTGCTTTGGCGCGAAGAACGGACCGAGGAAGCCGTTCAGGCGACTTGTGACGCGCTGCGCCTGCTCGAGCCTTCGCAGCGAGAGATCCGGCGACGCCTCACGGAACGTCTTCGAGGCGCGAGCTGCCCGCCTCCCTAGGGCGCGACACGCTCTGCGACGACCTCGTTGATCGAGGCGGCTTCGGCGCCGGTGATCGCGATGTCGACCAGCCCGGGCTCCCTCATCACTAGCTCGACACCATCGGTCGTCGGTGTCGCCGCGCCACCGTCCGCTTGTCGGCGAAGCGCGAGGTGAAGCGCACCGCTGCCCTTGACGCGAAGTCGCCACCTGCCCGCCTCTAGCTCGACACCGGGCAGTGTCGTTTGGACCGGTGCCACGAACCAGGCTGCCAAGTTGCCCTCCTCGTCGAGGCGGGCCTGCGTGCCCTTCGCGCTCGCAAAGAGAAACCCGGGGATCGTCACCCGGCCGTCGGTGCGTTCGAGGCCCACGCGGCCCTCGAGTCGGCAGTGGATGTTGAATCGGAGCGGTACCGGGTCGTCGCCGAACATTCGGACGCGCCGGTACCACGCATGGAATCGCGGGTCGGCGGCCATCTCCCGCCCTCCACGAAAAGCGAGCCGGCTCGAGCCTGTCACGCCCGCCACGATGATGTCGGGCTCTCGGGACAACACGTATTCGCCGTCTCCGAGCTCGTGCCCCTGCACCCCGCGGCCGAACGAGTCGCCGTGTTGCCGCGCGATGTGTGCGTCGTTGAGGCCGAGCATGTCGAGCGCGCGAAGTCCGGAATAGTAGGGAATGACGCCGGCGGCGTCGACTGCGACCAATGGATCCTCATCTTCGAACGCGGCGCCGAGCATCGTGCCAACGGTGGTGGCGCGCACGGACACGGGTGGTTCGTTCCAGCGAGCGATCGCGATGTTCTTGTCGCGTTGCTGCGCGCGCCCGAACAACGCCAGCATGGCCAGGGTGAGCACCCAGGCGACGGCTTTGACGATGTTGCCCTGCTCCTGCGCCCACTCGAGCGTCTCCGCGACGAGAAACGCCATCAGCACATAGCAGGGAATGAGCATGCGGTACCCGAAGCCATGGCAGGTCACCGAGGAGACGTAGAAGCCCCAAACGAGGAAGAGCGTCGTCGCGAACACGACCCAGGGTCGGCGTTTCGGGTCCCGCCAGGCGACGAAGAGCGCGAGCGCGGCGGGGACGGCGAGCGCGTACGAGGAACGGCCCGCCTCGGCCACGCATGCGAACCCGCTCTCGAGGCGCTCCGTGGTAAACGCGACCTTTGCACGCGCCGTGTTGGGGACGAAGTCGCCGTAGTACGCGAGCCGAAACGCCACCTGCCCGAGCGTGGCGAGCCCCGGCAGCGCACCGACGGCGATTGCGGTGACGACGCCTTCGCGGGAGCGCGCGCGGGCAACCAAGAACGCGCACACCGCAAGCGTGAGAAGCGGTCCGTCCGGCCGGGTGAGGCACAGAAGCGCGAGAGGGATTCCAGGAAGTAACGCGCTCTTCCAACCGCTCGCCTCACCCTCGACGACCGGCCGCAACAACACCAGCGACCACGCGAGAAGCGCGCCAACGAGGCAGCCCTCGAGCCCGGCCACCGCCCAAAGAGCGATTGGACCCGCGAGCGCCATGAACATCGCGCCCGCAAACGCCGGCAGGCTGTCGCTCCAGCCGCGCGGACGAAACGCATAAACCACGGCGGACAGGATCGCGATCGCAGAAGCGACGCCGAGGATCAGCGGAGCATCCAAGAGGTCGACCCCGAGCGCGCCGAGCAGGGCGCAGCCGAGCACCCAGAGCAAATTCGAATACCCCTCGACCGGGGGACCTTCGGTCCAGGTCAGCCCTTGGCCTTCGAGCAAGCGCTGTGCGTAGCGGAGCGATATGAAGGCGTCGTCGAATGTCAGGGGCGGATAGCTACGCGCGTGCACCAGCAGCGCGGCGGTCGCGACGACACCGACGGCTGCTGCAACCCAATGGCGACGAATGCAAATTAAGACACCCAAACGACGCGGACCATACCACGAGACTGAGGCTCAACGCTCACTCCGCGGCGAGGGGGAAGACTTCATCTCTCCTGTGTGGGGCCTCGAAGTCAATCACGGGTCCCATCGGCACGATCCCCGTCGGGTTGATGCTCTCGTGACTGCCGTAGTAGTGGTGCTTGATGTGGTGCATGTTCACCGTGCCCTTGACGCCGGGCACTTGGTAGAGCTCACGTGTGTAGGCCCAGAGGTTCGGGTAGTCCGCGATGCGGCGTAGATTCGTCTTGAAGTGGCCGACGTACACCGAGTCGAAGCGAACCAAGGTCGTGAACAATCGCCAGTCGGCTTCCGTTATCACATCCCCGAGGAGGTAGCGACGACGCGAGAGCCGCTCTTCTATCCAGTCGAGGGTGTCGAACAACGCCACGAACGCCTCCTCGTACGCTTGCTGCGTCGTAGCAAAGCCGCACTTGTACACGCCATTGTTGAGCGTGTGGTAGACGCGCTCGTTCACTTCGTCGATCTCGTCGCGGAGGGCCTTCGGGTAGAAGTCGCCCGGAGTGGCCCCGAGGTGATCGAACGCGCTATTGAACATCCGGATAATCTCCGATGACTCGTTGCTGACGATCGTCTCCGTCTTCTTGTCCCAAAGCGTCGGCACTGTGACACGCCCCGTGAACTTCAAGTCGGCGGCTGTGTAGAGCTCGTGCAGGAACTCGGCTTGGATCACCGGGTCGGGAATCACCCCGTCGCCCTCGTGGAAGGTCCAGCCCTGGCCACCCATGAAATGGTTGACGACGGACACGCCGATCATGTCTTCGAGCCCCTTCAGCTTGCGGAAGATCAGAGTCCGGTGGGCCCAAGGGCATGCATAGGAAACGTACAGATGGTAGCGGCCCGCCTCGGCCTTGAACGCCTTGCCGCTCGGCGCGTGGGTCCCATCCGGCGTGATCCAGTTTCTGAACTTGGCGTTGGTTCGCACGAACTTCCCGCCGGTGCTTTTGGTGTCGTACCAAACGTCGTGCCAGACACCTTCGACTAACTTACCCATGTCGTTTCCTTTTCTGCGTCAAAGCAAGCGGCCCATGCGTCCGCTCTGATAGTCCTGAAACGCTTGCACGATTTCTTCCCGTGTATTCATGACGAACGGTCCGTAAGCGACCACCGGCTCGTCCAGAGGCTGACCCGCGAGCATCAGCACGCGCGCGCCAGGGTCGGCGTGGAGTTGAATGGCTCCGTCGTCATCCCGGTCGAAGACGCCGAAATGGCGCGCGGGGATCGGCTCGCGGTCGGGGCCCGCCGCCACGTTCCCCTCGAGTGGAAAGACCAAGGTCGTCCATCCTTTCGGAAGCGCGAACTCCGTGCTCCCTGACTGGTGAAAGCGAAGGTCGAACAAGGTAATAGGCGTGTGGGTCTTCGCCGGGCCTCGCAGGCCGTTCATCTCGCCGGCGACCAAGCGGCCTTCCGCGGCGCCGAGGTCCATGCGTGGAAACTCACGGTCGAGTAACGGTTGATAGCTCGGCTCGCTCATCTTCTTTTCCCCAGGCAGGTTCACCCAGAGCTGCACCATCTCGAAGTCGCCGCCGCGCTCCGAGAACGCCTGCGAGTGCTTCTCCTCGTGCACGACGCCCGAAGCGGCGGTCATCCACTGCACGTCGCCCGGGCCGATACGGCCTCCACCGCCTGCCGAGTCTCGATGCTCGACCTCGCCCTCGTAGGCAAAGGTCACCGTTTCGAAACCGCGATGCGGGTGCTCACCAACGCCCCGCTTGAACGGAGACGCATCGAAGCGCCTCCGCGCCGCATGATCGAGCAAGAGGAAGGGGCTCAGCATCTGCGCATCGATCTGCGGCCAGAACACGGTCTTCACGTAGAAGCCGTCACCGACCCAGTGCTCGGGCCCAGGGGGGTAGACGCCCGTGAGGGACCGCGGGGTCACAGTTGTCGTTTGAGCGCTCGTGCTTGGCATCTCGGTCTCCTGTCCATCGCGGCCGAGGAGCTTCGGTCCGAGCCGCCAGCCCACAACCGCGGTCAGCGCGGCCCCGAGCGTCGCGAGAACGCCCCGTCGTGAAGTGCCTCTTGCCACCGCATGAACATACGGACGCGCGGGCCAACCCGGCAGAGCGCATTCCATTGACATAGAGTTGCGAAAACGCAACGATAGAGAGAAATGGATGCTGATCGGGACAATATCGCAACGTTTGTCGAGGTTGTTCGCCGGGGCAGCCTGGCGGGCGCAGCCCGGGATCTCGGGCTCCCCAAGTCGACGGTGAGCCGCCGCCTCGCGCGCCTCGAGGAGCAGCTCGCCGCCAAGCTCGTCCACCGCGATGCGCGCCGTGTGAGCGCCACGCCCGAGGGGATGCGCTTCTACGATTCCGTGGTCGACGCGATCGATCAGTTGGACATGGCGGTCGCGACCATAGGACAGAGCGCCACGGAGCCGCGCGGGACGATTCGCGTGACCACCCCGAGCGACCTCGGCCGCATGTTGTTGATCCCGGAGCTGGTGAAGTTTCTTCAGCGCTATCCAGACATCTCGATCGATCTCATCCTCACCAACCGCTTCGTCGACTTGGTGCAGGAGCGCGTCGACCTCGCGGTGCGCGCCGGCGCCGTTACCGAGCCCAACCTGATCGCGCGCAAGCTGATCCCCTCCGACTTTCAGCTCGCCGCCCATCCCGGCAACGAGCTCCATTGCGACGACATCACCGACCTCGAGGCGTACCCGTTCGTGCTCTACCGGAGGCGCGGACAAACGCAGGTCCTTCGGCTGGAACGAGGGAGCGGCGACGCACATGAGACTGTCGAGCTCACGGTTTCCGGGCGCGTCAACGTGGACGACTACGGCGCGATGGTCGAGCTCGTCGCGGCGGGACAAGGCATCGGCCTGATGCCTGCGCTCCATGTTCGCGAGGGCGAAAAGCAGGGGCGACTCGTTCGGATCTTTCCCGAGTGGGTCCTGCCGTCGATGCCGGTTCAGCTCGTCTACTCGACCCGTCAGCTACCCGCGCGCGTTCGGCTCTTGATCGAATTTCTCGGACGCGCGCTCGGCGTCTAGAGAAGGCCTCCTAGCGCGCTAGCGTTCCGCTGTTGTTGGCGCTAGCAAGCCCCGCGGCGCAACGCTGTGAATCGGCTCCGCCTGGAGACCGATCGCCTCGAAGATCACGTTTGCGCACGCCAGCCCTGAAGTGAACGCCGCCTCCATGTGCGTCATCGGGTAGGGCAGACGAACCCAGTCGCCCGCCATCAGGAGTCCATCGACGGGCGTCTTCGGTTCAGGCCGATGTTGGCGCTGACCGGGAGCGAACGCGGGAAAGTCGTCCTTAACCTGCAGCGACTCGTCCGATATCCGGAGCCCTCCGAGCTCCGGGAAGTAGTGCACGAGCTCTTCCAAAAAGACGCGGCGCACCTCTGCGTGCTCGCCGATGTCCTTCGGCAGTGCGTAGCTGTGTAGCTCGAGGACGGCGCCGTCGCAGGCGCTTGCCCACTCGCGCGCCTCCTTGGTAATGCGATGGTAGAGCGTGACCGAGTCGAGCACCCGCTTCCGATCCACGTTGACGAAGGTCGGAAGTCCTGCCCGAACGTCGCGGTCGACCCAGATGCGCCAGACCGCGTAGCCGTGGGATGTGCGGAGGGCCCGTATGTCCTCCACGAAGTCAGGCGCAGCCCCCACCACCTCCGGTGAAGCGTCGATCACTTTCTGAGCACCGGGGATGTCGGCCGCGATGACCACCCAGTCATACTCGTCCGATTCGACGCGGAACCGCCGGTTCGCGCCAGGCTCAATTCCGTTCACGGGGGTTCCGAGGCGCAGGTCGACTCCTCGGCTCACCAGGTGTGCGCGGATCGGGCCTAGGAGCGTCGCTTCGTAGTCGCCGACCGGATAGTCGTACATCAAGCCATGGTCGTGGCCGAGGTAGTAGAAGTGGAACGCGCGCACCACGTCGGCGGTCGAGAGGTCAGCCTCGTCCGAGAAGAACGCGCGCGCGAACGTACGAAACGATACACGGAGCTCATCGGGGAGGGCCGCATCGTCGCAGAACTTCTCGAAGGTGGTGCTATCGAGCTCTGCGTAAGTCTGCTCCATGTCGAAGCGCACGAGCTTCTGCAGACGGTCGCGCGTCGCCTTCGGCACAACATCTCGCCACCGATAAAAGCCTCGTCGGCCGAGCTCGACGATGTTGAGAGCCGGCACCGTGTCGATGTCGCCGAACCGGAGCTCGCGCCCCTTGCCATCGATGATCAGGTAGTCTTCGATCTCGCGAAACCCCGCTCGAAGTCCGAGTCGGTCGAGGAAGCGATTGAGGTTGTAGTACTGGCGGAAGAAGGCGTGAAAGCCATGGTCCACGGTTTGCTCCGAGCCATCCACTTCGGTCTTCCATGCGCCGATCTTCCCTCCGAGGTAGTCGTTCCGCTCGTACAAGGTGACCGCGATGCCCCGCTCCGCGAGCGTGGCGGCCGCGCCGATGCCGCCGAGCCCGCCGCCGATCACCGCCACGCGCATCGCCGCGGCCTCGGCCGTGCGTGGCAGCCGCAGATCCACCTCGACCGCTTCGTGACGATAGCCGCCGAGGCGCCGCTCCACCCATCGCTCGGCGAGGCGCTTGAGGGAGCCGCTGCGGACCGCGCGCCAGATGAGCAACGCGATCGCTAGAAATACTGCAATCTTCAACATTATTTGTCCCCGAGACGTCTATGCGCTGTCCAGGTCTTGTCAAGGGCGGCCCGGGTCGCATAAAAGGAGCGTCGACGAAGAGATGAGGGAGATACGCGACATAGGGGTCCTCGGGAGCGGTCCGGCGGCCATGACGATCGCCGCGGCCTGCACTCGCCGGGGCGCGTCTGTGACTCTCATCGCGCCCTCGCCCAGGCAACCCTGGGAGCCCAACTACTGCCTCTGGGCCGATGAGGTCCCGGCCTCGCTCGAGAGCCTGGTCGAGCGGACATGGCCTGAGGTCAGCGTCGCGACCTCATTGGGTCAGCGTCACCTCCGCCGGCGCTACGCCAAGCTCCACACCGGCGAGTTTCAGCAGTCGCTTTGGCGGGAGCTTCAAAGCGGCGATTTGCGCGTCGTGCCGGAGCGCGCAGCGCGGCTCGAGCACGAAGCCGATGGCACCAGCATTCACCTCCACGGAGGAGCCAGTCGACGAGTGCGCGTCTTGATCGACGCCTCGGGGGCCTCGAGCCCTTTCGTTCAGCGCGTTCACAACCGCGAACCGGCGCGCCAAGTGGCATACGGCGTCTTACTGGATGCACCCGGTCACGGTTTTGACCTCGATCGGGCAACGCTCATGGACTTCCGACCGGCGGCATCGCTCGCAGAAGAGCCTCCCTCCTTCCTTTACGTGCTTCCCCTTTCACAGGACCGCCTGTTTTTGGAGGAGACCTCGCTGGCGCACCGCCCTGGGGTCGATATGGATTCGCTCCGCGTCCGATTGCAGATGCGCCTCGGGTCCTTCGGGCTCGAGCGATGCGCGCGGCTTGGCGTGGAACGTTGCTCGATCGACATGGGGCGTGGGCTTCCCGTGCCCGACCAACCACTGATTCCCTTCGGCGCAGCAGCTTCGATGGTTCATCCCGCCACGGGCTACTCGATCGCCCACGTTCTGCGAAAGGCAGAGCCTGTCGCACAAGCCATCGTCGACGCGCTTGCAACGGATGACGTCGAGCGCGCGCGAGATGCGGGGAACGCCGCCGTTTGGTCTCGATCGCAGCGCGCTGTGTGGGAGCTCTACGCGGTTGGGCTCGAAAGCCTCGTCAGTATGGACGTCGGCGAGACCTCACGCTTCTTCGATGCGTTCTTTCGTATGCCGCTCGATTCCTGGGCAGGCTTCTTGGCCGGAACGCTCAGCCCGAGCGAGCTCGGCGTAGTGATGACGCGCCTCTTTCGGATTCTTCCTGCGTCGGTTTGTTGGCAGCTCCTCCTCACCAGTGTCTCGGCCGGCGCAGCCCCCCTTGCGAGGACCTTTCTTCAACCAGGTACGACATGAAAGTAGCGACACCCAAGGCAAAGGCCGCGATCAAGCGCACCACTGCTCTTGCCTCGATCCTCCTCGAGCAAGGAGACCTGCTCGCGCGGGTGGAAAGCCGTATGGTCGAGCTTGCTGGCGACCACGCAGCCGACCCGGGCGCGCGGATGGTGCGCGAGCACCTCGGCACCGGGGGGAAGCGACTCCGAGCCCGGCTGGCGCTCGCCGCCTGTCAAGCGCTCGGAGGATACGCCGAAGATGCGATCGATTGGGCGGCTGCTGTGGAGCTCCTGCACAACGCTTCGCTGATCCACGACGACATCCAGGATGGTGACCGAACGCGTCGCGGTCAGCCTGCGCTTTGGGCTCGCCACGGCGCGGCGCAGGCGATGAACACGGGGAATCTCCTATTGATGCTTCCGTTCCGTGCGCTCAAGCGCTACCCGGCCGAGGTACAAGCTGCGCTGGTGCAAATCCTCGCCGAGTACGCCGAGAGCACCGCCCGCGGTCAGATCCGCGAGCTTGCGCTGACGGCGGCTCCCGACAAGGGCTGGGGCGACTACTTCGACGCCGCGTCGGGTAAGACCGGTACGCTCTTCGCTTTGCCGGTTCGGGGAGCGGCGGAGCTGGCCGGCTTGATGCCGAGCGAAGCACACGAGCTCGGGTCGGCACTGAGCTCGATCGGGGTCCTCTACCAACTCCAAGACGACCTGCTCGATCTGTTCGACGCCAAAGGGCGCGGCACCAAGGGCAGCGACATCTACGAGGGGAGACTGAGCGCTGTGGTCCTCACGCATCTCGATCTGTATCCCGAGGACGGCCCAGCGCTGTTCGAGGTGCTTGGCAAAGCGCGTGAGCACACGACGGCCCTCGAGGTGGATGGGCTCACGAGACGGTTCATCGAGGGCGGGGCGGCCGCACAGCTCCTAGGACGGATCGAGCTGCTCGCCTCCGAGCTGCTCGCCTCCGATGCGCTCAACTTCACCCCTAGGATGCACGATGTCGCGAACGAGCTGGTCGCACGCGTGCTCCGCCCGCTCGAAGTTGTGAGTAGAGGTCAGCATGGGTAAAGCGATTGTCATCGGCGCCGGGTTCGGTGGGCTCGCGGCGGCCGCGCGCCTTCGCGCGATGGGTCACCAAGTCACCGTGCTCGAGGCCGGAAACCAAGTGGGCGGCCGGGCGCGGGCGTTCGAGCGAGATGGATTTCACTTCGACGCCGGGCCGACGGTCATCACGGCGCCGTATCTATTTGACGAGCTGTTCGAGCTCTTCGGCAAGGACCGTCGCGACTACTTCGAGCTGGTGCCGGTCGACCCCTTCTACCGGGTGGCCTTTCAAGACGGGCGCCATTTCGACTACGTGGGCGACGACGAAAGGCTCTTCGCCGAGATCGCCGCGTTCAATCCGAGGGACGTAGACGGCTACAAGAAGCTCGTGGAGCATTCGCAGCGCATATTCGATGTGGGTTACACGCAGCTCGTCGACGCCGACTTCTCGCGCTTCGGGGACATGATGCGCATTGTACCCGAGCTGGTACGGCTCCGAGCGTACAAGAGCCTCTACGCCTTGGTCGCCCGTTACATCAAGGACGATGCGCTCCGCCAAGTCTTCACCTTTCAGCCCTTGTTGATTGGCGGGAACCCGTTCCGAGCACCCGGGATCTACCTCTTGATCCACTGGCTCGAACGAAAGTGGGGCATCCACTTCGCGATGGGCGGGACGACAGCCATCGTGAAGGGGCTGACGCAATTGCTCGGGGAAGTGGGCGTCGATCTTCGGCTCAACGCCGCCGTCGACCACATCGAAGTCCAAGGTGGCCGCGCAAAGGGCGTGCTCCTCGAAGACGGAACGTTCATCGATGCGGATCTAGTCGTCTCGAACGCCGATCCGGCGACCGTCTACACGAAGATGATCGATCCTTCGGCGCGCAGAAAGCACACCGACGCATCGGTCGCCCGGAAGAAGTACTCGATGAGCCTGTTCGTAGGCTACTTCGGCACGAACAAGACCTATCCCGACCTCGCGCACCACTCGATTCTTGCTCGGCCCGCGCTATCGTGAGCTGCTCACCGATATCTTCGACCGGAAGAAGCTCACTGACGATTTCTCCCTGTACTTGCACGCACCCACGCGCACGGACCCGAGCCTCGCCCCGCCCGGCGGGGAGAGCTTCTACGTGCTCTCACCGGTGCCGAATCAGCAAAGCGGAATCGACTGGTCGGTCGAAGGTCCACGATACATGGATCGAATCCTCGATGCGCTCGACAGCGAGCATCTGCCGGGCCTTCGTGAGAACCTTGCCACGCAGTTTCACGTGGACCCGCGCTACTTCGAAGGCGAGCTTCGCTCGTATCGCGGGGCGGCCTTCGGGCCCGAACCCACCCTTCGTCAATCGGCGTACTTTCGCTTCCACAATCGGAGCGAGGACGTCGACGGGCTCTACTTCGTGGGCGCGGGCGTCCATCCGGGGGCAGGGCTTCCAGGTGTGTTGTCGTCAGCCAAAGTCCTCGAACGGGTCGTCCCTCAGCCGAAGCGGGCGACACGGCTTCTGCCGGCGCCGAAAAGGGTGACGGCATGACCCCGAGTGACGATCGAGCGCGCGAGGTCGCCCAGTGGCAGACCCTGGCATTTCGGGCCCGCTCCTTTCGCTGGGCGTCGGCCTTCCTGAACCGGACGCAGCGGCGGAGAGTCGCCGCCCTCTACGCGTTCTGCCGCGCGGTCGACGACCTTGCAGACGGCGATTGGGTCACACCCGAAGCGCGGCAAGACCTCGACCGACTCTGCGTGGCGCTCGCAGCCGAGCCGGACGGCGAATCCCTCTGGCCTCCCCAGTATCTCTGGTTCCGCGCGCTCTGCCTCGACTGCGGGATCAGCTTCGAGGTCGTGCGCGAGCTCATGATCGGCATGATGTCCGATCTCGACCTCGTCCGCGTTCAATCGGACGGCGAGCTCGTACGCTACTGCTACCGCGCCGCGGGTACTGTCGGCCTGATGATGTGCGCGGTCCTCGGCGTTCGCGACCCGCGCGCCCTCCGGCGGGCCATCGACCTCGGCATCGCGATGCAACTCACCAACATCTCCCGCGACGTGCTCGAGGACGCCGAAGCTTGCCGCGTCTACCTACCCGCTGATCGACTGGCCACGTACGGCGTCGCGCAGGAAGCGCTGGTGGACGGGAGCGCAGACCCGCAGGCCGTGAGCCTGGTGGTCGACGACGTGCTCGGTGTCGCAGAGGTCTACTACCGAAGTGGCGACGCCGGGATGCGCTTCCTTCCGGTCCGCGCACGCTGGGCGATCCTCATCGCGAGCCGGCTGTATCGGGGTATCGGCCGACGCCTTCGGCGGAGCCGTCGAAGCAATCCACTCCGCGGCCGGGTCGTCGTGCCGTGGTTCGAGAAGGTTGCCCTGGTTGCAGGCGCAACCATGACTTGGCTCCGGGTGACGCTCTGGTCACCGACGACGATCGTCGGAGCGCAATACCGCGACTACCTCGGCGCTGACGCTGACGCTGACGCCGACGCTGGCGCTGACGCTGGCGCTGACGCTGGCACTGGCGCTGGCGCTGACGCTGGCCTTGGCACTGATGCTGGCCTTGGCGCTGATGCTGGCCTTGGGGCTGACGCTGTCGTAAGGCACACGAGGCATGTCCTGGGACACACTCATTAAGAACGCTTTGGTTTTCGACGGGTGCGGTGGCGCGCCGGTCGAGCGCGACGTGGCCATCGTCAATGGTACGATCGCAGCCGTCGGTGATGAGCTCGACCCGTGCCAAGCAGGCGAAGTCATCGACGCTACGGGCCGTTGGCTCGTGCCCGGCCTTTGGGACATCCACACGCACCTCGACCTCGAGGTCGAGCTCGATCCCGGCCTGAGCGAAGTCGTTCGCCACGGCACGACCACTGCCGTCGTCGCGAACTGTTCGATCGGTGTCCCCTTCGGCCGCCAGAACGTCGACGGCCATGATCCGGTCGTATCTTGCTTCGCGCGCGTCGAAAATATCCCCAAGAGCGTTCTTCTGCGCGTCGCCGACCGGATCACCTGGGACAACCCGAAAGACTACCTTGCGCACTTCGCCGACATGCCGCTCGGCGCCAACGTCGTTCCGATGATTCCGCACTCGATGCTTCGAATCGAGGCGATGGGGCTCGAGCGGGCGATCAGCGAGGATCCGACCGAGGAGGACCTGCAAAAGATGGAGAGCATCCTCGAGCAGGCGATGAGCGACGGCTACCTCGGCTTTTCGACCGACATGCTCCCCTTTCACTACCTCTCGAACGACCCGCACCGCGAAAAGCGCATCCCGGCGAACCACGCGTCGTTCGGCGAAGTGAAGCGCATGACCAACATCGTCCGGCGGCACGGCCGGGTCTGGCAGGCGACGCCCGAGAAGGACAAACCGCACAACGTCATTCGATGGTTCATGCTCAGCAGCGGTCGTTTCTTCGGCAAGCCGCTCAAGGTCACCGCCGTCGCGGCGCTGGACGTCGTCACGAACCGCTCGCTCGCGAAGCTCGGCGTGGCGATGACGCGGATCATCAACTCGCCGCTCGTGGACGGGAAGTTCCGCCTTCAGGCGTTGGCGGCGCCCTTCCGTGTCTATGCCGACGGGATGATCACCCCGCTGGCTGAAGAGCAACCGGTGCTGCGCGAGCTCAACGCAATCGATCTCGAGGACAAAGACGCGCGCATGGCGCTCCTCAACGACCCTGCGTACTGCAAGCGCTTCCGCAAGACCTGGTACCACGACAAGAGGGGCGTGTCCGTAGCGCGTCTCAAACGCTCGCTCAGCATGATGGACGATAGCTTCAGCCGTGACCTCGCCGACATGGTGATGACGGAGCGCCCCGTCGCCGTGTGGAAGGGCGAGACGCTTCACGACGTGTACGAGCGCTTGCTCGACTGGCAGGCCAGGCCGAGCGGGCTAGGGCGCGAAGGGCGTACGGGCCACGGCCCGCGCAGCGAAGAAGAGGCCGAGGCGTTCGCGAGCTTCCCGAGCCCCGTCGGTGACGACTGCGACTTCATGCTGCATCTCTTGCGGCATTTCGACACCGATCTCCGTTGGTATGTCTTGGCGGCAAACGACGACGAGCAGCGCATGGCGCGCGTCCTGTTCGACCCTCAGACGCTCCCCGGCTTCAGCGACTCGGGCGCTCATCTGACCAACATGGCCTACTACGATTCGAATCTTCGCGGCCTCCAGATCGCGCAGCGCGACTCGCTCGAGCAGGTCGCCTACCACGTCAGCCGCCTCACGAAGATCCCGGCCGAGTTCTGGGGCGTCGACGCGACGCTAGGAACCATCGAGCCCGGCCGGCAAGCCGACCTGGTGCTGATCGATCCCGAAGCCCTTCGCGCCTACGACTCCGACGCCAACACGACCTTCGGCTACCGCGACGCGGTGCAAGCAGAGCAAATGCTGAACCGTTCGGATGGCGTGGTGACCGATGTATGGATTGCGGGGAAGCCGGCGTGGAAAGATGCCAAAGCAGCCGCGGGCCTTGGAACGGTCACGATGGGTAGAGCCCTCACGGCGTGAGGCCGCGATCCTGCGACAAAAAAAAGCCCGCAGACCTTTGCCTGCGGGCTTTTCTCGTTGTCTCAGCTGTTCGCTATTCGGTGATCGGAATCTCGAGCAACGCCGAGTCCGGCGTCGGGCTGGCTTGGTCCGGCACGTCGACACCGTCGTCGCCGCCGCTGTCGACCGCCATCGTGCACTGAAGCGCGATGCCGAGGCCGGCGCTGACGCGAAGGCCGTTCGGCTCGGGGGAATTGGCGAAGACCGCCGGGGGAAGGGCGTAGGTGCCGTCCGGGTTCACCGTGGCGCCCGTGTTCTCGTCGTCCCACCCAAACAAGACCGAGCCGGTCGCGTCGGCGGTGTAGCTGCCGCTTGCCGTGTTCATGGGAAGTGGAAGCGGGCCGGTCACGCAGAACCCGTTGGTCTCGCACTGCGAGCCTTCGCCTGTCTTTCCAAGTCCATCACACACGCCACCGACTTCGCAGTCGTCGCTCGTCGGGATGCTGACGTTACGGTTGCAAGGGTTGAACAATCCCGTTGGAACACAGTCGGTGTTGCCGCGGGCGCCTGGAACGCTAGCCGTGTCGTTCGCGGGGTCGCACTCGGGGTTCGGAGGGATTGCGCAGGTATACGGCACATCGAGACCGTCGACGAGCAGCACGTCGTCGCCCGTCGCGCCCGATCGAACATGCACGGTCGCGGCAATCGAGACCAAAGCGGCCTCGGTGATGCCACCGGGGATCGCGCCTTGGGCGGCGTCGAGGAACGTCTCATCGAAGAACGCCACGCCAGTCAGCTCGGCGTCGAACGCGCCGTCGGCGACGACATCACCATCAGGGGTGACGCTGAGGTCCCACGCGAGAATTGAAATATCGTCCGTGACATTGTTGCTGCAGCCGAGCGTGATGCTCTTCTCGATGGGCGTGCCGCCACCGCCAGAGCCGCCTTCGCCGCCTTGACCGGCTGCGCCGCCGCTGCCGCCGCCGCCTCGCCCCCGCCAGCCGCGCCACCGCTGCCGCCGTCGCCGCCAGCGCCGCCGCCCGTTCCTGCGGTACCGCCACTTCCACCGGGGTTGCCGTCGTCGCTACATCCCACCGCTGCCGCGAGACACACCAGCGCAGCTACCCTCAAATAAGAACCAATCATAGAGATCTCCTTAAAATCCACAAACGACGGTACCACCACCATCGGGAGCCGGGAGCATATCCATAAGGCGCGGTGGGTGGCAAGGCGACGACGCAAAAGACCCACAGGCCGGGGCCCGCGGGTCTTCTGCTGTCTAGGCTCCGTGCGGAGCGCCTACTCGATGTCGAAGCTAACGAGAAGGCCGGTCGGCGTCGGGCTGGCGGCATCGGGGACACCGACACCATCCGGGCCGCCGGAGTCCACCGCCATCGTGCAGCGCAGAGCCACCGAGAGACCGGAGGCGTTGACCTTGATCTCGTTCGGCGTCGCCGCAGCGGTGAACACTGCCGGTGGCAGCGCGTAGGTTCCGTTGCCGTTGATCGTGGCGCCCGTGCCCTGGTCGGCGTAGCCGAAGTTCACGATGCCCGAGGCGGCCGCCGTGAAGCTCGCGCTCTGATCCGCAAGAGGCAGCGGGAGGCCACCGGTGACGCAGAAGCCGTTGGTCGCACACTGCGAGCGGACGCTTGCCCAAACCGTCACAAACACCGCCCGGCGCACAATCGCTGCTGGTCGGCATCGTGACGAGGCCTGACAGGGGTTGAAGGAGCCGGTCGGGACACAGTCCGTGTTGGGCATGGCTGCCCGGGACGGACGCGCCGGTCGTTGGCAGGATCACAGGCTGTGCCGCCGATCAGACAGGTCGTCGGGATCGGTTCGTTGGTCAGTGTGACCGTGCCGTCGAGCGTGCCGCCGGTTCGGATCTGAACCGTGGCCGCCAGATTGACGAGGTCGGCCTGCGTCACACCGCCAGGAACCGCGCCCTGTGCCGCGTCGAGGAAGACCTCCGAGAACACCGCCGTGCCGCCGAACTCCGTCGGAACGCTCGCGCCGCCGCCGATCGGCCCCGGGTCCACGTTGAGCGTGAACGGCAGGATGGAGATATCCGCGGTCACGTTGTTGGTGCAGCCCACGGTCAGCTCAGCCGACTCCGGGTCCGGATCGACGCCGCCGCCACCGGCACCCGCCGCGCCGCCCGCGCCTGCGGAACCGCCCACGCCGCCCGCGCCCGCGCTGCCGCCTTCGCCGCCTGCGCCTGCGGAACCGCCCACGCCGCCCGCGCCGCCGATGCCCGCGCTGCCGCCTTCGCCGCCTGCGCCTGCAGAACCGCCCACGCCGCCCGCGCCGCCGATGCCCGCGCTGCCGCCTTCGCCGCCGCCGCCGGTACCTGCGCTGCCGCCGTCGCCGCCACCGCCGCCCACGCCCGCGTCGCCGCCGCCTGTGCCGCCCGTTCCTGCGGTACCGCCCGAGCCGCCGTCTCCGTCGCTGCTGCTACATCCGACCGCAGCCGCAAGACAGAGTAGGGCTGCCACCCTCAAACAAGTACCAAACATAGAGAGCTCCTTGAAATCCACAAACGACGGTACCACCACCGTCGGGAGCCGGGAGCATATCCTCAAGGGGTCAGAACTTACAAGGGCACAACGCAAAAGACCCACAGGCCGGGGCCCGCGGGTCTTCTGCTGTCTAGGCTCTCAGGAGAGCGCTTACTGGATGTCGAAGGTGATGAGAAGGTCGGTCGGCGTCGGGCTGGCGGCATCGGGGACACCGACACCATCCGGGCCGCCGGCGTCGACCGCCATCGTGCAGCGCAGAGCCACCGAGAGACCGGAGGCGTTCACCTTGATCTCGTTCGGCGTCGGCGGAGCGGTGAAGACCGCTGACGGCAGCGCGTAGGTGCCGTCGCCGTTGATGGTGGCGCCCGTGCCCTGGTCGGCGAAGCCGAAGTTCACGATGCCCGAGGCGGCCGCCGTGAAGCTCGCGTTCTGGTCCGCGAGGGGCAGGGGGAGGCCACCCGTGACGCAGAAGCCGTTGGTCTCGCACTGGGAGCCGGCGCCGGTCTTGCCCAAGCCGTCACAAACACCGCCCGGAGCGCAGTCGGTGCTGGTCGGGATGGTGACGAGTGCCTGACAGGGGTTGAAGGCACCGGTCGGGACACAGTCCGTGTTGCCACGGCTGCCCGGGACGGACGCCAGGTCGTTTGCCGGGTCACACGACTGGTCGGGGAAGATCAGGCATGTGGCCGGGATCGGTCCGTTGGTCAGGACGACCTCGTTGTTGAGGCTGCCGCCAGTTCGGATCTGAACCGTCGCTGCCAGGTTGATGAGGGCTGCCGCGGTCACACCGCCAGGAACCGCGCCCTGTGCCGCGTCGAGGAAGACCTCCGAGAAGACCGCCGTGCCACCGAACTCTGCTGGAACGCTCGCGCCGCCGGCGATCGGCCCCGGGTCCACGTTGAGCGTGAACGGTAGGATGGAGATATCCGCGGTCACGTTGTTGGTGCAGCCCACGGTCAGCTCAGCCGACTCGGGGTCGGGGTCGACCGCGCCAGCTTCGCAGCTGTTGTTGTTGCAGATTTGGCTGCCCGGGCACTGGTTGTCGTTGTTGCACTCGACGCACACGCCGAGGCCGTCACAGACGCTGCCGCCATCCTCGGTGCATGCGGTGTCCACGGGCTCTGCCGCGCCGGGGACGCACGCGCCGGTCTGCGCGTTGCAGGAGCCGTCCTGAACACACTGCGAAGCCGAGCTGCAGTCCACGCCGTCGCAAAGGCCGACACAGGCGCCCGCATCGCAGGTGCCTGGGGAGCCGCCGGCGTCGCAGGACGCGCCGTCGTTCGGAGCGAACGCGCACTCGCCGTCGACGCAGTCGTCGGTGGTGCAGACGTTGCCGTCATCACAGTCGCCAGGGCTGATGCAGGCCGGCGCCTCGACACAGGTGCCTGCCTCGCAGATGCCGTCGCCGCCCATGAAGTCACATAGGGCGCCGTCCATGACCGGGTTCTGACCGCACTGGTTGCCTTCGCAGGCCGCCGCGGTGCAGTCGTTGCCGTCGTCCGGGCACTGGTTGTCGTTGTTGCACTCGACGCAGGCGCCGCTGCCGTCGCAGACGCCGCCGTCCGTGCAGGGGGCGTCCTCGGGCTCGTTGTCGCCGGGGATGCACTCGCCGCTGGCCGGGTCGCAGGTGCCGTCAAGCACGCAGTCGGTGGCCGAGCTGCAGTCGACGCCGTCACAGAGGCTGCTGTCGACGCACTCGCCGGCCGAGCAGGCGCCCGAGCCACCGTTGCACTCCGTGCCGTCCGGGACGTCCATCTCCTCGCACTGGCCGGTCTGCACGTTGCAGGCGGCGGAGGTGCACTCGTTGCCCGTGTCGTCGCAGGTCACGCCCTCGCAGAGGTCGGCGTCCATGCAGTCGCCGCTGACGCACATGCCGGCGCCGTCGTTGCAGGCGGTGCCGTCATCGACCGGGGTGTAGCTGCACTCGCCGTCGTCGGGATTGCAGAGGCCGGTGGTGCACTCGTTGTCGTCTTCGCAGACAACGCCGTCACAGAGGTCCTCGTCGACGCACTGGCCGTCCATGCACATGCCGGCCCCGCCGTTGCACTCGGTGCCGTCGTCTACCGTCGAGGTCTCGCACTGGCCGTTGGCCGGGTTGCACTCCGCGACGGTGCACTCGTTGCCGGTGTCGTCGCAGGTCACGCCCTCGCAGAGGTCTCCTTCACCCTCGACACAGGTCACAGCGACAGTCCAATCATCCATGCAGAACTCGAACTCGTCGTCGGACACCGTGACGGTGATCGACTGCTGGCCGACCTCGCCACAGGTGTAGGTCGTGTCCGCCGCGTTGGAGTCGGCGATCGAGCCGCCGGTTGCGCTCCACACGATGGTGACTGCGTCGCCCTCGACGTCGACGGTCTGCGCCGAGAGGTCGATGTCGTTGCCGACCGAAGTCTGAAGCGGGGAGACAATCACCTTGGCGAGCTCCGCGCAGACGTTGAACTTGCCGTTGACACGCACACCGCCAAGCCGTGCAGGAAGCTTGCAGTTGAGCATCACCATGATGTCGGTAGATACGCCGATCTCGACGGAGAACGGAGCCGAGCCGCGGCAGGTGATCTCACCCGTCTCGTCGGTCGCTTCGAGCTCGACCAGGTAGCCATCTCCGGGAGGGAGACCGAAGACCTCGACCGACGCGGTCGCGCCCGGCGCGCTCGTGTCGATGATGCCGGTCATGTTCATGTCGTTGCCTGAGATCGTCCAATCGACCTCGTTGATCACGACGCCGTCGGCGAGCTCCAGGTTCAAGTTGAGACCGCCGGTGTTTTCACTCGACGTTCCATCGCTCGTACAGCCAGCGAAGGCGATCGCTGCCACGAGGCAGCTGAGAATCCAATGCATCAATCGGGAACCAGTCATGAACGACTCCTGCAGGAACCCGCCTCCGGGACGCGGACGAACGGGTCTTGTCTGAAAGTTGGGGGGGAGGGCGAAGCTAACATCGTCGCCATTCGCTTTACAAGAGCATTTGGCGGCGAATTTCTCACTAATCATGGATGTGTGATCCAAATTACGAAGCCACCCACATGTCGGAATCCGACCGACACCGAGGCGCCACACTTATCCCCTCCGAGAAGAAGATGGGCTCGGTTCGGGCCGGGTCAGGAGCGGAGACGGCGGGCGAGCAAGAGCAGCACGGCGAGCAGCCCCACCCCCCCCGCGATCCACCAGGCAGTCCCAGCGTCAGCGCCAGCGTCAGCGCCAGCGTCAGCGCCAGCGTCAGCGTCAGCGCCAGCGCCAGCGTCCGCGCCAGCGTCAGCGGTCTGCTCATACCGCCCGCCCACCCCCGCCGCGTAGTCCTCCCTCACCGCGCCCTTCGGGCTTGGCGGCGCTTCGCGCCGGGCTTCGCCGTTCCGGCTCGCGCTGCCGCTGATGCTTGCAGCGTCAGCGTTTCTGCGGAGGTACTCCGCTAGGGCGACCATGCTCATTTTGCGGGCGTGCTCGGGTTCGACTTCGGTGTGGTGGGACTGGCCGTCGTAGACGAGGGTGATCGCGGGCGGCGCCCAGACGCCTGGCTCGGTTTGCGCGTCGACGATGATGCGGACCGAGCGCTCGAGCTCCTCGTCGCTCGGGTTGCCGTAGACCGAGAGGAAGCAGATTCGTTCGGCGAAGAGGTCGGAGAAGGTCTGGTCGGCCGCATGCTCTTCGGCGATGCGGGCGAGCAGCACCGGCTTTCGGTCCCAGAGCTCCTCGGGGAGCGCAAGCTCGGTCATGCGGCTCCACTCGAGCACCGTGAGCTGGTGCGTGAGCACATAGCCGGACTCGGGGGCTCCGAGCGCCGGGCCCAGGTAGTCGCTGACGTAGCGGGCGGCGAGCTCGCGCGGCGTGCCAAAGGGCGCGCGCATGTAGACGTACCACTTGTCCATGCCGGACCCCGGGTCCGCGGGGAGCTCGGTGAGCGCGGCGCTCGGCTCGACCAATCGGTAGGTGAGGTGGCGGGATTGAAGACGCCGCCGCGTGTCGGCCCAGAACTGGAGCTGGGGGTCCGGGCGGATGGCGAGCACCAAGTCCGTGTGCCAGACGGCGTCGATACGACCGTCGAGCGGCTCCCGAAGCGTATTCGCCCGCGCCGCCTCGAACGCTTCGTGCGCCCGCGTAGTCAAGTCATCATCCGCCGCCGCTGGCCCGGAGGTGAGAAGAAGCGCAAGAACGGCCAAGAAGCCTCTCAAGACTCGAGGGGCGCGAGCCGGAACGGCGAAGCCCGGCGCGAATGCGCCGCCAAGCCCGAAGGGCGCGGAGGGAGGACTACGTGGTGGGGGTGGGTGGGTCGGATGTGACTTGGCGCGGGCGCTGACACTGGATCTGCTGCGGGTACCCATCACGAACGGATCGTAGCGGAGGCGGGGCTTACTGCCCAAGGTTCTGCGGGCAGATCACGTCCATGCACAGGGTCTTCACGCAGGCGCCGTCGTGGGCGTCGACGCAGATCTCCTGGAGGCCGCTTCGCTCGCAGCGATAGATGGTGTTCTTCGCGTTCGGGTCGTCGAAGCTTCCGCGGAACGCATAGAAGGTGGTGACGAGCTCGAGCGGGCCGTCGCCGAAGTCCTCGGCCCGCGTCTGCACCTCGGTCCAGTTCTGCCCTTCGGGAATGTCGCTCGGGATCGCGTTGATCACGTAGAGCTTCGGGCAGAGGTTGTCGGCGACCGTGCTCGGGCACTGCACCGTGATCGAGCGCTCCTTCTCGCAGCGACGCTCGCCGTCGGTGACGCGCACGCTGATCTCGGTCGCGCCCGGCGCGCCGCAGGTGAAGAGGGTCGTGCTGGCTTCGCGGTCGTCGAAGGTGCCGGTGCTCGCGCTCAGGATGGTGCGGAGCTCGTCGGGCTTCATGTCCGGGTCGACCGCGTCGACCTCGATGAGGCTTTGGCGCTCGTCCGGGGGAATCACGCGAGGGGTCGCGCTGAGGTCGCGAATCACGGGGCAGGTGTTGTCGGGCGCCGCGCCGGGGCATTCGACGGTCACGCAGCGGCTCTCGTCGCAGCGTTCGTCGCCGTCGCTCGCGAGCACGCAAATCTCGATCTGGCCGCCAATCGCGGGGTCGCAGCTGTAGGTGGTCTCACTCGCGTGCTTGTCGCCGAACCTGCCCGCGGTCGCGGTCAGGGTCGTCAAGAGCGGGGCCGGGTTGTCGTCCGCGTCGTCGGCGCTGACGCGGACGCTTGCCCGCTGTCCTTCCATGAGCACTTCCGGCGTCACGCTGAGCTCCGCAATCTCCGGGCAGGCGTTCTTGTCCTCCGGGCACACGACGGTGGTGCAGCTCGTTTCGAGGCAGTTTTCGGGTTGCACGAAGTAGGCGGTCGGCGCGCCCCGCACGTACTCCCATGCGGCGGCGATGAGCTCGCTTCCGCTGCCCGCGCCGTTGGGCGGGCCGTAGGCGGCGTCGACGCAAATCTCGACCTCGCCCGAGACGTCGTGCGCACAGGTGTAGCTGGTCTGGAGCGCCTTGCTGTCTTCGAAGACGCCGGTGTCGGCGTAGAGCTCGGTCAGCACGGGCCGCCCGTTGTCCGGGTTGGGATTCTGCACGCTGACGAAGACGGCGGTGTCGTTGTCGCCTTCCGGAATGTCGACTGGGTTGAGCGTCACGGCGGGGGCGGGGCAGTAGGCCTCATCGCCGCGGCACCCGGTGACGAATAGTGCGCCGCACGTAATTACGAGGACGATAAAACCAGGCCGCACTCGTTGCATCTATCTCAATCCAGTCCTCTCACCCTTAAGAAACGACAAAACCCGCGAGCCGAAGCCCGCGGGTTCTGTACTGTTTAGCTCATCTTACGAGAGCTGCGTGCCGTTACGGGACCTGAATGTTGAAGGTGTTCAACAGGCTGGTCGGGGTCGGGCTGGCCAGGTCAGGCACACCCACACCGTTCGGACCACCGGCGTCGACCGCCATGGTGCAGACCAGTGCAACCGAGAGACCGGAGGCGTTCACCTTGATCTCGTTCAGCTGCGGCGGGCCCGTGAAGACCGCTGCCGGCAGGTTGTAGGTGCCGTCGCCGGCGATGGTCGCGCCCGTGCCCTGGTCGGCGAAGCCGAAGTTCACGATGCCGCTGGCGTCAGCCGTGAAGCTTCCAGCCTGGTCTGCGAGGTCTAGCGGGAGGCCGCCGGTCACGCAGAAGCCGTTCGTGGCGCACTGGGAAGCAAGCTTGCCCAGTCCGTCACACACGCCGCCCGGAGCACAATCGTTGCTGATCGGAATGGAGACGAGCGCCTGACAGGGGTTGAAAGTACCCACCGGGATACAACCCGAGTTCGGCTGGCTGCCTGGGACCGAAGCCCCGTCGTTGGCCGGGTCACACGACGAACCATCGATGAGACAAGTCGTCGGAAGCGGCGGGTTGGTCAGTGTGACCCCTGCATCGAGCGTACCACCGGTTCGGATCTGAACCGTAGCGGCCAGGTTGACGAGGTCGGCCTGCGTCACACCACCGGGCACTGCGCCCTGTGCTGCGTCGAGGAAGACCTCCGAGAATTCCGCGACACCACCGAAGACCGCCGAAATGGAGGTCCCAGCGAGCACCGGAGCGGGGTTCACGTTGAGTTGGAACGGAAGGATCGAGATATCCGCCGTCACGTTGTTGGTGCAGCCGAGCTCCAGCACGTTCTCGCAGATGGTCGGGCTCTGGAGGCAGTCCTCCTCACACGGATCGCAAGCGACGAACTGGCAAGCGCCAGTGCCGGTGCCCGTGCCGTCACACAAGCCGTTCGAGCAAGGCGTACCGGCCGGAGCCGTTCCACCCGCCACACAGACGTTGCCCGTGCAGGTGTTCGGAAGCTGACAATCGATCGGGGTCGAGGGATTGTCGGTACAACCCGCGTCGCTCGTGCACTCCACACATGCGCCAGCAAGACACTGACCGACGGAGCAAGGCGTGCCGTCCGCCTTGGGGTCGTCCTGGCCCAGACACTGCGTGCATCCGGTGGTCGGGTCACAGGTCGGCTGACAAACGCCGTCCTCGAGACACTCGCCCGAGGCCGAGCAGTCCGGGATCGGTCCGCCGGGCGGATCGCAGAAGTTCTGACCGGGGCAGTTCACGAAGATCTGCTTGGCCTGGTCGCACTCCGCGTCGCCGTCGGAGCAGCCAACGACGATCGACACAGGGACACCTGGGAAGTTGACGGTGTCACACTCGTAGACGAGCGGCGGAAGCGAGCCGTTCACGTTCGGAAGCGCCGGGTAGGCCGGGCTGTTCGCCGCGTTCGTGCCGGCCGGTCCACCCAAGCCTGGGAGGATGATGCCGGGGAGGCCCGAAGCGAGGTTCAGGTTGACCGGGAGAACCGGGCCGACCTGGGTTGTGCCATCCGCCGGGCTGATGAAAGTACCAGCAGGCGTACCGCCGACGGTCTCGGTGGCCACGACCGTGCAGACGAGACCAGCGTAGACGCCAGCCTGACAGTCGGCGCTGTTGGGATCCCCGCCGAAGCCAGGGTTACAAGCCGGGTCGTTGATGTTCGAGGGGTACGGCGTGCAGACGGGGGGGTTGGCCGTGGTGCAGGACTGCGGGTCGCAGTTGTTGCCACAGGTGTTGTCCGGGTCCTTGGCGCGGTACTGCACCTCGGTCGCCGCCGGGGAGGCGCCGAGCGGGATGGTGCTCGGGATCGCGTTCAGCACGTAGAGCTTCGGGCAGATGTTGCCGGTGATGAAGAAGAACTCTCCGTCCACGTCAGCCATGCCGTCCGGGGTGTCGACCGAGAGCGAGCAAACGAGCACGATGTCGTACTTGGTCGTCGCGTCTTCGGCGATCGCAAGGGTCTGCGAGCCGATACACACGACCTCGTCGTCCTCGTAAACCGAGAGCGTGATCGTGCAGTCGCCGGGGGGAAGGTCCATGACGGCCTGCCACACGGGTGGGTCGCGGGTGTCGACGGTCTCGAAGGCACCGGAGATGTCTACCGAGTCGTCGTAGTTGTAGTCTGTGCCAGCCGTGTCGGCCGGGGCGATGGGGTAGCTACCGGGAGCATTGCCCGCACACGTGATGCGGTAATCCACTCGGTCAATTGAGAATCCAGCGCCGGTGTCACCGCCGGGATTGACGATGTCGAGGTTGAGCTCTGTATTGCCCGCGGTGCCGCTGTCTGTACCGCTGGTACAGGCGACTGCGAGCCCCATACAGGCCAACACGATCAGTTTTCCAAATCGCATTTTCATCCTTTACTCCTTGTATTCGTCTACATGCGCCAGCCCCCGCACATGCATGCGGACGGCCAATCGCGTTACGGGCTGCTCGTGCGGCGTACTCGTGCCTCACTCGCCTTCCCACTCAGGAAGGCCCATGGGGTACACCGGCACAATTCCGAAGATCAACAGGGTGCGGATAAAAAACGCGAACTTGTGACGCGCGTCACCAAACTACCGACTTTGTCGGCCTGCTCGCTCGTACGTATTCCAGCGTAGTCAGAGGGTTCCGAGTGTCTTACCCCTGCGCACACGTAGGGCGTCGCCCGGTGCACCACTGATCGTCCGTATTTTTCCGAACAAAGTTGTCGGTGCATGCATGCGCGCGACCACATCAAGTGTGAGACGTCTCACACAGCGAGGCTCGTGCTTGTACACAGTCGATCGAAAGTGGAGCGACGCGATGCAGGTGATCAGGCGCGGGAATAAATTCGGATCGACCGTGTCGACGCAGACATCGATTGGACACATTTCGTCGGGGAGGTCCGAAAAGTGCTAACCCTATTGTCGAAAACGGTCTAGGATGAGCGCCATGCCCGTTTCTCCCGATGCGCGTCCTACGGACGGCGTAGCGGAAATCCCCCCGTTAAATGGGGCCCCGACGACGGTGGCCCGTGCGCTTCGCCTCATCGAAGATGGCCTGCTCGACCACGCCAACATCGACGCGTTGTGTGAGCGTCTTGGTATTGGCTCGCGTCAGCTCAGGCGTCTCTTCCACAAGCACCTCGGCACGTCGCCCGTGCAGGTTGCGCGCATCCGCCGCGCACGCTTCGCGCGGCGTTTGATCGAGAGCACCGGCCTGTCGATGGCGCACATCGCGAAGGCCGCAGGCTTTGGAAGCGTGCGTCGCTTCAACGCGGTGATGAACGAAGTGTATGGTTGCCCACCAACGGCGCTTCGAAAGCGCCCTGGGGCCGCTGCCGATGGGCTCGAGCTCCGCGTGCGCGTCGAGGGGCCCTTCCCGTGGCTTCGTATGTTGCGCTTCCTCGAACCGTGGACGGCGCCCGGCGTCGAGCAAATCGTCGAGGATCGCTACTACAGGACGGCTTGCTTTGCGCAGGCCGCAGGCGAGGTCTGCGTGGCTTTCGAGCCGCAAGACAGCGCGCTTCGCGTTCGCGTGAGCAGCTCACTTGGGCCGCACTTGCTCGATGTGGTGTCGGGCGTCCGTCGCTTGTTCGACGTCGACGCGCCCTCGGCCTCGATCATCGGCGTGCTGGAACGCGACCCTGACCTCGCCTCTCGCATCGAGGCAACGCCCGGTCTTCGTGTGCCGGGCTCCTTCGATCACTTCGAGAGCGCGGTGATGATGCTCCTCAATCAACACATGCGCCCCGAAGAGGCGTCCGAGCTGATGGACCGCATCGTCGACCGGCATGGAAAGCGCATCGAAACCTCGCAACCGTCGCTGACCCACGTGTTCCCGTCGCCGTATGCGCTCAGCGGTGCGAGGCTCGAAGCGGTGGGCGTGCCGAAGCGCCGTAGCCGTTCGATCCAAGCGCTCGCCAAAGCGGTGCACGAGGGTGGGATTCGGCTCGACGGCACCCCTTCGTTGGATGCGGCCATCGAGGGCTTGCGTTCAATCGCCGACTTGAGCGCGACGACCGCGCAGTACATCGCCATGCGTGTCTACCGCGAGCCGGACGCATTCCCCACGAGCAACCCGTGGCTTCGTAAGGCGCTGTCGCACAACGGCACACCCATCTCCGCGGTCGAGCTCGAGAGCCGTGCCGAGTCATGGCGTCCGTGGCGCGCGTACGCGGCGATGTACCTTTGGGACTCTTTCATGGACGATTCGGGCGAGGCGCAGATCTTCTCGCGGGCGGATCGTCCATCGGAGCGGCCCTCGTCCGCCGATCAGGTGGCGTAGGTGTCGGTGTGTGTCGTACCTCACACAATCGCGTTTCGCGCTCGCATTGAAACGTCTTCCGCGTTGACACTGAATAGAGCGGGGCGCTAGCTTCGCGAACCCCCCTTCCGTCACATCTAGAGGATAGATTTCGTGCGTTTCCGTGATCTCGCGAGGCCGACCGCTTTGCTTTGTGTCGCTCTCTTCGTTGCTTGCACCAACGATGGCGGCGCGGTCGTGCCGACGGAGGTCAACCTGGACATCGTGCATCCGAACGGTTCGGCCGATCTCGGGTTCACGATCGATCGCGTCGATTATCGCGTGACCTGCGCCGGCAATCCGCCGGGCACCTATCCGATCCCGCCCGCCGACACCGCCGGCACGCTCTACAGTTTCGACGACTCCGTCGACATGTCGGGCGCGTTCGAGATCATCGACACGAGGGACCCGCCGATCTGGCAGGCGGCGATGGATCTGCCACCGGGCCTTTGTACGCTGACGATGCTCGTCTACGACACCGACGAAGTGGTGTGCGTCGGTTGGCAGACGCTCAACATCGTCGAGGACTCGGCTTCGAAATTCGACATCGTGCTGGTCTGCTCGCTGAGCGTCGACTTGCCGAGCGGCGGGTTCAACTCGGACGTGTCGTTCGAGTTCGTGGTCGGCAATCTTTGCCCGAGGCTCTTTTCCTTGATGGCCATACCGCGCTCGGTCGACATCAGCGCGATTCCACCGCGCGCGCGCATCGAGTACCGCGCGCTCGACGAAGACGCCACGTGCGGCAACAACTGCCGACCGGAGACCTGCACCGCCGCGATCCCGCCGGTGTGCAGCCCATCGGTCTACAACCCGGCGGACCCGCGCTGCAATCCCGCCTTTGGTGGTGATCCGGCGAGCGCCGCGTGCCTCGACGGCACCGCGTCCGGTTTGGTGTGCACGATGACGGCGACGCCCACCGCGACTGCGGTCCCTGGCGGCAATTTCGTCAGCCCGGTCGACGGTGCCACGCTCGTCGGTCCGAGCATCGCGCTGAACCTCGAGGACTACGGGCTCGACGGCACCGGGGTTGCAGTGCCGGGCGCCGATGTCCTCTACGAGTGCGATGCGAGCATTCCCGGGTCGGTCACGATCGATCTCAGGTGTGGCGACGGTGACCCGTTCTGTGATCGGGTCGAGACGATGACGGTGATCTGCCCCGGGCAGAACTTCTGCGACTCCGATCCCATCGATTGCAGCGCGCCGAGCGACTGCACGGCGGACGGCCTGTGCGACGCCTTCTGCGACCCGGCCGACCTCGCCAACTGCGCGAACCCGGGCAACCGCTGTCCGGGGCAGGGCGATCCGCTCCCGAGTGGCAGCGTCTGCACTTCCGGGGGCGGCAAGGTCTGCGACGGCGCAGGAACCTGCGTCGAATGCGTGGACGCGTCCCTCTGTGACTCGTCCCCGCTCGATTGCCGCGAGCCTTCGCTCTGCGTTGGCAACACCTGTCAGGCTCGCGCGCTGTCGCCGGTGGGCACCCCGTGCAGCAACGGCGAGTGCGACGCGGCCGGCGTCTGTCAGTTCGTCGCGATCGACCCGCCGTCCGAGACGAAAGCGATCACCCTCGGCTGCACGAACAGCGTGAGCCCGGCCGTGTCGATCCTGTCCTTCGATCTCACGGTCGATCCGAGCGCGCTGGTGAGCGGCCAGGCGGTGACGGCGGACATCGATGGCGTCGCGGAGTTCTCGGAGAGCTTCCTCGACGCGGCGCAAGGGGCGGTGCCGGGCGGTGTGACGAAAGCCGCGGTGATCGATCTCCAAGCGACGGCGAGTGTGCGCTCGGGCGGCACCGGCGCGGACCTCGTGCTCGGCAGCGAGGCGATCGCCTTCACCTGTGCCGTCGACGGGGCAGCGTGCGACCCGGCGAACGATGCGGCGAGCATCCCGGGGGCGCGCGAGAACAGCGATTGCGTTCCGCTCGGCAGCTTCAACCCGTGCGCGCAGCACGCGCCGGTTCCGATCAGCACCGATTGCGCACCGGGCGGCGTGTGTGACGGCTTGGGCAAGCTCGGCTCGCAATGCGCGGTCAACGGCTTCTGCGTGACCGGAGGCCTTCCGCTTCCCCTCGTGGCGGGCGTCGGCAGCTACACCGCCGACGCATCCGGGACGATGCGCTTTGGCTGGGACGACGCCAACACAGGCGCGACCACTGCAGGGGACGGAACCTGGACCTTGCCACCGGTGCTCTTCGCCGATCCCCTCGGGCCAAACGGCCTCCGCGTGAACGCCTCGGGCCTCGCCGTCGGCCTCGAATGCACGATGGGCGTGGACAGCAACGACCCGATTCACGGCGTCGGGGTCGCCGGCAAGGCGAGTCCCACACCCGATACCTTGCTCATCGAATTCCCGATTCAAGTCCCGTAGGCGCCCGAAAACGAAGGCCAAGCGTGCGCGTTGCGCCCTATTCGCGTTCGTTTCATATGGCCAACTCTTCTTATTAATACGATTATCAGGGAACCCGTTCTTGTTTCCCAGCCACGAAGGAGTGCGCTGTGTCCGCACGATTGTTCAGATCTCTTGCATTTGCGTGCCTCCTCGCGGGCGCTGCCTCGAGCGCGACCGCCCAAGGTGAGTACACGCTCTTCGAGTCCGGGCAGGTCCGACCGATGGCCATCTCGCCCAACGGCGTGTGGTTGTACGTTGCCAACACTCCGGACGCCCACGTCGAGGCGTACGCCCTCGGTGCGACGCCGACGCACATCTTCTCGATTCCGGTAGGGCTCGAGCCGGTGGCCTTGGCCGCGCCGAACGACGGCGAGCTCTGGGTCGTGAACCACCTCTCGGACAGCGTGAGCATCGTCGACACGTCGGTGACGCCTCCGCGCGTGGTGCGAACGCTGCTCGTGGGCGATGAGCCGCGCGACATCGTCATCGCGGACGGCAAGGCGTTCATCACGACGGCGCACCGTGGGCAGAATACTCCGTGGCCGGATGGCGACTACGACACGCCGGGCATCGGGCGTGCGGATGTTTGGGTCTTCGATGTGAGCTCCCAGGGTGGGGCTGCGATGGGCGGCACCCCGCTCACGGTGATCAATCTTTTCGGTGACAGGCCGCGCGCGCTCGCGGCATCGCCCGATGGAAGCCGCGTCTACGCAGCGGTGTTCCGCTCCGGCAACCAGACGGTCCCGATCGGTGAGGGCTTGGTCTGCAACGGGCCGAGCTCGTGCGTGATCCAGGGCAACGTCTATCCGGCGGGCCGCCCGCTTCCCGAGAGGAACTTCCAGAACATCCTGAGTCGCGAGACCGGCATCATCGTCGGCTTCGACGAGGGCTCGGGGCTTTGGCTCGATGAGGCCAACAACAACTGGACGCCCGCGGTTGCGTTCGACCTCCCGGACTACGACGTGTTCGAGATCGACGCCAGCGCCGCCACGCCCGTGCAGATAGGGCCGGTATCGGGCAGCATCATCGAAGGCGTCCCGCACGTCGGTACGATCCTCTTCAACATGATCGTCAACCCGGTCAACGGGGATGTGTACGTCTCGAACACCGATGCCAACAACAAGGTCCGCTTCGAAGGCCACGGGGACTACGTGAGCGCGATCGGCCCGAAGCCATCGGGGGATCCACCCACGGTGCGCGGCGAGATCGCCAAGTCCCGGGTGACAGTGCTCGACGCTTCACTCGACAGCATGGTGACGCCGTACACGGAGTTCGACGTCATTCCGCGGCACCTCAACTGGCACATTCCATACGGCGTGGAGCCGGTGCCGGCAGGCGTCGAGGAGAAGAGCATCGCGACGCCCACCGAGATGGCGATCAGCGGCGATGGCAATACGCTCTACGTGGCGGGGCTCGGGTCGAACAGCGTGCACATCTACGACACGACCGAGCTCAAGAACGGGACGTTCACACCGAACACCGCCGACATCATCTCGTTGCCGCCGTCCCTCGGGGGCGGCGTGACTGGGGGGGCGAGCGGGCTTTTGCTCGATGAAGCCCGGAGCCGCCTCTACGTGATGAGCCGCGCCACCAACGAGCTGCACGTCTTCAACACCAGCAACAATAGCCTGGTAAAGACGCTCCGGCCGCACAACCCGGAGCCTGCCGAAATCGTCGACGGCCGCCCGTTCCTCTACGACGCCAAGCTCACCGGGAGCAACGGCGAGGCCTCGTGCAGCAGCTGTCACATCTTTGGCGACATGGATGACCTTTCGTGGGACCTGGGCGACCCGGACGGCGTGCCGTTTGCGAACGACAACCCGAAGCCGTCGCAAGATCCAGTGCACGCCCCCAACATCAACGCCTTGCCCAACCCCGAGGACTTCGATCCGCTCAAGGGGCCGATGACGACGCAGAGCCTTCGCGGGATGGTGAACGCCGGGCCGATGCACTGGCGCGGCGACCGCACCGGGCCAGCCTGTGAGGCCGGCATCGACACCAACAGGAATCCGACCTGTGAGCAGCAGGCGTTCGACGCCTTCAACGTCGCGTTCCCCGGTTTGGTCGGGCGGGATGAAGGGCAGCTCGCCCAGGGCGACATGGATGCGTTTACCGCGTTCGCGCTCCGGCTCACCTATCCGCCGAACCCGATTCGGAACCTCGATAACTCGCTTTCCACGCAGCAAAATGCTGGCCGACTTCTCTACTCGGGCCGGATCACCGACACGGTGGCGAACTGCAACGGTTGCCACCGGCTCGACCGCTCCGCGGGCCACTTTGGCACCAGCGGCGGCACCACCTTCGAGAATGAGACGATGGAGTTCAAGGTGCCGCACCTCCGGAACGCGTATCAGAAGGTCGGCATGTTCGGCATGATGCCCTCGAACTTCTTCTCGGATGCACCCGGGGTTCACATGGGACCGCAGGTTCGCGGCACCGGCTTCCTCCACGACGGAAGCGTTGCGCGCGTCTTCGACTTCCTTGGCGCCGACGTGTTCGACACCATCCAACCACCGATTCAGGTGCAGCCGCTGAGCCCGCAGGAGGAATCAGAGCTCGAGGCGTTCATCATGGCCTTCGATACCGATCTCGCGCCGATCGTGGGCCAGCAGATCACGCTGACCGATACGAATCTCGCGGAGGTCCAAGGGCGCATCGATCTCCTCTTCGAGCGCTCGGCGACGCTGCTCCCAGGCACGGGCGAGTTGGAGTGTGAGCTCGTCGTCAAGGGCGTCGTGAACGGGGAGCCACGGGGCTGGCTTCGCACCGGCACCCTGAGCACTCCGAGCTTCCTCAGCGACAAGCAGACCGAAGCGAACTGGACCTGGGACGACTGCGCGGCGCCGAACAAGTGCTTGCTCGATGCGGCCGCGGTGCCGGGCCAAGCGCTCACGTTCACCTGTGTGCCGCCTGGCAACGGGTTTCGGATGAGCGTCGACAGGGACCGCGACAACTTCTGGGACAACGACGACCCGTTCCCGGACTTCTTCAACAGCCCGGACTGCCGCATCGGTCCGACGACACCGTCGCGGAGCGCGGGTAGCGTGCTCTTCTTGCTGATGCTCGGCATCGCGGCGCGGCGCTTGACCATCGGCCGGCGCCGGCGCGCCTAGCGACCGCGCCTTCGGCGTGTAAGCCTCGATGGGATGAACCGACACGTTCCTCTTTCGGGGCAGCCCAACTTCCGCGATCTCGGTGGCTATGCGTCGAGCGACGGGCGTCGGGTGAAATGGGGGCTCGTCTATCGCTCCGGCGAGCTCAGTCAGCTCAGCGAGGATGACGTCCGGACGCTCGCCGATCTCGGTATCAAGGCCGTCGTCGATCTCCGCTCGCCGGAGGAGGTGACGGCGCGTGGACGAGGCCGCTTGCCCGAGGGGGCGTCGCTCTTCCCGATGCCGATCGCCTCGAGCGACATGTTCAAGAAGGTCATCCCGAGTTTGCTCGCGGGCGACTTCTCGAAGCTGCCGACCAATTTGCTCGACAAGGTGAATCGGCATTTGGTGCGCGAGTTCTCGGCGGAGTTCGCCGGCCTGCTCCGCACGTTGAGCGACCCCTCGAACCGGCCGCTCGTGTTTCACTGTACGCAAGGCAAGGATCGCGCCGGCTTCGGCGCCGCGATGGTGTTGTCAGCGCTCGGCGTGCCCTGGGAAACCGTCGTCGGGGACTACCTTCTCTCGAACCACTATCGCAAGGCCGAGAACGAGAAGATGCTCGAGATGGTCCGGGGCCTCGCAGGGACCGAGGCCGGCGGCGAAGGTGAAGAAATCGCGGTTCAACGCGTCGAAGGGCTGTTGTACGTGAAGGAACAAAGCCTCGAGGCGGCGCACGCCGAGATTGTCGAGCGATACGGAAGCGTCGAGGTATACCTAGTGGACGGGCTCGGTTGCTCTAGAGCAGGCCTCGGGCGGCTGCGTGACGAATTGCTGGAGTCGACGTGATCAAAGCAGCGAAGAAATCCTGGGCCGTGTTCGTGTTGGCCTCCGCCTGTCTACTCGTCGGCGGGACGCCGAGCGCCGACGCGGACGGCAAGACGGTCATTCGCTACGCGACGCTCGCGCCATCGGGGTCCACCTTTGGGAAGATCCTGAAGGCGTGGAGCCGGAGCCTCGAGAAAGAGACCGAGGGGCGCGTGGAGCTCCGCTACTACTCGGGCGGAAGCCAGGGCGACGAGCGTGACTTCATTCGGAAGATGCGCGCTGGGCAGATGGACGCCGCCGGGGTGACCTCGACGGGGCTCGGCATCATCGTGCGCCCGGTGTTGGTGCTCTCCTCGCCTGGCTTGATCGAGACCTACGACGAGCTCGAGCGTGTGCGCGACAAGATGACGCCGCGCTTCAACGAGATGTTCCGCGAGGCGGGCTTCGAGCTGCTCGGATGGGCGGATGCCGGGAAGGGCCGCATCATGTCCACGATGCCGATCCTTCGGCCGTCCGACTTGAAAAAGGCACGCCCGTGGGTCTGGAAGGACGATCCGATCTTCGCCGAGTTCCTGAAGGTCGTCGGGGCAAACGGCGTGCGCCTCGGCGTACCGGAGGTCTACGCCGCGCTTCAGACCAAGATGGTCGATGTGGTTCCGAACTCGGCGATCGGTGCGGTCGCGCTTCAGTGGTACACGAAGCTCAAATACATGTCGAAGGACAGCTTCGGCATCGTGATGGGGGCGTCGATCATCAAGAAAGAGAAGTTCGACCAGCTCTCTCCAGAAGACCAAGCCGTGCTCAGGAGCACGGCGGCCCGCGCAGCTGCGGCGCTCGATCGGGTGGTGCGCCGCGATGACGAGGCAGCGTACCAGGTGCTGATCAAGCGCGGGATCGAGGCGCTCGACACCGGGCCCTACCGAGCCGAGTGGGAGGAAGCCGCCCGGCAGACGCGGGAGCGCCTCGTCGGTCGCATCTTCAGCCGGAGCCTTCTCGAAGAAGCCGAAGCCGCCGCCAAGGGCAAGTAGCTACTCGGCTCCAGGAAACGCCTGAAGCCCGTACGAGGGCGACGCATTCAAGAAGACGCCGGGGCGGCACTTCATGAGGACCGGCTCGAACTCCACGTCCTCGGTCTGGCAGCGGAGGTCCTCCTCGGGGTAGGTCTCCGGCGGGTACTCGGCGACGAAGTCGTCGTAGAGCTCGGACGGGTTTTCGACGCAGGAAGCGCTGAGGGTGTAGTCACCCGGGTCCGCGTTGACGATCAAGACCCCGCCGTCGAGCGACGAATAGTCGCGGGTGCGATCGGGGACGACATTGTCGCCGAAATAGATCGGACCCTCTTCGATGGAGGCGCCGTCGGGCGCGTCGATGCTGAGCACTGCGCCGGCCTGACCGTGGTGGCCGGGATCGCCGATCGTGCGACCGTAGCGCGTGAAGGTGCTGACCATCTGGCACTTCTCGGGGTCGCTCGTGATGCCGAGCTGGATCTCGATCACGCTGTAGAGGCCCTCGTTCGGCACCTGGAAGGTGAGGTTGCTGATGTCTTCGTCGGGGATCGTGTGGGTCTTCGTGTAGGTGAGCGGGTAGCGCTCGTGCTCCAAGACGAAAGTCGCCTGCGAGCCGACGGGGATGCCCTCGATGCTGAACTCGCCCTCGTCGTTTGTTTCCGTGCTGAGCTCGGGCATCTCGAGGACCGAGATCGTCGCGCCCTTGATGAGGTCGTAGCCGCCTTGGCCTGGAAGCGTGAAGCCCCACGCAATCCCGCCGGCCGAAATCGTGGGCCCGGGCGCGCCGCCCACGCCCCCCTCGCCGCCGCCGCCCGCGCTGCCCCCCGAGCCCGCACTACCACCATCCGAGTCGGAACAACCCCCAACTGCGAGCACACCACCGAGAACCGAGACCAGGACCAAGCTAGAAACTCTCATACCGCGCCTCCAAGGCGAGCTGCGTAGCAAAGAATCCGGAAATCGACCAGCAGCGCGAGCCCGAAGGGCGAAACGCACGGAGCATCGGTCGGTACGCACGTGCTCGGGAGCGGGTCCCGCTCGGCCGGCTCCATACGGCGGCACACGACTCGCCTCCCGCCCACTCCCTGTGCCGCACATCCCGACCGATTCTCCTCCACACGCAACCAGGCATGCGCGGCAGCGCGAGCCGAAACGGCGAAGCCCGGCGCAATGCGCCGCCAAGGCAGAGCGAAGCGAAGGCGCGCGGAGGCACGCTGCCCACTCGCGTGAGAGTGATGCCGGACTACGCGGTGGGGGTGGGCGGGTGGATGTAACGAAACCAAACCACCTCCCAAGCCCTTTCCGGCGACGAAGCCAGCAACCCGCGAGCCGGAACGGCGAAGCCCGGCGCGAACGCGCCGCCAAGCCCCAAAGGGGCGCGGAGGGAGGATTACGGGTGGGGGCGGGCGGGTGGATTCAACAAAAAACCTCCCGACGCCAATCGCTTGTTCGCTGCACGCTGACGCTGCAACGCACCACGCCCTGGCGTCGAGGTACACGCGGGGCACGGAAAAACCCGACAGGGGTTTCACGGGACGGGGCGGCCTGCAGAGGTGGCCGGAAGAACTGGGGAGGTCAGGCCACGCACGCCGCCCCTCGGTGCGGCGCGCCAATCGGGGGTGGTTGCGGTCGTGCCGATTGTCACTTCGCACGCCCGCTCCAACCCCCATCGCGTTTTTCCGCGCCCCTCATGAACGACTCTTTGCGAAAGAAGGGCTGCGGCACGTGTGAACGACAAAACCCGCCCCCACCCCATGCGCGGCAGCGCGAGCCCGAAGGGCGAAGCCCGGCGCAAGTGCGCCGCCAAGCCCCAAAGGGGCGCGGAGGGAGGATTACGGGTGGGGGTGGGCGGGTGGATTTAACCAAAACCTCCCGACGCCAGTCGCGTTCGCTGACGCGTTCACGGACGCAGACGCTGCCGCCGCCGCTGCCGCTGCCGCCGCCGCTGGCGCTGGCGCAGACGCTGAGCGCTGAACGCGAGCCCGCAGGGCGAAGCCCGGCGCGAAGCGCCGCCAAGGCAGAGCGAAGCGAATGCCGCGGAGGGAGGATTACGCGGTGGGGGTGGGCGGGCGGTGTTAACTAAACCAAACCACGCCCCCATTTCACCAACCACCCCCCACCACACCCGCGGCAGCGCGAGCCGGAACGGCGAAGCCCGGCGCAAATGCGCCGCCAAGCCCCAAAGGGGCGCGGAGGGAGGATTACGGGTGGGGGTGGGCGGGTGGACTCAACTAAACCCTCCCGACGCCACTCGCGCCCAGACGGGTAGTTAAAATCAAACGCGCCGCGTGCACGAAGCACGCCGGCGCGTTTATTCCTTGGCTGAACCCCGGTAGCGGGGCGCGAGCCGTCTACTTCCCGTTGTTGAAGTCCGAGAGGTCCGGAAGCTCGTCGAGGTTCGGCTGAAGTGCGATCTCGATGCGGCGGTTGAGAGCGCGGCCCTCCTTGGTCTCGTTGTCGGCGACCGGCTGCGAGTCGGCGTACGCGGCGGCGGAGACGCGGGTCCCCGGAACGCCGTACTCGATGAGCAGCTTGGTCACGTCGATCGCGCGGGCGCCCGAGAGCTCCCAGTTCGACGGGAAGCGCGCGGTCTTGATCGGCTTGTTGTCGGTGTGTCCGCCGACCTGGAACATGCGGCCTTCGAGGCTCGCCAGCACGGGGCCGAGCTCGGCAAGAACGCGCACGCCGTCCTTCTTGAGCTTCGCGCTGCCGCTCGCGAAGAGCACAGCTTCAGGAAGCTCGATGACCATCTTGCCGCGCACGATTCGAACCTTCAGCTTGCCCGAGTCGATCATCGACTTGAGCTGCTTCAGCATCGAGTTGTACTCGGCGAGCCGCTTGGCGGCCTGCGCTTCACGCGCGGCGGCTTCGGCAAGCGCGGCTTCCATCGCGTTGATCTCGCCTGTGTAGCCCTTCACGAGCTTGTTGAGATTTTCGCGGTCTTTCTTGCATTGGTCGAGCGATGCGCCGGTTTCCCCGGTCTGCGCCTCGAGCTCTGCGATCCGTGCGTCCTTGGCCCTAAGCTCGTCTTTCTTACAGCCTGCCGTCAGCATTAGGCTGACAGCCAACAAAAATACCCAGCTTGCTTTATGCATGTGCCCCTCCGGTAAAGGATTGTTCAGTGATTTGGGTCCGCCACCTTATCAAGGGCTTTGAACCGCGCAAGTCGGTAAGGTGCCCGAGCCCGTCCGGGGGTTAGCCCTTGGCTAGCTCGCCTCGGCGAAGCTTGCGGTACATGACCAGGGAATTCCTCAGGATCTCGATCGCCTCGGCGCGCTCCTACATGCCCTTGACGACGACTTCCTTGTGCTCCAGCGCCTTGTAGTCCTCGAAGAAGCGCTGGATCTCGCGGAGCTTGTGATCGGGGAACTCTTCGAGGTTGCGCCACTCGCTGTAGACCGGGCCAGGTCCGGTTTCCGCATTGTTTCAGCTAGGTAAGAAGTGCATGGGGCACCCAAGTTTCCCTGGTTTAGCCGTGACCCTGATCCAAACTCTTGGAGATGCCAGCGGATCATGAGCAGACCGTTGGGCTGGCCGGGGAATCGACCTTGCTCGACGGCTACGCGCCCCTCGCCAGGACCTACGACGAGTTATTTCGCGGAGATGGTACTCCCCGCGACGAGGTCTCCGATCTGGTGGCCGAGCTCGGGCAGTTCGGCCGTAACGAGTTCATGACCCGTCAAAAGCTCGCGGAGGGCGCGCTCTTTCGTGGAGGCGTCACATTCTCCGTGTATTCCGACTCGCGCGGGCAGGAGAAGATTTTCCCCTTCGACCTCATCCCGCGGGTGATTCCCTCGAGCGTGTGGGACACGATCGAGCGTGGGCTCATTCAGCGCGTGACGGCGCTCAACATGTTCTTGAGCGACCTCTATGGCGAGCAGCGCATCATGAAGGAGCGAAAGATCCCCGAGAACGTCGTGTTTGGCACCACTGGCTACCTCGAAGAGCTTCACGGGATGCGCCCTGCCGAAGGTGTGTTCGTCAACATTGCGGGCATCGATCTCATTCGCGGCAGCGACGGCGAGTTCTTGGTCCTCGAGGACAACCTTCGAACGCCCTCCGGGGTGAGCTATGTGCTCGAGAATCGCGTGGTGATGCAGCGGGTGTTTCCCGGCGTGTTTCGCCGAAGCCGGGTGCGCCCGGTCGAGGGCTATGCCGCCCGGCTCGGGGATGCCCTGATGAGCGTCTCGCCGCGAGACCCAGGGGAGAGCCGCATCGTGGTCCTGACGCCCGGTCCGTTCAACTCCGCCTACTTCGAGCACAGCTTCTTGGCCCGGCAGATGGGGTGCGAGCTCGTGCAGGGGAGCGACTTGTTCGTGCACGACAAGCGCGTATTCGTGAAAACCACGGCCGGCCCCGAGCAGGTCGATGTGATCTACCGGCGCATCGACGACGACTTCCTCGACCCACGCGTCTTCAATGAGGCGAGCGCGCTTGGCGTGCCCGGCATCATCGAGGCGTACGCCGCGGGGAACGTGACGCTGGCGAACGCTCCGGGCAACGGGGTCGCCGACAACAAGGCAGTCTATCCTTTCGTGCCCGACATGATTCGTTTCTATCTCGATGAGGAACCGATCCTCGGGCAAGTCGAAACGTACATTTGCGCGCGCCCGGCGGAGTGCGACCACGTGCGTGCGAACCTGAAGTCGATGGTGGTGAAAGCGGTCGATGGTTCGGGAGGGTACGGAATGTTGTTTGGACCGCGTGCGAGCAAGGCGGAGATCTCCGAGTTCGCAGACAAGCTCCGCGACGATCCCGAGGGCTATATCGCGCAACCGGTCGTCGAGCTCTCGACCTGTCCGACCTGGATCGAGGGCGAGGCCGCGCCCCGGCGCGTGGACCTTCGCCCGTTCGTTCTGACGGGAAAGAGCAGCTGGGTGTTGCCCGGCGGATTAACCCGCGTCGCCCTACGCGCAGGCTCGTACGTGGTGAACTCGAGCCAAGGCGGTGGTTCCAAAGACACCTGGGTGCTGGAGGGCCCGTCACCATGATCTCCCGCGTCGCTGGCAATTGCTTTTGGCTCAACCGCTACATGGAGCGCGCGGGCGGCATGGCTCGCCTCTTGCGCGTGAACCGCTCGTTCATCCCTGGGTTCGATCTTCCGGACCTTCACCGTTGGCACCCATTGGTGGTCGTCGCCGGCGAGGAAGAACGCTACAAGCGGCACTTCGGCGAGGACGAGAACGGCGAAACGGTCCAGGAGTACCTCACCTGGGACCGCCGGAACAGCACCTCGATCGTCGAGTCGGTGCGATGGGCGCGCGAGAATACCCGCACCGCCCGCGAGACCCTGAGCTCCGAGATGTGGGAGACGGTGAACTCGCTTTGGCACTGGCTCCAGAGTGGCCCGGGGCGCCGGCTTTACCGATCCGACCGCGATCATTTCTATCAACACATTCGCCAGATGGGCGAGCTGTTTCATGGGCAGGCCGACGAAACGATGCTCAATGGTGAGCCGCTTGCGTTCATGCGGCTCGGGCGATACCTCGAGCGCGCCGCGCAGACCGCGCGATTGATGGACGTCCACTATCACACCTTTCCCGAAGAGGGCGCGATCGATGATCCGATTCGACTCGCCCAGTGGTCCGCGCTCCTGCGCTCGTGTTCGGCGACGGAGTCGTTCCAGAAGCGGGTCTTCGGCACTCCCACGGCTCGGGAGGTCGTGAGCTTCCTGTTGTTCGAGCAGGATCTTCCGCGCTCGGTGTCACACTGCTTGCGGGCGGCTCGTCACTCGCTCGTACAGGTCCGCGGCTACGGGTCGAACCGTATCGGGATGGTGTCGACCGCGCTCCTCGAGGCGCTCTTGAGCCACGTTGCGCTTCGCGAAGGACATGCGATCGTCGGCGACGAGCTCCACGACGAGCTCACCTATCTGGTGGACTCGGTGAGCGATCTCTGCGCTTCGATCGAACAGGAGTTCTTCCAGTCGACGGAGTTGCAGACGCAGCTTCTCATGGAGGACGGCAGTGCAGCAGCTCAACAGTGATCTCCTCGCGATCTGCTACGACAGCCCTGCCTCGCCAACGATCCGCTTCACCAAAGGCAGCCGGCCCGACGGGTGGGGCTTTGGTTGGTATCCACGCGACGGCGTAGGCGCCTCGGTCCTCAAGGACCCGCACGTCGAGTACGACATGGCGGTCGCATCGGCGGTGCAGCGGTGGGACCGCTTTCGGTCGAGCATTTTCGTGTGTCACAGCGGCACCCATCGCGGTCGCTCCTTCACCGACACACAACCGTTCGTTCGCAGCCACGCGGGGCGCGATTGGATCTTCGCGCACAACGGAGAGCTCGGTCGGGACCTCGACGCGACGCTCCCACTCGATGAAGGGCTCGGCTTCGAGCCGGTCGGTCACACCGACACGGAGCACGCGTTCTGCTGGTTGATGGGCCAGGTGCGAGCCGCGGGTGCGCGAAGCTTCGCGGATTTGAGCTGGCACTTGATTCGAGAGTGGTTTCACAAACTCAACGAGATCGGGACGCTCAACGTGGTTTGGAGCGACGGCCTTCATGTCGTTGCCTATCACGACCGCAACGGGTTCAACGCGCTCCATCTCCTGCGACGATTGCCGCCGCCGACTTCGACGAAGCTCGAGTCCGACCTCCTTCAGCTCGATGTCTCGAACTCGGTCGATGAGAACCGTACCTTCACCGTCGTTTCAACGCGGCCGCTGTCGGATGAGGCCTGGTCGCAGTTCGCGCCAGGCGAGATGCGTGTCATCAGCCGTGGGCAGTTGATGGACACCGGGGAGACGATTCCTCCGCCGGCCCCAGAGCTCGCTGAGCCGCCCGCGTCGTCTTGGTCGCGGGTTCAGAGCGAGACGCCGCGCACGAGCGTTGTGCAGCCCCCGACGCCGCCTCCTGCAGTGCCAGGGCCGCTGGTGCCCGCGCTCGACTCCGGGCAAGGCAAGTCCGGCACTTACGAGATTGTCCACGAAACCATCTACCGCTACGAGACGCCGGTCGAGACCTCGAGTCATACCGTTCGGCTTCAGCCCGTCCGCGACCTCACGCAGGACGTCCTCGAGTACAAGCTCGAGATCTCGCCGCCCGGCCAGGCGTTCTCTTATGAGGACGTGTTCGGGAACCACGTGCTGAGCTTTCAGATCAACCAGCCCTACACCGAGCTCTGGGTGCGCGCGTCGTCCAAGGTCAGGACCTATCACGTCGAGACGCACTCCTCGCGTCGGACGACCCATATTCCGCTCGTCTGGATGCCGTGGCAGCGTCAGATGATGAATCCGTTCCTGCTGCCGCCCGAGCTTCCGGAGACCGAGCTTCGCGAGCTCTCGGGGTTTGCGATGAGCTTCGCCGCGCGTCGTGGGTACGACTTGTTCGAGACCCTCATCGACTTGAACGAGACTCTTCACAAGGACTTCAAGTACATCCCCGGGTCCACATCGTTCGAAACCTCCCCGTTCGACGTTTTTCAGGACCGCCGCGGGGTCTGTCAGGATTTCGCGAACCTCTTCATCTGCCTCGCTCGATTGCTCGGCGTTCCGGCGCGATACCGAGTTGGTTACATCTATACGGGCGCGAGCTATCACAATCAGATCCAATCCGAGGCGTCTCATGCCTGGGCGGAGGTCTACTTGCCGTCCGTTGGTTGGCGCGGATTCGATCCAACCAATGGATGCTTGGTCGATCTCGACCACATTCGGGTCGCCTCAGGACGCAACTACCGAGACGCGACGCCCACGGCCGGCACCCTCTACGCCGGTGGCCACGGCGAGCGCCTCGAAGTCACGGTCCGCGTCAAACGGATCGAAGAGGCGACAGGGCCGGAAGCCGTCGCTCGGCAACAGGCGCAACAATAGCGCCTCGCCGGAGCACTGTGCGCCAGTCCTCCGCGCTGTGGGTGTTGGCTTCGGTGCCGGCGTAGAACGCGCGGAAGATTCGAAGGAAGCGTTCCGGATCGTCTTTGTGCGGGAAGTGTCCGACGTCCGGGAACACCTCGAGCTGGCTGCCGGGCATGGCGCCATGGGCCTTGTGCGCGTGGGCGACCGGAATCACCGCGTCGCGCGCGCCCCAGACGAGAAGCGCGGGCATCCCTTGCGTCAAGTAGCACCGGTCGAGCATCGTGATCGCTTGCCCCTTCCAATCCACCGCGGCGCGCAGCGTGCGGACGAACGCCAGCCGGGCCGACGCGTCGGGCAGGGAGTCGAACACGCGCATCAAGTGATTGGCATCGAGGCCGAGGTTGGTATTGAGCGCTTTGAGCACGCCGAACATCAGCTTGCCGAGAAGGCGGGACGCGGGTGTGCCGATTAGCGGCAGAACGAGGTCCGCGTTGGGTGCGGAGGCGAAGCGAAGGAGCGGGGTCACCTCGTGGGCGACTCCGCCGGTGCTGATCAAACAAATGCGCTCGCATCGCTCGGGGAACTGGTAGGCGAACTGCATCGCCACGCCACCGCCTAGCGAGTGGCCGACCACGGTGACTCGGTCGATGTCGAGGACGGCGAGGAGATCGCGCATCGCGTTGGCGTACGCCGCGATTGAGTAGTCGGCCCGGGGTTTGTCTGACTGGCCGTGTCCGAGAAGATCGGGTGCGATGACGGTGTGATCTCGGGCGAGGCCGGGGATGATGTCGAGCCAACTGTCCGCGCTATCCCCGATGCCGTGAATCAGGAGAACCGCTGGGCCGCTGCCGGCTTTGATGAAGGCGCGACGGTAGCCGTGGATCGCTCGGTGCTGGCGGTCGTCGTGCGTACCTGAAGGGGCCGCGCGAAGCTGAGTGGGGAAACGGATGACGTTCTTCACGATGCTCGAAGAATATCCCTCATCGGTTCGCTTCGCAGCATCTCCTAAGTGGTTCGTGTCGAAGTTGCGACGCAGATACGACTTCGAAACCTTCTCGACATCACGCGGAGGGGGGAAACCTGCTAACCCAGTGCGAGATGAAGATCTCCGTCGACCATTTGACGCAATACCGCTACGAGCAAGACGTCGGCTTCGGCGAGCACTCGCTCTACCTCCGCCCGCGGGAGAGCCAGACGATTCACGTCGAGTCGTTCGAGCTAAGCTGCCAGCCCGAAGGCAAAGTCCGATGGGTGCGCGATTGCTTCAACAACGTGGTGGCCGTCGTCAGCTTCGGTTTGGAGAAGTCGTCACTGCTCTCGTTTCACTGCCGCATGGCGTTCGATGTCGCCGAAGAGAACCCATTCGACTTCATCTTGGAGAGCCGCGCGAGCAACTTCCCCTTCAGCTATGACGCTCGAGAAAAGAGCGCACTCCGACCTTATCTCGAACCGGAAGAGGTCGAACGCTGGAGGGTCTTGGAGTGGGCCCGCGCAGCGCTCGGTGATCTGAGCAAGCCGAGAGAGACGTTTTCGTTTCTAACCGATCTCAACTTGTCGATTCATCGGCGGATTGAATACGAACATCGTGACGAAGAGGGCACGCAGACGCCGAATCAAACGCTCGACCGCGGGCGCGGCTCTTGTCGCGACATGGCCGAGCTTTTCGTTGCAACGAGTCGTCAGCTCGGTCTCGCCGCTCGGTTCGTGAGCGGGTATCTCTACGAGCGTCCGCATCAGGAGGGGGCCGTGACCTTCAACGTGGCCGCCGGCTCGATGCACGCATGGGCCGAGGTGTACTTGCCCGGCGCAGGCTGGCGGGGTTTCGACCCGACCAACGGGCTCGTGGCCGACCACCACTTCTTGCCCGCGGCAGTCGCGAATCGGCCGGAGTGGGTCAGCCCGATCCAGGGGCAGTACTTCCACGTGGGCGGCGCCGCCTCGAGCATGCACGTCGCGTTGACCATCGAGGAGGCGGAGCCGTGATTGCGGGCGTCGACGAGCTGGCGCAGGCGGTCGAACGCAAGCTGAGCGGGCGCGGTCTCGTCCTGACGATGGGTGGGGAGCCGACGTTCATCCCTCGGGACCCGGACGGGCGTGAATGGAACCACGAGGCAATGGGGCCCGAGAAGCTCGGGTACGCGCAGCGGCTCACGGCTCGGCTCCTACGGGAAGTCTATCCGGGCGGCTTGGTGATGCAGGTGTTCGGCAAGCAGTATCCGGGCGAGCCGTTGCCTCGTTGGGTGGTGCTCACGCTGCATCGCGACGATGGCGTGCCGATGTGGGGACACCCCGAGATGTTCGCGCTCGAGGGTGGGGCGGCCGAGGCGACCGATCGCGACGCGCGCAAACTGATCGCTGCGATCGCGAGCGAGCTGGGCGTGAAGCAGTACGTGCTCCCCTGCATCGAGGAGGGGGGATCGGTCGACGCTCCGCGCGGCTGGGTCTTGCCGCTCGATCGTGGGGCCGACGACTGGGTGTCAGGCGAGTGGCCGTTCTCGCGCAAGGAGCCGGTCGTCCTGGCGTCCGGAAAGAGCCCCGTGGGCTTGCGGCTGCCCCTCGGGGAGCTCGACGAGGGTCACGTGCGGCGCGCGTTGACCGTGGAGGCCACCGACGGTGCGGTCCATCTCTTCGTGCCGCCGCTCGAATTCGATGGGTTCGCGGCGTTGATCCGCGTCATCGAGCGGGTCGCGGTCAAGCGCCGCGTGCCCCGCTTGGTGCTTTGTGGTTACCGGCCGAACCAAGCCGCGGGAGTGACTTCGGTCGGATTGGCGGCAGACCCCGGGGTGCTCGAGGTCAACCTGCCCCCGACCAAGACTTGGCGGGACTACGACCGGGTGCTGTCGAGGATCACGAAAGCTGCAGAAGCCGAGGGACTCCATACGACCCGTCGCCACCTCAATGGTCAGATGCAGGGGACGGGGGGGGGCGCGCACGTGTTGTTCGGCGGTCCAAGCGTAGAGGAGAATCCGTTCTTCGAGAACCCCGCGTTTCTTGGCAGCATCATTCGCTATTGGCAACGGCATCCGGCGCTCTCGTATTTCTTCTCGGGTCAGTACGTGGGGCCCGGATCGCAAGCGCCCCGCGCCGATGAAACCCTGCTGGCCAAGCTCTACGAGCTGGAGTTGGCATGCTTCGGGGCGGACGCTCCCCCAAATGGGTCTGGCGATCGCGGTCTTCTGGATCGCCTCTTTCGCAACCTGCTCACCGACAGCGCGGGCAACCCCCACCTCGCCGAGATCAGCATCGACAAGCTGTGGAACTACGACTCGCCGGCGGGCCTTCAAGGATTGATCGAGCTTCGTGCGTTCGAGACGATGCACGATGTGGAGTTGCAGTCGCTCTCGGCGCTGTTCGTTCGCGCGATCGTCGCAATGCTGGTGGTCGAGCCGTGCGAGGGCTCACTCGTGCGCCACGGCGCGAGTCTTCACGATCGCTACATGCTTCCGAACGGGCTCTGGGAAGACCTGGGCGTGATCTGCGCTGACCTCGCTGCCGCGGGTCTGCCGTTCGAGCGTGACTGGCTGCGTGGGATCTTCGAGGCGCGCTTCCCGGTGCTCGGCCGGCTGAAGGTCGATCATGGCGAGGTGCTCGTCCGCCAGGCCCTCGAGCCCTGGCCGCTCATGGCCGAGATCTCGGATGGGGGAACGACGTCGCGGATGGTCGACAACTCGACCGATCGTATCGAGCTTTCCCTATCGGACCCGGCTTTGCTCGGGCGAGGCCAAGTCGCGGTCAATGGCATCGTCCTCAGGTTTCAGGATCTCGGCGGGACGCTGGCCGCCGGGCTTCGCTACAAGGCCGCGAGCGGTTGGCCTGCGCTTCATCCGCACATCCCCATCCAATCGCCGGTTCGCATCGAGGTGCTCGACGGCTCGGGGGCCGTAGTGGCCGGAGGACAGTACTACTACTGGAACCCCGACGGGCCGGTCTACGACGGCCTCCCATGCGATCTAGAGGAAGCGCGGGCGCGCCGAGCCGCGCGGTGGCGGCCGTCTGCGAAAGCGGTGGGCACCCGACGAGAGCTCCGCGCAGGGGTGTACGCCGAAGAGAGCTTCTACACCCTCGACCTCAGGCGGCAGTTCCTCGGCGAGTAGCCCGGAACCTCAACCGTCGACCAGGCGCACGGCGCCCGCGGGCAACGGGAGGGTCGGCAAGTTGTCGAAGGCGGTCTTCAGGCTGTCCTGCCAGCCGCGCCGAAGTGCACGAAGGTAGTCGTCGTCTTCGCCAAAAGTCACCTCGCTGCCGGGCCGCTGCGTGTCCGCCGAGTACAGCACGAGGTCGATGGGCGGGCCCACGCTGGCGTTGCTTCGCATGGTGGAATCCATCGAGACCAGCGCACACCGCCCGGCCACCTCGAGACTGACGTTCGGCTCGATGATGCGATCGAGGATCGGCTTGCCGTACTTGTCTTCGCCAATTTGCAGGAACGGAGAATGGCGGGAGACCGGGATGTAGTTGCCCTCTGGGTAGATCAGAAGGATCGAGTGCTCGCTGCCCTTGATCTGGCCACCGAGGATGAAGCTTGCGCCGGCGCTGAACCCCTTGCCCTTGCTAACCTTCTCGTGCTTGCGTTGCTCCTCGGCGCTGACCTGGCCGATGTAGTCCGCCGCCCCAGTGAGGCGCGTGACCGTGGTGAGATTGACCTCGGCGCTCTCCTCGATGTCGCGCCTGAGCCGCGTCACGACCGCGCGGCTCGTCGCCAGACTGCCGGCGGTCAACAGCGCGAAAAAGCGGTCTCCATCGCCGCAGAACTGGTGCATCTTGCCATACGTGCTGATGTGGTCGACGCCAGCATTCGTACGGGAGTCTGATGCGAACACCAAACCCTGGTTCACCTTCACGGCAACGCAATAGGTCATCCGGGAGAAGCTACGAGAGCCGGGGACACTGGTCAACGCAATACGCCGGTTGCGGTTTCGGGGGCTTTGCCCGAAAGTACCCGCCGGAGACCGCCAAGATATGATTCTGGACCGCTTTCGGGTTGACGGACGCGTCGCCGTCGTGACTGGCGCCGGCAGAGGCATCGGCCGAGGGATTTCAATTGCGCTCGCTGAGGCGGGAGCCCACGTCGTGCTGGCCGCTCGCCGTGAACACACGCTTCGGGAGGTTGCGAGCATCGTCGAGCAAAACGGCGGCCGAGCGCTCGTCGTACCGACGGACGTGCTCGACGCCGAGCAACTCGATCGTCTTGCCGCGAGGGCCCTAGAGGAGTTCGGTGGGGTCGACTTCCTCGTGAACAACGCGGGAGGAACCTTGCCAGGCCCCGCGCTCCAGTGCACGGATGACGAGCTCGACAAGGCTTTTCACTTCAACGTGACGACCGCCTTTCATCTGTCGCGCGCACTCGGGCCCTCGATGGCGGAGCGCGGGCATGGGGCCATCGTCAACATCACGTCGGGGCTTTCGCATCTGGTCGACAACGGTTTCGTTGCGTACGGCACCGCCAAAGCGGCGATGGCCCACATGACGAGGTTGCTCGCGCATGAGTGGGCTCCAGATGTGCGCGTAAACGCCATCGCCGTGGGCGCGACGCAAACGGATGCGCTCGCAATGGTGACCGCAGACAGAGCCCTCACAAAGCAAATGGAGGACCTGACTCCGCTCAAGCGGCTTGGGACGGTGGAAGACATCGGAGCGGCCGCGCTCTATCTCTTGTCCGAAGCCGGAAGCTGGGTGACCGGCAAGGTGCTCGAGGTGGACGGCGGCACGGTGGATTCGAACTGGCCGTTTTCCATGCCGAGCGGACTGAGTGGACCGAGGGGCGGGTGACGCGATGAAGTCTGCGATGATCGACGCGCATACCGAAGATCCGGCAGGGGTCCAGGTGCGCGATGTGGCAGTGCCAACGCCCGGCCGGGGGCAGGTGCGCGTGCGCATGCGCATGGCGCCGGTGAATCCGTCCGACTTCAACTACATCAACGGAACGTACGAACGAGCGTTCGCCCGCATGATCTGGAACCGCGATGTCGAGCGCCCCACGGGGCCAGACGGGAACCCCGCGCCGGCGCCGCCGTACTCCCTCGGTGTCGAAGGAGTCGGTATCGTGGAGGAGTCCGGCGGCGGCCTCTTGGCGCGCCGATTGGTCGGCAAGCGGGTCGCGGTCGTGGGTGGGCCCCCACATGGCACGTGGCAAGAGCACGCGTTGATCGACGCGCGGCGCGCCTTTCCCGTTCCGCGTTCGTTGAGCGATGCTCAGGCTTGCTCGTTCTTCGTGAACCCGCTGACCGCGCTCATCATGGTCCGGCACGTGCTCCAAGTGCCGCGGGGCGCCGTCGTGCTGCAGACCGCGGGCGGTTCCGCGCTCTGTCAAATGGTGCGCAACCTGGGGCGCACCGATGGCTTTCGGGTGATCAACGTCGTGCGAAGCCGGGCTGGGGCGGAGCGCTTGAAACAGGGTGGCGCCAAGTACGTCATTGCCACCGAGGATCAAGACCTCCTCGAGGCTGTACATCGGTACACGCCTCGGGGCGTGCAGTACGTATTGGACTGCGTCGGCGGGCCGACCGCCTCGCAGGCGCTTCGCACACTCGGGCCTGGCGGGCGCATGGTCTGCTACGGCACCCTGAGCCCGGAGCCGATCTCGCTTCCCCCGCGCGACATCATGATGCCGATGACGAGCGTCGAGGGTTTCTACCTCGCCGCCTATCTCGCGAACCGCTCCCTCTTCCGGCGCATCGGTCTGGTGCGCAACACTGCGAAATTGATCGCGAGCGGTGTCCTCGGCACCTCCGTCGAAGAGACCTATGCCCTCGACGACATCCACAGCGCCCTCGATCACGCCCGGCGTCCTGGCCGCAGTGGCAAAATTCTCCTTTCACTTTAGAAAACGGGGTCTACCCCGTTCTGAAAGCGCCAGAATCCGCAGGTAGCGAGAGAAATGAAGCCACTCATCGTCGTTTGTACCGACTTCTCCCCTTGTTCAGAGCTTGCCCTCGAACGGGCGGCGGACATTGCCAAGCGGGACGAGACTCGGGTGTTCATCATCCACACCTTCGACCCGAGGAAGGTGAAGGGTCCAGCGGCCCACGCCCCGACAGAGCGTGACAGGCGAGCGTGGGACGAGGACTCGATGCGCTTGCTCAAAGAGGCACGCCACCGCTACTTCGCTCATCTCGAGGACACCGACGTGCAGTACGACGCACTCCCGTGCGCGTCACCTTCGGTCGAGATCTGCCGGGTCGCGAAGGAGACGAAAGCGAGTTTGATCGTGCTCGGTTCACACGGACGGACGGGTGTGCTTCGACGGCTCTTGGGCAGCGTCGCGGAGAACACCGTGCGTCACGCGTCGTGCAGCGTGTTCGTAGTGCGCGACCAAGCGGCCCCCGAAGACAGATCCGCTACTCAGAGGTGATCTTTGCTTTGATGTTCTGGAGGCGTTGTTTGATATCGTTGCCGAGTGCCTTCAGCTCATCGCCGACCTCTTCGGCCTTCGCATCGAAACGCTGTTCGAAGTCCGCCAGGCGCGGCTGCACCTCTTCCCATGCGTCCTTCGCGTCCATGCCAGCAAGATGCAGCTTCAGCTTGATCTCCTCGGCAGCTCTTTGAAGTTCGGTCCGCGTATCTTCCAGGTCTTGCTTCAGTGTCTTCTCTACGTCATCGGCGCTCATGGTCTCCTCCTTTGAGAGGTCCGAGGTGATACCGCAGTGCACCGCCCGTGCCAAACCGAACCCCTGGGGTTTCACCGGGACCCGCCCGTCAGAGACGCAACTTCTTCGCCGGAGCGCCTAGAGGGCGCAAGATGCGCGCCTTCCGCGTCGGTTCCCCGTTCTGGTTCCGCCGCTAAGCGGTGACGCAGAGGTCCGTTGTTGACTTGGCGCGGCGGATGCATATGGGTTCCCAGCATCGACATGCGTGACGAGAACGGACTTCGGGAGGGAGAGGCGCCTACTTGGCATGCGCTGCCCGTTGAGGCCGTGCTGTCCGAGCTCTCTTCTGTTCGCGGAGGCCTCTCCAAGGCCGAGGTCCAGCAGCGCTTGGAGCGCGACGGCCCGAACGAGCTCCAAGCTGCCGCGCATGCCTCCCCTTGGAAGATCCTCTTTGAGCAATTCAAGAACGTCCTGATCCTCATCTTGTTGGTGGCGACCGTGGCCTCGGCGTTTCTCGGCCACGGCGTCGAGACCATCGCCATCGCCGTCATCGTGGTGTTTGCGGTCGTGCTCGGCTTCATCCAAGAGTATCGGGCGGAGCGCGCGATTGAAGCGCTCCGGGAAATGGCGGCACCTACCGTCATCGTCATTCGCGAGGGCCGAGAGGTGGAGATTGCGGCGCGCGACCTCGTGCAGGGCGACATCATCCTGCTCCAGGCGGGCGACAAAGTGGCGGCGGACGCCCGAGTGCTCGAATCGGTCAACTTGCAGGCGGATGAGGCGGCGCTGACCGGGGAGTCCATACCGATACACAAGAACACCGAAGCGCTACCCCAAGAGGAGCTGTCTCTCGGCGACCGCAACAACATGGTGTTCGGTGGCACGATCGTGACCTACGGGCGAGGCCGTGGAATCGTCGTGGCGACGGGAATGAAGTCCGAAGTCGGTCGGATTGCCGAAATGCTACAGACCGTCGAAACCGGCCGGACGCCACTCCAGCGGAACCTCGACAAGGTGGGCCGCGTGCTGGCGCAGGCGGCGCTGGTCATCGTTGCTGTCGTCGTTGCCGTGGGGGTGTTTCGGAACGAGCCGTTGCTCGACATGTTCATCTTCGGGATTGCGCTCGCGGTCGCCGCAGTTCCTGAAGCCTTGCCCGCGGTCGTGACGATCTCGCTGGCGATTGGCGTCCAGCGGATGGTCAAGCGAAACGCGCTCGTCAGACGCCTTCCCGCTGTGGAGACCTTGGGAAGCACCTCCGTGATCTGCTCGGACAAGACGGGAACGCTGACCAGAGACGAGATGACGGTGCGTCGGCTTCGCACGCACGAGAGAGTGGTGGTGGTCTCAGGAAGCGGGTACGAGCCTCAGGGTAAGCTCTCCGCGAGCGGCTCCGCTGTCGAGCCATCCGAGCTCGAGACAGAGCTGTTGACCGCTGGCGCGTTAGTCTGCGACGCGCACTTGGTCGAGGAAGAAGACGGCAGCTGGGAGCTGAAAGGCGACCCGACGGAGGGCGCGATCATCGTGGCGGCCGCGAAGGCTGACCTCCACAAGGCCGATCTCGACGATCGCTTTCCGCGAGTCGGCGAGATCCCATTCACCTCCGAATCCAAACGAATGACGACGCTTCATTCGCTTGCGGGTGGCCGAGTCGCATACGCCAAAGGCGCGCCTGAGGTCATTCTCGATTCCTGTTCCCATCAGCTCACGAGCCGAGGCGAGGTGAGACTCGAAGAGTCCGATCGGAAAGCGATTCTCGACGGGGTTCGAGAGATGGCCGGCGACGCACTACGCGTGCTAGCCGTCGCGAAGAAGGCGAACACGACCCTCGAGGATGCGGAGCGCGACATGACGTTCCTCGGGCTCGTCGGCATGATCGACCCGCCTCGCCCCGAGGCCCGGTCCGCGGTCGAGCAGTGCAACAGGGCCGGCATCCGGGTCATCATGATCACCGGGGATCACCCGCTTACGGCGCAGGCGATCGCGCGAGAAATCGGCCTCGTCCACACCGGCCGGGCCGTGAGCGGCGCCGAGCTCGAAGACATGCCCGACGAGGAGCTGGCGCGCGAGGTCGAAAGCATCGAGGTGTATGCGCGCGTCTCTCCGGCCCACAAGCTTCGAGTCGTCACGGCGCTTCAGGATCGAGGTCATATCGTCGCCATGACCGGGGACGGGGTGAACGATGCGCCCGCACTCAAGAAGGCGGACATCGGTGTGGCGATGGGCATCACCGGCACGGACGTGAGCAAAGAGGCCTCCGCGATGACGCTTCTCGACGACAACTTCGCGTCGATCGTAGCCGCCGTCGAGGAGGGGCGGGGGATCTTCGAGAACGTCAAGAAGTACTTGATGTACTTACTCTCGGCGAACATCGGAGAGATCGGGCTCATCGCCGGCGCAACGCTGGCGGGTCTGCCGCTTCCTCTGACCGCAGTCCAGCTCCTCTACGTCAATCTCGCCACCGACGGCCTGCCCGCGCTGGCGCTCGCAGTCGACCCGCCCGAGGACGACCTCATGGAGCTGGCCCCGCGCAACGCCGACTCCGGGGTGTTCACCCGGTCGGTCGTGATCCTCATGCTGGTCGGGGGAGCGTGGTCGACCGCCGCCAACCTCGCGTTGTTCACCTGGGCGCTCGAGTCGGGGCGCAGCGTGACTCTCGCGATGTCGATGACCTTCGTCTCCTTGGTCCTCATCGAGTTCATCAAGGCGTACAACTTCAGGTCCGACAGGCATTCGATGTTCCGTCGGCCCTTCGCCAACAAATGGCTCAACCTGGCGATCCTCTGGGAGATCGGACTCCTCGTGTTCATCGTGTCCTTCGAGCCGCTGCACGAGCCGTTCGGCACGAGCCCGCTGTCCAGAAGCGACTGGCTCGTGGCTCTGCTTCCCGCCCTGACCCTGACCCCGGTCCTCGAGCTGACCAAGTGGCGCCTGTCGAGGCGTCCACGCAGCTCCCCATGAGCCGTCTGGCGTCGAAGCGCGATGGCAGAACCGCCCGACTGTGGTAGAGATTCGCACATGGACAAGACCGCGCCGATCGCTGACTTCATGACTCCGATGCCTCACACGGTGGGCAGTGAGCAGACGATCACGTTTGCTCAGAAGATGATGCAGAAGTACGACATCCGACACCTGCCAGTCCTGCACGGCGGCGAGCTCTACGGCGTCGTCAGCGACCGCGACCTCGGCATGATCGCCGGTCTCAACGAGGTGAACCCCGACGAGACGACCGTCGAGGAAGCGATGACGCAAGAGGCCTACACGGTGGCCAAAGACATACCGATGTTCGATGTCTTGCGCGAGATGCTCGAGCACAAATACGGCTCGGCCATCGTCGTCGAAGGCATCAAGATCATCGGCATCCTCACGACCCACGACGCCCTCGAGCTTCTGGTCGACAACTTCCCGAACGTGTAGTGGATTAGTCGCCGACGCCGAGCTCGCTTATGACTCGGGTCAAGAGGGGCGGGTCGTCGGTCATGATGCCGTCCACCCCCATTGCGATTAGGTCGCGCATCTCTTGTTCATCGTTGATCGTCCAGACGTGAACGTACATGTCGAGCTCGTGGGCGCGCGGCACGAATCCGGGATGCAAGACCACCACCTCGCGATCACCGATGTTGTACTCGGTGGGCACTTGGAGGAACTCCGCGGGCGGCTCGTATTCAGGATCGATGGGGTTGAAGGAGTTGCCCCAGAAGACCAAGGTTTCATTGACGCCCATGCTGGTCGGGAGCTCCGGCGCTGCGGCCCGAAGCTCTGCAAGGACGTCGTCTGAGAACGCCGAGCCGATGGTCTTGTCGATCACTTCGTAGTCACGGATGACCTCGACGAAGTGGTCGACGATCGAAGGGGCCTCCTGCTTGATCTCGATGACGAATGGCGCGTCCGGATAGCGATCGAAGACCTCTTCCATGCTTGGAACCACGAGGCCCGTGCCACGGTAGGGGTAGGTTTCTCCGCCATCAGGGCTGAAGTTGTACCCCGCGTCGCACTGCCGAATCGCGTCGAAGGTCATGTCCTTGATGGCGCCGCTGCAGTCCGTCGTTCGGTCCACGGTTCCGTCGTGCATCACGACGAGAACGCCGTCGCTCGTCTCATTGATGTCGAGCTCGAGAACGTCGGCGCCGTCGACGAGCGCCTGGTCATAGGCGAGCAACGTGTGTTCGGGACGGACTCGCCGGCCGCCCCGATGCGCGATGTTGAGCACCTTGTCGCAGCGGAGCATCTCCTGCGGCGTCTGGCATTTCGCTTCGCTGCCACCGGCGCCACCTTCACCGCCCACGCCGGCTTGACCGCCTTCACCGCCCTGGCCGCCCGCGCCGGCTTGACCACCGCTTCCGTCGCTGCTCGTGCCACAGCCAGCCGCGATTGCGGCCATCACTACGAATAAGAAAAGCTTGTTCATCATCACCTCGTCAGGGCGGCGGCTTAGCAGGTTCGGCCGGACCTGTCCCATCGGGCTTGTCGCAGAGCGGCGCGCCTGGCACGTTGTCGGCGATGTCGAGTCGAACCCAGTACACCTTCTGCCGGATTTGCGAGGCCACCTGCGGCCTCAAGGCCACGATCGAAGGAGACCGCGTCGTGGCGCTCGAACCCGACACGGACCACGTCGCCAGCAAGGGCTATTCGTGTATCAAGGGTCTTCGCTATCACGAGATCCATCATTCACCCGACCGGCTGCGCGTGCCGTTGAAACGCGTGGGAGATCGGTTCGAGGAGATCAGCTGGGCGCAAGCGCTCGACGAGATCGGTGGGAAGACGCGGCAGCTCGTGAAGGATCACGGCGGTGATTCCGTCTCGGCATACCTCGGGAATCCGATCTCGTTCAGCCTGCTGCCGCCAATTCTGACCGCCGCGTTCTTGCAGGGACTCGGCTCTCGCAACCTGTTCCAAACGGGCTCGCAGGACTGCAACAACAAGTTCGCCGCTGCCGAGCGGCTCTACGGCTTTCCGTTCATTCAGCCGTTTCCCGACGTCGACCGGACGAGGTGCTTGGTCATCATTGGCTCGAACCCTGCGGTGTCCCGCGGCAGCTTCATTCAGCTTCCCGATCCGATTCGGCGCCTCAAGGCGATCGAAACGCGCGGCGGCCATGTGTTTCATGTCAACCCTCGGCGCACCGAGACGGCCAAGCAACTTGGAAGGCACGTGTTCATCCGTCCCGACACCGACGTCTACTTCTTGTTGAGCTTTCTGCATGAGGTCTTGAGCCGAGGCGGCGCCAAAGAGGAACGCGTCAAGCAATACATGCGGGGCTTCGAGGTGCTCCGAAAGGTTGCCGAGCCATGGCCGCCTGAACGCACGGCTGAGATTACGGGCATTGCTGCGGAGACGCTTCGGTCGATGGTCGCCACGTACCTCGAAGCCGACGGCGCAGCGCTTCATCTTTCGACCGGGGTCAATCAGGGGAGCCACGGAACGCTAGCCTTCTGGATCCAGGAAGTGATCAACGCGATTACCGGCAACCTGGATCGCCCGGGCGGCACGATCGTGGGCCACGGCTATATCAAGGATTTCCCGAAGCACGCGCGCAAGGGTGGCCACACGATGCGCAAAGACCTGTCGCGCATCGGGCAACTGCCTTCCGTGGCCGACACGTTTCCCGCGGGCTTGATGGCCAACGAGATTCTGACGCCGGGCGAGGGGCAAGTTCGGGCCTTGTTCTGTCTGTCGGGCAATCCCTTGCTGTCGGTGCCCAACGCCAACGGGCGGCTCGAAGAGGCTCTGAAGAAGCTCGAGCTTCTCGTGGTCATCGACATTTTCCGGAACGAAACGGCGAACCACGCCCACTACATCCTTCCGGGCACGAGCGCGTTCCAACGCCCGGATCTGCCTTTCGTGTTCCAATCGTTGATGGGCGTTCAGCCGATTCCGTACGCACAATACACGGACGAGCTCGTTCCGATCGAGGGCGGGCAGCGCGACGAGACGTTGATTCTCCTCGAGCTCGCACGCGCTTGCGGCTCGACCCTCTTCGGCTCCAAAATTGCGAATGGGTTCTTCGGCACATGGCTCGGGCTCGCGAAGGTTCCGCTGCTTGGTGGGTGGCTTGGGTTCACGCCGAAGCGGTTCTTGGCCTTGAGCGCTCGCGCCTTTCGCTTGGGCTCGCTCGAAAGCCTCCGAAGGGAACCGCATGGCCGATTGCTCGAGCCATACCGCGGGGGGGACTTCCTCGGTCGACGGGTCGTGACAGACGACGGCTTGATCGATTTGGCGCCGGGTGACCTCGTGGCCGCTGCGCAGAAGCTCGAAGGTGTTTTTGCGGGGGAGCTGGCACAGCGACACAAACTGAAGCTGATCAGCAAACGAGAGCAATTGAGCCACAATAGCTGGCTCCACAACCATCCGCGCTTCGTCGAGGGAAAGCGGTCGACGAACTATCTCTACATGCATCCTGATGACGCCGAGAAAGTGGGCGTCACCTCCGGTGCGATGGTCGAGGTCCGAAGCAGCGTGGCCGGGGTGAGGCTGCCCGTGCAGCTCAGCGACGAGATGATGGTCGGCGCGGTCGCGCTGCCGCACGGCTGGGGGCACCAGCATGCCGACGGTCTGAGCGTCGCGAGCAAGACGAACGGAGCGAACGTGAACCTGCTCGCCGCAGATGGCCCGGATGACCTCGAGTATTTCTCTGGCATGGCCAAGCTGAACGGGATCTGGGTGGACGTGACGAAGGTCGAGTAACCCTCGGAACCGAGTGAGGAGCCGGCGCAGGACGCCCGGGCGTCGAGGTGTACGCGGGGCTCGGAAAAACCCGGAGAATCGGTCGCGACGCACGTGCTCGGGAGCGGGTCCCGCTCGGCCGTCCCTTTACGGCAAGATACGACTCGCCTCCCGCCCACTCCCTGTGCCGCGCATCCCGACCGATTCTCCTCCACACGCAATCACCCCGCCCCCAAGACATCCGCGGCAGCGCGAGCCCGAAGGGCGAAGCCCGGCGCGAATGCGCCGCCAAGCCCCGGCGAAGCAAGGGGCGCGGAGGCACGCTGCCCACTCGCGTGAGAGTGATACTGAATTACGCGGTGGGGGTGGGTGGGTGGATCTAACTAAACCTCCCGACGCCAATCGCGTTCCAGACGGGCGGATTCAACCAACTTTGTAAAAGTTCTGTCACCGCCACCCCGATCTCTCGTAACCGGGTGCTGGGTCTGCCATACAGCCAACAAGTCGTGATGATTAAGCGCTTGATCGGTGAGGCGTACCTTCGGGTCGCTGGTTGGAAGGTAGAGGGCGAACGGCCGCCAGTGGATCGGTACGTCATCATTGCTGCACCGCATACGTCCAATTGGGACATGCCGTTCATGCTCGCGTTCGCGTTCATCTACGACATCCCTGTGAAGTGGATGGGGAAGCACACCTTGTTCGAGGGGCCGAAGGGAACCTTCTTCAAGTGGCTCGGCGGACTGCCCATCATTCGTCATCGTCCCGGCGGCGTCGTCGGTCAGATGGTCGAGGCGTTCGAGGACAATGAGTCGCTCGTGCTGATGGTGCCCGCCGAGGGCACGCGTTCACACGTCGACTATTGGAAGTCCGGCTTCTATCACATCGCTTGCGGTGCGGACGTTCCGGTCGTTCTCTCGTATCTCGACTTCGGAAAGAAGGTCGGTGGCATCGGCCCCGCGCTCAAGATGACGGGCGACATCAGCGCAGACATGGACAAGATTCGCGCCTTCTACGCTGGCATGCAGGGGCTCAAGCCCGAGAACGTCGGAGTGATTCGGCTCCGCGAAGAAGACGTCGAAGACGTGGTCGCGCACGACGCCGCCGATCCTGACGAGATCGACCGGCTCGCCGGCAATCTGTAACTTCGGAGCCCCACGGGCATCCTTTACATCAACCCCGCGATGGGGGAATGTAATCGCTCGCCCGCGCCCTCAGGGCCGGCCTGCGTGAAAGGTTTCGGAATGAGTGGTGAAAAGGCCCAATGGCTGAAGGTCCTCGATGCCGGCGAGCTCCCGGAAGGCAGGGTCAAGCCCGTCACCTGTAGGCACCGCACCCTCTGCCTCACCCATTTCGAGGGGCAGTACGCGGCGCTCGACAACAAGTGCCCACATCAGGGCGGGCCGCTCGCGGAGGGCTCCATCGAAAAGGGGCTGCTTCGCTGCCCATGGCACGGTTGGGACTTCCATCCGCTGACAGGCAAGCCGCCTGGGGATTTCGACGACGGAGTCGAAACCTTTCCCGTCGAGGTGCGCGACGACGGGGTCTACGTGCACTTCCCGGAGGAGGAGCCTCACGTTCGTACCTCGAGCGACGTCATGGTCGAGACACTCGTCAACTGGGGCGTGAAGTGGGTTTGGGGCATGGTTGGGCACTCCAACCTCGGGTTTGCCGATGCGATGCGCCGCCAGGAGAGCAAGGGCGCGCTCGGGTACTTCGGCATCCGGCACGAGGGCGCGGCATCGTTTGCAGCCTCGGCCTACGGAAAGCTCACCGGTAGGCCAGCCGCGTGCTTCTCGATCGCCGGTCCGGGCGCGACCAACATGTTGACGGGCCTGTGGGACGCGCACGTAGATCGTGCACCAGCGCTGGCGCTCACCGGGCAAGTGCCGACGAAGCTGATCGGTCGAGGTGCATTTCAGGAGGTCGACCTCGCCGCCGCCTACGGTGGCGTCGCGACCTATACGGGGGTACCCGCGACCGATTCTGATTTCGCGGAGATCACCAGCCTCGCGTGCAAGCACGCGATTGTCGAGCGCGGGGTGTCGCACATGGTGCTTCCCGACGACGTCCAAATCGTCGAGGCGAAAGACGTGAAGCCAGGGTCGCCGGAAGGTCGGCTGACCCGAGCGGAGATCGCGCCTCCGTCCGATGCTCTCGACCAAGCGGTCGAGAAGATCGCGGGGGCCAAGCGGCCGGTCATCGTCGTCGGTCATGGCGCACGCTTCGTCATGGAGCGGGTCACTGACCTCGCGGAGCACCTCAACGCTCCGGTCTTGACCACCTTCAAGGGCAAGGGACTCATCGCCGACGATCATCCGCTCGGATGCGGCGTGCTCGGCCGAAGCGGAACGCCGGTCGCGAGCTGGTTCATGAACGAGGCGGACTTGCTGATCGTCTTTGGAGCGAGCTTCAGCAACCACACCGGCATCACGAGCTACAAGCCGATCGTCCAAGTCGACTACGATCCGATGACGCTCGGGCGTTTTCACTCCGTGACCGTGCCGGTGTGGGGGGAGATTGGGGTGACCGCCAAGTTGCTCAAGGAACGCCTCGGGTCGACGGATGCCGAGGATCAACGACCCGATGTCGCGGAGCGCTGGCGGATCTGGCGTGAGGAGAAGAAGAGACGCCTCGAGGAGGGCCGGGGCGACGGCGTGCACTCGGCGGCGATCTTTGCGGCGCTCACGAAGACGGCACCGGACGATGCCATTCTCGCGGTCGACGTGGGGAACAACACCTATTCGTTTGGTCGCTACTTCGAGTGCAAACGACAGTCGGTGCTGATGAGCGGATACCTCGGCTCCATAGGGTTTGGGTACCCCGCGGCGATGGGAGCATGGGCGGCGACGCAGGAAGATGACTCCCGGTTCAATGGCCGAAAGGTCATCGCGGTGACCGGCGACGGCGGCTTTGCTCAGTACATGGCCGAATACACCACCGCGGTGAAGTACGGCATGGACATCACCCATGTGCTCCTCAACAACAGCGAGCTCGGGAAGATCAGCAAGGAGCAGAGGAGCGCCGACTACGACGTTTGGCAGACCTCGCTTCGGAACCCGAGCTTCGCGCAGTATGCGGAGAACTGCGGAGCTTGGAGCCGTCGCGTCACGGCCGCCGACGAGCTCGAAGGCGCGCTTGCCGAAGCGCTGGCTCACGACGGGCCCGCTACGGTCGAAATCCTCGCGGACGCGCTGTTGGTATGAGGTCGATGGAAACTATGACTGAAGTCCAAGTAGCCAAGTGGAGCGAGCTCGACGATCGCCAGCCGGCCTATGCGCTGGTTGCCGATGTCGACTTGGTCGTCATCCGGTACGACGACCAAGTCTCGGTGTTGTACGGTCGGTGCCTCCACCGCGGTGCGCTCATGGCCGACGGCCGAGTCGAAGGCGACAATCTCATCTGCGGGCTACACGGCTGGGATTATCGCTGTGACACTGGGGTCAGCGCCTACGACAACGACGAGGCCCTTCACAAGTTCCACGTTCGAGTCGACAAAGACGCGGATGCGGTGCTGGTGGATGAATCCGAGATTCGTGCTTGGGCGAAGGAGTCGCCGCAACCTTACGATCGCAAGACGTACCTCGGTCTCTACGCCGACGTGCATGGAACGCCGGACGAACCGTTCAACAATCACATCCAGGAGCTCGCCCGCAACGGACTGAAGAACGTTGGTCACGACGGACCGATGTCTGCGATGGGCGTGCCGCGTTCGGAGCTTCCGTCGTGGGATGATGTCTTGTTGTTGACGGCGCAGTTGGCTCGCAAGCCTTTGTTGGGCGACGTGCGGGTAGGGACCGAAGTCATCATCGGGCCCAACGCGGAAAAGCCGCTGCGCTTGGAGATCCCGTTGTTCGTGAGCGACATGAGCTTCGGCGCTCTCAGCCGGGAGGCGAAGGTTGCGCTTTCGAAGGGTGCGGAGCTCGCAGGCACGGGAATTTGCTCCGGCGAAGGCGGCATGCTTCCCGATGAGCAAGCCAACAACACTCGGTATTTCTACGAGCTCGCATCGGCGCGTTTCGGCTGGAGCCTCGACAAGGTCAAGAAGTGCCAGGCGTTTCATTTCAAGGCAGGGCAGGGTGCGAAGACCGGCACCGGTGGACACCTTCCCGGAAACAAGGTCACCGAAGAAATCGCCAAGGTCCGGGGCCTCGATCCAGGGCAAGCGGCGATCAGTCCTGCGACGTTCCCTGACCTCGATACCCCGGCTGACTTTCGGCGCGTGGCCGACGAAGTGCGCGAGGCCACTGGCGGCATTCCCATCGGTTTCAAGATGAGCGCGCAACACATCGAGAACGACTTGCATTTCGCGCTCGAAGCAGGCGCCGACTACATCATCCTCGACGGTCGAGGCGGTGCGACTGGCGCAGCGCCCAAGATTTTCAAAGACAACATCTCCGTACCGACCATGGTTGCGCTCGCGCGCGCGAGACGTCACCTCGACGACCGGGGGCGCTCGGACGTGACGCTCGTGATCACGGGTGGCCTTCGCACCGAGAGCGACTTCGTGAAGGCCCTGGCACTCGGCGCCGATGCCATCGCCGTTTCGAACGCACCCCTTCAGGCGATCGGCTGCCTCGGCATGCGTGCTTGCCACACCAACAACTGCCCGGTCGGCATCGCCACGCAGCAGGGGCATCTTCGTGCCCGGCTCGAGATCGACAAATCCGCCCATCGCTTGAGCAACTACTTTGGCGCGACGGTCGAGCTCATGCAGGTGTTGGCGCGGGCGTGCGGTCACGATCACCTCCGTGATCTCAGCGTGCACGACCTAACGACCTGGAACGCCGACATCGCGAAGCTCACAGGCATCCAGTACGCCGGCGTCGGGGCACCGTGAATTGGCGTTCGGTCGGGGCCGTGTTGCCGGGGCAGCTCTCCGCTGCGCGGCTCGAGCTCCACTTCGCCGCGCAGCTCGTGAGTGCCCCGGGAACGAGCCTATTGGCGCCCGAGGCCGACTTCAGTCACACCAATCTCAACTGGGATCCGAGCCTCGGCGTCTTGGCAGGCCGGCACGTGGGAAGTCCGTCGCGGCGCCCCGCCTTGGTGTTCGAGAGTCTCGAGCTTGCAGTGCTCGAGGGAAGCCTCGAACGCGCGTCGCTTCCGCTTGCCGGCTGCACGATGCAGCAGGCCTTGTCGTGGCTGGCCAATCGGGTTGCCGATGACGCGAGCCGTCTCGCCCCCCCGACGCACGACATGCCCGCGCATTCCATCGCAGACGGGGCGCCATTTACCGAAACCGCGGCCGAGGCGCGGGCAGAGCTTGCCGCGTGGTTTGCGAACGCGACTGCGTGTATCCACGCGGCGGTCGCAGGGGATCGGCGGGCGTCGATCGTGCGCTGTTGGCCCCATCACTTCGATGTCGCCAGCTTGATTGCGATCGATGCGGGGCGTGACGCCGAAGAGGCGCGCAGCATCGGCGTCGGCTTCTCTCCGGGCGACGGGTCTTACCACCAACCCTACTTCTACGTGACCCCGTGGCCGTATCCCCCGGTCGATGCGTTGCCCTCACTTCCCGCGGGCACCCATTGGCACACCGAAGGATGGATCGGCGCGGTGCTCACTGCGGAGGAAGTGATCTCCAAGCCGGCCGAGCGGCAGCCCGCCGTGGTGCTCGACGCAATCGGGAACACAATCACGGCGTGTCGCACGCTGCTCCGCGACTAGCGGCCGAGCAGCAGCACGCCGACGCCTGCCGCAATGGCGATCACCTGCGGCCAGCCTGGCAGCGCGGGGCTTTCGTGCTCGTGTGCCCAGTCGTGCGTGACGACGTGCAGCAGCAGGCCGCTCACCACGGCCTCGATCCATGGTTCCCCGGCCGCCCAACTCCCGAGCGAGGTCTGTTGCGCCAGAATCACGCCGAGCGTGCCGACTGCGGCCAATCCAATGGCGCGCCGGATGCCGCTGGCCCGTCCGTGCGCGGAGGTGAAAGCGAGCGTCATGAGCGCCGTCACTGGCACGGAGTGCGCCGCGATTGCCGTGAGCGTATCCCCGTGATGGTGTCCGGCATGCGCCTCGCCAGTGAACGACCCCAGGGCTAGACCGTCACCGAGCTTGTGCAGCATCAAGCCCCAGTAGCTGAGCTCGAGCCCCTTGGTCGACGAGTGGTCGTGCTCAGGGTCCTCGTGTGCGGCCCGCTCGATCAACCACGGCGCGAGGAAGGCGGCTCCCACAGCGATCAGGATCTGAGGGCCCGCCGCGGCGATGGCGTCGGGGACGAGTCGGCCGACCACCACTGCAACGGCCGACACGATCGCGAATGTTCGGATCGCGTCGAGCCAGCGTCCACGCCCGGGGGCTACGAGGCCCAGCACGGCTCCCGCGGCGACAGACCCGACGACGATGGAGATCGGCCACAGCACCGAGTGGGCTTACCACACTCAGAGGGGTTCAGGCGCCGTTAGATGCCGACGGACTCCGCCTCTTGAGCGGCGTCCTTCGCGAGCTGCTCCTGAGCGCAGGTCGGGCAAACCATCGCTTCTTTCGCGATCTCGTAGCCAGCGCCGCCCGGATCGTCCTGCGCTTTGGACCGGCGGCCGGAGCCTGCCTTCTGTGCTTTGCCGCGGCTCGGGTACTCGGTGGGACGACGCTCGGTCACCACCTTCGTCGCCCTCTCTCCGGGGCGCGACACTCGATTGCAAAGCTCACATCGGTACATTCAGGGACTCCTCGTTTCGAGAATCCGCTGTTTGGCACATCGGCCCGGGGCCGGCAAGTCGAGGGTCAGGCGCCGAGCAGGCGTGCAATTTGCGGGGCCGCGTAGGTGAGGACCCCGTCCGCGCCGGCGCGTTTGAAGCACACCATGCTCTCCAGGATCGCCCTGTCCCAGTCGAGCCAGCCCCGGTCCGAGGCTCCACGGAGCATCGCGTACTCACCGCTCACCTGGTAGGCGAAGGTCGGGAGCCCGAAAGCGTCTTTGACGCGGCGAACGATGTCGAGGTAGGGCATCCCGGGCTTGACCATCACCATGTCCGCGCCCTCCGCGACGTCCAACGCGACCTCGCGGATCGCCTCGTCACTGTTCGCCGGATCCATTTGATAGGTGCGCTTGTCGGCGGAGCCGAGGCTCTGGGCGGAGCCGACGGCATCTCGAAAGGGACCGTAGAACGCCGAGGCGTACTTGGCGGAATATGCCAGCAAGCTCACGTCGTCGAGGCCTTCGTCGTCGAGCGCCCGTCGGATGGCGGCGACGCGGCCATCCATCATGTCGCTTGGCGCGATCACGTCGCATCCGGCCTGCGCTTGAACAAACGCCTGCTGGCACAGCACCTCGACCGTCTCGTCGTTCAGGATCTTGCCATCGCGCAGGATGCCGTCCTGTCCGTGGGTCGTGTAGGGGTCGAGGGCGACGTCGCAGATGACCCCGATCTCGTCGTACTTCTCCTTGATCGCGCGGACCGTGCGGCAAACCAGGTTGTCGGAGTTGGTCGCTTCGTGACCGTCGTCTGTCTTGAGCTCTTGGGGCGTGACCGGGAAGATGGCGACTGCGGGGATACCGAGCGCCTTGGCTTCGCCGACCGCCTCAACGACGAGATCGATGCTGAGCCGGTCGACGCCGGGCATCGAAGGGACGGGCGTTCGAGCCGCCGACCCCGGTTGAACGAACATCGGCCAGATCAAATCGTCGGGCGTGACATTCGACTCGCGCGTGAGCCGCCGGACCCATTCATCAGCGCGATTGCGCCGCATCCGCGTGCGCGGGAACTGGGATCGACCATTCTCTGTCATGGGTGCGGGGAGCCTAGCATGGCGCTATGATCCGTGCGTGAGAATCCGGCTCTTGGCATTGGCTGTGGCGGTTCTGGTTTCGGCGTGCTCGACGACCATGACCGGGCGCAGGCAACTCACGCTCATCAACGAAGACAAGATGGACTCGCTGGGGATCGCGGCGTTCTCGAGTCTCAAGGCGCAGGGCAAGCTCAGCCAAGATCCTGGGGTCAACGAGTATGTCATCTGTGTTGCGCGTGCGATCCTCGAGGTGATTCCCGCGGAGCATCAGCCAGACGAAGGGCGTTGGGAGGTGCTGGTCTTCGAGGACAATACGCCCAATGCGTTCGCGCTTCCCGGTGGCAAGATCGGCGTGCACTCGGGAATGCTCGAAGTCGCCGTCACGCCCGGTCAGCTCGCGGCGGTGCTCGGGCACGAGGTGTCGCACGTGCTCTTGCGTCACGGCAACGAGCGGATGTCGCAGTCGATTCTGGCCGACGCGACGGTGAACATGGCATCCGTCGCCGCAGGCGCGGCCGTGCCGCAGTATCAGAACATGATCGTCGGGGGGCTCGGGGTCGGCGCCCAGTTCGGCGTGCTGCTGCCATTCAGCCGCAAGCACGAGAGTGAAGCCGACGAGGTGGGGCAGATGTTCATGGCGCAGGCTGGGTTCTATCCCGCCGAGGCAATCACTCTCTGGCAGAGCATGGCCCAGCAGGGCGGTGAAGCACCCAAGCAGTGGCAGTCGACGCACCCCGCGGACACGACGCGCATCCAGAAGCTGCAAGCCAACTTGCCTGCCGCGATGCAGGCGTACGAGATGGCGCGGGCGGCCGGGAAGGACCCGATCTGCGAACCGCCTCCGGACGAGTGGATCGCCCCCGAAGCGCTGCCTTGAGACTCAAGCGTGCTTCTGCACGAAGTTGACGACCGCTTGGCCAATCTCGGCCGGCGAGTCCTCTTGAATGAAGTGGAGACCCTTGACGCGGATCTCTTCTTGATTGGGCCAGGCGCGCGCGAACTCCCGCTGGGCGCCGATCAGCACGATGCCAGGGTCCGCGTTGATGAAGAGCTTGGGGAGCGAGTCGCTTTGGGCGAGCCAGTCGGCGTACGCGGCGACGATGTCGTGCACGTCCTTCGGTTCACCGGCGATGGGGATTTGGCGGGGCCAAGTCAGGGTGGGGCGCCGGGACTCGCCGGGCTCGGTGTAGCGAGCGCCGTATCGTTCGGTCTCTTCCGGGGAGAGGGGGCGCATGATCGAGGAGGGCAAGATTCGCTCGACGAAGACGTTCTTCGCGAGGACGATCTCTTCGCCGGCCGGCGAGCGCATCGCTTGGAAGATCTTTCGAGCGGGCTCGGCCCACTCCTCCCATCCTGCGATCGGCCGGACGATGGCCTCCATGTACGCGATGCCCTTCACCTGCTCGGGGTGACGATGCGCCCAGTGGAAGCCAAGCCCCGAGCCCCAATCGTGAATGACGAGGAATACCGGCTTGTCGCCGACCACAGCATCGAACCAAGCGTCGAGATAGCGCCGATGATCGACGAAGGTGTAACCAGATGAGCTCTCGCCGGAATCGCCCATGCCGATGAGGTCGGGCGCGAGGCAGCGTGCGGCCGGCGCGACCTCCTTGATCACGTTGCGCCACAAATACGACGAGGTCGGGTTGCCGTGCAGAAATACCGCGATCGGTCCGTCCCCGCCGGTGTCGACATACGACATGTCGCTGTCTTTGACGGCAACGCGCGTTCTCGGATGTGGGTCTTCGGCGGAGATCGTGGTCATTGCGCAGGTAGCTCCTTGACGATGACGACCCTGAAGTCGTCGATGCCGTGCACATTCCTTTGAACGTTTTCGGTCGATGTGTTCGTGTTGCTTCGAGTGAATCCGAAAGTAATCGGTCCGCCATCCGTCGAGAAGTCGAGCCCCTCGGCTGTGAAGTCCTCAGCCACGATCCCGCAGACGCTATCGGTGCTCCATTGGGTTGCGGTGAACCCGGTACGCTCGCCGAAGGTCACGTAGCGCGTGCCGTCTTGCTCTGTGTAGAACGCCCAGCCAACGGCGGCGCCAGCAAACGCTCCCTCGATGATGCGATGCGTCTCGGTGTAGTCGATGAACGCGATCGCTCCCTCCGTGCTCGGATCATACCTCAGGTTCGACCGGTGGTAGACGACGATCGTGCACTTCTCGTCCGCACAGGCCGTACTTTCGTTGATCACATGGGTCATCTGACGGAACCGGCTGTCGCCGACGCCCCCCGTGGCTTGCTGGACCGCGTCCTGCGTCGCCGTCGCACCAGGCGTCGTCGACACTGAGTCGATCGTCCATTCCTCGTCGGCGAAGTCGGAGTCGACGAGCTCCTCGATCGTCATCTCATCTGGGACTGGCGCGCAACTGAAGTCGGTCCCACCGGCGCCACCAGTGCCCGCGGCACCGCCGGTGCCCGGCGAACCGCCGACGCCAGCGGTGCCGCCCTGGCCTCCACCGCCTTCGCCTCCGCCGTGTTCGGGCCCGGGGCACCCGGTGAAAGCCATGCCCGCAGCGCCGAGCGCCGCAATGAGAATCAACTGACGCATGGGAACCTCGCTCTTCCTAGACGGGTAGTTGCTTCGTTGCGGTCGATGGTAAGGGAAATAGGGAGGATGGTATATAGTCGCCCCGATGAGCGCCGAGCACCGTTGGGCCGCCCCCCGAAGCGACTTCCTCGTTCCTTTCGATAGTTCCTTTCGCATCGCCGAAGCGCCCACGCGGCCGGCTGAAGAGGTCGACAAGGACGCCCTCGAGGACGCGCGGCAGAAGCGGACGGAGGCCATTGGGGAGCTCCAGCGGAAGCTCTACGCTGATGACCGCTTCTCCGCGCTGTTTGTGTTTCAGGCGATGGATGCCGGCGGCAAGGACAGCACCATTCGGAGCGTGTTCACGGGCGTGAACCCGGCGGGGTTTCAGGTGTCTTCATTCAAGGCGCCGTCGGCCGAGGAGCTCGACCACGACTTCCTCTGGCGCATTGCGCGGCGTCTGCCGGAGCGGGGGCGCATCGGGGTGTTCAACCGGAGCCACTACGAAGAGGTGCTGGTCGTTCGTGTGCATCCAGAGTTTCTCGCAGGGCAGCGGCTCCCGAGCTACGACCTGGATAGCATTTGGGGCGAGCGCTTCGAGTCGATTCGGAACTTCGAGAGGCATCTCGCCGAAAACGGCACGGTCATCGTCAAGTTCTTTCTCAACGTCTCGCTCGATGAGCAGAAGCACCGCTTCCTCCGCCGGATCGACAAGCCCAGCAAGAACTGGAAGTTCAATGCCGGTGACGTCGAGGAGCGCAAGCGCTGGCCCGACTACATGCGCGCGTTCGAAGACGCGCTGAACGAAACGTCCCGGCCATGGGCGCCGTGGTACGCGATCCCTGCCGACAGCAAAGCGTACATGCGCTTGCAAGTGGCGCGAATTGTCGAGCAGACCCTCGAGAGCCTCGGCGTCGACTTCCCGAAGATAGATGAGGCGGCCAAGGTAACGTTGGCGGAATGCCGAAAGGCGCTCGAGGAGCAATGAGCGTCGCCGCGCCAGTCGTGCTCACGGTCGCGGGCTCCGATCCATCGGGTGGGGCAGGTCTCCAGGCCGACCTCAAGACGATTCATCAGCACGGCGGCTACGGGGCGGCCGTGCCGACGCTGATCACGGTTCAGAACACGAAGGGCGTCGACGCGGCGGAGCTCTTGTCGGCTGATTTGGTTCGCGCGCAGCTCTCCGCCGTGCTCGGCGATCTGGAGCCCGCGGCCGCCAAGACCGGCGCCCTCGGCTCGCGAGCCGTGGCGAATGTGCTCGGCTCGATGATCGCGGACACCGGCTTCCCGTGGGTCGTCGATCCGGTCTGGCTCCCGAGCAGAGGCCGGCCGCTCGCGAAGGGCGACATCGTGGAGGCCTACAAGGAAGCGATTCTGCCGCAGGCGGCCCTCGTCACCCCGAACGCTCTGGAAGCGGGGCTGTTGTCGGAGACGCCCGTCCGCTCAGTCGCCGAGGCGCGAGAGGCCGCCAAGCGGATCGCCGCGCTCGGCGCAGGCGCCGTGCTGGTCAAGGGCGGGCACCTCCAGGGCGCCGACCGAGGGACCGATGTGCTCCTCTGCGATGGCGTCATCACTGAGCTCGCCGCCCGGGAGCTCGTCCCGGGCCGCTTCCATGGGACCGGCTGCGCGCTCTCGGCGGCCATCGCGACGCGACTCGCGCTCGGTGACGACATTCCAGCCGCCGTGGCGATCGCCAAGCGCTGGCTCACCGACGCGCTCCGCGAAGCGTTCGCGGTCGGGCAGGGCGCGCTGCCCGTCAATCATCTCTGGCCAGTGCACGGCAAACCTTAACTCCCGTCGAAGTTTTCGGAACGCTTTTGTTGCCTCGTCTTTTGCCAGGCTGCTACATGCGAGCAGTCTCGGATGGCGCGTCGTCGGAAGAAGAAGGGGGCTCCGCAGATCGAGCTGCCCATGGACAGCATCGAGGACGCCTCGTTGGTCGTGGAAGCCCAGCGCAGGTACCTCAACTACGCGCTGAGCGTCATCACCTCGCGCGCGCTGCCCGACGTTCGCGACGGCCTCAAGCCGGTCCAGCGGCGCATCCTCTACACGATGTACAACGAGCTCCGGCTTCGGAGCGACGTGAAGCATCGCAAGTCGGCGGCGATCGTCGGCGACGTGATGGGCAAATTCCACCCGCACGGCGACACCGCCATCTACGATGCCCTCGTTCGGATGGCGCAGTCGTTCATGATGCGAGAGCCGTTGGTCGACGGGCGGGGAAACTTTGGCTCGCCGGACGGTGATTCGGCGGCGGCGATGCGCTACACGGAAGCGAGGCTTCAGAAGCTCTCCGATGAGCTCCTGGTCGAGCTCGCAAAGAAGACGGTCGCCTTCCGGCCCAACTACGACGGTCGGCTTTTCGAGCCGGTCGTGCTGCCCGCGCGCTTTCCGAACCTTCTGGTGAATGGCTCGCAGGGCATTGCAGTTGGAATGGCAACCTCGATTCCGCCTCACAATTTGAGCGAGGTGATTCAGGCGTCCGTCGCGTTGATCGACGGGGACCTCACGACCAAGCAGCTCATGAAGTTCGTCAAGGGGCCCGACTTCCCGACCGGCGGGGAGCTCATCAGCAGCAAGGACGAGCTGGCCTCCGCGTACGAGACTGGGCAGGGCTCGCTGAAGCTTCGCGGGGAGTGGAAGACGGAGAAGCAGCGCTCTGGCGAGCCTTTCATCGTGATTCACTCCATCCCTTACTCGGTCGAACGGCGCGCAGTGGTCGAGAAGATCGCCGACGTGATCATCGCCAGGAAGCTCTCTGGGCTCATCGACGTGCGCGACGAGAGCACCGAGGACTGCCGCATCGTGTGTGAGATGAAGAAGGGAGCCGACCCGAACCTCATCATGGCGTACCTCTACAAGAACACGCCTTTGCAAACGAACGTGCAGGTGAACCTCACGTGCCTGGTGCCAACGGCGAACCCGGAAGTGGCCGCCCCGCAGCGGATTGGACTCAAGGCGATCCTCCGGCATTTCCTCGACTTCCGGATGGAGGTCGTGACCAAGCGGCTCGAGTTCGAGCTCGACCAGCTCCTCAAGCGCATCCACATCCTCGAAGGCTTCGTCATCATCTTCGATGCGCTCGACGAGGCGATCCGGATCATCCGCCGCTCCGAGGGCAAGGCGGACGCTGCGGTGAAGCTGATCAAGCGCTTCGGCCTCGACGATCTTCAAGCCGACGCGATTCTAGAGCTCAAGCTCTACCGGCTCGCAAAGCTACAAATGCTGGAGATTCGGCGCGAGCTCGACCAGAAACTCAAGGAAGCCAACCGGGTGCAACGATTGCTGAAGAGCCCGGCGGCCCGCTGGAAGCTCGTCCGGGCAGAGCTCGGGGAGTTGGCGTCGACCTATGCGGACCCGCGCCGAACCCGCATCACCGCGAAGCTCGACGAGCCCGAGTTCGATGCCGAGGCATTCATCGTCGACGAGGACGCGATGGTCGTCGTCACCGAGCAGGGCTGGGTCAAGCGGCAGCAGCGCGTGAAGGACGTTGCGTCGACCCGCGTGCGAAAGGGCGACCGGGTGCTCGCCGTGTTGGCTGGGTCAACCAAGAGCACCGTCGCGTTTTTCAGTAGCCACGGCGTTTGCTACGTGACCCGCATCGTCGACATCCCGGCGACGACCGGGCATGGCACCCCGCTCCAGACCTTGTTCAAGATGGCTGACGGGGAGCGTATCGTCGGCGCGATGGGCTTCGACCCGCGCTTCCTCGAGGTGCCGCCAGCAGACGAGGGCGCGGAAGAGCCCGAGGAGCCGTACGCAGTGGCGGTGACTCGTGGAGGGCTCGCGCTACGATTCTCACTCCGTGGGCACCGCGACCCCTCGACGCGATCAGGCCGGAAGTTCACGCGTCCAAAGCAGGGCGACGAAGTGATCTACGTGGCGCCGGCGTTCGCGGAGGAGTGTATCGCCTGCATCACCAAGCAGCGCCGGGCGCTGGTTTGCGAGGCAGACGACGTTTCGTTGTTGGCGGGTGCCGGACGAGGCGTAATGCTGATCAAGCTCGCCAAGGATGATTACGTGGTGGGTGCGCGGGTGCTCGCCTACGAAGATGACGTCTTGATCGCCCAGCGAGAGGGCGGCAGCGAGTATCGCGTGACGCTGCGCAAATACGACGTCGTGTCGCGAGGCGGGAAGGGCTTTCAGCTCTTCACGCGCGGCGCGATCGAGTCGGAAGTCTACCAAGAACCCGAGATTCCCGTCTTTCCGGAGGAGTAGTGGCGTACACCGCGAAAGACATCGACGTTCTCGAGGGCCTGGAGCCGGTTCGCAAGCGTCCTGCGATGTACATCGGCGGCACCGACGCGCACGGGTATCATCATCTCCTCTGGGAGATCGTCGACAACTCCGTCGACGAGGCGATCAATGGGCACGCGACGCGCATCGAAGTCGTCCTCGATGCCGACCATCGAGGGGCCACCGTGACCGACAATGGTCGTGGGATCCCGGTCGACACGCATCCGAAGTTCAAGAAGTCGGCGCTCGAGCTCATTCTCACGACGCTTCATGCCGGCGGAAAGTTCGAAGGAAAGAGTTACCAAGTCGCCGGCGGGCTTCACGGTGTGGGCTCGTCGGTGGTCAATGCGCTCTCCTCGGACATGACTGCGACGGTCTGGCGTGGCGGCAAGACGTATTCCCAGAGTTACAGCCGAGGGAAGGCCAAGGGCAAGCTCAAGAAGGGTGGCAAGACCAGCAAGCGGGGTACGTCGATTCACTTCCGACCCGACGACCAGATCTTCGGAAAGCGCCTGGCGTTCGACTCGGCTCGCGTGGCGGAGCGGCTGGAAGCCAAGACATACCTCCACCGCGGCCTCAAGATCGTGTTCGTCGACGAGAAGACCGGCGACAAGCACGAGTTCGAGCACCCGGGCGGTATCGTCGACTTCCTCGAGAAGCTGGTCTCTGAAAGGGGCAAACCTCCGGTCCACAAGGACGCCTTCACGATCGAGCACGAAGGAGAACCGCGGTTCGAGGTGGCGCTCCGCTGGACCGAGTCGACCGACGAGGTGATTCGCTCGTATGCGAACGGAATCCCGACGGGCTCAGGCGGCACGCACGAAACCGGCTTCAAGCAGGGGCTCGCGAAGGCGATCCGCAATCACATGGAGACGCAGAAGCTCACGCCCAAGGGCGTGAAGATCACGGCCGACGACATCCGGGAGGGATTGGTGGCGTTGGTGAGCGTGTACGTGGAGGAGCCTCAGTTTCAGGGGCAGACCAAGGATCGGCTCAACAACCCCGAGGTCACGGCGCAGATGGAGACGTCGGTCCGGACTGCGTTCGAGCAGTGGCTGCTCAACAACAACACGCTAGCTGAATCGATCATCGCGCGGGTGATCATCTCGGCGCGAGCGCGCGCAGCGAGCCGCGCGGCAAGCCAGCAGGTCTCCCGCAAGACGGCGGTGAGCCATCGACTGAATCTGCCAGGAAAGCTTGCGGACTGCTCGAGCACCAACCCGCACGACAGCGAGCTGTTCTTGGTCGAGGGTGACAGCGCTGGCGGCAACGCAAAGCAGGGGCGCGATCGCAAGACGCAGGCGATTCTTCCGCTGCGCGGCAAGGTGCTCAATGCTGAGCGCGCTTCGCAGGCTCAGATTCTCGGAAACCGCGAGCTTCAAGACATCGTGAGCGCGCTTGGCTGCGGCATCGGCAAAGACTTCGACATCAGCAAGCTCCGCTACGGGCGCGTCTTTCTATTGATGGACGCGGACAGCGATGGGCATCACATCGCCACGCTGTTGCTCACGTTCTTCTATCGGCTGCTGCCACAGCTGATCAAGGCCGGGCACATCTATCTGGCGCAACCACCACTCTACAGACTCGACATCGGCAAGGACGTGCACTGGGCACTCGACGACGAAGAGCGGGACCGCATCATCGCGGAGTCGCCGAAGAACGCAAAGGTGGACATCAGTCGGTTCAAAGGCCTAGGCGAGATGACCGCAGCGGAGCTCAAGGAGACGACGCTCGACAAGAACCGCCGCCGGGCGCTTCGCGTGATGGTCGACGGAGAGCTCGAGGCCGATCGCGTATTTAGCGAGCTGATGGGCAAAGACCCGTCTGCCCGCTTTTCGTTCATCATGGAGCGTGCGCCGCAGGCCGAGGCCCTCGAGCTCGACGTCTGAGTCCCCGAAAGAGTGCCGGCTTTTTTGACCCCGTTTCGCCGTTCTGCTTCAACCACTTCAGGAAGTACTTCGATAACTCGGGGAGTGGTGAATGCAGTCGACTTGTCACGTATGCGAAAAGACCTTCGAGGCTCGTTTTCGCTATCAGGTTCGCGAGGAAGACGGGCAGTACGTCTACATCTGCTCGACCGCGTGTCAGCAGCGCTTGCTGCTCGGGGCCGACGGAGTGCACGCATGCGACACCTGCGGCGCGACCTTCGAGATCGAGTTCCCCTATCAGATGAGCGTCAGCGACGGGAGCCGGCAGTACTACTGCACCACCCGGTGTCGCGAGCGCGGGCAACAGCGACAGAGCCAAATTGGACTTCTGCGTTCTGCACCGAAGCGCATCGCGGTGTTCAATCACAAGGGCGGGACTGGCAAGACCACGACAGCGATCAACCTCGCTGCAGGCCTCGCAGAATCTGGGCGACGCGTGCTCTTGGTCGACGCGGACGGACAGGGGAACGTCGGCGCGTCGCTTGGGATTCGGGGGCAGCGCTCCCTCTATCACGTGCTGGTGAACGGCGCGAAGGCGTCCGAAGTCGCGGTGCCGGTGCGCGACGGCCTCGACGTGCTCACATCCAACGAGACGCTGGCGGCCGCCGAGCTCTATCTTGCCGAACGCCCGAACCGCGACCGCATCATGCGCGAGCGCCTGGGGGATGCGTGCCGGGAATACGACACCGTGGTCATCGACTGCGCCCCGGCGCTGTCGCTGATGAACCAGAACGCCATGGTCTATGCGGACAGCGTGGTGGTGCCAGTTGCCTGCGACTACCTCTCACTGGTTGGTGTCAAGCAGGTGCTGCGGACGATCCGCAACGTTCGTGAGCTTCTCCAGCACGAGGTGGAGCTTCTGGGTGTGGTCCCGACTTTCTTCGATGTTCGCAATCGGATCTCGCGCGAGGCCATCTTGACGCTTCGTCAGCACTTCGAGAGCCGCTGCTACGATCCGATCCGCATCAACACCAAGCTTCGCGAGGCGCCGAGCGCGAAGCAGACAATCTTCGAGTACGCGCCGAAGAGCCATGGTGCGGAGGACTACATGCGTTTGGTGCAACGTGTGACCGCCGTTGCTGCGACTGGTCGACGAGCGCCGAAGCCGGCGACGCTCGCCGCGGTATCTTAGGGGGGCAGATGAAGAAGCGGGACGGAACAGGGGTAGACGGAGTTTTCGACGAAGATGAGGTGAGCGCGGTTCTACGTGACACCTTCTACAGCGGGAAGAGCGCGAAGCGCGGGCGTGGCAAGGCAAAGAAGGCGAAGAAGAAGCCAGACCACTACGACGTGATTTGCATTTCGCTCTACAAGGAAGATCTGGCGCAGCTAGACGAGATGGTCGCCAAGCTGAAGAAACAGGGCCATCGGAAGATCAGCCGGAGCGCCCTCATCCGATTCGCCCTCGATCAGGTGGATATTCGGGACTTCCCGCGAGCCTACTAGCGTGCCATCACCGGGGCGCTATACTCGCCGCCAATTTTTAGGGTCCTTGGGAGGTTCCGGTGACAGACAGCATCCTGCGGGAAGCGCTCACCTTCGATGACGTGTTGCTCCAGCCGGGGTACGCCGATTTTATGCCCGCGAATGCGGATGTTTCGACACGTTTCACGCGGGAGCTGGAGCTCCGGATTCCGTTCGTGTCGAGCGCCATGGACACGGTTACGGAGTGGCGGACCGCGATCACGATGGCGCGCGAGGGCGGCATAGGCATCCTCCACAAGAACATGAGCCCGGCGCATCAGGCGCTCGAGGTGACCAAGGTGAAGCGGGCTGAGACGGGCATGATCGTCGACCCGGTCACGGTCGGGCCAGGCGAGTCGCTGCACGACGCCCTCGAGCTCATGCGCCAGCACGAGATTTCGGGGCTGCCGGTGGTCGAGGGAGACAAACCGGTGGGAATTCTCACCAGCCGCGACATTCGCTTCGAGCAGAACCTCAACCAGAAGGTCGCCCAGCTCATGACCAAGGAGCTCGTGACCGTTCCGCCCGGCGTCGAGCAGGCCAAAGCCCGAGAGCTTCTCCACAAACACCGCATCGAGAAGCTGCTGGTCGTCGGCGAGGAGGGTGAGCTCGTCGGTCTCATCACCATCAAAGACCTGCTCCAGGCCGACCGCTACCCGGATGCCATCAAGGATTCGCTCGGCCGCCTTTGCGTAGGCGCCGCGCTTGGCACCGGCCCGGATCGCGAAAAGCGCACCGAGGCGCTCGTTCATGCCGGCGTCGACGTCATCATCATCGACACGGCGCACGGTCACACCAAGGGCGTGATAGAGGCTGTTCGCGACACGAAGTCCTCATATCCCAACGTGCAAGTGGTCGCCGGCAACGTGGCCACTGCGGAAGGCACGAAGGCATTGATCGACGCTGGCGCCGACGCCGTGAAGGTCGGCATGGGTCCGGGCTCGATCTGCACGACGCGCATCGTCGCCGGCATCGGCGTCCCGCAGGTGACCGCGGTCATGGACTGCGCGCGGGTCGGTCGCGAGCACGGCGTGCCGATCATTGCCGACGGCGGCGTGAAGTACTCCGGCGACGCTGTGAAGGCGATCGCGGCCGGCGCCAACAGCGTGATGATCGGCTCTTTGTTCGCCGGCACCGACGAAGCTCCCGGCGAGCTCGTGCTGTACCAGGGCCGGACCTACAAGGCGTACCGCGGGATGGGATCGCTCGGCGCCATGCGCCAAGGCTCATCGGATCGGTATGCACAGGCCGACGTATCAGACGTTGGCAAGCTCGTGCCCGAGGGAATCGAGGGGCGCGTGCCCTATCGAGGGGCGCTCTCGACGGTGGTGTATCAGCTCGTCGGGGGATTGCGCGCCGGCATGGGATACACCGGCTGCCCGTCGATCCCCGAGCTTCAGCAGAACGCCAAGTTCGTCCGCATCAGCAACGCTGGGCTCCACGAGAGCCACGTCCATGATGTCATGGTGACGAAGGAAGCCCCGAACTACCGAATCAGTCAGTAGGGGTAACCGCGTACGCTCGGAGCATCGGTCTGTACGCAGGTTGGCGGAGCGCAACTGGCGTCGGGAGGCTTAGTTACATCCACCCGCCCACCCCCACCCGTAATCCTCCCTCCGCGTCCCCGGGCTTCGCCGTTCCGGCTCGCGCTGCCACGGATAGCTGGTTGCGTATGGAGGAGAATCGGTCGGGATGCGCGGCACAGGGAGTGGGCGGGAGGCGAGTTGTGTGCCGCCGTATGGGGACGGCCGAGCGGGACCCGCTCCCGAGCACGTGCGTCGTGACCGATTCTCCGTGCCGTCCGAGCACGTGCGTTGCGACCGATTCTCCGGTTGTGTAGTCGCTTGTTCGGGGCTCCTCGACCACCCAATGCCCCCATGTTAGACAGCGCTCCATGATCGTCGATGGGGTCTTAATTCTCGACTTTGGGTCGCAGTACACCCAGCTCATCGCTCGGCGGATTCGTGAGCAGCACGTCTACTGCGAGATTCAGCCTTGCACCTACTCGCTCGATGAGATGAAGGCGATCGAACCGCGTGCCGTCATCCTGAGTGGTGGTCCTGCGAGCGTGTTTGCCGAGGGCGCGCCCACTGTCGATCGGGGCGTGTTCGATCTCGGGGTTCCCGTCCTCGGCATCTGCTACGGAATGCAGCTCACCAGCCATCTGCTAGGCGGCAAGGTCGAACGGGCGGACGAGCGGGAATATGGGCCGGCGAGGCTCGAGGTCCTCGAGGCCGAGGGACTGCTGCATGGGTTTCAGGTCGGGTCACACGTCGATGTCTGGATGAGCCACGGTGACCGGGTCGAGAGTCTGCCGCCTGGGTTCGGGACGATCGCCCAAACGACGAACAGCCCTTTTGCCGCCGTCGCCAATCTCGAGCGGAAGATCTTCGGGGTTCAGTTTCATCCGGAGGTCGCGCACACGCCGCGCGGCGTCGAGATGCTCCGCGCATTCTTGTTCGAGGTCGCGGGGTGCAAGCCGAACTGGACGCCCGGCTCGTTCGTCGAGCAGACGGTGGAGTCGGTCAAGCGAGAAGTGGGGGGGCGCGCTGCCGTGTGCGGGCTTTCCGGTGGCGTCGATTCGTCGGTGGCCGCGATGCTCGTTTCGAGGGCCATTGGCGATAGGCTCACATGCATCTTCGTCGACAACGGCTTGCTTCGAAAAGACGAAGCAGAGAGCGTGGTCCACACGTATCGGGATCACTTCGGGCTCAAGCTGATCCACGTCGACGCCGCGGAGGAGTTCCTCGAGGCGCTTCACGGTGTCTCCGATCCGGAGAAGAAGCGAAAGATCATCGGCAAGGTGTTCATCGACGTGTTCCAGCGCGAGGCTGAGAAGCTCGAAGACGTCGGCTACCTCGTGCAGGGGACGCTCTATCCCGATGTGATCGAAAGCTTGTCCTTCAAGGGGCCGAGCGCCGTCATCAAGAGCCACCACAACGTGGGCGGCCTGCCGGACACCCTGCACCTCGGGCTGATCGAGCCGTTGCGCCTGCTCTTCAAGGACGAGGTTCGCGAGGTCGGCGAGGCGATGGGCATGCCGCACGACTTGCTCTGGCGCCATCCGTTTCCGGGGCCCGGTCTCGCTGTGCGCTGCCCGGGCGCCATCGAGCGCGAGAAGCTCGAGATTCTTCGTGAAGCCGACGCGATCTTCATCGAGGAGCTCCGCGTCGCCGATCTCTATGACAAGATTTGGCAGGCGTTCTGCGTGATCCTGCCCGTGCGCACCGTTGGCGTCATGGGCGACGAACGAACCTACGATTACGTCGTCGCGATCCGCGCTGTCGATTCGCGCGACGGCATGACCGCCGACTGGTCACGTATCCCGCACGAGGTGCTCGCGCGCATCTCGACGCGGATCATCAACGAAGTGCGCGGTTGCAATCGCGTCTGCTACGACATCTCATCGAAGCCGCCGTCGACGATCGAATGGGAGTGAGGGCGGCCTCCCTGCTGCTCTTGGTCGCGCTGCTTGGCTGCGCCAAGCAGGGCAGCGTCGCGCCCGAGCCAGCGCGCTTGAAGGTCATCGCGACCCCAGCGAACGCATCGGTCTACATCGACGGCCACTACTTCGGCCGAGCGACCGTGCTCTCACAGGAGCCGAAGGCGCTGGCGCCGGGCTTCCATCTGATGACGCTCACGGCAGATGATCATTTCCCACATGACATGGAATTGGAGCTGCCGGTCGGGACCACGACGCTGACGATAGAGCTGAGACCGGTCCCGCCTTAGGCACCGACACTGAGTTGAAAGGCTCCGACGGTACGGCGACTCAAGGCGCGGAGAATCGGTCGCGACGCACGTGCTCGGGAGCGGGTCCCGCTCGGCCGGCTCCATACGGCGCCACACAACTCGCCTCCCGCCCACTCCCTGTGCCGCGCATCCCGACCGATTCTCCTCCACACGCAGTCAACCCGCCCCCCACCACATGCGCGGCAGCGCGAGCCCGCAGGGCGAAGCCCGGCGCGAATGCGCCGCCAAGCCCAAGCGAAGCGCAGGGGCGCGGAGGGAGGACTACGGGTGGGGGTGGGCGGGTGGATGTAACTAAAACCTCCCGACGCCACTCGCGCTCACGGCTTCACTTCGCCAAGCACCCGAAACCCTATTCCGAAAACGCCCCGCCCAATTCCTGCGTCGTCCGGTATTCCTCTTCGATCATCGGGCCGGCGAGCCTGACGACGAGGTGGTTTGGGCTCATGGCCTTCAGCCGTTGGAGCTCCTCGTGCTTGGCGACGGTGCCTTCATCCACGAGGACGAGGTTGGCCTGCGCGCGCACGAAGTCGGGTCGTTTGGCGAGCGTCTCTTTGAGAAGCTTCTCGCAGCGCGGCGGGTCCACGTAGCGCTCGAACGCTTCCATCGCGCGGAGATAGCTGCGAACGGGCGGATCCTCGGCGCCCTCATCGGCGTATCGCATCATGCGGTCATACTCGAGCCACTGGCCTCTCAGGCGGAAGTAGGCGGCGTGCGCGAGATAAGCGAGCTGCGCTTTTGGATCCTGCTTGATCGCCTGTTCCGCGAGGTCGGCGCCCGAACGGAGTGGATCCTCTGACAGCACGCGAAGGGCACGAACCACTTTTCGAAGATCCGCCGTCTTCGCTTGGAGCTTGGCGGCGTGGGCCTGGTCTTTCTCGTTCGCGGCCTGGTCCTCGAAGGGGCGTGACTGTTGCAGTTGACGAAGCTCGGTGAGGTCTTGCGTCCGCTCCTTGTCGAGAATCCACGCTGCCGTCATTAGAGCGCCGGCGTACGAGAGCTCGAGATAGGCGCGCAGCGTCAGGGCATCGGGGCCTTGCCGCCCAGCGGCGAAACGTCGGGCTTCATCGAACTCCGGCAAGCGGTCTCCTCGGATGATCTCGAGGACCTGGGCCATCGAGGTCACAGGCGTGTCCGGCGGTGGGATGGGGGGGATGCCGTACGCTTGTTGGAACTCCCGCACGACCTGCGCTGCCTCAGGCGGTCGCATCGATTCGACGTCGATGCCCTTGCCGATCGTCGACGGGTCGTCTGTCGAGGACTTGGAAGAAGCGCACGCGCCGAGCGCGAGCGCCAAGAGAAGAACAGTCACAGTTCGTGCCATGGCGCGGAGGCTAGCACAGGCTTCGGGCGGCCCCTAGAAGCTCACGAAAGCGTCGAACCCGAGGGCGACCCCTAGCCTCAAATCCAAAACGACGCGACGCGTTCGATTAGCCAAAACGACGCGAGTATCCCGACCGCGTACGCGGCGGGCGTGTGGAGCGGGCGGAGAGCAATGATCGAGAGGTTGCGGTCGAGCAAGCGCTTGCCGAGGACGCGGACCGCTTGATAGATCGCGATGACGAGCCCCACGAACGCGATTTGCCCGAGCTCGACGCCGACATTGAAGAAGAGCAGGGCGGTCGTGACTTCGGTTTGCGGGAGGCCCGTCTCTCCGAGCACCGCGGCGAAGCCGAAGCCGTGCAGCAACCCAAACGACGAGGAGACGGCGATGGGGTAGCGGTACGTGAGGCTCTTCGGATCGCCTCGCACGATCTCGACCGCCAAGAACACGATGCTGAGTGAGATGGCCGCCTCGATCGGCGGAATCGGGACGCGCACGACGCCCAGTGCGCTCAACGCCAGCGTGATCGAGTGGGCGATCGTGAATCCCGTGATCGTGATCAGGATGCGGCGCCCAGTGCCCGCGATGAGCAGTAGGCAGACCAGGAACAAGAGATGGTCGTAGCCCCCGAGGATGTGTTGCACGCCAAGCCGGAGGTAGTCGCGCGCGACTGCGGCGAAGCTCTCTTTTTCCGGAATGAGCACCTCTGTCTGTTTGGGCGACGCGAGGATGGAGTGCTTTTCGCCAGAGAGGCGCACGATGCGCACCAGCGATGACACCGAGGGGTTGAACCCCGGGTAGACGACGCCAAGCGCGCTCCCGGCGGGATCGGCATCACAGCGATAGGTTTGCCGACGGACGCTTCCGCGCGCGCTACCCGGCTCCGCTATTCGCACGCATCCGTTGCCCATCGTGACCTTGGGGGCGTTGCGAACGTCAACCGACGGCGGGATCTTCCACTGAATCGAGAACACGAGCGGCTCCGTCTCGGTCACCTCGATGTACAAGGGGCGGCTCTCATGTGCTCGGGCAGACGGGACTTGCGCGGCCAGTGCGAGGACGGTCAGAACGAGTGCGGTGGGGGCGCGCATCACTTGGGCGGGCTTTCGTTCGCGACCTGCGGCTCGGGGCGCCGCTCGTAGGTGACGCGGACGTCGTACGCGCTGACGATGTCCCGAATCGCTTCCTCCGTCGTCTCGCGAATCCTCGACCGCCGCCAATCCTCCCGGATCCGCCCCTCGATCTCGCTGAGCTCCGGCTCGCGTCCCGGCTCGTTGGTGATCACTAGGACCAGGTGAACGCCATATGGCGAGTCGAATGGGCCTCGCCACACGAAGTCGTTCGCTTCGAGCTCGAACACCGCCTGGGCCATGGGCGCCCCGAAATGGCTCACCACGTACTCGGGTGTGCGTTCGACGTAGTTGACGTGATAGGGGAAGCGGTCGCCGTGCTTCGGCGCGTCGGAAAACCGCGTGCCCTCGAGGTTGAGCTCGAGAAGCTTCTTCTCCGCCTTTGCGCGTGCTTCCGCGCGCGGGCGATCCTCGGTTTCGAAGAAGACATGCGTGAAGGTCACGAAGGGCTCGACGTAGTAGTCCGCCTTGTGAGCGTCGAAGTATCGCTGAAGCGAAGCCTCGTCCGCCTCGACCGATGCTTCCGCGAACCCTTCTGTGATGAACTCGAGCTTCTGCACGAGTCGCCGCCGAATCACGTAGTCGTCCTCGCCGAGCCCGAGAGCGAGCGCCTCTCGGTGAAGAACCTCTTCGCGAACGAAGTCCTCGAGCAAGCGGTCGAGCTCCTCGTCGGAGAGTGACTGGAGCTTTTCTTCGGCGAGCGCCGGATTGAACGCCTTGATTCGATACTGGACGAAGGTGAGAAGTGCGTCGTGATCCACGACGACGACGTTCGCGCTATCGCTCGGTTCGTCGCGATTGACGACGCCGAACAACACGAACAGTGCGAGCCCGGCCGCGAGGAAGTGAAGCAGCGGCTCTTTCAGCAAGCCCTTCAACGTCAGGGGGTGTACCAGATTGGAGAAGAGTAGGCCCGCTCTTGAAGCGTCGACGGGTGTCCCGTGTCAGCCGGATCCATACCTAGAGCGATTGCGTCGTAGAGGGTGTGACGAGGCGTCGGAATCTCGAGGACTCGGAGATAGTAGAAGGCTCGAAGAGCCGGATCAAAGTCGGGATCGCGCCAAACGCTCGAGAGCTGCGCGTCGCCGATCGCGTTGGTATATCGACCAGTGGTGACGTCCACCGTGTTGCCGACCGGCTTGAGCGCGCCGTCCTCGTCGGGCACGCGATCATCGGACCATGCGACGTCGTACACCTTCTCAGCGGATGAGCCGTCGGCCTTCAACCATCCTTTGACGACTTGGACACGGTCGAGGTTGGCCCCGCGCGGATCCTTGATCGCATAGACGAGGAACGTGGGCGCTTTTCCATCCGGCGCCTTCGTGAGATCGCCGCCCATCGGCACCCCGCCGTTGTATCCCCGCTCTGCGAGGTCTTTCTTGCCCGCATCGCCTTCAGCATAGTCCCAGCCGCCAAAGAAACGCACGCGGATCCGGGGGCCGGTCGATGCGTAGACTTCCTTGCGCCGAAACGCCTCGTGCAGCGCCTCGCGGTTGTTGGCCGGCGACCAAACGCCAGCCAGCCCCGCGGCGGACATGTCCGAGCCGAAGCCTTTGATCTCGAGGAAGGTGTTGAACTCGTTCTCGGGGATCGAATCAAACGCGGTCTTCCCGTGGAAGTTGTCCTCTTCTGTGGACGAGATCCCGGTATGGGCGTCGGTCGAGCCGATCATTCCGAACTTGTAGGGGTTCGCACCTACCTTCGCCTCGATTTCGAGCCCGCGCCTCAGTGCGCTGCGTGCGAAGTCGCCTGGGCCGAGCTCGAGTCCGGCCTTGCCTTCCTTGATCGCTTCGGTGTCGATCGCATGGCTAAAAGGCTCGAAGGCCGCGAACTCGTCGTTGGGCGATAGGATGGGGTCCGTCTCCGAGTCGCCTTTGATCTGAACCGCCTCGATCACCGGCTCCCATTTCATTCGCGTTCGCGCGTATTCCGCCGTGATGGGACGTCCCTCGCTGTCGACATCGTTGAACATGAGCCCGCCACTGATATTCGAGTTGTGCGGAATCGCAACGAAGCTCGCGCCGGTGCGCGTTGAGGTCTCTTCGAGCCACGCCCAAAGGTCTTCCGGTCGGTCGCTATCAAAAGCGCTGTAGGGGATGAACTTCGCCGCCACATCACCCCCCTCGGGCATGAAGACGACGCGGTGGAGGTTCTTGCCGTTCGGCGTCGAGGTCCACTCCCAGCCGATGAACGCGGTGAAGCCGCCCGGGTCGTTGTGACGTTCGGTGATCGCAACGGTGTCGCTCCATACCGAGCGTCGAACATCCTCGCCGTTGAGGTCCTCGAACGGCTGGTTGTTGTTGATGGCGGTGATGAACTCGAAGAACACCTCCTGGTTCCTCCCGGCCTCGAGCATCTTGGTGAACCGACGCCCTGAGGCGGTCTTGTTCAACGCCTCGTCGCCCTGAAACAGGCGAAAAGGAACTCCCATCATCTCCGCGTGGTCGGCGACGACGAGGAAGTCGAGTGGGGTTGCGATTTGGATCTTGCCCTTGTGATACGGGTGCACCACCGGAAGGCCCTTCGCATAGCGATACGCGGTGTCAGGGTCTGCTGTCGCGTTGCCAAAGAAGAACGCGTCGGGCGAGTAGCTCGTGTGCAAATGCGTGTCGCCCCAGAAGACCTGCGTCGACTCACCGGCGAGTGAGGAGACAGTTGCGTATGGCGGTGTACTGCTCGCCGGCCCGCAGCCAATCAAGAGAAGCGGAACGAGCCATGCAGTGCTCACTTGTTTCATGAGGCTTTCCTCCAGGTCGGTATCCACACCTAGCGCTTTCTAGACGTCTCGAATCAACTGGTCAACGCGTCACCGAATCGATAGAGTCCATCGGTGCGGGAGGGCATTCGCAGGGTTGGCCTAATGACGTGCATCGCGGTGCTTGCGGGAAGTGCGCTGCCCGCCTCTGTTGCTGCGCAGGGAGACAGCTCGCATTACCAAACGCTCCAGCTCGGTGAACGGTCCCGGGGTATGGCCGCTGCGTACACAGGGTATGCCGCCGACGGCGCTGCAATCTGGTACAACCCCGCTGGCCTTCCGTTGCTCGAGCCCAAGCTCCTCCAAGGAAGCCTGTCGCTCGTCCAACGCCGCGTCCTCAAGATCCAAGGCGCGGTCGTCACCGACGGCCCGGATGGACCTGGCGGGGAGGACCAGGTCGAGGATTTCGAGCTCAAGTCGACCCCCAATCTACCGGGCTTCGCAGTCGCCAGCTTTGCCGTGGGAAAGCGCAAAGAGGAGCTCGACAATCGAAAGCCGCTTCAAATCGCGATCTCGGCGTTCGTGCTCTACAGCTACACGACCGGGGGCGACGTCAACTTCCAAGACCAGCTCGGGCGCACCAACAGCATCCAGTTTTATCAAGATGACCGCAGCAGCTACTTTGCGGCCGCGATCGGCCATCGGCCTACCCGTCAGTTCTCGTGGGGCGTCACGCTGTTGGCGCGGAACCGCGTCGTTCAGCACGTGGAAACCACCTCGATCGCCCAGGGGGGGACTCAGGATCCAAGTCAGGGAAGCCCGTGCCCGTCGAGCCCGACCGTCCCGTTTTGTATTCTCGACGCCCGACAATTCAATCGAAATACAGTGTTCCGGATGAACGCCTGGGACCTGACGATGCGCATCGGCCTCATGAACCTGATCGGCGAGCGATGGCGCGTCGGCATCATGTTTCAGCCTCCGGGTATCGGCGTCGGCGGCAAGTCCCAGTTGCGATTCGAGTTGAGCGACGTGAGGCCGAACAACGCCGTCGAAGACCCCGGTCTTTCGGACTCGGTCTTCGCCCAGATCGAGCGAAGCGCTCGTTCGCCGATTCCGTGGGCGCTGCGGTTGGGTGCCTCGTACGTGATCTCGAGCAAAGTCGTCGTCGCAGCGGACCTTCAGTTCGTTGGCCGGGTCCCTGGCGGTTCGATCGCGCCGGGGATCCCGCAACTCGAGGGTCGGGCCAACAGCTCCGGCATTCTGTTGGCGGACTCGACCGATCGAGACTTCACGTGGAACATCTCGCTCGGCTCCGAGATTCAGATCACGAAGTTCCTATTTACACGATTCGGGTTCCTCACCGACAACAGCAGCGCCCCCGATGCCACGGGTTCCGGGAGCTTCATCCGCCCAGCTAAGATCGATCGCTACGGCTTCAGCGCCTCGGTTGGTGGGGCCAAGAACGGCAAGGGGCTCTCCGCCGGCGTCTCTGTACTGTTCGGGAAAGGAACGGGCAACGGACTCGACTTTCGCAACGAAGCTTTTGACAGTGACACCAACTTCACCCGAGTGCCGATCACCGAGCGGATCCTCATCATCTCTGTTGGCGGGGACATCGGACAGACGGCCGACGTGGTCAAGGCCCGCGTGAAGGAGAAGAAGAGCCAGAAGCAGATTGAGGCCGAAGAAGAAGCGGATCGACGAGCCCGACGCGCCTCCATGGACGAAGAGGCGGATCCCGAGATCAAGGCTGCGAAGCAGCGCGCGATCGACGCGAGAAGGGAGCTCGATGCGGCGAAAGAAGTCGTCGAGGAAGCCGACGACGAGCTGGAGAGGCTGGAGGAGACGAAGAAGAAGAACCTCGACTCCGCCGACCAGGACGCGATTCAAGACGCCACCCAGTCCGGCATCGAAACGATTCGCTAGTGAGCTTCGACCGATCTGCGTGTAGCTTTCTCGTCACGGTCCGTGATTCGAGTACTCCAACGAAGCCCTAGGCCATGCTGCCTCGTCGTCTGGTTGGCTTGCGTCCCCCAGCTCGCCGAGGCGCAACTCGGCCCTGACGGGACGCCGATCACCACCTCGGACTACAGTGTTGACTTGACCCGCGGTGTGGTGGTCAGCACGTCGCGCGTCATCGGGCTTTCGGGAGCGGCGACGGCGTTGGCGGAAGGCGTTGAAGGGGGGCTTCAGAATCCGGCGGCCGTCGCGTACCGCGGCCCTCAATGGCCAGACTGGTACGACTACTGGCTCGCGTTGGGCTTGACCTATCCGTTTCAGTCAGGCGACTTCTACAACAGCGGCGGGGCGGTCCAGAGCTCCACCGGGGTTGGCGATGACTCGACCTTCTTTCTCATCCCGGGCGTGTATTGGCAGATGTGGAATCTCGGCATCGGGCTCACCATCGATGCGCAGTTCATCAAGGTCGAGAGTGCTCCCGACCCCGTCACCAACGCGCAGGAGACGCTTCGCCTCCGCTTCACGACCTTCCACATTCAGGGAGGCTACGGATTTTTCGATGGACAACTGATCCTCGGTGCCGGGCTACGAATCCTGCGACAACGGGCGTATGTGTCGACGGACCTCGCCAGCGACGGCGATGCGCACCAGACCCTCGGGCTCGGCGCCGAGGTTGGCTTGATGCTTAGGCCCCATCGCAAGAGATGGAGCCTAGGCGCTTCACTCTTTCCCCGGATGTCGACCGGGCTGCGCACCCGTGGCAACACGACGCAGACGCCGGATGGTGACATCGTGATCGGCAACTTCTACGTGCCGGAGAACACGAAGCTCCCCACGACGGGGAGTGTGGGCTTCGCGTATCAGTTCGGCCCGAGGCCAAGCAACCCCCCATGGATTAGCGCCGAGAAGCTTGCAGCCGCCGAGCTCGAGCGCTTCGATCGCAGGAGGATGCAGTTGGAGAGAAGAGAACAAGCCGCGATCGCTGAAGCCAAGGCACGCGGGGGGCCGGACGTCGAGATCTGCGTACGCGCCGTCCAGCAGCGCTACGCGACGAGATACGCCGAGCTCAAGCAGCAACGAAAGGCGATGAAGAAGATCGCCTGGGAGCAGCTCCGCAAGCAGTACCGCTGGGGTTGGCCGCGGCGGTACTATCTCCTGACGGCCGACCTATGGTTCGCGGGCCGCGTGGCCGATGCCGTTGGCGTCGAATCTTTTCTGTTCCAGACCGTTCAGCGTTCGGGCGAGCACATCACCGTGTCGCCCCGACTCGGCTTCGAGACCGAGGTTTGGCCCACGCGCATGAAGCTGCGAGCGGGCACCTACCTCGAACCGAGTCGATTCGCGGAATCGAATGCGCGCGTGCACGGAACGCTCGGCTTCGATCTCAGTCTTTTCAAGTGGAGCGTCTTTGGGCTATGGCCGGACGACTACCGATGGCAGGTCAGCGCTGCGCTGGACATCGCCCGGGCGTACGGCTCCTTTTCGTTCGGCGTTGGCGGCTGGTATTGATGCAGCCGCGCCTTCCGAGCTTGCCTTGGACACGAATCCTCTCTAGAAGGTCTCCCGAAGTCCAGGAAGCCTGCGGATCATGAGAAACACCTTACTAGCCGTCTCCGTCGTCGTGATGATCTTCGCGGCCGGCTGCAAGAAGAAGAAGAAGACTACACCTCCTCCTCCAGAGATCGCGGTCACACTCGTCGATCCTGGGCAGACGCCGAGGGAGCTGTTGGTGTACACGATTTCGCCGGGCACCGTTCTCAAGAGCCTGCTCACGATCGAGGATGTGGCGGCCGAGTCGGAGGAGTCCGAAGACGCCGACGATGCGTTCGGCGTCCTGCCAGGGATGAAGCTTCTCTTGCATGCGGGCCCGACTGTGGCGCTTCCGAACGGCACTCGCTATATCCTGCGGATTTCGAAGGCCGAACCGATTCTCCCAGAGGGCGTGAGCTCTCAGCAGACGGAGGATGCGCAGGAGGGCATTGCGGCCTTGCGCGGCATGCGCGGGCGCTTCGATCTCAATCGTCAAGGCATCGTCGTCGATGCGGACGTGCCTTGGTCGGAGGGGCAGGAACGGATTCATCCGCGCGTGGCGATCGCGATTGGCAACGTGCGTTCGGCCATCGCCACGATTCCGCTTCCGCATGAGCCGGTCGGCATCGGCGCCGTGTGGGAGGTGAGGCGAGCGCTCCGCATTTGGAGCGCGCGCATCACTCAAGTGGCCCGGTACGAGCTCAAGGACCGTGACGGTGATCGATTCCGCGTCGCGATTACGATTCACCAAACCGCTGAGCCGCAAACCGCCGACCTGAACCCGAAGCTCGAGATGCACGTACGGGGCTACGAGCTCCGGGCCAACGGTCATGCCCTTGTGGATTTGGGGCTCCCCATTTCGCTCGAGGCCGAGCTCGAGTCGAGCTCAGCCGCCGATATCGCGCTCGTCTCGCCTGAAGCAACTGAGCCGCTCATGTCCACGCGACGCTCGGTCGTGAAGCTCAAGTCCAAGGCCCAAGAAAGGTAGTTCGATGTTCCGAATCGTGATGCTCGCTTGTCTGTTGCTGGCGACCACTTCCTGTCGACCCAAGTTTCAACCGCAGGCGGCTCAGGTCACCGATCCGGGGCCGCCCGAGCGTGTTCTTCCGGGGATGCGCGTCTTGGACCCGGGGATGACGCCTCGCCAGCCGCTTCGCTACCGAATCGCCCCTGGACAGGCCGAGACGGTCTATCTCGAGCTCGCGGAGGCAGAGGTGATGCAAGGCGGAGGGAAGGCAGCCCAGAGCGGGATGCCGCCGGTGCAGCTCGAGGTGAAGCTCGGGCCGGCGTCGATGTCGCCGCAGGGTTACATCCGTCACCCGGTGGCCATCACCCAGGTTCGCCTTTCCGACGCCGCAAACCAGATGAGCCCCGCGCAGCGCGAGCAGCTCGAGCAGTCGCTCGCCCCGTTGTTGCAGGTCAAGGGTTGGACCGAGATGGATCTTCAAGGCCGAATTCGGCGCGGCGAGTTCGAGGGCATCGGTGCGGTGTCTCCCAGGCTGAGCGCGATGCTCGGCAACATTCGGAGCGCGTTGCTGAGCGTGCCGTTTCCCGATGAGCCGCTTGGGGTCCGCGCGCGCTGGGAGGTCGAGCGCAGGGTGCAGTTCTCGGGCATCTGGGTCGACCAGGTGGTGACGTACAACATCGAGCGAATGAACGGCGATGAGCTCGACTTGCAGATCACGGCACGGCAGAGCGCCAACCCGCAGCACATGGCGAACGGACGGCTTGAAGTGTACCAAGCCTCGATCATCGGCTCAGCGGAGGTTAGTCTCACGCACTTCGCCGCCTTCTCGGAGGCCGAATCGATCGGCCAAATGCACATCTCGCAGCCGAGCTCGACCGGAGACGAGCAGCTGGTTCGCGTCGAAACGAGGACCGGGGTCAGGTTGTATCCGGCAGAAGAGGCGAAGAAGAAGCCGAGCGCTCCCGAGAAGAAGCCCGCCGACCCGGCAGACGCCAAGGTGGTCACCGATCCGGGGAAGCAGAAGTTGAAGTGGCATACCCCGTGAGACCAGCGGGGCGCTGAGTTGCGCCGCTACTCCCGACGAACGAACACGGCAGGCGCCAGCTCAGCGATCAACATGTCGGCCGCTTTGCGGACCGCTCCGAGGTCCTTCCCGTCGAACGTGATCTTCGTGCGGTAATCCTCGGCCTTCCATTTCACGTAGCTTCCGACCATCACGCCCGGAAACGCCTTTGCGATGCGCTCGAGAAGGCTGGCGATTTCTCCTTCTCCACTGCGCGTGAATACAGCGTGGGAATGGAACTCGTGCCCTTCGTCGAGCCGCTTGCGGAGGTCGGTGAACTTGAGCTCGAAGATCTCCGGGACTCCCGGAAGCACGAAGACGTTCTCGATCACGACCGTCGGCCATGGCGCGTCGGAGCTGCGGATCATCTCCGAGCCCTCCGGCATATTCGCCATGCGCAGGTGCGCTTCGTTCGTTCTTTCGCCGTAGTAGTGCCGAATCATCTTGGCCACGGCTTCGGATTGAACGACAGGGCGGTCGAAGGAGGCGGCCACACCTTCGATCGTGACGTCGTCGTGAGTCGGGCCGACGCCCCCACTCGTGAACACGAGATCGTGGCTCGAGCGCAGCTCTGTGAGGTCCCGGCTGATGGTGTCGATCTCGTCGGGACATACGACGACCCGCCGAAGCTCGATGCCGAGCTCGAAGAGCCCGCGCGCTAGGAACGTCGTGTTCGTATCTGCGATCTTTCCCGACAGGATTTCGTTTCCAATGATCAGGGCTGCGGCGGTTCGAGGCATGTCACTCCTGACCTAGCTCGATGCCGATCGCGCGCGCGACGCCAACGAGCCCTCCGTCCGGGGGGACGCGTTTGTGGTTGGCTACTGCCGCCTCCAGGGGAAGGGCGACGACGTCCTGCCCTCGGAGCGCCACAATTTGGCAGGTGTTGTCTTGGTAGCAGAGCTCCGCTGCACGAACACCGAAACGCGTCCCGAGCAGCCGATCGAATGATGAGGGTGATCCACCCCGCTGAAGGTGGCCGAGGACGGTTACCCGAACCTCGTGGTCGATTCGACCCTCGAGCAGGCGTGCGAGCTGGAGGCCTGCCCCCACGTGGCGCTGCGGGATGCTTCCGAGGGCATCACTGATACTAGAGACGGTCCCCCCGAGAGGCTTGCTGCCTTCACCAACGACGACGATGCTGAAGCGACGCCCGGCGGAGGTGCGGGTTTGGATCTTGTCGATGACGCGATCCACGTCGTAGTGAATCTCAGGAATCAGGATGACGTCTGCGCCGCCTGCGATTCCGGACATGAGAGCAATCCAACCCGCATGCCGGCCCATCACTTCCAGGACCATTACACGGTCGTGGGCTTCGCCCGTCGAGTGCAGCGCGTCGATCGCGTGCGTGGCCGTAGCGACGGCCGTGTCCAAACCGAACGCGAGGTCGGTCGCCGCGAGGTCGTTGTCGATCGCCTTCGGAACGCCGACGACCGGCACGCCCATCTTCTCGAAACGCATACCTATTTCCAACGTGCCGTCGCCGCCGACGAGGACGAGAATGTCGATTTCTCGCTCCTCCAATGTGGCTTTGACGTGCTCCGAGACGTCGATCGTGCGGCTGACCCCGTCCGATCCAACTGTCGGATAGGCGAACGGATTTGCTTCGTTGGAGCAGCCGAGCACGCTCCCCCCCTTCGGGAGAATGCCTTGGACGCTGCCCGGCGTCAGGCGAACGATCCGCGCCGGCTCTTCGATCAGGCCAGCGAAGCCGTCCTCCGAGCCGTACACCCGCATATCGAGGTCCGTGGCGGTCTTCACGAAGGCGCGAAGCACGGCGTTCAGACCGGGAGCGTCGTCACCGCCCGTCAGGATGAGCACCCGTCGGAGCTTCTCCTTCTCTTGCTCGCGAGCGAGATTGTCATCCGTCATTCGTGACTCTCTTCCCCGTGATCTCGTACATGGCGATGGCGGCGGCGACCGATGCGTTCAGCGAATCCATCGGACCCTCCTGATGGATCTGAACCACCATATCACAGCGCTCGCGGACCATGCGGCGCAGACCCTTACCCTCCGAGCCGACCACGAGCACCCGCCCCGCCGAGCTCGGTTCGAGGTCCCGCACGTCCATGTCGCCCCCCGCATCGAGGCCGATGACTTCGAGCCCGGCCTTGTGGAGCGATAGCAGCGTCTTCTGCAGGTTGGTCACGCGCGCGATCGACGCATGCTCGGTCGCGCCTGCCGAAGCGCGCACGACCGAAGGGGTGATCCCGGCAGCCCTATGCTTCTGGATGATCAGACCGTCGAGCCCGAGTGTGACGGCGCTCCGAATGATGGCGCCGAGGTTCTGGGGATCGGTGACTTGATCGAGGGCGACGATCGCAAGCGGCCGTTCCGCCCGCGCCGTGATCTCGTCGAGCTCGCAGAATGGGTACTCCTCTGCCAAGACGACCACGCCTTGGTGCCGGACACCGTCGCTCAAGCGATCGAGCTCGGCTCGGTCTCGGTGTGCGAGTGCGATGCCTTGCGCTTCTGCGGCTTCGCGGATCGCGGGGTCGGCTCGTTGAGGCTCGATGTAGATGCTGCGGATCCGGGTCTTGCCGCGCAACGCCTCGAGGACTGGCCGGCGGCCTGCGAGTATCCGCGTCATCGTGAAAGGGTCGCGGCGACTTGGCTCGCGATGGCCGAGGCTGCTCCGGCGGGGTTGCTTGCATCGCGAATGGGCCTGCCGATCACGAGAAGGTCAGCGCCCGCGCGGATGGCGTCTGCAGGCGTCATCACGCGCTTCTGATCGCCGACATCGGCGCCGGCGGGGCGAATGCCTGGTGTGACCAGGAAGGCTTCGGGGCCGAGCGCGTGACGAAGCGCCGCGCATTCGTGGGCCGAGGTGACGAACCCGCGCACGCCAGCGTCCCACGCGAGCCCTGCAAGCCGGTCGGCCGCTCCGCCCGGGCCACCCTCGAGTCCGATCTGGCCGAGCGCCGCCGCGTCGAGGCTCGTCAAAACGGTCACCGCCAGCAGCTGCGTTGTCCCCGCGTTTTGCTCGGCCGAACGCAGCGACTCCGCGCCAGCGATTGCATGCACCGTGAGGTACGCGATGTTCATCGCTGCTGCCCGTGCCACCGAACGGCCCATCGTTGCAGGGATGTCGTGGAGCTTCAGGTCGAGAAAACACTTCGCACCGGCTGCGTGTACGGCCTCCACCGCGGCAGGCCCGACCGCCGTGTAGAGCTCGAGGCCCACCTTGAAGACGCCAATATACTCGCTCGTTTGCGCGATGAGGCGTTTGGCCGCGTCGAGGTCCGGGACGTCGAGAGCCAGCGCAATGCGCGTCCCTGGGTCGTTCTCATTCATGGATCACCGCAGCAACGCTACGGTGCTGGCTAGAGCCTGTCCAGCCCCGCCAATGGATCGTCGGTGTCGGCCTTTCGGGGTTTCGAACCTCCGCGCCGCTTGGGGGTGCTGCTCGGGGCGGCAGTCCTCCGCGCCGCTGCCGCAGCTTGCGCTTCGCGCCGTGCCTTCTCGGCAAGGCGTTCCTTCTCCGCTTCGGCCTCGGCACGCTTCTCGGCCTCGAGCAGAGCCGCTGCGCGCGCCTCTTCGGCTTCGCGTGCTGCTCGCTCTGCTTCCATCTTGGCGGCTATTGCCGTTGCCTCGCGTCGCTGCACTTCCGGCTTGTAGACGCCGAAGTACCAACCTGTGCCGAGGCCCAAAATCAAGACCGCCGCTGCGGCGAAGAAGCCGGGGTGAATGCCTTTTCGTTGGGTCGCGCTGATCGCCGCGAGCTCGCGCTCGTGATCGAGTTGTCTCCGATGCGCTTCCGCCTTTTCCGCGGCTTCCTGCTCGAGGCGGACGCGAAGCTCCGCTTCCTTGCGCTCCCGCACCAGGCGCTCTTCTTCCTCGCGTTGCGCGCGCATCTCCGCCAGCTTCGTTTCTTCTTCGGTGCGGCGCTTCGCTTCTTCCTCTTCCTGCGCGCGGCGCGCCTCGGTCGCGATTCGTTCGCGCTCGGCCGCCTCGCGTTGAAGCCGCTGCTCCTCTTCGTCGCGCACGCGGTCCTCTTCGAGGGTCATGAGCTCACGAAGATTGAACAGAAGGGAAGACTCTTTTTCCTCGGACATCTTGATACTTATATTACACTTTTCCGCTGCCCGCGGACAAGGTCTCGTTGGTGTTGTGGGTCACAAAAACGCTAGCAACGCAAGGCGACAGCTGTCAAACGAACGGATTTGACTGATTTCCAGCGCTATCGGAACCTAGGGAGTGGCTCTAGAAATCTCGACCTTGTGATTTGATTCACAGCTGATTTTCACGATAATATTGGAATCGTGCAGGAGCTTGGGAAGTTTCTTCGGTACCTCGATCGGGGTGACGTAACAGAGATCGTCTTTCAAAGCGGGGCAACCGCCGCGGCGAAGAAGAACGGCAAGCTCAAGCCCGTCACGCGTGAGCCATTGAGCGCGAGGCACATCCTCAAGCTCGTGAGTGATACGCCACTCCGGAGCTTGGTGCCTGAGGGAGATGGCGCTTCGCCGGCGGTCACGACGGAGATAGATGGCGTCAAGTACGTCGCGAGCATGGCGCGGTCCGGCTCGATGTTGATGCTTCGCGTGCGACGAGAGGGTCGACACACCAATCCGCCGAAGGTTCCAATCGCTTCGATTCGGACATCGGTGAAGTCACATAAGCCTCCGAATCGGATCATGGCCGAGGAGGTGGTCGCGGCGGCGCGACCTCCGGAGATTCTTGAACCGGAGCCGCTTGCGCAGGAGGCGCCGCGCATTTCGTATCGACCTCCTCCAGACGAATCACCCGTTGCGCCGTTCGTGCTCGGAGGTGTGAACGTGCAGGGCTCTGCCGAGCTCTGCGCGATGTTGGCAGACGCGCGTCGGCAAGGCGCTAGCGACGTGCACCTGATGTCCGAGGAGCAGCCGCGCTTCCGCTGTGCTGGATACATGGTCTCTCAGGGACACGCTCTCAGCAACAAGCAAGTGAGAGACCTGACCCTTCCTCTGCTCGACGTACGAAACAAAAAGCAGTTCGACGAGCTCGGCTACGCCGATTTCGCCTGCGCTATCGAGGGCGCCGGTCGAGTGCGGGTGAACGTGAACAAGCAACGCACCGGCGTGAAGGGTTGCTTCCGGCTCATCATGGATGAGCCACCCACGCTCGAGGCGCTCGGCCTGCCGGTCGAGTTGAGACAGATGCTCGACTATCATCAAGGGCTCGTGGTCGTTTCGGGACCGAGCGGCGCCGGGAAGACGAGCACTCTCGCGGCGCTCGTCGACATGTTCAACGCCGAGAAGGCGGTCCACATCATCACGGTCGAGGACCCTGTCGAGATCATTCATCCGATCAAGAAGGCTATCGTGACGCAGCGTGAGGTCGGCTCCCACACGAAAGACTTTCACACCGCGCTCAAGGGATCGCTCCGCGAGGACCCGGATGTCATCGCCATCGGCGAGCTTCGTGACCGGGAAACCGTCGAAAAAGCACTTGAAGCCGCCGAGACCGGTCACCTCGTGTTTGCAACCATGAGCAGTCCGTCGGGCGCGAGCACGATCGATCGCCTCATCGACATGTTCCCGCCGGACGATCAGTCTCAAGTGCGCGCGACGCTTGCTGGGGCGCTGAAGTTCGTCGTCAGCCAACGGCTCGTTGCGCGCGGGGACAACAGCGGGCTAGTGGCCGCGACCGAGCTTCTCACTGGCGGGATGGCGCTTTGGAGCCTCATCCGGGACGACAAGCTCTTTCAGCTCCCGAGTCTGCTTCAGCGCGGACGAGGGTTCGGAATGATCCGGATCGAGGACTCGCTCAACGCGCTAGTTGATGCGGGTACGATCACCACCGACACCGCGAAGCAGCACGCGGGCGATCCTCGCCTCATCGGGCAGGCGGCGCCCGGTGGTGGGGGCTCACCGGGGACGAGAGAACCGAATCGAGCCGAGAAGCGGGCCTCGCGCAACCTGTTCTCGAAAAAGAGGGGGAGCTGAGCGATGCCCGCGATCGACCACTACTTCGACGTGCTGCTCGACAAGGGGGGGTCGGACCTCCATCTGTCGGTTGGCCACCCGCCCACGATTCGGCTCAAGGGAGGGCTTGTGGCCATCGAAAGCGGGCCGCTCGACGAGGTCAAGATCAGGCACCTCATGGACGAGCTGCTCAACGTGGATCAGCGCGAGCACTTCCACGCCTACCGCGACCTCGACTTCGCGTACGGCTACGAGGACAAGGCACGCTTTCGCGCGAACTATCTCTACAAGACGACCGGTCCGGGGGCCGTCTTCCGTACGATCCCGAGGGACATCTTGACCGTTCAGCAGTTGGGGCTGCCTAGCGCAGTCGTGCAGCTTGCGGAGCGAAGGGCCGGACTCGTCCTCGTCACTGGTCCGACCGGCAGCGGCAAGAGCACGACGCTCGCTGCGATGCTCGACCACATCAATCGGAATCGTGAAGCGCACATTCTAACGATCGAGGATCCCGTCGAGTTCGTGCACCATCCGCGCAAGTGCCAGATCACTCACCGAGAGGTGGGCGTTCATACGCCGAGCTTTGCCGACGCGATTCGGAGCGCCGGCCGAGAGAACGCGGATGTCATTCTCGTTGGCGAGCTTCGCGGGCGTGAAACCATGAAGCTCGCACTACAGCTCGCGAGCTTCGGGATACTCATCTTTGCGACGGTTCACACGAATTCGGCGCCGGCGACGATCGATCGTTTCGTCAACGCGTTCCCTGCCAGCCAGCAGCCGCAGATTCGTGGGATGCTGTCGGACTCGCTAGCCGGTATCGTTGCGCAGCAGCTTCTGCGCAAGGCAGACGGGAGCGGCCGCGTCGCGGCTCAAGAGATCCTCATTGGAACCTCGGGTGTTGCCTCGGCGATTCGCGAGGGCAAGACGACCATGCTCCAAAGCCTGATTCAGAGCGGCGGCAGCCATGGCATGCAAAGCATCGACGCCGTGCTGGCCGGCCTGGTGTCGCAGGGCGTCGTGACGCCCCAGGACGCTCTCGAGAAGGCGTCGGACAAAGACAGCTTCGCAAGAATCCCGAAAGTCGCTGCAGCGCTCAAGGGATAGGGCGCGTCCGCGCACGGAGACTCGGTCGCGACGCACGTGCTCGCGCCGGGGACCCCGCTCGGCCGTCTCCATACGGCGTCATACAACTCGCCTCCCGCCCCGTCGCTGTGCCGCGCATCCCGACCGATTCTCCTCCACACGCAAAAGCCATGCGCGGCAGCGCGAGCCCGAAGGGCGAAGCCCGGCGCCAAGGGCGCCGCCAAGCCCAAGCGAAGCAAGGGGCGCGGAGGGAGGATTACGTGGTGGGGGTGGGCGGGTGGATGAAACTAAGCCTCCCGACGCCAGTCGCGTTCACCGCGGGCTTCAGTTCACGGTGAAGGTATACCTCGCGCCCATGCGGGGGGCGCCAAAGCCTGGGAAGCGGACCGCCTTGATCTGTTGTCCCATGCACCCCTGGAACGAAGGGCTGCCCCCGTGGACGGTCGCGCCCATCACCGAGCCGCTGCCCGCGATGGCGAGGTCGACTTTGACCGTGCCGGGCTTTCCGCCGCTCTTCACCTCGGGCACGACGCAACGGCTGTAGAAGCGGTTGAGGTTGTTGTTCATCACGCCTGCGACCTGGCCGCCCGTGAGTCGCCCTTCGCCGCCGCCTTGCGAGGCGTCGCCGATCTCCATCGCGCGGCTCATGGCCTCGCTATAGCTCTCGAACCCTCCGCTACTGCTGCGCTTGGCCGGAACCGTGGTCGAACCGCGCTTTCGTTTTCTCACCGGAGGATCGGGTAGAAGACCTGCCTCACCCGTCGTGATCTTGCCGAGCTTGAACAAATCGTCGAGCTCCATATTTGCAATCTCGCGCATACCGCTCGATCGCGAGAGCAGGAACCCGCCTATCACCAGGGCAACGACGCCGATCAACGAAGCCGCGATTAGCCACTTCATCGCCGACGAGCGTGTCTCTGCGCGGTGCGCGTTGACCCTCGCGGCATGCTCGGCCGCTTCGGTGTCTTGATGTTCGCGCTGTAGGACGAACTCACGGAATTCCGGCCATTTGCGGAGCGGCTTTCGCTCGCCGGTGTCGGTGTTCATCGTCGGGTCGTCGCCTGCGAATCCGCCGACGTTGAGTCGCTCGATGAGCTCGCGTGCGTTGAACGGTCCGTGGTCCATCTTGTCACGCGCGACCATCCACCGCTGTTTTGGATCGGTCGAGAGCTCGTGGATCAAGCTCGCGATTCGTCGGCGTTTTGGGCCTGGTGGGGGAGCGAAGGGCGGCACGGCCGCTACGTCCACGCCCGGAATGTCGAGGTCCGCTGGAGGCAGCACGGAGCCGAGGTCGATGTCGACACTCACGTCGGCGTCCGCGGGCGGCGGCAGTGAGTTTGCTTGCGTCACGAACGGCAACAGCGCGTTTCGCACTGCCTCCGGCGACTCGAATCGATCCTCAGGGTCCGGCGCCAGGCACTCCAATAGAATCCCATCGAGCTCCGGCGGGATGTCGTCCCTCACGTGAGACGGTGCCACGAAGTGAGGGCCAGGAGCGCGGGAGGTCAGGAGCTCATAGAGAATCGCGCCGATGCCAAACACGTCGCTTCGCTCCGTCGGAGCTTCGCCGCGCTTCACTTCTGGGGCCAAACACGCATGGTCTGCGCTCCTGAAGGCGTCCGGACCGGCAGAGTCCAGCAATACCTGGCCGACTCCGAAGTCCTGCACTTTCACGTGGCCACCCCGCGTCACCCACACCACGCTCGGTCGCAAAGTTCCGTGAGGTCCCTTTTCTTGGGCGTAGCTTAGGGCACTACATAGGTGCGCGATCACATTGTACGTGCCGCGCAGCGAAATCGGGTCGCCGTCGCTGTTCCGCTTCTGAATGAAGTCCGACAGGCGGGCTCCGTCGATCCACTCGCCCGCGATGAAGTGCGCGCCTCGCGGCGTCTTCCCAACCCCAAACACGCGTGCAATGTTGCGATGCGACAGTGTTGCCGCTGTCCGGCAAGCCTCGCGAAGCTCCGGCACGGAGCTGGATGGCACGAGCTCCTGCCGAATTACGCGGACTAGAAGGGCGCGGTTGGTTTGTTGGTCCTTGGCCGACCAGACGACCGCTTGCGCGTCCTCGTCGACGCGGTCTACGACCTCGAACCTTCCGCCCACCACGACGCCCGGGTGCAACCCCGAAGGCTCTGGCCTACTCGATGCAATCCCCTCGGGCATCTACGAAGAACAAGATAGACGACCCGAGCACCGGGCCCCAAATTTGGGACTACCCGTTCTCGGCGAGCTCGAGCTCGAGCTTACGGTCTCGCAGGACGGCACCAGCCATCGCCTCGATGACGTCCTCCGCGCGGTCCTCCGGCACGTCAACCAGCGAATGCTTGTCGCGCACCCGTATGCGCCCGATTTCCTTGCGTTTCAGACCGGTTCGGTCGCGTAGGAGGCGGCCGAGCTCGGAGGCTTTCAGCTCGTCTCGGCGTCCGATGTTCACGGAAAGAGTGGCGGTTTCCGGCGAGTCTTCGTCCGAGTTCCCGTCGACTTTGCTGTGGCTATCCGGGTGCTGCTTGCCTCGACGGCGCTTTGCTGCCGCAACCCTGTCGACGTCCTCGGTATCTTCGCCGAAGAACGCACCGAGAAGGCCGGCGAGCATTCGCTCTGCGTTGGCGTGAGTGAGGAAGCGCCGCACCAGCGCGAGGTCGTGTTCACTCGCCGGCTTCGGGTAGGCCGCGTCGAGCATGGCGATGCGGTCGGCCTCCTGGCGAGTTCGCTGCTCGCCTTCGCTCGGGAGGGTTCGTTCGACGGGGAAGATCCGGTACTGCAGACGCAGGTAGTACAGGATGCCGAGCTCGGTGGGTCCCACTAGCGTAATCGCAGTTCCAGTTCGTCCAGCGCGGCCCGTTCGTCCTGTGCGGTGCACGTACTGTTCGACGTTTGTGGGCAACGAGAAGTTGATGACGTGCGTCAGGTGAGAAACGTCGATGCCGCGGGCGGCGACGTCCGTGGCGACCAAGAAGCGAAGCTCCTCGCGCCTCACCCGGCCCAGCACCTCCTCACGCTCCCTTTGAGGACGATCCCCGTTGAGCCACTCGGCGTTGAAGCCGGCGCGCTGAAGTGCGGCGGTGACTTCTTCGGTTTCGGCTTTCGTGTTGCAGAAGATCAGAGCGCTCTCCGGATCTTCCGTCTCGAGCACTGTGATCAGGTTTGCAACGCGTCCGACTCCGCTCACCATGTAGACGAAGTGTTCGATGCCGAGCGCACCGACATGGTCGCCTGACAGTCCGAGGAACTCCGGGTCGCGCATGTGCTTCTCGGCGACCCGCTTGATAGCGCGGTCGACCGTTGCCGAAAACAGCAGCGTTTGGCGCTTCTTGGGGAGCCGTTCGATGATGGCGTGGAGCTCTTTGGCGAAGCCCATCGAGAGCATCTCGTCGGCTTCGTCGAGCACGAGGAAACGCAACTTGGACGCATCCATCGTTCCGCGCTTGAGGTGGTCGAGCACGCGGCCGGGGGTACCGCTGATTACACGGGCACCTTTTTCGAGCGCCTGCACCTGGCGGTCCATCGACGCGCCGCCATACACGGCGACAGTATCGATGTTTCGATGCCTTCCGAGCTTTTCGATCTCGGCGGCGCTTTGTAGCGCCAGCTCGCGCGTCGGCGCGAGGATCAGTGCCTGCTCGTCGCCATCGTCGGTGATCAGCTTGTCAACGAGCGGGATGCCAAACGCACCTGTCTTGCCGGTGCCGGTGCGCGACTGGACGATGATGTCGTGTCCGGCGATGGCAAGCGGATAGGAGTCGCGTTGGACCGGGGTGGGAGTGTCCCAGCCCATTTCGCTCAACGCGGTGAGAACTTCTTTGGATAGGCCAAGCTCTTCGAATGTCTGGGCGCCTTCCTCTTCGGGCGGCTCTGTTTCGGGCGGCTCTGTCATCGAGTGGGCTCCGGTGGTTCGGGGGATGGGGAATCGGCAATCACGCCGACGGTTGCGTTCACGCGCTCCGCGAGAGGGGCATCTTCGCGCATGTACCGCTGCAAGTTCAGCTCGACGCGGTGCCGATAGCGGTTGAGTAGGTGGACTTCGTCCTCGTCGCACCGCTTTGCGAGCGCGTTGAGGCGTAGGTCCCAGGATTGAAGCGCTTTTTCCATCGCGGTTGGATCGGTTTCGTTGGTGGAGAGGTACGCGAGCCGGAGCTCGTCCACCTCGTGGCGAAGCAGCTCGAGGCCGTCCGCGCAATCTAGATCGAAGGTCTCGTCGCTGTCGGGCCAGAAGACCTGAGGGATGACTGAGGCGAACCCGACGATGACCAGGTAGGTGAGGGCGACCGAATAGATGACTATCGCCAGCCAGCGGCCAATTCCGCCTCGTTGTTGTTCTCCTGGCAAAAGGTCTCCTCGCCAATCCCCGTCCGATGCAAAGCGGCTTGGTTGTACAGACCGCTCACCACCTGGTCAAGACGGCGGCTGATCGCGTTTTCGCCGCTTCTCCTTGTGCGTTCCCCACATGAAGAGCCCTACACCGACGACGATCGTCAGCGCCACGACGCCTCCGCAGAGTCCGTACCAGAGAAAAGTGGTGAGCCCGGTTCCCATCCTGCTAGCAGACGAGCTTGTAGCCGACGCCGTAGACCGTGAGGATGTGCACCGGTCGGTCGGGCTTGGGCTCGATCTTTCTTCGAAGTTTGACGATGAAGTTGTCGACCGTTCGGTTGTTCGGCCCTGCTTCGAGGCCCCAGATCTTGTCGAGGATCTCGTCGCGCGATACGGGCTCCCCTTCACGCTCCCAGAGGAACTTCAAGAGCTCGACTTCGTAGAACGAAAGGTGCTCTGTCTCCGATCCGCGGGTGAGCGTCTGGGCCCCCGTCTCGACGTTGATCTCGCCGATACGGATTTCCGCGGATGACGGACGCACCGAGCGCTCTGCGCGGCGAAAGAGCGCGCGCAGGCGCGCGACCAGCTCGCCGATCGAGAACGGCTTGGTCATATAGTCATCAGCGCCGGCCTCGAGGCCTCGAATCTTGTCGGACTCCTGGCCACGTGCAGTCAGCATGAGAATCGGGAGAATCGGATCGGTTTCGCGAATCGTTTCACAGACCTGGTAGCCATTGATGTCAGGCAGCATGAGGTCCAAGATGATGCAGTCGACCGGCTCTGAGCGCGCGAGCTCGATTGCCTTCTCGCCCTTGGCGGTATGGATGACCCGGTATCCTTCGAAGCGAAGGCTGTCCGACAGCCCGAGCGCGAGCGCCGGGTCGTCCTCGACGAGCAAGATGGTCTGCCCTGTGTCTTCCGTCTCCGCCATCGCGGCGAAGATAGCCGCCCTCGGCCGGGGCGGCAAAGATTGCTCTCCTTACGATCGCGCCACCGGAATCCAGAAGCCCACGACCGCGCCGCCCCCAGCAGCGTTCCGGGCCCAAGCGCGCCCGCCATGCGCTTGTGCGATGTGCCTGACGAGCGACAGCCCGATGCCCGAGCCGCGTGTCGGCCCGGAGTCCGGGCCGCGGTAGAAGCGGTCGAACACCAAGCGAAGCGACTCGGGTGGGATTCCCGGCCCGTGGTCGCGGACTGAGATGTCGACCACCGAGCGCCGGGTGCTCAGCTCGACCTCGACCTCGGTCTGTCCGCCGTACTTGACCGCATTGTCGAGCAGGTTGATCACCGCCAGCGCGATGGCCTCCTGGTCGATCATCACCGGCGGCAAGTCTTCCGACGCCTCTAGTCGAATCTCGACGCCCTCCTGTTCGCTGCGGTAGCGAAACGCCGCGAGCGCGCGGTCGACGGCTTCGGCCAAGTCACCCTTCTTCAGCCGATACGTCCCTTGCCCGCTTTCGAGCGCGGAGAAGTCGAGAACGTTGTCGATGAGTGAGGTCAGGCGCTCGGACTCGCGGCAGATGATGTCCAAGTATTCGAGCCGCCGCTCCTCGCTCGGCACGCGATCGGAGCGCAGCATGTCGGCGAACATGCGAACGACCGACAGCGGTGTCTTCAGCTCGTGAGACACGTTCGCCATGAGCTCGCTCTTCAGCTGGCTGAGACGGCGCTCCTTCTCCGCAGCGTAGAGAAAGAACACGGCGCTCAACAGGATGATGGCGAACGACATGAGCGGCAGTGCCGCGGCCCCCCGCATGCGGGAGCGCCCCTGTGCCTGCAGGAGCTCCGCTTGCCTCGGGGCAACCTGCAAACGCCACTCGTAGAGCGTCTTCGGAAAGCGGTGACCGACCGTGTACACGCCGACTTCCGAGAGGTCCGGTCCGAAGACGACGTTGTTGCTTTCGTCCACGACGTTGTAACGCGGCGTCGACTCCTCCGAGGTGAGAACCATCGGAAACACCTCGTCCACCAAGTACCCAAGGTCGTGGTACGCGATGACATATGTGAGATCGCCGGCGAGCGTCGAGTACGCCTTGTACGAAAGCAAGTAGCTCTTGTCGCCGGCCTCCTGATGCAGATGGCGAAGCATCTGAGGGTCGGACGAGTCGAGGTCGAGCGATTTCAAGAGCTCTTGACGAAATACGCGCAGAAACGTTCTCCGTGTCTTGCGGTCCTCCGTGCTCGCCCATTGGATGAGATTGCCGCTCCGGTCTACGAGGAGCACAGCTCGCACGCTGGGGGTCTGGCGCTCGGCTGCGGGGAGCCAGACGGTGTCGAGCGTGCTCGAGTCGCTGGAGTCCACGAGGCTGAACACAGTATTGTCCGCTGACTGAATGTAGCGCTCGACCGCTTGGACGCCCTGCTGAGCGACGGAGAGCAGCGACTGCGCGATCGTCTCCTCGCCGAGCTCCGTGTGCTCGATGGATGAGCGAAACGTGTAGTAGCCGAGAATCCCTGCGGCGATGATGATCGCAGGGACCAGTAGCCAGTAGCCGGTGCGAAAGCTGCTGTCTTCCCTCATCGGCGCGCTGCCCGAACTGGTCGTTTCGTTCGGTCCACCACCGCCTCGAGCTCTAAGGAGCCGTCGGTTGGACGGCTTCGTTCTTCTCTGGGCGCGGGTCGGCGAGGTCGAGTTGCAGCCGGTTCGGCTCGAGGAGCGCGTTGGCTAGGACGGCGTCCATCTTCGACACTGGAACGAACTCCAAGGTCTCGCGGACCTCTTCGGGGATCTCGTCGAGGTCGGCCGTGTTGCGCTCCGGCAGGATGATGCGTTTGATGCCAGCGCGATGCGCGGCGAGGACCTTCTCTTTGACGCCACCTACGGGGAGCACTCGGCCGCGAAGCGTGATTTCGCCGGTCATTGCTACGTCGTGACGAACGTGAATGCCCGTGAGAAGCGAGACGATGGCGGTCATCATCGTGACGCCCGCGCTAGGCCCGTCTTTCGGCATGGCGCCCGCGGGAATGTGGATGTGGATGTCGCTCTTCTCGAGGAAGTCCTCGGGGATGCCGAACTCCTTGGCGCGCGTGCGAACGTAGCTCATCGCGGTTTGGGCCGACTCCTTCATGACGTCGCCAAGCTGGCCGGTGAGCTGAAGCTTTCCGGTTCCGTGCATTTGCGTGCACTCGATGAACAAGATTTCGCCGCCGACTGAGGTCCACGCCAAGCCCGTCGCTACACCGGTCTCGGCGGTGCGTTCTGCGACCTCCGAGCTGAATCGCGGTGCACCGAGGTAGGGGCGAAGCGCCTCCTCGTCTGCAATCGTCCAGGGGCCCGTCTCGCCTTCGGCAACCTTCACGGCCACGCCGCGGATGACGCTAGCGATCTGGCGCTCGAGGTTACGAACGCCCGCTTCACGCGTGTAGTGGTCGATAATCGATTCCACCGCCGGATCTTCGAGGGTGATCTGCTCGGGCTTGATGCCGTGCTCCTCGAGCTGTTTCGGAATCAGGTGCACGCGCGCGATGTCGAGCTTCTCTCGACGGGTATAGCCGGGGATCTCGATGATCTCCATACGGTCTTTGAGCGGTGCGGGGATCGTGTCGCCGACGTTGGCGGTGGCGATGAACATCACCTTCGAGAGGTCGTAAGGGATCTCGAGGTAGTGATCGCTGAACGTGTCGTTCTGCTCGGGGTCGAGCACCTCGAGCAACGCAGCAGCGGGGTCGCCGCGGAAGTCGTGGCCGATCTTGTCGATCTCGTCGAGCATGAAGACCGGGTTGATGGTGCTCGCTTTCTTCATGCCTTGGATGACCTGGCCGGGAAGGGCGCCCACGTAGGTGCGTCGGTGCCCGCGAATCGCAGCTTCGTCGTGCACGCCGCCGAGGCTGATGCGGTGGAACTTCCGACCGAGTGCCCTCGCGACGGAACGGCCAAGAGAAGTCTTGCCGACGCCGGGCGGCCCGATCAGACATAGAATCGGCCCCTTTTTGTCTTTCTTGAGCTTCCGCACCGCGAGGTACTCGACGATGCGCTTCTTCACCTTCTCGAGGCCCGAGTGGTCCTCGTCGAGGACTTTGCGCACCGCGGCGATGTCCATGTTGTCGGTGGTCTGTTTGCTCCACGGGATGTCGAGAATCCAGTCGATGTAGGTCCGAACCACCGTGTACTCGGCCGAGCCCACCTGCATCTGACGCAGCCGTTTGATCTGCTTGTGGGCGACGGTGTCGGCCTCTTCGGGCAGATTGGCCTTTGCGATACGCTCCTCGAGGATGTCGAGGTCGCCCTGATCACCCTCCTCCTCGCCGAGCTCTTCTTTGATGGCCTTGAGTTGTTGGCGGAGGACGTACTCACGCTGGTTCTTGCCCATCTCCTCTTTAATTTGCGAGTTGATACGCTCGCGCATTTTGAGGATTTCGAGCTGCCGCGTCAGCAAGCGCAGGACTTTGCGAATGCGATCCTTTGCATCGAGTGTTTCGAGGAGCTGCGCCTTCTCGTCGACGGGCGCGTCAAGATTCGCGGCGACCAAGTCGGCGAGCTGACCGTGCTCCTGGATGGAGTCGATCAACGACCCAGCCTCCCGGGGCAGCTCAGGCATGAGCTGGATGACCTGCTTCGCGATATCACGAAGGCTCATCGCGAGGGCTTCGCTCTCGACGTCTTCGGGAGCCGGCTCCTCGAGGCGCGATACCCGCGCGCGCAGATATGGCTCGGCGGTCACGACTTCTTCGAGGCGGATGCGCACGAGGCCCTGCAGGATGAGGCTGTAGTTGCCGGAGCTGTGTTTTAGCGCTTTGAGCACACGCGCCGCCACGCCGACCGGATAGAGGTCATTCTGGCTCGGGTCGTCGGTCGATGGATCCCGTTGCGCGATGATCGCGATGATGGGCTGGTCCAGGTTCTCGATGTCCTCGACGAGCGCAACCGACTTCTCGCGCCCGACGTCGAAGGGCGCGACGGCGGCGGGGAAGAGCACTGCGTTCCGGATCGGCAGAACAGGAAGCTCGTTGCCGAACTCGATTTCCCCAGTATCCGGGGGCGGAATCGATGCGATTGTTTCCTCTTCGTCGCTCATTGCGTGTTTCTACTCCAACTCGGCGAGAACCCAAGTTTTTCCAATACTGTGGGCGAACATAGCCACGCACTATTTGGCTGGCAAGGGTCTCACTCTTGGCGCTAGTCTCCCGCCGATGCGACTTTCCGTGGTGGTTCCCTGTTTCAACGAGGAGGGCAACATCGCCCGGGTCGTCGGCCAGGCGGCCGAAGTGGGCCAAAGCCTGGCATCGGAGCTCGAGATCGTCGTCGTGGACGACGGCAGCACGGATGACACGTCTCAGGTTCTGAGAGAGCTGCGAGCTCGCATCCCGGAGCTGACAATCGTCACCCATCTCCGCAATCGAGGATATGGGGCGGCGGTTCGCTCTGGGCTCGATCGGGCGTCGATGGAGCTCGTCTTCCTGACCGACGGCGATGGCCAGTTCGACCTCCGTGAGCTTCCGGCGGCGGCTCGCCTGCTGAGCGACCACGACGTCGTTGCGGGGTACAGGGTCGATCGGAGCGACGGTTGGTGGCGGGGACTTTGGGGTCGGACTTGGACCGCGCTCGTCAATCGGGTTCTCGGGCTTGGTGTCCGCGATGCCAACTGCGCGTTCAAGCTGCTGCCGCAAAGTCTGGTTTGCTCGAGCGATCTCCGGAGCGATGGCGCTCTCATCAGCGCCGAGCTGATCTTCCAAGCGAGACGCTCGGAGCTCAGCGTCGGCGAGTGCGCAGTCACTCACCTACCTCGGCGGACAGGTCGTCAGAGCGGCGCGTCGCTCCGCGTCATTGCGGTCGCGCTCGTGGAGCTCTGGGGCTTCGTCAGAAGCAGACCCGATTGCGGCCGCCGCGTTTGGCTTCGTACATCTTGGCGTCGGCCGCTTGGATCAAGTCCGCGGCGTCTTCGTAGTGCGGTTGCCATTCGGCGACGCCAACGCTGACGGTGACGTCGACACGCTCGCCATCGAACTCGAAGCGGGTATCGCCGATCAAGCGGTTGATCTTTCCGCCGAGCCCCGTCGCGCCATCCAACCCGACCTCGGGTGTGATCAAGGCGAACTCCTCGCCACCGATGCGCGCCAAAACGTCGTTTACACGAAGCCGACCGAGAAGCACGGCTCCCAGTTGTCTCAAGATCGCATCGCCCGCCAAGTGTCCAAAACGGTCGTTTATCTTTTTGAAGTGATCGACGTCAAAGACGAGCAAGGAGAACGAGCGTTTGTATCGCTTCGCCCGCGCCACCTCCCGGTCGATCATCTCATCGAAGTAGCGCTTGTTGTGGAGTTGGGTGAGACCATCCGTGGTCATCAGTCGGTAGATCTCCTCGTGGTACTGGACCTCGACGTCGTCCCCGACGATGAACTTTAGGATCGTGCGGCCAACCTTGAGTTGGTCGCCGTGGCGTAGGCGGGCTTCCTCTTCAACGAGGTCGTCGTTGACATAGGTTCCGTTGGTCGAGCCGAGGTCCCGGACCAAGAACTCGCCCCCGGAGAAGCGGATGCGGCAGTGGTTGCGAGACACGCTCTCCTGGTCGATTTGAACCTGGCTTTGGGGCGAGCGGCCAATCATCAAGGGTTCAGACCCGACCTGCACACGGCGTCCCATGTCGTGTCCGTAAATGACGATCAAGCAGCCGCTCCCGATTGAGGAGCTCGGCTCGCGCGCCTCGCCTACCTCGGTGAGGACGGTCTGGCTGGCGCTCGTCGTCTGGTCCTTGAACGGCACCCCTCCAGTATATCGCGGCGTCACGCCGGACGGTAAATCACCGGCAGGGGATTTCAGTCACAGCGGACTGATGGGTTTGTTGACCAGAGCGGGGGCCTTCTCTAGCGTATCCCTGTGCGCGTCGTAATTGGTCACTCCTTGTTCTGGGGGCTGGCGAGCCTCGTTCTCGTTCTCGGCACGCCTTTGGCGTTGACGGCGAGCCCGCCGTCGGCCCAGCGTGCGTCGACGAACGTGGCGCGCGCTCTGGCGCCCCCGTTCTCGGACGTCGATATCGCGAGGGCCCGCGCCGTTGGCGACGCTTGGGTGGTTCCGCGGCGCGACGGCACCCGAGCCGTGCTCACGGTGGACAACGACCTCCAGTCACACATGCAGTCCATATTCGCCCGCTACGACGTTCCTCAAGGCGGGCTGGCTGCAATTGACCCCAAGACAGGGCGCGTGCTCGCCTTCGTCGGGTACGAGGCAGGGAAGGGCGCGAGCGCGCGCGTGGTGACCGACCCGGCGCCGCCGGCGGCTTCCGTCTTCAAGATCGTCACGGCTTCTGCGCTCATCGACGCTGGTTTGAAGAGCTCGACGTCGGTCTGCTACGGCGGTGGCATGCGCGGGTTGGTGCAAGCCGATCTCGTTGACAGCCCGAAGCGAGACCGCTGGTGCGCAACCCTCGGCGATGCGCTCGGCTATTCGATCAACGCGATCTTCGCGAAGCTCGCGGACCGCTACATCGACGGCGCGCGGATGACGCAATACGTGTCCGCGTTTGGATTCGGTCAGCGGTTGCCGTTCGATCTGCCGGCAACGCCGAGTCCTGCAGATGTTCCGGATAGCCGATTGGAGCGAGCGCGAATGGCGGCGGGCTTCTGGCACAGTCAGCTATCCCCGCTCCACGGCGCGCTGCTCGCGTCTACGATCGCCAACGATGGACTGATGCCCTACGCGGCGATCGTGGATCGAATCGAGAGCCCCACCGGTGAGACACTCTACCAGCACACGCCGCGGGCGTTTCGCCAGGTGTTGCCCCGCAATACGGCGCGACAGACCGGCGAGATGATGACGAACACGGTGACGAAGGGAACCGCCAAGAAGGCGTTCTGGGATCAGCGTGGGCGGCCATTTCTTCCGGGGATCCGGGTGGCCGGCAAAACCGGAACCCTCAGTCGAGACAGCCGCACGTACAACTGGTGGGTGGGCTTTGCCCCAGTCGACGACCCGCAGATTGCTGTCGCCGCGCTCGTCGTGAACGAGCCCAAGTGGCGCATCAAGGCGAGCTACGTAGCGAAGGAAGCGCTGCGTGAGTATCTGCTGAGGTGAGGGCGTAGCGCGCCCGCGCCGGCGTCAGCGAACGCGATTGGCGTCGGGAGGTTTTAGTTAAATCCACCCGCCCACCCCCACCGGTAGTTCGGCATCACTCTCACGCGAGTGGGCAGCGTGCCTCCGCGGCGTTCGCTTCGCTCGGGCTTGGCGGCGCATGCGCGCCGGGCTTCGCCGTTCCGGCTCGCGTCCCGTAGTGTCTTGAGGCGCGACAGTGATCAGCGCCAGCGCCAGTCGGCCAGCGTTCAGCGCCAGCGTCCAGCGAACGCGATTGGCGTCGGGAGGTTTAGTGACATCCGACCCGCCCACCCCCACCCGTAGTCCTCCCTCCGCGCCCCTTGCTTCGCTCGGGCTTGGCGGCGCGTTCGCGCCGGGCCTCGCCGTACCGGCTCGCGCTCCGCGCATGTCTTGGGGGCGGCTCTTGTGCGGACGTGCGTCGCTATGCGGCGGCAACATGTTGCAGCCTAGCGGGGGCGGTGTACGCTCCGGCCCGCTTTACCACCCAAGAAAGGCAACGTTCATGTTCAACAGCATTCGACTCGCGGCGATCGCCGCGCTGACCGCACTCACTCTCTTAGGCTCCAGCGTGGCTACCGCGCAGCCCGTCATCAACCGCGTCGTGAAGACCGGCAAGCTGCGGGTTGGGATGTCCGCGAATCAGCCGCCCCTCAACGTCAAGGGAAAGAGCGGCCAGATGATCGGGCTCGAGGTCGATCTTGCCCAGGGGCTCGCCTACGCGTTGGGTCTCGAAGTCGAATTCGTTCAGAAGCCGTTCGGTCAACTGTTGCCGGCCCTGAAGAGGGGGCAGGTCGACATGGTGATGTCGGGTGTTGACATCACGGCTGACCGGACCCGGGACTTCTTGTTCGTTGGCCCCTACCTTCTGTCGGGCAAGTCACTCGTGACGACTTCGAAGGCGCTGGCGGGTGCCGAAACAGTCGACGACATCAACCAGCCGGACGTGACCTTCGTGACGCTGAAGAACTCGACGAGCGCCGCGTTCGTCAAGAAGAACGTGCCAAAGGCCAAGCTCGTGGGCGTCGACACCTATGAGCAAGCGGTTGCCAAGGTCGTCGACGGATCGGCGAGCGCGATGATCGCTGACCTCCCAGCCTGCATCCTGGCGATTCTCCGCAACCCCGATGCGGGCCTGATCACCCTCGAAGAGCCGCTTTCGGTCGAGCCAATGGGCATCGCCGTCTCCGCCAAGGATCCACGCTTCTACAACTTGATCGACAACTACGTCGACGCGATCGAGGCGACTGGAATCCTCAGCGCACTTCGAGCGAAGTGGTTCGAGGACGACTCTTGGTTGGAAGAACTGCCGTAGGTGCAGCGCCGAAGGGCGCTTCTGGGCTCTCAGAATCTTGTTCCTCACGATGAAGGTGTTCATCCCTTCTTCGCGTTCGAACGTCGATCGGTAGCTTTGGGCTTTTTGCCGCGTGTCGAAGGGGCCGATGCGGACCCGCCAATGGGTCCCTCGGTCTTCGACCGTGCCGCTGGTCACGTAGGCTGCATGGCCTCGCTTGCGTAGCGCGCTGGCGAAGATGCGTGCCTCTGCGGGGTCGCTGTAGCTGATGACTTGTAGCGTGTAGCGTCCCTCGTAGCCGGCTGGCGCCGATGTGGTGTTCTCTGGCACGGTCGCCGCCACCAGGGGGTCACGCCCGGCGGCCATCTCCACGGACTTTCCATCCGGGCCGGCCGTCACGGCTGCGGGTAGCCCGGCGGCGATGTCAGAGCGGGGTGGCCGGCGCGTGACTGGGTCCAGATGTTGGAGCTCGGCGGTCGCCGCAGCCAACGCGACTGCTAGCTCGGGTCGCGTATCCGTCACGAGCGTCGTCGGGAAGCTCAGACTCTCGGGATTGAGCTGCGGGTCCTCGGCCGGCTCCTGTTCCTCTTCTTCGCCGCCGATCTCTTGCGCGATGGCGAGCATCTGCAGCGGGTCTTCAATCGGCGATTCGGAAGCGTCCGGCAGGGCGGCGACCGCGGCCACGACGATGCCGAGGGCTGCGATCAGCCCCACACCGGACAGGATCAAGACACCCCGTCCTTCGTCTGTCGAGCGCTCTTCGATTCGCTCCAGATCGCGCATTGCCGTATCCATTCTCCGCTCCGCGTTGGCTCTCTTCAGGGGTTTACGAAACTTCCTCGGAACCAGCCAAAAAACAGCAGTTCGCGCGCCCTGAGAGTGCGTGCAGCAGCGAGGCTCACGTGGTAGCTTCGCGGCCGCGTCGCAGCACAGGGGAGCGACGCTCGGGAGCACTAGTTCATGGCGGAATCTCCACACAAGCAGCCGGTCGCGCTCGAAGATGAGATGCGGCGCTCGTACCTCGATTACGCGATGAGCGTCATCATCGGGCGGGCGATTCCAGACGTTCGGGACGGTCTCAAACCGGTCCACCGGCGGATTCTCTACTCGATGCACGAGCAGAAGAACACCTGGAACGCCTCTTACAAGAAGAGCGCCCGCATCGTCGGTGACGTGCTCGGCAAGTACCATCCCCACGGCGACACGGCGGTCTACGACGCGCTAGTTCGCATGGCGCAGGAATTCTCCATGCGCTACCCGCTGGTCGATGGGCAGGGGAACTTCGGCTCCATCGACGGCGATCCGGCCGCGGCGATGCGCTACACCGAGGTTCGGATGCATCGGCTCGCATCTGAGCTGCTCGCCGATATTGAAAAAGAAACGGTCGACTTCGGGCCAAACTTCGACGACTCCGAAAGTGAGCCGCTGGTCCTGCCGAGCCGGATTCCGAATCTTCTGATCAACGGCTCGGGTGGCATCGCCGTAGGGATGGCGACGAACATTCCGCCTCACAATCTTCGTGAGATCGTCGATGCGACGGTGCGCTTGATGGGCGATCCGGAGCTCAGCGTCGACCAGCTGATGCAGGACGACGACGAGACCGGCCGCCTCGGCGTGAAGGGCCCGGACTTCCCGACCGCCGGATACATCTATGGTCGCGCCGGGATCCACCTCGGCTACCGGACAGGCCGGGGACGCATCGTGATGCGGGCCCGGGCGAACATCGAGCCTCTTCCGGGCAAGGGCGATCGCGAGATGATCGTGATCACGGAGATCCCATACCAGGTCAACAAGGCGGAGCTGCTCAAGAAGATCGCCGACCTGGTCCGCGAGAAGCGCCTCGAGGGCATCAGCGACCTCCGGGACGAGTCCGACCGCGACGGCATGCGGATGGTCATCGAGCTCAAGCGCGACGCGCATGGCGAGATCGTGCTCAACAAGCTCTACCAGATGACCGCGCTCCAGAGCACGTTCGGGTACAATTGCTTGGCCATCGTCGGGCAGCGCCCGGAAGTGCTCGACCTGCGCGCAGCCCTCTTGCGATTCATCGACCACCGGCGTGAGGTGGTCGTCCGGCGGACCCGCTACGACCTTCGCCAGGCCAAGGCCCAGCGCGAGCTCGTCGAGGGCCTCGGGATGGCCGTGACCGACGTCGACCTCGTGGTGAGCACGATTCGCTCGTCGAAGGATCCGGATGAAGCGCGCGAACGCTTGATGAAGCTCCCGCTCAGCGGTCTCGAAGAGTTCGTGCGTCGCGCGGGCCGGCCCGAGGACGAGATCCAGGCGGCGAAGGAGCGCGGCGAGTACTTGCTGACCGAGCGCCAAGCCAAAGCGATCCTCGAAATGCGGCTCTCCCGCCTGACGGGGCTCGAACGCGAGAAGCTCGCGACCGAGTACGGGAACCTCTCAGACCTCATCGGTGAGCTCGAAGCGATCCTTGCGAGCAAGGTCTTGCTCGACGAGGTCATCGTCGCGGAGCTAGAGGAGATCCGCGAACGCTACGGGGACGCGCGACGGACCGAGATCGTCGAGGCTGAAGGCGACATCTCCATCGAGGACTTGGTCCCGGACGAAGAGGTCGTCGTGACGATTTCCCACGCCGGGTACGTGAAGCGCGTACCGCTCAGTGAATACCGGGCGCAGGGCCGTGGCGGCAAGGGCCTCCGGGCAATGGACACGCGCGATCAGGACTTCGTGAGCTGGGTGTTCGTCGTCAACGCCCACGCGGACGTCTTGTTCTTGAGCGACAAGGGCAAAGCCTATCTCAAGAAGGTCTATCAGATCCCGGAGACCGGCCGCGCGGCGCGGGGAAGAGCGGTCGTCAACCTCGTTGGCATGGAGCCTGACGAGCGCGTCGCGGCCATTCTACCGATTCGCGAATTCGTCGAGGACGGGTACTTGCTCACGTGTACGCGTCGCGGCCGCGTAAAGCGCACCAACCTGAGCGCGTATGCCAACATTCGACAGACGGGCATCATCGGTGTCTCGATTGGCGATGAAGACGCTCTGCTCGCCGCGAGGATCGTAGCTCCCGGGCAGCAAGTCTTGATCGGCACGTCGCACGGCATGACGATTCGCTTCCCGATCGAAGACGTCCGAGCCATGGGCCGCGACTCGATGGGCGTGAAGGGGATAGACCTTCGCGAAGGCGATTTCGTGATCGGTATGGACATCATCGAGAGCGACACCGACCACCAAGTGCTCACGGTGAGCGCCAATGGTTACGGCAAGCGCACCCAGGTGGGCGAATGGCGGACTCAGGGGCGTGGCGGCAAGGGCATCATCGGGATGGATACGTCGGAGCGAAATGGCGCGCTGGTGAAGCTCCGGCTCGTCTCGCCTGAGGACCAGCTCATGGTCATTACCAACGGTGGTCAGGTCATCCGCACCCACGTCTCCGAGATCCGCGAGACGGGGCGCAACACCCAGGGCGTGCGGGTGATTCGCCTTCGCGACGGCGAGCAGGTCGTCGACGTCGAACCTGTGGCCGAGGGCGAAGAGGACGAAGGCATCGAACCCCCCGAAGAATCCCCGGAACCCGCAGCAAATTAGACCCCACGAAACCGGAAATGTGTAATCCCGCGGATGACGGGGTATCCTTGGTAGGGCATTTTTGCGGAGTCTTTTCGTGGGGGTAGGGGATTGTGAGTAACGGACCCGTCATTGGGATCGACCTCGGTACGACGAACTCCGTGGTTGCTGTCGCCGACAAGAACGGCGCGAGGGTGCTCTCGGACGACGACGGCGTGTTGATTCCCTCGGTCGTTTCGTTTCATCCGGGCGGCGACGTGCTGGTCGGCTCGAACGCCAAGGAACGGCGCTTGCTCGATGCGCAGAACACCGTCTATTCGGTGAAGCGCCTGATCGGCCGGCCGTACACGAGCTACGAGGTAACTCAGGCGCGCGAGCGCTTTGCCTTCGAGCTCTCGGAGGGACCGAGTGGCGGCGTGCTGGTGACGGCCCGTGGGGAGACATACACGCTGAGCGAGATCAGCGCGTTCGTGCTGCGGCATGTTCGCAAGGTTGCGGAGACGGCGCTCGGCGTCGAGTGCGGTCAAGCGGTCGTCACCGTGCCGGCCAACTTCAACGAGCTCCAGCGAAGCGCGACCAAGGCTGCAGGCCGGGTTGCAGGTCTCGATGTGCTCCGCATCCTCAACGAACCGACCGCCGCTGCATTGGCATACGGCTACAACAAGACATCCAACGAGCGAGTCGCCGTGTACGATCTCGGCGGAGGCACCTTCGACATCACCATTCTGCAGCTCGCGGGGGACGTCTTCGAGGTCCTCGCGACCGCGGGCGACACGTTTCTCGGTGGCGATGACGTGGACTCTGTAGTTGCAGACCACATGGCTGCGCAGTTCCTCGAGCAAAGCCGCTATGATGCGCGCCAGGACCGACAGGCGTACGAGCGCCTCAAGGCGGCGGCGGAATGGGCGAAGATTCAGCTCTCCGACAAGCCGCAGGTGAAGCTGTGTATCGAGGAGCTTGCCTACGGGGAGGGTGGCAAGGCGTTAAACCTGGACTACGCGTTGACGCGCGAGCAGCTCGAGCACATGTGCCAGCCGCTCGTAGCCCGCAGTTTCGACGTTTGCGAAGACGCCATGAAGGCGGCCGGTCTTCGTCCCACGCAACTCGACAACGTGATCCTGGTTGGCGGATCGACGCGGATTCCGTTGCTTCAGCGAATGGTTGCCGAGTACTTCGGCCGCAAGCCACTGGCCAATATCGATCCGGACTTGGTCGTCGCGCAAGGTGCGGCGCTGCAAGCGCTCGCGCTGGCGGAGCCGGCGCGCAAAGCGGCGCTCGGCCGAGTCGCGCTCAAGAAGGTGGTGCAGCCAACCACCGGGAGCCATCCGTCGGTCGGTGATGAGGCCACGTTCGAGGACGAGGTCACCAACATCGGCGATCGCCCGCCGCTTCCGCCGCCGCCGGTTGCGCGCGCGGCGCGCAAGGCGACTTTACCTGGGCAGGCACCGCCACCGCCGCCGATCGAGCTCAAGGCCGGTCAATCGCCCCCGGAAGAAGACGGCTTAATCGATACGCCCACCCGCTCGCGTGAAGATCCGCTCGAACAAGAGATGACGCGCGTGGCAGCGCCCGTCGATCCGCTCGATTTCCAGCCGACCCGCATGGCGGATGCGTCGGGACTCTTGATGCAGATTGGTGGTCAGGCGGCCGACGACTCGGAGCCGCCTCTCGAAGAAGAGGAGCCGTCGGGTCTCCTGATGGAGCTAGGGGACGACGCGTTTACGTCGGAGTCGGTGCCAGTCGATGGCTCACCGCCACCCCCCCCTCCGCTCGAGCTTCGCAGCTCTGCGCCGGACGAGCTCCGGGCGGCGCTCGATGAGAACGTCGATACGGTCACTGCCGCAGTGCCGGCCGAAGACGTGCCGATGCGGGCACCGCTGCTCCTCGACGTCACCCCGTTGTCGCTCGGAGTCGAGACGGTTGACGGCTATTGCGAGCACATCATCCGGCGCAACTCTGCGATTCCCGCCGGCCAGACCAAGATGTTCACGACCGCGCGAGACGGGCAAGAGACGGTCGTCGTTCGCATCTGCCAGGGAGAGGACCGCCAGATCACCAACAACCAACTTCTCGGCGAGGTCGTGCTCGACGGGTTGCGGCCGGCTACGCGCGGCAAGGTTCAAATTGCCGTTCGATTCATGATCGACGCCGACGGCACCCTTCAAGTGAGGGCGCAGGACGTTGGTACCGGCCAGCAACAGCAGATCGCGATCAAGCTCATCGGCGAGCTGCCCGATCAGGAGATCGACGAGTTGCGCGAACGGCACGAGGCCAGGCTCGGGAGCTAGAGCATGCCGGACGCAGAGGAAGCCAAGAACTACTACGAGCTCCTCGGGATCATCCGTACCGCGAGCTCAGATCAGATCCGATCTGCGTTCCACCGGTTCGCGCGCGAACACCATCCAGACAACTTCCTCGGTTCTCCGGAAGAAGCCGAGCGTCACACCGCGCTCTACCAGGAGGCGAGCGAGGCGTACCGCGTGCTCCTCGACCCAACCAAGCGGCAGCTCTACGACGAGGGGCTGGCAGAAGGCCAGACCCGCTACCGCGACGACCGGCTTCGCGAAACTCGCCGGTCGATGCGGCCGCCGGGTGGCGTGATGCTACGGTCGAGCAAGGCGCGCGTGTTCTTCACCCGCGCGCACCGCGCCATCAAGAGCGAGGATTGGCCTCAGGCTAAGCTCAACCTCAAGATGGCGCTGCAGCACGAGCCAGACAACGAAGAGCTGCAGGGCAAGCTCGAAGAAGTTCTCGAGAAGATGAACTCGCGCTAGGCTCCTAGCCCGGACGCATTTCCGGGCTATGGTAGCGGCGACATGGGACGAAGAGCGACGATAGAGCGTCGAACCAGCGAGACCGACATCCGCGTGGTGCTCGATCTCGATGGCAGCGGTCAATACCAGGTGGAGACTCCGATTGGGTTTCTCACGCACATGGTGGAGCAGCTCGCCAAGCACGGCCTGTTCGACCTGAAGGTGACGGCGAAGGGCGACACTCACATCGACGGCCACCACACCACCGAGGACCTCGCGATCGCCATGGGTCAGGCGTTCGCCGCAGCGCTCGGCGACAAGGTCGGGATCCGTCGATACGGGTCCGCTACGCTTCCCATGGACGAGGCGTGCGTCACCTGCGCGCTCGACCTCTCCGGCCGTCCGTATTTCGTGTGGGCGATGGCGCTCCCGAAGGCCAAGGTTGGCGACTTCGACTCGGAGCTTGCCGAAGTGTTCTTCGAGGGCTTCGCGCGCGGCAGTCAGTGCAACCTGCACATGAGGCAAGAGGCCGGAGACAACCTCCACCACATCATCGAGATCAGTTTCAAGGCCTTCGCGCGCTCGCTCCGGGCGGCGACCGAGGTGGACCCACGCGTCGTCGGCGTGCCGTCGACCAAGGGCACGTTGAGCGAATGAGCAGCGGACGCGTTGCGATCGTCGATCTGGGCCTCGGGAACTTGCACAGCGTGGCCAAGGCGTTCGAGCGTGCAGGCGCGAGGCCCGAGCTGAGCGCGGACCCGAGCGTCCTCCTGCGCGCCGATCGTCTCGTGATGCCTGGGCAGGGCGCTTTCAAGGAGTGCGCCGACGCGCTGGCCGGCGAGATTGGCGAGGCGGTACGCGAATGGATCGGAAGCGGCCGTCCATACCTCGGGATCTGCCTCGGCATGCAAGCTTTGTTCGAGTCGAGTGAGGAAGCGCCCGGCGAAAAAGGTCTCGGCATCTTCCCAGGGAAGGTGCAGCGTTTCGCACATGACTTGTCGGATGCGGATGGTCACGCATTGAAGGTGCCGCACATCGGCTGGAATCAGATCGACAGCAAACACCCGGTGTTCGAGAACGCAGAGTGGTACTATTTCGTGCACAGCTACTACTGCGTGCCGACCGACGAGAGTCTCGTCGTAGCGACGACCGACTACGGCGGTCCGTTCTGTTCGGCAATCGCCCGGGACAACGTCCTCGCGTGCCAGTTCCACCCGGAGAAGAGCCAGCATGCCGGTGCCCGCGTGATCGGCCACTTCCTAGGAGACATCTCGTGGAGTTGATTCCAGCTATCGATTTGCTCGACGGCAAAGTCGTGCGGCTGCACCAGGGCAAATACGATGAGGTGACGGTCTACGACGATGACCCGGTGGCGATGGCGAAGCGCTTTGAAGACCAAGGGGCGAAGCGGCTTCACGTCGTCGACCTCGAAGGGGCGCGGCGCGGGAAGCCGGCACACGTTCCGGTGATTCAGGGAATACTTCGAGAGACCAAGCTCCAGGTCCAAATCGGCGGCGGCGTACGCAACGAAGACATCGCCGCGCAGTGGATGGATGCAGGCGCCGCGAGGGTCGTGCTCGGTACGGTCGTCATCAAGGCACCCGACGTCGCCAGGGCGATTTGCGAGCGGTACCCCCGTGGCGTCGTGATGGCCCTCGATGCGCGTGACGGGAAGATTGCGGTCGAAGGGTGGCAAGAGCAGAGCGAGCAAGACGTCACCGAGCTGGCCCAGAAAGTCGATGACTGGGGAATCGGAGCGATCCTATTCACCAATATCCATCGCGACGGGACCCGGGAAGGGCCGGACGTCGAAGCGACTGCCGCTCTTCAATCCCACGTCGATACCACGGTGATCGCCTCGGGCGGAATCGGCGACCTCGGTCATCTCCTTGCGTTGGCTGCCGCCGGCGTTCGCGCTTCCGTGTGTGGGCGCGCGCTGTACTCCGGCGCGTTCACGTTGTCCGAAGCGTTCGCGGCGCTAGAAGAGGCTTGATGCTGGCCAAGCGAATCATCCCTTGTCTCGACGTCAAGGATGGGCGTGTAGTGAAGGGCGTGAATTTCGTGGGGCTCCGGGATGCCGGCGATCCGGTCGAGTCCGCGCAGCGCTATAGCCGGGGTGGGGCCGACGAGATCACCTTCCTCGACATCACGGCCTCGCACGAGAAGCGTCGAACCTTGTTCGACCTCGTCGACCGGACAGCGTCGACCGTCGCGGTGCCACTCACGGTCGGTGGTGGGGTGCGCGAGCGCCGCGACGTGAGCGAGCTCTTGCATGCCGGGGCGGACAAGGTGTCGATCAACAGCGCCGCGGTGGCCAATCCGACTTTCGTACGAGAGGTGTCCGAGGCCTACGGCGCCCAGGCCATCGTCGTGGCGATTGACGCGAAACGCGTGGTGGGCGCGGACTTGAAGTGGACGGTCTACACACACGGTGGCAGGCGTGACACTGGGCTCGACGCGATCGCCTGGGCCAAACAGATGGCCGACTATGGCGCCGGCGAGATTCTGCTGACGAGCATGGACCGAGACGGCACGCAGGATGGCTATGATCTCGTGTTAACTCGCGCGGTTGTGGACGCAATCTCGATTCCAGTTGTAGCCTCCGGGGGTGTGGGGACGCTCGGCCACGTGCAGGACGGGCTCACCAGTGGAGGGGCGGATGCGGCGCTTGCGGCTTCTATCTTTCACGACGGTCACTACACTGTGGCCGAAGTCAAAGAGTACTTGCTCGACCACGGTGTGTGCGTACGTCCACCCGAGCGAGACTGAGGGGGAGCGATGATCAGAGACCTTGGGGTCGGCCAACTGGTGGAAGAGCTGGAGCAGCGCGGCGACCGCCTCCCGTTCGAGATCGGCGCCTTCGTGGCGCTCGAGGCCTGCGAAGGCCTCATGAACGAGGCGGTGAAGCTCGAGCCGGACGACGTTCGGGTCACCCTGGAGGGCTCGGTCGTGGTGGCGGACTCAGCCACGTCTGCCGAGCCCGACGAGGCGGCGCGCTCACTCGTTTCGGTGCTGGCGCGGCTCCTGGTGGCCGCGGGTCCGGGGGTCCCCCCCTATCTCTTGCAGCTGGTCAAAGAGAGCACGACAGGACACACGTCGAGGGGGTTGCGCGACCTGCATGATGCGATCGAAGCGTCTCTCATCCCGATCAACCGTGGCGCATCGCGCCGCGTGCTCGCGCGCCTGGTCCGCGAGAGCGATCGCCCTCCTGCTCCGGATGCGTCGCAGGTCGATCCGCACGAGCTCGACGCCGAGCTGGACGAGCTCCTGCGAGCGCCGGCGCTTCGGACGCGCGAGCCGGAGCAGGCACAACTGCCGCTGCAGGAAGCGGAGGATTCGGTCACCGAGCGAATTCGGATCCCACATGGAGTCCGCGGAGACGCGGACGCGGGTGTTGCTGCTGACGCGGAGCCCGCCCTCAAGTCGTTTCCGCCGCCGCTGCCCGATCATCAGCCTGAGACGGTTCCGGTGCCGCCCTCGGAGCCAGCGCTGCGCGGAGCGCCCGTTTCGATCCCCGACCTTGGTGCGCCGGCCGCGGCTGCGGTCGCAAGGCAGCCGAGGGAGGCCCCAGAGCCAATCACGGCGACCATCCGCAAGTGGCAGGCGGATGAGGAGCAAGAGCTAGAGCCCGCGGCAGAGCCCGCGCCAGCGCCGGTCTCCGTGTCTTCGACGGTGTCTGTGTCCGAGCCCGCGTCGGAGTCCATCGCGCCTTCCGAGACCTTGGCGCAGCGGGAGTCGCGTGCTGCCATCGCGCCGGAGCAGCCGTACGACCGGCCCTCTCTTCCTCAACCGCCACGCAAGCGTCGTGGAGGGTGGGGGATTTGGCTACTGGCTGCCGGGCTCGGCCTTGGGGCATACGCGCTGCATGCCACCGGCAGGCTCGATTCGTTGTTGCAGCCTGATGCGCCGGCACCCGTGGCGGCCGTTGGGGGGATCATCGACGTCAGGGTCACGCCTCCGGACTCTCAGATCTTCGTCTTCATCGGCCGAGGCCCCGCGTCCGCTCAGCACCTGACGGTGGGCGCTGCGCACGAGTTCATCGTGTTCGACGAGGGGCTACGCCCTTCGCGAGCGGTCGTGCACGCGGACGCGACCTGGGTGACCACAGACAGCGGGCCCCTCTACGAGCTCGCCGTGCAGGCCCAACTCGCGGAGGCTTCCGTAGGCTCAGCCGACCTCGGTGCACCGCAGGCCGAGCCAAGCGCATCGAACGCGGGCTCGACTGGGACCATTCGCGTCATCACCAATCCGCCGGCGGCCAAGGTCTACCGCTTCATCGGCGCGGGGCCCACCGCACGTATCCCCGTATCGTCGATTCACGAGGGCCAAGAGGTACTGGTCTATCACCCAGGCCACGAGACGCGCCGCGCGGTCATCGGGCCGAGCGATTGGCGCCAAGCCGAGGGTGGTGCAGAGGCCTACGCGGCGAGCCTGAGCGTAGAGCTCCCTGCGTTGCCCGTTTCAGCCGTTGCGGAAACGCCCGAGAACTGATTCGACCTCATCGCGAATCGACGCGAGGCGCTCCTCGGAATCAGCCTCGAATCGTAGGACCAACACAGCCTGCGTGTTGGATGCGCGGACCAAGGCCCAACCGCCGTTGAATTGAATGCGGGCTCCGTCGATGTCGACGAGTGAGTGCGTTGGTCGGTAGTGATCCACCACCTGTTGCACGACGTCGAACTTCCGCGCGTCATCGCACTCAACCCGGATCTCCGGGGTCGCAAACGTTTCCGGAACGTCGCTCAACATCTCGTGCAGGGGGATCGCGCTATGCGACACGATTTCGAGGATTCGAAGCGTGGCGTAAATAGCATCGTCGAAGCCGTAGTACCGATCCGCGAAGAAGATATGCCCGCTCATTTCGCCCGCAAGCAAGGCCTGTTCTTCCTTCATCTTGGTCTTGATCAGCGAATGCCCGGTCTTCCAGAGGACGCCGCGGCCGCCGCGCGCCGCGATGTCGTCGTACATGGTTTGCGAGCACTTGACCTCGCCGATGATCGTCGCGCCCGGGTGCTTCTCGAGCAGCGCGCGCGACAGGATGATCATCAGCTTGTCGCCCCAGATGACTTCGCCGCGCGCATCGATCACGCCCACCCGATCGGCATCACCGTCATAGGCGAATCCAAGCTCGAGCCCGTCGTCGAGAACCCGCCGCTGGAGCAACTCGAGGGTTTCCGGCTCGGTGGGGTCGGCATGGTGCACTGGAAACGTCCCGTCCATCTCGCATAGAAGGGCAACTGGAGAGAGGCCGAGCGCGTGCAGTGTCTGCAATGCCAGTGGACCTCCTGCGCCGTTGCCAGCGTCGACGGCGAATCGAATGTCTCGGCGGCCGAGGTCGATGTCTGCTCTCGCCTTCTCGACGTATGCGGGTCCCGGATCGACCTCCTCGATGGTGCCACCGGGCGCTTCATGAAAGCTTCGGCTCTCCATGACGTCGCGGAGCTCGATGACGTCTGCGCCGTATAGCGAGCCCTTTCCGACCATCATCTTGAACCCGTTCTCATCGGGCGGGTTGTGGCTGCCAGTGATCTGAACGCCGCCTTCGAGATCGAGGTGGTGGACCGCGAAGTAGAGCAGTGGGGTTGGGCCGATGCCGATGTCCACGACGTTCACCCCGGCGCGGCGGAGCCCTCCGCAGAGGGCCTCGTGCAGGCGCGGCGAGCTCAGCCGGCAATCCCGTCCGACCCCGATTCGGTGGAGCCCGCGCTTGGCGTAGAATGTGCCCAGGCTGCGACCGAGCGCATCGACGAAGTCATCTCCGAAGTCTCGCCCGGCATGACCGCGGATGTCGTACTGGCGAAACACGTGAGGGTTCACGAGGTCATCTCCTGTCGTCGCCGCGCTCGCGAAGCGCTTCGACGATGTCCCGAACCTCTTGGGCCCGTTGGCGTGGGACGACGAGCAACGCGTCGCCCGAGTCGACCACCACGAGGTCCCGGACGCCGATCAGGGCCACGAGCTTGCCTTCGGGGGCCCAGGCGTAGTTCCCCGTAGCGTCCACGCTGAGGCCGCCTTCCGGCAGGACGTTGCCACGCTCATCCTGTGCCGAGAGCTCCCACGCCGACGTCCAGCTTCCGAGGTCCGACCAGTCGAACGAGCCAGGTACGACAGACACCGAGTCGACTTTCTCCATGATGCCATGGTCGATGCTTACAGCCGGGAGGCTCGCATACGTTGCCGACACGAGATCGGCCTCGTGGCCCTGTTCGGCGGCGGTCTCGTATTGCTGAAGCTGCCTACCAAGCCCAGGAAGGTGCAGATCGATCGCCTCCAGGATGCGCGAGGCGAGAAAGAAGAACATGCCGCTGTTCCAAAGGAAGCTTCCGCTCGCGACGAACTGCTCGGCTCGCTGCCGGTTCGGTTTCTCGACGAAACGGCGCGCGCGAAACACGCCGGGGTCGAGCTCGGTCCCGACCTCGATGTAGCCGTAGCCGGTCTCAGCCCGCGTCGGGCGAATCCCGATGGTAACGTAGTCTCCATGGGTCGCCGCCTCGAGCCCGCGCCGGAGCGTGTCGACATAGGCTTCCGTATCGCCGATGTGGTGATCGGCGGGGAGGATGGTCATCACGGCGTCCGGATCGAGTCGCCGCACGTGCGTCGCCGCCCAGCCGATGCAGGGAGCGGTGTTTCGACCGACGGGCTCGGCAAGGACTCGCGTCGCGTCGAGCTCCGGTAGCTCGCGCTCGACCTGCTCTCGGAGCAGCTCCGAAGTAACGACGAAGGTGCGCTCAGGCGGGATCAATGCCCACACGCGCTCGGCGGTGGCACGGAGGAGGGATCGGGCGTCCGGGCCTAGGGAGAGAAATTGCTTCGGCCGATCGCTCCGCGAAAGAGGCCAGAATCGGGTGCCCGAGCCGCCCGCCATGATGATTGCGTATGCCTTGTCGTTGTCGGTCATGTGCGGCGCAGTCAGAGTTCTAGCGCGTAACGAGGTACAGCCCCAGAGGTATCAGGTAGAGCGCGAACGTCCACATGCGTCCGACGAGGATGATCTTTCGGAGGATAACAAGCGCGATGTAACCCGTCACCATCGCAGTTGCGCCGCCGATCCAGGCAGCCGGTCCGAGCGAGCCCAACCCTCCCGCGCTGCTCGCCTCGTAGAGCGCGGCGCCCAAAATCGCCGGGAGCGAAACCAGGAAGGAGAAGCGGAAGGCGGAGGCACTCTGAACGCCGAGCAGCATCGCGATGGCAATCGTGATGCCGCTCCGACTGACGCCCGGCAGAACCGCAACACCTTGGGCGAGGCCGATCAGCAACGCCTGGGTCCAAGAGACCTCGTCTCGATTTCCTCGAGCTACGCCACTTGCGAGCAAGAAGGCCGCGGAGACGAGGAATCCGTATCCGACGAGCTGGAGGTCTTCGGAGAAGGCCTCTGCGGTATCCCGCAGGGTCCAGCCCAGCGCTCCCGTGACGAGGGTTGCGATCGCTAGCCCGACCAAGGTGCGCCCGTCGGGCGTCGAGCGAAATCGGCTTGGATGACGAATTGAAGCGATGCCTTCTACGGCGAGCTCGCGAAGGTCGCTGCGGAAAAGCAGGACCGTTGCGAGCAGTGTCCCCAAGTGAAGCAGAATCACCAGCGCCAGAGAATTCCCCGCAATCTCGAAGAAGTGCGCGCCGATGGCAACGTGGCCGCTGCTCGAAACTGGAAGAAATTCGGTCAGCCCCTGCAACGCTCCGAGGGTGGCTGCCGTCAGCGCATCGATTTCGTCCGACAAGTTGGAAGGCCTTAGCCGCTGTTTCGCGAGGCGGCAAGGGCTGATGACGCTGTCGTCGGACGGATGCGACGATAGCTGTTCCACTCGGGTTGGACTAAGCTTTGCCGCGCAGTGGCTAGAGGCATGATGCAAGGCGCGGGGGCCGTCGCGAAGTCGCCAATCGGTTTCGCACGCGGCTTGGCATATGCGATTCGCGGCGGGCGATTCGTCTACTTTCAGCACCCGAGGCTCGTCCGGTATTGGGCCTTTCCGATCCTGATCACAGGCGCGGCACTCGTATCCGTATTCTACGGGGCGGGCGCGCTTTACGACGATTTGGCTGGGGCGGTCTGGTCATGGTTCCCCGAGAGTTGGAGCGAGGCGACCGGCTTCGTTGGGTGGTTGTTGACCGCGCTCCGTTGGTTGATCCAGCTGGTCTCGGGGGTTCTCCTCACGTTGCTCGGCTTGGTGGTGGTCGTCCTGTTGTCGAGCGTCGTCGCCGCGCCGTTCAACGACGCGCTCAGCGAGGCGGTCGAGCACATGTTGACGGGCGGCCGCCCGCCAGCGTTCTCGCTCAAGCGAATGCTGGCCGACATCGTGCGAACGATGCGGCTCGAAATCGGAAAAGTGTTGCTGTACGCAGCCATCGTCGGTCCGATGTTCCTTGCGTCATTCTTCATTCCGGGCATCGGGCAGGCGATCTCGCTGGTCGGCTTCGCCCTCACCGCGATCTTCCTGGGGGTCGACTACGTCGACTGGCCTGCAGCGAGGCGGAATTGGTCGGTTGGCGATCGCGTCGCATTCACCAAGCGGCAGCTCCCGGCTGTCACGGGGTTCGGAACCGGGGTGTGGGTATTGCTGTTCATCCCGCTGGTGAACCTCTTCTTCATGCCCGCCGCCGTAGCTGGCGGAACGATGTTGTTCGTCGCGATGAATGAGGAACCTAGACGCGACCCGCGCTAGTGCACCACGCCCGGGCGTCGAGGTACACGCGGAGCGCGGAAGGCCCGGAGACTCGGTCGCGACGCACGTGCTCGGAAGGCCCGGAGACTCGGTCGCGACGCACGTGCTCGCGCCGGGGACCCCGCTCGGCCGTCTCCATACGGCGTCATACAACTCGCCTCCCGCCCCGTCGCTGTGCCGCGCATCCCGACCGATTCTCCTCCATACGCAATCGCCTCCCCCCAAGACATGCGCGGCAGCGCGAGCCCGCAGGGCGAAGCCCGGCGCGAATGCGCCGCCAAGCACGAGCGAAGCGAAGTGCGCGGAGGGAGGATTACGCGGTGGGGGTGGGCGGGCGGATGGAACTAAACCAAACCACGTCCCAAGCCCTCCCCATCGATGACGCCAGCACCCACACCGAATGGTGACCCCGTGGCTTTTTGTAACCCCGCTCCCCCAGGTGCTACCTTAGTTGGTGGGGGAATTGCCATGCAACGTTCATCCTATGTGGCGTTTTTCGCGGCCATTGCGTTTTTGGTGGGCGCAGGGACCTACGCGGACACCGGGAAAGCCAGCAATCGCTCTGAGAGCGCGCTCGAGCAGTCGATGGGAGAGATTCAATGGGGATGGACTCCCAAGCAGGTCTATCGCCATTTGAAGAAGGAAGTCGAGGCTCGCTACCAGGAGCCGATTTCGAAGACGACCGATGCGATCGAGGAAGACCGGCTTCGCCACAAGATGGCCGCCGAGACGGCTCAGATTCGGGATTCGTTCTTCGAGTTCGACGGAACGGCCACGGCCTATGACTCTGGCTATCTAAACGGTGAGTTCACTCACAACAACGGCGAGTCGTTGCTTCGCGTTCGGACGAAGACCACGCAGGAGTACTTCTTCTTCATCAACGACAAGCTTTGGAAGCGCTACCGGGCTTTCGATGCCTCCGTCTTTCAAGGCGCCAGCTTTGATGAGTTCGGCAAGGCGCTGCAGCAGCGCTACGGCAAGGCGAAGAAGAGGACCGGGCCGCTTCATGCTGGCGGTGAGCCCAAGCAGTGGTACGAGTGGCGCGAGCCGCACGTGTTGGCCAAGGCCGTAGACAACAATGAGTTTTTTGGCTTCTATTGCTTGATTCTGGAGGACCCCGCGACCGTCGCCCAGCTCGGCAAGCTGCGTAAGGACGAGACCGTCGAGGCGGAGACTGGCGACAGCCTCGTCGAAATGGTCGGTGACGATGCCGATGGTGATCAGAACGCGGACATCGCGGACCGGATCACCGGTGAGATTCGCCGTCACGAGTCGACCGACGTCGACGAGTCCAGGTAGTGCCGACGTAGGTGGGGGTAGGGTTTACACCGCCCCGCGTCCCTGAGTAACCTGAGGATCGCTCAGGAGGCGGGTTTGCGATATCGGCTGCGCTTTCATCTACAGGAGGTCGACCTCAGCGGCGACGAAGTCGTCATTGGGCGTGGCTCGATGTGTCACGTGACCATCGACGATCCGATGCTCTCCCGTAGGCACGTGCGGATCGACCTCAGTGCGTCCGAGCCGACGATCGAAGACCTTCGGAGCCGCAACGGGACGCAGCTCAACGGCTGCCCCCTCATCGGGCGCGCCACGCTTCGAGATGGAGACCGCATCCGTCTGGGAACCAGGGAGCTCGTCTTTCTCGTTCCAAGCGCCCCGAGGAAGAACTTCCGCACCACGTCGGGACTCACGTTTTGCGTTGGATGCGCGGTTCCGTTTCCGAGCTCGAGCCCCCAGTGCCCGCACTGCGGGGCGGTGGCGACAGTCCAGGGCGAGCTGGTCTCGCCGCGTGACGTCGCCGCGACGGGTTGGACGTTTCATCTGCTATCGCAGGTCGTCGGACGCGCGATCGAGCAAGGCCGACTCGCCGATGCCGAACGAATGATGGCGCGTGGTGTTGCAGAGCTCGACGGGCAGCTCTCGAAAGGCGTCGAGGTCGAGCCTGCGCGCATCCTCGGTATCGCCGAGTGCGCCGTCCGTCTCGGCTGCGCGCTCCTCACGCCGCGATGGCTCGAAGTCAGCGCGAAGCTCTACAACCGTGCGGAAGAACCCTTGTCGCGGGACCTGCTCGCGCTGCTCGATGGACTTCCTGCGGACCCTAGCCTCGAAGACGCAGTCAGCGCGCTTCGGCATGTGGGTCCGGAGACGCTCCGAGCGAGCTAGTAGGCGCTGACGACCTGCTCGAGGCCCTCGAGCCGTCGCAGCAGGAACCGCTCGGATGCACCGTAGTCGCCTGCGTGAGTGTGGACGACCCGCAAGTACGCGCGGAGGAACTGCGGCGTCGAGTAATTGTTGTGCCGCACGAGGTTGTGCAGCGACTCGATCGTTTCGGCTTCCATTAGCCGGCCAGTCGCCGTGTGGATGCGAAATACCCAATCGATCCACTTGGTGCCTTTGAGCCCTTGGGCCAGCTGAAGAGCGTAGCTCGTTGCGCCCGCAAACAACACGTCGGGGTTGTCCTTGTCCGAATCGCTCAATCGTCGGTGTGCCAGCGCCCGCTCGAGGATATTGTCGAGGTGAGGGAGCAGAATTCTCTCCGCTTCTTCGAAACGCCCCATAGCGATCGCTTTGCTAGCGATACCGGCGATGACATCGAGCGCGCGCGCCGTGCGCGTGTCCTCCGCGCCCCACGCGTGGGAAGATGAGTCGACGCTGCTGTTGACCAGCGTCTCGCCCGCGGCGGAACTGAGGCGCCGTCCGCACTCGCCGCATCGGCGCTTGGCTGACCCGTTGATCGCGCCGCATGTCGCGCAGACGACGTAGTCCGCGGTCTCCTTGTTGCCTTCCCGAAGCCTTGCCGCGTCGATCATGACGAGCTCTTGCGAGCCGATGTACACTCGGTCCATGTGTGCGAGGCGGCGCGGCGCCCTGATTCGAACGCCGTTGACGGCCACGCCATTGCGGCTTCCGAGATCTTCGACGACGACCGCATCGGGCCCGACGTGAAAGACGGCGTGCTTTCGAGACACCAATCCGTCCGCCAATGCGAGATTGCATGACGAGCTTCGACCGATCGCGAATTCCCCGAGTGTCATCTCGAGATTGGTCGACTGATATCGCAGTCTGAACCTAGGCATTCCCCAACTAGAATGTAGCAGTTGGCGGCCGCGGCGGTCGAATGAAGTGCAGCGCGGAAAGCGTCGCGCAGTCGGGCGGAGCTCAGGTCAGAAGCTGACGATTTCCTCGAGACCGGCTACCGAGCCGAGCCCCCTTTCGAGGCCGCCCTGCGTTTCGAGGGTTGCATCCATCGAGCGAGCCAACTGGGTCAAGTCTTTCCGGTAGGCACTGAACGCGTTCTGTCTCTGGCCGAGGACACCTTGCGACTGGTCCGGATTGGTCAGAATCACGTAGTTGCTAGCGTTCTGCCTCAGATCCTGGCCTTGATACAGCTCTCTTTCAACTGGCTTGCCGCCTCGGGTCGCACGGACCTTCAGCGTGGTCGTTCCGGCGTCCCCATCTGGCATGTCGACGTACACCAGTCCACAGCGGAACCCACCTTCGCCAAGAGTTGGCACACAGCCCGTGGGGCTCGTCGTGAGGGCCGTTTCATCTTGTGCAGCCTCGTCGAGCTCCGCGCGCCGCGCATTCGGGAGCACTCGACTCGCTACGGAATCAAATTCGTCCCAAAGCTCCCCGACTTGACGCGCGTAGAGGAACAAGGCGTTGACCGTCTCTGGGTTGAACTTCGTGTAGTTGAGCCCCGCAAAATCCGCCGCCGTGAAAGGCGTGGGGAGAGCGCGCAGTTGCTCGATCGCTTCGTAGTCGACGGAAGGGCCTTCCCCCGGGCGCGCTTTGGCAGCGCTGACCGCGCGGTCGAGCAGCCGCTGCGCTTCCGCGACTTGGTCACCGGCACCGCGCACCGCTTGGTACACCGCCTTGCCGTCACGTACGGCGACGTTGTACTGCGTGCGACGGCTCATCACGGTGGTCGACAGAATTCCCAAGAACAATCCAACCAGTGCGGCTCCGGCGCCGCTCATGATCATCAACTTGCGGACGCGGCGGTTCTTTCCTTCATGTGCCGTCGCCACAGCTTGCTCGTCCACGACGATCCGCACCTCTTGCTGCGCGGGGGCCTTGGAGGTCGTTCCTCCGAACGGTCCAGACCGCTTGGCGGCCTGGCCGCCGACGAACCCGGGTGGCGGCGCGATGCCGCCAAGCACCGGCGGTGGCGGTGCAACACCCCCGTCATTGGCACTTTGAGCGGGAGGTGGTGCCGTCTTCCGGCCGAGTCGCTCGCGAATATCGCGGACTTTCTTGGATTTTTGGAGTTCCTCTGACATTTCAGCTTCCTCGAAATTTATCCGTGGAAAGCCGATCGTGTCAAGGCGGGCGCACAGAACCCCGCGCTGATAGGCTTCCCCCACTTCTATGATGCCACCCCCCGTTGAAGAACGCCGCTTTGTGTCATTCGATGGCACTGAAATCGCATATCAGGCGGTGGGCGAGGGTCGGCCGATTCTGCTCTGCAACGGTCTCGGGGGCAGCTGGGAGGCTTGGACCCACCAGATCCAATACTTTCGGGACCGATACCGGCTGCTTTCCTGGGACTACAGGGGCCTCTACGGGTCCGACGCGCCGCGTGACCCTGCCGCCCTTGGGATTGCTGACCATGCTCGCGACGCCCTGCATCTGCTTCGAGAGGAGGGTGCGGACCGGGCCGCCGTAGTCGGGTGGTCGATGGGCGTGCAGGTGGGCCTTGAGATGTTCCGGGCAGCGCCGGACAAGATTGCATCACTCGCCATGGTGAACGGGGTTGCAGGTAGGCCCTGGGACTACGTCTTCAACCTCAACCTCGTCGGGCGTCTGCTCCCGCCGTTTCTCCGCGGACTGCGCTCGATGCCCAAAACGATCGAGGCGACCGTCCGCCAAGCGACGAAGCTTCCGGAGCCCGGCGCATGGGTGAAGCGCGTCGGTCTCGCGGCACGAACGCTAGACGAGCAGGTCGCCGGCGAAGTCATCGAGAAGTTCCGCGCACTCGATATGGACGTCTTCATTCGGCTGCTCGAGCACATGGGCGAGCACGACGGCTGGGATCTCTTGCCCCAGATCGATGTGCCGGTCTTGATCATAGCGGGTTCCCGGGATGTCTTCACTCCACGGTCGGCGGCCGAACGGATGGCGCGCCGCACCCGCGGATCGGAGGTCATGATCATCCCCGGAGCGACGCACTACGCGGTCCTCGAGTATCCGGAGCTGGTCAACTTGAGGCTCGAGAAGTTCTTTCGGGAGCGTGGCTACGAGGCGTCGGCCGCGGGGGCTGGTTGACGGGCTTGTGACGAGCCGCTAGCGATCGACATCCATGATTCTCGTTATCGACAACTACGACTCGTTTACCTACAACCTCGTGCAGTACCTGGGCGAGCTCGGGGCCGAGGTCGTGGTCAAGCGAAACGACGCGGTCTCGACCGACGAGATTCGTGATCTGGGCCCGAGCGGGGTGTTGATCAGTCCTGGACCGGGGCGTCCCGACGAAGCGGGGGTCAGCCTCGAGTTAGTCGCCGCGCTCGGCGCCAGCATTCCGATTTTTGGGGTGTGCCTTGGTCATCAAAGCATTGCGCAGCATTTTGGGGCCGCGATTGTGAGAGCGGATCGTCTGATGCACGGGCGCACGTCTTCGATTCTCCATGAAGGGGCCGGCGTGTTCGCGAACCTGCCGAGCCCGCTGACGGCGACCCGCTATCATTCGTTGATCGTCGATCGGGACACTGTGCCGGACGAGCTGGAGATCACCGCATGGACCGATCGCGACGAGATCATGGGCATCCGTCACAAGGACCTGCCCATCGAGGGCGTCCAGTTTCATCCGGAATCGTTTCTCACCGAGCACGGGCATACGCTCATCGGCAATTGGCTGTCGTCGCTCGGTCCGGGTGCGGCGCCGTGATCGGCGAAGCGATCAAAGCAGTCGTTGCGGGCAGGGACCTCTTGCCCAGCGAGGTGGAGATGGCGATGGATGCCATTCTCTCCGGTGAGGCAACGCCTGCGCAGATCGCCGCATTCGTCGTCGGGCTCCGAATGAAGGGTGAATCGTCCGACGAAATTGCCGCCGCGGCACGTTCGCTCCGCAGCCATTGCGAAACGATCCAACCGAACGTCGATGGGCCGTTGCTCGACACCTGCGGGACGGGCGGCGACGGACTCCAGACGTTCAATATTTCGACGGCTTCCGCGATCGTAGCGGCTGCGTGTGGCGTTGCCGTCGCCAAGCACGGCAATCGAGCGGTGTCGTCCAAGGCGGGAAGCGCGGACGTGCTAGAGGCGCTCGGCGTTCGCATCGACCTCCCGGCCGAAGCAGTGCGCCGTTGCATCGAAGAGGTCGGGATTGGCTTTCTCTACGCCCCGAGTCACCATGCGGCGATGCGTCACGCGGCGCCGGTTCGACGAGAGCTCGGGGTTCGAACGCTATTCAATCTCCTCGGGCCGCTGGCGAACCCAGCTTCCGCGACTCACCAGGTGGTCGGTGTGTTCGACCCCGATCGAGTCGAGCAGCTGGCTGCCGCGCTTGGCATGTTGGGCCTCGAAGCGGCGTGGGTGGTTCACGGGGATGGCGGCCTCGACGAGGTTTCGCCGTCTGGAACGACGCGAGTCGCTGAGCTTCGGAATGGCAAGGTACGAGCGTTCGAGGTTTCGCCCGCGGATTTCGGGATCAGCCCGGTTTCACTCGGTGCGCTGCGTGGCGGCGACGCGAACGAGAACGCGCACATCATTCGTCGCGTGCTGAGCGGGGAGCCGGGTGCAGCCCGCGCCGCGGTCGTGATGAACGCGGCAGCGGCGCTCTGCGTTGCCGGCATTGCCGGGGATCCGGCAGCGGGTGCCGAGCGCGCCGCCGCGGCCCTCGACAGCGGGGCGGCTGAGCAGACGCTCGCGCGGTGGGCTCAATACACGCAGGCGATATGACCGACTACCTCTCGGCGATTCTCGAACGCAAGCGTCGCGAGAACCTGCGACGTCGGCGACACGTCTCAACGATGGCTCCGGTGAGGCGGGTCGCAGAGCCAGAGCGTTCTGCGCGCGGTATCGAATCGCTGCGCCGTCGTCCGGCCGAGCCGCCGGCGGTGATGGCGGAGGTGAAGTTCCGAAGTCCGAGCGCAGGCGAGATCCGCGTATGGAGCCCCGGGGAGGGCGTTCGTATCGCCCAGGGCTACGAGCGAGGAGGCGCCTCGGTGGTCAGTGTCCTCGCAGACGGTCCGGGCTTCGGCGGATCACCGCTTCTGGTCCGGCGCGTCGCCGAGGCGGTCGGGGTGCCGGTGCTCTACAAAGGCTTCGTCCTCGACTCCGTTCAAGTCGAGCTCGCGTTCGACGTCGGGGCATCGCTCGTACTGTTGCTCGTCCGCGCGCTAACCGATGCCGATCTCCGCTCTTTGATCGTGCAGATCCGTTCCCTCGGTATGGAGCCCGTCGTCGAAGCCGCCAACGCCGAGGAGGTAGACCGCGCGGTCGCAGCCGGTGCCGTGATCGTTGGCGTCAACGCTCGTGACTTGAGCACGTTTCGGGTAGACAAGGCGGCCGCGCGTACGTGTGTCGCCCGGATTCCTGAGAGTTGCGTCGCAGTGTTCATGAGCGGGGTCCGCACCAAAGACGACTTCCGCGAAGTTGCGGAGGGTCGAGCCGACGCCGTGTTGATCGGCGAGGGGCTCATGCGCGCCGAGGATCCCGGTGCCCGACTGGCGGAGCTTCTTCGCTCTGTCTGACCGAGTCGCGTTCGACTGGCAGCGTGATCCGGAAGCGCGTGCCTGAACCATCGCGATCGAGGATTTCGATACCACCTTCGTGCTGGTCGACGATTTGCTTGACCAGCGCAAGGCCCAAGCCGACACCGTAGCTTCGGCCCGAGTAGAACATGTCGAAGAGGCGCTCCCGCTGAGCCGCGCCGATGCCGGGGCCCTCGTCCACGATCTCGAGGAACGCTCGGCCTTCCGAGTCGATCCCGGTTCGGACTTCGACGGTGCCCCGGCGGGGTGACGCCTGCACTGCGTTCTTCACGAGATTCCAGATGACCTGGCGCATTCGATCCGGATCGACCGTGACGAAGACGGGCTCATCGGGCGAGACCACTTCAATCTGGAGTCCGTTGCTCGCGGTCGCTTCGCCCCTCGCCACCGCGGCGACGTCGTTTGCAATATGCCGGAGGTCTATCGCTTCCGTTTGGATCCGGCTTGGCCGACCGACCTGGAGCATGGTCGTGACCAGAGAGTTCAGGCGCTCGACTTCCGAGATGACGATGCCCATTAGGCGCCCGTCTTCCGCGCTCAACGCGTTGCTTTCCCGCACCATCTCCACCGATCCCGAGATCGCGCTGAGTGGATTCCGGATCTCATGCGCGAGCCCAGCGGCCAGGCGTCCGAGAACCGCCAGGCGCTGCGCTTGCTCGGCTTGATCGCGTAGGTTCTTGATCTCCGTCAGGTCTTGGAACGCCAGCAGCATGCCGGTCTGGTGTCCTTCCTCGTCGAGTAGTGCGCTGAGCGTGAATCCGACGGGGAACTCGCTGCCATCTGCGCGTCGGCCCGTCGCGTCCGCGCGCTTGGGCGGGTGGCTCGGTCTCTGCCGAGCGTAGTCCGGGAGCACGCTCGACAGCGGTGTCCCGAGGAGCATGCCCTCTCGATCCCGGAGGATTTCGCGCGCCGCGGGATTGATACCGAGTATTCGCCCGTCGTCGTCCGTCGTGATCACGCCGGAAGCGATCGATCGGACGATGTCGTCGTTGAGGCGCTCGAGCCTCGCGGCGCTCTCCTGGGCGACGACGAGCCTCGCGCCGGCGACTTGAGCGCGCCGGGCCAGGTTGGTCGCGAGCAGGGCGACGGCGGCGATCCCCACCATGTTGGACAAGAGCGCCAGCTGGAAATCCCTCGAGCTCAGCACGTACTGACTGAGTGGCTGGTCGGGTGGCGGAGGCAGCCACCCCACGTTGAGGGCGAGCCCTTGGAGGAAGTAGCAGGCGAGGCTGGCCGCGGCGGTGTAGTACGCGGCGCTAGTCCCGAGCGTAAGCGCCGCCGTCAGGATCTGCGCGCCGTAGAGGAACGAGAAGATGCTGCCTGCGCCGCCGGTTAGGTAGACCAGACCCGTGATCAGCAGCACGTCGAGCGTCGTGATTGCAATCGCGACGGCATTCTCCCGCCGCCCACGAAGGAGCCAGACGCCGAATAGGATGGACGAGCCGTAGATGGCCGAGATCAGGATCAGCAAAAAGGTGGGCGTGAACCGGCCATATCGGATCGCGTCGAGCGCCAGGTACATCGTGGCGCCGAGCAGCACCGTTGCGATGATCAGACGGCCGCCGAGGACCCATTGCAGTCGCCGATGCGGGTTGGGCTCCTCGCTCCGTCTTTTTCGACGCTCGGGAGTCTGAATCACTCGGCGTTGACTTTACCCGCGATCGAGAAGATCGGCAGGTACATCGCAATGAGGATCACGCCGACGATGCCGCCGATGAACACCATCATCAAGGGCTCGAGCAACGACGTGAGCGCTGCGACCGCAACATCGACTTCGTCTTCGTAGAAGTCCGCGATCTTGTTGAGCATCGTGTCGAGCGCACCGGTCTGTTCGCCGACGCCGATCATCTGTACGACCATCGGAGGGAAAACGTTGGTCTCCATGAGCGGCTCGGCCATCGTCTGACCCTCCCGGATCTTGTTCGACGTGTCCTGAATCGCGTTCTCCACGACGACGTTGCCTGCCGATTTCTTCACGACGTCGAGCGCGTCCAGGATGGGGACACCCGCAGAGAGTAGGGTGCCCAACGTCCGCGTGAAACGAGCGACCGAGATCTTGCGGATCACGGGACCGATAATGGGCATGAAGAGCAGCGTTCGATGGAAGAAGTGCTTGCCGGCGGGTTTTCGGTAGATGTACGTGACGCCGAACACGAAGGCGCCTACGCCGAGAATGATCCAGTGAACATTGCCGAGGAAGCCTTCCGAAGCGGCAATGACCATCTGTGTGAGTGCAGGCAGTGAATCTGCTCCACCGAACTCTGCGAACATTCCCTTGAAGCTCGGGATGACCCACGCAAGCATCACGACAACGACGATCATCGCAACGAGGAAGATTGCGATCGGGTACACCATCGCGCCGCGAACCTGGCGCGCGAGCTTGACGCGCTTCTCGATATAGCCGGCCAACCGGTTGAGGATCGTGTCGAGGATACCGCCCATCTCGCCGGCGCGAACCAGGTTGACGAAGAGCTCGTCGAAAAGCTTGGGATGGCGCCCTAGTCCTTCAGAGAAGGTCCCGCCTTGCTCCACGTAGTCCTTCACGTCTTTGAGGATCGCGTTGAGGGCCTTGTTCTCGCCGCGCGACGAGAGGATGTCGAGACACTGCACGAGCGGCAGACCGGCATCGATCATCGTGGCGAACTGGCGGACGAAGACGACGAGCTCTTTGGGCGTTACACCCGAGCCGAAAGACAGCTTGAGCTCACGCGACTTCTTCTTGATCTTGACAGGGCTGAGTTGGCGCGCGCGCAGGCGCGACTGCACGCCCTCCTTCGAGTCCGCCTCGATGATCCCCGTCTGTACTTCGCCCGCGCGAGTGCGCGCCTCGTATACCCACTCGGCCATGAATTCTCCGCCCGATCCCCTCTGGGCCTTCCAAAATCCTAGCCGATGGGGGATCGCGTGGTCAAAAGCGAGGCGCAATTCCGCTCAGACTGCTCCGGGTCGGCCTAGTTCCGGTACGGGTTCTGGATGTCGATACCGACCGGATCGGGTTTCTGCGCCGGCGGACTGGCAGCCTTCTCGCCGGGCTTTTGCTGCTCGGAAGCCCGTTCCGCGGGTGCCTGGCTCTTCGCGCGCGCCCTTCTGCGCCGCTTGCGCGTCGCCTTGGCGCTGCTCTTGCGTTCAGATGTGGCGTCGGCTTCGGCCGGGCTTGGGATCACCTCTGCTTGCGTCGGCTCGAGGTCGACGGCGCGTGCCTCCGTGGGCTCCGGCGGAGGCGTCGGCTCCTCGGCGAGGGACGCAGGCGCTGCTGGCAGGGACCGAGTCGGCGTCATCAGGAGCTGCCAAACGAGGAAGCCCGCGTACAAGAACACGACGATGGCCAGCACCATCACCAGCCACCTCAGTATGTCGGACCCCGCGGAGGGCGCTGCGGCGGCGGGCGTGCTGCCGGTGAGGACGCCAGAGATGCTCCCGTGGACGAGAGAGGCGCTTGCGTCATTGCGGCTGTAGGTTTGACTCCCCGGTGCTGCACCTTCCCGCGGCATCGGAACTTTCGATTCGGCGAACTCTGCCCGGCCGAGCAAGTCGATGGAATCGCGTACGCGATGGCGTTCGTCTCGAAGCTTCTCGGCGTCGAGCGCACGGACGACCTCCGCGACATCTCTCGTCTTCGCGACACCGCCGCGGCCAGCCGCCCGGTCGAGCGCTTCGCCAAACTCGTCGGCGTCTTGGAATCGTAGATCCGGGTCTCGGCTGAGGGCTTTCATCACCACTTCGTCGTACGGCTCGAGCTCCGGCCAGAGGGTGGACGGTTTCATCACCGTGTCGTTGAGCAGCTTGTTGAGCGTGGCAGCGTTGGTGTCGCCCTTGAACAAGCGCCTTCCTGTCAACGACTCCCACAGGATGATCCCCACACTGAAGAGGTCGGAGCGTTGGTCGGTCTCGCTGGTCGACGCCTGCTCGGGAGCCATGTAGGACAGCTTCCCCTTGAACTGGCCTGCGCGGGTGGAGGCCATTCGAACGTCGGCCTTTGCAACACCGAAATCCGTCAGCCGCGCGATGCCGTCGGTGCCCACGAGAATGTTGTGGGGGGACACGTCCCGGTGAACGAGCTTCAGGGGCGCCCCGCTCTCGTCCGTGAGGCGATGCGCAGCGCCAAGACCTTGGAGAGTGTCGACTAGCACGCGACACACGAAGGGACGCGGGAGCCGCTCGCCTTGCTTGGCCGCGCGGCCGAGAAGTGCGCCTAGGTGATTGCCCTCGATGTACTCCATGACGAGGAAGTAGCCGTCGCCGGGGCTGTCGCTGACGTCGAGGGTCGGCACGACGTTCATGTGTCGAATCCGCGCGGCGAGGCGTGCCTCGTCGAGGAACATCGAAATGAACTCCTGCTCGTATGCCAGGTGCGGATGCAGCACCTTGATCGCGACGAGCCTCTCGAACCCCGCTACCCCCTGTGCACGCGCGATGTAGACCGACGCCATTCCGCCGGACGCGAGCTGAGTCAAGATCTCGTAGCGACCGAGTTGCCGACCTGCCATGGGGGGTCGGGACGGCCGTCCGTCGCCCGGAGCGCTGGCCGGCGCGTTCATCAGAAGCTCCCCTTGAGCATCAGCGCGCCACCCTTGTGCCCGACACCGACTGAGGCCTCGACGCGCCTGGCGTTGGGTTCGCGCGACTCACCCTTCCAGTTCGTGAAGACGCCGAGCACCGCGGTCGAGACCGCCATACCTGCCGTCACCCCGATCAGAATGTTCGTGCGGCGCTCTTTCTGCTGCCCCTCTTTCAATAGGCTTTCTGCTTGTTGGGTCGGCGTTGGCGAGCCGCCGTTGTTGATGCCCGGCGAGTTCGCCGTGCGCGCCGCCGCCTCGTAGTCGCTGACGCCGCGGTTCGCATCCACGCCCGACCACGCAGTGACCGCTCCAAGAGCAACAGTCGCACCAAGCGATGAGAAGAACGCCCACCTAGGCACGGGGGGGGCAGGTGGTGCGGTGGGCGCTGCGAGGGTCAGGTTCTTCGCGCTGCCAGGCTCGCCTGCAATCGAAGTGGACGTCTCGCCGTCGTCGTACGCAGCCTTGAGCGTGTGCTCGACGTTCGGCGTGACGAAGAAGGACGGGTGACGCACCAGCGCACCGTCGAGCTCGAGGGTGCACGTCTTTTCGCAGCCCGCATTCACCAACACGTTATCGGGCGCGACGCGCGCAACGACCGCGTCTGCGGCTTGCTTGGCGCGTTCGTCGTCAGGAAACTTGTCGCGAAGCTCCAGCGCGAGGTTGGCGGCGCGAATCGAGTTGCCCGCCTTGTTGTGCGCTCGAGCGGCTTGAAGCAGCGCAGCAGAAGTCGGCGCGACGCGATACGCGCGCTCAAACCAATGGGCCGCAAGCTCGTAGTGCTCGGATAGATACGCAGACGTTCCCTGATCGTACGCCTCGGCCGCCTTCGCACGGTCGTCGACGGAGGTGGTCGTCGTGCGCTCGGGGACCTCTTTCGCTTCAGCCGAAGCGGAAAATACCAAGCAAGCTGTGAAAATAGCCGACGCTCGCCAGCACCGGCTTCGAGTCGTAGTTCGCATCACCCAAGTCCCACCGTTAACGATAGACAAAATCCCGGGGGACGCCGAATCAGGCGCCGGAGCGGATCGCCTGTTGGTAACCCTTCCGGTCTAAATTGGTCAGCATCAGGCGCATTTCATCGGGCTCAGGAGACCGAATTTCGGCGATCTCGCGGTCGATCGCGCCATGGGCGACCAGGTGCAAGAGCGACTGATTCATGGTCTGCATGCCGGAGGTGCCCTGACCGGTCTGCATGATGCCGTACATCTGATGGATCTTGTCCTCGCGAATCAGGTTTCGAATCGCCGCGTTTGGGACGAGCGCTTCACAGGCCATCGCGCGGCCCGGGCCATCGCAGCGGGGCAGCAGCATCTGGCTCAGCACGCCCTGCAAGACGAACGACAACTGCGCTCGAATCTGACTCTGTTGTCCAGAAGGGAACACGTCGATGATACGGTTGATCGATTGGACGGCGGTGTTGGTGTGGAGCGTTGCGAACACCAAGTGACCGGTTTCTGAAATCGTCAGCGCAGCTTCGATCGTTTCGAGATCTCGCATCTCGCCGATGAGAACGACGTCCGGGTCCTGACGTAGTACGTACTTGAGTGCGTCTTTGAAGCCCGTGGTGTCGGCCCCGACTTCTCGTTGGTTCACGATGCAGAGTTTGTTGGCGTGAAGGAACTCGATCGGATCCTCGACCGTGACGATATGGTGACGGTGTTCGCTGTTGATCTTGTCGATCATCGAAGCGAGCGTGGTCGACTTACCCGAACCGGTGGGTCCCGTGACGAGCACGAGTCCGCGCGGACGTGTACAGAGCTCTTCCACTACCGGAGGAACACCGAGGCTTCCGAGGGGCTTGATCTCGAAAGGAATTGCTCGAAAGGCACCGGTGACTGCGCCACGTTGAAGGAAGACGTTGGCGCGGAAGCGCGACAGCGACTTGACTCCGAAGGAGAAGTCGATTTCGTGGCCTTTCTCGAAACGCAGGCGCTGGTCGTCGGTCATGACCTCGTAGCAGAGCGCCTTGCTTTCGCGGGGCTTGAGCGGCGCGGTTCGGAGCGGGACGAGCGAACCGTCGATGCGGAGCTGCGGCGGTGAGCCCGTGGTGATGTGCAAGTCCGAAGAGCCGCGCTCGACCATGAGGCGAAGTAACTGCCGAAGCGTGAGTGACGGAGCTTCCTGTGGTGCTGCCATGGGCTCATCATATCAGAGCACCCCAGGGAGTGCCTAAACGCTGCGACGCGCCCAGGGGCCCCGCCGAAGCCAGTCCTGCCTCCGGTATTGCGAAGCGATGATGCGGGCTACCGACGTTGCGGCCAAGAACGACCCCTCGAAGCCGAGGCCCGGGGCCACTTGCGCATTGCACAGGAACAGGCCTCGCACGGGCGTTCGTGTGGGAAGCGCGCACACGCCGAGCGCGCGCCGGGTCGGGTACTCGTAGGTTGCGCGCATGGTGAACGGGCCGCGAGCCCATGGCTCGCTGCAGACGAGCTCTTCGTCTCCGCGCAGCGTCCGAGGCGGCAGCCCGTCGTGTGGACTGTCGATCCAGATGGCGTGGTCGTCGAGGAACGGCACGACGCGTCGCAGCGCGTCCATCGCGTCGTCGCGAACGAAGCGAAGCGGCGATGAAGCGGTGTCGATGAGGTGCTCGTCGATCAACGTGGCGGTCGTGAAGAGGGTCCGGTCCTCGTCGATGGCGCGGCTTCGCAGCCAGTAGGCGCGCTCCGAAGCAGCTTCGTCGGGACACACGAGGGCGAGCGGCCCGAGCGCATCGGGGACGCCTTTGCTGTCGACGAGGACGAGCACGGAGCAACGATATGCGCGAGCGCGCGGCTCGCCGACGCGCTCGAACATCGTCGTAATCGGCGCGCGATCGGGGAGGAGCCGGGACAGCTCGCCGATAGGCGTGCCATGGACGAGCTGGGAGCAACCAATCTGCTCACCCGTCCTTCCGAGCGTGATGGTGTGTCCGCTTCGGCGTTCCGGGCGAATTGCGTCCGCGCGTTCGCGCGTTCGCACGTCCCCGCCCCATGAGCGAATGCGGCTGAACAGCGCCTCTTGAAACCAGCGCCAGCCTCCCGACAGCTCGGTCACGCCGCCGAGGAGGTGGCCGTGGAGTCTCGCCCGGGTCGCATCCGAGTGCTGAGCGGGGAGCAAGCTGGACACGTGTGGGAGCGCCTCCTGGAATGCAGTTCGCAGCGGGTGGCGGTGCGCGAGTTGGTTCCAGGACGTCCAACCTTGACCCTGTCGGTCGAAACGTTGTGCGGACGCTGCGAGCGAAAATTGTTGACGCTCGAGGAAGGACTCCGGTGGCCAGACCAGTCCGCGGCCAGCGAGAAGGTCGAGCTCCGTGCGCACTTCGCCCAATGTTCTCGTGATGTCCGCGGCTTGGTGCCTGATGTTCGGAAGCTCTCGATCGAGCTCTGCCAGAAACGCGTCGGTCTCCGTTCGAACGTCGATGCGGTGATTCGCGAGCAGAAGCTGGAACACCCCGCTCCGCTCGACCATGTGTTGGCGCACGTCCTGTCGGAGCGCGAGAAGCTCGAGCGTGGTCTGCACCACCGGGCTTTGCACTCCGGTCACGCTGAGGCTGTAGGGCTCGACTTCGACATCACCGAGGGTGTACGTGGGATTGGGGACGCCCTGCCCAAGCACGAGCACACGCAGGCCTTCACGGCCAAGCAGAGCGGCGCAGAGAAGCGGCTCCAGATGGGTCCCGAGAACGACCACGTCGTAGAAGCTCGTCGGCACGGCTCTACACGTCGGGCGCCGTGAGCGATCGCGTTGCGTCTCCGCCGGGCGCGTTCACCCGCAGCGGATCGAGGGCAATCGTGCCTGTCGCGATTTGATGGATCACCCGGGGCAACAGCCGGTGCTCTTGGGCTTGAATCCGGGCGTGGAGGCTCGCCGCGTCGTCGTCGTCCAGCACGGGCACTGCCGCCTGGGCGATGATTGGGCCGGTGTCGACTCCGGAGTCCACGACATGCACCGTGCACCCGCTGATTCGCACACCGCCGTCGAGGGCGTCCTGCGGGCCATTGTGCCCTGGGAAAGACGGGAGCAAGGCGGGGTGGACGTTGATGATTCGACCAGGAAAGCGCTCGAGCAACGGCGGGCCGAGCAAGCGCATGAATCCCGCCAGAACGAGGAGGTCGGGTTCGAAGCGCGCGACCTCCGATGCGAGCGTCTCGTTCCAGAGCCCGCGGTCGTCTCCCTTGCGAAGCGGGACCACGCAGGTTGAGATGCCGCGATCGGCAGCGAAATCCAGCGCCGCCGCGCTCTTCCGATCGGAGACGACCGCGACGATGTTTGCATCGCAAGCGCCGGCATCGATGGCGCCACAGATAGCCCTCAGGTTCGAGCCGGTACCGGAAACGAGAACGACGGCATCCATCGGGCTACGCGGTGAAGGAAACGCCTTCACCCTCCGTGACCTCTCCGATGAGGAACGCGTCCTCGCCAGCTGCGCCGAGGGCCTCGATCAAGCTCGAGCTTCGGTCTCGGGCCACCACCATCGTGAAGCCGACACCCATGTTGAAGGTTCGGCGCATCTCCGCGTCTGCAACTCCGCCGTGCTTCTGAATCAACGCGAAGAGCGGGTCCGGCGGCCATGTCCCCGTGCGGATGGCAATGGCGAGGCCCTCCGGTGTGACGCGGGGTAGGTTCTCGGGCAGTCCTCCACCCGTGATGTGGCACATCGCGTGGACGTCGTGTTCGAGAGCGATGCGCGCGGCTTGGACGTAGATGCGGGTCGGGCGAAGGAGGGCCTCGCCGAGAGTTTCATCGTTTGAGAATGGCTCGTCTAGCGAGCAGGGCGCTTCGCTTCCAAGGAGCGCGCGCCGCGCCAGGGAAAAACCGTTCGAGTGCAGGCCTGACGAAGCGAGTCCGATCACGTGATCGCCCGCGGAGACCGCCTTGCCATCGATGATGCGCGGGCGGCTCACGACTCCGACCGCAAAGCCGGCGAGGTCGTACTCGCCCGAGGCGTAGAATCCGGGCAGCTCCGCGGTCTCGCCTCCGAGGAGCGAGCACCCTGCTTGCCGGCAACCTTCCGCGATACCTTTGACGACTGCCTCACCTTGATCGACGTCGAGCTTTGATGTCGCGAAGTAGTCGAGGAAGAACAGTGGGCGGGCGCCCACCGTGATGATGTCGTTGACGCACATCGCGACGAGGTCGATGCCGATCGTGTCATGGCGTCCGAGCTCGAACGCGAGCTTCAGCTTCGTGCCGACTCCATCGGTTCCGGAAACGAGCACCGGGTCCTCGATGTCACTTGGGATCGAGCAGAGGCCGGCGAATCCGCCAATCGCCCCGAGCACGTGCTCGGTGCGCGTCGACTGTGCGAGCGGCTTGATGCGTTGGACGAGCTCTTCGCCTGCTTCGATGTCCACGCCCGCGTCGCGATATGTGAGCCCCGCCATGCGCCGGAAGCTAGGCGATCGGTTGCAGCGGGTCAACGAGCGGCGCGGCGTTGACGGAGCACGGGCCGTCGCGTAAACACGCGAGCATTCGGGGCGGGGTGAACGGATCGAAACCATGTTTGTTCGGGCTGCTGCTGCTCGCGGCCGCCTGTCAGGGCGACACGTCGACGAGACCTGACCAAGCTCTGGTCGAAACCCGTCCGGAGGTGCGTGAGGCGGCCGCGCCAGATCAGGCGCGAGCCCAACTGACCCGTATCGACGTCTACGGCGCGGGCGGCAAGGACGCGGCTGGCGCCCGTGTCGTCCTCTTGTTTCGAGGCGCGCCCTTGTTTCGACAAGAGCAGCTCCCTGCGGCGGGTGTTCTGCCTCCCCGGATAGCCATCGAGCTCGAACACACGGATTGGGGAGATTCTGTTCCGGTCTCGCAGTCGATCGGGCGGGGAGGCTTGCGCCGCGTGCGCCTCGCGACCCCAAACCCACGAGTGGTCCTCGATCTCGAGCCAGGCGCGACCGCGCGGGTCTTCTATTTGACGGACCCCTATCGCATCGTCGTCGATGTAGACGCCGCGGCCCGCCCGAGCGACAAGCGGAGGCCGCTCGTCGTGCTGGACCCAGGACACGGCGGTCGAGAACCGGGCGCGGCGAACGACCACTACGAACTGGTCGAGTCGCGGCTCGCGCTCACTTTGGCGGAGCTTGCAGCCGACCGGTTGCGCGCGATCATGCCGAGGGCGCGCGTCATGCTCACGCGGTCCGCCGACGTCGACCTTTCCCTCGAGGAGCGGTGCGCGCTTGCGAACACCATGGAGGCGGACGTGTTCGTCTCGATTCATTTCAACGCGAGCTCCCAAGCGGTGCGCAAGGGGGGGGTGACCACGTTTGTGCTGGATACGACCAACAACCGCCAGGCGCTGAGGCTCGCCGCCCGCGAGAACGGGACGCGCGCGTCCGAGGTGACGGGTATCCAGAGCTTGCTTGCGAAGCACCATCGCAAAGGCCAGGCCGCCGGTTCCATGACGCTCGCCGGCAAGATCCAACGGCACACTCTGATGGGAGGCCGGAGGGTCATGCCGAAGCTTGCCGATCGGGGAGTACGAAAGGCGATGTTCTACGTGCTCGTCGGCGCGCGGATGCCTGCCGTGCTGCTCGAGGCATCGTTTCTGACCTACGAGCCCGAGGCGCGGGCCCTGACCACAGGCGCCTACCGCAAAGCGCTGGCAGAAGGCATCGCTTCGGGCATCGCGTCATACCTCCACGCTCGATAGGCCAATAGGTTGCTCCCCCTAGGGGTGACGGTCATACTCGCTGACCGTTGTCGGATGGATCCAGCCCTGTCGTCGATCTGGGTGGCCTCGCACCTACGCTCGGCAAGACCTGCAGTGGGTACCTCGGTGGTTACCGCCGGGCGTTCGAGGACGCCGTGCGCCGTGGCGACCCGGGTGTCCTCACCGCCCGAACGCACGCGCGAGCCCTCGATGGGCTGTTGAGTGCGCTCTACTGCGCCGCCGACGCCGCCACACGCGCACTCGGACGCGAGCCTCGAGGCCGCGTCGCGCTCGTCGCCGTGGGTGGCTATGGCCGGTCGACTTTGGGGCTCAACAGTGACGTTGACGTCGTCTTCCTCTGCGACGACTCGGAAGACCCCTTCGTCGCCGCTCTCGCGGAGGGCCTGCTCTATCCGCTTTGGGATCTCGGCGTCGACATCGGGCATGCGGTGCGTAGCGTCGACGAGACCTTGTGCCTCGCCCGGGACGACATCAGCACGACCACGACCTTGATCGACTTCCGCCGCGTCGCGGGAAGCGGTTCGCTGCTCGACGATCTGGAACGCGGCGCTCGCGAGCAGGTGTTCGTGCCGCATTTGCTCGATTTCCTAAACGCTCTCGAACAGGACACTGCGCGCCGGCATCGCCGGTTCGGCGGCAGCTTGTACTTGCTCGAGCCCGACGTGAAGCAGGGCCGCGGAGGCCTTCGCGACATGGACGTCGCGGAGTGGGCCGCTCGGGGCCGGTGGGGGGCGCGCAATGAGCAGGACTACGTGCGCACGGGCGCTCTCCTCGCGCGTGAGGTGCGCGAGCTCGAGTCCGCGCGAGAAATGCTGTGGCGCGTCCGGAACCTTCTCCACCTCCGGGCGGGGCGCCAGCAGGACCGGCTGACATTCGGCGATCAAGAAGACATCGCTCAGGAGCTTGGTTTCGTCGACGGCGTCACCCTTGGGGTCGAGCAGTTCATGCAGGCTTACTACAGGCATGCCCGCATCGTGGCGTTGACGGCCGAGCGCATGCTCGACCGGGCGCGCCCCCGCAGCCGCGCCGCAACGTTCCGCAAGCTCGCCCATGGGATCATCCTCGCCGACGGCGCCATCACCCTCGAGAACCCCCAGCGATTGGATGAGGACCCGGCGCTCGCGTTTCGTTTCTACCGCCAGGCGCTTCGCTACCACCGCCGTCCAGACCACTCGGCGTTGGACGCCATTGCACGTATTGCGCCCGACAAATTGTGGCGGCTGCGACTGCAGGATTCGGAGGAGGCCACTCAGATCTTCCTCTCCTTCATCACGAACATCGACGAGACCGCATTCCGAAGCACTTCGGCGATCGGGGAGCTCTACGAGGTAGGGCTGGTCTCCGCGATGATCCCCGAGTTCGACCCGCTGGTGGGCCGCGTGTACCATGACGTGTTTCACGTCTACACGGCGGACGTGCACGCAGTGAAAGCGCTCGAGCACCTACAGGCGTTGACCCGAGGCGACACCCGGACGCACTCGCTTGCCTCGCGCCTCGCAGCCGAGGCACCTCGTCGCCTACCGCTCTTCCTCGCGGTCTTGTTGCATTCGCTCGGGCGCATGCGGGGGCGTAACCAAGAGGCCGAAGGCGCGCGCATAGCGGAAAGCGTGGGGATTCGGCTTGGTCTCAGTGCGATCGACGCGCAGCACGTTGGCTGGCTCGTGCGGAATCAAAATGCGCTCTACCGCTGGGCCACGCAGCGCGACATCCACGACCCTCAGGGCCTCACCGAAGTGGTGAGGATGGTCGAGACCCCGGAGCGCCTTCGAGACCTGTTCCTATGCACGGTTGCGATCGTATCGACGATCAATCCGAAAGCGATGACGAGTTGGAAGGCGCGAGCCTTGGAAGACCTCTATCTATCCACACTTGCCGAGCTCGAGATGGGGGTCGGCCCTGGGCAGACCGAGAGCCGCGTCCTCGAGGTGAAGCTCCAAGCGGTCGTCGGGTTCGCCGGGGATGCGGGCCGCGAGGAGCTACAGAGCTTCATCGACGAGATGCCGGACCGATACTTCCTCGCCAACCCCGTGGACGTGGTTCGACGCCATGCGCGCATCGCGCGAGACCAGGACGCGGGCCTGGTCACCGTTCGCGTGGGCCCAGGTCGCACCGAAGATGTGGAAGAGGTGGTCGTCGTCTGCGCCGACCGTTCAGGCTTGCTTGCGGATCTCACGGCCGTGTTCGCAGCTCACGATCTGTCGATCCTCACCGCCGAGATCTACACGCGCCATCGCGACACTGGCAACGAGGCCTTCGACGTGTTTTCCGTCAAGCTCGGCCACAACACACTGGCCCCGACGCGGCTTGCTGAGGCCCTCCGCGACGACATCGACCAGCGAATGACCAACCACATTTCTGCTCAGGACCTGATCGCGCGCCAGAGCACGCCGCCGCCCTGGTCAGTCCGGCCGGGGCCCGACGTCCCGACGCACATCAGCGTCGATAACAACGCGTCGCTCCACTACACAGTGGTTGACGTCTTCACGCGCGACCGAATCGGCCTGCTGCACGAGATCGCACGCACGCTGCACCAACTCGACCTCAGCATTGCAGTCTCGAAGGTGAACACCGAGGGACAGAGCGTCGCCGATGTCTTCTACGTGGCCGACCAAAACGGCAACAAGGTGCACGATCGCGAGCAGTTGAAGCAGCTTCGGCAGGTGCTGCATAGTCGAATCCTCGCGCTGCACGCCCGTTCCGAGGCAACATGAGGCTTGCTCGTTTCGCCCGCGCGCTTGCGCTCGTGGGGCTGAGCAGCGCGATTGCCTGCGGGTCGACGGCGTCGACGAAAGCTCCGGTTGAGAGTGCGCCCGACGCTCTGGTGAGCAGGCCGGCAGCAACGCCCGACGTGCTCCGCGGCGAGCGTCTGCTGGTCAACGGCCACGTCACCGAGGCCCGCGAGGTGTTCGAGCGCGCGATCGCAGCCGATCCGGGAGATGCCAGGGCTTGGTTGGATCTCGGGCTCACCCACGAAGCCAAGGGCGACTTCGAGGCGGCGGAGCGAGCGTACCGCCGCGCCAGCGAGATCGATCCGCAGTTCGCCGAAGCGCTGAACAACCTCGGCGTGCTTCTTCGCGAGAGCGGGAATCTCGCGGAAGCGACGCCGATGCTCGAGCGCGCCGTGTCGCTCGATCCCGATCTCACCGTGGCTCGCTTCAACCTCGGCTTGGCCTATGAGGATCAGGGAAGGTTCGACGACGCAGAGCGGGAATACCTCGCCGCGATCGCTCAGCTTCCCGGTGACCCGGTGCCGCGCATCAACCTCGCGATGATGTACCTGGACGCCGGTCGCCCCGGCGACGCGGCCGCCCAGCTTCGCGGCGCGCGGCCGATGGTGCGGGACGATGTGCTTCTTTCGATTGCGGTCGGTGAGGGGCTGCGCCGCGCGAGAGCGCCCGCAGAGGCAGTCGCCGTGCTAGAGGACGCCCTCGCGGCGACCGACGATGCGCCGCCAACGGCGCTCCTCGCTGAGCTCGCGCTCGCCTACTACGCCATCGGGGACCTGAGCTCCTCAGAAAAGACCATGCGGCGCGCGCTCGGTCAGGACGAGATCGATCCTGCGTTGCACTACGCCTACGCGTCGATTCTCACGAAGCTCGGCGAGGTCGGCAAAGCACGTTCGCACTTCCGACGCGCGATCTCGCTCGACCCGTACGGCCCGTACGCCGAGCGCTCTCGCAAGCGCCTCGAGGGCCTCAAGTAGCTGGACGGAACCCCAAGCCCACGAGGAAGACCTCGTAGCTCTCGTTGCGGGTTGCTTCGGGGCGAACGATCCGGACCTTGCCAAACACTTCTCGAAGTGCGGTGCGGGCGTCCTCGAACTCGGCGCCTTGAAAGATCTTCGCAACGAAGGTGCCGTCGGGTTTGAGCACCGTCTTGGCGAGGTCGAGCGCCCGCATCACGAGCTCGTAGCTTCGATATTGGTCGGCGTGCCGTTGGCCGCTCGTCTTTGGCGCCATGTCGCTGATCACCAGGTCGAATGGCCCGCCGAGCCTCGCTGGATCTGCCTCGAATGCGTCGAGCGTTCGGATCTCCGCCTGGGGCGGCAGCGCGACGTCGGGGTCCGTGAGGTCGATCCCGACCACTCGGCCACCGGGACCAACCTTCTCCGCTGCGTAGAGGGTCCATGAGCCCGGGCTCGCCCCGAGATCGAGAACGCTCTGGCCCTTCTTGAACAGGCCGATCCGTCGATCGATTTCCTTGAGCTTGTAAACCGAGCGGGCAGGGTACCCTTCACGCCTGGCGCGGCGTCCGTGGTGATCCTGCTTTCGCCCGGGGGGCAGTTACGCCTCTTCGGTCGCTTCCGGCGCGGCGTCCGCGACCTCTTCCCTGGCCGGAGGCTCGGGGAGGGCGACGGGGACCTTCTTGATGGCGCCCTTCACGGTAACGAAACCATTGCGCGGGCCAGGAACGCCGCCGTCGACCAGAACGATGTTCTCCTCGGGAAGCAGCTTCACGATTCGGAGATTCAGAATGGTCGTCTTCTTGTTGCCGTGCTGGCCCGGCATCTTCTGGCCGCGCCGGGTCCGCCCTGGCGTCATGTTCTGGCCGATGGAGCCACCGTGACGCTTGGCCTCGTGCGTGCCGTGACCAACCGTGCCCGCGCCTGCGAAGTTGTGGCGCTTCATGACACCGGTGAAGCCGCGGCCCTTGCTGGTGCCGGCGACGTCGACGAACTGACCGTCCTCGAAGATGTCCGAGACACCTAGAGCCTGGCCGACCTCGAAGCGTTCGAGGAGCGACGCGTCGATGCGGAACTCGCGAACGATCCGCGGGGCCTCGACGCCAGCGCTCTTGAAGGTGCCTGCCTCCGGCTTGGTAACGAGCTTCTCGCGGCGAGAGCCGAAGCCGAGCCGAAGGGCGGCGTAGCCGTCTTTGTCCGGGGTGCGCTTCCCCACGACGACGCAAGGCCCCGCCTTGATCGCGGTGACGCGTCGGACCTCCCCGTCATCCAGGAAGATTTGAGTATTGCCAAGCTTTGTGCCGATGAGGCCGGGGTTCGTATTCACAGGTCGTCTCCGCCCGAAAAGGGCCGCAAAGATAGTGAGGGGCAGGTTTGAGTCAAGCCGCCCCCCCGCAAAGTGGCTTTGGTGCTCCGGGACTTCGCCCTCCACCCTCCGGACGAGGGCTATTCCTCGATGCCGAAGATACGGAGGGCGTTCTCGTAAGTGGCCTCGGCAAGTGCCTCGGGGTCTTCGCCTCGGAGCTCGGCGATGCGCTTCGCCGTGTAGGCTACATACGCGGGTTCATTGCGTTTTCCGCGTTTGGGGATCGGCGCGAGGTAGGGCGCGTCCGTCTCGACGAGGAGGGCGTCGGCCGGCTGTTTCCTGGCTGCCTCTTGCACCGCCACCGCCTTGCTGAACGTCACGATTCCGCTGAAAGAGGAGATGAAGCCGAGATCGAGCGCAGCCGCGGCGAAAGGGGCGTCTTCGCTGAAACAGTGAATGATCCCTCCGACGTCGATGGCCCGCTCCTCCCGGAGAACCCGAAGGGTCTCCTTCGGCGCCGAGCGCGTGTGGATGACCAGCGGCTTCCGGAGCTCTTTGGCGATCGCGACCTGCTTGCGAAAGGCCTCGATCTGAACCTCGCGCGGGGAGTGATCGTAGTGGAAATCGAGACCGGTTTCCCCGATGGCGACGACGGTCGAGTCGCTTCCGGCCGCCCTGATCGCGTCGCAAAGGGGGTCGTCCAGGTCCTTGGCGTCATGGGGATGCACCCCCACCGTGGCCGAGATCCAGCCTGGGTGCCGCCGCGCGATATCGATCGCTGACTTCACGGAGGCTACGTCATTCGCACAACCGATCGTCGTGATACGCCGCACCCGAGCCTCCTTGGCTCGGGCGAGCACAGCGTCGAGCTCCTCGTGGAGCCTCGGGTCGTCGAGGTGGCAGTGGGTATCGAACAGCATGGCGTCAGTCCGCTACGGAGGGTGGTCCGCGGCGCGGATTGAAGCAAGCAATGCCTTCGCTTCGGGGCTCTCGGGGGCGAGTCGCTCGAGCGCCGTTTCGTACGCAGCCCTCTCGGCTTTTCGGCTCTTGCGAAACGCGCGACCGAGGTCGGGGACGAGGGCCGTCAGGCGCAGCTCTCCGACGAGCTCCACGGCATACTGTCGTGCCTCGATGCGCCAGCTCCCCACGAGCTTGCGAATGACATTCTTGCCGTCGGGATCGCCCAGTTTGACGAGTGCGCGGGCTGCTGCTGCCCGCAGGATCGGCGAGCGCCACGGATGCTTCGCCAGGCGCGAGAGCTCGACACGGGAACCCTGGTCTTCGAGATCGCCAAGGCCGATCGCCGCAGCAAACGCGCGGTCCGCGCGCGAGAGCGCGGCGCGTAACGCTTGGCTTCCACGCGAGTCGCCAAGTGCCGCCAAAGTCGTCGCCGCGCCAAACCGAACCGCATCGGCGCCGTCGTCGAGCAGGCGGGCCACCGCGTCGGACTGATCCGATGCGCCGAGATCCCCGAGGCATTGCGCCGCTAGCAATCTCACTTCGGGGTCTTCGTCTGCCAAGGCCACGGCGATGACGTCCGCGTGAGCCGAGCCAAGCGTCGATAGTGTCCACACTGCCGAGAACCGCATTTCGGGTCTAGGGTCGGCGAGCAATGGGGCGATTGCGTCCACGCTTTGCTCTCGGGCGACTCGCCCGAGTGCCAGCACCGCTGCTTGCCGTGCGCCCAGGTGTTCGTCCTCGAAGGCCTCCAGCAATACGCTTTCGCTTTGCTGAGCCCCCAGGATGCCCAACGACTCGAACGCCCCTGCGCGCACCGCGCCGTCGGAGTCTCCGGCCAACACGAGGAGCCCTTGCACAGCCTCGTCGCGACGCTCGGGAGGCGGGTCGCTGAGCCGTTCGGCCGCTGCGCCGCGAAATCGCGCCTGCTGAGCTCGAACGTCCCTCAGGGCAGCGTCGAACGTCGGTGCGAGCGGTGGGATCACTTCGCGCGCGAGCCCGGGTCGACCTCTTTGTCGACGAGGAGCACGCTGAGTCCGTCATCGTCGCTTGCGGCCAACACCATCCCCTGGGACTCGAGCCCCATGAGCTTGCGCGGCTTCAGGTTTGCGACGATCACGACGCGCTTCCCGACGAGGTCTTCGGGCGCGTAGTGCTCCGCGATACCGGCGAGAATCTGCCGGGGTTCCGCGTCGCCGGCGTCGACGATTAGTTTGAGCAGCTTCTTGCTCTTCTCGACCTTCTCCGCCGTCTGGACCAACCCCACCCGGAGGTCGACCTTCATGAAGTCATCGAATTCGATGAAATCGTCTTTGGTAGGCTCTGCCTCTTTCATCGCGGATGCCTTCTTCTTCTGGTCTTTCTCGTCAGCGGGCTGTGTGACGCCCAGTCGCTCGAGGATCGAGCGCTCCTGAATCTCGTCGAACCGCGGGAAGAGGGGTGTGCTGGCCAGGGTTTGCGTTCCAGGACGAAGCCCGCCCCACGCGCCCGGCCAGAGGTCCACTTGCTCGGTCGGCAGCAACGGCGGCATCCCTAGCTGGGCGCGGAGCTCGTTGCACTTCTCAGGCATCACCGGGAAGAGCATGATCGAGACCCAGCGTAGTGTCTCGAGCACGGTGTAGCAGACCTGCCGGAGACGCGTCTTGTCCTCTTGCTTCGCGAGCTGCCAGGGCTCAGTCGAATCGACGTACTTGTTGGCGGCAGAGACCAGCTCCCAAATCGCGTCGAGCGCGCGATGGAACGCCAAAGCCTCGAGATGTTTCGAGGCCTGCTCTGCAGTCGACTGAGCCTTGGCGATCAGAGCCCGGTCGGTCTCGTCGAGTGCGCCGAGCTCGATCCTCGGAACCTCGCCATCGAAACTCTTCTTGAGAATGCTCGCGACGATCCGGTTCATCAGGTTCCCGAGACCGTTGGCCAGCTCGCCGTTGTAGCGATTGATGAGATTCCGGTGGCTGAAATCGCCATCCTGGCCGAAACCGACTTCGCGCATGAAGTAGTAGCGGAGGACGTCCGCGCCAAATGCTTCGACGAGCGGACCCGGGGGAAGGAAGTTGCCGAGCGACTTCGACATCTTCTCCCCGTTCACCGTCAACCAGCCGTGAGCCCACACGTGGGTCGGCAGCCGGACGCCCGCGCTCATGAGAAACGCGGGCCAGTAGACCGCGTGGAACCGAAGGATGTCTTTCCCGACGATGTGCGTGATCGTTCCCGCTTCGCGCCAGAACTCGTCGAAAAGCGGCGCCTCACCTTCTTCGGCGGGGCCCCCGAGCGCGCTGATGTAGTTGGTGAGGGCGTCGAGCCAGACGTAGATCACGTGCTCGGGATCGTTCGGAACCGGGATGCCCCAGCGAAAGCTCGTGCGCGAGATCGAGAGGTCCCGAAGGCCTTCCTTCACGAACGACTTCACCTCATTGAAGCGCGCGCTCGGCTGCACGAACTCAGGATGCGCTTCGTAGTAGTCGAGGAGCGGTTGCGTGTACTTGCTCAAACGAAAGAAGTAGCTGCGTTCCTTGATGCGTTCGACCGGCTTCTTGTGAATCGCGCAGAGCTTGCCGTCGAGGAGCTCCTTTTCGGTTTTGAACGATTCGCAACCAACGCAGTACCAGTCCTCGTAGTCATCCAAGTAGATGTCACCGCGCTCTTCCATCCGCTTCCAGAGCGCTTGGACGTTCTCTTTGTGTTGCGCGGAAGTCGTTCGGATGAATCCGTGATGTTGGCAGTCGAGCTCTTCCCACGCTTCGCGGAACGGCGCCGCCATTCGGTCGACGAAGTCCTGTGGTGCGAGATCTTCTTCCTTGGCTCGGCGTTCGATCTTGAGGCCGTGTTCGTCCAAGCCGGTGAGGAAGTAGCTCGGATTGCCGCGGAGGGCCTGATACCGGGAGACCACGTCGGCAGCCACGGTGGAGTACGCGTGGCCGATGTGGGGCCGATCGTTCACGTAGTAGATCGGTGTCGTGACGTAGTAGGGGCGGGCCATTTTGCGCCCGAGACTAGCCAAATTCCGGCGATGCGCCACCTAGCGGATGTTTCGCAGACGAAAGAGCAAGGCGTCGAGCGCAACCTGGCGATTGGCGTTCTGTTGCATTGAACGGATGCACTCGTGAATCAGTGACACCCGCGTGGCCGCGGCGCTCGCAGAAACAGAAGCCGCTCGCTCGCTGAGGTCGTTGGCCTGCGCTGCGAAGCCGAGGTGCTCTGAGCCGACGTCGAACGAGCTCACTGCCAAGTCCCGGTAGAAGCTTTGTAGTGTGAGCAAGGCGAGCTCGAGGTCTTCCCGCCGAGCGAGCTGCTCGGACATCTCGATGAGCGTGCCGGGGCCGGCATCACGGACGGCGTCGTCGACCGAGGCGACGAGCGTGGTGAGCTCTTCCACAGCGTCCTCGTGTGCCAAAGCCAGTGCGACGTCGGCGCGGCCCGCCGAGAGCGCGATCGCCGGGTCGACAGCCTGCTCAGGCACGCCTTCCTTCCGAAGGATGTCTCGCAAGACTGCGCTCGGAAGCCGCCCGAAGCGGAGGCGTTGGCATCGGGAGCGGATGGTCGGCAACAACGAGTCGGCTCGTTCGGACGTCAGAATGAAGTGAACGTTGGCGCGCGGCTCTTCGAGGGTCTTGAGCAACGCGTTCGCTGCCTCGGGCTGAAAGCCGGGAAACGATACGTCAGCCTCTGGAAAGATGAAGAATGTAGACGCGGCCTCGAAGGGCGCGAATTGAGCGAGCGGCAGGATCTCGTTCCGCAAAACCTCGACTTGAATGTTGCGCTTACCTTCGTCTCGTGGGCGAAAGACTCGAACGTCCGGATGAGCGCCTGTCTCGATTCGGTCGACGGTGTGCGGATCGCCGCCGGCAACGACGTCGGTTGCGAACGAGAGGGCCGTGAGCTCCTTGCCGACGCCGCTAGGTCCATCGAACAGGTAGGCGGACGCTACGCGCCCATGCTCGCGCGCCCGAAGCAGCGCCTGCACCGCGCCGTCCTGCGCCCGCACATCGCGGAGCGCGCTCACCTGCCGGAGCCTCCGGTGAAGATCGATGTGGCGATCGTTTGCACGGCACCGACGACGTCGTCGGGCGAGAGCGCGTCGGGGTCAACGAAGGCCTGCATGACGAGTCCGTCGAGAAGGCCCATGACGATGCGAGGGAGCATGTCGAGCGAGATGCGCGATTCGAGTCCGAGCGACATGACGTTCCGTTCCAGATAGGCTCGGATTTGGTCCGCACCGAGCTCGTAGAACTCGCCAAGCTTCGGGCGGAGTGACTCATCGTAGAGGCTCAATGCGATCAAATCAGCGACTACGAGCGCCTCGTCGGTGCGCTCCACACGCGCGGCCCAGAGCTCTTCGAGGGACTTCCGCAGCGCTTCGAACGGGTTGTCCGATGGGGACCACGCTTGCATCGTGCGCGCCTGTACCACGTTGCATGCGGTTTCGAGGACCGCATGGATCAGCGCTTCCTTCGTCGGGTAGTGATAGTGGAGCGCGCCTTTGCTCATTCCCGCTTCCTTGGCGATGTCGAGCAAGCTGGTGCGCGCGTATCCCTGACGGGCTAGGACGCGGATCGCGGCGTCGATGATCTGCTGAGAGCTGACCGCGCTTTTTGCGTACGCCATGGGAACCCGAACCATTACGCTTGCCCCTGGGGCTCGTCAACCGCTTGTGCTACACGCGCCCGATGAGCAAACCAGGTGAGTCGCTCGCGCAGCTCGTCGAGCTGATGCAAACACTATTGGGTCCGAACGGGTGTCCGTGGGATCGCGAGCAGACCCTGCAGTCACTTCGGCAGTACGTCATCGAAGAGGCGCACGAAGTCGTCGACGCCATCGACGCTGGCGAGCCGGAGATGTTGCGGGAAGAGCTCGGTGACCTGCTGCTCCAAGTCGTGTTCCAGTCCGCGTTGACCGCTCGGCAAGGCTGGTTCGACGTCGACGGGGTGGTCGAGGCGATTTCCGAGAAACTGGTGCGTCGTCATCCCTGGGTCTTCGGCGACGAGGAAGTACACGACGCGAGCGGCGCCATCAACAGTTGGGAAGCGATCAAGGCCAAGGAGAAGAAGGAACGCGGCGCGTTGAGCGGTGTTCCGGTCGCGCTCCCCGGCCTCCTTCGCGCGGTTCGCATCGGCGAAAAAGCGAGCGCCGTCGGCTACGATTGGCCAGATGCCGGAGGCCCGCGTGCGAAGATCGACGAGGAGCTTCGCGAGCTCGACGAAGCGGCGGAGAGCGGAGACATGGCAGCACTCGAGCACGAGCTCGGAGACCTCTTGTTCGCGCTAGCTACCTATGGCCGGAAGCAAGGCCTCGACCCCGAGGCCGCCATTCGCACTTCGCTGAACCGGTTCTCTTCGCGCTTCCGTCACTGCGAGCTGCAGGCGAAGGCTGACGGCAAGGGCCTGCGCGATTACGACGAGCTGGCCCTCGACGCGATGTGGGAACGCGCGAAAGCCGCCGAGCGAGGTGACTGACTAGAGTTGTTCGGCCGGGAAGGGCATGACCGACTGAATCGAGCTCGCTCCGGTGAGCAACATCAGCAGCCGGTCGACACCGAGCGCGTTGCCGCCGCTCTCGGGCATTCCGCGCTCGAGCGCTTGGAGAAACCGCTCGTCGATCGGGTAGATGGGCAAGCCGGCTTCGCGCCGCTCGGCCTGGTTTAGCTCGAATCGCCTCCGCTGCTCCTCCGCGTCGGTCAGCTCCCCAAAGCCGTTGCAGAGCTCAATCCCGCGAAAGAATGCTTCAAAACGGTCAGCGGTCCCGTTCTCGTTCAACTTGGCGAGCGAGGCCATCGACGCCGGCCACTCCGTGACGACTACGGGCCGCTCGCGGCCGAGCTCCGGTTGAACTTGCTCCGCCCAAACGCGAAAGAAGAGCTCTTCGTTTGCGGCGTCGACCGTTTCGTCCGAGTGGCGGTGGAACGCCTCGTCCACTGTGATGCGTTCCCAGGGCGAAGACAGCGGAGCGGCCTCGCCGCTTCCGAGGGCGTCTGCGACGTGGGCCACGAGGTTTTCGGTGTCGTGGATCACGTCATCGGAGCTTGCGTGGGACCGGTACCACTCGAGCATCGTGAACTCGCGCTCGTGATGCCGACCCTGCTCGTCGGCCCGGTAGCTCCTGCAGATCTGAAAGATCCGCTCGGCTCCTGCGCTCAACAAACGCTTCATTTGGTATTCAGGGCTCGTTGCGAGCCACCCTGCCGCGCCGCCGCGAGCGTCGCGCACCTCGAACGCCGACAAATGCGCGTCGAGGCCAGGCGAAGGCACGATTGCCGGGGTCTCCACCTCGATGAAATCGCGCTCCGCGAAGAACTGGCGGATCGCCCCGATGGCCTTGGCCCGTAGCCGGAGGACCTGGAGCATGCCGTCGCTCAGCCTTTGACGCGCTCTACGTACGACCCGGTGCGCGTGTCGATCTTCAGTCTGTCGCCGGCGTTGACGAAAAGCGGCACATTGACCTGCAACCCGGTTTCGAGGGTTGCGGGCTTCGTCGTGTTGCTGCTCGTGTCGCCCTTGAACCCTGGTTCTGTCTCGGTGACGAGGAGCTCCACGAAGTTGGGTGGCGTCACGCCGATCGGGCGGCCCTCGAAGAGCATGATGTCGACCTCGGTGCCGTCCAACAGGTAGAAAGCGTTCTCTCCCAGTTGTTCATTGGTCAGCGACAGCTGCTCGTAGCTTTGCGTGTCCATGAAGACGCGCGATTCACCCTCTGGATAGAGGTACTGCATCGTTCGTTCTTCCGTGTCGGCCTTCTCGAGCTTCTCGCCACTCTTGAAGGTTCGGTCGATCACGGCGCCCGTCATCATGTTCTTGATGCGGGTACGGACGAACGCTTGGCCCTTGCCGGGCTTCACGAACTGGTGGTCGACGACGGCAAACGGGACCCCGTCGATGAGCATCTTGAAGCCCTTTTTGATGTCGCTGGTATCTGCCATGGATTAGTTCTCGCGGATCTTCTGTGAGGCGACGAGGAGGTCGCTCGGTTGGGGAGGGCGCTCTTGCTGCTCGACGGTGATCTGGACGTCGAGGTCGCGCATCGAGGTCGGAATGGAGGCCCGGCCGGTTCGCGTTTCCGCATCATACTCGAGCGCCTGCTGAGGTACCGGGTACTCACCGACCGCGCTGAACCAAACCACATAGTGGGTCATCCCCGGCTCCAGCTTGGAAGGCGGCGGAAGCCGATCCATCGCCACGACGATCAAGAGCTGTTCCTTGTTTAGCTTCTCGATGTGGATGTCGCCATGAGCCGCTGGCACGTAAGCGCTCCCAACGAGCGCGTAGTCTGCCGGCGGATTGCAGCCCGCGCTCCCGACGAGCGCGGCTACCCCGATGAACCAAAGCCCCGCGTACTTCTTCACGGCACGGCTTGTAGGCGGCTCATCTGGCCCCGTCAAGCGCCAGCCCTTGCCTCCAGTCCGGGTCGGTTGTACCCCGGGTTTCATGCGAGACGTCGACGACGAAGTACGCCAGATAAAGAAAGAGATCGTCGAGAGCCGTGGCCTGATCATCAAGACCAACAATCTGGTCAACGCGCTCGGCGCGGACATCAAATCCATCGCCAAGCGTCAGGCGGGCTACGAGCGCCGGCTAAACTGGAATAGCGGCGTTGCCATCGCGGTCATCGGAGTTCTCTCTTTCGTCGGGCTCAAGCTCTATTTCGACGCGCAGACGGGGAGCCTCCGCTCCCAAACAGCCGACGCCGAGGCCGCCGCCGAGCAGCTCCGCGAGGACCTGAGCGACGAGGTGCGCCGTTCGTCAGACCGTGGGACCGCCGCCACGAAAGCATCGAAGTACTACGAGCTGATCCGAGAACGAAAGCGCGCAGAGGTCGTGCGCCAGTATCCAAGCATGGCCAAAGAAGCGCTCTCACCGGCAGAGGCCGCGATGTTTCGCGACTTCGAGCAGCAGTTTCGCCAAGATCTGTCCATCGAGGCGTACCAGAAGGGCTTGCTGCTCGCGTCCGGAAAGAAGCAAGAAGAGGCCATCGCCCGCTTCGAAGAGGCGATCGACCTTCACCCAACCGGGACCCACGTGCCGGCCGTGAAGTACGCGCTCGCGCTGTCGCTCCGAAAAGAGAAGCGCCCCGCCGAAGCTCTCGTGTATGGGCAACAGGTGGCCGAGCAAACCGTGGATACGGCGCTGCAGCCCGACGGCTGGTGGCTCGTTGCGCTCTGCGCGCGCGACCTCGGCGACCTCGACACCGCCAAGGATGCACTCAAGACATTGATCAACAAGTGGCCAAGGTCCGCTCTGACGCGCGACGCGCGACCGCTCTTTCGCGAGGTGACCCGCGAGATCTGGTCAGGGAAGCAGGCGACGCCCACCGCCCCGGCGGCGCCAGCTCAGTAGCCTTCGCGCATGAAATGCGTATCGACGTGACGCCAAACGTGTGACACCTTGTGACATGATGCCTCCGCCCCGCGTTGCATTCGTTGGTTCGGGTGGCGCCGCGAAAGGCGTCGCGCACGTCGGCGTCCTTCGCGCGATGCAGGAGCTCGGCATAGAGGCGGACATTTGCGTAGGCGCGTCAGCAGGTGCAATCGCCGGTGCGTTCTACGCGCAGGGCTTCACGCCCGCGCAGATGATCGACTGGTTTCGTCCGTTCTGGCAACGTGGCCTCGAAGCTCCACCGCTCAAGGCCCGCTACTTCCTCGGCTTGCCCAATGAGGAACAACGAAAGAGCTGGGGTTATCTCACGAGTGGCATGTGGTCGATCGATCGCTTCGAGCGCTTCGTTGCCGAGGAGCTTCCGACCGACGATTTTCGCAACTTGGAAAAACACCTCCTCGTGACCGCGGCAGACGTCGACGGCCGAGGTCGCGTCGTCTTCGGTCGGGGCTATCGCGAGGATGTTCCGATCAGCAAGGCAGTAGCCGCATCGTCGTGTGTGCCCGTTCTATTTCGTCCGCACCGAATCGGCGATCGCTATTACATGGACGGTGAGGTGGTGCGCACCTTGAGCATCGACTTGGCGGTCGAAGCGGGGGCTGACGTCGTAATCGTCTCCAACGTCTACCGCCCGCACGTAGGTCGAGTTGGCAGCCAGTCGCTCGTTCACCAAGGAGGGCTCGCCGTGGCTCGCCAGGCCTTGAATACGATACTGAACGAGAAGGAAAAACGCGGCATCGACTTGATTCACAAGATGTATCCGCAGATTCAGGTCTTGGTCGTGTCGCCCGATCTAGGACGCTTGCCGTTTACCTCGCGACTTCACGCGCGCGCTATGTTGAGACGTGGATACCGGGATGCGTTGCGCACCCTCGCGAAAGCGAAGCGGCGCGGGGTTTTCGAAGTAGCGCCGAACGTCCGGAGTATTGGGAAGGCTTGAGGGTCGAGGCCAGGGAAACGAGGCCTGAGTGTAGGGTGTTGTCGACTGGAGTCTAACTCGTTTGCTCGACCGCCCACTCGAGATATTCGTCGCTCACTCGTTCTGCGGGGAGGGCGACGATCTCCGGAACCTCGTATGGATGATTGGCTTTGAGCCACGCAGCCACGGCGTCGAACCTTGCGCCCCGAGTCTTGATGAGCAGTTGTACCTCGGCATCGGATTCGATCTTGCCTTGCCAGCGATAGAACGACTTCACGCCCGCAATCGCATTCACGCAGGCGGCGAGGCGTTGTTCCACTAGTCCGCGTGCGAGCTTCTCGGCGGCCGCTTCGTCCGGTGCGGTGCAGAGGATTACGATGAGATCGCTGTCGCCGGGCGCGCTCAAAGCTCGTGGACGCCTACGTTGAGTCGGCGATCGATGATCGCGATGCCGCGCTCGGGGAGTGTCTCGTAGTCGACGGGGCTTTCCTCGACACCGCTGACGACCATCGTGTACCTCAGCTGTGTGCTGCCGGTCGGCGGCGCCTCGTAGTCGTCCGGAGGGTCGTGGAGGCCTTGGCGCTCGACGTACGTCATCGGCGCCCCGTGGCGGAGTGCGTACATCGTTCGTCCGTTGGTGAGGATGAAGCTGAGGCTGTTGTCCGTGCTCCCTACCTCCGCGGCGAGACGTTCGACCAATGTCACAGCAGCGCGAATGGCCGGGAGAGCTTGCGCTTCATTCACGTCCGGGTTGTCGAGCTGACCTGCATCGTGAAGTAGAGCCAGAATCGTGTGGAACAGGTACTCGCTGTCGGTCTGGCCTCGGATGTTCCGACGGATGAAATCCGGGATCATTTCGGCGAGATTCGCACGCATCGCATCGAAGTGCCCGATCGTGCCTTCGTGCGCGAAGAGCCAGCTTCGCATGCGGAACGGATGAGCGTTCTCCGCGCGGAAGTCGCCCACGGTCGGTTGACGCAGGTGAAGCACCGCGCAGTCCGAACGAACGTCGCCCGCGATGCTCTGCCAGTCGACGAGCTGTCCGGGTCGCGTCGGTCGCTTCTTGTGCAGCACCTCGTCACCAGAGTAGAAGCCAATGCCCCAGCCGCTAGCGCCCGCAGGCGTGGTCTCTTGCCGAAGGACCGAGCGTTCTTGATAGAGCGCATCGCGCATTCGATCGGCTCGATTCGCAACGTACCCGATGAGCCTACTCATTGCTTCCAACATTCAAGTAAAGGATTCGAGTAGTGCATCGTCTATCCCCTTCTTTCTAGTACCACGCACGCAGATCTGCATCAATGAAAGTGGGCGATCCGGAACTGCCAAAGCGAGGCGCAGCCCCTTGGCGACGAGGTCGTTCTTCGGGGCACAGGTCGGTTGTCGACGCACACAAAAATGGGAGCGGCGATCGGATTGTGGTAGCGAGTGGTATGTCTAACGCCTTCGACGGCGCGTTGGATGATTACATTCAGCATCTGCGGGTGGAACGAGGGCTCTCGGTCCACACGGTGGCGAGCTACGCAACCGACCTTGCGAAGCTCGGCAAGTGGCTTACCGAAGACGGGGTTGTCCTAGACAAAGTCGATGAGGTGGTGGTTACCGGTTTCCTGGTATCGCTTTCGCAACAGGGTCTCAGTGCACGGACGCAGGCGAGGGCGCTCAGCTCCACCCGTGGCTTCTTCCGTTTCCTGGTTCAAGAGCGGCGACATTCGCACGATCCGACGGAGCTTCTCGAAGGTCCGCGCCTGTTGTCGAAGCTGCCCGACATTCTCAACCGCGAGGAGGTGTTGCGCTTGCTCCAGGCGCCCGCCGGCGACAAACCCAATCGCGTTCGCGACCGTGCGATGCTGCACACCATGTACGCAGCGGGCCTCCGTGTGAGCGAGCTCGTCAACCTCGACATCGCGGACGTGAATCTCGACGAGGGCTTCGTTGCGGTGCTCGGCAAGGGAAGCAAGCGTCGCATCGTTCCTCTCGGAGCACACGCACGCGTCGCGCTGCGGGAGTATCTGGCGAAGGTGAGAGGGAAGTGGGCGCACCCGTCGAGCCGCGCATGCTTCGTCACGGCGCGGGGCAAGGCGATGACTCGACAAGGTTTCTGGGCCATCGTGAAGAAGTACTCGCGCGTCGCGGGCATCACCAAGCCCATCTCCCCGCACAAGCTTCGTCACTCGTTTGCAACACATCTCTTGGCGGGCGGCGCCGATCTCCGCTCCGTACAGACGATGCTTGGACACGCCGACATCTCGACGACACAGATCTACACGCACGTCACTGCTGATCACCTTCGAAAGATGCATGAGCGCTATCACCCTCGCGGGTAGGATCGATCGTAAAGCCTGGCGTTTTTCGGTGAGCCCGCCAACTTGTCGCCCGTCGCGAGTCGAGCCGGTATTCTTCAAGGCATGTCGCGCTTCGACGTCTGGATCATCCGTTTCGAGCCGGGAGAGGCCCCACCGGCGGCGCGCCTCCAGGCGGCGTTCGGCATCGATCTCGGGAGCGCTCAGTCGCTCGAGCGAAGTCTTCCGAAGATCGTGAAGCATGCCGTGCCGGCCAAAGTGGCTGGCGAGATGCGACAAGCGCTCGCGGCAATCGGCGCGGTCGTGGAGTGCCGTCCCGCGCGAGACGCGAAACCGAGCGTCGCAGGGGACGGCCCTGCCGTCTTCCGTGCTCCGGATGCGGATTTGTTTCCCGCGGGCCGCGTGTCTGCGATCGATCCCTTTGCCCCGAGCGACGCAAGCGCTCCCCGCATCTCCGTGGACGAGGCGCTGCCGCCGATCCCGCGCCAGAAGGTGACGTCCCCCGCCGAAGAGGACGCACCCAGGCGGATTTCGGGGTCGCTTCTAGCAACGTCGCGGGCGCAACAACGAAGAAAGTTTCTTCAGCAGGCGGCGGGCGCGTTCGTGGCCGGCGCCGCCATCGTTGCGATCGGTTGGTTCTTCGGCAACTCCGTGTTTCGCGGCGAGGCCGGTTGGGTCGACGTAGGCTTTGATGGGTTGGGGATCTATTTCATGGGCCTCGGCATATTCGACCTGGTCGCCACATTGAGGAGCTGACGGCATGCAACTCACGCTTCCGAAGCTCTTGTGGTTCGTCGCGGCGCTCGGCCTCGCCTGGGGGATCAACGAATGGCGGCAAGAGGTGGCGGCCCACGGCCTGGAAGCCGCACAGGAGGGCGATCGCGGCGCAGCGGAATCGTGGGTGGAACGCGCGCTTCGTGAGAGCGGATGCGAGCTACACGAGGCGCGCGACTACCTCGCCGACGAGATCACCCAGAAATATGTCCGGCGTCCCGACTACGTCGAGACTTTCGTCGACAAGCTCTACGCCGGCGGCGCGGAGATGCTCGAGGTTTGCGAGTCTGATGCGTTGGGTTTTCGCTTCGCTCATTACCTGCTCGTGACGCTGCCCGACGATCGCAGTAAGCACGAGCAACTCATCGCCGACGCACAGAGCTTGGTTCGCCGCGACGCCGTCGTGTATCGCGGCGTAACCTCCGCGGAAGTCGAGGAGATCGTGCGCACCTCGACGCTGGTAGGGACGCGTCGGGTCCTGGTCGACTTGCCCGTCGAAGCGAACTGAAACGGGTTTCGGGCGCCTCGCGGGACTCGTGCTATAGCCGCCAGCGGCCGCGGCGCTCAGCTCGGTCCTCAAGCCGAGGTTCCGCACGGCCGAGAGCCTCAGGAGGCAAGCCCCGTGAACATTCACGAGTACCAGGCAAAAGAGCTCTACCGGAAGTACGGCATTCCGGTCCCGAAGGGCATCCCTTGCATGTCGCCCGAAGAGGCGACCGCTGCCGCCAAACAGCTCATCGATGAGACCGGCAACGAGGTCGTCGTCGTGAAAGCGCAGATCCACGCGGGCGGCCGAGGCAAGGCAGGCGGTGTGAAGGTAGTCAAAGGCGTCGACGCCGCGACCGAAGCCGCGACCGATATCCTCGGCAAGACCTTGGTGACGCACCAGACCGGGCCGGAGGGCAAAGTCGTCCAGCGTCTTCTGGTTGAGCAGGGTCTCGCGATCAAGACCGAGCTCTACCTGGCGCTCGTCGTCGACCGTGAGAGCCGACGCATCGCGATCATGGCGTCGACTGAGGGTGGCATGGACATCGAAGAGGTGGCCGCCAGCACGCCCGAGAAGATCCACACGATCGCCATCGACCCCGCGGTCGGCCTACAGGGCTACCAAATTCGGCAGCTCGCGTTCGGGCTCGGGCTTTCAAAGCAGGAGCAAAAGAACTTCGGCAAGCTCCTCTCGGGGCTAGCGAAGCTCTTCGAGCACGAAGACTGCTCGATTGCGGAGATCAACCCGCTGATCCTGACCGAGGACGAGCAGGTCGTCGCACTCGACGCCAAGGTGAACTTCGACTCCAACGCCGAGTTCCGCCACAAAGCGTTCTGGGATTCGGTTCGAGATCTCTCGGAAGAGGCGCCGACGGAGACCGAGGCCAAGGAGGCCGGTCTCTCGTTCATCCAGCTCGATGGCAACATCGGCTGCCTCGTCAACGGCGCGGGCTTGGCGATGAGCACGATGGACACCATCAAGCACTACGGCGGCGAGCCCGCGAACTTCCTCGACGTCGGGGGCGGCGCCAGCCAAGAAGCGGTGACGAAAGCCTTTCGCATCATTCTTCAGTCGGAAGCCGTGCAGGGCATCTTCGTGAACATCTTCGGCGGCATCATGCGCTGCGACACCATCGCCAACGGCGTGGTGGCCGCAACAAAAGAGCTGGGCTTGAAGGTGCCGCTCGTCGTCCGGCTCGAGGGCACCAAGGTCGACGAAGGCCGCAAGATCCTCGACGAGTCGGGCTTGGCCATCACCTCCGCGGCCACCATGGCCGAGGGCGCGCAGAAGATCGTTGCGCTGGCAAAGGGATAAGGAACGATGTCGATTCTCGTAGACAAGGACACAAGGCTCGTCGTTCAGGGCATGACCGGCAGCGTCGGCCAGTTCCACACCGGGCAGATGCTGGCATATGGCACGAAGGTCGTGGCCGGCTGCACGCCCGGCAAGGGCGGCACCTCGCTCATGGACGTGCCCGTGTACGACACGATGCGCGAGGTCGTGAAGCAGACTGGCGCGAACGCATCCTGCATCTTCGTCCCGCCGCCGTTCGCCGCGGACGCGATTCTCGAAGCGGTCGATGCGGAGGTTCCGCTCATCGTTTGCATCACCGAGGGCATCCCCGTGTTGGACATGGTGAAAGTTCGACGTGTTCTAGATTCGCAGGATAAGAGTCGGCTCATCGGCCCGAACTGCCCCGGTGTAATCACGCCGGACCAGTGCAAGATCGGCATCATGCCCGGTCATGTCCACAAGGCAGGGCGCATGGGCGTGGTCTCCAAGAGCGGCACGCTCACGTACGAAGCCGTCGGTCAGCTAACTGCGCTCGGCATCGGCCAAAGTACTGCGGTCGGCATCGGCGGTGACCCGATCAACGGCACCGATTTCATCGACGTGTTGAAGCTGTTCAACGACGACCCCAACACGGACGGCGTGATCCTGATCGGCGAGATCGGCGGCAACGCTGAAGAACAGGCGGCGGCCTGGATCAAAGAGAACTTCGATAAGCCCGTTGCGGGCTTCATCGCGGGGCGAACAGCGCCTCCGGGCAAGCGGATGGGCCATGCGGGCGCCATCATCAGCGGCGGCAAGGGCACCGCGGATGCCAAGATCGAGGCCCTCGAAGACGCCGGCGTGAAGGTCGCGCCGACGCCGTCCGATATGGGGACCACACTGCAGAGCCTTCTCTAAGAAGGGAGAAAACGATGTCGAAGAAACCGATGCGAGTCGCGGTCACGGGCGCCGCAGGCCAGATTGGCTACAGCCTTCTCTTCCGAATCGCTGCAGGCGAGATGCTGGGCAACGACCAGCCGGTCATTCTCCAACTCGTCGACATTCCGCCGGCGATGAAGGCGGTGGGCGGCGTAATGATGGAGCTCGAGGATTGCGCGTTCCCTCTCCTCGCAGGCATGGAAGCGAGCGACGACCCAGTGAGTGGCTTCAAGGACTCCGATGTGGCGCTCCTCGTGGGTGCGCGTCCCCGCGGCAAGGGGATGCTCCGAAAGGACTTGCTCGAAGCCAACGGCGCGATTTTCACCGGCCAGGGCAAGGCCTTGAGCGAAGTCGCGAGCCGTGACGTGAAGGTGCTCGTCGTCGGAAACCCCGCCAACACCAACAGCTACATCGCCATGAAGAATGCGCCGGACCTCGATCCGTCGTGCTTCAGCGCGATGGTCCGCCTCGACCAAAATCGCGCCATCTCGCAGGTCGCCGGCAAGACGGGACGCGCCGTGACTGACGTCAAGAAGGTCACCATCTGGGGCAATCACTCCGCGACGCAGTATCCGGACCTCTTCAACGCCGAGATCGACGGGAAGAGTATTGCGGCTCTGATCAACGACCAGGCGTGGATCGAAAACGATTTCATCCCGACCGTGCAGCAGCGTGGAAAGGCGATCATCGATGCGCGGGGCCTTTCGAGCGCGGCGTCCGCGGCCAACGCGGCGATCGACCACATTCGCGAGTGGCATCTGGGCACAGCGGAGGGCGACTGGGCCTCGATGGCGGTTCCTTCGGATGGCAGCTATGGCGTGCCCGAGGGGATCATCTACGGTTTCCCCTGCACATGCAGCGGAGGGAAATGGTCGATCGTCCAGGGGCTAGAGGTCAACGACTTCAGCCGCGCCAAGATGGACGCGACGGCAGCGGAGCTTCAAGAAGAGGCTGCTGCGGTGGCGCATCTGGTTTAGGATTCGCCCAGCCCCGTTCGGAGGGCCCGTATGAAGAAGCCCAGGCTGGTCGAAGAGCACGAAGCGGCAGGAAAGCGCATCGTAGTAGATGGTCACCACATCTTCGTCCGCGAGGAGGGGGAGGGTGAGCCGGTTCTGCTCCTTCACGGGGTGCCTTCGAGCAGCTTCCTCTATCGCAAGATGTTGCCCGAACTGGCCGGGCAGGGCTTCCGTGCCATCAGCTTCGACTTCCCGGGTGTGGGGCTCAGCGACAAGCCGAGAGACATCGACTACGACTGGCATGCTCTCGCGAAGTGGGTCGGCCGAGTGGTCGACACGCTCGAGCTTCCGCCGGTGCACCTCGTCCTGCACGACATAGCGGGCCCGATCGGAGCAGAGTGGGCGATTCAGAACCCGCTCAAGGTGCGCTCCATCACCATCACCAACACGCTGATGGACGTTGCACACTTCACGCCGCAGTTCCCGATGTGGACCTTTCGAGTTCCGGCGTTACGCCACGTCGTGTTCTCCACGATGAGCACCAAGGTGATGCTGCCTCTATTTCGGCAAACCGGTGTGAAGAACCCGGAGGCGATCGATGAGGACGTAATCGATAGCTACATCTACTTGCTCAAGAACAACGGCGGCCATCTCAGCTTTCTCGCCATCATGGACGGCTTCGTCTTGACGGAGGAGCACCGTGACTATCTTCGCGACGGCTTGCTAGCCGTCGAGAAACCGATGCAGCTCGTTTGGGGCGAGCAGGAGATCGCGATTCCCAAAGCGCAGCTCCACTACATCAAGCAGGTGTTCCCGCTCCGCGCCGAGCACATGGTCGACGCCCGCCACTTCCTGCAAGAAGAGTATCCTGCCGTCATAGCGGCCCATATCGGTGCATTTGCGCGGGACATTGCCGAGGACTCAAAACGCGCTACATCCGCGCCCGACTAGTCCCGCAGAGCGACTTCGTCGCCGTGGGTCCCAAACGCAGAAAGAGGAGCCAAATGGCTGTCGAACGCACGCTCAGCATCATCAAGCCCGACGCCGTCGAGCAGAACAACATCGGGAACATCATCGCCATGATCCAAGGCGCTGGTCTCAAGGTTCTCGGCATGCGCATGCTGCACCTCACCCGCGCGCAGGCGGAAGGCTTTTATGAGGTCCACAAGGAACGTCCGTTCTTCGGCGAGCTCGTCGAATTCATGACGCGGGGCCCTGTGGTGGTGACCGCGCTCGAGGGTGATGACGCGGTGGCCCGATACCGGGCGTTGATGGGTGCGACCAATCCCGGCGACGCCGACGAAGGGACGATCCGCAAAGCCTATGGCACCGACGTGGGCGAGAACGCGTGCCACGGCTCCGACAGCGTCGAGAACGGCCGGATCGAGATCGGCTACTTCTTCCCCGAATACCTGCTCAAGTAGAGATGGGCAATTCGAGCGAAAGCCAACTCCGTCCGCTCATCGAGCTGGCGTTCGAAGATCGATCGAAGCTCGAGAGCGCCGAGTACCGAAGCGCAATCGAAGAGACGATCGAGCTGCTCGACAAAGGTAAGCTTCGGGTCGCGACCCGCGGAGATGATGGCGAGTGGACGGTTCACGCGTGGACCAAGCAAGCCATCCTTCTCTACTTCGGTATTCGAGGCATGGAGCGAGTCCAAGTCGGCGCGTACGAGTACCACGACAAGATTCCCCTCAAGAAGAACCTCGACGAGCAAGGCGTACGTGTCGTGCCACCTGGGACGGTTCGCTACGGCGCGCACATGGAGCCGGGCAGCATCCTGATGCCGGGTTACGTCAACATCGGCGCGTATGTCGGTGCCGGCTCGATGGTCGATACTTGGGCTACGGTCGGCTCGTGCGCGCAGGTGGGGAAGGGCGTTCATCTGTCGGGGGGCGTTGGCCTCGGTGGTGTCCTCGAGCCGCCGGGTGCGAAGCCCGTCATCATCGAAGACGGCGCGTTCGTCGGTTCCCGAGCAATCGTCGTCGAGGGTTCGCGGATCGGAGAGGAAGCGGTGCTCGGTGCGAACGTCGTGATCACGGCGAGTACGAAGATCATCGACGTGACCGGCCCCGAGCCCGTCGAGATGCGAGGCTACGTCCCGCCGCGCTCGGTCGTGATTCCGGGCACCCGAGCCAAGCAATTCCCTGCTGGTGAGTACCAGATCCCGGTCGCGCTGATCATTGGAAAGCGCAAGGCGAGCACCGACAAGAAGGTGACGCTGAACGAGGCGCTGAGGGATTTTGGTGTGTCGGTCTAGATTTCTGCGCTCTGCCTTGGCGGCACCTTTGGAGCCGTGCTTCGCCCTGCGGGCTCGCACTGCCGTGCAGGGTCTCGACGCTAGCGGCAGTCCGGGGACCTTTTGGACACCTTTCTTCTTATTCATTGAAGTTCCACGTTGATCCGTGGTCTTATCGCCGGATGCGCAACCTCGTCCTCCTGCTCGCTCTCGGTTTCTTAGTCAGTGGTGACTCGTTCACGACGCAAGCCAGCGCCGAAGCCACTCATCAGCTTCGAATCGCCACCCTTGCGCCGCGGCAGTCCCCGCTGGGCGCGGAGTACAGCAAGCTCAAGGCGGGCATCCGCGAGGCGACGGACGGGCAAGTCAACCTGAAAATGTACTACGGGGGCGTCGCCGGCGACGAGATCACCGTGGTCCGCAAGATGCGAGTCGGACAGCTCGACGGCGCACTCATTACATCGACCGGCCTCTCGGCGCTGGTCCGGCAGGTGCTCGTCATGGAAGCGCCCGGCCTCATTCGAAGTTACCCGGAGCTCGACGCGGTCCGCGAAGACCTCGCGCCGCAGCTCGAAGAGTTGTTCGACAAGGCCGGATACAAGCTCGTGGCTTGGGGTGACGCCGGCAAGACCCGAATCTTCTCCGCCCACAGGATTGTCGGACCCGAGGACTTGCAGAAAGTCCGCCCGTGGGTGTGGAAGGACTCGGCCACGATGAGAGCGTTCATCAAGGCGGCCGGCGCAAATGGCGTGCTGCTCAACCTCCCGGAGGTCTACTCGGCTCTCCAGACCGGCATCATCGACACCATCATCGCATCGTCGGTCGGTGTATTGGCGTTTCAGTGGCACACGAACCTCAAGTACATGGCCAAACAGGCCGGCGGCATCGTCACGGGCGCGTTCGTGATCCGCAAGGAGCACCTCGACACGCTGCCGAAAGAAGCGCGTGAATACCTCGACCGGGTCGCCGATGAAACGGAGGAGGCGTTCCGCGTTCACGGGCGCCAGGTCGACGACGAAGCGGCGGTTACGCTCTCCAAGCGCCTCAAGGTCGTCAACCTCTTCCGCGCACAGCGCGCATGGGAAGAAGTGCAGTTCACGGCCCGTGAATCGCTCGTAGGACGCATGTATTCGAGGGCCTTGCTCAATCGGGTGCAGGAAATTCTGAAGAAGTAGAACGGCGATTGGCGCGCTCGTTTAGTAGCCGCCGCCGCGTCTGAAGCGCTTCCAGGCTTTGCACGGGGTGCCGTAGCGCTTGTCGATGTATCGAAGGCCCCAGGCGATTTGTGGCCAGGGGTTGCTTCGGTAGTCGACGCCGTACGCCTTGCCGAACGAGCTCATCTTGTCGCAGGGGTAGGACTGCGGAATCCCGCAGGCGCCGGTTCGTTTGTTGCGCGCGCGGTGGTTCCAGTGGCTTTCCGCCTGCCATAGCTTTTCGAGGCATTGGAACTGCGTCGGGTTGTCCCAACGTGTGTATTCCTCCCGAATCAAGTGGCGGGCGATCTCCTTGTTCTGTGCCGGCGTGTTGTCCTTTGCACGCGCCGTGGGGGATGGGCTCGGGCTCGCCCCACCGCATGCAGTGACCGAGGCGAGAGCCGCCACGAGACAAATCGACCTGGCCAGTTGCATCGGGGACTACTCTTCGAGCGGCGCGCTATCCCTCGCCCAGCTGTACGCCATGTAGGACGAGACCAGGTGGCAGATCCATCCGAGAAATCCGCCCGAGCCGATCCACAAACCCGGCGTAATGACGAGCCAGACGATCCCGCGGAGGAACTTGCCGTTGTAGAATTGGCCCAGGCCGGGAAGGATAAAAGACAACACAGCTGCGGTGCCAGGACGGTCCATGCGGTCAAAGTGCGTCGGGGGTCCGGGTTGTCAAGGGGCCTGAACTCTGCCACCCATCAGGGTCGTGAAGCTTTCTCCGGACCGCCTGAGCCCTCCGTCGCACCCCGTTGCGCGTTTGCCCGACGAATGGGTGGCGCGCATGAGCGAGTGGGGCGAGCCCGCCTACCGTGGCAAGCAGATCTTCGATTGGATCCATCGTCGGAGCGTTCTCGACCCCGAGGAGATGAGCAATCTTCCGAAGCCCCTCCGTGCTCGCCTCAAGGAAGAGGGCATGGGCTGGCCGATTGAGATCGTCTCCTCGCACGAGTCGGCGGACCGCACCCGAAAGCTAGTGGTTGGTATGCCCGACGGCGAGCGAGTCGAGACCGTGCTCATCCCTCAGCTCAACGACGACAGCGTGGTCACCCAATGCATTTCGAGCCAGGTCGGCTGCGCGATGGGCTGCGTGTTCTGCGCTTCTGGCGTTGCGGGTCTCAAGCGGCAGATGAGCGACGGCGAGATCGTCGCGCAAGTGCTTCTCGGCCGCCGCGAGCTAGGGCCCGATCGACGGGTTCGAAACGTCGTTTTCATGGGTATGGGCGAACCGCTTCACAACTACGACGCCGTTGCGCGCGCCCTCGTCTTGCTGACCCACCCTGACGGTCTCGATCTTTCGAAGCGGCGCGTCACGGTATCGACCAGTGGGTTGGTCAAGCAGATCGACCAGCTCGGACGCGACTTCGACGGACAGGTGCAGCTGGCGATTTCTCTCCACGCCGTGCGCGATCAGGCCCGTAGCGAGATCATGCCCGTCAACCGAAAGCATGGTCTCAGTGAGCTGACCGACGCGTTGCGCCGCTATCCGCTTTCCAAGCGGCAGCGCATCACGATCGAGTACACGTTGATCCAGGGGCTCAACGATTCCGTGCGCGACGCCAAAGAGATGATCGAGCTACTGAAGGGGATTCCGGTCAAAGTGAACTTGATACCGATGAATCCCATCTCTGCATCGGAGCTCAAGGCGCCCGACCAGAGCCACGTGCTTCGCTTCCAAGAGGAGCTGACGCGTCGTGGGCTATCGGTGTTCGTTCGCAAGACGCGCGGCGACGACGTGGCCGCCGCGTGTGGTCAGCTCGCCTTCCACGGCGAGTCGCGCCGAAGCCCGCGAGCCTAGACTCCGCTCAGAGGCTGCCGCGGGCCTTGAGGGCCTCGACGATGGCCGGGCGTTCTTTGTCCACATCGTCGGGTGTTTTGATCGGCTGAAAGCGCGCATCGGGCCCGTGGCGTTCGACGCGCAGGAAGGCCGACTTGAGGAACGCGGTCAGCTCACCTACCAATCGCTCGAACTGGACCGCGGGCTTGCCGTCCACGGTCTTGTTGACCGCGAACCACGTAAGCGGAAAGTCGGAGTCGATAGCCTCGGCGTCGAGGACGATCGTGTTGGTGTTGAACACCGGGATGCGCTCTTGGTCGAAGTCCTCGGGAAAGCGGAACGCCTCGACGATTTGTGGCTTTCCATCGACGCGGGCCGGAGCTCCGCCTTTGTCGCCGGGTTCTTTGGGCGCCATCTCCGCGGTGAGCTCCGCCCCGGCTTCGAGGTGAGCGCCGATGACGGCCGGGTCGAGTGTCGCAGTGAGATTGTCGACGTTCGACATCATCAATGTCTTGCCGCCCGCCTGTCGGAAGCGCTCGAGGATGCCGGAGCGACGAAGCGCGAACGTGAGGTCTCCATGCCCCGGCGCATGCGCGGAGAGGTTCCCTGACCCGTCGCGGAAGAGCTCGCCGTCCGGCGTGATGCGGAGTGAGATGAACTGCGGAAAGCTCGTGATCGGGCACTGCTCGGTGCTCAGCGGCTCAGCCATCTGCTGGATCGCCTCGTGCGTCGCGAAGCTCGTCATCAGGTACACGGGGATCGTGGCTCCCGCGCGCTGCGCGACCGAAGCAATATCCCTGAGCTTGAGCTCGAGAAATGACTGGCCGTCGATTACTTCTACGGCGGCCTTCACCACCCCGCCAAAGCGCGTCGCCATGCCTCCGGCCAAGATCACGGCGGCGACTTCGCCTCGGCGCATGGCTTCCTCCCCGCGCTCGGCAAGAGCCTTCCGAACGTCGCCGCCCAGCGGGGGAAGGGCGCGAAGGTCGCCCTCGTCCGGGGGCTCGACCTGTCCGACGATGCGGTTTTGGTCCGCCCCGATCTGACCCGCCAGCAGGCGTTCTCTGAGCAATTCGAAGGGGATGTCTTCGAATCCATAGCGTTGAAGAAGTTCGGCTGTCTCTGCGTCTATGTCGTGTGAGCTCATTCGATCGGTCGCTAACCAAGCACTTTATGGACGTTCTGTCGAGCGGGCCGCGCCTGCTCCTCGCTGTCGGGGTGACTCGGCCACGCGACAGGCGTAAATACACAGGAGGACCCATGACTACCCTCGCTCGACTCGTGGCGCTCTCCGCATGGGCGGCAGCCACGGTTCTCACGGTGCCGGCGGCTGCCGACTACGAAGGCGCATCCGGCTACGGTGTTTCGACGACGACGTACGAGCTCGACGTGGAACACGACGGCTACCCACGCGGCGGCGAAGCAACGGGCGGTCAGCACGAGACGGTCGGCCAGGCCCCCGATTACGTCGTGATTGAAGTCGAAGAAGCCTCCACCCAGGCGGGCGAAGGAGAGACCGTCATCGTCGTGCAGGAGCCCGAGCCGGTCGCGGCAACCGAGGAGGCGCCTCCGCCTCCACGCGTGGTCGCGATCGAGCAACCCGCGGTGCGTTGTTCCGAAGGCATCTGGGTCGACGGCTACTGGACGTACGGCGATGGTCAGTACGTTTGGGTCGATGGTCACTGCGTCGTCGAGCGCACGAACTACGTCTTCGTGCATCCGCGCTGGGACTACTACGCGAACGTTTGGTGGTTCGTGCCAGGTTACTATCGCCCGTGCGGCGTGTGGGTGGGCTTTGGCTACTATCGGCCCTACCACTGGTTCCCGCCGTACTACCACTCGTACTATCGAGGATACCGCGGCGTTCCCGTCCATCGTGGCGTGCCGCGCAGACCCACGGTGGCGCGCCCGGCGTCCCGACCGACTGTTCGCGGCGTCGTTCCGACGCGCAGAACTCCCAGCGTCGGAAGGCAAGCGCCGCAGAGTTATGGGCGCACCGCGACCGTGAACCGGGTGCCCAGCCGAACCAACACGGTCAACCGCGCATCCACACGTGCTCCGACGGTCAACCGCGCACCCACACGCGCTCCGACGGTGGGTCGCGCTCCAACGACGCGCGCTCCAACGGTGAGTCGGACTCAGCCGACGCGCGCTCCAACGGTGGGTCGCGTTCCAACGACGCGCGCTCCAACGGTGAGTCGCATTCCAACGACGCGCGCTCCAACGGTGAGTCGGGTTGCGCCCACGCGAGCCGGCGCGGTCACCCGTGTACCGCCCACTAGGGCTCCGGCTGTCGGCCGCGCGGAAGCGGGCCCCAGGCTGATCGGAACAGTGCCGCGCGCGCGTCCGGGGATCGTGAGTCAGCCCCGCACGAATGCCAGCCGAACCACCAGCGTCTCGCGCAAGCCCTCCATCGGTGCCTCGGGCAACCGCCCCCGGCTTGGCGGGTATGGCGGTCGGCCCAGCCCGTCTCGGACCGGCACGGTGAGACGCCCGAGCTTCGGCGGCTCCTCCGGCTCCGGGCTGTTCGGCCGGTCAGGAATGAGCCCAAGGCCCAGCTTTGGCCGCACAGGAGGCTTTGCTAGGCCTTCTTCAGGAGCTCGGAGCGTTCCTACCGCGCGGGGCCGCTGAGCGGGCCCACGTGACTCTTTGCCCTTGTGAAGGGCCGGGGTAACCTTATTAGAAAGGTGGGTGCGTTTAACCCCCCCAGGGTGCCCGTGCGTCGTCGTTACCGAGAACCAGTTGCCATTGCTTTTGCGGTCGCGTTGATCGCCTCTCTATCGGTGCATCTTCCGGTCTATGACGTGCTCGGCAACTTGGCCGACCGCTTGCAGGCGGAGGCGGAAGAAGCCCGCAAGAACCGTAAGTTCGATCCCGTCGAGGTCGACTTCGAAGTGCCGGACTCCGGGAAGTCGCAGCGCGCGCGCAAACAGGCCCGCAAGGAGCGTTCAAAACCCAAGCAGCGCCAGCGCGTCGCGCAGGTGACCCAGCAAGAGCCTCAACCTCAGCAAGCCCCTCAAAAGGAGCGTTCGCCGGTTCAGCCACCCCCGAACGCGCCGCAGGCAATACAGCAGCACAGCACCAACCCCGACGTCGAGCCTGACAATGCACGCTTCATCGCAGAGCAGAACAACCGGGTCGAAGAAGAGTCTGTCGCCAACGTTCGCAATATGGTGCGCGATGACCAAACGCCGTCGCCTGGGCGCCAGCAGAAGCCGTCCGACACGCTTGAGGAGTCGGGCAATGCGGCCGAGCAAGAGATCGCGGAGATGCGAAACAAGGAGGGAAGCGACGCTCGCAAAGCTACGCCGGAAGAAGCGCGTCGTCAGCGGCCCGACAAGGCGATCAAAGCCGACCCAATCAAAGCCGAGCGTGTGGCGTCGCAGGCGCCCGCCGGAAAGACCGCCGACAAGTCGGGCGACCGCACGAGTCAAGAGGCGATGGACACGATCACGATCACCGATCCCGCTGGCACGTTCAGCATCCGGCGTCCTAGCGCGGCAAGCCAGGGTGGAGGAGAACGCGCGCAAGGCCGAGGCCCGGGCGGAAAGGTCGCTTGGTCGCAGTTTGAAGCTGCGGTCGGCTCGGACAAGCTCGAACAAGATCGGCGCGCGTACCTCGCGGAGATCAAGTCATCGCAGCGCGGCATTTCTCGGGAGAAGTCGTGGAAGGAGTTCACCGCGGCGATCGAGAACTACGTTCCCGGGGTGAAGTCCGGAAACACGACTGCCTTGAACGCAGCGGCGTCACCATTTGCGACGTACATCGCGGCGGTGCACCGACGCATTCATCACGAGTTCGCGGACCGATTTCTCCGAAGCCTGCCCATCGGAAGTCCGTATCAAGATCCGACGCTCATGACCAAGCTCGAGATCGTGCTCAATCGCGATGGCTCGGTGCATCGCGTGGGCGTCGTTCGCTCGAGCGGCCTTTTGCCTTTCGACTTCGGAGCATTCAACTCCATCTTGCGAGGGCAGCCGTATCCGCCGGCACCTTCGTCGATCCTGAGCGGCGACGGTCGGGTGTACTTTCATTGGGGCTTCTACAGGAACCAGCGCCAATGCGGAACGTTCAACGCGGAGCCCTACATCGTTCCGAACCCTCGAGGGACGCCGGGCCGCCGCGACGGTCTGACCGATGCGCCGGACTGGGACACCGTCGTTCCAGCTGGAGCCACACCGACGTGGCGCACCCGGGGCGAGGAGTCGAACGAGGCCCCCTCCGAACCGAAGAAGCCAACTCCGAAGTCTCCGCCCGCCCAGCCGAGAGAGCAGGAGGAAGACGCGCCCAAGGTACCGCCTGCGCCTCCCGGCGCCGGCCTCGGATGACGGCTGATCTGACGTTGACTGAGCGGGTCCGGGCCGCTGCGAAGGACGCCGGTTTTGCACGCACGGGGATTGCCGAGGCGGGCCGGCTCGACGAGGAAGCCGTCCATCTCGATGCTTGGCTGGCCGCCGGGCGTCAGGGGCAGATGTCCTGGATGGAGGAGACCGCCGAGGTCCGGAAGGACCCTCGGGACCCACGCATGCTCGATGCGGCCAAGAGCGTGATCGTGATGGCCGCGCCCTATCTCCACTCCCACGGGTACGCCGGGCCCGCACCAGCGCGCGTCGCCAAGTACGCGCTCGGCCGGGACTACCACAACGTGCTCACGAAGAAGGCACGTCGTGTGGCGAAGACGTTGCGAGACGCGGGGCACGACGCGCGCACGGCCGTCGACTCCAAGCCGGTGTTCGAGCGTGCCTGGGCCGAGCGGGCTGGCATCGGGTTCGTCGGAAAGAACTGCTGCTTGATCGTCCCTGGGATCGGCTCTCACGTGTTGCTCGCATGCGTCGTGACGACCGCGCCACTCGAGCCATCGGCGCCGCTCGACCGCAAGTGCGGGAGCTGTACCGCGTGCCTCGACGCCTGTCCGACAAACGCGTTCGTCGAGGCGCGTACGCTCGATGCGCGCCTCTGCATTTCCTACCTGACGATCGAGCACCGGGGAGAGATCCCCGAAGCGCTTCGGCCAGCCATCGGCCCGTGGCTGTTCGGCTGCGACGTCTGTCAGGACGTCTGCCCATACAACCGCACCGCCGGGGCCACAGCCGAGTCGATGGATGCGTTCGAGCCCGCGGAGAGGTGGACTGGGGCCGACCTTCCTCAGCTGCTCGACATGGACGACGAGTCGTTCCGCTCATGGTTCGAAGGGTCCCCGGTTAAGCGGGCGCGGCGTGAGGGTTTGGCTCGCAACGCTGCGATCGTACTAGGGAACCGAGGGGATGCTGTCCACTTGCGGGTGCTCGATGAAGCCCGCCGCCATGATCCGTCGGAGGTCGTCCGCGACGCGGCCGAGTGGGCCGGCGGAGAGCTCAAGCGTCGGCTGGCTGACGGAGAGTAGCCTCGAGCGCTTCGAGAAGTGGGGTCACGCCTTCGCCGGTAGCGGAGCTGAGCGCGAACACCTGGAGGCCTCTTGGCTCGAGCGCTCGCCTCACCTCGTCGTAGGCCTCGCGCGCCTCCGGGAGGTCGCACTTGCTCACCGCAACGAGCATGGGTCGCTTCGGCAGCTCCGAGTCGAATCGTTCGAGCTCGACCATGAGACGATCAAAATCGGCGACCGGGTCGCGCTCGGGGGCGGGGTCGACGCTCAGCATGTGCAGGAGTACTCGGGTCCGTTCGACGTGCTTCAGGAATCGGAGGCCGAGCCCGGCGCCTTCGGATGCGCCTTCGATGATGCCGGGGATGTCCGCGATGACGAAGTGGCGGTCGACGCCGAGCGAGACGACGCCGAGGTTCGGCACGAGCGTCGTGAAGGGGTAGTCGGCGACTTTGGGCCGCGCGCGAGAGACGGTGGCGATGAACGTGCTCTTGCCGACATTGGGAAAGCCGAGGATCCCGACGTCTGCGAGTAGCTTGAGGACCAAGCGGATCTTTCGCTTGCCGCCTGGCTTGCCCGGTTCCGATCGGCGGGGTGCGCGGTCATGCGGCGTGGCGAACTTGATGTTGCCGCGCCCGCCACGCCCGCCACTTGCGACGACGAGCTCGGCGCCAGATCGGCTCAAGTCTGCGAGAAGCTCGTCGCTTGCCTGATCGTAGACCTGCGTCCCGATGGGAACCTCGATTCGGATGTCCGCGCCGGCCTTACCGAATTGATCCTTGCCACGGCCGTCCTCGCCGCGTTCGGCCCGGACGACTTTTCGATAGCGCAGGTCGAACAGGGTGGAGAAGCGCTCGTGCGCAACGAGGATGACGCTTCCGCCGCGCCCGCCGTCACCGCCGGCCGGCCCGCCCAGCGGGACGAATTTCTCCCGGCGGAACGCCACACACCCGTTGCCGCCGTCGCCCGCCGCGACATCCAGCGTCACCTCATCGACGAAGTCCACGCTCGTGCCTACGTCGGTCCCTCCGCCCGGGCAACCGACTTGGTGCTCGAACAAATCGCCGAGATGCGTACACTGCGCGCATGTGAAGCGGTCTGGCGTAGGCGGACAGAAGCCCCGAGATCGCTCTGCATTCCGAGTTTTGATGAGCAAGGGTTTGGAAATCACAGCGCTTTCCGATGCGGGCCTCCTGGGCCGACGCGTGCTGGTGGCTGACGAGGCGGCACAGACTCGCTGGTCTTACGTGGGGCTCTTGCGCGCGGCGGGCGCCCGGGTGACCGAGGCTCGCGATGGCCTCGAGGCGCTCGATCTTGCCCGCGCAGACCGGCCTGACCTGATTTTGGCGGACATGGCCATGCCAGGACTGGACGGCCTAGGCTTGTGCGCGGCGCTTCGCGAGGAGCCTTCTCTCGACAGCGTCCCCGTGGTCTTGCTGAGCGATGGTGCGCCGCCGCAGGCCGTGTGGGGTGCCGACTCGGCCTGCCGGCCGCTGGTGGACGCGGTGATGGCCGCGCTCGGGTCGGGCCAAGAGGGGCCGAGCCCTGTGCGCCCCGATCCGGACCTCGCCCCTTCGGAGGAGGAGCTGAGCGTCGCGGACTCCGAGCTCTTCGTGGATCACGTGGAGCGGGAGAACGTGAGGGCTCAGTCGACGGTAGCGATGCATCGGGAGCCTGCGAACCACGTGCGGCGATGGGCCGACGCGGTTTGGCGACTCCGCGCTAGCGCCGCGCCGGAGGCCGATGGAAGTGTGTCGGGGTTTGGGGCGGAGCTCAGCGTGATGTCACGCATATTGGGACTCGGCTTCGTCGTGTTGCTCGGCGCTACGATCGCAGTGATCAGCTGGCGCATTGCGGTCGCGCCGAACATCGCGCCCGGGCCGCCGGCGCAAACTGAGCTCGCAGGGGCGGTCTCGCGAGAGAGCGCGGTGCCGGAGCCTCCACCGCAGCGGATTGGCGACCGACAGCCCCCGCCGACTGCTCGCCGCGGCATCCACGCGCTTTCGGGGGAGCTGCGCTCCGATGTGGACCCGACCCTGGGTATCTTGGCGGGTCAAGGAGTGCTGGAGCTCGCCGGCCCTGGCGATGTTCGGGCCTTCGTCGACGGCGAGGAGGTCGGTCCGCTGCCGCTTTCGATAGCGCTCGACGAAGGAGTGCATCGCGTTCGGTACCAATCCGACGATGCCGTGACCGATCGCTTCTACTACGTGAAGCCAGGGGCCACCCGTGCGCTGGTCGTCATCACCCGGCCGGGTGGTTTTATTGACGCTCGCTAAAACCGCATGCTAACCGCAGCGAGGTTCTCCGGGGGCGGAAACGCGGGGCCAAACGACCTCCTGGGGCACGGGAGGAAAGCAGCCGATGCGAACGTTCTTGGTGGTGATCACGAGCCTCGCGCTCGCGGTGGGATGTAGCCCGAAGAGTGCCCAGCCCGATCCGTATGCCGGGTTTCAGAGCCACATGGACCTCACCGAGCTTCGGCACCTTGCGGAGGTGCGCGACGGTGGTTGGTACATCGATTTCGGCACCCCGGCGCAGTCGAAATACACGGTTGGCGATTGGCGTAGTGGCTGGGTCGGCAAGGGCGCAGATGGCGATGCGACCTACGCCCACGTTGGAATGCGCGGTCGCGTCTACTTCGGCGCTGATCGCTCTGAAGCGTTGACTGCGCGCGTTCGCCTGCGACCGCATGGCAGCAAGGCGCTCACGCCGTACCTCAACAACAAGCAACTCAAGTCGGTTCACCTCGGCAAAGGCGACGGTTTCGCCGAGTACGACATCGAGCTTCCGGCAGAGCACGTGAAGACGGGCGAGAACTATCTGCTTCTCACGTTTGGCGGGACGACGCCCATCGATGGACAGGATGTGTCCGTGGCGATCGACTCGATCTCCATTCGGGGCGACGCCGAGCTCGCGTCGAGCACACGTTCGCCCGCGTACGACACGATGGTTGCCAACGTTCGTCTCGGCGAGGAGGAGCGGCCGGCGATCGCGCTGTCTCGAAGCTCGACGCTTCGCTACTACTTGCTCGTTCCGAAGGACGGGATGCTCGGCTTCGGGGTCGGTGTCGAAGGGGAGGGCGATGCGCCATTCAGCGTCGCGGTGAGTGCGGACGGCGGGCCGGATGTGCAGGTGTTGACTGGGACTGCGACTTCGGCCTGGAGCGACCAGAAAGCGGATCTCAGTCGCTTCGCCGGTCAGACCGTGCGAGTCGACCTGCGCGCCGAAGGAACCGGGGCAGGCCGTCTCGCCTGGAATTCGCCTCGCGTACTGGTGCCGAAGCGTGCGGAGAGAACCCTCGAGCCCGCCAAGAACGTGGTCGTGCTGGTCGTCGACACCCTTCGCGCGGACAAGCTTCGTCCGTTCAACCCCGACACTCGGGTGCAGACTCCCGCGGTCGATCGCTTTGCGTCAGAAGGCGTCGTGTTCGAGCTCGCGCAGTCGCCCGAGAACTGGACCAAGCCGGCCGTCGCTTCGATTCTCACCGGTCTTCATCCGCAAACCCATCAACAGAAGACAGGCGACGCTGCGCTCCCGAGCTCGGCGTTGCTCTTGAGCGAGCACCTGCAGGACAACGGGTTCGCGACTGGGAGCTTCATCGCGAACGGCTACGTCTCCGATCGCTTCGGCTTCGATCAGGGATGGGACGACTACAGCAACTACATTCGCGATGGCGGGAGCACGGAGGCGAAGGACGTATTCGACGCCGCGGGCAATTGGATCGAGGCTCACAAGGAGCAGCGTTTCTTCGCATACATCCAGACGATCGATCCGCACGTGCCCTATGATCCGCCAGGTGAGTTCGTGAGGATGTACGATCCGAGTGAGTACGACGGCCAGGTGCGGCCTCGCATGACCGGGGACCTGCTCGAGAAGGCGAAGCGCAAGCCGCCGGCCGTCGTGTTCGACGCGCGCGACAAGCAGCGCATCGCCGCGCTCCACGACGGTGAGATCACCCAGCACGATGGCTTCTTTGGAGCGTTCCTCGAGCGACTCGCGGCGCTCGGCTTGTCCGACGATACGTTGGTGGTGGTCACGTCCGACCATGGCGAGGAGTTCAACGACCACGGCTCCTGGGGTCACGGGCATTCCGTGTACCAAGAGCTCTTGCACGTGCCTCTCATGTTCCGCCTGCCGAAGCGGCTGCCGGCGGGTACGAAGGTCAGCAACGCGGTCAGCACCCTCGACATCTCTTCGACCGTCACTGAGCTCCTCGGGGTACCGGCGATGGCGCAAAACGATGGCCATCCGCTGGTGGGGTTGATGCTCGGTGAGCTGCCGACGCGACCCACGGTTGCGTTCAGCGACTTCCAGGACGACCGTCGCGTGATCACGACCGGTCGGTGGAAGCTGATCCTTCGCGGCAACCTGACGTCCACGATGTTCGATCTGGTGGAGGACCCGAAGGAGCAGATCGAGCTCGACCCGTCCGCCTTCCCGGTTGGGCGGCGGTATGCCCGGATGCTGCTCGGCCAGTTTCTGGGCGCCACGAACCGTGGCGACTGGTTGAGCGCGGAGCAGAAGGGCGGTACACAACTCCAGCGCGAGAACGCGGAGATGGACGACACCATTCGGGACCAGCTTCGCGCCCTCGGATACGCGCACTGAGGCCCTATGTTCGTGATCGAGCAAACCCAAGAGCGGTACCTACGAAGCCCGCGCTTGGAGCCGGCGGACGATGGAGGAGCGCTTCTGCACGTCTTGGCCTGGACGGGCGACGAGGAGTGCATTCTCCGTTTCAAGTTGACTCCGGTCGGGGTCGTCGAAGGCGAGCCCTCGGCGACGGACCACGCACCGGCGATCATGGGCTGGGCCCCGGGGATGGTGCACCCGGTGAACGATCCGCTGGCCGAGCTCGAGGCGGAGCACCAAGGGTGGCGCGCTACGATACGCCACGAGGGCGCGCGCTCGACGGTGCTCGTCGTGACGCCGGCGGGGCGAGAGTTCGTTGCGTGGACAGCGTTCGGAATCGCTGCGGCGCCGTGCATCAGCGCTGCGCCGGGAGGAGCCTGGGTCGCCTTCCACCATGACGTGAGAGAGGACACCGGGGTTCCCGACATCGCCAAGTGGATCGCGGTTCGCTTTGTCGACATGGAAGGTGGGGTGTTCGAGCCGGCCGCACCGATGACGGGGCGCAATCGCGACCTCGACGGCGAGGAGCAAGGGTTCGAGTTCCCGACGCTCGTCGTGGGAGAGGACGGCGCCGTCGATCTCTTTGGGCGCGGCTCGCACAACATCTATCGGCAACGGCTCGATGCGGAAGGGTTCTCGGAGCGCGAACCCATCGATGACGGCCTCTGGGGTTGCCGGGGACGACGCGTGAGCGCCGTGCGCTTGATGGACGGTACAACCCTCGCTGCCCGTCGAGGCCGCAAGGGGATCGTGATTCAGGGTTTCGATGCACCGATTGGCGGGGCGCCGGAGCTCATACCAGCACAGATCGGGGCAGGTGGACGGAAAGCGGAGCTCGGACACGCAGCCGCTTGGTCAGGCCCGCAAGTGCTATTCGGCGACATCCAACAGCACAGCGCGCACTCGGACGGTGTCGGGAGCGCCGACGAGACGTATCTCCGGGCGCGGTACCGATACGGAGACGACTTCGCAGCGCTCACCGATCACGAGTCGTTCCTCGGCAAACGAATCGGGCCGGGGGAGTGGGCCTACCTGCAAGCTGTCACCGAGCACTACGATGATCCTGGGGAGTTCGCGACGATCGTGGCGTACGAATGGACCGGTAAGTCATACCCAGGACCCGGCCACAAGTGCGTCTATCTGCCGGGGCCCGGGCTTCCGATCATCTCGCGCGACGATGTCCCACGCGGCGCCGACATCGTCGAGCAGATCACCGCGCAGGGTGCGTTGACCGGCCCGCACCACATCGGATGGACCGGCGCCGACGTCGACGGACACGATCCGGTCGGGCAACCGGTCTGGGAGATCTGTTCGTGCCATGGTTGCTACGAGCACCCCAATCATCCGCTCGGCCACCGAGGTGAGCTCGAGGACCAGTTTGCGAAACCTCTGCTCGACCGTGGTCTTCGCTTCGGGTTCATGGCGAACTCGGACAGCCACGGGCTCCTTTGGCATCACGGCGAATGCAGAAAGCGCGACCCCTTCCGGACCGGGCTCACGGCCGTCATCTCGGCGAAGCGGACACGAAAAGCGATTCTCGAGGCGCTGCGCGCGCGCCGGTGTTACGCAACCAGCGGCGCCAAGATCCTGCTCGACGTTCACGTCGCCGGCTTTCCCATGGGGAGCGAGCTCGACATCGAAGGGCCGGTCGAGGTTCACGTTCGGGCGCTTGGGACGACAGACATCGAGCGGATCGAGCTCATGACGCCCGACGGTGTCGCAGCCTCGGATGACCCGGGCTCTCCCTCGGGGTCGTTCGTAGGCGAGGTCGAAGCCCCTTATGTCTATTGCCGGGTGACACAGACCGACGGTGAGATGGCGTGGTCGAGCCCGATCTGGTTTGGGGACTAGCCGGAGAATCGGTCGCGACGCACGTGCTCGCGCTGGGGTGCCCCGCTCGCCCGTCTCCACACGGCGGTACACGACTCGGCTCCCGCCCCATCGCTGTGCCGCGCATCCCGACCGATTCTCCTTCGTACGCAATTTCGCAACCGACCAGGGTCCAGTCCATGCGCGGCAGCGCGAGCCCGAAGGGCGAAGCCCGGCGCGAATGCGCCGCCAAGCATGAGCGAAGCGAAGTGCGCGGAGGCACGCTGCTCACTCGCGTGAGAGTGATACTGAGACTACGGGAGGGGGTGGGCGGGCGGTGTAACCAAAAAGCTCGAACTGCCGCGGACCCCGCGCTCACCCCAAAATCGCCTTCACCCGCTCAGCCACCTCGCCACGCGCGACTTCATCCTGCGTCTTCTTCTCGAGGTCTTTCAGCTGCACGACGCCGTTTTCGACTTCGGACTCGCCGAGGATCATCGCAATCCGGGCGTTCATCTTGCTGGCGCGGCGGAGTTGGCTCTTGAGTGAGCCGCCGCGGAGGTCGCTCTCGACGCGCAAGCCAGCGTCGCGAAGCTCTCGGCCGAGCAGCGCCGCTTCGGGGCGAACGCTCGGCTGTGCCGCCACGATGAACACGTCGACATGCCGAGGCTCCGCCTCGCTCGGCATCGCCATCAGCAAGCGTTCGAGACCCATGGCGAAACCAATGGCCGGTGTCTCGTGGCCGCCGAGGCTCTTTACCATTTGGTCATAGCGCCCGCCGCCGAGCAGGGCGTTCTGAGCCCCGAGCCCTTCGCCCTTGCCGAGGACCTCGAAGAGGGTGCGGGTGTAGTAGTCGAGGCCGCGCACGAGCGAGCCGTCGACCCGATAAGGGGTTCCGAGAAGGGTGAGTGTTTCCTGGAGACCGTCGAAGTGCGCGCGGTCTTCGTCGGTGAGATGGCTCAGAATCGACGGCGCGCCCGCGGCAATTTCGGAGCAACGCGGGACCTTGCAGTCCAGCACCCGGAGTGGGTTGGCGTCCATGCGCCGCTGGCAGTCGCTGCAAAGCTCTGCGCGGTAGGGGGCGAGGTAGGCGAGTAGGGCGTCGCGGTAGTTTGCGCGCGTTTCCGCGCCCCCGATGGAGTTGATCAGCACCTCGACCTCGGTGATGCCCAGGCTCGAAATGAAGCCGACCACCATATCGATGACCTCGGCGTCGAGGTGCGGACCCGGGTCGCCGAAGACCTCGATGCCGGCCTGATAGAACTGGCGATAGCGGCCCTTGGCCGGACGCTCGCGCCGATACATCGGACCCACGTAGTACCACTTGGTCACTGGTTCCAAGGCCTGCACGTTGTGCTGAATGTACGCGCGGACCGACGACGCCGTGCCCTCGGGGCGAAGCGTGAGCGACTTGTCGCCGCGATCGGTGAACGTGTACATCTCCTTCTCGACGATGTCCGTGTTTTCTCCGATTGACCGAACGAACAACGCGGTCGGCTCCACGATGGGAAGCCGCACTTCGCGGAAGCCGTAGCGCTCGGCGCGCGCGCGGAACGCGTGCTCGAGGCGGTGCCACTTCGAGATCTCGTCCGGCAGGATGTCCTTCATCCCTTTGACGGCGCGAATACTCATGGCCCCCCGGTTACTCGATGCACGGTCACCAGGCAAGGGCCGAAGCCCCGTGGGCGACGCGTAGCGTCGGTTTTACGGGGTACTACGACTGAACTTGACGAAGACGTAGTTGAAGCCGTCTTTGCCCTTCCTCTGCGTGATGGTCGGGGTGACGTCTTCGCGCATCTCGAAGACCATCGTCACGTCCTTCTTGCCGCTGCGCTGCACGGTGGCGCGCGTGACTGGCGTGTCGAAGTACTGGGTCTCGAGCGGCAGATAGTTCGTCTTGAGGTGAACCCGAATGTTGTGGATCACCAGCTCGAGCTGCCCCTTGCTCTGTGTCGTCCCGTAGCGAACCTCTTTGGAGGTCTGAACGAAGAAGCTCGATCCATCCTCGTGCATCATGAAACCTGGCCAGGTCAGCATGACGGCGCCCTCGGGGATCTCCTCCACCTTGGGCGGCAGGTTCTCGGAGTCGGACTCCGGGTTTACGCCACCGTAGGTCTCACCTTCAGCCGATGCGACGGCCGGCGCGATCCCGAACGCGATGACGAGCATCAATATGGACGACTTCCCCACGCCCTCAGGGTAAGCGACCTGCGGTCGGGGGCCCAAATTTCGCTGTCGAGCCCCTCGTTTGCGACGGATCAGTGGGCCCGGCCGCCCTTGAGGAGATGGCCGACGCCCTCGCCGAGCCCCTCGAGGGTCAGGGGGAACATGTCGAACACCTGCCTGACGTACTCGATGGTGTTGCCGTTCCAATAGCGCTGCGGCTCGGGGTTCAACCAGATACTGCGGTGGAAGTGCTGGCTGAGCATCATGAGCCATTGGAGGCCCTCGATGCCGCGGTCGTCGCCGAGGTCGAGCGAGCCACCGGCTGCCAGCAGCTCGTAGGGAGCCATCAAGGCGTCGCCCACCATGATCAGCTTGTAGTGGGCGCCCGCCTCGTGGATGAGGTCTCGCACCTTGATCGGGGTGTCGAAGCGCTCGGTCTCGTAGACGTGTCCGTAGACGCAGTTGTGAAAGTAGTACGTGCGGAGCTCTTTGAAGTGCGAGGATTTCTTTGCCGCCGAAAACAGTCGCGAGCACAGATGCGCGAACGGGTCCATCGAGCCGCCCACGTCCATCATCAAGATGATGCGTGTGTTGTGGCGGCGGGGAGGGCGCGTGACGACCTCGAGCTCGCCGGCGTTCTGTGCGGTGGCGTCGATGGTGCCTTCGAGGTCGAGCTCTTCGTCGCCTCCCTCGCGGGCGAAGATGCGGAGCTTGCGAAGCGCGACCTGCATTTGGCGCACGTCGAGGGTCAGATCCTGCCGGTATGGCCGGTAGAGGCGCGCATCGGCAACCTTCACCGCACTTCGGCCACCGCCTGAGCCGCCGATGCGAAAGCCCTTCGGTGCGCGCCCGCTGTGACCAAAAGGCGAGGTGCCGCCGGTGCCGATCCACTTGTTGCCGCCGTGGTGCTCCTCGTCTTGTTCGGCCATGCGCTCTTCGAACATCTTCCGGAGCTCGTCGAGGTCCAGGCTCTCGATGAACTCGCGTTGCTCATCGCTGAGCTCTGCCATGTTCTCTTTGGCTTCCTGGAGCCAATCCCAGAGCTCGTCTTTGAGCTTTTTGCTCTCGATTTCGATGCCCTTGAAGAACGAGAGGAACGCTTCATCGAACGAGTCGAGGTGTGCCTCGTTGTGGATCATCACCGCGCGGGCAACGTTGTAGAATCCGTCGAGCGAGCTGTCATGGAGCCCCGCCTTGAGCGCTTGGGCGAGCGCAATGACCTCTTGCGTTCCGACTGGGACGCCGCGGCCGCGAAGCTCGAACATGAAGGGGACTAGGATCTTCAGCTTCTCCATTGCCTGCCGCCGGAGAGCTGGTCGGCAAACGCGACGAGGTCTTGTTCCTTCTTGAGCAGGGCGCCCAGGAAGGGAAGGTTTTCTTCGAGCTTCACGCTGTCGATGCCAGCGCGCTGAAGGACGGCGATCCAATCGACGAGCTCGCTGGTGCTCGGACGCTTGCGAAGGCGACGCATGCCCCGGATCTCGTAGAAGGTTTTCAACGCCTGCTCGACGAGGCTCTCGTGAACCTTCGGGTGATGCACGCGAACGATGTCGTTCATCAGCTCGGGGGTCGGAAAGTCGATGAAGTGGAACACGCAACGACGGAGGAACGCGTCGGGCAGTTCCTTTTCGGCGTTGCTGGTGATGATGACAACCGGGCGCTCGGTCGCGATGATGTCGTCCTGCGTCTCGTCGACGTGGAAGCGCATGCGGTCGAGCTCGTTCAAGAGGTCGTTCGGGAACTCGACATCGGCCTTGTCGATCTCGTCGATCAGCAGCACGACGCGCTCCTTGGCGTTGAACGCTTCGCCCATCGGTCCGAGCTTGATGTACTGGCGGATGTCGTTGACGTCCTTGTCCCCAAAGCGGGAGTCGTAGAGGCGTTGCACCGTGTCGTAGACGTAGAGCCCGTCTTGCGCGCGGGTGGTGCTTCGGATGTTCCAGCGAAGCAGCTTCATGCCAAGCGCCTCGGACACCGCGTCTGCCAAGAGGGTCTTGCCGGTTCCTGGCTCACCACGGATGAGCAGCGGGCGCTCCAGCACGACGGCACAGTTGACCGCGGACTCCAGGCCCTCGCTGGTCAGGTAGGATTCGGTCCCGGAAAAGCGTCGAAAATCTTCAGTCATGTCGGCCGGAACTTAACATGCTCCTGCAGAAAGGCGACCGCGACCCCCGCACGGCAGCCAACTCCTGCAGGGCTGCAGCCCCAGGGCGCCAGAGTCAGCGTCAGCGTCAGCGTCAGCGTCAGCGTCAGCGCCCGCGTCAGCGCCCGCTCAGCGTCAGCGTCAGCGCCCGCGCCAGGGTGAGCGCCAGCGCCCGCGCCAGCGTCAGAAACAGGCAACATTACAACGAGTTAACGAGCGCGTGACGGCGAATACCACCCTCCTTGACACCGTTATCCCCACAACGAATAGTAGCGGACCTTTGTGGCCGGAAATGGCTGCTTGGCCGCCGGTTATTGCGTGAATTTCAATGTCAGCCTTCGTTCTAGAGACCCAGGACCTCGACGAGTCCGGGAAGGAATGGAACTTTGCCATCGGCAAGGAATGGCTCGGTTCCGCGCTTGCCGACTGTGAGCTCCGGCCTGGGGCCGAGGATGGGCGCTTGAATGTGCACGCTCAACGCAACGGGATGGACGTGCTGGTTCAGGGACACATCACGGCGAATCTCGCCGCCACCTGCGCGCGTTGCTTGAATGACGTGTCGATCGATGTCGACCTCGCCATGACCGCGCTCTTCAGTCCGGAGCACACCCGCCCGGGCGACCGAGAAGAGATCGACGTTCGCCTCGACGAGGTGAACCACGACTACTACGAGGGCAGGGAGATCGTGTTGGACCCGATGGTCCGTGAGCACCTGTTGCTCGAAGCGCCCATGAAACCGCTTTGCTCGGAAGATTGCGAAGGAATCGCTGTCCCTGAGCATCTTCGACCTCCTGCGGAGGTCTTTGGTGACGCCGCGCCCGATGCGCGCTTCGCCCCGCTACTCAAACTCAAAGAAGCACTTACGAAGAACGAGGAGTGATCCCGTGGCAGTACCGAAGAGACGAACGAGCCCAATGAAGCGCGACCAGCGCCGGGCCCAGCACGACAAAATCACCGCGCCGAACGTGATTCCCTGCCCGAACTGCGGCGATGTGATGCTGCCGCACAGGGCGTGTCCCGCGTGCGGCTTCTACAAGGGCCGCCAGGTCACCAAGGGCAAAGTGGAAGAGCTCGAGTAGCTCGTGTTCGACCTCGCGGGGAAAATCGCCGTCGTGACTGGGGGGTCGCGGGGCATCGGCCGCGCGGTGAGCGTTGCGCTCGCGGAGGCGGGCGCCCACGTCATCATCAACTATCGCTCGAACGAGGAGGCCGCGAGGGAGACCCTGCGGCTGGTCGGCGAGGTGGGTGGCGCGGGCGAGATTCTCGGCTTCGACGTTGCTGACGCCGAGTCAGTTGACGAGGCGATGAAGGACGCGACCAAGCGGCACGGGCACCTCGACATTCTCGTGAACAACGCGGGAATCTCGATCGACCAGTTGTTGTTGAGAGTGTCTGCAAAGGATCTCGAGATGACCTGGGCGACCAACGTGAATGGGGCCGTGTTCTGCGCCAAGGCCTGTATCCGGACGATGATGCGTAACCGGTGGGGTCGGATCATCAGCCTTTCGAGCGTCGTCGCCGAGTCGGGAAACGCTGGCCAAGTGGTCTATTCCTCCTCAAAAGCAGCCCTTTTGGGCATGACCCGCTCTTTGGCGCGCGAATACGCCTCCCGGGGGATTACGGTCAACGCCGTTGCTCCCGGCTTCATCGAGACCGATATGACGGCTGATCTCTCCGAGGCGGCCAAGCAGGGGATCGTCGATCAGACGCCGCTCGGCCGAATTGGCCGGCCCGAAGAGGTCGCGGCAGCAGTTGTGTTTTTAGCTAGCGAAGAAGCGAGCTATATCACCGGGCAAGTCGTCCGGGTCAACGGAGGCATGCACGTGTAGAAGCGTGCGTGACGGAGGAAGCAGATGGACATCGCTGAGAAGGTCAAAGAAATCGTGTCGGATAAACTCGACGTCGATCCAGCTGACATTCAGGAAGACAAGGACTTCGTCGAAGACCTCAAGGCCGACTCACTCGCGATTGTCGAGGTCGTCTTGGCGCTCGAGGAGCAGTTCGAGATTGAGATCCCGGACGAGGACACCGAGAAAATCAAGACTGTCAACGACGCGATCGAATACATCAAGGCGAACTCCAGCTCGTAAGCGGCACTCCGCTTACTGGGTCCACCTCCGATGAGGCGCGTAGTCGTAACAGGCGTGGGCACTGTGAGCCCGTGCGGGACCGATGTCGTAACCACTTGGGACAATGTCTCGAACGGGCGAAGCGGCATCGCCGGGATCCGCGGATTCGATCCGACCGAATTCGCCTCCCAGATCGCCGGCGAGTGCACGGACTTCGATCCGTTGCAGCACATGGCGAAGCGCCGTTTGCGAGAGTGCGCGCGATTCATCCAGCTCGCGATCGTTGCAAGTGCTGAAGCGGTCCGGAGTGCGGGCTTCGAGCCCAGCGACAAAGAAAAAGAGCGCGTCGGGACTTTCATCGGCGTCGGCTTCTGCGGTCTCGAGGTGTTCGAGGACACCTGCAAGACCTTATTCGACAAAGGGCCGCGGCGGGTGTCTCCCTACTTCGTTCCCTCCGTGATTTCGAACCTCGCTCCTGCGCAGGTGACTCTCGATTGGGGCTTCAAAGGGCCGAGCTACACGCACACGAGCGCGTGCGCTTCCGGCGCTCACGCGATTGGCGATGCGTTTCGATGGATCCAGCGCGGTGAGATCGACGCGGCCGTCGCCGGTGGGTCCGAGGCTGCCGTGACGCCCGTGGGTGTTGCGGCGTTTGCCTCGATGCGCGCGCTGTCGCGTCGCAACACAGAGCCCGAGCTTGCGAGCCGCCCGTTCGACACCGGACGCGATGGGTTTGTCATCGCTGAGGGTGCCGGCATCCTGATGCTCGAAGAGCGCGAAGCGGCAATCGCGCGCGGCGCCAATATCTTGGCCGAAATCGTTGGGTACGGTGCGACGTCGGACGCCTACCACATGGTGCAGCCGGCGCCCGAGGCGGAGGGCGCGCAGCGCGCCATGAAGCAAGCCCTCGCCGACGCAAAGCTGAACCCCGAGGACCTCGACTACGTCAATGCGCACGGGACCTCGACGCCCATGGGCGATGTGGGCGAGCTCGTCGCGATCAAGAAGGTATTCGGCGCTCACGCGACCCATGGGCTTGCCGTCTCGAGCACGAAGAGCATGACGGGCCATCTGCTCGGCGCAGCGGGTGGCCTCGAGCCCTTGCTCTGCGTTCTCGCGATCCGCGAGGGTGTGATTCCGCCGACCATCAACCTCGACAACCCCGATCCCGCCGCAGACGGCATGAACCTCGTGCCGAACACCGCGCAAGAACGACCGATTCGCGCACTGATGAACAACTCGTTCGGCTTCGGCGGAACAAACTGCGCGCTCGTGCTAAAGGCACCGTAGCCATGGCCAACGTTCTCATCACCGGTTCGGATCACGCGGGGCTCGAGCTCAAGCGCGAGCTCGCGAGTCTCGCGAAGCAGCTCGGGTACGAGGTGCGCGATGTCGGGACGCACACGAGCGACTCGAGCGACTATCCGGACTACGCCCACCAAGTGGCCACTGCCGTGGGCGCAGGGGAGGGCCTCGGACTCTTGGTGTGCGGCACCGGCCTCGGCATGTCGATGGCCGCGAACCGCCACCCGGGAGTCCGCGCAGCCGTCTGCGGAGACGTCTTCAGCGCCTCGATGACTCGGCAGCACAACGACGCCAACGTCCTGTGCATTGGTTCCCGAGTCGTGGGTGCTGGCTTGGCCGGCGCGATCCTCGAGGCCTTCCTCGGCGCGAGCTTCGAGGGCGGCCGCCACGAGCGTCGCGTCAAGAAGATCGACCTTTCCGATGAAGGTTGAGCAAGACGCGCGCTTCCGAGAGCAACGCAATCACTTCAAGCTCAAGTGGACCTGCGAAGACTGCGCGCTGTTCGACCCGGAGGTCGGTTGCGCTCACGGCTACCCCACGCACCGCCACCGAAATAGCCGCTATGAAGACCCGGCCGCCGACTTGCTGTTTTGCAAGGATTTCGAGTTGAGGTAGGGGCTCGCGTTCTACGGCAAAGACTTCCGTAGCCGGGCCATGCCCGCGAATAGCGCCAAGACGTCGGGTTGTTCTCGGTTGCCTTCGAACTCTCGGTAGAGAGTGTGGACATTGACGTAGATGCGTTCCGCGTCGAGCCAGCCTTTGAACTCGTCGAGGGTCATATCGCGAATCGCTTCGTCCATGCTCATGCCTGCGTCATACCGGCGGCGTGCTTCCTCGGTGAGCACCTCGAGGTAGTGCAAGATCTCGCGCAGGCCGGTCTTGTCCGTGAGCACCCCGTGGCCCGGGACCACCGTCTCGACATCCATTTCGAGGAGACGCTGGAGCGCGGCGATCCAATTCGACACTGGACCCTCCCAGATGATTGGGTGCGCGTCTTTGAAGAGGAGGTCGCCGGTGAAGAGGGTCTTGTCGTCTGGCACCCACACGACGGCGTCTCCCTTGCTGTGAGCCGGGCCGAGCTCGACGAGGACGACTCTCTTGTTTCCGACCCGAAGCTCGAGCTCGCCTTCGAAGATCCGGTTCGGGGGGAACGGCTTCATGCCGGAGAAGTCGAAGTCCCCGAACGCGGGAAGCGCAAGGCCTGCAGCGTCGGACAGCAGGGCGACACGGTCGACCCCGACGGCGTTGAGCATGCCGCCTAGCAAACGAGCGCCTCCGCCGAGCGAATCGACGATGCGCGCGGCCCGCATCAGCAAGTGGTTTCGGCTCGGCGGGCCTTCCTCGAGATCCTGGACGCAACCCCGCGTTCCGATGATCTCCGAGTCGGCCAACAGAACGTTGCCATAGCAGTGGTCGCCGTTGCCGTGAGTGTTCACGACCGTGTCGATTCGCGACGCTGACGGCACCGCGCGCCGCATCGTGTCGAGCATCTCTTTCGTGATCTTCAGATCGAAGAGCGTGTCGACGAGGAGGGTCTCACCCCCATCGGTGATCAATCCGGCATTGCTCCAACCCCAGGAGCCGGGGAGCTGGGTGTAGGCGTAGACGCCGTTGCCGACCTCGTGGAGGGTCTTTCGAACCGTTGCACCCATGGGTCCTTATCCCAGAAGACCGAGAGGTTGAAAAGCGCCGCACTGGCAATTTCAAGAGGTCTCGAAGAACCGCTTCATCACCTCGATCATCTTTGGAACGTCTGCCGTGGCGGCCATCTCCCGGCACGAGTGCATCGAGAGCATCGGGTTTCCCACATCCACCGTGCGAATGCCGAGCTGCGCGGCCGTGATTGGCCCGATGGTGCTTCCACACCCGAGGTCCGACCGAACGACGAAGCGCTGCGTGGTGACGCCAGCGGCCGCTGCCGCTTGCTCGAATGTTGCCCAGCTTTCGCCATCGGTTGCGTACGACTGGTTGACGTTGATCTTCACCACTGGACCGGCGCCGAGGAGTGGTTGGTGCTTTGGTTCGTGCATGTCGGCGTAGTTCGGGTGAATCGCGTGCGACATGTCGGCGGAGATCAGAAACGACCGGGCGACGGCGCGATGGTAGTCCTCGGGCGAGGGGCCGGACAAGCGTTGGAGACAGCTTCGGAGGAAGTCTGACGCGGCGCCTTGTGCGCTCCGGCTTCCGACCTCCTCGTGGTCGTAGAGGACGATTCCGCGCGTGGACGCAACTTCGGTCGACGCCGCAAGCAACGAGGTGAGCGCCGCGTGACAGCTCGCGAGATTGTCGATTCGCGCGGCGTGGATGAATTCTTCATGCGCCCCGCTCAACGAGGCTGGCTGAACGTCGTATGCCATCAAGTCCCACGCGAGGATGTCCTTTGCGCTCACATCACCAAGCTCGGACGCGATCAGATCGCGCAGCTCCATGTCTTGCAGCCCGCCGAGCGCGAGGATTGGCGCCATGTGCTTTTGTGCGTTGAGCACCAACCCCTCCTTGTTCACCTTGCGGTTCAGGTGAATCGCGAGCGAGGGCACTCGAATCAGCGCGCGTTCGAAGTCGAGCAGCCTTGCTGCGCCGTCGGCGAGCACTGCGCGACCTGCGATCGAGAGATCGCGGTCGATCCACGTGTGCAGCAGCACGCCGCCATAAGGCTCGACACCAAGCTGCTCGTAGCCTGAGCGTCGGAGCTCGGGGTTTGGTTTGATCCGCAGGTTCGGGGAGTCGGTGTGGGCGCCGATGAGTTGGAACCCCGCGTCGCTCGGCGGAGCGCTGCCCAACTGAAACGCGGCCAACGACCCACCCCCGCGAACGAGGTAGACCTTGTCCCCCGGCTCTACATCCCAGGCTTGCGCTTCGTCGAGACGCCTGTAGCCCGCTGCTCCGAGTCTCCGAATGGCCTCTGCGACGGCGTGAAACGGAGTCGGGCAGGCGTCGATGTAGTCGAGTAGATCCTGAACGGGCACGTTCCTGCTCACTTCGCGAGGGAGCGTACACCAGCGCGGTGCACTTTGCCCGGAAGCTTACGGCCTACGATGGCCTCGGCGACCTGACCCGCCTGCCACAGCTTGTCGAGGTCGATGCCGGTCTCGATCCCCATGCCATGCAGGGTGAACACCAAATCCTCGGTGGCGAGGTTGCCCGCCGCGCCCGGGGCGTACGGACAACCGCCGAGGCCTGCGACGGAAGCGTCGAAGGTCGTGATCCCCATCTGCAAGCCGGCCAACACGTTGGCGAGCGCCGTGCCGCGGGTGTCGTGGAGATGAAGCGCGATCTTCTCGATCGGGATCTCCTGCGCGAACAACTCGACGATGCGCTGGGTTTGAATCGGCGTTCCGACACCGATGGTATCGCCGAGGGACACCTGGTAGCAGCCAGCGCCGATGAGCTCTTTCGCGAGCGTTAGCCCCTGCACCGGATCGACCTCGCCTTCATAGGGGCAGCCCCACATCGTCGAGACGTAGCCGCGCACGGCGATCCCTCGTTCGACCGCCGGCCCAATGACGGGCTCGAAAGCCTCGAGGGTCTGCGCCACGGTCTTGTTCACGTTTTTGAGGTTGTGAGTTTCGCTAGCGCTCACGAACACCGCGATCTCGTCGATCTTGGCGGCGATTGCCCGCTGAAGGCCCCGCTCGTTTGGGCAGAGGCACGCGTAGGTCACGCCGCGCCGCCGCTCGATCATCCGGCAGACCTCGTCGGCGTCGGCCATCTGAGGGACCCATTTGGGCGCGACGAAGCTCCCGACCTCGAGACGGGTGACTCCCGCGTCGACCAGGGCCTCGACCAATCGGACCTTCGCGTGGGTCGCGACCTGGGCGCTTTCGTTTTGCAGACCGTCCCTCGGCGAGACCTCGTAGACCGACACCTTGGACGGCAGCTCTGAACGCAGATCCATAGTCTTCATCTACTTCCCCTTCGCCCGGGTGCAAAGTAGGCCGCAATTGACCGCAAAACGCCACTCTGAGCGTGCAGGTAGCTAGCCCCGGCCAGCGATCTGGTAGATACTGCGCCCGGAATGACGACGTTGACCGCCTTGATGCTTGCAACACCCCTGTTTGGCATGTCGTTGCAAATCGATTCCGCGATGCTGGACGCGCCCGCCATGGCGGTTGATCCCGGCGCCTTCCTGGCGACGGCGAGCGTTACGGAGCTCAAAGAGCCGACCACGGCCGACCTGATCCGGAAGCGCAACAAGATCAAGAAGGTCCACAAATGGTTTGGTATCAGCACGTGGTCCCTCATGACCCTGACCGTCGCGGCAGGGTTCATTCAGTTCCACAACCAATACGGCTGGTGGCAAAGCCAGGCGACCAACCCCTGTGTCAAGGGGACGGCCTTTCCGAGACAGCAAGCGTGTAGTGGCGTGCCCGTCGCGCACGCGACGCTCTCGGCCCTCACCTCGGCGGCCTACTTCACCACGTTTGGTCTTTCGTTTGCGATGCCCGATCCTCTGCGGGTCAGTGAGGGCGACAGCGATTTCGCGAGGAAGCTCCGGACCCACAAGGCGCTTCGCTGGGTCACTTTCGCGGGCATGCTTGCCCAAATCGGCCTTGGCATTGTTTCGGCTAATTCCGAGTGGTTCGGGCTCGATCGTGCAAACGACTACAAGGCCCTACGCGGTATCGCGACCGCGCACATGGCGGTTAGCTTGGTGACGTACGGTGCGCTGACTTGGGCCGGCGCCATCATGGTCTTCTGAGAGCGATCTCACCAAAGGCGAGCTTGACTTGGATTCTTGGGTTTGGGGGTTGCCGCGTCGTTCGCGGCGCCGCTAACATCTAAGGCACCTGCGGCGCGGGGAGCTTAGCCTGCAGGATCCTTTGGCTTTTGGGGGTTTCATGAGATCACCGAAGGGTGCAAACGTCCTTCACAAGAAGCAGCGGGGGGGCCAGATGTCCAGGCTGAGCGTTGCGAACATCCTGGGCCTCCTTTCCGAGGACCCTTATGACGTCCAACTGCTCGACGGCTTGCGGGACCGGCTGAAGAGCCCCGACCCCGCGAACGACGGGCAAGACCCACTTCGGCTTCTGGAAGCAGCGCGTGGCGGGCACGAGCGGCGCGGCGAGTTTTTGGCCGCTGCATGGCTCATGGAGATCGAGTCTGAGCTCGTCGCCGACGACCCGGACTTCCATGCGATTCTCGTCAAGGAGCTCGGGCGGATTCGCCGCGAAGAGCTGATGGACGATCAAGGTGCGCTCGACGCGTACGAGAAGCTCGGTGGCGTCGAGTCGAAGGACCCCGAGGTCGCCCAAGCGGTCGACCAGCTCCACCAGATCGAAGAGAAGTGGAGCGAGCTCGCGCGCCGTTTCATCGAAGAGGCGCGCGATGCAGCGGACCCGAGGCTCAAGACCTCGCTCCTGACCCGTGCGGCCTCGCTCATGTGGCAGTACGGCGGAGAAGATACGGTCGAAGAGGCAGACGCCATCTTCGACGAAGCACTCGCGGCGGATCCGTCGCACATGCGGACGGCGCGCCAATACGCGTTGAGCCTGCGTGCCCGTGAGCGTTGGGAAGACGTGGTATCGGTTTTTGTGCGAGCCGCCACGGCCGCGCGCACACGCGAAGAGAAGGCTGCGGCCTGGTTGCAGGCGGCGCGCGTTCTTCGGCGTTCGCTCGAGGACGGCGAAGCGGCCGCCGACGCCTATCGGAAGGTGCTGGAGCTCACTCCAACCGACTTGGAGGCGCTCGGCGCCCTCGTCACCCACTACACCGACATCGAAGCCTGGGACGATCTCGCGGCGATGTACGAGAGCGCCCTCCGCTCGCGGCAGAAGCTCGAAGACGAAAAAGGGATGCTCCTTCAGCTCGCGATGGTGCACTGGCGCTTTCGCAACGACCCGGAATCGGCCGAGCCGTTCTTCGCGCGGCTCCGCAAGATCGACGCGGCCCACCCGGGTATGCTGGACTTCTATCGCGACCAGATCGATGCGGACGACCCGGACGGCCGGGTGCTGGCGATCCTCGGAGACGCGCTTCGGACCACTGCGGACCCCGCTCAGCAGCTCGCGCTGGCTCGCGAGCTCGGCAACCGGGCCCAGACGGCTGACCGGCCCGAGCGAGCGCTCGAGGCCTGGAAGCTGGTCGAGCGCCTCCAGCCCGGCGACCTCGACGCCCGCACTGCACTTCAGCAGCTCTACCAAAGCAGCGGCAAGTGGAACGCACTGTCGGAATCGATTCGCGGGGAGATCGATACGCTGGGGCCCAGCGCGACTGAAGAAAAGCTTCGGCTCCTTCGAGATTTGATCCCGATCTATCGGGATGCGCTGCAGCTCGATTCGATGCTGATTCAGGTGTACCGGGAGATCCTCGGGGTCTCGCCTCATGACGCGGAGGCGCTCATCGCGCTGTCTTCGCTCTACGAAGACGGGGGCCGTTGGAACGAGCTGATTCAGGTGCTCGAACGTCAGGCGGAGCTCGCCTCCGAGCCTGCCGAGCAGGTTGCCCTCCACCTGCGCATCGCGGGGCTCTGGATGGAGCGCTTCGGGAACATGAACCAGGCCACGGGCCCGCTCGAACGAGTGATCCAGATCCAGCCAAACCACGTGGAGGCCTTGGCGGAGCTCAAGGACATCTACACGAAGAAGCGCAAGTGGGACTCGCTCTACGACGTTCTCGCGCGTGAAGCCGAGCTTTGCGAAGAGCCTTCGGACCGCCTCGAAAAGAGGATCGAGATGGCCGCGCTCTGCACGGAGCGTCTTCACAACAACGCGGCGGCGATCGCCTTGTGGAAGGACATTTTGTCGGAGGCTCCCGAGACGGCCAACGCCCTCGACATGCTCGAAAACCTCGCCGAGCGCGAGAAGGACTGGGAGACGCTCGCGGCCGTGCTGAAGACCCGTGCCGAAGTGGCAAGCAGCGACCCGGCGAAGATCGACCTCCTTCAACGGATGGGTGTCATCTTCATCGAACGCCTCGGGCGGCCGCTCGACGCCATCGCCGTGTGGGAAGGTGTGCTGGAGCTCGATGCCAACGCCACCCGCGTGCGCCGGATGCTCAAGGACGCGTATGTTGCGCAAGGCGCGTGGCAGGCGCTCGAAGCTCTCTACGCTGGGGCCGAGGACTGGGCCGGCTTGGCGGAGGCGCTCAGCCAGGCATCGGAACGTGCCGAGGACCCTGCGTCGGTCGTACACCTGAGCCTGCGCGCCGCCGAGTTGTACAGTGATCCTCTCGGTGACTCCGGTCGCGCTGCCCGCTGCTACGAACGCGCCCACGCGGCCGACCCTACCAACGTTGCTGCGGCGACCGGTCTCGCGCCGGTCTATCAGCGCGACCACAAATGGTCCGACTACGTTCGGATGCTCGAGATCGTCGCGGCCGGGGGCCCGAACGACGAGGATCTCGAGACGCGACTCGGCCGAGCGTCCTCGTTGCGTCGTACGTACCTGAACCGCTTGCGGGATCCGGAGGCATCGCTCGGTTGGGCGACGCGCGCGTACTTGCTAGCGCCCTCCGACGCGAACGTGGTCGCAGGGCTCGAGGAGTCGGCCGAAGCGGCCGGCGCCTACGAGGACCTCGTCGCTTTGTTTCGCGATCGCCTGGAGCACGGATCGCTCGAAGAAGTAGAGCGCCTCGACCTGCAGCGCCGCATCGCCGCAATTTCCGGCGAGCGCCTCGGCGAGGCCGAGGAGTCGATTCGCCAGCTGGAGGCGATCCTCGAGGTCAAGCCCGATGACGCCCAAGCAATGGCTGTTCTCGATCGGCTCTATCGGGCAGCCCGCCGCTTCGGACATCTGAGAGACCTTTACGACCACCGCCTCGCGCTGGTGACCGATCCAGCCGAGGAGTGGGTTCTCCTCAACGAGGTCGCCCAGGTAGAGGAAGAGCAACTGGGCGATCTTCCCGCGGCCGCGGAGCGTCACTGGCGTCTCATCGAGAGCAACCCGCACGATGTAGACGCGCTGCGCGCTGTCGAACGGCTCTCGCAGCAGCTCAAGCAATGGGACCGACTCGACTCTGCCCTCGAGAGGCGCTTACAGTCGAAGGTCAGTGACGACGACCGACTGTCCGTCTATCTTCAGCTCGCGGATTTACGCCGCCTCTACCTCGAAGACGTCGCGGGAGCGCTCGAATGTTACCGCAGTGCGCTCGCGCTCGACGGGCGCAACGAAGTCGCCATTGCCGGCCTCGAAGCGATCTCGGGCGAGGGTGGGGGCGTCGGCGTCGAAGCGATCGATCTCCTCGAACCGGCCTATGCCAAGCGCGGTCATTTCGACAAGCTTGCGGGGTTGCTCCAGAGGCGGCTCGACCGAACCGACGAGGCTGATGAGCGGCGCGAGCTCCAGTTGCGCCTGGCCGATCTATCCGCGTCGGAGCTCGGAGACGCTGCGGGGGCCTACGGCGCGCTCGAGTCTGCGTTCCTCGACGACCCAAACGACGTCGACCTGTTCGAACGTCTCGGTGGCGTCGCTGAAGCGGCGGATCGACAGGAGGCGTTCGCCAAAGCGTTGGTCCGCGCGATTGATTCGGGCACCCTCCGAGACGAGGTCGAAGTCGCGCTTTGCCGCCGGGCGGCCGAGCTGCTCGAGGTGGTGCTCGGGACGCCCGAGGACTCCGCTCGCTTTCACCGTCGCGTGCTCGAAGACGAGCCGCAAGACCCTGCCGCCTTCGCCGCGCTAAAGCAGCTCTACACGAAGAATGAGCAGTGGGACGACCTCCGCGCTCTCTACCAGCAGCGCATCGAAGCAACGACCGAGGCGGGCTCGAAGCTCGACCTTCTGCTGCAGCTCTGCTTCTTGTTCGAAGAGATCCTGGACGAGCCGAAACAAGCGATCGCGAGCTACGAACAAGCGCTCGAGCTCGATCCGACGCACACCCCGTCACGACGCGCTCTGCAGCGCCTGTACGGCCGACTGAAGCGTTGGCCCGAGCTTGCTGAGCTCCTCCAGCGCGACCTCGACGAAGCCTCTGGGCAAGAGGCGATCGATCTCGCGTATGAGCTTGGGACGATCTACGACACGCGACTCGAACGGGTCGTCGAGGCCGTCGACCACTATGAGCTGGTGCTCGAGTCGAGCCCGACGCATCTGCGCGCTCAGGAGGGCCTCGAGCGGCTCATGGACAAGCGCGAGCAGCGCCAACGCGTCGCCTCGATATTGCATCCGATCTTCGAGAGTCAGGGCGCCTGGGGCGAGCTCTCGAAGGTACTCGAGGTCGAGCTCGAGGACCTCAGCGACCCGGCTTCGAGAGCGGCCCACCTGAGCCGCATCGGCGAGCTCAGCGAGACCAAGCTTCACGACGACGAGCTCGCGTTCGATGCGTACGCGCGCGCCGTCCGGGAAGACGCCGGCGACGGCAGCGCACGCGCCGACCTAGCACGACTTGCGGCGAAGCTCGGGCGGCATCGTCAACGAGCCGAGCTTCTCGAGTCGGGGCTCGCCTCGGTGTCGGACGATTTCGCCAAGACCGAGATCCTGCTCGAGCTGGCCGAGCTCTGGGATGTCTCCGAGCCGGAGCCGGAGCGTGCGGAACGTGCGTACCAGCAACTCATTCGTTTCGAGCGGGACAACCCCGAGATTGTGCTTCGGGCATCGAGAGCGCTTGAACGGCTTCATCGCGCCTCCGAAGACCACGCTGCGCTCGCGAAAGACCTACGTCGGCAGATCCAGTTCGAGGAGGACGAAGACCGTCGCCGCGAGCTCTTCCCCGTGCTCGCTGAGCTCTTCGAGAACACGCTTCACGATCCCGATACGGCGATCGAGGTGCAGCGAGAACGGCTGGAAATCGACCCAATGCAGGCGGACGCCCTCGAATCGCTGCAGCGCCTCTACGAGCAGCGAGGCCGATGGGAGCCTCTCATCGACGTGCTCGAACGCCGCGCCGAGCTCGCCGAGGACGAGCAGGCCGAGCTCGCGCTCTGCCGGCGCGTAGGGGAGGTTTTCGAAGAGAAGCTCGAGAGCACTGAGAACGCGATCTCGACCTACCGTGATGTGGTGTCGCGCTTCGGCTTCGACGAGGCCGCGGTTCGCGCGTTGACTCGGCTCTACCAGGACAGCGAGCGCTGGCACGAGCTACTCGAGATCACGGAGATGCGCGCGGACGGCGCCCAGACGCCGGAAGAACGGATCGCGGGCCTCTTCGAGGCGGCCGAGCTGATGCGGACGCGGACCGGAGAAGGGGAGCGCGCGTTCGAGGTCTATGCCGACATCCTGGTCGAGGCGCCGTCCCACGGACGGACCCTGCAGGCGCTCGAAGAGATGACGAGCGAGTCGGAGGAACCACTGCGGATCGCCGCGGCCAATGCACTCCTCGGGCAGTACCAAGCCGAGAGCCGGTACGCAGACCAGATTCGAATGCTCGAAGTCATTGGGGCCGGCGACGATCCCGCTGAGCGTGTGCGCGCGCTGCTTCGCGCCGCTGAAGTCAGCGAGCTTGGAACGGAGGACGTCGAGGCGGCGTTTGCGTTCACGGGGAGGGCGCTCCGGGAGGGCGTCGACCTCGACGAGCTCGAACGCGTGCTTGCGGACTACGAGCGCCATGCTGAAGCCACCGGCCGTTTTTCCGAACAAGTCGCCACGCTCGGCACCATCGCGCCGGAGCTCCTCGACGCAGACCTTCGGACGCAGGTGCGGATGCGAGCCGCGAGTATTGCTCAGGATCGCCTTCAGGACGGCGACTTCGCGAGAGCGCAATATCAACGCGTGCTCGAACAGCAGCCCGACCATCGCGCCGCGCTCGACGCTTTGCTCGCTCTGGTCGAGAACCTCGGAGCAACGCGGGAGCTCGTCGAGCTATTGAGGCGCAAGGGCGAGCTCTGCGAGGATCGCGAAGAGCGCGCGGAGCTCTTGGTCCGCCAGGCGCACATCTATCAAAGCGAGCTCGATGATCCGGAGTCCGCGATCGAAGCGCTCGACCAGGCGCTCAACGAGAACGGGCATCCGTTGGCCTACGAGGGCCTCGAGCGATTGTACCGCCGCACACGGCAATGGGACGACCTCGCGACCCTCTACGAGCGCGAAATCGATCAGCGTGTCGGCGACCCCGCCGCGGTTCGGTACGAGCTCGGGGAGCTCTGCTTGCGCAAGCTGAACGAGCCTTGGCGCGCGCTTGACCAGTTCCGCGAAGCCCTGAGCCAGAACCCCGAGCACGAGCCAACCATCCGCGTGCTGGAGTCGCTCATCGATCAGTCCGAGTACCGAAGTACGGCCGCCGAGCTGCTCGAGCCGCTCTACCTACGTCGCATGCAGTGGGACAACGTCACGCGCATTCTCGAGGCCCGGCTCGATGGCGAAGAGGATCCGACGCAGCGGATGGAGCTCCTCCGCCATCTCGGTGACGTGCAGGAGTCGCACCTCGAAGACCTCGACGGCGCGCTCGAAACCTACGGCCGCTTGTTCGCCGAGGAGCCGCACGATCAGCAAAGCCAGGAGACGCTCACTCGCCTGGCGCGCTCGCTCGGACGCTGGGACCGACTGGCTGCCATTTTCGACAAGACGCTACGTTCGGTCGAGGTGGACGACGCCGACACGGCGGCTCTCGCACTCACCGCGGCGAAGCTCTACGACGAGCGGCTCAAAGATCTCGACAGGGCCGGCTACTTCTACCAGCGCGCCCTCACGTACGACCCGAGCAACAAGGAAGCGGGTGCTGCCCTGGCTTCGGTCTATGCGCGGAGCGCCCGCTGGGCGGCGCTGCTCGAGCTCGACCGTGAGCGGGAGAGCTTCGCGAGCTCCGACGATGAACGGGTCGCGATCCTTCACGAGATTGGACGCATCGAGGTCGAGGAGCTGCAGGCGCTCGACAACGCTCAGATCACCTATCGCCGAGTGCTCGAGGTCGATCCGAGGAACGAGGAGGCGGTCGAACGACTCGACGGCTTGTTGAAAGGCGCCGAACGCTGGGAGGAGCTCGCGGCTCACATCGAGCTCCAAATCGACAACGCGCCTGATGAGCGGGCGTCAATTCGAGCTGAGGCAGCGCCTTGGCTTGCTGACCGAGATGCAGCTCGGGGACCGAGCCCGCGCCCTCGACATCTTCGAGGACGTCCTGGCGGACGCCCCGAGCCACGCGCCGGCGCTCGAGGCCGTTTTCCGCCTCATCGAGGATGAAGTGCACGGTCCGCGCGCAGTCCAGATCCTAGAACCGATCCATCGGGAGAGCGGCGATTGGAGTGCGCTGATTCGCGTGCTCGATGCCAAGGCCCGACAGGCCGACGACACCTTCGAGCAAGCGGAGACCTGGCGAGAAGTCGCGCGCCTTCAGGAGACGCGCGCGGCCAATCCGGACGAAGCCTTCGATGCTTGGAGCCACGCCCTCGTGGCCGAACCAGCGGACGAAGCCACCCGCGCCGAGGTCGACCGAGTCGCGGCTGGGCTCGGGGCCTGGGCGCGGTACCTAGAGACCTGCGAGCGAGCCGCAGCAGCCACGGACGAGCCAGAGCTTCGCGGCTCGTTCCTGCGGGGTGCAGCGGAGACCCAGGACCGGGAGCTTGGCGATCCACGCTCGGCGATCCTCACATTCAGAAGGGTGTTGGAGGCCGACCCCGACGCGAGCCAGGCGCTCGACGACTTGGAGGGGCTCCAAGTCATGGTCGGCGATTGGGGAGGACTTGCGTGGGTTTACGAGCAGAAGCTCGAGCGTTCTCACGACGCCGAGGAGCGTTCCGGCTTGCTGTCGAGGCTAGGCGGGCTCTTCGAGGAGCAGCTCTCCGACCCCGAGCGAGCGGTCTCGTACTACCAGCAGGCAGCGGGTGAAAATCCCGACGACGGCGCCGCTTACGAAGCCCTCGACCGGCTCTTCGCGTCCGTCAACGACTCGGAGCGCTTGGCCGACGTGCTCGAGCGAAGGATGGAGATCGAGTCCGACCCCGAGGTCCAAATCGAGGTCGGGATGCGGCTCGCCGAGCTGTACGAGGCGCAGCTCCGCCGGCCGGACGCTGCGTGTGACGCCCTTCGCAGGGTGGTCGACACCGATCCCGCGCATCGCGGGGCGCTCGAGGGCTTGAGTCGGCTCTACGAGAGGCAAGGGGAGTGGCAGGAGCTCGTCGAGGTTCTGCAGCGCCGCGCGGACGCGGCTGTCCACGATGCCGAACAGGTCGCGTTGACCCATCAGATCGGTAACGTGATGGAGCGCGAGCTCGACGACGAGCTCAGCGCCATGTCGGTGTACGGCCAGGTCCTGCGGATCGACCCGAGCCACGAGCCCTCAGTGCAGGCGCTCTTGCGCATCACGAAGCTCGCCGACTATCGAGAGGACGCGGCAGCGGTCGTCGAGCCGTACCTTCGCTCGCAAGAACGATGGAACGACTTGGCCGCCCTCCTTCGACTCCGCGCCGACGCGATGACCGATCCTCACCAGAAGGCGGAGCAGCTCGTGACCCTCGCGGACATTCACGAGCAAGGGCGCAAGGATCCCAATGCGGCGCTCGACGCGCTTCTTCAGTCGATTGGGGAGCGGCCCGACGATGAGGAGATCCTCAACCGGGCCGAAGGCATCGCGCGGAGCCTCGGGCGCTGGTCCGACTTGGTCGACGCGTTGTTCGCCGAGGGGAGCGCGAGCTTGGACCCCGTCCTGGGCGCATCGCTCTACGGCCGTGTGGCGCGTATCTGCGAAGAAGAGCTGCGGGATCTCAGCAAGGCGATCGAGGCGCACGAGCGCGCGTTGTCGCTGCTCGGTGACGAGCCCGACGTCCTCGAAGCGCTCGATCGACTGCTACAGGCCACAGAGCAATGGGAGCGATTGCACGAGGTGCTTTCTCGAAGACTCGATTCCCACGGCGCAGACCGCCCGACTCTGCTCGTTCGGCAAGGAGAGCTCCGTGCAGGTCACCTTGGTGACTTCGAGGGCGCGCTCGGGGCATACCAGAAGGCGATGGAGCAAGATCCTGGACGCGCCGACGCGCTTGCTGCGGTGCGGAGCCTGGCGTCCAAGCCCGAGGTTGCGAGCAATGCGCTCGACCTCTTGGAAGAGCACTATCGCGGCGCGGGGGAGCTCGAAGAGGTGGTCCGGCTTTACGAGCAACGCGTGGAGCTGGCCCCGAGCGACGCCGATCGCGTGGCGCTCCTCACCGAGGCGGCCGAGATCTGGGAGCACGACATCGGTCGCCCCGACGAGGCGCTTGCGGCGATGCGCGATGCGGTTCGAACCGATCCGCGCGACCGTGCGCTGGTCGAATCGCTCGAGCGGCTCGCGGAGCTCTCCGGCCGCTGGGCCGATCTGGCCGGACTCGTCGATGAGGTTGCTGCGCACGCGGACCTCGATCGCCGAGAGCTCTACGAGCTGCGCCTTCGTTCCGCGGGCTGGTACCGTGACCGGCTTCTGGATGCGGCGGGCGCCGAGCGCGAGTTGAGCGACGCGCTCACGCTCGATCCGGAGCCCATCGAGGCGCACGCGGAGCTCGTTTCGCTGCTCCGTGCACAAGAACGAACCGGCGACCTGGTAGCTGCGCTTCGGGCCTGGTCCGAGGTCGAGCCGAGCGGCGACAGACGGATCGCCCTCGTTCGAGAGGCGGCTGCCACCGCGCGCCGAGAGCTCGCACAACCGGATCTCGCGGCCGAGCACTACCAGGCGCTCATCGGGATCGATCGAAACGACGTCGAAGGTCTCCGCGCGCTCGCCGAGATTCGGGCCGAGCAATCCCGCTGGAACGAGGTCGTTGGATTGCTCGAACGGCAGCTCGAAGTCGTTCCGCCCGACGAGAGATCGCAAGTAGCTCGCGCGATGGGTGAGGCCTATCGCGATCATCTCGCCGATCCGCGTGCAGCGATTCGAGCCTTCGAGATCGCGCTCGAGCTCGATGCCGATGACGCGGGCGCCATGGACGCGCTCGAGGGTCTCTACCAGGACAACGACCGGCTGGAAGCATTGCGCACACTGCTCGAGCGTCGGGCGGACCGCGCCGAAGGCTCCGCGCGGATCGAGCTTCAGCTCCGACTCGCCCGGCTTTACGAGCAATCCTTCCGCGACCAGGATGCGGCTATTGGCGTGTTCCGGGAGGTGCTCTCCGCCGACCCGGACAACGCAGCGGCGCACCGAGACCTAGAACGCCTCTTCGAAGCGACTCGGGCGTGGGACGACTTGGTGGCGCTGATCTTGTCGAAGGTGGGCGAGGCGCACGACGAGGCGCAGCGCAGCTTGTTGGAGCGCGTGGCCGAGATCCACGACGCCGAGCGTGGTGACGCAGACTCGGCGATTCGCGTCTATGAGCGGATCAACACCGACCTAGGTCCCGACGAGCGCACGCTTCGCGCGCTCGGCAGTCTCTACGAGCGCAACGAGAGCTGGACCAAGGTGGCCGATGTCCTCGAACGCCTCAGCGCGCGGATCGACGGGCAGGAGGCGATCGACCTCTGCCATCGGGTCGTGGACCTCTACGAGCAGCAGGTCGGCGATAGAGAGCAGGCCGGTCGCGCGCTTCGAGGCGCCTACGAGCGCTTCCCATCCGACGAGGCGACCCGCGGCCGGCTCAAGGCGCACTACGAAAGCCGCGGCGACCACCAAGCACTCGCGCAGGTGCTTGACGCCGAGCTCGACGGCGCTTCTTCCGATGCCGAGCGGGTTGCTCTTCTGCGAACGATCTCCGATGTCTACCGTGACCGACTGGGAGACCCCGGGACGGCTGCCAGCTATCTCGAGCGAGCCGTCTCTCTCGACGGGGAAGACCGGGGCGCCCTCGTGCCGCTCTGTGAGCTCTACATCGCGGCCGGGCGCCAGCAGGACGCCGTGCCGATCCTCCAGCGGATCATCGAGAGCTTTGGCAAGCAGCGAAGCAAAGAGCTCGCCAAGCATCACCACCGACTCGGGCAGGCGCTTGCAGCGATGGGCGACGCGGCAGGAGCGCTTCAGGCCTACGATGCGGCGTTCAAGATCGACCTCACGAACGTCGGCATCCTGCGGGACCTCGGCAAGCTCACGCACGCGAACGGAGACCTCGACCGTGCGCAGAAGAGCTTCCGCGCGTTGTTGCTCCAGAAGCTCGAGCCGGATTCCGGCATCCAAAAGGCAGACGTCTACTGCTACCTCGGCGACATTGCCGCGAAGCAGGATGATGCGCGCAAGGCGATCACGATGCTCGAAAGGGCGCTTGCGGAAGAGCCCGGGCACCAGCAGGCTGCAGAGCTCCTCGCACAACTCAAGGGTTGACCCATGCCAACAGGAAAGGTTTCGATCGACGGCCAAGTCGTCGACAACGCCGAAGCGCGCGTGTCCGTGTTCGACCGCGGCTTCCTCTACGGGGACAGCGTCTTCGAGGTCTTTCGTACGTATGGAGGGGTCCCCTTTGCCGAGACCGAGCACCTCGATCGCCTAGCGAGGTCTGCGGAGCGCTTGATGATTCCGATGCCAGCTACGTTGGGCGATTTGTCCTCCGAGGTGCGCACGACGCTCGACGCGGCGGGCGAGGGGGACTGGTACGTTCGCGTCATCATCACGCGTGGTACCGGGCCGCTGACCTACGACCCATCGACCGCTAGCGCCCCGCGACGGGTGATCATCGCGGCGCCGCTCTCTTTGCCTCCTCGACACCACTACGAGCGCGGTATCGCGGTCACCTTGCTCCACGCTTCACGCCCCACCGACGACCCGCGCGCCGCGGGAGCAAAAGCGTCGAACTACCTCGCGAATCTCTTGGCGGTTCACGAGGCCAAGCAGAAGGGCGCGCAAGAAGCGCTGGTGCTCGGCAAGAGCGGCCAGATCCTCGAGGGGGCCTCCAGCAACCTGTTCATCATCAAGAACGGACGGGTGCGGACCCCGGAGCCACAGCCGGGGATTTTGGTGGGGATCACGCGCGCCACCGTTCTTCGGGCCGCAGCCGAGGAGGGCATCCCAGCCGAGGAGGGGGTGATCCTCCCTCAGGACCTCTTTTCCGCCGATGAGGCGTTCATCACGAGCAGCATCCGGGAGGTGATGCCGGTCGTCGCGGCCGATGGGCATACGATCGGTGATGGAGCCCCGGGACCACTCACGCAGGGGCTCCACGCGGGCTATTTGCGGGTGGTTGCGGCGGCGACGGGGGCGGGCGTTTGACCCACAGGCCCGGGCGCACTATCCCGCGCGACCAGGACTTCTTCTCATATGTCGGATACCAGCAAAACCGAGGCAAAGCGGCGCCGCAAGGCAGCCGCTCAGGGCAAAGACCGCAAGCGGAAGCTCGAGAAGCACGGGACCACCCCGAAGTTCCCGATCGACCCGGAGAAGGCGAAGGACAAAGCCTGAGCCGCGGCCCCGCGGGCGACGCGACGCCTCTACCGGGCAAGCCCCAGCCAGACCCCGATTGCTCGACCTAGTGCAGCGTGTGCGACTCGCCGTCGTGCTCGACGATGGGCACACTCCCATCGGCTGGCGCGTCCGGGGGCGAGGACAGCGGCGCGGGCGGCGGCCGGCTCGTGAGCTGGAGCGCCTCGAGCTCTTCGCGATACCCCATTTGCTCTAGTTTCATGTGGTGGTAGCGGCGTCGACGCCGATACGCGAAAATCACCAAGATGGCCGCGAGGACCCACACCGTGGACCCGGCAAAGAGCGCGGGCAGGATGCGATAACGGGTGCGCAGGCTCTCACGCCACTGGCGTTCGAGGCCGATGCGAGTCCAGCCGTACGCGGTCGCGAGCGCGGTGTCGAAAGTCTCGCCTTTGCGGAGCGCGTAAATCATGCGGTGAAAGCGGCGCTCATCGTTGTTGCTCCGCCGGAGGAAGCCCACGACATCAGCGCTCTGCGCATAGGCGACGTTGACCTCGTGTGGGCGACTAGGAAAGTGGTTGTCGAGCTCCGAGAGACGCAGCATCGAGCGCTGGGCCGCCGCTCGGAGGAGCGACTCCATTCGCGGAAGCATGCGGAGCTCCGATTGGTGGATGGCCACACCCTCGTTGAACCATCGGGGTACACGGTTCCCTGACACCGCGCGGTAGAGCGCAACGTGGGAGAGCTCGTGCACGAGAACGACCTCGAGATCCGGCGGCTCCCAGGTGTCAGGCGCCGACATCGTCAAGAGGATGACGCCAGCGTGCGAATACGCGACACCGGTGGCGTAATCGGGTGGCGGAGAGCCGATGGGCGCGAGCGCGCGCATCTCTCGCGGGTTGCGGGCGACACGAATGACGAGCTCGTCATCGATGATGACGCCGAAGTCGTTGACCACGTCGCGCCAGTGGTCGTCGAGGGCTTCGATCAACGGGGCAACTCGGCCTCGCTCCGCATTCGGGTAGGTCCAGGTGACCGAACCGATGCGCTCCGTGTGGTAGTCCGCAGCCGGTGGCGGCAACACGAGCTCCCGCGCTTCCTGAGCGAAGGCGCTCGAGGCGCTCAGGGTGATCGCGATCGCACAAAGGGCTGCCGCGAGCAAAGTGAGTGGGGGCCTAGTCTTCACCGGGCCTAAATCTTAGCAGCGGTGCGCCGGACTCGGGGGCATTACGTCGATCAATGATGAGGTAGGTTACACCTCCAGCCAGCAGCGCTCCGACCACAACGTAAGGCCAGGCTTTCTTCCAGCGTTTCTGGGCTCTGGTGGTGTCGTCTGGCTTCTCGGGCTCGTTGACCTTGGACTTCGCTTGGGGCGGTGGTGGCGGTGGCTGAGACCACCGGAGCTGTGCCTGCTTGGCGCGGCTGTCGATGAATGACACGCGCTGCTCAGGCGTGCTCGAGTCGAATTCGAGGACCCCTTCGTAGAACTGAGCTGCGGCAACATCGAACACTTCGATCAAGATGGAGCCCTGGCGGTGAACGACAACCAGTGCGTCGGCGCCCGAGATCAGGCCGATGCGCTGATACGACGCGTGGTCTTTGCGAGGGTCGAGGCCGAGGCCGCGGCGGATCGCGCGCAGACGCCCGAGGCCATCGTCTTCGGTCGCCGGCTCGCCGCGCATCGCGGCGCGAAGAGCGGGGTCGGTCGGAGTCTGCATCCCTGCGATGACGGCCTCTTGCTCGATGAAGGCCGCGGTGTTGCGAAGGGTCTCGTCGGGATCACCGGCGACGACGAAGGCGACCTTGGGAGGAGGGGCGTCCGTGTCAGCGTCGCAGCGTCAGCGCCAGCGTCGGCGTCCGCGTCCGCGTCCGCGTCCGCGCCAGCGCCAGCGCCAGCGTCAGCGTCCGCGTCAGCGCCAGCGTCCGCGCCAGCGTTCGCGTCCGCGTGTGCTGGGGCGGTGGCTAGTAAGACAAGTAGGGCGAGAATCCACCGCATTCGGGCTACGATAGGCAACGCGGCGCATCCGCGCTAGCGTGCGCCCCGATTTCATGGGCGACCCACCCCGATTCATGCACGGCGTCTGCTTGTGCCTCGGCTACGACGGGACCGACTTTCACGGCTGGCAGGCTCAGCCGGGGCTTCGAACCGTGCAGGGGATGCTCGAGAAGGCCATCGACCAGATGGGGATCGAGCACAGCGCGGTCCGTGGCTGCAGCCGGACCGACGCAGGGGTGCACGCGCTCGGCCAAGTAGCGAGCTTCGCGGCCGAGATCGAGGTGCCACGGGAAGGCTGGGTCAGCGGGCTCAACGCGCGTCTGCCGAAGGACATCGTCGTGCACGACGCGCAGCCTTGCTACCGTCGCTACAACCCGCGCTTTCACGCCGCCCACAAGCGCTACCGCTACCTCGTGCGCTGCGGGCAGCAGCGCGACCCGTTGATCCGCTTTCAAGCCTGGCAGCTCGGGCCGAAAGGCACGCGGCGCGACGTCGAGAGCTCCGCGCGTGGCGCGCGCGTCGAAGACTACCTCGACCTCGAAGCGATGCAGGCCGCGGCCGCCCACTTCCTCGGCGAGCACGATTTCCGCGCGTTTCGTCAATCGGGCGACGAACGCGAAATCGTCGTGCGCGAGATGTTCGAGGTGAGCGTGAACCCGGGGTGGCGTGGGCGCCCGGACCTCGTCGCCTTCGAGATCGTCGGCAACGCATTCATGAAGAACATGGTCCGCATCATGGTCGGCACGCTCGTCGACGTCGGCTGTGGTCGCATCTCCCCCGGCGCCATCCCCGCCATGCTGCGCGTAGATTCCGACCGAGCCGATGCGGGGCAAACCGCGCCCGCGCACGGGCTCATCTTGGTCGAGATCGAGCTCGGCCGTTTCGACGGCCCGGGCGATGCCTTCGACCGCCCGACCGAGGGCGAGCCGCCGCGCCGCCGCTAGAACGTGAGGCCCAAGCCGCCCGTGAAATAAAGCCGGTCGCCTACCGGGGCCAGGCTGTTCGCGTCCGAGCCCGCGAGCTCGAAGAAGAAGAACGAGCTATTGATGCCCCAGTCTTCATCGAGGGAATTGGCACGGCGCGGATTGATGAAGTTCAGCTCGAGCGCGAGTTGCGCAGCCCAGCGCGAGCCCGTGGCTTCGCCCGCCCTGTTTGCTCCCGCCACTCTTCTCTGTGAAGAAGACGCTGGCGAAACCGATCTTGCCCGTGAACACGAAGGGCACCGGTGTCGCCCTCGCGAGCGCGTCGATCCGCAGCACGACGAGTGCATTGAGCGGGAAGAGGCTGAACTTCGACGATTCGGTCGATGGCTGACAGCCGTCTGGCGTCACCGTTCCTGCAATGCACGCGCGGCCATCGTAGCCCGCCCAGCCGCCCGCGACGCCGATGCCGATTGGGCCCACGTACGGAATTCGGTACAAAAAGAAGTCGAACTCGCCCAACAATAGGGGCCCGTTGTCGCCCGGGTAGATCAGGTTGAAGGCTTCGTCCCCCGGATCGGGGCGGTAGACGCCAGCGCCGAACGAGAGCAGATAGCCCTCCGGGCTCCAACTCTCGTCCGAGGTGCCGCTCACGTCGCCGCTCGTGTCTTCGGCACTGGCGTGGTCGGGGCTGAGCCCAACCAATGCGACCAGCACGAGTGCCGAAGCGACGCGTTTCACCGACGACGCCTCCGAAACACGCTCATCCCGACTAGCAGACCGAAGACCCATACGATCGCGCTAGGCCCGTCCGGCGCGGCAACGCTCATCGGAGCAGCCGAGCATCCGGTACAGTTCCCCGTGCTCTCACAAAATCCAATGGTGTTGACAAACGTAACTTCCACGGCTTCAGAGAGCTCGCTCTGATTGCCTGCGAGCGATTGCTCGACCGAATCGTTATTGATGATGGCCTGGTCGTACGCCTGCATGAAGACATAGGCGGTGTCGCCTGGTTCGGTGAGTCCGATGGTCGAGGCGGCGATGGTGATGCTCCGGCCACCGGTTTCTACCAAGAGATCGGTTGCTATCGCGGTCGATGGGTCATCGCTGTCCGAGTACCATGCTTGCCATTTGTTGATATTGTCGGGTGGGTTCGGATTGGCCCAGTTGATGACGAACGTCGATGCTTCTTGGGGGGTTGCGTTGACCAAGGGCGGGGCTGGAGACTCCACGTCGATGTTAAGGGGGCGACCCCGTAGTTCTCCGGTGGGACATCGTTTGAGGGAGCGCCCCGAAACACGAAGATCTGGTAGGGCGTCCCCGTGAGGCCGGAGCTGTCGCATTGGACGATGTCGCTGGACCCGGCCTTGGCGTCGATCAGGTCTTGGAGGGTCAGCCCAGTGAGCGTATCGTTCAAGCCCGCGGGTCTCGGGTTGCCCGCCAGCTCCGCGCAGAGCCCCGCGTTCTCGAGCTGCCGCTGGTTGAGTAACTGGCATTCCGCGCCCGCCGCTCCCGTCCAGAGCCAGACGTCGCCAATCGCGGTGCCGGTGTTCTGCAAGCGGATCTCGAAGGTCGTGTCCTCCGGGCCAGCCTTGAGTGCACTGGCGGCCGAAGCCCCGCCGATTCCGCCCGCGCCGCCATCGCCCCCTACGCCGCCAACACCGCCGTCGGTCTCGCTCCCACCGGTGCCACCGGTGCCACCGGTGCCCTGCTCAGGGTCGAGCCCACAATCGCGTCGATTGAAGTAGCGATCCGTACCGCTATTCTCCAAAGTCTGCCCGTTGATCAGGCTGATGAAGTCGGCGGCCTGGGCGGCCGCATTGGGTGTCAAGGAGCCGAGAGCCCCCACGAGCACCAACAAGGATAAGATCTGCGCGTACATGGCTTGCCTTGAGTGCAATCCCCGGGCCAAGCGTGCAACCAGAAAAACCCTATGTTTTCGGGAGGACGGGGGACAAGTTGGCATGATCCGACCTTCTTCTACGCCATGGTCGGACATTTCGTCACTTTAAACGAAGCTCCTGCGGCCGAAATAGAGCACGAACAGCAGTGCGAGGAGCCAGACCGCCTGGCCAGGAAGGGCCGCCTGGGAGGTCGAGCAGCCCCCCAATCCGCCACTCGGCTCAGGTGGCTCACCCGCGTCGACCCCCGCGTCGACGCCGCCACTGTCGATGAGCCTCAGCTCGACAGGCTCGGAGAGCTCGCTCCGGTTGCCCGCAAGCGCTTGTTCGAGCGTCTCGTTCGAGATGACGGCCTGGTCATACGCCTGCATGAAGACGTACGCGGTGTCGCCTGGTTCGCTGAGACCGAGCTGCGAGGCAGCGATGTTGATGCTCCGGTCAGCGAGCCTTGCAACGATATCGGTCGCCATCGCGGTCGAGGGGTCATCGCTGTCCGAGTACCAGGCCTGCCACGCGTTGATCTCATCGGGTGGATTCGGATTGGCCCAGTTGATGACGAACGTCGATGCTTCCTGGGGGGAGGTGTCGACGAGTGGCGCGGCCGGGGATTCCACGTCGACGAAGAACTCGGCAACACCGTAGCCCTCGGCCGCGACATCGCCCGAAGGCGCGTTGCGAAACGCAAAGATTTGGTAGGGCGTCCCCGTGAGGCCGGAGCTCTCGCATTGAACGATGTCGGTGGGGCCGGCGTCCGCGGCGAGCAGGTCCTGGAGTGTCAGGCCATCGACCAGGTAGTTCACGCCGATGGGTCTGGGGTTGCCCGCCAGCTCCGCGCAGAGCCCCGCGTTCTCGAGCTGCCGCTGGTTGAGTAACTGGCATTCCGCGCCCGCCAAGCCAGTCCAGAGCCAGACGTCGCCAATCGTGGTGTCGGTGTTCTGCAAGCGAAGCTCGAAGATCGTGTCCTCGGGACCGGCCCCGGGGTCCAGGCCGCAATCGCGCCCATTGAAGTAACGTAGCTGAGCGTTGCTATCGAAGTTTTGGCCGTTGATCGAGCTGATGGAATCGACCGCCTGGGCCGATGCCTTCGGTGCATTGGAGCCTAGTGCCCCCGCAAGCGCCGCCAGGAATACGAACTGCTTGTGCATGGTTTCCCTCGATTCGATTGCAATCCCCGGGCCACGCCTGGGACGGCGAAAGTCCGGCGTTTCCAGGAGGTCCGCGGACAAGATGGCATGGTCCATCCCTCTTTTACGCCAAGCCTGACATTTCGTCATCCCATTGGCGCCATTTCGGCGGCTTGGACTGCGTTGAGCCCCTGACCCGGCGGGTTTTCGCCCGGACGAGCTCATCGCGATCTTCGGGGGCTGGTTGGCTGGCGGGTACGGCGCGCTCTTCAGCGACCACTGGTCTCTCAACGACACGCAACGCCGCGACGCGTTCTTCACCGGACCGGGCGAGCCGTCCGAGGAAGCGTGGCGCGCCATCTGGATCAACACGATGCGGAGCGACTACTGCGACACCAAGGATCTCAACGGCATCAACTACTACTACACCAGCGTCTCCGACGAGAGCATCCACACGGTGACGCTGAATCCGGACCTCTGGGAGGGGAGTGTGGACGGCGAGATCATGCGCGACTGGTTCGTGCGCGCCGTCACCGAGCCGGACAGCGTGCAAAGCCGTGTCGAGGAGGCCAACTTCGTCGACGACATTCCCGGCGTGATGCCATACCCCTGCGAAGTCGCTCCGTAGGCGCGGTCATACTATGGTGGCTGCGTGGCAGCCGAATCGCCCCCTTCTGAGGAAGTGGTGCTCTCCGCGCGAGAGCTCACCAAGATCTATCAGATGGGCGAAGTGCAGGTGCACGCGCTCCGCGGGGTCGATATGGATCTCCGGGCAGGCGAGTTTCTCGTCCTCCTCGGGGCGTCCGGGAGCGGGAAGTCGACGCTCCTCAACATCTTTGGCGGGCTCGACACGGCGACGTCCGGCACGGTCGTGTACCGCGGGCAGGACCTTACGATTGCCGATGACGAGGCCCTCACCGAGTTCCGGCGCGCCCACGTCGGTTTCGTCTTCCAATTCTACAATCTGATCCCTTCGTTGACGGCGGAGGAGAATGTCCGTTTGGTCGCAGACATCGCCGACGACCCGATGGACCCGGTGGATGCCCTCGACCTCGTAGGCCTCGGCCCCCGCAAGGACCACTTCCCGAGCCAGCTCTCCGGCGGCGAACAGCAGCGCGTGGCCATCGCTCGGGCGGTCTGCAAGCAGCCAGACGTTCTGCTCTGTGATGAGCCGACTGGCGCGCTCGATTTCCGCACAGGCATCCTGGTCCTCGAGACGCTCGAGCGAGTGAACCGCGAGCTTGGAACGACGACGGCCGTGATCACCCACAACGTTCCCATCGCGCAGATGGCCAACACGGTCGTCGAGCTCGTCGACGGTCAAGTGAGCAAGGTGGAACAGCGGGAGACGAAGCTCCCACCAAGTGAGCTTCGTTGGTAGCCGATGGACGTGATCAACCGAAAGCTCCTTCGTGATCTGTCCAAGATGCGAGGGCAGGTCATCACGATCGGCCTGGTCGTGGCCGCGGGCGTCGCCGCGTATGTGACGCTTCAAGGCACCTGGAGCTCGCTCGAATCGTCGAAGACCGCCTACTACGAGCGCCAGCGCTTCGCCGACGTCTTCGCGCGTTTGAACCGGGCGCCGAGGAGTGTGGTCAACGACTTGGAGGCGATCGAGGGCGTCGCGGAGGTCGACGCGCGCATCGCGGACGCCGTCATGGTGCCGATTGCGACTCTGCGTGAGCCGGCGACCGGGCTCGTCGTTTCGCTCCCGGACCACGGCTCCTCACGCCTCAATCGGCTGCACTTGGTTGCGGGGTCGATGCCGGAGCCCGGCCGCCCCGACGATGCTTTGGTGCTCGAATCTTTCGTGCGTGGTCATGGCCTCGAGGTCGGAGACACGGTCCCCGTGGTGATCAACGGTACGATCCGACCTATCCGCATCACGGGGGTCGCCATGTCTCCGGAGCACGTGTTCCCTGCGCCAACGACGGGGATCTTCAGCGACGAGAAGCGCTTCGCGGTGTTTTGGATGCGGGAGTCGGTCATGGCCGCCGCGTTCGACATGACCAACGCATTCAACGACATGAGCATTCGTTTGCAGCCTGGGGCTTCGCTCGACGCAGTGATGGCGGCGGTCGATCGGGTGCTCGATCCGTATGGAGGAGTGGGGGCGTATGGGCGAAAGCACCAAGCTTCCAACTCCATAGTCGAGGGGGAGCTCACGCAGCTAAAAGCGATGGCGACCGTGGCCCCGATGATCTTCCTCGGCGTGGCTGCTTTCCTGCTCAACGTGGTCCTCTCGCGACTCGTGTTGCTCCAGCGATCTCAGATCGCGACGCTGAAGGCCGTGGGCTACGGCAAGAGTGCGATTGGCTTTCACTATGTGAAGCTCGTCTGTCTCATCGCGCTTAGCGGCTCGGCGCTAGGCATCGGGGGAGGGGCGTATCTCGGTACCGCCATGACCGAGATGTACACTCAGTATTTCCGCTTTCCTCTGCTGGCGTTCGAGCTCGACCCGCGGCTGGTGTCCATTGCTGTCTCCGTCAGCTTGCTCGCGGGGATCGTGGGCGCCGTCGCATCGGCGACCCGCATTGCGAACCTTCCGCCAGCCGAGGCGATGCGTCCGGCGGCGCCGCCGACCTACGGGTCGAGCCTCCTCGACAAGCTCGGGGCGTATCGCTTCATCGCCCCCGCGGCGCGCATGGTCGTCCGGGAGATCGAGCGCCAGCCCGTCCGTACTGGCCTTTCCGTCATCGGAATCGCGTTTGCCGTGTCCATCATGGTCCTGGCCCGTGTCTCCTCGGATGCGATGACGATGCTGCTCGACATGCAATTTCAGCAAGCGTGGAAAGAGGACGTGATGGTCAACTTCCTCGACCCGCTCTCAGACGGGGCCGTGCGGGAGCTCGAACATCTTCCCGGCGTGCTCTACGCCGAAGGAATGCGAACCGTGCCCGTCCGCTTCGTCCATGAAGGGCGCAAGCGCGAGAGCGCGATCTTGGGCTATCCCGAGGACGGTCAGCTGCGGCGGGTGATCGACGTCGAGCTCCGGGAGGTTCCGATCCCAGAGAGCGGTGTGATGCTCACCGCGAAGCTAGCGGAAATTCTCGGGGTGTCGGTGGGTGACGAGCTGCGCGTAGAAATGCTCGAGGGCGATCGAAGGAGCATCTCGCTTCGGGTTTCGTCGCTCGCGGCCGAGCCGTTTGGACTCCAGGGACACATGCGCATGAGCGAGCTTCACCGCGCCTTCGGCGAGGAGGCCACGGCTTCGATGGCGCTTCTCCGGATCGACCCCCGTGAATACACGCGGACCGAGCCGAAGCTCAAGGAGCTCCCCAAGATCGGTGGGGTCCTTCGAAAACAGACCATCATCGATCAGTTCAAGGCGCAGAGTGCCGATATGATGCTGGTGTTCTCGTTGATTCTGACGCTCTTCGCAGGAACGATTGCGGTCGGCGTCGTCTACAACAACGCGCGCGTGGCGCTGTCGATGCGGAGTCGCGATCTGGCGAGCCTTCGCGTGCTGGGCTTCCGGCGCGGCGAGATCTCGGCTGTGCTCCTCGGCGAGCTCGCAATTCAGGTGCTGCTAGCGATCCCGATCGGTATCGCGATCGGAGTGTGGATGTCGAAAGCGATGATGAGCATGAGCGATCCGGAACAGTACCGCTTGCCGGTGATACTCTCGACCGAGACGTACGCGTACGCAGCAGGGGTTACGATGGCGGCCGGCCTCGTGAGTGCCCTGCTCGTGCGGCGCAAGCTCGACAAGCTCGACCTAATCGGGGTTTTGAAGACCAGAGACTGACTATGACGAAAGCCAACAAGCAGAAAACGAAAACGCGGCGCCGGCGCGGGCTGAGCATCGTGATCGGCCTTCTCGTGTTGGGCATGTTCGTTGCCGCGCTCATCCCGAAGCGCCTGCCGGTGGACATCGTGACGGTCGCGGAGGGCGATTTGCTCGTCACGGTCGACGAGGACGGGCAGACGCGGGTGAAGGATCGCTACGTGGTCGATGCACCCTTGGACGGCCACGTCGGCCGTATCGAGCTCGACGCTGGCGACCCGGTGGAGGAGGGGGCCGTGGTTGCCCGCATCGTCCCTCTCAGCCCGCCGTTGCTCGATGCGCGGACCAAAGCGGAGGCCGAGGCCCGGCTGGCGGCGGCCGAAGCGGCGAAGCGCCAGGCGGGTGCGACGATTGCGCGGGCACAAGCAGCGATGCAGCTCGCCTCACTCGAGTCGGAGCGCCAGGCGAACCTCGGGCCCACTGGAGCCACCTCGCTTCAGGCTGTCGAACAAGCCGAGTTCGAGCTCCGCGGGAAGAGGGAGGAGCTCTCGTCGGCGCGTTTCGCCGCTCGCGTCGCCGAGCACGAGGCACGTGTCGCTGAGGCGGCACTCGGCCGCTTGGGGGCAAAGGGCGTCAAAGGCGACGAGCAGCTCGAGGTGCGCGCACCGGTCGGCGGCCAGGTGCTCAATGTGTTTCGGGAGAGCGAGGGGGTGGTGCGTTCCGGGGCCGCGCTCCTCGAGATCGGCGAACCCCAGGCGCTCGAGATCGTCGTAGATGTGCTGACGAGCGACGCCGTCGGGATCAGACGAGGCGCGGACGTCATCATCGACCGTTGGGGCGGAGCACGACCGTTGAAGGCGCACGTTCGAACGGTGGAGCCCTCGGCATTCACGCGCGTCTCCGCGCTTGGCGTCGACGAGCAGCGGGTCAACGTGATCATCGATCTCGACGAACCGCCTGAGATTTGGGTAGACCTCGGCGACGGATATCGGGTGGAGGCTCGCATCGTCGTCCACGAGGCTCGGGGCGTCGTCAAGGTGCATGACAGCGCGGTCTTCCGTAGTGGCGATGGTTGGGCGGTCTACCGGGTCGACGACGGCAAGGCCGTTCTCACGCCCATTGAAGTCGGGGCGCGCAATGGGGTCGAGGTGGAGGTCGAGGCCGGGCTCGAGCCCGACACGCTCGTCATCGCGCACCCAGGAGATCAAGTCGAAGACGGGCGCTCAGTCCGCTCGCGTTAGGAGAAGCAAGATGAGCTCTAAAGAACGAGTGGCCGGGCTGCTGGCCGTGGCGGCAGTCGTCTTCGGCCTGAGTGCGGACCGAGGCAGTGCACAAGCATCTCCGGGCGTCGGTGTGGAAGCCCAACCGGCCGAGAGCGCAGCCGAAGCCGGCTTGCGATCGCTCTATGTGCCCGGTGGCCTCACGCCAGACCGCGCCGTCCAACAGGTGCTCGCGACCTCGCCGGCTGTAAAGCGCACGAAAGCGCTGCTCGAGGAGGCGAAGGGTGGGGCGCTTCAGGCGATGTCCGCGCTGGTTCCGCAGCTCGAGCTGATTGCGCGGTATACGAGGCTCAGCCCCGTCGACACCGCAGGTCTTGCCACCGATGATGACCAGGCCGTCATCGACGGATTGATCAACGGGCTACAAGATCCAAACGCGCAAGCGCTTTGGGGCATTTTCACGAACTTCCAGTTCCCATCGCTGACCCAACAGTACGCGACCGACGCGACGCTCGCGTACTCGTTCACGCGCTCCTTGGCCGAGGCGATGCCGGCCTACCGTGCGGCCAAGAAGAGCAAGGTTGCTGCCCAGTATCAGATTCAGGCCGAGCTCAACGACGTCGCGTTCGACGGACGCCAAGCGTACTACGAGTACGCGCGCGCCGAGGCGGGGCTCGCGGTGGCGAACTTCGCGCTCGAAGCGGCGGTCTCGCAGCGACAAGAAACCGAATCGCTGGTGGGCGCGGGCTCCGCGGCGCGCGTCGACCTCATGCGCGTGCAGGCGCAGGAAGAGGCCGCCCGGGTTGCCGTGGAGCGAGCGAAGCTCGGGGCTCAGGTCGCGGCGCGCGCCTTGCAAACGCTGATGCACACCGAGGAGCTCCCCTCCCTCGGGGAAGACCTCTCCGAGGAAGTGAGCGGCATCCCGACGGAAACGGAGAAGACGCTGCTCGAGCGCGCCTATCAGAACCGCCCGGATCTCAAGTCGCTCTTCACGTACATCGAGGTGACCGAGCATCGCCTTAAGTCAGCGAAAGGCAGCGGCGCGCCGGACGTGTTGGCGCGTGGCTCCGTACAGTACTCGAATCCGAACCTTCGGGTCGTGCCCCAACAGAAGCGCTTCGAGTCGACGTGGGAGGTGAGCGCCGTAGTCCGGTGGACTCCCAACGGCACCGTCGCTGCTTCTGGCCGTGCGCACGAGATTCGGGCGGCGCTTCAGCAGGCCGAGGCCGACACGCAGCTCATGAAAGACGCGATCCGCGTGGAGGTTGCGCAGGGGTACCACGGAGTGCTCGCCGCGCGCTCCGCCATCGAGTCGTCGCGGATCGGGCTCGAAGCGGCGCGAGAAGGCTACCGCGTGACCCGAGCGCAGCTTCAAGCGGGCATCGTGAACACGACCACCTTGCTCCAGGCGCAGACCGAGCTCATCCGGGCCCAAGTCGACGTCGTCGAGTCGGCGATCGGGATTCGCGTGGCGAAGGCGCAGCTCCGGCGTGCCATCGGGGAGATGCCCTGAGGTGACTCAGCCCGTCGTCGTTGCCGCCGCGGTCGTCATCCGGGAGGGGCGCGTGTTGCTCACGCGGCGCGCCGAGGGCCAGCACCTCGCGGGCATGTGGGAGTTCCCGGGCGGGAAGCTCGAAGAGGGCGAGTCTCCCGAATCCGCCGTCGTGCGGGAGTGCCGGGAGGAATGCGGGATCGACATCGAGGTCGGCGCTATCCTCGACGTGACGCACCACCGTTATCCCGAAAAGGACGTCTTGCTCCTTTTCTATCGTTGCGTGCTTCGCGGCGGCGAGGTGCAGAACCTGCAGGTCGCCGATCACGCGTGGGTCGCGCCCGCTGAGCTCGAGCAATACCCGCTCCCACCGGCGGACGCGCGCATCGTCGCGCGGATTCGCGGGCTCCCGCTCTGAGCGCTCAGCGAAACTTGGCGCCTTCGATCAAGATGCGGCGCACCAGGCTCGTTTCGGTCGCAGGCTTCGAGACGGGTTCTGCGAGGATGAGAATCGTCGAGCCAGTCGCCTCGGCGTAGTACTCGTAGACCATTCCGCGGCCCATCTCTTCGGGATCGCCGAAGATCTCCGTGAGCTGGCTCATGCTAGGTTGCGCTTCGGTCAGCTCGAATACGATGCGGGTCACGCGATCGCCCGGCGTCGTGAGCGTCACGCGGTAGCCATCGTAGTGCATCAGCGCCTGGCTGTTGGTACGCACCTTGATCACCCCCTCCATTTCGGCGGCGACGTAGTCGACGGACGGCTGCGGCTCCGCAAGAGCGCGTGCAGCCGCTTGGACCGCGAACAAAGCTGCATCGTTGCCGCGCGCCACCCGTCCGGCCGGTTCTTCGCGTCCGGCGCCGCCATCGCGTGAGCATCCGGCGAGCGAGAGTGAGACGAGGCTCAGGGCGAGCCAGACGGTGAGACGAAGGTGTGTCGACACAGCAGGTCCTTGGTCGACGTTTGTACCGCGAAAACGGGCGACGCCAAAAAGAACGCCGTGTGGCGCTCACGCCCGCGCGAGGCTCTCGTCCACCGAAGCGTTGGCGCCGGTCTTGATCCGCACGGCGAACGGCTCCCGCGGGCCACCGACGCGTTCGAAGGACGCCGAGTCTCCGAAGAAGGTGCTCGTCGCACGTCGCAGAGCCGGCTCGTACTCCTCGTAGGTCGCGTCCGCGTTCGGTGCGTTGAGTCGGTCTTGCACGCGGAAGAGCACCTCGCTGGTTTCGAACTCGAAGTCGAGGCCGCTTTCCTCCTCGAGCATCTTGCAGGCCAGGAGCGCGCGGCGGAACGTGTCGTCGATGCCGGCTTGGAAGTCGCCCTCGAACCCGCGCTTCCGACTGTAGAGGAGCCCCGGCCGATCGTCGGCGACGTCGAGGTAGTAGTCGGACTGGTGCCCGATCAGCACGACGCCCGGCCCCTGCGGGACGTGCGCGTAGTCGGCGACGTCGATCAAGAGCTCATCCGGAATTTTTTTCTGGCGGATCCACTCGTGGAACACGGGGACCAGCTTCTCGAGCTCGACGTCTCCCGCCTTCGTGTACACCTTCACCTGAAACTTCGTCGGTTGCATCTTCAATCACTCCGCCGCCGCAGCTGAAGCCGCTTCAGTGAGGCGCTGGTAGCACGCGTGCGCCGCCTCGAGGAACAACTGCGCCTCATCGAGCGCGCGGTGCGCCGTCTCGTCGTTGGCGTTTTCGTACGACTTGTCGCCGTGCATCTTCAACAGGTAGTTCGCGAACTTCCCCTTCGCGAAGGGATCGTGGAATACCTCGGTGTCGTAAAGGTGCGCCTTGAAGTTGCTGACTACGTCGTCGGCGTCGTCTTTCACCTGGACTTCCAAGTGGCGAACGAGAGCCTTCGCTGCCGTCACCATCGCGTTGAACCCGCCGGTCGCAGCCGCGCCGGCATGACCGGCCTCGAGCGCGTCCTGGGCGTCGTGAAGCTGATGTTCGGCCTCTTGAAGACCGAACTCGACGAACGGAACGATTTCACCTGCGCACTCGCCGATGCCGATGTCGCCAATGCCGTATTCGCGGGGGTCGCCCCAGTCGCTGTAGTAGCTCGGGTCCTCTTCATAGGAGGGCGGCTTTTGGATCGGCGCGAGCACCTTGCGGAACTCTCTCTTGCCAACCCGCGCAATGAACGCTTGGAAGCTCTCCTCGCCTTCACGGTTGGCGAGGTAGTGCGCGGTGATCAGCTCGACCGCTTTCGGGATGTTCTTCGAAGGAACCGCGCCCACGACCAATCCGTAGCTCTTGGCGTTCTCGGTCCACTGGCCTCCGAGCACGACGTTGAAGTGCGGGACCTTGCGGCCGCCGACCTGACGGCTGACGCCCGTGAAGCCAATGTCGGCGGCGTGGTGTTGACCGCAGGAGTTGAAGCAGCCACTGGCTTTCATGCGCAGCTTCTGTACCGCTGGGTCGAGCTGGTCCTCGATGAGGGAGAGGCGCTTGCGAAGCTCGCCGGTCACGCCGCGCGACGCGGAGATGCCGAGCTTGCAGGTGTCGGTGCCCGGGCACGAGGTCATGTCCGTGATCGTCCCGGCGCCCGCCTCAGCTAGATTGAGCGCGACGAGGCGCTCGTAGAACGCAACGGCGTCGGCGCCGCTCAGCCAACGGAATGCAATGTTCTGCTCGACGGTGCAGCGCATCGAGTCGCCGGTGTACTCCCGTGCGAGGTCGGCGAGGGCGCGCCCCTGGGTGGACGTGAAATCGCCGAGCGGCAACTTCAAGATGGCCGTGTAGTAGCCGTCCTGCGCCTGCGGCTTGAGGTTGTGCTTGGCCCACGCCTGGAAACCAGTCGATGCGTCAGTGGGAAGGGCGCCGGCTTCGCGGATGGGCTTCTCGTCGGTGGTGTGGAGGTCGTCGAGGAACGCGGTCCAGCGCTCATCCGGGCGAAGTCCCTCGCGCTCCTCGGCGACGAGGCGCTTGAACTCATCGATGCCGACCTTCTGCACCAGGAACTTGATGCGCGCGCGTGCGCGACTCTGCTTTTCACCGAGGCGCGCGAACACGCGGGACACCGCCTGCGCGAGAGGTAGAAGCTCTTCTTCGGGGCAGAACTCAGCAAGAACCTTCGCTTGCACAGGCACGGCGCCGAGCCCTCCGCCGACCACGACGCGGAAGCCGCGCTTGCCATCGCGGACGTGCGCTACCGCGCCGAGGTCGTGGAAGGTGACGAGACCACAAGGATTGTCTTCACAGCCAGAAAACGCGATTTTGAATTTCCGGCCGAAATCTTGAACGTCGGGATGCCCGAGCAGGTACTGCGTGATGGCGTTCGCGTAGGGCGTGACGTCGAACGCCTGGGTCGTGCAGACGCCTGCATATTCACACGCAGTCACGTTGCGTACGCTGTTGCCACACGCCTCGCGCGTCGTGATGCCGACCGTCGCGAGGCGGCGCATCATGTCGGGCGCGTCTTCGATGTGAATGAAGTGAAGCTGAATGTCCTGACGTGTCGTGACGTGGAGGATCGAATCGGAGTTCTCTTCTGCGAGCTCGCTCAAGACGTCGAGCTGATCCGCGGTCATCTTCCCGAACGGGATCTTGATGCGCATCATGCCTGGCGCGTCCCACACCGTGTCCGGCCCCTTGGTGAGGTCGCCACACGGGAAGGCGAGGGGCTTCTGCCCTGTGCCGTCGTCGCGAAGGCCGTTGTCGTAGCGCTGCCCATAGACGCCTCGGCGAAGTCGCGTCTCGGCGAAGATCTTGTCGTCGAGCTTGCCCTGCTTCTTGAGCTCGATCTGACCCTCGAACAGATCCACTTCGCCGGCGAGCGGCTCCGGAACCTGATCTCCAAGCTGTTCTTTCCACGAAGTCATGATGCTCCTGTCCCAAGGCCGCTGAGATCCGGCACGAAGGGGAACACTCACTATTCCGCAGTTTTCCGGCAGGTCAAGTCAACAATCATTTATTGTGAGCGCAATGACTGATTTCATTGATGAAAAGAGAGATTATACTTTAGCAAATAACTAAAGAATACTCGAAACGACCCGTTGGTTGCTGCGCGTGATCTTGCCGCTATAGTGCCGCCGCCCGGGCCTCTGACTAAGGTGTCCGGGAGCTATTCGGGGATCGTCTAACGGCAGGACTCCAGTTTCTGGTACTGGCTATCTAGGTTCGAATCCTAGTCCCCGAGCCAGTCCCGTGTTAAAGCGCGGGACTCGAAAACGGCCCCATCGTCTAGTGGTCCAGGACATCGGCCTCTCACGCCGGTAACGCGAGTTCGAACCTCGCTGGGGTCACCCCGTAAAACAAAAAAGGGAGAGCAGGGATCTGCTCTCCCTTTTTCGTCACGGGGCTTCGCCCCTTGGGCGGGGACCCGTGGGCGGGCGCGCAGCGGCCGCCTTTACGGGAGCCCCGTGGTACGCGCGCAGCGCGGACTTTACGGGGCCCGACGTATGGCGTGCTGAAGCATGCAATGTGCCAACAACCAGCACCCACGGGCTCCCGCATCCGATACCCACTCCGTGCACTACGTCTACGTCCTCCGAAGCGGCAAAGACGGCAACCTCTACACCGGCTACACCACCGACCTCCGCCAACGAGTTGCCGACCAGCTTGCCGGCCGGGTGTGCTCCACCCGCCACCGCCGCCCCCTCGTTGCAATCGCGCATCGGTTAGCACCGGTCGGGCGAACGCGAGTGCGTCGGTGTTCCAATGAGCGGAGAGAGCTCGGGGCCCGTGGGCGAACGGTCTGACGCCATCAGAAAAACATGGCGTGCAGGAGTGAGTCCGCGTCCAGCGGGATCTTGCTCCAAACGCGAACACAATACGCGAAAACCAACGCGATGCAGGCGACGATGCCCAATCTTGCCTTCGGGTTGGAGAGCGTCGACGTCAGGCCGCCAAAGAGGACGAGTCCGAAGACGTACGAAGGTAAGTAATGATAGATGTAGCTATCGCGGTTGGTGAAGATCCAGGGGCAAAGTGGCAGGAACCACATGAGGAGCAGGTAGTTTCGACCTGAGGCCGGCTGCGCGCTCGGAGCCGTGCCTGCCAGGCGCTCGCGCCACTTGCGGCGGACCAGATCGACCATCGACCAGAGCACAGCCAGGTTTACACCCCACCAGAGGAGGGGGTTGCCTTTGGTCGTCAGCGCTCGAACGATGTTTCCGTCTCGCGCGTAGTGAAACCGAACGACTCTGAGCGGAATGAACCACGTATACCAACGCGAGGTCGCGAAGTGCTCCCAATCGTCCAACCCAATGTGATGGCGAAACAGCTCGACCGTCTTCTTCGCGACATCGACCGGCCCATACTCGTCCCCGGCGAGGGCGAGTCCCAACGAAAACTGTCCGGCGTAGACCGTGGCCAGCGTGGTCACCCCAAGAGCCAGCACCCCGAGCGCTTTCGGACGAGACTCCGAGCGCGCCAGCGTCACCAGTGCCAAAGGGACGACCAGAACGATCCCGGTGAACTTGATGGACGTAGCGAGGCCGACGAGAACGGCGCCGAGCGTGATTCCTCGCCACGAGCGGGCCCGCCAAAGTGCGAGGGCGGCCGCTGCCATCGTGGTCGCTAGCATGCCGTCGAGGAGCGCTGTCTTGGAAAAGGCCAACACGAATCCGCTCGCAGCGACGAACGCTCCCGCGTACAAGCCGGCAGTCTTCGATCGGAATGCTGCCGTTCCAAGCGCATATGCAACGACGATCAGCGCTAACCCGAGAACAAGGGCAGCCAGGCGCCATCCGGCGCCTTGGTCACCCACCGCGAGGATACCGGCCGCAATCAGAAGCTTTCCAAGTGGCGGATGATCGTTCCAGTCGGACCGCCCTTCGAGGATATTGCGCGCGTTTTCGACGAAATGGGGCTCGTCCCAGGTGAGCTCGTTGGGATAGCCGAAGTCGAACAGACGTGCAGCAGCGCCGCCGGCGATGAGTGCCAGCAGCAGAACCCGGGTCAGCCACTCTAGGCGGAGGCCCGAGGACCCGGAATCCTGGCAGGGCTCGTTCGGCACGACGGTGGCCTATATCGCAGGTGTCTGCCTGCTGCACTCGGTTTTCCAAGACGCTTTCAGAGTCGCCCGCTCCGCGAAACAGGCAGAGCGCATGCCAGATGAACCGCTCTCCCCCCGACAATGCTCGGGCCTTTGCGTGCGTTGCCAACGGCTCAATAGGCGCGAGTCGCCTTGCGGCAACCGCCTTAGCGCTGCGCAGCATGCACAGATGTGCATGGATCGCCGTCGTCCAAGCCCATCATGAGGCCATCCGAAGCCTGTCCCACTCTTCAATGAAAGCGGAAAATTGGTTCCAACTTCGCGCCTTTACGGGAGGCCCGTGGTCTCGCGCGGAGCGCGGACTTTACGGGCCCCCCAGCAGTTGGCAATCGCCTCGCCGTCCGTCCGATACCCAGACGTGCACTACGTCTACATCCTCCGAAGCCTCAAAGACCGAAACCTCTACACCGGCTACACGACAGATCTCCGCAAGCGCATCGCCGACCACAACGCCGGCAAGGCCCCCTCCACCCGCCACCGCCGCCCACTCCGACTCATCTACTACGAGGCCTACCTGTCACCGAAAGACGCCAAAGCCCGTGAGGCTTTCTTGAAGAGCGGGTCGGGCAAGCGCTACGTCCGAAAGCAACTACGCAACTCTCTTGCCAGAGTTAAGTAGCTCGAGCCGGCCCGCTGAAGCCCTTTGCTTCGGCGCCATACCGACCTTTGCCGTTGCGCTGTAGCCTTCCGCCTCGCCGTCAGGGGCAGACGCTGAGCTGTACACCAGGTGTTGATCCAACGTGGCCTGCTCAAGTGAAACACGCCCGCGGCTCATCGCCCCGAAGCAAGCATGCGCCAGGTGAACAGCGCATGCACGGCACCGATGACCGCAGCCCCGTAGATACAATCCATAGATAGTGTCGAATGAAAGGTGTAGTCCTCGTGCGAGCGCAGAGCCGTATGGAGGCCGGCGTGAATCACCACGAAGGCGTCGATCACGAGCTGCGCGCGTCGCCTGACCGGAAGCGAGGTGCTGCCGGTCCACCAGAGCACGAGCGCGAAGAGGGGCACGTGAAGCCAGACGAAAATCGGATACGCGCTAGCGTCGGTCAACGTGCGGAGCACGGGCAGCAGGCGCCATTCGGCTTGGGCCACCGCATCGAGCTCGTGACAGAGCAGAAGAGAGAGGCCCATGAAGAACAAGAGGTCTAGATACTTGCGCTGCATCGGCCGAAGGTAGCGCGCGACGGACCGGGCGTCAGTCATCACGCTCCCGTCCGGAGCTCCTCCCACGCTTTGATGAGATCGGAGAATTCGTTCCAAGTTCGCGTCGTTAGGGTCACCGCAGGAGACCGATCTGCATGATCGCGGCGGATCCACTCGAAAGCAGCGAAGGAATTCCGTGCTTCCGGTGCAGCCCGCGAACGGTCCGTCAGGGAGACCGAGGCCTACTCCGTGCTCGTGGCGATCGGGTCGCCACATTCGCCGCAGCTCACCAGTTGGCTGCCGGCGAACAGCTCGTCACACAGAGCGTAGGCTTCCTCTGTGCACGTGGGATCGGGGTCGTCGCACTTGCCGCAGCTCACGAGCGAGCCGCCGCCCGGCGAGGTGCGGTCGGAGTCTGCCTGGGAGCACAGCTGGATCTGGCCGTCGTCGCTGAAGCAGGCCCCTTCGTTGCTGACACTCCAGAAGCAGTTGCCGTTCTCGTCGGTGCACAGCTGGGTGTAGCCCTTGCCGATGCTACAGAGCCCCTTGCCCGGATCGCAGACGAGGGCGCCGCTCGTGCCCCCTGAACTTCCCTCGCTGTCACTGCCACCGCACGCAGGCGACAAGGCAACCGAAGAGACCAGAGCCAGCGAGAGCGTTCGGAGGAGTTTCGAGGCCGCCATATCAGATGACAAGAGTCTAGCACGTGTTGAAGGCTCTGGTTCCTCAGAACGCTGTCCGTCGCGAGATGTGAGCCCCGATGATCGCGAAGGCGACCAAGCGGACAGAGCTCGGACTCTTGGTTGCGTTGCTGACGGCTCGACATGCGCGAGTCGAGCGCGGCAACCGCCCTGGCCCGACGCAGCACGCGCAGCTGTGCATGGACTGCTAGCGTCGGAGCCGGTCATGATGCCCTCCGAAGCTCGTCCCACTCTTCAATGAAAGCGGACAATTCGTTCCAACTTCGCATCATTGGGGTCACCGCCACGAAAGCCCGGCTTCGGCTGGGCTTCTTGTATCGCTAAGCGCAGCCGGGCAGGGCGATTTCAGCTTTGCTCACGCGCCGGTTGCCCAAAACTTTAGGAGCTGCTCTGCGTCTGCCTCGGCTGCGGGAACGTGTACCAGCCAGAGAACCTGATCACCCCTCAGAAGTTTTGCAGCAAGTGCGGCGCCGCCTTGAACTGAGGGGCGCGTTACCCTCGGGGCACCCCTTCGCAGCACCCTTACGGCAGCGCGTCCCGAACACAACGAAAGAGGCTGATCCCGCTCGCGAGGAGCACGAGCAACACGATGCTCGCCATAGCCACACAAGTCAGAGCGTCGTCGATCGCACTGACCCACCCCCAAACCCTCCGCAGCCCTCGCCTCAACTTCCCTTCGGGCTTCTTAGGAGCGCGGCGCACCCCAGGTTCGGGCTCTGTATGCAATTCCCACAGAGCATCTGAAAGCTCCGCCCAACTCTGCCCCCAAGTGTCACGCACCATGTGAGCGCGCGAGGTCGCGGTCACCAGATCCCCCGCCCGATACGCATCGACTGCCTTCTTCGCTTCGGCCCAGCCGGGCATCGCGGGGTCACATTCGGCCCAAATGTCGAGCACCGGGTCGGGGTCAGTCACGTGCCGACGCTAGCAGAAGCCACCCTGGGGTTCCTCAAAACATTGCCCCTCGCAAGATGTTCGCCGCGATGATCGCGAAGGTGACCACGCGGGCAGAGCTCGGACCCTTGGTTGCGTTGCCGACGGCTCGACATGCGCGAGTCGAGCGCAGGAACCGCCTGAGCCCTACGCAGAACGTGCAGCTGCGCATGGATTGCCGTCGTCGAAGCCCATCATGCGGCTATCCGAAGCTCGTCGCACTCTTCAATGAAAGCGGAAAATTGGTTCCAACTTCGCATCGTTGGGGTCACCACCGGAATCCCCCGCGCTTTGCTTGGGACTCTGGTTTGTGTCTTGCCTTCCAACGCACGGAGGTCTCTGCCTCTGACGCTGCGGCAAGCGCTTAGACATCAGTTCGAACGAGTTCTGCTGACGGGCTACAGTCTGCCTCGGCGCGAATGCTTTCGAGCTCCGCACAAAACGCAACGACGTCGCGGGCGACTGCCGCAAGGCCTGGAAGGTCTGCACCGCGCACGGCACGATGGCGAGCCAGGGCTGGCACGACGGGAACCCGCTGCAGAACGATCGGCAGCGGGTCCCGGACCGACGGCGCTAATTGGTTGCGCTCGTTCGAAGGCCTTTCTTGCGGTCGTCTTCTGTGTACGCGTCCGACCTCTCATAGGTCTTCTTCCCGATGTCATCCCTGTGCTCGGGGTTGTCGCACAGGTAGGCGTGCATCTCCATGGCGAAGCCGCCATCGAGGTCGTCTGTGATGCGCTGCTTCCAAGGCCTTCGGATGACCGGCACCGACATGCGCACTGTGGTTCGCTTCCGTGCGTTGATTCGCTTGGCGATCTCCCAGGAGCGGGCGTGGAGCTTGTCCCGAGGTACGATCTCGTTCACGAGGCCGTACTCCAGGCACTTCTTTGCGTCCATGAGCTCGCACGTCAAAAGGGCATAAGCCGCCCGCTTGACGCCCATGAGCTCGATGAAGGCACTGTGGATGCCGTCGCCCGGCACCAGGCCGAGGTCGAGGTGCGGGTCTACTATCATCGAGTTGTCTGAGCAGATGGTGATGTCACACATCAATGCCAGCTCCGTGTGTGCGCCTGGGCCGGGGATCACACCGATCGTCGGGATCTCGATGTCGTTGATCAAGCTGATCAACATCCGGCGGCCGTCGTAATACATGTGCTCGTAGCTGTAGTAGGGACGATCTTGTTCCTCTTTGGAGAAACTGGAGTCGTCGATGTTTGCGATCCAGGTATCGCCGGTGCTCGTGAGGATCATCACCTGGTTCTCGGGATCGGCGCCGACCGTCTGAAAGGCTTGCCAGAGGGCGCGGTGGAGCTCGAAGTTCCACTGGACGTCGCCTCCGAGAGTGTGCATGCGCAGCTCGATGATCCCATCGCGGCGCTCCATGATGAAGTGCTCCTTGAAGAGTTCTCTGTATTCCTCGAACTTCGGAGTGGGGACATAGTTGGTGAGTGACATTGCAATTCCTCCTTGCGATGGCTTGGACACTCCCACCCTATGACCTGAGCGTTGGCATGGGAATGTCCAAGAGCGGGCATCAGCTGGACAAAAAGTTACCATCCGGGCCATAGTGGACCCATGATGAACCTCGATGAGCTTCGGGCCTTCGTCGCGGTAGCCGAGACAGGGTCGATCGTGGCGGCCGCGAGGTCGCTCAACTTTGCGCGGGCGACGTTGCGCAGGCGCCTCGACGAGCTGGAGGCGCGGGCCGGAGTACCCTTGCTGTACCGCACCGCGCACGGCGCGACACCGACGGAGGCGGGTGCGGTGTTGGCTGCCCGCGGTCGCCGCATCCTGCAGGAAGCCAACGCGCTGCTGAGCTCCGTTCGGGAAGTGGGGGCGGAGCCGGCAGGCGAGCTTCGCTTTGTCTTTCCTGTCGGACTGCCACCAGTGGGCGTGACCTCGCTATTCGCCGCGTTGCAGAAGAAGTACCCGCACCTCTCACTGCGTGTGCACTATTCAGAGGACCCGCTCAGCGGGTTGCTCGAAGACGTGGATGTGGCCGTGCACTTCGGCACCCGCAGTCCACCAGGCTCCTGGGTGTCGTACGAGCTTCTGCGAGTGCGCGAGTGGTTGCTTGCGAGTCCCGAGTACCTCAGACGCAAGGGAGTTCCGAAGACGCCGGACGAGTTGGCGATACACGACCTCCTCGCCTGGGATTGTCCTGACGGCGATCCGACCATCTGGCCCACACGGCAGGGCACGACCCTGCGCGTAGCACCACGAATGATCAGTCCCGACATCCATATGCTGCGTGGGTGCGCTGCGGCCGGCATGGGGATCGCCTTCTTGCCCGATGCGGAGATTCCACACTCAGCTAAGCCCGCAGACGGCCTGGTGCCTGTGCTGCCCGATGAGGTCGGACGGGAACGACCGCTGCAGGTCGTCGTGCCCACCGTCCTCTCGGAAATCCCGCGGGTTCGGGCGGTGCTGAGCGAGATCCAGGCGTTCCTCCACGAAATCTAGATCGCTAGTTCCCTCTGCCCGGTTGAGACCTCGTTCCCGACGATCTCACGCCGCGCGCGCCCGCAGCCTGTCCCAATCTGTGAGGAACCTAACAATCTCGTTCCAACTTCGCGTACTTGGGGTCACCAAGATAGACCCCTCGACCGGATCGTCGTTCAGAGTCGTTCCGGTCGGGGCGCCGGACCTCAGGTGATGCCGAGCTCCTTGCGCGCCTTGACCACGCGCTCGATGTTGCCCTGGATGGCGTCGCCGGTAACGCAGCGGACCTCGTTGAGGTTGTCGACGAGGTGGCGCGCTTTGATGATGGTGTCCCTATACCAGTCGGAGTGGATGAGGTCGCGGAGCTGCGTGATCTCTCCCTCGACGATCATCGCGCCGCCGAAGTCTTCGGCGCGAAAAGCGCGTGTGGTCATCGTGTTAGAGATAGCCGCGTACAGACTTCGATGCATTTGCTAGAGAAGCTCCAAAACGCTTCTCACGAAAGGCTCTCTTAGCCCATTGGGTTCAAGCTGAGCGCCGATGAATTGCGCGGTACTAAATGTCATGTCGCGTCGGGGGCGCCGTTGACGGTGGCAAGCAGCGCATCTTGAAGCTCTTCACTAGACGCGATGTCGCGACGGGCGCGAACCTGAAAAGGCGTTTGGATGATTCGGCTGTGGCCCCGCGTCGATCAAACCGGGGATCGAGCCGGCCGGCGGCTACGGAACGTGATAGATCCGAATCGAGCTCGCGAGGACGTCCACGGGCTCATGGGCGTCGAGCCATCCGTAGAACGGCGTCTCGCGTTCGAGCAGCCGCATGGACTGCAGGCCGCAGGGCGGATCCATTCGAGAGACTGGGTAGATGCCCCGGTAGTCTGCCTCGCTGATCGCGATCCATCCGCGGACCGGAGTGAAGGGAGGCAGCTGGCGGATCTCCGGGAGATTGTAGCGACAGTGGTCCGAAGATCCGTTTAGAGACACGTACAGAGACTCGATGCCTCGTTCTGCACAGAACTCCTCGAGTGCGAAGATCCCCTGCGCCCAGTCCAGATCGGAATCCACGACGAAAGCGCCTGGATCATGCGCGGCGATCGGATTGAAATAGGCCAAGAAGTAGGGAAACGAAGCAGCCGCTGCCGCCGCCTGCCAGACCAACAGGACGCTGATCGCGCCAATGGCGAAACGTCGCGGACCTTCCCCCAGCGTGGCCAGGATCGCCGGCAGCGAGGCTCCAATACCGACTGCGGCCAGGGCAGTCACGGCTAGCACGTGACGTGAGCCGATATTCACGCTGCTGCCGAGAAGAGCCAGCAAGATCAGCGGGATCGCAGCAAGCACCCCCGCAACCCACCAGGGGGCCCGGGACGGCCGCAACGCGTAACCGACGAGCGCGCCCATGAAGAGGATCATCATTGGGAACGGGGTCTTCACGGCGAGCGTCAAAGGATAGAAATACCAGAAGCCGTCGGAGCTCGTTTGCCCGAGGGCATAGGCCTCGTGCCCGGCGTCGTTGTGGGAAAAAAGCATGAGCAGACCGTGGAGGAACTCAGGCATCGGAATCGAGTGCTCACCCAGGACGTGAACGAGCATCCCACGCCAACCGCCCACCCCCTCGCCGTAGATGGTCCATCCTGTAACCTGAGACGGGAGGTCCGCCATGCGTCCTACCGAAAATCCGTAGCTGCTCCAGAGGACCAGCAACGCGAGGGGGAGGATGATCGCGACGAGTTGCCATGCCTGGGTCCGGATCGTTTCGGCCACAGGCGCAGCGTCGCTCCGACCGGCCCATATGCGAGCCACGACCAAGGCAACGCCCAACGCAGGAACGAAGACCAGAGAGGTGAACTTGGTCGCGAGCGCAAGGCCCAGACAGGCGCCGAGAATCATCGCTTGGGGGGTCGTCGGGGTTTCGAGCCAGCGAATGAGCCGCCAGGCCAGCAGGAGAAACACGGCAGCAAGGGCGAGGTCGGTCGTCGCGAGGCCACTGTGCGCGAGGATCGAGGGGTGGGTGCCGAACATGGCGATGGCAAGGAAAGCGGCGGCGCCGCCGACCGGCGCAATCCACAGCCAGAGAACGATCGCACCCAACACGAAAAACACCAGGGTCCCCCCGCGCGCGAGCGCAAGCTGCCGTCGCACGTCGCCATGGTCGTGGAGGATGCGGTCGCCCAGGTCCCAGGAGAGAAACCAGTTCGTTTCGACGTCCTCGCGTGAACGCCCCTCGGCCGGAAGCCGCGATCCGTCGAGATACGGCCCGAGGGCGACCGCGACGCGCGCGAGGGGCGGGTTCTCCGAGGACAGCGTGTAGTTGCCCTCCTCGAGGAGCTCCATGCCCGAAGCGATATGGTTCGCTTCGTCCCACGTCGGCGAGAGTCGGTCATACGTGGCCGCGACCGCGATCAGACATGCGATGACGAGCAGCGTCGACGCCACGGCCCAGGCCCCGGATCGACGCATCGGCACGCTCGTATCGGACTTGATGGACATGCCTCTCTTGCCGGTCGGGGCGACTGGATTCGAACCAGCCACCTCAGGCTCCCAAAGCATGCGCGCGAACACGCCGTGCTAGACTCCGAGGCCTCCTGGGGTAGCCGATCGCCGGTCGTTTCGCAACTTAGAGAAACGCCGCGTCGAAGAGCGCCCTGTCGTTCCTCAAAACGTTGTCCGTCGCGAGATGTGAGCCGCAATGATGGCGAAGGTGACCCAGCGGACGGAACTCGGACCCCTGCGTACGTTGCCGACGGTTCGACAAGCGCGAATCAAGCGCGGCATGCGCCTTGGCCTCGCGCAGTGCGCGCAGCTGTACATGGATTGCCGTCGTCGAAGCTCTTCATTCGGCCCTCCGGAGCCCCTCCCACTCTTCAACGAAAGCGGACAATTGGTTCCAACTTCGCATCGTTGGGGTCACCAAGCTATCAAGGGATTGTGATTCTGGTGGGAGTCCCTTGGTGCGTTGTGGCAAGTATGTGTCACGCGTGTGCACTCTGTAGACCTTGCATCGGTTCAGATGCGCGACGCTTTCGGCGTCCTTTTCAACCACGCATCGTTGGAGGTCCCCTTTGGCCGCGCACGCGATCTGCTCCGCGCCGCAGCGACCGAGGCCGAGGGCGTGGACACAGATCGCCACGTTGCGGGTCGCCTTAGACCTCCGCTTTCTCAAGACGTGAACAATTACCTACGCGACATCTAAGATCCTGAGATCATTGCGGAGCGTAATGGGCACACGCCGGGTTCGTTCCTACCGCGCAATTGGGCCTTCAACATGAGCCCGATGGGCTAGGAGGTAGGCCTCTGGCGGGCCGCTTCGAGCTAGTCGGGGCGCGCGCTCACGATTCGGTAGAGAGGCGACGGTGGCTGCTCCGGTACCCCTTCGTCAGGGGGATCGTCCGGATAGGCCGTGACGTAGACGAAGCCATCGGGTGCCTGGCCCCAGGCTGTCGGGAACGGCAAGTGGCCGAGGTGCCAGCTATTGGCGGGGTCGTCGAGCTCCGCGGCTCGCATGAAGCCAACGTAGGCATCACCCCACACCACCACGTCATTCCACAAACCATCGTAGGGATCAGCGTCGGTCGGCTGGTAGATCCAGCCAACATACACCGAGCGCAAGTTCGTGGGAGTCGCCTCGAGATCGTCTTGGACGAACTGCTCACTGCTGCTGCGGCCGTAGTAGACCCACGGCTCGTCGTAGAGCGAGCAGTCGGGCTCGGTGCCGAGGATATCCACTTCGCAGGGCCCTTCGACGATCGGCCAGCCGAAGTTCTGCCCCGGCGCGCCGATCACATTCACTTCCTCGAAGTCGTCGAGTCCCACATCCCCGAAGAACCATCGGCCCTCGTGATAGCGCCCCTTCCACGGAGACCGAATGCCGATGGTGTACACAGCTGGATCGGAGTTGGGCGAGTAGCTCAGTCCCCCTTCCGGGGTCGTGTAGCCACCCACGCCCTCCACCTTCGACGGAATGATACGAAGAAGCTTCCCCAGCAGGCCAGCCTCGTCCTGCGCCGGGTCAAAGAGGCCCTTGTCGCCGACGAGCACCCACATCACACCCTCTTCGTCGAAGCCTAGCGACGTGATGTTGTGCCATCGCGGTGAAGACGGCACTCGCAAATCGAGGACGACCACCTCACTGTCCCGCGTATCAGCGAAACTGCCTCTCGCGAGAGTGTATCGCCGAAGCTGAACGTGATTCTTCGCGAGATTCGTAGCAATGTAGAACAACCCGTTGTCCGCGAAGTCTGGATCGATCGCGAGCCCGAGCTGTCCCGCGTCGAACTCAGCGTAGACGTCATCGAAGCTCCCAGACATCAGCGGCACAGCTCCATCGGCACTCAGCTGCGCGTGCTCGAACTTGCCGTATAAGCCGATCGCGAGAAACTCACCAGATGCATCGGGGGTGAAGGCAAGGTCGGTGAGGTAGTCGAGCGTGGTCTCGTAGGGGACGGACTCGAATCCAACCTGCAAGACACCGGGCGGAATCACGGGCGGCTCGCGTTGGTCGCCGCACGCGGCGGTCATTAAGGTAAGAAGTAACAAGACAAGTGTTCTTTTCATAAGCTCTCGATCCAGGCTCCCAGTATCGCGCTCGCATCTGGGTCGATGACATCACCGCCGATAGGCGGCATCACTTTGAAGGGGCCCCGATAGCCGGGGCCCGCCGCCTCCACCACCGTGATGTAGAGGACGCTCTGCTTCGGGTCGCCCGCTACCACCCGAATACCCTCGCCCGTCTCGGACTCTGTGGGCTGGTCCACCGTGTTGGCAACCGCGTCCTCGGGATAGAGGCTGAACGCAGAATTAATCGAGTCGCCATCGTTGTGACAAGTGATGCAGTTCCCCACGAAGTAGCTCAGCGCTGTAGTCTCATCCTCGGTTCTCCCTTGCACCGGCGTCATGGTCGGCGTCTCCGAAAAGACCTCCGCCTCGATGAGATCGGCGCTGGTTTGCAGCGCGCTAACTCCGATCACGGGAGAAGCAGCGACGGCCTCGTGGGTTTCGTGGCAGGTCCGGCAATCGAGGCGCGAGGGCAGCGTGTGCGTAAGCTCCCCGCCGCCGAGCTCCACCGAAACCTCGGCCCAGTTCCCACGGAGCACTTCCGCGTCGGAGTGGTCGGGCAGCCATTGGTAGAGTCCATAGTCCCAGCCCGCAGACGTCCGGAACAACAATCGCGTCTCTACAGGCTCTCCCTCATACAGGAACGTTTTTGCGAAGACCACCCCGTCTGGGAAGTCCCACGCCTCTGTGTCGCCTACCTCTACCGTGGTCCCTTCGGGAAGGTAGAGGTGGCGTTCCTTCTGCAGGCCATTGCTGTAGAGCGGGTGATTCGGCACGTACCCCACAACGTCTGGATACGCGCCACGTGAGACGACGTCTTGATAGACACCAATTTCCGACAAGAGCTCTGGAAGCGGGTCATCCGGCTGCAGCAACCAACGCGGTGCCGGCTCTGCACTCGGAGAGACACCACAACTCGACAACCACAGCCCCGCGAAGGCCAGCGCACAAGACCTATTCAAAGTCAGCAAGATTCGGACGCTCATCACCAGAGGACTATTCCGAGGCCGCAGCGGGAGCAAGTTGACTCGGCGTGGGCGTGCCCGAGCTGGCGACGATTCGCCTCATGGGGCACGGCTCAAGCAAGATGGTGAGGCGCGTCCACCCCCAGCTCAGCGATGCCACCTATGAGGACGCCATCGGGTGTCTGCCGAGCGTGGCAAATATGTGTCAGCAAAACGTAATCGACTTCGCAAAAGCCCGCGAAAACAGAGCAAACGAAAAAGCGATAGAAGCGAAAAATGCCTAGTCGAAGCGCAGCGTCAGATGCCTCTCACGCCGGTAACGCGAGTTCGAACCTCGCTGGGGTCACCAAACGTTCCTTGTCGTCGCAAATCGGATCTATCCAACCGAAAACACTAGCGGTTTCCTGAGTTCGAACTGCCTCTCCATCCCAAGTGACGCCGGAGGGGAACAGAAGTGCCTGAAGCCTCGTCTTTTGCGGGGGTTCGGCGCGGTTCCAACTGCCTGCGAGATCACAGAGCGTTCGCTCGGCAAACGCGAGCACCGCGCCGACGTCCAAGTCTTCGAGCTCGGCGTCGTAGCGTTCCAACTTCGCCATCGCTTCTTGCTCCCGAAGCCGGTCCATGTGCTCGCGAAACGTCTTCGCGTCGATGGTCTGCTCGTGAACGTGCGCCTCGACCAGTCGATCTTTCTTCTTTTGGATGCCGTTCAGCCGCCATGTCAGCCGCGCCTGCTCGTCGGAGGCTTGCTTCTGCGCCTGCTTCCACACGTTCAAGACTTCCTCTTTGAAGATGCGCACCAATTCGGGCTCGGCTGTAGCTTCTTCAGCAAGTCCACGAAGCTTTCCTCGAGCGTTTCGGCCCGGACGCTCACGCGGCATCCCCGGCATTCCTGACATCGGGGCTGGCTCTGGTAGTACCGATAGCTTTTCTTGGCCCAGGAGGCGGTCAGGGGGACGCCATGGACGCACCGCACCAAACCCTTCAAGGGAAACTCTGCGCGAGCCGGCTGGTATGGCTTCCCCGCTCCAGGGCCTCTGCCATCGAGGACCGCCTGGGCACGCCAGAACGTCTCAGGGTGAACGAGCGGCTCGAAGTCGCCTGTGGTTTCAATGCCCCATTTGTCCACACGAACGACGCCGATGTAGAGCGGATTCCGCAGCATTCGGTTCAGGACTTGTTTGTGGATGTCGAGCCCTCGTGCCTTGGCCCGGTCGACCAGGGCTGACACGGGGAACGCTCCCGAGGCGCAGTCATCGAATAGCTGCCGCACCACCGGGGCCAAGACCGGGTCGTGGTCCATGCTCGCGGTCTCTCCGCGCACGTATCCGCGAGGCGGCTTCCAACACCATCGCCCGGCTTCCACCGCGGCCTTCATCCCGGCGACGGTGCGGCCTGAGCGGACGTCGTTGTCGAACTGCGCGAAGACGGACAGCATTCCTTCGAGGGCCTTGCCACTTGGGTCTTCGCTGATCGGCTCCGTCGCGCTCCGGAGCACGATTCCGTAGCCCGCCAAGAGGTTTCGGGTCTGGGTGTGGTAGTAGGTGTCGCGCATGAAGCGATCGATCTTGTGAACCAACACCACGTCGATCACATCTCGATGCTTGCGGCAGTACTCGAGCATTTCCCCGAAGACCGGACGTTGGCTGGTCTTCGCGCTCGACCCGGGTTCGACGAAGAGCCGCTTCAGCGTCCACCCTTTGTGTTCGCAGTACCGTTCGAGGTCGGCTGTCTGCACGCCCAAGCTGTAGCCCTCGGTCTGGGCAACCGTGGAGACTCGGGCATATGCGACGGCGCAGAGGGTCATCGCTTCACTGCTTCCGCTCCTCGATGACCGTCTGTACCACGGCCCTCGCAAGCCGGTAAACCTCCTCTCGCAGCTTGCGCAATTCGGCGTCCGATTTCGGAGCCTTGTCGCCCAAGATCTCCCGATAGCGCTCGAGGGGGAGGGGAGTCATGCGCCTTCCTTCTCCTCGTTCGATGCCTCCGTTGCCCGTTTGATCCCCCACTGCCAAACCCTGTTATCGGTTTTGCCCCCCGAAAAGTTGCGCGAGCCCATTGCTGGGCGGCCGCGTGACGGAGAGTTTGCTCGCTCTCCCGACAGCTGGTCCGTTGGCGCTATGTGGCGCTACTTGCGCTCACGGTGCACTCGTTGTGCACTCCGCAGCACTAGTTGGCGCGCGCGCGACACTTCTTGTCCTTCTTGTCGTTTTTGCCAGGAAGTGTCGCGGTTGTGACCGAAAGCGACAGGTTGTTACCATCGGCGACAACCAGCGCAGTTCGCGACTTGTTCGGAGGGCAAGGTGGAGTTTTGTTAAACAAAACTGCAAGCGCAGCGCGCGAACTCTTCGCCGTTCGCTGCTTCGCGCTTGTTCGACGTGCTCAACGCCTTCGGCTTATTCGCACGCGCGAAGCAAGATTCGCGCTCGACAAGCATTGAGTGAGGCTTACTATCAACGAGTTGGAGGGCACGCACAGCACTCCGCGGATGTGCGGAATTGCTAATCGGGTTCGCCCGCGGGTCGATAGACGGCGGCACTCCCCGCTACCACAAGAGACCTTCGCGGCCATGGCCCGCCTCTCGAGCCGCGACCTCTTCCGCGGGTCGATGTCCTGATGTAGGGTTCCCCAAAAGGAGCTTGGCAGATCGGTCAGTTGCTCAGGAAGCCGCCGCTTTGGTAGTAGTTTGGAGGATTGCGCCATGCATCGAGATGAAAAACGAAGGCTCTCTTTCTTGCTGGCTTGCACATGTGTTGCGCTCACCTTGTTGGGGTGCAGCAACGACGAGGGGCACGCTGGCGAAGGCGGCAGCGGAGGTGACGCGGGGGCCGGCGGTGCGGCGGGAGTTGGAGGAACCGCTGGGGCCGGCGGCGAGACACCTCAGGGCCCTTTGACACTTGCGAAATACGCAGAGTCCGAGCTCTGGTCGGATCTGGAGCGAGCCATCGCGATTGACTCCGACGACGTCATCTATTTGACCGATGGCGACCAAGTGTACGCGGTTGCTGAGGGCATGGTCTCCATCTACCTCAGCACGGCGGACCTCGAAGAGGTGGTCGGCGCCGGGTACGTCCGCATAGGGTTCATCGACGTGGGACCGGACGACCGGCTGTACATTCTCAACAATCCCGTCGTCCAACCAGCAGCGATCCTAGCTTCGTCTGGTCGCGGAGACGTTGCAGTGCACTTCGAAGACTTCGACGAGGGACCTGGCATCCCGCACCAAATCGGTGTCGAGAGCCCGGAACGGATTCTACTCGTCACCCTGTACGATGGTCTATTCGCGATCACGGATACTGGCTCGACCGAAGTCTACTCCCAGACCGAATTTCAGGGCGGCACCGACTGCGGAAGTGAGGCCTTCGTCGTCGACGGCGCCGACTACTACTATCAACCCGGCTGCAACGGTGACGATTTGTTTGCGGGTCGCAACGACGGTTCGTCGTCCGGCCTGCTTCTCGAGTCGGCGGATGTGGTCGAGTACTTCGAACGAATGGGTGAGCCCGATACCCACGTATGGAATTTCGAGGGCCTCTCGAGGCATCCCGACGGCGGAACAGTCGCGAATGTCTACGGCGCGCTCATTCGGATCATGGATGACGGCTCCTTCACGCAGATTCCCACTGAGCCGAAGCTCTGGGAAGTGGATGAAACCGCGGGCTTCGCCAACGGGGTCGTAGCGGTCGACTCAAAGGGTCAAGTCTACATCATGAACTGGAGCAGATCGGCGATCTATCGAGCTGCTCGCGAGCCCACCGGTTCTTGAGCTTCGCCGCTAACAGAATCACGCCGCAAGTCTCCGGAGCTCCTCCCACGCTTTGATGAGATCGGAGAATTCGTTCCAAGTTCGCGTCGTTAGGGTCACCACCAAAGCCCGCCTTCGCCGTGAGCCACGAACCAATGCTACCAGCGCTGAAGAACTTCCCAGCGCGGATCGTACGCAACCTTGAGCTCGATGTCGCGATCCGGGTGCTTCCTCATCCAGTCTCGAATCCTAGATTCCGCGGGACCCGCAGCGGCTGCATGAAGATGTATGACTCGCTCTCCGCGTCCTGTCTCACGACCGAGGTACACCGCATCGTGGTCTAGGAGTTCGAGCAAGCCATCTTCCACCGCGTTGAGGTCCGCACCCTCGTCTGCGGTGTTCAATCCCTCAGCTGTGGGCTTTTCGATCGCGATGTGAATTTCGAAATGCACATCCATGAGCAAGTGATCGACTCGCTTGATCGCCACATTCACCGACGCGATTACAGGCTGTCCTTGCGGGGTCTTTCCCTCCAAGAGCACGAATCGCTCTGCCGTTGCCTTCTCGGCCAGGGCTTCAACCGCTGCTACGAACTGCTCGGGGTTCTCGGGATTGAGCAGTGGCTCTGGACTGGGTGTCACCTCGCCGATCCATCGTTCGACTCCATCCTCACCTAGCCTGCCGTCCAAGAAGAGGAACACCGCGAGCCCCTGCTGCCCTTCCTCCAGTCGATGCAGTTCTGGATGATGCACCTTCACGTCAATCGATTCACGAGTTTCATCCACGTCGTATTGCACTCGAAAGTCACCAATCTCAAGGTCGACGCCATCGATGGTGGTGATGAACACTGGGTCTTCAGTGTGGGCTTGGCGGGCTGCGTAGTACTCCCAGATCTCATCGGCGGCGGGCGCACGTGAAAGCCACCGCTCCGCCAATACACGACCTTCGGGATCACCCCCGGACGAAATCGCCAGATGGTGGCGGCTCTTCTTTCCTGGCCCTAGCTCCCAGCCGAGGTCAGGATCAATCGCCTCCACTCGCCTACTAATTTCGTCGGACCATGCTCCAGATCGCCCTCCATCGATGGAAGATGCGATGTCGTGGGAGACGGTCGGCCACCATTTCCAGAAAGCCTCAATGGTCTCCACGGGGGTAGACGGGCTGTCTTCCGGCGATGGGTGCTCAGGTGAGCTGTTCGACCCTCTTTGTCGGAGCACCGCTACGAGTGCAACGACGCCGACCATGACGGCCAAGATAACGACCCATTTCAACATCAGTCAGTCGCACCGATAACATGCCGCCCGACAGGTGACCAGATGGCGTTCCTATGCACGGGAAGTGAACGGCGACTTGTCGGGCTTGGGTCTCCTCCAGAGAAGAAAAGAATCGCGGGATGATCCGACACCGGCGCCAGCCGGCCAATTCGAGTGAGTCCATCTGGGGCAGAGGCTCACGCCGCTATCCTCCGAAGCCCCTCCGGACGGAACGCGTCTGTCCCAGGAGGACGGGGAATCTACACAGGGGGAGCGTTAGGTGAAGCGACGATCGCTGGAACAGTTGCTTTGCCTTGTCGTTCCTCGGAATCTTGTCCGTCACGAGACGTGAGCTGCGATGATCGCGAAGGGGACCGAGCGGACAGAGCTCGGACTCCTAGTTGCGTTGCCGACGGCTCGATATGCGCGAATCGAGCGCGGCAACCGCCTTAGCCCTGCGCAGTACCCACAGCTGTCCGTGGATTGCCGTCGTCGAACCGCATCATGCTGCCCTCCGAAGCTCGTCCCACTCTTCAATGAAAGCGGAAAATTGGTTCCAACTTCGCATCGTTGGGGTCACCGCTATCAGGGAGTCCGGCTTCGGCCGGGCTTTCTTCTATCGCGGAGTGCAGGCAGGCAGGACGATTTGATCGTTGCTTACGGGGGTGTCGCAACTGCGAACACGGATCATGGAAATGTCTGCGAACGCAGCAGGGCTGGACTCCGGTGGATCGGTCGGGGCCTGGCGAGTCGCCTCCAGGGTTCCTGAAACCGCAGGCACCGGGTTCGCAGTAAACGCAACGCCTGGAGGAAACCTGTACCTGCTTGGAGGAGTCGGCGGCGCGGAGGTCTTGCACACTCGGAGGGAACGGTGACATCGCGGGGAGTTCACGGCCCTCGGCTCACCCGTCAATCTCTCACTGCACTGCGCAGGTCGGCCAAGAGAAGATGTGGCTCTGCTCGCCGTCAAGGCTGCCGGTGACCTCCCAAGACTCCAGCACGCATCCGTTTCCGATTACGAACGACTCGCCGTCCGAGGTTCTCGCCACGGTCGGTGTTGGGTCGCACATCCGAAATCGCGAGGTGCAGACCTCGTGATCACTCGAGATTTCGAGACAGGTACGTTCGTCGTCGACTCGGAGGGGAAAAACAGTCCTGCACTCGTCTTGGTTGCATTGCCTGCCGGCGAGCTCCTCGCAGGCCTTCCGAATAGACTGGGCTTCTTCATCGTCGGGCCATGCTTCGGTGAGCTGCTCACACAATCCGGCAAAGCTCACGGGGAAGGCCCGCAGTTCGTTGTAGGCGGGTTCCCATCCGTCGGGCAGACACGTGTCTTGGAAGCGGTACAGCGCTCCGTCCGGGCTCTGCGCGGTCGTGAGGCTCTGCCCGCAGATTCGAAACGCGCTGGCGCAGCCCACCTCGTCTGTCGGTTCCAGGCAGACGAGGGCAGGGTCGAACCGACCCGCTGTTAGGTGGTCGCAGCGCGCGTCCTCCTCGCAGTCCTCAATCGAGCGGTCCTGGCATAGCGCTTCGATGCGCTGGTGCTCCTCGAGGTCAGCCGGCCACTCGAGCTCCGCACACACACCGGTATCGCAGGCCGCCCGACGCCCGTCGAGGTCACATGGCGACCAATCTGCTTTCGTGGCGTTCTCGCACGACATGCCCGACGGATCGCACGCGTCGTTCGTGCACGGGTTGCCGTCATCGCAGTCGAGCTCGTTGCACGTTGCGCCCGTTCCTGAGCAAGCAGCAGCCATTGCGGCGAGGGTCATCACTGGAAATAGTAAGCAAAATCTCATAGTTGCGAAGCATACCACGATCCGTGCGCTTGAGGCCGTGGCCTCGTTCGCGCTACGGTCGTTCTCGTGACTCTCCCATCGACCCACCGACTGTCGAGTGAAGTGCCATCCCCAGTTCGCGGCAGTGTGATTCGCAGACGCCTAGCGTTCGCCCTCGTACTCGGGTCGCTCGTGTCACTCTGCGGCTGTGGCGATTCCAGCGAATCGGGCCCCTATGTCGTTGAAGGCAAGGTCGAGCATCCGTGTAGTACGTACAGCGTGTACCGCTGCTGGCACGACTACTCGGATCGCTGTCGCGTAAACGAAGCGACACGCATCAACTTCGAGGACGGCTGCTACGAGTCCAACAGTTCGAGCTACAACTGCACTGAGATCGAGGGTTGCATCGAAGGCGAGTGGCTCGCGGAGGATTCCTACGGTCAAACGGTGATCATGAATGGCTGCCTGAATGACCCGCCACCTGGATCACGCGCCATTTCGAATCCGTCCGAGGCCGTTCTTTCGGCGCGGGCTACGTCCTGCGAAGAGGTTTTTCTGGAGCGCAGAGAAGCGTGCAGAGAGCTCTCGGTGGACGATTGCCTCGACAAAGGTGAGGGCTGCCAGGTTCGCGCCGAGGACGTCATCGACCGGGAGCAGTTCTGCGACACCCGACAAGATAGGCAGTTTTGCGAGTACGCGAAGGTGAGCGTCACGCTTGGAATCATCCACTGGCCCATTTGTCCCTACACGGAGTGCAACGGCGACGAAGGGCCCTACGAAGGCTGCCTCGAGCCAAGCGTGTGCGTTTGGACGACAGACGATGAGAGCCAGTGCCTGCCGACGTGTGACGTGGCAGAACCGCAGTGCGCCGAGAACGAAGCGTGCCAGCCGCTCCTCAGGCGAACCTCGGACGGGGTCTTTGAGACAGTCGACGTCTGTTTTCCGTAGCCTGGCGCTTCTCGCGCTTGCGAATCTGGGTCTCGTCAGGGATCCGGCAAGGGCGGTGCAGTGCCGGCAGAGCCGCACTTCACGCCGCCAACCTCCGAAGCCTCTCCCAATCTGTAAGGAACCCCACAACGGAGTTCCAACTTCGCGTACTTGGGGTCACCGGCACGAAGGCCCGGCTTCGGCCGGGCTTTTTCTGCGCGGGCAGCCTAAGGCTCGAACTCGACCGAACCCACGTCGCACGCCGAGCCTACCGGCCGCCGGGCGTATCGCTGGTCGCCCAGAGGTTCGGGCAGCGAGAGCGGGCAGTCCTCGGGAACCATCGCATCGACCGCCGCACTCCCTGCCGCGGGCGCGTGGGTTTCAGTGAACCCGCCGTTGTCTTGGAGCGGACCCAACATCAGGGCGCTGGGCGCGACCGATGGCTGGTCGCTTCCCTCCGAGAGGCCGCAGGTATCGCCCGGGCTCTCGATGTTGCTTCCCCTCGATGTCCAAGTCACTGTGCCCGCGCCCTCTTGGCAGCCGCCCTCGACAATCGTGCCGATGAATCGAAGCTCGGGCGAATCCCCAGTCGCCCAGATCGCGCTCCCTTCGGACGCCTCGTTGTCCGTGATCGTCGCATTCGCGAGCGTGAGGCTGGACGGTCCCTCTAGGGTGCCGGCCATCGCAACGCCCCCGCCCGTGTCCGCGGTGTTCCCAGAGAGAGTGCTGTTGGTGATCCGCTGCCAGAGCCCGGCGGTGTAGATGCCGCCACCCCTTTGTGCGGTGTTTCCAGAGATCGTGCTGCGCGTGAGGCTCAGTATGCCAATGTCGAAGATCGGGCGGTCCGCAAGGTGAGGATCCGCGTTGTAGGCGCCTCCACCGTCCGCTGCGCTGTTGTCCGCAATCGTGGTGTCGACGAGAGACAACTCCCCGGCGTTCCAAACCCCGCCACCGCGTTCGGCGTCGTTTCCTCGGATGACGGAAGACAAGACGAACAGATCACCGGTGTTCCGGATTGCGCCCCCGTACTCGCCATCGACAGCGGAGTTTCCCGAGAACGTCGAGCTGAAGATCCTTCCCCTGGCTCCGGCAAAGGCGAGCCCGCCGCCCACGTTGTCCGAAACCGTGCTGTCCCGAATCGTCATCTCCCCCTGATGGCGGATCGCCCACATGCCCTGGTTTCCGAAAACCGTGCTGTCCTCGACTCTCAGGGTTCCCAAGCTCTCGATGCCACTTCCCCGGGGCGCTTCGTTATTCGTAATCGTACAGCCCGTGATCGTCAGGACGCCGCCGCTCAGCACGCCGCCGCCCCCGATCTCCAGAACCGTTGCGAACCCGCCCACAGTGAACCCCCCTGCGATCGTCATATTCCGCAGCTCGACTTCGACGGGCTCCGGCCCCCCCGCGAGAGGAGATCCCACGATGAACACACGGTGACTGCCTCCCGCGTTGACCGTCAGGTTGCCTTGGCCATCCAGGATGACGTCATCGTCGATCTCAATCGGGGCGCCGGTCATCACAGTCGCAGGGCCGTCGCAACGGAACGTATGGGGTCCGCCGCCGACTTCGATGGCGTCGCGAATACCCTGCTCCGTGCAGGGCCAGTCCGCCAAGCCGCCGCCCATGCCGCCGCCTCCCCCATCGCCCGCCGCTCCTCCCGAGCCTCCAGGGCTGCTCGCTTCGGTGCCGCAGCCATTGAGCAACAGCATGGCCAACAAGAAAGGAAACGTGACCCTAAGCATCGGTGTCGAGTGTAAATCGAGGCCTGTAAGGAAACAACTTGACGTCGTGACCTTCGCGCGGAGGGGCGCGTCACCGCGCTAGCCTCCGGAACCCCTCCCAGTCTGTGAGGAACTTCGCAACCGAGTTCCAACTTCGCGTACGTGGGGTCACCGTCATCAAAGCCAGGCTTCTGCCGGGCTTCTTTCTATCGAAATCGGGGCACCTCAGAGTCCTCGGGAATTCCGGGGCGGTTCAATTGTGCGGTCGACGGGGCTTTGAGGAGGCACAGGCGTCATCGGCAACGGTGGCGCCTTTCGTGTGTCCAGAGGTCGCAGCCCTCGCGACCCGCGAAGGCCGCCCGCGGTCCGTTCAGGGCGCGTTGCTATCGACCGATGCGAGAGTCGGAGTAGACGGCGGACGCCTCGAATGGGACCGGCGTCGACTGGCCGCTCAACGAGAATAGCTGAGTAAGCGCGACGCGTATCGGTTCAAGTGACGGGTCCGAGGCAGCGCATGCCGTATAGAGCCACTGTGCGAAGGAGTGGATCGGAAAACCCGACGGCTTGCTAGCTATCAACTTGAGAACATGGTCCTTGCGGCAGCGCGGATCAGCTTCTGGATAACCCAGCGCACGGCCCACATGGGATGCGGGGAGATCGACGGTTAGATTGCAAATGTCCCAGTCAGGCGTGCCAATGAAGCCGGGAATCTGACTCGGATGATCGGGCACGAATTCCTTCGAAAGCATATCCAAGAACGCCGCACGAGCTGTGTCGAACCCGCCGGCCCAATCGCTACCGAGCGCCACGATCGCGCTCGGCAATCCCTGGCGCTCACGCTCAAGTGTTGCTCGGTAATGACGTTGCCCCTGGTTGGCCACGTGAACCCTTTGCATTGCGTCGCGGAGCTCTCCTTTGTTCAAGGTGTTCTTGACGTGAAATACTGCGCTGGCGACGTCCGGCGGAATGTCAATCACGTCGGCCTCATTGTAGAAGGCCGGGGCGGAGGGCGGCAGCACTACGACGTCGATCTCTGTGTCCATGTACTGGCGAACTTGGACCCTGTACGATGGCGGAAGGATCTGCTCGGCCACCCTTACCCATATCCGCTCCGCCCGGTGGCCGGCCTTCTGCGGATCGTTCCGTGCTTCAACGACGTTGGCTGAATGGGCCTCCCGAAGGTCTGTCTCCCACTTGGACAGCCTTTTGCTCAGTAGATCAATCGGAGGCTCGCGATCGCCCATGCCCCGAAGATACCCACGTAACCAGAAGGGCGCTACAGCGGTACGCTACGCTCGCCTTCTCGGATGACCATCGTTCAGTCGTACCTCGCAACGCCTCCACTGGACGCTTCCGCGCTAGTCAGCTTCGCCGCAAGGCACGGAAGCGAAAGTGTCATCGGAAACGGTGGCGCCTTTTGTGTGTCTGCTCAGTAGCGTATCGGGCGCGGCGGGAAAGCTTCTGTTCGCCTCGGCGACGAGCCGAGGGGGGCCGGGATCCCTTGCTAACCCTCGCCAGACTCCCCATCATTGGGGCCCGTAGCATCCTGTCGTTCCTCAAAACGTTGTCCTTCGCGAGATGTGAGCCGCGACGACCGCGCCTTTCGCCTAAGCCCCGCGCAGTGCGCGCCGATCACCGGCCGGCGCCTCGATACGCGCGAGTCGAGCGCGGCATCCGCCATAGCCTTGCGCAGTACGCGCAGCTGCCCATGGGTCGCCGTCGTCGACGCTCCTCAAGTTGCCATCCGAAGCTCGTTCCAACCTTCAATGAAAGCGGAAAATTGGTTCCAACTTCGCATCGTTGGGGTCACTCAGAAAGCGCGGTCTTTGGACCGGGCTTTTTCCGTTGTTTTAGCTATATCCAACCCGCCCACCCCTGCCCGTAGTCCTCCCTCTGCGCCCATCGCTTCGCTCGGGCTTGGCGGCGCTTCGCGCTGGGCTTCGCCGTTCCGGCTTGCGGGCTCGCGCTGCCACGCATGGTTTCGGGCAGCGTCAGATGTCGGTTGCACAGCCCGGAAATAAGGACGACTAATAGGACCCCAGTGTTTCTCGTTCAAAATCCCGGTCCGCCCCTCACGGTGCGTGATGTAGCCAAGCTTGAGGCAACCCTCGGGTTCCCCTTGGCGGCTGCCTACCGGCAGTTCCTCCTGGACAACAACGGCGGGACGCCTGTCCCGGACCGCGTCGATGTTCCGGGATTCGGAGAGACCGACGTGCAGGTCTTCTTCGGGATTGGCCGTGCCGTCGAGGCAAGCTGCATCTCCTGGAACCTGGAGACTCTCCGGGTCCGGCTGTCTAATCGACTCGTTCCGATTGCGTGCGACTCTGGTGGCAACGTGTTCTGCCTATCGGCACGAGAGGAAGACGAGGCAGCGATCCTCTACTTGGACCTTGAGTCGGTGTACGGAGATCTTGAGGCAAAGACCCCCACCCATGTGGTCGCCCCGGCATTCCAGAGCTTCATCGCCAGCCTGAGGCCTGCTTAGGTTTCGACCACGACATCTATGCGCTGGCCTTCGGAACGGTCCCTCGTAGAAGGTCATCATGCTGTCATCCGAAGGCTGTCCCACTCTTCAATGAAGGCGGAAAATTGGTTCCAACTTCGCGTCGTTGGGGTCACCGCCATCAGAGAGCCCGGCTTCGGCCGGGCGTCTCCCTTGGCGCTGCGCTACTGAGGCTCGAGCTCGAACGCCCCGACGTCGCACGTGGGTCCCTGCGGGCGCGTCTTGCCGCGCTGGTCCTCTGTTAGTGGTTTGTCGTCTGCGTCGACACAATCCACCGTGGGAATCTGGTCGATAGCAACACTACCCGGGCCAAGCGCGTGGGTCATGGTAGGACCGCCGTTGTCAGCAAGCGGTCCGAGGTCTAGCTCCTCTTCGGTGACGTTGGGCTGGTCGGTCGGTTGGTCGAAGCCGCAGGTATTGGCGGGGCTTTCGATGTTATAGCCGTTGGAAACGATATTGCCGAAGCAATCGCCATTGACCAAACTGTTCGTCAGCGTCAGCGTCAGCGTGTCGCTGTCGTTGTAGATGCCGCCGCCCAGGCCTGCCGTATTTCCCGACACCGTGCTGTTCGTCAGCGTCACCGCGCCGAAGTTGACGATGCCGCCGCCGCTTTCCAACGCCGTATTTCCCGACACCGTGCTGCTCGTCAGCGTCAGCGTGTCGCCGTTGTAGATGCCGCCGGCGCTGCCCGACGCCGTATTTCCCGACACCGTGCTGTTCGTCAGCGTCACCGCGCCCCTGTCGTTGTAGATGCCGCCGCCTTCGGAGATTACGGACGCCGTATTTCCCGACACCGTGCTGTTCGTCAGCGTCACCGCGCCTCTGTCGTTGTAGATGCCGCCGCCCGCGCAGGACGACTCATCGTCCAACCCCGCCGTATTTCCCGACACCGTGCTGTTCGTCAGCGTCAGAGAGCCGTTGTTGTCGATGCCGCCGCCGCAGCCCGACGCCGTATTTCCCGACACCGTGCTGTTCGTCAGCGTCAGAGAGCCGTTGTTGTCGTTTTCGATGCCGCCGCCGTGGCCTCGGGACAATCCCCGCACCGTATTTTCCGATACCGTGCTGTTGGTCAGCGTCAGCGTGCCGCTGTTGAAGATGCCGCCGCCGGGGCCGCCTGAAAAGCCCCTCGTGACGGTTGCGCCCCGAAGTTCAACTTCGACCCCGGTCTCCACCTGGAATACGCAATGGCTCTGGTTCCCGTCGACCGTGAGTTCTCCCTCTCCGTCCAGGATGACGTCGTTGTTGATGACGATCGTCTCCGTCGTCACCACCGGCTCAGTACCGCAGTCGAACGTGTACGGGCCGCCGCCTGCGGCGATGGCATCGCGGATACCTTGCTCGGTGCATGGGAATACGCCACCCATCCCGCCGGAGCCGCTGGTTCCACCATCGCCCCCCATGCCCGCGCTACCACCGGTCTGGTCTCCACATCCGTTCAGCGACAGCGCCGCCAGCAAGAGAAAGAACACGAATCCAAACATGGTGTCAACTCTACCTGAGGTCCCGTAACGAACAAAGTCGAAGGCATGCGCCCTTCACGTGGAGGGTTGTCGCTCCTCAAAACGTCATCCGTCACGAGAAGCTAGCCGCGATGCTCGCGAAGGTGACGCAGCGGACAGAACTCGGACGCATTCGTACGCCGGCGACGGCTCGACATGCGCGAGTCGAGCGCGGCAACGGCCTTAGCCCTACGCGCAGCTGCGCATGGATTGCCGCCGTCGAGGCTCATCGTGCTGCCATCCGAAGCTCGTCCCACTCTTCAATGAAAGCGGACAATTCGTTCCAACTTCGCGTCGTTGGGGTCCCCGAGAAGCCGAGGCGGGGAAGGTGCGTTGCTCATTGCCGCGAACCGGCCATCGGCCGCTGGTCATCAACCGTTGACGTCGTGAAGCTTGCCCGTGCGCTGCTGTTGGCCGACTATCGCGGAAGGAGGTCATGCGAGCGGGAAACATGTTGCCAGTTGCGCTTGTCTGTGCGGTGAGCCTCTCCGGCTGCAGCGCCGGGAACGCCGCTATCAAACGAGACGAAACGAAGGCGCGCGCACTCTGCGGCAACGGACAGTTAGATCCGACAGAGCTGTGTGACTACGCAGTGACGTATTCAGAAGGATGCCCCGATGGGTGGGGCGTATGCTGGGTGTGCGATCAGACGTGTCAAGGCGAGGTGCTCTTCGTAGTGGAAGAGGACTGGGGGGCTTGTACGCTTTCTCTGGACGGGAGGGTTTACTCTCGCCGCGAGTATGACGACCGAGGCAACAACACCGTTGACGAGGTTGATCGAAACTGGGACGGCATACCGGACGAGCGGATCCGGGTGGCCTATGACGCTCGGCGCAATCAAACGCTGCAGGAAATCGACAAGAATGGCGACTGCAAAGTGGATGAACGCAGTCGCATTCGCTACGACGCGAACGGAAACGAAACTCGAAGAGAGCGGGACAAGGACGGCGATGGCACGGTAGACGAACTCTGGCGGACCACCTTCAACGAGGCGGGCCAGATGACGAAGTGGGAACATGATCCGGATGGCAGCGGGCAAGCGGTCAAAAAGGGAACCATTTCTTACGACACCGAGGGACGCGAAGTTCTGCGGAAGCACGACAAGAATGGCGACGGCAAGGTTGATGAACGGCTACGACACAAGTACGACGACGTAGAACGGGTTCAGCTGAAAGAGCACGACCAGGACGGCGACGGAAAGGTCGACGTGCGCGAATGGCGCAAATTGGATGACCGTGGCCTCGTCGTCTGGTGGCGACGAGATGCGAACGCGGATGGCGTCGTGGATATGTCGGAGCGGTACGAGTACGACGCCCATGGCAGCACCATCCTCTGGGAGCGCGATGAGAATGGCGATGGGCAGTTCACCCGTAGGTCTCGCCACAACTTCGAGTACGATAGCGATGGGAACCGGATCCTTCGAGAGGACGACAGCAACGGTGATGGACGAGTCGATCAGCGATGGAAGTTTGGTTTCGACCGCTTTGGACACGAAACATCGCGAGAGCACGACAGGAACGGCGACGGAAAGGCCGACGAGCGCTGGCACACGACGTTCGACGAGCGCGGCAATTCAACGTTCTGGGGTCATGACGCGAACGGAGACGGGAGAAACAACGAGAGCTCGCGCTATGAGTACGATGGACGCGGACTCCGGTGGCTTGAGGAGCACGACCGAAGCGGGGATGGGCAGATCGACGAACGTGCGCAGTACGTCTACGACAAGAACGGAAACGTCCTGGTTATTGAGCGCGTACAAGGTGGCCGCAGTTCGCGACAGGTAGCGACCTACGATTGCGTTGCGGAAATCTTGGAAAAGGCCCCAAAGCGCGTCGTCGCACCGAAGGAATAGGGCCGCCACATCGTAACTAGGATCTACGACGACGCCAAGCCCGGGGTGATTGGTTGCAGGAGCGGCGGGATGGACGAGTGCCGCCTCGCGAAACCTGCGCCAGTCATCACGGCGGTCGAGCCGTTTGGGATGAACGCCGCCGTGACGGGCGCTTTGAAGACACTTACCGGCAAGGAGCCGCAGCGCGCAAGTGCCCTGCTACGAGGCGCGGGCATGCATTCGGATGATCAGGATTTTCTTCGACGCCTCCTGATCCTGGCTGCTTACAAAAAGAAACAGACCCCTGTCGTTCCTCAAAACGTTATCCGTCACGAGAAGCCAGCCGCTATGCTCGCGAAGGTGACCCAGCGGACAGAACTCGGACCCTTAGGTGCGTTGCCGACAGCTCGACGTACGCGAGTCGAGCGCGGCAACCGCCGTAGCCCTATGCCCTGCTGTGCATGGATAGCCATCGTCGAAGCTCATCATCCTGGCTTCCGAAGCTCGTCCCACTCTTCAATGAAAGCGGAAAATTCGTTCCAACTTCGCGTCGTTGGGGTCACCGCCACCACAGAGTCCGGCTTCGGCCGGGCTTCGCTGTTGCGATAGGCGCCCCTCGCCCTGAGCGCTGGTTCTTGAGTCGTTTCTGCGTCCTTTGACGCCTGGCAGCGGCTGCGTTAGTCAGGCGGCATGGCCAAGCATCTCGCCGGGGCCGCAATGGAGGCTGCGCTCCAGCAGATCGCAGTGCCGAGGCCTGGAGTTGTTGCCCCGGTGACCGCACCGACAAGGGCCGCTCCTGGGATCGAACGGCGTACCATGAGTCTCTTCCATGCGGGCCTCGTCGAGGGTTTAGCAAATGCCAAACTGGCGGATGGCAAAACGGCGTTTCTAACGGCTCTCACCTTTGAATCACGCGCGTCTGGCGAAGATGACGAGGACGGTGTCCTTTGTCGCTGACCAGACTAACGTATGCGCTGCTGGTCGCGGTGGTGGCGTACTTGGTGTCGGGGAGCATTTCGAGATTTTGGGTTGCGAACGGTCGCCACTTCAAATTGAGGGTTGGTCGCGACGTTTCCACCGTAACCGACGAGTCCGGACACGATGTCTGTGTGGTGAGAAACGTCCTATATTCCTCTCGCAGCGGCGACAGGTCTCGGTTCGCGGGCATCGCAGAGAGACCCACGGACAGCGGTGAGTACGAGAGCAGCTCGTTATTGGAGTTGGGCGCTCTTCGTGCCGAAGATGCCCATCAGAGGTTCGCTGCGTTCGTGCTTTTCTGTCTGGCGAGAGCGAGAAGGAGGGCCGAGGTACCCGTGTGGAGGTACGCAACTTTCGATATTGAGCTGTCGAAAGACTACCAGCCCATAGTGGACATCGTCCAAGCGGCCCAAGGCACTAGGCCTTTGCGCAACGCGGTCCGTAGCATGTCCATCGCGAAGGCGTGAAAGCTACAAGAATCTGCGGTTCCTCAGAACCTTTTCCGTCGCGAAATGTGAGACGCGATGATTGCGAAGGTGACCAAGCGGACAGAGCTCGGACCGTTGCGTGCGTTGCTGACGGCTCGACATCGACTGCCGTCGTCGGAGCTCATCATGCTGCTCTCCGAAGATTGCCCCACTCTTCAATGAAAGCGGAAAGTTCGTTCCAACTTCGCATACTTGGGGTCACCCCGTAAAACAAAAAAGGGAGAGCAGGGATCTGCTCTCCCTTTTTCGTCACGGGGCTTCGCCCCTTGGGCGGAGACCCGTGGGCGGGCGCGCAGCGGCCGCCTTTACGGGAGCCCCGTGGTACGCGCGCAGCGCGGACTTTACGGGGCCCGACGTATGGCGTGCTGAAGCATGCAATGTGCCAACAACCAGCACCCACGGGCTCCCGCATCCGATACCCACTCCGTGCACTACGTCTACGTCCTCCGAAGCGGCAAAGACGGCAACCTCTACACCGGCTACACCACCGACCTCCGCCAACGAGTTGCCGACCAGCTTGCCGGCCGGGTGTGCTCCACCCGCCACCGCCGCCCCCTCGTTGCAATCGCGCATCGGTTAGCACCGGTCGGGCGAACGCGAGTGCGTCGGTGTTCCAATGAGCGGAGAGAGCTCGGGGCCCGTGGGCGAACGGTCTGACGCCATCAGAAAAACATGGCGTGCAGGAGTGAGTCCGCGTCCAGCGGGATCTTGCTCCAAACGCGAACACAATACGCGAAAACCAACGCGATGCAGGCGACGATGCCCAATCTTGCCTTCGGGTTGGAGAGCGTCGACGTCAGGCCGCCAAAGAGGACGAGTCCGAAGACGTACGAAGGTAAGTAATGATAGATGTAGCTATCGCGGTTGGTGAAGATCCAGGGGCAAAGTGGCAGGAACCACATGAGGAGCAGGTAGTTTCGACCTGAGGCCGGCTGCGCGCTCGGAGCCGTGCCTGCCAGGCGCTCGCGCCACTTGCGGCGGACCAGATCGACCATCGACCAGAGCACAGCCAGGTTTACACCCCACCAGAGGAGGGGGTTGCCTTTGGTCGTCAGCGCTCGAACGATGTTTCCGTCTCGCGCGTAGTGAAACCGAACGACTCTGAGCGGAATGAACCACGTATACCAACGCGAGGTCGCGGAGTGCTCCCAATCGTCCAACCCAATGTGATGGCGAAACAGCTCGACCGTCTTCTTCGCGACATCGACCGGCCCATACTCGTCCCCGGCGAGGGCGAGTCCCAACGAAAACTGTCCGGCGTAGACCGTGGCCAGCGTGGTCACCCCAAGAGCCAGCACCCCGAGCGCTTTCGGACGAGACTCCGAGCGCGCCAGCGTCACCAGTGCCAAAGGGACGACCAGAACGATCCCGGTGAACTTGATGGACGTAGCGAGGCCGACGAGAACGGCGCCGAGCGTGATTCCTCGCCACGAGCGGGCCCGCCAAAGTGCGAGGGCGGCCGCTGCCATCGTGGTCGCTAGCATGCCGTCGAGGAGCGCTGTCTTGGAAAAGGCCAACACGAATCCGCTCGCAGCGACGAACGCTCCCGCGTACAAGCCGGCAGTCTTCGATCGGAATGCTGCCGTTCCAAGCGCATATGCAACGACAATCAGCGCTAACCCGAGAACAAGGGCAGCCAGGCGCCATCCGGCGCCTTGGTCACCCACCGCGAGGATACCGGCCGCAATCAGAAGCTTTCCAAGTGGCGGATGATCGTTCCAGTCGGACCGCCCTTCGAGGATATTGCGCGCGTTTTCGACGAAATGGGGCTCGTCCCAGGTGAGCTCGTTGGGATAGCCGAAGTCGAACAGACGTGCAGCAGCGCCGCCGGCGATGAGTGCCAGCAGCAGAACCCGGGTCAGCCACTCTAGGCGGAGGCCCGAGGACCCGGAATACTGGCAGGGCTCGTTCGGCACGACGGTGGCCTATATCGCAGGTGTCTGCCTGCTGCACTCGGTTTTCCAAGACGCTTTCAGAGTCGCCCGCTCCGCGAAACAGGCAGAGCGCATGCCAGATGAACCGCTCTCCCCCCGACAATGCTCGGGCCTTTGCGTGCGTTGCCAACGGCTCAATAGGCGCGAGTCGCCTTGCGGCAACCGCCTTAGCGCTGCGCAGCATGCACAGATGTGCATGGATCGCCGTCGTCCAAGCCCATCATGAGGCCATCCGAAGCCTGTCCCACTCTTCAATGAAAGCGGAAAATTGGTTCCAACTTCGCGCCTTTACGGGAGGCCCGTGGTCTCGCGCGGAGCGCGGACTTTACGGGCCCCCCAGCAGTTGGCAATCGCCTCGCCGTCCGTCCGATACCCAGACGTGCACTACGTCTACATCCTCCGAAGCCTCAAAGACCGAAACCTCTACACCGGCTACACGACGAATCTCCGCAAGCGCATCGCCGACCACAACGCCGGCAAGGCCCCCTCCACCCGCCACCGCCGCCCACTCCGACTCATCTACTACGAGGCCTACCTGTCACCGAAAGACGCCAAAGCCCGTGAGGCTTTCTTGAAGAGCGGGTCAAGCAAGCGCTACGTCCGAAAGCAACTACGCAACTCTCTTGCCAGAGTTAAGTAGCTCGAGCCGGCCCGCTGAAGCCCTTTGCTTCGGCGCCATACCGACCTTTGCCGTTGCGCTGTAGCCTTCCGCCTCGCCGTCAGGGGCAGACGCTGAGCTGTACACCAGGTGTTGATCCAACGTGGCCTGCTCAAGTGAAACACGCCCGCGGCTCATCGCCCCGAAGCAAGCATGCGCCAGGTGAACAGCGCATGCACGGCACCGATGACCGCAGCCCCGTAGATACAATCCATAGATAGTGTCGAATGAAAGGTGTAGTCCTCGTGCGAGCGCAGAGCCGTATGGAGGCCGGCGTGAATCACCACGAAGGCGTCGATCACGAGCTGCGCGCGTCGCCTGACCGGAAGCGAGGTGCTGCCGGTCCACCAGAGCACGAGCGCGAAGAGGGGCACGTGAAGCCAGACGAAAATCGGATACGCGCTAGCGTCGGTCAACGTGCGGAGCACGGGCAGCAGGCGCCATTCGGCTTGGGCCACCGCATCGAGCTCGTGACAGAGCAGAAGAGAGAGGCCCATGAAGAACAAGAGGTCTAGATACTTGCGCTGCATCGGCCGAAGGTAGCGCGCGACGGACCGGGCGTCAGTCATCACGCTCCCGTCCGGAGCTCCTCCCACGCTTTGATGAGATCGGAGAATTCGTTCCAAGTTCGCGTCGTTAGGGTCACCGCAGGAGACCGATCTGCATGATCGCGGCGGATCCACTCGAAAGCAGCGAAGGAATTCCGTGCTTCCGGTGCAGCCCGCGAACGGTCCGTCAGGGAGACCGAGGCCTACTCCGTGCTCGTGGCGATCGGGTCGCCACATTCGCCGCAGCTCACCAGTTGGCTGCCGGCGAACAGCTCGTCACACAGAGCGTAGGCTTCCTCTGTGCACGTGGGATCGGGGTCGTCGCACTTGCCGCAGCTCACGAGCGAGCCGCCGCCCGGCGAGGTGCGGTCGGAGTCTGCCTGGGAGCACAGCTGGATCTGGCCGTCGTCGCTGAAGCAGGCCCCTTCGTTGCTGACACTCCAGAAGCAGTTGCCGTTCTCGTCGGTGCACAGCTGGGTGTAGCCCTTGCCGATGCTACAGAGCTCCTTGCCCGGATCGCAGACGAGGGCGCCGCTCGTGCCCCCTGAACTTCCCTCGCTGTCACTGCCACCGCACGCAGGCGACAAGGCAACCGAAGAGACCAGAGCCAGCGAGAGCGTTCGGAGGAGTTTCGAGGCCGCCATATCAGATGACAAGAGTCTAGCACGTGTTGAAGGCTCTGGTTCCTCAGAACGCTGTCCGTCGCGAGATGTGAGCCCCGATGATTGCGAAGGCGACCAAGCGGACAGAGCTCGGACTCTTGGTTGCGTTGCTGACGGCTCGACATGCGCGAGTCGAGCGCGGCAACCGCCCTGGCCCGACGCAGCACGCGCAGCTGTGCATGGACTGCTAGCGTCGGAGCCGGTCATGATGCCCTCCGAAGCTCGTCCCACTCTTCAACGAAAGCGGACAATTTGTTCCAACTTCGCA